>OZ253942.1:0-4350871 GCA_965267195.1 Pseudomonadales bacterium
GGGATCCGTGTCACCCGTCACCGCGTTGTCGACGACACCATTCGCCTGGTTAACACTCAGCGTGCCATCGGCGGCAACACTGCCGCTATCGGCAACCGCCGTCGGCGCATCGTTCGCGCCATTGATCGTGATCGTCACCGAAGCCGTGTCGGTATTACCCGCGGCATCCGTCACCGTATAACTAAAGCTGTCCGTCGCCGTCGTGCCCGTGGCCAACGTATCAAACGCGCCATTCGGATCGTAGTCGTAACTACCATTACTATTCAGCGTTAACAGCGCACCACTGCCCAGCGTGATCTGATTGCCGACCGACGCACCGACACCATTCACCTCGCTGACCGTCAGCGTATCGCCCTCGGGATCCGTGTCACCCGTCACCGCGTTGTCGACGACACCATTCGCCTGGTTAACACTCAGCGTGCCATCGGCGGCAACACTGCCGCTATCGGCAACCGCCGTCGGCGCATCGTTCGCGCCATTGATCGTGATCGTCACCGAAGCCGTGTCGGTATTACCCGCGGCATCCGTCACCGTATAACTAAAGCTGTCCGTCGCCGTCGTGCCCGTGGCCAACGTATCAAACGCGCCATTCGGATCGTAGTCGTAACTACCATTACTATTCAGCGTTAACAGCGCACCACTGCCCAGCGTGATCTGATTGCCGACCGACGCACCGACACCATTCACCTCGCTGACCGTCAGCGTATCGCCCTCGGGATCCGTGTCACCCGTCACCGCGTTGTCGACGACACCATTCGCCTGGTTAACACTCAGCGTGCCATCGGCGGCAACACTGCCGCTATCGGCAACCGCCGTCGGCGCATCGTTCGCGCCATTGATCGTGATCGTCACCGAAGCCGTGTCGGTATTACCCGCGGCATCCGTCACCGTATAACTAAAGCTGTCCGTCGCCGTCGTGCCCGTGGCCAACGTATCAAACGCGCCATTCGGATCGTAGTCGTAACTACCATTACTATTCAGCGTTAACAGCGCACCACTGCCCAGCGTGATCTGATTGCCGACCGACGCACCGACACCATTCACCTCGCTGACCGTCAGCGTATCGCCCTCGGGATCCGTGTCACCCGTCACCGCGTTGTCGACGACACCATTCGCCTGGTTAACACTCAGCGTGCCATCGGCGGCAACACTGCCGCTATCGGCAACCGCCGTCGGCGCATCGTTCGCGCCATTGATCGTGATCGTCACCGAAGCCGTGTCGGTATTACCCGCGGCATCCGTCACCGTATAACTAAAGCTGTCCGTCGCCGTCGTGCCCGTGGCCAACGTATCAAACGCGCCATTCGGATCGTAGTCGTAACTACCATTACTATTCAGCGTTAACAGCGCACCACTGCCCAGCGTGATCTGATTGCCGACCGACGCACCGACACCATTCACCTCGCTGACCGTCAGCGTATCGCCCTCGGGATCCGTGTCACCCGTCACCGCGTTGTCGACGACACCATTCGCCTGGTTAACACTCAGCGTGCCATCGGCGGCAACACTGCCGCTATCGGCAACCGCCGTCGGCGCATCGTTCGCGCCATTGATCGTGATCGTCACCGAAGCCGTGTCGGTATTACCCGCGGCATCCGTCACCGTATAACTAAAGCTGTCCGTCGCCGTCGTGCCCGTGGCCAACGTATCAAACGCGCCATTCGGATCGTAGTCGTAACTACCATTACTATTCAGCGTTAACAGCGCACCACTGCCCAGCGTGATCTGATTGCCGACCGACGCACCGACACCATTCACCTCGCTGACCGTCAGCGTATCGCCCTCGGGATCCGTGTCACCCGTCACCGCGTTGTCGACGACACCATTCGCCTGGTTAACACTCAGCGTGCCATCGGCGGCAACACTGCCGCTATCGGCAACCGCCGTCGGCGCATCGTTCGCGCCATTGATCGTGATCGTCACCGAAGCCGTGTCGGTATTACCCGCGGCATCCGTCACCGTATAACTAAAGCTGTCCGTCGCCGTCGTGCCCGTGGCCAACGTATCAAACGCGCCATTCGGATCGTAGTCGTAACTACCATTACTATTCAGCGTTAACAGCGCACCACTGCCCAGCGTGATCTGATTGCCGACCGACGCACCGACACCATTCACCTCGCTGACCGTCAGCGTATCGCCCTCGGGATCCGTGTCACCCGTCACCGCGTTGTCGACGACACCATTCGCCTGGTTAACACTCAGCGTGCCATCGGCGGCAACACTGCCGCTATCGGCAACCGCCGTCGGCGCATCGTTCGCGCCATTGATCGTGATCGTCACCGAAGCCGTGTCGGTATTACCCGCGGCATCCGTCACCGTATAACTAAAGCTGTCCGTCGCCGTCGTGCCCGTGGCCAACGTATCAAACGCGCCATTCGGATCGTAGTCGTAACTACCATTACTATTCAGCGTTAACAGCGCACCACTGCCCAGCGTGATCTGATTGCCGACCGACGCACCGACACCATTCACCTCGCTGACCGTCAGCGTATCGCCCTCGGGATCCGTGTCACCCGTCACCGCGTTGTCGACGACACCATTCGCCTGGTTAACACTCAGCGTGCCATCGGCGGCAACACTGCCGCTATCGGCAACCGCCGTCGGCGCATCGTTCGCGCCATTGATCGTGATCGTCACCGAAGCCGTGTCGGTATTACCCGCGGCATCCGTCACCGTATAACTAAAGCTGTCCGTCGCCGTCGTGCCCGTGGCCAACGTATCAAACGCGCCATTCGGATCGTAGTCGTAACTACCATTACTATTCAGCGTTAACAGCGCACCACTGCCCAGCGTGATCTGATTGCCGACCGACGCACCGACACCATTCACCTCGCTGACCGTCAGCGTATCGCCCTCGGGATCCGTGTCACCCGTCACCGCGTTGTCGACGACACCATTCGCCTGGTTAACACTCAGCGTGCCATCGGCGGCAACACTGCCGCTATCGGCAACCGCCGTCGGCGCATCGTTCGCGCCATTGATCGTGATCGTCACCGAAGCCGTGTCGGTATTACCCGCGGCATCCGTCACCGTATAACTAAAGCTGTCCGTCGCCGTCGTGCCCGTGGCCAACGTATCAAACGCGCCATTCGGATCGTAGTCGTAACTACCATTACTATTCAGCGTTAACAGCGCACCACTGCCCAGCGTGATCTGATTGCCGACCGACGCACCGACACCATTCACCTCGCTGACCGTCAGCGTATCGCCCTCGGGATCCGTGTCACCCGTCACCGCGTTGTCGACGACACCATTCGCCTGGTTAACACTCAGCGTGCCATCGGCGGCAACACTGCCGCTATCGGCAACCGCCGTCGGCGCATCGTTCGCGCCATTGATCGTGATCGTCACCGAAGCCGTGTCGGTATTACCCGCGGCATCCGTCACCGTATAACTAAAGCTGTCCGTCGCCGTCGTGCCCGTGGCCAACGTATCAAACGCGCCATTCGGATCGTAGTCGTAACTACCATTACTATTCAGCGTTAACAGCGCACCACTGCCCAGCGTGATCTGATTGCCGACCGACGCACCGACACCATTCACCTCGCTGACCGTCAGCGTATCGCCCTCGGGATCCGTGTCACCCGTCACCGCGTTGTCGACGACACCATTCGCCTGGTTAACACTCAGCGTGCCATCGGCGGCAACACTGCCGCTATCGGCAACCGCCGTCGGCGCATCGTTCGCGCCATTGATCGTGATCGTCACCGAAGCCGTGTCGGTATTACCCGCGGCATCCGTCACCGTATAACTAAAGCTGTCCGTCGCCGTCGTGCCCGTGGCCAACGTATCAAACGCGCCATTCGGATCGTAGTCGTAACTACCATTACTATTCAGCGTTAACAGCGCACCACTGCCCAGCGTGATCTGATTGCCGACCGACGCACCGACACCATTCACCTCGCTGACCGTCAGCGTATCGCCCTCGGGATCCGTGTCACCCGTCACCGCGTTGTCGACGACACCATTCGCCTGGTTAACACTCAGCGTGCCATCGGCGGCAACACTGCCGCTATCGGCAACCGCCGTCGGCGCATCGTTCGCGCCATTGATCGTGATCGTCACCGAAGCCGTGTCGGTATTACCCGCGGCATCCGTCACCGTATAACTAAAGCTGTCCGTCGCCGTCGTGCCCGTGGCCAACGTATCAAACGCGCCATTCGGATCGTAGTCGTAACTACCATTACTATTCAGCGTTAACAGCGCACCACTGCCCAGCGTGATCTGATTGCCGACCGACGCACCGACACCATTCACCTCGCTGACCGTCAGCGTATCGCCCTCGGGATCCGTGTCACCCGTCACCGCGTTGTCGACGACACCATTCGCCTGGTTAACACTCAGCGTGCCATCGGCGGCAACACTGCCGCTATCGGCAACCGCCGTCGGCGCATCGTTCGCGCCATTGATCGTGATCGTCACCGAAGCCGTGTCGGTATTACCCGCGGCATCCGTCACCGTATAACTAAAGCTGTCCGTCGCCGTCGTGCCCGTGGCCAACGTATCAAACGCGCCATTCGGATCGTAGTCGTAACTACCATTACTATTCAGCGTTAACAGCGCACCACTGCCCAGCGTGATCTGATTGCCGACCGACGCACCGACACCATTCACCTCGCTGACCGTCAGCGTATCGCCCTCGGGATCCGTGTCACCCGTCACCGCGTTGTCGACGACACCATTCGCCTGGTTAACACTCAGCGTGCCATCGGCGGCAACACTGCCGCTATCGGCAACCGCCGTCGGCGCATCGTTCGCGCCATTGATCGTGATCGTCACCGAAGCCGTGTCGGTATTACCCGCGGCATCCGTCACCGTATAACTAAAGCTGTCCGTCGCCGTCGTGCCCGTGGCCAACGTATCAAACGCGCCATTCGGATCGTAGTCGTAACTACCATTACTATTCAGCGTTAACAGCGCACCACTGCCCAGCGTGATCTGATTGCCGACCGACGCACCGACACCATTCACCTCGCTGACCGTCAGCGTATCGCCCTCGGGATCCGTGTCACCCGTCACCGCGTTGTCGACGACACCATTCGCCTGGTTAACACTCAGCGTGCCATCGGCGGCAACACTGCCGCTATCGGCAACCGCCGTCGGCGCATCGTTCGCGCCATTGATCGTGATCGTCACCGAAGCCGTGTCGGTATTACCCGCGGCATCCGTCACCGTATAACTAAAGCTGTCCGTCGCCGTCGTGCCCGTGGCCAACGTATCAAACGCGCCATTCGGATCGTAGTCGTAACTACCATTACTATTCAGCGTTAACAGCGCACCACTGCCCAGCGTGATCTGATTGCCGACCGACGCACCGACACCATTCACCTCGCTGACCGTCAGCGTATCGCCCTCGGGATCCGTGTCACCCGTCACCGCGTTGTCGACGACACCATTCGCCTGGTTAACACTCAGCGTGCCATCGGCGGCAACACTGCCGCTATCGGCAACCGCCGTCGGCGCATCGTTCGCGCCATTGATCGTGATCGTCACCGAAGCCGTGTCGGTATTACCCGCGGCATCCGTCACCGTATAACTAAAGCTGTCCGTCGCCGTCGTGCCCGTGGCCAACGTATCAAACGCGCCATTCGGATCGTAGTCGTAACTACCATTACTATTCAGCGTTAACAGCGCACCACTGCCCAGCGTGATCTGATTGCCGACCGACGCACCGACACCATTCACCTCGCTGACCGTCAGCGTATCGCCCTCGGGATCCGTGTCACCCGTCACCGCGTTGTCGACGACACCATTCGCCTGGTTAACACTCAGCGTGCCATCGGCGGCAACACTGCCGCTATCGGCAACCGCCGTCGGCGCATCGTTCGCGCCATTGATCGTGATCGTCACCGAAGCCGTGTCGGTATTACCCGCGGCATCCGTCACCGTATAACTAAAGCTGTCCGTCGCCGTCGTGCCCGTGGCCAACGTATCAAACGCGCCATTCGGATCGTAGTCGTAACTACCATTACTATTCAGCGTTAACAGCGCACCACTGCCCAGCGTGATCTGATTGCCGACCGACGCACCGACACCATTCACCTCGCTGACCGTCAGCGTATCGCCCTCGGGATCCGTGTCACCCGTCACCGCGTTGTCGACGACACCATTCGCCTGGTTAACACTCAGCGTGCCATCGGCGGCAACACTGCCGCTATCGGCAACCGCCGTCGGCGCATCGTTCGCGCCATTGATCGTGATCGTCACCGAAGCCGTGTCGGTATTACCCGCGGCATCCGTCACCGTATAACTAAAGCTGTCCGTCGCCGTCGTGCCCGTGGCCAACGTATCAAACGCGCCATTCGGATCGTAGTCGTAACTACCATTACTATTCAGCGTTAACAGCGCACCACTGCCCAGCGTGATCTGATTGCCGACCGACGCACCGACACCATTCACCTCGCTGACCGTCAGCGTATCGCCCTCGGGATCCGTGTCACCCGTCACCGCGTTGTCGACGACACCATTCGCCTGGTTAACACTCAGCGTGCCATCGGCGGCAACACTGCCGCTATCGGCAACCGCCGTCGGCGCATCGTTCGCGCCATTGATCGTGATCGTCACCGAAGCCGTGTCGGTATTACCCGCGGCATCCGTCACCGTATAACTAAAGCTGTCCGTCGCCGTCGTGCCCGTGGCCAACGTATCAAACGCGCCATTCGGATCGTAGTCGTAACTACCATTACTATTCAGCGTTAACAGCGCACCACTGCCCAGCGTGATCTGATTGCCGACCGACGCACCGACACCATTCACCTCGCTGACCGTCAGCGTATCGCCCTCGGGATCCGTGTCACCCGTCACCGCGTTGTCGACGACACCATTCGCCTGGTTAACACTCAGCGTGCCATCGGCGGCAACACTGCCGCTATCGGCAACCGCCGTCGGCGCATCGTTCGCGCCATTGATCGTGATCGTCACCGAAGCCGTGTCGGTATTACCCGCGGCATCCGTCACCGTATAACTAAAGCTGTCCGTCGCCGTCGTGCCCGTGGCCAACGTATCAAACGCGCCATTCGGATCGTAGTCGTAACTACCATTACTATTCAGCGTTAACAGCGCACCACTGCCCAGCGTGATCTGATTGCCGACCGACGCACCGACACCATTCACCTCGCTGACCGTCAGCGTATCGCCCTCGGGATCCGTGTCACCCGTCACCGCGTTGTCGACGACACCATTCGCCTGGTTAACACTCAGCGTGCCATCGGCGGCAACACTGCCGCTATCGGCAACCGCCGTCGGCGCATCGTTCGCGCCATTGATCGTGATCGTCACCGAAGCCGTGTCGGTATTACCCGCGGCATCCGTCACCGTATAACTAAAGCTGTCCGTCGCCGTCGTGCCCGTGGCCAACGTATCAAACGCGCCATTCGGATCGTAGTCGTAACTACCATTACTATTCAGCGTTAACAGCGCACCACTGCCCAGCGTGATCTGATTGCCGACCGACGCACCGACACCATTCACCTCGCTGACCGTCAGCGTATCGCCCTCGGGATCCGTGTCACCCGTCACCGCGTTGTCGACGACACCATTCGCCTGGTTAACACTCAGCGTGCCATCGGCGGCAACACTGCCGCTATCGGCAACCGCCGTCGGCGCATCGTTCGCGCCATTGATCGTGATCGTCACCGAAGCCGTGTCGGTATTACCCGCGGCATCCGTCACCGTATAACTAAAGCTGTCCGTCGCCGTCGTGCCCGTGGCCAACGTATCAAACGCGCCATTCGGATCGTAGTCGTAACTACCATTACTATTCAGCGTTAACAGCGCACCACTGCCCAGCGTGATCTGATTGCCGACCGACGCACCGACACCATTCACCTCGCTGACCGTCAGCGTATCGCCCTCGGGATCCGTGTCACCCGTCACCGCGTTGTCGACGACACCATTCGCCTGGTTAACACTCAGCGTGCCATCGGCGGCAACACTGCCGCTATCGGCAACCGCCGTCGGCGCATCGTTCGCGCCATTGATCGTGATCGTCACCGAAGCCGTGTCGGTATTACCCGCGGCATCCGTCACCGTATAACTAAAGCTGTCCGTCGCCGTCGTGCCCGTGGCCAACGTATCAAACGCGCCATTCGGATCGTAGTCGTAACTACCATTACTATTCAGCGTTAACAGCGCACCACTGCCCAGCGTGATCTGATTGCCGACCGACGCACCGACACCATTCACCTCGCTGACCGTCAGCGTATCGCCCTCGGGATCCGTGTCACCCGTCACCGCGTTGTCGACGACACCATTCGCCTGGTTAACACTCAGCGTGCCATCGGCGGCAACACTGCCGCTATCGGCAACCGCCGTCGGCGCATCGTTCGCGCCATTGATCGTGATCGTCACCGAAGCCGTGTCGGTATTACCCGCGGCATCCGTCACCGTATAACTAAAGCTGTCCGTCGCCGTCGTGCCCGTGGCCAACGTATCAAACGCGCCATTCGGATCGTAGTCGTAACTACCATTACTATTCAGCGTTAACAGCGCACCACTGCCCAGCGTGATCTGATTGCCGACCGACGCACCGACACCATTCACCTCGCTGACCGTCAGCGTATCGCCCTCGGGATCCGTGTCACCCGTCACCGCGTTGTCGACGACACCATTCGCCTGGTTAACACTCAGCGTGCCATCGGCGGCAACACTGCCGCTATCGGCAACCGCCGTCGGCGCATCGTTCGCGCCATTGATCGTGATCGTCACCGAAGCCGTGTCGGTATTACCCGCGGCATCCGTCACCGTATAACTAAAGCTGTCCGTCGCCGTCGTGCCCGTGGCCAACGTATCAAACGCGCCATTCGGATCGTAGTCGTAACTACCATTACTATTCAGCGTTAACAGCGCACCACTGCCCAGCGTGATCTGATTGCCGACCGACGCACCGACACCATTCACCTCGCTGACCGTCAGCGTATCGCCCTCGGGATCCGTGTCACCCGTCACCGCGTTGTCGACGACACCATTCGCCTGGTTAACACTCAGCGTGCCATCGGCGGCAACACTGCCGCTATCGGCAACCGCCGTCGGCGCATCGTTCGCGCCATTGATCGTGATCGTCACCGAAGCCGTGTCGGTATTACCCGCGGCATCCGTCACCGTATAACTAAAGCTGTCCGTCGCCGTCGTGCCCGTGGCCAACGTATCAAACGCGCCATTCGGATCGTAGTCGTAACTACCATTACTATTCAGCGTTAACAGCGCACCACTGCCCAGCGTGATCTGATTGCCGACCGACGCACCGACACCATTCACCTCGCTGACCGTCAGCGTATCGCCCTCGGGATCCGTGTCACCCGTCACCGCGTTGTCGACGACACCATTCGCCTGGTTAACACTCAGCGTGCCATCGGCGGCAACACTGCCGCTATCGGCAACCGCCGTCGGCGCATCGTTCGCGCCATTGATCGTGATCGTCACCGAAGCCGTGTCGGTATTACCCGCGGCATCCGTCACCGTATAACTAAAGCTGTCCGTCGCCGTCGTGCCCGTGGCCAACGTATCAAACGCGCCATTCGGATCGTAGTCGTAACTACCATTACTATTCAGCGTTAACAGCGCACCACTGCCCAGCGTGATCTGATTGCCGACCGACGCACCGACACCATTCACCTCGCTGACCGTCAGCGTATCGCCCTCGGGATCCGTGTCACCCGTCACCGCGTTGTCGACGACACCATTCGCCTGGTTAACACTCAGCGTGCCATCGGCGGCAACACTGCCGCTATCGGCAACCGCCGTCGGCGCATCGTTCGCGCCATTGATCGTGATCGTCACCGAAGCCGTGTCGGTATTACCCGCGGCATCCGTCACCGTATAACTAAAGCTGTCCGTCGCCGTCGTGCCCGTGGCCAACGTATCAAACGCGCCATTCGGATCGTAGTCGTAACTACCATTACTATTCAGCGTTAACAGCGCACCACTGCCCAGCGTGATCTGATTGCCGACCGACGCACCGACACCATTCACCTCGCTGACCGTCAGCGTATCGCCCTCGGGATCCGTGTCACCCGTCACCGCGTTGTCGACGACACCATTCGCCTGGTTAACACTCAGCGTGCCATCGGCGGCAACACTGCCGCTATCGGCAACCGCCGTCGGCGCATCGTTCGCGCCATTGATCGTGATCGTCACCGAAGCCGTGTCGGTATTACCCGCGGCATCCGTCACCGTATAACTAAAGCTGTCCGTCGCCGTCGTGCCCGTGGCCAACGTATCAAACGCGCCATTCGGATCGTAGTCGTAACTACCATTACTATTCAGCGTTAACAGCGCACCACTGCCCAGCGTGATCTGATTGCCGACCGACGCACCGACACCATTCACCTCGCTGACCGTCAGCGTATCGCCCTCGGGATCCGTGTCACCCGTCACCGCGTTGTCGACGACACCATTCGCCTGGTTAACACTCAGCGTGCCATCGGCGGCAACACTGCCGCTATCGGCAACCGCCGTCGGCGCATCGTTCGCGCCATTGATCGTGATCGTCACCGAAGCCGTGTCGGTATTACCCGCGGCATCCGTCACCGTATAACTAAAGCTGTCCGTCGCCGTCGTGCCCGTGGCCAACGTATCAAACGCGCCATTCGGATCGTAGTCGTAACTACCATTACTATTCAGCGTTAACAGCGCACCACTGCCCAGCGTGATCTGATTGCCGACCGACGCACCGACACCATTCACCTCGCTGACCGTCAGCGTATCGCCCTCGGGATCCGTGTCACCCGTCACCGCGTTGTCGACGACACCATTCGCCTGGTTAACACTCAGCGTGCCATCGGCGGCAACACTGCCGCTATCGGCAACCGCCGTCGGCGCATCGTTCGCGCCATTGATCGTGATCGTCACCGAAGCCGTGTCGGTATTACCCGCGGCATCCGTCACCGTATAACTAAAGCTGTCCGTCGCCGTCGTGCCCGTGGCCAACGTATCAAACGCGCCATTCGGATCGTAGTCGTAACTACCATTACTATTCAGCGTTAACAGCGCACCACTGCCCAGCGTGATCTGATTGCCGACCGACGCACCGACACCATTCACCTCGCTGACCGTCAGCGTATCGCCCTCGGGATCCGTGTCACCCGTCACCGCGTTGTCGACGACACCATTCGCCTGGTTAACACTCAGCGTGCCATCGGCGGCAACACTGCCGCTATCGGCAACCGCCGTCGGCGCATCGTTCGCGCCATTGATCGTGATCGTCACCGAAGCCGTGTCGGTATTACCCGCGGCATCCGTCACCGTATAACTAAAGCTGTCCGTCGCCGTCGTGCCCGTGGCCAACGTATCAAACGCGCCATTCGGATCGTAGTCGTAACTACCATTACTATTCAGCGTTAACAGCGCACCACTGCCCAGCGTGATCTGATTGCCGACCGACGCACCGACACCATTCACCTCGCTGACCGTCAGCGTATCGCCCTCGGGATCCGTGTCACCCGTCACCGCGTTGTCGACGACACCATTCGCCTGGTTAACACTCAGCGTGCCATCGGCGGCAACACTGCCGCTATCGGCAACCGCCGTCGGCGCATCGTTCGCGCCATTGATCGTGATCGTCACCGAAGCCGTGTCGGTATTACCCGCGGCATCCGTCACCGTATAACTAAAGCTGTCCGTCGCCGTCGTGCCCGTGGCCAACGTATCAAACGCGCCATTCGGATCGTAGTCGTAACTACCATTACTATTCAGCGTTAACAGCGCACCACTGCCCAGCGTGATCTGATTGCCGACCGACGCACCGACACCATTCACCTCGCTGACCGTCAGCGTATCGCCCTCGGGATCCGTGTCACCCGTCACCGCGTTGTCGACGACACCATTCGCCTGGTTAACACTCAGCGTGCCATCGGCGGCAACACTGCCGCTATCGGCAACCGCCGTCGGCGCATCGTTCGCGCCATTGATCGTGATCGTCACCGAAGCCGTGTCGGTATTACCCGCGGCATCCGTCACCGTATAACTAAAGCTGTCCGTCGCCGTCGTGCCCGTGGCCAACGTATCAAACGCGCCATTCGGATCGTAGTCGTAACTACCATTACTATTCAGCGTTAACAGCGCACCACTGCCCAGCGTGATCTGATTGCCGACCGACGCACCGACACCATTCACCTCGCTGACCGTCAGCGTATCGCCCTCGGGATCCGTGTCACCCGTCACCGCGTTGTCGACGACACCATTCGCCTGGTTAACACTCAGCGTGCCATCGGCGGCAACACTGCCGCTATCGGCAACCGCCGTCGGCGCATCGTTCGCGCCATTGATCGTGATCGTCACCGAAGCCGTGTCGGTATTACCCGCGGCATCCGTCACCGTATAACTAAAGCTGTCCGTCGCCGTCGTGCCCGTGGCCAACGTATCAAACGCGCTCAGCGAGGTGAATGGTGTCGGTGCGTCGGTCGGCAATCAGATCACGCTGGGCAGTGGTGCGCTGTTAACGCTGAATAGTAATGGTAGTTACGACTACGATCCGAATGGCGCGTTTGATACGTTGGCCACGGGCACGACGGCGACGGACAGCTTTAGTTATACGGTGACGGATGCCGCGGGTAATACCGACACGGCTTCGGTGACGATCACGATCAATGGCGCGAACGATGCGCCCATAGCCAGAGAGAACAACGTTACGACGTCAGAAGGAGCGGGCGCCTCTATAGGTAACGTTATCACCGATAGTGTTGGTTCTGATGTTGCAGATTTCATTGGCGATGGTCCTACGACTGTTACTGTTGTAATGGATGGCGTGACAGCACTGGTAGTAGATGGGGTTACGGCTAACGCGACCAGTGGAGGCGGTACCCTCGTCATAAATACTGATGGTTCTTACACTTATACACCACCGGGAACAGTTCCATCGGGTGGTATTACTGAGACTTTTGTTTACACCATTGAAGACTCAGATGGTGATGAATCCACTAGTTCTCTTATTGTTGAAGTAGAGGACGTCACGCCACCGACCTTGGCGATTTCAAGCACCGATAACACGCTAGTCGACGGTGAAATCGCAACCATCACCTTTACCTTCAGTGAGGCAGTTACCGATTTCGTAGATGGTGATATTTCTGTCGTTGGCGGTACTTTAGGGCCAATCAGCACTTCTGACGGTGGTGTTACTTTCACGGCAATCTTCACACCGGATGCAGCCTTTGATGGTCCTGGTTCCGTTTCGGTCGCGGATAACACCTATACAGACTTGAGTGGTAATAACGGCACGGGAGATGTTGAGAATCTCACCATCGCGACAGTTGTCCCGACCCTAGACATCACTGCATTAGATACAGACCTTATCGCTGGTGAGACCACGACGGTTACATTCACGTTTAGTGAAGCAGTAACTGGCTTTACTGATAGCGACATATCCGTAACTGGTGGATCTCTCTCTGCGATTAGCACTTCGGATGGTGGTGTTACATTTACTGCCACTTTTACACCTGATGCAGATTTCGAGGGCACCGCGAATATCGCTGTTGCTGATGATACCTATCAAGACGTCGATACAAATGATGGATCAGGCGACAGTCTGGATCTGACGGTTGATACCGAATTGCCGGTACCAACGATCACGCTTGATCCAAGTATTACCCCTGACGACATTATTAATGCGGCAGAATCTGCGACTACGATCGTGATCTCAGGTGATGTAGGCGGAGACGCCAAAGTAGGAGATACCGTCACTCTTACAATCAACGGTGTACAGACAGCGGGTACGGTCGCTGCCGACCTCTCATTCAGTATCACAGTTAATGGCAGCGATCTCGTTGCTGACGGCGACCTGACCATTGATTCCAGTGTTACTACCTCTGATGCGTCAGGTAACTCAGCAACGGCAACAGATACCGAAACCTATTCTATTGAAACTGGCGTCCCGACGTTTGCCGACCAAACCCACGACTATCCTGAGAATAGAGGTCCAGGCGCGACTGTCGCTACGCTTACTGCCACCGACAATATTGCGATTACGACGTTCACGTTTGCAGCAAGTGGTACGCAAACGAGTGCTGATGGTTTCTACAGCATCGACAATGCTGGAAATATTACTATTACCGCAGCAGGGGTTGCCGCTGGTGTAGCGCAAAACGATTTTGAGACGGCTCCCAATAGTTTTGATTACGACATCATTGCTGGAGACGCGGCAGGTAACACAACAACAGCAACGGTCACGCTTGAAGTTACTGATGCCGATGACAATGCGCCTAATCTGACGATCACTGGCAGCGATCTTGATCTGACTGATGGCGAAACATCGCTGATCACATTTACGTTTAGCGAGGCTGTCACCGGATTCGAAGATGCTGACATCGTCGTCGCTGGTGGGACGCTCAGTGCTATCAGCACATCCGACGGTGGCGTCACTTTTACGGCGACGTTTACACCTGATGATCCTTATGTCGGATTGGCGACTATTACCGTCGCGGACAACACCTATACGGATTTGACAGCAAACGATGGAACCGGCGACTCACTTAATCTGAATGTCTCCACTGCAGCACCGACGGTTTCGGTGGCGCTGACCGACAGCACGCTCACAGTCGGAGAGACCACGACGGTGACGTTCACCTTCAGCGAACCAGTCCAGAACTTCGATTTGTCAGACGTCACCGTTCAAAACGGCATGATTGCTGGTCTGACGACGACAGATAACATCACATTTACTGCAATTTTCACTCCCACAGCGGACTTTGAAGATCTCACTAACGTGATCTCTGTATCCACAGGATATGAGGATCTGAGCGGTAATCCGGGTACAGCAGCAAGCTCTACCAACTACGTGATCGATACCCTCGCACCCACAGTGACGGTATCTATGGCAGATACGACACTCGACGTGGGTGAAACCACAACGGTAACGTTTGTATTTAGTGAGCCGGTCATCAACTTCGACGATGCAGATGTTTCAGTCGACAACGGCGCTATCAGTGGCTTGACCACAACCGACAACATCACCTGGACAGCAACCTTTACACCGGATGCGAACGTTGAAGATACAACCAACGTCATCAGTGTTGGCACGGGTTACCAGGATCAAAGAGGCAACACAGGTGGCCCAGGGTCTACCGCGAATTATGTTGTCAGCACGGGTGTTGATGACGGGCCTGCGACTGTAGTCGGTGGTGACAGCGGCAGCGGAGTAGAAGACACGCCGATCAATAACACGCTGGTGGTGAACGATCCTGATGGTGGTGGCACCTTCGCCCTGAAGACAGGTGCAACTAACGGTACTGCGGGTATCGATGCAGCGGGTAACTGGACCTACACGCCAAACGATGACTTCAACGGCGCTGACAGTTTTGTTGTGACGGTTACTGACAGTGAAGGCTTTACGACTGACATCACGATTAACGTGACGGTGACGGCAGTTGTGGATATTGCCGATGACACAGCAACGACTTTCGAGAACCAGGCGGTTTCCGGTAACGCTGCGACCAACGATGACTTTGAAGGCACGCCGGTTTACACGGTGAACAATGATGCCAGCGATGGCACCGTGACAGATAACGGCAACGGTAACTTCACTTATACACCTGATGCTGGATACACAGGCACTGACACCTTTACCGTGACTGCAGTCTCCGGTGGTGTGACTGAGACATCGACAGTCACCGTGACCATCAACCCGGCTGTGGATGATGGTCCGGCTGCTGTGGTGGGTGGTGATAGCGGCAGTGGTGCCGAAGACACGCCTATCAATAACACGCTGGTGGTGAATGACCCTGATGGTGGTGGCACCTTCGCCCTGAAGACAGGTGCAACTAACGGTACTGCGGGTATCGATGCGGCAGGTAACTGGACCTACACGCCAAACGATGACTTCAACGGCGCTGACAGTTTTGTTGTGACGGTTACTGACAGTGAAGGCTTTACGACTGACATCACGATTAACGTGACGGTGACCGCGGTTGTCGATATCGCCGATGACACAGCAACGACCTTCGAGAACCAGGCGGTTTCCGGTAACGCTGCGACCAACGATGACTTTGAAGGCACGCCGGTTTACACGGTGAACAATGATGCCAGCGATGGCACCGTGACAGATAACGGCAACGGTAACTTCACTTATACACCTGATGCTGGATACACAGGCACTGACACCTTTACCGTGACTGCAGTCTCCGGTGGTGTGACTGAGACATCGACAGTCACCGTGACCATCAACCCGGCTGTGGATGATGGTCCGGCTGCTGTGGTGGGTGGTGATAGCGGCAGTGGTGCCGAAGACACGCCGATCAATAACACGCTGGTGGTGAACGATCCTGATGGTGGTGGCACCTTCGCCCTGAAGACAGGTGCAACTAACGGTACTGCGGGTATCGATGCAGCGGGTAACTGGACCTACACGCCAAACGATGACTTCAACGGCGCTGACAGTTTTGTTGTGACGGTTACTGACAGTGAAGGCTTTACGACTGACATCACGATTAACGTGACGGTGACCGCGGTTGTCGATATCGCCGATGACACAGCAACGACCTTCGAGAACCAGGCGGTTTCCGGTAACGCTGCGACCAACGATGACTTTGAAGGCACGCCGGTTTACACGGTGAACAATGATGCCAGCGATGGCACCGTGACAGATAACGGCAACGGTAACTTCACTTATACACCTGATGCTGGATACACAGGCACTGACACCTTTACCGTGACTGCAGTCTCCGGTGGTGTGACTGAGACATCGACAGTCACCGTGACCATCAACCCGGCTGTGGATGATGGTCCGGCTGCTGTGGTGGGTGGTGATAGCGGCAGTGGTGCCGAAGACACGCCTATCAATAACACGCTGGTGGTGAATGATCCTGATGGTGGTGGCACCTTCGCCCTGAAGACGGGTGCAACCAACGGTACTGCGGGTATCGATGCAGCGGGCAACTGGACCTACACGCCAAACGATGACTTCAACGGCGCTGACAGTTTTGTTGTGACGGTTACTGACAGTGAAGGCTTTACGACTGACATCACGATTAACGTGACGGTGACCGCGGTTGTCGATATCGCCGATGACACAGCAACGACCTTCGAGAACCAGGCGGTTTCCGGTAACGCTGCGACCAACGATGACTTTGAAGGCACGCCGGTTTACACGGTGAACAATGATGCCAGCGATGGCACCGTGACAGATAACGGCAACGGTAACTTCACTTATACACCTGATGCTGGATACACAGGCACTGACACCTTTACCGTGACTGCAGTCTCCGGTGGTGTGACTGAGACATCGACAGTCACCGTGACCATCAACCCGGCTGTGGATGATGGTCCGGCGGCGGTTGTCAGTGGAGACGGAGATTCGGGTCCTGAAGACTCGGTGCTGTCGAACACACTGGTGGTGAATGACCCTGATGGTGGTGGCACCTTCGTCCTGAAAACAGGCGCCACCAACGGTACTGCAGGTATCGATGCGGCAGGTAACTGGACCTACACACCAAACGCCGACTTCAACGGCGCTGACAGTTTTGTTGTGACGGTTACTGACAGTGAAGGCTTTACGACTGACATCACGATCAACGTGACGGTCGATCCAATCGCTGATATTGCAGATGACACTGCCACGACACTGGAAGGTAATGCTGTCTCTGGTAGCGCTGCCACCAATGATGATTTTGAAGGCGCTCCGGTTTACACAGTGAACAACGATGCCAGCGATGGCACCGTGACAGATAACGGCAACGGTAACTTTACCTATACACCGAATGGCGGGTTCACCGGTACAGATACCTTTACGGTTTCAGCTGTCTCCGGTGGTGTGACTGAGACATCGACGGTGACAGTAACGGTTAACCCAATTGTCGATGATGGCCCAGCGGTTGTGACGAGCGGTAATAGCGACACAGGTGCAGAAGACACGGTCCTGGGAGCTACCATTGTTGTTACTGATCCCGATGGTGGCGGTAGTTTTGCACTGAATACAGGTGCGACCAACGGCACAGCTGCAATCAATGGAGGTGGTGTTTGGACGTACACGCCAAATGCTGACTTTACAGGCACCGATAGTTTCGTGGTGACAGTAACGGATGATGATGGTTTCACTACAGACCTGACCATCAATGTCACAGTGACACCGGTCGTAGATATTGCGAACGATAGCGTTTCCACCACTCAGGACACGCCGGTATCCGATTCCGTTGACACCAACGACAACTTCGAAGGACCGGTGACGTATATCATCAATAATGACGCGACCAATGGTACGGTCAGCGATGATGGTAACGGTGACTATACTTATACGCCGGATGCTGGTTACACGGGCACAGACAGCTTCACCGTAGTAGCGACGACACCTGATGGCGTGACGGAAACCTCTGTTGTTAGTGTCGGTGTCGGTGCACCGCCGGTTGTAGATGACGGTGTTGCGACCGTGGTTTCCGGTGATGGCGACACGGGTGATGAAGACACCGTTCTTGGCAATACGCTGGTGGTCAACGATCCGGATGGACTTGCCGCTTCGCCTTTTGCTGTCACGACGGGCGCCGCAAACGGCACCGCAGCCATTGACGCTACAACAGGTGCATGGACCTACACGCCGAATGCGGACTTCAATGGATCCGACTCCTTTGTAGTCACAGTCACTGACGCTGATGGCTTTACGACGCCGATCACAATAAATGTCACGGTGAATGCGATTGCGGACGCCGTAGACGATAACGAAACAACCGCCGAAGACACGCCGATCACAGCCTTGGTTACCAACGACAACTTTGAAGGTACGCCGTCGTATACCATCAACAATGATGCAGCCAATGGCTCCGTAACCGACAACGGCAGTGGCAGTTACACATATACACCTGATGCCAACTTCACGGGTACCGATACATTTACAGTCACCATCAGTTCTGGTGGAGTCGTTGAAACTTCAACGGTCAATATTTCAGTCACACCGGTTGATGATGGGTCTGCGACAGTTGTCAGCGGAAACAGTGATTCCGGCCCAGAGGATGGGGTTCTTTCAAATACCCTGGTCGTCAATGATCCCGAAGGTGGTGCAAGCTTCACGCTGAAGACAGGTGCGACCGATGGCGCAGCTGGTATTGATGCGGCAGGTAACTGGACCTATACCCCAAACGATGACTTCAATGGCACAGATAGCTTTGTCGTCACCGTTACAGATTCTCAAGGGTTCGAAACGGATATCACTATTAATGTAACGGTGAATCCGATTGCTGACGTGCTTGATGACACGGCAACTACACTGGAAGGCAATGCCGTCAGCGGTAGTGTGACAGCGAACGACAACTTCGAAGGCACGCCGGTTTACACGGTGAACAACGACGCCAATGACGGCACGGTGACTGATAACGGTAACGGCAGTTACACCTATACACCGGATGGCGGCTTCACTGGCACAGATACCTTTACAGTCTCTGCTGTATCCGGTGGTGTCACTGAGACTCAGACAGTCACTGTCACAGTCGATCCGATCGTCGATGACGGTCCAGCGACAGTTGTTGGTGGTGACAGCGGTAGCGGGGCAGAAGACACCCCTGTAAACAACACACTGGTTGTGACGGACCCGGATGCGCTGGCTGCCTCTCCGTTTGCAGTCACCACAGGTGCCACCAACGGTACAGCGTCTATTGACGCCACCACAGGTGCCTGGACGTACACACCAAACGATGACTTCAACGGTGCAGACAGTTTTGTTGTCAGGGTGACTGACAGTGAAGGCTTCACCACAGACATCACGATCAATGTCACGGTCACACCGGTGGTCGATGTCAACGATGACACGGCAACTACACTGGAAGGCAATGCCGTCAGCGGTAGTGTGACAGCGAACGACAACTTCGAAGGCACGCCGGTTTACACGGTGAACAACGACGCCAATGACGGCACGGTGACTGATAACGGTAACGGCAGTTACACCTATACACCGGATGGCGGCTTCACTGGCACAGATACCTTTACAGTCTCTGCTGTATCCGGTGGTGTCACTGAGACTCAGACAGTCACTGTCACAGTCGATCCGATCGTCGATGACGGTCCAGCGACAGTTGTTGGTGGTGACAGCGGTAGCGGGGCAGAAGACACCCCTGTAAACAACACACTGGTTGTGACGGACCCGGATGCGCTGGCTGCCTCTCCGTTTGCAGTCACCACAGGTGCCACCAACGGTACAGCGTCTATTGACGCCACCACAGGTGCCTGGACGTACACACCAAACGATGACTTCAACGGTGCAGACAGTTTTGTTGTCAGGGTGACTGACAGTGAAGGCTTCACCACAGACATCACGATCAATGTCACGGTCACACCGGTGGTCGATGTCAACGATGACACGGCAACTACACTGGAAGGCAATGCCGTCAGCGGTAGTGTGACAGCGAACGACAACTTCGAAGGCACGCCGGTTTACACGGTGAACAACGACGCCAATGACGGCACGGTGACTGATAACGGTAACGGCAGTTACACCTATACACCGGATGGCGGCTTCACTGGCACAGATACCTTTACAGTCTCTGCTGTATCCGGTGGTGTCACTGAGACTCAGACAGTCACTGTCACAGTCGATCCGATCGTCGATGACGGTCCAGCGACAGTTGTTGGTGGTGACAGCGGTAGTGGGGCAGAAGACACCCCTGTAAACAACACACTGGTTGTGACGGACCCGGATGCGCTGGCTGCCTCTCCGTTTGCAGTCACCACAGGTGCCACCAACGGTACAGCGTCTATTGACGCCACCACAGGTGCCTGGACCTATACCCCAAACGATGACTTCAACGGTGCAGACAGTTTTGTTGTCAGGGTGACTGACAGTGAAGGCTTCACCACAGACATCACGATCAATGTCACGGTCACACCGGTGGTCGATGTCAACGATGACACGGCAACTACACTGGAAGGCAATGCCGTCAGCGGTAGTGTGACAGCGAACGACAACTTCGAAGGCACGCCGGTTTACACGGTGAACAACGACGCCAATGACGGCACGGTGACTGATAACGGTAACGGCAGTTACACCTATACACCGGATGGCGGCTTCACTGGCACAGATACCTTTACAGTCTCTGCTGTATCCGGTGGTGTCACTGAGACTCAGACAGTCACTGTCACAGTCGATCCGATCGTCGATGACGGTCCAGCGACAGTTGTTGGTGGTGACAGCGGTAGCGGGGCAGAAGACACCCCTGTAAACAACACACTGGTTGTGACGGACCCGGATGCGCTGGCTGCCTCTCCGTTTGCAGTCACCACAGGTGCCACCAACGGTACAGCGTCTATTGACGCCACCACAGGTGCCTGGACGTACACACCAAACGATGACTTCAACGGTGCAGACAGTTTTGTTGTCAGGGTGACTGACAGTGAAGGCTTCACCACAGACATCACGATCAATGTCACGGTCACACCGGTGGTCGATGTCAACGATGACACGGCAACTACGCTGGAAGGCAATGCAGTCAGCGGTAGTGTGACAGCGAACGACAACTTCGAAGGCACGCCGGTTTACACGGTGAACAACGACGCCAATGACGGCACGGTGACTGATAACGGTAACGGCAGTTACACCTATACACCGGATGGCGGCTTCACTGGCACGGATACCTTTACAGTCTCTGCTGTATCCGGTGGCGTTACTGAGACTCAGACAGTCACTGTCACAGTCGATCCAACACCTGCGGTAGATGATGGTCCTGCGGTTGTCGTCAGTGGAGATTCTGGCAGCAGTGTTGAAGACCAGCAGATTGTCGAAACGCTCTCAGTGACGGATCCTGACACGCTCGCTGCATCGCCCTTCTCGGTGACAGCGCCACCAGCAAACGGCTCTGCCATCATTGATGCGACAACTGGCGAATGGACGTATACGCCGAATGCTGATTTCAACGGCATCGACAACTTCACAGTTACTGTGACTGATGCAGAAGGTTTCACAACAGACATCACGATTAACGTGACTGTGAGTCCTGTTGCTGATGCGGTTAATGATGCTGTGGTAACCGATGAAGATGTTTCTGTTACTGATGATGTGCTGAATGACAACTTCGAAGGTCCTGTCACTTATGTCATCAACGATGACGCCACAAACGGCACGGTTGTAGATAATGGCGGTGGTAACTTCACCTACACACCAGATTCGAATTTCAACGGTGCGGACAGCTTTACTGTCGTAGCGACTGCGGGTGGAGTGACTGAAACCTCAGTGGTCAACGTGGTGGTGAACCCAACTGTTGATCTGACCGCGGCTGATGATTCGCTGACTGTTAATCAGAACTCAACCAACAATGCGGGGCGCGTTGATCTAAACGATTCAACAACATCTGGCGGCACTCTGGTTTTTGCGAAGAGCACTGATCCAAGCAACGGCTCGGTAACGGTTAACGCGGACGGTACCTATCAGTACACGCCGGATGGTGGCTTCTCGGGTAACGATGCCTTTACTTACACGGTCACAGATGCGGATAGCGGTGAGACGACCACACAGACAGTAAACATCACGGTAAACGCGGTTGCACCGCCACCACCACCGCCGCCACCACCAACACCTGATCCTGAGCCAGAACCTGAGCCGGAGCCCGAACCGGAACCTGAGCCAGAGCCAGAGCCGGAACCGGAGCCCGAACCGGAACCAGAGCCAGAACCTGAGCCGGAACCCGAGCCAGAACCTGAGCCGGAACCCGAGCCCGAGCCCGAACCTGAGCCTGAGCCTGAGCCCGAACCCGAGCCGGAGCCTGAACCTGAACCTACTGATCCGACGAATCCAGTAGGTGGCGATGGTGGAGACGATCCGGTACCGCCAACCATTGATGATGGCTCTGATATCGATGTCGTCGAAGAAGATGATGGTCCGGGGTCTGAAGACCCAGTATCCGGTCCTTCCGTGACAGACGGCGGGGGTGGCACTGGTTCGACTGCAGGTGGATCACCTACTAATGTCGATTTCACGCCGACTATTCCTCAACCTCCGGGGGTTGATGACATCTTCGGCGGTCAGGATGACGCGTCACCTGCTATGAACCCGGTCACGTTGAGTGGCTCGGTTCAAGATCAGGAAGTTACGAGTGGTACGTCACAATACGATGTATCCGGAGAGTTCTCACATACCAGCAGTGACACACCGCTTAAGTTTGAGGCCTTTCAGCCAAACGGCGATCCCCTGCCTGATTTTGTGAAGTTTGATCCGGGCACGGGTACGTTTGTATTTGATGCTGACGCGGCAGCTGAGTCTGGTGTTACGTCTGTCCAGGTGCGCGTTGTTGCCAGCGATCCGGACGGTAACCGCGTGTCTAATGTATTCGAGGTTAAGTTCCCGAATGCTGATGCTACTCCGCTCGGTGAAGATACCAGTGTCGAATCTGATTCAGATGCCAGTGATCAGACAGAAACAGAGAGCGGTACTGAACAATCGAACGAGCCAACTAGTGCGCTGGATGAAGAAACTGAAACCGGTGGAACTCTTGAGGAAGAAGGGGAGTTCAGTGGTGGTCTTGAAGAGGAAGATGCTGAGGTCTCGGAGAATCTAGAGGAAGAAGAAACTCAGGTTGAAGAAAATCTCGAAGAAGAGGAGCTCGCCGAGGACGCATCTGAAGAAACTGTTGAAACGACGGAAGGCGAAGAGACAGACGGTACAGTCCAGTCCGAGTCAAGTGAAACACAGAGCGGTACCTTTGCCGGTACTCAGCAACAGGAGACTGATTCGTCTACTGGACCAGACAGTACAGCGAACCAGCAAAGTGAAAGTCCTATCAGGCTTACTGGTGATCTCGAAGACCAGACTGTTACTCAAGGTATCTTCAGGTACTCCATCGAGGGTGCTTTCGCTCATACGGACTCAGACGAAGCTCTTACCATTACTGCAGAGCTGATCGATGGTAGCGAGCTGCCAGACTACATAGTTTTCGATGCAGATGAAGGCGAGTTCATCATTGATGCCGAGATTGCTAAGGCGCTTGGCATCGAAGAAGTTACTATCAGAGTAATAGCAGAAGACAGCAACGGTAATCAGGCTACCGCAACCTTCGACGTTCGTTTCGAAGAGCTGGAAAATGTTGGGCTGCAACAGAATGAAGTTGAGTCTGAATCTGCAGAAGGTGAGGAAGAACTTACAAATGCTTTATTGATAAAGGGTTTGGAATCCGTACCATTGCGATCGGAGTTCGAGTCGGAATTTGTCGATTTTATTAACAGCATAGAGGGTGCTGCTGATCAGGCGAATATGGATACCAACTTCGGAAAGGAATCTCTCAAAGAACAAGTTCTGCGCGCCGGGGAACTTGGATATCAGCAGGAAAAGCTGAAGCTCTCTATTCTCCTAGAAAAACTGTTTGGTTAGAGTCAATGAATGCTGCTAGAAACATTCGTGTTCTGTGTGCGTGCGCCTTAGTTGTGTTGGCGGGCTGCAGCGTTGCGCCTGAACCTCTAACAAAAGATGACTTCGAGCTAATCGCGGTTAACGACCGTGAACAGATTTTTGATTCGCAAGAAGTGATTAACGAAACGTTAACTCTCGAACTCGCCATGTCTATGGCACTCAAGTACAACCTGGAAAATCGCGTCCGTCTTTTGGAAGAGTCGGTTGCCAATCAGCAGCTCGACATGACGAAGATGGATCTTCTGCCAAGTCTGGCTGCGAATGCTGGTTACCTCGACCGCGATAATGTGAATGCTTCAAGCAGCGTCTCTGTAGAAAGCGGACTTGAATCACTTGAACCCTCTACCTCTCAGGATCAAGAACAGTTTAATGGCGCTGGCACCTTCACCTGGAACCTTCTCGATTTTGGCGTGAGCTACCTGCAGGCGAAACAGGATGCTGATCGATATTTGATTGCGCAGAAGGCGCGAGAAAAAGTCATGATGTCTCTGCTTAAAGAAGTGCGAGCATCCTATTGGAAAGCGGTTGCCATGGAGCAGATGCGAGGCGACCTGAATCGTATCAGTACCCAGGTAGATGAACTTCTGGAGTATTGGCAATCAATCAGGGAACAACAACTCAGAGCGCCGGTTGCGGTTCTGATGGATATCCGATCACTGATTGAAACGCGTCAACAGCTGGATGAAATTCAAAGATCAATTGATACTGCCCAGGCGCGACTTGCCAACCTGATTAATGCGCCTGATTTCAGAGATCTTGTACTGCCAACCGAGTTGGATTTCCCCGAATTGCCGGAAATCACTGACGACATCGATGCGATGGAACTAGTGGCGCTGTCAAATTCAGCGGACTACGCCAGTGAGGTTTACAAGGTTCGTATTGAGCAATTGGAATCAAGAAAGGCGATGGTGAGGCTATTACCGGGTATCGAGTTTTCTTACGGCGCGAACTATGACGACAATAGTTTCCTGGTCAATAATCACTGGGGTCAGTTCGGCGTTAACCTGACGGGTGATCTCACACAGCTCTTCTTCACCAAACAGATTCGAAAGTTCCGCGATACTAACGAACAGCTCACAATCAACCGTAAGCTTGCGATCAATATGGCGGTGATTACTGGCGTGCATATTACGTGGCAGGATTACCGCAATTCCATAACGCAGTATGAGAGAGCCCAATACCTGCAGGAAATTGACGAAGAGATTTCCAAGCTCACCAGAAATGCAGAGGCAAACCAGGCAGAGACAGGCGCGGCGGCTATTCAATCGGAGCTAAGAGCCTTCCGTTCAAGAATCAGCCAAATGCAGTCTTATGCTGATGCGCAAGAAGCGTTTGGCGCGCTGATGGTTAGTCTGGGTATCAATCCGATTCCGCTCGATTACCAGCAAAGATCTGTGAAGGAACTATCGGTTGAAGTTGCTTCTTCTTTTGATTCGATGATGTTCCCTTACACAAAAGAAGGAGAGCGCATCCTGGCAGAAAAACAAAGGTTTGACCGTTGGGTCGAAGAACAGCAGACCGCCCAGGCACTTGCTGAAGAGCGTGAGTTGCGTCTTGCCGAGGCAGAAGCAGCGAGACTTGAAGCGGAAAGACTTGAAACGGAAAGACTCGAAGCCGAAAAAGCTGAAGCTGCGCGTCAGGAAGAAGAGGCTGAGAGGCAGCGTCAGCTGATGCTCGCCGAGCAAGAGGCACAAAAAGAAGAAGTGCTCGAACTGGCTGTTCAAGAAGAACCACAACGGAGGGTTCAAGCATCAGAGCCTGTTGTGGTTTCAGCTGCTCCTGATATGCAGGAGTTTCTTACTGATTTCTGGGACAAATATTTTCCAACGCCAGACCTAAAAACCTATTTGAAGAGTTTTATTGATGGGATGCCGGAAGGTCCCAATCGCGATGCCTATCTCAAACTCTTCCTGGAACAGATGGAAAAGTAGTTATCACCCCTGTGATAAACTGTTCGGTACAGGACGCATTGCCATGTTTCGACTAAAACTACTTTTCTCCCTCGTGTTTCTGTCCGCTTCGATTCAGGCGGAAAACGCATTGGATGTCCTCTCTCCAAGCTATCAGCCGGCGTTGGTTGAACAATTGCCAACGAATTCCCAGCGCGGTCAGCTACGACCAGTAAACTTCACTGTCCTTTCGGCTGGTATCGATGGTCAACTTAGTGAGTTTCGAGTGAAAACAGGCTCCACGATCCGAAAAGGTGATGTCATCGCACGTTTCTACTGCGAGCAGGAAAAAGCTGCACATCAAATTGCTGTGGCCAAGGTGGCGGTGGCCGAAAAAAATCTTGAGATTAATGAAAAGCTCGATGCCTACCAGAACATCAGTGAGCTTGATCTTCAAATGAGTAAGGCTGAAGTTGACATCGCACGTGCAGAGTCACGCAGAACCAAATCCGTGGTAGATCAGTGCGACATCCTCTCTCCTTATAACGCAACAGTCACGGATAAGCAGGCCCAGGCGTTTCAATACGTCAATAAAGGGGACCCGTTGCTGGAAATCGTAGACACAGACACGCTCGAAATTGAAATGGTCTTGCCATCTCTCGACGTGGTTCTCTACAAGAAGGGCCTTCCTTTTACGCTAACCATTGATGAGAACGGCGTGATCGTTAACGCGATCGTTGATCGCGTGGTTAATGTTATTGATCCTGTGAGTCAGACCATCCGGGTCATCGGTACGATTACTGATCGCTCCACTGATCTCATGCCTGGCATGAGCGGTGTTGTTCGGTTCGATCGGGAATAACCTGTCATGCCTGAAGTCGCTGACCTTCTAATCCTGCAGCAGAAGTTGCGGCTTGCCGACACAAAGAGCAAGTTGAGTAATCTTCTGGTGAACGACACGCAAAAGATCGTTCCGCTGGATACGGCGATCCTCTGGCTCGAAGCGACGGGAAAGGTTGAGGCAGTATCGGGACTGCCGGAGCCAGCCTGGAACACACCTTTTACAGATTGGACAACAGATTTTTGCCGTCGCCAGTTTAAAGCGGACCAGAAAAACCCTGTTCGAATCGAGCATTCAGAACAATCCCAGGACGATCGCGATCGATGGAATGAGTTTCTAGCGCCCAATGTTCTTTGGATTCCCCTCACCACATCGGAAGGCACAATCGGCGGTCTGCTGCTTTGTCGTCAGGACCCCTGGAAAGATGAAGAGGTCGGTATTCTGGGTTACTGGGGGCTTGCTTCAGGCCATGCCACTGATGCTTTGTGGAATAAGATTGAACGCAAACCGTCCTGGTGGCAGCAGGTAGAGAAACGCAGGATATTTGCCATTGTTGGTGTTGTGGTGTTCGTGTTGATGTGGATACCCGTGGATTTGACGGTAAATGCTACAGCAGAGGTTGTACCGAAAGACCCTGATGTCGTGCGCGCACCCATCGCAGGCATCATAGGTGAGGTTCATGTTGAGCCTAACCAGATGGTTGAGGCGGGCGAACTGATACTGACTTTCGATGACACGCCGATTCGAGCGCAACTGGATGTGGTCGAACAGGAACTCGCCATTGCCAATGCAGAGTATCAGCGCGCCAATCAGGCGGCGGTATCTGATAGAAGAGTCGCATCGCAATTACCTATGTTAAAGGCGAGGGTGGAACAGCGAGATGCTCAGGTGCGTTATAACCGAGAAGTGCTTGATCGATCCCGAATTCATGCGGAGACAAGATCCATTGCGGTGATTCCCGATGTGCAGGACCTTGAAGGGCGACCCGTGCAGGTTGGCGAAAAGATTCTTACCCTGGCGAAACCAGAACAAGTTGAACTGGAGTTTTGGCTGGCGGTTGGTGACAGCATCCCGTTACCGGAGCAAACAGAAGTTGATCTTTTTCTGAACGTCTATCCTGATGATGTACACCACGCGAAATTGAGATATATCAGTTATCAGGCTGAAGTGTCTCCAGACGGCATCCTGGGTTTCCGGGGCAGGGCAGACTTCGATGAATCTGAAGGACTTCGCGTTGGCTGGCGAGGTACCGCCCGTGTCATTGGCGAACCCGTGACACTTTTCTACTACATCTTCCGTCGTCCGCTATCGGTTTTGAGGCAATGGACGGGGTTTTAGATGATGCCAGCGAGCTTCCGGGTGCAAGACCGGAGATTCGCCAGGACCTGAATCTGTATCCCATTGGTGAGGATGAATACGGCGACAGGATTTGGCACCTTCACGACCCGCTGGCGAACAAGTTCTACCAGATGCAGGAGCGAGACGTAGAGCTGTTAGCTTTGATTGGCCAAAAGAATGCGGCTGAGATCGCCAATACCGCATCATCGTTCAAACTCGGTGATACAACGGAAGATGAAGTTGAGCAGCTGCTGCAGTTTCTGAGAAAAAATAACCTTGTCCAGGGCGATGACGTCCAACAAATGATGTACCAACAGTCTCTTGGGTATGCGCGACAGAGGAACTGGTGGGAGCTGGCAGTTCGCAATCCTTTCTTTTTCCGTATCCCGATCTGGAAACCAGATCGCTTCCTTGATGCGGCGTTGCCCTATGTCTCCTGGCTTGCGGCGAAACCAACGCTTTGGATCATCGGTATTCTTGGGTTCCTCGGTTTTTACCTGGTCATCCAGCAGATTGATCAGTTCCTGGCGACATTCCTGCACTTCTTTAGTTGGTCGGGTCTGGTGACCTACCTGCTGGCGCTCTTGTTCATCAAGGTGTTGCATGAATTGGGTCATGCGTTCACGGCGAAACGGATGGGCTGTCGCGTGCCCGTCATCGGTATTGCCTTTATGGTTGGCTGGCCGATCCTTTATACCGACACCAGCGATGCGTGGAAGGTGCCGGATAAAAGAAAGCGCTTGAGTATCGGCATCGCCGGAGTGGGGGTTGAGCTTATTGTAGCGGTCGTGTCCTTGTTCCTATGGGCGGTTACCCCGGATGGTGCACTGCGCAGTGTCTTCTTTCTGCTGGCAACAACAACCTGGATTCTTTCAATCTTTGTTAACTTCAATCCACTGATGAAGTTCGATGGTTACTACCTGCTTTCAGATTTGATTGATATACCGAATATGGAGCCGCGCTCATTCCAGATGGCGAGATGGTGGCTTCGTGAAAAGCTTTTTGGGTTAGGTATCGAACCTGAGGAAGAGCCGAAGCGATGGATGGTGCTTTTTGCTTTTGGTGTCTGGATCTACCGGTTCCTTTTATTTCTCGGTATTGCCCTCCTGGTTTACAACTTCTTCTTCAAAGCCGCAGGCATCGCACTCTTTATCGCGGAGATCATCTATTTCATTGCACGGCCGGTCTATAACGAAATCAGCAAATGGTGGGAGCTGCGCGAACATATGAGCTGGAACACCAGCATGAAGCGAACGGTTGCTGGGTTGGGCGTTTTCCTGCTGCTGTTTTTTGTCCCCTGGTATTCAGATGTATCGGCGCCTTCAACACTTCAGGGCAAGTCCAATGATTTGTACCTGCCGGTAGCCGGTCGGCTCGCTTATGTGAGCAATGCAACTGAGGTGAAAGCCGGCGACTTGCTGTTTGAGTTCGACTCCCCTGAACTCAATCTCGAGATTGAGGAGGTCAGCCAGCGATACGAAGAGTTGAAGTGGATACGATCTTCCCTGGGCTTCGATTCAGAGTTGCGAAACGAAGCACTCATCGTCGAATCCGAACTACGGACCCAGAACCAGAGGCTGCGCAGCCTGGTTGAGGAACAGTCGAGGTTAAAAATCACTGCGCCTTTTGAGGGTCGCCTGGTGGATATCAGCCCCGAGGTGAAGCTGCGCGATTGGTTACCGGTGGGTCAGAAACTCGCCACGATAGTCGATAGTAAGGCGGTTACAGTGACCGCTTATCTCGCCGAAGATCAGCTCGCAAGAATTGATGAAGGGATGGATGCCACCTTTTACCCTGACAGCATGGAATTCGGCGTCGAAGACCTGCAGGTCGAGAGTGTCGAGTTTCTCGGAACACCGGATCTGGATAATCTTTATCTCGCTTCGACTTTTGGTGGCGACGTTGCAGTCAGGGAATCAGAAGAAGGTGAGCTTCTAACCGTTAAAAGTCTCTACAAGTTGCGGCTCCTGCCTCTGGAAGAAGGGCTGGAAGCACGCCAGGTGGTTCGCGGCGTCACAATCATCGACGGTCGAGCAGAGAGCCTGTTCAGTCGAGTTCGGCGCCAATTCGTGGCGATTTTTGTCCGCGAGACTGGCTTCTAGCGAACCGATTCGAGCACTTTCGTAGTGCTCCAGATGCAATACGGTATGTCGCTTATTTCATTGTACGCACTGTTCAAATTGAACTAGAGTACGGGCCTCAAAATTTCACCAGCTCCAGAGAAATCATATGGCCAACTACTTTAATAGCCTCACTTTGCGCGAACAGCTTGCTCAACTGGGTAAGTGTGAATTTATGGATCCTTCCGAATTTGCTGATGAAGCGAATTACCTCAAAGGTAAGAAGCTGGTCATCGTCGGTTGTGGTTCCCAGGGCCTGAACCAGGGCTTGAACCTGCGTGATAGCGGCCTGGATGTGTCATACACACTTCGCCAATCCGCGATTGATGAAAAGCGCGACTCCTGGAAGAACGCCACAGAAAATGGCTTTACCGTTGGTACTTACGATGAGCTGGTGCCGACTGCAGATGTTGTTCTCAACCTGACGCCTGACAAGCAGCACACGGCTGTTGTTACAGAAATCATGCCCCTGATGAAAAAGGATTCCTGTCTTGCTTACTCGCACGGTTTCAACATCGTGGAAGAGGGCATGCAGATTCGCGAAGACATCACTGTCATCATGGTGGCGCCAAAGTGCCCTGGCTCGGAAGTGCGAGAAGAGTACAAGCGCGGCTTCGGTGTACCAACGCTGATTGCTGTTCATGAAAACAATGATCCTCGTGGCGAAGGTCTCGCTATCGCGAAAGCCTACGCAGCTGGCACGGGAGGTCATCGAGCAGGTGTACTGCTGTCTTCATTCGTCGCTGAAGTGAAGTCTGATCTGATGGGTGAACAAACGATTCTCTGCGGCATGCTGCAGACAGGTTCGCTGCTTTGTTATGACAAGATGATCGAGAAAGGTATTGATGCAGGCTATGCATCTAAGCTCGTGCAGTATGGCTGGGAAACCGTTACCGAAGCGCTCAAGCACGGTGGTGTGACCAACATGATGGATCGACTTTCCAATCCAGCGAAAATTCGCGCCTTTGAGCTCGCGGAAGAGCTCAAAGATATCATGCGTCCTCTGTACGAGAAGCACATGGACGACATTATGACCGGTGCTTTCTCATCTGGAATGATGGAAGACTGGGCTGATGACGACAAAAAGCTTCTGGGCTGGCGTGATGAAACCAGTGGTACTGCTTTCGAGACCCAGGAAAACACCAGCGATGAAATTGCTGAGCAGGAATATTTTGATCACGGCATCCTGATGGTCGCTATGGTGAAGGCTGGTGTGGAACTGGCTTATGAAGTGATGACTGCCAGCGGTATCAAGGAAGAATCTGCTTATTACGAATCACTGCATGAAACTCCGCTGATCGCGAACACCATCGCACGTAAGAAGCTGTTTGAGATGAACCGAACCATTTCTGACACCGCCGAATATGGTTGTTACCTGTTTAACCATGCTTGCTTCCCACTGCTTCAGGATTTCATGAAAAAGCAGGATGCAGACGTGATCGGTCGAGGCATGGGCCTCAATGACAACAGCGTTGATAACCAGCGTTTGATCGAAGTGAATGCAGACATCCGCAGCCACAGTGTTGAAGCTATCGGCACAACTCTGCGTGGTTACATGGGTGCGATGAAACGTATCGTTTGATCACGTTTCGCAATGCCGAAATCAAGCTCAGCGAGACCTTTTCGCTGAGCCAGATTTCCTGGCAAATCAATGATGGCCAGTGCTGGGCGATTACCGGGCCAAATGGCAGCGGTAAGTCAGCATTGGTCGCAGCGCTTGCAGGGGAGGGTGAGCTTCGCTCAGGTCAGCTTGATCTGGGCGAAGCTAACGTTGCGGTTGTTTCCCTGGAAGAGCAGTCTCGCCTCATTGCACGCGAACGACAGCGCGATGACAGTGACCTAACTGATGAAATCAACGAAGGCACGCCTGTTCAGGAGATGCTCGATGAAACCTGTCAGGATTCGGAGCTCCAGGAACGTCTGATCAATGATCTTGGTCTGCAGCCTCTACTTGAGCGGGGCTTTCGAAAACTTTCCACTGGCGAAACCCGAAAGGTTCTATTAATCCGTGCGCTGACCAGCAAACCAGAGGTTCTGGTTCTTGATGAGCCGTTCGAAGGGCTGGATGTTGCGACGGTGCCTCGTGTTGCGGCGCTATTGGAAGATATCGCGGGAACGACAACTCTGATCATGTCGCTCAATCGATTGGATGAGATTCCCGATTGCACGACACACGCTATGCGACTTGAAGCGGGTGCTATTACCCAACAGTTTGAATGTTCCGATGGTGATCAGGCAGCGCGGTTGCTCGGTCAAATCAGCCAGATTCGATCGGACATTCAGCTTCCACCCCCAGAAACAGACATTGATGTGCCGCTTAATGCCGACGGTACCCTGGTTGCGCTGAACAAAGCCCGAGTTGCCTATACCGATAACCTGGTTTTCGAAAATCTCGACTGGCACATCAAGCCTGGTGATCACTGGCAGGTGAAAGGTCCCAACGGCAGTGGCAAGACCTGTCTGCTGAATCTCATCACGGGTGATCATCCGCAGTGCTACGTGAATGACATCAGCCTATTTGGATTCAAGCGCGGTCAGGGTGAAAGTATCTGGCAGATCAAGCAGTACCTCGGATTTGTATCGACCGGTCTGCATTGGGATTACCGGCTATCGGTTGGCGTTCGAAACGTCATTGTCTCTGGTTTTCACGACTCCATTGGTCTTTATCAAAAGGCGACAGACAAACAGAAAGAGTTGGCAGACGCCTGGCTTGAATTACTGGGTCTGTCAGATCGCGCGACGGATTCCTTCTCGTCACTTTCTTATGGCGAACAACGTGTGGTGTTGATTGCGAGAGCGATGGTCAAACACCCGTCTGTCTTGTTGCTTGATGAGCCTTGTCTTGGGCTGGACGAAGCAAACAGGCAGCTGGTCTTGAGCCTGACCGACCGGATCTGCGAGGAGGGCGCCACCACGCTGATCTATGTCACGCATCATGACGAAGACAAAATTCACGCAATTGGGAATGTGCTGGACCTCGGAAATCGCTAGAATACGCGCCTGATGTTTGCCCGCCTCATAGCCATACTCGCTATTCTGCACGGCACCGTATTCCTTGGTGCTGGTAATGCGCTCGAGCACCTGGTCCACCAGATGCAGGCGCAGGAGGCACAGGCTTCTGACGCACATCACGGTCATCACGGCCACCATAGATCCCACCAGGAGTCTCATGCTCAACATGAGATGACCCAGGAAGACTGGCTGAACTGTGTGTTCTGCCTCGATGGGTTGATGGGAACAGGTATTGTGGTTGCCTGGCTGGATGCTGAGGCTCCTGTTCAAAGACCGATTCACGCTGGCACGAGTCAGCTACACAGCGACGGTGTACTCGCCGCTTTTCTTGCGAGGGCTCCCCCGCGAATTTCCTGAAACAGAAACGCTGTAACTAACTGTTAAGGAAAATTTAATGAAACTCTTTTTCAAAGGGGCTGCCTTTGGGCTCGCCCTGTTCTGCGCGTGTGCGTCTGCAACAGATGCAACACGACCTGATGACCATGCTCCTATTGGTGTCATGGGTGATCACACTCACCACAAAGGGGAGTGGATGCTCTCCTATCGCTACATGCTGATGCGCATGGAAGACAATCGCGACGGTACTAATCGGCTCGATGACTCTGAAGTGTTGATAAGCGGTACCGGCGACTACCGGGTAGCGCCGACTGAAATGGATATGGTCATGCATATGTTGGGTGTGATGTATGCGCCCACTGAAAACCTGACCCTGATGGCAATGATTCCCTATGTTGAAAACGACATGGATCATGTCACTGCCATGGGTGGTGCTTTTTCTACTGAATCGTCCGATCTGGGAGATATCAGTCTCACAGCGCTGTCTTCGTTCAGTAAAACCAGTCCGCTACCGGAATGGCTCTGGCAGCTTGGCCTGTCGTTTCCAACGGGTGACCAGGATCAACGTGATCTGACCCCTATGGGTAACTCTGTTCTGCCTTATCCGATGCAGATCGGTTCCGGGTCTTACAACCTGATCGCGGGATTGGGCAAAAATGTCAGCCGAGAGCGGGATTCTTTTGGTGTCCAGCTGCGCGGTATCTTTCCTCTGGATAAAAACGACGACGACTACAAAGTCGGTAACCGCGCCACGGTATCGGCCTGGTATTCAAGACTGCTGAACCAGAACTTTTCAGTCTCTGTTCGTGGTCTTTACGAATTCCGCGATAACTACAGCGGTGAAGACCCACGCTATGCCATGGCTCAGGCTATCAATCTTGTGCCAACCGTTGATCCTGATCTTCGGGGTGGTGCCAGGTTTGATATTGCCGTCGGTGTGAACTGGCTGCACTCGTCCGGACATCGGCTCGCGCTGGAGTATCAGGTACCTGCCTGGCAGGACCTGGACGGTCCGCAGCTGGAAACTGACAGTGTTTTGACGGTAGGCTGGCAGCTCGCGTTTTAACGGAGTTGAACATGGCTGTACTTGCCAATCAGAATGCCATTGTCACCGGTGGTGGCAGTGGCATTGGTCTTGCCTGTGCCAGGGCGTTTGCCGCTGATGGTGCGAATGTCACCATTATGGGGCGAACAGAAGAAAAGCTTGCCGCTGCAGCTGAAGAGCTTTCTGCAATTGACGGCGCTGGAACCATCCAGACTTTTGCCGGGAGTGTTTCCAGCGAAGAAGACGTTGCCGCTGCTGTTGAGAAAGCTGCGCTCGGCGGCTCGCTCGATATTGCCGTTGCCAATGCCGGTGTGGGTGGGCTTTCACCTATCATGATCACTGAGTCCGAGAACTGGGACGAGATCATGCAGACCAACCTGAACGGCAGCTTCTACACCATCAAGTACGCTGGCCAGGCGATGGCTAAATCTGGTGGCGGCGCGATCTGTGCAATTTCGTCCATCGCTGGTGTCAGAACACACCGATTTATGGGGCCTTACTGTGTGAGTAAAGCCGGTATCGATATGCTGGTGCGTAACTCTGCGGATGAGCTGGGTGTCGCGAATATACGGGTGAACAGCGTATGTCCAGGATTGGTTGAGACTGAGCTGGCTTCAGGATTGCTCAGTACCGAGGAAGTCTATAACGACTACATTGACTGCATGCCCATCAGCCGACACGGCAAGGTTGAAGATATCGGTAATGCGGTTCGTTTTCTATGTGGTCCAGAGTCTTCCTGGGTTACTGGCGTCGTGATGAGTGTTGATGGTGGTCATCACTTGAGACGGGGTCCGAATGTTGAGCCGTTTTCCAGAATGCTGTTTGGTGATGACGTTACGGACGGCAAACTCTAACGAGGCAGCTGAGGGCTGATGGCCCTTGCGCAATGTCTGAGGTTCCTATGTCTGGTGTGACAGCATTCGGATTACCTGCATGACAGGTGCCGTCATCATCGGGCTGCCACCAGGCACCGGTAGCAATGAGTAACACTCCCGGCATGATGTTATCTGTGGTTTTCAATCCAGCGAGGAAAGCACCCCGCTGGTTGTAAACCTTAACCTTCTCTCCGTCGGATAGTTCCAACCGCTGTGCATCTTCGCGGTTCATCTGTATCGGCTCACAACCATCGATCAGGCCGTTCTTGCTGGTTTCTCCAGGGTAGTACTGGCTGTGCAGCCGTGTAGCTGGCTGGTGACTGATCAACTGGAACTCATCTGCATCAGCGCAACCCATCCACTCGTTAGGCTCCTGCCACGTCGGGTGCCCGAGTTTTTCTGACGCAAGTGTGATTTGCCCTGACGGTGTCGCCAGTGGATTTTCCTTTGGATCTCTTCTGAACGAATCGAACAACACCTGTGCCTTCGGTGTTTTGAAATGATATTCGCCTTGTGCCCAGAAAGTATCGAAATCTGGCATGTCCGGATTGCTCTTTGATGTGGCGTCGTAGAGTTCCTGCAACCACTCCTGCTCGGATTTGTTTTCCGTGAAAGCGTCACCTACCTGCATGGCGGTTGCGATCGCTGAGAAAATATCGAATTCGCTTCGGCTGTCACCCACCGGCTGAAGCGCCTGCTTCATGGCGACGAGAATATCTTCATTAGGGGCGCCGCCTATGTCGTTTCTCTCTAGGAAGGAGGCTGCCGGAAGCACGATATCTGCATGCTGCGCATTGGCATTCCAATGAATCTCGTTGCAAATGATGGTGTCTGGTTTTTGCCAGGCCTCTCGCAATCGGTTCAAGTCCTGGTGGTGATGAAAGGGGTTGCCGCCAGCCCAGTAGATCAGTCGGATATCTGGGTATTGGTAGTCTTTTCCATTGTAGTGATAGGGCTCGCCCGGGTTCTGCAACATATCCGCAATACGCGAAACCGGAATATAGTTTCTGACGGGGTTCGCGAGCTGCGGGAAGTGACCGATGTATTTCTTCCGGACGTTTTTGCCAACCTTATTCTCGACACCGTAGCCAAGCCCGATACCGGTACCTGGCTGGCCGATCTGGCCCAGCATTGCAGCGAGCACGATACCCATCCAGTAGGGTTGTTCACCGAACTGGTGTCGAGTCAGTGACCAGCTGATGGAAATCATGGTGCGAGAGCCGGCCATTCGTTCGGCAAGTTGCTGGATATCTGCTTGAGAGATACCGGTTATGTGCGACGCCCAGTCCGGCGTTTTGGGCGCACCATCGTTCACACCGAGTACATAGTCTTCGATGTTCTTATACCCGGTGCAGTATTTAGCCAGGAATGCTTTGTCGTGGCGGTCTTGAGTGATCGTTTCATAGGCCAGTGCCATCATCAGCGCCGTGTCGGTTCCGGGGCGAATGGCGAGCCAATCTGGCTCGAGTTCGCCAATAACGTCATCGCGATGCGGGCTGATATTGATGAACTTAACACCAGCGTTTTTCGCTGCAATCATCGAGTCGCGTTGCACGTGTTTCGCCATACCGCCATTGGTGATCTGGCTGTTGCGAATCGGCATGCCGCCGAAGCACACCATCAGCTCACAGTGATTTTGGATGGTTTCCCAGCTGCTGGGTGCTTTCAGCAGATCTTCGTAGTGACCAATCACGTGGGGAAGAATGACTTCGGCTGCGGCGAAACTGTAAGCGTTGCGGGAGCCGGTGTAACCGCCGATGCAGTTCAGAAATCTGTGAAGCTGGCTTTGTGCGTGGTGAAAGCGGCCTGCACTTGCCCAGCCGTAGCTGCCACCGTAGATCGCTTCATTACCGTATTCATTTCTTACGCGCATGAGTTCATCGGCAACGAGGGGAATGACATCCTCCCAGCTCATTTCGACGAATTCATCGCGACCTCTGTTCATACCGCTATCGCCGTTCAGATAGCCGCGCCTTACGGAGGGCTTCAGGACACGATGTTTCTGGATGCCATTGATCAGGTTTTTGCCGATGTCGCTCGGATCTGTATCGATGTCCGCAGGTGTGACATCGATCAGCTGATCATTTTCGACATGAAAGTCGTAAAGTCCCCAATGCGTGAGACTTCTTGTGATCATTAGAATGAGATGATGATGCCGACGATGGTGGCAGTGGTGCAGGTTGCAATGGTGCCCGCAACAATCGATTTGAAACCCATCTCCATGATTTCATTTTTCCGCTCAGGCACGATGGTGATGAGTCCCGTAATCATGATGCCCAGGCTGACGAAGTTAGCAAAGCCGCAAAGTGCATAGGTCATGATGATACGCGTACGTTCTGTCAGTTCTTCAACTGGCATCTGGCCAAAACGAACGTAGGCAACAAACTCTGTCAGAACTACTTTGGTGCCCATCAGCTGGCCCGTGATAAACGCTTCTGAAAAGGGAATACCCATCATCATGGTCAGCGGCGCCATGACAACGCCAAGAATTCTCTCAAGGGTAATGGCTTCACCGGCGATGTCTGGGAAAACACCAAGGATGGCGTTCACCAGGTAAACCAGCGCAACAATCACAATGATCATGGCGATGATATTCAGGAAGAGCTGCAGCCCGTTGGCGGTGCCCGTCGAAATGGCGTCCATCAAATTGTCTGCGCCTCGGTCAACGTCACCATCGCCGGAAGTCACAGGAGATCTGTCTGGAACGAGCAGGTGAGAGATATATATCACGCCGGGCAGTGTGATCAGTGAACAGCTGATCAGATGGCCGATTGCGTTTGGCACAACACTGCTGATGACCGCCGCTTCGAGCGCAAGCATGGTACCGGCAATCGTCGCCATGCCAGCGGTCATAATGGCAAACATCTCTCCGTGGCTCAGCTTTGAGAGGTAGGGTTTAATCAGTAGTGGTGATTCGATCATGCCGAGGAAGGCGTTTGCGGAAACACCGAGTCCGAGCGCGCCACCAATCTCCAGCGTTTTCTCCAGGATCAGGGAAAAGCCGCGCATGATGATCGGCAGAATCTTCAAATACATCAGCACTGCAGAGATAACACTGAGCACGATGACCAGTGGCATGGCCTGAAAGGCGAGTACGAACCCACCACCGGGGCTGGTCTCCTCAAATGGGAGGGGGCCGCCACCCAGATACCCAAAGATAAACGTCGTTCCTTCGCGGGTCGCAGCCTGTAGTACGGATATTCCGTCGTTCAAAACCACAAACAGTTTTTGGGAGCCTGGAAGCTTCAAAAGTAGCAGTGCGAAAACGATCTGCAGAAGCAGACTTTTGATGACGATTGGAAAATGCACTTCCCGTCGATTAGCACTGAACAGGTAACAGAGGCCAATCAGGCACCCAAGGCCGACGAGGCTTTGAACTAACAGCATATTGAGAAACGAACTTAAGGACGTGTCTGACAACTTATCAGACCTTCGTCCTTATTGCGTGCTCTTTTTAGCGTGAGACCGTCGCGTTTTTGATCGCGCTATCTCCCCAACCCACGAGTTCATTTTCAACGAATACGAGTGGTGTCGTTTCATCTTTTGTGGTCACGCCGTCATGTTCGTGATGCCTGGTTCGATAGAACAATACCCGGTAGGTTTCCTCGCCACGACGAAACGATTCAACAAAGTCCGGCTCGCCTAATTCCTCGCGTACCTCGGTCTCTGTCACGCCGAGCCGCAGATCTTCAATGACCTCGGCATTCCGATTTTGTCGGGAGAACCACGACTCGTCTTCCCAGTCGTCGGTGTTCACAGCGATCACGCAACCCTGGAGTGAGGTGACGATGAGTATCAGTGCGGTAAGTCTTAGCAGCATAGTTTGTTCCTATTGGTTGTTTCACTTGTAACGCCTATTGCTTAGCAATTGGCGTGCCGGCCGAAATTTCTGCGTTCAGCGGGGCTGCGGCAGCGTGTTTTGGTCGAATTGACTAATTGTTGGTGCAACCTATGATGTTGGCTTCCCGATGAATAAATGATGAATCGCCATGAGCTACGAAACGATCCTTGTCGATACTGATGACACGGTTACCACCATTACTTTGAACCGCCCGGAGCGATTGAATGCCTGGACCTACCAGATGAATGATGAGTTGGTAGACGCCATTAACAAAGGTAATGCCGACAATAGTGTTGAAGCTTTCGTGATTACCGGTGCTGGCAGAGGGTTTTGTGCTGGTGCAGATGTGAAAGATCTGTTTCAGGCTCAGGCTGAGTCGGGTGAAGTGCGCCGTGGTTCCAATGAGCCCAACAATTGGGTCAATCTGATGCGCGAATCAAAACCTGTTGTAGCCGCTGTTAATGGTGCGGCGATCGGTGTCGGGCTGACACAAATCCTGCCCATGGATTTCATCGTTGCGTCCAGTGAGGCGAAGCTGAGTTGCCGATTCATCAAAATGGGTCTCGTGCCGGAACTGGCAAGCTCCCACTTCCTGGTCACGCGCTGCGGTTTTGGTGCTGCCAGTGAGTTGATGCTGACAGGTAAAACTGTGATGGCGGATGAAGCGCTCATGCTTCGTCTGGTTGATCGGGTTGTACCCCCAGAAAGTCTGCTTGATGAGGCGAAATCTGTAGCTCGATCTATGGGGGAGAACCCGCAGTCAGCCCTTCGCATGGTGAAAGATCTGATTACAGCCAACATGTCAGAGGCCGACAGTAACCTTGTGCAGAAACGCGAGCTGGAAGCCCTGATGAAGTGTTACAGCTCACCGGAACATAAAGAAGCGATTGCGGCGTTTATTGAAAAGCGCAGCCCGGATTTTAAGAGCGCCCGCGGCGGATAGTAGAAAGCCCGCGGCGGGTAAAAAGTCCGTGGGGGTTAAGCTTTTTCGAATCCCGGTGACCGATACTTCGCCAATCCGGTGAACAGGAAGCCGTAAACACACAAGACCGCTGACACAATCATCGCCGGCACCATGGCGTTCATGGTGCCGAAAGCTTCGATGATAAATCCAATGATCAATGCACCTATCGGCATACTGCCCATCATGCCGAGGTTGTATACGCTGAGCACTCTCGCCAGGTAAGCCTGCTCCGCTGACTCCTGCACAAGCGCTCGAGACAGGTTGGTGGTCACACCCATATTAAGGCCCCAAGCAAAGAGCACCGCCATCAGGACAAACCATCCCGGCTGAATCCAGACAAAGAACAGGATGATGATCCGCGTGAACTGCATGGCTAGAAACCAGAAGCCGGGTCTTGCCAGGGGCATGATCCAGAATTGAATGACGTTGGAGATGGTCGCGCCCATGTAAAACACGATCATGATGGTGGCGAGACCCAGCGCGTCGCCGTCATAGGCACGCTTCACAATAAAGGGCAGGGCGGTCATGAATGCACCGGCGTTAAAGATGCCCGAAGTGAAAGTGACGATAAGCGTGTGGAAGACCGTTTTGTTTTCGTAAGCCGCTTTAAATCCTTCGAGCATGACGGTCATGGTCGAACGACTCTCTGGTTTTGGATTCACAGGGAGTGGCTTGATCCAGGTGACCGCAATAGCGCCAAGCACCAGACTGATGGACTGCACGATGAGTACAAATCCTACGCCGATGGTTTCCATCTGACCGGCGATGATCAGGCCGAGGATCTGGACGAGAAACTGCATGGCGGTTGCGGCGGTGACGCCCCGCTGAACATGTGAACCGGCGATTCGATTCAAGATGGCTTGTTGTGCCGGATTGCTGAAGAAGAGTGCGGTACCCATGGCGACGCCAAACATGGCGACGGTCCATATATTTAACAGGTCAATACGGTCGGCAAAGAAGAGCGCTAGCGGGAACAACCATGAAGTCGCATAAACTCGAATGAGTAGTGATCGAGGATCGGTTTTGTCAGCACTGGCGCCACCCCAAAGCATGAGCAGTATGCCGGGGATACCAATGAGCGCCTGGATTATGCCGACCTGATCTGCAGGTAAAAGCAGGATGCCAACCATCAGCCAGGAGAGGAGCAGTTGTTGTATTGACGCTGCGTTACCGGCCAACGCTGTGGTGCCCAGGTAAATCCGGAACTGCACGTTCTGCCAGAGGGTAGGTTCCTCAGGGGTTTCCAGTGATTCGGGGTTCGGTTGGTCCGGGGTGCTCAATGGGGTCAACTGCGTGGTATAAGCAATCAGTATAGTCTTGGACACTTGATAGCACAATCAGTGATATCTAGAGAAAACTCTTTTAAAACAGTAGGTTAAGTCTATTGTCTAAAGTGATGTTGAAATTGACTTGCTTGCTCCAAGCAAGTATCTTTCTGCCACCTTTTATAGTTCAGATGTTTTAGCCATGGCAGATTATGTAGCACCCGCACGCGAAATTGGATTCGTCGTGAATGAACTCCTGGATTACCAGGAGCTGAATCAGCTAAACAGTTTCGGTGAGGCGACTCCGGAACTAACCGGCGCGATTCTTGATGAGGCAGGCAAATTTGCCGGTGAAGTGATGGGTCCGCTGAATCGGGTCGGTGATACCCAGGGCGTGAAGATAGAAGGCGATACTGTTCGTACACCGGACGGCTTTGCAGACGCCTACCAGCTGTTTGTTGATAACCAATGGCTCAGCCTGGCGCAAGATCCTCAGTACGGTGGCCAGGGATTGCCGTTCCTCGTTCATCTTGCTGCATCAGAAATGTGGAACAGTGCCTGCACCTCTATGGCGCTGTGCCCAATGCTCACCGCTGGTGCCATTGACACTCTGATGGCTCACGGCAGCGAGCATCTGAAAGATAACTACCTGCCTAACCTCGTTACCGGCAAATGGTCAGCTACCATGAACCTCACCGAACCTCACGCAGGTTCTGACCTTTCCACGTTAAAAACCCGCGCCGAGCCGGAAGGGGATCACTACCGAATTCGCGGCCAGAAGATTTACATCACCTGGGGTGAACACGACATGGCGGAGAACATCATCCATATCGTACTGGCACCAATGGTCGATGCGCCTCCGGGCAACAAGGGACTGTCTTTGTTCCTGGTGCCCAAGTTCCTGCCGAATGAAGATGGAACGCCCGGCGAACGAAATGATGTCCGGGTCGTTTCCACAGAGCACAAGCTGGGTATTCACGCGAGTCCAACCTGCGTCATGGCATTTGGTGAAAACGACGGCGCCATTGGATATCTGATCGGTGAGCCTGGTGACGGTCTTGCATGCATGTTCACGTTGATGAACCACGCGCGACTTGAAGTTGGCCTGCAGGGTGTTGCCCTTGCAGAGCGTGCTTATCAGGATGCCCTCGCATATGCGAAAGAGCGTGTTCAGGGCCGCAATGTTGAGACGGGCGAGCCTGCTCGAATTATTGAACATGCCGATGTCCAGCGCATGCTGATGCAGATGAAGTCGATGACGGATGCCATGCGCGGGCTGACCTACGATGGTGCTTATTCTCATGACTTCAGAACTCACGGTCGTGATGATGATGAGAAACGCCGGTTTAACGAACGGTTTGCACTGTTAACGCCGGTTGTAAAAGCCTGGTGTACTGAGCTGGTCAACGAAGTCACTTCCCTGGGCGTTCAGGTTCATGGCGGTATGGGGTTTATCGAAGAGACCGGCGCCGCACAGCACTATCGTGACGCGCGAATCGCTGCTATCTATGAAGGTACTAACGGTATCCAGGCCAACGACCTGGTCGGCCGAAAGCTGCTTCGTGATCAGGGCGCCGCGCTGACAACCTACCTCAATGAAGTGCTGGATACCGCAGAGTCTTTGGAAGGCAACGCGGAATTGAAGCCGATTGGCGTGGCGCTTCGCAGTGCTACTGAAAACCTGCAAACCGCAGCAAGATATATCCTTGAAAACGCGCAATCCAATCAGAAGTTTGTCGGCGCGGTTGCTTACAATTTTCTGATGAGCATGGGTTATGTTGCGGGTGGCTGGTATATGGCCAAGACCGCAGAGAAAGCAGCTGCCGGTGTAGAGGGTGATGAGCGTGAGTTCTACGAGAAGAAACTTGCGTCGGTGAAGTTCTACTTCTCTCAGCTGCTGCCAAGACACCGCAGCTATATGGATGCAGTCGTTTCAGGTGCAGATATTGGCGTCGCACTAAACGAGGAGTGCTTCTAGTCCATGACCATCAAGCAAACAGGGCGCCTGACTCAGGCGGAAAGAACGGAGATCTCTGACAAGAAGATGTTGGAAGCTGCCGTTCGCCTGATTGTGGAGCTCGGTCCGGCGGCGACAAGCCTGAAAGAAGTTGGTTTGATGGCGGGCTACTCCCGCGGCCTCGCTGGCCAGCGGTTTGGTTCGAAAGACAACCTGTATGCGTTTGTTCTTCGTCATGTGGGTGAGATCTGGTTGTCACAGCTCACCGATGCCACCGAACAAAAAACAGGTCTCGATGCCATCCATGATGCGCTGGATCAGCACTACCGTTTTTGTGTTGAAGCTCCGGATCAGGTGAGAGCCTTTTACACCTTGTGGTTCGAGTCGGTGAATGCGGGTTCCGAGCTGTCAGCTATCATCGGCAACATTCACAACCGGCGTCACCAGGACATGTGAGCTGGATTAATACGGATCCCCATATCCGTCAGAAAACAAAATCACGGGCAGACGAAATTGCTGCTCAGTTCTGTGCGTCAGTCATCGGTATCGTTTATTACTGGCTGGCCAATCCAAGTGACCTGGAGGAAACCAGGCAACTGCACGACAATCTCAAGAATACAATGACGCTGCTGATCGCAGCAGAATAAGAGGGTAATACCATGTCAGAAGCAAAAGTCAGATCCGTAGAAGGCAGTACTCAAACACAGCAGGAGCAACCGCCGTTGAGATTTGTGACCGCGGCCAGTCTGTTTGATGGGCACGATGCGTCTATCAACATCATGCGCCGTATTCTGCAGTCGTTAGGTGTTGAGGTGATTCACCTCGCGCACAACCGTTCGGTTGCGGAGGTCGTTCAGGCCGCATTGCAGGAAGACGTTCAGGGTATCGCGATCAGCTCTTACCAGGGTGGTCATGTCGAGTACTTCAAGTACGTCGTGGACATGCTGAAAGAACACAATGCTTCTCACATTAAAGTGTTCGGCGGCGGTGGCGGTGTCATCGTGCCGGAAGAGATTCAGGAACTGCACGATTACGGCGTCGCGCGAATCTACTCGCCACAAGACGGAATGAACATGGGCCTCGTTGGCATGATCCAGGACATGGTGGATACGTGTCGCGCAGCGGGTTCAACCGGACACAGCAGCCAGGAAGTTCAGGCAGACAATTATCTCGCGCTTTCCAGCATGATCACCGCGATCGAGCGTGGGGAGATGGGTGCAGGCGACCTTGCAGCACTGAAGCTGGGTTCTGACCGTTCGACGCCTGTGCTTGGTATTACAGGTACTGGTGGTGCGGGTAAGTCATCCCTGACAGATGAGATCATCCGCCGCTTCCGAACAGACAGTGGTGACACCGCGAATATTGCAATCCTCGCCATTGACCCGACACGTCGAAAGACTGGTGGTGCGCTTCTGGGTGACCGAATCCGCATGAACTCGATCTATGCGGACAATATTTTTATGCGCTCTATCGCAACTCGTCATTCAACCGGCGAAGTGCCCGACTATCTGACTGAGGTGATAGCAGCGACTCGTAAATTCAACTTTGACCTGATTGTGGTGGAAACACCGGGTATCGGACAGGGTGATGCGGGCATCGTGCCTTACGTGGATGCTTCCATGTATGTCATGACGCCGGAGTTTGGTGCCCAGAGCCAGCTCGAGAAAATCGACATGCTGGATTTCGCGGACATCGTGATCATCAACAAGTTTGATCGTAAAGGCGCAGAAGACGCACAGCGAGATGTGGCGAAGCAGGTTCAGCGTAACCGCGAAGCCTGGGATCAATCTCCGAAAGAACTGCCGGTCTTCGGCACGATCGCTTCAAGATTCGGTGACGATGGCGTCTCTGCTGCCTATCACGGGTTGCTGTCTGTACTACGTGAGAAAGGACTGCGTGAGTGGGAATCAAAACTCCCTTATATCGACAGCCGCGTGCCCAGTGAACGATCAGTCATCGTGCCTGCAGCTCGAGTTCGTTACCTCGCAGAGATTGCAGAGTCTGTTCGCACCTATCATTCAGATACCCAGGAACAGGCACGAATCGCGCGTGAGCGTCAGCAGCTGAACGGCACGCTGGAAATGCTGGGTGAAGAGAACGAGAAGATTGGCGTACTCATCGAACAGAAAGAAGACGCACTGACCTCGGAAAACAAAAAGCTCCTTGAAAACTGGCCGGCCATGAAAGAGGGCTACCAGGGTGAAGAGCGTGTTGAAACGACTTCATCAGGTAAAGAGATCCGTACACGTCTTGGTAGTGAGTCGCTTTCCGGAAACTGGATTTCACGAGTTGCGGTTCCCCAATACGAAGATCACGGTGAACTGCTGAGCTTCCTGAAGCGTGAAAACATGCCAGGCTACTTCCCGTTTACCGCAGGTGTGTTCCCGTTCAAGCGTGAGGGTGAAGATCCCGCTCGTATGTTTGCCGGTGAGGGTGATCCCGCTCGAACCAACCGTCGTTTCAAGAAGCTGTCTGAGCACTCAGACGCCAAGCGTCTCTCAACTGCATTCGATAGTGTGACGCTTTACGGTTTTGACCCGGCAACTCGCCCCGACATTTACGGCAAGATCGGAAACTCCGGTGTGTCGATTGCAACGCTGGACGATATGAAAGTGCTCTACGGCGGATTCGATCTCTGTAATCCAAGCACTTCGGTTTCCATGACGATCAACGGACCGGCTCCGGCGATTCTGGCGATGTTCCTGAATACTGCCATTGAACAGCAGGTTGAGAAGTTCCAGGAAAAAGAAGGTCGTGAACCGAATGAAGCTGAGCGAGCTGAGATCAAGACCTTTGCTCTGGCAAACGTGCGTGGCACGGTTCAGGCCGACATCCTGAAAGAAGACCAGGGTCAGAACACCTGTATCTTCTCCACAGAGTTCAGCCTGCGCATGATGGGTGACATCCAGCAGTACTTTATCGATAACCAGGTGCGTAACTTCTACTCGGTTTCCATCTCCGGATATCACATTGCAGAAGCAGGCGCGAATCCGATTTCACAGTTGGCGTTTACCCTGGCAAACGGCTTCACCTTTGTTGAGGCTTACCTTGCTCGCGGCATGCACATTGATGACTTTGCGCCGAACCTGTCGTTCTTCTTCTCGAACGGTATGGACCCTGAGTACACCGTCATCGGTCGAGTAGCACGTCGTATCTGGGCGGTTGCGATGCGTGAGAAGTATGGTGCCAATGAGCGAAGCCAAAAATTGAAGTATCACATTCAGACTTCCGGTCGTTCGCTGCACGCACAGGAAATGCAGTTCAATGATATTCGTACCACGCTGCAGGCGCTCCTCGCGATAAATGACAACTGTAACAGTCTGCATACCAATGCTTATGACGAAGCGATCACAACCCCGACAGAAGAATCGGTTCGTCGTGCTCTGGCGATTCAGCTGATCATCAACCGCGAGTTTGGTGTAACCAAAACCGAAAACCCGAACCAGGGCTCGTTCATCATGGATGAACTGACAGACCTGGTTGAAGAAGCGGTATTGCGTGAGTTCGAAAGCATCTCGGATCGTGGTGGCGTGCTCGGTGCCATGGAAACTGGTTACCAGCGTGGCAAGATCCAGGAAGAGTCCATGAAGTATGAGACGCTCAAGCACGATGGTTCTCTGCCAATTATTGGTGTGAACACCTTCCAGCCGGAGTCCGAGCCGGAAGAGACGACGATCGAACTTGCCCGTTCAACGGAAGAAGAAAAGCAAAGCCAGATTGCCAGACTCGCTGATTTCCAGGCGCGTCATTCAGATCAGTCAGAAGCAGCACTCGACCATCTGAAGCAGGTTGTTTCAGAAGGCGGCAATGGTTTTGAAGCTCTGATGGAGGCGGTTAAGCACTGTTCTCTTGGTCAGCTGACCGATGCTTTCTTTGAGGTTGGCGGTCAGTATCGTCGTAGCACCTAAAACAGCAGTCGGGTTCGCATGCGCGTAGTATCGCTCGTACCCAGCCTTACCGAGACGCTGATTGACTGTGATGTCGACGTCGTAGGGCGGACCCGTTTCTGCATCCATCCGGATGCGGATGTCGAAAGTATTCCCGTGGTTGGCGGCACCAAAGACGTCAACTGGGATGCCTGCAAAGCACTCAATCCAGATATCGTCGTCATGGACAGGGAGGAAAACACCTTGCCCATGGCGGAAAGCTGTCCTTATCCGCTTCACGCAACGCACATCACCAGTGTCGATACGATTGGTGATGAGCTACATTCGCTTTCTGACAAATTAGAAAGTCAGTCAATCGCAACCCTTGGCGCAGAGTGGCAGTCACTCGCGAGTAAACCGGACCTCGACTTCCGCGGTTTTTCAGAGGTGCCGGCGATCCTTGATCAGGTCGGCGATAGAAAGTCCGGCTTTAAACGCATTGAATACATGATCTGGCGAAACCCCTGGATGGCTGTGAGCAGGGAAACTTTTATTGGTTCCATGCTGCAGAAGGTTGGCTTGGGTGCTTATCTGCCGGAACATGAGAAGCCTTACCCCGAACTTGATGCAGAGTGCTTACCCGATCCTGATGTCTTTTATCTTTTTTCCTCAGAGCCATTTCCATTTGGTCGCCATGTTGATGCGCTGACCGAGGCCGGTTTTAATGGCGTGCTGGTCGATGGTGAATTTTATTCGTGGTTTGGTACCCGAAGCTTTCGACTGCTAAAGCAATTTATGGAATCAAACGCTTGAGGTTTTCACTATGAGATTAGGCGCACTTCTGGGACCAGTAGATCCCACCAATCCAAATGGCCTGACAGAGCAGGCAAAACAGCTGGAAGTTGAAGGTTATGACAGCTTGTGGAGCGCCCAGGCGATGGGCCGTGGCTTTATGGTCGCGGACCCTTTCATAGCGCTGACAGCAGCGGCAGTGGCTACTGATCACGTGGAACTCGGCACCGGTATCCTGCAGCTGTCTTTATATGAGCCGGTTGATGTTGCGCTCAAGTCTTTTTCGCTGATGCAGATTGCCGGTGGTCGATTGCTTCTGGGTGTTGGTGCTGGCTCAACGGAAGTGGATCACGAGATTCATCGCAGTGACTTCGGCAATCGATTCAACGCATTCAATGAAAAACTGGGATTGCTTCGCGGTTGGTTTAACGACGGCGAGCAGGATGGGAAGTCAATCAGCCCGTGGCCAAATGTTGAAGGTGGACCAAAGCTTGGTTACGGCACCTGGGGCAAAGGGATAAAGCGAGCAGCGGAAGAGTTCGACTTCTGGATTGCTTCCGGTATGCACAGAAGCGTGGAAGATCTGGAGCAAACCATCCCGGGTTACCGTGAATTGGGAGGCGGGCGAGCGATAGTGTCGACCATCATGGTTTCCGGTGAAACCGATCTGGGTGAACTGGGTGAGACGCTATCGAGATATGCCGCCGCAGGTTTTGATGATGCGGTTGTCATGTTTATCCCTGGTGCACCCGCGCCATCTGAGATTCGTAAGTTAGTCAGCTAAAAACAAGAACCTGAGGAACAGATCATGTACGAGACAATTTCCATTGAAAAACGCGGCCAGGTGGATTGGCTGACTCTAAATCGACCGGAAGCCCTGAATTCTATAAATACCCCGATGGTCACTGAGCTCCGTGATTATTTTGGTGGGTTAATCGAAGACAAAGAAACAAGAATTGTTGTGATGCGCGGTGCAGGTAGAGCGTTCTGCGCAGGTCTGGATATCAAAGCATCCCAGGCTGGCACTTATGAGCAGCCTTTTGGTGGCGGTATGGGATTCCAGGGTTACCTGGCGGAGGTTTACATTCGCATGCGCCGTTGCCCGCAGCCGATTATTTCTTTGGTGCAGGGGCCCGCGTGTGGTGGCGGTTTTTCTTTTGTGCTGGCTTCCGATATTCGAATTGCCGGTGAGAGCGCCAAAATGAATGCAGCGTTTATTCGCATCGGGTTGTCTGCCTGCGATATGGGTTCCAGTTACTTCTTGCCTCGTCTTGTTGGCACTTCCGTCGCCTCTGAATTGATGCTAACTGGCAGATTCATTCACGCGGAAAGGGCGCTGGCAACCAACCTTGTTTCTGAGGTGGTACCTGATGACCAGCTGGAAGCGGCAGCTCAGCCCTATATTGATGAAATGCTGACGACTTCACCGATGGGCCTCAGGCTAACGAAAGAGGGGCTCAACATGGCCATCGATGCAGCAGGTCTGGAAGCCGCCATGGCCATTGAGAATCGCAATCAGCTCATGTGTTCGCGAACCAATGATGCGAAAGAGGGTATGCGTGCCTTCGTTGAGAAACGAGCCCCGAACTATACGGGAAGCTGACCCTCACTTTTATTCTTTGCGGGCACGAAACAGAAAACGATCGGTTTTTAGATAGACACGATTGTCGTAGACCATGATGCTGTGATCGTCTGCCGCGTTCGCGAAGAGCGTTGAACTTGCTTCAATCACGAAGCCCGATCGAGTAAGCAGATCTCTGGCGAGGTTCGGTGTCATTCGATGAAGCGGATAGTTGTTTTCGCTTTCTAGGCCGACATGATCCATCACGCCGAGAACACCTCCGGGTTTCAAAGCCCTATAAATGCTCTTTAGAAACTTGATGGCGTTTTCTTTGCCGTCCCGGTTGTGAAAGTCATGCAAGAGATTACCGAGGAAGGCGACATCAACTTCGTTTTCCAGGCCCAGGTCATCGTATTCTCGGATATGCAGTACCACATTGGGTAACCGGTTATTGCTGAGACGTTCTGCCATAGTCCGCTCGTAGTATCCGTCAGCGTACCGCTCGTGAACCTGTTGCGTGTTGTGCGAATAGACTTTCCCCTGGGGACCCACGGCGGCGGCTAACATTTCGGTGGTGTAGCCGGCATAGGCGCCCACGTCCAACGCCACCATGCCTTCCTTGAGTTCAAGGAATTGGAAGAGCTCATAAGGTCGTCTGGCTGCATCTCTGCGCTGATCAAATTCATGCCGATCAGCGGTGTTCTGCTGAGTCGCAATTCTTTGAGCCATCGCAGGGTCTGCTTGAACCACGTCACTGAACAATCCAGCAAACGCCATGGAAATTACGATGAATGATCGGATCATGTTTTAGTCCTCCAGTGTGGCAACGAGACCCCAGCCGCCAAATACTTCTGCTACTGCAAACACCAGTTCGTTCTTACCCGCTTTAAGGTCCAGATAAACCGCGTCGTTCTCTAAGCCAACGATACCCAGTGAGTTAGGGTATCGCTGGGAGAATCCAGACCTGCCAGTGTAGAGCGGTTTACCGTTCAACAATATGGTTACGTCGTCGCTGTATCCAAAATTAAGTGTTCGTAACCCGTTTGTCTTACTTTCGATAATTGTTCTGGCAAACACCAGATCTTTGTTGCTGGTAGGGATTGTCCTATTGGCATCGTCGATGTTCGCTCGATAACGCGAGATATTCAGCAGGGCACCGTCTTCGACATCAACGGATTGCCACGTCACAGTTTCGGGAACCAACCTGTCAGTCTGGGCTTCAAACTCGAAGACCTGGGATAACTGCCAATCGGTGATGGCGTTCTCGGGTATGTTTGTTTTCTCTGAGCGTTTTTTTGTAGTCGAGGCGTCGCTCGGTGTGTAGGTGAAATTCGCGAAGTGAGCAACGTTAAGCCCCCACAACCCCACAGCGCCTGAATCCAGATCTCCTTTCATCTTAGACACGAGTGCAGGTTCTTCGTAATCGTCGATGAATACGCTAACGGTGTCATTCTCGATGACGACTTTAAGGTGAACCCAGCGGTTGTGAGCAAGCTCCGCTGGGGCAGTGTATCCATCACCACTATAGAGCTGCCACGCAGATAAGCCATTCAATACCGGTGTGTATTGAAGAGCGTCTGGCAATCTGGACTTGTGCGGTCGTAGATAAATGAGTTCGTAGTCGGTGTCTGACTGATGCCGGAACACGATTCCGATGAAACCTCGTTGCCCGTGCATAGCTATGTCTACGTCGATTTGTCCGTTGTACATATCGGTGCCTTTGGCAGCGTAAACACCACCGCCAAGCAGGACGCTGTCTTGCCTCAGATACTGCCCGAATTGCATGTTGTCCCCCTGATTCCAGGCTTCTTCTGTGAGGGGAATGCTGACCTGTGCGAAAGCGGTGTTCGCGAGGGTTATCAGTGCAATCAGTAGAGTTCTTTTCATGGGTATGTCATCCGATCGAAAAGAACTGATTTTTGGTTATTGCAGGTGCAGGCGATTGTAAAAATGAGACATATTGTCGGGACGAGCATAAAACGCCATAAGAGGAGTGGCGGCGGTCCGCGACAAGACGTAGCCAGGGGTTTTGTCGGTGAACCGCTGATAGTCACGGATCATATGCGACTGGTCGAAGTAGCCGGCTTCATGGGCAGTTTGGCAAAGGTCTGAGTCCAGATGCGCGAGCGAACGTTGAAAACGGATGATCGTTTGCAGCTTCTTCGCAGTGAGCCCTATGTGGTTGGCGAAGCGTCGATCCAGCTGGCGCTTACTGATACCCAGCTGCTGGCAGAGGCTACAGATATCTCCTGACCCCTGGTACAGCTGTCTCAATGCTTGGAGCACCAGCTCATCTCTACGACAAGTGAGCTGAGTCTCAAGAAAGCCCTGCACGAGTGAAACCTTGGTCTCAGGTTCAGCTTCGTTTCTTAGCGCATCGATGAGACTGAGAACCTGTTGCTCTGGAAAGATAGTCACCATGTCGACGAACTGATCTGTGGTCTCAGCGAGTTTCATATTAGTGAGACCTGCGAACCCCCAGGGTTTAAGGCTGACGATGACGATACCCATCTTGCCCGTCGCGGTGACCTCGAAGCTTCTCGTTCTTTGGCCTGCGACGTAGGCGTAGGGTTTTGTGACAACAGTTTCCCCGATTACCTGCGCGAATGGATCTCCGTAGTGAAATAACAGGTCGATCGTCCCTGTAGGGATGATGCGGGTTGGCGTGATTGTTCCAGAAGGTTCCTGCCAGTCTTCCTCAATGCTGATTTTCTCAACGAGGGCGCTGAGCTGTGGGTTTGGTGCGTAGGTTCTATATGCCATCGATTGTTTTCAGCTACCAATTACAGATAAAGACCGGCGATCGGCCCAAAATTTTCGATGTATAGGAGTGTCAGTCAGAGGCTGATGATATCCACCGTCGGCAATGCGCCATCGCCTAATTCTTGTCGTTTGACGGCTCTCATGGCGTCCAGGTCTCCCACGACAGCCTGCCAGGTGTAGAAGAAATCCTGGCCATCCATATGGATGGGGAAACAGCCAAAGCCAAAAGGCGCCATTGCGAAATCACCTTCGTATTCGCCCACCAGGTAACGATCCAGAAAGTCTACATAGGCATCTCGTTTATCTATCAATACCAGGTCGAAGAAGGGAACGGCGTCTCTGCCGCCAGTGCCCGTTTGTCGAAGGATCTCTGCAGGAAACAAGCCGCCGGTCCAGCGGGCGTTAATCTCGGTCACGATGACGCTCCCATCTTTCCCGACAAAGTAGTCGATGCCCAGATTGCTGCCTTCCTCAGTGGTGTAACCATGATGGCGAGCGTACTCACCAACATTGCGCAGCACTTCCCACTGTTCATCGGTGAGCGAAACACCTTCACCGATGAGGTTGCCGACCCAGAGACCGTCGGCAAACAAAATTTTGCGCACGTTGGACAGCCGAATGTCAGTGTTGGATACGACGAGATCCACGGTCATCTCAGAGTAGAAGTCGAGATCCAAACGCTGTTGCAGGAGGATTACGAAGCCATCTTCGTATTCGGCGACGAACTCCTGGCACTCAACGATGCTATCGACCATGGTGACATTTCTAGCACCGGCCAGACCGAGTAGTTTCGCCACGATCTTATTGCCATGTGTGTTGAAGAAACTGGAAACGGCTTCGCCCGTTAACTCTGCCTTGGTGGTTATCAGTGTATCTGGTACTGGGATGTCGAACTCGGGCGCGTGTTCAGCGAAGTGTTTCTTGGAGTTCACGTTTCGATTCATAGCCAACAGCGTTTCATCCCGGTGAACAACTGAATTGGAGCCGCTGGACATATAAAGGTTCGCTACATCAGTCAGATTGGGGTTTTCGTCAATCAGCTTCGCCACTGAATCGTAGTAGGAGAGTGCGGGGTGATAGCTGAAGTGTTCCACGGGAACAACGTCATCCACCATGCGTGTGAAAAAGTTGTGATAACGACGCAGGACTTTTTGCAGTTCCGGGTCCTGGTAGTTTTCATACAACGCAAGGTGATCACGGTTGTGTCCGATGCAGGCGAGAGCCACCTGGAGCATCGCGGTCAGCTCGATGTTGTCGCGATGATCCTGCTGTTGTTTGGGTGTGAGTTCGTCCAGGTCAAAAAAGAGGGAGCAATCGTCCCCGGCCATGGCGTACAGAGAAGAGTAGTGCGTGCCGGGGAAAAAGGATCCTGCTTTCATGACATGTGCGCGCCGCCGTCGACGTTCAGGGTTTGCCCGGTCATGAAGCTCGAATCATCGCCTGCGAGAAAAGACACGCTGGCAGCAAGCTCGCTGGGAAGACCTTGCCGGCCCATCGGCGCTGCTCTTCGAATACCGGCGGTGACATCATCGGTGCTGATGCCGAATCGGTTTGCTGTTCTGCCGATGGTGCCATCCATCATATCGGTCGCATGTGAACCTGGGGCAATACAGTTAACCCGGATGTTCTGGGGCGCCAGTTCGATCGCCAGTTGTTGTGTAAAACCGACTACGGCCCACTTGGTCGCGCAGTAAGCACCATAGTCTGGAATGCCGCGGCGACCCGCAGTGGAAGAGATATTAATAATTGAGCCGCCGTTGCCATTGTCACGCATCATTTGGCCGCCGAGTTTGGTCATCAGGTAGACACCATTCAGGTTGACGTCGACGGTGTCATACCAAAGGTCATCATTCATATCGAGAATCGGCGCGGCACCTGCACCACTGGGTACACCGGCATTGTTGACCAGTATGTCGATGGTGCCGAATTTTTCTTTGGCGGCGGCGACAATGCGCTCGACGTCTTCACGTTTCGTGACGTCGCCTTCTACTGCCAGGGCTTTTCTGCCCATGCCCTCGATTTCTTCCGCGAGGGAGTTTACGCCGGTCCAACCAATTTCCTTTTCGTTGTCAGGTCGATCATCCGGATTACGAGCGCGACCAGTGATGATGATGTCAGCGCCGTCTTCCGCCAAACGAATGGCCATGGCGCGACCCAATCCTCGATGTCTCGCTGCACCGGAAATCAGTGCAACCTTTCCTGATAAATCTGCCATAGAGCCCTCAGTTTATTTTTATTGTTTAGAGACCGAGTACGGTTTTCGCGATGATGTTCTTTTGAACCTCTTTGGAACCGCCGAAGATCGAAGACGCCCGGTTATTTAAGTAGGTGCCGATCGCGGTCTGGTGTCTTTCCTCACCAACGCCTTCCTGGCCGTTCAGCCAGAGCAGGTTGTTGTGTGGCAATCCGTAATAGGCGAGTGCTTCCAGGCGCGTCGTCGACATCTGCTGGCCAAGACCGCTGACCATATTCTTCATGAGCGATGTGCCGGAACCCAGGTTTTTGCCTGCGGCCACTCGAGCCTGCAGATCCGTTTCCATCTGGGTCAATGCATCCACTTCGATGGCCAGTTCGGTTGCTCGCTTCTTGAGCTCATGTTCGTCAGGCAGGTCGTCGAGCAGCAGATTAAGTTCCTGCATGCCGAGCTGCAGACCAGTTGCTGCGGTGCCGCCGCCACGTTCGAACTCGAGCAGGTACTTGGCCACAGTCCAACCTTCATTCTCAGGGCCAACTCGATTGGTGATTGGCACCTTCACATTATCGAAAAACACCTGGTTAACTTCATGATCACCCGCCATGGTGATGATGGGTTCTACAGTGACGCCCGGTGTGTCCATGTCGATTAACAGGAAGCTGATGCCAGCCTGGGGGCGAGCATCCATGTCCGTTCTGACCAGACAGAATATGTGATCGGCAAACTGTGCGTGTGTTGTCCAGATCTTGGTGCCATTCACGACGTAGTAGTCGCCATCTTTGTCAGCTCGGGTCTTCAGGCTGGCGAGATCCGATCCGGATCCTGGTTCAGAGTAACCCTGACACCAGTAGTGTTCGCCGGAAAGAATTTTAGGTAGGTAATAGTCTTGCTGTTCCTTTGTGCCGTATTTGAAGATCACAGGCGCCAACATTCTTAGACCGAGAGGAATCAACCCAGGTGCGCCGGCTTTCAGACACTCCTGATTGAATATGTATCGCTGGTTGGACGTCCAGCCGGTGCCGCCAAACTCTTTCGGCCAGGACACGCCAGCCCATCCACGCTTGTGTAGGATTTTCTGCCAGGCAACGGCCACGTCTTTGTCAGCGAATACGGTGGTGGTTTTCGCAGTAGCCGCTTTAATCTCATCAGTGAGTTCTTCAGCGAGCAGTTGCCGTACTTCCTCGCGAAAGGCTTGTTCCTCTTCGGTAAATTCCAGTTCCAAGGGGTTTCTCTACAATCCAAAAAGGATAAGTGTAGCGGGCTTCACTTTTTCAGTCATCCACAGTTGTGCATTAGACGTAGGAAGGCAGCTAGCGCAAATTCACAGAATCTCGGGTAGATCCACTATTCTGAAGACTTGTCGATCCCCTTCGAAACTCAGATACAATTTGTTTCCTTCGCTGGCTATACCTTCAAGCTTGGTGTTGTCCTGTACCGCCAGAAATACTGGAGTTCCATCTAAGGGTTCTTGATTGCCCGTTGTCTCAAAAACGGCGAGAGGGAATGCCCAAAGCTTAGACTTCCCGTAGTACTTGACCGATCCGGGATCGTGATCAACATCCACTTTTTGTGGTGGGTTGGAAGCGACCAATAAGTGGTCGCCGTTGATGGCTAATCCCGTAATTCCTTGAGGTAAACCGTCTTCTCCAGTGAGTTTCAAACGCCTTATCCATGAAAAAGACTCAGAGCTTATGTTGTATCCGAGGAGCAACGCTGCTTCATTATCGAGTGGCCATTTAAGTCCTATAAAAAGTGTGCCGCCGGAGTATACGATCCCTTCAATTTCCAGACCGAAAGGATGTGGTGGATCGACCTTGTCACTCCGCCAATTGGTGAGATCCACACCTGCTTGTCTGAGTAAAGTATCGAGTTCAACGCCGCCTTCAGGCAAATCTGTTAGGTCTGTTGGTGACGTAACAACTACCTTCGAGTAGCCTGATTCCCACTCTTCCGGAATTTCGAATTTTAACAGCCTTCTAACTTTGCGTGCCTTGGATGCTTTCCCAGTTAAGCGGTGTGACGCTATTGCGTAGTAATACTTAGAACCATCGTAAGTTACTGCTTCTAGATCGTCTGCGATTGCTTTTCCATTGCTACCTACTAACTCGATGTAAGATCTTACAAGGGGAAAGTGGCCATCCTTTGTATTCAGAACAAATAGTGCAGATTCTTCGTCGTCAACACCTACTAGCACCGCACCTTCAGAAGCAGGATCTGTAAGTCCAGACGTAGAAGATCCTGAGGGTTCATCCATCCAAACACGTGAGATGCCCTCCCAAGAATTTAGCGTTAACTCAAGTGTGGCGTTCGCTTCATCTCTTTCCTTTACGAGTTCTCGTCGATCATCAAAGTACGCGCCAGCTACAGTCAGACAGATCGCAATAATTTCTATCACAAGAGCTTTGAACAAATGGTCTTCAAAGCGTGGTTTTACGGGGAAGTTTCTTACGATAGGTGCGAAATTGAATACATTGCCAATTGTGAGAACAGTAATCACGAGAAAGGCAGCTACGACTATCGATACCACAATCTCGATCATGTTGACTTATACCTCTGTTAATTGGGTCTGAGAGCGCGATACAAACTTGCGGCCTTTTGCCACGATAGCAGGTTAGTTGGTCAAAACAACGGGTAAATTAATGGTTGCCCGTTTTCTTGGCGGCGATGGCAAAAGTCTCTCTGTTTCGCAATCGAGAGAGATAGCTGGTGAGTGTTGGAAAGTCCGTGAGCACACCCAGAGCATCTGCTGCCTGCAGGGTGAACGCCATCATGATGTCTGCGGCACTGAATTGGTCACCTAAAAGCCAGTTGCGGCCCTGCAGGTGATCTTCCAGATACGCTAACCCGGATTTAGCTCGCTCCTTCGCGTCGTGAACCAGATGCATGTTCTGATCGGTATCGTCGCGGTACAAGGTGAGCCACACAACAATGCCAAGTGGAGCAAACGCCGTGGCATCCGCAAAGTACATCCATTGGAGGTATTCGCCATAACTGGCAGTGCCACTCTCAGGTCTGAGAGCTGCGTCCCCATATTTATCGAGCAGATATTCGCAGATGGCGCCGGATTCGATCAGGATTATCCCGTCATCATCGATGGTTGGGTATTTACCGGTGGGCGTTTCCTGAATATAGAAGTTTGAGCCAGTGGGCTTGAACTCACCCTGAATCAGTTCGTATTCCAGGCCCATCTCTTCCAATAACCACGCAACCCGAAAGCTTCGGGTGCGCGGTGCTGAATAGAGTTTCAGCATTTAGCTGAGGCCTGTGACCAGAATGACGATGATGGCGACAGGTAACAGGAACCTCAGTAAAAGATGCCAGATTTCAAATACAGCTTCCGGCATTAACGGTAACTGTTCACGCAAGCTGGACTTACTGACCTGCCAGGCAGCAAAAATCGCAATCAGCAATCCACCGAGCGGCAACATGATCTGGTTCGCCAGGTAATCGAGTATGCCGTTCAGGTCCATCGCGCCGATCTTCCAGCCTGAAATCACGTTGTATGACAGAACACTTAGAACGCCCAGCAAACCAATGGCGATAAACATCGTGACCGTTGCCTTGTGTCTAGGGAAATCGAAAGTGTCTTCGATCCAGGCCACAAGAGGTTCCATAAGACCGACCATCGATGTCACCGCGGCCACCGAGAGCAGGGTGAAAAACAGGATGGCGACAAAATGCCCACCCGGCATCTGGGCGAAGGCGACAGGCAGTGTCTGGAAAATCAGACCTGGGCCTCCGGCGGGGTCCATACCGAATCGGAATACCATCGGGAAGATCATGAGCCCAGCGAATAACGCGACGCAGGTATCAATCACAATAATGATCAACACACATTTGGTTATGGAAACTTCCTGCGGCAGGTAAGAGCCAAAGATCAGCATACCCGCCATGCCAACACCGATACTAAAAAACGCCTGGCCGACTGCGGCGAGGAAGGTGCCGCCATCGATCTTGGAGAAATCAGGTGTGAACAGATAGGCAATAGCATCGCCGAACCCGGCCTGAGTCGCATTAAAGATGACCAGTACAACCATCAGGAGGAACAGGGTGGGCATCAGCACTCTCACGGAACGTTCGATACCGTCGTTAACGCCGGCGTAGATGATGGCGCTGGTTAGCAGCAGCGCAACAACCGTCCAGACGAACATGCCGCCAATGTTGCCCAGGACATCATTAAACTGCGAGGCGGCCACATCCGCCGTTATGTCGGTGAAACCAGTCGTGATGGCTTTGAACAAATACCAGAGGACCCAGCCTGCGACGACACAGTAGGTACCCTGAATCGTAAATGCGGTAAGCAGGTTCAGGTGCCCGGCATGTTTCCATAATGGTGATTTGCCGTTCGCACGCGCGACGTTTTCCATCGCGAGGGGAGGGTTGCCCTGACCCATCCGCCCCATGAGCAGCTCTGCAACAAGAATTGGTATGCCGATGATGAGGGCACACCCAAGATAGACGATGACGAAAGCACCACCGCCGTTTTCACCGGTGATGTAGGGGAATCGCCAGATGTTACCGAGGCCCACGGCGAAGCCTGTCGCCGCCATGAGAAAACCGAAGGTTGAGCTGAAGTGATTGGCTTTATGCATGTCGTGTTTTTTTCTTTGAATTATAAGACATAGTGAATGCGTTTATTCGCGATCCGGTTCTCGATTGACCAGTTGCTCCGACTTAAACAAGAAATAGATGGTGCTTGCTGTGCCTATGATGATTAGAGAGGCGGTTGCATAACCGATAAAAGCGTTTGCAGGCTCAGCAACGGTATATGGATGGTCAGGCGCAAGAGCCGCTAGTTTGTCTATCCCCCATTTTGTGCCACTGCCGATCAACGCCCACCTGACGAGAAATGTAGCCGAGAAGAGTGTGTACAAGACGGCAAGTAACCAGCGAAGTGGTCGGGAAAACCGAGCCCCGACTAGAAAGGTTGTGATGATTAGCGCGAAGGTTCCTGTTAACCAGAACTCAATCTGTGTGCTTAATGCCTCATCTATTTGCAGAAGCATCTCAATGGTTTCATTGCTTCGTTCATTTGAACTCCGAGTCGCTAGGCGTGCTTGCCATAGATTGGGTGATTCTCATTGTACTGAATCAAATCCCAAAGGTTGCCATAGAGATCTTTAAATACCGCAACCGTACCGTAGGCTTCTTCTTTGGGTTCTCGCTCGAACTCGACGTTTTTAGCGAGTAGATCATTGTAGTCGCGCCAGAAGTCATCGGTTTGGAGAAACAAAAATACCCGGCCGCCCGTTTGGGTTCCAATTCGTTCTTCTTGCTCCGAGTTTGAGGCTTTAGCGAGCAAAAGAGATGCACCATCTGAATTGAGTGGAGCAACCAGTACCCATCTCTTGTCTTGCTCGGGAATGTATCTGTCTTCCACGAGCACAAAACTAAGTGTTTTCGTAAAGAATTCGATGGCTTCGTCGTAGTCACGGACGACTAGGGAGATATGTGCGAGTGATTGCTTCACGAATTCGACGATATCACGATTTGTTGACAGGCATACCTATTATGGATAAATATTGTCCGTAATAAGAGGCCGTCTTTATGCAACTGGGAAAAGGTGTCGAATGGGCAGCACATACTTGTGCGCTGCTAGCTCTCCTGCCGCCGGGTGCGACTTTACCTGGCGACGCTCTGGCTGAGTTTCTGGGAGTACCACCCCCCTATTTAGCCAAGCAACTTCAAGCGTTGAGTCGTGGTGACATCGTTATAGCGAAGCGAGGTGTTTCTGGCGGTTACCGACTAGCCAGGTTGCCTGAAACCCTCTCGCTTTGGGATATCACTGCTGCGGTAGAAGGCACGACGCCGAGCTTCAGGTGCACTGAGGTTCGGCGCAGTGGGCCCTGCGGTGCTACAGCAAATGAGTGTTCGCGCCCATGTGCCATCGCAGCTGCCTTTCAGCGAGCAGAGACAAGCTATCGAGAGGCTTTAGCTCTGGTACCGCTAACGCAGGTGGTTTCTGAAATCGCGAAAGATGCTTCCGGTAAACGAAAGAAAAGAATCAGTGAATGGATCCAGCAATACGCTGCGATGTAACAAGGAGAAAACCATGTTGGCCGAAGAACGACTTCCGAAACACCCGGTATTGAACATCTCAGGGCGCGTGCTTTTTACGCTGCTCTTCTTCCTCTCAGGTGTCACGCACTTTACGAATATTCCTTACTACGTAGATTTGATGGCGGGCGTTATGCCTTATCCAGTCTTCTGGGTAATCGTATCCGGTGTCGTCGAACTGGCAGGCGCAGGTATGATCTTATTCAACTGGCGACCACGCCTGGGCGCTTGGTTGCTTGTGGTGTTCCTGGTCCCGGTAACTTTTGCCGTCCATGGTGTTCAGATGGTTAACGCGCCAGATGAAGCTGTACGGCTCATGCAACAGGCTCACGTGTTGAAAGGTATCGCATTAATCGGCGCGGCGCTGATCATTACTCAGGTAGGGGTTGTACAAAAGCCACAAGCATTAGACTAGCCGCTTGTCGTTTACCTTTCTTGAGGCAGATAGTACGGTAGTTTGTAGACGTAGCGGGAGTAGTTGATTTGTTTATCGAGTGGCTCGGCATACCAGCTGGATTCCTGGCCTGGGCTTTCGCCTTCTACATTTATCTTGTTGCAACACCGTCTCGCGCAACCTGGCTTCTTATTGCTCTTTTAGTTGCTGATGGATTAGCGGTAATCACCAGTTACGACAACCATCTTTACTATCTTCATATTTTTGAGGCGCTTGGAACACCTCGGCCTGGTCCAGTGATGCATCAATTTTCAGACTGGGTGCTGATCGCGGTGTATTTGCCGTTTATCGGCGCAACCGTTAACAGCCGGCTCGTTGCGCCACTGAAAGTGAAGTGGGTGGCGAACACCATTCTCTTTGGCGGCCTGATCTTCGCATTCAGTCTATTCTGGATGCCGGAAGATCTACTGGTTCAGTTCCGGGTTCCTTTTTATGTGGTTATCTGTCTCTCACTTACCTGGGGATTTGTCGGCGCCGTGCACGCCTGGAAGAACACGGACTCAGAGACTGAGCGAGTTAAAGCCAAAGCGTTTGCGATCGCCTTTGGCGTGCGGGATGTCACCTGGATATTCACCTTTGTTGTGCTGATTGCCTACCGATATGGAATCGTTGGCGATGGTATTGATGCCATCACCAGTAAGTCTGATCCGATGGGTTACGTGGTGCAGTTTTTGTATCAAGGCGTGATTTTCTTTTGTGTACCCTTGATTGCTTATGGGATTTTGAGAACCCAGCTGTTCGACATTGACCTCAGAATCAAGCGCAGATTGAAGCAGGGTACAGTGGCAACCATCTTCTTTGTCATGTTCTTTGTTGTCTCTGAACTCGCGAGTAATCTTCTGTCGGAGCAGTTGGGTACCGTTGCAGGCGTGCTGGCAGCGGGTGTCCTGGTGTTCTTTCTTAACCCTCTGTTCAGGGTGGGTGAAATGCTCTCAAACGCGGCGATGCCGAACACACAGGCAACGCCAGCCTATGAGAGTTTCAGAAAAATGCAGGTGTATGATGCGGCCGTTCGAACGGCGCTTGAGGATGGTCCAGTGAGTGAACAGGAAAGACGGTTGCTGGACAGCATGATCGAATCGCTTGGCATTGATCGGCAAACTGCAGACAGGATCGAGTCAGAGCTTCTGGTCGGGCGGGCAGGTTAACCTTTTCACGTTGGTCATGGTTACTCTGTTAAACGACAACTGTGGAAAAATTCCGTTTCAGTACCTACCAGGACTACTGGTAGAGATTCAAAAACATCAGGCATTTGTTCACACGCTTTCTTGAGAAGCTCGTCGTTGTCACCAGTAGCAACCGTGAACTTACTCCAACCTGCCTTTTTGAATACCAGACTTCCAACGAAGTTAATTTTCCCTTCTTTAAAGGTTAGCAACTGCGTGTCTCTGGCATATCGCTTCTGAGATTCGCTGTCTATCTTGTCATCAAAGTCGACGTGGTCGATTGCATAGGTTCCGGCAGGAAACTTGCTGATGAAATCTCCGGCGCCTATGTGTGGCATCAGTATGTTTCGGTAAAGGCCAGATGTCCCTCGATGGACTAGTCCAATGCGAGTAGGTTGTTTGCTGCTCGGGTCAGCAGCGTGAGCGCTAAGAATGATGTAAGTATCTGTGCCGTCTGCCTGTGTTGGCTGAGCCCACCCGCAGTATGAAACGAAAAGCAGCGTTGCCAGGAAGTAGGGAGCTAGTGGTTTCAACTGCATGTTAGGCGCCTCCTTGCCGCCGGAATCTCATCCGCGTTCAGTCGGGCGGAGTTGCACCGGGATTGTTGATATCCCCATTTTTTCTTGATGAGTGCATGAAATACAGTGCGGCACATATCCCGGCTACTAGGACACCCATAAAAATAAAGTGACCAGTGGGTATATGTTCATCTACACCGCGCAATCTCTGGATAAATGATATGCCTCGATATCCGAACCCCACGATCGCAAAAACTATCAATGAGCTCGAACACAAAAAAAGAATGTTAACGATCCACAACTGTGTGCTGGACAAGCCCCTTCCGGCGACGTAAGCAACGATGAGATAACCACTCAGTAACGTTAGATACAAACCTACCGCTGAAACAGACAAACCCATGTATGCAGCGGATGCTTCAACAAATCTTGCTTCTTCTTCAGACATGACTACCCCCCTACGTGTCGCGCCTCACGGCCTAGTAATATTTCCTTTACGTCACCCTTAGCTTTGTAGGAGGCTACCAGGAGATAAGGGAACATAAACATTCCACCGAGGACAACACTAAGGACGCCATAGATATGACCTTTCAATGTGCAGCCTTCGCGCCATGAAACCCAAGCAGCCGCGAGAAGGAGATAGATGATGAAATCTATGTCGAACTGAGATCGCCAATTCATTTCCACAATATCGGCGACTGCGACCGCCGGCCAATTAGCCCCATGGCTCACGAAAACTACTATCGTCACTGCGAAAATAGTGACTGTCGATAATACTAGGAATGAACGAAGTACGAGCACTGGTAGCTCCTGTGTTTTTCAATTTAATACAATCCTGAATTAAATAGCCTGGTTAAGTGTTTCGCTCTTCACGTATTTCTTTCAGGAATTTCATGCACAGCTCTATGCATTCTCCGCAAATCCGCACGTTTGGCCCTGTAACTACTTCTTTTTTATATTCACTCGGTCCCTTTCCACAAAAGTTACAGTGAGTGTCATCCGGACTCAAAGGTAGCTTCGATGGGTCTAGGCTCATCAAACGTTGAGGTTTAGATTTTTCATCCATCCTTTTTAAAGACAGCTGTAATCTCTCTTCCTCATCTTCAGTCATTTTTCTTACGCTGATCCGACATGAACTTCAGTGACAGTCCGATACCGAGAAGCTGCACGAATAAAATTGCGTATGGCACTGCGAGGTAAATGACCTGCGCCACGTTGCCAAGACCATCGTCGATGCCTGCGAAGGCGTTGACTGCACCTCGGATTAGGCCAAATGAGCCGAATGCTGCAAAGAATGAGAAGGTGACAAACAGCAGTGAGATGGTGAACAGCTGAAATTTTTCCAGATCCTTCCCGGCGATGTATGCGACAACCAGGTACCCACTGACGACGGTGATGTAGATGCTGATGCCGAACATGCCTGCTTCCGCCAGGCTGGTGCCAGCTTCAATCAATTCTGCTTCGGTCCAGGAATGCTGCATAGGGTCAGTATAACCCCAAGATTATTTCGTTAGGTGTGCCCCGAATTCCGGCATTTTTTCTGCCTGTACTTGTAGCTGTGCGCAGGCATCTGAACTGGAGCTCATACGGTCCCAGAGTCCTGTCGCCAGCACAGTAACCCCACCGGAGAAGAATGCGGCACCGGTCGATAACGCACTGGAAGTAGTATCCACTGAGAATCGGGCGTCTGTCATTGTGCCACCGACTTTGAGGCGAGGAGCGATCACTTTGAGTGGCGAGAGACCGATGCCGGTTCGACTTTTCGTGAGAAACACGAGTTTTAGTTTTTCCCTGGCGAGATCAATGCTGCCACTGGCGTAAAAGTCTGTTCGATCCGTTCTGGAAACGATACCCGGCGCCAGGTGGGCGGTGCCATTGGTAAAGTGAATGCCACCAGCAGTGCAGGAGACAAGGGTTGTTCTGCGATCTTCTGCGGACTGCCTGCCTACAATGGCACTGGTAGCCGCGGTCAGGAAGTCACCAAACAGAAACTCCAATCGGCTGGATTGGATTCGACCGCTGCCACCTTGCCAGAGCACAGTTCCGTCGAGGTTTGCCATCATGCTCCGCAAGCTATTGCCTTCGCTGGATAGCAAGGCACGGAAGCCGGTGTTCTCCGATGGTAATGATTCGCCTGCGAGTAACCAGACCAGAGGTAGTCGTGAACTTGTTGCGTCCAGTGAAACGTCAACGCTACCCCCTTTTTCTTTCATCTGAAATTTCAGATCACCCTTGGAGTCATCACTGTCCCAATGAATGTTCCTGCCAATGAGTTCTGCGTCTTCAAGCGCCAGGTCGAACAGGATTTCCGCGGTGTATTCTTCGGTGGTCCAGGCTTTCTTGATATCCCAGGTGAATTCGCCTTCCAATTCACGCATCCATGACGTTGGAAAGGTTGCATCGCTGAACACGCGCCCGTCATCGTACTGATCCTGGGCTTCCTCTTCTTCTTCACCAAGCAAAGAAGGATCAAACAAAGGCAGGTAAAACGAGTCGGAGACCAGGTCCACATCCAGGTAATAGGGTGTTTTGTTTTGGAAAACGATCTGTCCGGAAATGTCCGTTTCTGCGATCTGGCTTTCCAGGTCGTTAATCACCAGACGATCGAGGTCGCCTTTCAGGTTAAACGAGAACTCATATGGTCGATCAAGCACATCGAATTGAACGCCCAGCAGTTCGACGAGATCCACTGTGCTTGGACCGTTAAGTGAGAGGTTGCCAAAGGTATTGCTGTAATCAGGTGGCCGATCAACACTCATATTGGCTTTGAGTTCATGCTCGCCTACGGTCACGTAGAGATTCTCAAATCTGAAGAAATCCTCTGTGAAGTCGATGCTGGTGTTCACCTCAAATGGCAGTGCCGGAAGGGGGTGATCCACCCATGGTCCGATCAGGTTTTGAATATTGTCCCCTTTGGCCGCCAGATCAAGATGCGAACCCAGGTACATCGGCAAACGAGTTAGCCTGCCATCCAGTTTGATGGTCGTATTCACCAGTTCCAGATCCAGTGTTTCGATGATCCAACCGTCTGAGTCGTGGGTGATCTGCGTATCTAGTCGATAAGGCTGAACATGGTTTGAAGAACTCTCCGCGTCACTGATGAGATGACGCAGGTTCTCTCCCTGCATGTTGAGTTTGAGTTTCAATCCTTCCAGATTGCCGGGATTTCCGAGAGTTCCGGATAAGCTGCCGTCGTGGCCAGCAGCGTTAAATGTAAATTGCGTGACGTTTAGACTTTCTCGACTTCCCGCCAAGACCAGGTCCCCCTTGAACGGGAAGTTCGACAAAGGGCCCCGATAATTTGCCATTGCATCAGTAAGCGTCAGCGCATCTGGAACATTGATCGCTAGGTCAGCGTTGTAGGTCAATGCCTCACCAAGTTGGACAGCCACCTTGCCTGATACCTTGGCAAGGTCGGAGGTTAGATGTGCGTTAGAGAAGTCGAGCGTGTTGTCCGAATAATGCAGCTTGGCAGTCAGGGTGGCGGTAACATCGGGGAGTTGTAAGTTAATGCAGTGACCTAGTACTTCAAGAGAGGTACCGGCGACTTCGACGTCCATTCGCGCGCTTCCAGGTGTTTCGTTTAGCACGCCGTTTGCGGTGACGTCGTAGCTTGGGCCGTCAATATTGACGTCGATGGCCTGGCCTTGTTCATCGATGGTAACCCCCACAACGACATTCACCTCTTCATGGGGCAGATCACATAATTCGGCAACAGGTCTCAGCAGGTTTGGTTTGAAGGCATCAGCCTTGATGTCGACCAGCATGCCTTCGGTCTTAGGAAAGTTCGGTACATCGATGGAGGCGGTCATCAAGCCTTGTTCAACGCCAATTCGGATATCAGACAACGTCAGGTGATTTTTACCAAATCTGACATGGCCAAGTGTTGAAAATGGCTGTGGTTGTAGTCGGAATTCGTTGAACAGCGCGCCCACTTCAAATAGAGATGGGCCAGCGATATTAAAATTGGCGTCAACAAGTGCGTCGGTGTTTTGATCACCCAATGTTCCGTCAAGGCTAACTGCGATACCACTGAGTTCACCGGAAAGCATGACCGCGAATCCCGCCTCCTGATGCGTGACGCTACCGCGTAAGTCGACAACGCCGTCCCTTACCTCGGTAGCGCCGAGTAATTTTAAGAGCGGTGCGGAGTCTGGTGCAGTTAAACTCAAATTCAGATCAGCGCCTCGTAGCCGTGAGACAGCATCGAGTTTTCCTTCGGCATTCAGTGCGTACTGTCCCCAGTTCACTTTGAGATCAAGTGGTTCAGCATTCCCGTTTGGATCGGGTAACCCGTAGCGTCCATGAATCTCTAGAGGCGACTCTTGAAGAATGCCAGTGCAATCGATGTCGATCTCGCTGGCATCAACACGCCGCTGAGAGACACATTGTGCGAAGTTGGCGTGAACATCCTGATCGTCATCCAGGTAGTGCAGATCGACATTGATGAATCGAAATGACTCAGGTAACCAGCGCGCTGATCGTTGTTCTGGGTTAGCTTCGGCTTGCTGCGGTTGTGTCTCGCCAACAGTTGTCAGTTCACGAACGATTTCGACCTGGCCATCTTTAGCTTCAACGTGCGCGAGGTAGTACTCGTTGCCGCGCAGCTGATCCAATCGCAGTTGCACATACACGTCTTTGGCTTCCGCTTTGAATTGCGCTCCGGAAAGTCGAAAACCGGTGCCACGCGCTGTAAGCAGGATACCCGGTGAGATTTCGATGGACTCAAGTTCCAGCTTGAGATCGAAACGTGACTCGAGCACTGCCTTTGCGATAGGGATTTTTTGAAGCCACGCAATCAGGCAAATAGCTACTATGCCTGCAAGAGCGATCAGTAATTTGCGCATCGGTGTCTAGCGGTTCTCGTTGTACTGCCTGACGACCCAGTGAATAGCTGGATGCTTTCGATAGTTATCCAGCAGTTCCTGGAAGGAGGGCACGATTGGTTCCGGTTTTGCCATGTCCGGGTGCTGTGGGTTGGTTAGTGGTGCGACTAGCGCTGCAGCGGTGAGATCTGCTGCGGTGAAGGAGCTGCCTACCAGGTGTCCAGTTTGTTCCGTTGCTGTGGCGATTTCATCAAGATATCGAGTGACTATCTCTTCGGCCTTCTTCAGGTTTTCAGGGTTCACACCATTGGCTTTGGCGATCACCGGTTTCAACATAGGGAAAGTCAGCCGGTAGAAAAAGAGTTTCATTGTGGATTTGTTCTTTCCGAACACGCTAACGATGTAGCCGGGGTGATCGATCATGCTGGCAAACACAAGACTTCGCACTGCAGGGCCTAATTCCCGATCCAGACGTTCACACCATCGCGTGACCTGATTTCGAGCTTCCTCGTCGGAAGGGAATAGAGGATTGTCAGGTACTTTGTTGTCGATGAATTCGATGATGGCCGTTGAGCCAGGAACAACTTCCCCATCCCATTCGAGTACCGGTGTCGCACTTTGCCCGGACAGCTTCTTCATTTGGGGTATGTGTGGACCAGGCAGGTAACCTAGCCTGGTGTGATCAACCTTTTTAAAGTCGAGCACCCAACGAGCTTTCTCGTTGAAATGAGAAGAGGAGAACTGGTGAAGAATGACACTCGCCATGAACTGCATCCATCGGTCGACAGATGCTGATCATGGCACAAAAGGGTCTAGGGGGTCAGGCGTTTGCCAGTTGATAATTGCTGAGCACTTCGCGATAGGTTTCAGGGGGTGTGATACCCAACTGCTGACGAACTTCATCAATCGGCTTTTGCAGCAGAAGTTCCCATTCCTGTTGCGGTAACCAGGAGGCTCGCTGACCGGCTCGATAGGCACGCCAGCTTGCCTTATACACGCCATTGCCAACTTCTCGAGCAATCTTGAACGTGCCGATCAGGGCAATGAGGCCAAGTCCGCGATTTTTTGTCTGTGCGTAGGTAAAGGAGAGCAGGCAGGCTTCACCGAAAGTGTCACGACCGTAGCCGGTAAGTACATGCCACAGATCGTGCTGATCTCGCTGTCGTTCCGCGAAGAGTCTCATGCCAGGATCCAGAATTTCGTCTTCACGCTCGCTCGCTTCAACCAAACCGTCTGCGGTGAGTTGTTCTTTTTCAACAAAGTTCAGGTAAGCACGGCCCAGGCTACCGGGCTCCATTTCTCGGAGGGCATCACGATCTTGTAGAACCTTCAGTAGTTGTGGCTTCTCTTTGAGGATTCTTGCGCCGGATTCGGACTTACGGAATCTCTGGTAAGTGTCATAGAGAGAGTTGCCAGACATAGCATCGATGACTTCAAAGACTTTCTCGGTCTTTTCTGGATCCGCGATGAGTTCTTTCAGTGCGCGCATGGCTACCAGAGGCTGCATGCGGCGGGGCTCGTATTTGGTTTCAGTTGTCATAGGTGATACCGTGGTCTCTATCAACAATGATGTCAATAATAGACTTATCAACATGAATGTCAATAGCGCGAAAGAAGAAAAACCAAAACGCGTCCGGCGTTCCCCGGAAGAAGCTAAGTCCCTGATTTTAAAGGTCGCTGCTGATCGCTTGGCGGAATTTGGGCTTGAAGGCCTGAACATTTCAGGGGTGGCTAAAGATGCCGGTATATCTCATGCCACGGTCATTCATCACTTCGGTTCAACGGCCGCCATGCGTGAAGCGTTACTCCAGCAAATGACCCGTGAGTTGTTGTCTGATGTTGTCGAAGCGCTGAACCATCAGGAGCCACCGGAGCAGATTTTGAGTCGGTTGTTTGCCACCTTATCTAAAGATGGGCATGGCAAATTGTTAGCCTGGCGCGCCATTGAACAGCAGGAAGCACCAGATGGTAGTAACTCCGGTGATTTGTTCCAAAGCGTGATCGCCGCTTTGTCAGAGCAGGGCAGCAGCCCGGAAGACGCCAGACAGATTGTTTATCTTGTTGCCCTGGCAGCCATGGGTCAGAGCATCAGCGGTGACGTGGTATCTGCCCTTGTTGGTATGTCGCAAGATGACGTCGGGCAATTTCCAGCCTGGCTCGCAAAAACCATTGGACACATATAACGCCTATTCACCAATGCCCTCATATGAGGGATGGTTTTAGTCCGTTGCTTGTTGAACAATAGCCCCTTCGTTCTACATTGTTGCTTTCCATTTAAGGGGTACTCGAATGGCACTTTCTTTCTACGACATCACGGTTCCGAACTACCTGCAGACACTCAACGCGGTGGCGGGGATTCTTGATACTGGCAAAACCTACTGCGAGGAAAATGACATTGCTCTCGATGACATCGTTTCCATGAGGCTTATCGAAGACATGAATCCGTTCCAGTTTCAGATTATCTCCGTGGTGCATCACTCAGAAGGCGCCATGAAAGGATACGAGTCCGGTGAGTTTGCTCCACCCAACGGTTACGGCGAGCCTGACTATGCGGGCATGCAGGCCATGATTCAGGGCGCAATCGACTACATATCTTCAAAAGACGAAGCTACTGTGAATAGCTGGGGCGATGGCCAGGTTGTTTTCAAGATTGGCGGCAATGAGCTGCCATTTACCACGGCTAATTTTGCTCAGACGTTTTCAATGCCGAACTTCTACTTTCACGCGACTACGACCTACGACATGTTGCGTATGAAAGGTGTGCCCCTCGGTAAGATGAACTTCCTCGGCCAGATGCGCATGGGGGTTTAATGTCCACGGCAGTTGCCCCTGCCGAGGAGATACTCGGTCACCCTAAGGGCCTCTTTGTTCTGTTTATGACAGAGATGTGGGAGCGCTTCAGCTACTACGGTATGCGAGCGCTGCTCATTCTCTATCTGACCAAACACTTTTTATTCGGGGATCGAGATGCGGGTCTACTCTACGGGAGTTATGGCTCGCTGGTATATGCCATGCCCGTGATAGGCGGTCTGATTGCGGATCGTTATCTCGGTTACAAGAAAGCCATCATGTTTGGTGCCATTCTTCTGGTTCTCGGACACTTTGGTATGGCGTTCGAAGGTCCACCTTCCCAGGTTGTTGATGGAGAGGTGGTTCGCGAAACGCTGTACGAACAAATCTTTTATCTTTCCCTGGCGCTGATCATCGTCGGCGTTGGTTTCCTCAAAGCGAGCATATCCACCATTGTGGGGCAGTTGTACGAGGAACATGACCCTCGGCGGGACGCCGGATTCACCATCTTTTATATGGGCATCAACATTGGTGCATTCGTCGCGACACTGGCTTGTGCTTACCTCGGTGAGACCTACGGCTGGAAATACGGCTTCGGCCTTGCCGGTATCGGCATGCTGGTTGGCCTGGTGACATTCATCGGTGGTGACAAACACCTGCAGGGCGTGGGTGCGCCGCCGGAGACAGCAGGTTTGTCTGAGCGGATCGCCGGTGTCTCTAAAGAGGTGCTGATCTACATTTCTGCCTTTGCTGCGGTGGTTGTGGTCTGGCAGTTGATCCAACGAACCGGTGATCTAGGCATTCTCTTGACCGTGTTCGGCACCATCGTCGTTGCTTGGGTCATCTGGTATTCATTGTCGAAGTGCACACCCATCGAGCGCGATCGTATGTTGACGATGCTGCTATTGATCGTGCTATCGGTATTTTTCTGGGCCTTGTTTGAACAGGCCGGTTCTTCGTTGACATTATTTACAGATCGGAACGTGAACATGGGTGAAGTGTTCACCGCAGGGATGTTCCAGTCGTTGAATCCGATGTTCATTATTATGTTTGCGCCAGTTTTTGCGTGGATTTGGGTGAAACTCGCGCAGAAGGATATGGAGCCAAGTACACCAATGAAATTTGGTTTGGGCATTCTTCAGGTTGGTCTTGGATTTGTTGCGTTGATGATTGGTGCCAGTTTTGCCGGTGAAGATGGCAAGGTTGCAGTATTCTGGCTGGCGCTGATGTACTTGCTGCACACAACCGGTGAACTTTGTCTTTCGCCTGTTGGGTTATCGATGGTGACTCGCCTAAGCGTCGCCCAGATTGGCGGCATCATGATGGGGGTCTGGTTCCTTTCCAGCGCCTTTGCGACCTACGTGGCCGGTATGATTGCTGGTGCGATGGCCATTGGTAGCGACGGTGCGGATGTCAGTATCGGCCTTGAGTCACTCGCGGTTTACGTGGGTGTTTTTGAAAAGCTCGCTATCCTGGCGGTTTCAATCGGTGTTCTGTTAATGATTGTCTCTCCATGGCTCGCGAAAAAAATGCATTTGGATAAGTAGTCTTATGAGTGGTCCTTTATCTGGTATCAAAATTGTCGACCTGAGTAGCGTGATCTCTGGTCCCGTCGCCACCGTTCTGCTTGCCGATCAGGGCGCGGATGTCATTAAAGTGGAGCCGCCACAGGGTGATATCGTTAGACGAATGGGTATGGGCGCAACGACGATGAGTCCAGGATTCGTCACTGCAAACCGCGGCAAACGCTCAATCTGTATTGATCTGAAAGAAGATAAAGGCGTCGAGTTGGTGAAGAAGCTGGTGGAAGACGCTGACGTTTTTATTCAGAACTTCAGGCCGGGTGTGGTTGAGCGAATGGGCCTCGGTTATGACGTCTTAAAAGCCATTAACCCGAAATTGATCTTTGTTTCTATTAGCGGTTTTGGTGAAACAGGGCCATATGCCCACAAACGAGTTTATGACCCTGTCATTCAAGCGCTCACCGGGTTGCCGGACATTCAGGCCGACAGCGATCGTGCTCGCCCGAAAATGGTGCGAACCATTATTCCCGATAAAGTTTCTGCTTTGACGACTGCTCAGGCGATTACCGCTGCACTTCTTGAGAGAGAACGCGGTGATGGGGAAGGCCAGCACGTTAAAGTGGCCATGGTTGATGCAACCATCGCTTTCCTTTGGCCTGAGGGTCTTGCCGGGTTGACGATTGTGGGCAATGAAGAGAATGTACGGCGTGGTCAGTTGGCCCAGGATCTCATTTTTGAAACCAAAGACGGCTACATTACATGCGGCGCGGTATCTGACTCAGAATGGGAAGGCATGTGCCTGGCGTTAGATCGCACTGAATGGATGGACGATGAGCGATTTAATACGCCCTTTGGCCGAGTGAAAAATGCCAAGGCCCGGCTGGAAGGCATGGGAGATGTTCTGAAATCCAAAACCAGTGCAGTCTGGCTCGAGCGTCTTGAAGCGCATGACGTGCCCTGCGCCCCGGTATTGAGTCGCCCGGAAATTCTTGAGAACGAGCAGATCAAGAACAATGAACTCATCTTTGAGTATGAGCACCCGGATCTGGGCCAGATTCGACAGCCGAGACCTGGTGCCAAATTTTCACGAAGTGAGATCAGGACCAAGCCCATTGCACCCGCCTTGGGGGAACACACAGATGATGTGCTTGGAAGTATAGGGCTGAGTGACGAGGACATTGCTTCGTTGGTAGATGCTGGTGTTGTCCACCGGCCAGCGAACGATTCGTGAAAAAGCTTCTCCTAGCTGTTTTAGCGCTTGTCATGGTTGGCTGTGAGAGCCAGCCGACACAATTCGCGATTATCGGTGACAACCCTTACGAGGTAGAAAACTACCCGCGCTACGATTTGATGGTTCAGCGTATTAACGATAGCGGCGCTGATTGGGTGATTCACCTGGGAGACATGAAGTCAGGCGGTGGTAGTTGCGCCGATGAAGAGCTTCAGCGTGTATTTGAAATCAACCAACAGTTCGACATTCCCTTTGTGCTGACGCCGGGTGACAACGACTGGTTCGATTGCAAGCGTGAAAGCGCTGGCGGGTTTGATCGACTGGAACGCCTGGACAAGCTGAGAGAGATTTTTTATTCGGAGCCGGTAGCGCTTCCGATCGTCAGCCAGTCTACTTCAGAAACTTATGGTGACTTCGTTGAGAATGTTTACTGGCTTGATAACCAGGTCATGTTTGCGACGGTCCATCTTGTTGGATTGGACGGCAGTGAAGGTGGTGTCAGTCTGCATAAAGATGTGGAAGACGCTGCCATTGAGTGGTTGAACACTGTCTTTGATGCGGCGATCGCGGCAAATGCCAAAGGTATTTTTGTTGCCATGCAGGCTGATATCTATCCCTTCTCTGGTGATCCGGGCTGGCTGAAGTTTGTCTGTGGTGCCTGCGCAGAGGTTAGGCCCTTGTATGAACGGTTTCATGATGCGCTGTTAGCTCAAAGTCGCCGCTATTCGGATCCGATTATGCTGGCGATGGGTGATACGCATATCTTTCGTGTAGACAAACCCCTTTACGACAATGGCAAGCTGGTGGAACACGTCACCCGGGTGGAAGGGTTTGGCGAGGACACGGTGCATTGGGTTCGAATTGAAGTGCATCCGGATTCCAGCGATGTGTTTCGCGTTCGCCAGGAAATTATCCGAGAAAATGTCTCGGGATACGGAGAGGAGTAGCAATGGAACTTTATGATGCGATGAGCACGCTGCGCGCGGTCAGGCGACTTAAGGCAGATCCAATTCCTGAAGAGGTACGGAGCCGTATCCTGCAGGCAGCTACCTGGGCACCCACCGGCGGAAATATGCAGCCCTGGCGGATGATTGCCGTGACGGATGCGGATAAGAAACAGGCGCTCGAAGATCTGTACCGACCCTACTGGGAAGGTTATGTTCCAGGCTACGAAGAGAAGATGAAGTCGATGCCGGAAGCGGCGCAGGCCTCATCGAGACGGGCGTTGGAAGCCGGGACTTATCTCGCGACGCATATGCATGAAGTACCGCTCATTGCAGTCTTCTGCTTCAACCCTTCCATCATGACGATTACTGATATTGATCAGCCGCGAACCAGCGTTGTCGGTGGCGGGTCAGTTTATCCTGCGGTGCAGAACTTCCTGCTCGCCTGTCGAAATGAAGGTCTCGGTTGTGTGCTGACAACCTTGCTCTGTTATGAAGAAGCCAAGGTGAAAGAGTTGCTGGATATTCCTGATGACTGGTTTACCTGCGCGCACGTTCCCGTGGGCTACCCGGTTCTGGGTGGTCATGGATCGATCAGTAGAAAACCCGTGGAAGAAATGGTGAGCTTTAACCAGTTTTAGGCTGGGGTCAGTTCAACCAATACCGTTTCAGGTAACGCTTTTTCAAAATCCTCAGGCACGGGCGACTTGTCTTTGTTTAGTCGTACGTTGTGATAGGGCGCGTCCTGGGGGAACAATCTAATGTTCTCCGCGAGCGCGGGGCTGATGCGCTGCAGGTCATCAGTGATGACTTCCGCTTTGTAACGTTGTCGAACGCCACCAACCAATAATTCCACGTCAGGCTTTGCGGAGACATTCGGCCACCACTTGGTTTCTTTGCTGGTAAAACAAACGACTTTGTCGCCGTCTCGCTGGTATCTCACCGGCGTACGAAAAGGTTTGCCTGATTTTCTGCCGGTGAAATAGATCACCATGAGGCTGTCACTAAAAAATCCGTGTACCGGTGATTTCAGTAACAGCTCGACGAAGAAGTTGATAACTTTGAATAGCGGTTCGGGTACCTTCACTTGAGCAACTCTCCTGCGATGATCATCTTTCTGACTTCTGTGGTGCCTGCGCCGATTTCGAGCAGCTTGGTGCCGCGGAACAGTCGGTTTACTTCCGACTCCCAAATGTAGCCGCTGCCGCCATGAATCTGGACGGCGTAATCCAGCACCCGGTTGCACATGTTTGCGCAGTACATCACCGAAGCCGCCGTACGCGCATGAATTTCACCTCGGCCGGCTTCGTGGCCTTCCACATTGTCTGACTCAGCCAGCACCTGCCAGGAAAAAGTCTTCATGGTCTCGATCCAGGTATACATGTCAGCAAGATAAGACTGGATCATCTGGAATTCAGAAATCGTTTTGCCGAACTGTTCACGCGTCTTGGCGTAATCCACTGAAAGCTCAAGGGCGCGTTCCGCCATGCCGACATTGATGGGCGCAATCATGGCGCGTTCGAAATCGAGCCCGCTCATTACTACTTTGTGACCCTGGTTTTCTTCGCCGACGATGTTGTCCCTGGGGACGACCAGGTCCTCGAATACCAGCTCGGCAGTCTGGCTGCCACGGAAACCCATCTTCTCCAGTTTCTGCGCCACCTTGAACCCGGGTGAGTTAGTTTCCACTGCGAACGCGGTAATGCCTTTTGATCCCTGTCCTGGTTCAGTCTTGGCGTAAAGCAGGCAAACATCAGCAACTGGACCGTTGGTGATGTACAGCTTTGAGCCATTGATGATGAAGTTGTCGCCATCCTTCACAGCACGAGTTCGCATGGAGCCGAGCGCATCTGAGCCCGCGCCCGGTTCCGTCAATCCAAGGCAGCCTGTCCATTCGCCGCTGCAAAGTTTGGGCAGGTAGCGCTCTCTTATGGACTCATTGCCGTTGTTGTAAAGATTGTTGGCGCAAAGATTGTCGTGTGCGACCCATGACAGACCGAAAGCATGGTTGTAGCGAGAAAAGGCCTGCAATATGACACCCGCTTCGACATAACCCATACCGACGCCGCCGTACTTCTCAGGCACAGTAACGCCGAGGAACCCTAGCTCACCGAGTTTTGGCATCAGGTCATCTGGCCACCATTCCTCATTGTCCATTCGTTCCGCAAGTGGCAGCAGCTGTTCGCGGCCAAACTTATCCGCGTGATCCAGGAGTAATGCCTGGTCTTCGTTGAGCTGAAATTGGTTCATGGTGTTTCCTATCTATGAAGCGACTGCTCGCTTGAAAGCGCGTAGTTCGTTTACGAAGAGTTCCGGTTGTTCGAAAGCGGCAAAGTGGCCGCCTTTATCCAGGTCGTTCCAGTATTGGATGTTGGTATAACGCCGCTCAGCCCAGGAGCGGGGTGTTCTGACGATTTCCTTCGGGTAACTGCTGACACCTGTAGGTAACTTGACGGTATTGTCTTCGCCGCTGCTGAACGCTCGATTAAAACTTTCCCAGTATAACCTCGCAGAGGAGGCGCCTGAGTTGGTCAGCCAATAGAACATGATGTTGTCGATCATTTCATCACGGGTCAGAACGTTCTCAGGGTGGCCGTTGCAGTCTGTCCATTGATAAAACTTTTCCAGTATCCAGGCAGATTGGCCGGTTGGAGAATCCGAAAGTCCGTAGCCTAATGTCTGGGGGCGGGTGCTTTGTTGTTTTGAATATCCAGAATCCCACTGCTGATAAAAGCCGGCACCGGCAAGAGCAACTTTGTCCGCTTCATCGGGATTTTCGCGGGCTTCTTTGGTGGCGCCTGCGTTCGGCATGTTGACGTGGATGGCAGAGCATCTGCCCAGGTTCTGGATGCCGATACCCGTTGTCACAGCACTGCCCCAGTCACCACCCTGTGCGAAATAGTTATCGTAGCCAAGGCGCTGCATCAAGGTGTCCCAGGCTTCAGCGATTTTATTGATGTTCCAGCCCGTGCTTTTTGGTTTGCCAGAAAAGCCGTAGCCCGGCAGGGAAGGGCAGACAACATGGAATGCGTCCGCAGCGTCGCCACCATGCCTGGTTGGATCCACCAGGGGCTCAATGATCTTGTGAAACTCCACGATGGACCCTGGCCAGCCATGGGTAATGATGATGGGCGTTGCGTCTTCGTGGCCGCTCTTTGCATGGATAAAGTGAATATCCAGGTCATCGATAGACGTTTTGTACTGCGGAAATCGGTTCAGCCGATCCTGCGTGTCATACCAGTTGTAGTCATTTGCCCAGTACTGGCAGAACGCCTTGTGGTATTGCAGCGGCACACCCTGGGTCCAGTCTTCCACGGTTTCTGATTCCGGCCATCTGGCGGACTTCAAACGTTGCTGCAGATCCTCGATTTCTGTTTTCGGTACGTCCAGCTTGAAAGGACGGATCTGGCTCATGATCTTTCCTGACGGTCGTCTTAGAGAGCCGCCATACTAGCAAAATTCGCGACCATGAGCCCCGGGTGCTATGGTCCGAGACCTGGGAGGAAACTATGAATCGTGTACTTGTTCTTATCTTATTGAGCTGGAGCTCGGCTCTGATGGCCGAGGCTCTGCGACCGGAAGTAGAGCGGCTATCCAAAGTCGTGCAAATGAAAACGGTGAGCCACCAGGATCCAAGCAATATGGATCCAGCGCCATTCCGGGAATTTGAAGCAGCGGTCCGAGACTTCTACCCGAGAACCTTCTCGGAGCTGGAGGTCACCATGATTTCCGAACACAGTTTCCTGTTGAAGTGGCAGGGCAGCGACGAGAGTCTGAAGCCGGTATTGGTCGATGCGCACTACGATGTCGTCCCAGTTGAACCGGGTACGGAAGATGACTGGAACTTTGAACCCTACTCAGGGGCAGTCGAAGACGGTTACCTTTTGGGTCGCGGCACCATTGATATGAAGTCGCCAGCCATGGCGACATTTGAGGCGATCGAGAAACTTCTGGCTGACGGACATCAACCTACGCGTACCCTTTATTACTCTCTTGGGCATGATGAGGAGATTGGTGGTCGCAACGGGGCGGCAAAGATCGCTGAGTACCTGGAAGACCAAGGCGTTACTTTTGAATTCATGCTCGGTGAAGGTGGCATAGCGTTGGATTCGCATCCACTTCTGCCGGATCGACAGGTTGTCATGGTTAATCTGGCGCAAAAAGGTTTTGTCACACTAACGCTGTCGACAACCGGTGAAGGTGGACATTCTTCATCCCCGACTGAAAACAACAGCCTGGTGCGCCTTGCTGAAGCCGTCAGTAAATTGCACCGCCAACCCTTTGAGCCGAAACTTGTGTCACCAGTGAGTGACATGTTGGAGACGATTGGTGAGATGCGCGGTGGTCTGATGGGCTTTGCTCTGACGAATCAGTGGCTTACCTCTTCGTTCCTGATTGACCAGCTGTCATCGGATCGATTGACACGATCCATGGTGATCACCACGACGGCGGTCACTATGTTTAATTCCGGTGTGAAAGAAAATGTCATTCCCCAAAGAGCAGAAGCGAAGGTGAACTTCCGACTGCTGCCCGGTGATACCAAGGAAACCCTGATCGAAGATGTGAAGGCGATCATTGATGATCCTGAGGTCACAGTTGAAGCGGCAAGTGACTGGAATGTGATTCCGCGTGTGGCTGATATGGAAGCGAAGGGCTACGGCCTGATTGAGGATTCTGTCGCTGAAGCACTGCCGGAAGCAGCTGTAGTCCCGGGGCTTCTTATTGCGACGACCGACACCAAGCACTACGAAGACCTGGCTGAAAATGTCTATCACTTTCAGCCGATGTTTATTGCTATGGAAGACGCGTCAGGTATTCATGGAACCAACGAGCGGGTACGCGTCGACGCTTATCTGGAGTCCCTGAAGCTTGCGGAGTCCACCATTCGGATCATTACCTCGCAATAGTGTGTGCTATTCTGCGGGTCGTTTTTTGATTATTGAATAAAACTGAGGAGAGACCATTGGCTATTACACTCGCTGACGTCGAAGAAGCATTGGCAATTGAGCCGGAAGAGATTCCGGGCAGCTATACGGACAGGGATTCACTCCTGTACAACGTGGCGATTGGTATGGGCAAAGACCCGCTGGATGCCAAAGAGTTGGAATATGTCTGTGAAACCATTGGTAATCGCGTGGTGCCCACTGCCGCGACTGTGCTGACGAAGCCTGAGCGAAGACCCAGCAACCCATCCACGCTGATGTCGAAAATGAATTTCGTCATGATGCTTCATGGCGAGCAAAGGCTGCAGATTCATCAGCCTCTGCCACCAGCGGCAGATACGCTGATCAGCAATGCCATTACCGGCGTCTATGACAAAGGGGAAGGTAAAGGCGCACTTCTGACCAACGAGACACAGGTCAAGTTAAGCGATGGTTCTCCTCTTTATACCGTGGGTTCAACGCTGTTCTTCCGTGGTGATGGTGGCTTTGGTGGTAGCTCTGAAGGAGCACCCGTGGCACACACATTGCCGGATCGTGAGCCAGACACTGTTTGCGAGCTCACACAGCGAGACGATCAGGCGATGGTATACGCGCTCTGTGGTGACCGAAATCCGCTGCACCGCGACCCGGGTATTGCTGCGAAAGCTGGGTTCGAAAAGCCGATTCTTCACGGTCTTTGTTCTTACGGTATTGCCTGCCATGCCGTCTTGAAGACGATGCTGGACTATGACCAGACGAAGATGACTGGGTTTGACGTGCGCTTTTCTTCACCGGTAATGCCCGGTGAAACTCATGTGGTGGAAATGTGGAAAGACGGAAACGTCATCAGCTTCCGCACGCGCATCAAAGAGCGCGACGTGATTTCTATCAACAACGGAAAGTGTACGATCGCTGAGTAAGCGATACGTTCAGTCGAGGGTAACAGCGATGATCTGTCGTCGCTGATACCTTCCGACGAGCTTCGCCATGAAATTGGTGATGTACATGGTGATGCCGTACTTTTTGTTGAATGCGGGATACATCGCTTCAATTTCTGCAGGATCGTCCACCAGGCGAGCCGTTCCGTTAGCCCATTCCCCCAAAGAACCACCCCGCATATCACATTCGGCAATTTGAACTTTAGGGTTGTTGCGAATCCTTTTAACTTTGCCGACGTTAGATTCCGAGAAGATGTAGCCGATGCCGTCGTGCACGGCGACCCACACTGGCGTTCGCACGACGTCACCGTTTTTTCGATAGGTGGCAAGGCTGATGTATTTGGCTTTATCGAGATCGGGTTTACTGGTTGTCATGAGGTGCGATGAGGTACAGTGTATTTTCGTGATCATATCACCAGATAGCGAATCACTTATGAAAAGACGTTCACTTCTTCTGTTGGGATCAGCCGTCGCGGGACTCGCTGCGGTGGGCTGGATTCAGCGCAATTCGATTCTCAGGTCAGTGTTGACCAGTTTTCACAACGATGAGCTCAACTTAACGAGCGCTGCCGTGCTTGGCGATGATGTCTGTGTGCTGACACCGGAGCAGATTGAAGGACCGTACTTTGTGCCATCCCCGAGGCGAAGTGACATCACCGAAGATAGGGAAGGTCTGCCACTATCACTCAATATCCAGGTAATCGACGCCACGACCTGTGATCCCGTTGAAGATGCATTAGTCGAGGTGTGGCACTGCGATGCCGCCGGCCGCTACAGCGCGTTTCCCGAGGAACTTCGGCGTAAACCCTTCGATACCATGTTGTTCATCGCGGGCGATGGCAACTCTGTTAACGACAAAACCTATTTGCGGGGTTCACAGGCAACCGATTCAGCGGGCGGTGTTAGCTTCAAAACGATTTTTCCCGGCTGGTATGACCCGAGAGTAACGCACATCCACGTCAAAGTGGTTCATGACGGCAAAGCCTATCTGACGACACAGCTTTATTTCCCTGATGAATTGGCCGCGAAGGTTTATGGAGAGGACGAGCGTTACTTAGAGCATGGCATGATGCCGTACCGACTCAGCAGCGATACCGTGTTGAGAACAAACCCGGATGCCCAGGGCCTCCTGCTCGATCCGGTGGAGACCGGCAATGGTCTCAGCGCGAACGTGAAGTTCGGAATACCCGCTTAAGTCAGATATCGCCAACCTGCTTTTCGTACATCTCGTGCCAGTGCCGGAGTTTTAACTCGTTGTAATCCGCTAGCCGAACGTGCTCACGAGCGGTCGCCTTAAGACCATCGTAAACATAAGGCAGATTGCGCAGATCCTGGTTAAAGATCTTGGTCAGCTGTCCCAGCTCTGAAGCTTCGGTGTAATCATCCTCTGCCGTCAGCCAGTGAATCTCACGTACCGGTTCGTATTCGCCGTTCTCTGGGATCGGCGTCAGGTACATGCACTCCATGATGCACTCTTCATGATTGTCACCGTTTGGACGGAATCGGTAATTGATCTGATTGAAGCAGCCCCAGGGGTGCCAGTTCGGGAACACCGTAAAGAAGACGGAGGCTGTCAGTTCAATGTCCGGAATGGTGTCGGCGATCGATGGCACAACATCTGCCAGCATCTGCCTTTGCATCTCTGCACCCATGGCCCGGGCTGACATGTTCTTGCCGCCGCCAGCTTCTGCCTGTGCTTTTCGTTTGGTATCAGAGCTGAGGATTCTTCCCTGACCCGGATTGTTGAGCTGCAGGCCGCCGACCCAGTTGCAGAGATGAGGGTTTGCGTCCGTGACTTCACCTTCAATGTGCTTGGCATCCACATCAAACTTACCGGTGCGCCCATCCTTTTTCGTTAGCAGAACAACGCCGTCACCGAGGTGTTCATAAACATCGCCATTCAATGGGTGGCGAACAATTTCCATACCTTTCTCAGAAGGCAGAGGCTCCCAGGGTGGCAGGCCGTTGCCTTCAAGCGCGCCACAGCGAATCGCCCGGGAATAGTTTCCGAACGCATCGTATTTCGTGCAGATATCGTGCGCACCACCGGTCAGGATCTGCGGGTGAGTCATCAGTACGTGGTAAGACTCCATAAAGGCTTCCTGAACGACTTTCCAGTTTGCCTTAATGATCTTGGCAACATGCGCTGACTTGTAACGGCGCTCATAGGGCAGGAGCTCAAAGTGTGAGGAAAGATCACCGAGGAAATCCTCCAGTGACTCAGCTTCTGGATCGGCGTTGATAAAAATAAAACGACCCCATCTTCCAACCTGAACTTCCGGTAACGATTCTTCGTCGCGATTGAGTCCGTTGTAGTCATAAGCACAGGGGATTTGTTTCAGCGAACCATCAAGGTTCCATGCCCAACCGTGGAAGGGGCAACGTAGCTCGTCCAGTCCCTTGGCGCGGTCTTCACGCAGCTTTCGGCCACGATGCAGGCACGCGTTATAGAAGGCTTTGTATTCGTCCTCTCCGGATCTGACGACGAGGAAACTGAGCCCGGCGACGTCATAGGGTACACAGTCACCTACGTTTTCGAAGTCGTCTTCGTGACAAGCCATCAGCCACGATTTCTTCCAAAGCTTTTCTCTTTCCAGTTCGTGATATCGGCGATCGGTATACCGAGCGACGGGCACCAGGGTTGGTCCCGGTGGCATTGGATTGTTGCGCCTCAGTGCGTCGGAGATGTTTTCCTTATGTGTATCTTCATCAAGCAGTCGCTCGAATGCCTCATCCATTGTGCGGACAGGTTTTTCCAGGGCGGACATAGTGTTCTCCGTTATTTCGTGCTGTTTACAGAGGTTCGAAGTCTCTCAGCCAAAGCCGGCCGCCAGGATGCGTCGGCATTGGGTCGTAAGATTTAAAACCAAGAAGTCTCTGCGTTTTCTCTGAACGGTCTTTGACGTCATCCCAGGAGTACTCCAGGGTGGAACACTCTTCGGGTGTCAGCCAACCGGCCGTGAAACTCATATGCATAGCCATGCGCCACTGGTCAGTGGTCTTGTTCTCACCACCGCCATGGATGACTTTGCCTGTATAAAGTAGGGCGCCTCCAGGCGGGAGCTCAGCTGGTACCGTCTGATCCGGTGTGCCCTCTCTAGAATAGTCTTCCCATTTGTGACTGCCCGGAATGACTCGAGTTGCACCCAGTTCTTCGGTTACCTCATCGAGTGCCAGTATGATGGATACCGTCACTTCAGGTGCGTTGGGCCAAAGTGGCTGCACCAGGTAGTTCCAGTTGCCGCAATCCCTGTGCAGCATCTGTGCCGGTTCACCTGGACCAATCAGCATTGCTTGTGCAGTGTTAAGCCAGTAGCTGGGACAGATTGGGTTGAGCAGTGTTTCAGTCACGGCGTGGAAAGTTTCGTTTTCCAGGATGTCAAAGAACGCCGGTGACAGTTTTCCCAGCTGGGTAAAACGAACGGTGTTGTTACCGTGGAAGAACTTCCAGATCTCGCTGTCTGCATCTGCACCTGGCGTGACACTTTCTGCTCTCTGAATAACAGCATTGCGCAACTGATCGACGATTTGCTTGTCGACCAGATCTTCAACAATGACGCCTCCGTCCTGCTCAAGAATCTCAAGGATCCTGGGAAGGCCGTCAGCAACGACGACTCTCTGCAGTGCCACGCTAGGCGACCCGCGGGTCCTGCTGTGAGCCTCTGACGAGTTTGCCAGGTAAAGCGCCGGTTGCTTCGCCCTGTTCGTAAATCACTTCACCTGCTTTGATGGTCAATTCGATGCCATCTGCGTTCTGCAGGAATCGCTTTCCACCCGCTGGTAGGTCATGAACGATATGTGGTGTTCGAAGCTTCAGGTTGTCGAAGTCGATAACGTTCACATCGGCTTTGAGACCTTCTGCGATCTGACCTCGATCGTTGAGCGAGTAGAGCTCAGACGGTTGCTTGCACAGCATGTTGATCGCCTGGGCCAGTTCGATCTGTTTTTTGTCTTTTACCCACTTGGTCAGCACGTATACGTTTGCACTGGTGTCACAAATAGAACCGACGTGCGCGCCGCCATCACCCAGTGCACTGACTGTGTAAGGGTGGGTCAGCATCTCAGGAATATTTTCCGAGAAGTTTGCGGCTGGGATGTAAACCAGGTTGTTGCCGTTGTTGCCGAGGAAGTAGTCATACAGCCATTCGGAAGGCTCACGACCTTCTGCCTCTGCCATAGCAACCACAGAGTTTTCACGATTAGGCAGGTACTCAATTGGATCTTCCAGCGGATACATGTTGCGGAAACGCTTTTCGAAAATCTCAACAAAGACATGTGGTTGTTCACTCTCTTCTCTGAGGATCTGGGCTTTGATTTCCGGATCCCTGAGTTTTTCGATCTTTTCATCCCATGGCAGGTCGGCCAGCGCCTTGTAAGTTGGGCGGGCATAGAAAGAGTGCATGGATGCCGGGTGTCCCATCAGGATGCCGACCGGTCTCGAGATCACCTGGCCGCGGATATCCAGGCCAGATTCCTGCGCACTTTCAATTCGTTTCAATTGCTCATGCCAAAGATCCGGTGTTGGTGCCAGGTCGAGCAGGGTAAAGGTGCCTTTTGCGCCAGATCGCTCGGCGATCTCGCGAATGATGCTGAATTCGTCGTCGGCGTCTTCCCAGTCGGAAATCATCTGGAAAACACTGCCTTTCTCTCCGGAAAGCGATTCACCCAGCGACTTAAGTTCTTCGGTTGCGGCCTGGTAGGTTGGAATGAAACTGCCGGAGCTGCTTCGGTGAACCAGGGTCCTTGAAGTTGAGAAGCCAACCGCGCCTGCTTCGATACCTTCTTTGATCAGAACTTTCATCTGTTCGATGTCTTCTGCCGTGGCGGCTTCGCGATTTACGGCACGTTCACCCATGACGTAAACGCGCAGTGGACCGTGTGGCAGCAGGGCTGCAATATCGATATCTCGAGGTCGTTCTTCCAGCGCGTCCAGGAATTCCGGGAAAGATTCCCAGTTCCATGGAAGACCTTCGTCCATGGCAGAGCCGGGAATTTCTTCGACACCTTCCATCAACTGCACTAGCACTTCATGGTCTTCAGGTTTGCACGGTGCAAAACCAACACCGCAGTTACCCATGACGATGGTTGTTGTTCCAAGATTGGAGGAGGGGTTTAGATGATTGTCCCAGGTGGCCTGGCCATCATAGTGTGTATGCACGTCGACAAAACCGGGTGTGACGATCTTGCCCTTGGCATCGATGGTTCGGTTTGCTTCACCTTCAATGGAAGGTGCCACTTTAGCGATAACGCCGTCTTTGATAGCGACGTCAGCCTGGATCGAAGGTCCGCCGTTGCCGTCAAACACTTCGCCATTCCTGATAATCAGGTCGTATTCAGCCATGGGTATCTGCTCCTCTCGAGAGCAGATACTTTCGCTTTTTTTGCAACAGGTATCAATTAAACAGGTTATTCAGCCGGTTTATTGCTGCAGCACAGCAAAATTACGCGAAGTCGCGTAAACAGTGCTCCTCAATGAGGGGACGTACCTCTTCCGGGATCGGAATGGCGCGTCTGGCTTCCAGATCCAGGCAGATGCCGGTCTGGTCACTGATACCCAGAAGTTCCTGGGTTTCCTTGGAGAATACCCAACGTCGGGAATGACGCCATTTTTCGCCGTAGTTCACGTCGGTACTCAGGGAAATAATGGTGTCGCCTGCGCGTGGTCGCTGATAGACGATGCTGCGAATTTCCATCATGGCCCAGCTGTAAAGACGGCCCTGCTGATCCCTCAAGTGGGGTGGTCCGACCTTGCGCAGTTCTTCACCCGGCTGTGGTCGCCAGATCACGTGCACGAGATCGGTACCTTCGGCCAGTTGACCGCTTTCGTCGCAGTCTTCCTCGAGTACGATGCCTTCTCTTCGACCACTCAGTCCGCCAAGCAACTCGTTGTCTGGAATCAGTGGTTCGATTTCCTCAAATGAAGGCTGGCGTGGAGGCGTCAGCGACAGTGAGCGAGGTCGACCATAGTCCGGAACTTCGACTGTCCACTCGGCAATCTGCTCGTCGCTGATGCTGAGAGGAAGCGTTTGTTTTGTCGACGAGTCGAGCAGGTGGCTCGTCATAATAAAAGTCGCGGCAACATCACCGGAGTCTTCATTGCGAATCTCGTAGTACCCGGTGACGCCATCACGATCTTCTGTCGTGATGAGTCCGCCATAAGTCTTCAGAGTTGCGCCTTCGAACTGTTCTCGGTGAAAGCGATTGTAGGTATCCGTTCGTCTGACGGTCTGGCCTTCACCGGCGGTGACACCCAGTTTCTCCAGCAGCGCCTTATTGGCTTTTGAAGCACGCTCGACGTAGTAACGGACGTTGAGATGCCCAAGGGAATCAATCTCGGATTCCTGGACAATAGATTCATGTAGTAGTTGTTGATTCTGGCTCATGGGCGGGCATCCTAGGAGGAATACCCGGCTTATTCAAATCTCTTTCAGTAATTCCAGGCAATCCAGATCATTGATGGCGATGCCGTTACGTTCCACCATTTTTGACATCCACGCGAAGCCCCTGTCATTCGCGGGGTCCATGGTGCCGGCAATGACAACGGCGACGGTCCAGGCGTACAAAACACCGATTCTGTAGTCCCTCCAGGCAGTGTCAAAGTCGTAATTTGTGACGCCTGCAGCGTTGAGACCTTCTATATAACGTTGCAACAGTGCCTTTTCATGTTCACGGCGTACTTCCGTTTGAGCGGAGTGGCTCAGCAGGTAGGCAATATCATGGATACCGTTTCCTTTCAGAGGACCCTGGAAATCCACGACCATGAGTGGCTCGTGATCTGGGTTCTGGCCGAACAGCATGTTGTCCATTCGAAAATCACCGTGGATCAGCGTTCGCGGTGGCTGGTCCAACAACTCCTGAAGTTTGCTGATTTTCGCGACGTAGTTGTCACGTTGCTCGTTAATGGAGTCCGGAACAAACTCGCCGAAGAATTCGAGCAATTGTGTCCAGCCCACTTCGCATCCCATGGCCATGTTGGATGCGTTCTCGCTGCCAGACATATGCGGCAACCATTCGACATCCTCGATGTCGTTCCAGAAGCTGGCGTGAAGCTTTGCCAGGAAGTCGATACACAGTTCACATTCTTCCAGGGTTGCGCCCGCTACCTGACTGCCCATGCGATAGTCTGAAACGTTTTCCATTAACAGGAAAAAATTCTGGTCTTCGTCGATGTTTGATGAATAAACCTTTGGAGATCTCGCAGATGTTCTTGGTGCGAGATCGCGGTAGTAGCTCACCTCTTTCAGGTAAAGATTGAACTGTTGTGACACCGCACGGTTGGTGTCGTTCTCGGCGGCAATTTTGATGACCAGGCTTGATGGCAGATCTGTACCTTCCGGCCATGTCAGGTGAATGATGGCCATGTTGCTCATCATGCCGACGCCTTCACCCATAGGTTCCAGTTCCACATTAGTTGGCGCTGCTCCGAGACAGTCGGCAATCCAGTCGGTTGTAACGTCGTTCAAGCTTGCGGGAATTGAAGGCATGATGTTTTCCTGATGTCTGTCAAATGGCGCGACTTCACAGATCGTAGCAGGACGTGTTTAATCGGTCATCAACCAGCGTTAAGGGGAAGCAGTATGACGATGATCGTTCCGGAAGTGGACTATGGACCACTTGCCAGCCTGATCGGTAACTGGGCGGGTGATAGCGGCATGGATGTGTCGCCTGAACCGGACGGGGAGGATCACAGCCCCTATTACGAAACGATGATGTTCGAAGCCTGCGGTGATGTCGACAATGCAGAGACTCAGGAACTGATTGTCCTGCGCTATCACCTGGTGGTTGCTCGAAAGAAAAACGACAAAGTCTTTCACAATGAGTCGGGTTACCTGACCTGGTGCCAGGAATCCGGAGATATCGTTCAGTCTTTTGTGATCCCGAGAGGCGTTGGTGTGGTCGCCGGCGGTAAAGCTGAGCAGAACAGTCAGGGCGTCGTGATCGAAGTGTCTGCATCACTGGATGATGATGACTACGGCATCGTTCAGGGACCTTTTATGCGAGACAACGCCAGTACCCAGTCTTTTACCCGCCGAATCGAAGTTAGCGGTAACGAACTCAGCTACAAACAAACGACAGTCGTTGATATCTACGGGCGTGTATTCGATCACACCGATGAGAACACGCTGACAAAGCAATAGGAGTAACTCATGGTTAAGGCAGCGGAATGGATCGACCTCAACGGCAAAGTGGCTCATGTCACCGGTGGTGGCAAAGGCATCGGTAAAGGTATTGCAACTGCGCTTGCCATGGCGGGCGCAAAAGTCATGGTCAGTGATATTAATCTCGAAACGGCTCAGCAGACAGCTGACGAGATTGGTGGTGCCGCAATGGCACTTAACGTCGCGGACCGTGACCAGGTAGATGCGGCCATGGCCCAAACCGTCGAGAATTTGGGTTCGCTCGATATTCTTGTGAACAATGCCGGCCTTTACCTGGGTTATGGCGGTCCCGTCGAAAACATTACTGATGAGATGTGGCAGGCGCTCTGGTCGGTAAACGTAGATGGTGTCTTTTATTGTTGCCGTGCTGCGGCGACGATCATGAAACAACAGGGCGGCGGTCGCATTATCAACATTGCATCGACACAGGCTCGCACTCCGGGCGTTGGTGTCACCTATGACGGCTCAAAAGCTGCGGTGGAAATGATTACCAAATCACTGGCTCTGGAGCTGGCACCTCACGGCATTAATGTGAATGCGCTCGCACCGGGACCAACCTGGGTCAACGAAGGTGAGCCACCGCCCGTCGATGCACAGGTTCCCCCGAAGAGTGGTGATCCACTGGCGGATACGGTCGCGGATAGAATTGCGCGCTTACCGCTGGGTCATTGGGGCGATCCCATGGAGCAGGGCAAGGCGGCGGTTTTTCTCGCTTCTGACCTCAGTTCATTTGTCACCGGTATTTATCTGCCCTGCGACGGCGGTTGGCTGACCTTATAAGGAAGCGAATATGAAGATCGGTATATCAGTCACGTCATCTCATAAGGTGGATGACCCCAGGGAAGGGGCCCGTTACATGATCGAGCGGGCGAAGGCTTCACGGGAAGCCGGTCTCGACACCTTGTTTGTTGGCGATCATCACGTCACGCCGTATCCCTATTATCAGAACAACGTCATCCTGGCGCGTATGCTGGCAGAGTGGGGCGACAAACCTTTTGGTGCGCTTTACCTTCTGCCGCTCTGGCATCCGGTCACCCTTGCAGAACAGATTGGCACGCTTGCGAGTCTCGCCAGTGGTCCCTTCATTATGCAGTGCGGTCTTGGTGATGACCGACAGGGCAAAGCCATGGGTATCGATATGTCGAAACGTGTCGGTATGTTTGTGGCGAGCATCAACACCATGCGTGCGCTTTGGCGCGGCGAGGCGGTTGATGAAGATCGTTACTGGAACATTTCACAGGCGCGAATCTCGCCTGTGCCGAGTGAACCTGTCGATATCTGGATTGGTTCTGTTGCTGACAAAGCGGTTGAAAGAACCGCACGTATTGGCGAAGCCTGGTTGGCGTCTCCGGGTCTCACACCATCCCAGGCGGGGGAAGCCATCATCAGGTACAAGCAATACTGCGCCGAATACAACCGGACGCCGACAGCAACCGCGATTCGTCGTGACATCTATGTGGGTGCCTCCAGCGAAGAAGCGAAGCAGGTGGTAGAGCCATATATTTCAGGTGGCTATCGCGGCATTTCGGAGGACGCGCTGATGTACGGTTCGCCGGAAGAAGTTGCCGCGCAGATCAAGGTGCTCGAGGGCCAGGGATATACAGACATCATCGTGCGAAACCTCAGTGCTGATCATGGCCAGTGTCTGGACACCATCCACCGGCTCGCTGAGGTCAAGGCGCACCTCTCCTGATGCACTGGTTCGACTTCGCGTTCCTCGCCGTCCTGTTCATCGTTTTGCCGATTTACTCGGCGCGATCTTTCCGAACTTATATCGAGCAGGCGCAACGTGGCGAAGACCTGAACCGCGCCATCATCTACTGGCAGACCATGGCCATGCAGTGGACCGGGTTTATTGTCCTGATGGCAGGTTGGCTGGCTCTGAATCGTCCGCTGGATGAGCTTGGACTAAAGGCAGGGACTGACCTCGGTTATTGGATTGGCGCCGCGATGGTTGCGCTGCTGTTTGGCTTGTTTGGCAGCCAGATCGTGAAGATTCGAAAGATGCCGTTCGAAGAGAAGGGCCGTCAGTTTGAAGCGTTGGGTGACGTGGGCTATGCGCTGCCTCGCACCAGGCAGGAATATGTTCTCTCTAACTTTGTGTCGATTACCGCGGGGATCGTTGAAGAGATTGTTTACCGCGGCTTCGTCATCTGGCTGCTGGCTTTGTATATGCCAATCTGGCTGGCAGCGATTGTGTCATCCATTGCCTTTGGTGTGGCTCATGCTTACCAGGGTTGGGAAGGCGTGCTGAAGACCGGGTTTGTTGGTGGTGTGTTCGCTGCGCTTTACCTGATCACTGGCACAATCTGGATTCCTATTGTGCTGCATGCGTTGCTCGACATGCTGCAGATGGCGATGATTCGCGAGCTGCACATAGACCGCTCGGAGCAGCTTACTAGTGAGTCGCCTGATCCCCGCTGAGCCATCGAGTCAGACTGGCTGCATCGAATGTGTATGCGGTCGAACAGAATTCGCAGGTGAGTTCGACTTTTTCTTCTTCGCTGAACAGCGCTTCCAGTTCAGCAGACCCCAGTGAAGCCAGAGCGCCGGCCATACGTTCCTGGCTGCAACTGCAGGTGAATTTTACCGGGGTACTGCCGAGCAGCTGAATATCTTCTTCCGCAAACAGGTGCTTCAAGATAGTTGCGTTGTCTTTCTGCAGAAGCTCTTCTTTCGTCAGGGTATTGCTGAGGATTTGTGTGGTGTTCCAGTGTTCATCACGCAGCTTTTCATCAGTCTCAAGTTGTCTCGGTAATTGCTGAATGAGCATCCCGGCCGCTTCTTCACCTTCCACCGCCAGGTGAAACAGCGTGCCCAGTTGTTCTGATTGATCAAAGTAGTGTTTGAGACACTCAGAAAGATTGCTGCCCGATAGAGGCACCATGCTCTGGTAATTCTGTTTTCCCGTTGGTGCAATCGTGACCGCCAGGAGACCATCTTTCAGCGCGGAAAAGTCATAGCTGGTGCCGTCTTCAGCAAGCTGCGCGATACCGCGGGTTTCACCATCGTGGGTGGTCTCTGCCATGAGCGCCCTGATGGCGCCGTTGGCTTTTGCCTGGAGGGTCAGGGTGCCTTCGAATTTGATGGTACTAGCCAGCAATTGAGCGGCGACCAGGAATTCGCCTAACAACTGTTTCACATCGTCAGGGTAATCATGATTACCAATGGCTGATTGATAACTGTCTGCCAGGCGAACCAGGTTTCCGCGGATATCCGCGCCTTTAAAAATAAATCGGGTGGAACTGTCGGTATTCACTGTTACGTCAGGGTTCTCTCGTATAACTCAAACATTCTTTGCCAAACCAGTTCGGCGGCTTCTTCGTGGTAAGCCGGCCGCTGTTTGAAACAGAAGCCATGCTCTGTGCCTGGATGCGTTTCGATGGTGTAAGTGACCTTCGCGTTATCCAGGGCTTCGGTCAGTGTCGGTATTACGAAATCCTCAACAAACGGATCATGTTCAGCGAAACCAAGATACAGCTCTGCCTGAATCTGGTCTGCGAGCAGATGTGGCGAGTCTGGTTTGTCGGTCACGATTCTCACGCCATATAAAGAAGCAGCGGCTTTGATGTCATCGGGATAGTTACCCGCTGCGGCAACCACGAACTGGCCGCTCATGCAGTAGCCCACACAACCGATCTTGTCAGTAATGAAGTCGCTGGAGCGACAGTATTCCACCATGCCCTGCGTGTCTCGGGTGATCATGTCCACGGTGAGCTTGCTTCCCTGGGCGAACATTCTCTGCAGCTCTTCTTCGCCTTTGGACAGATCGAAGCGAACTTCGCCATCCCTGTAGTAAAGATCCGGCAGGATGACCACATATCCCTGTTCTGCGATATATCGGCACATCTCGCGCAGCTCTTCGCGGATGCCCGGCACATCCATATAGAAGAGCACCGCTGGCAGGGCTTCTCCTTCAGGGTGACAGACAAAGCAGTCCATCTCGCCATCGGGTGTCTTGATATCAACCTGGAACTCTTTCATGGGCATCTCTCCTTTGTGAGTCGCGATTATGCGGATGTCTAACGCGAGGCACAAATCCGGCATCCAGTGAGAGCGCCTGTGCGTATAATCCCCTGCAATCCAATCTATCAAAGGAAAAATGATGAACAACAATCGCCAGTGGCTGCTCGCCAAACGCCCTCACGGCATCGTGACACGGGACAATTTTGAATACGCGGAAGGGCCGATTCCTGAGCCCGGTGAAGGCGAAGTGCTCGTTCGCAACCTTTTCCTTTCCTTTGATCCGACACAACGAGGCTGGATGGAAGACCGGGAAAGCTATCTGCCGCCAGTTCAGATCGGTGAGCCGATGCGCGCAGGTTCTATTGGCCAGGTCGTTGAATCAAATAATGATGAATTCGCCAAGGGCGATATCGTCCAAACCACGGGCGGCTGGCAGGATTTCCTGGTTGTCGCGCCAGGTCAGGGAGTGATGGGTCTCTCAAAAGTGCCCGATGGTGTTCCGCCAGAAATGATGCTTTCCGTTCTTGGTGTGACTGGATTGACGGCTTACTTCGGTTTGCTTGATCTAGGTGAACCGAAAGAAGGAGAGACGGTACTGGTATCCGGTGCTGCTGGTGCAACGGGTTCCGTCGCTGGTCAGATTGCCAAGATTAAAGGTTGCCGTGTTGTCGGCATTGCAGGCGGACCTGACAAGTGTCGCTGGCTGAAAGAAGAAGCGGGTTTTGATGACGTCATCGACTACAAGAACGAGGACGTAGACGCGCGAATTGCTGAAACCTGCCCAAACAAAGTTGATGTCTTCTTCGATAACGTTGGCGGCGACATCCTTGAGGCTGCTCTTAATCACATCAACATGAAAGCGCGCGTGGTTCTTTGTGGTGGTATCTCTGCTTACAACGCCACTGAGCCGGTACCTGGACCAACCAACCTGATGAACCTCGTGATCATGCGTGGCCGAATGGAAGGCTTTATTGTCATCGACTATATGCACCGCGCCGGTGAGGCGATCACAGACCTGATGGGTTGGATTGGCGCCGGTGAGTTGAAGTACCAGGTCGACATGCAGGAAGGTTTCGACAATATTCCTGATACGCTGAATCGACTGTTCACTGGTAAGAACCTCGGCAAGCAATTGCTGAAGATCGCTGACCCCAGCTAGGCGGATGATGCCCGGGCTCGTTGCTTCAACAGCAGCGAGCCCAAAATCATTGTTAGTGTAATCATCGTCAGCAGCGTCAGGCCGCTGGTGAAACCCCCACCCGGTGTATATAGAAGTCCAAGCGTAAGAGGACCCATCACACCACCCAACTCTGCGGCAGAGAAGAAGAGTCCACTCGCCACACCCGCATATCGTTCGCCAATCTCAGGCAGCTCCACCAACGTCAGGATCAAAACGGTCATCAGGCTGGAACGTGCGATGCCTTGCAGAAGCAATCCGGTGATCAGGGATTCTGGTTCATTGAATCGAAGCAGCAGGCTCGCGAGAAACGCCGCTGCACTTAATGCCAGAAGAATGTTGAAGCGTCGTTCCGGGGTAGCGAGGCGAGGAATGATCAAAGATCCGATGATACCGATGACCGTAGGCAGTGCTGCCCAGTACCCCGCGTTAACGGCTGATAACCCGTGCGACTGCAACAGTTCCGGAAGCCAGTTGTTCAGCCCGTGATTGAACATAAACACGCTGATACTCATCAGCAGAACAATAATGACCGTGGGTTTACTGATCAGTTCGCCGATGACTCTGATTTGGGAGACTCTGGCAGCAGCTGGTTCTGCCGAATCGGAAGAGCGATTGAGTGTTGCGATCAAAAACCAAATGGCGGCTGATGCGAATGTAACAAGGGTCCACAATGCCATCACGTCACGCCAGTCGTGATTGAACCAGGGTAATAGAAATGAATGTGTCGTGGTCAGTGAAACAATGCCACCGATGGCAGGACCAGTCATGTAGATGCCCATGGCAAGACCACGAGATGATCCCTCGAAGATCGAGACAACAACCTTCGGCGCACCCGCAGAAATGATCGGGCCTCCGAGGCCAAACAGCATGACCGCTGCAATTAAGGTGGTTGCGTCTGCTGCAAACACCCTTGCCAGTGCAGAACAGCCGACCAGAATGCCGCCCAGTGCCAGCGCGTATCGGGGACCGATTCGATCCAGCAGAATGCCCGCGGGGACAGCTGAGAAGATATAAACCAGTTGCCAGGCGCCCATCGCCATACCCATCTGCGCATGGGTCATGGGCAGGTCTTCGATGATCAGGGAGGCCATGGGCGCAAGACTCGTGGCCACCAGGCCAAATGAGCCGTACAGCAGCCAGACGCCCATTAGCAGGAGCCAGCGCGAACTCATGCCAGCAGTATCCCATATTGGGGGACTGGACTCTCTAGGGGCTTCAGGCTTTAAGCTTTTTGACCATGAGTGAGAACACCACAACCCTGCTCGACATTCACGGTATGTCCTGTGCCGGTTGCGTGCGTTCTGTTGAGCGCGCGCTTGCCAGTGTGCAGGGTGTTACCAGTGCCAGCGTCAACTTTGCGTCGCAATCAGCGGCTGTGTCCGGTGATGTTTCTGTTGAGAATCTGATAGACGCTGTGCAGTCAGCGGGATATGACGCTGATCAGCACGTCATGGTCCCGATGGCGGATCAGGAACAGCAGATGCGCGCGGATCTCATCGAAGCGTTTCTCAAGTCGGGGATGCTTCTGATTGCAGCGACTATTCTGATGGCTGACATGTGGGTTGGATTCCTGCCTTCAATGCATTCAACACCCGCGTGGGTAGCAATCAGTATCGTGACGCTGGCATTGATGTGGTTTGCAGGTGGTCAGTTTTATCGAAATGCGCTGGTTGCTGCTCGGCATGGTTCGGCAACCATGGATACATTGATTGCACTGGGTACTGGCATGGCTTACCTCTACTCGGTCATGGTGGTGTTCGTTCCAGAGGTGCTACCGGAAGGTAGTCGCCACCAGTTTTTTGAAGCGGCACTGTACGTCATTGGTTTTGTCAGCCTCGGGCGTGCCATTGAACTCTATTCCAGATCAGATACTTCCCTTGCCATTGAGAAGCTTTACAACCTGACGCCGAGGCAGGTCACGATTATTGAAAACGGTATCGAACAAGTTGTCTCCAGCGCGTCATTGGTAAAAGGGCAGCAGGTACGCGTGAATCCAGGTGAAGCGATTCCGGTAGATGGTCGTGTGGTCACGGGCAGAACCAGCGTCGACGAATCGCTCATGACCGGAGAATCTTTGCCTGTGATCAAAGGCGAGGATGATTGTGTGAGTGCCGGGACTCAGAACATTGATGGCAGCATTATTGTCGAGGTCATGCAGGCTGGCGAAGATACGAGGCTTGCTGCCATTAGTCGACTGGTCGCAGAAGCTCAGAATTCGAAACCCGAGGTGGCCCGCCTCGTCGATCAGATTGCATCCATATTTGTGCCTTTGGTCTGTCTCGTCGCGATAAGCGCGGCGTTTTACTGGTGGACCTTTGGCCCGGCGCCGCAATTGTCGTACGCATTTGCTACTGCAGTCAGTGTTTTGATTGTTGCCTGCCCCTGCGCACTGGGCCTTGCGATTCCCATGTCGATCATGGTCGGCCTCGGACGCGGTGCTGCCAGCGGTATCCTGATTCGTAACAGTGAAATATTGCAGGTCGCCAACCGAATGGATGTGTTGGTCCTCGACAAAACCGGCACCCTGACACACGGTAAACCTCATGTCGTTGCTGCGCATGGCTTGCTGCCTGAGCACCTTTCTTTCGTGATGGCTTTGGAGCAGCGAGCAACTCATCCGATCGCCGACGCCATCGTTGCGCATTGTGAATCACTTGCTGTGACCCCGGCCGAAATCAGTGATGTCCGTCAAATTGCTGGTGGTGGTGTCGAGGGTGAGCTTGATGGCAGGCGCATGTTGGTAGGTAGCCTGCAGTTTCTAGAGGAACAGAGCGTCGCCGGGCTCACGGAAGTAATAGAAGAGGGCACGATCGTTGGTGTTTCACTCGATGGAAGCTTCAGTGGTTACCTTGTCCTAACCGATACACTTCGACAGGAAGCCGCTGAGGTCATCGAACATCTAAGGTCCCGCGGCATCAGTTCGGTTATGGCGACCGGGGACCGATTCCAGGTCGCCCAATCGGTGGCTGATCAAGTCGGGATCGAAGAAGTGCATGCGGAGCTTTCCCCTGAAGGAAAACTTGAGCTTATTCAAACGCTGCAATCAAACGGTTTCACGGTTGGCATGATTGGCGACGGCATTAACGATGCGGTTGCCCTCAGTGCTGCTGATGTGAGCATCGCCATGGGCATCGGCGCTGATATCGCGCAGGAAAGCGCTGATATTACCCTTCGTGAAAGCTCGCTGTATGGACTCCTCGATACACTGAATCTTTCCCGGCGCGTGATGAACAACATTTACCAAAATCTTGTGGCAGCTTTTGCCTATAACCTTCTGCTGATCCCGATTGCTGCCGGTGTTCTGTTCCCGACTCTGCTGAGTCCAGCATTGGCCGGGCTAGCGATGGCGCTCTCTTCAGTTTCCGTCGTGGCTAACGCCACTCGGTTGCGCTTTACCTGGCCAAGACCTAATCTAGCCGCATCCTGAAAACCCACAAACGCGGGGGAAAAGTGTGCACGATACAGTCATAAAAGGTGGCACTGTCTACGATGGTAGTGGTGCGGATCCGGTCGTCACAGATATTGCCGTCAAAGATGGCGTCATTGCTGAGATCGGCGAAGGTCTGACCGGCAAAGACACCATTGATGCTGACGGAGCCATCGTCTCGCCTGCGTGGGTTGATATCCATACTCACTATGACGGGCAGGTCACCTGGGACGATCAGATGAATCCATCGGCGAGCCACGGCGTTGGCACGATTGTCATGGGTAACTGCGGCGTTGGATTTGCTCCGGTTGCACCAGGCGGTGAACAGGATCTGATTGACCTGATGGAAGGCGTCGAAGATATCCCGGGAACGGCCTTGCATGAGGGTATGCCCTGGGGTGCCTGGAACTCTTACCCTGAATACCTCGATTTTCTCGCCGGTCGTGAATACGCCATCAATATCAGTTCCCTGGTTGCCCATGGCGCGGTCAGAAACTTCGTCATGGGTGAGCGCGGCAGAACAAACCAGGCTGCGACTGAAGGTGACCTTCAACAAATGGGGCAGATTGTCGAAGAGGCACTGCTCGCTGGTGCCGTTGGATTTTCAACATCGAGAATCCTGGGTCACAGGTCGATCCAAGGCGAGCCTGTGCCCGGCACTTTTGCCAACGACACTGAAGTGATGGTGATCGCGCAGGCATTGAAGCGCGCGGGCCGCGGACTGTTTCAGATTATTCCGTCCAGCACTCTGGGTCCTGGTCGACCTGAGTTCGAGGAACATACCTCTCTCGAGCAGGAGATTAATCTCATTGCGAACGTGAGTCGTGAATCAGGACGCCCATCGACGTTCACGTTGTTCCAGATTGATGACTGGTCAGACAAGTGGCAGGAGGCCATTGCCCAGGTTAAGGAAGCTAATGCGAATGGTGCCCAGGTGTTTCCGCAGGTGGGCAGTCGGCCGACGGGTCTGGTGTTCAGTATGGAGACTTATCATCCGTGGATGTTGAAGCCGACTTATCAACGCATCAAAGATCTGCCTATCGATGCCCGTCTCGCCGAACTCCGAAAGCCGGAAGTCAAACAGGCCATCCTGATCGAAGAAAACGAGGTTGATGGCGTGCCTATGGGCTCCATGGAATTCGGAATTGCGCACATCGAGCCTAAGTTCGAGTACCTGTTCCCCCTGACCAGCGACAGCACCTATGAGCCCGAGGCAGGTGAGAGCATTGCCGCCATGTCGGCTGAGCAGAATATTTCGCCTGAGTCTGCCTTGTTTGACTACCTAACGGCTGAACACGGTCGCATGGCGATCCTGTTTTTCACGAACTACACGGATTTTGACCTGGACGCGGTGCGAACCATGCAGATGGATCCAGCGACGGTGACTGGTCTCTCGGATGCTGGTGCGCACGTTTCACTGATTTTCGATGCGGTGAATCCAACTTACCAGCTCACCTATTGGACGCGCGATAGAAAGCGGGGCGAAACGTTGCCGCTGTCTCACGTTATTCATCGTGCGACCAGGCGAAACGCTGAGCTCTTCGGCTTCAATGATCGGGGTCTGCTGACGCCAGGCATGAAAGCGGACCTGAATGTCATCGACTACAACAACCTGGGTTTAGGTGAACTCGAAATCCTGCGCGATCTGCCTGCGGGCGGCACACGAATTATGCAGGGCGCGAAGGGGTATCTTGCGACCATGATTGATGGTGTGCTGACCCGGCAAAACGACCAAGACACTGGTAATCGACCCGGCCGACTGATTCGCTCTGGTTCCTGAACGCCGCACTGAATGAGTCAGTCGGTACCTGATCAGGCTGAAGTCGTCATTATCGGTGGCGGTATTGTCGGCTGTTCCATTGCTTACCACCTCGCTGAGTTAGGTATCTCTGACGTTCTGCTTTTGGAGCGCAAGAAACTGACCTCCGGTACGACCTGGCATGCTGCCGGCCTCGTGGCGCAACTTCGCGCCAATCTCAATATGACGAAACTGGCTCGTTACACCGCCGAACTGTTTCGTGATCTTGAAGCCATCACCGGCCAACCAACCGGCTATCGGGTGACTGGTTCTCTCACAGCGGCTCTCAATGCGGAGCGTCTTGAAGAATTGAAACGCCAGGCGACCATGGCCAGGTCTTTTGGCGTCGAATGCGAGCGCATCAGCCCTGCGGAGTTGCTGAATTACTGGCCCGAGTTTTCAGACGAGGACCTTCTAGGTGGCGTTTATCTGCCGGGTGATGGCCAAACCAACCCAGTGGATACCACTTTAGCTTTTGCGAAGGGCGCGAGAGCAGGTGGCGCAGAAATTCTGGAGGACGTCTGTGTGGAATCCCTTCTGGTTGATGATGGCAAAGTAACCGGCGTCAGATTGAATGATGGTCAGACAGTGAGATCCCGGGTTGTGGTGCTGGCGAATGGCATGTGGGCGAGAGACTTCGCGGCTCAATACAATGTCTCCATTCCGCTTCAGGCCGCAGAGCATTTTTACATCGTCACCGAGCCGCTCGATGTTTTTAACTCCGAGGGAATCAGGCCAACCCTCCGAGTGCCGGATGAGCAGGCCTACTACAAAGAAGACGCAGGAAAGCTGTTGCTTGGTGCTTTTGAGCTCAGGGCAAAACCCTGGGCAGTAGAAGGCATTCCGGAAGACTTTGAATTCACGACATTACCTTATGACTTTGATCACTTCGCACCTGTTCTTGAGCAGGCGACGAGTCGTTTTTCACCGCTTGAAACAGCCGGGGTCCAGTTGTTCTTCAACGGACCGGAAAGCTTCACGCCAGATGACCGATATCTTCTCGGAGAAACCCCTGAACTAAAAAATCTGTTTGTTGCCGCTGGTTTTAACTCCATTGGTATTCAGTCTTCCGGCGGCGCCGGTAAAGTCCTGGCAGAGTGGATTCAAAAAGGTTATCCACCCATGGACCTTTGGGACGTAGACATCCGGCGGACCTTTCCTTTTCAGAGTAAAAAACCTTTTCTTGAAGAGCGGACGAAAGAAACCCTTGGGTTGCTTTATGACATGCACTGGCCGCAAAGACAGTTTGAGACTGCGCGAAACCAGCGCTTAAGTCCGATGCACGATCGTATGGTTGGACTAGGTGCGGTGATGGGTGAGCTGGCGGGGTGGGAAAGACCCAACTGGTTCGCTACTGAACAGGAGACAGAGTATCGATATACCTACGGTAAACCGAACTGGTTTGAGGCCTGCCAACGAGAGTGCCGAGCGGTAGAACATGGTGTTGCTCTGTTTGATATGAGCAGCTATCCCATCTTTCACATCAAGGGCCCTGATGCTGTTGCTACTTTGAACCGTTTATCGACCAGTCAAATGGATGTGCCGGTGAACCAGGTGGTTTATACCCAGTGGTTGAATCCGCGTGGCGGTATCGAGGCGGATGTCACGATCACCCGAACCGCTGAGGACGCGTTTATGGTGGTGAGCAGCTGTGCCAGTGAGCTCAGGGATTATCATTGGTTGCTGGATCACATCGATGACGACCAGGTAGCGACCAGCAATGACTCTGAACAGATGTTTATGCTTGGGCTAATGGGACCGCAGTCACGTCACCTCCTGGAAAAAGCGACTGAAGGTTCGCTAGAACACGTCGCCTACTACCAGTCGGCTATGGTTGAGATAGCCGGGTGCGAAGTTCGTGCGAATCGCCTCAGTTATGTTGGTGAGCTGGGTTTCGAACTCTATTTTCAAAAAGATGACGCTGTTGTCGTGCTGGATTATCTGCTCGAGGTTGGCCAAAGCTTTAACCTACAACCTGCAGGCTTCCATGCGCTGAATGCCTGTCGGCTGGAAAAGGGCTATCGACATTTTGGCCACGATATTCATGACCAGATCAGTCCCCTGGAAGCGGGGTTAGGATTCACTGTGGATTGGGATAAGCATTCCTTCATCGGAAAGGAAGCCCTGTCAGTGCAGAGAGGGGAAATCGATAACAGGGTCGCCATACTCTCCATTGAGGCATCTGATGCGCCCTTTATGATCCATGACGAACCGGTGTTTCTGAACGGTGAACAAATCGGTATGACGACCTCAGCCAGTTATGGTTATCGAGTGGATAAGTCATTGTCGATGGTCCATGTGTCTGTGCCGGGGCGAATAGATAAGTCATTTTTCAGTCAAAGCGGATTTGAAGTTGAGGTAGCAGGGCAACGATATCCAGTCGCATTAACCCGTCGACCTCTCTACGATCCAAAAAGCGAACGCATGAAGGAATAAATTATGAAGCTGGAAGGTATCCGGGTCCTGGATCTGTCACTGTTTCTGCCAGGGCCGCTACTTACGCAAATGATGGCGGATCACGGTGCCGATGTGATCAAGCTGGAGCCAAGAGGTGGCGGCGAACCCAACCGGGACATTGGACAAAAACGTGATGGCGTGTCCGTGTACTTCGCCAATACACACCGGGGCAAGCGCAGCGTTCAACTCAATTTGAAGCATGAAGGTGGCAAAGAACTGGCGCTGAAACTGGCGGCCACCGCGGATGTTGTGATCGAGGCGTTCAGGCCTGGTGTGATCGAACGTCTTGGAATGTCTTATGAAGATATCAAAGCGGTAAACCCGTCTGTGGTTTATGCCTCTCTGTCTGCGTTTGGTCAGAGCGGGCCTTATGTAAAGAAGCCTGCTCACGATCTGGCAACGGAGGCTTACGCCGGCGTGTTGAGTGCCAATCTCGGCTTTGATGGTAAACCTGCAATTCCATCTTTACCGGCAGCCGACATGCTCGCCGCAACGATTGGACTCTCGTCCGTGCTCATGGCGTTGCTGCGTCGCAAAGACACGGGCGAAGGCGACTATATTGATCTCGCGATGATGGATTCTCTTATTGCGTGTCTGCCGAACTCCATGGGTCGTGTTTTTGCGGAAAAGGAACCGCCGATTGTTAGAGACGAGAGAATCTGGGGCGGTTATGCCATGTACAACATCTATGAAACCAGTGACGAGCGATACGTGGTGCTCGGCGCATCAGAGATGCATTTTGCGGAGTCTGTGCTGAAGAAATTCGGTCGGGAAGATCTGATTCCCCTATGTGAACCGCCACCCGGGACAAACCAGGAACCGGTTCGGCAATTCTTCCGGGAGCAGTTCGCAAGCCAGCCTCAGTCTTATTGGGTGGACTGGTTTGAAGACGTTGATGCGGCGTTTGCACCGGTGAATAACCTGAGAGAAGGGATGGATGACCCGCAGGTTCGATTCCGGGAAATGATCATTGAAGATGAATCCGGCCACGAACACATCGGCATTCCAATCAAATTCCAGAACGAACCCGGAAGGGTTAACTTCGCGGCACCCGGATTAGGTGAGCACAATCATGAACTCGCCCGCGAGTTGGGATACTCCGATGAGCAGGTTTTAGAATTGCAGTCGGATGGCGCCTTTGGTTAGTCGTTGGCGACTGTCGGTTCTATTGGAATACTCTGCCGATCAGCTTCTCTAGCTAGCCTTCTGATCAATGGAATGTTGCCGCTGACGTAAACCAGGCGGGCGCCCAGCAGCACGGCGGCGCTGCCGACACCAGCGGCGAGCCCCAACCAGAAGCCGTAAACTTCCATGGGTTCTCCGATGAAACCAAACCCGAAGATAATCTGTGTCGGTAATCCGATACCCCAATAGCTGAACAGCGCGATCCACATGGGAATCTTTGTGTCTTTGTAGCCTCTAAGTGCCCCGACACAAACTGCCTGGGAGGCGTCGAAGAAAAGGAAGAAGACGACAAACAACAGCAGAGTGACAGATAGCGTCAGAACTGCTGGTTCAGTCGTGTAAAGGCTGACCAGGTCTTCCCGAAAGAAATAGATCAATATCGAACCGCCGATGGCAACAGCAGCTGTCGTGACCACGGCGATCAATGCCGTCAGTCGAGCGTCTTCAATCTCCTGTGCCCCGACACGAAATCCGATCCTTATGGTTGCTGCCATGCCGAGCGCCATGGGCGGCATGAAGAAGATGGCGTTCAGGTTCATCGCGATGTTGTGCGAAGCCACCACGGCAGCGCCGAACTGACCGAGCAGCAATGTAGTGAAAGAGAAGAGACCCATCTCCGCAAAAATTGTTAAACCGATGGGAATACCGATGACCAGCAGTGATTTGATAATGCGCCAGTCCGGCCAGGAAAATTTATCCATCCAGCCGGTATGTGCGAATCGCTTTCGGGTGACCACAATCAAAACAAGGAACAGCTGGAACCACATGATGATGGCCTGGGCGACACCACAACCAACGCCACCCATTTCAGGCAGGCCAAACTTGCCGTAGATGAGGACGTAGTTCAGTGGAATTTTCAGTATCAGTGCGGACACCGCAATGATCAGTGCAGGGCGCGTCCAGCCAGTGCCATCCGCCAGGAATCTCAGGCAGAAAAAGCACATCAATGCAGGCATGCCGAGAGAACACCATTTCAGGTAAGGCACCGAGATTGCGACAGCTACCGGGTCGACACGCATCAGGTGATAAACCGGCTCGATGTTGTTCAGGATAGTGACAACAATGAAACCGCCAATCAGTGCCATCCAGAGACCCTGACGGATCACATCACCAATTTCGGAGTAAGCGCGAGCCCCGTTTAACTGTGAAACGGTTGGCGTCACGGCTTGTACCACGCCGAAAACCAGCATCATGCTGGGCCAGAGAATGCTGGATCCTAGTGCGACACCTGCGAGGTCGGCGGAGCCATAGCGCCCCGCCATAATGGTGTCTGCGACGCCCATACCCATTTGCGCAAGTTGTGCGCCCATGAGGGGCAGGGCCAGGTGAAAGAGTTGCCGGGTCTCCCCGATAATCGGCGGTCGAGCAGTATTACTCAGCCGACCTCCTCAGAATTCAGGACGTCATAGATACGCTTCTGGAAATACCAGCGGCCATCCACCTTAACGTAGTCGTCTTCGTAGCGACCGGTAACATTGCGCTTTACGCCGTCTTTCTGATGCAGGAATTCCTGCTGGTACCAGGTGGCGTGAGCTTTGTCGCCATCTACGACAATGGGACCTGCTGAGGCAAAGAAGCCAACGAAAGAGAAACCACTCATGGCCTGCTGCCATACAGGGAAAAAGTTCTCTTTACCGGTGATTGGTGCACCTGGCAGTTCCCAGGTTGCATCGTCCCGCCAGTTTTCGGCCCAGGCGTCACCATCGAATCGCATAACGGCGTCATTGTACGATTCGACCAGTTCTCTGATCGCCATTCTGTCTTCCAGTGGTCCGGAACTAATCATTCTGCTTCCTCCCTCGATAGTTATTCTGGCAAAGCCGCACTAAACCATGAGTCCGAACCATTTGCCAGTATTCGAACGCGCTTTTGATTCACGTCAATGCGCTTTATCTGTAGAGATTTAAGATGTTAATCAACAAGTTAGTAAATGCCGGGTTAACTGATTTATGGAACGAAGTGCTCTCAAAAATTTGCTCCTCAATGAACAGCAGGAGCTCGCGACACGCATCGAGAAAATTGAACGTAACCGCAGCAACAGAACGATCAGCAAGCAGTTTGATGAACAATCCATTGAACGCGAAAACGACGAGGTGCTTGCGGGATTGGACATGGAAGCAAAGTTTGAGTTGAAGGCTGTCGAAACTGCGCTAGCCAGGATTGATACCGATTACTTCGACCGTTGTACCAAGTGCAGTGAAACCATCTCCGACGAGCGCCTGAAAGCCATCCCGCATGCGACGACGTGTCGTCATTGCGCCGAGTGATTCTGAACGGCTTCGATAAAGCCCGCTTGATCCTCTGGTGACACCAGAATGCTTTTGTAACTGCCGTATTCGATACGCAGGCGGTTGAGCGACAGGGCTGGTGAAGAAATGAGCGACTTGGAAGGCTTAATGGTTCTGATATCTGACAGTGGGATTGTCCAGCGGAACGGCCCCGAGCGAATCAGCAGGTTTTCTTCATCCACTTCATAGACGGTGGAGACCAGAAGCCAGATTGGCAGTGCCGCAGCCAGTGCACCGATGACGATCCCTATCATCCGGTCAGTTTCAGAAGGGGCGAAAAATATCGGCACAAGAACAGTCACCGGGATGATAACGATCAGCAGGTAATACCAGCTGTCGACGGCGGATTTGAAACTCCTTTTCATTTTGCCTCCTTATAGCGCATAGATAATCAGCGGCGTGAGTTGGCGCTGGGTCGTGGCGTTCACTTGCTCGTCGAACTCGTATTTCTCGCCGTTAACGGTCATCGATATTCGAAGCTGCAGATACCAGTGTTCATCGAAGGGAATGGGGGGCAGGTTCTCAGTGTCATACCTGGGATTACCCTGCATCCAGAAATTGTTCTCGTAGTTAGACAGCAGCTCAACCGGTTCCTGTCCTGGAAACTGGTAAGAAAATGTGTCGATGTGGATGGTCTCTATGTGAGGGTTTGGCCCGTACTTTTCTTTATCTTTGATGAAGACCTGGAAGTAGATCTGGTCATGAGAACGCATGGCCCGGTACAGATAAGGAATATGGAAAGTCGTTTTCCCGAACCCTGCCGGATAGGTTGAAATTTCCAACTGGTTTTTATCATCAAGGTTTCGCGTGAGCGTTTCATACTCGAGGGTGGTGCCATCCATACACCCCTGCAGCAGCATCATCGCGCAAAAGCATGTTGTTCTTATCCAGACCATTTCAGGTTTGCGTTTCTTTGAAGGGTTCTGCTGCGACCTGATAGTCATCTTCGTAAACCACATAGCCAGGTTTTTCCGAGGTCAGGGTAATGACTTCGATGCCATTGGCCTCCAGGATGACAATCAGCTCTCGCATGCGCGAGATGTGCTCCTGGGCTGAATCTTTGAACCAGCTGAGGGCAACGTTTTTCGCGTGGACTTTCTTTGACCTTGCCAAACCCAATGGTTTTTCGAGGTTGTCGTTAAACCACTGATACAACTCTTTATAGCGGATGCGCTCGTATTCGTTTAGTCGACCGTCATCGAGCAAGTCGCCCATTGCCTGGAATAGTCCCTGGCGCCTCTCGGACTGCTCATCTAGTTTGTGAACCACGAATCTAATGAAGCTCATTGCATTGTGATTTCCGCATATCCCTGAATTGAACGCAAACCCCCGGAATTACTTGAAAAAACGCCGTTTGTCGCGGATTTCACTAAAAGTGTGACGCGTGTCACATTTTTGGGTTTCGGGAGTCTCTATTTCACAGGAAAGGGGTCATTCTTAGTGTCGAGGTAGAAGCCCTGAAAGGAATGTGGGGAAAACATGAGTAATACAGAAGTTCGCATTTTCAGTCTGAAAGACGCCATTGAGCGGGATCGCGCGGCGCATGAGGCTGAGGTGGCTGCCAGGGAAGAGGTGGTCGAGACGCGTATCGAAGAACAGGATTCCCAGCCCTGGGAACTCTGGCTGGCTCTGGCAGTGGGCCTGACGATCATCTTTGTCGCTGCCGTTATCTAGCTTCAACATTTTTCCATTATCTGTCATTGAAATGACCTGATACGGTCATCGCCACGCCGCGTCTGGCGTTTCTAATGTCCTGACCACATGAGTTCAGGAGTGCCAGATGCAAATTCCGCTTGTTCGACATGAGCGTCCTTTAGTTGGTTTAGCGAGCCTGTTGTGTCTGGCGATCCTGTTCCTGTGGGGAGGGTCGCCTCGCCCGGTGTCTGCCGCCATGCCCAATACCGATGACATCGGTGCGGGGCAGATCCTTTTTGAACTGTCCGATGGGCAGACCATTAATGCGCTGCATATGGAAAGTAGCGTCAGCTTCTCTATTTCCGGCATCGTTACTCATGTTGAACTGACTCAGCAGTTCCGTAACCAGACTGAGGATTACCAGGAAGCAGTGTATGTCCTGCCGATGCCGGATACGGCCGCGGTCAATGAGATGGAGATGCATGTTGGTGAGCGATTGATCAAGGCGGAGATCAAGGAACGCCAGGTCGCTCGAAAAATTTATGAGCAAGCGAAAACCGAAGGCAAAAAGGCCGCGTTGGTTGAACAGAACCGACCCAACCTTTATCGGCAATCGGTTGCCAATATCGCGCCCGGTGAAACCATTGTCATTCGACTGAAGTTTGTTGACTCAGTGCAGTATGACAGTGGTGAATTCAGTTATCGGTTCCCCATGACACTCACGCCGAGATACATTCCTGGTGAACCTTTACCCACCGTTATGAAGGTTAATGAGTGCGGATGGTCTCTGCCGACAACGCAGGTTCCAGATGCCAACCTGATTACGCCGCCGATGATCAAGTCGGATGATGGCTTGGTAAATCCTATCGACATCCATGTAAACCTCGCTCCTGGGCTTGAGTTGCAGGAAATCGGTAGTCCCTATCATGAAATTTCTGTAAACCGAGCAGGCGAGCACTATGAAGTGTCGTTAGCGCACGGGCGGGTGTCCATGGATCGTGATTTTGTGCTGCGGTGGCGGCCGGTATCCGGGAGCGAGCCTCAGGCGGCGATCTTCACTGAATCTGTTGCCGGTGAAACGTATGCGCTCATGATGGTGCTTCCGCCTGAAGGGGAAGAGGTTCAAGCGCTACCCCGGGACATGATATTTGTCATCGATACCTCAGGGTCTATGAGAGGTTCTTCGATCGAGCAGGCAAGATCCAGTCTGCTCAAGGCGTTGAGTCGCTTGCGCCCACATGACCGGTTCAACGTTATTGAGTTCAACAGCAGCTGGTCGCGACTATTCAGTTCGGTGCAGAGTCCTGATGCTTATCACCTAGAGCGTGCTCGAACGTGGGTCAGTCAGCTTGGGGCTGGTGGTGGTACCAACATGTTACCGGCATTGGAGCAGGCCCTCGCAGATGGTGATGAAGAGTCACAACTCAAGCAGATTGTTTTTATCACTGACGGTGCCGTCGGCAATGAGCAAGGGTTGTTCCAGCTAATCCGTGAGCGACTTGTAAAGACCCGGTTATTCCCTGTCGGGATAGGTAGCGCACCCAACAGTTACTTTATGCGTCAGGCAGCGAAGCATGGCCGAGGAAGCTATACGTACATCGGCTCTTTGATTGATGTTGCCGATCAGATGGAAGCGCTGTTCGAGAAGATCGACAGTCCGGTTGCCTCCGATTTCTCAGTAACCTGGCCTGTCTTAAGTGAAAGCTATCCCCAGAAGATTCCAGCGCTCTACAAGGGTGAGCCGCTGCTCCTGGCGGCAAAGGTCAGCGATTTAAAAGGCGAGGTGATCGTTCGCGGCCGAATGTCGAATGCTGAGTGGTCCAGTACCCTGGATCTTAGCGTTAACAGAGATCACATCGGTATCGGCACCCTTTGGGCTCGCGAGAAGATTGAGCATCTGACTGATCTGGAAATTGAAGGCAGGGATTCGGACGCGACCCGGGGCGACATTATCCAGGTCGCGCTGGCACATAAGCTGGTCACTAAACACACCAGTCTTGTCGCGGTAGAGGAAATTGTTTCTCGTGAACCGGAGGCTGAACTGAAATCAAGCGCTGTGCCTAATGCAGTTGCCAAGGGCCAGGTCTTGCAGCCGATGGCGAGCTATCCTTCGACGGCGACACCAGCTTCTCTGCTGTTTCTCGTAGGTTGCCTGTCACTCCTGCTCGCGGGTGTCACCCGCCTGATGCCCGCCCGATAATGGGCGTCAGTAAAAGGGCTGTGTCCGCAGCCCTTCTTATTGTTGCACTCGGCTGTTGGACTGCTGGATCGTGGATACATATCAAAGCAGAGCTCGCTCAATACTTGATCAAACGAAGTTGGGCACTCACTGCGCCCGGTGATTCCAAGGAGCCCTGGCCTTGGGCAGATACCTGGCCCGTCGCGAGAATGACCTATGAAGAGCACGACCTGATTATTCTTGAAGGTGCGCACGGCAGTGCGCTCGCTTTTGGTCCAGGTCTCGTTAGTGGTACAGCGAGCCCCGGTGAAGTTGGTATGTCAGTTGTCGCGGGACATCGAGATACACACTTTGAGTTTTTGCGTGACGTAAAAAAGGGTGAGCATTTCCAAGTACAAACTTCTGATGCTCGCTGGCATACCTACGTGGTCAAAGACATTGAAATCGTGAACTCTGATGAGCGAAGCGGTATTGCTTTGTCTGGCGATAAAGAACAGATGATTCTTGTGACCTGCTATCCGTTTGATGCGGTTGTTGTGGGTGGACCGTTACGGTACGTGGTGAGTTTAGACAGGCTGGTACAAGACCAGCCTGTCTTGGGAGGTTAGCGAGTGGCCAGTTGTGGATCCAGTTTCAGATCGACTTCGAGTACCACACGGCGGTCAAAGAAGTTAGATTCCAGTGTTTCAACGTTGTCCAGCGGACGAGTTTCACCGTATGCGAGTCCTCGGATCTGGTTCTGGCCAACACCTTCTTTCAGCAAGAACTTCTTCACGCTTCGAACACGTTTTTCTGACAAGTCCTGGTTGAAGCTGTCATCACCACGGCGGTCAGCGAAGCCGGCGAGTGTGACCGTTGCATCCTTGTTTCGCTTCAGAATGTTGGCGATCTGTCTCAGCTCTTTTTCGTACTGGACCTCAATATCGCTGCTGGCAGTGCGAAACTGTATTGGCAGACTATGTGAGCGTGGCGTTGTCGCCTGCAGGGCGAGCATGGTGTCCAGGTCCTGGTTCAGGGCGCTGATCAATTGCTCGTTTTCTGCATTTTGTGTGCTCAGAGCCTCTTGCAGAGCAGCGATTTCAACGATCATCTCGCGATTTTCGCGGCGCTGCAGAAAGAGTCGGCCAAACACTTCGCCGCCCAGCACAGCACCCGTGAAAGCGCCGACAGGACCACCGGCTACTGCACCGATCACCAGACCCGTGGTTGCACCTCGGGTGATTTCTTTCTCATTGTTTGAATCCGCCTTTGCGTCAGCGACGGCACCGGCACAAGCCAGGCCAGCGACGGCAACAGCGGAAACCAGACGTTTTACTTTCATTGTATTTCCTCGAGTGAATGAATGGTGGTGCCGGTTGGTTCAATCAACCCGCCCACGGTTTATTAAGCTCGGGAAATGCGGCATCTTAACGAATCAGCTGTGTCTGTTTGCTGTCGAATTCTGGCAACAAGATGGCACGGTCACAGGATGAGGACATGACGTACCGAGTAGCCATTATTGAAGACGACGAACTCCTGCGGGAAAACTATGCGGATGCATTCTCTCGCCAGGGATACCAGGTTGATACCTATAGAAGTCGTGCTGAAGCCCAGGAGATTTTCCAGTCCCGATTGCCGGATCTGGCAGTGATCGATATCGGGCTGGGCGATGATGTGGATGGTGGTTTCGGGCTTTGTCAGTGGCTGCGTCAGAAGTCGCAGACATTGCCGATTATTTTTCTGACGGCCCGGGATGATGACATCGATATTGTCAGCGGTCTGCGTATGGGGGCAGATGACTACCTAACAAAAGACATCAGCCTACCGCACCTGGTGGCTCGGGTCGCCGCGCTCTTCAGGCGTATAGAAATCATTTCCAGTGCGGAGGATGCAACTGACGCTGTCATTGTGGAAGGTGACCTTGAACTCGACAGTCATCGGCTAACCTGTCGGTGGCAGGGGGAGCTGGTTGAACTGACTCTGACAGAGTTCTGGATGGTTCATGCGTTGGCAAAGCGAACAGGCCATGTGAAAAACCGCGAGCAATTAATGCAGGAATCTCAAATGGTGGTTGATGAAGGCACCATCACTTCTCACATCAAGCGTATTCGCAGGAAGTTTCTTGTCATTGATGATTCGTTCGACTGCATTGAAACGGTATACGGCATGGGTTATCGCTGGAAAGCTCCTTTATGATCCAGCGTCACTTCTGGCTCCTTTTTTGTCTGCCGCTCCTGGCATCTCTGATGTTATTCATTCTTGCCCCGGCACAAATCAGTCAGTGGCATGAAGAAGCACACCTGAGCCAACAAGCCGCACTGGCGACCACAGCGCAAGGGGTTGCAGCGACGCTTGCCGGTGATGAAAGATTTTTAGCGTTTATTGCCGATGATGATGGCGGTGCTGTGTATCGCAGTGTCGAGATTGGGTCAGAAATTACCCTGGATGGCAGGGTTGCGGACTGGCCGGTTCACCAGCGTATGGCTTTCGGGCTGGATGACCTGATAGAGATTCGGTTTCCCTACGCGACTGAGTCTCTCTCTTATCGACTGAGCGTTGGCAGTGATGAGGATTACCTTTACCTGCACTACGAGATTGCGGACGACTTTGTTGTCTATCGCGCGCTTGGTTCCTTGAGTGTTCATCGCAACGATCACATCCAAATTGCCTTTGCGGATCGTTCTGGCGCCTTCCATCGTTTGACTTTGTCTGCGAGGCAACCGGGTGAGATCGATGTGAGTGTGATTGGTGAAAATGGTCGAGCCCTCCGAGAACGTCCCGACATTACCGGCCGCTGGATGGCAACAGAAAAGGGGTACAACGTCGAGTTGAAACTGCCGCGCTCGGAACTCGGGCGGCGTTTTTCCACGCTGGTGACAGATGTGGATGAAGAAGGTGACCGCGACATTCGTTTCATGATGGGTGCGAGTGCGACTGGTACCTCGGAAGATCTGGGGCGACTGGTTTATGCGCCAACGGATCTGGAGCGTTTGCTGGCCAGCTTGCCCTACATTACAACGTTGGTGAGTGAGCGTCAGACCTTGATTGCTCAGGGTGTTCCTGTGCCAGAACGATCAGTATCTGCGACTGTGCCGATTCTGACTGGTGATACCCAGGTTGCGACCCTGAAACTGGAGCAGTCCTCAGATGCCAGTGAATACCTGATTGGTTATTTACGCTGGGACGTGTTCCGATTGTCGATGACGGTCATGTTGATGATTCTTGTGGCGACGGTGATCTCGATATGGCTTGCCCGTAAGCAAGTAGTGAAGCTGCAGGGCACGGTGAGATCGGCTGAACACCTGCGGCAATACAACGATTATCTTGAGCGCATGGCAAGTCGACTTAATCATGAGTTACGCACGCCGATTTCTGTTGTGAAGTCATCGTTGGAGAATCTTGATGCCAGTGATGCTGACAATGTTTATGTGCATCGTGCGCAGGAAGGTATCGGCCGGTTAACCACTATCCTGAACAAGATGGCTGAGGCGCGGCGTCTCGAAGAAGCGCTGGATGAAGAAGAGGTGGACCGTTTTAATCTGGCGGAAGTGGTCAGTGGCTGCCTCGAAGGTTACCGACTGGCGTATCCGGATAACAAATTTACACTCAAGATTGAGTCAGAAGATGTGCCTGTTACTGGTATTCCTGAGCTTGTCGCCCAGATGCTCGATAAGCTTGTCGATAACGCAGTGGAGTTTTCTGAAGATGGTGAAGTGACACTGAGACTGCATGTGGATAGCAGTTGGGCCGTGCTGCGTGTGATCAACTCGGGACCTGGTCTTCCTGAAGATCGTCAGGACCTGTTGGAGTCTATGGTCAGTGTCCGTGGGGCGAGCGCCTCAGATCATCTGGGCCTAGGGCTCTACATTGCAAGAGTGGTTACTGATTTTCACGGTGGTTCGCTGGAGCTGGCTAATCGAGAAGAAGCACCTGGTGTGACCGCGACGGTCCGATTGCCGCTGCTTCGTATCACTTCCCGCTTACGCTAACGAATGGTTCGAAGTTCCCTGACTTCACGAACACACAGAACCAGCAGTGTCGGCACCACGACTAACGCAGCGCATAAATACAGGGTGTCTCGGAAGCCAATACTTTCGTAAAGGAACCCGCCAGCGATGATACCGAGCGGTGCAATGCCTATTGATCCCAGGTGGTCATAGGCGCTGACGCGTGACAAGAGCTCTGGTGGGACATGAGTCTGCAGGGTGGTGTACCAGAGCACGCCGAATATCTGGCCAGTGAATCCGGCAACAAAAGCACCTATCGCGACAATGGGTGCCGCCATCGGCACCGATAACAAGAGTGGCGTGCTCGACCAGAACAGCACCAGGAGTGAGGCAAATAGCATAGGTCTTTCAACGCGGAGTCGAATCGCGAACAGACCACCGAAGATGGTGCCTGCACCAAAACCGGCGGCAATAATGCCCCAGGAAACAGGACCGCCAAGATATTCTCTCGACACTGCCGGACCCAGCAATCCAAAGACGGCTTCGAGACTGGCGACGATCAATGAGAATTGCAGCACGATGGTCCACAGCCATTTGTGTGAAATAAACTCCTTCCATCCGAGGTGCAGGTCCTCGAAGAAAGTGGCGGACTCGGTTGGTGCCTGGGGTTTTGGTCGCAGTGACAGAATCAGCAATCCAGATAAACCGAAAGTCAGGGCGTCCAGTGCCAGTGTTGGACCAGCACCTATGGTGGCAACCAGCACGCCTGCCAGCGCTGCACCCATGGTAAACGAGCCGTTTCTTGCTACGCCAAGTAACGCATTAGCGGCCTGTAATTTTTCGCGCTCGACGATCTGCGGGATGAACCCGGTAATTGAAGGCTGGTGCAGGGCGTAGGCAACACCGGTCACTAGCATGAGTCCTGCGAGATTCATGACGGTAGCTTCACCGATCATGAGTAGCCATGCCATGGCGCCTTGACTGCAAAATGCCACGGCATCCGCAAACACCAGCAAGCGATGTCTCGAAGTACGATCAGCGAGCGTGCCGCCAATTAGAAGAATCAGAATCTGCCCCGTCGTGGAGGCCGCGATGACAATCGCAGAATCACTGGTTGATCCGGTTAAATCCAGAACGCCAAATGCGATGGCGATCGGCGCCATGGCGGTTCCGAGGTAGGTTACGAGGTAAGCCGCAAACAACCGAGCGAAGTCTCTGTCCTTTAAAAGAACCAGGCCGTCTCTAAAAGTGGGTTCTGCCATGAAATCCGATCTTAATGCGATGTATCATGATGTCACAGCAGGAATTTGTGAGAGATTGTCTTGCTCCGTTTTGCCTTACGGGACTCTGTCGTCGTCGTTGTGACGATGGTGCTTCTTTTTCTATCACCGGAAAACATAACGCTTCAGGTTTGCCTGGGTGTTGGACTAGGTCTGACCGCGTATCTTTTCCATGAGTGGGCGCATTGGCTGGGTGCTACGGTGGTCAATGCGAAAATCGACTCCCCGGATTTCATCCTATCGCCATTCCTCTTCAGCTTTGATTCCGAAGCCAATTCAACTCGCCAGTTTTTTCACATGACTTGGCCGGGGTTTCTTGCTACTGCGATTTATATTTCAGCTTACTTTCTATTCTTGCCAGATACGCTGTGGGGACAGATTGCCTGGTGGATGGCGGTGGCGTTAACGCTTGCGACGATCATCATCGAAGGCCCCCTGGCGCTTTGGGTTGTGTTACGCGAAGACTTGCCGCCGGTTGAGATACCTTTCCTTGGGGAAAATCGAGTGCTGAATCAGCTTATTGATCGCGTCAGGGGCGGTTCATGAAGACGATGGCCCTCAGAGTGCTCGCTGGCATAGGTGCTGCTGGATTGCTCGCGCTGGCGATCTTCATGAGTGAATCGGCGTTTCGTGAGGTGCTTGATTTCAGGCAACTGGAACGCATACCCATCACCAAGGTTGCCCATGCGGTAGGCGGTGAGGTGCAACTTCGTGGTCGAGCCGAGGGTGAACGGTCGATAAAAGCACCGCGCACAAACACAGACACTTACTACTATCGATACACCGTTGAGCGAGAGGAACGGGACTCTGATGGCAACACAACCTGGCGCACCATTCAGGATGACACGCGCTCTGTCGACTTCTATCTGAATGACGACTCCGCACGAGCCTTGTTGAATGGAAATACGGATCGCTGGTCCATCAACTGGTCCGTTAAACAAAAGTACCGAAGAGAGTCCGGTGGTTATCGTTATACCGAGTGGCGAATTGATGCCGGTGACAACATCACGGTGTTCGGCTGGCTGGAACGCGAACCTGAAATCACGGTCGATTTTACGGCTCAGGGTCACTACAAACCGATCATCAGTAGTTTTGGAGCCGATTCTGAACGAAGCGATATTGCGTTTACGGCGCTACTTAGACTCTGGGGCGGCCTCAGCGCATTGATTGCCGCTTGTTATTGCGTTGTTCTGGCATTGCGAGCGCACAAAACACTGGTTTTCCTTTCGCTGATCTCCCTCTCCGGAACCTTGTTATTGTTTCACTATGGCTACCGAAGTGTTCATTCCGATGTGACGGAGGGATATGAGCGAGTACTCCAGCATCGCGACCGGGCGGAAGCGTTAGTGACGGCAAAGCTGTCTGCGCTGGATCTTGTCGGTATGAATTTTTCTGGGCCTTTCTATCTCAATTCGGTTCTTTTTGCCGACCTTAGCCAGGAAGAAAAGGAACAGGTAAACGCCTGGCGTCGTGGCGCTGTTCTGGTGACCGAGCGTTACCTGAAACAAATCAGTCGTTTCCCGGAAAGTTATGTGGCATCGAGCCTGGGTATGGATCAGCCGCCGCCAATTGTTCTGCCGGAACAGGAGGTTGCCTGGAAGAACCGTGCGGTTTCTGAATTTGAGGAAACCCGAACCAGCGCTTCGCCCATCTGGTCGTTGCTATTGATCGCGCTGACCGCCGGTGCTGCCTGGCTGGCTTTTCGGCTTATTCGCACGAAGCGAATGCAGGAAAACATTCCAACCAGCAAAACCGCAGGCGTTGTGTTTGGTCTGGCAGAGGTTAAAGGGGATCTGGTGAGTGAAGAAGATCGTGAGCCATTAAGGGGGCCGTTCACTGATGAACCTTGTACCTGGTACCACTACAAGGTTGAGGAAAAGCGTGGCTCCGGCAAAAACGAACACTGGGTCACTATCGAAGATGACCTGAGAAAGCAGCCGTTCCTGTGCCAGGATGATGAAGGCACGATTCGGGTATTCCCGGGCCAGGCGGAGGTCATCACGCAGCACACTGAGACGGATACTCGAGGCAATCGTCGCTATACGGAGATGCGACTCTCCCCGGGGGACGAGTTGTACGTCCTGGGCAAAGCGAAGCTGGATAAAACAAGCGGCGATACCCTGGTCTTCGGCCATGAAAAGGGTTCGCCTTATATCATCGCCAACATTCCGGAAGAGGCTGTGATGCTGCGCAAGGCATGGAGTGGTATGGCTCTGATCGCAGTTGCGTTGTCGGTCCTGTTCTTTGGCGCGCTGATCATCACTGGTGGCAGTGGCAACATGTCATCCCTCGATTTCCTGCAGGCGTCGCTCATCGCGCCGGTGTTTATGCTGTTTGTTGTTTTCGCACTGATGTACAACGACCTGGTGTTCCTGCGTGAGAGATGTAGTCGGAACTGGGCCAACATTCAGGTGTCGTTGAAGAAGCGTGCAGACCTTCTGCCGCAACTCGAGTCAGTGGTGAAGCAATACCTGAAACATGAATCTGAATTGCAGAAAGATCTGGCCGAGCTTCGGGAGAAACGTTCGCAGGTTACCAGCTCGGAGCAGGTAGACAGCTATCTCGCAGCGGAACACAGTGCTATTTCTGAGGTCCTGGTTAGGGTAGAGCAGTACCCGGATCTTGAAGGTATTGATCTGATCGCTGCTTTTAATCGGCGCCTGGTAAAACTTGAGAACGAGATTTCATTAATACGCGCCGGATTCAACGATGCAGTCATGCATTACCAGACTCGTATCCAAACGTTCCCGGATAATCTCCTCGCTTCCTGGTTTGGCTTTAAATCGGTCTCCGCACTGACCTTCGAAGAAAAGGCGCACGCAGTACCGTCCGTTCAGCTTCGCTCTGACTAGTGGAGTAGGAGCTCCTTTTTGATGTGCTCCATTAGGGGTGATGCTCGTCTGACCAGTTCTTCCTCAGTGAGCGAATAGCTGAAAATCCAGTACCAGAGTTCCGGTTGGCCGGTCATCATTTCGATAGAGAGTCGAATGACGCCACCCTCCAGCGAATCGCACAGAAAAATAAAGTCTTTGTCCGCAAACTGGTAGAGCAGGCGACACTGCCATTCCTGATCGCCGATCAGCATTTGAAAATCCTGACCTTCAGAGATGTCTGACGGCGTCTTGCCAGTCTGATCGCTACCGAGGAATGAAGATATACCGGGCATACCATCGCTCACTGCTAATCGTTCCAGGAAAAAAGCCCTTGTTTTGTTGAATTGGTTTTCAAGGTAGTAACGCAGATGTCTGAGTTCGGTATTCCAACCGCGACTGTGGCTTTCGAATTCGTCGTCCCAACTGGCGTCTGAAAGGAATCCGGAATGAACGAGTCGCAACCGTGTGCCGTTTGAAGTTTTTTCCAGAAAGATTTCCAGCGGCATATTGCGCTCTTCTTCACCTCGAGGTGCGGCATACCAGCTGGTCTTCAGATATTTTTCCAGTTCCCACTCAAGGATATCCAGACGCATCGGCTCATCTGGACCTGTCCAGGCGAGATCCAGATAGCCGCCTTTACCGGTGACACCCTCGGCGTGTGGCGCAAACCAGTTTCTTACATGATCGGCTTCCGTGATGGCCTGCCAGACTTTATCGATGCTGGCTTCGATCTCAAATTCACATTCAATGTGTCTTGTCATGACTGTCTCCTTCGATTGAGGGATAGGCACCGAGAATCAGTTTGAATGCACGACCTGTGTCTTTCGGTGCTCCGTATTGTTCTGCCAGCTGATCGACGGAAGAAATGAGTGCTTCTGTAAAGGCTTTGCGATCAGCGGGTGTTGAAAAATTGATGTCGACTTCCATTGCCAACGTTGCGACCCGTTTGTCCTGCTCGTCGGCGAGTCGCCTGATACGAATCAGTTCCCACACACCTTTGGCCAGCAGGTTGAACAGCGATACCCACGAAAATCGGTCCTGAACTCGTGTTGCGGCGGTGGGGCGGTTGGTGTGCACATAGGCAAAAGATCTGACGCGGTACAGCTGCTCTTTTAGCCCGCGCTGTTGCCGTTCTTCCACGATTTCCAGGAATCCGGCTTTGGCTAGTTCCCGCATGTGATAACCGACCCGCTGGCGCGACATGTCGTGTCGCCTGGCGATATTCGCCGCTGAGTCTGGTTCGTCTTTCAAGTCCTGGAGTAGCTGGCGCCGGAACGGGGAGGCAAGCGCCCCTAAATCCTGGTCTTCGAGTATTCGGTAGTCGTTCATGCCTAGTATTCTAAATTGACAAAAAATATTTTGTCAATACGCAATCCAGCGGCGTTCGAGGTATGATTTGGGCTGTTCAAATTCACCAGACAAGCACGGAAGAGAGAGATGTACGACTACCTGATCAAAGGCGCCAACATCGTTGACGGGCTCGGCGGTAAGCCGTTTACCGGTGATGTGGCTATACAGGACGGCAAGATTGCAGCAGTTGGCGACACCGACGGCAGTGCCAAGGAAACGATTGAGGCAGACGGTGCCTATGTCACACCGGGTTGGGTTGATGCCCACACTCACTATGACGGTCAGGTGAGTTGGGATGACACCATCGAACCTTCATTCAGTCATGGCGTCACGAGCGTTGTGATGGGCAACTGCGGTGTTGGATTTGCACCATGCCCTCCAGGTGGTGAGAAAGGCATGATTGAACTCATGGAAGGTGTTGAGGATATTCCCGGCACGGCGCTCTATGAAGGTATCGAGTGGGGTAACTGGGAAACTTTCCCAGAGTACATCAATTATCTCGGTACCAAGCAGTACACCATGGACATTGGTACCCAGGTGCCACACTCAGCAGTGCGTAATTACGTGATGGGTGAGCGTGCCCTTCGACATGAAGACGCGACAGCAGAAGACCTCGAAGCCATGTGCAAAATTGTCAAAGAGGGCCTTCAAGCGGGTGCGGTTGGATTCTCAACTTCTCGTACGGTTGGTCACCGTTCCGTTCTTGGTGATCCCATTCCCGGAACATTTGCTGAGAAGGCGGAACTGATTGCTATTGGCCATGCCATCAAGGCTGCTGGTCGAGGACTCTTCCAGGCAGTGCCTGCTGGTGTTGTTGGAGACATGGTGCCCGAAAAGTGGACGACAGAGCAGGAAGTGGAGCTGTTTGCGGAAATCGCCCGGACCTGCGGCGTAAAAGCGACCTTTACCCTGGCTCAAAATGGCAGTCGGCCGGATCAGTGGCGCAATTGTTTGAATATCGTTGAAGAAGCCAACAAACAAGGTGTCGAAATCACACCTCAGATTGCGACTCGCCCTATCGGTTTTGTGACCAGCCTAAAGTCGTATCACATGTTTATGCGACGGGCGACCTTCCTGAAGTACGCGGACCTGCCGTTCGATAAGATGCTCGCTGAGCTGAAGAAGCCGGAAGTCAAAGCCGCCATTCTTGCCGACGATGATGTTCCGCCAGATCAGCCTGGTGTTATGGCGAATGTTTACGGACTGCTCAGCATGGCAGCACCCGCGATGTTCCCAATCGAAATGCCGATCAACTACGAGCCGGAGCCGGAAGGCAACATCGCCAGCCTGGCTGCAGCAGCTGGTAAAGACGTTCCAGAATATATGTACGACTACCTGACAGCGGGTGAGGGTGATCAATTCGCTATCCTGCTTGGTGCTAACTTTGTTGATGGTAGCTTCAGCGTGATGGAAGAAATGATTCCGCACCCGAATACCACCATTGGTCTTTCCGATGCGGGTGCCCACGTAAACCTGATTTTTGACGCCGTCGGTCCGACCTATCAGCTAACCCACTGGGTTAGGGACAGGACCCGTGGTCAGAAAATGCCGATTGAACTGATCGTGCAGAAACAGACCTACACCAATGCCGAACTCTTTGGCCTGACAGATCGTGGCAGCCTGCAGGTTGGCAAGAAAGCTGATATCAACGTATTTGACCTGGATCGATTGGGTCTTGGCAGACTTGAGGTTCATCATGACCTGCCAGCAGGTGGCAGCAGAATCCTGCAATCCGCGGAAGGCTACCTGAACACCTTCGTCAATGGGGTCATGACTCGCCAGAACGACCAGGACACCGGTGCGCGTCCGGGCAGGGTGATTCGTTGACACATCCGGCTCTAAATGAGGGGCGCGTTGCCGTGGTTACCGGTGGCGCATCCGGCATCGGTCTTGCTGTTGCGCAAAAGCTGTCAACCATCGGCATGAAGGTGGCGATTGCTGATCGTGACGAGGAAGCTTTAGCTGAGGCTGCTGGCACTATCAAAGGCGAGTTACTCGCCGTGCCTACCGACGTTTCGAACCTGGCCGATGTGGAAGCTCTGCGTGACAAAGTCCTTGCTGAGTTCGGGGAGGTGGCTTTCCTAATGAACAATGCAGGTCGCGGTTTTGGTGGTGGAGCTTTTTCCAAACTGGAAGGCTGGCAACAGGTGCTCGGCGTTAACCTGTGGGGTGCGATTCATGGTCTACAGACATTTACACAACACATGATTGACCAGGGCACATCTTGCGCCATCGTGAACACCGGCTCAAAGCAGGGCATTACCAATCCGCCAGGTGACGCGGCTTACAATGTTAGTAAAGCCGGTGTCCGGTCAGTGACCGAGAGCCTCGCGCACGAGCTGAGAAATATTGAAGGCTGCCAGGTAACGGCACACCTGTTGGTGCCAGGATTCACATACACCGGACTGATCAAGAAACATATTCCTGAGAAGCCCGCAGCCGCCTGGGATTCAGAACAGGTGGCAGACTACCTGCTGGAAAAGATGGCTGCTGGAAAGTTTTATGCCATATGTCCGGATAATGATGTGTCGACGGAACTGGATAACGCCAGAATGCTTTGGAATACCAACGATATTGTTGAGGAGCGGCCAGCGCTTTCACGCTGGCACCCGGATTTCGAAAGCGAATTCAACGCTTTTATCAAAGACAATACTTAACCTTCTGTTAGAGCTGCCGTACGCTCTGCGAGAGGCGCGCCAGTTTTCGTTGAAACGATGCTGATGCTGTCACCATCAACGACGCAATCGTATCGGTCGAAGCCTTTGCCGTTTCCGATTCGCAGCTCAATGATTCGATCACGACGACCTTTGAACCTATGAAACTTTATGGGTGTGCCTTCTCCAATCAGCGCTCTCGCTTCCAGTTTGCAGTTAGTGATCGCCTGATTTTTATCGCCTGCCTGAACCGGTGCGGCGAACAAAATAAGAGTCAGTATTGAGGTAATGTATTTCATAAGAGATCCTTAAAGACTTTGGTTGATGACGAGGTACGCGAGGTAAATTGCAGCAGCAGACATGGAGATCAACGTTCCGAATGCGCCAAGGGCTCTGGCGGCGTTGGGACCGTCGCCTAAAGATAGGCCTATTGCGTGTGACACGCGGACAACGACGAACGTCGCGCCAATGATCGCCACCGCCATTGTTGAGCCACCGAGGATCTCCACCAGGGCAAGAGTTACGAGAAAGAGCGCTGAGTTCTCGGCAAGATTGCCGTGGCGTCGAATGGCAATCAGCAGATCCTGCTGACCGCCGTCACCCAAGCCCTGGTTCAACTCCAGGCGCTTGAAACCAACCATCAGCATCAATGCTAGCTGCAGCGCAACGATGAGTGCCGCGGTCAGGGAAGTGACAACAGGTAATGTAATCATGGAAATGAGTCCTTAGATGTTGAAAGCAGATACAGCATAATCACGGTCTGTTTTTGTAGAACCGCGAAAAACGCACCACGGTGTTGCATGAATGAACCTTTGAACTGGGATGACGTTAGACTTTTTTTGGCTGTTGCCGAGGAGGGTTCATTTCGCCAGGCGGCATTAAAGAGTGGTGTTGGTCACACGACGCTGTCCAGAAGGATCGAAGCGCTTGAACAGAATCTTGGTACCAAGTTGTTTGTTCGAAAATCTACCGGCCTTAAATTGACAGATGCCGGTGAGGATATGTTGAAGACTGCAGTACCCATGCGGGAAGAGTTTTCAGGATTGCAGGCGAGGCTGTTTGGTGAAGAACAGGAAGTGTCGGGCATGATCCGTGTGACGGTGCCTCATGTTCTGCTCAACTATTTTCTGCTGGAAGAGCTAAAAACCTTCTGTGAACGCTGGCCGGAGATCCGATTTGATATCGACACCAGTCTGGACATCGTGGACCTGCGATCAAGAGAGGCTGATCTCGCGGTTCGCATGACTAATACGCCAGGTGACTATTACGTGGGTCGTTCTCTTGGTCGTTACTGCGAGGCTGTTTATGCTTCCCACGCCTATCTGGATCGCTTTGAAGCAGAAAACCGTGCGGAGCATGTTTGGGTTTCACCGGGTGATGACTACGAGTTTGTTGCCGAGTTCTACGATGAATGGCGTGTGGATGATGTGCCTTCAGCGAGCATTGTGTTGCCGGATGTTCAATCGCAGATGCAAGCCGCGGAATCGTCAATGGGTATTGCAACTTTGCCCTGTGTCATGGGCGACCAGAATGAGAAGCTGATCAAAATCAGTGAGCCTTACTTTCGAACGGACATATGGCTCTTGTCGCACCCGGATACCCGGGGCAACAAACGCATGCAGTTATGCCGTGAATTTCTGGTCGAAGTTTTTGGCAGGTACCAGGACTTGCTGGATGGCAAATCGACCTAGTTCGTCACGCCTTCGATGCTCAGGAACTGACCGCTGTCATCGCGATTGACAGCGTGTGCTTCCAAGACCGCGTCCGGATGAATACCGCCATGAATGTGCGGAAACAGTTCATCATCTGATCCTTCAAAGTCAGGTTGTTTGTCACCGACGGGTGCTGTCCCTTCGAACACAGTCTTTACACCGGTGCTTTCCAACGTTTCCACGGTCATGCGCAGGCAGTACCAGTCACCTTTCACATCAGGGTAAAAGTGATTCGCCACCGCCAGCAGTTTGTCAGGATTAGACGTGCCGTGGGTGAAGCCATCCACATCGTAAGTGGGTGGAAAATAGGTTTCACCGGATTCGATCGTCTTATCCCAGAGTTCCGCCTGAACCAGGTGATAAACAAATGGATGGTCGCCTTTTTTGAGATGGTGATCTGCAGAGGACATGGCTGAAAGTGTAACTCCAAGGGTTAGTAATAGGATTCGAAGCATCAGAAATCAACACCCCGGGTAAACGCGCCATCAACTCGCACCGTGGCGCCACTCACCCAGCTGGCGGCTGGGCTGGCAAGGAAAGCGACCACTCGGGCGACTTCTTCTGCCGTGCCCATTCGTTTACTTGGATGCCAATCGCGGTCTCTCTCATAGAGGGGTGTTGCGTGTTCTTTAATCTGATCCCAGGCGCCGCCTTCGATCATGATGGGGCCCGGTGCGACGCTGTTGGCGCGGATGCCTTTGGCACCCCACTGTTGGGCGAGCTGTGCCATGTGTCTGATGGAGGCCGCTTTCATCGCGCCGTAGCTAGGGCTGATCGGAACATCGTGATGTTCGAAACCGGTGATGGATGCAATTTGTATCAACACGGCTTTGTCTGACGCTTCAAGGAAGGGCAAAGCGCCCTCGCTCATGCCGACCATGCCAAGTACGTCGATATTAAAATTGTTTTTCCAGGCGTCTGTACCCGGTCCAGGTTGCCCGCTGGCGGTAGCATTGTGAACAACAATGTCGATGCCGCCCATAGCGTCGGCGGCGTCCTGCATCCATTTTACTGTAGCGTCATAGTCACTGACGTCGCAGACGTGGCCATTGACGTTACCCAGGGGTGAGAGTTCTTCGACCGCAGCGTCGACGCCTTCTTTACGTCTGGCGGCAATGCTAACGCTCGCGCCTTCCGAAAGCAGGGCTTTGGCGACAGCCAGGCCAATGCCCTGGCTGCCCCCTGAGATCACGGCTTTGGCGCCGTTGAGACCAAGATCCATTGATGACTCCCCATTGTTGTTAAACATTCTGAACGTTGAGTTCAGAATCTAACCTGTCTGGGTGTCAGGAGCCAACACTCTTGATGTTGTCATCTGGATTGCGATCTACCAGTTTGTTGAACGGATCAATGCCAACGGAATGTGGTTTCACGTCGGAGATGATCGTAATGGTCTCGCTGGTTGTGTCGATGGCGTACTTCTCGATAGAAATCACCTCGTGCAGATCCGTTTCTTCATCACGTTCCCCGAGGAGAGCAATATCAAACAAGCCCGACACATCGACTTCCGTTTCCTGGCCTTCGCCATCAGCTTCAAACTTGGCAAGGCTCAGATCCATGGTCACTTCGAACTTGCCGTCATCCTGTTCCGTCACGACAACTTCGTCGACCTTCAGGTCAAACAGAACAATTTTCTGCAGCAGATCAGTGATCAACGCTTCATGTTCCGGGCCCGCTATGTCGCGAAGGTCGGCGATGAAATCGAGACTGGTAGGAAAGGGTGCGTCTTTAAATCCGTAGTTATTGAGCAGCCTGTTCAGGGCTTCGTTGACCTTGTCTTCGCCGATGTAGTCCTTGAGTGCATACATCGCAACGCTACCTTTACGGTAGTGGATGTAGGGCTGATTCTCGACGAGATAAACCGGCAGCTCTTCAATAAGCTCACCACCTCGATCCGTCAGGTAGCGGTCTAGCTCAAACTCCAGGAATCGTTTCATGGTGTCTTCGCCGTACTCTTCTTCCATCACCATCAGGGCAAAGTACTGTGCAAAGGTTTCGATCAGCATCGTCTGACCTTGAACATCTCCAGGTAACACCTGGTGCGCCCACCATTGGTGAGCCAGCTCGTGCGCCGTCACATAGAAGACGTAGTCGATGTTCTTTTTGTCTCTCAGATCCGCGGTAAAGCCGATGGCTTCTGAATACGGAATGGTGTTCGGGAAAGACTGTGCGAAGGTGCCCTGGTATCGAGGGAACTCGATAATCCGGAACTGTTGATACTGATAAGGCGTAAAGTTGGCTTCGAAATAGTCCAGTGACTTCTTCGTGGCGTAGATCATCTGGTCGACGTTATATCCGTGCTGGTAATACACCTCGATAGAAACATCGCCGTACATTTCTTTCTTCACCTCGTAGTCACCGGACAGGAACGAGTAGAAACCCCAGATCGGCTCATCCATCTTGTAGTGGAAGTAAGCGCGATCGGCTTCCTGCCATTCCTTCTGCAGGTAACCTGGTGCGATGGCAGTTTGGCCGAGACTGGTTGAGACAACGGTTTCGAACTCGGTGCGGGTCCTGCCGCCGAATCCCGTTGTGTTGATCGCGTCTTCATCATCAATCAGGCGCATTCTCTGCACAGGTTCCAAACCGTACTTGCGACGTTTGGCGTTGTCCTGCAGTTCCCCGCCGGCGTTGTAGCCGATCAGTGGGAAGGCATCCAGGTTGTTGAAGAAGGTGCCGTTTGATGTGAGTTTCGCGCTGGCACCGTTGTTCTTGAAACCAGGCGTTAACCAGGCAACTTCGAATTCGACACGCAGTTGTCCACCAGGTTGCATGGGTTCATCGAAGGTGTAGATGTAGTAGCCGAAATCTTTGTCTTCTGTTGTCAGTGTTGCACCGGGTACATCGAGGCGTCCGATGGTCAGCTGAACCGGTATGGTGAAGTGAATTTCCGGGATTGCTTCATCCAACAGGTTAACCAGGTCATAGTGACCTGCCACCAGAACTTCCCTGTCTTCCGGGAAGATATCGACTTCAGCATAGGTTGATACCACGTCTGGCTGCGCCATGTGCTGGTACTGCTTGTAGGTCTTCTCATACTCGGAAGACAGTTCCTCGAAATCGATGGAAGTGACATACATGTTCAGCACATTGGTGTTGTAGTAAATGTAACCACCGGTCGCGACTAGTGCGGCAACGGTAGCTGCCGTAAATGCCTTCACTGGACCGGTAAAGCGCTGGCGAGCAACAGCACGAACGGTTTTGCCTGTGAACTCTGAGCCTCGCGGCCACAATAGGTGGATCGCGATTAGCAGCAGTAGTCCCCATAGTGTCCAGTACAAGGTGTACCAGAGGAATCCCGTGAGCAGATGGCTGTAGCCGGTAAATGCCGAGTAGGCCATGAAGGGTTTGTCCATTCGATACAGATAGTGCTCGAAACCCATCTGCGGTATTGCGATTAAGCCGACTGCGTACAGCACCATCAGGAACATGGTGAGATAGCGACTTCTGGTAATGACAAAGAAGAAGATCGCGGCGACGCTCATGAAGTACAAGGGGAACTGGAAGAACAAGAGCAGACCCTGGAGGTAGACCAGAACGTCAAACTCGTAGTAACCGTGGTATAGCTGCACACAAATACCGGCTAACGCACATACCAGAAGCATCATGACGATGACGCTGATCAGTCCGGTGAGCTTGGCACCCATAAGGACCCAGTTGGGGTAGGGCAGTGAGTCCACGATTTCGCTGAAGTTCGATGTTTTCTCTTTCAGCATGATTTCGCCGGAGTAGTAAACCAGCACACCCAACAGGGAGAGCGAGAGAGTGCCGTTGATAATCAGTACCAGTGTTGCCGCCGTCGGATACACCGGTGTACCGAACAGATTTTCAAGACTGCCAGCAGCAGCACCGACAACGTTCAACAGGCCGAGCAGCATCAGCACGATAAAAGGTGCACTTCGCACAATGTTGCGAATCTCGATGCGCGTTTGTGACAGGTACTGAGCGACATTTGCAGAGAAATCAAAACGCTTGCTGACCTCAGGCAGTTCGATGGTGTCCGCCACAGGCATGGGCGCTTCGTCTGCAGGTACAGACTTTTTGCTTCGACGCGAACCGAGCTGCACTTTTTCAACTGAGAACGGGAATAGGTAGTAAGCGCCTGCAAGGAACGCAAGGCCGATACCCATCCAAAGCGCTCGGTTGAACAAGAGATTGCCTTCGATAACGGGGATTTGGGCGTTACGCTCGAATACCGTCCAGTATCGTGTCTGTTCGCCGATGGCTGTCAGTCCGAAGGGTTCGTATTTGCTGACGGTTTCAACCATGTCCTGTTCGGTGAAGCTGCCAAGCACCAGGTTGAGCATCAGAAAGGCGATGGCAGCAACGTAGGTCATCATGGTGCTGCGGGTTATGGTCGTTAGGCAGAAGAAAATGCACGACATGAAGAACAGGTTGGGAAGCACGATGACCCAGGTGGCAAACCAGTAAGCATCCCACGGCGTGGCGCCGATTCTTTCCTGATCCAGCCAGGGTGCAAACTCTGCCGCCAGTACGCCCAACAAACCGGCGAAGTAAATGCCGAAGCTGAAGAGCAGTGAGCCGAAGAATCGACCGTAGAGATAATCGAACTTGCTGACGTTTGTCGTGAAGAACAGTTCCGCGGTCTTCTGATCAAAGTCACGAACCACACCGTTAGCACAGAAGGCGACCGCACCAAACAAAGAGAGTATCGATAGCGTCGCCAGGGTTGAGATAACGGCAAATGGTGCGTTGATGTTCAGGTTAGGGAAGTTGCCGCCAAGCGAAACGTTGTCCGACGTGGTCGCGAGGAAACAGAGAATAAAGAAGACGCCGCTCAGGATGTAAAACAGGAACTGGCGACGGTGATAATTCACCTCAAAGCGAAATATGGATCCAAACATGTCTGCTCTCCGGCTTAGAAGCTAACGTCGACGCCGTTGGCGATCAGGGTGGAGAAGTAAACATCTTCCAGGTTGGCATTAACGGGTTCGAATGCTTCACCGGGTGACGAGTCACTCAACACATGGATCACTGTTTCACCGGCAGAGAGATGAGACAGGATGACCTGGTAATCTTCACGGTAGTTGTCGAGTTCTGTTCGTTTAATTCGGGTGCGCCATAAACGGTTCTTAAGCTGATCCAGAACTTCCGTCGGTTTTCCGGTCAGCAGGATTTCGCCTTTGCCCATGATGGCCATGTTGGCGCAGAGATCGCTGACGTCATCAACAATGTGTGTCGAGAGAATAACCACAACATTCTCGCCAATTTCCGCCAACAGATTGTGAAAACGGTTTCGCTCGCTGGGGTCTAACCCTGCAGTTGGTTCATCGACGATGATGAGCTGTGGATTACCGATTAACGCCTGGGCGATACCAAAGCGCTGTTTCATGCCGCCGGAAAAGGTATCGATGGACTTCTTTCGCACGTCATGCAGGTTGGTTTGATGAAGCAGGGCGTCAACCGTGTCTTTTCTCTCACCCCTGCTGGTGATGCCTTTTAGCGTGGCCAGGTGATCGAGCATTAATTCGGGAGATACGCGCGGGTATACCCCGAATTCCTGTGGCAGATAACCGAGGACTTTTCTCAATGCTTCTTTATTGTTGATGATATCGATGTCGCCGAGGGAGGCTTCACCGGAATCTGGTTCCTGCAAGGTAGCCAGTGTTCGCATGAGTGAAGATTTGCCAGCACCATTGGGGCCGAGCAAACCGAACATGCCGTTAGGAATCTCGAGGGAGACGCCATTCAGCGCCTTTACGCCATTGTTATACGTTTTTTTCAGGTCTCGAATAGAAAGCATTGAGGGGGTCCGTTAGGAAAGGAAAACCCCCTAATTTAATGCCAAAGTCGTGCCGCTTTAAAGCGATACCTGTTGAGTCGCGCGTTTTCTGCGGTTAATCGCGGCTACTGGTTTCCGATTTGTCCTCGCCGAACAATTGTTGCAGTTCCTGCGCAACATCGATGGTCGTCTGCCGGTAGGCTTTGGGGTCATGGATAACCGCCGCCTGTTTTTCCAGTGCTTCCTCATCATGGGCTTTGAAAATATCGACAGCGCGGGGGTCCAAATCCAATAGAGACAGTAACTCTCTCGACAATTCGAGGCTGGAGAGAAGCGTTTCGCGAATCACAAAATGAACACCCAGTTCACGTAGCTTGATTTCGTGTTGGCGATTGCGAGCTCGTGCAAAGATCGGTAGATCGGGATAGCGTTCTTTGATGATTTCAATGATGTGCACCGAGTCTTCGATGTCACCCAGCGTCAGCACCAAAGCTCGAGCTTCAGCAATACCGGCGTTCTGCAGCAGATCCAGTCGGGTTGCGTCACCATAGAAAACCTCATTGCCGAACTCTCTGACGAAATCCACCTGGCCAGGACTGGCATCAAGTGCCGTAAATGGCTGTTGCTGCGTGGTCAGGACCCGGCCGATGATCTGACCGAAGCGACCGAACCCGGCAATGATGATTGGACCTTCTGATTCACTCATGTCATCGAAGTCACGATCGTCCTCGCCGCTTTGTAGCAGCGCCTCAAGTGCCATCATGAGGAAGGGGGTGGTTGCCATGGAAATGGTCACCACAAGAATGGAAACCTCCATGTACTGGGCGGGTATGACCGCCGCTCCGACGGCAACGGTTAACAGCACAAAGGCGAATTCGCCGCCCTGACTGAGAATGACGCCTGTTCGAAGCGCATTCGCTTTGTTTAAACCGTAGATCATTGCCATTGGCAAAAGCACGACGATCTTAAGTGCGACCAACGCCAGCGTCAGGCCGATGATCATGATGGGTTCACTGGTCAGCAATGACAGATCCGCGGACATGCCAACGGCAATAAAGAAGAGACCAAGCAGCAATCCTTTGAATGGCATCACATCGGTTTCTAATTGATGTCGATACTCTGAGTCAGCGACCAGCATTCCGGCGATAAAGGCGCCTAGGCCCATGGAGAGTCCTGCCTGGTACATGGCAATAGCAGCGCCGCAGACGATTGTGAGGCCCGCTGCGATGAAAAGCTCGTGAACACCAGTTGAGGCGATGATGCGAAGGATGGGGCGAAGCAAGAACCTTGCGGCAACAACGAGCGCGATGACTGCGGCGACTGCTGTTAGGCTCACGCTACTTTGACCGTCACCACCCAGCATGCTCAGAATCACGAGTGCGGGTATCACGATGACGTCCTGGAACAGCAAGACACCGAATGCGGCTCGACCGTGTGCGAAGTTAAGCTCTTTCTTTTCACCGAGTAACTGAAGCACGAAAGCGGTGCTGCTCAGTGCCAGTGAAAACCCGAGCACCGCGGCTGGCATCAGCTCGATACCCAGCACGAGATACATGGCCAGGCAGAGTACGGCCGCGACCACGAAGACCTGAGCTGTGCCGAGCCCGAACACTGCCTGGCGCATGACCCAGAGTCGCCTGGGCTGCAGCTCCAGTCCAATGATGAACAGCAGCAGCACAACACCCAGTTCTGCGAAGTGCAGGACACTGTCAGCATCGTCAATCAGGCCGAGTACACTTGGGCCAATCAGGATACCGGCAACCAGATAACCGATGACGGAAGACAAACCCAATCGGTTGAGAACCGGTACGACTGCTAACGCAGCGACCAGAAAGATAAACAGCTCTTTTAGAAACTCCATGGAGATGCAGCTTACTTATTCCGGCAGAGGAATAAACTCCTCATCGCCGGGCACTGGGTCAAATTTGTTGTCTTTCCAGTCCGCTTTCGCCTGTTCTATGCGCGCTTCAGATGTGTGTACAAAATTCCAGAACATATGGCGTGGGGAAAAAGCTTCACCACCGATGATCATGACCCGGCTGTTCTCCAGTGCACGTAGATCTACCTCAGCTCCTTCGCTCAGAACCGCCATGGTGCCTGTCGCCACTTCGCAGTCTCCGATAGCGACTTTGCCCTCGACCACATAGACGGCGCGCTGTTCAGTGATGGGATTGATGCGCGATGTCACGCCGCTGTCGATCTGTTGTTCCAGGTAAAGCGTTTCCGGGAGCACCTCTACCGGTGAGGATTCTCCCTCAAAGCTACCGATGATGACGGTGGTTCTGATGCCCTCGGCTTCAATGATGGGCAGTTCATCTTTCGGATGATGGACAAAGGCCGGATCGATCTCCTGTGAATCCTCGGGTAATGCCATCCAGACCTGAATGCCGTGCAATGATTGACCGTTTTCTAACCGTTCTTCTGAGGTGCGCTCTGAGTGGACGATCCCTTTGCCTGCCGTCATGAGGTTCACGGCGCCGGGTTGAATCGGCTGAAAGAAACCAAGCGAGTCTCGATGCAGAATTTCGCCGTCAAACAAAAACGTCACCGTTGAGAGTCCAATGTGCGGGTGTGGGCGCACGTTAATGCCTTCACCGGGCGCAAATACAGCAGGGCCCATTTCATCGAAAAACACAAAGGGCCCAACGCTTCTTGCCTTTGCTGCCGGCAAAACTCGCTTGACCGAAAATCCACCCAAATCTTTGCTCTTCGGTGTGATGAGCACATCGATCTGTTCGTTCTGTTCAGTGCAAACGGGTTCTGTTGCTTCATGGTGGCTCATAGTTTCAGTCCTTCTCGGTCAGAGAATTGAAGTTTTCCTTAAAAAGGATTTCTGTCATGGGTTTGCGGCCAGACGGTGTTTCCCGTGCCTGGTAATCCTCCGGTAATACGGAAACATCGCCTGGATGGCCCACCGCGATAATGGCAGGCAGGTCATAGACGTCTGGAACAGAAAGTACTTGCCTGGCCTGTTCCTGATCAAAGCCCTGCATGGCGTGTGTCACAAGCCCCATTCTGCTGGCTTGCAAGGCGATACTCATCCACGCAGCACCGGCGTCAAAACTGTGGGTTGGTGCTGGTTTTCCGTTCTGTTCGTAATGGCTTCGAGATACCACGGCGATCAGAGCACCGGCGTTTTTGACCCAGGCTTGATTGCCTTCAAGCAGGGTTTCGAACAGCGCGTTGAATCCAGTCTGTTCAGCGGTAGCGTAGGCGAATCGCCAGGGTTGGGCGTTAAAACACGAGGGTGCCCAGCGAGCAGCTTCGATCAGGGTCTGGATCTGTTCTTCACTGATGGTTTCGCCGGAAAGCGCCCTTGGAGACCACCTTTCCAGGAATATCGGGTCAACGGGGACTTCTGTTGCCCTGGCCTCTACTGCGCTGATTTCACTGACGTTCATATCGCTTCCTTATTAACTTGTTGGTTCATCACATTTGGGATGAGGGCAGAATAGATACGAAAAAACCAAACGAAAATATCAAATATGCGATCTATTCGTTCTAATATTTCGAATATTAGAATGAGAATACGCAAAAAGAGACAAATCTGATGTTAAGAACCACGCTCGAACAGTGGCGGATGTTTCAGGCGGTCGCCCAGGCTGGCGGTTTCAGCCAGGCCGCGGACGTTATCCATAAGAGTCAGTCGACGATTCATCACGGAGTGCAGAAGCTGGAAGAATCCCTTGGCATTCAATTACTTGAAACGCGGGGGCGTAAAGTCCACCTGACCGAGGAAGGCAAGCTGATGCTTCGCCGTGCCAGCTACATTCTTGAAGAAGCCGTCAAAGTAGAGGCGCTGGCAGGAGTGCTTGGCGAAGGTGTTGAAACGGAACTGAACGTTGCTGTCGACCATGCGTTTCCTCATGACCTGGTGTACGAATGCCTCAACCGGGTGACCGCTGAATACGCCTTGTTGTGCATTAACTTTCGGGAGACGTCCTTGTCCGGCTCCAATGAATTGTTAACCGAAGGCGAAGTGGATCTTGCGATTTCTCCCTATACCTTGCCGGACTGTCTCAATGAGGAGCTTTGCGCCGTCACCTTTATTGCGCTGGCCCATCCATCTCACGCCTTGCACGAACTGGCGCGAGATCTTGAGCTCGAAGATCTGAAATCCCACCGCCAGATTGTGGTGCGTGACTCCGCGAGAGAGATAGAAAGAGATGAAGGTTGGCTGGGCGCGGAGCAGAGGTGGACGGTGGATCACCTGCGCACTTCTTTGGATCTTGTTTCCCGCGGTTTTGGCTATGCCTGGTTACCAGAACCCCTGTGTCGTGATGCCATTGAAGCCGGTCGACTCAAACCCTTGGCTCTCGGTAAACGAACCCGGCGCCAGGTGAATTTCTACCTGAACTTTCTGGATGCTGATCGCCTTGGTCCAGCTGCCCGAAGTTTCCTTGGGGAACTGCGCTTTCGGACCATGGATCATTCTAAATAATCGAATATCAGACTCGAGATTTGGAAATGTTGTTCTTCCATGACCGTCGGTAAAGTGCGCTCCATCATTTGTTATGGAGGCAATCATGACTTACGTAAGAAGAGCGGAAGAGCGGGGCAGGGCTAACTTTGGATGGCTCGACAGCAAGCACAGTTTTTCTTTTGGCAGCTATTACGACCCGGAGCATATGGGCGTTTCAGTACTGCGTGTCATCAACGATGACCAGGTAGCACCGGGCGCAGGTTTTGATACTCATGGTCACCGTGACATGGAAATCATCTCGTATGTTCTTGAAGGTGCTGTCCGGCATGAAGACAGTATGGGTAACCAGTACGTGGTGCCTGCCGGTGACGTTCAGTTGATGAGTGCGGGTACCGGTGTGATGCATTCAGAGTTTAATGATTCCAGTGAAGAGCCAGTTCACTTCCTGCAGATATGGATTGAGCCGCGAGAATCAGGTCTTAAGCCTGGCTATGCGCAGAAGCGAGTTGAGCAGAACGGCGTGCTGACTCCGCTGGTTACTGCAGACGGGCGTGAAGGTTCTCTTGTGATGAACCAGGATGCGAGTCTTTCGAGACTTAAACTTTCCGCAAATGAGGCGTACGAGCTGGCAAGCGCACCTGAGGTTCGTTACCTGCATGTTGTTGAGGGTGTATTGCGGGTTAATGATGCCGAGTTCGGTCCGGGTGACGCGGTGGCTTTTGAACCAGGTATGGCTTTGAGCGTTGAAGGCAAAGAGGACACGGAAGCGCTACTGTTTGAGCTCCCGGTCCACTAGCGTGTCTTCTCGATAAGTTTATTGGGGTGCGTGCAGCGCGAGGCGCTTCGCAATAATGCGGTAGACATCCGCTGAGTAGCCCAGTCCGACGTGGCTTGCATTGACCTCGACGTGCTCAACGCCGTCTGAGACATGGTCAATGCAGGCTTCCCAGGACACTACGCCGTCACGTTTTGAATAGATGGCTGTCACTGGAACCTGTAGAGGAACTTCATAACGAGCGTCGACTTCACGCTCGATTTCATCCAGGTCCATACCTCTTGCGGCAAAGACTGGCGCTACACGAGTGTATTTAGGGCCGCCGACGACGGGACTACCCAGAGTAATCACTGAGTTCACCTGTTCCGGTAGTTCGCGAGCGACTTCGCGTGCGATGTAGCCGCCAAGGCTCCAGCCGACCAGGTCAATTTTTTCACCGTGCCTGTCAGCTTCTTCCAGGGTCAGGGATTTCATGGCTTCCAGCAGTTCCAGTACATCTCCGGTGTTGCTGCCTTGTTGCCAACCCGAAACCTGGTAGTTGATCATACCGAGGTATCGTCTAAGGGGCAGGGTGGAAAGGTCACCAGCGCCGAATCCGGGCATGACCAGAACAGGTCTTCCGTTGCCTTCCGGGACATCAAACAGGGTCGGTGTGGACAGGAACAGCCGTGGAAACTCCATCCAGCTGAAGAATTCGTTAACCAGGGTTTCGTTGCCTGGTGCCTGGAAATCACGTACTTGTTGCATGGTCTTTCTCGCTGTTTTTCCTTTCTACGAAGGAAAGTTTCGCAGGGATCAATCGCTGAAGGGGTCTTGTGACCTCGCCAACCGGTGCTGAATTGGGTAGGGCAGGTTATTGAGCACCAGAGACAGCAGTCGGTTATACCAACCGTTTACCTTAAGAACCTTGCCCGCCATGACCGCGTCATAACCCTCGCGTGCCACGGTTTCAGAAGATTGCCACATGAACTTGGGAAAGTTGGATTGCGCCTGTTCGCGAACACCCATGACATCGTGGAATTCCGTGTAGGTAAATCCCGGACACAACGCCAGGCAGTGGATGCCCTGACCACGCATTTCGAAATCGATGGCAGCTGACATGTCGACAACATATCGCTTAATGCCGGTATACATGGAGCTGGGCACGCTGGGTAGCAATGCGGAAAGCGATGAGACATTGATGATTCGACCGTAGCGACGCTCAACCATTGATGGCAGGAGTCGATAACAAAGTTCCGTGTATCCGTTCAACATCACCTGGTGCATCTTGCGGTGATCTTCCCAACTTGGCTCAAGAAAACCTCCGTTCAATGCGTAGCCAGCGTTGTTCACCAGCGCGTCGATGATCAGGTTCTTTGCATCCAGCTCTGACATTAACTTGTCGACGGCATTAACCTCAGACAGATCAGCCGGCAGGCAGGTGACCTGTACGTCATACTGCCCCTTGATCTGCTCAGCGATTTCTTCGAGGCGTTCGGCGCGCCTCGCAACCAGTACCAGGTCAAAGTTGTGTTCGGCGAATACCTTGGCAAATGCTTCACCGATACCGGCAGAAGCGCCAGTGATAAGTACTGTTAGCTGTCGCATATAAAGTGCCTGCTTGGATCAGTTGTGATCGATGATGCTCGGAACACCAGTTTCCCTCGGTGCACGTCCAAGAGCAAACTCAGGTGGGCAGGCTTCGCGGCCTTCCCCTGCAGGTTTCAGTTCTGTGAAATAGCCGCAGGCAACACTCCCCATGGTATAGCCGAGCAGTTCCTGTAGTTCTGGATCAAGGTCTTTTGCCTGATCGGGCGGGCAGGACAGATACTGATTTTCTTCCTGCCTCAGCCAGGCAAGAGAATAGGTAATGTTGATGCCCTGGCGATCCTCAGTAGACTCGTTAGCACCGCCGCCATGGACAACAGATCCTGAATAGATGAGCACGGAACCACGAGACATTTCTGCGCTGCAGGCTTCTGCCGGGTCGGGCACTCTGCTGTAGTCCCATTTGTGACTTCCGGGTATGACCTGGGTCGCGCCATTTTCATGAGTGAAGTCAGTGAGTGCCCAGATGGTGTTGAGCTGCGGTTCAATCGTAGGCGGCATGATTTCACCCCAGGCCTGTCGGTCGCGATGCAGCATTTGTTTTCCCTGGCCCGGTTGTATGCGGATGATCTGAGTGAGGTGCAGCTGTATCTGTTCGCAGTAGGGCGCCAGAAACTCACGTACGCTGCCAAGCACACTGTTGTTGAGGATGAGTTCGCGGCAACCGGGAGACCTGACAACAAGAGCGCCGGTTCGCGTTGTTTTCTCTCCGGTAAACCCGTCGCCGGTGTTTGTGGAAGCGACGTATTTGCCGGTTTCTTCGGCAATCTGATCGGCCAGTTGCTCCGACATGAGACCTTCCACAATGACAGCGCCGTCTCGATCGATGACAGACAAGATCTCTTCTCGGGTTGCGTCCTTACTGAGTGTTTGAAGTTGGGTCATGGTGAGTTCCTCACTAATTTGTGTTGAGCAGGGAATCGAGCATCAGCTTTAACTGTGTTCTCTGTCTCTTTGGATTCCAGTATTCGGGTTCAAGAGTTGCATGGGCGGCAATGGCGTCCATATGCAGGTTGATCGCGTCGGCGCAGGCTGGCGGATCATCGTGTAGTTCGAGTCGCTTTATCACCTCGACCAGCTCTTTTCGGAACAGCTGGTTGTATTGGCGGTGCACTTCGGCGAGTAGGGGATTACTGGCAGCACGGCTCCAGAATGCGATCCAGACAATCCACTGTCTGCGGCGACGTTCATCCAGCGGCAGAATTTCAGCGAGGAAGTCGTTGAGCTCTTTAACACTGGCTGCCTTTTGCCCTTCCGGAGCGCCGATCAGGTCCTGGGCAACATATTCCAGCGCGGCAACCAGCACGGAGTCTTTATCAGACATGTAGTGGGTTACCAGTCCGGTGGTCACGCCCATTTGTTTTGCCACATCCACCAGCCTGAGGTTTTCGATACCTTTATCGGCAATCACCTCAACTGCCGCGGCTGCCAGCTCCTGGCGCCGACTGTCATGATCAACAATTTTTGGCATAGGGATTTGTCTGTCGTTTATTACATAACCATTATTATGTAAAAATAATTCTCACGCAACCCCGGTCTTTCTATTCACTTGGATGTACTCTCGCAATGACTGCCAACACCTAATAAGGAATCAGCACCATGACGGACCAACTCAACTCGATCACTGATGATCAGTGCCAGAACCCACCTGCTAAATACGATGACTTAAGTGCGCTGATGTTGAACTGCACGCTCACGCGTTCTCCGAACCTCTCGCATACCGAAGGTCTGCTTAAAGTGGCGGAACGCATCTTTCAGGCAAACGGTGTTGCTACCGAAATCCTGAGACCAGTCGACTACGAGATTCCTGCGGGGCTTGAGCAGGATTACGCCGGTGTCGACAGGTACGAGAAAGATGATTGGCCTGGTATCCAGGCGAAGATTGACGCCTGCGATATCCTGATCATCGGAACTTCTGTTTGGCTGGGTGAAAAAAGTTCTGTCTGTAATCGTATTCTCGAACGGATGTACGGCTACACCCATAGCTTTAATGAAAAGGGGCAATACCGCGACTACGGCAAAGTGGGTGCGACCCTGATTACCGGTAATGAAGACGGGGTTAAACATTGTGCGATGAATATTCTGTTTTCCCTGTCACACATTGGTTACACCGTGCCGCCTCAGGCAGATGCGGGCTGGATGGGTGAGGCCGGCCCAGGACCTTCTTATATGGATGAAGGATCAGGCGGTCCGGAGAATGACTTCACCAACAGGAACACCACGTTTCTGGTCTGGAACTGTCTGCACCTTGCTAGGATGCTGAAAGACCAGGGCGGTATTCCGGCCCACGGCAATCAACCGGAAGTCTGGGCTGCTGGGTGCCACACGGATTTCCACAGCCCGGAACATAAACGATGACAGCAGCGACTCGCAGGCTGTTCCTGCTTGTCGCATTTCTACTTTCAGGCTGTGCAGTGGTGCAGCCTGATCTTTCGCGTCTCTATGATTTTGATAGCCCATCAGACGAACAGCCGCCGCTGATTCTCATACATGGGGCCTTCGGTGGTCGGCTGGTCGATGGAGCAGGTACAGAACGTTGGCCCGGCAGTCTGAATCGTTTGCTCTGGGCGGATTATCGGGACATTGCGCTCGAAGTTGATCCAGCTACTTTGCTGCCAGAAGACAGCGATCTCTCAGTTTCTGGCATCACTGAGAAGGTTGCTGGACAGGATTACTACGGAAAGATCCGGGAGGTGCTGGAAGAGGTTGGTCGGTATCAGTACCAGCGGGCAGGCGTTGCCTTGGATGGATCGGCTGCGCAGAACGTAAGACGCTATTACGTGTTTGAGTATGACTGGCGACAAGACAATGTCGCTAGCGCAAGAAAGCTTCACCGTTATTTGGATCAGATCAGAGAAGACCACGGCGACCCGACGCTGAAGTTTGATGTTGTCGCTCACAGTATGGGCGGTCTAATCACGCGTTACTTTGCGAGGTATGGTTCCGAGGATGTGCTCGATGACAATGAGTTCCCTGTAACGGGAGAAGGCTCAACCTACTTCAGGCGAGTCGTACTTCTTGGTACGCCAAACCTTGGTTCTATCACCAGTCTTCATAATATGGTCTCAGGCATGAAAGTGGGTTTTGACCGTATCCCGCCAGAAGTGCTGATGACCTTTCCAAGTGCTTATCAGCTGCTGCCGCATCCGCTCAATCACTGGGTGCTCAGCCACAAAGGTGAGCCGCTGAACCGTGATCTTTTTGATATCGATATCTGGCGCCGGTTTGAGTTTTCGATTTTTGATCCTGAGGTGGCGTCGAAAATTCGGGCTCAGTCACCAGATCCTGATGTAGGTGAGCAGAGGCTTCAGACACTTCGCAGATACATGCATAAACATATGGAGCGGGGTCGTCGATTTGTCTGGTCGTTGACCGTGCCTGCACCGCAGGTTGATGCATCTTATGTCTTGTTTGGTGGAGACTGTCTGCTGACGCCGAATCGAATGGTGGTGGAAGAACTAGATGGTGAATCGGTGTTTCGACTCATGCCTGGAGATATCAGCCAGCCAATCCCGGGAATCGATTACGAAAGACTGATGCTTGAGCCGGGTGATGGGACTGTGACCAAAGCATCTTTATTGGCCAGAACGGATACCAATCCGGCGGTGATGCGACATGAGTACAGCTACTTTCCACTGAATTATTCGATCTTTCTCTGTGAAGACCATACGAGACTGACCGGGAACATCAATTTTCAGGACAACCTGATGCACGCGATCCTGTCGAGGGATCGGATCTGAATTCATGAAAACGACTGATTTTTATCAAAATTGTGCCTTTGTTGGGTGGTAATTCGATATTGGTACGCTAGACTTTTCACTACAACTTAACCGTAACTTAGGGGGAGATATGCGTAAGTTACTTCTAGCAGCCTTTGTCTTGGCTGGTTTTTCCACTTCGGGCGTCTATGCAGAAGATCTGGTGATTGAAGAAGTCATCGTAACTGCACAGAAACGTGAACAGAGTGTCCAGGAAGTGCCGATTGCTGTTTCGGCATTTGATGGAGAATTCCTCGATGAAGCAGGCGTTGATGACGTACTTGAGCTTCAGTTCTTCGTGCCTGGTATGACTATCTATAACAACCAGACACCAGCTCAAACCAACATCAACATTCGTGGTGTGGGTACAGCAGGTAACAGTCTGTCTCTTGAGTCTTCAGTCGGTCTTTACATCGATGGTGTGTATCGTTCGCGTCAGACTTCCAGTATTGGTGACCTGGTCGACGTCGAGCGGGTTGAGGTACTGAAAGGACCACAGGGAACTCTGTTTGGCAAGAACACTGCGTCCGGTGCGATCCAGTTCCTGACTCGTAAACCAGAACTTGATACCTACGGTGGCTTCCTTGAGCTTCAGGCGGGTAATGAGGGTTACGGCAACTTCAAGGGTGCTGTGAACATTCCCCTGAGCGAAGGTGTTTCTGCGCTGCGAATTTCTGGTAGTGCAACCCAACGTGATGGTTATGTTGATAACGTGACCACAGGGTCTGATATTAACGATCGAGATCGCTACAACGTTCGAGCTCAGTTCCTGGCGACCAATCAGGATGACCTGACAGTTCGAATCATTGCGGACTACTCCGAGATTACTGAAACCTGTTGTGCGGCCAGTAACATCTTTGATGGACCTGGTGATAACGTCGCTAACTTCCTGGCGGCTGGTGGTAGTCTGCCTCCGACAGGTAACCTGCCAGGCGCAAGCTTCATTCTGCCTCTGGACGTGATCGCTGGTTTAACTGGATTTACAGGCACTCCGGTAATTCTTGCCGATCAATATGATGACAATCTGGTCGCACAAGATATTGATCCATATGCAGATGTCGAAGAGTCTGGTATCTCTGTGGAGATTACCTGGGACGTTAACGACGACATGACGTTCACCTCGATCACTTCTTACCGCAACTATGAAGTTGAGGGATTTGTCGATGCGGACTTCAACTCACTGGATATGATTTCCCGCAGCGGTGGTTATACAGACCAGGATACATTCACTCAGGAATTCCGAATCGACGGTGTTTGGGGTGATATGACCTATGTGGCTGGTATGTACTACTTCGATCAGGAGTTGAACAACGAAACAACCTTGAAGCTCGGTAACGCAGCGAACATTGCTTTGACGGGCGGTTTGCCGACTTATGCCCTGATTGGTGTTGATCCTGGCCTGTGTCCGTTCATTCTGCCGGTCACGGGTATTACCGAAGAAGTTTGTCTTGGACCAGCATTCCCTCCCGGATTGGGTTCTGACAACTTCTCTACACAGGAACAGACCAGTTGGGCCATCTATGGCCAGGCTGACTGGAACATGAGTGAAGACTTTGTGTTGACCTTCGGTTTGCGTTACCTGGACGAAGAGAAACATATGGACGTTCAGTTCACCGAAGATATCTTTACGCCGATCTATGGTGCGTTTACGCCTCTGTCTCCATTTGTACCTGATGTCGACAACGAAACATTCGAAGACGATGAATTCACAGGTACTTTGAAACTGACTTACTTCTGGAACGATGAAATCATGACGTATGCTTCATACGGTCGTGGTTACAAGTCAGGTGGTACCAACATCGACCGTATTTCTCCAGCAACGGGTGCGCCGCTGCTGTTCGATCCTGAAACATCAGAATCTTATGAGATCGGTATGAAGGGTGACTTTCTCGAAAATCAGCTGCGACTCAACATGGCGTTGTACCGCACTGACTTCGATGACTTCCAGGCGAATACTTTCGTAGGTACTGGTTTCGTTCTTCAGAACGCCGGTGAAATTGCCACCAATGGTTTCGAAGTTGATTTCATGTATCTGTTGAATTCCTACCTGACTCTGACAGGTGGTGCAGCATATGTGGACGCTGAGTATGACTCCTTTGTTGGTGGTTCCTGTATCCGTACTCCGTTCGGTAACGAACCGGATGCGAACGAACCGGCATTCCCGACTGTCTGTGATGCCTCTGGCAACACCGTTGGCGGAACTTCAGAGTGGACTTACTACGCGTCTCTGATCGGTGAATATGATCTCGATAATGGCCTGCTGTATGGCCGAATCGACGTCAACTACCGTGATGATATTCCCAGCGGCACGGACAACGACCCCAACAAGGGTGCGGATGGCTACACGCTGGCCAACGTTCGAGTAGGTTACCTGTTTGGTGGTGACAAGTACGACCTGTCTCTCTGGGCAAAAAATGCTTTTGATGAAGACTACCGAAACGGCGGATTCAACTCCGTTGTTCGTGAAGGGTCTCTGTCTGGTTACCACACAGAACCACGAACTTACGGTCTGACTTTCCGAGTCAACTTCGACCAGTAAGTTAGTTAACAAAACCCGTCGATACGCGCAGCGTGTCGGCGGGTTTTTTTATGGCTGATCGAAACACCTTTGCATTACCTGGCAGGGAGGGATAAACTGCTTATAACCAAATAGATATAAGTATATATCTAAAAGATATATATCAAATGGGTATATGAATGGAGGCCATTATGCAGGTTGAGTCCTTTTTCGATCAGGATACTTTCACCTTTACTCATGTCGTCTCAGACCCCGCCACCAGCGCTTGCGCGGTGATTGACCCAGTGCTTGATATCGATATTCCTTCGGGGCGCGTCTCCACGAAGAACGCAGATGCAGTGATTCAATATATTGAGTCTGAAGGCCTGACGTTGGTATGGATCCTGGAAACTCATGTCCATGCGGACCACCTGACCGCAAGCCAGTATCTGAAACGTAAGCTGGGCGGCAAGGTTGGTATCGGCAATAGAGTACACCTGGTGCAGGAAACCTTTGCGCCCATGTTTAACGTTGAGCCCGACTTCGCTGTTGATGGCAGCCAGTTTGATTGCTTGTTTGAAGATAACGATTCTTTTGAGGTGGGGGAGATGGAATTTCGGGTGATGCACACTCCCGGACACACGCCTGCTTGTGTTGTGTACGTCACCGATGGTGCGGCTTTTGTCGGGGACACCTTATTCATGCCGGACTATGGAACGGCTCGGACGGATTTCCCGGGCGGAGATGCCGCAACACTGTATGACAGTATCCAGAAAATCCTGGCGCTACCTGAGAACACAACTTTGTATATGTGCCACGACTATTTGTCAGAACACAGATCTGAATATGCCTGTGAAACTTCGGTGGCCCAGGAGCGAAACAACGTTCACATCGATGGCAAAAATAAAGCCGAGTTTGTTGCATCCCGTGAATTCCGGGATGCTGATCTTGCGGCACCAAGACTGTTGTTGCCGTCTATTCAGGTGAATATGAGAGCTGGTGCGATGCCGCCACCCGAAAATAATGAAATGCGTTACCTGAAAATACCTCTGAGGATAGAATTACCGGAAATTCTTCGGTGACGTTTTTCAGTGAGCGAGCTAATTGAGCAGCGCATCAGCTGCCCTTATTGTGGAGAACCCCTCAACATTCTTCTCGACCCGACAGAAGCCGGGCAGGAGTATATTGAAGACTGTCAGGTCTGCTGCAGACCGATTGTGATGACACTCGATGCTTTCGGTGGTGATGTCAGTGTGCGTCGAGAGGATGACTGACTTCGATTGAGCCGTAGCTCGTATGTGACATGATTCTGCTTGCTGCAAGCGCAGCGAATGAAAGGCCGCTATAAACGAACAGCGCCATTGGGAGCCACTCCGGTAATCCTGGCCACAAGCCTGGCGCAATGCCGCCGATAATGACCAGTCCGATAAGTCTGACAACTTCCAGAGTGATTGCTGTGGGATGTGCCTCGAGCATACGGCCATGGTTGAACAATGTCATTGCGACCACGCCAAATGCGATCAATGCCATGGGTAAAGTCAGCAGGTCGCCAGACAGAACAGCAGCGAGCCCGGCGGCAGTTACAATCCAGTAGTTGGTGAAGCAGTACACACGTGTGAATGCGGTTATCTCCGGATCGAATCTTGGCGCCTGCCAGTCATAGTGCTCTCTTGGCAAGTCTTCGGGGATCCATGAGGGTGGTTTAAACCAGATCGAGAATTTGTCTCGCCATCGCTTTGTTTGCCAGGCCAGCTTTGCTGTCTCAACCCAGATATGGAGATTGGCCCAGATAGGGTTCCAGCTTTGTAGCGCGTGCGTAATGCCGTAGTAGCAAGGGTTATCTTCCTGCTCATCTTTGAAGGTGCCGAACATGCGATCCCACAGGATAAAGACGCCCCCATAGTTTTTGTCGATGTAGTCGGGATTCTTGGCGTGATGCACACGGTGATTGGAAGGAGTAACAAATACCCATTCGATAGGGCCAAGTCTTCGAATATGCTCAGTGTGTACCCAGAACTGATAGATCAGGTTGAGGCTGCCGACGGTGATCACCACTTCAACGGGTAGACCGGCGAGATAGAGCGGAATATAGAAGACAAAGCCAATGTAATCGGTGCCGGTTTGCCTGAGCGCAGTGCTGAGATTGAATTCTTCGCTTTGATGATGAGCGACATGAGACGCCCAAAGAATTCGCCATTCATGACCAAAACGGTGTTTCCAGTAATAGCAGAAGTCATAGGCAACGAAGGCGACGATCCAAACCCAGAGGGGTTCGGTATTGACCTGCTGCACACCCGCGGCGCGAACGATAGCTTCGATGACCACACCAGCGAAACCAAGGCGTAACAAATCGACGACACGGCTGAGCAGTCCCATGGAAAGACTGTTCAGCGTATCGTTTAAGCGATAAGTCTGGTTTCTGGTGAAGCGCCCCCACAAGTACTCCGCCAGCATGAGGAGCACGAAGAAGGGGATGGCATAAGTAACGTAGTTCAATCTAGTTTTTGATGGGTTCCAGTGGTGGCTGATTCAACGCTTCCCGATAGTTGTTGTGGAAGTGATGAAGCGCAGGTTCGTTTCTGCCGAAGACAATTTCCTTAAGAACACCATTGATCGCAGCCTGCTGCTGCATTTCGCCCATGACATAGTCCTCGTCTGCAATGGTGCTGCTGAACACCTCAAGAGAGGCTGCCAGGTTTGGTCCGGTGTTTTCTCTTGAATCGATGTCGTAGACCTGTTCCCGCGTAACGTTTGTCTGATCGCCGGCTTCCGCAATCGCTTCGTTACTGTAATAGAAGGACACCTGGGTGATGGAGTGTCCGGTATCGTTTGGATCAGGGTAAATCTTGATCAAGCTGACGCTCTGCTCGTTAACCACCAATTGAATGTTGGGAAAGAGGTAATACAGGACAAATGTCGCTCGCGTCAGTTTCCACTCTGATTCCGGCAGATTCCGCATCTCATGGATGGCGCCATTTGCGGTGATAAAACGATGGTGCCTCCCGTATTCGGTCAGGTGCAGGTTGTTACCCAGATAGAGTCGGCCCAGCGTGTCCTTGTGTAACTTCTGAAAATGATAGGTTTCACCAAAGGTGTCGTTCGCGAGCTTCCAGTTCAGGTTCTTGTCGATGGTGGTGTTACCAGCGAACGCCAGATCCTGCATGTCGAAACTATCGAGTTGCTGGGCAAGTTCTTCGCCCAGTAGTTCATCCAGATCCAGGTTTCCATCGGGTTGTGGATGTACCCAGAGAAGACCACCGCGCTCAATGGCAGGCAGCTCAATCAAGCCGTTGCAGGATTTATCGATGGGACCAAAGTGATCTTCGTTGGGAATGCTGATCAGATCACCGGTATTGCCGTAACCCCAGTGATGGAATGGGCAGGTAAACATGGAGGCTTTACCTTTCGGTTCACTGGCAACCCTGGCGGCACGATGGCGGCAGGAGTTCAGAAATGCCCGAAATTTCCCAGTTTTGTCCCGCGTCGTGAGAAGCGGCGTACCAAAATCGTCCATGGTCATGAAGCTGCCGGGTTCCGGCAGGTCGCCGGATAGACCAACGAGCTGCGGGTGCCCCTGAAAAAAGGTGTCCCATTCTTTCTTAGCCTGGTCTTCGCAGACATAAGAAGTAGTTGGCATTCGATACTGAACACCGGCATCAATGTTTTTGCCTTCGTCCAGCTGGCGCATCAGTTCCTTAAGAATATCTACCTGTACAGCCTGCTCCATCTCTCCCTCCAGATTCGATGTCAGACCAAAAATTACCACGGTGAGTGTTTGATTTCACGGTGATATGGTAGATGTCCGACAACAGAATTCGGAGGGAAAAATGGACGCACAACTTCAGGAACTGCTCGACAAGAAGGCGATTGAAGAGGTGGTGATGCGCTATGGGCGTACCCAGGACTGGCTGGATACTCCAGGGCAAGATAGCTGCTTCTGGCCGGATGCTGATATTGATTTTGGCTTCTTCAAAGGGAACGGTGCTGACTGGGTCAAAACGGTGATGCCCCATGAACAGGAAGCCATTCGGCGCTGGCACTTATGCACAAGCCTGATTGTAGAAGTCAACGGCGACCATGCGGTGGGCGAGTGTTATGGCATTGCGGTAGGTACCGGTAAAGATGAAGACGGCAACCTGGTCGACAACATGTATGGTGGCCGCTACCTGGATGAGTTTGAAAAGCGTGACGGCGAGTGGCGCATCTCAAAAAGAGTTTACATTCTCGATTGGTCACACTCGTTTGCGAATTCTATTGAAGCGATGACGCCCGAAGACTTCGCCCTGAACATTCTGCAGATCAGGGAGCCGGGTCACGACATGTATCGACCGCTTTGAGCTAAATCCGCTCGACTCGGAAAACCGGAATTTGCCGGGGTGCGGCAGAGGTCACATAGCCCGCAAACTGTTCGGAAACTTCTGCCTGCGCACTCACCATCGCGCTTGCTGCGGCTTCGTCCAGTTCGACCATGTTGGCACGGAAAGTTTCGGTGCCATATTCGATGTCAATTTCCGGATGTGCGCGCAGGTTATACACCCATGGCGGGTTCTTCGGTGACCCGGCAAAAGACGCAAAAAGAATCCAGTCGCCATTGTCTTTAATGGTCAGGACCAGCGGTACCAGGTGTTCGTTGCCAGATTTGGCGCCAATGGTATGAAGAATCACCATAGGAAAATCCGCGAACATGGCAACTTTGCCATCGTTGGCGCGAAATTCTTCAATGATCTTCGCGTTGAAGCTTTTCATATCTGTTTCACTCATGAGGTTACTGTAACATGAGTCCGATGTTGCGTGTCGAAGCGGAGATAAGTCGTGGATGAAGTAGCACGGTTAAAAGACAAGTCGGAAATTCAGGAAACCATTCTCAAATACGCCTGGGGAATCGATTCCAGGGACTGGAAGCTTTTCAGGTCGATTTTTGCTGATGACCTGGTGATGGACTTTTCCAGCTACAGCGGCACGCCGGCTTCAAAGATGACTGGCGATCAATGGGTGGCCGGTTGCCAGGCGATGTTGCCCGGGTTTGATGCCACCCAGCATGTGCTCACCAACTTTATGATTGAAGTGGAAGAGGATGAAGCGACGGCGATCGTCTACATGAAAGCAGAACACTTTATTGCCAACAGCCTCGGCGATAACTCCCATACCTTGGGTGGTCACTACACTCACAAGCTGAAGCGCCACGGTGACAAGTGGCTGATTCATGCGACGACACTTACGGTTACCTGGAGTCGCGGTAACCGCCACGTCTATGAGCTCGCCCGGCAGCGGGTGGCAGAATCTAAATAGAAGTGACTAGTTAAACAGTCGATTCCGCGAGTGCTCGGTTAGTGCGAGTACCGCAGGGTGGCGTAGCTTTCGTTCTGGTGAGATTGCATAGAACTGCTCGCTGACTGACGGGATTTCACCCAGACAATTCGCGTGGTACATGGAGGTGATTTCTGCAGAGATCGCAGTGGGTGCCGGGAACACGCCGTATCCTGCTTCACCAAATGCCTTCAGAAGCGCACTGTCACTGAACTCTGCAACCACGTTCGGTTGGATGTTGTTTTGATCAAACCAGTCATCCAGGTTTCGGCGTACCGCGCTTTCTGACATCGGCATGAGCAGGGGAGCCTCATTCAGAGATTCAGGGAATTTCTTCTGATACTTCCGGGCAATGGATTTGCTGGCAAAGAAACTGACCGTGCAGTCACCGAGCGGATGAGAGTAGGCTTTAACGCCCATGCCGCTGGGCAGCGAATGGTCAGAGATCACAAGATCCAATCGATGCACCGCCAGATCTGCCAGCAGACGCTCCTGAGTGCCTTCCACACACACAACCTTCAACGACTCTTCCAGCTGGAATGCAGGTTCCAGTATTCGAAGCGCGATCAGTTTGGGAATAGAGTCAACGATACCGACATTGAATGTGGTGGTGACAAAGGCTTTCTCCGTTTTCACGCGATGAGTCAGCTCAGCACCGAGCGTGAAGATTTCATCTGCATACTGGCGAACGACTTCGCCGGTTTCAGTCAGAGCAAGGCCACGACCCACCCGGTGAAACAACGGGTGGCCGATGGTTTCCTCAAGGAGCTTGATCTGGCCGCTGATGGTCTGGGGCGTGAGGCTGAGTGTTTCCGCGGCGCGCGCAACTGAGCCCTCGCGGGCAACCGTCCAGAAATATAAAAGGTGCGTGTAATTAAGATGTCTCATAGTGCGCGTAGGTTAGCCTCGTCAGTAGCTTCGTAATAGTCGAATTTTGATTTACTTTAGATCGGAATTATCGAAATATAAGAAAGTACGAACATTTCGAACTGTCAGATCTCTTTATTCGAATAGATTTATCGGTGCCTGTCCGTAATATTTCGCCAGTTTCTTAGATCGAGTGCCCGTTGGAACCAGTCTTTCTCAGTAACCTGACCTCACCGCCACTGTTGTTCTTCATGCTCGGTGCGCTCGCTACTCTTTTCAGGACGGACCTGGAAATTCCAGAATCCGTCGCCAAGCTGCTTTCCGTTTATCTACTCATGGCTATTGGCTTTAAAGGCGGGGTTGCGCTGTCCGAAAATGCGTTCAGCTGGGCTGCCTATACAGGCTTGTTTGTTGCCCTATTTCTATCGGTCCTGGTGCCGATTCTTGTGTTCTTTGTCTTGCGACGCGTGCAGACAGTTGAGAATGCCGCAGCGATGGCGGCAACCTATGGTTCCATCAGCGCAGTAACCTTCGTGACCTGCACTAGTTACCTTGATGCCAACGACATCGACTGGAGTGGTTACCTGGTAGCGGCGATGGCATTGATGGAATCCCCAGCCATCATTATTGGACTATTGCTGTGTCGTCTTTATTCGGACGGAGAGGGAAGACGCCTGCCGATCAAGGGACTCTTACGGGAAGCATTTTTGAATGGCTCCGTGTTCCTTATTCTGGGTAGCCTCTGTATCGGTTACATATCAGGTGCACCGGGCAAGGCGCAGATTGATATCTTCGTGAATGACTTGTTCGTCGGCGTGTTGTGCCTGTTCCTTCTCGATATGGGTATCGTCGCGATGCGAAGACTCTCTGACCTGGGCAGTGACCGTGCTGCGGTCAGACCCATGCAGCTTTTGACCTGGGGTATCGCCATCCCGATTGTTAACGCGGCTTTGGCGATCGCGCTGTGTCTGTTCTTTGAGCTTTCCCTCGGAGATGCGATTCTGATTACCGTGCTGTCGGCCAGTGCATCCTATATTGCTGTACCTGCAGCACTTCGTCTCGCGTTACCCCAGGCGAATCCGAGTTTGTATCTAACGGCTTCTCTGGGTGTGACGTTTCCGTTTAATCTGCTGATTGGTATTCCGCTGTATCATCGCGTGTTAGAGGCAATGTCATGAAAAACTGTTTCCGTGTTGAGATCGTCGTGGAAAAAGCGCTCGCCAGGATGATGGCGGAAGTGCTGTCGCAGGCAGATGCGCCGGGTTACACCATGATTGATCACGCCATGGGTCGTGGTGACAGGGGTGAAAGAAGAGGCGACGACCCAACCGGTGCATCAACGAATTGTGTGTTTATCATCGCCTGCGAAACACAGGAGATGGTTGATACGATTGTTGAAGAAGTGCGCCCACTGCTCACTCAATCAGGCGGTATGTGCCTGGTGAGTGAGGCGAAATGGGTTAAACACTGACGTTTCAGGCAGCAACACCTTGATCGGGAGCAGACTGATCCTTTGTCTCCTGGTTCAATGCGAGGATGAGGCCGCGTGGGAGCGCCAGGGCTTCAGCGAGATCTCTTAGATAGACAGCACCACCTTCCTGCTCGTCGCCAATGACGAGTTTTGACGCGGTATAAACTTCCAGCTTCTGTTCCATGCCCTGAGCCATGACGGCGAGTTGAGCAACTCCGACGGGATGATTGATCTCCTGTGAAAGCGCTTCCAATTGCGACGTTGAGAATTCAGATTTGAGCGCATGATCCCAGATCTTGGTTCGCTCCTCGTCATCCAATTGGCCATCGGCGTGCGCTGCGGCAATCATCGCTCTCACGATGAGGTCAATTTCATTTGCTGAGGATTCGGCGTCCAGTTCGAAAGATTGCTCAGACAGTTCAGGCGCTGCTTCCGGATTGGATTCCTGATAACTCCGGTACGCCTGCCAGGCTAGACCGCCCAGAGCCATCAGGCCTCCGGTTTTCGCAACTTTTCTGGCGGTTTTGTTTCCCATCATGGCGGTGACCAGGGCACCACCGGCTGCGCCACCGAGTGCGCCTTTGAGGCCAGGATTTTCATTGACGGTTTTCATGATTTTGTCGATCGGCATGTTTCATTACCTTTCAGTTCTATAGGTTCGGCTAGTCTGGAATGCGGAAATGATGAGAACTATCGGATAATTTCGTGATGGCATTCGAAGTGACCGAATGTTTCGGCTGAGCATTCCTATTGCCTCAAGTTTTTCTGATTTTCCTTTCGCGGTATTTGCATAGACTGCTTTGCAAGTTAACGGAGGAATGACATGGAATTGACGATTTCTGTTGATCCATCACTTGGTAATGAATGGCACGCCCGTATTGAACGCATGGTGGATCTGGAGCTGAGTTCTATCAGTTACCGGATTCGCAAAGTTGATGTGTCGCTGGTTACCAGTCTTTCCCTTGAAGGACGTTTAAAGTGCAACGTAAAGCTGCTTTACGGCGAAAACCAAAGTGTCAGCGCGGTCATGATCAGTAGTGCCCCCCGAACCTGCGTGCTCGACGCGCTGAGACGATCCAAGCGGGAGTTACGCCGAAGGCTGACGCTTTACCGCTCCTCTGAGAAGCAGGCGCAAAGCCATAGCATCTAGTCGAAGCCTCTAGAAGTATCAATTACACGCTGTTGTTCCAGAGGCGGCGAGTGATAAGCTGCGCATATGACACTGCTCGTAACGTTTTTTCTCGTCTCCATTGTCTTCTCTTTTCTTTGCTCGCTGTGGGAAGCAGCGCTGCTCAGCATTACACCGACATTTGCCGAGATCAAAGCTCAGGAAGACGAAAGCCTGGGCAAACACCTGGCCGAATTTAAAGCCAATATCGACAAGCCGTTAGCGGCAATACTGACGCTGAATACGATTGCTCACACGGTGGGTGCTATCGGCGTTGGTGCACAGGCATCCATCATCTGGGCGGATGCCAATCCGGTGATTACCGCTTTGGTGGTTCCTGCTGTGATGACGTTGGCGATTCTGCTGTTTTCAGAAATTGTGCCGAAGACGCTCGGAGCAACCTATTGGAAGGAGTTGGCAGGTTTTACGGTGAGTTCCCTGCAAATTGTGATGTTTCTGTTGGCCCCGCTGGTATGGGTGTGCCAGGGATTAACCAGCCTCTTGAAGAAAGACATAGAAGGTAGTGTTTTCTCGCGATCTGACTTTATGACCATGGCAGAGATTGGTGCTCGTGAAGGCGTGTTTGAACAGAATGAGTCCGAGATCATTACCAATCTGATCCGATTTGAGTCAGTGCGGGCTGAAGACATTATGACGCCGCGGACGGTGGTGGTCGCTGCAGCGGAAGAGCAGAGCATTGACGACTTCCTTTCTAACGAAGAGCAGCTGAGGTTCTCGCGAATCCCGACTTACCAGAACGGATCAAAGGATCACGTGACCGGATTTGTGCTGAAGAGTGATCTCTTAACCGCGATCATCGACGGCAACGGCAGTAATGCGATTGTCAGTCTTCGTCGAGACATTATGATCGTGCAGGAATCATTCCCTCTGCCGGAATTGTTTGACCGGCTGATTTCGAGAAGAGAACACATCGCTGCAGTTGTGGATGAGTTTGGCGGCATGGCGGGTATCGTCACCATGGAAGACGCGATTGAAACGTTACTGGGTCAGGAAATTCTTGATGAATCTGACAAAGAAGCGGATATGAGGGTGATCGCGCGAAGGGAGTGGCAGAAGAGAGCCCGATCTAGAGGCTTGGTTGAGGAGGCGCAGAAAACGCCTCCCCCGGAAAGTGCTTAACTCAGGATCAGATTAATAATTCCCATACCACCCAACACACAGGCAACCGCCGTGCTTGTTGCAACAGTCGCCATCATGGCTGACGCGAACGGATCTTCGATCCATTCTGCGATTCGTGGTCTCGGTGCCGCCACAACTTTGACGGATTCCTTTACCTGTTCTGTTTGATTCTTGGTCATAGTACTTCTCTCTTAGCTAGATTGGCTCGTATGTAGTTTGGCTCGCGGGCGCCATTGTAGTGGGAACGCCAGAGCAGACAATTCGAAATAACCTGTTCAAAGACTCGAACAAATCATCGCCTTCTGTGTGGTAATCTCGCGGCTCATCTGAATTCCTGGAGAGTCACTTGGACAACACGCGCGTCATCCTGAAAAAGAGACCTGTCGGTGAGGCAACGCCGGATTGTTTTGCCGTCGAAACAGAGACACTTGGCGAACTTCCGCCTGGCAAAGTGCGTGTTGGAGTCGAATACATTTCTGTCGATGCAGGCACGAGAACCATGCTGCGGGGTGAAGGGTTTCACATGCAGGTAGGCGTTGGTGAACCTATTCTTGCCGGTGGCGTTGGCAGGATCGTTGAATCCAACGTGGAAGGCTGGGAAAAAGGGCAGGCTGTGCGAGGAGGGCTGTGTGCCCAGACGATCGCCACGGTATCACCGGAACATCTCGAGAAGATCGAAGAAACCAACTTGCCACTAAGTGCCTGGTTAGGCGTGCTCGGCGGATCCACCGGTGTCACAGCATGGATTGGTGTGCGGCGAGTCGCGAAACCTGGCCCCGGGGATGTTTTTGTGGTCTCTGCAGCGGCGGGCGCGGTCGGCTCAATCGCCGGTCAGATTGCGAAGAGAGTTGGCGCAACGGTGATCGGCATTGCCGGTGGTCAGAGAAAAACCGACTATCTGATTAACGAACTCGGCTTCGATGCCGCCATAGACTACAAAAGCCAGGATATTGGCGAGCGCCTGAAAGAGCTGGCGCCTGAAGGTGTGAACATCTTCTTTGATAATGTGGGGGGTCCGGTTCTCGATGCGGTGCTCGATAACATTGCCATGAGGTCCCGGGTTGTTATCTGTGGCGCTGTGTCTCAATACGACGACATGGACAACGTCACCGGTCCGAGCATGTACCTTCGGTTGGCGGAAAGACAATCAACGATGGAAGGCTTTGCCTACTTCCACTTTCCGGAAAGCATTCCCGAAGCAACTCAGGAACTACAAGACTGGGCGATGGAAGGATCGATTGTCATGCCTGAAGAAATACTCGATGGCATTGACCGTTATCCGGAAGCGCTGCAGTTCATGTTCCAGGGGGGGAACCTGGGCAAACTGATGGTGAAAGCGAGCTAAAGTTTCAGCTCTCTTCTCGCAGCTTGGCTCTGACCTGCATCAGCACTTTGCCGAAGGCGTTTTCACCGCGGCGATCTCTGCCGCAGCCCCAGTAATAATCGTACTGATCATTTTCAACCAGGAGTTCCTCCTGGGTTGCGAGGAGCGCCTCTGCAATTTCTGGGTAGGCTTTGCACTTGGTGTAGATGGCGCGAGTCATGTAAACGGAGCGCAGATTCTTCCAATTTTGGCGAGGTCGTTTAAACCAGCCGGTTTTGCCCAGCTTTCTTGCCGCATCTGTTGACGAGGCCATGCGAATCTTTTCCTGTTTGTCTTCGTCCTCGAACTGCATGGCCTGAACATAGTGTTCAACCGTGGGCCAGACCAGATCTTCAAGCTGGATCGGATGATTAGAGACCGTGCCCAGCAGTTCCGCCGGATCTAGCCGCGACAGGAATTTCGAATCTTCCGAAGGCGTGTTAAACATGCTCATTTGGAACCCCAGATTCTGGCCACCGCAACGTCTTTACCGACGGTGCCAACAACGAGTCCACAGATACTGGCGGCACCGAATACAACGACCGGAAACAGATAATCAACTGACGGCGCCAGGAAAAAAGAAAGAGAAGCGAGTGTCGCAAACAACCCGGAGACTGTGACGAGAATAACCCGGTGGGATCGCTTATAGACGTAGGGCTCGTCGCCTGACTCCAATGGTTTAAGAATCGGGCTGAAAATTGATCGAATAACCTCTCTCAATGGTTACAATCCTTGTTGGTTCTTGGTTTCGAATTTGGGGTTTGGTCGGTTATGACAGAAGAAAGTAACACACAATCAGGCCTGGTTTATCGATTCCTAGGTGCCGTTGAACGGGCGGGAAATCGATTGCCGGACCCGGCCATCCTGTTTTTATACGGCATGCTCATCGTCTGGGTCATCTCCTGGTTGCTTGCTGACTATGCCTTTACAGTTCCCTCGCTTGAAGGCAGCAGAGAGTTAGCTGTTCAAAATCAGTTGAGCGGAACCAGTCTTGCGACCTTCCTTTCTAGCATGGTGACAACCTTTACGGGTTTCGCGCCATTGGGTGTGGTGCTGGTGGCGATGTTGGGTGTTGGTGTTGCCGAGCATACCGGCTTTATTAATGCAGGACTGAAGAGCCTGCTGTCGATTACGCCGGACAAGCTGATTACGCCGATGCTGCTCCTGGTGGCTATTGTCAGCCATACCGCTGCAGACGCGGGGTACGTGCTTGTGATTCCTTTGGGTGGGATCATCTTCTATTCGGCTGGTCGTCATCCATTAGCAGGCATAGCCTGTGCCTTTGCTGGTGTCTCCGGTGGCTTTGCGGCGAACTTCGTCCCTTCCGGGATCGATCCTTTGCTTCAGGGGTTCACACAACAGGCAGCGCAGATTCTGGATCCGTCCCGAGAAGTAAACCCGCTGAGCAACTGGATGTTTACGAGCGTGTCCTGCATCTTCGTGGTCGCAGTAGGCTGGTATGTCACAGACAAAATCATAGAGCCGCGCCTCAGCGGCACAAAAGTGGATGGCGAGGACCTGGCAGACAGTGAGATGCAGCCTCTGACTCCGGAAGAACGCAGAGGTTTGAACGCGGGTCTTGCTGCCATGGCGGTGGGCATTCTTCTGCTGGTCGCGGTCTTGTATCCAGCTGACTCTCCGCTCAGATCCGCTTCAGGTGAACTCACCGCATTCAGTGCACCGATCATGCAGTCGATTGTGCCGCTGATTTTTCTGCTGTTTATCATTCCCGGCACCGTCTATGGCTATGTCGCCGGGACGGTGAAAACCCATCGCGACATCATTGCTGGTATGACGCAAAGCATGACCACGATGTCCTATTACCTGGTGATGATCTTTTTCTGTGCGCAGTTCACTTACGCGTTCGGTCAGAGCAACCTTGGGGCCCTGTTGGCTGTTGAAGGGGCTGATGTGCTCAAAAGCCTGGCGTTGCCAGGTAGCATGACGATCGTCGGTATCGTGCTGCTGACTGCTTTTGTGAATCTCCTGGTGGGTTCTGCTTCTGGTAAGTGGGCACTGCTGGCGCCGATATTTGTGCCCATTTTGATGCAGGTTGGGATATCGCCCGAGTTAACCCAGGCTGCTTATCGGGTCGGAGACTCGTCCACCAATATCATCACGCCTTTGATGCCTTACTTTCCGCTGGTTGTCGCCTACTGTCAGAGATGGGTGAAAGGAACAGGTATTGGCACGGTCACGGCGATGATGCTGCCGTTTTCTGTGACGTTGCTGATCGGCTGGAGTCTGCTCCTGCTGGCCTTCTGGGCTCTGGGTATTCCGCTCGGTCTGGCTGCTACCTATACCTATCCTTAGCGACAAATCTCGATTCGATGTAATCGAAACAAACCAACGGATAATTCGGCTAAAACTTTTGTCAGATTTAGGCGATGATTACGAGCTCGCAGAACAGGAAAAGTAGATATGTCGATTGTTGCGGAAACCCTATCTAGCGCGAAGATTATCTTCAGAGATATCGTGCCCTTGGCCGTCAGGATGGCGAAGCCGCCTGCGCCCGATGTTGTGGACAATTTGCCGATGCGGTTGGCCAAGACAGCAAGCGAGTGTCCAAACAAAACCGCGATCATTTTTGAGGATCGCAGTATTACCTGGGCAGAGCTGGATCAACGAGTCAGCCAGGTTGCTCAGGCTCTTCGAGAACGGGGAGTGACATTTGGCGACACGGTCAGCCTGATGATGGACAACCGAATCGAGTTCATCGAAAACATGTTTGGCATCATGCGCGCCGGTGCCGCAGTTTCCCTCATTAATACCAATCTTCACGGTGCCCAGCTGGTGCATTGTGTGACCACAACCAACGCCAAAGCATTTGTGGTCGGTAGCGAACACGCGGATACGGTGGGTGAAGTCAAAGCCGACTGTAATCTGGAAGAGGGCAAAGACTTCCTGGTCGTTGCAGACAAAGATGCGGCGCCAGCCCCTAACTGGGCGGTCGACTTTACCCAGGTGACGGGTGATACGTCTCCCATCGCGGAAGAAAACATTGTTCCCGTCAGACAGCAGGACCCGGCGCTTTATATTTTCACTTCCGGTACCACCGGTCTTCCGAAAGCAGCAATCCAGAAACAAAGCAGACAGACACTCTTCTGTGAGCTGGGTAAAAGAGTTGGCTGGAAACTCAAGAGGGACGACACCCTATACATCTGTCTGCCGCTCTATCATGCAACGGGTTTGTGTATTGGCTTCCTTGGTGCCATGGAAGTCGGCGCAACCGTTGTGCTGAAGCGCAAGTTCTCAGCTAGCCAATTCCTGAATGACGTCAGGGAACACCACTGTAATGCGTTTATTTATATCGGCGAGCTATGCCGATACCTGTTGTCTCAGCCGGTTAAGTCTGACGATGGCAACAATCCGATTGAGAAGATGACTGGTAACGGTTTGCGCCCTGATATCTGGATGGAGTTCAAAGAGCGCTTTCAGGTACCGGCAATTTATGAGTTTTATGGTGCTTCCGAAGGTAACGCCACCTTCATGAACTTCTTCAACCGCGACAAAACCATTGGCGCTGCTATCATGCCGCCGTCGCTGGTTCAGTACGATGTCGCCAACGACGAAATCGTGCGGGATGCAGAAGGCTTCTGCAAAAAGGTCGAGCCAGGTGAGGCTGGCCTGCTCTTAGGGCCCATTACCGCGGCCACCGAATTTGTCGGTTATACCGATCGCGAAGCGACGGAGAAGAAAATTCTTCGGGATGTCTTCAAGAAAGGAGACGCCTACTTTAATACCGGCGACCTGATCAAGATGGTCGATGCAGGCTTCGCGCTCGGATTGAAGCATTACCAGTTTGTCGACAGGGTGGGTGATACCTTCCGCTGGAAAGGTGAGAACTGTTCCACCAACGAGGTGGGCGAAATCATCAACGGTCATGAAGATATCGAAGTCTGTAATGTCTACGGTGTTGAAGTGCCAGGCACTGATGGCCGTGCAGGTATGGCGGCACTGCTTCTGAAAGAGGGCGCGACCTTCGATCCGGACAGCGTGTCTGAGCTGGTGCAGAAAGATCTTGCCAGCTATGCGAGGCCGGTCTTTATTCGAATCCTGCCGGAACAGCAGCTGACTGGAACCTTCAAATTACAGAAAGGCGATCTTCGCGAAGCGGCGTATCATCCGGATAAAGTCACTGATGACATGTACGTCTGGAAGCCAGGTGGATCCGGCTACGAAAAGCTGGATATTGAGTTCTATGAAAAGATCATGGCTTCAGAGGCGGGGTACTAAGCTTGAGGTTCCTTGCAGCGCTGCTACTCATCACGTCACTCGCCAGCCCTCTTTCTTTATCTGCAAAGGGTGTTGATCTCGAAAACGGCAGTATCACCATATCGCTGAGGCAGGAGCCGCCGAATCTAGACAGTTCTCTCAGTGAAGACACCACCAGTTCCAAGGTGCTTCGTTTAAGCAACGAGGGCCTGGTCGGTGTTAATCGCAGGGGGCAGATCGTTCCCCGGATTGCGACATCGTGGGATATCGAAGTGATGCAGATGACGTTTCATCTGCGTGACAATGCCAAGTGGAGTAACGGCGATCTGGTCACCGCACACGACTTTGTTTATTCGTGGCAGCGACTGGTGGATCCGAAAACCGGTGCCCGCGGCTCGACCTTGTTTGCGCATCTGATCGCTAATGCAGAAGAGATTATGGCCGGAAAGCTTCCCCCCAAGGAGCTGGGCGTTGAAGCATTGGATGACTTTACCTTTCGAGTCACGTTAAGCCAGCCTGCCTCTTATTTCATCTACATCGCATCTACCGTTAATTACTTCCCGCTCAATCAGAAATTTGTTGAAGCCCAGGGTGATCGACACGCGGCAGATGCAGAGAACATTTTGTCCAATGGTCCATTCATCATTGATGAATGGGTGCACAGCGCGAGTATTGAGCTTTCCCGAAACCCGCAGTACTGGAACAAGGAAGAAGTCAGGCTGGAAGCGCTTGATTTCGGTTACATCACAGCAGATACCAGGTCTCTCCTGAATCTCTACAACAGTGGAGACATTGCCGAGCTCGAACTTGAAGAAGATATTCTGAAAGACGCGATCAACAATGGCCTTCGAATCAGAAAAGTGCCTCGTAACTGTATTGCCTGGGTCTGGCTCAACAGTCGAGAGGGCAGAGCCACCAGCGATCGCAGGCTGCGTGAGGCGATCCGCTTGGCGCTCGATAGGGATGCTTACGTCAATAACATCGTAGCGCTGCCGGGAACGGAACGCATTGATTCACCTTTCACGAAAGCGTTACGTGGTGTGAATGATGACTTTGCCAGTGAATATCCCGCACCGGAAATCGAATACAGCGTTGCTCGTGGCAAGGCGTTGATTGAAGAGATTCGCGCTGAGAAAGGTGAAGTGCCCCCGGTTGTTCTGCTGGCGAACGAAACGCGGCAGATTGAAGCGGAATTCATTCAGGGGCAACTGATCAGCAAGTTAGGACTCGATGTAAAAGTAGACAAGCAGACGTTCAAGCAAGCCATCGAAAAACAGCGTAACGGCGACTTTGATCTTGCGCGGGTTGGCTTCTGCGGTGGCTCCCTGACAGATCCCATCACTTACGCCTCGTCTTTTGAGTCGACAGGGCCCTTCAACGATGGCGGTTACAACAACCCGGAATACGATCGCCTGATTAACGTCACACGCAACACCATTGATCCTGTTAAGAGGATGGAAGCTTTTGATCAGATGCAAAAGCTCATCCATCAGGATATTCCAATGATCCCGACACATCAGTACTCATACGTGTATATTCAGGATCAGCGTCTTGCAGGATTCCAGCGTTATCCAATTGAGGATTTCTCCAGGGGACGCATCAGATAAGAAAAACAACCATCCGGGGGGAGTGTGGCTTCAACAGAGACGGTGAGCGGCTTGCCCGCACGTTATCGGGTCATCTTCTTGGCAGCACTTGCTGTCTTTATCTGTTACATGGATCGCGTGGTGATTTCGGTTGCCATCATTCCCATGGCAGAAGATTACGGATGGAGCGCTGAAGAGCAGGGTAGAGTTCTATCTGCCTTCTTCATCGGGTATCTGCTTACCCAGGTTGCCGGTGGTTGGCTGGCGGAACGTTACGGCGGCAAAGTGGTACTTGGTGCGGGCGTTGTCTTCTGGTCCTTCTTTACTCTTCTGACACCGGTCGCTGCAGCAGGTGGCCTAACGGCATTGCTGGTTGCTCGAATTCTCATGGGCGTTGGTGAAGGCGTCACCTTTCCTTCTGTTTACGCCATGTTCGGTCGTTGGGTACCTCTGCAGGAACGCTCCCGCTCCGTCGGCATGCTTTTTTCTGCGATACCGCTTGGCAGTATGTTTGCGCTGCTCGCTACGCCCTGGATTGTGCTTCGATTTGGTTGGGAATTTGCGTTCTATAGTTTTGGGGCGGTGGGTTTTGTCTGGTGGCTCGTCTGGCACCTGACAACCACGAAAGATCCCAGTGAAGACCCGCGGATAACGAAAGAAGAACTGGCGTTGATTCGCGGTGATCTTGAAGAAGATGCGCCGGAGTCTGTGCCGCCGACAATGAAACAACTGCTCAGCAAACCTGCTGTCTGGGCGATTGTGGTGAGTCACTTCTGCGCAAATTGGGGTACTTATGTGCTGCTCGCCTGGATGCCGACTTATATCAACCGTGGGTTGGGCGTTGACTTCGCGTCGGTAGGCATCTTCACCATGATTCCTGCTTTGTTTTCATTCCTTGCGCTTAACTTTGGTGGATGGCTCGCCGATAAGCTGATTCGAAGCGGCATGGAAACAACGCGGGTCAGAAAGTTGATGCAGACCGTTGGCTTTGGCGGATCAGCGGCGGTACTCGCCGTCGTGGGTTATGTGGAAAGTGTGCCCCTGGCGATTGCCTTGATGTCACTGGGTAATATTTTCGGCGGCGCCATGTCTGGCGGCTTTGGTGTCAATCACCTGGATATTGCACCGAGGGGTGCTGGAATCATTATGGGTCTTTCCAATACTGCAGGCACCATTCCGGGGATCATCGGTGTTTATATCAGCGGTCTGATTCTGGCGGCCACAGATTCCTGGGCGCTGGTGTTCCAGACTGCAGCCGGTGTGCTCACCTTTGGCCTGCTGTTCTACCTATTCTTCGCCAGCTCAAAGAAACTGTTTGATTGATGAAACCGTTTAAGCGTACTTGCTGGAACCCGAGATAATCCTCTAGATATCGAAATCGTTTTCCGCAGAGAGCGTCGTGCCCGAAGGAATCGCTACGTCAAGCCAATCGAGTGCTTCTTTCAATTCTTTGAATACATGCATTTCAAGAAGAGAATCACTGAGTGGCACTTGCCGCATGCGGGAAACGCCAAATGCGGCCAGGTTTTCACCAGCCAGGACGGCCAGTTTCCGTTTGTAGTCCCTGGCGGTTTCATCAGTGAGTTCGTCGACCACTTTCTCGTAGCTCTGTTCATCTTCCCTCGATATGGCTGGGACTTCTGATTCAGTGCAATCGAGCAGCGTACTCATACCTCGAACGAATTCCGGATCATCGGAAATCGCGAGGACCGATCCGAAGAAGGAATCTACCGAAATGTTTCCCGTGGCCTTGATAAATACCAAATTGAGTTCGGGATAGATGCTGTACGACAGGCTCGACATCTGAAGTTAGATTTTCTCCACAAGATTGCGGAGCGCGTCGCAATGTCTGACGCGTTCTTCGGTTGTGGTGCCGACGAATCCAGCGTTGATGCAGGTCACACCTGCTTCCTTGTAAACAGCCAATTGATCACGGACAAATCCCTCTGGTCCAACCAGTGATGTGGCATCCAGATAACTCTGTGGAATTGCTGCTTCAGCTTCAGATTTTCGGCCTGACAGGTAGAGCTCCTGAATGTGTTCAGCTTCTGCCTCGTATCCATACTTTCGGAATACCTGATTGTAGAAGTTTTTGTCCTTTGCGCCCATGCCCCCGACGTAAAGCGCTGCACCTGGTCTTGCCATATCACGTAGATGCTCGACGTTCTCTCCAATGGCGACAGAGCCGCCGGTGTAAATCTCGAGTGGTGGTAGGGAAGGATCCCGCTTCGCGTTGCCGCGTTTCAATGCGTCACCCCAGACTTCTTTTGCCTTCTGTGGCATGAAGAAAGTGGGTAGCCATGCCTCGGCAATTTCAGCGGTGATCTCCACGCTTTTCTCGCCAAGAGTTGCGAGAGCAATCGGAATTTCAGGACGGTAGGGATGATTGATGATCTTTAGTGGTTTGCCGAGACCGGTGCCTTGCTCCGGTGGCAGAGGAATCTGAAACTTCTTTCCCTCGTAAGTGAGTTTTTCTTCCCGCTTCCAGACCTGGCGGCAGATATCGACGACTTCTCGCATTCGAGTCACAGGTGCGTCGTAAGGCATGCCGTGAAAACCCTCGACAACCTGCGGGCCAGAAGCGCCTAGCCCGAGCATGAAGCGACCATCAGAGAGGGAATCAATACCAGCAGCAGTCATCGCCAGAGCAGCAGGGGATCGACTAAAAAAATTCAGGATGCCCGTTGCCAGTGTGGCTTTTTCGGTAACAGCAGCCAGGTATCCAAGGGCGCTCACGGCATCAAATGAGTAGCTCTCAGCGACCCATATGATATCGACACCGGCTTTCTCCAATTCGGTCAGTTCTTTTGCCTGCTGTGCAACATTGCCACGTGCGTAATGTGCGCTAGTACCTATTTTCATGAGCATTCACCGTTGGTTTTCGATTCTTATAAGCGATCTGGATGCGACTCGAATGTCGACAGTCGTTATGCCATATTAACGACGAAAATTGCCGAACTAAATACAATGAGTGAACAGATTTCAGAACAGACTGCGTTTGTACCGCCCCTCGAACTGACCGAAGGGCAACCACCACCCATTGCCGCGAATGGCGGGCTTTCTTATATGTCTTTCGACAAGGATGGTGATGCCGGTACGACGGCGGCGACGAATGACGCACTTCGTCTTATTGATGAAGGTGGCGGGCAGGCGATCATCGACCTGATTGAGAACACGCCACCTGGTCCGATCGAAACCAAATGGGGGCTGGGGTTCCGCCGTTTTTCTGAGTGTCTCGATTACATTAAAGAGAAGGGCATCACCGCACCTGAAGGTGGTCTGGTCACGCCAATGCGCTACACCATTTTCGAAGAGCCCTCTTATTCAGTGGTCTCATCGAATGCACTCTGGTCTGATCCTTCGAGAGAAGCGGACGCGAAGAAACTTCGTAAAGACGAAATGGACAACAATCGTCGGTGTCTGTACTTCCCACAAGTGCTGAAAGATGCACGCAGAATCGAAGAATACTATCCGGGGTTATCGCCATACTCGGCAGAGAGCATGGATAAACTCGGCGTGTCGCTGGCACACTGTGAGTCTGAATGTCAGAATTTCTATGACGCGCATGAAGTTGAACGCGTCTTCTATCCTGAAATCGAAAAATTGCTCCTGGATTTCTTTCCGGGTGCGACCGATGCACTCGTTTATAACCACGATGTTTTCGACAAACATTACGAAGGTGACAGGACTGAAAACCAGGATGACAAGAACCCTGGTGTGAACGCCAACTATGCGAACCTGGTACACAACGACCTGAACGATAACAGCGGCCGTGTTCGCTGCTGGGAATTGCTGACCAAGAACCTGAGGAATTTCGGTCGTGAAGTGAATTACACGGAAGACGAAGCGCGGGAGAAAATGTCTCGCCGTTTTATGTCGATCAATCTTGCCAAGCCCATGCATACGGTCAAACAAAACCCGTTTGTGCTTTGCGCATGGCCGTCTTTCGCGGATCAGCCCTACATCAACAATTATCGAATTTATGACGACCGAGTCGGTGAAACCACACGCTTCACCTATAGGCCGGAACACGAGTGGTACTGGATTCCTGAGCAGAAGCCGAATGAGGTTTCTATGCTGAAGTGCTATGACTCTGTGACCGACGGTTCCGTATCAAGGTGGTCTTTCCACTCAGCGTGCATCGACGCCAATCAACCGGACGATGCACCGTGCCGCAAGAATGTTGTGGTGCGATCGTTTGTATTCTTTTAGAAAAAAATTGGAGTTCTAAACATGGCAGAAGCCTACATTATCGACGCATGTCGTACGCCCAGAGGTATTGGTAAGCAGGGCAAAGGTGCGCTTGCTCACCTGCATCCGCAGCATCTTGCATCCACAGTTCTGAAAGCTTTAGCAGAGCGCAACAATCTCAAGACTGAAGAGATCGATGACATTATCTGGGGAACCAGTTCACAGCGTGGTTCCCAGGGCGGTGACCTTGGACGGATGGCGGCGCTGGACGCTGGCTACGACATTAAAGCTTCCGGTGTGACGCTCGACCGATTCTGTGGTTCCGGCATCACATCCGTCAGCCTTGCGGCTGCTCAGGTCATGTCGGGTATGGAAGACCTGGTGATTGCTGGTGGTACTGAGATGATGAGTTACACCTCAGCCTCTGCTGACCCAACCGTGCCGCCGGTACTTGATTCAGGCAACCTGCACCTGCGTGAACTGCATCCTCAATCACAACAGGGTGTTTGTGCGGATGCCATTGCAACACTGGAAGGTATTGATCGCGAAGCCGTTGACCAGCTTGCGTATGTCAGTCAGCAACGAGCGGCAAGAGCGATTGAAGAAGGTCGTTTTGATAAGTCGCTGGTGCCGGTTTACAACCTGGATGGTTCACTTGCACTGGATCGAGAGGAGTTCCCGCGTCCGGGTACCACTATGGAAACACTCGGCGAACTGAAAACTGTGTTTGATCTCTACATGGATATCCCGGTTGACGGTGAAGGGAACAACTACGGCAATCTCGTTACCCGAAAGTACCCTGAGCTTGAAGGCAAGATTAATCACGTTCATCACGCTGGTAACTCCTCCGGTGTTGTTGATGGTGCTGCTGCATTGCTCCTGGCATCGCCGGAATATGCCGAAAAGAATGGTCTGAAACCTCGTGCCCGTATCGTAGCGACTGCGAACATGGGCGACTGCCCGACTCTGATGCTGAACGCACCGGTACCCGCAGCCAAAAAGGTGCTGGAAAAAGCCGGTCTCAGCAAAGAAGACATCGACGTCTATGAAATAAATGAAGCTTTTTCTGTGGTTGCAGAGAAGTTCATTCGCGACATGGATCTTGATCGCGAAAAGGTCAATATCAATGGCGGCGCCATGGCGCTCGGTCACCCGATTGGTGCAACCGGCTCAGTATTAATCGGCACTGCGCTGGATGAGCTTGAGCGTTCCGGTGGTCGTTACGGGCTCGTCACCATGTGTGCCGCGGGCGGCATGGCACCGGCGATCATTATTGAGCGCATCTAACAGCTCGCTATGCAGGGTGAAATCAGTTCGCGCATTGCGAGGCTCTTAACCGAAAGGGAAGAAACCGTTTCGGTTGCCGAGTCTTCAACTGGCGGACTGATTTCAGCCAATCTTCTTTCTATTCCTGGTGCATCCAGCTACTTCCTTGGGGGTAGTGTGGTTTACACGCTTGCTTCACGACGTGCCTTTCTGGACCTGGATCGTGAGAAAGTAAAAAAGCTGAAACCACTGACCACAGAAATGGTGGAAGAGTTTGCCCATGCTGCGAGGCTGAAGCTTGATGCTGCCTGGGGTATTGCAGAATTGGGTGCAACAGGACCTGCGGGTACACATTATGGCCATGGCCCTGGTGTGAGTGTTATTGGTATCAGCGGACCAAAGACATCGTCCATCCTCATCGAGACGCACTCAGACGATCGGCAATCGAATATGCAGACGTTTACCCGAAGCGCGCTGGAGTTGTTCGAAGAGACGCTTCTGCTCGACTAGCTTATCGTTTCAGCGGGCAACCAGCTGATACAGCCACACCTCTTCAAAGTCCCGGGGATCCCGCATAAAGGCGCCGCGACTGATCCACATTTCGGCAAACTCATTAATTTCAGCCTGATCGTTTTTACGAATAGCACGCGCCTCGTAGATGGTCTCACCAATCTTCACTCTAACGAGTGGACTCTGTTCAATGTTTTGAACCCAGTTGGTTCGCGTATCACCTGCGTAAACGTAGAGTCGACCGTCCATCTGGATATAGGTGAAATTATTGGAATAAGGATCGCTGGGACGAGTTTCCAGCTGAGCAAGTCCTGATTCTTCAGCGAGTTGCCAGGTGTCCGGTGTCTCAGAAACTGTGCCGCTGAGTTCGCCGCCGGCAAAAAATCCGAATGGACCGTCGCACGCGGAAATGAGCAGGACGCTTAATAGTGCTATCCATTTCATGATCTATTCCTTCATAGGTTGTCTTTGTTCACATTCTAGCCTGAAAGAAAAGCCCATTGTCCCGGTCTTACTTGAGCAAGGAATTCATGAGTAAGAGGTTTCCACGTGACCCGATGGTTAGTCATTCTATTTTTTACGTTTTTTTGTGCGAAGGGCGTTGCGGCGCCAGACTCCAAGCTTTGGCAGTTTTGGGACGTGTCTGATGAATGTAGTCACCAAGTTGTAGATCACTCGAAATGGCAGCAAGTTCTGGATGAGTACCTGGAGGAGGGTGATGACGGCGTTAATCGATTTGCCTATATGCGCGCAGCGGAAGAACGCTCTGGTTTGTTAAACGCCTACCTGGCTGAGATGAGTGAGATCGATCCTCGAGCGCTCTCTATGAGTGAGCAAATGGCTTACTGGATCAACTTATACAATGCGCTCACGGTGCAGGTTGTTCTCGGATATCCAGATAAGAAAACTATTTTGAGGATGAGAAAGCGTTTGCTTTCCATTGGACCCTGGGATGATGAGCTGATCACCATCGCTGGTGAGGCAGTGACACTCAACGATATCGAGCACCGAATACTAAGACCCATATGGCAGGACCACCGCGTTCATTTTGCGGTGAACTGCGCGAGCATTGGTTGCCCAAATCTTAACCAGGATGCTTACACGAGCGAGAACATAGAAAGACTATTGGCCGAGAGCGAGCGAGGCTACCTGAATCATGATCGTGGTGCGTTCGTGAGGCCCGATGGTTCGGTGAGGTTGTCTTCGATATTCAAGTGGTACCGGGAAGACTTTGCCGAATCAGAAACCGAGCTCCTGGAGTACATAGCGTCGATCAATCCATCTCTACGCACTTCGATTGAAAACAGGAAAACAAAGATTCGGTATGATTATGATTGGAGCCTAAACAGCGCCCCAAATCAGAATCTTTGAGTCGGAGAAGTGCATGAGTCGAATGCTGAAAGTTGTACTACGAGTTGGCTTCGTATTTGTTCTTGGAATAACTGCTGCGAATGCCGAGGTGATCCGTCATCCTCTGCCCAATAGTGATTTCCCCATTGCTCAAGCCGTCGAAGTCACCGCTGGTTCAACCCTCGTGTTTCATAGCGGTACGGTACCTTCTCCAGCAAATCCCGATGCCGAACCGGGTTCGAGAGAATTCTGGGGCGATACGGAAACCCAGACGCTTTCTGTATTGAACAAGCTGGAGTCCTCTCTGACTGCGAAGGGTCTATCGTTTTCTGATGTCGTAAAGATGCAGGTCTTTTTGGTCGGTGTGCCCGAATTGGATGGTGCTATGGACTTCAGCGGAATGATGCGAGCGTATACAAAGTTCTTCGGCACCGAATCTCAACCTAACCTGCCAGCACGGTCTGCGTTTCAGATAGCCGGGCTCGCTGCTAAAGGGATGCTGGTGGAGATTGAGATCGTCTTGGCTCGTCCCACCGAGTAGGGGGTAACTGGCGGAGAGGGAGGGATTCGAACCCTCGATACCGTTAGGTATACACACTTTCCAGGCGTGCTCCTTCGACCGCTCGGACACCTCTCCTGTCGTCGAGGCTAGTGAACCGCTTCGCTGTTCATTGGGCCTCTCCGGATCCCTCGGCTACGCTCGGGACGAGGTGGCGCACGATATCCTAGTTGACTAAATAATTCAATGAATCAGTGACTTAGGGGCGTGCAGACTGCTTGCTCTTGCGGCAACGCTCGGAACAGAACTTCACTTCTTGCCAATCTCGTTGCCATTTCTTGCGCCAGGCGAAGGGTCGCTGGCAAACAACACAGACTTTCGTGGGCAGGTTGAGTTTCTTGTGACCCATGCGTGTTAAGTGCCTTGGCGCTCAACCGGCCAGTCATAGTAGTCCACGCTATCCAGGGGTTCGTTGACGGCTTCACCGCCCCAGCGATTGCGATAGGAGCCATCAAGGTCAAACAGTTCAGTCTGCTTTTCGATATTGAAGTGTCGACCACCTCTTGGATCCGCGCCAACACCCGCGATGTATTGCCAGTTACCCCAATTGCTGCAGGCATCGTAGTCAATCAGCTGTTCTGCGAAGTAACTGGCGCCACAGCGCCAATCGACTTCGAGTTCGTTGACCAGGCAACTTGCAACGATTTGTCTGGCACGGTTGCTGAGCAGGCCGGTCTCTTTCAGTTCGTTCATTGCCGCGTTTACCAGGGGCCAGGGTGTTCGGCCTTCGGTCCATTTGATAAAGCGCTCACGGTAAAAGCTGGTCAATGGTCGTTGTCTGTTGATGCCAGCGAACTCAAAAAGTAAATCGTCGTGATGCAGTCCGTACCAGCGGAAGAATTCACGCCACAATAGTTCGAACAAGATCCATTGCGTGGATTCGTTCTCACCAAATTCTCGTTCGTATTTTGAGAGGTGCTGCACGACCTGAATCGGTGAAAGGCTGCCGTTGGCAAGATAAGTGGAAAAACCTGTCGAGTAGTTTTCGCCATGCAGCGCGTTTCTTGTTTCTTTATATGAAGAAGCAGCTTGTGTGCTGAAGTAGCGTTCCAGGTGCTCTTTGCCAGCAAGACTACCGCCTCTTGGTAAAGCGTCTGAAGCTGGTGCGGTGATTAGTCGACTATCCAGTTCTATAGATCCTGGCAGCGAGCTGGGCGCGCTGACGTAATCTCGAAACAGTTGATCTGCTATCTGTTTGCGAAACTTCGAGAAGCTGTCGGGGAATGTTTCAAATTGAATCTGTTCTTGAGCGAAGAGCGTCGAACCATCGACCTCAATAAACTCGATGTCCACGAAACGAGCGACTAGCTTGTTCCACCAGAAGTTTGTGCGGTGGTCATGGCCTCGAGTTCGTACGACTCGGGAAAAGTTGCCGGAGCGAAGCAGGTGAGTCGCAACAGTTAACGTGTCACCCTCAAGCAGGTGAAGCACCTGTCCCAGGTCTGCCAGGTCCTGATTAAGGTCCTGCAGTGACTCACGCAGAAATCGCCAGCGGTGTTGTCCCATGCCTCGACAACCAAAACGGTCTGTTTTGAAGGCTTTGTCGTCGACGCAGTAGACGATCGCCAGGCGCTCGTCTTTGGCAGCGAGCTTCAGCGCTGGATTGTCATCGACGCGGAGGTCGTCGGTAAGTAGATATAAGGTAGTCATCAAGAGTTGTACGCGAAGACGCTTGTCAGGATCAGGACAAAACCTGGATGAACAATTTGTTGTAGGATTTGCGGCATGAACGCGCGCCTGCTACGCCAGTGGTTCCTTGTGCTTTTCCTGCTACTACTGCTGGCAATACCGTTCGTTCAGCTTATCTGGCCAGTCACTGACACCAACGAAAATAGGGTGCTTGCTCCTCTACCTGAGCAGCCGAGCTCTTCAGAGCAGTTGGCTGGCTTTCCCAAAGCGTTTGAAAGCTATATGGACGACAACTTTGGTTTTCGGCGCCTGTTGCAGCGGGCCTCTCATCGCATCAGTGTTGCGATGGGCTCTTCACCACTGAAAAAGGTTTTGTTGGGCGATGATGGCTGGCTATACTCTGCGCACCTTTCGCTGACTGACCAGCATCGCGGCGCTATGTTTCTGGATGACGTTGTGCTTGATGAATACGTCGATGCATTCCACCGGCAACGCCTTTGGATAGAAGGGCAGGGTGTCGACTATTTCCTGATGCCGTTGCCTGACAAAAACACGATCTATCCGGAGTTTTTACCTGATTGGGCGCAGGCAATTCGTCCAGGGCGTTTCGCCCAGGTTCGCTCTGCCTTGCTTGAAGCGGATGAACCCTTTGTGGATTCGTTACCCTTATTGATGGCTGCGAAAAATCGGGGTGAGTGGATCTACTGGCAAACAGATACCCATTGGAATTGCCTTGGTGCCTTTCATGCCTACCAGGTGCTGATGGATGCAATTGACGCGTCAGGGGTGTCGTACCGAAAAAGGGTCACTTACAGCGAGCTGCGTTTAGAGGCCAGGCCGCCTTCCAAAGGCGGCGATATGTCGCAGATGCTCATCATGGAAGACATCCTGCTGGAGCACAGGGATGTTGGTTGCGGGTTGGTGTTAAACCAGCATGTGCCGTTCACGGCTGAACGGCTGAGTGATGGTGTGATTCGTGACAATCACATCGCTATGCCGAGGCATGAGATCTGGCGATATGTGCAGGATGTCCCCGTGATCGAGTCCAAGGCGCTGATCTATCGGGATTCGTTTGCGCTTCTTTTACTTCCTTACCTTGTGAAGACGTTCGATGAGGTTGTTGTGGTGCCTCATGGCGAGCTTGAGTTCGACAAGAAACATTTCGAGGAACACCAGCCTGATCTGGTGATCTATCAGTTCTCTGAACGCGACCTGCTCAATCAGCCAGATCGAACCGGCTTCTAAAATCGACTGGCGTCGGCAATGACACGTCTGGCGGAGCGTTTAGTGTCCGCGAACTTTCTGATGTCCTCAATGATGCGCCGCTCACCTTCTTCTGAGTTATAGAACCGATTTCTCAAATCGTCTTCAGTGGCGCAACAGCAGATAGCGATGCCGTTCCATTCAGGCCCTGCGAATACATGTTGAATGGCGAGTTGGTAGTAATGCGTCATCAGCACATGGATCTCGAGCGCGAGGGGTGCGTGATTGTCTCGCCAATGTGCATCGGATGCTTTTGCTCCATGCACCGGATGCGCCACCATGGGGAAGAGACCTACTGAACCCGGCAGCTCAGAGGTATCCAGATCGGATAGCGGTTTGTTCTTGACGGTTCGCTCACACACGAGGAACACACCTGCATCACCGGTTTCCATCGCAGATTCAAGGTCATCGGTAGCGCCGACAACCAGTGCCGCGAATGGCAGGTGATCTGTCGCTTCACTCGTGCTGGCAAAGATAACGCCGCCTGTTTCTTCGGCGAAACGTTTTGCTGAGCTGATGTCGCTGCTGGCAACGGCAAGCTTCATGGATGTTTGCCACTGGCTCATTTCTGTTTGTCTCCCGGTGCGCGAACGATAAAGACGGGTTTCACGTCACTGACCTTCGCCCATGTCTTGCCTGTCTCGTCCTGTTCGATGAGGTGGATGACCTCTGAAGCAACATGCTCTGGCGTCATGAAAGGAATATCTGCAGAACGCTGCGCAACGGGAACCAGTGGTGTATCAATGCCACCTGGACAAATCGCGTGGATATTAATGTCTCGCTTACGCAGCGTAGGTCCAAGGCTTCTGACCAAACCTACGACGGCGTGTTTGCTCATGGAGTAGAGAGGATCAACCGGATAAGGATTCAGCCCGGCCAAGGAAGCCGTGACAACGATGGAGGTGCCGGGTTTCAAAATAGGCAGAAGCGCATGTAAGCCAAACACCACGCCATCGACATTCACGCCCATCAGTTTCCGGTATTTGTCGCTGGTCATGGATTCGAATCGGTATTCGCTCATTTCAGCGTCCGGCGGCGCGATCTGGATACCTGCATTCAGGTGAATTCGATCGGGAATACCGAGTTCGTTATCTGAAGACTGCAGGTAGTCCGCAAGTGCCTGCCAGTCGTTCTCGCTCGCGACATCAAGATGTCGATAGTGGGCGCCTTCCAGGGCTTTGCCCGCTTCATCGTCAATATCAAGTGCAAATACCGAGCAGCCTGCATCAGCTACCGTTCTGACAACTGCGGCACCGATGCCCGAAGCGGCGCCGGTCACCAGCCATACATGGGAACTGTTTGGTGTCATTGGTTCTTCTTTTTCTTCTTGTCTTCTCAGGGTCTTCCATACTATACAAACGGTTAACTTTAGGCAGGAATAAATTGTGGAGATAGAAGGCAAGCTTGTGGTTGTCACCGGTGCTGCATCCGGCATTGGTCGTGCACTCGCCGTTCGATTTGCTGAGGAAGGCGCACGTCATGTGGTTTGTGCTGACCTTGACGTGGAGTATGTAGAAGAAACAGCGGCGAGCATCGGTGAGTCTGCGTCTGCAGTATCGCTGGATGTGTCGGACCAAAAAGCGATTGAATCGCTGGTGGCTGATCTCGAAGAGAATGCGGGTGGCATCGACATCTTTGTTTCTAACGCTGGCTATGCACAGGGTGGTGGCCTTGGTCTGCCTTCAGAGGACTGGAAGAAAATGATGGAGGTGCATGCCTGGTCACATCTATATGCAGCGCAGGCGGTGATTCCAAAAATGATCGAGCGGGGCGGCGGCTATCTGTTGAATACCGCTTCTGCAGCGGGTCTTCTGACGCAGTTCGACTCTGGACCCTATGCGATCTCCAAACATGCTTCTGTCGCGTTGGCGGAATGGCTGGCGATCAACTACCAGGCGAGTGGCATCGGCGTTTCGGTGCTGTGTCCTCAGGCAGTACGAACTCGAATACTGGGAAAGCGCAGTAAAGCGGTCGCCAAGGATCCGGGTAGCAATCAGGCGGCTTTGGATGGCATTCTTGAGCCGGAAACGGTCGCCGCTGATTGTATTGAAGCGATCCGGGAGGAAAAGTTCCTGGTGTTACCGCACCCGGAGGTCGCGAAGTATTTCAGAAACAAAGCCAATGACTATGACCGCTGGCTGGATGGCATGCGTAGGTTCCGTGATCGTGTCTTGGCTCATCGATCGAAAAGTGGTCAATAAGAAGAACAACATAAGGTATTGATGAATGCCCCGTAGCAGCAAACCACAGTCGTATTACGACGACATCAAGAAAAAATTCAAAGAGGAACGTGATGTTCGCCTGGGATATCGGCCCCCAGGCACGGATCAATACATTTCCGATCTGACCGGGGAGCTCGGCAAGTACTCAACGGATCCCTGGGTTCGTGATGTGCCTGATCGAGATCCGATCAGCGACCAGGTCGAAGTGTTGTTTATTGGTGGCGGCTTTTCTGCGCTGCTCACGTCCGGTCGGCTTTATGAACGTGGTATCGACAACATTCGTATCGTTGAACGTGGTTCTGATGTTGGTGGCACCTGGTACTGGAATCGATACCCCGGCGCCGCCTGTGACGTTGTCAGCTATGACTATCTGCCTCTACTGGATGAAATGGATTACGTGCCGGTAAACCATTACTCCCGCGGTCCAGAGATTTTTGGGCACTGCCAGGCGATTGCGAAGAAATACAATCTTTATGACCTCGCAGTTTTCAATACCACGGTAACGGAAACCATGTGGAACGAAGAAGAGCAGCTTTGGCACATCAAAACCGATCGTGGTGATGATATGCGCGCGCAGTTTGTCATCTGTGCCAATGGGACGCTCGCGAAACCCAAACTCTCCAGGATCAGTGGCATGACGGATTTCAAAGGTCACTCGTTCCACTCGTCTCGTTGGGACTATGAATACACAGGCCAGGACTTGGAAAACCTGAAGGACAAGAAGGTTGGCATCATCGGTACCGGTGCCAGTGCGGTGCAGATTGTTCCGGAGCTGGCGAAGACGGCGAAAGAACTTTATGTGTTCCAGCGAACTCCATCATCCATCGACGTGCGGGATGACTGGCCAACAGACCCTAACTGGGCGCGCAGATTGAAACCCGGTTGGCAGGCAGCAAGACGCGAGAAGACTTTGCGCGCGGTAGAGATGTCGCCCGAAAAACGCGCGGAGCTGGATGCGCTGTCTCCAGAAGAAAAACTTCGGAGACAGGAGAACTCGAACATCAATCACATGATGCGCATTCACAAACGCATCGATGAAATCGTTGAAGACCAGGAAACGGCGGATGCGCTGAAACCCTGGTACATGTTTATGTGCAAACGTCCGTGTTTCCACAACGACTATTTACCATCGTTTAATCAACCGAATGTCACGTTGGTTGATACAAAGGGTAAAGGGATCACTGAGATTGGCGAAAAAGGTCCGATTTTTGATGGTCAGGAATATGAGGTAGATATGTTGGTCTACGCGACCGGTTTCGAGGTCCAGCAGACCGGTATCTACAACAGCATCATTGGCGAAGGCGGTCAGAACCTGGAAGACAAATACAGTGAAGGTATTCGTACGCTTCTCGGTATTCACACAGCCGGTTATCCGAATCTCTTTATCATGGGCGGTTACCAGGCATCGTTTCAGTTCAACCTGACTGAGATGTTGCAGACCCAGGGTGATCATATTGCCGCCTGTATCGACCATGTTCGCCAGCATGGCTATCACTCCATTGACGTGACGGAGGAAGCTGAAGAGTGGTGGGTGCAGGAAGTGATCAAGCACCGAGGCAAGACCAAAAGAAACGAAGAGTGCACGCCCGGTTATTACAACTTTGAAGGTTCAGAGAACCGACGACAGGATGGCAACTACAACGGGGGTTTCCGTCAGTACTTCCAACACCAGGGCGATGTCCGTGCAGAAATGGATAAACACTTTCACCTGAAGAAAGCAGAGGGCGAATCCTCATGAGCTTTCCTTTAAGTGGCGTAAAGGTGCTGGACATGTCTCGCGTACTTGCCGGCCCCTTCGCCGGAAGAATGCTTGCAGATCTTGGCGCAGACGTTGTGAAGCTTGAACCGCCTGAAGGTGACATCACTCGCCTCTGGGGTTTGGAGATTGGCGGCATCGCTGGTTATTACAACCAGCAGAATGCGGGAAAACGAAACATCGCCATTGATTTGAGTAAGTCTGAAGGTGCGGAGCTGGTGAAGTCGCTGGTGAAAGAGGCTGACGTGCTAATCGAAAATTTTCGCCCGGATGTGATGGGGCGTCTCGGTCTCGACTACGACACCCTTGCGGAGGTGAACCCGCGTCTCATCATGCTGTCGATTTCTGGCTTTGGTGCAGGTAATCCAGATAGCCGTCGTGCCGCATATGCGCCGATTGTTCATGCTGAAATTGGTCTGGTCGCCAGGCAGGCTGAAATCAGCAATGCGTATCCTGCAGAACTGGCGCTGTCCGTTGCAGATACCAACGCGGGATTACATGGTCTCGTGGGTCTGCTTGCCGCGCTTTATGCCCGTGAAACCAGTGGCAAAGGTGATCACCTGGAAATCGCCATGGTGGATGCCAGTGTGGTCACCAATGACGGCATGGGGTTTGTGCTCGATGATATGCCTCAGGTGGTATCCAACGAGGTTTTTGAAACTGCTGCAGGTCCCTTGATGATCGCCGGTGATTTTCGCTTCATCTGGAAAATGCTGACCCGTCACTTTGGCGTCGAAGATGGTCTCGGGGATGCTGAGGTTGAACTGCAAGAGAAAATTGATGCACGGAGAGCAGCGGTACATGCCTTCTTTAATGAAACCTGTGCCGATCGCGAAGCGGTCATTGCGGCGCTCGATAAAATGAACATTGCCTGGGGAGACGTGCGACCTCGAAATGAAATTCATGAACTCGCATCAGTAAAAGCCCGTGGAACTATTGCCCAGGTCGATGATCGAGCAGGTTCCACCCGGCCAATCCCTGAATCACCCTATCGATATCGCCATCTAAAAGCGGAAGTGCAGGGCGGGGCACCGCATCTTGGGGAACATAACCAGGTTGTGTTTGCAGACTGGCTTGGCTGGTCAGATCAGGATCTCGAACCCTACGCGGACGTGCTGGTTACCCAATGAAAGAATTTGAAGGCAGAGTTGCCGTCATCACTGGCGGTGCAGGCGGGATTGGTTTGGGTATGGCGAAGGCCTTCGCCAGTCGAGGCATGAAACTGGTTCTTGCGGATCTGGATGAAGCGCTCTTAGCCAAAGCAAAGACAGAATTTGAAACTGCAGGGGTGCCGATTGCGACGCAGCTTTGTGATGTGTCCAAACTCGAACAGGTGGAAGCACTGGCGGAATTGGCGATGGATCAGTTTGGTGCTGTGCATGTTGTCTGCAGTAACGCCGGTGTGGGTCTACCTACCTCGGTCCGAAACATGAAGCTCAGTGACTGGGAATGGATTATCAATGTCGACCTTTGGGGGCCGATCTACGCAGTTAACACGTTTTTGCCGCTGCTGGAGCAGCAGGACGAGGGGCACATCAATGCGACGTCTTCAGTGGCAGGTGTGTTGTCTTCCCAGATGATGGGTGCCTACAACGTTGCCAAGCATGGCGTCGTGGCCTTGATGGCAGCAACAGAGCGGGAGCTGCGTGCGAAAAAGAGCGCCGTGCATGCGTCTGTTTTGCTGCCCGGTCCCATTAATACCAACATCAGTAAACATTCCGTGACCTATCGACCCGGGGGCGGAAAACCCAAAGGCGATTCAAAGAAGGCGGGGAACACCGCCAAGAATATTCAGGCTTCCCTGGAGCAGGGTATGCAGCCGGATGAAGTCGGAGAACTGGTCGCCAGTTCAATCGAAGAAGACAAGTTCTGGATACTTACTCACCCCAAGTGGTTGAAGCTTGTTCAGAAGCAGTACGAAGCGATGATGGATGATCGATCGCTGCTAAGGATCTAACGATATGGGTAAGTGGCAAGAGTGGGTCCCTCAATCCCTCCTGATTTGTCTTAGTATTTTGCTGGCGTTCTGGCTCGACGACTGGGGTGAGGAGCGTCAGATTCGTGAGCGCACGCACGTGGCCCTTTGTAACGTTAAACAGGAACTGCAGGAAAATTACGGCAAGCTCACTGAAGACTACCTTCCCCGACACAAGGGGTTGCTGGCTTATGTAGATGGCACGATTGAACAATTGAGCGCCGAGCCACCGCCATCAGAGCCCATCTCAATGATTGATCGACCGCTTTTCATGGAGGGTCTGGAAGATACCGCCTGGGATCTTACGATGGAAACCGGTTACCTCCTGCATGCGGATTTTGCGCTGGCCGCTGAGATGTCGAAAGTTTATGGCATTCAAAAAGAGTTTATTGCGATGAACATTCCTCGAATCCTTGATCTGCTCTACTCGCGGAGCGCCGGGATCAGGGCAACTGACCTTGAGACACAGGTCAGCCTGCGAACACTACTCGCAGAGCTGGTGTCGCAGGAAGAGTACGCCATCTTCCGATACGAACGTCTTCTCGCAAGATCTGATCTAGGTGAACTGGCGTGCGAGATCGAGCCCGAAGCCGATCAGGGATCCTAAAACGAGAATGTAGACTGGCGGCATACTGATCAAAAGTCCCGGCATTCTTTTCTCAGGCGCTTTGTAGTAACCCAGCGCATAGACCAATCGGCCGACTGGCCAGAAAATTCCGATTGCCGCTGCCCAGAGCGGGCTGACTGAATAGGAAAAGAGCCACAGACCCGGCAGAAAAAGAACCAGATGTTCGAGCGTGTTCTGGTGAGCCCTGACATGCCATAGATACTCATCTGGCCCATCGTGGGAAGGTGCCGGTACATCATATTTACCTCGTGCCATACCGGACTTGTACAAAGTGAAGTAGTAAACGAGCAGGGCAAGACCGCTAACGATTCCGGGATAGGTGATGTCGATCATGTTTTTCTCTTGGCATGAATAAACTACGATGGAGTGTACCGGAAATTAGGGAGACCGAAGACATGACCCCAGATACTGTCTTTACCATCATCAATGCAGCAATTTTGCCTTTCTGGTTGTCATTGCTGGTCCTGCCACATCACAAGGTTACCCAGGTGTTGGTTCACTCTGGTTTAGTGCCGGTGCTGTTCGGCCTGGTTTATGCCTACTACATGATTAACGGGCTGATCCTCGGCGGTGCAGAAGGTGGCGGTATGGATTCGCTGCAATCTCTAATGATTGCGTTTACGGACCCCGGCAGCGTGGTCGCCGCATGGACGCACTACCTGATTTTCGATCTTTTTGTGGGTGCATGGATTGTTCGAGATGCGAAGCGGGAAGAGATTCCTCACCTGGCAATTGTCATCCCGCTGGTGCTGACCCTGATGGCAGGTCCAGTTGGCTTGCTGCTTTACGTCGCCCTAAAAGGTGCGATGCGCCGAAAGTTCGGGCTTTTGGAGACGGCCTGATTTATTCGGAATAACTCCGGAATCTGAAGCTTATTCCTCTCTATTGGGGCGAAATAGGTGTGAGTAATTTGTAAGTTTCTGTAAGAAATCGCGTTTTTTCGCGTATAACACTCCATCTACCGGCTTTTTCTTGGAATTTATCTGTACAAGGACTAGAGTACGCGCCCATGCGAGCCACGTATATTAGTGCCGGCATTGTTGCCGCGCTGGTTGTCCTATGGTTGGCCTCCGGCCAGTTAGGAGATGACCCTGAACCGCCTGCAATGAATGTGGCGGAACAAAACCAGCGGGTTGCCGCAATGGCGGAAGAAAAACCTCCCACTCGAGTCAGAGTGGCAACTGTTCACGCCAGTGAACAGGAACGATCCCTGTCCGTGCGCGGGCGAACCGAAGCGAAACGATCTGTCGTTATCCAGTCACAGGTGTCCGGCATTGTTGTCGAACGTCCTGTCGAACGTGGTGACATTGTTGATGAAGGCGATTTGTTGTGCCGAATTTCCGTCGAAGATCGTGAAGTCGGATTCGCGGAAGCGAAAGCAGCGGTTGAACAGGCGAAAATCGAATTCGAAGGCAGTCAGCGACTCTCAAAGCAAGGTCTTCAGTCAGAGACCGCTATTGCGCAAACGCGCGCAAGACTTGCTGCGGCTGACGCTATCCTTGAGCGAAGAAGGCTGGAGCAGGAACGTCTCAGCATTCGCGCACCGTTCCACGGTGTCGTTGAAGAAAAACATATGGAAGTCGGCCAGTTTGTCGCGCCGGGTTCTGATTGTGTCACCCTGGTGGATCTGGATCCGATGTTGTTTGTCGGCAACGTCACAGAAAGTGAACGCCGTTATCTCGAACCAGGTCAGATGGCCCAGGCAACTCTCTCAACGGGTGAAGTTATTGAAGGTGTGGTGACGTTTGTTGCCAAGACCGCAGAGCAAGCGACACGTACTTATCCCATCAACATTGAAGTTGAGAATGACGACTTTCATATTCCTAGCGGCTTAACAGCTCAGATCGATATTCCAGTTGAGAACATCAAGGCTCAGAAGATATCACCAGCTTTGTTGGTGCTGGATGATGATGGCCAGTTGGGTGTTCGAACGATCGATGCAGACAATATTGTTGTGTTTAACCCGATCAATATTGTTATTGATGAACCGGATGGTGTCTGGGTTACCGGGCTTCCTGAAGTTGCCCAGCTCATTGTGGTTGGTCAACAGCTGGTGGTCGCCGGTGAACTGGTTGATCCTTCGCACATGCCAATCGACTTTGTGCAGACAGGTGAAACTGAAGGGGCAACCCTGTGAACTCGCTGGTTGATGCGGCGGTCAATCGAACGCGCACAACACTCCTCCTGATGTTGATGGTCATTATTGCGGGCGTGGCATCCATGCGCGCCATTTCCATCGAAGCTGATCCTTACATCCAGGTGCCGTTCTACCAGGTTCTGGTGTTCCATGAAGGAATCTCTCCTGAAGATGCTGAACGCCTTCTAGTGATGCCACTCGAGATTGAGCTTCGAAGTGTCGAAGGCGTCGAAGAGATCAATTCTTATGCGACAGAAAATTTCGGCATGGTGTTTGTCGAATTCGATGCGGATCACGATATTGATGCCGCGCTAATCGACGTACGAGACGCGGTGGATCGCGCGAAAGCGGAGCTGCCCAGCACAGCCGAGGAACCCATCATCAACGAAGAAACCACGGCGGACTTTCCTATCCTGCAGGTTAATCTCGTCGGCGATAGCGTGCCTGAACGAGTGCTTTACGACATCGCACTTGACCTGAGAAATGAAATTGAGAGTTTGCCGACGGTTCTGAACGCGGACTTGCAGGGGCATCGCGAAGAAGTACTTGAGATCATCATTGATCCGGTGGCGCTTGAGTACTACCAGATATCTGGCGAAGAACTTATCGGTACCCTTGCCAGAAACAATCGTCTGGTACCGGCTGGCAGCATCGATACCGGAGAAGGGCGCTTTTCCGTCAAGGTGCCAAGTGTTATTGAAACTGCGAGCGATCTCTTTGAGTTGCCGGTAAAAACCGGTGGCGATGCGGTTGTCACTGTGAAAGACGTCGCAACAGTGCGGCGTGCGTTTAAAGATCGATCCAGCTATGCGCGAGTGAATGGTCAACGCACGATCTCTATTAACGTCATCAAGCGTGGTAACGCGAACATTATTGATACGGTTCGCGACGCGAAAAGAATCGTGGAACGAGCGAAGGCGGATTTGCCTGGGCAGGTAGAAGTTTTCTACACACAGGACCAGGCACCCTTTGCAGAAACCCAGGTGCGTGAGCTTCAGGGCAACATTCTGACGGCCCTGGCCCTTGTGATGATTATTGTCGTTGCGGCGATGGGTATCCGCTCCGGAATGATCGTTGGGCTGGGTATCCCCGTTTCCCTTGTGTTCGCGATCACCATTCTGAATCTCATTGGCTTCACCTATAACTTCATGGTGATGTTCGGGATGCTACTTGCGCTGGGTATGCTGATTGATGGCGCCATCGTCGTCACCGAGTACGCGGACCGACGAATGATTGAAGGTGTGCATCGGCGCCAGGCCTATGCCGATGCGGCGAAACGCATGTTCTGGCCAGTGGTGGCTTCCGTTGCGACGACGCTGGCGGCCTTCCTGCCACTGATGTTCTGGCCGGGCATGGTTGGCAAGTTTATGCGCTACCTGCCGGTGACGGTATTTACAGTCCTAGCGGGTAGTCTGTTGTACGCGCTGGTGTTTGGTCCGGCCATCGGCGCCGTCTTCGGCAAGGCGGAGAAAAACCAGGATGACTTCAAACGTAATCTCGACATCATGGAGAACGGTGATCCAACCACTCTGGGCGGATTAACGGGATTCTACTCACGAATTCTTCGTTGGTGTTCGAAGCATGCATTCGTCACCTTGGGTCTGACCATTGGTGTCCTTTGGGGCAGCTTCGCCGCTTACGGCAGCTTCGGTAAAGGCGTCATCTTCTTTTCTGATTCCGAACCCCAGTTCGCGATGATTCGAGTGAAAGCTCGAGGCAACATGTCGGCCTCTGAAATCAATGAACTGGTTCAGGAAGTTGAGGACATTGTCGTTGAGGTGGACGGCATCAAGGACATCAACCTGTGGACGATGGTGCCAGGTGGTCCGTCTCGAGGATCCTCAGATCGAATTGGTCAGATGTTCATTGAACTCTTGCCGGAGACCCAGCGAACCATCACTGGATCAGAAGTGATGGAAGAGATTCGTGAACGCACGAAGTCTTTATCCGGCTTCACGATCGAGGTGGAGGAGATGCAGCAAGGACCTCACCAGGGCAAACCAATCGAAGTTCAGTTTTCGTCGTTTAATCGCGAGTTGCTGGAGCCTGCGGTGAAAGAAGTCCTGGCATACATGAATACCGTGGAAGGTATTCGTGACATTGAGGACACACAATCCCTGCCAGGTGTTGAATGGAAGCTGAGTGTGGATCGTGCCCAGGCGGCACTTTATGGCGCCGACGTGACTTCTGTAGGTCTTGCGGTTCAGTTGATCACCAACGGTGTGAAAATTGGTGAGTACCGTCCCGATAAATCCGATGATGCCGTTGATATCAGGGTACGTTACCCCGAGAAAGATCGTGGAATCCACGCGCTGGATCAGCTGAAAATCCTGACGCCTCAGGGGCTCGTGCCGATTGCGAACTTTGTGACCCGGGAAGCAGTACAGAATACCGACACGATTCAGCGAGTTGATGGTAAACCGGTGGAATACATCAAAGCCGGCGTTCTGCCTGGTGTACTGCCGGATGACAAAGTGAAAGAAATGCAGGCTTGGCTGGCGACCCAGAATTTCCATCCGGATCTCGATATTGATTTCCGTGGAGACAACGAGGAGCAGCAGGAATCCCAGGAGTTTACACAGGTCGCTTTCTTGCTGTCTCTGCTTCTGATGTTTGTGTTGCTGGTGACTCAGTTCAACAGTCTTTATCAGGCGTTCCTGATTCTGTTCGCGGTCGTCATGTCGACTGCCGGTGTCTTGATTGGTCTGCTGGTCACCGATCGACCGTTCAGCTCTTTGTTGACGGGAATCGGCATCGTGGCATTGGCGGGTATTGTCGTGAACAACAACATTGTTCTTATCGATACGTTTAACCACGTGAAACGAAAACACCCGGAACTGGACTATGTCACCTTGATTGTCCGAACCGGTGCGCAGCGACTGCGGCCCGTGGTACTGACTACGCTCACCACCGTTTTCGGTTTGTTACCGCTGGCGATGAATTTCAGTGTTGATCTGATCAACCGAACTATCCTCTATGGCAGTCAGATGTCTGCCCTGTGGGTACCGCTGTCTCAAGCTATTGTTTCCGGTATGGCGTTCGCCTCGATTCTGACGCTGGTCGCAACACCTGCGTTGCTTGCGATTCCTTACCAGCTGGCGCCCGCCAGGGACAAGGTCGTTGAAAAAGTTCGTGCCTATATGACCCGGTTCGGCTTGACCCAATAGCATGCCTATAATGTGGCTTTAGTTTTAGTCCGGAAGGGAGCCACATGACTTACTCACTCGAAAACAATATTGCGATCCTCAGGTTTGATGACGGTAAAGCCAATGCCGTAAGCCACGAATTCATTGACCAGATGATGGAAGGCTTGGATAAAGCTGAACAGGAAGCAGGCGCGGTGGTTGTGCTTGGTCGTGATGGCATGTTCTCGGCGGGCTTTGATCTAAAAGAAATTCAAAAAGGACCTGACGCTGCAGCCAATCTTGTGGGTAGAGGTGCTGAGATGATGCATCGCATGTTTGGGTATCCGATGCCGTTGGTTGCTGGTTCAACTGGCCACGCAATTGCAGCGGGCGCTTTCATGCTGCTTGCATCGGATACACGAGTTGGTGCATCCGGTGACTTCCGAATCGGTTTGAATGAAACCGCGATCAGCATGGTTTTGCCGGTGTTTGGCTTTGAGCTTGCCCGTACTCGACTTTCCAAGCGACACCAGACGGCTGCCGTGATCCAGGCTCAGCTGTTCCCGCCAGAAGAAGCACGTGATGCGGGTTTCCTGGATCATGTGGTCGATGCGGACAAGGTTGAGGCAACCTGTATCGAGGCTGCAACGACGCTCGCGGAGCTACCTACCCAGGTCTATGGCGCCCAGAAGCGCAAACTGCGGGAGGATCCTCTTGCCAAGATGGCAGCGGATCTCAACTAGTCAGAAATCCCTGATCGTGTACTCTTGAGGGTATGGCCCGATCCTATTCGGTTGAAGAAGCGGCACAAATCCAACATCACTTAAAACATGTGGTGGAGCTGCCATCGTTTGTCCGATCCCCGGTCATCGCACAGCTACTGAGCTACCTGGTTGAACAGGAACTGGCAGGCGAGGGCGAACGACTCAAAGGCTATACCGTCGGTGTTGAAGGTCTGAATAAACCGGCTGACTTTGATCCCAGTGTTGATTCGGGTGTTCGAGTGGAACTAGGTCGTCTGCGACGGATGCTTGAAGCCGCTTACGCCGAGGACCCGATGGTCAACATGATGATAGAGATACCCAAGGGTAGCTATCGACCGAGATTCACACAGCGCGAAGTGCCTCCGCAAAATTCTCTGGAATCCGCGATCGTGCCGTCCGCTGGACCGGCGGTTGCCATTCTCGCGTTTGATACCGTAACTGATAGCGAAGCGGAAAAACGCTTGGTCACCGGATTGCGGGTAGAAGTATTAAACGAACTTTACCCCTACAAAGAATTCCACTTCGTTGATGCTTCCGGTTTATCAGGCTCTGACCGCGACGTACATAAGCGATGCCGTGACGAGTTCGATTGTGAGTTCCTGGTGAAAAGCACCATTCAATCTGACGGTAAGCAGGCCAACATTCATTTCTCTGTGACGGATCTTCAGTTAAATCGAAACATTTGGACGAAGCGTTACGACGTGGATCTGGAAGACGTGCTGGATACCGCAAGAAAGCTCGCCGGTGAATTGTCCCACTCACTGGCGAAGCCAACCGGTGTTCTCGGGATGTCTGCGATCAGGAAACGTCTTGGTGTTGCACCGGCGGACTGGCAGGCAAGCGATTGTATCTTGCGTTGGCATCTCTACCGGCTTCGGGACAAGACCAAGCAAAACCACGCCGCCGTGCGTGCACAGGTACGGGAACTGCTGAACCGCGACCCGGGTTTTGCCTATGGCTATGTCATATACGCCATGTTGAAGCTGGATGAAGTTGTCTATCGAATGAATCCGGAAGGCGAAGATTCGGACGCTTTGGATCGTGCGCTGTTCCTGGTGAACCAGGGCATCACCATTGATCATGAGAACGCGATTGGTCATTACACACTCGCCCAGTGTTACTTCTTCCGCAATGAGCTGGATGCATTTCGTGCTTCGATCGATGAAACCTTGCGACTGAATCCCAGGAACTCTGACATGCTGCATCACTGTGGTGCTTTTCTTGGCCTTGCCGGTGACTGGGAAGCTGCAACAGATCTACTTGAGCGAGGTGGCATGCGTTACCACTCGGGTGTTGGTTATCGGCTGGCTTACCTGATGCAGGAATGGTTTTTGGGAACAGACCCTTTGGAGGGGGTTCGCCTCTTTGAAACGGCTTATATCCCACCGGATTTTTCTGTTGCCTATATCGGTGGTGCCTTGATCTATACCAGAGCGGGCCAGACTGAGCGAGCCGTCGAATGCCTGCGTCGAGCCTATGCGATCGAACAGCACCTCGACCGTGACCTTGAGACTCTGGTTTGTCATTGGATCAAATCAGACGCTGATCGAGCGGCGGTTCTGAATGTGCTGGGTGACCTCGCCAGCTCCTTTGGCGTTGTTGTGCCCCTGAAATCATAGGGTTACACAGCGTTTAACGCTATCTCACGGTATCTGACTGCTAATTCCCTCCCGCCGACACTAAGATGCCCGGCCATAATTTGGAGGGTTTCACATGTATGTTTCTACACTAGATGGCGAAGTCTCTGGCGCGCGGCTGCTCGGTGAGCTGTACCTGAATGCACCCGAAGAGTGCCAGGGCAGGACCTGCTGGTTGGTGGATCTGCGCGAAGCAACGATCGAGATGTCGACCAATGACGTCCAGAAGCTGGCGAGTCATTTATTGGGCTATCGGGTTCGCAGTGCCTGCAGTGACGATCACTGCATGGTGGCGACGGTTGTTAATGATGATGTGAGCTTCGGCATGCTGCGGATGCTGCATGCCTATCTCGGTGAAGTCATCGATCTACACGTGACCCGTTGCTACGATGACGCGGTCGAATGGTTGAATAGCTACTGCGACACAGAAGAGGGTGAGGGTGACTCTCCCGATAAGCTCAGGAGATGTGCCTAACCCGTCTAAGGTTCCTTAAGTACTTTTTGGTGCTTCTTCACTTTCCAGCCACTTCTTCAGAGTATCGTGGAAGTGGCGAATCTTTGATTCCTGGTAGCTCGCGTAAATCGTTTCACCCTTCGGGTGATTTTTGACCCCCTTCTGAACCATTCGGTGGTTCACATAATCCTGGTTAAAGATCTTGGCGAGGTTGCTGCCGATTTCTGCGGCGATGGTGTAGTCATCGTCGATATCCAGGAAGGTGCACTTTGCCGGTTCCGGCATCGGTGTTCCTTCCGGTAGTGGAATCATGTACATCACTTCGTGCAGTGACTGTTCCGGGTTGTCTCCATCTGGTCTGAACCGATAGAAAATTGGATTGAAGTCAGCCCAGGGGCTGAGGTTCGGGAACAACGAATAATAGATCGCGTCATTGAGATCGGCGTCGCTGATCTTGTCGACTTCATCGCCGAACGCGGGGCGCATGGCATCACGTCGTGTTTGTGCGGTGCCGCTTCGATACTCGTTCGGGTCTGATGGATAGACCATAGGCGTTTCTTCTTCACCGGGCACAATCTTGCCGCCAACCCAACTGCACATCTGGATGTCTGCAGACTTGATGTCGCCTTCGATGTATTCCGCATGTTCGGTGAACCGACCTTTGCGACCATCCGGTGTTTCGACTTCCACAAGGTTCTCTTCGATTCTTCGGTAAACGTGACCGCTGAGCATGTGTTTCATGCTGAGGTACGCCTTTCCATCGGGGTAACACTCCTGAGCGTTTTCCTCCAGGTGGGTATGAGGACTTGGATAGCCGGAAGCGGACATGGCCCGTGAAAAGTTACCCCAGGCATCGTACTTGGAGTTTACGTCGCAGAACGAACCCAGCAGTTCCGGGTGAGTTGCGACCACATGGTAAGACTCCATGAAAGCTTCCTGCGCAATTTTCCAGTTGCAGGGCAGGCGTTTGATCAGGTGAGCTGCTTTGAAGCGTCGTTCAAATGGAATGCCGAAGTGACGATCAAAATCGCCGATAAAATCTTCCAGGGGTTCGCAGTTCGGGTCCGGGTTTATGAAATAAAAGCCGCCCCATTTTCCGATGGAGATTTCCTGCAGTGAATACTCTTCTTCAGTAACGGATGGGAAGTCCCAATGACCGGGAACTTCTTTCAAGCTGCCGTCCAGATTCCAGGACCAGCCATGGAACGGGCATCGGAATACCCTGAGTTCTTTGCGATGATCATCACATAACGCGCGACCTCTATGGAGACAGGCATTCGGATAGGCTTTGACTTCATCCTCTGAGACGCGAACGATCAAAAAGGACAGGGAGGCGATGTCATAAACGTGGGTGTCGCCGACGTTTGGAATGTCAGATTCGTGGCAAGCCATCTGCCAGACGCGTTTCCAGAGCCGCTCTACCTCGAGATCATGTTCTTCTTTTGAGTAGTACTTGTGGGTCGGAACGGTGGTCACACCTGCGGGATAGGGCGAATCTTCCAGGTACACGTCTGGTGGCGGTACCTTGTCGGCTCTCAGGATATCGTTATATGAAATGCCGTCAGATCGGTCGTGACCCGTCTTGGTTTCTACCATGATTTCCCTCTCACAAGATGCAACTTTTCCTAGATAATATATGTGTTTAGGTAATACCAGCAAGCATGACTGTTTTTGAGTTTGAGCATCTCCTGGTCGAGGTGGATAAGGCTGAGAGCCTGATCCAGATCACGCCGCGCCGCGTGCTGACGATTGATGAGGTGAACGATTTCCGTAAAGGTTTCCTGGCAGAAGCCGGTTGTCGCTTGATTCTTTGGGACCTGCGTGAATCTGATCTCTCGGAGGTCAGCGGTGATGACGCCCTGCGATTTTCCCAGGGGAACACTGAAGTGCCCGTTGGTACACGCCTGGCTTTTGTGGTGCCGAGACCTGTCGATTACGGTGTCAGTCGTATGATTTCGACCCGGATGGAAATTGCTGGAACCAATTCAACCATTGGTCAGTTTTATGACATCGAGGAGGCGATAAATTGGCTGAAACAGCCGCCAACTGATCTAGAATAAAAGCGCAACTAACGAGGAGTCATAAAATGGATAACAAAATCGTACTCATCATTCTCGCTATCATCCTTCCACCGATTTCGGCCTTCCTGAAGGTAGGTACCGATAAACATTTCTTCATCAATATCATCCTGACTATTTTCGGTTTTGTGCCTGGAATTATTCACGCGCTCTGGCTGATCTTTCGCGACTAAACGCTCACTGAAACCCGATTAACCTCTGGGGCTCCGTCACTGGGCCCCAAGAATTCGACTTGCCCGCCGTTTGAAGTTTTGTAGTAGAGTATAAAAATTCATTCAGACAAGTTGATGGGTTTGAACACAGCGGAATACAAGGTTGTCGGGTCTCTGGCGTCGCCATTTTCAGTGAAAATGCGCGCGATTTTCCGCTATCGGCGCATCCCGCATACCTGGTACCTGAACCGCGGCGCCATTGCCGAGGCAACGGCTCACGTCAGACCACCGATTATTCCCAAGGTCCATTTTCCGGATGATCCAGAGGGAGAGTGGCGGGTCGATTCCTCGCCCATGGCCTACATGCTGGAGGAACGGCATACAGCACGATCAATTATCCCCGATGATCCTGTTCAGGCGGTTCTGAGCCATCTGCTTGAAGACTTTGGCGACGAGTGGGGCACAAAAATGATGTTTCACTATCGCTGGCAGGACAATGACCAGGGTGGTGATCGTGACCGAGTCGGTTGGTGGATGTCTTATCCAGGTATGGGGCCGACCACGGACGAAGCGCTCGCCCAGAGAACCAAAGAATTTTACGAGTGGCAGATCCCCCTATGGCCTGTCGCTGGGATTGAGCCGGGGAATGTGCCTTTAATTGAGGAGATGTATCGGGAGATTCTCGAAGCTTTTGAAGATGTCCTTCGAGAACAGGAGTTTCTTTTTGGCACCAGGCCTTCCCTGGGAGATTTCGGTTTTTATGGTCAGCTCTACCAGTGTTGGCTGAACTACGCCTCGCGCGATGTCATGAATGAACGCTGCATGCGTCTGCCTGGCTGGCTCGCCATCATGGATGATGCCGGTGGTGTTGAAGGCGAATGGCTTGATCCGGAGGCGCCACTTAACAAAGGGGTACAAAGACTGCTGTGGCTGGCGGGTGAAGTTTATCTGCCTTACCTTGATGCAACGCAACGTGCGATCGAAGCCGGTGAGGAGCGACTGGTGTTTGAAGGTCTCGGGCTTCGTCATGAGCAAAACCCCATGAAATACCATGCAAAGTGTCTTGATGTGATTCGAGAAAAAGTTGCATTCCTGACGACGTTGGAACAGTCGAGGTTACGTAAGAAATTGACGGGAACTAATGCATGGCAATACATATCGCCAGTGTCTGAAGACAACGGCTGATTTGGAGGAGGAAAGATGGTCGAACTAGAAAACAAAAGAGCCATCGTGACAGGCGCTGCAGTTGGGCTGGGAAACGCTTATGCGCATGCGCTGGCTAAAGAAGGTGTTCACGTTGCGGTATGTGACATCAGAGATGAGATCCATGAAGTTGCAGAAACACTCAAAGCACATGGCGTGAATGCGCTAGCCTGGCAGGGTGATGTGTCGGATCCCGTTCACGTTCGCGAAGTTGTGGATGGTGCTGCTTCCGCGTTTGGTGGGTTGGATATTCTGATTAACAATGCCGGTGTCTGGGGCGCCAGCGTCGCAGACGATGATTTGGATAAATCCCTTGATGATTATGATCGGATTGTTGGCACAAACCTGAAGGGTGAGTATCTGTTCGGGCGAGCGGTGATACCGATCTTGATTGGGCAGGGTGTCGGCGGCGACATCGTTAATATTGCAACGGACCACATGGTGACGTGTGGTACGCCCTGGGACAGGTGCCCAAATCCCGGAAGCTGTGCTTTTGATTACCCTCGTCCAACCGGAGGGGGTGATGCCATGGATCTCTATGATGCTGCTAAGTGGGGTTTAAACGGGTTTCTTTACGGATGGGCGAAAGCATTGGCGCCACACAATATCCGCGTGAATGCGTTCTGTATGGGTGCGACAGATTCCTACATGTTGCGATCTTTCCATAACTTTGAACCCTCGGAAGAAGAAGTTGCTTCCTGGATGAAGGCTGAAGACAACGCTCAGGTTTTGATGGATATCTTGAAGGAAGGCCCTGGAGGTCGAAACGCGCAGAACGTGAACTTCTGTGTTGGTCGTCCGGTAACGACGGAGCCGCCTCTTGAGCAGATTTATGTGTACCAGGAGCAGGTGACACTGGGAGGTGGATCATGAGCCTTTCAGGAAAGGTCGCCATTGTCAGTGGTGCTGCCCAGGGTTTGGGGCGAGCTTTCGCGGAGCGCCTGGTGCGGGAAGGGATGTCCGTACTCGCTTTTGATGTGAAAGATGACGTGACCAGTATCGAGGGCGCAACCGGTGTCGTTGCCGATGTGTCGAAACGTGATGATGTTGAAAAGATCATCTCCCAGGCCGCCGGGATGGGAGATGTTGCCGTTGTTGTAAATAATGCCGGTACCTGGAAGAAAACACCGGTCGATAGCGGCTGGGATCAGGCGCTAGCGGATTGGGATTTCATCATGGATACCAATCTCAAGGGTGTGCTCATGTTGTCTCGTGCAGCGGTGCCGCACCTTCGATCAGCAGGCGGTGGGCACATCATCAACATCTCTACCTATTACGTGCTGCCGGCGAAAAGCGACGGCACCAATCAGCCGGATACTGATCTCTATAACGCATCCAAGTGGGCGCTCAATGGCTTTACGGATGCCTGGGCCAAGTATCTTGCTAAAGACAATATCAATGTGAACGGCATGTGCATGGGTGCGGTGGATACGCCGATGTTGCGCGGACTGTTCCCAGACAATGAGCTGCCAGCAGACATGAAAGCGGTAGTCATGCAGGATGCCGATATTGCACAACAGATGATGGACATTATTGAAAGCGGTAGGACCGGAGAAAACTTTGGCGCCTGGGTTGGCGAACCGATTTCCATTGGGGAACAACCACCGCTTCACAAAAGAATAACTGGATAAAAACTAACACTATTACTAAGGGGAAATATATGACTGTTCTTGATCAATTCAAGCTGGATGGGCAGGTCGCTGTAATTACTGGAGGCGGTCGTGGTATCGGCGAAGCTATCGCGCTCGGCATGGCAGAAGCGGGCGCAGACATTGTGGTCGCAGCGAGGCGAACCAATGAAATCGAGGCGGTTGCAGACAAGGTTCGTGCGCTCGGTCGTAAAGCTCTGGCGATCACGACAGACATGATGGAGATAGAGCAGGTCCAGGCGTTGGCTGAACAGACTTTTAAAGACATGGGCGGTTTGACCTGTTGGGTGAGTAACGCCGGTGGTGCAGATGACCGGGTACCGCGTACTTTCCTTGAGATGCCCGAGCGTCAGTGGGATTTCCAGATGAATCTGAACCTGAAAGCTGTCTGGACCGGCGCTCAGGCTGCTGGTCTGATTATGAAAGATAATGGTGGCGGCACCATCATCAATATTTCTTCCCAGGCAGCAAACCGAGCTTCACCACACAACGGACCTTACGCGGTTGCGAAGAGTGGCGTAAACAACCTGACGCAAACCCTGGCGATCGAAATGGCGCCTCTGGGTATTCGCGTTAACTCGGTTTCTCCCGGTCCTATCCCGACGGAAGTATTCCTTGAGTTTACCGGTATGTCCGAAGACGACATTCCGAAGATGGGTAAGCAGTTCGGCGTGCCTCTGGGCCGAATTGGTAAGCCGGAAGATATTGCACCTGCTTGCGTTTATCTTGCTTCAGAAGCATCCAGTTGGATGACCGGACAGGACATCAAGATCAACGGCGGTCTGTAATGGAAGACGTTTACCTGTCATCCGGCACCCGCTCGGCGCTGGGTGACTTCGGCGGTTCTCTCAGGGATGTCGAATTTACAGAACTGGCTTCTCATGTAGCCAGAGCCTGTATTGAAAAGTCTGGCGCCAGTGCGGAAGCGATCGATCATATTGTGTTCACCACGACCTGTCCCACGGACAAAGATTCGCTGTTTTCCGCACGTGTCGTCGGTATGAAAAGTGGTTTGCCTGAAGAAGCAGCCGCTCTGGACGTTTCCCGGGCCTGCGCCTCGGGTCTGCAGGCGATTATTTCAGCGGGCCAGCAGATTACTTCCGGGCAAAGTCAGCTTGCTCTCGCAGCCGGTGCAGAGATGTTTTCCCGGGCACCATACGCGGTAACGACTGCACGCTGGGGCAACCCGCGTGGTAACCAGCAACTGGAAGATGTGCTGGAGTGGTGTTACCGATGCCCGTTCAGTCTTGAGTACATGGGGGACACCGCAGAGAACCTCGCGGAAAAGTACCAGTACGAAAGAGAGCCGATGGATGAGTATGCAGTGACCAGTCAGGCTCGCGCTCTGGCAGCCATTGAATCAGGGTTTCTTGCTAAACAGATTGTGCCCGTCGAAGTGCCTGAGGGTAGGTCGACTCGTGTCTTTGATACCGATGAGTCTCCAAGGGAAGGTATCACCATGGAGAGTCTGGCAAAGCTGAGGCCAGCTTTCCAGGAAGGCGGTAAGGTCACCGCCGGTAATTCATCTGGTGTGACCGATGGTGCTGGCGCGATTCTGGTTGGTACCAAAGCCGCTATGGAAAGTAGCGGTGCATCACCTGAGGCACGTGTTGTTGATTGGGCGGTGGTAGGTGTGCCACCCAGTCTGATGGGACATGGTCCTGTGCCTGCCATCGAGAAGTTGCTCGCACGGACTGGTCTGTCTGTCGATGAAATCGATTACTTTGAGGTTAACGAAGCTTTTGCCGTGGTGAATCTGCATGTTGAAGCACAGCTGGGTATACCTCGTGAAAAACACAATCTTTATGGCGGTGGCATTTCTGTTGGTCATCCACCCGGCGTGACCGGCCTTCGAATGGCCATGAACGGCGTGCAACATCTCAGAGAAACGGGTGATCGTTACGCCATCCTCTCTATGTGTCTGGGCGCAGGTCAGGGGTTAGCCATGTTGATTGAAAACGTTGATTGAGAATGCTTCATGAGTTGGAGTCCTTTTAAGCCAGAAATCATTGAAGATCCTGCAAACGGTCACCAGCATTTGCTGAAAGAGTGTCCGGTGCATCATTGCGAAGAGTTTGATCCACCTTTTTATACACTGTCGCGCTATGCCGATGTGGAAGAAGCACTGCGGGATATTGAAACCTACTCCAGTCACTGGGGGCAGGGGCCAAGGTTTACGGAACCTGCAGGCATGCTAGCGGATCCACCACAACACACGAATTACCGGAAACTGATCCAACAGGCGTTTACCCCGAAAGCTGTGGAAGCACTCAGGCCGCAGGTGGAATCGCTCACCGACGAGCTCATTGATGCCATTCTGGCTGGTCCGGATATCTTTGATTTTCATGATCAGTTTGCGTTCCCGCTTCCAGTCATCATCATCGCTGGTATGTTGGGTGTTCCATCGTCAGACCTTGATCAGTTCAAGGTGTGGTCTGATATGCAGGTGGACATCATGGGTTCAGAAGATCCCACGAAGTACATGGATGAACAGATGAAGTTTCAGGCTTATATGTTCAATCACATGATGAACCGTCGTGGCGAGATTGAGGCATGCAAGGATGTTCCGGAAGATCTGCTCACCATGGTTGCTGGCGCTAAGCAGGATGATGGTGCCTATATCCCGGACAGTGACGCGCTATCCATGCTGAATCAGCTTCTGGTCGGCGGTAACGAAACGACCACATCTCTCATAACGAACCTCATGTGGCGATTGCTGGAAGAACCGTCACGTTGGCAGGCGATTGTTGATGACGAGTCACTGATTGAAACCGCAGTCGAAGAAAGTCTGCGATTCGACCCTCCGGTTCTGGGGTTGTATCGAACGAATACAAAAGATGTCGAGCTTCATGGTCAGGTAATTCCAGAGGGCAGCAAGATCTGGATCAACTATGCCGCGGCTAACCGGGATGAATCGGTTTATGAGAATCCGGACGAATTCGATATCACCCGCTCCATGAAACGTCACATGGCCTTTGGTTTGGGCGTGCATTTCTGCATTGGTGCGCCAACTGCCCGGCTTGAAGCTGAGGTGGCACTGAAGAAGCTGAGAGAGAGATTGCCTGAGTTAGAACTTATGGATACCGGAGAACGCATCGGTCCCTTCTTCCTTTGGGGAAGGCGCACGCTGCCATTGAGGCGACGATGAGCGAACCGACGCTGACGGGTTGGATGATTCGAGATGTGGTGATTACTGGCATCGTGGCTGCTGGATTAGTCGCGGGAACCATCGGCCTGTCCTCGGACGCGGGGTGGCTGGTTTCAACTCTGGTAGCCGTGCCTGCATTCATTGCCTGTTATGTACTTTGCTACATTCTGCATGAATGGGGCCACTACATTGGTGCCCGACTCACGGGTCTTCGCATGCCGCTCGCGCCTTATAAAGGTGCCTTCCTTGGCCAATTTCATATCGATGACTATGACCGTCGCCAGTACCTGTGGCTATCCTGGGGTGGTGATATTGGTCATGTCATCGTGACGTTGATTGCCGTTCTGCTGTATCTGTCGTTTGGTGGTATCACGCTTGCCGCCTTTGCGGTCGGCGGTGTGGCGTTTTCAATTCAATCACTGGCGGTTGATCAACCGGTGATATGGAAGGTGACTTTTGGCGCAGATTTCAAGGAGGCCGCTGCGGTTGGTACAACACCGCAGGTCATTCTGAAGCGTACCTGGCAGACATGGATTCCGGGTGCAGCTGTTCTGATTGCTTATCAGTTTATTTGAGGAGAATTGATGACTTACAAAGTTTTTCAATGGGCTAGCGGCGCCGTTGGTCGACAAACCGCACGAGTTGCCCTTGAGCGCGACTCACTGGAACTGGTCGGCATGCATGTGTTCTCTGATGCCAAGAACGGGAAGGATGTCGGCGAACTGATTGGCGTCGATGCGACAGGTATCCAGGCAACCACAGATATTGAGGCGGTGAAGTCGTCGGATGCAGATGTGGTGATACACACGTCTCTGCCTTCGCTAATCGCTGGTGAAAAAGAAGACCAGGATCTTGATGATTTCTGTGAGTTATTGGCAGCCGGGAAAAATGTGATCACCGTGGTGGGCTACATGTATCCCAAAGTATATGGCGATGCGGTAGTCAAACGCCTGGAAGATGCATGTAAGCAGGGCAACAGTTCCTTTCACTCCACGGGTCTCAATCCTGGTTGGATGGGGGATCTTCTGCCGCTCACGATGAGTTCCCTGTGTGAGCGGGTCGACCACGTGCATGTGGTCGAAGTATCCATTTTTGAAAACTATGCATCCCCGGAAATTATGTTTGATTCCATGGGGTTCAACGCCACACCCGAAGAATATGAAGTGAAGGGCGCTCGTCAGAAAAAGTGGCTGGACGGCCTTTTCTCGGAAAGCGTCCAGATGGTCGCTGACGGTATGGGTCTTGGTGTGACTGAAGTAGTGAGCAGTATTGAAATTGAGCTTGCGGATAAAGATCTGGAGGTTGCTGCGGGTACCGTTCGGAAAGGCACAGTAGCTGGCCAGCACTGGCGATGGTCGGGTATGCGCGATGGCGAAGAAGTAATCGCCCATGAAACTGTGTGGCGGATTCATTCGGATGTCGCACCGGAATGGGCGGATGGCAACAACTGGATACGATTTAAAGGCCGACCGGAAATTAACTTTGAGATTGCACGGGACTTTGCGTTTATGGATGACGGCATGTTGGCGACGGGTATGCATGCCATGAATGCAATACCTTACGTGGTTGATGCCGCGCCGGGTATCCAGACGTTCCTGGATTTGCCCTGGATTTTTGTTCAGAAATAACTTGCTGGGATGAGGAAAAGAGATGGCTGATTATCAACCGGAGATGGGTTCAGAAGAGGCGGCGGCAGGTGTCGACCTGACAGGTAAGACTGTCGTTGTGACCGGAGGTTCTGCAGGTCTTGGTGTAGAAACCATTCGGGTGCTGGCCAAACAGGGTGCGAAAGTCGTGAGTGCGGTCAGAGATACGGTCAAAGGTGAGGCAGCCCTATCGAAAATTCGCGATGAACAACATGATGCGGAAGTTTCACTGATTCATCTTGATCTGTTTGATCTGGATTCTGTGCGAAGCGGTGCGGAGCAGATCGCCGACCTGAACCCGCAAGTAGACATACTGATTAACAACGCTGGCGTCATGGCAGCGCCGCTCGAACGAACCAAGCAGGGACTGGATATGCATCTGGGAACCAATTTCCTGGGGCATTTTGTTTTGACCGCGAAAATTCTTGATAACTTGACGGCAGCGGCGCCTGCGCGAGTGATCAATCTAACCAGCTCGGCGCATCGCCTTTCTGCCATTCGCTTTGATGACCCTTTCTTTGAGAAAGAGGAATACAACAAGCTGGCAGCTTATGGGCAGTCAAAGACGGCCATGGTGCTCTTTTCCTTAATGCTTGATGAGAGATACAAGGACCGCGGTATTCGTTCGACGGCGGTCCATCCAGGATTGATCGATACAGAGCTTGGTCGTTACTTCACCGAGGAAGAGATGGAGTTTTTGAAGGGTGGCATACCCGAAGGCGTTTCGATGAAGACAGTGTCACAAGGCGCAGCAACCCAGATCTGGGCGGCTTGTCACCCGAACTTCGATGCGATCGCGGCGAGTTTCTGTGAGGACTGCGCCGTATCCGATGAAATTACGGATCCGGATGCAGATGGCCGTGGGGTTTTGCCACATGCGTTGGATATGGATGCAGCGAGACAGCTTTGGACGCTCGCAGAACAATGGTCTGGTGAATCGTTCCCGGACTAAGTAAGAGGAGAGGACAAATGGGACTACATGATAATTTTCGACTGGATGGAAAAGTTGCCGTCGTAACTGGTGGTGGCCGTGGCATCGGGCGAGGTATTGCGCTGGGATTTGCTGAAAGTGGTGCAGACGTTGTCGTCATCGCTCGCCGACAGGAAGACGTCGACGCTGTGGCGAAAGAAGTTGAGGAGCGCGGTCAGCGTGGCCTTGGTATTTCTGCTGATGTCATGGATTGGGATTCCATACCCGCAGCACTCGATCGGGTTGTCGATGAATTTGGCGGCCTGGATATCATGGTGAATAACGCTGGCGGGAATCTGGACCGCAAAATGTGGTCGCTGCCTGATATCTCCATCGACAAGTTTGATGAGCAGCTCCACCTGAACATGAAAACCAAGTTCTGGGGATCGCAGCAGGCCGCCAAGCGGATGACCAATGGCGGGCGCATCATCAACATTATTTCCATTGCCGCGCACAAACCTTCGCCGGGTTTCGGTGTTTATTCCGCAGCTAACATGGGCATGATCAGTATGACGCGTACCCTCGCGGTGGAACTGGCACCCAAGCAGATCACCGTAAACTGCATCGCGCCTGGAATTATTGTCACGGACATGTTGAGAGAAACCATGAATGTCTCTGATGAACAGGCACATGAGATGTTTGATGACGCAATACCGCTTGGCAGAACCGGAACACCGGAAGACTGTGCCGCAGCGGCTCTACTTTTTGCTTCACCTGCGGGCGCCTGGATTACCGGTCAATATATTGATGTAGCCGGTGGCCAGCCGACTTAGTTTGGCGCACAACCTTCGAAGAAGCTGACCTTAAAGAGGTCAGCGGCTTCTTTTGATGAAAGCTCTCCTGCCTGAATCATGTGCCAGGCAGAATTAAGCATGGCATCGTACTGGGTAACCAGCCAGGATATTGGCAGGTCGCTACGAATGTCGCCTTCCTGTTTTGCGTCTTCAAAGACGCTGGATAACTCGTCCAGCTGTCGTTTATAGATTTTTCGGACTGTTCGATCGTTGGCGGTGATCTGCAGCAGACTCATCAGAAATCGATACCGGTTTGCCTGGGGTACGATGATATCGATGGAGGCTTCAAGCGCCTGTCTGCCGGTGAGAACGCCTTTGATTGGCGCAATCAACTCATCGGTCTCTTCCAGGCAAAGTCTTGCCAGATCCCGGATCAGTTCATCGCGCGTCGCATAGTGGCGATATAGCGTGGCCCTGCCGATACCCGCTGCTGCGGCGATTTCACTCATGCCCGCAGAAGGGTTGTCCAGCAGAACAGAGATACCTGCCTCGACAATAGCGCTGCGGGATTTGCTGATTCTCAGGTCCGTCATGAGACACTATTGTATCATATCTATAGTTTGGTTTATGATACACCTATGTCTCGTATCCTTGATAAGTACCCTGTTAAGTCGATCATCGGATGGCTGGTAATTGTTGCCGCTGCCACATTGAATTACATCTGGCTGTGGGGCCTTATGTTTTTGTGGTGGGGACTGGCAAGCATCCGCGCAAAAGAAGTTGCCTTTATTGATACGGTAACCCGCGAAGCACATCCGGCGATTTATTGGACGTTTGTGGTTTCGTGGATGCTCGTCGGCATGATGTACCTTGCCTACGGATTGTTTCCTGAGGAGTTAGCGCAGTATGGATAGTCTCGATTCGATAATCGCCAAGGCGGCAGAGCCACTTGAAACCGCTGAGTCCCTACCATTTTCCGCGTATACCTCAGAGTCGGTGCTTGAGGCTGAGCGGACCCACATTTTCCACAAAGACTGGATATTTGTTTGTGGTTACCGGGAGTTGGCAAACTCAGGTGACTACTTCGCGCTCACCATCGCAGGTGAACCGGTTGTTGTCGTTCGTGGCGAAGATGATGTGCTCCGGGCGTTTTCAAACATTTGCCGACATCGGGGCACGATTATCCTGGATGAAGGGTTCGGTACGATCGACAAGTACATGACTTGCCCGTATCACGCCTGGTCTTACGACACCCGGGGCGCGTTAAAAGCAATTCCTCACAATCGGGACATCCCCGTAAATCGAGAAGACCATCATCTCGCAGGTCTTCGACTGGATACCTGGCAGGGTCTGGTGTTTGTTTGTTTCGATCGTAAAGCGCCTGATCTGAGTGAGAGGTTCAGCGGCGCTGAAAAATATCTGAAGTTTTTTGAACCTTTGTCCTTTGACAGTCCCGGGGTGGTGACCTTTGAGACCTGGCAATGCAACTGGAAGCTTGCCATGGAAAACGCCATGGAAAGTTATCATCTGTTCAAAGTTCATGAGCAAACTCTTGAGACCATCTCGCCCACGAGAGACGCTTACTACATGGCTGGAAATTCTGCCTGGAGTTTGACCGGTGGGGTGACTTACCGAAAGAAAGGGTTCGTGGAAAAACTGTTCGGCGCAGTGCAGGACGAGCGCTACGATCACTACATCCTGCTTTCTTTGGCGCCTTCATTTGTCGGAGTGCTGAGCTACGGCAGCCTCGGCTGGTTGTCTGCTTACCCCATCGATGCAACGACAACACGAATTCGTGCTGGGGTTGTGGGATTGCGAGACTTTGTTGGTGCGGGTGATGAGCGGGATGAATTCACGGATGCTTTTTTTCAGGAAGATCAGGATATTTGCGAGCGTGTCCAGCTGGGTATGACATCCAGCAACGCAGCCGGTGGCAAGCTGGTTGATATGGAAAGGGTAGTCGTTGATTTTCACCAGTACCTGGCAACTCGGCTTTCCGGTGGATCGGATACGCCGTTTTATGAGGACGAGGGCGCCAAGATCTGGCTGAAGTAAGAGTTACTTACAGTACTTATTGATGTCTGCATTCAACTCAGCGACCTTCTTTTGTCGATCTGTTTCAGAGACACGAATCTCATTACCATCGTCGTCATAGAAGGCGACGCGTCCCTGGAGTTTTGACAGGTCTTTTCTTGCCTGGGTGCAAGGACCTTTCATGTATTCCTCCCGCCGTCTTTCGAATTCAGCTTTTTCTGCCTTTTCCCGTTTCTTTTTCTCTGCCCAGCTCTCTTGGATGTGTTTGTAGCTGTCGGGATCGGTATGCGGGTAACCCGTGTCGACGTTTTCGACCTCAAAAGTCTCCTGCCGGACTTCTACAGACTCTGCAGGTGGTGTGTCGCTGAAGTGTTTCTTTCCGTTTTCGTCAGTCCATACATAAACCTGCGACGCGAAAAGTGGCGCAGATAGCAGTAGAACTAACAAAACGGATACTTTTTTCATGTTGAGTGAGTTTAAGCTATAGATCCCAAGGAAAAACAGGAGTGAAACATGGATCTGGGCGCGTTTTCTGTCAGCTTGTCGGTAAAAGACCTTTCGAATTCAAAAAGTTTTTATGAAGCCCTCGGTTTTGAAGCGTTTGGCGGTGACCCCGATCAGGGTTGGCTGATGTTAAGAAACGGTGATCATGTGATTGGTCTGTTTCAGGGCATGTTTGAAGGCAACGTCATGACGTTTAATCCCGGATGGGATCAGCAGGCGCAGGAGACAGCAGAGTTCACCGATGTTCGCTCCATTCAATCAGCACTGGAGTCTGCAGGGCTCGAACTTGCGACTCGCGTTGAAGAGGGGACGTCTGGCCCCGGATCCGTGATGCTGCAGGATCCGGATGGCAACCAGATTTTGATTGATCAACACAGATGACCTTAACGCGCCGGACACTGCTGAAAGGCGCTGCGGCTATAGGCGTGGCTCCGATACTTGGCCGTGCGGCCGGCGCTGATACCGTTAAGGTTCTGCTCGACACGGACATTGGTAGTGACATCGATGATGCCGTTGCCCTCGCTTATCTGTTATCAGAGCCGAGGTGTGATCTTCTAGGAATCACAACGGTCACAGGGGCTGCCCATGAGCGAGTCGCGTTGGCGCGCTATCTTGTGGAAGCAGCAGGAAAGCGTGTTCCGATTGTGGCTGGCTACCAGTCCCCTTATGTAATCGAGCAACGCCAGAAAGAAGCACCGCAAGCGGAAAAGCTCGATAGTGTTCCGCAGGCTTCGGCATTCGAGCCCGATCGAGCGGTTTCGTTTCTCCGCGAAACCATTCTGAAGCACAAGGGAGAAGTGACGCTTCTGGCAGTGGGGCCATTTACCAATGTCGCCCGTTTAATCGAAGACGATCCGCAGATTACCCGCCACCTCAGGGAGCTGGTGATAATGGGCGGCAAATACTCCGATTATCCAACGCCCTGGGGACCCACTGAGTGGAATGCTATTGTCGATCCACATGCCACGGACCTGATGTTTCGAGGCGTGCATTGCCCGGTGCGTGCGTTTGGGCTGGACATTACCTGGCGCCTTGGCATGTTGCCGGATGAAGTCGCCAGACATTTTTCGACGGACCCTCTGCTGCAAATCGTTCTGGATTGGTCTGAAGTCTGGTTTGCCGAAAGAGCGGAACTTCACTTTCATGATCCCTTAGCAGCTCTCGCGATTTTCCATCCAGAGGTCTGTGAATATCAGGCGGGGCGTGTCCATGTTGAGCTTGAATCCGGACCTCGTCAGGGTGTGACCGAATGGCGCCCCGACCCTGACAGCCTGGTTCGTGTTGCGTCAGGCGTCTCCGAGTCCCAATTTTTTGAGCGTTTCTTTCAGACCTTTCGACAGTGATAAACTTCGTCTCTTTGTCAGTTCGAGATACACGAGATGTTAGAGAGATCCTTCACTGAAGAGCAGGTGATTTTCCGTGATGCTTACCGGAAGTTCCTAGCTGCCGAGATCGTGCCGCACATGGAAAGCTGGCGCGAGGCAGGTATTGTTGATCGCGAGGCGTTCAAGGCGGCAGGCAAACATGGCTTCCTGATGGTTTGGCCAAAGGAAGAGCATGGTGGCATGGGCGACAATGACTTCAGGTTTGAGCAGATCATTATTGAAGAAACCGCCTACGCCCGGTGTCTCGATTGGTTCAACACTCTGCACAGCAGATTGGTGGGACCCTACCTGACGCGGTTTGGTTCTGAAGAACAACAGGCGCGTTTTCTACCCAAGTGCACCACCGGAGAGCATATCCTCGCGATTGCGATGACGGAGCCGGATGCGGGTAGTGATCTGGCCGGTATGCGAAGCCGAGCAGTGAAAGATGGGGATGACTGGGTGATCAACGGTCAGAAGACGTACATCTCTAATGGCATCAACTCCGATCTTGTCATCGTCGCGGCGAAAACCGGTGCTGAAGATAAACCCCATGAAATGACGCTCTTTATCGTTGAGCGTGGCATGGAAGGTTTTGAGCGTGGCCGCAACCTGAAAAAAATGGGCCTTAAAGGTCAGGACACCGCAGAGTTGTTCTTCAATGACGTGCGCGTCCCCTCAGATAATGTGTTGGGAGAACCTGGGAAAGGGTTTTACTACCTGATGGAAGGATTAGCGGAAGAGCGCCTCATTGGAGCGTGTCAGTATCTGGCGGCGGCGCAGCTGTCTTTTGACCTGACGTTGGAGTTTGTTAAAGAACGAAACCTCTTTGGTCAGAAGGTCGCTGATTTCCAAAATACACAGTTCAAACTCGCTGAGCTGCGTACGGACCTCGACTTTGCGCAGGTGTTTGTGGATCAGTGTGTGTCTGCACAGAATGAAGGCAAACTGACTCCGGTTGATGCAGCAAAGGCCAAGTATCAGACCAGTGAGCTTCAGGTTCGCGCTGCGGCGATTGGTGTCCAGCTGCACGGTGGTGCGGGTTATATGGATGAGTATCCAATTTCCCGACAGTACACGGATGCTGCGATTTCACCGATTTATGCGGGTTCTTCAGAAGTGATGAAGCTGATTATCAGCCGGGATTTCCTGAAAGACGATTACGAGGCTTTTAACAGTCGAAACTTTTGATTTTTTGACTGAAGGCTATTTGTCCTTCGCTGAGGGCTCCTAGTCCTTCCAGTGCCAGAGATTCAGGTATTCGATATAAGCTGCCGGCTTATCGAGATTGTCCGCCTCGATATGGTGTTCAGTTTTGATAAGACGCTGTCGCTCGTTTTTGTCGGTGACTTCCAGCAACCGGATACGATCGCGTAACCGAACACCTTCGCCGATCACCACAGGCTGGAGAATCCTGGCTTTATCCATGCCGTAGTTAAGTGAATTCTCACCATCTGGATAGCGCAGACCACCCAATTCCAGGAAGTGGGTGATCAGACTCACCATAAAAAAACCGTGGACCAGAGTGCCGCCGTAGGGGCTGTTTTCTTCAGCCCATTCAGGATCTATGTGTCCCCTGGGTGTCCAACGGGTCACTTCTCCGAATATGTTGATCTGCATCTGATCAACATCGACCCAGTCTGTCACAGCGAGCTCTTCCCCGATGTGCTCGTGGATAGTCGCGAGTTTGAATCTGCTCATGATTCGATTGAAATGGCCACTGCTGGGCAGACCTCAACCGCTTCCTGTGCATGCTTTTTCATTGCGTCGTCCTGGATGTCATCGACCAGGACAACAGGATAACCCTCGTCATCCATTTTGAAGAGCTCCGGGTGGTTGTAGTAACACTCGCCGGACATATAGCATTTGTTCCTATCTATTCGGATTTTCAAACTACTTTGCCCCGTATTCGATCTTCAGGTCCCTCATGGCTGAGCCAAGTAACGCTGAGGGCTCTCTTAATTTTCAAAAGTCATCCTTAGCTCCTGGGGAGAGCGGAAGCCGCCAGAATCGATGTTAGGTGAGCTGATGCCCGGATGGTCAGCAATCTTTGGTTTCGGATTCTTGATGCGTTCAGCCAGCTTGCTGCAGGCGATGGCGGATTCCTGTCGCGCCATGGCATAACCCATGCAGAAGTGTTGTCCGATACCAAAACCCAGGTGTCCGTTTTTGCCATCTTTGTATCGACCGGAACGGTTCTCACGCCCCATGTGCAAATCGTCGCGATGGATGTCGAAAGTGTCGGGGTCTTTGAACGCTCGCTCGTCTCGATTCCCCGCGCCAAGGTAAAGAATCACACCAGCGCGTTCCGGAATGACGTCATTGTGTAATTCAATTTCACGAGTGGTATATCGGAATTGCGCATGTACCACCGGGTCATAGCGCATCATTTCGGTAAACACGTTCTCCCAGAGCTCTGGATTGTCGATAACATCCTGAAGCTGATCCGGCCGTGTATAGAGAAGGTGGTACCACATGTTGGCGATGGCTTTCTCGGTGGTGTCGCCGCCTGCTGCCAGCAGCAGGGAAATAAAGCCTTTTACTTCCTCGATCGTCATTCGACTGCCTTCAATCTCGGCGACGCAGATTCTGGATAACAGGTCTTCGCCTGGATTCTTGCTGCGTTCCTTGATCAGAGGATCGATGTAGTCCCACATGTCGTTGCGAGCCTGCAGGCCTCGCATCAGGTGTTCGCCGCCGAAGCCAAGTCCTGCGATCAGGAGCTGGTACCACTCAACGAAAGTATCTTCATCCTCCCGTGGCAATGCCATCATGTTTGAGATCACCCGGATCGGCACCTGGCTCGCGAACTCTGAAACAATTTCTACTTCGCCGTTGTCGATGAACCGATCAATCACTTCTTCCGAGATCTGGTGAATCATCGGAATGAAGTCCTGAAGCTTCTGTCCGACAAATTGTCCCGCGACAATGTTTCTTAGCCTTCGATGCTCATCACTGTTGCCGTATTCAAGAATGTTGGGGCCGAAAACGTGGCGAGAGCCGAAGTCATAAGGACCATCCGGCTTATACATGGCTCGATCAAAGCTGTCGTTGTCTTGAAAAGCACCATCGACATCCCAGTACCGGGAAATAATCCATCGGTTGTGAAAACGGTCATGATAGATGGGATGGTGATCCCGTAGTTGTTTGTAGATAGGGAAGGGGTCTTTCTGAAACTCTTCGGAGTCAAATACACGAGGGTCCAGGGGTGGTGGCATCGATGTGGCTTCAGACATTGTGTGCTCCCTTTTGTTCTAGTTCTTGTTGCTAGTTCTTTTTAAAAGTCACCGGTAGATTCCAGCAGGTGTGCATTTCACCCACGGTTAAACTGATCAGGTGAGGTGATGCACCCTCGGCAATCTGCAGTTCCCTGATGTGATCCAACAATATCATTGAGGCGGCAACCGCGGTGTCTCGGGTGATCGCGTACCGTGACATAGGGCGATCTTCCGGCACTGCCGGATGCACCGATGGTTTTCCGAGCCCGAAGGTAATGCCCGTTGCCAGACCATCTGCACGGTAGTGTCCTCGAGGCTCTCTCTGGCACATGTCGCGCCGGTCTACGATAAATCTGTCCGGGTCGCTGAATATCCTTGGATCTCGATTAGCGGCCGCCGCAGAGCAGATCAGTCGTGCACCTTCAGGAAGTAGTCGACCGAATCGTTCAACCTCATGTCGCGCAAATCGGTCCGCGGAAATAACCGGCGTCGAGTGGCGCAGTGTCTCCAGGTAGGCAAGCTTCATCAGACGTTTGTCTGACCGGGCTTTCTCAAACTCAGCGGGATGCATGAGTAACAGGTGCCACATGTTTGCCAGTGCACCGTGCAGGGTTTGATGGTCACCTTCCAGCAAGGTTCGGACAACGTCTTCCGCACCGGCGCCGAGCTCTGCCATAGCAGAGACCATGTCGGGCCCACCTTTTTTGGCAGCCACTCTTGGTTTGAAGTATTCCACCAACTCATTGATGGCCTTCATGCCGTCATTCTGGAGGCGGGGTTCCCAGGAGGTGCCTCGCTGCATGCGCCAGTAGCGTGAACCGAACTCGCCGATGTCTGATTCGGGTACATCGTAACGTTTCGCCAACAGATCTATAGCGAATCGCGCCGCAAACTCCGTGGCCAGGTCGCCGCTGCCTCTGCCGGCGAGATCAGTGGCGATGTTCGTGGCGACTTCAGCTGTGTGTTCTTCAATACAGCTGGCCTCTGCGTTCAGAACGCTGAGTTCATTGCCGAGGTCACTGCCGAAGTCCTCGATGTGATAGAAGTAGGTCTTGGGTCTGGTTTCAAAGTTGGCGTCATCAGCGAAGATGGAGGTGACATCGTTGTACTGACTGATCCAGTAACTGTTGGCCAGCCAGTCTCGGTAGCAAGGGTAATTTTCCCGAAGAATCTCGAGAAGCGGATAAGGGTTTCTTCGGTAGTCGTCGGATACCAGCTGGATTGGTTTGATTTTCTCAGTGCTCTCGCCGACACGTTCTCGTTGATAGACCTCGTAGGTCCGGTAGCCTGGGGTGTCGCTGTCATACTCCCGGCGCCGAATAACGATGCCATTACGGCCGGCGACTTCTTCTTTTACTGCTGCCACGGTTCCACCTTATTCCATTCAGTCCAGATCATATTCGAGCCAAAGTGCTCGTACGGAGACGATGCCCATCGGTGCGGGGCTTTCTCCATCGATGTCTTTCGGCATCAGGTCTTCGCGAATTCTCGGATTCTTCATGCGCTTCTGCAGGATCTTCGAGCCGACGACTGCTTCCTGATGTGAAATCCATGCGCCGGGACACAGGTGCGGACCCACGCCGAAGGCCATGTGACTGCACTTGCCTTCTTTTCTGTAGCCGGAGCGCAGGAGCTTTCCGGAGTACAGGTCGTCTCTGAATATGTCGAAGGTCTCTGGATCCTTGAAGATGCGATCGTCATGGTTGGCTGAAAAGTCCACCATCTGCATCAGTGAGCCTGCGGGCACTTTCACGCCGTGCATCTCAACGTCAAAGGTGTTGTGGCGTGGTTGGCCACCAATCGGTGAAGCAATTCTAAGTGTTTCATGGAAGGCCTTGTCCCAGTTTTCTTCGTCCTCCACAACCGCTTTGAACTGTTCGGGATGGCGTAAAAGCAGGGTCCACATATTCAGTATCGCGCCGCGCGTGGTTTCGCCACCACCGCCAACCACCAGCGCGATGTTCGATGTGATTTCTTCCGTGGAAAGGAAATCACCGTCCACTTTGGTTTCGCAGAGCTTGCTGATGACATCTTTGCTGATGGGATTGCCGTCGTTATCGTACAGGTAAGTCGGCGTTTCGCGTCGCTCCTCCACGATACCTGCGACGTAGTCTTCGAGATCCTGGCGGGCCTCCACGCCTTGTTTATGTGTATCGGATCCACCAAGACCAGTCATCATTGAGTTGTACCAATAGAAGAACTGGGATTGCGCTTCTTTTGGAAATCCGAGCACTTCACAGACAACCCGTATCGGAAACTCGTTGGCGAATGCCATCCCCAACTCAACCAGTCTCTTGCCGTCTTCATCTTTAACAAAATCTGACCCGTCCGCTGCCATGGTGTCCCAGTGGTCAAACATTTCATCAGCCAGGTGTTCGATCGCAGGGATGCGATGGTTCAGGGATTGACCGACCAGGTGTTGGCCGTAGAGATTTCGGCGGCGCCTGTGTTCGACACCAGAGAGCTCCAATTGAGTGTTACCCAGCACGCCGCTGGATGAACCTTTCGGGATGGTGTTGAAACCCTCGTCGTCAAAGTAACACTCGGTAATATCGTCGTATCGGGTTACCCAATAAGTGTTGTGCAGTTTGTCGTGATACACCGGATAGTGATCCCGCAGGATCTTGTAGTAAGGGTAGGGGTTTCGGAAAAACTCCGGTGAATCGAGGATGCGCGGGTCGAACAGAGGGGTGCCGTCATCAGCATGTCCCATATCGACGGCCTCGCCCTCGGGCATCAGGGGAAATTCTTTCGGCTGACTGAAATCTTGTTCAGCCGTGCCTGCCATATCATCCAGAAAACTGTAGGTGCTCATGATGAAAACTCTCTTGGTTCACCGACATGACGCTTTGGCCAGAGAAAGTCGATGCGTGTTCTGTAAATCAGCCATTTGCCGAAGACCTTTTTATAGACATCGTCATATATCCCGTAAAGGATGAGCGGATTGTCTGCGCCTTCTGTGGTTCGAAGATCATGAAGATACCATCGGCCATGTGCCGTGGTGTCATCAATCAGTTCAATCAGTGGATTGGTTACGGCGTGCAGAACGCCGAAAGGGACACCTTCTTCAACTGCATAGCCGGCAAAGTTTTTGCGGATGGTGTCTTTGCCTTCCCAATCGCCGCCGTAATCCGGCCCAAATTCGCAAACCGCATCTTCAGTAAAGAGATCTGCGAGTTCATCGATACGTTTGCCGTCAAAGTAGTGACTGTACTTGATGCGCAGTTGTTTGATCGTCTCGATTTCGAGCATTTCTTCCAGGGTCATAGCGGCAGCCTAAAACTGTAGTGAAGTACAAAAAGGTACTCCCTCACCAAGGGTGATGCAAGTCGCCGAACTTAAAAAGGACCGCGCCCCGACCCGCCCCGAAAGGCAGGTGCGGAACGCAGTGAGGGGAACCTGTTAATTCAGGTTGTAGGTCAGTTGAAGCGTGACCAGCCTGGGTGGTGCGATCGTTGCCGTCATGTCGCCATTCACGCCCGGATTGATCTTCGCGAGCGGCTTGTTGCCAATGAAGGTGACATAGATTTCATTGAAGCAATTACTGCAGGTAACACCGACTTCCCAGGGGCCGTCATTCTGGTACAGCGTAGCTGACAGGTGTGTCACCGTTCGATCCGGTACCTCGGTAAAGGGCTGGTTCAGGACACGCTCACCCTCTGAGTGGTGAATCGTGTCGAACGTTGCCTGGAGGCCCCAGCCATTGAAAATATCGCTGTTATAAGTGGCACCAACATTGATCTGGAAGGGAGGGCCGCCATAGCGTTCACCGGACAGGTCCTGAATCGGAGCTCCCTGCGGACCGATATGACAACCGGGGCCGGTTCGGGTGGCCAGGTCTGGCAGAGCACCATCAACCGGGTGACATCCTGCATCTTCCCACTCATCAAACTCGAGCCGGTTGTACTGCGCGGCGAGTCTAAGTTGCAGCGCTGGGTTGGCCTGGTAGGTCAGGGTGGTTTCCAGCCCTGTGTTATGGGCAACCGCTGCGTTCTGCAGAGTGAAGGTTGTTGTGTTGGAGTTAAAAATACCAACCTGCAGGTCTTCCGATTCATAGAAGAAGGCGATCACCTCTGCGGCAAGACGACCATCCATGAAACGACCTTTCATGCCAAACTCGAAACCTTCAACGGTTGTCTCATCAAACACGAGGGTGTCGTTAGCGACATCCGTGGGAAGTGACGTCAGATTAGGCACTGTGCCGGGGTTTGAGATACCTGCCGATTGGAACCCGGTCTTGTAGGCGCCAAACCACATGACGTCATCACTTGGATGATAGGACAGTGTCAGCTCCGGTGACACATTGTCGGACTCGTCGGAAGGCGTGTAGACCACCCCGACAGGACCGAAGCCCAGGGCGCCACTGTTCTCGAACACGTTGCCACCGGTAGACTCACGATCCTCCTCCGTATAGCGCAGACCACCGGACAGATTCCACCGATCGTTAATCTGGTAGTCGAAGCTGCCGAACACTGAGAAGCTTTCGACATCGTTGTCCCAGATCTGGTGGTAGTTCAGGTAACTGCCGAAGTAGGGACCCGGTTCAGGCCAGGGCACGGTTGCGCCAAACACGTTGGACAGGGTTTCCGACAGAATCTGAACTGGCGCGACGAGATCTCTATACAAATCTTCGTAAAAGACACCGACCATAAAGTTGAAGTCACCATCAAAGTCCGACTGCAAACGGATTTCCTGGTGGAATGCGTCGCCGGACTCTCCCTGCTCAGAAACGACGACGGCCCAACTCGTGTAATCGTAGTTGGTGTATTCCCGGTGCTTGTAATCCCAGTAACTGGATTGAGAAGTCAGGATGTAGTCCTCCATCTCCCAGGTCAGGCGCAGCGTGTAAATGTCGTTTTCTAGACGGTTAAAGAACCTGTCGCCAGCATCAATGTCCGGATGGGTGTCCGCAACAATTGCTGGGGGCAGGGCGCTGTTTCGTTTCAGCCGCGGCGAATTGGTACAGGTTTGTGTTGGGTCAACCCAGAGGAACGGTCCGGCACCATAGTAGGGGCTGCTGCCAACGCCGTCGGCGCAGGCATAGAGGATGGTGTAACCCGCCTCATTCTGCTCCGACTCGGAATAGAAAAGTTTTAGCTCCGCTTCAAAGTTATCAGTGGGTTGCCAGAGTGTTGTCCAGCGAAGAACGGTTTGTTCCTGTGCCGGAAACTCATCCATGGATGCTCCACGAGTTGGACCCGTTGTCACAGATAGCGGTAGTCCCAGCAGGGGCTCCGGGGTCAGAGTGTCGAGTGGCGCAGCAGAGTTATCCAGCCAACCGCCATCCATGTCCTGGAACCGGCCGGCAAATCGCATCGCCATATTGTCGCCGACTGGGAATGAAATACCGGCTTCAATGGTTGGATCTTCTGTGACGAACTCGTAGCTTGCCCTGACAAAACCTTCCATGTCCTCCCCGATGGTGGGACTTTTGCTGGTTACGCCGATGACACCGGCTGGGCTGTTTTTACCGAAGTAAACCGCCTGCGGTCCTTTCAAGACTTCCACAGACTGAACATCAAAAAAGCCGACGTCTAGAATGTGACCGCGACTGAAAGACATGCCGTCCATCACCAGAGATACGGGTTGGTCTGCGCCATAATCCACGGCGAGGTTACCGACGCCGCGTATGGCCATGTTGCCGCCAGCGCCACCTCCGGCAGCATGGCTGATGGCCACACCGGGAATACGCTGGGTGAGTTCCGCGAGGTCTCGTGTCCGATAACGATCGATTTCTTCGTCGGACATCACAGCTGCTGATATCGGGACGTCCATCAGACGCTCCTCCCGTTTCCGGGCGGTGACGATGACCTCTTCAAGTTCTGCCTGGCTGTCCGCAGCAAGGGCAACAGGCGCCGGCAGGGTCAAAAAGAGTGTTGTAACAATAATAGAAGCAATGGCTCGGGTGGTTGTCTCAGGCTGAGCACCCGATGGGGAAAATAAAGTCATACCGCTACCCTCCTAGAAAGACTTGATTTGTTTTTGTCGCTTCCTGAGAGTTCGCAATACCGCTAGCGCGAATTCTGATTGTCGATTTTTGAACTTGTAGTCAAGTACAAAAATCTACTTTAGACTACGCCTCTCTGGCCGCATAATCAAACAACGAAACCGCTGGAATTAGAGGTAATTGATGACATTCGTGATCGCCAACGCCTGCATTGACGTGATGGACCAGTCCTGCATTGAGGTGTGTCCTGTGGACTGTATTTATATCGAGGACGGCGATCGGATGTGCTACATCGAGCCCAATGAATGCATTGATTGCGGGGTTTGTGAATCTGCCTGCCCGGTGGGAGCCATTTTTGATGAACCGGCAGTGCCAAAAGAAGCGGAAGCGTTTACCGCCATTAATGCACTCTGGTTTACCGACAAGGACGCTGCGCGTGCGCAGATCGATGCTTTCATGGAGGGAGGCGCATGAACAACGTCAAACCACTGACCCCGAAACAGGAAGATAGAAGACGCCGAATCCTCTCGGCTGCCCGCAAGATGGTCGCCGACCATGGCTATGACGGTATGGTGATGAGTGAGGTCGCCGAATCTGCTGGTGTTTCCCCGACTACGCTCTACAACCTTTACAACACGAAAGACGAATTACTGCTGGAAGCGCTTCGAGACCTGCTAGTTGAAAACTATCAACAGTTGGATCAAGAGGTTCCGGCGGAGCGAGGATGGCAATACCTGCATCGGGTCGTACAAAACGGTGCGGAACTTCGAATCTCCGAGCCGGCATACGGTGAAGCCATCGTGAATGCGCTACTTCGATCCGTACCAGGTGATGCCCTGACGGAACTTCTGTTGGAGACGGTTCGCCAGGACTTTCACTTTTCGCTGCAGAAGATGGAGCAGCGAGGTGAGCTTCTGCCTAATGTCGATATCGACCATCTGGCCATCATTATGCTCGGCAACTACTGGTCTACCTTCCTTCTCATGAGTAAAGGTGTTGAAAAACTGGCTCGTATCAAGCGCAGTCTGGAGATCAACATGTTGTCTGTTTTGGTGTCTGTGACACACAGCGATGTCAGGGCTGAAATCGAACAGCGTCTGGCAGAAATCCGAGTGCGAGAAGAGGCAGTCATCGATGACTAAACCCTATGAAACCGTTGTGCCGGGTTCACTGGATGAAATTAATCTCCTTGATGCGGGTCTTCAGAATTGCCCGTATCACGCGTATCAGATGCTGCGGGACGACGCGCCCGTTTGGATAGATCCGATCACCGGCTTTTACGTCATCAGCCGGTTCGAAGACATGCGCCAGGTATTGCTGGATACCAAAAACTTTTCCAACGATATGCGCGGTGGCCAGGGTGGCAGCCGTGAGCAACTGGATTCAGATCGTGCAGCGCGCATGATGAAATTATACGAAGACAAAGGTTGGGTGCCCGGCGCGACGCTCGCGGGACGTGATGACCCTAATCATAAGCAGATGCGCGCAATGTTCAATGAAGCGTTCAAGCCGAAGAAGATTGATGGCATGGACCCTTTCGTCAGGGACACCGCTTATAAACTGATCGATGCGTTTGTAGATGACGGTCACTGTGACTGGATTCACCAGTACGCGGTGCCGCTTCCCCTGATCGTCATCGGTGCGCAGGTGGGTGTGCCTGAAGAAGACATCTGGAAAATCAAAGCATGGACGGATGCCTGGGTGCAGCGACTCGGCATGATGCAGACCGAAGAAGAAGAGCAGTGGTCTGTGGAGATGGAAATCGAAGCACAGCATTACTTCCAGAAAATTTTTGATCGTCTGAGAGAAGAACCGGATGACAGCCTTCTGTCTGTCCTCGTGAACCGGGAGATCCCTGAGTGGGGCAGGACACTGACCGATAACGAGCTGCACGCAGAGATGATGGCCGACACATTCGTAGGCGGTTCGGAAACTACAACCAATGCGATCGGTTACGGTATGAAGCTCCTGATTGAGAACCCCCAGGTCTGGGAGAAGCTCAAGTCAGATCCCGACAAATACCTGCGTACATTCTGTGAAGAAGTGGTCCGTCTTGAAGGGCCGGTTCAGGGATTGTTCCGCATGGCGGCCAATGACGTGGAAATGCATGGCGTCACTATCCCGAAAGGCGCCATGGTTAATATTCGCTATGCAGCAGCGAACCGCGATGAGCGTGAATTTGAATGTCCGGAGCAACTGGATCTTGAGCGCGAAAAACCTGGTCGGCACGTCGGCTATGGTTCCGGCATTCATCATTGCCTGGGTGCTCCACTGGCAAGGCGTGAACTGTTTTGGGCCTTCCGCGCACTGATTGATCGTGTGGACGACATGCGGTTTGCGGAAGGCAAAAACAGTTTTGAAGTAGCGCCGAGTTTCTCGCTACGCGCCATGAAAGAATTACATGTTGAGTTCGACGCGAAACCTGCGGACCAGAGAATTGACCCGTCAGCCATGGACGTTGATTCCAAGGCAACGGAAATAGACAATCCAGCTAATCAATAAATACCGAGGGAAAACCAATGGCCGAAATGTTTAAGGATCTTGATCCGAATACGATGCCCCGATCACCTGGGCTGACTTACCAGGATCTCCTCGACCAGGATACCCACGAAGTACCTGAAGTACTGAGGATGGAATCGCCCAAGGACGTAGGTCTTGAAGATTTCTCCAAGGATCGTTACATCTCCCGCGAATATCACGAAAAAGAAGTCCAGAACCTCTGGATGAAAGTCTGGCAGATGGCTTGCCGGGAAGAAGAAATTCCTGATCCAGGAGATCACCTGCGTTATGACATTGCGGGCCGCTCGTTCCTGATCGTTCGCCAGCTTGATAAGTCCATCAAAGCTTATCCAAATGCCTGCTTACATAGAGGCAGGATGTTGAAAGAGTTCGACGGACATGCGTCAGAAATTCGTTGTGCGTTCCACGGTTTCGCCTGGGAATTGGACGGCTGTTTGAAAGATGTGCCTGCACGCTGGGACTTCCCTCAAATCAAAGACGAGGAATTCAGCCTTCCGGAAATTCCGGTAGCCACCTGGGCGGGTTTTGTCTTCATCAACCCGGATCAGGAGTGTGAGCCTTTTGAGCCATTCATCAAGGAGCTTGCGGAACAGTTTGAGCGCTGGGATCTGGGTTCACTCTACATCCAAGCCCACGTTGCACGGGTGATGCCCTGTAACTGGAAGATTGCGCAGGAAGCGTTCTGCGAGGCGTATCATGTGAATGGCACACACCCGCAGATCATGCGAAGCCTGGGTGACGTCAACAGCCAGGTCGATGTCTGGGAGAATTGTTCCCGCGTCATCACACCGGGTGGTACAGCGAGCCCGCTGCTCGATTACGACATGACTGACGAAGATATTCTTCGCGCCATGATGGACATTCCGGTAGATCAGCCGGTGCCACCGATTCCTTCGAACATGAATGCGCGTGCGTTTCTTGCAGCAGCCAGTCGGGAAGGTCTGAGACCAGAGGCTGGCGATCGCGTCGACGAATACTGTGATGCGGAGATTGTCGATAGTATCGATTACACCCAGTTCCCCAACTTCCATCCCTGGGGCGCTTTCAACAAGATTGTTTATCGCTTCAGACCGAATGGTGATGACCATCGCACATCCATCATGGAGTGTTATCAGTTGATGCCGTTCCAGGGCGAGCGACCACCGGCTGCACCCATGACCTGGATCGAACCAGACCAGAAGTGGTCATCGGTTTATGGATTCCTGGGTCGGGTGTTTGATCAAGACGTGTTTAACATGCCCAAGGTTCAGTGGGGGCTAGAGTCTACCTATAAAGCAGGTGTGACCTTGTCTGGTTACCAGGAAGCGAAGGTGCGCTGGTTGCATCACAAGCTGACTGAGTGGGTAGGAGAGTAATCATGAGCATGACGCACCCATTTGATCCTGAAAGTCTGTACGAGCTGACGGAAGACGGGAACATCAGAATAACCAAGGATGGTAAAACCGGTCTCTTTACCGGCGAAGGTATACACCTTGAAGGTGAAATCCGCGAGGCAGATCCTCAGCTGTGCAACTGGATCAGCAATGTGCCTGACCCGGACTCTCAGATGACAACCTCGCGTATTGCCGGTCGCGATGATTCCGGTAAAAGCGCAGGCACTCACGCATCGCATCTGAACTCCTGATATGCCTCGCTTCGTTCTGATCGGTCTATGTGAACCACTTTCTAATGAAAGTCAGGCGGCTTTTGATGAGTGGTTCATCGATCAACATATCGAAGACACCACCAAATGCCCGAATTTTGTTCGGGGTTCGGTTTACAAACTTGCCGGTCCTCACCTGGACCTCGAAACCAAGTCTGGTTACCTGTCACTCTATGAAGTAGACGCACCAAGTGTTGAAGAAGCTGAGCGTGTTCTCAACGAGTGGCAGGCAGATCCTGATGCCTGGGAAGGCCGCCGCCATCACATGGCGACCATGGAGAAATTTGGTAGCATCCCCATGAACATCAACGGCTCAGGCTGGTACGAAGAGCTGAAGAGCTTTACCGGTCCTGCGGCTGAATAAATAGCAAAAACAACAACACCTGGAACTCAGCCGGAGGGAATGAGCTGTGAGTGAATGGCATTTCGCGACTGCCTATGAAGTCATTGCAGACACGGTGGGTGATAAACCCGCACTGATCTGTGAAGGGGTTACTCGAACCTGGTCAGAATATGACGATCGTTCGGCCCGACTCGCTTCTGTGCTTTCGGATCATGGGCTCGGCGCAGAGAGTAAAGTCGGCATCTACTTGCATAACTCCAACGAGTATCTTGAGGCGCATCATGCGGTCATGAAGTTCCGTGGATGCCCGATCAATGTTAATTACCGCTACAAAGAAGAAGAGCTGGTTTATCTGCTGAATAACGCCGATGCGGAAGCCATTGTTTACCAGGCGAGTTATGCGGATCGCATCGCTGCAATTAAAGATCAGCTGCCCAACGTGAAGTGTTACATCCAGGTGAGTGATGACTCCGGTACCGAGTTGCTGCCCGGAGCACTGGAGTACGAAGCCAGCATTCAATCCGCCAGCCCCATGGCAAGGATCAATCGATCTCCGAAAGACATCTATATGTTGTACACCGGTGGCACCACGGGCATGCCGAAAGGTGTGATGTATGCCAACGGCGAACACTGTGCGGGTCTATCCGGCATTGGCGCTCTGTTGGGTACCCCGGTGCCGGAAACCTTTGAGGATCTGGCTCGCTGTGTTGCCGAAACAGAAAAGATGGGGATGCGGCCGACTGCGCTGGTGTGTTGTCCATTGATGCACGGAACCGGTATCTGGGTTGGTGCAATGGTGCCTCAACTTGCTGGTGGCACGGTCATTACCGTGAAACAGCTTGGGTTGGATCCGGACCTATTATGGGGAGAAGTGCAGACTCACAGTGCCAGTATGGTCACGATTGTGGGTGATGCTTTTGCCAGGCCGATGCTTGCGGCCCTGAACGAAGCTCAATCCCGTGGCGAACCTTATGATCTCTCTTCTGTGAAGATGATGGCCTCATCCGGCGTCATGTGGTCGCAGGAAATCAAAGATGGGTTGCTCGAACACAGTGACATGATGTTGTTCGATGCCATGGGTTCTTCCGAGGGCAGCATGGGTTCTTCAGTGGCAACTCGTGACATGCCGGCGAAGACCGCATCATTTCAGATGAACGAAGACGTGAAGGTATTCACTGATGACAATCGTGAAGTAGCACCTGGGTCCGGGGAAATCGGTATGGTGGGTACACCCAGCGCCATGCGTGGTTACTACAAAGATCCAGAGAAAACGGCGAAAACAGTCCGCGAGATAGATGGCATACGATGGGTGTTTCCTGGTGACTATGCCTCCGTCGAGGCTGATGGGTCACTGACACTTCTTGGTAGGGGTTCCATGTGCATCAATACAGCGGGAGAGAAAGTTTTTCCGGAAGAGGTTGAGGAAGCACTGAAAAGCCACGACGCGGTAGAAGATTCACTTGTGGTCGGGGTGCCTGACGAACGATTCGGCGAGAAAGTTGTTGGTGTTGTGTCTTTGAACGGTGAGGCAGATGAGTCAGGTTTGATTGATCACTGTCGACAGAAGATTGCAGGATACAAGCTGCCGAAGCATGTCATCCTTGTAGATTATGTACAGCGAGCGCCGAACGGTAAAGCTGACTATAAATGGGCGAAACAGACCGCCCTCGATAACCTTTAATTTGAAGTACTGAACGTATGGCTAAACGGGTTTACCTCTTCGATGAGGGCAACAAGGATGATCGCGATCTCCTCGGGGGCAAAGGTGCAAACCTTTGTGAAATGACGTTGCTGGGGTTACCGGTACCTTTTGGTTTCATCATTACCACTCGCACCTGCCGGGAATTTTTTGAATCCGGCAACACGCTGCCGCGTGGGTTAAAACAGGAATATCGAATTGCGCTTAATCTGGTGGAAGAGAAGATGGGCGCAACCTTCGGCGACCCGGAAAATCCACTCCTTGTGTCTGTCCGTTCTGGTGCGCCTGTGTCTATGCCGGGCATGATGAATACCATCCTGAACCTTGGCATGAATGACGAAATCGTTGAGGGCCTGGCCAAGAAAACGGGCAATCCTCGATTTGCTTATGACTCCTATCGCCGGTTTATCCAGATGTTTGCCGATGTGGTGTTGGGTACAGATGCCGCACTACTGGAAGAGCATATTGAACAGTACAAGGAAGCGAACGGGAAAAAGCTGGACACCGATATGGATGAGGTGGACTGGCAGCGAGTGATCGACATATTCAAGAACCTCGTGGATTTTCCTGAAGACCCATTCCGACAATTAGAGCTCGCAGTAGAAGCAGTATTCCTGTCGTGGCACACGCCACGGGCCCGGGTTTACCGTGAGATGAACAATATTCCCGAATCCATTGGAACGGCGGTTAATGTTCAGGCGATGGTCTATGGCAACTACGGTGAAGACTCCGGTTCCGGCGTGGCGTTCACTCGTAACCCTTCAACTGGCGAAAAAACTTTCTTTGGTGAGGTGTTGTTTAACGCTGCCGGTGAAGATGTGGTTGCCGGTATTCGAACACCTCAGCCACTGGAAGCGCTGAAAGAAAGATTGCCGGACGCTTATGCAGATCTGGATCGAACCCAGGTTCTCCTGGAAAAACATTATCGAGACATGCAGGACCTTGAATTCACGGTTCAGGAAGGTCGTCTCTATATGTTGCAGACTCGAAGCGGTAAACGAACCGGCAGGGCATCGGTCAAGATTGCTGTGGACATGGTGGAAGAGGGTCTGATCTCACAAAGTGAAGCACTGCTGCGAGTCACGCCCGATCACGTTGAATCTTTCCTGCACCCCGCGATTGATCCGGACGCGGAGAAAGACATTATTGCGACTGGTTTGCCTGCCAGCCCTGGCGGTGCCACTGGCAAGGTGGTGTTTTCTGCCGATGAAGCTGTTCAGGTATCCATGGAAGGTGATCCGGTCATCCTGGTTCGCAGAGAAACAACGCCTGAAGACATTCATGGCATGCGCGTCGCCGAAGGTATCCTCACAGAGTTGGGTGGTATGACGTCTCACGCGGCTGTCGTGGCTCGAGGCATGGGTGTGTGTGCCATCACCGGATGTGGTGAGCTGAGCGTGGATACCAAGTCAGGCAAAGCGGTGACCGTTAATGGTGTCCAGGTGAAACGTGGTGATGTGATTACTCTGGATGGCACCTCCGGTGAGGTGATGCTCGGCGATGTGCCGAAAATTGAAGCCAGTGGTAGTGACGATTTCCAGGAGCTGTTGTCCTGGGCGGATGCTCATCGCCGATTGAAAGTGAGGGCTAACGCGGAAACCCTGGAAGACGCTGCAAAGGCAAGGGAGCTAGGTGCGGAAGGCATTGGCCTGTGTCGAACTGAACATATGTTCTTTGATGGCAGTCGCATCGATATTATGCGGGCGATGATTCTCTCGGAAAGCCCTGAAGAAAGAGCCCGTTTCCTGAATCAGCTCTACGATTTCCAGTATCACGACATGAGACAGTTGTATGAAGTGATGGACGGTTTGCCGGTGAATATTCGCCTGTTAGATCCGCCGCTTCATGAGTTCCTGCCCCACGATAAAGAAGGGGTGGCAAACCTGTCGGAGAAGATTGGCAAACCTGCGGTTGTTATTCGGGATATCACTCGCAGCCTGATGGAAGTGAATCCAATGTTGGGCTTTCGGGGTTGCCGTCTCTCAGTGATCTTTCCAGAGATCACGGAAATGCAGGTCAAGGCCATCATTACTGCGGCCGCGGATGCCCATGACGACGGCGTGAATGCGCGACCGGAAATCATGATTCCTCTGGTGATTAATGTTCGGGAGGTGCGCCTCGTCACGGACATTGTTGAGAGTGCTGTGCATGAGGTCATGGAGAAACGCAAAGTGTCCGTGCCCTACAAAGTGGGCACCATGATGGAAACACCTCGTGCCTGTCTGACCGCGAAACGTATCGCGCCAGAAGTTGAGTTCATGAGTTTTGGTACTAATGACCTGACCCAAATGACCTACGGTTTTTCTCGCGATGATGCCGGCAAGTTTATTCCCGAATACCTGGATCGAAATCTGATCCCAGATGATCCCTTTGTTTCTCTGGATACTCGAGCCGTGGGTAAGTTAATGGAAACTGCTATCGAGAATAGCCGGCAGGTGAAGCGGGGTATCAAGTACGGCATCTGTGGAGAGCATGGCGGCGATCCTGAATCAGTTCACTTCTGCCATGAGATTGGTCTCGACTATGTATCCTGCAGTCCCTACAGGGTGCCGGTCGCAAGAATTTCAGCTGCCCAGGCTGCGGTGAAAGCGAAACAGAGCTGAGCCAATTTATGGGACTCGCGATAGATGCCCATACGCTGGGTGACCTGGAGATCTTTGATTCGGGCACCGACGATCCCTCGCTATTTGATTTCTGTAACGGCACCCGATCTGATGGTGGTGCCAGAGCACTCCGACGAAGAATGGCGCAACCCTGGTCATCTGCTGATGACATCATCGAAACCCAGGACGCCATTCGATTCATTCTCGATCACCGGGAGGTATTTGATGGGCTGCCCTCTACCTACCTGATGAATCGTGCTGACCACTATCGTCAGGAAGTGTTACCGATGATAGAAGCGAAGGGTTCCCTTGAATTTGGGCTAACTGCACTCTCGCTGTGGGCAAACCAACGCAGTCATTACACAAGTATGTTGCTGGGTGTGCAGGTTACCCAACGATTCATCCGAATCCTGAGATCAGTATTGCGCGAACTGACGCCACTTAATCCCGAAGGCGAGCTGAAGAAAATTGTTGCCGAGATGAATGCCTTGCTCGAACGTGACGCCATTAAAGTTGTGCCCGATCAGGAAGCGAAACGGCTTTGGAAAGTCCTGCGTTTGGATCAGTTATTCCGACTCTATGAGAAAGACACAATCGTCCAGCTGCAACAGCTGGTGTTCGAAATGGATGCCTTGATTGCTATGGCGGATGTCACCCGCGACAAGGGATACAGTCTTCCTGAGTTACTGAGTGGTCCCATGGCGGTAGAAGCGGAAGGTTTGACGCATCCCTTCCTGGAAGAACCCGTTGCCAATTCTGTGCATCTGGATCAACAGAGCCGGGTGATGTTTATCACGGGACCCAATATGGCGGGCAAAACAACTTATTTGCGCTCCGTGGCAACGGCGTTGTTTCTTGCCCATGTGGGTATGGGAGTGCCTGCAACGAGTTTCCGTTTTGTTCCAGCGGAACGTCTCACGACGTCGATTACCCTCGCCGATGACTTGCGCGCGGGTATCAGTTACTTCCGGGCAGAAGCGTTGCGAGTGAAGTCTATTGCGGAGGCGATTGCCACCGGCGAAAAAGTGTTTGCCCTGATGGATGAACCCTTCAAAGGCACCAACGTCAAAGATGCGCTTGATGCCTCGCTGGCGATTCTCTCCCGATTCTCCAAGCGCGAAGACTGCCTCTTCATGTTTTCATCGCACTTGATTGAGCTGCATGAGCAATTGGCGGATACGGCAAGTATCGATTGCCGTTTTTTTGAAGCAGACGACTCAGGCGATAAGCTGCGATTTGATTACAAGTTGAAAGCGGGGGTCTCCAGCCAGCGGTTGGGTATGCGCGTACTGGAACAGGAAGGTGTGTTCGACCTGCTCGACAAGCCCAGCTAGACGTTGCGCTTCGCCGCTTCCCAGTAAGGTTCTCTCAACTCCCGCTTCAGGATTTTTCCTGTCGGTGCCTTGGGTAAGGTCTCAACGAAGTCGACAGACTTTGGTTTCTGGTAGGACGCGAGGTGCTCTTTCGCGGTCTGGATAATCTCTTCCTCTGATGCAGACTCACCAGGTTTCATGACAACCACTGCCTTCACAGATTCTCCCCACTCATCGTCGGGCACGCCGATGACCGCACACTCCAGCACGCCGGGATGTTTGTGGATCGCGGCTTCGACCTGGGTGGAGTAGATGTTCTCTCCGCCTGAGATGATCATGTCCTTGGCGCGGTCGACGATAAACACATAGCCATCTTCATCCCAGGTGGCGACATCGCCGGTCCACATCCAACCGTTTTTGATCGTCTCCGCGGTCAGATCTGGTTTCTGCCAGTAACCCACCATGTTGGCTTCGCTCTGCACGACAATTTCGCCAGAAGTGTGACCGTCGCGAGGCACGTCTTTTCCAGATTCATCGACCACTCGAATGCGCGTGACGAAACCTTCTCGTCCACAGGAGTTGAGTCGCTCAGCGCGTTCACCGGTAACGGCTTTTGCGTGATCTTCCTGGGACAGGAAAGTCATTGTCATGCCTTCCGTTTGACCGTAACCCTGGATGAGGGTGCAGGGGAAAGCATCCAGTGCCGCTTTAACCACGCTGGCAGGCATCGGACCGCCGCCATATTGAATGTTGCGCAGGCTCGACAAGTCGTAACTGTCAAAGTCATCAACCGCCATCATCCAGTTCAGCATGGTAGTGATACCAAGAAATGCAGAAACTTTCTCTCGCTGGATGATGTCGAGCGCAACCTTAGCTTCAAAGTTCATGAGGACACACGGGCAACCATGAGCGATGTAGTTCATGGCCAGTGCCACAGGAATGTGGAACATCTGACCCGTCAACATGTAGACGTCGGTTGGAACAATCCGCTCAGCAACGGTCTGGTTCAACATCCCCATATAGAGTGAGTGGTGAGTATGCAACGCACCCTTGCTGAGACCGGTGGTACCACCGGTATAGAGAATCAGTACGGGATCGGTTCCACCGACGTCATTTGAAACGTCATCGCTTGAGCCCTGCTGAACCGCTTCTTCAAAGGAACCATCTGAGTCTGGGCCGTACTCCAGGTAATGAATGTCGAGGCTTACCTTGGCTCGCACGTCATCGCGAAGTGACTGAATGTCTGAGTGGCTCAGGAAAACGGAAGGTGCGCCGTCATCAACGATGCGTGCAACTTCTTCGGCAGACAGTCTCCAGTTCATTGGCTGTGCAATATAGCCACCCATCGCACAGGCATAGTAGACCTCGAAGTACTCGATGTTGTTGGTGGACAACACGGCAACTCTGTCACCTTTGTTGAGACCAAGATCGCTGAGCGCATGAGTCAGCTGGGTAATCCGTGTCAGTAATTCGGAGAATGTCACCCTGCGATCGGTCGTAGCATCAATGATCGCTGTGTTATCTGGCGTCAGTCCCGACCATTTACGAATGGCGTCGACTAGATTCATTCGATCGCGCTCAGCTGACCTGGGGGTAGGGTGTTGCGAACGAAGGCATCACCATTTTTTGCGGCCACAGGAACTGCAGACTGCATTTGCTGATTTTCCACTCGCCGTTCACCTTGCGGTATTCCTCGTCGTAGAGACCAAACCAGACTATAGGCTGCCCTTCGGGTTCGGTGGTGGTGACGACGTCGATCAGATAAGAACGTCCCTTGGCGGTATCCGGACCTGTGAGGTCGATATAGTGGTTCGTAATATGGTGCATTGCACTAAAAGGATCCTGCGGATCGAAGACCCCGTGATAGTTGGTGCGGATGGTGTCCTGACCTTCCCAGTTACCGTACTCTGGCCCAAATTCACAGACCGCATCTTCCGTGAAGATGTCCGCTAGGGCATCAATCTGGCCTGAATCCATGAGGTGAGAGTACAGCTGCTTTAGCTTTCTGATCTTTTCTTTTTCCAGTAATTCGCGCAGTTCCTTCATCTCTTCGGCGGTAAATTCGCTCATGTCTAGCCTCTTCTAATTGGTGTTCTCAGATTGTGCGAAGCATCCAGTATAGGGCGTTTTCAGAAAAATGTGGTGCACTACAAAAAGCTGGTCAAGGTGGATTGGTTTCGTTAGAGTGTAGTTGGCTACATTTTTATTTTGAGGTAACAGCTTAGCGGTATTAAGCAACACATCTAACAGAAACTGAGAGGGGGAAGAGATGCAGATTAGCGCATTAAGAAAGCTAACCATCGCTACATGCTCAGCCATCGCCATGATTGGCAGTGGTATGGCCATCGCAGAAGAACGGGAACTCGAAGAAATTGTTGTGACCGGTACGAAGCGTGACACCAGCATGCAGGATACGCCTTTGGCAGTGACCACGCTGACCGAAGACGCGATATCCAAGACATTTGTTAATGACATCAGGGCCGTTGCGGACCTGACACCTAACGTTCTGCTTTCCAAGCAACCAGGATTTAACGCCATCGCAGGTGGTATCCGAGGAACCGGTTCTACGTCGATCCTTGTGACCCAGGACACCAGTGTCGGCATCACCATTGATGATTTTGCCATCAGCTCGGTGCAGTCTCAGTTTGTCGAGATGTATGACATCGATCAGGTGGAAGTATATCGCGGACCTCAGGGTACGCTGTTCGGAAGGAACAGTACCGGTGGCGTGATTGCCATCAATACAAAGAAACCTGATCTTCAGGAGTTTGGTGGCGATATCGAGATGACTTTCGGCCAGTTCGACGGTGCACGCACCGCCGATGCTTGGAAGATTGCCGCATCGATGGACCTGCCAATTATTGAAGATAAGTTGGCTCTGAGATTTGCCGGTGTGTCCGACCAGTACGAAGGCTGGATGACCAACGGCAAACCAATCACTCAATTCCCGAACAGCATTCCATTCTATGGTCTGTTTGGTCTGCCAACTGAAAATCCACCTTTGCCCCCTGAGCTGGATACCACCGCTCGTGGTAGCGGCGAAGAGCTGGATGACAAAGATGTTCAGGCCTTCAAGACCAAACTGCTTTGGAAACCCAACGACAGCTACGAAGCGCTGTTGACCTGGGAATACTCTCGCGACGACTCAGGCGCACCACCCGCAGTGAATGAAACACCTGTCGGTGAAGGCTTCCTGTTCCCGCTGTTTGGATTCCCCGGTATTGAAGAAGTCGGTTATTCCGACATCTACAACACTGGCCAGAGCCAGCAGGGTAACGGTATCAACGTATTGAACGGTCACCAGGTGGATGTGGATGGCTATTACCTGACGCAGTGGTTCTACCAGGAGAATTACACCATCAAGGCGTTGATCGGTAAGCGTGAAACCGACGAAACCCTGGCAAGCACCTACACAGGTGAAGCGTTCAACAACTTGTTTGACGCATCCCGGAACCTGGAGCGAAATCAGGAACAGTACGAAATTCGTTTCATCAGCAACTTTGATGGCGATTTCAACTTCGTGGCAGGCGCAGCCTACTTCGTTGATGACGTAGACTTCCGTGCAATCGCAACCCAGGGCTTTGTCAGTCTGATTCCCGCATTCAATGTGAATACGGGTTCGTTCTACGATGAGCGCGGTTTTATTAACCTCGATCTGGATGGTCTACTTGATCCGGGCACCACAGTGACAAACCAGGAACGTGAGTCCTGGGCTTATTACATTGATGGTAGCTACCAGATCAATGATGAGTGGACGCTGCATGCCGGTATTCGTTATACGCAGGACGAAAAAGAGTTCTTCCGTAATGCGAACGGTGGTGGTCAGTGTAATCAGTACACTCAGGAAAAAGATGCGGTTCTTGCAGATCCGACGGCGCCATTCGATTGGCAGACCAACTGTGCGGCGGACAACCGTTCCAGTGCCATCAGCCGAGCTGGTATCACGGGCAACGAGTATGATCCTCGTAAAAACCCACTGCCTCCTGAAAACTATGGTGTAAACGTCACCGTGGATGACGAGTGGAATGACACTACCTGGCGTCTCGTGTTGGACTACAAGTTTGACGACGATCAGATGGTCTATGGTTCTGTTTCTACCGGATTTATCTCAGGTGGTTTCACCGAAACCTGTTCGACCCTCGTGACCTGTCAGGCGTATGCGCCTGAAGAGAATATCAATTTCGAAATTGGTCACAAAGGTGATTTCCTGGATGGCAGTCTGCGTCTGAATACAGCGGTGTTCTACACCCAGTACGAAGACCTGCAGCGTAACCAGGTTGTGCCTTATACCAGTGCTTCAGGTGATCCCGCTCAGGAAACCCTGACCGTAAACGCGGGTGAATCCACGCACTATGGTGTTGAAATCGAAGCCACCTGGCTGGCGACAGATAACCTCACCATTCGTGGCGGCCTTGGTATCCTGGAAGCGGAGTATGATGATTTCGAGTGGGATCCACAGCCGAACAACCCGGCGACCACCATCACTGACTTCAGCAGTCTGGATGTACCTTTCGCGGCACCTGTGCAGGCCTCCCTGGACGCAACCTACGATATGGAAGTGGGCAATGGCGGCATGATGAGCTTCAACGCCAACGTGAGCTACCAGGATGAAGCTGAGGGTTCACCTTTTGACACCAACGCAGCGGTTCTGATTCCTGCAGTGATTCGTCACCCGACGAATTCGCAGATCGAAGAGTACACCTTGGTGAATGCCAGCGTGACGTATCGTCCACCCAGCGATAACTTCTACCTGACTTTCTATGGTAGAAACCTGACGGACGAAAACACGCGAATTGGTGCGAACTCAGTAGCAAACCTCTGGGTAATGTCCTTCTTCTCACCACCGCGTGAGTTGGGCGTTCGCTTTGGAGCGAAGTTCTAAACCGAACCAACTAAGGTTGCGGAAACGGATGCCAACTGGCATCCGTTTTTGTTTCTGAAAGGAGAAAGTCATGAGCAGTGGAATCAATGAAAGAACCAATCAGCAGCTGTATCTGAAACAAGTGCCCGAAGGGATTGCTGGTCCCGATGATTTTGAAGTCAGGGATGCCAGTGTGCCGCCGCTGCAGGATGGTGAAGTGCTGGTAGAGTCTCATTACTTCGGTCTCGACGCTGCGCTGAGACTTATTGTTCGGGACAGTGATGAATTCCTGTTTCGTGTCAGGCCCGGTGACCTTGTCAGAGGGACAGCTGCCGGCAAAGTTGTTGAATCCAATCATCCGGATTATGCCGTGGGTGATTACGTGATGGCTTCGTCTGGTGTGCAGAGTTATTCCGTATGTACAGCTGCTGAGTTGGAGAAATGTGATGTCTCCCAGGCGCCTCTTTATGACTGGCTTGGCGGTTTTGGTGTATCCGGTTTAACTGCGTATTTTGCGATCTTTGATGAGTGTAAACCCCAACCGGGTCAGACGGTTCTGATCAATGGCGCGGCCGGTGCAGTGGGCAACATGGCAGGTCAGTTCTGTAAGCTGGCCGGCGCACGCGTTATCGGTCTCACAGGTTCAAAAGAGAAGTGTGCCTGGCTGTTGGATGAACTTGGTTTCGATGTTGCGATCAACTACAAAGATGATGACTGGTACTCACAGTTGGAGAAAGCAGCACCAGGCCGTCTGGACGTTATTTTCGATAATGTTGGCGGAGACCTTCTGGATCAAAGTCTCAAGCTGATTGGCATGCGGGGCGTTGTGCTCCTGTGTGGTTCAACGTCTCAGTATGTCGCCGATGAAATGACCGGCCCCAACAATTACATTTGGCTGGGCACCATGAGAGCCAGAATGCAGGGTTTTGTGGTTTTTGATTATGTGGATCAGTATACCGAAGCGCGAAAGCGGATGTCTGAATGGATTTCCGATGGCAGCATCAAGCTTCCGAACTACTTTCATGAGGGGGGTGTGGCGGCATTTCCTGCTGCGTTTCAGGAACTTTATGAAGGTAAAAATCTAGGAAAGATGCTGCTGAAACTGCCAGCGGCGAAAGACTAGAGCCTTTCTTCTGCGAGGTATCCGTTCACTGACTTCTCGATAATTCGCATCTTACGTTTCTCAAAACGCCTGAGTTCTTCGTTGATCTCAAGAGATGCCAGGGCGTATTGGCGCGTCATCTCTGGCACGTCTTCAACGTCAGCGCCGTTTCTTTCATTGCGATAGAGACGCTCCAGATCCATCAACTCCCTTTTGAGTTTTACGATCTGCTGTTCAACTTGTTCAAGCTCAGACTCAGCCCACGAAGTAGGCGCAAAAGTCACCAGCGAGAATCCAACAACCAATATATAAATGAACCTTTTCATGGCCGCCAAGATAGTTCTGCCTGGCGTCTCTGCCTATGCAGGTTCAGATAACCGGTCTCTCATTCTGACTAGCGGTCAGCTGAAGCGGTGTTCTGTGATGCCAATCACATTGGCGATTCTACTGTTTCGCTGCCCAGGCTCGCGCCTCTTCGGACGCGACCCACTGCAGCGCGTTCTTTAGTAGGCGTCTGAAGCCCACATTTCCAAAGGCTTCTGGGCTATCACCGATATCCGAAGCAACCACCGGTGAGTTGCGGGCTGCTTTCGCCCATACGACCAGGTTGCTTCCCGGCGGATGGTTCCAGTTGTCCTGTTCTTCCTGTGGCGCCAGAGGTGGTGGCGTAAAGTTTTCGGCGACATAGTCGTAGTCGCTGCGCATAAGTGGCAGGACCCCTGATTCGAAGATTGGTGACTTGATGTAAATCTCATCAGCGACTGTGAAACCGTCATCCAGGCCGGCGACAACGGGATGCCCTGGCTCCACAGGCGTCAAAGTGAAAGTCGGATTCGGGAAGGGGCCATGACCACCACGATAACCCGAACCCGGCATGTGTTCGCCGAAGACTTCGCCGCTACTTAACAAAAAAGAAGAGCCGTGTATTTCTCGCCAAAGTGGCCAATCAGGCCATGAAACCGTGCCATGGTTCAACAGTACAATGCCTTTGCCTGCTTCGAGTAAAGCAGCCATGGAATCCTGGAAATCCTGTGGCGGCACGCCTGTATTGTTGGCTCCGTCGTGAAGCAAGCCGATGTCTGGAATTCCCGACATGTCGTAGAACAGGATGGCATCGTAGGCTGAAACATTCTCTGGTCTGAGAATAATCTGTGCAGCGGGTTGCTCTACCAGGGTTGTGTTGATGTCGTCATCTTCCTCGAACATGGCAAGAAAGGCATCGTGGTTGTAGGCATGGCCTTTGCTGACGATCAGTACATTGGTCTGTGACACGTTGATCTCCTAAGTGAAGTTAAGCCGTAGTTGCGCGTCGCTCATCTCTGCGTTGAAAAGCCTCTCGAATTCGAGTGAGTCTTTCCGAGGAAATTGGGTAACGCCAGATGATCAGGACAGAGGTCGCGTAGAACAACCAGGGTGGAAATACGTAGACGTAGGCAAGTGCCTGGATCTCGGCGGGACCGTTATTTCCGCTGGGGTCGAACCCGAGGTACTCCAGGAACGGTAGACACAGGCCGAGTGCGAGGGCGGTCACCATCTTCTGGCCGAGGGACCAGACAGCGATGTAGGCACCGGAAATGTTTTCTGTGGAACGCCTCGATGCAATCTCTATCACATCTGCTTTCATCGACATGGACAGTGCGCCAAAGTTGCCACCGGCTATACCGTAGATAGCGAGGCACAGGAAGAGTCCCCATAGGTCACCTGGCCCGAGCAACAAGAAGGAGGGCGTGATAACAACAAACATTGCACCACCAATCATCCAGGTAGGCTTTTTACCGATGCGCTCCGAAAGCATGACCCACAAAGGCAGCGCAAGAATGTTCGCGCCATAGTACCCAAGCAGTATCTGCTGCGTCTGGCCCTCGGCCTCCACCACATAGGTGGCGAATAGCATAAAGCAGGCAGAGCCCCAGCCCGTGCCGAGCGACATCATCATGAAACCGGTGAACAACAGCATGAAAGAACCGTTGCTGAACATGGCCTTCGCATGTTTGAAGACATGAGCTTTAGGTCTTGGGTACGCCTCTCGTTCCGGTACGGAAGCCAGCGTGATAGCAATCAGAATTGGCAACATGATTAGCGCCATGGTGCCAATGATGGTGAGACCTTCTTTTGGCAGGTTGCCGTAGCCGGTGAATTTACCGGCCAAGACCGGAATGGTCAGCACGCTGACATTGCCCAGGAAGCCAAATGCTTGTCGCCAGCCGGTGATGCGTGTTCTTTCATAGTAATCGTCGGAGAGCTCTGCGCCCCAGGCGTAATAGGGAATGTTCACCATGGTCCAGCCTAACCACAGGGTGACCGACCAACCGAGGAGGAACCATTTATCGATCGGAAGCTCGTTGAGAACCGTCGGGTTAAAGAGCTGGAACGCCGATATCATCATCAGCAAAGCGCCACCGGCAATCCAGGGTTTGCGCCTGCCGAACGGGCCTGGGGTTCGATCACTCAGCGTGCCGATCAGTGGGTCAGTGATGACGTCGGTGACACGGGCGAGCATAAGGATCAGGCCGACTTCCGTGAGAGAGAGCCCGAAGTCTTTTGAATAGACCAGCGGCAGGTAGAGCAATACCGGGATTGAGGCCAGGTAAACGGCGTATTCCGGCAGGGCAAAAAGCATCAGGGTCGACTGCTTCAGGGGTGCTTTTTTGTCTTCTCCCATGAACTCAGGCTACGTCGAAACTCTTTGATTTTCCACGAAAATCTTGGTCCAATGCGCGCCAATGATAGAGCCCCATTTGCACATGCTGCAGTCCATTGAGGTGGCACCTGAAATCGACGCCGCAGCTCTTCTGGAACCCAATTTGGATCTTCCACCATTCCTGCGTGCGCTGCTTCTGGCGGACGGAACGGTGACTCGTCTTCTGGGGGCTTATTTTGCTGAAGAGATCGCCATTAGCACTCTGGAGCAGCGTGAATTCACAATGCCATCAGAGCTTTCACACCTGCATCTTGCAAAGGGCGACTCAGCGTTTATCCGCCAGGTAGAACTCGTCGGTGGTGACAGTGGTTCGTGTTATGCCAGTGCCATCAGTCTGCTTAATCCGGCCATGCTGGAATCTAAACTGTTCCACGAACTCATTGATGAAAACGTGGGCATGGGTGAGGTGCTTCGAAACTCTGCCAGAGGCAGTTATCGAGAGGTGCTTGATGTCAGAAGAGAAACAGCGGAAACGGTGACGCGCACCTACGCGGTCATTCTTGCAAGCCGGCCGGCAATATTAATCACCGAAAAGTTTTGTTTAGGAGCCTTCAGCTAGAAGAGAGGAAAGAGTCTTCGGCTAGGCAAGAAGCTTCGCTTCCAGTTCTCTTTGTTCTGCTGCCGTAATGCCGACTTCTTCCAGGTACCCCTGGATACCACCATAGTGATTGTCGATTTCTTCGAATGCTGAGAGAAGGTAGTCCGCTTTAACACCGGACATAATGTGCAACACATTGTCGTCAACCATTTCCGGCAAACCCTGTTCTTTCATGTGCGCCATCATGCGATCCCTTGCTCGGGTAGCGAGTTCGGTCGCTTCGTTACTAACAAGATAATCGTGTAGCACAGTGTCATGATCGACACCCAACATAGTCAGAATGATCGCTGCGCCAAAGCCCGTTCTGTCTTTGCCCGCGGAGCAATGCAACAAAAATCCGCGGTCTGTGTCCTGAAGATGTGTCATCAATTCTTTGTAAGCGTGAACGTGATCTCGCGCGATTTCTCGCGTGACATCGTTCATGAACTTAGCGAAGTCTTCTGCGGTCGGGCGCTTCTGAACTTCGCGAATTGTGTTCTGAAACTGGTTCGAGCTGCCGGGCCAGATAGGAATGTGTACACGCACGTCGAAGGGTGCAACTTCTGGTGTCGGATTCGCTTCGACTTCCTCATCACTGCGCAGGTCACAGATCACACCGATGTCCAAAGCCGCGAAATCATCAAAAGCATGTTCCGCAATTTCAGACATCAAACCGCACCTGAAGAGCAAGCCGTTCTTAACCTGTCGACCGTCTTGAGTCTGGTAACCCCCAAAGTCACGAAGGTTGATGGCACCTTCAATGTCGATGAACTGTCGGGGTAGGTCGTCTTTAAGCATTGAGTCGGAGGTCTGGCGAGTGATGGAGGGGGAACTTATCAGGTTTGCAGGGTATACCGCATTAAGATCAAGTGAATTGTTTCCGACATAGAAACCGGGGTGATTAGTCGCGCCGACTAGTTTTTGGCCGCTTTCTCAGCCTTCTCTTTTTCGTCTTTGGCGATTTCGTTACCGATGGCCTGTTCTACCTTTTTCATATACGAATCATGTTGACTGGCGGCCCACTGGTAGCTGGCTTGTCTCGGTTCGCTTCGACCCTGGAATTCCGGTGCCACATATCGGGCAAAGAGCTCGTAACTCCTCTTGGTCTGGGCCCAGTCAGCCCAGTTGTTTGCCATGTGCAGGAAACTGCCGAATCCACCGGATTGTTCCTCTAGTCTTTTGATCTGCGCGATGGCGTCATCCGGTGTGCCGATCACGGCAAGCCCGCTCTCGACGAGTGCTTCAGCGGGATCACCTTCGTCGGGTGCGATGGGTAGCGCAGCAACATCTTTGAAGTAGGTGACCCATTCACCCAGCCCGTGCCGAACGTTTTCCATGGCCTGTTCACGAGTTTCCGCAATGTGCATTGGACCGACGAGAGACCAGCTTTTGCGATCGATCACCTGGTCGTTTTCCTTCGCCTTGCGTTCATAAATTTCCCAGTTCGCGGCAAGCGCGTTAAATCCGCCTGACGTCGTAGCGCCAACAGATAGCAGTCCCAGGCCATGTGTTCCTGCAGCGCGTGCACCAGAAGGGGAGACCTGTGAGGCAACGGCCATTTCAATATGGGGTTTGCTGTAACTACCAAGCTGCAGTCTGGCATCGTTCAACTCAAACCAGTCAGTTTTTCGGGTTACAGACTCTCCCTTGAGCAGAGGTACAAGCACCTCGATCGCCTCAAGCATCATGTCTCGTTGCTTTAGCGTATCAATGCCCAGCATTTGCGCATCGGAGGGAAGGGCGCCCGGTCCCATGCCGAAAGCGACGCGCCCCCTTGTCATGTGATCCAGCTGCATCATCCTGTCGGCCAGGATGAATGGGTGGTGGAATGTCAGCGAAGAAACCCCGGTGCCCAGCTTAATGTGTTTGGTTTTAGCGGCAGCCTGCGCGATGAACACTTCTGGGGAGGCGATAATTTCCATACCGCCACTGTGATGTTCTCCGATCCAGGCATAGTCATAACCGAGTTGATCCAGGTATTGGACCAATTCAAGGTCCCGCGTTAGCGCCTGGGTGGGATTTTCCCGAAGGCTATGGAAGGGGGCGAGGAAAATACCGAATTTGAGGTTATGCATGCGGGAATTATAGACCAGCATTCCGGAGATGTGTCTGGCTGCGTTCGACTCTGAGTTCCGCTAAGCTGCCGACTTCATTTTTCAAAGAAGCGTAAACGATGAAGTCGACATCGGATGTTCTGAGTAACGTATCCACAGAATTCGTCAATGCCAATGGACTTCGGTTCGAAGTTGACATGTGTGGCGATCAGTCGAGCCGCAAGCTGGCGATCTGCCTGCACGGATTCCCGGAGCACGCGATTTCCAGGCGGTTCCAGATGCCAATGCTCGCAGACATGGGCTACAAGGTCTGGGCACCCAATATGAGGGGATACGGCAACTCCTCAATACCTCCGGAACGAGAAGACTATTCCCTCGAGAATCATATGGCTGATGTTGGTGCCCTGATCGATGCTGCTGATTGTGATGAAACCGTACTGATTGCACATGATTGGGGGGCGGTGATCGCCTGGTACTTTGCAATGAGGCAAATACGTCCTCTCGAAAAACTCATTATCTGCAACGTGCCGCATCCGGGTGCGATGCGTCAGGGTTTTTCTTTCGAGCAGCTCAAGAAGAGCTGGTACATCTTCTTTTTCCAGATTCCAGGTCTGCCGGAATGGCTGTTCAATCGCCGGGCCCAAGGTATGGGCGAGATGTTTCGACAGACCGCTTCAACACCAGAGAACTACCCGGATGATGTGCTGGAAATCTATAGCGAGAATGCGCAACGTCATGGTGGGCTCACGGCGATGATTAATTACTATCGCGATGCGTTCAAAGCAGGTGGCAAGCGGCAAAAAGACCTTGGTATCCCCATGATCGAGACACCCACACTGATGTGTTGGGGTGAGGATGATATGGCGCTCACTAAAGAAACCACCTATGGCACGGAGAAGTGGGTGCGTGATTTGACCATTCGATATCTGCCGAGAATCTCTCATTGGGTGCAACAGGATGCACCAGACGAAGTAAACGCGATGATCAGTGCATTCCTAAAAGGTGACTCTGTCCCTTACATGCAATGGGAAGCGAAACTCGTCGACCAGGATCCCAATAAATAATTAGTAGTCTCAGGAGTCATTTATGAAAGTAGCAGCCGTTAAGCCCGGTGGTCTGGACAAGATAGAAATTGAAGACAGGGCAGACCCGGTGGCGGGTCCAGGTGAGTTATTGGTCCGTGTTCGAGCCAGTTCCCTAAATTTCCATGACTTTGCTGTTGTGGCGGGTTTGATTCCTGTGGCGGAAGGTCGCGTTCCAATGTCTGATGGTGCCGGTGAAGTGGTTTCTGTTGGTGAAGGTGTCACCGGTTTTTCTGAAGGCGACATGGTCGTCTCCCTGTTCTTTCCGAACTGGGATCGTGGTGAGCCTGATCTGGCGAGCCTGATGGGCGTGCCTGGCGATCACGCCGATGGTTTTGCTTCCGAACTGGTTGCCATGCCTGCGACGGCGTTCACTCGTGCCCCAGCAGGCTATTCCATGGAAGAAGCGGCAACCTTGCCCTGTGCTGCATTAACCGCGTGGCGAGGTATGTTTTCAAAAGCTGGCGTGAAAGCTGGAGACTGGGTGCTGACACAGGGAACTGGTGGTGTATCTATCTTTGCCCTGCAGTTTGCTAAAGCCGCAGGTTGTAAAGTGATCGCAACTTCTTCTTCAGATGAAAAACTGGCGCGGCTAAAAGAGTTGGGTGCTGATGAGCTCATCAACTACAAAGAAACGCCTGACTGGGGCGTTAAGGCGCGTGAAATTACAGGTGGTCGCGGTGTCGATGAGGTGGTTGAAATTGGCGGCGCCGGGACTCTGGCTCAGTCAATTACGGCTTGCCGGATTGGTGGTCACATTTCTCTTATTGGTGTGCTCGCGGGCTTTGCCGGAGAAGTGCCAACGGCTCAGATCTTCTCCCAGAATCTGCGGATCGATGGCATCACTGTTGGCTCAAAAGATGAGCAGGAAGAGATGATTCGCGCCATTGAAGCTAATGGCGTCAAGCCGGTGATTAGTGACACTTTTCCTCTGGCTGAAATCAGTCAGGCATTCCAGCATCAGGCAGATCACAAGCACTTCGGGAAAATAGTTCTTTCCGTTTAACTCAATGTGACAGGTGGCTGGCGAAGGTTTTCGCCAGCTGGCCTGAATTTTCAATCTGCTTCAGCCAGCGATTGACCTCGGCCAGCAGGCCTGGGTCTTTCGGCATCATGTAAGCCTTTTCCTGGTAAGTCAGCGTTTCGCCTTGCATCGTCATGCAAAGTTCTTCGCGCTGACTTTGTAGCCGTGCCTCGATCAGGTCAGTGAACATTACGTCTGCGTTGCCAGCAACAATCTCATCAAAGATCGTGCGATTGTCCGGGTGCAGAACCTTCGTTGCCTGTTGAATGTTGGCGTCAAGAAAGCGCTCGTTGGTGCCGCCGGGATTGACGATCACTCTGGTACCCGGTTGATCAATCGATGCCAGGCTGTCCAGTGCCAACTTGTTATCGCAACGGGCGATCGGAGTTTTTCCGCCGATATGATAAGCGTGACTGAAGTAGGCAACTTCTTCTCGAGCAGGAATTCGCGAGACGCCACTCATGCCAATGTCATAGCGACCGCTTTCCAGATCCTGCATCAGTGTTGGCCAGCTGGTTTTAACGAAAATAAGTTCTGCATCGAGGTGATCTGCGAGCAGTTGAGCCAGCTCCACATCGATGCCCTTGAAAGCCTCTCCGTCCACTGCGAACGAAAAGGGTGCGTAGTCGCCGGTGGTGCCAATTCTGAGGATGCCACTGTCGCGAATTTGGGCGAGCCGGTTGGGATACACATGAATCTGGTTTAGCGCTGCAAAAACCTGTTGCTGTCCCTCGGAAGACAGGCAGTCAACCTGTGTCTGCGCCATGAAAGATGACTCGTCTTGCACCTGGTGAGCAAGCAGTCGATTGATCGTACTGCCTAGCTCTAACAGCCGGGGTCGCACATCGTTGATCAGATCCCTCGATTCACTAGGACCTGAAGATGTCTGCCAACGATCAAACCAGCATTGCTGGATTTCTTTGGCGGCTTCAATCTGTGCGGTGAAAAACCTTTCACTGCTGTCTGCCGTAATGGCGTGATCGAGTCCGGAGAGTTTTGCGTTTTTGATGACCAACGCTTCTCGTTCCGTTGCTTCAATGGGTTGCTTATTGATCCACTTATAGGCCGCCACTTCCTGCATGAGTGCAAGACGCTGGCCGATTGCGTCATAGAGTTCATCGGCTTGTGATGGCTTGGTGACGAGCAGCGAGAGGAGCAGCAGGGTCATTAGTGACCTGCGATGACTTTGTGATTGCATTAATCGTTTTCGAAAAGTTCGTACTTCTTCATGTAGCCACGAAGCTGGTGATAGGTAACGCCCAGCGCTTCTGCGGTCTTTTTCTGATTGAACTGTGAAGCTGCGAGCGCCTGTTGGATAAGTTCGATCTCAAAGTCCTGCACCGTTTGTTTGAAATCGATAGGAAACTCCGCGTCCTGCGCTGCTGGCTTCGATTCACTTTCGTCATCTGATTGCCGCGTTTTGCTAACGCTCGGGCGAAACACAGACTCAAAGGGATCGAGGGTGATTACGTCCACCGGTTCGCCATCATCCGCAGATCGATACACACTTCGTTCAACGACGTTCTTCAGCTCACGGATATTGCCAGGCCATGCATATTCGCTCAGCGTTTCAAGTGCCTGCTCGGAGAACCCTGGGAAGAAATCGAGTCCGAGATCACTCGCCATGTTCATGGCGAAATGTTCTGCAAGCAGGAAGATATCTTCAGGTCTTGCCCTCAGCGGCGGCAGGGTGATGACGTCAAACGCCAGTCGATCAAGCAGGTCTTCACGAAATTTGCCCTGGTCTGCGAGCTTTGGAAGGTCTTCGTTGGTAGCTGCTATTAGCCTGACATCAGTTGTCAGGGTTTTACTGCCGCCAACTCGTTCGAACTCTCCATATTCAATAATGCGCAGCAGTTTTTCCTGTACCAATGCTGAGGTCGTGGCCAGTTCATCCAGGAACAGTGAACCCTTGTCTGCGCGTTCGAATCTTCCGCGATGCATTTTTGAAGCACCGGTAAATGCACCGGCTTCATGGCCGAATAACTCTGTCTCCAGCAGCGTTTCGCTGATGGCAGCGCAGTTCATTTTGACGTATTCCTGATCCCACCGGGTCGACAGATAGTGCAGCCGCGCGGCAATCAATTCTTTTCCGGTGCCTCGCTCACCAACAATAAGTACGGGCTTGTCGAGGGGAGCTATCTGGGAGACCCTGTCGAGCACCTCCAGGAAAGCCGGGGATTCGCCCAATAGTCGGTCGGTGTGTTGTCTTGCGTTCATGGCGGAGGATTATTGGCTAATTGTTGGTGATATTCACTAATTTATTCGTTTTCAGAAGTGGTCAAATTGACCACCGCTAATTTAACACTAATAAAAACAATGAGTTATAAGGTTTTGAAAAGTTGGCACGGAATGTGGATTAAACAGGGCGAGCAAAGAAGTTTTACTGTTTTCACGAGAGAGGTGTAACAAATGGGTATTTTTTCGAGATTCACAGACATCATTAACTCGAATATCAATGCCATACTGGATAAGGCGGAAGATCCTGAAAAGATGGTTCGTCTGATTATCCAGGAAATGGAAGAAACCCTGGTTGAAGTCCGAACACAATCAGCCAAACTGATTGCGGACAAGAAAGAACTGAATCGTCGGATTGTCCGACTTCAGCAAGAAGCCCAGGACTGGGAGAGCAAAGCTGAGATAGCACTCTCCAAGGGTCGCGAAGACCTGGCCCGGGCAGCCCTGAAAGAAAAACAGGCGGCTGAAGAGGCGGGAATGACGATCGAGACGGATCTTGAGGTTATCGATCAGAACCTGGAGAAGCTCTCCGGCGATATTGCGCAGTTGCAGCAGAAGCTGAGCGATGCAAAGACGCGTCAGAAGGCGTTGATTGTTCGTGGTCGTACTGCTCAAAGCCGCATGGGCGTTAAGCGTCAGATTCATGACGTCAATATCGATGAAGCGATGAGTCGATTTGATCGTTACGAGCGTCGCATTGACGATCTTGAAGGAGAAATCGAAGCCTACGATCTTGGTCAGCAAACGTTGTCCAACGAGATCGCGGAACTCGAGAATGATGAAAAGGTGGATGAGGAACTGGAACGGTTAAAGGCTAAAATGACTGGACCAGCAAGCGCGGACACTCAGAAAGCGCAGGACTCTGAATAACCTGATTGGGGTAAATGATGGACGGTATCGTTGTGGCTTTTTTCGTACCTGTAGTGATATTTCTGGTCGTGGTCGCACCTATCTGGATCATCTTCCACTACAAGTCCAAATCTAACGTCGTTAATGGCCTGTCTGCCGGTGAACGCGCAGAACTCGATGAAATGATCGAGGTGGCTAACAAGATGGCGGCCAGGATCGAAACTCTGGAATCTATTCTGGATGTTGAAAGTCCTGACTGGAGAGAGAAGGACTGGAGAGGAAAACAATCTGAAGCCTGAAAAGGTGAACGATGAAGTGGGAGAGGGAGTAACGTGAGCAGAGACAGAAGAGACGCTGAAAGAGCAGCAAGGCGAGCCAGAAGGCTTGCGGAGCGTGCTGAAGAGCGAGCCCGGCGCAAGGAGCGCCAGGCTGAGCGAGCTGCTGAGCGTGCTGAGAGGCTGGCGGAGCGAGCAAGTAAAAGACCTTCCAGAGAGAAAGACCTGGACAAGTCTATTGAAGACCTCGTCGATGAGGTCACTCAGAAAGCTGAAGCCTGGATCGATGAACTTATTGATACCGGCGGCCTTGAAGATGATCGTGATGTAGAGCGTGCTGATAAAAAGGCTAAACGAGCTCAGCGTGAGGCTGACAAGGCGCGTGCCAGCGCCGATCGCGCAGAACAGGCTGCAGATGAGATGAGTTCATCCATTGACGATGAGTTTGTGGACTATGAACCGTCACCTCGACGTAGAGGTAGGTCTAAGCGAAAGTCAGGCCGCAGACGATATGGGCATGGCAGGTTTGGTGCCAGTTGGAGTCGAGCCCGTCGCAGGCGAACGGCGCATCTCTATCGTGATCGTGAACACAAGAAGATTCTCGGTGTCTGTGCCGGAATCGCAGACTACTTCGGTCGCCCATCCTGGGAGATTCGCCTGTATGCGGTGTTGGGTATGATGTTCATCCCCCAGATCGTTTTCCCGGCGTACTTCATCACCTACTTCTTTATGGATGACAAGCCTTACTATAGGCGTGTCACCGACAGGTTCGATGATGAAATGGATACCTTTTATGACGAGCGCGATGACCTGACAACGCGCGACGCGGAAAAGGGTTCAAAGAACAGCTCAGAAAAGAGAAGCGGGGCCAGCAATATGTCGGGCAGAAGAGCGCGCGGTGCAGGACAAGAACCGAAAATGAGTAATGTGCAGGCGATGAAAACAGCAAAAGATAAGTTTTACGATATTGAGCAACGCCTGCGCCAGATGGAAACACATGTCACATCTTCGCGTTTTGAGTTACAGCGCGAGTTGAAGAAGATCTCGGGCGAGGATTGAGATGTCTATCGAGGTTCGGGAAGTCGCAAGATTTGATCAGGTTCGTTTTCGCGGGCCTGGAACACTGAAGATTACACAGACCGACGAAGAGTCACTGTCGATCCATGCGCCGGCCTACGTTATGCAGGACATCATCAGTGAAGTTAAAGACGGCATTCTTTATGTCGGTTACAAAAGCCCGAAGATTATGAGTCTGCGTGTTCTTAGAGAAGTTATTTCTTATGACCTCTCGATGAAGGATATTCGCAAGATTACCGTCACTGGCAGTGGTTCTGTCATTGCCCCTGATGTCGATAACGACACCGTCAAAGTTGAAGTGAATGGCTCAGGTAATGTGAAACTGGAACATCTCACGGCGGACAATCTTCGAGTGGGCATACATGGCTCAGGCTGCGTCCGAATTATGGGTGACGTTGAAACTCAGTCGATCCTGGTTAATGGATCAGGTCGTTATGAGGCTGAACACCTGGTAAGCGATTTTGCACAGGTCACGTTAAATGGTTCTGGTGATGTGTCTTTGTCGGTTACCGATGAACTGAACGTTGTCATCAATGGCAGCGGTCGAGTTGCTTACGGAGGCTTCCCTGACATCACCAAGGCGATTTCAGGTTCCGGTTCTTTGGTGAGGCGCCGAAGAGATAAAGACAGGAAGAAAAGAGGAGAGGATCATGGGTAGCAGTTTTTGGCTGGTTGTTGGTTGTGTCATTGTGGTGGCAGTCATCGGCGATACCATCGTCAAGATTATTAAGGCATCCAAATCCGGCTCCAAGCACCAGGGGCGTATCGATGATCTGGAAGAACAGCTCCAGGACGTTGAGGCTGACCTACAGGACGCCCGATCCAGGATCGAGGTGCTCGAGAAAATCGTCACCGATGAGAAGTACGACCTGAAACGCGAGATCGACGATCTCGCGAATTAGTCCTGAAGGGCGAGTACCCGATCGGGAAAGTCACTAAAAATCCCATCCACACCGGCGTCAGCCAGGCGCTTTATGTCATTTGATTCGTTCGCCGTGTAGGCGAGCACTTTCAATCCAGCATCATGCGCTGTGTTGACGAGTTCAGATGACACATCCTTGTGGGCAAAATTTGCCGACCATGCGTCCAGTGACTGAGCTTGCGATAGCCAGTCATCAGGCAGATTGTGGAACAAAGCACCTCGGCGATAGGTTTTGTCTGCCTTGGCGAGTTCCTCATGATAAAAGGAAGAAACCAGGAACTGCTCGGGTTCCCAGCCGTCTGAACAATAGCGTTTCAGCGCCTGATTGACCGGGTCCGCAGTATTCGGGCCTTTGAGCTCAACGTTAATGGAGCAGCGGCGATCAATGAGCGCGATGACCTCATCCAACGTTGGAATCTGTTGACCCGAACCAGCATCTAGCTCGCGCAATGCGTCGAAACTCATGTCTGCGATCAAGCCGGTGCCATTGGTGGTTCGATCCACGGCTTTGTCATGGATAACAAGCAGATGTTCTTCCACGCTGTAGACGTCCAGTTCTACCCACGAACAGCCAAGTGCCAGGGCGTGCTCGAACGACGCCAGCGTGTTCTCAGGTTTGTATCCCTTGGCGCCGCGATGGCCGATGCAGAATGGTTTGGTCATATTTTTTTCTCTCGCTGAACTTTCAGCCTGCTGGCTATTGTACAATCTCGCTATGAGTTACCAGGTCCTCGCCAGGAAGTATCGGCCCACCTCTTTTCAGGATTTAGAAGGTCAGGAACATGTTTTACAGGCGTTAGTTAACGCACTGGATAATAATCGCCTGCACCACGCTTACCTGTTCACCGGCACCCGGGGTGTCGGTAAAACGACCATCGCAAGAATTCTTGCTCGTTGCCTGAATTGTGAGACCGGCGTCACATCGACACCTTGTGGTGAGTGTAACTCCTGTCTTGAAATAGCCGAAGGTCGAAGTGTCGACCTGATTGAAGTGGATGCTGCCTCCAGAACCGGCGTTGATGACATGCGAGAACTACTGGACAACGTTCAGTACATGCCGACGGTAAGCCGATTCAAGATCTACCTCATTGATGAGGTGCATATGCTCTCTCGGAGTAGTTTCAACGCCATGTTGAAAACACTCGAAGAGCCACCAGAACACGTTAAATTTCTCTTTGCCACGACAGATCCCAAAAAGTTACCGATCACCGTGCTGTCGCGATGTCTTCAGTTCAATTTGAAAAATATGACGCCGGAACAGATTGTTCATTACCTCGGCGTTGTTTTAGGTAAAGAGTCGATTGCATCTGACGAATCAGCGCTCTGGCAACTGGGACATGCAGCGGATGGCAGCATGCGTGATGCACTCAGTCTCACGGATCAGGCGATTTCTTTCGGTAACGGCGAAGTCCGAGAAGAACCGGTCCGCTCGATGTTGGGCTCTATTGATCAGCGAGAGGTCTACGATCTGCTTGATGCGATTGTCAGAGAAGATGGTGCGGCGATGCTCTCTAAGGTAGCAGAGCTTTCTGAGTACGCGCCTGATTATGCGGGTCTCCTTGATGACATGATGTCTGTGCTGCACCGGGTTGCCATTGCTCACGCTGCTCCTGATGCGGTGGATAATGCGCAGGGTGACCGTGAGCTGATTCTGGAAAGCGCGTCCAAAATGCCGGCTGAATTGGTTCAGTTGCTGTACCAGATTGGATTGATTGGTCAGCGTGATTTGTCACTGGCGCCAACCGCTCGAATGGGATTCGAAATGGTCCTGCTGCGCATGATGTCGTTCACACCAGATGAAGTGCAGGCAGGCAGTCAGGGTAGTACAGGAGGCGATACCGAAAAAAAGCCTGAACCGCAGCCAGCGGAGCCGGAGGTAACCTCGGCGCCGAGCACTGCGGCTGTACCCGTAAATGAAGAGCCCATGAACGCTGCGCCGGCTCAAGAGGCAGCGCCTGATCGAAGTCGTATCGCGGATCTAATGTCGGCCATCAACGGGGAGGAGAAAGCGCCAGCGCCCGCGGCGGAAGAAGCGCCCGCGGCGGAGGAAAAGCCAGCGGCTGAAATGGAAGAGCCAGCGCCTGCGGCTGAACCAGAACCAGAGCCCGCGGCGGAGAACAAGGCAGAAGTAGAAGTCACCGAACCAGAGGTTCCTGAAGAACCAGTAGCTGCGGAGTCTGTTCCAGCAACACCTTCGCTGGAGATTGGCAATTGGTCTGAAATCCTCTCAGCAATGTCGCTGGATGGTATGACGCGAAACCTGGCTGCTAACTGTTTGCTGGATCGGGTTGAAAATGATCACGCCAAGCTGAAACTGGCAGAGCACCATGCGAGTCTTTGGAACCAGGCGCATGAAGGGCGTATCGCGCAGGGGTTGTCAGAGCTTTTCGGTAAAGAGATCAAAGTATCCATTGAGGTGGGCGCGACAGACATCGAAACGCCTGCTCAGATAAAAGAGCGTGAACAGGAAGAGAGTCGAGCCCAGGCCGTGGCGGATATAGAAAGTGATCACCACGTGCAGCAACTCATCGAAAATTTTAACGGTAAGTTAGACCCGAGTAGCATCAGGCCGCTCGGCAGTTAGTGAAGGGACAGGAAGATACATGGCACTAGGAAATGGCGGGTTGGGTGACCTGATGAAACAGGCCCAGCAGATGCAGGAAAAAATGCAGCGTCTGCAGGAAGAAATTGCCCAGGCTGAGGTCACGGGCGAAGCCGGAGGAGGCATGGTGAGCATCACCATGACCGGTCGGCATGACGTAAAGAAGGTCCGGATTGATGATGTATTGCTGAGTGGCGGTGCAGATGAAAAAGAGATGCTCGAAGACCTGATTGCGGCTGCAATGAACGACGCAGTTCGCCGTGCTGAAAAAAACCAACAGGAGAAGATGTCTGAACTCACCGCTGGTATTCCAATGCCGCCGGGGTTCAAGTTTCCGTTCATGCAATGAAAGATCAAACGCTGATGGATCAGGTCGTGGAGGCATTTAGATGCCTCCCGGGCGTGGGACCTAAAAGTGCCCAGCGCATGATGCTCTATTTGTTGGAGCGCGACCGTGAAGGTGGCCGCAGATTGGCAGAGGTCCTTGCGCGTGCGATGACTGATATTGGTAATTGCAGTCAGTGTCGTAACCTTTCGGAAACAGAAATCTGTGATCTCTGTGGTGATTCCAGTCGCGATCCTGCGGTACTTTGTGTGGTAGAGAATCCTGCTGATGTGCTCGCGATTGAGCATTCTGGAGGCTACCGAGGCTACTACTTCGTGCTTATGGGGACTTTGTCTCCGATTGATGGCCGTGGTCCGGAGGAGATTGGTGTAGACCATCTGGTGAATCGATGTGGTGACGGCGTCAGGGAGGTTATCCTGGCTGTTTCCTCAACGGTCGAGGGTGAAGCGACCGCACATTACATCGCTGAAGCGCTCGCGCCCCTGGATTTGAGTTTGTCACGTATTGCGCAGGGCATTCCTCTCGGTGGTGAGCTGGAATATGTGGATGGCGTCACACTCACACACGCGATAGAGGGAAGGAAGAGCCTTCAGCGGGACGTCTCAGAATGAATACCGAATACATCTACATCGAGAACTCATCAGATCTCAAACAGGTTGTTGATGCCTGTCGAGGTATCCCAGCGATCGCGCTGGATACGGAATTTGCGAGGTTTAACACCTACTACCCGATCGTTGGCCTGATACAGATCTATACCGGTGAGCAGTGTTTTCTGATTGATCCTGTTGCCGCTGAAGACATTTCTCCGATCGTGGACGTTCTCGTCGATCCAGACGTTATTAAAGTGCTGCATGCAGGGTCCGAGGACATGGAGGTTTTCCAATATGCCCTCGGTATAGTACCCACGCCGGTTTATGACACACAGGTTGCCAGCGCGGTACTTGGTGTCGGTTTTTCCATCGGTTACCAGGCGCTTGTGGAACACTACCTGGATATTTCACTGCCAAAAGATCAGACGCGAAGCGATTGGCTGGCACGGCCCTTGTCACCGGAGCAGCTCGATTATGCTGCCCTCGATGTGATTCATTTGTTGCAGGTTTATGAAGCGCAGCAGAAGCTGCTGGAAGGTACCGAAAAACTCGACTGGGTGACCAGTGAGTCTGCCTATTTAGGGCAGGACATTCCTACGATGGCACTGCCGGAAGATGCCTACCTCAAGTTCAAGGGACTGTGGCAACTGGATCGCCGTCAGTTGAATCAGTTGAAAGTGCTTTGTGCCTGGCGAGAAGTCACAGCGCGCAAAGAGAATGTGCCCAGGAACCGTGTGGTCGACCAAAAGGCACTGATGAGTATCGTCAAGGATCGGTGCGATTCCCGCCACGGTTATAAAGAAGCTGGCATGTCTCCACGACAGGTGCGTCGTTATGCGGACGAGATGATGTTTATTCAGTCCGAGGCGAAGTTGGTGCCCGAGGGGGACTGTCCGCAGCGCGTCGAGAGAACAGATGCCCCGGTGAACAACCGAAAACTGAAGTTGTTACGGCAGGTGGTTGATGAAACCGCGAAATCAATATCTGTTGCACCTGAACTCCTGATTAAAAGACGACATCTGGAAAAGCTTATCCGTTCTGAGGACTCGAAGGGGCAGTATCATCTGCCGGAAGAGCTTCTTGGCTGGAGGGAAAGTGTTATTGGACATGCACTTATTGATGCGTTGGCTGGATCTGGAGGTCAATGATGGAGTGCGATGTCTACAAAAGCGTAAAGAAGGAAAACTACTACCTTTATGTTGAGTCAGGTGAGGGACTGGATCGCGTGCCAGAAGCACTGCTTAAGCAGTTTGGTGAAGTAGAAAAGGCTTTAACGTTCGAATTAACCCCGGATCGTAGGCTTGCTCGCGAAGATGCGGAGCAGGTAATCAGCAATCTGCAGTCCCAAGGTTATCATCTGCAATTGCCACCGGCGGACGACAGGTTTCGATAACAAAAACGATGGAAAAGTTCTGGCTGAAAAAGAGTATGACGGAGATGACCAGCGAGGAGTGGGAATCACTCTGCGATGGTTGTGCTCGATGCTGCCTGCACAAGCTGGAAGATGTTGAAACTGAGAAAGTGCATTACACGGCCATTGTGTGTCGGTTTCTCGACCAGGACGAATGTAAATGCACGCAGTATGAGCGCCGTTCAGAGCTGGTACCTGATTGCGTCAAACTGACGCCGGTTGGTGCCCTGGACTATGCCTGGTTGCCCAACACCTGTGCCTATCGTCTGGTTGCCGAGGGCAAAGATCTTGAATGGTGGCACCCGCTGGTCTCCGGTGATCAGGAAACTGTCCATGAAGCTGGCATATCCGTGAAGGGTAAGTGTGTCTCCGAGCTTTACGTGCACCCCGACAGCGTTGAAGAGCAGATCATTCACTGGGTAGAACAATAAATGGATGCGTTCATCAGTCAGTATGAGCACCAGTTGGCCTGGACGGTCTACATCCTGGCGGGGGTTGGGTTCTGTCTGTTCTGGTGGAAGGTGACCTCAAACGTCAAACACGATGGTTGGCGGGATCTGTTCCGCGGCATAGCGCTTGTCATGATGTACACGCCCTGGTTTTCCGACGAATCCCATGAGCACCTGGCACCTGCAATAGTTGTCTTTTTCATGGACGTTCTGTTGGGAGGCTCCGATAACGGTCTGGCGGCGTCTCTGGTGCTTCTGGTAGCCCTGGCATTCATGCTGGCAGCACTGATTGTTCGAAGAATTCTGGCGCGCCGTGCCAACGCGGCGTAACAGCCATCAAAACCGCTGACATCACCATATATCGCTGGTTCAGCCCGCTGGCATAATTAATAGCCAGACGTTATATTGCCGGACTTTTACACATTTGGAAGTCGACTGAATGAAATTCTCTAGTACCTCTACATACATCGCCACCGACGAATTGCAGATGGCGGTGAATGCTGCCGTAGAACTGGAAAGACCTCTGCTGATCAAAGGGGAGCCCGGCACCGGTAAAACCATGCTGGCGGAAGAGATTGCCAGTTCCTTGGGAATGGAACTGATTCCATGGCACATCAAGTCAACAACCAAGGCGCAGCAGGGCCTCTATGAGTATGACGCGGTATCTCGACTGCGTGACTCCCAGCTGGGCGATGATCGTGTTCACGACATCAAGAACTACATTGAGAAGGGCAAGCTCTGGGAAGCTTTTGAGAAAGGCGAGAAAGTTGTTCTTCTGATCGACGAAATCGACAAGGCAGACATCGAATTCCCTAACGACCTTCTGTTGGAATTGGACCGCATGGAGTTCCATGTCTACGAAACCGGCGAAACCATCAAAGCGAAGAATCGACCTATCGTTGTGATTACATCCAACAACGAAAAAGAACTGCCTGATGCGTTCCTGCGTCGCTGTTTCTTCCACTACATCCAGTTCCCGGATCGCGACACCATGGCGGACATCGTCGGTGTTCACCACCCCAACATTAAGCAGGACCTGGTCAAAGAGGCCATGGAAATCTTCTTCGACGTAAGGAAAGTTCCGGGTCTGAAGAAGAAGCCTTCTACTTCTGAGTTGATCGACTGGTTGAAGCTGCTCATGGCGGACGATATCCCCGATGAGATCCTGACGAATCGCGACACATCCAAGGCGATCCCGCCTCTGTATGGTGCGCTGGTGAAAAACGAACAGGACGTTCAGCTGCTTGAACGTTTAGCATTCATGAACCGCAGACAAGGTGGTGGCGGTCAGTAGAGAAATCTCATGCTGATTAACTTTTTTTTCACACTTAAGAAGGAACGCATTCCCGTATCCATTACGGAATTGCTGCACCTGCTTGAGATTCTGAAAGCGAGACTGGTCTACGCTGATATTGATGAGTTCTACTACCTGTCGCGAATGGCGCTGGTAAAAGATGAACGTCATTACGACAAGTTTGACCGTGCATTCTCCGCTTACTTCAAGGGTCTGGATGATCTGTCCAGCCTCCTGGCGTCCCTGATTCCCGACGAATATCTACGTCGTGAATTCGAGAAGAGCCTGACGCCTGAAGAGCTTGAAAAGATCAAGTCACTTGGCGGCCTGGAAAAACTGATTGAAGCATTCAAGCGTGAGGTTGAAGAAGCCGCGCGCGGCGAAGGCAAAGAGAAGGATAAAGAAGGTAAAGGTGAAAACGGTCGAGGCAAGGAAGGCGAAGATCGTAAAGGCAAGAAGCGTCGCGGCAAGCGTCAATGGGACAAGCGGGACTACAAGGCTTATGACGACAATGTTGAGCTGGGTACTCGCGGCCTGAAAATTTCATTGCGTCGCCTGCGAAAGCTGGCTCGACAGGGTGCTGAAGACGAATTTGATATCGACAATACGATCTCCAAGACGGCGAAAAGCGGCGGTCTGCTGGACATCATCATGCGCCCGGAGCGACGTAATACCGTTAAGGTACTTCTGCTTCTCGACAATGGCGGATCGATGGATGCCCACGTGAAGGTCTGTGAGGAACTCTTCTCAGCAGCGCGCTCAGAGTTTAAGCACCTGGAGACTTATTACTTCCACAACTTCATTTATGACGGTGTCTGGAAAGAACATAACCGTCGAATGAATGAGCGGATCGATACTTTTGACCTGCTGCATAAGTACACACACGACTACAAGGTTATCTTTGTCGGCGACGCTACGATGGCGCCTTATGAGATTACCCATGCCGGTGGTTCTGTTGAACACTGGAATGAAGAAGCCGGTGCGATCTGGATGCAGCGTTTCCTCGACACGTTCGACAAGTGCATCTGGATTAACCCGACACCTCAGGACACCTGGGAATACTCAACTTCCGTGTCATTGATCCAGAAACTGGTTGAAGATCAGATGTACCCTCTGACCATTCATGGTATCGAAGAGGGCATGAACCACCTGTCCAAATAAGCGGAGGCTTCCGGTCCATGGCCGGTTCTTCTAACGCGATCCCTTCCTACAGGGAACTTGAAGCTCAGATCGACGAGTGCATGCTCGCCGATCGCTTCCGCATGCGCCGTGACATCAAGAAAAAGAATGAACGAACGAAACTCTTCAAGGCGATAGGAAAATCCCGTGACCTTGTAGAGCGTCGCCAGTCGAAGGTCCCCAACGTTTCCTACCCTGAAGCGCTGCCGGTATCCGGCAGGGTTGATGATATCCGGGCAGCGATGGAGGCACATCAGGTGGTTATCGTTGCCGGTGAGACCGGGTCCGGGAAAACAACCCAGTTGCCCAAAGTTTGTCTTGAAGCAGGGCGTGGCATCTTTGGAACAATTGGTCACACGCAACCAAGAAGAGTGGCTGCTCGAACCATTGCCAATCGACTGGCCGAAGAGCTGGACGTTAGCGTCGGAAAACAAGTTGGTTATCAGGTTCGATTCCAGGATGAAACCGTCGACGATACCCTGATCAAGGTTATGACCGATGGGGTTTTGCTCGCGGAGACTCAGCATGATCGATTTCTCGAGCGTTATGACACGCTGATTATCGATGAGGCCCACGAACGCAGTCTGAATATTGATTTCCTTCTGGGCTATATCAAACGGATCTTACCGAAGAGACCTGACCTCAAAGTCATCATCACATCTGCGACGATCGATGTTGAACGTTTCTCTAAACACTTCAGTCATGCGCCGGTAGTTGAGGTCAGCGGGCGTACTTACCCGGTGGAGGTTCGATATCACCCTGTCGAAAACATCGAGGATGATGAGCCAATCACACGCGCCATTCTTGACGTGTTGGATGAGATTGATGGCATGGCCAAAGGAGACGTTCTGGTATTTCTGCCGGGCGAGCGTGAGATTCGGGAAACGGCCCGAGAGATCAAACGTAAAGGGCCCACCGACCTGGAGATTCTCCCTCTCTATTCAAGACTGAGCGTGGCGGATCAGAACAAAGTATTCGCTCCTGGGCACCGGAGGCGAGTGGTTCTGGCGACCAACGTGGCGGAAACTTCACTGACTGTGCCGGGCATTCGCTATGTGATTGACCCGGGCCTGGCTCGCGTATCTCGTTATAGCTTTCGTTCCAAAGTACAACAGCTGCCCGTAGAACCTGTTTCCCAGGCGAGCGCCAATCAACGGATGGGGCGGTGCGGTCGAATCAGTGAAGGTGTTTGCTTCCGGCTTTACAGTGAAGATGACTTTGCTGAGCGTGCTGAGTTTACGGAACCTGAAATCCTTCGAACGAACCTCGCGTCAGTCATTTTGCAGATGCTGCAGTTGAAGCTCGGTGACATCGATCGATTCCCGTTCATTGAGCGCCCCAACCAGAAGCAGGTGAATGATGGCTTTGCCTTGCTGTTTGAGCTGGGCGCTGTCGACAGAAAGCGGCACATATCCAAGTTGGGTAAACAACTGGCGCGCTTTCCTATTGATTTGCGCTTTGCTCGGATGCTGATGGCAGCAAGCCAGTGGGGCGCGTTAAACGAACTGCTGATAATCACAAGCGCGCTGACGATTCAGGATCCTCGCGAACGACCTTTCGATCATCAGCAGGCTGCAGATGAAAGTCACAAAAAATACTGGCACGAAAAATCTGACTTTCTGGCCCTGGTGTCGTTGTGGAATACGTGGGAAGAAAAGCGCCAGGAGCTTGGCACCAATCAGCTCAGAAAGTACTGCCGTGAAAACTACCTGTCTTACCCGCGGATGCGCGAGTGGCGCGAGATGCATCGCCAGCTGCTTCTGATTTGTCGTGAACAGGGTCTTAAGGTTAATAAGAAAGAAGCAGAATACAGTGTGGTCCACAGGTCGTTATTGACTGGACTTCTGGGTCACGTCTCGCTCAAAGCAGGTGAGCACGATTACCAGGGTGCTCGCAACCGCAAGCAATTTATCTTTCCAGGGTCGTCGCAGTTCAACAGAAAGCCAAAGTGGATCATGAGTTCTGAGCTGGTTGAAACCAGTCGCTTGTTTGCCCGTAATGTTGCCGAAATTGAAAGCCGCTGGATTGAGCCGATAGCTGGCCATCTGGTTGTGCGCACCTATCACGACCCGGTTTTTGATGCTGAGCGCGGTCAGGTGATGGCCAGAGAGGAGGTGACGCTTTACGGCATTGTGATTATCGCGAACCGCATGGTCGACTATGGTTCGGTTGATCTCGCAAACGCACGCGAGTTGTTTATCGAGAAGGCGCTGGTAGAAGGCAATCTCAGGTCACGTCTGAAGTTTTATCAGCACAACAGACGTCTCATTCGAGATATTGAAAAGCTTGAGTCGAAAGCACGTCGTCGTGACATTCTCATCGAAAACCGGGCGCTGTTTGATTTCTATGACCAGGTATTGCCAAGAGACATCTGCAGTGAGTTGGATCTTAGAAACTTTGCCAACGCCTCCAACGCAAACGCCAAGACCCTGGAGCTTTCACGCCAGGAGCTGATGCGACGGGAAGCGGAGTTATCGGACAAGCTTTATCCGAACAAGCTGGAGGTGGGGAACGCGAGCCTGCCCCTAAAATACAAGTTTGATCCCGGCACAAAAGATGATGGGGTAAGCGTCGACGTGCCCCTGGTGTTGCTGAACCAGGTGCCTCGCAGTCAGCTGGACTGGATTGTGCCTGGTTTGCTCGAAGAAAAGTGCCTGGCCCTAATCAAATCTTTGCCCAAGTCGGTCAGAAAGAACTTTGTGCCTGCACCCGAGTATGTGGCTCGTGTGTTGGAGGATTTTGACTATCAGGGCAAATCAATAACGGATGCGCTGGCAGAGCGACTGTTTCGGCTGACCGGCGTGAAAGTCACGGCCTCGGATTTTCAACCAGAAACACTGGATAAACATCTGACGTTGAACGTTAGGGTGATTGATGACAAAGGCAAGCTCATTGCTGCCGGTCGTGATCTGGAATCTTTGGTCACGGAACTTGGCACGCAGGTGACTGAACGCCTCCAGTCCCGAAAGGATCACAGCCTTGAGCAGACCGGGCTCACAAACTGGTCATTTGATGAGCTGCCTGAGCAGGTCCAGATCAAGGAAGGTGGGGTACAAGTCACTATGTATCCGACACTGGTTGATGAATTGGATTCTGTTGCCATCCAACTGGTTGAACACAAAGAAAAGGCGGATCGCCTCTCCATGGATGGTTTGCTCAGATTGCTCAGCTTCCGACTTAAAGATCAGTGGAAGTATCTATCCAAAAACATTCCTGAATTTGAAAAATTTTCTCTGTATTACGCGACCCGAGGTAGTCGGGCGGAGCTGATAGAAGGACTCGTGAGCGCTTCGTTTGTCGCAACGTTTATTGAAGATCAGCCTCTACCCAGGTCGAAAGCGGCGTTTGAAGAACGATTGCAGAAAAAAGGTGCTTTGTTTGAGAACCTGGAGCTGATTGCCAGAGTGGTCGCGCAGGTTTTGCAACAGGGGATGTCGCTGGATGATCAGCTGAAGCAGCTTTCGATTCCTGAAACCGTCGATGATGTTTCATTTCAGTTAAGTCGACTCATGCCAGCGGGCTTCCCCAGGGGGGTGCCGTTTGAGTATCTCAGGCAATACCCAAGATACTTTCGCGGGATTAACCATCGGCTTGAGAAACTGGGTGGTAATGTTTCGAAGGACCATGAAGCGATCAAACTGGTTCGAGCTTGGTGGGAACGATATGAGTCGGTTGCACCTGAGGAGCGAATTCATTTGGGTAAGTACCGCTGGATGCTGGAAGAGTATCGAATCTCTTTGTTTGCCCAATCAATCGGGACTAATATTCCGGTATCGGAAAAACGACTGGCAAAGGAGTGGGAAGCTGTCATGGGTAAGCGTTCATGATCAGGGTGTTATGCCTGCTGATTGCGGTTCAGCTTTTTTCGGCTTCCTCATTTGCGAATGAAGATCCCTATGAAGGGGTAAATCGCAAAATTCATAACTTCAATGACTTCGCTGATGCGAAGCTGATCCGTCCCGTTGCTGTCGGCTATGACAAGGTCATGCCGAACCCAGCAAAGCGTCTGGTCAGTAACTTCTTTGGCAACCTGGTTGAAGTCAGCAACGGCCTGAACAACTTGCTTCAGGGTAAGCCTAAACAAGCGGCTAACGATGCCTCTAGGGTTCTGATTAACACGACAATTGGTATTGGTGGGCTTTTCGACCCTGCAACCCGGATGGGGTTGCGTGCGAGTGATGAAGACTTTGGCCAGACTCTTGCGGTTTGGGGCGTACCGAGGGGACCCTACATTGTTCTTCCGTTCCTGGGTCCCTCCACAGTTCGCGATGTCTTCAGCAGGGCGGTTGATTCAAGACTTGACCCGCTTCGTTATTATTATCCAGTCAGCCATCGAAACTCACTTTTCGGATTCAGTGTTTTGCACACCCGCTCACAGCTGCTTGCAGCGGATGCGGTGGTCTTCGGAGACCGATATATCTTCTTCCGAGACGCCTACTTGCAGCGAAGAGAGTTTCAGGAAAATGACGGTGAGATAGAAGATCCGTTTGACGATGAGTTCTAGCGGAGTAAAATCTTTCCCGTTTCCTCGAGTTGGGGGCTCTGGGACGCTTGAAAAAGTTGCTAATCGTATCCGCTTCTTCCAAGGCCGAAGAGATGAAACTCCGGCTAGCGGAAAACGATTTCTCACAAATCGACATCGTTGACTACACGAACGCTGTCTCTGTCATCAGGGCATCAGTCCCTGACCTGATTCTGCTAACAAAACAATCCGGTCTGTCCTCGCTGCTGTTAATCAGCAAAATTCATCGTCAGTTTCCTCTAGTGCCCATCGTGATGGTGGCAACGGATGTCTCCGAAGAGGCGATGCGTGAACACATTGAAGCTGGCGCATCGGATTACATTTATTACGTTGGACCGCAACGCGAACTGCTGCCATTTGTTGTTCAGCAAAATCTGGATAGCAGGACAAACGAACTTCTTGCGGAAGCCTCGGAAGAGACGCGAACGCGTTTTAAACAACTCGAGCATGACCAGAAGTCAGGGTTTCGTGTTCAGCAGGCAATGCTGCCAGAGTCACCAACGTCACTTCAGGGCATCAGCTTTAATCATCAGCTTTACCCGTCACTGATCATGAGCGGGGACTTCATTGATTACTTTGAGCTGTTCGACGGTCGTGTTGCGTTCTACATTGCGGATGTGTCCGGACATGGTGCATCCAGTGCTTTTATTACCGTCTTGTTAAAAAGTTTGTCTCGCCGGTTGCTGGATGACTTTCAGCGTTTCATGTCGACCGCGGAGATCCTCGCCTGGATAAATGTTGAACTTTTACAGTGGCACCTGGAACAACATGTCACGATGTTTTTCGGCATTATCGACCAAGAAAATAATGTATTGGAGTACAGTAACGCAGCGCACTTTCCAGGGACAATTTTGTGTCATCCGGGAGGCGCCGAGTTTCTTGAGATAGGGGGACAACCCCTGGGTCTTTATGCAGAACCTCGATATGAGTCACAGCAGGTTGCGCTTCCTGAACGATATTCCATTGTGATGTTTTCCGACGGAGTGTTCGAAATTTTGCCCCAGGAAACGCTTGAAGCTAAGGAAGAACACCTACTTTCAGTGGTAGAATTACACAAGCAAGAAGAGGACCCCATCCAACTGGTTGATGAACTGGTTGATGATTTGGGTGTCCTCAGTGCCAGCTCAATCCCCGATGATATTGCTGTTTTCACCGTGGCAAGTGTTGGCCGGCCGGGATAGTTGTATGGGTAGTGTTTTATTTGCAGAGCGAGATGGTGTGCACGTGCTGAAATTTGTCGGCGACGTGAGGCTTTCCCTTGGTCCCACTATCTCGACTTATCTTTCAAGGCTCGAAACCTGTCCGACATTCAATGGCATGATCATTGACCTCTCTGAAACAGAAACCATCGACAGTACGGCTTTGGGTTTGATCGCCAAGATCGCGATTTGCACCCGTGAACAATTCAATTCCGCGACCAGTGTTGTTTCTCCGCGCGAGGACATCACGCGAGTGCTGAAAAGTATGGCCATGGAACAGGTATGTGTGATCAGCAGTGATCTCATTGATGAGAAATCTGACCTGAACGAATTACCTGTTGAGATCTGTAGTGAAGATACGATGCGCAACCAGGTACTGGATGCGCACAAAACGTTGATGGGGCTAAACGACGAAAACTTCGATAAGTTTCATGAACTGGTTGAGGCGCTAGAATCCGAAGAAGGATCGACCTCAAAAACTCCTAGGCGAGCCATCAGCTAGTTCTCTCTCGCCTGAATTTTTAACCGTATGAAATCCGCGTGCGCGATGTGCACGAGACCCGCAACACGTCTGATGATGTGATCCTCAATTGCCTGGATGTGTCCGTCGGCATAGGCAACTTCCCACATAGCTAGAATCAAGGCTTCTTTGTCCTGGTAAGAGTAGTTGTCGTTAATAAGCTGTGTGAACTGATAAAGATCATTCGCTGCTTCAACCTTGTCACTGGCAGACGTTAAAAGTGCATCAACAGTTGCCGGATCTACTGAGAAGGTTTCCCGCAGAATCGACCCGATGGTCTCCAGCTCGATGTCCTGTTTGTCGCTGTCCGATCGTGCGACTTCCATCATGAGTGAAGCAGCTGCGAGTGCGATGGCTTCCGAAGCATCCTCTTCCTGAATCTCATCAGCAACCAGGTTTTCAAAGAAATCGAATAGCCGATCAATCATGAAACTTCACTTAAAGGCTGTTGCAGCAGGGCGGCAGCGTCATCGACCACCGATACAGTTGCATCGTCCTTGTACATGTGGGTGCTGAGATGCCGCCTGAAAGCCCTGGCTCCGGGAAGGCCCGTAAACAGACCCAGCAGGTGTTTGGCCATGTGTTTTACATGGGTACCGTTAGCTTCCTGTGCGACCATGTAATCTCGGTAGGCAGCCAATGCGGTTGTTCGATCGACGGGCTCTGTTTTGAAAATGGCCGACTCCAGCTCTGCCAGCAGGTAAGGGTTGCTGTAAGGTGCGCGTCCCAGCATAACGCCAGGAAACTCCTCCAGGAGTTGGACAACTTCCTCGACAGTTTTGATGCCACCATTCAATACAAATTCGGCATCCGGGAACTCAGTTTGTATCTGCCTGACGTAGTCATATTTCAGTGGAGGAATTTCCCGGTTCTCTTTTGGGCTAAGTCCTGACAACACGGCTTTGCGGGCATGAACCTGAAAGTGTCTGCATCCAGCGTCGTAGATGTGACGGACAAAATCTGAAAAAAATGGGTAATCGTCCTGGTCGTCGATGCCGATTCTGGATTTGATGGTGACTGGAATATCGACGGCTTCAGACATGGCCGTGTAACACTCAGCGACCAGCGCTGGTTCTCCCATCAGGCAAGCGCCAATACCACCTTGTTGGACCCGGTCACTGGGACAGCCACAATTCAGGTTAACTTCCTGATAGCCGAATTGTTCAACCAGCTTCGCGGCATCTGCCAGTTCCTTGGGATTGCTGCCCCCGAGTTGCAATACCGCTGGTGCATCTCCGGTGTGCTCCAGCAGGCGTTCGGTATCACCATGCAGTAACGCGCTGGATGTCAGCATCTCGCTGTAAAGCAGCGCATTCGCGGACAGCTGACGAAACAGGTAGCGGCAGTGTCGGTCTGTACACCCCATCATGGGTGCAACACACAGGGTCCGTTGCATGGATAGTTCCGGGGACGAGATTAATCTTTGGGGTGCGATAGTGTAACATCGGAGCCGTTTTTCACGCAGTCCAACCCATGAAATCCAGAACCAGAGTTGCTCCTTCGCCGACGGGTGATCCTCATGTCGGCACGGCCTATATGGCCCTGTTCAGTTATTGCTACGCCAAGAAGACAGGTGGCGAGTTTATCCTGCGCATCGAAGATACCGACCAGGAACGAAGCACGAGTGCTTCGGAAGCAAAGATTCTTGAGTCACTGCGATGGCTCGGTCTTGATTGGGACGAAGGTCCCGATGTTGAGGGACCCCATGGACCTTATCGCCAGAGTGAACGATCGGATATTTATGGTGGCTACGCGGAAGAGTTGATCGAAAAGGGGCATGCATTTCGCTGTTTTTGTACGCGAGAGCGGTTGGATGAAGTTCGTGCTGCACAGATGAAAGCGGGTGAAACCACCCGTTATGACGGACACTGCCTAAGTCTTTCTGAAGAAGAGGTTGCTGCGAAGATGGCAGCCGGTGAATCCAACGTGGTTCGTATGAAGGTGCCTGAAGAAGGAGTCTGTGTCGTCAAAGATGTTCTCCGAGGTGATATTGAGATTGCCTGGAGTCAGATCGATATGCAGGTATTGCTCAAGGCAGACGGCTTGCCGACTTATCACCTCGCAGTTGTCGTGGACGACCACTTGATGGAGGTCACTGACATCATTCGTGGAGAGGAGTGGATTAACTCAGCCCCGAAGCACATGTTGTTGTTTGACTATTTCGGTTGGGACATGCCGCGCCTTATTCACATGCCCCTGCTTAGAAACCCGGACAAGAGCAAGCTGAGTAAACGAAAGAACCCAACCAGTATCGGCTACTACCGGGACATGGGCTTTCTACCAGAAGCGGTGCTCAACTATTTGGGGATGCTCGGGTGGAGCATGCCGGATGGGGAAGAGAAGTTCACCCTGCAGAATATGATCGATAACTTTGATATCGAGCGGATTTCGTTAGGCGCTCCCGTTTTTGATGTTGAAAAACTGAAGTGGCTGAATGGGCGTTGGCTGAGGGAAACCTTATCTGAAGACGATTTTGCAGATCGCCTCTCTGAGTGGGCCTACAACCGTGAAAACCTGAAGCGGATTATTCCTCTGGTGAAGGAGCGGGTTGACGTCTTCACCGAGTTGGCGCCGATGATCACATTCTTCGCAGAAGGCATGCCTGAGCTGACAGAAGAAGACTTCAAGATAAAGAAGCAAGAGCCCGATGATGTCAAAAAGACCCTACAGTTCATCCTGTGGCGCTTTGAGGCTCATCAGGACTGGCGTGCGGAATCTTTGAATGAGCTTCTGGGTAAGCTCGCTGAAGCCATGGACATAAAGATCAGAGATCTCCTGGCACCTTTGTTCATAGCGATATCCGGCAAACCGGTATCACCGCCATTGTTTGATTCCATGGCCGTTTTGGGGTCTGATATCTGCAGAGCCCGGGTACGCCATGCTTTGGATGTTTTGGGCGGAGTCTCAAAGAAACAGGCGAAACGACTCGAGAAAGAGTACAGGGAACTGGGTTAAGTTCCTGCCTGCAAGGAGGGAGGCAAAATGTTCCAACAAGCCGCAGATCTACTGGAAGAGGGCACGGCTCTAAAAGCCGTGCTGGATAAGCTAGAACCAGCAGACTGGTCTCGCGAAACACCCTTTAAAAACTGGACGGTGAATCAGGTTGTCCAGCACCTTCACGGTTCCGACAAAATGGCGGTGTTGTCTCTGAAAGACGCCGACGGTTTTGCAGCCGCGATGGCAGATCCAAAAACTGTTGCTCGAACCATGAATCCAACGATTGAGGGAGAAGAACTCCTCAACACCTGGTGGGCTTATTTCTCCGAGATGTGTGAGCTGTTAGGTGACAGCGATCCGAAGCGTCGAGTGCCCTGGTTTGGTCCTGATATGGGTGTGATGATGTTTACCACGGCGCGGCAAATGGAAACCTGGTCTCACGGGCAGGACATTTTCGATATGTTTGGCCAGACTCGAGTGAATACAGATCGCCTGAAGAATATTGCCGTCATCGGTGTCAAAACCTATGGCTGGACGTTCGCTAATCGGAAGATGGATGTACCAGGTCCGGCGCCGTACGTAAATTTGACCGCTCCAGACGGTGGGAACTGGGAATTTGGCGAACCCAATGAAGACAATTGTGTTGTCGGGGATGCCGCCGAGTTCTGCCACGTGGTTACTCAGGGCAGGAACATCGCTGACGTGAATCTCAAAGTCGTTGGGGAGCCTGCCGAAAAATGGATGGCAATTGCGCAATGCTTTGCTGGTCCACCGGAAGATCCACCTGCGCCGGGTTCCAGAACCGTTAACTTCTAGCGGCATTACCGAGCATGGACACGCTCTCTTCACCTTTTCATCGGCATGCCCAGGAAGTCTTGCCGACGATAGCGCGTGTTTTCATTTTTGTTTATCTCATTATCGGATGCTCCCACTTCCTGCTGCTGCCAGATCATTTGACTCTACCGATGACTTTGGTGGCTTTCGGGACGCTGCTTGTCGGTATCGTCGTCAGATACAGCGCGGAAAAGGAATTCGTTCAGAGAAATGCAGAGTATTTTCTGACCCTGTTTGTGATCCTGGCAGCGCTAAATACGTTGTTGCATCTTTTTTTAACCACTGAGCTGAAACACACCACCAATCTCATATTCGTGTTGGCGGTAGGTGGTTACCTGTTACCGCGAAACCAAATCTTCTACCCCGTTCTCACGGCGGTTCTCATCACCTGGATAGTGATTGTGATGGTCAGGTTTGACGGACGTGGTGATTTTGCGCACTTCGGTTTTGAGGTATTACTGGGCTGTTTGTTCTCAGTATTTCTTCAGATGCTACGGCGTAACCAGCTGCAGCAGCTGGGTGAACTAGAGGAAAGTCTGCAGCAGCTAAATCTTAGTCAGCAACAGGTGGTCGCCAGCGAGTCCTTGCTGCAGAGCCTGATGGATAACATCCCGGCAGGTATCATTGTGCGCGATAAACAAACCCGCATTCGATACGTCAACGAAGAAGCCAAGAATCTGCTGGGTCTTCAGGAGGCGATAGATGGCAAGTTGTCGATGGAGCAGTCACCGCTTCACTTATTTGATCAGTCTGGTCGTGAACTGTCCCTGGAAGAGCTGCCGGTATCTCGTGTCATTGCGACGGGCGAGCCAATAGACAATGTGGTTCTCGGTGCGCGGGTTCGTGATGGATCTGTGAACTGGGGACTGGTCAACGCTTTTCCGTTGGACATTGATGGCACTGGTGAATCGGTTGTCGTGATGGCTTTTTCGAACATCACTGAACGGGTCAAGGCGGAAGTAGAACTACTGCAAAGTGAAAATCGCGCTCGCGCGGTCCTCGGTTCGGTGATAGACGGGGTCATCGCGGTTGATCGCAGAGAAGTTGTGACGCTGTTCAATCCATCTGCTGAGCGCATTACCGGCGTCGAAGAATCAGAAGCCCTTGGTTCACCCCTGTCGCAGGTATTCATGTTCTCTGGTGAGGAACCAGGTTCTGCACCGGATGATCATCTCAGGGAAGGGTTCCTTTCGACGAGGGATGGTCGTGAGGTCGCTGTTGAATTGTTGGTCTCCGAAGTTCGAACTGAGGACGGGGAGGCAACGGGCTGGGTTTACACGTTCAGAGATGTTTCTGAGCAGCTTCGTGTGGAACAGGAACGGGCAACCCTGGATAAGATGAGTTCCATCGGCGTGCTCGCCGGTGGTATTGCCCATGACTTTAACAACTTGCTTACGGCGATCTACGGCAACGTTGCTCTGGCTGAATCGTCGATGGATGAACCTGAAAAGGCAGCAGACTTCTTAAAGAGAAGCTCTGAATCTATCCATCTCGCAACTAACCTCACCAAACAGTTGTTGACGTTTTCTACGGGCAGCGAACCCGTCAGGGATGTGACTGACATCGAAAAGCTAGTGCGGGAAGCCGTGCGGTTTTCCTTGAGCGGCAGCAGCGTCGTTGCGACTTACCAGATTGATTCCGATCTACATGCGGTTGAGGTGGATGCTGGTCAGGTTCAACAGGCCATCAGCAACATCGTTCTGAACGCAAAGCAGGCGATGGATGACGTAGGCCAGCTGATCATCACTCTGAGAAACCTGGATGGCTTTGTAGAAGTGGAAATTCAAGACGAAGGTTCAGGTGTGCCGTCAGAGTTACTCGGCAAGATATTTGATCCTTACTTCACAACCAAATCTACAGGCACCGGATTGGGACTCGCGACGACTCACTCGATCGTGGTCAAACATGGCGGAAACATAAACGTGGAATCCAGTGAATCCGGAACCACCTTCCGTATGACGTTCCCGTCAACATCCAACCAGTTGAACGAACATGAGCAGCGTGCTGAAGCAGCGGTGCCGGATGGTGGCCTCGAGGTTCTGGTGATGGATGATGAGGAAGTGGTTTTAAATACCATCTCACGACTGCTTGAACACCTCGGCCACGTTCCCACGGAGACGAGGGACGGTACCGAAGCGATATCGGCCTATGCAAGGAAAATGCAGAGCGGTCGCAAATTTGACCTGGCGATCATGGACCTGACTGTCGCTGGAGGCATGGGTGGAACGGTCGCTGCGGCAGAAATCCTCGAAATTGATCCAAATGCGAAACTCGTCGTATCAAGTGGATACTCCTCTGGTGCGGAGATGGCGCGATTCAGGGAATTGGGATTCAGTGCCCGACTTGAAAAGCCTTTTCGTGCAGCGGATTTGGAGAAAACCATTAACGAGGTCATGAAGTAGTTCATGCAGGAATTTCACGAGATAGTTGATACGCGATTAACGCAGCCGATCCTTAAGCTTTGTCATGATTTTGCAGAGCATGGAGCACACGAAGAATACACTTACTTTGCTGGGGTACTGAATCTCCTCGCTGACCCGAAAGACGAGGAAATGGTGCTCGCCGCAACGATTGAACTTTCCCGTTGTGCGTTCCTGGGATTCGAGTACACGGAAGATGCGCGCCTGAAGATCGACAAAATTCTTGAAGACGCCATTGATCTGGCTCACACCATGAGTGCGTCTGACGTTAACTGATTAGAGCACCATCTGAGACTGTGTCACAACCGCAACGGTTTTACCTTCCTCGTTGCGTAACGTTGTTTGCCAGACAGAAGTTCGCCTGCCAACGTGCAGGGGAATACATTCACCGATCACTTTGCTGTCCAGCGGCGCAGCCCGCATAAAGTTCGTTTTACTCTCGATGGTGGTGGTGGCTTTGTGACCTTCAGGTAGGTTCATAAATGCACCAATCGCTCCTAGTGCATCCGCCATCGCCATAATGGCGCCGCCGTGCATGATCTTTCCGGTCGTACAGAGGTCATGACGCACGGTGATCTCGCCGATGATGCGATCCTTTTCTGCTGAAGGGACTTGCAGCCCCATCAGCTTGATAAAAGGCATCAGTTCAGGATCCAGTGTCTTCATTTACTCCTCCAATCTTTCCTCGCCTTGAGCATACCTGGCTGCAATCGCCTGGTAGAACTGGGCATTAGCGAGATTCGCTTCACCATTGTCGCGAGTTGCCAGCAATTTCGCCGGAACACCGCCGATAATTGAATTTGGTGGGAACTCAGAGTTTTCGGAAACAATGGCGTGACCGGCAACGATGGAGTTCTCACCGATTTTTGCGCCATCCATGATGGTGGCATTGATACCGATAAGACATTTATCGCCGATTTCGCACCCGTGCAGGGTTACGTGGTGGGTAATTGAACAGTCTTCTCCGATGATGGTAGGCGAGTTATTGCCGACATGGATCATCACAAAGTCCTGAATATTGGTCCGAGCACCGATGTGGATGTGATAAAGCTCGCTTCTGGTGACCGCATAGGTCCAGATGCTTGCACCGGGTCCGATGTAGACTTTTCCCTGGATACGGGCGGTTTCGTGAATAAAAGCGGGTTCGTCGAGGGTTACATGGGGTCCAATATGAGGTCCGTCACTGGGCATGTGGGGTCACCAAAACTGCTGAGCGGGGCATGATAGCAGATGGAAAATTGTGGTACCTTTGGCGCACGACAACAAAAAATGGAGTGAAGTACAAAAATGGCAGCACATGATCACGAAATCGTGTCCATCTATGGACACAGTGAAGAGCAGAAAGATCAGCTGATGACGCGCGCCCCAGAATGCATATTGATGTGGGGTACTAAAGACGGTTGGCCAGTTGGTGTTGTTCACTCCTTTGTCTGGCATGACGGAAAAGTCTGGATCACTTTTGCTGCTCATCGTCACAGGGCGTCGGCCATTAAGCGAGACAATCGAGTTTCAGTTACCGTTAGTGGCGCGTCATCCAGGGATCCGGAATGTCCTAAGGGTGCGGTCACGATCAAAGGCAGGGCTACGTTCCATGATGATGATGAAACGAAAAAGTGGTTCTATCGCGCACTCTCGAAAAAAGTGTCCCCGGACAGTAAAGAGGGTGAAGACGCTTTCTACAGTCTGCTGGATTCACCACTCAGAACGATCATTTCGGTGGTTCCTGAAAAGTGGATTTCTTTCGATGCGGATAAGTCCCAGCGCGACCGTCTGGGTCAGTTGAGCGAGGACGAGAAAACGCCGCGCCTGAGTTCTGATACTGAGCGAATGAACAAAGAACGTGAAAAACGCGGAATGGAGCCCAGATGAGTTCTTACGTCGAAGATCGAATTGCCGTTCAGGATGTCATGTTGCGGTATGCCGCAACTGTCGACGAAAAAGACTACGCCGGTTACAAAGCGCTGTTCACTGAAGATGTGAAAGTCGTCGGCATGGGACCTAACGAAATGAATGGCATTGAAGAATACTATCCGTGGTGGAAGGAAGCCTTGGATAAGTACGATGCTACTCAACATATGTTGAGTCCGACTTATGCGGAAATCGATGGAGACGAGGCGAGAACCCGGACGGATGTCCAGGCGGTCCACTATCCAAATGGTGAAACCGAGATCACGGTGACGCTTTGGGCAACTTATAAAACAGATATGCGCCGTGTAAACGGCGAGTGGAAGATTTCACGCCACGAGCTGGTCGCCCGTGGCATGAAACGAGCCTGATAGGGCGACTTATTTCAGGGTAAAGAAGTCTGCGCGAGGAGTCATGGTTTCGTCGTAAACCGGCTCCTTGTGATCCACTCGATACTTGTTGTTATCCGCACCGGCTAGACCGAATTCACCGAGCATGGTGCGCATGTTGAAGTAGTTTTCGTGTTCGAAGTGTGCGGCGAGGGAAGCTTCATCCTCCCACAGCTCGTAAACTGCGATTCGACCTTCAACGCAGGGATCTTTTGAGAATACGTAGGCGTGACAGCCTGGTTCGTCATCCCGTGTTGCCTGTTGCAGAGGTTTGGCTTTCTCAACAGCCTCATCTCTCTTGGATGGGTCTGCTAAATCGATGGTGCCTGCGATGATGATCATGGTTTTATCTCCTTTTGCTCTTAGTCAATCATACGTACATGGTTGCGTCCACTCTGCCACTATTTAATATGTTGTTATGCGAATAGAAAAAATATGTATTGCTCTAGTTCTCAGCTCACTTGCTGGAATCATGCCCGCGAGTGCCGAAGCGAGCTGTTTCACTCTGGTATCTGAGCTGCAAAGAAGTTGGATGGAGGTTCGGCGATATCTGGTTCCAGGTGGAGAATCAGTGAGCGGTAGACCAGACAGTGAACAGTTTGTCTGCGTTTCAAACTACGCGACTCGAACTGCTATCGAGCGAAAGGTCGGAACCCTTTCGGAACTTCGTTGTTTCAGACAATCCGGGCAAGGTCTTGGGTTTTGCTGCGATCGTTCACTGAATGAATGTGCTGGCATGAATCCTTCTTTGTTTCCTGAACATTTTGCTCGTACACCAAAACAAAAGGATAACTATGAGCCACCCAAATCCGATTGGGTCAGGCCACCTGGGGAAGGGGATCAGTGGAATTCCAACTGAAGTGAAAAGGGGATGTAGATGATTGATTTAGATCTTTCAGGCAAGCGCGCTGTCGTTACCGGTGCAAGCCTGGGTATTGGTGAAGCAGTAGTCAAAGAACTGTCAGATATGGGCGCAACCGTGATTTTCTGCGCACGTAGTCAGGAAGCGGTAGATGCGCTCTCCGGTTACTCCGACCGAGTGACCGGCATGATTGCGGATATGGGTGATAAAGCGTCAACAGAGGCCTTCCTTGATAAGGTCGATGAGGGGGGTGGAGTTGATATCCTGATCAATAACGTTGGTGCCTCTCCCTCCAGGAACTTTCTATACATGACTGATGAAGACTGGCAGGAATTGCATGAGCTGAACCTGCTCTCTGCCGTGCGTTGCACACGTCGCTTTTTACCGCATATGCGAAAAGAAAGGTGGGGCAGGGTCGTCATGATTGCCAGCGGCGCGGCCAAGTATCCCAATGCGGCACTTATTGATTACGGTGCGACGAAAGCTGCGATGATCTCTATCAGTAAATCATTGTCGAAGAAGTACGGTTCCGATGGTGTACTCATCAACTCTGTCTTGCCGGGTTTGATTCACACGGCCATGTGGGAACGCGCAGCCACAGAGATTGCGGAAGCCAACGATTCCACGATGGAAAAGGTGCTTGAGAACAACGGGCGTGGTGTTCCGGTTGGTAGATACGGTACGTCAAAAGAGGTGGCTGACGTGATTGCTTTCCTTTGCTCGAATGCAGCTTCTTACGTCAACGGTGCAGCAATCGAAGTGGACGGCGGTACTGCGGCGCACATCTAACCTGGTTTTCTAGCCACCACAAAATGACTTCTGCCCGCGTCTGGCAAGGTTTCGATAATCTCGAATCCTGCAGAGGTGAGCGCCTGGCTAATGTCATCTTCGGATAGGAACAGTACTCTGGGCACTAAGCCTAAGGGTGCGGCTAGCCAAAGAACGGGTCGCAGCAGGCTGTAAGGAAAACCAGCCAGGCACACGGTTCCTGGAATAAATACACCTCCAGGCTTCAGTAACCGAAAGGCTTCGGCAATAGCAGCTGGGTAGTCAGGGATCAGATGGAGCACATTCAGCGCGAGTATGACATCTAGATCGTCGACCTCGGCATCAAACACGGTGCCACATTTAAAAGACGCGTTCTCGATATCCGATTCGGCGAGCTTCTCATGACAGATCTCAATCATTTCTGATGACGAATCCATGCCAAGGATACTGCCAACCAGTGGTGCATGAATCAGCGCCGTGGAACCCGTGCCGCAGCCGAACTCCATGACTTTCGACTCAGGTGTGAAGTAATTTTGTGTCAGTGCGAGTTTTCGCTCGTACAACGCCATGTTGGAGATTTCAGACTCTGCGTATTTTCTTGCAGCGCCGTTCCAAAATTTTACTGATGTATCCATAACCTTAGTATAAAGCGTCAGGTAACCAGGTCATGCTCGCTCGGCTTGAATAACAGTCGTTCCAACGTGACGTTTTAGCCTTCTTGAATTGCCGCGAATTCTTCTTCCGGTGCGGAGGCAACCAGATGGTGGCGACTGTAGACCCCAAAGTAGGTGAGCAGCACCGCGTAAAACAAAGCCGACCATAGTGCTGCGTCAAAGTTGACAACAAAGGTTGAGAGGAACGCAACGATACTGAGCACAAAAGCGATGCCGCTGGTGAACACACCTCCCGGTGTTAGATAAGGCCGCTCCAGGTCTGGTTCTCGATATCGAAGCAGTATGTGTGACAGCGTCATTAAGGCGTAAGAGATTGTTGCGCCGAACACAGCCATCGCAATCATCAGGTCACCTTCACCAGTGAGTGAAAAGCCGAAGCCGATGACCCCGGGAATGATCAGTGCCCATGTCGGCACTTTTCTGCGACTGGTAACCGAAAGAAATCTTGGTAGGTAACCCGCACGAGATAGAGCAAACACCTGCCTTGAGTAGGCAAAAATGATGGAGAAGAAGCTGGCGATGAGACCGGCAAGACCGACGGCATTGACGAAGACCGCTGCGACAGAATTATCGCCGTAGACAACCTGGAGGGCGCCGACCAGGGGTGCTCCGTGGTCCTTCATATCGTCTGCGCCAGCGCCACCGGGTGCCAGGATGAGTACCAAAGCACCGAAAATGATCAGAATGACCATGGCCGTGATAATACCCTTTGGCATATCTTTCGCGGGGTCCTTCGACTCCTCAGCTGCGAGCGGCACGCCTTCAACTGCGAGGAACAACCACATGGCGAAAGGTAAGGCAGCCCAGATGCCAATATAGCCTTCTGGCAGGAAAGTGCTTGCGCCATTTGCGCTAGTGTTCACCGCGATATCAAACAAATTGTTGACGTCGAAGTGAGGAATCATGCCAAGGATGAAAACCACAAGTGCCAGCGCGGCGACAGCAGTAATCGCGAGCATGATTCGAAGTGCTTCACCGACACCCCAGAGATGAATGCCAACGAACGCGACGTAAAAGGCCGCATATACGGTAGGACCATCCCACCCCATTAGCTCATTGCAATAGGCGCCGATAAAGACGGCGATAGCAGCTGGTGCGAACATGTATTCCAGAAGTATTGCGGTTCCGGTCATAAACCCGCCGGTTGGCCCCATAGCTCGCCGCGCGAAACTGTAACCGCCTCCAGCGGTCGGCAGGGAGGCCGACAGTTCTGCCAGTGAAAATGCCATGCAGGTATACATGGTGCCCGTGATGATCGTAGCGATCAGCATGCCGCCAAAACCACCTTGTTCCAGACCGAAGTTCCAACCGGCGAAGTCGCCGGAAATCACATAGGAGACACCAAGACCTGCGAGCAGCACCCAGCCAGCGGCACCCTCTCGTAGTTTCCGTTCATCGAGGTACCCGTCTTTAACCGATTCATACTTTATGTTGCTCAAAATAGATCCTGCCAAAAGGTCATCATGTCGTTGTGAAAGATGTCTGCGTAGTCATTTTCAGAGCCGATTTTCGCGCCGCGTCGACCATACCCTGCTTTGATACCGTAGAGCATGAGCGATCGTTCATCTGCTGTAGGATCACTTTCGCCTGTGGCGGGGTGAATATAAGAGCCATCGTCGTTTAGATAAATCGTCGGCGCACCCGGTGCGACTGAGGCGTCAGGCACGTTTTCCACTGAAGAAAATCTATCGAAACTGTGCTGTGCACCCGCAACGATGCGGCAGGACGCCGCACATCCGGTGAGTCGAATTGCCTGCATGTGACCCTGAACCTGTTGGGGTGAACACCACTCATCCTGATCGCCAATGATTGAGCGAACTCTGGTATTGCCAACAGATGGATTAAGGAACTGCATGCCCGACCAGGGGTAGGCAGCGTATACGCCCGAAAGTGGTCTTGTGAATCCGGCAAATCTAAACATGGACGCAGCCATCAGAACGGCAGACCCGCCGCGACTGTGTCCCTGGGCGCCGATCCGAGATTGGTCGATTTCAGCATGATTTCCGACCTGATCCGTTGCGGCGAGTACATCCCAGGCACTAGCGGCGAATGAATACTGCGCCTGGTTAGCAACCGTTGAAGCGACACCACGGGTACCGAATGGATCTACCAGACATGCGGCAATCCCTGCGTTGGTGAGCAACTCGGCTTTGTAAATGTGAGAGTCAGCGACACCAAGGCTTCCGGGTACCACAAGTACCACTGCTGGTGTTTTGACGCCGGTAGGTAGAAATGTCTGGGCCCAAACCGAGACACTTTCAATGGCCTCCGGTTGCGATAGTGCCTGGTGAAAGGTTGCTGGATTCCCTGTCTTCACTTGCCAGGGAATTCCGCTGATGCCGTTGTTAAGTGTGAGTGGCGAGTCGTCAAGAAAGGTGGTCATGCTTCTTATTATTCCTTTTATGGTGGACAGTGGTTCAGACTTGGATGGCTGCCTCCACTTCTGTTGCCAGTTAACCACAATCTGGCATCTGCGAGTGACTTTGTGATGAGCATTCTTCCGAGACTCAAACTCTCCCCGTAAGCCTGGCATAAGATCTGAAAATCGAACTCCCGGGATACAACGATACTGGCTCGGCCCTGAGGTCTGGCGTTCATCGATCTCTGGACCAGGGTTTGGACGACTTCAGATACGTACGAAACGTCGTTGGGCAGGGTGGCATTGCGCAGGTCCCAAAGGACAGGTGCAGACTCAGTGAATGTCTCATCGGAAAACCATTCTTTCTGCATAAGATCTGCGTGGATTGCGCTGAGCTCACCGGTGAGTTCATGCACTCGTATCATGGTGCCGCTGTGTGATTGCGGACTCGTTTCTCCCTGAGGGCGATCAGCGCTCGTTATCTCGTCACTGAAAACCATACGGATCGTATGGCGTACAGCATTATCTGACCGCTCGGCGGTTACGCAGAATGGAGCAAACAATAGGATGGTGACCACGATTTGAATGGTTTTCATCTTTCATGAGCGGCCTGACGGTCTAGTTAGATTGTACTGGACTCCCGAGAGAAAGTGGCCATCGAATTGAGCGCTTTCCTGCGTAGAGCAGGTAAAACATAGGCGGCGTGAAGTAAAAAGATACGATGGTCGAGAGAAGGACACCGCCGGCAATCGCCATGGCAAAAGGTGGCCAGAATCCGCCGCCCGCCAGTAACAGCGGAAGAAAACCCCCGAAGGTCGTGATCGTCGTTGAAACGATGTGTCGTGATGAGTTTCTCACGACCTGCACCCCGGCAGCTTTGTCTCCGGACTGTGCGAGTTCATCATTTTTTAATGCAGTGAGTACGATGATCGCCGCATTGATGGAAACCCCGATGGATCCAATCACACCGATCAGCGCCTGGATGCCGAATGGGAAGTTAAAGATCGCAAGCGACAAGAGACTAAGGCCAGCTGAAAGTACGCACACAATGAGTGTGATCACCGAGAGGCGGATAGAATTGAATGTCACAACGATGGTGGCGATTGATAGCGCCACAATCAGTCCCATGGATGACATCAGGTTACCTGTGGTTTCCGATCGTGCATCGGAGTCACCACCGAACTGAATGCGATAGCCAGGGGGCATCATCACGGGATCGTCTGCCAGTATTTGCCTGACTTCTTTAAGCGCTTCCTCCGGAAGTACGCCACGCTTAATGAATCCTTGAACCGTATTCAGTCGCTCGCCATTTTCTCGAAGAATCGGGCTTTTGCCTGGCTCAAGGGATACAGAACCAAGACTGGACAGGGGCACGGTTTCGGTGGATCCGGCTCGACGTAACGGTATCGTCAGATTTTCGAATCGTGACTGCATCGAACGATCGTTTTCTGCCAGCCGGGTCACGATCGGAATTTCTTCGGTACCTTCGAGCATGCTGCCACTTTCCACACCACTTAAGCTGGCGTGCAGAATTCCCGCGACGTCCGTCAGACCGTAACCGGCCTGTTCCACCTTTTGTTCATCGAGATTGAAGACAACCTTGGGAGCGCCACTATCCAGACTTACTCGCGTATGGGTGATGTCAGAAGCTGTGGCAACGCGTTGACGTACGTCATCGCCAAGTACTCTCAGCGTCTGAAGGTTGGGACCAATAATTTTCAGTTCCACAGGTGCTGCGACCGGAGGACCCTGAAACAAGCCTCTAACAAGAACTTGTGCATTTGGTACCTGGGCATCCAGTTGCTTTTGCAGTTCGGGAATCAAGGTTTCCGTGATTTCAGGCGACTCCGTGGTGATCAAGGCTTCCGCGAATCGAATGTCGTTGTCCCTTGAACTGGTCATGTTGTAGTAGAAAGACGGTGCGTTCTCGCCGACAACCCAATGGCGCTGCACGATGCCGTCAGTGCCTGCAAGGGTTTCATCAATGTCACGGGCGGTTTGAATCGTTTGTTCAATGGCACTGCCGTTGGTGAGATCAACCTGAATATAAAACTGATTACGATCCACACCTGGGAAGAATTGCGCAGTAAGCACGGGGAAGGCCAGGAAACCAGAGACGGGTGCAAGACACGCAATCAAGACGGAAAATCCAGGGTGTTTGAGAGACCAGGTCACAGATCGGGTAAACCAACGGCTGAGAGGCGCGAAAATGGATTCGATTGGGCGTGGATCACTTTGATCTGATAACAGCCAGCCGCCGATCGCAGGAGTCACAAAGATTGCAAGCGCGAAAGATGTCACCAGCATGACGATCACGGAAATTGCGATTGATCCTACGAAATCTCCTGCAGGACCAGGAAGTAACGCCATGGGTGTAAAAGCCAGTGCCGTCGTCACGGTAGAGGCGAGTAGGGGGCCGCGAAGCCTGACAACGGCTTTCTCAACGGCCTTTAGTCGGGACAACCCGTCACGTAGGTTTTTGCCGATTGCATCGGTCATCACAATGGCGGCGTCCACCAGAAGACCCAGCGCAACAATGAGGCCGGTGACACTCATTTGATGTATGGGAACACCAATGAATTGCAGAATTGTCAGGGATGCAAGACTTGTCAGTGGCAGGACAACGGCAACGACGAGGGCGCTCCGCACGCCCAACGTGAGGAACAGCACAGCAATGACGAGTGCAACACCTATCAATAGATTGATGAAGACTTCTTTGAGACGCTCTTCGGTGTAGTCGCTTTGCGAGAAGATTTTCTCGTGAACAACATTTGCGGGTAGGTTCGCTTCGAAATTGCTCAGGACTTCATCGACGGCTCGATTCCAGACATCAACCTGAAGGTCAGGTTGCATTCTTGCAGCAACGAGAACGGATTGCTGTCCACCGCTGAATGCCGTTTTGGAAATCGGGTCATCAACACCCTTACGGATCTTGGCCACATCTCCGAGTTGGATTTGTTGCCCATCAGCCTGGGAAACGAGAGGGATCGCTGCTATCCGATTGAGTGAGGTGATTTCACCCGCTACCTCAACCAATAAATCTCCTGAACTTGACTGAGCGCGGCCGGCGACGACTTTTGCATCTGCACGTCTGATGGCGTCCGCGATTTGCAGAATATCCAGCCCCAAGGCATCGAGGCGCGTGCTATCGAGTTCTACGTAAAGTTTCTCATCCGGTGCGCCATAAATCTCAACTCTGTCCGTGCCGGGTACTCGTCGCAGCCGATCTTGTAACAGTTTTGCGTAGCGTATGGATTGAGCCTGATTAAAGACGCTCGATTCTGCCATCTGGATGCTGCTGATCGATGTGTAAGCGCCTGTTTGATCGTTATCGAAATCTGTTGCTCCGACACCGGGCGGCATGTTCGCTCTGGCATCAGTGATCGCGTCTCGTATCTCCGACCAGAGTTGTTCGAGTCGATCGTCTGGAATGTCGCTTGATAGCTCTACGCTGAGTACGGAGATGCTGTTTCGTGACGTTGAGTTAATCTCTGTGATTTCTGAAATGGTCTTCAACTCGTCTTCGAGCTTCTTGGTAACTAGTGATTCGACGCGTGCAGGATCAGCGCCCGGGTAGGGCGTGACGATAGAAGCGAATAGGTTTGTGATCGTGGGATCTTCCTGTCGACCGATGGTTAGATAGCTCGTGGCGCCTAGCACCACGATCATGGAAACGATCAGGCCAAAAAGTCGTGGGTTCCTGTAGAGAAAAGAATCCATTAGAGCTGGACCTGCATGCCGGGTGCGATTCGGTTCAGTCCGCTGACGACGACGTTCAATCCTTCATACCCGCCGACATCTACAAAAACCTGCTGGCTGTCTGCATGGATGATGCTGGCACTGTATTTTTTGACGATGTTGTCATCATCGATTGTGAATAGATTCCAAAGACCGCGCTCATCCTCAACGAGAGCAGTATTGGGCACCCAGAAGCCAGAGATGTCCTCTGGCCTTGCAAGTTTTACGTTGACGAATTCACCAAATCGGAAGGCGGTGCCCTGCAACAGCAGTCTAATGGCGACGGTTTGAGTCGCGGGATCCACGGCTGGTGCAATGGATACGATGGTGGCTTGTTCGACGGTATCCCGAACAGTGACATCCAGCTTGCTGCCGATCTGGATGAGGCGCACCGACTCAACTGGAACTCCAACCTTAATTTCTCCAGTACCGGATTCCATAAGGTCGATGAGTGCAGCACCTGGATCGATAACGGCGCCAACATCAACGAATCGTTTTTGAATGCTGGCATCGAAGGGCGCCTTGATCACTGACTTTTCGAGTTGGATATCCAATCGTTCGATATCAGCCAACAGGGTCTTCTGTTGTGAATCCAGGAGCTTCAGGTTGGTTTGAATTTCATCAATGGTGTCTTCTGCGCTAAAACCATCAACCCTCAATCCGGATTGTCGTTCCAGCCTGCGCTTCGCCAACGCGCGTTGTGCCTCGAGACCGCTGAGCGATGAAATCAGTCGTTTTCGTTCTGCCGTCAGAAGGGAAGTATCCAGCGCAACCAGGGTGTCACCCTCCAGGACCACGTCACCTTCGTTAACGAAGACCTGTTCGACGCGACCGGCAAGCTCACTGGCAATCAAGACCTGCTGGGTCGGCTCAACTCGACCGGCGTACCACCGATCAATGATCAGTTGTTCACTGCGTTCGACTTTCGTGGCTTGAACGGTAAGGGGGATTTTCTGTTCCCCTTCGTTGTTGATGCCTGCTCTGGCGTAGAGACCTGCGACGACTGCGGCAGTTAGTGCAACCGCGATGATGCTGATCGTTAATGGTGATCGGCTGGGACCGTCTTCAATCATGCTGTTTTCAGTCATCTCTGGCTCCTAGATGCTGATGTGTTCAATGAGTACATTAATGTAAACCCGATTAACATGAAAGTAAACCCTGTTTACATTTGATAGAATCTTCTACGCAATTCAGCGCTGGGCGGATCAACATTGGACAAAGCAAAGGCACGGAGTGACTACCATCACGGGAATCTCGCTGAAACCCTGGTGCAGGCTGCGACCACCCTGGTTGAGAGGCAGGGTGCTGATTTCAATCTGTCGGACGCCTCGAAACTGGCTGGCGTCAGTAAGGGCGCGCCTTACAGGCATTTTGCGAACAAGGATGAATTGCTCGCAGTGGTTGTGCAGCGGGGATTTGAGCGACTTACTGAAGTGACTAGGGAGGCGATCAGTCAGCATGAGCCGGGATCAGATGAAGCCATCAGTGCGCTTGGACTGGCATACATCAAATTCGCGACGGATGAGCCGCAGATATTTCGGTTAATGTTCAGCCATGGTGCTGGCAGGGATGACGATGAAGCCAAATCTGTCATTCCTTCTGGCTTTGGTGTTCTCCTGAATCAGGTCTCGGTGCGCACCGGCTACACAGACCAGGCGCAACTGGTGGAAATCGCCAGACCACTTTGGACTCTGGTTCATGGTGCCTCAATGCTGACCATTGATAACAATTACCAGCGTGTTGACCCGGACGGTGATACAGAACAGATGATCCGTGGTGCAACTGCGCTGATTCTTGCGCCATACAACTAACCCCTCTAAAGCGGTAATTAACCGAACGATTTGGGCTCGCCAGTGTCCAAATTTTCATGCTCGATGCAGTGGATCTTGGATCCTCCTACCAGAAACGAAACGACCATCAGCTGATCGCGATCTGTGTGGTTGTCGCGATTATTCAGTTTGTTCTTTTGCAGGGCGTTTCATGGTCGCCGACGGTTACTCCGTCGGTTTTGAATAAGGTTCGGATTACTCTGGATAAAAAGACGGCGGTTTCGAATGAGGTACCGGTGTCTCAAGAAATTGTTGATCAGGAAGTGGTGGATGTCAGTTCGGAACCGCCATCAATTTCTGACACGGTTTCTGAGCAACAAGCAGCGTCGCCGGTAAGAGCGTTGGATTCCAACAAGCTGAACTCGCAAATTCTCAATGCGGTGACAAGTCTGGTTGGCGAACCAGACGCAACCGGTCTTGTGCCGAGATCAAATCCCTGGTCAGGGAAGATCGCCGCAGCACCGTCTAGAAAGGAAAGCGTAAACTCGGCCGGCATGACGATTACGCGCATCGTTGATCGTTGGGGGAACGTTCGTTGCTTACAGCAACGTGGTGATCCCTTCGATCCAGAGACCTGGCGGTATCATGCGGTTCCAGCCAGTTTATGTGGCCATTTAGAGTAGACCCGCTACTTTTTTACGGTCTTCAATGATCTTAAAGGATTCCATTGGCCGGACTTCACTTTGTAGCTTGAACCGTAGCTTCGCCATGTGACTGACCATTCATCAACGCCATCAGTGGTGATGTTATTGATGGCATCGTCACCACAGTTAATGTGAACGGTGAAAGTACCGTCTGCGTTTGCTTTAGCATCGCGGCTGTTTAGTACGTTGTCGCCCAGAGGCAGCAGCCAGCCTTCTGCGTCATAAAGCGTAAACGACCAGAACTCGTCGACGCGAGGATCTTCAAAGGTCATCTCCATGCATTGAGTACCTTTTATGTTGTTCGACATCTGGTAGTTGTTGACGCTGAACGCCATACCACCCCAGCCCGCAGCATTCGAGAGAAGTCGTGTCAGCGGATCAATCGTGTCGGCGTCGTAGGCGTATTCAAGGAAGATCTGGGATGCCAGTGCCTGTTTGTTAAGGAGGCCCCATAGTTCATCGCGATCAGCTTTGCTGTAAGGCGGTGTGACGTATTTGTTGTCGCCGTAGTTTGTCACGCTAAGCGTCTTCTGGGCTTCGCGAGCCTTTTCGATGCCTTCCTCCAGCCCGATCCGAAAAATGATGAGAACGAACCCGTCAGTTGGTTGAACGCTGAACGATCCTGGTTTCCATACGTAATCTAATGCGAAAGCGTTTTCATCCAGAACCAGGGCTGATTGAAAGATCCCGTTGTCTGGTTGATCAATAGCAATGCCTTTGCTGTTGTCAAAGAGTCCTACGGTGTAAAGCGTGTCACGGTTCGCTCGAATGGTGGGTGCAGGACCGGCGGGATAGTAGTCAGTCAAATTGATGGTGCTGTTCATGATGCCGCGGGCAGCCCATTTATTGAAGTTCACCGCAGCTTCCGCTTCGTTGAAGTTATTGACCGTGACTGGAATAACCTCGTCGTATTCCTTTCCATCGATGGCGAGCTCAGCACCGGTTGCATGAGCCGTGAAAAGTGCGAGGGAAAGAAAAGCAGGTAGCGTGTATTTCATGTCTGGTGAACCGTTAACTAATTGATTGAGGGAGTATAAACACGTCGTGACACATGCGCTCAACAGGACAAAAATTCAGCGCCAGTTTTTGTTGGGGATGGGGTCGAGGTCTGGTTCGACGAAAGAAAGCTTTGCCTCTTCGGAGAACAGTAGGCCTTTGGAGTAGTGGGTCAGCATGATGTTTGAATCGAGCATCACGGGATTGAGGTCGATGAAATCATCTGATGATGCTGAGCGACCAGTTTTGCTGAGAAAATAATCGACGGCCAATATCCAGGCTCTGGTTATTGTTTCGTGATATTTGGATGGATCAATTCCATTGTGTACCAGATATCGCTGAAGCGAAGACTTCATTGCCGTGTATGACTGTTCGACGCTTCGATCCGCAAGATAGGTATAGGCGAGTCTTAGATGAGCTCGATGATCGAATGCCTCGATGGGGAAAGCACAAGATTCGACGTCGTTCCTGAATTTTACGTCTTCTTCTGAAATCGCATGTTTCATGGGATACCTCCGTGGTTCAAAGCTAGGCGGCCCTTCGGGTTTATGTTTCGCTTCGCGAAACATCTGAGATCTCCCGCCTTCGGCGGTTCGATTCTCGTACCTCAAAAACACAAAAAGCACCGCAAGGGTGCTTTTTTGTGTTTTGGTGGAGCTAGGCGGGATCGAACCGCCGACCTCTACACTGCCAGTGTAGCGCTCTCCCAGCTGAGCTATAGCCCCACAGCTGAAGGGGGCGCATATTAGCTTAAGATGGGGCGATCTTCAATCAAGCTGCTATGGCACACTGTCGCGATATATAGGCAGAGGTCTCATGCCACAACTGCTGTTTGTTTTTCTGTCTGCTTTATTGGGTCATGCCGTCTTAGCGGCCGATGGCGCCGACCAACCCGAGGCTTCGGAAACCAGTCTTTTGTTTGCATCTCAGGCGGAACGACGTGTCGCGTTTCGCAGCATTGCTCAAGTTGCGCCGACGAGAAAAATCAAAGCAGGCTCATCGCCTTATCGGCTTGAGGCGAAGCCGATGGACTTGGGTGATGTCACATATGATGTTGGCGATGAAAGCTTCACGCTAAAAGAGTTTCTGACCGACAATGCCGTCATGGGCATGATTGTCGTGAAAGACGACATGATATTGCTCGAGCACTACGCAGAAGACATGACGGAAGAAAGTGTGTGGGTTTCCTTCTCAGTCACCAAGTCCGTTAGCTCCATGCTGATCGGTGCGGCGATTCAAGACGGATTCATAAAAAGTGTTGACGAGCCTGTTGTTCACTATCTGCCAAGGTTGCGCGGCACGAGCTATGAGAATTCGACCATTCGAAACGTGTTGAATATGGCGTCCGGTGTACGCTGGAATGAAGACTATACTGACCCGGAGTCCGACGTATCGAAAGCAGGTGCCGACAACGGGCTCGCACTTGTGAGTTATTTGGCTGAACTGCCTGTCGATGCTGAGCCGGGAAAGAAATTTAACTACAACACCGGCGAGACCAATTTGGTCAGCGAAATTCTACGCTCTGCCATAGGCAACAATGCCTCGACGTATCTGACACACAAAATTTGGCAGCCGTTTGGAATGGAGTTTGATGCTAACTGGATGCTTGGTGTCGCAGGGGGAGGCGAGCTTGGAGGTTGCTGTATCAGTGCCACGCTCCGTGACTACGCTCGGTTGGGCGTTTTTGCGCTTAACGAGGGCCAGCTCCCTGATGGAACAAGAGTGTTGCCTGAGAATTGGATGCGTGAATCTACAGCACCGTCAGAAGGGTATGAAGGATATGGTTACCTCTGGTGGCTGTTTGAGCCGGGGTATTCGGCCCTGGGGATCTTCGGGCAGAGGATCCGTGTATTTCCGGATGATGGCATTGTGATCGCCGTCCAAAGCAATGCGACAGCCGCGGTTGATACGCCTTACCATGCCCATCAACATTTCGTGGTGAATGCGATTCGCGATCACCTGGCTGGCGATTGATTAACCATCTAGGGCTTTAAGCATTCGTTTTAGTGCGAAGTGGCGATAGCTTTCCAGAATCAGAGCCTCGACCTCCTTCCAGCTGGGTTTGCCGGATAAATCGAAGCTGATCCAGCCGTTGTGACCGATATAAGCAGGCACTCGGTAGCGATCGTCGAAGGAGGTTAGGGCAAGTTGGCGTTCTTCTCCCACCCAAACCTGAAGTTCGGTTTTACCTTCCCACCGATGCATATTGCAGAAAGTCTTTTTGCCCGCCTTGAAGCAGGGTGAACCGAACTGTTTCGCTTCGACAACTTCGGGCAACGATAGGCAAATGTCGGAAAGCTTTTTCAGAATCCCCTGGTTGGCTTTGGAAAGATAGGGATCAATGTCCTCTGGCTTCATCTTCTGGGTAGGCGGTTTTACTTTTACCGGCGAAGCTTCTGCAGCCAGTGGTGCTGGGGCTACCTTGCAGTAGGCGTCATGAACTAATTGGGAAACACGATCCCATTTAATGCCTTTGTTGAGCTCGATGCCCACCCAGCCTTTTGAGCCAGTGTAGGGAGGCACGAAGAAGTGTTTCGGCGCACTGTCGACCAGCATTTTTTGCATATCCAATGACAGGTTAACCAGAAGCGCGACTTTGCCATCCCCGTGATGATTGACGGAATAAGTCGCAAATACTTTTCCGCCCGTGATTTTGAAGTTTGGGAAGGAGTGGGAGACGATCTCCTCGGTCTCGGGCAAACCCAGGCAAACCTGTTGTACAACCTCGTAAACGGTAGACATCGACAATCACCTTGTTGCTGATTGCTGTTACTCTATCGCCTTTTTGGCGGAAGTACATTGATGGAACGAGTTGCGCTGGGTAATACCGGTTTGCAGGTGAGTCCTGCGGGTCTGGGGTGTGGTGGCTATAGCCGATTGGGTATGCGAGATGGCGATGCCTCCGTTGCTGAAAGTGTGATCCGTCGGGCTCTGGATCTTGGTGTCAATTTCTTTGATACCGCGCGGGCATATGGCACTGAAGAAGTGCTGGGGAAAACTGTGCGCCACTGCCGAGACGAGGTTGTGATCAGTACGAAGACGGTTTTCCAGGATCGCGACGGCAATTACATGCCGGCTGAAAGGCTGATTGCTTCGCTCGAGAGAAGCCTGGAACGGATGCATTTAGATTGCGTTGATGTGTTCAGTTTTCACGGCGTAACACCTGAGCATCTGGATCACTGTCTGCATGCTTATGTTCCGGTGCTGCAAAAGGAAATTGAAAAGGGAAAAATTCGTCATCTAGGGGTTACGGAAAGCTTCCGCCAGGACCCCAACCATGAAATGCTCAAAGCAGCCGTACCGACCGGCGTCTTTGATGTCGTGATGGTTGGCTTCAATTTTCTGAACCCGGGTGCTCGCGATGAGGTCTTCCCCTTGTGCGAGAAACACGGTGTCGCGACGCAGATTATGCACGCGGTTCGCCGCGCACTTTCCAATCAGGAAGTGCTGCTAGAAACGGTTCGCCAGTTGGTTGAATCCGGAGAAGTCAGTGCATCGGACGTAAACGTCGATGATCCCCTGGATTTTCTACAAGCTCATGCCAGCGTTGAGTCAGTCACCGAGGCGGCCTACCGGTTCTGTCGACACGAACCGGGTGTGTCTGTTGTGTTGAATGGAACGGGGTCAGTCGCGCATCTCGAGCAGAATGTTGCTGCCATTAACAGCGATCGATTGCCGGAAGATCTCCTTTCTCGGCTGGCTCAGGTGTTTGGCTCCGTTCGTTCAGTCTCCGGAGACTAAATTTCTAACGCAAGCTTGAGTCCATCCTCTATGCCTGTGGGCTCAACGCCAAGACGTCGCAAATCTTCGGTCTCAAAGTTTTTGTCTTCGAGAAGGCGTCGCACTTCGTCTTGGGTGATGTTCGGCACACCTGGGAGGATGTGCGTTAAAGGTGCGAGTAGTGAGATCAAGAAGTAGGGCACAGAAATCACTCGACAGTCACTGCCGCTGTACTCGATGCAGAGTTCAACAAATCGTCGATAAGTCACCGCTTCTTTGCCGGGTACTGCGATGGTTGTTCCTATGGTGGATTCGTCTTCCAGGCAAGCCAGTATTGCTTTCACTAAATCCGCAGCAAAGACCGGCTGGATGAGCGAACGACCGTTTTCCGGTAACGGAATAAATGGCGATAACCGCGCGACTCGAATGACCCTTTCAATATTGTTCAGGCCAGGTGCGCCATAAATCATGGTCGGATGAATCAAGGTCGTTGGAATGTTACCCATCCAGATAACGTGGGACATGGCCGCAAGACGGCTACATTTGTCATCGGGAAATCTGGTGTAAATGCGAGTCGAACCAATAGCAATGAGGCGCTTTATCTGGGGTTCGGTTTTGAGATAGTTGGTTAACAGTTCAGGGCTCGAACAATGCACCAGTGTGTCATCAGCGTCGATAACCGTTTGCAGTTGGCTAAGCTGTTCCGCATCAACTTCCTTGAAGTCGGCCTGACCTGACACTTCGACATCGCGTCTGGATCGGGCGAGCCCCATGACTTTTGCACCTGAATCTCGCAGGTATTCAAAGAGCAAGCGGCCCGGGCCGCTGCTTGCGCCGAGAATAACGATCCGACTCATAAGGCGTTAACCGGTATTTCTCATGCTCGCTGCGATGCCAGCGATGGTCACCAGTAGCGCTTTGTTTGCTTCCGGAAGGTAGTCCTCGTTGTCACGACAACGTTTGATCAGTTCAATTTGCAGAAGGTGCAGGGGATCAGTGTAAGGGTGTCTGAGTCCAAGCGTTTGCTTGATCTCTGGGTTTCGCTCAAGCAGCGTGTCCTGGCGCTTTATCTGATTCACGCTGTCGATCAATGCGTTGAGTCGTTCGCGGAAATTGTCACCCAGCTTTTTCAGTTCGGGACTGACCAGCGTTTCATCATATCGTTCTGAAATCTCGGCATCTGCTTTACTGAGCACCATCTCCAACATATTGATTTGAGTCTGGAAGAACGGCCATTCTTCTATCATCTCGCGTAGCACATGCCATTCTTTGCCGGTGAGATCTGCTTGAAAAGCAGCGTCTGTGCCTAGCCACGCTGGCAGCATTAGACGTTTTTGGGTCCAGGCAAAGACCCAAGGGATGGCTCGCAACTCGCTGATGGAACGGTCGGCATCGTTACCGCTGCGTCGGGCAGGGCGCGAACCCAGTGCCAGCAATGCAAGTTCCCGCTCCGGAGTGCCCTCGACGAAATAGTCGACGAAGTCCGGGTCTTGTTGAACGGTATCTCGATAACTCTCGCAGGCAACATCAGCAAGCCGCTGCATCAGAAGCCGCCAGTTTTCTCTGGGCTTCGGTGGTGGAAGCAAGCTGGCTTCAATGGCGGAGCTCAATACAAGGTCCAAATTGATCAGGGCGAGTGGTGGGCTGCCGTATTTGAAGCGAATCATTTCGCCTTGTTCCGTCACCCGCATGGAGTTTTTCACGGATCCCGGTGGCTGCGACAGGATCGCTTGTCTAGCGGGTGCACCACCTCTACCGGGTGCACCACCACGACCATGGAAAAGAGTCAGATCAATGTCGTACTTATCTGCAACTGCAACCAGATCTTCCTGTGCACGGTATTGCGCCCATGCTGCGGCCATCTGACCAGCGTCTTTCGCACTGTCTGAGTATCCGATCATGACCTGCTGTGAACCCTCGATGTACTGTGTATACCAGTTAGTTCGAAGCAATCTTTCCAAGGTCCAGGCAGCATTCTCCAGGTCATCCAGTGTTTCAAAGAGCGGTACCACGGGGAGCACTCGTGTGACTCCACACTTCCGCAACATGAGCACAACACCCAGGACGTCCGATGGACGTCTCGCCATGGAAATGATGTAGCTTGCGATGCCCTGACCGTTGTTTTCAGCAATGAGGCGGAAAGTTTTTAGGATTTCTCCGGCTTCGTCTTCTGGTGCCCATGAATCGGGTATCAAAGGTCGCGGACTTTCGAGTTCCTGTAACAGGAAATCCATTCGAGCCTGTTCCGACATTTCTCGATAGCTGCCCAATTCCAGGTGTTGGGTGATCGCGTCCAGCAGTTCGATATGTTTGTCAGAGCTTTGGCGAATATCGAGTTCCACCAGTGTGGTGCCAAAGGTGTAGGCCCGGATCAGTGTTTCTTTCAGCAAACCGTCAGCGATGATTTCCATACCGCATGAAACCAGCGATTCGTAACATGCTTTTAGTGGAGCAATCAGATCTTCGTCGGAGTGAATGATGTTTTCCCAGGGCGGTTCATTGGTTTCAGCCCAGGCTCGGGTTTCCGTGAGGCGTTCTCGAAGACCGCGAAGCACGTGGCGGTAGGGCTCTTCAACTTTTCCATCACACAGAAAGACGAGGTGATCATCACAAACTGACATGGAGAGTTGGGAAAGCAGTTCCTCCACGTCGCGCAAATAAAGATCGGCGGCCATCCATCTCGCGAGTCTTAGAACCTCGAGTGTCACATCAGCGGTCACATTGGGGTTGCCGTCTCGATCTCCGCCCATCCAGGAAGAAATTCGAATGGGTGCAACCTCAAGGGGTAAGGTTTCGCCTGTAGCCTGCTGAACGAGCCTCTCAAGGCGCATGCGAACTTGAGGAATCGCTGTCCACAGGGAATGCTCAATAACGGCGTAACCCCACTTTGCTTCATCCTGTGGAGTGGGGCGTTCTGTTCGGATTTCATCAGTAAACCAGACTTCTGCGATCAGTCGTTCGAGTTCCGTTCGTGATTCAGCGGACATGTCGTGATCTTCCACAACGTCCTGTAGCGCATCAGCGATTCGGTTGTATTTTTGTATGAGGGTTCGACGTGTGATTTCAGTCGGGTGCGCGGTCAGCACCAGATCGCAGTGCATATTGGAAACGCTTTCAACGATGGTAGCGTTGCTGACGCCTTTCTCTGACAACCGAGCGAACAATTCCTCTAACTGGCTGCCAACGTACTGTTCGGTGGATTCGGTCTGCTCAGCGATATTGGTGAGATTCAAGAACTGGTTAAATGCTCTCGCGATCGAAATTAGGTTTTCATCGTCCAGCGTGCGGAGAACTTCCCGAAGACGTTCGTGGTCACCTTTTTCACCATCATCCTCCACGGACTGACGGTTGGCTTTTGCCAGGAGACGAATTTCTTCAACTTTTTCCAGGAAGGCTTCGCCGTGCTGTCGTGTCATGGTTTCGCCAAGAATGGTGCTCAGGGTCCTGACGCGGTGGCGTAGTCTTCTCGGTATGAGTTCATTCATAAGCCGATTTTACTGCGTCCATGGTGCAAGTGCACACCTGACCCTGTTGTGATTCAATGGCTGGCTATTAGTTAACTGATCGAGGAAGCAGCGCGTGGACGAACTGGATATGACAGAGAAAGTAGTACTCATTACAGGCGGAAGCAGAGGTCTTGGCCGATCCATGGCGTTGGGGTTTGCGAGGCACGGTGCAAACGTCGCGATTGTTTCCCGAAAGATGGACAGCTGTGAAGCAACCGCAAAAGAAGTTGAAGCTCATGGCGTCGAAGCTTTCCCTTATGCTGCTCACGCAGCTGATTGGGATTCGCTGGATAAAATGGTTGATGCCGTCTACGAAAGGTTCGGCAAGGTTGATGTGCTCGTCAATAACGCAGGGATGTCGCCCTTGTATCCTTCATTGGATCAGGTGTCTGAAGAGCTCTTCGATAAGGTCATCGGCGTTAACTTGAAAGGCCCGTTTCGGTTAAGCGCAAACATTGGTTCGCGCATGGCAGAAGGAGATGGCGGATGCATTATTAATGTCTCCAGCATCGCTGCGGTTAATGCGAGCCCCAACTCTGAACCCTACGGTGCTGCGAAGGCGGGATTAAATGCGATAACGCGATCTTTTGCGTATGCCTATGGTCCCAAGGTTCGCGTGAACTGCATTATGGCCGGTCCGTTTTTGACGGATATCAGTAAAGCCTGGGACATGGACGCTTTTGCGAAACGAGCAGAGGAAAACATTCCGCTGCAGCGTGGCGGAGATCCCGAAGAAGTTGTGGGTGCTGCGCTTTACTTTGCCAGTGAATCAGCTGGGTTTACCACGGGCGCGATACTCGCGATCGATGGTGGTGCTCACTAGTTAGTGTTGCGGATCGCGAAAACGAAATCCCGGAAGATATCCATCAGGGTTTCGTACTTGTAGTCGGTGAACTCGCCAGCGTCGAAGTACATACCGTGTTCCGCGCAGGCCTCATACTGAATATGAGTCTGTAGTGGGTCGTTCAGCTGCTCCATGGGTTTACCGCATCGAGGGCAGTTTACGTCACGGATCTTGTTGTGCTCTCTGCCGACACCAGGGTCGCCGTCATCGATATAGTCGGACATCCACTTGTCTTTCAGGAGTTCGGCTTCACCAATATCAAACCAAATGCCGCGGCAGTTGATACAGCGATCGACTTCCACGCCACCACTGAGTGTACTCAGCGTGACTTCTTCCATTTCGCCTTGGCACTTGGGGCATTGCATGATCACGACTCCGAGAGCTTTTCCGCTGCCATTATCCATGTTTGCTAGAATCAATCCATGAAAACTATTGATCCCGCTGTCATCGAATTCGCTAACGAAGCCTTCTATTTAGCGTTTAACAATCGTGATATGAAACAGATGGCAGACATCTGGGCTGTTGAATACCCCTCAGTTTGCATCCATCCCGGATGGGCGCCGCTGTTTGGCCGAGAAGACATTCTGCAAAGCTGGGAATCTATTTTTGCAGGCCAGCCAGAAGGGTCCACGATCGTTTGTCATGGCGCACGAGTGTTGCAGCAGGATGATCTTTACTCAGTGATTTGCTACGAACAGCTTCCCGGTGGTTGGTTAGTTGCGACTAATAACTTTGTTGTTGAAGCAGGGGATGCCCGGCTGGTTCATCACCAGGCAAGCCAGTGCATGGAGCCGCCGGAGGTCGATCAGCCAGCAATGACTGTTCAATAACCTTTAATCCTTTTTGTAGGCGGGATGCATTTGCCCCCAGCTCTTGTAAGGGCTGGAGGGTGACGTCGTCTTTCGGCCGCGGCTATCCAGCATCAGCATTTCACGAGCAACGATTTCGGTGACACGTTTTTCTTGTTCACCGTCTTGGAAGGTTCGGTTCTGCAGTTCACCCGCGATAAAAACTCGTGAACCTCGCGACAGATACTGACCGCAGACTTCTGCGAGTCCTCGAAAAGCGACAATGCGAATCCACTGGGTATCTTCCTGTTGAACCCCTGAGCCACGATCTTTCCATCGTTTATTGACTGCCAATGAAAATCTGGCGACAGCAATGCCCTTGGCTGTGAAGTTCATGTCAGGATCGGCACCCAGGCGACCTATGAATTCGCAGCGGTTGAGATCGTTTGCCATACTGTAATTATATACAGTATTCCGGGTGGGGCTAGCTGTCTTCTTCTCTTAACCTGATTCGGCTTTTTTGATCGGGGTACTTGCCGACGATATCTTTGTAGAACTCCCTTAGGCGGTCCATGTCTGCGCCAACTTCAGTAGGTAGGAAAGCGGGTCCTAGTCCAGCTTCTTTTTTCTCATAGTCCAGGTAACCACAGACCATTGGGATTTGTGCTGCTTGAGCGATTCGATAGAAACCAGATTTCCAGTAGTCGGTATAGCCTCGTGTCCCGGAGGGTGGCACAACGAGATTGATGCCAACGCCATGCTCGATTTCGGCAGATAGGGTCTGCACCATATTGTTCGGTTTGGAGCGGTCTACGGGGACACCTCCCAGATACTTCAGCAGGGGTCCCAGTGGGGTTTTGAATAGCCCGTCTTTGCCAAGCCAGTTAATGGAGATGCCAAATGAGTAGGCAGCCGCGAGCAGGAAAATAAAGTCCCAGTTGCTGGTATGTGGTGCAGCAATGACGACCATGTTTCTTGCTTTCGGTACTTCTCCGGCTCTCCGCCACCCTGACATCTTTAGTACCAGGTTGCCCAACATTGTCGCGAAGGCGCTACATTGCCTGGGCGTTTGATCCTGCTCCGTCATTTGCTCCCTTTTCATTTCACGCCCCTTTTCGTCAGGGGCTCGCGCAATGTACACACTGCGACCGCTGAATGCCACTTACAAAATCATTACATGTGCCGCATAGTCAGGTCCGGGTCCGTTCGTTAAGTTGTTTCTACCAAATCAACGGTATCTTGTTGATTACAGGTGCTTAATGCAGTACCAATAGAGGAGCAAATCCTCCGAGGGCCACATCATGTTCAAGAAACTGAGCGCATCGTTTCTGCTTCTCCTGGTATCGGGTTTTTACCTGTCCTTTTCTTACTCCTCCGAACTCCATGCGGCCGCTGAACAGGCGATGATGGACGGTGACGTTGAGGGTGCCGTGGCAGCCTACGTCGAAATCCTCGCGGAAAGTCCAGACGACAAAGATTCGCTGGAGCTGGCAGTGCTTCTGGCTGAGGAAGCCGGGATCAGCGAATTGGCTATGCAACTCCTGGTTGCCGATGTTGAGCGAGCCATAGAACTTGGTGATAAAAACCGAGTCCAGACAGGTTTGCAGCAGCTAACGGAAGTCGCATCAGCCCAACCTGCGTGGGTTGATGAAGCGGTCATCAATGCATCGGCGATTGCGGAGTCCCAGGCAGAAGATGCCATGGCATGGCAAGAACTCTTTGGCGAAATGCAGGCAATGATGGGAGAGGGTGATCTGGAAACCTCTGCGATGCTCGCCGAAGGCGCCGTGTTGCTGGCTCAAGAAACATTTGGTCCCTCTCACTGGTACACCGTTGTGTCCATGCGGGAAATGGGATTGGTCGCGAGACAGCTAGGCGATGTTGAAACCGCTGATGCTTATTACGGCGAAGCCCTGGCGGTCAGCTCCGAGCTGCTCGGGGAAGGGCATCCACAGACACTATATATAGCTGCGCTTATGGCTGAACTCTATGAGAAGGCGGGCGCGTTTGACGAGGCGGTAGCGATCAAGGAAATGATTGTCGGCGGCTTCGAACAGTCGCTTGGCGCGCAACACGCTCTGACACTGGAAGCGATGGTGAGACTCTCGGAGACCATGCAAGCGGCAGCGGATAATGAAGCAGCAACAGCCATCATGAGTATGGCTTGCAGCTCTTATGCGGAAGCCATGACGCGTTACCATCCGGAAACCCTGCAATGTGAGCAGTGGCTCGCCAGACTGCATCGCGATACGGGAAGCCTCGATGATGCGCAAGCGGTCATTGACGGCATAGCGCTCAGCCTCCAGCAATCGACGGATGGCATTAGCGAGTTTGCGCTGCGAAACATGCTGGACCTGGCGGATGTTTACTCAGCCAGGGGTGAGACCCAGGTGGCGAAGGACATGTTGTCCGGGCTCATACTGACAGCGCGCCAGATTGGTTCTACTAAACTGAGTTATACCGGCAAGACTTATCTTGCTCGGGTTTTGAGTGGTGAAGGTGATGTGAATTCAGCAACAGCGGTTGCTGAAGATGTAGCGAACCATGGTCGGGTTGCCTGGCAGGACAATCCCACGGAGTTTTATAACGTCCTGGTTGAGCTTGGTGCCTATTACCAGCGACAAAGCCGGTTTGACGACGCTGAAGGCGCATTTGAAGAGTCAATGATGGCGATGCTTGAGTATGGTGGGGAATTTCACCCAACCACGCTGGTTGCCATGAATAACCTCGGCAACCTTTATGAACAACTGGGGCTCTATGATGATGCAGAGCCACTGCTGAAGCAGACACTTGAGGGCATGGAGCAGACGTTTGGTGTCAGCCATGCACAAACTTCACGAATCAGAAATAACCTGGCGCTTCTGCATGAGAGCCAAGGCAACTTCCGAGAAGCGGAACCGCTTTATCTCACCAGTTATGAACACATCTCCCGCAGCCTCGGTGAAAATCATCCGGACGCAATCGGTATGCAGAACAACCTCGCGTATCTGTACATGCTGATGGAAGATTTCGATGCCGCAGAAGCCATGTTCGCGGATCTAGTCGAACGTTGGAGTGTGACGGTTGGGGCGGAGAACCAGGATGCTTTGAAGAGCCTTAACAACCTGGGCCGTGTCTATCATAAACAGGGGCGGCTGGATGAAGCCCAGCAAACTGTTGGCCAGGCGCTGGTGACTCGCCGATCAACGCTGGGTGAAAAACATATCGATACGGTGCGATCCCTGATTGATATCGGTGCGATTCAACTTGACCAGGGAGCGCTGGAAGAGGCTGCACGAGACCTCGAGCTGGCACTTCGAACCGCAGAAGAAGTGCTCGGCGAACAGCACCCTTACACGTTTGAGGCGCTGAACAACCTGGCGAAGGTTCGTGAAGCACAAAATGATTTGTCCGGTGCAGTTGAGCTTCGTGAAGAGGGGCTGGCCAGACGAAGTGTCTTTCTTGATCGCATGCTCTGGGTAACCGGAGAGAACGCTCGCGAAGGTTACATGCGGTTACACAAGCCTGAGCTTGATGAATACCTGAGACTGCTGGCTTCTGTGGATGACCCTGCTCGCGGCAAAAAAGCGATTGAGGCGAGCCTGCAGCGCAAAGGCTTGCTCCTGAAGATTACTTCCGAGATTGAGCAGATTTCTCAGATATCTGCTGACCCACGGATGGCGTCGATTGCCAGTGCTTTGGAAGAAGCTCGAAAAGAACTTGCCTCGCTGACTTTGTCAGGACCCACAGCAGAAACGCAGGGTCGTCACGCAGAAGCGCTTTATGAGCTGGAGCTGCGGGTAAACGAACTGCAAGGTGAATTGGGGCGAGCCAGTGCACGATATCGCTCCTCTATCGCTGGCACTTCGGCTGACACTTTGGAATCAGCGCTTACTGATGGCACCGCGCTGGTTGATTACCTCATGTACAACGATAATGGAGAGGGGCGTGTCCTTGCTGGTGTGATCATCAAACAAGATGGTGAAGTGACCTACGACCTGGTTGAGTTCCCTGACAGCGGTGAAATTGAAGAAGCCGTTATTGAATTCAGAACCATCATCCAGGATGACCTGGCAGATGAGGACGAACTTCTGGAGGTTGGCCAGATTGCTCATGAGTTGGTCTGGGCTCCCATCGAAGAGTCCATTGGTGATCTTGAGTACGTTTACCTGATTCCAGACGGTGTGTTGAACATTCTGCCGTTCTCAGCGCTGATGAACGAGGACGAGGAGTACCTGATTCAAACGACTGATGTTCACATACTGACTTCAGGTCGTGATCTTCTGCCAAACGAATATGAACTGGCTGAAGGCGAATACATGATCCTTGCCGGTCCAGATTACAACGCTGATGGTGTGGTGGATGCGGCTGCTATTGCGGCTGCTGAAGGTCGACGCTCTGCAGCGCTTAAGTTGGGCATCCGGGGTGCTGGTAGTGGTTTACGCGGCCTGAACTTTGCGCCGCTGCCCGGTGCAGAAGAGGAAGGTCGAATCATCACTGACCGCGTGCAGGCGAGTGAAGAACAAAGCACGGTTTATTTTGGTAATGACGCGCAGGAGCATGTACTTGCTGCTATCACTGAAACACCAGAGATCCTGCACATGGCAACTCACGGCTTCTTCCTGGAGGCTGATGACAATTTGCGGAAGCGGCTGCTGAAAATGCAGCGTTCTGCAGAAGTTCAAGTGCCGCCGCCGGGAGACAACCCGCTGCTGCGTGCAGGGCTCGCTTTTGCCGGGATTAACACCAACGCTCAATTCCTCGGTGATATCGATACGGTTAATGACGGTGTACTGACTGCTCTGGAGGTGTTGGGGCTGGATCTGTCTGGCACACGACTGGTTGTGTTGTCTGCCTGTGAGACGGGATTGGGTGAGATTCACGAAGGTGAGGGTGTATACGGATTACGCCGATCCTTTCAGGAGGCCGGTGTCGCAGAGGTGATCAGCTCTCTTTGGGAGGTGAGTGATGCCGGTACGCAGGCATTGATGACCGATTTTTACGATCGAGTGGTTGCAGGGGTGCCTGCCAGAGAGGCATTGCGTGAAACGCAACTTGCCCTGATTGATTCCCCCGAATGGGGTTATCCATACATCTGGTCGGCATTTATGATTGTTGGTAGTTATGAATCGGCAGGTATTACGATTCAGTAGTTAGACATCTATATGTCAGCCATTAAAATAGCCGCGCGCATAGAAACGCGCGCAAGACGCGGATAGGGGAGTGCGACAGTGCAACGTTGTTTACAAATTGTGGGCCTACTGCTCGTAGTAGTGTCAGCGCAAACATGGGCACAAACGTTGGAAGAAACCATCCGGTTGACGTTGCGTACCAATCCAGACGTGCTGGCAAGCCAGTATTCGGTAGACGCTGCCGAAGAGTTGAAGAATCAGGCTCGCGGTGGCTATTTCCCAAGCATCGACCTGGTGCTTGCCGGTGGCTATGAAAACTCAAACAACACCACGACCAGAGCGCTCGGAGAAGATGATATTGATCTGACTCGCTCAGAAAGCAGCATCCGTGTGACTCAGCTGTTGTTTGACGGCTCGTCCACTCGCAATTTCGTGCGTCAGCAATCGGCACTTGTAGATGCAGCACTCGCAAGACTGGTAGGTACACAGGAAAACGTCAGTTTGAGGGCTATCCAGGTTTACCTGGAGGTGTTGCGTCGTAACGAGATCGTTAGGTTGGCGGAAAGAAATCTTGCCCACCATGATGAAACGCTTGAAAAAATCACCGAACGATTCGAAAGCGGGGTGGGTACCAAAGTAGATGTGGTGCAAACTCGCGGTCGTCGGGCTCAGGCAAAGTCCAATGTGCTTCTGTCTCAGAGAGAAGCAAAGAACGGCGTTGCTGAATATTTTCGAGTCGTAGGAGAGTATCCGGAGGCACTCAGCCTGCCGGCAGCGGTTGAATCTCTGCCTCAGACACTTGAAGAAGCACTGGAACTGGCCAAGGTAAATAATCCCGGTATTGAAGCGGTTGAAGCGGAACTTGCGGCAACGGAAGCGGCTCGCAAGGGTGCAAGGGGCGCTTTCTACCCACGCTTTGATCTTGAGCTTGGTGCTACCCGGAACGATGATTTGGATGGCTCCGAAGGCCCCAATGACGATGAGACTGCTGTTGTCAGGATGACATACAACCTTTATCGAGGCGGTTCAGACCGAGCGCGTTTGAACGAAGCAGAAGCTCGAGAATTTGCAGCGCGGGAAAGCCTGCGCAGTACCCAACGCGCGGTGGAAGAAGACGTCACGTTGATCTGGAATGAATTGCAGGACATCCTGGTCCGGCTTGAATACCTGGAAGCTCACGTGAAATCCACAGAAGAGGTGCTCGAGGTTTACCGTGAGCAGCTAACACTCGGTAAACGAACCCTGCTGGATTTGCTCGATGTGCAAAACGAACTGTTGCGAGCGCAGATTGCGAAAACCACCGGTGACTATGTAGCTTTGCTCGCGAGATACAGAGTGTTGGCTGGTACAGGACAACTTCTAGACACGCTGGAAATCGACCCAGATCAATCCTGACGGATTGATAGAGGGGCGCGCCCTCGCTTACAGAAACTTAACCAAAATCCATCTAGGCAAGCGCCAGGAAATGTGCGTTAATCGCTCCTTGCTTAATTTTTGTTGGCGTTAAAAATCAATAAGTTATGATCGGTGTAGGTCTCGATTTCGGCACTTCTAACAGTGCAGCTGCCTGGTATGACGGTGAGCGTGTGCACATGGTTCCACTGGAAGAAGAGGGACCTATCATGCCCACGGCGACACACCTTGATCGGGATCTGGTGACGCTCACTGGTGAAGCAGCCGTCAGCCAGTATATTGATGAAAACCGTGATCGAATTGTTGAGCTGACGCCCGAAGTCATTGCCAAAACTTCCATGGTCACCTCCGAAGCCAACCCGGATGACCCGCATTCTCAGGCAGAAACCGCAACACAGAATGTGTATGGCCAGCCGCTCGTCGACAGAGGTATGCCCGGTCGCCTGTTCAGAGGCGTAAAGCGACTGCTGGGTAACAGCTCCATCAAAAGGCTGATGGTGTTCGATCATCCGTTCAGGCTGGTTGCTCTTATTACCCCGATTCTGTTGCGGATCCGCAGAACCATTGAAAAGTGTCTGTCGGAACCGTTGAGTGATATTCATTTTGGTCACCCTGTTTTGTTTGAAGGTAAAGAAGAGCAAAGAAACTCTCTGGCTTTCGAGCGTCTCTCGGAGGCCTGCTCTTATGCGGGCATCAATCAGTTATCTTTCTATCCAGAGCCTGTCGCGGCCACACTCAGCTATCGCCATGATGAACAATCGCCAGATAGTGGCTGTGTGCTGACCGTGGACTTTGGCGGCGGTACGCTGGACCTCAGTGTCGTCGAATACGAAGGCGCAAAATTCGATGTGCTGGCAACCACAGGTTTACCGCTGGGTGGTGATCACATCGATCAATTGATCTTCAAGGAACTGCTTTTTCCAGAGTTTGGCAAAGGCGAGATGTGGTCAAGGGTGAAGGACGGGTACCTGATCGAAAACGAATTTCCGTTTGAAGAGTACGAGGACAAACTGCTGAACTGGGCGGTGACCTACATCCTGAACCAGAATGAGTACCGATCGATGATTGTCGACCGAATCAAGCAGGGCGGTGAAGGCAAAGAGAAATTCGAGCGATTGTTAGACCTGATTACTCACAACTACAGTTATCTTGTTTTCCAGGCGATCAAAGACGCAAAGGCGGCACTGTCTTCAGTGGAGGAAACGATCATCGATGTCCCGGAACTGGATCTGGCTTTGCCCTTTTCGAGAGATCAGCTGGAATCACTGATGTCTGGAATGCTGGGAGAGATGCACGACATCGTTACTCGGGTCTTGGAGCTCGCGGATCGAACAACTAACGATGTTGATATTGTGATTAGAACCGGAGGCTCGTCGCAGATCGCAGCTGTGAAACGTATGCTGGAAACCCAGTTCCCAGGGAAGGTGGTGGAGCACGATCCGTTTGCCAGCGTTGCGGCGGGGTTGGCCATCGCCAGTTATCATGGATATCAGTTTGAGGAGCAACACGTATCATGAACGACATCAGCAGATTCCCTGTTCCAGAAATCAAAGATCTCCCGGATGACCTTCGTGAGCGAATTGAAAGCATCCAGGAAAAAACGGGCTTTGTGCCCAATGTGTTTCTGGTGCTGGCACATCGACCTGATGAACTGCGGGCCTTCATGCAGTATCACGACATTCTGATGGAGAAAGACTCTGGCTTGAGCAAAGCAGAAAGAGAAATGATCGTCGTCGCTACGTCAGCGGTAAACGACTGCCAGTACTGTGTTGTCGCTCACGGCGCTATCTTGCGTATACGGGCCAAGAATCCGCTGATTGCTGATCAGGTTGCCATCAACCACCGGAAAGCAGATTTATCCAGTCGTGAGCGTGTCATGCTGGACTTTGCCCTCAAGGTGGCGACAGATTCTGCATCCATCAGTGACGAGGATATCGGTAGAGTCAGGGCGGAAGGCTTCTCCATGGACGATGTCTGGGATATTGGCGCCATTACCTCCTTCTTTGCGCTGAGCAACCGCATGGCGAACCTCTCCAGCATGCGCCCCAATGATGAATTTTTCGGAATGGCGCGATAATCATTTAAACCCTTTGTTCTGGAATGCGTCTAAACTTCTGACAGGCGTGTATTGGGGCACCAGTTGTGTCATCTGAAGCCGCGCTGATTGAGCGCGCAAAAAACAACGACTATCGAGCGTACGAAGAACTTTACCATCTGCATATCGGTAAGGTGTTTGCGCTGTGCGTACGTCTCCTGAACGACAGAGACATGGCTGAAGACATGGCCCAGGAAGCCTTTGTTCAGGCATGGCGAAATCTATCGAAATTCCGAGGGGACAGTGCTTTTGGCAGCTGGCTCTATCGAATCACGACCAATACCGTCCTAAGTTACCTGCGAAAGCAAAAACACTTCCAGAACAGTCTGGATATCGATGATATCGAGATTGAGTATCGCGAAACCCAGGAAGAGAAGCTCAGTCTTGAGGTTGCAATAGCAGCCTTACCTGACGGGGCAAGAGCCGTTTTTGTGCTCTATTCCCTGGAGGGATACACCCATGAGGAAATTTCCGGAATGCTGGATATTGCCGTTGGTAGCAGCAAAGCCCAGCTGCATCGAGCACGAACACTGCTCAAAGAGAAACTTTCATGAGTGTTTCAACCATTTAGGTCTAAAGAGCATCTAAGAAGCATGACAAACGAAAAAGACACAATCAGCGATCTGGAACTTGCACGAATGGTGCGAGATCTGGAGCCGGAGATGCAGCCGGATAGAGACCTCTGGGTCGGCGTAGAGCGCCGTATTCAGGATCATCCGCAGAAGTCGGTTCGAGATCAGCAGTTTTGGATGCCTTATGCCGTCGCCGCCAGCCTGGTCTTCGCGGTCTCGGCGTTAGTGTTGAACATCGTCCAGTTGCAGCGACCGGGACCCACCGGCGAAGCGCAGCTCACCGGGCTTGGCGAAATCCAGCAGGAGTACCTGCAGGTTCGTAATCCAATGGTGGAACGGTTCACCCAGGTGAACAGTGCGCTGGATGAAGAAACTCGAAACGATTTGTACGAAAACCTGGAGATTCTCGATCGCGCGCGACGTGATCTCGAGTATCAGGTTCAGGCGAATCCCGAAAACACGAGGCTCAGGGAAATGCTGATTCGCATCCACGAGCAGGAACTTGAATTATTGAAGCAGGACTTTGTCCATTCAGGAACATCACTATGAACAACAAGAATTTCACTCAGCAATTTTTCGCCCTCGCGGTATTTGTATTGTTGGCGCCACTGTCACTTGCTGAAGGTGAGTCAGTGGATATGACAAAAGACGTCGAGGTTGACGGTCTGGTTTCTATCAACGTGGTCCGCGGTCGGGTCAGTGTTGAAACCTGGGACAAGTCTGCAGTTCGGGTCCACGGTACTTTGGATGAGAAAACCAAAGAGTTTATTTTCGACGTGGATGGTGATGAAACTCAGATAGAAGTGAAAATTGATAATGATCACGACAGTTGGTGGGGTGGTAGTAGTCAGGGTTCTGACTTGACAGTACAGCTTCCTGCGACCAGCCAGCTTGAGGTGAAAGGCGTGTCAACGGATGTCGACGTGCAGGGTATGGAGAGTGATGTAGAAATCGGCGTGGTCAGTGGTGACGTGAGCCTTGAAGGCGGTGAAGGTCGCATCACAGTTCAATCTGTGAGTGGCGATGTCGATGTTCGAGATGTTGCTGGTCGATTACGAATCGGAACCGTGAGCGGTGATGTGGATACTCACGGCACCCGGGGTGAAGCCAAGTACACGTCGGTTAGCGGCAGTGTGCTGATTCGCGACGGCGGAGATGACATGAGTGTCGAGACAGTATCTGGTGATATTGAGGTGACCAATGAGGTGGTCAGCTCAGTGGCTGGTCACTCAGTGTCGGGTGATATTGAAGTGATAAGTAACGATACCGAAGCAGGTGATATTGAATTCGATAGTGTTAGTGGCTCCATTCGCCTTAGGTTGGGTGGTGACATTAACGCGCGCTTCGATATCGAAACCGGTTCTGGCACGATTCGAAACAGGTTGAGTGACGATGAACCTAAAGTGTCCAAGTATGTCGGCGACGAGTCACTCAGGTTTACGATGGGTAATGGCGATGGCAGTGTTGTTCTGTCGACTCGCTCTGGCGACATCACACTGGGTACCAACTAGTCGATCGGTGTAATGAGGTAAGAGCAGCGTCTCGCACCCTCATGCAGGTAGTCTTCTCTTTTAACCTCTGCCGAACCCTCGAACACTGCCTGAAAGGTTTGTAGTTCAGTTCGGCAGAAGCCCTGGCAGCTGGTTGCCGCGATACAAATAGGGCAGTGGTTCTCCGCAAGTCTGAATATCCCATCCGGGAGACGCTCGACTTCAGCCATATAACCTTCAGCGGTACGTAACCTGGCCAGTTCAGTGACTTTGGCCGCAAGGGTGCGTTTGGTCTCTAAAGCCGCGTGGTAGGCTTCTTTCGTTTTCTCAGCTCTATCAGTGATGATTTTATCGAGCGCCTGTTCTCCCAGTAGGTCGCGTACGCTGGTGATGAGCTCCACTGTCATCTGGGCATGGGCATCGGGAAACCGGGCATGACCTTCATCGGTCAGCTGCCAGCGGGCGATAGGTCTGCCGCGTTTCTGGGGTTCCGGTGGTGTTGTGGTCACCAGGGACTGTTCTTCGAGAACGGCCATATGTTGCCGAATTCCCATGGTGGTCATGCCCAGTGCAAGGCTCAAGTCCTTTGCAGATTGTGGCCCTAATCGTTTGATTTGATAGAGGATTTTATCCTGATTTCCGGAGGTCTCTGCAGTCATTTGGGCATCTTGCCGTAGCACTGAAAATAAGTAAATAAAAAACTTTACTAAAAGAACTTTCCTGATTTAAAGTAAAGTAAATACTTTACTAAATATTCAAAAAGGGAGAACAGACATGCAGCTCGAACACGCCAACATTACAGTCGAATCCATCGATGAGACGGTTCGCTTTCTTTCAGCTGTCTTTCCTGACGCATCCGTTAGAGGCGGTGGCCACATGTATTGGAACGAAGAAACCCAGGAAGCTCGTGGCAAGTGGGCGCACTTTGGCACTTCTGAACATTACATCGCTCTGCAGCAGAATGCTGAGCCTTCAGGAAGATCAGATGTCACTTATAGAAATGACGGGATTAACCATCTTGGCTTTGTCGTCGAAAACCTCGATGCCATCATGTCTCGAGTGACCGAAGCGGGTTACAAGCTCTCGCCGGTTTCCGCTCTGAACGATCATCCGCATCGCCGGCGAGCCTATTACTTTGATGACAATGGTATTGAATGGGAGTTGGTGGAGTATCTCTCCGACGTTGAATCGGAGAGAAACGACTACCAGCTTTAGCAGCGTCTAGGCGCTGACTGTCGGCGTTGGTTCCGCGGTAGGATCGATTGGCTCGTCAACGTCGTTGTGCACGACCAGGGCAGGGTCTTCGGAATTATTCAGTCCCCAGAAGTTCAACCAGTCTTCCAGCATGAGATACAGGCTTGGTACCAGGAAGAGGGTAATAGCGGTGGCAAACAACACACCAAAGGCGAGTGATATGGCCATCGGGATGAACATGAACGTTTCTGGATCACTGTCTGTCATCAGAGGAATCAGACCCACGAACGTGGTGACGGAGGTCAGGATGATTGGCCTGAAACGAACGACACCTGCATTTGCTACAGCTTCAAACAGCTCCACACCCGCTCGACGTTGCCGGTTGATGTAATCCACCAGCACAAGCGAGGCGTTCACGACAACGCCGGACAGGGCGATGATACCCAGCATGGAGAAGAAGATCAGATCCCATCCCATGATGTAGTGACCAACGATGGCGCCAACAGCACCAAATGGAATGACGCTCATGATGACAAGCGGCTGCATATAACTCTTCAAGGGAATCGCCAGGAGCGCGAAAATAATCATCAGGGCCAGCGGAATGGTTGAAACCATACTGCCCAGCGCCTTGTTTCTTTCTTCTTGCTCGCCAGAGATCTTGAAGGCAACGCCGGGGAAGTCAGCATTGGTGCAGCGGCTTTCTCGATTGCCGAAGGTTGTGCCCGGTTCGCACACCGCTTTTTCTACCGCAGCGATCACTTCTTCTGGCGTGACCACACTTCGGTTCACATCACCCTTAACGTCAATAACCCGCTGTTGATCTTCACGATTAATGGAGCTGAAGCCCGTGCCGTATTCAACCCGGGCGACCGTGGAGAAGGGCACCTCGGTACCATCGTTGGTACGGATACGCATGTTCTCGAGGTTGCCCAAGGATCGCCTTTCTTCTTCGGGATAACGGACCATGACGCGAACATCATCAGTACCTCTTTGGATACGCTGCGCTTCTTCGCCATAGAATGCTTGTCTTACCTGGCGGGCCAGGTCATTCAAGGTGAGACCAAGTGGCTTGGCTTCAGGCAGGATGTCCAGTTTGATTTCTTGTTTGCCAGAGCGGAAGGAGTCAGTCAGGTCCATAACGCCGGGGTAGCGTGCCAGTTCTGCTTTTAGGAACTGAGCAGCACTGCGTAGCTGTTCGATGTCACGACCTTTCAATTGCAGCGCGATGGGATCGCCTGCATTAAAGGTGTTGGTCGTAAACTGTAGTTCAACTGCGTCGGTAACCGAGCCGGTCTTTTCGCGCCAGACCTCGGCAATTCGATTGGTGTTCCAACCCGGTCGATCTTCGATAGGCACCAGGGTCACAACAATCTCGGCAAGATGACTGCCGCCAGACGTCATAACGGGTGGTCCATTGCTTCTGGCCGCGTTTACGCCAATCGATTGGAAAGTCTGTCTAATGACGGATCGATCGGTAAATCCAAGCTCTTCGTTGATTTGCTGTGCGGTCTCAAAAGCGGCTCGTTCAATCTGGCTGGCGGCCTCTTCAGTGAATTCAACGTTGATGCCTTCCGGCATCGTGAGGGTCGCGTATATCCGGTCACCTTCCACGGCGGGGAAGAACTGGAAGATCACCCGCCCGCTGGCGATCAGCGCAATAGACGTGACCAGTACGAAGGTTGCGACTGCCCAGGTAACCCAGCGCCACTGGAGAGTTTTGACGAGGAAAGGTCGGTAGACCTCAGTGGCAACCCATTCCAGCGAGTTCGCAAATTTGCTTTGGAATGCGATCCAGCCTTTGACCACTGGCGTGCCTTCCATAAAGTAGCCCTCGGTTTTTCGATGGGCCAGGTGAGCAGGCAGGATGAACATACATTCCAGGATGCTGAAGATCAGGCAGACCAAGACAACCCAGCCGATGATGGAGAAGAACTCACCCATCCGACCTTCGATGAGAAGAATCGGCAGAAAGGCGGCGATAGTAGTGAGAACACCGAAAACCACCGGCGTGATGACCTCAGCGGTACCCGCGATGGCAGCTTCCCGATGATTACGGTCAGTTGTCTCGTGACTGAAAATTCTTTCACCCACCACAATGGCGTCATCCACAACGATGCCGAGCACCAGGATGAAAGCCAGGACGGTCAATGAGCTGATGTTGATACCGGCGAAGGGAAACGCCCAAATGGCGCCCATGATGGCGATGGGAATACCGGCGGCAACCCAAATGGCCACTTTGAAGCGAAGAAATAAGGTCAGAATCAGCAATACCAGAGCAAGACCCGCATAGGCGTTTTTTGTCAGCGCTCCAATTCGTCGATCCAGTGCGATTGATTCGTCTATCCAGATGCTAAGAGACACGCCACGGGGTAACAGGTTTCGCTTCTTCTCGATGTACTGCTTAACCGCCTGGGCAGAGGTGATGGTGTCTTCATCACCAACTCTGTAGACCATGACAGAAACAGCACGTTCGCCGTTGAATCGGGCTCGCAGGAATCCTTCCTGGAAGTCATCGCGCACAATCGCGATGTCTCCCAACGTAATGTTGGTGCCATCAGCGCGAGTGACGATAACGATGTCTTCGTACTCGTACCCACGGTACGCCTGGCCTTTTGAGCGCAGCAGAATTTCGCCACCCTCGGTTTTGATTGACCCACCCGGAAGATCCAGCGACGCGCGGCGTATGGCGTTCGCGATCTGGGTCATGGTCAGGTTGTATTGTCGCAACGTCTGTTCACTGACTTCGATAGAAATTTCCCAGGGCCGTGCATAGCTGACGGCAACCTGTGAAATACCTTCCAGTGCGGAGATATCGTCGCGAACCTCCTCGGCAATGAGCTTTAATGTGGCTTCATCAGTGTCACCGTGAACGATCAGGGAAATCGTCTGACCGCGAAACTGCATTGAGCTGACAATCGGTTTCTCGGTTTCACTGGGGAAGGTTGAGATGGCGTCAACCTTTCCTTTGATGTCGTTTAGCGCCGTGGTGATGTTCGCATCCTGCAGCAGCTCGATCATGACCGAACACATGCCCTCACGAGAGGTGGTGTGTACGCGGTCCATGCCGTCGACACCTTCGATGGCTTCTTCGATACGAATACAGACGGCTTCTTCAACTTCTTCCGGGGCGGCACCCAGGTAAGGCACCTGAACCTGGACGATACCCGGTTCGATATTTGGGAACTCTTCTTTGTGCATGGAGAACAGAGAAATGGTTCCGCCAGCGAGGAAGATGAGCATCATCAGGTTGGCGGCTACCGGGTTATCGGTAAACCAGGCGATGACCTTGTGGTTTTCCATGGTGTTTATCCGTTCGCAGGCTGCGAAATGGTGTTGACGCGCATACCTTCAATCACGGTCTGCAGTGGCGAAACGTTAACGATGTCACCCGAGTTAAGACCGCCGGAAATCAACACATTGTCATTTTCGAAACGCATGATCTCCACACCGCGGTAGTGCAGTCGGCTGTCTCCATCGACAACTAGCACCTGGTTTTGATTGCGTAGTGCAGCGCGGGGCAGAGTGATCACATTGTCGACGGCACGACCTTTGATGCTGGCGTTCACGAAGAGGCCAACGGGCAGATCAGGTTGATCCGGGTTTTCATCATTCCGGACTCGAACCACTGCGGTCACCATGCGGCTCTTGGAATCAATTTCTGCTTCAGTCCTGACCAGCTTGCCTACCCATTCGTAGTGCCTGCCGCCGTAGTCCGTTGAAAGAAGAACATCAGGGGCGAGATCGCCACTGAGTTCGCCCCGGTGGCCGAGAGGCAGGTCAAGATAAGCCAGCTGAAGGTCTGCTACGGGCAATCGAACCTCTGCAGACTCACTTCCGTAAATCGAAGCGATGGATTGTCCTCGGCTGAGGTATTGTCCGAGGTCGACTTTTTCTGTTCTAACCAGGCCGTCGTAAGGCGCGCGGATTTCAGTGCGGTTTAGGTCACGATTCGCCTGTTCAAGTGCAATCTGTGAATCTTGCAAAGCAGCTTTGGCAATTCGATGGTTTCTCAGCACATTTTCCAGACTGGACTGGCTGGTTAGCTTTTTCTTGACCAGCTCTTCCATACGACCCAGTTCAAAGCGTGCCAGTTCTTCTTCCGCTCTGGCTCGGCTCAACGTGGCCTGAGCACGAGCAACCATTGAACGATAGTCGCGATCATCAATTTTTAGCAGCACGTCATCTGCTTTGAAGTAACCACCGGCAACCAGGTTCGGGGAAACCCAGCTGACTCGACCATTTACCTCTGGAATCAGCTCACTTTCTTTATGTGGAACAACCGTGCCCTGTGAAGTGACTTCCAGTCGGATAGGAGAGCGTTCGACCTCGATGACCCGAATGCTGGTTGCCATCTCTTCCGGGGCAATTTGTTCAGGTTCTGGCGCTGTCTTTACCAATCCATAGGCGACGATGACTGCGAAGAACAGTACGCCAACAGTGATTGCACCTTTAATAATGTTACCCATTTGTTGCGCTCCTAGCGGGGTGGAGTTCTTTCGACTCCATGTTTGAAGTTGCGATCTGAATTCGCTCCTTCAGAATTTTGAAATGATTCGTCATGCCAGTACTTGCACCCCAGGCATCCTTTGCACGGATAGCGTCGCGTACGGCAGTCAGTTGTTCTGCAATTTCGTTCAGGTCGATGTTTGGCTCGATCTCCGGTTCCATGGTGACGCCCAGGAACTGTGTTCTGACGCCATTGCCGACCAGGCGCAGCACCAGGTTCTGATGGATCGCCATCATCTTCTCGCCTAACTCACGCCAGCTTTCATGATGAACCTCTGGTGTACCCAGTGACTTGATCAGGTTGTCGGTGAGCTGAGTGAGCTCTTCGATGTCCTCATCCGTCGCGCTTTCTACGGCGGTACGAACGGACACGGCCATCATGGCGCCCAGAACATCCAACATTTGTGTGATCAGTTCGGGGCGGGGGATTTCACCAAGCTCCAGCAGGTGACCGAGTACCTCGACACTGGCTTCGCCAACGGGTTGAACGCGCACCCCACCGGGGGTCACACTGACGACGCCCAGCTGTTCCAGCTTTTTGATGACCTCGCGAATCGCGCCTCGATTGGTCTCAAAACGTGCCGCCAGATCTCTTTCTGACGGAAGTCGTTCACCTTCACGATACTGACCGCGAAGGACTTCGCTGCGCAGTATGTTGAAGATTTCGCCGGCTTTTGACGGTGTGGACACGAGTTCTACCTTGTTGGTTTGAGCTTATTTACGACAAATCGGCCAGACCGGATTGGTAGGACCAGTTTAAATTTGCACTTTTTTGGACCGACCGATTTGGTAGGACCAATTTGGTCTGGCCATTATATGGATGTTGTGTTGCGATGCAACAGGCATAATGGACCATTTGTCGGGTGGAACGCGCATTTTGGCGGAACAGAAATCAGCTGCAGCCCTGATTCTTGAGGGGTTTGAATCATTTATGCGCGAGTTCACCGAGATCTCCGGTGGTGCGAAAGATCGATTTACCTCAGGGGACTGGCCAGCAGTGCAGGTTGCCTCGGAGCGCCGTGTGCAGGTTTATACGGATCGCCGAGACCAGGCCTGTGCCCGAATCAAGGCGATGGCGGTTGAGCTGGACTGGGCCGCCGTTCGAGAAGAGTTTTCTTTGTTGATTAGAAGTCACGGCCATACACCCCAGGCTGCCACTTTTCACAACGGGGTGTTTCGAGCACTCCATCCGGAGATGTCTGTCCCGGAGGCGCCGATTTTTCACGAGGCAGATCCCACGGCAGAACCAGAGCCGGACGAATCACTGACGCTTCGCCATCGGGATACCCATCTCGCACATTCGCTGGAGGATCTGCTCAACGAAACTGAGCTGAGCGATGTATTGGCATCTGCAGCTTCGGATGCCCGCAAGATTGCCGAGAGATTGGAGCGGGAGATCCCGATCCTGAGAAATCATCCGAGCACGCTGATTGAGACACTGAAACCCGTGTTTTATCGCAACAAAGGCGCTTACCTGGTTGGCCGGTTAATTGTTGAAGGACACATCTTCCCGTTGGCGATCGCTTTTGTTCGGGAAAGTAACGGTAGGGTTCGTGCTGATGCTGTGCTGTGGGGTGAGAACAAGTTGTCCATCGTGTTCAGCTTCACCAGATCCTACTTCATGTTGCGTTCCGGTAATCCATCCCAGGTTGTGGACTATTTGCAGACACTGTTACCGGCTAAACATCGGTGGGAGCTGTATACCTCGATTGGATTTTATAAACACGGCAAGACCGAGTTTGTTCGGGGTTACCGCGCTCAACATAAACGCAGTGAAGATCAGTTTCATGTTGCCGAAGGCATCAAAGGTCAGGTGATGACGGTGTTCGCGCTTGACTCCTACCAGACTGTATTCAAGGTCATTAAAGATAAGTTTCCCGCGACCAAATCTGTGAATCGTGACGATGTGCTTGCAGCCTATCGACTGGTTAAAACCCATGATCGTGTTGGTCGGATGGCTGATACCCAGGAGTTCATGAACTTTGAACTGCCAAAAGACCGGTTTGAGCAAGATCTGCTCGAAGAGTTGGAAAGAGTTGCTTCCGGCACGGTAACCATTAGAGGGGACACGGTACATTTTCAGCACTTATACACTGAACGCTTGATGGTTCCCCTTAATATATACGTTAGAAACTGCAGCGATTTTCAATTGCGCCAGGTGTTGTTGGATTATGGTGCTGCGATCAAGGATCTGGCGGCAGCCAATATTTTTCCTGGTGACATGCTGTTGAAAAATTTTGGTGTTACTCGCCATGGTCGCGTGGTCTTTTACGACTACGATGAGATCTGTTACCTGACGGATGTTAATTTCAGAGAAATACCCAAAGTGGAGGGTGGGCAGCAGTCAGGTGAAGCCTGGTTTGATGTGGGTGAGTACGATGTATTCCCGGAAGAGTTTGCAACCTTCCTGTTTCCCGATGAAAAATTGCGCTCCATGTTCAGTGAGCAACATGCGGATCTGTTCACCTGCGAAGGCTGGCAACGGATTCAGAAAATGATCCATGATCAGATTCTCTCCGATGTATTCCCATATTCCGATAGAGACCGGCTCGAGGAAATTTAGTAGGGTTTTGTTATGACAGATGCACAACTGATTGAAGCCGCGCAGCAGATTGCCAGTGAGCTGCCCCCTCGTAGCCAGGAAATAGAACAGGCTCGTCGCTTACCTGCGGATATAGCTCAAAGGCTGGCGGATGCCGGTCTCTTTCATGCCCTGGTTCCAGAAGAGTACGGCGGCGGAGAGGTTCATCCATCTACCTTTATAAAGCTGATCAAGGAAGTCGCTGTTGGCGACGGCTCCGCGGGCTGGAATGTCATGATCGGCTTAACAACAGGTTTGTTGTCAGCCTCGTTACCCGAGAAGTTTGCTCGTGAGATTTTTGGTGATGGTCCTGGAGGACTCGCCGTGGGGGTAACCGCGCCCATGGGAACCGCAGAGGTGGTTGAGGGTGGTTACAAGGTTTCGGGGCGCTGGCCATTCGGCAGTGGCTCATCCAATGCCGGTTGGATTGGTGGCGGTTGCTTCATTCTCGAGAACGGGGAGAAGCGTCTTGGGAAAGCGGGGATGCCGGAGCATCACATCATGATGTTTGAGCGCTCCCAGGTCGAAATCGAAGATACCTGGAAGGTGTCCGGCCTTTGTGGCACAGGAAGCCACCATTTCAATGTGAAAGATGTGTTTGTGCCAGAAGGGCGCTCGATTGTGATGGGAACAAGAACCCTCATCCAAAAACCGCTTTATCAGTTTCCGCTTCTTGGCTTGCTAGCCATGGGCGTTTCCGCGGTGAGTCTTGGTATTGGCTACAAGGCGTTGGCAGCTTTCAAGGACATTGCCTCCTCAAAAGTGCCGACGGGTGGCACTCGTGGTCTTGCCGAACAAGCACGGGTGCAGATGCTGGTTGCTGAAAGTAAAGCAAATCTGGAGAGTGCAGAAGCCTATATCCACAAAGTGATTGATGACGCCTGGGAGATCGCGCGTTGTGGTGAGCGATTGTCCGTTGAATCCAAAGCCAGTCTTCGACTGGCAGCTGTGAATGCGACAACCAGTTCTGTGTCCGCAGTCGATCGTCTTTATCAAGCGGGTGGCGGCAGTTCGATCTATGAAGACAGTGTTTTGCAACGCTGTTTTCGTGATGTTCACGTCACGACCCAGCACATGATGGTGGGTCGACCTATTTACGAGATTGTTGGTCGCGTAGAACTGGGTCTTGATCCCAAATCTTTGCTCTGAGCGTTGTAATTCAAATGGTTACTGCTATCCTTGCGCCCCTTCGAAGCAGCTGACTGACCAGTGAACATTCCAGCAGTACTCTACAAGCTCTATGAACCTTTGCTTTGGTCTCAGATCAAAGACGGGCCTCGTCCGCAGCACATTGGTCTCATCGTCGACGGCAATCGCCGCTTTGCTCGTGTCAAAGGACTCGCGTCCACCAACGAAGGACACAATGCTGGATCTCAGAAACTTGAGGACTTTCTTCGATGGTGCTGGCGACTGGATATCAAGATTGTCACCTTGTATGGCTTTTCTACAGAAAACCACAAGCGTTCGGACGACGAAGTTGATTACCTGATGGATCTGATTCTTCGCAAGCTTCGTCAGTACCAGGTTGATCCGGTTATCAAAAAAGAGCGAGTGAAGATTAAGGTCATCGGCCAGCGTGAAAATCTCTCCGAAGAAATGATTAGAGAGATTGAGAAGACTGAAGAACTCACTAAAGACCACGACCGTTTTCAGCTCAATATCGCCGTTAGCTATGGTGGTCGGGCTGAAATTGTCGACACCGTGAAGAAACTAGCCGAATTAGTCCAGTCTGGTGATCTGCAACCTGACCAGATTGATGAAGAGATCTTCTCGCGCCATCTTTATACCGAAGGTATCCCTGATCCTGACCTGATCATCCGTACGTCAGGCGAGGAGCGGCTCTCAGGCTTTCTAATTTGGCAGAGCGCCTATTCGGAACTTTACTTCACTGAAGTTTACTGGCCGGCGTTTCGAATGATTGATTTCTGGCGTGCAATTCGAGTCTACCAGCAGAGAGAACGTCGCTTCGGCAAGTGACCAAAAAGTGATATATTGGCTCGATCTTTCTGCGGTATCCAAACCGGCGTCGGATGTCAGATCGTACAGAATATACACTCCATGCAGGACAGGTAGACCTCAACGCTCCCGGTGAGAAGAAACCCTGTCTGGTCATGATTCGCGGTGACTTCATTGGCCAGGTCTATGAGCTCAATGACGACACCACGTTGATTGGTCGCAGCGACGACGTCGATCTGACCATTTCCGATACCAGCATCAGCCGCAAACACGCACAAATCGTGCATCGCCCTGACGGATTCTTTCTGTCTGATCTTGGTAGCACCAACGGTAGTTTCGTGAATAAAGAAGCGGTTTCTGATGACTCGCTACTAACCGAGGGCGATAAAGTGGCTATCGGGCACGTCGTTTTCAAATTTACCTACCAGGACGATGACGATACTGAGTACCACATGATGTTGCGCAACATGGCGATCAAAGATGGCCTGACCCGCGTTTACAACAAGCGGTATTTCACGGAAGTGCTTGAGAAGGAGTGTGAATACAATCGCCGGAACCAGGTTGGGCTCTGCCTGATCTTGTTCGATATTGATCACTTCAAACAGATTAACGATACCTGGGGTCATCCGGCCGGTGACTTTATTCTGAAGCACCTGGCACAGCTGATCGAAAGTGAAGCTCGCGGTTACGACGTGTTTGCCCGGTACGGCGGCGAAGAGTTTGCGTTTCTGCTTCGCGGATCACCGCTCCCCGCAGCGGTTCAATTAGCAGAAAGAGTTCGCCAGGAAGTTGAGGCGCATACGTTTGTCTACGATGACCTTGAGTTGAAGATCAGCATTTCTCTGGGAGTTGCGTATTGGGATGGTGAAGAACCCATGACCGACGAGGAGCTGACTGAGGCTGCGGACAAGCGTCTTTATGAAGCAAAAGAAGGCGGTCGAAATCGGGTCTGCCATGATCCGCTTCCGGAGGAAGCGACCTCCGAATAACCCGAGCTGATCAGCTCGCGGGTTTCAGTTCAAACAACCAGGAGTTGCCTGCAACGATATCGTCGACCGTGTATGGCGTTCCGTACTTCTCGTTGAAAGCATCGACGATGCTTGCCGTATCATCATCAACGTTTAGACGTTCCATCGTGAAGCGATAAAGTTTGCCTTCGCTTCGGATAATTGCTCGGTTGTCTTCTTCAACACGGCGAGGCCATTTCTTCCAAAGTTTACCGAATGCCGTGTTCATAAAACTGCTGAGAATAATCGGTCGATTGTCATACACCACGAGCCACATGGTTCTGGAACTCGGTGGCGCCATGGTTTGCATCTCTACGGTCATTTGCTCTTTTAGGATTGACCAGTCCTCAACATCGGCAACGAGTTCGCCGGATTGGAAGGGACCACCGGAAAGAATTTCCATGGGGCCATCAGAAGAGCGCACCACCAGAACTAAGGCGATGGTGGCGATAACAATTAGGGCGATAAAACCCGAAAACCAGGCGAGGCCGCGAGACATAGAAACAGGAAATTGACTAAAGATGTAAACATATCCGGCCGCTGGGTTCTTTGCAAACAGCCTGTGTCTATATCGCCAGTATTCAGTCGTCAGATTTTTGTTGAGATAGTAGGGTGACCAGTCGATCCAGCATGCTGATGGCTGTGGTGAGAACAAGTCCCCAGCCGAACCAGATAAACCAATCGAAGGGAATCAGCGTAATACCCAGTGTAAGTTGCATGATTGGAAACCCGGCGAACACGAAGTAGCTGATTCCGTTGTATCTGCCCAGTGAACTGGCGCGCAGAGGTTGCCCGGCTAGCGTTTTGGAATCGAGCATGTACTGCAGGAATGCCGCAGGAATCATGAATACGAGCAACAACGGTGCCCAGTCGTGGTGTAAGTGTGCCGCGATCGTCACCGTCACGAAGATAGCATCACTGCCATGGTCAAAGAGACCGCCAAGAGGACTGCTTGTCTCCTGTTTGCGTGCAAGGTAACCATCCATGACATCAGTAAAGATAGCGGTCCAGAGGATTGAAACGGCGATGTACCATTCACTGTTGGCAACGGACCAATACATACCACCGGCCATGAGAATGCGGCTAAGGCTGAGCAGGTTGGGTACAGACATCCAGAGAGGCATCTGCGCATAATGCCACACTCAAAACTAATTGGTGCACGATAAGAAATGCATATCGCCATTACGGGGGCCAACGGTCACCTTGGATTGAAATTGATTCGGCGTCTGCTTGAGGCAGGGGACGAAGTTCGTCCCATCGTTCGGTCAGAACGTGCAGCTGGGACGATCAAAGACAGTTTCCCTGATGTTGACGTACGCATCGTTGACTATGCGGACAGTCAAGGTCTGGGCGAAGCCTGCGACGGTTGCGATACGCTGGTGCATCTTGTGGGCATCATTAAAGAATCCAAAGCCAACAGTTTCGAGCAGGCACACGAGGCACCGTGTCGTGCTTTGGTGGCAGCCAAGTTGTCTCTCAAACATGTGGTTTACCTTGGCATCGTAGGTACGGACATCGCTTCAGGCAATGCCTGTCTGCAGTCCAGGGCGCGTGCTGAAGCGCAGCTTCGTCAGGGTGATGTGCCAGTCACGGTGCTGCGCGTTCCGATGGTCCTGGGACCTGATGATTACGCCTCCATGTCGCTTAGGAGGAATGGCCAGAAGTCGATGGTCCTGGGCTTTCGAACAGCGAGCCTTGAGCAACCAATCTACAGCGGCGATGTCGTGAGCGCGATGTTTGCCGCTACAAGACTTGAGCCGAAAGATCGCACACTCGATTTGGCTGGACCGGAATCGCTATCCCGTGCGCAACTCATCAAGCGGGCAGGCAAGTGTTTTGACAATGAGCCCACTGTGGTCTCACTGCCGATTTTTCTGGGATACAGCCTGGCGTTTTTGTTTGAGATGGTAAGCAGCTCGCCGCCTGTCACCCGCGCAATGCTGGGTGTGTTGGATCATGACGACGACATTGATAGTCAGGCTGCCCTGGATGAACTTGGCATGCAGCTTACGCCACTTGATGAAACTCTTCAGGCAGTGCTTCTATCCGACGCATAGTCGGACAGGACTTCATCCGCGCCTGCATCGATGCGCGTGGCGATGAGGTTGTCGCCTCGGGTCACACCGGGATTGATTGACGCGATATCGAGACCTCTTTCTGAGGCATATCGGCAAAACCGAAAGCCAGAAAACACCTTTAGAGATGTGCCGACGATCAGAAATCCGTCGGCATCATCCAAGGCACTGTAAATAGACTGCACGATAGATTTGTCGACGTTGTCACCGAAGAACACAACATCCGGTTTGAGATCTCCGTCACAGTGTTCACACGTCGGTGTTGTCATTTCAGACATCCACTCCGTCTCGATATTGGCATCGCCATCCGGTGCAATATCTGCCTTCTGATTAAGCTGGTCGAGAAAGGGGTTGAGTCTTTTCAGGTGCTCCTGAACGGCAGCCCGGTCGTACAGTCGCTCGCAGTTGAGACAGATAACCCGGTCCAGACGGCCATGTAGATCAATGACGGCATTCGCACCGGCTTTTTGATGCAGGCGGTCAACATTCTGAGTCACGATGAGATGAACAGGGCCGGACGATTCGAGTTCTGCCAGCGCCTGATGGCTCACACAAGGTGAAGCGTTGGCGACGGCGGGCCAGCCAATGTAACTGCGCAGCCAATAGCGTTGTCTGGAAGCATGCTGACGCACGAAGTCCTGGTGTTGGATGGGATCACTGCGCTGCCAGTTACCATCTCGATCTCGATAGGTCGGTATGCCAGCACCGGCACTGATACCAGCGCCGGTGAGTACAACGACCCGACTTTTACCTTCGAGAAATTTGTCGAATCTAGTCTTTGTAGATTCGACCATCTTTCATAACAAAGCTGACCTGGCTCATCAGGGAAATATCCTGAGTGGGATCGCCAGGTACTGCAATGATGTCCGCAAGCTTGCCGGCTTCGATGGAGCCAAGTGTGTCGGCTCGATCCAGAAGAGTCGCCCCAGGCATCATGGCAGATGTGAGTGCTTCAATAGCGGGCATGCCTGCTTCCACCATGTAGCCGAACTCTTTCCAGTTATCACCGTGTGGTGAAACACCTGAATCCGTACCGAAGACGATTAACACGCCTTCTTCATAAGCGTTTGCAAATGTACCTTGAATCAACGGACCGATGGCGCGAGCTTTCGGTCTAACGGTGGGGCTGAAGAAGCCGTCGATCTCAGCTTTTTCAGCAACGAACTTTCCGGCAATGATCGTGGGTACATAAGCCGTACCCATCTTTTTCATCATGCGCATGGTTTCTTTGTCCATATAGGTGCCGTGCTCGATGGAATCGACACCCGCAGCGACTGCGCGCTTCATGCCGTCAGTGCCGTGAGCGTGCGCGGCAACTTTAAAACCATAGTCTTTCGCGGTCTCTACGATAGCTTCCAGTTCCGCATCGTGGAATTGTGAGTTCTGACCGCTGGATGCTTCACTCAGAACACCACCGGTTGCTGTAATCTTGATCAGGTCGGCTCTATCTTTGTATCGCTGGCGAACACCTTTGGCGGCATCCGCTGTGCCATTTACAACACCCTCTTTAGGTCCCGGATCGCCAATGTATTGATCATTGGTGCCATTGGTTGGGTCTGCATGCCCACCGGTAGTTGCCAGGGACTTACCAGCGGTCAGTATGCGCGGACCTGCGACATGTCCCTGGTTAACCGCGTCACGCAGATTGATGGAAAGATTGTGGGAACTGCCCAGATCGCGAACCGTGGTGAAACCGGCCATGAGCGTTCGCTCGGCGTAGGGCACCGCTGCGAGTGCTATGTCTGCGGGATCCTTACGGAATCGATCGACAAACCGATTTGGACTTTGTTGGCTGGTGATATGTACATGGGCATCGATAAGACCAGGCATACAGGTTGCGTCGCCGAGGTTGATCGACGTTTCCGCGTGTTTGCCGTCATGAATGTCGACGATCTGATTACCGGATACCTGGATGGTTTTGCTCTCGTGGAGCTCAAGATTCATGCCGTCGAGCATGCGTTCGCAGTAAATGTATTCATCGGCGATTGCACCCTGGGCAATCGCAAGAAGTGAAAAGGTGATCAATCGTTTCATCGCAGTGTTCTCCCGTACTAGCGATGCTCATTCAATCATATTTGCGGGGTGTGACATAATGAACGTATGTCTGCTGAAATGTCGGATCTGATTGCGGAAGATTATTCGGCCGAGGTGGGAACACCAGGCTTGAGTCATCTCTGGCTGCTCTCGGCCATCGATAAGTCAGGCTTGTCACACTGGTTGATTGGCTTCGGCTTTTTCCTGGCCATGGCGGTCACGTCTTTCTTCCTGCTGATCCTTCAGCGCTATCCCGATCCAGCGATGTATCAGAACGGTGTCGCATTTTCTGCCATCTGTGGGTTCTTTATTACGTTCTATTTTGGCATGGGTCGTGGCTGGTACTCGGACATGTTGGAGTTCGTTCGTTTCGATACGAGCCTGGTGCCGCTGACCACGCAAATTGAGCCGAGTCGGGTGATCATTGTTTTGGAAATGATGGTTGCGGCGTTTTGTGTCTATGTAAATGTTTCCCTGAACGACAATGTGTCATGGGATTTTTCTTTTGGCCTTTCTGCCACGCTGATTGGCTACTACTACGTGCAGTGGGTCCTCATCGTATTTTGTATCGATATTGTGCTGCGCCAGCTGGTTACTTTGATGAAAGTAGTGAAAAAGATCCGTCTGGATCTGCTGTCCGCTGATTTCTATTCAAACCTGGCGAATGTGATGGTTCGGCACGTTGGTCTTTACATCTTTGGCATCTGCATCGTGTCCTTGAGTTATATCGTCTTTACAGAAGGTGAGTTAACGGCGGGGGAGATGATGGTCCTGATGATGCCCTGGTACCTGCCGGGTCTTTTTATCATCAGTTTGTACATCATTCCCTACAACATCTTTCGTAAGCGAATGCGCTCGAGCAAGGCGCAGGAACTTAACAGTATTGGCGCAGCGTTAAACGGTAATCTCAATGCGCTGAATGAAACCTTGCTGGCAGGGGAGGAGCGACCCTCCAAGATTGATCTGCTTTACTACCGCGACCGAATCGATGCCATCAAAGAATGGCCGTTTACCAACCGCATGCGCACCATGGTGCTGTTCGGCATTCTGCCGCCACTCACCTGGGTCATCGCTGCCTTTATCGAAATTTTCATTGAAGGCGCCCTTTAGTGGATTGTCCGAAGTGCTACGGTGAGATGGGCACAGTCTTTGAAGGTGTGACAAATGTAGATCGCTGCGGCAATTGCCAGGGACTCTACTTTGATCAGCTGACCCAGACGTTACTGAAAGATGTCATTGAGCAGGCGGATTCGATTGATTCCGGAAGTGGGGAAAAAGGATCCGCGTTTGATGACATGGTTTATGTGGAGTGCCCGAAGTGCGACAAGATCATGGATCAACGCTTGATCGAAGAGCCTAACCGTATTCGCTTTGAACTCTGCCCAACTTGTAACGCAACGTTTCTCGATGCCGGGGAATTGCGTGAATACATTTCCCCGGGTTTCATCGAAGACTTTAAGTCGCTTCTTCCTGAGAGTTGAGTTTGGTAGTCGCTGCCTCGTGTAACGGGTCTCGGCACCGCTCAAGTACATCCCTGTAACGCTGACTCTCGGGCTGTCCTGCCCTCCAGTCTGCCGCGACCCGTTCCACGGGCGCGCTCCAATCACGAATCTCGCGAGAATCTCCGGGCGAGGTATCGGGTACCCGTTGTCAGCAGACTCGAAACCTGGACGGTTTCGTGTCAGGCCCCAGGGATGGGTTTACGCCGGTGCTGACAATGTGGTGCCCGATGCCGAGTGCGAAGGGATTGTCCGTGGCAACGAGCCCCAGTAAAGCGCTGTTGACTAGAGCGCCTTCGCAATCAAATTCGATAGCGCATCACAGTTCTTAACACGCTCTTCGGTGGTCGTACCCAGGAAGCCGACGTTCAAAGAAGTCACGCCGTGTTCTTTCAGCGCCTGCAGACGGTCTTTCACAAAACCTTCCGGTCCAACCAGAGAAGTGGCTTCAAGGTAGGATTCTGGAATCGCTGCTTCAGCTTCTGACTTACGACCTTCGAGATACAAGTTCTGGATGGTCTCTGCTTCTTCTTCATATCCGTACTTACGGAATACCTGGTTATAGAAGTTCTTTTCTTTCGCACCCATGCCACCAACGTACAGCGCAATACCTGGTCGAGCCATGTTGCGATAGTCCTCAAGACCTTCACCAATCGCGACGGAGCCACCTGCGTAAATATCGAGAGGTGGGCGACCTGGATCTCGCTTGGCGTTACCTTTCTTTAACGCGTCACCCCAGACGGCAGCTGCGCCTTCTGCCATATAGAAGGCAGGTAACCAGGCATCAGCCAATTCGGCGGTCATTTCGACACTCTTTTCACCGAGTGTTGCCAGAGCAATGGGGATCTCATCACGGTAGGGGTGGTTAATGATCTTCAGTGGCTTACCAAGCCCGGTACCTTCACCTTCGGGCAGCGGCACGTGATATTTCTTGCCGTTGTAGACCAGTTTCTCTTCGCGTTTCCAAACGGCTCGACAGATCTCAACCGTTTCACGGATTCGAGTCATCGGCGCGTCATAAGGCACGCCATGAAACCCCTCAATGACTTGCGGGCCGGAAGCACCGAGACCCAGCATGCAGCGCCCTTCAGAAAGGGCATCAATACCAGCTGCCGTCATCGCCATCAGTGTTGGCGTTCGGCTGTAAATGTTCAGGATGCCTGAAGCGATCGTGACTTTTTCAGTCTTTGCTGCGATGTAGCCCATGGCAGAAACGCCATCAAAGGAATACGCCTCCGGAACCCAAACAACATTCAGTCCGGCTTTTTCCATTTCTACAATTTCTTTTGTCGCGCCGACGTAGCCGTGCGCATAACTCATGAGGGTCGAGATTTTCATGAAAACACTCTTGGTTGATTAAATATTGGAAGACAGCCCGCAGTGTAAAGGGTCAGTCCGGTGGTATCTAGACCGGTTCTGCCTGTCGACGCACGTTAGGCAGGTAGTAAGCGAGTGAAACGGCGCGGGCAATGAAGTAGACCTGCAGGGACATCCACAGGCCGTGATTTCCAAACTGCGCCTCCAGTAGGTACCAGGCGGCCAGGTACGCCAGCAAAGAGATAATCATGGCGTTGCGCATCTCTCGGGTGCAGGTCGCGCCGATGAACACCCCGTCAAGCAGGTAACACCACAGTGATATGACTGGTGCTGCGACTGCCCAGATCAGGTAAACCCGGGAGGCTTCTCTCACCTCCGGGACGTTGGTTAACAAATCGATGACAAAAGGTCCGCCGATGGCGAAAAACGCACTAAGCAGTAGTGAATTCGCGAAGCCCAGTTCGCAGATATAGCGAAGCGTCAGCGAGTACTGTTCTGGATTCCTGGCGCCGACGGCTGTGCCCACGAGGCTTTCTGCGGCGAGTGCATAACCATCTAGGAAAAACGCCGAGAAGCTGACGAATTGCATCAAGATGGCGTTGGTGGCGAGAAGTACGTCTCCAGCTTTGGCGCCTTCATTGGTGAACCAGGCGAACGCAAAGATCAGGCAGAGCGTTCGGATCATGATGTCCCGATTTACGCTCAACATGCGAACAAGCGCTGGAATGTCTTTTAACTGGGCCCATTCGGACGCAGGGGAGCCGTAAGTGGCGATCATGTGTCGGATGACCAGAAAGAGGCCGAAAAGGGCGGCCACAATTTCTGCGATCAGCGTCGCCGCGGCGATGCCCGCGACCTCCCAGCCCAGGAACACCACGAAGACGATATCCAGCACGATGTTGGTCCCGTTGAGCAGAAGCTGAAGCCAGAGAATCTGGGTGGATTTGCCCTGACCCAGCAGGTAGCCAAGCACCGCGAGATGTAACAGTGAGAAAGGCGCACCCCAGATGCGAATGGAAAAATAAGTCAGCGCTGCGGATTCGACGGCTTCACTGCCGTCGATCAGGGAGAAAGCAGCTGAGGCGAGCGGTTTCTGAATGAGAAGAAGGACCAGCGCGATGATACCGGCAAGAATGGTCGCCCGATAAAAGGTCGCTTTCACTTCAGCCACATCGCCCGCGCCATTTGCCTGGGCGACAAGACCGGTTGTGCCCATTCGCAGGAATCCGAAACCCCAAAACAAAAAGCTGAAGATCATTGCGCCAACGGCAATGGCGCCGATGAGCGCAGGGTCACCCAGGTTGCCAATGACGGCAGTATCAACCAGACCGAGCAGGGGCGTGGACAGATTCGAGATGATGATTGGCCACGCAATATAAAGGACCGCGGAGCGGCTAATTTTTGTAGTCGAGTTCACAGTTATGGCACTTTGATACCGCTCAGTGATTTCACAAAAGCATCACTTTTGTAAGCAGTTATTTACAAGCCATGCTCCTATAATTTTGTCTTTATCGTTCGATTGAAAGGATTTCAAATGGCCCAGCAAGCAGAACAAGTTAAGTTCGTTCTACGTCTTCCTCCATCGCTGCACAAGAAGATCAAGCGCAGTGCCAAGGGCAACAACACGTCGATGAATAAGGAAATTACGAACATTCTCAACGATTCATTTACTGGTTCTTCCGTGGAAGAACAGTTGACTGAGCTGGTAACTCGTCTGGAAAAGAAAAGAGTTATCTAATCCATCCTGCCCAATTAATCGGCTTGAATGCGTAGCTCGCTTTCGGAGTCGAGAATAAGCGTGTAGTTCTCGCCGGCCATGATGTTCTGATTGAGGTCGGCGATGGTTTCCCCGCTATTCGCGTCAACCACCAGAAACCGCAGGTTGTCGGTAAAGAGTTCAATGACGTTGGTGCCTGCGAAACCCGCATCCTGAACGAGAGGCGGGACATCATCCGTGTCCTGCCCGTCTCGTAGACCGTATACGTCAACGGTCTGATTGGTTCCATTGATGAACTTGAAGGTTGCACGGTCTGTAATCGGCCGTTGCTCATCGAGGACGATGATTGAGCTGGTTCCTCCGCTCATTGTTGGGTCATCAAAAGAAATGATCGATTGAAATCTGCCCCTGAAAAGAGCCACATCCGCGCTTTCGCCGCCGCTACCCTCTGCTTCAATGGTCACTGTTACAGTACCCGCCGCAGTTTCCTGGTAACTGGTTAGTGAGTCTTCTGAAACACTGTTGAAAGCGGTGTCACCAACTTGAGCATCGATACTGTCAAAGGTCGAGTAGTTGCCAACTCTTACACCGGGTACCTGAGAAAAGTCCTGCATGATTGAGCGAGAAGCAGCGAGGCTCCTGATCACGTCCACGTGATTGCTGGCATCGGTGCCGAAGTCATCGACCACCGCGAACAGTTCCTGCTGTTGATCGACCACTTCAAACGCGCCGCTGTCGAAGATCACCTGGTCGGTTCCCGCAACGGTAATCCATAGCCTGCGAGAGGTTCCGGAAGGCACGGTATTGAGTTGGGTAAAGGTGCCTGAAGTCAAAGTCACCAGTGGCACTGCATCTGCAAGGTTGGCATCGGCGTCAATGAGATAAATATCCACCATGTCGTACAGTGTGCTGTTTGATGCGAACCAGACATCAGCCTGGCCTTCGACTCGATCAATGCTCGGAATCTCAGGCGTGTCGAATACCTGAATATTGGGCTGACTTGTGGTGCCCATGAACAAAAAGGTGCTTAGGGTGTCTGCCGAGATCTGCTGGTTTTCGTCTTCAGCAATGATGACGCGATCACCGGCCGTGTTTACGTAGGCGATTTCCCAATCGTAGCGATCTACGAAACGAAGTTCGATCGGTGATACGAAGGGAAATGCAATGTCATCCTGGGACAGTCCGTGGAACATCCTGACCTGAGGGCTGTCAGGCATCATGTTGACGAACTGAACCGTGCCGTCTTCAGAGCGAAATTCCTCTTCAGAGAAACCTGGGTCTGATCCGCAACCGGCGAGGAATATGGTGACAAGAAATAGCGTGCCTACGCCAGTGATCCACCTTGGCATGTCTTACTCTTTGGCTAAAAGGGGGTGATGCTATCGCTTAACCGACTTTTAGTCGAGGTGTGGTTTGAGTCTGCTGTCGGTGGCAGTTATGGTGTCATTTTGCTGTCCTGAGGGAGGGCACTATGCGCCTGCAGCTGTTGGATGAAGACATAGCCTTCAGGGAAGAAGTGCGAGAATTTCTGGCGAGTCATCTGGATCCAGATGTCTCGGAGAAAGTTCGACTCGGTTATACCGTTTCCAAAGAGGAGCAGGATGACTGGACCCGTAAACTCAATGAGAAGGGGTGGGCGGCACCGAACTGGCCAGTCGAAGTGGGTGGACCCGGCTGGTCGATGGTTCGTCGTCACCTTTTTGATATCGAGATGCGAGGTCATCACGCGCCGGAACTCCAAGGGTTTGGCTTTTCCATGGTTGGGCCTGCCATCATCAAGTACGGGACTGCTGAGCAAAAGGCCAACTATCTGCCTAAGATTCTCAATGCCGATATCTCCTGGTGCCAGGGTTACTCCGAGCCAGGCGCTGGATCGGACCTCGCCACGGTTAGTACCCGGGCCATCATCGATGGCGACGATTATGTTGTCACTGGATCAAAAATCTGGACTTCTGCTGCTGAACGCGCAGATCACATTTTCATGTTGGTCAGGACAGATCCTGATGCGAAGCCACAACTCGGCATCTCTTTTCTGCTGGCGGACATGCGTGACCCGGCCGTCCGCGTAGAACCGCTTATGGCGTTCAATGGCAAGCGACTTTGGAATCAGGTTTTCTTTGACGAACTCAGAGTGCCTCGCGCCAATCGACTCGGCGAAGAGAACCAGGGTTGGACGGTTGCTAAAAACTTGCTCGGCAATGAGCGTTTGCTGGTATCTCGAGTTGCCGAGAACCGTCGTATCCTTTCGAACGTTCGAACCGCGCTGAGTGAAGAGCGCATGTCTGTGGACTCAAAGTTGGCTGATCTGATGATCCGGCTAGAGGCTTTGGACGCAACCGCGCTCCGACTGTTAACCCGTTTTGACCAGGGTCATGAAGTTGGCGCAGAGCCTTCCATGTTGAAGTTGAAAGGCAGTCAGCTGGTGCAGGATATGGATCGGATGCTTTACGAGATTGCTTGCAACTACGCATTACCCCTGGACTCCACCATGAGAGAAGGTGAGTCCGCAGGACCTGCTTACGCTGATATGGTTGCCAGCGGCATGTTCCATCATCGTGGCTACACCATTGCTGGTGGTACCAGCGAGATACAGCACAACATCATTGCCCGCCAGGTGCTGGGGCTATAGGCGAATAGCGGGAGCTCAAGATGCTGCAATCGCTGGTGCCATTCTTCGTTCTATCTGTTCTCCTGGTTCCGCTACCCATCGCGGTTTACCTGACCGCGCGATTGCTCAAACAGGGCCTTCGAATCGGAACCCCCATCGCCATGATCGTTTGTGCTGGGGCAGTCTGGTCTTCTGGCTATGCCATGGAATTGATGTTCGATGAGCCAGCACAAATCCGTTGGGCAACCGCATTTCAATATCTCGGGCTCACCTATGGCCCCGTCGCATGGTTCCTTTTGGGTGTCAGGTTACGCCGTTATGTCTTTCCGGTGCTGTCCTGGCGTGGTCTGGCAGTGTTCATCGTGCCAACGTTTACTTACTTGTGTGTTCTAACGTCTGAACACCACACTTTGATTTATCAGAACAAAGAGCTGGTCGAAGTCTGGGGTTTCCTGGTTTACAGCAATGAGTACGGGCCCGTTTTCTGGTTCCACATTCTTTACTCCTATTCGATGAACGTCATCGGCGTTTTTCTGATCATGGTATCGATCCTGGAAAGTCAGAATTTCTATCTAAGCCAACGCATTGCTTTGCTGTTTGCGCTGATCTTGCCGTGGATCGCGAACATCATGCATATCTTCAAATTGGATGGGATCCCGATCGACTATTCACCTCTGACTTTGTTTATCAGTGGTATTGCACTCTATATTGCGGTGACCAGGTTCAAGCTGGGTGAGTTAATGCCGGTCGCCCGGAGCAAGCTAATTGCAGAGATGGGTGATGCGCTCCTCGTATTCAACAGTGAATCACGCATGATTGACCTGAATGAAGCCGCGGTGGACTTGTTTCAGCCGAAAAAGTTGGCCGTTGGTATGGGGGTGGAGCAGGTTTTCTCCGATCACCCAAGAGTGCTGCGCTATCTTGATGAATCTGATCCCTCCCTTGGCGCCAGTCTGGTTTATACAGGTTTTGCAGATCGCATCTATCGGTTGAGCATGGAGTCCTTGGACGACAGTGCGGCGAGGATGGTCACGCTGCGTGACGTTTCTTCTGAAAGCCGTACCCTGGATGCGCTGCAAGTGGTGCTAGCGGGGGTGGGTCAGGATACCGGGGAAGAATTCTGTCGGTCTGTGTCGCGGGCGCTCGCCATTTCGTTGCGCGTAAGGACCTGTCTCGTTGGTTCCATCAGTCCTGATAACCCGAATACGGTAAAAGCTTTGGCCTTCTGGGATCAGGATGACTATGTCGAAGACGTCAACTATTCACTTCATGGTGCGCCCTGTGAAAATGTGGTGAATGCTTCCACCTGTTGTTATCCCAAAGATGTAAAAAACCTGTTTCCTGAAGATGTCGCGCTCGCGAACAAGGGGATTGAAGCATATGTAGGCACACCTTTGTTCAGCCACGATGGTCAGGCCATTGGTCTACTCGCGGTGATGGATGATAAGCCGCTGGAGAACGAAGAGTTGACCACTTCTCTGGTGGAAATTTTTGGATTAAGAACTGCTGCCGAGCTGGAGCGAAGCCTTTATGAAAATCGCATTGCCAGCAGTGAGTCCAACTACCGACAAATTGTCGAGACAACCAAAGACGGTGTTTGCGTCACTAACTTAAATGGTGAAATCAATTTCGTGAACGATCCAATGGCGGAGATGTTGGGTGTTTCTCGAGATGGCGCTGCGACACTCAGCCTGGGTGCGCTGCTGAACTTCGATCTGCTTGATGCCGAGGAACTCATTGTTCCCGGCGAAGAAACCAGGGAGCTCTGGTTCAACAACAAAACGGGTAATCGATACTGCGTCTCTCTGTCAAAAACCGTTATCCATTCAACAGATGGCACTCCCGATGAGCTTTTGTTTGTCTTTGTCGACCTGACTGAGGTGAAAACTGTCGAATCCATCAATGAAGAAATGGATCGACAGATGCAGCAGACGCAGAAAGTTGAGTCCTTGGGTGTGTTGGCTGGCGGTGTGGCGCACGACTTCAATAACTTGCTGACGCCCATTCTCGGATACGTTGACCTGGTTCGGCCCCACGTGCAGGGCGAAGAAGCCGCCGAGTATCTGGGAAAAATGCAGGAGGCAGGAGAGAAACTCGCAGAGCTTTGCAGCCAGATGCTGACTTATTCTGGTAAAGGTCAGTTTCTGAAAGTGCCATTGGACCTGAATCGCCAGCTCAGTGGTTTCAAAGATCTTGCAAGGGCCACGGTTCCCAGAACAACCGCTTTAGACTTCAACCTGGCGGGTACTTTACCTCCTGTCCTGGCAGATGAAACGCAAGTAAACCAGGTGGTCTTGAACCTCCTGATTAATGCCAGCGAGGCGATGACCGATGCGCGGGGTGAGGTGAAAATTACGACGGGTACAGAAGATCTGGCCGCTGATGATGCCGGGGTTCGCTTCTGCGAGCAGGCGGTTAGTGGTCGCTATGCCTTCGTGGAAGTTGAGGATAATGGCATCGGAATATCACCGGAAAACCTGCAAAAAATGTTCGAACCCTTCTTTACGACAAAATTCGAAGGTCGTGGTCTAGGAATGGCAGTGGTCTACGGTATACTCAAAGCACATCAAGGTGCGATTCGTATCGTATCTGAACTGGGGAAGGGCACACGTATTCGTGCCTATTTTCCGATTGAGGAGGAAGCGAACATGTCTGCTTCAGAATCCGAGACCATGGAACAGGTCCAGGGCACAGAAGCCGTAAATCGAGGCAAAGTACTCGTCGTTGACGACGAAGACTATGTTCGATCGATCCTGCGCGGCATGCTCGAAAAGATGGGCTTCGAAGCCGTTGAGGCGGAAGATGGTGACAAAGGGCTGGCTGCGTTTAACGCAGCTGATGGTCAGATTGTCGCCTGTGTAATCGATCTCACGATGCCTGGCATGGCGGGGATGGAGTTACTCGATCATATCCGTCGCCTGGATGACAAGGTGCCGGTGTTGCTGGTCAGCGGTTATTCAAGACATGAAGTGCGTCAGCAGGAAGCTAAATCGACGAACATCAGTTTTCTTCAGAAACCTTTCACCATGGATCAGTTTCAGAAAGCCATGGAGTCACAGTTCAGCTGATCAACCGATCACGCTGCATCTCGAATCAATTCTGCAACGCAGGCCGTCAGCTTCCTGGCTGTCGGCAGGTGCAAAAACTCGTTTGGACCATGGGCGTTTGAGCGTGGACCCAGTACTCCAGTCACCACAAACTGAGCACTCGGTGTTCTCGCGGCTAAAAACTCCATAAAAGGAATGCTACCACCGCAACCCATGGCAACCGACGGTGCCCCGAAGTAAGCATTCGATACCTGATCGAGGCTCTTTTGTAATGCAGAAGATGTGTCAGGTGCATGCCAGCCCGCATTCGGTGTGTGCATATCCAGCCCAACTTCTGCGCCGTAGGGTGCGTCACTCACCAGGAGCTTCGTCAGTTCATCTGCCGCTTTTAATGCATCTGTTGTGGGCGGTATGCGCAATGCCAGCCGAGCAGACGTTTCTGGGCGAAGTACGTTACCTGCGGCTTCCGGATCTGGTGCGCCCCCGATGCCTGTGACGGCAAGGCTGGGTAACCAGGTATTGTTGAGAACCAGCTCAGTGGGATCGTCGGAGATGGGTCCTGCCTTTCCCGCGAAGGGATACATATCTTCAAACGTCTCGCTCAGAATTTTTCCCGCTTCGATAGCTTCCTGTCGACGATGATCAGGAATTTGCTCGTTCAGGAAAGAGGGGCGGATGTTGCCAGTGTTTTCATCTTCGAGGCGTGAAACGAGACTTCTAAGGATTCTGAAGCTGGAAGGCACAATGCCGCCCGCAGCACCTGAATGAACGCCTTCCTGGAGTATCTTGACGGACAGGTCCGCGATCAGCATGCCCCTCAAGGAAGTCGTTAACCAAAGTTGATCGTAGTTGCCACAGGTTGAATCAAGCGCGATGACCAACGACGGGGTTCCAATGGTTTCCTCCAAGGCCTCCATGTAATAGGGGAGGTCGGGACTACCGCTTTCTTCGGATGCTTCGATCAGGACGACGATCCTGGGACGAGGCATCTGCTGCTCCATGAGTGAACGGATGGCTGCGATGGCTGAGTAGATGGCATAACCGTCATCTGCACCGCCACGGCCGTAGAGCTTTTCGTCTTTGATGACTGGCGTCCATGGTCCAAGTCCATCTTCCCAGCCATCAAATTCAGGTTGTTTGTCCAGATGCCCGTAGATCAGGATGTTCTCATCAGTGTCGCCTTCCAGGGTCAACACGATCGTCGGGGTTCTTCCCGGTAGTGTATGTACCTCGATATTGAGCGCATCAATTCCCTGTGCTTTGACCCAATCAACCATGTGATTTACTGCATCGGTCATGTAACCATTTTTCTCCCAGTCGGGATCAAACATGGGTGACTTGTTTGGGATGCTGACGTATTCAGTCAGGCTCGGCATCACCTGTTCGTCCCAGAAGCTGTTGATGAATTGCTGGTTCTTAATCTGGTCCATGAATTGTTCTCTTGGGTGGTGGATCACCGTTTTCTTGCTCGTATTCACCATCGATAGTGAAACCACCATTCTGGTAGTTCTGCTGAAATCGAGTGTGCATTTTGAATTGGCTGAAAGTGGCGGTACTAATGATGTGTCGTGCGATGGGTCTTCTCAGTCCTGGCAGCAGGCAGATAAATCCAGCAGCGTCTGTGGCAAATCCCGGTGTCAAAAGCAGTGCGCCGCCAAACAGCAACATGATGCCTTCCAGTAGTTCGGTTTCAGGAATCTCACCGCGATTCAGTTTTTCCTGGACCCTGAAGAGGGTCGCGGTGCCCTCTAGCCTGAGAAGCCATACGCCAACGACAGCGGTCAGGACAACCAGGCCAACAGTGGCTAGTGGTCCGATCATGCCGCCCACCTCGATGAGGATGACCATTTCAATCAGTGGGATCAGGAAGAATAGGAAGGTCGCGAGTCGCACGAGCAGACTGTAACGAAACCTGAATGTCCTGTCATTAACGAAGCATGGCTGGACAGGTGTTGTGTTAGATTATCGGCATGTTATTCGATGGTCCTGCAGGTCAACTGGAAGGAGAGCTGGTGAGTGTTACCGGCTCCGAAGTTGCAGCTGTCCTTTGTCATCCGCATCCACAAATGGGTGGTTCCATGCATGACATGGTGCTGGGCGCTGTGCATGAATCGCTCAATGAACTGGGCGTCACAACTCTCCGATTCAATTATCGTGGTGTGGGTGCTTCGGAAGGAAGTTATGACAACGGCGACGGTGAAACGGACGATACGTTGGCTGCGATGCAGTGGCTTCGAGAGAATAGTGACGCAAAGCGATTTCTTCTGGCGGGTTATTCATTTGGCGGCGTCATGTCGCTAAGGGCAGCTTCAGCAGCAAAACCTGATGCGCTGCTTTTGGTCGCACCGGCTGTGTCCATGGCGAAGGGGCTGAGCTGTCCTGACATTCCCTCCGTGGTGATTCTCGGAGAAAACGATCAGTTCGTCGATGTCTCCGAGACGCGGCAGTGGTTTGGAGAGCAGGCTTCAGTCGAAACCATCGATGCAGATCATTTCTTCTTTGGTGAGTACGGCACAATCGGTCAGCGCATCGGTTTGCATCAATCAGAACTGCTCGGATCCTGAAGGTTATGGAACTCAAAACTCTCATTTACGATGTTGCGGATGGTATCGCTACGATCACGTTGAACCGACCGCACCGGATGAACGCCTGGACAGGGCGTATGCACACCGAATATCGATATCAGCTGCAACAGGCAGATGAAGATCCAGCAGTTCGTGCCATTATCGTGACGGGCAGCGGCAAAGGTTTTTGTGTTGGCGCTGATACAGCAGCGCTCGAAGGTCACGTTGAAAAAGGTGGTTATGATCCAGGAACACCTGAGAAGTTGGCTGAGCCTGGTAAAGGTGTCAGCGAAAACTTCGATGCCTCTTTTGCCTATCACTTCGGTTTGAGTAAGCCAGTTGTTGCTGCAATGAATGGACCGGCGGCTGGTGTAGGGCTGGTGCTCGCGTGTTTTGCAGATATTCGGATTGGTGTCCCGGGTGTTAAGTTCACCACGGCACACGGCAAGCTGAACTTTCCAGCTGAATATGGGCTTTCCTGGCTGTTGCCAAGGTTGATTGGTCTGCCGCGCGCCAATGATCTGTTGCTGACCAGTCGAATTTTTCTCTCTGACGAAGCCTATGAGCTTGGCCTGCTGAATCGATTGGTGGAACCTGAGCAGTTAATGGCAGAAACCAGGGATTATGTGCAGCAGATGATCACCACTGTGTCTCCAGGTTCACTGAGAGAAACCCGCTGGCAGATATATAAGGATCTGCATCGTGATGTGGCCAGTGCGGTGAAAGAAAGCGAGGCGCTGATCGATAGCATGAGCCGTCAGAAAGACTTTAATGAGGGCGTGTCTGCTTTCATGGAAAAGCGAAAACCAAATTGGACCGGGGAGTAGGTCTATCATCAATGAATACTGAGATTGCCACCGGATATACCCTGCAGGATGAACCTTACTATCTGCCTTTGGCAGATGAGGTAGAGCTGTTCCTAGCAGCCTATGAACAACGCCTGCCCGTTTTGCTGAAGGGACCAACCGGCTGTGGCAAAACACGATTTGTGGAATACATGGCGCATCGCATTTGTCGCGACAACGCCAACGCGCCCGAGCAGCCACTGCAAACGGTTGCTTGTCATGAAGATCTTTCTGCGACAGACCTCGTGGGTAGATTTTTGCTGCAGGGAGAGGAGACGGTATGGCAGGACGGGCCCCTCAGTCGTGCTGTGAAAGAAGGTTCAATTTGTTATCTCGATGAGATCGTTGAGGCGAGAAAAGATTCAACGGTGCTGATTCACTCGCTCACCGATCACAGACGCATTCTTCCGGTAGAAAAGCTGGGGCTGATTCTGGAAGCCCACCCGGATTTTCTTCTGGTGATTTCTTACAACCCTGGGTACCAGAATGTCCTGAAAGATCTCAAGACAAGTACGCGGCAAAGATTCATCTCGATTGATTTTGATTACCCGGGCCTTGAAGAAGAGACTTCGATTATTGCGCACGAGAGTGGCGTAGCGGCGGAGCAGGCGGAACGACTTGCTCTGGTCGGCGAGAAAGTCCGGAATCTCCAGGGGCACGGGTTTGATGAAGGTGTCAGTACACGTCTCTTGGTCTACGCCGGGCAACTGATCAGTCAGGGCGTAGCGCCGGATCGAGCCTGCGATGCGGCCATCATCAAAGCGGTTTCCGATGATCCAGAAGTTCAGCGCGCTGTCGCTGAATTGGTTAACGCGATTTTTCCTCCCGCCGGATGACAGGGCTCACAGTTCTTGATGCGGCTGAGAAACTTCATGGCATCAATCAGAAAATCAGTGAGCGCTTTGTCGATGTCTGCGGAAGACTCGGCCAACTGCCAAATGACGAGCTGAGTCAATTTGCCGAAGACTGTCTCGAAGTTGCAGACAGCGGTTGGCGTTCTTTTGAGCCTCTTAATACCCTGTTGGATATAGCTGAGGATCTGCAGGCATCAAATCGATTGCTGGTGACCTCCGGATACTGTCGAGAATTAAGTGGCTATTCCTATGAGCCGGTGCAAGCGTATCTCGAGCTTGTCTCCCATAGCATTGAATCCGGTGGTTCGTTGCAAGCCCTGGAAGAAACGGGGCTCTTGCTACACGGTCAATATCAGCATGCCTCGTCACTGGTTGCTGGATATTTTCGTTCCGCAATCTGTCTTGTGGATGCTGATGATAGAGACGATTGGATTGCCCTGGTTAATGGTATCGCAGAAGTTGGCCGTGACCAGCTTCAGGAAATACTTAAGTTAACGCCTGACTGCCACCGTTGGCAGACGGCACTGGCGCTACTCGAATCGCCTGACAATTGCCTGACCTGGGTGCGGCGAATGAGTGCGCTGGAAGTCGTTTACGGTGCCAGATTACGCGAGGTGGAAAAGTTGCTGGTGAAGTGCGCAGACATGCCGCGCATGGATGAGCTGGTCTCGATTCTTTCCGGACTCGTTGGTATCACGCATGATGAACGTAACCTGTTGCTGGAGCTCGCGCTTGAGTTGCCAAACAGTGATGCGGTCCTGGCGTTTCTTGGTCATGCAGAAGAATTGCCGTTGCGACGACCTGATGTTGTTCGCGAATGGCTTCGGACGGGAATCAGTAATACCTCGGGTAATGACGCCGCCTTGGTTGCCTTCCTGAGCCTGGAATCGATGCGTTCACAAGAAGCGCTTAAGTACTTTCGAGGTCAGGTTTCTCTCGTTGACCACCAAAGAACTTTTGATCTGTTGGTCGAAGCTTTGTCCGCGCGGCAGTTGATGATCGAAGCCGTTGAAGAGGCACAGGAAACTCAGCAGTTTCGACAGGAACGATTTGTGTCGATGGGTGGCGATGCAAGAACCATTTACCTGCCAGAAATTGTCAATCTTTTTGATACCCAGGACGACAACTTTGCGTTCTATAAGGTCTCAATCTTCCATCAGGTTGGGCTGGTTGAGTTCGGTTGTTTTGAAGCGATCGAGACCGTCGAAGGCGAGTTGTCGCACTTTGAGGATCAGAGGTTGGGTCGCGCTCTATTTCAGATTATTGAAGATGCGCGAATCGATTGGCAGCTGGCCTTCCGTTATCCCGGTCTTGTTCCTCAATTACGCCAGTTGAAACAGTTGGCGCTCGAAGCTCGGAAAGATCCAGTAACCCTGAGAGTGCGTCTGATGGAGGAATTGGTTCGTACCGGGCTCGATAGTAAAAACGCCATGAGTGTGGCTGGAGGTGAGCGTGCGTTCCACGATGACTTGCGCCAGCTCATTTTGCCGCTGTCCAGGCCAGGTGCATCTATCAACGATGCTTTGTCGGTGACGGCTAGTTGTTACGAGCTGATCGTGAGTGCCGTTGCATCGAATCCAAATGCTTACCGCATGTCGGAGGATGCCAAGGTATCGACCATGCAGGAGTTTCCTGAGCCTGTGTCATTCAGGGGTGAAATTGAAGTCTCTGAGGTGGCGCGCAGTCTTCGCATTGAGGCACTGGTAGAAGCCCTCGAAGAAGAGGGGGAAGTGTTACCGGATGGGCCGGAGGTCCAGATGCCAGGTTCACCGGACGAACAGTTAGAGATCGGTGATCTGGAAGCCGGAGAGGTTTCAGAAGGTGTCTCGATGATCCTGTCTGAACTGGAGAGGGAGTTAGAAGGGGCGCTGGATACACCTGATGCCGGTGATGGCAAAGGTGTTATGGAGTTCCTGGGTGGTTTGTCTTCTCACAAAAGCGAACCCTCTCGTCACAAGTACGATGAATGGGATCATGCCATTGCTGACTATCGGGCAGGCTGGTGCACGCTTTATGAGCACCGCGATGTCGATGAAGACGAGCCTTATTTCAGAAAGGCGTTGTTCGATAACCAGGATCTATCCACGCGAATCCGCCACCAGCTGAACAAGGTCAGGCCCGAGATGCTGCGTAAGGTGAAAGGCGTTATCGAGGGAGAAGAACTGGACCTTGAGAGATCCATTGCGTACATCGTTGATCGAAAAGTTGGACTGACGCCTGATGAAACGATTTATGTTCAGCGGCAGCGAAAGGAGAGAGATGTCTCGACACTTTTTCTGCTGGATATGAGTGCGTCGACCGACGACATTGTTCATGACCCGAACCATGTGCCACCACCGGCGCCGGATATGGATGACGATGACGAATTCCTGATGCGTTACTTTGAGGAGCAGAGAGCTTACGAGGCAGATGCCCGAAGGATCATAGATCTGGAGAAAGAATCTGTGATTCTAATGGCGGACGCGCTGGAATCATTAGGTGATGCTTACTCTGTTTGCGGTTTCTCAGGTTATGGCAGAGGTCAGGTGGACTACTATCTGTGCAAAGACTTTGATGAGCCGTTTAATGCGCGAGTGAAAGGCAAGATTGGTGGCATCAAACCTTGTCGTAGTACCCGCATGGGCGCGCCTATTCGTCATGCTACGCGAAGGCTTATTGAGACAGGCTCGCGAATCAAAGCCTTGATCATTATCTCCGACGGCTATCCCCAGGATCATGACTACGGCACAGATCGCAATTCACGAGAGTATGGTCTAAACGACACCATGAAGGCGCTGTCTGAAGCGAAACAGCAGGGTGTGCTCAGTTATTGCTTAACCGTAGACCCTTCGGGACACGACTATCTGCGGGCTATGTGTCCTGACAGCCAGTACATGGTGATCCAGGACATTAACCAGCTCCCGGAAGAACTCTCCCGCGTCTACCGCTCGCTGACCGGCTAACTACGTTGCAACAGCGCGCCCGGGAACCTGATCCCGCTGTAGCCGCATCCTGGTACCATGTCTCGCTACCGCTGCAAGTACATCCCTGTACGCTGGCTTTCGGGCTCCTGCCCTCGAGCCTATCGAGACACGGTACCCAGGACGCTTTACGTCAGCGACCTCACCTCGATCGAACCACCGACCTCATCTCGAGCGAACCACCGACCTCATCTCGACCGAAGCGGAGAGATCTCGTGTGGTAAGATAAGCCCCACAACAAAAAGAATCCCCATGACCGTTTCCAAACCCACAAGCCGCGACGCTGATCGCGAAAGCTATCACCATGGTGATCTTCGCCAGGCGATCTTGACGGCGGCCTGTGAGTACCTGAAAACGGAAAATGCGGACACGCTCAGCCTTCGCGCACTAGCGAGGGAGATTGGTGTTTCTCAAACAGCGCCTTACCGGCACTTCGATTCGCGTAATGCACTGTTTGCAGGTATCGCCACCTGGGGATTTCAGATTCTCGAAAAAGAAATGGAAATGTGTCTGGCCGGTCAGGTGAATACCTCGACCGACGCCATGATCGAGATGGGTCTGACTTACCTCAGTTTCTCGGAAACCCATGCAGAAAAGTATCAGTTGTTCTTTGACAGCAGCATGGTGGACTTCGACGAGTATCCAGACTTACAGGATGCCAGCGGTCACTGTTTCGATATTCTGCTTGAGACGATTGAAGCGGGACAACGAGCTGGTTTGTATCGCGTTCAACCTGTTGAGCAGCTTGCTGCTCAGATCTGGTCAGGATTGCATGGCATCGCCAGTCTGCTCCAGTTAAGTGGCAAGCGTCCGAACTTTTTTGAGAAACCCACGGGCAGAGCAATTCATTACCTGGCTGAAGAACGCAGGCAGGTGCTCAGTAATCTATTAGATACGATTCGAGCCTAGATACTCAGGAATCGGAGACGTTGGCGATCAGGATGTCCGCCAGCTCTCGAACTTTGGTGTTGCCAGGATGAGCCTTACCAAGGGTGCTTAACCCCTGCAGGCTTATCTGGAATTGGTCAGCCAGATCCGATGCGCTTTTGTTTGATCGGATCTCTCCACGAGAAAGTCCGGATTCAAAGGCATCCATGTAGAACTGCCTCATATGATTCAACGCAAAATTAAGGCGGCGTGTCAGTTTCTGGCTCTTACCGCGAAGACTGACGGCAAGCGTGCCGATGGGGCAACCGATGTAGTAGCGTTTCCCGTCGAATCTGAGATATCCGCTCGCAACTCGTTCAATCTCGCGTACCAACTTTTCATCGGCGGGTGCGTCGCCGCTAAAAATTTCTTCCATGTCGGATTGGCTCAAATGCCAGACATGGTTAACCACATCTACAGCCAAAGCTTCTTTATTGGGGAAGAAGTGATAAAAACTGCCTTTGGTAGAAGAAGAGAGTTCACACAGCTCGTCGACGGTCACCACATCGTAGCCACTGATGAGGAATCGCGTCATCGCGATGTTAATGATGAGTTCCCTTCGATTAGATTTCCTTGGCATGCCGTTATGATATCAGCTTTTATTAGTGATCGCGGATGACCGAAAACACTTCAGCGTTTAAATGGTACATGGCTGGCGCTGCCTGTCAGTTCATCCCGTTTGGTATCCACAATGTACTCTACGCCTGGTTGTTGACGGTTCAGCTTGGCGAAAACGGTGTGCGATTAGGTATCGCCCAGATGTGCGTTCAGATTCCTGGGTTATTGCTGATGCTGTTCAGCGGTTTGCTCGCTGATCGCGTTGATCGCCGTCGCATTCTGATGGTGTTCCATTCTCTGGCAGCCGTACCGGCTTTTTCTCTTGCCCTTGCCGTGCACGAAGGTCATCTCAGTTATATGGCACTTTTGGTCTTTGCCTTGGTCTTCGGTACCTGCAATACCTTCCTGCAACCGGCGCGAGATAGCCTCCTCAATCAGGTGGCGCCGTCTAATCTTCAGCGCGCAGTGACGTTAGCGATGGGCCTGATGTTCGCGAGCCAGATTGTCGGTTATGCCTTTGCCAGCCAGGCAGATGTTGTCGGCGCGGTACCGTTGCTCGTTCTGCAGGGCTGTCTGCAGATTGCGGGTGCGCTCTTTGTATTGAAACTGCCGCACTTCAAACGACCCCAGCCTTCACTCGAAGAAGTGCAAGAGAAAACGTCCAGAAGCGCGCTGGGTGATATCACTGATGGCTTGAAACTCATGTTTCGTTCAGAGCGTATGGCGCCTGTCATGGTGCTGATGCTGGCGATTGGTCTGTTTTATAGCGGCGCGTTTTTTGTGATTAACCCGCTCGTGGTTCGCGATGTATATGGTGGCGACTCCGGAGACATTGCGTTGTCGTATGTGTGTTTTATGGTCGGCACCATCTTCACGACCGTGTTCTTGGTGGCAAGCGGTGGTGTCAGAAGGCAAGGTCGAGGTCTGATGGTCTCTTTGCTCATCGGCGGCGGTTTTCTCACGCTAACCGTGTTTGAGTTACCGTTTTGGGGATATCTCGCTTGTCTCGGTGTTTGGGGTATGGGTGCTGGTGTGTCGATGAGTCTGGGCAGAGCCATTGTTCAGGAGACAGCGCCAGATGATTTTCGGGCGCGAGCTTTGTCGGTTTATTCACTGGGTAACCTCGGCGCTATGCCGATCGGTTCTGTGTTGATGGGTTTTCTGGCGATGCAGCTGGGTCCACTTAACGCATACACAGTTTCGGTTGCTGGTGTTTATACAGTGGTCGCAGTAGTCTGGCTGCGAACGGACCTGGGACGGGTAGATCGCCTGCATGACGAACACTAAACCACTACTTGCGATAACGATGGGCGACCCGGCGGGTGTCGGCGCCGAGATCATCGTTAAAGCCTACGGGCTGTCCGATCTCTATGCCCGATCGTTACCTTTTGTGATTGGCTCGGCTGCCTGTATCGAGCAAGCGATGGCACAAACAGGTATTTCTCACCCGATTGTGAAAGTCAGTTCTCCCGAAGAGGTGTCGGATGAGCCCGGTAAAATTCAGGTGCTCGAACCAGTGGCGTTTGATGTCTCAAGTCTCGAAATGGGGAAAGTCAGTGCTACCTGTGGCGACGCCGCGGTTCAGTATTTCGAATCCGCCGTACGATTGTGTCTTGCAGGTGACGTCCAAGGGGTTGTCACCTGTCCCATCAACAAAGAAGCCGTGCATGCGGCAGGCTACGTCGGTGATATTGGCCATCAGGAGATACTGGCGCGAATGACCGGCGCTGGCCTAACCGCGACCATGCTGATGACTCGAGGTCTGAAGGTCGCCCATCTATCCACGCATAAGTCGTTGGCAGAAGCTGTCGCCTATGTGAAAGCACCAATCATTGAAGAAAAACTGTCGCTGACCAACGAGAGTTTGAAGTCCTGGGGAATAGCTTCGCCAAGAATTGCTGTAGCGGCACTGAATCCTCACGGCGGAGAAGGCGGCATGCTTGGTCGCGAAGAAATTGACGAAATCGCCCCTGCAGTCGAGCGCTGCCGTGAGCTGGGCATAGATGCCACGGGACCACTACCGGCGGATTCAGTGTTTTATCGCGCCATTCGAGGTGAGTTCGATGCGGTTCTCGCGCTCTATCACGACCAGGGTCACATCGCGATCAAGGTGCATAACTTTGAAGAAAGTATCACCGCCACCATGGGAATTCCCTTTATCCGCACCTCTGTCGATCACGGCACCGCCTTTGATATTGCGGGCCAGAACAAGGCTGACGCAAACGGCCTGGTGGAGGCACTATCCGCGGCTATATCCATGTTAAATCAATCACTTGCGTGACGAAGTAAAAGTAATTACAGTCGTTCTCCCACCTCCTGGAAAGGAGCAGTCATGCAAAGTGTTTACGCGGGAACCAGTGGCTTCAGCTACAAAGAATGGCGTGGTTACTTTTATCCTGAAGATCTCAGCGACAAAGGTTTTCTTTCCTATTACAGCAGTCGGCTGAATTCGGTCGAGATCAACAACACCTTCTACCGCCTACCAAAGCGCGACGTGCTTCGTGGTTGGGATGAACAAACCACAGATCACTTCCGTTTTGTGATCAAAGCCTCGAGACGCATCACCCACTTCAAACGGCTTAAAGACACCGATGAACCGCTGGGTTATCTGGTGAAAAACACCCAGGTGCTGGGTGAAAAACTGGGCGCTGTGTTGTTTCAACTGCCACCGAATCTGCGCGCAAACAGCGCGAGATTAAAATCTTTTGTTGAGCTGTTGCCTGCTGATTTCCCAGCAGTCCTGGAGTTCCGGCATGAGTCCTGGTTCAACGATGAGGTGTTCGAGATTCTTGGCGAGAAAAACATACCCATCTGCCTCAATGACAGTGAAGATCAGGATGCGCTTGAGCTGGGAAAGAATCTGCCGGGGACAGCAAACTGGTGTTACGCTCGTCTGCGCAAGCCGAACTATGACAAGGCAGAACTCAAAGCCTGGGCCGACTTTCTGGCCCGTGGTAATTTCGAAACTTCCATGCTGATGTTCAAACATGAAACGGAAGGAGCGGGTCCGCTCATGGCAGAAACGTTCCTGTCGAGTCTGGCTCGCAGAAAGACGCTCAGAGTAGCTTAAGGAAAATACATGCAGTGGAATAATTGGTCGGGTCGACACAAGGTTGAGCTCGATAGCCTGACGTTTGTCCGGCGGGAGGAGGATGCGGCAGCATTTGTGTCTGAATACGCCGCCACTGGCAAAACCATTCGTGTGGCAGGCTCAGGACACTCCCACGCGCCCGTCGTTGTGAACGATCAAGCCATCTTAGATGTCTCCGGTCTATCCGGTGTGATCAGTGTTGATCAGGAGGCTGAGACTGCCTGGGTGAGGGCAGGCTCTACCATCTATAGTCTGGGTATCCAGCTGCATGAACATGGTCTGGCCCTCCGAAATCAGGGCGACATTGACCGTCAGCAGGTGGGTGGCGTCATCGCTACTGGCACCCACGGTACCGGTCGAAACCTGAAGAACATCTCAGGGTCGGTGAAAGGGGTGAAACTGATCCTCGCGGACGGTTCATCCGTCAATTGCAGCACAGAAGAAAATTCAGACCTGTTTCAGGTTGCTCGGCTCAGCGTCGGTTCTGTCGGTGTGGTCACCCAGGTAGAGATGCAATTGACTCCTTCCCGTGTCCTGCAGGAATCAGGTGCACCGATGAGTTATGACGAAGTGGCGCCGCGAATCCCGGAATTGATTGAGAGTAATGAGCGCTGGGAGTTTTTCTGGTTCCCAGGCAATGATCAAGCGGTAACAAAGTCTATTAATCCCACTGATGAACCGGCTTCTTATCCCCTTGCAGAAGAGGGCGGTCGCCGTGCCTACAGTTTTGAAGTGCTGCCGAACCACCGACCTGTACCGCACACAGAGATGGAATACAGCATTCCTGCAGAATCAGGGCCTGAATGTTTTGCGCGGATTCGTGAGTTGATACACACGAAGTTCCCGGAAGTGGAATGGCCGGTTGAATATCGAACGATTGCCGAGGATGACATTTGGTTGTCCATGGCAGGTGGTCGCCCCACAGTCAGTATCTCAGTGCATCAGGATGTCCGTCTCGATGAGGAACCTTATTACCGTGCATGTGAAGAGATCTTTCTCTCTTATGGTGGTCGACCTCACTGGGGAAAAGTACATTACTTGTCAGGTGACCAATTCGCCGCTGTCTATCCCCATTGGGAAGATTGGTGGCGAGTCCGGGACCAGTACGATCCGAACGGTGTGTTCCTGAACGAACACATCAGGAACCTCAGGCCCGCGTAACGAACAATCAAGAAGTTTTGGGAGATCAAATGGAATACAAGAATATTCAGCTCGACCACGTGGGTCGTGTCGCTGTCGTCAAGCTCAATGCACCAGAAGTTCTGAATGCATTGTCCGCAGACATGGTGTCAGAGTTATCTCATGCCATTACTGAGGTGACGAAGAGTGACGCTCGTTGCCTGCTGATGACCGGCGAAGGTCGTGCGTTCTGTGCTGGCGCAAATCTCCAGGCCCGGGGTAACAGCGACGAAGTGCCTCCGGCTGGTGGTGTTCTTGAAACGCACTATCATCCGGTGATGAATAAGCTGAAGAACATGGATATTCCCATGGTGAGTGCCGTCAACGGACCTTGCGTGGGCGTTGGTATGAGCTTCGCGGTGATGGCAGACATGGTGGTCGCTGCAAAGAGTGCCTACTTCCTTCAGGCATTTGCCAATATTGGTTTGGTGCCGGATGGTGGTGCTACCTGGTTGCTGCCTCGCCTGATTGGTTGGGGCAGGGCGGTAGAACTCTCCATGATGGCTGAGCGACTGCCAGCGGAGCAGGCCTTTGAATGGGGCCTGGTCAATCGGCTGGTAGAAGATGATCAGTTGATGGACGAGGCCATGGCAATTGCAGAGAAACTGGCCAATGGCCCCATGTCTCTGGGGCTGATTCGCAAAGCTTATTGGCAGTCATTCAACAACAGCTACGCCGAGCAGTTTCAGCTCGAAGCTAACCTGCAAAATGAGGCCGGTGCGTCCGCAGATAACCGGGAAGGCGTACAGGCTTTCCTGGAAAAGAGGAAAGCCAAATTCACGGGCAAATAACCGTAGATTCCGGTAGTATTGTCCGCTGTTTTTTCTAGAGGTATGGGAGCCAAACGATGCCGTTGGTACTGAACGAAGACCAGAATATGCTCAAGGACTCGGCGAAGAGTTTCTGTGCAGATAACACACCAATTACCCAACTGCGCCGCCTGCGTGATGATCAGGACGAGTCAGGTTTCGACAGAAGCACCTGGCAGCAGATGGTCGAACTTGGTTGGACCGGTATTACCGTTCCTGAAGAATTTGGTGGACTGGGCTTCGGCTACATGGGTCTTGGTGTTGTCATGGAAGAATGTGGTCGAACACTGACTGCATCTCCTCTGTTTGCCACTGCGGTACTTGGCACAACTGCCATTGTGGAAGGTGGAAGCCAGGAACAGAAATCAGAATTGCTGGGTCAGGTTGTCGCAGGTGAACTGCTCCTGGCATTGGCTCTCGAAGAAACCCCACACCACAGCCCTTATGGATCTGAAACTAAAGCTGAAAAGTCTGGTGATGGATACAAAGTAAGCGGCAGCAAAAAGTTTGTTCTTGATGGTCATGTTGCTGACAAGATCGTTGTGGTTACCAGAACTTCAGGTAACAAAGGCGACCGCGATGGTTTGACGCTGGTTCTGGTGGATCGCGAAGCAGCTGGCGTTTCTGTCACTCGTACCATCATGGCGGATTCTCGCAACGCCGCGAACATTGAGTTTGATGGCGCCGAAGGTGCTCTGCTCGGTGAAGAAGGCAAAGGCGCCGATGTGCTGGACAAGGTTCTGGATGCTGGACGTATCCTGCTGTCAGCTGAAATGCTTGGCGGTGTTCAGGAATGTTTCGAGCGCACGGTTGAATACCTCAAGACTCGTGAGCAGTTCGGTGTACCCATCGGTTCTTTCCAGGCTCTGAAGCATCGCGCTGCACAGATGTTCTGCGAAGTGGAACTGTCAAAGTCTGTTGTTCTGGAAGCTCTGTCTGCACTGGACGAAAGCTCAGATCAGACTGCGGAACTGGCCAGCCTGACCAAGGCTCGTCTGAACGATACCTATAACCTGGTTAGCAGCGAAGGCGTGCAGATGCATGGTGGTATTGGTATGACCGATGAGTACGAAATCGGTTTCTTCATGAAGCGATCACGAGTCTGTGAACACACGCTGGGTGGCAGTGCTTTCCACCGCGATCGATACGGCGTACTTCAGGGCTACTAAATCTGGTCCCAGAAAAGCAGAGGCCTCGCACTTGCGAGGCCCACGGCTGTTTTGCGCAAAACGTTTCCGTTTATACACTTCACGATACCGAGCGTCCGAGTTTTTGGGCATGCGCCCTCAGGATCGTTGTCCTCGGTGTCTATCGTGTTGGCAGAGGTTAATGTCCGCCTTAGTTACGATCTTTCGATCTTGTTCTCACTGTACGCCTGTCTCATGCAGAAGTTAAAGAACCTTTTTTTATGAACAGATCGGGTTTAGAAGGGTTGGCAATAAAGGCTAGTCGACCTTGCGAAGTTTGCCCGGTTGATTCATTGAGCAGTTAAAGAAGTCGCAGAGGATTGGCCTGAAACGATCCATATCCACCAGGAAGGCGTCATGGCCCTGGATGGAAGGCAGCGCGTGAAACGTCACTTCTCGCTTGCCGTCTCGCAGCCCGTCCGCAATCTGTTTTTGTTGCTCGATGGGGAACAGCAGGTCGGTTTCTGCACCAATCACCAGCGCTCTTCGGGCACCGATTCGACTCAGGCCCACTTCAACGGATCCACCGTGGTCAGCGACGTCGAACAGATCCATAGCGCGTGACAGATACAGGTAGCAGTTGGCATCAAAGGTACCGATCCACTTGTCTGCGTGTGCTTCAAGGTAAGACTCGACCTCGAAATCGATGCCAAACGGTTCGCCTGTCTGTCTGCCATCAGGAATCAGCTCTCGACCGAAGCGTTTTTCCAACTCAGCTGCACTCCGATAGGTCAGCATGCCCAGCTTGCGCGCAAGACGCATACCGATGACCGGCTCCTCATCTTCGTCATAGTTGCCGTGGTTCCAGACAGGGTCGCTTCGAATGATTTCTCGCTGCAGGGAACGCAGTGAGATCGCGAAGGGTGTTGCCCTGGGGGAACCAGAGATACTGACCAGGCTTTCTGCCATATCCGGGTAAAGAATCGAGTAGGCAACCGAGGTCATGCCGCCCATGGAGGCGCCTACAACCGCGTGCAATCGTGTCAGGCCCAGTGACTTAACGACTTCGTGCCCTGCATGGGCAATGTCCTCAACGGTCAATACGGGGAACTGCAGCCCATACCGCTCGCCGGTTTCAGGATTGATGCTTGCGGGACCCGTCGAACCAAAGCAGCTACCCAGTGAGTTCACACAGATCACAAAGTATTTCGTGGTATCGATGGGTTTGCTGTCACCCAACATCTGCTCCCACCAACCCGTTGAAGGGTCAGCTTCTGAGGATGCTGCGTGCGCCGAAGGGGAAAGACCTGTAAACAACAGGATGCCGTTGTCACGCTGGAAATTCAGTTCGCCCCAGGTTTCATAAGCAACCACAGGGCTCTCAAGATGGCCATTGCGCATCTTGAAAGTGCCTTCTATCTGGTGAATTTTTCTCGCTTCAACCATTTAGGACTCCGTTAAAAAGTCACTGCTCCCTCGGGGGTGCACATTTTGCGCTTCTCGCACCGATTCTCCAAGTGTTGTCTCATTCGAAACGCAGTCGTGATTATTTTGCATTTATTGCAACAAGCGAAAGTTGGTCGTAAATTGGGGCTATGGACATTAACAGCCTGAAACTCTTTATAACGCTTTCGCGAAATTTGCACTTCGGCAAAACCAGTGAAGAGATGCACATGTCACCGTCTGCGGTCAGTCGATCTATTCAGCGATTAGAAGATCAGTTGGGCCATGCGCTTCTGGTGCGGGACAACCGGAGTGCGCAGCTGACAGAAGCGGGTCAGATTTTTTTGGAGTACGCGCTGGAAGTCGTGAAACGATACGAGTCGCTGCAACGAGATCTGGAAGGGAAGTCTGACGTACTTCGCGGGCAGCTTTCTCTGTTCGCTTCCGTGACCGCAAGCCAGAGTATTCTGCCCAAGGTGTTGACCGACTTCAGACGACGATACCCTGAGATTCATATTCAGCTGGAAACGGGCTATGCCGTGAATGCGTTATCGAAACTGTCTGAAGGCATTGACGTTGTGGTCGCCGCTTTACCATATGGTGAAGAAACTGATGATCAGCTGCGTAAAAAGATCATCACTTCGATTCCATTGCAGACGGTTGCACCAGCTACCGGTGAGTTTGATGGTGTTCTGAAATCAACTTCCGTGGACTGGGCAGAAGTGCCTTTGATTCTGCCATCAACGGGACAGGTAAGGCAGAACATAGATGCCTGGCTTCGAGTGAACAACATCGTTCCTAACGTTTACGCAGAGGTGCCAGGAAACGAAGCGATTTTGTCACTGGTTGCTCTGGGCTGTGGTGTGGGGTTTGTACCAGAGCTGGTGATCAAGGAAAGTCCGCTGGCGGATCAGGTGATCATCGTTGAAGACGGTCCGGAACTGGAAGACTTTCACGTGGGTTTCTGCACGCGTCAAAAGAACCTGGATGTCTCGCCCATTATCAGGGCTTTTTGGGAATCGATCAGTACCGATTAGTCGGAGCGTGTCAGCGGATGACGCGCAATTTTTTCCACCAGGTCGCACTCTGCGCCGCTCAATTCTGGAAACTGCTGCAGCAAAGCCTGGATGATGGCGCCAGCAGTTGGCGGTTCCCGCAGGTTGGCGTGTTCCCAGAAGTTCTCAACGACCCACTTGGCAGCTTCCAGGCATGGGGTTGTGTAGTGATCACCCTGATATCTATGGCGGATGAGTTCTTCTGCCTTGGCAAGGTCCTTGGGAATGACGATGCCGCTTTGGTGAGCCCACTCGAATACCTGCTCACTCAGAATGTAGGTTTTCCCGAAGTACTTCTGACTTTTGACGACTTCCAGTTCCTTATGCAGGGCAGCACGGACCAGGTTCTCCATTTCCAGAACCTCATCATCCAGCTTTTTATGGTGTTTACCTTTGAGGAACATCTCGCGATGTGGGACACACCCGGACAGTAGGTTGGCGGTTTCTTCCACGGTCCAATGGGGGTAGGAACACCACTCCAGCGCATACTGGTAGTACTCGTCGGGATGTTGGTAGAACAGCCCGCTTGGCTTGATCTGCCGGGTCTCCCGTTCTTGTGTCTTGTCTTCCATATCACCTCATCTTAGGCAATTAATCCTGCAGATGGCAGTCGGCCGCCAGGAATCAGACGGTCGGTTGAAAGTTGGTGCTGAATTGTTTTCAATTCTCCGTTGTCTTTATGCCGTAACAATAAGATCTCCCATGGCCGAAACATTTAACTTGGTGCTCTATCCTGAAGTACAGGAAGGGCATGACGTAGACGAAGTCAAAGAAAAGCTGTGTACGACCCTCAGCGTCGATGCAGCCACCGTCGATACCTGGTACGCAACGGAAAATCCCACTGCGATTCTCAAAGATGTAGAAGAAGCGACTGGCGCCAAGTACGTCGAGGCGATTATGGGCTGCGGCGCGCAAGCAAACTTGCAGCCTTCCGGCGAAGATAAGTCAGCATGGTCACTTGAGCAGATGACCAAGGCTGAGTTCAAGGATTTCTTCGTCTGCCCGAGCTGTGAACACGAAGAAGAACATCCTCGTGGCGAGAAGCCGGAACAGTGTCCCAAATGCGGTCTGGTGATCGCCAAGTGGGAAGAAAAGATGAAAGAGGAGGCGGAAAAGGAAAAGATCCGCCGCCGCCTCATGCGAGATCAAAGACTGCAGGGTGACCGTCAGGCTGATATCGAAGCAAAACGGGCGGAGCTCGAACGTCTGAGAAAGCTGGAGCGGGAAATCATGGAGGAGCTGGGTATCAAACCTCCTGGCCCGCTATGGATGTTCTTCGAGAAGTACACACTGCCTGTAAGTTTTGCCGTCACCGTGATGATCATTGCAGCCACGGGCGTCATGTTCCATTTTGTCGATCAATGGCTGGATCAACAGGCGTACGAAGAGAAAGTTGCCGCCGCGCCTAGTTCGGAAATTGAAAATATTGCACCGGTCATGGCGGCTGCTGTGACGCTGCAGCAAAACGGTAACTCAGCTGTAGTAACGGAGATCGCTGACGCGACTCAGTTAATGAATGCCGGTGGTACTCAGGCCAGGGCACAAATTACCCAGGCAGCCCAACAAATGATGAAAGGCGTCGAGCCAGAGGCATTTATCGGAGCAGCCCAGAAGATGTCTCTGCCTTCTTCGGTGGCACGTGTTTCGCCAGGTGAGGTGGAGCCAGCTGTGGTCAACATCGATACCATCGGCGGCATATCCGGGCTGACCGGTATGACTGACTTTAAACCCGCTCAGTTGGATAGCATGTCACCGCCGCTTCTCGAGCATGGGCACGAAAAAATCCTTTCTGTCCTGACCGACAAACAGCTCATCAAAGATCAGCTGAACCCGGAAGGTCCCGACATTATTGTTGAGGCGATCGACGAGATGGATGGCTCGGCAATTGTCACCCTTATGTCGTCGATCTCGAAAGACCAGGAATGGGATCAGTTCCTCTTGTCGGAGGTGAAACAGTACGTTCTGAACGTGCAGGTCGAAGAAGCTGGCAAGCTTGCAGAACGCATCAAGAATCCGGTGTCTCGAATTCGTGCCTATGGCGCCATCATGGAAGAGCACCTGATTAACGAGAACCATTCTGAGCTGAAAGCCTACAACGCTCGCGTACGCCTGGATCTGGATAAGATTGAAGATCCGGATATCCGCGCAAGATCGATTCTGGAATTGGGCGAACAGCTGGCTGATGCTGGTAGTGAAAATGAACCTTATGACGCGATGGATCGTGTGGCTGCACTGGCAGCAGATAGTGAAGACTCCAAGGAGCAAGCTTCACTGGCGGGTCGGCTTGCCGTCAGCAAACTTAGAATCGGCGATCAGGCTGGTGCGAAGCGAGATCTCCAGAGGGCCATGAACATTGCTGGCCGTATCCCCGATTTGCAGGAACGTATTTCAGCATTCACTACCATCGCCCAACGATACTTTGATGTGCGAAACGTCACGCTCGCCTCAGAGATTCTTGCCGAGGCATCGGTAATTGCCGCGACAAGACTAGAGCATGAGCCGAGGTCGGTTGCCTTCGGTGAATTGGCGATTGCCCGTGCTTACCTCGGCGACGTGGATGGCGCGCGACAAGCTGTCCGTAATGCCGGTACCGGTGAAGGTGAGCAGCAGTTAATCGCCAAGATTGCCGAGATGTTGATGGGTGAGGGTCGTTATTACGAGGCGCTGGCCTGGATGGAATCGCTGAACGATGAAGTCGAATATGCGCGACTTGAACTCAGGCTCTCCAGTGGTCTCTTCTATGATGGCAGACGCCAGGAAGCGCTCAATCGTATGGAGCAGACTGCGCCAAGGGTGCAAAGAATCTACGAACATTCAGAACGAGGTCTGTTGACCAGTCAGTACGCTCGGTTCTTCGCACGGCTTGGTCGACAGGACAAAGCTGACCAACTGTTTGAAGATGCAGAGGAGGTCAGCGAACTGCTCTCCGGTCGTAAAGCCCAGGTCAACCTGGCGCTGATTGCCCTGGATCGCGCCCGTATCTTCCAGCTGGCCTGGGCGAAAGAGATTGTTCGCGAAGAACTCACCGATACCGTGGTGAAAGATCCTATTGATGCAGAGATTCTGGCAACGGAACGAATCGTGAAGAACCTGCTGCCTGAAGGCCTGATCATCGAGCCCCCTGAAGACTAGGGGGTTCGCGATATATTCGGATATTGAATTCCGAATATTCTTTTCACGGGGATTATCTAACGCATTTGCATATATAGAATGCAGGCTGTCATAAATTCTTAATGGGAAGATCATGTCTGCTTGCAATTGCTGCCCTCACGCACGCGATGCGAAGTCACTTCCGGAAATTCATTCCAATCAGGTGCGACCGAACCTGTTTAACTGGCTGACAGTTCTGCTGTTAACCGGTTGGGTGGGGATTGTTACTGTCGCACTGGAAACTGCGGGTGCTGAAAACCTGTCGGCGATGCCAACGTTGGAAGTGTTTCTGAGAACGTTGCTCTCTTAAGGGGTTATTCCCCGTTAATCACGGAGCAGTCGCGGTACTGTTCGGCGAAATAATCCATAAAGCTGCGAAGCTTTGACGGCAGGTGCCTGCCTGGCGAGTACACGACGTGGACGTCGGTCGGACCTGACTGAAATTCCTTTAGGACCTCAACCAGCGTTCCGTCGGCGACCTTATCGCCAACCAGCCATCTGGGGACACGAGAGATACCCAGGCTGTTGATCAGCGCACTGCGCAGCACTTCTGAATTGTTGCTCTGAAGATTACCGGACACTTTTACGTGGAGCGGTTGGTCATCTTCTTTGAAGGTGGTCTGGTCGCGATTCGCGCGGTCCGTATACACAACGTAGTTATGCTCTTTCAGGTCCCGTGGATGCTCTGGGGTGCCGTTGAGTTTCAGATACTCTGGTGTCGCAACCGTCATCATGGGGCTTGAGCATAGTTTGCGCGCAATCAGGTTTGAGTCGCGCAGCGTGCCCATACGAAATGCCACGTCAATGCCTTCTTCCACCAGGTCAACAACCCGGTCGTTCAGCGTGATATCAATCCGAATATCGGGGTATTGCTCATAGAAACCCGCCAGCCTCGGCACGATATGCAGCCGGCCAAACGCAACGGCGGCGCTGACGCGCACGAGGCCTTTAGGCTGAGTCTGTAGGAGCCCCACATTCTGCTCGGCATCCTCCACGTCCTGCAGAATGGCCACGCAACGTTCGTAGTAGTCAGCACCGGTTTCAGTCAGGCGCAGGCTACGGGTGCTGCGATTCAGGAGCTTTGCACCCAGCCAGGATTCCAGCTCCGCGATGTTCTTGCTGACCGTCGGCTGCGTGCTGTTCAATTCTTTCGCCACGGCAGAGAAACTGCCGGTCTCGACGACTCGAACGAACATTTTCATCGCGGACAGGCGATCCATGGGCAAAAGCTCAGACTATTCCGAAAGAGAATAAAGTGTATCGGATCAGATTCTATTATCAACGAATGCTGAATGAATTATCGTACACTTTCTAACCAGTCATCATCGGGAGATAATGCGCGGCATGCCGCTATCAGCATTCTTAGACAAGCTCGCTCAACTGCGTTCGAACAACTGTGAGAACCTGCCAACCCCGGAATTGGCCGTTCTGACCAGGACCGTTGCCCGACTTCGTCGAGAAGGACTCCAGGGCAAATGCCTGCAGATCGGTGAGACAGCGCCCGACTTCTCCTTTCAGTCCCATTCAGGTGGTGAAGTCAGACTTTATGAGCTACTCAAGAATGGACCAGTGGTGCTGAACTTCTTCCGCGGTTTCTGGTGTCAGTACTGCAAGACCGAAATTGAAGCTTACGAGAACGTGCAGGGTGAGCTGGAGCGCATGGGCTGCACTTATCTCGCCATTACCCCACAGAAACCCGTTGATGCGGCTAACCTGCCATCCAACTATGAAGTTGTTTTTGATCGCGACAATGCCATCGCTCACAGCTTCGGTATTGTTTACGAGCTGGATGACGCGGAACGAGACCTGTTCCAGAGCTGGGGTTTACTGCTTGACAAGGTGAACGAGTCAGAGAAGTGGGAACTGCCCGTTCCTGCGACGTTTATTCTCGCGCAGGATCGGACCATCGGTTTTGAATATGTGGACGTGGACTTTCGTGCTCGTTGCTGCCCCGATCAGCTGATCGAGGAGCTGAAGAGCTTCACTGCCTGATTCCTGGTCAGGGCTTCTCAAACAGCAGGGTAAACCTGTCTGTATTGCCACTCACACTCTTGCGACCAACTTCGTATCGCAGCTCGTCATCTAGCTTGTAGTGCAGGTCGCTGTAGTCGACGAAACGAAAACCTGCGGCTTCCACTTCTTTGATTACGAGGACCGGATCAATTCGACGCCAGACTTCACTGCCGTCTGGCTGCATGTGACGTCTCGTATGATCCACAACACCGTAGAGACCACCTTTCTTTAGTGATTCAAATACAGCAGCGTTGATGTTTGCTCGACCCGCTTCATCAAAGTTGTGCATATTGCGGAAGGTAAGGGCGAGATCAATTTTTCGAACCCCGAATGAAAACTCAGGTACGGTGTAGCGTCGTTCCTCGACTTCTGACCGGGTGGCACCATCGAAAGGAATGACTTCTGTTGAGCCGAAGCCGGGATTGTTTTCAATCAGTTTTGACGCAGCGTTGGTGCCAATAGAGAGGTAAAGCTTGCCCTTTTCCTCGAGAACCGGTCCCAGGATTTTGGTGTACCAACCACCACCTGGCAGTAGCTCCAAAACAGTCATGTCGTCAGTCAGTCTGAAAAACTCAAGCGTCTTCAGGGGTTGGCGGTTTGCGTCCCGTTCTGTGTCTTTCTCGGTACGGCGCTCATTACTCAGAGCAGCATTGATCTTGTCTTCCAGTGTTGCAGGTGCGGTGGCTTCTTCAGCAAGAGCAGAGAGCGGTAGTGTGAGCAGAAGGGCGAGCAGGTATTTCATGGGCATTCCAGGAACAAAAACAGGGGTGCATGGTAGCATCCGATATTCGCTCGTGACATAGTTTTACGAGGCGTTTCCATCGAATGCACAGGCGTTGAACGAATGTTTCTATTGCTGGGTGAAAAGGTAAAAACCAAGTCGGAGCAGATCGGCCAGCACCCCTGTGCGGTTTGTAAATCCGATCAGGTGTTCACTGAGCAGGTTGAGTCTCTCTGGTTTGCGCTCTTTGGTTTGTCGGTTCTGCCATTGGAAGATCGAGCACACTACTGGCGCTGCGAAAACTGTCTGACTGCATATAAGCCCCGGGAACTGGATCTGCCTTCCTCGGTGCCGATCTTGAAGGACGTGATTGTTTATCTGCTGCTCGGTTACGATCAGCAGGAGCAACGTGCGTTGGCTGACGAGATCTGCACCAAACTGACCGGTTTCGACTTTCCCGCAGCGGAAGTCCAGGAAATATGTCGTGAGATCGCCTCAGGCAGGCTAAACGTCGCAGAGCTGGTGCGCAGACACGCAAGCTCACTAAACGCCATCGGCAAGCAGCAGGTCATCGAGGGTGCGTTTCTCACAACCTATGCCTGTTGTGATATCGAGTACGAAGATCGGCTCCGGATCAACCAGATCGGCAGTGCGCTGGATGTAGGTTTGGAGTTCGTGACCTACGCGATTGATGAGGTCAGGAAGCAGCAGAACTACGGTATTAGGCGACTCCCGGACATTCGCGCAGAGGTTTGACAGGCTTCCCTGAAACCCTGAAAATTTTTATATCTCATTCGATCAGATCACTATTCGATCAAATACATGGCGACTAACCGACTAGCTGCGTTTCAATCACGTTTCCACAACTACAGCCTGGATAAAAAGGCGATTCCCATGGCGATGGTGCAATCTCTCGTGCAACACATGGAGTCGCGAGGCTTTGCGCCCGAGATCAGTCTGGCAGGAACGGATATCGATCTTCAGTCAGACAGGGTGACTTACCGTCAGCGAATCCAGCAAATGGAGAACATGCTCGATCTGATCGGCATGGATGGCCATTGGCTGGAGTCCAACAAAGAAACCTCGATTTCAGATTATGGGTTGCTTGGCTACGCCATGATGAGCAGCGCGACGCTCGAGCAGGCCGTACAGATAGCGGTCAAATACCACCGCATGGCAGGTGCGATGTTTGAGCTGGCTTTTGTCATTGAAGGTGATGAAGCAATTCTCAGAATTGAACACCTCTTGCCTTCAGGGAAGGTGGGTCAGTACACGGTGGAAGACCTGTTCGTTGGTATCACCGGTCTGATCTCTCTGCTGCTTGGCAGACAACATAACCCAAGCCGAATCTGTTTGAACTATGCGCGACCGGAATACGCAGATAAGCACGAAACCCGGTTTGGATGTGAAGTACAGTTTGATCAGCCTTACTGCGAATATCGGTTCAATGTTTCAGAACTCAACGAGTCGCTTGCGGCTGCTGATGCGAATACAGCCAGAATCTGTGAAGAATCCTGCCGCAAATTACTGAATCAAATGGAGATTGAAGAAGACATCATCTCCAGAATTTGCCACCTGCTGCTCAGCACACCTGGCGAATTCCCCAAGCTGGATGCTGTGGCGAAAAAACTGTCGCTGGGTGCACGTACCCTGAGACGACGTCTCAATGAACTCGGCACCAGTTACCAGAAGATCCTCGACGACGTTCGTCGTGAACTCGCAATTGAGTACCTGCAGACAACCAACCTGACTGTCCAGGAGATTGCGGAACTACTCGGTTACAGTGAAGTGACAAACTTCCGACGAGCCTTTATGCGCTGGGTCGAGTTGTCACCTTATCAATATCGTAAGCAGATGGCCGCGCCTGCGTGACCAAAGATCAGTTACTGGTTGTTGTTAGCTACGTGCTGGCGCTTGGCGCTGCCTGGTTAACGCTGCCATTTGTCTCCGAGTACCACGTGATGGTGCAGGTGCTGATTGCCGATATCGTCGCAACAGTGGTGATTTTTGCGTTCAGCGTCATTTTCAACAACTCCAGTTTTTACGACGCTTATTGGAGCGTGATTCCGATCGCCATTTTGGCTTACCTGGCCACATTGCCGGGAGATGCCGAACTGATTCGTCAATTGATGCTGGCGCTCGTGGTTGTTCTCTGGGGCGTGCGTCTAACTGCGAATTGGGCATATACCTGGAGTGGTCTCGAGCATGTGGATTGGCGCTACGTTAATTTGCAGGCGCAGTCGGGGATCTTTTGGTGGCCGCTGAGTTTCTTCGGTGTGCACTTAATGCCGACGGTCTTGGTTTTCCTGGGCTGTATCCCGATGTATCACGCGCTCGTTATCGGCGATAACCCCATTAACGTTTTTGACTATCTCGCGCTTGCTGTTGGCCTCGTTAGCGTATGGCTGGAGTTCCAATCCGATCGTGAACTGCATCGGTTTAGAGAAACCCGAAGCAGCAGGGCAGAGGTGCTGGATAGCGGACTATGGGCCCGATGCAGACATCCGAACTATCTGGGTGAAATTGGGGTCTGGGTTTCGATACTGCTGTTTGGGTACGCCTCGGTGGGCTATGCCGACTACTGGATGCTGTCGGGCGCAGTTTCGATGATTCTTCTGTTTACGGTGGTTTCGATCCCGATGATCGAAAAGAAATTGGCAGAGGATAAGCCCGGATATGAGGAGTACAAGGCAAGAACCTTTTCACTTCTCCCCATATCCAGACCAAAACCGGAAAGTTAAGCCGGCCGGTGAATCCCGCAGATCTTATGTCCGTCCGGATCCAGGAAGTAACACAGGTGCATCACACCCATATTGCTCTCACGAGGTCCAGGCGCGTCTTCGATGCTGGTGCCGCCATTGGCGATGGCAACGTCATGAAATTCCACGAGCTGTTCAGGTGAGCTACAAACGAAGCCTATGGTTGAACCGTTAGCCACAGTAGCGGGTTGGCCATTGATGGGCTCGCTGATGCTGAAGGTTGAGCCGTCGTGGATGTAAAAAAGTCGCTTCTGACCGGTGTCGTTGACGTGTTCCATGGGTTCGCCTGCACCCAGAACGCCCAGTACAGCGTTGTAAAAGCTTTTGGTTTTCTCAATATCACTTGAGCCAATCATGACGTGATTGATCATTGGTGTATCTCCTTTTCCGTCTAAATTCGCGCGCCAGCGTATCGCTATGATGTCTTGTAATGCAACCGCTGATTCAAAGCTTGTGTCTTGCTTTGATTTCATCGACTACCGCATCAACTGGAAACGCATTTTCCTTGTCGAATGGAGTTTCTGAATACTGAATGGTCAAAACAACTTTGGGGCGTTCGTGGATATCGCGGTGTTCGTCTGCAAAATTGATCCATGTGTGGAAGCTTCCAGGCTGATTCGCGATGGTCCGGATGTGTGCGAGGTTTCTAACCGTTAGTCGATCATAGCCTGCTTGGGCATTTAAAAGCGCGAGGTAGTTTTGGTTGAGCCTTTTTCCGACTTCTGCTGATCGGAGCAAAGCGAACTCGACCGCTGTTTTCATCGGGGTAGAGTAGTTACCGATAAACGTCACCTGGTAGGTATTAACGGATATTTGCTCGCTAGAGTACCCCCCATCTAATCCGAGAGGGCCATAGGACGTTGCTGACGTACAGCCCATCGTAAAGAGGCACATCACCAGGTAGATTTGTTTCACGTATCCTCCTTGATCGTGAGTCGAGGTGTTCTCCTACAGTCTTGTATCGAAGAGGTTTAGCTCCGGTCAGTCTCTTTGTCGGGCAGGTTAAGCAGATCATTCCAGCGTTCTGACTCATTGGAGGTGCCGATCAGGGTCTCGATGTGGTCCCGAAAATCTTCTGTGAAGGGTCCAACGATTCTGATGGTCTCCCACCACCTGAGGACAATTTCCTGATTGATCATATTCTTCAGCCCGTTTTCTTCAGCTTTCCACAAAACCTCCGGCACCGTCCCGTTTTTGTAGCCATAGAATAGGGTTTCCAGTACGTGGAAGTTTGCCAGCAGGAACGTACTGACCTGGAACATTTCGTGTTCCTCAAGTGCCGCAGGGTCGCTGAAGGCTTTTGTAATGGTCTTCGCTAATTCAGGATTCTCAGCGACAGACATGTTGATCCGATTGAATTCCTGGGACTCGTGCTGGAATGAAGTGGCGTGTAGCGCTTTGGTGTTGTTTCTTACCTGAATGGCAAGGTAAGCAACCGTAATAATGACGCCAAAAGCACCCAGAATTTCACCGATGGCGCCGATCGCATTCCAATCTAGGTCAGTCATAAGTTCTCTCGTGCAAACAGATTCAGCTCCTCGGCACGTCTCAAAAACCAGGGCGTAAAGGACTCCGGTGAATTGCTCATTTCGGATTCCAACGTTTCCAGGTCGATGTCTCGAGTCTCAAGTACCTCTACTGTATCGATCTCAACGGGTCCGTCATAGGTGCCTCTAAAAGACTGTTGAAACTCGAAGTCTTTGATACCGAGTTCAGGGTTATCGTGACGAGCTTTGACGACGTCACCCCAGGCTTCGAGTGCAATACCTTCAATGCCAAGCTCTTCGATCAAACCGCGGTGAGCGCCTTCTTCGAAAGTTTCACCGGGTTTCAGATGCTCTGCTGCGCTGACATCCCACGCACCGGGGCAGATGTCTTTGCTGAGCTGTCTTCGTTGAATCAAAAGTTTGCCGTTAGAGCGAAACAAAAAGATGTTGGAAGCACGATGCCAGATTCCCTCTCTGTGAACGATCGATCGATATTCTGTTCCGGTCGGATTGCCGGATTCATCGAAAGTGTCAAAACGCTCTGTCATGGTGCCATTCATAGAGGAGTGTGGTTGAGCCATCATCCTCAGACTTTTTTTCCACGAAGATCATGCCCGATTTTTCCAGGACTCGTCGAGAAGCCGCGTTGCCCTCAGCTACAGTTGCGATTACTTTCTGTAACCCAAACGTCTCGGATGCGTACTTGAGCAGGGCGGGAACGATTTCACTGGCATAACCTTTGCCCCAGTAGTCCCGATAGAAGGAGTATTTAACTTCAGCTTCAATCTGGCCTCCCGGATGGACGAGGCCGCAGAAACCCACGGTTTTTTCATTCGTCCGATCGAAGAGAGCAAACATGCCATAGCCTCGATTTTCATAGTTGGCGAGTGTTACCTGCATCCACTCTTCGCATTCTTGGTGCGTGATTGGTTGACCGTCACCTACATAGCGCGCGCCTTCCTCGTCGGAATAAACGCCGTAGATGTCAGAGATATCGTCGGGAACCCAATGGCGACAGCCAAGGCGGTCTGTAAGGAATATTGCTAGATTTTCCACTGCGATTGGATGACAGATGGGCTGATAGATTGTCGTCCAGTATACGCTGTGGCGTATGAGGGAGCTGCCCCTGATAACTCAGGGGCATCCCGAAACAGATGGCTTTTATCCGAACTCGGAGATAACGCCAGAGATAGATTCTTTCGCGTCACCGAATAGCATTCGCGTGTTCTCGCCAAAGAAGAGTGGGTTGTCGACGCCGGAGAAACCGGAAGCCATGGAGCGCTTCAGTACGAATACCGTGCGCGCCTTGTCCACGTTGATGATAGGCATGCCATAAATCGGGCTGTCTTCATCTTCGCGGGCGCTTGGGTTAACAACGTCGTTCGCACCAATGACAACACAGATGTCGACGTTCTCAATTCGTGGATTGATTTCGTCCATCTCAACCAACTGCTCATAAGGCACGTCAGCTTCTGCCAGCAATACGTTCATGTGGCCAGGCATACGACCCGCCACAGGGTGAATCGCGTAGCTGACTTCAGCACCATTGTTCTCAAGGATCTCACCGAGCTCCTTAACCACGTGCTGAGCCTGGGCAACCGCCATACCGTAACCCGGTACAAAACAAACGTTGCTGGCTGCCTCAAACAGGTAGTAAGCATCTTCAACAGAGATTGGCTTAACTTCACCTTCGATCGCCTTGCCTTGTTTCACGGCACCGAAGCCACTGAACAATACGTTGGTCAGTGAGCGGTTCATGGCTTTACACATGATGTTCGTCAGGATGATACCGGCTGCACCAACCAGAGAACCCGCAACAATAAGGATGTTGTTGTTGATCGCGAAACCAGCCGCACAAGCCGCGAGACCTGAGTAGCTGTTCAGCAGTGAGATCACAACCGGCATGTCTGCACCACCGATGGGGATAACCGCCATGATGCCGAAGACCATCGCGAGGCCCAGCATGATGTACAGCCACTGTGATTCAGGGTGTGGATCAACCGCAAACATGTAGCCGCTGACCAGAATACCGATCAGGATCAGGCTGTTAACGATCTGCTGGCCGGTGAATACAACGGCTGCACTGTTGATCGTTTCAGACAGCTTGCCGTACGCGATCAGCGAGCCAGTGAAAGTCATACCACCAATAAGAATCGCGAGCAGAACAGTTACTGCAGTAAATGTGCTGATGTCGCCGCCATATAGAGTCGCCCAACCAACGAGCAGACTGGCCGCACCGCCAGAGCCGTTAAACAGAGCAACCATTTCTGGCATGGAGGTCATTTCAACCAGACGTGCTGCAGCAGCACCAATCAGGCCACCAATCAGCATGCCGCCGATGATGTATTCGTAGCTCACGATGCCTTCGGCCGTCAGACCCGCAACAACCGCGATCAACATACCAAGAGAAGACAGCAGGTTGCCGCGTCGCGCCGTAGCGGGCGAGCCCAGCATCTTCAAACCGAAGATGAAGAGGATCGCTGAAACTACATAAGAAAGGTTAGCAATCAGTTCGATGTTCATTTGCCACCCTCACTCTTGCTCTTAAACATACCGAGCATGCGGTCGGTCACCATGTAACCGCCGACAACGTTGATGGTCGCAAATGCCACGGCAGCAGTACCAAGCCACTTGCCCATTTCGCTATCTACCATGCCAGCTGCGAGGAACGCACCCGCCAGGGTAATACCGGAAATGGCGTTAGCACCGGACATCAGAGGAGTGTGCAGCGTCGCAGGTACCTTTGAGATCAGTTCGAAGCCGAGAAAAATCGACAGTACGAGAATAAAAGTTAGAAATACGACTTCCACTTTAGCTCCCCCTCAAGTTCTTGATTGTTTCGTTAACGATGGCACCGTCGTGTGTGATCACACATCCCTGCAGGATGTCGTCTTCCAGGTCCAAATTGAACGTGGAGTTTTCCTCATCCCAATATTCAGTAATGAGGTTCACGAGGTTCGATGAGTACATCTGTGATGCATCGGTCGAGACTTCCGCAGGCAGGTTAGAGATACCCATAATGGAAACACCGCCAATATCGACTGTTTCATCCGGCTTGGAGCCTTCGACGTTGCCGCCTGAATCAACCGCCATATCGACGATCACGCTGCCAGGGCGCATCGCTGCGACCATGTCTGCGGTGACGATGCGGGGGGCAGGGCGACCGAAAAGCTGTGCTGTTGTGATCACAATGTCAGATTCAGCAATGACCGCCTTCTGACCTTCTTTCTGCATCTCGAGCTGCTCAGGTGTCAGCTCTTTCGCGTATCCGTCTTTGGTCTGGCCGGTTTCGCCGAGATCAATCTCAACGAACTTGGCACCAAGTGATTGAACCTGCTCGGCAACCACTGGGCGAGTGTCGAATGCTTCAACACGTGCCCCGAGTCGTTTTGCGGTTGCGATGGCCTGAAGACCTGCAACACCAGCACCGATGACAAACACTTTCGCCGGTGAAAGGGTACCGGCAGGCGTCATCATCATTGGCAGGATGCGATCCAGCTTGTCAGCTGCTTTGATCACCATCACGTAACCAGCGAGGTTGGCTTGTGAACTAAGCGCGTCCATCTTCTGGGCACGAGTCGTTCGGGGAATCATTTCCATACTGATGGCAGTGACACCCTGGGATGCGAGCGCATCCACAAGCTCATTTTCGTTATAAGGGTCCAGGTAGCTGATTTGAATAGCACCTTTCTTCACCAATGCCACTTCTTCCGTGCTTGGCTTACGTACACGAAGCACGATGTCGCCGCTCGAAATAAGTGCATTACGGTCTGAAGAAACGGTTGCTCCGGCTTCCTCGTAGTCGGCATCACTGAATCCGGAATGTAATCCGCAGCCGGTTTCAACTGAAACCGACAGCCCGGCTCGGGTGAGTTTTTTCACCGAGTCAGGGATCAGCGAGACGCGGCGTTCATTAGCCCACGTTTCCGCGGGAACCACGATTTGCATAGTTACCTCACTTGAGTCTGATAGCGTGATGAAGGCTGGCTCAGCTGCCTGCCGAAGGTGCAGAAAGGTAGCATGATAAGTAGGGTTTTTCTAACGCATTGTGAGCGGATTTGCCCCCAATTGGTGCTCGTTATCAGGGGGGTGCGGTTGCCTTGATGAGGCGCCGTGCATATAAAGGGCGTATGAGTTGGCATAAAGAAGTAGATGAAATAGAAGTTCGCCGCGAACTGTCGAAACAACAGGGCGGTGAACAGGGTATCGCGAGTCAGCACGCTAAAGGCAGGCTGACGATTCGTGAGCGTATTGACCGCCTGGTATCTCGTGGCACCTTCGAGGAGCACGGTGAAGGCGCGGGATTTGCTGAGAAAGGTGAGGATGGCTCCATAGAGTCCTTTTCACCGGCAAATTACGTCGTTGGCTTTGGCAATATCGGCGGTCGGCGGGTTGTTGTTGGCGGTGAGGACTTCACCTTAAAAGGTGGTTCTCCCAATGGCGCTGGTCTGCGTAAGTCGGTTTACGCGGAAGAGCTGGCAGTGCAATTTAAGGTGCCGTTAGTTCGAATGCTGGAAGGTGGCGGTGGGTCTGTCGCAGGTTCCGGTGGCCCACGCCCAACAACGGTTGGTTCTCCCGTCTATGCAGAGCCAAGATTCAAAATCATAGCGGAAGCTATGAATGTCGTGCCGGTTGTTTCTGGTGCGATGGGACCGGTCGCAGGTTTTCCGGCGGGCAGGCTCGTTGCCTCACACTTTTCAGTGATGGTGAAAGAAACCAGCCAGGTCATGGTGGGCGGTCCCGCCCTGGTTGAACGAGCGCTGGGTGTTTCCCTATCAAAAGAAGAGCTGGGCGGTTGGCGAATCCATACGCGCAGCGGCATTGTCGACAATGTCGCAGACTCTGAAGATGAAGCGCTTGCCCAGATGCAGCAGTTCCTGAGTTACCTGCCGCAGAATGTGTGGCAGCTGGCTGAGCGCCAGGATTGTTCCGATAGCCCGAACAGGACAGAAGAGGCTCTCATCGACATCGTGCCGAAAGACGGCCGTATCCCGTTTGAGATGCGAGATGTCATCAAACATGTGGTTGATCTCGATTCCTTCTTCGAAATCCAACCGCACTATGGTCACGGTCAGATTATTGGACTCGCCCGGTTAAATGGTCAGTCCGTAGGCATCATTGCCAACGACTGCAAACATTTCGCGGGTGCGATGACGGCCGAGGGCTCTCAGAAGGCGAAGCGCATGATGGAGCTGTGCGATACCTTCCACATTCCGATCGTGAACTTCCTGGATGAACCTGGTTTTATGATTGGTCCTGATTCCGAAAAGGCCGCCTGCATTCGCTATGGCATGAGTGCGGTATCTGCCGCGGTGCAGTCAACGGTGCCCTGGGCAACCGTCGCTGTGCACAAGTCATTCGGTGTGGCATCAGCGGCTCACTTTTCACCGAATACCTACAAGCTCGCCTGGCCTTCTTATGAAATGGGTGCGCTGCCTGTTGAAGGTGGTGTGGCAGTGGCGTTCCACCGCGAAATTGCGGCGGCTGAGAACCCGGAAGAAAAACGCAGGGAGCTGGAACAGAAATTGGCAGAAGGCCGGTCTCCTTTCCCCATGATGGAAAGTTTCGCTGTACACGAGTTGATTGACCCGAGACAAACTCGTGCCAAACTATGCCGCTGGGTCGATTGGATTGAACCACTCCTGGAAGAACTCAAGGGGCCCGTAACCTGGGGAATGCGTCCTTGAGAAAACTGATACTCCTTACTTTATTTATCGCCTGCTCGCAGGTGATCGCACAACCTGCGCCTCATGTGAGGGGTGAGCTGGTTTCGTCTGTGTCACAGGTGGCAGCTGGTGCTACCTTTCGCGTGATCTTTGCTCAGGATATTGATCCTGACTGGCATACCTACTGGATTAATCCGGGCGATTCCGGAGCCGCACCCAGCATCAGGTGGGATGTGCCGGAAGGTGTAACGGTCGGGGAGTTCGCTTACCCGTATCCAGAACGCATCGCTTATGGGCCGCTCATGAACTTCGGTTATCACGATGAAGTTCGCCTGCCGTTTGATGTTTCTCTACCCAGTGACTTTGACGGTACCGAGCTGGCGCTGAATGGCTCAGGGCAGGTGCTCGTCTGTGCCGATATCTGCATACCGCAAAAGGTCACGCTGTCATTAACGGTACCCGTCGGACCAACACAGGTTGATGACAGCCGAATCAGCTACTTTGATGAAGCTGAACGCATGATTCCGACGATGCTGTCCGTGCCTTCTTCATTCACAGCAACAGAATCCGAAATAACACTGACTGTTGGGCTGCCTTCGATCGAAGGTGATCGAATCACTAAAGTCGAATACTTCCCACTTGCCGCAGATGTCATCGACAACCCATCTGAACAGTTATTCCAGATGACGCCCGATGGTCTGGAGTTAACACTGGTGCCAGGATATGGGTTTGAGGCCGAGCAAGCGGATTTCTCTGGTGTCCTGGTCATCCATGAAGACGTCGGTGATGGTGTCGTCAGTGCCTTTGAGTTCCAGGGTTCCGCCAAAACGACGGCTGCTGTTGGCAATGCAGCTGAAGTCGAGGAAACCAGCTTGCTGACGGCGCTGGTCTTTGCGTTCCTGGGTGGTCTGATTCTTAATCTCATGCCCTGTGTATTCCCGGTGCTGTCCATCAAGATCCTGTCTCTGGTGGAATCTGTGCACGAAGAGGGTGAATCCATCCGTCTTCATGGCTGGGCCTACGCCTTTGGTGTGGTTGCCAGCTTTGTCGCCATCGCTGCGGTGCTCATTGCGCTGCGTGCTGGTGGTGAGGCCATTGGTTGGGGTTTCCAGCTGCAGTCGCCGATTGTGGTTTCCCTGCTTGCTTACCTGTTCCTCGTGATCGGTCTTAACCTGATGGGTGTGTTTGAGATTGCATTGTCTGTTTCTGACTCCGAAGGAAAGGGCTATACCGGTTCGATTTCCACCGGCGTGCTGGCAACAGTCGTTGCTGCGCCTTGTACAGCACCATTTATGGGTGCGGCGCTGGGTTATGCGCTGCTCCAGGCGCCGGTCACCGGCATCCTGGTGTTCGCTGCCCTTGGCTTCGGTATGGCTGTGCCTTATTTACTGCTGTGTTACTCGCCCGCATTGCTCTCCCGGCTGCCCAGACCCGGCAATTGGATGGTGGTACTGCGTCAGGCACTGGCGTTCCCGATGTTTGCTTCTGCCATTTGGCTGGTTTGGGTCCTTGGCATCCAGGCTGGTCCAACGGCCATGATGCAGGTGCTGGGTGGTGGTCTGATTATCGCGTTTGGTATCTGGCTGCTGCAGCAGAGCGCAAACATAATCTGGAAGGTCATCGCGGCTGCATTGATTATTGGTGCTCTCAGCATTGGTGTGATGCAGCAACCGTCCACCGCACCGGTGGCAGTCGCGAGTGGTGATTCACCTGCGACATCTTCAGGCTCGTTAGCACAACCTTATTCGGCGGAAGCACTACAAGCAGCGTTGGCTGATGGTCCTGTCTTTGTGAACTTCACAGCAGCCTGGTGCATCACGTGCAAAGTGAACGAACTCAATGCGTTGGAAACAACAACGGTGCGTGAAGCGTTTAAAGAGAAAGGTATTACTTACCTGAAAGCGGATTGGACGAACGAAGATCCAAAAATTACAGCTGCGCTTCAGGAATATGGCAGAACGGGCGTACCGCTTTACCTGCTTTATAAGAAAGGAGCGGGGGAGGCCGAAGTCCTCCCCCAAATTCTAACGCCGTCGATTGTCACCGACGCGTTGGATGCGATTTAGGGATCCAGCCTCGCTGAGGCTTTTCCTTTAATCACTTCCACACCTTCTTCATCCGTGGTTGAAACCTCGAGATCTGCGATGGTGTTCCCATCTTCTTCCCGGATTTCCGTGATGGTGGCTTTGGCTGTCAGTGTTGCGCCTGGGAACACCTGAGAGGTGAATCGCACACCATAGTAGGTGAGGCGGCCATCGCCGACGTAGTTAGTGAGCATTCGGCCTGTCATGCCCATAGATAGCATGCCGTGGGCAAATACAGACGGATATCCAGCGACTTCCTTTGTGAAAATCTCGTCTGAATGCAGGGGGTTATAGTCCCCGGAGGTGCCTGCATACATGACAATTTGGGTTCTGGAGAGGTTCTCACAAACCTGCTCTTCGTAGCTGTCGCCGACCTTAACTTCGCTTGCTTTCAGTGTCATATCTGTCTCCTTACTCGCCTGAAGTTGCTGGACGTTCGGTACGAACGCCTACGCCGGTTGCTGTCACGACGAGCTCGCCGTTTTGATCGCGGTACTCTGTGACAGTTTCACTGAACATGAGTTTGCCGCCGCGTCGTCCTTCTTTTTCCCAGGACTTGCCGGGCTTAACTTCAGCCGTCAGCACATCACCAACTTTTGGTGTTCGGTGATAAACATAATGTTGCTCAGCGTGCAGACCACCGCCGCCGCCTCCACCGCCACCACCTTCTTTTTTCTTGGTGATGCCAGTTGGACCTTTTGCTGAACCGAACCACTCTTCACCAATCTTTGGTCTCAAGAAATAGTCGGGATCGAATTGCGCACTTGCCTGAACAAAGGTTGGTGGCGCAATGATGGCACCGGGCTCAGTTCCCTTCGCGTATTCTTCGTCATAGTAAATGTCATTTGCGTCACCGATTGATCTTGCAAACATCATCACGTGTGATGCTTCAATCGGAAATTTATCAACTGCCATGTGCAGCCCCTCCGTTCAAGTTGTTGTTAAAAGACTTTTATATCTTTAGTTGAAGACTCCCGTACTTACTCATGGTTCAGTGTCAAGGTCAACCCGCTTTTTATAGTGAAATAAGGCAAAAGTGCTTGTCGATTAACATCACTCGGTTGTAAGATTTTCAGCCCGTTTCGAGACAGGGTTGGGTTACAAAGTTTCGAAGCGGAAATAACAAGAATAAAAAATAAAAACCACAATTTAACTAAGGCTTCCAGACGCAGTTTATGTCCAGACCTGTACGTATCGAATTTCCCGGCGCTGTTTATCACGTTACTAGTAAAGGAAGGGAAGGACAGGTTGTCTTCAGAGACAAGGAAGACCGTGGTGTTTTTCTAAACGTCGTTGAGAACGTCGTCGATCGATTCGGTTGGCTCATCCACAGTTACGTTCTCATGGATAATCACTACCACATGGTTGTTGAATGTCCTGAAGCAAATCTTTCAAAAGGTATGCGTCAGCTCAACGGTGTTTACACTCAACATGTGAATCGTCGTCACGAACAGGAAGGTCCAATTTTCCAGGGACGCTTTAAGAGCGTTTTGTTGGAAAAGAAAAACTACCTGCTCCCAGTTTGCCGCCACGTTGTCATCAATCCTCAGCGCACTGAAGATTCAGCCAGCTACAAGGACTACAAGTGGAGCAGCTACCGGGCGACAGCAGGGCAGGTCAAAGCACCTAACTTCCTGCATAAAGAAACTTTGCTGTCCCACTTCGGCAAGCGTGAGAAAGACGCCCAGCGCAAGTATCGGGAGTACATCAAGCAGGGTCTGGGAGAGGCTTCTCCCCTGGAATCCAGAAAAAATCAGGTTCTGCTCGGCAGCCCCAAGTTTTTGAACGAAATGCAGCCGATTCTGCAGGGTGAGCGGATGTCCAAGCGAGGCCCGAAAGCGGCCGGCCGCAGACGCAGCCTGAATGCTCTATTCAAGAAGGTGGACGACAAGACCCGGATGGAGCGAAATGAGCTGATCAAGCGCGCCCACCTGGATTATGGCTACACCCTCATGGAAATCGGCGACCATCTGGGCCTGCATTACACCACTGTCTCCAAAGTCATTAACGCTGCCTAAGTTAGCAACCCTCGTCTCGACCGCAGGGCGCAGCCAATCTCACCCTCATCTCGACCGAAGGGCGCAGCCAGTCTCACCCTCATCTCGACCGAAGGGCGCAGCCCGGAGCGGAGAGATCTCTTTGCATTTTTGCCCAGTCCTAGTATCCTCTCAGCCGACATCTGTCATAAGCGATTAACCGGAGTTACACACAGTGCGCAGAGCCCTTAGCCCACAACAACAAGAAGAAGGCGAAATTGATCTGACACCCATGCTGGACGTTGTGTTCATCATGCTGATCTTTTTCATCGTAACGGCAACCTTCGTTAAGGAAATTGGCCTCGATGTAAACAGCCCGGATAAGAACCAGAACGTTAAGGATGCAGACAAGCAAAGTATTGTTGTTCAGATCACCAGCCGTGATCGTATCCAGATTCGTGGTCGCGACGTTGATGTTCGAGCAGTACGTGCCAACATTGAGCGTCTGCACGCTGAAAATCCTGAAGCACCTGTTGTGGTTCAACCGCATCCAGACAGCTCTACTGACACCATGATTCAAGTGATGGACTCCGCGCGTCAGGCCGGGGTGTATAACGTCTCCATCGCAGCCAGCTAGCTAAGCTGATGCCGTGAAAATTGGCATCAACATCAGGGTCATGGGGCCGCAGTCGTCCCGTGACACCATTTCATCTCTTTTAACCCAGGCGGAATCGATCGGCATCGAATCTGCCTGGATTGTTGATCATATTGCGATTCCCCCCGACGATGCGGAAGGCTCCGGCGGGCGTTATCTCGACCCGATTACCACGCTTGCCTGGATGGCGGCGCAAACGAAGAACATCAAGATCGGCACGAGCGTGTTGATCCTGCCGTACCGACCTAAACTGCCCACTGCCAAATCCATCGCAACCATTCAGGAGCTCTCGGACAATCGATTGCTCCTCGGCGTCGGCATTGGCTGGATGGACCCTGAATTCAAAGCGCTCGGTATCGATCGCCATCAGCGCGGCAAGATATCCGATGAAACTCTTCAGTTTTTCCATGACTGTTTCGAAAAAGATGTCGTGGAAGCCAATGGCCAGGCGTTTCTGTTTCGACCCCAGCCGCCAAGACCACCTATCTATGTTGGTGGCGGGGCGCCCCACGCAATAGAAAGGGCGATCAAGTATGGCGACGGCTGGTTGCCCATGGGTGCGCTCGACAAAATACGCGATGACGTTCAGCTGTACCGTGAGAAATCTGAAGCTGCCCAGGGCAAACCCGGTGAAGTGGTCACTTTCGGCAGCATTGAAGGTCTCGGAGCCGCAGAGGCTGAGGACCGTCTTAAGGCATACGAAGAAGCGGGCGTGACGCGCGTTGTTCTGGGTCAGAAATACGAAACAGCAGACGACTGGCAGCCAGCTTTCGAGGTCCTCGAACAAATTTCAAAGTAAGCAAAATACGTTAGTGGAGAAGTAACCATGGAATTGATACTGATTCGTCACGGTCTGCCTGAGAGGGTGGAAACCGAAGACGGTACACCGGCGGATCCGCCTCTGTCTGAAGTAGGTCACGAGCAGGCGCGCCGTGTGGCCGCATGGTTAGAAGAGACCCACATTGATCATCTCTACAGCAGCCCGATGCAGCGTGCATATCAGACAGCGGAACCGCTGTCGGCGCTGAAAAGCCTGGATATTGAAACTCGCGAAGGCGTGGCGGAATACGATCGCCATGCAGACCACTACATTCCGGTGGAAGAGCTAAAGAAGTATGACTACGATCGCTGGCTGCGATTAATGCGTGGTGAAATTGAGGACATCAACTTCCCTAAGTTCTGCGATGCAGTCATCAGCACATTGAATGACATCGTTGCCGCGAACAAAGGCAAAACGGTCGCAGTGACCTGCCATGGTGGCGTTGTGAACGTTTGGACGGCTTATGTGCTCGGTATGGAACTGCGCATGTTCTTTAACCCGAACTACACCAGTATTTCTCGATATCGCGCAGCGAGCAGCGGTGAGCGCTCAATCATCACGTTGAATGAGCACACTCACTTGAAAGGCCTGGGTTCTAACTTAGGTTAACTAGTCCTTCTGGTCCCGGCCGCGGGCCTGAACATTAAGGCGATTTTCTTCCAGGGTCTCGGCAGCGAGATCCTGGTTTTCTGCCTGGCTGGTGCGTCGCTCCTCAGCGATCCCTTCACCTAAAGAGTTCTCCCAGCCGAAATCGATGAGGCGGTGTACCTCTTTTAACGTGTCCTGGTTGACCGAGGTGATGTCTGCGGCCAGTTTCCTGCAGTAGGGCAGAAGTTCTTCTGGCTCCAGCACAACGTTAACCAGTCCCCAGCGTTCCGCGGTTTCTGCATCCAGGTAGTTGCCCGTGAAACTCAGCTGTTTCGCACGGCTCACACCAATGAGTTGCGACAGTCGCTGTGACAAACCCCACCCTGGCACAACGCCCATGCGTACGTGCGTATCTGCGAACTTAGCTTCTGTTGAGGCAATCAGGATGTCACAGGCCAGCGCGAGCTCGAACCCGCCGGTAATGGCGAAGCCGTTGATGGCACCGATAACCGGTTTACCGACATCGCGAATAGCGCTCTGCAGGTCTGGATTGTTCTCAGCGCTTGAGCGCTGGGTATCAGTATTCATACCTTTTTCGCCCAATTCCTTGAGGTCCAGACCCGCAGTAAAGGCGCGGCCGTTGCCGGTCAGGATAATGACCTGGGTGTTGTCGTCGTCCTTTAGCTGCAGGAACACTTCAGCGAGTCGTCGGCGTAGATCCGTCGACAGAGCATTGAGTGCATCCGGTCGATTCAAGGTGACGGTGGTGATGTTGTCGCTAGTTTCTGTCAGTACGATGTCGTCATTCATGAGCGCATTGTTTCACGTATACTCGGGGCCATGGAAGGGTTCCTGATATTTGTTGGCATTCTGGTAGGGATCGGATATCTGCTGAGTTACATGCGCAAGCGTGAGCAGGAGAAGTTCATGGATGCCGATATGGTGGATTTCCACCATTTCAAGGAGCAGCAAAAGCAGGAAGAAGAACCTGACCCCCTCATGGCTCGAGCAGAAGCCTACGCGGCATTGAATCCCGATGTCGTTACCCTCAAGAAACCTGAAGAACCCGAACCCGATCCACTGGTCTTTACGGACGCACCTGATCCGACTTTATTCGAGCTGAAAGATCAGGCGTTCGATGAAGTCACTCGGAACATGCTGATGCTGTTTCATCGTGTGCTGCCTCATGGTGTGAACGTGTTGCTGGATGTGCCGCTCAGTGAGTTTGTAAAAAATGAAGGTTCTACCCTGACCAACCTGGATACCACTAAGGTGGCGTATCTGATGGTGGAAACCGGTGACATGAAGATTGTTTGTGGCGCCCAGCACCGCGATGCTGGTGCTACGGGTCGGCAATCCATTGATACGGTGAAACAGGTGTTTGGCGACATCAATATTCCGCTGGTGGAGTTCCCTGTCAGCAATGACATCTCTGAACACGAGGTTCACGACAAGCTGGATCCGATATTGATTGGTAAAGACAGCCAGTCCTGCCCGAAATGTGGTGAGTCGATGGCAATTCGTAAAGCCGTCAAAGGGAAAAACGCCGGAAACATCTTCTGGGTTTGTACGAACTTCCCCGGCTGCAAAGGAGTCGTCAGGGCTTGAAGGCCGTTGTCTTCGATCTTGATGAAACACTGATCGATCGCAGCAGCGCGGTAACGCGGTTCGCTGAGCATTTGTGGAAGAGCAACCTCTCGAACGGTGAACTCTCGCAAATAGATTTCGTTAACGACGTTCATCTCAAAGACCGGCACGGCTACACACCTCGCGATGAGTTCTTCACGCTGATGTGGGAAGCCTATTCGAAAGCGTTTACTTCGAAATCGACCATCGAGGATGCTTTTTATGATCAGGTCTGGGAAACACCGGTCCTGGCAGATGGCGTCATCGAATGGCTTTCAAAACTTCGTGAACAGAACATTCCTCTTGGGATTGTGTCCAACGGTTCGACCAGAGCTCAGCAGGCCAAGATCAAGCACTCAGGAATTGGTGACTACTTTTCAGTCACCATTGTTTCGGAGGCTTTTGGGGTAAAGAAGCCGGACCCGTCCATCTACCAGTCTGCTGCAGATCAACTGGGGCTATCTCCACATGAATGCTGGTTTGTGGGTGATCACCCAGTAAATGATGTGTGGGGCAGCAAGCAGGTGGGATTTCAAACGGCCTGGGTGCATCTCAATCGACCTTGGTCGCCGGATGTTGATCCTTGTTACGACGTGAAAGGCGAAAGCTTCAGCGCCACGATGGACGCCATCCTGGAAAAAGAGCAAGAAGAATAAGAAGGGTATCCATACCTGCAGTAGAGGAGAAGTAAATGGATTGGAATGCAATCGGCGCAATTGGAGAGGTCATCGGTGGCGTAGGTGTCATCTTCACGTTGTTTTATCTTGCGCTTCAAATTCGGCAGAACACGAAGGCGACTCAAAAACAAAGCTTTCGGGATGCGATGGAGTTTATATACACCTCCAGTAATCCGCTGATACAGGACCCGATATTGGCGGAGCTGTACCTTCGAGGTATGAATGACTTCCACAGCCTGGATGATGCGGAGAAGGTTAGATTCCATTACCTCTGTACGACCAGGTTGCAGGCCGCTCAGACGTCAGCAGACTTAATGAGTGAGCAAGGAGTTCAGTTGGAAAGCATTCATGAGTGGGTAGAGAGAATGATGAGGAATGAAGGTTTCCGAATCTGGTGGCTAGAGCGGGGCCAGTTCGTTGTTAATGCAGATTTCAGAGCCTTTGGAGAGAAATTGAGAGCCGAAGTCGAACAACGAGGTGAGGAGCTTTCATTCGCTGAAACTTATAAGAGCTAACTCGGCTCGATCACAACCCGGTCTTCAATAATTCCATGAACGCGATCCGCAAGGACGCGCGCTTCTTCATCTTTGAAAGTTTCTGCAGGAATCGCAGGAAGAATATTCACCTTCACGTGCGTCTTGCCGTGAAAATTGAAACTACCTTTCGGCACAGCCGTCATTGAACCGTTAATCACGATCGGCAGGATAGGGCGATCCAGTCTTTTCGCCAGAACAAAAGCGCCTTCTTTAAACGGTCGCATGTGTCCCGACTCAGAACGTGTCCCTTCCGGGAACAGATAAACCGAGCTGCCCTGGTTCAGGTGTTTCTCGCAGGATGCATACATCTGTTTGATACTGCTTGAGTTACCTCGACGCAGTTTGATGTAGCGGTTTAGCGACATGTTCCATCCGATGAATGGAAGGCTGAACAGCTCAGCTTTCGATACCCACTTAAAGTGCGTAAACAGGGTAAACGCCACCAGGATGTCCACCAGCGACTGATGGTTCGAAACAATAACGTATGTCTCATTGGGATCGATGTTTTCTTTGCCTTCAATCGAGACTGACCAGGGCGGCATCACCCAGATATAGAGCGTGGCCCAAAAACAGGTGAACTGGTGAAGTGCTGTAAGGCGACGATCAAAGGGCGCGGTTACCAGGAAAATAACCAAAGCGATCAGAAAAAAGAAAAGGGACGTCAGGAAGACAAATGCTATCCACGTAACCGCAATCAGGCGATAAATCAGACTTTGCAGCATGAGCTTGGGAAGTCGCTGTGTAACTCGGTGTGCGAAGTGGTAAATTGTAGCACTTGAGAAATTGAGGAAAAGCCGGAGTCTGGCATGCCTTTTCAGGTTCCCGAAGTACAGGGAAATGTCATTTTTGAATCGTTTCCCGTGGGACCACTACAGTGCAACTGCGCAATTGTGGGTGACCCGGTCACCAAAACCTGCCTGATCATCGATCCGGGCGGTGATCCCGAGAAAATCATGGCGATCGTTGAGGAAAACGATCTGACCGTGAAAGGGATCATTCATACACACGCGCACCTGGATCATATTCTTGCCTCAGCAGTGATTAAGGAACGCACCGGTGCGCCGCTGCTGCTGCACCAGGGCGACAAGTTTCTTTGGGATGCACTGGAAGATCAGTGCGCCAAGTTCGGTCTTGATTACACACCGACGCCTGAACCAGACGAATGGCTGAAAGATGACCATGATCTGGGTTGCTGCGGTGGTGTGGCGATTCATACACCCGGTCACACACCAGGTTCCATCAGTTTTTGGTTCGAAAACCATGAACTTTTGGTCGCTGGAGACACTCTATTTCAGTTAGGCATTGGTCGAACTGATCTGCCGGGTGGCAGTTTTGAGCAGATTGAGAACTCAATCACGGACCGGCTCTTTCGTTTAGCGGAAGATGCGCTCGTAGTAACCGGTCACGGGCCACAAACATCGCTTGCCTTCGAGCGGCAGGCAAACCCGTTCTTTGGTGGACAATAATCTTAGATGGTCAAAATTCGAATTCTTTTTGTTGCCAGCCTCCTGGCACTGAGTGGCTGTTCCAGTCTTGTGTCCGGTCTGACGTCTCAAATGGCAGACGATCTCGCCGGTTCAATCCTGAACAGCGAAGACATTGATACCGTACGTGAAGGTGTTCCGGCTTATCTGCTGCTGATCGACAGTTTCCTGCGAAGCAGTCCTGATTCAGAAGATCTTCTTCTTGCAGCATCTAATCTGAATGGTTCTTTCGCGGTCCTGGTCGATGAGCCTGCACGCGTGAAGCTACTAAGCGACAAAGCCATGCGTTATGCAGAACATGCCGCATGTGTCTCAGGTTCGCCGTTGTGTGATGCGCGTGAACTCGACTTCCAAACTTTCTCAAGCGTCGTAGATTCATTGGAAGCAGATGACGTTCCAATGACTTATGCATTGGGTGTTGCCTGGGTAGGGCGCCTGCAGGCCAACAGTGATGACTGGGCGGTGATTGCAGAGCTCAGCCGAGCCAAGCTGCTGATGGAGAAAGTACTCACGCTGGATGAGACTTATGAGAATGGCGGTCCACACCTTTATATGGGCGGCATGGAAACGCTGCTGCCAGCTTCCCTTGGCGGAAAACCGGAGAAAGGAAAGACACATTTTGAGAAGGCTATCGCCATCAACGATGCGTATCTAATGACTAAGGTGATTTATGCCGAGCAGTATGCACGCCTGGTGTTCGATCAGGATCTGCATGACAGACTGCTGAACGACGTGCTGGAAGCAGATCCCGTTGTCGAAGGTATGACACTCACCAACCGAATTGCACAGGAGCGGGCCGCTGACCTGCTTCAGTCCTCAACAGATTACTTCTAGGAATTCACATGTTTCACAAACTGACGACACTGCTGTTAGGCGTTCTACTGGTTCTGCCTTTATCGAGTCAGGCAGCGACCTACAAAATTGCGACCATATCCCCAGATGGATTGTCCTGGATGCAAAAGCTCAGGACTGGCGTCAAGCAGATTGCGATTGCCACCGACGACCGCGTGAAGTTCAAAATTTACCCTGGAGGTGTTCAGGGTGATGACGAGACTGTGCTGCGTAAAATGCGCATCGGTCAGCTGCACGGTGGTGCGGTAGCAGCCGGATCACTGACACGTTTTTATCCTGACCTGCAGATCTACAACCTGCCGCTTCAGTTCCGCGACTACGATGAAGTCGATCACATTCGCACGAAAATGGATTCGATGATCGCCGATGGCTTGCGCGATGGTGGCATTGAAACCTTTGCGTTTACGGAAACCGGCTTTGCTTACATGTTCACGCAAGAACCGGTCACTTCTGTGGCTGACCTTGGTGAGCTGAAAGCGTGGATTCCGGATAACGATCCGATTGCGGCGGAGCTGATCAAGTCCTTCGACGTCAGCCCGATTCCTCTCAACATCACCGATGTGCTTGCAGGCCTGCAAACCGGTTTGATCAATGCGGTGGTTGCACCACCTTCTGTCGCTCTGGCTCTTCAGTGGCACAACCATGTGAAGTACATGACGGATCTGCCGCTGCTTTATATCTATTCCACCCTCGCCATGAGTGACAAAGCGTATAAGCGCATCTCAGATGAAGACAAAGCGATTGTGCGCGGTGTGATGGATCGAGTATTTACAGAAGTCGGTCAGGAAGCGCGTGCAGATAACGCCAAAGCACTTGAAGCGATTTCCACGATTGGTATCGAGATCGTTCAGCCAACCAATCTGGAAGAGTGGCAAACCGTTGCCGATAAGTCGGTTGAGCGTCTGATTGGCTCTGGTGAAATTACGCCGGAAGCCGTGCAGTTGTATCTAGACAACCTTGAGCAATACCGCGCAGGTCAATGACCAAACTGCTAAGAACGATACATCGATTTGAGGACGGCGTACTCGTTCTTGCACTGGTGAGCATGCTCACCATGGCGCTTCTACAGATTGTGCTGCGTAACTTCTTTGATAGCGGATTCCTCTGGGCAGAATCGTTTCTGCGTATTCTCGTTCTGTGGGTCGCCATGCTTGGGGCGATGGTGGCCACGCGTGAGCGGAACCACATCAGCATCGATCTCTTGTCGCGCATCTTGCCGCCACGACTCTACGGTCCGCTTCGTAACTTTGCGATGCTGTTCTCCGTTGCGGTTTGTGGCACAGCAGCCTGGTATTCCGTCGAATATGTGACCTACGAATACCAGGATGAAACCATTGCCTTTGCTGACGTGCCGGTTTGGGTTTGTCAGAGCATCCTGCCCGTTGGTTTTGCGGTCATGGCGCTGCGTTTTCTCATTGGCATTTTTGACAGGCGGGACGTGTGGGGACGATAGGTTCACTGTTAATCGGCGTGCTTGCCTTCATTGGCATGCCGCTCTTTGTTGTGATTCTCTCTGCGGCAATGCTGGGATTCTGGGTGTCAGAGATTCCGCTCACCGTGATTCCCATCGAAGTTTATCGATTGGTTGATACGCCACTGCTTCTGGCGTTACCGCTCTTTACCTTTTCTGGTTACATCCTCGCAGAAAGCAAACTCTCGACTCGCCTGGTAAAAGTCACCTCAGCTTTCCTGGGATGGATGCCTGGCGGCCTGGCCGTTGTGGCTTATGTGACCTGTGCGTTCTTTACCGCCTTTACCGGCGCGTCCGGTGTCACCATCGTTGCGGTGGGTGCCTTGTTGCTCCCGGCCTTGGTTGAAGGTGGATATCGTGAGCGGTTCTCTCTTGGCCTTGTGACGACATCCGGTAGCCTCGGTTTGCTTCTGGCGCCGTCTTTGCCACTGATTCTTTACGGCGTGATCGTCCAGCAGATGGATTTGCCGAATCCGTTCACCATCCAGGAACTTTTTATCGCCGGTATCTTGCCCGCGCTTCTGATGGTGGTGCTGCTCACTATCTACAGCGTGTGGACCTCTCGACACGACAATCTGCAAAGCGAGCCTTTCGATAAGAAAGTCGCCTGGCAGGCGTTGGTAGAAATGAAGTGGGAAATACCGCTGCCTATTATTGTGCTCGGCGGTATCTACTCAGGTTTCTTTGCGGTGTCAGAAGCCGCTGCGGTCACCGCGTTTTATGTGCTCCTAGTGGAAGTCTTCATCCATCGTGAGGTGCCATTCAGGGAACTGCCGCGCATCATTCGTGAAGCCATGGTGATGGTGGGGGGCATTCTTCTGATCCTAGGCGTGTCATTGGCCTTCACCAACTTCCTGGTGGATGCAGAAGTACCGCAAGCGCTTTTCGAGTGGATCAGCACCTTTATCGAGAGCAAATGGACCTTCCTGATCCTGCTGAATCTCATCCTTCTGGCCCTGGGCGCTATTCTGGATATCTTCAGTGCCCTCGTGATCATGATCCCGCTGATTGTGCCGCTGGCGCTTCGGTTTGGTGTTGACCCGGTGCATCTCGGCATTATCTTCCTCGCCAACATGCAGATCGGCTACTTCACACCGCCCATAGGCATGAACCTCTTCATTGCCAGCTATCGGTTCAAGAAACCCATTGCTGAGCTGTACCAGGCGACCATCCCGTTCATGTTCGTGCTGCTGTTTGCGCTGGTGATCATTACCTATGTGCCTGAATTGAGTCTGTTTTTCCTCGACCGGGGCTGACGAGATATCCCCCAAAATTTGTGTAAAACTAACGTCCAGCGTCACATTAGTGTGATATCAGGGCGGTTTGTACAGGCTTGTTGGGGAGCCTTCTTCTTTAAATAAAACAATAACTTACCGTCACAATGTCAACCTTTTGTAAAGTTGGCATCGATTTCGCATTGTTAATACCAGGGACAAATTAGAACAATTTGAGGGATTCTGGGGTGAATGGCGAAGCCCAGACAAATGCATATCTCCGACTGATCAAGATCGGTATCGCGCTCTCTGCGGAACGAGATCTCGACAGCTTGTTGGAGCATATCCTTCTGGAAGCGAAGGGCATGGCGAACGCGGATGCTGGTACGGTGTACCTGGCAACGGCGACCGATGCGCTGCAGTTTTCGATTGTTCTGAATGACACGCTAGGTATTTCCCAGGGTGGCAAACGCGGCGACCCGATTAATCTTCCTGAAATTCCACTGTATCTCGACAATGGTGATGCCAATCTGCAGAACATTGCGAGTTCCGCGGTGCATCGATCTGAAACCATTGTGATCGAAGACACGCACAATAGTGACGAGTTCGATTTTTCCGGTACCCGTAAGTTCGATGAGATGCTCGGCTACCGATCGACTTCTCTCTTAACCATTCCGCTCAAAACAACGACGAACAAAACCCTCGGTGTGTTGCAGTTGTTGAACGCCAAGGACGAGCGGGGCGAAATCATTCCGTTTTCCGAAGACATTGTCATGTTGATTGAGGCGTTGGCTTCCCAGGCATCGGTTGCCATGGAAAACCGATCACTCCTTGATGAACAAGAAGCGCTTAAGAAGCAGCTTGAGCGCGAAGTGGATACCCGAACTGAAGAATTAAAAGAAGCGCTGACCAAACTGTCTGAAGCGCACATCATTCTGAAAGAACTGAACACCATCGATGCTGTAACCGGTATTCGTAATCGTCAGTACTTTGATGAGGTGCTTGACCAGGAATGGCGCCGTGCCCGACGTCAGGGTTATGACATTTCCATGATGCTGCTGGATATCGATCACTTTAAAAGGGTGAACGACACCTACGGTCACCTGGCAGGTGACGAGTGTCTTGCGGCGGTCGCGAAAGCCGTTGATGAAATGTTCAATCGACCTTCTGATGTGGTTGCGCGATATGGTGGTGAAGAATTTGCCGTGGTTCTGCCCTACGTATCCGCTGACAACGCGAGGAACCTCGCTGAGCAACTGCGTGTGATGGTTGAAGAATCCACTTATGCGGCTGACGGCAACGATCTGAATGTCACCATCAGTATTGGTATTGCAACCATGACACCGGATGAAGAGAACGCGCCCCGTGATTTAATCGGGTGGGCGGATCAGGTGTTATACGAAGCAAAAGCCTCTGGTCGAAACAAAGTCTGTCAGCACAGCAACTAGCATTAGAATCCGGACGCGAGTCCTTCCTTCCGGTGATCTGAACCCGCGCAGTAACCTTCTTCCATCTTTGCAATCAACTGAGCGCCACCAAACAAGTGTTCCTGTTCGCCGAGCACGATGTCGTGGCCACGTTGCTGCAAGGCTTCGATCACCTTCGGGTCGAAACCATCTTCCAGTGCGACACGACCGTCTTCGAACACATGCCAGCGGGGTGCATCGGATGCTGCCTGCGGGTTCTGACCATTCAACATGATGCGAACCATCATCTGTAGATGACCCTGCGCCTGCATATGGCCACCCATGACACCAAACGACATGGCAGCATCACCGCCTTTGGTCACAAAGCCAGGGATGATGGTGTGGTAAGGACGTTTTGACGGCCCGACCTGGTTCGGATGACCTTCTTCCAGGGTAAACCCGGAACCGCGATTCTGCAGACTGATGCCAGTTCCTGGCACAACGATGCCGGAACCGAAGCCGCGATAGTTCGACTGAATCATCGACACCATCATGCCATTGTCATCGGCCGTCGTGAGATACACCGTGTCTTCACCTGCGCCCAATGCGGTTGGGTTTGGATTGGCTTTATCCATCGAGATTTCATCGGCCCTCGACTTGAGGTAACGCTCATCGAGAAGCTCTTCCGGTTTAACTCTCATGTGAGTGAGATCGGCGAGATGTCGCTCTGCTTCGGCAAACGCAATGCGCTGCGCTTCTATCTGCAGATGCACGCTGTCCGCGCTGTCGAGGGGCAGGTCGCCGTGGATATGTTTCAGGATGCCAAGGGAAATGAGCGCCATCAGACCCTGACCATTCGGCGGTATCTCATGCAGCGTCGCATCAAAGCCATCCATGCTGATGGGATCTACCCAATCACATTGATGGTTCGCCAGATCTTCTGCTGTCATGCAGGCGCCATGTTCGGCCGCATCGGCAGCAATGGCTTCAGCCAGTGAGCCCCGATAAAAATCTTCGCCTCGGGTTTCGGCAATGATCTGCAAGGTGCGCGCATGATCCGGCAGTTTCATCACTTCACCGATCGCAGGTGCGCGACCATTAATGGAAAACGTATCGGTAAAGGCTTTAAAACGTTTTGATCGATCGACGGTGTATCGCCAGAAGAAGCCGCTCTTTGGACCCACCTGGAAACCCTGGTGCGCATGTCGAATGGCATCTTCAAAGAGATCAGCGAACGGCAGCATGCCGAATCGTTCAGATAACGCGACCCAGGCACTGACTGCACCAGGCACGGTGACTGCTTCCCAGCCCCAGACCGGCATCTCTGTTTTGTCTTTAAAACGATCTGGCGTCATGGCTGCCGGAGATCGGCCGGAGGCATTTAATCCATGCAGTTCTTTACCGTCATGAATAATCGCAAACGCATCGCTGCCGATGCCGTTGTTATTCGGTTCAACCACAGTGAGGGTAATGGCAGTCGCGATCGCTGCATCCACCGCATTACCGCCGCGACGCATGGCATTAATGCCTGCTTCAACGGCGAGCGGCTGTGATGTGGCAACAACGTTTTTAGCGAATACCGGTGAACGATTCGCGGAATAGGGCATGGCCCAATCGAAACTCATAGGTCTACTTCTTTTGCTATTTCTTCTCTACCGCCTCAATGGGCTTTTCCGCTTCTTTCCAGGCGGTGAAGCCACCAGCCATGTGGCAGACGTTTTCCATACCCATCTGTTTAACGGTGTTGGTCGCGAGGGCTGAGCGCCAGGCGCTCGCGCAATAAAAGACAAACTTTTTGTCTTCGGCGAACATCTCGCGGTGGTAGGGGCTTTCATCGTCTACCCAGAACTCAAGCATGCCCCGAGGTGCGTGGGCAGCGCCGGGCAGTTTGCCTTCACGCCAGAGTTCGCGGACATCACGGATGTCCACGAACACGACGCTGTCATCGTTCAACATGCCTTCGGCTTCTTCCACGCTGATGGCATCGATGTTCTTCTCTGCTTCCGCGATCAGTTCCTTGATTCCGACTTTCATGGCGTTACTCCTGTTTCTAGCTCGCGCTGAAAAAGAATCACCATAAAGGAGGGCGTTACTCCTGCCAATAGGCTTCGGTATCCGCGAACTCCGCAAGACTCTGCTGCGTGTAGAGCTTGTAGTAACGACCCTGTACTGACATCAACTCATCGTGGCTGCCGGATTCGGTGATCTCACCATGTTCAATCACCAGAATTCGATCCGCGTTTCGAATGGTCGAAAGCCGGTGCGCAATCACGAGCGCAATCCGCCCGGACAGCAGGTTATCCAGGCCTTCCTGGATCTGCTGCTCCGTTTCTGTATCCACAGAAGAAGTCGCCTCATCCATGATCAGGATCTTCGGGTCAGCCAGAATCGCGCGTGCAAATGAAATCAACTGCTTCTGGCCAGCACTCAGTTTCGAGCCGCCTTCGCCGACAGAGGTCTGGTAGCCATCTTTCATCGCTTCGATGAACGCGTGAGCGCCGGCTTTGCGTGACGCTGCAAACACTTCTTCATCGGTTGCATTGAGGTTGCCGTAGCGGATGTTCTCAAGAATGCTGCCGCCAAAGATGTGTGAGCTCTGAAGCACGATGCCAAGATTCGACTGCAACCAGTGCAGGCTGCGCGACTTGTAGTCGATGTCATCAATCAGGATGCGACCTTCACTCGGCTCATAGAAGCGGCATAGCAGGCTGACCAGTGTCGACTTACCGCCACCGGTGGAGCCGACAATCGCGAGCGTCTCTCCCTGATCGATGGTGAGGTTCACGTTTTTCAGAACCGGGTCACCAATCTCATAAGAGAAAGACACATCATCGAAGGTGATCTGGTTGATCTCATCCGGGTAACCGTCGATCGCAGCATTGGCTTTCTTGTCTTCGTGCATCGCAGCGATCACGTCGTCGCTGTCCTGAATCTCGGGTTCAGCCATCACGAGGCTCATGATTCGCTCAGCGGAAGCCTGCGCCATCTGCATTTCAGCAAACCAGGCAGCCAGCTGCTCAATCGGCTCAAAGAAGTGCCGCGCGTATGCCAGGAACGCCACCATGGTGCCCGCAGAAATTGTGCCCCAGATGACTTCAAGACCGCCGAACACCAGGGCAAGACCAATCGCCACAGAACCAAGGGTTAGAACGATTGGCAGGTACAACGCCGCCTGCACCAGGTTCATGACAGATGCAGAGTGCATCTGGTCCGTCAGTTCACCAAAGTTCTTCAGGTTTTCGGCTTCTTTTACGAAAGCTTTACTGGTCTGCACACCCATAATGCTCTCGTTGTAAGAACCGGTGATACGCGAGTTGGTCTTACGAACGATACGCGCACTTTTCAGGATGCGATGCTGGAACTTGATGCTGATCCAGGCGAGCACCGGCAGAACCGACAGCACAATCAGGCCCAGTGAGAAGTCCATCCACAACATGGCAAGGGCAATACCGATCATCATGGTGGAACCCCACACAAGATCGAGCATGCCCCAGGCAAGAATGTTGGACAGTCGCTCACAATCCGACGTCATTCGCGCCATCAACCAGCCCACAGGCCGGAAGTCGTAGTAGCTGAAGGACAGCTCCTGCAGATTACAGAAACCATCCATGCGAATGTCGTGTGCCACGTGCGTACGGATCTTGCCGCCAAACCAGATAAAGCAGCCGACTGAAACACCCAGCAGCAGCGTGAAGAACGCATACAAGCCGGCATAGAACCAGAGATCAGCTGTCACACCATTGGCGGCGACCGAGTCAATCACGCTTTTTGTGATCAGCGGGTAGGCAATCTCACAAACCGCCGTGAAAAATGCGCTGGTCGCGAGAATAGTCACTTCCAGGCGATAGTGCAGGGCGTAACCGAGCAGCTTCTTCCACAGATCCAGGTTCATACCCTGGTGGTAAGAGTCGTCGTCAAACCCGTCGTTATAGTTTTCGTCGTCGAAATACACATCACTCATGGCTGTGTCTCCTTCTGAACGTCTGCCACGTCATCTTCAATCTGGGCCTGAATCGCCCCCTGAATCGCGCAGAGTCGTTGGTAAACCCCAGGTTGAGTTGAGAGGGTTTCGTGATTACCACGCTGCACGATTTCACCGTCGTGCAGCATCAGGATCTTGTCTGCATGCATCACCGTCGACAGTCGATGCGCAATGATGATCGTCGTCTGTTCTGAGCGTCTTGCTTTCAATGCTTCAAGAATCTGCGCTTCGGTGTCGGTATCAACAGCAGACAGTGCGTCATCCAGAATCAGAATCGGTGGTGACTTCAGCAGGGCGCGGGCCAGGGCAATACGCTGCCTCTGACCACCAGACAGCGTGACACCGCGTTCACCCACCATGGAGTTGTAACCCCGTGGGAAACGCATGATCGATTCGTGAATGCAGGCATCCGTCGTCGCCTGAATGATTTCTTCTTCCGTGGCATCCAGGCGACCAATCTTCAGGTTGCCCGCGATGCTGTTGGAGTAGAGAAATGCTTCCTGTAACACGATGGCAATCTGCGAGCGCACATACTTACGGTTCAGGTTCAGCAGTTCATGATCATCGAGCTGAATAGAACCCGTCTTGTAGTCGTACAGGCGCAGCAACAACTGCGCGATGGTCGACTTACCGGAACCCGGCGGACCGAGCAGGGCGATGGTTTCCCCCGGCTGCACATCAAACGAGATGTCCTTCAACACGGTGGTGTCCGTGTAGGAGAACGTCAGATCCTTAAACTCGATATGCCCTGTGAGCGGTGCCTGCGGCGTCTCTTCATTCTGCGATTCAATCGGCGTGCCCAGAATTTCAGCAAGCCTTCCCATGGCGACAATGGCTTTACCGGAATCGGTAAGCACACGACCCATATGGCGAATCGGCCAGATGATCATGCCTTCATAGGTAATGAAGGCGAACAGGATGCCGATGGTCAGGCTGCCATCGATGGCCCACATGGCGCCGACGATCAGGAGCAGACCGATCTGACCCAGGCAGACAATGTCACTGAAGGCATAGTAAATGCCCATCAAACCAATCAGCCGGTTGTTGTGATCGCGAAACGCACGGTTCTTCTCTGAGAACTTATCGATCTCAAACTCCTGGCGTGCAAAAGCGCGCACCACACGAATTCCTGTGAGGTTTTCCTGCAGCACCGTGGTGAGTTCCGCTTCTGATTCATCCACCGTTTCGAACAGTTTCTTCACCTTCTGGAAAAACACCCAGGCCGCGAGAAACAGGAACGGGAAGGTCACGAGTGACAGCCATGCCATGCGCGTATCCAGCGAGAACAGGATCGGCAGCACCACAATCAACATCAGGATGGCGCGGCTGATCTCAACGATCTGGCCAGCCAGGAATACGCGAATGGTTTCCATATCGGAAGAACATCGCTGCACCAGGTCGCCGGTATCCGCTTTATCGTGGAAGTCGCTGGGCAGGTGTTCCAGGTGATCGAACATGCGATCACGCAGGCGCCGAACGATGCCTTCAGAGGCTCGCGCGATAAAACGACCACGGATGTACAGGAACACACCGGCAATTGCCGTGAGAATCACTGTGCCTGCTGCGGCAAACAGCAGGTAGCTCATCATCCCCGGCTGATCACCCAGCAGAAAACCGGAAACCGCTGCCAGGTTACCTTCAGGCGCAAACTCATCGCCGGCGCGAATGGCGTCAATGGCAAAGGCTGCGAGCAGGGGCGCGCCAAACATGAAGACGTACCCGACCGCCATGGCCAGGATCGCAATACCAAAAGCACTGCGAAAGTCCTCTGTTTGTGCCCAGAGAATCGATGCTTTTTTTCTGTCGCTTACTACGTTGCTTTTCATTCTGACTTCTTATCCGTAATTCAAAGCCCAATGGAACGGGCGTGATTCTAGAAATCGCGACGGGAAAAACAGTTTACTCGTACTGTGCTGACAACTTGGTGTCAGTAGTAGATCTTTTCTTGTGTGTAGCTTGAGTAGAGAGAAAGACCCGTCGTGTGCTGCTTGCGCCACGCCGGGTAGAGATGAACCGCGGGGTGGCGTTTAGTGCTTTGGAAAGCCGGTATTTGGATTCATCTGTGGGCTCCGTACGACGGAGGTCGTGTAAAAGTTGCAGAGCATGTTATAAAGCCCCGGCAATTTTTTCAAACTCTTTGTGATATTTAAGGGAAAGCAATGAAGCTCTTTAACTCAGTAGGACCTAATCCAAAAGTTGTTCGCATGTTTATGGCGGAATGTGGCGTTGAACTGGAAAGCCAGGATGTTGACCTCATGGGCGGTGAAAACCGTCAGGAAGACTACGTCAAAGTAAATCCAACAGGCACAACACCGGCGCTGCAGCTGGATGACGGATCCATCATTGCTGAGATCACAGCGATCTGTGAATACCTCGCGGAAAAAGAGGGCGGTTCTTCCCTGATTGGCAGCACCGCTGAAGAACGTGCGGAAACCCGCATGTGGGTACGTCGTATTGACCTGGGCATCCTTGAACCGCTGGCCAATGGCTTTCGTTACAGCGAAGGTCTGCCGATCTTCAAAGAGCGCATGACGACACTACCGGAAGCCGCTGATGGCCTGAAAGGTTTGGCGCAGGAAAAGATCGCCTGGCTGGATGGCCAGATGGAAGGCAAAGAGTTTGTCTGCGGCGACCGTTTCTCTCTCGCAGACGTTCTGCTGTTCTGTTTCCTCGAATTTGGCGGTCAGGTAGGCCAGCCGCTTAACGAAGGTAACAAGAACATCAAGGCGTGGTATGACCGCGTTGCTGCGAGGCCCAGCGCTCAGGCATAGGTTATACCTAGTTGACGCAGGTCAACGACGGCGAAGTGATAGCGGTTCTAATATCACCACTGAAAGCATAGAATCGTTAGAAACAATAAGAAGGTGATGCCGGTGAGTTCTCCCACGGAGATTTCTTTCAGCAGATTCACCCGCGAGCTCAATGTCCACAAGGATACGATCAGTTACAACGAACTGGTCCCGGAAGTGGAATATGACCAGGACGGCAATGAGCTCTCGAGCCGTCGTGACGACTTCAAAGTCGGCGCAGGGGATGTCTATCGCCTGCTGCAACCCTATCTTTCCGTCAGATTTTTCGAACAGGTGCGAGCGGTCATGCCGCTCGCCATCTATCTCGCGTTATTCCAGCTGTTCATCCTGAGAGAGAACATCGTCGACGCCAGCATCATCACTGGCGGTCTGGTTGCGGTGATCATTGGCCTCATGATCTTCATGGAAGGCCTTAAAGTTGGCCTCATGCCATTTGGTGAAGCTCTGGGTACATCGCTCCCGGCGAAAGCGGGACTTGCTGTGGTGCTCACTGTGGCGTTCCTGCTGGGTATTGGTGTGACCTTTGCGGAACCGGCGATTGGTGCACTGCAAACGGCGGGCTCATTGGTAGATGTCACGAAAGCGCCTTATCTCTACACGCTGTTGACGGACTGGGCAGGCACGCTAGTTCTGGCGGTTGGTGCAGGTGTGGGTCTTGCCGCAGCGCTGGGCACCGTCAGGTTTATTTATGGCTGGAGCTTGAAGCCTCTGATTTATTGCACTCTGGCACCGGTGATGTGTCTCACCATTTATCTCGCAACGAACCCGGAGCTTTCCAAAGTCCTGGGCCTTGCTTACGACTGTGGTGCCGTAACAACCGGACCTGTAACAGTGCCGCTCGTGCTTTCCCTCGGTATCGGTATCGCCAGTGCAGCAGGCAAGGGCAATGACTCGCTCTCGGGCTTCGGTATTGTCACCCTGGCGTCTCTTTTCCCGATCATTGCTGTGATGCTGCTGTCACTCTTTGTGTCATCGCAATACACACCTGAACAGATCATTGAAGCGGCAACTACCGCTAGCGCCACCGCTGCGGCACCAGGATGGCATCAGGTTACGCCGGGTGTCGAAATCGTCGGCGGTATTCGCGCCATTGTGCCGTTGGTGATCTTCCTTTTGCTCGTCATGCTGGTGCTGCTGCGCGAAAAGATTCCAACACCCAAGATGATCTTCTTTGGCATCTTCCTCTGCGTGCTTGGCATGATCGTCTTCAATTTGGGTCTCTCTTACGGTCTTTCCAAGCTGGGTGGCCAAAGCGGTGGCCTGGTACCGGCAGCTTTTACACAGATCGAAGCGGTCGCAGATTCGCCGCTCTATATGTTGGGGCTCGGTCTGTTTATTGCCCTCGGCTTTGCGTGGCTGCTCGGCTTCGGTGCGACTCTTGCAGAGCCTGCGCTGAATGCGTTGGGCCTCACAGTGGAAAACCTCACCAACGGTTCGTTTAAGAAGCAGACACTGATGTATGCGGTCTCGCTCGGTGTCGCATTCGGTATCAGCCTTGGTGTTGCCAAGATCATCTTTGACATCCCGATCGCCTATCTGCTGATTCCCGGTTATCTCGTTGCGATTGTTTTAACGGTGCTCTCGAACGAGGAGTACGTGAATATCGCGTGGGACAGTGCCGGTGTAACGACAGGGCCGGTCACAGTGCCGCTGGTGCTCGCCATGGGGCTAGGTTTTGGCAATGCGTTAGGCGCCATTGAAGGTTTCGGCATTCTGTCGATGGCTTCCATCGGACCGATCATTGCGGTGTTAACCACCGGGCTTTATATCCGCTGGAAAATTTATAAGCGTCGCTCCACGTCGAAACTGGAGCCTGAAGAATACGAAGGTGCGCCTCTCATTTAGAGGCGAGGAATGAGCTTATGAGTCAAAGAGAATTCACAGTCCTGACCGATGTTTCGATGATTACCTGCGTGGTGCAGCGGGGCAAAGCTGAAGGAGTGGTGCAAGCTGCTCAGGATGCGGGTGCCCAGGGTGCCACCATCTATTACGGCCACGGCAGCGGCGTTCGTGAACGCCTGGGTTTGCTCGGGCTCGCCGTTGATGTGGAAAAAGAAATCATCACCATCCTATGCGGCGACGATCAGCTGGATCGCATCTTCGAGAAGATGTATTTCGCTGGTGAGCTAGATCTGCCGGGCGCAGGCATTATCTATGTCACCAAGCTCGATAAAGCCGCGACCTTTGTGCCGAAAGAAATCATCGAACGCATCACGGGTACTGCCTGATGCCGCAAACCACTTATCTCGAAAACACCAAGCTGATCACGGCGATTCTGCCGAAAGGCAGGTCGCGTGCGCTGCAGGAAGCGCTCATTGAAGAGAAGGGTATACACACCGGCCACTTCCACTATGGTCGTGGCGTCGGCCGAGATTCACACATCAGAGATCGCGGTATCGGAGAACAGCAGGAACGCGAAATCTTTGAAGTGGTGGTCACACCTGAGATTGCTGAAGACATCTTCGCGTTTATGTTTGATCAGGCGAAGATGGATGAGCCCCATGGCGGCATGCTCTACATGGCAAGTCTGCCGCGCTCCACAGTCATCACCATGCCGGATGTGCCGCCGGAAGAAGACTGACTTTAAAAGCTTATCGCTGCTTGATCTCCGCGATCCAGAGACCCAGTCTTCCGATCCAGAAAATCACGACATGGAAAACCAGATAACACACCTGGCCCCAGACCCAGGGTGCTTTAAATTCTTCTGGCAACATGAAAACGATAAAGGCGTTAAAGACTCCTAATGCAATGATCGTCGCGAAGATTTCTTTCCAGTAGTCGCCAATGCAATACCAGAGATCAATCACCCGATAGCAGGACGCCAGCAGCAGGATCATGAAATGTACACCTGCGAAGAACAGCAGTATTTCGATGATCGTGTTCATGCGGCTGCCCCCTCAGATTCCAGAGACAGAATCGTTACCTCGCCATTGCTGCCATCCACCATGATGCGTGTGCCAGTTGTGATACGGCTGGTGCAGCCCGTGGCATCGACGACACAAGGCATTCCGTATTCCCGGGCAATCGTGCCGGCGTGTGACAGATAACTGCCGACTTCTACAACCGCAGCGTTTGCGGTGAGAAAGAGCGGTGTCCACGCGGGGTCAGTGTAAGGCGCCACCAGAATTTCACCGGGCTCGATTTCATTGTCTGTGGCTGGGTCCAGTATCACTCGCGCGATACCCTCATATTGACCGGGGGAGGCCGCTTGCCCGGATAGCATCTCACCACTGCCTTGTTGTGTAGGTGCATCGATATCCACGCCAATGGTGCGAGGCGGCACCATCTTGGTTCGGCGGATGTGTTCCATACGCCGCGCTCGAATCGTGTCTTCCACATCAAGCCAACCCAGCTCACCTTTATTGAGCTGATCCACTTCTTCCCAGTGAAGATAAAAGATGTCGTCTTTGCACTTCAGGATCTTTTCCTCGAGAAGCCGCGTTTCAATAGCCAGGATCTTCTTACGAACGCCATAGAAACCCATGATGTGATAGAAGCGAGAGTTCTCGCGCAGTTTCATGTAGTACTTGGTTTGTTCTACCAACGATTTGATGATGGCTCGTCGTGGTTTACCCAGACCTTCGAGCGGCAGCTTGTCCAAATGGGTGCCGAGTTCTTCCATTAACTCTTCGCGCTGTTTCTCAACATCACTTTCTGTGTCATCCAGCTCCTGATCTACCACCAGGTAGTTACGCACCATGCCGAGCACCGGAGTAGGGTCTTCATCCCAACGGACGCTGGCGAGTTCAAACTCTTTCAGGGCGCGATGTCCGTGCATATTGAGGAAGGCGTCCAGTTCGGAAAGAAACTCGGCGGCCTCCGGGCATCCTTGGAGAGCGGCCAATACCTTATCGGCGGTGTGTGCGTTAAAGAGATCACGCACCTTGTCTTCTTTGCGGGCGGTTCTGGCGAGATCAACAATCGAGCGGCCCATCTCAGTGGAAAGCACGCCTTCTGAGCCGCTGCACAGCAGAGAAGCGGTATCAGAATGCATCTCAGGTGCCCAGCGGGTGATCATGTTCTGCAGCATGCGCAGGAAGATCATATAGCGGGGCGCAACCAGGTTTGCCAGCATCACCATATTGCCCGCGGGTTCAAAGAACCTGAAACGCAGGAACATATGAATCATCGTGTTCGGTGCATTGATGCTGTCGTCTTCAACCACTCGATTCATATAAGCGCGATAGCTGCTCATAAAGTCATCGGGCATGTTCGCGGTGCGCCGATTGAACACACCCATCATCAGATAGTTGCCGAACAGCACAAACATCAGCGCGATGATCTTCGGAATCGAAACCCGGATATTGGCTTCTTTCGGATCTGACAAATAAGCGAGCCGAGCGAGATCGTCGTCTGAGACTTTGAGAGGAACTAACCCGCGGAAGTGATCAAAGTTCATATACACCCGGCCGTAAATCACTTTCATAAACGGCACTGCCTTCGCGAGGATGTCCTCGGTGAGCGGCATCAGCGGATCAGTGAAGTTTTCGATGACGGGTTTGAATAGAATCCAACGACCTTCCGGTATGTCTTCGTCGGCTTCACCCATGATCGTAATAGGGCGGGACTGCAGCAGGTAAATCTGCTCATTTTCGATGGCCCATTCCAGATCCTGCGGTTTGCCGAAGTATTCTTCCGCTTTCATCGCGAGCGCTGCGATCTCTTCCACCTGATCATCGGTGAGCGACTCCAGTCTTCGCTGTGTCGCAGGCACTTCCTGCAAGCGAGAACTGGATTTGTCTTCGAGGACCGGCGGCACCATAAACTTCTTGTCAGAAATCTTAAGTGACGTGAGGCGCATGGAGCCTTTATCCACCAGGAACTGATCGGGTGTCACACGGCCATCCACAATCGCGGCACCCATACCCCAGGAAGACTCTGTAATGATGACCGAGTCGCTGCCGCTCACTGGGTCTGCAGTGAACGTCACGCCGGAAACCTCAGAGCGCACCATGACCTGGACCACCACCGCCATGTTGACGGTTCGATGTTCGATGCCCTGAGTATGTCGGTAAGAAAACGCCGATTCCGACCAGAGTGATGCCCAGCATTTGCGGATCATCAGGGACACCTGGTCTGGCTCGACATAGTAATAAGTGTCGTGCTGCCCCGCGAAGCTGGCATCCGCCAGGTCTTCTGCGGTTGCGGACGATCGAACTGCAAACACCGCACCCGGGTGCGACTCGGCAACCCTGGCTAATTGTTGGTCAATTGCTGACAGCAGATCTTCGCTGAAGGCTGTGTCCAGAAGCTGTCCACGCAGGTCGTTGAGGAAGGATTCTGTATCTTCAGGGATGTCGTCGTTAGCGGGAAGGTCGAGGACCTCAATAAACCGAGCGTATTCGTCAGCACCAATGACAAAGCCGGGTGGCACGGGAAATCCCTGACGGATTAACTCACCCAGATTGGCACCTTTACCGCCGGCGGATTCCAGGGAATCTGCGCCGACTACATCGAGTCCGAGTACGGCCATGTCCAATTGCAATACAACAGGTATCCAGCTACTTTACGCGTTTCTTTTCAGAGTGAACACATGTTTCAGGGCCTCACTTTCGAACCGTTTAGCCTGCCTGAAGAGGCAGAAGCCATACGCGGCGAGATTCGACAATTCCTCGCTGACACCCTAGACCCTAACGAGTTACCTAACTCGGACTTTAATGCCGGTGACGACGCCGCCTTCAGCAAAAAGCTGGGTGAAGCGGGCTTCCTTGGTATGACCTGGCCAAAAGAATATGGCGGCGGAGGAAAGTCGTTTCTTGAGCGTTATGTAGTCACGGAAGAAATTCTTGCGGCTGGTGCGCCGGTAGGCTGCCACTGGATTGCTGATCGTCAAAGTGGCCCGTTGATGCTGAAGTTCGGCACTGAAGAGCAGCGTCAGCACTTCCTGCCGAAGATCATTTCAGGCGATTACTTTTTCTCGATTGGTATGAGTGAACCAGATACCGGTTCTGATTTGGCATCCATTCGCACGAGCGCCACAAAAGTCGACGGTGGCTGGCTGCTGAATGGCAGCAAGATCTGGACGAGTTACGCGCACACCAACCACTTTATGGTGACACTGGTTCGAACCGAGCCACCTTCAGAAAATCGTCATGCCGGTATGAGCCAGTTTGTGGTGGATCTACATGCAGAGGGTGTAAAGGTCACAGGTATTAAAAACCTTTCTAACGAAGAAGACTTTAACCAGGTGTTCTTCGATGACGTGTTTATTCCAGACAACATGGTTGTCGGCGAACCCGGCAACGGCTGGGAGCAGGTGATCAGTGAACTGGGTTACGAGCGATCTGGCCCGGAACGATTCCTCTCTGCCTTCCGTGTAATTGTGGAATACGCCCGTGAAATTGAAGGTAACCCCACCGATGAGCAGCTAGCGCTCCTCGGTCGTTTGGCTGCGCACCTGGTGACACTGCGCCGAATGTCGATTTCTGTTGCCGGCATGCTCGAAGGCGGCAAACTGCCGATTACCGAAGCGGCTCTAATTAAAGATCTGGGTAACACCTATGAGCGCATGGTGCCGGAACTGGTGCGACTCGCTTCTATAGAAAAGCCTTCACGTCGATTCATCGACACCCTGAACGAGTGTGTCCTGCACGCTCCGTCCTTCACACTACGCGGCGGCACGCGAGAAATCCTGAAAGGGGTGATCGCACGTGGGCTCGGTTTGCGATAAGGAGTGTCGAGATGAACGAACAACAACAGCTGATTAAGGACACCCTCGATCGCATGCTCACAGATCTGTGCACGCCTGAGGTGGTCGACAAAACGGAAGCAGGCACATTCGCAAAAGATCTTTGGAATGCGCTGGCTGAAACAGGGCTCACGGTTGCTGGTTTGCCAGAAGGTTCCGGTGGTGCAGGTGGTGAACTGGAAGATTCACTCCTGGTGATTCGTGAATCTGCGAGATATGCGGCGCCAATTCCGCTGGCAGAACACTTTGTTGCGGGCATGATGATTGCCGCACAAGACGGCAAGGTCGGTAACGAAATTCTCACCGTTGCCACCGGCGATTTTCAGGTGGACGGTTCCGGCAAAGTCACCGGTTCTGGCGAAGCGCCATTCGGCCGCTGGGCAGATCGAGTTGTGTTTGTGGCAGATGCTTCAGGCACAGCCAAGCTTTGCGTGATTCCAACTTCCGATATCACGATTGAAGAAGCCATGAGCATCGCCGGTGAGCCAAGAGACATCATCACCGTCGACACCACACCCGATGGCAATGCGGTGATGACCACTGACGATGATGCCGCTGACAAGCTGAAGCTCATGATGGCTGCAGTGCGTGCACTGCAGATGTCAGGGGCACTTGAATCTGCGCTTGAGCTTTCCGTTCAATACTCCATGGAACGTAATCAGTTCGGTAAACCCATTGCCAAGTTCCAGGCGATTCAGCAGCAGTTGGCAAACCTGGCGGGTGAAGTGGCGGCCAGCACTATGGCGGGTCATGCAGTCACAGCAGCTTTCCGTGATCTGGATGCAGTGGATATTGCCATCGGCAAAACCCGCATTGGTGAAGCGGTATCGCTCGGTACAGACATTGCACACCAGGTGCACGGCGCTATGGGTTACACCCTTGAGCACACGCTGAACCACAGAACTCGCCGCCTATGGAACTGGCGGGACGAATACGGCACTGAACGAGAGTGGCAGGTGATGATTGGTCAGGCGTTCCTCAAGGGCGGCGCTGACAATGTGTGGCAAGCGATTACCGAACGACGGTAAAGGTTGAACTCACGCGGGGCTCGTCGGTATCACAACTGACCTGACCCGTATCAATCATTCGGATCATGGCAGCGAGCACTGAACGCTCGGCAGCAGGGTAGAGCGCCTTATCGGTTTCGGTATACATCACCGGTACCATGTCGGTGATCTTTGAATAGCCGCTGCCCAGACATTCCAGAATCTGACGTTCCCGATCCAGTCTGTGATCAATAAATGCCTGCACGAAGGTTTTCACATCTTTGATGCAGGTGCCGTGAGTCGGCCAATAGATATCTTCATCACGTTTCAGCAGCTTTTCCAGACTTTCCATATACGCCGTCATGTCACCATCCGGTGGACCGATGACACTGGTCGACCAGCCCATCACATGATCACCGGTGAATAGGGCGTTTTCTTCCTTCAGGGCAAAACATAAATGGTTGGAGGTGTGTCCGGGTGTGTGAACACACTCGATGGTCCAACCATCACCTTCGATGACATCACCATCTTTGCAGACGACATCCGGCACGAAGTCCATGTCGCCGCCTTCTTCGATTTTTACGCCTTCCTCGGCTTTGCCTGCACCATGCGGGCCGTAACCGTAAGTTTTGGTGCCCCAGTACTCCTTTAATGGCGCTGCCGCGGGGGAGTGGTCGAAGTGGGTATGCGTAATCATAATGTGGCTGACTGTTTCGCCTTCCAAAGTCGATTTGAGCGCTTCGATGTGCTCCTCATCCAAGGGGCCTGGATCAATCACCGCGACATTGCCGTGACCAATGACGTAAGTGCCTGTGCCATGGAAGGTAAACCCACTGGGGTTGCGCGCTGTAACACGCCGGATCAGCGGTGTCAGCGTCTCAAGGGTGGCGTACTCAAAATCGTACTTCCAAACGAACGGAATCGCAGTTGCCATGGTCTAAAGGCCTTACATCAAACAGAATCGCAGTTTATTATGAGCAGGCCTCTGAAAACCAGCGGCCGGGCTGGCTATCAGGCAATCAAGGAGGAAGTTTATGTCGTCCGACCAGGCGTCATTCAAGCGGCTGATTGATATTGGTATTGCCCTCTCAGCAGAGAAGGACACCAACAAGCTGATGGAAACCATCCTGCTGGAAGCCAAAGACATTGGTAACGCAGATGGCGGTACCCTTTACCGTCGCACAAAAGAAGACCAGCTCACCTTTGAGATCCTCCGAAACGATTCTCTTGGTATCGCCCAAGGCGGTACCACCGGCGAAGACATCCCCATTCCACCCCAGGAAATGTACATCGACGGCGTGCCCAACAATCAGCAGATTGTGTGTAATGCCGCGCTTTCCGGGGAAACCCTGAACATCAAAGATGCCTATGACTCCACGGAGTTCGACTTCTCTGGCACCAAGCGATTTGATGAAGGCACGGGTTATCGCACCAAGTCAGTACTGACGGTACCTCTCAAGAACAGCCAGGATGATGTGATCGGTGTATTGCAGCTCTTAAATGCGCAAGACGAAACCGGCGAAGTGATCGAATTCTCGGAAGAGATCCAGCCGATGATCGAAGCGCTGGCATCTCAGGCAGCCGTCGCATTGGATAACGCCATCCTGATCGAGGCCCAGGAAAACCTGCTGGATTCCTTTATTACCCTGATGGCGCGCGCAGTGGACGCAAAGTCACCTTACACCGGCGGTCACTGTGAGCGTGTGCCAGAACTGACGGAAATGCTCACCAAGGCCGCGTGTGAAGATAAAGGCACATTTGGTTGGTTCGACCTGACGGAAGAGGAGTGGTACGAACTGCACATCGGCGCCTGGCTACACGATTGCGGCAAGGTGACGACACCGGAATACGTCGTCGACAAAGCCACCAAGCTTGAAACCATTACTGACCGAATCCATGAAGTGCGCATGCGCTTTGAAGTGTTAAAGCGTGAGAAGATCATCGAGTGCCAGGAAAAGATCATCGCTGGTGGTGATGCAGATGCACTCAAGAAAGAGCTGGATGCCGCACTTTGCCAGGTTGATGATGATTTTGAATTCATCGCGGAATGTAACCTCGGTGGTGAGTTCATGGCAGACGAACTCGTCGATCGTGTCAAACAGATTGCGACGCAAACCTGGACGAGAACGCTTGATGATCGAAAGGGTATTGCCTTTGAGGAAGCGAAACGCAAGGAAAGGGAAGAACCGAAAGAACTGCCCTGCGAAGAACCGCTCCTTGCTGACCGCATTGATCACATCATCGAACACGATGCGGTTGTGCACTCAGCAGACCCGGATAACCCTTACGGCTTCAAGATTGAAGTGCCGGAACACAAATACAACCTGGGTGAAATCTATAACCTGTGTATTGGCCGAGGCACGTTGACGGACGAAGAGCGATTCAAGATTAACGATCACATCGTGCAAACGATTGTGATGCTGGATAGTCTGCCGTTCCCGAAACACCTGGAACGTGTGCCTGAGATTGCAGGCGGCCATCACGAGAAGATGGATGGCACCGGCTACCCGAAACGCCTGACGGGCGATGAGATGTCAGTGCCTGCCAAAGTTATGGCGATCGCAGATGTATTCGAAGCACTAACTGCTGCAGACCGACCATATAAGGCACCGAAGAAACTTTCAGATTCCATCAAAATCATGTCTTTCATGGTGAAAGACCAACACCTGGACCCAGATCTATTCAGATTGTTCCTGGAGTCAGGTGTGTATAAGGACTATGCAGATAAGTATCTGTTGCCGAGTCAGTTGGATGAGGTGGATATAGACGCATATCTGAGTTGACTTATGGCTGAGCGATAAGATCAAAGCAAGGAAGCAGGATCATTTGATGTTAATCCGTTACTCAAGGGTCTCTCGCAAACGAACTGTAGTAAGTTCGCAAGTCTGAATTGGGCGCGTTGGATACGAACGGTCTATCTGGAGACTAGTGCTTGAAACCTAAAGCTGTGGAAAAAATATTGGACGACCTATTTGTCCACAACAGGGGTTTCTTGCCAGGGAAGCCGTGCTCGCGCGATCAGGTCGTTAATCACCTGAAGAAACCCATTTTATTGGATGGGTTGACTGAGACTGAGGCGGCGTTGGTGTTGTCGACCTTGCCCCATGACGCGGATCAGATATATCTCTCGCCTCTAGATAAAGGGCTTAGCGGTTCGAAGGTGTTTTCGGCAAAGTACGATGTAAAGGGTGATCGCGTTTCAAAGCTCTTCGTAATGAAGATCGGGCAATGTGAAAAGATCAAACAGGAATGCGATGCTATTGAAGAGTTTGTTAGTCCGCACATACCAGGTGTAGCAAAACCGATTATTAGAAATTCCGACAATGTATCTCTACTGGTTCAGGAGCTAGCGGGCTTGTCGGCAAATGCCAACCTAACTAGCCTAAAAGACTTCGTTCGAAAAAATGGCGACGACGGACAAGTTATAGAGCGGCTTCTGGTAGAAAGGCTTGGAAATTGGTATTTGTCGAATAGCTCTAGAGATCAGGAACTGATATCGCTTTCAGGTGCTTTCAACTGGTATTTGACAAAGGTCGATAGTGACGTTGAAAACGTTTATCCAAGCGATTGGGAAGATCTGAAATTATGGACGTCAGAAATATCCGGGCGTGAATGGAAAGATTCTCAGTACCGGCTTGATAGAGTGCTTAGTTCTACCATACAAAGCCCACTTTCTATTGTGCATGGTGATCTTCATTCCCAAAACGTTCTTATCGACGAACGTGGTGAATGTTGGCCCATTGACTTTGCCTGGTGCCACGATGCATCGAGTCCATTGATTGATATTGCAATGCTTGAATGTTCATTGAAGTTCCTTGCTATTCCTCAGCGCTCAGACTTAAGGACAATGATTGCTATAGAAGCTAGGCTTTGCGAACAACCTACACCTAGTGTCAACATGAAAACGACACCGTATAGGAAGGAGATTGGTAATGTTCTTTCCGCCCTGGCATCGGTCCGCGCCTTTGCATTTGAAACACTAGCGCTGTCCTTCGCTGACTATCTCAAGGTTCTTTCTGTAATGACATATTGTCACGCGAGTCACCCTAAGCTAAATCGCCCCTATGTGCTTGCGAGCCTACAAATATTGCTCGAAGAGGTTGCCAAGAATGATCAACACTCCAGTTAAGAATCCTGTGGTCAACGGGAGAGTTACACGCAAAGGACCTTACGATGTTTTGTACCGAGCATCACCACATGGACTTCTTTGGGGGGAAACCCCCACTAGATTACTGGGCGGCTTAGCGCCAATTGAGGCTGGTGTATCGCTTAAAGCGCTAGACGTTGGATGTGGAGATGGGGTCAACTCGATCAGATTAGAGGAATTGGGCTATGACGTTGATGGTGTGGATCTTTCCAACGTTGCCCTAGAATCCTTGCGTAACCGCTTTGAGACGAATGGTCGTGACCCCACTGGTAGATACGTATGTTCGGCTATCGAGTCGTATCGTATCCCGAAAAACTACTACGACCTTGTTGTTTGCTGTGGGCTATATCACTGTATTAGTCCTGAGTTTAGGCACTCTGTTGTAACTAAGATCGTCGATGGTCTGAAACCTGGTGCTCTACTGCTCTTTAGCACGCTCACAGATCAAATTCCCATAGACGAGTCACATCGCACCGAACGTCTATTTCCGCCAAATCCATCCGAAGTAGAGATGAGCTTTCGAATGCTACGGACTGTGAGTAAATATAATTGCGAGATTGAGGACTCCCATCCACCTTTGGTTGGAAGGCATAAGCACTCGGTTCTTTGGCTAATTGCACAAAAATGGGAGTCTAAGCGTGATGGTAATACGACTACTCTCTCTCACCATAGGCTAGATTCCTGTTGATAAGGCAATTTTGAGACCTCAATATTTTGTTAAACATATTTTATACGGGTAGGAAACAACAAAATCTCGCGTAGCCTGTTGTCAGATGCCAAAACGTACCGAAACCAAATTAGCAGCTCTTATTGCTCAAAGGCCGATTCCCGTAGGTGATATTGTGACCGAGATTGCGCGAATGTCACTTGGTGTTGGTGATAGTGACTTTTTAGAACTACTCGATTTGGCGAAGTTAGATGACGTTTATGACGAGCAGTTAGCTATACCGGCAATGGCTGCGATGCCCGGATGGGGAAAACAAGGAATCGATCAGCTTTTGCAGTTCGCATTTGATGAGCAATACAAGATTAGTACATGTGGTTGGGCAATCAACATTCTCTTGGAAATATCTCAGGGTAACGTGGTGCGCGCTACGCACACCAATTTCTTGCATGCTAACTGGGACACGGCAGCAAAGTACACGATAGATGATGAGCTAGTTAAGTATACTTTGATCAAATTGAGAGAGAACCTGCTTTCTGCTTTTGACGACGACTACAAGCGCTCCAGATTGCTTTTTAACCTTGGCACGTTGTCAATGACTACCGACTGGGAAGATAAGCAACGGTTTTCCAAGCTAGATCACTTCCTCTCCCTGATCGTTGACAACCAACTGATTCTGAATTCATCGTTGATCAGGAAATTCGAACTACTCCTAGATACAACTCCAGAGAATGAAGAGGAGCTGCAGAGGTTCCTTACGGAACACCCCATCCTTCTTGACCCGCTGGTTGGCACGCTGCACACGAAACAAGCGCTAGGTAGTGACTTCATTACAGACTATGTAATTCAGAGAATAAATGATCAATACATCCTTGTGGAAATTGAGGACTCAAAGGATGAGCTATTTACGCAATCCGGTAACTTTTCTTCAGCGCTTACGACCGCTTTGGCTCAGGTTCGAGACTTTCAAGCGTGGATATCGGACAACCTATCCTATGCACAGAAGAAGCTTCCACGAATTAAACACCCTGAAGGCTTAGTGGTAATTGGTCGGTCGGTCAATCTATCTGAGCTTGAACGAAAACAGCTTGCTGAAGAGAATTTTGGGCGCAGAGGGCATGTTCGGATCGTAACCTACGACGATCTACTCTTTACCGCCAAAACGATTCACAGGAATCTAATAGAAAGACCTATGGTGTCAAAGACAAGGGACAAAAAGGGTATCTAGTTACCGGTTGAAGCAGAGTTCTTGGATTTGCTCCAGCCCCACTTCTATTTTGATGCTAAATGAATGATGTCATTTGATAATCCTCTGATACCTATTACAGCACTTGTTGCACTGACTCTGTTTGTTCTGCGTGAGATATTGGAAAGTTTTCGCCAGCATCGAAGTCGTAAACGTAAGATAAAGGCGGCGAGGACTCTTCTGGCTATTGAGACAGAGATCAACTATTGGGCAAAAAAGTCAATTACACGAACACTCGAGACTATAAAGGATACGCGTAATGACGAAGAAGATGATTATCATTATAAGGTTGATTTGACATCGTCTGGCGATGCCTACTTTTCTGCTTGGTATGCTGATGATCGAGGGCTCGCAATGGGGAACCCGATCCCTTCGATCCACTCAGAAACCTTGGATCATTGGAATGCAGTACTAGCTGAAACTGATAATCGTTTGTTTGAGCGAACGTTAGCCTTTAAGTCTTCACTCGCCGAGCTAGCGCATGTTAGGAAAGGACTAATAGAGCATGTTAATGAGGAGACCCCGTTGCGAGAAGAACAATTGTTGGGTTTTGTCGATTACGGTCTTAGAGAATGTGAAAAAATCGAAAGATCCTTTTTAGAATTTTATTCGGAGTGTACTGGTTCGGACGAAATACCTACGCGACTTAGATAGACTCGTTGGCATTGAGGATGACCCTTTGGATTTGAGAAGCACACCATTGGGCAAAACTGATTGACTCAACAAATCCAAGTTCAAACAGAATTAGCTTGCTGAAATGGCTTTTTGAGATGAGGTTCATGTTCGAAACAGTCAACACTGGGGCGCAAATCATTTCTTGCCTCGGTTTGTAAGATGTGTAAGTTTAGTGTCAATTCCTCACTAGGAGCGTGACCGCGTGTCTCCTATCTACGTTTATTTTGTGTGTCACCTCATCATCCTGCTTGTGGGCGCCGTGGTTGCGCAACTCCATCATCCAAATGCAATTTCCGCTGGTGTAGGCCTCATGACCGCGGCGATCTCCGGCACGATTATTGGTTTGTACGTTCTCAGCACTCGTGAGTTAGCCAGCCTCGTAAATTTGGTAAGAGAACTGGGTTTTAAGAATGCCTGGAAAGGCCGGGGAGTAAGAATTCGCTCTGAATACGAGTCACACCTCCAGGACCTATCCGTTCAGCTAGATATTCTTGGCTTCGGGCTTCGCGCGCTGAGGGAAGATTTTGGAGAAGATTTCGCTGAATGGGCGGGGAAAGCGAAGGTGCGCGTTTTGCTTCTGGATCCAGACTTTCCTACCGTGGAAAGTAGTTACGCTGATCAGCGAGATGCTGAAGAGCAGAATGATTGTGGAACTATTCGAAGTGATGTAAATCGTTTTGTGAATGATTATAGGGAGCTGATTGATAATCCGAATGTGTCGTTCGAAGTGAGATTGTATAGGTGTATTCCCACACTTAATATTTTTCGAGTCGACAATGCTATGTTTTGGGGCCCCTATGTGGTGAACAATCAAAGTAGAAACATTTTTACGTTTAAGATCGCTTCGCCCAGCCATTTGTTTGATACTTTCGAACAACATTTTGATGACATTTGGCAAAACTATTCCCGGCCGGCGACTGAAGACCCGGATTAATGGCAACTACCGTTACGGCGTTCCCTCGTTTACACCAGACCCTGATAGATCTAGGTTCGGCAACACCTAGAGTTGGCGGTGGAATAGGATTCGCGATTGACGGGTTACCTATTAAAGCGCGCAGTACCAGGGCACGTCACTCTGAAGTTTCATTTAGAGAGGAACAACCAGAAGACTTCAAGGCTGAAATTCGCAACCGTTTGGTAGGGGCGATTGAGCGCGCGAATCTAGGACCCTACGCAATTGAAATTTCATCTACAGTGCCACCTCACAATGGTTTTGGAAGTAAGACGACTATACTTCTTGCCTCAATCACCGCTATGTCAATCGATAGTGAGCTACCTCTCTCGGAGCAAGAGCTGATTCAACTTTCTGGTCGAGGAGGAATGTCGCGAATAGGCGTCAGTTCATTTTTTCGGGGTGGTATTGTTGTTGATAGTGGTCACCTTCGTCCTCACGATCTCAGACCATCTTCAAGAAACAGTCAAAAGGACCAGACCCCGACTATTCGTCTCTCTGCACCAGATAATTGGATGGTAACGCTCTTGCTTGGTCCTGGTCGGTCATACCATGGTAAAAGCGAATTAGCGTTCTTCCAAAATAATACCCCGATAGATAACGACGAAGTTTTTTCTGTGCTGTCGTCGGTTTATCATGGGCTAGTACCAGGATACCTAAGTCAGAGTATCGACTTGGTTGCCAATGCACTTTCCTCGATTCACCAAATGGGGTTCAAAAAGCTGGAGTTAAGTGCGCAGCATACGCAGGTAAGAAGCGGTTATAGTGAACTAACTAAATTGAAGTATTGCGCCTCAGGCCTAAGTAGTATGGGTCCGCTACTCTACGCCATCTGTGATAGATCTGATGTGCCGCGTCTACTTTCAGAAGTAGAAGAGAGTCGTGTCCTTAGGCAGTTTCAATTGTTGGGAACCTATCGAATCAGGGATAAAGGCTACGGTGTTGAACGAGGTGGCTAGACTACAAATTCGACCAATCTTTTTGGAAGCTGCGCGGTTGCCGCGAGTACATTTCTATACCTCGAGCACCGACAAATTTCTGCAGGCACGCCTAATATTTGATCAAGCAGGGTTGATTCTCCGACATTTTAGAGGACATACGGAACCTTATGAGGAAGACTATTCGTTAACCAAAGAAGACCTTTTGCAGTTCGCAGTAGATCAGGTCAAAGAAAGCACCAACGACAGACACTCCTTGTTTTTTGTTGAAGATACATCACTCAGAATTGAAGCATTGAGCGCTGAGAATACGGACTTTCCTGGTTTGCAGGTGAAAGAATGGTTTCAACGCACTTCCTTTGAAAGTCTCGAGCATGAAATTTCCAAGAATGGTGGCAATAGGGAAGCGACAGTTAAATCCGATATCGCTCTATATGTTCCGGGGCTCCCGCAAGCGATCTTCTTTCATGGTGAGACTCGAGGAGCCGTAGCGCCATCGCCAAGTGAAGTTTCTACCTCTGTGCGCTACCCGTGGTTGTCGAATCAGACGTTCAACGGTTGGTTCATACCTGAGGGGGCCTCTCGAAGACTAAGTGAAATGGATTTCGAGACTAGCGTACAGTACGACTTCAGGATAAAGGCACTAACTAAGCTTGTTGATAGACTGGAAGAGAACGTTGCAATCCAGGAGGCTAGACAAGAAAGAAAAATCCAAGCATCAGTCGTTGAAACCCCTAAACAGGTAAGCTTGTTCGAAACTGAAACTATTCCAGTGTTCGTTGTAATCGGTGCGACCTGTGCCGGTAAGACTACCTTCGCCGAAAATGCGTATTTCCATTCAGACTTTCGTCAGGTAGAGGCATCCAGTGTGATGCGATTTCTGAACTCTTCTGCCAAAACAAATCTCGGTTCAGATGCCCTTGAAGCGGCGGTTAGAACATTCGAAGAGAAAGGGGAAGACGTAGTTGCGCGAACTATCGTCAAGTACTTCGGTCAAGAGGGTGATAGGGGAATAGTTGTGACTGGATTTCGACATATTCCCGAGCTTCTTCGGTTTCTCACCCATTGGCCAAATATGAAGGTTGTCTACGTAGAAGCCGATGAACGAATTAGATTTGAGCGGCATCTGGTTCGTGGTCGTTATCATGATGCGCAGACGCTGGAGGAATTTCGAAAACTCTCTGACGATCAAAGTTCCTTAGGGCTTATTGAAAACGCAAGACAACTAGCAGACGTAGTGATTTTGAATGAGGATACTGAAGCGGCGTTCAAAGATTCTGTAGTTACGGTACTAGAAAATCGACAAAACTCCAATGTAACTAGACTCAGTAAATTTAGGGCAAGGACAACTAGTAAAATCTATCGAATCCTTACTGTGCTCAGAGACAAAACCATAACGACCTCACGTGAGATTTCTGATGAGCTAAGTCGGCGAGGTGATCATATGGAAACCCGAAATGTAAACTGGGTGCTCAGCCAAGCACCCACTCTCGCTGATCGGTACGAAAACCCAGGTGAGCAAATTAACTACCAAATTACTGATGCCGGTAGGTACTTCATTCGCTATATTGATGAAAGAGTAAAATCTGAACTTGACGAAGAATCTGGTCCATAAAGCAATAAGTATCAGGTTTATCGGATGCAACACCTGTAACCCTTAAGATGATTCTGGCTATTTAGCCCACTCAAGCGGTTTGGACCAATCCATTCTACGTAGTACTGGAAGTGAAGTAGTCGACCTCGCTTCCGGTGTAAGAATTAGAATGCGATCTGTTTTTGTTGCGTTACCTTTAGAGGACTTCCATATCCGGCTTACTTTATGGGCCGTCGGTAGGTGATCGTTTATTATCGCAACTTTGTGCCAATCCTTTTCACGAGCTATGTTTTCCCAGATCGATTGAGCGAGATTTATCTCTTTCCCTGTGCGGCTGTCCAATACATCGCCGACCATTAGGCACACGAAACCATCACTCCTGATTACCTCGCGAAATCTATCCAGCGTCTCACCCATGAAGTCCTGGTATCGTGACATAGAAGCGGTAGATATTAGCTTTTTGTCCACTTCTTTAGGGTCTTCCCCCAGCATCCAGAGGCGAACCCAATTGTATTTTCCATAGGCGATAACCTTTAAGTAGGGTGGGGATGTAAAAATGAGCTTTGCCCGCTCCCTCATCGAAGAAGTGGGCGCGGGTTTTCGTGCGTCTTGTAGCCATGCGGAGCCTCGGTTCACAAGCTGCGATGGTAAATGCAGGCGTTTCAATTTTGCACCTAGAAGCTCGAAAGTATCTATTGGTGGTGGTGTGAGCCCGTGTTCAGCGATGTACTTTTTGACATAGGCGGGAGACATGGAGAAAGTGTTCGGCATGCTGATTGACAAGCCTCTTGCAGGCTTGCCGGGTTGGTAGTTCGCATGGAGTAATCCCAGAAGCGTTGCCAACAGAAAACAATCAACCGTTGAGTTTTTATCAAGTTCTCCTCTTAGCCAGATTAGCTGTCCCATTACTAGAGGTGAATAGAGCATGCGAATATGCTCAGGTGCATCCGCTGGATCGGCTGGTACACATTTTAGCCTCAATTCTCTAAGCCGCTCCATGGCTGCAGCTTCGGTCGGAGGGTTTAGCTTGGCGTTAGATAAAGCTACGGCAAGCGGATTCAAGTCAGAGCCAAGACCTATTCTTCCAGTTCGAACCGCTTCCAATGGAGCTGTTCCTCTTCCGCAGAACGGATCGTAAACCACATCTCCAGCTTCGGTGAGCCATTCTATGAATACGTGAGGAATTCTCGGTGGGAACATTGCGAAATAGGAGCAAAGTGAATGCACTGGGTGCCCCCACCGTCTTGGTGCTCTTTTCCACCTGTCGCTCAACCTATGTAAACTCGGGGAACTGCTCAAAGCTAGCCTCTTTGATAAATCTGACCTCCGCACTATTCTTTAGTCCACGTCAGTCCAGAATGTATTGAAAGTGATAACGATACTTTTATTGGAAGACGTTGTCGAAATGTGGATGTGTGGTTAGTTGCATTGTGTAAGTCTCGATGCAACTTGTTAAAGCGGCCAGATCGTAACCGCCTTCAAGGGCTGAAACCAGTCTTCTTTCACACTGACCTTCTGCGAGTGCGATCAACCCTTTGGTGATCCATTCGTAGTCATCCTCCACGAACTCAATCTGTGCGAGCGGATCATCCTTATGTGCATCGAACCCAGCACTTATTAGAAGCAGATCTGGCCTGTGATCCTCTAACTTTGGTAGCCACTCTTTCTCAACTCGTTTTCGCCACTCATTACCCTTTGTTCTTGGTGCCATGGGCAGGTTAATGATGTGATCATTGGTGTAATCGAGATAACGGTTGGGGTAATAGTTGTCCTGAAAGCTGGAGCAGACCATGACTTCTGGTCTGTCTTTGAAGATGTCCACCGTGCCATTGCAGTGGTGCACATCGAAGTCGACGATCGCGACTCGGTTGATGCGTTCATCTTTTAGTGCGTATTCGGCGGCCATGGCGATGTTATTAAAGAGGCAGAAACCCATGGCTGAAGCGAGTTCTGCGTGATGGCCCGGTGGTCTCGTTGCACAGAACACGCGTGTTTCTTCCCCGGAAAGCACATCTTGCACGGCCTGGATGCAGGCACCAGCAGCGAGTTTGGCTGCTCGGGTGCTGCCGTTGTTCATGTAGGTGTCGGGGTCGACGTTGATCAGACCGTCTTCAGGTTCGGCTGCTTTGATGGCTTCGATATATTCAGGCGGATGAACCATTGCGAGCATCTCGTCGCTGATTTCTTCAGCGAGCTCGACGTTCATGTCATCCAGCATTCCGCTCTCTGAAAGTCGCTGCATAACAGCGCGAAGTCGATCGGGTCGTTCCGGATGCCCTGGCATTTCATGCAGTTCACAGTCTGGGTGTGTGTATAGCTTCATTGGCGTATACGTTTCTGGAACTCGGTCATGATTGTGTCGCCGGTTGCGGGCTCTACGTTTGCGATCAGATCATCCAGATGGTTTCTGAAGAGGGGTGAGAAGTCCTCTCGATACATGTCCCAGTAAACCCTGAAACCGGGGAAGGGCAGAATCGTGTTGCTAATGGATCTTGCATAGCCCTCATAGGTGTCGGCATCCAATGTGCCCTGCGTGTATTGGTAGTGCTGCTGTTCCATGGAGACAAAAAGCGCCCGACACTGTAGCTGAAACTGGGTGAACTTCTGCGGGTCCATGTTTTCCATGGGGAAGTAGCCGTAGGTAAAGGCGGCGACGTTGTCCTTGTCGCCAAGCGTTAGCAGCATGGTGGTCCAGATTTGGCTATTAACCGAGAGGGTGGAGCTCTTTACGGTCTTGGTGTTCTGTCTAATCTGTATAGCCAGATAGATCAGGGAGGCAATTACCGCGATGCCGCCGAGCAGTTCCCCCAGGTTAGCGAGTTGTTCGAGATTCATGATGTTTAGCGAAGCCTTTGCCACCATTCCTGAACAACAGCTGGCATCGATTCAGCGTATTGCTGCATCAGTTCACTTGAGCCCTCTGGGATGTCCATCGAGTTGGTTTCGGTGAGATCGCAGGCGCCCTGGATTGGGTCAATCCATTCCAGTTCCAGATTCTCCAGGAGTGAACCAAAGTCTGGTGCTTCATGGTGATCAGAGGTCTGGTGTTTCATGAATCCTAGATAGTCGTCGAATGACTCCATGCAATAGTAAGTGCGGGGTTCTGCCCCTCGCCAATACTCATATCGACGGCAATCAGGTTCGTGTTCGTGCGTCGCGCGAAACATCTCCTTTGCCACTTCTTCGAATTCGGCTTCTTTGCCTTCAAAGACGGTAATTTTTGCGAGAAATGTTGCCATGGTTTTCTCCTGTTTTTAGAAACTATACGGCCCAGCCTTTGCGAGACGCAAACGGGGCTTTTCAGCTATATCGGTGGATCGATTTTGTAAGACATGGCGCGCTCGAACGTATTGCTGTGATAATCATCCGTTAGAACGCGAACATGCAACTGAATAGTCTTAGCCCGAGCGTCGGCAGAATCCTGGTGAATACCTCAATCCTGCTGTTCTGGGCGTTCCTGATCTATGACTCGTTTGTGCAGGGTAGTGAGATGCCGCTGCTCCTGGCTGAAGTGGAATTGCCTGAGCTGCCAATAGTCCTGTTTGTGGGTGTGGCTGTTGTGGGATCCCTTGGTGCAAGCGCGTTTGTGTTTTGGCAACGCAAGAACATCATGGATGAGATGCCGGTGGTCTCTGACCGGGTTGATCAGTTCTTTGGTGCGGGCGCCTACAGTCACTTTACCCGGCAGCTGAGGCCTACCTGGGCGTCGATACTTTCCAGTCTGATCCTGGGTGGGGTGGGTCTCTACGCGACTTTTGAGAGTACCCATGGCGTCTGGAGCTATGCGATCAGCGGCGGCACCTTGTTGTTTGCGGTGTTTATGTTTCTAGCGTGGCTCTGCAGCCTGAAGTTTCCGCCGACGCTGAGCTGATTGCTACAGCTCTCTTTGGATGGTGACCTGTTTGTAGTCACGAATGATGTTGAAAGATTCTTCAACACACTTGAGGTAAGGGCTGTTCACCGCAGATTCGCCGTTGATGGTTTCGATGGTGAGTTTGCGAACCGGATCAAATGATCGGTACATCATGTGGTGCAGTACTTTGAGATATCGATCGATTTTCTCATTGCCTGGTTCCACCAGGAAATTCAGTTCCTTGCCGCGTTTGCCAATGAGCAGAACGAGTTCTTCACCGTCATACACGAGATAGTTGCTGGGAATACGTCTGGGTAGCTGTTCACCGTGTATGCCCAGACCTAAGCCTGACGGGCTGATGGGGTCTGCTGCATTGAGAAAGATGACGCTGTTTGTATTCTCATCTCTGGGTTCCTGGAAGAACCTGAGTGCTGTCGGCGTCATGTACTGCGGGCCGGGTATGCCTTTGAAGAAATGTCCGGAAACTACTTCACCTGAAAGCTCCATGAGTCGCAGTGTCCTGAAGATTGTGCGCCAGTTGAAAGCATCGGATTCACGTTCGCAGATTTCTCGGAAGACGATGCCCCAGCGGTCCAGCATCAGGCGTGCAAGCTCACGGTTCTGTTCCTGCTGTTCCAAGAGATCCAACGAATCAGTGGAAGCGTTCACTAGATGCCAGTTACCGGCGAATGGCATGGAGCCGCGCCAGCGATTGAAAGCGCCGCGTCTTGAACGACGCATCTGTGTCGCGTTCGGGGCTTCAACTTTCTCAACCTTGAAGTCGTTCTCGATGCCCTTACGCAAGGCGGCGAAACTGTCGTTGGTGATGTTGCCGCTCCAGGCTTCCTGCCATAGACCTTCGGCGAGGGTCGCTGAAGACTCGCCGGTCATATCCAGCAGGGTAGAGAAGTCGTATCGCGCGTGGGGTGAATCGATGTATTGGGATGTGGCTTCTTCTTCGCTCGTGGGTAACACCAGATCCAATTCATCGATGAAACTGAAAAGCACATTCTTTTCGCCTGAGCCGAGCCACTGCAGGTCACCTTCCTGGAACAGTAGGTCCAGCTGGCTGCTGTGATAGTCGTTGAGTCTTGCAGGAAGTACTTCAGATTCCCAAAGACCTGCAGATAAGGGCATGCCTCTTAGTCGCTCCATGCACTCATAAAGTTTGTCGAGCGGGTCGTGAGCGCTGTAACGCGTCTGCCAGCCATGCATGAAGGCGGGCAGGGCTTCACCGGGTTTCGCTTCAATGCGCGGTCTGCCGCGAGCACGTTGCAGCCTCAGCAGGTATTCGTAGTTGTCGGCATCGCAGTAGTAGACGTTTTCATCATCGAGAATGAGTTCACCCAGCACGAGGGCGTTGGCGTCGGTGAGTTCATCCAGAGTTTCCCTGACTTTAAGTTCATCGACTTTGAGGGTGTCGCTCAAGTATTGGCTGGAGATCGGGCCGTAATACTGCAGCAGGTTAGAGATGAAAACGCTGAAGCCTTCATCGTCGTTTTGCAAAAGTTCGGTGAAGCGCGCTTCGTCATCTCTGGTGACGATGAGCTGGTCATCCTGGATGGACGCAAACGCTTTGTCATCGATTTCAAAATCCAGTTTGCCTGTGAGGGTCTGCCACTCTCGAATTGGAATCGCGGATCTCTCACCAACCCAATCAATCAGGTCAGTGATGTCCTGCGGCAGGTAACCTTCTTCCTGGCGCTGACGCATGGTGATGAATTCATCGATGATGTGGCGAGCGATACCCGGTCGCATGCCGGGTGTGAACACCACTTCCTGCAACAGGTCTTCGCGCAGCTTGGAGGTTTTGCTGCCAGACTTGGGCGCATCGTTCATGTACATGTAGATCATGATCTGCCCGTGTGCCACGGCCTGTGCAAAGGGGCTGGGTGTGGCGGAATCGACTTCGCTGACGACGATTTCCCGGGTTTCGATCTCATGCAGCATCTGGCGCAGGTGATCCATGTCGAATTCATCCCGCAGGCAGGTGCGCCAGGTTTCCAGCAGCACGGGGAAGTCTTCGTACTTCAAGACGGAGTCCAGCAGCTTCTGCGACTGCAGGCGGCTCATCCAAAGCGGTTTACGTTCATTGAAGCGCCCTTTGGAAAGCAGCAGGGATCGACCGGCGTTTTCACGGAAACGTGCACCGAAGAAGCCAGAACCTTCGAGGCGTTTGCGCAACAGTTCTTCCAGGCGATGTGATGGCACCAGTTCCAGGATTTCAGCAGCGCTGACTTCATGAGGGAGTTGCAGCACCACGGATTCATTGGCGACAAACACTTCTGGTTCCTCGCCGTACTTTTCTTCCCAGGCAGCCTCGAGTGCCAGTGCAAGCGGACGGTTTACTTCAGCACCCCAGCCAGTGTGCAGCACCAGTTGATAGCCGGTGGCACGCATCGGCCCAGAGCGGATCTTTTCAACGATCAGGTGGTGTCGGTGCGGCAGTGGTCTTTCCACATGATCCTGCTGGCGCTTCAGGTAGGTCACAATTTCTTCGGCAACCCTGGGCTCTGCGCAATATTCTTCGATGAGTTTGTCTTTGAAAGCCGGGTCATGGATTTCATCGTTGGCGGCTTCCAGGAATTCGTTGATGCGTTCTGCATAGTGAAAGCTTCGATTGATGGGTTCTGCCCGCCAGAAGGGCGGTGCGCTGGTGCCGGGTTTAGCCGGGCCAACAATCACATCGTTGTGGGTGATTTTACGCACCTGCCAGCTTTGGGTGCCGAGAGAAAACACCTGGCCGACCCGCGCTTCCCAGACGAACTCTTCATCCAGTTCGCCGATCTTGGCGTTGTCGGTTTCATGTCGTAGTTGGAAGTAGCCGCGATCAGGAATCACGCCGCCTGATAGATACAACGACAGCAGGGCACCTTTGCGTGCTTCCACCGTGTTGTTCATGCGATCCACACGAATGCGTGGTTTCAATTCGCGGATGTGATGATCGGCATAGCGACCCAGCAGCATATTGATAACAAGATCAAACTCCCGCCTTGTCAGATCGTTGTAAGCGGTTGGGCGTTTTACCTCAGCGAATAGCTCGTCCAGATCCCAGGCTTCGGTACCAGTCATGGAAATGATCACCTGACCGAGCACATCCAGCGGGTTGTGTATGGTTTTAACGGGCTCCAGTGCTTTTTCTTTCACGGCGGAAGCGAGCACAGCCGCTTCGACAAAGTCCTGCGGGTGCGTCGGGTAAATGGTGCAGCGACTGGCAGCGCCCACCTGGTGACCGGCGCGGCCGATCCGTTGAATAGTGCTGGCAATGGAGCTGGGTGATTGCACGAGGACCACTTCATCCAGTGCGCCGATATCTATACCCATCTCAAGAGAACTGGTGGCGACAATGGCTTCGAGCGCACCTTCTTTCAGGCGTTGTTCGACTTCGGTTCGGATTTCTCGTGCCAGGGAACCATGGTGGGCATAAGCCACCATGCGATTGGCCAGTGTATTGATTTTATAGGTGAGCTTTTCGCACAGGGCGCGGCTGTTGGTGAAGATCAGGGTGGAATTGTTTTCCTGGATCTTGGGCAGCAGGTCTTCTGCCAGGTAATCCCAGATCTTTTCATCTTCACCGCGGTTGGCTGCGTTTTCCGGGTAACGAATGCTGATGTCGTAAGTTTTCTTGGCGTTGCTCGCCAGAATCTCGACGTTCCGTTTCCTGTAGTCATCACCGGTGCGTTCAAAGCCGCCGACAAACTCGGCCACGGTTTCCAGTGGGTTCACCGTGGCTGAAAGCGCGATGCGTTGAAACTCGCCGTTCATGGAAGCGAGTCTTTCGATGGCGCTCATCAAATAGACCCCGCGTTTAGAGTCCACCACCGCATGGATCTCATCCAGGATGACGGTGTCGATGTCTTGCAGGATGTTCAGGCCGCCTCGAGACGAGAGCATGATGTTCAAGCTTTCCGGCGTGGTGATCAGGATCTCCGGCGGCTGGCGCAGCATGCGTCTGCGTTCTTCCGGTTCTGTGTCGCCGCTTCTAACAGAAACGCCAATTCTGGGCAGTTCCTGTTCCTCTTTTTCAAAGAGATCATTCAGCTCGCTCAGCGGGTCCAGCAGGTTCTTACGGATGTCATTGTTCAGCGCTTTGAGCGGGCTGATATAGAGCACGCGGGTAGCGCCAGTCTTGAGTTCGCCAGTGGCGAAACGATTCAGCGTCCACAGAAAGGCAGTGAGGGTTTTACCGCTACCGGTAGGGGCGGTGATCAGCAGATTTTCCCGTTCAGCGATGCGCGGCCACGACATCGACTGTATGTCGGTCGGCGCGCCATATCGTTCATCGAACCATTGCTGGATAATAGGGTGAAACTGAAGCATGAGATGTCTGCTGTTTATGTCGATTAGTGTATCAAAGGGCTGTGCCCAACGTTTTGTCAGGAGCCTTCAGCTCATTGTAAAGAGCGTTCTGATAATGTTGTCCACGCAGTTGTTCGCCAGCCCTGTAGACGTCGAAAAACAGTCCATCCGCATTGCCATGCTTCAGGAGCCGCCCAGTCTGGATTCGACTCGAACTACCGACCTGGTCAGCTTCTTTGTGCTGGGTCATATCAATGAGGGCCTGATTCGTTACGGTCGCCGCGGCAAGCTGGTGCCGGGCGTGGCGGAAAGTTGGGAAGTGTTCCCGGATCGTATGGAATTCACATTACGTGAAGACGCTCGGTGGGAAGATGGCTCGCCTGTGACGGCTCACGATTTTGTCTTTGCCTGGCGATTGGTGGTGGACCCGGCCAATGCCTCTCAGTTTGCCGCGATCATGCATCCCTTCGAGAATGCCCTCGCTATTGCAGACGGCAAGATGTCGCCGACGGAGCTGGGTGTTCGCGCTGAAGGTGATCGCAAGCTGATCGTCGAACTGGAACGACCCTGCGGTTATTGCCTCGGCATGATGCCGCACACGGCTTTTTTCCCAGTGAAAGAAGCGTTTCACACCGAGGCCGGCGAAGCTTATGCGGCCCAGGCTGATCAACTCTTAAGTAACGGCCCGTTCAAACTGACGGAGTGGGTGCATGAAGCGAGTCTGAAGTTCACTAAGAACACCGAATACTGGAATGCGGAAGCGACCCATCTTAATGAAATTCACGCGGCCTACATTACCGGCGACAACCGAACGCGATTGAACCTCTTTCTGGATAACCAGATTGCCCTGACAAGGCTGGGTGCAGAAACCGTGAAAGAAGCGGTCGATAAAGGTCAGCGTGTCCGCACGTTTCTATCTGGTGGCATTAGCTACATCTGGTTTAACCACCGCGAAGGTTTGCCGATGACCAATCGTTCACTGCGCAAAGCGATTCAGTCTGCTTTTGATGCCGATGAATATGTGAACCAGGTGATTGCGATTCCCGGCTACCGGCCAACGCGAACACTGCTTCCCAGTTACTTCGACGGTATGGAAAAGTCGTTTATCGAAGAGTTCCCGCCACCCGAGATTAACCACGACCCAGAGTACGCGCGTGCCATGTTGGCGGAAGCAAAGGAACAGATAGGTGAGATTCCAAGACTTCGACTGTTAACAGTCACATCGACGACTGGTGTCAAAGCCGCAGAGTATGTTCAGGGCAAACTGAAACAGTCCCTTGGCCTGGAAGTGTTGGTTGACCAGCAGTCGTTCAAACAATATCTGACGAAGGCGCGGGCAGGGGAGTTCGACCTGGTGCTGAGTAGCTGGTATCCGGATTACGACGACTTCCTGACCTACGCTGACCTGCTTGGGTCACATAACCCCAATAATCGGGGTCGCTACTTCAATGATGAATATGATCGCTGGCTCAAGGTGTTAACGGAGTCTATTGATAAGCCGACACGATTGAACGCGATGGCTGAGATGCAGCGAATTATTGTGGAAGAGGCACCGGTGCTACCGAATGCAGAAACCGGCAGTGCTTACCTGGTTCATCCAAAACTTCGAGGAGTTCAACGCCGGGTCCTTGGGCAGGACCCGGATTACACGTCTGCGAGGGTGATTCCTTAGCCGCCGGTTCGCATATCCTCGATAAAGGCGTTGGATTCGTTGATGGCGCTTTGCATGGCGCTGATCAGGTTCTCAACATCACGATTCACGGTGGAAAGCTCACCCTTGAGTGACGCGATCGCTCGCGCGTTCAGGTTGTGCTTCAGATAAAGCGTGTTGTCTTTCAGGCTGGCGAGAACCGGATCGATGGTTTTCTCCGCGCGGCGCATGGCTGACATGAGTCGTTCATAACGACGGCGCGTATCGCTCAGCTGACGCTCACTGTCACGACGAAGGTTAGCGTTGCTGTATTGGTCCAGCTCCGTTTCCCATTCCGCAAACAGATCTTCAGCGACATCTTCCACCGAATCGATGCGATCACGGATCTGATTCGCCGCATCTTCGCTTGCTTCGTATTCGTCGTTCAGGCGGTTGTAGATGTCTTCCAGTTCACCGCCGTCAAAGTTTACGACGGCCTGGAACTGCTCCAGTGCATCTTTGAACTGTTCCTGACCTTCTTCCTGGGCTTCCTGGGCTTCTTCAATGCGATCCACCAGGATATCCCGCTTGTGAACGCCAAACTGTTCCATGGCGTCGTAATAAGCGGATTCACAACCCGCGAGCAGGGTAACCAGTGCCAGTACTACGAGCTTTTTCATCCGTCGTTTTCCTCAATGGCTTTTACGATGCGATCCGTGCGTTTGTCAGCCAGGTGGCCATGAACCACAAACAGGGCGTGAATTACACCAGGAATCCAGAAACACAGGGTCAGGATAATACTGATGATGCCCTGGATGGGTTTACCGCACAGAAATACGGCAACTGGTGGTAACAAAATGGCAAGAAGATATCGCATGTCATTTCTCTCTTTTTCTTTTTTACATTAACTCAAAGTATCGCTGTAATTCCCAATCGGTTGTACCCTTTGTTTCGGTATCACCGCACTCCGAATGGTAAGTCAGCCATTCAAATTTACGGGAATCAATCCAGTATTCCACGAAATCTTTGCCAAGTATGTCAGCCAGATGTTCGTCCTCAGCCAGCGCATCCGCTGCTGACATCAGCGTCCTGGGCAGCTTGGGCACGTCGTCAGGTAAACCCCAGCCAACGGTCTTGAGCTCTGGCCTGAGTGGCAGCTTGTGTCGATAACCGGCCAGGCCGCCTGCCAGGATTGTCGCCAGCACGAGGTAAGGGTTGGCGTCACCCCCAGGTAAACGGTGCTCGATGCGTGCGAGATTGGCTGCGCGACTGATGACCCGGAGGCCGGCACTTTTGTTCTCTTCACCCCAGGTTGCAGTGACCGGTGGCGCGGTGAATTCCTGCATTCGGCGATAAGAATTGATGGTCGGGCAGAGCAGTGAGACAGACCCTGCCATGGTAGTCACGATGCCAGCGATCCAGTCATTCATCAGTTCACTGCGGCCGCCATCGGCGAAGAATGCGGGTGTGCCATCTTTTGCCACGAGGGAATGGTGAATGTGTAGGCCGCTGCCATAACCAGGCACCACTTGCGGCATAAAGCAGACAGACATTTCAAGATCGACCGCCACTTCGTAAATGATCTGCCGGGCGCGTACGATCAGGTCTGATGCCCTGATGGGGTCAGTGGGTGAGAAGTTGATCTCAACCTGGCTGACGCCACCTTCATCACTCCAGGATTCCCATTCGAACTTTTGCCAGGTGAGTCTTTTCAGCACCTCATCCATGAACGGTTTCACGTTGTGAGCGTTTCGGATCAGATAAATATTGCTGCCTTTGGATGCGGTCAGAGGCCTCAAGTTTTTGTAGCCTTTGCGCCGTGCGTTCTCGAAAGAATCTTTGTAGACAAAAAATTCCAGTTCGAAGCTGGCTTTCACATCGTAGCCGAGCTCACCGATCTCGTTGGTGACTCTGCGCAATAGGGTTCGTGGGCAGAGCGACAGTGGGTCACCATCAACAGACGTGAAGTCACAGATGACATGACCGAGGTCAGCGTCGGTGCCGTCAGAGATGATGGTGTCGATATCTGGTTTCAGCAGAATGTCACCGAACTGGCCGGCGCGCATCTCATGCCAAATCGTAAGATGTGGTTGCCCATCGTAATCACCCGCGAGTGCCATGTCGGCGATGGCATGTCCCTTCGGTAAAGAGCTCAGGAACTTGGAACGGCGCAGGTATTTGCCTACCGCATGGCCATCGAGACCGGTGGCATGAGTACGCACCACTTCGACGTGGTGTCGGTCCATCCATTCTTCGAGTGTCGGTTCGTCCATCATGGTTAGCCGTCCAAATCACCGACAAGAAGTTTTTGACCGGCGTGACTGATGCCGGTTAGGTATTCCAGGGAACCACGGAACTGTAGTTTCCCTTTTATAACTTCATCAACCAGGATGGAATGACCTGCCAGTAGCGGTTCCAGCTGACTGGCTTTGCCGATGATTTCTGCACTGTTCACGCCTTCACCGAAGGTCAGGTTTCGGCTTTCATCGGTTGCGGTAATGATGAGTTTCTCTGGCATGTTCGGCAGGTCGAAAGTGACCGCCCAGAAGCGTTTGGCGCTGTCTGCCCAGCTGGGTAGTGGCAGTGACAGGAGTTTGCCAAAGTTCATCGCAGCGAAAGGGTGGCGATAGAGGCCGGTAATGTTCGGCTTAACCGAATCGTCGTCGAGGTCTGCTTCGATGATCACCTTTGCCTTTCTTGAAGTGCCCGCTTTGATCGTCACCTGGTCTTTTTCGAAAGCGTATGTCGCAGCCTGTGCGCCTTTCATGGATTTCACCGTGAAAGACCCGTCTAACTTGGAAAGAATTTTGTGCGTTTCCTGGCGCTGAAGTGCCAGGCGAAGGGTAGAAGCAAGCACACGTACGAGAGGTGTTGCTTCTCTATCTATGTTGACCTCAAAAGGCGTCATTAGATAACTGCCATCGTGTTGCCTCGAATATGGCGACATCATAAGCTGCAGTGTCATTGGAAACAACGAGACTCACTCTGACCGAACTATCCTTCGAGGAAATATATTCCATCGTTCTGTGGAGCATGCTGGCGATTGCCGTGATGGTGTTTGTGTCGTTGCTGTTTATCTCAGCGCCTTACGGTCGTCATGCCAGGGGAGGCTGGGGTCCCGGAGTCAGCGCCAGGACTGGTTGGATGGTGATGGAAGCCCCGGCCAGTCTATTGATGCTGGTACCGCTGTTTCTGATTCCATTCAATGGCGTTGTCGCGCTTTTCCTACTGATCTGGCAGATACATTACTTCCATCGCGCCTTTGTCTACCCGTTGTCGCTTAAATCGAGTCGCGAGATGCCCGTCTCAGTTGTGCTGATGGCGGTGGTGTTCAACACAGGGAACGCTTATTTGAATGGCGGCCACTTTGTCTTACATGCGGATTGGTACACCGTGGATTGGCTGACCACACCGCAATTTGTCATTGGCCTGATCATATTTGCGGCGGGTTACTACGCGACGAAACGGTCAGACAAGATCCTGGCAGAATTACGTGAGAAGCCTGGTGATGACTACAAGGTCCCGGAAGGTTTCCTGTATCGCTGGGTGAGTTGCCCGAACTATCTGGCAGAATCTGTGCAATGGTGCGGCTGGGCATTGATGACGCTGTCGCCAGCGGGTTTTGTGTTCTTTGCCTGGACGGTGGCTAACCTGATGCCGCGAGCCATCAGTCATCATCGTTGGTACCGAGAAACATTCCCCGAATACCCGAAAGACCGAAAGGCGTTTATTCCTTACGTGGTTTGAGCCGCTCCTTCCTCGGTCAAAGCTCTTGGCAACGAGAAGGTTGCGAGCAGGGCTGGCAATGAAATGATGGTGAGGAACATGAGTGCCGTCAGCGCCACAGTCAGTAATACACCAATTGAATAGATGCCCTGGTGCGTTGAGAAAGACAGCGCGCAGAAAGTCCCGAGTGTGGTGAGGTTGCTCAGGAAAACCGCTTTCGGTGTGCTGCAATGAACCAGATCATTCACATCTGCGCATTGGTGGAATCGTTTCACGATGTGTATGCCGTTATCGACGCCTAAGCCGAAGATCAGCGGAATCACGACGACGTTTGCCATGTTGAGTGGCAGGTCGATGAGTACCGATACCGTAAGGGTGAGCATCGCCGTCATAGCGAGTGGGATAAACACCAGAATGGAATCGACGAAGCTTCTAAGGGTGAGCATCAACACAACAAAGATGCTGAATACGGCAAGACCAATCGCGGTGGCGAACGCCTTAACGACAATGTCGCCAATGCCGATATCCAGAACCGGCCGCCCGGTGACGTCGGGTACGACATCACGCACGGCTTCCGTGAACTGACGCATCACTTCAACGGGTATCACATCTTCTGCTGGTGTGATGGAAACAATGGCATGACCGTCTGGTGAGATGAGCCTCTCGCGCATGTCTTCCGGCAGATCTTCCAGGGCGAGTTCTTCAGGAAAGAGGGCAGCGCCTAACCAGTCGATCTCTTTGCGAATAGGTGGAACGATGAGATCGGTAAATTTGGCGCGGGTATCTGCGTCGCTTTCAATCAATACCGCGATGGCGGCGTTGAGTGATTGCAGGCTTTGGGTGAGTTCGACGTCGTCCGAATCCGTGATGGCGGTTTCGAGGCTTGTTTGTAACTCGGTGAGCTGTGCCAGGAAGGCAGCGTCTGGAAAGTCTTCGTCGATCTCTACTGGATCGAATACAGATTCTAAAAAGTAGCTGGCGTCTTCCAGGATGTAGAGGTTTTCTTCCTGGTGGTCCGGCAGGTAATCGCCGGGTACACGAACTTCGGAGACTTCAGGCAAACCCTTGAGTCTTTCTTTCGCATCGTCGGCCGCGTCGAGATCTGACGCCATATAGGTCAGCGCAAAGTCAGTGATAACGTCTTCGTCCTGCAGTTCCTGCAGCGTGGTCATGGCTTCCGATTCAGGGTCCTTGAGTGACAGGGTGCTGTAATCAAACGTGGCCTGAGTTGCGATCGCGGTAAGTATGACGGCGATAGCGAGGGTCACATAGGCGGTTGTCTTTGAATGATCCGCCACAAGGTTGGTCATGGCGCCAACAAATGGCAGATCCGTTGGCGGTCTTGGGTCCGACACCACAGCAAAAAACGCAGGTATCAGTGTCAGGCTGATCACCACAGCGATGATCATGCCGCCGCCGGAGATGATGCCCATCTCAGCAAGACCAATGTAATCCGTTGGCACAAAGGCGAGGAAACCAATGGCGGATGTCACGCCGCAAAGTGCAATGGCAGGGCCGAGTTCGTGGCCGGTATCAACCAGGGCCGCGGTTTTATCAAATTCGGTTCTCGCTTCCTGGTACTTCAGACACAGATGCACGGCAAAATCGACACCCAGGCCGATAAACATCACCAGGAAGATGATGGAGATGGTGTTGTAGGTTCCAACTGCAACCATGGCGAACGCTGCTGTCCAAATCAGGCCGACGAGCATAGAAAGATAAGTAGCCGCGATGATGCGCAGGCTGCGCACACCCCAGATGAGCACGCCAACCAGGATGGCCAGTGCCAGGGTGCCGGCAAACTGCGCTGAGTTCATGGCGCTCAGGATCTCGCCATGTTCCAGAGGAACCTGGCCGGTCAGCCGAACAGTGACGTCTTCTTTGTAAGGGTGCGTCAATTCGTCGATGACGGATTCCAGGGTGTTGATGATCAAACCATCGGGCATGTCTTCGCCAAAGTTCTGTGCGCCTTGCACAAAGATCACCTGGTAGTAGGTGTCATCGGCATCCACCTGGAAGAGTTCATCGCGCCAGGAAATAGGTTTGTCGCTGCCGTCAATCGCGCGTTCCGCTGCCATGGAAAGCGCATCACTCATCTGGATGAATCCAGCAGGCAACGGCTCATCCGACTCCAGGGCGTCGATCACCAGCTGCAACGCAGAGCGCAATGAATTGTCCTCGGCAATGGCTGTGAGGAAAGGCTGCGCATCCGCCAGTTTTGAGACGGTGTCGTTTAAGGTTTCCGGCTCCAGATAGAGCAGGGCATTGGCATCAACAAACTCATTGGACGCAGGGCTGTACACCGATTCAAAGACGTCGCTGCGCGCCCTGATGTCAGAAGCGAGCTTGCGCGCGACCTGGGAAACTTTTTCTGGCTGATTGCCGCTCACGACGACAAAAGTGTTGCGGTAGTACTGCGGGAAGGTGTCGAGGAAAGCGTCGTTGGTTCTTTTCCAGTCTGTGTCCTGGTGAATCAGGCGCGAGGTATCCGAATTCATCTGGAATTGGGTCACCGCGACCAAGGCCGCGCCGACGGTGGCGAGCAATACGACGGTCAGTACGGCCCGTGCGTTTTTGACGACCCAGGCCGTCCAGTTGGCGAGGAGGGCCTCAAGCATAGCGTCAGCTACTGGTGTCCGACTGGTTTTCAGAAATGTTGTTTGAGATTTCCTCGGTCACAGCATCCAGCCCGCCTGACTTGAACAGGGCAGCGTAGTTGGAGCGTTTCAGGGAAAGGTCGCTGACGCCATTGGCGACGATGTCATAGATACGATATTCGGTGTCGACCAATTGCAGCTGGTAATCGAGGGTCACTGTTTCTGATTTTGTGGTCAGCGTGGTTTTCACGCGCTTGCGGTTGCGCTTCATCTCGGTGGTATTCAGCACCGTGAAGTACTGGCCGTCGAAGTTGTCGAAACGCGAACTGTAGGTGCTGGTAATCAGCTCTCTGATCAGGCTCTGGAACTCAGTCTGCTGGGTTTCATCCAGGGATGCCCAGTTACGACCGAGGGAGATTCGCGAGATCGTATGCACCTGGAAGTTGGCATCGACGGCGGGGCCGATGATCGCGGCGCGTTCCCCATAATTTGATGCTTTCATAGCGCTGATCAGAGCGTCATGAAAGGCATTGACCACTGTCTTGGGGTCGGTTATCTCGCCGGATTCAGCTGTCGTTTCAGCAAAGGCTCCCGGTGCCAGCATGAGCCATAGAATGGCCCAGATAAGGCTATGTTTTCTCAACAAATTCAACAACTTCTAGGTTAAATCCAGATATAGCATTAAATCGTGTTGGCGCGCTCAGAAGGCGCATCTTGGTCACACCAACGTCTCTCAAAATCTGGGAACCAGTGCCGACAACGCGATACACGCCGGCTTCATTGGTGTGCCTTTGAATCGGTGGCATTTCCGGGAAGTGCTGCACCTGTTCCAGCTCATGAGCTTGGCTATATTCCTGGCCGATCAACACGACCACACCCTGGCCTTCTTCTTCGATGTGGGCCATGGCATCTGGCAGTGACCAGGTATCAGTGAAACCCGGCCTGGTGGTTTGCAGTACATCACGCAGCGTATTCAACACGTGGACGCGAACCATGCAGGGTTCGTCTTCCTTGATGTCGCCTTTCACCAGCGCGTAGTGCACACACTCTGAAATGTTGTCTTTGTAGGTCTTAAGCAGGAACTCACCGGTCGTGGTAGACACGGTTTTCTCATCGATCTTCTCGATGGTGGTGTCATACAGGTTCCTGTATTGGATCAGGTCGGCGATGGTGCCGATCTTGATGTCATGTTTTTCCGCAAAGGCTTCCAGCTCCGGGCGTTTTGCCATGGTGCCGTCTTCGTTCATGACTTCGACGATCACCGATGCGGGTTCATAGCCGGACATTCTGGCCAGATCGCAGCCTGCTTCAGTATGTCCTGCGCGAGTCAGAACACCGCCAGGTTGTGCGATCAGCGGGAAAATGTGACCGGGCTGCACCAGATCTTCCGCCATGGCGTTCTTGGCGACGGCAGTTCGAACCGTCTTGGCGCGATCCGCGGCAGATATGCCGGTGCTGATACCTTCAGCCGCTTCAATGGATACGGTGAAGTTGGTTTCATGCATGGATTTGTTCTTATCCACCATGAGCGGCAGCTTCAACTGCTGGGCTCGAGTTTCAGTCAGAGTCAGGCAGATCAGCCCGCAAGCGTAGCGCGCAAAAAAGGTAATGTGCTCAGGCGTGACAACGTCGGCGGCGATGATGAGATCACCTTCGTTCTCTCGATCCTCGTCGTCCATGATGAGCACCATTTTGCCCTGACGGAAATCGTCGAGGATTTCTTCAATGGTATTAATGGCCACAAACAGCCTCGGTAAAAAATTGACGGCGTAATTATACCGGAAAGGCCCCGGCTGCCGCGTATAATGCTTCATATGACCCCTGAATTCCTTGCAGCCCTCAAGCGCATTGCCAGTGAGGTGATCCTTGAGCCCGAACGTCTTGCCGTTTACGAGGCTGATGGCCTGACCGCGAAGAAACAGCGGCCGGGTGTAGTGGTGATTCCTGAGACCACAGAGCAGGTACAGCGCATCACAGCGCTTTGTTACGAGCACAAAGTGCCCCTGGTGGCGCGAGGTGCCGGTACCGGTCTTTCCGGTGGCGCCATGCCGCATCATGAAGGTGTGCTTCTGGTGATGGCGCGCTTCAACCAGGTGTTGAATGTAGACGAGCGTGCTTTGACAGCGGTTGTACAGCCGGGCGTCACCAATCTTGCGATCACGCATGCGGTGGAAGATCTTGGTCTTTATTACGCGCCGGATCCGTCTTCCCAAATTGCCTGCACCATTGGCGGTAACGTTGCCGAAAACTCTGGTGGCGTGCATTGCCTGAAATACGGCCTTACCGTTCACAACGTGAAAGAGATCAAAGTTGTGTTGCCGGAAGGTGAGCTGATCACGATTGGCGGCCCTGGTTTTGATACGCCCGGTTATGACCTGCTTGCGTTGATACATGGTTCCGAAGGCATGCTTGGCATCGTCGTTGAAGTCACGGTGCAACTTTTACCGCAGCCTCCAGAAGTAGCCGTGCTGATGGCGGCGTTCTCACAAGTCGAACAAGCTGCTGATTGTGTTGCAGACATTATTGCCGCCGGTGTTTTGCCCGCTGGTTTAGAGATGATGGACAAACTCGCCATCGAAGCAGCTGAAGCCTTTATTGGAGCCGGATATCCAACCGATGCACAGGCGCTGCTCCTGTGTGAACTGGATGGCACGCCGACAGGTCTGCAGAAATTGATCGAAAAAGTGCAGGGCGTGATGCATGGCAGTGGCGCCATTGATATCCAGGTGGCGACCGATGCCGAACAAAGAGCGAAACTCTGGCAGGGCAGGAAGGCGGCGTTCCCCGCTGTCGGGCGGATTGCACCGGACTACTACTGCATGGATGGCACCATTCCTCGCCGGGAGCTTTCCAATGTACTGGCGAGTATTACCGCGCTCTCTGAAGAATATGGTTTACAGGTCGCTAATGTGTTCCATGCCGGTGACGGCAATCTGCACCCCCTCATTCTTTATGATGCCAACGACAATGATCAGCTGGAACGCGCGGAAGCGTTCGGTAGCGCCATTCTTCAGTTATGTATCGAGAAGGGCGGCACCATTACCGGCGAACACGGTGTTGGCGTCGAGAAGATCAATGAGATGTGTATCCAGTTCGACAGCCTGGAGCTGGAAATTTTCCATGGCATCAAAGAAGCGTTTGATGCGGTCGGCATCCTGAACCCTGGCAAGGCGGTGCCGACACTCTCACGCTGCGCTGAATTCGGCGCCATGCATGTGCATGCCGGTGAAGAGAAGTTTCCGGAGCTGGATCGGTTCTGATGTTCGAGGTCAAAGACATATCAGCCCGCGTGGCGGGCGCAACAGCGCCCCTTCGTATTGTTGGTGGGGGTAGCAAGAAGCGATATGGCCATGTCGATGAATCCCATGATGAGCTGGAAATGGCCGGTCACGCAGGTGTGATGGATTACCACCCGGCAGAACTGGTGGTTCGTGTGCGTGCCGGTACCCGTGTTTCAGATCTGGTGGCAACCCTCGCGAAAAATCACCAGGTCCTCGCCTTTGAGCCGCCGATACATTCTGAGGCTTCAACGATTGGCGGCGTAGTTTCAGCAGGTTTGTCTGGTTCAAGACGACCTTATGGCGGAGCGGTGCGTGATCACGTGCTCGGTGCCGGTGTTGTCTTGTTTGATGGCGAGTACCGCGAGTTTGGTGGCCAGGTGATGAAGAATGTTGCCGGCTACGATGTCTCACGACTCATCTGCGGCGCTTATGGAACATTAGGCGTGGTTGCCGATGTCAGCCTGAAGGTGTTGCCAGCGCCGGAGGTTGAACAAAGTCTTGCGCTTGAGATGTCGATGGAAGATGCACAGGAACTGGTGCAATCGCTGACCCGTCGAGTGTCGCCGATGAGTGCGTCTGCTTATTCAAATGGTGCGTTGCGACTTCGTCTGTCTGGTTTGGCTGATGATGTCGCCTTAGAACGACAATCGATCGGCGGTGATGAAATCGACGGCGGTTATTGGTCTGAACTGGATGCCCTTCGTTTGGACGCTTTCCAGAATGCCGAACATATCTGGCGACTATCGACACACGCATTAGCGCCGATCGAACATGAATACGATCTGCTGGATTGGGGGTTCGCTCAACGCTGGTTGATTGACCCCGAATCAGATCCGTTAAGTGGAGAGGGCCACTGGACCTGCATCAGTAGCACGACACCTTCTTTTGGTTCGTTGAACGCGCTCGAGCAGAAACTGCATCGAAACCTGAAAAAGGTGTTCGACCCCAACGGTATCTTTAACCCTGGCAGGTTGGGAGAGGGCATCTAGGTGAAGACTGAGATCCATCCAAAACTGATTGATCTGCCTTTGGTGCAGGAAGCTGATGCCATCCTGCGCAAGTGTGTGCACTGCGGCTTCTGCACAGCGACCTGTCCCACCTATCAACTCTTGGGTGATGAACTGGACGGCCCTCGTGGTCGCATCTACCTGATCAAGAATCTTCTGGAAGAAAACGGCATCGACGATGGCAGTGTTCAGCACCTGGATCGTTGCCTGACGTGTCGTTCCTGTGAAACCACGTGCCCCTCTGGTGTTGAATACGGTCGCTTGCTGGATATCGGCAAACAGTTTGCTGCTGAAAGAACTAGCGCGCCGATGATGAGACGAATTGTTTCTTCATTGCTGCGGTTTGTGGTGCCGACGAAGGTGTTGTTCAAACCACTCCTGGCCGTCGGTCAGGTGTTCCGTCCATTGATGCCGCGTTTCCTCAAAGATCATGTGCCGGTAAAACAAGGTGTCAGGCATTCGGTGACATCAACCCCTGGCGCACGGGTGTTGCTTTTAAGTGGCTGCGTGCAATCCAGTGCGACGCCGAATGTTGTTGCGTCCTTGCAACGGATTATTGAGTCAACAGGCGGTGCCAGTGAAGTAGTGAACGAAGGCTGTTGTGGCGCGCTCGACTATCATCTCGCGGCTCATGACAAAGGCATGGCTCGAATGCGGAAGGTGATTGATTTGCTGTATCCGCGGCTCGGTGAGATAGACACCATTGTCTCCAGTGCAACCGGATGCGGCGTCACCATCGCCGAGTATCCGGATATCCTGAAATACGATTCAGGCTATGCCGAGAAAGCAAAAGCCGTTGCGGAGAAACTGAAAGACCCGGTGCAATTGTTGGAATCACTGGAATTGGATCTCAGTTCGAAAAATGTGGCGGTGCATACACCCTGCAGCATGCAGCACGGTCTCGGTCTGAACGGTCGGATGGAGCCACTTCTTCAAAAGTGGGGTTTAACCATCGAGAAACACAAGGAAGGTCATCTATGTTGTGGTTCTGCGGGAACCTATTCAATTCTGCAGCCGGAACTCTCCACGTCACTGCGTGATCGCAAGGTGAAGAATCTGGAAGCAGGCAAGCCTTCAGTGATTGTGACAGCGAATGTCGGTTGTCAGCTGCATTTGCAGTCCGGCACAGAAACGCCGGTCATGCATTGGCTGGAGCTGGTCGCGGATCTCTTAGATTAGACCTGCTTCCTCATAGAGCCACCAGAGTAAACCTTTCTGCGCATGCATCCGGTTTTCCGCCTGGAAGAAGATGATGGAGCGTGGGTCTTTCACCATTTCTGCTGTGATCTCGTAGCCATCGTGAATCGGCATGTCGTGCATGATCTTGCAGTTTGAATCACCCAGCATCTCGCGATTGATCTGGTACGGCATCATCGCTTTCACTTTCGCTTCTTTTTCGTCAGCGAAGTCCGGGTTGTTGAAGTACTGCATATCAACCCAGGTGTCGGTGTAAACAAAGCTGGCATCACCGATCACATCCTTTGGATCAACCACGTGGTTCACTTTCGCAGAGCTTTTGATGATTTCCTGCACATCGGCATCCATGCTCTCGCCGTTGTCATCATTTTCCGGTGTCGCCAGGGTCAGATTCACACCCAGCTTGTCGCAGATAATGGCGAGTGAGTTGGATACATTGTTCTGCACGCCGACGTAGACGAGGTGGGCGTCACTCAGATCACCGTCGTGATGTTCGCTGATGGTGAGCAGATCCGTCAGAGCCTGGCAGGGATGAAACTTCTCGTCACAACCGTTGATTACCGGCACGCGGCTCGCGCTCATGATCTTCTGTAGGTCACTGTGATGCATGACGCGCGCCATGATGCAGCTGACGTTGGTGGAAAGATATTCGGCCTCGTATTCGATACCAGAGAGCACAAAGTTGGATGTCATCCAATCCACATAGATGGCGTGACCGCCAAGTTCTGTCATACCGGCTTCGAAAGACACCCGTGTCCGTGTGCTGGTCTTCTGGAACAGCATGGCCATGGATTTGTTGGCGAGCAGGGAGCCGTATTCGCTGGGGTTCGCCTTAATTTTGGCGGCGCGTTCCAGCACGTCTCTGATTTCATCACCAGTCAGGTCTTTCAGGTTTGGTATGTGTCTCATCGTCGTCTCAGATTCCCTGCGGGAAAGTCTGTCTCAGCGAAATAAAGTGGCGCAAACTACCGGAATCGATCTGCTTTGTAAAATCATGATAGCGTTAAGAAATGTGCGGTAGATTTAACATTATTGATGATCCGATGACGCAACTCCTGCTGGAGATCACGGGTCAGAACATCTGGAACATTGAAACTGAACTGAACGTTGCGCCGACCCAGCAGGTGCCTGTGGTCAGAATGGGTGAAGACGCCAACTGGGATGTCTCGCCAATGCGCTGGTGGCTGGTGCCTTACTGGTCGCCAGAACCTTCCACCAAATACTCTATGTTCAATGCCAAATCAGAAACCCTGACCAAGAGCCGGGCTTACTCGGAACCGTTCAAAAGACGTCGCTGCATTGTGCCGGTGACGGGTTATTACGAATGGAAACGTGAAGGCGAAATAAAAGCGCCTTACTACATAGAGCCGAAGGAAGATCCGGGATTTGCGTTTGCCGGTCTTTGGGATCGATGGAGCAGGGGTGATCAGGTGATCGAAAGCTGCACGATTATCACTGCGGCATCTCCGGAAGGTATTAAGTGGTTACACCACCGGATTCCCGTGCACCTTACCAAAGACCAGATTGAGAACTGGGTGAATCCGCAAACACCTGAAGCTGAGTTGCATGAATTGTTGAAGCCGGAGCTCCGGACTTCGATTCAGGTCACGCCGGTTTCGACTTACGTGAATAATGCGAGGAATAAAGATGAACGATGTGTTGAGCCCCTCGGGGACCCAACCATCATTCATTGAAGCCCGGTGACCTCATCTCGACCGAGCGAACGTACAGGTAATTACCTCATCTCGACCGACCGTAGGGAGCGGAGAGATCTCTCCGCTGCGGGCTTCGCCCTTCGGTCGAGATGAGGTTGTTTAGGGTGGTTCTTTAGCCCATCTTGTAGAAGCAGGCTTTATTACCATCCGGGTCACGGATGTAAGCACCATAGAAAGTTGGCATACGCTCTCCCGGTTCACCGTCGTCTGTTGCACCGAGCTCAATCGCTTTGGCGTAAAGCGCATCCACTTCTTCTGTGGTTTCAGCAGGGAAAGCGAGCATGTTGCCGTTGCCTGGTGTTGGTGCATCTTCGTTGTAAGGAATACATACCGCCAGCATTGGTTGATCCATGCCTGAACCGATAAACGCAATGCGTCCAATGTCCATGATGACGCTGGCGCCTTTTGATTCAAAAACACCTGCCCAGAAAGCTTTCGCTTTCTCCATGTCTGTGGTGCCAATAGTTGCGTATCCGATCATGTGTTTCTCCGAGTAGGAATAAATGGTGAGCGGATAGTAGCAGATCTCTCCGTTACGCTCGCTGCGCTCACTCCAGTCGAGATGAGGGGGTGTTGAGGTCTCTCCGCTTCGGTCGAGACGAGGGGCTTTGGGTTAGTTTCGGCTGACGTGGAAAGTGCCGTCGTCTTCCAGATTGTCGAGGGCGTAACCGACTTCACCGCGGATGTCGTCTTCGGTTCGACCGAGGCTTCGGTAGTACTGCAGGAGATTCCACATCAGTGCCTGACCGTAAGCATTGCCATCGATGCCAGCGTCGTCAGCTGCCTTCAGACCGTCGATAAGATGATTTTTGCTGAGTTCAAATGAATTCATCTGGTGATTCCTTTTCCAAAAAGCGCTTTTCGTTCAATGCATTATCTTTACTTTGGAAAGTAAGACATTGACGTGTGTCAGGAATCTGGCGCTATACGTAGGTAACGGATTGCTGCCCGAATTCGGTGCGTGCGATTAACTCTCGGTGAACCTCATCAGGTCCATCTGAAAGCCTGAGCGCCCGATGTGAGGCCCACATGCGCGCGAGCGGGGTATCGGCTGAGACACCAGTACCGCCGTGCATCTGGATGGCTCGATCAATCACGTTGAGCGCGATGTTCGGGACGATCACCTTCATCTGGGCGATATCGGTGAGTGCCTTTTCCAGACCTTGTTGCTGCAGCGACCAGGCGGCTCTTAGTGCCAGCAAACGACCCATTTCTATCTCAGTGCGGGAGTTGGCGATGATGTCGACGTTACCGCCCAGTTCAGACAACGGCTTACCGAACGCATGTCGGGTTCGCGCCCGGTGGGTCATAAGACTCAGCGCACGTTCCGCAGCACCGATCGATCGCATGCACTGGTGAATTCTGCCGGTGCCCATTCGGTCCTGCGCGATTTCAAAACCCTGACCAGGTTCGCCGATCAGGTTCTCGGCTGGCACTTCGACGTTTTCAAATTGAATCTGCGCGTAACCGTGAGGTGCATTGTCGTAACCGAATACCGGCAACATGCGTTTGATGGTCACACCTTCAGCAGAAGTCGGGATTAGGAGCACAGACTGCTGTCGATCCGGTGATGCTTTCTCGTCGGTCACACACATGACCAGGATAAAGTTGAATCTAGGATCACCAGCGCCAGACACCCAGGTCTTTTCGCCGTTAAGAACCCATTTGTCGCCCGTCAGTTTCGCCATGGACACAAAGTTGGTGGCATCGGAAGATGCGACGGAAGGTTCTGTCATGGCGAAACCGGAAGTGATGTCGCCTGATAGCAGCGGCAAGAGGTGTTCTGCACGCTGCTGGTCATTGCCAAAGCGCGCCAGGATTTCCATATTCCCGGAATCAGGCATGGCGCAGTTGAAAACCTCTGCGGCGATTTCGGAATAACCCATCTGTTCAGCCAGGTAGGCGTAGTCCACTTGTTCGTAGGTCTGGCCGTCTCTTGCGATAAAAAGGTTAAAGAGGCCCTCGTCCCGTGCCCGTTGTTGCAGCTCGCGCATGACCGGTGGAACAGACCAGCGATCAGACTCGAGTGCTTCTGCATAAGCCTCCTCATGAGGAATCACGACTTCTTGTATGAACAGTCTGAGTTTTTTCAGAATTGGCGCGACCGTATCTGACACGCCCAGGTTCATCGCAGAGCTCATAGTTCACCCTCCAGCGCAGCCTTCAGTGATTTGGTCAGTTCTTTTGGTGTAGCGGTCTTGAGTTTGACGGTGTGACAGTTGTGATCGATGCAGAATTTTTCGATGCCACGACGCAGTGCACTGGTGAGCTGATCATCCAGCTTCAACTTAGGTTCGAACGCCAGGTGGTTGATGATGAATACACCGGTTTTGCGATCCGCCTTGGCATCCATGCGGCCGATCAGTTCATCGCCATAAAGCAGCGGCAGAGAAAAGTAGCCAAATTTTCGTTTTGGTGCCGGCAGGTAACATTCCAACTGGTAGTCAAAGTCGAACAGGTTCTGAGTACGCTTTCGATTGATCACGCTGTTATCGAAGGGCGACAGGATGCGTACCTGGTTCTTTGCGACACGTAGTGGCAGATGTTCCAGTAGATCGGTGGTGGTGTAGTAGGTCTGCTCACCAATATCGATGCTGTGTAGGGTTCCCTCGGCAATCAGGTCATCGATGGCTTTTCGGATATCCGCTTTCAGATTCACTTTGGCGAGCCTGACGATCGTAGGGCGCTCGTAACCAATCTCCAGTTCAGTGGCGAGGCCGAGGGCATGTACTTGCTTCAGCACCATGTGACGCGCCCATTCTTCAACGGTCGGTACACTGGTATCGATATGTTCGGGGATCACGTTTTCCGGTAGATCGAAGACTTTCTGAAAACCTTCACGACGGGTCACCATAAGTTCGCCGGAAATAAAAAGGTGTTCCAACACACGTTTGGCAGGTTTCCACTCCCACCAGCCGCCGCGTTTCTTGTTCTCCGTATCCTCGAAGTCCCGCGACTGCAGCGGACCTTCTTCCCGGATGCGTTCAATGATTTGACCTGCCAGCTTGCGATCGCAGCTTCTTGAATCCCGCCAGCCCTGCATCACTGGCAATGAGTACCGATAGTGTTCGAACGGCATAAAGGCGGCAGCATGACTCCAGTGCTCATAGATCGCTCGTTCTTTCATGAGCCGATCGAGGTGTACGGCTTCAAAGTTCTCAATGCGGGTTGCAGGAATATGTTCGTGGGCACGATTGACCACAGAAATGGTATCGATCTGCAGATAGCCGAGGCGATTGATGGCTTTTCGCAGGGCATTTTTTCCGCGACCGAACTCATTGTCCCGTAACAGGCCTTGCTGCTTCAGGAATACTTTTCTTGCATCGCGCAGTGACAGATCCATGACTGGATATTAGCTCAACTGCCGGATGCCAGCTCAGATATCAGAGAGGTGAACATGCTAAGCTTCGGGCAATTGATAAGTGGAAGAGATGTGATGTTCAAGTGCTTGATTCGGGGCGTTTTTCTGTTTGCCCTGACCACCCAGACAGTCCTGGGTGCGAGTACAGAAGCGGTCTATGGGGACAAGGCGATGATCTCGTCCCGCTCGACCCTGGCTTCGGCTGCAGGTATCGAGATTATGGAGCAGGGGGGTAACGCGGTTGATGGCGCCGTTGCCACCGCGTTTGCTTTAGCAGTGACCTATCCCTCAGCAGGCAACATCGGTGGTGGCGGCTTCGCGGTTATCCATTTCCCGGATGGTCGCGTAATGACCCAGGACCATCGCGAAAAAGCACCGGGCACGGCACATCGGGATATGTACCTGGATGCCGACGGCAACGAGATCAAAGGTTTGTCTCGCGATACCCATCTTGCTGCCGGTGTTCCCGGCAGTGTGGACGGCTTGCTCGATCTTCTGGAGCGTCACGGCACGAAAACACGCCAGGAAGTTCTGGCGCCGGCGATTCGCCTCGCGAAAGATGGGTTTGTGTTGGATCGCTACCTGGCGCGACACATCAATACTGTTGGCAGAAAACTTCAGGACACACCGGCTGCCAAAAAAGTGTTTTCAATGGGTGATCGTCAGCTTGAAGCAGGCGATGTCTGGAAGCAGCCTGATCTTGCGGCGACGCTTCAGCGAATTCATGACAAGGGTCGAGCGGGTTTCTACGAAGGAGAGACGGCAGACCTGATTGTTGCCGAAATGAAGCGGGGCAATGGCATCATCAGCCATGAAGACCTGAAGAATTATCGGTCCGTCTGGCGCGAACCGGTGATGACGACCTATCGCGGCTACGATGTCTGGACCATGGGGCCGCCATCTTCTGCCGTATTAGTTCTGCAGATCCTCAACATGCTGGAATCCTATGACGTCGCTTCCATGGGTTATGGCGCAGCTGAGCTGATTCACCTGATGATTGAGGCGGAGCGTCGGGCTTATGCGGATCGTGCTGAGCATCTCGGCGATCCAGATTTCTGGGATGTGCCACTGGAAGGTCTGGCGAGTAAAGAATATGCGCTTAAACGTTTTGCCGATGTCGACCTGAAAAAAGCCTCAGACAGTGACGACATTCTTGCGGGATATCCCGCAGGCAAAGAGAGTATGGAAACCACCCATTTCTCCGTGATGGATTCGAACGGCATGGCGGTGTCCTTCACCACCACGTTAAACAGTTCCTACGGCAGCAAGCTGGTGGTGGATGGTGCCGGTTTTATTCTGAATAACGAGATGGATGATTTCTCGGTTAAACCCAACACGATGAATCAGTTTGACCTGATTGGCCGTGAAGCAAATGCCATTGAGCCGAATAAACGCATGTTGAGTTCCATGTCGCCAACCATCGTGTCGAAAGACGGCAAGCCGGTTCTGGTAACAGGTTCTCCTGGCGGCTCCACCATCATTACAACAACGCTGCAGGTCATCCTGAATGTGATTGATCACGGTATGCCGCTGCACGATGCCGTCAGCATGCCGAGATTTCATCATCAGTGGACGCCAAATCGAATCATCTATGAGAAGTACGCCTTTTCACCGGATACCCGGAGAATCCTGGAAGCCCTGGGTCATGTTGGTCTGATGGAATGGCCTTATGGTCGCGGTATTGGGGATGCTAATTCGGTGATGATGAAAGACGGCGTGCTGCACGGTGTGAAAGATCCTCGTGCTGAAGGTGTTGCCGTCGGCTTCTAGGAGATGAGCACCGTATGAAGTTTCTTGCCGTAGACGGATTCAACCTGATCCGACGCATCTTCGAGGCAAGGCATGCGGAATCCGACGCGGATATGGAATCTGTGGTGCTGGCAGCGAGTCAGTCACTGAATCGCGCGTTATCCCGACACAAACCAACTCACGCCGCTGTGGTGCTCGAACATCATGACCGCACCTGGCGTCATCTGCTGTATCCGGAATACAAACAGAATCGTTCGGCGACACCAGAGCTTCTGGTGAATCATCTCGGGGACTTTGAGAAGGCGTTTCAGGCACTCGGGGTCACCAGCTGCAGCGTACCCAGTTATGAAGCTGACGATGTGATCGGCACCATTGCTCGTGTTGTTTCAGATCACAAAGGTGATGTCGTGATTCTTTCTACCGACAAGGTATATCTGCAGCTGATTGGCCCACACATTGAGGTGTTTGATCACTTCAATGAAGTGAAGCGAGACAGCGATTATGTGAATAAACAGTTCGGAATCGAGGTCGGACAATACATCGACTATCTCGCCCTGGTCGGTGACAAAAGTAACAATGTGAAAGGCGTGCAGGGCGTTGGTCCGAAAAGTGCGTTGCAACTGCTCGATGAGCACAAAACACTCGATAATATTCTTCAGGCAGAGGACAATAGCGCCCCGATTCGGAAGGTCCAGCAAGCCGCTCACGACGCGACCCGTTCACGTCAACTGGTGACGCTGAAAACCGATGTCGAACTTGGATTGAACCTGAAAACTTTTCGCCTTTAAGGAAGTAGCGTGTCCCTCAGTACCAATGCCTTTAAAGCCTACGACATTCGTGGGCGGGTTCCTGATGAACTAAATAAAGATATCGCCTTTGCCATCGGCAGGGCGTATTCAGAGTTTCTGAAACCGAAATCAGTCGTGGTGGGGCATGACATTCGGCTTTCCAGTCCTGAATTAACTGATGCGTTGGTTGAAGGGCTTATTGCCAGTGGCGTGGACGTCACGCACATCGGTATGTGTGGCACGGAAGAAATTTACTTCGCGACAGATCACTATGGTTTTGACGGCGGCATCGTTGTGACAGCCAGTCATAACCCTGCCGACTACAACGGTATGAAGATGGTGCAGAAGGGTGCACGACCGATCAGTGGCGATACCGGGCTAAATGATATTCGCGATGCGGTCGGTGCCAATAACTTTCCTGATGCACCCGGTGGCGGCGAGCTAAAAAAGCTGGATCACCGTGGTGACTACATTGAAAAACTGCTGGGTTATGTGGATCTGGAAAAGCTTTCCGGAATGAAGATTGTCGCGAATCCAGGCAACGGCGCGGCGGGCCCTGTGATTCAAAGTCTGATGGATAAGATGCCCATTGATTTTGTACCGGTACACTTTGAAGCAGACGGCACCTTCCCTAACGGAGTTCCCAACCCGCTGCTCCCTGAAAATCGTCAGCCTACCGTTGATGCCATTATCGAAACTGGTGCTGATCTAGGTATCGCGTGGGATGGGGATTTTGACCGCTGTTTCCTGTTTGATGAGAATGGCCGCTTTATCGAGGGCTATTACATTGTTGGTCTCCTGGCCCAGGCGTTTCTGGATAAGGCGCCAGGTTCCAGTATTGTTCACGACCCAAGACTCACCTGGAATACGATTGATATCGTAGGCGAGAAGGGTAACGCCATTCAGAGTAAAACCGGACACGCCTTCATCAAAGAGCGTATGCGATCTGAGGATGCCATCTACGGCGGTGAGATGAGCGCGCACCATTACTTTAGAGATTTTGCCTACTGCGACAGCGGTATGGTGCCTTGGCTCCTCGTGATTGATCTGATGGCGAAGCAGGGTAAGAAATTGAGTGAACTGGTGGATGAGCGAATGGCGGCATTCCCATGTTCTGGCGAAATTAATCGTCGTATTGAAGATGCAGCGTTACTCTTGGCTGGCTTGGAAAAAGAATATGGTGCTGATGCGCTGACCGTTGAGAAAACAGACGGCCTGTCAGTGGAGTATGCGGATTGGCGTTTCAATGTTCGTTCTTCCAACACGGAGCCCGTGGTTCGGTTAAATGTAGAGTCCCGAGGCAGTGAATCGCTGATGCAGGAGAAGACCGACGAGTTGCTCGCCCGTATGGGTGGTGAGCCCGCGTGAGAGTTTCAGCCAACGGCATTGAGCTGGAAGTCGAAGTCCACGGCGAAGACACCGCGCCCGCGATTGTTCTGATGCGTGGGCTGGGTACCCAACTGATCGACTGGCCAGACACGTTCATTACCGCCCTCAATAAAGCAGGACTGCGTGTTGTTGTGTTCGATAACCGCGACGTCGGGCTGAGTCAGAAATTCGAAGGTATTCCTGATATTGGCAATGTCGCTAAAGGTATCGAGACACCACCGTATAACCTGAACGATATGGCGGCGGATGTGGTCGGCATCCTCGATGCGCTCAACATCGATCAGGCTCACCTTTTTGCGATATCTATGGGTGGCATGATCGGGCAGGTCATTGCAGCGAAACATGGTGATCGGTTAAAAACTTTCTTCTCGGTGATGTCCAGTTCAAGCAAGCCAGGTTTGCCCGGTCCAACGCCTGAAGCCGCAGCAACACTCAGTGCGGAAACTTCACCAGATGCAACTGGAGAAGAGATCATTCAAGCGACGGCAGAAGGCCTTAGAGTCTGTGGCTCGCCCGGATATCCGCTGAGTGAAGAGGAACGACTCGCCATTGGCAGGGCGAGATTTCAGCGTGACTATTCACCCGGTGGTAGCACCCGGCAAATGGCCGCCGTGGTTGCTACTGGCGACCGTTCGGAATTGCTTCAATCCATTTCTGTACCGACCCTGGTGATTCATGGCGCTGACGATCCGCTTATTCCGGTTGCTGCCGGTGAAGACACCGCGGCGCAGATACCGAATGCTGAGTTAAAAGTGATTCCCGGCATGGGGCATGACCTGCCACCGGCGCTAGTACCGGAAGTTGCAGACATCGTCTGCGACTTTATTCAACGCAATATATAAACAGGAAAGATAAGTAGTGAGCTGGTTAGGAAAAATACTCGGCGGCGGTCTGGGTTTCGTGATTGGTGGACCTTTAGGCGCCATTCTGGGTGCTGTGGTGGGCCACCATGCAGTCGACAAAAACAGTTTCTCTCAAGATGAAGAAAGACAGAGCCTGTTTTTTCTCGCCACCTTTTCCATGTTGGGCAAGCTTTCTAAAGCTGATGGGCGGGTAACTTCGGAAGAGATCGAAGTGGTGGAGCAGGTCATGCGTGACAATCTGCGACTGTCACCAGAAGCCAGGCAGTTCGCGATTGATATCTTCTCAGCAGCAAAAGATTCAGACGACCGGTTCGAGGACTACGCCAATCAGTTCTATTCCGAGTTTCGTGATTACCCGGAAGTGCTCAGTTCGCTGGTGGACTTGTTGCTTCGACTGGCACATGCCGACGGCGTGATGCATCCGGCTGAAAATCAGTTGATTGAAGAAGCGGTCCGCATTTTCAGGATTCCTTCTGAATATGCTCAATTGAAAGCGCGTTACTCCGGGGGCAATGATCTGCAGAAGTGTTACGAAACATTAGGTGCTGAAGAGGGCGAGACCCTCGCCGAGATCAAGAAGAAGTATCGAAAGCTGGCGATGGACTACCATCCGGATCGTGTTCAAGCCCGCGGCGTGTCCCCGGAACTTGCGGCCGCTTCAGAAGAACGTTTTAAAGAGATTCAGCAGGCGTTCGATGTGATTGAACGTCACTTATCCTGATTAGGTGAATCCAGGTCAGGGTAGAGGTTTTTGCTGCACTCCGGGCAAATGCTGTGTGTGAACTGGGCTTCTGAGTGTGCAGTGATGTACTCCTCGATCTGCTGGTAATACCCCTGATCATTCCGGACACTCTTGCAGCTTGAGCAGATAGGCAACATGCCACTGAGTTGGTTGACCTGATCGAGTGCATCGCTCAAGTCTTTGTTCACAGACTTTTCTCGTTGCAGCGCCTCAAAAGCTTCGGCACGGCTGCGGTTGATCATACTGGTGCTACCGAACCCCATAAGTGAAACCACAAGATAAGCGATACCTGCGGTGGCAATTCCAGCTACGCCATTTGGAATCACGTGCAGGAAGTTCGCATAAAGGATCAACAATGACGTTGCGAAAAGGGTGGTGCCAGCAATCTTTTCAGTTGGACTAAACGGAAAAGCCGTATAGCCGATGTAAATGATGACGAAGTCGAGCAGCAGATCAACGGTGAGTGTGTCGTGTCGATCAGAGTCGGTCATGCCGGTGTAGCGCAGGTAAAAGAAGACCGGGATCATGATTAGAAAGATGATCCAGCTGAACCGATCCAGGCTCCGAAAATTTGTGATGCGATGGGCGATGAAGGTGGCAAGCAGAACCAGGCCGAAGATACCGAAGTTATAGATCACAACGTAAAGCGGATCGAACCCGGTGGTTAGACCGAAGATGGCAAGAAACAGTGGCAGGACCGAGCCGACCATGAGCAAACGCACCATGGTGCGTTTGTCCGATGAAAAGTAATACTCCCTGACGTCGGGGGGCAGACTTCCAGGAAACGGGCTCATGAGTATGACTCCCGATTAACTGCCGCGGCGCTCCTGTTTCAACTCGGCCGCGGTGCGCTCTTCCAAAGAGATAAGGTCCAGCAGTATGTGCCCGCTTTCAACCAGATAGGGGTCTGGCTCTTCCTCTTCTTCCTCTTCGACGTCAGCTTCTGCAACGGCTGGTATGGCTGCGCCTGAACCTGCCATTTCAGCACCAGGAACCGGCTCTTCACCTTCTGCGTTATCAGGAACGATGGCGCCACCGGTGCTGCCTTCAACCTGGGGTGGTGTTTCGACACTGGCAACATCAGGTTCGTCTTCGGCGTCGAGATCATCGAGAGAGGCGAGGACCTCCTGGCCCAATGCTTCACGCTTTTTGTTTTCGAGGGCCAGCCAGAAATCTTCACGTTCTTCCTTTTCGCGAACTCGTTCATCTCTGTTCAGGCTGACGTAGTCTTCTTCACGGCGTGCTTTGCGGTAAGCAAAAGCTTCCTTCAGATAGTTGAACTCGGGGTTATCTGCGACACGCTCTTCATGCAAAGAGCGGAGCTCTGGCACGAGGTGGTTAATGAGATGCTTGCGGCGGAAATTGGTGGCAGTGATCTTGTCCCAGGGCAGGGGCTCTTCCAGTGTGCTTTCGCCGATGGCATCCGGGTCGTAGCTGGATGGGTAGAGGATGTCCGGGATGATGCCTTTTTCCTGAGTGCTCTCACCAGAGATGCGGTAAAACTTCGCCTGGGTGAGTTTCAACTGGCCGCGGTTGAGTGGCAGCAGTGACTGCACGGTACCTTTACCAAAAGTCTGGCTGCCAATGATGATGCCGCGCTCATAGTCCTGGATAGCACCGGCAAAAATCTCGGAAGCAGAGGCGCTGAGTCGGTTTACCAGTACTGCAAGAGGACCGTCGTAAACGACGCTGATATCACGATCATCAAGAATATCGACGCGATTGCTCTTGCTTCGGATCTGTACCGTAGGACCGCGATCGATAAACAGACCGGTGAGCATCTTAGCTTCTTGGAGAGACCCGCCACCATTGTCACGCAGGTCGATGACGATACCGTCGACATCGTCTTCCTGCAGTTCACGAATCAGTCGTTTCACGTCACGTGTGGTGCTCTTAAAGTTGCGATCACCTTTTTGCAGCGCTTTAAAGTCAACGTAGAAGGTCGGAATGTCGATAACGCCGATCTTGTGTACGGAACCGAATTGTTCGATTTCGATAACTTCAGACTTGGCAGACTGTTCTTCCAGCTCAACCTTGTTTCTGACGATGCTGATGGTCTTGTAAATGCCATCAGAGTCAGCGGCTGGAATGATGTTCAGTTTTACCGTGGTGTCTTTGCGACCACGAATCAGTTGAACGACCTCATCCAGGCGCCAACCAATGACATCCACCATTTCACCTTCTTCACCCTGGCCAACTGCGATGATCTTGTCATTCGGCTTCAGGATGCCGCCTTTGTCTGCAGGTCCAGCAGGGACCAGTGAAACCACCTTGGTGTATTCATCTTCAAGCTGCAGCACAGCACCGATACCTTCCAGTGACAGGCTCATGTTGATGTTGAAGTTCTCGGATGTGCGAGGTGAGAAGTATTGCGTGTGTGGATCGTAAGTTTTGGTAAAAGAATTCATGTACAGCTGGTACACGTCTTCGCTGTTGGTCTGTTTGGAGCGGGACAGTCGGTTAGTGAATCGCTTAACTAAAAGCTCTTTGATCTTTTCCGGTTCTTTGTCGGTGAGCTTGAGATTCAGAACGGCGTCTTTCACGCGCTTACGCCAGAGTTCGTCCAGCTCCGCTTCGGTGGTCGCCCAGGGCTCTTCTTCACGATTGACGAGCAGTTGCTCATCCTTGGTGAAGTCGAACAGTTCGATGCCTTCATCGAGCATCGCCAGGACCTTTTCGAAGCGTGAAATAACGCGGACGTGATAAGTGTTAAAGATATCGAACGCGGGATTCAGGTTGCCGCGCTTCAGATCGTCATCCAGTTGATAGCGATACTGTTCGAATCGTTCGATATCGCTTTTCAGAAAATAGCTTTTGCTGGGATCAAGATCATCGATATAAGTATCGAGGATCCGAGACGACAAACTGTCATCCAGCCGAGACGGTACATAGTGTCGAGACGCCAACGCATCCACAATGTTTTGTGTGGTGGTGGTGTGAACTGGCATAGGATGCAGCGGTAACTGCGTTGCCTTCTTTTCGACGACTGCGAGGGTGGAGGTGGAAAGGACGCTTGCTAAAACAAGACAAACAAATTTCTTCATTAATACGACTCTTATTATTTACTGCAGCCCGCCTGCACAGGAGTTTAGTCTGCATTTCGGGGTGGAAAGTTCTGACGGTTCGTCGAGCTAACTCATCACCTGATCGAATTACTACAGCAGTTTAGGACTGAAAGGTTAAATTCTTCAAGGTGTTAGGGGCGTTTGTTCTAGGTGTTCTGACGTATTTTCAGGCTTTCTGCGGTTTTCCTCCGTAATTGTGCGATAATCCGCGCTTCTGCCGCGTTCAAGCGAATTTTTTGATGCATAAACCAATATTATTCAATAGCTTAGCTTCACTTCTTTTGGTGATTTCTCTAGCCGGTCAGGCAGAAGAATCTGCGCCGCAACCAGCCTCTGAGGAGGTTAACCAGGCTCAACTGCTTGCAGAGATGGGTTACTTCTATGGTTACTCCTTCGGCAACATGCTGAAAGACGGCGGCAGCGGCGATGTTAACGTGGACAGATTGATTCAGGGCCTTCAGGACTCTCTGGCCAGCAGCATGCCGGATCTTGACCAGGCACAGCGTGAGCGAGTCATTGCAGAAATCCAGAAGCGTCAGGAAGCGGTGAGAAATGCTCGGCTGGCAGAACAGCAACGAGCCCAGGAAGCAGAGCAGGGCCAGGCCAAAGACAACCTGACTGCTGCTTCAGAATTTCTTATTCAGAATCTTCGAAAAGAAGGCGTCAAAACCACACCTTCTGGTCTTCAGTACGAAATCATCACGGATAAAGAAGGCCCTACTGCCAAAGCACTCAGCCGGGTTGTGGTTCACTACCGTGGCACCTTGCTGGATGGCACAGTGTTTGATGAGTCCCGACAGTCTCCAGTTGAGTTTGGTCTGCAGCAGGTGATTCCAGGTTGGACCGAAGGTCTGCAGCTGATGAGTGTTGGCGATGAGTTCCGCTTCTTCCTGCATCCGGATCTTGCTTACGGTGCTGGACGCGTTGGCCAGATTCCGCCGAACTCACTGTTGATCTTCGAAGTCGAACTGCTCGAAATCAAATAATCTCAGTCTACTTTCATGCCCAGGGTCTCGAGCAGGACAGCAGCCTGCTCGACCTGAATCCGTACGTCGGTCATATCAATCAGGCGCACATCGAGACCTCCGATAGTCGCGCCTCGAAGATCGGCGCCTCTAAGCACCAGGTCTTCGCCTGACACTTCATGCATTTCACAGTCTGTCAGTACAGCCTCGGTCAGGTCTGCACGGTCGAGCTGCACGTGAGACAGACGACTACCTGAGAAATCGGTTTCCTTGAGCTCGCTGCCGGACAGATCCGCATAAGCAAGATTGCAGTCCGTAAAACTCAATTCGTGCATGGTGACTGATGCCGTCAGCACATGCTGGTTTGTGCAGTGAGAAAACTGAGTGCCAGAAAGCTGGCATTGATGAAAACGACACTGGTAAAGCTGGCTTCTGGAAAAGTCGCTAAGGGTCAGATCACATTCTGTGAATTCGCAATCCTTTAATTCGGCGAATTTGAAGGTGCAGGCGGTTTCGCTCTCTGCGTCGTAGAAACGGCAGTGACGGAACGACAACTCTCGAGCTTTTACGCTGCTGAATTCACAACCATGAAACTCACAGTGCTCGAAGGTGAGTTCCTCCAGTTCAATTCCCTTTAGAGAAATGTCGGTGAAGGTCTCATTAGCCAGGACGGTACCTGGCTCTGTTTCACTCAGATCAACCAAGGACTTCTTTCAGCGCGAAGGCAGCGGAAGACATCGCTTCTTTGGCGCCCTGAGTCAAATCCGTTTGACCGAAGAAACCGTGAATCAGTCCATCGTAGCGTTGAACGTCGGTTTTAACGCCTGCCTCTTTCAGGCGTTCACCATAGGCTTCGCCTTCATCCCTTAACGGATCGAATTCCGCTGTCATGATGAGGGCGGGTGGTAATCCAGAAAGGTCATCGGCTTGCATGGGTGAAGCCAACGGATGCTGGCCGAGGGATTCGTCGTGACCAACATAGTGATTCCAGAACCAGCGCATGCTGTCGATGGTCAGCAGATAACCCTCAGCGTTTTCTGAGTAAGAAGCTGTTTCAAAGCTGAAGTCAGTGACTGGATAGATCAGCAGTTGGAAACTGATGCCGCCCGTGCCTTCGTCTCTCGCTTTAATGCTGACCGCAGCGGCGAGATTGCCCCCGGCACTGTCTCCGGCAACCGCTATTCGATCGCCGTCAATGTTGAGCTTGTCCGCATTGTTCTGAACCCATCGAAGTGCGGTGTAACAGTCATCCACGGGTGCAGGGAAGGGATGTTCCGGTGCGAGCCGGTAATGCACGGCCACCACGGTGTATCCGGATTCATTGGCGAGCTGCCTGCAGACTGAATCGTGCGTGTCGAGATCGCCGATGACCCAACCACCGCCATGAAAGAACACCACACAGGGCGCTTTGTCTTCAGTCGCGCGATAGATCCTGACGGGAACGCCATCTGCGTCGGCGTCCTCGGTCATCTTCACCTCATGATGCGGCAGCATGCTTTGCATGGCTCGATACATTTCGCGCGCCTGCTCGGGTGGCACCTCAACCATGGAAGGGCCATCTACGGCGGCCAGTTGTTTCAGCATGGCCTGGTAAGCGGGATCAAGTGGCATCAATCATCCTTTTTTGGAACGTGCGGTTAGGAAGAGTAAACTACGCGCCTTATGTTTAAAGATCCACTGGTCAGAAGATTTATCTCCGCATCGTTTTTCGCGGCGGCATTTGTGTGGGTGGCAGTCACCTATTTCAATGTCGAAACGGAAGTCGTCTGGGTTCTGTTTTTGTTTTCTTTCATATTTGTCGGCGGGATGATGGCGGTTGGCCTGGTGCTGGCACCCATCGTGCGATTCTTCCAGCGAGATTCTTCGCCGTTTCTTTCCAGTCTTGAAGAGCCTGCTTCCTCAGAAGTGATGGAAGAGCCGGCGAAAGAGGAAACTACTCGTAGTCCAGCGAGTGAATAAACCGGTCCATTCGGGGCAGGTAATAAGACTCATAGTCCACTGAAAACGCCACTGTATGTGCTCGACCTGTGATGCGTTCGCGGGGAACGAGGCCAATGGCTCGGGAGTCCATGCTGCTGTCGCGGTTATCGCCGAGCATGAGGTAATGATTCTCTGGAATTTCCAGAGGACCGAAGCTGTTGTAGTGATTGGGCTCAGCAGGTTTCATCATCACCGGGTATTTCATGTCACCGTACTGCTCAACGAAGAACGAATGACGATGGCGTTGGTACAGATCCAGCTGGCGAACGATTTCTTCGTTCAGTTCACCATAGGTCGCTGGTTCATCGTTGATAAACACCTGATTGTTACGCATCGCGATGGTGTCACCAGGTGTGCCGATAACCCGTTTGATCAGGAGTCGATCATCCGCCGGTGAATAGAAAGTCACGATTTCGCCGAGACCAGGGTCAGCCCAGCGACCGACCTCCCAGCTGGTGAAAGGGACCTTTAGGTCGTAGGCGAGTTTGTTAACGACGACACGGTCGCCTTCAAGAATGGTTGGTTTCATGGAGCCAGTGGGGACCTGATTCCAATCCGCAATGGCCGAGCGGAACAACACCATGACAATCAAAAAATAAATGAGTGCCCGGTACTCCCCCCAGAACTGATTGAGCTTGCGCCGCATGGGTTTGAGTCTAGCAGATGGCTGGCAGAAGGGGATGACTGTACAAATTCCGAGGCAGTCTGTAATCTAAGTGAACTAGCATCACTAACCTCTTGAAATTGCGTTAGAAAAGGTCACGGGCCATGCTAAAAATACAATACAAAGACGGCAGTGGTGATCCCGTCGATCTGACGCCTCCCGGCAAAACCATCGGCCAGGGATCGGTCAATGACATCGTCATCGATAAAGATGGCGTGAATGGTTTCCATGCCGACATCCAGGTGGATGGCGATAACGTCAGCATCACAGACATCAACACACCCAGCGGCACCCTCGTTAACGGTGACAAGATCTCCGGGCCGACGAATCTGCGTGCTGGCGATGTGATCTCTGTCGGTGGCGTCGAGCTGGAAGTAGTTGAAGAAGATCCAGCGGGCGGCGGCAAAACGCTGGTGCTTTCTGGAACCGCTTTGATAGATGTGGGCACGAGCAGCTGGTCACTCGTGGCGGATACCGGACCCGAGAAGGGTCAGGTGATTCCCGTGGTAGAACGTATCGAGATCGGCCGAGCCCTCGACTGTGACATTTCCATTCTGGAACCGGGTCTCTCTCGCAAACATGCGGAGCTGGAACCGGACGGCGACAAACTGATCATTCGTGACCTGGGCTCCGTTAACGGCACCTGGGTAAATGCAGAGAAGATTGATGAGGTTGAGCTGAAAGATGGTGATCAGCTGCAGTTCGATAAGGTCCGCTTTATCGTTTCCTCACCGAGCTGAGTTAACCCAGTTCCAACTTATTCAGTAACACAACATTGCCCTCAGATGCGGCGAGCCTATGCTGCATCAGGGACTGGTACGCATCTGAGTGGTACCAGGCATCAGCTTCTTCTTTTGAAGGAAACTCCACGAGCACCGTTCGGGTGTAGTCCCAGGCGCCTTCCTTGGTAACCGGCGCTTCTTCCACGCTGAGAATCTTGCCCTTGTAGTTCATGAAAATTTCCATGAATCCGTCCTCGTAGCTTTTGTAACGGTCTCGATCGTGGATGTTGAGCGTCGCAATCAGATAAACAGCCATGGAATGTCCTTTCCGGTGAAGTTAGAGAATTGGGTAGTGGTTTTTCTGGAGCGCCTGGATGATTTCTTCCTGGTGCGCTCGGTTTCGAGTTTCCACCGTGACGGTAACACCAACCTGGCCGATGGGCGCAGTGGGTGACAAGCGGTGGTGGTGTACTTCCAACACGTTGGCGCCCTGGTGCCTGAAAGTCGTGAGTAGTTGTTCCAGGTTGCCGGGCCTGTCCTGCACCACCGTTTGTATACGCGCGACACGGCCATCAAAAGATAGACCCTGATCAATGATGCGCGACAGCAGGTTTACATCGATGTTACCGCCGGAAACCACAGACACCACCGTTTTGCCTTTCAGGTGAGGTAATCGATTATTCAGCAGTGCCGCGAGTGGTGTCGCAGCGGCACCTTCGACAACCAGTTTCTCGATCTCGAGCATCAACATGATCGCGTTGGCGATCTCATCGCTGGATACGCTGACCACTTCATCGACACACTCGTTAACAACCTTCAGGTTTTCCGGAGCAACTTCTCGTACGGCGATACCGTCGGCAATGACCGGTGCTGCATCTACGAGGGTGGGTGTGCCTTTTTGAAGTGCTTGATGCATGGCATCGCAAGTGGCTTCTTCAACGCCAATGACCTTGATGTCTGGTCGGGTGGCTTTTATGTAGCTTGCGATCCCTGCAATCAGGCCGCCGCCGCCTACAGGTACGAGAATGGCATCGATGTCTTTGCCGTATTCGCTCTCAAGCAGTTCGATACCGACAGTGCCCTGGCCGGCAGCAATGAGTGGATCATCAAAGGGGTGCATATAGATGCGACCTTCCTCTTTAACGATCTCTCGTGAGTGCGCCATCGCGTCGTCAAAGGTTTCACCCGCGAGTACCACCTCAGCACCCCAGTGCTCTGTGGATTTAATTTTCACGATGGGGCTGTACCGCGGCATAACGATCTTGACTGAAATGCCGAGTCTCTGTGCGTGATAGGCGAGTGCCTGAGCATGATTGCCTGCACTGGCTGCAATGATGCCAGCGGACTTTTCTTCATCGCTGAGGGTGAGCAGCTTATTAACTGCGCCACGTTCTTTGAACGAACCCGTCATCTGCAGATTTTCCAGCTTGAACAGTGCCTCGGTCTCGGTGAGATCCGAGAGAGTGACAGACTTCACGATCGGTGAATTCTGGACGTGCGAACGGATTCGTTCGTAAGCGTCTAGAACATCTTGCTGGTTGATATAAAGCGACATTGGACTGTAGGTCAGGCCTAAAAAGGGTGGCGATTATAGTGGTATCGTACACCCTTTCAAAGTTCGCAGAGGGTTTGATGTTTGAGAAGAAACAGCTAGAAGTGCTGGGCAAGAAGATGGCTTACATTGAGGAAGGTGAGGGTGATCCCATTGTCTTTCTACACGGTAATCCAACGTCTTCTTACCTCTGGCGGGATGTGATTCCGCATCTGACGGAACAGGGGAGGTGCATTGCCCCGGACCTGATTGGTATGGGTGATTCCGAGAAGCTGGATGCTTCTGGACCCAATCGCTACACCTTCACTGAACATCGAAATTACCTGGATGAACTGCTTTACCAGCTGGATGTGACCGAAAACGTTGTGGTCGTGATCCATGACTGGGGCTCTGCCCTTGGATTCGACTGGTGTAATCGTCACCAGGAAGCGGTGCAGGGTATTGCCTACATGGAAGCCATCGTGAAGCCGCTCACCTGGGATCAATGGCCGGAAAATGCTCGAGGCATCTTTCAGGGTTTTCGCTCGGAAGCAGGTGAAGAAATGATTCTTGAGAAGAATCTGTTTATCGAAGCTGTGCTACCTAATTCGGTGATCCGCGACCTGACCGACGAAGAGATGGCTGTTTACCGAGCACCTTTCAAAGAGGCCGGTGAAGATCGCAGACCGACGCTGACCTGGCCGCGCCAGATTCCTATTGAAGGTGAACCTGCTGATGTCGTGGAGATTGTCAGCAGTTATGGTGATTACCTGTCTCAGTCACAGGTGCCGAAACTCCTTGTGAATGCAGACCCGGGATCGATACTGACGGGCTCCGCGCTCGACTATTGCCGCAGTTGGCCAAACCAAAGTGAAGTTACCGTGAAGGGTCTGCATTTTATTCAGGAAGATTCCGGCGCTGAAATCGGTCAAGCGGTATCAAGCTTTGTCGCAGACCTCAGGGTTGATGCCTAAGCGTTGGTCACCCGCCTGGTCACAGGTGCACGAAGTAGTCTGAAGATCTCTTTTGCTCCCGGCGGCTTGCCGGTCATCAGGATGCCCACCCTGAAGACTTTCGCGGCGAGCCAGAAAGCAAGAATAATCGAGACAATCAAAAGGATCGTCGTGATCACGTATTCCTCCGTGGACGGTGGACCGGCTGCGCGGTTCATCATCACAAAGGGTGTCAGAGGTGGTACGTAAGAAAGCACCTGGGCGAGACTGCCGTTGGGGTCCCTGCCAATGGGAATCATCAGGAAGATGGGTACCATCTGAATAAGCTGCACAGGCATGATCAGGTTCTGCGCTTCCTTCAGGTTATTACATAAAGAGCCGAGCCCGACGAGCAGGGCTGCATAAAACAAATAGCCCAGCAGGAAGTACATGACAAAGGATCCGAGGAACCAGGGGTCCGCCATCACTGAAGATAGATCTATGGGCAGCTCTATGCCCGCAGCCATTGGCAAGCCGATAAAGAACGCGAGCGCCATGATGAGCCAGGCGGCAATGATGGTGAGACCGGTACCCGCGATGCCGATAATTTTCCCACCCATGAGCGATATCGCCGACACGGATGACAATAAGACTTCGACGAGTTTGTTGGACTTTTCCTCAATGGTGTTGGTGATCAGCATCTGAGTGTTGATCATGACGGAAATCCACAGGAAGTAGACGAATACAACCGGGGCCCACTGCCTGGCGATATCTGTGGAATCTACTTCTTCAGTTTCGCCGTCTTTACCCAGGGTGACGCCCTCAAAAGACACAGCTTCATTGATCCAGTCGGCGATGTCTGCGTCGACATCGCTCTGTGATAAGCGTTGATCCCGGACGTACTGGCTGACCAGTTCACCAAACCAGATCTCCAGATCGCGGTCAGTCAGATTGTTGGATACGTACTTGGTGCCGCTGCCATCCTCGACAACTTTTCTGCCGATGATGAAGTAGGCGAACAATTCTTCGGACTCAATCATCTCGTTGAGTTGTTCCAGGTTGGTGACATCCACCAATCGGAAGTAGTTGGCAGAGATGCTGCCAGAGAACTGCGATCGCTCTTCGTCGGGCAGGTTGGCCCACCAGTCAATGATGGCGGATCGGTGCTGGATCAGCTGGTTTGTCAGTCTCCGAGTTAAACCATCATCCAGTTCACCGTCGTGGAACAAAAAGTTCACAATGTTTTCCTGGCCGTCTTCGTCCAGTGCGCGGATCTCTGGAAAAAACACCGCCAGAAAATCCGGCAACATGTCTTCTTCGCCTTTGGCAAAGTCAGTCAGCAGATGGCGGAAGTCGCGTACGCTTAGCTCCTGTTTTACGGCATCGAGTACAACCCCGGTTTCATCGATGACCGCATAGTTTTTCGCGACGCGGGTGTTCTCAACAATGATGGGCACCACACCTACCAGCACAAGGACGATGGGCATCATCAAAATGCCAAACCAGAAGCCTTTGGTCCTGACGTTTTCCAGAAACTCGCGGAAGGCAATCAGCAACATGCGATTCATGCGTCTGATTCCCCGACAGTGCGCACGAAGATTTCATGCAGTGAAGGCTCTTTCAGGGTGAAGCTGTTCAATTTCACAGCATCCATCAGCTCCCTGAGGAGCGCCTGGGTATCGACGCCTTCTTCAACGGAAAGCTCGGCAGAGTTCCCCATGTTGTTGATCCGAACAATACCGGGCCTGTTGAGGTGGGCTGGGTCACCGTCATAATCGACGAGGAGGGTGGATGAAAACTGTCCTTTTACTTCGGAGACTTTACCGTCTAACAGCTTCACCCCTTTGTTAATGAGCAAAATGGAATCGCAGATCTGTTCTGCCTGTTCCATGATGTGTGTGGAGAAGATGACGGTTTTACCTTCGCGCTTAAGATCGAGAATGATGTCTCGAACCAGTTCCACGTTGATCGGGTCCAGCCCAGAGAAGGGTTCATCCAGAATAACCAATGCCGGATCGTGAATGAGGGTGGAGATGATCTGCACCTTCTGTCCCATACCTTTGGACATTTCTTCACAGCGCTTGTTGGCAGCATCTTCTAAGCCAAAGCGAACCAGCAGTTTGTCTGCTCCAGCTGCGGCATCACGTCGAGACATACCCTTCAGGGTGCCGAAGTAGGTGATGATTTCTCTCACCTTCATCTTCTTATAGAGACCCTTTTCCTCGGGTAGGTAACCCAGTCGGTCTTTCACACGTTCAGGCTGATCGTCACCAAGGACCCTGAGCGTGCCTGAATCCGGATAGAGGATGCTCATGATCATTCGAATAGTGCTGGTTTTACCGGCACCGTTGGGACCGAGGAAACCGTAAACGGCACCTTCTGGCACTTCGAAGCTCATATCCGAAACAGCGTGGTGTTCACCAAAGAATTTATTAACAGACTCGAGCTCGATGCTGTTCATGAGTGAGCTTCCGACAGATGGCTGATCACCTCGGCGACAAAGTTCGCTTTGTACTCCTGGTAAATGCAGCTGGAGTGTGGAGTGATCATGACGTTGGGTAACTGCCAGAGTTGGGATTCTGAGGGTAACGGTTCTACATCCGTCACATCAAGGAAAGCGCCACCGATATCACCAGCGACTTCAAGAACCGTGTCTGTTGTCAGTGCATTGCCGCGACCAAAGTTGTAAAGATAGACGCCTGGTTTGCACAGTTGAATGAGATCAGTTGTCAGAAAATTGTCTGTGCTGCTGTCACCGGGTAAAACCAGGATCACGTGGTCAGCGCTTGGCAGTATCTCCGGCAGATCTTCGACCGTTCGAACCTGCATGCCATCGACCTCGCAGGGGTTGCTGCGCCGAACGCCAATGACCTCAGCGCCCGTTGTGCCAATCAGTCGGCCGAATGCCTGACCAATGCTGCCAAACCCGATAATCACCACGCACTGGTTACTTAGCAGCCGACTGTGTTGCTGCAGGTTCCTGTCCCAGGCTCGATCTGCATGGTTCTGCAACATGAGCGGCATTTGGTGATTCATGTAGAGCAGTGCGCTGAGTGCCGATTCCGCCATCATCTCTCCGTGAAATGTGCCGTGAATGACGTCGACCTTTTCGTTTGGGTCTGGCGCGATCCAATCGCGACCGGCTGCAGGGGTCATGATCAGTTCAAGATTGGGACAGCTCGCGTACCAGCTCTCAGGAAACTCCCAGGTCAGCAGGCATTCGACCGTGTCGGCGACAGCAAGGAAGCTATCCGCGTCGTGGTGGATGACCAGGTTAAGAGAGGGAAAAGCCTGCTGCAGCGCGTGGAAATCGTCTGATGCGAAATCAAATGCCGCGACATCACTCCAGAGGCATGTGTGTAATTCCATGACAAACAGTATAACCTTCTTCGCCGTTATTCCTGTGAGATCATGTGGATTCCCGATGTGGGTTAATACCAGTTGCCGCCTTGAGTTGGACTATGTCGTCGAGACGCCAGTCATTCTGATGCTGCGCCCGAGAAGTGGTGCCGGTCAATGGGTGTCCCGGGAAACATTTGAGTTCAGTGTGCCAACGGATGTAATCCAGTACACGGATCAGTTCGGCAACCTCAATCAACGGCTGACGGTTCCCGCTGATGGCTTCGTCATTGAAACAACCGCGCGGGTAAACACAGCCGAACACATGGATGTTGGTGCGGGAGACCCCTTCGTGCCGATTCCCGACTTGCCAGAGGATGTTCTGCAATATCTTGCCCCCTCGCGTTACTGTGAATCTGATCGGTTCGGACCAAAGACGCTGTCCATCGCCGGTGATGAACCACCGGGTTATGCGCAGGTTGCTCAGATCACCGACTGGATTCGCGAGAATGTGACCTATGCGCCGGGTACAAGCTCAGTGCCTTGTTCTGCCAGCGAGATCGAAGTTCAGGGCTCAGGCGTCTGCAAAGACCTGGCACACCTTGGTATCGCCATGTGCCGATCCATTTCGATACCGGCTCGATTTGTTGATGGTTATCTTTTAGGGCTTGAGCCAATGGATCTGCATGCCTGGTTCGAAGCTTTTGTTGGCGGGCGCTGGTATGCCTTTGACCCAACACAGCCAGACCTTTCAGGCGCAAGAGTTGCGATTGCCTATGGGCGCGATGCTGCCGATGTGGCGATCTATCACCAGTTTGGACCGCCGGCGCGGTTTACGGACATGAAAGTTTCAGTGGAACCGGCTACACCTGATTAACGTTTACCCGCACGGTTAGTGTTGTCTCCACATCTTTAGGCCCTGTAAAGCGGCCACTCACCGGTGGAATGTCGATCGGATTGATGGCGACGGAAACCGGCACGTGGTTTTCACCAACGATTCTATCTGCTGTGGGATCGAATCCGGTCCAGCCGGAACCCGGCAAATACACTTCCGCCCAGGCATGGGTTGAGCCGTCTGCTAGTGATGTTCCCGCAGTATGGAAATAGCCGCTGACGAATCGCGCGGCGAGTCCAAGTCTTCTCGCAGCGATCACAAACAGCCAGGCGTAGTCTCGACAGGTACCCATTGCCAGGTTCAGTGTTTCATCTGGCGATTGGACACCTTCTTCATATCTTTCCTGGTAGGTGAAATCGTTTTTGATGGCTGATGAAAGCTGCTGCAACAGAGACAGGGTGTCGTTGTTGTTGCTGGTGTGCCCAGTGATCCAGGATTCAACCTGAGCAGTCTGTTCTTTCACCGCAAAGTAAGCAGACAAGAGGTCACGTTCGTGATCGTTGTATTCGAACGGGTAGGTCGCAACGTGCGGTTCAATCGGAATGTAAGAACGCTCCGAAAGATAATGTGCCACGGTGACTTCACTGGTGATTGTCAGTTGCGTGGTTTCCACGTCAGAAAAGGTGACCAGGGCCACTGAGTTATCCAGCTCATCACGGTGCCAGCTGATGAGTCCGCCCGGATTCATATCCAGCATGGAGGCTTCAATGCGAATGTCGTGACCGTCGCGTGGGCGAATCAGCAGCTTGTGATCACCAAGCATGACCGGCTGGCTGTAGGTGTAGCAGGTCTCGTGAAAAATTCGCAGTGTCGTTGGCATTTCAGCTGTTCTTCTCTTCTTTTGAAGTGCCCTGGATTCGTCCAACCATGGTATCCGTTGGTCGGTACTTGCGCATAATTTCGCGAACGTGAGCGAGGTCGCGGTGATCCTTCGCAAGGATGCCTTTGATGTGAGTTTCGATGAGTGCTTCGGTGGAAGAGTAGACGGCCAGTTCCTGACCGTCTTTCTCTACAACTATCTCGCCGGTTGCTTCCCGGTAGTAAACCCTGTCTCTACCAGGCACGGCTTCGATGATTCCTATTTGGCGTGAATGATCGTATTCAGCGTGGCGTAGCCTTTCACAAAGCTAGACTGAATACGCTCTGGTTCGCCGGTAACTTCGATGTGATCAAATCGCTTGAGAATCTCTTCCCAGATAATGCGGAGCTGCATCTCTGCAAGACGATTACCCATGCAGCGATGGATGCCGAAGCCGAATGACATGTGGTGTCTTGGTGTTTTGCGATCAATGATGAACTGGTCAGGGTTTTCGATGACCTCATCATCGCGGTTCGCGGAGACATACCACATGGCAACCTTGTCACCTTCCTTGATGGTCTTGCCGCGGATTTCATAATCCTGGGTGGCACGACGACGCATGTAGGCGAGGGGTGTCTGGTAGCGAATGATTTCCGGCACCATGGTTGGAATCAGCGAGTGGTCGTTTTTGACCTTCTCGAACTCTTCCGGGAACTGATTCATGAAGTAGACGCCGCCAGAAATTGAATTTCGAGTGGTGTCGTTGCCGCCGACAATCAGAAGGATCAGGTTGCCGAGGTATTCCATCGGGTCCATATCCTGCGTATGCGGGTTGTGCGCCATCATGGTGATCAGGTCGATGGCTTCAGCCGGATCGCGGTGTACGCGTTCGTTCCACAGCCCTGTGAATACTTCCAGGCACTCCAGCAGGGCAGCGCGACGATCCGCTTCAGGTGTCGGTCCACCGTTCAGCTCACCACTGGTAGCCATATCAGACCAGTAAGTCAGCTTGCGACGGTCTTCGAACGGGAAGTCGAACAGCGTCGCCAGCATTTGTGTGGTGAGCTCGATAGAGACTTCGTCTACCCAGTTAAATTCCTCGCCGATTGGCAGCTGGTCGAGAATCTTGGCGGCACGTTCGCGAATAATCGGTTCGAGCTTGGCCAGGTTCATCGGCGCAACCACACCAGTCACAGCTTTACGCTGGATATCGTGGCGAGGCGGGTCGAGAGAAATGAAGTTAACGGTATTAAAGTCAGAAGGGCGATCCGCAAGGGTGATGCCACCTTCAGATGAGAACACCTCGTGGTTCTTTTCGATCTCCATGATGTCGTTGAACTTGGTGATCGACCAGTAAGGACCGAACATGCTGTCCTTACAGTAGTGAACCGGGTCTTCTTTGCGCAGACGCTCAAAGTATCCCCAATGGGTGTTTTCCAGGAAGAGATTGGCGTCGCTGACGTCAAAGTCTTCGAGGGGTGTTGCGTATGGATCTCTTTCTAGTTGTACCGCTTCACTCATGGGATTCTCCCGAGCTTTTTCTTGTTATGGGTATGGTTAGAAATCTTACTTATTTTGTGAACTCTTAGTACTGGAATTCAGGCAGATTAACCGTGATGCCATCGATCGCGTCAGAAACAATGATCTGACAGCTCAGGCGAGAGTCTTCAGTTCTGTCTGGGTTTAGATCGAGCATGGACTCTTCGGTGTCTGTGGTTGGTTCCAGCTTGGCACGCCATTCAGCATCAATCAGTACGTGACAGGTTGCGCAAGAACATTCACCGCCGCAGTCAGCGTCGATTCCGGGAACCAGGTTGCTGGTTGCAGCCACCATGATGGATTCACCATTGTTTGCCTCAACGTTGTGCTCTGTACCGTTGAACTCAATAAATTTTACTGTTGGCATCATTACCTCCTTACGGCGTGCCTGGAAAAACTCTTAGTGTAACTGATTAACCTAATAGGGATTTTAACTCGGTTTCGGGATCCGCGAGTGCAGCCGCATCGGCAGGTTTGCCGTAAAGCTGCTTGCAGACCATAAATTCTTTTGGGCTGTTTACGGCGTCTACCGCAACAACCTTGCCTTCCTTCAGATAGAAGACGGCGAACTGATTGGCATCTTTATCGCCTCGAACGACAGAGCTGTCTCCATCGGCGGAAAAGCCAACCATCTGCAGTTTCAGTTCGTACTGATCGCTCCAGAACCATGGAACTTCAGAGTAGACCTTGTCACCACCCAGCATGTTGGAGCAGGCCGTTCGAGCCTGGCCCATGGCATTGGGTACGGATTCAAGACGCAGTCGTCGATCCATGATGGGGTTCGGGTGGTTGGTGCAGTCACCTGCGGCGTAAATGTCAGGGTCTGAGGTCTGGCAGTGATCGTTAACGACGATGCCGTTGTCGCACTCAAGTCCTGCAGCTTCTGCCAGTTCCACATTTGGAATGATGCCGATACCGACGATCACCAGGTCAGCTTCAACTTTTGTGTCGCCGCAAAGTACGGCAGAAACCTTGCCGTCTCCTTCGAATCCGTCAACGCCTGTGTTCACCATGATGTTCACACCGCGACCGGTGTGCAGATTGTGATAGAACTCGCTCATCTCTGGCGTGGTGACACGCTGGAGAATTCGATCCATGGCTTCAACGACGGTGACATCGAGTCCAGCTTTCTTGGCCACAGCTGCAACTTCAAGGCCGATGTAGCCACCACCAACGATGCAAATCTTGCCGGCTTTCTCGAAAGCGCCGCGGATGCCGTCAACGTCATCAATAGTTCTGAGGTAATGGATGCCTTCAAGGTCACTGCCTGGAATGTTCAGAATGCGTGGCCGTGAACCGGTGGCGATCAGCAGCTTTTCGTATTCGTAGGTCTCACCGGACTCCGTTGTGACGGATTTGTTGTCACGGTCTATGGATGCCACACGAGTGTTGGTCTTCAGGTTGATGTTCTTGTCGGGGTAGAAGTTCTCAGGTCGAACCAGCACGCGATCCATGCCGATTTCACCAGAGAGATATGCTTTGGAAAGAGGGGGGCGCTGATAGGGTGCCTGTGCTTCGTCACCTAAGATCGTGACTTCGCCTTCATATCCCTCTTGTCGAAGACTTGCAGCTGCCTGACCTGCGGCCTGACCTGCACCAATTACAACGATTCCTGACATGTGTACTCCCCACGGTTGGAGTGGCTATTCTACAGAAGCTTCCGGGAAGCGGGTACCATGTGTATTTGCTTGATATCTCTATGAAAAATCTGCTGATACTGTCGCCATTTGACGGCCTGAGCCATCGGTTCTGGCGCGAGAACCTGGGTGATTGGCTGAGTCAGCAGAATGATTATCAGGTCACGCAGGTAGCTCTTCCCGCGAGGTACTTTGCCTGGCGCCATCGAGGGAATTCCCTGACCTATTCAAGGCACCCTGAGCTCGATGGGAACTGGGACCTGGTGATTGCCACCTCAATGACGGATCTCTCCTCGCTGCGTGGGCTCAATCCCTCGATGCGTGACGTGCCGGTTGTGCTGTATTTCCACGAAAACCAGTTCGCCTATCCTGGCCAGGATTTTGGTTTGCTGGAGCGCCAGATCACGAACATCTATTCATCCCTGTCGGCTGATCACGTGGTGTTTAACAGCGAGTTCAATCGGAGAACCTTCCTTGAAGGTGCAGAAGCGCTTCTGAAGAAGATGCCGGATGAGGTGCCTAAAGGTGTCGTGCAGGAGATAACTGAAAAGTCATCGGTGATCCCGGTTGCCCTGGGTCTGGACGCTGTCAGTGCACCAAACCGATTGGACTCGCCGCTGAAGATCATCTGGAATCATCGCTGGGAACATGACAAAGGACCTGACCGGCTGCTCACCATTGTGCAGGGACTGCTTGAGACCGACCTGGAATTTCAACTGAGTCTTGTGGGTGAACAGTTTCGTGAGCAACCCAGTGAAATGATCATGATCATGGATATGCTCAAGGCTCGAAACGCGTTAGGCGAAACCGGTTTTGTTGAATCCAGGGAGGCTTACATCAATCTACTGGGTGAGCATCATGTAGTGTTGTCGACGGCCCGCCAGGAGTTCCAGGGGCTGTCGATCATGGAAGGTATCTGTCAGGGTTGTCTGCCGGTAACGCCGGATGATCTGAGTTATGTGGAATATGTGCCGGAAGAGTTGCGCTATTCGACTGAGCAGGAAGCCGTTCAGGTCTTAACGACAGGGGTTCAGCAGCAAACAACACTTCCTTGCCTGGATGACTATCAATGGCAGGCTGTGGGTCCGGCCTGGAACAAGCTGGTCGGCGGCTTTCTCTAGGCCGCGATAATCACGCGCACGGCTTCGAGTCGAACCTGCGCGTTGTTGATTGCCTCTTCCAGTCGTTCACGCCTTGCTTCTACAAATTCGATTTCTTCCGTTCGAATGTTGGGATTGATCGAAGCCAGTGCACGCATGCGATCGATTTCGCGATCCAACTGTTCTTTCATTTCATTGAGTGCGCTTTCCTGCATCGGGCTAAATCTGTTTCCTGCTTTTTCGTCAGCAGCAGCCACCATCTTTTTGATGCCGTCTTCCTGTTGAGCAACAATTTTCGCGATGGTGTCTTTCGGGATATCGAGCTTGTCATCCCAGGTGTTGAAGGCGACCTGTTCAGCGACATCTTTTAGTTCCGGTGTGATCAGGGAGCGAACGAGAGTAGGTGGCAGGTACTGCGCCGCATTCAATTCGCTGGGTGCGATACATTCGATCTGATGGAGGGTTTCCAGCAGCATCGTGCCCGCCTGAACACCGCCCAGTTTCACCACAACTACGGCTGCGTTACCGGTGACATCACTAGAGACCAGATCCAGCGCTTGTTGTACCAACGGGTTTTCCCAGGTCAGGAAGTGCACGTCTTCACGAGACAGTGCGGTTTCACGATCGTAGGTGTAGCTCAAACCCTCGTCAGGCAGTTCCGGGTAGCGGAAGCGATCCTGGGTTTCGACACTGACCGAACTGTGACGGACCATGCCTTCAGTAGGTTTTACAGAGAAGGTGGTGTCATTCAGAACCTCAGATTCCAAGCCGAACATTTCGAAAGAGTGCTCCATGTAATCTTCGAGAGCGCTCTCTGATTCAATCTCACTCATTTGTGACAGCAGGGCGTTTGATACCTCGGGACGATGAGAGTTCAGTTCCAGCAATCGGTCGCGTCCCGTTGCCAATGCGTCCAGACGGTTTTCACTTTCTGTTCTTGCCCAGGCAAGCAGATCTTCTGCCTCGAGATTGTCGGGGCGTTCATCGAAGATCATCTGCGCAGCTGCGTTTGGCTGTGTGAAAATACCGAAGCCTTCGTCGAACATTCTCAGTCGTGCTTCCTGATCTGAACCGGAAGCGTAGGGCACATGGATGTCGATATCTTGGGTCTGGCCAATACGATCCAGTCGACCGATACGTTGCTCGAGCAGGTCCGGGCTTTCAGGCAGGTCATACATCACCAGGTGATGCGCAAACTGGAAGTTTCGACCTTCACTACCGATTTCGGAGCACACCAGAACCTGAGCGCCGCGCTCGGTATCTGCAAAATAGTTGGCTGCTCGGTCACGGGCGACTAGATCGAGATTTTCATGGAAAGCGACAGATCGGATGGTCGTCCGATCGCGCAGGTGTTTGTCGAGCGCCATTGCCGTGTCTGCGCGTGAGCAGATCACCAGGAATTTGTCTTCTGTGCTGCTGACCAGTTCGGTCAGCCAGTCGATGCGAGCGTCTTTTGAGTTCCAGGCACTGGCGGCACCCATGGGAAAGTTATCTGCCGCTATTTCGTCAGCTTGTAATTGTCGCTGTCGAAATCCTTCGACGGACTCCCGCACATTCCGAAACAGAACTCTGCCGGTACCGTGTCGGTCGAGCAGGGCGTTCACCAGTTCGTGATCATCAGCGGGTGCGTGATCACCCAGTTTTTCACGAATCTGTGCATAGACATCTGCTGGCTGGTCATCGAGACCCTGAACCAGCAGGGCGACGGATTCATATTCCTCTTCTTCTGCAAGAAATTCGTCGTAGTCGTGGTAGCGATCGGAATCCAGCAGGCGAAGTCGGCTGAAGTGTCCAAGCCTGCCCAGCTGCTCTGGCGTTGCCGTGAGCAGCAGCAGACCTTTGCTTCGTTTGGATAAGAGTTCAACGACCTGGTAATCCGGCCCGGGTTCACCCTCATGCCATTTCAAGTGATGGGCTTCATCCACTACGATGAGATCCCACTCGGCTTCAAATGCCTGTTCGATGCGATCCGGATTACCGAGAAACAGATCCATTGAACACAGCATCAACTGCTGCGCGTCGAAGGGATTGTCGATATCGGGAATGTCCTCCAGATCTTCCGGCGCATTGTCCGCTTCGATTTGTTCCAGGCGCTCTTCATCCAGGATGGTGAACTGCAGATTGAATCGCCGAATCATTTCAACGAACCACTGGAAGGTGAGTGCTGCAGGCACAATCACCAGGATTCTTGAAGCACGACCGGTCTGCAGCTGCTGGTGCATGATGAGGCCCGCTTCGATGGTCTTACCCAGACCCACCTCATCAGCCAGAAGAACGCGGGGTGCATATCGAGACGCAACTTCCTGTGCGATATAAAACTGGTGCGGAATTCTCGCGACCCTCGGGCCCATCAGGCCACGGCCGGGCAGAGTCGCTAGTCTTGCCTGGTGATTCAGGGTCTCAAAACGCAGGTTGAACCAGCGATTGTCGTCGATCTGGTGGGTAAACAGGCGTTCCTGCGGTTTACTGAAAGTGACATTGGGGTCGAGATCCGTTTCGATGATCGCGGTTTCCGTGTCGTTGTAGTTCCCGTGGTAAATGTAGATGCCATCTCTTTCAGTCACCTGGGACACCGTGATCTCGATGCCATCGGTCTTTCTGATGCGATCACCCGGTGCAAACCTGACCCTCGAAACGGGCGCCTGGTCGCGGGCATAGGTCCTGACCTCTCCAGTGAGGTCAAAACTGATGGATATCAGGCGGTGCTCGATAGATACAATCTGGCCGATGCCCAGTTCGGGCTCGGCGCTGCTGATCCAGCGTTGACCTGTCTTAAATTCAGTCATTTAGCTTTTTTGCCTGTATCGGGTATGGTTTCGGCTTCAGAAATCGTGACATGGGAAATTTTACATGGACCAGCAAACTCAAACGGAACTCGAAGCAGCCGCATTTCGTCGGCTGGTAGATCATTTACGTGAGAACACGGAAGTTCAGAATATCGACCTGATGAACCTGGCGGGATTCTGCCGGAATTGCCTCAGCAAGTGGTATCGAGCGGCGGCAGAGGATAAAGGAATCGATATGGATTATGAAGAGGCACGCGAAATCGTTTATGGCATGCCTTATCCGGAATGGAAGACGAAGTACCAGAAAGAGGCTACGCCTGAGCAGCAGGCGGCGTTTAACGAAAAGCACTCATAGCCCCCATGCGTTTTTTGTTGGCACTGGTTCTGTGTTTCGCGGCCTCCGCGTTTGCGGAGCGCACCGAGCATGAGCAGTTTGCATTTGAGCTCTTCAAAGAGCTGATCGAAAGCGATACCACTCACGCGACGGGTGACACCCTGGCGGTCTCAAATGCCATTGCAGCGCGATTGCGGTCTGCAGGTGTGCCTGAATCTGATGTGGTGGTTGTGGAATATGGCGGCAAGGGAAATCTGGTGGCGCGTTTGCGTGCCGATGAACCTTCTGCGGAACCTCTGCTATTGCTCGCGCATCTGGATGTGGTCGCGGCTAATCCGCTGGACTGGTCTGTAGACCCCAAGCGCCTTACCGAAAAAGACGGTTACTACTACGCGCGCGGCACACTGGACGTAAAAAATGAAGCAGCCATGCACCTGGCGAACTTTATCCGGATACATCGTGAACAGCTACCGTTAAAGAGAGACATTATCCTCGCGCTCACGGCGGATGAAGAAAGCGGTCCCCATAACGGCGCATTACATCTTATTCGGGAACATCGTGAGTTGGTGGATGCGGGACTCGTCATTAACGAAGGTGGCGGCGGTCTCATCAAAGATGGGAAGTACATTGCCAATACTGTGCAGACCGCAGAAAAGACTTATCAGTCCTACCGGCTCGAGATTACGAACCCGGGCGGTCACAGCTCGCTGCCAAGAAAAGACAATGCCATCTATGAGCTGGCGGAGGTTTTACGCCGCATTGAGGCGCATGAGTTTCCAGTTCGACTGAATGAAACTACGCGCGCTTATTTTTCTGGCGTTGCTGAAACCGCTGAAGAGGTAAGGGCGGCGATGCTTCGTGGCTTGCTGGAAGAACCACCCAGCCCTGAATCCATTGCTTACTTCAGGGATGAACCAGCGATTAATGCGCGATTCAGAACTACCTGTGTGGCCACTCAGGTTCTGGCGGGTCATGCGGAAAATGCATTGCCTCAACGTGCCTCGGCGATGATTAACTGTCGGGTCTTCCCAGGAGTACCTGTCGCTGATATCGAAAAGACACTGCACGAAGTCGCAGACATGCCGGGTCTGGAAATCACCAAGAAGTGGGACTCACTCTTTTCCGATGCGTCACCCCTGCAGGAAGAGATTATGAAGCCGATACGCGAGATCACTGAAGACATGTTTCCCGGCGTGATTGTGCTACCAACAATGAGCACCGGCGCAACCGACTCCACGTTCTTCAGGAGTGCCGGTATTCCCGTTTATGGCGTTTCCGGTGTATTCACCGATATGGATGACAATCGACGTCACGGTCGTGATGAGCGCATCCGGATTCAGAGCTTTTATGAAGGTCTGGAATTTCTTGATAGACTGACCCGCGCGGTCGCTGTTGACCAATAGCAGGAGATCATCATGGCAGTAACCAAACTGGAACTTCAGCGTCATCAATTTTTTCCGCGGCTCTTCGCCAACGAATCGATGACAACTAAAAGACTGAGTGCCACCGCGCATCAGTTTGCTGCATTCCTCTGGCAAGGCGTTGGTGCCAACGATGATGAAGACCGGTCAGGCTGGGATGCCGTGCAGTGGCAAAACTACCTGACAGATCCGCGATGCGAGTTTTATGTTGTTTATTGTGACGAAGAACCTGCAGGCTGTTGTGAAATCGTAAGACAACCAAAACTCATGAGAGCTTCCAGTTCTGTTCGCATCAAAGCGTTGGGACTGTTCCCAGAGTATGCCGGAGAAGGATTAGGTTCGGCGCTGCTGACTCGCATGGTTGAAAAAGCACTCGCCACCGGTGCACATTCCGTGACGGTGAGAACTTCCGCTGACCTGTCGAAAGAAACTTTGCAGATGTTTCGTGCCCAGGGCTTTCGCGTCCTGAGCGATGCCTGATCTACTAAGCTACGACCTTTGTTGAATCGAATAGGTAGTCAACCCGGTCAGTCGGCCGGCGAGAACGATCAGTAGCCACACAAACGCGAGTGGCAACAGTAACCCTCGAACCAGGGTAATCACAATTAACTCAACTACCGCGCTCGCAGTAATCTCTGTGATGCCTGATTGTTCTTCAGTTCCGAACAGTGAGCCGGCGGCTTCCCAGGTTCCCAACACAAATCCCTGATCTGCGATGATTTCCTGATACTCGTCTTTCAGATTGCTTAGACTCTGCTGCGCCAGTTGCAGCGCTGAGTGCGCTTCCGCTTTCTGGTCATCGAAATAGAGTTTATCGAGCCCGGCGATTAGACCAACTTCTACCACGAACGCGAAGCGGACCAATAGGAGTAACAGAACCAGGCGGGGTAGCCATTGAAACCTCTCTGGTTGCCAGAGCCAGTTCAATAGACCAGCAAGAACTGCGATCGTAGTGATGATCTTCATGATCAGACTGGATGTGGCGACCAGTACCAGCTTCTGCAAACCTAATCCGGCGAGACCATAAAGCACGAATCCCGAGAAACGTTCGATCAGGTCATTCAAAGGATCCAGCACTTCACCCAGGTTCACCGCCATGCCAGCACCGAGGCTGACGCTTAACTCTATGGACTGAATGACAGAGATGATGGCGTTTAATGATCGTGCGGTAGCGAAGATGATCAGGTTGTCGGTGATGGCGTCAGTGAGATAATTCTCCGCGGCAGCGTCCAGACCTGGCAGCCAGTTCAAAATCAACGCCGCCAAGGCGACGCAGATGATGAACGCTTTTAGAGGCTGCACATTATCCATGCTCAGGCTTCGATTGCCGGAAGCTGGCTTCTCAGTTCCGCCTTAGCAATCTTTTCCAGGGTGGAGCGGGGTAGTTCTTCCACAAGGATGACCTGCACCGGGACCTTGAAGTCAGCGAGGTTGACTTTGCAGTAGTCGATAATCTGTTCAGCCAGATTCTCTGCGGCACCCGGTAATGGAATCACGAAAGCCACTGGCACTTCATCGAGCATGTAGTGTTTCTGTGCTACCACGGCACATTCGCTGACCCACCCGGTTTGATTGATGACGGATTCGATTTCTGAGGCCGCGACGTTCTCTGCGCCAACTTTCAGCATGTCCTTGTCTCGATCGCTGAAGAACAAGTTGCCGTCTTCATCCATCATCACGATGTCGCCAGTATCAAACCAACCGTGTTCATCGAAAGCTTTTTCATTGGCGTCGTCGTTGCGATAGTACTCTTTGAATAAAGAGACACCGCGAACACCTCGAATGTGGAGCAGCCCGCGTTCACCGGGTTCAGCGAGTCCGCTGCCGTCAGGTTTTCTAATTTGAATGTCATATTCCGGAGCGACTCTGCCCATGCTGCCCATGACGCCTCGATGATCCGGGTCTGAGACGATGCCCTGTGTCAGGGTTTCGGTCATACCCCACCATCCCAGTATTTTTGTCTTGAAGTGTGCTTCGAAGGGCGGGATATGCGCGCCGATTCCCATGAGCCTATAGTTGTGATCAGGCACAGGCTGATCCATCACAGCTTTCAGGGTAAAAGGAATCGTCGATAGCCAGGTCAGGTCGTATTTCATGGTGACGTCCCAGAACCTGGAACCCGAGAACTTTGGTTGCAGCACAAAGGTGCCGCCAGACCAAATGGTTGGCAGCATGGACCAGCCCTGGGCATTCGTGTGAAACAGCGGCAGGAATATCAATGTACGATCGTCTTGTCGTAACCGCAGATGCGCAGTGCCGATCTTAGCGGCCCAGAGTCCATTGGCATGTGACCAAAGCACGGCTTTAGGTCTTGATGTTGTGCCACTCGTAAATTGCACAGATAAATTTGCCATGTGATCAGCCGGGCGCAGCTCAATTGGGTTGTCTGCATAGATATCCCTAAAAGGAACCAGTTCCCGATCCGGCAGTGCTGCGGGTTCGCCAGTATCGTTGTCGGTACAGGCGACAAATTTCACGCCGGCACAGGCGTCCGAGATCATTTCGGCAAAACAGGGTTGTGTGATGGCGCAGACGGCACTGGTGTGTTCGGAGAAGTACTCAAGGTCACGAGCTACACACCGGGTATTTGTGGAAACTGCCACCGCGCCTAAATAGGCGCAGGCAAACCAGGCCACCATGAACTCCGGGCTGTTATCGAGGTGGATGATGACAAAATCACCGGTGTTGACGCCCTTGTTGGATAACCCTTGCGCGAATCTGCGCGCCTCCTGGGCAAAGTCCGAATAGGTCCAGGTCCTGGGTTCGCCCGTAAACGGTTCCCAGATCATCATCGGTTTATCTGGTGTTTCTGAAGCCCATCTCTCCAGCATCCACGGCACATCAAGGCCCTTAAAACTAAGTTCTTTGCTGGTGCCGATTTCCTGTGTGAGTTCCATGTTCAAAATTCCTGTCACGAGCCAGCATTGAATCATGCGATAGAATGAGCCGGCAACCTGAATAGGAGACCTCATGGAGTACTCAGTCGCGTTCACCACAGAAGTTGATTCCTGGAAGTGGGCGAAGCGAGCAGAAGAGCTCGGTTTCTCAACCGCCTGGTTTTATGACACGCAGTTACTAAACCCCGATGTTTTTATCGGTATGGCACTTGCAGCTCATGAGACTTCGCGCATTCGATTGGGAACAGGGGTGTTGGTGCCGAGTAATCGAATTGAACCGGTTACCGCAAACGCTTTTGTTTCTCTCAATCAACTGGCACCAGGGCGCATCGACTTTGGTGTCGGCACTGGCTTTACCGCCAGAAGAACCATGGGTTTAGGTGCGATTCCGTTGAAACGCACGCGAACTTATATCGAGCGCGTTCAGAAGCTGATGAGAGGTGAAACCGTTGAGTGGGACTTCGAAGGCACACAAAAGAAAGTGCGTTTCCTGAATCCAGAGCTTGGCCTTATTAATGTTGAGGATGACATTCCTCTCTGGATTTCTGCCTTTGGACCCAAAGGGCAGGTGATGACGGCCGAGCTAGGTGCAGGCTGGCTGAACTTCGGTTCCACCGGAACAGGAGAAGCTTTGCAGAGTATGCAAAGTGCTTGGCAGACAGCGAGCCAGTCCTCGGATCTGAAATCCAATCTGTTTTTCCTCGGTGCTGTGCTCAATGGCAATGAAGAGGAAGACAACGCCAGGTTGATGGCGCAGGGTGGACCAGGAACTGCCGTGATTTTCCATAACTTTGCCGATGAGATGGGTGCCATGGGTGGTCAGGCGATGCCTGAGGGTCCTTTAAGTAATTTAATCGCGGCGTATTTAGAGCAGCACGACAGGTACCAGCCAGAAGATGCGAAGTATTTGCAGAACCACAAAGGTCACCTCATGTTTGTGAGACCTGAAGAAACCCACATCACGCCGGAACTTGTGCGGGCGACTTCCATGAGTGGCACGAAGGAAGAGTTGGTTGAAAGACTACGCGAGGTACAGCTGCAGGGTTACAACCAGGTGACGGTGCAGCTGGTTCATGGGCACGAATCTGCCATTGAAGACTGGCACGATGTTTTCTCTGCCGTGTAGTTTTTGTTAACGTCGGACTCCCGAATTGATCGTTTTAATAAGTAAAGGACAGACAAGATGTCGAATCGAATGAACGGCCAGTGGCGATTGAAATCTCGCCCGGATGGCATGGTGAAGGAATCAGATTTTGAGTATGTGGAGGAAGCGGTTCCTGACATTGGAGACAACGAATTCCTGATTCGAAATCTCTACTTTGCGTTTGAACCTGCCATGCGTGGTTGGTTGAACGATGTGAAGAGTTACGTGCCGCCTGTCCAGATCGGCGAGGTGATGAGAGCGAGTGCTGTAGGCCAGGTGATTGAATCCAACAATCCTGACTTTAAGCCCGGTGATTATGTGAACGGCCAGTTCGGTTGGCAGGAATATGCCATCAACAGCGGTGAGCCCGGCATGATGGGCGCGGTCAGCAAGGTGCCAGAAGGTATTCCGCCATATCTTGTGCTGAGTGCATTAGGTGGCACTGGTTTGACCGCCTATTTCGGATTGCTGGATATCGGTAAGCCTCAGGAAGGCGATGTAGTCGTGGTTTCCGGCGCCGCTGGGGCCACTGGTTCTGTCGCTGGCCAGATTGCTCGTATCAAAGGTGCATCAAAAGTCGTTGGTATTGCCGGTGGTGAGACCAAGTGTAAATGGCTCACTGAAGAGCTCGGTTACGACGCTGCGATCGACTACAAGTCAGAGAATGTCATGGACCGCCTGAGAGAAGAGTGCCCGAAAGGCATCAACGTCTTCTTTGATAACGTCGGTGGTGACATTCTTGATGACGCGCTGCTCAACATGGCGCAGAACGGTCGCATTGTTCTGTGTGGCGGTATTTCTCAGTACAACGAGTCGGAACTGCCTCCGGGACCTAAGAACTACATGCAGCTGGTGATTAGACGCTGCAAGATGGAAGGGTTCATTGTCATCGACTATGTCCACCGTGCTGGTGAAGCGATCAAAGATCTTTCTTCCTGGATCGCCAGTGGTGAGCTGAAACACGGAGAAGACATTCAGGAAGGTATCGAGAACACACCGAGAACTTTCCTGAGACTGTTTGAAGGCAAGAACGTCGGCAAACAGCTGCTTAAGATTGCGGAGCCACCTTTATAGGGCAGGACGAGATAATGCGAGGACTGTTGGTCGCCATTCTAATATTCGCTGCACTGCCTCTGCAGGCTGCTGACGAGCGTGTCCTCGCAAAAGCTCAATCCATCGCGGACAGCAAGTACCACAAGGTTCATGTTGAAGACCTGAAAAGAGATTTTCATCTGCTTGTCAGGTTGCCCGTTGGCTATGACCCAAACGGCAGGCCTTATCCGGTGGTTTACCTGCTGGATGGCGGCATGCTATTTCCCATGCTTGGTGCTTATTACCAGTACCTCCGCTACGAAGAGGCGGTCCCTGATGTGATTGTGGTCGGTGTGTCTTATGGCGCTTCTGACTTTGCCGGTGGCAATTATCGAGGCTCAGATTTCACGGCGCCTTCAAAGGAACGCGAACACTACGGTGGAGCAGCCCGGTTTCAGCGTGTTTTCGACGAGCAGATTCTGCCCCTGATCGAAAAAAGCTATAACGCAAATCCAGATGAAAGGGTCATTCTTGGCCAGTCGCTGGGTGGTCAGTTTGTGATCTACACCGCGATGACAAAGCCAAAACTTTTTTCGGCGCACATTGCCAGTAACCCGGCACTGCATAGAAATCTTGAGTTCTTCACACAAAAAAAGCATGAGCCGGGAAACCATTCTCGTTTGATTGTGATTTATGGATCCGATGACCCGTCTAACTTTGCAGAACCTCGCGCAGCCTGGTTGAAGTGGGCGAAGAAGGGGCTCCTGCCGGTCGAACTGGAAGCTCGCAAAGTTGATGGTTACGGCCACTTTTCTTTAGCCCCAGAAGCATTTCGCCAGGGTCTCATCTGGGCGTTGGAACCATGACCTACGTTGTCACAGAAACCTGTATTGGCGTAAAAGGCGAAGGTTGTATTGAGGTCTGTCCTGAGCAATGCATCTTCAGCGAGCCAGAAGATCTGATGTCATTTATCGACCCGGCTCGCTGCACCAACTGTGGTGTGTGTCTGGAAGCTTGTGTAGTGGGTGCGATTTTCCCGGACAAGCGAGTTCCGAAAGAAAGTCTGGAGTTTATACACCTCAATGAAAGCTGGTTTCACCGCAGAGCAGGGGTCAGGGAAAGGCTTGCAGAGTTCGTCAAAGAGACGGATCACTTCCTCAAGACTTAGTTCCTTGAGACTTAGTGCACATCCATGATGTTGTAGGTGCCGTCATTTTCACCAAGGATCATGTTGGTAATGTCTTCGGGATCTTGAGGTCTGCTGAACAGGTAACCTTGAACAAAGTCACAATCGTGAGCTTGCAGGAAGCGTAGATGTTCGACGGTTTCGACTCCCTCGCAGATCACCTTGAGTCCCATCGCGTGTGCCATTCTGATCATGACGCGAACAATTTCTTCGTCATTCTCTGACTCGCCGATACCTCGGGTGAAGCTCTGGTCAATCTTCAGGATATCGAGGGGCAGGCGACGCAGGTAATCCAGAGAAGAATAGCCGGTGCCAAAGTCGTCGATGGAAATACTAACGCCGAGTTCTTTCAGTTTGCCAAGTTCTTCAAGGCAGGTTTCAGGATCGTCCATCACACCAGTTTCGGTGAGTTCCAGCTCTACCTTGTGTACTGGGATTTTGTAGGTCTCAAGCATTTCAGCGAACTGTTTCCTGAACTCATCGTTCTTCAGCTGCTTGGACGAAACGTTGATTGCAATTGCGGGGCTTTCACCGACGTTGTCTGTCCAGTGTTTGGCCTGCTGCGATACAGTTTCCAGCACCCAGGAACCGATCGAATTAATCTGGCCCGATTCCTCAGCGATGGGGATAAAAATGTCCGGGCGAATAGGGTCGCCGTCTTTTGGGAACCATCGAATCAAGGCTTCAGATGACGCAATACGACCCCGTTTGATATCAACGATGGGCTGATACATCAGTTTGAATTCCTGATTGTCGACAGCGGTTTGCAGCAGCATCTGGATGCGTTTCTTTTCTTCTGCTTTCTGCTGCATGCCAGATTCGAAGAAGCGGTACTGATTTCTACCTTCGGCTTTTGCGCTTTCAACCGCAGAGACAGCCTTCGCGAGAAGCTCATCGGCTTCGTTGGCGTCATCACCAGTCACCGCAATACCGATACTGGTGGAGATGACCAGTGGACCTTTCTCTGGATCCATATTTAGAGGACTGGAAACATCCCGAATAATCTTTTCAGCAACCAGGGAAGCATTTTCTGCAAGATCCAGATCAACCAGCATGACCGCAAACTGGTCACCAGCCATTCGGGCGACCAGGTCACCAGGTCGGACCGCGCCTGTCAGTCGTTTGGCCATTTCCTTAAGGATTTCATCACCGGTTTGCTGACCCAAACGTTCGTTAATGACGGTGAAGTGGTCCAGGTCGACGATCATGATGGCTATGACTCGATCTGTTCGCTGGTTACGGGAAATTGCGTTACCAAGAATGTCGTTAAAGTGTGCGCGGTTTGGCAGGTCCGTGAGTGCGTCGTGATTGGCCAGGTACTGTAGTTTTTCTTCTTTGGCGCGCTCTTCAGTCACGTTCTTAAACAGGATAACTGCGCCTGTGGGTTCGCCTGATTTGTTGAAGGTTTCTTCGCTCTTGATGTCGATCAGGAACGGCTCGCCCAGATTGGTACGCCACTTTTCAGGGTCATATTTAGCCGCAGGCTCCACTTCCAGGTAGTTAAATATCTCCGGCACGACGTTGGAGTCTTCGGACTTCATCATGAATTCCTGAACGTTCCGGTTGGTCAGATCTTCCTGGCGGCTAGCCAGTAGTTCACAAGCCCTTGGATTGGCAAAGATGATGTTGCCTGCACGATTCAGCCCAAGCACACCTTCGCTGGTGGAAATCAGAAGCACATTGAAACGATCGTATTGTTCTTCCAGTTCCTTCCTGGATTGTTCCGCCACCTCACGCATACGCTCGAGGGTCGACAGGCTGACAACTTCGAGTTCCTGCTTTTTCAGGAGATCTGCGACGTATTGGAGCAGAGCGTTGACGGCAAATGCTGCGATACCGAGCATCGCCACTTCGAAGAAGTGTTGCAGACTTTCCTCAACGTCCATCAGGCGCGTATAGGTCGCCGCTGCGAAGCTCAGAATTAACGCGGTTGATGGGAAGAGGTAGGAAATCTGGCCATGAATCATGACGCCGCCAAAGGCTGCGGCGAAGATGAGCAGACTATCCAGTCCGCTTTCGACACCACCGCTGGTGATCATTAGGGCGGTGAGGAACACGAGGTCTGTAACGGTGATGCCAATGATGATTGGCGTCGTAATCTTGGTTGGGTCGTTGATCAGCAGGCAATAGAAGCCGCTGGCAACGTTCAGGATGACGTAGGCGAGGATGATCGATTGGAACCAGCCCGGTTCAAAGGTGCCGACGAACGTCTGGTCGGGTACCTCATAAAAAAGAATCATCAGGAAGAACGCGAGGACGATCCTGTAGTAGTTGTAGACCCTGAGGACTGCAGCTCGTTGGGTGAGGGATTTGCTTTCCCTTTCAGCCAACTGCTCTTGCAGGATCAGCTCTTCAGTTTGTTCCTCCGATGGAACCACGCTCGCTCCTTGCTCGCTAATTACCTGATATTACTCCAATGTTGTTGCTTGTCTACCTCTGCTTTAAACCAGATGGTCTACATCACGACAACGCATGTGACAGTGCTGAAAGAATGCTTTGGTTCATTCGTTGACTTACAGCGGCCGTCGGTACAAATGATTCCCCAGCATGGTACATGCCCGGGAAAACGGCCAGCTCGCAGGGCGCACCGGCCTCAGAAATCCGACGAGCGTAATCAATGTCCTCGTCCCTGAATAAATCTTCTGTACCGACACATATATAGGTAGCAGGTAGACCCGACAGGTCTTTTGCTCTTGTCGCGGCTGCATAAGGTGACGCATCAAGATCTGGCGTACCGCCAAGGTACATTTCCCATGCGTTGACGGACGTCGGTAAGTTCCAGACTGCATGGTTCGTTATCTCACCTGAACCAGTGGCATGCAGGTTGTCGATCATGGGGTAAAGCAGAAGCTGCAGGGCTAAAGGGAAGTTGTCACGATCACGATTCATCAGTGCAACACCCGCAGCCATTCCGGCTCCGGCACTGGCACCACCCAGGACCACTTTTGAAGCATCGATACCCAGCTCATCGCTGTTTTTCATCAACCATGAGAGGGCGGCATAACAATCTTCTGGACCAGCGGGAAAAGGATGTTCCGGTGCCATTCGATAGTCCACCGAAAACACCGTGCAATCGCAGTCATGGGCGAAAACTTTTGCCCTGGCATCGTCGGCAGAACCCATGATGTAACCGCCACCATGAATCCAGAGAACAGCTGGCTGATTTGGTCGGTCGCTCTTACGAAAGATATAGATATCCACGTCACCGTCTGGTGTGGATATGGAAGTTTTTTCGCTTTGAACTTCAACTTCAGGTTCGACCCGCATGCCGTCCATCATCTCCCTGACTTGAAGCACGTTTTCGCGGTTAATCTCGAAACCGGGAAAGTTCTCCAGAGCAGGTCTTAGTTCCGGGTCGATTCGGTCGTAGTCCAGCAACATCCTTTATTCTCCTTACGCCAAGGAGATCAAAGATAGCAGATTTGCGGTGCTGACTTACACCGCCATTTTGGCTTTGATCGCATCATGGCACTGGTAGTTCACCAGCTTAAAATCATCCATGACGAAGTCATCGATGGTCTGCTGGCCGCGCTCCTCGATGTGGAGTTCCGGCAAGGGCAGGGGTTCCCTCGAAATTTGTTCCTTCACCTGGTCAACGGCATCCAGATAGATGTGGGCGTCACCGATGGTGTGAATAAATTCGTGGGCTACCGTGCCGGTAACTTTGGCCACCATATGAAGTAACAGGGAATACGACGCGATGTTGAACGGCACGCCGAGGAACATGTCAGCAGAGCGCTGGTACATCTGTAGTGACAGTTTGTTATCCGCCACATAGAACTGGAAGAAGCTGTGACAGGGCGGTAGTGCCACCTGGTCTGGTGAAGCTTCTCCCGGATTCCAGGCGTTCACGATGATCCTTCGACTTTCGGGATTGTCTTTGATGAGATCTATTGCTTCCTGAAGCTGATCAATCTGGCGACCGTCAGTGGTTTGCCAGGCTCGCCACTGCGAACCATAAACTCTGCCCATGTCGCCGTCGGAGACTTCCAGGCCAAGACGTTTAGTGTAGTCCTCGTAGTTCGCATCCCAGATCTTGTTGTGTGCGTACACCGCTTTCAGATCATTGATGTTGGTTGACCCGGAGATAAACCAGAGCAACTCGGATGACATGACTTTCCAGGCCAGTTTTTTGGTGGTGACCGCAGGAAAACCGTCAGCCATGTTGTAGCGGGCATTAAGACCAAACACGCTGGTGGTACCAACGCCCGTCCTGTCACCACGAACGGTGCCGTTGTCCAGTATGTACTGGAGCTGATCCAGGTATTCCTGCATTTATGTCGCCCCGGTGATTAGCCGCACTTACTGTCGCCGCAACTCAGGCAGGTCATACAACCATCCATGAGCACCATGGCGGTGGTATTACACTTGCCGCAGAGTTGCGCGCCCGGTGGATATTCAGCAGAACTTTCTGCGACACCTGGGTCGACGTTGTCAGCGTTAGCGCTTTCAAGAGCAGCTCGCTTCTCAGCAATCAGCGCTTTGTGTGCGTCGCTGAGTTCTTCGTCCTGGATCAGGCCGATCTTCTTCATGTGCGTCTCGAGCACTTCACCGATTTCTGCAACCAGCGAAGGCATAAATCGACCGCCTTTCTTGAAGTAACCACCCTGTGGATCGAAGACCTGCTTCAACTCTTCTGCCAGGAACACCGCATCACCACCTTTACGGAATACCGCGGAGATAACTCGCGTCAGCGCCAGGATCCACTGGAACTGTTCCATGTTTTTGGAGTTGATGAACACTTCGAACGGATATTCCTGTTCGTGCTCTGTACCTTGATTCAACACCAGGTTGTTGATGGTGATGTACATCGCATGATCAGACAGGGGTGTCTTGATCTTGTAGGTGTAACCCTTGAGTTCATCAGGACGAGCAATCTCTTCATGCATCACGTCCTTTTCTGGTTTCTTCGGTTGCTCTACCTCTGCGTCATCTTTCTTGAGGGAGTAGCCGACAATTTTATTGTCTATCTTGATTGCCATTTTTGTTTCCGTCTTTTCCGCAGCTACCTCAGAACTTGCCATAGTAGCCTTCCTTCATTGCGTCAAAGAGATTCGCAGCGGTGTGCAACTCGCCGTCGTACTCAATCTCTTCATTACCTTTTACTTCGATGACCTGACCGTCTTCCAGCTCAAACTGGTAAGTCGTATTTTCCAGATCTTCTTCTTTCACCAGCACACCCTGGAATGCTTCAGGGTTAAAGCGGAAGGTTGTACAACCTTTCAGCCCCTGTTCGTAGGCGTACTTGTAAATGTCTTTGAAGTCCTCGAACGGATATTCCGTTGGTACGTTGGCTGTCTTGGAAATCGATGAATCGATCCACTTCTGAGAAGCGGCCTGGATATCCACGTGCTGAATTGGCGTGATGTCGTCTGCCGTAATGAAGTAGTCCGGCAGTTTCTTGGCTTCATCGTCTGTAAACGGTTCAGCTTCCGGATTCACCATGGCCCGGTAGGCGAGCAGTTCGAAGGAATAAACATCTACCTTCTCTTTACTCTTTTTGCCTTCACGAATCACGTTACGAGAGTAGTGGTGAGCAAAGCTTGGCTCGATGCCGTTACTGGCGTTGTTGGCCAGTGACAGGCTGATGGTGCCAGTTGGTGCAATAGAGCTGTGGTGCGTGAAGCGACAGCCGGTTTCTGCCAGCTGGTCCACGAGATATGGATCAACTTCCGCCACGCGCTGCATATAGCGAGAGTATTTCGCGTGCAGTACCTTGCCTTTGACCGTGTCGCCAACCTGGTACCCGTCTTCCTTCATTTCAGGACGAATACGCAGCATCTCGCCGGTCACTTCGAAATCTTCGTTCATGATGTCGGCGGGGCCTTTCTCTTTCGCGAGCTCAAGACCGGTTTTCCAGCCAACAAGTGCCAGCTGCTTGGTGACTTCTTCTGTAAAGGCAACAGATTTCTCGTCACCGTAGCTCATGCCCATCATGGTGATGGTTGAGCCAAGACCGAGGTAACCCATGCCATGGCGGCGCTTGCGTTCAATTTCACTCTGCTGTTCCGGCAGAGGGAGACCGTTAATCTCCACCACGTTGTCTAGCATACGGGTAAAGATTGAAACCGCTTTGCTGAAGGTGTCCCAGTCAAAGGTGGCTTCGCTGGTGAATGGCTTCTGTACGAAACGGCACAGGTTCACTGAGCCGAGCAGACAGCTGCCATAAGGTGGCAGTGGCTGTTCACCGCATGGGTTCGTTGCGCGGATGTCCTCACAGAACCAGTTGTTGTTCATCTCATTGACCTTGTCGATCAGGATGAATCCCGGCTCGGCGAAGTCATAAGTTGACGCCATGATCAGATCCCAGAGGCGACGTGCCTTGATGACCTTGGAGATTCGGCAGGCGACCAGGCCTTCATCATTGGTGACATACTTATTTTTGACGGGGAAGTCGCGCCACAGAATCTGTTCTGCGTCTTCCAAATCCAGCTCGTCGGTTTCGAGCTCCGCCTCAGTAATAGGGAAGGAGAGTGGCCAGTCGTTATCACCGATAACGGCTTCCATGAACTCCTTGGTGATCAACAGCGACAGGTTGAACTGACGCAGTCGACCGTCTTCTCGCTTGGCCTTGATGAATTCCATAACGTCCGGATGGCCGACTTCAAACGTCGCCATCTGCGCACCGCGTCTGCCACCGGCAGATGACACGGTGAAACATGTCTTGTCATAGATATCCATGAAAGAAAGGGGGCCAGATGTATACGCCCCGGCGCCTGATACATAGGCCCCCTTTGGCCGAAGGGTAGAAAACTCGTAACCGATACCACAGCCAGCCTTGAGCGTGAGGCCTGCTTCTACATTCTTCTGCAGAATGTCTTCCATGGAGTCATGGATGATGCCTGAAACCGTACAGTTGATCGTGGAAGTCGCCGGCTTGTGCTCCTGGGCACCGGCGTTGGAAATAATACGTCCTGCGGGAATAACACCCTGGCGAAGAGCCCACAGAAACTTGTCGTACCATTCTTCCTGTTTGTCTGCTTCTTCTACCTCTACTAGAGCTTGGGCCACCCTTTGGTAGGTCGCGTCCATATCCTGGTCGACCATCTCGCCCTTTTTGCTCTTGAGGCAATACTTGTTCTCCCAGATGTCGAGAGAGGTTTCCTGAAAATCGATCTCACTTACGCTTGAGGGTATAGCAGTCAGATCCGGTTTCTTCGCCGTTGAGTCCATGAGTCTCCTTTAAATCAGTGCGTCAACACGCACACCAGAGTTATCGTTATTGTTCTTATTCTTATGTTTCTTTAGGGGGCAGAACGCCGTGATCGTGCATCCCCCCGGTATCAATCGTGTTGTCTTGGCCCTGTGGGCTAATCCGGGACTTGTACACAAACTATCAACAGTTTTCTGACAGGATCCGGACAGCTTTTCAGATGCGTTTTCTACAGCTTTTTCACAGCTTTTTAACGCTTTTTTCCCCGCTTTCTCCCGGGGTGTTTTTCAGAGACAACGGCCAGATATTGTGCCGCACGGACTTCGCAAACACAACATATTGTTGTTTTCGGAGGTTTGGAGAATGGAAAAATAATGGAAAAAACAGGGTCAGGTCTTGCAAAACGCGCCCGCGTTTCAACTGCTCATTTGGTGTGATTTCCTGTGAATTTCCAGCAAGTAGATCGTAAAGATCACGTAAACTCGCTCGATCGATTAAAAGCTCTGAGGGAGTAAAGATGGTCAGGGTAGAAAACAAAACTGCAATTGTTACCGGTGGAGGAAGTGGCCTTGGTGCAGCCTCAAGTGAACTGTTAGCGCGAGAAGGTGCTGCAATTGTAGTAACTGACGTGAACGCTGAGGCGGCAGAACAAACAGCGAACGTTATCCGCCAACGAGGTGGTAAAGCCGTCTCACTCGCCCATGACGTTACAGATCAAAGTCGTTGGGAGGAAGTGATTGAGGCAACAACCAGCGAGTTTGGTGACCTGGATATCCTTGTGAATAACGCCGGCGTGTCCGGTACCGGGGGCGGGCCAATGGAGGATGTCGCCTTCGAAGACTGGAAGGTTGTGATGGATATCAACCTTGATGCGGTGTTTATTGGCTGCCAGGAGGCCATCAAAGCCATGAAAGACTCCGGAGGCGGCTCAATCGTCAATATTTCGTCCATCATGGGTATCGTGGGCGGCGCCGGTGCGGCCTATAACGCTTCTAAGGGCGGCGTCAGGCTCCTGACCAAGTCTGTGGCTGTTTATTGTGGCGAGAATGGCTACAACATCCGCTGTAACTCTGTGCATCCGGGCTTCATCTGGACACCCATGGTTCGGGATATTGTGAATTTTGTAGATGACGTGGAAACCGAAGATGAGCTGAGAGAGATGCTGACGCTCCGACATCCCATTGGTCGATTGGGCGTGGCAGAAGATATCGCCAACGGCGTGCTGTTTCTGTCTTCTGATGAATCCAGCTTTATGACGGGCAGCGAGCTGGTGATTGATGGGGGTTACACGGCGATTTAGTTTTTACCTCATCCCGAGCAGCGCGAGGGATATCGAGATCTCTCCGTTCCGCTCTCTGCGTTCGCGTCAGTCGAGATGAGGGAGGCGCCTGCGGCGCGGGCATCTTCTTTGTCAGGTAGGAATCTGAAATTACTGCTTGGTACGCTGGTGGGGGACTTTATCCGTATGTGGATAAGCTCTTCAGGCGGTCTTCGATCAGCAGGAGCGTTCGAAATACGTCGTCTTTCTTCACGTCTTCCAGACAAAACCTCACGCCATGGCACCATTCCCCGGAAGGTGCCTCCAGGCGGGTAACGACCTCAGCCTTCAGATCATGCAGATCGATGTCATCAACTTCGATATCGATCAGCAGCTTCTCACCGGGTTCCAGTTTCTGCGGGCAATCGAACTGCATGCCGGTTCGAGAAAAGTTCATACAGGCAGCGGTGGGGTTCGTTTTGATCAGGCCAGCAATACCAGGACGGCTCACATCGACTTTCAGCGAGTGATTCTCATAGCGTTCGTAGCGACGCTTTTCCTCGGTCCTTTCATTCATCGAATTTATCGGCCCTGCGTGAAATGCAGGAGGGATTCGACCATGTTATCTTCGCCCAGGCAACACTTAGTTATAAGAAGGACGTATTCATGCACCCAGGTGTACTCGCAGAGAAATTCCCAGACAAACCGGCTGTGATCATCGCCGAAACCGGCGAAACCATCTCTTTCAAGGAGATGGATGACGTTTCAATGCAGGCTTCCCAGCTGTTTCGCAGCCTGGGCCTGAACCGGGGAGATCACATCGCCATTTTGTTGGAGAACCACTCGCAGATGCTGAACATCTGCCTGGCAGCTCAACGCTCCGGTCTTTATTTCACGACGATTTCTTATCGCCTTCAGGAAGAGGAGGTGGAGTACATCGTTCAGGACTGTATGGCTAAGGTCTTTATTACCTCCAAGAGTCGCGAAGGGGTTGTTGAAAAGCTGAACCTGGATCACTGCGAGAAGTCCTACATGCTCGACGGCGTCATCGCAGGCTTCGAATCCTGGGAAGATGCCGTGGCAGCCATGCCGGCGGAAAAGATTTCCGATGAATCAACCGGTACTGCCATGCTGTATTCCAGTGGTACCACCGGACGTCCCAAAGGTGTTCTGAAGCCGCTGCCCGAAGGTGAATACGGCGCAGAAGATGAAGGTCCCAATTTGTTTGCTCTGTTGTATGGCGCAACGGAAGACAGCATCTACCTAGGTCCGGCACCGCTTTATCACGCAGCGCCGCTTGCCTTTACCATGGGCATGCTTGCGATGGGGGTAGGGGTTGTTGTGATGCAGCACTTTGACCCCGAGGGCGCACTTAAGGCCATTGAGAAGTACAAAGTCACGCACAGCCAGTGGGTTCCGACCATGTTCATCCGCATGTTGAAGCTGGATGAAGATGTCAGGATGAAGTACGACACATCGTCTCTGCAGTGCGCCATTCACGCGGCCGCGCCATGTCCCATTCCAACGAAGGAACAGATGATTGAATGGTGGGGTCCGATCATTCATGAGTACTACGCCGGTAGTGAAGGTAACGGCTTTGTTGCCATCAATTCAGAGCAGTGGCTTGCCCACAAAGGTTCTGTTGGTTTGCCATTGACGGCGCAACTACACATTGTCGGAGAAGACGGCGAAGAAGTGCCTCAGGGTGAATCCGGCACCATCTTCTTTGAAGGCGGCGGTGAGTTCGAATACTTCAACGACAAAGACAAAACAGATGAATCTCGCCATCCAAAAGGTTGGTCGACGCTTGGTGATGTGGGATATCTCGACGAAGAGGGTTACCTCTACCTGACAGATCGAAAGAGCTTCATGATCATCTCCGGTGGCGTGAACATTTATCCGCAGGAAACCGAAAACCTGCTGGTGACACATCCCAAGGTGATGGACGTGGCCGTGTTTGGTGTGCCGAATGAAGAATTTGGTGAAGAAGTGAAGGCGGTGGTGCAACCCAAGAACTGGGATGACATTGGTCCTGACCTTGAGGCTGAGCTCATCGACTTCTGTCGTGAAAACATTTCCCACATCAAGTGCCCGAGATCTATCGACTTCGAGAAAGAGTTGCCAAGACATCCGACCGGTAAACTTTACAAGCGTTTGTTGCGCGACAGGTACTGGGAAGGTCACAAGACCAAACTGCTTTAACTGTCATGGCGAGTATCGTTGCGTTGCACATCAGTGCAACGCATACCTTCAGTAAAACTCCGGTCGATCAGGTACAACTTATTCAGGGTCTGGGCATCGAAGGTGATGCGCATGCCGGTAAAACGGTGAAGCACCGATCCAGGGTCGCGAAAGATCCAACTCAGCCCAATCTGCGGCAGGTGCATCTAGTCGAGAAAGAACGATTGGAAGACTGGGAAGTACCCTTTGGTGATCTTGGTGAGAACCTCACGACGGAAGGGCTGGACCTGCATGCGTTGTCAGCAGGAACCAGGTTGCGAATCGGTTCAGCTGAAATAGAAATTACCGGTCTGCGTAATCCTTGCCAGCAAATCGAGAATTATCGAAAAGGTCTCTTAGGCAAGGTTGCCTTCAAAGATGATGCAGGTCAGGTTGTGCGCCGTGGTGGCATTATGTCCGTGGTGCTGGAATCCGGCACGATTTCTGTTGGCGATACAATTGAAGTCATTGCTCCTGAAGTCTTTCAGGAGATGGGCGTCGTCTGATCAGTAGACGCCGCCCAGTTTTGAGTGATCCCAGGTAATGATTTTGCTGGTCGTGAATTTCATGCCCATGCGTTTTTGTGCTGTTCTCATCATGCCTTCACGAACGGCTTCACCGGCATCTGATTGCAGGTCACCGCGCTGGACTGAAATGTTGAACAGGATATCCCGCGTCGCTTCCACATCGTCCAGCAATTCCACTTCTGTATAGATCAGGACACTTTTTAGTTCTTCGTAGGCATCCCCGGATTCGACGAGCAGAGCGACCTTTGGGTCACGCTTCAGATTGTTGATCTTCTGGCTCTTGCGAAAGGTGGTCATATAGATGGTGTTGTCGTCATCGACGCAGTACCACATGGGCATGGGGTGGGGGAAACCGTCTTTGCCATTGGAAACAAGAATGATCGTTCGAGAGTTGCGCAGGTAATCCGCGATCTCATCATCTGTCATTTTGATCTTGTCTCTTCGTGACATGGTTTGTCTCCCTTATTCGTCGTTGAGGATGTTCAATAGCGCGGTGAACAGGTCTCTTTTTCCGGTCATCGCGTTTTCCAAGTAGGTGATAGTTTCCGCCAGGCTTTGATCCAGCGTCAGGCGTTCCAGCAACTCAAGTGCGATGTCCGGAAACATTCTGATTTCATCTACGAGTCTGGCCCGTGTGTAGAGATACTCGATAGCCAGACGATGAAACTCATCATCCCATCGATCGTCACTGCCAATCATCTGGCCAATGCGCTCTTTGGTGCTGTCCAGTTTTCCGCGTTCGGCGTTCAGGTACTGCTGGCACTCATCGTTTTTACCCTGCACGAGGAGGGACAGCGCCATCTCAATGATTTCTAGATAGTCAGTCTGAACACGCCGGATAACCCGAATGATTTCCACAGCGTTGTCGCGGGAGTGCTGATGCTCATCCTCTTCCAGAAGATCCAGCGCATGGTTGATGGTCGTTCTCATCGTTTGCGACTCCGCAGCAGATTTGCCGGTGAATACTGATCCGTAAGAGGTCGCGTATCTGGTTTCCAATCAGGCGTGCGATCGAATCGAGCAATATAGTCTCGGAGTACGATCTCGTACTTGTCGAACTTCGGCTGCAGCATGCGGGCGTTATCGGTTAGGGTCTGATTACTTGGCAGTGGTGACGAGGTCGCCACAATAACACGGTTGCCGGTATGCGGCATTTTCAGGTTCAGCAGGTCACCAAAAGCTGCCTGATAGGTAGCCGACTCATAATCATAGAGTGCGCTGCCTTCGAATGTATTCGAAATAACAACACCGTTTTCCGTGAGCAGGGAGGCGATATCCTGCATGAATTCGAGCGTCATCATGTGTTCCGGAATGTACTCGCCGGTGAAGGCATCGAGAATGACCAGGTCATACTTTTTGCCCTGGGCGACGGCGCGACGAGTGAACACTCGGCCGTCAACTACATGCATTTCTGTGCGATCGTTTTCAACGAAATCGAAATATTCGCGGGCAACGTTAACGACTGCCTGATCGACTTCGACGAGATCAATTTCCAGCTCGGGAAAAACATCAAGCAAAACGTTTGAGATAGTGCCGCCGCCGACACCGATCATGAGTGCTCGCTTGGGGTCTGGATTGGCCATTAGGCCGGAGAAGGTCATTTGTACGTATGCGAACACAATTCGATTTGGATTCTTCGTGTCGATACAGGTCTGGTTTCTCATTTCCCGTTTCACAGAAAACACCAGGCATCGTTTACCGGCTTTTTGATTCACGATGATATTCCGGTACAAGGATTTTTCCTTGTGAATGACAAGATCAGCGTATGACGGTAAAACCGCCACCGTCAGGCAGAGGGCGATCAGTAGTTTCTTCATTTGTGGTCGTCGAGTTTCAAGGTTCGGTCTGAGATCAGTGCAACGAAGAAGCAGAGAATAAGCACCAATGCCATGGTGATCAGGATCTCGTTGATCTCGTAAAGCAGCACCAGGTAGAAAGAGGTGAGCAGAGTGCCGAGGGCGCTTCCCAGGGTTGAGACAAAGTAGAGACCGCCGGCGACCTTGCCGGAGTAATGCGTTTCCCGAACCAGCAAGCGCACCGAATAGGGCGCAATCATGCCGAGGATAACCGTTGGAATAAAAAACAGCATGGTGGCTGCAACCAGTGAGCCATACCTGGGATCTTCAATGCGCAGAAACACCCAGTCCATCATCGCTTCCCCGAATAAAATGGTTGGCACGGCTGTGATGGCTGCGGTCAGGAAGAAAAAGCCGTATTTCGCCAGTCGTGGCTGATGCAGAGAGAGCTGTCCGCCTGTGAGGTAGCCAACACTCAGCGCCACCATAAAGACCGTGATCACGCTACCCCATACATAGATGCTGCTACCGAAATAAGGCGCGAGGATGCGCCCGCCCAGCAGTTCTATCGACATGATGATAAAGCCGCTGGTAAAAGCCAGAGCAAAAACTGTTGTGTTAAACAGTAATTCTTTTGAAGGCATGTCTGTCGCGCAAAAAGTCAGCAGTATACACGCTCGCCGGGGAGCTGAATGTGGCAAAATGTCCAACTTTGCGAGCCGTCAGACCAGTTTGAATTCCCTCAGGAAACTATTGCCGATCATCAAGCAGTACCAGGTGCAGATGTACCTGGGTTTGTTTGCATTTTTCGTCGCACGTTTCTTTGAAGTTTCTACCTACTACCTGGTCGCTGAAGGCATCGACCTGATCGGTGAGCTGTTCAAGGGCGAAACGGGTGAGTTTACCGTTACCCAGATCACCGTTGGCATCATTGGCTGTGTCTTTGCCCGGTTTGTTGTTGTGTCTTATGCCCGTCGTGCGATACGCCGTATCGGTATCGCTGTCTCCTATGATCTGCGGCAGTCTCTCTATCGCTCTGTACTAACCCAGGGTCCAGAATTCTTCGCCAAGATCAGCGTCGGTGATGTCATGACTCGCGCGATTCAGGACATCACATTGATTCAGCGATTTATTGCGTTTGGTCTGATCGCCTTCGTCATCATGATCTATGCGCCGCTGTTTGGTGTCTCAGCGATGTTGATGAAGTCAGCTTCGTTAACACTGCTGATTGTGCCTCTGCTACCGGTGATCTTTATCTATGCGGTAAAGATGGCAGATGAAATGGGTCGCAGCAGTCGAGAAGTGCAGGAGAAGCTTAGCGAGCTATCAGAACACACCCAGGAAAACCTCTCGGGTATTCGAACCATTCAAGCCCAGGTTCAAGAAGAGAACGAAGTCGCCAGGTTCTGGGAAACCAACAACGATTACGCAAACGCGTTTTACGAACAGGCGCGCATCAATTCACTGATGTCTGCCTGGATGCCTTTTTTTGCGTCCGTGGCTCAACTGGTCATCGTGTTATACGGCGGACATCAGGTGATGACAGGTCAGATCTCAGTCGGAGACCTGGTGTTTTTCTTTGCCTGTCTGTCGATGTTGCTGCAACCGATTCGCATGGCAGGCATGTTGGTCATGTTGGTGCAGAGAGCTGCTGTCGCCAGCGAACGCCTGTTCGAAATTCTCGAGTCAGAACCGGAGATTCAGGATGTGCCCACAGGTGATACACCGGAAGTGATTAGCGGTGGTTTTGAACTTCGGGATCTTTCTTATACCTATCCGGGCGCGGCAACTGCTGCGCTGAAAGACATCAACCTGACGATACAGCCGGGAGAGTCCATTGCCATTGTTGGAAGAATCGGCTCAGGCAAAAGCACCTTATTGAAGTTGTTTACCCGCATGCTGAATACACCGCGAGGAAAATTGCTCGTAGATGGTCATGATGTGAACGACTATCCGTTGACGCAGCTTCGTGGGCAGATATCCCAGGTGCTTCAAGACTCCTTCCTGTTCGGCGAGCCAATTTTCAACAACATCAGCTATGACGATCCGGAACGTCACCTTGAATTGGTCTGGGATGCAGCGGACTCGGCGTCGTTAAGAGACTCTATCGAGGAATTTCCGCTACAGATGAATACTGTGGTTGGTGAGCGAGGGGTCACCTTGTCCGGGGGGCAGAAACAAAGAACGGCTCTCGCCAGGGGTTTGATTCGAAATGCACCGGTGTTGATTCTCGATGACTGTTTTTCCAGCGTGGACACAGAAACTGAAGAACACATTCTGAGTCGACTGAAACGTCTTCGCGAAGGCAAGACCACCATCCTTGTTTCACACCGTATTTCCACGTTGCGTCATTCTGATCGCATCATCGTGCTCGATGAAGGTGAGATCGTTGAGATGGGTAGTCACGAGGAACTGCTGGCCAAAGACGGTGCTTATGCACAGCTGGAACGAGCACAAACGTTGGGTGAAGAAGAGGAGGTGCTGGCGGGATGAGCGAAGCCTCTACCGAACGCGATCATGCAATGTTTGATGCGGAGCTCTCCGGCGCCGTATTAAACATGCACCTGCTCGGTCGTCTGATGCGCTGGCTCAAACCGTATCGTGTGAGCCTGATTGCAAGCACGGTCCTGGTTCTAATCGCGAGCTACGCAGCTGTGGTCATGGAGATTGTGATCTCGCGGGTACTCGTTGATTACATCATCGTTGGTGATACGGAATCCGTTATGCCGGACCTTGGGATGATTGAACTGACGCAGTGGGTCGAAGCCCAAACGGGACTGTCACCACTTTTCTCTGCCGGTGTTTTGTTCTTTTTCCTCATGGTGATTTTTGGTCTGGCCGGTCATTGGCATCGAATGACCCTGAATGCCGCCATCGTTAACGGGTTGCGTGATCTCAGACAGGATCTATTCCGTCATCTTGAAACTCGCCCGAGCTCCTTTTACGACAAGGTGCCCGTCGGCCGGATCATGACCCGTGTCACCAATGACGTAGAAGCGCTGTACGAAATGTTGCGGGGTATGGGGAGTCTTGTTGGTGAGTTCGTGCCGTTTTTTGTCGCGCTGATCATTATGTTCTCAACCAGCGTGAAACTGACACTGATTCTTCTGGCGCTGGTTCCGATTGTCGCCTTGACCACATACTTTTTCCGCCAGGCTTCTCGCGAAGTGTTCCGACTGGTCAGAAATAGTGTTTCTGCACTCAACCAGAATCTGCAGGAGAACCTGTCGGGGATTCAGGTGGTGCAGCTGAGTGGTCGGGAAGAACGAAACATTCTTGGTTACACCCGCCTAAACAAAGACAACCGTCGCCAGGAATATCGATCCATTAACCTGTCGACCATATATGGCGCTTTTAACGATAGCCTCACCGCAATTGGGCTCGGCCTCATTATCTGGTTTGGGGCAGGCGAGGTGATCTCCGATGAGATGACGTTGGGCGGCGTGATTCTTTTCACTCGATTTATGAGCATGTTGTTTACACCAGTTGTCACCCTGGGTGAGCAGCTGAACGTACTGTTTCGCGCCATGGCAAGTGGTGAGCGAATCTTCCAGGCGCTGGACTGGGATGAGCAGATCCATGAGCCGGAAGAACCGGTTGAGTTACCGGAACGGATTAAAGGGAAAATAGAATTCAGGGATGTGCGTTTCGGTTACGAGCGTAACAATCCGATTCTGAAAGGTGTGTCTTTTACGGTTGAGCCAGGAGACAAACTGGCTATCGTCGGACAAACCGGTTCAGGTAAAAGCACTCTGATTCGGCTGTTGGGTCGCTTCTACGATTTCGAAGACGACATGATTTTCCTGGACGATGTTGATGTGAATCATCTGCATAGCCGTGATCTACGCACACGTGTCGGTGTGGTGCTGCAGGACTTCCACATCTTCTCTGGAACCATCCTCGATAACATCGTGCTGGGTGATCCTGGGATGACTCGAGAGAAGGCCATCGAGGCAGCGAAAACCGTTAACGCCCATGGTTTTATCAGTCAGTTACCTCTCGGATACGACACGCCGCTCCTGGAGCGTGGCTCCAATCTGTCACAGGGCCAACGGCAGTTGCTTGCCTTCGCAAGAGTCCTAGCGGCAGACCCGGAAATTCTGGTGCTGGATGAGGCTACTGCAAGCATCGATACGGAAACGGAACTGCTGATTCAAGATGGTCTCGAAAAACTCATGGAAGATCGTACGGCCATCCTGATTGCGCACAGGCTTCAAACCATTCAGCAGGCTGACAAGGTACTGGTACTCAGCAATGGTGAAGTGTGTGAATACGGCACCCATGAAGAGCTGCTGGCGCTCGAAGGTATGTATCACACGTTACATGAACTGCAGTTCCAGGACGTTCGCGAAGATGACTAGCCGCAGCTAGCTGCAGGCGCTAACCCACCGGCTGAGGACGACGAAGCCGCGTGATATCTCGTTTAGGTCTGAATCCAGACGCGCGATGTGCAAAGTACCGCCGTTATGTTCCTTGGAAAGGTATCGCAAGATCTCTGAGTGAGACATAACGACATATTCCAGGTCGCTGGTGATTGGTGCCAACCAGAATGGCTTTTTCAGGATAGTGAACAAGCCATCTTTCATATCTTCCTGGAGTTCGAATCCCGTGTCGGTCATCCACCAGCCTTTCTCGTGGTTTTCGTTTACCTCACGTGGATAGTCAAACTCTTGGTGGCGGAAGGCATTGTAGGGATGAAACAAGCGTCCCTTCACAAACGCGCGGGTCTGGCTAATTTCCCATCCGTTCTCCGTGAGCAGGGACTGTGCGGCCGGGTGCTCAGATAGTTTCAACTGATGACTCCTGACCCGATTGAATTTAGCGGCCAAAGTGTCGCTGGGATCGGGTCCGAACCAGTTGTCGAGCTGACGTTGGTCGTTCAAGCCAAGATAGAACTTAACCGCCAGTTCCCAGTGCTCAATCTGCTCTTCGTGTTTTAGCAACAGGTCGAACTCTCCGATGGTCCGTTCGCCGTCGTGTACCGCCAGGTTTCTCGCCACCAGTTCAAGATCTGGTGTGGCTTCAATCCAGTTGCAGATGATGTCCTCAAAGCGAATGCCCAGCTTGTAGGAATTTTTGCCTGGCTCTTCGATTTCATTGGGTAGTGATACTGAGTTGAACCAGTCGGGTTCTTTCCAGTTTTCTTCAAGAGGAGAGATCAACGACGCGCTGGACAGACACCAGGCGAGGTCGTGCAGGTTTCTATCCGATTTGGTCATGGCAAGTTATCATAACGAAATGAGTATCCGTGCATCCATTGTTTCATTCTTTATCCGTCGAACGATCAGAGGGCAGATGGCCTCTGTTGAAGATCCGGCGGCCATTCGCGATCAAACGAACCAGCCTCTGGGTAAAACGCCCGAAGAGGTGAGCATCGAAGAAGTTGATGCCGGTGGTGTCCAGGCAGAGTGGGTTTGTTGGCCCGGCTGCAGTAATGATTCTGCGCTTGTCTATTTCCATGGTGGTGGCTATGTCTTTGGTAGCCCGGCAGGTCATCGTGATCTAGCCTGGCGACTCTCTAAAGAGGGTGGCGTCAGAGTGTTAATGGTGGATTATCGCCTGGCGCCGGAGCACCGTTTCCCTGCAGCGGTTGACGATGCGACAGCGGCCTATCGATGGGTGTTGGATCAAGGTGTCGAGCCCCAGAACATCATGGTGGGTGGAGACTCAGCAGGTGGTGGGCTGTCAGCGGCTCTGATGGTCAATCTGAAAAACCTGGGTATTCCTCAACCCAAAGCGGCTGTGTTGTTGTCGCCCTGGGTAGATCTGACCGGATCCGGCGAAACCATGACCACCAACGAAGAAAAAGACGCCATGATCACACCGGAAGCCATTCGGCGCTTCACTGCCTTTTACCTTGGTGAGGGCAGGGATCCCAAAGCACCACTCGCTTCCCCGATCTTTGCCGATCTCTCTGGTTTGCCGCCTATGTATATTGTGGTGGGAGACACAGAAGTACTGCTGAGTGATTCTGAACGACTTGCGGAAAAGCTTCGCGAAGCAGACGGCGAGGTGAAATTGGATGTCTGGCCCAAGATGCCGCACGTATTCCCCATCCTTGCGCGACTCGTGCCGGAAGCAAAGAAAGCGGTCAGTGATATCGCTGACTACGTGAGGGGGCACCTGGGTACCCAAGCACTTTGAATACCTTTCCGCTCGCTCGTGAGCTTGTCCTGGTTGGTGGTGGTCATAGTCATGTGATCTTCCTGCGTATGCTGGCGATGAACCCCCTGCCTGGGCTTAAGGTAACGCTCATTAGTCCGGATACCAGAACGCCATACTCCGGGATGCTGCCCGGTCTAATTGCCGGGCACTACTCAGAAGACGAGGTGCACATAGACCTCGTGCCACTTTGTCGTTTCGCTGGCGCAGACCTGGTGCTGGCGTCTGCCACGGGGATCGATACCCTGAAACAGGAGGTTACCGTCCGAGGCCGACCCTCTGTGCGCTACGACATTCTGTCACTCGATATCGGCAGTACGCCGTCAACGTCGCTTCTTGAAAACAAACAGGACCAGGTGGTTCCGGTTAAACCCATCTCCAACTTTCTGGAGCGTTGGCAGCGATTTCTTGCACGCTATGAAAAAGGCGGTATCGAACGGGTGGGATTTGTTGGTGCCGGTGCTGGCGGTATCGAGTTGTGTCTCGCGGTGAATCACTACCTCACCCAGGTTTCACCACTTAATGAGGTCCGCTGTCATGTTTTTACTTCCGGGAAAACAATTCTGGAGGAGTTCAATGCCGGCGTACGTATCCGCTTTGAAAAGAAACTGGCAGAGCTTGGTATCGAAGTCCACAGAGAGTTTCTAGCAAACGATTACAGGGAGGGGCAGGTCCATTCCGTAGACGGACGATCAGTCCCCTGTGACGAAGTATTCTGGGTGACACAGGCCGGCGTGCAATCCTGGCCTGCGGATTCCGGGATAGCGGTTGATGAGCGGGGATTTGTCACCGTGAAGGATACGCTGCAATCAGTTTCACACGAGAACATTTTTGCTGTTGGTGATTGTGCGGCCATGATCAATCATCCCAGACCGAAGGCGGGTGTCTATGCCGTACGCCAGGGTGCACCGCTCTTTCATAACATCTGTGCCTACGCTGAAGGTAAGCCCCTCAAGAATCACAAGCCGCAATCCCAGTTCCTGTCACTGATCTCAACCGGAGATCAGAGTGCGGTTGCTTCCCGAAATGGTTTAAGCGCAGAGGGCGCCTGGGTCTGGCGCTGGAAGAACTGGATCGATCAACGCTTTATGGCGCGATTTAACGAATTGCCTGAGATGCAGAGGGATTCGGTGAATGATCTGCAGGCGGAATTTGACGAGCAGATGCACTGTGGCGGTTGTGGTTCAAAAGTTGCCTCGGACCTGTTGTCCGATGTTTTAGGTGATTTGATGTCAGATGATGTCCCCGATGATGATGCGGTGGTCATCGAGGTGCCTGATGGCCATCAGTTGCTGCAATCCGTGGATCACTTCAGGGGATTTGTGAATGATCCTTATCTGCAGGCAAGGATTGCAGTGTGTCATGCGCTGTCTGACATCTACGCCTGCGGCGGAAAGCCGCTATCAGTGCTGGCAAGCATCACTTTGCCTCATGGCAAACCGGACATCAGCCGCTCGATGCTGACTCAACTGATGCACGGCACGCTTGATCAGCTGAAAGAGGAGGGTGCACGACTTGTTGGCGGCCACACCAGTGAAGGCATGGAGCTGTCGATCGGCTTTACTGCGAACGGTGCGGTTAAACCTTCCGAGCGATGGGGTAAAGGCTTCTCAAAGGCCGGGAATGTGCTCATTCTGACTAAGCCCCTCGGTACCGGCGCGCTGTTTGCGGCGGATATGCAGTACCGTGCAAAGGGAAACTGGATTGCGTCTGCGATCGACAGCATGCTGATCTCCAATCGTCGAGCCTCAGAACTTGCGCAACAATTTTCTATAGACGCCTGCACGGACATCACGGGTTTTGGTTTGGCCGGGCATCTGCAGGAGATGGTCACCGAAGAAATCGGTGTGACGTTAAATCTTGAGTCGTTGCCGCTTCTTCCTGGTGCCAGAGTATGCCTGGAAGAACTTGGCATCAGCAGCACCCTGCATGAGGCGAATCGACGAACCACTGGTCTCAGCATTGCCGACCCATCGGCAGAAATACTCTTTGATCCGCAAACCGCAGGTGGTTTACTGCTGTCTGTTGCAGAAGACGGGGCAGATAGGCTGCTGCAAGAACTCCGAGAGCAGGGTTACGAGTCCGCAGTTGCCATCGGATCGACGGTGAGTCGGACCGCCGGTGCTGCTTCCATGACGTTTGGAGAGTGATATGACTGCTTCACTGGTTTGCTGGAACTGCGGTTCTTCATTGGACGATATCCCGCGTCCAATTAGTCGCCACGCGAACTGCAGCAAGTGCTTCGAGGTGCTGCACTGTTGTCGAATGTGCCGTCACTATATGCCAGAAAAACGGCCTTACTGTGATCACGACAGGGCGGAACCTCCGGTCGAAAAAGAAAGCGCGAATTTCTGCGATTACTTCAAGCCAACCAATCGTTACAGCGAAAGTGATGCCTCAAAAGGTGATCAGGCCAGGTCTGATCTGGATGCTTTGTTCGGTGGTGAGTCTGTCGAAGAACCTGACGTCGATGATGTGATCGATCTGCGGGACGAAGATGATCCGCTGAACAAGCTGAACGATCTGTTTGACGACTGAGCGCTGAATCAAGCCTCTATAGTTAAGACCAAGGCTTAACCAGCACCTTTGCTTGCGTGTTAGGGGTGGCGAGTTCATCGAATGCATCGGGCACTTCTGCCAGGGACTTTCGGCTGGTAATCAGCGGCGCGACATCAAAGGTGCCATCAGCGATCTTGTGCAGACTTTCGTTGAACTCTTCCATGGACCAGCCGAGCAAAAAGTGCAGAGATAACTCTTTGTTGATGGCGATGAGTGGTCTGATGTGGTCCTGCTGCATGCAGACACCAACTACCATGACCTTCGCATTCTGCGGTGCCCCCATAAATATGTCGTCGATCATCCCTGGAACGCCGACACACTCGAAAATAACGAGTTTGTCTTTTCGGATGTCGCGGTGTTCGTAGGGAGACTCTTCTGCAGGATCGATCACGACGTGTGCGCCAATGGATTCCGCGAGTGCTCGCCTGCCGGGAGAATAGTCTGCGGCGATGATGACGCCGCCAAAACTTTTCTTCAGCACCGTAATGATGGCGAGTCCAACAGGGCCGCAGCCGATGATGAGAACTGATTCATCACCCTGCAGCTCTGCCTTGTTGACTGCGTGCAGACCAACTGCCATTGGTTCGGTCAGGGCTGCTAGGTCTGCGTCGGTTCCGGAGGGTACCGGCACGATCAGAGATTCAGACAGCAACATGTATTCAGCAAAGCCGCCGGGAATCTGATCGGAGTAGCCGACTGGCTCCATGGGTTCGCGCAGCAGGACCGGCGCTGCACAGACCAGTGAGCCGGTGGCAACGCTGCCTTCCGTGTTCGGTCCATAGTCCACAACCTCGGCGCAGAACTCATGACCCATGACGACCGGATTAAAGGTAGTGAGTTTAAAAGCACCGCCAGCTTCACGACTTGTATTAACAAAGTCTTCCGTATGCCGCGCGGCGTGTAGATCACTTCCGCAGATGCCGCAGGCAATGGATTTAACGAGGACTTCACCTTTGCCGGGTACGGGGTCAGGAAGTTCGGTTAACTTCAGGACGCCGCGCTCCATGGTGACAGCCTGCATCGTATTTAGTCTTCCTTGCCGGCAGTCTTGTCTGTGGTTCGGTAGTCGCCAAACTTGCCGTCGCGTTTTGATAAGGCGTCCGTCAATCCTGCCGCCAGTTCCTTGAAGTGGGCTCGTGTGGATTTGGTATGAAAAGCCAGCGCCTGGATTTCGGTGCCCTGGCGAACCGCACTGCGCAGTCCCATCAATTCCATCTGTCGATGCACGGCGCGTTTGTTCATCTGTTCAATATCTGGCGGAACTTTTGCGATTTTTTCCGCGATTTTCAGGACTTCGTCTTCAAGTTTTTCCAAAGGGTATGCACGATTGGCGAAGCCATACTCTGCGGCCTGGGTGCCGCTGATGGCATCACCGGTCAGCATCATTTCCATGGCTTGACGCATGCCGACAATCCAGGGGAAAAACTGGTTATCCGGTGGGCTCATGCTTCGAACAACGGGGTAGCCGATCTTTGCATCTTCAGCCACGTAAACCAGGTCGCAGGCTGTGGCGAGTTCTGTACCACCAGCAAGGCAGTAGCCATGAACCTGGGCAATGATGGGTTTCGCCATATCCCACATGCGAAACGCACCTTCAACCACGTGCCTTGCCCAACTGCCGTCGCCGCCTGCTGTATGGAAAGGGCGATCTTCATTGTTATTGCCCTTCAGGTCGTAGCCTGCGCAGAACGCCTGACCGGCACCGCGAATGATGGTGACACGAACGCTGTCGTCCAGGTCGTTCGCCTCCAGCTGACTGAAGATTTCACCGCGTATCTGATTATTAAGCGCGTTACGTGAATCCGGTCGGTTGAGTGTGATGCGTGAGACACCTTCGGAAGGTGTATCTACAAGAATAAATTCGTGAGCCATGGTTTATCCAGTTTGAAAAAGCTTTGGTAGGTCCTCGTCTGATGTATCGAGAATGGTATCGACCCATCGATGGAAGTTGTGACCGCCTTCTTCGTTTCGACCGAACAGGACGTGGTCTTTAGCGCCGGTTTCCAGTGCTTTCTGTTGCTTGAGTCCTGTGGCGTAGTCTTCTTCCTGCACGACGTATCGTAGGAAGTCGAACTGATCCAGCGCAGCTTTACGTGATGCTTCATCGGGTGGCTCTTTTTCCATCAGATAATTCTGAATGGTGTAAGAAGTGCCTGGTGTTTCGCCAGGGAACAGCTGGGAAATCATGACCGCGCGACCACCGCCATCGAATCCGGCGATCGAGACGTGTGGGAAGATGGTCCAGACGCCAGCGACCAGCAGTTCAGTTGGCCACTTGGAGTCATCGTCGCCAAGCATCTCTTTCAAACCTTTCATGGGACCGGCAACACGCTGGTGAGGACCCCAGCTGTAATAGATCGCCTGGTTGGGAAAGTCCGGGCCGAAAGTGTTCTTGTGCAAGATCGGCAGATGGTAGAGATCCATGTAACCGTCATAGGCAATTTTCCAGTTGGGTCCTTCGACCCGCTGGCTGGCGAACAGGTGCCAGTCCTCAAAACCAAAGTGAGAGAGTAGTTCGTCGTAGCCGGAAAGGAAGAGTTCGATATCCAGAGTGGATTTTGGATCGATGGTTACCCAGATGAGCCCAGCCTTCTCAAGACAGGGCAGCTCAGTCAGACCGTATTGCGACTTGTCCACATCACCGAAGTCTTTTGGTGCGTACACGCCGATCAGGTCGCCTTCCACGTTGTATGACCAGGCGTGGTAAGGGCAGGTGAACCGGTGGGTATTACCGCAGCCTTCATCCATGATCTGTGCGCCGCGATGACTACACATATTGACGAACGCTTTAACTTCGCCGGACTCAGTTCGGGAAATTAAAACAGGCACACCGCCTGCGTTCATGGCTTTGTAGTCGCCGGGATTTTTGACCTCGGCAGTCATCGCCATCATCAGAGGCATTCGCTTGAATACCTGCTTCATCTCCTGCTGCCAGCGAGTTTCGTCGTAGTAGTTGGCGGCGGGTACTTTTAGAATTTCATCCGGTTGCGGGATGGTGCCGGCATCACCGTGGGCGATGTTGTTTTTCGCCATCTCCACGAGCATTTCCCTAGACATGAGCGTCCTCCTCCTGACTCATTGCTTTCCGGTGCACGAACACGTTTAATTACCGTCAAGCTTGACTGTTTTTATAACAAGAACAATACACTTGGGAGGGTAGCATGTCATCAGACCTTTTTGATCTGACCGGCGAGGTGGCAGTAGTCACTGGTGCCGGTCGCGGAATCGGCGAAGGTATCGCCAAGGTGCTCGCAGAATATGGTGCGTCTGTCGTCTGTGCAGCACGTCGAACCAACGAAATTGAAAGAGTGGCCAGTGAAATCGTCGCTGCCAACGGCAAAGCCGTGGCATGCACAACGGATGTCACAAATAGAGCGGATCTGCAAAAGCTCGCAGATGCAGCCATCAGTGAATTTGGGCGCCTGGATATGTGGGTGAACAATGCGGGCGGATCGCCGGTTCAACAGCCGCTCACAGAGCTCGATCGAGAAGAGTGGGACAACACGCTGGCGCTCAACCTGACGGCGGTTTGGGAAGCGACCACCGTGGCATCGAAGAACTTTACGGACAAAGGCCGGGTTCTGAATATTTCTTCCATCGCTGCGGAAGACGTCATCGAAGGCAGTGGCCACTATTCTGCGGCGAAAGCCGGCGTGAATATGATGACACGTACCTTTGCGAAGGAATTGGGTCCTCGAGTCCGGGTAAACACCATCATGCCTGGATTTGTACCGACGGAAATCATGATGACGGCGCTGGAGATTACAGAAGAACAGCTGCCCATGATTGAACAGTCTTTGAAACTGCCTGCAGGCAGGCTAGGTACACCGAGAGACCTCGGTGCTGCCGCACTTTATTTATTGGCACCCTCATCAGAGTGGGTCACAGGCCAGGTCATCAGAATATCAGGAGGAATGTAATGACCACTGCAAAGAAAGTACTGCTTACAAAACGGCCCGACGGCGAGCCGGTTGAATCCGATTTTGAAGTGGTCGAAGCAGAAATGCCCGAACTGAATGACGGCGAGGTGTTGTTGAAAGTTGAGCACCTTTCCATCGATGCATTTATCCGGACGACATTGGATGGTCCGCAGGGACTGCATGGCACCATGGATGTTGATACACCGGTCATGGCGTTAGGTATTGGCAGGGTCGTGGATTCTCGTTCAGATGAATTGAACCAGGGTGACGCGGTCTTTGGTCCCATGGGTGCACAGACACATGTGATCTGGCCAGCCAATATGCTGCGCAAGGTGGATGAAAGTGAAGTACCAGCACGCACCTATCTTGGTGCCCTGGGTATGACCACAGGTCTCACCGCTTACGCGGGCATGATTTGCTGCGGCGAAGTGAAAGAGGGCGACACAGTTGTGGTCTCCGGTGCTGCGGGTGCTGTAGGCACCGTTGCCTGTCAGCTGGCCAAGATTGCCGGTGCGCGAGTGATTGGTATCGCTGGCGGTGACGAGAAGTGCAAATTCCTGACCGATGAAATCGGTTGTGATGCGGCTGCAGACTATAAAGCAGGCGACCTTAACGAAAAGCTGAAAGAGCTTTGCCCGGATGGCATTAACGTGTTTTTCGACAACGTTGGTGGAGACGTCTTGGATGCGGCTCTGGATAACATTGCCAAAGAAGCACGAGTTGTTATCTGTGGTGCAATTTCCCAGTACAACGATATGGAAAACGTGACGGGCCCAAGGCTTTATCTGCGTATTCCCGAGCGGAACGCCCGCATGATTGGCTTCACCGTCGATCACTACGCGGAACTCTTCCCTAAGATGGAAGCGGAGATCTCCGGATGGATTAAGGAAGGCAAAATGCAGCTGCCGGAACATGTCATGGATGGCATTGAAAGCTTCCCGGGGGCTATCATCGCCCTGATGACCGGTGGCCATAAGGGCAAGCTGCTGGTTGCCCCTTAAGAAAGTCGATTAACGTATTTTTGCGTTTCTAAAGCTGACTTCGCCGTTCTGACTTTGCAGGGCTATGAAACCCTCTGTCAGGGCGGCGTCATCTAATCGCGCTGTCAACACGCCGTTTAACCAGGCCTCTACCACTGGTCCTTTAGCGACGATGCGATAGGTGTTCCACTGACCCACTGAATTCATCTGCGCAAGAGGCGGTGCGGCGTGAATCACGATCGCGCCAGTACGAAAATCCTGGTTTGGATGGTCATCCCAGATATTGATTTCGAGGCAGGTCAGGGGCGTGATGTCTTCTCGATCCTGGCATCGAATGAGGATGCCTGAATTCACAGATGCATCCGGTTTGAATTCGATGGTTAACTCGAAGTCATTGTAGATGGCTTCGGAAAGAAGATAACCGTCTCCTTCCGGATTTCCACTGGTCAGCGTTTCGCCGATTTGCCAGTCTGCAGAACCAGAGGCGGTCCAATCGGGTGTCTGAATAGCGCAGCCCACCAGGATTAGCAGGCTGAGAATAATGAGCGCTCTCAAGCGGATCGTCTGGCCGAAGCGGCTTTTGCCAGAGACTTCATCACCTGTTCGGTATCGTCCCAGCAGATACAGGGGTCTGTGATGCTCTGCCCGTAAGTCAGGCTGTTTACGTCCTCGACATCCTGACGACCTTCGAGCAGGTGGCTCTCGATCATCACGCCGAAAATGCCCTGATTACCCCGGGAAACCTGAGTTGCGATGTCGTGTACCACATCGATTTGTCGAGCGGGAATCTTACGGCTGTTGGAATGGCTGGCATCGATCATGATGCGGACAGGCAAACCGCCTTTTTCCAGCATGGCTGAGGCATCGTCAACACTGAACATGTCGTAATTAGGATGTTTGCCGCCACGCAAAATGATGTGGCAGTCCGCGTTACCTGCAGTTTTGAAAATGGCTGATCGACCACCTTTAGTGACTGAGAGGAAGTGGTGCGGCTGTGAAGCTGACTTGATGGCATCGATAGCGATCTGAATATCTCCGTCTGTCGCGTTCTTAAATCCAACGGGGCAGGAAAGACCTGAAGACAATTCACGGTGAGTCTGGCTTTCAGTGGTACGTGCGCCAATCGCGCCCCAGGAGATCAGGTCAGCAACATATTGGGGGCTGATCAGGTCCAGATATTCGGTGCCACAGGGAAGGCCGATTTCACCGAGATCGAGGAGCAATTGGCGAGCCAGGTGCAGGCCTTTGTTGATCTGAAAACTGTTATCCAGGTCAGGGTCATTGATCAGGCCTTTCCAACCGACTGTGGTTCGAGGCTTCTCAAAGTAAACCCGCATGACAATGAAGACATCATCACTGACTTCATCAGAGAGTTTCTTCAGTCGTTCGCCGTATTCGATCGCGGACTTCGGGTCGTGTATGGAGCATGGGCCAACGACAGCAAGCAGGCGATCGTCTTCGCCCGTCAAAATGCTGTGAATGGTTCTTCGGGCAATGCTGACGGTATCGCTGACCGTTTCAGATACTGGAAGATCATCAATCAGGCCTTCCGGCGAGATCAGTTCCTGCGTTTCCTGGATGCGCAGGTCATCGGTAGTCACAGACATGTCCGACTCGGTTCTTATTTTGAGGGCGCGTATGTTACCCGCAATTCCTGCGGGATTGAATCAAGCCTTCAGATCAATGATGACCTTACATTGATCAGTTGGAGAGCGCAGAGCCTCGAAGATATCGGGTAATTCGTCGAGGGAAACCACATTGGTGATCATGGCAGAGCCGTCTACACGACCGCTGATCATCATATCGATTGTGAAGTCCCAATCTTCTTTGTCGTAAGCGACTGCCCACTGAATTCGCAGCTCTTTAGAGAAAGCGATCAGCGGCATGATGGTGTCAGGGGCGTCACACAGACCAATACCCATGATCAGTCCTCGGCTTGGGGCACGCTCGATACACTGTTGCATCAAACCAGGCGCACCGACACATTCAATCTGAACTTCGGCTTCGCTGTTGGTGATTTCCTGAAACTGGGCTGCGACGTCACCGCTCGGGTCAACGATGTCGCTGAATCCGAGTTTCTTTGCCATATCTATACGGGCTTCGGACATTTCGCTGATTACGATGTGCTGCGCACCAAAGAAGCGACACCAGATCGCGCAGGCGAGTCCAATGGGACCGGCGCCGATGATCAGGACGCTTTTCTCGGCGACGCCATCGGTCATCTTCACGCTGTGCAGGCCAATGGCGAGTGGTTCAATCAGTGCGCCGTTCAGGTCATCCAGTGAATCTGGAATCTTCACGACCTGCGCCGGGTCTACTTTCACGAATTCCGCGTAAGCACCCTTGGAACTGATGCCGATAGTGAGGTCCTTGATAAAGGGCAGGGAGGTCACGCGATCGCCAAGACTGAATTCGTTGCCATCAACGGCGCTGCCAACTTCCACAATCTCGCCGGAAAACTCATGACCGAATACGGTATTGGGCGGCGCCATGAAAGGACCTTCTCGCGATGCATGGATGTCTGTGCCACAGATGCCGCAATGAGCTACCTGCACGAGAATTTCATCATCTGCGATCTCAGGTTTATCAATGTCCTGGATGGATAGCGGCTCTCCAGGTCCTGTAAAGACGGCAGCTCTCATTCATCTTCTCCGTATGTGTATTCGTTCAATATAATTTCTTCAGCGTCAGCAAAGTCTGTGGTGATGGAATAAATGTCTTCACCAATGATCTTGCCGGTATCTTTTTCGAATGGCCAGAAGGTCACGGTTCTGCCTTTTGTGGCGTACATCTTGTCTTCGTCAACGTCCATGCCCATTTGCTTCAGCATGGCGCCGGAAAACGGTGTATAGAGTTGGCCCTCGGTGACCAGCGTGTCATCGCCGATCACGATTCGTTCGACAGCGTATTCGAAACGGTTTGATCCGCTGGCGATCAAGCCGGCATAAAATTCTTTTAGGGCTTCAAACCCTTTGGGACCAGTGTCTTCTGTCGCGGACCAGATGTGAAATCTGGGATTGTCCGACATGGTCTTCAGCAGTTCTTCCAGGTTGCTGCCGCATTCTGCCTTCACGTGCTGTCTGAATTGGCTGAGCATGTGACGCCGCCATTCATCTGTTTCCGTCTCAAGAAGTTCGTCGACAATCTTCCAATTGTTTCGGCTGTCTACGGTTTTCATTTTCGAGTGCCTCCAAACGCCTTCTTCAGAATCAGCATGACCTTAATGAAGGGGTAGATATAAGGGAGAATTTTCATGTTCTTTTCGATGTCCCAATCGACAAGGGCTGCGTCCAGCCTGGAGTAAAACTGATGGAACAGTGCTTTTGCACGATCGGAGGAGGTGTCCACATTGTCCATCGGCATCGAGAACATCAAAAGAATAACGATCAGGTTGGTTTTGTAATCGTTAATGAACTTGTTGTAGCTGTAACCCTTCACGCCGTATTCAACCAGGCGGTCGTGATACAGCTTCAGCAGTTCCTGTTCTGTTTCTTTTCGATCTTCAATGCTGATGCTCTGCGTCATCCAGCGGGCAATGTCATTCACCGGATCGCCAATGCCGGACAACTGCCAGTCAATAATGGCAAACCGGCCGCCCTCTGCTGAAGGTTTGATGATGTTGTCGGACCTCAGGTCGCCATGCGTCAAGGTAAACGGGTAGGGTGGTGCAGGATCAAATTTGAACAGGGGTGGTAGCAGGTACATCAATCGCTTCATTTCAGGATAGGCATCAAACTTGCCGGTTTCCTCGACCTGTTTCACGCTTTCCTGGAACATGGCCAGCGCCTGTTCCATAGGCATGGATTTGATTATCCATTGAGCCCAGTCGTACTGCTCCAGGCGATCACTGTTCCACCACTGCGCATGCAGCTTTGCGAAGTTCTCTATGACCTGTCGTGAGGTTTCTTTATCGGTACCGATAACCTGGTCGCTAGGCTCTCCCGGCGCCAGGTCTTCCAGCAGCAACACAAACTGGTTGGTTTCCTCTCGATACTCCAGGTAGTAGCAGTCCGCGATGGGCACACCAACGTCTGTCCCTATGTCACGGTAGAAGCCTATTTCCCGTTGATACAAGTTCTGATCGCCCGCCATATCGCGGGTTTCCTGCTTGGTCGCCGCAAACTTTGCGATGATGCTTGAAGGTGCTTTACCGGCGTCACCTTCGTACTCGAGACCAACCCTGGCCAGCTGTCCCATGAACCCTTCGCCGACCCCGATAATGTTTGGATTACACCCAGACAATTTTGCATCACCAAGTTGATCCGCGAGGGCAGACTGCAACCAATCGACGGTAAGGTCGTCAGCGACCAGAGGTATGTCTGTCATTTCTTGTCTCTCCCTGTGGGATCTGTTTTCAGATCGTCTGGCAGATGTTCATGATGGTTCAGAAGCGTGAGCTGGGGCTCGTCGTGAGGATGAAAGCTGACTTCTGAAACCGCGGCGTTATGCATGATGTACTGATGACCGAAGGCAGGTTTGGTACCGAGCAATCGCGCCAGGAAATGTGCGATAGCTGCCCCGTGACTGACGAGGATGATGTTTTCGTGAGGATGTCTCGCTCGAATCTCTTCCACTGCATCCATCATTCGATTGCCGAGTACGTTCGGCGACTCACCATTGTGACCATCAAAGTTGTCATCCCTGATTGAGTGTTTGGCGAAACCAAAACTGTCGAGCTCCTCGTAGGTGACACCTTCCAAATCGCCAAGGGAGCCTTCGATTAACTGACTGTGAATGTGCAGGGGAAGTTCCAACGCATCGGCGATGGCCCTCGCAGTGTCATGAGCACGCGATAAAGGACTCGCGTACACCAGTTGGAAATCGTTTTTCTGTTTATCAAGGGCCCAGGTGCGCAGTAAGTCTGCGGTCATCTGTGCCTGTGCGATGCCACGCTCGTTCAGAGGAGATTCGGTCTGGCCATGAGCAATCTTTTCCAGATTGCCAACAGTTTCTCCATGGCGAACGAGCAGCAGGTGCTGCGACGTTGTCATGGGTCAGGCCGCATCCTCTTTTACGTGACGAACATTCACCGGTATTGCCGTCATTCGTGGCTGTCCGGTAATGGGATCATAAGTTTTGTGATCGTCGATCAGGCGGTTGGTGCTTGAGCCTTTCTCGCGAACTTCACCCCAGTTTCCAGGAATGTCACCCCATGCATGAGCCATTGAGATTACGCCAGGTTTAACGTCTTTGGCGGCTTCAACAACGCCGACCAGCATGCCGTAGGCGCCCTGGATCTCGATGAGGTCTCCTGAGTTTACGCCCAGTGCTTCCAGGTCATCTGGATGCATATAGGCTGGGTTGGTCGTGCCTTTTTTCTGCAGATTGCTGAGTTGTTGGCCTGAAGAGTTAAACACGTGTTTCAAGCGGCGACTGATGAGCAAGTGAGTGAACTCTTTGTCTTCATCAATGATTTTTCCGTCGCGCCACCGATTTTCGTTGTAGACCTCGGTGATCTCCTCAGCAACGCCGTCAGGTAGCAACAGCAGTTTTGCGTCTCGACCATCGCGAGGTGCTTCAACGCGAACGTCCACTTCTTCATAGATGTGGCCCTGGCCTTTATCTCGCATGGTATCGATATCGATGCGAGAGCCTGCGGTGATCAATTTAAGTACGTCGTATTTTGTTGGTCGTGTTGTCGGGTCCAGTTGTCCTCCGGGAAGATCAATGGGCACACCCATACGATGTGACAGCTCCCAGTAGATTTCCCACTCTTCGCGACTTTGCTCGTTTCTGGGAAGCACGGCTTTTGTGTAGTGTGCATAAGGTACGTCATACCAGGTGTCTGTCAGGATAGTGACGTCATCGCGCTCCAGTGAAATGGTTGGCGCGATAATGTAATCCGCTAGTTTTGCGGTCGCGGACTTGTAGAGATCAACGCAGACCAGCAGGTCCAGCTTTTCCATGGCTTCGAGTGTTTTGTCCTGGTCGGGGAATGCCACCATAGGATTGCCCCCGAGGCAGAACAGGGCTTTTACCTGGCCCTCGCCATCAATCAGGATTTCGTCATTCAGTGCTGCAGTTGGCATTTCACCAATGATTTCGCCGAGGCCTCGAACTCGAGACTTTGGACCTTTACCGAATTCCGGATTGGCCGCGTGAACATCAGCGTGCCGTGACCTGGCTGGCTGCAACATACCTGGGTTTGGTACCTGTTCGCCTTCTTTATTCACTCGACCGCAGATGGTGTTCAGCGTAAGGATCAGGTGCTCAGTCAGGACACCATGGGGTGCCATATCCGGACCTGTACCACCCACGGCAACACCGCTGTTGGCGTTCGCAAACATGCGGCTGGCTTCGACGAACTCGTCGATGTCGATACCGCATCTTTCTGCGACGTATTCTGGTGTGTAGGGATCAACACGTTTGATGAGTTCTTCCAGCCCGTCAACGTGATGTGCACAGAATTCTTTGTCGTGCAGACCTTCATCCAGAATGAGACGAATCATGCCCGAAACAAAGGTGGGATCTTCGCCAGGATTCACCTGCAGGTGCATGGTTGCTCGGTTTGCAACTTCTGTTCGCCGAGGGTCTACCACGATGACCTTCATGCCTTTCTTCATCTCATCGCGAAGACGAGCATAGGGAGAGAAGGGTGGTGGCCCGCCAAATGGGGTGAACTGCGATACTACCGGGTTGTTGCCGATCATCATGCAGACTTCAGCATCGGTAAATTTGTGTGTGCCTCCGCCCCAGGCGCCGAATCGCGAAGCAGAAATTCTTTTGGCTGGCTGGTCGATCGTGACAGACGTGTAGTAGGAAGGAGAATCGATGCTCTTGTGCCAGGCTTTTGGAATCACGAGAGCGGCAGAATTCTGATAGCCATATGAGCCGACATAGGTTGCGATGGAGCGAGGTCCGTGATCACCGATAAGTTGTTTTACTTTCTCTGCGATTTCATCCATCGCCTGATCAGTATCGATTTCTTCGAACTCACCATTCGGCATGCGTTTCAGTGATTTGGAGATACGCGCTGGTGTCGTGTACTGCTCGGGAAGCTGGCGTCCTTTGATGCAGGTGTAACCGCCATATACAGGGTCTGAGGTATCACCGCGAACTTCAATGGGTTTGCCATCTTCTACATCGACTTCAATGGCGCAGTAGGCGTGGCAGAACCTGCAAAAGGTTTTATGGGTGGTGACCGACATTGCTCCCTCCTTGTTATCGCGTTTTACAGAAGAGTAGCAGGTGCGGAAAAACCGTCAAGCGTGTTTGTTTAGCCTGATTGTCCGCTTGTGAGTAATCCTCGGGCTTTGGCGAGAGCGTTGGCTGAGGCCGCCTTGTCATCTTTGTCCCTGGCGACGGCAGCCTCATGCAGGTGTAGACCAGCAGATACCGCGTTATGTATCTCAGCAGGCATCTGGCTGAGATAGGAGTCGGAGGTCGATGGACTCCGCTCCTGTAAATCTCTCATAAACTCGAGCAAGGAACCCTCAACGAACCAATCGACTTTTCCTGCTCTGACTGCACGGTGGGACTCAGGCGCCAGATATTCGATCCAGGGCAAGTCGTCGGTATTGATCAGACTGTTCCGAATAAGGTCTTGTTCTGAGTTGAGGGTACCCATGTAATGGGCGATCAGTGGTACCTGATCGCTGTCTCCTGATTGGATAGCAGCTAATGATTGAACGCTGGACCTCACCAAGGAAGTGTTTCTTTGCAGAGGCTTGTTATTCAGATGTCCAATCAACGCCATCATTGGTTTTTCAGAATAGAAGTCACCGCGCCATACGGAGACCTGTGGAAAAACTTCCAACAGAGTTTTGCCGATGATACCGATTTCCCGTTCGCTCACCTGGTAGAGCGGAATCCACTGTACGAACATTCCATTGGGATTCAATCGGTCCCTGGCAGCCTGAAAGTGTTCCAGGGAATAGAGGTAGCCAACACCAGATCGCCATGGAATGAATAGATCCGCGATAATCAGATCAAAGTTTTCTCGGGTGGCACGAATATAATTTCTGCCGTCTTCATGGACCATTTGAACACGAGGGTCTTCGTGTAGACCGTTGATGTGAGGCGCAAAATACTTTTCTGATGCTTTGATAACGTCATTAACCAGTTCGGTTACGACGACGCGCTCTACGGGATACTGCATTGCCGTACCGGCAGTGATCCCAGAACCCAGGCCCAGGTAGAAGACACTGGCTGGTGCGGGGTGAAGCTGCAGAGGCAGGTGGCTCTGCATCTGTTCCATCCGGACGGCGCCACTGCCACCGAGGGTGTACCAGTTGTTGAGTTTGACCCGGAGGCTATCGTCTCTCTGCACAACCGCCACGGTGCCGCCGCTGCTTTCCCAGACCTCAAGCAGTGCTTCATTGTTTTTTAGCGGTTGGATGCGCACATTGGGAAGTCTCCCTGGATCAAGCAGGGTTACGGATAGAAACACAATAACCAGCGGTGCATACCTGATTCGAGCGTTCATCTCAGGCGCAAATTGGAAGGTGAGTAGGATTGCCGTCAACAGATAGATCACGCCCATCAGTCGAATACTGCTCCACAAGCCGATCAGTTCGAGCAAAACGAACCCAGCGATGACGGAGCCGACAACAGCCCCTGCGGTGTTCCAACTATTGAGGCGGCCAATTATGACGCCCGGTCGAGCGTTCATATCTTCGGCGTATTTATAGAGGTAGGGCAGTAGTGTGCCCATCAGAGTTGTAGGGATACCCACCAACACAACGATCGAGATGAGTACTTGGAACAAGTACCCCTGAAGTTCTGAACGATCTCCGATGTAGGAAAGACCATCCGTCCACGCCATAAATCCGAACGGCACCATTAGGACCGAGATGGCAGACAAACAGAGTAGCCAGGTGAGTGTGAGCTCTCGGTTTAATCGGTAACTCGCTAGCCATCTGGAAAGTAGTGCGCCCATTGACAGTGCGAAGAGGAACACCGCAAGAATAGCGGCGTAGCTATAAACAGAGTTTTGCAGGACCTGCACGAACATTCTCGTCCAGAGTACCTGTAGACCGAGGCTGGCAAACCCTGAAATGAAAGCAACCAGAATGAGTAAGGTCGCAAACTTTTGACCGCCGGATTTTAAGTCGTCTTCTACCGGTTTAGATGTTTCTAAGAATTCTGATTCGCCGCGTGAAAGCCAGTAGGCGATAAGGCCGACAAGAGCGGAAATCGCTAGCGAAAGGGCATAGGTTTTTTGAAAGCCCAGCCACTGTATAAGAAAGAAACCAGCGAGCATGGCACCGGCTGCTGCACCGAGTGTGTTGATCCCATAAAGCCAGCCGCTCCATTTCCCAAGCTGGGATGCTTCTCGGACGAGGTATTGCCCCATAACGGGAAGCGTCCCGCCCATGAGGAAGGTTGCCGGAAAAATCAGCACGATCGCCAAGAGCAGTTTTGACAGAGTCAGGGCGAAAGGCGAGTTACCGAGTGCGCCGAAAACGATTGGGAAAACCTGGTTCCAGGCGAAGAAAATCAGCAGGAACAGCAACGCGGCAACAACAATACCCAATTCGAGCATCGCATAAGTGAAGAGCGGTCGTTTAATTTGCCGCAACCGCTCGCCCCACACATAACTGCCTGCGGCGATCCCCAAAAAGAAAGCTGCCGTTGCCGCCGCTGCGCTTTGTGCGGTACTGCCAAAGAGCAGGCCCAGTTGTTTCATCCAGAGGACTTCATAAACCAGGCCGGCGACGCCGGAGCTGAAGAAAATTAAGAATACGAGGGTGAGTCTGATGGTCGTCAGGCCATTTGTGATGTGAAGCTATTCAGGTCGAAGTAGTCTCGCCATACGGCAATTTTTCCATCTTTAATATCGAAGGTACCCATCACCGGTAGCTCAACGCGTTTGCCACCGGGCATATCAAACTTATCGACTCGCTCAGTCCAGACTCGATCGCCATCTTCAGCAATCGCCAGGACTTCCCAGTCGACCGCCTCCGGTGCCATACCCCGCATGGCAGCATCGACAACAGCTTTGCCCTCCATGGTTTCCATAGGCACGTTGTCCCAGACCACGTCGTCTGTAAGCAAGGCTGCCGCGCCATCCCAATCCAGGGTGTTCCAGCAGTTGATAAATGACATCACGATTTCTTTGTTAGACATTTTTGTCTCCATCAAAAAAAGGGGCTGCAGATGCAGCCCCAAGTGTTTCACAGTTGAGAGTAAAAACTCTACATGGAGTAACGGATTTCGAAGGCATAAGTTCGTGGTGCACCCCAACCCTGGAACCCGGTGTTTGGACCGCCAGAAGGCAACAGGAAGGTACCGCCACCGAGGAACAGAGCCTGTTCCCGATACTCTTCGTCCGTCAGGTTTTTGCCTGAGGCCGTGAACGTGAGCGTCTGATCGTTGGCAAGACGCATTTCATAGGCGATACGCGCATCCCAGAGATCATAGTCGCCATCGAAGGTTCGAGCGTCGTTACCTGCACCAGTGTTCACCAGCAGGAACTCACCAGTGTATTTGTAACCCACATCAGCAAAGAGAGTGCCATTGCCAATGTCAGTCACGTAAGACAGACGAAGGGAATAGGTTTCTTCTGGCTGACGTGAGTCACTGTTGCCACCAAGTGTGCGGGGTGTGCCAGAAGGATCAGGTGGGTTTCCAGGAATGCTGGATGCACAACCATCAATCCGATCACAAGGCAGCTGGAAGGCAGCGTTGTCCGTATCGGTGCTGCCGTAGTTAAACGACAGTGTGAAGTTGTCGTTGATCAGCCATCGACCTTCCAGTTCCCATCCATCGAGTACCGCTTCGTCACCATTATTGATGATCGTCGTGGTGCCAGGAATAGATCCGGGGGGTAGGGAAATGATAGAGCTGAATTGACCACCTTCGAGCGTCAGTTCGTAGTAGGCAAGGTTCAATTGAAGAGCGCCATCAAGGAACTCGTTCTTGAAGCCAACCTCGATCTGATCGGCATTTTCAGGCTCGAATGGTGCCTCAGCAGGATCTCGTGCTGATCGTATGCTGATACCACCAGATCGGAAACCTTCGGAGTAGTTGATATAAGCTCGATTAGAGTCCGTGTAGTTCCAGGTACCAGATGCTGTCCAGATGGTGTCGTCCCAATCGTCTCCAATCGAGTAAGTCACACCTGGAGTGGTCGGATAGCTGCTGAAATCAAACTCAGCTTCAGGACCAACCGTGTCGAAGGTGCCTGTGGAGTGGTCGAAATAGGAATTGAAAGCGTCTTTCTCTTCCTGAATGTTTCGAACACCAACCATGAATTCCAACTCATCCGTTGGTCGCCACGTCAACGAACCGAAAAATGCCTGCGACTCAACATCTTCGCTGGCGATCTGCGTGGACCGCGCGTTCGGGAACTGACAGAAAACATCGCCTACGGTTGGGTTGGGTCTGAAGCCAATTGCCGCACAGGGGAACGAACCATCTGGCGGTAAACCGATTGCTGCAGCTGGTAGCTGCAGGATGTTATTGGTGCGCTGTGAGAAGTCCAGCTCCGACTCGTAGTAGTAGTAACCCACCATAAAGTCGAGGTTGTCGTTGATGCTGCCCTGGAGACGAAGTTCCTGCGTGAAGATCTCGAAATCCTGTTCGCGCAATGTGTGCAACTGGGCAAACGGAATGGCGAGACCTGCAGGACTGCCACCATCAAAGTCCTGGTTCACACCATCGAAGCTGTCATGCCAGCCGGTGATGGAGTACAGACTAAGATTGTCGTTGATGTCCCAGGTCGCCTGTATGCCAAGCTGATCGACATCATAGTTTGTCGGTTCTTCCTTGTTTGCACGGTTGACGAATGGGTTACTGCCATCGAAACGTGGATCCTGTGGAGGGATCTGGCTGGTATCGTCGATGTTGTCGTAGGTCATCAACACTTCGAAGTTTTCGGTTGGTAACCAACGCAAGGCAGTCGTGAAGGACTGAAAGTCGACATCCCCGGCAGTTTGCCCAAGCGTGACGTTATCGTAGTAACCTTCGCGCTCACGAGAGATGACGCCTAGTTTTAATGCCAGGGTGTCTTCCACGAGAGGCACGTTGACTCTGAATTTGTAGATTTCTGATTCATAGTTACCGAGTTCGACAGAGGCGTTGATTCCGAAGTCGTTGAACTCAGGCTTGACCCGGTTAACAACAATGTTGCCGCCAATGGTGTTTTTACCAAACAACACGCCCTGAGGGCCTCGGTTGATTTCGATACTTTCAACGTCGAAGGTATCGATCAATTGTCCCGTCGAGGAACCCATCTGAATTCCGTCTACGATCACACCGACTTGTGGGCTCTGCGTTTTCTCGATATCAGCGTAACCAATACCGCGAATATAAAGTGCAGAGGCGCCTGGGCCGGCGGTGTTCATTCCGATATAGACGTTTGGTGCTAGAGCATCAAAGTCACGCAATGTTGTGGGTTTAACTCTTTCGATGGCTTCTGCTCCAAAGGCAGTTACCGAAAGCGGTACATCTTGTTGAGATTCATCACGTCGACGTGAGGTTACGACGACTTCTTCCATGGTCCTGCTGGTTTCTTCAGCGTGGATCATGATCGGGCTGCCGATTGACGTTGCGCCAATCGCCACCCCCAACAACGTGCGGGTGAATTTCATAGCTCCCTCCTGATTTTTGTTTTTCTGCCAGTTATCTGTCAGACACAGAAAACCAACAGTTGTGTTCGTTTTAGCACAACTGTTGGTTCAGTCAAGGAAGGAGGTGATAAGAGTTATTAGATCCCGGCGCAGTATTTTATGCCGCGGCGCAACAATTCGTAGTACTGGGGACGATCCCAGGAGCCTTTTTCAATTTCAGGGTAGTAGTCGGCAACGGGTTCCATGTCCCAATGACCTCGACAGTGGCCGAGGTTCAGGTACAACACTTCGCCGTCACCGGTTTTTTTGATGTAGTAGACGGCGCGTTTTTCATCATTGTTGAAGTCTGAGTTTATCCAGCCGTCACAGGTGCCGCTGTACTCGGAATACATCAGCAGCTCGTGCTCGCCGTGCATCTTGCACAGATACTGTTCGTCGTCAGTGTCGAACTCGCCGACATCTTTAACCAGTTCATGATCCATGGCTTCAGTTTTTACGGTGAAGAGCTGAATGGGAGGATGAGCCATGAACTGAGAACCGAGCAGATCCATCACAATAGGTGCGGTCTCTGGTGCGTCTACACCTTTTTCGGTGAACTCAAGAATTGAGTTGGTGCCGTGCAGGGCGAACCACTTGCCGCCGCCCTTGATGTATTCGACCAGCGCTTTCTGCTCGTCCTCTGATGGCATCAGGTTACAGGTATAGGTGATAAGAAAATCACTTGCCTGGATACCTTCGATGTCGTGATAGTCCGCAGCTACTTTTGTCCGAATGTTCGGATGCTCCAGCAGCAATTTCAGGATTTCCTGGCGCGCAAAATCGATATCGTGGTACATCCCGGCCGCAACCAGGTAGGCGTTGATTTTCTTATCTGGCATAACCCGTTTCCCTCTTTTTTGTTTTTTAGAACTGGATACGCTGTGTCATTGAGCCATCAATCACAACGTTGGTGCCGCTGGTAAAGCCGCCGCGAGGTGATGCGAGGACTGCTACCTGTACTGCGACTTCATCAGCTGTGCCCATACGTCCCAGAGGGATCTGCGCAACTGTGGAATCATATAGCGCTGCCATATTCTGTTTGATCATGTCCCATGAGCCGCCTTCGATGAAGATTGGGCCTGGGCTGACAGAGTTCACGCGAATACCCTTAGGTGCCAGCTCGTGAGCCAGTGCACCTGAGTACTGCAGCAGGGCAGCTTTAGTTGCGTTATATGGACCCGCGTTCATGAACTTTTCGAGCGCTGCAGTGGTAGAGATAAAGATGATGCTGCCACTGTCAGATTTTTCGAGGTGAGGCGTTGCAGCTTCTACGCCGTTTACGGCAGCAACCACGTTTCCTTCGAACTGATTTCTCCAGCCCTCAACGCCGGGCGCATTTCCGCCAGCTACGTTAGAGACGAACACGTCCAGGCCACCGAGCTCTCCAGCAGCCTCGTCAATAAATCCTTTGAAGGCGTCACCGTCGGTGACGTCGACTGCTTTACCGAAACACTTCACACCTTTAGCTGAAATCGCTTCAACCGCAGCAGTGACTTCATCAGCGTTACGTGCACACAGTGCGATGTTGCAGCCGTCATCTGATAGTGCTTCGACAATCGCACGACCAATGCCTTTGGTGCCACCGGTTACAAGCGCACATTTTCCTGATAGTTGTAGATCCATGATTTTCCCTCCGAGGAATGGTTTTCTGGCACGCTGCGCCATCTTTGATTTGGACGCTCAAGCGTAGGGAAGGGAAAACCGTCAGTCAAGACTGTTTGTGCGGGCTATGATTCCTTTGCCCAGCTTAAAGCAGCGTCGCTGGCAGCCCAATGAATCGCGTTTTCAAGGAGCTTCTGATAATGCTCGCTGGCGTAGGCTTCCGGATCATCGCCACCCTGAATGTAGGCGATCGGGCTGTTGCGGTATGTCTTCACCCACCCGACGAGGTTGGAGGCATCATCATGCTGCCAGCCTTCGTTATCGAACATCTTTCCTTCAGCCACCGCTTTGGTGGCTGAGTAGAAGTTGTCCCGCGTAAATTGATAGTCGCTTGCGAGCAGAGGTTTGATGCTGTCCTCGAATACTTCCGACAGATACAGCTCGTCAGTCATCGAGAATGATTTCGGTAAACCCGTTGTTATGGGGTGATCACTTAGAACGCTGATGCGGTGCTCAACCTTGTGTCGATATCCGCTGTCTGGAAGGGATTGGCCTCTCAGTTCGCCGGCCATATACAGGAATCGCCCCCCAATAATCTCGGCATACTCTTCCCAGGCCGGCCATCCGGCGATAGCGTGGTGCATGAATACCATGCCTTTTCCCGCTTCCAGCAGTGACATCAATGAGTTCTTGTAAGCATCTGTCGGTGTCTCGAAGTCAGGACCGCCCGCGCCGAAGTTGATGCCTGGCATGTCGTACATGACAAGCGCGTCATAGGGTTCCGCGTTTTCTGGTGAAAAAAAGAGTCGAGCTGCGGGCTGTTCCACATGGGTCCAATTCACATCCAGTGCATCAAACATGCCGAAGAAAGCATCTCTTTCAAATGGATGACCTTTAGTGACAAGCAGGATATTTGGTGTAGCCATGGCTCAGTTTTCGGACTCGGTGGATGACGGATTCGACCAAAGGAGTTAGTATCAAATCATGGCAGTGGTTCACAAACAACAGACAGAAAACGACAAAACCTGGCAGCAGACCAAGAGTGAAAACACTCGCGCGACTATTTTGGAAGCGACTCTGGAGTGTTTCTTTGAATTGGGCTACGGCAGTACCACGACTGAAAAGGTCGCGAAAAAAGCGGGTGTGTCTCGTGGTGCCATGCTGCATCACTTTCCAAGTCGTCTTGATCTCGTAAAAGCAGCGGTCCGCTATCTTTATGAGAAACGTCTGCGGATGTTCGAAGAGAGTGAGCTGAAAATCAATGAAGGCGCTGATCACTCGAGAATTGATGAGGGAATTGATGCTTATTGGCAGCAACTTCACTCACCTTTATTTACGGTGTTCCATGAGCTGCAGGTAGCTGCGCGCACAGATCCTGACTTGCAGGAAGTATTAGATAACTGCAATCAAGACATGGATCGATCCTGGGGCAAACTCGCTGCAAACGTCTTTCCAGACCTGGCGCTTTCGGAAGAGTTCGATAACGCCAACTTGCTCACCATGTTTCTGTTAGAGGGTATGGCCGTTCGAGGCCAGACCAGTGGCCCCGCCCCTGAGAAAATGATTCCCTGGCTGAAGCAACAGTTACACGCAATGTTTGCAGATGTTGCTGAAGTTGATCGTGAAGCCGCCAGTAAAAAGGCTGACGTTGACTAACCCAGTCGAAGACGAACTCGCTATACGTCATCTGGTATCGGTTTATGCGGATGCCGTAAATCGACGTGACGGTGACCTTTGGGCAAGTACCTGGGCGGAAGACGGTGTTTGGGAGCTTCGTGGTAATCCCATCGAAGGGGTCGAGAACATCGTTAATACATGGCATGGCGCCATGGGTTCATTCGAATTTGTGGTGCAACTCGTTTATCAGGGCACACTCCAGATAGAGGGCGATCAGGCCACGGGCCGTTGGTATCTCGCAGAACATCTCAGATCGGAAGGCGCTGATAACGGATTCTTTAATGTCGGCACCTATGCAGACGAGTATGTGAAACACAACGGTACCTGGCTATTCAAGAAACGCAGCTATCATGTGCTCTACAACGATGAGGGTAGGGGTGACATGAGCGGGATCGCAACGCCGCTTCCGTGACTCCTTGAACCGTCAGGCCTGACGGTTTCCTTGACTGGGTTTCAATCCCTTCGGTAGTCTTGCTGCAGTTTCCTATGACCCGAAGGCCACGCCATGAGTGAACTGAACGTTCAGCTGTTCAGCCCAGAAAATCTGATCGATCCCTATCCCGCCTATAAGCAGCTTCGCGATGAAGCGCCGATTTACTTCATGCCTGAAATGAATCTGCACGTGGTGACTCGATATGACTTGTTGAGAGAAGCCATCAAACGAACTGATGATTTTTCCTCGAAGTACGACCGGTTCCTTGGCGGTGCAAGGGAGTTGATGTTTTCGACTCTGTCGGATGATCAGAAGAAAGAAGCGATGGACATCGAATCCCAGATGGTCGAGATCCCGCCGACGATGCTGACGCTCGATGAGCCTGAGCACACACAATATCGCTCACTCGTGTCACAGCTGTTCACAGGTTCTCAGGTCAAGAAGAGCGAGGATCAGGTTCGCGCGGTCATCATGAAGAACATTGAGACCATGAAGGGGAAAACCGATGGCGACTTCATGGAGGACTTTGCGTTCCCGGTGCCCCTCGAAATTATTTCAGATCGCCTCGGCATTCCAATTGAAGACCGCGATTTCTTTTACCCGGCTGCAACTGCCGCGGCCGCTGGTCTCAAGATGGCGCCACTGACGCCCGAGCAGATTATTGAAAGGGGGCAAATTGCCCTGGACCTGCAAAAGTTCCTCATTGGATTGGTTGAGGCGCGGCGTAAAGATCCACAGGAAGACATGATCACGATCCTTGCTAACTCGAAGCTGGAAGAGGCGGATCGTGAGCTCACGCACGGCGAAATTTTGTCTATCCTGAATCAGTTCCTGGTAGCAGGCCACGAAACCACGACCAGTACTTTTGGTTGGGGCATGTTGGCGCTGTGTGACAATCCTGAGATTCAGGACAAAATCCGTGGCGATGAAAAACGCATCAGAACCTTCGTTGAAGAAACATTGCGTGTTGAGGCGCCTGTTCAAGGGCTGCCTCGACTGGTAACTCGAGATACTGAGCTCGGTGGTTATGCGCTCAAAGAAGGTGACATGTTGATGCTTCGTTATGGGGCTGCGAATCGTGACGAGCGCCAGTTTGAGAATCCAGACGACGTAGATGTTGAACGTGCGAAAGCCGGTATGCAGATGGCCTTTGGATCAGGTGTTCACCACTGCATTGGTGCGCCGCTGGCGAGGCAAGAACTTAATATCGGATTTTACGAGTTGTTGGAACACTTCGGAGAGTTTTCTCTCGATGCTTCCAAAGGACGACCGGTTGCGGACCCAAGCTTTATTCTTCGTGGTCTGCCCAACCTGAATGTGACTTATCAAGAAAGGTAAACAAGATGTCTGAAATAGAAGTAACCGCTGCGGATAAAGACGCATTTTTTGCAGATGTAGGAAAAGCGAGCGCGGAAGCGATTTGGTGTGCCTGGGCAACGCAAAGCAAAACTGGCCCCAGGGTTCGAATGGTGCATCCAACCTGGGAAGGTGACGTGCTTTGGTTAGCAACGTCGCCCGATTCGCCCAAAGCTAAGCAGATGCGCAACGTACCTGAGGTAGATATTCAGTGGCAGGTGGCTCCACCAAACTTCATTCACATCATGTGCCGTGGTACAGCGGAACTGTTTATGGATGATGAAACGAAAGCCCACGCCTGGGATGCGCTGGACTACGATCTGAAAGACTTCTGGCCGGCGGGTCCTACTGATCCCGGTTTTGTCGCGATCAAAGTGACGCCGACCAGAGTCGAGTTGTCAGAAATGTTTGGTGGTGTGAATAAAAGGGTCTGGAGGGCTTAGCCGCCAGGGTTCATTGACTGGGAGATCACGGAGTAACCTTCTGTGGCTTCCAGTCGCTTGTTCACAACCGCCTGGTATTCAGGGCTGTTGTACCAGGTCTTTGCTTTCTCTGTGTCTTCAAACTTGATGATGACGGTTTGAGGTCCTGGCGCTTCACCTTCCACGGCTTCTGCCGCCACATCAAATGCCACCAGTTCGCCACCATACTGAGCGAGAGTCGGTCCCGCACCTGCGGAGTATTCCATATAGAGTTCTGGGTTTTTTACAACGTACTGTGCGATAAAGTAAGCGGCCATGCGGTTCCCTCTGGTTTGTTATTAAGTTAAAGAATGTCATCGAGTGTGTCACAAAACCTGAATGAAGTCAGCGCTGGGTTCGAGCGGTTCAATCGTGCTGCAGACAACAATAAGGCTGTCATTCTGGAGCAATTACGACGCTTGCTGAGTGATGGTGACAGTGTGCTGGAAGTTGGTAGTGGGTCAGGTCAACATGCGGTTTTCATCGCGGATGCACTCGACAAGATTCAATGGCAGCCATCCGATCGGGAACCTTATTTTCCCTCCCTGCAGGCGAACCTGGCTCAGGTAACGCTCTCCAATCTGGCAGAGCCTCTGTATCTGGACGTGAGCTCATTCGACGTCCCAGGCAACTTTGATGCGGTGTTCTGTGCGAACGTTTTTCACATCATGCCAGCTGATTTGATTGAACCGATGTTCGCCGGTGTTGATCGCGTGCTTTCCGGTTCTGGTGTTTTTGTTGTGTACGGACCTTTCAAATACAAAGGTGATTTCACAACGCCCTCTAATAAGGACTTCGATGGCTGGCTGAAGTCTCAAGTAGCCCATCAGGGGATTCGTGATATCGAAACGCTTATGGCAGAGGCGGAGCGCGTTGGTCTAACCCTGAGTGAAGACAACCCGATGCCAGCCAATAATCAGCTGCTGGTTTTCAGGCGCCAGAGTTAGTCGTTCGAGAATTTGGTGCCCGGTGCGTAATAACGCTGGTGCCAGATGCCGGTTTGATCCTCTCCCTCAACAGGCATCCGCCAGCTTTTTACCGTTGCTTTGTCCATTGGTAGTCGAAACAGGGCGCGTTCCTGATCAATCGTGTTTTGCACATAGTCCTCTGCAGCTTCAGGTGGCACGTAACGCTTTGCGATCTCGCGGTACAGATCTCGCCATTGGTCATCTTCCCCAAGGTCGTGGACCAGCTCTGCTGAGCCTTCCGCGATGACTTTTCGGTAAGGTAGGTTCTGCTCATCAATACACAGGCTGACTCGTGGATCGTGTCTTAAACAGGCAAACCATTCAGATTGGGCGCGTGGTGTGAAACAGATGGCGCCATCGTGATAGATGAACCAGATTGGCGTCACAAGCGGGCTGCCATCAGGTCTAACGCAGGCAATGCGCATCAGAATGCCAGGTGTTTCGAGAAACGTGGTTTGTTCTTGTGGGTTCAGGCGGGGCATGCAGACACCTTTTACTGATTGCGGTAACGTCTTGGCATTATAAACATGCGGGGCATCCAAAGATGATTTCAGAGAACCAGGCTTTCGAGGATTTTATTGACGAGTATCGCTGGGCGGTACTGACAACCCTGCGGCAAAGCGGTAGTCCAGTGTCGTCTGTTGTGGCCTATGCGCGAGATGGCGACGACCTGGTTGTCAGTACGCCTGGAATGACCTTCAAAAGAAAAACGCTTGAAAACGACGAGCGAGTCAATCTTTGTATCATCAACAACGAAGAACCGTTTAATTTCGTTGCCGTTGAAGGCGTTGTGACGATCCAGTCTGATGACCTTGTGAGAACAACTCGGCTTGTCTTTGAGAACATCAAAGACACGGGATATCAGGAGCCGGAAGACTTTGAGAATTGGTTGGAAACTCAGCAGCGGGTGATTTTGAGAATTAAACCGCAGCGGGTTTATGGGGTGATTCGGTAGAGATCCCTCGGCTACGCTCGGGATGAGGTTCTAAAATAGGACGCGGGCGACCGAAGTCGCCCGCTAGTGGAGCGCGATCATTGGGGTTCTCGCGCGTTAGGAACTCTTTATTCCACCGAAGCCGTGAGGTATCGGTTGTCCACTGAATCTACCGCGGCAGTTACTGCATCGTTGAAACATGCCTTGTTCTTGCGAAGGTTCTCCAGAGAACCTGCTGTTTTGTAGTCCTGTGAACCACAAACTTCTTTCGCTGCTTTCTTGATGCGTGCGTGCATGATTTGCTGGCCGTCTACAGTGGTCAGATCAAGATCTGCCAGGTCGACGCTTACCGATCCGTGTGTACCTTTGATCATGGCTGCGCTTGCGCCCAGAGACAGCGTGAGGGCGGCGGCAGTGATTGCAGTAGTGAAGATTTGACGAATTTTCATGTTGCTCTCCCTTTGGGTTGTTTGGTTTCAGGTTGATGTCATTTCATCTGACCTGTGCCTATTAAGACGCAAGTTACCGAAAAAGGTTTACAGATTGCGGTGAGTTGAGCGGAAATTCTGTTGAGTTTTTTTAGCCGTCGACGAGCCGAATCGCTGTGTCGATGAATTGCAGCTCGCATGCAAGCCCAGATATCGCGAGGTCTGGCGCTGGTTGCCAAAAACTGATGGTCAATCTATGGTTAGAGAAACCTCATCAAGAAGGGTTGGCTATGAGCACAGTAAAAAATCTTCTCGACGAAAAAGGTCGAAACGTCTGGTCCATTGATCAAGACGCCACGGTTTACGATGCGGTTGCACTGATGGCAGAAAAAAATGTCGGTGCACTCGTTGTCACGAGTAGTGAGTCCACCCTTGCCGGTATCCTTTCCGAGCGAGATTACGCTCGAAAAGTCATCCTGAAAGATCGCGCCAGCAAAAACACCAAGGTCAGTGAGATCATGACAGCGGATGTTGTTTTCGCTAAAGAAGACACGCTGCTGGATCGCTGCATGGCGATGATGACCCAAAGAAAAATCAGGCACCTGCCCATTATCAACAACCAGGGACCGGTTGGCATGATCACCCTCGGCGACATCATGAAGACCATCATCAAAGAGCAATCCACGACGATTGAAGAGATGGAAAGCGTGATGTACGAAGACCAGGGGGGAGAGGGCTAAGCAACCTCAAGAAGTCTATGACAGAAACTGTATCAACCACCCAGGCGCGGGAGAGGCCGCCCTGGTATCGATGGTATGCGCTTGGTGTTCTGGTGCTGGTCTATGTTTCAAGTCATGTAGATCGCCAGATCATGGGCATCCTCCTTGAGCCTATTAAAGGAGAGCTTGGTGCCAGTGATACCCAAATGGGATTTCTGATCGGTATTACCTTTGCGCTCTTCTATGCCACGCTGGGGATTCCGATTGCAATGCTTGCGGACCGGGGTAACCGCCGCAATATCATTACGATAGCCATCACGGTTTGGTCCGGCATGACGGTGCTCTGTGGCTATGTTCAATCCTTTGCGCAGCTTGCGCTTGCCAGAATTGGCGTTGGCATCGGTGAAGCAGGCTCGACACCGCCAACACATTCCATGATTTCAGATATGTTCCCCGCATCCGAGCGAGGAACCGCGATGGGTATCTACGCGATGGGGATCAACATTGGTCTGCTGGTCGCTTATCTGGGCGGTGGCTGGATGAGCGAGCATTGGGGCTGGCGGACAACGTTCATCGTGGTTGGTTTACCAGGACTGCTTATAGCGTTACTGGTGAGATTGACGGTAGATGAGCCGGTTCGTGGTGCATCAGACAGCCAGCAGTCTTTAAACGATGCACCGCCTTTTATGCATGTTGCAAGACACCTGTGGCGAACACCGGCGGCACGTCATGTGATCTTTGGTAGTTCACTCGCGGGATTCGTTGGTTACGGGATGACGCTTTGGTTGCCCGCATTTTTTGTTCGATCCCACGGGCTCTCCCAAACTGAAGTCGGCCTGACGCTAGCACTGATGAGCGGCATCGTTGGCGGTATCGGTACTTTCACCGCGGGTAAGTTTGCGGACATGCTGGCGTCGAAAGACATACGCTGGTTTGCGTGGGTGGTTGCGATTGGCAAAGGTGGGTTGGTGCCGTTTTTGGTGCTGTTCTTCCTGATGCAGGACTTCACAAATGCCATTCTGATTTATTTGATTCCGGCCTTCTTTGGCGGTTTTTACCTTGCGCCAACCTTTGCCATGATCCAGTCCCTTGTACCACCGGAAATGCGTGCCGTTGCAGCCGCTATCACACTGTTCATGCTAAACATTATTGGCATGGGTATCGGGCCGCAGGGTGTGGGTATATTGAGTGATGTCCTAAGTGCTGAGTACGGGAAAGAATCCCTTCGATACTCTCTGATGATATTCGGGACAGTGAATATCTGGTGTGCCTTCCACTACTTCTTAGGTGCAAGGACGCTAAAAGAAGACATTGCGAGAGTGCAGGGTAATGCTTAAGCGTTTTCCTCGCTGATCGCGAGTTGTTCCTTAACAGCGGCCATGAAGTTATCCATTCCGCAGGGCTTGTTTAGCATCGTGTGCGCCAGGCCATTGTCCAGGATGCTGCTCATCTGCTCCTGCGTGCCGTAAGAACCAGTGATCATGATTCGACGCAGTTCCTCGTGGTCTTCCATAACTTCTTCCAGAAACTCGATGCCTGTCATTCCTGGCATGCGATTGTCAGTGATCAGCAGGTCAAAGCTATCGTCCAGATCCTCCAACGCATCCTCTGCGCCGGTGTAACACACACATTCGTAGCCGTTGTTCGTCAGGACGGTGCAGTAAAAGTCCAGGATGTGCTGCTCATCGTCCACGATCATAATTTTCTGTTTGTCTGTCATCGCCGTGCTCCTCGGGGAGCCTATGTTTGTACGCATTCTCTTACAAATTGCGTGCCAACGCTAGACGAGGAAAGAAATCCCTATAAGAAACAGGTAGTTACCAGGTTTTTTTGAAGAGTGACTAAGTAGGCTAAGTGTGACGCATATGGTCTAAAAACTGTGAACCAGGTCACACTTGGCGCATTCAGGTACCAACATCCAACCCGTTCCAGCCAGAGCTAGCCACGAGTTTTTCGAGCTGGGGAGGGCGATAATCCAGATCAGATTCATAGCGTGTTTTCACGCTGGGGTGAATGCGCGTGGGGATATCTGGATAGACAAGGTCGCGATCCAGCTTGCCGCGAAAGCGATAGAGTTTTCGACGTGACTCATGAAGCTTTGCCAGGGTGCCATCAGTGATGGCCGTTTTTACATGGTTTTCGGTTCTAAGTCCGGCTGAGCTTGCTTCATTCAACATCCATTTCAGTGGCACGTCGGCAATTGCTGTACCGTCATCATCTGGTTCATAAGATCCTCCGACATCAGCGTGGGAACCGGCGAACCAAACCTGTTTTAAATCCACGCCTGGTTTTGGTTGCCAGATCGTCGGCGCAAAGTCTTCTCTGCGTTCATCGATGGCAAGGGCATGTCGTGCGTAACTGACGTTGGAACCCATGCGGTTGTCATAGAATTCGTCATTGCCATCAAACATGCCCATCAAGCTGATCGGAATACCCAGCGCACCGACTGTATCCCACACGCCAACGAAATGAACTTTGCGAGACGGGTGGCAATGGTTTGATCGAAAGTTAGTCGCGGCGCTTCCGCCTGGATGGTTTTTCTTAGAAGGGCTCTTGTAGATTTCCCAAGCCTGCTGAATCAGTCGTGCATCGTTACGTTTGATGATGCCGCAATTATTGATCAAGCCGCACAAGGCACGAACGGTGTAAGCACCTCGAGAAAACCCGAACAGATAGATGTCATCGCCGTTGGCATAGTTTTGAACGATGTAGCGATAACCATCGAGGATGTTTTTGTGGATGCCGCGTCCAGTTGCTCCTGCACTGAGTCCGCTGTGGTAAGAGCCAAGACCCCAGTCGTAAAAGACGTGTTGTTTGCCGTTAGCGCCGCCTGGTGCGATGCCTCGTGCGAGTTTCAGTACGTTGGTCGGGTGATCTTTTTCGATGTCCTCTTCGGGACGATTCCAGGTTCCATCTGCACAAATCACGATATTCGCCATCTTCTCTCTCCCTGAGTTAAGACTATGCTGCAAGGTATTAGAGCATTTTATACATCGTTATCTGGCTCGCGCCAGAAGCGAGTCATCTCTACGTAAATGAATGAAGCGGTCCAGCCGATCATCACAAGTCCGACCAAACCTTCGAGCCCTGACAAAAAACGCACGTGCCCCACAGGCTCGATGTCGCCATAACCCAGTGAGGTGTAGTTGATAAATGAGAAGTAGACGCAATCGAGTAACGTCCCATTGAAAGCGCCTACCAGGGTGCCGAGTCCCTCGGTGGAGATATACCAGTAGAAGGCTCCGGCGAATATCCATACCTCAACGGCATGGGCGACCAGGGCACCAAAGACAGCAACAACAACCCACAAGCGTCGAGGGATCGGTAAACGAGGGATCCAGACAGACAGTTGGCGTAGCGCTTCGTAGTGAACGAGCACGACAATCGAAACTACAATGCTGTTAACAATGAAAGCGATTGTCATGACGGATTCCTGCTGTCGGGTATGCCTTTTAGCGGCGCAACGTTTGCCGTTATATTGAGCCCCAGCCATCGTCGCATCTCTGGTGATAGATCTCGCTGTGCTTCCTCTCCCAGGCCAACATTGTGGTTCCACTGCGGCCGAATAAAGGAACGACTGTAGTAGCCAAACAACAAGGCGCGCTCCTCGTCAACGGTTTGGTTTTTTCCTGAGGTGTGCCAAAGCCGACCTTCCATGGCAACAATACTCCCAGCCGGGGCTTCGAACGGAATCATTTTATCGGCGATATCCTCTGGAACATCTGACATGCGTTCGAAATGATGGCTCCCGGGCATAAACAGGGTGCCACCGTTTTCAGCGGTGACGTCATCGAGACACCAGATGATGTTGATACTCCAGGGCGAGTGCCAGGGTTCCGGCAATACCACAGCAAGATCGGAGTGAACGACCATGGATTCACTACCCGGCAGCGCGATGTTCGCGGTGAAGTTCGAAATGATGAAATCATCGGTTAGAACATGGCGCACGACCTCAAGTGCTGCCGGATGTTGGATGAGCTCACGAAACACTGGGTCCAGGTCGAGCAAATTAAATACGCGGACGTTGTTCTCGTTGGGGTCCAGCGTTTCGATGCGGGTTGGGATGCCCCGGCGTTCGCTTTCTGCTGCGGCCTCAACTAAGTGATGACGAACTCGAGCGGTTTCATCTGGTGAAAGCACGTTTTCAATAACGCAGTATCCCTCGTCCGTAAGACGTTGCCGGTGCGATTCCATGAAGGCTGCTTTCATCATGTCATAATACGAAGATGTTACCCGCGCTTACAAACGATGCAGCCCAAGCGAAAGCCGACATTGAGCAGTATGGTGTTGCGCTGCTCTCAGGCCAGTTATCAGAAGGACAGTTGGAGCTCGCCCGAGAGGCAACCTACGGCGGCGCCGACGAAGATACGCGTCTGGGGCGAGTAGCCGATTCTTTTGGTCTCGACTATGGTGAAGCCAATGTCCGTGTATGGAACATTCTGAACAGACATCCTGTCTTCAGTGATCTGGTTCAGTTGCCGATCGTGTTGAACCTTCTGCAAGAAGTGATCGGCTGGCCAGCGCTGTTGGGCAACATATCGGCGAACATTGCTCAACCAGGAAGTGAAGGTGGCGCCTGGCACCAGGATCAGCTCTTCATACCAAAGCCCTGGCCAGAACAACCGCAGGGTATGAATTTTGCCTGGTGTCTGGATGACTTTACGGGTGAAAACGGGGCAACTGAGGTGATTCCCGGAAGCCATAAAGCCGAGGATCTAGATGTCACGGAATTGGATGACCTGGCTGAACCCATCATCGCGCCAGCCGGCACCTTGATGGTTTTTGAAAGTCGCGTGATGCACCGCACAGGTTGTAATCGTTCCCAGGCACCTCGTGCTGGTTTGTTCGGCTGGTACACGCGGCCTATCTATCGCACTCAGGAGAACTGGTTTCTGTCACTGGATGACGATGTGATTGAATCGGCGAGCGATGAGTTACTGGTATTACTGGGATATAAGACCCAGGGACTGGGATTGGTTTACGGTAGTTCGCCGCGCTGACACTTACAAACCGGTAAAGTCCGGTGCACGTTTTTCAGCGAATGCTTTTAAGGCTTCGCTATTCGCAGGCTCACCCTGCAGCGCAAACAGCGCCTTGTTTTCCTTCACCGCAACTTCTTTCATCTGCTCGCGAATCGGATCCATCATCAGTTTTTTTGTCGCTATAAGGGAAGCAACGGGTAGTGCCGCGAGAATATTTGCTCGGGTCATGGCGCGATCGAGCAGATGATCTGGGGAAGTCACTTCGCCAATCAGGCCTGCATCAAAACAGTCTTGCGCATTCATCCATTCCGCGGACAGCAGCATCCAGCTTGCCTGCTGTCTACCCATGAGCCTGGGGAAGGTGACGGTACTGGCTGCTTCAGCAACAAGACCCAGTGAAGAGAAAGGACACCGCAGTCGTGCATCGTCTGCCATCAAAGTGAAATCGGCCAGCCCGCAGATGGTCGCGCCGATACCCACGCCGACACCGTGAACTGCCACGATGAAAGGTTTTGGAAAATCAATGATGGCATCCGTCATTTCCTTGAAGGTGTGTTTCGCTTCGTGGGTGCTGCGACCCATCTCTTTGAGATCAGCGCCAGCCCAGAAAACACGACCCGCACCTCGTAGCAGTAGCACTTTTACGGCGTCATCTGTGCCTGCATCGAGAAACGCATCTGTCAGATCGTCAATCATCTGACCGTTGATGGCGTTCAGTGAGTCTGGGCGGTTCAGCTCGACAATCCGTACAGCCCCATCATTCGATATGTTCAAGGTTTCCATCAATCGATGCCCGTATTTCCAAATCACTCGGCATGATAATGAATATTTCGGGATCATAGAAAGTTGATTTCGACCCCGAATCAGGCACAATCGCTCGCCTTATCGGACCTAAATCTTTGGATACGGGGACCATTCAAAATGGATATCACCTTACTGAAAGGCAAGTTGCATATGGCAACTGTCACCCAGGCTGAACTCTGGTACGACGGCTCCTGCGCGATTGATGCGGATCTTGTAAAGCTTGCGGGCTTGCGAGAATTCGAGCGCATCGACATCTACGATGTTGATAACGGAGAACGTTTTTCCACTTACGTTATTCTCGCGGAAGCGGGCTCTGGCACCATTTCTATGAACGGTGCTGCAGCGCGGCGTGTGCAGGTTGGCGATAAAGTTATTATCGCTGCCTATGCTCAGATGTCAGAAGCGGAAGCGGATGAATTCAAGCCAAAGCTTGTTTATCTCACCGAGAATAATGTCGTTGAGCGAAGCACCAATACGATTCCTGTGCAGGTTGCAGAAGCTGTCTAAGCATTGGGGCGCAGAATGCCGGACATAATTGTTGACGCTTCATTGCGTGACGGTGAAATGAAAGGCGTTGAGCAGGACGGCGAATACGTTCTGCTAACCAGGCTTGGTGGCGAATACTTTGCAATTTCAGACATTTGTTCGCACGCGCGAGTTCAACTTTCCAAGGGATGGCTCGAGGGTGAAGCAGTTGTCTGCCCATTGCATCGTGCACAGTTCGATGTCCGGGACGGTCGTTGCCTGACGGGACCTCGAAAAATGGACTTGGAAACCTACTCGGTAACGCGCGAAGACGACCGAATTATTATTGCAGTGTCAGATTAACGCGGGGAAGGTCTTCCACCGTGAGGTGTGGGTTGGCCGGTAACGGGGCCTTTGACCTTGCCGTTCGAAACCGCCCAGATCAGCGCGCCGATGAAGACGGCTTTCTCAGCTTCCTCAGAAGGGTTGGTCAGTGGACGCCTTCTCTCTTTTGGTGGCTCAACGGGCTCAGGTTTCGAGAATCCGCATATGCCGCGTGAAGTCGCTTCCACCTCGGCTTCCTTCACTTCCGTTGGGTTGGTGCTGTAACGAATCACGTCGCAGATAAATGCATCCGACCCGGTCATCGCCATAGCGAAGTTTGTGAAAAAGGCTGTGAGCAGCCCAGAGAGTATTACGAACTTCATGGCGGCTATTTTACTCAATCGAACTTACAACTCACCTAACTTTTCCAGCAGATCGTCACCTCTCTGCATGGTGAGCTCCTGCACCTGGACGTCCTGTTTATCCCAGCTTCTGTAAACCATGCCAATTCTTGGATTTGATTCGAAGCGTTTGCGATGCCTCACCATGAAATGCCAATAAAGTGCGTTAAACGGGCAGGCGTCGTCGGTGAGTTTTTCTTTCACGTTGTAATGACAGCTCTGACAGTAGTCGCTCATCTTGTTGATGTAGTTACCGCTGGCTGCATAGGGTTTGCTCGCAACGAGTCCTCCATCAGCAAACTGACTCATGCCGCGGGTGTTTGGCATTTCCACCCACTCGTGTGCATCCACATAGATACCCAGATACCAGGCATCCATCTCATCAGGATGAATCCCGGCGATCAGTCCGAAGACACCAGTCACCATGAGCCGCTGAATGTGATGAGCAAATGCATAGTCCAAAGACTGGGTGACTGCCTGCTTTACACAATTCATTTGAGTGTCGCCATTCCAAAAATAGTCTGGAAGAGGGTGATCGGCATTCAGTTCATTGAGCGTGTCGTAGCCAGGCATGTTCGCCCAGTAGATGCCACGGATGAATTCCCGCCAGCCGAGTATCTGTCTCACAAAACCCTCTACCTGGGAAATGTCGATGGCGTCATTAGCGTGGTACGCATTTACTGCGGCTTCAATCACCTCTATCGGATGGAGCATTTTGGTGTTGATGGAAAAAGACAGGCGAGAGTGGAACAGTGACCAGGCGAATTCAGACTGATCGGTCATCGCGTCCTGAAAATCGCCGAATCGAGGTAGGGCAGATTCACAAAACCATTTCAGAAGCTGCAGCGATTCACGTCGCGACACTGGGAGCCAGATTTCGGTCTTTTCAGTGCCAATGTGCTCGATGTTGTGTCGGTTCAGGCGTTCGAGGATTTCTTTAACGTCGTGAGGGAAAGTCAGGGGTGTGGGAATAACAGCCAGGTCTGCTTTTTTTAGCTTCTTACGATTTGACGCATCGTAGTTCCACTTGCCGCCTAAGGGTTGACCGTCTTCCATCAGTATTTGATGTTGCTGGCGCATCTTTCGGTAGAAGGTTTCCATCCGGTGCGCTTTGCCCTGTTGGAAATGTTTACCAAGTTCTTCGAAAGGCACGAGAAAGTGCTCAGTATCACATTCGACAACTTCGACGCCGGGGACTGAAAGTGTTCTCAGTTGTTCGAGCAATCGCTGTTCATCCGGTCGCTGATACTCGATCAGTTTTGCCTCATGCTCGGATGCGAGGTAGGAGAGAAGGGTGCCTGCATCTGACGTGTCGTGAGTGTCGTCCAAGGTCAGATGAAGCACTTTGTGGCCATTAGCTTCAAGTGATTCAGCAAAGGTCTGCATGGCCAGGAAAAAGGCACAGATTTTCTGAACATGATGCCTTACGTAGGTGGCTTCTTCGTGAAGCTCAGCAATGACATACAGGGTTTGATCGTCTTTCTCGGAGAACCAGCTGTGGGCTTCATTCAGTTGATCTCCGAGAATCAGGCGTAGTCGATTTACCATGGCAATTCTGTGCCATCCCAGGACCAGAAGCGGCCGGTTTTGTCGGGGGTTAACTGATCGAGCACCTGCTTAAGATTTGAAGCGCTTTCTGCTGGGGTCACCGGGGAATGATTGCGACCGGTGAAGGGCTCTGACAGTGGGCTGAACACCGTTCCTGGGTGCAGTGCAGCGACGCAGGTATTGGGTAATCCAACACGCCACTCTATGGCCAGTGTTTTCAGGAGCATGTTGAGCGCTGCCTTGGAAGCGCGATAGCTGTACCAGCCACCCAGTCGATTGTCTTCTATCGATCCAACTTTTGCAGATATGGCGGCGAACACGCCAGATGGGCTGGCCTTCAGGAGTTTCTTTGAGTGTTTCGCTAGTAGAGCGGTGGGCAGCGTATTCAGCTCGATGCTTCTCAAAAGGCCGTTGGGTTCGAACCGGGCAATGGCTTTCTCGGGTTTGTGGCTTTCGTCGTGCAGAAAACCCATGGCGTTGATGACGCCATCCAGCTTATCGATGTCGCTCATGGTCTTGGCTACGGCATCTTCACATGTCAGGTCGAGCTGCATGGTTTGTATTTTAGGCGAATCGAAACTGGGTTCCTGAGAGCGCCATGTATAGATGACCTGGTCGACAGAATCAGACTCTGCATAGTGCTCAGCCAAGGCCCTGCCAATGGTGCTGCCAGTGATTAGCCATGTCCTGGAGTGTTCGCTCATAGCCTGTGGTTACGCAATCCAGGTGTCCTTGGATCTATTTTGTGGCTGACGCGTATAAAAGGAAGAATCAAGGGGAGTGAACATGCCTGAAGGCCCAGAAATCAGATTAGCCGCGGACCGTCTGCACAAAGTGCTGGCTGGGCAAACGATTGAGGACGCGGAGTTTACGCTGCCCGGCACGGTTCGAGCGCGAAAGCGCATCCTGGGCAAAAAAGTTGAACGTGTTACATGCCATGGCAAGGCCATGCTGACGCAGTTCGATCACGGTGAGACCCTGTACTCGCACAACCAGCTTTATGGCGTCTGGCGGATTACGAAGCGCGGCAACTTTCCCAATACCACTCGCAAGCTTCGAGTTGCGTTGCACACCGATGCGCATAGTGCGTTGTTATTCAGTGCAACGGATGTTGAGTTCTGGCCAACGGAACATTTGAGCGAACACCCGTTTCTGAAGAAGCTTGGACCAGATGTGTTGGATGAATCGCTGACGCCATCGACTATCGCATCTCGGCTGCGCGACAAAACTTTTACACGCAGGTCGCTTGCGAGCCTATATTTGGATCAGGGCTTTATCGCTGGTATCGGCAACTATCTGCGTACAGAAATCTTGTTTCAGGCTAAAGTGCCGCCAACGGCGAAACCGTCCGAACTGAATGCTGCAGCCATCCAACGTTTAGCGCGGGCCACGATTACCATCAGTCAGCGTAGCTATAAAACGCGCGGCGTCACGGTGACCCAGGCAACCGCCAGGAAGTTGAAGTCCCAGGGCGGCGGATTTGAGTCCTATCGTTTCGCAGCGTTCGGGCGGACGGGGAAAGGCTGCCTCAACTGCGGGACAAAGATCATCAGAGAAGAGATCGGCGCGAGGCGTCTCTACTGGTGCCCGAATTGTCAGGCCTGATGAAGCGAAAGACGTTGGTGAAGGCGTTAGGCGCTTTGGGCATTGTTCCTTTTGCTCTGTCTTTGTTGCTCCCGGATCCGGAAATGGCCCTTAGAGTATTTTCACTCTACTCGCTGGCGATTTTGTCTTTTCTTGCGGGAAGCTGGTGGGCGACTGCACTGGTTTCGATCGGGCCAAATGAAGCGCAGCGACTGCCTATTGTCCTGTTCAGTAATGTATTGTTCCTGGTAGCGCTCGGTCTGGTGTTTTGGTCTGGTTCGCTGATGCTTCTGGGGCTCGCCTGCCTTTATGTTGTTCAGGCGCTGTGTGAGCGAAGGTTTGCAGTGTTCGATGCTCAGCCGGCTTATTATCGAACCATGCGCTCGGTGGTGACCTCGGTGGTAGTCGGTTTACACGTGCTGGCCTGGTCGCTGTTGGTCCTTGTATAGCCATCCGGGTACAGGCGATCGAAGCGTTTAATTGCCCAGTAGCCGTAGACGGCGTCTGCTATCTGCCTGATGACTGGCCAGCGAAGGGGTTTGAATAGAAATCCCCAGCGAGTGTGTTGCCAGGCAGCAACATTCGCATCCAATCCCTTCAGTACATCACCAGAGCTCGTTTCAAGGTGTAGCATCTTGAGCTTGGTTTCTGCCTCTGCTTTATCCAATTCGAGAGCGTGGACGTCCCGGAATTCGATCTGTGCATCGGAAGTTTTCTCTAGGTGGGATATTTCAGTGCGACAGAGTGGGCAGGCGCCGTCATAGTAAAGAATGTCTTTTTTCATACCGTTTTATACGCAGAATTGCTGTGGCTGGTCCTTTTCGCCGAACTGGCCGTATAACGGACCATGAAAAATCTAAAAATCAGAAGTGCGACTGTCTCTGATCTGGAAAAGATCAACCTCGTTATCGAATCAGCTGTGATGAACTGGCCTTTGCCCAATCGAGTGAAAAGACTCGCGGTGCCGGTTCTCAAATATAGTGCGACCGACCTCGATTTCTTCGAAACGCTGGTAGCTACCTATAAAGAAGAGGTTATCGGGGTCGCGGCCTGGGATGCTGCCCCGGCACAATCGTTACCGAATGGTCAAGGTGGTCTGTTCCATGGGCTCTATGTGTTGCCCGTGATTCAGGGCCAGGGTGTCGGTGAAGCACTCATGGAGGCGGTATTTTCGGATGCTCGCACTCTGAACACACGTGGTCTGCTCATTAAGGCGCAACGTGTGTCCCGAAACTTCTTTGAACACCACCATGTTCAGCCACTGGCTGCCAACGATAGTGAATATCCCTGGCAATACAGGAAGCGGCTTGCCTGACGGCTACTGGTAAGTTGCCGAGGTAATGAACTCTCCGAAGGTTTCACACCAGACGATGACGGCGCGATAGTCCCCGGGGTCGATGCCCTCTGGAATGGCCAGCGCAAAGTTGTTGAAAGTGCTCACTGGACCCACTTGAACCATTTGTGACTTAAGCGCATTAAAATCTGCTTCCGTCTCGACAAACTCTGGCGAGAAGTAGAGTTTGTAGTCAGGACCTGGTGCCAGTTCACCCATGAAGGTGACGGCGTCACTGCTAATAGAAACCTCGCCTTCGCCCCAGTGGAGGAAGTCGCTGTCGGTCCTATCCCGAGTGAACGTGCCCGTGTATTGACTGGCTTCAGCGTTTTCCACCAGCACTGTGGTATCCGGTGAAGGAGGCGCAATGAGAATCGGTAATGCAAACACACCGGCGGCAAAACCAATGACGAGTGCTGTGGCATGGGTAATCAGGAGTAAAAGTAGTCTTTTCATGCTTGATTGATGCATCTGATCCGGCTTTGTTACACACTTAAATCATGAAGAATCTCAGTAGTAAAAGCGATTGGAATGAGAGCCAGGTCGAGGCGTTTCTCAACTCATCCCGAATACCCATCCGTATTGCCGTGGATGACGGGGAATACCCGCTGATCTGTTCTGTCTGGTACCAGTATCGTGATGGCACCCTATTTATTGTCAGTCATAAGAGCAGCAAGCTGGCGAAGTTGTTGCGGGCCCGTGGTCGGTGTGCCTTCGAGATCGCACCGAATGAACCGCCATATCAGGGCGTTCGGGGCAAAGCTGAAGTGTCTTCTAATCCGGAGAATGCGGAGTCCACGCTCCGATCACTGATTGACCGATATCTGGGGGATACCAATCAATCCCTGGCGAAGTGGCTGCTAAGCCGCGTGGATGATGAGCTTGAGTTTGTCCTTACCCCGACCTGGGTAACCTCCTGGGACTATGGCGGGCGGATGGAAGACGCGACCTGATCCAAGGTGTTTTGTGCAACGTATTCTCTGCACATACATCAACAGGACAGGAACAGCATGTTCGGCTTGTTCAAAAAAGATCCAACCAAGAAACTGCAGAAGCAGTACGAAGCAAAACTGCAGGAAGCTATGCATATGCAGCGTAACGGCAAGATCCGTGAGTACTCGTTTCTCACCGCGGAAGCTGAGGAAATTCGCGCTCAATTGGAAGCGCTCAAGGTTGAGTCAAAAGCATCGTGATTCGAGTGTTCTTAACGCTGCTTGCCGGCGTGTTAGCCAATAGTGTTATGGCATTGGATGAACCCGACTATGCCGTTGTTGAAACCATCGGTGAGCAGATGGAGATCCGTGAGTACCCGGCTTTTACTGTAGCCACCGTATCCGTCGATGCAGATATGAGGTCAGCAGGAAACCAGGGATTCCGACTCCTTGCGGATTACATCTTCGGCAACAACCAGTCCGATGAAAAAATTGCCATGACAGCGCCGGTGTTCCAGACAAGGATCGCTGAAGATGCCCAGAAAGTGTCCTTCTATCTGACCCACAGTGTTGATGAGGCACCGACTCCGGTCAACGAACGGGTCGAGATTGAATCAAGTGCCATGACGGTTGCGGTCATTCGTTACAAGGGCGGTTGGAGCATGGAAAAGTACAACGATCACTTGAATGCTCTCGCTAACCAACTGGAGGCGGTTGGCAAATGGCGTATCGCAGGTGAGCCGATCTGGGCGCGTTATGACCCGCCTTTCAAACCAGCCTGGTGGCGCACCAACGAAGTGATGCTGCCAGTCAGCCTGAACTGATCAATCAAAAGTCTCTAGATCTTCGAATATCGGGTCGCCGTCGAGCATGGCAACCGCTTTTGGGGACATCTGCTGATGGTAGTCAGCTTCCATATAGCGATCATACGCCGCTTGATCGGGGAAAGAGATAAAGTAGAAGTAGGTAAGGGGTTCGCCCTTTACGCGACGAATGTCATAAATTGAACCTGGTTCATTTGCGGCGACATCCTTCGCCAGTTGAGCCACAAGAGGCTCGAACTCTGCTTCTTTGCCTTCCTGAATTTTTAGGCGAATAATCTGACCAATCATTTCGATACTCCTTTAGCGCATCAAGGTTAGATTATATGACGGTAGCAAAACGAAAGATCGGTTCATCTGAAGTGCATCCGGTGGGACTGGGTTGCATGAACCTCAGCCATGCCTACGGCCCGGCGCAGGATCACAACGACGCGGTGGCTTTTCTCCAGCGAGCTCTGGATCTTGGCTATGACTTTTTCGACACTGCGACGATCTACGGCATGGGCAATAATGAAAAGCTGATTGGTGAAGCCATTTCAAAGCGGCGTCATGAATTTACCCTGGCCAGCAAATGCGTCATGGGATTCAAGGATGGTAAACGCTTTCTTGACGGCAGACCGGAAACCATCAAGGCCGCGTGTGATGCCAGCCTGGATCGCTTGCAGACCGATGTCATCGACCTCTATTACATGCATCGCCCCGATCCAAATGTGCCTATAGAAGATTCGGTCGGTGCGCTCTCGGAAATGGTGGAAGCTGGAAAGATCCGCATGATTGGTCTTTCCGAAATGTCAGCAGATACGCTGCGAAAGGCTCATGCCGTTCACCCGATTTCAGCCATGCAATCGGAATACTCTCTGATGACGCGTAACCCTGAGATTGCTGTGCTCGAGGCCTGCCAGGAACTTGGAGTGACTTTTGTTCCGTTCTCGCCGGTGGGGCGTGGCTACTTATCCGATCAACCGTTGGATCCCAACGCCTATCATGAGAGTGATCTGCGTCGAACGTTTCCCAGATTTACGGATCCACATTTCTCCGCGAACCTAGGCTTGCTCGATACCGCGAAGAAATATTCGTCTGAATTGGGGTGCACGGTAGCGCAGTTGGCATTGGCCTGGACGCTGGCCATGGACAAGGACTGTGTGCCGATTCCAGGGACAACGAATCTCCAACATCTGGAGGACAACTTCAACGCTGCCAGCATCGAGATTTCCTCCGATATGCTGGCAGAAATCAATGAGGCGTTTACGCCAGAAGCGATTTCCGGTCCCAGGTATTCGGAGATGGCGCAAGCAACTGTGACAACTGAGAGGTTTGGTTTTGAAGCTTAAGTTTCTTTTCTTATTCACGATCCTGACAATAACTTCCATTCCGAGTCAGGCGGAACAAACGATCAGCTTTGGTGAGTTCCTGATTCCTGAAGCGGGTAGGGTGGTGATTCCAGTGAGCGAGGGCTCAGAGTTAACTGGTGTCGCTGCAGAAGTCGACGCAAAAACATCCGGTGCGCTTTCTGCTGCAGTAGCTGAAGCAGATTTCACCGGAAAGACCGATAAAACCCTGACGCTGTTTGGTGTCGCGCCTTTTGACCGGGTTGACCTGATAGGTCTTGGTGACAAACCCATCGATAGAAATGTCGCAGAAAACTTCGGTGGAACTGCTGGTGGATTGCTTGGGAGTGTGAAAGGCGGCAGTGTCCAGGTGCTTTGGCATCCTGAAGATGCTGCGCGTGATGCGAATGCAGCCCGAGTGGCTTTTGGCTTTCGGTTAGGCAGTTATCGCTTTGACCGTTACAAGGAAAAGAAAACTGATCCCGCCGAGCTGCCCGAGATCGTCATACTGTCGACTGATGACTCGGAGTCGGCGTTCACTGACGACCTTGATCATCTGGCCAGGGGTGTTTATTTCGCGAGAGATATGCCCTCAGAACCGGGTAACGTGATCTATCCCCAGTCATTTATCGATCGAGCAGAAATGTTGCTCGATGACGTTGATGTAAAAGTCAAAGTGCTCGATGAAAAGGATCTTCAGCGCCTTAATATGGAAGCTCACTATGGTGTAGGTAAAGGCTCGGAGAGACCGCCTAGACTGCTGATTGTTGAGTACATGGGCGGTGGTGATGAAGCGCCGATTGTTCTGGCAGGCAAAGGCATCACCTTTGATACCGGTGGTATTTCCATCAAACAGAACAAAGGCATGTGGGCGATGAAAGGCGACCTGGGTGGTGCTGGTGTAGTGATAGGCACTATTTACGCAGCGGCGGCTCGGGATGCAAAGATGAACATCGTTGCCCTGGCGGCGCTGGCTGAAAACATGCCCTCAAGAAATGCGAACCGGCCCGGAGATATACAGAGAACCATGTCGGGTAAGACGATCGAAATCCTGTCTACTGATGCTGAGGGCAGGCTCGTTTTATCGGATGCGGTACATTATGCACAGGTCAACTATGAGCCAGGCGTGTTGATTGATGTGGCTACGCTAACGGGATCAGTAGGGCGTGCTCTGGGTGATGATTACGCTGGCGTCTTCGGGCGGCATCAGGATCTGGTAGACCAGCTCATCCAGGCGTCACGCACTGCCAATGAGGGGTTATGGCAACTCCCGTTGGATGACCATCATTTCAAGCAGCTGAATTCAGATTTCGCGGACATCAAGAACAGCGATACCGGTAGTCCCGGTGCGAGCACCGGGGCGGCCTTCATCGGATCTTTTGTGGAAGAAGATCAGGTATGGGCGCATCTCGATATCGCGAGTGTCGATAAGCTGGACAAAGGACGACCAACGATGCCGAAAGGTTTTTCCGGTTGGGGTGTCAGGACACTTGATGAATATTTGCGTCAGGTGCAATAGTTGGCGGAAGAGGTAGGAATCGAACCCACCAGCCACTTCAACAGCAGCTCAACGGCTTTGAAGGCCGCGACGGACACCAGCCCGCGTGCTCTTCCGTGGCGGATGATATCAGATCTTGTAACAATTCCCCGTTGAGTGCTTCTAGGCATTAGGAGGAGTTCATGTCGATCATCAGCAGGGCGCCGTCGCTGACGGCCATCATCAGTCTCGTATTTGCGCTGGGAGGGTTCAGCTATAACGCCTGGCGCCTGGAGCAGTCGGAAGAAAACAACATTGTCAGGGACGCCGCTTTTCAGGTGCTGACCGAGCTCGCTGAATTCGAACAGGTTCTCTACGCGAATCACTATGATCAAAATCAGGTAGAAGGAAGCCCGAGACTTGGCTGGGTGAAGATTGGCTTAGTCAATGATCTTGCGATGTTGATAGGTCCGGACGTCAGCGTTTCAGCAAACGAACTGAAAGATAACTGGGCTGACAATTGGGTGATGGTCGAAGAAAACCGGGAAGTCGTGGACGCCCTGGTGGTGGATATTGATGAGGTGAGGGATCGAGTTAAGAAGCGACTTGATCAGCTTGAGTAACGCTCCGAGCCTGGCTGATTTGATTTCGGCCTGATTCTTTCGCTTCGTATAGCGCCTGGTCAGTTTCCATCATAAAGAGGTCCGCTGAACTCTGCCTGCCAGGTGTTGTGACGTTGAGCCCAATACTGACCGTCAGAAAACCCCGTTCGCTGTTTCTGTGTGGAATGCGAGCTTTACCCAGTTCAGCTTGAATCGCCTCCGCAACCTGGCGACTACCTTCCAGGTCGGTTGCGGGCATCAGTACGGCGAATTCCTCCCCACCGATTCGAGCACAAAGGTCAGTTGATCGAGAGGCGATCTTTGACAGCAACTCACCAACTTTCTTTAGCGCGATATCCCCTTGCGGGTGCCCATAGTAGTCGTTGTACATTTTGAAGTGATCAACATCGATGATTAGCAACCCGATGGACTGGTCGGTTCGAATAGATTGTTGCCATACGTCATGCAGGCTCTCATCAAAGCCGCGCCGATTCGCTAGCGTTGTGAGGGCGTCGGTTCTGGATTCGGTCTGCGTGAGAAGTCGAATTCTCAGGCCTTCCTGGAACACACTGGTGAGGCGGTTTACAGATACCAGCAGGATGCCGGAGTAAAACACCAGCAGAACCGCAAGGATGACTTCCAGTTTTGTGCCGCTCATGAGCAGCTGGGTCACGGCTGGTATGGCTATAGGTAGACAGTAGATGGCGAACGATCTGCGGTGCAGCGCCAGGATAATGCCACCAGCGGCAATGATGCCTGCCAGAATAACCACAAGAACAGCGCGATGCGCAATGTCGTCAGGCCAAAGAAGAAAAACAGAAGCACCCCAGGTACCTGTTTGCAGGAACGCACAGAACAACAGGAAAAATGCCCACTGTTCGATCTGAGGCACGGAAGCATCGTGGAGCCTGCGCTCGACCCATAAAGTAGACAGTAATCGGAACGCAGCGACCACGGTTAATACCGCGAGCCAGGCAAGCAGGGTGGTGCTGTCTACGACATCCCACAAAGAGAAGACGACAAATACACCGGCAAACACATGTCCGAGTGCCGAAGTTGGCATTGAGCGATACAGGAACATCAGAGACTCGACCAGCATCTGGTGCTGTAGGTCGATACCGGATTCTTCCATATCGACTTCGGTGACTGCGCTGCCTGTGATGTTCGCGTCAGTCATGGTCGATCAGTTGCTACTGCTTAGGTTGTTTTCAGGGCTGACGGTGTTGCCTGGGAAATCACCGGTTCGCTCCAGCATTTCCATGTCGGCGGCTCGGCGGCTCGGCAGTAAACGTCGATCTGGGACGATGGCACCGGGTCTTGGGCCTCGTCGGAAACGAATGCGGCGAATGGTCTTGCGGCGTTCCTCGAAGTTCTCGCCTTCGGTAGGCATCAGCTCGATGTAGGTTTCGCAGCCAATTTCGGCAAGCTTGACCGCGAAGTCCATGGCGCCTTCTTCTGAAAGATTGCGTTTCAGCGTAATTTCTTTGCCATTGAAGATACGTTCAACCTTGTCTTCCGAAAGACGGAACGCCTTTCCGAATCGGGTTTTTGTACGATCAAGGCTGAAATCCCCGGTGATGTTACCGGCGAAGACGACTCTATATAGGTCTTCAGAATCGCTCATGAAACTGGCTGATTACAACGAGGCACTAACTATAAAGATTCTTAGGAAAATATCATTATTTCCTTTCAAATCGGTTCATCTCTCGGTTCTTAACTACTGATTTCGCAGGAAAAACCGTTCCGTTCATCGCAATGTAGACCCCGGGTTCAACACTCTGCACAGCAGCAACCGCCATGCCTACGTTGAACATGGCATCGGTCATGGCGAACCTTGCTGGAGATAGGGCTCCGGTTAGAACAATCGACTTACCTGTAATATCACTTAGATAGCGTGCGGTATCAGCCATGGTGTCCGTTCCGTGAGTAATCAAGACTCGGGTGTTGGGCTCACGTAACACTATGTTTTTTATGATTTCTCGGTCGTTATCGTCCAGATCCAGGCTGTCTTTCTGCAGGGCTTCGATGATACGTGTCGGATGAGTCACCTGGGCCTCTTCCAGCAATCTGCCGATGATCGTACGGCCGACCTGGTAGTCGCTTTTGTCATCAAAATACACCTTATCGATGGTGCCACCGGTGGTGATGATCAGTATTTCACTGGGAGATTCTAGTGAAGTCACTTCGAGATAAGTCTTCTAAGTAATTGTAATTATTAAATAATGACGCACTGATCTACGTCGTGCACATCGCGGAGCCCGCAAAATGCCATGGTTAGATCAAATTCTTTGGCAATAAGTTCCAAAGCGCGGGTTACACCGGCTTCGCCCATGGCACCTAAACCATGCTGATAGGCACGGCCAATCATCGTTGAATCAGCGCCAAGTGCGATCGCCCGGAACATGTCCTGGCCCGTTCGAATACCCCCATCCACCCAGATCTCGGTTTTACCTTTGACGGCATTCACGATCTCAGGAAGCATATCGATGGTGGCAGGGGCTCCATCCAGTTGTCGGCCACCGTGGTTGGACACGACAATTGCATCCGCACCCGCATTCGCGGCGAGCAGGGCATCTTCAGCACACATAATGCCTTTAATAACGAGTGGTCCTTGCCAGATGTCCTTCACCCACTTCACATCTTCCCAGTTCACTGTTGGGTCCAGCTGTTCTGCGGACCATTGGGCCAGCGTCTTCAGATTCTCGGCGCCGGTTGCGTGGCCAATCACGTTACCGAATTGGTAGCGTTTTGCTGCGAGCATCCTAAGGCACCACATGGGATGCATCGCGATGTTGGTAACGCTTCCCAAAGTCATTTTCGGCGGAACGGAAAGCCCGTTTCTAATGTCTTTATGCCGTTGACCCATGATTTGCAGGTCAGCGGTCAAGATGAGTGCTGAGCACCCTGCAGATTTCGCGCGGAGAATCAGGTTCTTGATGAACTCACGATCCTTCATGATGTAGAGCTGAAACCAGAATGGTTTGGATGCCGCATCAGCGACGTCTTCGATGCTGCAGATACTCATGGTGGACAAGCTGAAAGGCACGCCGAATTTCTCAGCGGCTTTCGCCGCCTGGATTTCGCCGTTAACCCATTGCATGCCGGTAAGCCCAACCGGGGCCAGCGCCGTTGGCATGGATACCTCTTCACCGAGCATTTTGGTTTTGATGCTTCGGTTGTCCATGTCGACCATTACACGCTGCTTCAGTTTGAACTTGCTGAATGCAGATTCATTGTCGCGATAGGTGGATTCTGTCCAGGAACCACTGTCGACATAGTCATAAAACATGCGAGGCGTGCGTTTTTCATGCAGTACGCGCAGGTCTTCAATGCAGGTGATATCGCTCATGGCGGAATTTTATCGTTAGCTCGAGGCGTAACGATAGATCTTGAGTGCTTTTTCCGGGAATTGGTCCTGGAACTCTTCTGAACGATCCATCATGCCGACGAACCGGCATTGTGGTGCGTAGCGTTCGAATTGGTGTTTTAGGAAGTCGTCAGTGAGGTAGGGTGAATTGACGGTTGCGATGATGGTGGCACCCGGGGCGGTCAGCTGTTTTAACTTTTTCAAAACAGCGCCGTAGTTTTTCTCTGCGTCGAAACTGCCGCGCTGTCGCGTTGGTGGATCAATCAGAATCGTGTCATATCGACCAAACTGCTTGATGCGGCCCCAGGAACGAAAGAGGTTATGGGGAACCGACTTCACTGCCCGCAGATCGTGATCATTAAGTTCGTGGTTGCGCTGGCCCCACTTAATACTGGGTTTGCTCATGTCTACGCTGACAACCTGACGTGCTTTGCCTGCGAGCGCTGCCACGGAAAGTGAGCAGGTGTAGGCGAAGAGGTTGAGAACATTTTTGCCCTCGCTGTATTCCATGAGCCAGGCGCGCAGTGGTCGCATATCGAGAAAGAGGCCTGCGTTCTGGTTTACGCCCGGTTGAATCTCGTATTTCAGTCCATGTTCTTCGACGATGCAGTGATTGATGAGCTCACCATGAAGCATCTCAGTCGGCGTGCCTTTCTGTTTTCGGTATTGCAGCATGATGCCTTTGATCTGGCCTAGCTGGTCGGCCTTGAGAATCGCATCTCGCAATGCATTTGCGTCTTCAATGTCCTGGTAGCTGGTGATCAAGACGAGGGGAGAAAACCAGTCAACTGATAGATGCTCCAGCCCCGGGAACAAGTGTCCTCTGCCGTGAAAAATACGCCGTGTCTCTGGCTGCGCTGCAGCGAAGAAAGTCTGTGCAGCCGACTCTAGTGCCTGATACAAACTACTGACTACTTAGAAATAGGAGGTTCGACTGCGAGTGACGCCTTTCGGTACAACATAAGGCGGTGTTCTGCCGACCAGCGTTTCGATCAGGAGTAGTTCCTGGTCGTCGTGATTCACGAATGGTGCGGGCACGATTCGGTTAGCGGCACTTTTGTCAGCAAGGATGTAGCGCGGCGCTGTATGGTGTTCGGAGACGATCGTTTCATTGATACCTGGATTGTCTGCTGTGGAGAGGTCTGACACGCCGTAACAGACACAAACATAGGATTGCTCAGGATCCGTTTCCACATACACACCAGTGCCGCGCACCCCGATCACCGCGTTAGGCGTGGAAATATCGGTACGCCTCGATGCCATGACTGATAAGGCTTTGCCGCGCTCCAGTGCGAACGCAGTGCTGACGGCGCCCGGCGCTACGGTGCGGCTCGGCAATGTCATTTTGCTGTTTGATCTCAGGATAAATGCGTCTTCTTCGACGACGAAGATGACAAAGCTCTTGTCGAAAGTTTCAACAACGTCACCTGGGTTAATGGGCGTTGCGATCGTTGCGGCAATACCGTTGACTCGCACATCTCCAGCCAACTGGTGTATGGATCTGCCTGGGGGTAGTTTCGTCGGTGTGGGACCGCCTGTCGTCGTGCAGCCGGGTGTCAGAGCAAATGCGCCGGTCGCCAGCATCATCAACAGCAGCTGTCGACGTGATTCATCGACATCGCCTTTTAGTCCACCACGAATAATATTCGCCATCGGTTTACTCCCCGCTAACCCAATTCACATTATCACATGTTGATCAGATTCGTTCAGGCATGGTTTGATCGGGGAATGTAAGCGATGGGAGTAGTTTCATGGATATCGGCATCTGTGTACCAAGTCACGTTGGGGACATCGACTATGTCGTCAGGGCAGAGTCCCTTGGTTACAGTCATGCCTGGCTCGCAGACAGTCAGATGATTTGGTCAGACTGTTATGCCGCGCTGGCGCTTGCCGCGGATCGTACGTCGACCATCAAACTGGGCACTGGAGTCGCCATTACTGGCACCAGGCCCGCGTCAGTGAATGCGGCTGGCATCGCGACCATAAATGCGTTGGCACCAGGTCGCACCTTTTTTGGTGTCGGTGCGGGTAACACCGCCATGCGGGTTATGGGACTTCCGCCACAGCGCATTGCTCAGTTTGACGACTACCTTGAGGAAATTGAGCCGCTTCTTCGAGGTGAAGAGTCGATTGTGAGACACGGTGAGCGCGAGATTCCCATCAGGCATGTTATGCCGGACAAAGGGTTTGTGAACTTCGAAGACCCGATCCCCATGTACGTGTCAGGGTTCGGTCCAAAATCTCTCGCGCTCGCTGGAAAACATGGTGATGGAGCTGTTCTGGCGATGCCATCAAGTGCCGCGATGATGGAAAACATTTGGAGCATGATCGAGGCGGGTGGTCCCGTTGATCGTGAAAATTTTTATACGACAGCACTCACCGCCATGATCGTGCGTAGGGACGATGAGCCGATTGATTCAGAACGCATAAGACATGAATGTGGTGCGATGGCGATGGCTTCACTGCATTTTGCTTATGATCAATGGCGCAACTTTGGCCGCCAGCCGCCCAATGCTGTAGCCAGCGTCTGGGAGGATTACACAAAACTTCTAGAGACTTATCCGGAGGAGCGCAGACATCAACGGATTCACATGGGCCACAATTGTTGGGTTCTCCCGGAGGAAGAACAGTTCTTAACAGCCGAACTCATCCAAGCGACCTGTTTGGTCGGTACTCAGGATGAGTTGATTGAAAAACTACGGGCCTTGGATGAGGCGGGTCTGAACCAGGTCATGAACCTGCCGTCATTCGACCCGCGCTTTGAGGTGCTGGAGGATATTGCGGAGAAGATTATTCCGTTTGTTTAGGCTATCAGCGAGCGCCTTGGCCATCATCGATCTTCACGTAGGTACCGGTCACAGCTTCAGAAGCCGGTGACAGGAAGTAAAGCAGGGTGGAATCCATCTGTTCCGGATCGCAGATACGGCCTCTTGGAAAGTTTCCGGAAAAGTCTCCCATTCGCGACACCATGCCATCCATCATTTCCGAGTGAAACGCACCCGGCGCGATGGCATTGACGTTGATGTGGAACCGCGACCATTCAACTGCCAAAACTTCGGTCATTCGAACGATGGCAGACTTGGTCACTGAGTAGAGGGCAGCGCCATTACCGTCATATCTGAACCCGCCGACGGAAGAAATGTTGATCATGCGTCCCGGCTTTTCTGCGGCAATCAATCTTCGTGCGACTTCACAGGAGAGCTTCCAGGGCCCAACAAGGTTGGTGCCAAAGACGCTGTCGACGAGATCGTCGCTCATCTTGTGTGCTCGCTGTGCATCCGGGATGCCTGCGTTGTTGATCAGAATGTCGACGGTACCGAGTGCCGCTTCCGCTTTATCAACAACTTCGGGAATCTGTGAGTAGTCCGTGATGTCGAAAGGAATAGGTTCGCAGACACCACCGGCATCACGAATGTCTTTCGCCAATTCCTCTAACCGTTCGGCTCTACGGCCTGTTACAGCAACTTTGGCGCCGCAGGCAGCGAGCACCATCGCAAAGCGGCGACCAAGGCCGGATGTGGTGCCGGTGACCAGTGCCACGTGTCCGCTCAGGTCATTTGAAACATTCGGCGTCGGATAATCACTCATGAGATGTCCTTAATACTTGGTTTTTAGTCTGTTAACTGGCATCTGCGAGGCTTGCCAAACCTGGCACCTCACAGAAAAATTCTGATTCAACAATCACAGAGGAAGGTGAGTTTTTGTGCGCACCGGCGCACCAGGAGGGCATCACCATAGAGTACAGGCCGGAACCTCCTGCCATGAGGATGAGCAACTGTTCGGGTCCAGTAAATGCATCTCGTGTGCCTTCTGTCTTCGGCGCAAAACCTGAAGACAGTTTGTTGAGCCGTTTGTTTTCGAAGCGGCAACGTTTGTGTATTTCTTCCGCGGTGTCTTCCCGGGTGAGACCTGCTTTCTCCAGCACCAGCGCGTGCTCTGGATTCAGAACGATGGTGGCACTGCCATTTGTCAGCATCGCATTATTGGTTGCTTCGTTTGCGACTCCGATGGCCAGCATATCCAGCAGGCCTTTGTAGTTGTCCGGATTATCACCATCGCCAGAGTGCAACACTGAGTGTGGCGCTTCTGCGCCGATGACGGTGACAACGCTGTCCTCTTCCTGGAATCCAAGTGACACATGCAAAGGAGGGAAGGGACTGTTTTCTTCATCTTCCGCCAGGCAATAAGTGAACTTGCCGGGGTGTCCAAGCAGCGCCATGTCCGAGCTGCCTGGCCGAGCGCCGCCGATGTTCATCATGGCCAACCGAAGCGCCCGGCCGATTGAGGCATTGGCGCGGTGGCCAGGTCCGAGTGCGCCGTAGCTGGAAGAGATGGGTCCGCAAGTAGTTCGTGCGGGACCGTTAACGATGATCAGCGGTGCGGTGCAATGGGTTGTTGCCTGCATTTCGGTCAGGTCGAACACGGGATCAATGACTGCTTTCACAGCGGCGACCACCACTGGCATATAGTCAGGCAGACAACCGGCCATAACCGCGGCTGTCGCTACTTTTTCCATAGTTGCGATGCCGTGACCTGGACCCATTGTGCCGAGCACCATATCTGCATCCTGGCCTGAGGCGAGCACCATTCGGCTGACGCGCTCTGGTGTTGGGATCACCACCGGTAGACCGTCAGTCAGGCCTTTGTTGTGAAGGTCTTCCAGTGCTTCAGCTTCGGAGTCTGCCGTAAAAAAATCAGCCACTGGCACCTTCCAATGCTTCAATGACTTTGGGTGCAACCTGAGCTGCAATGGCTTTCATGTTTTCAGTTCCAGTACCAGCTACCGGATGAGGTAACTGAACTCTGGGTACGTCAGGCATGCCCAATGATTTGGCGACAAAGTCGCCCTGTGGCCAGAATTCCTCAGTCACGAGTGCCACTGCGGGGATGCCCAGTTTCGCGATGTTGATGCCGTCACGCACGGTGCCGGTAGTGCAGGAGCCTCAATGCCCGTAGGCTGCGACAACTGCGTTGCAGTCGTTCTGAATCTCGCCAAGCATTTCATCGTTGGCAGGGACGGAGGCGTTGCCTTTGTTGTAAGAGTGCACCTCGATGCCAGGTTCCAGTTCCTGCATGGCTTCGTTGAGGGCGTTCAGAAAATTTTCGGAGTCCGGGAATCCGTTTGCGAGGAAACCAATGTTGATGGCATTGGCGCCGCGGATGACCGTCGCCAGGTCGTACGCTGTCGCTTCGACCCCGACTTCTCCTTCCGGGTTGTGATACTTGATCATGATCTCTCCAGCTTCGCTGTGTCGCCCAGCAGTATAGCGCCTAGACCACCTGGGCGAACAGGTTGCCCAGAAAAGCCAGGGTTAGCCCCGTGACAAAGAAAATGACACCAATCCAGGCCGGGATATCCAGTTCCAGCTTCATTCGATAGTTGTTCTTTGTCCGACCGGTCTTGATGCCCAGCTTCCAACCTGGAATGGACCAGACACAAACCAGATTGCACAGAGTGGCGAATAAAAGGAGTCCGAGAGCCACGGTTAAAAGAATGCCGGAGATATCCGCAGTATGGGGTTTTTCACCGAAGATGGTGATGGCAACAAAGCTACCGACGATGATGGAAGTAAACCATTTGTGGAAGTCCCGCCGATCCTCCAGCCAGTCGGCCACGGCGGTCTGGACTTCCTTTGTCTCGATGTCATATAGCTCTGGCGTCATTGAGCTTAACCACATACCAGCATCCTTTCTGTTTTTGTTGTTTGTCAGATTATAATCCGACGATCATTTCAGGTCCTGGAGATCCATTGTGAAGGTAGTTATTGGTGTTGTCGTTGTTCTGGTGCTGGCAGTAGCGGGCGCCGGTGTGTTCTTGTTGCAAAACCTGGATGGCATCGTCAAAGACCTTATCGAAGACATCGGTACAGAGGTCGTCGGGCAAAAAGTGTCCGTTGCGGACGTTAAGGTCAATCTGGCCGAGGGGTCTGCCAGTATTAGCGGGCTTTCTGTTGCCAATCCTCCTGGATTTTCTGCGGAACCGGTGTTCTCTCTGGGTAACATCAAGGTTGCTATAGATACAGGCTCGATCACTGGTCCTGTTTATGTGATCAATGAGATCTCTGTTTCAGACGTCAGTGTTCTGGCGGAGCAAAAAGGCACGTCAACAAATGTGCAGACCTTGCTGGATGGCATGCCGCAATCGGAAGGCGGTGAAGCATCTGCCTCAGAATCTGCGGCGGGATCTGATGTGCTGTTGGCAATCAATCAGGTCAACTTTGCCAACGGCAGTATGGAACTTCGTAGCGATCAGTTTGAAAACCAGAAGGTTAAACTGAGTCGACTTAATCTGCGTAACCTGGGTACCCCGGAAAATGGATTGACCCCGGAAGAGGTTGGCGCTGAGGTGGCGAACCAACTGGTTGATCAGATCACCGATGCGGTGACTGATGCCATTGCACAATACGCCAAGAAAGAAGCTGAGAAAGCCGTTAAGGCAAAACTCGGTGAAAAACTGGGCGATCTCTTTAACTAGAGATCGCTAGACGATTTTCGAATCTGTTTTTCCCCAATAGCGATCTTTCAGAATCCGCTTGTAGAGTTTGCCGGTAGGCAGTCGAGGCAACTCGTCTTCGAAATCGATACTTCGCGGGCACTTGTAGTGCGCAATGTGCTCGCGGGCATATGCCATAAGTTCGCCAGTGATATCATGGGTCGGTTCAAGGCCTGGAATCAGCTGCACCACGGCTTTAACTTCTTCACCCATCTCCTCATTAGGAACACCAACAACTGCCACGTCCTGCACTTTGGGGTGCATGATCATGGCGTCTTCGATTTCCTGCGGATAGATGTTTACGCCGCCGGAGATGATCATGAAAGTGGCGCGATCCGTCAGATAAAGGAACCCAGCTTCATCCACATAACCAACGTCGCCCAGGGCTGACCAGTTGGGGTGTTTAGGATGCTGGGCATCCTTGGTTTTTTCGTCATCTTTGAGGTACTTGAAGGGCATCTCTTCCATTTCAAAGTAGACCAGCCCCGATTCGCCCGCGGGTAGTTCGGTGCCATCCTCGTCGCAAATATGAATGATCCCGAGTATTGGTTGTCCAACCGTGCCGGGTTTCTCAAGCCATGCCTCTGGTGTGACATGCGTCAGCCCGTTTAATTCAGTGCCACCGTAGTATTCGTAAATGATGGGTCCCCACCAATCGAACATCTGTTGTTTTACACCCTTGGGGCAGGGGGCCGCTGCATGAATGGCAACCTTGTGACTGGACAGATCAAAACCTGAGCGATCTTTTTCGTCCACTTTCAGCATGCGGGAAAACATCGTGGGCACCCACTGTGAATGAGTGACCTTGTAGTCCTGAATCGCCTGCAGTGATCCGATTTCGTCGAACCTGGGCATCATCACCACAGTGCCACCGTTAGCATGTGCGCCAGTGGTAAATCCGATGGGTGCTGAATGGTAAAGCGGTGCAGGGGACAAGTAGATTGTGTCGGGGTCAAATCCCCAGACGGCTTGTTGCAGCGCGCCAACGGGGCTTCCTGCTTCAGCAATGTTGCCTTCAGGCAAAGGTCTTAGAATTCCCTTGGGTCGGCCGGTCGTGCCTGACGAGTACAACATGACGGAACCTGCTGGTTCCTCTGCAAGTGGTTCCTTCGAGTAGCCGCCAATCGTTGATTCATAGTCCTCGAAAACGCCACTTGCACCGCCTGTACTTAACCAGCGTTTCACGCGAGGGCATTGTTCTGGCAATGTCGCAGCAACCTCTGACAATTTGGCTGAGGTGACGACGACTTCGGATTCCGAGTTGTCGATAATGTAAGCGGCTTCTTCGGACGTGAGATATTGGTTGACGGTTGTGAGGTAGAGCCCAGATCGAAATGCCGCCCAAACAAACTCAAAATAGCGTACGTCGTTTTCCATAAAGATGGCGCAGTGATCACCTCGCCGGAGACCGGCTTCATACATCAGCTGCGCCAATTGATTGGAGCGGTCATTTAGATCGCGATAGGTAACGGTTTCGCCCGTCGCGCTGTTGATTACCGCAGGTTTGTCAGGAAATTCAGCGGCCCACTTGCCTGGATACATGGGATTCCCTCTTGTTGTTATTTTTGGCTGGCGTTCATGTCACCTTCGAGTGTTCTGGACGCCCGGAAATAGTAGTAAAAACTGGTCAGGTAAACCAAGTTACACAGCATGAGTGCCCAGCGCAGAGACTCGATGTCATTCATCTGCATGGTCGACTGCAGCAGATCACTGAGAATACCAACGGTTGTCGGTCCGAATACAAGACCGATGATGTTAATGATGAACAGCAGCAATGCCGACGCCGCAGCTCGCATAGCTAGCGGTGCCAGTGACTGAGTCATGGCAAAGGTTGGGCCGGTGTACAACTGAACCAGGAAGGCGGGAAGCATATAGATAATGAGTGCTGGCCAGAGACCTTCGACCATGTAGACCGCACAACCGGCAGGTACAGCAATCAGGAACGCGTAGGCGGGTACCAGCATGTACCACTTCTTGTCGCGAGCGCCGAGTCTGTCTCCGATGACACCGGAGAGCATGGTGCCAGCGCCACCGAGGATACCAATGATCAGCCCCAGTGCAGTGCCGACTTCACCTGTGCTCATGTCGTGAGTTCGCACCAGGAAGGATGGCATCCAGGCAATGGAGCCGTATCCCACAAAGGCCTGGGTGCCTGCACCCAGCGCAATAAACCTGAAGGACTTGTAGCCCCACATGGTGCGCAGCACTTCTTTGAAGGGCACCTGGTTAACTTCAGGTGGTTTACCTTCCGAGTAACCCCGTGGAGGTTCTTTTACCGACATCTTGAGAATGATGGCGAGGACAATGCCCGGAACACCTACGAGGAAGAAGGCGTTCCGCCATCCGAAGAATTCATTGATCCAACCACCGGCGAGGTTGCCGAACAAGATGCCGACGGGAACGCCCAGGGCGTAAATCCCGAGTGCTGTGGCGCGTTTCTCGGGCGCGAAATAATCAGCTAACAGAGAGTGAGAAGGTGGAGATCCACCGGCTTCACCAATACCAACACCGATTCGTGCAATCAGCAACTGCACAAAGTTTTGTGCGAATCCCGAAAGCGCCGTCATCAGCGACCAGATGCCAAGACAGATAGAAATAATATTTACACGCGAATAGCGATCCGCAAGGCGTGCAATGGGAATACCCAGCGTTGCGTAGAAGATGCCAAAGGCAACGCCTGATAGAGCGCCAATCTGGGTATCAGACAGGCCCAACTCATCCTTGATGGAAGGCGCCAATATGGCAAGGATCTGTCGATCAATGAAATTAAAGACATACACGATGACGAGCATGCCCAGCACATACTGAATGTATGTGTTCGAGTACTTCGGGTTTTCCACTTAGGGCTCCTTAGCCTGGCAATTCCTCAAAGGCCGGTAGACCCTCTGGTAGGTGATGAAATGACTGCGCGTCTTTGGTGAAGATCGCCGCCATGGGTGAGAAGAAGGAAGGGTCGTCCATGGTGCCGACCTTAATAACTACTGATCCTGGTGCTCGGGGCGATCGGGTGCCGATCGCGGTGCCGCAGTTTCTACAAAACATGCGTGTTGCTGGGTTATCGATATCAGTTCGGGTGAAAGACTCGGGTGTGCCCTCGGTGAAGGTGAATCCGTCTTCGGGTACAACGACCATAACGTTTGGATTACCGCCTGTGATGTATTGGCACTCTCGGCAGTGACATTGCATCGCTGCTGCCGGTTCGCCTTCAAAGCGGTACTTAACTTGGCCGCAATAACATCTCCCCGTGATGTTCATGGGCAGGCTCCCTCTCTCTTATCGTTCTTGGAGCTATGGAATCACAGCTGTCACAACAGCTCAAGCGTATCTCTGTGGTCCTCAAAGATGCGTTGCCACTCCATTTTCATCCATGGGGTGTAAGCGTCGGGGTTGGCATCCAATTCCTGGTTCAGTTCTTCTCGACTGAAGAAGCGCCATTCTGCGATCTCATTTGCGTTTGGCTCGACATCTTCAGCTTCTGCACGTCCGATCCAGACCCAGCAGAGTTCATGTTCACTACCGACATCTTCGTAGCGGGCGTGGTACTGAAATTTGTATAGGAAGGTGAGCTGGGTTTCGACGCCCAGCTCCTGTTGCAGGCGTCGGTGAGCGGCTTCTTCTGAAGTTTCTCCATCCCTCGGATGACTGCAGCATGCATTTGACCAGTACATTGGCCAGAGCATTTTTTGTTCGCTGCGTTTCTGTAGGAGCACATCGCCGTTCTGATTAAACAGAAACACAGAAAAGGCGCGATGCAGTTGACCGTCTTCCTCGTGACAGGCGCGCTTGGGCATGGTGCCAATCGATTCGTCGTTCTCGTTGACGAGGATCAGGTCCTCGAGATCCGATGAGACGATGTTATCGAGCTGGCTCATTGTTTCTACACCGTAACCTGCAGGGCTTTGAATCCCTGGCGACTGAGTCCGTTAACGATGGCTTCGGTGTTGTCTTCCGCGAGCGCAATAATTGATCCGCCACCGCCTGCACCAGTCAGTTTCGCGCCTGTTGCGCCGTGATCGCGTGCTATCTGCACCATGCGGTCCAGCTCTGGTGACGATACCTGGATCGCGCTTAACAGACCGTGGTTGATGGTCATCATGTGACCAAGGGCTCGATAGTCACCTTGTTGGATGGCTTCAATGCCAGACTGTGCAACCTGGCCAAAGTTCTCGAACAGTGAATCATAGAGCTCAGGATTCTTGCGCCAGCGATCTCTAACACCAGAGACCATATCGACCGTCAGGGAAGGATGATCAGAAACACCGATGACCAGATTGAGAGGTTTCGGTATCGATAGTTCATCCATGCGAGGTTGTTCGCCGGACTGATAAATGAGCGGCGTACCGAAGGTCGCGATGGTGTTGTCGATGCCCGATGGTGTGCCGTGTGCTGCTTTTTCACAGAGGAAAGCAAAGTGGTTTACCTGTTCGTCGTTCAGGTCCAATTTGAAGTGTTTGGAAACAGAACGAATGATGGCGACGGCGATGGCGGCGGATCCACCCAGACCCATTGCCGCCGGGATGTTCGGTTTTACGTGGACCGCAAATTTTTGTTCGGCGATATCCAGTTCTTTGAAAACGCCCTGGATGGCCTCCCACCAGATGGAGTTGGACTCTTCCAGTTTGTCGTCAATGTCCCACGCCGGTACTTTAATTTCCGGCGCGTGGTCGGTATCGGTCACCTCGGCAACAACAGCGTTCTTGATGGGAACGGCGACCGCAGGTTTTCCGTAAACCACCGCGTGCTCGCCGAGGAGAATGACCTTGCCGTTCGCCATGGCTGTCGTCGACTGCTTGCGCTTGATGTCGTTCTTTCTATTGGAGCCGGTTAGCTCGGCGATGATGTCCTTGGCGCGTGTGACGGTAATCTCACCGTCATCAATCAGGTGGCTGACCACCGTTTCAAACAGTTCTTTCGGCGCACCGGCTGTTACGGCGACACTTCGTGCGTGCAATGACATGTGACCTTTCTGGATGCCTTCAGTAGAAAGTGCCTTGATGGCCGAGAAGTTCTGCGCGAGGCCTACTGCGGCCATCAGCTCTGCCAGTTCTTTCGCGCTGGCGACGTTAAGTACGCGATAGCTGATCATGGTGGTTTCGTTAGCCTGCAGCGAACCGCCCGTGATGCCCACTTTGATCGGAATTTCGATCGTTCCAACGAGATCACCTTCATCATTGGCGCGCCATCTTGTCAGGGAGGCGTATTGCCCGGAACGTGAAGCATAGGCGTGCGCTGCAGCTTCGATCGCCCGCCAGTCATTTCCAGTGGCCAGTGCCAACGGATCGATACCGTTCATGATGCCTTTGTTATGGGTAGCGGCCCGATAAGGGTCAATTTCTGCAAACTGGGATGCGAGAATGATGCCATCCCTGACTTCTTCACCCGGATAGTCTTTGCCTTCTAATTGTTCAACGGGAATCGTCACGCTCGCACGAACAATCGAACGGTCTGTGAGGTTTGAAAGTATGCGCAGGAAAACCCGACCTTCTGTGATGGCCTCGATGTCTGCGGCAATCTCTTCACACATGGTGTTGATGATGTTGGCACCCATCGCATCACAGGTGTCGACCAGGATATGCACAATCAGCATCAGTGGATTGTTGTCGGTTTGTTCGAAGATTCGCACCTCGATGTCTCTGACACCACCGCCGCGTTCAACCATGCTGGGATGGAGATCGTTGAGCTTCTCGATCAGTTCACTTTTGTGGAAGAGGATCTGGCTTTTGGCCTCATCAGCATCCGGTGGGTTCACCACCTGGATCTGCCCGATTAGCAGGCTTTCTTCCGCGCTTGCCTGAATGCCGCCAGATTCCCGGAAGATTTTTGCAGCGGAACTTAGTGCAGCGACGATGGAAGGCTCTTCAACAACCAGCGGCACCAGATAGTCTTTCTGGTTTACCTGGAAATTCAGACCGAGACCGAAGGGCAGTCCCATGACGCCGACGACATTCTCGATCATCTTGTCCGCACGACTTGGTGGTAACACATGATGACCATCGCGCAGGGCGACTAGGTCTTCCTCAGTGATCCAACCGTTCTCGTGAACCTTTTTTAGTCTCTCCCCGATAGACAGCTTATAAAAACCAGGGAATCTTGCTTTATCCATCAAAGCCTTACCGTTACTACATCAAGTATTTAAAGAACAAACGAAATGATTTGTTCCTGTTCCAACAATTTTGCCAACGCGGTGATTTCATCAATGTCGGTGCTATAGGCGATACCGAAGTCTCCACCGCCGGCACCCGAGGGTTTGTAGGTCAATTTTACCTTTTTTCGCATGTCCTCGTGCAGCTGATTGTAGAAATTTACGCTGGAATCAGAGGATAGGTGCTGAAGATGGCGGTCATATTGCTCAATTCTGGCCAGAATCTGGCGGCTGTCCTGATCCGACACCGCCTGAATGCAGCCGTTAGCGGCGTCGATCAGGTCAGTCATGTGGTTTTTGTACGCGGCGGGATCACGCTTGCGATAGTCCTGCATGGAGCCCACGAGCTGTGTTGTGGACGCTGAGCGTCCTGTCCAGATGGCAAGCATGTGCAGGTCGCTCGGCAGGCGGATCGGAGTGGGTCCTGAATCACGCGAGAATTGAATCGGCTGTGCCATCGCAGAGAGTGCAATGTCAGCGCCGCTGCCAATACCTTGTTGAAACACGCGATGACATTCATCGGCGAGTTTGTAGATATCAAGATTGGTGAGTTCAGGTTTACATGCTTTGACCAGAGCTACAGTCAGAGCAGCCGAAGAACCCAGGCCGAGCTTCTGGTTTTCAACGAAGAATTCGCTGGTATCCAGCGTGAAGTTTTTTTCTTCCAGAATCTCGTTGCCGACAACCTGTTGTATCGCGCGAAGCAATGGCCATTCGTTGATGGCATCAAGCGATGACAAAGTCTTGGTAGAGTCGCTGATGCTGGTGACGGCGCCTGTGCCGGGTTCAACCACGACCTTTGCCTGTTGAGTGACAGGGACCAGTAGGGCAGGGCCACCTTCCAGCACTGCATACTCGCCGAGCAGGAAAAGCTTCCCGGGTGCCGAGGTCATCATTCAGATATCCGGGGTGCACCGCCGATGCGTGTCTCAATAAGCCGACTGATGCCTTCAACGGAATCCAAAGCCCTGACGACGGTTTGCGTGTCTTCTGGAGCACAGATGAGTTTGACCTGTGCACCTGCGTCAATCGTGAAAAATACCTGGGTGCCTGCAGCTCTCAGATGCTGTGCGAGATGAATGATCGAAAGGGTTGCCGGTTTCCAGTAAAGCACGGGAGGTCTCGACGTCATCATAGTGCTGTGCATTTTCAAGCAACTGTGTTCGCTGATATCTGCCAGTTTCACAAAGTCGCGCTCGGCGATCGCTGACTTTGCGATGTCCATATCGGTGTTGTGTGTGTCTACCCAGTTTGCGTAAACAGGAGATGTCGCTGCTGTATGTTTCATGGCTTCAGAGGAACCCATGACCTTGCTGTCTTCCTGGGTAACGGCAACCAGAACATCCAGTGGCCAGTCCTCTGCGGGCATGATTGGCTGCGCGTAGCTGTCGTCTGACAAAACAACTTCAACGAAACCGCCATAAACAGAACGGGCGGCTGAACCCGAACCCTGTCGTGCAACTTGAGATTTCTCCAGATCGCTCATCTCTGGCTTGAAGAGATGGGCGAGCGCCAGTGTGATTGCCGCGAACCCCGATGCGCTGGATGCCAAACCGCTTGCAGTTGGGAAATTGTTCTCTGTGGAGACGTTCAGCATTTGCTGGATACCGTGCTGATCCCGGAACTCATTAATAAAGCTGTGCAGTCTGTTTCGACCCTGATCGCCCAGATCGCCGACGATTTCGTCCTCGTCAGAGAAAGAGACTTTGGTGGTGGTGCGCAGATCCTCCAGACCAATGGACAGGGAAGCCGTTGCGGGTTGGTTACCGGCCCGGTCTGATTTCCCCCAATACTTGATCAGGGCGATATTTGCAGCAGCGCTGACGGTGACTGATGAATCGGGCATAGATTCTGGCTTTTCCTCGGCGGCGGCAAGGATACACCAATTGAGTTAGGATGTTTTCCCATGAAGCTAAGACAACGTCTCGCATTACAGGTGCTCAGGGCATACGTCCATGGTTGGTCCGCCTGGGAACAATTCCGCTATGGGTTCGCATTTAACCCCCTGTCTCACGAAGTGTGCTCAGATCCATACCCGGTGCATAACCAGATGCGGGAAAATCGACCGATCCACTACTCAAAGTTGTGGAATGGCTACTGGGTATCGCGTTTTGACTGGGTGCAGGAGCTGCTGAAAGACAAACGGTTTGGCGCAGATGTGCGCCAATACCCCAAGCGAGTAAAGCGTCTGACTCGTTTCATGAGCAAAAAGCGCAGGGAGCTGTTTGATAACCCAAGCATGCTGGATATGGATCCGCCGGAGCATACTCGAGTACGTAAGCTCGCCCAGCAAGGATTTGTCCATAAGTTCATCCAGTCACTTGAGCCGAGGATTCGGGAAGTGGTTGGTGAATGTCTCGAGAGTCACAGCAATGAGCCGGTGATTGATTTCGTTGATTCCCTGGCCAAGCCGCTGCCGGTGATAGTCATAGCGGAGATGCTTGGGCTGCCAAAAGAAGATCATGACCAGTTCTGCCATTGGTCTGAGGAGCTGATGCTGGCATCGGGTCCAACCGTTGAAGCTGAACTGATTGAACGTTCTATCGCGGCGAACTATGCGTTGATTGAATACTTCAAGGAGATGAGCGAAAAGAAAAGGGTTAATCCCGGTGACGATCTTTTGTCTGCTTTGATCAATGCAGAAGAAGAGGGTGACCGACTGACGGGCACGGAACTGTATAACACCTGCGTATTGTTACTGCTCGCGGGGCATGAAACGACCACGCGTCTTATCAGTAACGGGCTATATCTGTTGATGCAGCATCCAGAGGAGCTGCAGAAGCTTAGGGATAACCGCGAACTAATCCCGAATGCCATTGAAGAAATGCTCCGTTATGAGCCTCCGGTGCAGGCGACGCGCCGGTTTGCCCTGGAAGACGTTGAGTTTCACGGTACGCAGTTCCGTCGTGGTGACTTGATTTTCGTCTCCATTCCCGCAGCCAATCGCGATCCTGATGCGATGGTGTCTCCGGAAGAGTTTCATGTTGACCGTGAAGATCCAAAACAAGTGTCTTTCGGTTTTGGTATTCACCACTGCATTGGTGCATCGCTGGCGCGTTTGGAAGCTAAAGTGACTTTCGAGGAGATACTGGATCGATTCGACGAGATCGAACTCGCAGAGACCCCGGTCTGGGGAGACAATCCATTCTTTCGCGGTGTCGAAGCACTGAACCTTTCTGTTAAGTGAAACCACAATGACTGCAGCAACGTTTCATCAACGGGTGGACGCTTATCGTGATCGTGTCGAGCGGGTGATCGCCGGCTTCCTGGATCGTCGTTTTGAATCGGGTTCGGGTAAAAGTGAGCGTCTCGAGTCTGCAGTCCGATATGCCGCCAACACGACGGGTAAGCGAATTAGAGCGCTGCTCAGTTACGCCACTGCGGAAGCTCTTTCACTTTCTGCGGACGTTGCGGATCAGCCTGCAGCGGCTATCGAACTGCTGCATATATATTCCCTGGTTCATGACGACCTTCCTGCCATGGATGACGATGATCTGAGGCGAGGGCAACCCACGGTTCACAAACAATTCGATGAAGCGACCGCTGTTCTGGTGGGGGATGCGTTACTGACCTACGCCTTTGAGTTACTCAGCGAAGGCGACATCGATCCTGGTGTCAGGATTCAATGGGTATCGCAGCTATCTCGTGCGGGCGGTGCCCAGGGCATGATTAATGGCCAGGCTGTTGATCTGGAGGGGGAAACACGAGAGCTTTCGCTGGAAGAGTTGAAGAGTATGCACCGGCAAAAAAGCGGTGCATTGATAGAGGCGAGCATTGATATGGTTGCTGCCGCGGCGGAGCCGAAATTCAGAGAATGCCTGCAGGGTTTTGGTCATCATATTGGTCTGGCCTTCCAGATTCGTGATGACATTCTGGATGTTGAGGGGACCACAGAAGAGCTTGGTAAACCTCAGGGGTCAGATACGGATAACAATAAGTCGACTTTCGTCAGCTTACTGGGTCTTAATGCCGCGCATGATGTGATGCATGAAGAATTGCAGGCTGCCAACGATCAGCTCGATAGATTGGAAGCGCTTGGGCAAAGTGTCGAAGGCCTGCGCTGGGTGTCGGATTACATCATTAACAGACGAAACTGAGAGAACACATTGGGAAAGTTAACGGGTCGAGTTGCAATCGTTACAGGGTCGGGGCGCGGCGTAGGTGAAGCCACCGCAAGGATGCTGGCTGCTGATGGTGCAAGGGTCGTCGTCAATGATCTCGATGCTGACGTTGCAGAGCAAAGCGCTGCCGCGATTCGCGACGCAGGCGGTGATGCTATCGCTATTCCCGGTAGTGTGACGGACGCTGAGTTTCCTGAACAACTCATTGATGGTGCGCTTTCTGCGTACGGTGGCATCGATATCATCGTCAACAACGCCGGCTACATCTGGAACGGTGCCATGCATAATCATTCCGATGAACAGTTCCAGGCCATGCTTGATGTCCATATCACGGCGCCGTTTCGAATTCTCAGAGCCTGGGCACCCTGGCTAAAAAAGACCGCGAAAGAAGAAGCTGAATCCGGCAACACCCGGTGCCGCAAAGTGGTCAACATTTCTTCGGTATCGGGGACGCAGGGCAGTGCTACCCAGATTGCGTACAGCGCTGGCAAAGCCGGCGTGATCGGAGTGACGAAAACACTCGCTCGGGAATGGGGTAGATACAACGTAACGGTAAACTGCGTTGCTTTTGGTCCTATCGATACGCGACTTACTCAGCGCTATGAAGGTGAACCGCCAACCATTGAAGTAGATGGTCGGTCACACAAGGTTGGTCTGAGTGACACGCAGATCGATGTCATGCAGGCAACGTCGCCTCTTGGACGAACGGGACAGCCTAGAGATGGCGCAGGTGCCGTGTATCTGTTCTGTATTCCTGAATCAGACTTTATAACTGGTGAAGTGCTGACCTGCTCAGGCGGCCTGTAACTTAGAAAGTCTGTCCACCTTCTTCCAGATATTTGATTTCCTCTGGAGTTGATTCACGCCCGAGCAGAGCATTGCGGTGTGGATAGCGACCAAACCGGTCGATGATGACTTTGTGAGATTTTTCGAACTCAAGATTGTGTTCCAGGCCTGGTTCAGCGAAAAGATTCATGGCTTGTTCGTGGATAGCCGGTGACTCGCTGTGCATAAATGGCATCAGCAAAAAAGCTTTTCGGTCGGGCTCAATGTCGCCGATATCGGCAGCTTTTATCGCCTCCTGGCTGAGCGCCAATGCGAGGGCATCCGTTTTGAACGAACGACCGCTGCCTCTAAACATGTTTCGTGGGAACTGATCGAGAACGATGATTTCAGCGAGTCGTCCGTGAATGTTTTCCCGCCAGTGGGCGCATTCCAGTGCAGCGGCAGACTCCCAGGTCGACCTGAATCGTTCGGTGATGGTGCGGTCGACCTCGTCACTTTGACGAAACCAATCTTCCTGGCTGAGTTCTGTGAACCAGAAACTCAGAACCTCATCAGGGCTCGCCAGTGCCATCTGCTGTTTCCGTTCCTAGACCTTTCGTTCCAAGACCAAGTCGCTGGAGATTCGCCGCGAGATCAGGTCCGGCGCTGCGGGGGTTCACTGACTTGTCGATTTCGATGATCTTGCCGTCACTGCCCACGTAAAAGGTCCATCTTTTTGCGAACCCCATACCGCTGAGTACACCAAAGGCTTCTGAAGCGGCTTTGTCATCGTCAGAAAGAACCGGGAAATTGGCCTCGTTTTTCTCGGCAAACGCGGTGACGTCTTCGAGACTGTCAGTGCTCGCCATAAAATAGTTAACGTCAAAATTTTTCAGAGCAGAGCCACTGTCACGCAGCGACTTACATTCCAGGGTTCATCCCCCGGTGAAGACTTTGGGAAAGAAGGCAATGACGAAAGGTTTGCCTTTCAGGTTGTCGAGGCTGTAGGTCTCGCCGTCAGATCCCTGCATGGTGAATTCAGGCGCTGGGTCCCCGGCCTTCAGGTCTGCTTGAAGTGAGAGCGGTAGGGCCAAAAAAAGCGCTACAATCAGTTTTTTCATGTCAATATTTCCTTCCAGGATATGACGATGGACACGACTAGTTTACCAATAATGGGCGGGGTAGCAGGCATGCTGTTCGGACTGCTTGTTGGGATCTGGTGTGTACATTACTTCGACGTTTCCGGTGCGCTGGAGCAGGTGTGTCTTGTTGCCAGCGTGTTCATGATTTTTCAGTTGCTGGGTTCCACCATAGCGGCGAGTTTGGGCAAGCCCCACGACTAGACGATCTGTCGCTCGTCTCCGATTCTCCTCGTGATACCGAGTCGATCAAAATACTCCAGGATTTCGATGCAGAGGTTACGTCCGATTCCTGTGGCGTCCCGGTATTGCTGAACCGTGAACGTGTTGTTGTCACTCGCTTCAGGTAGTGCTGCCTTAAGCGCGTCGATGCCTTCTACAAGGAAAAATCGATTTTTAACCGGCCTGACGAGTTGTCCGGTTTTTACGATCTGAATCAGAACCTTCTCCAAAGCCTTGGGTTCAATATTCAGAGATTTAGCGAGGTCGTGCAGGACCGGCGGCTTGGTTGGGTCTGATTTGAGGAGCGGCTCTGCTTCAGACCAGATTTTCTGTTCCTTGTTGCTGAGCTGTACGCCAAAACCTTTGACGTTGAGTTGGTTACCGCGCTGCTCCAGATCACCGTCGTCTACCAGGCGTCCAATGACGGCGTCCAACAGGTTTGATGACCAACCCCGAACCAATTTCTGCATCTGGCTTTTTGGCAATCCTGACTTGCCTGAATTGGCTTCGTGCCATGACGTCGCTTTTTCCAGGAGTGTGTCCCGGGCGATATCCAGATTGTTTCTCGTGATCAACAGGCCATCGCCGAGGAGCTCACAGGGGTGATCAGCAAGTATGCCTTCCAGCTCTTCGCTCGCCAGGTTGTAGACCCGTTCGAGTGAATTGCGCGTGATGCCAGCGGTCGCGCTCGTTAGTTGATGCACGATGGACGTGATCTGATTGTCTGGGTCCAGTTGAGACAGGTAGCTAACCCTTTCGGGTTTTGCACGGCCGCGTTTAGGGGAGTCGGGATTGATGATCACGCCGCCACCGAGGGTGCGGGTGGCTGCCTGGTCTCTCAGAATGACCCGATCCCCGAAACAGAGATTGACGGGCGGCTCGAAGATTAGCTGTGCAAGCCCTGTTGCGCCCGGTTCAATTTTTCCAGGTTCCAATAACGCGACGCGTCCAGTCATGTGGTTAGCGGCTGTGTGGATGTGAACCGGCGTCCAATGTGAGAGTGCTCTGCTTTCGTCCTGGGACAGTCGCAAGGCGATATCAACTCGATCTGTCGCTTCTCCGGCATTTTGGGTTAGCCAGTTTCCACGGTGTATGTCTTCCAGCTCTATCTCATTGCTGGTGATGTTAACCGCACAGCGGTCACCGGCGACTGCTTTATCTGATGCCTGGTTCTGTGTGTGCAGTGAACGAACGCGCACTGGAACACCTTGTGGCATCAGGAAGACCTCGTCACCTGTTGAAACAGACCCGGCAAAGACGCTGCCTGTGACCACGATGCCGGATCCTTTTACTGAGAATCTGCGATCGATCGCCAAACGAAACAGTCCCGCATCACTTCGGTGATCGGTCTCTTCCGCGATCACTTCCAATGCGACTTGAAGTGTATCGATACCTTCGCCGGTTTCTGAAGATGCCGGAAAAATCTCTGCTTCCCGCAGGAAGGTGTTGGCCGTTGCCTGTGCGATCTGTCCTGTAACCTCATCGACGCGTGCATCGTCCACTCGGTCTATCTTTGTTAAAGCAACGAGTCCCTGGCGAATGCCAAGCAGGTTCAGGATTTCGAGATGTTCTCTTGTCTGAGGCATAACCCCATCGTCTGCTGCGATGACCAGAAGGGCACAGTCGATGGCAGATACACCAGCGAGCATATTGCTGATGAAACGGGTGTGGCCGGGTACGTCAACAAACCCCAAGCGACCACCGGATTCCGTGTCGGTGTAGGCGAAGCCAAGATCAATGGTAAGACCGCGTTGTTTCTCTTCTTCAAGCCGGTCGGTGTCGATGCCGGTCAGGGCGTTGACCAGTGAAGTTTTTCCGTGATCAACGTGTCCCGCTGTTGCGATGATCATGTCAGAGCCAGTGACTCCAGTTGCCTGATGAATTGGTTAGGGTCATCGAGGGTCCTGCAATCAAGCAACATGGTGCCATCGGCCAGTCGCCCGATGACTGGGATCGGCAGATTGCGGAACGCTGAGTTCAGTGCCTGTAGTGCGGCATCGCTATCGTCTTTGGGTGTCATAGCGATGGCGAAACTCGGTAACTGATCGAGGGGTAGAGCGCCACTGCCGATTTGGCTGTGAGTTTCGACCACTTTCACGGTAGCGAAACTATTAAGGGCTTCGGTCAGGTGAGGTAGCACCTGATCGGCGATTGTCTGGATGTCGTCTGCGTTTCTTGAAAGGTGTCGCAGGGTTGGTAATTTGTCGGCCAGGGTTTCAGGCTCGAGGTAAAGTTTGAGTACCTCAGTCAGTGCAGTGATGGTCATTTTGTCGACACGCAGTGCACGTTTTAAAGGATTCTTCTTAATCGCCTCGATGTATTTCTTTTTACCGGCGACGATCCCAGCCTGGGGTCCACCCAGCAGTTTGTCGCCAGAGAAGGTGACGACGTCGGCGCCGGCAGCCAGCACCTCTTGTACCGTTGGTTCGTGTTCCAAACCATACTGTTCAAGATTGACCAGTGTGCCGCTGCCCAGATCAGCCATGAACGGCAAATCTGCTTCTGAGGCGAGGGTGGCTACTTCCTCGTAGCTGACCTCCTGAGTAAACCCGCGAATCTCATAGTTGCTTGTGTGTACCTTTAGCAGCAGTCCAGTGTTGTCTGAAATCGCGTTTTTGTAGTCTTTGAGATGCGTGCGATTAGTGGCGCCGACTTCACGAAGTCGACACTGACTTTTTTCCATCACCTCGGGAATGCGGAATGAGCCCCCAATTTCAACGAGTTCACCACGAGAGATGCACACTTCTTTACCGGCAGCCAGGGTGTTCAGGCTCAGCAACACTGCGGCTGCGTTGTTGTTAACCACGGTTACCGCTTCAGCGCCGGTGAGTTCCGCCAAGAGCGCCTCGATATGGGTGTCTCGATCTCCGCGCTTGCCTGCTTCGATGTCAAACTCGAGATTGCTGTTAGCTCCCGCGACGGTGGCGATAGCAGTCAGCGCATTGTCCGGCAGCACTGCACGGCCAAGATTCGTGTGTAGGACGGTGCCTGTGAGATTGACGACGGGTGTCAATGTGCCGTGATTCTGGCTGGTAATTCGAACGTTGATTTCGTCGCTGAGTGCCTGCAGCGTAGGTACGGTTTCGCTCTGTCCCTCCAGGATGTCACTGCGCAACTGATCGAGTAGATCGCGAATGGTTTCTCTCACTCGCGTGTGACCGTGGGCGCTTAATACCGGCTCTAGTTCCTCGCTACCAAGGAGCTTATCGACTGAAGGGATATCCTTCAGGAGCTGGTTGCCAGACATCTCTCAGGATTCCGCCCTGCGCGCGGCGGCCTTAAGCGAACTGACCGGGCGAACCCAGGGTCTTGATGAAGGTTCATTTTCGGTTTCCCATGCCTCCGCAGCGGAATCAGCAGACGCGCGGTCGGCAAAGACATCGAGAATCAGCACGTACCAGTTAGCACCGCCACTTTCGATTTCCACATACTTGGGTTCCTGCAGATTGTGATCTCGGATGAAGGTTTCGACCTCCTCAGAGGATTGAAGGGCAATGAGTTGCACGGCCCAGGCGTCGTCGTTGAATTCATCGAGAAAGTTGCCGATTGGTTCAGCGGCAATCTGTTCGGATTGGGCAGGCGCTGCGGTCCCACTTGAGATCTCTGCTTCATCGAATGTCATCTCCGCGCGAGGTGACGGTTCCGGTGAATATAGCTCCGGGTCAGCTTCGGCGATGACAGGTGCCTGGCGGGATTGCTCACTCACCGCTGTGATCTTGGTGCCGTCTTCAGTCTGGCTGCAGTCCCAGGGCTCATCCTTCGTTTTACCATAGCAGTACCATGTTCCACCGACGAGCTGTTCCTCAAAAGGGTTGGCGCCCTCACAACTGTCGTCATCGAGACAGTTGCCGGTGTTGCGTCCGCCGCTGCCGAATGGCCACCAGGAACAGGAGGTGAGCATTGTCACCATAAAAATTGTCATAAGAGGCTTTAGGTACCGCATGATGCTCAACTTACTTAAACGCTTGTCGCAAATAGTTCATGTTTCTGGGGAAAGAGACCCAGCATGCCTCCCGTATGCACAAAGACAATATCTTTCATGCCCTGGAAGCGTCCCTTGTCTAATTCGGTCAGCATCCCGTGAAAAGCCTTACCAGTATAAACCGGATCGAGAACAATTCCCTCCAGCTGTGCAACGCGATTGATCGTATCGAAAACCTCTGGTGTCGCACGTCCATATCCAGGTCCTACATAGCCTTCGATAACGTTAATCGGTACCTCCGATGGGTTAACTTCAACGTCATAGCGAGACTGCCAGCGAGCAAAGTCTTCAGAAATCTTTTTCAGGAAGTAGGCTTCATTGTCACAGACGTTAAAGGCATAGATAGTTGTGCCAAGTTTGTTCAGGTGATTGCCGAGAATAAGTCCTGCGAGTGTGCCGCCTGATCCAGTCGCTGAAACAATCGCATCCGGTTTTAACTCGAGTGATTCGAAATCAGCTTTCAGTTCCTCGGCGCCCGCAATGTAACCCCAGAGGCCAACTTCATCGGAAGCGCCTACAGGAATCCGATACGTCTTGAGACCCTGATTGCCGTAGTGAGTCTCCAGCTCAGCATAGGTTTCATCCATCCGCTGATACTCTGGCAGCGGCGCGAATGTCACATTGGCGCCAACCAGCCGATCAATCAGCAGGTTGCCATCGTATTCGTCTGGCTCTTTTCCTCTCAATATGAGGTGTGACTTGAGACCTAATCGAGCGGCGAGTTGTGCGGTGGCGCGACAGTGGTTCGATTGAACGCCGCCCCATGTGACCAATACATTTGCTTCGTCAGCCAGAGCCTGACCGATACTGAACTCAAGTTTTCGTATTTTGTTGCCACTGGCGACGGTGTCGGTCAGGTCATCTCGTTTGATCCAGACCCGGGTATCTATGCCATCTCTTTTGAGTTCTGCGGAGAGACGGTCGAGCGGTTCGAGAGGCGTAGGTAGTCGAGCGAGGTCTTTCCGGGGCGGCTGGATCATGCTTTTGTTGTTTCTCGCATTTTCAGGTGGTATCGCCCCTTCATCTGCATCGCAACCTTATCGCCGCTATTAAAAGTGGCGACCAGTTCGGTTCTGACTTTTCCCTTTTCGGCTAGTTCCGCAAACAGCTCATCCGAGTTTTCTGGAAGTCGTACGGTGCACTCCAAGTCGTCATAAACAGGGCTGTGGTAACTGGCTTCGCCGTCCATAACCACTGTGTTGCAATCAAGAAGTAACTCGCTAAGCTTCATTTGCATCAACCCCCAGCCCGACATCGCTGCCAGCGAAAACAGGCTGCCACCGAAAGCGGAATGCTGGTGATTGATGTTCTGATCGAGCGGTGCACTTGTCGTGAGGCTGGTGCCGTTATAACTCACAACTTTGACGCCCATGGCTTTGCTGATGGGAATTAAGTCGTGAAAAGCTGATTCCAGTGCGTCGATAGAATCGACGTAAATCCTGGGCTTTGTCGTCTGGTTTGAAGATGTCATACGGCGCGGAGTAAACCATGAAATTCAATAGCAGCTCAATAGAGTGGCTGGCCCGACTGGGTCTGATACTGGCCGCGTGCTTGCTTGCGTCGTGTGAGCAACCTCCGTCCGCAGTTTCAGTCTCTGGTGAAACCATGGGAACCACCTGGTCGGTGAAGGTTGTGTCTGATGACGTGGATGCTTCAGAGCTGCAACAGGTGCTTGATGACAGACTGATTGCACTGAATGACGTTTTTTCAACTTACCTGCCTGAATCTGAACTTTCACGCCTCAACCGGATTGCAGGCACTTCAGAAATTACAAATGAACTGCTGCTTGTTCTCGAGGTCAGCCGCGACATTTATCGGCTGTCTGAGGGTGCATTTGATGTGACGGTCGGTCCCCTGGTTAATCTCTGGGGATTTGGACCAGATGGACCGAGAAATGGAGTGCCCACAAGTCTGGAGATTGAAGAGGCCATGGCGCGCACCGGTTTTTCCAAAGTGGCTATTGAAGGTAATCGGTTAAACAAACCTGCCGGGCTTATCATTGATCTTTCAGCGGTTGCCAAAGGGTATGCCGTAGACGAGCTAGCGGAAATTCTGGAGTCCAGGGGACTGGAGCGTTACCTCGTCGAAATAGGCGGCGAAGTTAGAACACGAGGCCTGAATGACCGGAATCAACCCTGGGTCATCGGTATCGAGGCGCCAGATATGGAAATTCGCAGGCTGTACAGCACGATCCCAGTTACGGGGCAGGGTATGGCAACCTCAGGCGACTACCGAAACTACTTTACCCACGAAGGTGAGGTTTACTCTCACACGCTTGATCCCAGAACCGGATGGCCGGTACAGCACAACCTGGCGTCTGTGACGGTACTGCACGACAGCGCTGCCTATGCAGACGGGCTTGCCACTGCATTCAGTGTGCTTGGCCTGGACAGAACCTTGGCAATTGCAGAGGCGAACAATTTGAAGGTATTCGCTATAATTCGCGGTGAGAGCGGCTTTGAGTCAAAGACATCAACCGCAATGGATACATACTTGGAAAGTCCACGATGATCGAATTCTTCCTCTCCTTTGTCATTCTTCTTGCAGTCGTTGCGGGTATGGCGATTGGTGTCATGAAAGGCCGTGAGCCGATCAGTGGTACATGTGGCGGCCTAAACAACATCGGGATCGATGGTGCCTGTGAAATTTGCGGGGGCAATCCCGCAAAGTGTGAGAACAGTGAAGAGACGCCAATGCCCAATTCCCGTCCTCAATTTTTTGACGCCTCTAAGTAAACTCCCTGGCGCCGTGTAATCTTTTTCGACGTTCTTCGGCCTGAATGGCGGATATGTGGCGCTCGATCAAATTTTCTGTGGTGACATCTGCAGAAATGAATTGAATGCCCAGTCGATATCCCGCTCGATCATCAATCAAGCTGTAGCGCACCATAGCGAAACAAGCGATGCCAAGGCTGACATTGTGAAAGCTGATCTTTACGGCTAACAGATCATCGGCAGGGAAGGCTTCGTTGGAGAGAAAAGATGCACCCGCCGGACTGATGTCCAGCAGATTGGCAGGCTCGCTCTGATCGAGATTGACCACTGCGGCTGTCATGACCTCCATTCTCTGGTTCAGGTTGTGAATGTAACTGCCAAGTTTACGATCGCGTTCAGACAGCTCTCTTTGCAGTTCCCGAGCGTCCAGTTCGAGTTTGAACAGTTGTTTCCTTAGCGAAAAGTTTGCATCGAGACCGAGTACGGATTCGACACTCTGTTGCTTGAACTGTTCTTCGGATACAGCCTGGTAGGTCACCGCCGCTGCATCATTGAGCCGCAGGTAAGATCTTCTTTCTATGGATCGCATTTGCGTATTGTAACCCCGGTATTGAATCGTCGCAGATTCGTGATTCAATAGATCCATGTTTTCCAACTGGCGTTGGCTGGTGGCGTTGCGATTGTTCGGGACGTCGTCTGCTAATCAACTCATGTCGTTTGTGGGCGTTCTGTCCATTGGTGGTCTCGCTGTGGCAGTGGCCGTCTTGCTGTCCGTGTTATCTGTAGTCAATGGTTTCGAAAAAGAGTTGCGTGATCGCGTCCTGGCGGTGTTACCCCATGCAACGATCTACTCAAGGCAGGGCTTCGAAGACTGGTCTGCTTTACAACAACGAATTCTCACTCACTCAGAGGTGATAGGTGCAGCTCCGGTTGTTGAAGGCTCGGGTCTCGTCGTTTCCGACGGTCAGATGATGGGTGTTGCATTCCGCGGTATCGATGTGGCGCTCGAAGGTTCTGTTTCGATACTGCCTGACTTTGTCGCGGGTGATGGATTGCAAGCGCTTGAAGCGACGCGCTATGGCGCCCTGATTGGTCAGGAACTGGCGGATGAACTTGGTGTTGGTGTAGGAGACAAAATTTCGCTCGTGCTGCCAGATGTTCAGATGTCGTTGGCGGGGCCTGTCGTCACCACGAAACGCGTTCAGGTCGCTGGGCTTTTTCGTGTGGGTGCGGATATCGACAAGTCTCATGTCTTTCTGAACCTGGAAGATGCAAGAAAGCTGAAGCGTCAAAGCGGAATCGATGGCATCGTGATTCGAGTTGAGGACCTGTTCGAAGTTCACGGTGTTATTCAGGAAATCGTCAGCGAAGATTTCACACTATACGGCATAAGCTGGATGCGTCAGAACGGTAATCTCTACGATGCAATCGGTACGCAAAAAGCGACTTTGTTCCTTCTTTTGATGCTCCTCGTGATGGTGGCAATGTTCAATGTGGTTTCGAACTTAGTGATGACCGTGGACGACAATCGTTCTGAGATCGCGATCCTGCGAACCATGGGCGCCACGCCTGGAGACCTGCGAGTGGTGTTCATGGTGCACGGTATGGTGGTCGGCATCGTAGGCTTGATTTTGGGTTTGCTGATTGGTCTTGGATTAACCTGGTCTATGGCGCAACTGTATGAGCTCGTCAGTCGAGCATTTGAATTGAACTTGATGGCCGAATATTTCATCAGGTACTTGCCCGTGGAGGTGCAGTTTGGCGACGTGCTGATCATTAGCGTCGCGAGTTTCGTTGTCAGCTTGCTGGCGACCATCTATCCAGCGGGGCGCGCGGCTGGAGCAAACCCAGTAGAGGCACTGCAATATGACGTCTGAAGTTCTCGTCGCTCGAAACGTGAGCAAAAGCTATTGGCAGGGTGGCAACGAGGTTCGTGTGTTGCGCGATCTTAATCTTACTGTTGGTAGCGGTGAAACGGTGGCCATCGTTGGTGTTTCCGGCAGCGGCAAAAGTACGCTGCTGCATCTGCTTGCTGGTCTTGATGACCTTGATGATGGTGTCGTTGAAATTGGTGGTGAGGATCTCTCTAAGCTATCAGAAGGAGAACTGAGCAAGGTTCGTAATCAACGCCTCGGTTTTGTTTATCAGTTTCATCATTTGTTGCCCGAGTTTTTAGCAGAAGAAAACGTGGCCATGCCTTTGATGATTGCGGGGCAGTCTCGGACCCAGGCTGTTGAAGAAGCGCGTATTTTGTTGGAGAAGGTAGGGCTGTCGCATCGCGTAACCCATTTGCCTTCGGAGTTGTCTGGCGGGGAACGGCAGCGAGTGGCGATTGCCCGGGCGCTGGTAGCGCGGCCTTCCATTGTCCTCGCGGATGAACCAACCGGTAATCTCGATGAGGAAAGTGCTGATCAGATCCATGAGCTGATTCTTTCGCTTTCTCAGGATTTGGGTGTGGCCTTCGTTGTCGTTACTCACAACAATCATTTTGCATCCAGGTTGTCTCGTGTCTGTAAACTCGCTCACGGCACGCTCGGCGAGAGTGCCGTTTAGATCATGAGTGTCTCGTCGTTCGTTGGTTTGCGGTACTACCGAGCTCGCTCTTCCAACAAGTTTGTTTCCCTGGTGACGCTGGTTTCATTTGTCGGTCTTGTTTTGGGTGTTGCCGCACTAATCGTTGTGGTCTCGGTGATGAATGGCTTTGATCGCGAACTAAAAACGCGAATCCTCGGTGTTGTGCCGCATGTCATTGTTGAGGAAGCAACGCCAGGTGACATTGAGGGCAACTCGGCACCCTTTAAGTCTGCCGATGTCATGCTGGTGACGCGAAATGGCAGCCACCTTCTGACTTTGTATGGCATAGATCCGGTTGCCGAAAATCCCTCCGGCGTGTTGATGCAGGCTATTGGCCAGGACAAGGCGGATCGCCTGACACAGGACCAGCTGAGAGTGGTGCTTGGTCGTTCCATCGCCAATCGATTTGGTGTGCAGGCCGGTGATGCGGTCAATCTCGTGCTGCCAGCGGTTTCTGCCAGTGGTCAAAATATATCGCCCCAATTATCGACAGCCCTCGTGGTCGGAACTTTTTCTGTCGGTTCCGAAATGGATTACCGGCTCGGTGTGGCTCACGTTGGCCAGGTCTCAAACCTTTTAGGTGAACCAGCAGACGTAAAACTGACTCTGGATAACATCTTCGATGCACCTTTGAAGGCGGATGACTTGCGACGACAAGGATTTGAAGTCAGCAGTTGGGTGGATGATTTCGGCGACTTTTTCCAGACGGTCTGGATGGAGAAGGTCATGATGTTTGTTTTACTGACATTCGTGATTGCCATCGCCTCTTTCAGCATCGTGTCTGGTTTGACAATGTTAGTCGCTACCAAGCGTCGTGATATTGCTGTGCTCCGAACCATGGGCATGACGGAGCAGGGTGTGCTCAAAGTTTTTCTGGTTCAGGGGCTGGGTCTTGCAACGGTGGGCGTTGCTTCCGGGTGTGTACTTGGGCTTATTCTTGCCGCCTACGCACCCTCGGTCATGGGAATGGTGGAAGAGCTCACTGGTTTCAGCATTGTGGCGGGAACTTATTTTGACCAGATTCCAACGGACATCCGCTGGCCTGACATTCTTGTCATCGCAATTGTGACGTTCCTCATAAGCTTTGCCGCGACACTTTACCCATCCTGGCGTGCCGCCAAGCTTCAACCGGCCGCTATCCTTCGGAACGAATAAAACACTGAACTAGATGGGCGTGATGTTGCCACGATCGTCTTTCCCGGGTTGACGGCGCTTGGCCTGCTTGCGTTGTTTGTATCGGGTAATACGCCACCGGTAGTAAATGCGGATAACCGTAAACCCCGTCACTCCGAGCGTAAAACCGCAGGCAAGGCAGCCAACAATCAGTGGTTGCCAGATTCCCGAGAGCTGCTGCGTAAACCATTCGAGGGTTGGATCCGCGGGGGTAGGTTGCTCCGGAATCCCCAGAAGCCAGGTGCCAACCAGGTACGCGAAATACATCATGGGACCCATGGTGATTGGATTGCTAATCCAAACGACAGCGACGGCGACGGGTACGTTACAGCGAAGCCACAAGCAGAGAAGCACAGCGGGAATCAACTGGAAAGGGATTGGCAGGAAGCAACAGATACCGCCAATTAGAAAAGCGAACGACAGGGAATGTCGATTGAAGTGCCAGAGGTTTGGTTCGAAGATCCGGTTCCCCAGAAACTTGAGCGCCCTGGTTTCTTTCAGTTGCTCCCGTGTCGGTAGGTATCGCTTCATGGCCCGCATTATGCCCTGTCAGTAGTGTCACATGAAGGTGAACGATTACGTGAGCCCGAGTATCCGCCTACCTGAGCTTTGGAGAATCACGGCTGCAAAGGTTGGGTGGATGTCTCTACTTTTCGTGAGTGATCTTTCCGCTATTGCTATTTGTTGTCGGCACCGTGCTCATGGCTCGAACGCCATTCCTATTGCCCGTGGATGCCTGCCTCATTTTGGTGCCTCTGTTGGTCTTTGGTTTAAGGACCCGGCTGGTTCCGCTTTGTGCTTTCCTGCTCGGCGGCACCTGGTGCTATTGCGTACTCAGCAGCGAACAGGGCATTCGAAACGACCTCGCGGTGCAAGGGAGTGATCTCAGGTTCGTTGGACAGGTTGTCGGGCTCCCTGTATCAAGCAGCCATGGTGTGAGATTTGGCTTCCGAGTCATTGAAGGTGAGCATGAAGACGCCATGCTCCGGGTTTACTGGTATGACGCTCAAGCTTTGGTTGAACCCGGTCAAATTTGGAGTTTGCCGCTCAGGCTTAAGCCTCCAACAGGGTCGGTCAACTTCAATGCTTTTGACTATGAACGTTGGCTGTTTGCCAAGCGCGTTCATGCATTGGGCTATGTGGATAGCCAATCGGATTCCATATTGCTTGATACCAGACAGAGCATTGATCGAATTCGATTCCATGTCGCCTCGCGCATCAAAGAGATCGTGCCTGAACAAGCGTTGCCAACGTTTCTAGCTCTGGCGCTGGGAGATACGAGTCAGCTGAAACCTGGCATGTGGCAGGTGTTAAATCACACGGGCACGACACATCTCCTGATCGTGTCTGGTTTGCATGTCGGCCTGATGGCGACACTGTCTTTCCTTGTCTGCAGGGTGTTGGGTGTTGGTTACGTCACCGCTTCGATGGTCACGGTTTTGGTGGCGAGCAGTTATGCGCTGCTAGCCGGTTGGGGATTGCCGGTTCAAAGGGCGCTGATCATGACGATCGCATTTCTCTCCAGCGGCATGCTGGCGAGACACATCTCGATGCTGTCCCGGCTCATGCTTGCGGCTGTCGCCGTGGTTTTGTTTGATCCACTGGCGAGTTTGAGCGCAGGATTCTGGCTGAGTTTTGGTGTTGTCTCCGCACTAATCTTGGGCCTATCGAATCGTACCGATTACGTTCGATTAGGATCACTGTGGCAATCGCAGTGGGTTGCGTTTGTTGCGCTACTGCCATTGCTGGGTGGTATTCACCATCAGCTGCCCTTGATGTCCTTGCCGGTCAACCTGGTTGCGATCCCTGTGGTGGGGTTTGTCCTGGTGCCGCTGATATTTTTCGCGCTCATGGTCACGATTGTCTCTGAGGCGTTGGGTGATTTTTTACTTAACTTGGCGCAACTGGTGGTCTTCATCCTCTGGCACTCTCTTGAATCAGCATCAGAGGCGGGTGGGCTGGTGCAGATTTCTGCGGTAGAAACCTGGCGGGTGTCTTTGGCGCTAGTTGGTGCCGCCCTGATGCTAATGCCCGCTGCCATCGTTCCAAGATGGTTGGGCTTGCCGCTTTTATTGCTGCTGCTCGAGCGGCCGGATCCGAAGGAGCAAGGAAACCTGCACCTGACGTTTTTGGATGTGGGGCAAGGACTCAGTGTACTTCTCGAATCACGTCACGGCGTGACGCTCTACGATACCGGACCTTCTTTTGCTGGATCTTTCAGTGCCGCAGAGCAGGTTGTCTTACCGGCACTACGCAGTCGAGGCTGGACTGATCTCGATCAGCTAATTATCAGTCACACGGACAACGATCATGCCGGTGGCAAAGACGAGGTGCTGCGAGAAGTGCCGGTAAAACAGGTGGTCGAGCAGGGCGCCTGTGAAAGCAGCTGGGAGCGTGATGGTATCTGGTTCTACAGTTTCGCTGTGAGCATGTCGGGTTCGAGCAATGACCAATCCTGCCAGTTGCTTGTGCTCCTAGATTCACACAGCATTCTCTTGACTGGAGATATTGAATCCGTCGGAGAGATGGCGCTGGTTGATCGATTGTCTGTTCCCATGGATGTGATTTCAGTGCCGCATCATGGCAGCGAGTCCTCATCGACCCCTGCGTTTCTCAATCGCCTGCGTCCGGATATCGCAGTGGTCAGTTCAGGCTTTATGAATCGATTTGGACATCCGGATGCGCATATTGTTGAGCGTTACGAAAACCGGTCCATTCGGCTTGAATCAACAGCGTTAGCTGGGGCCATCGAGATTATCGTCTCACCCGAAGGTATGATGATAAAAACAGCGAGAGAAGAACCAAGTGGCATCTGGAGACGCAAAGGGCGTTGGGGTCAGGCAGGCCAATATTGATGAATTACACTCAGTGAACGCACAGATCGCTGAGTTTAAAACGCCTTATCCGATAGAAGTTTTTCATGAGCGCCTTGGCAAACGTGACTGGCTCGGGCTGGTTGCGGAAGACGATGGCGAACTCCTGGGATTTAAGCTTGGGTACGACAACGGTGATGGCGTGTTCTATAGCTGGTTGGGTGGGGTTTTGCCTGCAGCTCGACGCCGAGGGGCGGCAAGATTGTTATTGCATGCCCAAGAATCCTGGGTTCTTGATCACGGCTATCGTGAGATTTGGGTGAAATCGCGAAATAGATATCGAAATATGCTGATGCTGCTATTGAGCGAGGGGTATCAGATTTTTGATATCGAGCCGAAAGAGCAGCTGGAAGACAATCGTATCTGGTTTAGAAAATCCCTTTGAGGTTTGTCGAGTGAGACGTTAACCTGCCCAGCTTTCTGCGAAGTGGTCTTGATATGTCGCTGATCGACTCAGTGCTTGAGCATCTTAATCTTGAACAGATTGAAACTAATCTGTTTCGGGGTGTCTCTGAAGATTTTGGCACGCCCCGTGTGTTTGGCGGGCAAGTGATTGGCCAGGCTTTGATTGCAGCATTGCGTACAGTTGATGACAGACCTTGTCATTCGCTTCATGGCTACTTTCTTCGGCCAGGAGATCCTAAACACCCGATCATCTACGAAGTTGACCGTATCCGTGACGGTCGCAGCTTTACCACCAGGCGAGTTGTTGCGATTCAGAAGGGCGAAGCCATCTTCAACATGTCTGCTTCCTTTCAGGTATTTGAAGAAGGTTTATCGCACCAGGTTGATATGCCTGATGTGCCGCATCCGGACGATTTGCCGAGTGAGGAGGAACGCTTCGAGGCGCTCAAGCCCATGTTGACACCTGAGCAGGTGAAGATGATGAAGCGAGACAGACCGATCGAGATGAAGCGGGTCGAAGACGTGAACTACATTCGACCCGAGAAACGTGATCCAACTCAACACATTTGGTTTCGCTCCAAGAAAAAACTCGGCGACGAGATCCATCAGCATCAGTGTTTACTGGCTTATGCGTCTGATATGGGACTGCTCAGCACAGGAACCTTACCCCACGGCATGTCATGGATGACCGGACTGATGACGGCAAGCCTTGATCACGCTCTCTGGTTTCATCGTGATTTCAGATTCGATGAGTGGATTCTCATAGCTATGGATAGTCCTGCCGCTGCAGGGTCGCGAGGATTTAACCGCGGCACCATGTTCACGGCTGATGGAAAGCTGATTGGGTCAGTTGCGCAAGAAGGGTTGATGCGCGTTGTGACCAGGTGATGTTTTAAGCCGGTACCACGCGCTTAAGCATGGATACCAAATTGTGTTTGTCCTTTCGATTCAGGAAACTGCCGATTTCTGATTCCTTTCCATGAGAGCGGATGAACAGTGACACCGGGTCCCAGGGATGTCTGGGATTCTCCACAAAAAACTTTGCCCACATTCGTTGGAACGTTTCTTCCTGGGCTGGTGCGCGAATACCTCTTTCGATTCGCACCTCATGATCAGAAACAATGATCACTTCCTGTCTCGAACATTGCTTGGCGCAGTAATAAATGCAGTAGGCAACCACAGACATTTCGATAATCGAGAAGGGGAGGATGACCCAGGCACCTGCCATAAGAAATCCGAATGCGATAGACATGGACACGCCCATCAGAACAGAGAGGAACAAGACGTTTGCGCGCCAGCTCCAGGAGTTGTTCGGGCGAAGAATAATGACGCCGGTTCGGCTGTTGTCGTCTATCTCAGCGACTACCATATATGTCTCTGATTGCGCTCAGCAATCGATCGTTCTCGTCAGGTGTCCCGATGCTGATACGAAGCTTGTCCTGCATCCGGGGCGCATTAAAGTATCGAACAAGGATATGCCTTTCCTTTAGCTTTGTGTACAGCGACTCGGCGTTGTCCATTCCTTCTTCAGCTATTACGGTCGCCAGCAGAAAGTTTGCCTGGCTGTCGGGTACGCCGAAGCCGAGATCTTGTAAAGCCTTTTGAACCCTGGTGCGTTCAGAGATCACTTTTTCCCAGGATTGCCGAGCGTGACTTTGGTCGGCGAGCGCCGCTTCGGCAATCTGTTGGCCGATTGCATCCAGGTTATAGCTGTCCCGGGTTTTCGTCATCATGGGCGATATGAGGCTTTCGGGTCCTATGCCATAGCCGAATCTAAGGCCTGCTAATGAATAGCCCTTGGACAAGGTTCTAAGAATGATGACGTTATCGCTTTCAACAGCGAGTGCCGGTGAATTGGCGTCAGTGTCAGCAAAGTCGATATAGGCTTCGTCGAGCAGCAAGATAGAATCAAGTGACGCGGCGAGTTCTGCCACTTTGCTCGATGGAACCAGTTGGCCGCTGGGAGCGTGTGGATTCACCAGGAAGGTGAGTTTCACACCGGCGTTGTTCATTTCTTCAGCAAAATGGTCTGGTACTGACCAGTCTTCTTCCAGGGGTACTTCGAAAGTCGGGCAATCCTGAATCTGGGCGAGAACCGGATAGAGAGAATAAGTCGGGTATGACATGCCGATCTTTTCGCCGGGATTGACGAATGTGGTGATAACTAAACGCAGGAGTTCGTCGCCGCCTCTCGTGGCGATGATGTTTTCCGGTTTAACCCCATGTAGATCCGCTGCGGTTTGTCGAAACCCAAGAGATGTCGCCGGGGGATATCTTCGAAGGCTTTCAACGTCGAACTGATCCAGAACCTCACGAACTTTCGGTGAAGCCGGGTAAGGGTTTTCGTTGGTGTTCAGTTTGACCGTGTTCGGATCTTCGGGTTGCTCACCGCTGGCATAGCCGGTCATTTGCTGAATGTTGTCTCGCTCGAAGCTCACAGTGCCTCCTCAAAGGGCGAATAACTGACATCGACAATGTAAAACTCGGTCTGGCCATCAGGTAAGTTCAGGAATATCGACGTCTCTTTGCTCTTTCCAAGAAGACTCTTCGCCATGGGTGATTCAAGGCTTATCCAGCCAAGTTTTGGATCAAACTCATCGGAACCGACGATACGAATTTCGGAAAGCTCACCCGCTTCATTTTCCAACCTGACCCAGGCACCAAAATACACCTTGTCCTGGTCATCGGGCAGTCGGTCCACGATTTCTAGGTTGTCCAACCGCTTGGTCAGGTATCGAATGCGTTTATCGATCTCGCGCAGCCGCTTTTTACCGTAGATATAGTCGGCATTTTCACTGCGGTCACCAAGAGCTGCGGCCTCGCTGACTTGTTTGGTCACTTCTGGGCGGGTAATTCGCCACAGATCATTCAGCTCGTTTCTTAGTTTCTTGGCACCGTCAGGAGTGATGTAGAACTTCTGACTCATGTTTTTACTAGCGGGGAGGTATGAATCCGTTAAAGACGATGTAACACCATATGGCAGCGACGATAAACAACGACATCATCACAGCGGCAGAACCATAGTCTTTAGCCAGTTTTGCCATCTCGTGATGCTCCATGCCAACTCGATCAACAGCTGCCTCAATACCTGAGTTGAGCAGTTCCACGGTCAAAACCAGCAGGCAGGCGCACAGGAGCGCTACGAAGATGCCAAGAGATTGTGCAAACCAGGCACCGGAAGGTAGAACAATCAGAAACACCAGCAGCTCCTGTCGAAAAGCAGATTCTCGTTGGACGGCACTTTTTAGGCCGTCAAATGAAAATCTTGTAGCGTTAATCAGGTGTTTGAAGCCCGTGTTTTCCGCCTTATCGAAATACTGCTCAGTCATGATGCATATCAAGTTGTTAGTAAATTGATGGGTCAGGTTGACCCGAAACGGCTATTTTAGGGGAAATTGCGCTTGAATCGACCTTAATTGGCCCCACTAAGTGACTAATCTCGAACTAATTAGGAAATGTCATCGTGCGAATCGATAAATTTACCGCGAAATTGCAGGAAGCCCTGTCTGATGCCCAGTCGATCGCTGTCGGCCGTGATCATCATCACCTTGCGCCGGCTCACCTCGTTCAGGCTTTACTCCGGCAGCAGGGTGGCACCGTCCGCCCGATCCTGACCCAGATGGGTGTGGACACCGCGGCCATGGAAGTTGAATTGGATCAACTGATTGATCGGTTGCCGCAGATCCAGGAAAACCTGGGAGACGTTCAAATGTCTCCTGAGCTCGCGCGACTGCTGAACCTGTCAGACAAGGCAGCACAACAGAGTGGTGACAAATTTATTACCAGCGAAATGGTGTTGCTCGCTGCCACCGAAGACAAAAATGGCGTGGGTGATCTGTTCGCCAAGCTACAGATCCAAAAAGACTCCTTAAAGCGTGTTATCGAACAGATGCGTGGCGGAGAGGCAGTGAACGATCCCAATGCAGAAGACACGCGACAGGCTCTTGATAAGTACACGGTGAATCTCACCGAACGTGCCGAGCAGGGCAAGTTGGATCCAGTCATCGGTCGAGATGATGAGATCCGTCGCACGGTTCAGGTTCTGCAGCGAAGAACCAAAAACAATCCTGTGCTGATTGGTGAGCCAGGTGTGGGTAAGACCGCCATTGTTGAGGGGCTTGCCCAACGGATTGTTAATGGTGAAGTGCCAGAGGGACTTCGCAATAAAAAAATTCTTGCCCTGGACATGGGGGCGCTCATCGCGGGTGCCAAGTTTCGCGGCGAATTTGAGGAGCGACTCAAAGCAGTTTTGAATGAGCTGGCCAAGGAAGAAGGGCAGGTCATCCTGTTTGTTGATGAACTACACACCATGGTCGGTGCCGGTAAAGCCGAAGGTGCAATGGACGCGGGTAACATGCTGAAACCTGCGCTGGCGCGCGGCGAACTTCACTGCGTCGGTGCGACGACGCTGGATGAGTATCGCGAATACATTGAGAAAGATGCTGCATTGGAACGTCGATTCCAGAAAGTGCAGGTGGATGAACCGAGCGTTGATGATGCCATCGCCATTCTGCGGGGTCTGAAGGAACGTTACGAGGTTCACCATGGTGTGGACATCACGGACCCGGCCATTATTGCCGCGGCTCGACTCTCTTACCGCTACATCTCGGATCGACAGCTTCCTGATAAAGCCATCGACCTCGTAGATGAGGCGGCGAGTCTGATTCGTATGGAAATGGATTCGAAGCCCGAGGACATGGACAAGCTTGAGCGTCGTCTCATTCAGTTAAAAATCGAAAAAGAAGCGCTCAAAAATGAAGAAGACGAGGGTAGTCGACAACGTCTTGAAGCACTGGACGGTGAGATCGAAGATCTGGAGAAAGAGTACGCGGATCTGGACAGCGTGTGGAATGCCGAAAAGCTTGCGCTGCATGGTGCCCAACAGGTGAAAGAAGATCTGGAGGAAGCCAAGCTTGAGCTGGAAGCTGCTCAACGCGCAGGTGATCTGACAAAAATGTCGGAGCTGCAGTATGGCCGTATACCGGAACTCGAGCGTCAGCTTGAAAGTGCCCAGGATACTGATGTTTCTGCCATGACTCTGCTTCGAAATCGGGTTACCGACGAAGAGATCGCAGAAGTTGTCTCCAAGTGGACTGGTATCCCTGTTTCCAAAATGATGGAAGGTGAGCGTGCGAAGCTCCTGGCGCTGGAAGAGGAACTGCATAAGCAGGTCATTGGCCAGCATGAAGCGGTCAGTGCGGTTTCTAACGCCATCAGGCGTTCTCGCGCCGGACTATCCGATCCGAACCGACCGAATGGATCCTTCCTGTTTCTGGGTCCAACCGGTGTTGGTAAGACTGAGTTATGTAAAACGCTCGCACGATTCCTGTTCGACACTGAAGATGCTCTGGTGCGAATCGATATGTCTGAGTTCATGGAAAAACATTCCGTAGCCAGATTGATCGGTGCACCTCCTGGGTATGTCGGTTACGAAGAGGGTGGTTTCCTGACAGAAAGTGTCAGACGCAAACCGTATTCAGTGGTCCTGTTGGATGAAGTTGAAAAAGCACATCCGGATGTCTTTAACATCCTGTTACAGGTGCTTGATGATGGTCGTCTGACAGATGGTCATGGGCGCACGGTGGACTTTAAGAACACGGTGCTGGTGATGACCTCTAACCTTGGTTCCGACCTCATCCAGACCATGACCGAATCCAGCTATGACGACATGAAGTCGGCCGTTATGAATGTGGTATCGACCGCGTTCCGTCCCGAGTTTATTAACCGAATCGACGATGCCGTCGTTTTCCACCCACTAGAGAAGGACCAGGTTGCAGGTATTGCCAGAATCCAGCTGGAAATTCTGCAGGCACGCGTCAAAGAGTCGCAGGTATGCCTGAGATTTGAGGACGATGCGCTGACGCTGCTGGTGGATGTTGGTTATGACCCGGTTTACGGCGCAAGGCCACTGAAAAGGGCGATTCAGCAGTATGTTGAGAACCCTCTGGCAGAAGCCATGTTGTCGGGCGAATTCACGGCTGGAGACGAAATTCTGGCGCAAAGAGACGGCGAAAAGCTGTCTTTTGTGAAAAAGTGAAAAAAGTACTGTACATACAAACAGTAGATTGATACTGTTTATTCATCCAGTAATCAGGTGGAGACAGAGATGACTTCAACTGCTTTGAAGATAGAGCAAATTGAGCAGCCAGGTCGATTTGAAGAGATAGAGCAGGTCGCGGAGACCAACAGAACCGGTGAATATCACTCGGTCCTGGCGATGGAAGCTGCAAGGAAGATGCGCCGAACCCAGAAAAAGCGGGAAACCGGTCAGACTGTCTGTCACCACCTGAAAATGATGTTGGCGAGCGAGCCAGTTCCTGTTTGTCCTCTAAAAGTAACCGTTAACCCCAATGGCCATACCCCACGGCCACTGCACTCAGAGCCTCAGTTCACGCTGGGGCTCTGAGTTCCTTTTTTATTCCGGCTGATCGGCAATCACTGCGAATACGCGGTGTGGTACCTCAGTAGGTGACTCCGGAAAATCTTTTTTTAGCAGTTCAGCAAGTTCAGCATCGAATCGGGCTGTTTCCTCATCCGAGAGGGTAGCGGCGACTCCGGCGCTTGCCCTGATTCTGCCTCTCCAAGATTCGTGGGTATAAACCGCGGGTTCGTCATAGGTGAAAGATTCGATGTTTCTGAATCCGTTTTCTCCGAGATCACGGAAAAGACCCGGATGAATGCCTGTTAGGTTTCCGGCGCGCCACGCGGGGTTGTAGCTCTCAATTAACTCCTCTGTTCGACGAACCATATTGCCGTTCAATGGCAACCAATCGTAGTAGGCGACAATCAGCTTGCCTCCAGGTACCAGTAATCGCTGGATTTCTATTGAAGCGGCTTTGGCATCGAACCAATGCCAGCATTGTCCCGCCGTCACCAGCTCAAAGGAGTTGTCGGGTAATCCCGTTTTTTCTGAAGGTGCAATGACGTAGCTGGTGTTAAGTCCCTGGTCTGCATCGATTGTTTTTGCCGCCGCTATCATTTCAGCTGAAGGATCCAGGCCCGTGACCTTGCAATCTCGTGCAGCGAAGCCGCGGCCAAGGGTTCCTGTGCCGGTCCCCAGGTCGAGTACCCGTTGTCCGCTTTGAATCAAGGATAGTTGATTAAATCGTTCGAACAGACTGTTTGGGAAGCCTGCTCGGTGCGTGAGATAATCTTCGGCAGTTTTTCCAAAATCGGCATCTTTAATCGGAGCTTTCAAAGGGTATTCCTTCGACTTGAATTGACCAAAAGTCTAGAAGTGAAATATCCAGGGCGCCAATCACAATTCCTGATGGACTGATCAAACAAAGTTATGGAACAGGTAGATGCCTGCGTCGTAGGTGCAGGGGTAATAGGGCTCGCCGTTGGCCGTGCCCTGGCGCGGTCAGGTATGGATGTCATCGTGCTTGAGCAAGGCCCAAGAATCGGTGAAGGGATCAGCAGCCGTAACAGTGAGGTTATCCATGCCGGTATTTACTATCCCGCCGGCTCATTGAAAGCTGAGCTCTGTGTTAAGGGCAAGCAGCGCCTTTACCAGTACTGTCAGAGTCACAGTGTTGCCCATGCCAGAATCGGCAAGTTAATTGTCGCAACCAACAGTGAAGATGAGTCGCAACTTGCTGTCATCGAGCAGAAAGCGATCGCAAACGGCGTCACAGATCTGAAATGGTTGCCTGCCTCTGAAATCAAAAAGCTGGAGCCATCTCTTCAAGGGGTTGCTGCACTGATGTCTCCTTCAACAGGGATTATCAGCGCTCATGAATTGATGCTCTCTTTCCAGGGCGATATTGAGTCAGCGGCGGGTTCAATTGCTCTCGCGACGCGAGTGAAAAACATCACCCCGGTCGATTCAGGTTTTGAAGTGGTCTGTGATTCCGAGGGTGATGAATTCAGGTTCAAGGCGAAGCGTCTCGTAAACTCTGCCGGGCTTTCTGCACAGGCGATTGCACAGACCTTGTCGCTGAATGAAGTAGAAGTGCCGCAGCTCCACTACTGCAAAGGCAACTATTTCACTTATCAGGGTAAGTCCCCATTCTCCCGACTGATTTATCCGGTACCTGAAGCCAGTGGCGCTGGATTGGGTGTTCACGCGACACTGGACATGGGTGGACAGTTGAAGTTTGGGCCGGATGTGGAATACATCCTGGATGAAGATTATGAAGTGACCGATGACCGGATCGAGTCGCACGTAGAGGCGATACGCCGATACTTTCCAGACTTGGAACGCGAACGCCTGGTTCCTGGGTATGCTGGCATCAGACCGAAGCTACAGGCGCCAGGTGACCCTCCGGCTGACTTTGTAATTCAGGGTCCTGAAAGCCATGGGGTTCCCGGGCTGGTTAACCTGTTTGGCATTGAGTCTCCTGGTTTGACTTCCTCCATGGCCATAGCAGAAACTGTTCTCGATCGGCTTCAGGCCTGATTATTTATAACCCGGATCTCCGAGCTTACAGTCACGGCCGCTTCGTTCATGCAAAACCATCATCACGATCATGGTCATGATCATCACACCCATCATCACTTCGACGGGGATTTCGGCAAAGTTAATTTGAGCTTTGTGCTGGCGGTTACAGCGAACCTTGGTTTTACCATTCTGGAAGCTGTGTACGCCGTCATTACCGGCTCCGCGAGCCTGCTGGCAGATGCCGGTCACAATCTATCGGATGTACTTGGACTTCTATTGGCCTGGGGTGCTGCTTACCTTGCGACCTGGGATCCAACGAAAGACTTCAGTTACGGATATCGTCGCTTATCTATCCTTGCGGCGTTGATCAACGCGTTAGTGCTCATTCTGGCTTCACTCTACATTGCCTATGAATCAGTACAGAAGCTGATTAACCCGACACCGGTTCCAGAGTTTGTCATCATGATCGTCGCCACGATCGGTATTCTCGTCAATGCGGGCAGTGCCTGGTTATTTCATGCCGGTAGCAAAGAAGATTTGAACCTGAAGGGCGCTTACCTTCATCTGGCGTACGACGCATTGATCTCAGTTGGCGTCGTCATCGCTGCCCTTGTGATTTACCTGACCGGCTGGCTCTGGATCGATGGTCTGGTTGGTCTGTTCATTGTTGCTGTTATCGTGATTGGTACATGGGGACTACTGAAAGAAAGTCTGAACCTTATGATGGATGGTGTTCCCAGCCATATTGATCGCAACGAAGTTCAGTCTTTTCTTGAGAGTGTGGAAGGCGTGAGTGAAGTGCACGATCTGCATATCTGGGCGATGAGCACCAATGAAACCTGCCTTACCGCTCATCTGGTGATGCCGGAAAACACACTTTGGGATTCTGAAGATGGCTACAACGCGATTGGGCGAGAACTCAAAGACAAATTTCAGATCCACCATATTACTGTGCAGGTTGAGAAAGATTTCGACTGCGTCACCCAGGATTGCGACTAATGCCGACGCTAAATGATTTTTACAGCCAGGTTCGTGCTGCGAGACCCCTTGAACCTATCGCGTTGGATGAGCCCATCGCGCTTGAGGATATCCAGACTCCAGCGCTGGTGATTGACCTTGATGTGTTCGAGAGCAATCTCGAGAAGATGCAGACCTACTTGTCTGGGAATGATATTGCGCTCCGATCACATACAAAGATGCACAAGTGTCCGGTTATTGCCCTTAAACAGGTAGAGGCCGGTGCTCGCGGTGTGTGCGCAGCAAAGGTCAGTGAAGCAGAAATTATGTGTGATGCCGGAGTGCAGGATGTGCTGGTGACATCACCCCTGGCAACAGGGGATAAAGTGGATCGTTTTATTCAGGCAAGAAAATCACATGAGGGTTTGAAGCTTGTGGTCGACCATGAGCGATCGGCGGCACTCTTGAACGATAAGGCTGGCTTGGAGGGAGTAGTCGTCGATGTTTTCATCGATATTGATCCTGGCATGGGGCGTACCGGTGTTGAAGCGGGAGAGGCCACGTTGCGACTCGCTGAATTTGTTGGCGAAGCGAACAATCTGAGACTTGCCGGTGTTCAGATGTATGCAGGCAACTGTATGCATGTGGAAGGTTTCGAGAACCGCCGTGCAAAGTACGAAAAGGTGATGCAAAAAGGCATAGATACGATTGCATTACTGAAAGATAACGGTATTGATGTGCCCATTGTCTCTGGCGGTGGTACCGGCACTTACAACATGGAAGCGGAGCTAGGTTTGATCAATGAGTTACAGGCCGGCTCCTATGCGTTTATGGATATTGAGTATCGGGACATTGGTGGTCGAGACTCGGATGATGTTTACTCGGATTTCGAAGTGTCACTTTTTGTTCTGGTGACTGCCATCAGTCAGCCCCAGTCTCGACTTATCACGGTCGATGGCGGCTTTAAATCCTTTGCTTCGGACAAGATGCCACCACAGTTTCGAGACGTGGAAGGCGTCATATATCACTGGGGTGGAGACGAGCACGGTATTATCCAGCTGGACAATCCATCTCGTGAGTTGGCCCTGGGTGACAAGCTGGCAATGTTAACGCCGCACTGTGATCCCACAGTAAACCTTCATGATTTTTACTTTCCTTATAGAGATGGCCTGGTCCACGAGGTTTGGCCAGTCTCCGCAAGAGGTTTTTCATTCTGATGACAGTAGTACCCTGGTTCGAAGATTTTTCCGTTGGCGATGATTTAAGTGCAGTTCCGTCTGTGACGGTCACTGAAGGTTATGCCGCTGCACATCAAATGGTGTTCGCTGATCGCTCTCGACTTTCGCTGGACTGGCCGCTGGCACAGAAAGTCACTGGCAGTCAGACTGCTCTGGTGAACCCCAGCCTGGTTTGCAACATCGCCATTGGTCAAAGCACGATTCCTACTCAGCGGGTTCTAGGCAATCTCTTTTACCGGGGCCTGCGATTCCAAAGACCGGTGTTTCTTGGAGATACGCTGACAACAAAAACCAAGGTGGTTGCTCTCCGTCAGAATGCGATCAAGCCTGGGCGGGCAGCATCCGGCATGGTTGGGCTGGAGATTCACGTCACGAATCAACGAGATGAAACGGTGCTGCTTTTCTGGCGGTGTCCGATGGTGCCGTGTAAAGACAAAGATGCGGATACGGGTCTTGCGGATGATCTCTCTATCATGCCCGAAACCATTTCAGAGGAAGACATTCTGGCATCTGTGCCTGATTGGCAGCTAGAACATCTGCCCCCGACTCCGGCTGAGTTTGAGGTAGGTCAATCGGTGGCTGTGGAGGCCAGAGATACGGTGACTTCCGCACCTGAAGTTGTCCGCATGACGTTGAATATGGCCATGACTCATACAGACGCAGGCCGCAGTGTTTATGGCAAACGGCTCGTTTACGGTGGCCACACGATTTCCCTAGCTGCGGCTCAGTTGTCGCGGGTTTTGCCGTCGCTGGCGACGATTCTTTGTTGGTACAAGTGTGATCACGTTGCCCCGGTGTTTGAGCAGGATATTTTGAGCAGTGTGATACATGTGCAGAAAGAAACACCGGTTGCCGGTGGCAAAGTTCTGGATCTGGGGATTGAGGTGTTTGCGGAGCGTGGTTCCGAAGCACCAGAACCGGGCGAAGGTATCAAAGTCCTGGATTGGCAATTGGCGGTACTGGTTGGAGGCGAAGCGTTATGAGTGCAAATAACGGAGTTTTAAGCGGCATGCGAGTTGTCGAAGGTTCCGCTTTTGTTGCGGCGCCTTTAGGCGGCATGACGCTTGCTCAACTTGGTGCCGATGTGATTCGTTTCGATCCAATTGGCGGTGGGCTCGATTACCGACGTTGGCCAATTACTGAATCTGGATCCAGCCTTTTCTGGACAGGCATGAACAAAGGCAAGCGGTCTTTCCAAGTTGATATAGGGCACGCAGAAGGGCGTGAGTTGATCATGTCGTTGCTCAAGGGCGACTCTCAGGAAGACGGCATTTTCCTGACGAACTTTCCTGAGCGAGGCTGGCTTGCCTACGACGCCTTAAAGGCAGTTCGTGATGACCTGATCTACGTGAATATTCTTGGTGACCGGCGAGGAGGCTCTGCACTCGACTATACCGTTAACTGCGCGGTTGGCTTCGCCAGTGCGACTGGACAACCAGACAATGGTGAACCCACGAACTATTTGCTGCCAGCCTGGGACAACATTACCGGTCAAATGGCAGCCGTGGCACTGCTCGCGGCTGATCGACATCGGCGTATTCATGGCGACGGTCAGTTGGTCAAAGTTGCTCTCAAAGATGTGGCGGTCGCAACAACGAGTAACCTCGGCAATATCGGTGAGGTGATGATCAACGATGAAGATCGCCAGAAAGCAGGCAACTACCTCTATGGTGCCTTTGGACGTGACTTCACCTCCCGCGATGGTGAGCGAGTGATGATCGTCGGCCTGACACCCAGGCAGTGGAAAGGACTGGTGACTGCTATGAACATTGAAGAGTCCATTGCAGCGCTGGAATCTGATCTTGGATTCAGCCTGAAAGGAGAAGGTGAGCGATTCAAAGCACGAGAGCGTATCGCCGCATTGGTTGAGCCCTGGTTTGCGGCCAATGACTACGCGGAGATCTGCCGCGTATTTGACGAGAATGCTGTCTGTTACGGACCTTACCGAACTTTCCGGGAGATGGTGGAAGGCGATGATGATTGTTCGCTCGATAACCCCATGATGGGGCAGATCAGTCAGCCAGGGATTGGTGACCTTCTGGCGTCCGGTTCACCCATTCGATTTGATGAGTCACTTAATCTCGACGCAATGCCAGCACCACAGCTGGGTCAACATACTGAAGAAATCCTCAAGGAAGAACTTGGTCTCAGTGATGGTGAAGTAGGTCGTCTCCTTGACGAGGGAATTGTCGCTTTTCAGTAGGGCCAGTTCTTGAATTTTTCTTGATTTAAGTGGGCCGGAATCTATTGATTTTATTAGTAATTTCGACCCTTTTGATCTAGAGTATTGGGCAAATTTGAAGGCTCGGAGATGATCCTTGTTTGAACTTGTTCAAGCAGGCGGGTGGCTGATGATCCCCATCCTGCTGTGTAGTGTTATTGCCGCTGCCATATCAGTGGAACGCTTCTGGACCCTTCGCGCGGACCAGGTTGCTCCGAGAAACCTTCTCGCCCAGGTCTGGACCTGGATTAAAAACAACGAAATGGATAACAAGAGACTCAGGGAGCTTAAAAACGGCTCACCCCTTGGTCAGATCCTCGCTGCGGGCATCACCTCCCATCGGAAAGGTCGGGATGCGATGAAAGAATCCATCGAAGAGGTGGCCAACCACGTTGTTCATGAGCTCGAACGGTACCTGAATACGCTGGGCACTGTTGCGGCGATTACGCCACTACTGGGGTTGCTCGGTACTGTGATCGGCATGATTAAGGTTTTCACTGCCATTCGACTGGAAGGCACCGGAAATGCAGCCGTACTGGCAGGTGGTATTTCTGAAGCGCTTATTACAACGGCTGCTGGGCTGACTGTTGCGATTCCCAGTTTGTTTTTTTACCGGTTTTTTCAGCGCAAAGTGGATGAGTTGGTGATTTACATGGAACAAGAAGCACTGAAGCTTGTCGAAGTGTTAAATACAGGCGCTGCAGATCGCACAGACGCGGCTAAGCCGGAAATCGCGCAGGTAGCCAACCGGTGAGATTCGCCAGGCGGGTTCGCCAGGATGTAGAAGTAAACCTGACGCCATTGATCGATGTGGTGTTCCTTTTGTTGATCTTCTTTATGGTGTCCACCACCTTTACCAAGGAAACACATCTCTCGATTGACCTGCCGGAAGCGAGTTCCCAGTCCAGCAGAGCAGCGGATCTGCAAATTGAGATTTCCATCACGAAGAACGGAGATTACGCCATAAACGGTGTTGCCCTGGTGAATAACAAGCAGGAAACGTTGACGAGTGCGATCGAAAAAATCAGTGAAGGGGACAACGCGATCCCTATGATCATCACAGCTGACTCCGCAACGCCGCACCAATCGGTGGTAACTGCGCTGGATGTCGCCGGGCAACTGGGTTTTACTCAGCTCAGCATTACCACACAGCTGGCAAACCCTGCAGACTAAGATGCGCCTCTAGCCGGCGAATGACATGAGCAACTCCTCCGACATAAAAATCTACAGCAGGCTGCTTTCCTATGTAGTCCCGTATTGGCCTGCGTTTCTGCTGAGTATTTTCGGATTTCTTATCTACTCGCTATCTAACGTCGCCTTCCTGAATCTTGTTGGTTATATCGTCGATTCCATTGAACCCGGTGGTTCCAAGGTGGTGATGGAAGCAGAGATGGCAGACTTTCTTAGTTCGTTGCTTGGTGAGCCAGGTGACTTGAACAGAACACTGGTGCCCCTGGCGATCATTCTCATTGCAACGACTCGGGGTTTCGGCACCTTCGTGGGAAATTACTTCATTGCCGATGTCTCAAATTACCTGGTGCACAACCTGCGTACCGAGTTGTTCGACCGCCTGCTGACACTGCCAAGTGCTTTTTACGATCGACATGCGATGGGCCATCTGGTCGCCAAGGTGACCTTCCATGTGACCCAGGTGACGGGAGCGGCAACGGATGCTGTTCGCGTAATTATCCGTGAAGGGTTCACGGTTATCGGTTACCTCGGCTTCCTGCTTTACCTCAATTGGAAGCTGACGCTTATATTTCTCACCGTGGCGCCGCTGATTGCACTGCTCGTTAACGCAGCAGGCAAGCGGTTCCGGCGTATCAGTGAGCGTATTCAAGACTCCATGGGTGACGTAACTCACGTTGCGTCTGAAGCAGTCCAGGGATATCGCGAAGTCAGGACGTTCGGCGGCAGTGAATACGAAACAGAACGGTTTGAGAAGGTAAGTCAGGACAACAGGCGTCAGTCCATGAAAATGGTGGTGACGTCATCACTGGCGACACCGGCCATTCAGATTATGGTGTCTGTGGCGCTAGCTGGACTGGTTTGGCTGGTGCTGGATCCACTGTTCCTGGCGAATATGTCTGCCGGTGATGTCATCATTTTTATAACCACTGGCGGCCTGCTGGCAAAACCGATCAGACAGCTGTCGGAAGTGGTTGCGACCGTGCAAAAAGGTCTCGCTGCAGCGGAAGACATTTTTGATTTGTTTGACCAGGAAACAGAAAAAGATACGGGTGAGCTTGAAGTTGATCGTGTGCAGGGACGTGTTGAGTTCCGTAATGTGTCTTTCAGTTACCAAACCAGCCAGGAAGAGAGCGAAGAAAAGCAGGTGCTGAAGAACATCAGCTTTTCAGTCGAACCGGGTGAAACGGTTGCGCTGGTTGGTCGTTCAGGAAGCGGTAAAAGCACGTTGGTCAGTCTTGTGCCTCGATTCTATACGCCGGATTCCGGCCAGATTCTGATTGATGGCCATGGCATCGAAGAGTTCACTCTGGAAAACCTTCGGCAGCACATTGCGATTGTCAGCCAGCAGGTGACCCTGTTTAACGATACTGTCCTCAGGAATATCGGCTACGGCACCTTAAAAGACTCCAGTAGGGAAGATATTCGAAACGCTGCAGAGAAAGCCTACGCCTGGCGCTTCATCGAAAATCTGGAGTCGGGTCTTGATACCATCGTTGGCGACGATGGCGTTCTGCTCTCTGGAGGACAAAGACAAAGGTTGGCTATTGCCCGGGCGTTTCTTAAAGATGCGCCGATTCTTATTCTGGATGAAGCAACCTCGGCTCTCGACACAGAGTCAGAAAGGTACATTCAAGCAGCGCTTGAAGCCGTGGTTAAAGGAAGAACAACTTTCATCGTGGCGCACAGACTTTCCACAATCGAGAAAGCAGATCGCATTTTTGTGATCGATGAAGGCCAGATTGTTGAGCAGGGCTCTCACCAGGATCTTCTTGCGAAAGGTGGCTTTTACGCTCAGTTGCATGATCATGATGAGATCACCGGAGACAGCACCTCAACGGATGTGTCAGTGCCTGGTGAACAGTATCCGATCCGACGTTATGCCGCGGGCATGTTTGACCCTGGGAAACTCGTTGATGCCTGGTACGGGGATTCAGCGTGGATTCGCATGCTTGCACCTGTTTCCTGGCTTTACCGTCAGATTACTGACTGGCGCAAGAGCTGGCTGAAACGACGTACCCAGTGGCAGTCACCTGTGCCGGTTGTGGTTGTTGGAAACATATCGGTTGGCGGAACCGGCAAATCCCCACTGGTCATTGGCCTGGTTAACCACCTGCTTTCACTGGGGTATCGTCCCGGTGTGGTCAGTCGAGGTTACGGTGGTAAAGCGCCACAGTATCCAATGGAGGTGACTCGCAGTTCCCCGGCTCAGGAAGTGGGTGACGAGCCGTTAATGATTCATCGGAGAACCGGCGTACCAGTAGTGGTCGACCCTGATCGTGTTTCCGCCACTCAATCTCTGCTCGAGCAACATGAAGTTGATGTCGTCATCAGTGACGATGGTTTGCAGCACTATGCGTTGCCCAGAGATATTGAAATCGCGGTCATTGATGGCGCGCGAGGTATTGGCAACGGCCTCTGTCTACCGGCAGGTCCTTTGCGTGAACCGCCTTCAAGGTTGAAGGACGTTGATCTGGTGGTGGTTAACGGTGAGCAGGAACTGCCGCAGGGCTGCCATGCAAAAGCATTTACCTCCATGAAAGTAGGACCAACCAGATTGGTTAATCTGAAGACTGGGGAGGAAAGAGCGCCTTCGTCGTTATCAGGTGAGAATATTCACGCGGTGGTTGGTATCAGTAATCCAGAACGATTCTTTACCGCACTGACGGATCTAGGTTGTATGATTACGCCCCACCAGTTCCCGGACCATCACGCGTTCCAGGCTTCGGATATTGATTTCACGGACGATCGCATCGTCGTGATGACGGAGAAGGATGCTGTGAAGCTCGATAGTCTGTCGCTAGAAGGTGACGATTACTGGTATCTCGAAGTAAACGCGATCTTTGAAACCTCGGTGTTCGATACTTTATTGAAAGAAGCTGGCCTGCAGACGCAGGCGCTTGAGGCAGCAGGTTAAATTAATAGCAGGAATGTTATGGCTGTAGACAAAAAACTTTTGGCGATTCTTGTTTGTCCTATCTGCAAGGGTGAGTTGAAGTACGACAAAGCGGCAGAGGAGTTGATCTGTCCGATTGATAAGCTTGCTTTCCCGATCAAAGACGACATTCCAATCATGTTGGAAGAGGAAGCAAGAGCACTCACTGAGGACGAACTCTCATAAGCGGTTCGTCGAAATTCACGGTTGTCATACCAGCCCGGTATGAGTCCAGCCGCTTTCCCGGAAAACCGCTGATCGACCTGGCCGGTAAGTCCATGATCCAGCGGGTCTTTGAACAGGCTAGTCAAAGCTCAGCCAGCCGCGTCGTTGTGGCAACCGACGACGAGCGTATTGTCTCTGAAGTCGAACGTTTTGGTGGTGAGGCTGTGATGACAGACCCTGGCCATGCATCTGGCACGGATCGAATTCATGAAGCTGCGGGCATGCTGGACTTGGATGCCGACGATGTCGTGGTCAACGTGCAGGGGGATGAGCCATTGATCCCTCCAGCGGTTATTGATCGTGTCGCCTCATTAATTGGTGATGAGGTTCGAATGGCCACGTTATGTGAGCGAATCACTCATCGGGAAGACGTATTCAATCCGAACATAGTCAAAGTGGTTCGTGATCAGCAGGACATCGCGCTTTATTTTTCCCGAGCGCCTGTACCCTGGGATCGGGAGCGATTTCCTGAGAGTAACGAATTGTCTCAAGTCGGTTGGTTCCGCCACCTGGGTATCTACTCCTATACCGTATCCTTGCTCGATGATTTTGTTGGCTGGACACCGGCTCAACTGGAGTTGACGGAAAGCCTGGAACAATTGCGTGTCCTCGCGAATGGCGAGAAAATTCGTGTCGAGGAAACCGCTGAATCGATGCCTCCAGGAATCGATTCACCTGAGGATGTTGAGCGAACGCTGGATGCACTAAAAGGATAAAGTTAATGAGCCTAATTGCTGTCGTTAAAGAAGAGTGTGAAACTTGTCGCCTCATCGTGCCGGTTCTGGCTCAATTACAGGCGTCCTCGTCGCTCGAGATACATTCCCAGGATAATCCTTCGTTCCCAGAGTCGCTTCAGGTCAATGACGATACTGAGCTCGCATACTCGTGGCAGAAAAGAATCGAGACGGTGCCTACATTGATCCAGCTTGATGATGCCGGTAATGAGGTGGATCGAACCTTTGGTTGGGATAAAACCGCCTGGGAAACCTTGACCGGTGAATCTCTGGAATTCGATATTCCCGCGTTTCGCCCAGGTTGTGGCTCCATGACACAAGACCCTGGAATGCCTGAGAAACTGGCTGCCCGCTTTGACATGGAAAAACTGCAGGCCAGACAGTTAACCATTGCCAGTGAAGAAGATGAATTGGAGGCCTGTTTCGACCGAGGCTGGTCTGACGGTCTTCCTGTTGTTCCGCCAACGCCGGAACGTGTGATGCGCATGCTCACCGGCACGCACCGTGATCCCGCTGAGGTGGTGGGTGTGGTACCACCTGATCTGATTCCATGCACTGTTGAAAAGATTGCTATTAATGCGGTTCTCGCCGGTTGCAAACCAGAATACATGCCGGTCGTTATTGCCGCTGTTGAAGCAGCGCTGCAGGACGAGTTTTGTATGCACGGCCTTCTCGCCACAACTTACTATTCTGGGCCTCTGGTTATCGTTAACGGTCCAATCAGCCGAGCAATTGGCATGAACTCGAAGGGTAATGCTCTCGGGCAGGGCAACCGCGCAAACGCAACCATTGGCAGGGCGCTGCAATTGGTTATTCGAAACGTCGGCGGTGGTAAGCCTGGCGGTGTAGATAGATCCGTTTTCGGTAATCCTGGCAAATACACCTATTGTTTTGCTGAGGATGAGACCAACTCCTGTTGGGAGTCATTGGCCGTAGAAAAAGGGTTCAATGAAGATGACTCTACGGTCACGCTTTTTGCTGCTGACGGCCTACAAGGGATTGTCGATCAGAAGTCGCGGGAACCAGAGTCACTCTGCCGAAGCTTCGCTGCAGGACTTCGTGTCGCGGGGCACCCGAAGATGGTCATGGCCTCGGACGCAATCCTGGTTGTCAGTCCGGAACATGAACGTGTATTCCGACTTGCTGAGTGGAGCAAGCAGCAGGTGAAAGACCGAATTATGGAACTGCTCATGATTCCTGGTGAGGAACTGATCCGCGGTGCGGATGGCATCGCAGAAGGGCTCCCAGAGCAGTTTCGCGACAAAACCGTTCCTAAGTTCAGGGAGGGTGGTTTTAACATTGTCAGAGCGGGTGGCAGCGCAGGTATGTTTTCTGCCATCATCGCTGGCTGGGGGGCAAGCGGTAGCATCGGGAGCACACCCGTGACACGCCGAATTGCCTTAACTTAGTAGAGGAGAGCATATGACTACCTTTATGGATCCAACTTCGGAAAGAGATCCAGGTTCGCGGCAACCGTTGCCGAGACCGACCGACCTTTCCGGAAAAACAGTCGGGTTGCTAGATATATCCAAGCCCAGGGGTGATATTTTTATCGATCGCCTTGAAGACCTTCTGGTCCAGAAGGGGCTGAAAACGCGGCGTTACAAAAAGCCTACGTTTACAAGGGTTGCACCAACAGAACTAAAACAGCAGATCGCTGAAGAGTGTGATGCTGTCATTGAGTCTCTAGCCGACTGAGGCTCGTGCACGTCGTGCAGTTTGCATGACATTATGGATCTGGAACAAAGAGGCGTTCCAGGTGGCTTTGTTGCTTCGACGGAATTTGTGGAAGCAGCGCGCGCCCAGGCGGAGTCGTTAGGTTTTGACCCGCATAAAGTCTTCGTTGAGCATCCGATTCAGGATCGGACAGATGAAGAAATGCAGGCACTGGCCGAAGAGGCGTTCGAGGAAGTGCTCGCTATGATACTTGAGTCGGAAAACGACCAATAAAAAAGGGGCCGTGAGGCCCCTTTTTTGTATTACGTCGAAGTTCGTTACTTCGGCGCCATTCGGATACCGCTGTCGAGGCGGATAACCTCTCCATTGATGTAGCCACAATTGACGATGTACGCGGCTGTCTGAGCGAACTCAGTCGGGTCGCCGAGTCGTTTCGGGAATTGAGTCATATCGATCAATGGTTCTCGAACCTGAGGCGGTGCAAACTGCATCATTGGTGTTTCAAAAATACCAGGTGCGATTGTCGCGATGCGGATGCCCTGGCGGCTCAGGTCACGAGCAATTGGCAGAGTCATACCAGCAACACCACCTTTTGAAGCGCTGTAGGCAGCCTGGCCGATCTGGCCATCAAAAGCCGCAACAGATGCGACGTTGACGATAACGCCCCGTTCTCCATCTTCAGTGGCAGGCTCATTGTTTTGCATGGCGTCAGCACAAAGTCGCAGGCAGTTGAATGTACCGATCAAGTTAACGCGAACCACAAACTCGAATGTCTCGAGTGGCATGGGACCCTCTTTGCCAATAGTTCTTGCTGCGGCACCGATACCGGCACTGTTGATGTTTACATGCAATGCGCCGAAGGTATCGAGCGTCTTTTGAATCGCAGCTTTTACATCTTCTTCGCTGGCGACGTCACCTGCTGCCCAGGTAGCGTTCTCGCCGAGCTCTTCAGCGGCTTTTTCAGCGTTTTCAGCATTCAGGTCATAGACCATGACCTTGGCACCAGCAGCGATGAAATTCTCTGCGGTAGCACGACCGAGTCCGGAGGCGCCTCCGGTGATGAATGCAACTTTATCTTTTAAATCCATGACTGATTCCGTCTAACCAACAAAGTCGCAGAGTATACACGCTTGAATCACGCGAAGACCTGATTAATCGGTATACTCGCCATGAATTTGAAATCGGAGTCTTTGTTTGCAGTTCCTGCAAAACATATCCCTGGATTCCAGCACCACATTGAAAATGCCTGCCACGGCGGCCTGGTACTGTGAAGCCAGTTCGGTGGAGGATGTGCAGGAAGCGGCAGCATTCGCTCGAGACAAAGACATTGATGTGCTTGTCCTTGGCGGGGGCTCGAACCTGGTGCTTGGTTCTGACGTGCCAGGGCTGGTTCTTGCAAACCGTGTTGCGGGTTGTGAGATCGCTACTGATCAGTCAGTACTCGGTGCCGGAGAAAACTGGCATGAGTTTGTGAGCAAAGCAGTTAGAAAAGAGATCGGTGGGTTTGAAAATCTGGCGCTAATTCCTGGGAATGCCGGTGCGGCTCCGATGCAGAATATTGGAGCTTATGGTGTGGAGCTCCGTGACAGGTTTATCAGTTTGCAGGCGGTAAATTTATCGAACGGAGAATTGGTGACGTTTGATCGGGATGCGTGCAAGTTTGGTTATAGAGACAGCCTGTTCAAGCAATCACGAGAGTGGTGCATTACTTCTATCACGCTATATCCTTCAGATGAGTTTCAGCTCGAATATCCTGGTATTCGTTCGTATCTTGATCAACACCAACTGGAACCATCTCACAAGAACATTTTCCTGGCGGTTTGCGACGCGCGAAAAAGCAAACTGCCTGATGTTGCCAGCCATCCCAACGCCGGTAGCTTCTTTAAAAATCCCATCATCCCCATAAACCAGGGAGAGGCATTCAGTGCGAGGTATCCCGACGCACCAGCCTTTAGCGATTCGCAGGGTGTTAAGTTATCTGCGGCCTGGCTTATTGATCAGGCAGGTCTGAAAGGCGCGCGGGAAGGAGAGTTTTCCGTCTCTGAGCAACACGCGTTGGTGATCATGCACGACAGAGCGACAGGGACTGTTGAAAAGCAGCAGAACAGCTTTGCGCAGCTGGATCGATTGATCCAGCGCATCAAGGGTCAGGTATTGGAAAGGTTCGGGGTAGAGCTGGAAGTAGAGCCCACCATCTACCCCGAAAGATTGAACTAAGAAGCCTGAGCTTCTGATTCTTCCTCTGATGCCTCAGATTCAGCCGAGATAGCACCGCCTCTGGGGTCATTGGCAACTCGACCGACAAGGCTAGGGTGGTCAGATGAGACTACTCGTGCTTCCTTTGTCGGGTAGGGCGCCGCAGAGATTGCGACCGCATCCTGCAACAGAGGTCCGCTGATTGGCTGAGCTGGCGTTACCCTGGGATCGTTGGTCAGACGACCAATCGTCGACGGGTGAGGTTGATCTACAGGCGCGGCTTCTTCCACCGCTTTCGCAGGTTCCTCGATCACAGTCTGAGTCGCAGTTTCTTCAGCCGCGGGTTCTTCAGTCGCTGGTTCTTGTTTAGCCGCAGGCGCTTCTTCAACCGCAGGCTCTTGTCTGGTCGCGGGCGCTTCTTCAGCCGCAGGCGCTTTTTGGGCCGCAGGCGCTTCAGCAACTGTTTCCTCTGTTCTCGTCTCAACAACAGGTGTCACTGTTTCTGTTGTTGCCTCTTCAGCAGCATCCTGCTCGGCATCCTGTGCAAGCATGGCCGCTGCAATGGAATTGTTGTCATCTATTGCAACTGCGGTTTCTTCTTCTCGGGCCCTACGGCGTTGGTTGGAACGCTCGCGGTTGCCTCGAACTCGCTTGTCCCGGTTGCCTTTATTTTCTGAACGGTTACCGGCATTGTCATCCTGGGAACGCTGGTCATCTCTGCGTTCGCTTCGACGCTTGTCATTCTGCCTTTTGTTATCGGATTTCTCAGACCGCTGCTTCTCTGAGCGCTGATTTTCAGATCGATTATCACGCTTGCGATCACGATCGTTCCTGCGGTTGGACTCTTTATCGTTACGCTTTTTCTGCTGACCCTGTTGCTGGTCATTCTGTTTGCGATCGTCATTACGGTTTTCGTTCTTACGATTATCGCGACGGCCGTTCTTTCGATTCTGGTTTCGGTTGCGTCCACCGCGACGCTTCCTGGCAGGCTTGGGCGGCGCTTTCTCTTCTTTAGCAAACAGCTTGGAGAATAGCCGTGAAATGAACCCAGGCTCAGAAGGTTCTTGTTTGGCTTTCTTTTCAGCCTTCTGCGGTGTTGCAGATTGCGGGGGAGGAGGCGGCGGTGCCACAGATTTCACGGCAGCTGCTTCAACAGGCGCTGGTTTGGCCGCGGTAACCACCATTTCTTCCTGTTCTTCGGAACTGGTGATTTCGTAAGATACTTCGCTCTCTTCATTATCCTGTGAGCGAATTCGTTCTACTCGGTAGTGCGGCGTTTCCATCTGTGGGTCGGGAACAACCACAATGCGCACATTGTTTCGTTCTTCAATCTCGGAAAGTACATTCCGCTTCTCGTTAAGCAGGAATGACGACACACTGATCGGTAGAAACGCTCGAATCTCAGCGCTTGTCTCTTTTAGAGCTTCTTCTTCTACCATGCGGATGACAGCAAGGGCGGAAGACTCAATATCCCGGATCGTACCCAAACCGTTACAGCGGGGGCAGACGATACCGCTGGTCTCACCCAGGGACGGACGTAGTCGTTGTCTCGACATCTCGAGAAGACCAAAGCGAGAGATTTTGCCAACCTGCACGCGAGCTCTGTCAATCTGAAGTGACTCACGCATCCTGTTTTCAACGGCGCGCTGGTTTTTGGAAGAGGTCATGTCGATAAAGTCGATGACCACGAGCCCGCCGATATCTCTCAGGCGAAGCTGTCTGCAGATTTCTTCTGCCGCCTCGAGGTTTGTATTGAGAGCCGTTTCTTCGATATCTGAACCGCGTGTTGCTCGTGCGGAGTTGATGTCGATCGATACCAGTGCTTCAGTCGGGTCGATGACCACAGAGCCCCCGGAAGGCAGTCTGACTTCGCGGTTAAACGCGGATTCAATCTGGCCTTCGATCTGGTAGCGATTAAACAGGGGTACGTCACTCTCGTAGAGCTTCAGTCGTGAGCGGAAATTCGGCATCACCTGGTCCACAAACTGGCAGGCTTGATCGAAAGACTCTTGGGTATCCAGCTGGATTTCACCGATGTCGTCGCGCAGGTAATCGCGAATTGCACGGGTGATCACATCACTCTCCTGATAAATCAGGAACGGAGAGGGACGCTCATCGGCAGCTGTCTTGATGGCCTCATAGAGGTGTACCAGATAGTTCAGGTCCCACTGGAGTTCTTCGACACTGCGATCGACGCCAGCAGTTCGGACGATAACGCCCATGTTCTTTGGAATATCCAGCTGGGACATGGATTCTTTGAGCTGTTCCCGATCTTCGCCTTCGATTCTTCGAGAGATGCCACCAGCTCGAGGATTGTTTGGCATCAGGACCATATATCGACCGGCCAATGACAGCTGAGTTGTCAGGGCAGCGCCTTTATTACCACGCTCTTCTTTGTCGACCTGGACGATGATCTCCTGGCCTTCCTTCACGACCTCGGCGATGTTGATTCTGCCTTTGATCTTATTCAGAGGGACCTGGAAGTATTCGCGGGAAATTTCTTTCAGCGGCAGGAAGCCGTGACGATTGCCGCCGTAGTCAACAAAGGCAGCTTCGAGGCTGGGCTCAACGCGGGTGATTTTGGCCTTGTAGATATTGGCCTTTTTCTGTTCCCGGACGCGATTTTCGATGTCCAGGTCGTAGAGTTTCTGCCCATCTACCAGGGCAACACGCAACTCCTCTTCGTGAGTTGCGTTGATTAGCATTCGTTTCATTACGATTCACACTGTTTCAGGCGAACTGAAACCGCGATAGCGAATCGCCAAATCTCGCTTGTCTTGTTGCACACGATCACAGGTGATCGTGTTTATGGAAAAGCTCCCTCAAAAGGCTGTGTTTTGTCTCTGAGTTCGACGCTTGCTGCCCGGTGGAGTGGGGCGCTGGCTTAATGATGTCGTTAAGCTCGTGGTTCGAAGTCAGATCGAAAAATACCGATTTGACGCTAACGCTATCCGCTCAGTTCGCGGTTATAGCTTGTCCAGCTGATTTTCCCGTTTTTTGTCGGGGTGAAGCTGGACCCCAAATATTCATTCCTCAAGTTTTCGTTAAACTTGCAGTACTTGATCGGTTGCTTTTGACTAACCGATATAAAAAAGGACGGTATTATTCAAAAAATGTATATCCCGTCTGGGTCAGTATCATAGCAACAAATCATCATGAATCAAACGAAGCCCATGGCGCAGAACGGTAAGGTCCGACAAGTCGAAATAGACGCTGAAGATGCGGGCCAAAGGCTGGATAACTACCTTATTCGGACGCTCAAGGGGCTACCCAAGTCCCGAATCTACCGAATAATCCGTAAAGGTGAGGTCCGGATTAACGGAAAACGGTGTAAACCCGAATCCCGGTTGTCCGGCGGGGATATCGTCAGGATTCCCCCGATTATGCGTCTGGCTGAGAGATCTAAGGCAGTTGGTAGCTTTAAGGACCTCGATGGCCTGATTCTCCACGAAGATGATCGCCTGTTGATCATCAATAAGCCTGCCGGTATGGCCGTTCACGGAGGCAGCGGCGTGGGTGTCGGTGTCATTGAGTCCTTGAGAGCAGTGAGAGAAGAGGGTGATCGACTTGAATTGGTGCATCGACTGGACAGGGGGACCTCTGGCTGCCTCATGGTAGCTAAAAAACGCAGCTATCTGCGGCTGCTGCAGGATGCGTTACGGAAACCTGGCCAGATCAAGAAACACTACATCGCGATGGTTCACGGAGAGTGGCCTGAGTCTCAGAAAATCATCGATGAGCCGCTTCTGACGACGAACAAGGCTGGTCGTGAGCGAATCACCCGTGTCAGCCAGGATGGCAAAGAAGCCAAGACCGAATTTACGCTTCTAGGCACTGATGGGGAAACATCGATCATTCGTGCCTATCCAGTGACGGGGCGTACGCACCAGATCAGGGTCCATGCCAGGTGGGCAAGACATTCGATCCTTGGCGATGATCGCTATGGGAACCCTGAGCTGGACGGGCTTCTCGGCCACTCAGGCAGACTCTTGCTGCATGCCGCAGAGCTGCAGATTCCTGCATTGGGAGACTTCCCGTCAGTGAGTGCGAAAGCACCCTTGGACGATGAATTTCAACTTAAAGTGGATTCTAGATACCCAGAGCTGATCTATTAAAAACAAAGGCTTATGTAGTTTTTATAAAGTTATTTATGTCGTGACCGATTTCTGCGAGAGCGTCGCGCAGCGCCATAACCGGCAACCCCATCAGTGTGTTGATATCCCTGCCCAGAGTTGTCGTCATAAGTAGCGCCGCGCCTTTCTCGATGCGTATAGCGCCCGCGCAATCCCAGGGCTGATCCCGATCCACATAATCCTCTATATCTTGCGCAGATAGCGCCCTGAAGCAGCATTCGAAGTCTTCTACCAGGCTGAGGGTCTGGCCATCTGAGCTGACCAGGTCGAGGGAGCTGCTGTAAGTCACCCAGTCGCCGCTGAAGGTCGTCAAGTGGGCAATGGCGGTTTCCCGATTTCCGGGTTTGCCATAGGCGATACCCCGGTGGTGGCAGACCTGATCTGAACCAATAACAACCCATTTTTCCTTTGGGTTCAGAGTTTCGGCAACCGCGAGGGCTTTTTCTCGCCCCAAACGCTGCGCCAGCTGTCTCGGATCCTCAGCTTCCAGGGGGCTTTCATCAATGTCCGCGGGCACCTGATTGAAGTCCAGTCCCAGGTCTCTGAGGATGGCTGCGCGGTAGGGTGAACCCGACGCCAGAATCAGGCTGAATTCATACATATCTTACTGAATTTGTGTAATTTTCTTTTGACACGGACAGGGCCAATCCCTAAGATGCGCCCCTTATGTTAGCAGGGCCTCTCCCCGAACTGTTGGATCACCGAAAATTGGCGAATCAGCAGGGGATTATCGAAGGTTCGTTCCCCGTAAAACAGCTAGAACGCTTTGGCGAGATGTTGGTGGATCAGGCAGGAGATGTGAATCTCAAGCTTGAGTTCAGCAAGGGGGAGCGTGATCGAACCGAGGTTATTGGTCACCTGGAAGCTGAAGTCAGACTGGAGTGCCAGTCATGCCTTCAACCTGTAGCTCTGATGCTTGCCAGCGATATTTCTGTTGTCGTCGTCAAAAACGAAGCAGAGCTGGAGCGTCTAGAAGAGGAGCAGGATGGCGTGGTTCACGCCGACAAGCTGATTCCCATTGCGGCGCTTGTTGAAGACGAACTGATGCTGGCGGTGCCTATGATCCCTCGTCATCCTGATGGCGAGTGTCCTGACAGTGATTATGCAGTCACAGAAGATCTGACTGCTGATGAAAAAGATGAACCCGCTACGACCTACCGGCCTTTTGCCGGGTTGGCCGATGCGATAGATAAACAGAACGAACCGGAGAGCTGACATGGCAGTTCAGAAGAGTAAAGTAACCCGAGCCAGACGCGGTCAGCGTCGTTCACACGACTTCTTGCGTGGCCCGGCCCTCTCTGAGGACCCTACCACCGGCGAAACTCACCGTCGTCATCACGTGACGGCTGATGGTTTCTACCGTGGCAAAAAAGTCATCCATAAAGACGACGACTAATAACAACTGATGCGCTGCACTCGCAGCGCATAATTCCCCTATGACAAAACTCGCATACGTATTTCCCGGGCAGGGTTCCCAGGAAGTCGGCATGCTGCAGAATGATGCAGATGCCGTCGCAACGATATTTTCTGAAGCATCTGATGCGCTGGGTTATGACCTCTGGGCATTGGTCGCCAATGGTCCTGAGGAACAGCTTAACCAGACGGAATTTACGCAACCGGCTTTGCTGACTGCCAGTGTGGCGCTGTATCGCCTGGCATTGGAGCAGGGAGCACCGACCCCAGATATCGTGGCTGGACACAGTCTCGGCGAATATTCCGCCCTGGTAGCTGCAGGTGTGCTTGAGTTTGCTGATGCAGTGAAACTGGTCCAGAAACGCGGTCAATTTATGCAGGCAGCGGTACCCGTTGGTGAAGGTGGCATGGCGGCAGTACTCGGTCTGTCTGATGCGGAAGTGATCGACGTCTGTAAGGCAGCTTCTGATGAGGCGGCTGGAGAAATTGTGCAGGCGGCTAACTTCAACGCGCCGGGACAGGTGGTTATCGCTGGTAAAAACGCAGCACTGGAACGAGCGATTGAAGGTTGCAAAGAAGCCGGTGCGAGACGTGCGATGGCTTTGGCAGTGAGTGCGCCGTTCCACAGTCAATTGATGGAACCGGCGGCAGAAGAAATGAAGTCAGCTCTAGCGGATGTGGCCTTTAACAAGCCGGCAATTCAGCTGATGCAGAATGTAGACGCAGCGGTTCACGATGACCCGGAATCAATTCGAGCGAATCTGGTCAGCCAGATGTCTGGCGCAGTTCTCTGGACTGCGACAGTAGAAAATATGAAGGTCATGGGTGTAGAGAGCATGGTTGAATGCGGCCCCGGCAAGGTATTGAGCGGGCTTGCTAAAAGAATCGATAAAAGCATTGCCGGTATGAATATTGATTCCGGTGAAAGCATCAGCACAGTGATTGAGAGTCTCAATGGAAACTAAAGTCGCCATTGTTACCGGCGCAAGTCGCGGAATAGGGAAAGCTATCGCACGTGCTTTAGCGGATGCAGGCTTCACGGTGATCGGCACGGCTACCTCTGAGGCAGGCGCTGAGAAGATTTCTTCGGACCTGGGTGATAGTGGCAAAGGTTTTGTGCTGAATATCTCTGATGCTCAGTCGGTAGAAGACTTTTTTGGCGCGATTAAAGAAGCCTATGACGCACCGCTGATCCTGGTGAATAACGCCGGCATCACGAAAGACAACATCGCCTTGCGTATGAAAGACGACGAGTGGCAGGACGTTATCGAGACTAACCTGACGGGTTTGTTCCGGGTGACGAAACAATGCCTCAGGGGTATGACCAAAGCCCGATGGGGCAGGATTATCAACCTCACATCTGTCGTTGGTGCCATGGGCAACGCCGGCCAGAGCAACTATGCGGCGGCCAAGGCAGGCATCGTGGGATACAGCAAGTCTATGGCGGCAGAACTGGGTTCACGTGGTATTACCGTGAACTGCATCGCCCCTGGCTTGATTGGGACGGATATGACGGACGAGCTGACGGAAGACCAGCGGGCAGCCATGCTGGCTCGGATTCCAATGGGGCGTCTGGGAGAGGTTTCGGAAATTGCGGACCTGGTGGTCTTTCTGGCGGGTGAATCCGCGGGTTATATCACCGGCGAAACGATACACGTCAATGGCGGGATGTATATGGCCTGATTGTACTTGAAGGACGATCTGGCATTTCATTAAACTAGCGCAGCTTGACTGCAACTTTGTAGGAGTAATTCTAAACATGAGCACCATCGTAGAACGAGTGACTAAACTGGTATGTGAACAACTCGGCGTAAAAGAAGAGGAAGTCACACCGGAAGCTTCTTTCGTTGAAGATCTTGGCGCAGATTCACTCGATACAGTCGAGCTGGTAATGGCCCTGGAAGAAGAGTTCGAAACAGAAATTCCTGACGAGGAAGCAGAGAAGATTACGACTGTTAAGGAAGCGATCGATTACATCGAAGCGCACACGTAAGCACTCTTGCAAACGTACTGATGAAGCCGTGATTGCCTCAGGTGATCGCGGCTTTTCTGTTTTTATGGATATTGATTAAGCGCTAAGGGGACGACATTGACGAAGCGTAGAGTCGTGGTGACTGGCATGGGTATGCTGACGCCACTGGGTACAGATCTTGAATCTTCCTGGTCGGGTTTGACGGCAGGGCAAAGTGGTATCCGTCCGATTACTTCTTTTGATGCCTCTGATTACCCGGTTCGTTTTGGTGGTCACGTACCAGAGTTTGATATCTCTGAGTATTTGAACCCCAAGGAAGCCCGTCGAATGGATGGTTTTATCCAGTTCGGACTGGTTACCGGTATCCAGGCCATGAAGGATAGTGGTCTCGAAGTGACCGATGAAAATCGTCATCGTATCGGCGTGGCTGTGGGCTCTGGTATTGGTGGGATCGTGACGATCGAAACCTGCCACGATGTCGTCAACGGCCGCGGACCGAACAAGGTTTCTCCTTTCTTTGTACCGTCCTGCATTATCAATATGATCGCCGGCCATCTCTCGATCATGTATGGCCTGCAAGGGCCTAACATTGCCATCACAACCGCCTGTACCACAGGAACTCACAACATCGGATTTGGTGCGCGCATGATCGCAGCCGGTGATGTGGACGCGATGGTTGTTGGTGGTGCAGAGAAATCTACCGCCAAAACAACCATGGCAGGATTTGCCGCGATGAAGGCCTTGTCTACTCGTAACGATGAGCCTGAACGTGCGAGCCGCCCCTGGGATAAAGACCGCGATGGCTTTGTGCTCAGCGACGCTTCTGCGGTCATGGTCCTGGAAGAGTATGAGCACGCGAAAGCTCGTGGTGCCAAGATTTACTGTGAGCTTGCTGGTTTTGGTATGAGTGCTGATGCCTCACACATGACTTCGCCTTCTGAAAACGGCGAAGGTGCGGTTCGATCTATGCAGAATGCATTGAACGATGCAGAACTGGACGCTAGTGCCATTAACTACATCAACGCCCATGGTACTTCGACACCTCTCGGTGATATTGCTGAAACTCAGGCAATCAAAACTCTGATGGGCGCAGACGCATCCAAGGTGGCGGTTAGTTCCACTAAATCGATGGTGGGACATGCGTTGGGTGCCGCAGGATCTATCGAGGCTGTCATCACGGCGCTCACGATTCGTGATCAGGTCGCACCTCCGACTATCAATCTCGATAATCCGGACGAAGGTTGTGACCTGGACTATGTGCCTCACCAGGCGAGGGAAATGCCGATCAACGTCGCGTTAACAAATTCCTTCGGATTCGGCGGCACCAACGGAACCTTGATCTTCAAAAAGGTAGACTAGTCTCTCACTACTTCATGAGTGTTCCATGAACCGGGTCATTCTCAGCATCCTGGTTGTGCTTTCGTTACTCACTGCGTTTGTCGCGGCTGCTGGCTATTACGTGTTCCACCAGTTAGGGCAAACGACCCCTGGTGTTGTCGTCTTTGATATCGAGCCCGGCAGCAACCTCTATGAAATCACCGATCGTCTGGTGCATGAGTCGGTCATAGAAGTGGATGACACGGTATTAAAGGCATATGCCTTGCTGACCAGGAATCAAGGCACCATCAAAGCTGGGCAATATGAAGTGTCTGATGGGCTTGATGTGCCGGGATTGTTATCGCTCTTTCGGTCGGGTCGGGTGATGCAACATCAGGTGACTTTCCCGGAAGGTTGGACCTTCACTCAGTGGCGGCAAAGGTTGAGTGAACAACCTTACATGTCCCATGAAACTACTGGTTTTAGCCGGCGCGATATCGCGCAGGTCATTGGTATTTCTGGCGATCCAGAAGGCTGGCTGTTTCCAGACACCTATACGTATACAAAAGGCGATTCAGACCTGGAAATACTCTTGCTGGCTTATCAGAAGATGCAGAAAGAGCTCGATGCTGCCTGGCAGCGTAGAGGCCCCGTAACGGGAGTTCATTCTCCCTACGATGCGTTGATACTCGCTTCGGTCATTGAAAAGGAAACCGGTTATGAACCGGATCGTGCGAAAATAGCGTCTGTGTTTCAGAATAGATTAGCTATAGGCATGAAGCTGCAATCGGACCCAACAATTATTTATGGATTGGGTGACAGCTTCGATGGAGACTTAAAACGTTCTCATCTCAGAACGGATCAGCCTTACAACAGTTATACGCGTCCAGGTCTGCCGCCGACACCGATTTGCTCTCCGGGCAGAGCGTCACTCGAAGCCGCGCTTGCCGGATCGATGCATCCGTATATGTATTTTGTCGCCAAAGGAAATGGCGAAAGCCATTTTTCGCTCACCCTCGATGAACACAATCGAGCGGTTAACAAGTATCAAAGAAACCAGCCATGACAGAAGCCCGCGGAAAATTTATTACTGTCGAAGGGGTCGAGGGTGTTGGTAAGTCAACCAACATTAACCTCATCGCTGAACTGATAAGAGAGGCAGGGCACGAGGTTGTGCTGACGCGAGAGCCTGGTGGTACCCAGCTGGCGGAGCGAGTCCGCGACATTCTTCTTGATAAAGCAGAGCACGGCATGACACCAATGGCAGAATTGCTGCTGATGTTTGCTTCGAGAGCACAGCATGTGGAAGAGCTCATTAAGCCGGCACTTGAGCAGGGTGCCTGGGTCGTCTGTGATCGGTTTACTGACTCCTCTTATGCCTATCAAGGTGGTGGCCGAGATATGGGTGATGAACCGGTTTCAGCGCTCGAAGAATTAGCCCTCGGCGACTTCAGGCCGGATCTCACCCTGATACTGGATCTCGACGTAGCAACGGGGCTCGGACGGGCTACGGCGACAACGGAAGCGGATCGCTTTGAATCGGAAGCCCAGGAATTCTTTGAAAAGGTCAGGGCTGCTTTCCATCGACGGGCTGCCACTTCTGACCGATATCGAGTGATCGATGCTTCAGGAACGCTGGAAGAAGTTCAGGCAGAGATTCGAGCGCTGATGAGTGAGGTGTTGGCGTGAGTCAGTTGCTGCCCTGGCAAGTGGATGCATGGAACAGGACGCGAGCGCAGGCGGTTGAAAAAAAGCTACCGCATGGGCTTCTGCTGAGTGGACCCGCTGACACCGGTAAATCTGAGTTTGTTGATCAGCTGGCGCGCTACCTGCTTTGTTCGCAGCCTGGTGATGCAGCTTGTGGTGAGTGTTCCCAGTGTTTATTGATTGAGGCTGGTACCCATCCGGATTACCTCACGGTGACACTCGAAGACTCAAAACAGATTCGTATTGAGCAGATTCGCGACATGATTGAGTGGGCTCAGCAAACGGCGCAGCAGGGGGGCGGTAAAGTTTGCGTGATTTCCCCTGCAGACAAGCTGAATGTTCAGTCATCCAATGCGTTACTTAAGTGCTTGGAAGAACCACCCGCTGATACCACGATTTGCCTCGTGACCAGCGAGCCTGCTCGGTTGTTACCAACGATTCGAAGTCGTTGTCAGCAAATCATTACCCATGTCCCAAAGCGAGAGGAAGCCATCTCCTGGTTACGGTCGCAGAACGTAGAAGGCGATCTCTCCTTATTGCTGGATATCTCCGGAGGCAGTCCGCTTAGAGTGATTCGGACAATGGATGAAGAGTACCTCGCGCTTCGTACGGAAATCAGTGCAGCATTGGCGGGGCTCTCTGCTGGGCAGTTGTCGCCCATAGGCCTGGCTTCAACGCTGTCAGCTCATGATCCGGTTCAAGTGCTGGATCTCACCTACAGTTTTATTCTCGAGTCCATGAAATACGAACAGGCCGGAGAGGGTCAGGTCAGTGCAAAAGACCAATTGGATGCGCTGGCATCATTCAGCCAGGCTTCTGCGGTAGATAACCGTCAGGCATTACTGGATCGCGTGAATGAGGCGAAATCCAGTCTTTCTGGTACTTCCAACGCAAACGCTCAAATGTTGCTGGAATGGGTATTTGCAGGAGCGGCTTGATGAAGCTTGTTTACATTAAATCCATAGGGCATCATTTTGACTGTAATTTTGATGGTGTTGTGTCAGAGGTAAGGAAGTATGGCTAAGCTAGCCCGCGGTGGCGGCAAGAAGACCATGATCGCGCTGACGATCAAAGATAAGGTCGTCCTGCACAACTACTACATGCCCTTTATTCGAAATGGTGGATTGTTCATCGCCAACCGAACCGAATATGACCTGGGCGACGACGTCTTCATTCTGCTCAACCTGATGGACGAATCGGAAAAGATTCCGGTCGCCGGCAAGGTCGTGTGGATTGCCAAGAAGGGTGTAAAAAGCCCACACACACCAGGTGTTGGCATCCAGTTCAGTGACCCCGACAATATTGCAAAGGACAAAATTGAAACCTACCTGGCAGGCTCTTTAGGGTCTGCAAATGCAACGGCGACCATGTAGTCAGCCCTTCTTATGACCTATTGCATCGCGATCCGGATTGATGCCGGACTCTGTTTTGTCAGCGACTCTCGAACCAACGCTGGCGTCGACAACATCAGTACCTATTCAAAAATGTTCACCTTCACTGACGAAGGTGAGCGTCAGATCACGGTTCTATCCAGCGGTAATCTCGCGACGACTCAGGGTGTCATCGGTCAGTTGAAACGGGACATCAAGCAGTCAGCTTCCATCAACCTGAAGAACATCAATAATCTGGAAGAGGCGGCCGATTACATCGGCGAGGTAAACATTACCCAGCAGGAAAAACACACTAAGGGTGATGTGAACTATGAAGCCTACTTCATTGTTGGTGGTCAGATTGGTTTAGGTAAACATGAGGCCTTTCTGGTTTACCCGCAGGGTAATCACATCACAACGTCAAGAGACACGCCTTTTCTTCAAATCGGTGAAAGTAAATACGGTAAGCCGATTCTCGATCGAATCATCACGCCTGAAATATCCATGGAAACAGCCGCCCTTTGTGCGCTGGTTTCAATGGATTCAACCATGCGCAGTAATCTGACGGTGGGTCCGCCCATTGAAGTGCTGATGTATGACGTCAACTCTCTGTCCGATCAAAAACGGTTTCGTTTTGAAGAAGACAGTGAATATCTGCGTCAGCTGAAAAGCAGTTGGGATGATCGTCTTCGTGAAGCGTTTAACAACATGCCTCCAGTCACCTGGAGCAAGGTCTGGGATCAGCAGGCCAAGTCGGGGAACTAACCCTCAGTTGTCGTAACCGAACCATGTCGCGGCAATGTCTCCGTGAACGCTCGCCATATCTGACTGAAGATCATCGATAAACTTGTGCAAACCCGGGCCGCCCAGCAGCTTGGGGATATCCGCATTGCTGATGTTCCTTTGCGTCTGCGTGACATTCTTCAGTGGCAGCTCGTGGTTGGGCAGTGACCGAAATGCTTCATTCACGTCATACAGGCAGTGCGCAACCGAGCGGGGAAACTTTTCATCCAGCAGCAGGAATGTGGCAACGTCTTCTCCGTTAACGGTGTCATCAACGTGCTGGCGGTACATCTGGTAGGCCGTTAATGACTGCAGCACATTCATCCAGAGGATGGTTTCCTGTTCCCTGATTTCCGGGTGCTCGGTGTTGAGGAGGTTCAGGCAGCCTACATCCAGGATTCGCGTCGTCATATCTGCGCGTTCAAGGTCTGACCCGATTTTCATAAACGCCCAGGCTTCATCAGCGCTCATGCACCCCGCCAGGTAGCCGTTCAGTTCCTGGCATTGGGCAGAAATATCTTTCAGAAGCTGGTGCCTGCCGTCTCGCTTCACACCTTTCTGAATGTTTTTCTGGAGGTAGAGATAGAGACGATTAATTTTTTCCCAGGCCTCATTGGGCATGATTTCACGTGTGGTCCGGGCATTCTCTCGGGCCATTCTGACGGACATCATGATGGAGCAGCTGTCGTCATCCAGCAGGAACTTAATGATGTTTCGTTCGTCTTCGACGCTGAATCGCTCAAAGAATTGTTTTTCATATCCCGTGATCGACAGCAAGCTGCCCCAGATGTATTTCACATGGGGTAAGTCCAGCACCAGGTTGGTGTTAACACTGATCAGTCTAGCTGTGTTCTCAATCCGCTCAACGTAGCGACCGAACCAGTACATACGTTCTGCAACACGAGACAGCATTAGCGTCGTTTCCCTTTCTTGATAGGTTCAATGATCCAAGTGTCTTTAGAACCGCCGCCCTGAGACGAATTCACCACCAGTGAGCCTTTTACCAGGGCAACACGGGTCAGACCGCCCGCGGTGACAAATGATCGATCGCCTTGCAGGATAAAAGGTCTTAAGTCCACATGGCGTGGTTCGATACTGTTGTCGCACAGGGTGGGTACGGTTGAAAGATTGATGATGGGCTGCGCGATATAGTTTCGCGGGTTCGACTTGATCAACCGCTTCATCTCTGCGGTTCTTCGTTTGCTTTCTCTTGGGCCGATATACATACCATAACCGCCACTTTCATTGGCTGGTTTCACGACCAGGTTCTCCAGGTTCTCCAGAACATGTTGCCGGTGAACTTTGTCGGAGCACATGTAGCTGGGCACATTGGGAAGAATGGGATCTTCGCCAAGATAGTAACGGATCATGTCCGGCACATAGGTGTAAACCACCTTGTCATCAGCGACGCCCGCACCCGGCGCATTGGCCAAAGCCACATTACCTTTCTTCCAGGCGCGCATCAGACCGGGAACACCCAGCACCGAGTCTTTATTGAACACCTCAGGATCCAGAAAGAGATCATCAATACGTCGATAGATCACATCGACACGGCTCAGGCCAGCAACCGTCTTCATATAGACACAGTCATCATCACCCACTACCAGGTCGCTGCCTTCTACCAGTTCTGCACCCATGCGCTGAGCCAGGAAAGAGTGTTCGAAATAGGCTGAGTTATAGATGCCCGGTGTGAGCACCACGATCTCTGGCAGATCACTGGGTCTTGGCGAGATCGCGCACAGTGTTTCAAGCAGTTGGGATGGATAGTTATCCATCGGCAGTACTTCGTAGTTTTCGAAGAGTTCTGGCAGGACACGTTTGCTGATGTTCCTGTTTTCCAGCATGTAGGAAACACCAGATGGCACCCTGAGATTGTCTTCAAGGACGTAAATGGTGCCGTCACCATCTCTAATCAGGTCTGTGCCACAGATGTGTGCCCAGACGCCGAAGACCGGGGTAACGCCTTCGCAGAATTCCCGATAGTCCTTAGAGGAAGCCAGGATTTCCCTTGGGATGATCTTGTCTTTAATGATCTTCTGATCGTTGTAAACATCAGTGATGAACAGATTGAGTGCCTGGAGGCGTTGTTTTAGCCCAAGCTCGACCTGGTCCCATTCCTTTTTCAGAATGGTTCGCGGGATGATGTCAAAAGGCCACTCCCTGTCGATGTTCGAGCCATCGCTGTAGACGGTAAAAGTGATGCCCATTGATCGAATGGCGAGTTCCGCGTCATTTCGACGCCGGTTCAAATCTCGCAAACCGGATTTCTTCAGAAACTTGCCAACTTCAGCCAGTCCAGGTCGCGATCGAGCGCCCGGCAGGAACAGCTCATCATAAGCATTGGGTGGGGGACGATAACTCTTGAGATCCACTTAAAATTCTTCTTCCATAAGGCGATATTCTGTTTCGATCATGCCCAGCTTTTCATAGGTGCGCTGCGCTCGGGTGTTGTCTTTTTCGACGTAGAGGCGAATCCCGCAGTTGCCGGAATCTTCGGAAGCCAGTGACTTAACGTGGCCATACATGGCTGAGAAAACGCCTTGTCCGCGTGCCTGCTCGTCGACGAAGACACTTTGAATCCACCAGAATAGGCCGTTTCGCCAGTCACTCCACTCGTAGGTGATGGCAAGGCAGCCGACAATTGCCTGTTCCATGCGAGCAACCAGATAAAAACCTTTGGATTCGTCGTTGAGGAGGGCCTGAACGCCTGGATAAATTTTGTCCCAGTCGAGCGGTTTGTCCTCGGTTTCCAGGGCCATGGCCTGGTTGAAGCGGGCGATGACCTCTGCGTCTTCCGAGCTGGCTCGCTCAATCTGTATGGACTGCTTACTCATGGGTCAATTATAACTGTTCGTCAGCAAGAATTGCCCTTGCTCGGTGTGCAGGACCATCTTCCTCCAGGTACTTCAGGATCTTAATGATCGGTTCTGGTGCATTTTGCTGGTCCAGTTCACTTCGCCATTGGCGAATGGTTGCGCGCCGGTTCTCATTCGGTAGAGAAAGAATGCTCAGCAGCTGTTTCCTGATGGTGGGATCTTCCAGCGCGACCTGCATCAGGGAAATGAATTCCTGGTCCTCAGGTTTTCCAAACAAACGTTTCAAAAACTTCTTCATCAGGGATTAACACTTAAAGCCGTAATGGCTTGTAGCCTCTATTGCGCGCCGCATGGTATATATAGCTCCTTCAAATCATACCCCGTCGCGGCTGGAACAATAACCATAACCAGGACGTACGGGTATCCGGACGATCTACAGGAGGAGAAATGGTTTCAGTCGTCTACGAAGCACCTGATTCAATTGAGGGTGCAGTAAACCTTTTGGCGAATGCGGATGTACCCGCACATATCCTCGCCGGAGGTACAGACCTCATCATTCAAACCAACGGCAGCAGTGACGCTGAGCGTTTGTTTGTTGATGTCAAAAAGATCGCGGGTATGACCGACGCAAATCTTACCGATTCAGGGCTGGAATTGGGGCCAAGTATGTCCTGTGCAGCGTTCACTGAGCGTGACGATATCAAAGCGGTATACCCCGGGCTTGTTGAGGCAGCGTATTTGATTGGTTCGACCCAGGTACAGGGCAGAGCCAGCGTTGGTGGTAATCTCTGTAATTCATCACCAGCCGCGGATACCATTCCGGCTCTGATCGCGAATGGCGCCCAATGTGTTATTGCTGGCCCCGGTGGAGAACGCACGGTACCGGTAGAAGAATTTGTTACTGGCGTGGGCAGGAACTGTATGGAAAAAGGTGAGTTGCTGAAGCAAATCACCATAGCCAGACCCGCGGCGAACACCTCGGATGCTTATCTCAGGTTTATTCCAAGAACTGAAATGGATATCGCGGTCGCCGGTGCAGGCGTCAGCGTCACACTGGATGATAGTGGCACCTGTACCGCAGCCAGAGTCGGTATTGGTGCGGTTGCGCCGACAGCGTTGTTGGTGCCGGATGCTGCTGCAGCGTTGGTGGGTAGCACGTTAGATGACGCTGCTCTGCAGGCGGCCGCTGATGCAGCAAGCGCTGCTTCCAGTCCGATCACTGATCGTCGTGGCACTGTGGAGTACCGCCGTCAGGTTGTTGGTGTGCTGGTCAAGAGAGCGGCGACGATTGCGGCTGAAAGAGCTAAAGGGGGTTAATCATGGCGAAGTCACACGTATCAACATCGATCAACGGAGAGCCCGTTGAGTATCTTTGTGAGCCCGGCGACACTTTGCTGGATGTATTAAGGAACGAATTGCAGATGACAGGAACCAAAGAAGGTTGTGGTTCCGGTGACTGCGGTGCCTGTTCGGTGACCCTGAATGGTCGCCTGGTATGTTCCTGTCTTGTTCTCGGTGTTGAAGCTGAGGGCGCTGAGGTGGGCACCATCGAAGGTATTGGTGCCAACGATAAGCTGCATGTCATTCAGGAGAAGTTCCTAGAGCACGCAGCGCTGCAGTGTGGTGTTTGTACACCAGGCCTCATTGTCAGTACCAAGGCACTATTGGACGAAAACCCAAATCCAACGGAAGAAGAAGCCCGCTACTACCTCGCTGGCAACCTCTGCCGTTGCACGGGATACGACAAGATCATCAGGGCAGTGATGGATGCTGCCGAAACTATGAGAGAGGGTGCGTAATCATGAGTGAAGCACAAGAGTTTAAGTACATCGGACAGCGGACCATTCGTCCAGACGGTTACGACAAGGTTACTGGTCGTGCTCAATACGGCGCTGATCTCAGCCTGCCGGGAATGATCTGGGGCCGAACCTTACGTAGTCCTCACGCCCACGCGAAAATTGTCTCCATCGACACGAGCAAAGCAGAAGCTCACCCCGATGTGTTTGCCGTTGTCACCTTTAAAGACTTCGGGAGTGTTGAAGGCGAATCTATCAATGCCGGTGAGGGGGCCGCTGACGTGCTCGATCTGGCCCGTAACTGCCTCGCAGACGACAAGGTGCTGTATCACGGACATGCGATTGCGGCGGTTGCTGCTCGCACAGAACGTGCTGCGGATGATGCCCTTGATCTGATCGACGTGAAATATGAAGTGTTGTCACCTGTCATGGATGTGGAAGATGCCATGAAAGAGGGTGCCCCGGTCCTGCATGAAGACATGTTCACCCAGGGTTACGAAGAAACGCCAAGCACGCCGTCTAATATCGCGACCAGACTCGAAATGAAGATGGGTGACATTGAGGCGGGTTTCGCTGAAGCCGACGTAATTGTTGAACGCGAATTCCGAACGCCAACGGCTCACCAGGGTTACATTGAACCGCACGCGTGTACCGCTCGTTACGACGAAGACGGTCAGTCAATGGTGTGGTGTTGTACCCAGGGTCATTTCGATGTCAGGACCAGCACTGCGAAACTGCTCGGCCTCGACCTCAGCAAGCTAAAAGTTGTTGCCAGTGAGATTGGTGGTGGCTTCGGCGGCAAGACCGTTGTTTACCAGGAGCCGGTTGCGCTTGCGCTATCTCGCAAAGCCGGTCGTCCCGTCAAGATGGTCATGAATCGTGATGAAGTATTCATTGCAACGGGACCCACTTCAGCTGCAAAACTAAAAGCAAAAGTTGGTGCGAAAAAAGACGGCACCATTACCGCCATGCAGGGTTGGATGGCTTACGAGGCAGGTGCCTTCAAAGGCTCTCCAATGATGCCGGGCGTGATGACCATGTTTACCCCTTATGACTGCGGCAATGTGCAGGTCGAAGGTTTCGACGTTGTTGTGAACAAGTCGAAAGTGGCTGCTTATCGAGCACCTGGTGCGCCTCAGGCAGAGTTCGCTGCCGAAATGGTTGTGAATGAAGTTGCCGAAAAGATTGGTATGGATCCCATTGAGCTGCGTCTTAAAAACGCGGCCAAAGAAGGCACCCAGACTATTTATGGTCCAAAACTGAAAACTGTCGGCTTGATTGAATGTCTTGAAGCCGCTCGAGATTCCGACCACTACAAGTCAGCGTTAGCGGAAGGCTGTGGTCGCGGTATTGCTGCAGGTTTCTGGTTCAACATCGGCGGCCAATCCAGTGTGTCCATCAATATGAACACCGATGGCACAGGTACCATTCTTGAAGGTTCTCCAGATATCGGTGGTTCGCGTGCATCCATGCAGATGATGGCGGCAGAGGTTCTGCAAATCGAGCCATCAAATCTCAAGCCAATTGTCGCTGATACTGACAGCCTGCCTTACAGCCAGGGTACTGGTGGTAGCCGTGTAACATTCGCGACCGGTATGGCGGTTATTGAAGCTGCTGAAGATGTGGTTAAGCAGATCAAGGAACGTGCGGCGGCAATCTGGAACGTCACGGCCGAGCAGGTGGACTATGCCGATGGTGTTGCGATCAATACAGCCGGCGAAGAAAAGATGTCTCTGGCTGAAGTCTGCCAGGCTGCTGAGAAAACTGGTGGCCAGATCTCAGGTACAGGTAACATCAATGCGCGAGGTGCGGGTCCAAGTTTCGCGGTACACCTTTGCGATACAAAAGTGGATCAGGAAACCGGCAAGGTGGATGTGGTCCGATACACCGCAATTCAGGATGCGGGTAAAGCGATTCACCCAAGCTACGTGGAAGGTCAGTTCCAGGGTGGTGCTGTTCAAGGCATCGGCTGGGCGCTGAACGAAGAGTACATCTTCAATGACGATGGTGTGATGGAGAACCCTGGTTTCCTGGACTACAGGATTCCGCTTGCTTCAGATCTGCCGATGATCGAAACGATCATCGTCGAGGTGCCTAACTCGTTCCACCCATATGGCGTTAGAGGTGTTGGTGAATCCGGCATCATCCCGCCACTTGCAGCAGTGGGTTGGTCAGTTGGTAACGCCATCGATCGCAAGGTAGAAGAACTACCTTGTTCTCCACCCAGGGTACTGTCACTTATCCAGAACGGATAATCATGGCGCTTGTTGTCTTCTCCAGTGAACTGCAACTGTTCACTGGAGAAGAATGTACCCATGTAGAAGCAGCTCGCTTCAAGGAAATCGTCGCCGAACTCGTCGACAAGTATGAGTCGCTCACCGAAGAAAAGCTGATGGAGATGGCTGTCGCCATTGATGGCGAAATCATCCACACACCGTTTTTAGAGGTTGTCGGCGAAGACAGCGAACTCCACTTCCTTCATCGCATCTCTGGTGGTTAGCCGTCATGTTCCGCTGGCTATTTGTTCTTGTCCTTGTCATCGCGATCACGCCTTATGCGTATCTGGCGGGTTTCGGTTTTTACCATGGTTTGAATGTATTGAACGGCGTTGAAACTTTCACGCTCGGTCTCATCAGTCGCGAACTTGTTTACTCCGAGAATAACCGTGTCGACGCATCTGAATTAGAAACAGCTGATGTTGAGATTGTCTGGAAGGGAAAGCTTGAAAACGAGCGCCTCGAAGAGGCGAGCGGGCTTGCGTATGGAAATGAGTCCGACGTGCTGTTCGCGATCAATGACAGTGGTAATGCCCCGGAGTTATTCGCGGTTGGCCTTGGTGGTGAAGATATTGGTGTCTGGCCAATTGATTACGCCCGGAACCATGACTTTGAGGATATGGCGAGCTTTGAGTTAGAAGGCGAGCCCTATCTCCTGGTTGCAGATACCGGCGACAACCTGAATTGGCGACCTCACCTGACACTTCTGGCGCTAGAAGAACCGACTCTGGATAGTATCGGTGAGACACTCGAACCTGCCTGGTCCGTTCAATTTCGTTTTCCGGAAGGTTATCGAGATGTTGAGGGTGTGGCTGTCGATGAGAAAGACGAGCTTGTCTATTTCATCAGCAAACGACGCATACCTGCAGAGGTGTTCACTGTGCCTCTAAAAGCCGAAGGTGTGGTGACAGCGAAAAAGGTTGCGAGCCTGCGTGGTATTCCTGCACCAACCGCTCGGGATCTGAGAGAAGATCCCAAATGGGGGGAGTCCAGTTCTTCTCCCACGGCGTTCGACCTTCATGGTAGAACCGCAATGTTGGTGACCTACAAAGAGGCATACCTGTTCCAGCGAGCACGACGAGACTCCTGGGCTGACACTTTTTCTGGTCTGCCGAAGCGGGTGCCGTTACCAGAGATATGGGGGCTTGAGTCCGGAGCACTGGGCTCTTCTGACGTTTTTTATGTCACTGGAGAGCGAGAAGACGGTATTGCTGCGACGGATGTCTTCGAAGTCAGGTTGCCCTAAAGAAAGATGACTGGGACTAACCTCGAATCCCAATTTCGAAGTGTGTTCGATCGTGCGCCTTCCTGGCAGGTCAATGCGCCTTCGCGAATCAACCTGATTGGGGAGCACATCGATTACTGCGGTGGGCGCGTTTTACCCATGGCCATCAAAGGCGGTACAACTGTGTTTTCAGCCGAAAACAACTCAGAGACCATTAACGTTTATACAGAACGTTTTTCTGACAGGGTCAGTCTCGAAGTAAGGTCCGATCACTCGCCAGGTTTTTACGGTGACTGGCGGGATTATGTGGCTGGTGTTGTAAGCCTTCTCTCAAGATCCGGATCGGCTGTCCTGGGGCATGATCTATACGTCACTCAAAGTGCGGGCACAGCAGGGTTATCGACATCAGCGTCGTTTTGTTTAGCCATTGCGAAATCACTTTCGCCCGATTTGTCTGAAGTCGAGCTAGCGAGGATCTGTCAGCAGGTTGAGCATGAGTTTGCGCGAGTTCAGTGCGGCATCATGGATCAGATGTCGATTGCCCTAGGCGGCGTCATCTACCTGGATTGCCAGGCTTTACGCTGGCAAGTTGCATCGAGCGATTTGGATGATGTTGTGGTGGTGGTTATGGACACCGGTAAAGAGCGAACCCTGGCGGGTTCTGCCTACAATGAGCGCGTTTCAGAGTTACATCAGGTTGCACAAAGTCTTGGAGCGGAAAACATCGACAACCTGGTGTCAGCGCCAGAGACAGATTTCCTACCGCCGCACCTGGCGAAACGTTTTCGTCATGTAACCACCGAGCACCAGCGAGTGGCCCAAGCATTTGAGGCGATTCAGTCGAGAGACTGGTCGACCTTGGGTCAGCTGATGATCCAGAGCCATGAATCCCTTCGAAACGACTACGAAGTGTCCTGTCGCGAACTGGACTGTATGGTTGAGCTGGCGCTTAAACAAAACGGTGTATTGGGCGCGCGGATGACAGGCGGTGGTTTTGGTGGATGTGCGATTGCGTTAGCGGAAAGGAATTCGGTAAGTCAGTGGATGCCGGCTGTTGCCGCTGCCTATCAGCAACAAACGGGCATTGTTCCAGATCTCTTTGAGGCGGAGCCAGCGCCTGGTTTGTTGAGGCAAAGTTGCTAGGGGTAGCCCTCGGGATTTTCCTCCTGCCAGTGCCACGCATCCCTGCAGATATCCTCAATGGTGAGTTCTGCTCGCCAGTTCAATTCGTTTTCAGCGAGACTGGGGTCGGTATAGGTTGATGGCACATCGCCTGGTCGCCTGGGACCAATACGTTTGTTCAAATGTTGATTTGTTGCGCGCTCGAAGGCGCTTACCACTTCTTTCACAGAATGACCGCGACCTGTTCCCAGGTTATAGGTGACGAGTCCCGGGTTCGACTTTAGCTTCTCAAGGGAAGCGACATGACCCCGGGCAAGATCCTGTACATGGATGTAGTCACGAATACAGGTGCCATCGGGTGTCTCATAGTCGTCACCATTAATGACCAGCTGTTCACGCATGCCGATCGCGACCTGTGTCAGGAAAGGCACCAGGTTATTGGGGATACCCGTCGGATCTTCGCCTAAGCGCGCACTGGGATGTGCGCCCGCTGGGTTAAAGTATCGAAGTAGCGCGATGTTCATTGCAGGGTTAGCTTGCTGCAGATCTCGCAATATCTGCTCAATGATGATCTTCGTTCTTCCGTAGGGATTTGCCGCTTCCGTAGCCCGGCACTTCTCATCCAGTGGAATGCGTTCTGGGTCTCCATAGACCGTCGCAGATGAGCTGAACACAAGCATATTGATGTCATTTTCGAGCAGTGCCTGACAGAGACTTATGGAAGTCGTCAGGTTCAAGTGATAGTAGAGTAGGGGGTCTGCGACTGATTCACCCACGGCTTTCAATCCGGCGAAGTGAATAGCCGCCTCTACTTGTTCGTTGGCGCAGATTCTGGAGACAGTTTCTGTATCCTCCAGGTGCGTTTCATAAAACGAAATTCTTTTACCGCTGACTTCCTCTATTCGCTCGACGACAGATCGTTTGCTGTTGCGCAGGTTGTCGACGATCACGACCTCATGGTTCTCTGCAAGCAACTCGACCGCAGTATGAGATCCGATATAACCCGTGCCGCCTGTCAGGAGAATTTTCATGGCTTGTCTTACCTCAGAGTAAGGCCGAGGTGTTGCTCAAGTTCATCTAGTGCCTGGTCGGCGCTTAACACTTTGATGGTGGTCATGCCGAGAGCTCTGGCAGGCTTCAGATTGATGCCAAGGTCGTCAAGGTACACAGCCTGGTCAGGTTTGATGCCCATCTGTTCGCAGGCAAGTTCGTAGATCGCAGGATTTGGCTTTCGGATGCCAACCTTGCTGGATTCGATAACGATCTCAAACAGGGACATGATCTCAGCGATAGCGCTGGCCTTTTGTTCTGAACGGGCCATGCCGGGACCTTCGCCGGTGTTAACGTTGTTCGTGATACAACCGACGGCGTGGTCCTGCTTGATACGTTTCAGCGCAGACACCATTTCTGGTCGGATATCACCTGATAACAATTCCAGCACCTGCTTGCCGCGAACCTCATGTCCTTTGTCTCGAGCCTCACCTGCGAAAAGCTCATCGAACTCTTCAACGGATACCTGGCTGCTCTCCAGCTGTGCCCAGGCATTGGTTTCCGGGTTCGTGGCGTTAATGCCGCGAATAAAGTCTTTCGGAAGATTGTTCTCGGATTCGAATCGATTGAACGCCTCGAAGGGGCTTGACGTGATGACGCCACCGAAGTCCCAGAGTACTGCTTTAAACATGGGGAAATATTCCCGTTATGAGATTGGTGCGTACTATACCCGATTAATCGTCGGCGACGTTGATCTCGTAGGTGGCAGTTTCCGGTCTGGCCAGACCACGCTGTGAAGACACAACGGCTTCCAACATGAGTGCGACGCTTTCAGAATTGGGGAAGGTTTCCTGAACCTCTTTCACGGCATCTTCCAAACGCATTTCCCTGAGGAACAAAATCCTGAATGCTTTGCGAACCTCTGAGATGTCGTCGCTGGAGTATCCGGCTCGTTCCATACCTACTTTGTTGATGACCCTCATATGGGCAGGATGTCCCTCAGCAATGGTAAATGGCAGAACGTCCTGAATGGCCCGGCCCATCCCGGCAATCATGCCTGCTTTGCCGACGTGGCAGAACTGGTGGATAGCAGCGAGACCGCCGATGTTTGCATAGTCGCCTATGATCACGTGACCAGCCAGGGTTGCACCGTGACTCATGACAACGTGATTACCGACATGACAGTTATGAGCGACATGTGAATGGGCAAGCAAAGCGCAGTCATCACCAATAGTGGTGCTGGAACCTTCCTCGGTTCCTCCGTGAACACTGACGAATTCTCGAATGATGTTGCGATCGCCGATCTCTGTATAGCAGACCGTGTCCGGTACGTACTTCAGATCCTGTGATTGCATTCCCAGCGTAGTGTATGGAAACACATCACAATCCTGACCGATTGTGGTGTGCGGTTCGACGACGACATGTGATCTCAACTTGGTGTTAGCGCCTATCTTTGTGTCTGCAGCAACGGTACAGAAAGGACCTATCACGCAGTTTTCACCGATTTCAGCGTCGGGATGAACAACTGCATGTTTATCAATTTGAATCATGGAGAACCACCGGAGATCAAGTTACAGCTTTGACAGCACGCCCCTAAAACAGTTCAAGGGAAACCGTTCCGCGGCGCGTATATTACTCGGAAAAACAGGCATTACACCCCAACTCAAAACAAAGTCAACATCCGAAGTGGCCAGTGCACTTTGTAGCCTTTTGGTTGCCGGGTGATATAATTTCGCCTCCCGAGCGGCGCACTAACAGCTCCGCAAAGTACAGACCAAAGTACCCAAGATTATGCAGCAATCTGATTCCTCATCGGTCCCACCTCTCGATCGATCTCTGGTAGATCAACACAGTTTCACTAAAGAAGAGCTCATCGCCTGTGGCATGGGCGACTTGTTTGGTCCGGGTAGGGCGCACCTGCCCATCGAAGAAATGTTAATGATCGATCGCATCACAGAAATACGTGAAGACGGTGGCGCAAACAACAAAGGCAAGATACTGGCCGAAATGGATATCAATCCTGACCTGTGGTTTTTTAAGTGCCACTTCGTCGGTGATCCTGTGATGCCTGGATGTCTTGGACTTGACGCCCTTTGGCAACTGGTTGGCTTTTTCCTTGCGTGGAAAGGTAATTGGGGGCTCGGTCGCGCACTGGGTTGCGGCAAAGTGAATTTCCGAGGGCAGGTGTTGCCCAATGCGAAACTGCTGCAGTACGAAATTGACCTGAAACGAATCCGAGAAGGTAAAACCGTTCTTGGAATTGCGGATTGCCGCGTGCTTGTCGACGGCAAACAAATTTACACGGCTGAAGATGTGAAGGTCGGTCTGTTCACATCGTTAGATGACTTTGGGTGATACGATGAAGAGAGCAGTCATTACTGGGATGGGAATTGTCTCGCCACTGGGTAACAACCTCTCAGAGACACTGACTTCCTTGCGCGAAACAAAATCCGGTATCCGGTACCAGGAAGCGTACGAGGAAATGGGCCTGCGTAGCCACATTGCCGGCAACATCCAGGGTTTGGATGTTGAAGAGCGAATAGATCGTAAGTTAAGACGATTCATGGGTGATGCAGCTGCTTTCTCCTATATCGCGATGGATGAAGCGATTCGTGACGCCGGTCTTGAAGATTCGGATGTATCCAACGAACGATCCGGCATCGTTGCAGGTTCCGGTGGAGCTTCCTCTTCCAATCTGACCGAGGCGGCGGACATTCTTCGCGAAAAAGGTCTGAAGCGTGTCGGGCCATATCGTGTCACCAGGACCATGGGTTCAACGGTATCAGCCTGTCTGGCAACGCCATTCAAGATAAAAGGCGTGAACTACTCCATTACTTCGGCGTGTTCCACCAGCGCACACTGTATCGGAAACGCGCTTGAGCTGATCCAGTTGGGTAAACAGGACATCGTATTTGCTGGTGGCGGCGAAGAAGAACATTGGTCTATGACGTCACTGTTTGATGCCATGGGCGCATTGTCGACACGAAACGATTCACCAGAAACCGCTTCAAGGGCTTATGACAAGGACCGAGATGGTTTTGTTATCGCAGGTGGTGCAGGATTCGTTGTTGTCGAAGAGTTGGAACACGCGAAAGCCAGGGGCGCGAAAATTTACGCTGAAATCGTCGGATACGGCGCAACCTCTGATGGTTACGACATGGTGGCACCTTCAGGCGAGGGTGGAGAGCGCGCCATGAAACTGGCGATCTCTACAGTCGACGGACCGATTGATTACATCAATGCCCATGGCACCAGTACACCGGCTGGCGATCCGCCGGAAGTTGCGGCCATAAGGCGTGTTTTCGGTGAAAAGATGCCTAAGATCAGCTCCACCAAGTCTCTGTCCGGACACTCCCTGGGCGCGGCTGGTGTGCATGAGGCAATTTATTCACTGCTCATGATGGATAATGACTTCATCTGTGCCAGTGCGAATATCGAAAATCTGGACCCGGAAATCGGCGAAGCGCCTATTGTGACCAAACGTGAAGATGAAGCTGGCATTAAGACGGCCATCTCAAATAGCTTTGGTTTTGGCGGAACCAATGCGGTTTTGGCCTTCCAGAAGGTATAATCTGCTCAGATCGCTCGATCTTTATCTTTTCTTTACAAGAGATTAACTGCGCTGGCACCTGCTTGTGCTTGAATATCAGCCCAAGTAAAGCAGTTATTTAAGTGCATGAACCGAAGCAAGATTGTAGTCATAGAAGATGAGCCGGATATCGTTGAGGTTGTCAGTTACAACCTGAAACGTGAAGGCTATAACGTGCTTTCCGTAGATCGTGGAGACGAAGGTTTAAACCTCATTCGTAATCAGTCTCCTAATCTGGTCATTCTTGACCTGATGTTGCCGGGGATGGACGGCCTGTCCATTTGCCAGCAAATGAAGTCTGATCCGATTGTTCGGGATATTCCTGTCATCATCATCTCTGCAAAAGGAGAGGAGAGCGACGTCGTCATTGGTTTAGAGCTGGGTGCAGACGATTACCTGTCTAAGCCGTTCAGTCCGCGAGAGTTACTGGCTCGAGTGAAAGCGGTATTGCGACGCGGTCCAACAAAGGAAGACCAGAGCAAAGAACGCATCGTTATCCAGAATTTGGTGATTGATGTAGCGAGACACGAGGTGCGAGTCTCGGATGAACTGATCAACCTCACTGCGACTGAATTCAAAATTCTTTATCAGCTGGCGTCACAACCGGGTAGGGCGTTCACTCGTGAGCAACTGCTGAATCGAGTTGTTGGCCTGGGTGTTGTCGTTGTTGATCGTAATATTGATGTTCATATCAGGGCGGTTAGGAAAAAGCTGGGTGAATGCAGTCACCTTATCCAAACCATCCGCGGTGTGGGCTACCGATTGGTTGACGGGTAAAGTCCCTCTGGGTAAGCGATGCTGAGATCACGATTTCTTTGGCAAGTCTGGGGTCTCCTCGGTTTCACCCTCATCATATCTGCGCTGGTATTCGGGTTCTTTGTTGCTGACCAGGTTGAGCGGGATTCATTAAAACGCATTGAGCAAACGATGCTCGATCAGGCGCATGCTCTAACGCCAACTTTGTCTCCGTTTCTTGAGTCCGGTGAAATTCTGTCATCTGAAGAATTGGTGCGAATGACACCCGGGGTGACCAGCCGTATCACCTTGATAGACAGTATCGGGATTGTGCTCGCAGACAATAAGAGCAACCCAGCAACCATGGACAATCATTTAAATCGACCGGAAGTCACTGCGTCCGCCGCGGGCTCTTACGGTGTCTCACAACGCCACAGTGACACGCTCAATCTAAGCATGCTCTATGTTGCCATCCCCATGCGGAGCATCTCCGGAAAGCAGGGTTTTCTGCGAATGGCACTGCCGCTGACGGTGATCAACGAACAGATGGCAGGGCTAAGAAACCGAATTTACTTCAGCGCGGCGACCGTCGGTTTGCTGTTCCTCATCATCGGCTATTTTCTTGCATTCCGGGTTACCAGCCCGATTGCTCAGATGACGGAAGTTGCTCGAAATGTTGCGAAAGGCGATTACCATTTGCGATTGCCAGCTGATCGCGCAGATGAGATAGGCCAGTTGTCTGTTGTCATTAATGAGCTTGCCCTGGGTGTTCAGGGGCGAATCGATGAGCTTACTGACAGTCGTAATCGCCTGGCAGCAGTGCTTGCAGGTTTGACCGAAGGTGTTATTGCTTTCGATCAGAGTCAGAAAGTACTTCATGTGAATGATGCGGCTCTGATGATGCTGGGTCTCAAAGTTGAGCAGGTTCTGAACCAGAACTTCAGTCAGGTGGCTACCACGCGCGAAATCAGGCAAACGGTCGAAACCTGCGTGGAAGAACAGACGAATGTTGTGTCCACCGTGAACTTTGGCAGTAGCACTTTTGAGTGCAGCTGTGTGCAAATGGATGTGGGTTCCGATGAAGGCAATGGTGGGATCCTGGTGCTCGAAGACGTCACTGAACGCATGCATCTGGAGAAGGTGCGAAGTGATTTTGTCGCCAATGCGTCACACGAACTGAAAACGCCGATCTCAGCGATTCGAGGTCTGGTTGAAACCATCATTGATGATCCGAAAATGCCGGAAGATGTGTTTGCGCGGTTCATGGAACGGATTCGGCAGCAGACGATACGTCTCGATCGTATCGTGCAGGATTTGCTCCATCTCTCTCGTTTTGATTCTACGGATCGGGAAAAGAGTTTCTCGAGGATTGAACTGGCGGGTGTCATTGCGCAGGTATTCCAGGCTAAGGCTTATGACGCGTCTGATGAAGGCATTCAGCTGGAGCTCGATCTTCAATCCGAGAAACTAGAGATTGATGGTGAAGCGGAAGCACTGAACCAGTTGGTGACTAACCTGGTCGATAATGCCATCAAGTACACCGGCGAAGGTGGACAGGTGGTGTTGCGCCTTAGTAGAGTTGGTTCCATGGCGACGATTGAAGTTCAAGACAACGGTATCGGTATCTCCAAGGACGAAACCCAGCGCATTTTTGAACGTTTCTATCGGGTTGATCGAGCTCGTTCGCGAGCCATAGGTGGTACCGGTCTGGGCCTTGCGATTGTGAAGCACATCGCACAGGCACATCAGGGTAGTGTTGCTGTGGATAGCCAGATAGGTAAAGGCTCTACCTTTAGTGTTCAAATCCCTCTAGCTGAAGAGACAGGTGCGGAAAGCACAAACGAGGTTGACGAAGCTTAACGCTAAGTTGTATCACCTCTAGATGTCTCAAACCGATAACGCCGAATTGTCCGAAGACACGGATACAGCTGACGCTTCGCCCAAGGTTAAGCTAGGTATCTGGGAGCTCGCGTGGCCGTCTATTCTGACCAACCTGTTGTTTTCCATCATTGGCATCGTCAGTATCAAGATCGTTGGTACCTTGGGTGCGGATGCCGTAGCGGCGGTAACAACAGGTCACCGCATTTTCTTTGCACTACAGGCCATCCTCATGGCGATATCCGCAGGCACCACCGCGTTGGTGGCCCGCGCCTGGGGCGCGGAGGATTACCGGGAAGCCGCGCGAGTGACCAGTGTTTCGCTCTGGATCAGCAACGCCGTCGCCCTGGTGCTGATGATCCCATGCCTAATCTTTCCTTATGAGATCGCCAGCATCTTTGGACTTGATGAAGAGCCCACGCGATTAGCCGCAGACTTCATCTTTTATATGAGCATGTTCAACATCGCGTTTTCGTTGAACATGATTCTTGGTGCAGCGCTGCGCGCTGCAGGTGATACCAGGACTCCGCTTTGGATCGGTGTGGCGACGAATGTCGTAAACGTGATTTTGGTTTATGTCCTGGTTCATGGGCTCTATGGATTTCCAGAGTTGGGCGTTACAGGCGCCGCTTTCGCCAACGGCATCGCCTTCCTGGTTGGCGGGCTGATATTTCTCTACCTCTATTATTCAGGCCGAATGAAAGTCGGTGTTGGTGGCAAAGGTTCGGTCACGGAGGGCAGGGTGCGTCAGCTGGTGCACATTGGTTATCCCGCGGGCATTGAGCAGTTTGTGTTCCAGGTTGGCTTTATTGCCTTCCTTTGGCTGGTTGCCTTCTACGGTACGGCGCCATATGCCGCGTACGGTGTCGGCGTTCAAATCCTGTCTATCTCATTCGTCGTGGGATTTGGCTTTTCGATTGCTGGAGCAACCCTGGTGGGTCAAAACCTGGGTGCTGGAGACAATGAAGGTGCCGCACGAAGTGGCTGGAATGCGCTCTGGCTGGCGATTGCGAGTATGGTGATGCTGAGTATTGTCATCGCGTTTTTCGCAGAAGAGATTGCCAGATACCTGATTGATGATGATGAGGTTGTTCGACTCACCGTCGTGTTTATTTACATTATGGCGTTGGTGCAGCCCCTGATGGCGATCGAGTTTACGCTGGGTGGGTGTCTTAGAGGCGCCGGTGACACACGCTTCCCATTAATCACGACTATGGTGGGTCTATGTGGTGTCCGGGTCGGTCTCGCCGCTGTATTTGTGCTCCTCGATCTTCCGGTCGAGTGGATCTACGCGTCTTTGATTGGCGACTATATGATTAAAGCCGCGATGCTGACCTATCGCTTTCACAGCAAGCGGTGGCAGCAGGTATTCCTGGAATCTGAAGAAAAGTTTGCCCGCTACGACAGCTGATCAGGGCGACAAAGTCGTGAGGACGACGGGTTTGTTCTGGGTAATGACCATCGTGTATTCATATTGAGCAGAGAAGTTGCCTTTGCCGGTAAGCAGCGTCCAGCCATCGTCTGCAGTCGTTGTTGTTTCAGAGCTTGTAGATACAAATGGCTCAATGGTGATGACCTGACCCTCTGACAGCGTTCTCTGGTCATTCACGTCATAGAAATTCTGAATGAAATGCGGTTCTTCGTGGAGGCTGCGACCGATGCCGTGGGAGCCAAGGTCTTTGATGGTTGTGAAGCCGGCCTTGCTCGCGGTTCTTTCAATGGCCTGGCCGATTTGGTTAACCTTTGCGCCAGCTCTTGCCGCTTGCATAGCCGCTTTCAGTGATTTTTTTGTCACCTGGCAAAGATATTGAATTCGCGGGTCGACTGGTGGGACCGTGAATGTGGCGCCGGTGTCTCCGAAGTAGCCGTTCAGCTCCGCGGATACATCAATGTTGACCACGTCTCCCGGTTCAACCTTTCGCTCCGATGGGATGCCGTGCGCGGCTTCTTCGTTGATGCTGATACAGGTGTGCCCTGGAAAGTCATACATGAGAATGGGTGCGGATCGAGCACCGTATTTTTTAAGGTTAGCGGCCCCGATTGCATCGAGCTCGAGAGTCGTTATTCCCGGTTTAAGATGCTTTTTCATGAGCATCAGAGTTTCGTAAACGATGCGCCCGATGATCTGCAGTTGCTTGAGTTCGTGATCATTGTCGATTGTCATGGGGCGCATGTTACCATGACAAAAACAGTGGTTTGGTGTGCCTTATGAATTCGATCGTTTCCCGCACTCTCAAAGTTTTGGCTTTGCTGATTCTTGTATCCGGTTGCACAACATCCGCAACTGTTCCTTCTGAGCAGATAATTGGTACCTGGCGTTCTCAAGTGGGTGGGTTCGATGTCATTACCACCTACACCGTGGACCAGGTCACTGTTGTTGGGTTTGACTCGAAACCTTACGTTTTGAATGGCAGTGAACTGGTGATCGAGGACGATGCCATTTCAGCCAGAACGGTCTCTTTTCCCTCAAAGGGAGAAATGGTCCAGGTAGATACCATTACCGAAACCAAGCACGTTTTTACTCGTATCGACGGCTGAGATTTACCTGTATAAAAATACAGGTTAGACTTTCCTCGCATGAGCGGGGATGTCGATCAACTAACGGAAGAACTGCAGCTGCAACATCAGGCCGCCATGCCTGATGAATTACCCACTGGTTATTACCTCGAAAATTTCGAGTTCCTTCTCAACTTTGTTTCCGAAAGATATGCGACGTTACTCACGGCAGAAGAAAGTGAGTTTAGACAACGTTTCTTCTCGTTGAGCGACCCAGCCCGAAAACTGTATGTTCGTCTGGTTAATCGCAAGGGCCATCTCTTCCGTCTGGATAAGCTTGTATATACCGAGATTCCAAATCTCAACGGCGCGATGGATGAACTGGTTGATCAGCGTTTTGTACAGTGGGTCATTCCCTGCACGGAAGATGCGATAAACATCTGCAATCGAGGGGAGCTGCTTTCCCACCCCCTGGTGTCTGAGTTGAGCTCTTCTACACGTAAACAGGATCTTGCGGAACAGTTCCTGGCAGAAGATGTAAACCCACTGGAGTCCCTGGATATCCCTGTTGTTGAACAGCTTAACGAAGACGTGTGTGCGGTTTATCGTCTTCTGTTTTTCGGCAATTTTCACCAGGATATGACCGAGTTTGTCATGCATGAACTGGTGGCACCGTTCGAAACTTATCAATTGGATCTCGAATCCAGTTTGTTCGGTGATCGCTCAGTCATAGATGCTTTGATTGAGCTCAAGGTGCTGTCTGATCTCAGTTACGAAGTCATTGAGTCCGACGAGGAGGGTAGCGTCCTTCTCGATTTGGCAACTTCACTTCCAGAAAGACCCAGTGAGCCCCTGTTGGCGCGAAGATACGATCGAGTGGTTAATCGCGTGGCTAGACAGCTGGAAAGACTGGATCGGGGAGAAGAGGCGCTGAAGCTCTACCGAAAATCTCAAAGTGCGCCTTCAAGGGAACGCCAAGCGAGATTGCTGGAGAAGCTCGGTGAGGTCAAAGCATCTTTGGACTTGTGCGAAACCATTGTTGCCACGCCGCAGAACGAGGAAGAGCTCGAGTTTGCCCATCAGTTTGGCGCACGGCATGCGAAAAAATATGGTTACGACAGACCCCTTTTTGTCCGGCCTGGAAAAGTTTCCGATATCCAGACAATCCAGGTGGCACGAGTTCACGATCGCGTGGAGCTGAGCGCACTGGCGCACTATCAGGAAGCTGGAAGTGAGGCCTACTACGTCGAGAATTCGTTAATCCGCAGTCTCTTTGGGCTGATTTTCTGGGACATTATCTATGCGCCGGTGAAGGGCGCTTTTTTTCATCCTTTTCAAAGAGGTCCAGCTGATCTGAACACGCCAGATTTTGTAATGCTGCGACAGTCGTTGATTGATGAGCGATTTGCTGAACTGGATCAAGGTATTGAGCAGCGTGTCACCTGTACCCTGAAAGAAAAATACGGGACAGCGAACCAGTTTGTGTATTGGGGGCTCTTCGATGATGTGCTGCTTAATCGTTGTATCAACAATATTCCGGTCCAGGACCTCAAGTTGATCTTTCAGCGAATGTTGAGTGACCTGAGAAACAACACGAATGGATTGCCCGATTTGATTCTGTTCGATGACTCCGGATATCGGATGATTGAGATTAAGGGGCCGGGCGACAAACTTCAGAAAAACCAGACCCGTTGGTTTAACTTTTTCCGTCGAGAAAACATCCCGGCGACAGTTGTGAATGTCGAATACTTATAACGTTTCCGTCGGAGAACTGACAGATCTATGTCGTGGCGGTGACATTAATTTTCGATTCTCCAGCCGCAGCAGTGCCATGGAAGGAGTTCGTGGTCACCAACGTGTTCAAAAATCTCGTGGTGAACATTATCTGCCAGAGTACCCGGTGGCGCTGTCGGTATACGAACACAGCCGTGAAATGTCTTTGTCAGGCAGGCTTGATGGAGTGGGTTATGACGTTAGCCGCCAGCTGTTTGTTATCGATGAGATAAAAACGCTACGAGTTTCTGTTTCTGAAATACCAGCTTCTGTGATGGACGGATACTGGCACCAGGTATTGCTCTACGCCTACATGCTTCTTCAGGAGCTAACAGCAGAGGCGCGCATCATTGTCCGTCTGTGCTTTTTTCACCTGGATGAATCCAGTGAAGAAATCATCGAACGATTAGTGACGAGGGAAGACGTTACTCAGCTGTTTGTGGATACCACTCACCGCTACTTCAATTACCTCGACCGACGTGAAGCCTGGTTGGAAGCGCGATCTAAGTCCGTGTCTGGTCTTTCATTTCCGTATGGTGAATTCAGACAGGGTCAGAGAGATCTCTCCGTGGCAGTGTTCCGGGCGTTAAGCGATGGCGATCACCTGGTGATGGAAGCGCCGACGGGTCTTGGCAAAACCATGGGCACCATGTACCCAGCGGTTCGCCGACTTGAGCATCAGGAAATAAAAAGAGTGATGTACTTAAGCGCGAAGACTCAGACCCAGCAACAGGCTAAAGCAGCAGTGGCAGACATTCGAAGTCAGGGAGCCGAGCTTCGTTCTGTCGTGCTCACCGCCAGGGACAAAATTTGTTTCAGTCCTGGTGAACCCTGTCACCCAGATCACTGTCAGTATGCCAAAGGATATTACGACAAACTTCCAGTGGCGATGGAAGACATCCTTGCAACGGATCGAGATTTTACTCGCGAGCGAGTTGAGCAGCTGGGGGAAGAGTATGAGTTGTGCCCCTTTGAACTCGGTCTGGACCTGGCCAGTCAATGCGATGTGATTGTTGCGGACTATAACTATGTCTTCGATCCCGTGGTGTACCTGCGACGCTTTTTTGAGCAGGGAGAAAAGGACTCCGTGGTGTTGATTGATGAGGCACACAACCTGGTTGATCGAGGCAGGCAGATGTTCTCAGCGGAGTTCGACAAAGAGGACTTTCTCGGCATCGCTCGTCTCATGGCGGACTCTTCGCCCTCAGTTGCTAAAGCGGCAAAATCAGTGAATCGAGCCATTTTGGACTACCGCAAACCCAACAAGGCAGTATTCGACAAATTGGGTTACCTGACAGATTCAGAATTACCATTAGATATCATTCGGTCGCTGACGCGATTTGTTGAAGCCGCTGAGGAAGAGCTCAGGCTTGAACGTAGCGATCTGGGGGCTAGCCGGGAAACCCTGCTGGACGTTTACTTTGACGCGTTACGATTTCTACGTACCTCTGAGTGGTTTGATCACACCTATGCGTTTCTTCTCAATCGGGTAGGGAAGAAGCATCGATTGCACCTGTACTGTGTTGATCCTTCCGTCAGGCTTGCGGAAGTGTTTGATCGATTGGCAGCCAGCGTTTCATTTTCCGCGACTCTTCGGCCATCTGGTTTCTTTCGCGAGATGATGGGAGTCCCTGAGACCTCGAACTGGTACCGACTCCCGTCACCATTCCCTACAGAACACCTCCATGTGTCGGTTGCCTCCTATATCGATACGAGCTATCGAGGGCGCGAATCCTCAGCTGATGAGCTCTGCACGCTGATCCGTGACGTTGTTTCAGGCAAGCCAGGAAACTACCTGGTTTTCTTTCCCTCGTACCAATATCTGGAAACCATCCGCGACAGATTTGAACAACTGTATCCAGCAACGCCTTTGCTGGTTCAGGCGCGAAGCATGTCGGATGAAGAGCGTGGTGAATTCTTGAGCCGATTCGATGATGCTTCAGAAACCTGTGGTTTTGCGGTGATGGGCGGCGCTTTTTCTGAAGGGATCGATTTGAAGGGCAATCGATTGATTGGGGTTATCGTGGTTGGCGTCGGTCTGCCCCAGGTTGGTATTGAAAGAGATCTGATCAGAGATCATTTCCCCGATCATGGTTTCGAGTTTGCTTATCAGTACCCAGGATTGACTCGCGTCCTTCAAACAGCGGGGCGTCTGATCAGAGATGCGGAAGACAAAGGCGTATTGTGCCTGGTTGATCGTCGTTACGGGGAAGGCAGGTATCTGGACCTGCTGCCGGATCATTGGACGCTGTCTTTATGTCGAAATTCCAATGAGGTTCGAGAAAACGTTTCCCGGTTCTGGCAGGGACTACCTGTTAGCTAGAACGTGATCCGGCAACTCAAACATTCCAGATAGAGTGTTGGAGAACTGACCATCTTGCTAAGGGTTCTGAGCTCCTGCGGCACAATTGAAACAATATCGGTACCCAGCGGAGGCAGCAGGGCGATGCTCGATTCCATGATCTGCCTGAGAACCTGTTCTCGCGGCGACAATTCTTTTTCCATATAGATCACATCGTAACCATCGATGTCTGCCAGCATGGCCGCTGACTCAATGGCATCATCCAAATCACCGATGGCGTCTACCAGACCATGCTCAAGCGCACGGTCGCCGGTCCAGACTCGACCCTGTGCAATCGCATCAGCTTCTTCGATGCTCAGACCGCGGCCTTCTGAGACCAGCGACAGGAACTTCTGGTAGGTGTGGTTAACTGAACTCTGTAAGGTGCGCTCGAAAATTGGATTGATCTCAGAGAAAGCATTGAACGACCCTGATAATGCCGTGGTGCCGACACCATCAGAATTCAAACCCAGGTACTCAAGGCTCCGTTCAAAAGTGGGGAAGGTCGCGAAGACGCCAATGGAACCGGTTACCGTGGTTTCCTGGGAGAAAATCTTGTTCGCTGTGCTGGCGATCCAGTAACCGCCGGATGCCGCGTAACCGCCCATGGAAGCAACAACGGGTTTACCGCTGGCCTGGGTCTCCGCAAGTTCACTTCGAATCAATTCACTGGCAGATGAGCTTCCTCCAGGGCTGTCGATGCGTAAGACGATGGCTTTGATGCTATCCGTATTCCGCGCTTGTCTGATGAGTCTTGCCAGAGAATCGCCGCCGATCTCGCCAGCGGGTTGATCACCATCAAGAATGGTGCCTTTAGCCACGATAACCGCCACTTTTTCCGTAGCAGGATTCTGAACGGGAATTGGCGGTCGCGTCGCACTCAGGTAGCTTCGGTAATCGATGTGCTTGTAGCTGTCCCCGGAGACACCAGATAGGCCCTGCATTTCCTCACGCCAGGCTTTACGTGAAATCAGGTCGTCAACCAGTCCCGATTGAACCGCCAGGCGAGCTGGATTCGACTCTTGTTCCAGTAGCAAGGTGTCGTAGTTGTTGATGTAGCCCAGGATGTCTTCTTTGCTGATGTCCCGGTGCTTTGACACGGTGGTGAGGTAACTGTCCCAAAGTGCGTCTACGAGCTCCTGGCTGGATTCTCGGGAAAAGTCTGACATGTCATCTCTGACGAATACTTCACCAGCATCTTTATATACACCGGCACGAATCACATGCATCGTGACCTGGAGCTTGTCCAGAGCGGACTTCATATAGAGCGGGTAAGCGCCGAATCCTTGCATGAAGACGCCACCAAGGGCTTGAATGCTGGTTTCGTCGATATAGATTTTGTCGGCGAAGCTCGCCAGGTAGTACTGGGATTGACTATAGCCCGAACCGAAAGCGTAGACCGGCTTTCCTGTTGCCTTGAAGTTGGTTAGTGCTTTGCCTACAGAGTCGTACAGAGGCAGGCTGCTGCCTGCGAGGCTACTGAGATCCAAGGCCAATGCTTTGATACGGTCATCATCTGCAGCCAGGTCTATGGCATCGATCAGGTCCCTTCCCAGAGTCTCTTCATCGGTTGCATCGTCGCCCGCGAATACCTGCTCGAAAGGATCAACGGCGCGTTTCTGCTCGACGATCATGCCTTCGGGGTTGATGATCATCACCGCGGATTCCGGTACCTCTCTTGCGTCCTGCGCAAACACAGCAAAAAGAATGATGCCGAGTATGCCCAGGAAAATCAGGTTGCCGGTGGCGTTTTTAAGCGCGGTGATAAAGTTCCAGATCTTTTTCATGCGCGAAGCCTAACACATCCAGGGGTAGGGCTAGTCCATCAACCCTTGTTCATACAACGCATGTAGAACACCATCCGGCGAATTTACCTGGTGTGCCTGCATGCCCATAGCCCGGGCGGATTCAACATTCGCCAGATTGTCATCGAAAAACAGAACTTCTTCGGGGACGACAGACATTTCGCCTAGTGCATGATCGAAGGCGCGGGTATCCGGTTTGAGGTGTCCGATTTCGTGAGAGAAAAATCGATCTTCGAAGTGTTCCAGAACTGACTGGTGTCGCAAGAAGTGTTCCCAGTGGGACACGTTTGAATTCGATAGACAAGCCAGACGAAACTCATCAGACAGTCCCATGAGTAGCTGCGATGCTCCCTTGAAGGTGCCGCGAGGCCACTGATTAAATTTTTCGAGAAACTGTTCCGGGCTCACCTCGAGCGAAAACTCTTCAATCATGGATACTGCAAACTCATCTGCCGAACAGTTGCCGGATTCAAAGCGCCGAACGGATGGGCTTCGAATCCAACCTTTCCAGATTTCTTTTTCCTGTAGTGGAGAGGTCGACATCATTTCTTCCAGTGAGCCGAGCTCAATGATGACGCCGCCCAGATCAAACAGAAGAGTGGTAATATTTCTCATATGCCCAACATATACGATACCGGCCTGGATAAAAATCCTGCCAACTACGAAGTACTAACACCGCTCAGCTTCCTGACCCGCACTGCAACCCTTTATCCGGACTACGAAGCCTGTGTTCATGGTTCTACGCGGAGAACGTGGAAAGAGGTTTATGAGCGTTGTGTCCGAATTGCCTCAGCCCTGGATAAACGTGGTGTCGGCCCCGGTGATACCGTTGCCGCGGTTCTGCCAAATATCCCGGAAATGTTCGAGCTGCATTTTGCGGTCAACATGACCGGCGCGGTGTTCAACGCCATCAATACCCGACTGGATGCCACCGCAGTTGCTTTTATTCTTGATCACGGTGAGTCCAAGGTTCTGTTTACGGACAAAGAATTTTGCGAGGTTGTTGCGGAGGCTGTTAGCCAGGCATCAACTGATCTATTGGTAGTCGATGTTGACGATCCAGAATACCCGGATGGTCGTCTGATCGGACAGATGGATTACGAAGCGCTGTGCGCTGAAGGGGACGATGATTTTGATTGGCGTATGCCCGACGATGAATGGGATGCCATCACGCTCAACTACACGTCAGGAACCACTGGCGATCCTAAGGGTGTGGTCTATCACCATCGCGGTGCTTATCTGAATGCGGCGAACAATGCCCTGACCTGGGAAATGGGCATGCACCCTCGCTATCTCTGGACATTGCCCATGTTTCACTGCAATGGCTGGTGTTTTCCATGGACACTGGCGGCAGTTGCCGGAACAAACATCTGCCTGCGCCAGGTACGTGAAGAACCAATATACGAAGCTTTTAAGAACGAAGATGTTTCCCATTTCTGTGGTGCACCCATCGTTCTTAATACACTCATGAACGCCCCTGATGAGCTTAAGCGAGATCTGCGGGAAGGTATTCGGGTCATGACAGCGGGGGCTGCGCCACCCGCCGCAGTAATCAAAGGGATGGAAGCGCTCGGCTTTGATGTCATTCAGGTTTATGGACTAACAGAAACCTATGGCCCGATGATCGTCTCCGCATGGCGACGGGAATGGGATCAGCTTGATGACGATGCAAAAGCTGATCTGAAAGCCAGGCAGGGAATTTCTTCGCTCCTTGCCGGTGCAATGATGGTTGCCGATCCTGAGACCCTTGAGCCCGTGCCCTGGGATGGTGAAACGCAGGGCGAGGTGTTTATGCGTGGCAATATTGTGATGAAAGGGTATTTGAATAACCCCGATACCACGGCGAAGTCTTTTGAAGGTGGCTGGTTTCATTCTGGTGACCTGGCGGTCTGCTATCCGGATGGATACATCCGTATTAAAGACCGGAGCAAGGACATCATCATTTCTGGCGGCGAGAACATTTCCAGCATTGAGATTGAAGACACTCTGTTCAAACACCCCAAGATTCTGGAGGCAGCGGTGGTGGCCAAGTCGGACGACAAGTGGGGTGAGCATCCATGCGCATTCGTTACGCCAAAACCGGGTGAAGAACTGACGACACAAGAGGTCATCGACTACTGCAAGGACAACCTGGCCAGATTCAAGGTGCCCAAAACCGTTATCTTTGGCCCCCTGGAAAAAACATCTACTGGTAAGGTGCAGAAATTTCGACTTCGAGAAGTCGCAGAAAGCCACCCTTCGAACTCATGACAAAACCACTCTGGCGTGGCAGCGAACTTGCCACGCTATTTAATCAGAACGATTTCTCAACAGATATTTCCGGTATCAGCATCGATACCAGAACACTGCAACCCGGCGACTTGTTTATCGCGCTTTCAGATGTCCGTGACGGCCACGACTTTGTTCAGCAAGCTGCGAAAGCTGGAGCAGCGGCTGTCATGGTGCACCGGGACGTCGATGTTGACGTTCCTCAATTGCGAGTAGAAGACACACTCGATGGTCTCTGGCAGCTAGGGCGGGGTGCAAGGAAGCGGTTTCAGGGTAAAGTTGTTGCACTCACCGGCAGCAGTGGCAAAACCACGCTCAGAAACTGGTTTGAACACGTCCTCGCGGGCATCGGTTCTTGTCATGCCTCGATTGGCAGTTTGAATAATCACTGGGGCGTACCGCTGTCGTTGGCGCGAATGCCAGAACACTCTGAATTCGCGATCCTCGAAGTTGGCACCAACCATCCCGGAGAAATTGCGCCGCTGTCGCAACTTGTATCACCTCACGTCTCGGTACTCCTTAATGTTCTGCCTGCTCATATTGGTAATTTCTCTGGAATTGACGCACTGACTGAAGAGAAGCTCAGTATCGCGTCAGGCCTGGGTCACGGTGGAAAGTTTGTTGTGCCCGATCGGCTAAAACAGCGTGCACCCTGGTCAGACTGTGTAACTTTTGGCGCAGACGATGCTGATATCAGGACTGAAAGTCAGGCAGAAAATACCGGGACTCGACTCAAGGTCAACGTTGAGGGCGAAGACTATGATGCTTTCCTGCCGTTTCACGGCAATGAGCGAGTTGAATCTGCGAGCGCACTTATTGCGGCGCTCGTTGCACTCGACGTTGATATCACCCGGGCTTTGCCCAGGTTCTCTGACCTACCTTTGCCTGCGGGTCGAGGCAATCTTCATCTCGTAACGGACATGGTGATTGTTGATGACAGTTACAACGCCAACCCAGGCAGCATGGGTATGTCTCTTCGAAGTTTTTCGCATCAGCAAGCAAAGCGGAAGTTTGCTTTTCTTGGTGAGATGCTGGAGCTGGGTGATGAAGCTGATCGTTACCACCAGGAGATGGCGGATGAGGTCTCCGGCATAGACCAGGTATTCAGTTTTGGGGAGGGTTTTACTTCCAGTTCGTTTGCGGCGCCGAGAGAACACTATGCGACGGTTGAAGATTTTCCTCTTGAGAAGTTTGTGGCGGACTTACAGGAAGGTGACGCTATTTTGGTCAAAGGCTCAAACAAGGTGTTCTGGCTGAAAAACTTCGTTGCACGACTCATTAGCGAGCTTGAGCGTCGCTAGTCATCGTCGTCCTCTGAATCAACATAGTAATCCGATTCTTCAGGCGTCAGCATGCCAACACCTTTCCAGGGCAGCAGGTGGTATTCCTCATGGTAGAAGTCCATAAACGGATACTTGATGATCTTGAAATAGGGTGAGTAGTCGAAGTCACTGGGCGTACATAGCCTTGGATTTCGCCGGAACAGTCTGGGTTCACCTTCTTCAGTGTGTTTGACGAGCGGCAGTATTGGAAAATTAACGGACCCGAATGCCTCAGCAATCATTGTGGAACAAACGGTTTTCTCGGTCTGTCCTGGATTGCGATGGAAGAGGGTAGATGCCCACTTTTTCGGCATGATGTACCAGGGGAACAGAAAACGGGCCAGATCCAGGATCTGACGGACATCGTAGTGTTTGCCAATCTGACTGATCGCATAGCGAATGACTTTCGCAGCATCAAGATGAGACAGGCGAGACGGCCTGCAGATTCTCAGATGTTCTTCCCTGTAGGTCTTAAGAGGGCGAATGATTGTTCCATATCCCAGAAGGCTCTCTACCATCAGCCTGTCCTCGGGGGCCCCATCGTAGTGTGAGGCGACTTCCGCTCTCAATTCATCATCTTCGATATCGTGCAGGCGCCCGATATATAGGGCTGCGTGAGTCCACGGGCTGTTTGTGAGCCACCGGATCACGTTGCTTACCCTGGATCTTCCTTCGACAAGTATGACGTCACAGGGTCTTAGCTCATGGCAGATTCTGTCGAAGTCACTAAGCGGGAACTGGCGTGGTGGCTTGTCCTTGTTGAGCCAGCGAGTAAAAGACTGCATGGAAAGGCGTGATGGTCCGAAGCACGATAATTGTATAATCTTAGCGCACGAGAGAGAGCCCAGTCATGATTGTCGATCGCCTTGGCAGAAAATTCAGTAATCTGCGCGTCAGCCTGACGGCTGCATGCAACTATGCGTGCACCTATTGCGTGCCTGACGGAAAGCGATTGATGAAAGCGCAAAACGAGCTGGGAGCAGACCAGCTATTGCGCGCGGTTACCTTGCTTCAACAGGCGACCGGTATTGATAAGGTTCGTATTACCGGTGGCGAGCCACTGGTAACACCTAAGTTTGATGAGTTCCTGCTTGGTGTGATGGATCTGGGGCTTAGTGACGTCAGCCTCACAACTAATGGCCAGTTACTTCCAGCCAAAAAAGAAGTGATTGCAGAATCCGGACTCCAGCGAATCAACATCTCTCTCGATACCTTGAACCCTCTTAAGTTCAAACAGATCGCCAGAGGCGGAGACCTGGAAACGGTGCTGAAAGGCATCGATGACATGTTGGAGCTGGGTCTGAAGATCAAGGTCAACATGGTTCCCATGAGGTCTCAGAACTTCAACGAAATTGTCCCCATGCTCGATTACTGTCTTGATCGGGGCATTGAGCTTCGATTTATCGAGCTAATGCGCATGGGCCATCTTCTTGGCGACAGCGGATTCCAGGCAGACTTCATCTCAATGGAAGCGTTGCTTGACGAAATTGGGGCCAAGTATGAATTCAGCCGAACACATGCCCCATACGATTCCACTGCGGCAAGGTTTGCAATTCGCGGTCGCGGAAACTTCGGCATCATTGCGAATGAGAGCGAACCTTTCTGTCGAACCTGCACACGTCTGAGACTGTCTTCCGATGGCTATCTCTACGGCTGTTTATCCAATACCAGAAGACACGATCTTTCTGAGATTTTGGAGATGCCTGGTCATCAGGCATTGCCGAGGCTCCAGAACGTGTTGCTGGACGCACTTGGTGACAAAAAACTGGCGTTCCAGGGCGAAGTCACCGTCATGAAATTCATCGGCGGATAACGCCAGCGCCATCGAATCAATCACCCCGATTGCTGAGCATAAGTTAGCCGCATGACAGTGCTTTGAGGTACTGCTCCGCTGTACTATGACCTCACTTGTTTAACACCACCCAGTGAGGAAAAACACGATGATGGATCTCGACATCCCAGAACGATTGATACCCGTTCGAGACAAAATCGATCAGTTTGTAAGAAGCAAAGTCGATCCGCTGACGCAGGAATATTACGATGAGATTGACGTCGGTGACCGCTGGGAACTGACGGACCGTCAGTTGGAAATTCTTGATGGATTGAAAGACGAAGCTCGCGAAGCAGGGCTCTGGAATTTCTTCCTGCCTGAAAGCCAGGGCGGCGCAGGTGTCTCTAACCTCGAGTATGCCCACCTCGCTGAGGTTATGGCTCGTAATCCTATCGCTTCAGAAATTTTTAACTGTGCAGCACCTGACACCGGAAACATGGAAGTGCTGGAACGTTATGGTTCGGAAGAGCAGAAGAAACAGTGGTTGGAGCCGCTCCTGGAAGGAAAGATCCGATCTGCCTTCGCGATGACGGAACCACATGTCGCTTCTTCTGATGCAACAAACATTTCAACTTCAGCTGTACTGGAAGGTGACGAGTGGGTCATCAACGGTGAGAAGCACTACATCTCTGGTGCCGGTGATCCCCGCTGTAAAATCATGATCACCATGGTTGTGACTAACCCTGATGCACCCAAGCATCTTCGTCAGTCACAAATTCTTGTGCCGCTGCCTCATCCTGGCGTTGAAGTGCTGAGACCGATGTACGTGTTCGGTAAAGATGATGCGCCGCATGGTCATATGCACATTAAGTTCGACAATGTCCGAGTACCGAAGGAAAACATTATCCTGGGAGAAGGTCGCGGCTTTGAAATTTCGCAGGGTCGATTGGGGCCAGGTCGAATCCATCACTGTATGCGTTCGATTGGTGTTGCAGAAAGGGCACTTGAGTTGCTCTGTAAGCGTGCCCTGTCTCGTACTGCGTTTGGTAAGCCACTTGCGGAACTCGGCGGAAACTACGACGTGATTGCGGATTCACGCATTGAGCTAGACATGTGCCGGCTCGCCGTTCTGCGTGCCGCACACATGATGGATACCATTGGTAATAAAGAAGCTCGCAAGTACATTTCGGCGATTAAGGTCGCTGTGCCTAATATGGCGCTGAAGGTGATTGATCGTGCCATTCAGATTCATGGTGCGCTCGGTGTTTCTCAGGATACGCCTCTACCCGCGATGTGGACGTCTCAACGTACCCTGCGTCTGGCAGACGGTCCCGATGAGGTTCATCGACGTGTGATTGCTAGGGAAGAGCTTAAGAAGTACCAGTAGCGCATATTCCTTACAATTTGAACCTTGATATAGCTCCGATGACTGGCTTAAATGGGCCTAGTCATCGGAGTTTTTCGTTTTGAACAGTAAGATTTTCCTGTTCCTACTTTGTTTCACGTCCGGATTGGCTTTCAACGCAGCTGACGCGTTGGCGGAAGCCGAGTCAATCAAGGATGAGACCTTTGGATTCAACCTTAGCCGTGACGTGCCCTACGTTGCGCAAAAGCTGGATCAATCTTCCCATCTGCGAACGTTAGATATTTACTCGCCGCTATCCTCTGAAGAAGTTACAGAAGGCACTGAACTGCTACCCATCATTCTTTATGTGCATGGTGGCGGCTGGGCTTTTGGGGACAAAAGCGATGTGAACGTGAAGCCTCATTACTTCACGGCACAGGGATTCGGTTTCGTCAGCATGAACTATCGGCTTCGCTGGGACTATAAAGTCTATGATCAGGTTGTTGATCTGGTGACCGCGATGAACTGGCTCGCGGAAAATGCCCAGCGATATGGTCTTGATGCCAACAGAATCGTGATCATCGGACATGCCTCAGGCGGGCACCTGGCAACTCTGGTTACGGCGGATTCCAGCTACCTTGCTGCGGACGGTCTCGATGCTAAGCGCATAAAAGCAGTTGTCTCTATCGACTCTTCGAGTTACGACATTACGCGACTGATGCGTGAGTTAGGAAGCTTTGTTGAGCGACGCCAGCACGAATTGATTTTTACTGCTGATGAAAGTGTTTGGGCGGCAGCTTCACCGATCACTCACGTGCCTAGCAGCACGACCTTGCCACCTCATGCGCTCCTGTTTAATCCGGAGCGAGAAGTGTCCGCGCTACAGGCCAAAGGTTACGCCAAAGCACTAACTGACGCCGGTGTTGAGGTCGTCTTAATTCCCGGATCTGAAAGTGCGCCAGACAGAACCGATGAGCTGATTGGGGTTTCAGGCAATCTTGCAACCGTTGCTATGATTGCTTTCATTCGCAGCCAGATTTAATCACACTGACACAATGACTTTTTGTAATCGGTTAGGTGCCGTCCCTCGCCTGACGTTCATCTTTTTGTTTCTTTCGAGCTTTTCTCTCGCTGAGGAATTGTCTAATTGGTCTGCCCAACTCGAGCTGTCAGGACCTGCCACCGTTGGCGCGGTTGTTGACGCCAGTCTTGTTCTTCAATCGGAAGAAGCTCTTGTACCTGGAACTGTGATAACCATTCAGCAGCACTGGTTGGATGAGTCGCGGCTACAGCATGATGATCCTCAGAGTGGGGCGTTTCTAAACACCAGTGATCTGCCTGGTGCGGAAAAGGTCTATGAAAAAGTCTCTGGTGTCGAAGGTGGTCTCGATTCCATTCTTGCTGTGCCAGGCTATCGAGTTGGAGAGTCTGGCCTTGCCACCGGCTCGAACATCACGTTCGAGGTGACAAATCTTGTTCTGCCTACGGTGGCTGATCATCAGTTTTCTCTGGCCGTTTACTTGCGACCACCCTCCGAAGCGCCTCGAAGAATTCCGACAAATTCTTTAATGCTGGAGGCGGCGGAGTTTGATCGAATCACGGTAACTGCGAAATCTTTATCCCGCCCAGGGGAAGACGTTGACGTCAGGGTCCGCATGGAGGACAGGTTCGGCAATCTGGTAGATGATCGGCCGCTTTCGTTAGATCTCCGGGTGAACGGCGCTTTCCGCCAGCGTGCCGAACTCGATCGATCAGTTAGCCTGGTGCCGGGTGTCAGTTTCGATGTGCCCGGGATCTACCAGGTTGAGCTCCGCTCAGGTGGCGGTGGTATTAAAGCCTTTTCCAACAGGATTAGAGTCGGGGACTACGATTCGGATGTGATCTGGGTGGACTTCGGTCGAATGGATCGTGAGTCAGGTGGTCGACTTGATCCCGAACAGATGCTGTCGGCAGGCAGTGGTTATTTTGACCTGGTTTTACCCTGGAACGAACAGGAAATGTCAGGGGTCGTTCAACCGGAGCAATTAGTCGACCTGCGTCAGCGAACGATTGAGACAACGAAGCTCGTGCAAATCCTATCTGGGGCGAGCCACTACGTTTGGCTCGGAGACAGGATTGCGGAACAGGGATATACCGTAGGTTTCGTTGGTTCCAATGACTCTCGCCAGTATCCTCGCGATCATCAGACGGTTCACACCGGGGTGATATCAGATTCTGACGATTGGATTGAGGCGATGGATGCCGGTAATACTTATGTCTCCATCGGAGAAAGAATCATTGTATTACCTGAGTCTCGCAAGCTTGAAATGGATGATGTTCGGAACATCGGTTTCGAGATCACCGCTGGTGGGCCTATCGAGAGCATCACACTGTACAAAAACGGTGAAGTGCTGGACGAGCAAAGGGGTGAACTTCTGGAGGAGAGCGTCTATCAACTGTCAGTCTCCAGTGACAGTGATCCATTCAGCAGAGTGTTAAGTCTCCCTAGGAACGCACGGGAATGGGTGGGTTATGTAGCAAGCAGGGACGCCACGATTCAGTTACCTGAGAACCAGGTGACAAGCGACTGGCGCCTGAATGCGCAGCCCGGCAAGCGTCGAGTGGATTTCCTTACGAAAACTCACGGTACCGTCAGTCGGTTGTTGCTGTTACTTGAAGAAACCACACCAGATACCGTGCTGGAGATTGGTATTGCAAAAGGCTTCGAAGATGCCGCCTGGTTACCTGAGGACAGGCTTCCACAGCCGACACCGATGCAACGATTTCTAATCCCATTGGCGGAAGCTGAATCTTCGGCGGTTCGGGCTATGGAGGTTTCCGGTTACTCCGACCGTGTGGTTGTAGAGCGTGCTCGTGCACCTTTGTCGGAAGATGGCGGTTATACGTACCAATACCAGGATCGAAGTGTGCCTAGAAAAGGCGACTACTATTATCTGGTCATTCGACAACAAAACGGCGCTGTTGCCTTCTCATCGACGGTGTTTATCGGCCTTTGAATCGGTTTATCCATGGCGGTAAACTGGTTTTGTGTCCTCGCCGGACCTGCCACCGACATTGGCAAAGTCGTTCTAAGACAGGCGACTAAAGCAACTTTTTTAATTCCTTCATTTCCTGAGTCGGTCCGAATGAAACCCTGTTCTGGGAGACCGATATGTTTCCAAATTCCTATCCGAAAACCATCGCCATTGTTAAAGCGAGCTGGCACGCGGCAACTGTAGACGCTTTCGCTAGAAGCTGTCGTGAAAATCTCGAATTCGCTGATATGCCGCTCCTGGTCAGTGAGTATGAAGTGCCTGGTGTCGTTGAGATCCCGCTCTTCTGTCAAAAACTGATAGATCACTCGAACCCCGATCTGATCGTCGTTGTTGGCTTGATTGCCGATCATGGCGTGTATCGGCACGACTTTGTGGCTTCCAGTGTTATGGATGCCGTGATGACGCTGCAGATGCAAACCGGAACCCCGATTATTTACGGTATTTTGACGCCGCAGGAGTTTATGAGCGAAGGCCGTGAGGCGTTCTTTCTTGAACACTTTGTTATCAAGGGAAAAGAGGCTGCGAATGCGAGCTTAAAAACGCTTGAAAACGAAGCGCTTCTGGCGGAGTTGCCAAGGAAAGCCGGATAGATCCATCACCCAGACCTGGTGTTAAGATGCAGTCATGTAGTCACAGGAAAACAACATGAAGTATCTGCACACCATGGTCAGGGTTAATGACATTGATGAATCCCTGGATTTTTACTGCAACAAGCTAGGCTTGCAGGAGAATGCCCGTTACGACAATGAAGACGGAAGGTTCACTCTGGTGTTTTTATCAGCACCTGGCGATGAGAGCGCCCAGGTTGAGCTCACCTATAACTGGGATGGAGACAGCCTGGGTGAGGGGAGCCGAAACTTTGGTCATTTGGCCTATGCGGTAGAAGATATCTACGAAACCTGCCAGAAGCTGATGGATGGCGGCGTCACCATAAACCGCCCGCCAAGGGATGGTCGCATGGCATTTGTAAGATCCCCTGACAACATATCCGTTGAGCTTCTACAGAGTGGCACGCCACTGGAGCCTGCGGAACCTTGGAGCTCGATGGAAAATATTGGGGAGTGGTAGTCGAGCTTTTGTGATACAAAGGGTGAAAGCGTAAAACAATAAGAACAGTCAGGAGGGATCATGGCGACGTACATCATGTTGAGTAACCTCACCGATGAAGGCAGAAAAACCCTTAAAGAGCGTCCGGAACGTCTTCACGCCGTGAACAAGGAAGTGGAATCCATGGGTGCTCGAGTCACCGCCCAGTTCGCCACCATGGGAGGCTATGACTTCGTAAACATCATTGAGGCGCCCACCAACGAAGTGATGGCGAGACTCACCGTTGAATTGGGCAGTCGTGGCACGATCAAGATAACGACGTTACCTGCCATGGGTGTTGATGAGTTCGTTGATATGCTGAGCGGTGATGCTTCGGGAGGAGACTGATTCCCGGAGGACTGAAGAATGCCAGCCTATATTCTTCTTGCTCGACACTCTAAACGCGGCCAACGCGAAATAGCCGGTGACCCGGACAACCTTCTAAACATTCGGCGTACCCTTGAGGAGTGGGAAGCGAATATCCTCGGGGACTTCTTTACGTTGGGTGAGTGGGATCACTGCACGGTTTTTGAAGTCTCTGACAACCTGCGGGCCCAGAAGGCCGTTTTGCAGCAAGAATTCACAGAGACCGACGAGTCGCTCTTGTTGCCTGCCATTGATCTGGATCTTTTTGAACAGCTGATCCGCAAGGAAATCAGAACCGAAGGACCCCACGAGTGGCAAATAAAGTGGTGGGCCCGGTTAGCTAGACTGTCTATGCGCTGGTACCAGTATGACCGCTGGATCTGGAAATACTTTAAACCTCTGAACATCACCGGACGCGAGAACTTCAAAAAGTTCAAAGGCAACTGCATTGTGGTCGCCAATCACACCAGTCACTTTGACACACTCGCATTGCTGGGAAGCCTGCCGATGGGTGTACGCTCCAATATCTATATGGGTGCAGCCGCTGACCGCTGGTTCCTCAGAAAAGGGGGCGGGCGCAAAGAACTTGAACTGCAACCCTGGTACAACTCGCTGGTGGGCGGCAGCTTTCCGATTCGAAGGGGTGGCGGTTCGGCAACATTGGATTACTCCAAGTGGCTGCTCGACAAGGGCGCCAATCTAGGAATTTTCCCGGAAGGTACACGTTCTACATCACGCCACATGGCGCGCTTTAAACATGGTGTCTCTATTCTTGCGTTAGAGAAAAAGGTGCCGGTTGTGCCTGTCTATCTCAGTGGTGTCAGCGCCATCAGACCGAAAGGTTCCCGTGCGATCGAACCAGGACCGGTGTGGGCGCATATTCAGGAGCCGGTTTTCTTCGAAGAGGGTATGGAAGTGCCGGATGCAACACGCAAAATTTTCGAAGCGCTGAACACGCCGCATCAGCGAGCGCTGGAACAGGGACCTGAAGCAGGTGCCTGGAACGCTGGCTAGCGAAAGTGGGCCGAGAAACCGGTCGAGGTAGACTCGAGGGCAGGAGCCCGAAAGTCAGCGTACAGGGATGTACTTGCAGCGGTACCGAGAGCGGTTTCGCGAGCCCAGTGTGCTAGGTATAGACGAGGGAATTAGAGCAGGTTCTGCTCAATAAACTCCGCGACACCATCATCTTCATTGTGCGTAGTCACATGAGTCGCAGCTTGTTTCACTGAATCATCAGCCTGACCCATGGCGACAGATTGGCCGGCAATCTTAAACATCTCTATATCGTTTCCTGCATCGCCAAACGCCACGACTGAATCGTGGTGTATATCCAAATGATCACAGGCTTTTTGCAGAGCGATACCTTTATCCGCGGCTTTTGCCGTAATCGTGATAACGGTTTTGCCACTTGGACCAATGGAATCAAAGATGTTGACCTGGTCAGCAAAATCTCGCTCGTGGAGTTCACGTACCAGTTCGATGGTAGAAGAACCCTGCACCGTCGCGATGCGCGGCAGGTGTGCCGGATTTGGGTCCTGCGTTGGTAGCTGTTCTACCCATCTGAGTTCATCAGACAGAAATTCTGCCGGGGGTTTCTTGTCGATTTTCAGCCAGGTGTGTGCATCCACCGTGGCAGAGGCAATACAGCGATGTTCATTACAGATGCCATAGAGCTGCTCGACAAAGTCCGTTGGCAGGCGAGTGTCGTAGATGTCCTGGCTAATCTCGGTGCAGTAAACCTGAGCACCGCTGCAGGCAATAATCGGCGTGTGGTGCAAACCGATTTCAACAGCGATCCGTTCCGCCATCTGTCGCCAGCGCGCGGTGGCGATGATGACATGTATACCGGCATCGAAAGCACGGCGAACGGCGTCTCTGTTTCTGTTGGATAAGGACTCACCGACAAGAAGGGTTCCGTCGAGGTCGATGGCTAAAGCTTGGACATCAGGCATAGAATAGGGAACTTAGCATGAAGCACTGCAGGGTAGAAGTATGGTTGACCAGGTTTGGCTCGATAAGGTTCAGGAAGAAATTCTCGAACCGGATCTGAGGATTTGTGATCCACATCATCATCTTTGGGATCGCAACGGGAGCAGGTATCTGTTGCATGAGCTTCTGGAAGATATCAACACAGGGCACAACGTTGTCAGTACGGTTTTCGTCGAGTGTGATTCCATGTTCAGTAAGGACGTTCCTGAGCACATGGCGCCGGTTGGAGAAACCGAATTTGTTCAGGGTGTTGCTGCGATGAGTGCATCTGGTGGTTACGGCGACATTCGAGCCTGTGCCGGTATCGTCAGCTTTGCAGACCTGACGCTTGGTGCTGGCGTTCGTGAGGTGCTGGAAGCTCATGTGCAGGCTTCAGTGAACCGTTTCCGAGGAATTCGCCACGCTGCGGGTTGGCATGCCAGTAAAGAAATTAAGAACTCTCACTCACATCCTGTTGAGCACCAGATGCTGCAGGATGACTTTCTGGAAGGTTTTGCTGTTCTCGGAGACATGGGGCTCAGCTTTGACGCCTGGTGTTATCACGAACAGATTCCTGAGTTCGTGAAGCTCGCCAAAATGAACCCTGATGTCACGATCATCCTCGATCACTTCGCAGGCCCTCTTGGCATTGGGCCTTATCAGGGAAAGCGAGACGAAGTGTTTGCTGCCTGGAAAGACACCATCCAGGAACTGAAAGACGTGAGCAATGTGAGCTTCAAGCTTGGCGGCATCAACATGAAAGTTAATGGCTTCGACTGGCACAAGCGGGATCTTCCGGCGACATCTGATGAACTGGTCGACGCGACAGGTGCTTATTACGAATTCTGTATTGATGAGTTTGGGGCTGATCGCTGTATGTTCGAGAGTAACTTTCCGGTGGATAAAGAATCGGTTTCATATCCGGTTCTATGGAATGCGTTTAAAAAATTGGCCCAGGGTAGATCAGATCAGGAAAAAGCAGCTCTTTTTCATGACACCGCGGCTCGAGTGTATCGATTGTGAGTGATATGGCGGGTAGCTGCTATTGCGAAGCGGTGACCTTCGAATCCATGGGTCCAAGCAAATGGTGTGGTCACTGTCATTGCACTATCTGTCGCCGTATTCCTGGTAGCGGTGTCGTTACCTGGGTTGGATTTGAACAGGACAATATTCGCATTGGTGATCCAGAAGGCACATTGCATTGGTATGAGTCTTCGCAGGGATCGGGCAGAGGCAGTTGTAACCGGTGCGGCAGTCAGCTGTTTTACCGATCCGATAAGTGGCCAGGAGAGCTGCACATCGTTCGGGCGGCTTTTACGACGCCCGTTGATCGTGAACCCGAGGGCCATGCGTTTTATGACACACACGTTGACTGGTTGACGCTACAAGGTGCCCCCGACTCATGAATCGACGAACACTACTCACACGAATTGTCGCTGGGTTCTCTGCCATCGCTCTTGCAGGCTTTTCGGTACCTTTCCTGCGATCCTGGTTCCCTGGCTTTGATGAAGATGTTTCCCTGGATGTGGATGTTTCTGAACTGTCCGAAGGTGATGTTAAAACCGTTCGATGGCTCGGGCGGAATGTTCTCGTCGTAGGGCGTGATCGCGGGGAAGACACAGAATCGTTTGCGCTGGAAGACCCAGGCTCAGAGAATTCCTCTCAACCGGACTTTGCGGAGAACGAGCTAAGAGCTAGGCGGCCGGATCATCTGGTCGTGTTTTCAAATTGCACGCACCTGGGATGCGAAGTTGAGGTGCTGGCTGAAAACGGATTTGAAGGATTTAGCTGCCCCTGTCATCGTAGTCGTTACGATACGTCCGGGCGCGTTGAGAAAGGCGCTGCGGCGAAGCGCAATCTGGAAGTTCCAGACTATGACTATATTGCTCGCACTGTGATTCGGTTGAGGAAAGTCTAGAAGCAGAGCAAGCAAGAAAAAGAAATAGAAGAGGGGGAATTATGAGTAGACTCGTACTAATCGTTGCATTGTTTTTCAGTCACGCAATATCAGCAGCCGAGGGGCCATGCAGCGCAGAAGAATATCGCCAGTTCGATTTCTGGCTTGGCAAGTGGACGGCTTATTCGGAAGACGGAAAGCAGAAGCTCGGAACCAATCACCTGAAGTCCATGATGAATGGTTGTGTCATGCAGGAGAACTGGCAAAGTGGAGCGGGTCCTTACGAGGGCACGAGCTATAACTTTTATTCCAGGGCGACTGGCAAGTGGCACCAGACCTGGGTAGATAATGCTGGTGGTCACCTCTTTCTTTCCGGTGAGTTCAAAAAAGGTGCCATGCGACTGGAAGGTAAACGAAAGGATCAGGAAGGAAACAAAGTTCGAGATCGAATCACCTGGACTCCTCAGGAAGATGGACGAGTCCGTCAGTTCTGGCAATCAACCAATGATGGCGGCAGATCCTGGCAGGTGCTTTTTGACGGTTACTACACCCGGGACGCAGAGGAATAAGCTGAGTGAAACACCTGCTTGTGGTTTACCACAGCAAAACAGGCAAAAACGGGAAGATGGCGGATGCGGTGCGCCGTGGTATCGAACATCCGGACATCGAAGTTGAGCTGCGCTTTCTCCAGGCCCATGACGCCGGTCCAGATGACTTGCTGTGGGCTGATGGTGTTATGTTCGGCACACCCGAGAACTTCGGTTACATGTCTGGCGCCTTAAAGGACTTTTTCGATAGAACCTTCTACGAGGTAGAAGGTCAGGTCGACGGCAAACCTTACTGTATGTTCATTGGTGCAGGTAACGATGGCACGGGCGCGCTGACCTCTATCCGTCGAATCTGCAACGGATACAATTTTCGAGAAATTCAGGAGCCAGTTTTAGTAGTTGGTGACTTGCAGGATGGTCAACTCGAGCAGTGCGAAGAGTTGGGTATGGCCATGGCTGCAGGTTTGGAAGCAGGCGTTTTCTAGACTGTCACGGTGCGAGAGACTTAACACCCTCAAGAATATCGGTGAACAACGGACGTGCTCGATAATCTTTCTCCGCATACTTGGCGACAATCTGGTTGTCACTGTCGAGCAAGAAGACGCCGGGATAGGGCACCCCATAGTATTTCGTGCCTTCGGGCATTTCAGTATTCAGCAGGCCCAGCGCCGTAATCGCTTCCGAGCCTTCGTCGCTGAGAATGGGGAAGGTGATTTTGTGTTTGCCGGTAAATCTTGCCAGATCTGCAGGACTGTCATAGAGAACAGCCGTCACCGCAACGCCGGTGCTCTCAATTTCTGAAACGTATTCCTGCAGCTCCACGAGCTGTCTCTGGCAGTAGGGTCACCAGACGGTGCTCCGACTGAACATGATCAATGTACCTTCTTCACCTGACAGTTCGCTCAACTTTACTGTGTCTCCTTCCGTAGTTGTCACGGAGAAGTCAGGCAGGTTGTTGCCAATGGCGTGTTGCGGTGCCCACTCCCAGTCTTCCGCGCTGGAAATCAGTGGTAAAAGCAACAGAACTAGTAGGTTGATCAGCTTCATGCGCATGATGGTACCCTAACGTTTTAACAATCACACCTGTTCAACAACATATGAGACCTTTTTCCATCTCTGGTATTGACCACATTGTTCTGCGTGTTGCGGATCTTGATGCGTCACTGCGCTTCTACGAAGAAATACTCGGTTGTCGCAAAGAGCGTGAACTACCCGATCTGGGTTTGTACCAGTTGCGCGCCGGGCGACAACTGATTGACCTGGTAACGGTCGGCTCGAAGCTCGGTGGTCAAACTCCGGTAAGCCTCGACGGCAAAAATCAGGATCACTTTTGCCTGACGCTTGACACCTTTAACGAGGATGCGCTGCGAGAGTGGCTTTCATCCCATGACATAGAGGCTTCGGAAGCGGGCGAACGTTACGGAGCAGAAGGATATGGCCTGTCTGTTTACATCAAGGACCCTGACGGTAATACGGTTGAGCTGAAAGCTGGTGTAGGGATACCCTTGAGCTAAATGGGCCAATTCACTGACAAAGTCGTTATCGTAACCGGTGCTGGACGCGGCCTGGGAAGATCCCATGCGCTCGAGTTCGCCAAACGGGGCGCCAGGGTTGTCGTAAATGATATTGGCGGTGCTGTGGATGGGACAGGCACTGGACCCACCGCACAGTCAGTTGTCGACGAAATTATTGGCTTTGGTGGTCAAGCGATTGCCAACACAGCCTCCGTTGCGAATGAAGACGCCGCAAAATCTATTGTTGATGATGCGCTTGAAGCGTTCGGTAGTGTCGATATCGTCGTCAACAATGCTGGCATCTTGAGAGATAAGACGTTTGCCAACGTGACACTCGAGAACTTTCGTGCCGTGTTCGACGTACATTTGATGGGGTCTGTATTTGTCACCAAAGCGGCCTGGCCGGTGATGGCGAAAAACCAGTGGGGCAGAGTCGTGTTTACCAGCTCCGGAGCGGGAATATTTGGCCACTTCGGGCAATCCAACTACGCTTCCGCAAAAATGGCCCTGATCGGTTTAATGAATGTTCTGTCTTTGGAAGGCGAACCCAAGGGGATTCGTGTTAACACCCTGGCGCCTGGTGCCATTACCCGTATGACAGAGAACCTCCAGGATCCAAACAGAAAAGGCACACCAGAACAGGTGAGTCCAGCGGTGCTCTATTTGTGTTCAGAGGACGCGCCTCAAGGACTCATTCTGCAGGCGGCAGATGGCCGGTTTTCAACCATCAGTGTTCAAGTGAGTGAGGCGATTGATCTGGGCACTGATGTTCAGTTCGAAGACTTCCTGGAAGCCCGTTTCCAGCTCGGTATTGATTCGCCATGAACGGAGATATGGGCAAATCGGTTTTCATGTTCGATGAAAAACTTGAGTGGACATCTTCTCCTGCTTCTCAGGTCAGCCGTAAACGCTTTCACCTGGTGGGTGAGCCTGAATCGGGCCAGGTCACGTCTCATGTTCGATATCATGCGGGTGCTCGCTTCCCGAGACATGAGCATCCAGACGGCGAAGAGATCCTTGTGCTCTCTGGTGTTTTCAGCGATCAAGCAGGTGATTGGCCAGCGGGTACTTATCTCTTGAATCCAGAAGGATTTTCGCATGCTCCATTTTCGGAAGAAGGCTGCGAATTATTCGTCAAGCTCAGGCAGTATCCAGGCAGTGAGCATCATGCGATCGATACCGCAGAGGTTCCGATTGAAGATCTGGGCGGTTACCGTGTGCAAAGGCTCTTTCATGATGACGTAGAAGAGGTCAGCTTGATGGAAGTGATTTCCGAGTATGCCAACGCTAATGCCACAGGTACGGAAGGCTTTCTGCTGCAAGGTGAGGTTTCGGTAAATGGTCAGGCACTGGTTCGGCACGACTGGTTTCGAATTGCCGCCCATGAAGCTGTGCACATCACTGGAGAAGGTAAGCTTTATTTGAAGGTCGGTGCTTTGTCCCGGTTGAAAAGTGACACAGGAAACGCCTCGTGAAGCTGCTCAAACGTAAACTGCCTGAATTGCGCTCCGACCGTGTTTGTTGCCGACTGCTTGAACCTCATGAAGCAACCAAGATGGTTGATTTCAGAAAAGACAATAAAGATCACCTAGAGAAGTGGGAGCCGCGCCGCCCGCCTGAATTTTTTACTGAGGGGTTCTGGCAAATACATCTCAGGCTGGCGCTCAAAGATTTTCGTGATGGTACCAGCGCCTGTTTTTCAATTATGACGGCAGATGAGGAACAGGTGATTGGTGTGTGTAACTACACCAATATCGTTCGTGGCACCTTTCAGTCCTGCCATTTGGGTTACGCGCTTTCCCATCGTTATGAGGGGGCCGGTGTCATGTTCGAGGCGCTAACTCTCACCAACGACTACATGTTCAAAGATCTTGGCCTGCATCGAATTATGGCTGGCTACTTACCTCATAACGATCGCAGTGGATCACTACTCGAGCGTCTGGGATTTGAGAAAGAAGGATTTGCAAAGAAGTACCTGAAAATTAATGGTCGTTGGGAAGACCATGTGCTGACTTCTTTGGTGAACGACGACTACTGAAGTTTATGCACGAAGCCGGGGCTGCCCATATACATCCCGCCATCCACGTTTAAGCAACGACCACCAGCATAAGACCAGGCCTCTGTGACTGTTTCAGCATCAATCTGCCTGGCGTATGGGATTGGGGTATGGCCATGAACGAGCAGGTTGCCGCCATACAGCGACAAAAGTTGTTCGGCTCGTTTTGAACCCGTGATGTCGAGACCTGAAAAAGCCATATGTTCACTGAAAGATGAGAGCGCAGACATCCACTTCGGCAGATCATCAGAGTGCATCAGTTGACGAAATCCTTCGTTCACCGAGTCCACGTTCATGCCGTAGTTCACGTAAAGCATGGCATCAGCATGCACCATTAATACGTCATCCAGGAGGACCATCGCCGGTAAATGACTGATCCACTCGGCATGTTCGTCGGTGAAACCTTCAAAGTCTGTTTCAATACCACCCCAACGTAACCAATGGTCATAAACGCTTAAGCCGTCGGTGTGTGTCGCGTCACGAAAGCGGTAGGCGCATAGAATCATCAGTTCGTGGTTGCCTAACAGCGAGTTAACTTCACCACCGGCTGCGGCAGCTTCTTTCTGTAGGCGCATCGTCACATCCAGGCATCTGAGGCCGGAAGCGCCTCGATCAAAGAAATCGCCCATCAGCCAAAGCTTCGATGTTCCGCCTGTCCAATTCAGGTTTTCATCACACAGACCTTCAGTGACCAGCAAACGTTCGTAGTCGCGGTAGTGTCCGTGGAGATCGCCGATGAGGTAGGTTGACATGAGCGCGTACTTTAAAGCGATGACGCGAAGAAGCAAGACCTATCGGTTGATGGAGATGCCGTTTTCCTTAAGCCGGTCGCGCACTCGATTTGAGATCACGGGTCCGATTTCCTCGGACCACTCCTGGGCTGCGCTCATGGATTCTCGCATTAGAAGGGGCATAACCCGGTTGGCTTTCTCGCCAATAGCGCTCCTGTTGAATTCGATCAGACCTCTGATCTCCTCCAGGGTGAAATATCGGGCGTACAGGCGGTACATCTTGGTTTGCAGCCTCTGGTTCTCAAGCTGCTCAGCGACGACGCGGTCGACCTCATCGCGAATGATGTTTGCTGTGGGCTCATTGACGGCCATGCCGTTGGCCTGCAATACAGTTATCAGTTGCTGGGTAAATGTGTGGGTCAGCTGTTGTCGATTTGCTTCAGCACCGGTGATCATCATGAGCTCTTGGATGGCGGCTTTCTTCTCAGGGTCGATGCTGTCCTCGGCGTGTAGGTGGACGGCTGCAAACAGAGAAAAAAAGATGATGATGGCTCGGATCATAGTCGCAGCTTAACGCCAAATGGGAGGAGAGACCACTTTAGGTTTTATAGATAAGTGTTTGTTTTATCTAATTTTTAGGAGCAGGACTAGAAGAATGGGTGTGCCCACAGCCTGCAGAAGCATGAACCGGACAAGCACCTGGGTGTTAGACCACCCCATGTTGTGGCGGACGTGATCATGCAATGGGTAGCGGATCTGACCGAATATGCCGATTTTGAAGAAGCGAAGCAGGGCAACTTTGATCATGCCAGTGGCACCATTCACAAGAACGACGAAGGCTACGACCAGAATCAGGAACGGGTTCCCGCAAGCGAGAACCAGCACACCCAGCATCAGTCCAATTGGACGAGAACCAGCATCACCCATAAGAACGGCACTTGGGTAGCTGTTGTGCCACAGATATCCGGCGAGACAACCCACGAGTACGAAGGCCATGATGGCCCAATCAGCACCCTGGGCGTAGTGAGGCACGAGCAGGTATTCGGCAATGGGCGCATGCCCGACAATGCCATAAAGGATCGCACCCAAAGATAAAATTGCCATGCTGGAGAGACTGGCTGAAAGGCCGTCCACGCCGTCGGTACAGTTTGTGGCGTTAATGGAAACCCAGATGAGAATGGTTGAGCCCAGTATGAACAGGGACGGGCTGATGGTAATAGGGTCCTTAAACAGGGGCAGCCACATCGTAAATGGTTGCAGCCCACAGATAATCATTGATGCGACAATGGCAATAACAAGGTCGATGGCACCCAGTCGATACTCGCTCCAGCCTTGTTCTGATCGATCGTCCAGGTAGCCGACAACCATGGCAACCACGACACAGGCCAGAATGCCGACGAATTTCCAGTCAAATGGCACGACCAGCAGACACAGCACCACGAATAGGGGGATAAACAGGACACCGGCGGATATGGGTTTGCCGATGCTCTTTTCAGCGTCGATGGCGTATTCGCGTCCACGGTCACGGGGCAACATGTGCCAGAACCGTGGCAGCATCCACCAGGTAAGCAGCGCACCTAGCGCGGTGCCAAGCCCGGCGAGAAAAATATATGACGAAAGTAGCCGGAAAGGTCCGGCGACGTCTGCTAACAGTTGTCCCAGGGAATAAAGCATCGGGGCACCCAGTGAGAAAGTCAGATTATAGGCACTATCGGTGCCAGAAAAATGAATAATTTCAGGAGATTAGGTGACGAATGCGTTCCAGAGATAGCGACACTGGCGCAAAACGATGCCTGACGGCTCAGCATAGCGGCTGAATACGATATCGAGTTTTTCGCTGACATCCTCAAAAAGGGGTGACCTGTCCCCCGGTAACCCCCAGGTAACCATCGTATACAGTGCAGTTTTGTCGGCGAAGGTTTCAGGTACGTCGAAGCCCCAACCACCATGCAAGGTCAGGCCGGCCTGATGCAATCGATTATCCACGGACTGATGAATGGACCCGGAGCCTGAATATCGACCGGAATTCTCGTAGTGCATGACATGCGGCAGAACGCTGGTCCAGGCAGGAATGGGTTCTTCCATGGGGGATAGCGCAACAACCTCTGCACCTTTGTGGCATGCCCGCTTCGCGTCCTGAATCCAGTGATGAGGTCCAAGTCGACAGACGATTTTGCTGACGCTGCCGTTTGCGACTGGTAGCTCAACATTGCCATCAACATCGAGCGCGTTGTGGCATAGAAATTCAACGTTATCGACGCCCGCACTTGCTTTGTTTCGATTGGCAATATCGATGTAGGCGGCGACCCGGTCATATGCGATCACCTTTTGGCATTGCTCTGCTATCGAGAGTGCAAAATCACCGTGCCCGCAGGCGACTTCCAGAACGACATCATCCGGACTGAGGTTTTCGATGACAAAGGCATCAAAGGCCGACTCACCATTCCTGGGGTCCAGTGTGGACTCCCATGGATAGTAGTAGCCATCCTGAACCGTTGAGAGGTGATCGTACCAGTCGTCTGAGTGAGCGCGGGGAATTCGAAGTTCTGCCATATCAGTATTCTCTAGGTGACACTGAAACTATCTGCATCCAGGTGTGCAGGGAATCTTTCACGGTACTCTTTGAGTCTTTTTAGATCAGGTTCGAAGGTTCCGACAGTGTCCTGATCGCCGAGGTCCAAGAGTGTTTCTCCTTCCGGACCGAAAACGACGGAATCCCCTGAGTAACTGACGCCATTGCCATCATCACCGATACGATTCAACCCAACCACGTAGCTCAGGTTTTCGATCGCTCGGGCTTTAAGCAGGGCAAGCCATTGTTCTCTCCTGGCTGCTGGCCAGTTCGCGACAAAAAGAAGAACATCATAGGCATCTCCAGCGTTTCGGCTCCAGATGGGAAATCTGAGGTCATAACAGACTTGTGGTCGTATGCGCGCACCGTTATCCAATAGAGTGATGTTGGTATCGCCGCCAGAGTAGTGTTCATGTTCACCCGCCATTCGAAAGAGATGGCGTTTGTCGTAGACGGAGGTCTCGCCATCAGGCGTTACCCAGAGAAACCGATTCAGGTAGTTGCCGTCCTCCTGGATGATGACGCTGCCGCACAGCGTTAGATTTCTTTGCCTTGCATTCGCCAGCATCCACGAGTGCGTGGGACCATGCATCGGCTCTGCAAGGGCCTCTGAAGCCATTGAAAAGCCAGTACTGAACATTTCAGGAAGCACAACGACCCCGTCTCTGATGTCATCAAGATAAGAATCAAAGTGAGCGGTGTTGGCGGCAGGGTCTTCCCAGTTCAATTCTGTTTGAATGAGATGCAGCATGCCGCGCCTCGCTAGCTGAAGTAGCTGCGTAGTTTCGCCGCAGCTTCTACCAGGGTTTCGTCGGACTTGGCGAAGCAGAATCTGACGAGTCGCTGCTCCGGTGGTGTCTCGTAAAACACCGAGACTGGTATGGCAGCAACACCTGCCTTTTGAGTGAGTTCCGTGACGAATGTCATGTCGTCAGCAGTAGAGACGTTGCCATAGGCTGCCAGTTGAAAATAGGTGCCGTTGCTCGCAACCATGTCGAATCCAATGCCCTGCATTTCTTTCAGGAACAGATCGCGTTTTGCCTGATAGAAAGAGGGGAGTTCCTGATCATGTTCTGGATGATGTTCCAGGTAGTCTGCTATCGCCCACTGTGTTGGTGTATGCGTCGTAAAGGTGACGAACTGGTGCACTTTTCTGAATTCGACGGTTAGCTCTGGACTCGCCAGGCAATACCCGACCTTCCATCCGGTTGCATGGTAAGTCTTGCCAAAGGAAGACACGACAAAAGACTGTGTTCGGAGTTGTGGATGCGAAGCGATGGTGTGGTGTTGACCATCGTCAAACACCATGTGTTCGTAAACTTCATCAGACAGTATCAGGGTTCGTGTTCCCTCGATGATGTTCGCCAGTTCTTCCAGGTCTTCGCCGCTGATCACCGCACCGGTTGGATTATGGGGCGAGTTAATAATGATCAGGCGAGTCTTCTCAGTCACAACATCACGCACACGATCCCAGTCAATCGAAAAGTCTCCAGCGTTGAGCGGTATGTGTATGGTTCGACCACCTGCGAGTGCCACCGCCGGTTCATAGGAGTCGTAGGCGGGATCAAACACAATGACTTCATCACCGTCAGAAACTACAGCCTGGATCGCAACAAAAAGTGCCTCGGTTGCTCCTGAAGTCACTGTCAGTTCGGTTTCGGCGTCAGCTTGGATTTGGTAGCAACGTTTGAGTTTTGCTGCGATCTGTTCCCTCAGGTAGGGAACACCGTGCATGGGCGGATATTGATTTTCTCCGCGCTGAGCATACTCATTTAATTTTTCCAGCAAGGCAGCTGGTACAGGAAAGTCCGGATATCCCTGGGAGAGGTTGATCGCACCATGTTCTGCTGCCATGCGTGACATCACCGTAAAAATGGTGGTGCCGACTTCAGGTAACTTGGACTTAAGGTCCATACAGCCTCTCGTTTGCCTATCTTGCAGGGAAAGAGACTTATATTAGGTCAATTCAGATAGCCAGTCTCGGGGTTTCAGGTAGTCATCATAGAGGACAGCCTCAGGTGAGCCGGGCTCAGGTTTCCAGTTATATTTCCAGATGGCGACGGGAGGCATGCTGGCAAGGACCGACTCTATACGCCGCCCTGACTGAATGCCGTACTTGGTGCCTCGGTCGATGGCCAGATTGAATTCGGCGTATCGACCACGGCGGTACAACTGAAATTCTCTCTCTCTTTCTCCGTAAGCTGTATCTTTACGCCTTTGAAGAATTGGCAGGTAGGCTTTCAAAATGGCGTCACCAATGCTTCGAGTCAGCGCGAAGCTCTGATCAAAGCCTCCCTCATTCCAGTCGTCAAAGAAGAGACCACCAACCCCTCTCGGTTCCTGCCGATGAGTCAGCACAAAATAGTCATCGCACCAGTCCTTGAACTTTGGATACAGCTCAGCTCCAAATGGTTCGCAGGCATCTTTTGCGACCTGATGCCAATGCAGGACATCTTCTGCAAAAGGATAGAAGGGGGTCAGGTCGAATCCGCCGCCGAAGTGCCAGTAGGAGTCATCCACCAGGAAGAACCTGAGATTTGCATGGAAGGTCGGTGCATAGGGATTTCGCGGGTGCATGATCATCGAAATCGCGGTTGCTTCGAAACCTTTGCCTGCAAGCTCCGGGTTACGCTCACTGGCTGCTGGTGGCAGAGACGCACCCTTTGAATGAGAAAACTGCACGGCACCGCGCTCTAAGACAGGGCCGTCGTCAATGACTCTCGGCCTGGAGAGACCGCCCTCCGGCGTTTCGATGTTTTCCTGGGTGAATTTAGCTTCACCGTCCTCTGCCTCAAGGGTGTTGCAGATGGACGTCTGCAGTTCGATGAAATAATCACGAACTGCGCTGATGGTGGGTGTATCGCTCACAGTACTGCAGTGGCTCCGTAGGTTGATAAATTGGTGCTGGATAATGTGTTGACAGAGACATTATACCGCTAGTGTCCCAGTTACATTGACGTGCGTCAGAGAGACGCGTCGTTTAGTATTGCCGGTTTGAAAAATTTGATGGACAAAGCAACAAGATGAGCCAGATAACAGAGGCGTTATCACGATCGAGTGACGCGATTACGGACGGGCTTGCCTACGTCAGGCGCCAGTGTGACCAGGACGGCAAGCTGGGTGCAGCACGTCTCGACGAATTCCAGCAGGTGATCTCTGATTTGGCGGTTTCCACCGCGGAGCTGCAATGTGCGGAAAACTATCTCGAATATGCGCAGGGCAAGGGCGAAATCGAACAGCTGTTGTCCGAAGCGTTTGCCGCGGAAGCGCTGCATAACATTAGGACCCGTCTGTTTCGTTGTCCGGAAGACTATGGACTGTCCATGGACGATGTCGCAGCTCTGAATGGCTTTGATCTGCAGACACAACTGAGTTCAGCAAACCTCGAAAAGATTGGCCGACTCATCGTAGATCGAAAGGGAGATCTCGGGGATCGAGGTCTCGACGAAGAGAAACTGCTGATGGCGGATACCTTCCGCCAGTTCGCAGAAGATGTGGTGATGCCTCGGGCCGAGGAAATCCACCGCCAGGATTTGGTGATTCCAGATGAGATTCTTGATGGCGTTCGCGAGCTGGGTTGTTTTGGTCTAAGTGTGCCGCAGCGATATGGTGGCCTGCTTCCCGATGACGAGGAAGATAGCCTGGGCATGATCGTCGTGACAGAAGAGTTGTCCCGTGGATCACTTGGCGGAGCTGGCAGCTTGATTACTCGACCTGAGATTATGGCGCGCGCGCTGATTGAAGGTGGTACAGAGGAGCAGAAAGAAAACTGGTTGCCGAGGCTCGCTGAGGGTAACCCCTTATGTGCGATCGCGATTACGGAACCAGATTTTGGTTCGGACGTGGCCTCCATGAAACTGAAGGCCACCCAAACTGATGATGGCTGGATTCTCAACGGTGCAAAAGCGTGGAGCACCTTTGCCGGTAAATCAGGCGTTCTGCTGACACTGGCAAGAACTGACCCTGATCCTTCCCTTGGCCATCGTGGTCTCAGTCTCTTTATGGTGGAGAAGCCTGCTTTTGATGGTGAAGAGTTTGAGGTCACCCAGGAAGGCGGCGGCAAGCTCTCTGGTAAAGCCATTCCGACGCTCGGTTATCGGGGCATGCATTCATTCAATCTGTTCTTTGACGACTTCTTTGTGCCAGCCAGTCACATGATTGGTGAAGGGCAGGGGCTCGGCAAAGGTTTCTATTTCACGATGCGTGGATTTATGGGCGGTCGCATTCAAACCGCGGCACGAGCCTGTGGGGTCATGCAGGCTTCTTTTGAAGCTGGATTGAATTATGCGCTGGACAGAAAGGTGTTTGGTAAACCGGTCGCTGACTACCAGCTGACCCTGGTTAAGTTTGCCAAGATGGCAATGTATCTGGGTGCTTCCCGTCAGTTTACGTACAAAGTGGGCCGAATGATGGATGAAGGTGGTGGTCAGATGGAGGCGAGCCTGGTGAAGCTGCTTGCCTGTAAACTTTCTGAGTGGACCGCGCGGGAAGCCATGCAGATTCATGGCGGTATGGGATATGCGGAAGAGACCGCTGCGAGTCGATACTGGCTTGATGCACGGGTACTCTCCATTTTTGAAGGCACGGAAGAAACCCTGGCGCTCAAGGTGGTCGGAAGATCACTTGTTGAAACAGCCGTGAGCTAGGTTGTGTAAAAAGCCGTGAGCTAATAGAGTCGAACAACGTTAGATAGGAAACCCAACGATGGATTTGGAATTTAGTGCAGAGGACTTCGAATTTCAGCAGGAAGTTCGGCAGTGGATTGAAGAAAACTATCCGCAGGAAATGCGTGAGCGTCGCAAGCGCAGCCCTGGCGGATCTCTGACCAAAGAAGATTACGTCTACTGGCAGCAAGCACTGTATGAGCGTGGTTGGGCTGGTTTGAACTGGCCGAAAGAATACGGTGGTCCGTGTTTTACGCCGACTCAGCAGTACCTGTATGACCTCGAGATGGCTGCAGCGGGCACTCCGGGAGTGATGCCATTTGGCCAGAGCATGGTGGCACCGGTCATCATGAAGTTCGGTACACAGGAACAAAAGGACAAGTACCTGCCAGACATCCTGGCAAGTCGCGTCTGGTGGTGCCAGGGATACTCTGAGCCTGGATCCGGTTCTGATCTGGCATCCCTTAGAACCAAAGCGGTGAAGGATGGTGATCACTACATCGTTAACGGCACGAAGACCTGGAACACCCTCGGTCAGCATGCCGACATGATCTTTTGTCTGGTGCGAACCAGCGACGAGGATATTCCTCAGAAAGGGATTTCATTCCTGCTGATCGATATGCATACCCCGGGCATAGAAGTTCGACCGATTATCACCATCGATAATCCGCCACCGGGGTACCAGGAAATTAACGAGGTTCATTTCACTGATGTGAAAGTGCCGGCAGAAAACCTGATCGGGGAAGAGGGCAAAGGATGGACTTACGCCAAATATCTGCTCGAGTTTGAGCGTGGTAATGCCTATAGCCACGGTCTTAAAGCCAGCCTGCAACATGTTAAGTCCATGGCGGCATCGGAGCAGAGCGGCTCCGGCTCATCCCTCATGGAAGACGAAGAGTTCCAGCAGAAGATTGCCAAGACTGAGATCGCGATTTCTGCCATGGAATTCACAGAGCTTCGAATCCTGTCCAGCCTGGCAACAGGCAAGAACGTTGGGCCGGAGTCGTCACTGCTTAAGTGTCGTGGCACAGAACTGCAGCAGGAGCTGACAGAATTGGCTCTGGATGTGGTCGGCAACTACAGCGTTCCGTTCAATCACCCGGCGCCTGAGAAAGGCATGAACTTCGAGCCTATCGGTCCGGAGTATGCCAACGTCACCGCGCCGGAGTACTTCAACACCCGAAAGGTTTCCATTTACGCAGGTTCGAACGAAATCCAGCGAAACATCATGTCCAAGTTGGTGCTGGGTCTCTAAGGAGGCAAAGATGAAACGAAGGCAATTTCTTCAGGCGGGCGCATCGGCAGCCATACTGTCGATCGTCCCCTGGCAAACCCAGGCCGCGGATGTTCGCTCCGCGCTACTAAGTTCCAACCTGGTGTATCTGTCACCGATAAAGTCGGACGGATCTTTATCCAGTTGTCAGGCTGAGATTTGGTACGTGATGCAGGGTACTGATCTCTACGTCTGCACCGCAACCAGCAGCTGGCGCGCTCAGGCACCTCGAAAAGGGGTGACCAATACCCAGTTCTGGGTTGGTGATCTTGGCGTGTGGAAGCGAGCTGACTACAAGTCGCTGCCTGAAATCAAAGGGCTTGCCAGCGTTGAAACCGATGACGCGAAAATTGAGACCGCGCTTCAGCTCTTTGGTCAGAAGTATGCGTCTGGCTGGGGAACCTGGGGTCCCAGATTCCGTCGTGGATTGAAGGATGGCAGTCGAACGATGCTGAAGTATCAGCTCGCCGTCTGACCTGAGTCGAGCGCTTCCTCAGCAAAATCTGATATCGGTGTCACATTCGTTGGCACCGGTCTGATGCGTTTACCGGCCGCAATCGGTGGTAAAGGCGTTTGCGTCAGCGCCCTGGACACCAGTTCAGGTAATCCCAGCATCTGCAGAATAGAACGTATTGCGTAGTCGATGGCGTTCCTGCCTGCCTGGCCTCGTTCTACCGACAAAATCACGTGGGTCATCATCCCGGTGATCAATTCCTGGGTGAAATGAACGTCATCAACCCGGAATCGCCCGCCGTTAACACCTCGAGTGATGTCTTCAACGGCTTGTTCAGCAGGTTGAAGAAGCAGCATGTCTGTTAACCCAGTGCATCGCGTAAATTCGCGCCAATCCTGATTATCCAGGGCTTGCTGGAAGTAGTAGCGCAGGGTCATGGTCACCAGCATCGCCGGATCCTTGATGGCGGCACGTGTGCTTTCTAGATCTTCCGCCAGTTGCGCACGCATATCTTCTGCAACAGCAATGAATATGTCCTGCTTGGATTGGAAGTAGTTGTAGTAGGTGCCCGTGGCTACCCTGGCGCGGGAGGTGATCTCCTGAACGGATACTCGATCGTGTCCTTTCTCGAATACCAGATCGCGGGCTGCATCCAGCAGTGCCCGGCGAGTCATCTTCCGCCTTTCTGTATTAACGATATCAACGTCCATGTGTTCGTTTTTGTCCATTTAGTTGCGGTTTTTGCGATGTTTCACGGTGTTATAGATTGCGTTCAAAAATAGCAGTAACCATTTGATAATAACTGTAAAGATAATGGAGATAACCCCAGTTTCACGGTGAAATTCCCTGAAACATGACGTGGTTCACAAAATAGTGGCTTTTTGACCTCTTTTGCCTAATATTCTTCAACATATCAGTGCATTAGCACACGTTTCTCGGAAACTACATAAGAACTCTAATTCACCGTGAAACAGGAATCAGATGGAGCATGCGTCCAATAACATAGCGGACCTGGTCACGGGCATTGTCCTGTTGCTGCTTATTGCTGCTGTCACCACCATGATCAGCAAGCGCCTGGATAAGCTGCCTCTCACGATCCTCCTGGTATTTGTCGGCATCGCCATTTCCACTTTCGGTGAGTCTGTTCCGGGTCTGTCGCTGCTCGCCGACTTTCACCTGACGCCGGAAATTGTGCTGTTTGTGTTTATTCCGACGCTGATTTTTGAGTCTGCGTTTAATCTTGATGCCAGGCAGGTTTCCAGCAATATCTGGCCGATACTCACACTGGCGATCCCTGGTCTTCTAATTTCCACCGGCATCATCGGTTTTATCTTCGCAACGTTTACTGAGTTTGATCTGATGGTTGCTCTGCTTCTGGGTGCCATCCTGAGCGCCACCGATCCGGTTGCTGTCATTGCGATCTTCAAGCAATTGGGTGTGCCTGAACGCCTCACGATATTGGTGGAAGGGGAAAGCCTGTTTAACGACGCCACTTCACTGGTACTCGCAGGGATCTTGACCGGGCTTCTGGCGATGGGCAGTTTCACTCCTGGTGTTCTTCTAACCGGTTCAGGAGATTTCCTGTTTGTGTTTGCCGGTGGTATCGCCGTCGGTTGGGTTCTCGCGATTCTTACTGGTTTCACCCTTGGTGGTATCGAGTCGGATCCGGCGATAGAAATCACGCTGACGACTATCCTGGCCTACTTTTCTTTCATCATTGCTGAGCATGTATTCCACGTCAGCGGCATCATGGCAGTGGTTGCCGCCGGGATGACTATTGGATCCTGGGGGAAATCCAAGATTTCTCCTTCGACTTCGCAGTTCATGGAGCACTTTTGGGAATACCTCGCCTTTGTGGCCAATGCACTGATCTTCCTGATGGTCGGTCTGCAGATTGACCTCGTGGTGTTGTGGCAGTCGATCGATTTGATTGCCATTGTAGCCATTGCGATGTTGGTTTCCCGGGCCATTGTTATTTTCGGAGTTGTTCCCTTATTGGGAAGGCTGCCCGGATCCGAACCGATTGGTATGCCATTCCAGACGGTCATGTACTGGGGTGGTCTGCGTGGTGCGATTGCGCTTGCCATCGTTTTGTCTCTCCCCGAGTTTGGTTACAAAGACACACTGATTTCATTGGTGATGGGCGCAGTGTTGTTCACCCTGGTGGTGCAGGGGCTTTCCATCGAACAATTAGTGAAGTTTCTTGGATTGAACGCGCTCAGCGTACCGGAACAGTTCGCAAGACTTGAAGGGGATCGCTATGCCCGCCAGCAGGGATTGGAAAGACTCAGCTCGTTGGTCGGCGATGGTCTCTTCTCCCAGCGAATTGCAGACAATATTCGCGAGAAGTGCGAGCGGAACCTCCAGGAACTGAATGAAGATATAGAGTCGCTTAACAGCTCGATGTCTCAGGCAGAAATGGCCCGCATTCTAGCCATGCGCTGCCTCGCTCGTGAGAAAGCCAGGTTCTACGAGCTTTTCTCTCGAGGGTTGATTAACGAATGGGCATTTAAGGAGCTGGATCATACCGTCGATGTGCAAATTGACGAGGTTCGTCATAGAGGCCTCATGCCCACAGCAGAGATTGAACCTTCCATCGGTCAGGTGATCAGTAACGCCATCGTAAATCTGTTTAGCAGCGTTGGCGCTCATGCCATTGTTGAACGGCTTTCGACGTCTCGCATCATTCGAGACTATGACGTTGCCTGGGGGCGATATCGGGCGGCAAATTCTGTGCTCCATGGGCTGGAGACCATAGCCGGTGAAAGTCAGATCGATATTGAGACGACAGATGAAGTGCGGCAGGTCTACGAAGATATTCTGCATGCAACGAAACTTCAGATTGACGAAGTGGCGGAACAGTATCCCGAATTTGTTGAGACGATTCAGGAGCAATTGGGGCAACGACTCTTGCTGATTGCAGAGCATGATTCCATCGAACACGCTGCCGAACTGGGCATGATCAAAGAGGGTATTGCTCACGAGATCTTAAAAGATCAGGCAGAGCGCATTCGTCAGCTGAAGCAGGACAAGATGTCTGCGTTGTTCGAGATCGAGGTGACGGAAATCCTCAAAAAGGTACCGATGTTCCAGGGGCTGGATGACGAAGAGCACGATTACATTGGCAGTCGCTTGCGATCGAAAACGGTGCCCCGGGGAACGGAAATCATCAAGCAGGGGCATGCCGGTGATTCAATGTTTCTCATTGCGCGTGGCATCGCAAACGTGGAAATCGATGATGACGGAGCACGAAATCATGTGGCGACGCTTTATGCCGGTGACTTTTTTGGTGAGTCGGCATTACTTCACAGCGCGCCTAGAAACGCGACAGCTATCGCTGCGACACCATGCTCCTTGTACGAACTGAATCGTGCAGACCTCGACAAGATTTGTGGTCGCTTTCCGCGAATTCGCCAGGCGGTTGAAGAAGTCGATCGGGAGCGGTTATCTGCGAATACAGTGACGGGTTATCGAAGTGAATAGTATTAACGACATTCTGGTTGTGCTGGATGCCCAGCAGGAAGAGCAGCCTGCACTCGAGCGTGCCGTTTATGTGGCTGAAGCAACAGGTGCGAGGCTGCATCTGTTTCTTTGCGCGTATGATGCTGCCATTGGGATCGCCACCTTTTTGACGGGTGGACAGAAGAAAACCTTTGTTCAGACCATTATCGATGGCAGTGAAGTGCAGGTTGATAAGCTGGCACAACCCCTTAAAAACAAGGGGCTCGATGTTACCTGCGAGGTAACCTGGGACAGACATCAGGCAGATGCCATCGTTGAACTGTGTGAATCACGACACTTTGACCTGGTAATGAAGTACGCGCGCAGTCGGAATCGGGCTGACGCGATGTTCAATCCCGTGGATTGGAATCTGATGCGTTCCTGTCCTGTGCCATTGATGCTGGTAAAAGAGGGTCACTGGGATGAAGTGGGGCAGGTGCTTGCGGCTGTAGACCCAGCACCAGAAGAAGCGTTTCAGCAGAATCTGAATCAGGCTGTTCTTGAGGAAGCCAGGTTGCTGGCCGATCTTTTGGACTTTGAGCTGCACCTGGTGTCTGCCTATCCGCCACCGCCGGTGTTTGCGCCGGTTTCAGTGGCTGTGCAGCAACAGGTAAATTACCGATCGAAAATGACGGCAATGGTTGATGAGCATCTTGCAACGCTCGCACAAGCCTATGATGTTCCGCTTGACCGATTGCATGCACTGGAAGGTCCGGTGGATTGGGTAGTGCCGAATGTAGCCGATGAACTGGTCGCTGAGTTCGTTGTACTTGGCAACGTCTCTCGACAAGGTAAAGCGGGTATCTCGATCGGTTCTACCGCTGAATCAACGCTCGACGCGTTGAATACGAATGTCTTGATGGTCAGGGCTTCGGATTAGTTGTTCGGTCCTGTATTCCGTCAATGACCTTGTCGGTCTTGTTTTTCACCTTCGTCAGGACGCCGCCTTTCTCGTATTCCGACACGACAGCAGACTCCGCACGCTTAACGATCTGGTCGGCAGACACTCGGTCTTCATTTTCATCGTTGTAGGTATTGAACAGGTTAATCCATCGGTCACTGTCGTGACCAATTTCGAGAAGTCTATAGAAATACTTGCCTGGATTACTGCTGCTGGTCAAAACGCCGATAAGTGCAGCAGTGATGGATATCGGGCTGAGGATAATATCCCGGAGCCCATCAATGGCGAGTTTAAACTGAAAGGCAACGACGTCGCGCAGCAGTTGCCAGCGAGAAGGTGACTTTTCCTGAGCGTCGGTCTCTTGTACTTCGGTCATGTTGTTAACCCGTCTGAATTCTCGGCATACCATTGGTGTGCTTCATCAGCTGTGCCGCGAAAACGAATGCGACCCTCTTTTTGCGAGAGTTGATAGTTGTACATGGGGTCATAGTAATCTGTTAGCAGTCGACTGATCCATGCTCGATGTTTACTGGCGTCCCCAGTTTGAAGTGCTTCCTTCATTAACTGCCTGATCTCTGAATGGGCGACACCGCCGAGACGCTTCTGGATAGCGTCGACGGCGCCGAGCAGATACTCAGAATAGCGTTCTGGTGCTTTAGCACCATGTTCAGATTGGTAGTCCAGCCACTGTTGTTCGATGTATTCCTCGTAGATGTTTTCTGTTCTGACCTCGACAGTTTCCTCGATAAGAATAATGGGCGATTCCTTCATCTTTGCCTGGAGTGGCAGTGGGACGTGTACTCGACCAATGAGACGACCTTCGTCTTCCAGCAACACATGTGGCTGCTCAGAGAACTTCAAGAATTGAATGGCGACCTGGTTTTCGAAGTCAATCTGGGAAGGCTGGGGTGTCATCTTTTTACCGAAAGCTGAACCCCGATGGTTGGCGATACCTTCGAGATCCAGCGCACTACTAAGCGGTTCGAGAAAGACAGTTTTGCCAGTTCCAGTTTTGCCACCAACGATCACGAGGGGAGGGAGGTTATCGAAGACGCTTATGAGGTGATTGCGCATCTTTTTGTAACCGCCTTCGATGCGTGGCACGTCGATACCAACTTCGTTAAGCCACTCACAGGCGATCTGTGAACGTTGGCCACCCCGAAAACAATACAGTTGTGATTCCGGGTTTGCTTCAATGAAAGTTGACCAGGACTGGATCCTGGTTTCCCTGACATCGTTCGATACCAGTTCATGTCCCAAATTGACCGCCGCCGTCGGGCCTTCTTCCTTATAGGCAATGCCCACAGCTTCACGCTCTTTATCGTTCATGATTGGCAAATTACGGGCAGACGGAAAAGCACCCTTGTTGAATTCAATTGGCGCCCGGACATCAATAAGAGGAGTGTCGCTGCGAAATAGTAGATCAAGATCTGTCACACGTTCATTATATGCAGATGAGTGGAAGTATTAAGCGAACTGAGCCGCTGTTTTCCCTGGCGGACCAACTATTCAACGAACAGTCTGTGAGCAAGCTCGCTAAAAGCCTGAAAGCGGCGCATCGTGGGTTTGATGAAGCGGGGTATCAAACCAGCGCATTACAACAGTTCCCGGACCTTGAGCTAAAAGAAAGAATCTCTGCCCTGGTAGATGGGCTCGAGTCTCGCCTTCCCAACAACTTTGAGAAAGCCGTTCGGATCCTGGAGAAATCACTTCCAGCTCCGCTCAATCCAGAGTTAACCGATGATGATTTTGGTGAGTTCATCTGGTGTGTTCCTGCAGAGTATGTAGCGAGGCACGGGGTGAGTGGTGAGCGGTTGGAGACTTCTCTAGCATTCCTTCGCGAAGCGACAAAACGCTTCAGCGTGGAAAATGCGATCCGGCCGTTTCTGGCTGAGTTTCCAGAGGAAACGATGACATTTGTCAGATCCTGTGCTTCCGACGATAACTATCACGTTAGAAGACTGGCGTCCGAAGGTATTCGACCACTGTTACCCTGGGCCAGGAAGGTGGTGTTGCCGACGGAGATTATTCTGGACGTGCTCACATCGCTTCATGCTGACAACACACGTTATGTAACCAGGTCAGTCGCGAACAATGTAAATGACCTGTCGAAGTCTGATCCGGATCTGGTCTTGAATAGGCTTGGCCAGTGGCGCAAACAAAAGGTACAGGCAACAGATGAGCTCGAATGGATGATCCGCCATGGTCTACGAACCATGGTGAAACAAGGGCATCCACAAGCACTTGAGTTTTTGGGTTACCCCTCCAAGCCTACCTTTTCCGTCAGCAAGGTTTCGGTCCCGGATGTTGTGAAGGTTGGCGAGAGTCTGCAGTGGTGTGGTGAACTCACCTCCAAGGCTAGTCAGAGTCTGAAGATCGGGTTACAAATCCATTTTCTGAGAGCCGATGGCAGTCACAGCACCAAATTGTTTGCTGTCGCCGATAAATCCATGGAAAAGGGCGAGTCTCTGTTGATTGAGAAATCGATTGGTATGAAGCCGCTTTCCACTAGAACACTGTACCCCGGTATTCATCATGTAGAACTGGTTGTAAACGGTGTAAACAGAACCAAAAAGTCCTTTGACCTTGAAGCATAAGAGAGCCCTAATGAAATTCGCAGTCACCTTACTCTTCCTGTTAGTCACAAATTCTGCCCAAGCAAAAGATAGCTGGCATGAGAATGCTTTAGTTCTGGATGCACATGCCGACGTCGAAATACCCGGGCGTGAATCACGTTACGTGGGTGATGACGGCAAGTCCCAGGTGTCCCCGGAAAAAATGAGGGCAGGGGGTATGGATGCCGTTGTGCTCACCATTGCGGTGGGTCCTGGGCCTCGAAATGCAGAGGGATATGCAGAAGCGAGGCAACGCGCTGAAGAAGAGCTTCAGTCCGTTCTGGATATGACCGGTGATCCTGTGGATGACATCGTGCTTGTGTTGACGGGTGAGCAACTGGTTGCTGCACATGAACAATCGCAATTGGCAATTATCCTCGGATTACAAAATGCTCGCATCCTGGGTGGCGACGTTGACGCGCTCAAGAACTTCTATTCAAGAGGAGTTCGCGTGTTTGCTCTGACGCATATGGGACACAATGACTTTGCGGATTCCTCAAGGCCGGTGTTCATTGCTGAGCTTGGCCATCATGAACCGGAGGAAGAACACGGCGGTCTGTCTGACCTGGGTCGTGAAGCGATTCAGCTAATCAATCAGATGGGCGGCATTATCGATGTTTCCCAACTGTCGAAGGCGGCAACACTGGAAGTGCTGGCGCTGTCGACCACACCGGTGATCGCCAGCCACTCCAATGCAAGGGCCATGACGGACGTGTCACGCAATCTCTCGGATGAAGAGTTAGACAAAATCGCTGAAGGTGGCGGGGTGGTTCACGTGGCGCCATTTCGAGGCTATCTCTACGACTCGAATGACAAGACACTGGATCAAAACATCAGGTCCGCCAGAAATCGGGCTGGGGTCAAAGAAGATTATCTTTACCCATTTGAACTCTATTGGGAGATAGAAGATCCGAGGGCACAACGTGTATTCCTGGATGAAGTCAGCGGTCTTCTGGGACCCGGAACGGTGGACATGATGGTCGATCACATTGACTACATTGCAAAACGTATTGGTGTTGATCACGTGGGAATCGGGACGGACTTTAATCATGGCAGTCGGGTTGAAGGGTTCAAAGACGCCAGTGAGGCAATGAATGTGACGAGAGCCCTGGCGAAACGCGGATACAGCGAAGACGAGATCGCTAAGATCTGGGGTGGAAATTTCGTTCGAGTGTTTAAAGCAGTACAGAAACAGTAAAGAAAGAGGGAGAGGGATTATGGAAATTTACTTGCCGGTGCTCGGACTCATCGGATGGACCTTTGTCATGTGGGTATGGATGTACGCTACCCGAATCCCCGCCATGCAAAAGGCGGAAATAGATGTGGACGAAATCTCGCGCACGGGCGCATCTTTGGAGTTACCTCCTGAGGTTTCAAGGGTGGCTGATAACTACAACCACCTGCATGAGCAGCCAACTATATTTTATGCGCTGGCCATTACATCTGGATTGCTCGGTGCGGGAGACGGAATCCAGGTCATGCTCGCCTGGTCTTATGTGGTGCTTAGAGTTATTCATTCCCTGGTTCAGGCAACCAAAAACGCCATCATGGTGAGGTTCTCACTATTCGCGCTGGGAAGTGTGGTCCTTTTTGTCATGTTTGTTAGAACGGTTTATCTAACCCTTTTGTAGGCGCAGATTTGATGACTGGGCTGTCTTTGTTTTCAACGGCGATCGGAACCTGCGGAATTGCGTGGCGGGGCGATCGGGTAGTCGCAACGCAGCTGCCAGAAGAATCAGAAGCCGCAACTTTGGCTCGCATTGCTGCTCGCAGCGGTGGCAGCGAGACGACACCTACAAAAGGCATTGCGCTCGCCATTGCCTCCATACAGTCTTTACTTGAAGGAAACCCAGTAGATCTCAACGACATTGCTTGTGACTTTGCGGGTGTTGACAGCCTCTCAGAGGACATCTACGCCATAACTCGTACTATTGGGCCTGGAGAGACAGCGACCTATGGCGAAATTGCGCAGAGACTGGGTGATAAACAACTGGCGAGGCAAGTGGGGAGGGCAATGGGGCGTAACCCCATACCAATCATTGTTCCTTGTCACCGCGTGATGGGTGCGGATAACCGGCTGGTAGGATTCTCAGCACATGGCGGCACAGACACCAAACTCAAGATGCTCAGGATTGAGGGGGCTCAACTGGGTGAATCTCTGAGTCTATTCGACGATCTATAACGTCAGCTGGATCTTGCTGTGCGCACGGTTCGGGTGACCACCCATTTATGTTTTCCGATTTTGTGGGTTCTTTTGAAACTCTGACGCTCAAAAGTGGAAAGGGCACCGTTAAACAGAAAAGCCGGGGAGGCTTTGCGGCCATCAATATTTTCCGGGTAACCCTCGATGCGCCCTCCGCCCAGTTTTCTGATTTGCTGGATGGCACCTTCTAGCGCCGTTGAAGCCACGCCATTGCCACGATGACCTTTTCCGGAAAAGAAACAGGTGATGCGCCAGTTTGGAAGTCGGGGCTCTGTCGCGAGATACGCCTTCTGGTTGTGTATCCGAGGCAGCTCCTCTGGTGAGCCGAATTGACACCAACCGACGCATTTCGTGCCTTCATAGACGAGAGAGGCGTGCGCCCGCCCATCTTTCACGAGACACTCCTTGGCCTTTTTCTTTGCTTCGGCTGTATCCTCGACGCCTTCCTGCGAGTGATACCACATACACCAGCAGCCACCCCATACACCGTTGTTCGCTTCGACCAGTTCAACGAAGTCGGACCAGGTATCTTCAGTAAGCGGCTTGGTTACATACTGATTCACGTTCTTTTCTTGTTCTAGATTCTTGTTCTAGGTCACGAGGGGAGCATACCAAGGTTCTGTTCACATCCTTGTATCCGGATGGTCCACCCATAGTCAGACACAAAGATAATTTAACATAATATATATTATGCGTAGTCGTATAAGGTCCGCGTAAGGAGAAGGCACAGCGAAATGGACGTTTGGCCAAAGTACTTAACTTCTTTGTCTAATTCAGTGAATTTTTGTCCAGTTTTATGAAAAGTCCTGAATTTGCACAGCTGAGCCAATTTCTTGAGATACTCTTCTGAATTCTCACCTGACGACAGGCATTAGCAGCATGAAGCGACTATTGATGATTTGTCTCCTAGTGTTGATTTCTGGTTGTACTTCTCAGTCGTATTCCGGGCAAGATCGCTCTTCGTCTAATTCTGAATCGACTCAAGCGAAAGCTCTATCAGACCAAGAAATTCGAGCAATGATTATTCGATCGTCCCTGGCTAGTTATTCCGGGAACTGTCCTTGTCCTTACAATTACGCGAGTAACGGCTCCCGTTGTGGTAAACGGAGTGCATACAGTAAGCCAGGTGGAGCCAATCCGATCTGCTATGACTCACAGATCACGGCAGAGATGATAAAGCGCTTTCGTGCGTCTCGTGGGCTTTGAGCAGTTGTGAGCCAATCTTTCAGGGTGGCTCGCTTCTTGTTCTGTTGCCTTCAACTCATCTGATGCACTGAATTTTGACGCCTTTGAGCTTTACCTTTTGCCAAATTTGGTCTGCGGTGAGGATATCGAGATTGTGCAATTGCGCCGTAGCCAGGCAAGCTCGGTCGCCAATACCAAGCCCCAGGGGTTTGGTTTTCGGACGCAGCTGGCCGCTTATTAGCGCGCAGGCGTCATCAAACGCGATTGACTGGATGCCGAGATCATCAACAATGCTGCTGACGTCCTCATCCGACCAGTTGTCCTGATACAGCGTCGCTGCAACTTCGGCAATGTTGACCGCCGACATGGCTGCGCCGTCACTCACTGCTTGGGCGACGTCATCTGCACCAGGTTCTTCAAACAACAGAGCGATCAGCGCAGATGCATCTAGTAGTTTAGCCGTCATGTCTCTCGTTCTGCCTCGAGGCGGCGATCGGCTAGAAATTCGTCGACTGCTCCAGTTGTTCCCTTGCGTTTCTTTTTTGCAGTTGCCTGTAGGCGTTGGATCGCGGATTCGACCTTGTCGAGCACTAAACGATTCTCATCGACTTTCAGTGAGAGTTCCTGTCCGCTCTCAAGAGAAAGTGATTTGCGTATCTTCGCCGGTAACAAGATTCGACCCGCACTATCGACCGTTACTCTTGTCGTTATTGAACGCATGTGTGGACTAACATTGAGACGAACAGACTTGGTAGACGTATTCCGCGACGTCATGTGGATGAGGTCGTATCCGGTAGCTTTTCCTTTTCTCCCGGTTTTAGGTTGTTTTACCACTTTTTTCTTCTTTGCCATAAATTACAGTTATGCAATTAAATGAATAGTCACACATATTTACTCATAAATGACAAAAAGTATAAACACCCCAGACTGCTCATTACTAATGATAAGTGCCATTCCCATTAGTAAAAAATGCCCCCTTTTGATACAGTTTTTTGATGAACAAAACCCTGGATCGACTGAAATTTTGGGGCTTGCCCGCATCACAGCGTGCGGCGTTACAAGCGGCCCAGAGGTATGTTGAACGAAGCCGAGCGGATAGCACCTGGCGCGCCTATCGCACCGATTGGGCAAGATTCCAGGCTTGGTGTGAACGCCTAAAGGTCTCTCCCCTGCCCGCTTCACCAGATCACGTGGCGATGTTCCTGGCACAGGAAGCGGATGCTGGCTTGAGCCCATCTACCATCGCCAGACGGCTGTCGGCGATTCGGCTCGTACATCTCGGCATGGAGCACCCGTCACCACACGATTCGATCAAAGTGGTTGAGGTCATGCGAGGTATTCGCCGCGCCTGGGGAAAGCCGCCGGAACAAAAAGTGCCGGTGCTTGAAGCGGATATTCAGCGCATGGTGGATGCGGTCGATCCAGATACGCAGCTCGGGCTGCGCAATCGCGCCCTGCTGTTGTTTGGGTTCGCCGGTGCCTTTCGGCGCTCAGAGCTGGTGAATCTCAACACCCAGGACTTACAGGAAGAAGAACGCGGTTTCCTGGTGACCATCAGGAAATCCAAAACAGACCAGGAAGCCCGTGGGCATCGCATCGCCATTCCGCGCATTGATCACTCAGACTACTGCCCAGTACGAAGTCTCAAGGACTGGCTGCATGTTGCTGACATCGAGGAAGGCAGGGTTTTTCGTCGGATGTATCGCGGCGACAAAGTGGCTGCTAAAGCGATGTCTGCTCAGTCAGTTGCGCTCATCATCAAAGACCATGCGGCCAGGGTTGGATTTGATCCAAGACACTACGCAGGACATAGTCTACGAAGTGGTTTTCTCACGTCTGCTGCGGCTCGTCAGGAGGACTTGTTTAAGATGGCTGATCAGTCCCGGCACAGCTCACTCGAAACGGTGCGAAAGTATGTGCGCGAGGAAGATCTCTTTGATCGACATGCGGGAGCTAACCTATTCAGAGACCGAGAAGATTAGCACGGGCACTACTCCATATAAGTACATAACTCTTATCTGGTTTTCTTGTAGACCCAAAGAGAAAGTACCGTAATCCCCGCGATAGCACCCGCTGCGAGTTGAGGGCTTTTTGCTATGCCGGTAAGCACCCAGTTAACCGTGTGCTCACAGTTACTCCTGAACACATCATATTGACGTGGATTCGCGAGGACATGGTTGACACGCTCCCAAAATGAAGCGAGCTCAATATCTCCCGGGTAAATGGCTTTCACACTAGTGTTTGAACAAAATTCCGACTCCGAAACAACACGCTCACCGTATCCAGGGGCGTTTTCCAGAACATAGCCGTTCCCAAGGGCCAGACCCTTGTGGCGAATCGGAAAGATAAACGGTTTAGAAAGAACCGTGCCTACTTGGTACATGAATTTTCTCTCTCAGTTTTGTGAATTTTTTAGCAGAAGGTAAAGAGCGGCGGCGATTCCTGCGCCGATCAATACTTTCCCCAAAGTCTGCCGAACCTCTTCATTTCGAGTCGCCGCCCTAAACTCTTCCATGAGCGTCTGTTGGTAGAGACTGGGGGCCAAAATACCCCTCTCCCATTTGCTAACTGTGATGGGATGAACACCAAATAACTGGCCAAATTGCTGTTGCTTAAGCCCAAGTTTGATTCGAAGGTCTTTAACCTCGGACGGTTTCATAGCCAGAGACTAAGCCATGGCTAAGTCAATTGCAAGGGTCAGGTCTTGAAGTTGCGGATTCTTCTGAAGTTTTTAGTATCGAGACTCTGGCGTAGTTCTTTATCCAATTGAGTCACGTACTCTCGTTTCTCGCTTCTAGCACGTAGATTGAGCCCATGAACTATGGAGATTAACGAAACAATCTGTTCTTGTTCTGTTTGGTTTCCTATCAGTAAAAGTAAGAGGCTTAGATTCTCTTCTGATTTGAACTTGGTATAGCTCGCTTCGGCCGACTCAATACTCTCCTTATGAGCACCGAATTCCCGAATTGCCTTGTTCCAAGCTCTTAGCTGCCTTGTCTTTATTTCTGGACTTATTCGAGCCGACCGAATTGCATTTCTTGTAGATTCAATCCCGTCTATCGGCTCTTTGAGCCGTAGTCGCCAGAAACCCATACCCTGGATCTCGGCAATTCTTCGTGTGTTCCAAGAGTTATCAAAATCGGATTGAGTTTCTATCTCAACTACCGACCTCCGCTCTCGTGACATAGTGCTCAGGATATCCTTAACCGACGCCGGGAGTGTCTCGACCATAAGATCATGTTGACGTCTTATCTCAACAGCCCGATCGAGATAGCTATCCGCCTCAGCAACTAAAAATTCTTGATCTGCTAGATAATTTTGAAGCTTATCTATCTCGGTGTTTCGTTCGATTTCCTTATTAATCGCGCTTTTTTGTAACTTGAATGATTCAGCATCAAAGTGAGTTTCTGCGCAGTTGTGACCGAGTAAGACTTCATCTCCATTGATCGCTCTGGCGAGCCAGCCGCGATTGTGATCTTGCAGACATACCTTACTGTCTCTCAAGTGGCGGCATTTGACTGAGTGGTCAAGTTTGTATTGGCCAATAAGTTTGTCAAATGTCTCAGGCGAGATGTGACCATCAGGGTTGAAACCTGGTCTACAGGTAATCTCCGCGTAGTCTTGAATGACGCGAGAAAAGTAGTCGAGTTTTTCTGCGAGCAATGTCCTTAGTCTCGTTGTTCGGTTCAACCCATTTTCCAATTTACTGTCTATATGTACAGTATTATCTCTTTCGAGTGCGATGCTGCTGATACGAGTCTATTCGTACCAATTCAGCATCCTGTCAATCTCCTCTCTGAAGTGGACGACACCGTGATCTCGTGAGTTGGGTGGTTCTTTGCCTTCTCTTGTTAGAAAGCCAGTCTTTTCCCCTTCTCGCTCGAATACGAACACCCAGGTTTTGATGCTGGTCACGCTAGTTCGCTCTGCTTCTTCGATAATTTCACGCCAATCCCACGTCATTCTTGCAAGGTGGATATTGAAAACCTGGCTTAAAGTCAGAGCAACCCGATACACCGCCAAAATTTGGCGCGAAAACACTCTGCGACTTGGGTTTGGATCTATGAGGTCGCGGAGGTGCTCAAATACATGTCGTTTCACGCCGAGGAGCACGAGTACGGTATTGATCGGCAGGTGATCACGGGATCCCTCATTTGGCATAATACAGGTTAATTTTTTATCAAATATTTTCAGTAAGAATATCTAATTTTTCCTACTAGTATCTATATTATTTATCCATTACTTATGAAGACTTTAATCGATACGTGTCGATTATGGGGTTCGAGCCATACTTTCCAGATCATGAACGTACTTCCCGAAAACTTCAGACCCACGCTGACTACTACGAACGCCAGTTTCTAAAGTTTCCCCAACGCGCTGGTGTTCACTCGTATGCTGAATTGCTCCAGGCAGCGTTGTATGAGGGTAATCCCTCGGTTAAGTACTACATCCCGCAACCCACTCAGATCTTGGGATGGTATCACCCCGACTTTTACGTCATCGAAAATGGTCACGCCTATCTCATCGAGCTAAAGCCCAGAGGCGAATTCGATGAACAAAAGAGGCAGCAGATTCAAGAATTTGCGTCTGAACACAACATGGCGTTCAAAGTACTCAGTAATGAGTCCGTTTACGCAGAGAGAATGCTGGCAGAAAACTGGTTAATGATGCTAGAGCTCCTCGTTTTGTCTCGACACTGCAAAACAGATTCGCTGGAAGTCAGTGTCGTTCAAACGTTGGAGCAAGGTGGCCGAACCCTGGGTGAGCTCTGCCAGTATCGTGAAGAGCAGGATGAAAGATTACTGGCCGTTTTTCGTCTGCTACACAAGGGGTTCATTCGAGCCTCACTCTCCCAAAAGCTGATCGATTGGGATACGGAGGTGTTCTTGCCGTGAGTGGCCGTAGAGTGACCTACAAGGAAAGGCTCCGAATTAGCCCTGAACTTCGAAACATTGACGAATGGCCGCCCTATAGATTTGTCCCGACTAAAAGCGAAACGCACCGAACTGGATTGATACGTAACTGGAACATGGTGTCGGAAGTACTCAAAGGGGCACGACTTGGCAAAACGGCTGACAAATATGATGTCGCGCCATCGCAACTGAATTCGATCTTAAATAGATGCCTTGGTGGATCGCTGGATGATCCTCCAGCCTTGACACAGGGATTAGTGCCCTATGCTCGAATAAACCAGAGCCAACGTAGAGCGCCACTGTCTCGTATGGATAAAACACGTGGCTCTCATGGCGAATTCTTGAAGTTGTTAGCAACCTATCCTGATTTGAAACGTTTCTTGGATGATCTTATTGACGATTGGATCAAAGAGCGGCCGTACGCGCTGAACTTAAAGCCCGGTTGGATCCATGATGACTTCAAACATGCCTTGAAAAAGTTGGATTTACCAACAGACCAATACCCGTATACCACCTTGAAGGTTGGCTACCATGGTCTTCGAAACTATTTCCGGTCGGAGGTTGTCAGGAAGCAACACGAAATCGAAGAACGACGAAACAGAAAAAGTGCAATGTGGGGCAAAGCAATCCCTGATCGGATTTTGCGAGAGATACAAATCGATGAGCAGATCATAGATTGCGAAACCAAAGAGCTCTTTTTTCAAGGGGGGCGATCTCGCCCACCGGTTCGCATTGCACGCTGTACTATTTTGCTTGCGATTGATGTCGCTTCAGACACTTACCTGGGTTTTCACGTCGCTTATACAGATAGCCCCAACCAAGATGACTTCCTAGCATTGATCGACAACATGATCGCGCCTTGGAAGCCTGTGGATCTGACGATGCCAGGACTCGCTTATCAGCCTGGTTCCGGATTTCCGTCCATGCTTCTACCCGACGACAAATTGATTGGTCTGGGAAAAGTTTGTTGGGACAACGCCTGGGCCCATACCAGTCATGCTGTGCGAGATGTGTTATGTAACCAGCTAGGCGCAACGATTAATCGTTCCAAACCTGCGAGTCCCACGGCCAGGAATTTGGTTGAGTATGCATTTAAGCGTGTTAATGAACTCACACATAGAGTTAACTCGACCACTGGCTCGAACCTTCTCGACCCTCACAAAGAGCCGAAGAAGAATCGCCGAAAAGCCCCCCTACTCTTAACTCAGCATCTTGAGGAACTATTAAGCGTCACCTTTGCGGATCACAATGTCACACCGCAGCGAAGATTTGATTCTGCGTCGCCTTTCGATGTGTTCCGATATCAACTTGAGCAGAATTTCGTCCGATTACTACCAAGATGGAGTAAGGATAGCTGGCGGCCCTTCGAACTCACGCAACGATGCTTCTTGCATTCTGATGCGACCCGACATTACGTCAATGCGCTGGCAGATACCTATTATGCGGATGGGTTCGGTTGGGAGGAGCACAAAGAAGTCATCATAGTCGGTGATCGACGAGATAACCGACTGATCATTGCGTACTCTCTTCAGGGTCAATATCTCGGCCCATTGAGTCTTTCTTCCGAGAAATTGAAATATCCAATGCGCCCTTCTGACGCCGCGTATTTTGCCAAATTGACCGCGAGCCAACGAGCTGCTCGATTGAATCCTACGACACCTGCGTTAGACCAATTGCGAAACCATGCGAAGAGACCGAAGGCCGCGCAGAAGCGGGCACAACTAGAACGGGAAGTCGCGCGCAATACGCGAATCGAGCTTTACCCAGGACTTGAGCAAGATTCATCGCGCCACGACGATCAAAAAAAAGCAGAACCTAAGGTGGAGTACGTATGGAAACCCAATCAGGAAATCAATTGATGGTACCGCAACATCCAATTTTTGATCCTTATGGGCTGCGACTAAGAACACACCAGATGTCGTCGATGGAGGAGATAGTGACACGGCTGATTTGGACCGGCATGACCGGTTGTTGCGTCACTGGCGAAACCCGGATTGGTAAAACGACTTGTATAGAGTACCTAAAAGACCGACTTAGAACGCGGTCGGGCGCCACGGTCCCCGTACATATCTTTAGCGTTCCTCAAAGAGACAAACCCACTGTCCTATCTGGTTATCGAAATCTGGCGCATAGCTGCGGACTCACATTTGCCCGAAACGTCAGGGCGGATTATCTGGCAGATGCTGTGACCGGATATCTTTCAGACCGGGCGCATGGCTCGAGCGTGCTGGTGTTGTTTGTTGACGAGATGCAAAGACTCACACAAGAGCAAACCAAAATCTTTGCTGAGCAACACGATCGGCTGCGGAGCTTTAATATCTTACTCATCGTTGTTTTCGTCGGTAATGACCAAGAGAGTGACCGGCTCCTCAAGCAATTGGAGAAACCCAGCAACGCCCATATACGCGGTAGGTTCTTCGTCACAAGACACACATACAAAGGCTTATCTACTAAGAGAGAACTTTCGCACTGCCTCTCTCACTACGATAAGCATATTTATCCAGGGTTCGGCGTTAGCACCACGCAGTTTTTCTTGCCAGAAGCTTTTGAATCGGGTTGGCGGCTAGCCGCGATGACCGATGAGATCTGGGACGTTTACCTTGAGTTCAAAAACGCGTCTAACCTAACTTCATGGGGAATGCAGTATGTTTCCACAACAATCAGGATTCTACTGGGTGACATGCTGCCCTCTTGGGGGGTGTCCGAGGCGAACAAAGAAATGATTCGGTCTTCAATGAAGCTCAGTGGTATGTGATTGGTTATGACGGTCAATATCGGTCGTGCTTTGGCACGGCGACATGAAAGCCCTTATTCAAGCCTCTGTCGTGCTTTACATGCCAACGGTCGTTGCTCCGTAAGACAATTAAGGTCCTCTCTCTCGGCTTCGAACATGAGTGTCGAGCACCTCTTTGAGAAAATTGATTTAGACAGTTTTGCATCGCGGCCAGATTGGTATAGAGAGAGCAAACGTCTCTCCTTTCAGCTAAAGCCCGTGAAAAATTGTTCTGAATGTGCGCGGTTGCTTTTTCATAGCAATCTATTCGATTTACCCTGGATGGATAAGTGCCCCGTGCACCGCACCGAACTTCTAAGTACTTGTCCGAATTGCACCGGAACCTGGCCAACCATTGAGCGAGTTCATTTGTCTGAATGTCCTGTTTGTGGGCTAGCCTATGATTTTGGAGTCTCAACCCTCTCGGGAGATGATCTAGCTGTGTTTGCAGATATCGAGGAGAGGTACCTTGGGCCTGTTTCCAACACCTACTATTTAACACCGATCGGTCGCTCAGAATCGTTGCCAGTATACTCTGTGAACCCTCAAGATCGCGGATACGCAAATCATCTTGAGGCGAAACCGTATTTTCGAGGGGAAAAGCAATGGTCTAGTGCCGAACTGAATGGTCGACACTTTCGGTTGACAGAGATACCAGGGCACTTGGCTGAGAGGTTGTTGAGTTTCAGCATGCAGCGGATCCACATCCCGTGGGCTCAACAAGTGGAATATGCCGCTTTAAACCAGATTCTCAATCACGGTGGCGAGATTAATCCGGTTATGTCGACGATTCCCAAGCAAAACTATGACCACATCTTGACAAAATTGCATCACCCCCAGTTCGACGAAACATTTTGTAGTGTGTGTATGGCGCTCAATCTTTGGATAACCTACATAGAAAATGGTGGACAATATCCAGAATCCAGACAATGGCGCCCAACTCTATTGAATATAAAACCAGTGAGTCCGTTTTGCGTAATTAGCCGTGGACGTCAATATTTTCTACCTTCCTCTACGTTTCAGTATTCCTGGTATTACCTTCAATTACTTAAGCTTTTTGGAACGTTGTTGCGTCGACTTAACAAACTGTCTTGCCTAACTACAGCGATTGATTATTCAGTTGACCCGCATATACCAAGCGTTTGGATTACCTATTCAGATATCAGAGCACTCGTAGGGTTTGACGCGCTCTCACCAGAGGTCTTTGTCTGCGATAACCACCCCGCTGGATTCGAGCATACTGATGGCCGACTAGTGCGTGACGCATTTGATGATTTTCAAGAAGAGAAAAGTCGCAGACGACACAGAAACATATTTGAGTATTTACCCAAGAGTTATGAAGCAGAATATTTTTGTTCGATGGATTACGCGCTCTTCAGTTGACAGATCCTTTATCTTCCTTCGTGCCCGAGGTTGAGGATTGGTTTTGAGCAGACGAAGCTGAAATGGTTAGGGATGTGCTTATCCCTGCTTTGGGTCGGTTAAGAGTATTGTCCCGATCATATACGTCCCGATAAACATTATACCGCCCGTGCCAAAAACGTAACCAGCACCCGGGTCAGTCTCCAGGACCAGGACGAATATTCCATATGCTGTCGCGACACCACCCACGATGCTCGGAACAACAAGTATTAGCACGGATATTCGAGGAGCCAATTCAGATAGTCGAAACAATCCTGCTGCAGCTATTGACAGCGCTGGTACAGCCAGAGAGAACGACAAAAAGGCGTCACGAGTTAAGCCGGTTAGTTCAGCTTCTCCGAGGGAAAACAACATCGATAGAAGGCATGAAATAGAGACGGCGAGCAAACCTGTGACTGAGAGTTTGTCTGTCAGTGATATCCGCGTCGGTGTTTTCTCGAAGAGGTACATACGTGGCTAACTCGATTCTTGTCTAACATTTTCCGACTATACTTGAATCACTAGTTTCCAATAAGTATAGACAATTGGCATCTTGAGCGGTTAGAGCCGAATATCTGTATTAGAATCTCTCATTGCCTCGTGCCCTAGGCGAAAGGTATCGCACAACACCCTTATAGCTCAGCGATTGATTTAGCACTTATAGGTATCAGGTCTGTGTCAAAAAATTTGATCACAAAAGGGCAGGCTTAGTGTTGGTTTGCAGAAATTTGATCTATCTTCCTTTCCACTTCTGCACGATCGTTCAAGTTTGATAGTTCTGCCCACTGCTCGTTAGTTAGCCTTAGCGCTTTTATGGGAAGATCTTCCTTGTTGACGCCCAATGCAACCCAATCTCCGATTCTCACCACAGACTCTCTTTTATGTAGGAGATTTACCAACTCATCTTCGGTATTGACGTTTACATCGATTGATTCATTTTCTGAGTATTCTTTGACATTTAGATTCCCGCTAGCCAGCATTCTAATTTCCGCGCTTCCCACAAGATTTCCTATCTTTCGAAACCTCTTTACCTTTTTTCTTGCGACAATGCTGGCGATTACGGGCACAAGTATTCCCGCGACCAAGCTTGTAAGGACAGCGACGATAGTTTCATCCATGTTCCTGGCTCCTCAAGTGTATACATATTCCCGTAAGGAACAGCGTGCTAATCAGAAGGACAGTTGAAGTCACAATAACAAAAAGAGGTTCGACATCATTCGTCGTTGAAATAAGGGCAAAACAGTAGCTCGCCAGGCTCATCAAAACGAAAGTCAAAAACATCAATGTGGTTTGCTCAGATCTGATGCGTGTAATTTCAGATATCGCAGTTCCAAGAAAGGCGGTGGTGACCAAGAGTAATTGCCCTCCGCTGATCAGTTTGAACAGTTCGAGTTCTTTCTTTGGGTCTGCCCAGATAGCGAGTATTGTAAATGCAAACGGAATAAGACTAAGCAACACACTAAAAAGTAGCCACCTCTTCAGCTCTGCATCAATTTTCATTCACTCTGCCCCCAGCTACGGATCTTTGGTAGTTGCAAGAACGAGAATTTCGGTTACTTCTTATTGATGTGGAAATTATGCGCATATTAGTTCTCTAGAGTGCACCTGGAACAACGCCTTCCACACGTAAAGCATCTTTATCATAACCAAATGCATCGAACGTTTCGCTCGGAAGTGAGTCTACACACTCGTTGTGATACTGACCTAGCCATAGGTACTTAGCCGAAATGGAATCCAGGTGGTTGAAATTTCTAGTGTTTTCATTGATCAGATCACGATGAATCTCCAGAAACCTTGGATAATCGCTCGGTTCGTCGAGTTCACGGTAGACTGCGCGTCCGTAGTCAATAAAGGCTAATCCATCGCTTCCAGTCGCAAGAAGCCCGTCAATGTATCTTAGTTCTTCATTCAGATCGTGATGTTGAGCGATCAGCAAGTGATTGGTGTGTAGTTGATCTAACAGCATTGGTGAGACAACGATTCGCGGATAGTTTGCGAAGCGAGACTCCAAACTATAAGCGTCGATCATTGCTGGACCAAAAACCGTCTCGCCCTCACAATGTACTTGACCGTAAGATATTCCCCCGCGAATGAGGACGCCCGCTTCTATCAGGGATACCTGTGTTAGCAGTAGGTCGATGAGTTCGTGAAACAAAACACCAAAGGGCGCAATGGCGTTTAGTCCGGTATCGACTGGGCGAACCCGGACAACGCAGTCCGAGAATTGTACAACCTTGGGATCGAATTCCCTTTCGAACTCTCCACCACTAGGTTCTCGAGCTGCGAAATTTGTCACAGCGTTTAACTTGTCTTCGATTTGTTCTGCTTCGAGCGTTTGCACTAGGCTGCTAAAGCCTAATATATCGATAAATGTCACGATGCTTTCGTGGTACACAAAATCTACTCCGTGGCTAGTTCGCTATAGTGACAGTAAGTTGCGGTTTCCAAGCGAGACACTTCATCAATTTGTTGAGCCCAAATGATCTTAGATTTATCCAGAGTTACAAACGGACAGCTCAGTTTATTCACAAACATTCTTTGGCTCATTCACAAAAACCGGGGCCTCGTTAGCTGCGATGACAATCGTACCGTTAGTTGCCGTCACGTACTTTTTCCGAGTTGTCACTTCATCTTCGCAAACGTTGTTGGCGGTACAGCACCTAAAGCAATGACTTATCTCTTGCCCCCGGTACCCCCGGAGGTTGTAGTTATGATTAGGAGTCCGCTTTTTAAAGGCTGCTTGAAGACCGTTCTTCTCATATCGTTCCACTACGTCGCATCGTGGATGACCAAACTTTTTTGCCTGGACGCCCGCGGTGAAGACAACAGTATCTGCTTCAACCGTCTGAGCCCACATCAAAGAATTGGAGTGAAATGTGTTTGCGCCATGATGAGACGCAGAAAGAACTGAAGTATGGAGGTCTTCTGCTGGGGAATAGTATGTCGGCGCCGCGAGTTGAATGGCACTCTGTTCAGTCAGCCCTTCGGCATCTCCCATGAAGGTAACGGAAAAATTGTTTTGGGATACCCTTAACACCAAGCTGTTCGCGTTTGACGCCCCAGGATTGAATTTGCTCCCGTTGCTTCTCTTTTTCTTTCTGGCTCTACTGGTTTTGGGTTTAGTCGCATTTACGGTCAGCACGGTTGCGGTCGCGTCGCCGCAATCAAAACTGTATCGTCGATTATCCAGATTGCTGTGGAAGTTCTTTCCGAGAGCACTTCTGAGTCCGTCAAGGTACTTGTCGAAAGTCCCCCCTCTTCGATCTTTATAGTAACGAGCGGACATTCCTATCCAGACTTGTTTGAGCTTGTTTTCGTGAGGCTCCAATAGCTCCTGAAGCAAAGAATAGTGATCTAAGTCCGGGTGTGATACGACCAAATACAGATCCTGTTTGGAATCAAGAAGATCATCAGCGTAGTGCATGACGTCTTGCTTCTGCATCGTTGCATCGCTATTCCCCGCCTCCCCGCAATCCACAACGATCGCAGCGGTTGTCCCGCACTCCAGAATCTGACAAGAGCCTATGCCCACATCCAAGAAATGAGCGCGCAGCTGGTTACTTTGATTAGGACTGATTAAAGAAGTAGATATATTTTCCGACAACCTAACCGTCGAACTTTCAGCTTGAGGTTCATTGGTAGATGTCGTACATCCAGCAATAAGGGAAACGGAGACGAGCAGCAGCCAGCAGCGTCTCATCATGGCGGACTGAGTTCTAGGCCACAGATGTAGCCATGCTCAACGATCTGTGGCGCCTGTAGGGTGGATATTTCCCAAGCGGGAACTCTACCTCCTCCGGTAGGGTTCTTGACGTAACCAACGTATCGATCCTGCAGTTGCCAAAAGTAAAGAATGATTGAACTGCTCGAGCTTGGGTTCTTAAATTTCTTCTCTTCAAAGGTCGTCGATTCCTGTTGAAAATACGTGGACACCTGCTTCGTTGAGTTTGCACTTAGGGAACCCGATATATGCGTACTAATAGGCCCCCATCCCGCAGAAACACTGGTGTTCAGGCTGGCCGCGATCACATCCAGGGTGGAGCTGGAAGATTGCAAACCCGTCGACACGGTGAACTGCATGGTGCGCTCCTCGCGCGGCGCCAGGGCCTGGGATTCACTGGTCTTCTGCCAGGTTTGATAGTGCACTATCACAAGTTCACTCATCTTAGTACGACTGCCGCTAACACCAATAACAGCTAACCGCGATCCACTGGGTACAGGGGCGACCTCGGTTGGTGAGGGCGGCATGCCAAGCGTATTTGCTCGGCGAAGAGATCTGCTGGAAATCTCATAGGTTGAGACACCATCTTTCGTCTGACTAGGGCTACTAGAGTTAAGCACACCGATCAAACCGCCTGAATTGTAGTCGATCGCGACCGCGTACTGAAAAGAACTACTCGCACAGCTCGCAACTTGCTGGAAATTATTGTCGAAGGAAGGTCCAAGAGACCCCTTAAACTGCGCATCACAATCGCCAACATACGGTTGGGATCCACCTGGGACATTCGCCTGCGTCTCGGCCCAGCTAAGCCAACGGCCCTGCTGATCGACAAATCTTAACGTAACTTGTATCGGGAGATTGTTGACGAATTTAGCGCTTTTTACGGGCTTGGCTGCACCATCTGCCACTAACGTCCCAGCTAAGGCTTGAAGATAGGTATCGTTGCTGGTTGAAAGACTGTCTCGCGTGACGACCGTTCCACTCGTCTGGCAGCTTGGCGCAGTCGGTGATTCAGCTGAAGAAACATTAACCGAAAAAACGGACAACCACAGAAAAAACAACGCGGAAAATGCGGATAGACCTTTCACATCTTTCATCCTTGAAACTGTCTTCAAGCTCACTTTCGCCCGTTTGCCTAAAAATCGCAAGTCGATCTCATGGCAATATCGCTTGACTAATATTACATCGAGATTCCATTCGCTATTGCTAGAAGAGAACACTATGATCTCTACATTAAAGACTACGGATGGCCTTTATTATGTTTAAGAAAATGTCGCTGCGATTCGGCTGTGTACTTGCCTGCTTTCTGCTCGTGGGTCCAGTGGTTGCTCAAACTTCTAACGCCTGCCCAAATCCACCGTCTTCGAGCTGCAGTACAAGTCAGCCGTTGGTGTCCTCTTCTGGAGGAAATACCAACACCGATGATCTGTTCATTCAGGCTCTCCAAGGAACTCTTAAGTCACCAAGTTTAACCACCCCACAAAGCATTGTTTTCTGGAACAAACTGCCGATTCCAATCGTGGTTCGATTCGTAGATTCCGAGGGACACTGGTTGCAACCTAATCCAACGGCCGCTACCTTAAGACCGCATTGCAAAACCACTTTTACAGCGTCAGGCGTTATAAAGGCGTGGCCCGGAAAAGGAGCACCTATACCCGCGACGCAATGTGACGTAACGGTGCAGTATGGCGTCGTGATTGATGAGTACTCTGGCGCTTTGATCGATGTAATCGATTTCACAAAGCCAAACACGACACTAGGCCCGTTTGAGATATCTTTCCAAAGTCTCCGTAGGCCGAACACCTTAGGCATGCCACCCTCACCAACAGATCTCGCCCCTGTACCAAGCGGTTCAAAACTCGCTGTCGTCGGCATTGGTGACGACTCAAGCGGCTATGTCACCATGCACTACCAGGCCTGGCAGAAGACCAGTGAATCCCAGGCCCTGGCGCCGCGCGAGGAGCGCACCATGCAGTTCACCGTGTCGACGGGTTTGCAATCTTCCAGCTCCACCCTGGATGTGATCGCGGCCAGCCTGAACACCAACGTTTCTGCAGGTTGGGGGCCGATTTCGGCCACGATTGGCGGCTCTCTAAGTCGAAATAGTACGACGCAAACTTCTGTTTACTTTCAAGAAGAGAGCACGACATTCGAAGAGAAGAAATATATGAATTGCTTTAACGACCGCTCAATCGTTTTTTACTTTTGGCAGCTTCAGGACCGATACGTTCGAATAGATTCCGGAACAGGCCTTGCCGTTTGGGAGCTGGCGACCCTGCAAACGCCACAGATCGCTGAACACAGCACAATCTGTGGCGTCACGCTGCAACCGACTATCTAACGATTTTGTAAAGCCATACAGGGTAGGACAAGTCTCGTCAATGCGGTTGACGCCTGCCGTTCGTCGGTCCGGTTCTGGTCAATCTAAGTCCAGCGCTCGCACAAGCTTCAGCCAATAACTCGTCTCGTTCGGCTCGTTTCCTTGATATATGCGAGCTGTCGTTTAATTCAATAACTGCTTTGACTTGCATAGTAGATGGCTCACAAAGCACGTAGTCGAAGTGCTGCCAATGTACTCAGAGCTATCAGCCATAGGCTCACGAAGAGCCAGTTTTGGGGACTCAAAAGTTCACCTAACAGCCAGTTAAGCGGCTGCGCTGATGAGAACGGGCCTTGGAAGTGACGCGAGGAATGACCGATTTCAACTGCATGTTATACGCCTTCATACCTTTTAAAGCACTCCATGGTCCTATCATCGAAGGATTCAAAAGCCGCGCTTTCTTGGACTACACAGAATCCGTTCTTGGAGCGTGTCGCTTGCATTCGACTATTACTTCGATACGTTTCGATAACAATCGTTTCTGAGCCTTTAGCTCTGAGAGCAACAGGAACTAACAATGGAGCCGAGTCTTCTGCATAGACCAGCAGACTGTTCCTAGAGATTCTCCAGCGCAAGCTTCCGAGCAACTTGCGGTAGATATCTATGGCTTCAGGGCTCTGAGAGTTTATGTGCGAACTGGCCTCTATTGTGGCTTCAGCATCCGAAATCCACTCGCCAACTATCCAAAGCCTGTCTGCAGAAACACTGCTGACAAAGGAAAGGCAGAATATCGCCAGCGAGAACTTCAAGACGTATAACACCTGGTTAAGCAGCACATCGTGCGAGCGTTTGTGATACACCAATCACAAACGCGACACGAGTAGGTGTGTCCGAGCAGTGGAGCCGAAGGCGAAACTGCAACCGCATGTTGTATGCCTAATCCCGTTCATCCGCATCTTCAGGATCAAAATATGTGACGGATGAAAACTCGTCTTTGCCAGCCATGACCGGCTCACCTCGCAGTCCGCCGCGATTAGGAGTGCAGATTTTGTAGAGTCTGTCGCAATCAAAGATCGCAAGTACTGGTTCGTCACCCATACCGAAATATTTAGGCAATGGCTGTCCTACTTCACAAGCCATATCCATGCCGTTGTGTTGCCAACGAAGCTTCCAAATTCTCTCGATTCGAATTTCCGCATTCACGAACTTTGCGAATGCAGCATAGACGTCAGCTGTCTGTACTGCGTCTTCTGCAGCTGGGACAAAGAACTTCATCGGTGTTCCTCCTTGGTTAGCTTCAACTTCATGTTATGCGTCGCTCCTCTAACGCTGACCCATCCTGGCTTTTCGCTCAACTTCGAGTTCAATACAGAATGGCTCAGGCTCGAAAATCTCGTGAAATCCTGAGTCAAAGTTTTTCATCATTCTACAAAGAGTTCCCATGAGTCGATGAGCGTTGTCTTGTGTCTCGCGAATGAGTTCGCCCTCGGCCGTCATGGAATCGCCACTTCTTTCAACGTACCGACTGGTCGCGACGCCACCGTCATGTTCATAAACATGCCGCCGAGCGAACATCATCGTTAGGAAGCCAATATCCGCTTTCATGCCATGGAGAAGATCGATATCAAAGGCTGACAGAAGTGAATTGTGGAACGAATCGAGGTTATGAAAGAGAGTATTTTCCAATCTTCGTCTACGAGCTGGGCGCATCGGAATTTTCGCGAGCTGTGCGACATAGTTCCGAGCCGTCGAATCAAATTCTGACACCGCCTGTTTTACCGCATCCTCAGCTGCAATCGAGTTGCTGTTGAGACGCGCTCGTATTGAATTGATTTGGCGTTCAAAACTTGTGAGATTGTTCCGCCATCCGCAGGAGGCGCAGTATGCAAACTTCCCCCTTACATCGTTATAGGTATTGCACTTCGAGCACTTAAATTCAGTTTGTTGCTCGATCGACCCGTAATAGAAGTCTTGTCTGGGTTCGCCTTCAACCGCATCCGCAACAGCGTTCATATCAATGACTACCTCAAGGGTCGAACCGGGCTGGACTTCTTCGATTCCCTTACTAAGGCGTTCAAGGTACTCCGCAACGTAGGCCTTTTGCGGCGGTGTCAGGAAGTGAAACGACTCAACTCTGAGGCCGCAATACGGGCAGGTCAGTAAGAATTTGGCGGGGATATTTGGGGTTCTGAAATGTTTATGGCATTCGGCGCATTCATGGCCGTAGCGACCTTGCGAATCGGAAGCCATAAGAACAGCCACACAGTTTGGTAATGGTGGTGGATTCCAAGGATCGCCGATCCCTCCCATCTGTATGTTGCCGCAAGGGAATCCATCCCGATGTGCGTATATGCCTACCAAAGAGACCGGGGTCGGAGAGGAATGCGAGTAACCGATCTGGTAGCCCACATTTCCTTCAGAATCACAATCAATCGTGAACGTAACGATGCCGCCAGTGTGCGCTACTTCGCTAAAGTCACTGCGGGGCATCTTCACCTCCCAAAGATGCATAACACTTAGAGTTATGCAGCGTGGCGGAAGCCACCCCTGACCACAACTCGCATGTTAAGTGATTAGGGGCCCAACAGTAAGTGTTTCTCATTGTTGTTCTCCTACTACTGTCGATGAACCTCGGTATTCAGCGGCCGCTAATTTCTTGCGAGTGATTGTTCACGACACCAAACTACGTTCTAAAATTTCTATGCAATTTAGCCGGTCGGGCTTAACAATATAGTAGACGGAACATATTCCACCTATTACCGGAGAATGTGGAACATTTTCCACATAACCCATTCACATTTGCAAACTGTTGTGTGTCCGCTTCTGGCCGGTCAGCGGTCTTAGGGGTTCTCGCGGTAAGGATCCAAAACTACCCAAAGCTGCGTTTCTATGCGGCTTGAGTCTACTACAGGTTTTCGTAGTTCTATTTACGTTTTAGAGGATCTTCATACTCAATCCGTGATGTGAGTTCCGTCATCGCATAGTGGACAAATTGTTGACCCAGGCCTGTCAGCTCATATTGTTCTTCTTCGTCGAATGCAGACTTCATAGTTCGAGTGGCTTGACCTTTAGGTGTCTTTTTTGGGGTCTTCTTAATGTAATTGCCTTGATAGTCAGTCTCTCGGTGTTGTCGAATAATTCTTCCGGTGCTTAAGTCATGAATTAGCAGCTTGAACAGGTCAGCTTCCGCCGAATCCTCGCGGACCCGGCCCTGTCCGATTCTTCTCCACATCTCGCCGCGGGAGATTCCGTTGGAGTTATAGATCACTCCGATGACTCGGAAATGCATCTCTGAAAAGTCTTTTATCCAGTCAAGAAACATTCGAACGACATCGTCACTCGTAAGCGAGCTAGCAGCTGCATTGGACATGACATTGCGGATGAGTTTTCTTTTTTCCTCACTTTCTGCGCCTGCCCATTCCCGGAATGTTTTCTTTAAAAGCGCTTGGTATTCGGGGCTCTCAACTCGGTCATTTATTGACTGTTCGGTTAGATCAATCCGCGCCATGATCTCTATTATCGTGGCTTCCTTTTCACGAAGCTCATCTTCGAGCATCTGGACCCATGCTTTGAAGAATTCGTTTACTCGACCTTGTTCTTTTTCTGACCAATGTGATGCGATAGCTGAGAATATACCGCCGATCTCTGGAACGGCTCTAGCGATCTGTAAGGCTTTTCTTATTTTGCTAGATTCAGGGAGATCTTTTTTCTCAGCATCGTCATTCGACTCATCCTCATCCATAAAAGTTTCCCATGACTGAACAAGCCCATCATATCGCAAACACAGATTGTCCGTTTTTGGCCGAATGCGGCAGTCATTTGAAGCGAGGACTGGTTCGACAGCCACCTCTAATCTGCAACAACATCAGGAGATATTTGGCTGAAGTAGCCCCAGTCTTTAAAGACTGGTAGACGAAGAGGTCCTTCTCTGCAGATTGGTTTAGCTCTGGCCTGGCTAAGATCGAAATACACACGATTGTTGATGCCAGAGGTAATACGCTGATAACAATCGCGTCGAGTAGTGTCATTGCCCCCGAAAATTCTCTGTGACTGCCATTAAAGCATCATCCGTATTCATGCCTACTTTCTACATGTTAGTAGAGAAGCTTGTATCTTCAATATCACGTGTGTGTGAAATTGCTGTCTTCTCTCACCAGACCCGACGAACGGTCGTTGTAGGCTAAATGGTCTCTAACTGATATCACGATATCTTCCGACGACCGGTCTCGAAAAGTGAGATATTGCTCACATGACATCCGCCAAAATTCTGACAAGATTAAGACCGTTGTTCGACGGATACGAGTACACGTTCTCCTAGCCTTAGAGCAGTAAACAACGGATTGTGACCTACGTGTTTCTCAAGAAGACTAGTTGTTGCGAGAGTGCAGCGGAAGAGCTAGCGACTTCGCGAGGGTGGCCACCCGCAAACAAGCAGTGATTGCGTTGTGCAAATTTAAAAGTGAGTAGTTTGTATCAAGGAGTGAATATCGAATGAAAAGATGGATTGTTATTGCAACGTTGGCAGGAGTATCTGCAGCGTCTGCAGAGCCACAAAACCCATTGGAGGACCCTGCCTTTCTTGAGGCCGTACCGACGGCTTTGGAAATAACCAGGGAAGAAATGATGGCGTTCAAAGAGGGCCTAACACCAGCTCGTCCTTTTGACTATAACGGTGTTGGACCTGTTGGGATTGCTGATAAGTCTCGCGGCGTACGTTTTGCGCTGTACAAAGGTGAGCTCTCTAAGGAGGGAAGCCGAATTGCTGAGCAATTGCTTGAAAAATATCAGATGCCAACGATCTACAACGATCATGTGTGTCCGTATGTCGAAGGCCGATCGCTTAGTGAAATAGATGCTCCGAGTATCGAGGCCAATATTGAAAAGTTTCAGCGAGATAGTGAGCACAATCGCATATCGATGTATGAAGAACTCAAAGAGAAACTACCTGCGTCTGACTACGCGAAGATGGATGAGGCGATCGAACAGCGAATAAGGCATACGAGTTCCGCCAACTCTGAGCTGCCTCGAAAGGTTGAATTACCCGAACGAGTTCAAAAATACCTATGGCAAACCAGCTGTTACATGGCCACGCTACCTTATGAACCCACTAACGATGGGGTCTCGATATCGCAATGAAATACACTACTTTAATTCTGCTTTTTTTGTTTTCCATTCATTGTTACGCGAAACCAGCCGGTGCAGGTTTCGGTAACGGTGCAGGTCCTGCATGGTGTGGAACTTTTATGACGAACCCGGTGACTGGTGCTCCTTTGCCACCCTTCGGTGCGCATTGCACACCTGACTGGGGAGGACATAGTGACTCTGGCTTGATCGTTGATGACAGTTCAAATAGTGCAATTACTCATCCCAACGCACCGTTGATGGCTTCAACCCATATCAATTTGTTTATTTGGGATGTACACGATGAGGGGTTCACCCATGCACAGTCTACAATGTGCATGAGACCGGGCTCAGCGACTTGGAATCCTGCAAATCCATGTCCAGGCACTTACGCAGGTGGGGTCGCAAAGCCGAGAGGTAATGGAAATGTCTCATCGAACTATTGGATCACGAATCCGTACGGGAACGGTTCAACGGTAACCACTACAGGTTGGTGGACTGTTGGCTGGCTTGATCCTTTGTTTTTTGGATACCTAGGAATCTACAGCTATCCCATCACCAGCATCACGGGACCAATTACGATTATTGGTCCTTAGGTAGGCGCGTTCTCATCTGGCATCGAAACCTGCTGCGGCGGGTTTCTCAAGCCTGTTACGTTAAACCAGTAAGTTTGTAGGGATCGATCCTTAAGATATTTGGTAAAGATTCAAATGACTGAATTGGTCATCGTTGCTGTTATTTGGATTTGTGAGATTCAAGATTGTTCGAAGCCTTTAGCTGGGCCAGTGTCCATCGAGGACAATTACGGTTCAACCGCTCTCTGGCGATGACGTTTTAAGGCGACCTTAACTCCTCTGTTTCTCGCTGATCGCGAACCAGGACGCCACCCGACCCAAAGCAGCCTAAAGGATCTTAAGAGATCCGATGTTCAATCATCAATTGACTTAACCGCTGTTATTTTTGAGCCAGTTTTTCGGCTTCTAACAAGAACCCTTGCCAATGTAACTTTCTCGCCTCGCGATATGAGTCGTAACTCTTTGCAAGTGAAGCGATCGAGCTCGCTGTACTTGCAAATGGAATGAGGTCTTCAGCGAAAGCTGAGATTACAGTGCTGGTTGTGTCGCGATAGATTTGACTAGGATCTAGGTGTTTTAGGTATTGTTTCTTCATGTCTTCTGCAATTTTCACATCGACCTCAGATACAAATTCCAATAGCTCGGACTCTGAAGCACTTTCCAGATTCTCTAGTATCCAAGAACGAAAGCCGCTGAGAAATGTGCTCTCTCTTAACTCTTCAATATAGGGATGATAAGGACCCTCTAAATCCAAGTGTTCTTGTATGTTTCTAAAGAGGATGGATTCGGCTGACGCAGCAAGATTCGACGCTCTAGAATCGGTATTCAATGCGAGTGAGGTGATACGGTTCGTAATTAGCTCAACAGAATCAGGCATTTCATTTACTGCATGTACATCCATATATAACTTTGCATAGTTCTGACTGGTTCCGCGAGTCAGAAACCCGTTGATTGTCAGGTTATAAGTTGCTGTATAGATTTCCCCTGACTTGAGACCTAGTAGCCGTCTTGTATCCTGATAATCAGCATTGTGAGCCCTAAATGCCTTTCTAGCTGCAGGATCCAAATTGGACCAGAACATCTCTTTTTCACCTTCATCCAGATCAAGCTGAGGCGTCATCTGTTCTTCATCCAGAAACCGTACAAACTTCAGATTTCGCATATTCTCCGGACATAAGCTTCTGCACAAGAACCAAATTTCATCATAGAGGAGCATTGCACCTACTCCGCCATCAAGAATTGGGTTGGGGCTGGTAGATTCATCATTTGCGGTTCTGGTTGCAGCATTTTTTTTGTCATAGAAAAGTGGACTAGATAGACCTACATAGCCAATTCTCTTACCGCCACTTAGTTCATTCCAGATTTCAACCGTCGACGGGTCAATCATTTGTTGAACCTCCAATCTTTGTATCGTGTCTCGACTAGAAAAATACTCTCACACTAAACAGTCCGCTTTTGGCCGAATCGCGAACCAGGACGCCACCCGAACCGAAGCGGACATTCGTCCCATGTCCGCGATTGCATGTTAGGCGTCTCTTTCACGCGTGCGAATCATTTTGTAAGCCACAGATAAAAACACAATACCTACCACTATTCCCAAGGTGCTGAAAACTGATGCTACAAACGTCAATAGCTGAGAATCGTAGAAAAAGAGCGAGAAAACCGGCAAGAGAACAGCAACAGGAAGAATCGAAAACACGACAAAAATAGAAACCCGCGACTGTTGAGTCAGGTCCCAAGATTCGCCAAAACTAACTTCATCATCCACAGCGGTTCCAGGAAGCACGAGGCAAAACCTTGAAACAAAGAAAACAACAAGGACCGCAACCGCGGCAAGCCCAAATGTCACAGGGTGCGGTGCGAGCCCATCTGGCATTACGCCGAATCCAAAAATTAACGCCAATGATGCAATAGTCATTGGGATAATGGTGATCAGGTCGATGCCGATCATGTACAGGAAAAACATAGCATCTCTACCATTCAGTTTTCCCAATCCGTACCGCGGTACAGATTCAGCTCCAAGCAGAACCAGCCTATGAGTTGTTACCGCAAGCACAGCAGAGAGAAATTCCCCAAACAAGTTAGTAAAAATGTTCTCAGGGATAATTCCCACGATTTGAAGGTAGAAATAGCCAGCTAGCAGCACAATAAAAGGGATAGTGGGAATCCAATAGGAAATCGGACGAGACTTTAGGAGACCATATGTTTCGGAAACTATTACTCGAAGCACGAATGTACGCCTAACACCCAGTTAAGCGGCCGCGTTGAAACGCGAAGCGCTGATAAGAACGGTCCGAGGTTGCGACGCGAGGAGCGGCCGATTTCAACTGCATGTTAGGTGCTTCCTTGCTGCCTGTATCTATAAAACGAATAGCCAAAACTACAGACAACTAGTATTCCGGCGAGGTGTATACCTGCACGAACCATCAAGGCTTTTACTGGATTGGATTCAGGCGAGTCCGGGAAGTATTCAAAGCTTCCATGATTTAGATAGAAGGCTTCTGCACCCACCAGAGGTATTACATCAGCAGGAAGTTCTGCAATTGGGCGAGAATCTAACCAGTTGCCAAAAAATACTAGCGTTGTAAACATAAGCACGACACAGAATATTTGTAATATCGACAAGCCAATATGTTGCCCCTCTATAGCTCCTTTTACCTCGGCTATCAAAGTCACACCTAGCACCTAACAAAATAGTAGACGGAACATATGCCACCTATTGCCGGAGAATGTGGAACAATTTCCACATAACCCGTTCATATTTGCAAACTGCTGTGTGTCCGCTTCTGGCCGAATCGCGAACCAGGACGCCACCCGACCCAAAGCGGACACTAGTCCAATGGACGCTAAATTACATGTTAGCGTCACTTGGGTTGAACCTAGTGGTGACGCTTGCCCCCTTGTTTCCTTGAGCTTCAATCTGATTTTGGAGGAAGTCGTAGATAATCCGGTCACCAGCAAGACTATAATCACCTCGATTATGACTCGCGTTTCCTATGAGCACTGCGGCTTGGTCTTCACAGTTGTAAAGTAGGACTTCCCCTTCAGCGAAGGCTACTTCTCCCTTAGTCGCTCCTGAAGCGCGAACTGGATCTCCGGTTGCTTTAACAACACACGGCTGGTTTCTTTCATCGTATTCTATTGTGAGTGAATCAGCCTGCAGCCTGTATGATCCATCAACCATCGTAACGTTGCCTGTCCAGGTCCATACATTTGTATTCATGTCCTGCGTATGGAAATCTGACTGTATTTCGAGCGCTCTAACAGTCGGCGCTGTCATCAATCCGAGGAGCGCAATGGAGAGCAATCTCGTCACGACACCACTACCTAATTAATTGGCAGCACCAAAGCGGAGGACGCACTCCGACGTGCAACCGATTTGAATTGCTTGTTATGTGGATAATTCATGTTTCTCGCAATCGACTGGCCATTCGGTTCCTGCACTGTCAGTTTTATGTATTGAGTGAGTACTGTCCTCATTCAGATAGACGATTATGAGACTAAAATTCTCTGCCTCAACGCACTGGCCTTCCTCGTACTTTTTAATACTTCGAGACACAGATTCACGAATCTTCAAATTCACTGAGGCCATGCATGGTTTGCTAGCTTCACAATGTATACCTATTCCACCACGCAACAGATCGCCGGGTTTAAAGTGATCAAGTTCTACCAACGCCTTTTCAAACGCCAGCGAATAGATCATCTCTCTATCTACCTCGAAAATACCAGACGCATTTCCTTGAAACGTCGAAAGTCCAAAGAGAAGGATCACTGCTAGCTTCGGCAGATCCACATAACACCCAGTTAAGCGACAAAGACGCAGGTGCTTCGTCTGAGTGAGCGGAGCGAATGGCTTCAATTGCACGTTAGATGCAGCCTGATTTTCCGCACGAACTCTTCCGCTTGTTCATTAGAGAATTCCACGACTCCGTTTTCATGCATAAGAGCATAATACTGTTGTTCTTCCAAGGGCACACCGGGAGGGAGAGGTGCGATATGCCAATGCACGTGAGCGTTTGCTGTCACGCTACCTAGACTCAAGATATATATCCTCTCAGGGTCGAGCTCCTTGCGAATAGCCTCGCTAGTACGATAGATGAGCTGCTGCATTTCTAGGTATTGCTCCTCGGAAAAAGAACCCGTTGCGTCACAGAGGTGTTGCTTCGGCGCTACTAAAACGTACCCAAACAGAGTTGGGTACTTGTTTAGGAAAACCACTGAAGTATCAGTTTCATATACGAGCAAATGCTGATAATCGGGATTCCCTGCAAGGAACTCACAGATAAAGCAATCACCTTCAGTGCTCCTTAGAACATACTCTTCAAGGTCGAAGTTTTCTCGCTCAGGCATCTGATAACGGGTTATACGGAAAAGGTTCCAGAAATCCGGGATCTATCGTTTGGTAGATATGCATTGATCTTTCCAATCGCTCGCTAGTCTCCTTACCGAGTATAACCCTTGAGCGGAAAAGCTACCCCGATCAGACTGAAACGTGAACTCGGTCCGCTTTCGCTTGGTAGGATAAGACCCAACGCGTGCGTCAGACCTAGATCCGGAACTGCATGTTAGGTGGACTTTTCATATGAGATCCGAGAATCCTTGAAATCTAGGCAAACACTATGCGCCAGAAAAAAGTCATAGCCCAAGAATCCATCGAAAGGTGCTTGTAGTATTTCAAGCGCCTGGAACGGAATACTCATTGTTTCGCCATCGCTAGTACTGACATTCATTGTGGAAGAAACAACATCTGCCGGCGGTAAGAAGTTACCTTGAGAACCAGTATCCAAAGCTAGCCAGTACGATTTGTTGTTCATTGTGACTTCTAGACGGGGTATTCCATACGCCAAGTCGATTTTCTTCCAGTTTTGCGGACACTCATCTGGAGTTCGTTCACTGATTTCAACACTCTTGGTCGAATAGTCAATTTGCAGTACCAAACCTTCAAACAAGGACGAACCGATGTGACCACTACGTCTTGCAGATTTAGCTCCACCTAAATAACGAAATTCATGCCCTAAAACATCCCTCTTTTCCAGTTTACCAATTTTGAGATTCTCTACCCGAATAAGCGGAACTTCGAAGTTACTGCCATCGGCCATACCGTAAGTGAGCGACTTAGAAAGAATACTAACGTTTGTCTCTGCGATTTCTGAGCGGGTAAGGGCAATTGGAGCGTCAGCTCCAAGATCAAACATCAGTTCAATACTTTTTCCATTAACACTGGCGTTAACGTAGGGAAGCTCTTGGTCGAACACAAGAGGTAGAGCCGATGAGATATGAGGAAAAAGCAGCAGAGCCGATAGCGCCATAAGTTGCGTCATCGTTGGCCACCTAACACCCAATTAGGCGGCCGCGCTGATGAGAGCGCTCCGAGGACGCACCTCGAAGTGCGGGCGACTTCAACTGCATGTTAGATTCTCCTCACCAATTACCAGCGAACTGAAGCAATAAACCCGTAGCCAGCATCCCGAATCCTATCAACTCATTTCTAAATTTTTTTCTAGCGAGCGCTCTGAATTCTGCTGCAACAACAGTAAATGCATCATGAGTCGGACCCGCGGGCATCTCCGCATTTCTGATTTCTGTAAGCTCTACCCCGGCATGATTAACTTCAGATTCCTCCTGCGCTCTCATGCCAAGATAAGCAGCGACGACGATCCAGATCGCACCTACGGCCTCGAGCAATATTCCAAATTGACCCACAAACCAAAGTACGTCCTTCTCCAACGTCAACTCCAAGGAATCTAACACCCAGTTAAGCGGCCGCGCTGAAGCGCAAAGCGCTGATAATAGCGGGCCGAGGTTGCAACGCGAGGCGCGACCGATTTCAACTGCATGTTATCCGTCAAACCCCAAGTGTGTAGGTGAACCGATCGAAGGTCACAGTACTACAACCTGCCTCACTCATCACTTGGCGAATGAGCTCTGGAGCAGCGGCTTTAGTCCATCGCTCGTCGCTATAAAAAGAGACCTCCGGTTGAAGACAAGCAGCTTCGGGGTTCCTCGGTTTGAAGCGAAACATTTTCTCAATATGTACAAGAACCTCATCGGTGGCACTGTTCCTAAAATTCACCGTCCAAGACTCAGATGCATAGGAACTTGGAACTAGAGCCACAAGTACAGAAAGGCAAGCACACACCTTTACAATTTTCATAACTATTCTCCGGTTGAGTTCATCTACGTTACTGTCACTTACCTGACTGCCAGCTTAAGACGTATAACACCCAGTTATGCGGCGAGGACGCCGAGGATCAAAATGTGGGTACAAATTGACTGCAGGTGCTTCGTCCGAGCGAATGAAATGAGCGGATTCAACTGCATGTTATGCAGCTCCTAGTTGATCGAACAAACCTATACCTGCAAAGCCAGAGGCAACGATGACAATCGCTAGTATCTTAACCTTTGTTTCGGTTAGCTCTAGGCTAAAGGGTCCAGACCTATTGTGAACTAGGTACAAACTGAGGACTTCGGCTCCATCGCGAAAAAATACCCAGCCGAGCAATAGACCCCAAAGCAGAACATTTAGGGACAAAGCGACAATTGAATATGGTTGCCCCCATTCCAGGTAGTGAGGTGACTCAGCCCCAGCGATACGCTGCAATAACCAAAAAACAACGCTAGTGCCCCCTATGACGAGGGCCCACCCCTTAATGAAATTGCGAACTCCTTCTTCTGTGACAATTCCGCTTCGAATATTCTTCTTATGGCCAAAGTGATACGTGACGGCCCCTCCTCCGCCTACCCAGGCCCCGCATATCAACCAGAAATAGCTCTGAATAAGTTCAAAGCTCATGTGGCATAAGACCCAGTTAAGCGACGAAGTCGCCGAAGGTCAAAATGTGGTTCACATTTTGACCACAGGTGCTTCGTCCGAGCGAATGAAATGAGCGGCTTCAACTGCATGTTAAATGCCATCTTGCTTTCTGTACTCCTTAAAGTAATAAACCAGCGAGCCAAAATACAAGAAAAAGAAAACAATCAGGACCCATTTGTCGTTTCTCATGCCGGCATTCATGATCATGGATATCCAGTGAATGAAAATCGGGAGGCCAACGTAAACTGCGACAATACCTCCAAAAACTCTCGATTCATCAAAGAACAGATTCATGCTGCTAATCAAGTGAATACTCGGAACCAAAACTTCAACTAGTTGGATAGCAGTGATTAAGACCAGAACAACAACCGTGTGATAAGCACAATATGCTTGAAACATTGCTAGGCATCTAATTCCCAATCAAGCGGCCGCGCTGAAGCGTGAAGCGCTGATAACCGCGGTCCAAGGTTGCGACACGAGGAGCAACCGATTTCAACTGCATGTTAGATGGCTCCTGGACTTTCTTTTCGTTTCACTTCCTTATCGCCAAAGAACAACGCTGCTATACCTTGACGCTTTTCTACCTTAGTGAGTTTAACTACAAAAGAGTCTGCAATATAAAGAGACCAGAGAAAGACTAGCGCCGCGACTATCTGCGGGCTAACGTTTTGGAACAGTTCTGGTATTAACACAAGACCCAATGAAAGCCATATCAGCATTGTCACGCCGGATTTGAGGGTCCATTTTCTATTCAGCCGACTACCACATCCTGGGCAATGAATTGATGTCCAAACAGTTATTGTAAGGCGTCTGCGATTTGATATGTGCGTACCACACTCCGGGCAGATCATAGTCCACCTAACACCCAGTTAAACGGCAGCGCTGATGAGTGCGGTCCGAGGACGCACCGCAAGGTGCGACCGTTTTCAACTGCACGTTATGCGTCATATTCTGAGTTTTACTCAGTCGTTTCATAAAAGAGGATGTCACGTATGGGTACCTTGAAAAAATCTGTTTTTTCAGACATCCAAACCACCGTCGAATAAATCGTCACTGCAGCGAAGATTCCGATGGTCCAACGAACATATCTTTGAAACCAATCTTTCCAACGGTCAATCCGCAAAGAAGCACGAAGGTCTTCTTCGTGTTGGCGATCTAGTCTCCACGTATCCTCGTAGCTGGCTACTCGACGTTCTAAATCAGCTACTAACTCACTCGTTGATCGGTATAGATTCGCCACTTCTCTCGACGCAGCGTGCATTTCGGGATCACGTCCGGTCCTCAGATACTTTGAATGCGAATTATCGTCGAATGTCTCTGCACCTAATTGGGACTTGATTGCATCGAGAGCTCCCCGAGCGTTTTGAACAGCTGAGTTTAAGGACTCGAGGTACTTCTCTTCCTCACTAGCTGATGGCATTTCTCATCCTCAATATCTGACTTGACGCATAACACCCAGTTAAGCGAGGAAGTCGCCGACGATCAAAATGTGATTCACATCTCGGCGGCAGGTGCTTCGTCCGAGTGACCGAAGGAAACGACTCAAACTGCATTTTAGGTGGCGCTCCTTTTCGACTTGTACCAGCGATTTGCTGCAGGAGTAAACGTTAGTCCAGCTGCAACAATTAGACAAAACGCAGAAAACATCGCCATATAATTCTCTGGTATCAATGCATCTGGAGCAGTGACACTAACCGTGTAACGTTGACCGGGCCAAACAAATGCCTGAAAGTATTGAAGTACGGAAATACCAGTAGCAACGGGAACAAACAGTAACCGAGCCAGCCAGTCACCTGTATAGAGTCTATATGTCATAAACAGTATCGGCACAGAAATGCCCAGACTCAGAATGATAGGTAAAACGCTTCTAAGCGAAAGCGGCCAATTGGTATTCACTTGACTCAAAAGGAACGCGAGCAAGATTAGCATGAACGCAGCCTGAACTTCTCTCGGTCGATTCAAGCTATTCACCTAACAACGGGTTAGGCGAAAAAGATTCCGCACTTCTATTGTTTGGTACTTGAGCATCGGTTTTTTTCAATCGTTCTCCTTTCACTAAAGAGTATAACCGTTAAGCAGAACCGCTGCCCAAGCAGGCAGAGAAGCCCGCTGTTGGCCGAACATCGCCTTTGAGTAGTGTTCGAGCGGTCGCAAGCTTGCTAACTCTCAGACGCCAACCGAAAAGCCGTTTTGCTATACTCTATGTGCCGGCTAACAAACAAGCGCGTATGGAAACTCCCAAGTACTCCCTTTTAGAGAACGAACGCCGATTCCTGGTCGAGTCGCTCGCTGAAGTCGATCTTGATCTAGAAAACTACGTTCAGATCAACGATCTTTATTTGCCAAATACGAATATGCGCCTAAGACGCGCGGCCAGCACAGACGGTTCGGTGACTTACAAGCTGTGCAAAAAGTACCCAGCGAACGATTACTACTCTGTCGCTATCGTGAACGTCTATCTTTCCCTCGAAGAGTATTCGCTGTTCGCGGCGCTGCCGAGTCGAAAGCTGTCTAAACGGCGTTACCGAGTACTCGATGGTGATGACTGGCTCGGAATAAATGTCTTTGAGGGACAGCTGGCCGGTCTCGTACTCTGTGAGGCGGAAATGCCAACACGTGAACAGATTTACTCATTTCAATTCCCAATGTGGGCTACAACTGAAGTAACGGAGGATGTTTTTTTCACCGGAGGCCATCTGTCACAGGTCACGAGCGAAGAGTTCCAGACCAAGCTTTCCTCCATGGAAACCTAGTATAAACGTCCGCATTTGGCCGAATCGCGAACCAGGACGCCAGCCGACCCAAAGCGGACCTTTAGCTCTATCTCCGCGATTGAATATTGGGCGCCTCATTGGAGAAGAGCTGCATACTAGTGTTCCTTTAGCTCTTCTTGCTGAAGCATCGAAGAAAACCTAACAGTCATGCTGTAAAACGCTACCAAAACAATAACGTAAGGCAACGCAAAGCCCTCAATGAAAACTCGAAGAAAAACGCCGGTGGCCATATGAGTGAGAGCAAGGCAGGACAAGATCGACAATGAAACAGACGACATCAACGCGTTTTGAAAGAAACGACGCTTTTTCTCGAACAACGCAATGCCAACTATTACCAGGACATAACCGAGGAGCTGCATTGCCATGAATGTGTTAATACTTTCACGATCCCACCAGATATAGAGACCGCCGACTATCGAAACGCCTAATAGAATCAACGTAATTCGCAAGAGATTTTGCATTCCACAGTCCTATGTTCGCAAGTGCGTTCTAGGCGCTATTCTTCCTTTCCCTCGTCATCGTAGTGACAAATACCGATAATTAAAGCGTAGAGGAAGAACAGCACTCCTGGTAGAACGAACTCAAATCTAAACAAAGATTCGCTTTCGTCGGCATCAAAAGACCAAACCTTAACGACAGTCAAGACACCGATCAGAACTGCAACCACCGAAATAGCTATAAAGTACTTCGTTCTATTCTCGCGATTCATTTTATTCGCTAGTGTTCAGCTAGTCTCGAGTATCATCCGAGGACAACAGTGTGACCCACGCCACCGTTTCAACCATGATGCCTAGAAACAAGAATCCTACCCAAAAATTTAGACCAAGCAGGTAGAGCGCCGCTGCCAATAAAAAGAAAGCAATAGCAACCAGGTGGGCATTCACTCTATGACTCCTTTTGCATGTTAGGGGTCTCCCTCGAATACCCTTTTGTACCAATATGTATCTTCGCTTTTGAACCAAGATGCGTTATCACGTGTTAAGAAGTGCTGAAGTGTTCGCATATCTAGGCCGTACCTAAAGAACAACGCAACTAGGTCTTTTAAATCAGGTTTCGATAGAGGTTTCGTGATCCTTATCACGCCACCCTCAACAGATTCTACAAACTCGAGCTCGCCAAGCCATCCAAAGAAGTGGTTCTCATCCAGCTGAGATCCATAGCGCAACTCACAAGTGTCGTACTCAAAAGGCTCAACCGATGCAGTACTCACGATGACGCGCCTAACACCCAGTTAAGCGACGAAGTAGCCGAGGATCAAAATGTGGGCCACATTTTGACCACAGGTGCTTCGTCCGAGCGAAAGAAATGAGCGGCTTCAACTGCATGTTAGGCGACCCCTTTGTTCCATTGCTTGATGCTATTCCTTATCAACTCAACATCCTCATAATTGTGATCATCTCCAGGTACGGTTTGAACTACAACATCATCCAACAGACTAATCAGCTGTTTTGATGGACCAGCGGGATCTGCCTCCTGTTGGATGAACAAAATCTCTCGCTCGCTAGCGAATGTTCTAAGAGCGGCGATTTCAGAATCGCTATAAACGCCCAAAGGTACACCTAAAAAGATCGCCTTAACCGGTTTTTCAGTAAATGCAGAGAGCGCAACAAGAGTACCGATAGATTTGGCGACGACTATATCGGGATTCGCTTGCTGTGCTTTGGAGGATTCTAGAGCTAAATCCAATTCAGCATCTTGCGAGTGCCAACAATCGTATTCTTGGATCATCAGATCCTGTGATAACCCAGCGAGAACCGTTTGGAGCCACGTGCAAGTTGCTTGATTTTTACCGGGTAATCCCAGGATCTTCATCCGTGCGCGCTCCGGGATGCTAAGGTGATGACAGCGGCTGCATGTTAGGTGTCTCTTTCCCTTCGCTGTTCTTCAAGAATATCTACACAAAGACCGACGCACTTCCCGCATATCCTTACACCAGGACCAGATATGATTTCCGTCTGATCGATTGGGGTAAGACCGCAGAAACTACAACATTCGCTGTTGGGGTCGATAGGGTGCTCCGCTGGATCGTGGACAACTATTCTTTATTGCGCTCTCTCATCCAATTTCTTGAGAGAGTTTTGTAATTCTTCCTCTTCCTTGTTCGTCATCGAAATCTGATTCCGGCTGGGAATTGCGTTAGAAGTTCCCGCGAACGTGAAACGAAAGGCGGCAGCTGCATGTTGGCGGCATAGTTTTATTTTGCCGGTAGTTTCGAAAAATCAAATGATGGATCAACAAAATATTCAAGATCCTTAGTAGCATACCCATCTACTTCTATGAATCTGCCGTCCCGTAGGCGGTAAGCAAAGGTTCCTGCGCTACCTTCCTCGGATAGCGCCCACAGTGACTGACTTCTCTCTATGTGGCCGTATCTTTCCTGCAACCAGCTTTCCAATTCGTCTTTAGTCATCGGACTCGACGCTATGGTCCTAACGCTATTCACGCTCGGTTCAGTGATCTCTACCGAGTCACTCGTATCACAACCGAACAGTAGCATCGAGACAAACAGTGTCACCAAAAGTCTTCGGGTCATCCTGTCCGCCTAACACCCAGATAAACGGCCGCGCTGAAGCGCGAAGCGCTGATCGAAGCGGGCCGAGATTGCGACGCGAGGAGCGACCGATTTCAAGCATGTTAGGTTGCTCATAAAGTTTTCTTTCCACTCACTCTAGCAGCTTGAGTGATACCAGCGACAAAGAAAAGGATGCCTGAAACTAACAAGTACCCCTCTGCCATCTGAAACCCTAACGAAACTAAAATTGCATAGATAACAATCCAAGAAATACCCAATACGACGAGTATCGTAAACACCCAGCCCGCCTTATCACCCGAGTCTGGTACAAATCCATCTCCTGCACTCATGCCTGGATAGAAGGTTTTCTCGTGTTTCTCGAATAGTCGATCTTTTTCTGTGCTCTTTGAGGTTATGCGGTACACGACATAGATAATGAGGAGTAGCAGCATAGCGGCGGTGAAAAGCAAGATGGTGGTCTCGGACATGCGAAGCAACCTAACAATATTGTAGATGGAATATATTCCACCTATTACCGGAGAATGTGGAACAATTTCCACATAACCCATTCATGTTTGCAAACTGCTGTGTGTCCGTTTCTGGCCGATTCGCGAACCAGGACGCCACCCGACCCAAAACAGCCATTGACTGCCACACTATCGTACCGTCGCCATCCTCACTAAAACGTGAATAAGACTGATGGTCGAGTTAGGGTGGAACACCGATGATACGTTTCGGCTCACATGAACAAGAATGAATCATCAACGGTTCAGCATAACTACTGCAGGCTACGGTAACATGTTGGTAGACACTCTCACAGCGTGAGAACTTCGAATGGAGTACGATTCACAAGATAGCAAGATCGCCCAGAGAAACATGGTTGGGCTATCCGTTGTCGTCATCCTCTATTTCTTCACAGGAGCCGAATTGGGTACTGCAGATGGTTCGACGATTTCAGTCCTGGGTGGCACACTTATCTTGACGGAAAGTGGAGTATTGAGATTTAAAGCACTGACTTTTACCGTCTTTGCTTGGTGCTACTACCGCTTCACTGTGCTGAAACCGGAGGATAGCAACTTCTACGGGTACCTACGCAAGACCGAGTTATTTAACAGATTAAGTAAGCCCACACGTCTTTCTCTTCGGTTGGAAGACCTTCCAACTCGAAACATTGTTGCGTTACTAGATGATCATGGCCTAGAACCAATCCATGCCGATGGAGATCTGTTTTTCGCTCGATCGACTCATCCGGTCAGCGGCCTCTTTGGTTATGACGATGGTGACGTAATAGTCAAAGGCCATCTAACGCTGAAGCTGCCAATGGTTTTCATAGAAAATGAAACAAAGTTCAACGTATACGCCTTCATTACAGGCCGTCAGCGTAGAAACATTATCAGGCGAACTCTTACCGAAACACCCTATATAGGAAATGTTGTCGTACCAACGACTTTAGCACTCTTCGCCTATTCTTTGATGGTTTTTTCTGGCATGAACGAACTGCTGAGCTACAGGTAGATCATGGTTGTGCCCTATCGGCTAACTTCTGCTCTTGGCCGAACACGGAAAATAGAAAGCGCTTGGCTTATCTGCTGCTCTGTAAGAAGCCCTCGCGTACGATGGTATTTGATCTCCACATCACCTCCCGCAACTGACTCTTGAGCGAACTTCAAACAGGAAGACTAATTTAGGTTTTCACGAAAATCTGTGGGTGATTGAGTTGTCCATGCTTTGAATGCGCGTCGGAAGTTTGCTGGCTCGTCGTACCCAAGTTCTGCTGCGATCGCATCGATACTCAGTGATGTGGTACTAAGAAATTCTTTCGCTCGGCTCTCTAATTCCATGCTAGTAAGCTGACGATAGTTAGTGTTCTCTGCTTGCAACCTTCTACTCAGTGATCGCTCTGACATACAAAGATCGCTGGCCATGCTTTTCAGAGTGGGAAGGGGTAAGTGTTTTGATCGAAGTAGTCTCTTGATGTATGCCGTGTAAGAGTCAGATTTTCTGCCACTCAACTCACTCAATTGTTCTGCGCACCGCTGCAACGAGTGTCGCCATAATCCGGCATCGTAATAAGGGGATGATTTACGGGTTACTTCATGAGGAACCATTACTGCCGTCTTTGTACAACCGAATTCGACCGCGCCATTTAGTCGTTTGTGATATTCATGGGCATAGTCTGGTTTGTGATGAGCGAACTGGTAGCGTGCATCATGTAAGGGCTCGCCCAATAGCTCTTCGAGTATATTTTGATAGAGCAACGCGAATACTTCTGAATAGATGATGTTATGTCCGTCATCGCGATAATGTTCGACGCTCACTTCCAAGTGATGCGGTTTGGCTGTTAGCGACGTTGTAGACAGACCGGAATGAAGATGACCATATGTTTCCATCACTTGCAGGCTGTCTAGAATATTAGGCGCGGCTAAAGCAGCAACACCCATATCACCAAATCCTACCAAACGAGCTTGTGCGCCGACCATCAAACCGAAAGCTGGATCATCACAGATGGCCACGGCATTGCTCAGGAAGTCGGTGAATTGTCTTATGTTGATCGTTGCAACTTCATCGACTTCGTTTCTGGATAGACCAGTGCCTTGGTAAAGCCCAGACGTATGAGAACCATTCCGCATCAATTCTCGCTGGATTATGCGGCAGTAAAATGAAGTGATTTGCATCTGCCAAGAATGGCATATTTGGCGAATAATGACATGATATTGGCGCGATCTGATCTCTACTGCGTAGCTCTAGTCAGGCACACTTCTGGCAACAATACGGAGGTGGGTAATGGCAAGCGAACAATCTTTAGATTTGCAAGCAGCGGCAAGTGCAAAAAGCTACACAGGCGAGTTTGCTATGCTTACCGTTTGGCTTGGTATCGCAGTGGCGACGGCATTCTCGATCGCATCGCTGGGCTTTGTCTTCGGTATACTTTCATTTGTGCAGGCTCTGATACCTTTGAGTCTAGCAACGTATGCAATCTACACAGTGATGCACGATGCGGTTCACCGATCCATACAAGGCGAGCACCGACACCTATCCTGGCTGAACGAAGCCCTGGGTTATCTGGCGGGGCAGGTATTGATGATTCCCTTTACGGTTCATCGGCGCAGTCATCTCGCACACCATGCACATACGAATGATCAACAGGCGGATCCAGATTTCGCCTACCATCGCGTAGGCAAGTCACTTGCGCAATTGCTCTACTATTCAGCACGCTCCGGCGTTGATCAGTACGCTTTCTACTTCAAGAATTGCTGGTCAAAAGCATCCCAACAAGAGAAGACCAAAGTAGTCGTAGAGACTGCAGTTGCATTGTCATGGCGCATTGCTCTGGTTGTTCATGGACCGACGATAGAAGTGCTAGCCCTACTCATTCTGAGTGGAGTGCTCGGTAGCATGATCACCATCTATTTCTTTGCCTATCTTGTGCATAGACCTTACAAGGCGATCGGTCGATGGGTCGATACAGGTAGCTATGTCTATCGTGAGAAATGGGGCGTCGTGGTAGATTGGCTCTGGTTATTTCAAAACTATCACGCCATTCATCATCTCTATCCACGCGTGCCGTTCTATCGATATCGCCAACTGTTCGATCAAATCGAAGCGGTGATGGTAGCCAAGGGTTCGCCCATCGCCTACTACGCTGGTGGGAAGCATGAAGTGAACGCACTGGCGAGTGAATGATAAAAGGAGGAGAGAAATGAACTTATTTGAAACAGAAAAATTTCATTGGAAACGATACACCGACAAACCGCAATTCAATTATCCGATTGACTACTCCGGTACCGTGCTAAATGCTCAAGACGACGGGCATGTCGAGGTGTTGTATAGATGGGAGCCTAATTCCGCATGTCATTTACATCGTCATACCGCAGAGATTTCGTCCGTTGTTCTCGAGGGGGAGCTTCATGTCATCGATATTGATCCTGAGACGGGCAAGGAAACTGGTCGGCTCGTTAAGAAAGCTGGTCACTACGCCCACAAACCCGCTGGGGATGTGCATATAGAAGTTGGCGGGCCGGAGGGAGCGTTGGTTCTATTTTCGATTTATGCGCCGGACGGCGTCCTCACCGAGGGTCTATCACGAAAAGGCGAAGTTAAGAGTGAGAGCACCGTCGAGCAAATTCTATCGAGCCTGCGCCGACGGTCTGGGGTCTAGTCAGCATAGACGTGAAATGGCAGCTTCTGGCCGAATCGCGAACCAGGGCGCCACCCGACCCAAAGCAGACATTGAGCCACCCCCCGCAATTGCACGTTAGGTGTTTCGTGCATTATCTACTCTTCGAATTAGGTCATTGACGTAAGCGTTTTCTGAGAAGGGGCTAAATCTCATTTTAGGGGTAAAGACCAATTTGTTGCCCAATGGACCAGGTTCTCGTGTTTGGACAGTCACTCGTTCCGGCCCTGTCTGGTTAGAGCTTACATTTACTATCTGATCCAAGGGTACTTTCTGCACTTTACCTCGGCTATGAAATTCAAGAAAACGACCGTTATCAAAGACCTCATCGACAAGATCCCAGACTCGAAAACGGAAGTACAAGAGACCGGCCATCAAGAAAACCAACGGTAGTCCTATGAGTTGTATATGTACATCAGGAGGAGCGTTTTCGGGTGGGTTCTGAATTCTGTCCCAAAGCGCATACCCTACGAAGGAGAACCAGATTAGCGGCAGAACGAATTTGAACAATGAGGTCGGACCGGAAACCTTGTTCATCGTGAGTTACACCTAACACCCAGTTAAGCGACGAAGACGGCGAGGATCAAAATGTGATTCACGTTTTGACCGCAGGTGCTTCGTCCGAGTGAGCGAAGCGAACGGCTTCAACTGCATGTTAGACGTCTGTCTCAAACTCTCGAATCCATTCCATTACCGAGTTCTCTACATCCTCTTCGCTGAGGCTAGATACGTCAAGAAATCGTACTTTAGGGTTCTTCTTGTACCAGCTTTCAAACTGTCGGAAGTGTTCAAGATTGAAAGAGAATCTTCTTCTACTTTCATCTGCTTCCTTCCTTTCAAGTAAAACTTCATCTCTTGCTGTCAGATAAAGAATTGATTCAACAACACATTCTCGAAGCCTCTGCAGCTCGTTGCGTAAGAGCAGTTCGATATCCCAGTCTTGGCCGATTAACTTCGGGAAGGTGATGGAGAAACACTCTGTATCTTCGGGACCTCTGTCGAATACAGTAAGACCATCGGGCAGAGCCGCATATCGAGCCAGCTCACCTTCGATAAAAAGTTTTTGATTTTGAACGAACCCCTCTTGCTCAAAGATGTTCAACTGTTGTTCTTCACGCTTTTCTACTATTGGGCGAATGATTTCATATGAAACATTAGTTGATTCAAGCTTCCTCTCTATTGCCTTTAGAGCGGTTGTCTTACCCACAGCCTGCGGTCCTTGAAGTGATATTGCTCGAGGCATGGGAGTACGTCTAACACCCAGTTAAGCGGCAAACCACGCAGTGGTTTGTCCGAACGAGGAACGTAGTGACAAGTGCCTTCAACTGCATGTTATGTGCCGCCTTTGAATCGTTTGAGCTCAAGGGAAGAATACAAACCAATCTGTTGAATAAATTCCACGCACGTTGAACTCTCCTTCTTTCTCAGCTCATTTATAGCAAGAAAGTAAAGTCGATCCTTCCAGCTCTCGAATCTTTCACCTGCCAGACTTGCAACAGAATCATCGCTAACTTCTTCTGAAATTGATAGGTATCTCTGTTGATGCAGAAATGTTTCAACTAAGTCTCTCCAAAGATCATTGTCACAACGGGCATTTCCGTTAAGTAACCTATTCAGCATCCAATCACTTGTTGCTACTGCCTCTTTGTACGCTCTGGTTTCTGGAGAAGGTTGATTCCAGGAATTCAGTAGATATCCAAATGTAGTACCCGCTAACAATGTGACTAAAGGGATCGCAAGAATCTTCATTGGCGAAAATGTCGGCTAGGCACATAACAACCGGTTAGGTGGAAAAGATTCCGCATATTCCAGGACGGGTCTATTTTTTGGTAGTTGAGCATCGGTTCTTTCAATCGTTCCTGTATCTCAGAGTATAACTGTTAAGCCACAAGCAGGCGGAGGTGTCCGCTTTTGGCCGAATCGCGAACCAGGATACCGCCCGACCTAAAGTCGATATTCAGATGTGAGCAAGCGACCGTTCAATATCGCAGTCCAATACTGTACTAGACCTCTGCGTCTGGGCCGGATTTTAGGCGAGATACTTGGTTAACTTGCATACGCCACCGCAGCAGAAACAAACCCAAGCAGTGCGACAGCCGTTCTAACGTTGTGTAACAACGACCACGTCGCCAATGTTGCAGCGGCGACGTCGATGTTCTTGGTCTCTTCAAAAGTCCTGTTTGCTTCTCGAAAATAGAGAAAATAAAACGCTAAGATTGCTGCAGAAGAGAAACCGCTAACGACCCAGGCGACGGTAAATCCGTGTTCCAGACCTACCCCAACGCAGGCCGTTATCGGAAATAACGTTCCCGCTACGGTTAGTGGGGCGAAAAACGTTAACAGCAACGGAGCAAGCGTGTGATGAAGCCTCAGGAATTTCTCGATCTCCATGCGTTTCCAATAAGGCACAAGTACTAAAGCTTCAGTTAACAGCGCGCCGGTTAAAACGCCGCTGCCGATAACCGCAAAGAATTCGAGCCAGTGAATCATGAACTAGAATCCCAATAGATAGAGCGCAAACAAGAAGACCGCGATGCCATCAACCGTGACCGTTAATGCGTAACCCTTTCCTGCGGTTCGCCAGCTAGAGGCAATAGTGACAAGAAAGAGTGTCTTCCCGATCAACGCGGCGACAATGATTTGCCACCTTATCGACTCATCAAATGAAGCCCAAATCAATAAGAGGCCGATTATCGCAATAGGTATTCCTCCACTTCGGGCTAAGAACAGTGTGTAACTATCATCTACTCGCTTCCCAAAGAAAGTTGCCAGTGCGTACCTAGGTAAAATGGCTTGGACGATTATGCTAAAAGTAGCAACTCCAACCGCAAGTAAAATCGTATCAATGTACAGAGTAATCATCCCGTCTCCTGTGGCGCTGTTGCTGTGAGAAATAGAGAAACCAGAATTCTCAATCGCTTTCTGTAGGTTCGTTCGTCAGCCTGCCCCGTTGACAAGCCATTCAGAGATAGAACAAGAAACTCAGCAGCCCCTGAAGCGCTCAAGTCAAGCGCCTTAAAGTCAATTTCTCCGTTTCTCTGCGCAGTTTTGAGCGTAGAGATCAACATCTTCAAAAACTGCTCTCGTGCATGTTCTGTAACATCGCTAGCCATTGCGCTACTGGCCCCTATCAATTCCGCACCGTGAGGAGCCCCAAAAAGTATCTCCATAAACGGTTGGCTCCACGCCCAAAATGAATCTTCTAGTCGATTGGTTAGAGGTTTGTCGGTTCCTAGATGGAACTCAATGTTGTTTAGTGCGTGTTCATGAATACCTTCAGATACTTTCTGGAGGATCGCTTCTTTGTTTTTGAAGTAAGCATACAAAGTCGGACGTGACACACGTGCTTCTTGGGCAATGTCTTCCATTGAAGTGCGCTTATAGCCATAACTTGAGAATCGATTCATCGCCGCACGAAGGACGACACTAGATGTCTCCGCACCAGTGAATAAAGTTGGTTTATTGGGTTCGTTCATCGTTACAATTTAACATATTCAGTAAATTTGTAACCCCTTTGATTAAAAGATCTACGTAGCAGAACAGCCCGCTTATGGCCGATTAACAAACCAAGAACCCGACCCTAAGCGGACACCGAGCATAGCTAGTAGATTTACTGTCTCGATGATGCCAAAACCAATTGGATCAATGTGCTCAGTAGGGATTTTAGATGTCGCATATCCTTCGCAGTGTGCTTTGCAGCAGACGAGGACCTTTGAACAAAGTCTGACCCAGGCCTAACAGCGATTGCTCTATTGGCCGAATCGCGAACCAGGGCGCCACCCGACCCATAGCTAACGTTGCTATATGCCTCGCGATTGCTATCGTAGGGCCACTTCTAGTGGCAGATTCTCGATATGACCCAAAACAAACAAGGTCTATCTCGATCAATTGGTGAAAAGGTTAAGCGTACCATTCGAAAGAGATGTGGATTCGGTTGTGTCATATGTGGTTGTGCGGTATATGAATATCATCACTTTGGTACGGCATTCTCTCAGGCGAATGTTCATGATCCTGAAAGCATCACACTGTTGTGTCCAACTTGCCATGGTCAAATCACACGAGGTATTTGGTCGGATCAAAAAGCAATTGAAGCAAATGGCTCGCCCAAAGCGTTAGAGGACGGATTCTCAACTTTTTATTTGGATGTCGCGCCAAAAGCGGATTACCAAGTACGAATCGGACAATTCACTTTCTCTAACTTGCAAGAAATCGTCACCATCGATGGCGCGTGCATTTTAGGCGTCCAACCGCCGGAGGAAACTGGAACTCCACCCAGAATTCAAGCCATGTTTTTCGACAGAAATGGTGAGCTAGCTGCTGAAATAGTAAACAACGAGTGGATTGGCAGCACAGACGAATTCGATATTGAGAATAACGGTCCGAGACTAAAAGTTCGAAGTGCTCCACGCAAAATCGATTTGGAGCTTGTTGTGGAACCCCCTAACGGTATCAGAATAGAACGTATCGAAATGTCTTATGGTGATAAGAAGATCTCTACAAGACATTCAGGTAGGTTTGTCGCAAGCGCAAATGAATACACACTAAGCGTTCCAGATAGTCCTCAACATATAGAACAAGCTCCATTCTGGCTCAAACTTACGGATCGAATTTATCTTGGCTCTGATGAAGCTATCTCTGCAGGGAAACATGGGATAACAAAGAAGCTACCCGGTGCTGTTGAATATAAAAACGTAGATATCGAGATAAACGAAGACGAGAATGGTGAAGAGGTTCAAACACTTTCGTTTGACGGAAATGGTGGCTACATGGCTCTTAACTTCGACCTGGCTGCTTTCGATCGATCCTTCACTAATGACTTAGAGTTCAAAAAACAATTACTTCGAAAAATACCAGCGATAAATCGTCGATTGCTGAATAGGATCGAGAAATTAATCGGCAAAGAGCTTGGATTTTTGAAGAGCGATTCACAAACACCGGGTTTTTATTTTGACTCCAGAGAAGCTGTTTTTACGGCAAGTGGTATTAATGAAACGAGTATTGCTCACATCTGTACTAACATAGTTCTTTTACATGAATATTGGCTGAAAAAAACCCCAAGAGTTGTCGCGGAAGACGGTGCTCGCGACTCTGTCCAACAACAGTGTCAGGCTTTGACTAGTGCACTGGAGGCTTACTATTTGGCGAAGGCCGAAATTGAATTTGGAATAGCTCGCCCCACCTATTGGATATCCTTCTTGGTTTCTCTGATCCTTCAAACAGAACAGAATCGCGCTGACTCAGGACTGCTTATCGTAGCTGTGTTCAAAATGTTGATTTTAAAATCGTTGTTAGACACCAACTACGAAATCAATCAACGGATTCAGAGGCTCTTGAAACTAGTTGATCCGGAGAAGGTCGCAACAGGAGTTGTTCAACGGTTCACCCAGGCGTTTCCCGACCGGTTGAAACAGACAAGAATCGCACTAGTTGCGTTAAGGATGCCTCTTGATGAATTGCGCATTGAGATGATTGACGCGAAGAATACACAAACATACAACTATCGACTCCAGAGAGAATGACCGCTTCTGGCCGAATCGCGAACCAGGACGCCACTCGACCCAAAGCGGACGTTAGTCTTATGTTCGCAAGTGCGTTCTAGGCACTATTTTCCTTTCCCTCGTCATCGTAGTGACAACTACCGATAATTAGGGTGTAGGGGGTCTATTAGGTACTTCGTTCTATTCTCGCGATTCATTTTATCGCTAGTGTCCAACTAACTTGCTGCAATACGGTGGGCGTTAGCAGTGTTCAAGTGAGTAAGTGGAACGAGTGACTCCCACTGCATATTAGATGCCCCTTGGCCTCATACATAAGCCGAACCAAACACAAAAAGATTAACAGCCCAACCGCATATGAGAAAAAATACTCCTACCAGAATAAGAATCCAATACTGCAACCTAGTCTGAGCGAGGATAACTAGCGAAATTGGGAAAAATGTGATGAAGCACCAAAGGATAGACCAACCAATACCCGCGACTCCTTTGTGAACTGCCATTGAGAAGGGACCTGCCAGAAGAGTGGTCAGGTAGAGAGATGAATCAACCGTTACTGGGACTAGAAAAATTTGAGCAATGATTCCCAGAGAGATTACTATCAGGAACAACAGCAATAAGAATCGAACCCACTTACGCTGTTGCAGTGGATCGGGCATCTAACACCCAGTTAAGCGGCGAAGTGGCGAGGGTTGAATTGTGATTTCACAATTCAACCGCAGGTGCGACCTATTCATCATCGTCATCATCGAAAGCGTAGATTCTGACTAGACAATAATAGCTAGGATAGAAAAACCCTATAACTACAACAATGGATAGCAGATACGGTACGTCCACGCCGAAATGCTCCGAGACTCTCCCAAATCCGGCAGACAAGGCCAACGCACCGATGACCGAGAGACTCAGAAGGATGATCCAAGTCTTCTTACTCCAGTCAGCACCAATATCCCAAATATTCATGACTACGTTAAAGAGATTCTTGTATCTACCTAACACCCAGTTAAGCGGCCGTGCTCAAGCGCAAAGCGCTGATCGAAGCGGCCCGAGGTTGCGACGCGAGGCTCGACCGATTTCAACTGCACGTTAGATGCCTTCTTCCGTTCTATATACTAGAAAATAGTAAGGTGCCGTGGCACCAAATGATAGGAGTATGAATCCAAGTAGCCAAAGCCATTTGTTCTGTTTCAATATGTGAAGAAACATAACTAGCATATTTATGAACACAGGAATCATTGTGTAGATCAGAACCAGCGCGAATAGAACCTTCCCCCAAATAGTTTCAAAGTCATCAATAGATACGTAGATGCGATCTTCTTGAGGCATTATGATGACCAACAAAGCGCCGAGCAGAATTAGAGCTAGAGTGTGCCAAGCGCAGTACTTGTGAACGTTCGAGGGCATCTAACACCCAGGTAAGCGGCGAAGACGCCGAGAATCAAAATGTGATTCACAGATTGACCGCAGGTGCTTCGTCCGGGTAACGGAGCCCAAAGGGCGGAGGAGCGGCTTCAATTGCATGTTAGGTGTCACCACTCGAGTAGAGATCGATTGCATTATGACGCTTCAGTATCCCGTCTATTCCCTCTGTCTCTAACTTACCGTGGTCTTCTAGTAATCGAGGATTTATTTCTGATCTCTCACCACGAATTACTTCATCTTTCTGCTCTGAGATTTTGGAACCAATAAGTCTCAATTCAGCTTGAAGGAGGCTCTTAGCGATGGATTTAAGTCCCTTTACGTCCGCACTTTCAGCGCCTGATCTTACCTTCTTAATTTTCGAATCAAGGGTTTGGGTCAACTCTTTGACCTTCGACCTGTGAGTACCGCCTGAATACTGACCTGCCCATTGCGCCATGTTGGTCACCTAACACCCAGTTAAGCGACGAAGTCGCCGAGGATCAAAATGTGATTCACATTTTGACCGCAGGTGCTTCGTCCGAGCGAATGGAGTGAGCGACTTCAACTGCATGTTAGATGTACTCCATCACTAATTTGGACCGAATTTCTGCGCAGGATTCTTTCCGATTACATACCACGCAAATCCAGTATTGCTAGCCACAGTTTCCGTCGAATAACTCATCTCTTCTACGTACATCATTGGTTTTGGTTGCCAAACTCGATTCATGACCCGCCCTTTGAGGTTCTCGTGACCGCGTAACGTAGTGATGGCGAGCTCTTCTGCCTCCTCAAAGTCTCCTGCTTCTACCGTAACCGTTACATAGAACCCTACGTATTGCTTCTCATCCGAAAAACGCATGTAGAAGTTTTCGCCATGTACGAGAACGTTTATCAGCATCTCAGTACATCTAACAACGGGTTATGTAGAAAAGATTCCGGATATTCCGGAACGAATCTATTGTTTGGTAGCTAAGCATCGGTTTTTTCAGTTATTCGCTAGTCTCTTAGTCGAGTATAACCATTGAGCCACAATACAGCCGCGTTCTGAATGAGACGTCCGCTTTTGGCCGGTTAGAGACCTGGCCGGTTAACGCCCAAAAGCGGACGTTTCCTAATGACTCGCCTCCTTTTCAAGCCAATCAATAGAAAGTTGGTAGCAACAAATTTTGACAACATGGTAGCCACAAAAAGTCCTGCACTAAATGTGATCGACGTTGGCACACCAGGAGAAAGTACTACCATCAATCGATCCCAAATCAGCGTATTCGTCAGTCCCGAGTTTTCACATCTCGATTTCGCATGACGACTTTTAGAGCCTTCTCGTTCTGCAGAGCCGAGCTACTTGCCTGGCATGTAGTTTATCTTTGAAAAATCACTGTCAGAGATTTCAATAGAAAAGTGGTCGCCTGGAGCCAGCCTCCGCCTATAGTAGATAAAAACCAACTGTGGCTCTTGTACGAAAAAGTAATATCTTCAAGCATGTACTCGCTGTAGTCTTTATGCAGTGCTTGTGAAACATATCGCTCAGCAAATATCTTGATTGTGGTAGCCGACTGTTTGGGTAAGCTATCCCCCGCGATAGTGCTCGACTTAGAAAACGTAACGGCGATTCCAATTGTCACAGGAAGAAAAAAGGACTTCTTGAAATGAATGATTCTATGATCCTCGAAAAACTACTAGAGACCGCACCATTGCTCGTCTCTATCACTTTCGCAATGTATATTGGTTGGTCTGAGAGACTAATGGGGATGTATCTACTTGGATTAGCCATTGTAATCCAAGTTTCAGGCACTTTCGCAGACCTCTACTTATCTACCCTCGACAACGCTCAACTTGGCTGGCTTCTTGCACTTACATATCTAACTGAGCTTGCCCATATATTGATTGCATGCGCGCTCTACCTACTAATCATTGAGTATTCTGTAAGAAACGAAGAGACAACGATAATCAAAGATTGAGGTTACGATCTCATTCGCCGCGACTTCGACTCAAGAAGAAGTCGAAGTCGCAGCAACAGTAGCGTCACTGACCTCCTAATTCTCCCTCAGTGGGCCCTGCATTGAGCACCTCGGTAAAAGGGAAGCATGGAATTGGACCGCCAAGAAGCGGAATCCAATAATTCAAAGATGATGCCGAAGAGACCTCGTAACGCTGACCTGCTTGAGCACCTGCTGGCACGCTAACATAGAACTGCGCGCTGGCGGAGCCTATTCCGAAGCTCATTGGAGCGGCTCGCTGCCAAAATGAATCATGAACGACCTGACCACTGAACAACGATTTGAACCAGATCCTCATCTGAGCCTCATCACATGCAGTGCCAGCCAAAGGTGGCCAAACGTGAAACGAAAGATAATTCGGGTTAGGCGCAGTGTTGGGTATATAAGAATGGTCTGCGGGATCTACGTCTGTAGAAAGAATTAAATTTTGGCTCGCGAGAGAGTGAAATGAGGCTAACAAGAATACAATTAAAGTTAATGCTTTCATTTCGCTACTCCTGTAATGCTTTCCCCAATGCGGTTGCATCTCTCTTGCAATGCAAATAGTGGTACCACAGGTGAACCTGCGGCCTGTAATGCTGCAACAAAGTCGGTACGACTGTTCGTCGCTTGGTTTGTTGACGAAGTGACAACCTCCTGCCCATCGTCAGTTAACTTTCCTATCAGTCGACTCCATAAATTGTCCGCCACTTGAATCAACTTTTCCTGTTGATTTTCGAATACTCCCATTACGGAATGTGGGTCGATCGTGCGAACATCATCAATCCCTTGGAGCTTTTGGCAAACCCTTGCCATCATTTGTTCGGATCTTTTTTCTTCGGCAGTGTTGTATCGAAGCAATGTTGCAAGAACCACATCCTCGTCGGATTCGCTAAGTCCAAGGGATTCCAAGTTATGCGCAGTAGAACGCAAATAGTTTAGTCGATCGTAGTTAGTAGGAGCGTGAAAGCTCTGTGACGCAGACCTTAAATTGTATCGGTCAACTTGGAAACTGTTAACGCTAGACCTATACGCATCAACTTCCTCTTGAGTTGGAATGTATCTGTCGGCAATTACGTGAAGCGGCAGCAAAACCACCAGGTTAATAATCCATTTCATAGGGTATTCGCTCGTTCAAGTGAACCTCGAATCTAATGCTTTCAACCTGCGTTGTATGTAAGTTATCTCTCACAAAAACTTTGTGCGGCCTGCTTTCTGATTGGAACGAACGTCACATTGGCCCAGGCGAGGGCTTCCGCGCAAGTCTTTCCACTTCACTCATCGAAGTCTTAAAAGCAAGATATCTGTGTTTCCCGTGTGGTGGTACACATATTGGAAAGCTTGGCGAAATGCGTGGAAGTACTCAGTTCGAAAGGTGTGAATTGGGGAGGGGCCTGAATGAAAATCTACATTCAAAGAATTGATTCCTGACTCAATGGGTTACTAACAAGTTAATGGTAGTTGTCGACGCATACCAGTCAATCGACTCGGTTGATAGTTTCGGTTGAATGCGTCGAAAAACGGGAAGATAAATGCTTGTCGAGAGCCTAGGGGCGATACTACTGATCAGCGAAGACGCAGCCAAACTTGCGGAGTACTATCGAATTGCGCTGGGCTTTCCAATGGTTGATGAGGTACACGAGGGCGTACCTCTCCACTACGCTTGCGAGCTAGGTGGGGTTCACTTTGCGATACATCCCGCTGAAACATGGCCAGGCGAACCGCATGTGGATGCTCAGAGTCCCGTTATCGTGTTTAGCACAACTGACGCAAACGCAGTTTTTGAGAGCCTTCAGGCCTGCGGGATCGCAGCAACGCCTCCATTCGATCATGGTTTTGCCATTCTAGTTTCCTTTCGTGACCGTGACGGTAACAACGTTCAGGTAATGCAACTTCCCGTGAATTGACAAATGGCAGCTTCTGGCCGAATCGCGAACCAGGACGCCACCCGACCCATAGCGGACGTTTAGCTAGTGTCCTAACTGCATCTTAGATGCGACCTTGCTTCTCCTTTCGTTCCTGTTTTTCGAGCAACTTCACAGCTTCGATTAGTCTTTCATCTGCTGGATCGTTTATTAACTCAATGCGCAGCTGCTTTCTAAAGGCATCAGGTCGATAACTGGCCATCACCTTCAGCATCCCATATTTCTCATCGTTTGGTTCTGGCTCGTCTAAAGCGTGCAGGATATCAGTGATGTATGCGTTTCTTGCTCGATATCCCTCAGTTAACTTCCAAAGAATTAGATAGGCGCCACCCATGAAAGCAAAGGCTTTGATAACACTTATGGGATCTCTTATGTATATCAGGAAAAAGAAAAGAGCCACGATAACTAAGATCGCAACTACGTTCTCAGTTCGCCGGCTAGGCATCTAACACCCAGTTAAGCGGCAAACTGCGCAGCAGTTTGTCCGAACGAGGAGCGTAGAGATGAGTGACTTCAACTGCATGTTAGGTGCCTCATTTTAACCATCAACATCTGTAGGCACGCTAGTCCCGAGTATCATCCGAGGACAACAGTGTGACCCACGCCACCGTTTCAGCCATGATGCCTAGAAACAAGAATCCTACCCAAAAATTTAGACCAAGCAGGTAGAGCGCCGCTGCCAATAAAAAGAAAGCAATGGCAACCAGGTGGGCATTCACTCTATGACTCCTTTTCCATTTAGGTGCTTCCTGGATTCTCGATATATTTCTCAAAGAGCTTTCTGATTTCAGCAAGATTGTCACTGTTAATTCCGTAATCCACTATCGTCGTAACCAATCGCGGTTTGCTCGAAACTTCTAGTAACGTCGTATCGCCGTTCAGTTCTTTGATTTCAGCAGATACAACTTCACCAAATGAACCCCACGTCATCCCAGTTATTGCAACGTAGTTATGTGAATCCTGAACTTCAACCTTTGGACGATGGAGGGCTCGGAGGGCTTCAACTACCAAAATCCTAACTTGATCAATTGGTAGTTGAAGCACATAGCTTTCGGATGGCCTAACCTCATCTTTCGATATGTCTTTACCAGCCGCTAACCTTCTTCGATCGGATAGATAAACCAGAAGTGTAATGCTTCCACCGAACAAACATGACATTAGAAGTAGGATGATCACAGCTAGAGCACTTGCACTATCCAGCTCAAAAAAGCTTAGAAATAGCCCGAACAAAGCAGCTGTAAAAAGGAATGTTCTTAAATAACGCACACTGGCACCTAACACCAGGTTAAACGGCTGCACTGAAGCGCAAAGCGCTGATTGAAGCGGTCCGTGTTTGCGACGCGAGGAGCGACCGGTTTCAACTGCATGTTAGGTGGATTCCTGATGTGCGTGCGGTCGAATGCATAGCAACCAGTATATGGGGAGTATGAAAATATTTAAGAAAAGAATTGCAACGAACCAAGTAGCTTTTGAAATATCGCCTCTATTGTTTATAACGACATGAACTAAGTAGCCTACGCAGATCATGAGCAAAGAACCTGAGTAGATATACATTAGCCACAACGGCATGGCCTCCAATTCAAACAACGCAATGTCCTGAAGTTCAGGAAATAAAATAAGCAAGAAGGCTGTACTGAGAATTGGGTACGAACAAAGGAACAAATGAAGCCAGTCCAGACGAGCCACTATCCACCTAACACCCAGTTATGCGGCGAAGGCGCCGAAGATCAAAATGTGATCCACATTTTGACCGCAGGCGCTTCGTCCGAATGAGCGTAGCGAATGACTTCAACTGCATGTTAGGTGCGCCCTCGTAAACGTTGGATGATTAGTCTGACACTGCCAGAATAAGCACAAAGTCCAATACCAATTGCTACCTGGATAATGGACGCAACCAAGCCTCCGTACCTAGAATTTCGTTCTCTCACTATGTCTTGAAAGAGCTCTGGTTGTAATTCCAGCTGTAACACTTGCCAGAGACTGAACACTAAATCAGGAAAAGAATTGGCAAGCACGAGTACACCTACGATACCAAAACCCGCTATTTCAAGCGCCTTAACATCAATATCGAAACTCAAATCACCATCAAGGCCAGGCGGTGCCAACCATTTAGCAGTTTGTACTGATCTGTTCCATAGATAGACCGCAATACACACACCTAAAAAATAAGCACCGGCAACTGTAAGAGCCAGCCCTACTGGCACGTCCTGACGAAGCAGAAAGGACAGATACTGGACAGCGCCCAGCAAGCTATTCAGAAGGAGGTAGATACTAAACAGCCGGATAAAGAACGCTAGAAGCGTGACAGCGGTCATAGAGCACCTAACAACATGTTAGGCGGAAAAGATTCGGCATAATCCAGGACGGATCTATTGTTTGGTAGTTGAGCATCGGTTCTTTCAATCGTTCTCTTATCTCACTACAGAGTATAACTGTTGACCGTTAAGCAGAAGAGCGGCCCACGCAGGCAGAGGCGTCCGCTTCTGGCCGAACCGCGAACTAGGACGCCACCCGACCCAAAGCGGACATCGGAGAGTTTCAATCTTCCTCAGTTCTCTGATGTGCCTTTAGCGATTCGCTGGTAAAGCTGTCTCTGGGCTATCCATCGCTAAACATGGATGAACGAAAGATAGCTTTCTGGGAGAGTTTCTGATTTGAGGCATTTTTTGCATTTTTCTTATCTACGCCAGCCCCGCGCAATAACGCGATGATGGTTGGGGCAATTTCGCCGGTATCCGCCTCTCCCTTCGACAATCGATCGCACAATCTGACCACGCTAGCGGAAATAACCCGGACCAATGCATCAGTCTCTGTTTTAGTGAGATCAACCTCACCATGCTTACTCGCGGCAGAAATCTCCAGTTCAACTTGGGTCCGCAAGTAGGCATCCACCTGAGAACCTAGTCTATAAAGCTCGACGATTAGTCTGCCCCAATCTGGATCCGCATTTGCTTGCTCAAGGATAAATCTTAAACAGTAGGCGAGGCGCTTAATGCCTCGCTCTTGCTCGCCATGGATGAGTTCAAATTGTGCTTGAAGCTCTGCCGCCGATTCATCGAGCACACTGGCTACTGCGTCTTCCGCATCCTTAAAGTAGTTGTAGAGGGTAGTCCGGCCGATATCTGCTTGTTCACAAATAGCCAGCACGGTCGCACTTTCTAATCCTTTGTGTGCGACGACTTTCGCAGTCGCGCGAAGGATGTTCTGCCGCGCGCGATAACCTTTCGCGGTCTTAGCTAGCGTGTAGATTTCTTTAGGGTCACTTTGCATGCGCCCATTATGACGACATTCCGGGGATTTCGGGAGGTGTTTGGTCTTCATTCGGCGGACCTTTCAGTTCTACCCGATTACCGTCTGGATCTTTAATGTAGATAGCGGGACCATATCCATCTGCACCGAGTAAAGGCATCGGCAAAGGCTTCGCTTCAATACCTTTTTCGTCACAGAACTCGAGAATTTCTTCCTGATTGTAAGGGTCAACTCGGATCGCGAAATGATCCATGTTTCGCCCGTCGACACCAGGACCCGATCCCTGGTCACTCATTTTCGCGATTGGGCCATCGATATCCAGAATATCCATCATAGAATCACCAAGGCGCATCTGGACCATACCCATTTTCTCGATGACATCGCGCTCTACCGTTGCACCCAAGTGCTCGTAGAACGCGAGCATTTCCGGCAACTGATTGGTTCGCAGTACGACATGATCCAACCGGGAAAGCTCAAACGGCCGTTCTAAGGCACTCATGCAGGATCTCCTCGGACTTCATTGTTGACAAAATAGTCGCCGCTCAGCCAACGTTGAAGATCAACCTCGGCACTTTGCGCTCGCTCACCAAGAGATTCCAACGCTGATGAATGGTCGACGGTCACTTCGACCATGTGTCCGTCTGGATCAGTCAGATAAAGCGAGTTGCAATATCCGTGTTCAATAGTCTGCACGGCAAGGTTACGATCTTTTGCACGCTGTTCGATCGCTCGCTGACAAGACTCACTGGCAGCAAATGCCACATGTTGAAACGGCGATAAGCTTTCAGGACGCTTATTCGCTTCGTATAGTTCACTGTCCGCGAACTGAAAGAAAGCTAGTGCTCCACCATCCTCCAGTGAGAAAAATGCATGGCAATAGCTTTCGCCATTCTCCAGCTTCTCACACCACGTTGCCGTGTGGGGTAACCCTATAACCTGGGTATAGAATTCTCGTGTCGCACCCAGGTCCTTAACCACCGCTGCTGAATGGTGTAAACGCGTCAAGCTGTTTCCGTCATTTGTCATTCGCTTTCTCCTCATTAGTTCTCAAGCGCCCGTGCAAAGGCGTCTAAGCCTGCTTGGGCACAGATTTCGTCTTGTTCACCGGACTTGGCGCCGCCACATCCGATAGCCCCAATACATTGTCCTTCTGCAAACATAGGAAGTGCGCCGATACTTGGTAGAAAGGGTGTTGTTCCTGCATTGCCTACGTTGCCCCAAAAAGCCATGTTGCCGTCATGTAGGTTGGACATGGCACTTGTCGGTGCCCGAAATGCAGCAGCGGCAACCGCCTTGGCGAACGAAGTGTCCGTTGAATAAAACGCTGTGCCGTCGCCACGATGGCAAAGCAACATCCTCCCTGATTCATCAACGACCGTCACACTCAAGCTGACGCCGTCCTCCTCTGCTTTCTTCATCGCGGCTTCCGCGACTACTTTGGCCATGGAGAGACTAAGTTTCATTCCGTTTACCTTTAAACTAGACAGTAGTGTCGTAATATATAATCATATATGTTCTTTTTGCAAGGTATCGATATGCACATTCTCATTATCGGCGCGAGTTTTGGGGGATTAAGAGTGGCCCGTGAACTTCGGAAGAAGCGGGGTTCAGTAAATATCACAGTCATCGATCCCAAAGATTACTTTGAGGTTACTTACGCAACGCTCAGGACGTTGACCGAACCGGATTTCGCTGGCGGCGCGGGGCGCATTGCGTACTCTAAGTTTCTGGATGCGGATTTCGTCCAAGATATCGTCGTTGATCTGCAGCAAAACTCGGCGCATCTTCAGAGTGGCAAGCGAGTCGATTTTGACTACGTTGTCATCGCGTCAGGAACCAGTTACCCCTCATTGCCCATTGCTAAGAGCGCAACCAGCTTGACGCTTACCTCTCGAAACGAGGAGATTCAGAAGGCGAATCAGGAACTTGAACAGCACAAGATGGTCCGGATCGTCGGTGCAGGTGCCGTGGGGGCGGAGCTTGCCGGTGAAATTGTTGCACGTCACCCCAACAAGCGCGTTGAACTCTATGATCTGGGTGACCGAGTACTCCAACATCTCACGCCTAACGCAAGCGACATCGCAGCAAACCTTCTTCAAAAACTGGGCGTTGATATTCATCTCAACACCGCCATCAATACCGATGCAGAGCACCCAGGTCTGACCTACTGGTGCCGTGGACCCAAAATCCAAACAAGCTTCGTGCCTGATGGCGAGTTCAAGGCTAAGTCGGGTGAGCTCAAGGTTGATTCGTTTCTGCGCGTGATAAATCAACCCAGATGGTTCGCTGTGGGGGATGTTGCAGCTCTTACCGACGCAAAGATGGGCGCTACTGCGACACATCAAGCAAAGTTTGTGGCAGAAAGCTTAAGCCGTCTGGCCCGGGCAAAGACCTCTCTAAGCCGATATAAACCCCAGCCCTTCATGAGCCTCGTACCAATCGGTCGCCAATCAGGGGTCGCGCAGTTCAAATCATTTACAGCGACCTGGCAGCCGGTGATCAATTGGAAACAAAAAGACTTACTGATCGACTACGCCTTGAAGCAAGTCGGCGCTCGATAACCGGGGTAGGTTGACCGATGCTTGAACTGCACACGCTGATCATATTATGTGTGGCCGCATTCTTAGCCGGGAGCTTGAACGCACTGGCCGGTGGCGGGACGCTCATCACGCTACCAGCGTTGATATTCGCTGGCCTACCCCCAGTTATCGCTAACGCAACCAGCGCATCGGTGGTTCTGCCAGGCTATGCCAGCGCTGCTTTTGGCTTGAAAAATATGCTCAAAGAGGTCGAACTCAAGGAATGGATCGCCCTTTTAGCAATGACAGTGATCAGCGCCATCATTGGTGCGCAGATTCTGGTCCGAACTTCCAACGAAGCATTCAGTCTGCTGGCACCGCTGCTTGTGCTTTTGGCGACTGCATTGTTTGCACTCGGGCCTCGGCTGACAACCTACCTCAGGTCAAAAGTGCGGCAAAGCCAATGGTTGAGCCTCACTGGAATAGGTGTCGCGAGTGCGTATGGTGGTTATTTCAATGGGGGTTTAGGAATCGCGCTGCTTGCGGTCTTGCAGTTCTATCGACAGGATGACGGCGCTCACTCGCTTAACGTTCTAAACGGCATAAAGTCAGCCATTTCCTTCGTGCTTACGTCTGTTTCCGTATTGGTATTTGCTTTTGCCAGCATCATCCACTGGCAAACGGCATTGCTGATGATGCTATTCAGTACAGCGGGAGGTTATGCGGGTGCTCGTTTTTCATTGCATCTCCCAAGCAAACACCTTCGCCACTTTGTCATCGCGCTGGGCCTCACCATGAGCTCAGCGCTCTTCTATCGATTCCTGATCGCACTGTATTAACAACCGTTAGTTAGCTCTGACGTTTTGGAGGTCTAATGAAAATAGAAACTCATATGATTGATGAGATCCATTGCCGCAGATATTGCTGTGACAAACCCCGTTATGCGCTTTTAATTTCCCATGGCTTGGGAGGGCATGGAGGAATGTATGATCGTTTCAGCACCTACCAGGCGACAAAAGGTGCTGATGTATGGTCTTACGATGCACCTGGCCATGGTCAATCCACGACTACTCGACCGCGCGGGCAATTTGAGATGACGGAATGGGTTGACGCTGGGTTAGCCTGCATCGAATACATCCACAACAATACAAAGCTCCCCGTTTTCACATTGGGCTCCAGTTTGGGTGTGGCCGCGGCCTACGCCTGCCTGGAATCTGAATATGTTGAAGGTGCCATCACCATGGGTGCGAGTCTGATTCCAGGCACACCGCCATTTGAACGGATGGCAACCCCTCATCGAGGAGAAGGTATCCCGGAACTACTCAAGGCTATGGGACGAGCCGCTCGCTTCGACGTTGCCAGTTTTATTAGCTACGACGAGGACTACGGCTACAAAGGCGCTGAGCAACAAAAACGGCAGGATCCTTGGATTACCTGGAGCTACGACCTCGCCTCCATGCACTCCTTCTTTAACTACACACCTCCTATTCCTGTCACAAGGAACAGAAAGCCGATCCTCGTCACAGCGGGGAGTCAAGACGCTATGTTTTCTGTCGAACAAATCGAAAGCATGGCAGCAGCAATCTCAGGTCCGGTAGACGTACAAATCATCGATGGGGGCAGCCATCAGCTACTCATGTTCGATACTGAACGTTTTTCGGCTGTCCTAACAGACTTTGTTGAGGGGCTACTATGAGCAATCGAAGTGTTGTTGTTCTGTTTTTAGTCATCGCGTTGTCAGGCTGTGGCATCGTTGAACGATTAGGTGGCGCCTCGTCAAAGATGCCTGCCGACATTGATAAGCTTTCAGACAAAGCGCGCGTCCTCGTTGAACAATCCTTGTCTGACTTGGACCCTGCAAACGTGATTGACTACCACGTGCATATGTTGGGACTGGGGAACAGCGGTTCCGGTATCTACCTTGGCCCACCTTTGACTGGTTCGCTTCAAGGCAAAGCAATGGCGGCACTGTATTCGAGTGGTGGCGGCATAAAGACCGAAGACAATGCTGACGAGGAATACGTGGAACGCTTGCTCGGGTTACGCGAACACTCACCACTTGGGGGTGCTTCGCACATTCTTGCATACGATCAAACCTACCACGTGGATGGAACGCTCTTTCGCGATGAAACCATGTTCTACATACCTAACCAGTATGTCTATGACTTGAGTCAACAGCATCCTGAAGACTTCGTTCCGGTTATCTCCATCAATCCCTTGAGGGCTGATGCATTAGATGAATTAGAGCATTGGGCAACGCGCGGAGTACGTTACTTAAAATGGTCTACTCCCCGCATGGAGTTCTCACCTGGTGACGAACGGTTTGCTCCGTTCTATGAACGGATGGCCCAACATAAAATGGTTCTGCTGACTCACGGGGGACCATATTCCGCAGCAAGAACACCCGCTCAGGGATTCGGTAACCCGCTACTGCTCAGACTTCCTCTATCTCTTGGTGTACAAGTCATCGTTGCACACAGTGCGAGTGCGGGTAACTGCAAAGATTTGGATGCTAAGAGCCAACAAAAGCCTACGGTGCCGTGTTTTGATCTTTTTATCCGGATGTTGCAAGACATAGCATTCGAAGGACTGCTTTTCGGTGATATATCAGCAGTATTAAACAGCAGTCATCTGGGTGCCCCTCTAGCCTATCTACTTGAACACGAAGAACTTCACACGCGGCTGATCTATGGCAGCGATTATCCTGGCCCCGCCATTAACATTGTGATCAGTACATCTGAACTACTAGAGCAAGGATTCATCACTGAGGATGAGGCATCGGCGCTTAATGAGATTTACGATTACAACCCGCTTCTGTTTGACTTTGTAATGCAACGAACCGTTAAACACCCAAACACCGGAGCGCGATTCTCTTCCACAATCTTTCAAAAAAACGTGAGGTTGCCATGACTAAATCTCAACAAGCCATCTGGCAAGTACCGATCTCATTGGTATGCGCACTATCACTAGTACTCCACTTTTACCCCTCCGCATTTGCTAATGAACCTCAAGGTCTCGCGACCATACGACACCTCGATCACACCATTCTACTTTGCAACGATCTCCAGAAAATGCGTTCCTTCTAAAAAAGACACGATGGGCTTTGAGATTCACAGAGACCTCCCTGACTGGGTCGAACTGAAAGTGGGATCGGTTCTCCTTACATTGCGGCGCCACGGTAGAGACTATGATGGCCCGACCATCAGCGTGAAAAGCGCGAAGGTCCAGCTTGCGTTCCGGGTGCCCCCGGACGAGGTCGAGCGAGCTGAAGAATCACTAAGGCAGGCAGATGTAAGTATCCTTGATCCTACAACCGATCAAGCGTTGGGTCACCGGACGCTCTTTTTTAAAGATCCGGAGGGAAACATCTTGGAGGTGTATGTAGAAATCTAAATTTCCCTCATCTAGGTGATCGTGGCAAATGTCCGCTTCTGGCCGTTAGGAGACAAAACTTTTGTGTGGCAACTGGCGCAGCCCTAACATTTCCTTTTCGCTAAAAATTAATAAAATTGAACAAAAAGTGCTAACGACAAACTTAACGGCTGTCTCTTCCCTTTGTTTTAACTAGTTTTGGCAAATTTCAGACTCTATGTCTGTGATCTTTTCGTTGGAACATAACGGATTTGGGCAAACGTTCACGAAACCCTGCTAGATCACGTATTCTTCGGCCTATGGCCAAAGCTCTCTCCGTTATTGCAGTTCTCATTCTGATCCTGGTTTTGGGTTTGGCGTTTCTATTGGTACCTGCTCATGTCCAGGTCCGGTCAGTCAGCTCTGGGATTCCCTCAGACGACGCATTGTACGCGCTACGTCGTGCTGACGGTCCGACAAGCATCCAATACATCAACACATCCGAACAGGATCTTGGCGTTGGTACGTTGACTCACTCAGTATTTGTTCTGACGTGGCCTGACGGCTCACGCTTCATGATTGATGCCGGTATGAGTGAATCTGAGGCCGTCCAGTTTGCAGGTCTGATCAAGACTATTCTCGGCGGCCAGGATCCGGTCATTCATGGCAATATCGGTGACTTACTTGGGCCTGACATCGATTCCATCGAAGCTGTCGGCTTCACCCATCTCCATATCGATCACACCGAAGGTATTCAGGCGTTTTGTGACTCGAGAACTGTTTCTGAAGGACCATTGCTGTTCCAGACGGAAGATCAAAGGCTCAAACACAACTTTAACACCGCAGAATCGGCCGAAATCCTTGCTGGATCATGTCTGACCGCTGCTGACGCCGTTCCTGGGCAACAGTTATCTGAGATACCTGGTTTTCCAGGCCTGGGTATTTTGTCCCTGGGTGGCCATACGCCTGGATCCACTTTATTTGCCGCTTGGCTCGATGATCAGCTGTTTCTGTTTTCTGGTGATATCACGAATACAAAGACAGAAATTCGAGAAAATGTCGGTAAGGGTCTGATTTATAGTAATTTTTTAGTCCCAGAAGACACTGATAGGACTTTGAAACTGCGAAATTGGCTAAAAATGCAGGATGAGAGGGCCGATGTGCGTGTTGTGGTGTCTCACGACCTGGAAGACATCGTCGATAGCGGTCTTAACTCGTTTTGAAACGTATCCTACTGCTCAGCGTGGGTTTTATCGCTCTGGGCCTCGGCGCATTAGGTGCTGTATTGCCAGTTCTACCCACCACCCCTTTCCTTCTGCTGGCGGCCGCTTGCTTTGCCCAGTCGTCTGAACGCTGGCATCAATGGCTGCTGAAGAATCGGTACGCCGGTCCGATGATCAGAGACTGGGAAGATAATCGTTGTGTCAGTTGGAAAACGAAGTTGGTCGCTCTGTCGAGCATGGCGATCGTTGGTGGGTTTTCCGTAGCTCTTGCTCTCAGCGAGACAAACCACAGAATTGCCGCTGGTGTGCTTATGGGCATCGGCGCAATCGTTGTGCTGTCGTTACCGACTTGTGCTGATTGCGATGATTCAGCCCTGTAGTTTCATCAGAATGGATAACTTGGTTTCAAGCTCAGCCAGTTCCCGAAAATAGTCTTCACCGGGGTTCTCATCGTCGATGAACTTCAATGAGCCCCGTGACTCCATGACAGACTCTGCCACCAGGTATCTCAGTTGTTTTCGTTCGATGTCGGTCAAAGCTATGGTCATTTACTGCGAATCCAAGCTGATGAATCTCGAGTACTTATGTTCACAGGAAGCCCGCAGCCGATCTATTGTCGTTATGTGGGAAGTTGTAAGGAATGTAAGAAGTTTAACTGGCAAACGTATTACAAGTTACGACAGGCGTTAGGAAATAATGGATCAATGAACATGCCACTGATATACGCGCATCTCGGCACGATTGCGCCAGCTTTTGTGATTGGCACTTATATGATGTTTGCGCGCAAGGGCGACTCGTTGCATAGGGTGCTGGGCAAAATTTACATGGTCCTGATGATGATCACCGCGGTGATTTCTCTGTTCATCACAGCGTCCGTGGGCCCTGCTTTCTTGGGCCACTTTGGCTTTATTCACATATTAAGCCTCGTGGTCATCGTCGTTGTGCCCAGGGCTTATCTGGCCGCCAAACGACATGACGTTCAGTCCCACAAGTACGCCATGATCATGCTGTATGTCGGAGGGCTGTTGATTGCAGGTGGCTTTACTCTAGTGCCTGGTCGGCTTTTACACGGTTGGATATTCGGCTAGAGGATTACTACCGAGCTGGCAACTATCGCGTACTCGGTTACAGTCTCAGTGTGGCGACCTTCCCTACCCGCATCAGCTTCATAATGATTCGCCTGTTCAGCACTGAGTGTTTTGCTGGTTAGTTCACCATAAACCACTGCTTTACGTGGCGCGCTGTCTTTTGGCACAAAAAAGCCGTAATCCTTAAAGGTAACGCGAGCGAAATTCTGACCATCGGTCAGCACCATAAAGCAGCCCTTCTTCTGGCAGACTTCAGTGATCTCGCCCCGGATTTTCTGTGGATCAGATGCTGACCCTGCTTCGATGGCAGCTTTGAGTGTGGATGACTCGCCGGTAGGCATGTTGTCACCATGACTGGAGACGTCTGCGATGAGCGATGTTGAAATGAACATCATCACAAGGCCGATCAGATTTCTCATTAAAGATTCTCCTTATAGTCCGCTTCGATGGCGTCATCGAGTGCCTTGCCAGCATCCTCCGGCAAATTCGCTCGCTTCACCATAATCTGACCGAACGAGACCTTGTGGGGTTGTTCTGCCCAGCTGTCCGGCTTCCACAGGTTGGATCGAATGAATGCTTTTGAGCAGTGAAAAAAACACTCTTCAATTGTCACGCGGATTGCCAGGGCGGCTGGTTTTCCCCTGGCAGCAAGTTGTTCTCTCAGTGACTCTGACGAATCAAGTTCCGCTTTGCCATTGATACGAAGTGTTTCTGTTGTTCCTGGAATCATAAATAGCAATCCGACGTGGGGATTCGCCAATACATTTTCGTGTCCGTAAGCCAGTTTGTTGCCTGGTCGGTCAGGGATAACAATGGTTCGGTCGTCAACGATCTCAACGAAACCCGGTGCATCACCTTTCGGTGAAGCATCACAGCGTCCCTCAGCATCGCATGTCGAAAGAATGAGAAACGGACTCTTTTCAATGAATTCGCGAGAGAACTCATCCAGACAGTCAGACACTTTGGCTTCGAGTTCTTCAATTTTGTCGCCGATGACGGCGCGGAGCTCTTCCTGGTTGGTTATGGCGGTCATGTCACTCACCTACGACGCTTTCAAAGGTTTCAAGCTCCGGGTGACCCAGGTAGGTCCCCTTGGGTGCACTCGTCTGAGCATGCGCCTTGCGAAACGCTTCAGATTCGGTCCAGGCGATGAAGGCATCCTTGGACTCCCAGACCGAGTGGGACGCGTAAAGAACATGTTCTTCGGTAACTGGCCCTTTTAGGAGGTTGAACTTCTTAAAGCCAGGTACTTCAGACAGGTAGGTGTCGCGTTCGCGCCAGATCTTTTCAAAACCCTCTTCAAATCCGGGTGCGATCTTGAATCGATTCATCGCAATAAACATATCTCACTCCTCTACTGTTGATCGGATTGTAACCCTGAGTTCACCCTATTCGATACTGCCCGAATCCAGCGAATATGGGGCCTCGCCCGTGCGATAATCTGAATGCATCTTAGATTTACCTTCAGTATACTTTTCCTGTCCTTAAGCCATTAACGAACACGAATAAGGTAGAACCGTTATGGAATGTCCAAAGTGCCATGCAGACATGGAAGAAGTAACTTACGGTCGAAATATGACGGTTGACCGTTGTACCAACTGCAAGGGAATCTGGTTTGACACTGGCGAAGCAGAAACCCTCAAAGGTAAATGGATGTCAGAGTTCGTCGACAGCGGCGATCCCGAAGTTGGTAAGGAATACAACAAAATTGAAGATGTGGATTGCCCTCGCTGCGGCAAAAAAATGGAAAAGGTTGCCGATCCTAAGCAGCCTCACATCTGGTACGAAATGTGCCCGGAACACGGAATGTACTTTGACGCGGGTGAGTTTACAGATTACAAGTATGAAACCCTGCTGGATAAATTCCGCGATCTGATCACAGGTAAACGAAGCTAGTCAGCCTATGCTCGTCACCTTCTACGGGGTCAGGGGCTCGATCGCAGCACCTGGTCCCTCGACGATTAAATATGGTGGCAATACCTCCTGCGTTCACGTCCGATTGAACACAGGCAACAACCTCATTTTTGATGCCGGAACGGGAATTCGAAAGCTCGGCATGGAAATGAAGCAGAACGATGAACCCCTGCTCCTCCTTTTGAGTCACGGTCACTGGGATCATATCCAGGGTTATCCGTTTTTTGATCCTATCTATCAACCTGGCAGAGAGATTCGAGTCTGTCAGGGTGTCGATAGCAATGAACTTGCTCTGAAAGCCATTCTTGATCAAATGGATGGATCGAACTTCCCTGTTGCTGCCGAAGATCTGCCGTCAAAGATTACGACAGTTCAGCAGGTAGACGAGTACCTGAATCAGCAATCTTTCCAGACTGTACGAAAAGTGCTCAATCATCCCGGCGGCGGTAACGCTTATCGAATTGAAGAAGATGGCGTCAGCATTGCGTATATCACGGATAATGAGTTGGACCCACCTGGCGAACCGCAAACCACATACGGTGAGTGGGTAGATTTCTGCCAGGGTGTCGACCTCCTCATTCATGACGCTCAGTACATTGAAGATGACATGCCGGCTAAACACGGCTGGGGGCACTCGCTGATTTCCCAGGTTAGGCAGCTGGCCGTGGATTCTCAGGTTAAAAACCTGGTGATGTACCACCATGACCCAGAAAGAAGTGATGCGGAACTGGATGAAATTGCCATCGAGTCAGCTAAATACTTCAAGTCAAAAAACTCCGTGATCGGCTCCTACATTGCGGCAGAAGGACTGACCTTCGAACTCACTGCAAGGAAAGATCCGAAAGTCAGCACCATCGATTTACACAAAAACTAACAGGTAACTCCCATTAAGATCGTCTCATTTAACGTGAACAGCGTACGCGCGCGTTTACATCAGCTTGAAGCTGTTATTGAAAAACATAATCCGGCATTTATTGGACTGCAGGAAACCAAAGTCACCGACGAAGACTTTCCAGTCGAAGAAATCAAAGCCATGGGTTACGACGTCGAGTTTCATGGCCAGAAAACCCATTATGGCGTCGCCCTGCTCTATCGTGCGGAACAGGAGAGCATCATCAAAGGTTTTCGAGAGGACGATGAGGATAGTCAGAAGCGCGTCATTATGGGCACCTTTAAGACCAAGCAGGGTCCGCTGACTGTAATCAACGGCTATTTCCCGCAGGGTGAAAACAGAGAACACCCGACGAAGTTTCCTGGCAAGCAGAAGTTCTATGCGGATTTACAGAAGCACCTGGAAGACCTGCATCAGCCGGATGAGATGCTGTACATCATCGGGGACATGAACGTCGCACCGGTAGACAATGACATCGGCATTGGCGAGCCGAATATGAAACGTTGGCTACGCGACGGCAAAACCAGCTTTCTGCCGGAAGAGCGTGAATGGATAGAACAATTACGTTCCTGGGGTGTGGAAGACGTCTATCGACATCACTATCCCGATGTGGATGACCTGTTCAGCTGGTTTGATTATCGAAGCCGTGGGTTTGAACGTGATCCGAAGCGAGGCCTGCGCATCGACTTGATCCTAGCTAGTAACCCGGCGCTCAAGCTAACCAGTGATTCAGGGATAGACTACGATATCCGCAGCATGGAAAAGCCATCAGATCACTGTCCAATCTGGGCAGAAGCGGATATTGAGATCTAGTTTGATTCAGCGACAGTGTTTGCAACAAGTCGCAGATCGAAAGTAACCGGTACCATCAGCTCGATAGATTGAAGGCCCGCGATTTTGCGCAGCGCCTCTACGCCATCAGCCAGAGCGAACTGGGATGCGTGCACCAGGATTGGTCCCAGACTACTCACCTCAAAAACATTGTCGGCACTACGCGTGACTTTCACTTTTGCGTTTCGTGAAATTTGAGTGCCGTGCAGATCGATGCCCAGATTAATGTTGCTGGTTGTGCTCTCTCCCGCGTTCAGTCCGGTGAAATCACCGACGGGAATTGTGCTGGTGATGGTGGCATTGGGGTAAGTCTCTACTTCAAACAACATGGCCTGCATGCGTTCATTTCGAATAGGAATCAGTGTCTCAACGCTTGCTAGCGAAACAACAATCTCAGCTTCCCCGGAGCTGCTGACGGAACCGCTGATATCCGTAAAACTGTGGTTTTCTGCGATCAGGTCATTCTTTACGGAAGCGAAACCCAGGTATGAACCTTCCGGATCTACCTGCCAATCTGCCAGGACGGGCATGGAAGCCAACAGTACCAGGAGTCCAAAAATCTGTTTCATAGCTTTTACCTTTTCGCTCTAGTTGCTGTAACGACTGATTTCGTCGCAGGTTTCCTGGGCAACGCGCCGTGCCGCTTCGGCAAAATCTTCACCAGCACTGGCGTAGAGGATCGCCCGGGAGGAAGAAATTAGCATACCCCCGCCCTGTCCTGCGCCCATCATCTCTTTGACATCTGCGCCCTGGGCGCCGACACCTGGTAATAAGAACGTCATTTCACCGCAGATATTTCGAATTTTTCGCAATTCTTCCGGTCGGGTCGCACCAACCACAAGGCCAACGTTGTTATTAGCGTTCCACTTGTCTCTGGCGGTTTTGGCCACATGTTCGTAGAGCGTATCGCCACTCTCCAGCACGAGGTTTTGCAGGTCTGAGCCGCCAGGATTTGACGTACGGCACAGGATGAAAACGCCCCGGTCTGCGTAGTCCAGGTAAGGTTCCAAGGAATCTTTACCAAGATAAGGGTTCACTGTGACAGCATCGGCACCGTATCGCTCGAACAGCTCGCGCGCATACATCTCTGCTGTACTGCCCACATCTCCACGTTTTGCGTCCAACAGCACCGGCACACCTTTGCCCTGTATATAGTCGATGGTCTCCTGCAGCTGGTCCTCTGCGGCTTCACTGGCGTAATGAGCGATTTGTGGTTTGAAGCAGGATGCGAGGTCATGGGTGGCATCGACAATGGCTTTGTTGAACTCAAATATGGGTCGATCAGATGCCTTGCAAGCGTCAGGAATACGTGACAAATCAGGGTCCAAGCCCACGCAAAGCCTTGTTTTCAGTGTCCTTTGGCGATCAGCAATCTGTTCGAAGAAACGAGAAGTGCGTGGTGATTGCTTGAGCGATTCTGACATTTAAGACATCCCGAATTGGCGTTACGACTGTGATAAGTGTCACATTGAGTCAGTTAAGTGACGCAGACCGGCAGAGATTATAGCTCAAGCAGGTCTCCTAAACGAGCCCTTAAGAGCAATTAAGTTATTGTTTTGTAAGGCTAAATGCGGATAAATCGAAAGTTGGCACGGATATCGCTAACTATGGGGCGAGACTAACAAAAGGGAAGAACCGGAGTAACAAACATGCAAACGACATCAAATATTGTCAGCCTGCAAAAAGCCCGGGGTTCAGAAATGATGGGAGTCAAAACGAATGCCGGTGCCGACGTCACAGAACAGCGTTCTGAAGTTCGCGCCATTACCGGAGAACGTCTATTTGTTCAGATCACACAGGCCAACGATAAGGACCTGGTCGGTAAGACCATGGCCTGCAAAGCCATCGATGCTTCTGCTCACGGAATCAAGTTCCTGGCGGATGATTTCATTCCGGTGGGTTGCCTGCTCGATCTCTGGGTAGACGATCAATCCAGACCAGGGAAGTTCTTCCTGTCCGGCGACACTCGCTGGACACAGAAAGTGGGAAAGATCTCCACCATGGTAGGCGTGCGCCTGCAGGATGGTCTGGCAACAGACATTGAGAGCTGGAAAGAGAACCACACGGCCGCCCCCGCCGTGTAGTTCTGATACTTAGGCCCGGGTGACCTTCACACCTTCCGGGGTGTCGTCGATCACATAACCGAGTGCGGTAATTTCATCGCGGATTTCATCGGCCCGGGCCCAATTTTTTTCCTTCCTTGCCGTTTCCCGCTCTTGAAGCAACGTTGTTACCTCACCAGGCACGTCCACCTCTTCAGGTTCCCACTCTCCAATACGAAGTCCCAGAATTTCATCGAATCTGAGTATGGTTGCCTTCTTAACGTCATCATCAAGCTCTGAACGAACCACTTCCCAGAGAATTGCCATGGCTTTCGGCATGCCTAGATCATCATTCAGCGCTTCAAAAAAGCGATCGACAATGTCTTGATCTGCTTCACCAGGCTCTCCCCAACCGTAGGCGGCTTCATAGAGTCGGTTCAATGAGGTTCTCGCTGCTTCCAGGCTATCCCAGCTGAATGTCATCTGGCTTCGATAGTGGCCACCGAGGCAGAAGAATCGATAAACCAGTGGATCGAATCCCTTCTCAATCAACGCATCCAGCGTCAGGAATTCGCCCGAAGACTTGCTCATCTTGGCGTCGTCGAGCTGCAGGAAGTAGCCGTGCATCCAGAAGTTAGCCAGGCGAGTACCGCGCGAAGCCTCTGTTTGGGCAATCTCGTTGGTATGGTGGATTGGAATGTGATCCTCGCCACCACAATGTATGTCGAAGTAGTCTCCGAGGTATTTCGCAGACATCGCGGAACACTCGATGTGCCATCCAGGAAATCCGATTCCCCAGGGACTTTCCCACTCCATCTGCCGCTGTTCGTTCTCCGGTGAGAATTTCCAGAGTGCAAAATCCGTTACGAACTTTCGTTCGCCTTGATCAACGCGTGCACCCGCCTGAAGACCTTCGATATCCAGCCTTGCCAGGCGCCCGTAGTTGTTCAGTTTGCGCGAGTCGAAATAGATGCCATCACTGGTCTTGTAGGTAAATCCTTTGTCTTCAAGATCCTGGATGAACTCGATTTGTTCTTTGATGTGATCTGTTGCCCGACACCAGATGCTGGGGGGCGCTACGTTCAGACGAGCAAGATCTTTCTCGAACGCCCGAGTGTAAAAGTCTGCAAGTTCCCAGGCTGTCATGCCTGTTCGCTTGGTGCCCAGTTCCATCTTGTCTTCGCCAGTGTCCGCGTCTGAGACCAGGTGACCGACGTCAGTGATGTTCACGACGTGATTCACTTCATAGCCATTGGCTCGGAGCACGCGGACCAGCAGGTCTTCGAACAGGTAAGTTCGGAGGTTGCCGATGTGTGCGAAGTTATAAACCGTTGGTCCACAACAATAGATACCCACCGAGTTTCCGGTGAGTGGCTGGAAGGGGCGAACCTCCCGCTCATAGGTATCGAACAGTTGCAGAGTCATGGTGTTGTTTTCAGTGGTTTCCGTGGATTAAAGGCGCGCATCATAGCGCTCTGCCATGATGCGTTCCACGGTTTCTACAATCACTTGTGTCTGGGATTCCACTTCAATGTTCACTTCATCGCCAACATCGAGCAGTTGGAAATTGGTTCTTTCCAGGGTTTCCGGGATTAAATTGATCGCAAATTCCGCTTTATCGCGGTCCAAAGCAGCAACCGTGAGGCTGCAGCCGTTCACCGCCAGAAAACCCTTTTCGAATACGAATTTGAGCCAGTGAGGATCAGCGGTAAAGGTCAGCCGCTTGTTGTTTTCGGAAACTTCAGACTGACTGACGCGAGCGGAACCAATCACATGACCACTCAGTATATGTCCTCCGACCTCGGCATCAGGCTTAGCGCTGCGTTCAATATTCACCATGGTGCCCTGCTCGATGTCACTGATATTGGACAAAGCCAGGGTTTCCGCGATGGCATCGAAGCTGACGCGATTGCCTTTGATCGATGTGACCGTGAAACATACGCCGTTGACTGCGACACTGGCGCCGGTCTCCAGCTCCTCGAGCAGTGGATCGGGAAAGTCGAGATAGAAGGTGTAGAGCCCAGTCTTTTTCTCGACCTCAGCAATGGGCAGGCATTCCTGCACGATTCCGGTGTACATGATTAGAAGTCCAGGTAGTATTCCTGCAGTGAGCGCAGGTAGTGTTGGGTTGGTGATACTTGACGTGACCTGGTGGTATGCGCTGCTCTGCTGGCGGCTTGTGCCTCATGGAAGTGACGGACACCGTAAAGCTCTCTGGCAACCAGGTCCAGGTACTGCATGTACGACGCATTACCCTGTTCCCGCCGCCGGTTTTTTGCCTCTTTCCTGATGCGCGCCAGGTCTGGCGTCTCTGATTTGTGCATGTGCACAAGATAGCAGAAAACAGGTATACAAAACACCTGAGCTTCCGCACATATCCAATTGATAAATAAAAGGTTAGTATTCGGAAATTAGCGAATACCATGGCATCAGGATGATTGATCTCAGAAGCGATACCGTTACACGTCCGTCAGCGGAAATGCTGGCCTGTATGGCGGCCGCAGAAACCGGCGATGATGTTTATGGTGAAGATCCGACGGTCAATCGACTAGAAGCTTTAGCGGCAGAGATGACTGGCAAAGAAGCAGGCCTCTTTGTCACCAGCGGCACCCAGGGAAACCTTCTTGCGCTACTCGCCCACTGTCAGCGAGGTGATGAGTATATTGCCGGGCAGGACGCCCACACATACAAGTTTGAGGGTGGCGGCGCAGCGGTACTCGGTGGCATTCAACCACAGCCAATCACATTTAATGCACGTGGTGAGTTGCCGCTATCGGAAGTCCGTGCAGCCATAAAGCCCGACAACGTGCACTTTGCACGCACCCGCCTGCTCTGTCTTGAGAACACCACTGCTGGAAAGGTACTCAGCATGGATTACCTGGCCGAGTTTTCCGCGTTTGCAGACGAACAAGGATTGGCGAAGCATCTCGATGGCGCACGTGTATTTAACGCCGCCGTCAAACTGGAAATACCTGTCAGTGACATCGCACAACACTTCGATAGTGTGTCTATTTGTTTATCCAAAGGTCTTGCGACACCTGTTGGCTCTGTCCTTGTTGGCTCCCAATCTTTAATTGATGAGGCACGGAAGTGGCGCAAGATGGTCGGTGGGGGTATGCGACAGGCTGGTGTGATTGCCGCTGCCGGGATTTACGCACTTGAGCACCATGTTGATCGGTTGGCAGAAGATCATGCGAGTGCCGCCCGTTTCGCTGAGGGTGTGTCACAGCTCGAAAGTATCTCCGTTAAACAGCCGGAAACGAATATGGTGATGGTCGAGACGGACAAATTTGGAGAGTTGAGCAGTTTCCTGGCTGAAAACGATGTCAGGGTTTCCTCTCCCCGTTTTGTGTTTCATCGCGACATTGCTTCTTCAGACGTTGAGACCCTGATCGATCTCGTCAGGCGGTTTGATCAAAATGCCTGACACTGTATTGGTTACCGGCAGCACGGCGATTGATCATACCGGGTTTTATGACGGGTCATTTGAAGAGTATGAGGGCCAGTATCAGATCTCCGCGTTCAACGCCTCCTTCCAGTTAGCCGGCATGCGTTCCAGTTTCGGCGGTTGTGCGCCGAACATTGCCTATGGATTGAATCTTTTGGGCATTAACGGTGTCCCTTTGTCTTCAGCGGGCAGGAACTTTCGTGATCACTACGAAGCGCACCTGCAGTCCAGCGGAATCGAGACGAACTACATCCTTGTCGATGAGGACGTCCCCTACTGCGCATCTTGTCTGATGATTAACGATACCCTTGGAAACCAGGTGATTGGGTTCTATCCAGGACCTGACGATCCGAAACGCTTGTTACCAAGTGAACTGGCGATCATTGAAGATGTGAAGCTGGCGAATCTTGGACCTGAGGAACCGCAACTGACGTTAAAACAGGCGCGCGAATTCGCTGCTTTAAATATTCCCATGGTTGCAGACCCAGGGCAGGTAACTGCCTCGTTCAGTCGCGATGATATCCATCAACTGCTGGGGCTCGTGGATTACCTCATTGTTAATGAGCACGAGCATGATGTGCTGCTGACCAACGGTGGACTTACCGATTCCGAACTGCGATCCATGGTGTCGGAGCTCGTGATTACCCACAGTGATCAAGGTGTCGATGTCATTCGAGACGGAGAAGTCACTCATGTTGATGCGGTACCTGACGTTCAAATTGTTGAGGTGACCGGTTGTGGAGACGCCTTCAGGGCGGGTTACATATACGGCATATTGAAAGGGTTGTCGGTCAGGGAGCGTGCGGAAATCGGCTGTGTGATGGCGGCGATTAATCTAGCTTGTGAAGAGACCCAGAAGTACCAGACGTCAGCTGATGATGTGCTTCAGATGCGAGATGCGATCTATCGCAACTAGTCCCTTGTTCCTGGCATGACGAGTGTCTTGACCCAGTGAATGAAAGTGTTGTCCTTCAATAGCTCAGAGAAATACTTCCTTTCGAACTCATCGTAGGTCTCTTCGCCAGTGAACATGTTTTTTCGTGTGGTGATGTCGTTTGGATCGACTTGCCCAATCACACGAGCTGGAATGCCGGCGACGATGCTGTTTTCAGGAACATCGCTGGTGACAACCGCAAAGGCTCCAACAATGCTGTTATCCCCGATCGTCACGCCCTTTCCCACGAACGCACTCTCGCCGATCCAGCAGTTATTGCCAATGACGATAGGTGCAGTTTTACCGGGCGCATAAATCCTGTGTTGGACATCATGCCAGTCCGCATCAGAAAGGTAGGCGTTCATGGCGAGCATGCAGCTCTCCCCGACTCTTATACTTGAGGCAGAAGATACTCTCACCCCGGGATTGACGATGCAGTAGCTGCCAATTGAAATTTCACCAAGCCCTTCGAAAACGGATAGGCGAACCGGCCGGTCGTAAAGCGCCATGATATGGACATGATCATGAACCTGGATTTTCGGACCGGTAATCTGCAGATGGCTCGGATACAGCACGCGAAAATCGTTACCAGCATGATCCAGCTGTGGACGAATTCGCCAATCCACATACCACTGGTTCATTTGATCCATGATTGTCTTTAACCAGAAAGGCCGGTGATCTTTTCTCATCGCTGCATCTTACGTTGAAATGTGACAGCATTCGCCCCATGAGCAGCACCGAAACGTTTCAATCTGATAGCAAAGGGATCATCGTGTTCCTGAACGGCACCTCCAGCGCGGGAAAGACAACCCTTTCTCACGCGTTACAGGAGGAGATGCAGGCGCCCTATCAGCACATTGCCTTGGATCAGTTTCGTGATGGGTTGCCAGCGAAGTATCGAGGTCTCAATGCACCCGATGGGACAACGGGAGCTCGAGGGCTGAACGTTGTCCCGACAGAGATCGAGTCAGGTCAGGCCGTTACCGAAGTCCGATTTGGGGAAGATGGTGCCCGTGTACTGATGGGCATGCGTCGAGCCATTGCCACGCTTGCTGATACCGGCGTTAACGTCATTGTCGATGACATTATCCTGACGCAAGAATTCCTGGAGGACTACCTTCGGGTCATGGCGCCACACAGCCTCTACTTTATTGGTGTGCGCTGTCCTCTCGAAGTCATTGCAGAGCGAGAAGCCATGCGCCTGGGGAGATTTCCAGGCACGGCGGAGAGTCACTTTGAAAAGTGCCATGCTCATGGTGTCTACGATCTGGAAGTTGATACCTCCAAAACCCAGCCTGAAGTGTGCGCCAAACGAATTCGAGAGCGGATCGAAAGTGGCCCGCCGACTGCCTTCAGCGAGTTGAGAGGAAAGTTAGCGAGCGGTTAAGCGATGCTCGCGATGCCGCGGTAAGTATAGGTCGCGATCTTCGGACCATCGATATAACCTTTCTCTATATCATCAAACGCAAACGCGGACCCCTCGTACAGATCCGTGACGCGTCGATTCAGATTGCAGCCGCCGCCAATGACGTTCCAGTATGGGTTTACCCTTGCCTGCCACTTGGCGATGTTTGCATCCGGAGACTCACCGTGTTCGGCAAACAGTATTTTTCCGTTGGGTTTCAGGACACGCCTGATTTCAGAGAGCGCAGCCATCGGATCAGGAATCGTGCAAAGAGTCCAGGTCATCACGACTGAATCAAAACTGTTGTCTTCGGCGGGAATCTCTTCCCCACCAACGCTGAGGAAATCAACATTAACCCCCTCCCTGGCCGCAACCTCGCGTGCCATAACTTGAAGTTCCAAAGAAGGGTCCAACCCAGTCACTTTGACTGACTTATCGTAGAACGGGAGGTTCAGGCCTGAGCCGATACCCACCTCAAGTACATTACCTTCAGCCAGGGGTACGATCTTTTTTCGTATGGCTTTCATTGCAGGTGCCTTCATAGCAAGGTTCAACAACTTCGGTAGAAAATACTTTTCGTAGATACCCAAGGGGTTACTCCATCGTGATCTTTGTTTCGTGATTACTTTGCCAAATCGCGGGGTGGATTCACAGTTTCGCTGCGTTATTCTTTGGGAAACCGGAGGTAATCATGTCTGATCAACAGGTCCCAGAACATATCGCCGCACTGCGCGACATGATTTACGCAAGCCAGCGAATCGTCGTATTTACCGGCGCAGGTATTTCGACAGAATCAGGTATCCCCGATTTTCGTGGTCCAAAAGGTGTCTGGAATACACAAACGCCAATCGACTTCCGGGATTTTGTGGAATCAGAAGAAATGCGTCGCGAATCCTGGCAACGAAAATTTTCAGGCGGATTAAACATGGATGGCGCCGAACCCAATGCCGGGCACCGAGCAATCTCGTCACTCGTACACGCAGGCAAGGTCACGCACATCATCACGCAGAATGTTGATGGTTTGCACCAGAAGTCGGGAACGCCAGACGAACAGGTGATTGAGCTGCATGGAAACGCGAGCTATGCGACCTGCCTTGCCTGTGCGAAACGATACGAGCTTGAAGACATCCGTGGACCTTTCGTTGAGCGTGGCGTTATTCCCTACTGTGATTCCTGTGGTGGCATTGTGAAAACAGCCACCGTCTCATTCGGCCAGGCCATGCCGGTAGAAGAGATGCAGCGAGCTGAACAGGCAACACTTGCCTGCGACCTGTTTATCGCGATCGGCTCTTCACTGGTTGTCTATCCGGCGGCGGGATTCCCTCGCCTTGCGAAAGAAAACGGCGCGCGACTTGTGATCATCAATGAGCAGGAAACGGACATGGATGTTTATTGCGATCTGGTGCTGCACGAACAGATCGGACCCACACTTTCCCAGGCGGTTGATTAACCTTCCTGAACTGCTTGAATCAGTCGATTGAAATCCAGCGGCTTTCGAATGGTGCCCTCACCCTCACCCTGATCGGTTAACCTGAGGACCGGAAGCTCTGGTGCTGCCAGTTTGAGTGCATCCAGCAGCGAGCCTTCGCCGTCTTCATTGGCAATCGTTTCGTCGACGATGGCAATTTGTAGACTGGCGGCATTCATCGTGGCGAATTTCAAACCAGAACTGGCGTCCGAAAACGCGGTTACCTTGTAACCTTCTCCGCGCAGCAACTCCGAGATGAGCTCCGCGAGTGTCTCGTGTTGTTCAATGACAAGAATGCTGCCTTTTCTCTCAACCTCATCTTTACCGTCGATGAGGTCCTGTATGGCCCGAAGGTTGCGCGTAATTTCCAATTGGTATTGTTTCACGGTCGCCATCTTGTCGCTGGACAAGCCTTCTTCGTCGCTCATGACTACGTCCAGCAGCTCAGAATATCCCATAGCGGTAACAATCAATTGATTGATCTGCCTGAACTGCATGGACTCTGGTTTCTTCACCTGACGTAGCTGGTCTGCAAGTGCCAGATTTTCGGAAATGTCCTGTAGCCAGAGGCAGTTCAGTTCTGCGAACTGAATCGGGGTCACTTTGCACGGTTTCTCTGAACCCTCGAATTGAAACCGATAAATCGTGCTCGCGGGCTGATAGCGGATGTATTCACAAAAAGCCTCGCTCATGCCGTTCAAATAGTCAGCAACAAGATCGCCAGATCGGAAACCCATAACTGAAGCCGAATCGTTGAGTGTCGTGATGATATCTTCATCATTAACGATCAGCAGCGGCATCGGTGCGTACTGTAATGTCTCTGGTAACTCCTGCATTAATGTCCCAGCTCAGTCATCCGCGAAAACGCCAATGGTGACTTGTTCTTGGTCTCCAAGTCCAATAGAAAGATGAAAGCCTGAAGCGTGCAGTTCGGCGAACCAAGACTTCCAGCTTGAGTCGCGGCCAACGTCAAACATGCTTTTATCGGAGTGCACCAGCCTGTTCAGCTGTGCACGACTCAATCTCAAGGCATCCAGAGAAAAAACCAACATGTCGTCACGGTTCGTCACGTGATCGCAGATCGAACAGTTCGCCGCCTTCGTTCTGCTGATGGTTATCTCATCAGAAAAACCATCCGCTTTAAGCAGTGCTCGAAGACGAGAGATGTACGGCCCCAGACGTTGAAAGTTCGGCAGATATACTCGATCGGACGACTTGGTGTTCAGATCGAACGCGATGGCGATCGTCTTCAGGTTCAACATCGCCATCTCTTCTGATGAGACCACTGAGAGGTAAGAGTCGATTCGGTTGATGCCCCGACCTGCTCTTTGTGTGAATAATCGATGACTTAATGTCTGCACGACACCATCCGGTCCTGCTATGCGATAGGTCATCTCATGTTCTTCGGGCAAATCAGGACAAAAAAGGACCTGCCTGACCCAGGACCGATCTTCCGGTAACACCATAACCAGATAGTCTTCCAATCTTGGCGGTAAAAATTCCATGGATACCGGAACCAGAGCAAGCAAACCTGAATCGATGGCAATCTCTGTCCGCTGGCCACGAAGCGTAATGAGCATTCGACTGGATTTATCCGGAGTTGGCGTCTCAAGTGTGTAGAAGTCGGCTTTCCAGGAGTCTAAAGACAGTTTTTCCACCAGCCACTGACCGCGATACAGCTTTCCATCTGGTAGTACCGTCGGGTGCTGAAGACGACATACATCCGTTTTGCGAAAACGATCGTGATAGATAGCATCAAGGCGTCCGGACCAACCAATCGGGGCGATCACCCTGCTGAACTCCCGCCCTACAAAGTCTCGCTGTTCGACGTCACCAGACAGCACCTTCGTGATGATTGTCTTGGCGTCTAATCGCAGGGATATGAGTTGTCGAAGTGAGGGGGAGTCCTGCGCCACGATGCTAGGTTCAACGTCCAGCATCATTCTTGTTCGATCACTATTCACCGTGACCTGTCGAATAGTGCCCGCCACTCGGCCTCGACGATTTAAAAGCCGAACCTGCTCTACTCTGCCTTGCAAACCAAGTTCATAGAGTTGCAGGAAGCTCATATTCTGAAGATGAGGTACTGAGGTGAAGTCGCTGAGAATTTCAGCTTCAGATTGGTAACCAAGAACGGTGCGCAGTTGTTCGTCACACTGAACGGGTGTGAAGCTGTTGAGGTCGAGCACCAGGCGATTGGCTGACATGCGAGGATAATAATAGAATTGCAATCTGTATGTTGCGCAATCTTACATTCCAGGTTTTCCTAGCGGCCGTTGTTGCGGTTGTTCTTGCTCTCGTTTACCAAACCATTGCTCCTGAAGGCTCGGTGTTTATCGATGACACCATCACATTGCTTAAAAGTGCCTTCTTGTCCCTTCTGAAGATGTTGATTGCGCCCATGATCTTCTTCTCCTTGATCGGCGGCATTATTTCTATCGGCAACGTGGTTCGATTACGGTCGTTGGGCGGTGTCACCGTGCTTTACTACCTGACTACCACTGGGTTTGCGATTCTCCTCGCGCTCATCGCGGTCTTTTTTATTCATCCCTGGACCGATTACCCGCCGGCTATGGAAGGCGTTAATCTCGATGGCACTGTCAGATTGCTCGAACCCTCTTCAGATTCAATCATTGCTGTCCTGGGGTCGATGGCATCGTTGGCGTTTACCAATCCCTTTTCTGCGCTCGCTCAACTGAACATTCTTGGCATCGTCGCCAATGCGCTGTTGATTGGTGTTGCCATGGTCCTCGTTTTGAAGGAAGACAGCCCGGTGTTTCGATTTGTTGAAGATGTGAATCACATCATCATGCAGATACTGAAATGGGTGATTCGGCTGTTGCCGATCGGGATTTTCGCCATCCTGTTCGATTTCACGATTCGACTCTCAGCAGATACGGGACTTGGCGGATCATTCCTGACACAGCTGCTCGAATTTGGCTTGCTGGTTGTCGCCCTGACGCTGATCCATGGTTTGGTGTTTTTACCACTGGTGGCGTGGATAACAACAGGCACCCCGCCAGTAACATTACTGCGAAAAATTGCCCGCCCACTCATCGTCGCGTTTTCTACTTCCTCCTCTGCTGCGACTCTGCCAGTTTCTATGCGTACCGCAGAAGACGATCTTGGCGTGAATAACAGTGTGTCCAGTTTTGTGTTACCCCTGGGTGCGACCATGAATATGGATGGCACGGCACTGTTTGAAGCGGTAGCGGCGATATTCCTGGCGTACCTTTATGGTATCGAGCTCTCTACCGTGATGATGTTTACGGTTTTCCTGATGGCAATGGTTGCGTCGATTGGCGCACCCGGGATGCCATCGGCCTCGATGTCTGGGATGCAGATGGTGATGCTCGCAGTCGGCATTCCGCTTGAGGCAATCGCCATTCTGCTGGTGATCGAGAGACCGCTAGATACCATTCGTACATCGATCAACGTTGAAGGCGATCTGATTGGCAGCCTGGTTGTTGATCGATACGTAAACGGCGGGTCTAGTCGGGTAGCCTAATGCCGTCCTGCAGTATCAGGCGGGCAAAATAGTTGAGAAACTCTCGGTGGTTCGCGGTGACCTGCTGGCGTGTCAAAGAAGCTTCACCCTGCCTGCTGGTGATGAACTCAAAGCAGGAGGTAATGCTTTCACCCGGTCCGACGAGTTCTTCTATATAGGTATTCAGAAAGTCATGAAGATCAGGCAAATCATCCTCAGTAAGCCCGGATCTCGTTGGATCCAGAACTGCGTTGCTCCAGACTGTCGCAATCAGTACCTGGAATTTCTCCTTGTCGACAAATTCGTCGGTCAACCGACAACGGTTGATGATCTCGTCCACTGCTGGTGAAAATGTGTCATTTATTTCTTCGGGCGTCATGACATCAATTCTAAACCAGCGGTTGCGTGAGAAGTAATGCGCCAGCGAAAAATCATTCATGTCGACATGGACTGCTTTTATGCGGCAGTGGAAATGCGTGATGATCCAAGTCTGCGTGACATTCCTCTTGCCGTTGGCGGTTCAGCGGATCGTCGCGGTGTGATTTCTACCTGCAATTATATTGCGCGCGAATATGGCGTTCATTCGGCGATGGCTACCGCTTACGCAAAACGACTATGCCCCGATCTTAAGGTCATACCTGGAAGGATGTCCTACTACCAGGAAGTTTCCCGCCAGATCAGAGAAATCTTCCAAAGGTACACCGACATCATCGAGCCGTTGTCCCTGGATGAAGCCTTTCTGGACGTGACAGATACGCAGCACCATGAAGGTAGTGCCACGCTCATCGCAGAAGCCATACGCGATGCGATTCGTGAAGAGTTGCAGTTAACGGCATCCGCTGGTGTCGCACCGAATAAATTCATTGCGAAAATCTGTAGTGACGAAAACAAACCTGACGGACAGTACGTTGTGACCCCGGATGAGGTCGAGACATTCTGTCGTGACCTGCCGCTGAAAAAAATCCCTGGTGTCGGCAAAGTAACGGTCAAACGTTTGGGTGACCAGGGGCTGCAAACCTGCAACGACATTCGTGAGCTCGGCGAACAGGAATGTGTCCGACGATTCGGGAGCTTGGGTGCCTTACTCTACAAACGCGCACATGGCATAGATAACCGTGAGTTAACAACCAACTGGGTACGAAAGAGTGTCAGTGTTGAGCGTACTTTTCCTGAGGACATCAATGATATCGACGGTGCGGCATCTGCGATGTCCGATTTGTTGCCCGAATTGAAACGGCGGTTAGAGAAACATGCTGACCGCCAGATCCGAAATCTCCAGGTAAAGCTGAAGTTTGCAGACTTTAACCAGACAACCATTGAGCGTGGTGCCATTACACTGGATGAGAACCTGTTCCAAGAATTACTGCCGCTGGCCTGGGAAAGAGGTAATGGCCAGGGTATTCGGTTGCTTGGGCTTGGCGTTTCTTTCCGTGATGAGAATAAAATCGCAGAAGAATCTCAGCTGAACCTTTTCTAGCGGTAATCGCCTATACATCGTCGTTCGAATCGGTATGATTAGCGCCTTTTTTGAAGCGCCCTCAGGCCACTAACATGCGAAAGACCAAAATCATCTGCACCATCGGTCCTGCCACAGACAGCTATCCCATGCTGGAAAAACTTGCGGTGGCGGGCATGGACGTGGTGCGACTGAATATGTCGCATGGCAAACACGATGCTTCTGCTGAGGTCATCAAGTCAATTCGCACATTGAATCGAAAGCGCCCTACTCCAATTGCTGTGTTGTTGGATACCCAGGGGCCTGAAATTCGCACCGGTGACCTGGCAAGAGATCTTGAGCTTAAAAATGGCTCACGTATCACCATTAGTGTTCGACCAGATGTTGACGTCGAGCAGTCGTCCATTCACATCAATTACGATGAGTTGATTGACACTGTAGATGTCGGCGATCGAATCACGGTTGATAACGGCATCATCAATTTCGAAGTGTTGTCGAAAAACGATAACGGTACGATGGATTGCAAGGTGATCGATGGCGGGATCCTGAAGAGCAAGCGTCATGTGAATCTGCCTGGCATCCGGGTCAATCTGCCGGCGATCACTAAGAAAGACCGTGAGGATATTCTCTTCGGCATCGAGCAACAGGTGGACTTCATTGCGTTGTCTTTCGTGCGCGAAGCCGACGATATTCGAGAGTTGAAAGAACTGATGGGTGACAAGGTCGGCAAGATCAAGATCATTGCCAAAATCGAAGATCAGTCGGGCGTCCAAAACCTGGAAGAGATTCTGGATGAGGTGGACGGCATCATGGTGGCTCGTGGTGATCTCGGCGTGGAAATCAACGTCGCGGAGTTGCCCAATGTTCAACGCCGTATCGTGCAGCTCTGTGCTGAGCGAGGTAAAAGAGTCATTGTCGCAACCCACCTGCTTGAATCCATGATCGATAATCCGATTCCAACACGCGCAGAAGTCACGGACGTGGCCAATGCCATCTACGAGGAAGTTGATGCAGTCATGTTGTCCGGTGAGACCACCGTCGGTAAGTACCCGGTCCGGTGTGTCGAACAATTGGGAGAAATTGCAGAGGCGACAGAGGCTGCGACAGGTCTTGGCTTTACAGAGAATCTCATCGCGTCATCCGACAAGCAAAACCTCGCGATTTCAGCCGTGCAGCTCGCCGAGTCGCTGGATGCGCAAGGTATTGTCGTTATCACACGGCGTGGTTACATGGCGGACTATGTCACCAACTGCCATCCCCACAAGACACGAATCTACGCATTTACGAACGATTCGCAGACACGTCGAAGACTTATCCTGAACCGAAACCTGACACCCTATCGAACGGCGTTCAGTTCCGATCCTGAGAAGACGCTGCAGACAGCCTTTGAGGTGCTGCTAGACCGGGCTGGCCTGCAAAGTGGCGACAAGGTCGTGGTGATTTCTGACGTGTTGGCAGGCTCAGGTATTGAAGCTATTCAGGTCAGACATCTGCCCTAGAACAATAGCTCTGCGACATCTTTGTAGTCAGAAGCAAAATGCACCTGGATTTCTTCTTTCAAGTAGTCCGGTAACTCATCATAGTCGCGTTCGTTATCGATCGGCAGAATCACCTCAGCGATACCGGCGCGCCTTGCCGCTATAACCTTTTCCTTCACACCTCCGATCGGCAGGACCTTACCAGTGAGGGTCAGCTCGCCTGTCATGGCAATGTTTCTCTTAATCGGTTTGCTTAAGGCTAGAGAAGTGAGTGCTGATGCCATGGTGATACCTGCACTGGGACCATCTTTCGGGGTTGCGCCTTCAGGCACATGCAGGTGGATCATGGCCTTGTCGAAGAACGTCTCTTCGATGCCGAGCTCAGACAGATGTGATGCCACATAACTGTAGGCAATCTGGGAGGACTCTGTCATCACGCTGCCCAACTGCCCTGTCTGACGAAACCCTCGACTGCCGTCGTGCACCAGTGAGGCTTCCACAGCGAGTGTCGTGCCACCGAGAGAAGTCCAGGCAAGCCCGTTGACGACGCCAACGCCTTTTCTCGGTTTCTGTTTTTTGAAAACCGGCGCACCGAGGATTTCTTCCACCTGATGATTGCCGATGGATATCTTTCGACTGTCGTCATCTAACAACTGAACGACGGATGCTCGAACCAGTCTGGCTAATTGCTTCTCGAGATTTCGGACACCGGCCTCCCTGGCGTACCCCTCGATCACTTTCTTCAATGCGGCATCAGTGATCTTAAGCTTGCTGGAGGGGACGCCTGCCCTTTCCAGTTGGCGAGGCCACAAGTGGTTCTTTGCGATCTGAAGCTTCTCTGAAGTCAGGTAACCTGCAAGTCGAATGGTTTCCATTCGGTCCAGCAAAGGTCCGGGAATGGTGTCCAACTGGTTGGCTGTACAGATAAAGAGCACTTTGGAGAGATCCACTCTCAGGTCCAGGTAATGATCCAGGAATTCGCTGTTCTGCTCTGGATCCAGGACTTCCAGCAATGCAGATGCAGGGTCTCCCTGGTACGACGCGCCGATCTTGTCTATTTCGTCCAACATGATGACTGGGTTCTGGACGTCTACTTCTTTTAGCGCCTGTATAAACTTACCGGGCATAGCGCCAATGTAAGTTCGACGGTGCCCTTTGATTTCTGCCTCGTCTCGCGTGCCGCCGAGACTGAAACGATAGAATTTTCTTCCCAGTGCATCAGCGACGGACTTTCCGATAGATGTTTTACCGACGCCTGGCGGACCTACCAATAACAAAATAGATCCGGCGATCTCACCTTTGTAAGCACCCAGTGCCAGGAATTCGATGATGCGTTTTTTAACGTCATCGAGACCATCGTGATCCCTGTCCAGCACGGTTCTCGCATGATCCAGAGCTAAGCTGTCTTCTGAATAAACACCCCAGGGAACTGACGTCGCCCAGTCCAGATAGTTTCGGGTTACACCATATTCTGCTGAGGCAGGCTCGAGGATTTGTAGCTTCTGCAGCTCATCGTCGATTCGTTCCTGTGCATGTTCCGGCACCGTTTTGCCTTCCAGTCTCTCGCGAAAGGTATCTGCATCGGATTCTCGGTCATCTTTGGAGATACCAAGTTCCTGCTGGATGACCTTCAGTTGTTGTCGCAGGAAAAATTCTCTCTGCTGTTCTGACAGTTGTTCCTGGGTGTCTTCCGCAATCTTGGCTTGCAGGCGCCCTACTTCAAGCTCGCGATTGACGAGTAGAAGTACTTTTTCCATCCGCTCAAGCAGCGGCAGAGTTTCCAAGACATCCTGGAGCTCGTCAGGATCCGCTGAGGTAATGGCAGCGGCGAAATCTGTCAGGGGCGAAGGATCATTCGGACTGAAGTGATTCAGGTACTGTTTGAGTTCTTCGCTATACAAAGGGTTCAGGGACATCAGTTCTTTGATGCCGTTGATTAACGACATCGCATAAGCACGCAGTTGGTCGTCACCAGCATCTGAAGTCTCTTCCGGATAATCGACACGAACCACATAAGGCGGTGTGGTTCTTATCCATTCCCGAATTCGAACACGCCGCAAGCCCTGTGCGATGAACTGAAGTTTATCTTTGCTCTGGTGGACCCTTAGAATCCTGGCAACCACGCCAATATCCTTGCAGTGTTCTGGTCCTGGTATCTCGTCTTCGCCGGGTACCGCAAAATTGAGGGCGACGAGCTTGTGGGCGCTCGCAGCGACTGTGTTGATGCCTTCTGCCCATGGGTCCTGATCAACCACAATGGGTTGAATCAGTACCGGAAAATAAGGCCTGGAAGTCAACGGAATCAGTTGCAGGGTATCAGGCAGAACTTCGTCGGTTCTGGCTGGGGGTTGTGCTCCCTCATTTTGATCGCGCGGAATAAACTCGGTGGTCCCGTTAGGGTCTTGATCATCATCTTGCTGGCTCATATAGCCTATGTTGGGACGGAATTCTGGTTTTCAAGCGCGTGTTGCCACTGCTGCCAGAGGAGCCCTCCCACAATAAGGACAAGCCCACCCAGGGTTGCCGGATGTATGGCCTCATTGAGAATCAGGTATATGAAGACCAGCGACAGAAACGGTGACAGGAAGATCAGATTGCTGACTCTGGATGCGTTACTGGTCAAACGGAGCGCCGTTGACCAGAAGAGGAACCCCAGCGCCATTTCCATCACGCCGACATAAACAGCGGAACCAATCCCAGCCGCGGTGACGGTAAACGAGGAGAACCACCAGCAATTGAATGCAACGACCGGTAGTGCGACAAGGAAGTTAAGCGCAAGGCCGATGACCGGGTCCCGGGTATCTCTCATATTGATAATCCAGTAGCTGGCCCAGATAACCGTGGATGCCAGTGCGAGGATCACTCCTAGCAAACTGAATTCGCCGGTGGACAGTAATCTTCCCTGGGTCGCAATGATGACAACGCCTGTGTAGCAAAGGAATGCAGCTGCAAAATCCACGGCTTTCATTTTCTGTTTCAGGATGATTGCCGCCATGGCGGTCAGCACAATCGCCCAGCTGTAGTTGATGGACATTGCAACCTGCGCCGGCAACAGATCATAGGCTCTGAACAATACTTCGTAGTAGATAACCGGATTCAGCGCACCGGCGATCAGTGTGATCCGCCAGTGTTCTTTAAAACTGTTAATTAGGGTTTTGCCGCCCTGCTGCACAACCGCGACGCTAACGAGAACAACAGTCGCAGTCAGCGTGGCGTAAAAGAGTAGTTGTTGGGTCGTCAGATGTTGCAGGGAGAATTTGAATGCCGTTGCCACCGTGGACCAGCAGGCAACTGCTGCTAGGCCGAACAGGATGGCGCGGGAGTCGTTAGAAGAAATAGTGAGGCTCGCTTTCGCTACATCAGATTCGTGATTCTATATCACAAATCTTCGATGTAGCTGTCGCACGATATTTTGAGCGCGGCGCGCTCAAAAATCAGTGGTGCCCGGGGCCGGACTTGAACCGGCACGGCCTTGCGGCCACAAGATTTTAAGTCTCGCGTGTCTACCAATTTCACCACCCGGGCATTCTGCTGGATAGCAGGCGCGCGTAGTTTAACGCCTAGTGCATCCGCATCAAACCTTCTTGGATACAACTTGCAACCAATACCCCTTCCGCTGTGTAGATTTCACCCCGGGTGAAACCTCGTGCGTTACTGGTTGAAGGGCTATCCAAGCTGTAAAGCAGCCAGTCGTTCACCGAAACTGGATGATGAAACCAGATCGCATGATCCAGTGACGCCCCCTGAAGCTGCTCACTGATATAGCCGCCGCGATGAGGTAACCGTGCTGTGCTCAGAAGCATTTCATCAGATTGATAAGCAAGCAGTGCCATATTGAGCAGCTCATCGTTCGGTGCCTGACCGTTGGCTTTTAGCCATACGTTCTGCTCTGGAGGCTGAGGACTTTGCTCCATCAAGGCACGGTGATCTTCGCGAAAGCTAAGAAACGGTCGCTGCTTTAAGCCGTCCACCATCTTGTTCTCATCAGGCGGTGAGAGTCCTTCTAGTTGACGCAGCTGGTGTTCCAGACCTGGTTCTTTTACATGAAAAGACGCGTCCATATTAAATATCGCCTCGCCTCCTTGAATCACCACAACCCGCCGGGTGGAAAAGGATCTGCCATCCCGAATACGCTCCACTTCAAAGACTGCTGGAATCCGCCAGTCACCAGGCTTCAGGAAATAGGCATGCAGGGAATGAGGTTGATGATCGACTTCTACCGTTCTGGCAGCAGCCATCAGGGCCTGCGCAATGATCTGGCCGCCAAACAAACGCTTTCTTCGCGCCGCAGGATGGTGACCACGAAACAGGTTATTGTCGATCTGTTCGAGGTCGAGCAGTGAAACCAGTTCATTAAAGGGGGCTGTAGTCGCGGTCATTACCAGGCCATTGTCAAAGTGACATACATCGTAACATGGCCTGCCATCAGTATTTGGTGGAACCCCCGTAAACACTGGTCTTTCGCTTAAAAGTTCTGATTGGAATGAGGTGCGAACCCAGCGAGGAAATCAGGGTTTCATTGCTTAGATGTGTCAAATTTGTGGCAAATTTGGATTCGCTTAATTTCGCATATTTAGTGTGCTGAACCGCAGGGAATGTCCACGTCAGTTAACCCAAAACTAAGGGTAATCCTAATCTGTAGCACATCAGATTAGCTGAATATCAAGTGATGGTTATCGAATAGGCAATTCTGAGATCCTTCGAGGAAACCCTTGATGATACTTTCAGCCAGTCCGCTGGATATGGAACCTAGGACCATTGAAAATGCAAACGAAGAACGGAGGCTTCGAGCATGATAGACACAATAAATTGGGGAGTAACATGCACTCCTTCAATCAATTGGGCAATACCTTCAGCGACCCTTTTTGCAGCATTAGTGGCGATTGCAGCCATTTTTGTCAATTCGAAGAACGTTGCGAAACAGATAGCTGAACAGCGAAGACAACATACTGTTGACCTGAAATTAGACAAATTCGCGAATTTTGTTTTAAAAGCGTCCGAAACCATTGCCGAAAGGGAACAGATATATGTGCATCGAAACGCTGGAAATGTCGAAACTAACAGCAGCGTTAGAGACGCAAAGAGGCGTATGCTGGACGCAGATAGGGACACACAAAACCTGCTCGAAGAAATCGGTCTGATCGAGGGCTATGACGCCGACCTCTACACGATGGCGAAAGCCATAAAAAGAGAAATTAAGAAACTTGATGAAGAAGATAGAAGAAGTCACGAAGAGATTCAGAATATGCTCACAGATTTCGCTCTGGAAGTGAGGGAGGCCTTGGGATTGAGAAACGAATAGGCTAATTCATGATCAACTTGCTCACGTACTTAGCAGAGAACAATTTTCTCATTCCTGTTGCAACTTTGATCGCCGCAACGGCGACTTGCGTTGTTGCGGTTTGGGCGATTTTGCGGAATTCAGCGAATGTCGAGAAGCAATTGATAGAACAAAGAAGGCAGCACCAAGTTGATCTGAGGCTAGAAAGATTCGCTGAATTCCTTGAGATTGCGGTCAAGTTGATGAATTGGCGTACGCTGCGCGCCGCTCGAATCGACTCTGCAAACCTGGAGAAAAAAGAAACAAGGAAGAAAAGGAAAGACGGAGGATTGGTAAGAATTACTGCTGGAGGACCCTCAGAAGCAGAGATACTTAACGAAGAAAGACAAGAAGAAGGTGCTTTAATTTTACGACTCTCCCAGCTTCATTCAGAGCTTTTCCTACTTCTTCGCGAGAATGACCCAGTTCTGGAAGCCTTGGAGGCATTGTGGTCAAAACTAAAGTTCACGATGCTTGCGGACGGGAACAGACCTGACGGCTTCTACGGCCTGAATGAACTAAATGCTCTGAGGGATGCAATACGTAAAGACGTCACAGGCGAATGATCCAACCCGACTGGGCGCTAGTGTTTGTTGAAGTATATGAACGCTACCGCACTAACAGCTTTGCTTGTTGCACGGTAATCTGACCGCTTGCGAGGAGACGTAAGTAAAGCTGAAAAACTTTGTCAATTTTCTGGTCTTAACTTTGGACCAATTACCTCCTCGACTCGTATTAGCAACAAATCTTGCGGACTTAATCGACTCCACAACTTGTTTTCGTCAATGCGTATCCATTTTTTAAGCATGCTTTTTTCATCTTGCGACAGAGATCGAGTGGATTCCGCCACGTCGACGGCCCGGAGTCTGTCCTCGAGCGCCGAGTACTGATACCACTCCTTTGGTTTGTAAGGTGTATCCGCAAAAGTTGCAGTCTGGTTTGGCAGGAATACTAACGAAGTGATCCGAAGAATCGTGCTACTCGTGTTGACCAAAGCCACTGAGAGGAAGAAGTCCGAAGCACTTGGGATGGCATTCGTTACTGCAGAGGCTGCGAGAAGACTAGCCTTGTTTTGCAGGTTGGGTCTGCTGAGAATGGTGTTTGCATCCTCCGCGAAACCTACAGCCCAAGATAATCCAGGTCCTCCTGCTCCTCCCACGAATTCTGAAAGAAAATAGTCTTTGATTAACTCCATTTCACCTACACCAGCCGGTACCCGTGAGGGGCTATCGAGAGCTTTCTCGAAGTTTGATGGAGATTTAGACCACGTTGTTTGTCTACCGGATAGGAGAAAAGGCTTTTGCCATTCTTCAAGTCTCTGATCAGGCAGTTCTGCTGGGTTACCATTGCGATCCAAAATTTGAATTCTGTAGCTGTCTCCTGATCGAGTTATAGATACCCCTCTAGTACATTCTCGCCCTTCTTCCTCCTCGAATTCGCAGGAACCTTTAAATATTTCCTCAGGCGCATCAAAAAGCGCTTCATGAAGGTTGACGGAAAGTTCTTCAACGTCCGAACTAAATTTCGATGCTAGATATTTAGGTGCGAAAACAACCGGCAAAATCGGCAAGAATCGTTCAAAGAGACCCTCTTTTTTCGCTCGGGGTGGTGGCGACCATATTTGATTGTACTTCGCCGCAATTGATTTAGCCTGAGCTTGAGCTTCCAAGGTTGTGGACGTGATAACACCCGAGGTCTCTATCGAATCTGAAATCAACCTTGCTAGAATTGAAACATGATTTTCCACCCTGGTTTTCGCTGAATTCATTGATCTTTCGTATTCAATCTGCTCATGCCTTACGAGGGGATCGTTGTATGGATCGAGAGCTAGTTCTTCTAGACCTAGAGTACTTTTTAGGTGACGTCTATTTATCGCGGCGCCGATAGCAAGATCAAGCTTTTGTCTGCTTGGTAATGTATTTAAGCCGTATTCAAGCTCACGATAACATTGGCAAGCGTGCGCCAAGCATTGGTTATGCCCGGCGCACGAGAGAAAGTCACAGGACCTCTCTGAACAGAGTGTAAGGAAGTCTTTTTCGACGTCAGTGAACACCAATCCTGGGTCTACATCGAGTTCAACTGGAGAAATGTCTGACCGTACACAACCAACTAGTAGCGCAATAAATACATAGAGACATAGTGGCCTTAAGTGATCAAAACTCAAGTTCATATTAGTCTTCTCAGTTGTCTTCTCGTTATAGGCGTCAAAAACGTGACTCACGTCTGGGTTTCTCGGGATTGTTCGTTTTGTCACGAATTGGTCGATGGATTTACAACTGGACGAAGCCCAATAAAACACCAACGCAAACGGCAGGCAGATTACTTTGCTTTCAGACTTCTCCTACATCGACACCAACCCTGGTTGGCCATCATAACCTTGTCGCTTCGGGTAACCCTTACACGGCTTGGAGCGGTTCCATGGTGCCGCCCCTTTTGTTTTGCTATGGCTACTCGCACTCAGGCATATTCACCAGCTCATCATTCTTAAGTTCTTCGCAAAATTCGGGATTGATCACGTACTTACTAGTTCGTTTTTCTAAGTCTTTACCGTCACTGGTTTTTCCGGAAGATTCGTCGCAAGTACTGTAGGTGGTTACTTCATAACCTATGGAAATATCTACATCGGTATTATCAATTTTCACCGACCTCTTGTTGATGGCAGTCATTTCGAATCTGTGGCCCTCATGCTGCCAAATTAGCCTGCTTCTGCTGTTGTCGTAATATTGAACAGGTGGTTGTTTTGATAGATCAGTGTAGACGCCCTCTGTTACAGCGGTGGGGTAAAACCACTCTCTATCCCAGTCGGCGCCAGGATTAGCCGGGGGATCACATCTGTTCACGTGAACCCTATATTCGCAGCTACGTGGATGAAATACGCCCGTGGTTCCGCTGATTGGATACCACTTCCCAAGTTGTTCGGCATTGATATCGTTATTCGAACATTCGTCTCCCAAAGAAGGCATGGCCACGATAACGAGAAGGAATATTGCGTAGTTTCGAAGTGACATGATTAAAATCCTCTTACTTAAGTTAAAGGAGCTGGACCTGGGTTTGCTCAATGCATTGCTTGGATCGTGATAATCGCTAATATTTGAATTTGTAGTTCGGAAAGATACTCCACCGTGTGAATCTGGCATAGGGCTAATGAAATCTGAAGTGGTTTTTGCGTTTTTGCTTTTGGTAAGGTTACAGCGGTTCCGGCAGCTTTCTAACCAAGGCAGATTGATTTTGCCCAGCTAAGCAAGGACAGCGGAGGCATTCCAGTGTACGACCTCAAAAAGATCAGATGTAGGGGCCACAACGTCCGTCCGAGCGCTCACCAATTCGCGCGAACGTTCTGATGGAGTCGTTCTGGACATTCGTCAGTCCTGAAGGACTGAACCTCTGGAAGCACTTCATGCTCCCTCTCGTCGGACTGACTGCGGCTTGGATTGCAAACAAGGGAATTGTTTCCAATAGAAAAAACACTAAGGACACCATCAAGTCGCAAGAAAAACGACATCAGGTAGAACTGCGGCTGGAAAGGTATGCGAAGTATCTTGAAATCGCCAACACACTACTTCGACTACGCGACCTTCGGAGTCGTCGAGTCGCTGAATCAGGGTTCAGTAAAACTAAGATGAGGGAGTCAGTTGCAAAAGCGGTAGAGTTCGCAGAAGGCGCCACCAAATTCGCCATGACATCAGCGTTCCCTGTAACACCGATTCTCACTCCTGAACAAGAAGCAAGACAGAAATTCGAAAATGAAGAAGTTGAGCTGATGACTACTCTCAATCATATTCATGCGGAACTTACCCTGTTGATTCCTGAGAGTGAATCGGTGAGAACTTTATTGGATAAGGCGCATCATGCATTGACTAGCATTCAATTTGATCCCACGGCGGTTCGCAAATACGTACCGCCGTGGGATTTGGTCGAACAACTACGCGAAGCGATTACGGAAGAACTCACCAAGAAGAGCGACGATCAAGCTTAGCCAATGCAATGTTATGACTAACAAGGTTGCTACATACGATGTCTACTTGGCGTCAAGCCAAAGAATAGAATCCTCTTGGAGGAATTCGATTGTACTTAACGCATTGATAATTGGTTGGGTTATGGCGACTTACCTTGCGTTCGATGTTAGTTTTGAACCAAGCTTGCAACTGCAACTCGTGTTTTCACTCTTTCACTTCCCAGCCTATATCGTTAGCTGTCGGAATGTCGTAGCAGAGTACAATTTTCTATTCGATCTTCTTGATGCTTTGAAAGAAGAAGAGTTTCAAAATCCAGCTGTTCTGACAGCGCTCCGAGAGCGAATATTTTTTCAATCGAAATGGACCTCAGCCCTTTTTGTCCTTTTCATACACCTCATATATGGGGGAGTCATTTACATAACGATTTGGCACCCTAGCTTCCTACTCCCCATGTGATGGATTCAAAGGGTGTGAGAGATAGCTTACAGACGGAACACTCTAGCTATGACTTGTGGCACCCGTAGTGCCGTTAGCATGTTTGTTTTGTTAGGATGATTACAGCCATATTGTTTCCTTGAGAAACAGTTTGGTTAGGAGCCTCGAGGTACCAGCGTCGAGGTGTCCGTTAAACACCGATTACAGTATTCAGTGGACCGAGGAACTATAGAAATTGTGGCAAACCTGCGTCAATTGGGCTGAAACGCCCATATAGCGTGGGGATAGAGGCATACATCCTGCCACTATCAAGTCAGACTATCTACCGTATGACCTATGAGCGTTGACTCTATAGACCAATCCCAGGCCGCCACCACAGACGGACGCAAGCTTAGAAGCGAAGACAGCAAGCGGCGTATTGTTTCCGCCATGCTGCAACTCGTTCGTGAAGGAAAAATGGCGCCAACGGCAGAAGAGGTTGCCAAACGTGCTGAGGTAGGTTTGCGAACTGTGTTTCGCCGATTCAAGGATATGGAGAGCCTTTACGCCGAAATGTCGGTGGCGATCAATGAAAAAGTCGATTCCATCGTTGATTCCAGTCTCGATAGCCAGGACTGGCGCGAGAATTTGACACAAATGGTTGATCGTCGGCTGCAGGTGTATGAAGTCATCATGCCTTACCGCGTTGCGGCAGAAGCACTGAAGTTTCAGTCAACGGTTCTGTTAAACCGGCATATGGAAATTGTCAGGGAAGAACGACAAAGACTGTTGACCATCCTGCCGGAGTCGCTGCTGGAAGACCGACCCCTCATCGAAGGCCTCGAGGCTGCCCTCTCCTTTGATATGTGGAATCAGCTGCGAAATGATCAGAGACTCAATGCCCAGGAAGCCGGCGCTGTGGTCACCAGAATCGTCAGTAGTCTGCTCGCCGAAGCTAATTCGTGAAAATCGGATTCAATTAGGCTAGACTTGCGCGCCTGCGGCTTAGGCCGTCAGTTAAGCACGGGTGGCTGAGTGGTGAGGCAGCGGATTGCAAATCCGTATCACGCCGGTTCGAATCCGGCTCCGTGCTCCACTCTATCCCCGATATTTCTTTTCCAGATCCACTGCCCGGGTCTGTGACATCATTATCGACATCTCGGTTCGAACCTGTTGCCAGAAATTTAGATCTTCGTCTTCACTGATGAGTGCTGGCATGTACATGGCCATGAATTCGGGCGTCCAGCCGCCTTCGAGCATCCGAGCAGCCTTAGCTTCAAAGTGGTTGTCATATTGCTTCACGGGAACCTCCTCACGGTCTGTTAAGGGTTAATACGGAAACAGAAACAGTGTGACCGTCTGAAGGATGATCGTGGTCATCGTTAGACCGATCAGGACGAAAACCGCCTTGTCGGCACAGTTGTATTGACTCTTCTTTTCCTCGCTCATCGTTCTCTCCATCGGGTTAACTGATGAAGTTCATTCTGTCCATTACGTCGTCAAACAATGGTCATCGCGAGCCAAGAGGTGGTCATGCTAAGATTTTTGTATGTCGTATCACCGCTCCAACCTGGCCACGCTCTCGCAGGCAACGTTCAACTACCTCGACGACCACGGCTACGATGCGGAGGACATCTTTCGGCGCGCAGGATTGGATCCATCCAAACGAACAGATCCTGACTATCGCTATCCCATGAATGAAATTGTCCGCATGTGGCGAATCGCAATCAGCGAGACCAAACACGCCTGTCTCGTTTATGAGGTGGTGAAGTACATTGAGCCCTGGATGATGCATGCTGTTGGCCACGCCTGGATCTCCAGCCATAACCTGCTTCAGGCGCTGCAGCGTCTTGAACGTTATCACCGAATGCTCAGCACGAACGTTTACTTCAGGCTGGAGAAACTCCAGGGTGCCTGGCAGTTAGTTGGTGGCGTGAAAGATCCCTACGAACACCCAGCCACAGACGCCACCCTGGCCTTCATATTGGAGATGTGTCGAAGGTCTTACGGGGAGGACCTGACCCCTTTGCAGATTCAGATGATCAGGCTGGAGCCGATGGATGCCACTCCCCTGGAGAACTTTTTTCGATGCGAGATTGACTATGGTCGTGACGAGAACGTCATGATCTTTAGTTCTTCTGATCTGAATCGAAAGCTCAGTAGTGCGAATCCTGTGGTTGCAGCCGCCATGGACGATGTCATCGTTGATTACCTTGCCCGGTTTGATGCCTCAGATATCGCTAACCGCGTTCGCCAGATTGTCGCGGCCTATCTGGTCCATGGTGAGCCTGACAAACAGATGATTGCGGACGAGTTGAATATGAGCGCCCGCACACTCCAGCGTCGATTGGAAGAACAGGAAACTTCGGTCAAAGACATCATCGATCAAACGAGACATCAACTGGCCCTCGAATACCTATCCCAGGAACACCTTTCCATTAAGGAAGTTGCTTTCAGTCTTGGGTTTAATGATGCATCTAATTTTTCCCGTGCCTTTAAGCGCTGGGAGGGACAATCCCCGAAGGCTTACAGGAAAGCTGCGTAAAAGATCAGTCTGGATCGTTGGTCATGCCTGACGATAAATCCGGCCACGCGAGCTTGAGGTATTCGTACATTGACCAGAGGGTTAATCCCGCTGAGATGTAGAGCAAAGTGTATCCAACAATCATCGGGTCACTTTTCCCTGGACCGGCACCCAAGAGCAGAATGATCGCAATCATCTGGAAGATGGTTTTGATTTTCCCGAGGACTGAAACCGCGACACCACGCATTTCGCTGTAGTGAGCCATCCACTCTCGTAATGCAGATACCACAATCTCGCGCCCAACGATGACCAGCGCGGGTACCGCCAGGATCGCACTGGCATGCACTTCCACAAGCAAAACCAACGCTACCGCGACGATCAATTTGTCAGCGACTGGATCCAGAAACGCTCCGAAAGGTGTTGTCTGCCCCCACTTGCGCGCAAGGTAGCCATCGAGCCAGTCAGTGACCGAAGCGACGGAAAACACGATGGCGGATGCCAGGTAGCGCCACTCGACCGGGGCGAGATAAAACACAATCACCAGAACCGGAATCATCGCGATGCGAAGACTGGTGAGAATGTTCGGAGTACTGATGCCTTTGATGATCATTTGGCTAGTCTACTGGTTATGAAGGGTCGCATAAATCTGTTCTGCAAGAACCCGGCTGATACCTTCAACCTTTGCCAACTCTTCTGCGCTTGCACTGATCACCTGGGCAGTACCGCCGAAGTGTCTTAACAATGCTCTTCGTCGTTTCGGTCCGACCCCTTCAATACCTTCAAGCACCGATTCCGTTCGCTTCTTACCACGGCGATTTCTATGTGCCGTAATCGCGAAGCGGTGACTTTCATCTCGAATATGCTGGATGAGATGCAAAGCTGGATTATCCGGCGGCAGGTCCAATTCTGGCCCCCCAGAAACAATAATCGATTCGAGACCCGCTTTCCGTGAAGGACCTTTAGCAACACCGACTAGTGTCACCCCCTCGATCTGCAGCTCCTCAAGGATTTTTTCCGCTTCACGCAGCTGGCCTTTTCCGCCATCGATAAACAAGATGTCGGGCACTCTGCCCTCGCCCTTTTTAATGCGCGTGTAGCGTCGGTTCAGAGCCTGCGCCATGGCGGCATAGTCGTCACCCGGTGTGATGCCATCAATATTGAAACGGCGATAGTCGGATTTAAGCGGTCCGTTCTGGTCGAACACGACACAGGAGGCAACCGTCGCTTCGCCTGAGCTATGAGAGATATCAAAACACTCCAGCCTCGATGGCATGTCATCCATCGACAGCGCCGCTTGTAACGACTGAAAGCGCTGCTCCAGGTTATTGCGATTGGCAACATGGGAGCCAAGACTTTGTTCGGCATTGGTTACCGCGAGCTCGACCCAACGCTTACGCTGGGAACGAACGTTATCGGATATGAGCACTTTGCGACCGGCTTTTTCTGTCAGCGCGTTCTCTAGCAACAACTTGTCCTCAACTTTGGCGTTAACCACAATTTCTGGTGGGGTTTCACGACCACCAGCGCCGCCCAGGTAAAATTGGGGAAGAAAAGCTGCAAGTACTCCGGACTCATCTTCATCCAGTCTTGTCTTAGGGAAATAGGTTTTGTTGCCGAGCAGTCGCCCGCCCCTGATAAACATCACCAGCACACAGACCCCCGCGGGTTTGATGACTGCAGCCATGACATCAATATCGCCCTGGTTGCCAACGACATATTGCTGTTCCTGAATTTTTCTCAGGTGTGTCAGCTGATCGCGGTAGTGCGCTGCTCGTTCAAACTCAAGGTTGCCGGATGCCGACTCCATCTTGTCTGCGTAGTCCTGCATCACGGCATTGCTTTTGCCTTCAAGAAACATGATCGCGTGTTCGACATCATCGGCATAGTCTTCTGGTGTCACCAGGTCGCAACAGGGCCCAGAACAACGTTTGATCTGATACTGCAGGCAAGGACGCGTTCGATTTTTAAAGAAGGTGTCTTCGCATTGCCGCACCTGAAACACCTTCTGCAGAATATTCAATGAATCACGAACACTGTAGGCGGATGGGAAAGGTCCGAAGTAACGACCTTTCTTCTTCTGTGCGCCCCTGTGAAACGCCAGTCGCGGATACTTATCCTCAGATGACAGGAAAATATAGGGATAGGACTTATCGTCCCGGAAAACGATGTTGTAAGGCGGCTTGTATTCCTTGATCAGCGACTGTTCAAGCAACAACGCCTCGGTCTCGCTACCAGTGACAGTGAACTCCACCTGTTGAATGTGACTGACGAGCGCCATGGTTTTTGAGTCCAGCGCTGTTGTGCGGAAATAACTGGAGACCCGGTTCTTCAGATTCTTCGCTTTTCCGACATACAGAATCTCACCTGCTCCGTCGTACATGCGATAAACCCCCGGCCTGGATGGCAGGGTTTTGATGAATGATTTGGCGTCGAAATCCGTCATGAGTACGCCATGTTACCGGCCAGTTGAACGGTATCCAAAAACATCTCTCGGGTGAGTCGACCTGTCTGGGTGTTGTAACGACTACAGTGATAGCTGTCGACGATATGCAGGCCCTCTATGTGATGGACGGCACCATGACCGAATGGGAAATCTGCCTGACGGGCACCCAATGTTCGCACCACCGCCTTGTGTGCGACACCGCCCAGCACCAGTAGTGTCGCGCTGGGTTTTTGACGATGCTCTTCAAGCTCATTTTTAAGAAAACGGGAGCAGTTATTGACCTCTTTTGCTGACGGCAGGTTTTTAACTGGGAGGCATTTCACTGCATTAGTGATTTTTACCCGGTCGGTGAGCTCGAGACTGGCTAGAACATCGTGTAACAGATTGCCCGATGCGTCGCCGACAAAGGGAACGCCGGTCTTGTTCGCACCGTGAAGCCCAGGTGCCAATCCAACAATTAACAGCCTCGCCTCAGGGGAGCCATGCGCGGGTACCGGCTTGTTCCAATAATCAGGGTGTTTCACCGACAGTCGCTTGAACTGGTTAACCAGTCTTCGACAACGACGACAGTTCTCTGATGGATAGTTTGCAGCGGGGGAAGAATCGGGGATCACTCCCCTATTGTACGCGTTAAGCCGCGACTTCGGCATCGATGATGCCGTGTTTGATGGCGAGCTTGGTTAACCCGACATCGTTCTTCAAACCAAGTTTCTCAAATACACGATAACGATAGCTGTTTACCGTCTTCGGGCTGAGAGAAAGCTTCTCTGAAATTTCCTGAACCTTGTGTCCCATGATCACCATCAGTGTGATCTGCATTTCACGCGAAGACAGTTGATCGAAGGGTGAGCTTTCGGCTTCAGAGAACGGGCGTAACGCCAGTTGCTGTGCAATTTCTGCGCTGATGTAGCGTTGGCCGGAGTAGACCTTGCGAATCGCCAGGAGCATTTCATCAACGTCTGCTCGCTTCGTCAGGTAACCCGAGGCCCCGACATTCAAAAGTTTTGAAGGATAAGGCTCGTCTTCATAGATGGTGACCGCGAGGACTTTGACATCCGGGTGTGCGCGCAAACATCGGCGAGTTGCTTCCAGACCACCGATACCCGGCATCTGAATGTCCATCAGGACGACATCTGGCTTGTGCTGTCGCACGAGCTCAACGGCTTCTTCACCGCTGCCTGCATCACCGACGATTTCGATACCTGGGATATCCTCCAGCAGTCGCCGGGTACCGATTCTGACCAGTTGGTGGTCATCTACGACTATGATTCTGATCACGCTTATCTCCTGCAATCCTTGGCTAACGTGTCTTTCAATTCTTGAAGACAAGATAAACCCAGCAGTTGGAGATTGGAAGCCGGTGATCTCCGGCTTCCGACGACCGACATCTCGTGCCTTTGCTGTGGGATTTCTCCCACAGCATCTACCGGCTATGCGCCAGTGAAGGCCTGCAGCCCGGTCTGTGCGCGACCGAGAATCAGTGCGTGGATGTCATGGGTGCCTTCGTAGGTATTGACGGTCTCAAGATTCATGACGTGACGGATAACGTGATATTCGTCGGAGATGCCGTTGCCGCCATGCATATCGCGTGACAAGCGGGCGATATCCAGCGCCTTGCCGCAGTTGTTCCGCTTCATGAGCGAGATGTTCTCAACAGGACAATCGTCATCATCCATCATGCGACCGATTCTGAGGGCACCCTGGAGACCCAGCGCAATCTCTGTCTGCATATCGGCCAGTTTCTTCTGAATCAGCTGGTTCGCGGCGAGCGCTCTTCCGAACTGTTTACGCTCCAGAGTGTAGTTCAGGGCAGCCTGCCAGCAGAATTCTGCAGCGCCCATGGCACCCCAGGCGATGCCGTATCTTGCTTTATTCAGACAGCCAAAGGGTCCGCCTAGGCCTTTGACATTAGGCAGCAGGTTTTCTTCTGGAATCTCGCAGTCACTGAGAACGATCTCGCCAGTGACGGATGCTCGTAGGCTGAATTTACCTTCTATCTTGGGTGTTTCGAATCCAGGTGTACCCCGCTCAACAACGAAACCTCGAATTACACCATCCAGCTTCGCCCAGACGACCGCCAGGTCTGCAATGGGTGAATTGGTAATCCACATCTTTGCGCCATTCAACAGATAGCCGCCGTCGGTTTTTTCTGCGCGAGTAATCATGCTACCGGGGTCGGAACCGTGATCAGGTTCAGTCAATCCGAAACAGCCTACCCACTCGCCGGTGGCAAGTTTCGGCAGATATTTTTCCCGCTGCTCTTCCGTACCGTAGGTATAGATCGGGTGCATGACGAGTGAGGATTGAACGCTCATCGCCGAGCGGTACCCGGAATCAACACGTTCAACCTCGCGAGCGACCAGACCGTAGGACACATAGTTCACGTTCGAGCAGCCATACTTCTCGGGCAATGTCGGGCCAAGGAGCCCCAATTCACCCATCTCATTCATGATTTCGCGGTGAAAAAACTCATCGCGATAGGCTTGTTGTACGCGAGTCTGGAGTTTTTCCTGGGCGTAGGCCCTGGCTGAATCCCGAATCAGTCGCTCGTCTTCGGAAAGCTGGTCATCCAGCTGAAATGGGTCTTGCCAGTTAAAACTCGCCATAGTGTCCTGCTCGAATGGTTGAAAGCCGCGCATTATATAGGCTCTGGCCGGTCGGTGCATGGACGCGAGGTAAACAAAGTCTTTGTTAGAACGATTCGAAATAAGCAGCCTATCCCTTTGTTTTTGCGTACATTTGTCTTAAAGTAGGCGGTCCTACTCACTAGACCCGGTTCGACGGAGCGTGATATGGCTGCAAGAGCAACAGGTTCAGGCGTGATCTCCTTCGGTATGGTTTCCATACCGGTCAAACTCTATTCCACCGTGGACACCACTAAAGCAATTCGATTCAACATGCTTCGCAAAGATGGTGCCCGTCTGAAACAGCAATACATTTCGGCAACCGACGGTGAACTCGTTGAGAAAGAAGATCGGGTCAAAGGCTACGAATTCGCCAAAGGCCAGTATGTGCTTTTTACTGATGACGAGATGAAAGCCATGGATGCCAAATCCACCGGTGAGATCGCCATCTCTGAATTTGTTCCGGCCGATGAAGTCAGTGCGGTTTATGTCGAAAAGGTGAATTACCTCGGACCGGACAAAGGTGCCGCTCGCTCCTACCACCTCCTCGCAGAAGCCATGCGTAAAACCGGCCGATCTGCGCTCGCCAAGTACGCCGCTCGTGGCAAGTGTTATCTGGTGCTGATACACCCTCTGGATGACGGACTGATCATGGTTCAGCTTCGACACCAGGAAGAAATGCGCCCCTTTTCAGAAGTAGAGATTCCGGATGCGGACATTGATGACGCAGAACTCAAGCTTGCCATACAGCTGATTGACCAGGTGTCAGCAGAAAAATTTCAGCCCGAGAACTATACAGACGAGGTAAGACACCATATGCTCGAAGTGATCGAGCAGAAGGTCAATGGCGAAGAGATCGTCGTCGCGCAGGAAGAGCGTGAAGAGGCGAAAATCATCGACATTATGGAAGCGCTTAAGGCCAGCCTGAAGGACTCCGGTTCTGGAAAGAAAGCTGCTAAGCCTGCCGCAAAGAAGAAACCTGCGAAAAAAGCCCCTGCCAAGAAAGCTCGAGCAAAAAAGAAGTCCAGCAAATAGTAAGAGGTAGTCACTGGGCCAATGAAGGGTTACTCCACGCGTGATGTGGCGGAGCTGCTAGAGCTTTCACCCGATACCATCCGGGAAATTGCCCGCGCTGGTGTCCTCGATCCAAGCAGAACAGAAGGCAATCAGTATCGTTTCGATTTTCAGGACATCATTGTTCTGCGAACGGCGAAAGAACTGATGGATGCCGGTGTCCGTCGTGCGCAGATCAATAACGCCCTTTTTAAGCTTAAGTCCCGGTTACCGTCTAACCGGCCGCTTACCTCACTTCGCATTGCCGGTGATGGTGGCAAAGTGGTCATCCGCGAAGAAGACCAGGTCTATGATCCCGATTCCGGTCAGATCCACTTCAACTTTGCAGTCGCTGATCTCGCCGGGACGGTTGCGCCTTTGGCGAAACAAGCGGCTGAAGAAGCCGAAGGCAGTGATCAGCTTTCTTCTGATGACTGGTTTGATCTAGGTGTAGATCTGGAAGCTGTGTCACCGGAAGATGCGCCTGCAGCCTATCTTAGAGCCCTCGAGCTTGATCCTTATCACTCAGACGCGCATGTGAACCTGGGTCGACTTCTACAGGAAGCCGGTGAATACGAAGCCGCTGAGGAACACTACAATCGGGCCTTGGATGCTGAGCCGGACAATGTCCTGGCTGCGTTCAACATGGGTACGCTGTTTGAGGATATGGGGCGCGTACAAGACGCTATTACGGCTTATAAGCGAGCCACCAATCTCGCAGATGCTCACTACAACCTATCGAGACTTTATGAGCTTGTTGGCGAGCACGCCGAAGCCCTAAAACACCTCAAAACCTATCGAAGTTTGATAGATCCAAGTTAGTTGCCCGCAAGGTAGCGGCGTTTTAACATCATCTAATCTCAAGGAAGAAAGCTAACCCATGGAGCAACGTAAAGAAGCGAGAATCGACTACAACGTCAGATTCTTCGTGCATGTTCATGAATCCGAAGATGAGCCCGATATGGTGGGCATGTCTCTTGAGTGTGAAGCGATCGATTTCTCAGCTCATGGCGTCCAGTTTTCAACCAACTCTGTCCTCACTGCCGGCACCCTGGTTAATGTCACTATCGGTATTGGCGAGCCGTTTGCCATGTATACGCTTCGGGGTGAAGTGCGCTGGGTTCGCCCAAAAGATGAAGCGGTTTACATGGGGATACTGCTAACCCCAGCTGAAAATACGGATCTCGATCGATGGCTGGCTAACTTCGATCAGCTGTTCCCGGACGAAGACTAACGACGATCCAATTGCACGAGCGTTTGAATGATCTGCTCATAGGCCAGTTGCAGGGCCTGGTCATCTACCAGAGATCTCGTGTCCCTCGGACCGTGCAGCTTTTGTAACAACGTTTCATTCAAAGCGTGAAACGCCAGGACAGGCACCCCCGCGTTCCTGAAGGGTAACCAGTCGCCTGTGATGTCTCGCAAATAAATTTCACCGACCTCTTGGGGAGCGAGACAGCGAAGCTCCGCCGAACTGTTTCGGTCCAGTTTTAAGGGTGCGGTACCCAGCGTGTCCAGATTCACCATGTAGTCGGGCAGCGGAGTTTGCTTCACGAACTGACGGGCACCGACCATATCCTTCTCTTCACCCGCGAACAGCACCATCCTGATCGTGTGATTCGGCGGGTTGGCCTTAAAGTAGCGAGCCAGTGAAAGCGCTACGACCACCCCACTCCAATTGTCTGCGATGCCTTGTGACACACCATGTTTGTCATGGTGTGCGCCGATCAGAATTTGTCCTTCTGATTTTCCGCGGATATCGCAGATAAGATTGTTGCCGAATCGCTGAGAAACGAATTGTTTGTCGAGCGTGTCGCAGCCCAATTGGTTGAGATAACGCCAGGCAAGATCTTCACGTTCGCTGTTGGCCATCGGCACCAGATTTAAGGGCGTTAAATCCAACGTTGAATTCACGCTAAGTTCGCGCACAGGATTTTCGCAGGGCGGCGTGCTCTTGCATCCGAAAAGCAGGAGAAGATTAATGAATAACAGGCTTCGAAGTTTCAAGCGCAGATCTCAGGAGGCGCTGACCCAATAGAACCAACCGCCCCTCGTATCGATTAACCCCGTCAATGGAATACTCAAATCTGTACTCTCGCCAGAGTCGCCACTGGTCATTGTGATCGCGACTGGCAGAAAGCCGAATCTGTTGCACGGTCTGGTCAAGAAGTTGAACACCCTCTTTCTGGCATTCACGGCGAGCAAACTGCAGCGCAAGGGCTTTTGCCTGATTGGCGTCGAACCAGAAATAAACACCACCACACAGGCAAGCAAAGATGAACAGCGATTCCATAATGCGCAGCCTAAACGCTTAACAAGCCGAGGGGAATCCAGTATATTGCGCCCTTCGCTGATCAGCGCTCTGATTAGTGTTCCTCGGAGGGGTGGCAGAGCGGTTGAATGCACTGGTCTTGAAAACCAGCGATGGGTTAAACCATCCGAGAGTTCGAATCTCTCCCCCTCCGCCAAACCTATCTGATCGAAGGCGGTACTCATGGAAATCTTCGATGCACTGCTCCTGGTTGGAACAGTATTCGGCGTCCTTTTGCTACTCGCACGCCAACTTTCTCCGCTTTTTCGCGGGCTTGTCATTTTGCTGGTCGTTCTGGCGATACTTCAGCTCATTTTCGAGGGCGCTCGGTGGCAGGTTATCCCTCTCTACGCTTCCACCCTGTTGTTGGTCTCTTCGATCTTGCTACAGAGATATTTCCTTCGAGTAGGAGCAGCATTTGTGGTGTTCATTTGTGCTGTGCTTACCGGTCTAACGTCATGGGCGTTTCCGATTTTTCATGTACCTGAACCCGATGGGGAATACCGGGTCGGAACAACAAGTCTGGAGTTTAACGACCCGACCAGGCACGAGGCTTACAGTCAGCAAGAGGATCAAACGCGAAGAGTCATGTTACGTGTCTGGTACCCCACCGAGTCAGGTGCCGAGCTTGCAAATTCACACTATTGGGAACATCCGTATGTTCGCAGTGAGGCAGTGACCCAGACTGTGCCTTTGCCTTGGTTCACGTTTTCTCATTTGGGCAAAGTAAAAACACATAGTCTCTGGGAAGCTGAGGTCGCAGAAGGAGAATTTCCTGTCGTAATCTACTCCCATGGACTTGGCATTGGCTGGGCTTCATCGAACACACCGCTTGTAGAGAAATTAGCCAGCCATGGATACATCGTCATTGGTGTTGATCATGCCTATCTGGGGTCCGCAGCAATCTTTCCTGATCAGGTCGTAACGTTCGATCCTGAAACAAGAGCAGCCCTAAACTCACAGCCACCAGATGATGTTCGTGAAATCTATGATCAGGTACCTGGTGAGACTGACCCTGAGGAGCAGCTTCGACTCTATATGGAGGCAATGGCGATGATGCCTGTGTCGATTAAGGGCAAAGTTGATGTCGCATTGGAAACTAAAGTTGAAGACCAGAAAGCGCTGATTAGAGTACTACCAACTTTTGAGCAACTGGATGCACGATTCGCAGGACATATCGACGCTTCAAAGGTTGGCGTAGCAGGCATGTCCGTCGGTGGCTGCGCAGCGATCATCACTTGTGCAGAGGAACCTGGGTGTGATGCGGCTATAAATCTAGATGGATTTCATCCTGCTCAAGCGAACGTTGAATTAAGTGTTCCTTCTCTCGCCATGCATCGACCTGAAAATCTCCTGGTCTATTCTAATTACTCTCTGGCAACTGCAGAGGCCTATACACTTCGAATCGCAGACACCACTCACCTGAACTTTTTCGATTTTACGATCATGTCGCCTCTGTACGAGAAAATGGGTGTGCTTGGCACCATTGATGGCCTGACCATGGTGGATACCGTAGGTACCTATGCCCTCGCTTTTCTAGACAAGTCTCTCAAGGGTCACGATTCAGGTTTGCTAACCCCAGGCACCCAGCCGGAAGGTCTAGAACTGAAACGCCGTCCTTAGGGGTGGCGAGCGATTTTCCCTATCCAACATAGCTATCTACCATTTGCTCTACCAGGGCTGCGAGTACCCAGGCCAGAGGTGGCAGCAGCACGTAAAACACCAGCCTTTGAACATATCCCTGGATAGGCCATTCCCAGATATCTTTCACGTATTGCTCGTACATCATCAGGTCCGGAGCAGCAAACTCATCTGCAATGTGTGCGATCTGGGCACCGCCCAGCGCCGAACGGTCTCCAGCCAATGCCTGTCTGACTGCACTGATTTCTTTCTGCTTAACCTCCGCAATTCGATCTCGAATCACGCTCACCGGATGAATAAACGGGATGACACAAATCACCATGACCACCACCAGCGGCATTTGGCCGACAAAAGCTGCGTCACCTTCGCCTAGTGCGGACAGAATTTGATAAACAATGATGTTGAGTGAAATGTAGATCACAGTGATCAGGAGGTAGCGCATTGGCTGCAGAGTAAACACCTGACACTCATCTGTGTGCATCAGGTCCACAGCAAACTCATTTGCCCAACGATCGAACAGTGCGATTTGCCGTCGACAAAACCCGATGAGATGGACAATCAATAACCCGGTCACCATTAACGCCAGGAAAACCAGCCACTCCAGCATGATGTTGCCAAGCACTGTGTTCGAATAGTACTCAGCGGTCAAAAGCTCGAGGCTCTCCGTCGGGTCGCCGACAAAGAGCGCACTGAAGTAAATATTGGTGCCCAAGCCAAACAGGAGTCCGACGCCGGTTTCGATTCGAGCAGAGAGACTGGAAGGCGTCAGATCATCGATGAGTGCCTCACCGCCTCGTTCATTCAGGTCTTTCTCTGCACCGGTTGCCAGAATAACCAGCACAGCCAGCAGAGCGCCTGTCATGATCAGTGAAATCAGTGCTTGGATGGCCTGGTTGAAGTCCGCTCCAAACGCAAGGGGTACGGCAATTACGATAAGAACCAGTGAGGTTATAAAAGGCAGTCTGAATGCAGCCGACCAACCCATGAATGATGCGATCCAGCCAAGACCAGCGAGTCCTTCAATGCCTTTGACGCGGCTCAAGAATCATCCTCAAGCACGACGTGGAAAGTTTTTCTGATCAGCCGGGCTTCGCCGTGCCAGATTTCAAAACTCCACTCACCAGGGACAATCTCCCAGGACTCATCGAACCCATATCCGTGGAGACTTGGTTCCCCGAAGCGGATGTACTTGTTCTCAACAGACTTCTGATAGACACGTCCATTTGGATGTTGAAGACCTGGCTCAGGGAACCGAATGATGGATTTAATCGCCACTTTCTGACCACGCGGCGTGGAGTTCAGACTGTACTGAAATCCGAAATTGGTACCGGCGCGACCAGGAATTTCGGTGGTCTTGTTGATGAAACGAATGCCTGAAACGGTATCAATGGCGAGCGTTTTCCGTGATGAACCGCTGTAGCGGCGCGAACTTGATGCTTCGAAAATGCCGTAGCCGTGTATCTCCGCCACGCTGATATGGAGTTCTTCTTCGTCTCCATAAGCGACAGCGGCAAATAACAACAGCACGGACAGGAAAATAGTCCTGTGCAAAACGGTCCCCCAACCAAATGCTCCACGCGTCCAATGTACAACAAATTTCCGGGTAACGGCAGGTGAAACTTTTCAGTTTTGCGTTGTCTATAAGAACATAACCCTTTGTTTTATAAGGCAATGGAGAAGCGAAATACGGCGGATTTTCTTGCCTTTTAGAGAGGGTCACGTACAATTTTTGATTCTAGTCCCATTGCCAAATCAGGAGATGAATTCAAATGGCTGAGACACAAGTAGCAACACATCATGAGTCGGCAATTGCGTCCACTAACAAGGTGCTGCGCAACACTTACATGTTGCTCTCTATGACACTCTTGTTCAGTGCCGCGATGGCAGGCGTCGCAATTATGATCGATGCACCTTACCTGGGCTTGCTCGCCCTGGTTGGCTTTATCGGTCTGTTTTTCGCCGTTCACAAGACCCAGAACAGTGCTTGGGGTCTGGTTTGGACGTTTGCACTAACAGGTTTCATGGGTTTCACCCTAGGACCAATCATCAACATGTATCTGGCCACGGCTAACGGCGCCAGCATCGTCATGCAGGCAATGGGCCTCACCGGTCTGATCTTTTTCTCATTGTCAGGTTACGTGCTGGTCACTAAGAAGGATTTCTCCTTCATGGGTGGATTCCTGTTTACAGGCCTGATGGTTGTTATCGGTGCGGTGTTGCTCATGTGGGGCGCGAGCTTCTTCGGCTACTACATGTCCGGTGCTCACCTTGCGATTTCTTCTGCCATCGTTCTGCTGATGTCTGGATTCATTCTTTATGACACCAGCCGCATCATCAATGGTGGTGAAACCAACTACATCATGGCGACGGTTTCGCTGTATGTAAGCATCTACAACCTCTTCACCAGCCTGCTCCACCTGCTGGGCGCGCTCGGCGACGAGTAACACTGACGTGCAACAAAGCCCTGGTATGGTTACCATGCCGGGGCTTTTTTGTTTCTGACGGTAACGCCCGTGAAATTCGCCATCGTCGTTCAGGGAAATCCCTACGCTTCCCAGAGTTGTCACACTGCCTTGTCTTTTGCCCAAGCGGTAGTTGATGGCGGCCATGAGCTATTGCGTGTTTTTTTCTATCACGACGGTGTGCTCATCGCGAACAAGCTGACCGCACCACCCCAGGACGAGCAGGATATCAGCGGTGCCTGGCAGTCGTTCGCTGCCAAGCATGACGTAGAACTGGTTGCTTGCATCGCTTCCTGTCTACGCCGCGGAATCCTCGATGAAACAGAAGCAGAGCGTTATGAAAAAGAAGCGTCGACGATTGCCCCAGAATTTGTCATCTCTGGTCTGGGCCAGCTGATTGACGCCACCATGAACGCCGATCGAGTTGTGACCTTTGGTGCCTGAATGAGCTCGATACTCTTTATTTTCAGTGGCGCTCCACATACGAGCCTGAATGCCCAGGAAGGATTAGATGCCCTGCTTATGGGCTCTGCTTTTACCGAATGCCGTCTTTTGTTTCTTGCAGAGGGTGCCTTGCAGCTAGTTCCAGAACAAAACGGAGAAGCGATAGGCCGTCGTAATTTTGCGCAGGGCTTTGGTGCCTTGAATGACTATGGAGTCAGCAAAATCGCTTGTCGCTCCTCTGATCTCGATGCTTTCAATCTCGATCCTGCAAAGCTCTTGTTGGATGTTGAGGTGTTGGATGATGCAGCCTGCCGCCAATGGATCATTGATGCAGGCAAGGTGCTTAACTTCCGATGATACTTCACACGATCAATAAACCCGCAGCCTTAAGTCGATGCGAAAACCTGATCCAACCTGAAGATCAGGTCATCCTGATTGAAGAAGGTGTGTATTTGAGCAACAAGGTTCTTCCTGGAAAAGTCTCGGTGATTCGTTCCGATGCCATTGCGCGAGGTTGGGATACCGGTGATGTTAATCAGATCGACTATGGTGAATTTGTGTCGCTGACTGTTCAGGCAGACAAGGTCTGTAGCTGGTTTTAGGCATGGTGGAAAAAGATTCCGAAGGCTTCTTAAGAGACCTGAACGACTGGTCTGAAGAAATCGCTCAGGAATTGGCAGCGCAAGATGGGATCACGCTTTCGCCAGATCACTGGGAAATTATTCACCTCGTTCGCAACTACTATACTGACTACCGTCTCTTTCCCCAGAACCGGGTTTTGGTAAAACGTATTGGTGAGGCGCTTGGAAAAGAAAAAGGTACCAGTATTCATCTGATGACGCTTTTCACCGGCAAACCGGCCAAGGTGCTCGCGCGAGTATCAGGTTTACCTAAGCCGCCGAACTGCGACTAGATCTGCTCGGAAAAGTTAACGACGTCACCCACTATGATGAGTGTTGGCGTCTGAATCTGAGTCCTGGCGACCAGACCCGGCATAGACTCCAGCGTCCCTTTCAGCACCTGTTGTTCTGGCGTTGTTCCCTTGGAAACGATGGCAACCGGAGTTGACGCATCCCTCCCCGCGCTCATCAATTGCTGGCAGATAGTCGCAAGACCACCAAGCCCCATATAGAACACGACCGTTTCCATGGGATGGACGAATTCCTGCCAGGGAAGATCCACTTTGCCGTCTTTAGGATGGCCGGTGACAAAGCGGACGCTTTGCGACAACTCTCTGTGTGTTAAAGGAATGCCTGCGTAAGCCGCGCAACCTGAGGCGGCGGTAATACCAGGAACAACCTGGAACGGGATATTCCCCTCAATCAGCTTGTGAATTTCTTCGCCGCCCCGGCCAAAGATAAAGGGATCTCCGCCCTTCAGGCGAAGCACCCGCTTGCCATCTTTCGCCAGTCTCACCAGAAGGTCGTTGATGTCTTCCTGACTCGTTGACTTGTAACCACTTCGTTTGCCAACAAACTCCATCTCAGCATCGCGGCGCACGCGATCAAGGACCCTCGGTGAGACGAGATTGTCATAAAGCACAACCTCCGCTTTTTGCATTAATTGCAATGCGCGAAGCGTTAAGAGATCGGGGTCACCAGGCCCGGCGCCCACCAGATAAACCTCGCCAGTAGTGATCGTCTGTTTTGTATCAAACAAGTAACTTTCTGCGGTCGCGTTGTCTCCGGACATGGCCGCTTCCGCACCAGGCGTGGCTAAAAAGTCTTCTGTATGTCTGCGCCGACGATCTATGTCTGGCAGAAGTTCTTTCAATTTGTCCCGAGTCTTTGCCAGGAATCCAGCCAGTTGCGTGATACGTTCCGGAAGCAGCAGTTCGATCTGTTCTCGCACGTAACGGGTTAACACGGGTGCACCACCTGCCGACCCGACGGAAACCACCAGAGGTGACCGATCGATAATCGCTGGAAATGTCACTGTGCACAATTCGGGAGAATCGACGACATTTACCAGGATGTTTTTGGCGTTCGCATCCTCAGATACCTGGCGATTGACGGTTTCGTTTTCAGTTGCGGCGACCACGAGCACTTTATTTTCAAGGTGCGATGTTTCGTAAGGCACAGACAGAATTTCATGGTCTTTGAGTGTTTCTTGTAAGACGTCTGAGATGTCAGGAGCAACCAGAGTAATCCGAGCGTCTGCTTTCAGAAGCAGCGTTACCTTGCGAAGCGCAATCTCTCCTCCGCCAACGACCAGCACATGGCGCCCCTTAAGGTCCAGGTGCAAAGGCAGGTAGCGCATCGCTGTCTACAGGTTGATGGTGGCGTCACCACCCATGAAGGACTGCAATGCCTGGGGCACACGAATTGAGCCGTCCGCCTGCTGATAATTCTCGAGCACAGCGACCAGGGTCCGACCGACAGCCAAACCTGAGCCATTCAAAGTATGCAGGAGTTCTGGTTTTCCAGTTTCAGGGTTGCGCCAACGTGCGTGCATACGCCTTGCCTGGAAATCCAGGAAGTTACTACAGGATGAAATCTCGCGATATTTGCCCTGCCCGGGTAACCAGACTTCAAGGTCGATGGTTTTTGCCGCAGCAAAGCCAAGGTCCCCACCACAAAGGTTCATCACGCGATATGGCAGATCCAGTTTCTGCAAAATGGTTTCTGCATGTCCAGTCAGTGTGTCGAGAGCGCCCCAGGACTCACCAGGCCGTACCATCATCACCAGCTCAACTTTTTCAAACTGATGTTGGCGAATCATGCCTCGGGTATCTTTACCGTAGCTTCCCGCTTCTCTCCGGAAACAGGGGCTGTGGCAGACCAGTTTTTGAGGAACTTCTTCGGCCGCTAGAATTTCATTCCGGGCAATGTTGGTCACTGGAACTTCTGCTGTTGGGACGAGAAAGAAGTCACGGTCATCCATCAGGCGAAACTGGTCTTCTTCAAATTTGGGCAGTTGACCGGTGCCGAGCAGTGAATCCCTGTTCACGATAAAAGGCACGTAGATTTCTTCGTAGCCGTGTTCCCGCGTATGAACATCCAGCATGAATTGCGCGAGAGCCCGGTGCAGTCGTGCGATTTCTCCCCGAAGTGTGACAAATCGAGAACCCGTGATTTTGGTGGCGACTTCGAATCCCATCTTTCCTGAATCGTGAGTCAGGTCCACGTGGTCTTTGGGTTCGAAATCAAATTCAGGAATATCGCCCCAACGGCGAATTTCGACGTTATCCTCTTCCGTACCACCTTCGGGTACTGATTCGTCGGGAACATTCGGAATCGCCATGAGCAGTTCGTTGAGCTCGCCCTGAACCTCATCGAGGCTCGCTTTACGCTCGTCAAGCTGGTCTCCCAGGTCTGAAACCGCATCCAATAGGGGTTGGATGTCCTCGCCCTGGGCTTTCGCCTTGCCGATCGCTTTGGATCGACTGTTTCGCTCAGCCTGGAGCTCTTCAGTTTCCACCTGAAGCACCTTACGCTTTTCTTCCAGCGACTGAATCGATGAGACATCCAGGGTAAAGCCTTTGCGGAGCAGTCGCTGCGCGGTGTTATCAATGTCCTGTCTGATCAATTTTGGGTCGAGCATGGTCGTACTACGTAAAGTTGCCGTTGTTTAAAGGGGCGCAATCTTAACAGAATTAATTCGTAAACTGGCGTGTTGCGAGGATCCCGAACCAGGCACCGAGAATGCTGAGAATCACGGAGCCGAACACATACAGGCTAGCGGCAATAAGGCGGCCTTCCTGGATCAGACCCACTGCCTGTAAAGAGAAAGTCGAGAACGTCGTGAAGGCGCCGAGAAAACCCACCATCAGCAAGGGGCGCCAGACTTCTGGTAATAGCGCTCGTTCGTAGATCAGTACGAAGCAGATCCCGATGGCAAAGGAGCCCGCCACGTTAGCGATAAAGATGCCGTAGGGAAAATCGGCACCAAATGCCTGCTCGGACCAGACCGTAATACCGTATCTCGCGAGAGAGCCGATGGCACCACCAAGGGCAATGGCGATCAGCACGCCCATCACTCATCCCTCGGATAGCGTTTGAACTCGCTTGAGTCATTTAACTGTCGCAGGTACTTCAGCTTTTCCTGGATTTTAGATTCCAGCCCGCGATCAACAGGGTGATAAAACTGTTTGTCGGCAATTGCTTCGGGCACGTAGGATTCACCGGGCACGAAGGCATCTTCAAAATCGTGCGCATACCTGTAGTCTTCGCCGTAACCCATGTCGGTCATCATCGCGGTTGGATCGTTACGAATGTGCATGGGTACTTCCAGGGTGCCAGTCTCCGAAATGACCTGCTTGATGTCGCCGACTGCTGCATAGACAGCGTTACTCTTTGCCGCGACCGCAAGGTAGGCAACCGCCTGTGCGATAGCCAATTCACCTTCAGGGGAACCAAGCCGCTCCTGAACCGACCAGGCATTGAGAGCAATCTCCAGCGCTCTTGGGTCTGCGTTGCCGATATCCTCACTTGCCATGCGCACGACACGTCTCGCGATGTAAATCGGATCGCAGCCACCATCGATCATTCGAACAAACCAGTAAAGAGATGCATCTGGATCTGAACCACGCACGGCTTTGTGCAAGGCTGATATCTGTTCATAGAATATGTCGCCGCCTTTATCGAAGCGGCGCATTTCATCACCAAAAAGCTGGCTGAGCAGATCTAACTCAATCTCCTCCTCTGCCATGTCCGAGGCTACTTCCAGTATGTTCAATGCCCTTCTGGCATCGCCGTCAGCCCCGCGAGCGATGGTTGTGAGGACGTCTTCAGTCGCTTTGATCTGTTTCTGCCTGAGCTCCTCATCTGACTCAATCGCCTGCTGAAGAACTTCGACCAACTGCTTCTCGGACAGAGATTCCAATTTGTAGATGCGGGCGCGTGACAGCAACGCATTATTCAGCTCGAAGGACGGGTTTTCTGTGGTGGCCCCGACAAAAATGATTGTGCCGTCTTCGACATGGGGCAGAAATGCATCCTGTTGTGATTTGTTGAATCGGTGAACTTCGTCGACAAAGAGGAGCGTCTTGCGACCGGAAACTGAGCGCTGTTGTTTCGCGACTTCGATGGCTTCGCGTATGTCTTTAACGCCTGAAAGTACGGCGGAGATCGATTGGAATTCGATGTCACAAACGCATGAAATCAGACGAGCTATGGTGGTTTTTCCGACGCCAGGTGGACCCCAAAGGATCATGGAGTGCAGCTGCGACGATTCGATGGCCTCGCGCAGGGGTTTACCAGGCGCAAGTAAATGAACCTGACCGATATACTCATCGAGACTGGTCGGTCGCATTCGTGACGCTAAGGGTTGGTAACTGCTCCCGGGGTCAAGATTTTCCAGTAGCCCCTGACTCATCACTCGACTCGATCATCGATCACATCAATACCTTCTGGCACATCGAACACAAAAGTGTCATCTGACATGTTGATGTTGTCTTTGACCTCGAGATTGATGATGGTTCTCTCATTAGTGGCTGTATCCACGCCAACTGCAATGGGTAATCCTGCTTCGAATGTAATGCTCAGTCTTCCCAGAATCCCCTCTTCTTTTAGAGGTTGAAGCAGGAAGAACTGCTGCACTTCATCTTCGAAGAAATCCACTCGGTAGTCGTCGACTAATTCACCTGCGTTTCCTGCCAGCAGCAGAATGGGGAGTTCTTCAACACGATTGCTCAGACTGCTGATGATCACCTGCTCAAGATCTCGGTCATAAGTCCACATTGAAGCACCATCGGAGACGATGGTTTGACTTAATGGTGCCTGCGTCTCCAGGCGAAATTGGTTCGGCTTCTGTAACCATATTTCACCACGCTGAGCTTCCTGCGTTCTCGAGGATTGCTCGAATCGGGCCTGCATTGTGGAGACGCCGTCGAGCAAGCTGATTAAGCGTTCAGCCGGGGAAAGTTCGTCTTCCGCTTTAGATTGATCAACGATCAGTAGCAGTGACACGAGCGTCACTGAGAGACATTTACTCAGGAGGTGCATTTGCAAGCACTTCCCTCGAACCATTACTGTTCATCTCACTGACCACACCAGCAGCTTCCATGGTCTCAATCATTCGAGCCGCTCGGTTGTAGCCGATACGCAGTTTTCGTTGAACGGCGGAAATCGATGCCCGGCGGGATTGAGTCACAAAAGCAACCGCCTCATCGTACAGCGGGTCTGCCTCCTCATCGGATTCCGCAGCGCCAGCTGCACCAGCAGCGCCTGGCAGCATTTCGTTCTCTGAAGCACCATCCAGGATCGAATCCAGGTAGTTAGGTTCCCCGAGTTCCTTCCAGCTCTCAACCACACGGTGCACCTCATCATCATCCACAAAAGCTCCGTGGACCCGAATTGGCAATGGTTTGCCTGCCGGCAAATACAGCATGTCACCGTGTCCAAGCAGTTGTTCTGCGCCACCCTGGTCAAGAATGGTTCTGGAATCCACTTTTGAAGATACCTGGAAGGCGATTCTGGTGGGGACGTTCGCCTTGATGAGACCAGTGATGACGTCAACCGATGGCCGCTGCGTCGCGAGAATCAGGTGGATACCTGCGGCCCTGGCCTTTTGTGCAATACGTGCAATCAGTTCCTCAACCTTTTTACCGACAATCATCATCATGTCGGCAAACTCATCGATGATGACAACAATGAATGGCAGTGTTTCCAGCTCCGGTGGTTGCTGATCTTCTTCATCCAGCAACGGATCCGGTTGCCATAAGGGGTCCAGTAGCGGTTCGCCGGCCTTCTTGGCGTCCCTGACTTTGCGGTTAAAGCCACCGACGTTTCTCACACCCATGGCCGCCATCAAGCGATATCGACGCTCCATCTCCGCGACACACCAGCGCAATGCGTTGGCGGCATCCTTCATATCCGTGACAACCGGTGTCAGGAGATGCGGAATACCTTCGTAAACGGCGAGTTCCAGCATCTTCGGATCAACCATGATCAAGCGAACGTCTTCCGGTGATGCCTTGAACAGCACCGAGAGAATCATGGCATTCAGACCTACGGACTTACCGGAACCAGTGGTACCCGCGACCAAGAGGTGCGGCATTTTCGCGAGATCTTCGACAACCGGCTCCCCGGCAATATCGTGACCCAGGGCCAGCGAGAGTGGAGACTGCGAATCGTCATAAGCCTTGGACTTGAGCACATCACTCATCTGGACGATTTCGCGGTCAACATTTGGGATTTCGATACCGACGACTGACTTGCCAGGAATCACTTCGACCACCCGAACGCTGATAACGGCCAGAGAACGTGCCAGGTCTTTGGCCAATCCTGAGATGCGTGAAACTTTCACGCCGGGTGCGGGCTGGATCTCGAAACGCGTGATGACCGGGCCTGGGAACACTGCGACCACTTCAGCTTCAACGCCATAGTCCTTGAGCTTCAGCTCCAGCAGCCGGGACATCGCCTCCAGATCTTCAGCGGAATAGCCCTTGTTATGGTCTCTTTCCTGCTCATCCAGCAGATGAAGGGCTGGAAGCCCGTCGACCGCGCTGATTTTGAATAGATTCCCCTGCCTTTCCCGGGCAACGCGCTTACTTTCTTCCTTTTTAGGCGGAGGCGGCGCCTCAATAACGGGTGCGGGCCGCTGCTGTTTCTTCTCAACGTGCTTTTCAAGGGCCTCGCGGCGGTGTTCTGCTGATTTGCGAATCTCAGCGCGTTCCTTAAAGGATGTCATGACCCGATTGGAATAGGTCTGCACCATCGCAGCAAACTCGATGGACAGGTGGCCGGTGGTGTCCATCACCTTCAACCATGAGATATCGAGGAAGGCAGTCAGACCGAACAGAAACATGGCCAACAGGATGAGCGTTGTGCCGACATACGAAAAAACAGGAACCAGCAGGTCGGCAATCTCACTGCCAACGATGCCACCACTGCCATATTGATAATCCAGGCCAAATGTATAGAAATGCATGGCCGCCAGTCCGGTTCCAGCACAAATCGTGAGGAATAAGCCTACGCCTTTGAAGATGAATATCGGCCAACTGAATTCACCTGCACTCTCACGCTCGCGGAAGATGACCCATGCCTGCCAGGCGAGCATCATCGGGAAGATGAAAGCCAGAAAGCCAAAGAAGAACAGGAAAACGTCGGCCACCCATGCACCACTTCGGCCCACGATGTTGTTAACGGCTTCATTAGCACCGGTGTAAGTCCATCCTGGGTCCTGTTTATCAAAACTGATAAGCGCCAGGATGAGATATAGAGCGATCGCGACCAGGGCAATAAATGCGCCCTCTTTCAGTCGTGGTGCGACCTGTTCTGAGAAATCGGAACTCTCTTGGCTAGGGGCGGTTTTGGATGAGGTTTTAGATTGAGCCACTGTCAGCGGAATACGTTAAAAATCAGCGTGTTACATCTTATAACTAATGTCGGCCTGCTTAAACGCTTTTATGTACATTCGCTGGGCGTTTATACACTTGTCACGGGTGCTTCGAATGAGTGTCATGCCCGTCCATTGCTACTCCGTTATTTCCAACTGTTGTAGAATGCGCGGCTTTTAATAACTCTATTATCACAGGACATATTTATGGCAGGTCCAAGTCAGCCACAGGTCACCGACGAAGTCTGGGACGACGATCGAGTGAAATCTTTCCTCGATCTGGAGCCTCACGGTGAGAATGCAGATTTTCACGTGTTGCTGAAGGCGTACCGTGGCATGCGTGTCGAAGATTTTGATCGTTTTCTGGTCTTTTTTACGGATGCAGGTCGAAACCTGGATGCCAAAGACACCAATGGCCGGACACTCTGGTCTATCATCGAAAACCATCGTCAGGGTGCCGATTTCATCGACCTGCGTAAGAAGTACAACTAAGGGCCCACATGGAAGAGATTCATCACAAACTTCTAATCCTCGGTTCCGGACCGGCAGGATTTTCAGCAGCTATTTACGCGGCTCGCGCCAACCTGGATCCGGTTGTGATCACGGGTATCGAGACTGGCGGACAACTGACCACCACCACCGATGTCGACAACTGGCCCGGTGACGTCGAGGGCTTGCAGGGGCCGGACCTCATGGTTCGGATGCAATCCCATGCAGAACGCTTCGATACGCAGATCGTATACGACCATATCCATACGGCAGAACTCACAGAGCGCCCCTTTAAGCTGCATGGTGATCAGGCGATTTACACCTGTGATTCTTTGATCATCGCCACTGGTGCATCCGCTCAGTACCTGGGCCTGCCCTCAGAAGAGGCATTTAAAGGTAAAGGCGTCAGTGCCTGTGCCACCTGCGACGGTTTCTTTTATAAGAAACAGAAAGTGGCTGTTATTGGTGGAGGCAACACGGCTCTGGAAGAGGCGCTTTACCTCTCCAATATCGCTTCGGAGGTTTATCTGGTCCACCGTCGAGACAAATTCCGTGGTGAAAAAATCCTGCAGCAGCGTGTGATCGAAAAAGACAACATCAACATCCAATGGGATCACACACTCGAAGAAGTATTGGGTGATGACATGGGTGTTACTGGTATGCGCATCAAACATGTGGGTACTGGCGACGTAACGGAATTTGACTTGCAGGGCGTGTTCATCGCGATTGGCCACACACCCAACACCGAAATCTTCGCCGACCAGTTGGATATGAATAACGGCTACATCACCATTCATTCTGGACTGGCAGGTAACGCGACCGCGACCAGTGTGGAAGGCGTTTTCGCCGCTGGTGATGTCGCAGACCAGGTGTATCGGCAGGCTGTGACCTCAGCGGGCTTTGGATGTATGGCTGCGCTGGACGCAGAAAAGTTCCTGGACGAGCTCGAAGCCTGATCCATTATGAAACGCGTTCCCTGGCTTCCGCCGGAACTCTGCGTTTTCCCCGACATCGATGAAGCGCTCGATGATCCTGATGGTCTGCTAGCGGCAGGCGGCGCGCTGACACCTGAGTGGCTGCTTTGTGCGTATCAAAACGGCGTATTTCCATGGTACGACGAAGAGCAGCCTATCCTCTGGTGGTCTCCTGACCCACGCTGCGTCATCACACCGAACGAATTTGTGCCAAGCCGCAGTCTTGCCAAGCGTCTTCGAAAAGACGACTACGAAGTTCACATTAATCGAGACTTCCGTGCTGTGATACATCACTGCAGCGAGCGACCGGGTCAGGAAGGCACCTGGATCACTGGAGAGATGATTGAAGCCTATGTCAGGCTGCACGAAGAAGGCTTCGCCCATTCCTTCGAGTGTTACATCGATGGCAATCTCTCAGGCGGATTGTATGGGGTTTCTCTCGGCAACCTGTTCTTCGGTGAGTCTATGTTCCATCGGGAGACCGACGCCTCAAAGATTGCTTTTGCTCATTTGATTGCGGTGATGGTTCGCTTCAACAGCGGTATGGTTGACTGCCAGATTTCAAACCCTCACCTTGAATCACTTGGCGCAACAGAGATACCCCGGAGCGAGTTTCGAAAGCGTCTAGAAACTGGATTGAGTGTAGACAGCATTGACTGGCTTCAGCTGACAGGAAAAGTTAACTTAGAAACATGACTTCACTGTCTGAACTCAGGTTTTTTACAACGCCGGCACATGACTGCAGTTATCTGGAGGGCAAGCAGGCGATTACCTTGTTCGCAGATCCACTCGCGAAGATCGATAAAGACCTCTATTCATCGCTTTCCTCTGTGGGTTTTCGTCGCAGCGGGACACACATCTATCGCCCCTACTGTCAGTCCTGCACTGCGTGTATACCCGTGCGATTGCCGGTTGCTCAGTTTGCACCACGCAGGCGACATAAACGGGTCATGCAGGCGAACCACGATGTCTCCGTCACCAGCCATGAACCTGCACTGACAGAAGAGTACTTTGCGCTTTACGATAGCTATATCTCAGAGCGGCATGACGATGGTGATATGTATCCAGCGTCCAGAGATCAGTTTCAAAGTTTCCTGGTAGACGGCAGACCTGAAGCAAGCTTCTATGAGTTTCGCGACTCAGGAAAATTGTTGGCAGTTGCTGTCGCAGATGAGCTCAATGATGGGCTGTCTGCGATCTACACGTTCTTTGATCCGAAGGAGGAAGCTCGCTCACTGGGTGTGCTCGCTATTCTCTGGCTTATTGAACATGCGCGAGAGCTAGAGCTGGATTATCTGTACCTTGGATACTGGATCAAGCAGTGCCAGAAGATGAGTTATAAGATGGATTACAAGCCCATTGAGCTCTACGTAAACAACAGCTGGATCAAGCTGGATTCCTGAGGCCGATCACGCCCTATTCGCGACAGGCGGCGTTTTGCGATCACCCCCCTTTTAGTGCACAATGCACGCCGTTTTAACCATCACAGAGCAAGAATGGCGAAAGAAGAAAACATTCAAATGTCCGGCACGGTCATCGATACGCTGCCGAACACCATGTTTCGAGTTGAACTCGAAAATGGCCACGTTGTAATCGCGCATATCAGCGGCAAGATGAGAAAGAACTACATCAAGATCCTGACGGGCGATACGGTGAAAGTAGAACTCACACCGTATGACCTAACTAAAGGAAGAATTACCTTCCGCGAATAATCAACTCAGTTCTGAGCTGACTCAGACTGTCTCTGGTTCCTCGATCTGAAGCGAGAGATCACCATCTTCGACAGTCACGTGCACGACCCCGCCTCCATCTGACAATCTGCCAAACAGAATATCCTCCGCCAGTTCCTTCTTGATGCGGTTCTGGATGAGTCGCTGCATGGGTCTTGCACCCATCTTTTCGTCGTAGCCGTTCTCGGCGAGCCATTCCCTTGCCTCTTCCGTGACATCCAATTGAACCTTCTTGGAGTCCAGCTGAACCTGAATCTCAACCAGGAACTTGTCGACAACTGTTTTGATAACGTCTTTCGACAGAGCACCGAATTGAATGATGGCATCGAGCCTATTGCGGAATTCTGGCGTGAACATCTTCTTGATCACTTCCATACCGTCTGTGGTGTGGTCCTGGTTCTGGAAACCAATGGAACTTCGACTCATTTCCTGCGCGCCAGCGTTCGTCGTCATGATGATGATGACGTTCCTAAAGTCCGCTTTTCGGCCGTTGTTGTCGGTCAGGGTGCCGTGGTCAAACACCTGCAGCAGCAGGTTAAAGACTTCTGGGTGTGCTTTTTCGATTTCATCCAACAGCAATACGCAGTGTGGCTGCTTCGTAATGGCTTCAGTGAGCAATCCGCCCTGGTCGTAGCCAATATATCCAGGAGGCGCACCAATCAGTCGCGATACCGTGTGTCGTTCCATGTATTCAGACATGTCGAAGCGCAGCAGTTCGATACCCATAGTGCTCGCTAGTTGACGACAGACTTCCGTTTTACCGACCCCCGTTGGACCGCTAAACAGGAAAGAACCAATGGGTTTTCCATCTTCTTTCAACCCTGCTCGAGAAAGTTTGATCGCACTAGCCAGCGTGTCGATAGCTTCGTCCTGACCAAAGATTGTCATCTTCAGATTGGTTTCGAGATCACGCAGAGACTCCTTGTCTGAAGAAGATACGTTCTTCGGTGGGATGCGTGCGATCTTTGCAACCATCTGTTCCACATCACCAACACCAATCTGTTTCTTGCGTCGACTCGGTGGCTGAAGTTGCTGGAATGCACCGACTTCATCAATGACGTCGATAGCTTTGTCCGGCATAAACCGATCGTTGATGTATTTGTCCGCGAGCTCGGCCGCGACTTTCAACGAACGATCCGTGTATTTGAGCTGATGGTGTTCTTCAAACCTCGTCTTCAAGCCTTTCAGAATCTGGTAGGTGTCATCGACACTAGGCTCGTTCACGTCTATCTTCTGGAAACGTCGGCTCAGCGCGCGGTCCTTATCGAAGATGCCGCGATATTCCTGGTAGGTAGTTGAGCCGATACATCTTATCTGACCGGATGCCAGCAGCGGCTTCAGCAGGTTCGAGGCATCCATCACGCCACCGGAAGCGGCGCCTGCACCAATAATGGTGTGGATCTCGTCGATGAATAGAATCTGGTTTGGTGTTTCCTTCAACTCGTTCAGCAGCGCCTTCAATCTTTTCTCAAAATCACCGCGATATTTGGTACCTGCCAGAAGTGCGCCCAGGTCAAGGGAGTGCACGGTGCTCTCTTTGATGACATCAGGCACCTGACCATCAACGATCAGCTTTGCGAGACCTTCAGCAATTGCTGTTTTGCCGACACCGGATTCACCCACCAGCAGCGGATTGTTCTTTCGGCGCCTAGAGAGAATCTGGATAACGCGTTCCACTTCGGAATCACGACCGACCAGCGGGTCAATCAGACCGTTCTTGGCCTGTTCATTCAGATTGCTAGCGTAAGATTCGAGTGCACTGGCTTGTTTTTCGCCGTCTTCATCGCCTTCAGCCATGCCTTCTGGATTACCGGCACGTTCCATATCGTCGTCATTTTTGGCGACGCCATGTGAGATGTAATTAACAACATCGATACGTTGAACATCCTGCTGCTTAAGAAGGAAAACTGCGTGACTTTCCTGTTCGCTGAAAATGGCAACTAGAACGTTTGCGCCGTCGACTTCTTTTTTACCGCTGGATTGAACGTGGAACACTGCTCGTTGCAATACCCGTTGGAAACCCAGGGTGGGTTGGGTTTCACGTTCTGTTTCGTTTTGTGGAATCAGTGGTGTGGTCGCATCGAGGAATTCCTCAAGCTCACTGCGCAGTTTTTCGATGTCAGCGCCGCATGCATTAAGCACGCTAACCGCAGAGTTGTTGTCGAGCAACGCCAGGAGCAAATGCTCCACAGACATGAGTTCGTGCCTCTTCTTCCTTGCGTCTTTGAAGGCCAGATTGAGTGTGACCTCGAGTTCTCTACTTAGCATGATGGATTAAACGTTCCTCTACTCATCGTCATCCACGGCTTCGATTTCCGAAACCAAAGGATGCTGGTTGTCCTGCGCGTATTGGTTGACCTGCGCAGATTTAGTCTCTGCGATGTCTCTTGGATAGATGCCGCAAGTTGCTTTACCTACGGTGTGAACCGCGAGCATGATCTGTGTTGCTTTCTCACGATCCATTCCAAAAAACATCTGTAGTACTTCAACGACAAATTCCATTGGCGTGTAGTCGTCGTTGAGCATGACTACTTTAAACAGTGGTGGTTTTTTCAGTTTGGGTTCAACCGGAGCTTCAAGTACGCCCAGGTCGCGTCCCGGTTCCTCCGGTTCATCCCCCGAGGCTTTTATCAATCGGGTCCTGATCAAATCGTCCACTGCATTCACTTTTATAAGGTCTATGTTCTGAATATCAAGGCGTCTGGCGCCTGTCCTGTTGATGTCTATTCTAAACACATTCCCCCAGACGTTAATACTTGACGCCTGCTGTCCAACGAGCCGCCCTAACCCACTGTATTTGTGGGGATAATATGTCTTCTTGACTGAACCTTTTACCTACTCGTATGGTACCCATTAGATGTAAGAGCTAGCCGTCGTTTTCATGCGTCCGGTGAGGCCGCGGGTGTTGCAACTGTATGACCTGACTGGGCATATGTCATGGCTGTGTAGTTAACAGCAGTGAGGTCACCACTATGCCTACGGGACGTGTTAAGTGGTTCAACAATGCTAAAGGTTACGGCTTCATACTCCCTGAAGATGAGAGTGAAGATTACTTCGTTCACTACTCTTCGATTGTGATGGATGGCTATAAAACGCTTAAAGCGGGTCAGCCAGTCTCTTTTGACATGATCGATGGACCGAAGGGAACCCACGCCGTAAACGTCAAACCCCTGAATTCGGGCGACGACAGCGACTCCGCCACAAGCTGAGTGAACCTTTAGAGAGGAGGCTCCAGGATGTCACGGGGCAACCTTATCCTGTTCAATAAACCCTATGGCGTTCTTAGCCAGTTCACGGGAGAAGACCCTACGCTCGCGCGATATATCTCGCTGAAAGGTTACTACCCTGCCGGGCGCCTGGATAAAGATTCTGAAGGTCTGCTGCTCTTGACCAATGATGGCAATTTGCAAGCAAGGATCGCCAGCCCCAAGTTCAAGATGGAAAAAACCTACTGGGTACAGGTTGAGGGTGAGATCTCGAAAGAAGCCCTTCAAGCGCTTGCCAAAGGTGTTGAGTTGAAAGATGGCCTAACCAGACCAGCCAAAGCTCGATCCATCGAAACACCCGTGCCCCGCCGCGATCCTGATATTCGAACGCGGGCTTCTGTGCCAACCAGTTGGATCGAACTCACCATATCCGAAGGAAAGAATCGCCAGGTCAGGCGAATGACAGCCGCAGTTGGTTTTCCCACCTTGCGATTATTTAGAGCGAAGATCGGGCCCTGGCACCTGGATGGATTGGCGCCGGGAGAGTTTCAGCTCACCAATGTGAATTTTTAGCGGGTTGGGAATAGGCTATTTTTGCCAGGACTCAGCGGCTTCGACATCACTCTGTCGTGTGGTGAGCCAACGGTCCCCGTCCAGCGTTTTTTCCTTCTTCCAGAACGTAGCTCGGGTTTTCAGATAGTCCATAACAAATTCGCAGGCATTGAATGCGTCACCGCGGTGTTTGCTTGAAATGCCGACAAAGACGATTTCATCACCCGGATGCAGGTCGCCGACTCTGTGTATGACTGTGGCGCCGAGTATCCGCCATCGATCTGATGCTTCTTCGAGAATTTTTTCCAGTTCTTTTTCAGTCATGCCTGGATAGTGCTCAAGATGCAGGACCTTCACTGTGTCATCATCATTAATGTCACGAACGGTACCGACGAATGTCACAACCGCACCCACAGAAAGGCTCTGCTTTCGAAGCGCATCATATTCGTCTTGTTGGTTGAAGGGTTGTTCCTGAACGCAGATTCGAAAATCCATGTCAGCCTCCAGTGACCGGAGGAAAAAACGCCACTTCATCCTGAGGGTCTAACGTGACATCAGCTGTGATGAGCTCCTGGTTCACAGCGATTTTGATGTTCTCCGCCTTTAGGATGGCGCCCCACTCCGGACCATTAGCGGCGGCAAGTTCGTTGATTAACTCTGAAACTCGAGTCCCCGATTCGATATCGAATGACACCTGGTCAGTACCAAGATCTTCACGAATACTGGCGAAGAAGATGACCGTTGCCATCAGGCAGAATCTCGCTTGTAGACACCTGACTTTCCGCCAGACTTTTCTTCAAGGGCGATTTCGCTGATCACCATGCCGCGATCAACGGCTTTGCACATATCGTAAATGGTCAGGGCGGCAACAGAAGCAGCGGTCAAGGCCTCCATTTCAACGCCGGTTTTCCCACTCACTTTACAAGTAGCCTGAACAAGCACCCGGCTTGTCGATTCATCACAATCGAAGATCACCTCGGCAGAATTCAGCGCCAGAGGGTGGCAAAGTGGAATCAGGTCAGAGCACTTTTTCGCCGCCTGAATGCCGGCGATTCTTGCGACACCAAGCACATCCCCCTTCTTGGAATCTCCGGACAATATTAGCGCCAGAGTTTCCGGCTGCATGGAAACGACGGCAGAGGCAGTTGCAACTCGCTCAGTGATGTCTTTACCGCCGACATCAACCATGCGGGCTCGTCCCTGCTCGTCGATATGTGTTAATTGGTTTTCACTCATGAGCGCCATTGTACACCGGAAATTAGGCGCTCCAGAGGATATAATGTGTCCCGCGAAAACAGACCCTCCAGAAAATGTCCAATCCCCTCAGCCTCGAATACTATTCAGACATCCTGTGCGTGTGGGCGTGGATTTCACAAAAGCGCCTGGATGAACTGGAAGCAAAATTTGGTACTCAGATCGAGACGCGGTTCCATTTCATCGACGTATTTGGAGATGCCCCTGGGAAGTTCGATAGCGCCTGGAAAGCAAAAGGCGGATTGGCGGGATATAGAAAACACCTTGAAGAAGTGTTGGAGCCATTTGAAATGGCGATTCACGAGGACACCTGGCGAACGGTTGTGCCCCACTCTTCGCTGAATGCGCACCTGGTGGCTAAGGCTGTCCAGAATGTTGCAGGTGCGGACGCGCTAGCGAAAACGCTACGAACTCTGCGGTCTGCTTTCTTCGAGCAAGCACAGGACGTCAGTGACTTTGATTCGCTGATTTCTATCGTCAGTCAGCTTGAAATCGACCCGCCAGCGATTCGAGAAGACATTGCGACTGGCAAAGCAGCCAGCGCCCTCATGCGCGACTACAAGCAAGCGGATGATCTGAAACTCAGAGGCAGTCCGTCCTTTGTGTTGGATGGTGGTCGCCAGATCCTCTTCGGCAATGTTGGTTATCGCGTGCTTCATGCGAATGTAGAAGAGCTGTTGAACGCCCATGACTATGCGAGCTGGTGTTGAGCATGGCTGATCGAGTGATTGTCGGTATGTCTGGCGGTGTCGATTCTTCGGTGACGGCCCTTTTATGCCTTGAGCAAGGCTATGAAGTGGAAGGTCTGTTCATGAAGAACTGGGATGAGGACGACGGCACCGAATACTGTACCGCCATGGAAGATCAAGCCGACGCTCAGTCCGTCTGCGACAAATTAGGGATCAAACTCAATCAGGCGAATTTCGCCGCTGAGTACTGGGACAACGTATTCGAACACTTCCTGACGGAATACCGTGAAGGTAGAACACCGAATCCAGATGTTCTCTGCAATAGGGAAATTAAGTTTCAGGTTTTCGCGCAGTATGCGCGATTGCTCGGTGCTGACTACATAGCGACCGGACACTATGCCCGTCTGGCAGAAGTTGATGGTGAACGTCGGTTGCTGAAGGGATTGGATCCGAACAAGGACCAAAGCTACTTCCTGCAGTCGGTGTCACAGGAACAGTTCGATCGGGTCATGTTCCCGGTTGGTGAGCTGCAGAAATCAGAGGTCCGTGAGCTCGCTGAAAAACATGGTCTGCCCACGCACGCGAAAAAGGACTCAACCGGCATCTGTTTTATCGGTGAGCGCAGATTCAAGGACTTCCTGCAGGACTATCTGCCCGCGAATCCCGGTGACATCGTGACACTCGAGGGCGAGGTTATCGGCGAACACCAGGGGCTGATGTACCACACGCTGGGTCAGAGGCAGGGTTTAGGGATCGGAGGACTTCGCGGCAGCAGTGAAGCGCCCTGGTATGTTGTCGGAAAAGACCTTAACGCCAACCGACTGATTGTTGCCCAGGGGAATGATAACCCCGCCCTTTTCTGCTCAGCGATGACGGTCAGAACCATTGAATGGATTGGCACGCCTCCTGAACTGCCCGCAGAACTGCATGTGAAGATTCGCTATCGTCAGGCAGATCAACAGTGTCGACTGACCCAGTCGGAAAACGGCTATGAGATCAGTTTTGCTGAGTCACAACGAGCCGTTACACCCGGCCAATGGGCATGTTTCTATGACGGGGACATCTGTCTGGGTGGCGGCATCATTATTGATACGGACAACCCCTTGTGAACCGCAATGACGAAAGAGCGCTCGCCCTTGCAGGCTTACTGCAGGCCTGTCACCTGGTAACCGGCGTTGCCCGGACAGGATTAATTGGCCAGGACAGCCTGGCAGGAAGCCTGGAATCCGTGTTTGTCACGAATCCGGACACAACCCTGGATGTTTACGGTTCAGGCAACGGCGTGAGAACCGGGTTGCGGCTGATCATGGAAATCGTCGGCGACCTGAAAGTCTCCGAACACGGCGATACGGTTCGCTATGCAATGGCTGTACTCGCACTGGAAAAGCGACTCAGGGCAAATCCTGACGTTTTGCGAGCCATCGGTGCCGGTATCAGCAGTATCCAGGAACACAGAATCGCCCGAGGGCTCACTGCTGCCGATGAAGACTGTGTGAATCGTCTCTCCGAGCTGTACGAGAAGACCGGGGGACTCTCTGAGCCAAGGATTCGAATACTGGGACAGCAGAAACACCTGACCAATCCTGCAAATCAGGCGAAAATAAGGGCCTTGTTGATGGCGGCGCTACGATCAGCTGTGCTCTGGCGTCAGTTGGATGGTCGGTTGACTCAATGTGTTCTGGGTCGAGGAAAACTGCTGAGATCCGCAGATCACGCAGAACAAATACTTAACTAAATCAATACGATAAGCGACTTTTCGAGATATGACGTTAGAACTTTCAGAACTCACTGCGATCAGCCCGACGGATGGGCGTTACGCGCGATACACCTGGCCTCTGCGAGAATCGCTGAGTGAGTATGGTCTCATCCAGCATCGATGTCTTGTGGAGTATCGGTGGTTTCAGTGTCTGGCTTCAGAGTCAGCGATTCCCGAACTTCCCGCTCTAACAGAAGCCCAGCACCGGGCTATCGACGATCTGATCGAAGGTTTTTCTGAAGAAGACGCCAAGGCGGTCAAAGCACTGGAGGCAACAACCAATCACGACGTCAAAGCCGTTGAATATCACGTCAAGAATCAGCTAAAACAGATCGATGGACTGGCGCCTCATGTCGAGTTTGTTCACTTCGCCTGTACTTCAGAAGACATCAACAACCTCGCTTATGGGTTGATGCTCCAGAAAGCCATGAAGTCTGCGATCGAACCTGACATGAAAGAGGTCATTGATGCGATCTCCGAACTTGCCCGGGAATACGCTGGTGTGCCTATGCTTTCAAGGACCCATGGCCAGGTCGCCTCTCCCACAACCATGGGTAAAGAGCTGGCAAACGTCGTCGCAAGACTGAAACGACAGCTGGCCACCGTCCAGAACACGCCGATCCTCGGTAAAATCAATGGCGCAGTCGGTAACTACAATGCACATGTATCTGCCTACCCAGATGTCGATTGGCTCACCCTGAGTGAGCAATTTGTTTCGCACCTGGGTCTGACCTGGAATCCATACACCACCCAGATAGAACCTCACGACTATATTGCGGAGATCTTTCAGGCGATAACGCGCTTCAACACGGTGTTGCTCGACTTCGATCGAGATATCTGGTCATACATTTCAATTGGCTACTTCAGACAAAAGAAAGTGGAAGGTGAAACAGGTTCTTCCACGATGCCGCATAAGGTTAACCCCATCGACTTTGAGAATAGCGAAGGTAACCTTGGGCTCGCCAACGCTACCCTGAGTCATCTCGCTGAGAAACTGCCAATCTCAAGATGGCAGAGAGACCTGACCGATTCCACGGTACTCAGAAACATCGGTGTCGGCCTTGCCTATTCTCTCGTGGCCTATCAATCAGCGATGAAAGGCATCGATAAACTTCAGCTGGCGCCAGAAGTCTTGGCGCGGGATCTGGATGAAAGCTGGGAAGTACTGGCAGAACCGATACAAACCATCATGCGCAAGCATGGTATTGAGGAACCCTACGAGAAGCTTAAGGCCCTCACTCGCGGTGAAAGCCTGACGCAGGAAAAGATCGAATCCCTCCTCCAGTCCTTGGATCTGCCATCTGATGTTAACGATGCGATTCGCGCGATCACGCCAGCAAACTATATTGGTGAAGCCGAGAAACTGGTGGCCCGTCTACTGACGGATTGAAGCCCGGACTGATGTTTAGCGCAGAGGAGCTTTCAGAGTTTCAACAGACGACCTGGGGCAAGCAGCCCAAGGTGTTTACGCAGGCAATTGACGTCACCACCTTCCCTATCTCAACGTCGCAACTGGCTGAGTTGACCGGAGACGAACTGGTTGAGTCTAGAATGATCACTGGTGAACTAGAGCTTGTGCACGGCCCATTTGAATCCGACGGCGACACAAGCGCTCACCTGCCAGCAAATACGATGTTGATGATCCAGTGCCTTGAACAGCATCTTCAGGTTGCTCGTGATTTGGTGGACCAGGAATTTTCTTTTCTACCGTCATGGCAGCTTGATGACGTCATGGTCAGTTATGGTAACGATGGTGCCAATTGCGGTGCCCACTTCGATAAATACGATGTGTTTCTGGTGCAACACACAGGTCGCAAAGTCTGGCACCTGGACAACGGCGGACACCACGAATCAGACCTTGATGACAATGCTGATGTTCGATTGTTGGCTGAGTTCAGCCCGGTAACAACGATCGTTACAGAACCCGGTGACGTCCTCTATGTCCCGCCTGGTTTCGGTCACCATGGCATTTGCGAGGGAGATTCGATCACGTTGTCCGTTGGCATTCGAAACCCGACCATTGCCGAACTGCTGGCTGATTTGTCTGAATTCGCGATGTACGCCATGGAGACTAACCCCACCATGACCAGCCAATTGTTTGCGAATGAAGACAGCATTGACGGTGATGTGATCTCACAGATCGCTGGCTCAATGAATGACGTGATCAACGTTGATCTTTTAAGGAGCTGGTTTGGTAGCTACAGCTCGAGACTTCGTGACCCGGAGCTTCTGAGTCGCTATGTATCGGATCCATCACCTGATCTGACGCCCGGAGTCGTCCTCGCCGCTACCCTGCCATCCCGCTTCACGTTGGCCGAACACACCCTGTTTGCCAACGGGGAGTTCTTTACGCTTGAACCATCGGACCTGGAATGGATGAACAGGCTGGTCAGCGAGCGAGAATTTTTGTTGGGCACGGACATTTCGGCAGCTGGCCTGCAGTGTCTGGAACAGCTTTTGTCCTCTGGCGCCCTACAAGTCAGGTAAACTGAAATAGATGGAACTTCGAAAATTCAACATTCGCGAGGCGGACTGGGAAACAGATGGCAAACAGCTGTCCAATATTCGGCGCCTGGTCTTCATTGTCGAACAGGAAGTACCGCAAGAGGAAGAATGGGACGGCCGTGATGAGGAGTCATGGCACTGGATTGCCACAGATTCGTCTGACGTGCCCATCGGGACCGCGCGACTGTTACCAGACGGCCAGATTGGCAGGATGGCGGTGCTCAGCCAGCACCGAAAACACGGAGTAGGCGCAGCTCTCCTGGAACAGGCCGTTGAAAAAGCAAGGCACCTTGGTTTCGAACAGGTGTATCTGAATGCACAGACACACGCGCTGGGTTTTTATGAGCGATGCGGATTTGTTCCTGAAGGCGATGAGTTCATGGAAGCGGGCATTCCACATATGCGTATGACCCAGGACTTATCCCCTCCCGTTGATAATGTTCAAAGAAGAGCTCTGGCCACTCCTGATATTGATATGACGGTCAAACCTTTCGATACCGCGGAAGTGCGTTGGACTGATGAATCCAGAACCATTACCAGGATTCGTCGGCAGGTTTTCGAAACGGAACTGAAAGAAACCGATTACGTCGCCGAGGGCGAGGAAGACGAAACCGCCATTCATTGGATCGCAACCAATGCTGATGAACATGTGGTTGGTGTCATTCGAATGAGTCCAACGGGGGAAATCGCCCAGTTCGCTGTCATCGATGATTTTCGCAAACAAGGCGTTGGTACAACCCTACTCGAACTTGCTCTTCAGCGCGCGAGAAGGTTTGGCTTAACCCAGGTGGAGATGACAACTGCCCGAGACGCTTCAATCTTGTTAGCAAACGGGTTCGAGGCGGACGGCACTGACAAGTATGTACGCACGATCGACCCGGAGAGCATGGAGGTCGAGAAACGAGAAAATGCAGGTGAAGAATTTACCGGTGATGTGACTTACAAGTTGGGACAGGACAAGCAGCTCATTTTGCTCCGACGAGAGTCTGACTTTCAGAACATCATTCTCGAAATGGCACGTCAGGCAAAGCAGAGCATCCAGATTTATTCGCCTAATCTGTCTCATGACCTGTTCGATAAGCCTGAACTCATGCAGATCTGCTCGCGGCTGGCTAGAAGAAACCGGTACACGAGGGTGGAGATCCTGATTTTTGATCCTCACCGCATCATCAAGAATGGGCATGCGTTACTCAACATCTCTCGCAAGCTGCCCTCTTCTATTGGCATCAAAATCGTCGACCCAGACATGAGACAACTGAACCATGAATTTATGATTGTTGACGGTCATGGTGTGATCTATCGCCAGGATTATGAATCCTGGGAAGGTACCGGCTGTTTCTTTGATATCACTGAGGGGAACAGGTTGGGTAGACAATTCACCGCAGCCTGGGAATCAGGGCTGCTGGACCCTAACCTGCGACAATTGCGCATCTAGCGCTAGCTTCTCGGCATGGAAAGCGGTTCTGCTGAAGCAATGACACCGTTGTTATCAGCATAAACAAACTCACCTGGCACAAAATCCACGCCCCCGAAGGTCACGACTTCGTCTCGGAGGCCGATTTCCCTTTTCACGCTTTTCATCGGGTTTGAGTTCATCGCTTGGATACCGAGATCTATCTCAGCAAGCGCATCTACATCCCGACAGCATCCATAAATGATGATACCTTCCCAGCCATTATTAGCGGCCTTAAGTGCGAGGTTATCTCCCAGAAGTCCGCAGCGAAGTGATCCGCCGCCATCAACAACCAGCACTCTTCCATCACCAGGTTCGTTTACTGCATGGGCCACCAGCGAGTTATCTTCATGGCACTTGATGGTGGTGATAGGTCCTCCGAAAGACAGCTTGGCGCCGAAGTTCCTGAACATTGGAGTCATGACACGCACCAGTTCCGGGTATTCATCACACAAATCAGGAAGAACGTACTTCATAAAGGATCCTTATCTCTTGGCTGTTTTGGGGTTCAGCTTTGCTGTTGAGCTGGTTTACAATGCGGCGACCATCATACCAAAGCCATTGGAATGACTGTAAACCACATAAAATTCAGCGTATTACCATTGCTTCTTCAAGCAATGCTTTACGCCGGTGTTGGTGGATTCTCGTCACTGGCGACCGCTGAACTCTACATCTACCAGGGGCCGGATGGAGAGCGTGTGGTCTCAGATCGCCCAATGCGTGGTTACACCTTGCTGACCAAGCGCGATACCTTCAATAACGTTGGCCATATCGTCGCAGATCGCCCTATTGAAACCGGTGGTCCCTCGAAGTTCCAGGCACACATTCGTGCCGCCAGTAACAAGTACATGGTTGATCCGGCACTTGTGGAAGCGATCATCCAGGTTGAATCCAGTTTTAGACCCCATGCAGTGTCCAGCTCCGGTGCTACCGGCCTCATGCAATTAATGCCCGGCACCGCCCAGGATTTAGAAGTCTATGATCGCTATGATCCAAGACAGAATATTCATGGCGGTGTGCGCTACATCAGTGAGTTAATGGAACGGTTTGATAACGACCTGACCATGGTGCTGGCTGCTTACAATGCTGGTCCAAACGCAGTGGCACGACACAACGGCATCCCTCCCAATAAGCCGGAAACCCGGCGATATGTACAAAAGGTGATGAAGGCGTATCATGAGTTTCGAATGATTCGCTACGGCGCCGAGTAACTTCTATGAAATTCCTGACAAGTCTACTGATGCTGGCTGTACTGACTGGATGTGAATACCTGCCGTTTGGACAGGGGCCGCTCGAGGGTCAGGTCGTGTCATTACCTGAAAATTGGGACCAGGTAGGTCAGGTAGAGATCATCCAACTGGAAACCAACAGCGCAGATGGCCCTTATTCCGTAAACCTTTGGATCGCCAATATTGAAGGTACGCTGCATGTATTTGCCGGCGACAACGTTGCCGCATGGGTGGAGAACATCCAGGCTGATCCAAACGTACGCCTTGGCGTTAACGGTTCAATTTATGAACTGACGGCAACCCAGGAGACCGACGCAGCACAGTTTGAGAAGTTCGCTCAGGAGTGGGAAGCCAAGTACGGCAATCGCCCTAGAAACGAAAACGTTGATGAGACTTATCTCTATCGCCTGACGGCAAGAGAATAGCTAGAAGGCGTCTCCGGGAACTCGAACCGAACCTTCCATCAAAACGCGCATGCTGCGACTCATGGAAGCTTTCTTCACCTGCCATTCACCATTCACTTCTTCAGCTTCTGCGCCGACCCGCAGTGTTCCGGATGGGTGACCAAATCGGACAGCTGCCCGCTCTCCGCCACCGGCAGCCAGATTAACGAGGGTTCCTGGTATCGCCGCTGCGGTACCGATTGCGACTGCTGCGGTGCCCATCATCGCATGATGCAGTTTGCCCATGGACAAGGCTCTAACCAGCAGATCGATATCACCTGCTTCAATGGCCTTGCCACTTGATGCCGTGTAGGACTGAGGTCCAGCAACGAAGGCAACTTTGGGTGTGTGTTGTCGCCCTGCAGCTTCGCTGACGTCATCAATCAGACCCATCTTTAGGGCGCCATAGGCGCGAATGGTCTCGAACTTTTCGAGAGCAGCGTCGTCGTTGTTGATGTCGTCCTGTAACTCGGTGCCTGTGTAGCCAATCTCTTCAGCATTAACAAACACAGTCGGAATACCTGCGTTGATCAACGTCGCTTTCAGTGTACCGACACCGGGCACTTCAAGATCATCAACGAGATTCCCGGTTGGGAACATGGATCCGCCTTCATCATCTGCAGGGTCCATGAAGTCCAATTGAACTTCGGCTGCTGGGAACGTGACCCCATCCAGCTCGAAATCGCCGGTCTCCTGAGGTTCACCATTGGTGACAGGCACGTGGGCAATGATGGTTTTCTGAATATTCACCTGCCAGATGCGTACTTCGCAGATGCCATTGTCCGGTACCCGCTCTGGATCCATCAGGCCCGACATGATGCCAAAGCCGCCAATCGCCGCAGAAAGGTTGCCACAGTTGCCACTCCAATCTACGAATGGTTGATCGATGGACACCTGGCCAAACAGGTAATCCAGGTCATGACCTTCTTTTGAGCTCTTGGATACGATGACGGTTTTGCTGGTACTGGAGGTCGCGCCTCCCATCCCGTCCGTGTGTTTGCCATAGGGATCTGGTGATCCGACCACTCTCAGTAACAGAGCGTCGCGTGCCTCACCAGGTTCCTGGGCTCGTTCCGGAAGATCTTCCAGGCGAAAGAAAACGCCTTTGCTGGTCCCGCCTCGAATATAGGTGGCGGGGATTTTGACCTGGGGAACTGAAGTCACGCCGCACCCTCCAGAAAATCCTGGGCGAAGCGTTGCAGGACACCGCCAGCAGCGTAGATGGAAACCTCCTCTGCTGTATCCAGTCTGCAGGTCACTGGGACCTCTACGCTCTCACCGTTTGCGCGATGAATCACCAGGGTCAGGTCAGCACGTGGCGTCGGCTCTCCGATCACGTCGAATGTCTCAGTGCCATCGATGCCATAAGTCTGCCTTGTATCACCGGCTTTGAATTCCAGCGGTAAGACACCCATACCAATCAGATTGGTTCGGTGAATGCGCTCAAATCCTTCTGCAACAATTGCTTCGACACCGGCCAGACGAACACCTTTGGCAGCCCAGTCTCTGGAAGAGCCCTGGCCGTAGTCTGCTCCGGCAACAATGATCAGAGGCTGTCCTCTGTCCATATAGGTCTCGATGGCTTCCCACATTCGAACGACCTCACCTTCGGGTTCGATTCGTGCAAGAGAGCCCTGCTTCACTTCACCATTCTCTTGAACCATTTCATTGAGCAGTTTTGGATTGGCAAAGGTTGCACGCTGTGCCGTCAGGTGATCACCACGGTGTGTGGCGTAGGAATTAAAGTCTTCCTCCGGCAGTCCCATCTTGGCGAGATATTCTCCTGCCGCACTGGAAGCCAGGATTGCGTTTGAAGGAGACAGGTGGTCGGTTGTGATGTTGTCTCCAAGTACCGCTAAGGGACGCATACCTTTGAGGGTACGTTCTTTAGCAAGCGCGCCTTCCCAATAAGGAGGTCTGCGAATATAGGTGCTCTGTGGTCGCCAATCGTATAGAGGGCTCGGTGCGTCAGTGGTGTCTTTTACCGTGATGAACATCGGGTCATAAACCGCGCGGAACTGTTCCGGCTTCACGCTGCTGTTCACAATTTCATCGATTTCTTCATCGGATGGCCAGATGTCTTTCAGTGTCACTGGATTGCCGTCCTGGTCATGTCCAAGCGGATCAGACTCAATGTCGACTCGAACCGTTCCCGCGATGGCATAGGCGATCACCAATGGCGGCGATGCCAGGAATGCCTGCTTGGCATAAGGATGAATTCGACCATCAAAGTTGCGGTTGCCGGAAAGTACGGCTGTCGCATAGAGATCGCGATCGATAACTTCCTGTTGGATCTTCGGATCCAGGGCGCCGCTCATACCGTTACACGTGGTACAGGCAAAAGCGACAATACCGAAGCCAAGCTGTTCCAGTTCCGGCAGCAGGTTGGCCTCCTCCAGATAGAGTTGAACGGCCTTCGAACCAGGTGCCAGCGAACTTTTGACCCACGGCTTTCGCGTCAGACCTTTTGCGTTGGCGTTTCTGGCCAGCAATCCAGCAGCAATCACGTTTCTTGGATTACTGGTGTTGGTACAACTGGTGATGGCAGCAATGATGACTGCACCATCGGGCATCAGGTCACCTTCCTGTTCCCACGGGGCCGCAATACCCTGTGATGCCAGATCACTTGTGGCAACACGACGATGAGGGTTTGAAGGTCCGGCAACATTACGAACTACAGAAGACAGATCGAAGGTCAGCACGCGCTCGTACTTGGCTTCTCTCATACCATCAACCCAGAGACCCGTTTCCTTGGCATAGGTTTCGACCAGCTTAACCTGCTCGTCATCTCGTCCAGTGAGCTTCAGATAGTCAATGGTGTTCTGGTCGATGTAGAACATCGCAGCCGTCGCACCAAACTCTGGTGTCATATTCGAAATAGTCGCGCGATCACCCAGAGTCAGGGCTTCTGCCCCTTCGCCAAAGAATTCCAGGTAGGAAGAAACCACTCGCTCTTCCCTGAGGAATTCAGTGATTGCCAGAACAATATCTGTAGCGGTAATGCCAGGCTGTCTTTTACCTGTCAGCTCCACACCAACAATGTCAGGCAGGCGCATGTAGGAGGCTCGCCCAAGCATCACACTTTCTGCTTCAAGACCACCAACACCAATCGCAATAACGCCAAGGGCATCTACATGTGGCGTGTGGCTGTCTGTGCCGACCAGTGTGTCTGGAAAAGCAACACCATCACGGTTATGAACCACCGGTGACATTTTCTCCAGATTGATCTGGTGCATGATGCCGTTCCCGGGCGGGATGACATCGACGTTTTCAAATGCAGTTTTCGTCCAATCGATAAAGTGGAATCGATCGTCGTTCCGACGATCTTCGATGGCCCGGTTTTTCTCGAACGCATCTTTTTCAAAACCAGCATGTTCAACAGCAAGCGAGTGATCGACGATCAGTTGCGTTGGGACAACGGGATTGACCTGCGATGGGTCCCCACCCTTGTCCGCAATAGCGTCACGCAAACCTGCCAGGTCTACGAGTGCTGTTTGCCCGAGGATATCGTGACAAACAACGCGTGCTGGGAACCAGGGAAAATCCAGTTCCTGCTTTCTCTCAATAAGCTGCTTCAACGAATCCGTCAGCGAATCTGGATCACATCGTCTTACCAGGTTCTCCGCCAACACCTTGGAAGTGTATGGCAGACAGTCATAGGCACCTGGTTGAATGTCCTCAATCGCCTGACGAGTATCAAAGTAGTCCAGGTCCGATCCTGGCAGTTGCTTACGGTACTTGCTGTTCACTGACTGTCCTTACCGATCCTTCATTTCAACAAATGGTCGTGTGTCCGGACCAATATAGTCCGCACTCGGACGAATCAGTCGGTTGTTGGAACGCTGTTCCATCACGTGGGCGGCCCAACCAGTGAGTCGAGACATGACAAAGATCGGAGTAAAGATTTTTGTCGGAATACCCATGTAGTTGTAGGCAGATGCATGGAAAAAGTCGGCGTTCGGGAACAGTTCTTTTTCGTCCCACATGACGCGCGCTACTTCCACAGAAATGTCGAACAGTTGAGTGTCACCCTTGAGACCCGCCAGCTTCTCTGACCATTCCTTGATCAGCGCATTTCGAGGGTCTGAAGTTCTGTAGATCGCATGCCCGAAGCCCATGATGAGTTCTTTGCGCTCGAACATACCTTTAATGGCAGGTTCCACTTCTTCGACTGTGCTGAACTTCTCAATCAGCTCCATCGCAGCCTCGTTTGCACCACCGTGCAGAGGACCACGCAATGAGCCAATCGCACCAGTAATACAGGAGTACATGTCAGACAGCGTTGCCGCACAAACACGAGCGGTAAATGTAGATGCGTTAAATTCATGCTCTGCGTAGAGGATCAACGAGCAAGACATCACGTCACGGAACATCTGTGACGGCTCTTCACCGAGTAGCATCTTCAGGAAGTGACCACCGATGGTGTCTTCTCCGGTATCAGTATCGATCTCAACGCCGTCGTGAGAGTAGCGGTACCAGTAACAGATGATCGCAGGGAAAGCCGCCAGCAATCGGTCAGCTGCATCCTGTTGATCGTCGAAAGAGTTTTCTGGCTCCAGGTTACCCAGCATCGAGCAACCCGTTCGCATGACATCCATCGGGTGGGTGTCTTTTGGAATGAGCTTCAGGACAGCTTTCAGATCATCCGGGAGTCCGCGCATGGATGTCAGGCGGGTTTTGTAAGCATCCAGCTGCGCCTGTGTTGGCAATTCACCGTACAGGAGCATGTATGCTACTTCTTCGAACTCTGCTTTTGCCGCAAGCTCTTCGATCGTGTATCCACGATAAGTCAGGCCAGAGCCTTCTTTGCCAACTGTACACAGTGCAGTTTCGCCTGCTGACTGGCCCCGTAGACCAGCACCACCTAGTTTTTTCTCTACCATGATTGTGTTCCTCTATTGATTGCTGCCGTCTTTGGCAAACAGTTCATCCAGTTTGTTTTCGTATTCGTGATAACCCAGGAACTCATAGAGCTCTGCACGGGTTTGCATGGTTTCAACCACGCTCTCCTGTGTGCCGGTTTCCCTCAGGGTTGTGTAGACGTTAAGTGCTGCTTTGTTCATCGCCCTAAATGCGGACAGCGGATATAGCGCCATCGCAATTCCGACGCTGCCAAGCTGTTCGGTGGTATAGAGTGGCGTGGATCCAAATTCGGTGATATTCGCGAGTACGGGCACATTCACCGCGTCTACAACCTGCTTATACATTTCGAGATCCGTCATGGCTTCGGCGAAAATTGCATCGGCACCTGCGGCCTCACAACGAACTGCACGTTCAATGACTTCGTCCAGACCAACCACAGCGAGCGCATCAGTACGGGCCATCAGGACAAAATCAGGATCAGTTTTGGCGTCAGCGGCAGCTTTGATTCGATCTTCCATCTCTTCCCGGCTGACGATCTCTTTATTGGGTCGGTGACCGCAGCGCTTTTGAGCCACCTGGTCTTCGATATGCACACCGGCAGCACCAGCAGCAATCATGTCCTTTATGGTCTTCGCGATATTGAATGCACCACCCCACCCGGTGTCGATATCGACCAGCAGAGGCAATGAACTTGCCGAGGTGATTCGACGCACGTCTTCCAGTACATCGTTTAGTGAAGTCATACCGAGATCCGGCAGACCGTAAGATGCATTGGCGACACCACCACCGGAAAGATAGATGGCCTTGTAGCCAACTTCTTCAGCCATCATGGCTGCGTAAGCATTGATGGTCCCAACGACCTGAAGGGGTGATTCCGCAGCAATCGCCTCACGGAATTTACGTCCAGCTGACATAGATAACTCCTTAAAAACCGCCCATTTAGCGGGCGCTAAGTATACAAAATTCGTGTCGGACTTGGTTTAAGGGCGGCTTATGCGAACTTTAGCGCTGCCTTATCGAAGAAGCCGGCAAGCTCCGTGTATTCGGTGGTTACGTCGTATTGAGGAAACTCATCAATGACGTTTTGCGGGGAACGAAACAGGAAACCGGCATCAGCTTCTTCCAGCATGGTGGTGTCATTATAGGAGTCACCAGCTGCGAACACCGTGTAATTCAATGATTTCAGGGCTTTGACAGATTGCCGCTTGGGATCTTTCTGGCGGAGAACGTAGTTGGCTACTCTGCCATTGTCATCAGTTTCCAGCCGATGGCAGAAAATCGTAGGCCAGGCGAGCTGTTTCATGAGTGGTTTTGAGAACTCATAGAAGGTATCCGAGAGAATGATGACCTGATATTTCTCTCGTAGACCATCAAGAAAATCTCTCGCACCGGGCATTGGTTCGAGTGTGGCGATCACTTCCTGGATGGCAGCCAGATCGAGATTGTGCTCATCAAGAATGCGCAGTCTTTGCTGCATTAACTCATCGTAATCAGGAATGTCGCGGGTCGTTGCCTTGAGTGCTTCGATACCGGTCTTCTCGGCAAATTTAATCCAGATCTCCGGAACCAGGACCCCTTCAAGGTCGAGACAGATGACTTGCATGTTACTTCCTTAAACTAAATCGCTACCGGAACGGCAGCTGGATATTTTCAAACAGTTGATCGATTTCTGCTCTGCTTTGGGCGTTGAACGCTTCGTTCACTACCTCCCGATCAAGATGAGGTGCGAACAGTTCCATGAAATCGTACATAAATCCCCGGAGGAAGGTGCCTCGGCGACATCCAATCATGGTGGTACTCGGCGAGAAGAGATGGCTTGCATCCAGCGCGACCAGATCAGGATCCTCATCCAGGTCATGAGCCATGTCGGCAATGATTCCTATGCCGAGCCCGAGGCGAACATAGGTTTTAATCACATCGGCGTCGGTCGCGGTGAACACAACCTTCGGTTCAAGGCCTTCCTTCTGAAAAGCTTCATCCAACTTGGACCGACCGGTGAAACCAAAAACGTAGGTCACAATCGGGTGTTCAGCAATATCTCTCAGCTCAACCCTGCTTTTCGTTGCCAGCGGATGGTTTTTTGGCACGACAATAGATCTATTCCAGTTGTAGCAAGGCAACATCACAAGGTCGCCGAACAGATCGAGGCCTTCTGTTGCGATGGCAAAGTCCACTTCCCCATTCGCCGCCAGTTCAGCGATCTGGATAGGACTACCCTGGTGCATATGCAAAGAGACATCAGGATAACGGCCGATAAACTCAGAGATCACATGTGGCAGCGCGTAACGCGCCTGAGTGTGGGTGGTCGCGATGGACAGACTGCCGGTTTTTTCATCTCGAAACTCGTGAGCAGCCTGTTTGATACTTTCAACCTTGCGCAGAATCTCACCGGCCTGCTGGATGATGGTTTCGCCAACCGGGGTAATGTGCGTCAGGTGTTTGCCCGAGCGGGCAAAGATTTCTACGCCGAGCTCGTCTTCAAGCAGTCTGATTTGTTTGCTGATACCTGGCTGAGACGTATAGAGGCTTTGTGCCGTAGCAGAGACATTCAGGTCGTGATGAGCGACCTCCCAGATGTATCTGAGCTGCTGCAGTTTCATGGTGAGCCCTCAGCCAAGAGCGAAATTTGATATCCCTGACTTATACACTTATCGAATAAAAATATCCAGAAACATACCTAAACAGCATAGTTACTCCTGGTTGGTGACTCTCTATTCCTCGTTGATGACTCCATGCGGAACGTGTCCCGTGGGCACGACATCGCTGGCAAGACGACAGTGCTCGGCCTGGTCGTCAAAGAACACATCAGCCTGGTAAGCCCTCAGAAATTCTGACTTCTGCATACCGCCAAGAAACAGGCTTTCGTTCAAACGAATACCCCAGGAGCGCAGGGTCCTTACTACACGCTCGTGAGCCGGTGCCGACCGGGCGGTGACGAGTGCTGTTCGAACCGGACATGACTCTGGTTCAAATTCTTCTTGGAGTGCATGCAACGCTGCAAGAAACGGTTTGAAGGGACCGCCGTCCAGAGGCTCATTCGCCGAACGCTTTTCCGAAGCCATGAATTCATCCAACCCCTGTTCTTGATAAACACGTTCTGCGTGATCGGCAAACAGAACCGCATCGCCATCAAATGCGAACCTGAGCTCACCGTTGTCAGGTTTGGTGGATACGCCGGAGAGAATGCTTGCTGCGGCGATGCCCCTGTCGAGTGCATCGATCACATCTTGCTGATGGGTTGAAAGAAACAACTGACAGCCGAATGGACGCATGTACTTATAGGGTTGACCGCCGCCCGTAAACGCTGCCCTCTTAATCGGTAATCCATGGTGCTCTATTGAATTAAAAACCCGAAGTCCGGTATCAGCCGTGTTTCTAGACAACAGGATGACTTCCACACGTTCTGGTTTACCGAGAAGCTCGTTGATGGAAAGCAGCTTTTTGACCAGGTGGAAGGCATCACCAGGCGCTAATGGCTCATCCTCTCGAGCTATCTGGTAGCGCGCGTACGCCGCGACACCCTCTTCTCGATAGACACGGTCGCTTGCCTTGAGATCGAACAAGGCGCTGCTGGAGATCGCAACCACTAACCTGTTCACTACGTCCAAAGCCACTCTTCAGCTAAACTTTGCTCCATTATAGACCCGTGGTCAGATGCTTACGTGAGCAAACCGACAATTAAACAGTCTTCCGATGTCTCTGCATTCCTGGATAAGGTTGCGAAAACGCCGGTAAGAAGAACGCCTGGAGATGCCGGACGACTAATCTTCGGCATGGACGCAACTGCGTCCAGAGAGCCGACGTGGGACCAGGCATGCCATCTCCAGGGTCAAATGTTTGATGCGACAGCTGATGTTGGTGACCTGGCTGTTCAACTTTGTTACTACCGAGGGTTTAACGAGTTCCATCATTCTGCCTGGTGTTCGTCAGCGCGAGATCTGCTTCGAGAAATGTCAGCAGTTCGTTGCCTGGGCGGGCATACTCAAATCAAGAGAGTCCTGGATCATGCCTCTGCGGAACATCGAAAACAGGCGATCAAAGCGGTTGTGTTCGTTGGCGATGCCGTTGAGGAAAATCCTGACGATCTGTGCCATCTTGCGGGTCAGTTAGGCGTTCTGAGAATTCCGCTCTTCATGTTTCAGGAAGACATTGACTCGGCGGTAAGATCAACCTTCAAACAGATGGCGGAACTCTCGGGCGGCGCCTATGCGCCTTTCAATCTTGCTTCCGCTGCTGAGCTAAAAAACTTGCTGGCAGCGGTTGCTGTGTATGCAGCAGGTGGACGCAAGGCTTTGGAACAGTTTGAATCTCGTCACAGACCTACCGCACTCCTGACCCAGCAGTTGAAGTAACCCGGCAAATCTATGGCTCGACTCCTTATCATCGCCATTATCGCTTTCCTCGTTTACGTGGCATTGCGGGGCTTTCTTGCAAAGAAACAATTGAGCGTTCGGCAGTTTATGAACATTTACCTGGCGACGATGGCGGGCCTGCTTCTTTTGTTTCTTGCGTTTACCGGCCGGCTTCATCCCCTCTTTGCCCTCGTCGGAGCTGTTCTGCCATTTGTGTTTCGTATCATGGGACTCATCATGCAGGGTGCCCAGTTCGCGGCCATACTCAAGGCCATGAACATCAACCTTGGAGGCCGAGGACCATCCGCAGCCCCATCAAAAAGTGAGATTAAATCTCGGTATATCCATATGGTGCTGTTTCATGACAGCGGCATGATGGAGGGTACCGTGCTCGAAGGTCAGTTTGCTGGTAGTTCACTCAGCGATCTTTCCCAGGAGCAGCTGAGTGACCTGTTGAAAGAGGTGGCTTCTGATGCGGATTCCTACAACCTTTTAGCCGCTTACCTTGAACGCGAATATGAAGATTTCTCAGGCGGCGGAGAACAGGCTTCCCACGCCTCGACTGATTCAGGCGAAATGACGGAGGCACAGGCGCTGGATATCCTCGGACTCGAAGCTGGCGCAAACGCGGCGGACGTAAAAGACGCGCACCGACGCATGATGCAGAAAGTTCATCCTGACCGTGGCGGATCAACCTACCTCGCGACTAAAATAAACGGCGCTAAAGACTATCTTTTGAAACTCTATGAGTGACGCACCTGCCAATGCAGAACCTGAATACCTGGGATTCTGGGCCAGATTTGTTGCGTTTCTGATTGATAGCACAGCGGCAACCATCATCATGGCGCCACTAGCCGCTAGAGTGATGGGTGAACTGAATCTTGCGGACTACGATCTCACAGACCCTGTGCAACAAACTGAACTCCTGGTTCGGTTGAGCTCACAGCTCGGTTTTGACCTGCTTGTTATGGGCACCATATTTATCCTCTTCTGGGTTTTTAAGAACGCTACACCCGGCAAGATGTTGTTCAGCTCAGTAATTGTTGATGCCAAGACACTGGCCGCCCCCAGCACAGCCCAGAACATCGTGAGATATCTGGGATACTTTTTAAGCCTCTTCCCCTTTGGACTCGGGTTCATCTGGATCGCATTTGATTCCAAGAAACAGGGTTGGCATGACAAGATTGCCGGAACGGTTGTCATCAAAGGTAAGCCCCGCACCACCGAATCCGTACTAGACACTTCAGATTGACTTCCAATATTCGTGACGAAGTTGAGACCTTGTTCCATGCGCAAGCGTTCTCAACAGAGACTTCTGACCATGCTCGTATTTTTCAAGCGCTAGGGGAACGTGGCTGGCTTGCTGCGGACTGGCCTCGTGAAGCAGGTGGTCTTGAATGGGATCGCGAGACCCAGCTGTCTTTCATTACCGCACTGGCTGGACTCGGTTGTCCTGTGCCACCGGATGTTATTACCGTGGTTGCACCGATCTTAGTGTCAGCTGACGAGTCAGAGGAGCGACAACGCCTGCTTAGTGAATTCGCGAATGGCGCGAGTAAATTCGAAGTCCTGTTAGATCCAATCGAAGATTCTCTAGTGATTCGTGACAACAGCACTGAGCACATCATCGCTGAAGCTGGAACGGCCACAGAACTCATTAGCCTCCATGGCTCACCCTTGTGGCAACTTTACGAATGGATGGCTGGCCTGGCACACATTCAAAACATGGCCAGGCATTGGGGCGAAGAACTAACAGACGAGATTACGGAAATGCAGGTGAGCCTCGATGCGGCAGTCGCCTCTTTCCTGATGGGATCAGCGCTATCCGACAGCCAATTGCGCCTTAACGCCAGCCAGACCAGACTCGACATATTCTCAACGTTGTTTCAATCGCTGGGCTACTACGCTCTGCTTGACCCAGATCCAGAGCTTTCTGCAAACGAACCTGTACCTTTCAAGAGAGAGCGCTATCACCTGGGTCAGCTACGACGAATGATCGCCAGAAACGAGATGCTGCAACTAGACAAACTTTACGAGAGAGCCTTATCCAATGACGGTGACTAAGCCGCTGATCATCTTCGACCTGGATGGGACATTGCTGGACACGCAGGCAAGTTTAGCGGATGCCTTTAATCGTGCGCTGGAAGAAATGAATGCACCTGCCAAAGCGGTTGAGGAGTTTCGTTACATCATAGGTGACGGTGCAAGAATCGCAGCTTCAAGATGTTTACCTGAAGAAAGACAATCTGACGATGAAATCGATCGATGCCTGGCTGGCTTCAAGCGCCACTACGATAACACCTGGCAGAATGCGCAACCCTACCCTGGTATTGAAACGCTTATTACAAACCTCCGAAGCAAAGCGCACCTTGCTGTCTTGTCCAACAAGGATGACGTTTTCACTCAGAAATGTATTTCAAACTACTTCGAAGGTGACTTCGATATGGTGCTCGGTCATCGACCTGAATTTGGGCTCAAGCCGAATCCTGCAGGCGGCCAACACATCATGGATACCTTATCGGTACCTGCAAACAACACCATGTTGGTGGGTGACATGGCCATTGATATGAAGACTGCAGTTGCTTGCAACATCTCAGGGGTTGGTGTGTTATGGGGATTCCGGGACGAACCGGAACTGACCTCCGCCGGGGCGTCACACGTGATCAAAGAGCCTTCGGAATTGATAAAGCTGGTGTCGCTATGAATGACAAAAATCACAATATGGTTACTGATCAACTGGATGCATTCTGGATGCCATTTACGGCGTTCAGTCGATTTCAGGAAGCGCCTAGATTCATGGTGCGTGCTCGCGACATGTACTACGAAGACTCAAACGGCAATCGCGTTTTGGATGGCTCAGCTGGTTTGTGGTGCGTTAATGCCGGCCACTATCGGGAGTCCATCAATGAGGCTATCCAGGAACAACTGAAAGAGCTGGATTTCGCCCACAATTTTAATGCCGGGCATCCTGCCGTATTCAACTACGCTGAGCGATTGGTTGCCCACTTTCCAGATCCTTTGAATCATGTGTTCTTTACGAACTCAGGATCTGAGGCCGTAGACACAGCGCTAAAGATTGCGCTTGCTTATCACAAGCTTCGAGGTGAAGGATCAAGAACCAGGCTGATCGGTCGTGAGAAGGCATACCATGGCATGGGGTTTGGCGGCATTTCCGTAGGCGGGCTGGTAAAGAATCGACAAGCCTATGGCGCATTGTTGCCAGGCGTGGATCATCTTCAACATACACTGGACCAGGAGAATAACGCCTGCTCTCGAGGGCTGCCCGAACACGGCGCCGATCGTGCCGATGATCTGGAGCGTATCGTGCAGTTACATGGCGCTGAAAACATCGCAGCAGTGATCGTAGAGCCAGTTGCCGGCGCCGGTGGTGTCATCCTTCCGGCACAGGGTTATCTCAAAAAACTGCGCGAGATCTGCACACGCCACGGCATCCTGTTGATCTTTGATGAGGTCATCACAGCATTTGGTCGACTTGGCGCGATGTCTGCTGCTGAAAAGTTCGGTGTTATTCCAGATATCATCACAACAGCGAAAGGCATCACCAATGCAACAATTCCAATGGGCGGTGTCTTTGTTACCTCCGAGATCTACCAGACCTTCATGTCATCAGGCGACGGTGGTGTGGAGTTCAGCCATGGCTACACTTACTCTGGCCATCCGGTTGCTTGCGCGGCGGGCATGGCAACTCTGGACATTTATGAATCCGAGGGTCTGTTTGATCGGGTAAATCAACTGGGAGATCACTGGATGGATAGCATGTTGGCCGTCAAGGACGAGCCCAATGTTATCGATGTGCGTACCCTGCCATTGATCGGCGCGATTGAAGTGGCCGCCAGACCCGGCGCACCTATGGAGCGAGGGGGTGAAGTTGCCAGGCGTTGTTACGAAAAGGGTCTTTTTGCCAGGAATATCGGCGATTCTATTGTGCTTTCCCCGCCTCTTATCGTGACCGAAGAGCAGATCACCGAGATCATGGGCATCATCGCAGAAGCGATTCGAGAAACTGACTGATCACACCATGCTGGGCGGCATCGCCGGGTTGTTAGGCAGATGCGCAAACTTTGAAGCATCGCGCTGCCTCTCATAGCACTTCACGATAGGCTCAAGGTCCGTCGGTGATGCACCATGCAGGATGATGCCATCACAACCCAGATCAAACTGATGGTTAATGGCGTCTACACATTGTTCCGGCGTGCCACTGGCAGCTGATGCCAACCATTCCTCAGGAATCAGTTCCGCAACAATTTCCAGCTCGGCGGTTGAGGCCTTTTGATCCAAAGCACCCTGGAAGTTAGCCACCAGATCATTAGCACGAAACCGCTCAAGCACTGCTGGGTCCCAGTCATTGGTTTTGACCATGAGGTCACCATAAGCCTGCAAGTAAGTAGCCATTCGGCCTACGGTCTTCTTCAGGCGAACGTCTTCCGGCAGATGATCACCAATCGTGGCGAAACAGGACCAGACCCGAACATCGTCTGGATTGCGTCCTGCTTTTTCCGCAGCTTCCTTGACGGTATTCACACAACGGGTTGTTGTTTCATCCGTGAAGAAGGTGTGGAGAACCACCGCATCAAATGCTCGCCCACCAAGCGCCAAAGAGTTAGGACCAAAAGCGGTAAAAGTCATCGGGATGTATTCATCAAAGGCAGGATCCAATCGCAGCACCGGCCAGGATCCTGCGGGTCCTTTATGCCCAACAATGGTTTCGCCTTTGTGAAGTCTGCGCATGATGCCGACGAAATCTTCAATCTCGGCGGTCTTGATACGCGGCAATCCGAACGCATCAAACATCATGTCTATTCCCCGACCAAGACCAAGAGAAAAGCGCCCGCCTGTAAGAAAGTGCATGGTCGACGCATAAGCGCCCGTGACAACGGGATGTCTAGTGTTGTGATTGGTCGCAGCCGTTGCAATCCCTATTTTGTCGGACACGGCACCGACTGCCCCACTCAATGTTGCTGCTTCTTTGATGTTAAAGCGCTCAGAGATAAAGCAGTTCCCGATCCCAAGCTCTTCGGCGTGATGAACTTCCCCGATCAAATCCCTGGGTGACTCCGGTGCACCTGGCAATGTGTAAAAAGCGAGTTCGTTCATCATGGTGAAATGTCTCTTGTGTCGGGCAAAGCCGTATTAGAACACGCCCTTGTAACGAGACGCGATCCTTCTCTTCGTGGTAGCCTTCCTGCCTTTCTCATCACAGACTCAGCAGTTATGGAAATCAAAGATAAAGTCATTGTTATCACAGGTGCAGCCAGTGGCATTGGTCGCGCTATGGCGAGACGTTTTAAAGCCGAAGGTGCGAAGCAACTGGTCATCGCAGATCTAAACGCCGATGGGCTTCAGGAAGTGGCTGATGAAGTCGATGCACATGCCATACCGACTAACGTTTCGATCGAGGGCGACGTAAACAACCTGATTTCTACCGCTGAGAAGGAATACGGTCAGATTGATCTTCTGTGTAACAACGCAGGCATCGGTACCGGTGGTGGACCAGAAACGCCTAACGAAGACTGGCAGCGTATCTGGGACATCAATGTCATGGCGCATGTCTATGCGGCCCGGGCAGCGATCCCAGCGATGTTAGCCAGGGGTGATGGTTACATCATGAATACAGCGTCAGCTGCAGGACTGCTTACCCAGGTTGGTTCCGCACCCTACGCCGTGACAAAACACGCAGCGGTAAGTTTCGCAGAATGGCTTTCCGTGACCTACGGTGATCGTGGACTCAAAGTTTCAGTACTCTGCCCTCAAGCCGTCCGAACTGCGATGACCGCGGACAACCCTGATGGGGTTGCCAGTATTGACGGCATGATGGAACCGGAAGTCTTGTGTGATTCCGTGGTTGAAACGCTAAAAGAAGAGAAATTCCTGGTGTTGCCACACCCTGAGGTACTCACCTATATCCAGCGCAAAGCAGGTGACTACGATCGATGGATCAAGGGGATGCGGCGGCTACAGGAAAGCTACGGGAACGCTGACTGGCCGTAATCACGGGCGCTCGCAGCCCTGATTGACCGCGGATTCGTAAATTCATTAAAATCCGCGCTCTAGCGCCGATTTGAAATCAGCTTGCGGGCGCTCTACAAATACAGCTAAAGAGAAAACCTACTTTAGCCCTAAGCTGAGTAGGTTTTTTTTGTGTCCAAATTTGGGCGCCAGGGTGAATAGAGATGCCACTTAACATTCCAGACGGTTTACCAGCCATTGAAGTTCTCAGAGGCGAGAACATCTTTTGCCTGGAAAGCAGCCAGGCAAGCCACCAGGATATTCGAGCGATTCGCGTTCTGCTCTTAAACCTGATGCCGAAGAAGATTGAGACGGAAATCCACCTTCTGCGCATGCTTTCCAATTCACCACTGCAGGTTGACGTTGAGCTCCTTCGAATCACGGACAAGCCGTCGAAGAACACACCCATCGAACACATGGAAAACTTCTACAAGAGCTTCTCTGACATCAAAGACAGAAAGTATGACGGCATGATCATTACCGGTGCCCCGCTCGGCCAGGTGCCTTTCGATGAAGTGAGCTTTTGGGATGATATGAAAGAAATCATGGACTGGACTGTGACCAACGTAACGTCAGTCATGTTTTTGTGCTGGGCAGTTCAGGCGGCGATGTATCACCTTTATGGTGTCGATAAGTTGATCCTTCCGAAAAAGATCAGTGGCGTGTACCCACACAGACTTGTGAACCCCCTGTCCCCAATTGTTCGTGGTTTCGACGATCGATTTGATGCACCCCATTCACGTTATGCGGAAGTGCCTGCCAGTGCATTGGCTGGGCTCGATGACATTGACATCGTTTCTGATTCAGAGATCGCTGGTCCATACATCTGGACTCACAAGGACGGCCGCCACCTATTCGTCACCGGACACTCTGAGTACGAGCCAAACTGTCTGCGCGACGAATACCAGAGAGATCTTGAGGCAGGCATTAATCCAGAAGTACCGGAAAACTATTTCCCTGCTGACGATCCAAGTAAGGAACCTATCGTTACTTGGAAGAGCCACGGCAACCTGCTGTTTAACAACTGGCTGAACTATTACGTATATCAGCTCACACCGTTCGACATGAATGATATTGGCCATGTGCGCAACAATTCGGGACTTAGCGTCGCCGGATGAGTGATGAACAGGCAGAAACGCCAAGGTTAGTTCAAGGGCGAGTCAGCCACGGACTGCTTCGCCTGGCGGCGCCTGTCATTCTCGGTATCACCGCGAACATCGGTGCTGGTCTTCTAGAAGCTTTTTTTCTGGCTCAGGTCAGCACGGTAGCTCTCGCCGCTTATAGTTTTACCTTCGCCGTCCAGGGCGCATTGATGTCTCTTTCTCTCGGCATCTCTATTGGAGTCAGCAGCGTTCTTGCGCGCACGGTTGGCGGCGGCGATATGGATCAAGTCAGACGAATTGCCAGCGATGGGCTCTTACTCGTTGCCATCGTCATGATCGTCATGTCGGTGATCGGATATCTGACTATCGACCCCCTGTTCAGGGCTCTTGGGGCTGACGACACGACTCTGCCATTGATCACCGGCTACATGACCATCTACTACTTGTCGGTAGTCTTTATGGCGGTACCCTCGGTCGGTGCCAACGCCTTGCGGGCAACCGGAGATGCCAGTATTTCCGGGACCATTATGGTCTCAGGCGCCATCCTGCAAATCTGCATCAGCCCATTTCTCATCTTCGGTTGGATGGGTCTACCTGCCCTGGGGCTAGTGGGCGCTGCATGGTCGACACTGATATCCAGACTGATTCTTTTCATTATTACGATGGCGGTGTTGCACTATCGTGAGCATCTCATTACCTATGCTGGCGTCACCCTCTCTTTGATCATGAATTCCTGGCGTCGCATCATGGCGGTGTCCATTCCTGCAACGGCAACTAACCTGATTGGACCCATCTCGACCGCGATCATTGTCAGCTTGCTCGCAGACTTTAGTCAGGAGACGGTAGCTGGATTTGGTATCGCGTCGCGGATTGAAGGATTGTTTGTAATTCCCCTGTTTGCCTTGAGCGCAAGCATTGGTCCCTTTGTTGGCCAAAACTGGGGGGCTGATCGTTACGATAGAGCCAACCGTGCCATGTTGCTCTCCTTTCAATACTCGCTGGGTTGGGGTGTCCTGGTCGCGATTGTCCTGATGACGTTCAGACAGCCGATCGCTGGATTGTTTGATGACAACCCTGAGGTGATCGAAGTCGCCGCGCACTACCTGTTGTTGGTCCCTATCAGCTACGGCACCTGGGGTGTTCTGATGATGGCCAGCGCCATCTTTAACTCTCTCGGCAAGCCGGTTTCTTCAACCATCATGTCGATCATTCGTATGTTCGCGCTCTACATTCCTCTCGCCTTCCTTGGTAAGTGGATGTTCGGCATGACCGGTATTTTCCTTGCCGCTGCAGTCTCCAATCTGGCCATGGGGGCTATCGCTTACACATGGAACAGGAATACCTACGGTCGATCGGGGTTAAGACCCAGCGGAACATAATCCATCTCAGCTAACCCAAGCTGGCTATAACCGATTCTTCATACTTCTCGGCTGGTACACAGTCGTTGACATGTCAGAGTCACTCTTTCGAGATGAAGCAGTACGAGAGCTGAGCATCAATCATCTTGATGCAAGGCGCCTAGATATTCCGTCCTTCCTGCCTGTTCTAGCGCTCCTTCTGTTTATGATCGTGATGCTTGCTGGTTGGTTAATTGCTTCTTTGGAGTATGGCCGGAAACATCTGGTTACTGGCCAGCTGGATGAGACCAACACAGATACCCTTCACGCGACAGACTTTGGTTATGTAAAACGACTACTCGTCAGTGAAGGAGATCGCGTCGAGCAAGGACAGCTTCTTGGTGAAATCGCTATGCGCGATGACGCTAGAAACACGGATTCAACACTGGAACTGAACAGGCGATTGAACCAACTGAAAAGTACGATCGAAGAATCAAAAAACACCTTCCTGAGTCAATTAGAGGCAACAGAGGAGCATGCTCGAAGGCTTTCCATCCGTAGTTCAATTGTGCGCCGAAATCTTGCACTCCAATCCGACAAGGTAACGGAACTCGAGCAACAAGTTGCTAGGAGCGCCTCACTATATGAGAAAGGATATCTATCAAATTTGGACTGGTTGAATTTCCGAACAGGTCTTACAAACGAGAAACAGCATCATCTTCGTTTGCAAGAGGAACACGTTGAACTAGATCAACAGCGAAGAAACGCTGAAACCCGAAGAGCAGTTCTCCAAACGGAACAGAAAACCCATATTCTTCAACTTGAACTTCAGCTATCCGAAGTGCGGGAAAGTCTGGCTAGACTCAGCTCAGGCCCCTCTCAACTTCTCATTGCTAATCGAGCCGGTGTCGTTAGCCGTATAGAAACACCCAACCGGAACTCAGTTACCCCTGGGCAACCGGTCCTTTACATCAGTAGTGAAGACCAATCGAACTCAGGAACGCTGTTGGTACCGCCAACAGCCGCAGGACATATACAACCCGGCGATACCCTGTCACTGGAGTTACAGGCTTACCCTATGGAGACCTTTGGTCACGTTGACGCTGTCATCGATCAGATCCCTAAACACACCATCATGGCAGGGCAGCTATCTGTGTATCCCGTGCGGATCAGCATACAGCCATCATCCCGAATCCAGGTTTATCTGCCCGGAATGACGTTTACGGGATACGTACTCGCTGAGAAGAAGCGCATCGGGCAATGGGTCAGCGGACCACTTAACAGGGCTTTCGAATTGTTCTAATGAGACTTTTTCGACGACAGGTTCCAGTGATCCTGCAGGCCGAACGGAACGAATGCGGGATCAGCTGCGTCGCAATGTTGCTGGCGAGTCACGGTTGTTTTGTCTCACTGCGTGACCTAAGGCAGCAGATACATCATTCCAATCAACTTTCGCTAAACGAGATCACCAATCTGTTGGAAGAACATGGAATGGCTTCCAGATGCCTTAGGGGTGAACCAGAAGATCTGAAAACAGTGGCATTGCCCGCGTTACTGCACGTCGATATGGATCACTATGTCGTACTCGAGGGCGTTAACAGGAACGGTGTGAGTATCGTGGATCCTGCACACGGGAGACATAAACTAATCTGGCGTGAGGTCAAACGAAGGTTTACAGGCATTGTCGTCGAGGCCAGCAAGGCACCTCAGTTCGAAGGCAAAGGTAAACCAAAACATTTCTCTGTGTGGCCACTACTAAGGGAGCTACCAATAGCCGATTTCCGTATCGGGTTATTGAGTATATTGCTACTCACCCTGTTAGTTCAGGCATTCGCGCTCGCATCCCCCTTCTACCTCCAAGTGATGATCGACGAAGTCGTCATGGTCAACAATCTCGACATGACAGTCGTTGTGGTATCAAGCTTTCTCCTGATCCACTTAGTTTCTGCATCAACACAAGTGCTACGTGGTCTGATGGTCCTGATTATCGGCACTCGCCTTTCCCTGATTCTCTCCTCTGCTGTCATGTCACATGTATTCAAACTTTCGTTGTCCTATTTTCAGACCCGCACCATAGGCGACGTCGCATCACGTTTTTCATCATTACAACCCCTACAGCACTTTGTTTCGGAAAGCGTCATCAGAATTTTGGTTGATCTACTGATGGTGATAACCACGTTCGTGGTGTTGATGACTTTTTCCATGCAGATCGCCGCTGTTGTGATGGCAGGCAGTGTCTTTTATCTGATTCTGCAATTTGGTCTTTTACAGCCGTACAGGCAGCATCAGCATGAGTACCTGATCAACGAAGCTGAGCTACACACACATTTCATTGAAACTTTGCAGACTATGCGATCACTCCGACGTGGCGAGGCGACTGGTCAACGTAGCCAGGACTGGTTGAATCGTCAGACGGATACGCTTAACGCTTTGTTAGTTTCGAGAAAGTGGGGGCTAGCTTCCGAAATCGCTCGCTATTTGCTCGTGGGAGGCATGTCGATCCTGGTTGTTGCGCTTGCGGTACAAGACGTCGCCGCAAGTGTCATTAGTATCGGGGCTCTTTATACCCTCACCGCTTACTCGTCTTACCTAACGAATGCTTTGGTGTCTCTCACTGCTGAGTGGCAAAGCTACATGATGCTGTCTTTGCACGTTCAAAGAGTGTCGGACATAACAGATGCAGAAATTGACCAACGAAGGACTGTCTGTTCGAAAAAACCGGTGCATTCCCTGACAGTAAAAGAACTGACCTGCTCCTATGGCCCGGAGGGGTTATTTAACGTCAGTTTTCACTTAAAGAAGCCTCAATCACTCGCCATTGTTGGGGCGTCTGGTACAGGAAAAAGTTCGCTGTTGTCATTACTGATAGGTGAAGGCAAAGGCGGCCAGGGAGAAGTGATGATTAACGATCAACCGATACTAAACTCGCACGACGTCGGCCCTGTCATGTCGGTCCTGACGCCACAGGACCAGCTAATTCGAGGTTCCATCGTCGACAACATTACTTTTCTGGATGTCATGCCGGACCAAGAGCGTATGCTCCAGTCGGCGTTGGTCACGGGTCTGCACGAGTCAGTGATGTCGCTGCCTCTTGGTTATCAACACCGGGTATCCGAACAGGATTGTGCGCTTTCATCTGGGCAGCGTCAGCGCCTCCTGCTTGCCCGTGCCGTTTACCGACGCGCAGAGATACTTGTGCTAGATGAAGCAACCAGTCACCTGGATGAGTGTGGGGAGATTGAGCTCATGTCACGTATTCTGGATCTCGGCAAAATCTGTATTTTCGTCACTCATCGAAGGAGTGTCGCAAAACTGGCAGATAAGGTCCTTCAGCTTGGCGACACAGATTCCTTTCTTGACTCGGAACTTGTGAGCGGAAACACAAGCGCCAACCATAGAAGTGTCACGGCAAATCCTATAGCAAGGTAATAGTTGCTCATCATGACCCCAGCCTTCTGAAGCAAGACGATCACCACGCTGGAGCCACCCTTCCCTGTTCTATATCCGAACACATCAATGACTTCCTTGGCTCGATATCGTTCATCAAAGCCAAGGGGGACATAGAGAATTTCTTTCGCCGCTCTGAAGATCGAATAGTCGAATGCTTTAAACAGGAAGAATGCTGTACCAACGGTCAGTACATTAGGCTCTATGATGGCCAAAGTGATGGCTGTTATGTGAATCAATGGCAGCATCAGATGAATCCATCGGAGCGCAATATAAGACATCAGGAGCGGCGCTATTATGAATTGGAGTACTAATACTGAGGCATTCAGTCGAGCCCAGAACCAGCCTTGAAACGCAGTTTCGTCGTCCTGGCGGCCAGCGAACTCAACCGACAGCAGTTCCTGAAACTTAAAGTCGAGCACAGCGGCAATTACCTGAGTCGAAAGAACAATCGCAATCAGGCTGAGTAGTAGCGGGTTCTCTTTGAAAAGAGACAAACCAAGGTTTCCATGACTCTCTTGTTTCGGTGGTATCTCCGGCTCGCCATGAAGCCGGTAAGTCACATCAGACACCAGGGCGGCAGGTATTAGTGCAAACGCCGCCAGCAGAATCATGGTTTCTGTGCCAAGCGATTGAGCGGACATGCCGACTAGAGTGCCGCCTAAAGCTCCACCAATACCGGCAATTCCTGTTACCGGGCCATTTACCTTCCTTGCCGTATTGGGAGAGACGGATGAGTTGATATAGCTCCAGTACTGCTCGATGAGAAGAACGATGTAAAACTCTTTGAACAGAAACAGAACCGGCGTAATGGCTTTACTGCCCCCTAGTACCGCGAGGTAACAACCGAAAATCATGAAGGCTGAACCCAGCGAAGTAACCAGTAAGGTTCTTCGCGGGCCAAGCTGAGTAAGGATCCAACCGTAGAGCGCTACCCCGGCGAAAACCACCACGGGCATGAGCGCCATGACCAGTGGAAGGTTTTCGGCGCCATAGGCGTTTTTGAACAGGACAGTCGCAGGACTTCGAATAAATTCGTAGCCTGCCAATGTGAATAACGCAGCCGCAGCCATCATCGCTGCAACGCGATATTCAGCATTAGTTTGATTCATGATGATCCCCCGATCACGAACTTGACATACACCGCGTAAATCCGCAAATTGCCGGCTTTTTTCAACACCGGAAAATCTTCACGATGACCAGCAGCAAACCGAGCACAAAGCCCGCTAATCCCAAGTTTTCTTCAGGTCCCACGACCAAGCGACCCGGTTGGTCGGTCGCAAACTTGAGTGTGGATTCCCTGGGTCGATCACACCGTGCGAAACAACCTAAGGCGTTGTTGAAAAAAGTCATTGATGAGAGCAAACGGCTCCTAGGTATTCCCGAAGACTATCTGTTGGCTATCGTCCCCGCCTCCGATACGGGCGCTTTTGAGATGGCGATGTGGACCATGTTGGGTGAGCGTGGCGTTGACGTGCTCGCATGGGAAAGTTTTGGATCTGGTTGGGCTACTGACATTAAGTCCCAACTGAAACTCGATGATGTCAGACTGATGGAGGCCCCTTACGGCGAACTTCCCGATCTCACGCAGGTTGATACCGACCGGGACGTTATATTCACCTGGAATGGCACCACATCGGGCGTTCGAGTTCCTAATGGTGGCTGGATTGCTGATGATCGCAAAGGGCTGACCTTCTGTGACGGTACCTCTGCTGTTTTTGCCATGGATATGCCCTGGACCAAACTCGATGTAGTTACCTGGAGCTGGCAGAAAGTCCTTGGCGGTGAAGCGGCCCACGGTATGCTCGCGCTGTCTCCACGAGCAGTAGAAAGACTGGAGAACTACACACCGGCCTGGCCCTTACCGAAGATTTTCCGTCTCGTGAAGAAGGGCAAGCTGGGGCTGGATCTATTTGACGGCGCCACCATCAACACCCCATCCATGTTGGCAGTAGAAGATCAGCTGGATGCCCTCGCCTGGGCGGAAAGCGTCGGTGGTTTGAGCGGCTTGATAGAAAGATCCGAGACCAATCTCAGTACCATTAGCAGTTGGGTCGACAATTCCGATTGGATCGATTTCCTCGCGAAAGATGCAGCCAACAATTCTTCAACCTCTATCTGTTTGTCTATTGTTGACAACTGGTTCTCGTCAAAGTCAGAGGACGATCAGCGCGCGCTTATAAAAGGCATGGTTGCCAACCTTGAAGCAGAAGGTGTCGCGCTGGACATTGGCGGTTACAGAGATGCCCCTCCGGGATTGCGCATCTGGGGCGGAGGCACGGTAGAATCTTCCGATATCGAAGCGCTGCTCCCTTGGCTGGACTGGGCTTTTGATACTATGAAGGCAGACAACAGCTAACGGATTTCCCATGACAGACATTACCGAGATCACCTCCGGCCTGAAGTTCCCAGAAGGACCTATCGCTATGCCGGACGGCTCGGTAATCGTCGTCGAAATTGCACGGGGCACGCTCAGCCGTGTTCAACCTGACGGTGCAATCGAAGTCATCGCGGAACCAGGTGGTGGGCCTAACGGCGCTGCCATCGGTCCTGATGGCGCATGTTATGTCTGCAACAACGGCGGTTTTATCTGGCATGAAAGCAGCACTGGCCTGCTGTTTCCAGGTCACGAGCCCGATGATTATTCAGGTGGTCGCATCGAGCGAATTGACCTGGAAACCGGAGAAGTGACAGTTCTTTACTCTGAGTGTGACGGCATTCCACTACGTGGCCCGAATGACATTGTTTTTGATGCTCAAGGCGGCTTCTGGTTTACGGATCATGGCAAAACGCGCGAACGGGACCGTGATCGTACCGGTGTGTTTTATGCCAAAGCCGATGGGTCACATATCACTGAAGCGATCTTCCCTCTGGAGGGACCCAACGGCGTCGGTCTTTCTCCTGATGAAAAGACGCTCTATGTTGCGGAAACCCCCACAGGAAGACTCTGGGCGTATCCAGTTGCCTCTCCCGGCGAACTGGACCGCAGCGTCAGGCCAACGATGATGGCACAGCTGCCGGACTACCATATGTTTGACTCTCTGGCCGTCGATGCTGAAGGCAACGTTTGCGTTGCGACACTGATTACAGGAGGGATTACCATTCACTCCGCAGATGCCTCAACTGCCCGACATGTTCCGATGCCTGACGCGCTAACAACAAACATCTGCTTCGGCGGTGAAGACCTGAAAACGGCCTACATCACCCTTTCAACAACCGGCAAACTTGTCGCCTGTGAATGGGAAACACCCGGACTTGCACTGAACTTCCTGAACAAGTGATCAAACGTCTCTCCATCGTCCTCTGCCTTCTCTTTTCAACGGCAGGTTTTTCTTCGACGGGTTTATCGTCGGAGGTCATGCCGAGAGTTCACTTTTTGATTCCCGCAGGTCCCGGCGGCGGTTGGGACGGCACGGCACGAGGCATCGGAGAAGCGCTGCAAAAGTCAGGCATGATTGAAGACGTCTCCTATGAAAACCTTTCCGGAGGCGGCGGTGGGCGAGCCATCGCGAAGCTTATCGAAACAGCAGACAGACAGCAGAACACTCTGCTGATCAGCTCTACGCCGATCGTCGTTCGTTCCTTGCAGGGTATTTTTCCTCAGTCATTCCGAGACCTTCGAGTCATTGGCTCCGTTATCGCCGACCACACGGCTATCCTGGTGAAGGCAGACTCCAACATTCAATCGTTCACAGATCTTTCAAATGCATATAACCGCAATCCACGGGATGTGAAGGTCGCTGGCGGATCCGTTCGGGGTTCTACCGATCACTTTGTCATTGCCAAAGCTTTTCAACTGGGTGGCGGTAACCCACGTTCAGTTGTTTATGTTCCCTACGATGGTGGTGGCAAAGCCATGGCAGGATTGCTGACAGGAGAAACCACAGCTCTATCTACGGGACTGTCTGAGGCGATTGATATGCATCGTGCCGGTGAGGCTCGAATCGTTGCAGTAACATCCCCTGAGCGCCTACCAGAAATTCCTGACGTTCCCACATTGAAAGAACAAGGTATCGATTTCAGCTTTGCCAACTGGCGCGGCTTTTTTGCTGCCCCGGGCCTACCTGATAGCAACTATCGCCAAATGATTAATACCGTTGAAGCGGTAACAAAGACCCCAGCCTTTGAAGAAGTCAGAACGAGAAACGGTTGGACAACGCTTAGTCTGACAGACCAGGTGTTTTATGAGTTCCTGGAACAGCAGGAGAAAGAAATCGGCACCCTCATGCGAGAGCTCGGATACCTGCGATGAGTCGCATCGCCGGGGTGTTATTCGCCCTACTCTTTCTTGGCTACGGCTACTTTGCCGGTGATATCCAGCTCGATTTCTGGGCTGAAGAAGAGACCTTCAACGCACGAACTTTTCCTTACCTGATCGCTGTTGGCGGCTGCTTTTTCGCCGTTCTGCTTTCGCTGGTTCCGGCCAAAGCTGATGCACCTGACATTGAACTTCGCAATCCACCAGCTTTGTTCCTGATCATCCTGATGCTCGCCTACAGTTTCCTGCTGGAACCTCTTGGTTTTCCAGTCGCCACGGCACTCTTCCTGGCACTTGCGTTTCTTATTCTCGGTGAACGTCGCGGATTGCTGATCGGTGGCGTGAGCTTAGGACTCACCTTCGCCATCTGGGGCATCATGAGCGCCCTTGGTATCTACCTTGAGCCTGGTCTGCTGGGAGCATTAGGGTGATAGAGAGCCTTCAGCGATGTTAGAGGGACTCCTGCTGGGACTGGAGACGGTCCTCACGCCATTTAACCTCATGCTTGTTTTGGTCGGCTGTGCCATTGGCACCATTATCGGCATGTTGCCGGGGCTTGGGCCCATATCTGCCATCGCACTGATGATCCCGGTGACCTACGGTTTTGACCCTAGCAGCGGCATGATCCTGCTCGCTGGCGTCTACTATGGCGCGATATTTGGTGGTTCGACATCATCGATCCTCATCAATGCGCCTGGCGTTGCCGGTACTGTCGCCACTTCTTTTGATGGTTATCCGATGGCCAACCAAAGAAAGGAACCAGGCAGAGCGCTCGCTACTGCCGCCTGGGCGAGTTTCGCCGGGGGAACACTCGCTGCAATATTACTGTTGCTCGCAGCACCCTATCTGTCGCAACTGTCTTTAAGTTTTCAGTCGGCAGATTATTTCCTGATGATGGTTCTGGGACTCACCCTGGTAACCGCATTCGCTGGAGACGGTGGCCACCTCAAAGCGCTGGTGATGACCTTTATCGGCCTTGCCTTGTCGACGGTCGGCACTGATTTAACCGCTGGCGTTCAACGATTTACCTTTGGTCGAATGGATCTTATCGATGGCATCAGCTTTTTGTTGCTGGCTATGGGTACCTTCGCGCTGTCGGAAGCGATCATGATGGTTTTGCGACGCTCTAGTGCTGACGATGCCATCAAGATTCCGAAGACAAGTCTTGGTGTATCAAGAGGCGATGCGATTGAGATGGCACCGGTTGTCTCCCGTTCTTCTGTTCTGGGATTTTTTGTTGGGGTGCTTCCAGGTGCCGGGGCAACCATCGCATCATTTCTCTCTTACGGCATGGAGCGTACTTTCGCACGCAATGCTGATCCAAAATTCGGCGAGGGCAATATCCGCGGCCTCGCCGCACCGGAATCAGCCAACAATGCCGCCTGCACAGGTTCTTTCGTTCCCTTGCTTACGCTGGGTATTCCTGGATCTGGCACAACCGCTGTTTTATTGGGCGCATTGATTGCATACGGCATTCAACCTGGGCCTCGCTTATTTATTGATGAACCCAATGTCTTCTGGTCAGTCATCGTATCCATGTACGTCGGCAATCTGTTTCTACTGGTATTGAATCTACCGTTGATCCCCTATATCGCCAGACTGCTCGCAATTCCTCGACCGATTCTTATTCCCGTCATCATGTTCTTTTCAATGATGGGCGTTTACCTTGTGTCGTTTAATACCTTCGATCTTCAGCTATTGGTCGCCGTCGCGGTGGCTGCTGTGATCCTGCGCATCCTCAACTTCCCCATGGCACCTCTTCTGCTTGGATTCATCCTGGGCGGCATGCTTGAAGACAATCTCAGGCGTGCGCTGACAATCAGCAATGGTGAGTGGTCTTTCCTGTTTGAGCGTACCAGTAGCGTCATACTCATCGTCTTGATTGGGCTGGCCCTGTTCGCGCCTGTGATCTCAAAGGCCTCAAGATTTCTTGTCAGAGCCAGTTCAGATCGTTAAATTTGACCCGTGGTAGAAATCACCGAACTCGGCTGGAATCATTTTTTCCAGCAACAGCTGGTCGACACGGACCCTTCCTGCAAACCTGCGCGTGTTGTGCGTCAGGATATGAACCAGTATCACCTGCTTTCCGATGAAGGAAACCTGACTGGCGTTATCCCAGGCAGGGTGCGAAAGGCTGCGTTGAGCAAAGCTGATTTGCCAACGGTTGGCGACTGGGTCGTTTACAGCAACATCGAAGGTGGCGAAGCAGGCACCGTACAGATCGAAAAGTGTCTGGATCGCAAAAGTAAGTTTTCCCGAAAAGAAGCCGGTGAAGTCGTTGATGAACAGATCGTGGCTTCGAACATCGACACCGTGTTCATTGTCAGCGGCCTGGACGATGACTTTAATCCGAACCGAATCGAACGTTATCTGCTGTTGAGCTGGGACAGTGGCGCTATTCCGGTCATTGTCCTGAACAAGGCTGACTTGTGTAACAACCTGGAAGAACGCCTGAAGGAATTAGAGTCAATTGCCATGGGCGCTCCCGTGCACGTGATGAGCGCTCTCGACAAGGCTGGCACCGAAGTGTTGCTCGACTATGTACAACCGGGAACAACATGCGCCTTTATGGGCTCATCCGGCGTAGGTAAATCTACGCTCATTAACTTGCTGCTCGGCTATGAAAGATTTGAAACCGGTGCTGTTCGCGATGACGATAGCAAGGGTCGACATACAACAACGTTCCGGGAGCTTGTACTGACGGAAAGTGGCGCGATGATTATCGACACTCCGGGAATGAGAGAAATTCAGGTCTGGGCCGATAGTGCGTCTTTGTCACACACATTCGACGACATAGAGGAAATCGCCATCCACTGTAAGTTCAACGATTGCCAGCACGATCAGGAACCCGGCTGCGCCATCCGTGACGCCATCGATAGCGGAAGTCTGGATAGCGAACGACTAGATCGCTACTACAAGCTTAAGCGCGAAGTGGAACACTTTGAGAGCCAGCAGACCGCGGCAGCCAGAGCCGCGAAGAAAGAAGAACGTAAACGTTTCTCTAAAATGGTGAGAAAGTTACCTAATAAACGGGATTAGTAACGACTGGGCACAAAAAAGCCGCCGTTCTTCGAGAGAGCCGGCGGCTTTTTGTTTTCTGAAAAACTCTATTCTCCGATAGCCTCTTCAAGCATCTTCTTGAGTTCTTCTTGACGTCGCTTCTCACCCGCTATGTAGCGAATGTATTGGCGCGCCTGCTTTTCTTTCTTCTTGTCCAGCTTGATCGAATCTCTGAACGACCTCGTTGCTGAATCCCATCGTTCAAGCTGCATCTGAGAAATACCCTTCCAGAAAGCAACATCCGCTGGTTTCTTCAGCTCACCCTTCTTCTGGGCATCTGAGTAAGCGTCAACTGCTTCTTTATGGCGATCTTCCTGAGCGAGAGCCTGAGCCAGACGATAGTAGGTTTCACCATCATCAGCGTACTTCGCAGCATCTCGCCAAGCATCAATGGCACTGTTCATTTCCTGAGACAGTGTGTAAGCAGTAGCGAGGAGCTTCAGGTTCTTCTCGTTTTGCTCCACCAGATCTTCTTTGATGCCCTTTTCAAGGATCTGAGAAGCTTCATAGGGGTTTTCTGCACCGAGTAGACGCTGAGCAAGCATGACTACCTCGGACTCTTTAGCGAGGAAACCCTGGATGTAAGCAGCGTAGTAGGCAGAAAGAGATGCGTCCTCACGACCTTTTTCACTATACATGCCAGCCAGGTGCATCCAGTACTGCTTCTTTGGATAGTGCACGATCAACGTTTCGAGTACCCTGATCACGTTATCAACGTCATTAACTTCGTTGTAGAGAACTACCTGCAAGTACCACCAGTTTTCTTTCACCGTCTTCTGCTGTGAAACCGCAATGTCCTCAACCAGGATCGCCTGCTTGAGTGATTCATTGAAGTTTTCCATCTGATAGTAGGCTGTTGCCTTGATGAAAGTGACCTGTGGATCAGGTGTGCCTTTCAACGCCTGCCAACGATCGATGTAGGTAATAGATTTAGCGTACTGTTCTTCAGCGTAGTAGAGCTGGAAAAGTGCTCGCAGAGACGCCAATTCGAGGGCTTCTGTGATCGTTCCCTGACGAAGAATCTGCTCGTAAGCATTAATCGTCTTGGGAATGTCTTCCAGTGTGTAGTAAGCGAACGCCAATGTGTTCCAGATTTGAGCCAGCTCATAGCTGTTAAGGCCCTTCTGGGTCAGCGTCTTCTGGAGCAATCGAACTGCATCCTGTGGACCGCCTTTGGGCTCTGGAACAGGTTCACCCTCTTCTCTTGGAATCGATTCAGGATCGATCATGATCTGCGCTTCAGAAAGAACCTTATAGGTCTTTTCACGCATCGCCGGCACTTTGCGCGTCTTTTTCTTCTCTTCAGCCTGAGCTGTATCTCCCATGGAAATGCCAACGTCGGTCTGACCGACAATCAGTGGCAAAGCCCAGAGGATAGAGAGTGAAACAGCGAGAGTTGTGAATTGTTTTAGCTGCATCATGTGGCCTCCTAGTCGTCGACCAATTCAAAGGTAATCTTGTTTTGGACGCCTGCAGTCTCTACAGGGTTGCCATCAATAACCTTTGGCTTGTACTTAAACTTGAGCGCTGCCTTCAAGGCCGCGGAGTTAAACACGCTATTCGGGGAATCGAAACATTCACCAGTATTACGTGAGTTCTTAATCCAACCACAGTTGGAGACAACAATCGGATCCTTAACCAGACCCTGCTCACTTACGGTAAATTCAACGATCACCCAACCGGTCATACCCCGACTAAGGGCTCGTCTCGGATACTGAGGCTGAACCTTTACGATAGGCAGGTACTCACCATCAGATATGCCGAAGCCGCCGCCGCCGACATCCACACCAACATTCAGATTCACGTTGCTCATACTGAAACCGGTGTTGTCCACATTGACGTTAAAGTCCTGCGGAGGCGTTTCCGGTGGTGGTTCGTCTGGGGGTGGTGGTTTCTTGGGTTTGCGTTGTTTGGTCTGAACCTCCTGATCCTGCTTTACGCGGACGAAGTCAACGAGATTACCGACGTTGTCGTCGGTTAGCGCGCTGTCTGCACCCTGGATCAGGGCCTGCATCAGGTAAAAAAGTGCCAGCGTTACTACAACACCGACAACAACAGAGAGACTGAATCTAATCGCCATATGCCCTCCTAGTTCGCGTCTTCACCAGCGATCGCAACCTGGTTAATACCAATGTTACGCGCTGCTTCCATAACGGCAAGAACCTTTTCTACCTTGGATTCGCCATCTGCCTGAATAACCAGACCACCCTTAGGGTTTTCTGCATGCAGACGTTCCATGATAGGCCTAACGTTGCGGATGTCGACCTTCTTCTTGTCGATCCAAATACCGCTATCCGGTGCGACACCGACCAACAGAGATACAGTCTTTTTAAACTCCGCTGTTTTGGTATCCGGACGATTCACCTCGACGCCGGTTTCCTTGATAAAGGTTGCCGTAACGATGAAGAAAATCAGCATGATGAACACCACATCGAGCATGGGTGTCAGGTCAGCAACCTTTTCTTCTTCTTGTTGTGTGGGTTTTCGCATTTGCTTACTCGATTTGTTACCCGCTTAGTGATCCATCGTCAGAGTATCTTCCATGTAGCTCTCTTCAGAAGCTACCTTGGACACTATGAACGTATTGGCCAGCACACCGGACAAAGTCGCGACCATTCCTGACATTGTCGGAATCGTCGCTGCCGATACACCGGCGGCCATGGATCGTGCATTACCGCCTGAATAGGTCATTGCTTCAAACACCTGAACCATACCGGTCACGGTGCCTAGCAGACCCAAGAGGGGCAAAAGGGATATCAGTGTTTTGATAAAGCTCATGTTGGCTTGCAGCTTGACGTTCACTTCTGAAATCAGTCGCAAGCGAATCATGTGAGCATGCCACGAGTTTCTTTCTGGACGACCTTCCCAGTATGCGAGCGCCTTACCTACGTCCTGCTTGTGTTCAGTATTAATGAACCACATGCGTTCGAAGATCAGCGCCCACATCACGAAGGTTGCCGCGGCGATGAGATACAACACATCGCCCCCGGCTTCCAGAAAGGATCGTATGGCTATTATGATGCCTTCCATATTTTACTTGCCTGTGCTTTCAGCGTGCTCCGCTACAAGTCCGGCACTCTGCTCCGTGAGGATGTGCAGGATGCCCTTGGCTCGCGAGTCCACGATTGAGTGCAGCAGCACCGTCGGGATCGCGACTGTCAGACCGAGAACCGTAGTAATCAATGCCTGGGAAATACCGCCAGCCATTGTCTTCGGATCACCAGTACCAAACAGAGTAATTGCCTGGAAGGTTACGATCATACCGATAACCGTACCCAGCAGACCCAGCAGAGGTGCAACCATGGAGATGATCTTGATGAACGCAATTCGTGCATTAATTGCCGGTTGCTCCTTCAATATCGCTTCATCCAGCTTCAGCTGCAGTGTTTCTGCGTCGATATCTTTGTTGTCATGGTAAACCTGCAGTACACGACCCAGAGGGTTGCCTGTATCTGCGCTACCAGCGTTAGCTGCCTGCTTCTTAACCTTGCCGCCAACCAGTGTCAGCGTGATGAAACGCTCTAGTGACAGAAGCAGCGCGATAATACCCAGTGTGATGATTACGTAACCTGGAGTACCACCCTGTTGTACACGCTCTTCAATAGTAGGTACCTGTACCTGCAGAGAAAGCAGCTGACCACGAGTAGGATCCAGAGCAAATGGTACCCAACCTGATGAGGCACCTTGCAGATCGCCTGCAGAGTCCACGAAACGTGCAGCAGGCTGACGAGGCAGCTCGAGAACGTTACCGGTCTCAATGTCGTAGTTGACGTACTCACCGTTAGAAACGAGGTTAAATGAACCTACGCGAACAACTTCCTGTTCTACCTGCTCACCATCGAGGGTAACAACAGTTGTGTTGAATCGAGTGATCTTTGCACTCTCAGTCATTTCACGCTGAAGTTCGAACCAGAGGCGCTCAATTTCTTCGATTGTTGCCAGCTTGGAGCTCTTACCCATGGACTGAGCGAACTCACCGAGCCAATCACCACGGCCAGGCAGCTGGGAAGAAACGATTGAGCCTTCGAAGACACCCTGGGTGTCGCCAGAAACCTGCTGAAGCACACCGAACAGTTCACGCAGTGAACCAAGACGCTTGGCCAGGATTTCCTGCCTTGCAGCGATGTCTTGCTCGTTCTTCTCAAAGATGTTCTCAAGGCGCTCAGCTTCAGCTTCTTCTTCACGCTGCATACGCTCCGCGTTTCGAACTTCCTGAGCTTGTCTTGCCTTGTCAGCGAGGAACTCTTTTTCCCGCTGATCATTAATTCTTGCGTTAACTACTTTCCCGTCTTTTACGAGTTCAAGCAGTTCCGCCAGACTTTTGGCTGGAATCTCTTCTTCAGCTGCGTAAGTTGACCCGCTGAATGCCAGGGTCACAGCCATCACAAAACTTAATACCTTTTTCATGACTTATTCTCCTGGAGCCGGAACTGGCAGATGTACAAGGTTGGCTGTCATCGTCTTACGCGCAATACGCAGACCATCACGAACGCCACGGCGGAATTCATCACCGAGGATTTGCCATTGACGAGCCTCGTTGTCCCAAACGCCTGTTACTTCGCCGTCTGGAGTCTGGAATACCAGTGCAACTCTTCCCCACTTGAGCATATCGACCTGGCGAGTTGCGCCGTCGAGCTCAATCGTATCTGTGTAGGCTTCAATGGTTGTTCCATAAGTGTTCTCTACCTGATATGCCTGAAGCACCTGGCTGAACTTTTCAGCGACGGATACGTCAGCACGATCAAGCGTGTCCTTAAGGAAATCAATTCGTTCTCTTCGTTCACTAATAAGGAACGGGATATCAAGATCCACGAACTTTTCTAAGTTTTCGATCATTCGCTCGATCAGTGGGCCGATCTGGCGTTCGATCACGGTAACCTGGTCGATAGACTCTTCAAGTTCCGCAAGTTCCTTTTCTTGATTACTGATGAGTCGTCTCTGTTGCTGGTTGTATACACGGAGACCGTCTACAACTTTCATGACCGTCTTGTACTGTTGAAGAAGGTCACGAGTTTCTTCAGAAACCTCGTCGATCTTTGCCTGAGATTTTGCGCCGTCAACGGTTGTTGATGAACGCACACCGAGGACCTCATCTAGAGACGCCGCGTATACCTCACCGGCACTAATCAAAGACACCAGGCACAGGGCTGTGACCACCGTACCGAGTCTCATCTGGTGCTTTTTCATGCTGATACCTACTGGGGTTTGTTGCTTTTATCGTTTTATTGGATCAGATAGCCACAATCGCAGAGAAGACGCGACTCTGGACGATCCGATCAGGCCGACAGAATGAGCAAGGCAAGAATGATTGTCAAGCAAACACGAGCCCAAACGGTCAGCTTGAACTCACATTTGCAATGTCAAGTAGTACGTTGATTTTTGAAGCAAAATTCACCGCAGGTTTCGGGGTTCTTTAATGCTCGAATTTGGTGCTAAACGTTCACCTGAATGAACTCACTGTCAACTTCTGAAAGGCGGTTTTCACTGGTCACAACCGCCCGTGCTGGTGTGCCTTGCAAGTACTTGGTGGCAACCCGCTTCAAGTCATCCTGGCGGACGTTCAGGTAGCGCCCTCTGGTCCTCTCCCTGTGTTCTGAACTTCTGCCAAACAAACCATGATGATATGCCTGGCGCAATTCACCGGCAGGAGATCCAGGTGCATCCACGGAGCTGATTACACCCAGGACTGCTTCTTCCAGCATCCCGTCGGTAATCTCGTTGTTTATTGCCCATTCCACGGATTGTTGGAATGAATCGAAGGTTTCCGACAGTCGAGGGTCTCTATACGAATAAAATCGGAAGACACCATTGGTGCTGTCGTGACCTGCACCACCACCGTAGGCGCCGCCCTTTTCCCGGATCTCTGAATGCAGGAAATTGTTCCGGAGCACGCCCCCAAGAATCGATAGTGCAGCTGCATCATCCTCGCTTTCTGGTACCGTGGGGAACGCACTGGCGCAATAGTTGACCTGGGTGGTGACAACAAATGCCTGATCATTGGACTCACCAACGGATCGAATGTCCATGAGATTTCCATCACAAAGCTCAGTTCCCTGCCAAAGCGTCTCGACAGTCGAGGAAAGTTCACTGAGAAAATCCTGCTCCGCGATCACGAGCGTTTCTGGGGTCACAGATCTCAACTTCTCATGCATCGTTTGAAGTGCTTCACAGACTTCAGCCAGTCTTGTGTCATCAGCAATATCTGCAGCCAGCGCTTTGAGCCGAATAATGCCGGGAATACCGGACAGGAAATCATTCAGACTCGACACCGGACGCAGTGCACCAGCTGCCGCCGACATGGCATAGGAATGACCATTGGAGGCGACACTGTTTAACCTTCTCATGGAGAGCTGTTGTATTAGCTCACGTATTCGCTCTTGTTCATCGAATCGGGGTTCGAGGACAGTTTCACGAACCAGGCGGACCATTTCATCGGCTTTATTGTTTAGCGTACGACTGGAGACGGTAAGAAAGCCTTTACCTGAATCACAGTTCTCGACATCACCTCTCAGTGAGGCAAATGCAGAAATTCCTCCCGTTGCGCGGTGTTGCAGATGCTGGGTTAGCAAATAGTCACGACCAGCACTGCCTACTTCTGAGACTATCTGCGTGTAAGTTGGAAGCAACCCAAGAAGATCGTTAGTCAACTCAGGCAATGGACTGATCACCTGGTGATAGCTGATACCGTTTGTCCCAGCTGACGCACTGTTGATGACAAGACCATTTTTGTCGTCACGAGACAAACCCGGGAAAGATCTCGATGATGGAATATCAGCACGTGTTACCTGCGGTAGAACCTCAAGATCTTCTTCTTGCTCCTGACGGTGTTTCAGTGCCGCTGCCAGGCTAATGACATTACCGATTTCTTCCTCAGCCATAGACTGACGAATCTGACTGAGACGCTGTTTTTCTTCTTCAATCAAGCGGGCGCCGAGTTCTCGATCGGGTTTCATCACCACTCGAACTCGGTGACTGTTGTTAAGCAGCAAGTCTTTAACCAGCTGTTTAATGAAATCGGGATCCTGGATGTCATGCCTGAGTTCTTCCAGCACACTATCCAAATCTAGAAGCGCAATTGGGTCTCCCCGATGAATGGCTGCGGACATGCAGGAGAAAATAATCTGCAGGCCGTAAGGCCAGCCATCACCGCCGACTTCTCTTTGAGAGAGCTCTAGCTGATGAAGTACGGCTTCTAACTTCTCGACCTCAACACCCTCTTCCGCGACTCGTTCCAGGACTTCCAGTACAAGCGCTTCTATTGCATCGGCATGTTCTGGATCACTGCCCTCAACGCCACACATGAAATTCATCTCCATGTGTTCTTCTTCGAAACCGCACATGGGTGATGCCGCTGTCGCGAGATCTGTTTTTTCCAGTGCCTGCCGAAGTGGTGACGCGCTGGTGTCCAGCAGGACGTCCGACAAGAGGTGGCATTTCAGCAACATCTTCAGGTCAGTGTTTTCACCGAGTAACCACGCCATAACGATGTGAGTTTTCTTGGAGAGATCGTCGTCGTCCACCGGATAGCTAATCTCACTTTGCATCGGCTGCTGATATCGAACTTCCGGCGTCACCGAAATCTGTTCAACTGGTCTAACTTCCAGACGGTTCAAAGCAAGATCAGCAATTCTCTGCTGCTGCACAGCCGCGCCGAGATTGCCAAATGTCATGAACACAGCGTTCGAGGGATGATAGTGAGATTCGTAGAACGCTTTGAGTTGCTCATAACTCAGGTCAGGAATAGCAACTGGATCACCACCACTGTTGTAGTGGTAGGTCGATGACGGATAAAGCAATTCCTGGATTCCGTGATAGAGCATGGACATCGGAGAACTGGTGTCACCTTTCATCTCATTGTAGACAACGCCTTTATAAACAAGCGGTGAACTAGAGTCGTCCGGTGTCTCAAACTCAACACGATGGCCTTCCTGGGAAAAATCGAGTGGGTCGAGCCTGGAGAAGAACACCGCATCGAGATACACCTCCATCAGATTGAAATAGTCCTTTTCATTCTGGCTGGCAAATGGATAGGCCGTGTAATCGCTGGTCGTGAACGCATTCATGAAGGTATTCAAGGAACGACGAATCATCAGGAAGAAGGGATCTCGTACAGGAAACTTTTCGCTGCCACAAAGCGCCGTGTGCTCAAGAATATGGGCAACACCAGTGGAGTCCTCCGGCACAGTCCTGAACGCCACCATGAATACATTTTCTTCATAGTCGTTCGCGAGGTGGAAGTGCTTAGCGCCGGTGGTGTGGGTGTATTCTTCGACGGTCAGGTTAAGTGCCGGTATTTCTCGGCTGCGTTCGAGGGTAAATCCAGTATTGCCTGTCTCTGGCTTTACAGCACTCATCAATACCCCTCCGGGTGTTCTTTATCGAACTTGTCCCAGTACTCGGTAATGGTCTCGCCCATCTCTCGATACAGCAGCACGATACTCACAAGGTTTGGAATTGCCATCAAAGCAAGAGTCACCGCTGAGACGAGCCAAACCAACGATGTGTCTGCTATTGCCGCAAGGAAAAAGCCAAGACAATAGAAAATCCGGTAAGGCAAGACGGACGAAACACCAAACAAATATGTCATGGCGCGGTCGCCATAGTAGGACCATGCTACCGCCGTGGTGAACGCAAAAAGTACAAGTGTGACTGAGACTATGTATTTCCCATATTCGCCAAGCAGGCCACGCCCGAATGCTTCACTGGTGAGTTTCACTGAGTGAACAAGAGACTTACCGTCCACGTCCAAATCATCCTCCAGCTTGCCGTCGATCACGGTAATAGTTCCTGAGTAAGGCTCACCATCCAGCGAATACCTGACTTCTTCGGCGATGGAACGGTTGTGCAAGACGGTGTAGTCGCCGCCCATCACTTTGCCATCGACAACGGTTAACTCACCTTCAAAGGATTTGACGTTGGAATCACCAAAATTGAGGTAAGCGAAAAGCTCTGCGCGATCCTCTTCCCGTTTCTCCGTGTAACTTCCTTCCAGGTAGTGCATGTCGAACTGTTGGAACCGGTTTTCGAGCTTCTCAGTCCAAACACCTGAAGAAAGAATAACGAGACCTGTCAGCGTGCAGATAATAATGGTGTCGATAAATGGCTCTAGTATAGAAACCATACCTTCGGAGACTGGTTCGTCTGCCTTAGCTGCTGCGTGAGCAATTGGCGCACTGCCCTGTCCGGCTTCATTGGAGAACAAGCCACGGTTCACACCCCTGTTAAAGGCGTAAGCAAAACTGGCACCCAAAAAACCACCTGTGGCTGCGGAACCTGTAAACGCATCCTGGAAGATCACTAAGAAGGAGGGAACAATCTGTGGCAGGTTAACGGCAATTACGGCTAACGCACCGAAGAAGTAAACCACTGCCATAAACGGCACGACCATTTCCGCGACTTTCACGATCCTCGTGATACCACCGACGATCACCATAAACAGCAGGGTTGCCAGCACAGCACCGGTGATCCACTCGGGTACACCAAAGGATGACGCCATACCGTTGGCGATGTTGTTGCTCTGGGGAAGATTCCCGGAACCGAGAGAACTAATAACAGTCGCTATCGCAAAAAATACCGCTAGCCACTTCATATTCAGGCGACGCTCCATGACATACATGGGCCCACCAACAATGTGGCCTTCTTCGTCTACCATCCTGTACTTGTGTGAAAGCGTGACTTCGACAAACTTGGTTGTCATACCGAAGAACGCAGTCATCCACATCCAGAATAGTGCTGCCGGTCCGCCGAGATAAATCGCCAGCGCGACGCCACCAATGTTCCCTGTGCCTACTGTGCCCGAGATCGCTGTAGCCAGCGCCTGGAAGTGTGTGGCATCCCCTTTTGCATCGTCTTTATCGTATTTGCCTCGGACTATGCGAATCGCGTGGTTAAAGAAGCGAATCTGCGGGAACTTGAGATACAGCGTGAAGAAGATGCCCGTACCGAGGAGCGCAAACGGAAACCACTGGGCTGAACCCAGGAATCCATCCATCAGGTTCAGCAGATCTGTCAGCGCATTAACGATGTCTTCGTTCAAGAGAAGTCCTTAGGAATCATGCGAAAGCTGAAGTATCGGGAACTGCGAGCCTGATCGCCAGCCCTTTTTCGTCTCGACGGACGTGGCCGCGGAGCAGGTTAAGTCCCGACTGACCCGTGATCGATAACACCATGGCATCAAGAATGTCATCCACAGCGGCTAGTCTTCTTGGGATCTCCTTTATTGCATCGGAGTATCGCGTTTTCATTTCCGGCTGGAGACGTGACAGCAATTCCAGTCGTTGCTGTTGTCCCGCTTCCGTTTTCTTTGGAGCTAACAGCTCACCAGCCCATTCATAGAAACAAAGTTCAGGATGAGCTTCATAGATCCGCCGCTGCCAGGATTTAGTCGCTAACAACGCCTGATCCACTTCGCGAATCTTAGGACAGATATACCACGCCTGCAGGGAAAGCTTTTTGCCCTGAAGCTTACTATTGATGTTGCAAGCTGCCTCATAGGTTGAGGCATATACTGCCCGGCGCGATGGAACAGAAAACACACTGGATGATCTGCCCTTGAGTCGGGACCTGATGATGCCCTCAAGATCACGCTCTTCTTTGTTTGTCAGACCCTGAGGGATATCGACCAGAAAACGCGCGCCGGGATACGCCCTTACGAGGGCAGTAAAGCTGGAAAACAGTTCGATGGGGCCCTTGGACGGGCACGCGACCCATCCGCCCTTTGCACCATCAACGCCGACGATATTTTGATCAGACACTCACAGCTTCGCGCATGGTGACAAACTCTTCTGCGGTGGTCGGATGAATGCCCACGGTTGCATCGAACTGTGTCTTGGTCACGCCCATCTTCATTGCAATCGCAATGCCCTGGATGATTTCTCCGGCCTCGGATCCGACCATATGAACACCGAGCACCTTATCCGTTTCGCGATCGACAATAATCTTCATCATGAATCGTTCTTCACTACCGCTTAATGTGTGCTTCATGGGCCTGAAACTAGAACGATAGATATCAATCGTGCTGCAGACTTCCCTCGCCTGCTCCTCTGTTAACCCCACAGTGCCGACATTGGGCTGACAGAAAACGGCGGTGGCGACATTGTCGTAATCCATGAGCCGCCTTTCCCCCAGGAACTGCGTGCTGGCAAAACACATGGCTTCTTCAATAGCGACCGGTGTCAGCTGTAGGCGATCTGTGACATCCCCCAGTGCAAAAATGTTGGGCTCACTGGTTCGAAATTCTTCGTCAATGATGATCGCGCCATTGTCCCGCTGTTTAACGTTAACGTTCTCCAACCCAATGTCATGGACCGCAGGTGTACGACCGGTGGCATACAACACCAGATCTGTTTCATAGGTGTGGCCAGTAGTGAAGTGTACGAGCAGCGTGCCATCTTCTCGTTTCTCGATTCGATCAACATTGGTTTCGTACGCAAGATGAATGCCCTTCTTGGTAAGTTCATCACTTACAGTTTGGCGGATATCAATATCAAACCCGCGCAGGAACAGCTCCCTTCGATACGAAAGTGTTGTTTGCACCCCAAGGCCATGAAAAATTCCAGCAAACTCGACTGCAATGTATCCGCCGCCAACAACCAACGCTCTTTTTGGCAAGTCTTCTAGAAAGAATGCTTCGTTGGATGTGATGACATGTTCATTGCCAGGGAAGTCAGGAACAACTGGCCAGCCTCCTGTCGCGATCAGGATCTTTTCTGTCGATACCACCTCACCGTTAATCTCAATATGGTGAGCGTCGACAATGCGAGCACGGCCGTCGTAGTGGGTGACGCCGGCGTTATCCAGCAATCCCTTATAAATACCATTCAATCGTTTGATCTCGGCATTTTTGTTTTCAAGCAGTGTCTGCCAGTCAAAGTCAGGTGAAGCCGCACCCCAACCGAATCCTTGCGCCTGCTCGTACTCCTCAGAAAAGTGAGAGGCATAGACGAAAAGTTTTTTCGGCACGCAACCTACATTGACACAGGTACCACCCATAAACTTTTCTTCAGCTGTCGCCACCCTCGCGCCATAGGCAGCACTCATCCGTGCGGCTCTCACACCACCAGAGCCCACTCCAATCACGAAGAGTTCATAGTCATAAGCAGTCATATTCATTCCTTAATGCTGTCTTTGGCGGCGCGTGAAGCTTACCATCGCGCCTATGAGATATCGCCTTACAGAGTATTCCAGTGACGAATTCGTTACATTCCAGATCGAATCGATTGCCGGTCAGCCAAATGCAGTGAAAGCATCATGGAACGTCTCTTCCCTGAAGGGAGTCCTCTGGCCTAAATTTACGCGGCAACGACGCCAGGATGAATTATGGAAAACCACGTGCCTTGAGCTATTCATCGGTAAACCTGGCGAGGCGAGTTATGTCGAGTTAAACGTGTCGCCCACCGGTGGCTGGAATGTTTATCAGTTCGACTCGTACCGTGAAGGCATGAAAGAAAGCGCACTCATCGAGATCATCGATTTCCACGTTAGTGATTTCTTTCTAGAAGCGACCTTTCAGGGTATTGATATGGTTTTTCCGATCACACTTGGACCCGCGGTGATCGTTGAGAAAGAAGATGGTGAGTTGGGCTATTTCGCGACAAAGCATGGAGATAATCCGGATTTTCACGATGCCGCTCTGCATACCGAAGTGGATCATCTATAGTTAAACACGATGACAGCGACATTTAGATTCGGCCTTGATCGGTTGCTCGACGACAAGGATCGATTGCAGACATTACGGAGCAGCAGAGTTGGATTGGTTGCACACCCCGCGTCGATCAGCAGCGCTAACCAGCACAGTATCGATGCACTGATGGCCCAAGGTTGTAATGTGCTGAAGGCTTTTGGTCCACAGCATGGGATGCGAGGTGATAAACAGGACAACATGATTGAGTCCGAGGATTACCTCGATCAGCTGCACCAGCTGCCGGTCATCAGCCTTTATGGTGAACACCGTTACCCAACGCCAGATATGCTGGCTGACCTGGACATCATCCTGTTCGACCTCCAAGACATTGGATGCCGAATCTACACCTACATCACAACGCTCTATTATTTCTGCGAAGCCTGTAGTGAAGCCGGTATTGAACTGTGGGTCCTGGATCGTCCGAATCCAGCCGGTAGACCAGTAGACGGCCTGTATCTTGAAGACGGAGAAGAGAGTTTTGTTGGCTGTGCGCCGATGCCAACGCGACACGGGCTGACGGTCGGGGAACTTGCGCGTTGGTTCAAGAGCCGTTTAAACAACGAGTTGAACCTGACCATTATCGAGATGGCCGGGTACGCCCCTGAGGGACTTGGTCTAGGCTGGCCGTCTGAACGACCCTGGATCAACCCCAGCCCAAATGCGGCCAGCGTCAATATGGCGCGCTGTTTTCCCGGCACCGTACTACTTGAAGGTACAACCATCAGTGAGGGCCGTGGCACAACCATCCCCCTTGAAGTGCTCGGGGCACCTGCCTTGCCTATTCCTGAGTTACTGAATCACATTCACAAAGAGGCACCACACCTGCTCGCTCCCGTATACATCCGGGAATGCTTTTTCTCACCGACTTTCCACAAACATGTGGGAGAACTTTGTTCTGCGTTCCAGGTACATACTGACTACCCTGGATACGATCATGAGGCTTTTATGCCTTACAGCCTTATCGCCGCCTGCCTCAAAGGAATCAGGCAACTGGATGCCGACTACGATCTCTGGCGCTTCCATGACTATGAGTATGAGCTGGATAGAAAGCCCATAGACGTCATTAACGGTGGCCCTGCCCTTAGAATCTGGGTCGATGATAACGACGCCCCGATGTCAGACCTGCTCAGCCAGGTTGAATCTGACGCCAAACGCTGGCTCGACGAGCGTAGAGACTTCCTGCTCTATTGATCCCCCGCCGTGGTAGAATCCGCGGCTTTTTACCACCTTCTAACATTACGGAACGCAGTCTCATGACCAACGCATACAAGATCGCAGTACTACCCGGAGATGCGATAGGCCCGGAAATAATGGCTCAGGCCGTCAGGGTTTTTGATGTATTGGAGAAAAAGCGAGACGTCTCTTTTGAGCTGACCACTGCACCCTTCGGTGCTCATGCCTACTTCGATGAAGGCAAAGCGTTTCCAGATAGCACCAAGGCAGTCTGCGATGATGCTGATGCTATCCTCAAGGGCCCTGTTGGCCTGTCGCACGAAGAGTCGAAGAAAATTCCAGTGGACGAGCAAGCCGAACGCGGCGCTATTTTGCCGCTGCGTGCGCGATACAACACTTTCGCGAACTTTCGCCCGATCACGTTGAGCAAAGACATGGCTCACTTTTCACCGCTGAAGCCGGAGATCATCCAGGACGGCATCGATATTCTGCTGATTCGTGAGCTGGTTGGTGGCCTCTACTTCGGCAAGAAGGATCGTGGCGTCAATGATGAAGGCGAGCGTTACGTCCATGAAATCCTTGAGTACACAGAGCAACAGATCCGCCAGGTATTGATTGTGGCGTTTGAACAGGCGCGCAAGCGCAAGAAGCGACTGCACAACATTCACAAAAGTAACGTTCTTATGTCCAGCGTTTTCTGGAATGAAGTGCTCGACGAAGTCCACCAGGACTACCAGGATGTAGAAGTCATTCATCTACTCGTCGACGCAGCCGCAACTGCCCTCTGTTTGAATCCAGGTCAGTTCGACGTCATGGTCATGGAAAACATGTTCGGCGACATCCTGAGTGATCAGGGAGGCGGCATTCTCGGCTCTCTAGGCCTGATGCCTTCAGCATGTATCGGCCCTGAAAAAGCCTACTATGAACCTTCCCACGGTTCGGCACCGGACATCGCAGGCAAAAACATCGCCAATCCGTATTCGATGATCGGTTCAGTCGCCATGATGCTGGAGATGAGCTTCAACATGGAATCGGAAGCTGCCATGGTCTGGCAGGCGATGAAGAATGTCTTTGAAGCGGGATACTCGACCGCAGACTTGTCACGATCGAGCGATGATATCCAGTTGGTCAGCACAGACCAGTTTGGAGACAAGGTGATTGAGAAGCTCGAAGAGCTCCTGTAAGTCCCTTAGAGCTGTCCTACTGTGTCGTAGATAGAGAACAGCATGACCCAGACGGACAGCCAGCCCCAGCCGATGAAAGCCCACATAATCAGGGGCTGTTCGAACAGATCGCCAAGAATATTGACGACAGAGTCGACTACAAAGAATTTCAGTACGGCTTTGATCCAATCAACAACAAACATGTTTTGCCTTTCCGACAGGTAGTAATAGGGGTATTTAAAACGCGCGTATTCTAACGCCCCGCCCCGCCATTTTAAAGTTATTGGAAGACTGGCCGGTTTTCTTCAAAGGCTTTGAAACGCTCAATATCCTCCTCGAGCTTGGCGAAGACTGAAAGTACGTCAATTTTCTCGTTAAAACCCACTCGTTTTGAGAAAAGGGTCACTGGAAAGACATAGTTTTCGGTCTCTCGCCAACGTAACGCTTTCGATGTGCCAATGTCATCTTCATAGCTCACCCAATGGAGTCCGAACTCATTCACCAGGATGTCGCCGAAGACGATACCCATTCCCTGCCATTCGCGTGTATCAGTAGAACGAATTGCCTTTCGATCCACCAGATCCTGTAGCACCTTAAGGTCAGACTTGTCTCCCTTCAGTTTCAGGATGCCAAGCCGTCGCGCCACCAGGTCTTCGATTTCACGCCTCTGTGTACTCAGCACGTATCGCTGACCCAGAGAAAGGTCAGTAACCGTTGCAGGCGTTTCTTCCACTTCGAATTCATAGCGCTCCAGTTCCTCGGGGGTCAGTTCTCGAAGACCAGATTCTTCAGCAATCACCTGTAAAGAAAAACAAGCGAGACAAAGCATCAAGGTTCGTCGGATTGTGGTCATAGGGCTCATCCCGTCTCAGGAACAACGAAAACCATCATTTTAGGATAAAATTGACGCCATCATCAGAGGAGTCGAGCGCACTGAACCGGCAGCTCATCGAAAAGATCTATACATCGGATGGGCAATTCGTTCTTGCCGTTACCGGTGGTGGGTCCAGCTTTATCAGCGATCTGTTCAGCGTACCTGGTGCGTCCAACACGGTGCTGGAAGCCTGTGTGCCCTACCACCAGGATTCACTATCCAGTTATCTAAGATCCCGAAAGTCACACGACTGCAGCACGCAGACGGCAAGAGCCATGGCGATGGTCGCCTATGAACGTGCCTGCACATTTGGCACCGTCCAGCCTCTGGCTGGAATCGGCTGTACCGCAGCCATTGCCACCAATAGGGAAAGACGTGGTGCAGATCGTTGTCATATTGCTGTGCAAATGGCAGACAGAACCATCACCTTTGATCTGGAACTGGATAAATCCCTGGATCGGGAATCTCAGGAAGCGATCTGCAATCAACTATTGCTATCGGCTGCTGCACGAGCTTCAGGGCTGGATGCGAATGAAATCCCCAAGGGCACCTCGATCAATGAAGTCGATGCATCAGACGCCTGGCAGCGCCTCATGAATGGAGAGATCAACAACACCGCTGAATCAAAATACGATCTGGTGTTTCCAGGTGCGTTTAACCCACTTCACGATGGTCATCGTGGCATGATCAAAGCAGCGCAATCGATTCGCCCCGGTAATGTCGCCCTGGAACTTTCTATCGAGAATGTAGATAAGCCGCCACTCGATTACATGACCATGCAGCATCGATTCAACGATGAGTACGACATGGTATTCACCCGAGCACCGACATTCGCTGAAAAGGTATCAATTTTCCCCGGAGCCACGTTCATTGTTGGTCTGGACACCATCGTTCGCATCGATGACCCAAAATACTATGACGGCAGCGAAGAGAAACGAGACGCCGCGATTCGCCATATTGCTGACCAGGGGAATCGCTTTCTGGTATTTGGCCGGCTACAGAATGACACCTTCCAGGTTCTAAGCGACGTGACCTTGAGCAACCCGCTCAATGCACTGTGCGATGAAGTAAGCGCCGACGCCTTTCGATTGGATATCAGCTCAACCGAATTACGTTCGAGGAAAAACCAGTGAAACACCTGGATCGTTATCTCGCTTCTACCGTTGCCACCACCATGGCGCTGTCCTCACTCGGACTGGTCGCGCTGTTCGTCATCTTTACTTTTCTCGATCAGGTTGAGGACGTTAAAAACGACTACACGCTTCTCACCGCCGCACAATATGTGAGCTACAGCATTCCGAGAATGTTTTATGAGACGTTGCCCTACGCGGCACTGATCGGATGTCTCACCGGTCTGGGTTTGTTGGCGAGCAACAGCGAACTGATTGTCATGAGAAGCTCAGGTGTTTCTACCTGGCAAATCACCTGGGCAACGCTGAAACCTGCCCTTGCCCTGGTCGTCGCCGGCCTACTGGTCGGTGAATTGTTACTACCGGACTTTGAACGAACCGCCAGGCTGCTGAGGGAAAACGCTACCGAGCTGGATATCACACCCCAGGGCGGATTCTGGTACCGGGAAAATCAGCAGTACATGCATTTCAATTCCATCAGTCCAACGGGTGAACTGCAAAACATCAACAAGTACGGTGCCGACAAAGAAGCCTTGTCACGAACGCTCTGGGCCGAACGCACTCATTATCGGGAAGATCAAGGTAACTGGTTGCTCGAAAACGTCATCATCACCGACCTCAAAGCCGGTAACGAACAACGCCGACTTGATGAGATGGTGTGGGAAACCACCCTGACACCCGAGTTACTGAAAACGGAAATCCTGGTTGAACCCGATAAGATGTCTATCCTCGAGCTTAGAAGAAAGATCAACTATATGCGTTCCGAGGGATTAAACACTGGCAAGTTTGAACTGGGGTTCTGGACCAAAACTTTTCAACCGATCGCTTCTCTCAGCCTCGTGTTTGTCGCCATTTCTTTTATATTCGGCCCGCTTCGTGAAAGCACGATGGGTATGAGGGTTGTAAGCGGTCTGGTGATTGGTATCCTATTCAAATTCGTTCAGGACCTGCTTTCGCCCGCCAGTCTCGTTTTTGGATTTCCACCGATTCTGGCAACACTGGTTCCAATATTGCTTTGTCTGGCAGCTGGTGTGCTATTAATGCGGAGGGCAAACTAGTGTCTGCGGTCTTTTCACAAGTGCTCCCCCATCTCGGCGCGGCGCTTGTTGTCGTGTGTATTGTTTCTGCTCTTGTTCGAACTTTCGGCCTCAGCCAACGCGCTCGCCAGATCATCGCGGCGGTACTGTTCATATCAGTGCTTGTACCGATCGCAGAATATAACCTGACACACTATATCCGAGTGCTTACCGGGGACCTGTCGATCACAGGCCTAACCATTCTTTCACTGGCGCTGCTCAAAGATCTGACGCCGCTACGAGCCATATCCGAAAGTCAGCTGCTCGAGATATGTGTGGTCATCGTAATCACTGCGCTTTTACTCTATCCGACTGCATTAGGGCTGACCTATTTCGATCTCTATCGCTTTGGGTTCTACCCGATCGTTCTTGGACCCGTACTGTTTGTCGTGTTCGCTGGTACTGCCTGGTACGGCAGATCGGCTACTGCCAGCCTCATCGCTGCCTGCTTCATCGCCTTTTCTTTGGGGGTCCTTGAATCTGACAACCTCTGGGACTATCTGATTGATCCAGTCGTTACGATCTACTGCCTGACGCTACTCATACGTCATCGAAACAACCTTCCAAGGTTCGCTCTTAACCAACAACAGGTTGAAACAATGGCAGCAATTACCATTGCAACATTCCTGTTCTTTTCGATCTATCTCGCGAAATTTAACGAACCATCTTTCCGCTATGAGTTCACGATTGAAGATGGTTTTGTTGAGTGGTGCACGGTTGTCGTGCTGTTTATCACAATGGTGGTGTGTGCAAAGAGATTTTGGCGGCTGCGCCAGGTGAGGTCGGGGCTATTTCTAACGGTGACCGCACTGTTGACGCTCTTATGCCTGTTTGGTGCTGGCGAAGAGATTTCATGGGGACAGCGCATCTTCGGGATAGAAACACCTGGCTATCTCAAAGATCGAAATGCACAGGGCGAACTGGGTCTGCACAACCTTGTGGTGGAAATTAATGGGGAGCGCGTAAAGATCAACAAGTTGATTTTCGGAACCGGTCTCGCGATTGCGCTGTCGATTTACGTGTTTATCGCAACTCCTCTTTATCGCCGAAACGATCGGGTCAGAAGTTTCTTCAATCAAATTGCTGCGCCAATGCCGCGCAACTATCACATCATTGGCTACCTGTTCGTGGTGGCTACCGTAGAATTGCTGATCGACTCCGGTAAGCGCGGCGAGATGACTGAATTTGCCGGTTCCATCGTGTTCGCACTCAACGTTATCTATCCCTATAACCCCGAGATTTTCGATCCGAAACGTTCTCTTTAGGATTGCTGTTTTCCCAGAGCCCAGCACCAGCTTTTCTGGCTTCGCGCTCAATCATCAACAAACTAAAGTCGATGGGTGATGACGTAATTGCCCTGCCATGACCTTCGCGAATCATCTCACGGCAAATATCCCGCTTGCCCAGCTTCACATTGCCAACGACACAACCGGTCTCATGAACGTCTTCAACCATCACACGAACACTTCGTCCCTGAAGCTTTGCAACCAGCGCCCATGAGGCAACCACCTTCCATGGCGAATCGCCGTCTGGCTCTCGCAGTCCGGACACACGAACCAGTATGTAACGCCCCTGCCGCTGCACGACAAACGTATTGCCGTTAATAACGTCAACAACTTTGCCCTTGATCTGGCTACCAACCTGTAACCGATTGTCCGGTACGCGAAGCGATCGGTAGCCAATCACCAGAAGACATAGGCCATAGATAGCTGAAACACTAAGCAACATGTCAGCCTACCGAACTCTCAGGCATAACCTGCTCAGCCTCTTGAGCTTCGAGGTAGTAAACGACAAGCGCCTCAATCACCCTTGGCAATGACGCTTTCTCAGCCCTGGCGATATCAAGCAACTGTTGATGGGTTTCCTTGAATACTCTGACATGCGTGTATTCAAGATTCTCAGGTCTTCTAATATCTAAACTCATAATGACACCCTCATGTGGTAACAGTTTTCGTGGGTGTTTATGATGCGAGAACAACTTTCGGTAACAGGTCATCAAGGGCCAGTTACTGGTCAACACATGCCAATGAGCACGGAGTACACGCAGTGAGCGAACCTGTTCTAATCGAGATATTTTCCGACTACATCTGACCCTGGTGTTACCTCAGCACCGTGAGTGTTGATCAGTTGAAAGAAGAAAAAGATGTCACCATCCGGTGGCTGCACTTCCCTTTGCACCCCGAGACACCGCCGGAAGGCATCCTCATGAAAGATCTCTACAAGAATAGGGATAGAGAAAGTGCCAAAGCATACGGTGATCACCTGCGAGCGCTGATGGCGGAAGCGGGACTGACCTACAACAAACGGACGAGACTGGACAACAGCCGGATCGCACAGGAATTGGGCGCCTGGGCTGATACCCAGATGGAAGGCGACGAATTCCACTACGCCATGTTCCAGGCCTATTTCGTGGATGATCGAACCATCAGCGATCGTGACACCTTGATTGATATCGCTGAATCAGTGGGTCTGGACAAACAAACTGCGCGAGAGGTGATTGAATCAAGATCATTCAGCGCCAAGGTCACCGAAGACTGGAATCGGGCCTGGGAGAATGGCGTGACCGGCGTGCCTACGTTTGTGGCACGCGATCTATTTGTTTATGGCAGTCAGCCTTACGAGGTGCTCGAACGCTTCTACAATAACCTGAGAAAAATGCAGGATCAGGAAAGCTGAGAAACTGCTCTTTACTCGGCTGAGGGCTCTATCTGGCTGACGGCTCTCTTTGCCATCACCACGCAGAGGTGTGCGCGGTATTCCGCTGACGCGTGAAGATCTTCATTCATCATGTCCGCATCCAGGCTGATGCCATCAAGGGCCGCTTCAGAAAAGTCTGCATTCAAAGCAGCTTCCATATCCGCCGCTCGGAAAACTGATGGCGCAGCCCCGGTAATCGCAACGCGAACACCCTCTGAAGTTTTTGCAATGAACACACCCACGGTTGCATACCGGGACGCAGGGTTTGGATACTTTACGTAAGCAGCAGCTTCGGGTTTTGGAAACCGTATTTCCGTCAGCAACTCACCCTCTTCGAGCGCGGTCTCAAACATACCCGTAAAGAACTCATCCGCCGACAGCGTCCTCTGGTTAGTCACCAATTGAGCGCCGAGCCCAAGGACCGCTGCAGGATAATCAGCAGCAGGATCACTGTTTGCCACTGAACCACCGATGGTCCCCCGGTTTCTTACCTGTGCATCGCCAATACCACCCGCTAAGGAAGCAAGAGCCGGAATCACAGATTGCACAACCGGTGACGTTGCTACGTCATCATGTGGCGTCAGTGCACCGACCTTCAGGTCATCCCCGGAATAGTCGATACCATTTAGACCTGAAATGCCTGCGAGATCGATGACATCCGTCGGTGCGGCAAGACGAAGTTTCAGGGAAGGCAAAAGCGTGTGGCCGCCAGCCAGGTAGACCGCATCTTCAAGGTCAGTGAACAGTTGAATTGCTTCATCGATGGACGAAGGCTTGTGATAGTTAAAGTCGTACATGATTTACCTTCTCCTCTTATGCTGCATTCTTGTCGGCTGCCGCAGCTATTGCGCGCCAGACCTTTTCAGGGGTTGCAGGCATGCTGATATCAGGCACACCGACGGCGTCCGTAATGGCATTGATCACAGCAGGGGGCGACCCAATCGCACCTGCCTCACCACAACCTTTTGCGCCCACGGGGTTATGAGTACACGGCGTTGAAGTCATACCAACCGAAAAGCTCGGCAGATCATCAGCACGCGGCATACAGTAGTCCATGTAGGAGCCCGTCTGTAGCTGACCCATGTCGTCGTAAACACAGCCTTCCAATAACGCCTGGCCGATACCCTGAGCAATGCCGCCGTGTACCTGTCCTTCAACGATCATCGGGTTAATAATGGTTCCAAAGTCATCTACCGCAGTAAATCGATCGATTTCCACGACGCCTGTGTCAGGATCAATCTCAACTTCACAGATGTGAGTTCCGGCTGGATAGGTAAAGTTCCCTGGATCGTAAAAGGCTTTCTCTGCTAGCCCAGGTTCCAGATCTTCCAACGGATAGTCATGAGGCACATAAGCCGCAAACGCAATTTCCTGGAAGGTCTTAGCCTGGTTGCTGTCCTTGACTCGATACTCGCCGTCTTCGAAATCAATTTTCTCAGCATCTTCCTCGAGCAGATGCGCTGCGATCAGGCGGCCTTTCTCAACAACCTTGTCTGCTGCTTTCGCTAACGCAGACCCACCGACAGCCAATGAGCGGGAACCGTAAGTTCCAAGGCCGAAGTCCAGTTTTCCGGTATCACCATGAACAACCTCAACATCGTCAACGGAAATACCAAAGCGGCTGGCAACTAACTGCGCAAATGTTGTTTCGTGTCCCTGCCCATGACTGTGTGTGCCCGTCAGCACAGTGACGGAACCTGTGGGGTTAACTCGAACTTCTCCAGACTCCCACAGACCAACGCCAGCGCCCAACTCACCGGCCACTTTTGACGGCGCAAGCCCGCATGCCTCGATGTAGCAGCTGAATCCGATGCCACGAAGTTTTCCTTTCGCTTCTGAGGCTGCCTTGCGATCCGAAAAGGTGTCATAGTCCGCCATCTTCAACGCGCGGTTCAGACTCGCTTCGTAGTCACCAATATCGTACTCAAGCGCGACCGGTGTTTGATAAGGAAACTCATCCGGTTGAATCATGTTGATTCGACGGAGTTCCGCTGGATCTCTGCCAGTTTCTCTGGCTGCCAGCTCAACGATTCTCTCCAGGAGGAAGGTCGCTTCCGGGCGCCCTGCTCCTCGATATGCATCAACCGGCGCTGTGTTGGTGAATACAGAATCCACCTCAACGTAGATGTTAGGCGTCTTGTACTGACCAGCTAACAGAGTGCCATATAGGTAAGTAGGTACTGATGACGCGAAGGTCGAGAGATAGGCTCCCATATTCGCCGTTGTTTTAACCCTTAGGCCAACAAACCGACCTTCTGCATCGAGACCTAGCTGCGCAGTTGTCACATGATCCCGACCGTGAGCATCTGCAAGAAACGATTCAGACCGTTCCGCTGTCCACTTGATCGGCACTCCCAGTTTCATGGAAGCCCAGGCAAGTGCCGTTTCTTCAGAGTAAACAAAGATCTTGGAACCGAATCCTCCGCCAACATCAGGCGCGATGACGCGGAGTTTGTGTTCCGGGGCGAGTTGGATGAAAGCCGTCAGGATCAACCGTACAAGGTGTGGGTTCTGGCTGGTGGTATACAGGGTCAGGTCTTCCGTCGCAGGATTAAAATCTGCGATGGCGGCTCGAGGTTCCATGGCGTTTGGAATCAGCCGATTATTCGTCAATTCATAGGTAGTGACGTGGGCCGCTGAGGCAATTGCCTCTTCAGTGGCCGCTTTTTCACCAAGTTCCCACTCGTAACAAGTGTTCGCTGGCGCTTCTTCGTGAATCACCGGCGCCGACTGGGCGTCGGTTACGGAAACAACAGCATCCCGCTCAATGTAGTCGACAGACACCATTTCAGCAGCATTCTTAGCCTCTACAAAACTCTCGGCGACCACCAGGGCTACCGGTTCACCGACGTAGTTCACTTTTGAACCGGCCATCACCGGGTGAAGCGGTTGCTTCATTTCTGATCCATCTTTGGAATGAATCATCCAGCCACAAGGCAACCCGCCAATCTCATCTTCTGCGACTTGCTTGCCAGTAAGAATCGCAACCACCCCCGGCATACCCGCAGCCGCAGACACGTCGATTTCCCCGACATCAGCATGTGCATAAGGGGACCGAACAAAATAACCGTAGGTCTGACCACGCAGGTTCACATCGTCGGTGTACTGGCCTTTGCCAGTGATAAATCTCATGTCCTCTTTGCGGAGGACTGACTTGCCGATACTTTGTTCCGCCATAATCAGTTCCTCATCTTGCGCGCTGCTGTTTCTACAGCCCGGACAATGTTGTGATACCCGGTGCAACGGCAGATGTTGCCTTCGAGGCCTTCACGGATGATGGTCTCATCGAGGCTGGCTTCGCGATTCACCAGATCAACCGCAGACATGATCATCCCTGGTGTGCAAAAGCCGCACTGAAGACCGTGACATTCCCTGAAGGCTTCCTGCATGGGATGCAGATTGTCAGCATCACCCAAACCTTCGATGGTTGTGATCTCAGCACCCTCACATTGGGCAGCTAGGATGGTGCACGCTTTGATCGCCCTGCCATTCATGTGCACGGTACAGGCGCCACACTGAGATGTATCGCAACCGACATGGGTGCCGGTCAGTTGAAGTTTCTCTCTAAGCAGATCTACCAGGGTGGTATTGGCAGGACACTCCTGCGTCACCGCTTTACCGTTAACGTTCATGGATACTGATATCGACATGCGATTTCCCTCTTATTATTTGAAACTCAGGTTTCCAGAGTTTCGATTTCTACCTGCATATTTTCATCACCGGACAACAGTCGCACGAAGTTGGAGAAAAAATCGTCCGCCATCTTGCGCGCCGCACCAGTCACCAGTCGCGACCCAACCTGGGCAAGCTTTCCACCAACGGAAGCAGAAACTTTATAAGACATAAGCGTTCCTCCGCCGTCTTCAGTCGCTTCCAGCGAGACATCCGCGCCACCTTTGGCAAAACCGGCCACACCTCCTTTACCGGAACCGCTGATTTTGTATGAAACCGGTGGCTGTACATCGGAGAGTTCAACTTCACCCTTGAAGGTAGCTTTGACCGGCCCTACTTTGGCCTGGACCGCCACTTCGAATTCATTGTCACCAGTCGACTTAAACAACTGACAACCTGGTAGGCACTGCTGAAGAACAGTCGGGTCATTCAGCGCCTGCCAAACCTGTTCTGTGCTGACTGGAATCCTGACTCTTTGACTTAACTCCACAACTAGATCCTGATCCCTAGACTGTTAAATAGGAAAACCAGCTCAAGCGCGGTCTGTTGGCGCCTGAGGTACTGGTCAGTCGCTCCAAGATGGCCACTATTCTCTTCGATGTCAATGAGCATCAAGGCCTCTTCGGGGTGCTGAAACCTTAGCTTAGCAAGCCATTTCAAGGCTTCATGAATGGGAACAGAGCGATCGTTCACGCCCGCCTGGACTAGTAGGTCCGGACCCGCCTGTTCGCGCACATTGTCATAAGGCGAGTAACTTTTCATGAAGGTAATGGTGTCAGGATCTCTTGGGTCACCCCATTCCAGTCGGTCACTTGCGGTCAACGGTTGGCTGTCGTCCAGTAACGTCGAAACAACATCAACGAATGGTGCTCGGGTCACGACCGCGGACAACAGTTGAGGTGACTCATTAATGACATAGCCGGCAATGGCACCGCCTGCAGATGCAAACCTCCCAGCCAATTTTCCTGGCATGCCATAACCCAGCTCAGGCAGAGACCGAGCTGCATCTTCGTAGTCTTTAAAGGTGTTGGTTTTGTTAAAGCCTCGACCTGCACTTCGCCACTGCGCGCCAAGATCACCGCCTCCCCTGGCATGAACCCAGGCAACTATGACATCGCGTCTTAGTAGTGGAAGTCGGCTTGGATCGAACCTGAGATCTTGTTCTAGACCGTAGGCGCCATAACCGCTTACTAACAATGGACGTTGATCAAGCGGTTCGCCTTTACGATAAGAGATCGTCACTGGCACCCTGGTGCCATCTCGGGCCGTGATCTCGATCTGCTCAAGCGTGTAGCGATCTTGATCAAAATCTGGTGGCGACAACCCATCAGAAAGCACGACTTCACGCCCATCCGTACTCACTTGCAGATATCGATCTGGAATGACCGGATTGCGCTTCCAGAATCTCAGCTCGCCCTGTGGTCCGGGCGTATGAAAAGCAATTTGCTCACCGACATCTGCATCATAGATCCGCCGAACCATAAGATCCTCAAGCGAAAGAAATGCAATGCCATGACGCATGCCGTCTCTGGTATGCAGGTATATGCCAGAGGTCACCGGTTCAAAATCGGTGATGCGACCAATAGATGGCGTATCAACAAACCACCAGCGCTCAATGGAATCACCGGGGTCCGCCAACGCGATGCCAAAATCGGGGTTGTTTAAATTCGAAAGGATCAGGAGCTTTTCATCGTTAACCCTGACGCGGTATCGGTGCCCTTCTTTCCGTGCAGCGATCGTTTGGAGCTCGCCGGTCTGAAGCAGCCGCATAACCTCTGTGGTTGAGTGAGATTCCGATGTAATGAGCAGGGTTCCGTCGTCACCGGCAGAGACGACGGATAGCGTGAACGCGGGATCTGCTTCCTGAAAAACGATTTCAGATTCATCGTCCAGAGACAGCATCTGCACGTTGGCATCAGCAACATAAACGATTCGTTTTCCAAGCCATCCAAGGCTCGCTTCAACACCTTCGGCTAACTTGCGTGTCTCACCGTTCGCGAGGTTCCTGACGTACAGCGAGTAAACACCTGTTCCTCGAAGGTCTTCAGTAAACGCGATTTGTTGGCGCTCAGGGCTAAGAGAAAAACCGCCCAGTCGGTAGTATTGAGTGTTTTCTGCACGCTCGTTCACATCCAGAAGGATCTGCGTCTCACCTGTTTCGATAACACGCCGCTGATAAATTGGATACTGCGTACCCTTGTCAATCCTGGCTGAAAATTCGGCCCCATCAGAGATCACTGGCGGATTGTGACGAGTGGTAGGCAAGTCACGATTAAGCTCTCGCGCAAGCATTGCGATGTCTGACTGCCAGGCTTCGGTGACATGGTCGAAGTAGTTTTGCTCTGAGGCAATGTAGGCGTTAGTCAGAGGATTCGCAGTGTCACTTAGATAGGCATAGGGATCAAAACCGTCAGCTCGCTCGGCAACGGGTTCGTTGTTTTCGGGTGGTTTGCTGCAACCTGAGAGAAGCAGCACCGCGATTATCAAGTTTCGGGCTATCACAGGTCGCAGAGTTTAACTACAATCTCGCCCCTCGTTCAGCTCAACCGGAAAAAATAGCCATGGCAAAATTGGGAGAAACGGAACGCACACGCATTCGTCGTGCACCCACTCGCGCCGTAAAAGAAACCACCGCTCTCTATGAAATCATCGACGAGTCCTACATGTGTCACGTCGGTTTCGTAGTCGATGGCAGCCCCATCGTGATCCCAACACTTGGCTGGAGGGTCGACGATGAAGTCTACTTTCATGGTTCCCGTGGCAGCCGCATGCTCAAAGTATTCAAGGATGGTGGTGAAGCCTGTCTAACCTTTAGCCTTCTCGATGGCCTGGTTATGGCGCGCAGCGCATTTCACCACAGCGCGAATTATCGTTCTGCAGTGATCTTTGGGAAACCTGAGTTAGTTGAAGATAAACAGGCCAAGCTGGATGCGTTGGAAGTCTTTATGGATAACATCGCTCCGAACCGTTGGGATGCCTTGCGGGAAACCAACTCCCAGGAGATAGAGGCGACGGACGTTCTCAAGCTCCCATTGGATGAAGCCTCGGTGAAGATTCGAACCGGCGACCCCATCGATGATGAGGAAGATATGGATCATCCAATCTGGGCCGGTGTCATTCCTATCCAACGGACCTTTGGACCGTGCATCGATTCGGCCGACAATTTACCCGAACAGAAGCCGGCTGATTTCGAATCCGTATTTGAAGGTCGCTGGAAGTCTTAATCAGCGGTCAGGGGCTACTCGCCTTCACCTATTTACCTTTGAAGACGGGCTCACGCTTCTCAAGGAAACTGGCGACGCCTTCCTTATGGTCTTCGGTCTGGAACAACACACCGAGTGTCTGCGAAACCCAGTTGCCCATCTCTTCATAGTCACCATGATAAGAACGGCGTAAGCCGTCTTTAAGGTAACGAACAGCCAGAGGTGGGTTCGCTGCGATTCGTCGAGCAAGGTTCATCGCCTCAGTCATCAGCTCCTCATGAGGGGTCACGGTCATCACCAGGCCTAACTCTTTTGCATACTCAGCGGAGATTACGTCACCGGTGAACAGCAGCTCTGCCGCGCGCTGCGGCCCAACGAGTTTAGGCAGGCGCACCATCCCACCCACATCAGCAACAAGACCTCTTTTAACGAACAGCTCTCCGAATTTCGCTTTCTCAGATGCAATGCGGAAGTCCGCCATTAATGACATATCCATCCCCCATCCGACCGCAGCACCATTTACTGCGGCGATCAAAGGTCGATCGCAATCGAGAATTGCCCTCGCGGCGGGAGTCGTACCGGGCCGGACTTCACGTAAGCGACCGGAGCCACCACCCTGAACCATAATTTCTTTCACATCATCACCCGAACAAAAGGCGCGACCTGCTCCGGTCAGGATGACGCAACGCACTTCGGGGTCTTTTTGTAGATCACGGAAAATCGACTCAAGCTCGGCATAAGCCTGCCAGTTCAGTGCATTCATGATCTCCGGACGATTAAGCGTTACGGTCGCCACGTGATCCTCAATCTCAAGAATCATGCACTCATAGTTGTTTTCTGCCATTGGACTCCCCTCCTTCTAAGCCACCATAATGCTTAACGAAGGAGCTAGCTGTCTAGGAGCACTAATGGCGAGAACCGAGCACCATCCAGACGGATTGATTCACTACAATCGAAGTCTTTCTTTTCGTGGCTATACACTGTTCACCGGCCTCAGCAACAAAGCCTTTCTGATGGACATGAAAGGCCAGTTCGTTCACCAGTGGGAACACAGCCGAGGTATCACGAACGCGGAGTTTCTTCCTAACGGCAATCTGATCGCCATGGCCATGCCTTCGCCAGAGGTCCGAGGCCAGGCAGGCCTCAATGGGCAGGCCGCAGCCTGTTTCGAACTCGATTGGGACGGCAATGTTGTGTGGGAATACAACGATCCCTGGATGCATCACGATTATCAACGGTTGCCTAACGGCAATACGCTGATCATCAAATGGGACGAGTTGCCCAAGTCCATCGAACGTCGCGTAAAAGGCGGTTACGAAGGAGAACACCCTGGTGCCATGCTGGGCGATGTCATCATTGAGGTGACACCCGAAGGCAAACTCAAGAGCTCCTGGAACACCTGGGATGAACTTGACCCCAAGCTAGATGTGATCTGCCCGCTCGATGAAAGACGCGAATGGACCCATGCGAATTCTCTTTCACTATCACCCAAAGGTGACTGGGTCCTGAGTTTCAGAAGAACCAGTACGGTGATTCAAGTAACACCCCGCTCAAGAAAAATCCGATGGCGATTTAACGATCCTATTGTCAGTCACCAACATGATGCGAAGTTTACGGCGACCGGCACCATGACCTTGTTTGACAATGGCGTACACCGACGAGGCATGGAATATTCACGAGCCGTTGAAATTGATACTCGAACAAAGAAGGTGATCTGGGAATACGCCGACAACCCGCCTTTCTCGATGTATACCCTGATGGGTGGTTGCGTTGACCGGCTACCGAATGGCAATACGCTGATCACCGAGACAGCCAAAGGTCACTTGCTGGAAGTCACTCCGGACAAAAAGGTTGTGTGGGAATACATCAGTCCGTTTTACACCCACAACCCGAGGCTGGGCGGCCGAATGAATATGATCTTCCGGGCGCACAGATACAGCCCTGGACATGCTGCGTTTGAAGGTCGAGACCTGGACCCGAAGGCCCAGGCCAATTTGAATCGACTCTACGGACCTGACGTTTAACCTGATCAGGCAGCGAGCAGGATTTCCGGCTCGACAAAGTCCATACCGTGCGCTTCACCGACTTGCGCATTAGTAATGTGACCGTGGTAAACGTTCAAACCGTGTAATAGATGCGGGTTGTTGCGCATAGCGGTTTCCGCACCTTTGTCTGCCAGCTCCAACACAAATGGCAAAGTGGCATTGTTCAAAGCAGCGGCAGAAGTTCTCGCTACCGCGCCAGGCATATTCGCTACGCAATAGTGAACGACATCATCAACCATGTAAGTCGGATCATCGTGAGTCGTTGGCTTTGAAGTTTCAAAACACCCGCCCTGGTCAATGGCCACATCAACCATGACGGACCCTTTCTTCATCTGGGCAACCAGCTCACGAGTGATCAGCTTGGGCGCCGAGGCTCCGGGCACAAGCACTGCACCGATAATCAGATCAGCTGCCATGGCTTCTTCGGCAATCGCGTCCTGGGTTGAGTACAACGTCTGAACCTGATTTCCGAATCGCACATCGATGTCGCGGAGTACATCCAGGGATTTATCGATGATGGTGACATTAGCGCCCAGACCAATCGCCATCTGAGCCGCGTTTTGACCCACAACACCGCCACCAAGTATCAACACACGACCCTGATGAGTACCTGGAACACCACCGAGCAACATACCGCTGCCGCCATGGGACTTCTCAAGACACATTGCGCCTGCCTGTACCGACATCCGACCGGCTACTTCCGACATAGGAGCCAAAAGAGGCAGTCGGCCACGAGCATCTGTGACTGTTTCATAGGCAATACAGGTCGCACCGCTATCCAGCAGATCTTTAGTCTGAGGAAGGTCGGGCGCCAGGTGCAGATAGGTAAACAGCGTTTGTGATTCGTGCAGCATCTGGCGCTCAACAGCCTGAGGCTCTTTGACCTTCACAACCATGTCAGCTCGCTCAAATACTTCTCCAGCCGTGCTAACAATCTCTGCACCGACTTTGCGATAACTGTCGTTATCAAAACCGATCTGCGCACCGGCATTATCTTCAACAACAACTGTGTGACCGTGGTGAATCAACTCACGCACACCGGACGGCAACAGACCGACGCGGTATTCATGGTTCTTAATTTCCTTGGGGACACCTACCAGCATTTTTCCCACCTGTTCTGAGAGTTATTTGAACGAAGTATAGATATATTGGAACCAGTGATTCCCACTGAAATTCGGCAGTTTTCAGATTAAAATCGGTTCATAAAACGTAATTACAGAGATAGTTATGAGTGAAATAGCGGATCTGCAGTCGAAAACACTGGATAAAATTGACCTCAATATCCTGCGTGAGCTTCAGGCAGATGGACGAATCAAGAACACAGAACTCGCCAGCCGGGTTGGGCTCAGTGCTACGCCCTGTGCAGAGCGCGTGAGGAATCTTGAAAAGCTTGGCTACATCCAGGGTTACAACGCCAGATTGAATCCAAAACTGCTGGATCTTGAGCTTCTGGTGTTTGTTGAAATCACCCTGCTGCGAACGTCACCGGATGTCTTCGAGGAGTTTCGATCAGCGGTAATCGACCTCCCTCAGGTACTTGAATGTCACCTGGTCTCAGGAAATTTTGATTACCTGTTAAAGGCCCGGGTTGCTGATATGGCGGCTTACCGCCAGCTACTTGGAGAAACCCTGCTAACATTGCCCGGTGTCAGCGATTCGCGAACCTATGTCGTGATGGAAGAGATAAAAGAACGACAGATACTTCCCGTTTAGCGGTTTAGTTATGCCATACATAGAACATCAATACGGCCGCACCTGGTTTCAGAAGCGCGGCTCATCTCGCAGTAATAAACTCCCTATCGTTTGCCTGCATGGTGGCCCCGGTGGTCACAGTAAGTTTATGGAAGGTCTTTTTGAGCTGGCTGATGAACGCCAGGTATTCCTCTATGACCAGGTGGGTGGCGGTAAAAGCAGCGCTACGGGCAAACGGCAATGGACGGTGCCCACTTTTGTACGGGAACTGGAGTTGCTACGAAAAGCCTGGGACATAGACCGGTTTCATCTTTTCGGCGCTTCCTGGGGAACTACCCTCGCACTCGAGTACTACCTGAAGCACTCAAACCGCGTCGAGTCTCTGCTGTTCCAGTCACCGATGTTTTCCGCGAAAGACTGGCAGGATGATGCCAACCGACTCATTAAGAAGTTGCCTGCGAAGGAAAGAAAGGTCATTCATTATTGTCATGAGATTGGCGCCACTGACTCGAAGGTTTATCAGGATGCGATGAAGCTCTATTACGCGAGACACGTCTGCAGAAATCCAAAACGCGCAAAGCTCGCCGCGACGGTGAAGAATGCCCACGGTAACGAGGTTTATGAATATATGTGGGGCGCATCTGAGTTCAGCTCAACCGGCACCCTGAAAGATTACGACAGGACAAAGTCACTGAAGACCATCAAGGTACCCACTCTTCTCGTCTGTGGTCAGTACGACGAAGCAACGCCGAAGACGGCAAGGCGATACTCGGCGCAGATTCCGGATTCGCGGTTTGTTGAAATCAAGGACGCTTCCCACGCGATACTTTCTGAGAAGCCAGCGCAGCTCATCAAGGTTATTCGATCTTTCCTAGACTAAGCTGCTGACGGAAGATTCTCGCGAGCACCTCGAAGCGAGCGCGCCCGGGTAATGGGTCGCGGCAGACTTGAGGGCATGGATAGCCCGAGAGTCAGTGTTACAGGGATGTACTCGAACGGTGCCGAGACCCATTATCTGAGGCAGCGAGCATCAAGGCTGGACTCAATCTACCAACTACTGTATATCTATACAGTATGAGCGAGCTCAATCATTTAATGCAGTCCACTGGCCTCTGGCGTGCTTCAAGCATCGATACCCAATACCTGGAAGCCTGCTCCACTGGATTCGAAGTACTGGACAGAGAACTGCCTGGTTCCGGCTGGCCTGCCAGTGGCATTACTGAACTTCTGCAGAAGCAGGCTGGCATTGGCGAATTCCGCGTCCTGGCACCGGCATTAGCTCATCTCTCCCACAGCCAGACTCGCTGGATCCTGTTTGTCAGCCCACCTTACATCCCCTATGCCCCGGCTTTGGCGCAAGCGGGTATCGATCTTGGACGCATACTGATTTGCCAACCCAAATCCGCGAAAGATTATCTGTGGGTCATTGAGAACGCCCTCTCATCCCAAAGCTGCAGTGCAGTCATCGCCTGGCCAACAGGGATTCTTGAGAAGCAGATTAGAAGACTCCAGGTTGCCGCCAAATCCGGCAATTGCCTTGGTGTGTTGTTTCGTCCGGAATCCGTGTCTGTGAATGCATCACCTGCAGAGCTGAGGATTCGCCTTCGCACTCATGAACACAGCAAAGACAACAGCGCCATGGTGGCAAAAGTCATTAAGCGTTTTGGGCGCTGGGAAAGTGCAGACATCCTTCTGCACTTCGATGATGAGTTACACCGGCCAATGCCGGACTTCTCAGAACTCATGCTTCAGCCATATCAGGCAAGAGACTTCGAGGCTATCGAGCATACGCTGACAACTCAACCTGCCGAGCATTCACCAACGGCGTATGAGTACCAGTAAATCAAACGAGGACATCTGGCTTTGCCTGCATTTCCCGGACCTGCCGGTAGAAGTGTTCTCAAGGCAATCCGAAACACAACAAACACCGGTGGTTGTGACTCAACGCCAAAGAGTCGCCTTTATGAATCCGTCTGCACGCAATATCGGCATTCTTGCTGGCAGCAGCATGAACACCGCACTAACCATCAATCAACAGGTCGTCAGCTTTGAACGCAACGACCAGAAAGAGCTTGAGAAGCTTGAGCAGCTGGCTCAGTGGGCATATCAGTTCACCCCTTGCGTAACGATTAAACCGCCATCCAGCCTTATCCTTGATGTGTCCGGGTGTATAAAGCTGTTTAAAGGACTGAGCAATCTGAAAGCCTCCATCGGATCAGGTCTGGAAAAACTCGGGTTTCGAGTCTCCATGGGTATCAACAGGACGCCATTATCCGCCCTTCTTTTTGCTGAAGCAGGTATGTCAGACAACCTGGGAAATACAAAAGAGTCGCTCGATGGAGTCCCGATTCACCACCTAAGAATAGATGACAACATCAAAGATGCTTTACACAGCATGGGTATCAGTTCCTGCAAGCAGTTACTGCAACTGCCAATCGACGGATTAAATCGGCGATACGGTGTGTTCTTTTCAGATTATCTTTCTCGCCTGACCGGAGAGAAGCCTGACCCGCAGAAATTCATCTCTGACAGGCCAAGATTTCGAAGCGATGTGACCTTCATGTCCGACGTAACAAATCTCGAATCCCTGGTGTTTCCGATGAAGCGTTTGCTCGGTGAACTACAGGCATTTCTGACGGGAAGGCAACTTCAGGTAAATCAGTTTTCTTTCAAACTGTCTCATCGCAGCCACCAACCGAAGACCTTCACGGTGTTTCTCGCCAACCCAGACAATGATCAGCAAATGTTCCTGATGCTCAGTCAGCTACAGCTGGAAAAGATCAATGATCTTCCTGAGGTCGACAATCTCGCTCTAGCAGCCAACCATTTCTTTAAGGCGGAGTCTGATTCTGGTGATCTGTTCCATGGCACACGATTCATGCAGAAAGATGGCAAGCTGCATAGTAAAGCTGAGCAGGCAAAAGCCACGCGTCTGATCAATATGATGACTGCTCGGCTTGGCCCGCAGTCATGTTTTGGCCTATCGGCCGCCAATGATCATCGCCCTGAACTGGCCTGGAAACCTGTTCGCATTGCGGCCAACGCTTCGAAATCCATGGAACCGGAGCATCTGGAACCGAACGTTCGACCGCTATTTCTCCTGCCGGACCCGAAACAACTTTCATCGGCTGGTCGCCAGCCGACCCTGTCGGGAAAACTCGAGTTGCTTCAGGGACCAGAAAGGATCGATTTCGGTTGGTGGGATGACAACCATGTCGCTCGCGATTACTACATCGCGCGCCATTCAAGCGGGTCGGTGTACTGGATTTTTCTCAACCTAAAGAACGATACCTGGTACCTGCATGGTATATTTTCCTGACCACCCAAGCGGAAAGGAACTGAAGCTATGTCTTCTATTTATGACTTTTCTTTATACGAAAGTGAAATGCAGTCCATTACGGGCGATGCCATTTCCTTCTCGGAATATCGCGATCAGGCACTGCTGATCGTCAACCTCGCAAGCCAGTGAGGTCTCACTCCTCAGTACACAGGTCTGTGTGCATTACAAAATGATCGAAATGATCTGCAGGTTCTTGGATTTCCCTGCAACCAGTTCGGTGCCCAGGAACCGGGTTCCGACGAAGAAATCCTGGAGTTCGCCAAGTCGAAATACGATGTGAATTTCCAGATGTTTTCCAAAATTGAAGTTAATGGAGATGGCGCCTGCGATCTTTATCAATGGCTGAAGTCAGAAAAGGCGAATCCCGACGGCAATCCTGATATCGGCTGGAACTTCACCAAGTTCCTGGTCGGTCCTGACGGACAGGTGCTGGAACGATTTGAGCCAATGGTGACACCTGAGGACATTGCAGGTCAGCTGGATTCGTTACTGGGATAACCGCTGAACAGCTACAAACAGAAATTTGATGACATGATCACCCTGTACGGACGAAAGCCCGTACAGGAGGTTCTGCGTGACCATTCCATCAAAATTTATAAACTGCATTTGGCTCAGTCCAACAAAACAAGCGACATCATTTCTGAAATTCGCGCGCTTGCAGAATCGCGAGACATCGAAATTCAAACACATACTCGACAGGCGCTCTCGCGCATCTCGAAGAACGGTCGTCAGGACCAGGGCGTAGCCGTCGATATTGAACCCAGACACTACGGCCATATCAACGGGCTACCGGAAGATGCCTCCGAGATCATCGTCGTCGACGGCGTCACCAATCCCCAGAATCTCGGTATGATCATACGATCTGTCACAGCATCGCCGGTTCATGGGCTGCTCATTCCAAGGAAGGGCTCGGCAAAAATTGACCCACTGGTACATAAGGCAAGTGCTGGCACGCTATTAAAGGGGAACCTGTACCACACCCCGACCATCGAATCCGGCCTGGAAACACTAAAGAGCAAAGGTTTCAGTATTGTTGGTCTCGCGGGTGAAGCAGACACGATCTTGCCAGACCTGCCTGCCACACAGAAATGCGCCTTTGTTGTTGGCAACGAAACCGAGGGTCTCAGCGAGGGCGCACTTAAACGCTGTGATCAACTGGCAAAAATTCCACTCGCCAATGAAGTGGAATCCATTAACGTCGCAATGGCCGCTTCCCTGGTGGCATTTCGATCGGTACTCGCCTGACATTTTCCATCAAAGCATTTATCCTGCCGGCAGCTAAAAAAAGAGACGACAACAATGATTCCTTCTTCATGGGAAGTCACCAGACTCGCAGGCGCATTGGGTGCCGAAATTCGTGGCCCCGATATCAGCAATCCAACAGAAGAAGACCTCGCTGGCATCAAGGCACTTTTGCTCGAACACCTGGTCGTTTTCCTGCCAGACCAATCTCCGACTCCTGAAGCGCATATCAACTTCGGTCGACATTTCGGCAAACTGGAAGGCCATCCTAATCTTTCCAGCGACACCAACCTGCCACCAGAAATATTTCAGCTCAAAGCCAGTGCCGGTGGGGTCGCCGATGAGTGGCACACTGACCTGACGTTTCAGGAACAACCTGCGCTCATGTCTATTCTGCATATGGTGACCTGCCCGGATACAGGCGGTGACACCATGTGGACGAACCTTTACCAGGCGTACGATGAACTCTCTGAACCCATGAAGAGCCTGTGTGATGGTATCAGCGCTCTGCACGATGCCCTACCCCACAATCATCCTGAATCCATGGCGATTCACCCGGTGGTACGAGTCCATCCGGAAACTGGCAAGAAGGTGCTTTATGTCAACGAGCACTTCACGAGGCGCATCGTGGAGATGAACGCCACAGAGAGTGAAACGATGCTCGCCCATCTAACCAAGTGGGTCACCAATCCCCGCTTTACAGTCCGCTACAACTGGCAACCCGGCACTATTGGTATCTGGGACAATCGCTGCACCCAGCACTTCGTGCTGAATGACTTTGTCGGCGAACGCGTTATCCAGAGAGTGACCGTCGTTGGTGACAGTGTTGAAGCCGCGGAACCACCAAAATGGCAGCCCTGGATTCGAGATGGCAGACTGTCCGCCACTTCACGACATGATCGACAGCTCTACATGCATTTAAAGGCACAGGGCCGCATTACCTGATTTTTGAATTACCAATCCTGGAGTACAAGTGACAAAACCATTGGATGACATAACTGTCGTTGAGATCGACAGTTGGATGGCAGCGCCGAGCGCTGCAGCGATTCTGGCGGACCTCGGCGCGAGGGTCATCAAGATCGAACCGCTCAAAGGCGACCCTATGAGAAATATGGGCCGTACGCCCAAGATCGATGACGACATCAAAGAGCACGACTTTCAGTTTGACGTGGATAACCGAGGCAAAGAGTCCATTCAGTTGGATCTGACCCAGGATGCAGCCATTGAGGTAGTTCATAAACTTTGCGCCAGTGCAGAAGTCTTCCTTTGTAACCTGCTCGCTAAGCGACAGGAGAAGTATCGGTTGGACCCTCAGTCTCTGCGAGAAGTGAACCCAAAGATCGTCCACGCGACCCTCACAGGCTATGGCACCACAGGACCCGACGCCTGGCGTCCAGGTTATGACGTGACCGCTTTTTTTGGCCGTTCAGGTCTTTACGATGCCATGCGTGAAGGTGATGACGGGTTAGTCCCCATGGCTCGACCTGCTCAGGGTGACCATACGACGGGACTCGCTCTGGTTGGTGCAATCCTCGCGGCGCTCAGACAGGCCGAAAAGACCGGAGAGCCCCAGACCGTCGAAACTTCGCTGTACGAAACAGCAGTCTGGACTCAGGCCACAGACTATTCCGTCACTGCTGTTGATAAAACACCACTGCGCAAACGAGCGCGTCACGAACAGTTATCAGCAACTGCGAACCGTTTCCCGTGCGGTGACGGCAACTGGATTGTTTTTAATATGCCCGAGCCTTTCTGGTGGCCGAGATTCTGTGATGCTCTCGGAAAACCTGAATGGAAGGAAGACGAGCGATTCATCGAGGCGAGAGATCGCTACAGGAAAATGGACGTACTGGTGCCCATGCTCGATGAGGTATTCCTGACCAAGACCCGCGACGAGTGGGGAAAGATCATGGATGAACACGGCATCATCTGGGGCCCTGTTTTAGGGCTGCATGAAGTCGCCGCGGACCCTCAGGCCGAAGCCATTGATCTCTTCCCGGAGATCTCCATGGAAGACAAAGGACAGTACAGAACGGTTCGTATCCCGATGAAGTTTCACGACTTTAACGCGTTACCAGAGAAGCCTTCCCCTGAGCTTGGCGCCAATACAGAACAGGTGCTCTCCGAATTGGGATATGGAGAAGCTGATATCGAGCAGCTGAAAGAACTTAAGGTAATTTAGGGCCCCTAAAACCTATTATTTACAATAGGTTATGATGCTTTTAGAGAACCAGTCTCAATCCGCTCCGAATATCAATTGCCAGGTTCCCGGTGACATTTCCGGTTCCGGGAAGTATCGATCCCGGGCATATTCGTCATACAGTTCCACCAGAAGTGGGTCCTTTAGCTCCTCATCCAATGCACTGAGATAGTCTCGCGGGTGCCAGCTTGCTCTAGCCGGCATATGACGGCTGGCGAAGGTGCCCATGGCACGCGCAAAGGCATTTGCCTGCCCGGATTCATGTAGCCTTGCGTCAGCCTGGTACGCAAGTGCAGCGCCGGTCCAGTAAACACGCATTCTTCCGCCTTCTGTCACCGGCCGATAGCCGGATTGCTCATTCTCCTTCCGGCCGCGTTCAAGACCTGCCGATAATCGACCCAGCGCATAGTCCGGCGTGACCACCCCTGCTCTCGCCTGATAAACATTCTGGAAATAGCTGGCAAACCCTTCGCTCACCCAGCGACCACCGCTATGCAGATAGGGATGGTAGAGATGCGTTACTTCATGGAACAGGGTCCAGTCGCTATTGAGTTCCTCCAGCGTCAGACCTTCACGAACGTAGGCGATGATGTGCGATCCACCACCACGCCGGACATGTGCCCAGGGCGCCACCCCACGAACAAAGGGAATCGGCACCAGAAATATGGTTGCATGACCCGGTGCAGCGCCATGGACATCCACTGCCGTATCCAACACGCCTTCGGCCCAGCGGAAAAAGAGATCTGCTTCTTCACCAGAATCTCCAGCAACGGTGACTTCTATCCGGTTACCTTCCTTTTCAAGAGTACGGGTTTGCAGGTTGCCGAAAATAGAGAAGCCGCCGTGCCCAGGTAATATCGGGTAAGCGCGGTATCGCACGACACCATCTTGCTCAGCCTGGCGCTCGAACGGCAAAGAGAGATCACCCTCTTTGGGCTGTGTGACAAACAGATCTATAGGCCGGGTCATTCGCCAGGAGACCGGCGTCAGCAACCAGTCGTGCCAGTCCGCCAGTCGCAATGGCGCATGCCATTGCGAAATTCCCCACTGCGCGCCGTTGTGGGTTAAGTCGGCGCGATACACCAGGGGAACCGAAGCATCCTGAGGTATCAATCGACGCCCTGACCAGCGACCATTCTCAAGCACTGTTATTGATTGCCAGGCTGATTGATCCTGGAGTTCTAGTGCGCCTGAACCTGCTTCATAGGTAACCTGGATGGATGATAAGTCATCTGCAGGAACAACACGGGCAACTGCCCCGTAAACCAAGGGGCTCAGCACTAAAGAAAGAAACAGCAACAGAACGGGCATATAGATGAGACCGGATCATACGTTGTTGGTTTCCCGGTAGTTCGCCCAGTACTCAAATGCGTTGCGTATCTCTTCACCCCGCTGCTGAACGGCAGGCTCAAACTCCCTGTGCGTCAGGATGTAAAACTGTTCATTTTGAATGGCGTGCAGCACGATGTCGCCGATGGCTGAGGGCTGCATGACTTCCATCTCAACGCCCGTATCTGTTTCTGAATCAGGATCTCGTTCAGCAGGTCCGCCAAACTCAGAAGGCCGATTTCGCTCACTGTTGCCGATGCCCGTTTCCAAGACGCCTGGACACAGGACAGAAACACCAATGTTGTCCGCGGCCAGATCGAGACGCATGGATTCCGACATACCAACCACAGCAAATTTACTGGTGCAGTAAACACCAAGTCCCGGCATGCCGTACTGACCGGCAATAGATGCGGTATTGACGATATGCCCGCCCTCACCGTGACTGCGCAGGTCATCAAGAAAAGTGACTGCGCCATTGATGACACCATCAAGATTCACCTTCATAACCCAATCCCAATCTTTGGCTGTCATATCCGCCAGGCTGCCATAAACGGCAACACCCGCGTTGTTACAGAGCACATGAACCTTGCCAAAGGCTGCCAGGGTTTGAGCTCTGGCTTCGGCCATGGAATCACGATCCGTCACATCAGCTTTAATGGTGATGACGTCGGCATTCGACTCTGCAAAGCTCGCAGCGGCCGCCTCCAGGGCGGCATCTTCAATGTCTGCAATCGCGACTTTCATTCCGGCAGCGCTGAATGACTGCGCCATCGCGAGCCCTAATCCACTGGCACCACCGGTGATAAAAGCGACTTTTCCCGCTACATCTTTCATCTGGTTTTCTCCTCGACAACTTCCATGAATTTATTTGTAAGTTATTGTTTTTAAATCAGTCGGCGGACTGTATAAGCCGTTTATCGGAATGAATCTTCCCATATCAGGATGAATTTCTTAAATTGGGCGCCCTATGCGATATTCAATCAACATCATTTTGATATTACTTGCGCTGGCAAGTCCATCCTCATTGCTCGCAAGTGGTGTTTTTAAGTGTACCGACGATCAAGGTACGACAACATTCTCATTTACACCCTGCGCTGCTCCAGAGCCTCAAGCGGCAGAGGAAACTGCCGAGAAAAAGCCACAGGTCTCAAAAAAGGACGAGCTACTGCGGCTGGATTCAGAAATCTCGAGTCTTCAGAACGAACTGGAGACAGTAAAGCGCGAATATGAAAATGCGTTAGCCGTATCCAGCGGCAGACAGAGCTCTGACGAACTGACCCACCAGTTCGATACCGATACTATGCGGCTTCTCTCCGAACTGAACGACCTACAGGCCGAACGTAAACGCGTCGCAAGACTCTAGCGGCCTCCTTCTGAGACAATCCATCTCCCGAACGGATGGATATGTCGATGATCGAAACCACCACTACTCGATTCGAAGTCAGAGATCGCTGTGCCTGGATCACCCTGAATCGCCCGGAATCTCTTAACGCACTCAACATCGAACTGCGCTGGCAGCTGTCGCAGCATCTGGATGAGGTCGAAGCAAACGATGATATCTGGCTGACCGTGATTACCGGTGCCGGTGAAAGAGCATTCTGTGCGGGGGCGGATCTTAAGGAACGCGCCATGCAACGTGATGCTGACGACAATCAAAAAGCAGCATGGCGAAAGCTGCAAGATGAGACCCGACATATCATTGAACGCTGGTACCACCCTAAGCCGATTATCGCGATGGTGAACGGCTTTGCACTGGGAGGTGGTCTGGAAGTCGCTATGGCTTGTGACATCATCATTGCCGCAGAGCATGCTGAGTTTGGTCTACCGGAACCACGACGCGGCCTGATTGCCGCCTCAGCCGGTGTACATCGTCTGCCGAGACAGATTGGGTTAAAGCCCGCGATGGGATACATGCTGACTGGCAGGCATATGACAGCTGCACGCGCTTACGAATTAGGATTGGTCAACGAAGTTGTACCCATGAATGAGCTCATGCAAACCACGGAAGGCTACGTACGTGACATTCTTCGCTGCGCACCACTGTCGGTTCGTGCAACGAAAGAAGCTGCAATGAAAGGTCTGGAGCGCGATCTGCCCTCTGCTTTCTACACCCCTTATGAAACAGAGACTCGACGTCTCAGAAGCGAAGATGCCCTTGAAGGACCAAGAGCATTCGCAGAGAAACGCGAGCCTGTTTGGAAAGGCAAGTAATTTACCCGAGCAGACTTAGAAGTCCCATTGGAAGTTCAGTGCGACCACCTGCCCAGGCGCTTCGGTAAACGTCTCGACGCCTTCACGTTCTATCGTGATCTCTTCGTCCAAAAGGTTTCGTAAACGGAGCTTCAACGTGATGTAGTCTGTTGGAAACCAGGTGTAGGTGAAATCCACTGAGTGGAACGGTTGCTCATAACCATCCGGCGCACCGTTACGACCAGCAACAAAGAGACGCTCACCGAACACGTTATACGACAAGGTCGCTGCGTGCTGACTGTTGAACGAATCGTAACCAATGATGGCGTTGACCACATACTCAGATGCTCCGGTGAGTTCCCTGACATTGTTAGTCGGGGCATCAGCTTTCTCACCGGCAGTAATCTCGGACTCCTGTATCGTCACATTTCCCTGAAGGAAGAAGGCATCACCCCATTCCCCAAGAAAGCCAAGCGACTTCAGGCCTTCGATTTCAACGCCATACACCTCACCCTCTTCGGCATTGATGATTTCACGCGCTGTATTGGTGTCTGAAGCTGCAGCTTCAAAAAATTCAATTGGGTTCTGGATGTCCTTGAAGTAGAAGGAAACGGTCAGGTTGTCTCCTGAATCAAAGAACCACTCAGCTCTAATATCGTAGTTTTTGATGTCTGAAGGAATCACCCCTGGATTACCCAGGACCAGCGCATCCGTAATCGGGTCGATGTAACCCGAATCTGTGATTTCACGAAGATCAGGTCGAACCACAGTCTCACTGTAACCCGCTCGAAGCTGGAAAATTTCCGCCCACCACTCGGTCATGTAGGTCAGCGCGAAAGCCGGATAAATTTCGTCTTCTTTGAAGACGGCCTCCTCCAGGGTTTCAACGTCGGTCGTTATCTGAGGATTTTCAATGGTGTAACCATTGATGTTCCAGTCGAGGGCAACCTGGCTATAGTCCTCCCACCTGAGACCTAACATCAGTCTCCAGGTTTCGTCATAGGTCCAGTCCAGCTTTCCGAAAATAGCGTCAGTCATCGTCGCTGCGATGTAGCTTTGATTATTCGCCCCGGGCACACCAAAGATAAAGTCGTTAGCCGAATTCAGAATATTGGCATCTGAAAATACCTCGCCGATTGGACCCTCAAGAACCGACGGATCACCCACTCTGAAGGCACCAATAGAAAACTGCTGCTGCTCATAGACACGGTATTTTCGATTCCATTCGTAGCCTCCGCTCAATTCAAGCACAGAAGTTTCTGTAACCAGCGGTAGAACCCAACTCCAGCCACCGTTTTCCACTTCATCCTGAAGGTCAGTAAACCGATACACCGCCGCACGGGTATCAAGGTCGACTGCAGAGCTCAGGACAGCACCAGTGACCGGGTCATTGGTTGTCGTACCAGCGATGTTAACCTCACTCGGAATATCAGTGCTCGCTCTGGATTCTGAATACTTCCAGTTGATCTTGGATTCTTCCGGGAGGACATTTTCAAGCCACTGGATGATGCCCCAATCTGGGAGCTTTTCTCGCGTTGCAGCTCCGAAGTAATGTTCACCCATAATCTGGTTGACCGTCAGATCACGTTCTTCGAACTTAAATCGGTACTCACGAAATCCAATACCATCTGACTTCTCACGATTCTCATTAAAGAAGTCGCGAATGGAAGTTTCGTCGTCTGTATTTCGAAGATACATCGATAGCGTTTCAATCTTATGGTCGTCGGTGTACCTGAAGCCAAGATTGATGTTGCCGTGCAAATCGGTCCTGCGCGTAGATTCGTTTTCTATTTCGAAACGTTCCGCAGGAAACTGAAAATTGCGAGCGGTTGACTGGGTGTCGTCCCAGCCTCGCTTGTAGGAAGCGGAAGTTAGAAAGCCGAACTCCCAATCGTCACTCAGGTAAAAATTGTTACCGATATGGGCCTTGATCTCATAGTTCGGATCATCGTCTTCTTCCTGAACAGTGAGATTGCGATTGAGAGCAACCGCCAGTTCACGGTTCAGTTGCTGAGCGTCAGCTAAAGTTGCGTCGGGCATGCCGCGTGATTGCATGGAAGACAACAGGTTTTGCACTTCAACGTTGCCCTGATATTCGTTCATCGTAGAACGTATGAAACCAGATAGCGCCCGTGTGCCGTCGTCCGTGCCCCACTCATCGTCACCGCCACCATCGTAGCTGAGATGTTCACTTTCGTTTTCCGAATCAAATCCAATGCCGACATCAATACCGTAGGTGAAATCGTCGGGAATACCTTTTGTTCGAATATCAACCGAACCGCCGCCAAACGCTGCAGGCATGTCAGAAGAATATGATTTCTGCACAGCCAACGAATCAACAATCGTCGTGGGAAAGAGGTCCAGTGGTATCACGTTTCTCGTGAGGTCCGGCGAGGGAATGACAGAACCGTTCAACAGTGTGCTCGAGTAACGCTCCCCAAGACCTCGAACGTAAATGAACTTCTCGTTAACCAACGACAGTCCAGCCACCCGACGCAACGCGCCTGCGACCGTGCTGTCACCAACTCGCGAAATAAACTCCGCATCGATGAAATCCATGACAACGTCATCATCCATACGCTCGCCAATCAGTTCTTCAGCGGAGCTTCTAAGCCTGGCCTGCACGACAACCTCTTCGATCGAATTAGCTGCAGTGACGTTGGCATCAGCATCCTGAGCGAAAGCTGTGAGCGTCGCGCTTGTGGAACTCACCGCAAGCGCAACGGCAGCTGAGATTGCTTTTACTCTGATCGTTCTTTTCATTTACCGGACCTCTTCTAGATCATTCGAACCAAAGAGGCTGAGCGCGTGAGCCATCAAAAATGCCGTAGGTCCAGCCTTCAGCCCATCCTGCGGACTGAAGCGCAGCACCGATTCGACCTGAAGCTGGCGCTGGCACCGTTGGCGCGGCGTCATCCACAACCATGGCACTGAAATCAGCTGAGTAAATAGGCGGCGTACCCTCCAGCAACACGAGGCTGGTGTCAGCATTTGCCGTAGGATCAGTCGCAGTAGTGATGGTGGCAAACTGGTTGCCGTTGGCTTCAGCCCAGTCAGCTGGACTAAGACCGCCAATCGTGTCGCCACGATCACGATCCTGGCAAGCCAGAATGTTTGAGGTCATCACTAGATCACCATCTGCTGCTGCGGTGGCAGAACGATTATCGATTCGCAGGCAATAGTTGTTGTCTGACGAATCCACACCAGGCGAGCTGATCATCATAGAGTCGCTGATGTTCATGAAAATACCTTCCCGGAATCTCCATCCAGCGCCAGGGTCATGGGTTGCTGTGTCTGCTCCGTTGGGAGAAATGATGCACGTCAAGTTGGTGATGGTTGGAGCGCTTTGCAGGCCCTGAGCAATCTTGGACTCGACTTCTGCGTCAGTCAGGCTTGAGAAACTACCCAGACCGTCAGATTCAATGCAGTGGTTACCGTCAGTTTCACTCTGGATGACCAGCGCGTTTGTGATCGTGCCATTCCAACCTTCGTCGATATCGATGGAATCGTCTCGCACGTAGACACCAACAAAGTTCTCAAAATTGACCGAGCCGCCGAACATTTCGATGCCGTCGTCAAACGTTGAGTAAACCTGCAGATTGCTGATGATCGTGTTGCTACCAACACCACCAAAAGAGATACCGTTCAGCTCATCGCCGTTGGCGACCTGAGCGCCCGTGTGTTTAACCACAAAATATTCGAGGCGCCCGGAGCTATCCTCATCATTGTCACCACCGTAGTGAGACGTATCGAGACCAGCTGCACCTTCTGCAGCCACGTGGCAGTCCGAGGTACTGAATCCTGATTCCCCGCGATTGCCCGTGTAATCACACTTATTCGTAACACCAAAGCCATTAATCACCATGCCGCCCCACTGCTGTACATCTTCAGGAGCGACCGTACCGTTAACATCGGAAATCGAAGTAAAGGTGATCGGAGCGTCTGCTGTACCAACGGCAAAAATTTGTGAACCACGGTTTACGATGACAAAGTCAGAGCTTGTTGCGAAAGCAACCGTTGCACCCGCTTCCACTGTGAGTGTGGGTCCGTCACCACCACGTACAATACCGTTAGCCGCGAGATCGTCATCGTTGTCGTAATTGACGCCAACAAAAACGCTGCCATCAAACAAGTGAGCGCCGCCGTTGGGTAACGCGGGAATGGTCATATCGACGGTCAGTGGATTACCCGCATCCAGAAAAGATGCAGAGTAAGAACAGTTGCCGTCAGCATCTGCTGATCCCTGGATCAGCTGACCACCAGAATTGGTGTAGGACGCACAGATATCGTCTGGATTGTCACCACCACCTACATTGGTGTTGTTTGAGTCGTTGACGGAGTTATCGATTGTTGTCGGTTCGATGTTGATATCACCACCGCCGCCACCACAACCAGTGATGAACAGGACAACGAAAACGGACATTAGGAATCTCTTCCCCATTTGGCACACCTCTATTCAAATACAGGAGCCAGTGTAGGGAGGAGTAGTTAAGTCTCGATTAAAGTCCGTAAAGGAAGTTTTAAGATTCCTTTAAAGTTCAGACGACTAATGGTGATGATGCGGGTCCGCGTCCCATCCGTGTGCATGGCGGTGACTGACTTCTTCCGGCAATGCATCGCGAATATCGTGAATCTTTATATTGAAGGTGACCGTCTTACCTGCCAGCGGATGGTTGGTATCCACATCGACGTTGAACTTGCCGACTTTGGCAATGACCACATCACGGGGACCCTCACGAGTATTCACAACAACCGCCATACCCGGTCGAAGGCGTTTCTGTTTTGTTAAGAGATGTTTGATCGGCACTCTCTGGACAGAGTCTCCAACCCTCACCCCATAAGCCTGTTCAGGCGGCAAGGTCACTAAGAGTTCATCACCTTTATCTTTGCCGTCCATCTGGGTCTCCAGAGCAGGCAACAGATTCCGGTATCCCCCATGGAGATAAACCATCGGTTCTGTACCACTATCTTCAAGCGTCTCACCGTCCTCGCCGGTCAGGACGTAGTGGAAAGCCACAACCTTGTTCTTCTCTATGGTCATTTAGCCACCTGTATAGTACTGTATAGATATACAGTATTTTGAAAGGCCGAATCATCAGCAATGTATGCGGAGCTACATTGTATAAGTAACTATTCCTTTTTAAGAGGGGCATCTCACCCGGAAGAACTGGTGGAACAGGCAGCCCTGCTCGGCTATTCCGCCATTGCCGTGACTGATGAATGCAGCATGGCCGGGGTCGTCAAAGCTCACGTCGCTGCCAAAGAACACGGTATCAAGCTGATTGTCGGCAGCGAATTCCAACTGGACGAAGACATTCTTATCGTCTTACTGGCCCCAAATCGTGTTGCTTACGGTCAAATCTGTAACCTCATTACCATTGCCAGGCGTCGTGCTGACAAAGGTGAGTATCGACTGTCACTCAGGGATCTGGAGTTCGCCACTGATCAGTGCCTGGCTATCTGGATTCCCGGTCAGGCGCAGAAACACCACTCGAAATATGCTGGGGGGCTGTCAGAGACATTCCAACAAAGGCTTTGGATCGGGCTTGAAGTATTTCCGGATGGGCAGTCCATAGGCTGTTACGAACATGCTTTTCAGCTTGCACGCAGCGCCTCTCTGCCTTTGGTTGCCTGCGGCGATGTACACATGCATCACCCGGACCGGAAAGCCCTGTTGGATGTCGTTTCAGCCGTCCGAATGCGCCAGTCTATCCAGCTTGCAGGGAGATTGCTGTTCGCCAACCGGGAAAAACACCTGCGCCCGATCAACATCATCGAAAAGCTTTACCCGCCCGGTCTTATCGAAGCCAGCGCTCAGATTGCCGGATTGTGTCACTTCTCCCTGGATGAGCTTCGCTATGAATACCCAGAAGAACTTGTGCCGCCAGGGCTGTCACCTTCGGAATACCTGAGACAGCTGACCGAATATGGCATGCAGAAAAGATGGCCTGAAGGCACACCTGCACATGTGCTGGAGCTCATAGAGAAGGAACTGATGCTGATCGCAGAGATGCAGTATGAGTACTATTTCCTGACCGTATTCGACATCGTTCAGTTCGCGAGAAGTCAGGGAATTCTCTGCCAGGGAAGAGGTTCGGCAGCAAACAGTGCAGTCTGTTACTGCCTGGACATTACGGAAGTAGATCCGGCCAGGGTGAGCCTGCTGTTCGAACGGTTCATTTCCAAAGAACGTAACGAGCCACCAGATATTGATGTCGACTTCGAGCACGAACGACGCGAAGAAGTTATTCAGTACATTTACAAAAAATACGGGCGTCATCGAGCTGCGATTGCGGCAACCGTTGTCACCTATCGCCCGAAAAGTGCCATCAGAGATGTTGGTAAAGCACTTGGTCTTGATTTGCAGCTGGTTGATCAGCTTGCCAAGTCCCTGTCCTGGTGGGACAAGCGTGAACAGTTGCAGGAGAGGTTTCAGGAAGCCGGCGTTAATCCACGCAGCCCGGTAATTGACCAGTTCCTGACGCTGGTGAATGCCATTCTCGGATTCCCGAGACACCTTTCGCAGCATGTTGGCGGGTTTGTCATATCGAGCGGCCCGCTTTCGCATCTTGTGCCGGTTGAGAACGCCGCCATGGAAGATCGAACCATCATCCAATGGGACAAAGATGACCTGGAATCCCTGGGTCTTCTCAAAGTGGATGTTCTTGCGCTCGGCATGCTCACCGCCATTCGTAAAAGCATCGACATGATCAACGAATATCGGGCGACTGATATCACGCTGGCAACGATCCCTGCAGAGGACCCGCTTACCTACAAGATGCTGCAAAAAGGCGACAGTGTTGGCGTCTTCCAGGTGGAATCCAGAGCCCAGATCTCCATGTTGCCGAGACTGAAACCTAAGAATTTTTACGACCTGGTCATAGAAGTCGCCATCGTTCGCCCCGGCCCGATCCAGGGAAACATGGTTCATCCTTACCTGAAGCGGCGAAACGGTGAGGAAAAAGTGACCTATGCTAACGATGCCGTTAAGTCTGTGCTTGAAAGAACACTCGGGGTACCGATCTTCCAGGAACAGGTCATTAAACTCGCGGTTGTGGCTGCCGGGTTTTCACCTGGAGAGGCGGATCAGTTAAGACGCGCCATGGCCGCCTGGAAACGAAAAGGCGGCCTCGACAAATTCAGGATAAAACTCATCGAGGGTATGCTTGAGCGAGGCCATGATCAGGACTTTGCTGAGCGAATCTTCGAGCAGATCAAAGGCTTTGGTGATTATGGTTTTCCTGAGTCCCACGCGGCCAGTTTCGCACTTCTGGTTTATTTCTCAGCCTGGATTAAGCGCCATGAGCCTGCCGCCTTCTATTGCGGTCTTCTAAACAGCCAACCCATGGGGTTCTATTCACCTTCCCAGCTTATCCAGGACGCCAGACGTCACGATATCGAAATCCGGCCAGTCGACATTAATGCCAGCGAATGGGAATCCACCCTTGAAGCGCCCACCTATCATGGCGAGATTGCATCCAAACAGCCTGCAATCCGACTTGGCTTTCAACGCATCAAAGGTCTGAAGGAAGACACAGCACTTCGAATTCTGCATGCACGAAACGTCGCTCCCGCGAAAAACATTCATGACATTGCCAGACGCGCTCGACTCGATAAAGGTGATCTGGCTCGACTCACAGAAGGCGGTGCTTTCAAGAGCCTTTCGGGACACAGATACCAGACACACTGGGAGGCCAGCGCCATTCTGCCAGAGTCAGGTCTGCTGGAAGTCGCTGAAACGAAACAGTCCTATCCTGCGGAAACACCGGTTGTTCTTCCGGCGCCTAAGGAATCTGATGATCTTCGCGCCGATTACCTGAGCCTTGGTCTCACCCTGGGCAGGCACCCAATGTCGCTTCTTAGAGAATGTGATGATGCCCCCTTCGCCAGCTGCAAGACAGCGAGCGACCTTGAAAGAATCAGGCATGGTCGGTTCGTTCAGGTCTCAGGCATTGTTACCGGACGCCAGCGACCCGGGTCCGCCTCCGGCGTCTTGTTCCTGACACTCGAAGATGAAACCAACAACATCAACGTCGTCATCTGGACGCGTGTTCTTGAGACTTACCGATCCGCTGTCGTTCAAGGCAGGTTACTGAAGATCAAAGGTGTGCTTGAGCGACAGGAATCCGTCATTCACGTCATCGCAGGGCATGTTGAGGACCTGAGCCATTACCTCGAGCATTTCTCCCTGAAGTCGAGAGATTTTCGGTAATATGACGCTCTACTGATCAACCCTGGAAGACCGATGCTCCATCGAATACTGGGCACCATTCTAATTGTCGGCAGTTTCGCCACACAGGCAGACATTGCTCCTGAAACGCTGAAGGCGGAGCAGATTGACGCCATTCCCGAACATGCATTGCTGATCAACACATTCGGTGAAAACGCCCTGCTCTTCGACACAGATTCCTTCGAAGTTCTCGGCATGATCTCGACGGGTATCGATGCCAATGCATTCGAAATCGAAGTAGATCGAGGCGTTGTTCACACTGCTGAAACCTACTTGAGCCGACACACACGTGGAGAGCGCACAGACGTCATCTCGACTCATGACCTAAAAAACCTTTCACCGGTCAGTGAAATCATCATCCCACCGAAACATGCCGGTGGCTCCCCAATGCGCAACTACTCAGGGTTGCTGCATGATGGGGACACTCGTTTGATGCTGGTGACCAACATCACACCAGGCAACACCATCTCTATCGCGGATCTGAACAGTGGCGAGTTCCTGAACGAAATTTCTACCGCAGGTTGCGGGCTCGTATATCCGGACAAAGGATTGAGGTTCCTGCAGCTATGTGGCGACGGCACCGTACAAATCATGATGCTGGATGCCAAAGGTAATGAAGTTGCACGGGACCGCTCGGCCTCCTTCTTTGACCTCCAGGAAGATCCACTTATGGAAAAAGCCGTGCGGGACAGCAAAGGCTGGGTCTTCAATTCGTTCCTTGGACGTGTAATTGGTGTGGAGCTTGATCTGGAAAGCGAATCACTCAACATCGAAGAACGCTTTGTTATCGATGATGGCACCGGCGAATGGCGAATTGGTGGTATGCAGCCGCTCGCCCTGCATAAGTCTTCGAACCTATTGTTGGCACTGATGCACCCGATGGCAGATGCCGTAGACACCGGCGGCCACAAAGCCCCCGGAGTCGAAGTCTGGTACATGGATGCGACAAGTGGCGCGATTCGGCACCGGTTAGTCCTGGAAGAACCAGCGACCGCGATTACGGTGTCACAAGATGAGAAACCCCAGCTCTATGTCGGATCGATTATCTCCGGACAGGTGCAGGTCTACGATCTCATCTCAACAACATTAACGGGCACAATCACTGAGCTCAGCTTCCCTACAATTCTGCAAAGTCTTAGTTCAGAGCCAGGTCGCTAAGCGTGATTGACCCGACAATTCTTTATGCCCTTCTGGGCAGTTTCGCCTTGTTGTTCGCATTCTCTGCGCTGGAGAAGTACCAGGACGTGGAAATGTTTCGTCAACAACTTATCGACTACCGAGTGCTTCCAGAAATGATGGCACCTATTGTCGCGGTGGTCGTTGTGGCCGCAGAAGTCATTACCGCCACATTGCTGATCACCCAAGCTTATCAGTGGGGAGTGTTACTGGGCTTGATTATGCTGTCTGCGTACGCCATCGGCATCCTGATAAACCTGCTGCGCGGACGAACCCATATTGACTGTGGATGCCTGGGGTCCCGCGGCGAAGGCATCAGTTACTTCCATGTCCTGAGAAATCTGTTGCTCATCGCCCTGCTTTTCAGCTGCACCCTATCGGTTTCAGAACGCACCCTGCTCTGGCTGGATTACCTGACGATAATCGCCGCAGTCGCAGCAGCTGCAGGCGTCTACATTACGATGACGCTGCTCATCTCCAACTACACACAGCAAAGACTCTGGTGGTCCTGATGGTTACAGCACTGGTTATTTCCAATCTCATCCTGTGGGCACTTGTCATACTTCTCCTGTTCGCGGTGTATGCACTGGCTCGCCAGATAGGTGTGCTACATGAGAGAGTCGCGCCTGTTGGCGCCCTGACACCGGAAAAAGGGCCGAAGATCGGCGAACAGTTAACACCAGTGACGACCAAAAACCTTGCCAACGAAACCATCGACATCGGTGCGCCCGGTGAAGCGGCAACCTTTATTTTTTTTATGTCTCCCGGTTGTCCGATCTGTCGATCTTTACTGCCCGTCGTTAAAGACATGGCCAAAATCGAAAACGTTCGCCTATTGTTTGCGTCGGACGGAGACGACGTCAGCGCTCATGAGGCTTACGCGAGAGAACACGACATAGCACCGGAGCAATATGTGGTCTCCCAGCCCCTGGGTATGATGTTGGGCGTTAACCGACTGCCGTTTGCTGCACTGGTTAATGAAAGTGGCGTCCTGCGATCCAGAGGTTTGGTCAACAATCGTGAACACCTGGAGAGCCTTATCAACGCTGACGAATTGGACGTCTCCAGTGTGCAGGAGTATCTTGGGCTTAAAGAGGAATAGCCGTGGATAACGTTTTACTTAAAAAGCTGGATCAATGGGTTACCGGAAGAACGGTTAGCTCTGCCAGACGCCTGTCACGGCGAAATTTTATCTCACGCCTGGGTCAGGTACTGGTCGGCACAGCACTGATACCAGTACTTCCTGTGGCCCGTGCGGGTAGCACGGATATCAAAGAGATCGGTGATCCACAAAGCTGTGACTACTGGCGTTACTGTGCCATTGACGGTTTTCTATGCAGCTGTTGCGGCGGCACTGCTTCAACCTGCCCGCCTGGCTCTGAACCTTCGCCGGTAACCTGGGTGGGTACCTGCGAGAACCCCGCAGATGGAAAGCGATACATCATTTCCTATAACGATTGCTGCGGCAAAGGTGGCTGTGGACGTTGTTTCTGCAACAGGAACGAAGGTGATAAACCGGCTTACTACCCACCCAAGAACAACGATATTAACTGGTGTGTTGGTACTAAAACCAACGCCTATCACTGCTCAACAGCTGTTGTCATGGGTGTCGATGAAAGTTGATGAGGCTTTTTCTTTTCCTCGCACTCACGCTCTGGCAGACAGGCCTTAACGCCGATCCCAAGAGCCACTACATGATCCATTGCATGGGCTGCCATCTAGTGAGCGGCGAAGGTATGCCACCTGAAGTACCGGCCTTTAACACTGACTTATCTTTCCTTGCGGGCACCGAGGATGGTCGCAGGTATCTTGTTCAGGTACCCGGTGCATCACAATCACCGATCAATGATGCTGAACTAGCCCAGCTGCTTAACTGGATGCTTGACGAATACGCACCCAACCCTAAAGCAAGGGCGTTCACCAGCGAAGAAATTCTAAAATACAGAAATGACATTCTTGCAGACCCGAAAGCGGAACGCGCTCGACTGTTTGCAGCCAATCACTAATAGGAGGTTTACATGACCGAACAACTTCAACTTCAATCCCTCGTCACCAAAGAAGGTACCCTGGAACTTTCACTCGCGAAGGTACCGGTTCCCGTTCCTGCAGAAGATGAAGTGTTGGTCAGAGTAGAAGCTGCACCGATTAACCCGTCAGACCTGGGCCTGCTTTTCGGTATGGCTGATATGACGACCGCAGTGGCGTCAGGATCAGATGATGCGCCTGTGATTACCGCAACGATTCCTGAGGGGTTGAGAAAGGTTGTGGCCGCTCGAGCCGGACAACCTATGCCCGTGGGTAATGAAGGTGGAGGCGTGGTCGTGGAAGCAGGATCCAGCCCTCAGGCACAGGCCTTGGTCGGAAAAACCGTCGGTATTCTTGGCGGCGCTATGTATACCCAGTTTCGCTGCGTCAAAGCCGTGCAGTGCCTGCCAATGCATGAGGGCGTAACTCCAGCGGAGAGTGCCTCCTGTTTCGTAAACCCGCTCACCGCGCTCGGTATGGTAGAGACGATGAAAATGGAAGGCTTCACCGCACTTTGTCACACCGCAGCAGCATCGAATCTTGGCCAGATGTTGCAGAAAATCTGCCTGAAAGACGGTATCGAACTGGTTAACGTTGTGCGCAAACAGGAACAGGTCGATATCCTGAAAGACATTGGCGCCAAACATGTCTGCAACTCCAGCGAAGACTCCTTCATGGGTGACCTGACCGACGCTATTGCTGCAACCAACGCTTACATCGCATTCGATGCAACCGGTGGCGGAAAACTGGCAGGACAACTGCTCACCGCAATGGAAGCCGCAGCCATGCGGGCCGGCGGGGACTACAACCGATATGGCTCAGACACCTTCAAGCAGGTCTATATCTACGGCGGACTGGACCGATCGCCGACAACCTTGAATCGTAACTTTGGCTTTTCCTGGAATCTCGGCGGCTGGTTGCTCACGCCTTTCCTCCAGAAGATTGGAATGGATGCGGCAAACAAGCTGCGACAGCGAGTTGCAGATGAAATCAAAACCACCTTCGCCAGTACTTATACAAAGGAAGTCAGCCTGGCTGAAGCACTGACAGTGGAAGCCATTAACGTATATGGCAAACAGGCGACCGGCGAGAAATATCTGATCAACCCGAACGCGTAAGGGTTACAAACTGGCGAGTGTGATCTCCATCATCTCGCCAAAGTTGGTTTCGCGTTCCTCTGCGGAGAGCCGCTCTTCTTTCGTGATGTGATCACTGACGGTCATGACGCCAAGAGCGGCACCACCCTGCTCTGCCGCGATGCGATAGAGTGCTGCGGCTTCCATTTCGACGGCTGCAATACCGAGTCGACTGGCGATGGCATAGATGTCATCGCTCAAATGATAAAAGGTGTCAGAGGTAAAAACGTTGGTCACGACAAAGTTTGCGTCGGTTTTCTCCGCAGCTTCAACCCAGTTCTTCATCAAGCCGTAGTTGGCAATCGCTGCATAGTCGTGCCCATTGAACCTCAATCGATTCATGTTCGAATCAGTTGACGCTCCCATGGCAACGACGAGATCACCAAGATTCACATCAGGATGGATCGAACCACAGCTTCCCATGCGAATAATGTTTTTAACACCAAAGTGTTCAAACAACTCGGTCGCGTAAATCGACATACTGGGCATACCCATGCCGCTGGACATTACTGACAAAGGTTTGCCTTGATAACTTCCCGTGAAGCCCAGCATGTTTCTCACTTCGTTTACCAGGCGGATATCTTCCAGGTAGTTTTCAGCAACAAACTTTGCACGTAAGGGATCACCGGGCAGAAGAACAGTTTCTGCGATATCTCCGGGTTCAGCTCCGATGTGAGGTGTAGCCATCCTGATTCCTCTATAAAAATGACAACATAAGACCAGCGATGGTAGCACTCATCAGGTTAGCCAGAGTGGCAGCAATAACCGCAAGCAGCCCAAGCTGAGACATTTCTTCTCTTCTCTCCGGCACGAGAACGCCAATACCGCCAACCACGATGGCGATGGATGAGAGACACGCAAAGCCGCACAGAGCGAAAGTAACAATCGCCTGTGTCCTCGGTGTTAGTCCGCTTTGGTAATTGGCAACGAAGTCCAGAAACGCGATGAACTCATTCAACATCAGCTTCTGCCCAAGCAAACTGCCAACCTGTCGCGTTTCCTCCCAGGGGACGCCAATCAGAAATGCTACTGGCTGGAACACGACACCCAAAATCTGCTGCAGAGTCAGCCCCTCAAAACCGAACAGTCCACCAGCCCAGCCAATCATTCCGTTAATCATGGCGATCAGGGCAATGAAGGCGAGCAGCAACGCGCCAATCGCGAACGCCAGTTGCATCCCCTGAAGCGCGCCAGTCGCGGCGGCATCGATCACATTCACCGCTCGGTGTTCCAGAATATCCTCGTGAACATCCGCATGATCAGACGTCACATCGTCCAGTTCAGGGCGAATCAGTTTCGCCATCATGAGACCTGCCGGTGCCGCCATAAAACTCGCTGCCAGCAGATACCTCATCTCAACCCCAGCTGCTGCATAACCTCCCAAAACCGAACCAGCTACCGTCGCCATACCGCCAACCATCACTGCAAAAATTTCGGATTGAGACATCCGGGAAAGGAAAGGTTTCACCGCAATTGGCGATTCAGATTGACCAATGAAGATGTTGGTAGCAGCAGCCATAGATTCAGCTTTGGTGGTTCCGAGTGCTTTTTGAATAAATCCGCCGATCAGGCTAACCAGGCGTTCCATAATTCCAAGGTGATAAAGCACTGACACCAGTGACGCGAAGAAGACAATGATTGGCAATACCTGCAGCGCAAATACAAAGCCATAGTTGCTAGATGCAAAGTCACCAAACATGAAGCTCATGCCCGCCTGTGCATATCCCAGAACGCTAATAACAACTTCAGCGACTGATTCCAGGGCTTGCTTACCCGCCGGGACATAAAGAACCAATCCAGCTATGAAGAGTTGAATCGCGAAAGCACCGCCAACCACACGCCAGCTGATGCGTGACCTGTCAGAGGAAAGGAGGTAACCAACGCCGAAAATACACAAGATGCCAAGGAGGCTCTGTCCAATTTCTAACATACTGCGGGTGCCACGACGTTCTTTTGAAAGCAGATCGCAGGTTACACCATTCGCGATATAATTGCGGCAGCAGAATTACTTGAGACTGACATGGGTCGAGCAATTATCCTGGTCGCAGATAGCTTCGGCATAGGATTCACACCAGATGCGGACACTTTTGGTGATACCGGCGCTAATACATATGCGCACATAGCGCAGGACTACCTGAACCGAACTGGCAATCCGTTGGGTCTGACCAATCTCAATGGGTTGGGCCTGAGTGCCGCAACGCGCGCTGTTACCTCAGAAACCCTGTCTGTCACCAACGATCAACCAGTTTCAGGTGCCTATGGCGCCGCGGCAGAACTCAGTCGTGGCAAAGACACGCCAAGTGGCCATTGGGAAATGACTGGTGTACCCGTCATGTTCGACTGGGGTTACTATCCTCAAACTCCCGACTGCTTCCCCGCTGAGTTTTTGGAAACGCTGATAGAGAGAACCGGTGTGCCCGGTGTCATCGGATGCGTACACGCATCTGGCACAGACATCATTCGTGATCTCGGTGAGGAGCACCGCGAAACGGGAAAACCCATTTGTTATACATCCGCAGACAGCGTTTTCCAGGTCGCAGCACATGAAGAGAGTTTTGGTCTGGAACGCCTCTATGAGTTTTGCGAAACGGCGCGGGAACTTCTCTATGCAGACAATATCGGACGCGTTATCGCTCGCCCCTTTGTCGGCGATGATGCTTTGAACTTCACAAGAACCGGCAATCGGCGTGACTATTCCGTAGAACCACCAGAGCCAACACTGCTTGATCATCTCGTCGCCGCTGGTCACAGAGTCGCCGCCGTTGGAAAGATCTCTGACATTTTTGCGCACCGAGGCGTTACAACCAGCACCAAAGCCACAGGTTTGGAGGCGCTCATAGATACAACGATCGAAAAGATCGGCTCCGAGCCTGACAACACGCTCATCTTCACCAACCTGGTTAACTTCGATCAGGACTTTGGTCACCGTCGAGACCCGGCCGGTTATGCAGAGGCGCTCCTGTATTTCGACAAGAGACTGCCGGAGATTCAAGCGGCCATGAAGGATGAAGATCTGCTGGTCATCACCGCGGATCATGGCTGTGACCCCACCTGGAAAGGCAGCGATCACACGCGGGAATATGTTCCTATACTTACCTGGCGACGAGGCATGAGTGCGGTTGATCTTGGCGTTCGACCTACGTTTGCTGACATCGGACAGTCACTGGCTGACTATTTTCAGATTCCTCCATTAGCAAAAGGCACCTCCTACCTGGCTCAGCTGGTTTGACCTGATTCATCAAGACAGAGACACTATCTGTCTGTTTTAGATCAGGGTTTTGTATGGCGAGTTCCACTGAACAGTATGATGTCGTTATCGTCGGTGCTGGCTTTGCCGGGATGTATCTACTCCACCGCTTGAGGGAGCTTAATCTCAGCACGCGCATTTATGAGGCAGGCGATGATGTCGGTGGCACATGGTATTGGAACCGTTATCCAGGGGCACGATGTGATGCCGAGAGCCTGGCGTATTCCTTTTCATTCTCACCTGAGCTCGAACAGGAATGGGAATGGTCTGAGCGTTATGCACCCCAGCCTGAAATTCTTGAGTATGCTCGACACGTCAGCGAGCGCTTCGATTTACGCAAAGATATCCAGTTCGAAACCCGTGTCGTCAGTGCGCAGTACCAAGACGACAGCGAAGACTGGCTCATAGAAACCGATAAAGGAAATCGGGCTGTTGCCAAATACTGCATCATGGCAACGGGTTGTCTTTCAGTGCCTCAACTCCCCGACATTCCCGGCGTTGATAACTTCCAGGGCAATCTGTACCAGGCAAGCAAGTGGCCGCATGAACCCGTCAGCTTCAAGGGACAAAAGGTCGGCATTATTGGCACGGGTTCAAGTGGCATTCAGGCCATACCCGTCATCGCAGAAGAAGCGGACCACCTGTACGTCTTTCAACGAACCCCGAACTTCAGTGTTCCCGCAGCCAACGGCCCCCTCGATCGAGATTGGGTATCGGAATTTAAGAAGAACTACCGAGCGCATCGCCAAAATCACAAAATTGGCAATGGTTCCGGGTTCGGTGATCTTCAGATCGAACCACGCACCGAAATGAAAGAGCCCATTCTTCGAGCTGAGGTGGATGACATCGAGGCCACTGCCCTGCTCGAAGAAGCATGGCGATCGGGCGGTGCCAAGTTCATGTCCGCCATAGGCGATCAGTTGATGAACGAAGAGGCCAATCAGTTCGCAAGGGAATTTGTGTATCGAAAAATTCACGAAACCGTCAAAGACCCAGAGACTGCAGAACTCTTATGCCCCACCAATCATCCGATCGGATCCAGACGTATCTGCGTCGATATCAACTACTACGACACTTATAACAGGGACAACGTCAGCCTCGTCTCAGTAAAAGACCACCCGATTGAACAGATTACCGAAAAGGGCGTGCAGGTGAATGGCGAAGTCTTCGAAGTGGATACCCTCGTTCTAGCGACGGGTTTCGACGCGATGACCGGTGCATTACTGCGAATAGACATCCAGGGTTCAAAGGGTGAAAAACTCGCTGACAAATGGCACGCAGGACCTCGCTCTTATCTGGGGCTTGCGGTCGCTGGATTCCCAAATCTGTTCACCATTACCGGTCCTGGCAGCCCCTCAGTGCTCAGCAACATGCTGGTGTCGATTGAGCAACATGTCGATTGGATCATGGATTGCATTGGTCACATGAAGTCTAACAACCTGACGGTGTTTGAAGCGGAGCAGTACGCAGAGGACCAATGGGTCGAGCACGTCAACGAAGTCGCCAACATGACACTGTTCCCGAAAGGCGGGTCCTGGTACCTGGGCGCAAACGTCAAAGGCAAACCTAGAATCTTCATGCCCTATGCAGGCGGTGTCGGACCCTATCGTGAAATCTGCGATGCGATCACTGCGGATGGCTACAAGGGCTTTTCTTTCCACTAGCGCACGCTCTAACAGGAGGAACACAAATGGATCTAAACAATCGGGTTTGTGTCATAACGGGTGGTGCGAGCGGTATCGGGGCAGCAACCTGTCGAGCTTTTGCTGCGGCTGGAGCAAAAGTGGTCGTCAGCGACCTGAACGCAGCTGGTGCTGAAGAAATCGCAAATGAAATCGGCGGGACGGCGATTCCCTGCAATGTCAGCGATGAGGCCGATATAAATCGGTTAGTCAGCGAGACTGAGTCCAGGGTCGGTGATATCGATTTGTTTTTCAGCAATGCCGGTATTCTCACTGGCGGTGATCCTCTCGAGACACCAATCGAAGTGTGGCAGGACCAGTGGAATGTCAACGTTATGGCCCATGTCTATGCCATCCGAGCTGTGTTACCTAAGATGCTGGACCGAGGTGAAGGCTACCTGCTTCATACCGCTTCTATGGCTGGGATACTCTCAACCCATGGCAATCTCACCTACGCCACAACAAAACACGCGGTTGTCGGGCTGGCAGAGTGGATGGCTTTCACTTATCACGACAGAGGCATCCGGGTTTCCCTACTGGCGCCACTGGGCGTTCGTACACCAATGCTTGGTGACGCAAGCTCACCCTGGGCGGTTTCCGCAGCAGGGCCGATCAAAGAACCAGAAGATGTGGCGGATATGGTTGTTCAGGCAGTCAACGAAGAAGAATTCCTTATACTGACGGACCCAGTCGCACAAACCTGGATGGAACGAAAAACCGGCGACATGGAGCGGTGGCTAAACGGCATGAGACGTCTACAGTCAAAAATAGAATCGGCAACGGATGATCAATGATGAGTGAAACGACACACCAGGAAGCAGATGATCGTAAGAAACGAGATCGTGCGCGATTAAAAAGCGTTGCGATTCGACACGGCGCTTACGTACTGGCTGCACTCACCCTGTGGGGTGCTGCCGATGCCTGGGCCAGCGCAACTGGCTGGCTGCTTGCAGAAGTCGTCGCACTACTCAATGCGATTTTCGCGGGAACCGCGGTCGCCTCCCTGGCCCATGAATGGGGTCACTTTGCGGGAGCGAGAATCTCTGGCGCCGTGTCACCGGTTGCTAAAGAACCGAAGTCTTTTTTTATGTTCACCTTCAAAGATGAACTCAATACCCAAGGCCAATTCATCTCCATGAGCGTTGGCGGTCCAGCAGCTAACTGGTCCCTGGTTGTGCTCCTGTATTTTCTATTGCCATTGGAAACCTGGCCACAAGCGCTGTTGTTAGCAACAACATTCGCTATCGCCATCAGTGTGTCTGTCTTTGAGGTACCGGTGATTAACCGCGTGCTATATGGGGAAGACCCAAAGGAAACCGTTGAAAACCGCCTAAAGGAAACCGGCAGCATGCCAAGACAAGTAGGCATTGTGGGCGGTGCTGCATTATGGCTTTTGACTATCTAGACGAAAACTAGCTGCGCAGCACAAGTCTCGCGGAAACCTGGCCCGGTTCATCACGTCTATCGATAGATATCTGACGAACAACGATCCCCTGTTGAGATTCAAGCCGCTCTAACCACAACATCAGTTGTGTGAAAGGTACCGCCTCGAACCAGACACTGACGGCACCACTGCCTTCAGGCTGCATTCGGCTAGGGTTAATACCAACTGTCTGTGCAGTCCGCGATACCGAAGTCAGCAGATTTCGACCAGCGGAGGGTTTTGACCCACCCTGCGCAGCTGCCCTGGCTTCCGCTTCTGTGGATTGCAGATAAGTCAGCAATTTTAGGTGTCGGTCGTGATCTACCTGGCTGTCTTCCAGGTAGTCATATGCCGGTGTCCAAAGAGCAAAGTAGAACACCAGGATAGCTAAGAAGCCCCCTAACGCTAGGAGCGCAGTTTTTTCTCGCGCCTCGAGGGCATCGAAACGTTCTCGGAGTTCAGCGATGTAGGCGTTCATGATGACCCACCTTTAATCTTGATACTGCCTCGAACACTGGAGCCTTCTTGGCTGATGGTACCGATTTCTGCATTCAGGCCGTCTGAGGAAAGTTTCTGCGAATATTGCACCAGTAACTCTGACCGATCCCCCAGCACCTGGAGTATCAGGTCGCCGCGACTTTCATTGAAATTAACATTTTGCAATGTAAGACCCGCCCCGGTTAATCCCTGCGTGGCTTGCGCCAACAAAGGAATAAACTCACCACCTGAACTACTGGAACGACCGAGATGTGAATTCCATCTTCTTCGAACATCTCGCACGTTCCGGTCATTGGGAAATACACTTTTGTAGAGCGTCGTGGTCGCGGACTGGTATTCATTCGCCTTTCGAGACAAGAAGACACCCTGTCCCGTCAGAAGCAGTAGGTGCAGCAAAATCGCAACACCGGAAAGAATCGCAACCGAGCGCCACACAACCTGGACACCGGATCGCTTGACCTCAATCTTATAAGGCCCCTGCAATAAATTGGTCTCGGTACCATCGAACTGACGGCAGAGCAGATAGAAACCGTCTTCTTCGATAACAGTGCGAGTCACTCCACGTTCCGTCGCTTCGATTTCGCCCAATTGAAGCGATATGGCGGAAAGCGACGCTTCTGTACCGGATACTTCAAGGGTCTCAGGATCATCCTCAGATCCGAGTACAAGGGGAAGCTGGTTTGAAGGCACGGTGAGTCCATTGCCATTGACCCACCGAACATGAGCACGATGCCCATCAATCACCGAATGTATGCCATTGCTATGAACAAGGCTGGTCTCGGATACCATGGTGTCGACATTCAGGTTGAGCTCTCCGAGAAACTCTGACCATTTTTCCATCTGATCAAGGTCACAGACACTCACGAGAATATCGCCCTGCTGATTGCGTTCACCCAAAGCGAAGAAACAGTCTTCTACATCTGTCGCTAACTGTTCTTCAATAACGTACGGCACAGCCTGGACGATCTGGCGGTACTGCCGACTCGGTACATTGGCCAGTGTGTTCAGTACATCCTCACCGGGAACGACAAATATGGCCCGACCATTGAATTCCTCATCGAACACATCGTTAAACGAAGATAGATCTCCAACAGCATGATCTTTTTTGTTGCCGAACTGATCGAACAGCAACCACTGGACCCCTTCAGCGTTCGGTCGAAAGAAAAGTGTCTCAGCCACTTTGTTCCTCCGTCACGGGAACCGGGCTTGCCCTGAATGTCTTGGAGAAGTCGCGATGAAGAATTCGCATACTGCCGTCTAGTGAATTGCGATGAAGAATACTGGTCAGGTAACTGAATCGGTCCTGATATCTTGCGATGATCCGAATCTCGAAAAACTCAGATTGTACACCAAGACCTCCGTCCGCGAGCCCTTGAAGACCTGCAAGTTCTGGTTCCTGACGAAAAGCCTGGACCGACTCGTAACCGCCCTCTTCGTCCCTACGCTGGGTTATTGCTTCCGCAGCCTCATAAGAGAGACCAGGCGCAAGCGATTGGAGCACTGCAGCCTGTGCCGTATTCACATTCAAAACAGTCATCTCATCCGGCAGCGCCGTCAGGTAAGGCATCAACTGCTGGAACCACTCTGGCTCCATACCGAGTAGCGCAATCTCCGATGAATCAGCCATCAGCGTATTGCCGGTTCGATAAGGCGGGTCGAAGACCAGGTATTCAAAGTCTTCTGCACCGGTAGCGCGAGCGCCGGAATCTTCGTCAATCCAATCCTGGATCCGGTCGACAATGGCAGGATCAAGACCCATGGCATTGATCAGATTCAACAGCCTTTGCCGTGACAGGGCATTACCCGGATTCTTTTGCGACAGAAGATTTAGATTAATGAGACTCTGGAGATCCGTGATCTTTAGATTGACCTCGCCATCTTCAAATTCGTAATGAAGATCATCACTTGCCCACGCTTCCAATAGATGATCGGTATCTTCATCTTCAGAAAAATCTTCATAGAGCACCTGCCGGGCGAGTTCTTCACCGCCTAACGCGTATTGCAGCGCCTGTCCCCTGTCCAAAAATCCGCGAGTTGCCTGAATGGATGCCTGCTGCTCAACAACCATAGACGCTGCCATCACAGTGCCTAATGCGACAATCAGCAGAATCGCAACCAGGGCGATGCCCGCCTGCTGATTCCTATTCATCATCGGACTCGCCGGGCGTGATCGCGCGAGGATCAGTTTCAGGTTCATCGGGATTCGATGTGTTTTCGCCGCCTTCTGTATCGTTATTAACGCCACGCTGATCACGAAGCTGCTGAGCATTAAAAGGATCAACCAACTGAAACAGCCTTTCGACTTCACCCACACCCTCGACCGCGATCACGACTTCGACACCGATAGGTGCCTGTTGCTGCTCTTCCTCCAGTTCAAATTCGGATTCCAGGGCTGAGGCTGAATCATCGACAAAACCGGTCACTCGGAAGTCAGTGACACCTTCGAGCAGGACCTGACTGATGGGCTCTGAATCTTCAGCACGATCAAGCACCTCCCAGAAGTGTCTGGACAAGGTCTCTTCGTCGTAGTCGATACTGTAGGCAACCCGCTGCATCCGACTTCGACTCCTGCCAGCCGGATTACTCCAGCCGCCTCTCGTGAATTCAACCGCATAGTCTTCATTTTCAAACACAAGCGGCGCAACTGGATCACCATACTGGTCTCGTACCTGTCTCGGAACGAACTGGTTAAAGTCTCTCTGCAAGATCGAAAAAGCCAGGTTCAAACTGGTCGCACCTTCACTCGCTTCTCTCACCCGTTCATTGCTCTGAATCACAGTCTGCAACATCTGGTATGCGCCAAGACCCAGTATCGAAAAGATAGAGATAGAGACCAGCAACTCCAGCAAAGTGAAGCCCCGGGTCGATTTTCGAAGTTGAGTGAGATGACGCACCTAGTACCGTCCCAGGAATCCTACAAGTTCAACACTGGAAACATCATTGGACTCTCGATAGACACTGACCACGACGCGTCGAACATAATCGTTTTCTGTCGACTCGATGTCCGTCTCAACTTCCCAGCTGACATCACCAGTCTCGACCACCTCACGAGACACACCGACGGAAGGAAAATTGTTGTCACTACGCTCTAACATTCGTAACGCAGACATCTGGTTTTCTGCCAGCCACCAGGCAATCGTTTTTTCCTGAATCTGTCCTGCCTGGCGTAAGCTTTGAGTTGTATTCCGTACCAGAGCAACCGATACCACGGCAAATACCACGAGCGCGACCATCACCTCGACCAGCGTGAATCCTCGGTTAGCTTTCATCACGATCCTCATCTTCATGATCCCAGCGAAAGTCACCGTAACCATCCGACCTGAAGGTGTACTCTTCACCACCGTTACGTGATTCAAGGATGATTCTAAAAGGTGTGGTCTCGCCACTGGACAAGATTAGAATCGGCGGTAGGTTCTCACCGAGCAATCTGAACCCTTCGGTATCTGCCCGTACGGTCATTCTCAGATCTTCAGGTAACGGACGTTCATGAAACGGCGAGGCGGCTTTCTTCCAGCTTCGACTGCCATCGTCAAATCGCAGGAACTCGTAGCCTCTCTCGGTTCGACGAAACCCAAACTCACTGGAATCGAGCATGGCTTCGTTGCGCGCCATTGAAAAAAGTAGCTCCAGCCTGCGAGTTTCTGTATCAAAGTCAGCGTTCTGAACAAACGCGGGCAAGCTTGCGACGGTCAGCCCGGCAAGGATAGTGACGATAAAAAGAACAACAAGGATTTCAATCAGGGTAAATCCCTGATTGCGAGACTTAAAGCTCTGACAGGAGGATATCCGCATCGACGCCTTCGCCGCCTTCCTGACGATCCGCACCGAAGGAATACACTTCTATGCTGCGGTCTTCGTTGTAATAAAGGTAAGGCTCACCCCAGGGATCTTCTGGTACAGATTTGAGATAACCTTCCGGGTTCCATTTTCGTGGCTCAGGGAATCCGGTGGGTTCGCTGACGAGTGCTTCAAGCCCCTGGTCAGTACTAGGATAAAAACCGTTGTCGAGGCGATAGAATTCCAGCGCTTTGCCGACTTCCTGGACACCCAGTTTTGCAGCTGCAACTCTGGCCTCATCAGGTCGACCTATGATGTTTGGAACAATCAGGGCAGATAAAATACCCAGGATCACGACAACCACCATGATCTCAATCAGGGTAAACCCTCTCGCTTTACGAATCGGCGCTGTTCTTTTCATCAAATACTCCTGGAACCGCAAATTTTACTGCAAATCAATGAACGAGTGATGAACTCGTCATACAACCAGCTGATTAAGGTTAATGATTGGCAATAGGATTGCCATCACAATGGTAAACACAGCACCACCCATGACAATCAGCATGATTGGACCAAACAAACTAAGCAACATGCTCATCAGCAATTCCGCATCCTGCTGCTGGTGACGAGCCACCCTTTCGAGCATGTCATCCAGCTCTCCACTGCTCTCACCGGATGCGATCATGTGCAACATCATTGGCGGAAAATAGCCACTGACCTCTAGTGCTTTAGAGAGACTGGATCCCTCACTCACACGAACCGTTGCCTCACTGACGTTTTGGCGAAGCCAGGTGTTAGAGAGCACCTCCCCCGCAATTCGCATGGCATCCACCAGAGGTACACCACTGGAAGACAGGATACTCAGCGTGCTGGCGAACTGTGCTGTATTCGTCCCTCTCGATAACTTTCCGGCGATGGGCAATCCCAGAATCCAGCGATGCCAGGTCAGTCTAATCGAGGGCACTTTCAAGATCCGATTGGTTCCCAGGACAATGACAACTGCAAGAACAAATATGACCAGCCCATAGTCCACAACAAAATCACTGGCCGCGATCACGGCCGTTGTTAACCAGGGTAGTTCCTGCTCTGACTCTGCAAACACCTTGACGATGTCAGGCACGACATACCCAAGCAGACCAGCGAGGATGAGCACGGTCAGTACAAAGAGAATGACCGGGTAGACGAGTGCCTGTTTAATTCTGGACGCAGACTCCTGTTGTGATTCTGTGAAGTCAGCAAGTCGATTCAGCACCAGGTCCAGGTGACCGGCGGACTCTCCCGCAGCTACTGTTGCCCGGTGTAGCGAGGGAAAAGCGCGGGGATACTCTGCCAACGCATTGGCCAAAGAGAATCCCTCCATCACCTTGGACCGGACAGTAATCAACATACTGTTTGTCGCAGGCTTTTCGCTTTGTTTAGACACTGCCAGAAGCGCTTCTTCAACAGGTAAACCTGCAGCAATCAGCGTCGCCAACTGGCGAGTCACCAGCGCTCTCTCGCTGACTGACAAAGACGGCTTAAAGAGTTCAGAAAATGGGTTGGAACCGCTGGATGCTTCTTTCTTTCGGGTTGGATTTACGCCAAGTGGCGTAAGCCCCTTGTCTCGGAGAATCTGCCTGACCTGACGAACACTGTCAGCTTCGAGCACACCCTTTTCTTCTCGACCACGAGCATTCAAGGCACTGTATTCAAAAGCAGCCAATCAGCTTCTCTCAGTCTTCCATAGTGACGCGAAGTACTTCGTCGATGGTTGTCGTCCCAGAAAGAATTCTCGCACGACCATCATCTCTAATACCGGTTGTCTGGCTTCTCACATACGCTTCCATATCGAGTTCAGACACACCGCTATGAATCATTCGTCTGAGTTCATCATCAACAGCAACGACCTCATAGATACCCATTCGACCACGGTACCCCTCGCCTGCACAGGCTTCGCAGCCAACAGGCCGGTAAAGGGTTGGCGGATTGGCTTTGTCCACTTTCAGAAAATCACATTCATATTCATCCGCGGTATAGGCTTCACGACAATCCTCACACAGAACCCTGACGAGCCGTTGCGCGACCAACCCGATCAATGAGTTACTCAAGAGATAGGGCTGTACACCCATGTTGGCAAGCCGGGTGACTGCACCGATGGCAGTGTTGGTGTGAAGCGTAGACAGAACCAGGTGCCCGGTCAGACTCGCCTGAACCGAAATATCTGCCGTTTCGTAGTCACGAATCTCACCCACCATCACAACATCAGGGTCCTGGCGCAGAATTGCCCTCAACCCTTTCGCGAAAGTCATATCCGCTTTGCTGTTAACCTGCGTCTGACCAATGCCCTCGATGTCGTATTCGATCGGATCTTCGACCGTCAGAATATTTCTGGAGCGATCGTTGAGTTGATCCAGACAGGCATACAGGGTTGTCGATTTTCCAGAACCAGTAGGACCGGTTACGAGCAAAATACCGTGAGGCTTTTCAACCAGTGTTGTCATACCGGCCATGTCGTTCTGGCCCATACCGAGATGAGCCAGATCCCTTCGCCCTTCCTGCTTATCTAGGAGACGCATGACCACACGTTCACCGTTACTGGCAGGAATGGTCGAAACTCGTACATCCACTTCCTTGCCCCCGACACGAACAGAAATTCGTCCGTCCTGAGGCAGACGCTTTTCCGCGATATCGAGTTTCGCCATGACCTTGATACGAGAAACCAACAGAGGAGCCAACGCACGTCTCGGAGAGACGATCTCACGCAAAACACCGTCTACACGAAAACGAACGACGAGCCTGGTCTCATAGGTTTCGACATGAATGTCCGATGCTGAAACTTTGACTGCTTCCGCGAGTAGCGAGTTGATCAAGCGAATGACAGGTGCGTCATCATCCTGCTCGAGCAGATCACCCGTTTCGGGAATGGCTTCCGCCAGGCTCGAAAGATCCACTTCATCACCCAGGTCCTCGATCATCTGCATCGCCGCACCGGAGTCGTTTTGATAGGTGTCAGACAGACACTTATCAAAGGTTGCTTCATCCACCAGCCTAGGTGCCAGATCTCTGCCGCTTACCCGCCGAACTTCCGCCAGGATGTTTCCAGCAAGTCCTTCCCGATAGATCACATCAGCAATTGTCGAGCTGTCTTCCGCGGGTAAAACAACAATGCCATGACGTTTAGCGAACCCGAATGGCAGTAATGCCGCATTAGCGGCTGGCTCCGCTTCTTCTTCGGCTTCTGGTCTTTCTGGTACTTCCTGTTCAGATACTTCTGTCATAGCTTTCTGATTGGGGTTCAAACTTGGGCGAAAGGAGCATACTATAAGCGATACTTATCTAGTTTAATTATTTTGATTCAGTCTGATGATGCAACGCAAATCATGAAACTCAGCGATATTGATCTAAACCTGTTTGTGGTATTTGACGCCATCTACACTGAAGGGAACCTGACTCGAGCTGGTGAAATTATAGGTATTACCCAGCCAGCGGTCTCTAATTCACTGTCTCGATTGCGAAATCTTTTCGACGACCCCCTCTTCGTTCGCACAGCGGAAGGCATGGTACCTACTCCCGTCGCTCAGAACATTATAGGTTCTGTTCGACAATCTCTCGCCCTGATCCGTTCCAGCGTACAGGAGAGTGAGTCGTTCGACCCGAAAGTCTCAGATAAACGTTTCCGAGTCAGCATGACCGACCTGAATCAGGCCATTGTTCTGCCTGAGCTGTTCAAGATCATCAAAAAGGAAGCGCCGCAGGTATCGGTAGACTGCTACCAGGTGCACAGGCGAGACATGAATATCGAACTGGCGAGCGGCAACCTTGACCTCGCGATCGACATTCCACTGACACCAGATCCGCAGATCAAACAGGCGTCTCTTTATTCGCACCCCTATGTTTGCGTGGTGAACAAAGACAACGAACTGATAGGCGACAAGCTGGATCTGGATACCTATCTCAAGCTTCAGCACATTCACATCTCATCAAGACGTGGTGGACTGGGTCATGTTGATCTGGCCCTCGGTAAGATGGGCAAAAAGCGTAACGTGGTATTGCGCACCCAACACTACCTGTCGACACCACAGCTGGTGTCCAACTCCAATTTCGCGCTGACTGTACCGAAGATATTCGCTGACTTTCTAGTCGTAGCATCACCTACCAGATACCTGGAACTGCCATTCGAGGTGCCGCATCTTGAATCGTTCCTGTACTGGCATGAGAGCACCGACAGCGACCAGGCAAACACCTGGATGCGCCAACTGATTATCGACGGCTACAAAAGTTAAATGTGCGGAGGTAGAATTCGCCCTGCATGAAATTTATCGGTTCGCATATCCTCTCCGTATCGCAGTTTGACCGCGATGATATCGAAACTGTTTTCTCCGTCGCAGACCAGATGATCCCCTACGCCAACCGCGAACGTGTGACACGCGTTCTGGAAGGCGCCATTCTCGGCAACATGTTCTTTGAACCCAGCACTCGTACCCGAGTAAGTTTCGGTTGTGCATGGAACCTGTTGGGTGGCGACGTTCGGGAAACCACGGAAGTCAAAGCTTCAGCGATCGCCAAAGGCGAATCTTTCTACGACACGGCGCGGGTTTTGTCCGGCTACAGTGATCTCATCGTTATGAGACATCAGCTTGAAGGGTCCGTTGAAGAGTTTGCATCCGCCAGTCGGGTGCCGGTAATCAATGGCGGAGACGGCTCGAATGAACATCCCAGCCAGGCGCTGTTGGATCTCTATACCATCCGCAAGGAAATGGAAGGTCGCGGCAAACAGGTGGATGATCTCAGAATCGCGCTGATCGGAGATCTTCGATACGGTCGCGCAGTACACAGCCTTTGCAAGCTGCTGTCCCTATACAACAACATCCATTTCACCCTGATCAGCCCTTCCGAACTGAAGCTGCCTGAACAGTATGTCACCGACATTAGAGCTCAGGGTCATGAAGTCATTGAGTCGGAGGATCTGCAGGCTGGCATTGCACATGCGGACATTCTCTATGTCACACGGACACAGGAAGAACGTTTTCCTTCCCAGGAGGAGGCGGATCGCTACAAGGGCCTGTTCCGATTAAATCAGTCGATCTATACAGAGTTCTGCGAACCGAACACCGTCATCATGCACCCACTACCTCGTGATAGCCGCGGTGATGCCCGTGAACTTGATGACGATCTCAATGAAAACCCAAACCTGGCCATCTTCCGCCAGACTGACAATGGGGTTGTGATCCGAATGGCCCTGTTCGCACTGATTCTTGATGTAGCCGATAAAGTCGAAGAATCAGCCAGGGAAGTTCCCTGGTACACAGAAGGTCGTTTCCGAAGCTAGACCCCGCAGTTACGTTCCCCTATCCTGCTGTGACTATCGTTTTAAGTAATAGAAGCAGGAGCCACCATGATTTACGACAGCATTCTGGACACGATTGGTAATACACCAGTTGTAAAACTGAATCGCATTGCACCCGCTAACCAGAACATCTACGTAAAAGTTGAAGCCTTCAACCCTCTGGCTTCGGTCAAAGACAGACTGGCGATCGCCATCATCGAAGATGCAGAACGTCGCGGTGAACTGAAGCCCGGCCAGACTGTCGTAGAGGCGACCTCCGGCAATACGGGCATCGCTCTCGCCATGGTTTGTGCCGCAAAGGGATATCCTTTTGTCGCGACGATGGTGGAAACCTTTTCCATTGAGCGACGAAAGATCATGAAGGCGCTGGGTGCGCGAGTCATACTCACACCGGCTGCAGAACGAGGTTCCGGCATGGTCAAGCGGGCACAGGAACTCGCGGAACAACATGGCTGGTTCCTGGCACGGCAGTTTGAAAATGAAGCCAACCCTGCTTATCACAGGAATACAACAGGTCCGGAAATCCTGCGCGACTTTGCCGGGCGAGACCTGGATTACTTTGTCAGTGGCTGGGGTACAGGCGGCACCATGACAGGCGCCGGTGAGATGATCAAAATGGCACGGCCAGATACCAAGGTAGTGATCGCTGAACCTGAAAACGCGACCATGCTTTCAGGCGGCGAATGGTCACCGCACAAGATCCAGGGCTGGACGCCTGACTTTATACCCGGTGTTCTCAACAAAGATGTCGCCGATGAAATTGTGCCAGTGGGTGATGACGAATCCATTGCGACTTCACACCGCCTCGCCAAAGAAGAAGGTATCTTCGTCGGTATTTCGGCTGGCGCAACTCTGACAGCAGCCATGAAAGTTGCCGAGAAGGCGCCTGACAACAGCACCTTCTGTGTCATGCTGCCGGATACCGGTGAACGCTACCTGTCGTCTCCACTCTTTGAAGGCATCACTGAAGAGTCTGACGACGAGTGGCTGGCGACCCTCTAGCTTTCCAACCGGAAACCATCAAGTTCCGCTATCGTGTGCAGGATATTCTGATACTGCACCTGTACACGATACCGCGAACGCCCTTTTATCTTTCCTTTCTTGCGCTCATCTATCTGATGTTTTTGCTGTTCCTGGCAAGACAGGAAACGAGCGTATCTCCTTTCATTACCGCAATGCTGCCAACCCTCGGTTGTGCCGTTATGGGTATTTTCGGGCCAGCCATCGCAGCGCTGTTTTCAGACAAGGTAAAGAGCCAAAGAGTCTTCGAAACGACGGACGGCGGCATAAATGTCACGGTAGCGGATCAATTAACAGCCGTACATTGGGATCAGATAACCAGGGTTCTCCATTTCTGGCACTGGACCTTTCTGAAACTGAAGAACGGCTCTTACCTGATGATCCCCGATCAGTATTTATCGGAAAGGATGTCGGAAGCTTTTCTTTCAAGCACAAAAAAGCCCGCATAATGCGGGCTTTTTCTTAAGGCTCTTTTAACGGTCTATTAAAGCATTGAGTCCATTTCAGGAACTGCTTTAAACAGATCGGCGACCAGGCCGTAGTCCGCGACCTGGAAGATCGGCGCGTCTTCGTCCTTGTTGATTGCAACAATGACCTTGCTGTCCTTCATACCAGCAAGGTGCTGAATTGCACCGCTGATACCAACAGCAATATAAAGATCAGGCGCAACAATCTTACCGGTCTGACCAACCTGCATGTCGTTCGGGACAAAGCCTGCATCAACTGCTGCACGAGATGCGCCAATAGCAGCACCCAGCTTGTCAGCAACGGATTCAAGCAGTGTGAAGTTTTCGCCATTCTGCATACCACGACCACCAGAGATAATGATGGAGGCTGCTGTCAGCTCTGGACGATCCAGCTCAACAATTTCTTCCTTCTCCCAGGTTGTCAGGCCAGTGTCCTGAACGCTATCGAGGCTCTCAACGGCCGCGCTGCCACCTTCCGCTGCAACACCGTCAAACGCGGTACCACGAACAGTGATGACTTTGATGGCATCGCTGGATTGAACTGTTGCGATCGCGTTACCCGCGTAAATGGGGCGCTCAAACGTGTCTTCACTGACAACGCCAGAGATATCAGAAATCTGAGCAACGTCCAGCAGAGCTGCTGCGCGAGGCATGAAATTCTTACCGGCACTCGTTGTTGGCGCAAGAATGTGAGAATAGTTGCCACCAATCTCCGCAATCAGAGCAGCAACATTCTCTGCAACTGCGTGATCATAGACTGCGTTATCGGCAACCAATACTTTGCTGACACCAGCAATCTTGGAAGCAGCTTCAGCTGCAGCGCCACAACCAGCACCTGCAACCAGGACTTCAATATCACCAGCACCAATTGCCTGAGCTGCTGCTACAGTAACAAGCGTCGGTGCCTTGATGGATTCGTTATCGTGTTCTGCTACTACTAGGATACTCATGAGATCACCTTCGCTTCGTTCTTGAGTTTGTTGACCAGTTCTTCAACGGTCTCAACAATGATGCCCGCTTCACGCTCTGCAGGAGGTGTTACCTTGAGCGTCGTGACACGAGGTGTGACGTCTACACCCAGATCTTCCGGGGTGTAAGTATCAATAGGCTTCTTCTTCGCCTTCATGATGTTTGGCAGAGAGGCATATCGCGGCTCGTTCAAACGAAGGTCAGTAGTAACAACCGCAGGGAGTTTCACATTGATGGTTTCAAGACCACCGTCCACTTCACGGGTTACCGTCGCAACACCATCACCAAGTTCCAGCTCTGAGGCAAATGTCGCCTGGGACAGACCACACAGAGCAGCCAGCATCTGACCAGTCTGGTTGTTGTCACCATCGATCGCCTGCTTACCAGTAATGATCAGACCAGGTTCTTCTTTCTCAACAATCGCTTTGAGTGCCTTGGCAATGCCAAGAGGCTGAACATCAACGTCGGTCTCTACCAGGATGCCTCGGTCAGCGCCCAATGCCAGAGCAGTTCGGATCTGCTCCTGAGCAGCACCAGGACCAATGGATACCACAACCACTTCATCAGCCTTACCGGCTTCCTTGAGACGTACCGCCTCTTCGATGGCAATTTCATCGAATGGGTTGACGGACATCTTCACGTTATTCAGGTCGACGCCGGAGTTGTCGGACAACACGCGTATGTTCACGTTGTAATCGACAACACGCTTGGCTGTTACAAGAACTTTCATGTAATTCCTCGTTTCGTGTTGTATTTAAATCTGGGAACGCTGAGAAGGCTCGTGCGAGCCGGATCGGCAAGTTCAAAGGCGCGTATTCTGCCGGTAATCATCACCATAATCAATAGTGTGCATTGCACAAAACCATTGAAATTTGTGTAAAATCAGAGGCTTATCGGTCTGACTATTTCCGGAACAAATTGAGGGACATTTGCTTGCCCCGCTGCATTCCTTAGAATAGCGGATTCTTTGCGTTAACCACCTTTTGAGGAGCACCCACATGGAAAGAGAATCCATGGAATTCGATATGGTCGTCGTTGGCGGCGGCCCGGCTGGTCTGTCTACCGCCATCCGATTTGCACAAATGGCAGCGGATGCCGGTGATGAATTCACGGTATGTCTCGTAGAGAAAGGCTCTGAGATCGGTGCCCATATCCTTTCAGGCGCTGTGTTCGAGCCTCGCGCTCTGGATGAGCTGATTCCTGACTGGAAGGAACAAGGCGCGCCAGTTAACAATCCGGTGACAGAAGACGACGTTTACTACCTGGTGGACCAGGAACAGGGTATGCGAGTACCGGGCATCTTTATTCCACCTGCCCTGCACAACCCATCTACGAGTCACGCCATTAGCCTCGGCAACCTGTGCCGCTGGCTTGGAGAGAAAGCGGAAGAGCTCGGTGTGATGTTATTCCCTGGCTTTGCTGCCAGCGAGGTGCTTTACCACGAAGACGGCTCTATCAAAGGGGTGGCTACAGGTGATATGGGCATTGGCGCTGACGGTGAGCAGAAAGCCACCTTCCAGCCTGGTTATGAGCTACATGCCAAGTACACCGTGTTCGCCGAAGGCTGTCGTGGACACCTCGGCAAACTGCTTATGGAAAAATTCGATCTTCAGCAAGATTCCGACACCCAACACTATGGCATTGGCTTTAAGGAAGTCTGGGAAATTGATCCAGAGAAACATGTCCCTGGAAAGGTCATGCACACCGTTGGCTGGCCTCTGGGTCACTTCCCCGGTGAAACACTGGGTGGTTCATACCTCTACCACATGGAGAACAATCAGGTGGTACTGGGTCTGATTATCGACCTCGGATACAAGAACCCTCATCTCAGCCCGTTTGATGAGTTCCAGCGCTGGAAACATCAAAAGACCATCCGCCAGTTCCTGGATGGCGGTAAGCGAATTTCCTACGGTGCTCGCGCCGTTGTCAAAGGTGGTTACCAGGCTCTGCCAAAACTCACCATGCCAGGCGGTCTGCTGGTCGGTGACGATGCGGGTTTCCTGAATAACCTGAAGCAGAAAGGTTCACACACCGCAATGAAGTCAGGCATGTTGGCTGCTGAAGCGGTCTACAACGCTGTGAAGTCAGGTTCAAACGGCTGCGAAGAACTCCACAGCTACACTGAAGCCTACAAAGCATCGTGGCTGCATGACGAGTTGTATACGGCGCGAAACATCATGCCGTTACAGCACAAGCTGGGACTCTTCCTGGGCGCTGCTGCTGCCTGGGTAGATCAGTATATTTTCCGTGGTCGGCTGCCATTCACGTTGAAGGACCCAGCACCGGACCACAGCAAACTGAAGCTGGCCACCAAGGCTCGTAAACCCGATTATCCAAAACCAGACGGCGTGCTCTCATTCGACAAGCTGTCGTCTGTCTTCCTGACGGCAACTAACCACGAGGAAGACCAGCCCTGTCACCTTCAGCTGAAGGATGAGGGTCTACCAATGAACAGCAACTATCCACTCTACGACGAACCGGCACAGCGCTACTGCCCGGCGGGTGTGTACGAAATTGTCGAAGAAGAAGATGGTTCCAAGCGGTTCCAGATCAATGCGCAGAACTGTATTCACTGCAAAACCTGCGACATCAAGGACCCAGCACAGAACATCAATTGGGTGGTACCTGAGGGAACCGGCGGTCCGAACTACGGGGCAATGTAATTAGCCGTAGGGAAACTCTACCGCACTAAGATCAAGGCTGAGCGTCTTCAAAAGACCCTCAGCCTTTTCTTTGTCACGACTATTGCCAAGCAGTAGGACCTGGCTCATCTGTTCATCGAACTGCTTCACAAGCAGGTACTGATCTGCGCGATATTCCAGATGACAGTGCTCCACCATGTCCAAACGCTTCTCAAAGGTGCCGCGACAGCCGGGCAATCTGGACATCACATCAGTGTCATCACGAATCATAGCGATAGGCCAGCGAACGGGTTTGCGATCAAGCTGCCACGATCGTCGATGAATCAAATCTTCGCCGAGCGTCTCACCTACGGCTCTGCGGAGGTCCGCGCGATACTCTTCAAGGTCTCTATCTCGCAGGAAGTAGCCGCCAGGAAACGGCATATCGACAAAACTTAAGCCGTAGAAGTACCAATACCCATCTTCTTCCGAGATGGGAATGTCCCAGGAACAAGCGGCTTTAACCGCGCGTTGCCAGCTAGCCACTTCCTCACGGGATCGACTACCGTCTATCAGTTCTTCGATAACTTTTAGAAGCTTGGATTTGTCTGGCGCATCGACCAGCAGCATCAGGCAGGCATCATTGGGAAGCTTTGACCATCTGACCAGATGCACAACCAGCGTTCAGATGTCTTTGGATCATCGCTTTCAACCATTAGGTCTGCGAGTTGGTAATAAACATTTCGATTAAGGCGTGCTTCGAGGCCCGAGCGGACCATGACATAAGGAATCCATTCATCACCGGACTGTTGGATTCGAAGTGGATGTTCTTGACCGATCAGAATTTGATCGCCCATATCTGTGGTCACTGTGAGATTTTGTGACTGCCCTTCTCCATCCACTCCCATCAGGATACCTTGAAAGGGAACATCCTCGACCTGGATTCGACACTTTTCCACAGGCGTAACCAGGAAGTAATCATTGTCATCACGACGCAGTACAGATGCAAAAAGCTTCACCAGACGAGGCCGCTTAATGGGCGAACCCTGGTATTGCCAGGTACCGTCCTTTTCTATGACCAGGTCGATGTCTTTCTCGTGCTCCGGATGCCAGAGATGCACAGGCGGGAGACCTTTCTCCGGCACCTTCTCCAGTTCAGACAACAGTGAATATGGTAGATCCATTAGGCAGCTAGCATACCCTCCGCCACCACGAAGTCCACGACCTTTGTCAGACCGTCAGCGTCTTTAAGATTGGTAAACAGGAAAGGTTTCTCACCGCGCATCTTCTTGGCATCTCTGTCCATCACATCCAGATCTGCACCGACAATGGGGGCGAGATCAGTTTTATTGATGATTAGAAGATCCGATTTCGTAATACCGGGGCCGCCTTTCCTTGGAATCTTGTCTCCAGCAGAAACATCAATGACATATAGGGTCAGGTCCGACAATTCAGGACTGAAGGTCGCCGCCAGATTGTCACCGCCACTTTCGATCATAATCATGTCGAGATCGGGGAACTTGTGCCGCAGATCATCAACGGCATTCAGATTCATGGAGGCATCTTCCCGAATGGCGGTGTGCGGGCATCCCCCGGTTTCCACCCCGACAATTCGATCCGGTGTCAGTGCTTCGTGGCGCAACAGGAACTCTGCGTCTTCTCTTGTATAAATATCATTGGTGATGACAGCCAGGTTGAACCGATTGCGCATCTCCATACACAGCGACCTCACCAGCATTGTTTTTCCGGAACCGACGGGGCCTCCGATTCCCAATCTCAGGGGTGGTTTCCTGTTTTCAGTTGTGGAAGTTTCACTCATTGTTAAATCCTTAAGTTAGATCCTTAAATCAGTTCCTCAAGATCGGTATAAACGTGCATCCAGGGTTTCATGTTGGGCAGATAACAGGCCCAACATGGGTAGAGACCGGCCAAAAGACCAGTCTTCAGTTGAATCTTTCGAAGTTTCTGACGCGGCTGTTTCAATCGCTTCGTTAACAGCCGCATCGATTTCCGCTAATAGTTCACCGAGCATCCGCTGCGCATCGGTTTGCCCAAGTGGTACCGACTTGGTTGCCGCTGCGACCTGGTTCTCTAGCCAGCTGTAGCAGTAACCCGCAACGAGCTCCTCGACAGGTATGTCCCAGTTCGTTCCGGCAACGGCAAACAGGGTGACAAAGCTGGGTGAACGACATGCGGGATGGTTCTCACCAAGATCATTTATAAGGCGCTGAAGTGAACGCCCCATATCCACGTCCTCCAGCAAAAGCTCACCGGACTCTCGATTGGCTTGCAGGTAGTTGTTAATCTGATCCAGTGTTTCCTGATCATTTTCCCGCCAGGCAGATGCAGCCAGCACCAAAGCAGGAAGATCAAGCTGAGCGATGCTGGTCTCGAACACACCGGAAATCCAGACCAGTGCTGACCCACGATCGAACACATGCCCGGTCGCGATGGCTGACTCCAGACCACCAGAATATGCATAGGCACCGACCGGTAGAGCCTGCGAACAGAGCTGGAGCAAACGTGCGGTGCTAGTCATGGCTGTGTTCCCGCTCATGGCTGTGGCTGTGCCCGCCCTTTTCATGGCTGTGGTAAGCGCCATCTTCAGGCTGAAACGGTAGCTCGCACTGGCTGACTTCTGCACCGAGTCCCTTAACCATGTCATCAAGCACATAATCAGGTTGGTACAGAAGATAGTCTTTCTCTACGCACAGGGGTACATGCCGATTGCCCAGGTGATACGCGACGCGCATCAGCAATAAAGGATCCTCTGAAGTGACTCGAGAAACAGGTTCCGGCGCTGCTCTTACGCGAAAACTTTCATCGCTCTCAGACACAAGCGACTCACCGTCTCTTAAGAATTCACCCTGCTCTAGAAACCAGGCAACCTCTGAACCATTGTTGGCAACAGTTTTCCCCCTGCTTCTTGTTCTCGCCTCGAAGTCGAGAGTAATCTCTCCGACGGCTTCCCTGGCGTCGCGAACTTTTTGATAACACTCAACACGCATAAGATTCACATCAGGACTAATTAGAACAGCGAATAGCGCTGAGCAAGCGGCAAGACATCAGCAGGTTCGCAAGTCAGCAGTTCACCGTCGGCGCGCACCTCGTAAGTTTCCGGGTCTACTTCCATCTCAGGCTGATAAGTGTTGTGGATCATGTCCGCCTTCGTGACGTTTCGACAGTCCTTAACCGCTGCGGTGTCTTTGGCAAGCCCCAAACCCGAACTGGCAGGATCAAATGCCTGGCTGACAAACGTCAATGCCGTCGATTCCATCGCTCGGCCAAACGCACCAAACATAGGACGATAGTGAACTGGCTGTGGGGTTGGTATCGACGCGTTTGGATCGCCCATCGGCGCAGCTGCAATCATGCCGCCTTTGATGATCATCGAAGGTTTAATGCCAAAGAACGCAGGTTTCCAAAGCACCAGGTCCGCCAGCTTGCCGACTTCAATAGATCCAACTTCGTGGGCGATGCCATGGGAAATCGCTGGATTGATTGTGTATTTCGCTATGTAACGTTTTGCTCTGAAGTTATCGGCATCGGTGTCTTCCGCTAGAAATCCACGCTGCACTTTCATCTTGTGAGCGGTCTGCCAGGTACGGCAAATCACTTCACCAACCCGACCCATCGCCTGGGAATCGGAGGCGATCATCGAGAAGGCACCAAGGTCATGCAGTATGTCCTCTGCCGCAATGGTTTCTTTGCGAATCCGAGAATCTGCAAAGGCAACGTCTTCAGGAATGTTTGGATCCAGGTGATGACAGACCATGAGCATATCGAGATGCTCATCGACGGTGTTGACCGTATAAGGTCTGGTTGGGTTTGTTGACGAAGGCAGAACATTGGGCAGTCCACACGCGCGGATAATGTCTGGTGCGTGGCCACCTCCAGCGCCCTCCGTATGAAAGGTGTGGATCGTCCTGCCTTTGAAGGCCGCGATGGTGTCTTCAACAAAGCCTGACTCGTTCAACGTATCCGTGTGAATCGCTACCTGGATATCAAAACGTTCCGCAGCATCGAGACAGGTATCGATCGCAGCGGGTGTTGTCCCCCAATCCTCGTGAAGCTTGAGTCCCATGGCACCGACAATGATTTGCTCATCAAGAGGTAGCGGCTGACTCGCATTCCCTTTACCCATAAACCCGAGATTCATCGGAAAACTGTCTGCAGACTGAAGCATCTTGCCGATATGCCAGGCACCAGGGGTACAGGTGGTCGCGTTTGTCCCAGTAGCCGGACCGGTTCCACCACCAAGCATTGTGGTGACACCGCTCATAAGAGCTTCTTCGATTTGCTGAGGGCAAATGAAATGAATGTGCGCATCAATGCCACCCGCAGTGAGAATCATGCCTTCACCGGCAATGGCTTCGGTGCCTGGACCAACAACGATATCGACATTGGGTTGCGTATCAGGGTTACCGGCTTTGCCCAGCTTATAGATACGGCCGTTTTTGATGCCTACGTCGGCTTTAATGATGCCCCAGTGATCCAGGACCAGTGCGTTAGTGATGACGGTATCAACGACCTCAGCACCTGTTGCCTGACTTTGTCCCATGCCATCACGAATCACCTTGCCGCCGCCAAACTTAACCTCATCACCATAGGTGGTCAGATCTTCTTCCACTTTGATGACAAGCTCTGTGTCCGCCAGGCGAACTTTATCGCCCGTGGTAGGACCGAACATGTCGGTATAGGCTTTCCTTGAAATCGTTGTCATGAATCTGCCTCCAAAGAACCCATCACCTCGCCTCTGAATCCGAATATTCTTCGATCTCCGGCAAAAGCGACCAGCTCAACTGTTCTTGATGCGCCGGGCTCGAATCGAACCGCTGTACCCGCTGGAATATTTAGCCGATAACCCAGTGCTGCATCTCGATCGAACGACAGTGCGGGATTGGTTTCCGCGAAGTGGTAGTGCGATCCGACCTGGATAGGTCGATCTCCGGTGTTGGTGACCTCAACATCACAGGTATCCCTGCCGACGTTCAATTCAATGTCACCCTCGGCCAGTATGTACTCTCCCGGTTTCATAGGCGCTCCTTAAACTATTGGCTCGTGAACAGTGACCAGCTTGGTCCCGTCCGGAAACGTTGCCTCAACCTGAATCTCATGAAGCATTTCGGGCACACCCTCCATGACATCATCAGCGGAAAGGATGGTTTTACCGTGCGCCATGAGTTCTGCAACCGTGCGACCATCGCGCGCTCCTTCCATAACTTCCGCAGATATCAGCGCAACTGCCTCCGGGTAATTCAGTTTCACACCACGTGCCTTTCGCCTTTCCGCCAGCAACGCTGCTGTGAAGATCAGCAACTTGTCTTTTTCTCGTGGACTCAGCTCCATTTCAACGCCTCCCGCGTGCCTGTCTCTTTATGTTTTCCATATTCGTGGTCTGATCGATTGCGACAGCAGATCGCGAGCAGCAAAGAACCCCTCACGACATTGTTCCGCTGAATCACCGACAAAGCGCACCAGCAAGGTGCAGGCTTTTTCTGTTACTCCCCAATTCGGTTCACCCAGCAGCAAACGGACCTCGGGAACAAGCCTCGCTGCCTCACTGCGGTTACTTTCCGGAAAGACCGCAACGAGCGTGCCAACAACGCTATGATCATTAAGACCCCAGGCGGCTTGTTGTAACGCTTGATCGAAACACAAGTACTCTCGGTGAATTAGCTTCCCCTCGACTCGAATAGTCAGGGATTGGGACATGGCACCGTTCGAAAAATCTTCACCAGAGGCGCGACGCCCGAAAGTAAGTATCTCCCAGCCAAGGTACTGGCTGGACGACGCCAGTTCGACATTCTGCACGACTGAAGCGTTTGTGCGATCAAAGAAGATGCTTTCTTGTGGCACCCACTCCAGATAAGCGTTATCTGCAGCCCGTAGATGCTGTTGGATGGTTTGCTGCGGCATATCCGGCAGACACCCGTAGTGCTTACCTGCAGCGGGTGTTGTCACCAAGGTGTGGGTGCCCTCTCCCGCGCTGACGTCAATGGCCAGGGTATCTCCCCCCACCATGCCGCCGGGTGGATGCAGCAGATAGATATGGCAGCTACCGTCATCCTGAACGAAAGGTCTCTGAACACGCAGTGGACCCTTGTGGTCAACCGCAACCAGGCGGGTTCTCGAGTCCCTGACTTCCGTTTGCAGGTTAAGATGGGCCTGCCATTGACGTACCTGCGTCACATTTGATCCTTTACTACTCAAGGCTACACTATAGGTAAATGCACCAGCGCTATGCCAGCCTAAGTTTGAGATGCAAAAAGTTTGCCCAAAACCATTAAGCCGAGAAGCCTTTGCCAAATTCGGTGATGTGATTGACACATCAACCGAAAATATTCGATCTATTAACGAGGGCAACACGGAACGTTTTCATGACCTGGCATCGCTGGATCTGCTCAGCGATGGCGGGCAACCATCAGTCAACATCTTTCGTTCGACGCCACTCGAGACTCCGATACACGTGAAACTGATGGAAAGGCACCCGAAGTCCAGTCAGGCTTTTTTTCCGTTAGGCGACAGTCCTTACATAGTCATCGTGGCACCAGCAGGTGAATTAGACATGAGCCAGGCGGAAGTGTTTATCGCTTCCAGTGATCAGGGTGTGAACTACCATAAAGGCACCTGGCATCATTACAGCCTGGCAACAGAAAAGGTTTCAGATTTTCTGGTGATTGACCGGATTGCCGATGATGAAAATTGCGATGAAGTCATGCTGGCGGAGCCAGATCAGCTATTGGTGGAGTTCTGATGCAGTTACCCGCTTTTGTTATCGCCTATAGCGACTCTTCGTTTACCAATCCCCATGAGACAGCCAGGCCTGATGAGCCACCGGAATGTACCGGAAACTTTACCCATATGGGTGCCAAGTACTGGGGATTCGAGACCGCAAGACACCGGGCAACCAGGGTTCTCGATAGCAACGACGGCTTTCGTTTCGATCACAACGCACATCACTGGATACACCTCGGACTTAAACAATCCTCTAGGGTCAACCGGATTACCATCAGTACGAAATGGTTTACGGGGAACCATGTACCCGAAGCATCGGTAGAACTTATTAGAGATGGCAATGTGCAGGAAGTCCTGACTCGCGTCACCCTGGCGCCTGACCAGGACCACTCGTTCGATATCGAACCGACGGAAGCGGATGAGTGCCTGGTGAAGTGTTTTCATGAAGGCGGTATCGCCCGCATCAACCTTCATGGTGAACCGCTTGATCAGGATAGCGATCCAGAGAACCTGCTGAAACATGCAACCATCAGTCATGTTTCGAACGAACACTATGGCAAACCTCATGACGCTGTCATTGGAGAGCGCCAGGTAGATTACATGCTGGGCTGGGAATCAGCGCGAAGCGGCTTTGGCGAATACGCCCTTTTTCATCTTCGAGCACCCACACGGGTTTCCGAAGTAATCGTGGATACCTATCTACATCGATTGAACCCACCGCTCAGCTGCCACATATTCGGCATAACCCTGCAGAACGAATCAGAGTTGGAAGGCATGTGGCAGGCAAGACCCAGTTGGGCCATCGAGTTCGATGATGGGTCTCAAGTCATCCCAGACGACTTCAGAAGTTACATGCAGGATAAGCGGTATTTGGATGAACCAGCCAGCAACACCACATCATTTAACGTGAGACTCTTGAATCGCGATGAGCGCTGGTTACCGATCGTCTCATTTGGACGACTGCATGAGGACAGATGGCATCGGTTTTCAGATATTGAAACATCGGAGCCCATCACACACCTCCTCTACACCCATTACCCAAACGGAGGCATCCACGGCCTCAAGGTTTATGGCGAGGAGAGCTGATTCAGCCAATCCTCTTTGATTTCTGAAGACAAGAAACTACTGTTGATGCTGTTGACTGCAAGCCGCTTGGCCTGATCCAGGTCTAACGACAGGTTTTCATGCAACGATTCAAAGTTATCCATCAGATAGCCACCAAAGTATGGCGGATCATCGGAATTCACGGTGACATTCAATCCGCGATCCAACATGTCTAACAAAGGGTGTTGCGACATTTCCGGAAACACACAGAGTCGAACGTTAGAGAGCGGACAAACCGTCAAGGGAATCTGATGTTCTACCAGGTGTTGAACCAGTGCGTCATCTTCAAGGCAACGTACGCCGTGATCAATTCTTTCAACTTCCAGAGTATTTAACGCGCCCCAGATGTATCCTGGCGGCCCTTCTTCACCGGCATGGGCTACCGGCCGATAACCTTGAGATCTTGCTTCTGCATAGACTCCGGCGAATTTTTCCGGTGGATGACCTAGTTCAGAACTATCCAGACCCACACTCTGGATGTGATCCCGAAAAGGCTCTGCCTGCGTCAAAGTCTGAAAGGCGCTGTCTTCATCCAGGTGCCGAAGAAACGACATGATCAACGCGGAGGATTGACCCCATTCCCGCTGCGCCGCCTCCATAGCTTTAAGAAAACCATCCATCACCGTACCAAAACTGATGCCACGGTCCGTATGGGTTTGTGGATCAAACATGATCTCACTGTGCACGATGCCCTCATCACGACAACGAGAGAGGTAGGCAAACATCAGATCATGAAAGTCCTGTTCGTCGATGAGGACACCGGCACCAAGGTAGTAGATGTCCAGGAAACTTTGCAGATCACTGAAGTCATATGCAGCATGAACCTCCGCTTCACTCTTATAGGGCAACGAAACACTGTGTTTTGCTGCAAGCCGCATCAGCATGGCAGGCTCCAGCGTTCCTTCGATGTGCAGATGCAGCTCGGCCTTGGGTAAGGCGCGAACCGCGCTGAGAAAATCTTCAGTCACCTGAGTCATTCCCCATGGCGTCTATGCCTGGCACATTGTCCTCGTAGACGTCCCAATTGTTGAGAATTTCGTCTAACACTCTAGATCCAACGAGGTAACCGGTTTCCACCGAAATCTCCAATCCAGCGTACTTATAACCTTTGGTTTCTTTGAGGAGGTTTTCAGCAGCAGTCCGGCTCGGTGGCTGCATCGTAAAATTACTACCCATCCGCAGCACCATCACCCGATCTTTGTCTGCCCGGCCTATCTTGTCGAGCCAGGAAATCGACAAATAACTGCCTGTATCCTCCATCGCAGAGGTCACCATATTGCCTTTGCCGTCCGTCCAGTAGGACACGAGCTGATTGGCCCAGTCATTGAGCAGTTCACCGTGCCAGAAAGTCAGCGCTGCAATGTGGTCACCCTTCATCACAATGGGCTTACCCTGGGCATTTGGATGTTCGGTATAAAGATCTCGCTCTTTCTGAACTGAAGGATCATCCGGAAGCTCCATGTCTTTTGTGAGTTGATACGCCCACTCGGTCAGCCCCCCATTTAATTGATACATCTCCCCGGTCGGCGGCGGACGATCCGGGTCAAAAGGTCGAGTGGTATAGCGAGGAAAATAGCCAAAGGGCCAGTCTTCCGGAATCTCACGTGCGTCGATGTGATGTCCGAGGTCTCCATCCACCAGATATTCTGCCCAGGCGGCTGAACCAACGGTCGCATCTTCAGGATCAATACCCGCGATACCAACAATGAGCCAGTATGCTTTTGAGAGGTCAAAGCGTTCATCCATACCCAAGGCCATGGTGGCTGCCGCAGCGCGTGCTGTACCGATACCCGTCACCATAACGAGAAACTCTTCATCTCCATTGTAGTGCAGGTCTTTGTAGCCCTGAAACGGCAGAATTTCTGTGTAATCTCGACGCTCTTTCCAGAGCTGGAATTCGCCGGGTCGATCACCTGTGTCTTCACCAATTTCAAACATGGCGACAACAACAACTTTTACAGGTCTCGGCTCTTCACCCAAATCAACTTCAACATTCACATCCGTTCCACAGGACGCGAGCGATAGAGCTAGCAATAGGAGAAGAGCCTTCAGCGTTACTTGGTTCATGGCGTTTAGAATCTGATTAAGGTTAGAGGGATACTAAAACAAAAAAGGCGGCCATTGGGCCGCCTTTTGAGTCAAGCACATGTAAAAAGTTCTTAGAACTTGTACTGGATTCGTGCGTTGTAGTGACGTGGTAGTTCTGGAAGAACAATGGTGCCACCGAACAGGTTCGGGAAGTTGGAGCGGAAGTACTCCTCATCCGTCAGGTTCTTACCACTAACACTGAACAGCCAGTTGTCTGTCTCGTAAGCGAAACCGAGGTTAACCAGCGTGTAAGCGGGAAGCTCAACACTTCTGGAGTAACCTGAATCAACTTCTTCAACGTCAATGATGCTACCGTTGACCGTCCAACCATTGCCGAAGTCGTAAGTACCCGTAAATGAGTAGATGTTTTCGGGCATACCAGCACGTGAAGCATCTGGCTGGATCACAGCACCACCTAGAGTACCGCCGTACAGCGCATGACAGGGAATGTCTGGCACATCATCACAACCGATGAAGCTGAATCGGCTGCCAGCCTGCTCAGTGTTCAGGTTGGTGACTTCGATGTTCGAGTAACCGAACGTCAGCAGGAGGTTTTCGTTAACCACCCACCGTACTTCAACTTCAACACCTTCCGTTTCAGTTGACTGGTTGGTCACGATGGACTGCGCAGAAAAGTCAGTTCTTTCCTGTTCGTACACAGCGATACCAAAGTACAGCGCGTTGTCGAGAAGACTACCTTTCAAACCGACTTCAAGGAGTTCGGAGTCGTCAAAAACACCGCCGCTGGCAACGTTGTTTGTTGCAGCTTCAGCGCCCTGTCCTACGATCATCGTAGCCTGCTCAGAAGCTGTGATGTAAGGAATCAGACCGTTATCAAACTCGTAGCTCACGCTGAATGTCCATGAAGTACCGTCGACGTCGTCGGATGCCTCAAGAGAGTTGCCGCAATCAGCTTCGTAATCAGCCGCTGTAGCTGGCAGACAGAAGTTGTTTGAGCTGGCAAACAGCAGAGTTTCAAATGGCTGTCGGCTTTCGATATCAATCGTGTCGTATCGAACACCTGCGAGAATGCTTAGACCATTATCGAAGACAAAGTCACCCATGACTGCAAAACCCCAGTCGGTGTACTCACCGATATAATATTCGGTGTAGTCGTCATCGATACGGGTCGCAAGCACACGCTCGTCCAGACCGCTGGAAGCTAGCGTCAGGTCACGACGATCGAAGTACTCGTTCGTGTAGTCATCAGCATGTTCAAAATCAGTGTATCGATAGGATGGCGAAATCTGAACCGCGGCGGTCAGACCATCCATTTCAAAAGTCTTTGAAACGACTAGCTTGTTCTCAACCACATAAGTGTCATGGAACTGTGAGAAGCCGTAAGCGTTTTCATTCAGGTTATCGTAGTGCTCGAAGAACAACTGGTTCTTCCACTCCCACTCACCGTCAGTGGTATAGATGAAATCGAAGTACAAAGTAGTGACTTCGTTTTGCAGCGTGTCATCAGGCGCTACCAGAACCTGGTTACCGTCGATCTTTGCCGTGCCCGGGTTATTCAAGGCAAGCAGCTCAGGATAACAACCGAATACAGGCGTTGCGCCGATCAGACAGAATCCATCACCACCTACGAGTTCACCTGATTGGCCAGGTACAAGACCCGCAGCAAATGGGTTGGTATCTGTGAAACCATCACCATCAACGTCGAATTCCTGGTGAGAAATTCGGCCGTCGCCATCAGTATCCAGAACCGTTGGAGTACCAGTGACATAAATACCGTCATCAATCAGAGCCTGAGTGACACGGTTCCAACCAGCTACCTGGTTACCCGTGTACTCGTGCCACATACCACCAAACTGGATTCTCACCTGATCGGAGATATCCATATCGAATGAAGCCTGGAACAGGTTCTGTTCTACAGCAGAGTTATCGTAGTAGCTGCCTGAGTCCTCGATTTCACCGTAAACGTAGTAACCGAAGTCCTGGTCACCAATTCGTCCTGGTCCACCAACTTCAGCGGTCACAATCGACTTGTCCCAGCTACCCGTCGTAAACGACATGGCACCAGTGGTCTCAGGGATAAACTGACCAGTCTCTTCGATTCGAGCTGATTTAGGGTTGAAGTTCAGGTAACCACCAATTTTGGACGGACCGTAAATTGGAGAAGCTGGGCCACGCACGATATCGACTCGATCAGATGCACCGATCGGTGTTGGGTAGTTACCAGGGTTGTCTAGACGACGGATACCCCGGAAATAGGTCTCACCCGGTGTACCTCGAACATCAAGACCGCCGGCTACACCAAAGAATGACTGGGTAAAGCTACCGGGAGCGACCGCGATCAACTCATCGATGTCGTACATGTTGAATCGTTCCATCATCTCCTCAGAGATCGTGGATACGGAGCGAGGTGTTTCCAGAACAGATTTGTTAAACCCGAAAACGGACTGAACGTTTTCTCCAGGCAAACTGCCAAGGTCACCCTTGACTACAACTTCCTCCATTTCTGCACCATAAGTTTGACCTGCTAGGCCAAACGACAGAACGGCGGAAGCAACTAGGCTTTTGGTAAAGCCCGCTTTTCTAAGCTTCATTCAAATGTCTCCCCGACGTTGATTGAAAGTATGCAATTGCAATTGCTATTTGTTATCGCAGCTCGCTGCACCATGGGGCAGCAAGACAGTCTATGCTTTGCAAATGTCATGCCTTGAGACCCGGGTCCCCGGCCTGAGTGAGTCTTCAGACACGACTGAGATTTAAGCGCCCTTATCTTCTCAGATTGCGTGTGGTTTTTGCACCCTCAGGGGGCACAAATCTCGTACTGACGGCAGATGAATCCCCGTTTTAGTGCAGGCTTATCGCTGAGTCCGGAAATACCCTTTCTGGCCATCCTGGACTCAAACTTACTGATCCTGGATCGATAGGTCTCGAGCAGCTCATCCCGTGTCTCGGGGTCAACGAAGGCATACTTGAGGCTATTTTCGCTCAGCAGCTTCACTTCCGCCCAGGAGAGGTTGAACTCCTTTACTGCGACAAAGAATTCATCGCTCATGGTTGAGTCCCACATGCCGCGGTCGTCGGTGGAAAGCGCCACAGGTATCCCGGTACGCAGATACTCGGGAAAGGGATGCTGACTGTAATCGTCATAATACTGAAGCAACAGATTACTGATCAGGTTGATCTCGACCATATAGGGCCCGTGACGGAAGAGCCGCATGGTGTCCGGATCGGTAATCAGGTTCAGACCATGACCAATCCGCTCTGCGCCAAGCAGGACAGTATCCCGGACGTGCGAGTTAGGCTCATCAACCTCACCGGCGTGAATCGAGAGACGCACGTTATTGTGAGCCAGCCTCATTTCTCTCAGGGTTGGCAGAAATCTGAGGGGATATCCCTTGTCGTCATCTTCACGACCCACCATGTTCACGGCAACATATGGCTCGTTCTCTGAGACGAACTGATAAGCGTACTTCAACGCCTCTTCAGCAAGGGGCGTAAAACGCAGGATCGCCTGCTGAAAACGGTAAGTCAGGCCAGTATCAACGATGTCTTTCTGCTTCAGCCTTTCCCGAAAGATTTCAGCGACAACATTCGGCGGTATTGCAGTTCCATCCGGTTCCTCATAACCAAAAGCCGTCACCATGGGTTCCACATAAATGAGACCTTCGTCTGCGAACGCTTGAAACTGTCGAGCAATCAAATCGCCACGAAGATAAGGATCACCCGTCAGATCACCGAGGCGTTGCCAGTGAGCCTCAAAAAATTCCTCACGACCCTCATAAGGTTTATCCAGGACAATGGAACTCATAAAACCCCGTTTCTGTCGCTCATCCAGATCCGCCAGGGGCAGATACTCACCCTGCTCGCATTCGGGCAGCGCCTGCCACTTCGCTTCAAGGATGGTCTGAAACATCAGGTGATAAGGCGTCGTGTCAAAACCCTGCCAGCCATAGTCTCGACAGTTATTCAGTTTTACCTTGGTGTAGTACTTGTAACCACGTTCCTCGGCAGCAACACCGAGCTCGTACCACCACTCAGCAAATCCGGAACCGGACATGTGGTGATGCAGATCACCGCCCTTGGGCATTTCATACAGGAGCTGTAACAACTGCTCGTCGGTGGCGTTTTGCTTGAAGTCTTCAAACCAGTCGGCCCTGGCTGTTTGGGCATGCAAGGCAAAAAGAAGGAGAAAAGCTAAGAGAACTCGTGGCACAACATGACTCGCAAAAGTTTCGATTCTATTAGATCGGCTACACAGCGTACAATTCCGCTATGACTGAATACCCCAGAGATATGATGGGTTACGGTGAAAACACACCAAACCCGAAGTGGCCAAATGATGCCAGGCTCGCATTGAACTTCGTCATCAACTATGAGGAAGGCGGAGAAAACAACGTTCTGCACGGTGACCAGGCATCAGAAACCTTCCTGTCCGAGATCATCGGCGCAAACGCGTACGAAGCCCGACATATGAGCATGGAATCGCTGTATGAGTACGGTAGTCGCGCGGGATTCTGGCGACTACATCGCCTGTTTCAAAAGTTCGGGTTTCCCGTCACGGTCTATGGCGTTGCCATGGCCATGGAGCGTAATCCCGACGCTGTCGAAGCCATGCTAAAGGCAGACTGGGAAATCGCTTCTCATGGCTATCGCTGGATCGACTATCAGTTCATCCCAGAGGATGTTGAGCGCGAGCATATGGCGAAGGCCATCGAGATCCACGAAAGATTGACCGGCTCAAAACCGCTCGGATGGTACACGGGGCGAGACAGCCCTAGAACGAGAGATCTGGTGCTGGAATGGGATCACTTCGTTTACGACAGTGATTCATACGCCGACGATCTGCCCTATTGGCACAACGATCGCCATCTGATCATTCCTTACACGCTGGACATCAACGACATGCGTTTCGCATCACCCCAGGGGTTTAATTCGGGGGAGCAATTCTTTCAGTATCTTAAGGACTCCTTCGATACGTTGTATGAAGAAGGCGGAAAGATGATGAACGTCGGACTGCACTGCAGGATTGTCGGCAAACCAGGAAGAGCAGCTTCTTTGGCAAGGTTCCTTGACTACGTGGCGTCAAAGCCCGATGTCTGGGTCTGCCGTCGAATCGATATCGCTAATCACTGGCACCAGCAGCACGCCCAGGGATAACAAACTCCAGGATGATTGCGAGCATGGCGCCGGTAGATACCGGAAACTGCAGGACCATGATGACCTCGTCGCTCAATCCCGGCACGCGATCCACAAAATAAGCACACAGGTAGCCCAACAGGATGGCAAGGGTGACAACAACCCAGTCACGAGCCGTCGGCCCAGACATTTCGACGACTCTGAAACCAGACAAACCGACCAGAATAAACATCAGCAGGGTTGCGCCAAAAATCACTTCCGATGGTATCGCCTGAAAAAAGGCCGTCACCACAGGCATACAACCGAGAATAACCAGAAAAACGGCGACGTAACTTCCAACGTAACGACTGCATACGCCGGTCAATCGAATCACGCCATTATTCTGGCTGAAGGTGGTACTTGGAAACGTACAAAGTACCGCCGCAAGCAATGACGTCACTGAAGTTGCCATGATGCCACCGCGAATGCGCATCCAGTATTCGAAGGTGCCGGTCTCCAATCCGGATAGATTATTGGTCGCTGTGATGTCGCCGATACTCTCCATGGCAGACACCAAAAAGATCGGCATGATCAGCGCGACGACTGCCAGATCTACGGACAGCGGGTATCGCCAGGGTTCCGGCACAAAGATCCAACCAGCACTGGTGACCCCGGTGAAATCTGCAAAACCCAGCGTCATGGACATACCCACGCCCACCAACAAACCAATGGCGATAGCGCTGAGCCTCAACCAGACCAGCTTTATATTCGCCAGAACAACGATCACCACAAAGACGGCGCCCGCCAGACCCATCCGAATAGCACCCTCGCCTTCCATGCCGCCGGAATCCAGGTAAACCCGCTCTAGATTCTGAAGTGTCGCCTGAATAAGGGACAGTCCGATCAGAATGATGGTGGCGCCTGCGACGTTGGTTGTGATGATGTCCTTTAGCTGACGCACAAACAAAGACAGCACACCCATCAGAACGGCACAAACGGCGGAAGAACCAAATATAACGCCCAGGGCTTCCTGCGCTGTCATACGCTCCACTAATTGAAGATGGGCAAATATCAGACTGCCAATAAACGCAAAACTGGTCCCCTGGATACTCAGCAAACCAGTACCCATCGCACCAAGCCTGTTTATCTGCAGCAGAGTACCCAGACCAGAAACAATCAGCGCAGCGCTGATGACATAGGCCGTATCTTCAGGATTCAATCCCATGCCCAGCGCAATCAGGTAAGGCGCTGTCAGAATGCCGCCGATAATCGCGACAAGATGCTGGAAACCAACCAGCGCAGAGCCAATGGCCGGTGGTTTATCATCGAGCTTAAACAGCAAGTTCGGTTGAAGAGTGTCTTGAGCCATCAGCGGGTTTTCTATAGAAAGTATTTTTACTCTAACAGTAATAGCACCAAGGACGTCAATCATGAAAGCGTTTATTGAAGGCATGCCCAAAGCAGAACTGCATGTGCATCTCGAAGGTACCCTCGAACCAGAACACATCTTTGCACTGGCACAAAGAAATAACATCGAGCTTGAGTACAGCACACCAGAAGAAGTCGTGGCTGCTTATGACTTTCATGACCTGCCTTCGTTTTTGAAAATCTATTACGCCGCTATGAACGTGTTACGCGAAGAAATCGACTTTTACGAACTCACCTACCAGTACTTTGAAAAAGCGGCAGCCAACAAGGTCGTGTACTGCGAACCTTTTTTTGACCCTCAGGGCCACACAACCCGAGGCGTTGCTTTCGAAACCATCATCAAAGGTATTCGTAGAGCACAGGAGGACGCCGCAAAGAATCTTGGCGTCGAATCCAACCTGATCATGTGTTTCCTTCGCGATATGAGCGCGGAGTCAGCCATGGAACATCTGGAGATGTGCCTTCCCTATAAAGACTGGATAGTCGGCGTTGGCCTTGATTCTGATGAGAAAGATAATCCTCCCAGCAAGTTCGAAGCCGTGTTTGCTCGCGCCAGAGAGGAAGGCTTCAAGCTGACCATGCACTGTGACGTGAATCAAAAGGACATTCACGGACACATCAGGGAGTGTCTCGATCTCATCAAGGTGGATCGCATCGACCATGGCGTTAACTCGCTGGAAGATGAACAGCTGATCCGGGATATCGTCGACCGAGGACTCGGCCTGACGGTGTGCCCAGTATCGAACCGCTTTGTCGTGCAATCACTCACCAGCAGTGAAATTCGTGAGATGTTGAACAGAGGCATGAAAGCGACGGTCAATTCGGATGACCCCGCCTACTTCCGCGCCTATATGAACGACAATTTCATAGAGCTCGCGGAAGAAGGCAATTTCAGCCAGGAAGAACTCATCCAACTTTCCAGGAATGCGTTCGATATTGCCTGGTTGCCCGATGACAAACGTCAGCAATACATCACACAGCTGGAGCAATACGCCGCTAGTTAACCTGCTGCTGCTTCGGCTGGAGTGACTCCATAATCTGATCGATTGTGAAGCTGGCGGGACGTTGCCTTGGAGGATACTGATGCAGCGACTGTACAAACCGGCGCACTGCTGCAGATCCCATGACACCGGCAATCGATATCTTGTGATCCCACCACACGTTGTACTGGTTGGAATCTGTGTCAGCACGCTCAAAGGGATCACGCCTTAAGTGGAAAACCTTTGGGATTCGCAGTGTGACAAACGGATCACGCCAGACATCAAACCGCTTTGCCCTTTGCTCAGCAAAGACCAGCTTCCAATCATCAACTCTCACGGAAACCAACTGGCCGTCGTCGCTGAAATAGAAGAACTCGCGCCGCGGCCCTGTGGGTGTTTCACCCCGCAGGTGCGGTAAAAAGTTATAGCCATCAAGGTGTACATTGAACTCTTTGTCGCCGACCTGTTTTCCCTGCTTCAGCGAATCAACAATCTGGTCATCTCCAACCGCCGCCATCAGCGTTGGCACCCAATCCAGGTGGGACATGACCTGGTTGCTAATCACACCAGGTTTAATCTGGCCAGGCCAGCGAACCATAGCAGGAACCCTGAAGCCTCCCTCCCAGTTAGTGTTCTTTTCACCTCGATAGGGCGTGATGCCTGCGTCCGGCCATTGGTTGTAATGAACACCATTGTCCGTTGAATAGAAGACGATGGTGTTTTCAGCGATGCCAAGTTCATCCAGCTTATCTAGAATCTGTCCCACATGGCCGTCATGCTCGACCATGCCATCGTTGTAAAAGCCCTGCCCTGATGCGCCAAGCTGCTCATCTTTCACATAGGTGTAATAGTGCATCCGAGTTGAGTTAAACCAGAGAAAGAAAGGCTTCTCTTGGTCTACCGCTCGATCCATGAAATCCAGAGACGCTGTCAGAAACTCTTCATCAATGGTCTCCATTCTTTTCTTGGTGAGTGGACCGCTGTCCTCAATTTCACCATCAGCGCTACTGCGGATAACGCCACGTGGACCAAACTGTTTTCGGAATGCCGGATTCTTCGGGTAATCCGGGTCTTCCGGGGTCTCTTCTGCATTCAAGTGATAGAGGTTGCCGAAAAAGGTATCGAAACCGTGATTGGTCGGGAGGAATTCATCCCGGTCACCAAGATGATTCTTTCCGAACTGACCACTGGTATACCCATGAGGCTTGAGAAGTTCGGCGAGGGTTGGGTCTTCTGGTTGAATTCCCAGAGGTGCTCCGGGAGTCCCTACCTTCGTTAGACCTGTGCGAATCGGATGCTGTCCGGTAATGAAAGCAGAACGTCCAGCTGTACAACTCTGCTCCCCATAGTAGTCAGAGAAGATCATGCCTTCATTCGCGATTCGATCGATGTTCGGTGTCTGGTAACCCATCTGACCCATGCTGTAACGGCTGATGTTCCAGATACCAATATCGTCACCCCAGATGACAACGATGTTGGGTTTCTCTGCTGCGCTTGCCCAAGCACTGCACAGTAACAGGAGCATGCCTGCCAGTTGTTGCTTGCTCATGTTGTACCTCCCTCTTTTTCTTCTAATTACAGGAACAGGAATTTGCCCAGGAATATCGCGGCTATAACATAAACCGCCATCGGGCACTCGGCTGCTTTACCACTCATTAACTTAATGGCGACGTAGGTAATAAAACCCATCCCTATGCCGTCTGCAATCGAAAAGGAAAGCGGCATGCCGAGGGCGCAAACAATGGCCGGTGCGCTTTCAGTCAGATCTTCCCAATCCAGGTCAGCCAGGCTCCGCGCCATGATGCAGGCGACAAAAAGCAGCGCCGCCGCCGTCGCGTAAGCAGGAATGGTTTGTGCCAGTGGCGCCAGGAAAATACAGAGCAGAAACATACCGGCCACGGTGACCGCGACAAGCCCAGTACGACCACCGGATTCCACGCCAGCAGCACTTTCGATGTAAGAAGTTGTTGAGGAGGTACCCGCAACAGCGCCGACAACGGTTGCCGTGGAATCGGAAATCAATGCTTTGCCAAGTCTTGGCAACTTGCCATCCTCATCAGTCAGACCCGCACGATTGGCAACCCCCACCAACGTACCTGCTGTATCAAACACATCGACCAGGAGCATGGTGATGATCACGGTGACCATCGAAATGTCGAGTACCGCCACCAGATCGAATTTGAAAAAGACGGGCTCGATGGAGGGCGGCGTTGAAATTATTCCCTTGTACTCGGCATCTCCGAACAGCAAACCCAATACAGTTGCTACCAACATACCTATGATCACCGCTCCAGTGATCCCTCTTGCCGACAACGCAGCAATCAGCGCAAAGGCGCCGAGACAAATCAGTGGTGCTGCATCGGAAAGATCACCAAAAGAAACGAGTGTCGCCGGGTTGTCGACGACGATTCCGGCGTTCTTCATCGCGATAAAACCGAGGAACAACCCGATACCTGCGGATATCCCCAACTTCAGATTTTTTGGGATGGCGTTAATCAGCCATTCACGAACCGGCAAAATCGACAGCACTACGAAGATCACGCCGGAAACCAGGACCGCGCCGAGCGCTGCTTCCCAGGTATGGCCGAGCCCGAGCACAACGCCGTAGGTAAAGAACGCGTTTTGGCCCATACCCGGAGCCTGAGCAATAGGATAGTTTGCCCAGACACCCATAATCACAGAGCCAACCGCTGCGGCGATACAGGTCGCCACAAAGACTGCACCGAAATCCATGCCAGCGTCCGAAAGAATCGCGGGATTTACAACTGTGATGTAAGCCATCGAGAGGAAGGTTGTCACACCTGCCAACATCTCGGTGCGCACATTTGTACCGTGAGCATTGAGCCCGAAGTATCGCTCTAGTATTGCCTGCAAGATTTTCCCCACCCGCTCATATCGCTCACTACAATGACAAAAGGAGCTGCGCAATGCTACTCTCGCGCGATGGAAAAACTCTACATCTCAGCTGAAGATCTACTGATCGATTCATTCAAACTTGCGAACCAGATTTACGAGAGCGGTTTTCGCCCACACTTCATTGTTGGCGTCTGGCGCGGTGGTGCTCCTGTTGGTATTGCCGTACAGGAATACCTTGATTACATGGGCATCGAAACCGACCACATCGCCATCAGAACGTCCTCCTATTACGACATTGGTCAACAGGACAAAGAAGTTCGCGTGCATGGACTTAACTACATCATCGATAACGTGAACGCAGAAGACGAGCTATTGCTGGTTGACGATGTGTTCGATTCTGGGCGCAGTGTTGTTGCGATTCTCGACGAGATGAAATCCAAGGCCCGGGCAAATCTGCCAAAGACCATCAAGGTGGCAACACCCTGGTATAAACCAGAACGAAATGCCACTCACCTGACACCCGACTACTATATCCACGAGACTGACCGCTGGCTGGTCTTTCCGCACGAACTATCCGGACTGACACCGGAGGAAATCGGTGAAGCTAAACCCAGTATCGCGGCGGTGCTCTCAGAGTTGCGTGGCTAAACAGGAATCAACACATGAAAGTCAAAATTGTTGATCTCAAAGAAGACGATGCACCGCAGCAGGTAACCGAATCATTGATTGAGTCAGGGTTCGCTGTTGTTGAAAATCACCCAATCCCGGCAAGCGAACTCGATGAGTTCTACGCAGCCTGGGACAACTTCTTTTTGAACGGAAACCCAGAAAACTACACGGTAGATCCAGAGACACATGCCGGCTACTTCTCGCCCAATCAAGCGGAGACGGCCAAAGGACACGAAGCGCAGGACCTTAAGGAGTACTTCCAGTTCTGGCCCGGCGGCGATCTACCCCAGGAAGTGCATGACATCACCATGCGCTACTACGACGAGATATACGCACTCGGTGCCGATGTCATGACCTGGCTGCAGGAAAATACCTCTGGCAGCCTTTGGCAGGCAATCGACAAACCTTTTGCGGAGTATTTGTCACGTGGCCAGACGCTGTTACGCATACTCAGGTATCCGCCGCTCACAGGAAACGAACCGCCTGATGCCATACGTGCGGGAGCACATGAAGACATCAACCTTATCACCATGCTCCCCGCCGCCAGTCAGTCCGGACTGGAAATCCAACCAAAAGGTATGGACGAATGGTTCCCTGTTGAATCTCCACCTGGGTCTATTGTGATTAACATTGGCGACATGCTTCAGGAACTCACAGGTGGCGCGCTGCCTTCTACCAGTCACAGGGTCGTGAACCCCACAGGCGAAGAAGCAAAAAAGGCACGACTTACCGCCCCGATTTTCTGCCACCCTTATCCCGACATGGTGCTATCAGATCGGTATACCGCTGAAAGCTATCTGCACGAACGACTGAACGAAATCAGCACGGACGACTTAAAGCCCGTATAAGCATCTTATGACAGAAAAACACGTTGTCTTTGACACGGATCCGGGCATCGATGATGCGATGGCCCTGCTCTACCTGAATGCCTGCGAGAACTTCAAGCTGCACGCCATCACAACCATTCTCGGCAACGCAGATATTGAGCAATGCACACGCAATGCCCTGATTCTGAGAGACATGTTCGGTATGGATGTGCCCGTGTACAAAGGATCTGCAATCCATATCAACGGCACAGAACCAGACGACTATCCCGACTTCGTGCATGGCGCAGACGGACTCGGTGACGTTGGGTTACCGGAATACGCAGGCGACATCGAACAAGAAGATGCGGTTTCTGCATTGCTCGATCTGAGCAAGAAACATGAAGGTGAACTCGTGATTCTCGCGGTGGGTCGTTTAACCAACCTCGCATTGGCGGTTCAGCGGGATGCCGGTTTCGCAGGTCGCCTGAAAGAAATCATCATTATGGGCGGCGCCTACCAACATCCAGGTAACGTAACGCCTTTCGCAGAAGCAAATATCATTGGCGATCCTGAAGCTGCCGAAATTGTTTTTAGAACCGAAACACCCCTCACCATGGTAGGACTGGATGTCACCACTCAAACAAGAATGTCTCACGAGTACCTGGAACCCTTGGTTGGCAGTCTGGCGTTTGGCGACTTTCTGTTAGCCATCAATCGGACCTACGCCGATTACCATGTGAGAACAGAAGACCGCCATGACTTCCCCGTGCATGATTCATCAGCCCTCGTCTACGCGACGCGTCCAGATTTGTTTGAGACGGTAACAGGCCATCTTTCTTGTACCGCTGAGGGTGAAGAAAGAGGAAGGACAGTATTTCGTGAGGATGCTAACGGTCCGCACAAGGTCTGCATCAACGTCGATTCTGACGCCATGCTTGAGGACTACGGCCAGCGGATTTCTTCGTTCTATCGGGGCTAGTCAACCGTGGCTGGCGCGAATTCGCTCCTGAATATGTTCACCAGCGGTGACTTCCGGATAACGTGGCGATTCACCGGGCGAGAGGCAGGACTCGAGCACTTTAACCGGTGTTTCGGTATCAGGATCCACAAACATAGCAATTGAATAACGATCCTCGGCGCCAATCTTCGGTTGCACCCTGTGTGGCGTGGATCGATATCGTCCATTGGTCCACCGCTCCATCAAGTCTCCGGTGTTAATGACGATGGCATCGGACTCCGGTTCCACTTCATGCCAGTGGCCTTCTGAATCCTGCACTTCGAGACCTGCTACGCCATGCTGAAACAACAACGTGATCATGCCGTAGTCGGTGTGAGCGCCTGCACCCAGTTGTTCATTTTCGATTTCAGTGACACCGGCAGATGGGTAGTAAAGAAAACGCAGACTGACGTTTTCTCCCGTGTGGTACTGCACGAAAAACTCTTTTTCCTGAGACAAGGCTTGAGAGAAGACTCGTTGAATACGATAGGCGCCTTCAAGGCACTTCTGATAAAAATCCGTTGCGGTGTCTCGAAAGTCTTCGCTGGGCCAGCGCGAGTCATTGGGATCATGTCTCAACAGGTCGCGCATGGTAAAAGTTTGCTTAAGATCTGCCGGCTTCGACGGGTCGAGATGCTCAACACCCAGCCCCTGATAGCCAAAGTTTTCAGCGGCACTCGTGTAGGCAGACGTTGCTTTCTCTTCATCGGTGCGAGCAAAAAACCAGGCCGACATATCAAACGCCTTCTTGATGTCCTGATCACTGATCCCAAGGTTTCGGATCTTCATGAATCCCGAAGAGGACAACGCCTCGCTGACTGACTGAGCCAATGACGAGATCGTTTCTGTTTTGGACTCATCGTAAGAAGCGAAGTCGATGGTAGGTATGTAGACCATGCTTACTCCCCTTGTTGTTCTAACCCTTTCTGTTCGAGCCAAGCAACCAGTTCAGTTTTTTCTTCCGGTGTCATGCCCGTCAGGTTGCCGAGCGGCATATAGTCCGTTTTGATGGCTGTCGCCATTTGTGCCGTAGAACCAAGAATGGCATCGCGATCGTCCATCAGGATACCCGCCGGCGGTGCGAGAAAACCAGGCTGCGTTGGCTTCTCTGCGTGACACACGGTGCAATGTTTGTCGATTAAAGCGTAAGCCGCCTCATCGGCCACCTGCAACTCCAGTGCAGCCTGCTGCTCCACGTGTCGGTCATAACCAAGCCAGCCCGCCAGCAACAGAAAAGCCAGGAATGCACGAACTAGAATCCAGTAGTTAAGTACGCCTCTGTGCCTCAGGTTAAAGAAGTGCCTGGCGTACGCCGTGATCGCAATAATCGCGATCAGAATCAGCCAGTTGAGCTCATGGCCGTATAGAAACGGATAGTGGTTGCTGATCATGCAGAACAGCACTGGCAGCGTGAAATAGTTGTTGTGGGTAGAGCGCTGTTTCGCGAAAGCCGCGGGCGCCGGATCTGGTTCCTCCCCTGCCTGAACCGCGGCGACAAACTTCTTCTGCGCAGGAATGATGCCGAGAAACACATTGCCGGCCATGATGGTGCCCATGAGCGCACCCACGTGAAGGTAGGCTGCCCTGTCGGAGAAAAGCTGCGTTGCCAGCCAGCATTGAGCCGCAATGAATACGGCGAGCAACACAACAAAAATACTCTCTCGATGCCTGAGCGGTGAGCGCACCAGTGCTTCATAAACCAGGGTACCGGATAAAAGGTAGCCAATGCTTGCGACTACAGCGATACCGGGGTCCGTGATCCATTTCCCGGATCCGACCAGGTACGACTGTGCCTGGAGATAGTAAACCGCCACCATCAGCAGCGTCCCTGTAATCCAGGTTGTATAGGCTTCCCACTTCGACCAGTGCAGAATGCTCGGCCATTTTGGGGGCGCGAGATGGTACTTGTTGAAGTTGTAGATGCCACCACCATGGATGGACCACAACTCTCCTTTCACACCATCCGCTTTTTTCTCTTCTCCTGGATCCTCCAGGCTGTTGTCCAACCAGACGAAGTGCAGTGAAGCACCGATCCACGCGATTCCAGTGATGAGGTGCAACCACCTTAAGATGACACTGAACCAATCAACCAGATAGGCTTCCACGACCCCTCCTAGATACTTACTTTTTCACCGGCGACATAAGTCGCGGCTATATTTCTTTCGTCACCCAACGTCATCAGAACAAAGAATTCATCTTCCACCGAATCAGAAAAACCGACGCGTCGCGACATCACGTTGGTCGCGTTCGGGTTCAGCATGAGGAAGTCTGCTTCCTTTCCTTTCTCAAAGTTGCCGACAAACTGATCGAGATGAAGAGATTCGGCGCCACCCAGGGTAACCAGGGAGAGTGCCTCCATAGGCCCTAACGAATACCCTTTTAGCTGACATACCTTGTAAGCGTCAGCCAGGGTTCTCAGCATCGATAAACTTGTACCGCCACCGACATCGGAAGCCAGCGAAACGTCAATCCGGTCTTCCTTCATCTGCGCAAGGTCAAACAAACCACTGCCAATGAACATATTCGAAGATGGACAAAACGCCGCCCTCGCGCCGAGATCTGAAAAACGTTTTCTTTCTGATTCAGTCAAGTGGATGCAGTGTGCGAAGACCGCTCGATCGTTAACCAGACCATAACGCTCATAGGCATCCAGGTAGTCACTGGTGTGCGGATGCACATCTTTGACCCAGCGAACTTCGTCCAGGTTTTCGGAGATGTGAGATTGAATCCAGGTGTCAGGATATTTCTGATGCAGTTCGCCTGCGAGCGTCAACTGCTCAACACTTGAAGTGCCAGCGAACCGAGGCGTTATTGCATAGCCAAGCCGTCCATTACCGTGCCACTTGTTTATCAGCGCTTCACTGTCTTGAATACCACCGACTGCTGTATCGTGCAGTTCGGTGGTTGCGTTCTGATCCATGAGGACCTTCCCCGCAATCAAACGCATATTTTTCTCGCGCGCTGCTTCGAACAAGACGTCGGTTGCTTTGTGATGACTTGTCGCAAACACAAGAGCGGTGGTTGTGCCCGCTTCAAGCAGGCTGTTTAAAAACGCTACAGCAGAAGTTGCCGCGTAGGTTTCATCGGCGTATCTGGCTTCTGCAGGGAAAGTGTATTTGTTTAACCACTCCAGAAGTTGCTCTCCGTAGGAGGCGATGACGTCCAGTTGCGGCGAATGCACATGGGTATCAATAAATCCGGGAACCAACAGGTAGTCAGGTTCATGCTGGCATTGGCCCAACGCAAAGCCGGCGCGCTCAAACTGTTCTGCTGCACCAAGGTCTGCAACCTTGCCGTCTTCAACGAGCAAAACACCGTCTTCCAGGTATTCATACTTCAGCGGATCCGTTGACGTGATGTGCAGGATCCGGCTGCGATATGCGCCACTACGACTCAACGTCAGCTCCCCCGATAGGTCGAGTAACCAAAGGGACTCAGGAGCAAAGGCACGTGATAGTGCTCGTCAACTGAAGCGACCCGAAAAGATATATGCACGTCTTCGTAAAAGCTGACCTCACCGCGCTCCGCAAACCAGGGTTCGACAGCGAACTCCAATCGATACTTACCCGGCGCCAGCGTGAACTCACTCTGCCAATCCTCAACGCGACCATCGTCGTTGGTAACTCCTTCAGACAGCAGTTCATCACCGGAAAATAGCTTCACCGCAACCCCAGCAGCGGGTCGCCCTCTAACCAGGTCAAGGATGTGTGTCGTTACTGGTGCTCGCATCAATCGTTCTCCACCATTTTTCTTATTCTTAATTCTGTAATCGCCATCTGTTCACGCGCGCCATTCGCCAATTCTTCCTCTCTAGAATTGCCAATGCGTTCATCAAGCAGTGCCAGCATTTCTTCGGCACTTTTGCCTGTCGCACAGACAATGAAGATGAAACCAAACTTTTGGAGGTACGCCTGGTTCTGATCTCTCAATCGAATCAACACGGTTTCGTCTGCCTCTACCACCTGGCCCTGCTCAGCGCTTGCTGTGTTGGCATACTTGTTCCTTAAGGCTTCCAGATCACCAATCTGCGGGTGACCTAAAAACGCTTCCAGAATCTCGTTCTCCGAAGCCTTATCCCAGGCCTTTCGCGCACTTTCAACCACAGCGTCGACGGATTCAAAAGGCGCACCATCAGGCACTCGAGCTGCCCAGGTTTCACAGGAACAGCAGTTCAGTAATGCTTCGTACTGCCACTGGCGGCCAAGGTCATTAAAATCTTCGAGCGTCATCGAATTGCCTTACATCAGGATTTTATTTCTAGTGGAGGAAACGCCTGTCGGATTTCTTTCCAGGAAAGTTCCGGTTTAATTTGCGAGGCTTTAACAGGATCCAGCGATAAAATCTGTGCCGCAATGGATACAGCGATTTCCATGGGCAACTTGCCTTTCACTTCCGGCATGCCAATGGGACAAACGCACCTCTGCTGGTCTTCCTGCGAAATTCCATCTTTGTTCATCCGCTGGAAGAATCGTTTTGCCTTGGTATTGGAGCCAATCAGTCCGACGTAATCAATCTCAGTTTGATTCAGGAGCGCATGAACCAGCTGGTAATCCAGCGCATGATCGTGAGTAATGATGATGCAACGATGCTGGTCGGTAAGCTCGTCGACGTAGCTCACAGGATCTTCGGGATTGATCAGCTGAACATTGGACGACACAGAGTCTGGGAAGACATCTTCCCTCGAATCTATCCATTCGATTCGCGCATCACACTGTGCAAGCACCTGCATCAAGGCACTGGCCACATGACCTGCACCAAATACCGCAAGTCGCATGGCGGTGATCGGGAAGGACTCAATCAATACCGTCACACTTCCGCCACAACACTGGTCAGCTTTGGTTGCCAGAGGATAATGGTCGATTTTTTGTGAGGGTGCACGGCTCTCCAGCATCGACCTCGCGTCTTCGATGACTTTGAACTCCAGCTGACCACCACCAATCGTATCGAAGGTTTTTTCAGCGGTAATCACCATCTTGGTAACTTCCCGTGGTGTGGAGCCGGTGGTACCGATCACGGTCGCAACTGCAAAAGGGGCTGCTTGCTGATGACACCAACTGATTGCCTGCTGCCAGTTCACGAGGCAACTCCAGATTTTGCAGCCTGTATCGCACGATAGACCTGTTCGGGTGTCGCTGGTGCATCCATTGGCGGATTCATTCGGTAGTCTGAGAAGCTTGCTGCTGCATCTCGCAAAGCACACCAAACGGACAGACCTAACATGAGCGGCGGCTCTCCAACAGCCTTAGAGCGGTAAATGGTGTCTTCGTTATTGGGCTGATCGTACAAACTGACTTTGAAGTGTTCAGGCAAATCATAAGCCGTCGGAATTTTGTAGTTAGCCGGGCTGTTCGAAATGACCCGACCCCGGTCATCCCATAGCAGTTCTTCCGTGGTCAGCCAGCCCATGCCTTGCACGAACCCCCCTTCAATTTGCCCTATATCGAGCGCGGGGTTAATTGAGCTGCCAACGTCATGAAGAATATCGACCCGGGTCACGCGATATTCACCCGTTGCGCCATCCACCAACACTTCAGACGCGGCACATCCATTGGCGTAATAGAAGAACGGATGACCTTTGCCCGCTTCTTTGTCGAAGTGAATCTTTGGCGTCTTATAAAATCCTGTGGCTGAGAGCTGGACCCGCGCCATGTAAGCCGCCTTGATCACCTCGTCAAATGACAGCGATTCGCCGCTCACCACAACGGCATCGTCAGCTATGTTAACGGCATCAGCATCAACACCATGTTGATCCGCGACGAAACTGATCAGCCGCGCGCGAATTTTTTCCGCAGCGTTTTTAGCAGCCATACCATTGATGTCCGTACCGGAACTCGCAGCTGTCGGAGACGTGTTCGGCACCTTGTCGGTTCGCGTAGATGTCACCATTACGCGCTCATAAGAAACGCCCAGGGTGGTCGCAACAATCTGGGCAATCTTGGTATAGAGTCCCTGCCCCATTTCAGTACCGCCATGATTAATGGAAATACTGCCATCCGTATATATGTGAAGCAGCGCCCCTGCCTGATTGAGATGAGTTGCAGTAAACGAGATGCCGAACTTAACCGGTGTTAGCGCCAGCCCTTTTCTGAACTGATTACTGTTGCGGTTGTACTCGGTAATAGACTTTCGACGCTCGTAGTAATCGGTGTCGGCGGCAAGCTGCTGCATCATGTCTCGCAGCATGTGCTGTTCCACCTTCTGGCCATAGGGTGTTACATCACGACCTGGCCCATAAAGGTTATCGATCCTTACATCCAACGGATCCCGCTGAACTGTTCGCGCGATATCATCCATCATGGACTCAGCAGCAATCATTCCCTTGGGTCCACCAAACCCGCGAAAAGCCGTGTTTGAAACCGTATGGGTCTTACAGCGATAACCATTAATGGTGGTCGCCGGATAATAGTAAGCATTGTCTGCATGAAACATGGCGCGATCGACGATACCTTCCGAGAGGTCTGCCGTGCAGCCACAGAGTCCGGCAAGCTCCATTTCTACGCCGGTCAGCACGCCATCTGAGTCAAAACCCGCGCGATACCGATTCCAAAAATCGTGTCGTTTACCGGTCTGAACCATATCGTCCTGGCGCGGCATCCGGTACTTCACCGGCCGATCGGTCCGAACCGCAAACACTGCCGCCATACAAGCTAGTGCCGCTGCCTGGGATTCTTTGCCGCCAAACCCACCACCCATTCGACGCACTTCTGCCTGAACCTGGTGAATGTTGAGCCCCAATACCGACGCAACAAGTTTCTGTACTTCCGTTGGATGTTGAGAAGAGGATGCGACGTGAACACCACCGTCTTCTGTTGGTGTCGCGAGACTCACCTGACCTTCCAGGTAAAAATGCTCCTGGCCGCGGACTGTCTGTTCTGACTCAATCACAAGCTCAGCTGCATCGATTGCCTTCGCGGCATCTCCAATCTGGAAGGTGCGTGTTGGTAAAACAAACTGTGACTCTTTGAGCGCCTGCTGCGGCGTCAGGATCGCAGGCAGTTCTTCAAATTCTATTTGAGCAAGGCTGCATGCCCTTTTCGCTGCCACCAAACTGGAAGCTGCTACGGCAAAGATTGGCTGGCCGACATACTCAACAACCTGAGACGCAAGCAACTGATCACCGGTATAAACAGGAGAGATGTCGGGATCGCCAGGGATGTCGTCGCAAACAATGACGTCCACGACACCTTCAGCTGTCCTGACTGCATCAAGATTGATGGAACGAATTCGACCGTGAGCGATGGTGCTTTGCCCTGTGGCCACGTGAAGCAGATTCGCGGGCTCAGCGATGTCATCAACATAGGTTGCACGACCCGTTACATGTTTAATGGCCGATTCATGGGCCAGATCCGAACCGACAACCGGTTTTGTGTCTGCCACGCCAGCGCCAGCTGAACCATTAGTGAGTTTACGCATCGAGAGTCACCTCGGTGATCACCGGTCGCGCTTCCCCCATAAACTCAAGCAACGCCCGCTCGAGCATGCTTGCTGCCATCTCGGATCGATACGCGGCTGATGCTCGAACATCCGTTAGAGGCGTCATTTCATCGCTCAAAGCGTCAACGACCTGAGCGATAAGATCTTTGGAAAGATCAGAGCTGGTTAAGGAGTCTTCAATTGCCTTGAGACGTACCGGCGTTGCCGCCATACCACCAAAAGCGATTCGCGCCATCGTAATTCTGTCGGTTGAGCCTTCAAACCGGAACGCTCCCATAACCGAGGAAATATCGTCTTCAAGGCGTTTCGACGACTTATAGAACCGGTGAAAGCTCTCTATCGACGCAAGCGGGATGTGAATTCTTGCGATGTATTCATCGCCGGACAAGGTCGTGTCCCGGTAGCCTCGATAAAAGTCGGAAACCGCTGTTAAACGAGATTCCCCTTTTGTATTTACCGTTTCGATCTGCGCATCCCAGGCGATCAAGATAGGCGGCGTATCTGCGATCGGTGATCCATTGGCAAGATTACCGCCCAGAGTCCCGCTATTTCGTATTTGCCTTGAGCCCAAACGATGCAGCAAAGACACAAATGGCGTTGATCGACCGCTAAAAAATTCTTCAAGCCGGGAGTAGGAAACGGCGGCGCCGATAACTAACTGCTCTTCGCCTTCTGAAATGAGCTGAAGTTCTTCAACCCGAGTGACGTCAATCAACTGCGGCTTTGCTTCGTATCGCTGGGTGACCTCAAGCATCAGGTCGGTACCACCGGCAATGAGATCAGCATTCGGGAACTCACGGATGCTTTCCTGTAACTCGCTTTCGTTGACAGGTTGAAGCACAGCCAGCGCTTTGGATGCGCTCACTGATGGAACCAGCTCCTGGCCTTGAATGGCGGCCGACGCACCAACCTCAAGCGCTGCGATACCCGCTTCTACAATAGGCCGATAACCGGTACATCGGCATAGGTTGCCTGAGATGCCCTGCAAAACTTCTTCTCGCTCTGCACTCACATCCGCCTCAACCAATGCCGCCAGCGACATGACAAATCCCGGTGTACAGAAGCCGCATTGGGAACCATGACAGTCCACCATTTTTTCCTGCGCCGGATGAAGTTCACCATCAGGCGATTCGAGCCCTTCGACTGTCACAATGTGGCGACCCGCCTGCTGCCCAATGGGGGCGATACACGCATTAACGGTCTGATAGCGAACGCCCTGATCAGAGGGCACACCAACCAGAACCGTACAGGCGCCGCAGTCACCTGACGCACAGCCTTCTTTTGAGCCCGTCAGGCCTAGCTCACGGACCGCCTGAAGGATCGTCTTATCGGCTGGAACATCGAGTTCCTCGATCTGATTGTTAAGAACAAATTTCAATTCTTGACCATTTGGACAGGTTTTCACCATAATTTATCTCATGCAGGGAGAAATAGCCACGGTCGGGGCTCAAGCTGAGCAAGGCTCACAACGGCCAAGAGACAAGCACTACAGCACGATCCTTCGAGCAGCGCAGGAGGAATTTGCGGTGCATGGTTTTAAGGGCGCACGTATGCAGGCGATCGCAGATCGTGCTGGATTACCCAAGGCTAATGTTCACTACTACTTTAAAAACAAAAACAGCCTGTATCTGGCCGTTCTGGATAACATCCTGAACTCATGGAACAACTTCTTTAACGACGTCAGCGTAAAAGACGATCCCGCGCTTTCGCTCGATACTTTCATCCGGCAAAAAGTCCGGATCTCGTTCGAAGACCCGTCAGCATCAAAGCTCTTTGCGAATGAAATCATTCAAGGTGCGCCCTACCTTTCCGGCTACCTACAGGACGTCATGAAACCCTGGGTTACAGAGCGCGCCGAAATCATCCAGGGCTGGATAGATGCAGGCAAAATGCCGGAGACGGATCCCGTGCTGCTGATCTTCATGATCTGGGCAACCACCCAGCATTACGCCGATTTTCAGGTCCAGGTACAGAGCATTCTTGAAACACCTGACTATGATGAAGAACAGATCAATCGAATCGCAGACTTTGTGTCTTCAACCATCCTGAAGGGCTGCGGACTCCAACCACCGGTAAGTATTTCCTAAGGAACCGACGCCATTGAAAACCTGGATTAAAGATCCCACTGCAGTGTGGACAGGCAACGATCAAACTGCCCCTCGCGGCATTGTCGTCGAGGACAACAGAATCATCGAGTTGGTCACCGAGGCCCCCAAAACCGACGTTGACGAGGTTTTCGATGCGACGGACCAGGTTCTGTTACCCGGCCTGATCAATTGTCACCACCACTTTTATCAAACGCTGACCCGGGCGTTTCCCGATGCACTGGATAAAGAGTTGTTCGAATGGTTAGTGAGCCTCTACCCCATTTGGGCGAACCTGGATGAGGATGCAATTCGCGCCTCCACGACAACGGCTCTTAGCGAGCTACTGCTCTCTGGCTGCACCACCACAACAGATCATCACTATGTGTTTTCAGAATCTACCGGGCAAGCGATCGATGTTCAGGCAGATGTCGCCACCCAACTGGGCATCCGCGCCATCCTGACACGGGGTTCTATGAGCCTCGGAAAAAGCAGCGGCGGACTTCCGCCAGACAAAGTCGTGCAGTCACCGGATGAAATCCTAAGGGACAGCGAGCGCCTCATCAGCGCTTACCATGACAATTCAGAAGACGCGATGCTGCAAATCGCACTGGCGCCCTGCTCTCCTTTTTCCGTAACCACGGAGCTAATGAAAGACAGTGCTGAACTGGCAAGAAAACACGGCGTGCAGCTGCACACACATTTGGCGGAAACCCTCGATGAAAATGAGTTCTGCCTGGAAATGTTTGGCATGCGACCCGTGGACTACCTGGAAGATGTAGGTTGGCTTGCAGACGATGTTTGGCTCGCTCACGGCATTCATTTTAATGACGATGAGATTCAACGACTGGGCAAAGCAGGCGTGGCTGTTTCTCACTGCCCGTCTTCCAACATGATTCTTGCTTCCGGAAGCTGTCCGGTCCCAGCGCTGGGCGCAGCGGGATCACCCGTCGGGTTGGGCGTTGATGGCAGCGCATCCAACGATTGTTCCAACATGATGCAGGAACTCAGGCAGGCGTTCCTGCTGCAACGTTTAGCTCATGGCGCTTCGGCATTCAGCCATCACGATGCCCTTCGAATTGCGACTCAAGGTGGCGCTCAGCTCTTCAAACGGTCGGGAATTGGCGAATTAGCCACTGGCAAGCTGGCTGATCTTGCGCTGTTTGATCTGAACGAACTTCGTTTCTTTGGCGCAGGTGATCCGATCGCAGCTCTTGTACTTTGCGGCGCACATCAGGCTAGTGCCGTGATGGTTAATGGACAGTGGCGCGTACGCAACAGCGAGTTAGTTAACGTTGACCTGGAGCGTGTCAGGGCAGATCACATTTCAGCAGCGCACAAACTCTGGAACGCCTAACGAGGCAGTTCGTTCTCGTAACGTTCCCAGTTTTTCACCAACGCATTTACAACAACACTGCCCACCTGGTAAGCCGCTTCCAACGCAGCTAAACCTCGGTCCGGATACTCTGCCGTGGCACTCCAGGCCGCCGACTTGCCGGGCGGTGGTACCGTAAAGTTACTGGCGGTACGCAAAACCAGAACTCGATCGGCATCTACTTTGCCGACTCTATCGAGTCGATGCAGTGCCGTCAGTGTGCCGCTGTCTTCCATATTGGAGGTCATGAAGTTTCCGGACTGACCGGAATAAAGCCGAACCCAGTCATTCGCCCATTCGTTGAGATAATGCCCGTGCCAATAGGTACTCGCTGACAGCGTATCCCCTATCGTGACAAATGGTTCTTTCATTGCGTTCGGCTGGTCGCTGAACTGCTTACGAAAGGTTGCGACCGCATCAATCACCGGTACTTTTACATCTTTCGACTGTTGATACGCCCATTCCACCAAAGGCTCATTCAGTTGAAACTTGATGGTATCGACAGTCCATCCCGTTGAGAGATCCGCTTCCGTTTTGGCCGGCTTATGCCCGCCGAGGGGAACAATGCCGTAAGGCCAGTCTTCAGGAATTTCCCTCGCGTCGATCTCGAATAACAGATCACCATCAATAACCCATTTCGCCCAGGCAGCGGAACCGAGAGATAGATCTTCGGGGTCACCACCCGCAATGCCCGCGATGACCCAATAGGCATTAGACAGGTCAAATCTGTCGTCCATACCCAACGCCATAATCGAGGCCGTTGCGTTTGGGATACCACCGCCGGTACACATCCCCAACACACCGTCATCGTTCAACCGGAGATCATATTCTCCTGCGGGGAAAGGCAGCGATTTATCGAGCGGCATTCTTTCCGCCCAGAACTGGAACTCGCCGGGTCGATCCCCCGTGATTTCCCCATGCTCAAACATGGACACAACAACCACTTTCACAGGGATTGGCTTAGCAGCAACCGACGTCGCGCCCATCGCCAACATCAGGACAAACAACACTCGGAACATCAGGATGCCAACCTCCAACAGGGTTCATAATTCTCGACATTAATCTTCATGCGCCTCTGTTTGATGAACTCATCCAGCAAGTTCTCAAGCTCGGCCATAATTTGCGCATCTCCATTCAGTTCATAGGGACCATGCGCCTCAATCTGCTCAATGCCGAACGCTTTAACGTTGCCGGCCACAATCCCCGAAAAGGCACATCGCAATGCCGACGCCAACTCGGCGGGACTCTGGTCTCGTGTGAGCTTCAACGCCGCCATGTTTTCGTGAGTGGGTTCAAAAGGCAGCTGCAATTCATGCGCGACCGTCAAATCCCAGTTAAACCCATAGGCATCCTGGGTCTTAAGTCTATGTTTACGCACCCGTTCGACACCCTTTCTCGCTGCTTTCGCCACTTTTTCAGGATCACCATTGATGATCTGGTAGTGTTGCGCGGCTTCATCACCCAGTGTTGCCTTGATGAACTTGTCGAGAGATTCAAAGTAGTCTTTCTTTTCTTCTGGCCCGGTCAGAATGAGTGAGTAAGGTAAGCCTTGATTAGCCTCGTGCATCAGTACACTGAGGAGATACAACACTTCTTCGGCCGTGCCCGCGCCTCCAGGGAATACGATGATGCAATGTGCCACGCGAACAAAAGCTTCTAGGCGCTTTTCAATATCAGGCATGATGACCAATTCGTTCACGATTGGATTCGGCGCTTCAGCAGCGATGATTCCTGGTTCAGAAATACCAATATACCGGCGTTTCTCGACCTGCTGCTTTGCGTGACCAATCGCCGCGCCCTTCATCGGGCCTTTCATGGCACCAGGACCACAGCCGGTTGCGATGTTGAGACCGCGGAGACCGAGTTGGTATCCCACCTCCTTGGTGTAGTCATATTCGATTCGATCAATGGAATGACCACCCCAACAAACCACAAGATCCGGCCTGAGATTCGGCTGCACGATGTTCGCGTTACGAAGAATGTCGAAGACCACTTCCGTGATACCTTCGCTGGTGTCGAGATCATACAAACCATCGCGTGACAGGATGTGATTCACATACACGATGTCGCGGAGTACCGAGAACAGGTGATCTTGAATACCACGGATCATATTGCCGTCGACGAAGGCAGTCCCTGGTGCGTTCTTTACTGCAATCTTGGGACCCCGTGCTTCGGGAACAACTTCGATTTCGAAGTCTGAATAAGCGCGAAGCAATTTCTTCACGTCGTCTTCATCGTTACCTGTGTTAAGGATCGCCAGCGCACATTCTCGGAACAGCTGGCGGACTTCTTCTTTGGAGGACATGAGCCCCTGGATTTCACGATTGGAAAGCAGGTTCAGCGTACTGATGGGGCGCAGATTGGATTTACTTTGTTTCTGTTTACTACTTGGCATTGGGGAAGTTTAACCCATCACTCACTCACGGCATGTATACTCTTTTCATTTTGGATAGAAGTTGTACGAACTCGCCGCCCTGCTGACGACGGTTGCAACCGCCGCAGCCATTGCCTGCTCAGCTCGTTACCTGGGACCCTACATTCTCCCACCCCTTTTGGCAGGTTCGGTTGTCACGAGCATATTCATTGCCGAGAAACTTGGCGATTTCAGCCTGCCGGTCATTGGTGTGATATCCGTATCTGGCTCAATCCTGATTTACTCCAGCACTTTCCTGCTGACTGACGTCATGTCGGAACTCTACGGTCGAAAATTCGCGCATGCTGCCGTCGTCGGGACTGCACTGTGTTACCCCATCGTGTTGATCGCTACCCAGTTTACGATCCACTGGGATCCCAGCGCACTTTACGGCAACCAGGTAGCCTTCGAGACCGTCATGAATTTCGCAGGCAGAGTCACAATTGCCTCGTTACTCAGCTACATGGTGAGCCAGACCTTTGATGTCTGGGCTTTCCATCACATCCGGCAGCGAACCGGTGAAGGAAAATTGTGGCTACGAAATAACGGCTCAACGATCGCAAGCCAGTGGTTGGACACAGCGATTTTCTACGGGATCGCCTTTTACGGCATTGTTCCAGGAACTCAGCTGATCCAACTCATCATCGCCGCTTATTGCCTGAAAGTTGTTATTGCTTTAGTTGATACACCCTTTGTCTATTTTGTTATCTGGTTTGTCAGACGCGGCCAGCAAGATCCGGAACCCAATACATGATTCGAAAACTCATTCTCCTACCCCTGCTCGTTTTCTCCTGTGCATTGAATGCTGAGGAATACCCACCCACAGATCGGTGGGACTACGCCATGATCGGCTTCAAACTGGAAGATGAAATTAATCCCAAACCGAAGGGTGGCATCGTGATGACCGGCAGCTCCAGCATGCGCTTCTGGGATCATCGTATACACGAAGACTTGAAACCTTTGTCGATCGTTTCCAAGGGATTCGGCGGCAGCAACATGAATGATGTTCTGACCTACCTGGATTTGTTGGTGCTAAGCCATGACCCCAGAGCGGTTGTCATTTATGAAGGTGACAATGATGTCGCACAGGGCGTGCCCGTTCCCACCATTATCGATGCGTACCAGAAAACGATCGCTCAAATTCATGAGCACAACAAAGAGATAAGAATTTATCTGCTGTCGGTAAAACCCAGTGTGCTACGCGAAAGCATGTGGCCGACCATGCAGGCAGTGAACAGGGAACTGCAAGCTATCGCAGCGAGCGACCAACGCATCAGCTACATCGATGTAGCGACGCCCATGCTTAACCCTGATGGCTCAGCCAACAAATCTCTACTGATCTCCGACGGCCTTCACATGAATCAACAAGGTTACGATATCTGGCGTGATACGGTCGCTCCATTCCTGTTGGAACGAGAAGCGAAATATGAATTCAGTCAGTAGAGCCCGACTCTACTTCAGAGCGATAGCGTAAGAATCGAGCCAGCATACTTTTGACTCGCTCCGGCTCACGCTCAAGCCGGTTGCTAACCTCGTATCGATCTTCGGTGAGATTAAACAGATACACCGGTACTGCCGACGGATCCAGGATCATCTTCCAGCTACCCTCCCGGTAGGCGTATTCCATTCCGTCCGGCGTCGGGATAGACCAGTAAAATGGTTTTGTCCGAACGATCGTCGTCGCCGCATGGCTGTCGATCAGACTCACGATGGAGTCACCGTCGAGAGTGAGATGCGACAGGTCATGCTCCAACAGCTCCGCAAGGGTCGGCAATACATCCAACGCAGTCGCAACTTCATCGACGACCTCACCAGCAGGCACCATCTCGGGCCACCGAACAATGCCTGGCACACGGATCCCCCCTTCGAAGAGATATCGCTTTTTGCCTCTGAGACCATCAGTTTCACCTGCCATTCCGAGCTCCCAGGGTGTCTCCGCATTTGCAGTAATCGGTCCGTTATCACTGCTGAAGATCACAATGGTGTTATCGAGCTGTTTCTTTGCTCTTAAATGCTCAATCACCCGCCCCATTTGCGCATCCAGGTAACTGATATTCGCGTAGTACTCGCCTTTACCCCGATACGGCCGATCAGCCCAGTTCATGTAGTAGCGAAGAGGATACTTCCGCGACTCTTCCGTCAGGTGTTCGTCATATTGATTCAGGAAAGCTGGCGGTGAAGCGACAGGCGTGTGAACCTCGCTGTAGGTGAGAAACAGGAAAAATGGCTCCTTGCCCGCTCCCAACCAAGCGATGGCTTCATTGCTCACTAACTTTGCAGAATAGGCATTGGTTTCACCGACAGGCTCGTTATTGCGATACATATTGTCGGGGTAAAGAGGACCACTCCCGGCCGCTTCCGCTTTTTCATTCTTGACCCAGGCGGCCAATCCATATTGATAGTCAAAACCAAAATCTTTGGGTTGCGGCGCATCCTCCATATGCAGACCGCCGTTTAGATGCCACTTGCCAATCACCGCTGTGCGATAACCGTTGTCCTTCGCCAGTTGGGCAATGGTGTATTCATCTCGGTTCAGAGACACGTCGCTGTTATCGGGAATCCAGGATTGAATGCCTGTTCGATAAGGGGTTCTGCCTGTGAGAAGCCCGGCTCTCGATGGCGAACACAGTGCAGAGGGCGCATAAAACTGGGTGAACCGAACACCCTCCTCTGCCAACCGATCGATGTTTGGCGTCGCTACGACTGGATGCCCATAAACCGCGGTATCGCCATAGCCCAGATCATCTACATAGATCACCAGGATGTTCGGTTGTGCCGCCAAAGAAGGAGGTACGAGCGTCAGCAGGAGGAAGAATAGATGACGCATGTTTGTGACCTAAAAGTTCAGAATCTCTACCTGGAGATCACTCAAATCCAGGACACCGATGGCATTAAATCCAGACATGTGACCGGCACACTCACCGGGATTAAACGTCAGCTGATCTCCATCGTATTCAATAGTCTGACGATGAGTGTGGCCATGCAAAATGACATCGTAGTCATCAGGGTTCACCATCGACAGTTCCAGTGGGTCATGGACCACCACGATCCTCTTCTCGAGCCAGGTCAGGATCATGGGTGGCTCGATGATCTCAAAAGAAAACTGGGATGCCGCATTGACCAGCGAATCCATTTCGCCAACATCGTTGTTACCGTACACACCCCACATAGGCATGCTCAGGTTAGAGAAGATCTCCAGAGTTTTAGCCTGGGTGATATCTCCGGTGTGCACGACACGCTCAACCCCCGATTCATTGAACATCTCAACGATACGGTTGCAGTTTTTTAGGTTGTTGTGGGTGTCGCTGACGATTCCGATTTTCATAAAAGAAAAAGGCCGAGCTAAGCTCGGCCTTTTTGCGAGTACCGAAGTACTTACGCAACCTTCTCCAGAATGTGGATACCACAGGCTGAGCCAAGTCCGATGACGTGAGTCATGCCAAGGCGCGCGTTTTCCACCTGACGCTTGTCGGCTTCACCACGCAGGTGAGTAGCGACTTCGTAGATGTTAGCGATACCTGTCGCACCAAGAGGATGACCCTTGGACAGCAGACCACCGGATACGTTAACCGGAACGCGGCCACCAAGTGCCGTTTCACCTTCGTCGATCATGCGACCCGCTTCACCGTCTTTACACAGACCGAGGTTTTCATAGTGCAGGATTTCCGCTGTTGCGAAACAATCGTGCAGCTCAACCAGATCAATGTCTTCAGGACCGCAGCCAGCCATTTCGTAAGCCTGCGATGCCGCGCGACGAGTTACGTCGTTGACGTTTGGCATCACCAGGTCACGATCTGAATAGGGGTCACTGGTCAGAACAGATGCTTTAACGCGTACCGCTCGATCCATGCCCAATTCTTTCGCTTTCTTCTCAGAAACGAGGACCGCGGCCGCTGCACCATCCACGTTGACGGAACACATGAGCTTGGTGTTCGGATAGGAAATCATTTCTGCGTTCATCACAGTTTCAAGCGGTGTTTCGATCTGATACATCGCTTTCGGATTCAGTGTTGAATGGTGATGGTTCTTCACAGAAACCTTCGCGAACTGCTCGAAAGTAGTACCGTACTGGCGAGAGTGTTCCATACCGGCTTCAGCAAATACTGCTGGCATGGTGCCTGAACCCAGCAAACCTTCTTTTGGAATTCCAGTGCCGCCACCAGCGCCACCAAGCAGACCTTTACCCATCTGCTCAACACCAACAGCCAGTACCACGTCGTTCACGCCGGCTTTTACAGACATCCAGGCTTCACGAAATGCAGTGGCACCAGTCGCACAGGCATTAGCGCAGTTCACGACGCCGATACCGGTTTGACCGATTTCCTGAAGGATTCGCTGCCCGACCATCGCGCTCGCCTGCCCCAGGTTTCCGCAGTACAAAGCCTGCATGTCCTGAATCTTCAGACCCGCATCATCAAGCGCCATCAAGGCAGCTGTCGCGCCAAGTTGTGGAACAGTTTTTTCGGGGAAACGACCGAACTTAATCATGTCGACTCCCATTATGTATACATCACTCATGAGTCACTCCTCTTATGCTCTATTGGCTCAGGGCTGCTTATGACGCAGGTTGAAAGAAATAGCTGATGTAGCTGTTGCCGTCTCTGTCTTTACGACCGAGAGCGTCATCGAATACCACTTCAACCGGCATATCGAATTCAATCTTTTCTGGATCCGGATCGATATTGATCAGGTTCCCTTTCACCGTACCGCCGCCTTCAAGGTCAACGATGGCGGAGATATAAGGCACCTCAATGCCAGGAAAGCTTCTGTGAACAATGCTGTAGGAGTAGAGCTTGCCCTTGGTAGACAAACGAGTCGGGCTCATTTTGTCGCGCGCTCCACAATTGGAACAGTTCTCACGTTCCCCCAAGAACACGGCGCCACACTCGCCACATTTATGGCCTTCCAGGTACGGATCATCAGTTCCGGCACCTTTCAGCCAGTCGACTACGGGCAGTGGGCCTGTAGCGGCTGCTTCTTCTGACATGATTCCCTCAATAGGTAGGTTGCAAAGGGCTCAAGATTAAACCCCCATAGCCTTGTTTTTCAAGAAGATAGCTCATCACTAATAGTTTGGGATGAGTTAGCCAAATACCCTGGCCATGGCCTTCGAGGCCCGCTCTTTCAGGTTATCCATCTTAGCGGCCATCACACCAACGATAATCTGCTCAACACCCAGGGCTTCAAATCGCTGCATATCGGCGATATCCCGGACGCTCGGATGGGGACTGGCATAGATCAGTATGTCGTCCATCGATCTGCCCGCTTTATCCAGTTGATCATTCAGGTAGTTAAGGCGTTCCTCCATCGTGTCCGGTGTCAGGTTAAAGCCGTACCAGCCTTGCCCCACAGTAGCGACCCGCCGCAGCGCGGCATCGCTTTCACCACCAAAAATGATCGGCGGATGAGGCTGCTGCACTGGTTTTGGGTTCTGATATGCGGCCTTAATGGAGTAGTACTTGCCTTCGAAGCTGGAGACTTCATCACACCAGAGTGATTTCATCACACCAAGACATTCGAGGGTTCGCCCTGCCCTGTCTTCCCAGGGTACGCCAAGGGCTTCAAATTCTTCTTTCAGCCAGCCGATACCAACGCCGAGCTCAAAACGACCGCCGGACAGGTAATCAAGATCAGCAACTACTTTGGCCGTGTAAACCGGATTACGTTGGGGTACGAGGCAAATACCGGTTGCGAGTTTGATCTTTGATGTATGAGCTGCGACATAGGTTAACGCGCTAAATGGATCGAGCAGACTTCGAGGGTCTCCGGCAATCCGCCCATCGTCAGTGTAGGGATACTTGGACTCATACTCAGGAAAGAACAACACATGTTCCGGCACCCAGAAGCCATAGAAACCCAACTCTTCGACATGTTGAGCCGCCTCCGCAATATAGGACGGACTGGTGTACTCGTTGAACGCCATCTGGCAACCGATTTTCATGTGATCTCCTACCACTTCGATAACACTTTCCGTCAATATAGCAGCATGAGTGCAGATCAACACAGGTGGGGCGAACCAGGCTCAGCAATAGATCCAGTTGTCGTGCTGGAGGATTGGCTTGGACCTGTTAGCGCGCTGATCCGATCCGCGAGAGAAGACGGTTACGCCGTGATCTATCTGGTCGCCTGGGAAGCACCAGAACTCAAGCGCCGGATCTTTGCGCTTAGAGTGGTACCCGACACCGCAGCAGACATTTACCTCAGAAACATTCGAAGTGATTACTGCGACCTGGAACGAAAGCAAAATGAGACAGAGGCGCTTTTTGCCGCAGCCGATCCCGCCAGCCTCTTAATACTGACCAGTGACAACCTGATTGAGGCGATATCCCCGACGGACTTAAGTCCTCCTCAACAACCCTGGCGTGATATCAATCCTGATGAATACCCGGATTGGAAAAAACTGATCTCCAAGTGAAACATTTTGGTACCTTCGCGGGTCCATAGGGTATGTCTCAAGCAGAAAGACAGAAGAAGTACGAAAATCTGGTGCACGCCTACAGCAGCTGGCTGTACAGGTACGCCTACTGGATTTGCGGTGATCGCAGCATTGCTGAGGACCTTGTGCAGGAAACCTTCCTGCGCGCATGGCGTTTTCTGGACTCACTAAAAGAGGAAGCTGCTGCGAAAAGCTGGCTGACCACGATCGTTCGAAGAGAAAACGCCCGCAGATTTGAAAGAAAGCAGTTTGACTACAGTGACGTGGAAATGGACACCCTCCCCGCCACACAGAGTGACTTTGATGCGCGACCGGAAGTGGTTGCCCTTCGAATTGCCCTGAAGCAGCTGCCAGCGAATTACCGGGAACCACTGATTCTGCAGGTCATTGAGGGGTACACCCTGGAAGACATCGCAGAAATTATGTCGTTACCCAGAAACACCGTCGCTACTCGACTACACAGAGCGCGACAGAAACTGAAACAACAATTGGAAGAAGACGAGCGCGTTAGTCATGAACTGTCTTGAATGCAGAAGATTAACCCTGATCAACCCTCAGGACGACAATCCCGCCAGGAAGCGTCACCTGGAGGAATGTGATGGCTGCGGTCGATTCGCACGTCAGATTCTTAAGCAGGATGACCTGATTCGGGAAGCTACGCAGATAGAAGCCCCTGAAGGTTTCGCGGCCAGAATTTTACTTAACCAGTCACTACAACCCACTTCGCGTCGGCCCACGCGTTGGCACTGGTTGAGTCTGGCCGCATCCTTTTTGCTGGCCCTTGCGTTTGTGCCTGCACTGATTGATGACGCGCCTCTCATCGAACAAGATCTTGTCGCCCACATGAACAAACACGACATGTTCCAAGGCGCTGATCATGTTCATGTGTCTGAGCCTGAGCAGATAGAAAAGGTACTGGCGTTTTCAGATACAGCGCTACCAGGAGATCTTGGCGGCATCCTCGAGGCAACAACCTGCGTCATAGATGGCCAGGTCATGGCACACCTGTTGATGCAGAAAGACAACGAAGAGTTCGTCGTCTTCATCATCCCTCAGCAATCTATCGCCGCAAGAACCTACAGCGACGAAAAATGGGCAGGACAACTGGTGAACATCGACCATCGTAGCCTTGCTGTCTTCAATCATGATGGATCCAATTTAAGGACTGCCTCATCCCACTTTGCTGAAGTGTTTAGCACACCCTTGTCATCTGGTTGATGTTTCTGGTTGAGTGTCGTTATGACAACAACCATTCATCTTCCAGGTCATGCAGATTCCCTTCTGATCCTGGCACACGGCGCGGGTGCCCCTTGCAGCCATCCACATATGAATGCCGTTGCAGAGGCGCTGGCAGACGTTGGCATCGGCACACTGCGATTCAACTTTCCCTTTATGGAAGAAGGCAGACGGCGTGTCGACAAAACCGAGGTCTGCCTCGATGCCTTTGACGACATTCTGAAATTTGCCCGCGAAAAGACTCCGGCAGCCAGGTTATTTATCGGCGGCCATTCTTTTGGTGGAAGAATGTCGACACACTATATGGCCGAACGAAATGCCGCGGATATCCAGGGATTAATGCTGTTTTCTTTTCCGCTGCACGTCGCGAAAAAGCCAGACACAAAACGTGCGTCACATTTACCCGAAATAGAGAAACCGATGTTGTTTCTTTCCGGAACACGAGATGCCCTCGCGGAACCTGATCTCTTGGAAAAAACTATAGGCAAGCTTGCCAATGCAAGATTGCACTGGCTTGAAACCGCAGACCACAGTTTCAAGATTCTCAAACGAACACGCACCTCGACGGAGGATGTCTACGCCGAGGCGGCACGTGTGTCGAATGAGTGGATTACTTCATTGAGCTGAGGAACTCGAGCGTTCGATCGTAGGCACCATCTTCGACATCCATGATCGCTGCGTTGAAGTCGGTCACGCCGGCATCTTCGAAACGCTTAATCTCGCCGCGGAGGGTGTTTTCATCACCTACGATAGCGATATCCACAGGCCCTTCTGCACCTTCACGATCCAGCATCGCACGATAGCTCGGCAACTGGCCGTAAATCACAAGATCTTTGGCAATCTGTTCGCGTGCTTCATCGACCTTGGTCGTCAACACAACCGGCACACCGCCGACGATGGTTGCATCATCACGACCCAGGCCAGGCGCGATGTGATTAGCCATCGTGTTTGGTCCCACCATCCAGGTGTTGGTGCCATCAGCCAGCTCGCCCGCAATCTTTAGCATCACCGGACCCAGGGCTGCGATAACCACAGGCATTCGATCTGCGCCAGGGATCTCTAAAGTCACACCATTAACGCGATACTGCTCACCATTAAAATTAACGGTTTCACCTCGAGCGAGAGGCATCAGGACTTCCAGATACTCACGCATGTGTTTTGCGGGTTTGTCGTAAGAAAAGCCCAGCATATTTTCAATCACGATCTGGTGAGATAGACCAATGCCCAGGGTGAAACGATTGTCAGTTGCCGCCGCAGTGGTCAATGCCTGCTGAGCGATCGCTGTCGGGTGTCTCGGATAAGTTGGAGTCACTGCGGTACCAAGGCCAATTCGTGGTACCTCTCTGCCGATGATGGCCAGTGTTGATATCGCATCGAAGCTGAAAATGTTGGCTAGCCAGACATTATCCAGACCTGCCGCTTCAACTTTCTTTGCCTGATTGATGAGATCATCGAGGGTTGTTGCGCCTGTAGCGCCCATCATCGTTCCGATTTTCACTTTTGACTCCTTCTCTATTTTAATTACCTCATCTCGACTGGAGGCGAAGCCGAAACGGAGAGATCTCTCCGCTCCCTTCGCTGGTCGAGACGAGGTCGTTTTATTAAATGCCTGGTACCGGGAAGCTTTCGCAGAACTGCACAACTTCCTGACGAATTTCGTCGTGGACAGCCTCATCTTCCGGAGAACGCAGGCAGCGATCTATCCAGTTCGCCAGTTGCTCCATGTCACCTTCTTTCATACCCCTTGCAGTTGCTGCCGGAGTACCAATTCGGATACCGCTCGGACGCAAAGGCGGATTCGGATCATCGGGGATGATCTGCTTGTTGGTAGTGATATGCACCTTATCCAGCGTTTCTTCAGCAACGCGACCATCCAGGTTGTAGCTCTTCATCGTGTCGACAACCATCATGTGATTGTCCGTGCCACCTGTGACGAGACTTGCCTGACGATCCATCAGACTCTGGGCAAGTGTTTTGCTGTTCACCAGCACCTGTTTTGCGTATTCCTTGAACTCGTCGGATTGGGCCCGCTTCAACGTCACGGCAATGGCTGCCACGGCATTCATGTGTGGGCCACCCTGTAATCCCGGGAACACAGACTTGTCGATTTTGCTGGCCAGATCTTTGGTACAGAGCACCATGCCACCGCGCGGACCTCTGAGTGACTTGTGCGTGGTTGTCGTCACGACATCAAACCCGAAATCAAAGGGGTTCTTCATGGCGCCACCGGCAACGAGACCACCGAAGTGTGAGGCGTCGGTCATGGTCAGTGCACCTACTTCGTCCGCAATTTCCTTGAATTTCTGGTACTCAATATCCCGCGGATAGGACGTATAGCCACACAGCACCAGCTTGGGTTTGTGTTCCAGCGCATCCTTTCTAACCTGGTCATAATCGATAGATCCATCAACAGGATCAGTAACATAGCGCACAAAGTTAAACAATTTTCCCATATGAGAAACTGGTGCACCGTGGGTCAGGTGACCGCCGTGAGACAGATCCATCGCAAGGATGGTATCTCCCGGCTCCAGCAGACCCAGATATACAGCCTGGTTCATGGCAGAGCCCGACAGGGGCTGCACGTTGGCGTGTTCGCATCGGAATACGGCTTTTGCCCTGCCCCGTGCCAGATCTTCAATTTTGTCGGTGAACTCCTGGCCACCGTAATAGCGACGACCTGGATATCCTTCAGAGTATTTGTTCGTGAAAACACTACCCAGGGTCGCAAGAACCTCGGGGAAGGTATAGTTTTCTGAGGGTATCAGCTCGATACCGGTTCTTTGACGGTCTTCTTCACCTCTGAGGGCGGCATAAACATCCGGATCCTGGTGTTCGAGTGTCGTTAGATTATCGTTTGGCGTAGTCATTTCGGTCATGGAAAGGGCAGACTCCCGTTGGGTGATTTGGGCGCCCAGGCGAACGGCTTCAGTATTTGTCAGTCACACTTCCCGGTGGTTAGTTCCACCTAATATCGCCAGTCATGTGACCAGCCGGAAGTTTACCCGGAGCCTCGTTCGAAGAAAACGTGATTTGATTCAGTTTGGCCTTAAATCCGTCTCATCCAGAACTTGATCAGGTCAAAATGGAAGGTCTTCCAGATCTACATTCCCACCGGTCACCATAACGCCGACCTTTTTCCCAGCGAAAATGTCAGGGTTGGCGAGAATGACAGCCAGCGCAACAGCGGAAGATGGCTCAATCAGCTGTTTCATCCTGGTCCAGACAAGCTTCATTGCTTCAATGGTTTCTGAATCTGGTGCGAGAAGAACGTCTGAGACCAGACGCTGAATAATGGCAAAGTTTTGTTCACCTACTGTGGTCAGCAGGCCATCACAAATGGTGTCCGGTACATGCGAAGTGACCAGTTCCCCGGTCTTCAAACTTCGATGTGCATCGTCCGCGCCTGTAGGCTCCGCACCAAAAACTGTGACACCAGTCTGCTCACAAACCAGAGCACTACCGGCCAGCATGCCCCCTCCGCCAACCGGTGCGACCAGTGTTTCAAGTCCTGGCACCTGCTCCACCAGCTCCAAAGCAGCTGTGCCCTGCCCTGCAATAATCCAGGGACTGTCATAAGGATGGACGAAGGTTGCGCCGGTTTCTTCAATGACCTGCTGCAATCTGGCTTCTCTGGCAGGCAATGTTGGCTCACAGAGAATGACTTCGCCACCATAACCGGCAATGGCGTCCTGTTTCACCTTGCGCGCATTCGATGGCACGACAATATAGGCAGACGCACCCTTAAGAGATGCAGCTCGTGCAAGTGCTGCACCATGATTACCTGAAGAGTGTGTCGCCACGCCTCGACTGAGCTCTTCCTCTGAAAGTGCAAATACCGCATTAACAGCGCCCCTGGCTTTGAAGGCGCCGGCTTTCTGCAGGTGTTCGGATTTGAAATAGAGCTCGCAGCCCGCAATGTCATTAAGAAGCTTCGACGTCAGGACTGGAGTACGATGAATTCCGGACGCAATACGCTCCGCAGCGGATAAGACATCACGGTAGGTGACGCTCATGCACCACCGGCTTTTTCAATCTTCGCCCAGGTATCGCGTAAACCCACCACACGGTTGAACACAAGATTGTCAGGCGACGAATCTTTGCTGTCGGCGCAGAAATAGCCTTCTCGCTCAAACTGAAAACGTTGTTCGAGCGTGGCATCTTTCAGGGAAGGCTCAACAATCCCTTGATGAACCTCGAGAGATTCCGGATTGATCAACTCATGATAGTCGCGCTCGTCTGCATCCGGAAAATCCACTGTGAACAGTGGCTCATAAACTCGAATTTCTGCGGGCAGTCCTTCCTCAGCTGAAACCCAGTGAATAACACCACGCACTTTCCTGCCTTCAGGGTTCTTTCCGAGCGTGTCAGGATCATAAGAACAACGAACCTCTGTAATCTCACCGGAGGCATCTTTGATCACCTCTTCCGCTTTAATGACGAAGCCATAGCGGAGTCGAACTTCACTGCCCAATACGAGCCGCTTGTATTTCTTGTTGGCTTCTTCGCGGAAGTCTTCCCGATCAATGTAGACCTCGCGAGTGAAGTTCAATGATCGTGTTCCCATGGACTCGTCCTTGGGATGATTCGCCACGTCTAGGGCGACCTTTTCACCCTCAGTGAAATTTTCGATGACCAGCTTCAGGGGCTTCAACACACCCATCACCCTGGGTGCAGAGTCTTCCAGATCTTCCCGAATCACACTCTGCAGTAGCGCCAGTTCGACATTGTTATCACTTTTCGTGACACCAATTCGTCGACAGAAGTCACGGATCGCAGCGGGCGTATAGCCACGACGCCTGAGTCCTGAAATGGTGGGCAATCGAGGATCATCCCATCCATCTACCATGCCCTCTTCCACCAGTTGTCGAAGCTTACGCTTGCTCATCACGGTGTACTGAAGGTTAAGTCTGGAAAATTCAATCTGCTGGGGATGACAGTTCATAGCCAGCTCATCGAGCACCCAGTCGTAGAGAGGACGATGGGCTTCGAAACTCAAATCGCACAACGAATGAGTAATACCCTCCAGTGAATCCGACAAACAGTGGGTGTAGTCGTACATGGGATAAATACACCACTCATTGCCAGTCTGATGGTGTTCGACATGACGGATTCGGTAGATCGCAGGATCGCGCATATTGATGTTTGGCGATGCCATATCGATCTTAAGTCGCAGAATGTGTTCGCCGTCTGCGAATTCACCGGCTTTCATTCGACGAAACAGATCCATGTTTTCATCGACGGAACGATCGCGATACGGGCTGTTTTTTCCAGGCTCCGTCAGCGTGCCGCGATATTCACGGATCTCCTCTGCCGTCAGAGAGTCCACATAAGCTTTGCCATCTTTAATCAGTTGTTCTGCAAATTCATACAACTGCGGGAAGTAATCTGAGGCGTATCGCTCTTCTTTCCACTTGAACCCCAGCCATTCGATATCACGCTTGATCGCGTTCACGTACTCAACACTTTCTTTCAAAGGATTGGTGTCATCGAAACGCAGGTTGGTTTCCCCACCAAACTCTTCGGCCATGCCAAAGCTCAGACAGATAGCCTTCGCATGACCGATGTGCAGATAACCATTAGGTTCCGGTGGGAACCGTGTCATCACGGCACCTTCGTTTTTACCGTCGGCAACATCCTGCTCAATGATGTTGCGAATAAAATTGTTGGGATACTTCTCTTCAGTACTACTCATAGCTGTTTCTTAACAGTTTCAGGGCTTTTTCAAGCAGAGGGGTTAAATCAGGATGGCTCCGACGCAGCTGGCCGTCACCATGACAAACAAAATCCATTTTAACGTGTTTTGGCTGACATTAATTGCAAAGCGCACACTTCCCATGGCTCCCAGCATGCTGCCAAAGGCGAGCACAAAGCCTGGAATCCACCAAACCTGACCCCGCAACGCAAATACCGCCAATGCCACGGCAGAAAAGATGCCTGTACAGACAGTTTTCAGGGCATTGGTTCTCACCAAGTCATAACGTAAAGCACCCGCTAGCGCCGTGATCAGAATGAAACCGACACCCGCTTGAACGAAACCACCGTAGACACCTGCCATAAACAGTGGAATGCCCGCTGCAGGATTGTCCTGCAATCGAACCGGTTCCGTGCCTTCGGGCGGCGCGACCGTATCTGGCCGAACAACCATAATGAGCGCTACCGCTACCATCGACACCAATAGGACCGGCTCAAGCACCCAAACTGGCATGTATGACGCTAAAAGTGACCCTATTAGCGCGCCTAAGATCGTCGGCACGAGGACAGGCAGAATCGCTGAACGGTCGAGCCGATCCTGATCATTGAAGCCTTTGGCGCCTGTCAGCGACTGCACCAGGACTCCAACACGGTTGGTGCCATTGGCCACATCTGCGGGCATACCCAGCATCATCATTGCCGGTAGCGTCAGCATGCTGCCGCCTCCAGCCAGAGTATTAATAAACCCAGAGATGACGCCGGCAATAAACAGCAGGCTGACCATCAATATGGAAAGCTCATACTCCAAGCCACTTACTCCCTTGCGCTGCGGTTCATAAAAGACGCGGATAGTATAGACGTGCGTACATATTGTCACTTGCAATCCCGACACATCGGTCTATTATGGCCTGCACTATGAAGAACCAATTCAGCCAGCGCTTTAGCAACCCGGTCCGTTCGCCCGCAGATCAAACTGCAGGTGATTGGTGGCTGGGTTATTACTTTTACGTCGTAAGCTAAATCGCTCAGCTATTCCTGGGCGGTTCAACCGCCTGAGAAAACCCCGACAGGCGGAAGCCCTCGGGGTTTTTTTTGGTTCATCGAAAAGTTAGACGACGTTAGACAGGACTTTCCTTATGAACGATGTACAAATGGACGACTTGAACGTGTTAAGTGAAGAAACACTGGTTACGCCAGAAAAACTGAAGGAACTGGTCCCCGCTTCGGATCACGCACTGGAAACAGTGTCCGGCGGACGACTGGCAATCAAGAACATACTGAAGCGGCAAGACCCACGCCTCTTTTTGATTGTTGGTCCCTGTTCCATCCATGACATGAATGCAGCGATGGAATATGCGGAGAGACTGAAGAAGCTCTCCGACGAAGTCAGCGACACCCTGCTCCTGGTCATGCGCGTCTATTTTGAGAAGCCCCGGACGACGACCGGATGGAAGGGGTTTATCAACGATCCCAACATGAATGACTCGTTCAACATTACTGAGGGATTAACCCAGGGCAGACAGCTTCTGGTTAATCTCGCAGAGCTGGGACTTCCAACCTCTACAGAAGCCCTGGACCCGGTGACACCTCAGTACATGCAGGATCTGATTTCATGGAGTGCGATCGGGGCTCGCACCACCGAGTCACAGACTCACCGTGAAATGGCAAGTGGCCTGTCTTCTTCTGTTGGGTTCAAGAATGGCACCGACGGTGGCCTGGAAGTTGCGATCAACGCGTTACAATCCGTATCAGCACCGCATCGTTTCCTAGGCATCAATCACCAGGGTGAAGTTTCAGTCATCCATACCCGCGGAAACCAACACGCGCATATCGTTCTGCGCGGCGGTGGCGGTCGTCCTAACTATGATTCCGTCAGCGTCAACATCTGCGAACAACAGCTGCTTAAAGCCGGTATTCCCGCCAACATCATGGTTGATTGCAGTCACGCGAACTCAAACAAAGACGCATCACTGCAGCCTTTGGTCATGAACAACGTGGCAAACCAGATTGTTGAGGGGAATCAGTCTATCGTTGGACTCATGGTAGAAAGTCACCTGAACTTCGGTAATCAGAAGATCCCGGACAATCTGGCCGACCTGGTATACGGAGTATCCGTCACAGATGCTTGCGTGAGTTGGGATACAACAGCTGAGATGATCCACTCTCTGCGTGACAAGGTGAAAGATCACCTACCGGAGCGAAAACCTTTGTCGAGCGACAAAGAGGCTGCTGCTTAGCTCTCGGGTTGATTGAAAACGGGCTTTCTTTTCTCAAGGAAAGCTCGCATGCCCTCCATTGAGTCTGCTGTACCGCGATTCATTGCAGCCGCCTTCATTTCGTCTTCAATCGATTCTGACTGAGCTTTCGTCTCAAAACCTACAATTGCATCAAGCATCGTCTTAACCGCCAATCGGGGTTGTGACGCCAGCTCTTCGCCGAGCGCCTGTGCTCTCTGCTTCAATTTTGAAACTGGCAGGATCTCTGTGACCAGACCAATGCGGCAAGCTTCTGCACCATCTATTTTTCTCCCGCGAAGAATCATATCGAGAGCGTAGGTTCTGCCAACGGCACGAGGCAATCTCGCTGAACCACCCCACGCAGGCACACTACCCAGATCCATTTCGGGAAGCCCAATCTGGGCGCCCGCGTCAGCGGCGATCCTGAAATGACATGCCAACGGCAACTCAAGCCCGCCCCCCAGACAAAAACCATAAAGGGTTGCGATGGCCGGCGTGCCACCGAACTCGATCATATCCAGCACTCGATGGCGTTGTCCGAAAAATGCTTCCGGGCTTCCCGCGCGCTTGATGCCCTCAGGCAGCTGTTTAAGGTTCATACCGGCTGAGAAATGATCCAGCCCTTCTCCCGTGAACACCATGGCCCTGATGCCGTCATCTGCGAGAACATCCGGCAGCTGCTCTTCCAAATGATCGATGTACTCAAGGCTCATCAGATTGTAAGGCGCATCATTGATGCTGAAAGTCGCGACGTTATTCGTCACGGAATAGAGGTATGGATCAGACATTGTATTAACCAGCGATACGACTAAATTCGAGTTCCGGGAATCCACCATCGACAGACTCACGCAGTCGGTCGTAGTACACATCCGCGCCCCCGAAATAGATGAGCACCCGAGGTTTCTTGTTAGCGATATTGGCACCCATCATCCACGAGTTAACCTTGTGCCCTTCTGCCATCAAGGTCTGGGCGTGTATTTCTGCAGTGTGATCTGACCACGCTTCTTCCGCTTCCTTGGTCGGTGTACAAACCTCGTAACCCTCTTTCTCCATTTTCTGGATGCAATCAGTAATCCACATGATGTTTTGCTCAATGGACGTAGGTAGATTCGCGAACGGAGCCTGCGGGCCAGTGATCATGAAGAAGTTGGGAAAATCAGCAACACAGACACCCATAATCGACGCTGACTCGTTCTGCCATTTGTCTTTCAGACTGACGCCGTGGCTGTCATGGATATCCAGTTTCTCAACGGCGCCCGTGTAGGCTTTAAATCCGGTAGCAAGAACAATGATGTCGAACTCATATTCATTTTCCGTCGTTCGAATACCGCGCTCGGTAATCTCCTGCAACGGTTCCCGCTCACCGATATCAACCAGGTGCACATTGTCTCGATTGAACGCTTCGAAATATCCATGATCCAGCGGCGGCCGTTTCGCGAACAAGGGATACCCTTTAGGTGTTAGCAGGTCAGCGGTATCAGGATCATTCACCTTCTCCCGAATTTTGCTGGCGATAAAGTCCGCTGCAGCTTTGTTTGAATCCGCATTGGTCAGCAGGTCATCGAAGGTTTCGAAACAAAACCTGAAGCTGCCTCGAGGCCAGTGTTCCTCGAATATTTTCTGAACCTCTTCGGGCGGAGTCTCTTCTACCGTTCTGCCGACCGGACTATCAAAGGCCATTCCGAATACATGGTTGCGACACTTGGCGAGAATGTCGTCGTAGTTGTCTTTGATTTCCTTTTCCCACTCGTCGGTCATCGGTTTCTGTACCGCTGGCAACACGAAGTTGGGGGTGCGCTGGAACAAGGTGACGCTTGCAGCTGTTTTCGCCATAACTGGGAGCATCTGGACGGCAGTCGCACCGGCACCAACGATGCCGACGCGTTTCCCGGCGTAGTCCAGACCTTCTTGCGGCCAACGAGAGGAATGAAAACAAGGACCATTAAAGCTCCCGAGTCCCTTTATCTCAGGAATGTTGGGCTCCGAGATCATGCCAACGGCACTTATGAAATATCGACAGGTGTATTCCGACCCATCGGCGGTTTTTACCCGCCAGAGACCATTATTTTTTTCGAACTCCGCACCGCTGACTTCTGTGTTGAGTTGAATATGCGGCCACATATCAAATTTGTCTGCTACAAAATGCATGTAACGATGGGTTTCTTCCCAGCCTGGATATCGTTCCGACCAGGTCCACTCCTGCAGCAGTTCCTTGGAGAAAGAAAGACAGTAGTAGTAACCCTCACTGTCCGTCGCTGCGCCTGGATATCGATTCCATGTCCAGGTTCCGCCTATGTCGGAGGCTTTGTCGAACACCTGAATAGACAAACCAGCTTCACGCAGGTAGTGAATTAAGCCAAGACCGGCGAACCCGGCCCCTACAGCAATCACATCAAAGTCCCGCTCTTTGGTCATCGTTTACTCCCTCATCACCGTCTGTCAGATAGTGACATGAGACGGATAAACTCTACAAACACAGCAAAACGCTGCATGTTAAGGTGACCTCATGAAATCGCCATTGACCCTGGCCTTCACTCACGTCGCAGTCGCAACACTGGCTATTGTTGCTGCTTACTTCATGCTGCCTGGCTATCAGTCGAATCACCCGGTCAGCCAGCAAGAGTTCAACCTACCGGCGCAGGTCCAAGCACCTGAACGGCCTGCCCCACTGGTTCGACCTGAGCCCACTACAGAGCGAGCGTCGATCAATAGAGATGATGGGCTGTTCGGACAACAATACGCAGCTCACAAACTCGCAGCACAGAGCACACAATCAGAGCTTATCGAACTGCTGGATAAATATGTCGCCAGCGATGATCCATTCCACAATGGAAATTTAGCCCTGGTGTTCCTCGAGCGATTGATTGAGATCGATGTCGAGGCTGCGTTGGCTTATTCGGAAACTGCGCCATCTCAGAAGCGCCAGCTGCTGCTAGGTAGCGTCTACACCAGCTGGGCTCGAATCGATCCTGATTCCATGAGTCAAAACTTCGCCGAGATACGGGATATGAGCACTCGATACCAGATCGGCGTCAGACTTTTGATGGATCCTGTGTTCGTCGCGACAACCTACGATGACCGCATCAGAGCCGCGCTGGGTCCTCACGGTCGAGCCATCGTGCAACACACAGACAGCATGCGAACATCGCCAGAGGAAGCGTTTCGAGCTGCACTAAACAGCGAGGGTATGCGACGATCCTCTGAAATCAGCCAGGCGTTGGGACGCTGGTACGAGTCAGATCCAGAAGCAGCCTTGAATGCGTTGGACGCACTCGAACCGAAAGATCAAATGGCCGCACTGGCCGGTGTTGTTGTAACAGCTTCACAATCCAGTTTCCTGGGCGGTTATGAACTGGTCCAGAAATATGCTCCTGAAAACCTGCAGCTGTTGGGCACCACTCTGTCGATGATGGTTGCTGTCGATCCTGAGCGGGGTCTCCCCTATCTTGAGAGACACTTCGAGGAAACGGGTAATGTTGGGCTAATGAGTCAGGCAATGATGGGATGGGCATCAACGGACATCACATCCGCTGTCGCCTATGTAAATCGCCTTCCCAATCACGTCCGGGCGAACATTGAGCCAACACTTGCGCACTACTATGTGCGGCACAACGCTGAGGATGCGGTCGCGTGGGCCAGAAAGTCAGGCAGCCCGCAATTGATGCAAAGCGTCGCCAGCCGTCTCGCTCACACGGACCTTGGTGCAGCCGAACGATGGCTGAGTGAAGCAGAGAGCCCGGAGATTCAAGCAACCCTGCTGCGAGATATCGCACAACAGAAAACCCAGCTGGGTTTAGATGAGGCTATGAACTGGTTGGACGAATACAAAGACAACCAGGCTTATGACCAGGCTGCGATCACCATTATTTCCATCTACTCTCAGGCAGATCCAGAACGCTCTGCACGATTCCTCAATACTCTAGACGGGACCGAGGGATTGGGCCCCGCGTATAACAGCATCGCCACGACGTGGGCCTACTCTGATACTGAATCCGCCGAAAACTGGGTCAGGTCACTACCAGAAGGACAAAACCGGGACTTTGCCACTATGGGACTTATTCAATCACTGGCAATGAACGACCCAGAGCAAGCGGTCAGTCTGATCGATGATCTGCGTCCAGAGAATCCCGATCGTATGCGGCAGTTCATAGCGAGAAGATTGTATATGCAGAATGGCGACATCGAATCCGCCATCAGAATCACAGGTTTAAATGAAGATGCTGCAGAGGCTTTTCGCAATAGTCCGCCGGGGCGTGGTCAGATCTTACACGCGACACCGAACGCCACAATGATCTCCGGTGGCTACTAAAGCGCCTATTTGAAGTAAGCGTTTTCGGTGACCGTGTGGTCAGTTACGTCTCGTACACCTTTCAACTGAGGCAGCTGCTCCAGAAGGGTTTTCTCAACGCCATCTTTCAGGGTCATGTCGACCATACCGCAACCCTGGCAGCCACCGCCGAATTGCAGAACAGCCACTTCCTCAACCACTTCGACCAGATTGACCATCCCGCCGTGCGAGGCAAGACCAGGATTAATCTGGCTGTGTAGCACGTAATTGATTCGATCTTCGATGGGGCTGTCGTCGGATACCTGGGGCATCTTGGAATTTGGTGCCTTGATGGTTAGCTGACCACCCATGCGATCTTCTGCATAGTCCACCAGAGCATCAACCAGGAATGGCTGGCTTCGATCATCAATCCAGGCGGTAAAGCCCTCATATTCGATACGCTCGTCTTCGGCCTGCTCTTCGCCCGGTCGACAGTAGGCGATGCAGGTCTCAGCCGTCGGCGTGCCTGGATCAGCAATAAATATGCGGATGCCCACGTCCTTGTCTTCCTGCTTGGAAAGCAGTTCGATCAGGTATTTCTGCGCTGACTCGGTGATCTCAACCATTGTGATCTTTTCGACCTGTACTCATAGATTAGGCTGCCATTTTATAGAAAAGAAAATCCTTTAAAAACCATGGGTTTATTGTGACATTTTGAGATGAGAGGTGTTCAAGTTAGCCACGCAACATCTTCACCCACCATAGTCAGCGGCGTTGGTAGAATTGCCGCGTTTTTGTACACCTGAGCAGTTGGAATGAGCGAGTTAAAACAAGCCCTCAATGAACGGATTCTCGTCATGGACGGTGCCATGGGCACCTCTATCCAGGATCTGAAGCTGAGTGAGGAAGATTACCGGGGCGATCGATTCGCCGATCACGACGGTATATTGAAGGGTAACAACGAACTTCTAACGCTGACGAGACCGGATGTAATCCGGGACATCCACCTGGACTATCTAAGGGCCGGCACGGATATTCTCGAGACCAACACCTTCACCGCAAATAGTGTTTCACAAGCCGACTATGGCACCGAGGCACTGGTTTACGAGTTAAATCGAGAATCTGCGAGTCTCTGCCAAGACGCAGTCGAACTCTACCTGAAAGAAGACAGTTCAAAACCACGCTGGGTTGCTGGCGCGATTGGGCCAACAACACGGTCCGCAAGCTTGTCTCCCGACGTTAACGACCCGGGCTTTCGCAATATCACCTTCGATGATCTCGTACTCGACTATGGTCTCTGCATCGAGGGTCTGATCGATGGCGGCGCGGACATTATCCTGATCGAGACCATTTTCGACGTCCTCAATTCAAAAGCTGCTATTTATGCAGCCCGTAAAGTATTCAGGGAAAAAGGCGTTGTGCTTCCGATCATGGTTTCCGGAACCATCACCGACGCTAGCGGCAGGCTCTTATCAGGTCAAACCACTGAGGCTTTCTGGGCTTCAATTCGCCACGCAGACCCTCTGTCGGTTGGTTTTAACTGTGCACTGGGTGCTGATGAGCTTCGACCCTACGTTGAAAACATATCCCGAATCGCCAGCACCTTTGTGTCTGCCTATCCTAACCGAGGGTTACCTAACGAATTCGGCGAGTACGACGAAACCGTGGAGCACATGGTCACTGCCATGGAGGACTACGTTAAGAGCGGCCTCGTCAACATCATTGGCGGTTGCTGCGGAACAACGCCAGAACACATTCGCGCGTTCAGCGAGATGGTCAAAGGCGCGCCTGTTCGACAGCCTACGAAGAATACGCGGATATCTTTATTGTCTGGCCTTGAACCGTTCTCGATTCGCGATGACTCCCTATTCATCAACGTGGGCGAAAGAACCAACGTCACGGGTTCCGCAAAGTTCGCGAGACTGATTCGCGAAGAAGATTATGAAGAGGCTTTGCAGGTAGCTCGCCAACAGGTTGAGAACGGCGCACAGATAATCGATATCAACATGGATGAAGGCATGCTCGATTCCAAGGCAGCGATGGTTCGTTTCCTGAATCTCATCGCTGCCGAACCTGATATCAGTCGGGTGCCCATCATGGTTGATAGTTCCAAGTGGGAAATCATTGAGGCCGGACTGAAGTGTATTCAGGGCAAGTCCGTGGTGAACTCCATCAGCCTCAAGGAAGGCGAAGCCCCGTTTATTGAGCAAGCGCAGGCGTGTCTCGACTACGGCGCTGCTGTGGTGGTGATGGCTTTTGATGAAAACGGTCAGGCGGACAACCTGGAACGCCGTAAGGAGATTTGTAAGCGCTCCTACGACATCCTGGTCAATGAGGTTGGCTTCCCGCCTGAGGATATTATTTTCGACCCCAATGTATTCGCGGTTGCCACCGGCATCGAAGAACATTGTCTGTACGGCAAAGACTTCATTGACGCCTGCCAGTTCATTAAAGACAACCTTCCCTACGCGCACACGTCCGGCGGTATTTCCAACGTCAGCTTCTCATTCAGAGGTAATAACGCTGTTAGGGAAGCCATCCATGCGGTATTCCTCTATCACGCGGTGAAAGCGGGCCTGACCATGGGTATCGTCAACGCCGGACAGTTGGCGATCTATGAAGAGGTTCCTGAAGAGCTGCGCAATCGAATCGAAGACGTTATTTTCAATCGACGTGAAGATGCCACAGAACGGCTCATCGAAATTGCTTCTGAGTTTGCCGGTACTGGTCAGAAAGAACAGAAGGAAGACCTGTCCTGGCGTGAAGCCCCCGTTGAAGAGCGGTTGGCCCACGCCCTGGTCAAGGGTATCAACCAATATATCGTCGAAGACACCGAAGAAGCGCGCTTAAACGCTGACAGACCAATTCATGTCATCGAAGGTCCTTTGATGGAGGGCATGAATCAGGTCGGAGATCTGTTCGGCGCCGGAAAGATGTTCCTGCCTCAGGTTGTTAAAAGCGCGCGCGTGATGAAACAGGCGGTGGCTCACCTTGTGCCCTTCATCGAGGCCGAAAAAACAGACGAAACACGATCTAAAGGCAAGATCCTGATGGCGACGGTGAAAGGTGATGTTCATGACATCGGCAAGAATATCGTCGGCGTGGTGCTTCAGTGCAATAACTACGAGGTTATCGACCTGGGCGTCATGGTGCCCGCAGAAAAAATCCTGAAAACCGCCCAGGAAGAACAGGTAGACGTGATTGGCCTGTCTGGCCTGATCACACCGTCGCTGGATGAGATGGTTCACGTGGCGTCAGAAATGGAACGCCTGGATATCTCCCTGCCCTTATTGATCGGTGGCGCAACAACATCAAAGGCGCACACATCAGTAAAAATTGACCCCTGTTATCAGCAGGATGTCGTCGCCTACGTGCCGGACGCATCTAAAGCGGTTGGGGTCGCATCGCAGTTATTGAATCCTGAAATGAAAACGACACTGCGTGCCGAGCTTGCAGAAGAATACGAAAAGATTCGTATTCGAAACAGTAATCGATCTCCTAAAAGCGACACGATGAGTTATGAAGACGCCGTCGCAAACGCTTCAGTGATCGACTGGGAAAATTACGAGCCCCCTGCCCCGAGTTTTACGGGAACCAAAGAGATCAGGGATTTCCCTCTGGAAGAACTTGTTCCCTACATCGACTGGTCGCCATTCTTCATCGCCTGGGAGCTGACGGGTAAGTATCCGGACATTCTCGAAGATGAAGTCGTTGGTGAGTCGGCTACGCAATTGTTTAACGATGCCCAGGCAATGCTCAAGCAGTTAATCGAAGGCAAACGACTACAAGCCAATGCGGTTATTGGTTTCTGGCCAGCAAACAGCGATGGAGATGACATCGTCGTGTTCGAAGACGAAGACAGGATGGTTGAGAAACAGCGTCTGCATCACCTGCGTCAGCAAATGAAGAAGCCAAATGAACAGCCTAACTTCTGTCTGTCGGACTATGTCGCGCCGGTAAATTCCGGGAAAGCGGACTACGTGGGCGGATTTGTTGTGACTTCCGGTCTTGGCGCTGAAGAGATCGCAAAAGAGTATGAAGCACAACAGGATGACTACAACGCTATCCTGGTGAAAGCGCTTGCTGATCGCCTGGCGGAAGCCTTCGCAGAGAAAATGCACGAACTGGTGCGAACAGAGCACTGGGGATATGCCGCAGCTGAAGCTCTGAGTAATGAAGAGCTCATCAAGGAACGGTATCAGGGAATCAGGCCCGCGCCCGGATACCCTGCCTGCCCGGATCACACTGAGAAAGAAATCCTATTCAATCTACTGGACGCTGAAGCAGCAACCGGCGTTTCGCTCACCGAGAACTTCGCTATGACTCCGGCGGCGAGCGTCAGTGGGTTCTATTTCTCACATCCGGAGTCTCGATACTTTGGGCTCGGAAAAATTGATCGCGATCAGGTTGAGAGTTACGCCGAACGGAAAGGAATAGAAGTTCGAATCATGGAAAAGTGGTTGTCGCCGAACCTCAAGTACGCATAATGGCGGCCATGAGTGATATGAACCAACGGCAAGACGATCAGCAGCAAGAAGAGCTGGGTGAACCCTCCTTTCTGGAGGTCACAATGAGTGTTCTCGCGGCCGCGCTAGGCGTGCAGAACGCAAAGAACCGAGAGCGAGATTTCACCAGGGGTAATCCCCTGGTCTTCATCGCTGCCGGCCTTATATTTACGGTGTTATTTGTATTGACCCTGGTTGGGGTCGTTTATCTGGTGCTGTAGATCAGCTGGTTGGCAGCCCGCTGAGCCAGTAGATAATGGTAACGACCGGGAGAACCACGACGGCTACTGCTGAAATCGCATCGGCAAAAGCATCTTCATTGTTGTTGTTTTCAGTTTCGTCGCTCATTTTGTCTCCAGACAGGTTCGTTTTGCTGCGCGATTATACGATCGAATCCAGAAGAATTCAGCATATCCATATATCGAAGTTTCTGTTCAAGATCAGGCCTTTAGCCGCTATATTAGCGCCCTTCCAAGAAGAGACACCTCAGCCAAATGTACGTATACGATGAATACGACCAGAAAATGGTCGATGAACGTGTGGAACAGTACCGGGACCAGACCGATCGCTTTCTGGCCGGAGAACTTTCCGCAGAAGAGTTCCAGCATCTACGCCTGAGGAATGGTCTGTACATTCAACGACTGGCCCCCATGCTTCGCATCGCGGTGCCCTATGGCATGCTCTCTTCCAAGCAGCTACGAAAGCTTGCTCACGTTACTCGCCATTACGATCGAGGTTACGCCCACTTCACGACTCGCCAGAACGTGCAGCTGAACTGGCCAAAGCTGGAAGAAGTACCAGACCTTCTCGCTGAGTTGGCGACTGTAGAGATGCACGCGATCCAGACCAGCGGTAACTGCATTCGAAACGTAACCTCCGACCAGTATGCCGGTGTCGCTCGTGACGAAATTGAAGACTCACGACCCTGGGCAGAGCTGATTCGACAGTGGTCAACTTTCCACCCTGAATACAATTGGCTTCCGCGCAAATTCAAGATAGCGGTAACCGGCGCAGAGGGTGACCGTGCTGCAGTACAGGTGCACGACATTGGTGTGCGTGTCTTTAAAGAAAACGGTGAGACGCGATTTGAGGTTCTTGCAGGCGGTGGTCTCGGTAGAACACCTATCATCGGTCCTGTGATCAAGCAAAGTCTCGAGCCGAAACACCTGCTTACCTATCTGGAAGCAATCCTGCGGGTCTACAACCGATACGGTCGACGAGACAACAAGTACAAGGCGCGGATTAAGATTCTCGTGAAAGCTATGACCCCCGAAGTCTTCGCTGAAAAAGTCGAGGAAGAATGGGTCCACCTGAAAGATGGTCCTGAGACACTGACTCAGGAAGAAATTGATCGCGTCAAAAAGCACTTCACTGCGCCCGCTTACGAAAACTTGGAAGATCATGTTCCAGCTGTCGATGATCTGCTTGCAGACAACAGCGGTTTTGGTAACTGGGTAAAACAGAACGTTAAAGCTCATCGGCAGCCTGGCTATGTCATCGTCAATCTGGCGATGAAGCAGACAGGTATTGCTCCTGGTGATGTGACAGACGAGCAACTTGAGATTATTGCTGACCTGGCAGATGAGTTCAGTTTCGGAGAGGTACGTGTAACCCACGAACAGAACGTCACTCTGGCTGATGTGCCCAAGAAATCACTGCACGACCTGTGGACCAAACTGGTGGAAGCAGAACTCGCCTCCCCTAACCTGGGTCTTCTGACAGACATCATTTGCTGTCCCGGCGGCGACTACTGTTCTCTGGCGAACGCAAAGTCCATTCCTGTCGCAGAAGCCATTCAGCGACAATTCGAGGACCTGGATTACCTGCATGACCTTGGAGAGATGGATATCAATATCTCCGGCTGCATGAACGCCTGTGGTCACCACCATGTCGGAAACATCGGAATCCTAGGTGTGGACAAAAAAGGCGAAGAGTTTTACCAGGTTTCTATTGGCGGTTCCGGTTACGAAGACGCCAGTCTCGCAAAAATTCTTGGTCCGTCATTCGCACAGGATGATGTTCCTGGCGTAGTCCAGAAACTGGTCGATGTTCACCTGGAGCATCGTCAAGGCGAAGAGCGATTCATCGACACTTACCGTCGACTGGGCATCGATCCATACAAAGAGGCGGTGTACGCAACATGGGAAGTCTGATCAAAAACAACACGGTACAGGAAAGCGACGACGTCGTGTTCCTTGCCCTTCAGGAATACCTCGATTCTGACAACCGAGCACAGGCTGTTTGGCTAGATGCCGGTGAGGAAGTTGAAGCGATTGCTGAGTTTCTCGGTGACATTCCAGCCATTGCACTGAACTTCCCTGCTTTCTCAGATGGACGTGCTTACTCCACTGCGGCTGTCTTGCGCAGACATCACAATTTCGCGGGTGAAATTCGAGCCATCGGCGATGTCAGACTTGACCAGCTGGAACAAATGGCGCGCTGTGGTTTTGATGCTTACCAACTGGCAGATGGACAAAATGCCGATCAGGCACTCAAACGAATCGAAGGATTCTCCGTCAGCTATCAACAGACCATCGACCGCGACCCTCTGTTTAGAAATCGCGCGTAAACAGGGTAACATCAAGGGCTAGCCATCAACGCGAGCTCTGATGGGTTCAGACCCTCTCATATTTTCGTTTTTCCTGATATTTGCGTGTGCCGGTATCCTGGCGACGCTCGCGCTCTTTACACGTCAGCCCCTCATCGTCGTTTACATCATCACCGGCATGATCCTGGGACCTTCAGGCGTCGCCTTTATCGACAACCCGCAACTGATCAGCAGCACAGCAAAATTCGGCATTATCTTCCTGCTGTTCCTGCTTGGCCTGGACATGCAGCCGGCCAAGCTCATCAACACGCTTCGCAGTTCTATGCTTGTGGGGCTAAGCAGCTGTGTCATCTTTTTTGTCGCTGGAGCAGCGATCGCTTTCGCCTTTGGGTACACACAAACTGAAACTGTCATCATCGGCGTGGCAATGATGTTCAGCAGCACGATTATTGGCATCAAGCTGTTGCCGACTACCGTATTGCATCATCGACGAACCGGCGAACTCATCATCAGCCAGCTACTCATCCAGGACTTGGTTGCGATCATTGTGCTGCTCATCATCGCCGGTGGCTTTCTAGAGTTCAGCGGAGCATCAAAAATTGTGCGCGTACTTGTTAGCCTGCCTCTTCTTATCTTTGGCGCATGGTTCTTCGTGAAATACGTGATGCTGCCTCTCCTGGAGAAGTTTGACGCGTTTCACGAATACATATTCTTGATTGCGATTGGTTGGTGCCTTGGTCTGGCGGAGATGGCGGAGCTGCTTGGGCTGTCACTTGAGATTGGTGCTTTTGTTGCCGGTGTGACCATTGCCACTAGCCCTATCGCGCTCTATATCGCAGATCACCTGAAACCGCTGAGAGACTTTTTTCTTATTCTGTTTTTCTTCTCAATCGGAGCAGGATTCCATATGGAGTTACTGGGCGATGTCATCTTACCGGCCGTGCTCCTGGCTGGAGCCATGCTGGCACTCAAACCGGTCGTGTTCAGGTTCCTATTGAGAGGAATGAGCGAATCAGATCGATTGGGTTGGGAGACCGGGTTCAGGTTAGGCCAGATCAGTGAGTTTTCGCTTTTGATCGCGTTTATCGCCACCGCAGAGAACCTCATTGGCGATCACGCGTCACACCTCATCCAGGCCACAGCCATTTTGACGTTCCTGGTGTCTTCTTATCTGGTGGTGTTTCGCTATCCAACACCCATTGCGGTCACTGACGATTTACGGCGGGACTAGTCCGTTTACTGAGCCAGATACCCGACGATCGTCAGCACGATCGTGTATGGGAAAGCCATGATCACCATCTTGATATATCCCAGGCGAATCACCGGTGCTAATGCTGACGTCAGCAGAAACAGAAAAGCTGCCTGACCATTTGGTGTCGCGACTGAAGGCAGGTTCGTACCCGTGTTGATACTGACTGCGAGGGACTCGAAGTGTTCCCGCGATATCTCACCCGCGTCAAATGCCGCCTTCACCTCGTTGATGTATACCGTCGCGACAAAGACATTATCAGAGATAGCCGACAACAAACCGTTCGCCAGGAAGAAGGCGCCGGGTTGAGCTTCAATCGGCATCGTCAGCACCCATTGGATCACTGGGGTGAACAGGTGCAGATCGTGGATCATGCCAACGACCACAAAGAAGATGCATAACAGGGACACAAAGGGCAGAGATTCCTCAAAGGCATGTCCAATTCTGTGCTCTTCATTGATACCGGTCATCGCGGTGACCAGCACCAACAAACTCAGCCCAATCAACCCCACTTCCATCAGGTGTAAACCCAAACCTATCACCAGGAGCACACCGCAAGTGCCCTGTACCCAAAGTGCATAAACCTCTCGAGGCTTACGCTTCTTATCTTCCTCTTCGACGTATCCTCGAAGTATCTCCCTGATCCGGGGATCGAGTTTCTGCCCGTAACCAAGCACACCAGCAAATTCCAGAGCAACACAGGTAATAAACCCCGCGATTACCGCAGGAATCGTGACATGGGACATGACGATAACGAACTCAACGAACTCCCAATCCAGTTTGTCTGCGATCAGCAGATTCTGGGGTTCACCTACCATCGTGGTGACACCACCAAGCGCAGTACCAACGGCACCATGCATGACAAGACTTCGGATAAAGGCGCGGAAGTTCTCCAGCACATCGCCGCCCAGTTCTTCACGATCATCGACGCCATCATGGTCAAAATCAGTGTTGCCCGTCGAATGAATTCGCTCGTAAACGCCATAGAGTGCGACAAAAACAGCGATCAGAACCGCGGTTACGGTCAGCGCATCCAGGAACGCGGAAAGGAACGCCGCCATGACGGAAAACATCAGTGACAACAAAACCTTGCTTTGCACACCAACAATGAGTCGGGCGAACAGGAAGCTGAGCAGAGGCTTCATAAAAAAGATGAAGCTCACCATAAAAATTAGCAGCGCCAGCACGCCGAGGTTAGCCTGAATTTCGTGCCAGACGGTATCGGGTGTTGTCAGCCCCAGGGCGAGAATGGCGAGGGCGAGAATACCCCCGCTTTGCAACGGATAGCATTTCAGCGCCATCGCCAGCGTTAGGATAAACATCCCCAGAAACAGCCATCCAAGAATCGTGTCGCCAACCAGGAACTTGAGGGGCACACACACCAGCAGGAACAGCAAAATGGCGTTTTTAAACCATTGAGGGCTGTTACCCAGGAATTCGTTATACGCGATCCGAATCATGTTTATCCTTAGGGAGGGTCAGCTATAAAACAACCAGGGTTCGACCGGTGACACCACCGGCAAATATGCGATCGATCTCAGCGGAAAGCCCTTCGAGACCAGTTTCAACGACCATGTCTTCCAGACCAGGGACCTTCCAATCACTGGCAAGGTGACCCCAAACCCGGTTTTTCTCAGCAATGGGCAGCTCAACGCTGTCGACACCTAGCACATTCACGTTACGCAAAATGAAAGGAAGTACGGTGATGTTGAATGCAGGAGACGACACCAGACCACAGATCGCAACGCCACCGCTATGTTTCAGACTCTTGATGACATTACTCAAGGTTTCACCGCCAACCGTATCCACTCCGTGGGCATAATCCTCACCCGCCATAGGACGCGGGTTCTCAGCGCCAAGTTGTTCTCTGTCGATAACAGAGCTGGCACCCAGAGACTTCAGATAATCATGTTTATCTGCCTTGCCACTGCTAGCCACAACTTCGAAACCCTGGCTGGCAAGCAGAGCAACAGCGACGGACCCAACACCACCTGTCGCACCGGTCACGATCACAGGACCATCGTCTGGTGTTGCACCCATACGCAGAAGCTTGTCGAAACAAAGTGCTGCCGTTAACCCTGCGGTTCCAATAATCATACTGTCGCGAAGACTTATACCGGCGGGTAACGGTGTGATCCAGTTACCCGGGACCCGAATGTACTCCCCGTATCCACCTGGCGTGTTCATGCCCAGATCGAAACCGATTACAACCACCTCGTCACCCTCAGCAAAGTCACTGTTGCTTGATTCAACAACAACACCAGCTGCATCAATTCCAGGCGTGTGTGGATAGTTCCTGGTGACCCCGGGCATACCCTTGGCAGACAACGCATCCTTGTAATTGAGGCTCGAGTATTGAACCTTGATAAGAACTTCACCATCCGGCAGATCGTCGATCGATCGCTCTATGATGCTGTGCTGAACACTGTCCTCGCTCTTCTCTACCCAGAAGGCTTTAAAACTGGTCAAGGGTCTCTCCTGTTGCTTTTATTATTGGATGGTAAGGCTGGTGTGCTGCTGCTCAACACCTGGTGAAATGAGCTTCGCCACTCTTTCAAAAACACGATCGATTCGATTCTTGTGCTGCACAAATTTGACCTGATATACGTCTCTCGTCTCACACTGATCGACAATATATTCATCGCTGGTCTTGAGTTCATCTACCAGGTTTCGCTCCAATGCCCTGGTACCAAACCATGCTTCACCGGTCGCCACCTCATCAATATTCAATTGTGGTCTGTTCTGGGATACCAGCTCCTTGAAGAGTGCATGAACATCCTCAAGTTCCTCCACGAACTTTTCCCGGCCTTGTTCGGTGTTTTCGCCAAACACCGTCAGGGTTCGCTTAAACTCACCGGCAGTTAACACTTCGACATCAACGTCGTTCTTTTTCAGGAGGCGGTGAAAGTTGGGAAGCTGCGCAATCACACCGATGGAGCCAAGCAAAGAAAAAGGTGCGGCAATGATCCGGTTAGCGACTGACGCCATCATATATCCGCCGCTGGCGGCTACTTTATCGACAGCGACAGTTAACGGTATTTCCTTGTTTCGTACTCGCTGGAGCTGTGACGCTGCGAGACCGTATCCATGCACGACGCCACCCGGACTTTCCAGGCGTATCAGGACCTCATCTTCTTTCTCTGCGACGGCAAGCACCGCAGTGATCTCTTCACGCAAACCGGTAACACTGCTTGCTTGGACATCACCCTTAAAGTCGATAACAAAGGTTCTTGGTCTCGGCCCCTGGCCTGCTTTCGCCTCTTGCTTCAGTGATTTCTGCTTTTCCTTGGTTTTTTTCTTGACTGCTTTTTCGTCTTTTTTCCGCAGCTCGGGGTTGAGTACAACGGTTTTTAGACTATGGGTAATCGCTTCGAGAGCATCGTTGAGGCTTTTTACCTCAATGTGTCCCACTTCGGGTTCCTTCTGTCGCTGACTCATTCCAAACACCGCTGTAATCACAATCAGAATGACAACCAGAACGGTGACTGATTTCGCGAGAAACAGCCCATACTCAAGCAAAAACTCCAACATAATCCCTTACTTATTCGTGAACGTTACGGAACGCGGAAAAACAGCACATCCTAACACACTCGCTTGTGCTCCAACGTTATACTGAGCCATATGCGACGCGCCTTCACGTCACCCGCCATGCTGTTGATACCGGTTACGGTTATCCCGTTGTTAGCTTACGTATTTACGATGCCCAGCAGCATTACACTAGAGGATGCTGGTCTATTTCAGATGGTTTGCACCCAAGGGGGCTTGTCGCATCCACCGGGATATCCGTTGTTCACCCTGGCCTGCCAGAATCTGCTGTTTTCTGACCACATACTGGCTGGGAACATGATCAGCGCTGCGTTCGGCGCTCTAACGATTGCGGTCTTCTTTCTCCTGATGACCAGGTGGTTTGATCCCGCCACCGCAGCTACCGCAGCACTCGCCTATGGGTTCAGTCTCACCTTCTGGCACCAGTCCACCATTATTGAGGTTTACACACTGAGCGCTCTGCTGTTTTACCTGATCTGGTTAGTACTCATGCAGTTCGTTCGAACCAGGGACTGGCGCTACTGGTTTGCCGCCTGCTTTGTCTTCGGCTTGTCCATGAGCAATCACTGGCCCCTGATGTTTTTAGGCACACCGGCCCTGGTTGCTGTGACATGGCCGATGCTACGGCATCACTTCATAGAATTCTTTTTCCCGAAACGACTCCTGGTCGCTTCACTGTGTTTCCTGCTGGGTTTACTGCCCTATCTGACACTGGTGTTTTCCAACGAAAATGGCTTCGGTGTCTTTGGGTCCGTGAGTAGCCCATCTGAATTCCTGCATTATGTGTCGAGAGCACCATACAGCGACCATCATTTGTCTGCTGACTGGCTGGATAAGGTTCAGTATTTAGGCTGGCTTGTTCCTGAAGCTTTCAGTCAACTCAGTATTCCCATTGGAATCGCTGCTCTCGCTGGTCTTGCTCTGATGATTAGGGATCGTCACGAGTTGCTCATCCCCAGCCTTCTTAATCTTGTTGGCGGCACAATCGCATTGGTCTTTCTACTTGGCTTTGAATTTGATGCGAGGGGTCAGTCGATATTCCACCCCTATCCTATTATTGCCTGGGGATCTCTGGCGATCTGGTTGGGTTATCTGCTTCATTCCCTTATTCAACGCCTGGAAAGGCCGGTTATGAAATCAGGGTTGTTGATCGCAGTCGTGGTGATCGTTGCCCTGGCAAACCTGCCCCAGACCAATCGCGGATCTGATCGCTGGGTAGAAGATTACTTCACAAGCATGCTATCGGCGTTACCTCAGAACGCCGTCCTGTTTGTCGACGGGGACCTACTGTCGTTTCCAGTGGGATATCTGCATTTTGTCGAGAAACAGCGAGCGGACATCACGGTACTAAACTGGAGCAGTCTCACATTCCCCAATCGCCTGTCTCCCGCCATGGCGAGCCAGAAAGAGAAAGAAGCTGCCATTGTCGAATTTGTATCAGCAACAAAACATCCTGTTTTCGTGATTGAACCAACTCTGGCACCGTTGACGCGTTATGGCTGGTTCAATGAAGTGAATCGCAACCCGTATTCGCAGAGCAGCATTTCACCCGAGGCGGAATCTGCCTTGGACATGGTGATGGCTCATTACCTGACAGAGGACTTCAGCCAGTATCAAGAGTACGAGCTTGCCGACTTTATCCTCGCCTCCTTTACTCGAATGTACATCGTGCACCAGGCCTCTGGTGCTACGCTCGACGCTAGGCAGGATCAGCGATTCCGAACGCTTCTGGACACCTTTCCCGGCAAGATGGTGCTGATGGAACATGAGCTGGACTCGAATCCGGAACCGCATAAACAAATGCTCGAGGATGTCCTTGCTGCCACTAGAGAGCAACTTCCGGCTTACCTTCCGAAGACGAAGCAAAGGCGTTTCGAGACGCTGTCTGATCGGATACAGAAGTTGCCGGATCCAAATTCGCGCGGTTAGACTAATCGTCATGAGTCTGAACGATGAACTAAGAAAGATGCACGCTGAGCTGGCTCCTCACTTCAATCCAGCCATACTCCAGCGTGAGGCGACAGTATTTCAGATGATCTTCGACACGGGTGATGCTTTCTACCTGACCGTTGATCCACAGAAGTTCGAGTTCACTAAAGGCTCCTCACCGGACCCAACCCTCACACTGTTTATCGATAGACATGAAACCCTGTGGGATCTGTTGAAAGGAAAAGCAGACAGCATGGCGGCGTTCATGGATGGTCGATATCGCGCGGATGGCAACATTGTCCTTAGCCAGCTTCTCCTTTATCTGTTTGCGAACAACGATCCAGTTGTCGCCTATGAAGTACAGGACTAGCGCCTAGTAGTCGAAGCCACGCTCTGCCAGATAGGCGTCAATCAGCCATCTGGAAATGGCAAATTTTCCAGGGATATTCGGCAGCTCTCTACAACCGAACCACTTCGCCTCCGCGATCTCATCTTGTTGGCAGACGATGTCGCCACCTTCATATTCCGCGTGGAATCCCAGCATAAGCGAGTTAGGAAATGGCCAGGGTTGGCTGCCTCGATAACGAAGGTTGCCTACTCTGACGCCGACTTCCTCTTCAACTTCACGTCGAACGGTTTCTTCTATCGACTCGCCCGGCTCAACGAAGCCTGCGAGTGTGCTAAAGAGCCCCTCAGGGAACATATGATTTCGAGCTAACAGGACTTCGTCTTCTTTGTGAACTAAGACGATGATGGATGGTGAAAGCCTTGGGTAGTAGTTGATACGGCATTGTCCGCAGACCATCGAGCGATCACTCTCATTTTCGCTGGTCGGTGATCCGCACTTGCCACAAAACCGATGCGTTCGAAACCAATCACACAATTGAAGTGATCTTCCAGCGAGATTAAACAATGTGTTGTTGATACGACCAAGGTTCATCCGCAAATTAGCGAACTCATGCTCTCCTTTTTCTGGCGCTTCAACCGCATAACAGGGTTGATTACCCAGATGACCCATGAAGTGAGATCTGGCTTCTTCAAGGTGACTGACTTCTTCTTTCGTTGCTGGACGCCAATTGCCATCTTCTCCAAAGGTTTGGAGCACATCACTGCCATGACAAACAAAATACAGGCCATCTTCAGCCGAGGGTGTACCCCCTGCTAGAAACTCAAAATCGGGCTCCGGCCATTGATAACTCATGCCTCAGCCTCTTGACGCGAACGCCATACAGCACCGTTTTCGGATGCCTTCTCTAACGCATCAAGACGATCCTCGTGAGCCGCCATTTCGTCAACACTGGCCTTGATGACTCGCAGCTTTGGTCGATCGCTGTCCAGCCTTGCGATGCCGGACTTCGTGCTTGTCGCCTGGGGTTCATCTCCAAGCCCGAGCGTGACCTGGCCACCAGTTAACAGGAGATAAACATCTGCGAGAATCTCGGCATCTAACAAAGCGCCGTGGAGTTCACGCTGCGAATTGTCCACATTGTAGCGCTTACACAGCGCATCAAGATTGTTCTTTTGTCCGGGATGCTTGTTTCGTGCGAGCTCAAGACTGTCCACGACTGAACAGTATTCAGTAATCTCCCCAAGCTTCGGATTCAGAAGGCGCATTTCGTGGTTAATGAATGCCACATCAAATGCCGCGTTATGAATGACGAGCTCACTACCGTTTACAAATTCCAGGAAAGCTTCCCAGACGTCGCTAAAAACTGGTTTGTCGCTCAAAAACTGACTTGTGATACCGTGGACCTCAAGCGCACCTTCATCAATGTCTCGCTTAGGGTTTATGTATTGGTGATAGTGACGACGCGTCAGTTTTCGATCGATGATCTCTACACATCCAATCTCCAGGATGCGATGGCCTTCCTGAATTTCAAGGCCCGTTGTTTCCGTATCAAGAACAACCTGTCTCATCTATTCCCCACTCTCCAATAGTTCATCTATACCGCGGTTCGCCAGCGCATCCACTCGCTCATTTTCTGTATGACCACTGTGTCCCTTAACCCAATGCCATTCCACCTGATGTTGTTGCGTCAACGCATCCAGGCGCTCCCAGAGGTCTCGGTTTTTAACAGGCTGTTTACTGGCGGTTTTCCAGCCCTTGGCTTTCCAACCAGCAATCCACTCAGTAATACCTTTCCGAACATACTGGGAGTCCGTCGTTAACGATACCTGTGACGGGCGTTTTAACGCATCCAGACCTTCGATCGCCGCCAGAAGCTCCATCCGGTTATTGGTTGTTTCCTTTTCACCGCCCCAGAGTTCCTTTTCAGTTTCACCGGAACGCAGCAGAACACCCCAACCTCCAGGTCCAGGGTTTCCACGACAAGCTCCGTCGGTGAAAATTTCTACAGGATTACTCAGAATTATTTCCGGGATGTTCGACGCTGGTTAAACCGTCATGTTTTACCGATCGGACGACACTAAGTCGACCAAAGCTTCGACTGGTTTTCCATACGGGTCTAATAGAACGAACGGAACCAACATGTTTACGCGCAACGATGACATAAACGCCGCCCACCGGCAGGTTGAGGTTCCTGCTCACGCCCTGGGAATAGTCATTGACCCGTCCAATTAATCTGGAGACTGGTGGTCTGTAGATGGCGTACTGAGCCCTGTCAATTTTGAAGTCCAGCAAGTTAAGCCAGTCCATGAGTCTTCCGGGTCCAATGAACTGTCCGTTCCACGGGGAAGTTTCTTTGAACTGGAGAGCCGAACGCCACAATCCCCAGAGGCTCCAGGGATTAAAACCAACAATCACAACGTGTCCCATGGGCAAGGTAACTCTGCCGATCTCTTTGAGGATATCTTGTGGCGAGTCTGCGTAATCAAGAAGATGGTGCAATACCGCAACATCAATACTGTCGTTTTCGAAAGGTAGAGATGTTGGTCGGCCGATGAACGGATTCCGCAGAGATTCCGCGTTGTCAGAATCCAGTGCTAACTGAATTTTTGTCTGAATCGGGCTCGATGAAAACAGCGAGCGATTTTGCACACTAAGCTGCAATAGGTTGTATCCGAAGAATCCAGGCAACAGCTGATCCAGAACCGCCTGCTCAGTGTTAAGCACGTGGGTTCCCAGGGGCGTCTCAAACCAGCGTAGGAGCTGTTCCCTCGCAGGCCTGGCGTCAGGCTTTAATGACGAAAACGCGTCTTGCATGTCAACCTATTCATAGCGGGTTTTACTATTATAATGCTACTTGCAACAAACACGGAACGTTCCTGCAGTCTCCCCATGAAATCCCCTGTTTTATCTAATGCAGCACCATTGCTGACTTGCCTTCTGCTTGCCGGATGCATGACCAACGAATCGGCGCTGACCCAGTCAGAACTGGCGCCAGAGCAAAATGCACCCACCGGCGGCGTCATTGTGCCACCAGTTTCCGAGCCGATGGACGAGGATGAAAAAGCGCCGGAAGAATCCGACAACATGGAAGCTGAGCAGGTCTCAGCTGAACCGGAAATTGACGCTCAGCCAGTGGATATGTGGGAGCGGATGCGCAGCGGCTTCACTTTGTCGCGCGAGACCGACCGTAAACGTGTTTTCAATGAGCTGAGGTGGTACGTCAATCATCCTGAATATGTAGAACGGGTCGCTCGACGGGCTGGGCCTCACCTGCACTACATCATCGGAGAATTGGAACGCCGTGAGGTACCTCTGGAGTTTGCACTGCTGCCCATCGTTGAAAGTGCCTATGATCCATTTGCCTACTCCCATGGACGAGCGGCAGGTCTATGGCAGTTTATTCCCGGTACTGCGAGAGTTTATGGTCTGAAAATCGACTGGTGGTACGACGGCCGAAGAGATGTGCGCGCCTCAACAACCGCCGCCATCGACTACCTTGAATACTTACACAACATGTTCGACGGCGACTGGTTGCTCGCACTGGCTGCTTACAATGCCGGTCAGGGCAATGTCCTGAATTCCATTCGCCGCAGCAACCTGCCGAAAGAGGAAGTAGACTTCTGGTCTATCAAGGTGCTGAAGGAAACTTACACCTACGTTCCACGCTTACTCGCCATCAGCGAGATTTTCGCCAACCCTGAGAAATACCACATCACGTTACCTGAAATGGCGAACGAGCCTTATTGGGAAGTCGTGGATACGGGTGGGCAACTAGACTTACACAAAGCCGCTTTGATGGCCGACATCACCGATGAAGAGCTCTACACCCTGAATCCGGCTTTCAATCAATGGGCAACGCATCCTGAAGGACCGCACGAACTTCTCGTGCCAATAAGCCAGGCTGAACGATTCAGAGCCGCCTTGGCTGACCTGCCGACCACCGAAAGGTTGTCCTGGAAGCGTCATAAGATTCGCTATGGCGAAAGCCTGGGATCCATTGCCAAGAAATATCGCACAACCGTGGATACGATTCGCAGTGCCAATGAGATATCCGGCAACACCATTCGAGCAGGCGAATCGCTCCTGATACCCGCAGCATCACCCAATGTCGACTACACGATGACGTCCGAAGGCAGACTGGCTAGCCGACAGGCGAGCCTCGAGAATAAGTACGGTTCTGAACCAGCTATTTACGTCGTTCAACCTGGAGACAGCTTCTGGGAGATTTCCAGAAAGTTTGATGTCGGAATGCGCGAGCTGGCCAAATGGAATGGCATGGGAACAACAGGTCTTCTGCACCCGGGCACAGAACTCAAGATCTTCAAACAAGACACTCAACAGGTTGCGGCCACAAGCAAACCTACCCGGAATCGACAAGTCAGACGTCTGAATTACAAAGTAAGAAGCGGTGAGTCACTCTCGAAGATCGCAAGCAAATTTAACGTTTCAGTTCAGAACATTGTTGCCTGGAACAAAAAGGTGGATGGTCAGAAATACATCCACCCCGGAGATCGTTTGACGCTCTATGTAGACGTCACTCAACTGATCAACTAGTCAGCCGCCGTATTGATGCTGGCCGTTTCGTTCAGGCTTCGCTCAAACTCATTGAAATCCGCCAAACCCATCTGGGACGCCATGCTCTGGCGCAGCCCCGCGATTTCAGCTTCCAGAAGCTCTGGTACGGGTTTGTTCTCTACACTCGAGACTCGAACTACCAGGCCATCTCCATTTTGCATGGTTGATGCACCCAATGATTCTTTGTTCTCCGCAGGTCTTGCCAGCTTAAACGCTGCACTCAATACCTGAGGATTGATCTCCCGAGTAAAGCGGGTAGCGCCCGGTGCCAACGACCAATTGAGACCGTATTCATCCGCAACGAACTGAGCCAAGGAGCCACCTTCGATGGCAGCAACTATATCTTCTGCCCTGCTCCCTGCAAGTTCTGTCGCCTTCTGCCGTTGCAGAATAAATCTGATGTCTTCGCTGACTTCAGCCAACGGTCTGGTTTCACTTGGGTTGTGCTCGAGCACTCGAATACCCACGACATGATCCTCTGACAGCTCAATCAGATCGCTGTTGTTGCCATCAAGAAGCACATCAGGACTGAAAGCTGCTTCAGCCACATTGTTATTACCCATCAGGAAATGGTTGGCTTCGCGAGTCAGGTGACCAGTCGTCTGAATCTCCAGCCCAACCTCTTCCGCTGGTACTTCAAGATCAATGCTCTCGAACAGCAGTTCGGCCAGTCGTGAGGACATAGACACAAAGTCTTCTTCGGTCGCTGACAAGCGATACGCCATCTCAACTTCTAGCCGAACATCCGCCAACTCAGGCTGATTGCCTTCTTCAATATCCAGCACTTTAATAATGTGGAAGCCAATTTCGGTTTCGACAGGTTCTGAAACCTGGTTCATACCCAGGTCGTAGGCAACCGCTTCAAACTCTGGGAAAAAGGTGCCCTGAGGGTTAAAGCCTAGATCCCCGCCGGTTTCGCTTGAACCAGCATCATCAGAAGCCTCCTTTGCCAGCGCAGCGAAATCTTCGCCATCAAGGATGCGCTGGTAGACAGCAGCTGCTTCATTGCTGGCCTCTTCAACAGTAACCTCATCAGATACTTCAATCAGTATGTGGGCTACCCTGCGAGTCTCATCAGTGGCGTAGTCAGCGCGAATCTCAGAGAAGTACAGCGCCAGTTCTTCTTCATCAATTTCGAGGTCGGCGGCCAGGTCTTCGTGCTTCAGCTCAACGAACTCGATGTTCACCGTCTCATCTGTCACAAAGTCTGATGTGTTCTCGTCGTAGTACTCCTGAAGGTCTTCGTCTTCAACAATGACTTCGTCAATCAGGTCCGTTGCTGAAATTTCGATAAAGGCGATGTCTCGAGTCTGTGACAGTAACGAGCTATATCGTTTGCTTTCGTCTTCAGTCAGGAACGCCGAGCTTCGAATACCGGTCAGCAGTTGATCGAACAATTTGTCGGTGCGGAGTTCATCGCGATAACTCAGGGGGGTGTAACCGGCGCTACGGATGACATTCTGAAATTGGTCGCCATTGAATACACCATCAAGCTGAAACATGTCGGTGGCAACGATGTCAGCATCAATCGCTGCATCGCTGTAGTGTAAATTGAAATCCTGTGCCGCCTGAGAAAGTAGCTCCCGGGAAATCAGACCTTCAAGAACATTAGCCCGCAGCTCGTCTTCATTAATCTGGTCGATCGGGATGCCACGTGCCAGCAATAATCTTCGGTTTCTCTCTACCGCAAACTCCATTTCAGCCTGGGCAATTTCCGCACCATTAACAGTCGCCACTTTGGGTACGGGCGCCAGGAAAGTGGTGATAGAACCAAAGCCAAAAAGGGCAAACACGATGATTATCAGTCCAATAATGACCTTCGCGAGAATACCCTCGCTACCATCGCGCATCTTCTGAATGACCATTTGTTCCTCTCTTCTTACTGCGGTCTTTCCGACCTGTTCTGGGGTGGCCTATTGTAGACCATAAAAAAAGGCGTATCTCAGAGATACGCCTTTTTTTGTGTGTTTCCTGTGGTTTTTGTTGTTATTCGTTACCCTATCTCAGCGGTAATGTTGATTCGATCAACAGTGATTAGTTCACCGCGTCTTTAAGGGCTTTACCTGCTTTGAAAGCCGGAACTTTCGCTGCTGAGATTTGAATTTCTTCACCAGTCTGCGGGTTTCTGCCAGTTCGTGCTGCACGATCCCGAACACTAAATGTGCCGAATCCTACCAACACAACTGAGTCGCCTTTTTTCAATGAATCCGTAATCGAATCAATCATTGAATCCAGCGCTCGGCCAGCAGCTGCCTTAGTGATATCGGCGGATGCTGCAATGTTTTCAATCAGCTCTTGTTTATTCACGCTCTACCCCTTTTAAGTGGTCTGTTGTAGTGATTTTTGATGTTTCGCATATCCTTATGCGGTAACCCTGTGCCTCGTATTTTTATACCCTCTGAGGCCCTTATATTCAAGGTAAAACTCGCTAATGAGCGCTAATTCTGGGGGTTTCGCCGGATTCTGAGTTTTGCTCTGCATCACTACTTGACTCAGGATCAAGATCCTCTTCAATGGGCTCCGGCATTCTTTGCAATGCCACCTCAAGAACTTCATCAATCCACTTAACCGGAATGATTTCCAGATCACTTTTTATGTTGTCGGGGATGTCTTTGAGGTCTCGCTTATTCTCATCTGGAATCAAAACCGTCTTAATACCACCTCGATGTGCGGCCAGAAGCTTCTCTTTAAGACCGCCAATAGCCAAGACCTGACCCCGCAGGGTGATTTCACCGGTCATCGCCACATCTGAGCGGGCGGGTATACCAGTTAGTACGGAAACCATTGCAGTGCACAACGCAATACCCGCGCTCGGACCATCTTTTGGTGTCGCGCCTTCAGGCATATGGATGTGCAGATCATATTTTTCATGGAAATCCTTGCGGATACCAAGAACATTAGATCGGCTACGGACCACGGTTGTCGCGGCCTGTATGGATTCCTGCATAACATCGCCCAGTGAACCAGTTCTGGTATGACGCCCCTTACCAGGCACAGCTACAGCTTCGATTGATAGCAATTCACCACCAACACTGGTGACCGCTAGACCTGTCACTTGCCCAACCTGGTCTTCTTCTTCTGCCAGTCCGAAGTTAAATTTGCGGACGCCGGAATAGTCCTCCAGTCGCTCAGGGGTTACTTCGATAACACCTTCGCCTTCAGTGTCATTGAGTGCGGTCTCTTTCACGACCTTGCGACAGATTTTTGCGATTTCACGTTCCAATCCTCGCACCCCCGCTTCGCGGGTGTAGTAACGAATCAGGTCGGTGACGGTATCGTCACTAATCGCAATTTCCTCTTTCTCGAGGCCATTGTTCTCGATCTGCTTCGGAATGAGATAGCGTGAAGCAATATTCAGTTTTTCGTCTTCGGTATATCCGGGGATTCGAATGATCTCCATACGATCTAACAAAGGCGCAGGAATATTCATCGAGTTCGACGTACAGATAAACATCACTTCGGAAAGATCGTAGTCGACCTCCATATAGTGATCGTTAAACGAATTATTTTGTTCAGGGTCCAGCACTTCGAGTAATGCGGATGCAGGATCACCTCGATGGTCCTGGCCCATCTTGTCAATTTCATCGAGCAGGAACAGCGGGTTCTTCACACCCACCTTCGCAAGCTTCTGGATAATTTTGCCAGGCATAGAACCAATGTAGGTTCGCCTGTGACCACGAATCTCTGCTTCATCTCGAACACCGCCCAGGGCCATTCGAATGAACTGACGGTTAGTCGCCCTAGCGATGGACTCACCAAGCGAGGTTTTACCCACACCAGGTGGGCCTACCAGACAGAGCACAGGGCCTTTGATCTTTTTGACGCGCTTTTGGACCGCCAGGTATTCAAGAATTCGGTCTTTAACTTCCTCGAGACCATAGTGATCGGCTTCGAGCACCTCTTCTGCGGCCGGAATGTCGGTTCGAACTTTAGAGCGCTTCTTCCATGGCGTATTCAGCATCCAATCGATATAGGAACGAACTACCGTCGCTTCCGCTGACATCGGCGACATCATCTTGAGTTTGTTCAACTCTGCCTTGGTCTTCTCTTTTGCTTCTTTTGGCATGCCAGACGACTCGAGGCGCTTTTCCATGTCCTCAACTTCATTTGGCACATCATCCAGGTCACCCAGCTCTTTCTGGATGGCCTTCATTTGTTCGTTCAGGTAGTACTCGCGCTGGCTCTTTTCCATCTGCTTTTTAACGCGGCCCCGAATTCGTTTTTCAACGTTAAACAATTCGAGCTCACCCTCGAGCAGACTCAGCATGTGGTCGATTCGTTCTTGTAGATCGACCATTTCGAGCAGTTGCTGTTTGATATCCAGTTTCAACGTGAGCTGCGAGGCTATCGTATCGACGAGTCGAGAAGGATCCTCAATGCTGGACAGAGAGGTCATGACTTCTGGTGGCACTTTTTTGCTCTGCTGAACGTACTGATCAAAAGTACTCATCAGCGAACGGATCATCGCCTGGCCTTCACCAGAATCAACAACCGTTTCTTCCTGCAACTCAGCATCGCCGGTGAAAAACTCTTCGCCATCACGAATTTCGCTCACCGACGCGCGATTGTTACCTTCAACAAGAATTTTGACGGTTTTGTCTGGCAGGCGAATTAGCTGAAGGATGGTTGCGACAGTGCCGAACGTGAATAGGTCGTCCGGACCTGGTTCGTCGTTGGTAGGATCGCGTTTTGCCAGAAGCAGGATTTTCTTGTCCTTGTCGTTCTCCTGGGCAAATTCGAGGGCACGAATCGACTTTTCAGTGCCTATAAATAGAGGTTGTACGCCGTGGGGATACACCACCATGTCCCTAAGAGTCACAATGGGTACATCAAACAGCTGGTCTGGCATGGTTATCTCGAAACTTGGATATATAAGGACAGTTTACGGGAAACTGCCCGGGAAAATGGTCGATAGAACCTGTTTTTTTCGTGGTTTACCGGAAATTCCGGACGAAAGTCGCCAAATTAGGTGTTATTCCGGCGCGGCTTTCGGCTGTTCAGCATTCTCATAGATCAACATCGGATCGGAAGCGCCGTTAATGACGTTTTCATCGATGATAACTTTGCTGACGCCCTCTTCTGATGGCAGCTTGTACATAACCTCAAGCAGCACAGATTCCAGAATAGATCGAAGGCCACGAGCACCGGTTTTACGCTCCATCGCCTTCTGGGCAATGGCAACCAACGCGTCTTCACGGAAGTCGATTTCCGCACCTTCCATCTCAAACAGCTTTGCATACTGCTTGGTGTAAGCGTTTTTTGGCTCCTTGAGAATTCGCACCAGAGCTTCAGTATCCAGCTCTTCCAAGGTCGCAAGGACCGGCAGACGGCCTACGAATTCAGGGATCAGTCCGTAACGGACCAGATCTTCCGGCTCAACGTCACTCAGAGTTTCGCCGAGGTTTTTCTTACTGGCTTCTGTCTGAACGCTAGCGCCAAATCCGATGCCGCTCTTATCAGAACGATCCTGAATAACTTTATCCAGCCCGGCAAATGCACCACCACAGATAAACAGAATGTTGGATGTATCAACCTGCAGGAATTCCTGCTGAGGATGCTTGCGACCACCCTGAGGTGGAACAGAGGCCACGGTACCTTCGATCAGCTTGAGCAGTGCCTGCTGAACACCTTCACCGGAAACGTCACGAGTGATGGATGGGTTGTCAGACTTGCGCGAAATCTTGTCGATCTCATCGATGTAAACAATGCCCACCTGAGCTTTATCTACGTCGTAGTCACATTTTTGAAGAAGCTTCTGAATAATGTTCTCAACGTCTTCACCAACATAACCTGCTTCAGTCAGCGTCGTAGCATCAGCAATGGTGAATGGAACATCCAGCAATCGAGCAAGCGTTTCGGCGAGTAGTGTTTTACCCGTACCGGTTGGTCCAACAAGAAGAATGTTGCTCTTCTGCAGCTCAACATCATCTTTCTTGCCGGAGTAATTCAGACGCTTGTAGTGGTTATAAACCGCAACCGACAACACCTTCTTCGCTCGGTGTTGTCCGATGACATACTCGTCGAGGATCTCGTTGATTTCCTGAGGCGTTGGCAGCTTTCGGTTTTCGGCTTCTTCGTTATTTTCCTGTAGCTCTTCGCGAATAATGTCGTTACAAAGTTCGACACACTCGTCGCAGACATAAACGGATGGACCAGCGATCAGTTTCCTGACTTCATGCTGACTCTTACCGCAAAAGTTGCAGTGGAGCAGCTTGCCGTCGCCGTTATTTCCATCATGCTCGTCTGACATACCGAAACCTCAAATTACCTACTGCTGTTACATGCTGGTTGGGGCTGCACGCCCTCAAACCATTATATTCATACACTCAAAAATAAAAATATACCGCTCGACCTTTAAGCAACAGCCATCAGGTTAGAGCGTTGTTCAAGGATGGTATCGATCATCCCGTATTCCAGGGCTTCTTTAGCCGTCATAAAGTTGTCACGCTCAGTATCTTTCGCAAGTTCTTCTGCAGTGCGACCGGTATGGCTAGCCATAATTTCGTTCATGCGCTCACGCAGATAGAGAATCTCTTTCGCCTGAATCTCGATGTCCGAAGCCTGCCCCTGGGAACCACCACTTGGCTGGTGAATCATGATGCGCGAATTAGGCAAGGCAAATCTCTTACCTTTTGTACCACCTGCTAACAGGAAGGCACCCATGCTCGCTGCCTGACCAATGCACAGGGTAGAAACTTCACAGTTAATAAACTGCATGGTGTCGTAGATGGCGAGACCGGCGGTCACTGAACCACCAGGTGAATTGATGTATAGCTGCACATCTTTATCTGCGTTTTCGGACTCGCAGAAAAGCAGCTGTGCGACAACCAGGTTTGCCACGTTGTCGTCGATTGGACCAACAACAAAAATGATGCGTTCTTTCAGCAGACGGGAGTAAATGTCATAAGACCGCTCGCCCCTCGCTGTTTGCTCCAGAACCATGGGTACAAGACCCAGGCCCTGTGGCTGTGGCAGTAATCTGTCTTCAAAATCGTGCATGGGATATCTCTTGAAAAATGGCGCCTGTAACACCTAATAATGCGGCAAAATATTGAAAGTTCAATGGTTGACTTGACGGCTAATTGTGGAACATAAGCTCCACAATTACCTTACGAGATCAGTGGGTTATCGGATGACAACCCGGCGAATTAAGCTTTAGATTCCTCTGAAGCCTCTTCAGAGTCCTCTTCTGCCGCTTCAGCGGGCGCTTCCCGGCTGACGGCTTCCTGATAATCGACCGTTTTTTCGGTCACATTGGAGCCTTCGAGGACGAATTCAACAACCTGTTCTTCGAGCACGATATTCTGAATCTGGCTCAGTTGCTGCTCGTTACTGTAGTAGAAATTACGAACCTGATCCGGTTCTTCATACTGGCTTGCCATCGTGTCGATGGTTTCACGAACTTTCTCAGCATCTGGCTGAATTTCGTTCTTTTCAACAATCGCAGCGACCAGAAGACCAAGCTTCACTCGCTTTTGCGCCTGCTCTGAAAACATTTCTGCAGGTAACAGATTCGGATCCATTTGGGCACCGCCGCCGAACTGCTGCACGGCTTCCTGGCGCATACGATTAACTTCCTGATCGATCAGTGCCTGAGGCACATCGAAGTCATTGCTCTCAAGGAGGCCGTCCATAACCTGGTCCTTTACCTTAGCCTTGATCGCCGAATCCAGTTCACGCTCCATATTGCTGACGAGTTCTGAACGGAATGCGTCAAGACCGCCACCTTCTTCTACGCCAAACGAATCAAAAAATTCATCGTCGAGTTCAGGCAGAGCAGGTTCTGCAACCGTATTAACCTTGATCTTGAAAACAGCGTCTTTACCAGCGAGATTTTCTGCCTGGTATTGCTCAGGGAAGGTTACTTCGAGATCTTTTTCGTCGCCGGCTTTAAGCCCAACAAGTCCATCTTCGAATCCAGGAATCATAGAACCTGAACCCAGGATGATGTCTGCACCTTCTGCTTTACCACCTTCAAACGCCTCGCCATCGACAAAACCTTCAAAGTCCAGATTGAGCTTGTCCTCATTCTGGCTGGCGCGGTCTGTTTCGTTGTAACGCATACGCTGACTGCGAAGCGTGTCGATCATCTCATCGACGTCGGAGTCTTTGATCTCACTGGCAAGACGTTCAACAGAAATGCCATCAAAACCTGAGATTTCAATTTCAGGGAAAACTTCGAAGGTCGCTGTAAATTCCAGGTCCTGCCCTTCTTCGATCTTTACATCATCGATCTGCGGCATACCAGCTGGGCTGATTTCTTCTTTCTGCAGCGCTTCGCCGTAACAAGATTGAATAAGCTCGCTGGAGACTTCTTGTCGGATGCCTTCGCCAAAACGACGCTTCACTTCTCGCATTGGCACTTTACCCGGACGGAATCCATTGATTCGCGCCTTCTGAGCCGTTTGCTTGATCTTCTCGCTGACCTGGTCTTCCACCCGCTCGGATGGAACAACCACCCGCATCTTTCGCTCTAGGCCTTGAGTGGTTTCTACCGTTACCTGCATTGTCTTACCTGTTATCGATTATCTGGTGCGAAAGGAGAGACTCGAACTCTCACATCTTTCGATACTGGTACCTAAAACCAGCGCGTCTACCAATTCCGCCACTTTCGCATGTAGTGCTGCATTAATTGTCTGGGGTGGACGATGGGGTTTGAACCCACGACCGCCGGAATCACAATCCGGAGCTCTACCAACTGAGCTACGCCCACCATTGCTCGTTACCATGAGGTGGCGCGCCCGGAAGGACTCGAACCTTCAACCCTCGGCTTAGAAGGCCGATGCTCTATCCAGTTGAGCTACGGGCGCTCACTGACATTCACCTTATGGGAATTTGGTCGGGGTAGAGAGATTCGAACTCCCGACATCCTGCTCCCAAAGCAGGCGCGCTACCAGACTGCGCTATACCCCGAATATAATAGCCAGCGACAAACAGGAGCTGCCGTTGGAAAGGGGCGCATTCTACTAATGAGGTCCTGTACAGTCAAACAATGAATCGACCATTTTTTCCAAATAAAGCAATAGCTTAGAAAGACTTCTCATATGAAACGAATTTTCATCTCCGACCTGCACCTGGATGCCCAGCGAGACGACCTGACCAGAGCTTTTGAAACCTTCCTTGCCGAGCACTGCCAGGACATCGATGAGCTCTATATTCTTGGGGATTTTTTCGAAGTTTGGCTCGGAGATGACGATCAATCCGAGTTCAACCAAAGGGTCGCAAATGCCCTGTCCCGTCTGTCCTGCAAGGTTTTCCTAATGCATGGAAACCGAGACTTTCTTATCGGTGAGGAATACTGCGGCCGCGCCAATGCCACGTTGCTGGAAGACCCAAAAACGATCGATCTGAATGGGCGACCCGCCCTCCTAATGCACGGAGACAGCCTCTGTACGCTCGATGCCGAGTACATGAAAGCCAGGCAATTGCTCAGATCACCCGCTTTTCAGGCGGATTTTCTACAGAAACCTCTGGAAGACCGTGCTGCCATCGCCAAACAGATCAGGGGCGAGAGCAAAGCACACACTCGTGAAACCGCTGACGACATTATGGATGTCACGCCGGAGGAAGTGACTAAGGCCATGCAAGAGGCTGGCGTATCGCTCTTCATCCATGGGCATACCCATCGACCAGCAATCCATGATGTCCGCCTGGGCGAACGTTCAGGTAAGCGTTACGTGTTGGGTGATTGGCACACTTCGATGCAATACCTGATTGCCGAAGGCAGCGATGTCGAGCTAAAGGAATACCAGTTTTAGGCGTGGCCTTATACGGGCGCGCCACTATGAAAACGAAACTCGGGGTCAGGTGAGGTAATCAAGCGCTCGTCTTCAGCAAGAAAGTGAGCGATTCTCTCGTCGATGTTCACCCCTTCTGATGCCTGCTCAGCCAGTTGGAGATACACCTTGAAGTGTCGAGCCTCCGATTTCAGCAGCGAAGCATAAAACTCTGCCAGTTCTTCATCGAGCACATCCACCAGTCTGGAGAAGCGTTCACAGCTTCTCGCTTCGACAATCGCACTGACAATAAGTATGTCGATCAGGCGGGCAGGCTCGTGGGTGCGCACGCTGGCCCTCAGTTCACCAGCGTATCTCGCCGAAGAAATCTGGGCATACGATATATTCCTTTCTTTCAGGATAGCGACGACCTGCTCGAAGTGCCGCAGCTCTTCTCGGGCAAGTTTCGAAAGCCTGAGAATCATCTCCGTTTGATCGACATGCCTGTACATCAGGTTTAATGCGGTAGACGCGGCTTTCTTCTCACAGTTTGCGTGATCAATAAGCAGGATCGGAAGTTCGGATACGGCTTTTTCGAGCCACGAATCGGGCGTCTGACAACGCAAAAAACTGTTCACATTCATAGTCTTACGGCGGGGTGCGACTTAACTTTAGGACCCGGTTCCAGTAAACTTGCCACCCTTTTGAAACCGGACAAGCGCTTACGGCTATTCCGCAATTAGCGCTCCACCATTATACAGTGAGGAACAGGTTGTGCTTGAAGCCTATCGACAACACGTAGAGGAACGCACCGCAGAAGGTGTAGTGCCCAAACCCCTGAATGCTGAACAGGTCAACGAACTGGTTGAACTGATCAAGAATCCACCAGCAGGTGAAGAAGATTTCATCGTAGACCTGCTCGAAAATCGGATACCGGCGGGTGTTGATGACGCAGCTTATGTAAAAGCCGCATTCCTGACCGCACTGGCAACAGGCGAAGCCTCTTCTCCTCTGATCGACGCCAATCGAGCGACTGAACTGCTTGGCACCATGCTGGGTGGCTACAATATTGAATCGCTGATTAGCCTGCTGGATAACGACGCCGTTGCTGGAACTGCGGCTGCAGGTCTCTCCAAAACCCTGTTGATGTTCGATGCTTTCCACGATGTCGTTGAAAAATCCAAGACGAACGAACATGCCAAGGCGGTTCTTCAATCATGGGCAGATGCCGAATGGTTCACCAGCAAGCCTGAAGTACCTGAGCAAATCACCGTGACTGTCTTTATGATGGAAGGCGAAACAAATACTGACGACCTGTCACCTGCTGGTGATGCCTGGAGCAGACCAGATATTCCGCTGCACGCACAAGCCATGCTGATTAAGCGCATGGAAAATCCTCTGGAAACCATCGAGGAATTGAAGAAGAAAGGTCATCCCCTCGCCTACGTCGGCGATGTCGTTGGCACCGGTTCTTCAAGAAAGTCTGCGACTAACTCTGTGCTATGGCACATGGGTGATGACATTCCGTTTATCCCGAACAAACGAGATGGCGGTGTATGTCTAGGTGGCAAAATCGCACCCATCTTCTTTAACACCATGGAGGATGCAGGCGCTCTGCCAATCGAATGTGATGTCACAAAGATGAACATGGGCGATGTGATCACGATTCACCCTTATGAAGGCAAGATCACTAACGAAGCCGGCGACGTGATTTCGGAGTTCGAACTTTCTACGCCAGTTCTGCTCGATGAAGTTCGCGCAGGCGGACGCATTCCCCTGATCATTGGCCGCGGTCTGACTGAGAGAGCTCGCGAAGCTCTTGGTCTCGAAACCACCGATACGTTCCGAAAGCCTATTCCAGCAGAAGAGTCAGGTGCCGGTTTCACTCTGGCACAAAAAATTGTTGGTAAAGCCTGCGGTGTCGACGGTGTGCGCCCTGGCACATACTGCGAACCCAAGATGACCACAGTGGGTTCCCAGGACACCACTGGTCCAATGACGCGAGATGAATTGAAAGAGCTTGCCTGTCTCGGCTTTTCAGCAGACCTGGTGATGCAGTCTTTCTGTCACACGGCGGCATATCCGAAGCCTGTCGATATCGATACACAACACACGCTGCCTGACTTTATTCAGACACGCGGTGGTGTAGCACTGAGACCTGGAGACGGCATCATCCACTCGTGGCTGAACCGCATGTTGCTACCTGACACAGTTGGTACTGGCGGCGACTCACATACTCGTTTCCCTCTGGGCATCAGCTTCCCGGCAGGCTCAGGTCTGGTCGCCTTTGCCGCGGCACTCGGCGTCATGCCGCTGGATATGCCTGAGTCGGTACTGGTACGTTTCAAGGGCGAAATGCAGCCTGGTATCACGCTCAGGGATCTTGTGAACGCAATTCCTTATGCGGCCATTCAACGTGGCCTGCTGACCGTCGCGAAAGAAGGCAAGAAGAACGTCTTCTCTGGTCGAATTCTTGAAATCGAAGGTCTGCCTGACCTGAAAGTCGAGCAGGCATTCGAGATCAGCGATGCATCGGCAGAACGTTCTGCCGGTGGATGTACCATCCGACTCGGCAAAGAGCCCATCATCGAATACCTCAGCTCCAACGTGACGCTGCTGAAGTGGATGATCAACGAAGGTTACGGAGATCCTCGAACTATTGCGCGTCGAATCGAAGCCATGGAAGCCTGGCTGGAAAATCCGGAGCTTATGGAACCGGATGCGAACGCAGAGTACGCAGAAATTATCGAAATTGACCTGAACGAGATCAAAGAACCGCTGCTTGCGTGCCCGAATGATCCGGATGACGTGAAGCCACTGTCTGAAGTTGCAGGCGACAAAATCGATGAAGTATTCATTGGCTCTTGTATGACCAACATTGGTCACTTCCGCGCCGCAGCCAGCATGCTCAGTCAGGCCAGCTCCATCCCTACTCGTCTCTGGATTTCTCCACCGACGAAGATGGACGAACACCAACTGATGGAAGAAGGTGTCTACAACGTGTTTGCTCAGGCAGGTGCACGAACTGAGATGCCCGGTTGTTCACTGTGCATGGGTAACCAGGCTCGAGTGGCACCGAACACTACCTGTGTTTCCACTTCGACTCGTAACTTCCCTAACCGACTTGGTGATGGCGCAGACGTTTATCTGGCGTCGGCAGAACTTGCAGCAGTCTCGAGTATCCTCGGCAAACTACCAACGCCTGAGGAATACCTGGAGTACGCGAAGGATCTCGATACCATGGCGGACGACATCTACCGTTATCTGAACTTCCATGAAATCGAATCGTTCCAGAAGTCTGCAGAGACGGTCACGATTCCAGCAGTCAACATCGTAGCTGCCGGCTAATCGAATCGTCTAGGCAAACGATCTGATTCTAAGATTGCGATAGGCCTTCCTGAGGAGATCCGTTTCCTCAGGTCGGTCTTCTGCAAAATTCAGGCGAACATAAGCGTTTGTAACGGCTCGGATACCTGGTGCTAGATCAGGACGTGCCTCCGAGACGCGGCGACCATAATCGATCGGCCCCTCTCCTACTGCCCTGGCTAATCCCTGGCCGGCAAGATACTGACAATATTTAAGATATTCCCTTTCTACAGGCGCCAGCTTGCGAGTGCTGCGTTTCATGAGCAAGAAGAGCGCAACAAGCGCAAAGATCACAAAGAAACCACCGATCAGGTACATACCCATGGTCTTTCGATCAATCTCCCCAAGATAACGATTCAACAGTTCCATCTGCATGGTGGGTGAATAACCAACCACCCAGGCGTCCCAGTAATGATTCAGGGCACTGAACTGAAGGCGCAATTCGGTGATCCAAAGACTTGATCGAAATTTCATCAGAGACAGGCCGACATCCGCGAGGAATTCCTCACCTTCAACAGCGAACTCAAGACCTTCCTGAATCCTTTCCGGCGCAACTACTGATGTTGGGTCGACACGAATCCAGCCACGACCTTCCATCCAGACTTCAGCCCAGGCATGTGCATCGAACTGCCTGACAGCGACATAGTTTCCTCGTCGGTTAAACTCGCCGCCCTGGTAACCAACAACAACCCGGGCGGGTACGCCACCGGATCTCATCAGATAAACAAAGCTGCCTGCGAAGTGCTCACAAAAGCCTCGCCTTGATTCAAACAGAAACTGATCAATCGTATCGCCTTCGAGAATTGGCGGTTTCAAGGTATAGGCAAACCCCTCAGCCATGTAGTACCGAAGCACCTGAGCAAGAAACTCATCGTCACTTAGACTATCTGCTCTCAGCTCTGCACCTAACTGCCGGGCTTGCGGATTATCACCATCAGGCAACAACGTATATCGATGTCGCCAGAAATCGGAGAGCTCTACGTCTGTTCTGTGATCAAGATAGGAGGTCAACTCATACTGAAAGCGCGCGCGAATTTCCTGAAACGAATAGAACCGAAAGTCCCTGACCAGGCCCAGCCTTTCCTGTTCCGTCGGCTCAGGTAGCGTTAGCGAAAATACCCAGTTCTGATTGGTGGGTTCCATAATGACGCTGTAGTTAATCGGATCACCGACATACTCCATATTGCCTTTCCAGGAGGCATCATCGTTCTTACCTTGCAGCGTCTGGCCATAAAGGCCTGGACGTTCCTGCGTCCAGGACTGGTTGCCCTTGTTGAAATAGGAAAGCACAAGACCACGCCAATACAGCTGATTATAGGAAGGCACCTCACCTTCAAAAGTTGCTCGAAAGGCAAGTGCGTCTGATTGTACGAGCTCTGCAATGTTGCCGGGCGACATGGAGTCAGTCACCCCGGTTCTCGCAACATTGGTTTGCAGCGGCACCGTCCAGAGCGGTCCAATACGGGGAAACATCACAAACAGCAGAATCATCAGGGGAATCGCCTGCGCCAGCATGGTCGAAGCTTTTTTAATCGCTGCTTTGGGTGACACCTCGGCCTGATTAAGACCAATGAGAGCAGAAGTGATCACTGTGATCGCGACATACATGTAAAGGGTGTATGGGATGGATTGCTCAAACAGGAATTCTGTCAGGGCAACAAAGTAAGCCAGGACAACCACTGTGTAGGCATCCTGTTTGCGATGCATCTCCAGCAGTTTAAGCACCAACGCAATGATCAGCATGCCTACCCAGGGCTCGAGACCCAGCAAGGTTCCGTAACCAAATCCAACGCCCAAAAACGAGCCGAAGACAAAGAATGTCTTCGCCCATTTTCCAGGGAACGACCAGCGCCCCTGATAAACCATCACCCGCCAGAAACAACATCCAATACACATCAGCGTCACCCAGATGGGTAACCGCAAAATATGCGGCAAGATGACCAGGGCAATAGACACCAGCATGAGCACAAGAGAGTTTCTTGGTATCTGATACATCAGTCGATCTCAAACAATGCAAGCGTCTTCAGCACTGCATCCCGATGAGCCTCACCTCGACCTGGTTGAACCTCCACACCTGGAAGCCTGAGACCATATTCATCGTTTTGGCTGTTTAACTGAAGGACCCAGTAACACAGTCGTGACAAACGGCTTTCTCGATCCATACCCGGGAAGTGATCCCACTCAAGCCAGACCCTTCGATCAGCGTAGGCAGCAAACTGTTTCGTCATGAGGGTTTCAGATCTGGCATAGGCGCGCCAGGCAATGTGCCGTATCGCATCTCCCGGCTGATACTCACGCAATCCGTAAAAGTCTTCAGCGCCGTCGCGCAGAATCAGCTCACCTTCTTCCTGGCTCGTGGCCGTGGTTGACGGAATTTCACCACCGGCGATTGGTCTTGGATACACAATGGTGTGCATATCCAGATCAATCCAGGACCAGGCTCTGAACAAGCCCAGGGGATAAAACGTTTGCAGTAGAAAGCGTCCGGGGTTGTATCTGCCCCTGCGTTTGGCTTTCACGAAGAGGCGTACCCTCGCCTCTTCATCTTCAATCAGGTTAGCGATACCCATGAGGTCTGGGTTCCAACCCAGCTGAAGGGACTCATAGGTTCGATCGCCCAATCTCTTTAGAACAATCGTAAACTCGGCTTCTTCGCCAGCGAATGCCGGTCGCGTGCTACCCGCCACAAGCGTCAGGCCTGAAAGATTACGGTAGGTATGCAGCATCGCTACCATGAAAAGACTCGCCAGCAAGAACGCTAAAGCGAACACAAGAGAGTTCTGGTAGTTGATACCCGCCATCACCATAGCGCTGACAAGCAAGGCAAAGATCAGACCTTGCCTGGTGGGCAAGATAAAGACTTTCCTTTGATTCAGCGTAATGGAGTTAGCGGGCGGCATGCGACGATTCAGCCAACGATTGAAGCGTTCGCTGCGACCCGACTCTCCAAACACCTCAGCCAGGATGTTATCCCCGTCAAGCTGAGAAGCGTCCGTCACGAGTTAACCTATGACGTCGACGTTATTGAGGAGCCGTTGAGCCAGAGCCGTACCGACATGATCGGTAAAGTCAGATGCTTCCCGCAGACGATGCTCGACTACTGCAGGCAATACCGCCTGAACGTCTTCGGGCACGACAAACTCACGATCGTGCATGAATGCCCAACTCTTGGCACTGGCTAGTAGCGCCATCGCGCCACGAGGTGAGATACCGTGTGTGAACTCAGCTGATTCCCGGGTATAGGCAATTATCCGCTGCAGATAGTCCAGAAGAGCTTCACTCACTTTGATCTCTTTGCAGGCCTGCTGGAGCTCTTTCAGCTCCAGCAGATTAATCGCGGTTTCGAGTGTACCGATGACAACCCGACGATCCTGGTCCTGGAGCAGGATTCTTTCTGCGATCGGATCGGGATAGCCCAGCTCAATACGCATCAGGAAACGATCCAGCTGTGACTCTGGGAGCGGAAAAGTGCCTGCTTGATTGCTCGGATTCTGCGTAGCAATCACGAAGAATGGTTCAGGAAGGCTGCGCGCCTCGCCTTCGACAGTGACCTGTCTCTCTTCCATAGCTTCCAAAAGAGCACTCTGGCTTTTTGGTGTTGTCCTGTTGATTTCGTCTGCAAGGATGAGCTGATTAAAAATAGGTCCTTCGTGGAAGACGAAGGTGCCTTGATCCTTGTCGAATATCGGTGCGCCAATGATGTCGGCTGGCAGGATATCGCTCGTGAACTGAATTCGGTTGTAGGAAAGGTTAAACACTTTCGCCAAAGCGTGAGCCAGCGTCGTCTTACCCATCCCTGGCATATCTTCGATCAGCAAATGGCCTTCGGAAAGTAGACAGGCAATGGCCAGTTTAATCTGCGTCTCCTTTCCGAGAACGACAGATCCAACCTGATCAACTGTCTTCTGAATTACCTGTCTCATTCTGTCCCTTACTTCGGCTGTCAGCCCTGGTTGTGCAGCTCTATGACCTCGGCGTTGTTCGGGTCCAGAGACTTGGCTGAATCGTTACGCAACATCTCGACACGATTGAGATACTGCTCATCAACATTACCCGTGACATAGTCTCCATCAAAGATGGAACAGTCAAAGCGATCAATTTCGTCGTTGATCCCCATGGCGCATTCCTTGAGATCTTCCAGGTCCTGGTAGAGCAACCAGTCGGCACCAATATAGTCAGCGATTTCGTCCACCGACAAATTGTGGGCCACAAACTCTGATGCTGCAGGCATATCAATGCCATAAACATTAGGATACCTGACCGGGGGCGCTGCTGATGCAAGGTACACTTTATTAGCGCCCGCCTCTCTTGCCATCTGGACAATTTGTTTCGACGTAGTACCGCGCACAATGGAATCGTCGACCAGGAGAACGTTTTTACCTTTGAACTCCAGCTCGATGGGGCTGAGCTTTCGTCTCACCGACTTTTTACGTTCAGCCTGACCGGGCATGATGAAGGTGCGGCCGATATAGCGGTTCTTCACCAGGCCTTCGCGATATTTAACACCCAGGCGATGCGCCATAGGCAGTGCCGCTGTACAACTGGTATCAGGGATGGGAATTACCACATCAATATCGTTGTCAGGATAGGTTGCTTTGATTTTATCGGCGAGTTTTTCACCCATCTTCAACCTGGCTTTGTAGACCGAAACACTGTCGATGACAGAATCCGGCCGAGCCAAATAGACATACTCAAAGATACAGGGACTGTAATCTTTTTTAGGTGCGCACTGTTGCTTGTGAACTCGTCCGTTGCTTTCGATGTAAACAGCTTCGCCTGGCGCGACATCCGCAATGACTTCAAAACCGAGCACGCTCAACACCACAGACTCTGAAGCCATCATGTATTCGTCCCCGTTTGGCGTACTGCGTTTGCCGTAAACCAGCGGGCGAATACCGTGGGCATCTCGGAATCCGAGTATGCCGTATCCAGTAATAAGGGCGACCGCTGCATAAGCGCCTACCGCTCTTTGGTGAAGCCGTTTCACTGCTTCAAAAACTTCATCGGGTGTCGTGCGTAACGATGAAACCGCCTGCAACTCGTGCGCGAACACATTAAGCAGAACTTCTGAATCAGAATTGGTATTGATGTGTCGACGATCTGCACGAAACAGGTCTTCGTTCAGTTCATCAGCATTTGTCAGGTTTCCGTTATGGGCGAGACAAATACCGAACGGCGAATTCACATACATGGGCTGAGCTTCGGCTGAACTCGAGGTGCCTGCGGTGGGATACCTGACGTGAGCAATACCCATGTTGCCTTTCAACATGTCCATGTGCTGTTGCCGGAATACATCGCGCACCAGACCGTTGTGTTTGCGCAGATTCAACCTGTCGCCGTCACACGTCACCATACCCGCAGCATCCTGACCTCGATGCTGTAGAAGCGTTAATGCGTCATAAAGGTCGTAACCAACGTCACTTCTGCCAACCATGCCAGCTATGCCGCACATAGTGCCTCCATTATGTTTCCTGTGCAGGATCGTCCTGCATCAACAGTTCACCCTGCTCCAAGACAACCGGTCCAAATTGTTCAATCAGCACAACAGCCTCAGGGATGAGTTTTGATTGCTGGTACCAGTCGTCTTCCTGCACAGGTAATGCGTAATGCACGATTGCCACGAACACCAATACGACGATGCCGCCGCGTACAAATCCAAATGCCATGCCAAGCATTCGATCCAATCCTGTGAGACCGGTCACTTTTACAATTTCGCTCAGCATGTAGTTCACCATGCCGCCGACCATCAGGGTGGCAATAAATAGAATGAGGTAGGCCGAGAGAAGTCGTATAGATTCCGTCTCAATATAAGGCGTCAATACGACGGTAAACTGGTTCGCAAAAAGTCTTGCGACAAGCACCGCGGCAATCCAGGTAACCAGGGATAGTGCTTCTTTAACGAAACCGCGCCTTAAACTAATCAGCGTGGAGACTGCCAGAACACCAACAATGATCCAGTCGACCGTCGCCATCAGCCCCCGAGTTGCTCCCTGTCTTCTTCAATTCGATATCGAACGATCCGCCCTTTGAGCTGGAGCTTTTGTTCGATCTCCACGTTCATCTTCGCCAGAGCTTCTTTGCTGCTGGACGGGCCCACAAACACACGATAAATCTCGCCATCACTGGTTTTTGCGTGGAGGATATAAGAACGATAATTCTGCTCTCTCAACTGAGCTCTGAGTCGAGTCGCGTTTTCCTCATTTTGGAAACTGCCCAGCTGCAGACTCCAGTTCACCGGCAGATTGTTTTTGTCCAGGATGAAGTCCGGCGATGCTTCGTAGTCAGTCTCATCAACCACTTCTTTCGGCAACCGCGCCTCGCTGGCCTTCTCCATCTGACTCATCTGGCGCTCAATATCCTGCACCGTAATATCACTCAATTCGATTCGAGGAGGTTCTGGAATATCTGCAATCACTCGAGCGCGTTCCTGCTCGGTGCCGTCCAGCAGGAGCGGCAAAATGATGATAGCGAGAGATGTCAGGATGACAGCACCGGTCAGGCGTTGTTTAAGTTTGGCGTCCATTAAATATGGTTGCGAAGATCCGGCTTGTCAGTAGTTGGTGTATTCGTTGGTAACTTAGTCTGGCAAGAGCTTTAGACAGGTTCCGACCACGGGAAATGAACCAAAAACGAGTATCAGGTCATCTCCCCCGGCATCTGACGCTGCGCCTGCAAATGCTTCGCTAATCTTATCATAGGTCCGGGCATTTCCCGATTGATCTGCCGATAAACGTGCCTTTAAAACGCTCACAGAAGCTGCTCTGGGCTCTTCGCTGGCACAGAGGTGCCAGGTCTTGATTCTTGGGGCAAGAAGCTCACTAACCGCCTCGATATCCTTGTCCTCGTACATACCCATGACCGCGTGAATCGCGTCATAGCCTTCGAGTGTCGCCAGGTAGTCTGCCAGTGCTGCTGCCGCTGAGGGATTGTGCGCGACATCCAGCAAAACGTCACAGTGCAGACGCCCCCATGATCGACGCCCAGCCAGTTCGGTCTGATCGGCAATCCGCTGTGCATCTGTTGTATCCCAACCCAGGCGAACCGCGGCTTCTTCGGCGACGGCGAAACTATCGGGCGGCAGCTTCGGAGATACACCAGATCGAAGATCAAAGTCTTCGCCAATTCTGAAGATCGGCGCACCAACCCGCTTTGCCTGAGCAGCCAGTGCCTCAGGTGACTCACGATCCGCGATGAGGCAGGTGACCCCTTCTCTCATGATGCCGGCCTTTTCCCCAGCGATGACTTCGCGGGTGTCTCCCAGATAGTCCTGATGATCCAGTGCGATCGCGGTGATGATGCAAAAGTCAGGTGCGACAATATTCATCGCATCGAGACGCCCACCCAGTCCGATTTCAAGGATGGCGACATCCACCTGAAGGTCACGAAAAACGACAAGCGAGGCTAGCGTTGCAAACTCGAAATAGGTCAGCGTGATATCGCCGCGTGCCTCGTTAATCGTCCGAAAAGCTTCGACGATTTCGCCGTCAGGTACAGCTGAGCCGTCGACCATGATTCGTTCATTAAAAGAAAAGAGATGAGGTGATGTGGACTTTCCGACGCGCAATCCGCTGGCAAGCGCGAACTGTTCCAGGTATTCGCAGGTAGACCCTTTACCGTTGGTACCGGCGACAAGAATAACGGTGTTCGACGGGTGCAAAACATCGAGTCTTCGCCCGACTTCCGCCACCCTATCCAGCCCAAGATCCCAGCCTACTGGATGAATACTGCCAATGTACGCCAGCCAGTCATCGAGATGAGCGCCGGGTTCAGTCAATGGCAGCTCTCAGCTCACCAACAAACTGCTTCACAGACTGCTGAAGCTGCTCAGGGTTATCTCTGTGCTCTTCCATCAGCTTAACAATCGCAGAACCAACCACTGCACCATCGGCAACTTCTGCAACCGCTTTGGCGCTGGCGCCGTCTTTCACGCCGAATCCGACCATGATCGGCAAAGAACTGATTTTTCTGAAGCGCGCCATCTTTTCTGAAACATCATCGATGTCCAGCGTGGACGCTCCGGTCGTGCCTTTCAAAGACACATAGTAAACAAAGCCTCGGGAAGCCCTGCAGACAATCTCCGCCCGCTCATCCGTTGTTGTCGGCGCGAGCAGATAAACCGGTTCAATACCGTGAGCTTCAAGCACTGAGTCCATCTCGCCGGACTCCTCTGGCGGCAAGTTAACGATGATGGTGCCGCTGATACCTGCGGCTTCTGCTTCCTTTGCAAACTGCTCGTAACCGATAAACTCAATTGGATTCAGATACCCCATCAGCACGATGGGAGTTGTGTCATTGGACTTTCGAAATTCTGTCGCCATCTCAAGACAATCACGAAGCGACACCTTGTGAGCCAAGGCCCGCTCGTGGGCAAGCTGAATCACCGGCCCCTCTGCTTCCGGGTCAGAGAACGGCATGCCCAGTTCAATGACGTCCACACCTGCCTCAACCAACGTGTGCATCAAAGGTACTGTCGTTTCGGGAGTAGGATCACCCGCAACGATGTAGGCAACCAGCGCCTTTTTTTCTGCGCTTGAGAGGTCAGTTAGGGTTTTAGAAAGCTGAACCATGGGTACTACTCTATCGAAATGCCGTCTATTCGGGCGACAGTGGGAATGTCTTTGTCTCCCCTGCCGGAGAGGTTAATCACAATACTTTGATCCGCGGACATCTGACCCGCGAGTTTAACGCCGTAGGCTATGGCATGAGATGACTCTAGGGCAGGCAGGATGCCTTCAACGCGGTTCAGCAAACGAAACGCTTCAAGGGCTTCATTGTCGTCAATCGCCACATATTCAGCGCGGTCAACATCCTTCAGGAAAGAGTGTTCAGGACCAACACCAGGATAATCCAGCCCTGCAGAGACACTATGCGTTTCTATAATTTGCCCGGCTTCATCGCTCATCAGGTAAGTTCGATTACCATGGAGTACACCCACGGTGCCTTCGCTGAGAGGTGCAGCATGACGCCCGGTTTCCAGACCATGACCTGCCGCTTCTACACCAATCAGGCGGACCGATCGATCCTCCAGGAACGGATAAAAGATACCCATCGCGTTTGAGCCACCACCAACACAAGCCACGATCGCATCCGGCAACCCACCATGTTGGGCGTCAAACTGCTTTTTCGTTTCCTCACCGATGACGGATTGAAAGTCGCGTACCAGCATCGGATACGGATGAGGTCCCGCAACGGTACCTATAATGTAGTGTGTGTTGTCGACATTCGTTACCCAATCGCGCATGGCTTCATTCAGCGCGTCCTTCAGGGTGCGGCTACCTGAGGTTACCGGCACGACTTCAGCACCAAGTAGCTTCATACGATAAACGTTCAGACTCTGGCGTTTAATGTCCTCACTGCCCATATAAACCTGACACTCAAGACCAAACCTCGCTGCCACAGTTGCCGACGCAACGCCATGTTGCCCAGCTCCGGTCTCCGCAATAACACGAGGCTTGCCCATATACTTGGCCAGCAGCGCCTGACCAATGCAGTTGTTGATCTTGTGCGCACCGGTGTGGTTCAGGTCTTCTCGCTTGAGATAGATACGTGCACCACCAGCTTCCCTGGTGAGACGTTCGGCAAAATAAAGTGGCGATGAACGACCGACATACTCTGACAAGTCTCGTTTCAGTTCTTCCTGAAAGACTTCATCTTTACGCAGACGGTTGTACTCAGCTTCCAGTTCCTGGAGTGCAGCCATCAGTGTTTCAGAGACAAATTTGCCTCCGAACACACCAAAATGTCCTCGTTCATCGGGGTACGCGAAGAGACTCTCGTTAACGCCAAGTTCGCTGCCTGTGTTGTTACTCATACTTTCTCCTGATCCGCTTCGCGGACCGCGGCGCAAAACGCCTGCATCTTCTCAAAATCTTTTCGCCCTTTGGTGACTTCAACGCCGCCGCTGACATCCACAGCAAAAGGACTTACCTGCCTGATGGCCTCGCGTACATTACCAGCGTTCAGCCCACCAGCAAGGATAATGGGCATGGACAGCTCAGGAACAAGTGACCAGTCAAACGTTTCTCCAGTACCGCCGAAGCTGCCGTCAACCTTCGTATCGAGCAATACTCCCCTGGCATCACTGTACTGCGCGACTCGATCCTTAAAACCTTCTTCGCCGGTTGCAGCCATCGCCTTGATGTACGGCAGGTCAAACTGGCGACAGAAATCCGGCGTTTCCTCGCCGTGAAACTGCAGCAAGTCAGGCTTAAACACTTCCAGGATGCGCTGAATGTTTTCCCTGGGTTCGTCGACAAACAGCGCAACCGTCGTGACGAAGGCTGGTAACGTCAACGCAGTTGCTCTGGCTTCTTCCGCAGACGTAAATCGCGCACTTCCCTTGAAGAAATTGAAGCCAAGCGCGTCCGCGCCAGATGCAACTGCACCAGCGGCGTCATCTGCATGGGTGATACCACAGATTTTGACACGCGTCCGAGACATGCGTGGAAGCCTTTGACCGTCTTTGGAAAGGCGGCGAGTTTAGCAAAACCACGGGAATCCCGACAGTTACTGGAATAGCTGCATTAGGTGCGGCAACCGGCGACCCTGGGGGATGCCGCAAACTTCCGGATAAACCACGTCAATCAGGTAGAGTCCGTTGGGCGCTGCTGTCACACCCGCCTGATTACGGTCTTTCACTTGCATGAGCTCAGAAATCCACTCCTCGTTCTGATCCCCTGCACCTATATCCATAAGCGCTCCGGCGATGTTTCTCACCATGTGATGGAGAAAAGCATTGGCCTGAATCTCCACACCAACCAGATCGCCATATCGCTTGACGCTCACCTCAGACACAAATCGCATCGGTGAGTTCGACTGGCAATTAGCCGCCCTGAACGAGCTAAAGTCGTTTTCACCTAGGAGACTCTGTGCAGCTCGGTGCATGACAGGCGCATCAAGTGAGCGTCGTTCGTGGGTAATGAAATCCGCCATGAGGGACGAGCGGACTCGATTGTTATGAATCAGATATAGATAACGTCGCGCGGTTGCGGTACGTCTGGCATCGAAACCATCATCGACCCGTCCTGCCCATTCAACACTGACAGCATCGGACAGGTGGGCATTAACGCCCATCACCCAGGCTTTGTCGGGTCTCTCGTTATCGTGGTCGAAGTGAACCACCTGTTTGGTTGCATGAACGCCGGTATCAGTTCTACCCGCGCAAAACAGGGTTACATCGTGATCGGCAACTTCAGCAACAGCACCCATAAGATGCTGTTGCACAGTTGGAATATCAGAGGGTTGGAATTGCCAGCCGTGAAAAGGCTGGCCATTGTAGGAGACAACCAGAGCCGTTCTTGGCAATGATTATCCTATCTTGCCGAGAAGCTCGTTAGCTTCGCTGATTTGCCCTTCGTCACCTTCAGAAACGACTTCTTCGAGCAGGGCTTTGGCACCGTCGTTGTCACCCATTTCGATATAAGCACGCGCCAGATCCAGCTTTGAACCCGCATCTTCGTCGAGATTCAATTCGCCAAGATCGTCGTCTCCGAGATCGAGATCAAGGTCATCATCTCCACCAAGATCCAACTCGTCGTCGCCGCCGTCCAGATCGAGCTCAAGGCCATCGTCATCACCCAGATCCAGCTCATCATCACCGCCATCCAGATCGAGTTCGAGACCATCGTCATCGTCTCCACCGAGATCCAGCTCGAGGTCGTCATCGCCGCCTAGATCGAGTTCGATATCATCGTCGCTACTGTCGTCGAGATCCAGCTCCAGGTCATCACCACCGCTGTCGTCCAGGTCCAGCTCTAGCGAATCATCATCACCGCCCAGGTCTAGTCCGTCGTCTCCACTGTCGTCATCAAGAGAGAGATCGAGCCCGTCATCGTCATCACCCAGGTCAAGATCCAGGTCATCACCGAGATCAAGATCGTCTGTTTCTAGCTGCTGAGTGCTGGCGAGTTCGTCGCTGGTGTCATCGTCGAAATCCAGATCGATCTCTTCGTCCAGATCAAGATCAATCTCTTCTTCCTCCTCAGCCGGAGCAACTTCTTCTAGCGCAGCATCCAGATCAAGATCCAGATCTGCATCGCCGAGTTCCATCGCTTCGTCGAGGCTCAGTTCTTCACCGTCGTCTGCGCCGAGGTCGAGATCATCATCGTCCGTTTCGGCATCCAGGTCATCAAGATCGAACGACAGATCATCGTCGTCATCGTCATCTGCAGGCTCTTCAACCGCAGCAATTGGCTCAGAAGACACAATCGTTGCATCCATTGCCGCAGCACTTTCTTCCGCTGCACCTGGAATCTGACCCTGCAGTTCAAGTGCTTTATTAGTCGCATCGTCATCGCCAAGAAGTTTCAACTGATCCAACTGCAGGTTAAAGGCAGTGGCGTCTTCTGTTTGGACATAGACTTCAAGCAGCTTCAGCTGAATATCTGTGCGATCTGGTTCGTTCTCGATGGCGTTCTGCAGGAAGCTGATCGCCTGCGGGAAACGACCATAGGCAATATAGATTTCGGCTTCACCGATAACATCACTGGTCTGCTGTGTGACATCTTCCTCTTCGTCGCCTTCATCCGACTCTTCGGATTCTTCTGCTGGCTCTTCTTCTGCCAGGGAGAGTGAAGGCTCGTCATCCATCAGCACATCAGGGAAGTCTTCTGTTTCATCGTCATCTGACTGGCCTCGACGGCGCATCATGATGAGACCACCTGCAACCAGGGCAATCAGAAGCACGCCTGCACCACCAAGCACCAGCGGATTAGACATCATCGAGCCACTGGAAGAGGTTTGTGCTGTTGATACAGCGGGCGTGGTCGGTTGATCCAGCGCGGCGCTCTGCTGCCGATTCAATTCTGCTCTCAAGGCAGCGAGCTGGTCATCTTTCAATTTGACAATTTCGTTCAAAGTTTCGATCTGACCTTCAAGGTCATCGAGACGAACATTCATTTCGCTGTTCGCGCGCCTTGCGCGATCAAGATCTTCGCGGGCGACTGCCAGGTCATCCTCGAGAGCAGCAACTTCAGCCTGGTCTGCTCCGGAACGATCGCCAGAGGATCGATCTGCAGCCAACAGTTTTAGCTCACCATCATCACTGGCCTGCTCTGGTGCATCGTCACGACGAGCAGTTCTACGTGCATCCAGCTGAGTGACGTCGCCGGAGCGGTAGTCTGCAAACTCTTCGTTTTGAACACGCACTTCAGCAATCGCATCTTCGGTGGATTCAGCACGGATCTCACTCATGTCCGGAATACGGAGCACATGCCCTGCTTTAAGCAGGTTAATGTTGTTGTTAATAAAAGCCTCAGGATTGGCTCTTTGCAGCGCAAGCATGGTTTGCTGTACAGAAACACTCTCGCTTGGCCTGACTTTCATGGCGATGGTCCAGAGCGTATCGCCGGGGCCGGTCACACCATACTCATCGTCCTGGGTAACCACACCTTCAATACGACCACTGCTGACCGTAGGCGCAGGAGGAATTTCACGACGTCGATTCGAAGAAGAAGCTCGATCAGAACTGCCACCGGAGGGCGCTGCCCGACCAGTTGAGGCACCAGGTGTAATTTGTTCTACGCCTTCTGATCCGAAAACAGGCGGATCAAGAAGCACGGTGTATTCACGCAGAATTCTGCCAGTGGGCCAGATGGCCTCCACAATAAAGTTCAGGAACGGTTCGATAATCGGACGGCTGCTGGTGACGTGAACAATGTATTCGCTATCTTCACGCTGACGCACGCTGAACCGCAGATCAGTAAGGTGATAATCCCTGGTGACGCCTACCCGGTCGAAATCTTCCTGAGAAGCCAGGTTGGCAATGATTTCGTCCAGCTCCAGTGCACCAACACTGGTCAGCACAATTTCAGCATCAAAACGCTGATTGAGGTGGGATTTGAGCTCGAGTTCGCCAAGCCCAACTGCAAAAACTGAGCAGCTGTACAGAGCAAGGAGTGTCGCAAGTAGCAACCGGAGCCTTTGTATCATTATCATTCCCCTCTCTACTCCGACATCTTGATAGAGGTTTTTATGCTCATTTCGGGTGTCGCCTTAGTGCGACGCAAAAAATCCGCCGGTTATCACTAACCTGACGGAAAAACCTCGAAATGATCTCTAATAGTTGCGTTAAGTATCGCTTATTGCAGATGTTTTAGCAAAACTTCGGCAATTTGTATACTGTTAAGAGCCGCGCCTTTACGCACGTTGTCGGAAACTATCCAGAGGTTGAGGCCATTGTCGATCGAGATATCTTCTCTGACCCGGCCAACAAATACGGGGTCTGTGCCCGCAGAATCACGAACCGCAGTCGGAAAGTCAGGATCTACCTGGTCATCTATAAGCTCCACACCCTCCGCAGCCGCCAGCAGTTCCTTGGCCTCAGCCGCAGATAGCGGTGCCTTCGTTTCAATGTGTACTGCCTCACTGTGACCATAAAATACCGGCACTCGGACACAGCTTGGGTTAACCATAATTGATTGATCTTCAAAGATTTTTTGAGTTTCCCAAACCATCTTCATTTCTTCCATTGTGTAACCGTTTTCCAGGAAGTCGCCAATATAGGGGATGGCGTTGAAGGCAATTTGTTGCGGAAAAGCTTCAGTTTCAATGGGTTGCGCATTCAACAGCTTAGCGGTTTGAGTCGCCAGTTCCTCAATGGCTCGTTTCCCCGCACCGGACACCGCCTGGTAGGTCGCCACATTGATCCGGGAGATACCGACCGCATCCTGTATGGGCTTCAAGGCAACCAGCATCTGAATCGTCGAGCAGTTGGGATTCGCAATAATGCCGCGGTTTTTGTAGTCAGCGATGCGATGACCGTTGACCTCTGGCACAACAAGAGGGATATCCTCATCTCTTCGGAAGTGAGAGGTATTGTCAATCACGACACACCCCTGCTCCGCGGCCTTAGGTGCAAATTCCGCAGAAATACTACCGCCTGCGGAGAAAAGACCAATTTGAACCTGGCTGAAATCGAATTTAGCGAGATCTTCCACAACGATGGATTGCCCTTTGAACTGCAGTCTTGAACCCGCTGAACGCTCACTCGCCAGCAAATACAGTTTGCCAACGGGAAAGTCCCGCTGTTCAAGGATTTCCATCATGACCTCGCCGACGGCGCCAGTTGCGCCAACGACCGCGACATCAACGGTTTGTGCTTCACTCATTGTCTTTCCATTGGATCTGTTACTTTGACGAGCGCAGTCTACGGACAGCATTGCTATAACACAAATTCATATTTATCATCGATTGCATGAAAAGTCGGAATGAGAGCGAGTCCGATGGACATCGATAGCCTAAAAGCTTTTCTGGCCGTTGCCGAGGTGGGTTCATTCAGCCAGGCGGCTGATCGAATGCATTTAACACAGCCTGCGATCAGCAAACGCATCGCCCAACTGGAACAGCAGCTGGATGCCCGGCTTTTTGATCGAATCGGCCGCACGGTTACCCTCACCGAAGCCGGACACTCCCTGGTCGCCCGCGCCAACATTATCCTGCAGCAGGTAGAAGATACTGAGCGCGCGATCAGGAACTTGAGCGGTCAGGTCAGCGGTCAGCTCTCATTAGCGACCAGCCACCATGTTGGTCTTTGGCGTCTGCCACGAGTTCTCAACAACTATGTCGCAAAACACCCTGACGTCACCCTCGACCTGCACTTTATGGATTCTGAGGTTGCTCATGAACGGATTGTTCAAGGCGAACTCGAAATGGCGATCATTACGTTGGCTCCGGTTTCCCATGAGCGCCTGATCGCAGAACCAATCTGGCGGGACGAACTGGTTTTCGTGTGTTCCAGGTCACACGAACTGGCGAGCCGGAAAAACCTGGATCTGGCCATGCTTGCTGAGTACGCCGCGATCCTGCCAGACATGACAACTTTTACCGGTCGTATCGTTAAAGGCATGTTCGAAGAACACGGCCTGCATCTGGAAGTCGGCATGTCCACAAACTATCTTGAAACCATCAAGATGCTCATTGGTGTCGGACTTGGCTGGAGTGTGTTGCCAACCAGCATGATCGATGACGATGTTGCTGTGCTGGATATTGAGATAGATATTTCCCGAACCCTGGGCGTCATCCATCACGTCAATCGAACACTATCCAATGCCGGTGAGGCATTTATTGATCTCCTTCGAGGAGATTCGGACTACCAGCGTTAGCTTTCGAAAGGGCTCTTCACGACGACGTCTGCGTTCTGGCCTCGATGACGCAGCAAATGATCCATGAGAACAATCGCTACCATGGCTTCAGCGATAGGCGTTGCGCGAACCCCGACACAAGGATCATGTCGACCCTTGGTAACAATTTCCGCTGTGTCACCTTCTGTGGTTACCGTTTTCGCAGGCGTGGTAATACTCGATGTGGGTTTCAACGCAATGCTGGCAACGATGTCCTGACCGGTAGATATGCCACCCAGGATCCCGCCTGCATTATTAGAACTAAAGCCCTGAGGGGTCATCTCATCACGGTGCTCTGAGCCACGCGCTGACACGACATCAAAACCTGCGCCGATCTCTACCCCTTTGACCGCATTAATACTCATCAGCGCACCAGCAAGCTCAGCATCCAGTCGATCAAACACCGGCTCACCCAGGCCAACAGGCACATGGCTCGCAACGACGGTAACCTTCGCACCCACTGAGTCGCCATCGCGTCTAAGTTGATCAATGAGCGATTCCATCTCTGGCACTCGCGCTTTATCCGGACAGAAAAAGGGATTCTGATCGACTTCATACCAGTCAAAATCGTTGACGGTGATGTCTCCCATCTGGGCAAGGTAGCCACGTACAGATATGCCATGCTTTACCTGAAGGTATTTTTTCGCGATGGCTCCTGCCGCCACTCGCATGGCAGTTTCGCGCGCCGATGACCGTCCGCCGCCGCGATAGTCACGCACACCGTATTTCTGCTGATAGGTAAAGTCCGCGTGCGCCGGTCGATATTTATCTTTGATCTCAGAATAGTCTTTCGATCGCTGATCTTCGTTTTCGATCACAAGCCCTATAGATGTGCCGGTGGTGACGCCTTCAAACACACCTGAAAGAATCTTAACTTCGTCCCCTTCTTTTCTCTGGGTTGCGAACTTGCTGGTACCGGGTTTTCGGCGATCGAGATCACCTTGAAGATCAGCTTCGGAAAGCTCCAATCCCGGGGGGCAACCATCTACGACACAGCCAAGCGCCAACCCGTGGCTTTCACCAAAGGTTGTGACTTTGAACATTTCTCCAATCGAGCTGCCTGGCATTGTGAGTCCGGTATTCTTCTGGTCCCTGAGAGGATGCTAACCCTAAGGGATTGCCCGCCTATGTTCAATCTATGGTACTTTCGGGCCCGAGCATTAGATGTACGGAGCGGTCATGTCCGGCCAGGAAGCGACACTGTATGAAATCAAGGAGGGAGCCGCATGGATTACCCTCAACAGACCGGAAGCCAGAAACGCCCTGTCTGCCCAGTTAGTCAATGAAATGTATGCCCACCTGCAGGCCGCCAACAGCGACGACAAGGTGCGCAGTATCATCATTACTGGCGCCGGTAGTGCTTTTTGTTCAGGTGCTGATCTCAAGAGTCCTCCAGGAGAGCTGGTTGCAGGTCAGCAGGCAGTCACCTATCCAGATCTATTGGACGCCATACTTAAAAGCGACAAACCTGTCATTACGGCTGTCAACGGGCCAGCATTTGCCGGTGGCATCGGTCTGGTTGCGGCCGCAGACATTGCCATAACAACAACCGATGCCATCTACAGTTTCAGTGAAGTACGCATCGGCGTTATCCCGGCTGTCATTGCCGTCGTTTGCATTCCAAAGCTTGGGACACATCACGCCATGAAACTGTTTCTTACTGGCGAAAGGTTCAATGGCGCCGATGCTGAAACAATGGGGTTAACCCACCGGGCAGTGGCAGCAGTAGATCTGATGAGCGCCGTGCAGGAAGAAATTGACATGATCAACCTTGGTGGTCCGCTCGCGGTTAAAGAAGCCAAGAAACTGGTAAGAAGAATCAGTGAAATTTCGGTCGCAGAAGGTTTCGAGGAAGCTGGACCATGGAGCAAGCGGCTCTTTGAATCAGAAGAAGGAACTGAAGGCATGGCTGCCTTCAGGGAAAAACGCAAGCCCAGTTGGGTTAAAGATGGTGAAGGATGAGTAAACATAAGAACGACATCTATGGTGATGTTGAGGATCAGCATAAGAAAAAAGAAGTGCCTCCGCCGATTCCGGCCGCAACCGTACTGCTATTGAGGGATGAAGATGATGCCCCCGGTCCAGAGGTATTGATGCTGCACAAGACATCAAAAATTGCGTTTGGCGGCATGTGGGTTTTTCCCGGAGGAAAAATTGACCCAGAAGACTACGAAGGTGGCGATGATGTCGACAACGCAGCTCGCCACGCGGCGATGCGCGAAGCAGAAGAAGAAGCTGGCATCAGGTTACCAAAAGATGCCTTTGTCTGGTTTTCTCACTGGACTCCTCCACCTATCACACCAAAACGTTATGCAACCTGGTTCTTCATCACCGAAGCTGATGAAGATCATGAGATCACTATTGATGGTGGCGAGATTCAGGATCACCAGTGGATCAATCCCGGTGAAGCACTTGAACGTCATGCCAAAGGTGAGATAGACCTGGCACCTCCCACCTGGATTAGCTTGTATCAGTTGTCGAAGTTCGACACAGCGGACCAGGCAGTCAAAGCCTTGAGTGCCAAGCCGCCCCGCTACTACGAAACACGAATCGTTCAGGATGACGAAGGCGCCAGAATCGCCATGTGGGCAGAGGATTCCGCTTACGAAGCAATGGATGCATCCCAGGACAGTGCAACCCATCGCCTGGTCATGAAGCCTGGAGGATTCGAATTCCAACACTCTGCAGTCGACTACTAAGGCGTACGAGTGACAAAACGGAACATTCTCCTGATCACAACCGATCAGATGCGCTACGACGCCCTTGGATGTAACGGCGGCCAGGTAGCAAACACGAGTCACATAGATGCGCTTGCAAAATCCGGCATCAATTATCGGCGGGCACACAATCAGAATGTTGTTTGCATGCCGGCACGGGCAACCATCATTACAGGACAGCACGTTGGATCGCACGGTGTCTGGATGAACGGTGTTTGTATGCCGGAGGATCGGCATACCATCGCCCACCACCTGAAAGAACACGGCTATAACACCGCACTCCTCGGCAAAGCACACTTTGAACCCTGGCTCGGGTCTCCTGAGGAGTTTTTCGAAAACCGTATGGCCGCACAGAGCTCAACAGGACCTCATCGCGGTTTCGATCATATGGAACTGGCCAACCATTTCTTTGAGGGGCACAGCCACTACGATCGATTCATGGATCAGCACCCGGATATTAAGAAGCGTTTCTATCCAATGGTGACCGACAAGGGACAAAACACGATAGGCAATACAGAGACAGGTGCACTACAGGTTTGGCCAATGGATGTGCCACGAGAGCTCTATCACACTCAATGGGTTGCTGATCGCACTATGAACTGGCTGAACCTACAGGACCAGGAAACACCCTGGTTTTGCTGGATGAGTTTTCCGGACCCTCACCACCCGTGGGATGTTCCGAAGTCCGAAATGCACCGCATCAACTGGCGAGAGGTTCCGCTACCCCGCCTGTACAGTGAAGACAAACGCCAGCTGGAAACTTGGCTCGATGACAAACCTAGTCACTGGCGCGGATATTACGATGGCACTCACTGGACCAACCTGGAATCACCACGCGAGTTCCGACCGAGGGACCTGACGCCAGATCAGGTTCGTGAAATTAATGCGATGAACCATATTGAAAATGAGCTGATTGACGAGGCCTGCGGCGAAGTTATCAGCCACCTTCGAAGCTCCGGCATGCTGGAAAATACCGATATCTTTTTTACGGCTGACCACGGTGAGCTACAAGGGGACTTCGGACTGCTATTCAAAGGCCCCTATCACGTTGACGCCCTAATGCGCCTGCCACTGATCTGGAAACCTGCCCCCAACGCAAACATCGCGCCTTCGGAAATCCAGGCACCTGTCGGTCATGTTGACCTGGCAAAAACCTTTTGCCACATCGCTGACATTGAACCACCAGACTACTGCGAGGGTGATGTACTGCCAGTCAATGAACAAGCTGCCAGTCACCGTGAAACGATGCTCACTGAGTGGGATTCTGAGCACGGGCACATCGATATGCACTTGAGATCAATCTACCATCGCGACGGTTGGCTCTGTACTGCTTACGAAAAAAGCTATCTGTATGAAGGAACCGAGGGCGAACTGTACGACATGACGGTGGATCCCGATCAGCTGGTTAATCTGTGGGACGACCCGGCCTATAGAATTCAAAGAGAAGAATTAGTGGATCGTCTGTACCGTGAAAGACCCTTATGGGAAGATGAACCGCTCGAACGCAAGGCACCGGTTTAAGTCGATGCGATTTTTCTCGAACCTACAACGCGCAGGAATTTTCTGTTGCATACTGTTGCTGACATCGTGTGCAACCGTTGACTTTGATTACCCTCGCAATGAATCCACCGCTCCGCCTGTATCAAGTACAGCTGACACGCCTATCGGACAATACGCTGCGAGATTAACTGAAGGTCAACCGGCCAAGACCTCGGGGTTTCATCTGCTGCCAGATGCGATCGACGCTCTGGCAATACGACTTATTCTCGCAGAACGCGCCCAGGCTACAATTGATGCACAGTACTACCTGATAAAAAGCGATGATGCCGGTCTAGCATTCATTCGCTCTCTGCTTGCTGCCGCGGATCGCGGCGTAAGGGTTCGCCTCCTAATTGATGACATGTTTACCGGCGGCAAAGACCTTGGTCTTGCAGCTCTTGATCACCACCCCAATTTCGAGGTCAGAATCTTCAACCCGTTCGCGAGACGATCAGCCAGGTTCATGGATGGTCTGACCGATCTTTCACGCATCAATCGTCGCATGCACAACAAGTCTTTCACTGTTGATAATCAGGTCACCATTATCGGCGGCAGAAACATTGCTGATGAGTATTTCGGCAGCGGAGCGGATGCCCATTTCGGAGACCTGGACGTCATTTCTGTGGGTCCGATTGTCGAGGAAGTATCGGAAGCGTTTGATCTTTACTGGAATCACGAACGAGCTACCCCCCTGCCTGCGTTTGCGAAAATACCCGAGAACAAAGATGCCGCGCTTGAGGATGTTCGACGGTTACTGGAGGAGTCACGAAAGACGGTTTCAAACGGCGTCTATGCGAAAGCGATCAGAGACTCTGCTGAAAATATGCTCGCGAACGATGTTGGCATTTATAACTGGGCACCTTATGAGTTATCCGTCGACTCACCGGACAAGAGTTTCAGAAAAAAAGCCGTCGAAGCTTCAACGATGAAGCTAGACCTGACCAATTCTCTGATGTCGGCAAGCGAAGAAATCATTCTGATCTCACCCTATTTCGTGCCCAGGCGTTCGGGCGTCGAAGCTTTGCTCGCATTGGAGGAACGCGGTGTCGAGATAACAGTCGTCACCAACTCACTCTCCGCCAACAATCAATTTACGGTACATGGCGGGTACATGCCTTCCCGTAAACCATTGCTTGAAGGTGGCATCAAAATTTTTGAAGTCAGGCGAGATGCTCATTTTCAGGGCCAGGATCTGATCGCCGCCAGCAGCGGGAAATCCACCCTGCATACAAAAGCTTTTCTGGTAGACGATCGAGAATTGTTTGTCGGCTCGTTCAACTTTGACCCCCGCTCAGCCAACATCAACACGGAAATGGGCGTCATTATTCGTTCAAAGGAAATGGCAGATCCATTACAGGACCAGGTACACGAAGCTCTGCCAGCCGTCGCCTGGGAAGTTGTGTTAGATGATCGCGGACGTCTACGCTGGAAAGGCTTTGATCAGAACGGACAAATCGTCACGCTCTCTAAGGAACCAGAGACTTCGGCCTGGGACAGGTTTCTGGCAAACATCGTTCGTTTTCTACCAGTACACAGTCAGCTATAGCAGAAGGTCACCCTGCATTAAACGACGCCTATCACAGACGCCTAGGTATTCTAGGCCTGGCTCCACCAGGCAACACCATTTTCATCTTCTTCAACGGTCAACATACGCCTTTCCTGAGCGCAGTGAAGGTGAGCAATTGACTCACCGGTCGCCGGGAAGAAACTGGTATCCGTAATTTTGCTTTTGAACAGTGCAGGAAAGACATCTACTGCCCGTTTCGGCTCTTCACAAAGGTCATATAACTTTTCGATCGCGACTTCGTGCCAGTCAATCAGTGCGGTTAAGCGTTCGTGCACCCCTTCATAAAGACTTTCATGGGCAGGAAGAACCAGAAGATCCGGGGGCAGTATTTCCCGAAATCGTGCACAGGAGTTAATGAAATCCCGAAGTGGATTCGCCAGCGGTTCAGACGGATTTACGCTGACATTGGGTGTGATCTTCGGAAGAATCTGGTCACCACCAATAATGACTTTTAACTCAGGGCAATAGAGACACACATGCTCAGGTGCATGCCCATAGCCAATGACGGCACGCCATTCGCGGCCACCAATATCAATGTACTGGCCTTCCTGTATTCGGCGGTAACCCGCAGGCAACTCCCAGATATTCGCACCAAACTGGCCAAACCTTTCTCGATAACGGTTCAGTCGCGATTCGTCGAATCCAGCCCGCCGATAAAACTTGATAGCGTCTTCTGGCACATCTGATGGACCATCAGCAGCCATCACCTTGCACATAAAGAAGTCACTGCGGGACATCCAGAGTTCGGCATCCCATTCCTGGCAGATCCACCCTGCATTACCGGTATGGTCTGAATGCAGATGAGTCGCGATGACCCGTTTTACTGGCTTGCCATCCAGGTGGTTCTCGAAAATTGAACGCCAGCAATCCTGAACGTCCTCTCGATTCAGACCAGTATCAACAATGGTCCAGCCATCGTAATCGCGGAGAATCCACACATTGATATGATTGAGCCGCCCCCACATCGGCATGCGCGCCCAAAACACACCGTCAGCAACTTCAGTAACGCTACCATGATCAGGAAGTTGATCTTCGAATCGGTAAGTCAGGGGATCGAACCCCCGCTTTGACATATTGTCGACCAAGAACTGCTCCATCATTTCCAGAGAGGACTAAACATACAACGTCAGCTTCTCTCAAGAAAGTGGCGTCTGGATTAAGCGCTTGTTACCTCGGAACTTATCTGATCGAAATCCACAATATCCGACAGTCGCGTCCTGGTTGCATTCTGATAGATGCTGATTCCTTTGGAGACGATATTCATCGGAAACTCCTGTGAGACTTCTCTGTGAAACTCAGGACGGACCAGGAGCCCCTCATACCATCGAGAGACATGCGGATGCTGCACCCTCAAAGGATAGCCTGCCTGCACCAAACGATGGCAGTAAATGAACCATGCGATATCGAGGAGTGTCAGGTCAGCACCTGCAAGATAACTCTGCGACGACAATGTGATATCAAAACTATGGAGTTCACGATAGAAATTAGCAACGGACCGGATTACTTGCTCATCTTGAATGCCTGACTCCGCAAACTGATTCCAGAAATTCAGCTCTCGGCTCTTATGGGGATCAGAACCTCCCTGAATCGTGCCCTGATTCGTTTGGTAGTAACTGAGTTTGTCGCTGCGTTTGGCTGCGAGCTTTGCTGGCGTCAGAAACCGCATCGTGATGGCACGAATATCCAGATGCAGATCATCTTCTTCCTTAAGTGCAACCTGCATCGTGTTCGAGTTTTCTGCAGGGATCAGTTTCGGCTCAGGAAAGACATCGTCCAGGTACGTCAGGATGTCGTTACTTTCGATATGAACCTCACCATCATGCACTAAAACAGGAACGAGCCCTCGAGGATTGATACCGAGAAACCAGGGGTCGTAGTTCTGTTGTCGCGCGAGGTCCAGGGCGTGGGAGGTCCATTTAATTCCCTTCAAATTCAGAAAAATGCGAACCTTCTGGGAGCAGGAAGAGTATCGAAAGTGGATGAGATGAACGCCCTGCCACGTTAAAACTTCTCGAGTCTGTATATCGCTGTCGAGCAGTTTCATGACGTGACCGCGATAGCACTAGCTTCCATACACAAGACCTCGAACCATTTTGTTGATCGCAGCTTGAGGCAGAATTCTTTTTAGCATGCTCAGACCACGCGCACGATCCATCGGTACTCTTAAAGGCTTTGAAGGTTGTTGGATCACCTCATAGATCTTCGCTGCAACCATTTCTGGTGTTAACTTACTCTCCGCAGTATCCGAAGCCATCTGTTTGAGCATTCTATGGCTTGGCGAGTTTTCGCCAACCCCGGAGGACAAGCTGAGATGATGACCTGTTTCAGGTCGATCCATGTACATGGCAACTGGCTGCATGATGACGACACTGATGTTGTGCCGGGACATCTCGTGGTAGAAAGCTTCACTAAACGCTTCCAGGGCAAACTTCGCAGAGGTGTAGCTGCTCATCAAAGGCACCGCCAACAGCCCTCCCAGAGAACTCATATTGATAATCGTGCCCTGACCCTGGGATTTCATGACTTCTGCTACGCTCCGGCAAATACGCATCACGCCGAACACATTGGTATCGTAAAGCGACTTTGCTTCTTCGACGTCGGTTTCCTCGACAGCACCAATAATCATTTCGTTCACGCAGTTAATGATCACATCTATCCGACCTTCGCGCTCAACCAACTCGGCGATGCAACGATCAACCGAACCCTGATCTAAGGCATCCATTGAAAGCAGCGGGAAAGGCACTTCGCTACTCCTTTCCACGGCGCGACGTGAAGTGCCATAAACGGTTTCCCCTTTTGCCTGAAGGTACCGACCTAGAGTCTGACCTAATCCTCCGGTTGCACCGGTAATCAAAATGACACTCATCGCTCCGGCCTCACTTCTGCCGGAGTTTCGCCAAGCAAAACTTTGACCATAAGATCGGCATGCGCTTCGACCATTTCCTCCTGCCGAGAATCCACACCAAACAGCAATTGGCACTCAGGAGCGTGGGAAAATATCAGCGAACTGCCTCCTGCCAAAAGGTAGTACCAGTGCACGAACTCACGGTCGGTCATACCAAGCACGTTCACCAGCGGCGCCATCATTTCGTCCCGGATCTTTGAGATGTGTTCTTCGACCAGATACTGAATTCGCCAACTGTCATGCCTGGCTTCCTGGGCGAGCAGTCTGGCCAGTTCCGGATGTTCTGCGCTGAATCGAACATAAAAGCGAATGACGGCACTCACCCTCTCCCGAGGACCAAGATCTTGTAGGAGATCGAGGCGATCAGCCGTCGCATTGCGCATCAAGGCAAAGGTTTCGTCTGCCATCACTTTCCACAGCGATTCCCGATCACCGAAGTGGTAGGCAAGCAGCCCTCTTTGCACACCCGCTTCTTTTTCGAGATCGCGGGTGGTGACGCCTTCATATCCATGCTCTGTAAACAAAATGGAAGCGGCGGCCACCAGCTTGTTGCGCGTGACCGCGGTTCTCTCCTGCGCCTTCCGGCTTTTCACTATTTTTGCACTCATGCGAAATAATATAGTTATTATTTCGCACTTGTGCAAATATTTAGCGAGCCGGCAGAGAGCCTGTTTGCTGTATCTGGCGGAGCAGCGGCAGCAACAGCAGGAACAGCAACAAGACTGAACCTGCGGCCAGCACCAGCAATGTCGCCTGCATCCCCTGCCACTCATACAGATAGCCAACCAACGGACCCGTCACAATGAACGTCAATCGGAACATCAACCCAACCATCGAGTTTGCCGTTGCGCGAAATTCACTGGGTACTCGGCTGTTGAATGCATCAGTCAGGATTACCTGATGAAAACCTCGGCTGATGTAAAACGTCAGCACCAACACCAATCCAACAACACCACCGGGGATCGCCATCCCGACATAACCCAGGATCGGCAGCAAACCCATAGCCAATAAAACAGGTGCTGCCCCTACCCGCTCTTCCAGGCTGGCACAAAAATGTGCCGCAGCCGCCACGGTGAAGTTCATCAACGCCCACAGCACACCAAACCAGGCAAGAGAGATACCTTGTTGTTCCCAGTAGGGTTGAACCAGCCAGACCACGTAAAAAGTGACCAGACCGTAGAAGGTAAACGCCAAAGTGGTCAGTCGCAGCAAATTGTCCTGCAGAAACAGGTGACTCAGGATCCGCCGCAGGTTATGCCATGGCGACACAATTTCCATTCGTTGATACGGCGCTTCCACGAGGAAGAACGATAGAACAAACGGAAACCAGGCGATGATTGCGTTGGCATAAACCACCGCATCAAAGGACCAGAGCACCAGGACACTCGCCAGCAGTGAGGCAAGGCCTTCAGACACCGCTTTTACGGCACGCATGTTTGCGATACCCCGCGTCTTCTGCGCTGGAGATTGGTTCAGTGCCAGCTGAGTATCGTACAGAAGCGAAAGATCCGATCCTGATAACAGACTCATACCCAACCCGACGGTAATCTCGAACAGTGCAAGTCCGAGAAAACCATCTGCAAAACATAGCAGCGTGAATCCAACACCGTGGAACACGCTGCCAAGGATCAAGGCATTGCGGCGACCGATGATGTCTGCGAGGTAACCCGAAGGCACCTCAAACACCACAACTGACAACGCAAAGATACTCTGAAGCAGAAAAACATCAGCCACAGAGAGACCTTTGGATGCAAAGAACGGCACCGCCACTGGAATAATGACGAGCGCGAGCCAGCAGAAGCTGAATGCATACAGCACCTTTATGTTGTTTTTTAGTTGTCGTTCACTCATATCAATCACCAAGCGCCTTTTGAGCGCCCCTGGATCCTAAGCGCCTTTTGAGCGCGCAAAAAAAAGCCTCCTGAGGTTTCCCTGAGGAGGCTTTTCGAAAAAATGTGTTTTCTAGATCACACCTAACCGATTCGATCAGCCTCCATTAAGCACAGCAGTACGTCCACGATCGCGCAAAGCGTCGTGCCCATAATCTGCAGTGTATTTTTGAACGAAGTTGTCATTACTCGGCTCGGTTGAATGTGTTCAGGCGGCGCAGTTTACGCCGATATAAAGCGAAGTCAATCTTGGGGCAGGAAATGCACCTGGTGAACGTAAATTTTTCGTGTCGCACGTTGCCCGACATACACAGCAACATAGCCGCCACCATCAGATCGTTCGGCAATCAGGTACTTCTGGAACTGTTCCGGGCCATAGAGAATCGCTTCTTCGAAAACCTTATTGGCCCAGTAACTGGAACTGCCGCAGGCTCGACCATCACACTGGAACAACACCTCACCCAATTGCTCCAGTTGCAGCCGGTAGTGATCAAACACTTGCTCGGTTCTTCTCGCTTCAGGCAGGTAATAGGTTTCCTGATAGCGGCGACCATAGAAGATTTCGGATTTCTCCGGCTGGAGCTCTCGATTCACTTTTTCCAGGGAGCCGAGCACCACCAGGTGTGAACTTGCGTCGCTCCATTCTTCCGACTCTGGTTCTGCAGATCGGTAGACCTCAAGGGAAACTTTCGAAATTGATTCTGCCGCGGACACGGCCAAAACAAGACTGGCAAATGCCAGCGCAGTCAGATGACGGATTCCAAAATACAACAGTCACGCTCCAATACGGGTGCCTCAATAATCGCCACGGAAGCCGTTCCCATGGGCTGCTGCACGCCGGTTAAATAGTATACAAGACTCCCGATGATAGGCTGATGCATCACCACCATGACGCAAGCGTTGTCCGCCTGGTGCTTCTCCAATTCGCCCAGGGCTTCAGCGACAGTCACGTCTGGTGTCACTGACGCCGTTACCAAAAACGATACATCTCCCAGCACCCCAAGTACGAGATCAGCGGTTTGCCGCGCTCGGGGGTAGGGGCTGACCAGCATCAAGTCCACTTCAAGATCATACGTCTTAAGTCGATTAGCAGATGCCACAGCCTCTTCCTGACCAAAACTCGTTAGGTTTCTCTCGAAGTCGCTGTTTGCATATAACTCGGCCTCACCGTGCCTCATGAGGATCAATTTCATACGTGAGAATCCATGAAAGAAATCGCAGCTAACCTATTAATCATTAAAGACTTTATCCTCTCCAAATTTCGCCAAATCAGGCACAATTTCTATACTTTAAAGACCATTCACGGTATCGTACCGGTGCCTAGATGTAGCTAGCAGATACCCCTGTGTCAGAGATAGTTGAAAAAATCCAAAAAGCGACGGTAAGAACGCTGAACCAGATGGCTCACGAAGTCATCAGCGATACCGAGCGCCAGGTGGTTGATGCCATTGGAGATTTTAAGTCCCTGACCCGTCAGTCTGACGAGGTTCTTATGCGCTTTGTCGGCAACCTTAACAACAATTTTGATGAACTGCTGGATAAGGAAATCATCAAGGACGAGGCGGTCTTTAACTTTGAAACCCTCTCCCTGGTCCAGGAAGAAGAACTGGATGTGATGGTAGCGCTTGAAGGCATGGTGAATGCTTCACGTAACGAGCATCTGGCCGTGTTCATCAGCTTCAATACTCGCCTCGCATCACTGTTTCCGCGAAAAAGAATTGATGAGTCAACCAACCCACTGGATCCAGAGCAAATAGCGACGGCCTTCCAGGAAGCGCTTCGTCCTCTGGGGCTAGATGCTCAGGACAACCTGACCATATACCGAGCGTTTAACTCTCACGTACTTAAGCATCTGGATAAAGTGCTCAATGAAGCGAATCAGGTGCTGATTGATGGGCACGTGATGGCGGACCTGGGCATGGAAGCTCCCGGAAAAAGCGCCACACCACCACCATCAGCTCGAAACATGCCAAGAGTTGAGACCAGCATGTTTGGCACCCTGGAAGAGGAAGCTTTCGACGAGGAAGATGAGGACAGACCGGAACTGTTTTCCATGATGCAGAACCTTCTGCATTTTGACGAACCAGCCAGCTCCGGAGAATCAACAAATTCACAGTTCGGTCCACCTCCTACCGCACCAGTCGGCACGAGCCCTGATGGCGGCGGTGTACCTGGCGGTCAGCCTGGCGGCGCAATGCCCGGCATGGTGCCCGGTGTTGAAGGCGGCGCTCCAGTTGAGGGTGGCGGTGCCACATTTATTGGTGAAGGGGGTCAGATCGTGCCACCTGGTATGGTCGCTGTACCAGCGGCGATGGTCCCTGCACTCTTACAGGAAGGCGGCGAGTCCGGTGAAGCGGGAGGTCCAGCTCAGGCTATGCAGCCGTTCCAGCCCCAGGAAGGACAGACCGTCCAGATGGTGGATCAGGCGAAGTTGATGGATATCCTGAGTAGCATTCAGGAGAAACTGAATACTTCCACCGCAGCAGAGGCTGCGATTCCCGCTTCCCTCGAAGACGTTGAGAAACTCGATATCTCTCAGTCCCTTGGTGAGTTCCTGCTGGAAAGCCAGGAAGATGAAAACGTCGTTAACGCAGTGGACCGCCAGTCGTCTGACATTATCAACCTAGTCAACCTGCTCTACGAAGCGATCTGGCAGGACCCTTCTGTACCGATTCCTATCAAGGAATTAATCGGTCGAACCCAGATCACCATCATCAAGGTAGCGCTTGAAGACGTTGAGTTCTTCAACAATGAACGCCATCCCGCTCGTACCATCCTCAATGAGTTCGCTTCAGCGGGTATTGGCTGGACTGAAGTAGAGGAACTCGAAAAAGACCCGCTCTACCAAAAAATTCGCGAACTGGTCGATAAGATCGTCGTTTACGAAAACGATGAGCAGCTGTTCATCGACCTGATCGACGATTTTCGAACCTTCAAGGCAGAAGAAGCGGCTAAGACGAGGCAGCTCGAGCAACGAATTCTCAAAGCGACAGAACGTAACGATCGCCTCGATGACATCCACGAGCTGGTCACACAAAAAATTGAGGAACGAATTCTGGGACGAGAGCTCCATGAATTTGTTGAGGAACTACTTAAAGGTCCATTCCATAAGTTCATGGTGATGCTGGTGCTCAAGGAAGGCCCCGGCGGTAACGCATGGAAACAGGCGATCAACACTATCGACGTACTGCTTTGGAGTGTTCAACCACACGAAGAAGGCGGCGACCGCGACCGTCTGGCTACAGTCAACCCAAGATTGCTCAACAACCTGCGCAAAGCCTTCCGCATCGCCAGCATCGAAAAGCCGGAAATCGATGAGCTCATTGAACAACTGCAGCAGGTTCAGAACGAAACCTTCCACGGTCTTGAGGAAAGCGCTGAGGCGGAAGAAGAAAGTTCGTCTGAACAGGAAGACGCTGCGGAACAAGAAACCGACGAAGAAACTTCAGATGAGGCAGAGGCTGAAGCCAGCGATGAGCAAGACGCCGAGGATGACAAAGAGAGTTCTGAAGATGGCGAACCCAAAGTACGTTTCCTGAAAGCCGGTGAAGACGAAGAGGAAGAAGACGAATCTGCCGAAGAAATCGGTCTGGCAGACAGTGAAGAGCCGGCTCTAGAGATCGAGGAAGAAAACGAGATCAGCGTCGATGCCGAACCAGAAGATGGTGAAGATGGTGCACTCGCCTTCTCAGCCGACGAGGATAATGAAGAACCAGATTCAGAAGAGCCAGGTTCGGTAGAAGAAGATTCAGAAGAACAAGACACTGAAGCAGAAAGCGAGGAAGCATCTGCTCCAGTTGAGGAAGAGCTGACCGATGACAGCCCCTATATGAAACAGGTAGATATGCTGAGCGTTGGCGTTTGGGTTGAATTTGCCGGAGAAGATGACAACAACACCCGCTGCAAGCTCGCTGCAAAAATTAATGCTATCGATAAGTTCATCTTCGTGAACAGGCAAGGCGTCAAGGTCGTCGAAAAAACCAAGCTCGGCCTCGCAAGAGAACTGAGGGATGGCACCGTTAATATCATCAGCGACGGACTACTGTTCAGTCGTGCTCTGGAGTCCGTGATTGGCAATCTCAGGGAAAGCCAACACGAACAACATACCGGCGGTGCTTACCAGCGCGAATCTGCCTCCGAAGAGTAAATCAGGCAGAAAGCTCTAACAGCAGCTTGTTCAATCTCGCGACGTAGTTCGCCGGTTCATCCAGCTGAGAACCCTCAGCAAGCATAGCCTGATCGTAAAGCACCATCGCAAGATCGTTGAATCGATCCATGTCTGCTTCATCATTCAGCTTCTCTACCAGCGGATGCTCTGGGTTTAGCTCAAAAATACGCTTACTCTCCGGGACAGCCTGCCCAGCAGACTCGAGGACTCTGCGCATCTGCATACCCATATCATCTTCACTCACCACAAGGCACGCTGGTGAATCTGTCAGCCGATTCGTGAGCCTCACCTCGGCAACGGATTCATCGAGCAACTCCTTAATCTTCTCGACAAGCCCTTTGTAGTTCTCTTCAACCTTTTCCTGCTCGGCCTTGTCTTCTGAGTCTTCAAGGTCACCCAGGTCAAGCTCGCCACGAGCGACATCCTGGAATGCTTTGCCATCAAACTCACCGAGGTGACTGACCAGCCACTCATCGATTCGATCATGAAGCAGAAGTACTTCGATGCCCTTCTTTCGGAAAATCTCGAGGTGCGGGCTATTCGCGGCAGTGTGGTAATTCTCTGCTGCAACAAAGTAGATCTTGTCCTGCTCTGGCTTCATCCGCTCGATGTAACCAGCGAGCGATTGATTCTGCGTTGCGCCTTCCGAGTTTGTAGTCGCGAACCGCAAGAGACCGGCAATTTTTTCTTTATTGCCAAAATCCTCTGCTGGTCCTTCTTTAAGCACCTGCCCGAACTCATCCCAGAATGCCTGGTACTGTTCTTCATCAGCTGCCAGTTTTTCGATCATATCCAGCACGCGTTTTGTCAGCGCACTTCTCATGGAGTCGATGGTCGGGTCTTTCTGCAGGATTTCCCTGGAAACGTTGAGCGACAGATCACTGGAATCGACAACACCACGAATAAATCTCAGGTAGAGCGGTAGAAATTGCTCTGCTTCATCCATGATGAAAACACGCTGCACATAGAGCTTTAAGCCGCGCGGTGACTCGCGGTGATACAAATCAAAGGGTGCTCGGTTGGGAATATAGAGCAGACTGGTGTATTCAAGCTTGCCCTCTACCCTGTTATGACTCCAGGTCATCGGGTCATCGAAGTCATGGGAAACGAGCTTGTAGAATTCCTTGTACTCGTCCTCGCTAACGTCGGTTCGGGAGCGTGTCCACAGCGCCTTGGCGGTGTTAACCACTTCGTAGCCAGGCTCTGGTGCCTCTTCGCCTTCAGCTACAGGCGCGGATTCTTCGAGCATACGAACCGGTACCGCCACATGGTCGGCATACTTTTTCACAATACTGCGCAGACGCCAGCCATTGGCGAACTCTGTTTCATCCGCTTTCAGGTGCAGCGTTACTGAGGTACCAACCTGTTCCCGTGTCACCGTTTCAACATCAAACTCAGCTTCACCTGCGGAGTGCCAGCGCACCGCTTCCTCCGGCGCAGCAGTGGCTGATCTCGACTCAACTGTTACTTCGTCAGCCACAATAAATGAAGAGTAGAAACCGACACCAAACTGACCAATCAATTGTGCATCTTTCTGTTGATCACCGGTCAGAGACTCCAGGAACTGTGCGGTACCAGACTTGGCAATAGTACCGAGGTGGGATATCGCTTCGTCTCGGGTCATACCGATGCCGTTATCGGTAATCGTTACCGTCTGCGCGTCCTCATCAATATCAATCGTGATACCAAGCTCGACACCCTCTTCCAGCAAAGCCGGGTCCGAAAGCCCTGCGAAACGACGCTTATCAATGGCATCGTTGGCGTTGGAGACCAACTCCCTGAGGAAAATTTCTTTGTTGCTGTAGAGAGAGTGAATCATCAGGTGCAGAAGCTGCTTCGCTTCCGACTGAAAACCCATGGTTTCTTTTTGTGCGGTCGTCATGACGTTCCCGAAAAAAATTTACATCCCCTCGAAAATTGGGGCGAATCAGGGAAATTTCAACCCCGTTTTTGCCAGAATGCCGCGATCCGCAGTAACCATGCCGAGGTGACAAGAATCAGCAAAACCACATACACCCAGAAAGGGTCCATCAGGGAAGGGTCGAGCTGTGACTGGGAATAACCCTGGACTCGACCCAGATAAGTCACAAAGAAACCGATGAAGATCCCATACAGCCCAACCTTGTGAAGGACTCGCCAAACGCCCTTTAGCTGCCTGACGGAGAAACTGTTGGAAGTCACCGCCATCAGTCCGATAAAGACGTAGATAACAATGGCAGCGGTATCATCCGCAGAGAACCAGGCATCATTTGCCAGATAGTTTGCGATGATCCCAACCAGATGCACAGTATGCGCAGCTGCAAAAGCGAGACCCAACTGGCGTCGGCGTCCCATCAGTGCACGGCTTAGATCTGTGGGATAAAGCTGATGGAGTGCACCTAGAGCAAACACAGGCAGGAAAAACATGAAGGAAACACGAGCCGTATATCGGGTAAACAACAGCGTCGTGTCAGCGCTGAAGTCCTGTAGCATAAAAAAATAGCTACCGAGAATGGCAGTAGCCGCAGCAACGAGAAGAAACAGGAGCGGCGTGAAATAGCCGCTCCTGATAGTCGCAGACATTACCAGCCCGTCACTTCCTGCAGGGTCTTGCCGATATCAGCAAGGCTCTTCACGGTTGAGACACCAGCAGATTGAAGGGATGCAAATTTCTCATCTGCCGTACCTTTACCACCGGCAATGATAGCGCCTGCATGTCCCATGCGCTTTCCGGGAGGAGCTGTAACACCCGCGATGTATCCAACCACCGGCTTAGTCACGTTACTCTTGATGAATTCAGCCGCTTCTTCTTCTGCGGTACCACCAATTTCACCGACCATGACAATCGCTTCGGTTTGCGGGTCTTCTTCGAACATACCCAGGATGTCGATGAAGTTGCTGCCAGGAATCGGGTCACCACCGATACCAACACAGCTGCTCTGACCGTAACCCAGATCTGTGGTCTGTTTGACCGCTTCGTAGGTCAACGTACCTGATCGCGAAACAATACCAACCTTGCCAGGCAGGTGAATGTCGCCCGGCATAATGCCGATCTTGCACTCACCCGGCGTAATGACGCCCGGACAGTTTGGACCGATCAATCTCACACCTTGCGCGTCCAGGCTTGCCTTGGCGACAAGCATATCCAGCGTAGGTACACCTTCCGTGATACAAACGATCAGCTTGATACCCGCGGCTGCGGCTTCAAGAATACCGTCTTTGGCGAAAGGCGCAGGCACATAGATCACCGAAGCATCCGCACCCGTTTCTTCCACCGCCTGGCGCACCGTATCGAACACCGGCAAACCAAGATGTTCCTGGCCACCCTTGCCTGGCGTGATGCCGCCAACCATGTTGGTGCCGTAGGCAATCGCCTGTTCTGAGTGGAGTGTTCCCTGGGAACCGGTGAATCCCTGACAGATTACCTTGGTGTCTTTGTTTACCAGAATACTCACGCCGCACCTCCTGCTGCTTTAACTGCCTGCTCAACGGCATCCGTGAGACTTGTCGCAGCAATAATATCTACATCACTTTCCGCCAGCGTCTTAACACCGAGATCTGCGTTGTTTCCTTCAAATCGAACAACAACGGGAACATCAACACCAACATCTTTCACCGCGCCAATAATGCCGTCAGCAATAATGTTGCACTGGACGATCCCGCCAAAGATATTGATCAGAACTGCCTTAACGCCATCGTCAGAGAGGATGATTTTGAATGCTTCGCTGACAGCTTCCTTGGTTGCACCACCGCCAACGTCCAGGAAGTTTGCCGGCTGACCGCCGTGAAGCTTCACCAGGTCCATGGTGCCCATCGCAAGACCGGCACCATTCACCATGCAACCGATGTTGCCTTCCAGCGCAACATAGTTGAGGTTGAACTCAGACGCCTGATTCTCACGTTCGTCTTCCTGACTGTGGTCCCGCATCTCAGCTAACTTCTTCTGACGATAAAGTGCGTTGCCATCAACAGACAACTTTGCGTCCAGGCAATGCACATCACCGTCCGTGGTCACGACCAGTGGATTGATCTCAATGAGGCTCAGGTCACAATCCTGAAACAGCTTGGCAAGGCCCATAAAGATGTTGGCAAACTGATTAATTTGCTTACCTTCCAGACCCAACTGAAAAGCAATGTCGCGAGCCTGATATCCGCATGCACCTGTCATGGGATCAATGGTCGCCTGGAGAATCTTCTCAGGCGTCTCCTCTGCTACTTTCTCGATTTCAACACCGCCTTCGGTGGAAGCCATGAAAGTAACCCTGCGCGTGGAACGATCAATAACAGCACCGAGGTAGAGCTCACGATCAATGTCTGTACAGGCTTCGACGAAAATCTTGCTGACAGGCTGACCTTTTTCATCTGTCTGGAAGGTCACTAGGTTAGTGCCGATGTGTTTGTTGGCAAATTCACGGATTTCGTCATCCGTTTCTACCAGCTTTACGCCACCAGCCTTGCCTCGGCCTCCGGCATGCACCTGGGCCTTTACGACCCACTTGTCTCCACCGATCTCCTTGGCGGCAGCGACAGCTTCATCGGCTGTATCAACTGCGATGCCCTTGGATACCGGCAGGCCATATTCAGCAAACAGCTGCTTCGCCTGGTATTCATGAAGGTTCATAAACTCTGATCCTTTTCTTCTTTAGTTTCGGGTTATTTCTTTCGTTTTCTGTTCGCGATGTGAATCGCATGCCCTGAAACAGCCAGCGCTGCTTCATGGAGACCTTCTGACAAGGTCGGGTGGGCAAACATGGTCAAACCGAGATCTTCTGCGCTGGCACCAAACTCCATGGCGATCACCGCTTCTGCAATGATCTCTGAAGCCTGGGCGCCGATGATGTGCACACCAAGTATTCGATCGGTTTCTTTATCTGCGATGACTTTGATCACGCCGGTTGTATCGTTGTTTGCCATGGCACGACCACTCGCGGCCATAGGGAAGCTACCGACCTGGTAATCAGCGCCTTCTGCCTTGAGCGTTTGCTCGGCTTTACCCACCCAGGCAATCTCCGGGTGCGTGTAAACCACTGAAGGCACCAGGTCATAATTGACGAGCGGCATCTGACCGGCAATTCGTTCAGCAACCATGATGCCCTCTTCCATACCCTTGTGCGCGAGCATCGGTCCACGTACGACATCACCTACCGCGTAAACGCCAGGTGCGTCTGTCAGACAGACATCATTCACATGAACGAATCCACGCTCATCCATCGTGACACCAGAGTCTGCTGCGAGCAGTTCCTCTGTATAAGGTCGCCTGCCTACAGCAACAATGATTTTGTCGAACACTTCACTTTTGTCGCCTTCCGCATCCGTGTACTGAACTGTCACTTTGCCTTTTTTCACTTCAGTACCAGTGACGCGGGTGCCGAGCCGAACGTCCATGCCCTGCTTCTTAAACTGCTTCGCTGCCTCCTTGGCAATTTGCTGGTCTGCTGCTGGTAGAAAGTCTTCCAGCGCTTCGAGCAGCACAACTTCTGAACCGAGACGGTTCCAGACACTGCCGAGCTCAAGTCCAATGATGCCTGCACCAATTACACCGAGTCGCTTTGGCACTTCTGGGAATTCCAGTGCGCCAGTGGAATCAACGATAAGGTCATCGGTCAGTGGGCAAGGCGGGATTTCTACCGGAACAGAACCGGTCGCGATAATGACGTTCTCTGCACTAAGTTCCTCAGACTTACCGTCATGCCCGGTGAAGGTGATCTGGCGTCCGGCGCTCAACTTAGCACTACCTTCATATGCGGTTACGCCATTTGTCTTGAGCAATCCAGCAACACCTTTTGTTAGGTTACCGACGACCTGATCCTTCTTAGTCATCATAGCCGGAATGTCGGCACTGACGCCTTTTACTTTGATGCCAATTTCATCGAAGTGATCTCGCGCCTCAACAAACTTGTGTGAGGCCTCCAACAGCGCTTTAGAGGGAATACATCCGACGTTCAAACAAGTGCCGCCATAGACTGGCTTGTCTTCTTTATCGAGCCATTTCTCAATAATGGCTGTATTCAGACCTAACTGGGCTGCGCGAATGGCTGCGTGATACCCCGCAGGGCCTGCACCAATTACGATTACATCATATGCGTTGGCCATATTTTCCTCCGCTAAATGTCCAGCAGGATACGTGCTGGCTCTTCCAGGAAATCTTTAATGGTGACAAGGAAACGCACCGCTTCCTGCCCATCAATCAGTCGATGATCATAGGACAAAGCAACGTACATCATTGGGCGAATGACAACTTCACCATTAATCGCCATCGGTCGCTCCTGGATTTTGTGCATACCCAGGATGCCGGTTTGCGGCGGGTTCAATATCGGTGTCGACAGCAAAGATCCAAATACACCACCGTTTGAAACGGTGAAGGTACCGCCAGTCATCTCATCAATGGACAACTTTCCTTCCTGAGCTTTCTTGCCGTAATCACTGACCTGCTCTTCCAGTTCCGCAAGCGTCAGGCTGTCGGCATCCCGAATAACTGGCACAACCAATCCTCTTGGGGAGCCCACCGCGACACCAATATCCTGGTAGCCGTGATAGACAATGTCGCTACCATCAATGGAGGCATTGACCGCAGGGAAACGCTTAAGCGCTTCGACACTGGCACGGATGAAGAAGGACATGAAACCTAAACGAGTGCCGTTATGCACCTTGGCGAAATCATCTTTGTACTGTGCACGCAGATCCATGATGGCCTGCATATCGATCTCGTTGAACGTTGTTAACATGGCCGCAGTCTGCTGCGCATCAACCAGGCGCTTGGCAATGCTGGCACGCAGACGTGTCATGGGAACGCGGCGCTCAATGCGATCACCGTCAGCGGCACTTGGCAGATCCTGTACAGGTGCAGAAGTTTGCTTGTCAGCCATTTGACCCTGCGCCTCGGCAACAGCCTTCAGAACATCTTCTTTTGTAACCCTTCCGCCCTTTCCAGTTCCCGCAATACGAGTGACGTCGATACGATTTTCTTCGGCCATCTTCTTGGCCGCGGGACTGGCGATGGTGTCTTCGCCGGCACCAGCTGCTTCAACCGCAGGGGCTGGCTCTGCCGCTGCAGGCTCTGCTGTGGGTGCAGGTTCCTCGGCCGCTGGTGCACTGGCGGGTGCTGGAGCATCAGATGAAACCTCTCCAGGCTCGAATTCGCCAAGTACCTCTTCAGCAAGAACCGTGTCGCCCTCCTGTTTATGGATGGCGGTCAGCGTGCCGTCCTGGGGTGCAACCACTTCAAGTACAACCTTGTCTGTCTCAATATCCACCAGCACCTGATCTCTGCGAGCGGTTTCTCCCACAGCGACGTGCCAGGTGGCGACCTCACCATCAGCGATGGATTCAGGAAATTGCGGAGCTTTAATCTCTACCATGACTTATCTCTCGTTAGTGCCATGTAATGCGTCATGAACAAGCTGTTCCTGCTGCCGTACATGAAGTGACATGTAACCTGCTGCCGCTGCAGCCGAGGCTTCTCGACCAGTGTAGGCAAGGTACAAATCGGGGAAAACATTATGCAACACGCGTCTCATGTGATGCTGACTTGAATACCAGGCGCCCTGGTTCATTGGCTCTTCCTGACACCAGGCAGCCGTTTTTGTGTTCGGATACAAAGAAAGCGCCGCCAGCAGATCCTCTTCGGGGAATGGATACAACTGTTCGATCCTGATGATGGCAACATCCTTGCGCTCTTCTTCCACCCGCTTGGCGTGCAGATCGTAGTAAACCTTGCCGCTGCACAGGACAATTCGTTCAACCGCAGATGGGTCTTCCACGTAGCTGTCTTCGATCACTGTCTGGAAAGCTCCATCAGCAAGATCTTCCAGGGAAGAAATCGCTTCCTTGTGACGCAACAAACTCTTTGGCGTCATGACGATCAAAGGTTTACGGAGTGGCCTGATCGCCTGGCGACGCAGCAGGTGGAATATCTGCGCCGGAGTCGTCGGAACACAGACCTGAACGTTATGTTCTGCCGAAAGCTGCAGATAACGCTCTAACCTCGCGGAGCTGTGCTCGGGCCCTGCCCCTTCATAGCCATGTGGCAGCAGCATAGTAAGACCAGACAACCTGGCCCACTTGTGCTCACCGGAAGTAATGAACTGATCGATAACCACCTGTGCGCCATTAGCAAAATCACCAAACTGCGCTTCCCAGATCACCAATGTGTTCGGGCTGGTTCCGGAGTAGCCATATTCGAAAGCAAGTACCGCCTCTTCTGACAGGAAGGAGTCATAAATGAAGAATCGATTCTCTTCTTTTTGCATATTGAGAAGAGGAATCAGGCGACCACCCTCTTTCTGGTCGTGAATCACAGCATGTCGGTGAGAAAAGGTTCCTCGCCCGACGTCCTGACCAGTCAGCCGGATACTGAAACCTTCATCCAGCAGCGTGGCATACGCCATGACTTCACCGTATCCCCAGTTAATCGCTGTGGCACCCGCGCCCATCTTGCGACGGTCTTCCCAGATCTTCGCGACCTGTTTCTGCAGAACAAATCCGTCAGGGACTTCATGTAAATCCTGACTGATGTCCTGGAAACGTTTCAGGTCGATGGTGGTGTCAGAAGGAATATTCCACTGGTGACCGAGAAAGGGTGTCCAGTCCACATGCATCGATGTGTCGGGTTCTGTCAGGTAATCCCAGGCGACCGCGCTGCCCTTATCCAGCGAGTCTCGATAACCCTCAATACGTGACAGGTAGTCCGCTTCATCAATGGCACCCTCAGAAATAATCTTTTTCGCGTGAATTTCCTGAGTGGTTGGATGCTTGCGAATCTTGTCGTACATGACCGGCTGCGTAATCGCAGGTTCATCACCTTCATTATGACCACGACGGCGGTAGCAAACGATGTCGATGACAACGTCTTTTTTGAATTCCATTCGGTAATCGAGCGCCAGTTGTGACACAAACACGACCGCTTCCGGGTCGTCACCATTCACATGGAATACCGGCGCCTGCACCATCTTGGCCACTTCAGTGCAGTAATGCGTTGAACGAGCATCTGCCTGATCGCTGATGGTGTAACCAATCTGGTTGTTAATCACCACGTGGATCGTGCCACCAGTATAGAAACCTCTTGTCTGGGACATCTGGAAGGTTTCCATAACAACGCCCTGCCCTGCGAAGGCAGCATCACCATGTACATTGATCGCCAACACCTTGTCTCCGGCGGCATCACGACGTCGGTCCATTCGAGCTCTGACAGAACCCTCGATAACCGGTGCGGCAATCTCAAGATGGGAAGGATTAAAACCGAGAGCCAGGTGCATTTCGCCACCCGGTGTCATCAGGTTGGAAGAGAATCCCTGGTGGTACTTAACATCACCAGACCCGAACCCTGGCTCATATCGACCTTCAAACTCATCGAAGAGATCCGCCGGGTCTTTACCCAGAAGATTCACCAGCACATTGATTCGACCACGGTGCGCCATGCCGATGACCGTTTCCGCCACACCGGAGGAACCCGCTCTGTGAATGAGTTCAGCCAGACAGGGAATAAAGGACTCACCACCTTCAAGACCAAACCGCTTCGTGCCCGGATACTTGGTACCCAGGTACTTCTCCAGACCTTCGGCTGCAATCAATCGATCCAGGATTCGACGTTTAACACCATTACTGAACGACGGTTTTGAACGCGCGCTTTCCAGCCGCTGTTGCACCCACATCTGTTCCGCTTCATCAGAGATGTGCATGTACTCGGCACCAATGGAACCGCAGTAGGTGCTTTCCAGTACATCAACAATATCTTTAAGTGGCGCCTCGCTTTGACCGAAAAACAGATCACCAGTTTGGAAGCTGGTATCCAGATCTGCGGCTGACAGACGGTGGTATTCCAGTTCGAGACGAGGAACCTCCAGGTTTTCCTGGAGACCCAGTGGATCGAGATTCGCCTTCAGGTGACCGCGGCGTCGATAGCCGTTGATCAATTCGCTAACCGCAAATTGCTTTCGCTCATGTTCAGCATTAACACTGCTGGCAGAAACAGGTACTACACGGGCCTGATTCTTGGACAGCAGCAGGAAATGATCTTTGACCGTGGAGTGAGATATGTCTGGGGCAGACTTACCCTCAACCATGGGTAGCGTTTCAAAGTAGCTACGCCACTGATCAGGAACTTCTGAGGGGTCTTCGAGGTACTGTTCGTAGAGTTCTTCTACATAACTGGCATTACCAGCGGAGATGTGGCCAGACCGCCACATGCGCTCCATGATACTTTCAACCATTGCCTACCTCGTCAGGTAAAAAACTACTGGATCCCTCTCCCTGAGGGCTCGGAAGGCAGATTGTACAGGCATTGCGCGGGTCGTAACAGCGACCCGCGAGCCAAGATCGTTATACAGCGCGCTTCAGCAGCATGTTTCGGATATGACCAATCGCTTTGGTCGGATTCAGCCCTTTCGGACAGACCGAAACACAGTTCATGATGCCCCGGCAGCGGAACACGCTGAATGGGTCTTCGAGGTCAGAGAGACGTTCTTCAGTGGCGGTATCCCGACTATCGGCGATGAAGCGATAGGCCTGAAGCAGGCCTGCAGGACCAATGAATTTGTCTGGATTCCACCAGAAAGAAGGACAGCTGGTGGAACAGCAGGCGCAGAGAATGCACTCGTACAGACCGTCCAGCTTTTCCCGATCTTCCGGTGACTGCAACCGCTCAATGGAGGGTGGCTGCTCATCGTTGACCAGGTAAGGCTTGATCTTCTTGTAGTTGTCGTAGAACTGCTCCATGTCCACGACAAGATCGCGAATCACTGGCAGTCCGGGAAGCGGCTTGATCGTCAGCTTGTCACCGCGAACCACTTCAGACAGCGGCGTGATGCACGCCAGTCCGTTTTTGCCGTTCATATTCACACCATCGGAACCACAGACGCCTTCACGACAGGAACGACGATAAGTCACAGATGGGTCCTGTTCCTTCAACAGTTCCAGAACATCCAACACCATAAGGTCGCGACCACCGGGTATCTCCAGGTTGAAGTCCTGGATGTACGGGGCTTTGTCTGCGTCCGGATTGTATCGATATACGCTTACCTGCATGACTAGTAGCTTCTCTCTTTCGGTTCAAACATAGGAACGGTTTTTGGCTCAAAGTTAACCGCTCGTTTCTTCAACGTTTTGTCGTTGGGATCGTAAATGGAATGGCAGAGCCAATTCTCATCATCACGTACCTGATAGTCGTCACGTGCATGGGCACCTCGACTTTCTTTGCGTTGCTCTGCGCTGATCGCCGTCGCTTCAGCGATTTCCAGGAGGTTATCCAGTTCCAGCGCTTCAAGGCGTGCTGTGTTGAACGCAGCAGACTTATCGTTCAATGAAGCCTGGCCTATACGTTCTCTCAACTCAGCCAGCTTCTTGATACCTTCCTGCATTGGGCCTTCTTTTCGGAACACGCCAAAGTTCAGCTGCATACACTCCTGCAGTTCTTTCTTCAGTGCTGCTGGTGATTCGCCTTCGCTGCTGGAGTTATCCCAGCGATTCAAACGAGCTGTTGCAGCTTCCAGGTCGGTCTCAGAGGCTTCGCCGGAGTCCATGCCTTCAGCAAGTGCATCGGTAATGTGCAGTCCAGCTGATCGTCCAAAGACAACCAGGTCGAGCAGCGAGTTACCGCCGAGACGGTTCGCACCGTGGACAGAAACATTAGCGGCTTCACCAACTGCATACAGACCATCAATCACCTGATCAGAACCATCAGGACCAACCATGATGCACTGGCCGTGAATATTCGTAGGCTGACCGCCCATCATGTAGTGACAGGTAGGAACAACCGGAATCGGTTCTTTTACGGGATCAACGTGTGCAAAGGTCTTGGACAGTTCTGTAATGCCAGGTAGTCGTGAATGAAGAATCTCTTCACCCAGATGGTCCAGCTTCAATAATACGTGGTCACCGTTTTCACCAGCGCCACGTCCTTCCAGAATTTCCAGGACCATAGACCGCGCAACCACGTCACGTCCGGCCAGGTCTTTGGCGTTAGGTGCGTAACGCTCCATAAAGCGCTCACCATCTTTGTTAATCAGGTATCCGCCTTCACCACGACATCCCTCGGTCACCAGAACGCCAGCACCGGCAATACCGGTTGGGTGGAACTGCCACATTTCCATGTCCTGTACGACATACCCGGCACGCAATGCCATACCGGTGCCATCACCGGTGTTCATCAGGGCATTGGTCGTCGATTGATAGATTCGACCAGCTCCGCCTGTGGCGAGAACCGTGGCTTTTGACTTGATGTAGTGAAGCTCACCGGTCTCCATGTTGATCGCTGTACAGCCGACAACTGCACCATTTGAGTTTTTCACGAGATCAACAGCGAACCATTCGCTGAAGAAAACGGTACCTGCTGCCAGGTTGCCCTGGTAGAGCGCGTGAAGCAGCGCGTGACCAGTTCGGTCAGCTGCGGCACAGGTTCGAGCTGCCTGCCCACCTTTACCATAGTCTTTTGACTGACCACCGAAAGGTCTCTGGTAGATACGCCCGTTTTCTTTTCGAGAGAACGGCAGACCCATATGTTCCAACTCAAACACAGCCTGGGGACCAACGCTGCACATGTATTCAATGGCGTCCTGGTCTCCAATGTAGTCCGAACCTTTTACGGTATCGAACATGTGCCAGCGCCAATCGTCGTTCGGGTCTTCGCTTGCAATCGCACAAGTAATACCACCCTGGGCCGATACCGTGTGCGAACGGGTTGGGAAAACCTTCGACAGCACAGCAGTTCGGCTGCCCGATTGGGCAAGTTGCAGGCCGGCACGCATGCCTGACCCACCGCCACCAACAATGATGGCGTCAAATTCGAGAACTGGTAGGTCGCTCATGTTTAGTTACCCCAAAGAATATTAATGCCCCAGATCAGGTAGGCGACAATCACGAGGATGCAACCGATCTGGTAGATAAAACGAAGAGTTGCAGCTTTCTCTCCCAGGGTATGTTCCCTGAGGTAATCGCTGCCGACTGTCCACATGCCGATCCAGGCATGGGCACAGGTGCTGACCAGTGCCAGCATGGTGAAAATCTGCATACCCGTATTGTTGAAGAACGTTGACCACTGCGCGTAGGTCAGATCCGGGTTCGTGGCGATGTAGCCAAAAATGCAAAGGGTGTAAGCGGCGAGGATGACGGCTGTGACTCTCTGGATCAGCCAGTCGGTGACGCCACTTCTGCTCATACTAGTTGCTTGAGTAACCATGCCAGACTCCTATATGACCCAAAGTGCGGCAAGCGCAATAAGGATGGCAGAAAAGAACAGTGTTGCCCGGGCTGCAAAGATGCCGCCTTCCAGGGTCTCACCCACGCCGGTATCCATAATGAGGTGCTTGATACCCGCTACGAAGTGATAGGCCAATGCTGACAGCAGACCCCAGGTAATGAATTTGCCCAGCGGCGACGTGATCATCGCCTTGAGACCTTCGAATCCGGCTTCACTGCTCAGGGACACTTGCAGGGCAAACAGCCCGAAGCCTATGCCCACAAAGAGCACGACACCGGCAATTCGGTGGGTAATCGAAGCGATTGCTGTAATGGGCCAAGCAAAGCCCATCAAATCGCCGATACCGACATTGATTGGACGAGAATTTTCTTTCACAGGTATTTACTCAATTGATAATTGGGAATTATTGACGGGACCCTTCTGCCTTCATCCCGTGAATCCGTTGAAGCGCGGTAATAATAGTCAGTTAACCCTTGAAAAACAAACGAGCAGGGCCTTCGAAACGCCCTGTTCATCAGGTGTATAGCCTTTACAAGAGCAGGTCGTTTTGCTTTTATTCGCTGCCGCAGGCGGCTTCGTAGCGCTGGCAAGTGAAGCCTATAAAAAGCATCAGGACGCATAATCCGTTGATTAGTAGAACTAATCAAAAGGACCTGCGAATCAGACAATCATTAGCGTCCTCGATAAGAACGACAGACCACTCTGGAGCGGAAAATAAATGGCACAAAAAGTAGAAATCGTCATCGACGGCAAGTCGGTAGAAATGCCTGTACTGGAGGCAGCTGAAGGCTTGAATGTCATCGATGTCCGAGGGTTGATTAAAGAAGGGATGTTTACCTTCGACCCTGGTTTTCTCTCAACCGCCAGCTGTGACTCGCGTGTGACTTATATCGACGGTGATAACGGCATTCTGCTGTATCGCGGTTACCCTATTGAACAACTGGCAGAAAACTCCAGTCACCTGGAAGTCTGCTACCTGCTTCTGAACGGCGAGCTGCCTACGCAGGCACAGCTTGATGAGTTTATCAGTGACATCAACGACCGCATGCCGCTCGACGATCACTTCAAACACATCTTCGATGGATTCACCGAAAGCTCCCACCCGATGTCGATGGTGTGTGCAGCAATCGCAGGACTCGCCAGCCTGTTCCACGATCAATTGGATATCAGCGACGCCGGCTATAGAAAAGAAGCCGCGCTGCAGCTGATCGCTAAGATCCCAACCATCTCAGCGATGGCTTACAAGAAAAGCATCGGCGAAGACTTTATTGATCCAGATCCCAGCCTGAACTATGCAGAGAACTTCCTGCATATGTGTTTTGGCAAGAAGGGTGAGGCGCCAAACATCAGCCCCACCCTGTCAAAGGCACTGGATAAAATTTTCATCCTGCACGCAGATCACGAACAGAATGCTTCTACTTCTACTGTTCGTATGGCTGGCTCAACGGAATGTAATCCGTTCGCCGCAATTGCGGCTGGTACAGCGGCGCTCTGGGGTCCGTCACACGGCGGAGCCAACGAAGCGGTACTGGATATGCTTCTAGAGATCGGGGACGCTTCCAAGATCGAAGAATATGTCGAGAAAGCCAAGGACAAAGATGACCCGTTCAAACTGATGGGCTTTGGCCACCGGGTTTACAAGAACTTCGATCCGCGTGCGACGGTCATGCAAAGCAGCGCCCACGCTGTGCTCGAAGAACAGGGTGCATCCGATGACCCACTCCTTGAGGTCGCACAGAACCTCGAGAAGATTGCTCGCGAACAAGATTACTTTATCGATCGCAAGCTCTATCCAAACATCGACTTCTACTCAGGCATCACCTTAAAAGCGATGGGTATCCCCATCCCAATGTTCACCGTGCTGTTCACCCTGGGACGTATGCCAGGTTGGATTACCCATTGGACAGAAATGGTTGCCAACCCATTTAAAATCGCGCGACCTCGACAGCTTTATCTCGGCGAGCATAAGCGCGACTACACCAAAATCGAAAATCGTTAACAGGAATAGACATTGAACATCACTGCGGCAATTGAAACGAGCAAAGGCACCATTAACCTGACGCTCTTCCCTGAACAAACCCCTGTCACCGTTGCAAGTTTCGTAAACCTTGCGAACAAAAACTTCTACGACGGTCTTAACTTTCACCGTGTTATTGGTGACTTCATGATTCAGGGCGGTTGCCCACTCGGCACTGGAACAGGTGGCCCTGGCTATCGTTTCGAAGACGAATTCGACAGCAGTTTGCGGCACGACGCTCCTGGCAAACTTTCCATGGCGAATGCAGGTCCTGGCACTAACGGCAGCCAGTTCTTCATTACACACGTGCCGACCCCTCACCTTGACGGTGCACACAGTGTTTTTGGCCAGGTTGATTCCCAGGCAGACCAGGATGTCGTGAACAGCATCGCGCAGGGAGACACCATCGTGTCTGTCACCATCAGCGGTGATGTTGATGCGCTGTTGGAATCCCAGGCGGATCGTATCGCTGAATGGAACCAGGCTACCCCTGGTTAAAACGGTTAACGAGTTAACCAACCCATGCTCGGCGTAATTCTCGATGCCGACAGCCTCGGCAAAGACGTTGACCTGACACCCATTACCAGCTTGCTGGACGAGTGGCAGGTCCACGACTTCACCCGCCCCGAACAAGTTGCAGATCGCATCGCTGGGGCAGATATCGTTCTCAGCAACAAAATACGCCTGGATGAAACCAATCTTGAGCGCGCTGGGAGCCTCAAGTTCATCAGTGTCATCGCGACCGGCACCAACAACGTGGATTTGAACGCCATGCAGAAGCGTGGCGTCGTCGTCAGTAACGCACGGGGATACGGCACTCCTTCGGTTGTTCAGCACACACTGACACTGATCCTGACACTATCAACAAATCTGCATCGCTACCTCGATGACGTAAACAATGGACAGTGGCAGCAGTCAGATGTCTTTTGCCTCTTGCACCACCCCATCCAGGAAATTGCCGGTAAACAGCTGGGCATTATTGGCCACGGCGAACTTGGCAGTGCCGTTGCCAGAGCAGCCGAAGCACTTGGCATGTCGATCAAAATCAGTGACCGTCCCGGTGTCGAGCCGCGTGAAGGCCGAGTTTCGTTTGAAGAGGTTCTGGCAACGTCTGATTATCTCAGCCTTCACTGTCCACTCACTGATGACAATGCCCACATGATCAACAGGGAAACGTTAGCCCAAATGAAGTCTTCAGCGTTCCTGATCAATACAGCACGCGGTGGATTGGTCAACGCTGCAGATCTCATCAGCGCGCTAAAAAAGAACATTATTGCCGGTGCTGCGATTGATGTACTGGACCATGAGCCGCCGCCAGAAAACGAAGCTTTGCTTGAGTCTTTGTCCAACCTGATTGTCACCCCACACAACGCATGGGGTGCGATAGAATCCCGCAACCGTCTGATCATGCAGACCAGAGAAAACATTGAAGCTTTCCTCAACGGAAAGCCTATTCGAACCGTCAACTAAACAGGAATCCCAAGGAATCATCATGGAAGCATTTCGCCAGGAAGTCAGAGATTGGCTGGACGCAAACTGCCCAGAAAGCATGCGCACCACCGGCTCGGAAGAAGAAACTGTCTGGGGCGGTCGAAACGCTGAGTATCCAAGTGAAGATGCGAAGCAATGGCTCGAAGCCATGGGTGGTAAAGGATGGACCTGCCCGACCTGGCCAAAAGAGTATGGCGGCGGCGGTCTCTCCCATGAAGAGAACATGATCCTGCAAAGCGAACTGGCACGAATCAATGCGCGACCAGCGCTAGTCTCTTTCGGCATCAGCATGCTCGGACCGGTGTTGCTGGAGTACGGTAACGAAGAACAGAAGCTGGAGCATTTACCCAAAATCGTCAGGGGTGAAATTCGCTGGTGCCAGGGATACAGCGAACCCGGATCCGGTAGTGACCTTGCAAGTCTTCAGACTCGAGCCATGGTAGATGGTGATGACTATGTGATTAACGGCCAGAAAGTGTGGACCTCTTATGCGAACTACGCCGATTGGATTTTCTGCCTTGTACGAACTAATCCGGACGCGCCCAAACATGAAGGCATCAGCTTTGTGCTGTTTGATATGACGTCACCCGGCGTCAGCACCAAACCGATTAAGCTGATTTCAGGTGCATCACCCTTCTGCGAGACCTTCTTTGACGACGTGCGTGTCCCAAGAGCAAATCTGGTCGGCAAAGAAAACGAAGGCTGGACCATTGCAAAGAAACTTCTGCAGCACGAACGCAACATGGTTGCGGGCATGGGTACACGCGGAAAAACCAAGAACCCTGCCAATTCTATGGAAAACCAGGCGAAAAATTACGCCGGCGAAATCGACGGCAAAATTGCCGATGCGTCACTGCGTAAAGACATCGCACAACACCAGATGGATGGTCGAGCATTTGCACTGACGCTCAGGCGATCTGCCGATGAGGCTAAAACCACTTCAGCGCCATCACCAGCATCCTCGATGTTTAAGTACTACGGAACTGAGCAGAACAAAAAGCGTTTCGAAATCCTTCTAGACATCATGGGCTCACAGAGTCTTGGCTGGGAAGGTGATGGTTTTGCTGATCGAGAATTGAACACCACCAGGGAGTGGCTACGCTCCAAAGCGAATTCGATTGAAGGCGGCACCAGCGAGGTGCAACTCAATATCATTGCCAAGCGCGTGCTAGGGTTACCGGATTAAAGCGCGACCCCACTATCTCATCAGGTACTTCATGGCACTGGCCAGGCCAGTGTCACTGAGAAAATACATATGGTTATCCACCAGGCGCTTAATCATCTGGATGGAATAAGAGTCAGACCAGCGTTCTTCCGGAACAGGGTTTAACCATACAACGTGGCGGAACTCATCTTGGATTCGCCGTAACCAGACTTCTCCTGGTTCCGCATTGAAGTGTTCGACGCTACCACCTCGCTCTGCAATCTCATGGCGGCCCATGTCGGCGTCGCCGACAAATATCACTTTGTAGTCTCGCGGGAATTTCTGAATCAGCTGCCAGGTGGATAACTTGTCTTCAGCACGCCGGTCGTTCTCGTGCCAGACAGATTCATAAATAAAGTTGTGGAAGTAGAAGTTCTCCAGATACTTAAACTCGCTTCTCGCAGCAGAAAAAAGTTGTGCGCACAGCTCGACATGATCATCCATGGAGCCACCCACATCGAGGAGCATCAACACCTTGACCGCATTGTGCCGCTCAGGCACTTCCTTGATATTAAGAATCCCACCATTCTTTGCGGTGGAACGAATGGTATCTGGCAGGTCGAGCTCAAGTTCAGCAGATTCCCTCGCCCAACGCCTAAGACGACGCAAAGACATCTTGAGATTGCGAGTCCCTAGCTCAACATCGGGATCGTAATCAGCGTACTCCCGGTTCAACCAGACTTTTGTCGCTTTGCGCTGGGGCGTATCGGTTTCTTCGGTACGCTCACCTTCTTCCGCTTCCTCGCTTAAACCTTCACCCTTTTGGCCATCATCGCCCTCGCCTTCTGTGCCTTCATCCCCTTCGCCTTTTTCACCGTTGTCACCTTCGCCTTCTTCCCCTTCATCCCCCTCTCCATGTTTGCCAGACTCACCGCCTTCACCGGCGTCGTCACCGTGACCCTCGCCGGTACCATCGCCTTCTTCGCGCCTCTGTTCATCACCGACATCTCGCTCTCGTTGCTCTCTGATTTCACGAACAACTTCCTTGTATCGCTCTAGAGCTTCAGCAACTTCACGATCTCCACTTTCACGAACGTGCCTCAGAAGCTCCTCTCGAAGTAACTCTTCCTCTTCATCAAACAAACCGATCCAGTTATCCAGCCCGGAGAAATAGGATGCAAACGCCTGATCGAAGCGATCGTAATATTTTTCGTCTTTCACCAGCGCGAGACGGCTCATGAAATAGAACTCATCCTGGTCTGCGAATACGAGGCGTTTATTAAAGATAGTGAGGACATCCAGCAACTCACGAATTGAGACAGGAACCCGATACTTTCTCAGGTGTTCAAAAAAGCCAATCAGCATGGATCAAATCTGGAATGGGATTCCATTCCGGTAGCGATCGATGCGCCGTTCGTACTTTCGACGCGCTGCGTCACTCAAGTCATCCAACGCAAGAATCTCGTTGACCACAGACAGCGCACGATCAAATTCGCCGACCCTGGCATAGGCTGCCGCGAGGGTATCCAGGTTCGAAGCCGAACGATCCGCTTTAATGGCCAGACCAGCGTATTCTAGCGCCGCGTTACCATCACAGATCTCATCAATAGGACATGTTGCTAACAACCACGCCAACCGGTTCGCCGCAATGGCATCACCCTGCTCAGAGGCCAACCCGTACCACTTAACGGCTTCAATGAAGTCTTTTTCTGCGCCGAGCCCCTTTCGGTAGAGATAGCCAAGGGCACCCTGGGAAGGCGCATGCCCCTGCATGGCAGATTCCCTGTAGTGGGCCATGGCTTTGACGTAATCTTTCTCCACCGCCGAACCTTTCTCGTAGGCTCGACCTAGATAAAAGTTTCCAGTCACCACTCCACGGGAGACACCTTCTCTTAGCAGCTCAAGCCCCTTTTGTTCGTTTCGTGCCACGCCAGTGCCATCCATATACATCTCACCCAACGCCACCAGTGCGGCGTCATAATTCTGTTGCACTGCCAGTATGAGATATTGCGCGGCTAACGCATCGTTACGCTCCACACCGCGACCGCTGCGATAAAGGTTCGCCAGGTTAACCTGGCTGGCTGGATATCCAAGGTCAGCGGCTTTCTGATACCACGCTGCCGCTTTGGCAAAACTCAACTCCACATGCTCGGCAAGAATGCCGAGATGATTGAGTGTCAGGGGGTGCTCCGGATTTAGGCGAATCGCCTGGTTAAGGTCCTGCACCGCAAGACCATAGCGCTTCAGCAGACTGTATGCGATGCCGCGATTGCTAAACGCAATTGCCGTATCTGTTTCACTGAGGCTGCCACTATCAATGGCGGAAGCCAGAAGCGAAATAACATCGTCGTACCGCCCTTCCGCAGCAGCCTGCTGCGCCGTGGAGAACACGCTTTGAGCAGCTTCTTCCGCAACGGATGTCACTGAAAAAGAGTTCAGGTAGACACAGGTAAGCAGTACAACTAGTAAACGCATCGCTGAATTATAAACGAACCGCTTACATCTTCCGCAAAACTCCGAATGTTATACTTCAGCCTTAAAGTAGTTTATTGCCGATGACTGACGCATCCACCCAACACGCACGAGACCCTCTCCTGGAGGCACTGGTTGCTGTCACAAGATTGCATCATCGTCCTCATAGCGCAGAAAGCCTGGTTGCTGGTCTGCCATTGGAAGAAGGCCGGCTAACACCCTCCCTATTCATTCGAGCGGCACGATCAGCGGGCTTCAACGCCAACCATGTCGAAAGAGACATTGGCGATATCACGGAACTGGTTCTTCCCGTTGTCCTGCAGTTAAACAATGATCGTGCTTGTATCCTGGTATCACGAGACGCTGACAAGGCAACAGTCGTCTTTTTCGACGAGCAGGAGAAAACTCACCAGGTACCGATTGATTCTCTTGTGGAACGCTATAGCGGCCATTGCTTCCTAATCAAACCAGATAGCAGCGCCGGGGAAACATCCAAGGACTGGTTCTGGGACACCATTAGGAAATCCAGAGACCTCTACCTTGAGGTCCTGGTTGCATCACTACTGATCAATCTCTTCGCTTTGGTGACGCCGCTGTTCATCATGAACGTGTATGACAGAGTCGTACCCAACCACGCCCTTGAGACCCTATGGGTTCTCGCTTCGGGTGTCGCGATCGTTTTCACTTTCGACATCGTCATGAAATCACTTCGCGGCTACTTCATCGACGCCGCCAGTAAACGCACCGACATCATGTTGTCTTCGAGAACCTTTGGCAGGGTCATGGACATCCGAATGGAAGAGCGACCCTCTCGAGTTGGTTCATTCGCGAACAACCTTCAGGAGTTCGATAGTTTTCGAGAGTTCTTCACTTCCACAACACTCATCGCGTTGATCGATCTCCCCTTCGTGATCCTGTTTGTCCTCTTGATCTTCTATCTTGGCGGTGTGCTGGTCGCAGTACCCCTGATTGCCATTCCATTGATCTTAATCGCGGGCTTCGCGCTGCAAAGACCACTACACGAAGCCATCAGCGAATCATTTCGAGAAGGCGCGGCAAAAAACGCTATGTTGATCGAAGCCCTATCATCTCTCGACACGATCAAAGGCGCGCGTGCTGAAGGCGTGATGCAAAAAAGATGGGAAACCTTCAATGCTCGTTTGGCAAAGCTAGGGCTCAGGTCACGTTTTCTCAGCTTGAGCATTATCAATATCGCACAGCTGATACAGCAGGCAGCAACCATCGCCGTGGTCGTTCTCGGCGTCTACGCGATCATTGAAGGTTCGCTTAGTGTCGGCGGCTTAATTGCGTGCACTATCCTGACCGGCCGCTGTCTCGCACCCATGGGTCAGGTCGCCAGTATCCTGACCCGATACCACCATTCCATGGCTGCCTTTGACGCCATCAACAGGATCATGTCATTGCCTGTAGAGCGACCTGCCGGAAAAAACTTTCTGCATCGACCAGACATCACCGGAAATATCGAATTCAAAGACGTCACCTTCAGCTATCGTGACCAGCAGATACCTGCACTGTCCAATGTTTCCTTTAGCATCAAGGAAGGTGAAAGAGTCGCCATTATCGGTCGAACCGGTTCCGGTAAAACAACGCTCCAGAAACTGGTCATGAACTACTACCAGCCGACTGGCGGCTCAATCCTCATTGGCGGCACAGACATCAAACAGATTGATCCAACAGATCTACGAAGAAACATCAGCTATGTGCCCCAGGAAATTTCACTGTTTAATGGCAGTGTTCGCGAAAACATTGTGCTCGGCACTCCACTCGCCGGAGACGAAGCCATCCTTGATGCCGCAAGAATGGGTGGCGTTCTTGAATTCCTAAACACACACCCCGAGGGGTTTGACCTCAACGTTGGTGAGAGAGGTGCTCACCTGTCAGGCGGCCAACGCCAGGGAGTCGCGATCGCTAGAGCAGTCATCAACAAAGCCCCTATTCTGCTCATGGATGAACCAACGGCCTCTATGGATAACACCGCAGAGACCCTGTTTAACAAACAGTTTTCCACTTACCTCGAGGACAAAACACTGCTGCTTGTGACGCACAAGGCGTCCATGCTGACACTGGTTGACCGGATCATCGTCTTGAACGAGGGGAAGATGGTCGCTGATGGACCAAGAGATGAAGTGCTTAAAGCGCTGGCCGGAGCAACATCATGAGTGATTTTCGAGCAGATATTGAGTTCATGCCGGACACCTATGCGGCAGAAGTTGAGTCACTACCCCTGGCCAGTCACCTTATTCTCTGGGTCAGTGCCGCATTTGTCTTAATTGCCATCGTCTGGGCGAACTTCGCTACCCTGGATGAGGTTGCCCATGCAGAAGGTCGCGTCATTCCTTCGAGCCAGATTCAGGTTGTGCAGAATCTGGAAGGCGGCATTCTCGCGAGCGTGAACGTCAGAGCTGGGGAAGCTGTGACTGAGGGCCAGACGCTTCTCGTACTAGACGATACCAGGTTTGCCTCCTCCTTCCGCGAGGGCAAACTCACAACCAGTGCACTCAGGGCTCGTATCGCCAGACTGGAAGCAGAAATTGAGGGCACATCGTTCACGACCATCGAAGAGCTCGCAGAGGATCACGCTGATCTCCTGGAGGACGAGAGAAGATTGTACGAGTCCCGACAACAGGAACTGGATTCTTCCCTGGATATTCTTAGACAGCAGCGCACGCAATTCGAGCAGGGACTTGCAGAACTCAAAGCATCAGAGAAGAAACTGTCACGTAACGCATCTCTCGCACAGCAGGAACTGGATATGACAGCACCGCTGGTCGATAAAGGCGCAGTATCCCAGGTTGAGCTGTTGCGACTTCAAGCAGCGGTTAACGACTCACTCGGGCAACTAGAGGAAACACGCCTGGCAATTCCTGGATCGGAAGCCGCGGTCGCAGAGGCAAATGAGAAAATCGAAGAACGACGCCAGCAATTCACCAGCGCTGCACAAGCAGAGCTGACTGAAGCTAAACGAGAACTCAGCCGACTAAATATCTCCAACGTCGCATTGGAAGACCGGGTAAACCGAACCACGGTCAAATCACCGGTGGACGGTACCGTGAACCAGGTGTTGGTTAATACCGTCGGCGCGGTCATCCAACCAGGGATGGACTTAATCGAAATCGTTCCCGCCAACGACACCCTGCTCATTGAGGCGCGCATCCGGCCAGCAGATATTGCCTTCATTCACCCAGGACAGAAAGCAACGGTGAAACTCACGGCATACGACTTTTCAATCTATGGTGGTCTGGACTCAGTCCTGGAATTGATCAGCGCGGATTCCATCACCGACGAACGCGGTGAACACTACTTTAAAATTCAGGTGCGAACTCACAAGAATCATTTAGGCAGTGATGACAATCCATTGCCGATCATTCCAGGCATGATTGCCACGGTAGACATCATGACGGGCGAAAAGACGGTTATGGACTACATCCTGAAACCACTACGCCGAGCGCAGGCAGCTGCACTGTCAGAACGGTAAGAAAGTCAGAACGATAGGGTTAGGCGTTAGCCAAGCGGGTCGCCTCAGCAACCGCATTCTCCAGATCTTCAAACACAAACGGTTTGTTCAGGAATACGATATCTTCCGCCTGTTCAGGGCGAGTATTGCCACTGATCAGGATAGCGCCCAGCTCAGGAACAAGTTCGCGCAGCTGAGAGATGAATTTGGTGCCCTTCATGGCTGGCATGTTCTGATCAGACACAACGAGGTCAAACCTCATTGGATCTTTTCGATAAGCAACCAATGCATCCACCGGATGTTCGAATGCCTCTACTGTATGCCCAAGCATCTCAAGGACCTGGGTACAGATATCAACAATCCAGGCTTCATCATCTACCAGCAGTACATGTAACGGATCCGCGGAATCGCTTGCTGCAGGATCGCGACCTTTGAGTCCCTCTTCCGAAAGCGGCAATAGAATCGTAAAGGTTGTACCAATACCGGGCATGGATTCCAGCGATACATCACCCATGTGGGCTTCAACAATGCCGTGAACCACAGAAAGGCCAAGACCTGTGCCACGTTCTTTACCAAAACCAAGACCCGTTGTTGTATAGAACGGCTCGAATACCCTATCTATGATTTCCTGATCCATCCCAATGCCCGAATCGGAGACCCTGATCTTCAGGTGTCTTCCCGGTTCCAGCACGGATGCTTTAGGAATGTTTGAAGGGTTCAATGACACCACCTGAGCGGTAATCTCCAGCTCGCCAACATCTTCCTGAACGGCTTTCGCTGCATTGGTGCCAAGGTTCATGATGACCTGATGTAATTGCGTTGCATCACCGTGCACAACACCCAGGTTTTCCGGCACGTCGACATGCATGGCGATACCTGAAGGTAGGGAACCACGAAGCAATGCGCAGGCCTCCAGGATAGGACCGGATGGCTCAAACAGCTCAAAGTCTTTCGAGTCATTTCGCGTAAACAGCAACAGGTGCGACACCATATCCGCGGCACGACCCGATGCTTCAAGAATCCTTTCCAGGTAAGACCTGGTTTTAACTTCTCCGGTTTCGCTGATGCCAAGTTGTCCGTAGCCGGATATCGCGGCCAGGACGTTGTTGAAGTCATGGGCAACACCACCAGCCATGGTACCAACCGCCGCCAGTTTCTCTCGCAGCTGCGCTACCCGTTCCAGTTGTCTGACATCGGTGACATCCATACCCGACGCGACAACCTGATGTTCGTTATGCCCAGCGCCAGGCAGAAGTGCCAATCGCCACATGATCTGACGAGGTTCCCCATTGGCGGACATCAACCCGTTCTCCAGGTAGTAACCTGACTCGTGAGGCTGCAGGCTATAGATCTTGTCCATCATGGTTTCGAAACCTTCATCGCCAAGGAACTCCGCAATGGAGTGATGTTCAATATCATGCACCTCTCGGTCCAGAACCTCGCAGCCTTTACGATTCACAACTCGAATCATGCCTTCACGATCCATCACCAGAAGCACAACTTCAGCCAGGTCGAAATAGGTCTGGGTCAGGTTACGCTCGCGAATCAATGCAGCTTCATTCATCTTGCGAGCTTCAATCTCATGCTGGAGCTGGCGATTCATCGCCATAATTTCCCGCGCATGTGCCTGCTTCTTACGCTGGCTGACATAAACAACAGAAATCACTGTTAGCAGAGTCATGGCGTAGATGACGTACGCCCACCAGCTTAACCATGGTGCTGGATGAACCCGAACAGAGAACTCGGCCGGCTCACCCCAAACACCCGCGTTGTTCGCTGAACGAACCTGGAAGGTGTAGACACCTGGCTCCAGGTTGAAATAACTGGCGTATCGCCGTCCACCGGCATCCACCCAGGATTCCTGCAGACCTTCCAACTTGTATTGATAACGATTCAGTTCTGGCGCATTAAAATCCAGGGCAGCAAACGTGACGTCAAACGCTGGCGATTGATGATAGAGCTCTACTCCAGCACCCAATGTTGCCGCCAAAGAATAGCCAGCCGGGTTAGCAGACAACTCCGTGACCACCGTGACAGGTTGCCTGGCACTGATCGTAACGGCATCTGGGTTCAATCGATTGAAGCCGTTTACGCCACCAAAGTACAAAATGCCCTCATGACTAGTGGCAGCATTGTGGTTGAACTCCAGGTCCTGGACACCGTGACTGGTGTCAAAGTTTTCAAAGTGTTTTGCGCCCAGGTCCAGTCGGGTCAGGCCACTGGAGCCAGACACCCATAGATGTTCCGTATCGTCCAGCAGCATTGCAAAAACGTTGGCGCTTGCCAGACCGGTGGATTCTGTAATGCGTGTGAACCGAGTGATGTCCTGTCTTCGATCTTCTGCACGCCAGAGATTAAGACCACTACCCTGCGTTCCCACCCAGAGATTGCCGCGACCATCTTCGAGAATATTCAGGACGCTATTACCGCTCAGACTTCCACTGTTACCAGGTTCATTCTGTATACGCTCGAATACACCGGAGTTCGGATAGAAACGATTCAACCCCGCATCATGAGTACCGACCCAGATATCCCCGTTGCTGTCCTGGTAAAGCGACATCACTCGATCGCTGCTGATGGAGGTTTCTTTATCCGCGTCATGGCGGTAGTGCTTGAACGCAAAGCCATCATAGAGGTTCAGACCACCACCGTAGGTACCGATCAGAAGGTTACCGTTCTGTAGCGCGAGGATAGACGTCACTGCATTGGAGCTGATGGACTCAGGATCGGTCGCTTTGTGTGCCAGCAATTCAAATTTCTGAGTCGGTGCATCAAATCTCGCCAGACCGTTACCTCGAGTGCCGACCCAGAGCTGATCGCGTGCATCTATCTCAAGAGACATCACACGGTTGTCTGGTAGAGAACCCGCAATATCCGGGTCATGGAGATAATGTTGAATATTGCCTGTTCGTGGATCGAACAGATTCAAGCCACCACCGAAGGTACCAATCCATACGCGACCATCTCTGGCTGATGCCATTGAGGCAACCGTCGCGTTAGAGAGCACGCTACCCGGCTCTCCCTCAGCACCATACAAACCAAACGCTTCCGTCAGACGATTCCAACGGCTAACGCCGTCGTAGGTTCCGATCCACAGCACCTCTGAACTGTCTTGAAAAATCGACATCACGGTATTGTGGGAAAGGCTGAACATATCTCCACGAGAGTTGGTAAACCGTTTGAAACCACCATTGTCTCGCAGCAGATTCAGGCCGTTCATGGTGCCCACCCAGAAACGACCGGTCGAGTCCTCAAAGAGGGATGTCACCGTATCGTGGGACAAGGTAGTCGGGTTTTCAGGATCGTGACCGAAATACTGGAAACGACCATTATCACCTCGGCGCTGAAGCCCTTCATCGGTACCTAACCAAAGGCTGCCTGCGCTATCGACAAAAAGCTCACGTACATGCAGATCCGCCTGAACCTGAGTGGCCTCCTCCCCGGCAACAGAATAAAGACCATCGGTAGTACCTACCCAGAGCAGTCCTCCATGATCAATGGCAAGCGCCCAGATGTTTTGCCCGATCTCTATCGGGTGGCGAACAAATTCCGTGGTCTCTGGCAAAAAACTGAATAAACCCTGGCCGTCTGTACCGATGTAGATTCGGCCGGATTTGTCCTGGAGCAGGGTTCGAACTTGTGTGGATAGCCTGGAGAATTCCGAATAGCGAACGAAACTGTCTGTCCAAACGTCATACCTGGCGAGTCCACCGTGATCTGTCGCTACCCACAATTGTCCTTGTGAATCGACCAACAGATCACGAATGTTGTTATCAGGCAATGACGCCTCATTACCCGGCTCATGGAGATAGGTAACAATCTCGTACCCGTCATAGCGATTCAGACCATCTTGAGTCGCAAACCACATGTAGCCAGTTTTGTCCTGAACCACATCGTAGACGTAAGACTGGGAGAGACCATCAGTTCGATCCAGGTGTTGGAACCTGATGCTGGTAGCTGTTGCCGTGGTTGCCCAGCCGAGCAGCAGTACCACGAAAATTTGTAAAAGAGACTTCACGAAACGACTACTCCTGTTCCATCACTGGACCAAGACGGGCTTTCTTGTTCTTGGTGCGCTTACGCGCTTCTTTGTCGGAGATTCGCTTTTTCTTCTTAGCTTTCTTGGCTTTTTTCTTATCTTTCTTTTTGTTCTTTTTGGCTTTCTTAGCTTTCTTTTTCTTCTTCTTTTTCGCTGGGGTTGCAGTAGTGTCTGATGATTCTGTTGCCGAAGCTGTATTTGCGTCGTTCCACATGACGCCGTCGTTCCACATCACGCCGTCGTTCCACATCACGCCGTCATTCCACATGACACCGTCGTTCCACATGACACCGTCATTCCACATGATGCCATCGTTCCACATGACGCCATCGTTCCACATCACGCCGTCATTCCACATCACGCCGTCATTCCACATGACACCGTCGTTCCACATGACACCGTCGTTCCACATGACGCCATCGTTCCACATGACACCGTCATTCCACATGACACCATCGTTCCACATCACGCCATCATTCCACATGACGCCGTCAGGGCCTTCAATGTAGTAGTTGCCGTCTTCATCTTTCTTGGCCCAGCCCATGAAGTGCTGGCTACCATCCAGATCGGCATCAATATCCAATCCCTGGTTGGCACATCCAGACGCTGTGCTGTAGACAGCACCAACGGCATCTACAAGGCCCGAGCCCTGCAGGAACATGCTGTATGCAAGGCTGCCATCGGGTGTCACCGCAAGGTCTGCAGAACTTTTGAGACGACACTTCACATCATCTGGAGACAAAGAAGGGTCAGCTGCCAGCATCAGGGCAGCAACACCGCTGACGACGGACGTTGCCTGGGAAGTACCAGAGAGCGTGTAGTAATGAGTATCCGCCTGAAACTCAGGCAGATCCCTCGCGAGGGACGAGCTTTCATGCATCAACGCCGTGATGTGACCACCCGGTGCCAGGAGATCCGGTTTCACAAATGCTTCAAGAGTTGGCCCAGCTGCACTGAACTTTGTGGGTCGGTCATCGCTGGTGTCATCCGGCGTATAGTTGTCGGTCATCGCGCCGACCGTAATGATGTAAGGCAGGTTACCCGGCACGCCAATGGTCATGGGTGCAGGTCCGTTGTTACCCGCTGAAGATACGACGATCACACCATCTTTCCATAACCGCATCAACACCCGGTTGATCGGATCGTCCCAGTAGTAGGAAACCGGGAAAGCCGAGAAGGAAAGGTTCAGAATCCTGATGTTGTACCGTTCACGGTTCTCAACGATCCAGTCCAGGCCTCGAAGTACCTGTTCATAGGTACCGTTGCCGTCTTTATCAAAAGCTCTAACAACAACGATATCCGCATCCGGCGCGATTCCCATAAAAGTGCCGGTGTCTGTCTCTTCACTGTTAACGGCAATAGATGCGATATGGCTGCCGTGGCCGCTGTCATCGCGCAAAGAGTCGATGCGTCTCGATTCTGAATCGGTAATCGCATCATAGTAGGCGAGGATTCTTTGCTCTTCGTCGCTGGAAGAGTCCAAAGCCTCTTGGGCCACAATGCCAGTGTCCATAATGGCAATGGTGACGCCTCTGCCAAGCAGACCTTCCATGTGCAGGGTATCAACGCCGATGAGTCCGGGGTGCGCCGATTCAATGGAAGTATCGTCGTCCCGTTCGTTGTCGCGTTCTATATCTTTCGAAAATGCAGGCACAGACGCCGTCAGGAAACCAAGAAGCAGCGCCATGCAGATACAAGATAACCGTGCGGATTGGTTCACACCTGTCCTCCGTGACTCATCGTCAGTAGTTTTTAAAATGTCGGGAAGTGCTTGATTTCAGGGCAAATAATGACGCCCATGATGGCGAAACACAAGCAGTTCGATGGCAGTCTGCCACCCCTGATTTGGACGAATTAGTATAGATTTCCGCTACTTACCCAGAAAATCCGGCTTTCTCTTCTCTTTGAACGCCCGTCGACCTTCCTTGTAGTCCGCGGAATCAAAGCATTCGTCGATCATTCGACCGATTTGGCCCAGATCTCGGCGGTCAGGATCCTTCATCACTTCGTTGATGGCTGCCTTGGCTGCTTTTATCGTGAGCGGTGCGTTTCTTCCGATAAGCTGCGCATATTCGGTGATCTCTTCACGAATGGATGCTTTGTCACAGATGCGGTTGATCAGCCCCATTTGCAGGGCTTCCTCGGCATCCATGAAGCGCGCAGAAAACATGATGTCCTTGGCCCGGCTGGGTCCCACCAGACCCGTCAGGCGTTTTAGCCCCTCATACTCGTAGCCAAGGCCAAGCTTCGCGGCCGGAATACCAAAGGTGGAATCCGGGGTCGCAAACCGGATGTCAGCGCTGAGCGCCGTGGCGAGACCACCTCCGATGCAAAATCCCTGGATCATGGCGAGCAAAGGTTTGTCGAGCTTCACCAGCCAGCGGTTAGCAGCAGCGGCAACCTGGGCATAGGTTTCCTTTTGTTCTGCGCTTCCGCGCTTGGTATCAAATTCGGAGATATCTGCACCGGAAACAAACGCTTTGTCACCAGCGCCCTGAAGAACAACTACACGGACGGCATCATCAGCCTGGAAAGCCTCCAAAATCGTCGCGAGACCTTCCCACATTTCAAGAGAAATCGCGTTTCTACGCTCCGGGTTGTTAAACGTTACCCATCCGATGCCGTCCTCAACTTCGGCCAGCATCTTCGTTGTATTCAGCTGCACTAGATCGCTCCTGTCTCTTTAAGCTGCGCAATGTCGTCTGGAGAAAAGCCGAACTCTGCAAGTATCTCGTCGGTATGTTCACCCGCATTTGGTCCTGCCCGATCAAATGATTCCTGCTGGGGGAACGCCGACATGTTTATCGGCGATCGAACCAGGGTCAGATCACCGGCCTCGGCGTGATGGGCCACTCGAGTCATCTTTAAATACTCAACCTGCTCATCGTTGAATGCTTCCCCAATATTATAGATCGGACCACAGGGACATCCTGCTTCATTAGCAAGGGTAACCAATGCTTCGGTCGTCATGCTGGAGGTCACTTCATTAATGATTTGCCAAAGCTCATGGCGATTTTCAATTCGCCCCTTGGACCGACTGAATCGCTCGTCTTCCGCCAACTCTGGTCGACCAATCGCCTGAGTGAACGCTTTAAACATCTTTCCCGTGCTGGCGGCGAGGTTCACCATGCCATCACTGGTCTCAAAAACGCCCATGGGTGAATTGGTTGGATGGTTGTTACCTTCTTGAACCGGCACGTCGCCACTCATGGTGTATCGGGCACCCTGAAAATCGAGTTTGCTTAACATCGATTCGAGCAGCGATGTATGAATCCATTGCCCTTCGCCGGTTTTCTCACGATGCAGCAGAGCCATGAGAATCCCCTGCCCCAGGAACATACCGGCGGAGGTGTCGCTGATCGCAATGCCCACACGCATGGGTCCCGTACCGGGCTCACCGGTAATGGACATGAGTCCACTCATGCCTTGAACAACCTGATCAACGCCCGGTCTCTCAGCATACGGACCTTCCTGGCCAAATCCCGACACGCTGGCATAAATGATCGACGGGTTAACCTTTCGCACTGATTCATAATCAACCCCCAAACGGAACTTTACGTCTCGCCGAAAGTTTTCCACCACCACATCAGCCTGCTTCGCCATTTCAAGGAACAGCGCCCGGCCTTCGTCAGATTTAAGATTAATGGTGACACCGCGCTTATTGCGATGCAGGTTTTGTGAATCTGCGCTCAGGCGATCGCCGGTCACATCCCCGCCCGCTGCTGAGGCGGGTGGTTCAATGCGAATGACATTGGCGCCCCAATCCGCTAACAGACGAACCGCAGTAGGTCCGGCTCGAGCGATAGTCAGGTCAAGAACTGTGTAATCCGATAAGGGCAGACTCATCTGCCAAGAATAGCACGCAGCTCCAGGGAGATTTCTCGGATCTTGTTCTGGATGAGTCTGGTGTTTCTCGGTCCCATGCGGATCATTTGTTTTTGCACGGCACTTAACGACTCAAGTTTTTCATCTTCGTACTTGTACATGACAACCGGCTGCACCAGGCGAATCGGTTCTTCGATAACCGGTGTCTCCAGGAGACGACCAATCGCTTCAAACATCACGTTGTCGAAAGACTTCTCACCATAACCAAGCTCAGAATAGGCTTCCTGAATTAGGGGACGCAGCAAGTGATAGAACTCAGCCGCGCGCCTCGCATCGACAGAGATGGCAACTTCTGTTGCCAGGTTATATCGATCGTATGAAGCTGGATCGAGTTCAAAGGCGTCTTCATCAATTCGTTTTACAAGAAACGGACCTTCCGGCGTCAGTTGCCGAACCGGCTCTTTCGCCACCTGTCCGTGTGCCACATTGTCGACAAAGGCAACAAACTTTCTAATCAACTGGCTAGGTGCCAACCAGCCATTAATACCTTCATGGCGAGTCAGGCTGACTGCACCGTCTCGAATCAGCGAATCGCTGTCATCAAGAAGTGGCAGGACAAACGCTGGCTCTTCTTCAACTTCAGGTTCTGGTGGCAATTCAACGACCGGCTCAGGCTCTGGTTCGGGCTCAGGTTCCGGCTCAGGCTCTGGTTCGGGCTCAGGCTCCGGAGGTGGTGCTGGAATCGCAATTTCCTGTACGGCAGTTGGCTCAGGTTCTGTAGACGTCACGAAGTAGGCAATGACGCCAACGATGGCGGCTACAACGATAACGAGCGTGATAATGATGGGTTTGTTGTCTGACACGGTCTTTTCCTGAACTGATTAGCTCCATTCTAGCTATGGATTCACACAAAGCATTGATATTCAGCGCCTTTTGGGGCTTTTCCATCGGATCTTCAGGATCTGCCAGAATTCGACCTGAAAGCCAGCCTAGATCGCCCGGGCCCGCGCCAGTTCCCGCACCATGAGCTCACCAGCTTCCGCCAACGATCTGCCAAAGGTGAAAACGCCGTCTTCGTGACCGCCCATCGAAAAGATGCCTGGTGACGTCATATCCGTAATGTGGCGTCGTACTTCAGCCGCCATTTCTGGCGTGCCGTAAGGCACCTCCTCGTCTGTGACTGCGATGTTCATTTCATTGGCATGCCGCCAGATATCCGGGCTGTGAACGTGCAAAGCGCAGGTTACTTCCTTATGTACATCATAGACCGCAGCATGGGACAAAGATTCCGAAGAAGGTTTCACTCGACCGATAGCCGATACCTCGTTACGCGTCAGATCCCAGGATTGGCATACGGCATAGTCGTTCAGCGATACCTCGTCGAGATCGCCTGTCTGGGTACCAGAGATAATAAATCCACCATCACAGCGCATGGAAATGTTGCCAAAGCCATATCCGTCGTATCGTTCTGGCGTCTGACCCAGCAAACCCAGATCTTTCAGAATAGATCGCCACGCCGAAAGCTCAGCGACATCAATATCTGGCATAACCTGTTCAGAAAAGCTCAGGTTAAATTTGATGACGCCTTCCTGTTCAGCCATCAGCTGCCCCCATGACTTTTGCAATAGCGACATCGAACGGCGGCTCCAGTAGCCCCTTGTCAGTGATAATCCCCTTGATAAGGTTGTTGGGCGTAACATCGAAAGCTGGAGATCTGGCAGCAACGCCCGTAGGAGTCACCGGGTGACCGCCGTAACTTTTCACTTCTTCCGGATCTCGTTCCTCAATCACAATGTCATCACCTGATCTGGTATCGATATCGATCGTGGAAAGCGGCACTGCGATGTACATGGGTATCTGGTAGTACTGACAAAGAATCGCTAGATTCAGCGTGCCAATCTTATTCGCGGCATCACCATTTGCTGCAATTCGATCTGCGCCGGTAATTACCATGTCAACTTTGCCCTCACCCATGATGTGCGCCGCCATATTGTCAGAAATCAGCGTGCAGTCGATGCCGGTCCGATGCAGTTCATAAGCAGTCAGTCGCGCACCCTGAAGTAGCGGTCGTGTTTCATCCACGAACACATGAATCTTTACACCTTCTTCGTGTGCCCTATACATGGGGGCCAGTGCCGTACCCATTTCTGATACAGCCAGGCTGCCCGCATTACAGTGGGTCAGCAGATTGGGATATTTACGAACCAGTGGCAGCCCCACATCGCCAATGGCGCGGCAGGCTTTTTTGTCTTCCTCGTGGATCGCAATCGCCTCGTTCACAAGGACGTCATAAAGGTGTTCATCGTTGTGATGCCGGCGCTGACAATCACGCATACGTTCGATGGCCCACGCGAGGTTGACCGCAGTCGGTCTGGCACTGATCAGGTAATCCGCTCGTTCATCGAATGAGGCACTGATGTTTTGCGCAGACTGACCCTTGTACCCAAGCAACACGCCATAAGCCGCCGCTATACCGATCGCAGGCGCCCCACGCACCGTCAGCGTCTTGATCGCCTCAAAGACCTGCTCAATGGAATCACAGACAACATCTTCTTCAACGTTGGGTAGTTTTCGCTGATCCAGCAGAATCAATTGATTGTCTTGCCACTTTACGGCTCGCGGCATTTTGTCCATCGGTGACTTTCCTATTAACTATCTGGGTGAAGGATACACCGGATGACGCCGACACATTGGCAGTTTCCGGGTAATTCACGCACAATCTTTTTTATTTCGGAGAGAGACGCATGGGCGAGCTAGTACTTCGCAGTGACGAGGATGGAATTGCGATCCTGACGCTTAACAGACCTGAGGCGCTCAACGCACTCAGCCCGAACCTGTTTGTTGAATTGCGAGAACATGTAGAAGCGCTGGCTGATCAAACAGACTCTGTCGGCTGCGTCATCCTGAGAGGAGAAGGACGTTCCTTCTCAGCGGGAAATGACCTAAAGGCCATTCAATCCGGAGAAACAGCGCCCAGTCGTTTCTACCAGCCAGAAACACTTGAGCTGATCGAAAACCTGCCACAGCCAGTGATCGCCGCAATCCAGGGTCATTGTTATACCGGATCTCTCGAACTGGCGATCGCCTGCGATCTGTTGATCGCCTCTGAATCTGCAAAGTTTGCAGATACCCACGGCAAGTGGGGCATGGTACCGATATGGGGCATGAGCCAACGTCTGCCCGCTCGAATAGGTCCACTCAAAGCCAAGGAAATGATGTTCACCGGTCGCGTCGTTACGGGACCCGAAGCAGCACAGATTGGACTCGCCAATGAGTGTGTGCCTGATGATCAACTGCAGGAACGCGCGATGGAAGTTGCCCGTCAGATCGTGGGTAACTCGTGGCATACACTGCGTTCAGACAAGATGTTGGTGAACCAGGGTCTCAGCATGGGCTATGCGGAAGGGATCGTGTGGGAGCGGGAGCACAGTCCCGGTACAGATCCGGATATGGCGGAACGCATCAAAAACTTCTAGGGTTAATCGATGAAAAAGGTATCTATCAAATATTGTGCACAGTGAAACTACAAGCCTGATGCGGTCAGTCTGACGGCAGAGCTTGAAGAGAACTTTACCGATATCGAGGTCGAACTCATCGCCGATGGGAAAGGCATATTCGATGTGACCGTCGACGGCGTTCTCATTTATTCGAAGTATGAAACCGGTCGATTTCCAGAACCAGGTGAAGTGAGCAAATTGATCAACTGAGCATCTAGATGTTTGAACCACATATCACTGGCGTTATCGGGATAGTGACCGCGCTCATCGCCTGGTCTGCCGCAGCATTCGTTCTTACCCAGGTCCCTGATCGCTCCATTGCGCGACGCTTTTCTCTTCTGCTATTCCTCGAGGGCGTCATGATCATCACCAGCTGGGCGAGTCCCACCAACTGGATCACTGACTTTGAAACCTGGCGCACCATTAACCTGGTTCATGTCATCAATGATTCTTTGCTGGTCGCGATTTATTTACCCACCATCGCCGTGATCGTGGACTCACGTATGGCAAGGTTTTTCAGGGATTCACCGGGTATCTGGATACCTCTGATCATTGGATTGGGTGGTGCCGCACTGGTCATTGCCCGCCCAGACTGGTTCATCGGGCCAGCAGAAACGGTCACGCCTATCGCAGATGAAAGGATGACCTTCTTCCAGCCGAAAGCCGGCGGCGTCTGGCCATATGTGTTTATCTTCCTGACGATCAGTTACACCTATGGACTGATCGCCACCATCAGGGCCTGGTGGACAGCGGACAGCCCCTTCTCAAAAAGAAAAAACGGGATACTTGCCCTGGCGTTCGGCATCAGGGACTTTTTCTGGGGCACGATGTTCCTCTATTCAACAATCACCCTGTTCATGGGTATAGAAGTCAAAATTGATGACGTTATTCTCTCCCTCCACATCGCGGCAGCAGCGTTAATCGCCTACATCCTACTGACACTTTACGGCGTTGCATCAGCGCAGCTCTTTGATATTGATTTGAAGATCAAGTGGACGCTGCAACGCGGTACAGTGGCAGCAGCTTATGTCGCTTTTTACTTTGTTGTTTCAGAAGGTACCGCGTCTTTCCTGTCTGATCAGGTAGGTACGGTCGTCGGACTCATACTGACCGGCTTATTGCTATTTGCACTAACGCCAATCTACAACTTCGCCGTGAAGATTTCGGATAGAGCCATGCCAGACGTACACGACACGCCTGAGTACCTGACATTTAAGAAGCTAGAGATATATGGCGAGGCCTATGCGGAGGCCAGCCAGTCAGGCGCCGTCAGCGCCGCAAAACGCGCCGCATTGAACCGTCTTCGCGCACACCTTGATCTCAGCGAAAACGAGACTCACCTGCTGGAAGCAGAAATTTCTGCGGCATAAAAAAAGGGGGTGTTACCACCCCCTTCATCTAGCTGTTTTAACTTCGGCGCTCCCAATTTGCGTTTTGTTTGTTGCGCATATTGGGAACATAGTTACTTCGGTTTGAAGACTTCGGATTGACGTGCCAGTCCGTGTGTTGCTGGGCTGACTGCTCAACCTTTATTTTCGGTTTCTTCACAACCTTCTTTCTGGTTTTACTCCTAGGCATAACAACCTCCTGAGTCCAAAGAAAAATTCGGTTCGGATAACAGGTCGTTAGATGCTTCATGGGCAGGTTCCTCCTCTTTTCAGGTAATAGATGAAACACACGCTCGTGCGTGATCTTGAAAAGCGAAGGTAATAAGAGATTGAAACTGTCGATAACAAACGAACGGACTACCGCGGTGACGGCAGATGTTCACTTTTCAAGATGTGTTATCGATGAATCAGCTTCATGGGCAGGTTGCTCCGTGGCGGCACGATTGTACCACCCGGATACAAAGGAAGAAATGTGTCTAAGCTCTAAGCTCTTGAACCATTTCGAGTCGTTTTTCGGTATCAACAAATGTGAAGCCACCACTGGTTCGATCCACAATGTCACCAAAGCGGCTCTTGATCTCAGCAACAATGGAATCTGGCTCACCCATCACACCGAAGGTATTCAGCATATCGTCTGTGACGAGTTCCGCCATCTCAGCCCACTGCCCTTGCTTGGACATCTTGTTCAATTCGATCTGCATTTCGCCCCAGCCATGCACACCAAGCACATTCTTGTACGCCGGTGTTGAGCCATAGAACGAGATACGGTTTTTCACGGTCTGCTTTTCTTTCTCAAAGGTTTCTTCGTCTTTACCTGAGACAATGAAGGGCGTGTAACTGATCTGGAAATCTTCACGGGTTCTACCGGATTTTTCGAGACCTCGATCAACCGCAGGCAGGGTTACCTCTCGAATGTATTTTTCGTTGCTGAACGGGTGAATGATCAGGCCATCTGCCACTTCACCGGCAACTTCCGTCATCACTGGACCTACAGCCGCCAGCGTTACCTTAGGCGCACCGTGCTCTTTATCTTCTGGTGTGAATGCTGGCGTCATCAGCGTGTGGTTGTAGTACTTACCTTCAAAACGCAGCGGTTCACCCTCATACCAGTTCGCCCAGATTGCGCGCATCGCCATGATCAGCTCGCGCATCTGCGCCGCCGGTGCACCCCAGGGCATGCTGAATCGCTTCGTGATGTGAGGGCGAATTTGGGAACCCAGCCCCATCGTGAATCGACCACCGGAATAGGAGTTTAGATCATGACCCAGGTTAGCGAGGATCATTGGGCTTCGAGCAAAAGCAACCGCGATGCCTGTGGCAATCTCAATGTTCTGACTGTGTTCCGCTGCCAACAACAGTGGCATGAACGGATCATGGTTCATTTCAGCAGTGCCGACACCATCGTAGCCCTGCTCTTCGAGTTTTTTGATGTGGTCCGGAATCAGTTTCCAGTCCGGCGTAAGGTGCGCATCTACCTTCATGACTTAAGTCCCTCTTAAACGTTGATAGCAAAGGTGTCAGGAAGATATCACGGTTTACCGCAGGAGTTCGCTAGCCCCCGATATTCGCGTAGTGAATGGGTGACACCGAACGGAGTTCTTCGGCTTTATCTTCCGGGCATCCATCATTGAGGAAGTGACCGACACCGGTTTCCACACTGGCCAGGTATTTCTGAAGCCCCGGTTGGCGCATGGGCGGGTGAATCTGGATGTGCATGTGGTAAGCCGGATACTTTTCTGCTGAGTCACAGGGAGATTGATGTAGCAGCATCATGTAAGGAAAATCGCGCCGCCATAAATTGTCATAACGAACCAGCAGCTCATTCAGCACCACCGCCAACTCAGTTCGCGCTTGGTCATCCAGTTCATAAACGAACTGACACTGCTGCCTCGGAACGACATAGGCTTCATAGGGGAACCGCGCAAAGTAAGGAACAAAAGCCACGGCACTATCGTTGCTGACGACAACTCTCCTCCCATCAGCTTCTTCAGCGGCAATCAGCTGACTCATAAGAGGCTCTTCAGATCGCTCAAAGATTTCTGCTTCACGCCGAATACCATCAAGCACAAAACCCGGTGCATAAATCTGCCCATGAGGGTGATTGTTAGAAACGCCAACCACCTCACCCTTATTCTCAAAGATCAGTACGGAAGCAACTTCGGGGTTAGTGACGAGGAATTGCGTTTCATCCGCCCAGGTGTCTATCAATGCTCGCGTCTCAGCGACACTCATCCGGGCCAGCGAACCATTGTGCTGGGGCGAGTAGCAGATCACTCTGCAGATGCCACCTGCAGGCGCTACCTTAAAAAAGTCGTCGGCCGGTGGTTGCACATCCGCTGCTGGTAACCCGTATGACGGATGATCATTGTCGAAGACATAGATGCCCTCATAGTCGGGATTTTGTTCACCGGATATCCGCGCATTTCCAGGGCAAAGATAACAGCCGGAATCAAAGCTTTCGCTTCCAACAGCCGCCTCAATTTCATCGGATCCGGACCAGGGCCTCGTATTTCGATGGCTCGTGATGGTGACCCATTCTTCGCGCAGCGGATGCCAGCGACGCTCCCAGGTCATGGGCGATTTCCTAGCTTGAAGAGGATTGCGATTTCGTCGTTTCGCCGCCTGACTCTTGCGGGTCAAGCTCAGAAACGAAGTCGCCATGCTGCATCAACGCGTACTGGTAGGCTTCAATCAGCGCGTTCCAGCTTGCCTTGATGATGTCGACGTTGACGCCAATAGTGCCGAAGATTTCTCCCTGGAAACTATGTTCGAGATATACACGAACCTTTGCGGCAGTTTCTTCTGTACTGTTCACGACTTTCACACTGAAGTCTGTGAGGTGCAGATCTTTAACCACAGGAAATTTCTCCTGCAGGGTTTTCTGCATGGCACGATTCAATGCATCAACAGGACCGTTGCCCTCCGCTGCGCAAAGTTCGATATGGTCATCAATGCCAATTTTCACGCTGGCCTCAATAAGGCCGTCAGAGTCGGAGTGCTCCTCATTACTTGGCGAATAGATTCGGTAGTAGATCGGGTCAAAAGCCGGTCGATACTTTCCGATGTGTTTTCTGACCACCAAATCAAAGCTGCCGTCGGCATTCTCAAAAGAGTATCCCGCATGCTCTTTGTCCTGAACCTCATTCAGGATTGCTTTTACTGCACCACTGTCTTCGAGCTCAGGGTAGCGGTTAGACAGTTTGGCTTTCAGGTTTGAACCACCCGCCAGTTCACTGATTAAAATCTTGCGTGAGTTACCTACCAGCTCCGGATCTATGTGCTCATAGGTTTCAGGATTACGCTGGACAGCGCTGACGTGGACACCGCCTTTGTGTGCAAACGCACTAGGGCCCACAAAAGGCTGTCCAGTCGGTCCTTGAATGCCCAGGTACTCCCAGACTTTCCGAGACAAATTGGTGAGTCCCTTAAGACGACCTTCAGGCAGACACTCGTAACCCATTTTGAGTTCGAGATTACCAAGGATAGAAGTCAGATCTACGTTGCCGCACCGCTCACCGATACCGTTAATGGTGCCATGGACCTGAACAACACCTTCTTCAATGGCTCGAAGGGTATTCGCGACCGCCAAGCCACCATCATTGTGTACGTGGATACCCAATTTAATCGCAGGTATCTCTTTGCGAAGCTCACGAATGGCGTGCCCGAGTTCATGCGGCATCACACCACCATTGGTGTCACACAGGATGACTCGCTCTGCACCGCCATCCACCGCAGCCTGGATCGATGCGATGGCGTATCCTGGATCGCTTTTGAATCCATCAAAGAAGTGCTCTGCATCGTAGAACACCGGATTTCCAGTTTGTTCTTTCAAATGCGCGACGGAGTTCTGGATCATCTCCAGGTTACGATCCGACGCCACTCTAAGCGCCTGCTCAACGTGCAGGTCCCAGGTTTTACCGAAAATACAGGTTACGTCTGCCTTAGCAGCAATCAATTTTTGCAGGAAAAAGTCTTCAGACGGCGCCGCGTCAGATCGATGGGTTGAGCCAAAGGCAACCACCTTAAGGTGCTGTAGCTCAAGCTCACGGACCTTCGCAAAGTACTCGTCATCTTTCGGGTTTGAACCAGGCCAGCCACCTTCAACAAAATCTACACCAACCGCATCCAGCTCTTTGGTAATGTCGAGCTTATCCGCCAGGGACAGGTTCACACCCTCCCCCTGGTTACCGTCGCGCAGCGTTGTGTCGTAGATTTCTATCTTTTTCCTGGCCATGGTCGGCTCCTCAGGCGTAACCCAGTTTCTGAGCGGTATCCTGGATCTGGTCCCGCGCACTCAGCAGATTATCCAGCGGGTCGTAGGTTGCTGCCAGGAATGCTTCACGAGTGGAAGCTTTCATGGACATTGGATAGATCTCATTAGCGAAAATGATTTGCTCGCCTTCAAGATCAAGGATCAGTTCTTCGTTCGGATTGTTTTGTACCTGCTCCGCAAGCTTGGAACGACTCTGCTCATCCATCACAACACAGGGAATGCCAAGAGTTGTGCAGTTACCGTGAAAAATCTCAGCAAAAGAACCGGCAATAACTGCCTTCAGACCAAACTTTTGAATCGCCTGGGGCGCGTGTTCACGACTGGAACCACAACCAAAGTTGTCGTCAGAGATCAGAATCTCCGCACCGGCGTACTTATCTTCGTCCAGCGGATGTCCTTTCGAGTTGCCGTCCGAGTCAAAACGCTCGTCAAAAAAGAGTGACGGTCCCAGCTCATCAAAGGTGACGCATTTCAGAAAACGTGCCGGAATAATGCGATCCGTATCAATATCGTTGCCCGGCACATAAACGCCGCGACCTGCTACTTTGGAAATACTCATGCTGCATCCTCCTGCAGTCCAAACACTTCTCGAGCGTCAGCAACACTGCCTTCGATGGCTGATGCTGCCACCATAATCGGGCTCATGAGAATGGTTCTGCCAGTGGGCGAACCCTGTCTGCCGATAAAGTTACGGTTGGAGCTCGACGCACAGACTTCATCACCGACAAGCTTATCCGGGTTCATAGCAAGGCACATGGAACAGCCAGGTTTGCGCCATTCGAAACCGGCAGCCTCAAACACTTTGTCCAGCCCTTCGGCTCGCGCATCTTTGTCGACCTGCTCGGAGCCAGGCACGGCAATCGCGCGAACATTGCCTGCAACAGTTCTACCAGCAATGACTTTGGCCACAGCCTGAAAATCACTCAGCCGGCCGTTCGTGCAGCTACCGATAAATGCGACGTCAATCTTGGTTCCTTTGATCGGCGCATCTGCCTCGAGCTTCATGTAGTCCAGCGCATCCGTGATCAGGTTTTTATCGAGACCTTCAGCCTTCTCGGGTGACGGAACAATTTCTTCAATGGAAATAGCCTGGGCCGGCGTTACTCCCCAGGTCACCGTCGGCTTGATGTCTTTTGCTTCGATGACGACTTCATCGTCGTATTCCGCATCTGCATCGCTCGCGTAAGCGCGCCACTTCTCACAGGCAGCATCAAAGTCAGCACCCTGAGGCACACGGTCACGACCCTTCAGGAATTCGAACGTTGTTTCATCGGGATTGATGTAGCCGCAACGTGCACCACCTTCGATACTCATGTTGCAGACCGTCATGCGCTCTTCCATGCTCATGGCATCGATGACTGAACCTGCATATTCATAGGCATAGCCAACGCCGCCGTTAACGCCCAGGATTCGGATGATGTGCAGAATGACGTCTTTCGCCGTCACACCCATACCGAGCTCACCTTCAACACGAATGCGGCGAACTTTCAGCGGATCCATTGCCAGCGTCTGGCTGGCCAAAACGTCACGAACCTGACTGGTACCAATACCCAGCGCGATACATCCGAAGGCACCATGGGTAGCCGTATGGCTGTCACCGCAGCAAATGGTCATGCCAGGTTGGGTCAGGCCTTTTTCTGGGCCGACAACGTGGACAATACCCTGGGATCCGGATTCCGGTGCGAAGAACTCGATACCGTGTTCTGCAGTGGAATCGCTCAGCACCTGGAGCATTTTTTCCGCCATATCATCCTGCAGCGGTCGAGATTGGTTATCTGTGGGGATAATGTGGTCCACAGTGGCAAAGGTTCTGCCGGGAAAAGCGACATTCAGGCCTTTGTCTTTCAACATGCCAAATGCCTGGGGGCTGGTGACCTCATGAATGAGGTGAAGCGCCATAAATACCTGGTATTGCCCGCTGTCCAATTGCCGCACGACATGGTCATCCCAGACTTTCTGGAAAAGGTTTCTTCCCACGATTTACTCCGAAATAGGGTTTGTGCTGAAAAAAAGGCGGCAATTTTAGCACGAAACCGCAAGTGCACTATGGCAATTTGGAATGTCTGGGATTCCTAAAACTCTGAAAAAATAGAGACTTATGCGCCTTTCTTACGCGCCAGCTCAGCAATCTGGTTGGCGAACTTGGTATTCGGCAACACCTCGTAATACTGCTGGTTATTGTCACCGTCCTGCGCTGAGCCGTTCTGCCAGGTACCCACCTGACCTTCACGAACCACCAGGTCCCGCTGTTTGCCCATCACATCGGGGTATTGGCCAACAAAGAAGACTTCTTCACCGTCCCCGGATTTGGCCTTCAATCTTCGAAAGTGGACCTCCGTCTGGAGTTTCTCGAAGGCGGCGTCATCAATAACAATGCCATTGACGTTGTAGCGCACCAGGTGTTGCCCCTTCTCCCCCTTCTGGCTGTCGCCATCTTCGAGCAGGAAGGCGCCGACATTAAAGTTTCCAGGATCATGCTGGTCGCGCAGCTGCCAGGAGCAGGATGACATACGATCCGCGTCACCAATGGCACTGGAAATCATGATGGGTCGGTTCTCGTCAAACAGGAACAGCGGTTTGTCATCCCGATAGCAAATGCCAATACCAATCTCCAGGAGCGGCAGTCCGGTCTGCTTGGAGTGAGCATTTTTGGAAGTCACGATATCGAGCATTTCTTTCGCGATGCCACAGGCTCGCGAGACACTGAACCATTCGTCCGGCGCATTGTGGTACTCGTAAACACCCAGGATGACCGCGTCACCTTCAATAAAAACTTTTACCGCACCATAAGTTTTCAAGCGCTCGGTAATCGGATTGAAGAATCGCAGCGAGAAATAGGAGGCTGGATTCAATCCCTGTTTGGTCAACTCCGAGGTAACCGTCGTTGAGCCTCGAACGTCTGCTTTGAGAATGGTGTGATGAACAATTTCCGGCGTTTCATCCACACCGATGTCTTTGACTTCATCACCACTGAGCAGTCGATATAGGTGTCCACCGGCTTTCGCCAGCTGAATCTTCTCTGGCTCTGTGATCACGGTGATCCGGTTAAACACTCTGTGCGCCAACCGGTAATACTTTAAGTGCATCCGATAACGGTAATAGTCCGTCAGGAACCGAATAAATAGTTCGTCCGCATCATCACGAAACTGCTGATCAAATTCCTTTCGGCACTCTTCAAGTTTGGCCGCAAGCGCCGCTGCGCCCTCTTGCGACAGATCGACAGCGTCCTGGATCTTGCGCGAATCATTTCCGGATACCAGCTCAACCACATCTTCGACATCAATCAGATCCAGGTCCTGCTGACCGAGCTTCTCTCTCAGCGCGTAGCTAACGAGAACCTTGCGCAAGGCTTTGTTGTCACCAAGGGACTTCTTTAAATCCTGGCAGGCTTTCTGGAGCTTTTTCAGATCACCTTTAAGACCCGAGCCACTAAAGAAACCACCCCCTTCATTTTCCAGGTGTCTTTCGTGAACCTTTTCATCGAACAACAAACGGACATTGCCCGGGTGTTCCATCCAGGAGAAGGATTCACTGAGTTTGTCTTTCTGATCTTCCGACGGGCCCAGCATAGGTTGCGCCGCAAACAAACCGCCAAACTCGTCGTATACCTCAGCTTGTGAAGCTTCAAGCTTGTCGTGTTCCTTAAGTTTCATGAAGGGTTCTTTCGGCAGGTGCTTGGCAATCCCCTCTTCAATTTTTGCATTCAACTGGTCGAACTCATTGCCCATACCCGGCCATACAGCGTAGTAGTCCAGCAGCAACAGAGGGTCTCTGGGACCACGACCGTAGAGCATCGGGTTAAACAGAACTAATGGTGCTTCGGGAAACTGAGGGAGTATTTGTTCCCGCAACGCTTTCAGGTGATTGTTTTCCTCACGTTGCAGCTGCCGGAGGAACAGTTTCATCAGGCGGTAATAAAACTCGTGGTTGTGTTTCCGGAACCAGGTGACTTTTTCCTGGGTCGCCATCAGGGAACGTGAGCCCGAATACTGCTGTTGACCAACTGTCTCTTCCAGTTGCTGGCCATACTTTTCTATCGCGTCACGAATCTCTTCGATGATGAACTTAACAATGCCAAATTGCAGAAGATCAATCTGCGCTGGCGTGAGGTCAGTTTTTGTTCGATGAAAGGTCACTTTCATCATGTCCGTGTAAGCGTCACGAACCTCGTGCATGGTTTCCGAGTTTCCGGACATGATGGCTTTGCCACCTACCAGTCGCTTGAAATTCTGCTCAATCGCTTCTTTGACACGCAACGTAAAGGAAGCAGAGATTTCGATATCGGAATGGTAGTTATCAATACCTTTATCGATCGCTTCAAAATCGAGGGAAATATTTCGGGGCGCTTTGATCTGCGCGGTAATGTCCTGCAATGATGAGATGGCTGTCGACAACGCAGATCCCCTTAGTTTTTTATTCTTACAACCTGCCGCTGTCTTCCCCAGTGACCAGGTTGTTCTTCGAAGACACCGGCAATCCAGGTGCCGCATTTTACGCAGCAGGATTGGCTATCCAGGCGCCACTCTCCGAGCTGGTACCAGTCCCTTTCTACCAGCTGCTCATTGCAATTCGGACAATAGGTGGACCCACCTACTGAATCGTGCACATTGCCTGTGTAAACGTAGTGCAAGCCAGTGGAAATCGCAATATCCCTGGCCATGGTGAGTGTTTCAGGTGGCGTATTCGGGTGATCAAGCATCCGATAATCCGGATGAAATGCAGAAAAGTGGATCGGAACATCGGGACCCAGGTTGTCGAACACCCAACGCGTCATTGCCTCCAGCTCTGCAGGCGAATCATTTTCACCTGGAATCAGCAGGGTTGTGATTTCAAACCAGACGTTGGTTTCATGTTTCAGGTAAAGCAACGTATCAAGCACCGGTGCAAGATGACCGCCGCAGATCTTGTGATAGAAACTTTCGGTGAACGCCTTTAGATCAATGTTCGCCGCATCCATGTGACGAAAAAATTCTTCACGAGGTTCAGGACAAACATAACCTGCCGATACTGCTACTGAGTTGATCCCCTGCTCTCGCGCTGCTTCAGCAACATCAACTGCATACTCGAGAAAAATGACCGGATCATTGTAGGTGTAAGCAATGCTGCGACACCCGGTTTCCAATGCCACCTGCGCCAGCCGCTCCGGGGAAGCCTGATCCGCCAGTCGATCCATCTCCCTGGATTTGCTCATGTCCCAGTTCTGACAGAATTTGCAGGCGAGATTACAACCCGCTGTGCCAAATGAAAGTACGGGTGTGCCTGGAAGAAAGTGGTTGAGTGGTTTTTTCTCAATGGGATCTATACAGAATCCACTGGAGCGACCGTAGGTGGTTAGGACAATGTCGTCGCCTTGTCTCGCGCGCACGAAACACAATCCCTGCTGCCCATCTCTTAGCTTGCAAGAGCGAGGACAGATATCGCATTGAAGACGACCGTCTTCCAACTCATGCCAGTATCGACCGGGCATGGCATCCGACTTCTTCGTGGGCGTGACTTTGGTCCAGTCCCAACTTGTTATGTCACTGCTCGGCGACATTGGTTTCACCCGTCATTGAACTTACAATGCCTGTGACAAGTTCAGGTGATCCTTATGGAATCCGTCCGAGAACCCGCCGTTGCTGGAACATTCTACCCGAATGATCCGGTAGCTCTTAGCTCCCTGATCGACACCTATCTAGAAGGCGACGAAGAAGGTGACGACGGTGCCCCATGTCCTAAAGCCATCATCGCACCTCATGCTGGCTACGTTTATTCAGGCCCGATAGCGGGAAGCATTTATCGACGAGTCGCCCGCGCACACGACAGGATCAAGCGGGTTGTTTTACTGGGTCCTTCACATCGGGTCGCATTCAGGGGCATGGCCATCCCAAGCAACACACACTTTCAAACACCCCTCGGCAACATCCCACTTGATACGCGTGCTATAACAGAGTTGTGCGATGTGCCCGAGATCACCGTCATGGATCAAGCTCATGAGGCAGAGCACAGCCTCGAGGTACACCTGCCCTTTCTGCAACAAGTCATCGATGACTTCAAACTGATCCCTGTCGTCATTGGCGATGCCAGCCGGGAGGATGTGGCTGCTTTGCTGGATCGGCTCTGGGGTGATGATGAAACATTGATTGTTATCAGTAGTGACCTTTCCCACTACGAGCCCTACGAAAAAGCCCAGGCCATCGATGCGCAAACCAACAAAAAGATCGTCGCTCTTGATGCGACCCTAAATGGTAAAGAAGCGTGTGGTTGCAGACCCGTGAACGGACTTCTGCAACTGGCAAAGGCGCGAGGCTATGCCCTCAACAAAGTCGATATCAGGAATTCCGGTGACACCGCAGGCACCCGTGATCGCGTTGTGGGCTATGGTGCCTGGGAACTCACTGAGAACGCGGATGCTGGCGACAATTGGTCGAGAGCAGAGAAACAAACACTCCTGCAGTTAGCCAGGGAAGCTATCCGAAGTCCTCTCGAAGGTGAAAAGAATTACAACATCAATCTCGATCGATTTTCTGATCGATTGAAGCTGCAGCGTGCCACCTTTGTTACGTTGAATATCAACGGACGCCTTCGCGGCTGCATCGGTTCACTCCAGGCGCATCGTCCACTGATCGTCGACGTTGCACACAATGCCCAGGCTGCCGCGTTTAACGACCCAAGATTTCAACGCCTGACTCATGATGAGTATCAGCAGGTGGACATCCACATATCTGTACTCACGGAACCAAAGCCGCTCATGGTCCACTCTCGAGAGGACCTGTTGAAAAAGTTACGTCCAGGTGTAGACGGGTTAATCATCATTGAAGCAGGAAAGCAGGCGACATACTTGCCATCGGTCTGGGAACAGCTTTCAAATCCCGAACTGTTTGTGAGTGAGCTACGCAAAAAGGCCGGTCTCTCAGCAGACGGATGGTCAGATGACACTCGCGTGATGATTTATCAGACAGAAGAATTCAGTTGAACCTCACCAAGCCGATCCCAACTAGGTTCGAAACAGAGCGACTCCTCGTCCGAAGGTATGAGCTCGCTGATGAGCAGAGGCTATTTAACGCAGCCCGATCATCCATTGCCGAAATTTTCGAGTTTCTGCCCTGGTGCCATCCTGATTACTCCATTGAAGATTCCAGGACCTGGCTGAAATCCATTCTGCCGAACTGGCGAGAAGGCACTGCGTACAGCTTTGGCATCTTTGATCCTGATAGCAAAGAACTGCTGGGCGGTTGTGGTATCAACCAGATCGACGAACACCCTATCGGCAATCTGGGTTACTGGATGGCGACCGCCCATACGAAAAAAGGTATCGCCAGCGAGGCCAGCTGCGCCCTCGCAAGATTTGGCATCGAACACCTGGGACTGCAGCGCATCGAAATCATCATGTCCGTGGAAAACCCCGGTAGCAAAGCCGTCGCCGAGTCGGTCGGCGCCACCTACGAGGGTCGCCTCCGAAATAGATTGATGCTGCACGGCAGGCCCCACGACGCCTACCTCTACTCCATAACGCCGGAAGACATCAGCAAATAACACCTGCCGCCAAAAATTGCTAAACTCGGGTCCTTTCATTAAACCTATTCAGCAAGAGAGGGGCTACATGTCTAACGAACCAACTCAGGCAGATATGCAGGAAATCCTGGATCGGCAGAAAGCTGCCTATATCGCGGAAGGTGTTGTTACCGCAGAAACCCGGATTGATCGTATCGATCGCGCCATCAACATTCTGAAGCAGCATGGAGACAAGCTCAGCGAAGCCATGGCTGCTGACTTTGGTCACAGGTCTCTTGATGCGTCCAAGATGACCGACATCGATGGCGCCATTGGCCCTCTTGAACATTCCAAGAAGCACATTCGCAAGTGGATGCGTTCTGAGAAGCGAAAAGTGATGTTTCCACTGGGTCTGTTCGGCGCACGCGGCCGAATCGATTACCAGCCACTGGGTGTTGTCGGTTGTATCAGCCCCTGGAACTTTCCTGTACAGCTCACCTTCTCACCTCTGGCTGGAATTTTCGCTGCGGGTAACCGAACCATGATCAAGCCGTCTGAGTTCACTGCCCAGACATCTGAGTTGATGAAAGAGCTGTTCGAAAAAGAATTCGATATTGAAGAGGTTGCTGTTTTTACAGGCGGACCTGACGTAGGTGGAGCTTTCTCAAGACTGCCGTTCGATCATCTGCTCTTCACCGGCGCAACATCCATTGCAAAACATGTCATGAAAGCTGCTGCTGAAAACCTGGTGCCTGTCACTCTGGAACTGGGCGGCAAGTCTCCCGTAATCATCGGGGAATCTGCAGACCTCGAACTGGCAGCTAACAACATCATGGCGGGCAAAACGATGAACGCTGGCCAGATCTGTCTGGCACCTGACTACGTCATGCTGCCGGAAGACAGCCGCGATGAGTTTGTTGAGCATGCCCGAGCTTCGGTAGCAAGAATGTTCCCAGACCTCAAAGATAATCCCGATTACACCAGCATTGTGAACGAGCGACACTACGAGCGCCTGAACGGTTACCTGGACGACGCCCGTGAGAAAGGCGCTAATGTTGTGGAAATCAATCCTGCAGACGAAGACTTTTCCCAGCAGGAACATCACCGCATCCCACCTACCCTGGTACTGGATCCAACTGATGACATGAAAGTCATGCAGGATGAGATCTTTGGCCCGCTACTGCCTGTTAAGCAGTACAAGGATGTGGATGAGACCCTCGCCTATGTGAACAGCAAGGATCGTCCTCTGGGTCTCTACTACTTCGGTCAAAACAAGTCAGAAGAGAACAAGGTACTCACTCACACCACTTCTGGCGGTGTGACAGTGAACGACGTCATCATGCACGTCGCGCAGGAAGATCTGCCTTTCGGCGGTGTCGGACCCAGCGGCATGGGCTCTTACCATGGCTATGATGGTTTCAAAAACTTCAGCCACGCAAAAGCAATCTACAGTCAGTCGAAGACTGTCTCGAAACTTGCCGCTGCAATGTTCCCTCCGTACAAGAAGGCGTCTTAATCAGGCGTTAACCCAGGTGAATCACCACATCGCGCGTCCCCGCGCGGTGTCGGTGTTCCCAAAGAAATATCCCCTGCCAGGTTCCCAACAACAATTTTCCTGACTCAAAAGGTACAGCAATACTGGTTGCTGTCAGCGCGGCTTTGATGTGCGCTGGCATATCATCAGGACCTTCAAGGGTGTGGGTGTAGTCAGGATCGTTTTCTGGAACCAGGCGGTTCAACCACATCTCCAAATCAGCTTTCGCTGATGGATCATAGTTTTCCTGTATCAACAGACTGGCAGATGTATGGCGGATGAAGAGTGTGCAAAGACCGGATTCAACATCCAGGTCAGACACTGTGCTCGCGACACCTGAGGTAATGTCATACAAACCCTGCCCGTGAACCGGGCAGGATAGATGAGCAATCATAGTTTGAGTTTGCTTTATCGACCGGTGAATTCCGGCTTTCGCTTTTCGAGGAAAGCCTTCACACCTTCCTGGAAGTCTTCACTCTGGAACATACCTGCCAGGTGAACCATCAGGTGATCTACTGCAGTGTCGTAAGACTCTTCCAGACCCATTCGCATCATACGTTTTGTCGTCTGCACGGCGATGGGTGCGTTGTCGGCAATCTCTTCCGCCCACTCAAGTGCCGTCTCGAGGCACTTATCGTCGGGCACAATGGTGTTAACCAAACCCATTTCCAGACATTCCTCGGCACCAACGACCCTGGCCCGGTAGTAAAGTTCTGCCGCCTTTGCCCAACCGATGAGCCGTGGCAATAACCAGGTGCCACCACTTTCCGGAACCACGTTTCGCTTGGCGGTTACTGCTGCCATTTTGGAAGATTCTGCAGCGACGCGAATATCACACAGCAGCGCAACATCCATTCCATAGCCAGCAGCCGCACCGTTCAGTGCACAAACAATCGGCGTATCAATGTTCCACATGACGTTAATCGGCGCATCACGCAGGTCAAACAGTTGCCTTGGACGGTTACTGCCGCCACCTTCACCACTGCCGATACCACCTTGGCCCGCATCTACCAGGTCAAGGCCCGCACAGAAACCACGGCCGGCACCGGTCAGAACAATACAGCGCACTTCAGGATCTTTATTGGCTTCTGTCATCTTGGCAGACAGCTCATCCAGCATGTCGCGGCTAATCGCGTTCATTCGCTCAGGTCGGTTAAGTGTAATCACAACCACCCTGCCTCTGTTTTCGACAAGCAGCTCATCAACCTTGGATTCTGAGACAGCCATATGTTCCCTCCTATTAATATCAGGCGCGTGAAAAGATAAACGACTTTATATCACCGATCAGCTTGCTATTGCGACGATGTATGCGTGAAAACGATACTACCGCATCGATATGACCCATGCCCTCATACACCTCGCGACTGGCTTTACCACCAACGGCCTGCTGCTTTTCCATCAAGCTCTTGGAGTGGCCGCGACGTACCCTGTTATCGTCAGCGCCATGCAGTAAATAGAGTTCCGGTGCGTCTGGTCGAACATAGTTCACCGGCTGAGACATGGGATAGTTTTCTTCCGGACCGAAAAGGTCCCAGTGATCGTCTTCGGTAAACGGATAAAAATCATACGGACCCGACATACCAATCATCGCCGTGATTCGCTCAGGTTCTTTCAATAGCGTTTTGTTCAGAGTGACCAGGGCCGCCAGCTGCGCACCCGAAGAATGGCCCATAACGAACAGGGGCGATTGCGGACAGTGGTGTTCAATAAAGTGATCGGTAGATTGAACCACACGCTCCAGGATGTCAGTGAATCGATGTTCCGGATATTTCCTGAATTCGGGAATCATGACATTGAGACCCATGCCGCAGAGTGTGTCGGCGACAAACCGATAAGATTCTTTCGTATAAGAACGCCAGTTGCCCCCGTAGTAGAAGATAACCGTTGGCGCTTCTGGATCGACCTGATACCAGTCAAGCCGCTGGGAGATTTCCGGTCCGAAGCTGATTTCCTGGTGACGATAATCACCTAGACGAGCCAGAGTATTGATTACGTTCAGTCCAAGAGACTGATAAAGCCACTGCATGTTCTAAATTCGCGTACAATTCCGTGCTTTCCATCATACCAACGATGAGTCGAGCAATGATCCGAATGATCGCACTGGATCTCGATGGCACTCTCGCCATTGAAAATCACCAGGTCTCACCCGCAACCAAAGATGCTTTACGCGAACTCCACGACGGCGATGACGTTGAGGTTGTCATTGCTACTGGCCGTCGTTATCGGTCAACCCGCTATGTCATCGACAATCTGGGGTTCGAAGTCTACGCAGTCTGTAACGGAGGCGCCCTCCTCAAGTGTCCGGACCAGAACACGCTTCATGCAGACACATTCGATGTAGCACCCGTTGCCGCCATTGTCAGGGACCTGGGCCTGACCTTGTTCGCCCAGCGTGACGCTCATGACCTGGGTGGCGCTGACTTTGTTTTGGATGCTGAAGCCAACTGGAACGATGTCACCGCTCGCTACTATCACGACAACAGTGATCACAGTGCCAAGGCAGACCTGACGAATCACGCACCAGACTTTCTGGTATCCGGGGTTTTCGGCACAGAGGAAGAAGTAAATCGCGCCGCGGCTGCTGTAAACGCTGAACTCGGTGATGAGTTCAACATTATCACCGTGCCTCATTTGGAGACGGACTACTATTACTGCGAAATCTCGCAGAAACACGTCGACAAATGGCATGGCCTGACACAACTTCGTAATCACCTGGATATCGAACCCGATCACATCTGCACCGTTGGCGACCAGCTGAATGACATGCCCATGGTCAGCGCCGCGGGTCACGGTGTTGCCATGAGCAACGGTCACGAAGATCTGCAGGCCATCGCTACCTTTGTGTGTGGTCATAATCGGGAAGACGGCATTCTTGATGTCGTCAATTACATCCACGAGATCAACGCCCGCAGCCAGTAAGTATGTGGATCTTCGGATACGGCTCCCTGATCTGGAAAACCGGCTTCGCCTTTGAAACCCGCGAACCAGCCTTTATCAACGGCTGGCAGAGACGGTTTTGCCAGGCGTCTCCTGATCATCGAGGTACACCGGAGTTTCCAGGCAGGGTTGTCACACTCATTCAGGCGCCGGGAGAACAATGCCACGGCATCGCCTATCGACTTCCCGGTGATCAATTAGATGAAATCATCGAGGAATTGGATTATCGCGAGAAGAATGGGTACGAACGCTTAGCCATCGACATTCACTTCAAGGATAGAATCGAGCGCGGCATTGTTTATCACGCAGATGAGCAGAACCCTTCGTTCATTCGTGAAGAATCACTGCTCGAAACCGCTGATCGAATCAGGCAGTCCCATGGGCCAAGTGGGTCAAATATTGAGTATGTGCTGGAACTGCATAAAGCGTTGCGTGATCATCAAATCATCGACGCTCACGTCTCAGAACTCGCAGACATGGTTTCCAGTTAGGCGTTCGAGCCACCGTCTACTGAATAAACGGAACCGGTAATGAACTGACTGTCATCGCTGGCGAGAAACAGCATCAGCTTCGCGATGTCTTCCGCTTCCGCATATCGTTTCAAAGGAATGTTGTCGACCATCCTCGACTTCACATCTTCGGGTGAATCCGGCGATATACCTGACTCAATACTGCGCATCATCCGAGTCTCTACCGGTGAGGGGTTCACCGTGTTTACACGGATACCGTAGTCCGCAAACTCTCTGGCAGCGCCCCGCATCAGACCAATCACCGCATGTTTACTCGTGCCGTAAGCAGACAAACCGGGCGTGCCTTTGAGGCCCGCAATACTGGAAGTGATGACAAAGCTGCCGCCGCCACGCTTCTGCATCGCTGGCACCGCGGCTTTAAGTGCGAGGAAAGGTCCCTTCACGTTAACGCTCATCACCTGGTCAAATCGATCTTCGTCGTAGTCGAGGATGCCAACCATATCCCCTTCGATACCCGCGTTCGCCATGAAGATGTCTACGCCACCATAGCGTTCCGTCGCAGCGTCCACCATTGCCTGGTTTCCCTCCATGGTGGAAACGTCTGCAACCAGGTAGCTCACGCGATTACTTCCAGCTTCGTCACAAGCTTCCTTCAGCATTTGCTCAGCAATGTCGACCAGCAACACATCAGCGCCCTCTTCCGCAAACATCTTACCGGCAACCTTGCCGATGCCACCGCCGCCACCAGTGATAATGGCGACCTTGTTTTCCAATCGGCTCATATGAGTTCCTCTAAGCAGCGTTAACCTGAAATCCCATTCTGGGGAAATGAACGACGATACGACCGGCTTTGTCATCGGTCCTTGCCACGGCTATCTCATCAATACCCGAGGCCAGTAATTCTCCCGCCACAGGCTGCAGACCGTAGTCGATTGGCATGACCGTTACCTGTTGCCCGGCTTCCAGCCCGCCAAGAAAGACCGCATCCTGAATCTCATCCGGTTGTGCGTTGGCCGCAATGGAGAGTGCTTCATCGCCACCAATGGTTTCAACATCACCATGACCAAAAGACTCGATCCGTTTGAACCAGGTGTCCAGATTTTCGAACGGCTCAAAAAAGTGACGTAAGACTTCTCGTTGCTTCACAAACCAGACCAGGTGGTAGGTAGAGAAATCTGCAATGCAGGGGCTGCTGCCAAAGAGAAAGGCAGAACCCGCCAACTGTTGATCGAGATTGCTCAGGTGAGAAATGAAATGCGCTTCAGCAACTTCAAACTCCATGCCGATCTGCGTCGCGCCTTCCGTCAACTGCGCACGATCCGCCATGAATGCCGCCGCCGCTGCTTCGTCTTTAAACAGAGGTTCATTACCCAGGGCTGATGGTTGAAACGCAACGCCAACCGCCACCTGAAAGAAGAAGGTGTCCGTCCACCGTGCAAAAGCTTCTGCTGTTGTGCGGCTTTCTTCCGGGTAGATGGTGTTTTCAGGAAACATGTCATCGATCACACGGCACATGATCGCGGTATCACAATAGACATCCGCACCAATCTGCATCACCGGAATACGACGATAACCACCGGTCAGCGGCATCAGATCAGGCCGAGGCATGATGATGCTGGTATCAACCTGCTTGTATGCAGCGTTCTTGTAGCCCAGTAAGGCTCTCACTTTTTCGGAAAACGTAGACTCCGCATACTGATGCAGGATCAGCTCACTCATGTATGATTCCTCCTGTTTGCACGCATCATAAAGGAAACCAACCATGGAAACACCGCGCATCCCCGCCATCCACGAAGACGATTGGAACGAAGCACAACTGGAAGTATTAGGCGCACAAAAAATGCGTGGCAACGTGCAGAACATTTTCCGCACACTCGCTCACCACGAGAAGCTGGCGAAGCGCTGGCTCGTATTCGCTAATCACATATTGGCTAAGTCCTCGCTGTCACCGAGAGAACGTGAGATTGCGATTTTGCGTGCCGGTTGGTTATCAGGATCCGTTTACGAGTGGGGTCAACACAAAGTGATCGGCAAAGATGCCGGAATGACCGACGAGGAAATTGAGGCGATTAAAGTCGGCGCTTCCGATCCGGTATGGAGCGAACACGACCGATTCATCATCAAAGCCGCGGACGAACTGCACACCGAAGTTTTCATCTCCGATGACACCTGGGAAGGTTTATCAAAGACCTACAACACTCAGCAGATGATTGATCTTGTCTTTACCTGCGGACAGTACCGAATGCTGGCAGGAGCGCTGAACTCATTCGGCGTGCAGCTCGACGACGACCTGACGGGTTTCTAGGAACTAGTCGATCTTTACTGAGTGATCGATCTGGGCCCAGGCCAATTTTGAAAGATCAAACGCGCCGGACGCTGCATCTTCCGCGTTCCGGCTTGCCGCCGTGCCATCCTGCACACGCTTGGCAATACCCTGCAGAATCGCTGCAAGCCTGAACATATTGAACGCCAGATAGTAGTCCCAGTTGTCGATGCCGGATCGGCCTGTGCGTTCGCAGTACGCTGCAATGTAATCTTCTTCGCTGGGGATACCCAGTTCTTTCAGGTCAACACCGCGCAGTGAATCCCGATAACGCATACACATATAGGCGAAGTCACTTAAAGGATTGCCAAGGGTGCTGAGTTCCCAGTCCAGAATGCCGATCACCTCGTTGCGATCTTTGTGCATCATCATATTGTCGATCTTCGGATCACCGTGCACGATCGAACAGCTGGTTTTATCTTCTTCGGGAATATTCTTCGGCAGATAGTCGATGAGGTTATCCATATAAGGATTGTCCTCAGTCTTGGTGTACTCGTACTGTTCGGACCAGCGTTTAAGCTGCCGAGCGATGTAGTCGCCGTGTTTTCCAAAGTCAGATAGTCCAACGGACTCGTAATCAACACTGTGCAACTTTGCCAGTGCGTCGTTAGCCGCGTCCCAGAACTCGCCCCGTTCTTGTGGCGAATAGGCGCCGCCGGTGCTGTCCCAGATCACCCGACCATCCAGGTACTCCATGATGTAGAACCAGGTGCCGATGACGTCATCATCTGTGCAGAGTGCGTAGGTTTTCGCAGTAGGTACATTGGTATCCTGAAGCGCAGTCATCACTTTATATTCGCGATCTACAGCATGAGCTGACTTAAGTAACGCGCCTGGTGGCTTTCGGCGCATCACGTACTGCATCTCACCAGCACTCAGCAGATAGGTGGGATTCGACTGGCCACCTGCAAACTCTTCCACCGTCAGGGTACCGCTGAATCCTTCCACCTCGGATTCCATGAACGCCTGAAGCTTTGGCACATCAAATTGGTGGCGTTCCTGAACCGGGATGGTTCCGATATTGTCTTCGGGATTGAAGTCAGCCATTTTTGTTGAGGTCCTTAACTAGTGAGAGCACATCGTCGTGATGAGTCTTGGTATTCACCTTTTCCATCACATGTTTGATCTTACCGTCCATGCCGATCAGAAAAGACATGCGATTCACTCCCATGTATTCCCTGCCCATAAACTTCTTCAATCCCCAGACGCCAAACTTTTCAGCGATCTTATGATCTTCATCCGACAGTAGATCAAAGTTCAGTTTTTCTTTTTCACGAAATTTCGCAAGTTTCGCCACAGGATCCGGACTCAAACCCAGCACAACCAATTTCTGACGGCTCAACTTCGATTTGTTGTCCCTCAGACCGCAAGCTTGCGTCGTGCAACCTGGCGTCAGCGCTTTCGGATAGAAATAGACGAGCACATTTTTTTCTCCCTTGAAGTCTTTCAGGGACACTTTCTTGCCATCCTGATTCAAAAGAGAAAACGCGGGGGCGGCTTTGCCAACCTTAGGAAGCGCCATGAATAATCACCTGCTTTGAAAAGCGCATTAAGGTATCAGCTTCGCATCCACAAATCGATTCTTAAGGTGTGCCAGGTAACTTCTGGAATGTTCTGGAACCATGGCCACAGCCTCGTCACCATCAAGCCACTGATATTCGTTGTGCTCATAGTTCAAGCAGACCTCTTGATCCGGATCGACGAACACAACAAACGTTTCTAGGCGACGGCTTGGATCGGCGTGAGGAATCTCAATCCCGAAGTCGAGTATCTCGAGAGGTGTGAACCCGGTTTCTTCAAGAAGTTCTCGAAGGGCAGTTTCGCGTCCAGTTTCTCCTGGCTCAGGCGTACCGGCGACCGGCCACCAGCTGTCCTGATGTTGGCCACCACTTCGCTTAAGAAAAAGAACGCGATTACCTTGAGGTGTCCGTTTCAGGACATAGACAATGACGCCGGCGAGCTTACGCTCTGACTTCAGGAAACCGTCCAGGTGTGACCAGTGCGCAACAGTGCGTTGAGATCAGCCTCACCTTTTTGTTCCTGCACAACGATTCGCTGCTGGTAAACGTCATCGGTATAGCTGGGTGCAGTCGCTTCGCAGTAGATGACACCAATCGGCTCTGGGAAATCTGGCAGCTTAAGGCCAGCAAGCATCTGCGCAAGAATCTTGTTGGTCTCATCATGCACAACGATATCGTCTTCAGTCACACCGTCTTCACCAATGGTGACCACTTCGAGCATCAACGTCTGGGCGTTCAAACGAATGCCCTTCTCATTATCAGCACCGAAAGTGAGCGGCTTGCCATGTTCAAGAACGAGTCTCGTTTCAGCAGCGGTTTTCTTCTCTTTGATCTGGTCAAAGATGCCGTCGTTGTATACCGGGCAATTCTGGTAGATCTCAACAAAAGAAGTCCCTTTGTGCGCATGGGCTCTCTGAAGTACAGGTCCCATATGCTTGGCTTCCGTATCGATGGTACGCGCTACAAATCGTGCGCCAGCACCCAGCGCAAAGACGCAAGGACGAAGCGGCATGTCTACGGAACCATCGGGTGTTGAAGGAGACTTGGTACCCACCTTGGAAGTCGGCGAGTACTGGCCCTTAGTAAGGCCGTAAATTTCGTTATTGAACAGTAGAAGCTGCAAATCGACGTTACGACGCAGAACGTGCATCAAATGGTTACCACCGATGGACAAACCATCGCCGTCACCAGTGACAACCCAAACGTCCAGCTCAGGATTTGCGAGCTTCACGCCGGTCGCAATTGAAGGCGCGCGACCGTGAATCGTATGAAAACCATACGTGTTCATGTAGTACGGGAATCTGGAGGAACATCCGATACCAGAGACGAATACCTGGTTTTCTCGGGCTACGCCTAGTTCCGGCATGGTTTTCTGAATCGTTTTCAGAATCGCGTAGTCACCACATCCCGGACACCAGCGCACTTCCTGATCGGAAGCAAAGTCCTTCGCAGTCAGATTTTCAACAGGTGCATTCATCTTTATGCCTCCATCAGCGACTTAATCGCGTTTTCTACTTCACTGATCTTGAACGGCTGTCCAGAGATCTTATTCAGGGGTTGCGCATCGATCAGGAACTTGGATCGGATGACATTCACCAACTGCCCTGTATTCATTTCAGGAATCAGCACCTTGTCATATCCAGCAAGCAATTCTCCCAGGTTAGCGGGGAATGGGTTCAGGTACCTGATGTGAATGTGTGACACATCCATCTTCTCCTGACGACATCGCTTAACCGCCTGGTGGATCGCGCCATAGGTTGAGCCCCAACCAACAACCGCCAGCTTACCGCTGGTTTCGCCGGTCGCGACTTCCTGCTCAGGAATGTAGCGCGCAATACCATCGATCTTGTCCTTCCGAACATCCGTCATCTTCTGATGGTTTTCAGGTTCGTAGGAGATGTCGCCGGTTTCAAAACTCTTTTCGATACCACCGATTCGATGTTCCAGGCCAGGTGTGCCAGGTTTCGCCCAGACCCGCGCCAGAGTTTCTGCATCGCGGTTAGCCGGCGTGAACCCATCCGGGTTTTCTTCAAACGTCACCGGGAAAGGTTCGTAATCGTTAATGTCTGGCACCAACCAAGGTTCAGATGCATTCGCCATGTAACCGTCGCTGAGCAGAATCACCGGCGTCATGAACTGAACAGCGAGACGACAGGCTTCAATGGCAACATCGAAACAATCGACAGAAGTCGATGAGGAAATCACCGGCAGCATGGTGTCACCATGGCGGCCAAACATGGCCTGGTTCAGATCAGACTGTTCAGTCTTAGTCGGCAGACCCGTCGAAGGACCACCACGTTGTGTGTTCACAATCACCAGGGGCAATTCTGTGGCACTCGCGAGAGAGATCGCCTCCCCTTTTAGTGAAATACCCGGACCTGAGCTCGACGTGATGCCCAGTGAGCCGGCGAATGAAGCACCGATGGCTGCACAAACCGCAGCAATCTCATCTTCAGCCTGGAATGTCACAACGTTAAATTCCTTGTTCTGGGACAAGGTGTGCAACAGGCTGGATGCCGGCGTGATTGGATAAGAAGCAAAGGTAATTGGCAGATTCGCCAGCTGGCCACCCGCGATCAAACCGTAAGCCAGCGCATCTGAGCCGGTCGTGTTGCGATACAGACCTGGGGCAACCTGTGCTTTTGGCACACTGTAAACTTCAACGCCCGTTGGCAGCTCCGCGGTTTCGCCGTATGCGTGTCCGGAATTCAATGCTGCGATGTTCGCCTGTGCAATGTCAGGCTTGTTGGCAAATTTCTTTTCCAGATTTTCGATCGTTACCGTTCGATCACGATCGAACAGCCACATCACCAGACCCAGGGTCCACATGTTCTTACAACGAACCGCAAACTTGTGAGACAGACCATAAGGTTTGACGGCTTCAAGCACCTGCTTGGAAATTTCGATGGGCAGGACGCGGTAGGCGTCCAGGGAGCCGTCTTCAATCGGGCTCGACTTGTAACCCGCACGCGTCATGTTTTTGTCGGTAAATGCATCGACGTCGACGACAACCAAACCACCAGGCACCAGGTCCTTAAGGTTAGTGATCAACGCTGCAGGGTTCATCGCGATCAACACATCAACCTGATCACCTGCGGTACTGACTTCGTCAGAACCGAAATAAATCTGGAACGCGGAGACGCCGAACGTCGCACCAGCGGGTGCACGAATCTCTGCCGGGAAATCGGGAAACGTTGCAAGGTCGTTTCCGTAGAGTGCGGTTGCTTCGGTAAAGTTGCTACCAGTTAGCTGCATGCCGTCACCGGAGTCACCGGCAAAACGGACTACAACATCAGCAAGCTGATTTGCGCCCTCTTGACTGCTCATATCTTCAACTGCAGACATTAATTCTGAACCCTCATTTGTGTGTTCTGTTGGTCTCTTTGGGAAAAATTGGATTGGAATCCAAAAAAAATCAGCAGGTCAAAAAAAAGCACGCGGGTTGCGTGCCCTTTTCCGGTGCTCTACCGGATTTTCTGAAGGAGAATTTTACAAGGAAAACAGGTGTTTGAACAACCTGACCCTACCGTTTTGAGCCGGTTTTAGCCTTCCATCACCCGGAGTTTCATCACGACAGAACCGATGATGATTTGGTCCCCGCTACTGACCGAAACCAGCCCCTTATCGTCGATGGATTGACCGTTCACCGAGGTGCCATTTGTCGATCCTAAATCCTCAATAAACACGCGGTTATTTTCCACCTTAATCCGCGCGTGCTTACGGGAAACGTCCGCATGATTAATGATGTAGGGAGAGTCTTTGGGGTTCCGACCAATGATCACACCATCAGAATGTTTGACCAGCTGATCGCCGGAAATTCGAAGCAGGTATCGAATGCCGTCATCATCTCGGCCATCGAGAACATACTCAGCAAGCTCCTGCCTGTGAAGCTCAGTTTTCCCCGAAATGTCAGGGTTATGTTCAATGCCTGAGGCAAGTCGACTCGAGACGACTGTGCGAGGTGCGCTAGTACCACCCCCATTTCGAACTCTGCCGAGAAACAGCACAAAACCGATCACGATAATCAGGGCACCCGAGAATGCCAGGAGTATCCGCTCTCTGGATGCGGCGGACTCCTGCTGGCTCTGGAGCAAATCCTGGAATCTGGCCTCTGCCTGAACACGTTCTTCTTCGAACGCCTTTAACAGAGCCTGTGTTTCCTCACGAAGCACCAACGTCTTTTCTTCCAGCTCACGTTGCGTGTTATCTGCACGAGCCTTAGCGCGTTCTGCTGCTGCCATCGCTTCATCAGCGCGCTCTCGTGCAATCTGAGTCTGGCGAACCAAACCATCATTGGATCGCTTCGAGGCGTTCAGTTCTTTTTCCAGTTCCCGGGCAACTTCCTGGGCACGCACGGCTTCTGTTTGTGCACGTCGCGCTTCTGCGGATGCCGCTTCAGCTTTCTCTTGGGCTTTAACCACTTCGGAGACACATTGACTACTTGTCACCGTCGGCTGAATGTTCTGCTCCGACAACAACTCATACATTGTGCTCATATCAACCGCACGGGTACTGCCGTCACCCGCTGGATTCAAGAAATTCAGACCCAGCACGTGACCACATTCGTTCAGCAGAACAGAGCCACCGGAAGCAGGGTTGCTTGCCGTGTGCTGGTACCAGCCGGTCTGGTCATGGGCGAGTTTGAATCCGGTACGAAGCAGACCTTTGCTGAGCGATACCTGTTCACCACCATTGATTTTGGCGGCTGTCCAAACGACTTCACCGGACGATGGCTCTGCAGTAGCAAACTCAAGTGGCGGCAGATCAAGGCCATTCACCTTTAAGAGCGCATAGTCGTTGGACAAGTCTGTTCTCACGACCTGAGCAACCAGTCGACCACCGGTGCCAGGCACGGTAACTGTCAGCGAGTCTGCCTCACCGACAACTTCCGCATTGGTAACGATATAACCGTTGAATCGATCAGCCTGAACGACAAACCCACTGGTCTGTCGGGCAACATCACGGCCTTTCATGACCTGCACAGAGACAATGCTGTTGGTCAAAGACGTTTCTGAGAAGGAAGCAATGACGGAGCCGCAAGCCAAGATACCTGCAACCACCAGAATGCTTAAGATAGGTCTATGGAAGCTCATCCTCCCCGGACCAACTCCCTTTAGTACAGATTGCATTAACTATACTTAAATTTTCTCAGATTTGAATCAAATATAGCGCGCAGATTCGCTATTAAAAACAGACGTTTACCGAATCTGTGATAGTGATCACAACCTGACCTCAATCACCGACGGACCGTCTTCACTGAAACTTCGCTCCAGTGACTGATGAAAATCTTCTGCTGTATCTACACAAACCGATGGAACACCCATGCTAGTTGCGAGCGCCGCAAAGTCGATATCCGGCTTACTCAAGTCAAACAGATCGGCGGCACGCTCACCAATTTCATTGACGCCAAGCCTCAGGTATTCAGTTTCCAGAATGCCATATCGGCTGTTGTTGAAGATGACGGTTGTGACATTGAGGCCTTCTCTCGCCTGGGTCCAGAATGCCTGGTTGGTATACATAGACGCACCATCACCGAGCAAAGCGAGGACCGGCCGATCAGGACACGCCACCGCAGCACCAACCGCAGCAGGACCACCCTGCCCGATCGAACCGCCTGTCAGGTTTAACCAGCTGTTGGCATTGGCACCTTGGGCTGGACCAAACGCGGCACCGCCGCCGCCACTGTCGCCACAAACAATGGTGCCTTCCGGCATTAGCATGGCGATGGATGTGGCAACGGATCTGGTTGTTGCGCTGCCTCCAGGTAGCTCCAGGATTCTGCGTTCATGAGTGGCGTATTCATTCGGAGCACCAATCAGATCCGCCAGGGACTCGAGCGCGCCCGTTGTATCTTCTTCTACTCGAGACAGAGTAAACACATCACAGTCTTCTGGTACCAGCACGCTGGGCGTTGCCGGGTAAGCAAAAAAGCTGACCGGCACCTCTGCACCTGCGAGCACAATTTTTTTGACGCCTTTTAACGCCGCCATCACCTGTTCAGGAAAATATGGAAGACGTTCGGTCACCGGAGTTCCGGCGCCACCATCGACCCTTGCTGGGAAAGTTGAAAGCGATACCCGGCAACCGGTTTTCGCTGAGATTCGCGCAGCTGCAATTCTTGCTTCCAGGGAAAGACCGTCGTGGTCTAAAAGCAAAAGGGTTTCTGCATCAAGAACATCGGCAATTTCAGAGATGCTCTTTTCATCTACTGATTGTCTTACAGGTATCGAAGGAGGTGCAGCTGCGGAAGCCGTTTCTTCCCAGCAGGCATCCGCAGGAATGATCATGGTCGCAACCTGACCCTTGGAACCTGGCGTGGGTGTCAGCGACGCGGTTAACGCCGCCATCCCATCAGAAGCCAGGGAGTCTGCTGTTGAGTCCGATTTAATCCAGCTGGATACATTTTTTGCGAGCGTGTCGATGTCAGATGTCAGCGGCGCATCATGTTCAACGTGATAAAGCGCGTGGTTACCAATCAGGTTAATGATGGGCGTCGATGCTCTGCGTGCATTGTGTAAATTGGCAATACCGTTACCCAGTCCTGGGCCAAGGTGAAGCAATGTCGTTGCAGGCTTACCGGTCATACGACCATAACCATCTGCTGCGCCCGTACAAACACCTTCGAACAGGCAAAGCACACCACGCATCTCAGGCACACCGTCCATTGCCTGAACCAGGTGCATCTCTGAAGTACCTGGATTCGCAAAACACACATTCACACCCGCATCCACAAAGGAGCGAATCAGACTACTAGCACCATTCATAACTTAGATCTTCCGAAAGCCAATCATTAATTTGATATATCATCACGATATGCATCTACCACCCATCAGACAACTGCAGTATCTCGTTGCCTTGCGCGAACAGCTTCACTTCGGGCGAGCTGCTGCTGAATTGAACGTGACCCAATCCACCCTGTCCACCGGTATTCGAGAACTCGAGACTACGCTTGGTATTACCTTGGTCGAGCGCACCAACCGAAGCGTGGCGTTTACACCCGCGGGTGAACAGATCGCTGATCGCGCCCGGTACATCATTATGCAGTCTGAAGACCTGGTTACTGAGGCAAGAGGTTTTACGGATCCACTGGCTTTGCCCGTGAAACTTGGCGCCATTCCAACCATCGCACCCTATATTGTCGGCAACTATGCTTACTCTCTGCAGTCGTCTTACCCGGGACTGCAACTTTATATACGTGAGAACACAACCGCGAACCTGATCGAAGAACTCCTCGACAACCGTCTCGATCTGGCATTGCTTGCCTTACCCTATGATGTAGGCCGAGTTGAAACACGGACCTGCTATCGCGAAGGATTTCATCTGGCGCTCAGCAAAAACAGCAAACTCGTTACTGATGATGTGCCGGATTTCGATGCCCTACCGGATGAAAGTTTGTTGCTGCTGGATGACGGCCACTGCCTAAGGGATCACGCGCTGGCTGGCTGCCGGTTAAAGAACCACAAGAAGATTCACACCTTTGGTGCGAATAGCCTGCAGATGCTGATTCAAATGGTGGAAAACGACCTCGGAGTCACACTGATTCCCGATATGGCGCTCAGCGTTGTCGCGAATCGCAGTATCCAGACGGTACCGCTACCCCGCGATCAGTTTTATCGAGATATTGGTTTCGCCTGGCGAAAAGGTAATTCCCGGGAAAATATTCTCGAGGATTTTATGTCCTTACTCGCCCAACCCGATTGAGGGAAAACGATCGGACCTGGTGTCCCTGATGGGATGATTGCCAGCATCGTGGTAGGTGAAGACGACCGAAAGCTTAGTCTCGTCTGACAAATTTCGGCCTGCCGCGTGAAACAGACGGCTATGAAAAAACAGCACATCTCCAGGATCCAACTCAACAACTTCAGCTGCACCAATCAGTTCCTTGTTCTCCGGGAGATCAGGCCTTAGAAACATCGCAGCATCAAATCGGCCGCTATCCAGATTCAACTTGTGTGAGCCCGGTATCACACGAAGACAGCCGTTCTGTTTGTTCTCTGCACCCAACGCCATCCAGACACTGATGAGGTTTTCATAATCAAAGGACCAGTAGCGATTGTCCTGATGCCAGAGCGTCACACTGCTGTAGCCCGGCGCTTTCGTCATGACACAGTTGTGATGACATTGAGACAACATCGGTTCCTGTTTTGAGCCAAACAGTGACCTCAGGGTTTCTGCGACATCGGCGCTCGTCGCCCAGTTCCTGAATACTTCATGCCGAGCATAAGCCTGCAGGAGTCGGCGCGAAGTCCGAGCTCCGGGTGCATCGGGATCGCTGGGTGCCCCCGGGTATTGAACGTCGATTTCATATTCGATGGGCGCAATCAGCTCATCAAGATGTTCCGATGCGATCTGCTGCATTTGAAGGCGCGCAGATTCCGACGCCATTTGTCGGCGCACGAGATAACCGTCACGTTCAAAGGCTGCTTTTTCCAGATCTGTCAGGGCCACTGCATTCATGGCGTGATTATAGCAGCGACCGCACCAGACAGTGTGTCAACAAAAATTTGACGAACAACTCATTCAAAAAGCAAACTGAAAACTCTATAAATACGCACTTTCTTGACCCGCGCTGACTATTGTCAGCGAATCTATTGACATGATTATTCACGAAACACTGGCCGAGCTTGGCATGTCCAATCGGCAGACAGACATCTATCTCTCTCTTCTCAAACTTGGACCTAGCTCGATCAGGGACATCGCAGCCGCCGTTGATATCAATCGCGGAACCGTCTACGAAGAATTGAAACGACTACGCACCATGTCCCTGGTCACTTACTTTCCCCAGGGCAAAAGACGGTTCTTCTGTGCTGAACCACCGGAAGTCTTGGTAAGACGTGCGAGGCGTGTGGAAAAGAAAACCACCAGTGCCGCAGATCGCCTGGAAAACGAGATTCTTCCAGACCTGAAGCAGATCATGCCGGATATCAGTCAGACCAGCGTCTTTCACTATGAAGGTGATGAAGGCGTCGAGTACCTGCTGCGGGATATTCTTGAAACCGTTAGCGATTCAGACGAAAAAAACTACCGGGTCTATTCTTCCAGGCACATTCGAAAGTACCTCTATCGCCCTTTTCCAGGGTTCACCAACGCCCGGGTTAAGGCAGGCATTCACGTCAACGTCATCGCCATCGGCGAAGGTGGTGAAGATGCTCCGCTGTCCAATCGAAAGTGGATAGAAGATCAGACCGGCGAACAGGCGGCTTCCTACGTGGCTATTTATGGTTCCAAGTGCGCCATGATTTCTCTTGTCGGCGGTGATTATCAGACGGTGGTAATTCTGGACTCCGAAGGCATTAGCAGCGCCATGAAAATCAGCTTCGACACCCTTTGGGAGCGGCTCTAGCCTCGGCTTGTATCCATTTCCTAGATGGCTCAAACTCGGGAAACACCTTTCAAAATAAGAAGGAAAGACAGGTGTCTAACGGCATAGAACGATATCTCGCGGAACAGGATGTACGCGTAACCGCAGACATGAATGTCTATGAAGCCTCCCAGGCCATTCTGGAAAAAAAGGCATCCGGTGCCTCTGTGGTTGACGCAGATGGCAAACTCATTGGCGTGCTGTCCGAACTGGACTGTCTGCGCGCAATGGTCACCAGCGTTTACAACGGCAGCGACCCTGGCGGTGCGCTGGTGGGCGATATCATGACGACCGAAGTTGAAGTTGCCGATGCAGGTGATGATATTATTCAGGTCGCGACTTCCATGCTCGAAAACAAGCGAAGACGTCGCCCCGTAGTAAAAGATGGAAAATTAATTGGTCAGATTTCCTGTCGGCAGATATTAAGAGCCGTCACACAGGATCTATCCGACTGACCCACCCGAAAGATGGACGAAAAACTCAAACAAATTGACCGGGATCTGATCGACCTGGAAAACGCCCTGCTTTATGAACTGCAGCGTCTGCAGTTGCTGAATGAAGATGCTGTTTACAGTGAAATTGATCCGGCCATCCACAACGAGATGAAAGATTACTATCGCAAACTCGTCGCGGAGTTGGAGGGTGATAGCAAAGACTGGTCGAACCTGTCGCTGAAGTCTTTCGAGCAGGAATGGGTTGAGGGTCGAATGAAAATCGTCCGTAACCTACTCGTTCGGAAACTCCCGACTGTTTTCCTGACGATCAGTGAAAACCAAAACCGCGCTCAAGGCGACAGCGAGTTTGGTACAGAAGAACACTATGCTGCGCCCTGGCTCGCGATTCTCGATGAAGTTGTTGCCATGCACGTGGTGGATGGTCGAACCATCGAAGAAATTACTAAAGAGCGCGCCCAGTTCTCTTCAAGGGACCTGGATCACGAACAGGAAAAGTTGCGAGAACGTCGTGCTCAATCTCCGGATGAAATTCGCAATAAACTGAAGGGCAAGATGTCTGGCGGCGGCTCATCCCAGTTTGCCGCAAGAGAACTGTCTAACACCATTTCACCCGCAGCAAACGCTCAGCGGGTGAAACCTGCAAAGAAGAAAGAGATCGCTCAGAGCCCCGACGAAATCCGGCGCAAGCTAGCCGAACGCGGCTCGTCTGCAGGCGGCAAAGCCAGCTTCGGCGCTAAAGATCTGTCGAGCACCCCTGCGCCTTCTGCACCCGCAGCACCGGTGAAGAAAGCAGCACCTGCTAAAGAAATTGCCCAAAGTCCTGATGAAATCCGTCGCAAGCTTGCCGAACGTGGATCATCGTCAGGTGGCAAAGCCAGCTTCGGCGCCAAAGACATTCAATCCGCGAACGAAAAGTACGCAAAGAAAGAAGAGCCGAAGGAAGCACCCAGCGGCCCCGCTAGTTTCGAAGCCAGGGATCTCTCTGACCCCAAACCCTGACCCAATTCAGGTTATGAAGGCAGATATCGCGCCTTCAGGTGATTCACAAAGAACTGTTCGTTGAGATCTTCGCCGGTGGCGTGCGTCATGAGGTCACTGACCGTGTAGAGACTCGCGCGCTCGTGAATATTTCGGCGCACCCAACCAAGTAGACCACTGACATCGCCATTGCCTAGCTGATCCAGGACATCAGGCATCTCTGCCTTTGCCGCAGCAAATTGTTGAGCTGCCATCATGGCACCAAGGGTATACGTGGGAAAATAACCGAAAAGACCCGCGTGCCAGTGAACATCCTGCAGGCAACCGTCTTTGAAGTCTCCTCGTGTGTCACGTTTCAGGTAGCTCATCATCTTTTCATCCCACATATCTGGAATGTGAGTGACCTCAATCTCGCCCTCAATGAGGGCTTTCTCAATCTCATAACGCAGAATGACATGCAGGGGATAAGTAACCTCGTCGGCATCTACCCTGATCAAACCATTTTCCACGCGCACATACTGCTGATGCAGATTTTGCGCTGTCCAAGCCGGATCATCGTCGGCCGCACCAAACACTTCACGGATCAGAGGTGCCAGGAATCCAATAAATTCTTTTGAACGACCTGCTTGCATCTCCATCATGAGCGATTGGCTTTCATGCACGCCCATGCTTCTTGCGACACCTACGGGCTGACCATCCCAACCGTTCGGCCTGCCCTGCTCATACATGGCATGGCCAGTTTCATGGATCACCGCCATGAGAGACTCGAAGAAGTTTTCTGTGGTGTATCGAGTCGTAATGCGCACATCTTCTTTTACACCGCCACAGAATGGATGATGGGAAACATCCAGGCGGCCGTGATCAAAATCAAACCCAAGGACTTTCATGACTTTGAGACCGAGCTCTCGCTGCTTTTCTACTGGAAAGTGGTCACCCAGGGACAAGGTTTCTCGTTTGTTCTGTTCAGCGATAACCTCTTCCGCAAAATCCGGCAGGAAACTTTTTAATCCGGCAAAGAGCTCATCGACGCGCTCCGACCGCATACCAGGCTCAAAGGTTTCCAGCAGTGAGTCGTACTTGCTAAGTCCTGTTTTCTCACTTCGCACCTCCGCACTCTCGCGAGCGCGCGCAACCACCTCTTCCAGCAATGGCTTCATTGCATTCCAGTCGTTGTTCTCCCGACCGGAGCGCCATGCCTGTTCACAATTGGAAGCGGCAAGGGAACTGGCCCTCACCAACGCAGAAGGCAGACAGGTGGCACTGTCATATTCTCGCCGAATCTCCCGTAAGTTAGCCGCCTGCCATTCATCCAGGTCCAGATTTGAACAATTATCCAGCCAGTCACCGATCTCACTTGCGACCGTTAACTCATGAATCATCACGCCAAGTGTCGCAAGTGCTTTGCCCCTGGCCTCTCCACCACCGGAAGGCATCATTGCCGCCTCATCCCAGCTGGTGATGGCATAAACATGTTGCAGGTCACCGATCTTTTGAAAGTGTTCGGTGAGCTGTTCGTATGCGTTTTTCATTCGTTTCCTTACTTCAATTAGGTAGGCATGGATTGCAGTGACGGACCATCGGAAAGATGGCTGACATCATTAAATCCACGCACAACAATTTGGTTTTCGACCAGGACTATCTTGGTGATGCTACCGTTGTCACAACCGTTAAATGCAAATGGCGCCGAGCCGGTTGCTTCAGCAACGATGTGTCCAATCACGCCGCCATGAACAACAGCAACAACCAATTCATTAGGGTGTGATTGGCCTATTTTGTTAAGACCACGGAACACACGCTCTCGCAACACTTCGGTTGATTCCGCACCGGGAATCACATCCCACCGCTGCTGTTTGTGCATTTCCTGGTAGAGCGGATGATTTTCATGGGCCCTGATCCTGAAGAGCCCCCCTTCCCAGTCCCCCAGGTGAACCTCTCTGAGATCAGCCTCAATACGGTGATCCATACCCAGATGAGCACACAGTGGCGCAGCAGTCTCGTGGGTTCTTCGAAGACTCGTGACATACACGGCACTAATCGGGAGATGCTTCAGTCTTTCTCCCACGGCAATCGCCTGATCTCGACCCTGGGGTGCGAGTTCCGGATCACCGTGACCATCAACCAGAGGAAACGGGTTATCGGGCGTCGCAGCTCGAGATTCACCATGCCGGACCAGAAGAATCTCAGTTGCACCCTCCGGTGCCTGAAATTTTGTCTGACGGTATTCTTTTGTCTCTGCCACGTTGCTGTCCCTCCAAGCTGACTGTCACGCTGGGGCAGCAGTGTATCGAAATTGCTATGATCGGATAAGTGTTCAGGTACAAGTGAAGTCGAATCATGTCGTGGGAAAAAGAACTTTCAGAGCTCCAAACACGCTCTGAACTCAGCGAAAAAATGGGTGGCGAAGACAAGGTTGCCCGACAGCACGAGTTTGGAAAACTCACGATTCGAGAACGTATCGATGCAATCACTGACGACAAAACATTTCACGAGATCGGCAAGCTCGCCGGCGTCGGCGAGTATGACGACGACGGAGACCTGAAAGGCTTCACACCTTCGAACTTTGTGTTCGGCACCGCAGAGATCAATGGCAAACCCATTATTGTGTCCGGCGACGACTTTACCGTTCGCGGTGGATCTGCTGACGCGTCGATTGGGGCGAAGCGCTTACAGGCAGAAGGTCTCGCCGTAGAACTCAAACTGCCACACATACGTCTGGTGGACGGCATGGGTGGCGGAGGCTCAGTAAAGACCATCGAGACCGCCGGGCGAACTTACATTCCCAAAGTCGCTGATTGGGATGTCATAGTCCAGCATCTTGGCGTCGCACCTTCGGTCTCGCTTGCATTAGGCAGTGTCGCTGGTATCGGCGCAGCAAGGGTGGCGACGTCACACTACTCCGTCATCGTAAAAGATACCGCGCAAATGATGATCGCAGGTCCCGCCCTGGTCGACTGGGCAAGTCTGGGAGACGTGAGCAAAGAAGAGCTGGGATCGAGCAAGATACATACAAGAAACGGCGCCATCGACGACGAAGCTTCCAGTGAAGAGGAAGCATTCAACATGGCAAAACAGTTTCTATCCTACCTGCCGGAAAACGTTGAGCAGATTCCGGCCATTACCGAGTCGACAGACCCTATCGATCGACGTGAAGAATTCCTGGCGGATGTTGTGCCCAATGATCCGAGAAAGGTCTACAAGATGCGGCCAGTCATCGAGGCCGTGTGCGATCAGGGCTCATTCTTCGAGATGGGGAGAAAATGGGGTAAGTCAGTCATCACCGGACTCGCCAGGCTCGATGGTGTGCCCGTTGCAGTTTTTGCTGAAGATCCCATGATTTACGGCGGTGCCTGGACGGCGGATTCCTGCAGGAAGCTCATCAGATTCTGCGACCTGGCTTCGACGTTCCATCTCCCCCTGGTTCATCTTGTGGACTGCCCTGGATTCCTGATCGGAAAACAGTCCGAAGAAACTGCGACCATTCGATTTGGCTCGCAGGCGCTCGCAGCACTTGGCCAGGCGAATGTACCCTTCTGCAGTGTCGTTATCAGAAAAGCCTTCGGTGTAGCCGGAGCGGCGAACACCAAACCGGGCAGCGAACACTTTCGTTTTTCATGGCCATCCGGCGACTGGGGATCACTACCCATAGAAGGCGGCATTGAGGTCGCCTACAAAGCGGAACTTGAGGAGGTCGATGACTATGACGGACATCTTGCAAAAATTAAGGATCGCTTGAACAAGCTGAGATCGCCTTTCCGTTCTGCGGAATACTTTGAGATAGAAGAGATTATCGACCCACGGGACACTCGTGAAAATCTATGCCGATGGGCCAGGCTGGCTCACCGGGCACTTACACCAGGTTACTCACATTTTACTTACCGACCGTAGGCAAAATCGCGCATAAACTGTTTTAAAAAAATATCGGATCAATCCAGCATGACCAAAACGATCACTTTCCTGGCACTCCTGACAATGAGCCTACACGCCGTAGCAGACGAATACGTCTGCACATCTGAAGGCATTGTTCGAAGCATCAGCGTTGAGTATGAGCACAAAGGCTGGAAGATTCCCTGCAAGGTCCGTTACGACAAACCCGCAGAAGGTGGAACATCAGAGTATCCCTGGAGCGCCAAAGCAACACCTGGCTATTGCGAAGACAGGGCTGCATTTCTTGCGGGTAAATTGGAGAACTGGGGTTGGCAGTGTGAGCGATTCGAGACGTCAGAGGATGACGAATAAGGTCTCACTCCCGGGACTCACCTCGGATCGGTAGTCCAGCCGCACGGTAACATCGATCAATCAGCGCCATCTGCTTAACCGCATCAGCACTGTCCGTATACATCGGTGCGTTACTTTCGATGGCATCGATAAAAGCGTCTAACTGGTAGCAATAACTCGGACGACGATCTCGCGTCTCGTAACTCGTTTCACCATCCACCGTTAACGTAATCAAGTGTCCAAGCTGTGGAGCAATTGGGTTTTCAACCACCATCTCTCCCCTGTCACCAATGACGGTGATACGGGCAGTCATGGAGACACTCTCACGCATGTCTCCATGAGTCGTCGCAACAAGCCCATCATCAAAAACCATTCGCGCATCCAGTGACAGATCCACATCGGGCGGTCCAACCACAGCGCTGGCTTCAACATCTACAGGCTCTTTCCCAGTGAGGTGTCTGACCCAGGAGATTGGATAACAGCCGATATCCATTGTGACACCACCACCGGTGTCGTAATTCATTCTGATATCCGTCGCACCTTTGACCGGCACACAAAACACCGCATCGATCGATGAGATGACGCCAAGCTGACCGCTGTCAAAAATCTCTTTCGCTCGGATAAATAAGGGATGGTAGCGATAATGAAACGCGTCCATCAGCACTAGACCGGAATCAAGGGCTCGTTGATGCATGAGCTCTGCTTCCCGTCCATTACTGGCAAACGACTTTTCACACAGCACATGTTTACCCGCGTCCAGTGCTTTCAGCGTCCATTCGCAGTGAGCACTGATCGGCAGCGGATTGTAGATCGCCTGAATGTCATCAAGCGCGATGACTTCCTCATAACGGTCATAAACCCTGGAGATGTGGTGAGCCTCTGCGAATGATTCTGCGCGTGCCCGATCTCGCGCGGCCATCGCCGTCACAAGCGCACGCGGTTCATTCATGCACGGATAGATGAGCGCACCCGGCGTGATCCGAGCGGCACCCAAGGTGCCAAATCGAATCATCAGACTGATCCCTTACCGAGTTCCAGACGCCCTTTTGCAACGTTCAAACGCAGCAGGTCGCTGGCGCCTTCCACAAATCGCAATGCGCGGACTTCACGATAAAGTTTGGCCAGTGGGTGACCGTCAACCAGCGCCTGACCGCCAAACAGCTGCACACCCATGTCGACAACATCGCCGGCGGTCTCTGAGGTGAACACCTTGGTCATCGCCGTTTCATTCACTGAGTTTTCACCGCTATCCACGAGCCGTGCGGTTCGATAGAGCATGCTACGGGCTGCAAATGTCGCCATTCGCATGTCCGCATATCTCAGGCGTACTCCTTCCCGGTCCCCGAGGGGTGAGCCACTTCTATGGGGAGCCTTGAGATGGTCTTCAATATAATCAAGCACCCACATACACATCCCCGTTGCCTGGGCTGAGACCATCATGCGGACTTTGCCAATATTGGTAAGTGCTCGAGGCAATCCCTCACCCAGTTTTCCGATAATGTGATCTTCAGAAACGATGACATCGTCGAAGCGCATGGCGACATGACTGCTGCCGTCTAGAGAAGAGAACTCTCTCTCGATACTCAAACCGTCAGAGAGGCGATCAATGACAATCATCGCCGTACCGAGTTTGACTCCTTCAGGATCCTCGACATTCACCAGGGCTGAAACAAAATCAGCAGTCGCGCCACCTGTGACGTAAGACTTCTGACCATTGATGGTTAACATGCCGTTGTTGAGAACTGCCCAGGTCGGCCTTGGCGCGCTATCTGGCTCGGTAAATCCAAAAGCCCCTCTTTTCTCACCGGCCAGAACCGGCGCAAGATATTCATCCTTTAACTTGCCCTCAACCGCATGTAAGGCACCGGGACCTGGACCAAACACATGTCGAGTTAACGGCAGATTGGCGTGAGCAAACAGTTCTCGAAGCACAGTGAGCTCAAGCGCAGATGCTGGATGACCACCAAACTCCTCTGGTTGAGTCTTAAAAAAGAAACCAGCTTCTTTGGAAGCTTCACGAACCTGGCTCGCCGCCTCGGCGTCGTCTGCATCGCCAATCGGTCGAATGACTTGATCGATAAACTTCTCTGCGGATTCTCGAACGCGCAGTATGTCTTCCGGCAGATTCTCAGGCATGTCTATCCTATCGACGACTAAAGTGCGGGTGACATGTTGCCATCAATATTGATAGCTGTCCCGGAAACAAAGCCACAGTTATCCGAACAAAGCAGGCAGGCAAGGCTGGCACACTCGTCCGCTTCTCCATAACGGCCAAGAGGTACAGAACGAGCGCCCGCTTTCTCTACGAATTCGTCAAAAGACTCTTCTCTTTGCTTGCTCTCGTAAGCTCTCTTGATCTGGTCGGACTTAATCAACCCGATGTTAAAACCATTGACGAGAATATTGTGGGGCGCACCCTCACCCGCCAGCACTTTTGTTAATGCCATTCCTGCCGCACGTGTCACCGAGGTGGGTGCAGAACCCGCGCTTGGTGTTTTCGCCAGTGTGTTCAACATATTGATTATCCTTCCCCATCTGCGTTCCTTCATCCCGGGAAAAACAAGCCGACTGAGTCGAACAGCAGCCATTAACTTAAGATCAAAGTCCATCTGCCACTCTTCATCAGTGATCGATTCAAAGCTGCCAGCTTTCGCAAAGCCAGCGTTGTTAATGAGGATGTCGACACGACCAAAAGACGCCAAGGTCTGATTGAAAGCTGAATCTATCTGATCCGCCTGACTGACGTCACAGGCAACGCCTAAAGCTTTGGCGCCGGTTTTTTGCGTAATCTGTTCTGCGGCAGCACTGACCTCCGACTCAGTTCTAGCCCAAAGACAAACTTCAGCACCAGACTCTGCGAACTTGTGAGCCATGGCATAACCGAGACCTTTACTCCCACCTGTCACCAGCGCTACCCTGCCGTCCAGTCTCACTTCCATCATTTATCTCCTATCAGCGAATGGGTAAGAAAACCTATGAACATCTATCATATCTGGTGTGACCTAAAGCCGGGAACCAGCGACCTGGAGTTTACGGATGCCGCCAACGCATACCTTCGTCATCTCCAGGAAGAAGGCAGTTTGGCTGCTTACAGAATTACCCGACGAAAACTTGGCCTGGGCGCTGACGTTCTTGGTGAGTTTCATCTGATGCTGGAATTCGAGAGCCTCGCAAAACTGGACGAAGCTTTCTCACAGGTTGCAACGCGAAACAATCCTGTCGAATCATTTCACTTTGCCGTTAACGGAAAAGTCGCCAACGTTAAGTTCGCGCTATATCGTGATTTTCCTGATGAGTTTCGACAAACCGGAGAAGAACAGTTCTAACGATTTAGCTAGGCCGCACACCCCTTAATAATTCAGTTAGATCACTACCTGACCCTTTATTAAAAAACATGACCTCCTCCAAGCCGGTGTAGGAGTCTCTGCGGGCATAAAAATAATTTTCGGAAATACCGGGTTTGAATGAATAGAATTCACACAGGAATACCTATGTATTTCAATAGGTTACAAAGACATCGACAGTTATCCACCGTTATCCACAGCAGCACCTCGATCTGTTCACAGTTACCCAAAAGTTATCCACAACTAATTCACCGCTGGTTGCAGATGTTTCAATAGCTTCACCGGAACAACCTCGGTAAATTACATTTCAACGGTTGAGGGAGGTAAGGAAAACCGGAAACGGGAAGCCAGACCGATACCTCAAACCAAATGACCTGTGCCGGGTCGGGGTCGCCAAGGCAAGGGCGGCTTAAGGGTTACCGGGTGTCCCGAGAGGGGCAGCGGAAAGTGGAACCGAAAGGCGAAGCGGACCGTAGACCGGATACCTGATCCACTGTGATGAGGGCGATCACCCGAGCAGTGGGGACGTAGCAAGGCGTCCATAAATAACGGCTCAAGGGGCCAGGTTGCGGAAGTCGCCAGAGACGTTTGGCACGACAGAAACAGCCAGCCGCGGCAGGAAGCCGAAGCAGAGACTGAAGGAAGCGCAAGGGTTCGCCCGGACGCGGAAAGCAGAGGAAGCGGAAAGCAGAGCGTCGCACGAGTCCACGGCCCAGGGTGTAAGCCCTGGACCAGAGACTCAAACCGAACCGAGAGGTTCGGAGGATAGACCAAACAATGGAGGGTTCGCCCAAAGTTGTCCCGGCCAAAATCCTAACGAAACCCCGCCTCGCGCGGGGTTTCTTTATTTTGGGAGGGGTCTTTTTAAGAAGGCTCTTATCTAAATTGCGCTGAAGGCTCTAGCGCGGAAAACGGGCGCGGATGTCATGAACGCCAAGACGTTTTCCGTCGGCATCATGAATAGACATGGACTCAATCGGTCGACCTGACTCTCTGTCGACAAAAACAACTCTCTCACCACTTTCTGCCGGGACATATTTATCGCCCCAGTGTGTCATCGACAGTAGCACCGGCATGAGATCCCAGCCTTTCTCTGTCAGGTGATACTCAGTCCGATTACCTTCATCGACTCTCTTTTCGAGAATGCCAAACTCTGTCAGCTGTTTCAGCCGCATGGAAAGCATGTTCCTGGCAACACCCAGAGACTTCTGAAAGTCATCGAACCGACACACGCCAAAACTGGCGTCCCGGATGATCAACAGACTCCACCGTTCACCGACGATATTCAGCGTCTGCGCCAATGAACAGTTCATGTTTTCGAAAGACTTAAGTTTCAAGGCACTGCCTCAAAGAGTAACCAGAACAATATTCTGGGTAACCTAGCCGACAGAGGGGGTTTAATCAAGCAACTGGCCGTGAGATATTCGTAAACAGTCGATAAAAACAACACCAGGAGAACGAATCAGATGAAAACCGGAATCGGAATTGGCAGCGCCTACTACAACGGCGAAGACTGGGATGAACTGGTGCAATACACCATCGAAGCTGACCGTATGGGCGTCGATTACGTCTGGTCCGCAGAGGCCTGGGGAATGGACGCTATTGTTCCCCTCGCCTACATGGCTGCTGTCACCAAGAACATCAAACTCGGCACCGGCATCGTTCAGATCAGTTCCCGGGTTCCTTCGATGATCGCGATGACCGCCCAGAGCCTGGCAACGGTGTCCAACGACAGATTTGTCCTGGGTCTTGGCGTCAGCGGACCACAGGTTGTAGAAGGCTTGCACGGTGCGTCCTTTGCCAAACCGCTCGGCAGGCTACGTGAATGTGTGGAAGTTCTTAGAAAAGGTCTATCCGGCGAAAGACTGCAGTACGAAGGTGAACACTATTTGCTACCCAGACCGGGAGGAGAAGGCAAACCCATCAAGCTGTCACAACCACCACGCCCTAACCTGCCTATCTACCTTGCCACCCTGGGACCGAAGTCTCTGGAAATGACCGGCGAATTGGCAAATGGGTGGCTGGGAACTTCCTTCATTCCCGAGCATGCTGACGTTTTCCTGGAACCATTAAAAAAAGGCCTCGAAAAGTCTGGCCGCGCGATGGCGGACATTGATATCCAGGTCGGAGGCAGTCTTGAAATTGGCGATGACGTCGAACGAATGATCGAAGCCAGAAAACCTGCCATGGCATTCACCCTTGGTGGTATGGGCTCAGCAAAAACCAACTTCTATAACGACGCTTTTAAGCGCGCAGGCTATGTGGACGCCGCCGAGGAAGTTCAGGGTTTATGGGTCAGCGGCAAGAAAGAAGAAGCCATCAGACGAGTACCGGAAGAAATGGTGTTAAAGACGAACCTGATCGGCACAGAAGACATGATTCGCGAACGCCTCGCGGCTTATCGCACGGCGGGCGTATCCACACTGCGTGTTTCCACAGGCGGTCGTGACTGGAAAGAACGAACTGCAACCCTTGAGGAGGCGGTCGATCTGATCAAAAGAGATACCGAGGAAGCAGAATGAACCAGTGGCAGATCGGTAATGTAAAAGTGACTCGCGTCGTAGAGATGGAAATCGCCGGCGGCAGCCGATTCATCCTGCCCCAGGCAACGCGAGATGAAGTCAAAAAGATTCCGTGGCTCGCGCCCCACTTTGCTGATGAAGATGGTCGGCTCATCATGAGTGTTCATGCGCTCGTGATCGAAACACCGACTCGTAAGATGATTGTTGATACCTGCATCGGCAACGATAAGCAGCGCAGTATTCCAAACTGGTCGAATCTTCAATTGCCTTTTCTGGAAGATCTGAAAGCTGCTGGCTACGACAGACACGACATCGACACTGTAATGTGCACCCACCTGCATGTTGACCACGTCGGCTGGAACACCATGCTAGTGGACGGCGAATGGATACCGACCTTCCCTAACGCTCGCTATCTCATGGCGAAGCCTGAGTACGAGTACTGGGATGCTGAAGATGCGGGTGAAGACGACATTATGGCGGATTCAGTCAGGCCCGTGTTTGATGCAGGGCTTGTTGACCTGGTCGAGACCGATCATGTCGTTTGTGATGAAGTCTTTTTTGAGCCAACACTCGGTCATACGCCGGGACACGTCAGTGTGCATATTCGCTCCGAAGGAGAAGAAGCGCTGATTACCGGAGATTGCATCCATCATCCCTGTCAGATCGAGCGCCTGGATTGGGCAAGCAGCGCTGATTACGATCAGACTGAGTCAACGAAGACGCGGCATTCCCTAATGGATAAATATGCGGACCAGGATGTCCTGATCATCGGCACTCACTTTGCGACACCGACGGCAGGACACCTAAAAAGCAAAGACTCGGGTTACTGGCTGGATGTCGGAGGCACCACCTGAGTGGTGTCGACTCGCATCTCAATCAGTGTGTTGTTGGCAGCCGCCAAAATCTGGCCATAACGATCCATCACAAATCGATGAAACAGCTTAAGGACGTAGCACTTCTCTCTATAGGAAAGCTCAGTCTGTGCAAGGGACTGCCAGAACATTCGATAGTAGTAGTCAGGGGTAAGCGGGTTTTCTTTGATCTCTCGCTTTAACAGCGTCTGGAAGCGATAACGGGTTTCCTTGATCAGCACCTTATAGTGGTTGTAAACGTGCCGGGACATTCGCTTCATATCGTCTGAGACTTTGCCGATCGGCTGCTCTACGTGTGAATCATCAAAGCCCTTCAGAAACGACAACCACAACTTTTCAGCTGCACAATTAAATTCGTCGGTATACAGCTGCTCTGAAACTTTGATTTCGCGCATGATGTTGAAGTGATGAGAGAGCATGTCTTCTTCATTCAAAGAAGTCATTTCTTCAAACAATGCTTCAGCAACATTGATCTTGAGACCTGAGAGCAGGTATTCGATTTTACGATCAACTCGATTTTTAACGAGCCCCAGTATGGCTGCCTGCGTACCGCCTTCCTTCAATGGTAGCGGGATGATATCAGCGCCTTGATTTACATCCGTGTTGGTCACAACTCCAATCCCAAATCCAATCCGAGGAACTATAACTATCACGGTCGGTTCAACCTTCGCTACGGATTTTCCGACGAGATGTAAAAACCGTGCGCTGGGTCACACTAGTTCCCGACGAACGGCATGGATAACGTCATTAGTGTTAAGATGAACCATGACCGAAAGCAATCCTGACCTGACCTACCCCTTCCCGGAAGCCCCGGAATTCGGGACTACCCTGGAGGTAGCACCGGGTGTTTACTGGCTGCGAATGCCGCTTCCCATGTCACTCAATCACATCAATCTCTACCTGATTGAAGGCAATGAAGGGTGGACGATCGTCGATACCGGGATACGGGGGCCGGAAACTCGCGACTACTGGCATACCATCTTTGATACCGCGCTCGGCGGCAAACCTGTGACCCAGGTGCTCTGTACCCACATGCATCCTGACCACACGGGTCAAGCTGGTTTTCTGACAGACCACTGGCATGCGCCCCTGCTTATGAGCCACGGAGAGTACTACCAAACACGCGTGATGAACGTCATGATGCGTGAAGGTGGTAACTGGCAGATGAGCGAATATTTCGAACGCGCCGGTATCTCACAGGAATTTCTGCAACAGCTCGCCGACACACGAAGCAACTTCACGCCGGACGAAGAGGATCTACCAATACCCTCTTCGTATATCCGCCTTATGGATGGCGACGACGTGCAGATTGGCGGCAATACCTGGAAAGTCATCGTCGGAGCCGGTCATTCGCCGGAACATGTCTGCCTGTTTTGTGAAAAACTTAACGTGATTCTTTCAGGTGACCAGATACTGCCCATCATCACTTCAAACGTCAGTGTTCACCCCACTGAACCCTTTGGTAATCCGCTTAAGGTCTGGTTAGATTCCCATGAGAAGTTCAAAGCAGCCCTGCCAGACGACGTACTTGTATTGCCTGCACACAACGAACCTTTCTATGGCGTGCAATCACGCCTTCAGGAACTGATCGATCATCACGAAGACCGCATGCTCATTCTCGAGGAGAACTGTGTTGAACCTCAGGTGGCTATCGACCTGCTACCGCTGCTGTTCAAACGAAAACTGGAAGGTCACTCGATGTATATGGGACTGGGTGAGTGTGTGGCTCACCTGCATTGCCTGATGTCGCGTCGAAGAATCGAAAGGACGTTGAAGGACAATCGGTACTACTATCGATCGATTGATCCGACACTGGCTGAACGCGCCACGCCGGGTCGCCACGAAGAGCCTGATGACGCCCCAATCATGATCTAGCGGTTAGTCCGCTAGAGGAATAAACAAACACTCCCGAGGTTCACCATCCGGTGATCGGCTGATATGACCACGACCCGTTGTATCTTCCGCCAATAGAATCTCACCGGGACCGAGCAAACGTTTTTCACCCAGACCCGTTTCGATTTCTACTGACCCTTTAAGGTTAACGACATATTGCCGTCGCGGCGCATTGTGGAAGTCGAGCAGGTAGTCGCCATCAACTTTTCTGAATATCACTGATTTCGTTTTCACCGGGCTGGACAGCAGACCACCGAAACCATCCTCAGAAAACTCGATATCCATATCTTCAAAATGCGACTCACCGTCATCGCCGGTATAAATTCGTACGACCTTCATGCTCGGCGCACCTTTTTTACCTGATAACGATCGTTCGTAAGCTCAACCATGCCCGAGTCCATCAGTCTCTCTAGATGTTGCGACATACTGCGGCGCTCCGTCATATCAATTAGAAAACCCGTCTGCCCCGGGCGATACACGAACCTGTGCTCAACAATTTCATCTAGAGTTCGTGGCTCCACAATGTAATCAAGCAAGCGAGATTCTCGGTCATCAATCATGGCTGAAAACTTTTCCAGCATTCCGAGAAACGTCTCCCGCCCTTCGATCAGCCCTTTGTGATGAAAGGTCAGCCACCAATGGGCATCGACCTCTTCAAGACGCTGCATGCTTGATTCAAAGTCCTTCAGATTGGACCAGGCGTCGCCGTAATAGGGCCCAAATCCTGTCAGTTCAATATCACCCAGATAGACAAAACGCTCCTCTCTGGAGTCGCCCCAGCTAACGAGGAAACAACAGTGACCACGGGTATGGCCGGGTGTATGCAAGACATCAATAGTCACACCACCAAGGTCGAAGCTGTGACCTTCTTCAAACGTGCGCACCGCACCAGCTGAAGAGCCTTCATGTGGGTAATAAAAGGCAGAATCAATTTCCGCTAGAAACGCGTCGTAGGTTTCGCCTGGCGGCAAACCATAGATGTCCATCAGTCCATCGATGCTTCTGAGTCCCAGCGCATCTTCTGAGTGCGCATACCAGGGGACATCCGAAAACAGATGTGTACCAGCGATATGATCTTCATGGGTATGGCTGTGTATCACCATATCCACCTTCGGCAGCGCATCGCGTCGAGCCACGACACCCAGACAGGGGTCAATAATGACGCTTTGCTCCTCGCCTTCCACCAGGAAGGAGTTTCCGTAGGGGTACTTGCCGTTCTCGTAACCAAACAGGACAGTGATCGGACCGACCCTGCGATTCTCCAGAGTGCCTGGATCCAGTTCTTCGGGTCTCATCAGAAAGCCCCAATCACGCCTGGGAATACAACCGGGCTTTCAATGCCATCTTTGTTCACACTGGCGACACCGAAGAAGTAGTTGTCGATGACGACGTTCTTGAGTGTGAATTCGTCGACGTCACCCGCGTCGCGGTGCCACCGCCACTGTGAATCGGTAGTCAGGCGCCAATAGACGCGATAACTCACCGCACCGGGAACCTTCTGCCATCGAAGCGTTGTGTCAGGCATGACGGCACCTTCGATGGAAACTTCACGCGGCGGCGCAGGTGCCCACGCCATCGCTGCAAGCGAGACAGCATTTAGCGCCGTCAGCTTCGCAGCATAGTCAAAATCTACAAACTCAATGGTGTCACCATAGTGCACGCCCTCTTCTGTTCTTAGATCCTGGTGCTGGCGATCATAGTGTTCGTTGGTCTCCATGATGCGAACAGCGGGAAACCTCGCCTCATTGAACGGACTGTGATGGCCCCCTCGACGAAATCGATCGAGACGATAAATCATCATGGTATCGAGATTGCTCAGGTAATCATCTGCGATCCGATCAATGTAGCGAGCAAGATTCCGGGAAGGTGAATCCACTTCCCCGCCGCGAAACCTTCGGTCCAGTGCTTCAAGCATGGTTTCATCGCGACGTGTGCCTTCACTGAAGATCCTTGCCGTCGTGTTATCAACAACTCCGTTAATGCCTCGGGTGTTTCCGATCATGTCGTTATTCAACACTGCCTGTATCTGCCAGCTGTCGGTTCTGGCCTGGCTTGCCATAACCCGGCCACCGAAGAGACCCTGCTCTTCACCGGAAAGACCGGCAAACACGATGCTCGCCGGGAAACGATACTTCGACAAAATTCTCGCAGCTTCTATGGTTCCAGCCATGCCGGACGCATTATCGTTGGCACCCGGTGATTCTGACTCCGCGTCCATCACATCAGTGACCCGGGAATCAATATCGCCACTCATCACGACATATCGGTTGGGCTCATCGGTACCCCGAAGAATCGCAATAACGTTCACGATTTCCACAGGATCAGGAATTCGGTTTTCACCACCGCCGATCATGTGCCTCTGAAACTGAACCTCAAGACAACCGCCACAGGAAGCTGAAATCACCTCAAATTCGGATTTGATCCAACGACGAGCAGCACCGATGCCTCGAGTATCGCTTTCAACGTCACTCAAGGTATGCCGGGTACCGAAGTCGACCAACGTTTGGATGTCTTTTTCGATTCTTTCAGGGGAAGGTGAACTCGCGATTTCGAACAATCGCTCAGGCGTCGCCTGCGCAGCGACAATAAAGGTGCTGCACAGCAGCGCTATCAGTTTTTTCATTGATCTAGTCTAATACAAAAGATGAGTGAGCAGTTGATCCGTAATCTCAGAGAGACGATTAAAGCAGGCGAGTTGCGCCTAACCTCTCTTCCTCAGTGCCCCGATATTTCTTTGTACCTGATAAGTGAAGACTACCCCCGAGGCCGACTACCGGATGAAGAAATGCATGCGATCATGGAACGTCCGGCTTACTGGGCTTTTTGCTGGGCCAGTGGCCAGGTGCTCGCCGGTCATCTCATGTCGGCACCGGATATCTGCAAAGGCAAAACCGTGCTCGATCTGGGTGCTGGATCAGGTGTTGTTGCCATCGCTGCTGCAATGACGGGTGCGACCCGGGTGATCGCCTGCGATCTTGATCACCACGCGCTTGATGCCAGCGTCATCAATGCAGCGGCCAACAGTGTCGACGTTGAAATACTGGACAACCTTGAGGATCTGAACGAGAAGGTCGATCTGCTGATCGCGGCAGATGTGTTGTACGATCGAGAAAATCTCGAGTGGCTGGATCGGCTGCAGGACTATGCACATGAGGTGCTCATCGCCGATTCACGCATCCGGGATCCCGAGGTGTTCGCCGACTATGAAAAGCTCGATGAAGTCACCTCGAGCACGATTCCCGATCTGGACGAGCTGAAAGAGTTTGGCGAAGTCAGTATCTACCGCCGTAACTTTATGTTTTCCCAGCCCGATCAAAAATAGTCCGACAAATCACGGATGAAACCTGCATCAATGATGGTGCCCTCGGCGCCATTTCTCTCACGGGTCGCGCCGGAGTCTTCGAACCCTTGACGCACCAGCACTTGCCTCGCCCTGGCAGCAGGTGCTGGTAACCAGATCAACACACTTTCACACTGGCGTCGCTTTAACACGGACAAACCATGAACAAGCAGGCGCCTGCCATAGGTGCTTTGCTGGTACTCCTTTCGTAGGAACCACTCAAAGATCTCCCCTTCCGCGAGATCAAGTTCACAGCCGCCAACCGTGACAAAGCCGAAAGGATGCTCGTCTTCAGCCAGATAGGTGAAGATCCCCGGGGCCTCCAGGTGATTCCCCAACGAGAAGGAAAACAGCGCAGGCCACGCAATCTCGGCCTGAACGCTGGCTCCCCTGGCAGCCTCCAGCGCTTCCCGATCACCCGAAACTGCCCGCCGGATACTGATGGTCGATTTGTCCATGTAAGACATTGTAAGTGCGAATGATCTGCACTGGAAAAGTGCACGTAAATCTCTGTGTGAAAAGTATCCAATTTAAATTCAAGTCTGCAGTCACCCTGCTTGCCTGCCTGGTTTTAGCGGGGTGTACCACAACAACGAGAGAAGAGATGCAACCTGTATCACATGTAGATATTGAGAGATTTATGGGCGACTGGTACGTCATCGCCAATATTCCAACGTTCCCGGAGCGCGATGCGCTGTTTCCGGTGGAACGTTACGAGCGCAATCCTGACGGCACCATCAAAACCACCTTTCTGTTCACCAATGCGAAGACCGGTGAACCGCGTGAACTCAACGCAAAAGGATTCATCCGCGAAGGAACGAGCAATGCTATCTGGGGTATGCAGTTCATCTGGCCGATCAAGGCGGACTATCGGATTGTCTATCTAGATCCCGATTACACGACAACCATTATCGGGCGGAACAAGCGCGACTATCTCTGGATCATGTCCAGGGAAAAGCAGATTTCTGAGGAGAAGCTGGCGGAGCTCATCGAAATCACCACAAAGCTTGGGTATGACCCGGATCGCATCGAAGTCTCCAACTGGCAGAGACCAGAAGAAGAGAAACAGCGGGCTGCGCTATGAAGCAACTGATCATTGTCTCCCTGTTACTGTCACTCGCTGAGGTTGCAACAGCAGCGGTCAGACACACGATCGGAATCGCGCGAGACGCCGATGACAACACCGTGCGCTACATCGAACATCACCAGTATCGTGATAATGGTGAGCACGAAGTGCGCTACTTTGATGTGGAAGAGAACGTGCTGTTGGAAAAGCTAATGGCCTACGAGGGTCTGCCGCAACATCCGAGCATCACGCAGACCGACTACCTGAATGACGTGCAAATCGCCGTCAGCTACGACACCGAGCAGGCAACCATGGTGACCTCCAGGGATGGCAAATCGGAGCAGTTCAGCTTCGAAATCAGCCCCGAAATAATCGTCGATGCCGGTTTTGACGCCTATATCCGTGACAACTGGGCGTTGTTTGATACCAATTCAAAGCAATCCGTGACATTTGCCATTGCTGGCCAGAGTCGCTTGCTTGCCATGAAGATAGAGCGTACTGACATCAATGAGAACGGGGCTGCATTTACCGTGCAGCCCGCGAATTGGCTGGTTCGAATGCTGCTTCCGGAAATTCAGCTCAGCTATGACGAGACACGCCAATTAACGCGATATGAGGGATTCACCAATCTGAAGACCAATTCCGGGCGCTCCAGGAACGTCATCATCGATTTTAGCCACTACCAGATGGATGAAGGGCTTGATCGGCCGCTTCCTCAGTGGCTTCCCGGCGAGTGATCCAAATCAATATATAGGGCGTAGAAACTGGAATGATGAATAAGACGCCCGTTATGATGAGATCAAATGGAACGGTAGGCCGAGGTTTGGCAAACGACAGTACCAACTGGAACACGATGATCGAGCGGGTTGGGCAAAACCAGGACAAGGAAGCATTCAGCGCCCTGTTCGCCCATTTCTCTCCGTTTTTGAAAGCGTTTTTGATAAAAAGCGGTGGTGTGACCCCAGAGAGCGCAGAAGAACTGGTTCAGGAAACCATGATCAAGGTATGGCGAAAAGCGCCTACTTTCTCTGCATCTCAGGCGTCAGCGAGCACCTGGATGTATACCATTGCTCGAAACACAAGGATCGACTGGCTGCGGAAGCAAAATCGCCAGAATCCTGATGATTTGAATGCTGACGATATTTATGACGAGCGAGAGGATCCTACGCCCTACTCGTCTCTCGTACAGATTCGGAACAAGAAGCACATCAACGAACAACTCGGAAAACTGCCAGATGAGCAGGCGGAAGTGTTAAAGCTGATGTACTTCCAGGGTAAGTCCGGCCAACAGGTCGCAGACACATTGGGGCTGCCACTCGGAACCGTGAAATCACGAATTCGACTGGCGTTAAACAAAATGAAACTTGGTCTTATGCCCGCCTATGAAGAGGGCATTGTAGAAGGGAGCAGCTACACATGATCAACAGGCATCCAGAAGCGGACCTGCTGGTTGAATACGCAACAGGTTCAATGTCACTCGCACAAACGATTGCGATTACAACGCACCTGCAATTTTGCGAAGAATGCCGGAACACTGTCGAGTCTCTGAAAGATATCGGTGGCGATATCCTTCAGGCTGGCGAGAGCGTAGAAGTATCAGACGGTTTATTAGATCTCATCATGGACTGTATTGAGTCTGGTGCCGAGTCTGTTTCCGCACCGGTCAGAAAAATCTGCTCCGACGAAGTTGCGACAGACTTGCCCGAGTATGTTCGCAACCTCCTCCCTGAAGGTGATCTGAGCTGGCGCAAACTCACCAGCTCACTGAAAGTGGCACCGGTTAGTGTTGGCGAACAGGACCACGAACTGTCACTGCACAGAATCAATCCTGGCGGTAAAGCACCCGAACACGATCATCGCGGTCGCGAGATTACCGTTGTGCTCAAAGGAAGCTTCTCCGATGAAGATGGCGTCTACCAGCCCGGAGACTTTATTGTCAGAGAACCTGGCGACAAGCACAGGCCATTTGCTGCACGAAATGAAGAATGTATTTGCCTTTCAGTACTGGAAGCACCGATCAGACTGACAGGCCTTAAAAGCGTTTTTAACCCCTTTCTCAGCTTCTCCCCCAGTTGAGATTCTCCTAAAGGCGGGCTCTTAACCCGCCTTTTCTTTTTTCCCTCCTTATTGATCCGACCTTTCAGACATGGCGTAATACCAGTAATTACACAAGAGATTACTGAAGATGAGTGTTACGGCAGAGACTTTTGAAAGCGGCGCTACGCTGATGCCAACCAAAATTTCACCGGAGGCGGTGCTGGTTCGTCGTGCGCTGGTGGAAAAAGGTCTGGAAACCCCGATGATCGATAACGGGCTGAGCCGCGATGAAAAGTACGAGTCCATTAAAGAATCTCTCACCGACGTGGTCACAACTCTCGGGCTGGATCTCAGGGATGACTCCCTGATGGAAACTCCTCACCGAATCGCAAAAATGTACGTTGACGAGATTTTTGGCGGTTTGGACTACGCCAACTTTCCAAAGATCTCCATCATCGAGAACAAGATGGGCGTTGAGGAAATGGTCAAAGTCGACAAGATCGACGTCGTCAGCACCTGTGAACATCACTTCGTTACCATCGACGGAGCATCTCGCGTCGCATACATTCCAAAAGACAAGATCATTGGTCTTTCAAAAATTAATCGAATCGTTCGCTTCTTCGCACAGCGACCACAGGTTCAGGAAAGACTCACTCAACAGGTTCTTGTCGCTCTGCAGACATTGCTCGGCACAGACGACGTTGCTGTCACCATTGAAGCGACACACTACTGTGTGAAGTCTCGCGGTGTTATGGATGTGAATTCAACTACTCAAACGACTGCACTGGGTGGTGCCTTCAAGCACGACCACAGAACCCGCGCCGAATTCCTTAGCTAACATTGGAACTACTGCATGAATGGATGGCGGATCCTCCGCCATACATCATCATGCTTATTCCCCTATTCGCGTTCCTGGAAGCGTGCGCCATCATCGGAATTTTCGTTTCCGGCATCTTCCTCCTAAGCACAGCGACACTGCTCTACAGCACAGGCAACAGCGCCATTATCGAGATTGTGCCTCTCGCTTTTTTAGGCGCGATGGCGGGCGACCATACCGGTTACTTTCTCGGCAGGTTTGTTGGGGATCGATTTTGGAAAGCGCCCATCTTGAGACGCTATGAAGAGAGAAAGCACAAGGTTCATGATCTCTTGGAAAAATCAGCACCCCTGGCGATTTGTGTCGGCAGGCTCACACCTGCGATTCGCTCAATCACGCCAATTGTCGCGGGCATCTCGGGACTCTCACCCACCAGGTTTTTGGCTTTCGATATATTGGCCTGCTCAATCTGGGCGACCGGCCTCTATCTGTTAGTGACCGGTCTTTCCCAGTTGGGCTAACGCCTAAGCCTTAAGGTTTTTGATCACCGGCTTGTTGGCTTCAGCAATGGAAGCGGGATGATCGGCGTCGGTGAAATCAACGATATCATCCCAGACTTCGTTGATGTCTTCTGGCGTAAAGCCCTCGCTCACGCTGAAAGCGTGACCCCGGGTGCGTTCCCAGCGAACTTTACCAATCCAGCCTGCACCAACTTCGAAGAGACCACCGGTTTCCTGGCTGTTCTCATCACACAGCTTCAGCACCAGAGGCATAACGAAGTCTGGCTTAAGTGCATCTACCAGCTCTTGTGGCATCACCGTTTCCGTTAAGCGAGAACCCGCAATCGGTGCAATTGTGTTCACGAAGATATTTTTGTTGCGTCCCTCAAGTGCCAGCGTCTGCGACATACCGTGCAGACCCAATTTCGCCATTGAGTAGTTGGTTTGACCGAAGTTGCCATAGATACCCGCAGCGGATGCTGTGAAGATCACGCGACCATAGTTTTGTTCACGCATGTGTGGCCACGCTGCATGGGTCACCTTGTAGGCACCTCGAACGTGAACATCGTAGATCAAATCCCAATCCTGGTCCGTCATCTTGTGGAACGTTTTGTCACGCAAGATTCCGGCATTGTTGATCACGACATCCACTTTGCCGTAGGTATCGAGTGCTGTCTGGATGATCTTGTCTCCGTCGGTCACCGAGTCATAGTTAGCGACCGCGGTACCACCTGCACCGGTTATCTCATCGACAACGACATCGGCTGCGGCTTTGTCGGAACCATCGCCAAAGGCGGATCCACCCAGATCGTTAACCACGACCTTCGCACCACGACGCCCCATCTCGAGCGCGTAGGTTTTGCCCAAACCGTTTCCGGCACCAGTGATTACGACGACACGATCGTCATATCTGACATCACTCATGTGATTTCCTCTGCTTTACTATCGAAAAAGGGCGCTATTATCGCGAGATTGCGCGTCTCAGTATAGAGGCGAAAAACGCCAGCAGAACCAGCACTGCGGCTGAGAGGCTGATCAAGTCTGCAGCAACCTGCCACCAGGGCTTTTTCCAGCTAAAGGGTTGATTGGTTGCAAACCTCGCAGCCTGCTCTTCCTGAGCAATGGTGAAGTGATCACCGGGCACACAGCTGTTCTCCTCTGGGAACATGTAGCAGGCCGGATTCTTGATGTTTAGTCGATCACCCCGTTGCGTGAAGATGCTGCCAGGAATCAAGGTACCGATTGGGTAGGTTTCAAGACCATATCCAAACAACGCCTGGTAGCAGATCAAACTGGTGCCTCCTGTCAGAAAGCTGTCATCGACACCACTAAAGGACGCTTGTCCTTCATGGGAGACAACGACCGCAACAGTCGGCACAGCGCCGCCCTCTCTGACCGAAGCCACAGCAGCATTCATATCGTCGGCAGAGTATGGGTACTCCTCACCGGTTTTCTCAAAAAACAGATGTGACACCAGCAGCAAGGCAAAGGCACTGGCAAGCACTGTCGATGAGACCCGCGGGTCCATCGTTGTCTCGGAGTCACCGGAATTAATCATGACCAAGGGTGCCACGATGAACACCGGTATCAATAACGCAAGCCACCGAATCGCGAGACTCATCTCCCTGAAGTAAGGCAGTGTTTTTAACACGTCATTAAGTAGCTCGGACTTTACCGACAGCAGAACCGGCAAAAGGACAATCAACAGCAGCAGGAGCAGAGCAAAGAACCGCGGCAGTGTGATGACGGATAAGAGCCTCGGTAGACGCCACAGCGCCAACAGAAACAGCACCAGTGGCACCACAGAGAGACCAAACCGTAATTCATGCTGCTGCACGACGTAGCCAATGTTCATGTCGTCCAGTGCAATCCATGGACTCATAAAAAAGGTCGTGAACACCGCAAACAGAGTGTTCTGGACACCTTCAAACAAACCCAGCGAAAGACCTTCTCTTGGAAAGAATCGAGCAAACGCGTAGCTGGCTGATAGCTTGGAGAGGCTCAGGGCAAATCCAACGCCGCCTGCAAGGAAATAGTTACGTAAGACTCGAGATTCCTGTTTTGCGAGGAAGTGAATCAATAGAAGTGCCAGGACCGACAACATGCCGGGAATAAGAAAATTAAGCGCCCCAGCGTGAACAAAGTACGCGATCAACACTCCGGCTGGCAGCAGAGACAACCACAGATTGCGCCCGTCTCTGACCAGCAGCCAGGCAATCAATGGAATAAGAGGAAACACATGATAGGTAAAGTGCCCAGCCAGCATCCGTGCCAGATAAAACTCGTTGCCCAAGAACAAACAGGCCGCCAACAGACTGAACCAGCTCGTCAAAGAAAGCTGTCGGCAGTAGAGATACATACCGATCGCACCAAGCAACGCTAATAGGATGAAAGTCAGGACCACTGCCATCTGAGGTTCCACCAGGAACACGAGCAGCTGTGGCAGAGAGAAGAACATCACCTGGGGATCACCATAAAACGGTAAACCACCACAGAATCCAGGCACGAACCACGGAATCGACAGACCATTTTCAACAACCCAGAAGTATCCGTAGGCAAGGCGCGGGATAAAGAAGGTATAGTCACCGCCGAGCAGATCAGAACCCAGAAGATTCTGTGCGGTTCGAACCAGCAACCACCCTGCCCCAAGCACTACAACGATGAATAGCAGGCGGGATGTGTTACTCAAATCTATTTCGCCGCAGTCATCGGCTCAACCTTGAGGACATAATCCTCATAGTGACGAGCTGCAACAAAGCCTCGCTGGGATCGGTTCGACAGCACAATGAACAGCAGGAACACCGAAACCACGAGACACTGCATCAAGATAATTGTCATGGAACCGACGACATCGGAGGCCCAGCCGGGAATTGCCTGATCCGTAAACATCCGGATGTAAGTCGTAATCACAATGCCAAGGATGGGCACAATACTCAGGATTAGAGATGTCATCAGAACCCGTAGCAACGCAAGGTCGCTGTACACTGAAATCGCTGAAAGCCCCAGCAGCGTCAGCGCACTCAGGTTCATTCGACTTTCACCAGCATATCGACTGCCTCGTTCCGTAGGCAGCATCACGATTTCAAAACGTGACTTTAGAATCGTGGCAGCGAGGTGGTTCCAGATGCTTTCCTGGTATACCAATCGCTTAACAACATCTACCGGAATAATCGAGAAGTTGCCGAATGGTAGATGTTTGCCAGTAAAAAGTCGGAACATGAAACGATAGATCTGATACCCCATCCTGAAAGTCCCGCTTTCGCTTCGTTTATCCCTTCGTGCGACAACAATCGCTTCCGGGTTTTCCCGATGGGCATCAATCAATCGTGGAATATCTTCAGGCTTATCTTCACCGTCCGCATCCATGACGATGACAGCGTCGAAGTCTTCTTTGTCTGCCAGATAGGCAAGACCCACTGCAATGGCCCTCTGATGGCCAAGATTGCAGGTGAGATGTAATAGATTCCCATCCAAAGTGACTTTGCTGGTATCCGGCGGGATAGAGGAATCGTCATTGACCGCTAGAATTGAGTAGTCGACGTCCACCGACTTCAGTGCCGTCTCAATATCCGCAGTGAGCCGAGTGAACGAAGCCCAATCGTTAAAAACCGGCGTGACAATAACCACTTTCATGCGCGCATCTTATCACTCTGCCCTATGCAGGACAGCATGCTAGGCTAAGCACATAAGAACAAAAAAAAGGGGAAACGCATGCTGTCACATCGTGCAGCGGCATTCGCGGTAGTCGTCGCCTTTCTCATTGGCATCGTCGGCAGTCTCGCTGTCAGGCCACCAGGGAATAACACCATCAGCAGCGAACAAGGTATTGCAGGGGCGAACACAAGACTCCACTGGCGATTACCCATATCCAATGCGACCAACCTACCCGTCCTGGGAGACAACGCCAAGTATGTCAGCCGAACAGCTAACCAGGTGAGCAATGGCGCGATCAGGCTCGACATATATGAGCCCGGGGAAATGGTGCCTTCCTTTGCGATCTCTGATGCCGTTCGTGATGGAAAAGTGAACGCCGGTTACACCTGGCTCGGTTACGATCAGGGAAAGATACCTGCATCCGCATTGGTGGCCGCCGTGCCTTTCGGCATGGAGCCCTGGGAATATAGCGCCTGGTGGTTTGAAGCAGGTGGTCGGCAGCTGGCGGAGGAGCTGTATCAGCCACACAACATACATCCTATTTACTGCGGTATGACCGGCCCCGAAACCGCCGGCTGGTTTCGGGAACCCCTGGAAGGTGTTGAGGATCTACAAGGTCTCAAGATCAGGTTTGCTGGTTTGGGCGGTAAAGTTCTGGAACAGGTAGGCGCCTCAGTCACCATGTTACCTTCCGGCGAAATTTTTCAGGCGCTAGAGAAAGGTGCCATTGATGCCACAGAATACGCCCTGCCCATCGTCGATGAAGCGCTTGGATTTGCACGCATCGCCAAGTTCAACTATTTCCCAGGCTGGCACCAACCATTCACAGCAACTCACTTTATCGTCAACCTGAAGGTTTGGAATGAACTGTCTGAAACCGATCAGCACTTGCTAACAACCACATGCACATCAGCCGTTACGCGAAACCTTGCTCACTCGGAAGCCGTACAGGGCGCAGTCATCGCTGGATTCTCGGATATCGGGGTTAGTGCTCGACGGTTACCGGAACCGATGCTGAGGGAACTCAGCAAGGTTGCAACGGAGCTTCTCGATGAAGAAGCCGCAAAAGATCCGGCGTTTGCGAAAATCCTGAAATCACAGCGTCGCTTCCAGAAGGATTATGTTCACTGGAAAAGACTCGCCTATCTGCCGCGAGATTTTTAGGGCAGATTATGGAACTGCCAAGTACCGCCATCTCACGCCGCATTGATCCTGTTTTGACATGGATCGGCCAATCCATTTCCTGGATCTGGTTGCTGCTGCTGATCACAATCGTCTGCAATGTCGTGCTTCGATATGTCTTCGGTGAGGGCCGGATCGAACTGGAAGAGATTCAATGGCATCTCTACAGCACAGGATTTCTGTTGGGGATTGGTTACACCTTTCAGGTGGACGGTCATGTAAGAGTTGACGTCGTTCATGAGCGCCTTGGCCCCAGATGGCAAGCCTGGCTTGAACTCTACGGAATCATACTTTGCGTGCTGCCTTTTGTGGCACTGATCCTGATTTACTCCGTACCATTTATTCAAACCAGCTTCGAATTAGGCGAGGTATCCATGTCACCGGGTGGCCTGCCCTTCCGCTGGGCCATCAAGAGCATGCTGTTTATCGGCTTCTTCCTATTGCTACTGGCCGCCATCTCACGACTCTCGCGCGTCTGTGCTTATCTCTTCAGGAGCTCAACATGAGCCCGAATGAGATACTCGCCATCCTGATGTTCCTGGGATTTATCGTCTCAGTGTTTACGGGTTATCCAGTCGCCTGGCTTTTGGGTGGTCTCGCTGTTCTATTCACGGCCCTTGCCATAATCCTCGAAGTCGATTTCCAGGTGCCGATTGGTGTCGACTGGGCATACACCTCCATCACCGTAGACCGCATCTGGAACGTCATGGAGAACTGGGTGATGGTTGCTCTACCCATGTTTATCTTTATGGGTCTGCTGCTCGATCGCTCCGGCATCGCCAATCGACTGATGACAAGTTTCTCGAGATTACTTGGGCCGGTCCGAGGCGGTCTTGCCATCACCGTCACGTTGATTGGCGTTCTTCTCGCAGCAACTACCGGCATCATCGGTGCATCCGTTGTCCTGCTCGCGCTTCTTGGCCTACCCGTCATGTTGAACCAGGATTATGACAAAAGCCTGGCAGCAGGCACTGTTTGTGCCGTGGGCACCCTCGGCATACTGATTCCGCCGAGCATCATGTTGGTACTCATGGCAGATCGAATGGCCATGAGTGTCGGAGACCTGTTCCTGGGTGCCGTGTTCCCGGGCGCATTGCTCGGTGGGCTCTACATTGCCTATCTACTGATCATTGGTTTAGTAAAACCGGATCATGCACCCGCCACGCGAGGAGAACCGATTGACCTGAAAGCTGTCATCGATTTATTTCTGGCGATTGTCCCAGCCGCCTTCCTCATTCTCGCCGTCCTGGGCAGCATCTTCCTCGGTCTTGCCACACCCACAGAAGCTGCAGGGGTTGGTGCAGCGGGCGCCATGTTACTGGCTCTGATGAACCGCGCACTCAACCTTAGTGTGATGCGTGAAGTGCTGTATGAAACCACGAGGACAACTGCGTTTATCTTCGCCGTCCTGCTCGGAGCAACCGCCTACTCTCTGGTGCTCAGAGGACTGGGCGGCGACGAACTGATTGAAGGCGCATTGCTTGGCCTGCCTTTCAGTCCCGAAGGCATCATCATCAGCATCCTGTTTGCTACTTTTATCTTGGGATTCTTCCTGGACTGGATAGAACTCACCCTCATCATCCTGCCCCTGGTTTCACCCGTGGTGATCTCCCTCGGCTTCGATCCTGTATGGTTCACCATCTTGTTCGCCGTCTGCTTGCAAACCAGTTTCCTGACACCACCTGTTGGCTTTGCCATTTTTTACCTGAAAGGTGTGGCACCCGAAGGGGTCGATGTAGGCACCATTTATCGAGGTGTGATCCCGTTTATACTGCTACAACTACTTGGCCTGACGATCATCTTTAACTGGCAAGCGCTTGTGACCTGGTTGCCCGCACAGGCATATACCAACTGATCTCACTTGGAGACGAACATGAAACGATCCGACCTTCTCATTGAAGCAGACGAACTGGCGACCATCATTAGTGATGAGAACCTGAGAATTTTCGACGCTACCGTCGTGTTTGATCCAAGCGCGGAACCAGCTAAAGAACGCTTTCTGAAAGGACACATTCCAGGTACCGTTTTCCTGGATCACAACAGCCTGTCACGATCCGATACGGATCTTATGTACATGCTGCCAGAAGAGGCTGAGCTCGCAGAAAAGATTGGCGCCATTGGCGTGAGCAACGACACACCGGTCGTTGTTTATTCAACTGAGATGATCGGCTGGGCGACTCGAATCTGGTGGGTGCTGAAATACGCTGGTCACAACAATGTTCGAGTACTTAATGGTGGTATCGCTGCCTGGCAAGGTGACCTGCAATCCGGCGAGAACAGCTATGCACCGGGCACATTCACAACATCCCTTTCTCCCGACATGTTCGCCAGCAAAGAAGAAGTGCTGGAGATCATCAAGTCCGGCAGCAGTTGTGTTGTGAACACACTTCCGCAGGAGATTTACCAGGGTGAAGCCGGTACACCCTACGACGGACATATCTCAGGCTCGGTCAATCACTCCATGATGGACATGATGGATGGTTTTTCAATGAAGAGCGACGAGGCACTGAAAGCTTACTTCGCTGAAAAGAATATCAACGAGCGTCTCATTACTTATTGCGGTGGTGGTATCGCGGCAACGGTTAATGCCTGTGCGGCAAAACTGGCAGGTATTGAGGATGTTGCCGTCTACGATGGCTCCATGACGGAGTGGTTAAGCGAAGGACTGCCCGTCACGACTGGCGCCGAAACGGGCAGCATCGACTAGATCAATCGATCAGATGGCAATCGGCGCCCAATTACCGTGGAACCCGAACGGGATTCTATGGTTTAGGTAAGCCTTCGCCAGGGGTTCGCCCTCTACGTTTTGCGCGTCCAACACCAGCAGATGACTGGCATCACGATTTGCATCATAGATATTTGCCAACAGGAAGCCGTCTCCTTCATCCGCTGTTTCGCTGCGCGGAACAAAGATAGGTTCATTGGTCGCACAGCCTTCGCCAACATCATGCAGCTCCAGCTTGCCGGTCTGGTGATCACGGCGACCGATGGCATTAAACCCACCTACTTTGAACGCTGGATTGGTGTCTGCCGCGATGTAGCCATAGCGATAATCCGCTGCAGTAAATCGCTCGTCCAGACGAGGGAACTCACACGCAATATCATCAAGTCGTTCAGTCTTGTAGTCATCGCTGTTCTGACCCATATCGAAGGTCCAGCGCGTCAACCTGGGCACAGCCTTTGAGGGATCTCCAGGGGTGCCGTCAGCCCAGGGGAAGAGCGGCGCCATTTCAAACTCGCAGACATCACAGGTCACGATGTCACCATCGGTGTAGGCATTCATCGGGTGGAACATGAACGACGGTTCACCGCGGAACCAGCGAATGTCGTTAACGGAACCTTGCCTTGGCATGATGCCAATGTGCACACCTTTTTCAGGCTCCCAGGCATAGACCGGTCCACCGTTCATTGCACGTTCCAGTGAACCGGTAAGCGGCATGATCGGGAAGATCACATGTTCGCGGGTCACCATGAAGTCATGCACCATGGAAGCATAAGGTGCTTTAAACGTTTCGGAGCGCACCAGGTTTCCGTCTTTGTCGACGACATGGAAAGACATGTGCTCGGATATCATGCCGTCAGCGTTATAACCGAAGAAAATCATTTCACCGTTTTCGGGGTCGATCTTCGGATGTGCCGTCATCGGACCAACCAGCTTGCCTCCGAAGTCGTGTGAGCCTTTTGATTCGAGTGTGAACGGATCAATTTCAAAAGGTGCATGTGCTTCTTCAAGGGCCAGTAATTTGCCACCGTGATAGATCACATTGGTATTCGCCAGACCATCGGTCTGCATGCCTGCGACACTTTCATCAGAGTCCATCGGATTGAATGCTGAGAACAGCGCCCTGCCCGCCTCATGCTCCTTTTCCCATTTGATGGTTCTGACGTATCGGTTCTTGTAAGCAACCTGACCATCTTTGATATAGAAGCCGTGAATCATGCCGTCACCGGCAAACAGGTGATAGTTGCCTCCACGGGGTGAATACTGTGGATTGGGACCGTTCCGATAAAATACACCGTGCAGTTCCTTGGGGATCTCCCCCTCAACGACAAGATCAGGATAGTCGCTCTCCATTTGGATCGGCGCGAAACCGCCGACCAGGTTTTCATGCTGCGGAAATGGTTGTGCCATAACGTTAAGCCTTCTTTTGTTTCAGTTTAGTTTTAGGTTGTTTGTTTGGATGACTGCGCAACGTCTTTTGCGCCTGCTCCACCCGTTTCTGAATCTGTCCGACGCTGCTATCAGATGCCGCGGCTAGCAGAACAAGTCCTGTTCCGTATTCGATAGACGCCTGTAGTTGTTCATCCGCAATCTGCCCACTGCCCCAAATGACCGTCGCGCTGACAAATGCCGTGGTCACCTGCCCGGATAAAAGCTCGACATCAACCCAGCTTGCGAGATCACCTTGAGATGCTGTCACTTCAAGTTCCCGCGCAATTTCATGCAGCAGGCTTTCCGTAATGCTGGTCTGTACGTCCTGGGTAGATTCAAGTGAAGAAAATGCTTCGAGCAGTCTGCGGTGAAATCCTGGATCAGCGAGGAAACGCTGGGCAATAAACTCAAGCATCGCAAAGATGCGATCAAAGCCGCTGAGCTCAGTGAAAATGCTCACGTCCTGGCCACCGCCACCAAAGTGATCTTCAATCGCAGCGGCTAGCAGCTTATCTTTACCACCAAACTGATTGTAGAGCGTGGGGACACTGACCCGGCAGGCTTCAGCAAGCTCCCGGATGGTGATGGCTTCGTAACCACGCTCGGCAATCATCTCCCGCGCAGTACGCAGGATCGCCGCACGGCGGGCAAGTCGATTCTCGGTCATCAAATCCATGACACCCGAGTGTAGAGAAGAATTTAAACATGTTCAAATTATTTAAACATGTTTAAAAAGATTAGCCGGAGAGGTTCGCCATCAAGGTACGGATGTCGTATTCCTCATCACCCTCGTATCGCGGCGCATACTCATTGAAGGCGCCACTGATCTCGTCATACCGGTCCTGGATACGGACCATATTGTAGGAATGGGAAATGATGAAAAAGCTACCGGCACGAATCTGGTCAAGCACAAGACCTGCAAACCGGTCTGTATCCATGGCCATATTGCCCATCTCCTCACTCATCATTTCTGACTTCACCCACCCAGGACAGATGCAGCCGACTTCAATGAAATCAGGCACCTGCTCACGCAGGGAGTCGGTCAGACCCAGGACGGCATGTTTGCTCGCCACATAGGCAGCGTGAAAAGGTACGGCATTAAATAATCCGTTCTCAGAGCAGGTGTTGTAGATCCCTGCCGGTGTTCCCTGTTCTGACAGCCGCTTGGAAAACACTCGACTGCCGTGCCAGACACCAAAGAAGTTCACATCAAAAACCGCTCGAACTTCTTCCATGGGCATTTCTGATATCGGCGCCTGAGGATTACCGATGCCGGCGTTATTGAACACCATGTCCACGGAACCATTGGTATCAAACGCGAAATCCGCTAGCGCTTCGACCTCTTCAAGACTGGTGACATCACAGAGCGTGTACTTAGCATCAACACCGAGGTCAGAGAGTGTTTGAACCGATTGCTGTAATCGATCTTCACGCATCTCTGCAATGATGATCCGAGCGCCCTCCTGACCCAGCGCCTTGGCCATCGCGAAACCAATACCGGTGGCACCACCGGTAATCACCGCAGTTTTGTCTTTAAAGTCTTTCATCGATTAGCTCCCCACTCATTCAAATCTTTTCACTCTACTTACGGCGCCATGCTCACCAGAACTTCACGCTTCGTCGTGCCACTGTAGGGTCGTCGGCCGTGCATCACCAGATAATTATTCACAATGGCCACATCACCAGCCTGCCAGTTCAGATCATAGGTGTAATCGCTGGACAGCGTGGCGAGGGTTTCCAGCAGTTCTGATGGAATCTCAGCATCATCGCCAAAGCTTAGTGCCGTTGCTGGATTCTCCCTGACACCTGGCCAACCCAGGTAAGCAGCGAGCAGCTGGTGAAAAAACGACGTTCTGTCTTCTTTGACATCGACAACAGCTGGCAAAACAGGTGAAACCGTGCGAATCGAACCATCTGGCTGCCACTCAAAATCGTAACCGAGTTCGCTGAGGCGCGTTTCTGCCTCAGAGGGACTGTTGACCCCCAAAGTGCTCTTCCAGCTTCGACCCTGACCTGCCGACTCGTCATTGTCTGATGGCATCCGCGTGACATAACGCAAACCTTTGCGCTTCAATTCATCCGCCCACTTCGGGTGCTGTTCAGTGAACGCTTCCAGGAGTGCTTCAGACTGGCAAAGCGGCGTAGCGCCGCCTTCATCCGCGGGAGACAAACAGCAGAAGAAAAGACGCGACGGAGCAACCGGCGTTTGCGCCATTTCATGGTGAAGGTGTATCTCTACCTCAGGAGGCGCTTCGTTCGCGGTAAAAACACGAGGCGTGTGATTAATACGAACCGCATTCGACAACGACTCTTCATATGAAAAGATCGGCAAGTCAAAAGATGCAACAACTTCATCAAAAGCTTGCGCGGAAGAAACAGGCATACCGCGAAGCAAAACCGCGCCAACATCATCCAGCGCTTCTTCGATGTTCGCGGACTGGTTGTCCAACCAGGAACGAACGTCCCCGCCATCGAATTGCAGGACAGCGGGAAAGTCACTCATCAACCAAGCACCTATTCACCCTAAAACAAGGTCTGCAAAGGTACGGAGCTCATCAACGCTTTGCGTCGATACCAGCAGCGACGTCACTGGCGTATCCCGCCAGGCATTTAGTCTGTCTTTGATTCGATCGACAGATCCCACCAGGGCAATTTCATCTGCGAGCTGGGTGGGCACTGCCTGAGCGGCTTCATCCTTCTTACCCGCCAGATACAGATCCTGGATCTTCTCGGCAGCTTCTTCAAAACCCATTCGCTTGATCAACTCATTGTGGAAGTTGCGCGACTTAGCACCCATACCACCAATGTAGAGGGCAAGGCTGTGCTTCAGCGGTATCACCGCCTCTTCGATGTCATCATTAATAATGACCGGCATACCCTGCATGATTTCAAAGCCGGGTTTCGCACCTTTTAACTGATCCGCATAAACCTCTTGCCGATAAGGTGAGTAATAAAGTGGTAGCCAACCATCGGCGATTTCTGCCGTCATGGTGACGTTCTTCGGACCTTCCGCGCCGAGAAAAATCGGCAGGTCTTCACGAAGCGGATGAACGATAGATTTGAGCGGCTTACCCAGTCCCCAGGCACCCTCACCCGAGTAAGGTAGCGGGTAATGCTCACCGTCATTGGAAACAGGTTCTTTTCTTTGCAGCACCTGTCGAATGATATTGATGTACTCCCGGGTTCTCGCCAGTGGTTTGCCGAAAGGTTGGCCATACCACCCTTCAACAACCTGCGGTCCTGACACACCCAATCCAAGAATAACGCGACCACCGGACAGGTGATCCAGGGTCATTGCCGCCATCGCGGTGGCCGTGGGAGCCCTCGCTGAAAGCTGTGCGATTCCCGTGCCCAGTCTTATCCGTTCAGTATGCGCGCCGATCCAGGCCAGCGGCGTAAACACATCCGAACCCCAGGCCTCGGCAGTAAACACTGCATCGTAGCCAAGCTTTTCTGCTTCCTGCGCAATCTTCACCATGTTTGGGTTGGGACCTGCGCCCCAATAGCCCAGCTGTAATCCGAGTTTCAAATCACCCATGTCATCACTCCAATCAGTACTTTCTAAAATCCTTCGGTTTCGTGAACGTTCTTCCAGATAAGTCCGGGGAACCACCTTCTCATACGCTGGCCCATCCTGGTTCGCTTACCCGGGAAGACAAATAGTTCATCGTCCGCCACCGCCTGGTTAATAGCATTCAAGACATCCTGGGCTTCGATGTGATCACCCTGGTCGAAAACCTTTGGCCAGACCGTATCTCTCGCCTGATCCAGCAAAGGTGTCTTTACGGGCGGTGGACAAACACACAGAACTTTGACGTTGCTGTCTTTATGTTCGTGGGCGAGTACTTCGGTAAACGCAACCACTGCAAACTTACTGGCGTTGTAAGCCGCCATGTACAGGATGGGTACCCATCCTGCCAGGGAAGCAAAATTGACCAGTTCACCGGAATTTCTCTCAAGCAGTTTTGGCATCACTGCTTTGCTGACATTGACCACCCCGTTGTAGTTGATGTCCATCACCTTGTGGAACACCTCGACATCCTGATCTACGACTTTTCCGAGCGGCATAATCGCTGCGGCATTGTAGACGCGCCTGATCGGACCAATTTTGGCTTCAGTCTCATCCACGACCTGCTGAACCGCCGCAAAATCTGTCACATCCGTGTTAAACGTCCGAATGTTCTGGTGGTTTTCGGCAGTTTCAAGAAGCCCTTTCTCATTAACATCGACAGCCGCCACCTGGTAACCCTGCTCTGCATAGGTACGTGCCGCCAGCTGCCCCATCCCGCTTCCAGCACCGGTAATAAATATCGCTTCGTCTTTCACTTGGCTGTCCTCTTTATCCTCTCGGCAAAGCCAGAGACAGTACCACATGCCAAAAACCGGCACATCTGTCGGTTATTTCTATTACACTTAAATACATGAGCGAAGATATTCCACAGACACCCTACGAGATTCTCGGTGACCAGGGCATCAAAGACCTGGCTGCCGCCTTTTATGATGCGATGGATGAACTGCCTTTGGCGGCGGACATCAGGGCAATGCATACGGAAAATCTCGACCACATTAAGCGAATGCTAGCGGCTTACCTGACCCAGTGGATGGGTGGCCCGCCTGTCTACTTGGCCATCAAAGGCACCGTTTGCCTGACGGAACCTCACGAGCCGTTTCGTATCGGGCCAAAAGAACGTGATCAGTGGCTCGCCTGCATGGACGAAGCACTGGAACGAATCGGGGCGAGCGAAGAGTTGAAGCAGATGCTGAAACAGCCGATGTACCAGGTGGCTGAAACTGTGAGGAACTGCGAAGACTCAACGCCTCGAAACAATGGCCCCGATATCATTGCTGTCGGCTAAAACCGATAGATAACACCAACCGATAAACTCCAGGGGTCGTAGTCCAGACCATTGATGGAGCCCACCGCACCTGACTCTGCATCCAGATCGACATCAGAGATGCGGCTGTATTTCAGCTCACCATTGATCAGCCAGCGGTCGGTTACCTCGTAATTCAAACCACCCATCAGCTGCAGCGCTAAATCTCCATCTCCGGAATATGACTGCTCAGGTCCTAAACCTTCCAGATCAATATCGATTTCCTGAACCCAACCGATGCCAGCACCCACATAAGGCTGCCACTTTCCCCGGGCATCGAATCGGTAATATCCGTTTAGGAAAAAAATGTTCGACGCATAGTTACCGTCATCGAAAAAAGTACCGTCTGCGAACCGAGTTTCACTGTCATTTGAACGATATTCCCAGGCCAGTTCTGCGATCCAGTGTTCGTTATACATGTAACCAACGCCAAGCCCCGCTACAAAGCCTCCGGACAGCTCCACATCGACGGATTGAACTCCGTCAAAATCTCCTGACGTATCTGAGAGGCCACTGTAGCCACCATAAGGTTTAACGAACCATCCAGGTTCAGCGATCGTGCCGTTTGAACAGCCAAGTAAGACAATAAGTAGACATAAACGTATATGTTTCATATGAGTAACTCCTTGATTGAGGTACACATTTTTACGTCTTCGCCCCGAGTGGGCTTTCTCGAATGTACGAGCTGGCAGGTTTTTGTATGAATGGGCAGTTTCAGATCGGGCAACTGACTCCCTGGCGCTATTTCCTGGCAATCGGAATCGCCGTCGGACTGGTCCTGGGCTTTACGGCACCCACACCAGATGAATCATTCTCCCTGACATTAATGATTCAGTGGCAGATTCAGAGCCTCTCCGCCGTTGGAATACTCGTCATTTCCCAGATTTACCTGGCCAAACTCACGCCTTACAGAGCTGCCAACCCCTGGATACAGCTCATCATTTCTGGTGTGACAGCGAGCGTGATCATCGCGCCCCTTTTCCTGATGGTCGATATTCTGAGCGGACTGAACGTGACACCTACCGGTGCTAATCAATGGTCCGTCGCACTGTTCGAAGAGCTTGTTGGCTTTTTGCCACCGGTTCTGGTGACCTGGCTAGCGATCAACGCACCCTTCTGTCTCGGCTATCGACTTGTTCCCGATGAACGACTCCCTGAATCAAAGGATTCGGTGCCGACGAATCAGCCACTAAACTTTACCGACAAGACGATCAGCGACATTCTTTACCTGAAAGCTGAGCTGCATTACATCAAGGTCGTGACCACCGAGGGGTCAGACCTGGTTCTGTACAACCTGAAAGATGCAGCGGCAGAGCTGCCGGGACCCTCAGGCGCCTTTTGTCATCGATCTTACTGGGTGAATTATTCGGGGATCCAAAAATTTGAAAAACTGGGCCGACAGGGAACTCTGTTACTCGTAAATGGCGAGTCGATTCCGGTCTCTCGACAACACGTATCCAAATTCACCGCACTCAATTGACCGGCCATATCGGGATGTATTTCGCAAGTTGACTTCGAGGGACTCCATCTCTAATTTTCGGCAAGCTTCGCTCATTGGATTCGAACTATGAAAATCGGCGTTTCGTTACCAGTCAGAGAAATGGCTGGCGATCTCACCGCTATCCGAGACTTTGCACAAACTGCAGAAGGACTCGGCCTGACCCATTTGCGAGTGCCTGACCAGATCATGCGACCCGGGAGCGGTGAGCTTCACGAACCCATGATGATGCTTGCATACATTGCAGCCGTTACCTCCAACATCGAATTGGTACCTTCTGTGATCATCTTGCCCGTGAGGCAGACCGTTCACTTTGCCAAGCAAGCTGCAGAACTGGACGGCTTAACTGGAGGTCGAGTACGAATTGGTATCGGCGTTGGCGGCAGTGAAGACGAATATCGTTACCTCGGCGAAGACTTCAAAACGAGAGGTCGTCGCTGCACAGAGCAAATGCAGGTGATGAAACAACTCTGGACCCAGGAGGAAGTTACCTTCAAAGGTGAGTTCCACGACATTTCCGGGGCCGGCCTGAACCCATTGCCAGTACAAAAGCCCATCCCCATGTGGATCGGTGCGCGACCGGTCCCTTCTGCGCCGGTGGTACAGCGCATCGCAACGCTCAGTGATGGCTGGTTTGTACTCTGCTCCCCAGAAGAAATTGGCGAGGTCAGGGACTCTATTTTTTCGGAGGCAGAAAAAGTCGGAAGATCACCCGACGAATTCGGCCAGGAGGCCGGCGTTGCGGTGGTTGGACCTCGTGAAGCCGAGTGGAAAGACAGGGTGTCCAACTGGAAACAAATGGGTTTGACCCATCTTTGCCTGAGAACCCTGGGAGGCGGACTCACGGTGAGCGAGCATATTCCTAAGCTGGAACAAACCATCAACGAGTTACCGGACGACGTACGCTGAATGGAAGCTATTGAAAAAAACGCGGTCGTTAACGGCACGCGAATTACCTATTTTGAACGTGGCATCGCTTACCGAGGCCAGCGCCCTACTCTGCTGTTCGTTCACGCGACCGGTTTTCACGCCAGGGTCTGGGACAAAATCATCGATGCCATGGGAGACATTCATTCCATCAGTGTCGACCAGCGAGGTCACGGCAGAAGCGAAAAGAAGAAAATCCAACACTGGGATGAGGTCATCACTGACGTCGCTGAACTGATCGAACAGTTAGACCTAACAAACGTTCTGGCCATCGGTCATAGCATGGGTGGTCATGCGCTCATTGGTGCCGGTGCAAGAATGCAGGATCGCTTCCAGCGAATCGTGGCGATTGACCCGGTGATTCCCGCCGAGGACAGCTATCACGACGAGACGCCATCGCCTTTTAGCGGCGCTGAAGAACATCCAACCGCAAAACGGCGCAGTGAGTTTGACTCTCCTGAGGAAATGGCGGACAGGTTACGTCCGAAAGGTTCTTACGGACTATTCGATCCCGAGATTCTGATGGACTACTGCAAACATGGTCTCTTGCCGAATCCAAAAGGCAAAGGATACATACTTGCCTGCCCACCAGAGGTCGAAGCGAGTGTTTACATGTCTTCAAGATCCAACGCTGAAATCTACCGCGCGGTTCACAAGCTGGAGATCCCCGTCCTGATTCTTCGTGCTAAAGAACCACCCGCAGACAGAAATATTATGGATTTCTCCAGTTCGCCGACCTGGCCTGGCCTGGTCAACGAATTCAAAAATGGTCGAGAAATTTACTTCGGGGATCACACGCATTTTCTGCCAATGGAGATTCCCCAACAAGTCACTGAAATCATTCAGGGTGAGCTCGAGGCTATCGAAAACTCATGAGCAAACTGTCCATCGGTATCACAGGCAACGACAGGCTTCTTGCCGGAGACATCGAGCAGCGTCAGGGTTTTGCGCGGCAGATTGAACAGTCTTCTGTTGATCATATTTTCATCGCCGACCATGTGAGTTTTCATACCGGCATGGGCATGGACGCTATGGTGAATGCGGCTACGCTCACCACCATGATGCCAACCATGACAGTGATGCTCGGTGTTTACCTTCTGGCGCTCCGACATCCGGTGCCGGTTGCGAGACAGCTCTCATCTTTAAGTATCTCAGCGCCAGGGCGAATTGTTCTTGGTGTCGGCATCGGTGGCGAAGATCGACACGAAATGGAAATCTGCGGCGTCGACCCATCTCGGCGCGGTGTTCATACCAATCACTCGCTTCAAGCTTTAAGAGGCCTGATGACCGGTGAAGCAACCAGTCATGACTGCGACTTCTTCAACTTTACCGATGCTGTTATCAAACCAGCGCCGGAACCAGAGATTCCTATCGTCATCGGTGGGCGCTCCGAAGCAGCCATTAAGAGAACTGCAAACTATGGTGACGGCTGGTTATCAGTCTGGGTATCGCCAGACAGGTTTGGCAGTGCGGTCCAACAAATTACCGATCTGGCTGGAGACCGAGAGGTTGATTGGACCCATGGTCTACAGCTCTGGTGCGGCATCGGAGAGAACGCCAGGGAGAGTGTCGCCAAAGGTATGGAAGGTTTCTATCGAGTCCCGTTTGAAAAATTCGAACGCTACACCCCATACGGAACGCCTGCGGAAATCGCGGAATTCTTATCTGGGTATGTAGAACGTGGCGCTCGCATACTAAATATCGAACCTCGCGGCGGCTCTATTGAAGAGGCCATTGAGGCGGTGTCTGAAGTCAGCGACATCCTGCATCAAGCCTACCCGGACCTCTGAGCCTGTTAATTCGTGGCTAGCGTCGATCGTCAATTGATCAGCATTTACCTGCTGACCGCAACTCTGATGGTTGGCTACGGCGCAATCTTTTCTCTTCTTGCTGAGATTCGAGATAATTTCGGTTTAACCTCTGCGGGCATCGGCTTTGTTGGCGCTGCGGCTTTCGCATCCGGTTTCGTTGCCCAACTCTTTTTGTCCCGCTTCGCCGATTCAGGCTATGGCAGCCTGATGATTCAGGCGGGTCTCATCATCTGCATTGCCAGCACGTGCTGGATGGCCGTAGCAGATTCACTGTCCGAGTGGATTCTTTCCCGAGGAGCACTCGGGTTTGGTTCGGGCATCGTACGACCTGCCATACGTCGATACATCGTCATCCGAGACCCAGCATCTGCCGGTCGTTCACTTGGTGTGCTCACCGCCTATGAAACTGCTGGCTTTCTTGTTGGTCCCGTTATCGCGGCAATACTCAATTCGACACTGGGGCTGGCGGCGAACTTCATCGTGTTAGCGGTCCTCCTGCTGATCTTTACACCCTTCGTTTTCAAAATTGAGATTCCCAGCGCCCCTCGTCCACCTGGTCAGGGCATTCTTCTGGAGTTGATCAAGCGACCAGCGATGCAATCCTGCATCGCCATGGGTATCGCCTTCTGGATCACCATTGGTGTATTTGAAGCGATCTGGGCGGTCTATATGTCTGATCTCGGCGCCAGCCAGGTGTTCATTGGGCTCACCATGAGCCTCTTTGGCATCCCGATGATCTTTATCTCCCCAAGAGCCGGGGAGTACGCCCAGAAGAAAGGTTCCTTGAACATCGCGGTTGTCAGCATCGGCATCGCCATCTGCTGCATGATTTCCTACGGTGCACTTGAGCACATCTGGCTGTTATGTATTCCACTACTTATTCACGCGATCGCTGACGCTTTCACCATGCCCGCGACGCAACTGGCGGTGACCCAGGCAAGCGGCGAAGATGCCCTTGCAAGTGGTCAAGGACTCTACGGCGCGGTCAGCATGGCTGTCGGCGCTGTGACTGCAGCAGCCGGTGGCATTCTGTATCAGGAAGGTGGCGCTGCTGGTGTCTGGTGGGCGTCCGGCGCCGCCATGATTTTCTTCATGATAATCGCCTGGTGGCGCGGTAAAGAACTGCGCTAACCCCTCACTCGGGGGGTCACTTTTACGCTCTACAACCTTATATTGTCTATCAACAACCATTGAGTAACTTGGCTTGAAAGCTAACAAGGTCATCATTGTCGAAGACATCAGCGAGACGCTTCAATGGCTGACAGACATGGTCCGCGAGGTGTTTCCGGAAACCGATATAGACTCCGCGACCACGCTGGCCGAAGCCCGATCATTAACGACCAAAAGCCAGGCTGATCTGTTTCTCATCGATCTCGGTCTCCCAGATGGATCTGGTCTCGAACTCATTAAAGAAATCCGATCGAGTCGCAAAGACACGCCTTATATCGTGGTGACCACTATTTTCGATGACCGGGACAATCTCAAACAGGCTTTCCGTTTTGGTGCCAATGGATACTTGCTGAAAGATGACTCTCGCGACGAAACACTAATCAACTTGAAAGGTCTGTTAGCAGACAGGGCGCCATTATCCAGTCGTTCTCTTGATCAGCTGCTGGATGAATATCGGCCAGATGAAAAACCGGAAGTCGAACTCACCCAACGAGAAGAATCACTGCTCCGGCTCATTGCCAGCGGTCAGACCGTAGCAGAAGCAGCAGAACACCTCGGCTTGACTCGCAACACCGTGAAGGGATACCTGAAAACTGTCTACGCAAAACTTGGTATCAGCTCGCGCGCTGAAGCCACGTCAGAGGCCATCAAACGAAAGCTGCTGGTCGTCTAAGATTCCGCGAGGAAATTCGGAGAAAACCTGAGCTCAAATCGAGCACCATCTCCATTTAGCCAGTTCGCCACACCACCTATCTGTTCGGCTCTGACTTTTATGTTGTTAATGCCCGAGCCGACCACAGAGGCCAGACCAACCTTTCCATGGCCATTGTCTGAGAATTCCAACACCAGCTTCTCCGGACGTTCCTCATCAACCTCAAACGACACCCTGATCTCCGAACATTGACTGTGCGCCAGGCTATTGGTCACCAGTTCGCGAAGTATTCGACTCAGGTGATAACACTGTGTTGTATCAAGAATGTCTTCGGGCAAGTCAGGATCTTCAAACCAATGACAAGCAATACCCTGTGCGGCCGTACGCATCGTGACCTCTTCACGCATGTTCGCCAGGAACGACAACAGAGGCTCGTCTTTGTAATTCGAGCGATATACGGCTTCACGAATACTCTCCAGTGCTGAACCTGCCAGGTCCGCTGCTGGATTTTCTTCTTGCCGAGTGATGGCCAATAACTTTGAGCCAACGTCGTCGTGCAGATCACGATAAATTTTCTGTCGTTCTTCAGCCGCCGCTCGGTCCATTTCTAATCGTTGTTTTTCCTCGTAACTTTTTTCCAAAGCACGCCTTGCCTCAAGCACTCTTTGCTCAAGCTGCGCATTCAGATCTTCTGCCTCACCTAGCGCTCGTGTAAATCGGACAATCAGTGTGATCAACAAAACGGCGATCAACAGTGGCACACCAAACTGGGATAGATGCTGCGAGGTCTCCCACGCCTCTTCCTCTGCACCAAAGAAGAGCCAGAGGTCGTGGCCCGAAAAAAGAATTTGACCGAGAAGCGCAATAGCAACCGCAAAAGCAAGGCGACCACCGGATCGAAGCGCATCGATCACAGTTCTGCCCAACAGGAAAATAATCGGTACCAGTAACGTCACGTGGAACAGATACGCCATCAGCCAGAAATAATCTCGCGGCGCAAAGGCGTGGGACAACAACGCACACACCCACACTGTCATCAGGAGTTTTTCTGAGCGAACGAGGCGGTACTGAAGTACGCGATTGAGGAAACCGAACAGGAAAAAGATCCAGCTATCGATCGCCATGTGTACCAAAGGAAGCCAATACTGATAAGGCACTGGGTTGTGGTAGACCACCATGTGGGTGGTGACCAAACTCCAGGATAATGCCACTCCGAAAAACCAGAGATAGGTGCTGTCCGAGCGGCGGAACAGCCAGAGCACCAAAGTCGTTAATGCGGATAGAAGACAAAAGCCCAGAAGAATCTCATTCACGCGTATGCGCCAGAAAAACTGTTCCTGCCAGACTGGTTTCAGCTTTTCGGTCAAACCAAATTTAACGGATGCAAATGTGCCACCGAACACCGACGGCTGAAATCGGACATGAAAAACGTTTTCTCCAGGCGCCCAATCGCCGGGCCGGAGTGTCACCAACCTACCCCGGTTCCAGGCGGTAGTGTTGAGGCCTTCCACCAGCTCGTCTCCGTCTAGTGATTGGCCGTTCAGAAACAGCGTCAGACTTTTGTTGTATCGCCAGAAATACAGACTGTAAGACTGGGTTTCGTAGTCTGCAGGCCGCTCAAGTGAAAAGCGGTACCAGGTTTGTTGATCGCGAGCCCTGGTACCAACTCGTGTGGTTCCGATGAGCTCGACGTTGTTTTCCCATGCCTCATGAGCGGCGGGCGGCAATCTGTCATCGGAGAAATAGCGATCCATATAGTCTATGGATTGCACGGTTGCCCCTGACACCATGGGTATCAGGGAAAACCAGACAAGCAGGATTAGTCGAGACACAGTCGTCCTCTTAAGGTGCCTCGCTCGCAACTAGACGCCGCGCTTACCCGCTTCTGCCATAAACGGCTGATATTCGCCAAAGGGGGATTCGTTTCCGGAACCAATAGTGAGGCCCGCGTCCGTCGTCAATGTGAGACCGGAGGTGTAACCGGATTCATCACTGGCAAGGAACAATGCGGCATTCACAACATCTTCCGGCAGACCAGGACGACCTTTCAGAGGTGAACTCTGTGCAAGGTTTTTGCGAGTCGTTTCAAGATCCGTGTGATCACCCATGGTGGCGGCTACCATCGCAGTTGCCATACCGGCAGGCGAAATACAGTTAGCACGAATGCCGTACTGAGCCAGCTCAGCAGCAACACTCTTCGTAATACCGACGATGGCATGTTTCGCTGCCGTATAAGCGTGAGGACCCAGCCCTCCCATGATTCCTGCTGTGCTCGACATACTGACGATGGAACCAGTGCCTCGCGGAATCATCACTCTCGCAGCGTGTTTGCAGCCGTAAAAGCAGCCACTGACGTGAATATCCATGGTGCGGTGCCACTCTTCCGCTGGTGTCGTTGCGATCGGTCCAACTGCACCAACCACACCTGCGTTGTTGTACATGATGTCCAGCTGGCCAAATTTTTCGACCGCAGTGTCGACCATGTTGGCCACTTCGTCTTCGTTGGTAACGTCGCAATGCACATAGACGGCTGCATCGCCAAGTTTATCTGCCAACGCCTGGCCAACGTCATCCTGGATATCACCCATGACAACTTTCGCACCTTCTTCAATAAAGCGTTGTGCTGCACCAGCACCAAATCCGCTCGCTGCACCGGTGATCGCGGCGACTTTTCCCTCCAATCGTCCAGCCATTTGTCGTTCCTTTTTTATTAACGTGAATTAGCTCGGAAAGTTATTAAACCAGAATAGTTACTTGCACTTCGATCCCATTTATTGAGAAAGTCTGGAACATAAGAAAAAGAAGTAACCTGCTATCAACGAGACTATTCCTTACCCAAACCGGCGATACGCCTGGTTCGTCGTTTTTGTCCTGATACTCGCCTCCCTCATCGCTTTTATCGACCGGCAGGTCGTGGCCATTGTCGTAGGCCCTATGCAAGAGGATCTGGGCGTTGGTGATACCGAAATCGGCTGGCTTTATGGGGTATTCGCCCTGTTCTATGCCATTGCCGCAATTCCTATCGCACAAATGGCGGATAAAAAAAGCCGCAAGCACATTATCGCGATCGGCATTTTTCTCTGGTCCCTGATGACCATCGCCTGCGGGCTCACCAGAAACTACTGGCAGATTTTCCTTGCGAGGATTGGTGTCGGAATCGGGGAAGCAACCCTGAGCCCGTCAACCACATCACTGCTCGGAGATTATTTCCCAAGAAAGGATCTGCCCCTGGCACTCAGTATCTTTCAAACAGGTCCGATCATTGGTTCCGGCATCGCTTTTGTCATCGGCGGATTTGTCCTGGAAATCGTAGAGCAGGCGGATCCGATGGTATTGCCCTGGATCGGAGAATTGAAACCCTGGCAACAGACCTTTGTCTATGTCGGTTTACCTGGCATGTTCCTCGCTTTCTTTTTCCTGTTGATCAGAGAACCCGTTCGTCGCCCTTCTCCCGTTCAAACCGAAGGCAGCGACATGGCGCAGCTGATTGCGTTCTACAAGCAGCACTCGAGAACCATTCTGTTTCACCATCTCGGATTCGTGTCACTGGTGCTCACCGGCTATGCGTTTGTTTTCTGGAGCGTGACTTTCTTTGTCCGGATACACGGTATGCCGGCTGCAGAGGCATCACAGATCTTTGGTTGGATCTTTGTAATCTTCGGCCCCATGGGACCACTCCTGATCGCTTATGTGGCAAAAAGATTGACGGACAGAGGCTATCGAGACGCCAACATGACAGCTGGCATGATTGGTGGGTTAATCACCATCCCCTCAGTGTTACTGATCCAGATTGCACCGACGCCTTTCTGGGCTTTTGTCTGTTATGCACCGGCCATGCTCGCGGTGAACTCACCTTTCGGTATTGCGGCTGGCTCACTACCGGTTATCACACCACCACATCTGCGCGCTCGAGTTGCCGCTGTCTATATGCTGACAGGCGCGATCGGCATGATGTTCGGCCCACCCCTCGCGGGTGCTTTCAATGAATACATCTTTCCGGGCGCTGAAGGCGTCAGATATTCGATGATTACCATGACCTGTTTCTTCGGTGTGATTGGCGTGTTCTTCCTCAGGATGGCTCGTGCACCTTATGCAGAGTCAATGAAGTCTGCGGATGCGTGGGCAGAACAGGACTAGATACGTTCTCGAAGAAAAGCTATGGCGATAGCACCAGGAACCAGTAACACCAGGGAAATCCAAAAGGCGATCTGATAGCTGCCGTTAACCTCATAGAGATAACCATACGCCATGGGCCCAAACGCATTAATGGCAAGGAACGGACCAACCAGACCCAGCACACTGCCGAAGGACGCGGCACCAAAATGCCTCGCGACCATGGCTCCCAACAACGGCAGGAATCCACCAACCGAAAAACCCAACAGACCCGCGAGGAAGATGAGCATTGTGTAGTTGGGTGACAGCAGTAAACCACCAACCACAATCGCACAGGCGATTAGCGCCATCAGAAAGAGTGCTCGGTGATCGAATCGATCCGCCATCATGCCGAAGAAAATTTTCCCGCCGATCATGACCGAAGCAAAAATCGATATCAGGTAGGCCGTTTCCAGCGACCCGATACCAAGATCTGCCGCATAGGGTCGAAGGTGCTGCTGCACACTACCAAAGACGGTGACGAGCGGCAGAAATGAAAGAATAATGATCCAGAACACCCGATCCCTGAGGATGTCATTCACCGTCCAGAACTGTGAGGGTGTCTCTTCCGTCGCGTGCACAAGACTCTCTGCTTCCGGTTCAATCCCCAGATCCTGGGGCGCATTCCGTATGAGCATCCATACCAGTGGCACGATGACAATGATGAACACCAGTCCCAACATCCAATGGGCATCGCGCCAGCCATGCTCCTCATAGAGCAGTGTGACCAGCGGCGCCATCACAACCCCACCGATAGAAGTTCCAGTCGTTGAGAGACCAATAGCCAGGCCTCGGTTTTTGTTGAACCACTTTGCAGCGAGCGTCTGCGCAGCGAGGGGACCTGCTAACAGAACCCCGGCCATCATCAGGGAGCCATAGATCACGATGATCTGCCAGAAGGTGTTGACCTGCGAGATCAGCAGAAAACCGATGCCAGCGCTGCTCGCACCGATACAAATCAGTGATCTGATGGAGTAACGATCCATGGCATAGCCGGCAAAGGGCGCCACCAGCGCCTGAGCAAGGTTAAGGATCGTGATGGGCACCATCACCATGGTCAGCGTGACACCGAGACTTGCGTCCTCTAGCCACTCACCGACCCAAAGGGTGTAAGAGAAGAAAATCGAACCAAACAAGATCGCCTGAAATACCAGGCTGACCGCAACAATGTTCCAACCGTGGTACCAGGGAAGATTCATCGCACTACCGGTAGTAAGCCGGCGACTTGTTCAACGTATCTGCCAGCGCTTTGTCGTGCTCAATCCAAAGCGTTGCGTTCCTTTCCTTTAGAAATGCTTCAACTTTGCTCATGGATTCAACGGTTTGCGCGGCATCTGTATTAAACACAGGGGTTCGCTGATGTAGCCGATTAAATCGGAAGTGGTAAAGATCGCCGGATAAAACAATGGGGCCGGTTTCGGCAAGATCCAAAAACAATACCTGGTGACCCGGTGTATGCCCGGGTGCGCTGACAATCACCACGCGGCCATCGCCGAACACATCGTAATCACCTTCCAGGATTGTTTTGGGATTGTCTGCCAACTCGCTATAACTTTCGTAGGTGAAAACCGGATAGTCCTCGGCATTGTTGAAGGCAGCCTCATACTCAGGTTTCTGAATCAGCAATCGCGACACCGGGAAGTAGTTGGCGGCACCCGCATGATCAAAATGCATATGCGAAAGTGCGATCAGCTCAATCTCCTCAGGAGGAAACCCTATCTCACTCAGCTGATCCAGCACCGAGCGTTCGTACCACATGGTCAACCCTGGCTGTGGCTCTATCTCACCCTGCCCTGCTGTCGCGGGATCCAATCCTGCGTCCCAAAACAGCTGCCCATCAGGATGATCAATCAGGTAACAGGGCACGAACATTTCACGGACGTCCGTTTCCTCATTGGTTAAACCGAACATAGAAACGTTGGTAAACCGAAGGTTGCCGCAATCCATCACGTAAAGACGCAGATCACTTTCACTCTGCTGGGTGGCACACCCACCGAGCACTACCACCATCAAAATAACGAACAGTCTTCTCATGACTTCTACTCCCCCGTAAAAACAGGCTCTCGCTTTTCAGCGAATGCTGTCACGGCTTCTTTGTGATCCTGGGTCGTCCTCGACTTGAGCAGTCGATCGGCTTCTTTTTCAATGGCCGTGGCGTGATCAATGAACAAAGCTTCATCAAGATTGTCTTTAATGTAAGCGTGTGCAACGCCGGGACCGTTGGCAAACTCACGGGCCCATTCAATCGCTTCACTTAGCAAGCCCTCAGAAGATGTCACTCGATTCACTAATCCGAGGGTCAGGGCCTCGTCAGAAGTGACTCGCCTCGAAGACAAAAGTAATTCGCGAGCCCGGGCAGGTCCAACCACCCGGGTGAGCAGCCAGGCAATGCCATAGTCTCCTGAAAGACCAATACGCGCATACCCTGTTGTCAGGAAAGCGTTATCGCTACAGATGCGCATGTCACAGGCAAGTGCAATGGCCATTCCTGCGCCTGCAGCAGCGCCCGGTAAAGCCGCAATCGTTGGCTTTCTCAACTGATAAAGCGCACCACCAATCGCCATATGACGAGCTTTAAGTTCCTGAAACTGTTTTTCCACGGAGGGAGGCTTGGATCCGCTGTTGCGTGCACCCATCGCTTTAACATCACCGCCAGAACAGAAAGCTGACCCTGCGCCCGTAATCAGCACGGCACCAACTTCATCTGCCTGGGCGGCCCAGGTGATACCTCGACCCAGGGCGCTTGTCATCTCTGGCGCCAATGCGTTTCGTGCATCTGGACGATTCAGTGTGAAGACACAGACTCTATCTTTGACCTCACACAACAACTGATCTGTACCAGTATCAAAACTGCTCATGGTTCCTCCTCCCTGCTCAACCCTAAAGATATCAAAACATGCTAGTTTTAGCTGATGAGCGAAGTTAACCGAATGGACAACCCCATCGTTCCTGAATCACTGGACGATGTCACACTCATCAATCCTGAAATCCAGGAGTGTCCCTTCCCCACCTATGATCTCTTAAGAGAAGAAGCACCGGTTTTTCACGATCCAATCACCGGCATGTATGTCGTCACCCGATATGAAGACCTGAGAACCATAGCGCTGGACTACGACAACTTCAGCAACCATCGTTACTCCAACGATCCGGACATGCATACGCCAAGCCAGCAGATTGCCTACAACCTGTTCAAGGAGAAAGGCTGGGTGCCGGGTAAATCACTCGCAGCCAGAGATGACCCGGAACACAAGCAGATGCGCTCGCTGTTCGATGAAGCTTTTCGGCCAAAGCGCGTCAATGAAATCGAAGACGATGTACAAAGTCTTGCCTATGACCTGTTCGATGAATTTATCGATGACGGTGAATGTGACTATGTCCGCCAATATGCGGTTCCGCTGCCCCTCTTCATCATCTGCAAACAGATGGGTGCCAGGGATGAAGACGTCTGGCAGATCAAGGAATGGACAGATGCGTGGATCAAAGGGCTGTCGATAGGTCTAGACGAGGAAGGCGTGATCTGGGCAACCGAGATGGAAATCCAGGCTCAGCATTATTTCCAGAAAATCTTTGAGCAGCTGCGTCAACAACCCAACGACACACTGCTCTCGGAACTGGTCAACAACGAGGTTCCCGGCTGGGGCAGACCATTAACAGACAATGAACTGCATGCGGAAATGATGCAGGACACATTTGTCGGTGGTTCAGAGACAACCACCAACGCCATGGCTGCGGGTATTATGTTGCTGGATCGAAATCCTGCGATCTGGGAGCAGCTGCGCAGCGATCCCGATAAGTACCTTACGACGTTCGTCGAAGAAGTTGTGCGCCTCGAAAGTCCGGCTCAGGCAATGACCCGCATCGCGAAGCACGACTACGAACTGCATGGCGTCACCATCCCGAAAGGCTCGGTTGTTGATTTACGCTATGCCGCTGGTAACCGTGATCAAAGACATTTCGAGTGCCCTCACGACATTGATCTGGAACGCCGCAACGCAGCGTCCCATCTAGGCTTCAGCACGGGCACCCACTACTGCCTGGGCGCACCCCTGGCCCGCCGGGAACTTTACTGGGGGTTTAAAGCCTTTATCGACCGTATCGATTCATTCAGGGTGATCCCTGAGAAGAACAACCTGCGGCATCTGCCAAATTACGCACTCCGAATCCTGAAAGAACTACACATTGAATTTAGGCCAAGAATTTAAAGCGAGAACATAAGCAATGACAAAACTAAGCGCACCGGGCGCACCTTTTCAGTACGCCTGGCATGTACCTGACCTGGAAAAAGCCGCCGATTACTGGGCGAATGTACTTGGCATTGGTCCATTCTTTCTGAACGAAGTGGATACTTCAGGTTACGAAGGATTCACCTACCGAGGTGGCGAAGGCAATCTGACCATGCGCCTCGCCTGGGCACAGAGCAAAGAAGGTCAGATAGAACTCATCCAGGTCACGTCTTCCGAACCAAACGTTTACCATGATCTGATCGCTCCCGACAAAACAGCATTCCATCATGTAGGCATCTGGTCGGACGACTATCAGGCTGACAAGGCATTGCTGGCAGAGAAGTATGAGATCGCGATGGACATGGGTACCAATACCAACATCTGTTACTTCGATACTTCTGCAGACAGCGGCAACATGGTGGAACTGATCGAACGCAACGACGGCATTGTTGGCTTGTTCGCCATGATCACAAAAGCCGCTGAGGAATGGGATGGCACAAGACCAGTGCGCACCATGGCGGAGCTGATGGGCGGATGACAGATAGACCCTACGGCGATGGCGACGCTACTTTTCAGGCCGCCGGTGGCGTCGAAGGCATTCAGCAACTGGTCGAAGACTTTTACGAGGTCATGTCGACACGTGACTACGCCAAAGTGATTCGGGATATGCATCCTGATGACCTCACCATCAGCATCGACAAGCTGGCGCGATTCCTTTGTGGATGGATGGGTGGCCCAAAACGCTACAAGGAAAAGTATGGCGGTATCGCCATTCCCCCTGCCCACAAACACCTGCCAATACACGACAGCGAAAGAAAAGCCTGGCTGGATTGCATGCAGGAAGCTCTGGATCGTCAGCCTTATCCCCAATCATTCAAGGATTACCTGATCGAACAACTGGCGGTACCGGCTGGTAGAATCGTCGTCCTTCGACAGAAGATCGAACAACTAGACGAATAGAATCAGGAGAGCAGTATGTCTAACACACAGATGGGAGTGACTTTCGGCAGCTTGGGTGTCCTTGGACCACAAGCCGCGCCAGATATCGCCCGCACCGCACAGGACATGGGATACAGCTCTTTCTGGACCGTTGAAGCAACGGGAACAGATGCCATGACGCTTTTGGGTGCAGCGACGATTGCGGCACCAAAGATTGGTCTCGGTACCGGCATCATCCCAATTCAATTGCGTTCACCGACACTTGCTGCGATGACGGCAGCAACCCTGCAGGCACTCAACCCTGATGTGGATGTGCTCCTGGGTGTTGGTGTCTCTGCACCGGGCATCCTGCGATCCCATGGTATCCAGGCCACAGACAAACCGATCGGCATGATGCGCGAATACGTAACCCTCCTGAAAGAGTGCCTTTCCGGAGAATCCGTCACATTCGAGGGTGACTACTTTCAATGCAGTCGATTCAGACTGGGTGTCAGACTCGGAGAGCGAAAGCCAAAGATCATCATGGCCGCCCTCAACCCTCAGATGCTGAAGCTCGCCGGTGAAGTTGCTGACGGCGTTCTGCTGAACTACCTGCCCGCCTCACACGTACAGTCGTCAGTGGAACAGGTACGCAAAGGTGGTAACGCCAAAATTTATGCTTATGTGCATGCTGCGGTGGGTGAACTGGAAAAATCCGCCAACTCTGCACGACGCGACCTCTTCAACTACGCCATGGCGGATGGTTACGCAAAAATGTTCCGGGAGGCAGGATTCGAAGACGAGGTGAACGAGCTTCGCGAAAAACAGCGCAACAAGGATCGTGACGGCGCCGTTGCCGCTGTATCAGAACGAATGATCCAGGCCATCGACTTTATTGGCTCAGAGTCTGAAGTCACCTCTTTCGTCAAAAGCTATATCGATGCCGGTGTTGAACATCCCGTGTTGATGCCCATGCCGTGGGGCGAAGATCGCCGCGCCGTGACCGAAGCCACCATGCAAGCTGCTATTGCTGCCCTATGAGTGACCTGCAGGACCTCTCAAAAAAGAAAGGCTGGGATGAACGCTACGGTAACGACGAGTACATCTTCGGCAAAGAGCCTAACGACTTCCTGAAGTCTGTTGCAGGGCAGATTCCTGAAGGCGGCAAAGTTTTGTGTCTCGCCGATGGCGAAGGCAGAAATGGCGTTTACCTCGCAGGACTCGGATACCAGGTCACCAGCGTGGACCAATCACCAGTTGGTCTCGAGAAAGCCAGCACGCTGGCTGCAGAAAGAGGCGTCTCGATCGAGACTGTCGCAGCCGATCTGACTCAATGGGATCTGGGCACCGACTGCTGGGATGCTGTGGTGTCCATCTTCTTCCATATACCGGAAGCACCGAGGAATCAGATCTACGAAAGGGTCACCAACTCACTTAAACCTGGTGGACTGCTGATTCTCGAATCCTACACACCGGATCAACTGAAGTTTCGAACTGGAGGGCCACCCACAACGGAACTGATGATGACGAAAGACATTGCGCATTCAACGTTCCCTGCGCTGAACTTTGAGCACTGCGAAGAACTGGAAAGAGATGTAATTGAAGGCATCGGCCACACCGGTCGTGCGGCCGTGCTTCAAATTATTGCCAGACGATAGGGCCTAGGGCGTGTACCAGATAGGAGATGAGTAGGCCCGCTCCTGATGAGTAGTCGGTACACCTTCAGGAATCACCGCACCCAGTCGTACTTTGTCGTACATGTACCAAAGCGGTGTTGGGATCTCGAGCACACGAACGTAGTAGAAAGCACGTTGCTCAGGATCGAAATCCGGATCGGTCCAGACGACCGCAAGCTCTGATGCACCAATAGAGTTCGTCCAGTTGGCCGCTTCTTCATCAACGGTGTTACCTACCGGTGGCAGATTGCCATCTTCTCCAATCTCGCGCTCACCAGCCCAGGCCGCGTCATAAACCTTCTCGTGCGTTTTACCCTTCTTGTCTACCCAGCCTTTAACAATCTGCAGACGATCCAGGTTCGCACCAACAGGATCTCTCAGCACATAGGCCATAAAGGTTGGGGCTTTGCCTTCTGGTGCTTCCACCAGGTCCCCACCCATGGGTACACCTTTTTCGTAACCAACAAATGCAGGTGCTCGACTACGTAGGTCATCTTCAGTGAATGACCATCCGCCGAAGAAACGAAGCATTATTCTCGGACCTGTTGTTGCATAGGTTTCTTTACGCATCATCGCATCGAAGAGCGCTTCTCTGGTGTTCTCAGTTGCCCACACGCCCTGGTATCCAGACGCCACCATCAAGTCACCAGGAATTGTGCCCAGATCAGATGAAACGAAAGGATGAGAGATCCGCTCTCGAGAAGGTTCAACACTGACTGCCTTGCTGAAGAAGTTTTCTTCTTCCGCTGTGGTTAAACCAGTATGACTATCCGTCGCCCCGACCATGCCGAACTTGTAGGGGTTCACGCCGAACTTTTCTTCCAGAACCATGCCGTTCTTGAGCGCTTCACGAGCATATTCGCCCGCCAGCATGTCTTCTGTTTTCAACTGCGAAATATCCAGGTTACCAACGTCCCAGGTGCCGTAGTCCGCAAACTCATCGTTGGGAGAAAGGAATGGGTGAGCCTCACCATCACCTTTAATCTGCGTCACTTCGTAAAGCGGTTCCCACTGCGCTCGCAAAGTCACGTAATTCTTGTCGACACGACCACCGGGATACGTTTTCTCCATTGGAAACATCCAACCGTTAGACAGGTTACCGTTGTGAGAGATAGCGAGTGCGTTACCACCAGTCTTTGACTCATAGTCTTCGAGCCACTTATACAGATCCAGCGGGTCTACGGTGCCAACCGGCGGCTGGGTGGTCAGCGGTGTTACCTGCTTGGCGCGAGCCGCATCATCACGCAGCACAACGTTTCGGTGCAGGTTGAAGCCTTGTGGCACAGACGTCCACTCGTAACCAATAAACGCGGTGAACGTACCTGGGTCATTGAAGCGATCGGCTTGCTCCGCAATATTTTCCCAGATGCTCTGGTATCGCTCGGAACCAGGCGAATAATCTGTCACCATTTTTTCGGGCACGGTGAACTGAGAGAACGATGCAATTAGTTCAAAAGCGGCCTTTGCTGCTGCCTGACCACCTTCCTGGAAGGCATCGGACCAGCGTTTCCCCTCCGGAATCGCTCGGATGTTTGGTGCGCCGTTCTGGATGTCCGTCGCGATGCCCATCATGTCAGAGTGATCAGTGATCACCAGCCAGTCCAGAGGACGAGCCAGTTTTACCGGCTGACCCGTAGACGACTTAATCTCTTCACCCCGGGCAAAGCGATAGGCATCTTCGTGATCGAGAATGTTCCCAAACAAACCTGCGTCCAACGACAAGCCTGTATGCAGGTGAGTTTCACCCCAATAAACGTTGCTTGGAAAATTTCGCTTGGCGTAAGGAGAGTAAGCTTTTCCAGGATACAGCCCCGATAGCTGCTCTTCCGTTGGCATACCGACATCTGAACCAAACGCAGATGCTGAGGCCAGTACTAAAGCAATACTGCCTAGAATAGATTTCTTCATAACCTTGCTCCCCTTATGGATAAGAGGAGCCTAGCAGATCAGCCAGCAATAAGGCCAATGAACAGATGTTGTTCGGACGATCTAGCTACCCGGTGTTGGTAGCACTGTAGTATCCATCTGCTCAGGTTCTAACCCGAGTGTAATGAGCACTTTGGACATACCAAGAAACAAACCCACACCAAGAGCAAGCTCTGCAATCTCGGCATCGGAATAATGATTAGACAGTCGCGCTTTTTGCTCTTCTGTCAGACGACCTGGCAAACCAATAATGTCATCTGCAAGTTGCAGCGCGGCAACGGCTTTATCATCCAGACGAGACTCATAGCCATCTTCGATCTGGGCGACCACCTGTTCTTCGAGACCCGCTACACGAGCGGCATCAAATCGGACATTTTTTCAGAAGCCACAATCTGTAATCCGGGCATTTCGGATGCGCGTCATCTCCTTGATTTCCTGACTCACGATGCCTCTTTGCCAGAACTCGGCGTACAGCTCGCCAAACTTCGCGATGATTTCAGGCGCATGCATCATGACGGCTCCAAACTCGGGCGGAGAGCCTGGAATCGCTGATTCAACTCGTGGCTTGGTCGACATTATTGATTGCTCATCTGTGCGGCTTGAAAGGTCGCTTCCAATCGACAGGTTACATCAAAGAATGCCAGGGCAGTAAGCAGCGCCACACAACCCTGGTCACCAAAGGCGGCCTTCAATGCATCCACTTCTTCATCGGTCAGCTGATGGTGTTGATAAGGAATGCGGTCGGCGGCCGCAAGCGCGGAGGTCTCAGCCTCGCCTAGCGACGATGCATCGACATCTTCTTTACGAAGACCGTGAATAAATTGAATACGTGAACGACAGAGGTCGTAAACGCTGTTAGGTACGGAGTCGTTGTTTTCAACGACTTCAAGGAAATCGCGATACTTCTGCTGCAGATCCGGGCGAAGCGCCAGTAATGACTGGAAGCCTTCGCCGGATTGTTGCAGCCAGGGTTTCACTGAATCACCTGATTAGAAACCCAAAAGTCTCGCGTAGCGATCGCGATGGAACGCCTGGTTGCCATAGGCAGCTTCCAGGACTCGTGCACGTTTCAGGTAGAAACCAGCATCGAACTCGTCGGTCATACCAATGCCACCATGGATCTGGATCAACTGGTTCGACATCTCGTGAATGAAGTCACCGACTTTGGCTTTCGACAGTGACGCCAACTGCGCAACATCGTCAGCTTCCGCATCAATGCCTTGCAGCGCTGCTTCCATACAGGAGCGTGACAACTCCATCTGACCAAACAATTCAGCAGCACGATGACCCAGCGCCTGGAAAGAACCAATCACCTGGCCAAACTGAACACGCGTCTTGAGATACTCAAGAGTCATGTCGAATGCCTGTGACGCTGTGCCGAGCATCTCAGCGCCAATGCCTGCTCGGGCACAATCCAGCACCTGTTCAAGCACTGCAGCATCACCCATGACAGCATCCGCGCCAACTTCGACACCATCAAAATGCACGTTGGCATATCCGCGACTGTCGACCATGCTCATCGCTTCACGGCTCACGCCGTCTGCGCTGGCAGGCACGTGGAGCAACCTAACGCCATCATCGGTTGATACGGCAACGATAAAGTCAGTCGCGGCCATACCTTCAACAACAAACGTTTTGTTGCCGGAAAGTTTGTAACCGGAACCCGTGCTTTCTGCCTTGAGTTCAATCTTAGCTGGGTTATGACGCGGACCTTCATCAACAGCCAATGTCAGGATGACACTGCCATCAACAACCTTCGGAAGGATCGCCTGTTTCTGATCGTCGCTGCCACCCAACATCACTGCCGTGGCACCAACATAAGCTGATGCAAACAGTGGTGATGCTGTCAGTTGTCGACCGATTTCTTCCAGGACGACACCAAAGGTCAGGTAACCCAGACCAGAGCCGCCGTATTGTTCCGGCACCAGGATGCCGGTCCAACCCATTTCGATCATGCCCTGCCAGGTTTCCGGCATGAAGCGCGCTTCAACACCGCTATCACGCATCTCGCGAAACTTCTGCACGGGGAATTGTTCGGTAACCCAGGATTTCGCCTGGTCACGCAACATACTCTGTTCTTCTGTTAGTGCGGCCATGACTTAACCCTTCTGTGTATTCTCGGGTAGACCGAGAATATTCTTGGAAATAATGTTGTTCTGAACCTCATAGGAACCACCATAGATGGAGATGGCTTTACCCCAGAGCCACTCGCGCACATTGTCGAGTTCTTCAGATGAGAAGTTATCCCCTTCCCAACCGACACCCTGGCTGCCCATGATTTCCATGGTGAGTTCAGCTTTGCCCTGAGCAATGCGAGTCGCAGAGTTCTTCAGAATCGACGCCGCGGCACTGACTTTGACCTGGCCACGCGCTTCTGCTGTGATCCTGCTTGTGGTGAGCGAGTGTGCCTGACTGTCCATCAGATGATGGGTCAGGCGATTACGCAGATCCGTATCTGCCAGCGCACCGGACTCATCGGTACCGACATAACCTTTCGCTACTTCCTGAAGCGTCGGCTTGGAACCGCCGCCACCCGCAGGGCGAGCCTGGGTCTGACTTTGACGTTCGTGCTGCAGCAATCGCTTAACAACACTCCAGCCTTCGTTCAGCGGTCCGAGAAGATCACTCTTCTCTGCACGCGCATCGTCGAAGAAAGTCTCACAGAAAGGTGATACCCCTGAAATCAGCTGGATCGGCTTGGTACGAACACCATCCTGATCCATGGGCAGCATGACGAAGCTGATGCCGTCCCGCTTCTTCGCAGCGGAATCTGTTCGAACCAGGGCACCACACCACTGAGAGATGTCTGCACCAGAGGTCCAGATCTTCTGGCCGTTAATCTTGAAGGTATCGCCATCATCCTCAGCTTTGGTCTGCAGAGACGCGAGGTCAGAACCAGCATTAGGTTCTGAAAGACCGAGGCACCATCGAATTTCACCACTGGCGATACCAGGCAGATGCTTTTCTTTCTGCTCATCTGTGCCGTACTCCAGCACAGTTGGCCCAACCATGGTGACGCCCATACCTGCCATCAACGGAATCGGGTTGAACGCGCCCTGCTTAGCCATTTCCTGGCTGATAATTTTGGCTTCAGGATCGGAAGCACCGGCACCACCATATTCGGTTGGCCAGGTCGGGGCACCCCAACCTTTCTCAGCCAGCCGCTGTCGCCAGGCTTCAAAGTCTGCCTTGGCAGAATCGTCCGCTTCTCCTTCAAGACCCATGCTGGAACCTTTCAGGGAAACCGGAAAGTTTTCCTCAATCCAGGTTTTCGTTTCCGCCCGGAATGTTTCGAGGTCACTCATCACTCTATTCCTATCGTTTGATTCTTAAGAAGCTTTCGCCATGTTGATGATCTTGAGCTGCGTAAATTCCTGCAGACCTTCTTCACCAAGTTCTTTTCCGATACCGGACTGCTTGGCACCACCAAATGGAATACCTGGATCCAGTTCAGCGTGCTTGTTGATCCACACCGTGCCAGCGTCCATCTTCTCGGCGAGCGCATAGGCCTTGTCGAGATCGGAAGACCAGACAGATCCACCCAGCCCCCAGGAAGAAGCGTTCGCACGCTCAACCGCTTCGGATTCTTCAGAGAACTTCAGTACCGGCAGAACCGGACCGAACTGTTCTTCATCTACAAGGCGTGAACCTTCAGAGATGTCGCGAACAATCGTCGGTCTGATGAAGAAACCAGGCTCATCCGGAATCTCACCGCCAGCAATAATGTTGCCGTCAGTCTTCGCTTCTTCGATCAGCTCTTTAACGCGGTCGTACTGCATCTGGTTATTGAGAGGCCCAAGCTTGGTGCCCTGCTCAAGACCGTTACCAATAACCGTTTCGTTAGCAATCGTTGCCAGCTCGTCACACATCTCATCGTAGATGTCTTCGTGAACGTAAAGACGCTTCATCGCGATACAAACCTGACCTGTGTTCTGGAATGCACTATCGAACACTTTAGGGGCAGTTTCCTTAGGGTTTACATCGTTCAGGACGATACCTGCGTCGTTGCCACCCAGTTCCAGGGTAATGCGCTTCAGCAGACCTGCGGCACCAGCCATCACTTTGGCGCCGGTTGCAGTGGAGCCCGTGAAAGAAATCTTGCGAACGTCAGGGTGTGCGGTCATCGGCGCGCCCAGATCGTTCAGGTCAGTAATAAAGTTCACGACACCTGCTGGCGCAATGTCTTTGATCAACTCAGCGATTCGAAGCGTGCTGAGTGGAGTTGTCGGAGCAGGCTTGATCACAATGGAGTTACCAGCGATCAGGGCTGGTGGCAGTTTGAATGCCATCAGGATCAGCGGGAAGTTCCAGGGCACAATGGCGCCAACCACACCGAGAGGCATATGGTGAGCTTCAACTTTGCGACCGTCGCTGTCATCAATGGTCTCAACCGGCAGATCCAGGGAACAGAAGTAGCGGCAAAAAGCAGCAAATCCGTAAGCTTCTCCAATCGCATCACCCAGTGGTTTGCCCTGCTCTTCTGTCAGCAGCTGACCAAGCTCCTGCGCATTGGCTTCAACGACATCAGCGATTTTCATCACAACTTCTTTACGCTGATCGATCGGCGTCGCAGCCCACGCGGGGAAAGCAGCCTTCGCTGCGGCAACTGCATCATTCAGCTGATTTTCGGAAGCACGGGGGCAATCAGCAACCAGCTCTTCGGTTGCAGGGTTAATCACCGGCATGGTGCTATCGCCATCAACCAGCTCACCATTAATCAGGAGTTTGTAATCACTCATAAAAGGGTCTCTCCAAAGGGGGATAAATAGGAAATTGCAATTTCAAAGGTGCCCAATCATAGGAAAAACGTGGGCAATTCGCCACGATGGACACTATGGACGAATAGGCAGACTAAGGGTTCCTGAATAAAGGGTCTGAGTCGCGATATCTGTGCCTGTCTGTTCCGCCCAGGGACCAGCGCGATTGCGGTGCGCGTGGAATTTGGGGAAATCTGAAGAAGAAATGTCCAGACGCAGTCTGGAGCCAGACGACAGCTGCCATTCCACCGGCCAGGTACTAATCGTGAGGGTCATGCGCTCATCTGGTGTGTAGCTAAGCGGCTGAAGCCTGTCATCTCGATAGGCTATCGAAGAGATATCATCACGGATGTTAATGGCTCGGCCGTCAGGAAACACTTCCATCAGTTTTACGGTGAAGGCCGTGTCCGGCGCAGACGAGGAAAGCTCCAGACCCACGGTGACTTCCCCTGCGAGCACCATGGTTTCATCGAGCGGTTCGCTCACAAAAGAAAGCACGTCTTCACGTTCACAAAATCCTTCCTGGAGAACATTGGCCGGTTTCGCGCCCTCATAGCCCGGCAAGATAAACGCGAGCATGCCGGAGCCGCCTGAGGTCGGCACCGGATTCAGAGGATCGTAGTCGTAACTCACCTGATCTGTGGATGGTTGATCACCTAGAACTCCACCGTTACACGCTTTGGACTCAGCCAGGCCCGAGAGTTGCCACTTCTTATTCGTCACCTCACCTGGCCACTGCGCGTGATGACGCCATTCGTTCACACCCATGGTGTAGGCATACATACCTGGCGTTGGTTGCTCACCCTTTCCTTTCAGGTAGTACTCAAGCCAGGGCAGCATTTCTTTCCACTGGAACAACCCGCCTTCAGCATTATCGATTTCAAAAGCCTCGCCGGAAGATCCAATGTGCGTCCAGGGACCAAGCACAAATCGACTGTCGCTTTTTGTTGCCAGCCGGTTCCAGTCATCAACCTGAGGTCCGAGAAAGACGTCGTACCATCCGCCAATCATAAGAATCGGTACCGAAAGATTTTCCGGCACCTGCTGGACCAACTCTGCGTCAGGATTACCCAGAAAAGAAGCTTCAAATTGCGCAGGGTCGATCATCTCCTGATACCAGGGCATCTCAACACCAAAAATTTCTGTGTCCACTTCGTTGTGTGGCAGATGCCGAATCGCTTTCTGGTAGTCCTCACCAGTACCGTCAACATCCGTATTGGTACCGCGGTTCATGCTGGACCAGGCGGTAAACGTTTCATGTCGGAACATGCCGTTGCTATAAACAACTTCTCTCAGGTCAGTGGTGTAAACCGAAGGAATAAATGTTTTCACTTCTGACGGCAGACCCGCTGCGGCAACAGCAAACTGCACGGACGCCAGATAGGAAGGCCCTACCATGCCAATGTTGCCATCCTGAAAACTCTGATCCGCTAACCAGCGCATGGTGTCGCGTCCGTCCGACACCTCATTGGCCATCGGTAACCAGTCACCTTCAGATTTACCCTGCCCTCGAGTGTCCTGATAAACACAGGCATATCCATATCGAGCAAATCGACCACAAAGTTGATCACGCATCACATTACCGAACTGCGCATATGGGCTGCGTAGCAATACGGCTGGGTGAGGCCCTTCACCATCCGGCAGTTTCGCTGTTGTAAAGAGACGAACGCCGTCTGCCATCTCCACCATGAACTCGAGGGTCTCACCCTCGGAGTGGGTAAAGGACGGCAAGCCATCGTTCATGCGAGTCAGTTCGAATCGACCCAAATAGGCGCCGCAGGCAGCTAGGGCCAACAGCAGCACCAGGATGCCGAGATATTTCAGGTACTTCATAACGAGCGTTATAACCTTAGGAGTTGTTTACCAATATTTGCGCCGGTGAACAGACGCTTAAGCGTTGCGGGGATATTGTCGAATCCTTCCTGCATGTCTTCTCTAAACTGCAGCTCACCGGATTCCATCCAGCCTTTGATTCGAGACAGCGCTTCTGGATAGTCATGTTCGTAGCCGCGAAGCAGGAAGCCTTCCATCCTCGCCTGACGAAAAACCACGTTGAAGTAGTTTGCTGGACCAGCAGGCAAGGTCTCCTGCTCGTAACGGGATATGCCACCACAGATGACAACACGCGCGTGATTCGAGATTCGCGCGAGTACGTCATTCAGGACCGGACCGCCAACGTTGTCGAAAAAGACATTAACGCCATCAAAGGCTACTTCCCTGAGTCGTGATTTAACGTTTTCAGATTTGTAATCAATGGCATGATCGAATCCGATTTCCTTGATCCACTCGCACTTTTCGGGACCACCGGCTGTGCCAATGGTTTTACACCCGGAGATCTTCGCGATCTGCCCAACAATCGAACCCACTGCGCCCGCAGCACCGGAAACCATGACGGTGTCCCCTGCTTCCGGCTGCCCGATTCGAAGCAATCCAAAGTATGCGGTCAGACCCTGCGCACCCAGTGGACCAAGGCGCGCCGTCAGGAAATCGTCGTCTGGCACCACTTCGAGCGCTTTGCCTTTCACCGTCGCAAATTCCTGCCAACCCAGCACACCAACCACTTTTGAACCTTCCGGAACATCCGGGTGCCTACTTTCAACCACCTCACCAACACCACGCGCACTCATGACTTCACCCATGGTGCCACCAGCGGAATAACCAGAGATCACTTCAAGCTGACCTTTCTGCGATGGTTCAAAACTGAGCACTTCAACTTTGACCCGAACCTCACCGTCTGCGAGCGGCGCAAGCTCCGCCACATTTTCTTTAAAGTCGGAAAGCTCCAAAGCTCTTCCTCGTGGATTGCCGTCAATCAACCATTGTCGGTTCTGGGTCATTCCTGTTTGCTCCTATTCCGTCGAGATTTTGCGGGAAAGAAAATCCACCACTGCAGCGGTAAAAATATCGTTACGATCCCCCGCGACCATATGCGCGGCTTCAGTGACGTTCGCGTATTCGGCATGTGGGCAGAGGTCGAGAAAGTCCTGCGCACCCTCTTCGCTCAACACATCTGAAAGGCCGCCGCGTACCAGCAATGCTGGGATATCCAGATTTTTCGCAATCTCACGAAAGCCTTCCTGGTATCGACCGACTTCGCGTTTTTCCGAGATGTATTCAGGATCCCAATGCCAGTAGAAGCGCCCGTCTTCGCCCTGGCGTACATTTTTGGCGAGCCCATCAAGATTTCGTGGTCTCTCACGTTGAGGCTGGTATCCGGCAATGGCCTCGGCAACTTCTTCCAGGGAATCGAAACCTTGCGCGCCCTGGCGCATAAAATCTAAAACGCGATGCGCACCCTCAACTTCGATGGTGGGTGCAATGTCGACAAGCACCAGAGCAGACGCATCAACGGCTTTTTCCCCGAGGGCAGCCATCGACACCATGCCGCCCATCGACGCACCAACCAATACCGGTTTGCTCAGGCCGAGCTCTTCAATGAGATGGACCAGGTCACCGACCATGTAGCCATGCTCGTATTCCTTGTTATCAACCCAGTCAGAATCTCCATGGCCCCGGGCATCAAATGACAGGGCGTGATAACCCGCGTTAGCGAGTACCTCGCCGGTACCCTTCCAGGCATGGCGGGTCTGACCGCCGCCATGAAGCAGAATCACTGCCTGATGAGACGGATCTCCCCATTCATCAATGGCAATTCGATTGTCCTGATCACCTTTAACGTATCGATCCGGCTCCGGCGTGCCCGGTAAACGGCTGCGATTCACTTATGTACCCCCTATTTCAGCGTCCAGCGAGTGTAGCGTTTTTTGTATCAATGAACAGTAGTTTACTGTACCATCTGGACGGTATAGTTAATACGCGGCACATATGCGCAGCAACAATAAAAGAAGCGAGATCCTCCAGGCAGCACTGCAGGTTGTGGAAGAATCCGGCGCCAATCATCTGACCATCGACAGGGTTGCTGAACGCGCGGGTTTTTCGAAAGGCGGTGTCCTGTACCACTTCAAGTCCAAAAAAGATCTGCTGCGCGGCATGCTGGATAACCTTATCGATAACAGCATTCAACGAATCGAAGCCCGACGAACCAACGGCAACTCTCTGGAAGCCCTCTTACATGAGGAGAACCAGATGACGGATGCAGAGCGACGCGCGTCATTGGCACTGGTTGCCGCCGCGGCTGAGGCACCAGAACTCCTCGAGCCAGCACGGGAATATATCAATCAGGTATTGAAACAAATCGCGTCCGAAAGCAAAGACCCTGAACAGGCACTCATCCTGTTTCTCGCTAACGAAGGTCTGCGTTTTCTTAATATCTTTGAAATCAATCCATTGAACAGCACACAGGCAAAAGAAGTCAGCAAGAAACTTCGCCAGAAAGCGAAGGAGACCTGACATGAACAAGATCGCCCTCCTCTTATCGATTATCCTCATTACGAGTTGCTCTGATCGAACACCGCCTGAACCGGAAGACCAAACGGTCAGACCCGCCAAACTGTTGACCCTGACCGGCACAGATGATCAGAGCACCTTCGAATTCACTGCCCGCATTGAGGCGCTGCAAACCGTCGACATGTCTTTCGAGGTCGGCGGTCCACTGGCAAACATCACCATTAAAGAAGGCGAAACCATCGAGAAAGGTGCGTTAATCGCCGCACTGGACCCCACAGAGTTTCAACTGGCGGTTAAAGAAGCAGAGGTTCAATTGAGACTCTCTTCCCAGGACCTGTCCCGAAAAAGAGAAGTTCTGAAAGAAAACGGTATCGCCAAGTCACTGGTCGAAGATGCTGAAACCAATTACCAGTTACAGCAGGTGAGATTGCGCAAGGCAAAAGAACGCCTGGACGACAGCCGAATCTTCGCACCATTCGATGGCTATGTTTCCCAGCGCTACTTTGATTCTTATGTGAACGTTGGTCCAGGTGTCCCCATTGCGAAACTGTTGGACCTGAGCCAACTCCAGGTTGTCATGAGCGTGCCAGAGAACCTGATCGCCACCGTTAGCCCGGAAAGAGTGATTGGCTCATGGGCCGAATTCGCTTTTGCACCGGATAGACGATTCCCCATGACTTTCTCGGAAAATCGCGGTGAAGCAGACGCACTTGCGCAAACCTACGAAGTGTCGTTCCTGATAGAGAACCCCGCTGACCTGAATATCCTGCCAGGGATGACCGCAACCGCAAAAATCGAGATGCGATCCGCTACCGGTGAGGCAATTCTTGTTCCGGCATCCTCTGTGGTGCCTATGCCCGATGGGAATCTTTCTGTGTGGGTTTACAACCCAGGCGATCAATCCGTAACCAGACGCCAGATCGAAACATCTGCGCCAACGAACGACGGCGTGCCTGTGACTCAAGGTCTACAAATCGGCGAGCAGATCGTGATCGCCGGCGCGAGCCAGCTGCAACCTGGCATGAAAGTTCGACCGCTCTAAAACCATGAATAATCTTGCGCGCTTTACGGTTTCAAACCCGATCTATGGCTGGATCCTTATCCTGGCTTGCCTGGTTGGTGGTATTCACGGCATCCAGAACATCGGCAGATTGGAAGATCCGAACTTCCCCATCAAGATCGCCTACATCATTACCACCTATCCCGGCGCTACTGCTGAAGAAGTTGAGATGGAAGTCACCGATCGCATTGAAGCATCGCTGCAGGAACTCCCACAGGTTGACTTCTTCATTTCCAAATCGGTCCCCGGCAGATCAGAGATCGAGGTTCGACTGCTTGAGCACTTTGATGATGCGGAAACGCCGCAGGTCTTTGATGAGCTGAGGCGGCGAGTCCGAGAGGCAGAGATGTGGATGCCGCCCGGCGTTGATACACCACTGGTAGAAGACGACTTCGCTGATGTCTACGGCATTATGTATTCAGCGACCGCGCAGGGTTACACCAATGCGGATCTTCAAGATATGGCGAAAGATGCCGGTAACCGAATCAAACAGGTTGAAGGTGTTGCCAAGGTTGGCATCAGGGGTTTACAGCAGGAAGCCATCTATGTGGAGTTCGACGATCAAAGGCTGACCAGCCTGGGTCTGTCCATAGACGATATATCCCAGCGCATCTGGGCAGAGAACCAGGTCGTTGGCGCCGGTTCGACAAAATTTGACGGTCGCCGGCTGATGATTTCCCAGACGTCGACCATTAACAGTGTTGAAGCACTGGCAGATATGAAGATCGGGCTGCCTGGCTCAACGGAGATCATACGACTCAGCGATATCGCGACGGTGAAAAGAACCGGCGTTGAAGTACCTCACGAACTGGTTCGCCTGAATGGGGAGCCAGCGGCGATCATCTCAATTTCTGTGACCCCTGGACTCAATGTTGTCGAAGTCGGTCGACAGGTGGATGCCAAGCTCCAGGAAATTCAGGCTTCCCTACCATTAGGCGTGGACGTTGCCCCTGTCTACAAACAACATGACGTGGTTCAGGAAGCCATCAACAATTTCCTGAAGAACCTCGCGATTTCAGTTTTCACCGTCATGCTAGCGTTGATGCTCTTTATGGGTTGGCGTGCCGGCACCGTTGTCGGCGCCGTACTGTTACTCACCGTGCTCGGCACCATCGAAGTCATGTACTTCATGGAAATCGAATTGCAGCGCATTTCACTCGGCGCCCTGATGATTGCGATGGGTATGCTTGTGGATAACGCCATCGTGATCGCTGAAGGCATGGTCGTAGGTGTCCGGCGGGGACTAGACGCAAAAGAAGCCGCTGTGCAATCGGTGGCGAGAACCCAGTACGCGCTTTTAGGCGCAACCATCATCGGCATCCTGGCTTTTGCGCCTATCAGTCTTTCCGACGACAACAGCGGGCACTTTTTGATCTCACTTTTCCAGGTAGTCGCCATATCACTCCTGCTCTCCTGGTTATTGGCCATCACAGTCATTCCGCTGCTTGGTAACTACCTGCTAAAACCAACCACAGCACTCTCGGAAGCGGAGCTCTATCGCGCCTGGTACTTCCGCCCCTATCACTGGATGATCAGCTTCGGTTTGCGTCGTGCCTGGTTTACTTCGGTTCTGATTGTCAGCGTGACCGTTGCCTGTCTTTACTCCATGCAGTTCGTGAAGACAGCCTTCTTCCCCACCAATAACACGCCCCTTTTCTATGTCGACTACCGACTTCAGGAAGGCACAGATATCACGACCACGTCTGCAGATGTCGCGCCACTTGAACAAGCGCTGATGAAAATGGAGGGCATCAACTCTGTCGCCAGTTTTGTCGGCAGAGGCGCACCGAGGTTCACAGCAATTCAAAGCCCGGAACAACCTAATCCAGCGTACACGCAACTAATCGTTCGTGTGGATGACATTGAAGAGATCAACCGGCTGATGGAAGAAACCAAGGTGTTATTCGCACAACTGCGGCCGGATGCAGAGATCCAGATCAGGCGAGCCGAATTTTCACCTTCAACCGGTTCGAAAATCGAAATGCGTTACACGGGTCCAGACCCAGCGGTTCTGAGAGACCTGGCGGATCAGACCCTGGCGATTTACCTTAAGCACAATCTGATTGATCGAAAGACAGACTGGCGCCCTCAAGCGTTGCAGCTAGTGCCTGAATTTAATGAATCCAATGCCAGACTTGCCGGGGTTTCAAGGCACGATCTAGCCAAGTCTCTTGCTTACAACACCCACGGATTGAACATCGGTCTCGTCCGCGATCAGGACAAGCTCATCCCGATCATCGCCCGTGCCCCGGATGCTGAACGAACCGACCTTGAAGGCCTTAAGGACAGACAGGTGTGGAGTGCAACCCAGCGACAGTTTGTTCCCATCACGCAGATCGTCAGCAGATTTTCCCTGCAGGCAGAAAACACGACAATCTATCGCCGAGACCGAATTCGGACGTTGACGGCACAAGGCGACCAACCTATCGGCCACAACGTTAATCAATACTTTGTTCGCGTCAAAGATGAAGTCGAGGCCATCGAGTTGCCTCCCGGCTACTCGCGTGAATGGGGCGGCGAATTTGAGTCCAACAAAATGGCTAATGAATCTTTAAGCCAGAGGATGCCACTCGCCTTTGGATTGATGTTCTTTATTACCATCCTGATGTTTGGCTCGATGAAACAACCCATCGTCATCTGGCTGACCGTTCCTATGATCATGTGTGGAGTGGCACTCGGACTGTTGATTACCGATCTGCCTTTAACCTTCCCATCATTCCTGGGGGTGCTCAGTCTGTCCGGCATGTTGATTAAGAACTGTATTGTTCTCGTGGATGAAATCGACAAACGGCTGAAAGACGAACCGAACACCATTGAAACGATGATCATGGCAAGCCTCAGCAGGCTTAGACCAGTCATGCTCGCATCACTGACAACGGTATTCGGCATGTCGCCGCTCCTGACGGATGCATTTTTCCGTGAAATGGCGGTATGCATCATGAGTGGCCTAATTTTTGCCACGCTCCTGACCTTGATTGCGGTACCTGTGTTTTATCGCATAGCCCTGGGATCCAGGATCACGGAAGAGCCGGTTTTAACCTCGCCTATCCCCCAACATTCATAACTCGCATTGTTTTCGCTCTTGTTTCACTTGGCTCGGAAAGGTGCATACAATGCGGGTCGATTTTTCAATTCTCCGACATAAACCATAGAGGGACTGACCATGGCTGACGCCTATATCATTGATGCCGCCCGCACCCCGCGAGGTATCGGCAAACAGGGCAAAGGCGCTCTGACAGAATTTCACCCGGGACGACTCCTGGCCAAGGTGTTCGAGCAGATCGGCGAACGCAATAACCTGAAGACCGAAGATATCGATGACGTCGTCGTTGCGTGTTCTTCACAGATCGGCAAACAAGGTTCATGTGTCGGCCGAATGGCTGCGCTGGATGCCGGCTGGAGTGACAAAGCCTGCGGCATGACCCTGGATCGCTTTTGTGGTTCTGGTATTACCTCTGTAAACATTGCAGCCGCTAACCTGATGAGCGGCATGGATGACCTGTGTGTTGCCGGCGGTGTAGAAATGATGTCTTACACCCCAACGGTGCCTCGTGCAGACAAGAACAGAACTGTTGATGGCAGCAACCTGCACCTACGTGACCTTCACGCGCAACCTCACCAGGGTATCTGCGCCGACATGATCGCGACGCTGGAAGGTTTTAGCAGAGAAGAAGTTGATGCTCTTGCTGTGGAAAGCCAGAAGCGTGCAGCTCACGCCATTGAAAATGGTCACTTCGACAAGAGCCTGATCACCGTCACCAACGATGACGGCACTGTCGCTCTGGATCGCGAAGAATTCCCACGTCCAGGCACTACGCTGGAATCACTGGCGGGTCTCGACACTGTATTCGACAAGTTCATGGACATTCCCATTGATGAAACAGGCGAGACCTTCGATCAGTTGGTCAAGCGAGCTTATCCTGACCTGAAGATTAATCACGTTCACCATGCCGGTAACTCTTCCGGTGTTGTTGACGGCGCTGCTGCGCTGATCATGTCTTCCAAAGAATACGCGGACAGCCAGGGCTGGAAGCCACGCGCACGCGTCAAAGCAATCGCAACCGTGGGTGGAAGCCCTACTCTGATGCTCAACGAACCCGTACCTGCAGCCAAGAAGGTTCTGGAACGTGCCGGCATGACAACCAACGACATCGATCTGTTTGAAGTCAACGAGGCATTCAGTGTTGTTGCCGCGAAGTTTATTCGTGACCTGGAGCTGGACCCGGAAATCGTTAACGTCAATGGCGGCGCTATGGCGCTTGGCCACCCTATTGGTGCAACCGGCTCTATCCTGATCGGTACAGCACTGGATGAACTGGAGCGACGTGACCTGAACACCGCCCTGATCACCATGTGTACTGGCGGCGGTATGGCACCAGCCATCATCATCGAGCGCGTATAAGGAGCCCTCTTAATGGCAGCAGTAGAACTGGAAAAAGACGGTCGCCTCGCGATCATCACACTGAACCGTCCTGAAGCACGTAACGCTGTAAATGGCGACGTGGCTAAAGGTATGGAAGCCGCGCTGGATGACATCGAAAACGATGGTGACATCTGGGTCACGATTCTGACAGCAAACGGTACCGCGTTTTGCGCAGGTGCAGACCTGAAAGAAATCGCTGCGGGTAATGGTGCAGCATTGAGCACTGAGCGTGGTGGTTTCGCGGGTCTCGTCAGCCGAGAACGTAACAAACCTTTGATTGCAGCTATTACCGGCAGCGCCCTGGCTGGCGGTACTGAAATTGCACTTTCCTGCGACATGATCGTTTGCTCAGAGGAAACCAACTTTGGTTTGCCTGAAGTGAAGCGCTCGTTGGTTGCTGCAGCAGGTGGACTGTTCCGATTGCCACGAGCCATCGGCATGGCACCCGCTCTGGAAGTCATCCTGACCGGTGATCCGCTCAGTTCAGAGCGCGCACATCAGCTGGGCATGGTGAACAACGTGGTTCCGACGGACCAGGTGATGGATGAAGCAAAGAAACTTGCTGATCGCATCATTGCCAACGCGCCGCTTGCAGTTCAGGCAAGCCGCCGGGTCGCTACTCGAGCCTTTATGGACGAGGATGCCGATCTGTGGAAAGCCAGTGGCAAAGAGTTCGCGGGAATCGCCAAGACCGAAGATTACAACGAAGGTCCCAAGGCGTTTATCGAGAAACGTGCACCAGAGTGGAAAGGCCGCTAGGTCTTTCCACTCCGGCTAAGCCGTCTTCTCTGACGTCCAGAACTTCAGCATCTTCACCAGGATGCGATCTTTAATCACAAACTGATGATAAAGGGCTCCGAGCACATGGAGCCCGATCAGTCCGATCATGATCCACGTCATCCAATCGTGGAATTGCCTCAGAAACACAAAGTTCTCGTCTGACATCTGTCCGACGGTTATCTCGATGCTTTGAAAGATCAGTATCGGGTCGGTGGCCTGGGTCGCCGTAATCATGCCCGTACCAAGTAACAACACCATAGCGACATAAAGACCTACGTGAACAACCTTGGCCAGCATTATCTGCCAGCCTGACATGCCATCCTCAGGTAAGGCAGGTGCACCCGAACGCCAGCGAAAGAAGAATCTGAGCAACAACAGGGTCGCCAACATGGTCCCTAATGTGGCGTGATCCATCCGTGACTGAAGTCGTTCTGCTTCTTCCAGGAAGCCGCCAAACTTCTGGGCGACAAATAAGTCCAGCATAATGAGCAGACCCATCAGCCAGTGAATGACTTTTTGTGTAACCGTGTAATCGGTAGGCATTTTTCTCTCCCTCTTTATTGCTCAGTCTATCCTAACGACCTGACCGGGTCGCTACCGTCCCAGTCGACTGATGCGCTACGAATCATTTCATAGAAGCCGAGCAGGCCCCCATTCTTTTCGTAGATTTCGATCATGTGCCCCATTTGCTGCACTGTATCGATGAACGCGAACTCTGTGCCCGTTAACGTAAATGCCTTCGATGCAATTGACAGACCGAGGGCCTCGCACTCAGCGTAGGTTTGCTCCATAGAGTCAACCATCATCGCCATGTGGTGGATACCCTCCTCTCCAGGTGCATACATCATCCGAAAAGGTGATGGCCCCTCTTCATCCTGCTGCACCAGCTCCATCATCACATTACCCCACTGCCCATAAGCAGACGAATGAAGAAACTTCTGAGGTTTTCCCTGCACTTCAGCGGCAGACAATTCAATTCTCGGCACAAAGAAAAACGGGCCGGCACCAAATCGTTTCACCATCTCCAATGCAGACGCCTGAGAATCGTTCACGAAGTAGGCTATTTGTACGACGGGATACGGCAGCATCTAAGACTCCTCCAGGGGCCAGAGTGAACCGCTGGCATGTTCCCGTGGAAACACCTCAATATGGTGTGTGGTCAAGCCAGGCGGGTCCGCAGTAATAATCTCTCCTGCTATGGGTTCAAAACCAGCACGAAAGTGATTGCTGGATTTGAGTCCAACGACGTGTCTTTGCATCACATCAATACCGACAGCAAGAAACGGCTCAGTATCGAACGTCTGTGATCGACGACTGCCAATCACGATATCTACATTATCAGTGCCTTCTGGTTGCAGCCGCGCCAGTTTTCCATAGTTGATGCGACTGCCCTTCGCCATCGCCTGCATGATGCAACGCCCATCGTGCAGTGCCTTTACATAAACACGAAGGTTAAGCGGTTCACCGTGCAAGTTGTCGTACTTGCCACCGATGCTCACATCAATGGTGGCGCCAACGCCTGCCTGATGCGCTTGTTCTGCCACCTCAGCATCGACGATGAACCCAAAGCAGGCGTTTGCAACACCAGATTCGAGAATCGCGCGCGCCAGGTGTGTACCGTCGCCAGGAGATCCTCCGCCGCAGTTATCAGAGGTCTCATTGATGACAACCGGGTGTTTGTCCGAAGCAACTGCCTGAGCCACGGCCTCTTCAGCAGAAAGACTTGTCGGCCTGAGTGATTCGCGCGAAGCCCATACTTTCTCTGCAGCCTGCTCAGCCATTTGTTTGGCATCTTCAGCACCAGCTCGCGAGGTCACAACCAGATGTGAACCCACATGGGGAATGTCACAGTAGGGAAAGCCATGAAAGAAGCTTACGTTGATGGTGTCCGCATCGGATTCCAACTCTCTCATGAAATCTTTAAGCGTTTTGCCAGGACCATGAAAGGTGGTTGTCGTTGGCATCAACATCGGCAGGGAGCTGACCTGCACTGATGGCCGAAAACCATCGTTCAACATGTCGTTGATCAACTGCACAGCCTCGCGTGCTCTTAGATGCTGATCAATATGTGGATAGTCGTGGCAAACAAAAACACCATCCAAGGCATCAGCCATGTCCTGAGTAACATTGCCATGCAGGTCGAAGGCTGCGGTCACCGGCACCCCTTCACCAACCAGGCGTCGAACACTTGCCGCAAGGTCTCCTTCCAGGTCCGGCGTGCCATCAACCACACCCGCGCCATGCAAGTCCAAAAAGACACCGTCCACAGGCAACACGGCACTCAAACCCTCCAGGAGCTCCGCCTTCATGGAGTCATAGGCATCTGCCGCGATCGTGCCGGAGGGTTGCGTATTCGCCCAATAGACGGGCACCGGCGTTAGACCCAACTCATGACACTTACCAATGGCGCCGCCCGTTTGTGTCTCTGTCCCTTCGAGCTGCAACATTTTGGCGCCGCGCATGATATGAAAATCAGATAGTTGCGTCTGATCACGACAATAGGTGTTGGTTTCGTGAATGATGCCCGCTATGGCGATACGTCGTTCAGTCGTCATAACCGACAAAGCTCACAACATCGTCAACGGGGCGTCGCGTCGACACCACATCGTTCGCTGGAAAGTTATCTGCGGGGAAACCCATGGCAACACAACTCATAATGACCTGATCATCGGGGATCTGCGCAAACTCTCTGACCACCGGGGACTGCATGATGCCCTGACCATTGATCACCGCACCCAGTCCTTTGGACCAGGCGGAGTTCACAAGGCAATTCACGACAGCGCCACAATCAAATATCGCAATATCGTTGTCCGTTAAGGACTTATCAAAAGTCACAACAATAGAAACCGGTGCATCAAATTGACGAAAGCCACGAAGCACCCAATCCTGTCGTCGTTCTTTATCACTCCACTCGATACCCATGGAATCAAACAACTGGACCGCAATCGCTTTTTGACGCTCACGATGCACGCCATCGTAAGGACCATGCATGCGAATTTCCCGTGATGCAGCCACACCCTGAAGATTCCGTTCCGTGTTGCCTGCGCGAATCTGATCCAGAGGCTTCCCTGTCACCACATGAAAGTACCAGGGTTGAGTATTCATTGAAGACGGCGCTCTCGTTGCCAGAGTCACAACCTCTCGAATCAGGTCTTTCGGCACAGGATCAGACTTAAACCCGCGTATGCTCCTGCGCCCTAGTACAACGTCATCAAACTCCATCACTACACCTCAATACCCAGATCTTTTGCCATGGTCGCTAACGCGTCTTTTCGAAACTGCAGCTTGCTCTGTGCATACGCTTTGTTAGCCATCGGTATCAGCGCCTCCGCTCTTTGCATGGCGATACTCATACCCTCCCCTGCGGCAACTACTTCATCCAAGAAACCTGCGGCCTTGGCAGATTCGGGATCATAGATTTTGGAATGTAGCATCGCCTGCACAAACTCGCTTTGCACTAGTCGCTCTTTCATTGGCTCCAATGGCCAGGCAGAGAACGCGACATTTAACTTGATCTCCGACATGCCGTACTTGAACTGACCAATTTCACCGATTCGGATGTCACAGCACGCGAGCCAAACGGCACCTATCGTAAAGGCATGGCCTGGCGATACCGCAATGACAGGCCTGGAACTTTTGAACAGTTGATATGCCAGTCTGCCACCGCGTCGGCCAAGCTCCGTAGATGCATTGGGATCATCACCAGTCATCACATTGATGTCGTAACCGGCACAAAAGCTCCCCTCACGGCCGGAAAAAATCACCACTTTGCCGTCAGACTCAGCTTTCTCCCAGGCAGCCTCTAGTTCATCAAGCACTTGGTGGTTAATCACGTTATGGCCGCCGTCATCCAAACGAATCACAGCGATATCGTTCTGGATATCCAGTGTTACAACTGACACATTCATCCTCCCTCTAGGATTGTTGCCGTTTCTTGGCCGCTCGCATTAACCTGAAGTGTTTGAACAGATAACGAATAAACCCGAACGGGTGTTCCTTCAACTTTCGTAAAAAAAGGCGACGCAAATGCGGGGTTCCGTCATAAGCACCCTCACGCTGCCCGTGCCCGGTGTGCATGCCGATATTGGGCACATCAATCACATCAAGAGGCAATTCAAATTGGAAGGATTCTGACTTTGGTAACAGACAGGTTTCGTCATCACATGCCTGGTATTGAATGTCGACGGAGATGTCCACGCTGTCCTGATCCAGCGGCCTCGTTTCACTCGCCAATTCTCCTACCGCATAAAAGGGAATGGTGATTTCGAAAGCGCCCTTCCAGACCTGGAGTGTCACATCCATGGCGGCAAGGTGAAGCGACTCGGTTTCCGGTAACTGAGGTTCCTGGAAGACAAGGCCCGGTGGACCGGAAGCATTAACGGTAAGCGCACGCATGCCCTCGGGAACCGGTTCACCATAAAGGTGCAGACCGTCTCTTGGCTCAAATCGCACCACCAACTGACGAATTATGCCCTGCCTGATACTGCCATCGCCGCCATGCACAGCAACACTGATCGCGACCTCATCGTCCCCACCTTTGGCCTGGGGTGCATTTTCGTTAACGACGACGCGACCAAGCGCCGCGTCGAGCAGCAGATCTGCGCTGTCACGTTTTTTATAGGTGTCATGGAATGACTTTGAGATGACGACGCCTTCCTCGTCACACATGTACACGCCGGGATAAGGAATCCCATAAAGAAAGACATCACCGGGTTCGATGGAATCGTTCAGAATGCCGTACTGCCTGATCACAGCCGAGTCCAAATCAGATAACAGGTGGTACGGGATGTTTTGACGCTCAGAAAACTCCCTCAACACCTCCTGGTCGTCATAGGAAACTGCGTACAGGGCAACGTCATTCTGTTCGAACTTTGAAAATGCATCGCGAAGCTCACCGAGCTGCGTCCAGCAAGGTGGTCACCAGACCGCGGAACGATAGAAGACGAGAACCGCTCGCTTTCCAGCGCGATGTTCATGAAAACTGATCGGGTTTCCGTTCTGGTCTGGTAAAACGAAGTCCGGCAGGCGTTCACCAATTTCAGGACCCGTTGTCTGCCCCTCTGGAAGACCTAACCGACCGGGATGACCAAGCGGCGCCGGCGCATCAAAACCCAGCTCATCTCTTTCAACAACCATTCCCTGAGTCTCCCACAGGGAAAGGTCGAATCAAACCCCCAGACCTTTAAGGATTTCCTCGAGAAAGGTGGCCACCTGCTCGCTGGCTTCTTCCTGACGATAGGGTAAAGGTGCTTGTTGCCGGTTCGCATTCAGAACGGCGATACCATGGAGCAAAGACCAGACGAGCGTCGCGAATTCGTGTGCATCACCATCTCGAATGTGACCTTCGCTTTGTCCGACGGAGATGATATCCGTGAGCGTCTGCAAAGCAGCGAGCGAATCCTCCACCATCTCTGGAAACTCGGCCGCGTCATGCTCCATAAACATGACCTGGAAGAGCTCCGGTTGGCTGGTGCCAAAGGTGACATAGGTCTGACAGCCGGAGATAAACCTGTCACGCCAGTCCTCCTGGGGTTTATCGGTCAGTCGAGCGCGTAGCTCCTGAAAACCATACTGGGCAATCGCGGCGAGCAAAGCGTCTTTGTTCGGAAAATGCATGTACGGCGCGTTGTGACTGACACCAGCCTGAACTGCCAGCTTGCGCAGGCTGAGGCCCGCCATACCTGACTCGGGCAGCATCTCGACTGCCGCTTCAATGAGTTCCCGGCGCAGGTCACCGTGGTGGTAAGTAGCGCGTGTTTTTTGTTTCGTGGCCAATATTGACACCAGCAATATTTATATTGACAATGCCAATATTCTACATGAGGAGAGCCAGAATGTCCGAACTACCCAAAGAAGATTTCGACAATCCCTACCTGCAGGGAAATTTCGCTCCGGTGAGTGAAGAACTGACTGCTACTGATCTGGAAGTTATCGGAGAGCTACCGAGAGAATTAACCGGCCGTTACCTGCGAAATGGTCCTAATCCTTTTGCAGATGTTGATCTCAGCAAACACCACTGGTTTGTCGGTGCTGGCATGGTTCACGGGCTTCGTTTGAGAGAAGGTAAAGCCGAGTGGTATCGAAACCGCTATGTAGGATCAAAAGAGTTAAGCGACTTCCGTGGCCAGCCGGATATCGCTGGACCTAACTGGAACGATTCAACCGGCGGGCCAAACACCAACGTTGGTGGTTTTGCCGGAAAAACCTGGGCCATGGTTGAAGCTGGGGGCACGCCAGTTGAGCTTACCTATGATCTTGAGACCGTCGGCAGAAACAACTTCGAAGGCACCCTGCCCGGCGCTTTCACGGCACATCCAAAAGTCGATCCGATCACTCGCGAAATGCATGCCATGGTTTATGCCTGGCCTCACTGGATGGACCATGTGCAATACGTGGTGGTTGGCACAGACGGCAAGGTACGCAAAACCGTCGATGTACCTGTGCCGGGTATGACGATGATGCACGACATGTCACTCACCAATAAGTATGTCGTGATCTACGACCAGCCGGTTACTGTCGACTTCGAGATGGCCATGGCAGGCAGCTTCCCTTTTAAATGGAATGCTGAGTACGGTAATCGTGTGGGCCTGCTTCCAAGAGAAGGTGGTGCCGAAGATATCATCTGGATCGACGTCCCCATGGGCTACTGCTTCCACCCGATGAATGCGTTCGACAATGACGATGGCAGCGTCACCATTGATCTCTGTAATTATCAATCCATGTTTAACAACGACCTGCTTGGACCTTTTGGTGACTCCATGGCACGCCTGGAACGCTGGACACTGAATCCCGCCACGCGAACCGTCAACACTCAGGTGATCGACGAAACTGCCAATGAGTTCCCAAGGCACCGACACGATGTTGGCAACCAGCCTTATCGCTATGGTTACTGCGCGTCTCCGAGCCCGATTCCAGGCGAAGCCTGGCCAACCCTGAAACATGATCTGCAGACAGGTGAGCGCAAAGTGTTCGATCACGGCGCTGGTCGCGCAGCGGGCGAACCTGTGTTTGTTGCGAAAGAAAACTCCGATGCAGAAGACGCAGGCTATCTCATCACGTTTGTCCACGACCTGGGCAAGCATAGTGCAGAGTTTGTTGTCATGGACGCAGAAGATTTCGATCGAGGCTACGTCGCACAAGTGAAATTGCCGCAACGTATTCCATTCGGCTTCCACGGCAATTGGGTAAGTGACAAGAGCGTCCCACCCGCATAGTTTCCATAGACTATACTGGGCGAATGTTTGACCCATTGTCACAGGCATTCGCTCAAGACCCCTATTCAGTCTATGACCGGCTCCGGCAGTCGCCCGAGCCGGTTTTTTTTGGACCCATGGATTGCCACCTGCTCTCACGCTATGAAGATGTGGAAAGCACCGCGCGCAATCCACTCATGGTGCGCTCTCTTCAGGCATTCGCTGATGACGAGACGATCGCGGACCAACAGAGGCAGGCGAACTTTCACGACATGCCGAACCACGAACAGTTTGTTCAGTTCAGCATGCTGGAGCGCGATGGCGAAGTTCATCGTCGCCTGCGCATGGTGGTACTGCGCGAGTTTTCTAAAGCCTTCATCGAAAAACATCGCAACATGGTGCAGAGCTATGTAAACGGGCTGCTTGACCAGGTCCTGCAACATCGGGAAATTGAGTTCGTCGAGGATCTCGCCGCCCAGGTACCGGGCCACATCATTGGAAAAATTCTTGGTGTGCCGGACGAGGACTGCCCCCAGTTAAGAGTCTGGTCTGAAGAGATCGTCCAATACTTCGATGCAGATCGGACACCTGAAAACAAAGCCAGGGCAGAATCCGCAACGACCGAGTTTTACACCTACCTTATCGACCAGATCGAGCAAAGACGCAAAACGCCGACAGGTGATCTGCTGACCACCCTGGTTCAGGCAGAGAAGAACGGTGAGCTCAGCGAAAGAGAGCTTGTCTCTACCAGTCTACTCATTCTCGCAGGCGGTCACGGTTCCACCATTGATGTTCTGGGCACCGGCATGCTGGCGTTACTGAAGAATCCCGAAGCATTAAAACGCCTTCGGCAAAATCCTGACCTGATGGGCACAGCGGTGCAGGAGATGTTTCGCTATGACGCACCTCTGCCCTTTTTCCACCGGTACGCCAGTGAGGATGTCACCGTCATGGGTCAAGACTATCCAAAAGGCACCAAGTTCGGCCTGCTCTATGGTTCCGCCAACAGGGACCCGGAAGCCTTCCCTGGTGCCGATCAGTTCAAGGTAGATCGGGTTCCCAACCGCCACGTAGCCTTTGGCCGCGGCGCCCATTTATGTCTCGGCAACAATCTCGCCAGACTCAATATGGACATCATCTTTTCGACCCTGCTACAGCGCGTCGCGCGCTTCGAACTCCTTGATTCAGAGCCCAAATTCAGAACCGGTCTTGCCAGCCGCGGACTGGTTTCACTACCCCTTCTGCTGACACCTGCATAACCGTAAATACCCTGCAATAACGCGGGTTTAGCCTATTTGCGCGAAACAGTCAGTTGTGATTTTATCCGTGTTCCTATTTTCCTATTGAACACATTTGAGGGAGCATCATGCAGACTCACGACAAGTTCTATATCAACGGGCAGTGGGCCACCCCACATGGCTCAGACAAACTCCAGGTCATTGACCCATCAACAGAAGAAGTCTGTGGTGAAGTCCCTAGCGGAAACGACCAGGATGTTAACGACGCCGTTGCCGCGGCTAAAGAAGCCTTCAAAACCTGGGGCCAAAGCAGCGCTGCAGAAAGATCGGAGCTGATCAAGAAACTCTCTGATCTGGTCACTGCCAACATGCAGAAGATCGGTGAGCTCTGCGCTCTGGAACTGGGCACGCCTCTTCAAACCAGTATTGCCGTACACGGCGGAATGGGTGTCGGCGTCGTCAGCTCCTATATTGACGTTCCCTTTGAAATGGAAAAAGAAGAACAACTGGGTAATTCCGTGGTGATCAAGGAGCCGGTTGGTGTCTGCGCATTCATCACGCCTTGGAACTTCCCGCTTCACCAGATCGTTGCCAAAGTCATGCCTGCACTGGCAGCTGGCTGCACCATGGTATTGAAGCCAAGCTCTGACACACCACTCACCGCTTACTACTTCGCGGAACTTGTGCACGAAGCAGGATTCCCCGCTGGTGTATTCAACCTGGTCACAGGACCTGGTCGAACAGTTGGTGAAACCATGAGTACTCACCCGGACGTCGACATGGTATCCCTGACTGGTTCAACAGAAGCAGGTCGCCGTGTGATGGCGCTGGCTTCTGAAACTGTTAAGCGAGTTGGTTTGGAACTCGGCGGTAAGTCTGCTTCTGTTGTTCTGGACGACGCTGACGTGGCAAAAGCCGCAGGCGCAGCTGGCGGCAGCATCTGCATGAACAGCGGCCAGGTTTGTGCGGCACTGTCACGACTGATCGTGCCACGTGATAAGCAGGACGAAGCTGTAGCAGCAGCGAAAGCCGCTGCAGAATCTGTGAAAGTCGGTGGCGCTTTTGAAGAAGGCGTTGTTATGGGTCCTGTTGCATCGAAAGCACAACTGGATTCAGTGGTCGGCTACATTCAACAGGGTATCGATGAAGGAGCTACCCTGGTCACTGGTGGTACCACACCACCGGAAGGTCGAAACACCGGTTACTTTGTACAACCTACGATCTTCTCTGATGTGAAGAACGACATGGTTATCGCCCAGGACGAAATCTTCGGCCCTGTGCTTGCCATCATTCCTTACGACACTGAAGAGGAAGCTATCGAGATCGCCAACGACAGCATCTTTGGTCTGTCAGGTGCGGTCTGGTCCGGTGACGATGAGCGTGCGAAGCGCGTTGCCAAGCAGATCCGAACAGGTCAGGTATCTGTGAACGGCGGTGGCTTCAACGTCAACGCACCGTTTGGCGGCTACAAGCAGTCTGGTATCGGTCGGGAACTTGGACCTCACGGTCTGACCGAATTCACCGAAATGAAAGCGATGCAGATGTAAGACTGACTGCACACCATAAAGGCCCTGCTTGCAGGGCCTTTTTGTTTCCGAGCAACAAGTAAAAGAAAAATGAATCAACAACCTTTAACAGGTATCACCGTTCTCGACTTTGGCCAGGTCTACAATGGCCCCTACTGCGGATTTCTACTGGCACAGGCTGGCGCCAGGGTCATCAAAATTGAATCACTGATCGGTGAAACCTTACGCGCGAGAGGTCGAGCCACAGCATCCAGCTATCCGTTTTCCAATCTCAACACAAACAAAGAGTGCATCACGCTGAACATCAAAACAGCGGAGGCCCAGGACATCATCAAAAAGCTGGTGACCAAAGCGGATGTACTACTGCAAAACTTTGCACCGGGTACGATGGAAAAGTATGGCCTGGGTTCAGAAGACCTGCGCGCCATTAATCCACAATTGATCTACGCCATGGGTACCGGATACGGATCCATTGACGGACCCTACAAAGATTTTCTCGGCATGGACATCACGCTACAGGCAATGTCCGGTGTTATGTCTGTCACAGGTGAAGAAGGTGGACCACCACTAAAGACACCATCAGCGTTTATCGACTTTCTCGCTGGCGTTCATCTTTACAGCGGCATCGTGACGGCCCTGGTAGGTCGCTCGCAAACCGGCGAAGGCGCCACTGTTGATATCTCCATGCAGGATTGCGCCTTCCCTACCCTGTCGACCGTTATCGGCTCTTACTACAGCGTCGGTCACGAACTTCCTCGTGCCGGTAGCCGCCACCCGGCCAAAGCGCTGTCACCCTATAACGTTTACGAAGCAAAAGATGGCCATGTCGCCATCATCTGCATCCGGGAAGGTCACTGGCGGAAGATGTGTAATGCCATGGCCAGACCGGAACTTGCTGATGACGAACGTTTTATCGACATGAAAATGCGCAGCATCAATATCGATGAAGTCGACGAACTCGTTAACAGCTGGAGCCGCGAACTCAGTCGAGAGGAGATATTCAGGATCGCACAGGACAACGGAGTGATCTGCGCGCCTGTACAAACGATTCCTGAAACACTCGCGGATGAACACATGCATGCGAGGCGATCTCTTCAAACCCGGCAGCATCCGGATATCGGGGAGATCTCACAGTTTCAGACTCCGATTCGCTTCAAGGACATCGATCCACCCGAGTTAAACGATGTGCACGACCTGGGTGAAGATACAGAAAATGTGCTTTCAGAATTCCTGGAACTCAGCAGTGAAGAACTTGAGACACTTAGAACAAAAGAAGTCATTGCCTGACAAGGCAATGTATAGTCATAAACACGAACAAACTGTCATACAAGATTGAGGGAACAAAGACATGATTGATTTTGAAATTCCAGAAGACGTACGTGCAGTACGCAACAAGGTCCGAACCTTTGTACAGGAAGAATGTATTCCTGCAGAGAAGGATTGCACTGAGGACAACTTTGATTCTGTGCTCGCCGAACTGAGAGGAAAAGCAAGATCTCAGGGACTCTGGTGTCCGTTTGTTCCCGAAGAACACGGCGGCATGGGTCTAAGACCTCTCGCCAACGCACTGGTACAGATGGAACTGGGTGAAAGCTTTCTCGGCGCACTTTCCCTGAACACCCAGGGCCCAGACGATGCAACCATGCTGACGCTCCTCGAACATGGCACCGATCATCAGAAAGAAAAGTTCCTGAAACCCCTGCTCAATGGTGAAAAACGCATCTGTTATTCCATGACAGAGAAAGCCGCTGGTGCGGACGCCACCGGCATGCAGACCAAAGCAGAACTGGATGGTGACGAGTGGGTATTGAACGGTGAGAAGTGGTTCAGCTCTTCCGCTTCCGTTGCAGACATCGCCGTTGTCATGGCGAAAACAGATCCGGATGCACCGCGCCATGAGCAGTACTCAACCTTCATCGTTGAGCTGCCAAACCCGGGATACCAGATCATTCGAAACATCGAGACCATGCAGCCGCATTCACCTCTCGGACTGAAACTGGGCGGCTCTCATTCTGAAATCAACATTGAAAACCTGCGAGTACCCAGGGAAAACATCCTTGGCGGACGCGGCCAGGGTTTCAACATGGGCCAGCATCGTTTGGCTTACGGTCGACTGCGTCACGGGATGCACAATGTGGCTATGGCACAACGTGCGCTGGATCTCGCGGCAGAGCATGTCTCTAATCGATCAACTTTTGGTAAACGTCTTGCCGATCGCCAGGGTGTTCGCTGGATGATGGCTGACTGTGCGGCAGAGATTTACAAGGCACGCCTGATGCTTGTGCACATTGCTTACAAAGCAGAGAACGGCATGGACCTCAGGCAGGAAAACGGCATTGCAAAGGTATTCCTGGCGAACATGGTGCATCAGGTTGTCGACACGGCAATCCAGTTGCACGGCGCACTTGGTTACAGTCATGACACACCACTGGCACGTTGGTACACCGGTATCCGAGCACAACGTCTGGTGGATGGTCCCGATGAAGTACACCGCTGGAGAACCGGCGCGAATGTGATTCGTGCCTACGAGAAGTACGGCACCACGGCTTCTGCCTGTGGCGGCGAACTGTTCGAGTAAGTCAGGCTCTACTCTGCCCGGGATATCTCGGGGTGTTGATATACGTCGCGATCCAATGGATCGCGACGATCAACATAAAATCTTCCAATATCATGTAGTTCCTCGATAGCCCCAGGCCACCCAGAAACGCCAACACGCACCACTGCCACTTCCATCGCAACGTAAAGTAGTGCATCAAACCGAAGGCTAGGTTTGATCCAATCACAGCAGTTCGAAAATCCAGACCGACATCTGTCAGCCAGTAAGGCAAGGCGATTCGGAACACCCACTCCTCCCAGAGGGAGACCCCTAACAGGTAAAGCGCCCAGCCGATTTGCCAGACATCCAAACAGCGTTCGCGAACAAACTGATAGACCAAAATAGCGCCGAATATCAGGCAACCGCCAAGCACATAGACAAAAAGATTGGTGAGCGCCGGATTGAGTGAAGGCGCCAGGAGAACGAATGTAGCGGGCAGAACAAGGAAGACAAAACCAAGCAAGGCACCCGGCAATCCATGCCGAAGCGCCACATCGCCAAAGCTGTTCAGTTGGTTTCCAGTGAAGTCCGGCGGTCTTTGTAGTCGCCGTTGCGCAGTTTCAGGAAGCAATTAAACGACCAGCTTCCTGACCCGCTGTTCTGCATCGCCCCTTAACCAGGGCAAGAGTGTCGTCATTGCGTTGCGAACATATTCACGTTTGAAATCGTGTAGTGCGACGTAACCTTTCATCCACAAGAGAATCGCGGACCAGCCGGTTGAAGTCATTGATCGCGCGATGAACTCCGTATCCGCACCGGCATCCATCTCTTTGGCTTCAAGCATTTCGTTCAGCATCTCCCGCTGCTGCTCCAGCGCAGTACCCAACAGCGCTCGAACGATAGGGTCTGACTGTTCACCGGCGAACAACATCTTTGCCATCGCCTCCGCATAACGCGGCGTATCAACGATTTGATCCGCAATCGCTTCTGCATTGGCAATACTTCGCTCAACACCCTTTACACCGGTTTCGACAACCGCATCGTTCAGGTCCGCCAACAGGTCCTGCAGGGCAGCAAGAATCAGCGTGTCTTTGCTTTGGTAGAGGTTATACAGCGTAGAGGTCGATACGTTGGCTTCCACCGCCAGGTCACGCATATTCAGGCCTTCGTAGCCCAGTCGAGATAACTGGTCTCGCGCACTCTGGAGAATGCGTTCCCGACGCTGCTTCTGCGCTACCGTGAAAGTTTTCATGGGTTTATTCTACATGCAAATCGCGGAGGCCAACCATGACGTTCAAATACCCCAATGAACCCAGTGACTACAGGCAATCCAGGGACAAACTCCTGGAAGAAGAGATCCATCTCAGAGCGGAAATCGAACGTGTCGCGGCACTTCGTCGAACCCTGCCACTTGGTGGCAAACTCAAAGAAGAATATGTGTTCAAGGACCGAAGCGGCCGGGAGACACCCTTCACAGAATTGTTTGGAGATCATGATTCACTCGTTCTCTACACCATGATGTTTGGCAGCGACTGGGACGCCCCATGCCCTTCCTGCACCTGCATTGTCGACAGCATCAACGCCAACGCCCGAGGCGTCGAAGAGTCTGCTGCAGTCGCGGTCGTTGCTGCAGCCAGTCATGAGCAAATGAACGAATGGGCGCTTAAGCGCGGCTGGTATATGGATGTGTACTCCGGACAAGACAGCAACTATGTCCTGGACTATGCCGGTTTCGAAACCGACGATCCTGATTCTGTTTCCTGCATGAACGTCTTCAGAAAAACAGAAGACGGCATCTTTCACTTCTGGTCTTCAGAGCTGGTGAATCACCCAATGGACAATGGCCATCCCCGCCACGTCGATATCATCTGGCCCATGTGGAATCTGCTGGATATGACGCCTCAGGGCCGTGGCAACACACTGGTACCCAGGCAGAATTTCGATCACAAAGTATTCAGCGAAAGATATCTCGCCGAATAGCTTTACCCATTTAATGGAGTGCATTATATTTGATCCATGAAAATATTACGCACCCCTGACGAAAGATTCGCCGGTCTCGCGGACTATCCGTTTGAGCCGAACTACACAATAATCAAGACTGCCGATGGCAGCGATCTGCGCATTCACCATCTGGATGAAGGACCGAAAGACGGTCCGATTGTCTTGTGTATGCACGGCCAGCCTGTCTGGAGTTATCTCTACAGAAAAGTGATCCCGCATCTGACCGCCGCCGGTATGAGAGTCATTGCGCCTGATCTCGTCGGTTACGGTAAATCCGATAAACCTGCTGCACTCGAAGACTACAGCTATGAAAACCAGGTTGCCTGGATGGGCGACTGGCTGGAAAGCAATGATCTCTCGGGCATCACATTTTTCGGTCAGGACTGGGGCGGCCTGGTCGGGCTACGTTTGGTGGTGAATCACTCAGATCGGTTCGAACGAGTGGTGATTTCGAATACCGGGCTCCCGTACAACCCTGACGTGCCTGCTGAAGTCGTGAAGAAAGTTGAAGACTTTCGAGCAAATGCACCAACGCCGAGCATCATCCAGATGCAGAAAGCATTGAGCTCCATGGCAGACAGCGACCCTGCACAGAAGTTTGCTTACTGGCAGAAGTTTTGTTGGGAAACGGAAAATCTGCCGGTGGGTTTTATGATGTCCATGATGCTGGAACAGCCAGCGGCACCGGTGCAGGCATTCAAATTCCTGCTACATAACCTGGGTATGACCAATCCATTCCCCACTGATATCGCAAAAGCCTATGAAGCGCCCTTCCCTGACCCGAGTTACAAAATGGGTCCGCGAGCCATGCCGAGCCAGGTACCGATGCTGCCAACTTCCCCGTCGTTAGAAGCTCAAGGCAAAGCCTGGGAATTCTTCAGCCAGTTTGAAAAGCCGTTTCTCTGTGCTTTTGCAGACAATGACCCAGTTACGAGAAATGCACAGGCAGAGTTCCTTGAAAAGGTGCCGGGTACCAAAGGTTTACCGCACACCACCATCAAAGGTGGTGGTCACTTCGTGCAGGAAATGGCACCTGACCAGGTTGCCAAGGTGATCGTTGAACTGATTCAGTCTGCCTGAGCAGCAGGTCCTGACGCAGGCAGCACTCTTGCTGCCGTCAGCAGGATGGCACTCACAACCACTTCGACGGCGATCATTGGCACCGCCAAGGCAGCATCATGCACTGCCCACGCTAAAACCCTACCAAGCGCGGTAAAAGACAACAGCATGATCGGCGGGTAGAACCAGGTTCGATGATTGGTGTAGATGCCGAGGAACATACAAATCGACATCGCCAGAAAATAACCGGACATATCACCAATCTGTGAGCTGAGTCCGATGCCAGTAGAGAGTTCGAACCCAAACTGCGGCGCAATACCCGCCGGGTCCACCATCCAGCGCACACCCATGGCAAAAAACAAAAGCGCGGGTAATCCTGCAAGTATCTTGAGAGTTATCTTCATAGCAATCGCTCCTGTCAGCGTTTTCTGGGTATTCGATGTTCTTCGGGAAGCTGGCAGATACGATTCATTCTCGTCGTACTACCGTCTGCATACTCCCAGACCAGTTGCTCCCCATCCGGGTATCTTCTGACGACCACGGGTCCCCAACCGAAGACATGAAAGTCGAGCACACCTTCATTCCAGATCATGCTGGCTGAGGTTCTCGGGCAATACTCTTTGCCGCCAAGGGTAAACAGGACGCGCCCTTCTGTGTCATCTGTATTTAGTCCAGCCGTACTGTTCGGCCCATAGTCATGAATAATGCCTGCTGAAGTCACCACGGTTCTGTTGCCGCACTGCTCTACCCGCTCTACATGCCCGATCTTGCCAGACTCCGCCTGCCACAGTCCTCGAATATCGGAAGCGCCCTCTGGAAGGGGCTCCGTGCAATCGCGAAGTATCGGCAAAGGGAACTGCTCATAACGACAACCCGGCGTATTCCCCTTGGCGATATCTTTGGCCATCAGGCCGCTGCCATCGAGAACCGGCAGATCACAGTAATCCAGCAGACTACCGTCTCCTGCCAGCGTCGCCGGGTCAGTCGTCAGCGGCGGCCTCTCTGAAAAGACCATCAACCAGAGGGCGCTCAGAAAAAAGACCGCCAACGCACCAGTGATGCCGAGCAAAACCTTCTTCATCAGTTCGGCCAGTAAATAATGTCGTCGCCTTCCTCGTACTTTTCTGCAAGGGACTTGTCGACCATCACCGTCATCTCACTGCGGTGTGAATACAGCGGTGGTCTTGCTGCGGCTTTATGGGCAGCCAGCAGCGCCTGGAGTTCAGCGAGCCTCTCAGGCTCATCCTCGACAAGATTGTTTTGCTCTGTAGGATCAACCGCCAGATTGAACAGGTACTCGTCTCCGGTAGGCGTCACCTGAAGCTTCCAGTCCTGGTGGCGCACGACGCGATAAGGTCCGCTCTGCCAGAACAAAGTATCTCGACCCAGTGTCTCCCGCTCACCCATAGCAACGGGCATCAAGTTAACACCGTCGATCTCAACACCTTCTGGTAGATCAGCACCGGCTGCTGCCGCGATGGTTGGCAGCACATCAATATGCGCAACCGGTTCATCGATCTGGACGCCGGGTTGGATTTTGCCCGGCCATTTGACGAAGTTTGGAACGCGAAGGCCGCCTTCAAAATTGGTCAACTTCCAACCTCTGAATGGCGCATTAACCTCAGGCAAACCAATGTAACCGGCGCCACCATTGTCGCTTGAGAACATCACAACGGTGTTGTCAGCCAAACCTTCTTCCTCAAGAACCTGATTGATTCTGCCAACGCTACGATCCACGGCGCGGATCATCGCGGCATAAACACGAAGTCTGTGGGGCTTGATATCACCAACCGCCTCGTAATCTTCGCGAGTTGCCTGAATCGGGGTATGCGGTCCCCAGTGTGCAAGATAAAGGAAGAAAGGACGGTTCTTGTTGGCCTTGATGACTTTGACTGCTTCATCAGTCCAGTAATCCGTGAGATAGCCGCCTGGCTCAAACATGTCGTCACTGGTCGCATTGTTAAACGATGCGGCATATCTCATCCCCGACCAGAGAAACAGATCAATCGGATCAAAATCGAGCTGGGCGTTCACAACGTTTGGGTCATCCTCAGGCAGGTACAAACCACTTGCCATCAGGAGACTGTCGTCGAAGCCCTGATCGTTGGGCGCAAAACCGGCTGAGCGACCGAGATGCCACTTGCCGATGTGTGCCGTGTAGTAACCCTGATCTTTCAAAAGCTCCGCTATGGTGACTTCTTCCGTTGGAAGCCCCTGCTCTTCGTAAGGCAAAGTGTGCTCATCTGCATTCACATTGACTCGACTCGGCGGCAATCCACTATCCAAAGCCTCCATCACGAATCCGACAATCGGCCGCATGCCTTCCGGTGTTGGCGTAAACTCAAAGCCCGTTCGCGTGGGATACCTGCCCGTCAGGATCATTGCCCTTGAGGGCGCACAGGTCGCATTGCCTGCATAAGACTGGGTAAACACAGCGCCGTCGGCTGCCATTTGATCAATGCTGGGTGTTTTAACCTGACCGCCTGCAACGCCGCCACCGAACGTGGATATGTCGTTATAGCCCAGGTCATCGGCAAGGATGTAAATGATATTCGGCGGCCTATCGCCTTCCGCTGCAACCTCAGGGCCCTTGGGCCAAACAACTTCACGGTTTTCAGCAATGGGCGTTTGGTTTGCTCGATTCTTTGCCATGGCAAGGATCAGATCCACCCGGTACAACCAGGCGAGCGAACCAAGGACGACCAGTGAGATCGCCAGAACAATGAGTACTTTTTTCATATCAGGTATTAATCGCTTTATCGAAGGCAGGTCGAGCAGCAACGCGTTCAACGTAGCCTTTGAGGTTTGTCATATCGTCTGTGACGCAGCCAAGACGATTACTCATAAAGCAGGCATGGCCGAGCATGATGTCGGCGGCAGAAAAGTCACCAATCAGGTATTCGCGACCTTCTAGCGCGTCATTAACCGGACCCAAAGCTTTAGTCAGCAGTCTCTGCGCCTGACCGAGTGCCGTTTCGTCACGGCGATCGGGCGGCAACAAAAGGGTTTGAACAACAATGGTGTTCACCGGCGGCATGACCATACCCTCGCAGTAATGAAACCACTGCAGGTATTCAGGAAACAGCGGTGAATCAACTGCAGGTTTCAAACCACCGTCTTTGTGACGAGCGAGAATGTATTCAACAATTGCGCCTGATTCATAAATGCTGACATCACCATCGTCCAGCACAGGAACACGACCCAGCGGGTGGCGTGCACGATGCTCATCGGACTTAAGATCCTGGGGACTGAAGTCCATGCGGTTCAACTCGTAAGGCAGTTCCAGCTCTTCTAGCAGCCACATGATGCGACTGGCTCTGGAGTTAGGCGCGAAGTGCAGTTTCAACATATCATTCTTCTTTAGTTCATTAATAATGTATGACATTATTAATTGGATTGAAGTACGGATGCAACTCGTGGCAGCTATCGCAAAATCAGGTCAACAGGCTCGAAGCCTGAGCACTCAAACAGCCCTTATGGAAGCCGCTGAAAAGCTGGTCGCTCAGAAAGGCATGGCTGGCATTTCGATAAAAGACATTGTCAGAGAGGCAGGGCAAAAAAATGAGTCTGCGCTGCAGTACCACTTCAAAAACCTGAAAGGATTGATTCGCGCGATCAACAAGAAGCGCAGCCTTCAGATTCATGAGAAACGGGCTGAGTTGCTGGAGGAGTTGATGTCGCGAGGTGACACACCGGATGTTGCAGATCTGTGCAGGCTCATGGTCATGCCCTCTTTTCTACTCGGTCAGGAAGATCCCAAGTTTCGCAAATACATTGCCGGCTTCAGCCACGAGGTTGCCCTTGCCCCCAATTCGGCATTCGACCTGGTTAAACGTGCCGGCGGCGGCGGTGAAAGCGGGCAGAAAATGGGACAACTGTTGAGGAGCGCCCTGCCACACCTGGATGACGAAGCCTTTGTCTCGAGAATGGAGCAGGCATCCCGCCTCTGCGCAGTTTCCATGGCACATCAGGCAAACCAAACAAGCGCCTTCCAGGGTAAATCTGCTGACCTGTTTGTCAGCAATCTGATCGATGCGTTAATGGGTTTGTTGTCCGCACCGGAATCTGAGCAAACAAAGAAACTCAGGCGTAAACGGTAAAGCCGCCCGGCGAAACATCCAGAAGGCGTTGCGCCTCTTCCGGCAAAGCATGTATGTCTGAAGGTTCATTGGTGACCAGTTGGTTCTCGATAGGTCTTAACCAGCTGACGATGTATCCCAGGTAGAGTCCTACCCTTGCTTCAGCTTCCTGGTTCGCCCCACCCGAATGAATAGCATTGCCAGAATAGATGAGCGCCGAACCTTTCGGCATGGTCGCCAGGCAAACTTCATCAGGCTTGGGTTCTCTGCCCGTTTCCCAGAGATGGCTGCCCGGAACAACTCTAGTGGCGCCATTGGTTTCCGTGAAATCGGTCAGCGCACAGTTGGCACTGATCAGAATTTCATTCTCTTCCCGTTTTTGAACGCGCGGCCAGGAAGCAGCGTCCTGATGAAACACCTGCACATCCTGATCCTGGTTCAACACCATCAACTCGGTATTGCTCAAGCGAACATCGTTGGCGATACCTGATTCAACAAACATGTTGCGGGCGAGCGACAGGAACAGCGGATGAGTCAGAACCTCAACCATGCGGGGCGACTTGCTGAATAAGCCATGCAATCGCTTGGTCTTCTCTCCATAGAAGTCATTTTTGTAACCCAGCTCATCGACACCCCAGGTCAGAGCATCCAGATGGGGCTGGAAATCCGACATCAGCGCATCACAAAGCTCTGCGTTAAGCACGCCCGTTGCAATGCAGGCACCCTCTTGTGCCACGGCTTCCAGGATCGATGCCGAGTCGGTGGCAGGAATGTGTTTTAAGGCAACCATCATTAAGCCTGACTGAGTGCCTGCTCAAGGTCTTCGATAATGTCATCCTGGTGCTCAATACCTATACAGAGGCGAATCATTCCGGAAGTGACCCCTGCGGCTAACTGCTCTTCTTCTGTCATCTGCCTGTGAGTTGTTGATGCCGGATGACAAGCGAGAGACTTGGCATCTCCGATATTAACCAGCCGTTTGAACAGCTTCAGCGCATCGTAAAATTTCACGGCCGAATCAAACCCGTCTTTGATTTCAAACGTGAGGAGTGAAGCCGGGTTTCCATCACAGTACTTCTGGGCAAGTGAGTGATAAGGGTCATCAGCAAGGCCCGCGAAATTAACCTTTGAGACCTTGTCGTGGTTCTGCAAATAGTCGGCAACAACATGTGCATTGCTGCAATGACGTTCCATTCTGAGCGCGAGGGTTTCCAGCCCCTGAAGAATCTGGAAGGAATTAAAGGGCGAAAGTGCTGAACCGGTGTTTCTAAGCGGCACGGTTCGGGCTCTGCCAATGTAGGCTGCAGGTCCAAGTGCCTCGGTGTAAACCACCCCGTGATAGGAAGCTTCCGGTTCCGTCATCATCGGAAACTTCTCCGGATAGTCTGCCCAGGGGAAGTTTCCGGAGTCGACGATGATGCCGCCAAGGGAAGTACCATGGCCACCCATGTACTTGGTCATGGAATGGACGACGATATCCGCACCATAGCTGATCGGTTTGATCAGTATCGGTGTCGCCACCGTGTTGTCGACAATGAGGGGCACCCCTTTCTCATGGGCGGCATTCGCCAGAGCTTCAATATCGACAACATTACCCGCGGGGTTTCCGATGGACTCACAGAATACAGCGCGGGTTTTGTCATCAATCAGTTTGCTGATCGCTTCTGCAGAATCATTTTCCGCGAAACGCACTTCAACACCTTGGTTAGGGAACATGTGTGCAAACAGAGTGTAAGTGCCGCCATAAAGCTGTGGCGTAGCGACGACGTTTGTGCCCACCGATGTGATGTTTTGAATGGCGTAAGTAATCGCCGCACTTCCCGCACTCAAAGCTAGCGCGCCGACACCACCTTCGAGATCAGCAACCCGCTGTTCAAGCACGTCGGTGGTTGGATTCATGATCCGTGTATAAATATTGCCTGGGACGGCAAGGTTAAAAAGGTCCGCCCCATGCTGGGCGCTGTCGAACTCGTAGGCGACCGTCTGATAGATCGGTGTGGCTACTGCGTGGGTGGTCGGCTCGGTTTCGTAGCCGGAGTGGATCAGTTTTGTCTCATCTTTCATCGATTACCCCAGGACTGGTACAGCTTCAAAGAAGCTGCACCATATCTGGGTCACAAATCGATGTGAAGGGTTTAGAACTCCTCGTCTTCCGTTCCGCTGCGGGCACAGTTTTTAGGCTGGCTCTTAGCGATCAGCGTACTTTCGGTACTGTTGGAACCTGAGAAGAGCAGTGGCAGCGCAAGGCTGGCACCAATCAAGGTATAAATAATAGTCATTTTCATGGTCCGTATTGATTAACTGCGCTTATTTACGCACTGCACAATAATCTGGATCACAGCAATTAATCCGTATAGGAAGTATCTAGCGAATATCAGGCGGAAACAGCAATTTAGCTCAATAACCTCAACACCTAGTCTAAGAGAACACAGGGGTGGTAGCATCAAACAAAAAGAGGGGAATCAGGCCATATGTCTGCAATCGGTCAATCGATCCTGCGCAAGGAAGATGTTCGTTTTGTTACTGGTCGAGGCCGGTACACAGATGACCTTCAGCTACCTGGCCAATGCCATGCGGTGTTCGTCCGCTCGCCCCTCGCTCATGCAAAAATCCTGGGCATTGATACATCCGCTGCCGCCGGCATGCCCGGTGTGCAACGCATCCTGACCGGCGCCGATTACAGCAAAACTGAACTGGGCACACTGATGTGTGGCTGGATGATCCACTCCAAAGACGGCAGTGAAATGAAAGCCGGTGCCCATCCCCCGCTTGCGACAGAAAAAGCGAGATATGTAGGTGATCCTGTTGCCGTTGTCATTGCTGACACCAAACAAATGGCACGTGATGCCGCTGAGATGGTAGATGTTGATTATGAAGATCTGCCGGTGGTTGCCCGAGCAAGCGATGCAGCGGGCAATGACACAGCAGTTCACGATGACATTCCGGACAACATTGCTTACGACTGGGAACTCGGCGACGCTGCTGCTGTTGAGTCGGCTTTCAACGAAGCGGCCCATCGGGTTGAATTGGATCTCTACAACAATCGACTCGCGCCTAGTGCCATGGAGCCTCGCGCCCTGAATGCCAACTGGGACGAGCGCGATGATCGATACACGCTTTATATCACTTCACAGAATCCTCACGGCCTTCGCATGACACTGGCTGCGGTCATCGGTTTGGCACCAGAGCATCGTTTGCGCGTCATTTCCGAAGATGTGGGTGGCGGCTTCGGCTCCAAAGCTTTTAACTACAGCGAAGAAGTGATCTGCACCTGGGCCAGCAAACTGATCGGTCGCCCCATCAAGTGGGCAGCGGATCGAACCGAAGCCCTTCTGACAGATGCTCACGGCCGCGACCAGGTTGTGAAAGCAGAAATGTCTCTGGATTCAGATCACAAGGTCACTGGATTAAGAGTCGCCATCACCGCGAACATGGGCGCCTATCTTTCTACCTTTGGCTCGCTGATCCCCACTTATATGTGTGGCCCCCTGCTCTCTGGCCAATACACCATTCCGGCGATCTACAACGAGGTCAAAGCGGTCTATACCAATACAACGCCAGTAGATGCCTATCGCGGCGCAGGCAGACCTGAAGCTGCCTTCATTATCGAACGCCTTATGGATGTCGCAGCGCGTCAGATCGGTATCGACCCTGCAGAACTCAGAAGAAAAAATTTCGTCCGAGAGTTCCCTTATCAGACCCCTGTCATCTCCTGTTATGACGCAGGCGACTATGACCTCGGCCTTAACACAGCCCTGGAAATGATTGACTACGACAACTTCCCAGCACGACGGGAAGCCGCCAAAGAAAAAGGCTTGCTGCGAGGTATCGGTATCGCCACCTGGATTGAAGCAGCGGGTATTGGCCCGTCGAAAAAACTGGGGGAGTTGGGATCCGGCGCCGGACTCTGGGAATCAGCACAGGTTCGAGTGAACCCAACAGGCTCTGTGGAAATCCTGACAGGGTCACATTCCCATGGCCAGGGTCACGAAACAACATTCGCGCAACTGGTCGCAGACAAATTCGGTATCGATATCGAGAGTATCGACATCATTCATGGCGATACAGACAAAGTTCAGTTCGGTATGGGGACCTTCGGCTCACGAAGTGGTCCTGTTGGCATGTCTGCACTCTCTATGGGTTGCGACAAAATCATCGAGAAAGGTAAACGAATCGCAGCCTTCAATATGGATGTTGCACCAGAGTCCGTTGAATTCGAGGAAGGCGAATTCTTCAGTCCCGGCAGCAACACACGAATGGCTTTCGCGGAAGTAGCGCTGGCGGCGTACGTCGCGCAGTCCTTTCCTACGGATGAAATGGAACCCGGCCTCAAAGCAGATGCCTTCTTTGATCCACCGGACTTCACCTTTCCAGCCGGCTGCCATATCTGCGAAATAGAAATCGATCCGGAAACCGGATCCAGAACCATCGTGGACTTTGTCGCGGTGGACGACTTTGGCACCGTAATTAATCCGATGATTGTTCACGGCCAGATGCACGGCGGTATTGCCCAGGGTATCGGACAAGCGTTGTTGGAGCATGCGATTTACGATGATGAAGGCCAGTTGTTGACTGGTTCTTTTATGGATTACTGCATGCCACGGGCAGATGATCTGCCTTCCTTTGAAACGGCTTTCATTGACACCAAAACACCCAATAACCCGCTCGGTATGAAAGGCTGTGGCGAAGCTGGTGCTATCGGTGCGCCCCCGGCGGTGATTGGCGCCATCTGCAATGCCCTCGATATCGACCACATGGATATGCCGGCTACACCTCTCGCCATCTGGGAGAAAATTAAACAGCCATGAGCAGGAGCAACAAAAGAAGCATAGTGATCGAAGGCGCCAATATCATTGATGGGACGGGGCGCGAACCTTTCCAGGCCACGGTCACCATCGACAACGACAGAATCACCTCCGTGGGCGAAGGTGGTGGCAGCAATGAAGTCGAGCGTATTGATGCCTCAGGCCTGACCCTGATGCCCGGTCTGATCGATGCTCACTGCCATATGACGTTCGATGAACCGTCGTCCAACGACGAACTGTTTTTCCACCGCCGGGAAGGACTCGCCGCCATCATCGCGGCCCAGAACGTTAAGAAATTACTCAACGCAGGCGTGACTGCCTTTGTTGATCCCGATTGCATATTCGACGTCGGCGTTGACCTGAGGGATGCCATTGAAGCCAACGTGATTCCCGGACCGAGAATGTTGTGCGGCGGCAACGCGCTGTTAACGTCCGTCGGCGGCACCGCGGGCCGGTTGATTCCCGATGAGGGACTGCGTGGCTACGCAAAAATTGTTTCTTCCCCGGAAGAAATTCGAACGGAGGTCAGACGACAGATCAAAAAGGGTGTCGATTGGATCAAGGTTCATGTCACGGGACTGCTGCCGAGACAGAGTATTCGCGGTGAAATTCAGGCCTGGAGCCTTGATGAGTTAAAGCTCGTCTGCGACACCGCCCACGAGCTGGGCATCCCTGTGATGGGTCACTGCAGGAACGCCGAGAGTATTCGTGATTCCGTACTCGCCGGCATGGATATGTTGTTACACGCCACCTTTATGGATGAACCTACCCTGGAGCTGGTGTGCGAGAAAAAAGTTCCGCTCGTACCCACTTTTACCTTCCAGGCGAATCTCGCCGATTACGGGGAAGCGGTCGGTGCTGACCCGGGTCTCCAGGAAGTTTTCCGCAAGGAAATTGAAGAAAGCGCTGTTCAGATTCGCCAGGCCTATGAAGCCGGCGTGCCCGTGCTTTGCGGCACAGAGAGCGGGTTTTCCATCACCCCTTATGGCGACTGGCACTACCGCGAGCTGGAAGTGTTCGTCAGGGATATGGGATTCACACCTCTCGAAGCCATCACTGCGGCTACCAAAGCCTGCGGTGAGCACGCTGGTTTTCGGGGAGATACCGGCAGTATCGAACCCGGCAAACTGGCGGACCTGATACTGATCGAGGGTGATCCATCCAAGGACGTCACCCTGCTGGGCGATCCAGACAACATTAAGCGCGTCATGGTCGGCGGCAAAAGCATGCCGCTAGATCCACTACCACCGAGGGAACCCATCAATGGCTGGCGCACCTCGCAATACTCGTCGGGCATACTGACGAAACAACGAGCAGAGGACATCTGACGTGTCTAAACAGCACACCATCTCCGATTACGATGAAGCATCAAAGGCACTGCGCGAAAAAAATCTCAGGCAGGCACTCTACGATGAAGGCTCAGTCATCATGCAGGACGTACTTGTTAACCTTCACGGGGATGAGCATCGTGCGCGTCGTAACCTGGAGACACAGGTGTTTCGTAGAGATTTTTTCCGCTACTACGAAACCGAGGTCTTCCCCACCACCCTGAAAGAAACCCTCGCGCCTTACATAGAATCCGGCGAGATGGATCTGGTGGATTTTGGCTACCGGGTCATGGTGAACCTGACGGTGGATTTCACTGGCATCGATCGCCCACTGAAGACACCTGAAGAAACGGCGGACCTGATGGCGCTCACCCAACTGTTTGGGCGGACCGCGACCATGGCCCATGCCACGGTAGATCGTGATGCATTAAGAGCGGAGGCAAGAGAAGCGCTGGATCGATTCGACGAAACCTACGTTGTGCCATCCATTGCCTCGCGAACAGAAAAGCTGCAACAACTGAAAGCCGGTGAGATCACTGAAGAAGACCTGCCGCGAGATGTTTTGACGGTACTGCTGCGCAACGAAGACAACATCGATATGACGCGGGATATGCTGACGCGGGAAATGGCGTTCTTCACGCTGGCAGGCGCCCATACATCAATCCATACACTGACCCACGCCATGCACGAGATGTTGACCTGGACCAGCGCACATCCGGAGGATCGTAAAAGGATTGATGAAGACCCACGATTCATTCAGCGCTGCGTCTTCGAATCCATTCGCCTGCATCCATCCAGCCCGATCGCATCAAGACGCAGTCTTTGCCCGATGCACATCGAACAACACGACATCGACGAAGGTGACAGTGTCATTATCGATTTGCAGACCGCGAACCGTTCTACCGACATGTTTGGCAGTGACGCCGACGAATTCAATCCACATCGGGAAATTCCGAAAGGACAACAGGGCTATGGACTTTCATTCGGTCGAGGCATGCACGCGTGCCTTGGATTAAACCTGGCCGCTGGTGTTATGCCACCGGAAGACAAAGCCGTCGATCATATGGGTACCGTTGCCTTGATCAGCCAGGTGTTGTTCCAGGCAGGCGTCAGACCGGACCCGGATAAGACCGCAGAAAAAGATACCCGAACCGAACGTGATCTCTGGGGCTATTACCCGGTAAGACTGGGACCTGCATGAAATCTATCCTGATCACCGGTGCCGCAAACGGCATCGGAAAAACCATCGCGGAACACTGTGGCAAAGTTGGTTATCGAGTCGGCCTTCTGGATCTCGATGAGAAACAGCTTAACGACACTGCAGGTGCAATCGAAAACGCTGTTGTGTTGAAGGCAGATGTCACACGCCCGGAAGACGTCAAAGCCGCCATGGATGAGTTTGGTACCCCAGATACTGTTGTGAATAACGCAGGTATTGTTCGCTTCGGTCCCTTGATCGAACAGTCCATCGAAGACTTCACCACTACCGTTAACATTAACCTTATTGGCACTTATATCGTTGCTCGTGAAGCCGCACACAGGATGAAAACAGCCGGCGGCGGTCACATTATCAATATGTCATCCATCAACAGTGTGACACCCGGTCCAGGTGCGGGGGCCTACCCTGCGACCAAAGCGGGCGTGGCACAGATGGCGAGGCAACTGGCTATCGAATTAGGTGACCACAACATTCGCGTCAATGCGATCGCACCGGGCTTCATCGATGCCGGTATGTCTGCACCCATCTATGAAGATGAGAAGGTGCGGAACAAGCGTGCGGGCGCAGTACCGTCGGGCAGACTGGGTACTGCGGAAGACATCGCCAACGCGGTGCTCTATCTGGACAGCGACAATGGCAGCTACATCAACGGTCATGAACTGATCATCGACGGCGGCGTCGTTCACTCTTTATTGGCGCAACTGCCCAGAGACTGATGACCCTAAAGAACCTGATTCTCACGGGTGGCATTAACCACGACTTTGAGGACGCATCACAGGCGTTGTCGGAAGTGCTTGCTGAATCGGGATACGAATCCACCATTTACCATGACTTCGATGCAGGTCTTGATGCCATTGCAGAAGGCCCAGATCTCGTCACGATGTTCGCCCTTCGGTGGCGCATGCTCGACGATGACAAATACATCCCTCATCGCAGGGAGTGGGCCTACGAAATCAGTGAAAGTCATCGGGAACTGCTCTCCAGCTATGTTGCAGTCGGTGGCGGGCTACTCGGCCTTCATACGTCTGCAATTTGTTTTGACACCTGGCCGGAGTGGCAACAGCTACTTGGCGCCAAATGGGTTTGGGGAGAAAGTTTTCATCCTGAACCCGCCGAAATGGAGATCATCAACCTGAACGTCGAGCATCCAGTGACTCAGCGTTGTTCAACGTTCACGCTCATTGATGAGCTTTATCACAATATTGAACCCGCGGATGACGCCGCCCCCCTCTTCCAGGCCATCAGTGCAGAAGATGGCTCAACACAGACGCTCGCCTGGTCAAACAGCTTCGGCAAAGGTCGAAGCATTTACAGCGCATTGGCGCATGACCGACTGTCGATCAAAGCACCAGGCCACAGTGCCTTTCTGCAGAAAGCAGCAAAATGGTGTGCAGGTGAAACTTTATGAAAACCATAGAAGAACTATCAGTCCTGGTAACAGGCGGAGGATCCGGCCTCGGAGAAGGTATCGCCCGCTATTACATTGAACGAGGCGCAAAGGTCACCATCTGCGGTCGCCGCATAGCACCGATACAAGAACTCAGCGAACAACTTGGCGAACGATGCCGAGGGATACAGGCCGACATCACGGTTGAAGAAGATCGACAGCGTATCGTTAAAGAAGCAGTGGATCACGCCGGACACCTTGACGTTCTCGTCAGCAATGCTGGCAATATGGTGCGCGGAAACATCGATACTTTGAAAGAGTCGGATCTGAAAGACATCTTCGACAGCAATGTTATTGCCGGCATGCTGCTCTCAGGGTTATGCAAACCGGAACTCTCAAAAAATGGTGGCGCGATTATCTTTATCGGCAGTATCCATACTCGTCGAGCGTTTCCTGGCGCCTCAGCTTACGCCGCAACCAAAGGTGCATTAGAAACGCTAACAAGGGTACTCGCTGCTGAACTCGGTGAAGATGGCATCCGGGTTAACTGTGTTGTTCCAGGCGCCGTTCCCACGGAGATTTATCAACGGGCGGGACTGATGACTGACGAAGAATCCAAGGAGCGTTTAAACGGGCTCGCAGGCAGCCATGCACTGGGTCGAATCGGCACCAGCCAGGAAATCGCCGAGGCCGTTGACTATCTTGCCCGCGGCGAATGGACAACCGGTGCGATACTGGATGTTGATGGCGGCCTGGGTCTAGGTCTGACTAAAGACTGATTCACTTATACCGAATAATATGTGACAGCTTTCCTGTGTAGTGGGACTGCGTGAAACAATTACCCGTATAAGACTTGCTGCTTGACCCCCTCGAACTAACGATGTGAACAGTGCCGCTATCACGAATCTTTTCAAACCAGCCTTCAACGCAATTCCCGCCGTCAGCCTCCGCCCAACCATTACCAAATACGTTCGCCGTAGGAACGCTGTGAGCGACGGACTTTGCGGGCATCGCTGCAGCAATATAGATCTTTCCGTAACTCGCAAGACGCTGCATCCCTGTAGCAACGAGCAACCTATGTGGCAACAGAAACGATGGTGCATTCGAAAAGGGTAGTGGCGCGTCTCCCGCTGACAGCGTCTGTTTTGCACCCGTACTCTTTTCAAGAATGGTGACGGACCTCGGCACATCCGCGACGTAGAAAACCGCAGTATCAGCTGCTGTGTTTATAGGCACAGTGCCGGTGTCACTGCCTTCGAAGTGAATTGGCTGCCCTGTCGGGTAACTATCAACAATCGACACTTTCATCCAGGCATTGCTGTCTGAGCTAAGAGCGCCTGATGAGTGGACGTGATTTACTCCACTTGTTTCAAACTTAAGATAGTAGTCTGCTAGTGCACTAGGTGAAAGCACAACCAGACACAGAAACGTCATCCAAGTTCTAAATCTCATTGGTTCACTCCTTTGAATACCGCCAATTAGTGTTCTTATTTAGTCATAGCGAACGATGTAACGGTTCGTTCCGTTATACACCGACACACTCTTGCAGGTGGACTCCAGGTTCGTTTTCGAATAGACACCGTTTTGCCAGATAGCGATTACGCCACCCAAATCAGACCAACCCGCAGCACACGAGAGGTAGAACGACAGGTTTCCCGCACCGGCGGCAACAGGGGTACTTCTTACTGGAGGCGCAGCCACCATGAACACTTTGTTGTTCCTAGTGATCGTTCCATTCGATTTTCGATAGTAGTAGTAAGAGAGACCCGCAGCGACCAACAAACCATCGGGTAGCAAGAAATTGGGTGCTGAAGTGAACGGCTCAGGTGCTTCGCCGTGGGTGATCACCGTGTTTGTGCCGCCATTAGGTGATCGCACTGTGACAGACCGCGGGACACCGGCCACGTAAAACACTTTTTTGTCATCCTCCGTACCCGCACTTGCAAATGCTGTCGTATTCGATGAGAAAACTGTTCTGTAGTAAACGTTCGCTCTCGCCCCAACCATGCTATTCGGCCAATGGACACGGCCATCGTTTGCAGGCGTATCCACAATCGAAACCTCCACGGTGCTCGCCGTGCCGGTATTCTGAATCGGGGTGCTGTAGTCGAAGGTACCACCGCTGGTTTCAAACTTGAGGTAGTAGTCTGCGAACGTATGAGGTGAAATCCACACCAGAAACAGACCCAACCAAAATCCTTTTTTCATAAATTCAATCCTTTGAACAAACCTTGGAATCAATCGCAGCTCTGGCCCCACACCTGGTTTTAGCTCGAAAACAGAAGTGAGCCCCAAGCGAAAGCAAACAAAGCAACCGATCCAATGATTGATGCGTTGCATATGTGTACTAAGCGGCGTGAGGCACTTGCACCGTTGTCAATCACTCGAGTGGCGGTATCACCCACACCAAAAAGAAACACGTTTCCAATGATGACTACCGCACTGATAACCAACGCCCACCATGACGGGATAGAGCCAAAGTTATCGAGTAAATCTGTGTAAACAGCCACCAATATGAACAATGAGGAAAAGTCGGCAAGGACCATCCCTGATATCATTGCTATCGCATTAATTCGATGATTTTCGTACTTTCCCGATGACCTTAGACTCCACCGATAGAAGAGATAGTACAGGTTCAAATACACCTCTTTAGGCTTCATAACGAACACTCTTTCGTCCAACTGCAAGCGTAACTTGTTGTTCGTCTGGTAATAGCTTTGTAGCCAACTGTGTTTTCAATAACAGCTTCTGTAAGAAAATAGGAAAACCCAAAGCTAAAACCATATACACCACCAAAAACGCCAATCAGTCCTGCCGCCGCATCTAAACCCGAATCATATACACCAAACCAATCACCTCTACGGTGGGCGTTCACTCCCTGAACTCCAGTCAATACCAAACTAGGAGCAAGAGCCAATCTTCCAAATGAACGCCATGCCCCCGCCCTATATTGCGCAATAGATCGGCCACCGGAGAATCCGTTACCTCCCCACCCGATTGGGTACCATTTTCCGTTTTTGCCTAACCACTGTTTATCAAATACGTTGGAAAACTCTCCAAGACTCAGTAGATAGCCTATTCCAGATGACCCAATACTGGCGAGATACAAAACATCTGAAGGTCCACCTTTATTGTTTTCTACCCCTGCCCAACGTGCATTTTGTGTTTGCTCTTGAAAACGAACCAGTTGTACCTGAATTTCTTCGAGCTGTTCTATCGCCTCTTCTCTCTGATCGTAGCCTTCAGCAATATCCTCTTGATACCAAACTGGCACAACACGAATGCCGTATCGTTCTAGGAGTTCGCGATCGAAGATGGATTCCTTACTATCATCTATGATCGGCGATGAGTTCGAACCCTGGTCTCCTTCAAGAGGTTCAAAGCCATTTCGGTCGTGAAAACTCAATGGATTGTTAAAGACGTAGCTGTATCGATTGAAGCTTTGTGAGCTGAGTGGGTCAGGTACAATCGGGTCCGAATTCAAGAATCGGCCGAGCACCGGATCGTAAATCCGGCCGTTCATATGAATCACGCCCGTACGATCAAGCGTTTCGTGCCCCGTCAAACCCCAGTGAGTTATTCGTTCAATATCGCTGATTAGATCGGCAAGCTCCTGCTCATCAATTAGTCCGTTCGCATCCGCGGAACGCCTTGAACCAAATGGGTCGAACCCAAAGGTGAGCTTCGAATCGCCATTCTCATCCGTGATCCGATGCACCGAACCCAAGTGATCCTTATGTACATAGCTCATCTGACCATTCTGATAGGTGACGCTGGGTGTCAACTGAATCTTTTTGGAGTAATTTACACCGTTAATGACTCGCTCAATCTTCCCACCGCTAGCATAGACTGTGTACTTCGTTTGCGTGTTGCCTGCACCATTCTCCCATTCCGACTTTCTGAAATAACGCTGATTATCCCCGCCATACGCAAACGCCTCCGAAGCAACGACATTGCTCGTGCCGTTTTCTTTCACGTCTATATTCGTCACCAAATTATGAGCGTTGTATGTGAAGGTTCGATCATCGCCCGTTGTTGGGTTGATCGCCGTCACGTTGCCGGTTGCATCGTAAGCAAGAGAAGTGGCATCACCACCAACCGTGACATTGGTCACGGCATTGGGTCCGGCAGAACCGTAGGTGTAACCTGTGACATCCACATCCGCAGCCACACTGCTGGTCTTCGACAGGAGGTTCCCCAATGCATCGTAGCTGTAATTGAGCGTTCTGCTGGTGGCGTTGTTCACTGTTGCTGAGACCAACCGCCGTAGACTGTCATAAGCAAATGTTTCCGTATTCGGGCCATCTTTTCGGGTCTTTAGCGAACCGTCGGTGCGCCAGGTGTAAGACAGATCCTGCAATACCGCTCCGTTACCAAGAGTCTTAATAGTGTTCAAGCGACCTGACGTCGGATCAAATGTTCTGGTCGTTGTAACACCATTCGCGAAGGTCGTCTTTTCCGAATTACCGAACGCATCCTGGGCCTTAATCGTTTGAAGAATGACGCTGTCGTTGCCGTCTTCGCGGGTCACCTTGTAGTGATAGCCCTGCCCGTTATAGACGTTACGGGCGGTGACCCCGGTGGTGGTGTTACCCGCCTGGTCGTCGTTATCATCATAGGTGGTTTCATCGACCCGGCCTTGTGCATCATAGGTGTAAGTAACGTGTATCGTCTCAGTGACATCAGCATTGTCCACGGTGGTCGATACAGCTTCCGGCTTGCCGGAGGATAAGTCGTACCGGTAAGTGCGCGTAAACTCATCCGATCCGGTATCACCAATATCCTGACGTTCCGTCACAAGCCGCCCTGTATCCGCTCCAATCGTCCCGTAGGCCCAGCGATTCACGGTCTGGGTAGACAACTGATCGTCATCAATTCGTTGAATAAGCCGCCCGGCATTGTCGTAGAAATAGCTGATGATGCGACCCGCGGCATTGGTTTGTGACGCGACCTGACCTAGAACCGTGTAGTTGAACGAGGTCGTACCCGTATGCGGCTCACTGATACTGGTGCGCTGACCAACCGCATCGTAGGCCATCGTAGTCGTCGGATGGCTACCTACCTGCGTCGACTTCAGGCTACCCAGCGGATCATAGGCGAACACCGTATCCGTGTTGTTGTCATCTGTGGTTTTCACCAACTGACCGAGGGCGTTCAGATACTGGACCGTGTCGATGGTGGCGGCCGAACTGCTCGGAACCTGAACTGTTTCTGTCTGCGTCACTTTCAGTTCACCGCTGACCAGCGTATAACTGACATCAAGCTCACCACCATCAGCCATATCTCTCGATATCAGGCGGTTTCTGATGTCATAGGAACTTTCCTGCCGCGAAACGTGATTGGAGGCACCAATCGGCAAGCCTTCCTCGATATACGGCACTGATTCTTTGGTCATCCGACCTCGGAAGTCATAGCCAACATCCTGCAATACCCAATCTCCAGATTTAAACCCAGCCCTTGCCTGGCTAACGCGTCGGCCGAGCTGGTCGAACGTATGCACAGTTTTCGGCGCGGCTGAATTTGAAACAACTGCCTGGTAGGCACGCGCATGCCCGTAAACCGAGCCAGAGGCATTGACGAAATCTACCTCAATCAACTGATGGTTGTTTGAAGTGGTGTCTTCAACATGAACCACTCGCCCGAAGACGTCACGTTTCGTCAACGAAGACCGTCCATCTGGTGTTGTTACCGTTGTTGGCGTGCCAAACCGAAGATCGTAGGTATAGGTCACCTCTTCGCCTACCGGGTTCGTAATCTTTCCGGGATAGCGAAAATGAGCGTATTCAGTGAGCGTCGTTGTTCGCGAACTCAAACTGGTACCCGATTGCTGCACGGATGTTGGATAGCCATGATCGAGGTCATAGCCAAAAGTTGTCGTCAGTGTACCTGCCGAACCACGAGATTCAGTGACCGAGTTAATAGCCATCTTGCCCGCCACGCGGGTAAACGTAGTCGTCGATGCCTTGGTTTCTGTGCCATCCGTGTGAGTCGTACCGACACTGTTGACGAATGCGTTTAACCAATTGGTCGTGTCGTGACCAAAATCAACATCTGTAGTCACCGTATTAAGAACGTCGGACAACGTCCACGAACCGGCACTGAGGGCGGCACTTTTTGCCGTTCTCTCAACAACCACAACTTCAGACGGCAGGTTGTTTGCCATCGTATATGTCGTCTCGGTTTCCAGTGCACCAAAGGGCGAACCGCTCTCATAGTTCATACCAAGGGACTTTTTCGGATAGACGAACGAGGTAGCACCACCATGCAAGGAAATGCTCTGCCAATCGTTTTCAACCACCGATAATTCGTTACCGGCATGCGTCGATCCTTCGTAGGTATAGCTCGCCGCTACCAGGCCCGCATAAGGGAAACAGGTTTCCATTTGTGAGTAGGTAGTGATATCTGTTGTATCAGATTCATCGCGCTGAACCACGACTTCATGACCGGCATAACCGCGATTGTCCTGCATGAACACAGGCTCGCTCTTGCCGTAGTATTTGTAGGTGTTGACACCAGCACCCACGCCATTGGATGTGGTCATTTGGGTGACATAAGCGCGGCGGTTGTAATGCAAGGTATCGCCATTGAGGTGGGTAGAATAAACCGTACAGCTTGTGCCCGTGGTGTTAAAGGTTGGCGTGTTGGTTTCCGCCGTCAGTGCGGGTACGTCACCGGATACCCATGGCACATAACTAAAATTGGTCTCTGCACCGAGTGAATCCGTCAGTTTGCTAACAGCCACATAGGTTTGGGTTGCATCCCACGTGATGTTAATGGGATTCAGACACTCCCGGTTTGAACCCGCTGTATCGAAACCGCAGTGCTGAACAGCCTTTAGAACTCTGCGTCCGTTCTCCTGTTCCGTATGAAGGACATAGTCACGAACCGCTTTACCACTAAAAGACACGGCAATCTTGTGTAGATACACACTACTCAGCGCAAAACCTGAGCCCACATCAACGCGAGTTACTTCTCTCGGTGCGCGATGGGCATAGTCAAATGAAACAACGGCATCCTTATAGCTGATGGTCTTCGGGTAGATCTCCCCGGTTGCATCATCCTTAATGTAGTCATAACTCACCGTGTTGTCGTATGAGTCTCTCTGCTCTTGCAGAGCCCATACGTAGTCAACATTGGTATTGCCCGCTTTGGCTCGATGATCACCATTCAGACCTGACCCGTAGGTCAGAGTTAGACCCTCATGAGTTTTCACCTCAAAACCGGAACCGCTCGCGGTAACCTTGGCAAAGGTATCACTTTCAGTTCGATACTCTGTGCCGGCACCAAAGTAGGAACCGCTGATTGCAATCAGCAATTCACCATCCAGGCACAACTTGTCACTGTTGGTGAATGTAATGTCACCGGCTGTGGAACTTCTGTCTTCGCATCGGCGGATACTTGAGATCCCTTCTAAGGCCCAGCCGTAACCCATTGAACCGTGGGTCATATCGTTGTCTGACTGATAACCCATCCGACCACTGTCGTAGGTCAGTGCCAGCGCAGGTGCTAAGCCATTGACGCCAGGGATGACCTGAATCGGAATCGCAATAGTTGAGAGGCCATCGGCGGAAACAGAAGCGGTATAAGGGGTTGGTCCCGGTTCCGTTGTTGTCGAGATATGCGTTTCGCTATCAGGTGTGATCGACATCGAAACGACGTTCCCTAACCAACGAGTATTGTCCGCTGGATAGGCATCTGAATCGTCCGGCACGCCATCATTGTCATCATCCAACTCGGCATTGTCTCCTTTGCCATCGGAGTCACTGTCTGCCGTTTCGGTGTTGTCGTTAGGGAACGCATCGTCGCCATCAGCTACGCCATCACCATCTGTGTCGGAGCCGAAACAGCTCGTCGGGGGAACACTCAGAGCATCTAAGGGGTCCGAACCACAGGTCGCTTCCGTTGCATCAGAATGACCATCGTTATCATCATCCCCGTCGCAGACATCACCCAGGCCGTCGCTGTCCGTATCCAGCTGGTTCGCGTTGGCCATGGTCGGGCAGTTATCAATTGAGTTGTCGATACCATCACTATCGTCGTCATTGCTGGTGTCGCAGGCATCACCTGTGCCGTCTAGATCGGTGTCGGTTTGTAAGGGGTTAGCATCCAATGGACAGTTATCGTTCACATCAGCAACGCCGTCACCGTCGGTATCAGCGTCTACTGCGCTTAACGCGACGGATTGGAAAGCCTGCGAAGTTGTGACACTCGCATCGCCTGGTCGAAGCTCAAGCGTGACGCCGGCTGTGCCGACTGAAATTGCTCTATTCGTCGCGGAACGTCGACTTTCAAACACTGTCCACGCGCCGGTACCGATCTTCTGCCATAAAGTAGCGGCCGCCGTATTTGCAGTAGACCAGCTGATAAAAATATCGCAGGTGCTATCACCGCTCGCGATTTCACATTGGCTTGCGCTGGCCGACAGGCTACCCGAAGAAACCACGCCTCGAACGGCTTTGTTCGCTAACTCAATCGACTGACCATCTTTCGCGTGAAGTTGATAAGACACCGTGTCGCCGCCTGACAACGTGACTGTGTCGGAACCGCTGAGGGCAGCGCTGATTTTTGTCCACGCACCACCGTTAACAGATTTCCAGAGCCCGGCACCTACCGTGTCCAGATTGGTCGTCGACCAGTTTGTCGTCAACTGACATGAGCTTTGTCCCGGCCAGATTTCGCAGCTGGAGTCGCCAGTTAGCGACCCGCTGCCTCCCTTGACCGTCAATTGGCCAAGAACTGACTGCGAGAGAAAATCCCGAATTTCCAGATCTTTGTCGCTGGTGGTGACGCCGCCCAAGAGATAGTCACCCTCCAAACCTTCATCAATCCATGAGGTTGAGGCGCCTAAATATAGCCGAGCATAAATGCTGTATTCCGTATCCCATGTAACATCAACGCTACAACTGCTATTACCTGTGGTTATGAAACACAGTGTTTCTGTATCGCCGAAGCTGCCTTCTGGCGGCTCCGTTGGTGGCGCGGGCAAGGTTGAAAGGATCTCTTCCTGATATTGCTGACAATCGTTGGTGCCATCGCCATCGGAATCAACCTCAGCGTACAAGTAGCCTTCAGGTGACCAGCACTGGTGACTGTTTCCTCGCGTGTTTTTGTGCTGCATCGCCCAAGGAACATGCCCAATGACATCATCCGCGAAGGCATAGAATTTGCCTTCTTTGTCCACGACATAGATGACGCCGAATTTGGTGAGTGCCGGAGTCGCCACGATGTAACCATCGGTTTCGACGGTCCAGCGCTCAGCGCCGGATTCATCCAGCGCATAAAATTTTCGACTCCGTGTACCAAAATAGATTCGAGTGTCATTGCTCGCAGGGCTGGCTTCATTACGCCCCACGACAATGGAGGTCGAAACAATATCATCAGCGACAAACTTATCAGGTGAGGACCAGTTGTTGTTGCCGTCAGGATCTATCGAATAAACATTGCCCTGTGTATCGCCGATGATGATGTTGCCTTCGAGGGTAATGGCAGGCGAGCCTGCAGCGTAACCCTCAAGTGCAAACGACCACTTTTTGTTGTTCCAGGCATCGAGCTTGATCAGCTCCCGTTCTCGAATCGGCACATAGACATTACCCAGGCCATCAACGGCAGGCGTACCGGCGATCTGGCCTTCAAAGAAATGCACCCAAATCCCGATACCTTCTACCGATAAGCGCCATAATTTGTCTTTCGTCGGCACCAGGACGGAACCATCGGCATCAATGGCAGGTGCATGCCGCATGGTCGAATCACCAGTAAAAGTCCAGAGCTCGTTACCGCTGGCATCGATGGCTGTGAGCTGAGAGTCCTGAGTGACGAGATAAATGGCACCACTTTCTGCAACTACCGGGGACGCAACAGCGCGATCTGCCATTTCGTATCGCCAGGCTTCCGCACCGGTTTCTGAAATCGCGATGAGGTGGATTTTGCCGTTTCCTGCGCCACTGGAAACTTCAGTGCCGGTGACTACATAGAGAGTGCCGTCCGCACCGATTGCGGGTGCATGTTCAACATAAGCATCAAAGTCATGCGTCCACAAAGTCGTGCCATCCGGGTTGAGTGCGTAAAGCGTACGATCCCGGGAGATAACGAACAGCGTGCCATCATCACCCACCACTGGGTAAGCTGCCACATCATCCAGCGCCTCATGATCCCAGACAAGAGAACCCTGCTGTATCGAACCACTCAAGCCACTCTCTGTAAAAAGGTGGTCTGTCCAATTGGAATAGCCATTGCTGTTGTCATCAGCCACAACATCGTTCGGATTAGTTTCATCCAATGTGATGCTCGTTACGGTCGTTTCAAAAGAATCGGAGAGCCCATCGCCATCTGTATCCACCGGTCCAGCGACAAGTGGCTGCGCAATAAGTACGGCAAGCAAAATCAAAAATCGAATTGCCTTGATCATCCTGATCTCCTGTATGTTCCTTTAACGAGTAACGTCGACTTTTATTCTTCAAGAACGATGTGGCTAAGGTTGCCGTGATAGATCAAGGTTGAAGTGCAATGCGCACCAAAGCCTGATTCGGTGTACTTAACGGCTTGCCAGATTTCAGCAAAGGTCGGTTTATCCATCGATTCTGTCCAGCCCTGTAGGCAAACCGAATCCATATCCTGACCATCGTGAATCCACTTCGGAAAACCCTTGTAGCCATAGGCAGCCGTCTCATAAGGAATCGACTTGATACGTGTGGCCGCCGCTACATAAATTCTTAGAACCCCGTTGCTTTGTCTCGCCATACCGGGCGCCACCAGCAACCCATCAGGCAACAGGAAAGACGGCGCTCCATTGAACTGTTGAGCGGCGTCACCTGCAGTAATCTTCGTCGCGTTTCCATTGTCATTGTTTATGATCGTGATGGAGCGCGGCACATTCGCATAGTAGAACTGGCTATTGTTAACTAATCGATTCTTCCACAACGTTTTTCCGCTTCCCGAATAGAGATCTTTCGTCCAGGAACCAATGTCTGAGTTTTCCCAGTGCACGGGTCCATCCGTAGGATGAGTATCGACGATTGATACTTTTAGCCACGCTTCCGAGTTAGCACTCAACTGATTCACCGAGTCATGGGTCGCGCCACTGGCCTCGAATTTTAGATAGTAGATTTTGGCCTGAGCACTGGCACAGACAGAGACTAATACAACTGCAAGCACGGACTTAAATAAAAACCCCGACCTATTCACACGACATTGAGTCATGGGCAAAGCTCCTCCATTTCTAAACTCATCTCTCCAATACGATATGGCTGAGTGGTCCTCTGTAGATTCGCGACGATGCACACTTGCCGTCTGCAGAACTATTGCTCGACTCAACCGCTTGCCAAATTTCGACGGAACCCATAGTTAACGCTGCTTCAGTCCACCCTTGCAGACAATTGCGATCATTTTTTCCCGAGTCTCGGTGATAAGAATGATTGCCGCGATATTCGATGTGTTCATAAGAATCTGTTGCGGGGATAAAGCGAATTGGCATAGCAGCAATCACATAAATGTTACGAGCCGGGTACTGCGAAACACCTGATGCCACCAACAGGCCATCAGGCAAGAGGAACGATGGCGCGCTTGTGAACCTGACAGGACTGCTTCCAGCTGTGATTGTCGTTGGTGTACCGCTGCTGTTTTCGATAACTGTCAGCGACCGGGGAACATCAGCATAATAAAACTGCAGATTGTTGTAGGTCCCATATCGTTTCTTGTGTCCAGACGCAGACTCTCCTGTAAATGACCCCGTTTGGCTGTTTTTCCAGTGAATTGGGCCATCGGTTGGATGCGTATCCACGATTGAAACTTCTAGCCACGCACCAGCGTTGTCCTTAAAAGTACTATTTCCGCTGTGAGACGCACCACTAGACGTAAATTTAAGATAGTAGATCGTGGCGTAAGACTGACCGCAGACCAACATCAGTAGTAGCGTAGACAGAAACTTCAGTGCGCAACACTTTTTCAGGAACCAAACCATTAGGACTTCTCCAGAAAACACCAAGTCCAGAAACTATACACACGCAATGTCAGTCTGCCTGTAGGATATCTCCTACAGGCTCGTGGTTAGTTTATTGACGCTCGTACTTCCGGAAGAACCTGTTTGGCCAGGTACTCCATTCGCGCACTACCGCTCTCGATGGATTCACCAGGGAACTGCGCCCAGAAGTGAACATCTACAATTTCGGGGTTGTCGTTAACGAGACTGGCGAGGCTTTCAACCGCCGCAGCACCGTCCATCAGCTCGTACAGTCCACCTTCGACAGCAGCAGCCGGTGTTTCAAAGAGCGGCACCTGATCCGGCGGGCCAAAAGCACCCCAGCTGATGTACTGATTGGTTTGATAAAGCACATGATCGCCAATGCGTGCGAGCTCCGCTTCAGGATCCTCAGCAACGATGCTCCAATTACCTGCGCAGATAGCCCCCTGCTTTCCCTGATTCGCCAGCTGATCTCTATAAATGTCGTGTCCGATACCACCCGTCGACAGAAAGCCATCGGCAATATTCGCTGCACGTGCAATGGCAGGTTCAGCCATCCCACCCATCAACAACCTGGGAATGTTTTCAGGCACGGGTCGAACGGGAAGATTATCGACGCTGAATCGTTTGCCTTGAAAGCTCACAGACTCCCCAGACCAAGCCTGCCTGATAATCGCCGCACCCTCTTCCATCAGGGATGGCCGATTTTTCAAACTGCGGCCAAAGTAATCGAACTCGAGTTCCCGGTAGCCTAGCCCCACACCCAGATCAAAACGACCGCCAGTGAGCAGTGACAAGGTCGCAGCATCTTCAGCCAGTCTGATTGGATCTGCGAGAGGCAGGAGCATGAGGTTAGTACCAATGCGCATCTTCGATGTGCGCTGACCGATGGCACCAGCAATCACCAGGGGCGATGGCGTGTAACCGTCTTCGACAAAGTGATGTTCTGTCAGCCAGACTGAATCAAAGCCCAGCGATTCCGCCCAGGCGATCTGATCCAGAGTCGCTGTATAAAACTTTTCAAAAGGTGCCTGCTGCGGATTTCTGAAGTCATACCAGAGTCCAAAGTTCACTTCTCGTGTCATCAGCTGGCCACCCTGTTAAGAAAATTCAACACCTGTTCGGTATAGGCCTCTTTGGCTTCAAAAAAAGGTGCATGACCAACACCCGGCAGAACAACCAGATCACAATCCGGCATGATCTCTGCCGCGGCTTCAGAGATGCCCAGTGGCACAACTCCGTCAGCATCGCCATGAAGGATCAGTCCCGGGCACGACAAGGCCGCAAGTTCTGCGCGTTGATCCGCCCGGGCAAGGTCAGAAAGCGCTGCATCAGCACCGGGCGCAGCTTCAAGCGCAATTTCGTAGCAAAGTTGTTTGACCGAATCATCAACGGGCGCAACAAATACACCCTCGTAGTAGAGGCCGTGCAGGACGGTTTCTCGATCTGCGCCAATCGCAGCGACCGTGGCATCCACATCTTCGATTTGACCGCCATGAGGAAAGTCATCGGTCTGCGTATACCTGGGCATGGCACCCGCTGTGGATATCAGACCGGCACACCGAGCACCGAGCCTTGATGCTGCATTCAGCACCACCGCGCCACCGAACGACCAGCCATTCAGCACAACCTGATCGAGCTCCAGGTGCTCAATCAGGTCGGACAGATCTTTACCCTGGCTGGCGACGGAGACATCTGTGAATTGACTGTCTGATTCACCGCAGCAGCGCTGGTCATAGCTGAGCACACCAAAACCTGCCGAACTGACTTTGTCTGCCAGGTTCTGAAAGACCCTCGAAGACATACCAAAACCGTGGGAAAGCACCAGGGTTGGCGCGCCTCCTTCACGCAGGTCATAAAACAGACTGCCATCATCCCGCTGAAAACGAGCCATCTTCACCTCCTCCCTCGCGGACAGCCGCAGACTTGATACAGATCAAGAATTCCCGGCCGTCGAAAAACTAAACTCCACTACATAATTAAAGAAACCGCAAGTGGGAGCAAACATGGTAGAGACGGTTACCGGAACAGATCGATCCGCAGGTATCAGCTACAACGAGGTCCTCGACACAGATTCGCATCCAGTAAGGGACATCATGCGGGTGGATAACCCCATGCCTCCGGGCCCAACGATCGTTGACCCAAAGGTCTATTACTCGAGAGAGTATTTCGAGCTGGAGAAAGAAAAACTCTGGAAGCGCGTCTGGCAGATGGCCTGCCATGAGGATGACATCCCCAATGTGGGCGATGCGATTGTTTACGATATTGGCGATCTTTCCTACATCGTTGTTCGTAGCGGTGAAGATGAGTTCAGCTCGTTTCCCAATGCCTGTTTACACCGGGGTCGGCAAATCCTGCACCAGGATGAGACCGGCCTGTACAACCTGAGATGCGCATTTCACGGCTGGGCCTGGGGTCTGGATGGTGAACTTCAGGAAGTCCCCTGCCATTGGGATTTCCCAACGGTTTCAAAAGAAACTCATTCATTGAAAAAAGTTAACGTTGGCCGCTGGGGTGGCTTCGTCTTTATTAACCCGGATCCGAATTGCGAACCACTGGCCGACTACATCGGTAACCTGGACGACCACTTTACTCATGTGCCAATGGAACGCCGCTACAAAGCAGCGCATGTTGCAAAACGCCTGCCCTGCAACTGGAAGGTTGCCCATGAAGCGTTTGCCGAGGCTTATCACTCGGTTGCGACACACCCAACCTTGCTTGGCAGCCTGGGTTGCGCCAACTCGAAGTACGATATCTTCGGTAACTACTCCCGCGCACTGTCAGCACACCTGGTGGGTAGCCCTCACGTGCCTGAACATCTGGCGAAAGATCCGTTCACCCAGGCAACACCTTTCACCAAGCAGCGACATGAACTAACGGGAAATGTGTACGAACGCGTTGAAGAAGGCCGTGTGAAAGTCACCACCACCGACAATCGGGTTGGCTACTTTGATGATCGGGGTAACTTCCTGGATGGCGATAAGTTCCATGCAGACATCCACCTCTGCAACTGGGTTGGTGGTCGTCTGGCGGACGGTATGGACGACTTACCTGCAGGTGTACCGACAGGAGATTTCGCGGAGAAACGAGCATCTGAAGCTTCAACCCGCCGCGAAGAACTGCGCAAGATCCTTGGAGACAAGATGGATGAGGTGAGTGATGCTGAACTCCTGGATCCGATCTATTTCAGTCTTTTCCCGAATGTGAGCCCCTGGGGTTCATTTAACCCGATCTTCTATCGCTTCCGCCCGTACGGGGATAATCCTGAAGAGTGCATTCACGAATGTCTGTTCATGATGCCGGCACCTGAAGGAGAACCTAGACCGCCAGCTGCAAAAATGCACTGGCTGGATCTTGAAGACGATTACATAGAGGCGCCGGAACTCGGAGCCCTGGCTAAAGTGTTTAACCAGGACACCTTGAATTTACCTTACGTACAAAAAGGTCTGCATAACCTCAACGAGGTGATCTTTGCGAACTACGGTGAAACCAAGCCCCGCCACTTCCACAAGCTTTATAACGAGTGGCTGGAGAAAGACTAGACTGATCTGCGCCTGCGGATAAACAGGAACGCTGCAACCAGCACCAACAGCAATCCAAAGGCGCCGAGCAATATCGTCGGCAAATTACGCTTGAACATGACAGCAGTTGTGTTCGACCGAATCTGATCGACGATATTGAAGTCTTCAGGCACGGCCACGACACCATACTCAACTTCAAAAGCCTCATAGGCTGCAAGCATCTTAGCTTTCAGCTCCGGCATGTCCTCGGAAAGATCATTGGATTCGGCAGGATCGACACGCACATTAAACAGTCGCCAGACAAAGTCCCCGTGCGGCCGGGTATTTCTCGTCAACTTGTAGTCGCCTTTGAACAGCGCCGCATTACCCGCTACTTCCAAACCGATCTCATCCTCAGCACCATAAACTCCTTCAGCATCACCAGTGAGCAATGGCAGCAGGCTTCGACCGTCCATACCCTCCGAATCGACTCCGGTCATTTCCGCAATCGTGGGTGCAACGTCTGTCACGAAGTTCAACGCTGAATTGAAGCCATCGACCTTGGGCACACCAGGACCACTGATCATCATCGGCACCCGGGTACCACCTTCCGTTGCATACATCTTATAGAGGGAGCCCGGCACAGCCGCCGCACTTGCCCACTCAGTGCCGATCGCACCCAGATAACCAATGCCACCCAGCTGCTCCATATCAATGTGATAGTCGTTCTGACTCGCCCATTGCATAAACGCTGCATTCGTCGATGGATCATTAAACTCAGGACCATTATCCGAGGTGATCACGAATACCGTGTTGTCGAGCTCACCTTCGGCCTCAAGATAATCAACCAGTTGACCGATGTAGTGATCCATCGCCTCAATCATTCCCGCATTCACCATCATCGATGTTTCGTAATGCCGCCTCTCTTCCTCACTCAGTGATTCCCAGCTGCGCAGACTGGGATGCGGCACAGGAGGCGCAGCATCTTCCGGCACTAAACCCAGCGCCTTTGCTCGCTCGAATCGCTGGTCTCGCAAAAGGTCCCAACCTTCAGAGAACACACCTTCATATCTATCGATAAACTCTCGTGGTGCCTGAATCGGAATATGAATCGCCTGGAAAGCAACATAGGAGAAGAAAGGTTTGGCCCTGTCCCGATCATCCAGATACTCAATCAACTTTTCGATAAAGAAACGTGAAGAGTAGAAGTCATCCGGCAGATCTGCCGGTGCACCGTCTTCAAACCAGGGCGCCTCATCGTAGTAAGGCATATAAGAACGCTGTTCCCAGTTGTCCGCACCGGAAGCATCCAGAGTGAAGGATCGATCAAAGCCATGATGATTAGGCAGGTCACCCTCTTCTCTTCCGAGGTGCCATTTGCCGGTCATGTAAGTCTGATAACCGGCCGCTTTCAAACGATCTGCAATCGTATCGACTTCTGGCAACAGGCTGAGCGCGTAAGCTTTTTCCCCTTCCTGGGCATCTGTGATGACTTCAGGAATCGTGCCCACACCGGTCCGATGATTGTCGAGCCCGGTGAGGAGCATTGCTCGGGACGGCGCACAAAGCGGCGACGTGTGATAGTTGCTGAATCGCACGCCTCGATCGGCAATCCGGTTAATGTTCGGCGTTGCTGCTTCACCGCCATAACCGCCGAAGTCCATAAATCCCCCGTCATCGACCAGCAAGATGACTACGTTAGGACGTGATTGCGCTATCCCGATAAGCGGCGCAATCAGCAGCACCAGGCCAAACAAATATTTCATTCAGGTGTTCCTTTAGCGTAGACGTTGATCGCCTTATTGAATGGTGCCAGTCCTTCCAGGTCGTATTCGGAGCGGGCGGCTAACTGCGGTTGCCAGAGAATCTCAGCATCTGCATAAGGCAAGAGCGCTTTGACCGCCGACTGTGACGCTTCGTCCAGCTCAGCAAAATGTTGACGCAGCTGTTCCAGGCACCAGACACGATATCGGGAAACGGGCAGTTTCCTGTAGTGGCAACCCTGCACTTCCATCTCAAAATGCTTCTGACCACGATGAAAGGCATCCGCATTGTGTTTCAACTGCGCCAGGTGAGTCTCCGACAGTTCTTTCAGCATCCCTGATGCATCGTCGGGAACGACTGTCAGAAACTCAGCAGATTCTCTCTGAACCGTATTCCAGAGACGCGCTACCCACTCGTAAACCGCAGGTGCCTTGTTTCTCATGATCTCTGCGGGTGTCGGATCCTGGCCAAAATGGCGCAACATCGGACCCATCATTCCATAGTCGGCAATGCTCGGTGTTTCGCCCAATAGAAATGGCCGATCCTGCAACATGGCCGTCATGTTGGTCAGCGCGTTGAAGTAACCCTGCTCGACATGAGGCTGTGTTTCATCGGTGACGCCATCTTTGATAACAAAGCTTGTGCGCTGGCGGCTGGCAATCCTTCTCAGCTTGAGGAAGCGCGGCGCCTTCACAAAACCCATTAGCTCATCCACAAGAATTCGAGATAAGAGCGCCCGATCATGTTCGTAGGTCCAGCGGTAGTGCATGGCTGAACGCCAAAGCCACTCATCCCCATAGTCTTCAATGAGCAAAGCAATGAATTTCACGATCGGGTCTTCAGGGAACACCGAGGGGCCTGGCTGCTCACGATCAAAGTATTGGATGATCGGTGTGCTATCCGACATCCAGCGATCATCATCCAAATGCACCATCGGCACCTGAATCGCCCCGGTATGCGGCAGGATTTCACGAGCTTTCGAGAAAGGCGAAACCAGTTCGTAAGGCATTTCCTTATATCTCAGATACGCCTCAAGTTTGCCTGTGTAGTAAGAGACGGATATGCCGTAAAGAATCATGGTATTTATCTGCCTGGACGATCAACAATCATGGCCTGAAGAATATCGCGATCCTTCTCAGGAATCGAAATCGCCTTTCTCGCGACGAGATCCATATTGATAGCCACAGCTTCGCTCGCGGCAACGCAGCTACCCGACTCATTGTCGAACAACAGATGCGCAAGGTGTTTCGTTTTGTCACCCAGCCCTGTAAAACCAGAAACCAGGGTAAATATATCGCCCAGCTTTAGATTGCCGGGCTTGTCTGTTCGGTATTCGAGTACCGCGCCACCGAGCATGCCGCCACCTCGTTCTGATGCCTCGTCGAGACCAGCCCAAAGGTTTGGTACAGCGTCCGACACGCGACCAATGTATTGGTAGAACAACAGATGCCCGGAAGGATCACACTCTTCCGCCTGAACCACGCCCTGTCCTGAAATGCGAAAGCCGCTGTCCAACGCTTCCTGCAAACTCAGTGTTGCGAATGTGGAACACTCGGCTGGCAAACCTCGACTCCCCGCACCTTCTGGCATGGGAACCGTATCGACATCCGGTGCACCTGGAAGCGTCAGTTCGAACACATAGCTGGCCATCAGATCATTGGTAGATGTGTGCCTCAATTCCGCGACAGCGGTCACGTCATCGCCCGCTTTATGAACCACGCCGAAGAATCCGGTTAGCGGTGCCGCGATTCGCGCCTCTGCGATGTAGCGCATATGCATGCTGCGTATCTGCTGGGTCACGTGGATTTTGTGAGCTGACACCAGACCTGACTCAACCAGGCCGGCCTGCAGCGTTTGGTACATCTTATGGGCGTAGAACCGGACATTGAGATGATCGTTCTCATCACACTCCCAACGGTTAACGCTACCGCGAAACACCTGTTTCAAAAGGCTGCCCCTCGCAAAAAGCCTCCGACTATAATGCAGGCGTAATAGAGGTACAATCGAGCCACAAGACCCTGACCATTCAAAGGAGCCGGCACAAATGAGCCTTACGGAAAAGCTGGACGCAATGCGCGAAGGCGCCGAGAAAAATATTCCTGCACCTGCTCTGGAACAGATGCACCGTGCTACCAGAGAGCTTCAGGAAAGCGGCATCCTCGAAACCATGATCAAACCGGGAGACACCCTTCCCGCTTTTGATCTGCCGAATCAGGCAAACGACAGTGTGACCAGCTCAGCATTGCTGGATAAAGGTCCGCTCATCATGACCGTGTATCGAGGACTGTGGTGACCCTACTGCATCGCAGAGCTGTACGCTTTGCAGGACATTCTTCCAGAAGTTAAAGCCATGGGTGGCAACATCGTTGCTCTGACGCCGCAAAAGGTTGTCAGGACAAAAGCCCAGTTGAAAAAGAACTCGATCGAGTTCGATGTGCTGACAGACTTCGAGAATAGTTACGCTAACGAGCTGGGCATTCGCTTCGAACTACCGGACTACCTCGTTGAGTTGTACAAGAAATTCGGACTCGATTTTCCGACGTTCCACGGAGAATCCAGCTGGACACTCCCTATGCCCGCCAGGATTGTTGTCGGTTCAGACGGTATCGTGCTCGACGTTGAGGCTAACGCGGATTACACCAGACGCCCTGAGCCGGAAACAACGCTTCAAGCCCTCAAGAGCAAATTGAACGACTAGGGAATACGTTTCATGGTGAACACTTCCGTGTTCACCTGATCACCCTGGCGAAGCTTGAGAGATATACGCATTTCATCATCGCCCATGCGCTCGTAGATCAGTCCTTTAAATTCGATCCGATCATCCGTCTGACTCACAAACGGAAAACTGACTACTTCATCTTTTTCTTCCCAACTGGTCATGTCGGGGTTGAAGTGTTTGAGCTTTAGATCCTCTTTATTGATGGTCAGAAACTCATAGAAATTGAGCGTGCCATCCGCGCTGTGATGCCTGAACATGCCCATGATGACGCCACCTTCTGCAGGTGACCATAACTCCTCACTGGTGCCACCGAACCCATCACCTTTCCAATGACCAACCAGCCAGCCAAGGCGACTGGTGTCCACTTCGTCTGCGGCAACACCCATGCTTGTGAGCATCAAAACCAGAACGAACATCATCTGCTTCACGTGAACTACTCCATCTGTCAGGATGAGAGAAGTGTACACCCAAGAAGACAGTCTCTCCCGATTTAGCCAGCAGGTCTCCGCCTGGGTAAACGAAGGTCAGCTGCCGTGCGCCCAGCTGATGTTGACGGCAGACGACCACACGGTCACCGCCGATTCCTTTGGTTGCTCAGACAAGGCACTGTTTCGGCTGGCTTCTTCCACCAAGATCTTCCTCTCCGCTGCGACGCTTCGCCTTGTGGATGCCGGCAAACTAAAACTGGATCAACCACTGACCAGCATCCTTTCCGAACACTCAAACAAGATCACCATTCTAGATTTGCTCAGGCACAGTTGCGGATACGGTTACGGCGATACCGAACCCTATGGCGAGAACCTTCGGGCACAGGGACTACTGTCGACGGACGACTTTGGAATGAACAGCTGGGTGCACAATTTGACCTTGCGGGACTGGTCATCTGCTTTAGCTAAAGTGCGTCACGAAGATCCCCCTGGTACCGTCACCCGCTATGGTCTCGGACATGATCTGCTGGGTGCCGCGCTGGAAGTTCTCTGCGACAGCCCCCTGGACGACATCGTTACCAGCGAGCTGCTTAATCCATTGGGGCTGTCAAACACCTTCTTCGTTGTACCCGAAGAAAGACATAAAGACATGACCAGTTTCTACAACTACGAGGAAGCCGGCCTGAATGAAGTGGAAGCAGCAGACCGTAGCCCATTTCTCGAAAGACCAATCGCGTTCTCAGGCGGTGGTGGCTGGGATATGTTGGGTAATGGCGGATTGGTTTCTAACGCCACAGATATAACTCGACTACTACAAACGATCATCGAGCCGGATAACGGGTTTCTATCTCCACAGAGTCGTGCGCTGCTCCTACGAAGCCAAACCAGGGAATTGAGCGTTACTGATATTCAGCCAGGCTGTGGTTACTCCCTCGGCGTTGCCTGCGTAGACGACAAAAAGGGTTACCAGGATCTGGCACCACCGGGCACCCTTTGGTGGGGTGGCTCAACCAACACTTTTTATTTCTATCACCCGGAGAAGCGCATAACCGGGGCTTTCATGACCAACACCTTTCCGTTTGGTCACGAAAACGCCATCTATCGCTTTCTGGGATTAAGCAATTCCTAGAGTTCGTGCAGCCAGGCCGCATGCTTCGGCGCTTTCTTGGTGATCGTCCACTCGTCCAGCATGTCATCGGCAACTTCTTTCAGCTTCTTTAACTGCGCCTCAGTACCTTTGTTGGCCGCCAGCTCCAGACGGTGACCGTTCGGATCAAAGAAATAGATGGAATCAAAAATACCGTGATTGGTGGGGCCAACCACTTCTAGACCAGCCGCTTCCAGTTTCTCTTTATACGCCAACAACTCATCGAAGCTTTCCACCTCGAAGGCAATATGCTGAACCCAGGCCGGCGTCTGTTCATCACGACCCATTTCGGGCGAGTTCGGCAATTCAAAGAAAGCCAGAACATTGCCGTTACCGGCATCCAGGAAAACATGCATGTAAGGATCCGGATCACCCGTGGAAGGCACCTTGTCTTCCGCAATGGCGAGCTGGAATTCCATACCGAGCAGGTCCCGGTAAAAGTTCACGGTCTCCTTTGTGTCCTTGCACCGGTAAGCGACGTGGTGAATCTGCTTCAGACTCATGCTGCACCCTCCAGGGCATCCTCCGTACCAAGACGCTGTAGCTGTTCACGTTCCATGGACTCAAACAGCGCCTGGAAATTGCCTTCTCCAAATCCTTCGTCCCCTTTTCGCTCAATAAACTCAAAGAAGATAGGACCAACCATGGTTTCAGAGAAAATCTGGAGCAGCAGTTTTGGCGTGCCGTCTTCAGTCGTGCCATCCAGCAGAATACCGTGACGCTTCAATCGCTCGATGTGTTCTCCGTGACCGGGAAGACGCTCTTCGAGCATCTCGTAATAGGTATCAGGCGGCGGTGGCATAAACGTCACACCGGAGCTCGCAAGCTTATCCAGAACTTCGGGCAGGTTATCCGTCGCAAAAGCAATGTGCTGGATACCTTCGCCGTTGTACTGCAGCAGATACTCTTCTATCTGCCCTTCACTGCTGCCCCGCGCCTCTTCGTTAAGCGGAATTCGAATCTTGTTATCCGGCGCAGTCATCGCTCGTGATGCCAGACCGGTTTGTTCGCCCTGGATATCGAAGTGACGGATTTCGCGGAAGTTAAAGTACTTCTCATAGAACCCGGCCCAGTAATCCATTCGACCCCGGTACACGTTGTGAGTCAGATGATCGATGACCTGAAGACCTAAGCCTTCAGGATAAGGATCAACACCCGGCAGAAAATTGAAGTCGATTTCGTAGATACTGCTGCCACGCTCATAACGATCAATCAGATAAAGAGGTGCACCACCGATTCCCCTGATCGCCGGTAGCCTTAACTCCATAGGTCCGGTGTCAATTTCGATAGGTTGAGCACCAAGATCCAGTGCACGCTGATAAGCCTTGTGCGAATCTTCAACTCGAAATGCCAGACCACAGGCACAGGGTCCGTGTTCTTCAGCGTGGTAGTAGGCAACACTGCGAGGTTCGTAGTTGATGATGAAGTTCACATCACCCTGACGCCACAGATGCACCGCCTTTGATCTATGTTCTGCGACCCGCGTGAAACCCAGTAGCGCAAAAACCGATTCCAGCTGCCCCGGCTTCTGGGCGGAAAATTCAACAAACTCAAAACCATTCAGTCCCATGGGGTTATCCATGACCTGGCACCTCAGAAAATTGGAAGATTCCAGCATCTTAAGGCAGATTTATCGCAAGATTTGTTCTTATTGACCCTATTTCTTAGTTTTTAGGGTTAATATCACCCAAATAGTCACTTCAGTTAGAGGTTTCTTCTAATGGATAAGGTAGAAGCGAAGCTATTGGATACCCTTCAGCAGGATGGCAGATTGCCTAACGTGCAACTGGCTGAAGCCATAGGCCTGTCAGAGTCGCCCACTTTCAGACGCGTCAAACAGCTCGAAGAGTCCGGCATGATCCGTCGGTATGTTGCGCTACTGGATCAACGCAAACTCGGACTTCAGGTCACCGCCTATGTGAGCGTGCGTATGGATAAACAACCGGACCGAGGTCGAAACGACTTTTACCAGCGCGTCGAGGGCGAGCCACACATTATTGAATGCCATGCCATGAGCGGCAGCTTCGACTTTCTCATGAAGGTTGTCGCAAGAGATATGGATCACTTCGCTGAACTCTGTATGCAGGAGATCCTGAATTATCCGGGTGTACAGCATGTGGAATCGTCGTTCAGCCTCGAAGCGGTAAAGTCTTCTCATGCACTGCCAATCAATCAGTAGACGCTGTATGCTGGTTTCATCATAAGACTAAGTCGAAAGCAGGAAATCCCATGAGCGAGAATGAAGTCATCATCGACCAGGTTGGTCACGTCCGTTGGATCAAACTGAACCGCCCGGAAGCGATGAACGCCATCACACCAACGATGCTGGATCAGCTGAACGACGAACTGAAAGCCGCTGACGATGACCCCGAAACCAGGGTCGTGCTGTTGTCAGGCGAGGGTCGTGCTTTCTGCGCCGGTCTGGATCTGAAACAAGCGGCGGCAGGAGAAGGCATTGGCGGCAATCTTTCAAAGACAGATGCCGGAGCCAGACACTATTCAACCCGCGAGATTTGCACCGTCACTTTGAATCGTATGGACAAGCCGGTCATCGGTGTGATCAATGGCGCCACTGCCGGTTACGGCATGGATCTCGTGCTTGGATGTGACATGCGACTCATCGCGGACAACGCCAAGCTGATGCCCGGTTTCGCTAAGGTAGGTGTCGTACCCGAAAGTGGTGGCACCTGGTATCTGCCAAGACTGATTGGCTGGGCAAAAGCCTGCGAGATATCCATGCTGGGTGACAACATGAACGCCGAACAGGCTTTGGAATATGGACTGGTTAACAAGGTTGTACCGGCCGCTGAACTGACCAACGTTGCAATGGAGTGGGCAGAGAAGATTTCAAACAACGCCCCGCTCGCCATCACCGATATGAAACGCCTGTTTCGTCACGGGCTGACCCAGGACTTCGAAAGTCACTCACATCACGTGTTGATGTCTGTGTTGAACCTCATGAAATCTTCTGACTTCAAAGAAGCGGTTGCCTCTTTCGCAGAAAGACGCCCGCCTGAGTTCAAAGGCCGATAGACGAAAGAGGATTACTGATGAAACTTGCGATTGAGCTGCCCAGGGTCGAACCCGACAAGCTGCAGCTAATGACCGATTGGGTCCAGCATGCCGAGCGACTCGGTGTAGATATGGCGTTTTCCGCAGAGGCCTGGTGGAGTGACGCGGCTACCCCGCTTGCCTTTCTGGCAGACAAAACCTCAACGATCAAACTTGCTACGGGCATTATGCAGGTCACCGCAAGAACACCCGCCATGGCGGCGATGACCGCACTGACGTTGCATGACATGACCGGCGGTCGATTCATCCTTGGGTTGGGCGCAAGTGGACCCCAGGTTGTGGAAGGACTACACGGCGTTAAATACAATCCCGCGCTCACGCGACTCAGAGAAACCGTAGAAATCTGCCGCATGATCTTTCGCGGCGAAAAGGTGGACTACCAGGGTAAGCAGTTCAAATTGCCGCTTCCTGACAGCGAAGGTAAATCACTGAAGATTGCTCACGAGCCTACGGACGTTCCCATCTATCTCGCGACTCTCGGACCCAATGCACTGAAGTACACAGGGGAAGCCGCCAATGGCTGGCTTGGCACCTCATTTTCTCCGGATCATCCAGAAGCCCATATGGATTTCTTAAAGGCAGGTGCCGAGAAAGCAGGTCGACTACTGTCTGATGTGAATCGCTGCGTCTCTGTAAGAGTGGAGATCGGCGAAGATGTCACGTCCATGATCAATGCAAGAAAACCCGCGGTCGCCTTCAACATGGGCGGCATGGGCTCCGCGGATACCAACTTTTACAACGATGCATTCAAAAGAGCCGGCTACGAGGACGATGCTCGAGCCATTCAATCTCTTTGGCTGGAAGGCAAAAGAGACGAAGCGGCGGCTCGAGTCCCGGATGCCATGGTGACCGAGTTCCAGGCACTGGGCACAGAGGACATGGTCCGTGAACGTCTCAAAGTCTATCGGGATGCAGGCGTTGATACGCTCAAGCTTGGTTTGGATGGCGCAGGTCCATTGGGACCAGCGAGATTCGAACTACTGGAAAAAATCGTCGATATCATCAAGGACATCTAATGAAACTTTATAAAGTTGCCCTCGCGCCAAACCCGACTAAGGTGATGCTGTACATCGCTGAACGAGCTGAGCTCGGAACAGACATGGGGATCGAACAGATCACGGTTAACACGGTAAAGGGTCAACATCGCGAACCGGACCACCTCGCCAGAAATCCTTTCGGCACGGTACCCGCCCTGGAACTGGATGACGGAAGCTTCCTGAAAGAATCCCTTGCGATCATTCAGTACCTCGAAGAGAAGTTTCCTGAGAACGCCCTGCTCTCCGGCAGCGCAGAAGAGAACGCACACGCCAGGGACCTGGAACGCATCATCGACCTGAGACTGGCAGGTCCCATGGGTGGCTACGGCCACGCCGTTAACTCACCCCTGGGTTATCCGAAAGATCCGGAACGCGCAGCTCAGCTGCTTGAAGCGATGCAGAAACCGCTCGATTACATCGAAAATCTTTTGTCCGATGACCGACCGCTTTTAACTGGGAATCAGGCCTCTATTGCAGATTGCACCATGCAGGCATCACTGCAGTTCATGCGATTTGTTGAGGTTGATGTGATGGGAGACCGCCCGCTGCTAAAGGCATGGGATGAGCGCTATCGCGAGCGACCTGCCGCTAAAGCCGTTCTTAAATGGTAAAGGGAAAGTCCTAGACAGATCCTGACCGGATTTCGGGCGCCTGATCTTCGTTCATTTTCCTCGCGTAGCACGTTTAATCCCTGACAAAGATTCAGGGGTTAACAACTACTCTGATCCCAATACGCAGGAGAAACACATGAAGACCCTAACCAAGATTGCGGCAGTAGCGATGACTGTCGTCGCCTTCTCAGCTCACGCTGGCGGTGGCTACTATGCAAAGAAAACTGAAATGGCTGATGACATCGTTGATGTCGCCGTGGCCAATGGAAATTTCACAACCCTCGTAACAGCTGTCAAAGCTGCTGGCCTGGTTGAAACACTGAAAGGCGATGGCCCCTTCACTGTATTCGCACCAACCGATGAGGCTTTCGCCAAAGTACCTGCAGAAACGCTTGAGAGCCTGCTGGCTGACAAGGCTGCGCTGACAGAAGTACTGACCTACCACGTGGTACCAGGCAAAGTGCTGGCCACTGATGTCGTGACGCTTGAATCTGCAAACACAGTACAGGGACAGGAAGTCGACATTGAAGTAAAAGATGGCAAGGTCTTCATCGACGAAGCACAAGTTGTCATTACAGACGTGAAAGCCAGCAACGGTGTCATCCACGTCATTGACGCAGTCATTCTGCCTGAAGCATCCTAGGCTTAACGACAGTCAACGCTAAGAATGATTCGAGGGGTATGCCCTCGAATCTTCTTTTAACGATATGAAACTTTACACCTTCCCCTTTGCACCTAATCCAACCAAGGTGATGCTTTACATCGCCGAGCGCGAAGAAGCCGGCACAAAAATGGACATAGAACAGATTCTCGTCAGTCCAATCGAAGGTGAACAAAACCAGCCGGCGCATCTCGCCAGAAACCCATTCGGTGCATTGCCCACACTGGAACTGGAAGACGGCTCCTACATTCGCGAATCACTCGCCATCATTCAGTACCTGGATGAGAAATACCCCGAACAGGCAATGATCAGCGGTTCCATTGAAGAGCGGGGAATCCTGAGAGACGTCGAACGAATTACCGATCTTCGACTCGCCAATCCTATGGCCGGTTGGATACATGCAACCAAATCACCATTGGGACTTGCACCAAACCCTTCACGCGCAAAAGAACTGAATGTCACGATGACCAAGGGACTGACGTTTATCGAACAACTGTTGAAGGACGGAAGACCACTCGTCAATGGAGACTCAGTATCTGTCGCAGACTGCACGCTTGCCGCGGCGCTGCAATTTTCCCGTTTCGCTGAACTTGATGTATTGGAGGATTACCCAAACATCAGAGCCTGGGATTCACGTTATCGAGAGCGCCCTGCCGCAAAGGCAGTGCTTCAGCTCTAACTCAGTAGTCCGTCTTGATGCTTGAGTTCCACGGCAACGAATACTGATACTTCAGACTCAAATCCTGATCGCCATCCACAGTATCCACGCCGTACTGAATTTTACCGGGATCATCGTATACAAATGTGCCCCCCAGTCTGTCCCACAAGGACAGTATGTTTCCGAAATTGGTATCCGTCCATGGCCTCTCAAAGTGATGGTGGAACTTATGCATATGCGGCGTAACGATCACCCAAGACAGGGCTCGATCCACTTTAGGCGGCAGACTGATGTTGGCGTGAGTGAAGTACGCAAAAAACGGCGTGATGATTCTATAAAGAATGTATACCTCAGGACGAATGCCGAACACCAATACCAGCGTCAGAGTCAGAAGCTCACGGATGGCGATATCGCCTGGGTGATGGCGGGTTCCGGTGCTGGCATCTACGGTTGTATCGCTGTGATGTACCAGGTGAAGTTTCCACAGCCATTTGTACTTATGCAGACAGACATGGATGAAATACTGTGCAAAGAAATCCAGCAGCATCAGCGAAAGGATCACCTCCAGCCAAAGCGGCAACCCTAGAAATCCGAAAACACCATACGCAAAACCATCAATCTGAAGCAGACCGAACGCGATAAATGCCAGAAGACCCGTGACAATCGCTGACGTCGTCAGGAACACCATGTTGATGCCGATGTGCCGCACCTTCTGGTAGCCAAACTGAAACATCGGAATGAGAGATTCGAGTGCGATGGCGAAAGCCAGGCTCCCGAAGAGAAAGACAACCCTTACCTCGTCGTTTGCGCCGATCCACTCCAGCAATGATTCCATGTCGCCTATTCCTTACCGGACCAGTAGGCAGAGGCCGAAGGAAATTTCGGATCACGTTTTTCGCGAAGCGCTGCCGCACCTTCTTTTGCGTCTTCACCGAGGAAACACAGCATTTCCATCTTCAAAGAGTTTTCAAAGATAGGACCTGCTTGAGTTAACCAACCATTGAGTGTTTGTTTCGTACCGCGAATAGCCGGCTGACTCCCCTTGGCCAATCTGTCAGCAATTTCCATCGCCGTGGATAGGACTTCGTCCGCAGGCTTGGCGAAGGTCACTAATCCAAGCCGTTCCGCTTCGGTTCCGTTGATAAAATCCGCTGTCATCAGGTAGTACTTGGCTTTTGACATACCACAGAGAAGCGGCCAGATGATTGCCGCATGATCTCCCGCGCCGACGCCCAGCTTCACATGACCATCGGTGATTCGGGCGTCTTCGTTCATGACACTGATATCCGCCATCAGAGCAACCGCGAGCCCCGCACCGACCGCAACGCCGTTGATGGCAGAGATGATAGGCTTTTCAAAATCGAGCATGTTGAAAACAAGATCTGAGGCTTCTTTCTGAACGCGGTTCACCTCTTCGGTATCGCCGATCATGCCCTCAATCAATTCAACATCACCGCCCGCGGAAAATGCTCGACCAGCACCCGTCACGACAACAACATTAGTTGTGTCGTCTGCTGCAATGGTGTCCCAGACATAGGTGAGCTCACCGTGGAGCTTCACATTCGTTGCATTGAGTACTTCTGGACGATTAATCGTCATCAACAGGACCCCATTACCCTGGGGTTCGAAGTTCAGAAACTCATAGTCTTCGTAATTCTTCATGACTTAATAACTCTTGGGCTGCTCAAGCACCTGCTCGGCAATAAAGGACTTAATCATTTCCTGGCTGACCGGCGCGATAACCGGAATCATCATCTCCCGGAGGTAGCGCTCGACATGGAATTCCTTTGAGTACCCCATGCCACCATGGGTGCGAACCGCCTGCTGGCAGGCCGACAGACCAGCTTCCGCTGCCAGGTACTTGGCTGCGTTTGCCTCACGACCACAGGGCTGGCCGCTGTCATAGAGACTCGCCGCCTTGAATACCATGTTGTAAGCCGCTTCAAGCTCCATCCAGTTCACAGCGAGCGGATGCTGGATGGCCTGGTTCTGACCAATCGGTCGATCGAAGACAACCCGTTCCCGCGCATACTGCGCTGCCTTTTCTAAGGCGACCTGCCCGAGACCGACGGACTCGGCAGCGATAAGGATTCGCTCAGGGTTAAGGCCGTGTAACAAACACTTCCAACCTTCCCCTTCTTCACCGATTCGATCGGAAACCGGAACAACGAGGTCATCGATGAATAGCGCATTGGAATCAACGGCTTTACGACCCATCTTTTCGATTTCACGAACTTCGATCTGGTCACGATTCAAATCCGTGTAAAACAGCGTCAGACTTTCCGTGGGTTTTACACCGGATTCCAACGGCGTCGTTCTGGCGATAAGCAGAATTTTGTTTGCTGTCTGTGCCGTTGTGGTCCACATCTTCCGACCGTTGATGACATAGTTATCACCATCACGCACAGCCATTGTCTGAAGGCGTGTTGTGTTCAATCCAGCATCAGGCTCTGTCACACCAAAACAGGCGCGGTCCTGACCTTTAATCAAGGGCGGTAGAAATCTTCCTTTTTGCTCATCGGTACCAAATACCACAATCGGTTGTGGACCAAAAAGATTCAGATGCACAGCTGATGCGCCCGTGAAACCAGCGCCAGACCGTGAAATCGTATGAGCCATCAATGCCGTTTCTGTAATACCTAGCCCAGATCCGCCGAACTGCTGAGGCATCGCGATGCCAAGCCAGCCACCTTCAACAATGGCAGCGACAAACTCTTCAGGAAAATTACCTTCCCGATCGCAGTCCAGCCAGTAACTCGCTGGAAATTGCGCACAGATTTTTTCGATGGCATCACGAATCGCGAGCTGTTCCTCGCTAAATCCAAAATCCACTTCTTTTACATCCCTCATTGGTCAGCCTGCATGATGTCCGAATTCGAGGCACTATCCAAGTGAACGGAGAGCCTTCAGCGTTACTTGGTTCAGTATTGTGGGACCTGTTATGGTTCGCGGGTAAAGCCGGCGTTAGACGTCCATAAAAAGGAGCCATCGATGATCAATCAAAGGTTAGAACTCAACACGCCCGATGGGACCATGACCACCTTCGAATTCCATCCCGAGGGAGACGGCCCATACCCTATTGTTTTGTATCTGATGGATGCACCCAGCATTCGACCCGCACTCATGCAGATGGCATCACGACTCGCTACCGCTGGCTACTATGTTCTGATGCCGTTCCTTTACTACCGCAAAACACCCTATAAAGAGTTCGGGACCAGCGATGAGGAAATGCATGAGCGTCGCGAGCTGATGCAGAGCGTCACCCGTCAGGGCGCGTTGATTGATTGCCAGGCTTTACTGGACCATGCCGCGACGAATCCAGCCGCTGACACCAGCAAGAAAATTGGCGCAGTCGGATTTTGCATGAGCGGCCCCCTTGTCATGTCCCTGGCGCAGAATATGCCGGACAAAGTTGGCGCAATCGCATCCGTTCACGGAGCCTGGGTTGTCACTGACAAAGAGGATTCTCCTCATCTGCAGATCGACAAGATTCAGTCAGAAGTTTATTTCGCCTGGGCAGACGATGATCCCACGGCAACCCCGGAAGAACGAGACATCATGGATCGGGCGATGAAAGACGCTGGCATCAACTACCGACTCGATTTTCTGGAAGGCGCGCTACACGGTTTTGCACCACCGGGTGGCGAGCGTTACAACCACGCAGCCGCAGAGCGGCACTGGGAAGTGGTGCACGATATGTTTAAACGGAACCTGATTTAGATGACCAACCCCTTTTTAGAACCGCTGGCCCCAAACGGATTACCCAGCTTCGATCGAATTGAGATACCTCACTACCGCGAAGCTTTTGAGAAAGGTATTTCGCAACAGGAACAAGAGATCGCGGCGATTAAAGACAATCCCGGCGAAGCTGATTTCGAAAACACCATTGAAGCGCTGGAGAGAAGTGGTGACCTGTTACGACGTGTCGGTGACGTTTTCTGGAATCTCACATCTTCAGATACGAACGATGAACTCCAGGCATTGGAACTGGAAATGAGCGCCACCATGGCCGCCCATAGAAGTCGAATCTATGCAGACGCGGCGCTCTTTTCGAGAGTTCAGTCCGTCGTGGATAGTGACATCTCTTTCATGGGTGAACAAAAACAACTGCTGGAAGAAACCCACCAACGCTTCGTCCGGGCGGGTGCCCAGTTGGCGGACAGTGAACGACAACGTGTCAGCGAAATCACAGAGCGGCTCGCCAATTTGACCACCCAGTTCGGGCAGAACGTTCTGAAAGATACCAATGATTTCCAACTGGTTCTCGATCAGGGCGACGATGTGTCCGGTTTGCCAGAGTTTGTTCTGAGCGCAGCTAAAGCCGAAGCAGAACAAAGGGGTCAGCCTGGCAAATACGTCTTTACCATTTCTCGCTCTTCCATCACGCCGTTCCTTCAATATGCGGACAATCGCGAGCTGCGGGAAAAGATGTATAAGGCCTACACAAACTGTGGTGTCGCCAGCGTCGACAATCGTCCAATCATCCAGGAAATCGTCAAACTGCGCACAGAACGCGCAGACCTGATGGGCTACTCGAGTCACGCTGACTTCATGCTGGATGACAGAATGGCGAAAACACCCGGTGCTGTTCGTAATCTCCTGGATCAGATCTGGGAACCTGCTCAAAAGAAAGTTGCGCAGGAGGCAGAAGATCTCCAGGCGCTGATTCAGGAAGATGGCGGCAACTTCGAACTGGACGCCTGGGACTGGTGGTACTACACCGAAAAGCTAAGAAAAGCGCGCTTCGATCTGGACGAAGAAGAGGTGAAACCCTACTTCCCATTAAACCAGGTGAGAGATGGCGCATTTAACGTCGCCAAACGTCTCTATGGCATCACGTTCACGCCATGTGACGTGCCTGTCTATCACCCCGACGTGGAAGCCTATGAGGTCACTGATTCAGACGGCTCAAAGGTTGGATTGTTCCTGTTTGATTTCTTTATGAGGCCATCCAAACGTGGTGGCGCATGGATGTCAGCCTTCAGGGAACAGTCGGCACTGGATGGGCACGAGACACCTGTCATCGTGAACTGCTGCAACTTTCCTAAATCCGACCCGTGCCTGCTGGGGATGGATGAAGTCAGAACTCTATTTCACGAATTTGGCCATGGACTGCACGGTCTGCTCAGCAAGGTGAAATATCGAAGCCTTTCCGGCACCAGCGTAAAACAGGACTTCGTCGAGTTGCCATCACAGATCATGGAGCACTGGGCGATGGAACCTGAGGTACTCGAAGACTACGCACGCCATCATGAAACCGGTGAGACGATACCTGCGGACATCGTAGAGAAGCTGCGTGCTTCCGATACCTTCAACCAGGGTTTCGCAACCACGGAGTATGTGGCGGCTTGTTACCTTGATCTTGCCTGGCATGAACCTGGCGGAGATGAGGCGGGCGACATCGGAGAGTTCGAACGCAAAGCCATGGAAGACGTTCACAAGATACGCATGGTAGATCCGAGATACTGGTCGTCATATTTTCTGCACATCTTTTCCGGTGATCACTATTCTGCTGGTTACTACGTTTATATCTGGGCGGAGGTGCTGGATGCTGATGGTTATGAAGCGTTCAAGGAAAAAGGCATTTTCGACGAAGCAACTGCCAAGGCGTTTCGAAAACATGTGCTCGAGGTGGGTGGTTCTGTTGAACCCATGGAGGCGTACCAGAACTTTCGGGGGCGAGAACCTTCTGTTGAGCCACTCCTGAAGAAACGAGGACTCGCCTGAACAGTGCAAAACCCGGTTTCTTACTTCGAGATTCCTGTCACCGACATGGAACGAGCGATCGATTTCTATCAGCGCGTGTTCGAGGTAGAACTGGAGAGAACCGAGCTTGATGGCCATGACATGGCGCTCTTTCCAGCGGACGATGTTGGTCCGGGAGCTTCAGGGGCTCTAGCTCGGGGGGAAAGCTACGAACCCTCGAAGTCCGGACCTCGCATTTACTTCTTTGTCGAAGATATCGATGAAACCCTGAGCCGCGTTGCTACCTATGGTGGCGATCTGGCTTACCCAAAGACTGAGGTCGGTGAGTTATGGGTTGCTGAATTCGTGGATTGTGAGGGCAATCAGATTGCCCTCTCCTCACTTATAGCTGAGCAGGATCCACATCCCTGATGCTAGGCCACTGACCTTCAGCGGTCACGATGTTGCCGGGGATGTCTTTCACCCAGGTTTCATAAACGCTTTGGTTTTTGTTGACGTACAGTCTGCCTTCAACAATCTCAAATGCTCTACCGTCGACATGAAACTTCTTGCCTAAAGTTGTACCGAAGGCGCAATAGCCACCATAAGCTGGCGCATATCTGACCGGGTCACTCTTAAACGCATCGCGATTCTTTGCGCTTGAGAAGTGATAGATGGCGCCGTCATGTTGGGCAGTGTAAGTCTGTGTGCCTTTCACCGGCTTACCTTCAGTAAAATAGGCGACGGCGTCGTAGCCTGCAAGGATGACGTCGTTGTCATCGGTTGCGGTTGCTACATCCGCAGATGCCGTTTGAAACGCGAACAGCACTGCGGCTGCTGCAATTGCTTTAGTTAACTTGCTCATGTCGTACTCCTGTTTACGTTAAGTGCGGTACATAGAGGTACGACTTCAGAACTTGTTACTGGATGTTGCTCTCAATGACATCCATATGGGCTATTCGTCATTGGAATAAGATAAGCTGGAGCAACATAAACACCGGAAGACTGTCTTGAGAATTAAGTTAAACGGAATTTTCGTAGAGGATCAGACTAAAGCCCTCGCCTTTTACACTGACGTGCTCGGCTTTATCGTCAGTCAGGACATTCCAGCGGGAGAGTATCGGTGGCTTCAGCTAGCCTCTCCGGAAGGAGGTGACGCCGAACTCACATTGGAGCCGAATGTGAATCCTGCGGCAAAGGCGTATCAGGAGTCTCTGTTCGAACAGGGTATCCCGATGACGGCGTTTGAAGTGGATGATCTGACCGCTGAATTTAAGAAGCTGACAGATGCAGGTGTTGAATTTACGACAGAGCCGATGGACGCAGGTGGGGTATCACTCGCAGTTTTTAATGACACCTGCGGCAACCTGATTCAGATCTACCAGCTAGAAAGCGCCTAAATTTGTCGCCCTAGCGCATTACCCGCATGGATCGCGGAAAGAATGCTGTTGTGGCCCCTGACGTCTCCAATCATATGTGACGGTGGTCCGTTGCCTTGAAGCGACTGCCATAGCTCGCGGTTAGGCTCGTTGAATCCAACGAACACAACCGTCTTGGACTTGAGCTTCCTTGACCGGTCCGTAAACAGGACACCGATTTCGACCTCATCCGGCGTTATCCCGATCAGGTGGTGCGCCCCGATAAAATCAAAATCAGAGGAATAAAGACGCTCGCGAGCCGCACCGGCTGTGACTGGCGGATAATTGAGCCGCGCACCCACCGAATCATTTCGACCAACCATGGTGACCGACAATCCTTTCTCGAGAAGGATATCTGCAACTGAAATGGCTTCGAAGGTGCCCGTATCGTCATAAACCACGGCCGGGCCTTCAAGGTTTGTGATTTCACCCCATCCAAGGATGTCCCATGAGGAATAAACATGGGGCAGATCGAATCCAGGAATTTCCACGGCAGGTGTTGCCTGCTGCATGCCATCGGCTCGTGGTGACGTGCCCGTTGCTAGTACCACTTCATCGGGCGCAATCTGGGAAACCATGTCTTCGTCGACATAAGAATTAAGTCGAACATCCACACCAAGCGAATCCAATTCTTCTGCTAACCAATCAACGATGGTGCCGAGGTCTCCCCGCTTTGGCGCTGACGCCGCCATGGTGACCTGACCACCGAGACGCTGCATTGCTTCGTGCAATTCAACCTGGTGGCCTCTCAGCGCAGCGGTTCGTGCGAACTCCATACCGGCCGGACCACCACCAACAACAAGAATCTTCTTTGGCTGATGCACTCTGTCCTGAGGTTCAAAGGTGAGGACCTGTTCTCTGCCCGCTGACGCATTCACGACACAACCGAGCGACCTGCCGGACATCAGCTGGCCGACACAACCCATGTTGGAACCGATACAGGGTCGGATCTTGTTCTCCTCACGATCGCGCGCTTTATTCACGAGGTTAGGATCTGCAATCAACGCTCGAACCATGGAAACCATATCGGCTTCACCGCTCGCTACTAAGGCGCTGGCGTGATCCAGCGTCATGATTCGACCAGTAACCATCGTAGGTTTCGTGATAACCGGCTTGATAATGTTGTTGGCAGCCATCTCAACGCCGAGCGGATCATCTGAAGGAGCAATCAGCTTATGAAACCGCCAGTAAGCACCCATATGCAGTGAGATGTAATCAGCAACCGGATCAACCGCCTTAGCGATCTCTGCGTTCATTTCAGCGGTCAGGCCACCGGGCACATAGTCTTCATTGGGTAACCGAACGCCAACGGCAACATCTTCACCAACTTCTGAACGGATTGCCGCAATCGCCTCGAACATAAACCGCATTCGATTTTCCAGGCTACCGCCATATTCGTCGGTTCGTTTGTTCAGCGCCGGTGATAAAAATTCGTGCAGGAGGTAACCGCTCGAGGCATGTACATCAATGCCATCAAGGCCGGAGTCTCGAACTCTCCCCGCAGCACGAGCGAATCCTTCCACCACATCGTCGATCATGCCTTTGGTCATCTCAATCGGCATGACACCCGCCATTGGATTTGGAATTGCGCTGGCGGACCAGTTTTCCGGCATACCCTGCATACCCGCTCCCGGGTGGTAGAGCTGAATAAACAGCTTCATGCCATGGGGCCGAATACGGTCAGCCATCTCCGTCAGAAAAGGTCGGCAGTCATCGGTCCAGACTGGAATACCCTGGGGCGCACTTTTATGAACTCCAGTCGCCTGGATGGTCGACATGCCGACACCGCCTTTGGCACGAGCTTCGTGATAGGCGATCAGGTCTTCACCGGCGAGGCCGGTTCCGTGCGGCGATCGGACAACTCGATTCTTGATTTCAACACTGCCCACCTGAAGTGGCTCGAAAAGATTGTCATAAAGCGCCATGTCGCGGCTCCCCAACTGGTGATACACTTTTATAACACGTTCCAATTTTTAACATCAAAGAACTTTTACCATTAGAGAAGTGCCACGAGAGAAGTATGGATATCAAAGGAAAGAACGCCCTGATCACAGGCGGTGCAGCCGGAATTGGCCAGGCTACCGCATTCGCCTTAGCTGACGCCGGAGCCACCGGAATTGCACTGGCTGACCTGGATGAAACGGGTCTTGCAGATACCGCCAGAGTGATTGAACAAAAAGGTGCTAAAGCGGTTGTCGGCAAAGTCGACGTAACGGACTCAGACCAACAGCGCGCGTTTTTCGAGAAGGCCGAATCTGAACTGGGCGGCCTCGATATCGTTCATAACAACGCCGGAACGATATGCGGTGAACCCATATGGCCCGAAACACCGCTGGAAAAAATTAGTCTGGTGGTGTCGGTAAATCTGATCGGCGTGATGTACGGCACAAGACTCGCGGTTGATGCCCTTTCGCGACGAGGCGGCGGTGTCATCATCAATACAGCCTCGACTGCATCACTTGGTCCCATGCCGGCAGACCCGATGTATTCAGCAACTAAGACAGGTGTTGTCAATCTTGTTCACGCATCTGCTGGACTAGCGGCAACCCATAATATTCGCGTCAACGCGATCCTGCCTGGAATGACGCAAACACAATTTATCGCTCGCACCGGTGACGGCACCAAACCCGCAGAATGGCTCGGTCCTGCTCTTGCTCACGCTACCATGCTTACCACGGACCAAATTGCCGAAGGCGTGATGACTCTGGTGCAAGACGATCAGCGCGCTGGCGAATGTCTGATAGTCGATAACCCCCCAGGCGATGGAGAACCTCCACATACAACACGATTGAAAGATCCAGTCGAGTTTTACGGATATATCGCAGAGCGAGCTAAAGCGATGGCCGCCGCAACTTAATCGCGGCGACCGTCTGATTCACGACTACTCGTGCACGTACACCGTTGGTGCAGATTGTTTGCGCCAGGGTGTGCGCTGATCCGAAGGCAACTTCCGATACAAGGTTTCCGAGATCGTAACGTTGCCCTTACCTTCTATCTGAAACAGCGTGTTTACCGCTGAACCCAAAACATCGCGGTAACCTTCAGGTCCAAGCTCACCCACCACAACATCACCGATGTGCAGGGCTGCTTTGATATCAGTGCGGGAGATTCGAAAGGCGTCACAAATTGCCGGAAAGTCCGCGCGGATCTGCTGAATCGCTTCGATCGGCGCCACGGGGTCATCTGACGGAAAGATCGAAAGTGTTGCGTCACCCATGTATTTAATCAAATCACCGCCGTGCCCTTTGATCATCTTCGAGCAAAGGTGGTAGTAGTCATCCAGGAAGGCGATGAAGCTTTCATCATTCTGTTTGAGCTCTTCCGCGACACGAACCGAACGCAAGACGTCAGTGGTCAAAAGAATGGCATTGGTTTTCTGCAGGCGTGCAGGGAGTGCTTTTGTCTGTTGAGACATAATTGAATCCTCTCATGTATCCAGGTCATGTGGCGTGGGGGTTGATCCCACCGGTCTCTAACAAAGAGATACCGTTCAATTGAGGTTTACAGGTGGCCTTGCGGCAGGGGTGACTCCTGCTGGTCCGCGATCAGGCGGATACCGTCCACCCGATTATCTTACTAGGTTCACTCTTCCCCTGGGAAGGGAATCATGGGACCCCGGATGGTCGTGACGACAGCATTACAGGGTTGATCCAGTTGTCGCTGTACCCCGCCAATATGAATGCTGGAGGCATAAGGTGTTTGTCTATCCCACCAGAGCAAAGCCCTGTCGTCCCAATCCGGGTGCTTTTCAAGCAAGTCGTTAATAGACTGCTTCACTGAGGCAAGCTTATTCGGATACTGGCAGTGGCACTGCCCGACAGGCGCCAATTCAGCGACGGCACATTGCCGGATTTTCGTCAGGAGTTGGTCCACTTCACGATCAAGTGCTTTTACTTCCGATAACTCAGGGGTGTAGTGCAAAGCCAGGGGGTGCTTGGATGTGTTTACAACATCGTCGGCACCCACCTGGTTCGACACCAGTAGAAATAAACAACTTATGAGCAGTCTCATTTCTACTTCCCCCGGCAGCTAATTCAAACCGTTCACTGTTTTCACAGCGCGGTGCGTTAACATTCGTTCATCGGCGGTAACCAACCTGCCCTCGTGCACAATCGCCGTGGCAGATATCAATCGATCAACCGCATCTCCTTCAAAATCCTCTAGCTCTGCAGCGGTGAGAGAAATTTTTCCATCTGCAGGAAGTTCAGTGATGCCGCTGTTTAAAAGCGCAACACGCCAGTCTGAGATGGAGCCTTGAAATGCAAGGCGCTGGTTCCTGATCAACATCCCTACTTCCCAAAATGTCACTGCTGCGACACCCAAAGTTTCATCGCGATACGCATCCTCAATGAGACGCCTTGCCCGGCGACCAAGGAGGTCTGAACCCTGGTCCATCCAGACCAGTGCATGGGTATCGAGAATCAACATGTGTTTTCCGTCTACGTCGCATCCCAATCAGATTCATTGAGTGGTTCGACGAGATCGTCTTTTAGTTGCCACATGCCGCGGTGTAATCCGTAAACCTCTTTGGGGCGGGTCTGGATTGGCACCAACTTTGAGACGGGTTTACCGTTCTTCGTCACAACGATTTCTTCGCCGGACTGTGCAACGTCATCCATCAGACTCAGACACTTGGCTTTGAACTCAGAGGCCTTGATTGTTTTCATTATTATCAATATATGACCATAGTCATGACCATGGTAATCATATTTCGAACGTATTCAACCCCTTGCCTGCAACCAACTGGCAGGCAACGACTTTTTTTCAGGCAAAAAAAACGGCAGCCGAAGCTGCCGTTAAGAGGGGGAGATGTTGTCTCAGTTACTTAGCAGCAACCTCAACACCATCTGTGGTGAACGTCAGTTCACCGTTATCAACCAGGCAAACACCCTTGATTCGGTTGTCGTCCTGCTTGATGGTGTACTTGATTTCAACCGCGCCGCGACGTGCCTTAATGCGGTTTACCTTACGCAGATCAGCGTCAGCGTAAGTTTCTTTTACGTAAGCCTTGCACATAGTCAGTGCTTCGGACTTGTCGTCTGCATTTGCGCTAAAAGCAAATCCAGTTACAGCAACGGCTACTGCCGCAGTAATCAGTTTCTTCATGGTTAACTCCAGAATATTTGGCTCGCTAAATGGTAAATCCCACTGATAGTAGGGGTTAGCTACTATAAGTGAGCGTTATTATAATGATGCGCCGCACAACCGCAAGTCTGAACCGATAAACGGCTGTTTTGGTTAAGGTTTTGTCCAGTATTTAACAACTGACCCTCAACACGGCAGCAATGCTAAGTATCACGGTCCCTTATACGGGAGGAGATCTAAATCAGATCAGTAAATGATGAAAAAAGTTGGACTAACCGCGTTTTACTTGGGTTTGATCCGAACAGGCAGGGTTTTCAGGCCGCTGACAAAAGTGGACTGAATGAGTTTTGGCTCACCGTTTAGCTCAATACTGGAGATTCGGCTGAACATCTCGTCGTAGAGATGCTTCATCTCCATTTTCGCCAGCAAATTACCCAAACAGTGGTGGGCACCATGACCAAAGGCCAGGTGACGGTTGGGGCGTCGATCCGCGATGAATTGGTTGGGCTGATCAAATACCTCCTCGTCTCTATTGCCGGAGGGATAGAGCATCATGATCGGGTCACCGGCCTTGATCTTTTTGCCTCGAAGCTCGTAATCCTCAGTACCGTAGCGCAGGAAGTGTTTCACAGGGCTTACCCATCGAATCGCTTCATCAACCGTCAGATGGGAAATCGAAGGATCAGCCACCAGCTTCGCGAGCTCATCGGGATGCTGCATCAGCGCCAGAACACCACCGGCAGTCGATGAGCTGGTCGTGTCGTGCCCTGCTGTCGCCACGATAATGTAGTAAGACATGGCTTCTAGATCGCCAATGGTTTCACCATCAATCTTTGCGTTCGCAATAACAGATGCGACATCGTCACCGGGGTTGGCCCTGCGATCTGCTGTCATAGCCGTGAAGTACTGAAAAAATTCAGTTAGTGTCTGCAGACGCTGTTCATCGGTCTCAGCTTCCCGCTTCATGTCCGGATCGTCCGCGCCAAACAGTTCCTGAGTCAGCTTCAGCATCATCGCTTCATCTTCTTCAGGTACACCAAGAATCATCATGATGACCCTGAGCGGATACCAGACAGCCACATCTGAAACAAAGTCGACCTCTTCACCAAGTTCCAGCATGCGATCTACTGTGTTTTTTGCGAGCGCCTGAACCCTGGCTTCTACAGTTTTAAGGTTCTGCGGCATAAACCAGTCTTTGGTCAGTTCCCGAAACTTCTTGTGATCCGGGTTATCCATGTGGATTAGCGTTCGCAGGATAGCGCCGGTTTCTTCTGTGGCCTTCTCAATTTCTTTGCTCTGAAGGACAGACTGGTGGGTATTCAGGAACTTGTCGTTCTGACGTTCAATTTCAATGATGTCCGCGTGCTTCGTCGCCACCCAGAAAGACTTGTGGGTATCAGATTCGATAAAAGGCACCGGATCATTTGCCCGCATGTGCGCGGTGAGCGCCTGAAAGTACTCATCGTCTGCAACGGTGGTTGGTTTGACGAGATCCGAATAATTGATATCCATAATGCCTTCGTTTTTGTTATTTGGCTTTGGCAGCAGTTTACGCGATTGATTCTGCAAATTGGGTTCTGGCCTGCTCGTATTCCAGGATCAGCTGTTCGCAGAGGTCTGCGGTTTTCTGCACTGACTTGGTTGCACCTATTCCGTGACCCGCTGACCAGATACCTTTATAGCGTTGCTTGGATTGACCACTGGAAGTGACAATCGCACCGGGTCTCGTTACCGCGAGTTCATCAAGATCAATACCGGCTTTGACCAGGCTTGGCGCATACCAGTTTGCCGGCGCGCCATCTAAGGCCGCCGAAAGAAAAATGTCTGTCGCTTTACCTTCAATCAACGAATCACGATAGTCGCTTGGTGCGAGGGACTCTTCCGTCGCGATAAACCGGGTACCCATGTAAACCATGGATGCACCCATGGCTTCCGCTGCGAGCACATCCTGCCCTGAGCTCATGCCACCAGCCAGAATAATCGGCTTGTCAGTGACCTGGCGAATCTCGTTAACAAGGGCAAACGGATTAATCGTGCCACAGTGCCCCCCTGCTCCACCGGCCACCGCGATCAGCGCGTCTGCTCCCGCGGCAACGGCTTTTTCAGCATGTCTCGCCGAAGCAACATCATGCATGGTGATGCCGCCGTAGTCGTGAATCTCTTTGAATACTTCTTCCGGAGCGCCCTTGGACGTGAGGACAATGGGCACTTTGTGTCGAATGGTGATCTCAAGATCACCTTCCATTCGTGCATTGCTGGAATGAACAACCAGGTTGACGGCTAAGGGTGCGGGTTTCTCGCCATTATTCTCTGATTCAGCAAGTGCTTCCTCCGACTCATACAACCACTCCTCGTAAACTTCTTTGGTTCGGGTTGAGTGCGCAGGATAGCTACCAATGACACCAGCGCGACAAGCCGCGACCGCCATCTTGGGATTCGATACCAGGAACATCGGCGCCACGATCAGCGGCATCTTTAGTCGATCAGCAAATGGAAACGGAATATTCATAAGAAAATCTCTAGCTTGTTAGTCGAGCAACCACATCGAAGGGTTCGCGGGTCATTCGCGCCTGGTTAGCAGGCTCATCATCGTCGGCGTAACCAAAAGACATACCGCAAATGATGGCGTTTCCCTCAGGAATGCCTGCGATCTCTTTTACCGGTCCGGGATACGCAGCGAGCGCACCCTGCGGGCAGGATGAAATACCCCGTTCAACCATCAACAACATGACAGTTTGCAGAAAAATACCGATATCAATGGCATTCGCGCGATGCATGGTATCCGGCATGGAAAAGAATGCGGCATGGGGCGCACCGAAGAAGTTCCAGTTTTTAGTAGCAAGCTGCGCCCTCGCCTTTTTGTCCTCCCGATCAATGCCAACGGCATCGTAATACTCGTAGGCACAATCTATCTGGCGCTGTTTGTAGACACCATGTAAGCCGGAACCACCGGGCGGCCACTGAGGGTAAGGTTTCTTACCTTCTTTCATCTCAGAAAAAATGGCGGCTTCCAGCCGGTCTCGCGCATCACCGGAAACGATGGAAATGTGCCAGGGTTGAGTATTGCTGTTTGAAGGTGCATGTCGCGCGATCTCAACAACTTCTCTAATCAATTCTTCTGGAACAGGATCAGACTTAAAGCCACGCACGGTACGCCGTGTCATGACAGCTTCGGTTACATCCATCAGGCAACGCCCTCCACAAACTGTTCTGTATGTTCACCCACTTCAGGCGAGTCTAAATTGATCTTCATCGGCGTATTGAGAAACTGAAACGGAAAACCTTTCACCAGGTCACCATTCGGGCTCCGTGCAAATTGATAAGAGCGCTTAAAGTGCTCAAGCATTTCGGAACCGGCGTTCACCCTGCAGGCACTCACACCCATCGATCGTAGCTGGTCAACAGCAACTTCAGATGGGTTTTCAGCAATCAGATCCTCAGTACTCGACGGCAACGCAGAGCCAACGGCAACCCATCGACCATCCGCCGCCTGGTAACAGCGGCCGTTGCCCTGTGACTTCATCTGTTCACCTGCTGATAACTGTTCGATGGCTTCACCTGCCAGATACACCGCCACATCACGCTGAGAAACATCCAGCTGCATACCAACAGATCTATCTGCCAAAGCCGCCGTGATCACCGCACCGGCGTAAAGCACCACTGTCTGGTCCGGATAGTTAAGGTTTCTTCCGGTGATGTACGGCAGACCATCTTCATAGTGAGTGTTGGCAGAGAAACCTGAAGAAGCCTCCAGGGTAGAACCGAAACTGGTCGCCTCACTGCCCGGCCCATCCAATCCCTGCCCAGAAATAGACGCAAGCACAATTCGAGGGTTTACCGACTTGAGCGTTTCATAATCGAATCCCAACCGATCCAGGACGCCTCGACGAAAATTCTCAATCACCAGGTCTGCAGACTTAACCAACCCAAGAAACTGAGTTCGTCCCTCTGGCGTTTTCAGATCTATCGCGAGTCCAAACTTATTCCGGTTGTTACATTTGAAGAGCGGTGAAACGGCATCACCAGCCCATTGTCGAAAGGGATCAGGATAAGTTTTTGACTCTATTTTTAGGACCTCGGCACCCAAGTCGCCGAGCAAGGCTCCCACACCCGCACCAGCGGTGATGATGCCCAGATCGAGAACGCGCAGACCGGAAAGAGGTAGACCCGAGCGATCAGGCTGACTCATCTCACCGGTCACAGTCGAGTGGATAACCCGGTGCGCTAATCGTGGTGATTTGCATGCATCATCATTTGCCCGCCGCTCTTCTGCGAAAGCTTCTCTGTGCAACAAAAGCGGATCGTTAAGGAGATCAGCTTCGGTCATCACTGGTGCCGCGGGAATTTCATGGAGAAGAAACTGATGCATGATCTCTGACTTGCTTCGACTGCTGGTCCATTCACGAAGTACAGCCATGTATTCATCACGATGGATTGAGCGACCTTTGAAGGTACTGAATCGTTCATCCCGGAGACGATCATCATCGACCATGTCCAAAATCGGTTGCCAATCCCTTTCCTGGTAAACAAGAGCAACAAACCCATCCGCACAAGGCACCACCGGCCACTCCGCACGACTGCCCTGTCGGCAAATATCTTTACCCATGTCTCCCGCGGAAGCGGCTTTCCAGTTTACCCAGGCAAGGGTTCCAGACACGTCGGTTTCAACGACATCACCAACGCCAAACCGCTTTATTTTGGTCACCAGACAACAGAGCGCAGCCAGAATGCCGTAGCTCGCTGTCCCTGCAGCATAATTGCCCTCGGGAATCAGGGGCGCGCGATCAGGATCACCTAACAGGTCTGCGATGGCAGACTCCGCAAAACAGGAAGCTTCAGCCGCCCAAGGATCCGCATGGACAAGCACTGCGGAGAGATGCCGATACCTGTTCTTATCGAGATGCCCACCGGCGACCAGCAGTATTCGATTAGGGCCTGATTGAGCCCACGCGAAAGGATCGTCCAGACACCTCGTCTTGCCACGTCCCAGAAAAGAACCGTCAGAGGCGAACGACTCTGTCGTGAATACCTCAGCCCCGAGTTGCCGCGCCATTTGTCCTGCGAAGTCAACGGCACGAACACTGACATCAGGCGCTTGATCAATCGCCTGCAGAACCTGGAACCCGTCGAGGAAATTCATCTAGCCTGCAGTCAGCTCCGAAACCGCCTGCTTAAACTGTGCAGCATCAACCTTTGCAAAATCGCAGAGGCTCGCAAACTTTTGTTCCAGCTTGAGTTCCTGCTCGTCAAGATCTGTCGCTGGCACACCTGTGTCGTGATATTCCTCATGCGCGTTCTGTGCGTTATCTATCCACACGACACGAGTCTGCATGCTGGTGAGCGAGTCATCCGTTTCGATGGTGACTTTATCAATGAGACTCTGCACAGCTTCACTGTTAATCACATCATCAACAAAGGTTTCAGGGTTGGCCGTATCAATATCATTGAGCGCTAAAGACGCCGTGCCGCGAAGGCTGAATTTACCTTCAAGACCGGTTTTCGGCTCTGGTATACCGCAAACATCAAGGATTGCCGGATGTACGGTTAGAGTCAGAGAGGAAAGATCACTCGGCACCAGCTTCTGCTTCAGCCGAAGTACACTCTCGATACCGGCATGTGTGAGATGACATGCAGCATGATGTTTAAACAGGGTCTGCATGATCATCCATTCATCAGCCGCCTCTTCTAAGCGACCCTCTGGCGACTTACCGTTGGAGGCGGCGCCAATGTAACCCTGGTTACCCAGCACCGCATCCGGGTTCGCGGTGAAACCTCTGGCTGCAAGACGGGCGGCATTCACACCACTTTCTGCAGCTCTCCCCGCATGATAGGGCTTGGTCATAGTGCCAAAATTTGCTTTCACACCACTGGCATGAGAAGCCGCGAGGCCCATCGCAACCCCGTAAGCTTCATGATCCAGCTTTAACAGGTGCGCAACAGCAGCCGTAGCACCGAATGTCCCGTAGGTCGCCGTGGTATGCCAGCCACGGTTGTAGTGATCGTTACCCATCGCAAGATGAATACGTCCCTGAATTTCTACACCGGCAACAAGAGCAGCAATCATTTCTTTGCCGCTGGCGCCAATCTCTTCAGCAACTGCAAGAACCGCGGGTAACACCGGTGCGGTGGAATGGCAAGCCACGGCGAGCCCAGTATCGTCGTAATCCAACGCGTGACCGCTGGCGCCATTCAATAACGCAGCAGTCGGCGCATCGACCTGAAGGTCTGAGCCGATGACCGAGCATCGACCAGAGCGATTGCCGAATTCATCAAACAGAAGGCCGGCAATCGGCTCGCGACTTCCGGCAACAGCACAGCCGAACCAATCGAGGATGCAGTGGTTGGCAACCTTGATCACATCATCCGGCAGATCATCACAAGTCAGGTCTTTAAATTTGGACCAGGCATCCAGGTGATTCATGTGTATTCCCTCAAGAAATTTTTTCCAGAACCGGCAGCAGGTACTCTTTGAAAGCCTGCGGGTTTTCACTCATTGGGAAGTGACCCATCCCCTTCATTTCCTGGAAGGTGGAGCCCGTAATGGCCTCATGAGCTTCCTGACCTAATTCCACCGTGCCGCTACAGTCATACTCAGCGGACAGGATATGAACGCCGACTTTGTTTGTATCAATTTCACCGGCAACACCCCGAAGATCAAACTCATCCAGGTAGTAGTAAAGATCACCCAGAAACACGGGTGGCCAACCGCTGGAATAAACAAACCCTGTTTCTTTTCTGTAACGCTTGGGCGAAGTCGGTGACATCAACGCATCCATCAAACGCGCTTTGTATTCATTGTTAACCTGCGGGTGCCACAGTTCGCTGTTGTGTGACATTTCTCCGGGAATTTCCAAAGCACCTTCCAGCGAAATCACAGAACGGAATTCGTCGGCATGTTTATGGGCCAGATCCAGCGCCATAAGACCGCCGACAGAACAGCCCATGAATACCGGTCGATCCAGGCCAAGCACTTTGCTTAGCTGAACCGGAACTGATCGGAGGAACTCTCCACGCAGAAGGTATTGTTCATCCCACCAGTCTTTCTCAACCGGGGGTACGGACTTACCGTGATAGGGCAAATCATAGGCAATCAAACGAAAGCGACTGGTGATTTCCGGCATCTCAAAAAGATGACGCCACTGTGTACCTGAGCAGCCTGCAGTGTGCTGCATCAAAATGGGAATACCTTCACCGGCTTCTTCGTAGTAGACACGATGTTTAACGCCGCCGAGGTTCAACATCACATAACGACCCACCGGCGCCGAGAAAGTGCCTTCATCCGCCAGATCATGAGGCATGGCTTCGCCTTCATCAGCAGGTGGACGCAGCAGTTCGATAGCGCGCGCCACGGCAGCAAAGTATTGAGCAAATTGAACGGGATCCGCATCGCGTTCCAAGCCCTGCCCCTGCATCATGTTCGCCATCAGATCGTTATTGAAACGTTCCGGCACAGCTGCAAGCACCTTATCCCAGATGGCTTCACTGCCACTGAACTCAATGAGCTGACCGGTGTCGTCATCGGTCGCGACAGGCTTGCCGTCCTGCACCGGCAGTTTAAGTCGTGCGTCTTCAACCACAATTTGAAGACCACCATTCCAATGGCGAGCTGCCAGCATGAATTCGCCATCCTGCTCACACCGTTTTACCCACTCCTGTGTGCTCGGTAATGCAATACCCATAGTCACTCTCCCTCTAGAATTCTTCTTTACTGTTATTGAATGGAACGACCACCATCGACGTCAAGACACACGCCGGTGAGAAACTCGGCGTCGTCAGATGCCAGGAAGAAAATCGAATTGGCCACATCTTCCGGCGTCGCTCGCCGCCCCATCGGAATACCCGCAATGACCGCATTGTTCTGATCTTCAGGCAGATCTTTGACTCCAAGGGCTGTCATATCAAACCCTGTCGGTGCAGATACAGGACATACTGCGTTCACCCTGATATTCGGCGCCATTTCCACCGCCATACCACGGGTCAAAGTGTTAACCGCGGCTTTCGAAGCGTTATAAGGCGTGAGTCCTGGCCGTGGTCGCTTTCCACCAATCGACGCGGTGTTAACGATCGAGCTACCTGGCGGCATATGTGGACTACAGTGCTTGGCCGCAAGAAAGATACTGCGAACGTTCACTGCCCACATGCGATCAAACTCATCGACTTCCATCTTGATCATGTAGTTACCACGATGGGGTATCCCTGCATTGCAACAAACCACATCAATTTTGCCGAACGCATCAACAGCGGCTTGCGCCATCGCTTTATTGGCTTCTTCGTCCGCCACATCAACCTGGATCGCGATAGCAAAAGGCAGCGAGTCCGCCACAGCCTGAGCACCTTCCAGATTCAGGTCAGCAACAACCACTGAAGCACCTTCACCAGCGAACTTACGACAGATGGCTTCACCGAATCCGGCTGCACCACCCGTGACAATTACACATTTGTTATCAAAGCTTCCCATGGTTACTTACCCATCAATCGATCTGAAATAATTCGTTGCATGATCTCTGAAGTCCCTTCAAAGATTTTCGTCAGCCTGGCATCTCGCCAGTAGCGTTCGACCGGATAATGCGTGGTGTATCCAGCACCACCCATGATCTGAAGACACTCAGACGTTACTCGTTCAGACATTTCCGCCGCAAAGTACTTCACCATGGCGGCTTCTTTGTCAGCTCGTCGGCCGTTATCAATCTCGTTACACACGTGATACATCAGCTGCCGAGCCGCTTCGATTTCTGTTGCCGCGGTGGCGATCTTGAAACGAATGGCCTGAAACTTGCCGATAGGCCGACCGAACTGCTCACGTTCATTGGCATAGTCGATGGCAACGTTCAGCGCACCCTGCGCAGCACCAATAGATCTTGCAGCCGTATGTGCTCTGGCTACTTCAAGCCCTTTCTGGATGCCAACAAAACCACCACCCATGGTTGCAGGACCACTGCCACCTTCATCTGCTGTATCGATGGCGGGTACACGCACATTGTCAAAATGAAGCTCGTAGGTCTTCCAGCCGTGGTAACCAATCTTGGGAATGGGACTACCTTGAACGCCCGTCGGTAACTCACCTCTTGGTTTTTCTACCGCAATGCTTTTCATCCCCGCCTGACGCGACTCACTGTCCGTCTCCACGCGACATACCACACTGATAAAGTCAGCGCCGTCGGCAAACGTACACCAGTACTTGTTGCCGTTAATGATCCAGTCATCACCATCACGAGTTGCTCGGCACTTAACGCTCGCCATATCGGAACCTGCATCCGGTTCAGACATCGCAAAGGCACCCAGATACTGACCAACTGCCATCTGCGCGATCTTTTCATCCCGCTCAGGGCCAAAACCTGGAATTGAACGCCAGAACCCATTACCCCTGGCGATTATGCTGGCAACACTCATCCAGCCTCGTGCTAACTCCTCAGCGATCAGGCAATACTCAAAGCTGCCGAGGCCTAGGCCACCTTTCTCTTCCGGGATAGTGATACCGAAGTAACCCATCTCCCCCATCTTGTCGATCAGCTCCCGCGGGATAACACCCTTTTCCGGATCAAGCTCGTTGGCAACCGGCAACACTTCGTTTGTTGTAAATTCACGCGCCGCTTCCTGCATCATGCGGCGTTCGTCTGTCCAATATCCTGCGCTCATAAATTCCTCTTAGAGTCCGTAAAGATCAGCAAGGTCCAGCGTGTTGGCGTATAGCCGCACGGTCGCTGCGTCTGCAAATTTGCCATCAATCATGACAGCGCCCTGACCCTGGGCTTCAGATTCACGATAGGCTTCTGTCAATTTGCGCGCCTCATCAATCTTCTCCTGGTTCGGAGTAAAGATGTCCTGGGCATGTTCAATCTGCGTGGGGTGCAGTGCCCATTTGCCCACCATGCCCAGTGCCCTGGCCTGCAGACAGGATTCGCGATAAGCATCCGTATTCCGGATGTTGCCGAACGGCCCGTCAATCGCATCAATGCCACGGGCGCGCGCCGCCATAGCAACGCGGAATTTCGCGTAGTGGAAAACATCGCCCGGATATTTGTAATCGGGACCATAGATCGCATCGAAGTCGAGACCCTGGCTGGCAGAATAGTCACCCATACCAAACACCATCGCTTCTAGTCGCGGTGTCGATGATGCGATTTCCTCTACGTTCTGCAGACCCAACGTTTCTTCGATCAACAGTTCTAGTCCAATCTTCTTTTTTAAGCCGAGCTTGAGTTCTAGCTGAGTCAGCAACTTGTCGACGAACTGAACATCGGAAGCATCGTAAGGTTTGGTCAGCATAAAGCAGTCAACTTTGTCACCAGCCTTTTCAACAATTGAGATTACATCGTCGTGACACCACTGAGTGCCAGTATCGTTGATACGCACACAACGCACCGTTTCACCCCAATCAAGGTTATGCAGCGCATCGATGATGTTGTCTCGCGCACCAACTTTCTGGTTAGGTGCACAGGCATCTTCCAGATCAAGAAATACATGATCGACACCGCTGGCTGCCGCCTTCTCTATCATTTTGGTGTTGCTTGCGGGAACTGACAGCTGACACCGACGGCGTCGGCGTGGCTGACCATGTGCATTTAAAATTGTCACTGTTGTCTCCTGTTTATCGATCGAGCCAGTGGCTCTTTTTCTTGATGAGCGCTGTACGTTCAACTTCCGCAACCAGCTCTTTGTTCTGATTGACACCGTAGTGCTTGAACACGACTATGCCGGCGTCTTCCTGATCACTTTCGCGCTTTTCCAACACTTTGGAATAGGCGTAGATGGTGTCTCCGTGGAACACCATAGTTTTCAGCTGAATGTTGTTCAGCTCCAATTCTGCGAGCGCGTTTTCAACGGTGTCCTGAGAGGCGAGCCCCAGGACCAGTGAAAAGTTAACGCCGCCGTAGCAGAGTATTTTTCCCAGCGGGGTCTTCGACATCTGATCTTCATTGAAGTGACCCTGCGCTGTGTTCATCACCATGTTCGTGATGTTCACGTTCTCCAAGGGTGTCATGGTTTTACCGCGGGCATGACGAATCACCTGACCCACTTCAAAATCTTCATAGTAATTGTCTGAACTGGTGAGACTGGCGAGCTTACCCATCGGCGTTCTCCTTCTTGATCTTTGGCGCACCGAGGCCACCTTTCCAGATCGCAAGGTTGGAACGGCGATATTCGATCACCTTGCGACCATGTTGATTGAAGCCTTCGTTGAACCAGGTCAACACACCTCGCCCCTCAGATGATTCGGACTCACGCTTCGCTTCAGTTTTTGAAACTGCGGTTAAGGTGTCACCGGGATAAACCGGCTCAAGGTACTTGAGGTCATAAACGCCGAGGAACGGCCCGCCCAAGCCCTCAGAACAAATCTCTACGCTCAACCCAAGAATCACGTTAAACACCAATTGAGGGCACACAACGATGTCGGGGTGTCCCAGTTCTTTCGCGTACTCACGATTAAAGTACAAAGGGTTATAGGCCAACGTGAGGTGGGCAAACTGGATCGCGTCCGCTTCGGTGATCGTTCTGCCCCAGTGGTGATGGATCTCTTCACCCACCTCAAATTCATGAAAACCCTGCCCGCGCTTTCGCAGGACAGCAGTTTCAAGGATCTCCTCAATCTCACTCATTTAGGACTCCTGTTTGATTGCAAATTCTTTGAGTATTTCTTCTGTGTGTTCTCCCAACTTTGGCGGGCGTCGATAAAAGCCGGCTTCAGATTGGGTGAACTTCAACGGTGTTCCGACAATAGCTACCTCCGGGTTGTCACCCGGTAGCTGGAACCGAGTAATCATTTTTCGTGCTGCCACATGGGGATCTTCGAAAATATCCTTGGCTGTGTTCACTGGACCGCAGGGCACTTTGCCACCGAGCGCATCGATCACTTCTTTTTTGCTGACCGAAGACGTCCAGGCGCTGATCTGCGCTTCGACGAACACCTGATTCTTTCTTCTGACGAATGTGTTTTTACAACGCTCATCCGTGATGAGGTCCTCGCGACCCATCGTCTCGCAAAGTAGCTCCCAGTGCTTGGCACCAGGACAGGCCAACGCCACGCCGCCATCGTTGGTGGGAAAGATGCCAAAGGGCATCAGGTTAGGGTGATGCTGCCCGCGGGCACCGAGCTCCGTTTTGTCGTAGCCGTAGTTACAAACGATGGTTTCACAGAAGGACAACATGGCGTCATACATCGCCACATCAAAGAACTGGCCTTCGCCAGTTGCTCTCGCGTGATGAATCGCTGACACAACACCCAATGCCATAAGTGTGCCGGGATAGATGTCCCCAACGCTCACCCCACTTGGATACCCGGCAGAATCATCATCGGGACCGGTGATATGGGCATGACCGCTCATACTTTGCGCAACGATGTCGTAGGCTGGCCATTCCGCATAAGGACTTTCGTATGTTCTAGGATCTCCGAACCCGCGGATGCAGCCGTAAACAATTTCCGGGTTTCTCTCTTTGATGACGTCATAACCGATACCAAGACGGTCCATCACACCAACCCGCATGTTTTCTACAACCGCATCCGCTTTTTCACACAGGGACAGGAAGATTTCTTTGTCTTCATCTTTTTTGAAATCGAGCACGATGCCGCGCTTATTTCGATTAATCGACGCAAAGTAGCCACCGTAATCAACACCTGCCGGTTCTTCCGCAGATACATTGGCGTAATCTGGCGGAAGTGGTGGACTCGGACGAGAGCCATCGCCATGAGGGGGTTCAACCTTGATCACATTGGCGCCTAAATCAGCAAGCACCGCGGCACCAAAGGGACCAGCCAGCGCCATAGTGCAGTCAATCACGGTGATATCTTTCAATGGTCCTGTTCTTTCACTCATCGCCATCGTCTCCTATACAAATTGCGCCCAGTTCTCGAGCGGTTCCCGATCAGAAACGAGGGTATTTACCGGCTCGCTCTCATCCTTGTAGCCAACGGCCATACCGCAAAACAGCATCAGCTCATCGTCATAGTTCAGAAATGCTTTCACTGCTTCGGAGCGAGCGGCCCAGGCTTCCTGTGCGCAGGTTGATAAACCGGCCTCTTCCGCCAGCAACATAAAGGTTTGCAAAAACATGCCGAGATCCGACCACTGAGGTGGACCCATGCACTTATCTACACAACAGAAAAAACCGACCGGTGCGCCAAAGAACTCATAATTTTTTGCAAGATTTGCCAGGCGTGCGCCTTTGTCCTCGCGAGGAATACCGAGCAGTGCATACATGTCTTCACCCACCTTAAATCTTGAATCACGGTAAGGTGATTTCAGATCAGCGGGATAAATCGGATATTCCGGGGCTTTCTGGAATTCAGAGCTGCGAATGTGATCCAGGAACTTGGGCATGGTCTCTGCGGTAATCGTATAAATCCGCCAGGGTTGGAGGTTGCCCCCTGAAGGCGCCCTTGCGGACTTGGTGAGCAGATCTTTCATGAGATCCGTCGAAACTGGTTGATCCGTAAACCTTCGAATTGACTTTCTAGCAGCTACAGCTTCTGAAACGTTCATTAAGCTTCCTGTGAGACGAGAGATGAGTTGGGTTGCGGATGTGGTCCAAGCGCAACCGCAGTACGGTAATACATGAATGACGCGGCGATCAGAACAAAGCAGGACGCAGAAAGCGCCACACCCAAAGATTGTTCGCCGAACTGGCCGGATGCAGAGTCACTGATAAAACCAACCAATAGCGGTCCAAGACCAAGACCCAGCATGTTGCTGAGGAAGAACACATAAGCCGCTGCTTGGGCGCGACGATAGGGTTCAACCACGGTCTGTACGATAGCGAGGCCAGGGCCATGACTTAACTGATAGATAAAGAGGCCTACGCCCAGACATAAAGTAGCTACTCGCCAGTCAGGCGACCACAGCCCGATCAGGTAAAGCGGCAAGGCAACCAGCACGGCGATGGAAGCCAGCCAGGCCGGCCATCGATGATCACGCACACTCAACTTATCGGCGACGTAGCCACCGAGGAGCACACCGGGCACACCGGCAACAAAAGCCATCAGGCCGACAACAAATCCGACTTCCGTCTGGCTCAGATCAAACTGACGAAGATAGAACGCCGGCTTCCAAACGGTCATTCCGTAGGCAGTGAACACAGCCAGCATGTGACCAATGTTTACTCTTCGGTACGTCACGTTCGACCAAAGCGCCTTCGAAGATTCCATAAAAGTTTCTTTGCGTGGCGCGGCATCTTTCTTGACTGATTCGGGGTCCATCCCGCCCCGCTCCGGTTCGCGAAGCGTCATCTTCACCAGCAGTGCCAGCGCCACACCAGGGATGCCTGCGCAGATGAAGACCATGCGCCAGCCGTAGTTTTCCGCGATGTATCCACCCAGCATCAAACCCAGCATCATGCCTAGAGCTGGTCCCATGGAATAAATGGAGATCGCAAATGATCGCTCGTTGGGTCCGAAATAGTCAGAAATGATCGAATGAGACGGAGGACCACCCCCTGCTTCACCCACACCAACGCCGACCCGCGCCAGAAACAGCTGCCAGAAATTTGCGGCAAGACCACACACCGCAGTCATCGCACTCCAGACCGCTACGGCAATGGAAACAATGTTAACGCGGTTATAGCGATCCGCGAGACGAGCAATTGGAATACCTAGGGTCGCATAGAAAAGCGCAAACGCGAGACCAGAAAGCAGGCCCAGCTGGGTGTCACTCAGCAAAAACTCTTCTCGCAGGTCTTCCAGCACGATCGACACAATCTGACGATCCATAAAGCTGAAGCCATAGGTTAATGCCAGGATGAGGAGCACATACCAGCGATAGAAGCCGTTTTGCATGGAAATTGACTCGCTGAAAAATCAGCTTTTTATTTATTGGTTGGTCAGATAATATGTTTGTCAGAACGGATTGGCAAGTGGCCTAAAGAAATATGTCGAACGCAGCGCCAGAAAGACGAACACAAGAAGAACGCAAAGCAGAATCTGAGCGGAAGATCATTCGTGCAGCGATAAAAATATTCGCTAAACAGGGATACCTGCGGACGACATTGAATCAGGTTGGCGAAGAAGCCGGATACACTGGCGGATTGGTGAGTCATCGATTCGGCTCAAAAGCCGGTCTACTCCAGGCTGTGATCAAGAACATCGGCCGGAGGTTTATGCAGGACCAGATCGGCGATGCCGTTGACCAGGCAAGTGCCGAAGAATCCTTAAACAACTACATCAAAATTTACATGTCTGAGGTGACGCTACGGGAAGGCACATTAAGAGCGCTGTACGTGATTATGGGTGAAGCACTTGGTGGCGCAGAAGATATCCAGGCAGACGTTGCACAATTCAACGCCGATGCCAGAGACGCCATGGCAAAAATTATCGAACGCGGCATTGAGCAGGGAGAATTCAACAAAGACGTAAACCCTACCGCTGCCGCGGTACTCATAACCGGTATGCTGCGTGGCGTTGTCATGCAATATCTCTTTGATCACAAAGCCTTCAACGTCAAGAAAGATCTGCCACTGCTGCAGCGGGCAGCGATCGGTGGTCTAAAGTAGTGAAGCTTAACTATGAAACACACGGGGATTCATCCAACCCCACCCTCTTAATGGTTCATGGGTTTCTTTCCTGTAACGCTCAGTGGCTGCCGAACATTCCACACCTGTCGCAGAAATATCATCTGGTTACCGCTGAACTCTGGGGGCATGGGCGATCTCCCCTGCCTGATGAAGACCTTACGGTTGAGGGTTACCTGGAAGCATTTGAAAACATCCGTGAGGAACTCAATATCGAGAACTGGGGCGTAATAGGACAATCCTATGCCGCCGGGCTCACCATTCGCTACGCCATTCAACATCCGAGCGCGGTATCTAAACTGATCGTGACAAATTCTCGCTCTGCCCTCGGAAATCTGAGCGCCAATGGCCCAAGGCGCTCCACACAGGCCAAAGGAAAACCCCGACCGAACAACCGACACATGCCCATACATCCTGTGTATGCAAAACGGATTCCGGAGCCAACTCTATCTGCATTGATTGAAGCTGCAGACAACACATCGGCCGATGCCATCGATCGAGGCGGCAAACTTGGCGCAAAACTCGCCTCTAAAGATCTCTTAAAAGACATTCCATGCGCATTTGCCATCACCAACGGCATCTACGAGAAGTCATTTCAAAAAGATATCGATGAAATCAGATCGGTATCGGACATCCAGATCGTTGATATGCAAGGCGGACACGCCGTCAACATCGAAGCTGCTGACGAATTCAACGAATTCGCTTATGGTTTCTTTAATGAGAACTAAACAGCAGAAGGTTTAACCCATGAAACTTGGACTCATGCTCGGCTATTCAGGCGGAGATCTCCGTCTGCCCGTAGAAAAAGTACAACTCGCGGAACGACTCGGCTACGACACCGTTTGGACCGCTGAAGCTTACGGCAGCGACGCGCTCTCCCCTCTTGCTTACCTCGCAGCAAAAACCGAGCGTATTCGACTTGGCACAGCGGTGATTCAACTGGCAGGTCGCACACCTGCCAACGCGGCGATGACGGTGGCAACAATTGACGCTCTCGCGGGCGGCAACCGTGTTATCTGCGGGCTGGGTGTATCAGGTCCACAGATCGTCGAAGGATGGTACGGGCAACCCTGGGGCAAACCCTACTATCGCATCAAAGATTACGTCACGATCATGAAGAAAATCTTCAAGCGTGAAGAGCCGGTTGTTCACGAAGGAAAAGAAATTTCCCTTCCCTACACAGGTGAAGGTGCGATGGGAGTTGGCAAACCACTCAAATCAATTCTGCACATGAATCCGGATATTCCGATATGGCTGGGTACAGGCATGGAATCCACCGTTAAACTCACCGCAGAAATCGCAGACGGATGGTTACCGCTGGGTCTCGTACCTGAGACCGTCGATATCTATAAGCCCTGGATCCAGGCTGGTCTGGATAAAGCCGGCAAAGACGACAGCAGCTTTGAAATACAAAGCGGCACCCAGGTGATGGTGACGGATGATGTGAAAGGCGCCCTCGACAGACTGAAACCCAACATAGCGCTCTACGTTGGTGGCATGGGACACAAGAACAAAAACTTTCACAAAGAAATGATGATTCGCCGCGGCTTCGGTGATGCGGCAGAAAGAATTCAGGAGCTGTACCTTGCCAAGCGAAAAGATGAGGCCAACGAAGCCGTTCCCGATGAGTTTGTCGATCAGGGCGCACTGGTTGGTGATAAAGCGCGAATCCAGAAGCGATTCCGCGACTGGGAAGACAGCGGCATCACCGGCTTAACGATCGGCGGTGACGAGCAGGCACTCCGGCTGATGGCTGAACTCGCCAGACTCAATGTGGAACCAGGCGCTTAATCCGGAGCACCTGGTCAGGCACACCCTAACCACGCACTAGATTGAAGCACTTCCTCGCAAATTGCTGCTCCGCTTCGGGGCAGCATCGGCTGAACGCCGCATTTTTGCGTCGCACAAAACTGGTATAGCTCTTGCTTTGACTCTCGCATCTCATTTTTGAGAAGCGAGCCATGAATATTTTTAAACTTTTAGCGGGAATCATCGTGCTGGGCATTTGCCTGGGCGCCCGGACAGCCAACGCCAGCGATTTCAGAAGTCTGATGGTGGCAGAAAAACAACTACTCCATCACATCTCCCAGACGGAGATGGATCATGGAGACTATTCGACCCATCTTTACGAACCCCTCAAAGAACTTGGTGAACTACTGGACAAAACCGGCAGACACGAAGAAGCCATCGAGGCGTTTAGAAGGATGCAGCATCTGGTGCATCGTCATTATGGCGTTCACGATGAAAAGCAGATCGAAAGCGTCGATCTCATGATCAACAGTTACGCGAAGCTGGGGGATTTCACAGGCATCGACAAACAACAGCACTTTCGTTTTCACGTCGCGCAAAAAGCCTATGACGATCCTCATCCGGATCTCACGACAGCCAGAATCAAGATTGCCGACTGGTATCGAAATACGGGTCGATTCACCCAGGCACTTGCCTGGTATGAAGAGAGCTTAGAGTCGGCAACAGAGATGGGCCCCTTCGCTCAGGTACGCGTGCTTCGGTCTGAGGCGCTGACCCAATTTCTTTCCGGTAAGTGTTGTGCGTCAGAGGCGCTGCTTGAAGCATTGGAAATCGTTTCGGCACATCCAGAGAGCGGTATGGAAGTGAGTCAGTCATTGGAAGATCTGATCAACATGCTGACACTGGAACAAAAGAGAATCGAAACAGACATTGCCAGACACGATGAACCACCTCGGTATCTCGGATTCGCTGACAGTCGAGATGTGCTGAAGCTTATGGCCCTAAAGAACACGCCTGATCTTGGCGGTGAACTTTATGTGGACTTTGGTGAGCGCGAGCCTGGTGAGCCAGCAGTAGCAACCGTGGGTTATCCCATCGCTATGTGCGGCACCACCCTGAACCAGCTAACGCGAAGCACTGTGCCGGACTCACTTAGTATCGAATTAACCGTAACAGACACCGGCAAACCCCAGAACATTGAGATCACAGGTGACGTACCCATCAAGTTAAAGAGGTACCTGAAAGAATCTTTGCAACGTGGACTGTTTCGATCAGCGACAGATGAGAATGGCAGCACGGTGAGTGGCACTTTGAAATTCACACAGAGTTTCCAGACGCACAATGAAGGTGTCAGCAGTCGCGATGAAGTATCAACCTGGAGTCACATGCTGGTTGCCCAAACCTGCCAGGCTCAGGGATTGCAGCGAATCTAATCCGCCTTGGACAAGGTGTGATGCTCAATCTGATGCATCACACCATCCGCGATGGTCTTCAGGAAGCCAAACAGGAAGATCCCACCCGAACCAATTGCTGTGCCGAATATGATGGTGAGGTGCATGGGTACTACCCTGGCGTAAGGGGTGAACATGAGCGTACCGATATTGGGAGTTCCGCTTCGATCAGACTTCAGGTGGTATTGATAGGAATACCAGTGGTTCATGGCAAACGCCGCACCACAGATCAACAGATCCGTACCCAGCCTTGGGTCACCAAACTCACCGGTCATCATGAAGACAAAATAGACGACGTGAAAAATGCCAAAGTGTAGAGCAAAGAAACCGGCAACCTGTCGCTTCGTCTCCGGTGTTGGATCTACGGGCCGGTTGTTCATCGTAAAGTTCTCAGTTGAGAACTCTTCCAGGTTCAGCATGCGATAGAAATTCGCGACCCCGATCACAACACTCTGAATCCAGTAAACGAGCATCATGTCGATCAGGCGCCAACCCATCATCAGCGCAAGCACGAGTACAAAAACGTTCGTGCCAATCAGCGCAAACAGGGAACCATCAGATCTGAGCGACTCTTTACGTTGGCCAGTACTGCGAGGCTGGGCAACGCCCTTCGCCCTCTCCAGATAAGACTCGTACTTATGATAGGCAATACCGCAAGCCGGGCATTGCCAATCCGGCGCCTCATCTCTTGGCGACCTGACATAGCCACACTTGGGACATGTCTTAAGCATCAGTGATTAAGAGAAGACATCGATGAAACGAATGTTGTTTTTTGAGAGCCCCTCTTCCACCACAGACAAGCCTCCAGACTTGATCATCCACTCCAATCGATGATCTCGATACTCGCGTTTGAATGCACCGGCTGCGACCGCCTGCTGTAAAGCCTCGATATTGGAGTTGGGACCATCGAACCTGACTTGCTGTGCAGCCTCACGAACTTGCGCGACACTGTCTCTCTCGTTTACACGTTCGAGCCATTCCAGCAGTCTGCCTTCAGGCTCAAAACCAAACCATCGGCTACCGTTCAGGTGTGGCACGACACTCAGGTCGCCCCATCCAAACTGTTCACCGTTGAACCAGGATCGATTTTCCAGCTGCGAATCCAACCACTGGTACCAGCCCTTAATCTGCCCCGCTGCTTTCGCTTCAATATTCGCGGCCAACTCACCGGTCGCACGCCCGAAAAACCGAATCTCCTGAATACCCCAGTTAATTGCTTCGTAGTGCGTATCCATGGTGTCTTCCAGCATACGCACTCGCGCACGTTCTAACGGGCCTGCAGGAAGCATGGGTGGGTCCGGCCAGCGGTCCTCGATGTACTCCAGGATCACCGTTGAATCAAAGACCCGAACATCGTCACCTTCAACCAGTGCTGGAACCTCACCGCGCGGACTCGCCTGCAAAAAATCAGAGACAGAACTGCCAGCGCCGATGCCATCCGGCATCGGCGCTTCAAAGGACACCCCTTTTTCTATCAGGGCAATCTTAACTTTTTGCCCGTAGGGCGAGAGTGGGTGATCGTAAACGATCACCGACATCAGGACTTCTGAGCCTGCTTCATGACTCGAAGAAGACCAGACATCTCTTCACCGTTACTCATATCGAGTAACTTATCCTTCTGCTCAAGCAGATCTTCATAGGTAGCATCTGCACCGATCTGGATATGCTCATTAGAGAAGATCGCACTGCTGTAGTAGCTTCCGTTACCAGCATGAATGATCCGGTTGGTTGGCGCATCTTCAGCACACATCAACAATACCGCTGGCGTCACCAATCGTGGATGAGATTCGGGACGAGGATCGTCAGGATTCACTTCGCGACCTGGAATCGTACCAATCAAGCGTGTCTCCGCCGCGGGTGCGAGCGTGTTCACTCGAATGTTCTTTGAAAGACCCTCAATGGAAAGCACATTCATCATGCCGACCATGCCCATCTTGGCTGCTGCATAGTTCGCCTGGCCAAAGTTACCGTAGATGCCAGACACTGAGCTAGTCAGGACAATACGGCCATAATTCTTTTCATACATGATCGGCCATGCAGCTTTGGTCACATAGGCTGTGCCATTCAAGTGCACGTCCATGACGATATCCCAATCGCCCATTTCCATGTTCTTGAAGCTTTTGTCGCGAAGGATACCGGCGTTATTCACGAGGATGTCCACGGTGCCATAAGCACTGACCGCATCATCAATAATGGATTGAGCGCCCGCCTTGTCGGAAACGCTGGCTTTGTTGGCAATTGCTTCACCACCTGCCGCTTTAATCTCTTCAACAACTGCGTCAGCGGCATCGCCGGAACCGGTACCGTCACCTGAACCACCCAGATCGTTAACGACGACCTTGGCACCACGGCTGGCAAACTCCAGCGCATGTGCTTTACCGAGACCACCACCGGCACCGGTGATAACCACTACCTTGCCTTCAAAATCACTCATGTTTTTTCTCCAAAAAACTCCAGGAGCCTTCAGCGACTACCAAGAGTTGTATTTAATGATTTCTTCGACGGGCTTACGTGTTGTAGGCCCGAAATTGGCATCAGGATACCCGATTGGGATGAGTGCTGCAGGGTACGCATCATCGGGAATACCACAGGTTTCTCGAAGCGCATCATTAATAAGAACGTGAGCCGTCGTCATGACCGTGCCAAGACCCAGCGCACGTGCTGACAGCATCACATTTTGTACTGCCATATAGATGGAGCTCCCGGCTTCCAGTGATCCTGGATCAGGCGTCGGTGAAGACAGCTTGTAAAGGCAAGGCACAATAATCGCTGGGGCTTTTGCTAACTTGGAGAAAAAGGATTGCGCACCTTTGAGCATTAATCGCTGGGTTTTGTCATCTGACTTCTGACCTTCCGCAATCATGTCCTTTAGCGGTCCGCCCTCGTACACCGCGTTCAGCGCGTCACCGATCTTCTGTCGCTGAGCTTCCTCATCGATCACGACAAAGATCCATGGCTGGGTGTTACTGCCACTGGGCGCCTTAGAACCTGCTTCAATCACTTTCTCCAGAACATCACGGGGCACCGGCTTCTCCTGCCAATAGCGGATGGCTCGTTGTGTGTAGATGGCATCCCAAATGTTATCGGTTCCATCTTTCCCGTGAGGCAGCTCATTCGGTAGTTCGGACATCTTGTTCTCCTTTATTCGTCCCAGGCTATTTGTCCCAAGCTATTTATCCCAAGCAACGGGCAGTTTTCGGATACCTTGCAGCACCGGCATCCGTTTATCCATCTCAACTTCACCATTCAGCCGCAGGTTCTTCAATCGATCAAAAATGACCCGAAGGAAAACATCTCCTTCCAGGCGTGCGAGTGGCGCACCGCGACAGAAGTGTGTGCCATAACCAAAAGCCAGATGTCGCTTCACCTTCGAAAGGTCTCGATCCAAGTCAAACTTCATAGGGTTGTCGAACACCTCCGGGTCCAGGTTACCGGCCGCCCACAGCAACATGACTTTTGTGTCTTTATCGACCTGAACACCACCCAACTCTACTGGGACGTCATTAGTTCGAAACAGACCCTGAACCGGTGAATCCAGACGCAGGGTTTCTTCGATAGCGATCGGAATTAATCCTCGATCGCTTTTAACCTTATCCCAGGCGCCATCCTCTGTAAGAAGCCGGTAAATAATGTTGGATAGCATAATGGTGGTGGTCGCACTGCCTGCTGTGAGCAGAAAGCCCATAAAGCCGATAATCTTTTCATCAGACAGGTAACTACCATCAGGGCCTGGTGTCGTTAGGAAGCGGGTCACCAGGTTTTCCTCGCCTTGCCACTCGCTGGATGCGAGTTTTTCTTTGGCCTCCGTCAGGTGTTTCACGAACAACTCGCTGGTACGGGTCAGCGCTTGCATTCGCACCTGCTCGATATTGCCGCTCTCTATCATGGCTGCGGCTTCTTCGGGTGGCACCAACATGAGCCCGACCGATGCAATGATGCCGTCACGCGTCCACTGGAATCGATCACTGCCATCTTCGTCGTATCGATCGAAGCCCAGCAGTTTGAAGATCACGAACAAGGGAAGCTCGATGGAAAGTAGTTCATGCAGGTCCGCCTCACCATCTTCATAAACCTTATCAATCTGTTCGTTTACGAAGCCTTCCATATCCGGAACCATGGCATCGAACACTTCCTTGGAAAATGAGCTGGAGACAATACGAACCTCGAAGGTGTGTTCCGGTGGATCAACGCTCACCAGCACACCCGGTGACTCCAGGTAATTCAGTGCAGGGCCATACTTCGCCTTCCAAACATCGTATTGCTTGAGGATGTCCATTATGTCGGAGTGCGAGGCAACCGCGTAGTGATCTCCGGTGGTCGAATGCGCAAACGGACATCCACTGGCATGCATACCTTCGTAGACTTTTTTGAAGTCCGTTAGAAATGGTTCGGAATTGAACTCCACTTCCGTGAAGCCTTCCTGAGGTTGTGTACGTTTTTCGCTCATAATCTTCTCTTCTTCTAGCGAGGTTCGTTCTGCACAACAACAAACTCTCCAGCCATGTTGTCGTCATTGATGATATCCAGCACAGCCTGCCCAATGTCTTCGGCGGTCAGCACTTTGATGTTTTCCATGATGGGTCCCAACCAATCCGGCCGGGTTCCACCGCCGGTTTTATCCAGGATGGGTGTCTCGGTGACGCCAGGGCATACCGCGTTTACGCGAATCCCACACTGTTCGTGAAGCTCCGCGCAGGATCGAGAAAACATGATGACACCCGCCTTCGCTGCTGCGTAAGGCGCGTCCGACAGGTAAGGATTTAGCCCGCCCGTTGAAGCGGTGTTAACGATCACGCCCCCACCGTTGGCTCGCATATATTGAATAGCAAGTGCGCTACTTTGGATAACGCTGGTCAGGTCGATATCCACCACCAGTTTCATCCGCTCGAGATCGGTATCCGGAAACGGCGGTGGTCCAGAGACAATACCTGCGTTGTTAAACACCACATCCAGCTGACCGAATTGACCAGCGACTGTTTCGTAAAGTGATTCCAGGGCAGACTGATCGGTGACATCACAAGTGATCTCGAGAGTTTCCGCTGTCATGCCCTCAGCAGTCTCGGTAAGTCCAGCAGCATCCATATCCACCAGTGCAACACCGCGGGCACCTGCTTCCGAGATCATGCGTGCGGTGGCACGCCCAATTCCTGACGCAGCGCCCGTCACCATTGCGACTCTATCTTTCAGATCCATAACGCCTCCAACCTGGGACTCATATTCCCACAGCCAGACAATAATTGGAACACGTTACAATAATTTGAATAACCCCAATTTATGTCCGTTTTCCGACTTATTCAATTGGGATAGAATCGCTTCTTTCCTTTTAAGACCCACCCGCTGTTGAGGTATCACCATGACCATGAATGAAGAGCAACAGGACATGAAACTGCCATCCAGTTTTATGGATGAGAAGCTGTTCAAGTCCCGCTCCATCTCCATCTTTGGACAAATTAATGAACGCATCGCTCGAACGGTGACCGAACAACTGCTGGCTTTGGCGTCAGAAAGTGATGATCCGATAACAATTTACATCAGCTCTCCGGGTGGACATGTGGAAAGCGGTGACGTGATCTACGACATGATCAAGTTCATCAAACCTGAAGTACGTGTCGTTGGAACCGGATGGGTCGCCAGCGCTGCAACCAACATCTATCTCGCAGCGAAAAAAGAAAATCGCTACTCATTGCCCAATACCCGTTACCTGGTTCACCAGCCAAGCGGTGGTTCACGCGGCGATGCCACCGACATTGCTATTCAGATGGAAGAGATCCTTAAGACCAAGGCTCGCATCAACAAGATCATTTCAGAAGAAACTGGTCGTCCTCTGGAGCAGGTCGAGAAAGATACCGATCGTGACTACTGGATGTCAGTCGACGAAGCCATCGATTACGGCATCGTCAGCAAAGTCGTTAAGTCCGTTAACGAAATTCAGTAAGTGCCAGGCAGAAAACGCTTTTGCGTTTACTGCGGCTCAAGCTCCGGTAATGATCCCGCCTTCCTTGAAGGCGCCAAAGAGCTTGGTGCGGCACTAGCAAACCTCAACTGTGATCTCGTCTACGGCGGTGCCAGCATCGGCCTGATGGGCGCCGTCGCTGATGCCGCTCTGGCGAACGGCGCCTCCGTGTTCGGGGTCATGCCAAAATCTCTTGCTGACAAAGAAATCGCTCACGAAGGACTCACCGAGCTAGTCATCACAACCTCGATGCATGATCGCAAAGAGAAGATGGCAGACTTGAGCGATGGATTTATCGCACTACCCGGTGGCCTGGGTACGCTGGAGGAACTTTTCGAAATCTGGACCTGGGCCCAGCTAGGGTTCCACGACAAGCCAGTTGGACTAATGAACGTTTCCGGTTTTTACGATGCGCTCATCGACTTCCTTGACCAAACCAGGAACGCCGGCTTTGTTCGACCGGTTCATCACGACATTCTGATTGTCGACTCAGACCCTGAAGCACTCATCAATCGAATGCAGGCCTACGAGCCTGATCACGAAAGCAAGATTATTCGTCCGCCGGAACAGCGTTAGATCAGAGGTAGTAGACCAGCGTGTACGCTGACAGGAGAATTGTGATCCAGAGCGCCGTCGTGCCAATGGACCATGATCGTCCAAACACACTCTTTTCCAATCGATCCTCCGCGTGTGGATCACCCAGATAGCGAAGGGCAAGGTAGCCACCGAATCGCGCACCTTGTTGTTGTGCGCGAGCAACCATCGCTGCAACGGCGGCAGCTCCCTGTTCCACCTTGAGCAGAATGCCATTCAGCAAACGACGCCAGATCCAGTCTGTATCCAGACTGATGGTCAGCGTACGTTTCATCAAAGGCAATAGCAGGAAGAACGCCAGGCCTGAGAACAACAACAGCTGCAGGTAGAACACGACCTTGTAGGCACTATACGGCTCATAGTCCACCGGATAAGGTAGCAATCCATAGATCAACTGCGGCGCAATGCCGAGCAGAATGCAGATAAACGCACAGCCTCCCATCGCCAACGCCATGTTCCAGGGCGCATCTTTGGGTCTCAGCCCCGAGTCTTTCTGAAAGAACACAAACCACGGGAACTTGATACCGGCATGCAGGAAGACGCCAGCGGATGCCGCTGTCAGCAACATGTAAACCATGAACAGGTTTTCATCGATTGCCGCCTGAGAGATCAGCGTTTTCGTTGTGAACCCTGAAGTCAGCGGGAAACTTGAGATCGACAGTGCGCCGATAATGCCCATGCACGTCGTAAACGGCATGGTGCGGAATAAACCACCCAGGTCAGTACACAAGGACTTACCGGTCCGATAAAGCACAACCCCCGCTGCCATAAACAGCAGCGCCTTATAAATGATGTGGGCGAAGGCGTGCGCTGCGGCTCCGTTCAAAGCCATCTGAGTTCCGATACCCACGGCACAAACCATGAAGCCAACCTGGTTCACAATGGAATAAGCCAGAATTCGCCGTGCATCGTTTTCCAGGAGTGCGTAAATGATGCCGTACATAATCATGTACAAACCGACGCCAATCAGAATAGGTTCACCAGGGAATAAAAGAATCAGCGCCAGCACTGCCGTCTTCGTTGTGAAGGCAGAGAGAAACACAGAGCCTGTTGGACTGGATTCCGGATAAGCATCTGCCAGCCACGCAGATAATGGCGGCGCGGCGGCATTGATCAGGATACCGATCAATATCATCCAGGTATTGAAGTCGGTCGCGAGCATCGGCGCGATCTGAACCGAACCGGTCGTGACAACAACGCCTTCAATACCAACTTTCAGAATCACGCCGCCAAGCAGGTGCATGATGGCGTAACGAATACCCGCTGCCCTGGCCGCAGGTGTACCACCACACCAGACGATAATCGTCGAGAAGAGCGCCATCAGCTCCCAATAGAGGAACAGCGTAATCAGATCACCGGCAAAACAAACTCCAATGGCCCCTGCAGCATAAGCGTAGGCAGCTGCCATCTCGTACCAGCGCGCAGTCTTGAATGCGAACAGACTGCCAAGGAACGCCATGATCGAAAACACCGTTGCAAAGAGACGACGGACCGGACTGCCTTCAACGGGTTCAATTGCGTATTCAAGGAAAGTAATGGTGCCTGCGACGCCATCTTCGATTTGCCAGACTGCCCAGAGTGTTATGAGAGGGAACGTCAACAAAACCGCTGAGCGAAGATGTCCGCGAACCAAAGGGATCAGCAGCGCTCCTGCAACCATGATCAGGGCTGGTGAAATCAGATCAGTCATCTTCCACCCCGTCTCGTTGCTCGTCCTGCTTGTAGTAATCCTGGTCGCGCTTTAAAACCCAACCCAATGCTTTGGCAAAGAGCACCATCAGCAGGCAGGCAACAAAACCGTATACAGCACCGAATCCGAAGAAACCGTCGACAGAAAAATACCCTTTGATCGGGAACACCAGCTGCGCGAGAACCGTCAGGGCGAGCAACACTCCTCCGCCGATCCAGAGTTTTCGTATGGTGTCCTTACGGATCAACCAGTGTTCGGGTTCCTGACTCATCTCTAAGGCATACCTTCTGCAACCTGGCGTTCAAGTTCAATCAGCGGTCCGTTAAACAGGAACATCGCTATGGTCAGCGTCGCTGTGATCATCAAAGCAAAGACTGCGGCTACTGGTGCTTCACCATGATCGTTGGACTTCAAATCTTCTGGTTCTGACGCAAACCAGACCGCGAAAATGATGGGTAGAAAGTAAGCCGCGTTCAGCACTGTGCTTGCAACAATCGTAAAGATGACGAGGTAACTCTCTGCCTGGAATGCGCCGGCAAGAATGAACCATTTCGAAACAAACCCTGCGGTAGGCGGCACGCCAATCATTGACAGCGCTCCTATGGAAAACGCCGTCATGGTCCAGGGCATTCGTCGACCGATACCACGCAGCTGACTTAACTCGGTTTTCTTTGATGCAACATAGATGGCGCCCGCGGCAAAGAAGAGCGTAATTTTGCCGAACGCATGTGCCACCATATGAACCGCTGCACCGATCTCTGCAAGCGGCTTGAGAATGGCAGCCGCCATGATGACATAGGAGAGTTGTGCGATCGTGGAATACGCCAGCAGGCGCTTGATGTTCTGCTGTCTGAGTGCAACAACACTGGCCGCAATAATCGTGAACGCCGCGAGGTAAATGAGCCAACCGCTCTCCGGCGTTTTAAACAGGAAATCGACGCCAAAGATGTAGACGATCACTTTCGTGACCGTGAACACACCAGCCTTCACTACCGCAACAGCATGCAGCAGAGCACTGACTGGCGTCGGCGCAACCATCGCAGCCGGTAGCCATCGATGCACGGGCATTACAGCGGCTTTACCAACACCAAAGACAAACAGTGCGAGCAACAATCCCACCGCAGGTCCGCTAACGTGACCGGCAAGAATCCCGCCCATGACAAAATCCAACGTACCCGCAGCCTGGTAAGTCCAGATGATGGCAGGCAGGAGGAACCCGATGGAGGTAACCAGGAGAATCCCGAGATAAACGCGAGCTGACTCTACTGTCGCTTTATCGCCCTTGTGCGACACCAGCGGATAAGTGGAGAGAGTGAGCATTTCGTAGAAGAGGAACAAAGTGAGCAGGTTCCCGGCAAAAGCGACGCCCATCGTTGCTGTTAAAGACAAGGCGAAACAGGCATAGAAGCGTGTCTGATTCTTCTCCTTGTTGCCTCTCATGTATCCAATGGAGTAGATCGAGTTAACAATCCATAAACCGGATGCCAGAGCAGCGAACATCATGCCAAGCGGCTCAACACGAAACGCAATATCTAAGCCCGGCAGCAGTGTGAAACCATGCAATGTTGGTCTTCCGCCCTGCATAACCTCTGGTAACAAATTCCAGACAAAGAACGCCAGGGTCGCGGCGGAAACCAGGGTCACCGCTTCACGCAGATTGTCGTTGATCTGACCGGCCCCGATGATCAGGAACACGGCCGTGAACGGTACCAGCAGACTCAACGTGATGAGGAGCTCGCTATCTATGATGCACCTCCCATCAACACAAGTGCCGCCTGCTCAGATAGCTGCAGTGGAATCGAAGGCATAAGCCCGAATACGATATTCAGCAAGGCTAACGTCCCCGCGACAAGCAACATCAAGATTGGCGCTTCTGAAAGCTTCGCCGCGCCAGGCTCAGCCTCTTTGAAGTAGAGCACCTCGACGGTCCGCCAGATATAAACCAGCGCCATCAGCGAACTGACCAGCACAATCGCGACCATCACAATGCCCTGCTCGCCATGATCCAGCAGCGCGGTGATGAGAACCCATTTGCTAATAAAACCTGCCGTTCCCGGCACGCCGATTAGCGAGAGACCGCCAATAACGAAGATCGCAGCAGTGATTGGCATTTGCTTCGCTGCACCGGCCAGAGCATCGATACGAAGATCAAGGAAGCGCATACCCAGGCAAGCGACCGAGAGGAACAGCGCACCCTTGGCAAGGGCGTGATTGAACATGTGAATCATGCTCGCCGTCAGGCCTTCTTGGCTCAGCAAGCTAGCGCCAAGAATGATGTATCCGATCTGGGCAACTGAAGAAAAGGCGAGCACCCTTTTCAACTGACCTTCGAACATCGCGACAGCTGAAGCCACAACTATCCCAAGTAACGCCAGCGGCATCAGGAACAGCGAAAACTGGATGGCATGGAAAGCGACGCCAGGCTGAAAAACAATGAAGTCGATTCTAAGCAGTACATAAATCGCCACCTTGGTGCCGCAGGCAGCAAGAAAAACGGTCACCGCATGTGGCGCATGCATATAGGCGTTGGGCAACCACACATGGAGCGGGAACAATGCCGCTTTTAATCCAAGCCCAACCGTGATGAAACCGGCGGCAATCAACACCGGTCTCTGATCACCTACTTCTGGGATCAGCCGTGCCATATCTTCCAGATTCAGCGTGCCCGTCATCATGTAAATGAGACCAACCCCAATCAGATAGAAGGTCGCGCCGATGGTTCCCATGATGAGGTACTTAAAGACCGCGAGGAGCGCACGTCTGTCCGGCCCACCGGCGATCAATATGTAGGCCGCCAATGATGAGATTTCCATGAAGACGAATATGTTGAAGGCGTCCGCTGACACCACCATGCCGGACAAACCCGCTAAGAGAAGCAGCCACGCGGCAAAAAACAGCGGATGACGTCTTGGCTCTATCTGCGACTCGAGGCTTTCCCGGCAACCAAGGGTGGCAAATGTCGCAGCGCCACTGACAACTAACAAGACCAACGCATTGACGGCATCAACCTTTAGCCCAATACCGAAAGGTACCTGCCAACCACCAATCTCATAGACAAGCGGCCCTGAGACCAAAACCCGAGACGCCATTTCGATCGCCATAACCAGAGACAACAGGCAGACAGCCGATGTCGCTGCCCACGCGAGGTTTCGTGGGTTTAATAAGACCACCAGCGGCGCGGTGAGCAAAGGCACGATGACCTGCAGAATTGGCAGGTGTTGTGAGATATCCATACCCGTCAATCCGCGTCCAGCAATTCCTCTTCTTCGATGGTGCCGTAGCGCTCATGAATTCTGACGACGATGGCCAGACCCAGCGCGAGTGTCGCAACACCAACCACAATAGCGGTCAATATCAGCACCTGGGGAAGAGGATTCGAGTACACCTGATCAACGATCTCAGGCTGTAGAATCGGGGCAGTACCCCCCTCCACTTTATCCATAGAGATGTACATCAGAAACACCGCTGACTGGAATATGGAAAGTCCAACCAGCTTTTTGATGAGATTGCCTTTCGAAATCACGGCATAAAAACCGATCATCAACAGGACAGAGAAGACCCAGTAGTTGTAATAACCAAGCAGTTCAAACAGGTTCATTCGCCACCCTCCACCGGTCGCCTTGCCGCGAACGCGTGATAGATGGAAAGCAGTGCTCCACAAACGGCCATCCCAACACCTGCCTCAATGGCAATGATGCCGATCTGTCTTGCCATCACCTGGTCTTCAAGCAACACCGAGTAATCGAGGAATGTTCCGCCCATGAAAAGGCAAAGTACGCCAACGAATCCGAAGAGGCTCGCGCCACCAACCACCATGGCAAGCTGCGCTGAACGAGGCACAGCTCTGAGTGCCGCTTTTTCACCTTCTAGTAGTGAATAGAGAATAATGGCGGTCGCCACGATGGCACCCGCCTGAAATCCGCCGCCTGGGCCATACTCACCATGGAACTGCACGTACAAACCAAACAGCAGGACAAAAGGCACCAGCAGACCGCCGACCGCCTTGGGTATCAGGTGATGCTTCAGCCCCACCTCATCCATTTCATATTCAGGCCCGATACCCTTTCGAGCATCCAGGATAAACAACACCCCAATCGCCGCTGCAAAAACAACAAACACCTCACCCAACGTGTCGTAGCCTCTGAAGCTACTCAGCACAGCGGTCACCACGTTGGGGAACCCCATCAGTTCGTAGGTGTTTTCAAGATAATAAGGCGCGACATGAACATGAACCGGCGCTTCAGGGTCACCCAGGCGGGGTTTATCAAAGGTCGCGTAAAGCAATAGCAACGTCGTGATCAGCACCACACCTAGCGCAAGCAGACTTCCAGCCGCGCCTTCTCTTTTTTCACGTCTTGCGGTTAGACGCAGCGCCGTCAGGAAAATCACGGTAGTGACGCCCGCACCCACTGCAGCTTCCGTCAACGCAACATCTGCCGCATCAAGAATAAAAAAGTTAGACGCCATAAGCAGACTGAAGATCGACATCAACATCACCGCGACAAACAAGTTGCGGGTTCGAACGATTGCCACAGCTGTAATGACGAGGAGCGTCAGCAAGAACAACGCGAACACGATGGTCATCATGAAGAAGCCTCCGAATCATCCGAAGACTCTGGCGGTTTTACGCCAGTGCTGAGTGCCGAGTTCGCGAGCGTATAAGTCGCGGTCGGTCCGGTCAGCAGCAGGAACGCCATAATGGCAAACAACTTAAACGTGGCCAAAGAAAATCCGGCCTGCAGCATCATGCCGCTGAACAACGCCAGCGTCGCCATGGTGTCAGTCAAACTGGCTGCATGCATACGGGTGTAAAACTCCGGCATACGCAGAATGCCGATACCGCCAATCAACACACAAACTGCCCCAATGATCAGAAGGCCATTGCTGAGTAGTTCGATGAATATTGAAAACAGTTCACTCATCCGAGCTGCCCTGCTCTGCACTGACTCTGCTTTCAAAAAACTCCAGGACCGCTAATACACCTACGAGGTTGATCAACGCATAGGCAAGCGCCAGGTCAAGGAAGTCAGCACGCCCGAACAAAAAGGCAACCACCGCAAGGAGCAACGCGGTTTTGGTTCCGAACATGTTGGCGGCCAAAACCCGGTCATAGATGGAGGGACCTTTGATCGCACGGATGACGGCGAGAACCATCGTGGACAGGATGGCTATCGCGACACCGATGTAAATCATGTTGTCACTGCTCAAGCTGATCCACCCTTTTCATGAGTTCACCTGACTTCAGATCATCCGCTGTTGCGTCGTTGATGCAGTGAACCAGTATTTCTGAGCCATCAATATCAATGGTGATCGTGCCCGGTGAGAGCGTGATGGAATTACCCAGAATAACCTGTGGCAGCTCTTTATCTTTCTCACTCGTAATCTGCACCACCTGGGGTTTAATCGGCAAAGACGGTGAAAGCACAATCCTGGCCACTTCAATGCTCGATTTAATGATTTCTTTCAGAAGCCAGGCCCAATAGAGCGGCAAACGCAGAGCCATGTGCTGAAGACCACCGGTATGTTCGAAAAAGTTCATGCGAACAGCTAGATAAGCTGTAATCGCGACCGAGAACACGCCCAAGCCAAATATTATTGGCTTGTAGATGCCAGACCAGAGCAGCCAGGCGATGGTGAGCACAATGATCAGTGAGACGATCGCGGGCAGCGTGGCCTTACCTTGTTGGAATCGATGGAAGTTCAAAAGACAACTCAACTACTGACGAACCAGATTTTACGCGAGGTACCGGCAAATGACACTCAACCTATACGAGCCTCAGCTCATCTTGAATACGGTTCTTTCGATCTAATTCAGATAGAAAAACGTATTGAAAAAAGGCGACTGCACCTCAATATAGTCTTTAACCCAATGTAGCTTTTGAGAGAGCGACCATGACAAGAATATTCCTGTTCCTCGCGACCAACATCGCTGTGATCGCGCTGATCAGCATTACATTCCAGATCCTTGGTATCGAAGGACTGCTGGCGCAAAACGGCGTTGATATGAACATGCAGGCACTCCTGGTGATGTCTGCAGTGATTGGCTTCGGTGGCTCGTTCATCTCACTCGCCATGTCGAAATGGTCCGCCAAGAGAGCCATGGGGGTTCACATCATCGAGAACCCGACCCACCCACAGGAGAAGTGGCTCGTGGATACCGTTGCACGTCAGGCGGAAGCTGCAGGCATCGGCATGCCCGAAGTCGGCATTTTCCAATCTGATGTGGTGAACGCGTTCGCTACGGGCATGAGCAGAAACAACTCGCTGGTGGCGGTCTCAACTGGTCTTCTGCAACAGATGACAGCTGACGAGGCAGAAGCTGTGCTGGGGCATGAAGTGGCTCACGTGGCAAACGGCGACATGGTTACCATGGGTCTTATCCAGGGCGTTGTGAATACTTTCGTGATCTTCCTCTCCCGAATTGTTGGTTTCTTCGTTGACCGTGTGATCCTGAAAAACGAACGAGGTCTTGGCATTGGTTACTTCATCACGTCGATTCTTGCGCAGATCGTACTTTCTATCTTCGCAACCATGATCGTTATGTGGTTCAGCAGAAAGCGTGAATTCCGCGCCGATGAAGGTGGCGCAAATCTGGCTGGTAAACAGAAGATGATCGACGCCCTGAAGCGTTTACAAGGTGATCAGGCGGAAGATCTTCCTGGTGAATTTGCAGCTTTTGGTATTAATGGCGGCAAACCCACGGGCATCAAAGCCCTGTTCATGAGTCATCCGCCCCTTGAAGAGCGAATCGCTGCCCTCGAACGCAGCTAAATCGCCGCCGGTGCCGGATTGTGTATCATCGGCACATGCAGTTACCCAACGATTATGTTGAACGTGTATACGCCGGTGTTCTAGGCAAGACCATCGGCGTATACCTTGGTCGCCCATTCGAAGGCTGGCCGTACGAGATGATCCAGAAGCGTCTCGGTGATATCGAATACTACGTCCACGACAAAATGGATGTACCCCTCCTGGTCACCGACGATGACATCGCTGGCACCTTCACCTTCCTTCGTGCCCTGGGTGACAATGGCTACAACCCGGAGATTACAGCAGAGCAAATCGGTGAAGGTTGGCTGAACTACCTGATCGAGCATCAAACCATTCTGTGGTGGGGCGGGCTCGGTAACTCAACAGAACACACCGCCTACCTCAGGCTAAAAAACGGCACCAGGGCTCCCGCCAGTGGTTCCGCAGCGCTGAATTCAAAAGTTGTCTCTGAACAAATCGGCGCACAGATCTTCATTGATGGCTGGGCGATGGTATCTCCTGGCAACCCGGATCAGGCAGCCAAACTCGCAGAAAGAGCCGCCAGCGTCAGTCACGATGGTGAGGCCATTTACGGCGCCGTCGCATTAGCGGTCATGGAAGCCATGGCCTTTATTGAATCTGACACCAACAAACTGCTCGATACAGCGCTCGACTATATTCCCGCGGACTCTGTTATCCGACGACTCATCGATGATGTTCGCAACTGGAGTGTCATCGAATCAGACTGGCGTGAATCCCGTGAACGACTGGCTGCGAACTACGGATATGACAAGTACGGTGGTAACTGCCACATGGTGCCGAATCATGGGCTGATCATTCTTTCATTGCTGCACGGTAACGATGACTTCTCGGAAACCATGAAGATCATCAACACCTGCGGATGGGACACTGACTGCAACTCGGGCAATGTCGGTTGCCTGATGGGTATCAAGAACGGCTTGGCAGGGATTGATGCGGGAATGGAGAAAGGTCTCGACTGGCGAGGTCCTATTGCTGATCGAATCTACGTCACGGCGGCGGACCCTTCTTGGGGAGTTTCAGATTGCGTTCTTGAATCACAACAAATCGTCAACGTTGCCCAACGTTTGATGGGCACTGAAACCTGGGAACCAAAGAACGCTGCCCAATTCCACTTTGAGCTACCCGGCAGCACCCAGGGTTTTACGGTCACAGAAGGTCAAGGTGTTATCGACAATGTCACGGGCGTGAGCAGTTCCGGACAGCACACCCTGCAACTCCGGGCAGAAGGCACGGCAAAATTCGGTACGCCGGTGTTCACACCTTCAAAAGAATTCGCCGAGTGGACGGAGACGCCGACGAACCCCTATCGCATGGTTGCTTCACCTCGCGTTTATCCTGGCCAGGTTCTCAAAGCCCATCTGCTTAAGGGAGACGGCGCAGAGGCCTGCCTGTATGTCTCTTACTACGATCAGGACGATGAGGTCCAAACCATCAGGTCCACAGCTGAGCCTGTGGGCGCATCCAAAGAAATGACTTTCCAGATTCCCAGCGAGGCCTACCCTGCTTTTGAAATCGGCATCGAAACATCGGGAACTATGCATCTGGATTACCTACGTTGGGACGGAGAACCCTCGTACACCAGTACGCGTACTCGACCAACCAAACACAAAATGGCCATGTGGCGAAGATCCTGGGTCGACAATGTTGACGACTTTGTTAAGGCGCCTTGGGTATCAGGATTTCGACTAGTACAGAACAGGGATCGAGGTGTACTGATTCAAGGGACACGTGACTGGCAGGACATCAGCGTCACCGCAGACATGTCGTCCGACCTCTGTGCAGCGATGGGTGTCGCTGTTCGCGTACAAGGGCTCAGGCGCTATTACGCGTTGCTGCTGCATCGCGATGGCGAAGCCCGAATCATCAAGATGACGGGACAGGAAAACATTCTGAGCCGCGCACCCTTTGACTGGCAGTATGGCGAAACCTACGAACTCACCCTCGCAGTTTCAGGCAATGAACTGACCGCTTCCATCAATGGGGAAACCGTAACCAAAGCTACGGAAGATGAACTCACCTGCGGAGGCATGGCGCTGGTCATTGAAGAAGGCTGCAGCGCAAGCAGCGAGATCAGCGTTAAACCCGCTTAATCTGGAAGACCTAACACCCGCTTCGCAATAATGTTGGCCTGCACTTCATTGGTACCGCCGTAGATGGTTACCGAACGGCTGGCAAGCCAGGACCGTGCTGCACCGATCTCATCGGAAGAAAAGGCATCTCCTTCCCAGGCAACACCATGATGCCCCATCAGATCGACGATCAGGTCCTGACGGTCCTGAGCGAGTGTTGAACCATAGAGCTTAAATACCGACGTGGCTTCACCAGGCGTTTTGCCGTCACGCGATTCTTCTCCGGCACGTTTCTGCGTCAGGCGAAATGCTGCTGATCGCATCTTCCAGTTCATGACCTTGTCTCTTAGCTCCGGCGTGATCGCCGGATCATTCACATACTCATTCAGCACATCGTTCACTTCAAGATCGATGGTGACACCAACCGGGCGTGAGCGCTGTGCGCCTGTTCCGAGGCCACCCTGCCCTGATCGTTCGTGCTGCAGGAGTCGTTTACCGACCGTCCAGCCTTCGTTCAACTGCCCAACCAGATCCCGCTTCTCAGCAATCGCGTTGTCGAGAAAGGTTTCGCAGAAAGGAGAACTGCCGGAAATCAATTCAATAGGTTTTACCGTCACCCCATCCTGGTCCATGGGCAACAACACGAAACTGATGCCGTTGTGTTTGGATGCTTCGAAGTCCGTTCGTACCAGACAGAACATCCAATCCGCATATTGCGCACCAGACGTCCAGATCTTTTGACCATTGATCAGGAAGTAATCCCCCTTATCTTCAGCGCGGCAGCGCAAACTCGCCAGATCAGAACCGGCACCCGGCTCACTGTATCCCTGGCACCAGGCTGCTCCACCCTGCGCAATCACCGTCAGGTGACGTTGTTTCTGATCTTCGGTGCCATACTCAAGCAAAGTGGGTCCGAACATTCGAGTTCCCATATTGACGAGCGGCGCCCTTGCACCCAGCGCTAGCATTTCTTCATAGAGAACGCGCGTTTCTTCTGTGCTTAGACCACCACCGCCGTATTCTTTGGGCCAGTTCGGAACCGTCCAGCCCCGTTCTGCCATGGCTTCCATCCAGCGCTGGGTATCCGCAGCAAAATTGACTTTGGTTGACCCGGTGTGAATCTCACCTGGACCTTTGGCGCCATCAGGACAGTTCTCTGCCAACCAGGCTCGAGTTTCTTCTCTGAATTCTGCAAGTTCCGACATCACTTTCCCCTTAATTTCTTTTTATGTCTCGGAATGGCCCCGTATCCATTCGCTGTTCTTTCGGCATACCCAGAACTCTTTCCGAGATAATGTTCTTCTGAATCTCGTCGGTACCTCCGGCGATTGAAATCGCGGGCACCGAGATCAATGTCTCTGCAATGACACCTGCTTCTGCGGAATCTGCACCACTCAGCATGGCATCTGCACCAGAAATCATGGTGTGCACATGAGCGGATTGTCGCGCGATCACGCTGGCACCGAGTTTGCCGATTGAACCCGCCGGTACAACTTCATTACTGCCGGCCTTTCGTTTTGCAGCAGCACTCTTTGCAGCCAACTGAGCAGCCCTCGACATCGACATCAGTTTCGCCATTTCCTGTCGAACCGCCGGATCATTAATAGCGCCGGTATCCATGGCACGCTTCATCACCAGGTCGGGTCGACCCTCACGCTGTGGGTACCAGGTGTAAGGTTCGTTTGCGATCGCCAGTTCCTCAGCAAACTCTTCGTAAATGCTGCCTTCTTTTGCTTCTCGCGGTGCACTCTGATTCCTGCCACGAGCAAAACCCTGTCGCTCAATAGATAGCGTCGTCGTAGCAATTGCCCAGCCTTCACCTTCTGCACCCAACATGTCTTCCGCTGAGACTTCGGCGTCTGTCATGAAAACTTCATTGAACGAGGCATGACCGTTCATTTGTTTGAGTGGTCTTACTTCAACACCCGGCTGCCTGAGATTGATCAGAAAATAGGAAAGCCCCTGGTGTTTCGGCAGATCCCAATCTGTTCGCGCGACAAGAATGCCCCAGTCAGCGTGGTGTGCGCTGGTATTCCAGACCTTCTGGCCATTCACAATCCACTTGCCGTCAATCAACTCCGCCTTTGAGCTGGCTCCGGCCAGATCAGAGCCGCTGCCCGGTTCGCTGAACAATTGGGTCCATGCGTGCTCGCCGGTAAGAATGGGTCTAAGAAAACGCTTTTTCTGGTCCGCATTTCCGTGAACCAGGATGGTTTCTGCCGCCAGGCGTCGCGGCCCTGCCTGAGCAGCACCAACAATGCCTTTCTCTGCAAATATGTCGTTAACCACCGCCATTTGCTGCACATCAAAACCGCGTCCGTAGCTGTCTTCCGGCCAGTTCGCGGCAGCCCAGCCGCCATCCACGAGGATGTTGCGCCACTCAATGAGTGGGCGATTAGGGTCCCAATTGTCATCCAGCCATTCACTGAGTTCCTTTCTAATATCTTCTGGACTCATGAGGCCTCCTCCATTTGTGACAACAGACGTTCACGATGCATGTGCGGCGACCCCATGAACACTTCGGAGGCCTTCGCTCGCTTGTACCAGAGATGCGTGTCTTCTTCCCAGGTAAACCCGATACCACCGCGAAGCTGCACAGCGGCCCGGGCAGCTTCCATATAGACGTCGCTGGCCATGGCTTTCGCCATACTCGCTGATTCCTGCTCTTCACCAGTCACCAGGCAAAACGCGGCATGGTGTGTTGCTGCTTTCGCCCATTCCAGTTCCAGCAGAAGATCTGCGCAGCGGTGTTTGAGCGCCTGAAAGGATCCAATGGGTCGACCAAACTGCACCCTGACTTTTGTATATTCGAGCGTGGAATCAAACAGCTGCTGTGCGCCACCAATCATTTCATGAGCCAGCGCCACGCTGATCTGATTCCAAGTCTTCTCCAGGCCGGCCTCGGAGAGATGCCCGATTTTATCAGCGACCGCACCCGAGAACACAACGCGACTCAGCTTTCTCGTTGGGTCCAGCGCATCCTGCGCGTGTATCGCAACGCCCTCCGAGGCACTGGCAATGGAGAAGAGATCCAATCCATCTTCACCCTCCGCAACGACGATCAACAGATCCGCTACTTGCGCATCAGTCACAATAGGTGCGGTGCCGTCCAGCTCATTTCCAGTCGCCCTTAACTGCCGACCCACTTGTTCAGGCGCATTGACAGAATCCAGCACCAACGTCGCGATGGTTGATCCAGACGCAATCTCGGGAAGCAGCTTTTGCCGGTTCGCTTCACTGGCACCATTCAAAACGGCGTAGCCTGCCATCACCGATGATGAGAGGAAGGGACCGCAGTAGAGATAACGGCCCATTTCTTCAGAAGCGATACCCAACTCAACGGGTCCAAATCCAAAGCCGCCGTACTCTTCCGGGATATGTGTACCGGCCAGCCCAACTTCCTGGCAAAGCTGCTGCCACACTGCCCTGTCGAATCCCTCATCGGTGTCCATCAGTCGACGAACATCTGCTGGTGTCGACTTAGCCTGCAGAAACTTGGCGACGACGTCGCGAAAAGTTTCCTGATCTTGCGTGTATTCACTCATAGCCTGCGACTGTAGTATTGTCCCCAGATAACATCAACTCAGGAGTTGCCATGGGATACCATCATCTCGCGCTCGCCGCCAAAGACATGAATGCGATTCATAACTTTTACGAAGGCATCATGGAATTCAAACTGGTTAAGGTCGAGGTCGGCCCATCACCAGAGGGAGGTTGGGCAAAACACTTCTTCTATCGAATGGAAGACGACTCCAAGTTCATTGCCTTCTGGGAAATGCACGAGATGCCAGGCGTCGAAGACAGCTTCGAGACCAACATCTCCAAAGCCGCAGGGCTACCCGATCACATCAATCACATTTCATTCGATGTAAAAGATGCAGACGAGCTGCAGATGAGGAAACAACAGTGGCTGGATGGCGGTTGTGATGTGATGGAAATTGATCACAACTGGTGTCATTCGATTTACACCAAGGACCCGAACGACAACCTCGTCGAGTTCTGCCTGACAACGGGCGAGTTTGACGAAGCAGATCGGGACTTTGCGTTAAAGCAGTTGACGGCGACCGAGCCGGAGTTCTCAAAACCTCCCGCTAAGATCGAGTCTCACAGAGCGCAGGGTTAAACCCTGTAACCCTCATCAGTCAGCGGCATTTTGCGCACCCGCTTGCCGGTAATCGCATAAATCGCATTGGCGACTGCCGGTGCGAGCGGCGGCAGCGCAGGTTCACCCAGACCCGTTGGGTCAAAATCGCTCTCAATAAAGTGCACGTCGACTTCCGGCGCCTGATCAATTCGAAGTACCGGATACTGATCCAGGTTCGTCTGTTCAACCCGGCCGTTTTCCATCGTGATCTTCTGCCCAGCCATGGTGCTATAACCGTCAATAATCGAACCCTGCACCTGTGAGATAGCTCCGCTTCGATTGATGATCGGACCAACGTCCACCGCGGCGATAACTTTGTGCAAGGTGACCTGGTCACCCTCGATGCTGACCTCGGCGACTTCGGCCACATGAGCCGCATGACAGAAGTAGAATGCGAAACCCAGACCACGTCCTTCAGGCATCTCCCTGCCCCAGCCGCTCTTTTCTGCAGCCAGCTTGATCACGCCTACCGCACGTTCCGTATTCATGGATCGCCAGTTACCGTCATCAAGCCAACGGGGCTCACCCATCATCTCGATCAACAGCTCGACGTGGTCTCTTCCTGCTTCCGTTGCAACTTCATGCAAGAACGCCTGCGAAGTAAACGCGTGTGTATTGGAGTAAGGCGCACGCCACGGACCAACCGGCGTATCCATACGATAGTTGGTGAGTGAACCACGAACATGTTCCATCGTGTTAAATGGAAACGCGCCCGGATTCGGGCCATTAAAACGGGACGACTCGCCACCAGGGGCTGGTCCTACCGTGTGTTCTTCAAAAGCGGCCACTTTGCCTTCCGGCGTAATCGCTGCGCGTAGCCTGTTGAAGCCACCCTCACGCAGGAAGTCGTAACGGATGTTGTCTTCCCTCGTCCAGGTCAGCTTGACCGGCTTGCCAGCGAGCTTGGAAAGTTCGATCGCTTCTATTACATATTCGTTACTGGTGCGACGACCAAAACTGCCACCCATACGCTTCACGTGGATGGTCAGCTGATCCTTTTCCAGACCATAGCGATTTTTCGCCATCTCCTGGAAACGCGGACCGTTCTGGGTTGGGATCCAAACCTCAAGGTGATCCTGCGAGCCGCCAGCACCGGGGCGGTAGTCAGCGGTGCAGTTCATGGGTTCCAGACACATGTGGGTGACATAGGGGAACTCATAGAAACTTGAGATGATTTTGTTGTCAGCATCATTGAAAGCTGCATCTACATCACCAACGTTAATGGGCACCTTGTCACCGGTATCACCTACTTTGCTGGCAAACTCCGCAAAGGCAGTCCAACTGTCTTTCGAGGCTTCTGATTCATCCCACTCGATTTCGAGTGATTCTCTTGCCTTAAACACTGACCAGGTATCGGTACCTACGATGCCAACACCATCCATCAGCTCACGAACGTTGCCATTGCCTTTAACGATCCAGGCATCCACGACACCGGGAAGCTTTTTAATCTCATCGATATTCGCGCTGACAATTTTCCCACCAACTGCAGGACACTTTTCGTAGCTGCCATACAGCATGTCTGTAACTTTGGTGTCGATACCGAAATCACCTACACCGGTGACGATCTCCAGAGAATCCACCTGACTGATGGATTTGCCGAGAATTCGATAGTCGTCTCTATCTTTGAACACCAGGCTTTCTTTGTTTGGAATGGGCTGTCTTTGTGCCAGGGTTGCCAGTTCAGCAAAGGTTCGAGACTCGCCACTCTTCGCATGAACGACCCTGCTGTCCTCTGCCTTGAGTTCTTCTTTTGGCACCTCCATCGCAATGGCTGCTGCGGCAATAAACATATCGCGTGCGCTGGCGCCCATTTCCCGCATCAGATTCCAATTCAGGTAAAGCGTGAAGGAACCACCGGTCCACTGTCCGCCATAGCGCTCCGTATCCACCTCGGGTGTCTGCACAACAACAACGTCATCCCAGTTAGCGCCGAGTTCCTCGGCAACGATCATCGGCAAGGAAGTTTTAATGCCCTGCCCCATTTCCGGCGAACCGGAATAAATGATGATCTTTCCGTCATCACGAACCTGCACGTATGCATTCAGCTCAGCTGAACCAACAAGGCTCGCTTCCATCGCGGTGCTGACCAGGGGAAGCCCCAGCATGAAACCACCACCGGCGATAGACGTGGCTTTAAGAAAGCCTCTTCGTGTCACCATCGTATTCATGCCTGTGCCTCCTGCTCTTTAGAGGCGCTTGAAGCCGTATCAGCTGCGTTATAAAACGAAGCAGCGGTATGGATCGCTTTGCGAATCCGGATATAGGTACCGCAGCGGCAATAGTTACCCGACATGGCGTTATCAATGTCGTCATCCGTCGGTTTGGGGTTTTGATTCAGCAGTGCGGCGGCTGACATGATCTGGCCTGCCTGGCAGTAACCACACTGAGCCACATCCTGATCAATCCAGACCTGTTGCAGCACGTGAAGCTGATCGCTGTCAGCAAGGCCTTCAATGGTTGTCACCTGGCTGCCATCCACCGCACTGATCGGTAACAGACAACTTCTCACCGGCGCACCGTTGATATGGACTGTGCAGGCGCCGCACTGCCCTATACCACAACCAAATTTCGTTCCTGTGAGTCCGGCCTTATCCCGGATTGCCCAGAGCAAAGGCATATCTGCAGCCGCCTCTATCGCGGTGCGCTCTCCATTAATTTCCAAAGTGTATTTCGGCATGCTTTTCCCCAATACGATGGCCGTATTTAATTCTGAATAATGACAATAAATCTTACGTAAAGGTTTTCGTTAAGGATTTGTCGATGCTATGTTTGACGAATGACTCTATTGAAACGAACCGGGATTGTCATTGGTGTTTTGGCCGTCCTGCTGATACTCGGCTTAATCTTCTTTCGTTCTGTCGTGAATCCGGCAGTCATGGACGAGATACGCACCAATCCAGACGGAGAAGAAGCGCAAATCGCGATGATTCTCTCCTTCGACGATAAAACGATACCTGTGAACTATCTGCGAGAAGGCAATCTGGTCTTCATGGGCGTAGACGGTCCCTGGTGGCGCAGTTTTCAAGGCGAAGGGAAAGCGGTATCCATGGTGATCAGAGGTGAAACTCTGACCGGACATGGTGTTGTTGTGCTGGACAACGACGACTATGTGGTCGACGTCTTCTCCCGTCTTCGTCCAACCGCACCGGATTGGTTACCGCTGTGGCTGAACGGAAAACTGGTCGTCATTACGCTCTCAGAAGCTGGCTAGCGTCGCCTTTAATGTCTTAAGCGCAGTGATATTTGCGTTTCGGATGGTATCCATTTCCGGCGCTTCCTGGCTGATGTCGCCCATTTCTGACATCACTACATGCACTTCATCATGTCCTGGCACCTTGGCCATGTCGTCAAGCCATCGCTGAACGTTTGGAAACTCAGAGAAGTCGAATACGTTGGTGAACTCAGGTCGAAGCTGTCCAATTTCCACATAGGCTGCTATATCAGCCAGAGTCACGCTGTCCCCCATGAGGAATTTGTTGTCAGCCAGATAGCTCGATTCAATGGTACGTAGAGCATTGGTCAGGTTGCGTCGCGCGGACTCCTGAAACGACTCAGGGATATCCAGATCTTTTCTGACTTTGGGTGCCACCAGGCCAAGTGATGCCTCGCGCACGTTGCGATGATGGTAATGAAGATAGCCATCAATCTTTGCTCGATCCTGCTCATTATCAGGATAGACGTCTGTCCAGCCATGGGTTCTGGCAAGATAAGTCATGATCGCGTGGGCTTCACCCAGCGTGAATCCGGTATCCGGCTCTTCCAAACAGGGAATCGTGCCGCCCGGGCACTTGGCGAGATAGTCGGGATGCCTGGAACCGTTTTCTCCCTTGGAACCGGGATTGGTCAATACCAGTTCAAACGGAGTCTTGTGCATGATGAAGAGCCACATAACCGCACGCACGGGTTGGGAAAAAGGTACGCCATAAAGCTTGGGTGTCGACATAGGGTTTCCTGCTAGGTTTAATGATTAAACTATACTATTCTCTGGTCCAACTCGTCATGCCATTCAAAGGGAGTCTCAAATGACCAAACCAGTTTGCCTGGTCATCGGTGCCGGCGCCGGTATCGGTGGCAACGTTGCCAAGAAATTCGCACTCGAAGGTTATCACGCCGTGCTTGCCCGACGCAGCGATGAGGAAGGTTTACACAACCTGGTCGCGCAGATCACCGATTCCGGTGGCACTGCCTCAGGCCAGTTACTCAGCGCGACTGAAGATGGCGCCATCGAGAACTTTGTCAAACAGGTAGAAGAAGACATTGGCCCGATCGATGTCGCGGTCTATAACCTCGGCGCACAGATTGGTAACCGTGCGCTCGCTGATACACCTCACAAAACTTTTGAATTGGGCTGGCGCATGGGCTGTTTTGGTCTCTATCGCCTCGCCTATGTACTCACACCCCTGATGGAACAGCGAGGTCACGGCACCATCCTGGTAACTTCAGCCACTTCCGCCGTGCGCGGTAACAAAGGTCAGCATTCTCACGCCGCAGCTATGGGTGGCCGACGAATGTTGTGCCAGAGCCTTAACGCCGAATTCGGACCCAAGGGAATCCATGTGGCGCATATTCTGATTGATGGTGCCGTCGACGCACCTGACACACTGGGAAAAATGCTCGGTGAAGAGATGTTCCAGAAGCTTCGTGAAACTCGTGGTGGTGAAAACGACGGATTAATGCTGCCGGAAAAAATCGCTGAGACCTACTATCATGTCGCGCAACAACACCGGTCTGTCTGGACCCATGAGCTTGATCTTCGGTCGTTCAGCGATACTGCCTGGTGGAATCACGACTAAGCTCGCAACTCTGAAGGGGACATTCATTGAAGGTCGACAACGCATGGGATTTTAATGCCGATCCCTTTCACGCTTATCTTGGGCTGACGCTGGAAGAAACCCGAGAAGATTACGCACGTATCCGTCTGCCCATCAACGAGAACACACCCACCGGAATCGGTGGTAGTGTGAACGGTGGCGTATTGGCGACCATGATTGATATGGCGGCCGTGCCAGCGGTGTTTACCAATATTCGAGAAGGTAGCCAGCCTGCTGGCACGGCGGATCTTCAAATCACCTATCTGCGCCAGGCACACGGTAAATGGATTGATGCACAAGCTAATGTCGTGAAACGCGGACGCCAGCTCTGCACCATCCACGTAGACATTCACAGCGACGACGGTACACATGTCGCGACGGGCCGCGTGCTTTATGCCCTCAGATCCTGATTACCTGGTTTTAGATGTCGACGGTGTACTCATCGGCGGATTCCCAAGGGTTCGCTGGGATGCCACGATGGAGGCTGACCTCGGCATTCGTCCAAAGATGATGCAACGCCATTTCTTTCAGAAACACTGGCAGGATGTTATGCGCGGATTAGTCCCTGTCGAGGAACCTCTGGGTGAATTTCTTGAAGCACACTATCCGGACATATCCGTCGAGCAACTTCTCAGCTATTGGCATGGCAACGATGCGGTCGTGGCACAGCATGTCATCGATGCTGCGATCCAATGGAAAGAACGGACCGGTGGCCAGCTGGCTCTGGCTACCAACCAGGACCGAACACGAGCACGATATATCTGTGAAGACCTGGGTTTCGCCGATATCTTCGGAACCGTCATCGTTTCCTGCAATATCGGATGCGCAAAACCAGAGGCGGAATACTATCGGCAGGGAGACTTGCTGCTAGGCAGAACGCCGGATCAGACTGCATTGTTTCTCGACGACATGATGGATCATGTCGAAGCGGCAATCGCTCATGGGTGGCAGGCACGCCATGTCGAGAGTCTCGATCACGCCGCGGAAATCATAGAGAGCCTGTAAAGCCTGTTCCTTGGCGCGCGATGACCTTTTTTGGAAAGGTCGCTGCGCAGAATAGTCCTCATGAACAAGGAGGGCTACACCATGCAGTACAACCAACTCGAACTTGGCACCCGTTTTACCTTTACGGCAGCGCTCGAGGCGCCAATCATGAAAAAGGTTCGGAAAAGCACCTACCAGGATCTTACTGGCAGGTCTTACGTCATCCGATCTGAGTATATGAACGTTTATCCGCTGAAACGCATGGCGGCTTAGCAATGATTGTCGCGGCTATCCAAGCACGCGATAGCCGCGTGATTTCATACACCGATACATGACTTTCTCTTTCCGATGCTCCGCTTTGCTGAATCCTTTGGAACCACCGGCGATGGCACCAATACCAACACCCTGCTCTGCATCATGGCTGTCGCCGATGATTGCGCCGATTGAGGCACCAATCGCCGCACCGATTGCACCATGCTTGGCGGTCTCACCGGCAGTATCTACCTCGCCCGCGTAAGAGCGACACTCCGCAAGGTCAGCCTGGTACTTGACCTCGTCCACCCCGCGTCGATCAACAATCGGCTCACTTGCGCACCCCGCAAGAAAGACCATAACGACTACTGAAAAAATACCTGCTTTCATACCGTGTACCCGACTCGCAACTGTGAATCAGACATTAGTGTGAAAAAGCTGAATAAGCGGTGAACCCTAGCTGAACGTTCAGCTGTTTGCTCGACGCCGATCGAGTTCGGCAAGAATTTCCTGGTGGCGTTTTCGATCAACTCGATACCTGAGATACAACACGAGACCAAGCATGGTGAAGATTGAGGTCAGTGGCCCGGCAATGAGCCCAAGTTGCCAGACAGTATCCGCCGGTACATCTCCCAGACTCGCGCCCCTTGGGAACTCAATGTAATCAATCAATAGACCACCGATGACAAGACCCACTGACGCGCTGGCTTTGTTAGCGAAAGAACGGGCAGCGAAAATCACTCCTTCACGGCGTTCGCCAATCTCCAGCTCATGATCATCTGCGATGTCTGCGAACATCGAGTTGATGGTGGCGAAGATGATCGGTGCCAATAGCGCCGTGATGCCATTGGTAAAGATCAGGATAATCAGCAACGCGGTGGACCCTGGCTCGGGAAACCAGCTCGGATCCAACAGCATCAACACAATCGGCGTATTGATATTGAGGATCGTCACGATCGCACAGCCGATTAACGTCGGTCGCTTATCGAACTTTCGAGTCAGGATGGGGACCATCACAATCGACAGACAGAGGCCCACCAGCATGCCAAGAGGAATATAGGCAAGTTGTTCTGTCGTCATGCCCCAGAAATGAAAATTCATAAACGGTGTAAACACAGCTTCCACCGAAATAATGAACATGCTCAGGATCATCCCGAAAAACAGCGCACGAAAAGACCTGTTGCCGAAAGCATCGGCCAGCTCTCGCAACAATCTACCGACCCCGAAACTTTCCTGAGATATGCCCTGCTGTTCTCTTAACCGGGGAATTTCATGTTTTGTGCCGAGCACACAGACGATAATGGCGAAGATCATGAGAAAACCGCCGAACAGCGCCCATGGCCCGTAGGCTTCCTGATTCAGTAACGCTGGATTAAATTCTTCCGTGGTCGGGAAAAAGAACAGATAAGACATCGGAACAAAAAACACGCCGCCCATGAAGCCAAAGAAGGTACTAAAGGCATACATGGTTGATCGCTGCTCATAGTTATCTGCCATCTCAGCACCGAGCGCGAGGTGTGGTACATGGTAGAAGGTCATGGAGGCACGAACCAAGACAGCGAAAACGGTTAGCCAGAGGATATTGCCCATCTCGCTCAAACCTTCGGGCGGGTTAAACAGAAAATAGAAAGTGATGGCGAGAGGGAACGCGGCAATCAATATGAATGGGTGTCGCCTGCCCCATCGACTTTTGAGCTTGTCAGACAGGCTACCGGCAATCGGATCTGTGACTGCATCAAAAATAAGTGCAATCGCCAGAGCAAGGCTTGTGCCCGTCGCGGACACATGGAGTACCTGGTTGTAGTAGAACAACAAGAAAGTGTTGAAGCCCGCGTTCTTGACAGCTTCCGACACCTGCCCGAACCCAAAAGCAAACATGGTTGGCAGGCTGAGCCGATGTGCCATCTACAACTTTCGCGAGTAATCTTGAAGCGGCATCAAACCATGACTGATTCGATGAAGCAACGAATACGCTATGATGTCCATATCAACGCGTGGAGGCAGTAATGGCCGAATTCTTTGACGCCCTGACCGATGAACACATGGATTTTATCGGCAATCAGCACATCTTTTTTGTCGGTACCGCCGCTGACGAGGGAAGAATCAATGTATCTCCAAAAGGTAGAGACGCCTTTCGCGTCGTCGACGCAAACAACGTCGTCTGGCTGAATCTCACCGGCAGTGGCAATGAGACTGCAGCGCACGTCGTCGAAAATGCGCGCATGACGGTCATGTTCTGTTCTTTCGATAAACAACCCCTGATCCTCCGTCTTTATGGTCATGCCAAGGTGGTTTATCCCCGGCACGAGCAGTTCGAAAACTATGAATCGATGTTTGGCAACCAGCCGGGAACTCGCCAGTTTTTCGAAATGAGTGTGGACTCTGTTCAAACGTCCTGTGGTTTTGCGGTGCCCCGCTACGAACTACACAGTGAGCGAGACACGCTTGCCAAATGGGCTGAGGGTAAAGGCGAAGACGGCATCAAAGACTACTGGTCGGACCGTAACCAGACATCCATCGACGGAAAACCTACCGAAATCATCGGCTGAACCAAGCCAGGCAGATACAGCTGGCTGATCAATCTGGACAAACCTGCCTGCGGCGGGCTAAATGCACCGCTTAGTTCATTGCAGGTATCAACATGAAAGATCTCTTTTCCATTGACGGCAAAGTTGCCGTGGTCACCGGCGGATCTCGCGGCATCGGTGAAATGATTGCAGCAGGCTTCCTGGCCAATGGTGCCAAGGTTTACATCAGTTCGAGAAAAGCAGACGTCTGCGACGCAACCGCTGAGCGATTGCAGTCAGAATTTGGTGGAGAATGTATTTCCCTGCCTGCTGATCTCTCAAATGTTGAAGGCTGCGAAGCTCTGGCAAATGAGTTGGCTTCTAGAGAAAAGCAAATCGACATCCTGGTAAACAATGCCGGTGTTTCCTGGGGTGCACCCATTGACGAGTTTCCGGAAATTGGCTGGGACAAAGTCTTCGATACCAACGTAAAAGGTGTCTTTTTCCTAACGCAGAAATTACTGCCTCAATTGCGCGCTGCTGGTACTGCCGACGATCCTGCGCGAGTGATTAACATTGGATCTATTGACGGCATTCAGAATCCGATCTTCGAAACCTTTTCCTACGGCCCATCAAAAGCTGCATTGCACCACATGACTCGCGGTCTGGCTTTGCATCTCACCAAGGAAAACATCATCGTAAACTCCATCGCACCTGGACCCTTCCCGACCTGGATGCTGTCTACTGGAGTGGGTGGCGGTGGTGATACCGATATCGATTGGAGCGCTGTCGCAAAAGGTAATCCTCGCGGTCGTGTTGGTACACCGGAAGACATCGCAGGACTCGCGATCTTTTTGAGTTCCCGCGCAGGTGCCTTTGTTGTCGGCGAGACCATCACTTGTGATGGCGGCCAGGCATACGCTTCCTAGGATTCGTCATGCCAAAACTGAACGCGAACAACATCACCATTGAATACGACACCTTTGGTGACCAGAAAGATAAGCCACTATTACTGGTTATGGGACTTGGTGCTCAGATGATCGCCTGGGACGAAAAGTTCTGTGAGCAGCTGGCTGAATCCGGACACTACGTGATTCGATACGACAATCGAGATGTTGGTTTGACCACGAGATTCCATGACCATGGCGAGGCAGATCTTGAGGATCTTGTCATGAAGCTTCTGACTGAAAGCCCTGTCGATATCGCCTACACGCTCGAAGACATGGCATTGGACGGCATGAGTCTGCTGACGGAACTTGGTATTGAGAAGGCGCATATCTGCGGCGCATCTCTCGGTGGCATGATCGTTCAAACCATGGCGATCGAACATCCCGAGAGAGTACTCAGCATGACGTCGATCATGTCGACAACGGGCAATCCACTGTTACCACCAGCAACGCCGGAAGCCATGGAAGCGCTCACCTCGGAACGAGTGGACGACCCGGAACACGCTATGAACCGCGCTGTTGAAGTTAATAAAGTGATCGGCAGCCCCGGCTTTCCTCGCGATGAAGAACGTTTGCGACAGAAAGGATTAGAGTCCTACGAACGGGCCTACTACCCACCCGGTGTTTCCCGCCAGATGGCTGCTGTCATCACGAATGGCGACCGAAGCGAAAAACTCAATGGCCTGAATCTGCCAACCCTGGTTATCCACGGCGCTGATGATCCGTTGATCCCAGTCACCGGAGGCATCGATACCCACGAAAATATTCCGGGCTCAGAGCTGATGGTCATCGACGGCATGGGACATGACTTGCCCATGGGTGCATGGGACCAGATTGTATCTGGCATTACGACTGTGACAGAGGACGGTGTCTACGCGAGATTGACGGAGCCTACCGGCGCCTGAATCACTGCAGACATCGAAAGCTCGCCGACTTCAACGCCGGCACTCAAGCCAATCGTATCGAAGAATATCTTCAGTGATGCTGCATCAGGACTATGTATGGTGAACTCCTGAAGCAGGCAGCCATTTGGTGTCGACAATGCGGGGTGCGGCGACTCGAGCCAGTCAATGAAAAACGGCATGGCCGCGCCGAAAGGATGGCCTTCCACAAAGAGTAGTTGCCAGGCCAGATGCACACCATCTGGTGTTGTTCTCGACATATCAATTACACGATGACCAAATCCGGCGTCATCGGCCGCCCGCTTAAGTTGGTCAAATCCGTTCGTTGCAGCCGCCCATTGATGAATATGCGGTTCTGAATCAACAAACTCTTGCGCCATGGTCCCTTCCCATGACTGTTCCGGGTCAGGCGCAATGATTTCAAGATATTGGTCATCACCCAGTGACGCCAGTGCATTACGAGTTCCGTTGCCAGGGTGTACACCACCGAAGGCCGGCGCAATACCCGTTAGATCCCGAATTAGTTCGATCCCCTGATCCAGATCAGAAACCGCGAACATTATGTGATCAAGCTTCATGATAAAACGTTAGACTACTGAGATGACTGAAGACATCAGTATCAGCGATACCACCTTGAAGGGAAAGCTGCGGCACGACGTTGCCGTTCTTTTGGCAGAGGCGTTCGGTGACGATGAATCCATGATCAGTATGTTGGGCGAGCGACGATGGCATGCAAATGCCTACCGATACTTTGAGCTGCAACTGGATCATTCAGATCACATTGTGATTGAACAGGAGAATGGTGAACTCACCGGTGTACTGCTTGCAAGATCACCGCATGCAGTCACGCCACCTCGAGCCATATGGCAATTCCTCCGAATGATCTGGTTATTGGGTATGGAGTTTCCAAATAGTCAGCGCATTGCACAAACAATATCGCAGGCACTGCCCGCTCCACCCTATTGGTACATCAATCAGATCGCCGTAAAACCAAACCTGCAAAAACGTGGCATGGGTTCCAGACTACTGAATAAGCTGATGCTGTTTGTCGGAGACGACTCTGTGTATGTCGATTGCGCGACTGAGCTCAATAACTTTTACCAGGCTCAGGGTTTTGAAGAGGTCGAAGTCTTTCCAGCGTTTAATCTTCAGCTGATGGCGAGCCATCCCTGATCCAGGAAAGTACTTTTTCATAGACATCCGTGACCACACGGTTCGAGAAGAGCACATCCAGGTGACCGTAGTTTTCCAAAACACTCACCGTCACATCTTCACCACCAACCAACTTGGCCGAATAGATGCCATTCATCAGGACTTCTGCACCTGCACGAGCACTGCCAAAGTAAAGGACCGGTACCTGGCGCTTACCAATATGATCATCTACGTAGGTGTTTGGATCATCCGCACGACTGGCGATTGAGCGAGCCTCGATGGACTGAATGCTTGGATAGAACCAATCATAGGCCCGCATCTCTGTCGCCAGCACTGCAAGCGGTGACACTGAATCTTCCGTATTCGCAAGGACGCCTGGCCCCCAGGCGTTATGCAGACTGGCAGCCAATTCTTGCGCCGCAGAGTCATAACGATCATCTTCCGCCGGTGCGCCCGGCTCGTCGATCGCCCGCCGCATCAATTCATCACGTCCTCGAAATCCACGCCGGGAGAGTGTTGTTGAATAGATAGCCTCTTCATCGAACCTTTGAAGTTCACCAGCAAGGTCGAAAGGCTTTTCGCGGTAGTGCTTTATACTGCCATCCAAGGCGATCACACCGGCGACATCTACCTGCCCGGTCAGCGCATAGGCAAATAGAGCACCCCTGCTAAATCCTGCAACGAAAAAGGGTGACTCCGGATGATCGAGCACAATCTTCGACGCTGCCGTCACCGCATCTTCGACGAATAAATCTACGGTCCAATCTCTCATGAAGTCGAGCTCACCCTCGTAGTCATGAGCAATGCCATAGGTTCGGTAGTCCATGGCGTAAACCGCGACACCTCGAGCCGCTAGGTAGAGCCATAAGTTGTGGCGCTCATCTGTCGTCTTCAGGGTCCCATTCATATTCGTGCCGGGAAGATACAAAAGCGTTGCTATTGGCTTTCCTGGTAGCGTGCGATAACCGTGAAGCCGAATCGATTGTCCCGACTCTTCCGATAACAGCCAGGTGCTCCCTGTGATAACTTGTCCGTTCGCCTCAGCAACAGCTTTGCTCTCAACGAGCTGGAAATCGGCGGCACTTGAGCTGCTACAGAAGAGAAGCATTAGGAGCAGCAGAGGATAAAAAAGTTTCGGGGATCTCATGTTCACATGCTAACACTCAGGAGACTAAAACTGATCCTGGCACTAACGCTCCTGTTGAGTGGTTGTCAGTCACCTTTTCTCGTGTTCCCCGGAGGAGAACTCGAGGGTAACAACGCTGTGACCGACACTTTTGCGTTTGCGGAGAGTTACCAGCTCATTCAGCTGGAAGTAAATCCGGACGACCCTTACTCGGTTATCTTGAGGTGTGTCGTTATCAGCGGAAATTTGTATCTGGATGCCGCACCCGCGAGAAAGTGGGGACAGTTCATTGAATCCGACCCCAGGGTCAAAGTGAAACTCGGCGACGACGTCTATAAAGCCACAGCGGTCGCGGTGACAGAAACGTCAATAACGGAACAGTTTTTTGAAGGCCGGCGAATTTACCGGCTTGAACCAGGTTGGCTGCTTAAGTGACAAGCAACGCAATGATGATCAGAGCGACTGTTAGAGCACCGAAACCGGCACCCGTCCAACCAATGATCTTTACGGTCTTTGAATCTTCTTCGTTAAATACAGACATTGAAGGTCTCTCTCACCAGACATCAAAAGGCTAGCTTACTGCATAACCTGCCCCCGTGGTACCATCGAACGGCATTAAGTGATCACCAAAACCGGTCAAAACATTTGGATCCAAAAGACTTCAAAACGATTCACGAAATCGTCAAAGCAGCCCGCCTCAACCTGGATAACACCTATTGGGACTACTTGATTGGCGGTTCTGATACCGAAACCACGCTTCGTCGAAACCGCTTCGGTATCGACAAACTGGGCCTGCTACCCAAGGTGCTCAACGATGTTTCAGAGGTGGACACCGGCAGCACCTTTCTAGGACACCGGTTGGAACTACCCCTGATCCTGGCACCTATAGGCTCGCTGCAGGTTATTGAAGCTGGCGGCGGCGCCACCGCGGCTAAATCAGCAGAAGAAACCGGCGTCATGTCCATGGCGAGCTCGGTCTGCGAACCTGGGATCGAAGAAATTGCCGCCGCCTCAAGCGCGCCGAAGGTTTATCAACTATATGCACGCGGTGATGATGATTGGGTAGACGAAATTGTTGAGCGGGTGATCGAAAGCGGTTACGCCGGCTTCTGCCTGACCGTAGATACCGCTCGCGTTTCGCGCCGCGAGCGTGACATCGCCAAGCGAGTCGTTCCCACTTCACAAGCGGTTGTTCTTGAAGGCAGCATGCTGCACCAGGCGAAGCTCAGCTGGAAAACCATCGAACGTATAAAGAAAAAGTACGACATCCCGCTCTTCCTGAAGGGTATCAGCCGGACCGATGACGCACTGAAGGCCCTCGACCACGGTGTTGATGTCATCTACGTCTCCAATCACGGCGGACGCCAATTGGACCAGTCCGTCGCTACGATCTCAGTGCTGCCAGATATCATCGAGGCAGTAAACGGCAAAGCCCCGGTCGTTGTTGATGGCGGCTTTTATCGCGGCACTGACCTGGTAAAAGCATACGCATTGGGTGCCGCTGCCGTTGGCATCGGCCGACTCGAGGGGTGGGCAATGGCGGCAGGCGGGGTTCCCGTACTGACTCGCTGCATCCAACTCCTACAAAGAGAAGTAAGCATGGCGATGGCGCTCTGTGGTGTTACCTCGCTGGATGAACTGGATCCGTCTTTTGTGACAGAAACCGATGTAGTGACAGATCCTTCTGTTTTCAGCGCATTCCCTCTTATCGACGAAGGCTACTAGCCAGATGTATGAAACAGAAGACGCCCTGATTGCGGGCATGATCAAGGGAGAAGATGCGGCTTTTAGGTCGGCCATCAAGCAGTACCAGGTCTCCATGATCTATCTCGCACGCAACCTGGTGGGTGAGAAGATTGCTGATGAAGTCGTCCAGGAAGCCTGGTTCTCAGCCATGAAAGCGATCGGCAAGTTTGAGAAACGCAGCAGTCTGAAAACCTGGCTTCTGCGAATTGTTGCCAACGAAGGCAAAACCCGACTGCGCAAAGAAAATCGCATGACCAGTCTGGAAGCATTGACAGAGGCTGACCCCTCCTTCGCAACACGCTTCGATGACACCGGCCACTGGGAACCCGGTCCCAGCCAATGGGACGCAGACACCCCTGATGCACTGATGACCCGGGATGAACTCAGGGCGTGTATGGATCAGCTGATCGATGCGTTACCGGACATGCAGGGCGCTACCCTGAACCTGCGCGAGCGCCAGGGATACTCTCTCAAAGAGATTTGTAACATCCTGGAAGTCAGTGAGTCTAATGTCAGAGTGCTGCTGCATCGAGCCAGGCAACGACTGTTTCGCTGCATAGAACACTTCGAAGACACCGGCGACTGCTGTACTAGCTGAGAGCAATAGATGCTGACTTGTAAAGATGTATGTGAATCAGTGACAGATCACTTGGAAGGCTCCACGTCTTTCATGGATCGTTTGTCGCTGCGTTTTCACCTACTAATCTGCAAACACTGCAGACGTTTTTACAAACAGTTTCAAATGGCGGTTGGTGTTTCTTCGGAGCTGGGCGACGAGATACCCGAGCCAACCGATGAAGAAATCGATCAGCTCGTCAGCAAGCTCAAGTCACGCGAATGATTTATTAAGCGCCGCTTCGATTTTCATGGAGAGCCGCGGCGCCATGCATGAAACTTCTCGGCGATATCCAGCGCCCATTCGGGCTTATTGTCTTTTCGCCATTCGCTGGCAACAAACTTATTCATCTCTGCCATGGTGGGATAAATATGAATAGTCCCTAAGATCTTGTTCAGCCCGATACCGTGTTTCATCGCCAGCACATACTCGCTGATCAGATCACCGGCATGTTCCGCGGCAATGGTCACACCAAGGACCCTGTCTTTACCCTTCTCTGTCAGCACTTTGACCAGGCCATGTGCCTCTTCGTCGGCAATCGCACGATCAAGGTCTCCAACATCATAGGTCGCAACGTCGTATTCAATCCCCTGCTCTTTCGCTTCCATTTCGTTCAGACCAACCCTCGCAACTTCCGGTGAACAGAAGGTTGCCCATGGAATCACCCGATAATCGACCTTGAACTTACGAAACATTCCAAAGAGCGCATTGACCGACGCATACCAGGCCATGTGCGATGCAGTGTGCGTAAACTGGTAGGGACCCGCTGCATCTCCAATCGCATAAATGTTGGGGTAATTGGTCCGGAGATAATCATCCACGGAAACCGTACCGTTAGGATTAAGTTCGATTCCCAGTTCTTCCAGGCCAAACCCAGAAGTATTCGCACGTCTACCCACAGCCACCAGCAGTCGATCGAAGGGGACCATCTTTTCATTCCCATTGCCGTCGACAACTTTGAGATTGTTCTCACCACCATCGACGATCACTTCTTCAGCTCGGTGTCCCGTCAACACGTTCACACCCTCGAGTTCGAGCTGCATCTGCACCATTGCTGAGAATTCTTCGTCTTCCCTTGGAATGATGTTTGGCAGGAGTTCCACCTGGGTGACGTTGCTGCCGAGTCTGGAAAATGCCTGGGTCAGCTCGGTTCCGATGGGTCCGCCACCCAACACAACTAATCGTTCTGGCCGCTCTTCCAGCTGCCAAAGGTTATCTGAGGTCAGGTATTCAACCTGATCAATGCCTTTGATCGGTGGCACAAAGGGCTCTGCACCGCTGGCAATGACAATATTTCTCGTGGACAGTGTTTTGCCATTCACTTTCACATGCCAGGGCGACTCGATCTCGCCGTAACCCTCCTCGACATCCACACCAAGCCCCTCATATCGCTCGACAGAGTCATGTGGCTCAATCTCGGCAATCGCCCGGTGAACTCTTGCCATGATGTTTTTGAAATCCACCGCCAGTTCCTGGTCCGCAAAACCCAGTTGCTCACCTCTGCGGTTGTCATAAGCGTGACGCGCGGAACGAATCAACGCTTTGCTGGGCACACACCCTGTATTCAGGCAATCACCGCCCATTTTGTTTTTTTCGATCAGAGTGACCTTCGCTTTCACGGTCGCAGCGATCAAAGCCGCCACCAGACCACCGGACCCAGCACCAATCACAACCATGTCTCGATCAAATGAACTCGGTTTTTTGTAACCGCTGTAAACGCGCTGTGCCTTAATCCAGTCGACAAACCACTTCGCCATAAGAGGAAATATGCCAAGAAGAACAAAAGATCCAAGAAGCTCTGGCGACAGGATGCCGCTCAACGACTCCAGCTGCCCCAATTGAGTGCCGGCATTGACGTACACCACCGTGCCAGCAAGCATGCCAATCTGGGACACCAGGTAGAACACCAGGACCGGCATCTTCGTCAGCGCCATCGCGAGGTTGATCGCAAAAAACGGGAATATGGGCACCAATCTGAGGGTGAACAGGTAAAAGGCGCCTTCTTTTTCTATGCCTCGGTTAATGGTTTCCAGCTGACGCCGGAATCGTTGTTCCACCTGCTCTTTAAACAGCCATCGAGCCAACACCATCGCGAGGGTCGCACCGATACTCGATGCGAAAGACACCAGCAGCAGTCCCCACCAGAAACCGAATATGGCACCGGCCACCAGGGTCATTGCCGCAGCGCCTGGAATAGAAAGTGCTGTCACAGCCACATAAATGGCAAAGAAACCCAGAGAAAATCGCCAGGGATATTGTTCAAGCAGGTCTGCAAGCCTTTCCTGCTCTGCTTTGATGTTCTCGAGGGTCAGGTACGCGCCGAGATCAAAGTAAACAAATGCGCCGATTAAACTCAGAACCAGGACCAATACGATCCAGCGAGAGAGTGACATGTTGATTCCTTAATATAAGCCTGTGGCTGGGTTACTGTTTATTGATGGAATTGAGCGAATATTGTTACATGGGATGCAACAACAACTATACAGGGAAATAAGGAGCTCCGGGTTTGACGCTCAACTTCCATCGTGATGCAGCGGGCATCAATTGGGACATTCTCATCAACGATCTGATCGCGGATAACTTTCACAACGGCAGAACGGTGACACAGTTGCGCGAGTCATTTGAGAACAGCCAGGTTCAGGCCTACGCCATGGTGGGTAATCGCTGTGTTGGAACAGCACGCGCCCTATCAGACGGTATAGGAAACGCCTATGTGATTGATGTCTGGACCCAGAGCACTTATCGCAAGCAAGGTATCGGCCGCACGCTGATGGAGATGCTACTCGAGAAACTTTCAGGCCAGCACGTATACCTGCAAACCGATGACGCCGTCGATTTCTACCGTTCCCTGGGATTCGCAGAACAGCCAAGCGGAATGAGCCTGGTGGTAGGTGAGTACCTCGGAGGAAACTGATGTACTCCGAGATCAGCAAAACTCTGCAACAGGCGTACGACAAGAAAGTCAGTGAGCGTGACGCGCCCGATGTGGAACCCTGGAAATCTGGTGAGCGACAGTCGTTCCTGGATCGACTGAAAGCAGAAAACAAGGAAAACATGCTCGAGGTTGGTGCTGGCACCGGACGGCATGGCGCCTGGTTTCAGGAAGCCGGGCTCAAGGTTGTTTCCACGGATCTCTCCGCTGAGATGGTAGAAGCCTGCCGACAAAAAGGGCTGGATGCCTACCAGATGGACTTTTTGTCTCTCGATTTCGAAGAAGCAACTTTTGATGCTGTCTTTGCGCTCAATTGCCTGCTTCACGTACCACGTACCGACATGCCTGAAGTTCTCACGAATCTTGGGAGATTACTTCGCCCGGATGGGCTGCTCTATTGGGGGCAGTATGGTGGGGACAACTACGAGGGGAGTTTCGAATGGGACAATTACGAACCCAAACGCTTCTTTGCGACGTTGACTGACGAAGACATGCAATCCCTCGGCAGCTCAGAATTCGAACTGCTCGATTTTCACATCGTCAACGTCAACAGGAATGATGAGCACTTTCAATCGAGTACCTGGCGAAAGCGCTCACCGTCCTGAAAGCTATTCAACAAGCGCGAACTCGTAGCGAATCTTTACATTTTCCTGCTGAATCGCCACGCCATTCTGGACGCAGGGTGGAAACTTCATCTCGCGCAGTGCATTCCGGGCGACTCGTGTAAACGCATTGGAGTTTGAATCTGCTACTGCAATATTAGCGACTGAACCCTTCTGGGTGATGGTGTAGCTCATGACCACGTAACCCTCGATGCCACGTTCCCGTGCACGAGTTGGATAGGAAGGAGAAACGTTCTTGACCGGGGCCCAGCCATCTCCACATTGAAGTTCCTGCCAGTTTGATGCAAACGCCGACAACGGCGTCAGTAAAACGCACAGGGTAAGAAAACACGTTCTAAGTTTCATAATCGTCCTTAACTGATTTGGATTTCGCCCCCCCGAAGTCATTCCGTTGAGGGCACCACAATTTGCGACGCGAATTCTAAGGATTTTCAGGTGGTTAAGAACGGCTAATAGGCACCGGGTTTTGTGAGATATCGTCCATGAACCTTGTAGTCGGTCAGGGAATCTGCACCTCGCGCAGGCTGATACTGTCCCAACCGGGATTTACGGATTCGATCATTCGATTCAATCGTGGCCGGGAACAGCGCTTGAGCTCCACCTCCCTGCTCACCGCCTCATCGAGATCCGAGATAAATTCCACGTAAACCAGCTTCTGCAGAACCCGTTTTTTCTTTAGTCGTCGGTTTACCATCGCCCGATGGGATCGAACTCCGTGAAGTAGATTTGCGGTCACACCAATACTGAGGTGACGATGATGACGACTAGAGAGTATGTAGAGGTAATAATTTGCCATCCAAACAGTCTGGCTGGCACACCAGTGTTAGCGAAGGCGACTATCACGGCTGAATGCGTAGGAGTATCATCACCCGATGGCTACGACTTCCCCTGCATGGACGCAACTGCAATCACTTGCTGAAAGTGTTCAGGACACCAATATCGCCAGTCTGGTGAATCATCCAGCGCGCCTGGATCGTTTTACTCTCTCGCTGGAGGGGCTCTATGTCGACTTCTCAAAACACCTGGTGACGGACGACGTCTTCGACAAGCTGATCTCGTTGGCCAACGACTGTGATTTGAAGGACCACATCGATCAGCTGATGTCAGGCGCCACAGTGAACGTCAGTGAGGGTCGAGCGGCGTTACACACCGCGCTCAGAGACCCAGGCCAGGAATTACCGGATGGATTCGCAGAGCATGTCCTTGCCGAACGCAAAAAGATGGCTGATCTGTCTGAGCAGATCAGAAGCGGCAGTTGGACGGGTAGCACCGGCGAGCGCATCACCGATATTGTCAATCTGGGGATTGGTGGTTCCGACCTCGGACCCAAAATGGTCACCGAAGCGCTGCGCGAATTTCACGACGGTCCGCGCATCCACTTCATTTCAAATGTCGATGGCGCAGAGATTCTTTCTTTACTACCTCAGCTGAATGCCGCTTCTACCTTAATCGTTATCTGCAGCAAGACGTTTACAACCCAGGAGACCATGCTGAACGCAAAAACCGCGCTGGCTTGGATTGCAGATGAGCTCAACCTGCAAGATCCTGCAGGTTCTACACACTGTATCGGTATTACCGGCAGCCCAGACAAAGCCGAGAGCTTTGGTATTTCTCCAGGCCAACTACTTACCTTTAAAGATTCCATCGGAGGTCGGTACTCCACCTGGTCATCAATAGGCTTTAGCGCGTGTGTCGCAATTGGATACGACCGGTTCCGGGAATTTTTGGACGGCGGTGCTTCGATGGACCAACATTTCCGGGAGTCATCGTTCGAACAAAATATTCCAGTAATTACCGCCCTACTCGGCGTCTGGTACAACAACTTTCTCGGTGCCCAGAGCCATGCAGTCATACCCTACTGTCAGAGGCTTCGTTTGTTTGTCGATCACCTGCAACAATTGGATATGGAGAGTAACGGCAAGTCCGCCACTACAGATAACCAACCTGTAGCAGTGAACACAGGCCCTATCGTCTGGGGGCAGACCGGCACCAACGGTCAACATGCCTTCTTTCAGCTGCTGCACCAGGGTAGAAAACTTGTACCCATCGACTTTATCGGCGTCGTAAACGACAACCTGAGTAACGGTGAGCACCACCGAATACTGCTCGCGAACATGGTTGCGCAAGCGCAGGCGCTGATGAACGGCAAGTCCGGTGAGGACGCACACCGCTTTTATCCCGGTAATCGTCCGAGCACCACCCTGCTTCTAGATGAGCTCACGCCCTTCAACATGGGCATGCTACTCGCGCTCTACGAACATAAGGTCTTTGTACAATCGGTGATCTGGGGCATTAACGCGTTTGATCAGTGGGGCGTTGAACTGGGCAAGCAACTCACGAACGACATTCTCGATGGCAGCGGCGAGCAGGATCTTTCGACACGCGCGCTGCTCACAAAAGCGGGACTCATCGACTAACCTTGGCCCTCGTTCATTCAGAAGAGCATGACGGCGTTCGTTACGAAGTCCGCACGGCTGGTGCCACTAGGCGCCTATACACCAACGGTGCATTCCACACACAGTACCATCCGAACTACCTGTTCACGGGCGCAGTTTGGGATCTGCTCTGCCTGCCGATACTCTGTTTGAACCAACATCCAAAGCGGATCCTGGTTCTCGGTGTTGCTGGCGGCACGGTCATTCATCAAATCCAACGGCTGTGTGATGCGCCTCATATCACGGGCATTGAACTCGACAAGGTTCACATCAAGTTAGCGAGATCACACTTTGAACTGAACTATCCCAGTCTTAAGCTCGTCCAGGCAGATGCTCGAGCCTGGCTGGAGAAAAGCGCCGAATCCTTCGACTGCATCATCGATGATATTTTCCTGCATGGTGAGGATGATCCGGAACGACCGGTCGAACTTGATCGCCACTGGTTTGGTCTCCTGAAAACGCATCTCAAAAAAGACGGACTCCTGATTCAAAACCATATCGATATCGCCAGCGCCAAAAAGGCAGCGAGCTTTATGAAGGGAGGCATGACACTCGGGTTTCAAACAGAGAAATATGAAAACCTGGTTCTCGCGTGGTTTCGAGATGCTGACAGCTCAAAAACGCTGAAGGGAACTCTTTCCGACCGCCTGAACGCGCTTCCAAGATCTGAAACAAGCCGCCTTAGATCAAGCGTGTCCAAGTTTCGATTCTGATCACTTTATGTGTGCGGGTTCCACCTGCCTGACAATGAACGCAGCAGCCAGCAAGACGAATAACAAGGCAAGGCAGATCTGCGCGGCTGCGTTATAGCTACCGAGATAATCAACGGCAAGTGAGAAAGCGAATGGACCAACCGCGCTCGCAAACACAGAGATGGAGGTATTGAAGCCGCTGACTTCACCCAGGTGCAAAGGACCAAAGAAACGAATAAATGCGAGATTCGAGGTGACCCCCCAAAGCCCGCCACCGGTCCCGAAACCAAACGCCAACATCCAGTATCCCCAGGGTTGATCCAAATTGATCAATCCCCAGGCACCGATCACAAAACCCAACAACATTATGATCAGGAAGGGTTTCAGCGGGTATTTATCGACCAGCCAACTGCATAAAAGATTCGATGTCGTCGCAAACACTGCGCTGGGAAAGAAATAGCCAAATGCGACGTCACGAGACAAACCTGCTTCGGCAAAGATCGCCACCACGTGAAAGGTCAGTGCCGTACCAAACATCGCGTGCATGGCGAGACTGAGGGAGTATATCCAGAAAACAGGTGAACGCTTTGCTTCTGCCAAAGATTGACTCGGAGCTTCTTCCGGCGGTTCGTGGTCTTCGCTGGGTTCGCCACCGTCCGGCAATAGACCAACGGAAGCGGGATTGTCCCTGACAAAAATCAGCGCAAGAACGGCAAACACGACACCCACGGTCAGCGCCATGGACCAGAGTGCGCCACGCCAACCGAACCAGGCGATCAACATCGCTATTCCAAGTGGCGCAAGGGAAAACCCAAAACTGGTAAATACACTTCGAACACCGCTTACCAGACCACGTCGTTTCACAAACCACAGAAGCAAGACGTTTCGGGAACAACTGGTGAGTACGCCCTGACCAAAAAAGCGGACGCCAAAAAAGCCCAATAGAATAAGTACAAACGTCACCGCAGTGTGACCACCAAGAAACTCACTGATGAGATCCACCGCACTGATGTAAAGCACCATCAGACCGAGCGCGAAAGACGAGAGCGCGATCATGATTCGGCCACCCAATCGGTCATACCACCGCCCTGCCTGGGTAAGGAACAGCGAAGATCCAATGGTGCCAAACAGATAAGCCATAGAGAGCTGTGTACGAGTCAGGTCAAAGACTTCAATGAACGGATCGGTAAACACCGCCATGCCCATGGTTTGACCGGGGATGCTCATCAGGAAACCGACCGTCGAGAACAACCAAACCACCCAGCCATAGAAGATGGGAGAGCGCTTTGGATCAAATGGCCAGTTAACGGGAATCAAAGGGTATGGGGCTCAGAAAAAAGCGCGAAGCATAGCACGTCTCATTGACGACACCTGATCAGACGCCTAGATTGTGAGTGTGAAAAACATCCTCTTTATTACCGCAGACCAATGGCGGGCGGAATGCCTGTCCACCCTCGGCCACAGGGTGCAGACCCCTAACCTTGATGCGCTGGCAGCTGAAGGTGTGCTATTCAAGCAACACTATGCGAATGCGGTTCCCTGTGGACCCTCACGCGCGAGCCTGCACACCGGTATGTATCTGCAGAACCATCGTTCCGGCACCAATGGCACCCCCTTGGACGCAAGACATACGAATTGGGCGTTGGAATCGCGCAAGCATGGATACGACCCTGCCCTCTTTGGCTACACCGACACAGCAAATGATCCTCGAGAGTTCGACCCTGATCATGAATTCATGAAGACATACGAGGGACCACTACCCGGCATTAAACCTGTGATCATGATGGGCACTTATCCAGATGCCTGGGCGGAATGGCTAGGACAGCAGGGTTACGAGATTCCAGATCCTAACTGGAAGTTTTACACCCAAAAGAAAGCGGTGACCGAATTCGAAGAAGGTGGTCGTGCACCGGCGCCACTCGCGCTTCCGAAAGAACTGCATGACACACATTTCATGGTTGATCGCACCGTAGACTACATCGAGGAGCAATGCGGTACGCCGTGGATCGTGCATCTTTCATTGCTTAGGCCTCATCCACCCTGGGTAGCACCTGAACCTTACAACGAGCTTTATCCGCCCGAAGAGCTCATGGAGTTTAACCGGCAGCCAGAGAGGGAAACCGAGGCAGAGCTTCATCCTTTCGTTCGGACCTACCTGAACAAACCCTACTACGGCGCACCACCAGACGATAAAAAGACAGCTCGACTAAAAGCGTCTTATTACGGATTGATGACCGAGGTCGATGACAATCTCGGCCGTCTATTCGATTACCTGAAATCTTCTGGACAGTGGGACAACACCCTCATCGTGTTTACCTCCGATCACGGTGAACAAATCGGTGATCACTGGCTCATCAGCAAACTCGGATTTTTCGACGAGAGCTATCACATCCCATTGATCGTCAGGGACCCTGAGGCAGAGTCGACCCATGGCAAGGTCATCGACGCATTCACCGAAAACGTCGACATCATGCCCACCATGCTCGACTGGCTGGGCATTGATATTCCACAGCAGTGTGACGGTAAGTCACTCATGCCAATGCTTCGTCAGGGTAAGGTGCCAGGAAACTGGCGAGATGCGGCTCACTGGGAATATGACTTTCGCGATGTGGTTGACGGCGAAAAAATGGAATCAGAATTGGGACTCACCCAGCATCAATGCACGTTGAATGTGCTTCGTGACGAACACTACAAGTATGTTCACTTCACCAACCTGCCACCCCTTTTCTTCGATCTAAAAAAAGATCCGGGTGAGCTGACCAACGTTGCCGAGGACCCCGAGTATCTACCAAAAGTGCTCGAGTACGCTCAGAAAATGCTGTCATGGCGCATGAACCATGACGAGCAGACACTGACACATGTCACCCTGACAGAAGAAGGTGTCATAGAAAGACGTGCGGAACGCTACTGAGTCTCGTCTGCCTTCCCGTACTGTTTCTGAAGTTCTTCAATGACTGTCTCAGCACCGGCGTATCCAACAAAGTCGTGGTGTTCAGTTACCGAACCTTGCTCCACGCGGATCACTGAAATCACCTTGCCGGGCATAACAATCTCATCCTTGTTCACGTTCCAGAACTTGCCGGACACGGTGATAGCAATATCAAGATTCACCATGTGATAACCGGCAGTTTCGAAGCAGGAAGTGATGGTATACCCGATATTACTGGTACCGGAATCTTCTGAAGAGGAGCGCCAGAACTCAACGATGTCAACACGCCCTTTAAGATCAATTGCAGGACGATCGTAATAGACCATGGTTGGATCCGTGTAGTGCGCATCCTTCGACAGCAGTGAATTCATTTCTGGCCAGTTCATGTCATCGATGGCTGACAGATAGCGAATGGCAACACTGTCGTTCTCGCAGGCCTGCGCATGGCAACCCAGGAGCAGTCCACTGATCAATATTGAGCAAGTGAATTTTTTCATACCCACATTATAGTATGGTGCCCATCTGGTTGGAGGGAGTTATCGATGGAGAAATTAGCTGAAGGTTATGGCCTGGTAGAGGGACCCGTCTGGCTTTCTGGTCAGGGGTTGTTATTCAGTGATGCCTCCCATGGCGGCGCATACCTGCTAAAAACCGATGGCAGCATAGACACAGTCTTCGCCCATCGACGAGGCATGGGTGGCATGTCAGAACATCGATCCGGCGGGATTGTCGTTTCCGGCAGAAACATCTCCTGGAAATCGGTCCCTGAGGAAGAAACCAAAACCCTTTATGACCCAGATGCCTCCAAAGGCATGATCGGATTCAACGACATCACCACCGACAGCTCGGGAAGAATCTACGCAGGCTCACTGGGCTCTGACCCACTCGATGGCACGGAGCAAAGCCACACGGGCAGCCTTTACATGATTGATCTGGACGGTGGCGTGAAAGAAGTTGCGACCGACATTCTGCTCACCAACGGTCTGGGCTTTTCGCCGAACGGGAAAACCCTCTACCACTCTGATTCATCCAGGCGACACGTTAACTGCTACCAGGTTCACGATGATGGAACACTGGGCGAGAAACAGGTGTTCGCCACAACCAAAGGTGGCGCGCCGGATGGTCTCGCGCTCACCGAAGACGGCAGAGTCTGGGTTGCTCTCGCAGGCGGTGGCGGCGTTGCGGTTTACAAACCGGACGGTGAACTCGAGCAGATGGTCGAGATACCTCAACCCATGTGTACCAGCGTGTGCTTCGGTGGAGACGATCTCAAAGACCTTTACATCGTCAGCGGTTCTGACGGTGCTGACAGCGACAAGGCGGGCGCGGTCTATCGATTGCGAACGGAAGTCGCAGGTTTACCGGTAACAAAGGCTGCAGTGGAGCTGCCTTCATGAGGTTCGCTGTTGTTGGCACCGGGATGATGGGCTGCGAACACATTCGTAACCTGGCACACATACCGGATGTAGATCTGGTTGCCATTGCAGACCCCAATGAAAAACCGCGCAGCTGGGCGCTGCAGGCCTGTGGTGATCGATTCAGCCCGAAGGTTTTAGACGACTATCGAGCTCTCAAGTCGCTGGATCTGGATGCCGTTATTATTGCTTCACCCAACTTCACGCATATCGATGTCGTGCGTGACCTCGCCGATACACCTTTTCATTTGCTCCTGGAAAAACCCATGTGCACCAGCCTGGAAGACGCGCGGGAAGTCATCGATCTCGATGATGCCAGGGAGCCCATGATCTGGGTTGCCCTTGAGTACCGGTACATGTCGGCGACCACACACTTCCTCAATCGCTTACCCGAGGTTGGTGATCTGAAAATGTTTTTTATCCGGGAACATCGAGGCCCGTTTCTGAAAAAGGTAGGCAATTGGAACCGGTTTAATCGCAACTCAGGCGGCACACTGGTCGAAAAGTGCTGTCACTTCTTCGACCTAATGAATCTAGCGACTGGCGCTAATCCGGTCTCCGCGATGGCATCCGGCCATCAAGATGTGAATCACCTGGACGAGATCTATGATGGTGAGCGATCCGACATTCTGGACAACGCCTTCACTATCATCGACTACGACAACGGCGTTCGCGCCTGCCTGGATCTCTGCATGTTCGCGGAGGGTAGCCCGAACGAACAGGAACTTACCGCCACGGGGAGTTCTGGGAAACTCGAGGTGCATATCCCCGACAACCAACTGTCTCTATCAAAACGAACCGGTGAACTAGAGAAATACGAAGTTCCCCATGATCCAGACATTGCGTTCATGGGGCTACATCACGGCGCCAGTTACCTGGAACAGAAAGCTTTTATCGATGCCATAAGAACCGGCAAGCCACCGGCTGTCACGACTAGAGATGGTTTTCGTTCTATTGCCATGGGTATCGCCGCGCAGGATTCCATCGCCAGCGGTCAGCCAGTCGCCGTTCAACAACTTTAGTCGTCGTTCGCTGCCCGACCAACTTCCAGACACAGATCACCCATTCGCAACTCCCCTTCGCGGGTCTGAGCGCCAAGCTCCATGGCTTTTCTCATGTTGGCTTGCGCACCCGAGGTACGAAGTGTCTGCTGGAACAAATAAGCCTCTTCCAGCAGCCCGTCTTCCCAGGGCATCTCAGCGTTGTTGATAGATGCCTTACACAGCCCGATGGCTTCAGCCGGCCAAAGCGCGATACGGTTCGCGAGCCCATCGACAAAACCATCCAGTTCCGCCGGCGTGTCAAAAATACGGTTGAGATATCCCCACTGTTCTGCAGTTTCGGCATCAATGTCATCGCTGCCTAGGCAAATCTCCATGGCTCGCCCGCGCCCTACAAGCCTCGGCAACCGCTGAGTACCAGTGCCGCCCGGAAGAATTCCCAGGGCAACCTCCATCTGATTGATCACCGTCTTACCTTTGAGACCAAATCGCATATCGCAGGAAGAGGCAAACTCATTGCCCCCACCTCCGGCACGACCCGCCATTTTCACGATGGTCGCTTTCGGCATGGTTCTCACCCGCTCGCACATGAGATGGAAATCGGAGAACTCCTCACTCTTTTCGGCCGGTGTATCAGAAGGAAACTGAAGAATGGTCTCCACATCAAAGTGAGCGATAAAAAAGTCAGGGTCTGCACTTTGAAAAACCACAACCTTGATGGCGTCGTCCGCTTCAACTTCGCTGGTGAATCCTACGAGATCCATATAAAGCGGCAACGTCATCACATTGACCGGCGGGTTATTGATAGTTGCAGTTAACACAGCACCATCAATGGAAATATCTAAGGTTTCGTAGTCATAGGCCATGGTCATTCTCCTTCGTATTCAGAGTACTGTGCGGTATCGCGGCGAGAAGGTAAACTGCTGGTTCAATCGTTTTCAAACAGTTTGGGGCCGGGCAAGGTGCGCTATCTCATTTCACTATTCCTGTTGCTACCGTTAACCGCGGCTGCAGAACAAAATCTCAGAATCCTGCTCACCAATGATGATGGCTTTGAGTCGCCTGGCATAACGGCGCTGAGAGACGCCCTGAATCGAGCAGGTCATGATGTCTATGTCATCGCACCAGCAACCCAACAGAGCGGCGCATCGGCTTCAGTCACCGGAAGAGGTGTTGAGGTCACCGCCCATCCAAACCAAACCTGGGCAGTCCACGGAAGACCTGCAGACGCGGTCAGGGTTGGGCTGGGCAACATCATGTATAACAACCCGCCCGACCTGGTGGTTTCCGGCGCAAATTTTGGGCAGAACACAGGCCAGGACGTCAACGTCTCCGGCACGGTGGGTGCTGCGCTAACAGCATACCGACTTGGCACACCAGCCATCGCGGTATCCGTTGAAATTAAGCTGGAAGAAATGGACAAAGGGTTTCCCAGCACAGTCGGCGCGTTTACGGGCGCTGCCAGCCTGGTGGTTCGCTTGATCAACAACATGAAACTCAGCGACATGACTGCAGTCCTCAACGTCAACTATCCCGCAAGGCTGCCTTTAGATGTCAGGGGCGTCAGATGGTCTGAGCTATCGAAACATTCAATTTTCGCCAACCGCTATAACCTGAATGCAGAGGGTATGTATGTGCCCGAGTTCCAAGCGCCCCATCGCAATGCGAGAGCACGAGATGCGGAATCACTGATCGATGGTTTCGTGACGCTCACCTTCCTCGATGGTGACATTTCAACACCCACCCGACGCAGCCAAAAGTATCTCGACAAACATCTGCTGGATCGTTCCTATGAGCCGGTGGCACAACCATCCAGAAGAGTGGCAGCCACACCTGCAGCAACGCCAAAAACCGAACCTTCTGTTCCTGAACCGCAACCGGAACCCAGTGTTCTAAATGAACGCAAACCGGTCGAACCGGTTATCCAGCTCCCTGAGACTCAGGCCGAACCCGCCAGAGCTGAACCGGCTGCAAAAGCAACGCCCGAAGTTGATGACGGCGAACAAAGGGCAATTGAGGAAACCGAGCAAGCTGTTGAACCGAAGAAAAAACCCGATTCCTGGCTGCGGCGGATGTTCAACCCAGGCAGTTGGGGCAATTAATCGAGGGACTCATCAAAGTGATCGTAGACCTTTTTGGGTCGATAGTTAGCGGTGACAATGCCCGCGAGCACCAGCACCAGGCCGATCACTAGCGACAAGGTCACTGGCTCAGAGAGAATCAGCACACCAAGTACAGCGGCTGTTAGAGGGTTCAAACCTAAACACACAGACACCAGGGTTGCCTCGATGTGACCGAGCGCCCAGTTGAACAAAAATATGGGTATCGCCCCACCCAGGGTGCCTATAAAGATGAGCACCCACCAGGTTTCAACCGGGGGCACTTTCAACTCCAACGTTCCTGTTAACAATGTCGCAATAAACATAACGATCCAGCCGCATGCCATGAACCAGGTCGTGGCCTGCAGCTGATCGTAAGTTTGCAAATAGGGTCGAGCCAACAGATTGAACGCTGCGCCCACAATCGCCATGGCGAACATGATAGCGTTGCCCAGCATCGCTTCATCACCTGCCCCATCGCCCAGCTCAACAACAAATGCCACGCCAGCAAACACGAGCAAGGCACCAGCAACTTTGACCCGCGTGATCACTTCCTGGCGAAACAGCGTTGCCATCAACATGGTCAGAATCGGCATCACAGAGAGCACAAGAGCGCCCTGGGCTGCGGTCGTGTATTTCAGTGCGAGCGAAAAACCGATCGGAAATACAGAGAAAAACATGATGCCAATGAGCGCCATTGGCAGGTAATGGCGTCGTTCAAAACGCATGCGCCCAAGATATAAAGCACCCGCAAGCAGACAGATCACGGCAATGCCGTATCGGATCACCCCCAGGAGAACCGGATCAACCTGCTCCACGATCGCCCTCGTTGCAACTGCCATGGCACCCCCCAGTGCCGTGGAAGCACAGGCAGCGGCAATGGGCAGATAGGGATTCAAGGGCGGCTCCGAAAAAAAGGCGTGAGTATACCGGCATAATGAATATACTTGCGCGCATGAATATCGATGCAATCCCAGCAGGCAGCAATCCACCGGAAGACATTAACGTTGTCATTGAAATCCCGGTGGGTGGTGAGCCTATCAAATACGAGTTGGACAAGGCCTCTGGCGCTCTGTTCGTCGATCGTTTCCTCTATACACCCATGCGCTATCCCGGCAACTATGGCTTTGTGCCACACACACTGTCTGGTGACGGTGACCCGGTTGATGTCCTGGTCGCGACAACTCGACCGCTGGTACCGGGTTCAGTTGTGAACTGCCACCCGATTGGCGTGCTGTTTATGAAGGACGAAGCGGGCATGGACGAAAAGGTCATCGCCATTCCGACGCCGAAACTGACCCGGCGCTATGAGAGTGTGAAGAACTACGACCAGCTACCTGAAATTACGCTGGAACAGATCAAGCACTTCTTCATGCACTACAAAGATCTGGAAACGGATAAGTGGGTTGAATTTGAACGCTGGGGTAACGCTGAGGAAGCGCGCCAGTCCATCAACGAGGCCATAGACAGGGCTCGGTAGACGGGGTCGCCTAGACAGGGTCGCTCAGACAGGGTCGCCGCCCGGTTCCAACGCGTTGAGGGTGCCTTCACCCGGCGTGATAAACAGCATACTCGTTGGTGCATGGGGTCTTGCCGTGTGCCAGCTGCCTTTCGGCACCACAATATATTCTCCGACCCTGGAAATTCGCATAACGGTTTCTGAACCGTCATCGCCCGCAAGTACCATGTCTGTATCTCCTTCGAGCAGCAGCACGAGTTCATCACCCATCGGGTGAACTTCCCAGGTAGGCCAGGGTTCTGAAAACGAGAACTGGCTGATCAATACGTGTTTATTGAAGCTGGGAAACGCCTGATCCATATCCTGAAAGAATGTTTCTGTCACCGGTAGCAACTGAACCAGGTTTTCAGGGTTAAAGACTGCCCTCACCTCATCAATATGTTGTACGCCCATGTCCTACTCTCCCAGGTATTGGATTCACAGGGGAAGTCTAGCAAAAGTGGTAAACTCGAACGCTATGCTTAACCTGTTCCAATCGAACCAGATGACGGAACTGGCGAGCGCATTCTGCGATCGCAACGACACTGGCAACACAGATCCATTCGAGCCGATGACGGTCATTGTGCAGAGCTTCGGACTCGGTCAATGGCTGAAACTCCAGCTTGCCCAGAGACATGGCATTGCTGCCAACGTCGACTGCAAACTTCCCGCCACTTTTCTTTGGCAGCTGTATCAGACACTGATGCCGGAACTTAAGCAGATGCGGGAGTCTCCCTATGAACGGCATCGACTGGTCTGGCGGATTATGCGGCTTCTCCGCAGCAATCCTGGGCTGTCTGGCGCCGTTAAAAACTACCTGGAAGCCCCGGGAGACCCTGACCTCAGGCTGTACCAACTCGCCAGCGAGTTAACACTCCTTCTAGATGAGTACCTCATGTATCGGCCTGACTGGATTCAAGCCTGGGCATCAGAGGAATACGTAGCTTCCGGTCACGAGCAATGGCAAAGGGATCTTTGGAGGCTCGTACAGGAAGATCTCAAGGACTCACGCTACCTGCATCGAGCAGAATTGCATCAGCGGGCCATGCAGAAACTTGTCGGCTCGGCCGAGCTGCCATGGCGCCGCCTCAGCATATTTGGCCTATCGACTATGCCGCCCCTGCAACTGGAGACCTTCAGGGCCATCTCTCAGTTCAGTGATGTCGACATCTATTTTCTTAACCCCTGTGAACACTATTGGGGAGATATTGTTTCTGAAAAAGACCTGGCCAGGCGATCTATTCGCGGATTACTCAATCCCGAAGAAGCCATGGTCGATGAAGACTACCTTGAAGTCGGCAATCCGTTACTTTCCTCTCTGGGTAAACAAGGTAGAGAGTTACTGGAGCTGCTCCTGGATACACCGGAGATTCAATCTGTTGAGGGTTTCTCCCGCTCAGAGGCTCATCTCGCACTCGATTTCGTCAAGAATGACATTCTTGACCTCACCTTCGGTAGTGCTTTCGAGTTCACTGAACAACCCATCAAACAAGATATCCAGGACCAAAGCCTGCAGGTGCATATCTGTCACAGTCGCATGCGCGAAGTCGAGGTTCTAAAAGATGAGCTTCTTCGTCAGATCGACGCTGACCCGAGTTTGAGGCTGAGCGAGATTCTCGTGATGGTCCCTGACATCGCGGAATATGCACCATACATTCACTCCGTATTTTCTCAGGAACTGACTTATCGCCTGGCTGACACCAGCGCGCTGGATCAGTCGACCATTCTCACCACTTTCGTCTCTTTGATGAAGCTGCCGGAGAGTCGCCTTACTGGACCCCAGGTTATGGACCTCCTCGAGGTACCGGCAGTCATGCGTAAACTTGAGTTACACCAGGACGACCTTGAAACCATCGCCTACTGGATAAACGGAGCCGGTATACGTTGGGAGTTAGATGGCGCCAGCAAGGCAAATTTCTGGTCACTACCTGAAGAACACCAGAACAGCTGGCGATTCGGCCTCGATCGACTGCTCCTCGGTTTTGCTATGGATGAGCAACATGACACCTGGCAGAACGTCTTGCCATTCGATATCGACCCAAGAGAACTTTCTCTTCTTGGCAGACTTTGCGACTTTATGGATCTGTTGGCCAATTATCGCAATAAGCTCAGCGCAACACACTCAGCTATCGAATGGCTAAACCTGATTACGGAGCTAACAGGAGACTTCTTTGAACCCAAGGGCAACGAGAATCTGGACATCAGTCAATTACTGGAGGTCACTGAAGAACTGACAAGTCGCGCCGAAGCTTCTGGTTACCAGGATCCCCTATCGCGGCAGCTGATCGCCCACGCCGTTGAGAAGACCCTGACTGGAACGGACCAGAAAGCAGGGTTTATCAGTGGCGGTATTACCTTCGCGACCCTCGTGCCTATGCGTAGCATTCCCTTCAGGGCGGTTTGTTTACTCGGCATGAACGATGGTGAGTACCCACGAGACATCAGACCACACTCATTTGACTTGATTGCAAACTCCGAGCATCGAAAAGGTGATCGTTCAAAAAAGCTGGACGATCGATACCTGTTTTTGGAGGCGCTTCTATCGGCGGGCGACCTTTTCTACGTTAGCTTTGTCGGTCGCGGTATCCGTGACGATAAAGAGAGACCACCGTCCGTCGTTGTACAGGAGTGGCTGGACTACATCAGCGCGGTTTTCGAACAACCAAACATCACAATTCATGCGCTTCAGCCGTACAATCCAAGATACTTCAGGGGCGATCAATTCCAGAGCTATAACGAAAACTGGTTTCGAGCGCTGACCGCAGACTCACCCAAGGAAGACTTGTTCCTTTCCGAGCCGCTAAAAGATGATGAAACCTCAGCACTGACAGAGGTAAACCAATTAGGCGCGTATTTCCGGCACCCCGCAAAATATTTTCTCCAACAAAGACTCGGCATCTATCTTGAGCATGATGAGGTTGAGCTGCAGGACACAGAGTCCTTTGAACTCGATCACCTGGAGCGCTTTCAATTGGCAGACGCTGCACTGGGTCACATCATGGACGGTCAGGATATCCAGGTCTTTCACGACAGAGTGCTAAGAACCGGCCAGGTGCTCCCTGGAGAAGTTGGGCGACAACATCTTAGCCGGGAGGTTGAACGGGCACAGAACATCATGGAACAGGTCGCGCCTCTGCTGCTGGCTGAGCATCGCCAGATAACGGAAGAACTGTCGGTGGGAGATACACTGCTGAGATTCAACCCAAACAACCTGTTCGGACAGACATTGGTGCACTACCGAGCAGGCAAACTTCGCGCCCGTCAGAGATTGGAAGCCTGGGTCACTCACCTTGCAGCCAACATGATAGAGCCTGGTATCGAATCTGCGTTCGTGTTTCGTGGAGACAAAGATGCCGCTTCAACCATTCATCTCTCCGGCTTGTCGGACAAAGATGCTGAGAGACTGCTGGAAGAGTTGGTGCAGAAATACCATCGAGGCATTACCTCCCCCGTGTTCATGCCGACAGAAGCGAGCTTCGACTTTGCCGTCGCCATGCAAAAAAGCGGAGACCCGGACCGGGCATTGCAAACTGCGCTTAGAAACTGGGATCGAGATCAACCAGGTGCCGAGGGTAAAGACCGATACTGGCAACGGTTGTTCAGAACACCAGAGGCGTTCGACGATGCCTTTAAGAAAGAAGCGATGGAATTGTGGTCTCCTGTACTCGAGCGATTTAGCGATGAGTGAGACGTCAATCAACATTGCGGGTTCACTACCGTTTTCTGGCCAGCAGCTGATCGAGGCCAGTGCCGGTACCGGTAAAACCTATACCATTTCGAATCTCTGCATCCGATTACTCCTTGGTCGTGACGTACCCTGGCAGCGTCCCCTGGCGATCAGCGAAATCCTGGTCCTGACTTTTACGATCGCTGCGACAGAAGAATTGAAGCAACGGGTTTCAGACAGAATCAAACAAGCCAGAACCGCTTTTCGAACGCACGATGCCGGTGAAGACGCATTCCTGGAAAGTCTGCTTAATTCTTCAACAGACAACACACGCGACCTGAAACTGTTGACGGCAGCCAGCCAATTGATGGACGAAGCAAGCATCTTCACCATTCACGGTTTTTGCGCCCGCGTGTTGGGTGAACAGGCCTTTGAATCCGGCACCCTGTTCAACCTGTCCATGAACGCAGAACGCGATCATCTGCTGAAACAGGCATGTGAAGACGTCTTTAGGCAGAACATATTGTCCCTGCCCAGTGAGATTCGCGAGCTTGCCATGTCTATCTGGCCAAACCCGGACGGTCTCGCCAATCGACTCAAGCCTTTCTTGTTCCGCGGAGAGCTGGATTTCGTGCCACCGTATATCAGCGTCGACATGCAGGAACTGATCGAAAACGCACATTCAGCCAAACAAGGATGGCGCGAAAACGATCTGGAAAAACTGCTGCTGGGTTCTGACCTGAACAAGGGGCGCACACCGATCAAACGAATCAGCCAGATGCTGCACTTCAGTTTTGAACCTGGTGCCGGGCTTAACAGCGAACTTTGGCACATCTACAGCAGCGATCTACTTGCAGCTGCATTGAAAGCCAATGGTGAATTGCCGTCACATCCAACACTCGACCTGATCGATAGTGTTGCAAAAGATATCAGGCAATTGACGGCAAACCTCTGGCACGACTTGTTCCGAGATGTCGCTGTCACCATGACGACAATCAAAGAGCAGACAAACCAACTCACCGTTGACGATTTGCTGACGACACTCGCTACGGCTGTTAAACGAAAGGATTCAAACCTCGCGACCACCATCAGGAACCGCTGGCCAATCGCCATGATCGACGAGTTCCAGGACACCGATGACATCCAGAACAGCATCTTTGATCGAATCTATACCTCTGGTGGAACGGATGAAACGAACAGCACGATGTTGATGATCGGAGATCCAAAGCAAGCGATTTATAACTTTCGCGGTGCTGATATCTACACCTACATTAACGCCCGCAGAGAAGCGACCGCCGTCAGCACCCTCGATGCGAACTGGCGATCAACCCCTGACATGGTTGAGGCGACCAACTTCCTGTTCAACAAACCGGAAGTGTTCGGTAACGACAAAGACATTCCTTTCAAAAAAGTTACCGCCGCCCGAGAAGGCATGACCATTGAGAAGGAAAACAAGAAACTGCCCCCTTACAAAGTGCTGGTGGCTGAAGATGGTGGTGCGACACGCGGCAACATCGCGCCTCTTACTGAAAAGCTGATGGCGGCAGCGGCTGATGAAACTGTGAAGCTGCTCGAAGATGAAAGCTACACAATCGACGGCAAAACAGTCTCGGCCGGCCAGATCGCGTTCCTGGTACGCAGCCGAGCTCAAGCAGTAGCAGCCCAGCGAGCTCTGCGTGCACGCAACATTCAAAGCGTTTATCTCACCCTGGAAAGTGTATTCCTGCAGGATACGGCTGATGATCTTAAGTTGATTCTGGAGGCCATACTCGAACCCACCAGTGAACGTGCCATTCGTGCCGCACTGGGCACTCGCCTCATGCTCTGTACCGCAGCGGATATCGAACGTCTCAACCAGGACGTCGAATACCAACAGGAAGTTTTGTCAGAGTTTCGTTCCTATCATGAGTTATGGCTTGAGCAGGACATCGCGCCGATGTTGAACGCCCTGGCAACCAGGCGCCAACTCGCAGAGAAGTGGTTACAACTCGCAGACGGAGATCGCCAGATCACCAATCTCCGCCACCTGACCGAAGTGCTTCAAAAACGATCGTCGACATCACCCGGCATGTTCCAGCTGATCAAATGGTTCAGTAACGAACAAAAGGAAGCCGAAACAGTTAGCAATGAAGAACGACAGCTGAGACTGGAAAGCGACGAGAACCTCGTGAAAATTGTCACCATGCACGCGGCTAAAGGTCTTGAATACGACATCGTTATGATACCCATGCCGGTTTTCAGTCCCGTGCCTCGAAAACCCAACACTCCAGTTTTGTTTCACGAGGAAAGCAACAGTCATTTCGGGAGTGTCATTGACTTGGTACCTGGGTCAGAAAGTGAAGCACGCCAAACTGAAGAAGAATTCGAAGAGGAGATGCGACTTCTGTATGTTGCGCTGACTCGAGCGAAGTACCATTGCATCCTAGGAATACCCGGCGTCTCTAGACTTCCGAAATCCGCGATCGCTCGCCTCATCGGCCTGACCGACATCGGAAAAGACGAACATCTCGAGACGCTCGCTCGAAAATTACTGCCCAATGAACTGTTTACGGTGGAAAAAGCCTCACCAACACTCATCCAATTCATAGAGGGCACAAAGCAACACACAGATTTGTCAGCGCCTGCGCCCTACCCTGATCTCGACGATCAATGGCGAATACATAGCTATACCGGTGTTTCATCAAGGCTCGCTGCAACCCAGGAATTACAAAGCGTCGCCGGGTTCGCTGACGATGACACCACGGAACACACCGACGATAGAAATGACGGGAAACTCTCTCGTCACACCTTTCCTCGCGGCGCGAGGGTCGGTGTTGTCCTGCATAGTTTGATGGAGCATATCGACTTCACCGCTCATGAACACCGTGAGGACTGCCTGAGAGCCTGCAGAAGGTTGGGACTGGATGAATCCTGGGTACACATACTTGAGAAATGGCTCGAGGACATTCTCGACGCGCCACTTGCGACAGGATCACTGAGAGAGATAGAACACGCTGATCGATTAGATGAAATGGAGTTTCACTTTCCATTGTCTGCGAAACCGAGGCTCATCGAGTTTCTTCAGGATACCGGCTACATCAACCCCACCAAATTGGATCACCTCGATCTGGAGGGCATGATGACGGGCATGATCGACCTTCTATTCCGTCGCGAAGGAAAATACTTTGTTGCAGACTATAAAAGTAATTTTCTCGGTTATTCACCCGAGCACTACAGCGCGGAACACGTCGAAGAAGCCATGCAGCATCATCAATATAAGCTGCAGTACCTGATCTACACCCTAGCAGTTCATCGTATGTTATCGGTGAAACTTCCAGACTATGACTACGAGCAGCACGTCGGCGGCGCTTACTATCTGTTCCTGAGAGGCATGGCGCCTGAAAGTAACGACGGCATTTATTTCGACAAGCCAAGCATGAATCACATTCAAACTCTGAACGAACTGCTGACCCCATGAGTGACACAACACACAGTTTCGAACAGCACTTTCTGAGTTTGATCGCCCGGGGTAGCGGACAGCTTCCAACAGAAATTCGTTCGTTAATCAGCCGACTGATTGAAGCCACCATCAACCAGCATTCCTGCATTCATCTCGCGGACGAATCGAATGAAACCGTGAGTAGCATCATGGAACATAGGGCGTTTGGTGGACCAGACGACACAACTCCTTTCGTTATCAGCGATGATCGCCTGTACCTCAGACGGTTCTATCGTTTCGAGGAAGAAGTCGCTTCCATGATCGCTCAGCGAAACGAGCCAATCACCGTGCCGAACTCAGACGTGCTCGAACAGAAACTGGATGAGCACTTCGGCTCGGAAACCGGGAACCGCCAGAAGCTGGCAGCACTACTCGCGATTTCGCGCAAACTCGCAATTGTCACTGGCGGCCCAGGCACGGGAAAAACAAGCACCGTCGTGAAGATGCTGGATATATTGCTCGAGGAAAGCCCGGACATTCATATTCGACTCGCAGCACCGACGGGCAAAGCGGCCATGCGATTGGCAGACTCGATCCGTGACTGGGCAACTGCCCGCTCATTGGATTTAGAGGTACAGACATTACACAGGCTTCTGGGCATGAGGCGAGATGGTCGAACCTGGCGCCACGGTCCAAGGAACCCTGTTGATGCAGATCTCCTGATCGTGGACGAAGCCTCTATGATCGATCTTCCAATGATGCACAGACTGCTGAGCGCACTTCCTGAAGACTCGCGCCTGATACTGCTCGGAGATCCCAATCAACTCCCTTCTGTGGATACCGGTAATGTGCTGGCGGACCTCTGCGCAGGCGACAGCAGCTTTAGCCTCGAATTCTCAGATTTCGCGCATCCTTTTGTTGGAGAAATCCCAACCACAGAGACAACACATCGGCTGACCGATGCTGTGTGCAAACTGGAGCGAAGTTACCGGTTTGATGAGAACAGCGCCATCGGAAAACTGGCGCTCGGTATTCAAAGCGCCAGCACCAAACTGGATGACTCAGACACCAGCGTCAGCTGGCATAGCGAAGCGGCTCCGTCAGAACTGCTCGCGAACTGGCAGGATTATCTCGATGCCCTCGAATCAGGAACACTGGACGCCGACATCCTGAACGAAGCTTTCGAACAGACGCGAATACTGTGTAGCAGGCGTGGTGGCGAATCCGGTGTCGCAGAAATCAATCTCGCGCTGGAGCAACTGCTGGAGGCACGGGGTTTAAAAGGAACCGATGAGACCTTTTATACAGGACGCCCTGTTCTTGTGACTCGAAACGACTACAACCTCGGTGTATTCAACGGCGATATTGGAATATGTACGCCTCTTGCCAACGATGAATTCGTGGTGAAGTTTCCAGGAAAACCCGAAGGTATTCTTGCATCACGCCTTCCAGATCATGAAACCTGTTTCGCAATGACAGTACACAAAGCCCAGGGATCAGAATTTGATCATGTCATGCTGGTGCTCGCCTCAGAATCCTCGGAAGAAGCCAGCAGCCTCATGACACGGGAACTGGTTTACACTGCAATCACTCGAGCGAGAAAAAGCATCAGCGTTTATTCCACAGATTCCACATGGCAGAAGGCACTATCCAGACGGTCAACCAGGGTCAGCGGCATGACTCGCTTTCTCGGCATTGAAACCTCGCCCGATAAAGATTCATCACCAAGCGAGCCAGGACAAATGGACCTATTTTGATGCACATACTAAAAGTCATACTGCAACAGTGCTTCAGCGTTCTGTCCTCATTGGTCGTCATCGTGAACCTTGGTTTCTGGATGCCTTTTCTTTTTCTGCTGGCACTATTAAAGCTCGTGTTCGGTCGCATCGACTCTGCCCTGAACGTCATCAACTGGTTAACGGAACGTGTTTACAAAGCAGCTGCAGCGGTCAACAGCATTTGGATGCTCTACGTGGTGGGTGTAAAGCTCGATATCACGGGGGAACTACCTAACCATCCCTCACCCATCATCGTGGTTAATCATCAGACCTGGTTCGATATTCCCCTGCTGCACTATGTCGTCACCTGGCATGGCCCAACACTTAAGTTCCTGATCAAGCGACAACTGGTTTGGGTGCCTATTGTCGGCTGGATTTGCTACGCCCTCGGCATGCCGCGATTAAATCGCGGTGTCGGTGAAGGCGCCAGGGAGAAGGACTATGCGGCGATTCAGTCGGCTTCTGGTTCACTCCATCGGGAACGCGGTGCCCTCCTGATATTCGCTGAAGGAACCCGTTTCACCCAAAAGAAACATCGCAACCAGAATTCGCCTTACCAGCATCTGCTGATTCCGCGACCTGGGGGACTGAAAATTGCACTCGACACTGCACCCGCGGACACTGCGGTGGTCAATATCACCATTGACTATCGGGGCGGTGATACCAACTTCTGGAGATGCCTTGGGGGTACCAACAAAAACGTTGGCATCACGATTCGCAATTACCACGCGAGCGATATTGAAGACGCCCGAAGCTGGTTAGAAGCACGCTGGGAAGAAAAAGATAAATTGCTGAGTCGCTAGATGACGTTTGCCACATCCTCGTGGACGTAGATGTCGATCGCGCCATTGGTTAGCTTGAGGTAGTTGGTTCCAGTACCCAGATAATCCAGTTCGGCGCCGTTTGTTACCCAACCAGCAGCACCCAATGCTGCGATGCTTGTGCTATGCACGCCAATACCTGAGAGGTTGAACTGGTCACCCGCATCCCCATCGACAATAAACTTCAGCTGCCCGTCTGGCAGCAGGGATTCCAGGGAGTTATCGCCGATAATGTTGCCAAGACCGGCAAGGTCAATTGATAACACGTCGTTACCATCGCCGTCGGCCATATCAACCCGCTCGAAATTCTGCAGGTTGGTGACGCCATTCAGATTGATTGTGGCGCCTGGAGAGTCATCTAGCAGCGTATCGAAACCATCGCCGCCATCAATGATGCCTGTATCTGCGATATCTCGGACAATCGTGTCATTGCCATGACCACCAAACAAGCTGTCATCACCGCCCAGGCCGTCAATAAAATCGTTACCATCTCGACCATCGATAACATCGTCGTTAGCGGTTGCAACAATATCGCCCCCCGAGGAAATATCATCATCACCTGCGCTGCCGTAGATATCTTTTGATCCATCAAGTCGAATGACTTCTGCTGAAATCTGGTTGTCTATGTAAACCGAAGTGGTTCCAGTGGACGTTGAGTTCTGTTCCAAATGAATGAACTCTTCGAAATTGCCAGCGCTTCGGATATCAAAGAAATCACTTCCGATTGGATTGTAGTCACCGAGCAAGATTAGATGATCCGAAGAGTCGCCAAAGACAACCAGTGAGCCATCGGAGAATGTGAGGTCATTTTCCTCATCGACGATGTTTCTAATCGAGCTCGCATCCAGCGTAACCGTTTGCGAACCATTTCCGTCCAGCCCAAGCGCTTCAATGCTTTCTACCCGATAACCCTCAAGCCCAGTGAAGTTAATGGTGGCATTGGTAAGCGTCAGCGTGTCAATGCCATCACCACCGTCAACACGCTTGAGACCGGTATCGCCAATGATGACGTCGTCACCTTCTCCACCGAACACGGTATCACCAGTGCTAACGTTGAAAATAACGTCATTCCCATCGTCACCATGAATAACTGTGGCACTTATTGCATCGAGTCCGGCGTCATCGCCAGTGGTACCAACCAAATCGGGTGTCACCGTGTTTAAGGTTATATCTGTAGCGGAAACAGTGACATCCAGCACATCTCCACCCATGGCATAAAGGTCTGTGCCTTCTATCATTGAAAAGAGACCGCCGAAAGACGATGCCGTGATAATTGTGTAAGAACCCGAAGGAGTGATCATCGGGTTAATTCTTAAGCGCCCGTTAAGATCTGGCGCCGCGCCTGAGAAAACTAGTTGGTCGTGCCCGGTGCCTGGAGCATTGCCATTCAAATCTATTTCAATAACAGAACCATGCCTAAACTCTGTATTGCCGTTGGTCTGAATGGTGAAAATATCAGTCGCAGAGAAGCCACCGGGCATGATTAATCCATCATTGATGAAAGCGACGCCTGAACCGGAAGCATCCAGCGTGCCTTCACCTTTTATCGCACCAAAATACCCACTCATATCATCGTAGATATTTTCCAGCGTATCGTTAACGCCAATCCTCAGGACTGCGCCGTTATCAAGTTCAATATCCCCTTTGTTTGTATGCGTTATCACGCCTGTCTGATCGAGAATCAGGTCATGATTAAGAACAAGATTACCCATGTTATCGAGTTGTGCTCGCAGCACATTCTCCAGGGTTGCTCCGCCAGAGTCGTTTGAGTAGATCGTTCCAGCACTCGTATTCGTTAACGTGCCAACAACCCACAGGGTGTTCTGCTCTGACGCGGCAATATCCAGGAACACATTACCGCTATTGGTGAACCCTCCAGAGAAGGTAGTGGTAGATGGACCGAACGACCCAATTACATTGATGTTGCCGAAGTTATTCGTTGCTGCCGAAATCTGAATGTTATCTCCGGTGAGGTCCAGGTTACCTGCGACGTCCAGAGTTGAAGTAGAGATGGTGTCATCGTCGTGTAATCCCAGCGTTGTACTGAAATCGATGAAAAGCTGATGGGCGCCGGTGATAGTGAGATCACCTCCACTTGTATCAAAAAAGTTTGCAGAATTGAGTACGCTGTTCCCCATCAGGGTAATGGTTACCGCATTCAAAAAGTTAACGTTACCGCTACCTGAAAAACTCGACGCACCATCCCAGTAAATGTCACCTCCGGTCCCACCATCAATGTTGAGATTGATGGCACCCGCAACATAAATGTCACCCTGCTGGTTGTTTAAGGTTGCACCTTCAATATCGAAGGTCACATCGGCCTGAACATCGATAACACCCATTGTGTTATCAAAAATATGGCCGTTGGCATTCAGATCAAAGAAACGCGCTCCACCGCTGGAGCCGCTGTCCATAACTTGAAACAAACCCTGGTTGGTAAAGTTGGCATTATTCAGTTCAACGTTAGTGCTCTCGCCACCAATACCTGGCGTATCCAGACGATAAATACCATTCACAAAATTATCGACATTCTGGGAGTGTGTAACCATCACGGTAGTCGACGTCGAACCGATCTGGATCTGACCGCCGTCCAGGTTGTCGATGGGGATATCCAGGTTCACATTTCCGGAAGTATTCACGTTGAGCACACCAGCGTTGTTGATGTGCTGATTACCAAACAGGGTGCCACTGCCGTTGATGTTGATCATGCCAGTACCGGCGTTGTTCACCTCCACTTCCAGACCCGGGCCACCTGTAAGACTGATGGACAAGCCACCTGCTACATCAATGGCACCAAACGTTGTTGTTGAAGTGATCGTACCGCCTAGGAGATTCAGCTGGCCATCCACCGCCAGATGATCTTCAACTTGTAATACGCCGCCTGGAGCCGCGTTCAACGTGATCGCAGAGGAGTTATCAACCCGCGACTGTCCATTCAGTTTCAGCGTCCCGTCATCGATGACAAGCGTGCCTGAATTAGCCACCACCACCGAGTTCACCTCGTAAGGACCAGTCGTGTTTATGGTCACCACGTGGTTGTCGATAAGAACATCATCACCAATACCAGGCGCACCACCGCTCCATTCGCTGCTACCAGGCCAGAAGAATGGCGAGCCGCCATTCGCAGTCACTGTGTCAAAACCGGCAACGATGGAAATGTCGTAGTGGGCGCCACCATCGTTCACCAGGGTCACTGTATAACCAGCGCCGAGGTTGTGTTGGATAGTCGTGTTAAAGCTGTTAATGGTCGTGCCGAAGTCAATCACATTATCGAGCAGACCACCTGATATCAGCCCCGATGTATCATCAAAAGTGAGCTTGATAACAGCATTACCCGCATCTAATTGGCCGGTGATTTCAATCCGGTCGTAAGTACTACTGTTGAGTACGTCGAGCTCAAGTGTACTGCCGGGGTTTAAGTCCAAATTGCCATTAAAGGTAATCAGACCCTGCATGCCTGCATTGTCCGGCTCGATGAACCCCATATGGTTAATGGCAACGTTGGACGTAATCTCGCCATGTCCAAATAGAAGACTGCTAACACCGAAGTCGACGGTATTTGCATTACTGATGAACAAGTGACCACCGTAGGTCAGATTTCTAAGCAGCTCCAAGGTACCGTTAAAGTCGTGATCACCACTGGTCTTGGTCAATTCCAGATCAGCGAACACTCGCACGGTGCCATCATTGATCAAGGTCGCATCGATTGTGTGTCGATTCGTGCCAGTCAAACTTTCATCATCATCTCTGGATTCGAGCACACCTGTGAAATCATTCACGAAGTTGGTTCCAGATACGATCACCGAGGACGTCAGATTAATGGTGTTGTCTGTGTTATCCAGAATGAACAGACCTTCATTGTCGACGATGTTTGACACTGTCAGCACAGCGCCCAGATCGCCGGCGTCACTGTTGAGGCGTACCTCACCCGGGTTCTGGTTCGTCAGGGTATCGATAGCGGACGGACCTGGTGTTCGTATTTCGAGATATCCCTGGTTGTTCAGCGTGTCATTGAACGTATCACCCGTGAGCGTCAGAAACGTGTTTTCCCCGATATTCAGAGTACCGTTCACCGTAACGGAGCCATCGAAATCGAATATTGGTCCGTTGTTGCCGTAGAAGTATCCATCTGCGTCGAAGATCGCGCCGTTCACAAACATGATGGATTCGCTGGGGCTACCGTTCAGGAATACCGTGTTGTCCGCATAAAGCCGACTATTGTCAAAAGTAAGCGTTGAACCACCATTGATGAAGAAGGAACCACCAAAAGTCAGGTCAATCTGGCCACCAGGCAGGATAGTAAAGTTGGTGTCGATGATGAGACTACCGCCTCCACCGAGATAAAACTGGCCATCAAACTCGTGACTGCCAAGACCCTGAACAATAAAGTTACCCTGCTGGTTAAAGTTGCCTAGCTGGACGATCAGCGTCGAGGTTCCGCTGCCATCCAGGATGACAGTTCCATAATTGAACGAGAAGTTCTGCAAGTTGACTGAACTACCGGTACTACCGCCGATCTGCAGATGCCCGCCATTGGTGTTCTCAAACTCACCGCCGATGCCACCAAAGATCACCGTCTCGTTGTCCAGGGTAATAAACGCTTCGTTATAAACGGTATCGCTGTTTTCCAGGTTGCTGAGGAGTCCGTTTAGGGTATTCAGGTTGCCGTATATCGTGATGGTATCTGTCTGTGAACCGCCGAGTAACGACTCTACACCCTCGATCTCAATGACGTTCGGGACATCATCTAGAGTCAGTGTGTCGAATCCTGAATCGAGATCGATGATGTCCCCAGACTCCGCAGCGCCAACTGCGGTAATCGTGTCGTTTCCTGGGCTACCAAACACATCGTCGACAAAAGACGGTACGAACGTGTAAGACGTCGTGCCTGTGACGTTGTTACTTTGGGGAAGAATCAGAACCGTGTCCTGAAGCACTTCGCCAAAGCCAAGATCATCCGTAAAGGTGACTTCCAAGGTCACCGGCTTACCGACATCAGCGACAGTGGTAGTGTAAGTTGTTGTGATGGTTCCAGGACCCGCAACACTCACGCCGTCAACAAACCATTCATAGAAATAAGTTGCCCCGGACGTGCCATCAGGATCTGTGATGCCGGCAATGTTTGCGGTCAAAACGTTGCCAAATTCGGTGTTACCCGTGATGGTCGGTCCACCGCTGGCCGGATTGTTCGGCGCAGGCAGCGGGTTTACCGTGAATGAAATACTTTGCGTCGTGGTGTAGTTGAAACCATCAATCGCCGTCACAACAAAACTGTCAGGGCCCGTGTAACCGTTATTAGGTGTGTAGACCCAGTTACCGCTTGCATCGATGCTGGCTATGCCGTTCGATGGAGGCGTGGAGATAAAGTACGGGTTGCTCGCTGCTAGACCATCACTATCCGACAAGAACAATGAGTTACCAAACGGCACCGTTTCTGTCGTGGTATGAGTGAAGGAACCGATAATGGAGCCCGGTGTGTCCACCGGCCTGATCAGAATCGAAATAGGTATGGTGGTTACATCACCTTCAGCATCGGTAACATCAACCGTAAAAGTATCTGTACCCGTATACGGTGGCGAGTCAACAATGTAGGTCCAGGCACCAGTATCTGCATCAATCGTCGGCGTACCAAAAGTGCCGGGCGTGTTGATCGAATAAATCCCGGTGGGTGGCAGACCTTCTGAGTCACTGGCAACAAACGTCGATGTGACTGTATTCGTCACGGTTCCAGTTGCCTGATCACCTGATAGAGGCACCGATGGGTTGTTCACAGGCGGTGCGCTAACCGTCAACGTAAACGTCTCAGTAGCCGTTGCGCCCGCAGGGTCTGTTGCCGTCAGCTGGACTGTATAAGTGCCGACGTCCGCGGCTGATGGACTGCCTTGAAGGAAGGTTCCGCTTAAGCCGAGGAAAGGTGCATTGGTGTTCAAAGAGAACGTCAGTACATCATCAGGATCTGGGTCGGAGAAAACGCCGTTGATGTTTTCATTCAAAAAGACGAATGCATTGACACTCTGATTGCCCACGGGGTTGTCGACCACCGGTGCCTGGTTCGCCGGACCGACGGTGAGTATGAACTCATCTGTCGTGATGTTCTGGCCATCAGATGCGGCGACTTCAACGGTAACCGTCTCACCTTCTGCAGCTGCGGGAGGCGTTACGGACAGTGTGCTACCAACCAGAGTAAACGACGCAGTTCCCGCAGAAGTAGTAAAGGCAAACTCAAGGTTAGAACCTTCAGGGTCCGCAAAATAGGTGTTCAGGTCGATCGAGGATGTAGTGCCAACGGGAACAGTTGAATCAGGAATCGGATTGATCAGGTCCGGCGGCAGGTTGTCTTCAACAATGTTGATGGTGACCGTTTCGATGGTCTCACGACCTTGGGGGTCGATGGCCACGTAGACAAAGGAATCACTCTGGATAGTACCGTCTGCTGCCACCGTCGGCGTGTACTCGAACAGTCCACCTGCCCCAAGATTCAAACTACCCGAAGTCGGTGGCTCCACCAACTGCGCGGAAAGCTGCTGACCTTCCGGATCAATATCATTATCGAGCACGTTACCGATAACACTGCCATCAGCACTGACCGTATAAAAGTCCGGCGCTGTGATCGGCGCATCATTAACCAGATCAACCACGATGTTCACAACAGCGGTGTCTGTGAGTTCGCCGTCACTGACCGTGTAAACAAAGCTGTCATTGCCACCGAAATCGGGACCAGGGATGTACTCAAAACTGCCGTTGGGCAATATGTTCAGCTCTCCGAACTGAGGACCCTGGGTTTTGCTCACCACAACCGTCAGCGGGTCGCCTTCCGGGTCGGTATCGTTGCCGAGCAATCCGTTCGCTGCCGAAGCCGCAAGGGTTTCACCGGCAACGGCAAAGTAACTGTCATTCTGGGCATTGGGTGCATCGTTAACACCGTTGATGACAACGGTATAAAAGCCACTGCCCTCACCACCGAACTGGTCTCTTGCAGTAACGCCAAACGTATCGGTCGCAGTTTCACCCGGCTTCAGAAAATCAAAAAACCCGTTGTCGTCATAGATGATGCTGCCGATCGTGACAACACCTTTAGTATTGCTCGTATCCACAGACACGACTTCGAGCTGATCGCCGAGATCAGAATCGAGGAAGATTTCATTCAGTGGAATTGTGACCGCACCGCCGCCTGCTGATATCTCAACCGGTTCTCCAGTTGCATTGATGACCGGTGGATCATTGCGCCCGACGACCGTGACGGTAATGGTTGCTGTGGCTGTAAACTGACCGTCTGACACCTGATAGGTGAAAATATCCTCACCAACCTGCCCTGCCTGCAGACCATCTGGGGGATTGTAGATAAGCCCCTTACCGTCGCCAGCAATGATGACGTCACCAAATGCACCGTCGTTATCAACGCTGACAATGGTCAGAGTGTCTCCATCTGGATCACCGTCGTTGGCGAGCACATCAATGGTGATGGGCACATCTTCGATCGTCTCGTCTTTGTCGTCCTCCGCGATCGGAGCGAAGTTTGTGCCGACCAGTCGCACCGTTAACGTGGCAGTGTCGGTCAGGTCTCCGCTGACAATCCGATAAGAGAAAGTTTCTGTGGCAGTTTCTTCAGCTCGAAGTGCGTCAAGTCGCTCCGGGTTCGGAATATAAACAGCGGTACTCCCATCGAATTCGATGCGACCACCCTGACTGCCAGCGCCCTCGACTTGAGCAAGCTTCGGTTCCTGGCCTATGTCACCGTCGTTGTCATTGTTCAGCAACAGATTCGTGACTTCGCGGGCACCTGCTTCTTTCACTTCAAGGAAATCATTACGAGCAATTGGCGGATTGTCCGGAGGCAGTTCTTCCTGGACAGGCTCCTGTTCGTTCTGGCGATCTTCTACCCGTGTGTCCGGCTCATTCTCTTCATTAGTCGGTACATCAAGGATCTCCAGCTCATTGCCGGCGACCTGTTGTTCACCCCGCTCACCTGTACCGGCAGTTGTCGGCTCAACGGAACCTGTGATCACTTCATTTTCGGTGCCGACGATATTGGTGTTTGCATCGCCAAAAGAGGATTCACGAATGGTGACACCCGTTGGACCCTCAACCGAATTGTCGAACCCAGCAAGATTGCCTGGCTCTTCAGTTTGGCCCGACTGCTGATTGCCATCGGTGTTTGTCCCGGTTTCCTGCCGCGCGACTTCACCTTCTCCTACACTCGGTTGCGCGGAGGACTGTCCTTCTATCGATGGCTCAGCGCCACCATCGGAATCACTCGCCGATTCACCGGCGATTCGAGTCTGCGGCTCTTCAATAGCTGAAGGCTCTTCATTAGCTGAGGGCTCTTCATTAGCTGAGCGCTCTTCATTAGCTGAGGGTTCTTCATTAGCTGAAGGCTCTTCACTGGCTGGAGGCTCTTCGCCAGGGCCTTCCTCAGCAGGACTCTCTTCGGCCGAACCCTCTTCAGGAGTACCTTCTTCTGGAGCACCGTCTTCGGGAGCACCTTCTTCTGGAGGCCCGTCTTCTTGCGGACCTTCCTCCTGCGGTCCTTCTCCTTCAACACGTTCTTCGTCGACAGTTTCTTCAGGCCCTGAGTCTTCAGCGACTTCCTCTTCCGCACTATCTTTTTCGGTACTGTCCTCTTCAGTGCTCTCTTCTTCAGCACCTTCTTCTATTTCTTCTTCTGTTTCTTCTGCGCCCTCTTCGTCAACCTCGGCAGTTTCGCCTTCGCCGGCTTCCTGTTCTGTCTCGGGAGGTGCATCTTCTTCCGGACGCTCACCCTGATCACCTTCTGAGGGAGGGGCTTCTTCTTCCTGGGGCGCATCTTGGTCGACGTCAATCAGCTCTTCAGGTGTGTCCGGCGGCGGCAGCACCACTTCAAATATGGCTTCTTGTTCCGGCGTCGGTGCTTCAAAGCGAGTATTGGCACCATTGATGGTGACAAAAGAAGTATTGCCGGGATCAGTCAGTAGTGTTTCGGTCAGCCCGTTGATATCCATCACCGCCAGTTCACCAGACGTGTGACGAATCAGCGTATTTCCGTTTTCATCGACGTGGCCATCCAACTCACTACCACGGATACCGATCATGGCCGAGGGTGTCGATATGGTGGAGTGATTTTTACCGAGACCTTCGAACATCTTGCCGATCTTGCCACTCTTATAGTGGAAGCCGCCGCGCTGCACGAAAGCTTCAAAGTTGCCCTGCTTTTCTGCCTCGTTGTAAACGAAGTCAGTCAGCACTGCGTTCGCGTTTTTACCCAGGTGAAACCGCGTGCCATCCAGCATGCGAGCTTTAATAAACGAACCCGCTCCAGTGATGATTTCATCACCCTCGTATAGGGTGTCCCCTCGTATAAGCTGGACCTCTTCAATATTGCCATCAGCGCCCATGCGCTTAACCCTGACATCGCCGATCACCAGCGTTGCTTTACCGATTTCTTCCAAAGCATTGGCGCTGTTCGCAGGACCAGCAAACTTGACATCCCCAAAAGGCAGGTGCAGTTTGGCAGCCACCATCTCAGGAGACAGCCCAGCACCGTTCGGCAACATGAGGTTCGGTGGAGGGATAAAAGAGAAGTAGTCTTCAACGATGAAGGTTTCACCTTCAGCGTTGGTAATGACAAGGTCGAATCCGACCTTTTCGAAGGAACCGAAGTACAGGAACGACGCATCCGGCAGCATCACCGCCGGGTGATCGTTCAATGTGGATCTTTGTGAGTCAGCGACCTCAGAGGTCGATGTAAAATCCTGACGGCTCACCATGTGTTTTTTCGGCCCCGAATTCGAGCAAAACGCCCGCAACACCAATGATTATGCCATCTTCCCCGATCGACGGACTAATACTCAATTGCTGATGTAAGCAGTTTGTAAAGTGCCGGATAAACGGCCTTATTTTCGGGAGCGGTGGTTAGTTCAGGATATCCGCAGATCGGAGTTTCTCAATGGCCGACAAATTGCGGGTCAGCATGGTTTCACCGAGCATTTTTCCGCGTTCATTGGCTGTATCCAGGGAGCCACAGACTGTGACCGGATATACCAGGCAGCCAAGCAGGATTCGTCGATAGTCCTCCATACACTGGTTGAAATCGTACTCAACACCGTGATCTGCCAACTTATCGGTGTAGAACTTCAACACATCTTCCTCGATTGATTCACGCAGCGCTTCGTCCACACTCTGGCACATGAAGTAAGCCACATCGAATATCGGCTTTCCCCTGCCGCTGATTTGCCAATCCATCACGAGGGGCTCATCTTCACCCTCGATGTAAAGCATATTGTCCTGACGATAGTCTCCGTGGACAAAGGTATCTGTTGGTAACGAGATCCTCGACCAACACTCCGCATATCGCTCACCCACTGTTCGCAGCAACTGCTGCGTCTCGGGCGTCAGCAGGTAATCGAATTTCTCGATGCAGGGTTCCAGTGCAGGCATGTACACCATACTTCTTAATCGTTCCGCCTCCTGGTCAGACATCATGTCGTACATCCAGGGCTGACTCTCCGCTGTTGCACCCCACCATTGCGCGTGCATTTCTGCGACGTTTCCAACAGACGAATAAATTTCATCTTCGCTGGCACCGACGAGCTGGTCAGGGGGCGTCACGTCGCCCAGATCTTCCATCAGAAGGACAAAGTCATAAGTCTCTTGATTGACGTCTGCGTGATAAGAATCTGGAACATTCATCGGGCAATCTGGTGCAACCCGGTTATAGAAATCTGCTTCACGATTATAAAAATCCAGGATTTGTGCGACCTGGCGGTTTTCATTCTGTGCCGCACATTTAGCGACGAGAGTATCGGGAAGGTCTTCTTCGGCAGCGTAGGTCATATGAAGCCTGCCTAGTTCACCCATGAGGCCAATGCCTGCACCTATGGTTTCAATGGTTACGTCGGTCACTTCGGACGCAATTTGGCCACTATCTTTAAGAACTTCAGTTAGCCACTCAGCATCAATTTTGTGAGTGGATGGGGGTACTGAGGTCATGCAGCGCTCCAGCTCGAAGACGATGAGCCAGAGCGTAACACGCTCCTAGAAAAAGTGTTTCACTTTCTCTTTGTAGGAACGACTCATCTTGATCGATGCACCGTTGTTCAGGATCAGGTGGAACTCACCATTCATATGCGAGCAAACCTTGGTCACTCGATCGAGGTTGACGATTGTGCTGCGATGCACTCGCTGGAAATTGGCTGGGTCCAGTTGGTCTTCCAATTCCTTCATCGTGATTCTCATCACATGTGTTTCTTCGTTCGCATGAATACACATGTAGTCCCCCGCTGCATCAACCCAGTCGATGTCAGCAGTCGGCACAAGCGTGGTTTCACCACCATCTTTAATAGCGATCTTCTCTGGGTAGGCTTTGCTGCCGGTGTGATCTTTAAGCAACTGGGTAATGGACTGCTCCGACTTACCTGTAATGGATATGATCAGCTCAAGCAACCTCTGCTTGTCAGTCACGACGCCATCAAGATCTTTGTGACCTCGCGCCCTGTCTACGGCTTCCTGCAGGCGCCCCTCTTCAATCGGCTTTAACAAATAATCCACGGCATGGACATCAAATGCCTTGATCGCATACTCATCATACGCAGTGACAAAAACGATCAGCGGCATGTCGTCCTGCTGCAGCTTGGATACGACATCGAAACCACTCATTCCCGGCATTTGGATATCGAGAAAAATCAGATCAGGCTCAAGTTCCGCAACCTTGTTAAGGGCTTCTTTACCGTTGCTGCACTCCGCAACAACCTCGACACCGTCAATCTCTTCAAGACGAAGACGCAGGCCTTTTCTTGCTAACGATTCGTCATCAACAATGATTGCACTCATGTCGGTTGTCATGATTCCACCTCAAAAGGAATATAAATATCGACTTTAAGCCCATGGGGAATGGCTTGTTCAAAGGTACAGGTTTGGCGGGAGCCGAAGAGCTGCTTGAGTCGGTCACGGGTATTGGTAATCCCGACACCTTTAAATTCTGGCAACTTGCCGCCTTCAGTGGCAATACCTGGCCCATCATCACTCACCGTCAGGTGTAGCTGCTCATTCACCCGCTCGGCACTGATCCGAATGGTGCCGCCATCTTCTTTCGCCGCGACAGCATACTTAATGGAGTTTTCCACCAGTGGCTGAAGAATCAGGCTGGGTACCAGCGCTTTCTTCACATCATCATCAATCGCAAAGTCCACATGCAGGCGATCCTCGAAACGCACCTGCTCTATTTCAAGGTAGAGCTGCATCGTATTCACTTCATGCTCAAGATCGACACGCTGCATCGGATCTTTATCCAATGAGTAACGCAGGAAGTGACTTAACTTGCTGACCATCGCGTTCGCAGATTCGGTGTTCTTGTCCAGAATCAGAGTGGAAATCGCATTCAGTGTATTGAACAGGAAATGAGGGTTTAGCTGGTAACGCAGCATCCTTAGCTGCGATTCATGTGCCAGAGATTCCGCACGGATACTTCGCTCAGTTTCCAGCTGCAAAAGCCGATAAAACTTCAATGCAAAGTAGAGACCACTCCAGCCCAGCATCAGGAAGTATGAGTAACCAATGATGCCGGAAAAGTAACCCATGTAGCCGTAGGCAACAATGAGGTCAAAATCCTGGTAATAGTAGAACTGGGAGAAGTTTTTAATGGGCTGCCAGATGGCCGCCATCGCATATGAGGCCACCAGCACCGTGATGACCCTGTGGATCAGCGGCCAATCCCAGACTGCCCGATAAATATGACGCAGACCGGTTGTGAGAATAATGCCCGCGATCGCATCAACAATAAGCAGCAGAATACGCTCGTAGGGTTGCCCCCAATAGGCATCGCGAAGTGCAAACAGCGTGACCCAGCCGCTCCATCCGAGAAACTGCAGGATCCAGAACTGGTAATTTCGGTTCTGGTAGATTTCAGAAAGGTAAAACATTGACCAGATTATAAAGGTGCGAGCCAGTTACGTCGCTCCGGCTATCGCGCCAGTAGCTCAACCCGCCTCAAGCCGTGCTGTCACCCTGATCTCAACCCTGGCACCGGGTACAGCGAGCTCGGTAATCCCGATCGCAGTCCAGGCTGGCCATGGCTCACTCAGAAACTCATCTCTCACGGCCATGAAATCCGCCATGTTGGTCTGCAAACCGACATGATAGGTCGTGTACTCAACGATGCTAGATAAATCTGTGCCAGCTTCCTCAAGCAAACCCACAACACCCTGCCAGGCATTACGAAACTCTTCTTTTATATCGTCCGGCACGCCGCCGCCTGGCCCCATGCCAATGATCCCGGAACAGAAGAGAAATCCATCGCTGGCAACGGCTTCCGCAAAGTGAAAATTCTCATACAGCGCCTTTGCACTATCTCTAACAATGATGGTTTTACTCATGTAATTCTCCCGCACCAAAACGTTGAGTCTGCCTGTCACGACACACATGGTGCAACCTCACAGGGCGAGCAGAAGGATTCTGTTATAGTCGCCTCTCTTTTTAAGAGGTCCTGCTGGTGAACGCAGAGCAGTTCAAAGCACTCCGGCACAAACAATTCAGGAACTACTGGCTCGGATCCTTCACCTCGGTAGGCGCAACTCAACTACAGGTGATGGGACTCGCCTGGCTGGTCTATGAACTGTCTGAAAGCGCGCTCATGCTTGGTTATCTCGGTGCCGCAATGGGATTTCCCGCTGTGTTAACCACCCTATTCGGCGGAGCGCTCGCAGATCGCGTCAACAAACGCCGCCTCCTGGAAGTCACATCCATACTTACCTTCCTGCTATTGGCACTACTGTCGTGGCTGGACTGGTCCGGTCAGGTCACTGCCTGGCATGCAATTGCCATCGCAGCCGGCATTAGCATCATTACCGGTTTCGACTGGCCGGCGCGCCAGGCAATCTTTCCCGCCTTGATTGAACGTGAAGATATGATGAGCGCAGTCGCACTCACCACGGTTATCTGGCAAGCCACCCGAATGGTGATGCCTGCTCTAGGCGGAGTGATAATCGCCGTCACAGACACATGGGTCTTGTTCACGCTCTGCTCACTGGGTTTCTTCTTTATGTACCTGGTTCTCATCAACCTTGAAGTGAAAGCAGATCCCGTCGCCATTCGCCAATCCACGTTGCAACAGATTCGAGAAGGCATCTCTTTCATTCTGACTACACGCACCTTTTATGTATTGCTGGGTCTTTCTTATGCCGTGTTCTTCTTCGGCATGATCTATATGCAATTGATGCCGGCCTTTATCGACATGCTTGGCGTTGGCGAGCAAGGTTATGGCTACATGCTCTCGGTAACAGGCTTAGGCGCAGTAACAGGGACAGCCATTTCCGGTGCCCTTCAGGGCTCTCATCGACTGGGGCTCAGCATGTTGCTCTCTGCCGCAATCTTCTGCTTGTTCATTTATCTGTTTGCTGTGGTTTCCTACATCAGCTTTAGCGGCGCTTATTTCGTGGCGCTGCTCATCATTTTTTCTGCAGCGTTGTTCAGCTCGGTATTTATGGTGACTTCAACCACGGTGCTGCAACTGGAAGTACCGGATGAACTCAGGGGAAGGGTGATGGGATTCCATGCCATCACATACAACCTCGCACCACTGGGCGCACTCATGGGAGGTGCCATTGCAGAAGCGACCAACCCATCCATCGCGGTATCCATCATGATCTCAATTTTGCTATGCCTGATCCTTTGGATTCTGGTCAGCCAGGAAAGTATTCGGAAGATCGACGGGCAGCTGCTGACCAGCAGCTAAACAGACGGGTCGTAGAAACCCAGGGCTGAATACATTTCAAAACCCAGCAGCTTTCTGACTTCAGGCGAGAGCTCTGCGAGACGCTCTTTGGGTACATCTAGATATTGGTTTTCTTCCTGACGCACCCATCCCAATGAGTAGGTCAGGATGACACCATAGCGCCAGTCTTCAGATGTATTTGACCCTGCGCCATGCAGAAGACCACCCATCCAGAACAGAACAGAACCTGCAGGCATCTCTGCAGAGAAAATCTCTTCTTCTTTGGCAACGCGATCTTTCGGCCATTTGTGACTGCCGGGAACAATCAAAGTGCCGCCGTTATCTGCCCTGAAATCGCTGATCGCCCACATGCTCGCAACAATAATGTTGGGGCGCGGCTCTTCAAAAAACGTAAACGAATCTTCTTCGCGGTGAAGCACCTGACCCCGCGCGCCGGGTCCAACTTCGAGCGCAGCACTGACATGAACCTGGTAACCGTATTCTGAGTTCGGTAACAGAAACTCATCGCAAACACTGGTGCTCACGGGATGGGCAATCAGGTTGTCAGCAATCGCCGGCGATCGAGTGGCGAGCGCGGTCACGCGACGGGTATTGCCAGGATAAAACTCCTTGGGGTCGTCATCCTGAATGACAGGCGTCTCAGCCATCGCAGGCGCAAGCTCATCAATGATCGAGGCTCTAAGGTCTGTATCAATCAAGCCGGTAACAACCGCACATCCGGATTCTTCCAGCGCGGCGAGGATTTCCGATGTCTGCGCATCGGCAGGGAAAGTTGGAATACTCATCCCGCCATCCTACGCGATGGGTAGATGCGCCCGCAATCGACCTTCTTGATCCTGGGCCGAAACCAACCAGTGATCCGCTATCACGCCATCCGGTCTGACCAGCACAACCTCATCGGAGCCGTAGATTTCAGAGTCCTTCGACAGAGCCTGCATTTCTATCGGGAAACCGCTGTTCTGCAATGCATCTATTTGCGAACGCAGGAACCCATCGTCCACATCCTTGCCAAGGACCAGACAATAGCCATCGCCAAACCAATCCAATATCGATTGCTTGTTCTCATCATCCAGCCACACATGAGGCGCCCTTCGACCGGATCGGACACAAGGGACAAAGTCCCGCACTTCATTGTCGACAGCCGGTGGCGGCGTGTCTTCTTCCGCTAGCAGATCGGATTGCAATTCGAAACTGAGCAGGACGCCGTCATAGTCCGCATATTGCTGTGTTTTGGCGCTGGCGTCGGTGATGTCTTCACCCATCACAAAGCCGCGAATCATGTCGGTCATAAATTCTGTCGTCTGCACACCAACGGCAATTCTTCGAAGCGCCAACGGTCGATGCTCAACATCGTAAGTTGCCAGGATCCCTGGCGGCGACACACCTTTGATCACAAACGCCAACTTCCAGGCGAGGTTACGGATACCGGCAAAACCTGTGTTGTTACCCATACCGCCCGTTGGTACTGAGATGTGGGCAGCATCTCCCGCCAGGAACACCCGCCCCTTAGAAAACCTGGTTGTGCATCCGGGCGTGGGCACCCACATGCCGGTGCTCTTTATGGTCATTGGCGCGTCGTCTTCAGTGCCCAGGGCACCGAGAATCCGCAGCTTGGTTTCATCTTCAGAAAGGATCTGCCCGTCCGGGACGGATATCTGACAGCGCCAGCGTCGTTTACCATCCAGTGGTTGGAAGATCAGCGCGCCGGTCGGCCCGATACAGTAGAGCAATGTGCCTTTCTTGCCTTCGACGTACTTCGAAAAGTCGGCCTCAAAAATCACATCCTGCATATTCACATTGCGTGGTTCAGCTTCCAGCTCGGAATCGATAACCGCTCTTGTTTGACTGCCAGGACCGTCGGCACCAATCGTATACCCAGCCCTGACTTCTACTTCAGCACCAGTGTCGACATTTCGCATGACCAGCGTTGTGCCATCGTCATCCTGAACCAGGCTGGTAACCTCCTGGTGAAAACGCATGTCCACATTTGGATCAGCTTCCGCCAATTTCATCAACTCACGCTCAACCAGATCCTGGGCGGTCATCACAGGAATACAGGGACTTGAATCACGCGGTTCCCTGATGAAAGTTGGACTGGTTACCATCGCGAACGGCTCTTCACTCAATGCCGAGCTCCAGCGAATCGTTTCAGTCCAGTCATGCGGAAGACCTGTGACTTCGACTTCCTTCTCAATCCCGAGATAACGCATCAGTTCCATGGTGTTGGTATCGACAAATCGAGACCTCGGATGCGTATTCACTTCACTGCGTCGATCGAGGATCAGAGTTCGAATTCCCTGCCGCGAGAGCAGCAGCGCACCGGTGAGACCGATAGGTCCGCAGCCGATGATACTGACGGGCACCTGCATCTTTTCTACACTCATGTTCGACTCCTATCCTTCAGGGGTGAACTCGACTGGCATCTTCATAATGGCGTTAAACCAGATGCTCTCGAGCATCTCGCGCTCACCAATTGGATGAATGTCAGGAATGCGAGTAATGATTTGCTTGAGCAGAGCCTGCAATTGGAAACGGGCCAAGCGTGCACCGAGGCATACATGAGGACCTGTGCCGAATGAAAGATGCTTGCTCGCGTTCTCACGGGAAATGTCAAAACGGTGAGGGTCCGGAAAGACCTCCGGATCACGATTCGCAGCCGGATAAGAGAGATAAATTTTGTCACCCTTCTCCATCGCAACACCGCTCAGCTCGCTCTGCTCTGTTACTGTCCTGCGAAACTTGATAACTGGCGGAGAATAACGAAGCACTTCTTCAATCGCGTTAGGCAGGTACTTATCAACGTCACTCTTCAGCAATTCATACTGCTCAGGGAACTCATGCATCAAACGGATAAAGTGAACCGCGGTTCCCCGGGTTGTTTCATGACCAGCAATCGACATGGTCACAAAGAACATGTTGAGATTCATGTCATCGAGTTTTTCGCCGTCTACCTCGCCATTCACAAGCTGGCTGAACATCGAATCATCAGGATTCTGGCGCTTCTCTTCTGCCAGGTTCATAGCAATGCCGAACAGCTGCATAACAGCTGAATTGTCCTCGTCACTACGTGCAGGATTTTCTGTATCTGCCGCAGCATTTCCCAGTTTGAATACGGTTTCTCTGAGCTCATCAGGAATACCCATGACTTTGCAGAAAGTATAGACGGGCAATCGAGAAGCAACGTCGAAAACAAATTCGCAGGACCCTTTCGATGCAACGGAATCGACAATCTCCTCGGCTACCTGACTGATTTCAGGATAGAACGGCTCAAGTTGCTTGGGCCCAAAGTGCGGTACCACCAACCGTTTCACCGCCCCATGCTGCTCTGGCGCCATACCCATCAGACCAGCCTGTTGAATGGCGAGGGCATCTGGTTCGAAGTCCCAGATGATCGGCCCACCATCGTGAGAGGAATACAGCGCCTGGTTCCTCGAGACATCAAACACATCCTGGTACCGAGTGAGCACATAAAAACCCTGTGACACCGAAGCGTTCGGCATTGGATTGTGATACTCAGGATTGGGCGGATTCCAGTGGATGGGATCTGTCGCTCTCCACTGATCAAAAAGTTCATGGGGTGGACCACCGACAGATGGAATCAGGTTTGGGTCAACAAGGTTTGTGTCGATAGCAAGTTCAGACATTAGGTTCTCCACCAAAAAGCAGGTTGCGCAGTTCAATAATGATTTCGTCTTCGGTCATGCCGTGGGTCAGCTGTTTTGACAAGGTGAGCGCACTCAGACCATGCAGCGCTACCCAGGTGATATGGGCGAGGGTTTCAGGATTTCCCTTCATCACACCGCTGGCGACCATATCGTGAAACGGCTGTGCACAGGTTTTCCAGGCGCGGTTCTCAGCCTGCCGGGTTTCTTCTGAAACATAGGGCTGGCTGAAACCAAACATGATTTCGAATGCAGCCGGCTGTTGAGCGGCAAACCGCAGGTATCGTTCCATGGGTTCAACCAGGGTCGCGTCCGGGTGTTCACCACTGATGAATGCGGCAAGCATGTCGAAGGCGTGGGCACGAACCGCATCCACCAGGCGATTTTTATCACCAAAATAGCGATAGGGTTTTGCATAGCTGCAGCCCATCTTTCGCCCCAATTCTCTGACCGTCAGACCATCAACGCCTTTTTCCTGAATGACTTCCAGCGCAGCGAGGCAGGCCTCTTCACGGAATCCGTCTATTTCTTCGTCTGTCAGTTGTGGTCTGGCCATGACTTTTTCATAACACTGTTAATTTAACAATGTTATGAAAACAGACAAATCTGAGCAGGTCAACACTTATTTAGTGCTGACTCAATATATTCTACTGTCGGTCGATAAAGCGGACGATTCGATCAAGCCCTTCGGCAAGCCGGTCGAGTCCAAGGGCAAAGCAGATCCTGATGTATTCATCGTTGCCCGCACCGAAGGTATAGCCAGGTGCGACACCAACGTCTTCTTCTGCAAGCAGCTGCTCTGCGAACGTACGGCTTGATTGAATTCCCTTGATTCGCGGGAAGCCATAAAAGGCTCCTTCGGGCGCACAAAGGTCAATGTCGGGATGTTGGCCCAGTTTCTGGATCAACAGGTCCCTGCCCTGCTGATACTGATGCTTAAGATCGTTAACGATATCTTCGCCCTGCTCAAGCGCGGTGATACCTGCTCGCTGAGCAAACACTGTGGAGCCCGTGTTGAAGCACTCAGACATGATCGCCCAGTGTGTTCCCTGAGATTTTGGCGTGATGACCCAACCAAGGCGCCAACCGGTCATCGCCCAGGCCTTGGAAAAACCATTCACGATAACGACGGGATCTTCCTCGTCAGCGATCTCTATAAAAGAAGGAGCCGCATCTGCCTCATAGAAATGTCGATGGTAAACCTCGTCCGCGATTAACAAGACATCATTTTCTCGACAGAAGGCGAGCAATTTTTCTTGCTCTTCACGGGGCATCACCCAACCGGTTGGATTGCAGGGAGAATTGACAAAGATGCTCCGAGTTTTTGGTGTCGCCGCCTCAATAATTTCGTCAGCAGTCAGTTGCCATCCGGAGGGTGTTTCACGTTGGCGAACGGTAATGACATTCGCACCCGTCACCGCATAAGTCGTTTCAATGTTCGGCCAGTGGGGACTGACCACCAGGGCATCATCACCTTCGTTCAACGCCATTTGCGCCGCAATGGTGACGCCCAACATGGAAGACCCAGGGACTGACACTCGCTCCAGGTCGATCGCAGTGCCATAGAGGTTATTGGTGTAGTCACGAATTGCAGAACGAAGCTCGATCGTTCCACGGGTGTTAACGTAAAAAGTGTCTCCGTCATCCAGCGCCTGTTTTGCGGCAGCACGAATAAATTCTGGTGTGACGACATCACCTTCACCAAACCAGAGTGGAATGACAGAAGGATCACCGAGTCGCGGCATAGCGACACCAGTTATTCCGTTTTGCTCCATAAGAGCAATGTCAGGTCGAACTCCGCGCATCACCCGGTTGTTCAGCGTGATACTTTGGGCGTGTTCCAGATGTCTCTTGCGATTTTCCAGTTGCCGTCTGATTGACGGCGAAGAATCCAGATGTGCCGACTCACTGAGCGCAGTGGCGGTGAACCATCATCAACTTTAGGACGAAGATAACCATCGAAGCTGACCCGAACGTAAGCCACGTCACCTGAAACCACCACTTCATCAACGGCAGTCTCCTGGTCAAACTTGAACTTGCTGGTAAAACGATAGAAGGAACGAGCCTCGTCCTGGTGAACATCCTTGAAACTGGACGGCATCATCCACACCGCATCTTCGGTGAATAGATCAAAATATCGATCGAAATCGTCCGATCGAATTACATCCAGAGCTTCCAGGATCAGTTCTTTTACGGCTTCGTCTTCTTCCCGGACTCTTGCCAGTGCTGGTGCCACGACTCTTCGCTCCTTACGCGAGGGGATAAAATCTTACCCCGTGATTTTCAATCCACAAAGCGTTTATCCACTGCTTTAGCCCAATACAGGCTTCGGTTATGCTTGACCGGACCGGCAGGTGCATCCATAAGATAATGAAAATATTAAAAATTCTTGCACTGACCCTCATCATCCTGACAGCTCTGACCATCATGCTGTTTTATGAGGGAGACATTCCCAAAGACGTGGTGGACGCCCGCTATTCCAGCCCAAACTCACAGTTTCTGGAGCTGGACGAGCTTGGCAGGATTCACTACCGCGACGAGGGACACAGGCGATCATTACCCGTCGTGCTGCTACACGGCTCCAGCGCGTCGCTACACACTTTCGAACCCTGGGTCTCGGAACTGGAAGACACCTATCGACTGATTACGATTGATCTGCCGGGTCATGGCCTAACCGGGGAAATCCCATCCGAAGACTATTCCTACAGCACAATGATGCAGGTCATCGACCGTATCACTGAACATCTACGTGTTGATGAATTCGTGATCGGCGGCAATTCGATGGGGGGAGGACTTGCGTGGCGTTACACCCTGGAAAATCCGGATAGGATCATAGGTCTTGTTTTGATTAATGCGTCAGGTCCAATGCTCTGGCGAAGGGAAGACGACTCCAACAGCGTCTGGGGATTCGACTTACTTAAGCAACCCTGGTTCAGGGCCCTTGCAGAAAAGATGGACCCCTATCATCTCGTGGCGCAAGGTTTACGTTCAGCCTACAACCACTCCGCCGTTGTGAATGAAGCGCTCATCATGAGATACAACGACATGCTTCTACGCAAAGGTACGAGGAGAGCCACGGTTTCCCGCTTTGGTTTACAGGATAAAACGGGCCAGGATGCAGACCTCTCCCAGATCACCGCACCGACACTCATCATGTGGGGCAAAGAAGATGCGGTAATCCCTTTCGCATTTGCAACAGAATTCGAAAACGCACTACCTGAAGCCAAGACCGCCTACTACGATCGACTGGGTCACATCCCGATGGAAGAAGACCCAATTCAAACCTCCAAGGATCTTGGTCAGTTTCTGGCAGGGATCAACCCTGAACCACGCGAACCCAAACCCATCGAGCAGGGAGTACGAAGATGACCAACCAAACCGTATCACCCGACGAATGGACCGAGGCGCGGCGAAAACTCCTGGAGAAAGAGAAACAGTTGACCCAACTTCGTGACGAGGTTGCACAAGCTCGACGCGACCTGCCATGGATCAAAATCGATAGCGACTACACCTTCGAAAATGAATCAGGCCACAAAAGTCTCGCTGAACTGTTTGACGGTCGATCACAACTTATCGTCTATCACTTTATGTACGGCGATGGCTGGGAGGAAGGTTGTAAACATTGCTCATTCTGGGCTGACCAATATGACACCATACGAATGCACATTGGCGCCCGGGACGTCGCCATGGCGGTCGTGTCTCGAGCCCCCTGGCAAGACTTTGCAGCATTTAAGAAAAGGATGGGCTGGCAGTTCCCTTGGTACTCATCTTCGGGCACCAGCTTCAACCTGGACTTCCACGTATCTTTCGAAGAACCTGGAGTCGGCTACTACAACTACAGTGAAACAGGTGTGGGGCAAGAGATGCCTGGGCTTAGCGTTTTCGCTCGAGACGACAACCACATCTATCACACATACAGTTGTTACAGTCGAGGACTCGACGCACTCAACGCGACCTACCAGATGCTCGACCTGGTGCCGAACGGACGCGCCGAGTCAGAGCTGTCTTACCCAATGGAGTGGGTAAGACACCATGACCGTTATTGATTGAATTAGAGTTACTGCTGCAAAAAGTTAAGCGCGATCTGAGCATGCAGCGCCACGCCATGTGCCATTGCATCCTCGTTCAGAATCATCCGATTGGAGTGACAGGGCGCAGCTAAAGAACTGTCTTCTGGCTTCACACCCAGGAATAGCATCGCACCAGGGAAACGCTGCAACAGATACGAAAAGTCTTCTGCACCCATCATCGGTGAACGCATTGGCATGTAGCCTTGTTCACTAAAAAGATCGACAACGGTTTGTCTCGCGAACTCAGTAAAGTCTGCTTCATTAACCGTCACCGGATACCCCTTATCCATTTCGAAGATCACCTCACAGTCGTGAGCCTCGCCTACTTTCTTAGCAATCTGCGCCAGACCTTCGTGCGCCAGGTTGCGGGATTTCTCTGACGTCGAACGCAACGTACCCATCGCTGTTGCCACCTCGGGAATCACATTGCTTGTTGTTCCAGCTTCAATTTTGGTTGTAGTCAACACAACCGGGTCAAAGGCAGGGATTCGCCTCGTGACAAACGACTGGAACGCCTGAACGATTTCACAGGCAACCGGGATTGGATCAATACAATCGTGGGGCATGCTCGCATGCCCGCCTTTTCCCTTGATCGTCATCTGGAAGAAATCAGCCGCTGCCAACAAGGGTCCTGGTCTGCCTGTAAACACACCCGCTTTCAACAAAGGCGTGATATGCATGGCAAACACCGCATCCGGCGCATTGGGTGCTTCAAAGAAACCTTCTTCAAGCACTTCCCTGGCACCAAAGTGGCCTTCTTCACCGGTCTGAAAAAAGAAATCCACCGAGCCAGCCAGGTTCGCCTGGTGTTGCTTCAACAGTTTCGCTGCTCCCATCAGCATCGCGGTGTGCGAATCGTGTCCGCAGGCATGCATCATGCCCGGATTTTTGGAAGCAAATGGAAGATCGTTGTCTTCCGGCATTGGCAACGCGTCCATATCACCGCGCAGCAGGATTCTTTTACCGGGTTTCGCCCCATGCAGAGTGGCAATCACACTGGTCGTTCTTTCACTGAGTCTGATATCCAGGTCAAGACCTTCGAGGGACTCAAGAACAGCCGCTGTCGTTTCAGGCAGATGATTGCCTAACTCAGGGTTCGCGTGAATCTTACGGCGAAGCTCGACGACTTCCGGGAGAAAACTTGTGGCTTCAGCGAAAGTACTCATCCTAACGGCACCGTAAATCCATTAGCCATCGCCATGAGTGCGCCGGCTTCTACACCACCCTTGAGCCGCTCCAACTCTCCACCGTCTAACCAGACACCATGACACTCCGGGCATCGATCAATCACAATCATGTGCGCAATTTCCTTGCTCATGGCTTTGCCGTCGATGGGGCAAGTTCTCGATTCCTCTTGACTGGCTTCTACCAGCAGGGCCATTTCTTTTTCACAGGCTTCGCAGGTGGCTTTGCCATCCACCTCATGCCGAGTCTTCGTGCCGCATCGTGCGCACTTTTCTCCAAAGAGGGACATAAAGAGATCCAGTTGGTTAAGGTCCCAGCATTTAACCACTTCGCATGGAGAAATGGCACCGACGAGCTGTTATCAAAATCTCCCGCCAATTGGTTAAACTGAAGCAGCGACAAAAACTATTATGAAAATATCTCGCAAACCAGCAAACGGCGTTCCCCTGAAAACAAAAGGTGATCTCAGCCTGTACTTCATCGGCTGTGGCTCAGCGTTTGCCAAGACCCTTAACCAGAACAACCTCATTATCGCCAAAGGGGACGACCACTTACTGGTTGATTGCGGCACCCGGTGCAGCCAAGCACTGCATGATGCCGGTGGGTCCATCGCTCAAATTCAAAACTATCTCATTACCCATAGCCACGCGGATCACGTCGGCGGATTGGAAGAGGTTCAGCTGTTCGGGCGTTATGTGCTGCAAAACAAACCCAACATGGTAGTTACTCGCGCCTACGAAAAAATCTTGTGGGAGCAAAGCCTGCGCGGTGGAAGCGAACTGTCAGAAAAAGAACCGCTCGCGTTTCAGGATCTCTGGAATGCCATTCGCCCAAAGAAGTTAAAAGGCTATCCCAGGGAAACCTTCGAGGTAGATATCGGTGGCATCAACATAAAGATGCCGCGAACCATGCATTTCCCGGATAGCGCCAAGAGCTGGCGCGGCTGTGCCTGGAGTTGCGCTGTGATTATCGACGATCGAATTCTGTTTACCTCAGACACTCGATTCGATCCGGAACTGCTGACCTCCTTCGACGAGATGTTTAACTTTGAAGTGATTTTCCACGATTGCCAGATGTTTACCGGTGGCGTACACGCATCTATTGATGAACTCAGCACACTGCCGGAATCACTGCGCCGTCGCATCGTCCTGATGCACTACGGTGACAACTGGGAGAACTTCAAGCCGCAGGCCAAAAAGGCTGGCTTCCACTCCTGGGCTAAAGAGCAACACACCTACTCCTTCGGCTAGACCAGCTGGCGTCCTCAGGGTCGATATGATTTACTTTCGGCCTTCAATTTTTCACCCCTTTTTATCGCAACTTTTAAAGATATAGGAGCAAACTATGGGAATGTTGGATGGGAAAGTCGCCCTCGTCACGGGTGCCGGTGGAGGCCTGGGTGAAACCCACGCTCTACTGCTCGCCAAAGAAGGTGCATCGGTTGTTGTTAACGACCTGGGCGGCGCACGTGATGGCACTGGCGGCGGATCCGCCATGGCGGACCAGGTAGTCGACAAGATCAAGGCTATGGGCGGTAACGCAGTCGCTAACTACGGCAACGTCACCAATGAAGACGATGCCGCAGCCATGGTTAAAACTGCTGTCGACAACTTCGGCAAACTGGACTTCCTGATCGCCAACGCCGGCATCCTGAGAGACAAGTCTTTCAAGAACATGGACAACGAGATGTGGGATCTTGTCGTTGAGGTTCACCTGAAAGGTACCTATCTCTGCGTCAAGCACGCCTATCAGCAGATGCTGACCCAGGAAACGGGAGGCAGCATCGTTGTCACCTCCTCTACTTCAGGTCTTCTGGGCAACTTTGGCCAGACTAATTACGGCGCAGCAAAAGCGGGCATCGCTGGTTTCGCTCGTTGCCTGTTCCAGGAAGGTCTCAAGTACGGCATCCGCGTGAATGTACTCGCACCAACGGCCTTCTCTCGAATGACAGAAGACATACTGCCTGAAGACCAAAACCTGGAAGAGCTGTTGTCACCAAACAAGGTTTCGCCACTGGTCGTCTGGCTAGGATCAGACGATGCCAAGGATGTTACCGGTCGACAGTTCCTGGTTTCTGGAAACAGTGTTCAGCTGTTGTCATGGCAGGCACAAGATGTTGCCGTGAAAGACAACACGGACGAACCTTGGAGCGTTGCGGAAATTGGCGAAGCAGTCGCAGCAACATTCGACAAGTGGCCAAAAGGCATCCAGCCAACCAAGCGTCCATTCGAGTAAATCCCGGAGCGGAATATGAAAGATCAATACGGAGACGTAACCGTCACCCAACTAGATGGCCACGTCGCGCAGTGCGAAATTCGCAGACCACCCAACAACTTCTTTGATCACCAGTTGATCATGGACCTGGCGGACTGCTTTGAGGACATCGATAAAGAAGAAGGCATTCGAGCAATCGTGCTCTGCTCAGAAGGCAAACACTTCTGTGCCGGTGCGAACTTTGGCTCCAACGAACGTGCAGCCGAGCTCGAAAAACGAACCGCGGACGATCGCAATCCGTTGTACGACGAAGCTGTTCGACTTTTCCGATGCAAGAAACCTGTCATTGCCGCGGTGCAGGGTGCAGCGGTGGGCGGCGGTTTTGGACTCGCCCTTATGGCGGATTTCAGAACTGTTTGTCCTGCGACACGGATGACAGCCAACTTCGTGAAGTTGGGTTTCACTCCGGGTTTTGGTCTTACGCACACACTGGAACGTATCGTCGGTGCCCAGCGCGCTAACCTGCTCTTCCTGACCGGACGCCGAATTAACGGCGAGACGGCACACGAGTGGGGGTTGGGCGATGTCTATACAGACAATGACAATGTCCGAAACGCCGCTATCGAACTGGCACAGGAGATTGCGGAAAACGCACCTCTGGCCCTGCTGTCATTGCGCGAGCAGATGCGCCCTGATCTGGCAGATGCCGTGAATGCGGTCACCACGATCGAAAGTCGTGAACAGAAGTGGCTTCAAGCCACCAATGATCACAAGGAAGGTGTAAAAGCCGTTGCCGAGAAACGACCAGGAAACTTCACGAACTCCTGATCGCCTAAAACAGCTCGATTAACTCGAACGTCCGGTCCCAGATGTAATCCACTTCTTCGATCGGCGTTCGACCGAGTCTGACCACAATCGTATCCCTATCCGGATCCATCAGGATTCGCTGCCCGTCATAACCGCTGGCATAGAACTGGCGTGTATTCGAAGGGTTAATCCACCAGTGCGCCCCATAACACTCTTCTTCACTGTGATAGGTAGGAGAACGAGCGTAATCTACCCATTCCCTCGGCAGAATTTCCCGACCATCCCAGGTGCCACCACGCAGATAGAGCAGACCGAAGCGCGCGAAGTCCTGGGGAATCGCCATCAGAAAAGAAGATCCGATAAAGGTACCGGACGTATCAAACTTGGGCGTTGCCGTGCGCACACCAATCGGCTCAAACAGCTCATCGTTCATAAAACGAAGCATTCCGGACGCGCCATCACCAACAACCTCCTTGAGGATTCGGCAGATGATGTTGGTTGTGCCGCTCGAGTAGTACCAATGTGATCCCGGAGGATGTTCCAGCGCTTTTTCCGCCGCAAAAGCACCTGTCTCATGACGGCCATCAAACATCAGCATAGGAATGACATCGGAGATAACACCATCGACGTAGTCTTCCTGGAACGCCAAACCACTGGACATTCGCAGCAGCTGATCCAGGGTAATGTGCTTTCGATCATCGTTCTGCCACTCCGGCACGGGTGCAGGCGCGTAGAGATCGAGCCGACCCTGCTTAACGAGGATTCCCGCAAGCGCGTGCGTCACACTCTTGGCCATGGACCAGGAGTACTGAAGATAAAACGCATTGGCACCAGCGTCGTATCGCTCGTAAACGAGCTCGCCATTTTTGATGACCAGAAGCGCATAGGTCACACCCTGTGCGCCTTGAAGATCGAAAATCTCATTCGACAGTTGCTCAAACCGCCCCGCATCGGAAGGCTTGGCATCACCGTGTTGCCAACCCTCTGTTGGCCAAGGGATGTCTGCAGGTTGTTCCGGCAGATCACAAAGTGATTCGCTGATGGATTCCGGTTTGATCATAACTATCTACTCGTTTGAGGTTCTTGCAGCATAACGCGGCGCCATTCTTACACGCCAGAATCTCGAGAATCCGAGACCGACGATTAACACCGCCATAAAATAAACACTCGGCAGAAGCGCGATGTCGACTCTGCCAAGCACTGAGGTGGCAATGAGAAACGCTACCGCCAAATTTCGAATAGAACTCTCAATAGCCACTGTTGCGCAGTCTGCCGGGCCAAGGCCAACCAGCCAGCTGAGCCCAAAGCCAGTTGCGAGGGCAACTACACACAAGCCCAGTGACCAGGGCAACACAGGGCCAACGCCACTGCTGAGGCTGTCCCAATCCTGGATCAGCATAATGAGCAAAACCACGTACAGCAGAATCTGCGCGAGATTCTGAATCTTTCGAATTCTAGGGACCACAAACTCCGAAAAATAAGCCCGCCATAGCATGCCGACACCGACAGGAATCACAACCATAAACAGGAGACTGATCAGGGTTTCTCCTACGGGTAAAGAGACCTCACCCGAGAGTTCCGGGAGCACGAGCGCAAACAGCCAAAAGAACAACGGCACAGTGACAAATGACAAGAGACTCGACACTGCTGTCAGCAACACGGAAAGCGCAATATCTGCACGGGCCAGCAAAACCAGAAGATTGGAAAAGCCGCCCGAGGGACAAGAAGCGATGAGGACAATGCCAAGCAATATGTAGCTTTCGACTTCAACGTCAAAAGCGATGACCACCATCAGCAGGACGCCAACCACCAGGGGGAACGCGATGGTATGAACCAATGTGCCAAGAACAGGAATGTGAGGACGCGATAACAGAACTCGAAAGTGCCCTATCGTTAGCTCAATACCAATCGCCAGGGCAAAGAAAAACATGATCAGCGGAAACAAATGTTCCTGAACGCTAACCTGAGACAACCACTGCATGGATGAAGTGTAACTTACATCGCTTTCAGGAAACGATAGGACCGCTCGTAGTGATACTCAATCTGGCGCCGTGAGTATTTGTATCCAGACCCGATGGGACACGCTTCGCGAGCCAGGCAGCGATCCGCACAATTGGAGTCAGTACTTAAACGTTCCTCTGCACAGCTATCCAGTCCAAACACATCTCCTGTCGCAGCAGCGGGACATGCTTGCAGACAGGGTTTGTTCTGACACGCCTCACAGGGCGAATGTGCGTGACTCGTTTCACTAATCGGTAATGAGGTATCAGCAGTGGCAACCAGACGATACGCAAACCAGGTACCAAACTCGGGATGTATACCGATGCCGAGTTTCGAATCGGACTGCCAGCCGAGCAGACTGCCGAGGGAACGCAGGTCTAACGCATTGTGATGCAACGGATAAAGAACCTCGTAATTCTCACAATCAATTCGCGCCATATAGTCAGAGAACAATTCCACTGCACGAACATCGAGGGGATCATCACCAGTGATCTCAGTTTGATCGAAATAGTCTGGCCCAGCATGACCAAGGACGATCAACTGCCTGAAAGATGAAGCGTGATCTGGAACAAAGGCCAGGCAGTCTTCTACATTAAGAACTGCCTGAAGCTGAAGACCCTCTTGATGGAGTTTGAGATCTAACGACAACCCAACGACTCGTATTCAACGGGATCATAAAGATCCGCCCAGAAAGTATTCCGATAGGCCATGCATTTCTCTTCTGTTGAAGCGAAACTGGTGTCTGACATGAAGTCAGCTTTTACGTCTTCGAACCTAACAATGTCCTGGGTCATGCGAATGCCGCCATCCATTTCGGTGTCGAGTATCAGATAGTGACCTGAGTCCTGTTGTCGCCAAGGCAACCAATCTGGCTCTTCGCCTGACAACCCTTCCCCGGGATCACCGTTATAGGCGAAAGCAGCCCAGTAGGACATCATCGAGCCGGAGAGCAACTCCAGATCCTCTCGAGTTGAATCCGGGTAAAGTATTTTCGATGGATTCGGGAAATAGCCGAACATGAACGGGATTTCAAAAGCATGTGACGCGCCAAACAGATCTTTCAGGTCAATGAAACCGAGGTTGCGCCAATCGTCCGCATCAAAACGATAGGCATAGACATCCTGGTGTTCACTGATCGCTTCAGCGATGGCATCCACACCTCTCGCCCGCCAGAAGTTCGTGGCATAGGCTGCGTCTCGATGAAATGCCTCGACATCTTTGATTTTCGAAGGAAAGCCGCCGGTTAGCTCAACGTAATCGGGGTGAAAACTCATAAAGAGTCGCATCTCATCCCTGGTTGAGCCAATCATGAGTGGCACCTGGGAATAATTGAGTGGATCCGCGAAGATTTCTTCTGTCGACATTGCGGGCAGAACGTACCCATCACCGAGTAACAGAGGCATCTCGATCATACCTGCGAAATCTGCCTCAAATATGGCGTACAGCTCAGCAACAGAGAGTGACCTCAACCAGACAGATAGCTCCGTCGGGTCCATGGTGTCCTGCATCTCAAGGGCTTCATCCATACCTGATGTTCGTCCCTGGTCGATGAGCCAGCGAGCCACCATCTTCTTTGAACCCCACATATCACGCCCCAGGGCATTTCGCTTGAGGTTGATCGCTTCATCTCTTGAGTAAATCCTTAAGTCACCACTCTGCACGATGGCACGATGGAACAGACCATTCGCAAGGGGTGATGCCATAAGGCTGAGAACGTTATAGCCACCCGCCGACTCGCCATAGATGGTGATATTGCCCGGATCTCCGCCAAACACCGCAATGTTTTGCTGAACCCATCGAAGCGCTTCAATCAGATCGAGCGTGCCGAAATTGCCTGAGGCATCTTCAGGCGTAGGAGCACTTGCCTCAATGGCAGGATGCATAAACCAGCCAAGTGGGCCCAGACGATAGTTCACTGATACCACAATAACGTCGTGATCGGCCGCCATTACAGAGCCATCATAGGCCTCGATATTCTCACTACCACCACTGCCAATGGTATTGCCGCCACCATGAATCCAGAACATGACCGGGAGTCTTTCATCACCGGTGGGGACTGTTTCGGGATGAAAAGGTGGCGCCCACACATTCAGCGTCAGGCAGTTTTCATCGCCAACATAACCGCGCCCACCGTCGCTATCCGGGATAGCCGGTAACTGCGGGCACTGGGCGCCGTAATCCAGGGTTTCCTTGCGTTCAGACCAGGGTACTTTCGCCCGGGGTGTACGCCATCTGGCAGTGTCGGCATAAGGCACACCCAACCAGGCATGCGCATCACCGGAGCTCTGATAGCCAACGATTTCGCCGCTGGTGAGCGTTCGTACCGACGATGGAGAGGCAAATTTGATCGCGCCCTCTTCAGGACTGAGGTACTGCATGACACCAATGATAGCGCCACCAATGATCACGATGATCGCGAGAAGTAGATACAGGAAGAATCTCAGCATAAGAACGGCCCCGCACTGTTGAATGCACTCATCTTATACCACGCTAGACGATGAAATTTATGCGTTTTGTAAACCTCGGCCGAACTGGTTTAGCATCGGGGACTCACAAAAACAAAAAGCTCGGGAAGGGAAAATGATCATCGTAGTTGCAGCACTCGAATTCGAAAACCAGGCAGACAGGGATCGCGCAGTAGAAGTCACCGCAGATGTACAGTTGGCAACCCGTGAGGAAGAAGCCGGATGCCACGCTTACTGCTTCGCTCCGGACCCCTCAGTGCCGACAAGAATTCAGGTCTATGAGCTTTGGGAAGACAGTGACACCCTGGCGGCACACTTCAAACACCCGAACTACGACAAGATGGTTGAGGTGCTGCAAGGTGCAGGTATTAAAGAAAGTATCAACCAGGCGTACCTGGTTGAGCGCGGCGAACCTGTTTACGGACCCAATGGTGAGCGCAAAGAAGCCTTCTTTGCGGACTAGTCATGTCGATCCTCGATCTACACGCACACATCGTTCTCGAAGCGGGCTTCGGTCAGGCCGGCAAATTCGGACCTGAACTATCGAAAGATGAAAACGGCGTACCTTTTTTCAGGGTCGGTGACTTCCAGATGAAGCCCATGGAATACCGTGGCACAGCCTTCATGGATATGGATGTCCGAATGGAACGGATGGCGCAGATGGGTGTTGATCGCCAGATGCTGTCACCAAACCCACTAACCATGTTTCATTTCATTCCGGACGATGTCGCGATTGGTTTTTGCAAGGTACATAACGACGCCATGGCGAATCTGGTTAGCAACTACCCAGGGAAATTTTATGGTGCTGCTTGCTTGCCCATGCAAAATGTCGACGCCGCTATAGAAGAGCTGCACAGGGCGGTGAAGGAACTCGGCCTGGTGGCCGCTTACACCGGGACAAATTACCCATTCCCTCTGGATGATCCTCGCCTCGATGACTTCTATCGCGAGCTGGTAAATCTGGATGTGCCTCTTTTTCTTCACCCGGCTTCATCTGGTGGCGACAAAGGTCCTGATGACCCCAGACTGGATCGTTTCAACCTGACCATCTTGCTCGGCTATCCGTACGAAGAAATGGTGGCCTGCGCAACGCTACTGTTCGGCGGCGTGTTCGAAAGACACCCTGATGTAGATATTTGTATCTCACACGGTGGTGGTGCACTTCCTTACTTGTTTGATCGCTTTGTTGGTATGACACAGTTTGGAACCTGGGTACCCGACTCGATCAAAGAGCACGGCTTGCAACACATGCTGAGCAAGATCTGGTTCGACGCACATGTTGATGGGGAGACTGCACACAATCGACTCATCGAAGTGGTCGGTGAAGATCGACTGGTCTACGGCACCAACTTCGGCGGATGGGACACTCCATCTGCAGCGGACGACTTCGCAGCGAGCCTGACTGCCAACGGCGAAAAGCTGCTTCGGCTGAACTAGCGCAATTAAATTCTGGAGAGCCTTCACATGCATCAGATATTCACCAACGCCACGATCTTTACGGCGACAAATGATACGGCTATTGCAAACGGTGCCATCTGGATAGAAGGCAACAGAATTAAGTATATTGGCCCTAGCGACGGCCTGCCGGATACACCCTCTGACACCATTCATCAGGATCTTGGTGGCAAGTTCGTCATGCCGGGCATGACAGAAACCCACGCTCACCTCTCATTTGCTGATGCCAGTCCATTTGCCATTGGTGAAACCCTGGTAGAAGACGCGACGCTGACGGCGGTTCGGAACGCTCGCCTCATGGTTGCGTCAGGCTTTACCTCTGCAGTGAGCTTTGGCTCCACTTACAAGATCGACGTCGCGCTTCGCGCTGCCATCAACGAAAGAAGAATTATCGGCCCTCGCCTGCTTGCTGCTGGAAGAGACCTCGGCGCAACCGCGAGCAATGTTGATTCCGGTGGCGGACTCAGCCAGATCGCAGATGGCCCCTGGGCACTACGCCAGGCGGTCAGGGAACAACGAAAACTCGGCGTTGATGTCGTCAAAATTTTTATCGATGGAGAAGCCATCAATTCTCAATGCCCACCTGGAGAGCTTTCATTCACAGATGAAGAAGTGAATGCCATCGTCGATGAAGCTCATCGGCGAAAGCTTCGTGTCGCCTGTCACGCTCGCTCTGCGGCAGCAGTGAAACAAGCGGTGAGAGCCGGCGTCGACTATGTTGGGCACGCTAACTATCTGGATGACGAAGCCATCGAACTACTGGCTGAGCGCAGGGATAGCATCTTTGTTGGCCCAGCCATTGCCTGGGAAGTCACCTACCTCGAAAAATGTGAAAGCATCGGGGTGTCCAGGGAAACCGTGATCAAGCAGGGTTACCAGGCAGAAATCGAAGCCACCGTAAAAACGGTGGAAAAGCTTAGAGCTGCAAACATTCGACTCGTCGTTGGCGGCGACTATGGGATTTCGATCGCTCCTCACGGCACCTACGCCAAAGATCTTGAATACTTTGTCGATCTGTTCGGCATGAGTAACGCTGAATCGCTTATCTGCGCGACACGCTGGGGCGGAGAAGCTTACGATCCTGATGGCAGCGTCGGAACGCTCGAGGCTGATACTTTGGCTGATCTCGTCATTGTCGACGGCAATCCTCTGGAAGACATTACCGTTTTGCAGGATCACAGCAAGCTGGACGTGATGCATGACGGCATTCTCTACAAGGACCTCGCCAACCCAAACCCATATCTCGCGAAACCCGCTGAATAAAGGAAACCAGACCATGCTGAAAGAGATGCCCCAGAACAGTAGAGACTGGTCTGAACTCAAAGACGAAATGATTGAACGCGGCGGCGGTGACGCCAAATGGCGCGAAGGTAAAACGGCGATTTATGTGTTCAACGCCGGTGAAGACGTCGCACAGGTTCAGAAAGAAGCCTACACCATGTACATGTCGGAAAATGGTCTCGGCCCGCTGGCTTTCCCGAGCCTCAAGCAAATGGAAGACGAAGTTGTCGGCATGGGTCTGAACCTTCTGCACGCACCTGAGGATGCGGCGGGAAATATCACCTCCGGCGGCACCGACTCCATCAACATGGCTGTAAAAACTGCCAGAGACTACGCGTTCGCCAACAAAAGCATCGAGGGGCAGCCGAATATCGTCGCGCCCTACTCTGCTCACCCTGCCTTCGACAAGGCAGCAACCATGATGAGCCTGGAATTGAGAAAGATCCCCTGCGCGGACAATCTCCTTGCGGACGTTGCCGCGATGGAAGCCGCCATCGACAGCAACACCATCATGCTGGTGGGTTCCGCGCCGAGCTTTCCTTATGGCCTCATCGATCCCATTGGCGATCTCGGTGAACTCGCAACCCGAAAGGATGTCTGGCTGCACGTCGACGCCTGTGTCGGCGGATACATCGCACCCTTTGTGCGCATGAACGGGGCCGATGTACCACCATTCGATTTTGAAATACCGGGGGTCTGCTCCATGTCCGCAGATCTCCATAAATATGGCTTCTGCGCCAAAGGTGCTTCTACGGTTCTGTTTCGTTCCGAAGCTCTGCGCGCGCACATGATCTTCGATTGTGACAACTGGCCAGGCGGCAGAATGGTCACACCGACGCTTGCAGGAACCCGACCTGGCGGCGCCATTTCAGCGGCCTGGGCGGTCATGAATTACCTTGGCGTCGAGGGCTATTGTGCAAAGCACAAACAGGTCACGGATGCCCGCGAGGCCATAGAAAACGGGGTCTCACAGCTGGGCTTCCAGGTTCTCGGTGAACCTATGCTGGGCATCGTCGCATTCAGTCATCCTGAGTTGGATGTGTTCGCGATCTACAAGCAGCTCTACAACAAGGGGTGGTTCACCAGTCTGACGACAAGTCCCAAAGCTCTGCACCTCATGCTTTCGCCTTATCACCTGCAGGTGACCGACACCTACCTGTCCGACCTTCGTGATGCCGTGGAGGCAGTCAGAGCGGGCGATTCAGACGCTGTGACCGAGGCGCGCTACAGCTAGCTGTTCGGTTGCACCCGGTCCCCCGTCATGCAAAATACGGGTTCCACAAATAAGTGAACCAGACTCCAGTTTCCGGTAACGAACAACTGAGTCTCATTTAGCTAAACAGGGGGAAAAAGATGAAACCTTTCATTAAGAAAGCTACCGCGCTCGCGGTCCTGGGAGGGATGGCTTTCAATGTTCAGACGCCAATTTACGCAGCACCTTCCGTAATCGAAGAGGTTACGGTAACTGCTCGTAGGCAGGCTGAGGGTCTTCAGGACGTACCGGTAACCATCGCTGCGATGACCGAGGAAGACCTGGACCGATACAACATCACCAACCTGGTAGACGCTGCCAAGATGGTACCTAACATGCTGATCGCTCAGGGTGGTTCCGGTAACGGTTCTAACCTGCGTCTGCGCGGCGTTGGTTCCAGCTCAATCTCAGCTGCATTTGACCAGGCGGTTGCCATTAACATCGACGGCGTCGTTGTTAACCGCGGTCGATTCATTCATAACTCTTACCTCGACATGGGTCAGCTGGAAATCCTGAAGGGTCCTCAGTCACTCTACTTCGGTAAGAGTGCAACAGCGGGTGTGGTTTCTATCACAACCAACGACCCCGGTGATGAGTTTGAATTCCAAATCTCCGCTGGTGTTGAAACCGAACACGAAGGTGTCACCACAGAGATGATAATCTCTGGCCCACTTTCCGACACCCTCGGTGCTCGACTGGCTATCGGTCACACTGAAAACGATGAGCTGATCGAAAACTTTGCGTTTGATAACAACCCGCTTGCGGCTACCAACGGTGCAGACGAGTGGTTCGGTGATGAGTCTCTGAACGCACGACTGACGGTTGTGTGGGAGCCCACAGATAATTTCAGCGCCAAGATGAAGTACAACTACTCAGAGTACGACAGCAGTGGCGGCATCATGTGGAGTGAATCACTCTGTCCGGACGGCGCTTCACAGCCGACTGGTATTCCTTCCGCTGGCGCACCTTTCCGCGTATTCCAGGCGGTGGATGACTGTAAGCTCAACGGCAACAACTATCGCCTGTACCTGAACCCAGGTCTGCGCGCCGGTCTGCCACAGGGTTTTGATGATGGTCAGGCTGGTCTGGAACAGGAAACTGAATTGCTTTCCATCCAGGCAGACTGGGACATCAACCCGGAGCTTTCTCTGACGTCTATCACGGCGTGGGTTGATCTCGATCACTGGGAACTCGACGACTACAGTGGCGGTGCAACCGTATTCGGTGGGCTGCACAACAACCAGTACGAAGCCTTCTCACAGGAATTCCGTCTTGCCAGTGCCTATGACGGCGCATGGAACTTCCAAGCTGGTTTCTTCTACCAGGACGTGGAGCAGATCTTCGATGCGTACCAGTACGCGTTTAACCTCGCGGTGATGCCGAACATTTTTGTTCCCGGCGCACCACTGGTTGGCCCAGATCCATTTACTGGCAACGAGTACGACTACAACAAGAAGCACTCAACAGACTCTGAGGTTTACTCAGCCTTCCTGTCTCTGACCTGGGACATTAACGATCGCACTGAACTGACGTTTGGTGCCCGTTATACCGATGAAGAGAAAGAAGGCATCATCGAGATTCCTTACATCCACGCTTTCGCGGCGGTCTTCGGCTTTACAGCACCACCGCTGATCGAAGGTCTGGAATTTGACGATGACAACATTTCTCCAGAGATTGCGCTGAGCTATGACCTGACGGATGACGTCACTGTCTTTGGTGCTTACAAGGAAGGCTTTAAGTCTGGTGGTATTGATAACAGTGCTTTACCAACAGCTTCTTTGAACCCACTGGATCCAGGCTTCACCGGCTATGACTTCCTGATTTACGAATCAGAAGAAGCAGAAGGTGGTGAAGTAGGCTTCAAGGGCAACTTCCTGGATAACAGCATGCGTCTGAACGGTACTGCGTTCTTCTACGAGTACACAGACCTGCAGGTTCAGCTGTTTAACTCTACGAACATCCAGTTCAGTACGTTTAATGCATCATCCATCGAAACGTCAGGTGTTGAGTTCGACATGTTGTGGCAGACAGACATCGATGGCCTGAGTGTGCGTGGTGCACTGGCATTCACTAACTCTGAGTACACCGATGACTTCTTCAATGCCAACGGTGAGAACCTTGATGGTGAAGACCTGCGTAACAATGCTGAGGTAACCGGCTTTATCGGTACTACCTACGACTTCGCAGTAGCAGACAACTGGCGCATGAGCGTGTCTGCTGACGCTCGTTACAGTGACGACTATGGTCTGACTGATACGCTGAACCCAATCACCCAGGATAACTTCTGGTTGCTGGATGCTTCCGTCAGCCTGTACTCCTCTGACGATCGTCATGAGTTCAGTGTGATTGGACGCAACCTCGCAGATGAGTACTACGGTGTTTCTGGCCAGTCTATTCCTGGTCGAATCGCTGCAGACCCATCTTCTGCAAACAACCTGGATAACGGTATCAACACACCGCTGGGTCGAACAGTGACATTGCGATATCGCTTTTCGCTGTAATGCACTAAGCAGTAAACTTGAAAGGCGGTCCCAGGACCGCCTTTTTTGTGCCACAAATTTGACGATAACAAGGATTAAAGAATGTCGAATTACGCTTGGAGCTACGGGGAGATTCTCGAAGCCGTAGAAAAAATCACGAATGAAGAACAACCTGCCTTTATTCATGGTGACAGGGTCATCACTTGGGGAGACTTCAAGCGCCGATCCAACAACCTCGCCAGGAACCTCCTGGCAAACGGTGTAAAGCCCGGTGACAAGATTGCGTTCTATATGCGCAACTGCCCTGAATATCCGGAAGGCATTGCCGCAGGGTTCAAAGCGGGCCTTGTCCACGTCAACGTGAACTACCGATATATCGAACACGAACTGATTTACCTGATCGATAACTCCGATGCGACGGTCGTCGTTTATCAATCGGAATTCCAACACTACGTTGACGACATCCGAGAACAGCTACCGAATGTGAAACACTGGCTGGCCGTGGACAACGGCAAACCATCTTCTTATGAAGACATGGCAAACGATGGTGATGGTTCTTCACCAGGTCGCACACACAGCCCTGACGACCTGCTCTTCCTGTATACAGGCGGCACCACCGGGATGCCGAAGGGTGTCATGTGGCGACATGATGATCTGTTCCAGGTTCTGGGTGCCGGTGGCAATCCAAGAATTGGCATTCCTCCCTGCGAAAACCTCGATGAGTTCATGGAACGGCTAAAAACCAATCCAAGACCGGTAAATATGCCTCTGCCCCCGATCATGCACGGCACGGGTCTGTTGTCTGCCATTGGTGCCATGGCGAATGGCGGCACCTGTGTCACCCTGCCGTCTCGAAGTTTCGAACCCGCACTGGCACTTGAAGCGATCGAGAAACACAAAGTGACCGCCACCACCATCGTCGGTGACGCGTTTGCACGCCCAATGGTCGAGGAGCTGGACGCCAACCCGGGCAAGTACGACATCTCTTCGTTGGGTGTTATGAACTCTTCCGGTGTGATGTGGACCCGGGAAGTGAAAGCTGGGTTGCTCAGACACAACGAGAACCTGATGTTGTCTGATGGCTTCTCGTCATCCGAAGCAATTGGCCTAGGCACGTCACTGATGACCAAGGATCAGGAAATCGAAGTTGCCAGTTTTACTCTGGGTCCGAGATGCAAAGTGTTCACTGAGGATTTGAAGGAAGTGAAGCCTGGATCAGGCGAATCCGGCATGGTGGCTGTATGTGGCTTCTTGCCCATGGGGTACTACAAGGACCAGGAAAAAACTGACAAGACCTTTAAGGTGATCGATGGTGTTCGCTACTCTATTCCCGGAGACTGGGTACGCGTCGAAGATGACGGCAGCCTGACGCTATTGGGTCGCGGCAGTAACTGCATCAATACCGCCGGCGAAAAGGTTTATCCGGAAGAGGTTGAAGAAGCGCTGAAATTTCACGATAGCGTTGCCGACGCACTGGTTGTCGGAGTGAAAGATGACAAGTGGGGACAGTCCATCACCGCAGTGGTCCAGATGAACGACGGCGCAGCCTTTGATGAACTGGACATCAAAGAGTTCTCTCGCAAACATCTTGCCGCCTACAAGATCCCGAAAAACATTCTCGTCAAAGAAGACCTTGAACGCGCGCCGAACGGCAAAGCTGACTATAAGTCGATCAAGGAGTTTGCCGAAGCGTCACTTGGTATCGAGGTATGAGCAGCCTACACAAAGCATCCTGCTTGTGTGGCGCCATCCAGTTTGAAGTTGAGAATCCCGGCGAGATTGGACACTGTCATTGTGTTATGTGCCAGAAAGCACATGGCGCAGCTTACGGCACCTATGTCGATGTTCACCGCGATCAATTGAGAATCGTATCTGGAGAGGACGCTATCGGTCGCTACGAGTCCTCACCAGGAATACAGCGAACCTTTTGTAAACAGTGCGGTTCCACACTGCAGTTTTATCGGGAAGGTGCAGAACGACAGGGGCTTGCTGCGGGATTGTTCGATAGCGAACTCGAGAGACAACCACGCTACGAAATCTGGACTTCGTCCTCTAAATCCTGGGCAAATCGCGATAACCTTGAACTAACTCATGAAACAGAGCCACAACCGGGGGAATGGACCCCAAACAACGACTGATTAGAGGAGAACTACCATGAAAGGTCATTGCCTCTGCGGCGCAGTATCGTTCGAAGCCGAAAACGTACAAACCCATGTGCACGCCTGTCACTGCTCCATGTGTAGACGCTGGAACGGTGGCCCTGCTCTCGCCGCTGAGGCCGGTTCAGTTACCTTCTCAGGCGAAGAAAACATCAAGCGATATGAATCTTCCGCCTGGGCGGAGCGCGGCTTCTGTAGTCAGTGCGGAAGCAATCTTTTCTATCATCTTAAACCGTCGCGATACATGCTGTGGGCGGGACTGTTTGAAGAGCAACCATTCGAGTTCGATGGTGAAATTTTTTGCGCCAGCAAACCCGATTGGTACAACTTTGCTGGTGATCATCCGCGACACGATGAAACCGGTAGCTAATATTTCCTTGCTTTAGGCACTATCGCCGCCTAAACTGCGCGCGCTGGCTTGGACTCCAGCTAACGTCATACTGATTTGTTCAGGCAAAACTCGTCCCTAGCCCCTCCTCGCTTCGTGCGTTTGAGCTCAAATTCTACATGCCGTGCGGCGCATCTGCGCACTCAGGCTGCGAGCTAATACTCCCAGTTATACAAAACATTAACGCTACCGCGTTCAGTTCGCGGTGCCAGGTATTTTTATGTCATTTCAAGACCTTGGGCTTATCAAGCCGCTTCTTTCTTCGCTCTATGAGAAGGGTTACAAGAATCCGACGCCGATTCAAAAAGGCAGTATTCAAACCGTACTTGCCGGTCACGATCTCATGGCCACTGCACAGACCGGAACCGGAAAAACAGCAGCATTCACGCTGCCTATCATCCAAAAGCTAACGACAGCACCAAAGGAACGCCGAGGAAAACTGCGTGCGCTCATCCTGACCCCGACCCGAGAATTGGCCGGCCAGGTTCAAGAAAGTGTTCGAACCTACGGTAAAAAAACCCAGTTAAGATCCTTCGCAGTATTTGGCGGGGTAAAGATTGGACCACAGATTAAAGTACTTCAGAAAGGTATCGACATCCTCGTCGCAACACCTGGACGACTGCTGGATCTGCATCAGCAACGCGCCGTAGATCTGCATGATATCGAGGTCTTCGTCTTGGATGAAGCCGATCGCATGCTGGACATGGGCTTTATCCCTGACGTGAAGCGAATCCGAGAGAAGCTGCCGAAAAAGAAACAGACCCTGATGTTTTCTGCGACATTCTCCCCGAACATTCGAGAGCTCGCAGAGACCATGTTGAACGATCCGGAACTTGTTGATGTCGCTCCTCGAAACTCAACCGCGAAAAGCATCAGCCAAACGGTCATTCCCGTTGAAAAGGCACGGAAGCTCGAACTGCTTAAAGAAATTGCAGCAGACAACCAACACCTGCAGACCCTGGTTTTTACAAAGACCAAACACGGCGCCAATAAAGTCGCCAAGTCTTTGAATAAAGCAGGTATTCGTGCGGATGCGATTCACGGCAATAAATCACAAGCCCATCGTAATCGCGCCTTGAAACAGTTCAAGTCCGGCGAGCTCGCTATTCTTGTTGCCACCGATATCGCATCCCGTGGGCTGGACATCAATCAGCTTCCACTGGTAATCAACTTCGAATTGCCACACGTCGCAGAGGACTACATACACCGAATTGGACGTACCGGACGCGCAGGCAATGACGGGCATGCTGTTTCTCTCGTCAGCCATGATGAGGCGAAACTGTTACATGCTATTGAGAAACTGAGCAATCAGAATATTGAGCGAGAGGAAATCGAAGGCTTCGAGCCCGTCAATCAACTGCCTTTTCGAAAAGAAAGGAAACCGCAGAGAGAAGACACCGGGCAAGGTGATCGCAGCAAAGGCAGCAAACGCCGCCGGCCATCGCGCAATCGACGCTCGAACCAGAACCGATCGAATCAAAGCAGATCGAGTCAAAAGAGTGCAGGTCCAAGGCGCAGGAAGGCTGCCTAGTAATCAACCGGGCGACGGGACTTTTTTCGGTCGCCCTGTTTCTTTTTGTTGTCGAGCCGGCGTTTGACCGACGACTTGGTTGGTCGCGTCTTCTTGCGGGTTTTCTGAACACGCTGGGCCTGCTCCAGCAGCTGGTCCAATCGATCCAGCGCCGCGAGCCTGTTTTTCTCCTGACTGCGAAAAGCGACCGACTTAATCACGACCACGCCCTCACTATTTATTCGCGAATCGCTGATTCCCAACAGCTTTTCTTTCAGAGGTTCCGAAAGGCTTGAAGCTTTGACGTCAAACCTGAGGTGCACACCCGTCGACACTTTATTGACGTGTTGCCCGCCCGGACCGCTAGCCCGGATGGCAGACCACTCAATTTCAGATTCAGGAATGTCGACGACGCGAATCATCAGGCGCGCGACATGAATTTCGCATTGCTGGTATTCACTTTGATCTGCTCACCCTGCTCGATGTATTCCGGCACCTGGACAATCAAGCCGGTGGATAGTGTTGCCGGTTTCGTTCGAGCATTGGCAGAGGCACCTTTAATTCCTGGCGCCGTTTCCGTGATTTCCAGCACGACGGATTGGGGCATTTCAATCGCCACCAGATTCCCTTCAACAATCAACGCGGTAATCCCATCTAATCCGTCGGTCAGATATTCAAGCTGACCCTGCATGGCGTCTGCTGACAACATGTACTGGGAGTAATCGCTGGAATTCATGAACACATACTGATCGCCATCCAGGTAAGAGTACTGCACGGTTACCCGTTCACAATCAGCCTCAGCGAGGAAGTCATCCCCTTTTAGCGACTCGTCACGTTTCTGTCCTGAAATCAGGTTGTCGAATCTCACCTTGTAGAGGGTGGCCGCACCCCGAGCCGAGGGGCTCTTGGCTTCCAGTTGCCTGACGACGTGCGGAGCACCATCGATTTGTACAACATCTCCGCGTTTTAGCTCACTAGCTTTGGGCATAACTGATTCTGCTTCTATAATAAGACCGCTATTGTACTTACCTCTTGTAGTGGATCCCATCTGGTATGACATTTCCGGTTACAGCCAACCTTGACGACCAGCTCAAGGTCGATATTCACCTGCACCAGTTTTTTCTGGGAGACCGGGATCGATACTGCTGGACGTACGTCACCCGTGGAATGGCGGCTCACAACCAGAGGGAAATGGCGCTTTCACTGATCGCGGATGATGACGCGGATACGGAAGACTTTCCGAAGACGCCAGTGAAGATGTTCGAGCAACTCGCTGAGCGGACTCGTAACGGCAAACGGGTTGAGTCCGGTGATGCCACGCGACTGGGTCAAAAAGGTATTTTCAGCTTTCCATGCCTGTTTTACGTGCCGGCCATTCAGTTTCCCGGCATACCATCCCTCGATGAACACCTGGCTCTTATCCTGGTCCACGAACAGGAGTACGACTACGCAAAGCAATATGGTTTGACGCGATTCTTATCGAGATTGGGTAAGTTCTGCTCTTCGTTTCCTTATCCGACCTGGAACACCGCAGCACGCCCGACGTTGTTTCCAGACTCGATCCAGGAGTTGAGCATCCTGGCTGACGCAAGCCATGTCATGGCGGAGCATTCTCACGTGCACCAACAGGCTTCTGTCTTGCAGCTACAGTTGCAGGAACAGGATGCAGACAATGTCACCACAGCATTGAAGGCGCTCACAAAAGACCAGGTTGCGACAATCAACACGGCATTCTCACCCAGGTGTGATGCCAGCCTGTATTGGCAGGAAGGCCAGGCAGAACCTGGCGCCTATGCCGCACCAGAGGCCTCAACCGGTCTCATCGGTGGCAGCTTCTTCTCTATCAGTTTTGGGGATGACCCCGGTATGGGCATCATCGAGGATGGTTTTAGCGTTACGTTGCCTGAAGCGGAACTACATCAGTTATGTGAAGCGGCCGACAAACAGAACGCGTTTGAATACGAATTCCAGAACGGCGCGAGATTTATCCTTGATTACCTGGGAAGATCCGCACGCATGCGTGCTAGAGACTATGATCCAGCTGCCGTCTGGCGGGATCTCACTGTCGCCGAACCCTCACCGGTCCCACCGGCACCAACGACACCTGCCAGCGGCGTAAGGGCCGGCGAACTCACCAACCTGCAGCCCGGCGTGAGCCTGGCGAGCCGCATAAGCCGCCATGATCTGGACGATTTTGTGAAACGTGTGGAAAAGTCACTGGATGACGCCATGAGCGAAGAGCAGGACTCATTTTCGTTTGATGTAGAACTGCGGATGCGACCGGGAGAAGTCTCGGCCAGCGTCAGTTCTCAGGATATGGATCTCAATCCAGAATTTGCTGAATTCATTCGCGAACTGGTGGAACTGGAAACTGCTTGCCCTGTGGCTTCCGAAGTCAGAGTTCGTGTTCCGTTTTCAGTGAACTGATCAGAAAGGAAACAGGGGTTTCATTCTTCGATCCAGCCACTCCAGAAGAATTTTGTTCGTTTCTTCCGGTTTTTCCTGCTGAATCCAGTGACCACAATCCAGGGTGTGAACCTCAAGATCATCGACATAACCTGTCATATCCGTCTGCGGCACCATGTCATGTGCGCCGTAGATCATTAGCGCTGGTTGCACCACCTTCTGTTCCACATCGGCGGTGGTTTCCCAGTTCCTCGTAAAATTCCTGTACCAGTTGCACGGCGCATGGAAGCCGCTGTGTTCGAACGCTTCAACAAAGACATTCAGCTCAGCTTCACTCATCATCAATCGACCACCGGTCAACTCACGCTCAGCGAGGTGAATGATCGAGGCGCCACCCATCCCCTCAGAATTTTCTTTATCCAGCCATTGCTCTGTCCGGTACATGTTGGTGAGGAACTGCCGCGGGTTTGATTCAAAAGCTTTCGCAGCAACGCCAGGCTGGCGATTAAAGTGCACGATATAAAAGTCCTGCCCTAGCATTTGTTCCCAAAACGCCACCGGATCGGCCTCTTCTCTCGGCCGAAAAGGCACAGAAAGGTTCGCTGCACCAACAACGCGCTCCGGGTTCAACAGACAATGGTGCCAGACAAGAATTGCGCCCCAGTCATGGCCGACAAACACCGCCTTCTCAATACCAAGGGCATCTAGCAAAGCGTTGTAGTCACCAGTCATATGGTGACAATCGTAATGATCCACGGATTCCGGCTGACTGGAACGGCCGTAACCCCGCTGGTTTGGCACAATCACGTGATATCCGGCATCTGCGAGCGCAGGAATCTGGTGACGCCAGCTATAAGCATGCTCAGGCCAGCCATGCGCCATGACAACAGGGATGCCGCCTTCTCCTGCCTGGAACACTTCGAGCTCTACCTCTCCAAGAGAAATCATCTGTCCTTCGGGGAACGCCATCATCTTGTATCCTCAATCCATTGGTATGCATCGGTCAGGGTATTACAAATCCTGAACCTGACATTTGTACCGATCAATTTAAGTATCGTCACGTAAAGTCGCAGGAGCGTACGATCGGTTGCGCTCCCGGGAACCAGGGCCGCTTTGTAATCACCGCGCTTCCGGGCGTATTCGCGCAATTCTGGAGGAAGCTTCCTGATCTCGCTGACCGGGATGCTGACCAGGCGAAGACTGGACAGGTCCCATATGGCGTGCATATCGGGTCGGAAGTCCTTGTGGGCAAAAGCGGCATCGTAACCGGCGACAAGTTCGGGCGCAGTGATATCGCCCGAAATCTTCATGACGTAAAGATTACGGTCAGGTTCAAAGGTGGTGGAAATCAATTTGGGTAAACCATCTACAACGGAAAAAGGATATCACCGGACCTCGAAAAAATCTCCAGCGCGATCGACCGGTTCATATTTTAGGACCTCCCTGGCACGAGAAAGATCCCTGTATCCATGTTCGTTATCAGAGGTAATAAAGAAGCAGTCATAACGACCGTCCATCTGATGTTCAATTGAAAGTCTGATCGCGTGAACAACATCCCGCTGACTGTTCCATACAGACATCTGCCGGGCGTTTTCTGGCTTATCCGCTTCATTGGCAAAACCAATTCGAAGGCAGATCACTTCCAGTCCATGATTGTCTGCATAGTGCCGTGCGATTGATTCACCCCAGACCTTTGTCGAGGCATAAAGATTCGCAGGTCTGGGTGCCATGTCTTCAGTAATCAGCTTCAGGTCTTCAGGCACCAGGTCATAGTCGCCCTGAACAAGATGGCTATATGGCGGTTCCCGCTCCCAACCCGCAACGGTTGCCCCGCTACTGGTAAAGACCACGCGTTTGACGCCAGCCTGCACTGAGGCTTCAAAGACATTACGAGTGCCGATGACGTTCGTATTTAGAAGCGCATCCCAACCGAAGCCATCGTGGATGACCGCAGCAAGATGCACCACCACATCAATGTCCTGAAATGCACTCTGGATGGCTTCAAGGTCTGAAAGATCTGCCTGAGTCGTTGTCACGCCTTCTACGGGACGTCGATTCAGAGCCGAAAGCTCATAGTCCTGACCCGCTGCCTCTCGAAACGCGGATCCGATCAGACCAGACATACCGGTGACTAATACCTTTTCATTCATTGTATCGCCCTCTTCGGACCATTCCTGGAACTGTGTTTAACTAAGGTTTCTGCAATACAACTAGGAACCAGAAGGAGCATCCCATGGCAGTTGGCATCGTCGCAACTCTAAAGATACAACCGGACAAAACCGCTGAATTCGAAGAAAACTTTAAGCAACTGATGGCTATCGTGGCTGAGAAAGAGCCAGGAAATAACTGGTATGCACTGCACCGCTCACGGGACGAAGAAGCCACCTATATTGTGATGGAGCAATATGTTGATCAGGCTGCACTGGATCAACACGGAAAGTCAGACGAGTTTAAGGCGCAAAGTGCAAAACTTGGCGCCTTTCTCGCTGGTGCGCCGACAATCAGTATTCTCGACGCGGTCTAACACCTATCGGGTTCGTCGGTGGGTCAGGCTCATATAGGCCCGATTGACGAACCCGATGCTGTTACCCATCTTTTCGTCGTAGTCCGCAGTCACACCTGCGGCATACACTTCTTCCAACGTCGCGCCGTCATCAATCATGGCTAACATACGATCTCGGATAACCGACAACATATCCACGTAGTCTACCAGCGCCTGGTAGTCCGTGATCGGACCATGTCCAGGAATCACGACAGTATCTTCATTGATTCTTTTCAGGGTCTCTGAACAAAACTTGATCACGCCTTCCAGGGTTCCGCCGTTACCAGCGTCAATAAACGGATATCCGGAATTGTTGAAAACATCACCGAGGTGAACGGCATTGGTACCCTGAAAATAGACTGCTGTGTCACCCGTGGTGTGAGCAGGACCAAAGTGCCATAGGTCGATGGACTGACCGTTCACATGAAACTGCATGTCATCGTCGTAGGTAATATCCGGCCACGCGCTCTCGGGGTAGGCTTTCTGCTCATAGGCAGCAACCACTAGATTAATGATGTGGTCACCCTTCATCATTTCCCTGGAATTCTCATGGGCGACCAGCCATGTACCGTCAGGTCCCAAAGCCAGATTGCCTTCTGCATGGTCGAAGTGCCAGTGAGTGGTGACCGCAAAGTCGACATCACCGTCACCACCGATGTCACTGATGGCTTTCAGGATTTTCGGCATCATTTGCGGAAACTGATCATCCACGATGAACACGCCATCATCACCAACGTTAACCGCAATGTTCCCACCCACACCGAAGAGAACGTAGAGGTCATCTGCCACCTTCTCAGTCGTGATCTCCATTTTCTCGAAGTCCCAACCAAAGGCTTTAACTAGAGAATCCAGGTTCATCGGCTCCGGTACTTCCGGTCCGCTATGTGAATAAGCCTGAGATGAAAATGCCAGGACCAGCATCAGGATCAGTTTTTTCATTCTTATTTTTCCTATTGGTTAACTGAGTGCTTCGTAAAGAAACGGTAACGAGACATCCATACGATAGTCAATCGTGGAGTGGGTGTCTGGAAACTCCTCGTAACGATGGTCGATGCCCAAAAGTTGCAGCTTACGGTTTAACTGCCGAGCACCATAAACCAGGTTGTACTGATCTTTGGTGCCACAATCGATAAAGATACCCTTGAGGTTCTTCAAACAGTGTTGCGCCTCCGGCGTGTCCACCATGCGAACAGGATCCCAGGCAAGCCAGTTCTGCCATCGATCTTCAATAATCTCGCAGGTATCTGTTTCAACGGGCAACCTGATACCGAAGGGTTCACTGGGATCGGGGTCATAGCTCGCGGCCATCGCCAGAATCATGAGGTTATGGAAGTCACCGCCCAATACTTTCTTTCCCGCATGGACCTTGTCGACAAAGGCACGAATATTAAAGTCATAGTTGGACAGCGCTCTCAGAACACCGGGGAAATCCGATCGGTAACAGATATCGAAATCCATATCACCGGAGTGGCAGGCGATCGCACCCCAAACATCTGATCGGCGCATGCCGTGAACAATGGCGCCATAGCCACCGGATGACTTACCAAATATCGCCCGGTTGCCGTTGAGCCGAAAACTGGACTCAAGCTCCGGCACCATCTCGTCACACAAAAAGTCTTCCCAGTTGCCCATGGCGCTGGAATTCACGTACTGGTTGCCACCGAGCGATGTAAAACAGTCGGGAAAGGCAACCACCACCGGGCCCATCTTCTCTTCTGCAATCAATCGATCAATCTGTTGCGGTACGTTTTCCTGAAAGGCACTCCATCCAATGTGTTTAAAACCACTTCCAGTGAATCCGACAATGTCTACGAATAACGGGTAGGTTTCTCCCGACTCGTCGTAACCTTCCGGCAGATAGACCGCAACGCTGCGTTCCACAGGATCTCCCAGAACATTGTTCGTCAGTGCTTTCGATTTAATGGTGATGGTTTCGATGCGACCGCGCGGTCGATTGAAAGGATGCTTGGGCAAAGCAGGTGCCTCGGTTAAGAACAAAACCAAAGCATATCATCTGGCTAACGGGGCAAAAAAAAAGCAGGCAAAAAAAAGCCCGGTTAGGTTCCGGGCTGAAAGTAGGCTCTTTGAATTCATGCAACGATGCGGCGAACACCGATAAACAGTTTTCTCATGCCAATCGCAACGCTCTCGATGGTCATCAGACAGGCCACCTGGACACGCTGCATCATGCTGGCTGCGTCGAGCTGGTCCATACGCTGTTGAAAACCTCGCAAGGTCGGATGTTCGTCCGCCATTTGTTTGACGCGAGTTGATCCGCGACTCAGTAGATAGAGTGCGCCGGCAAGGAATAACACCCCAGGCAGGATGGGAATAATCAGTCCGATGACACCCAGCAACAGGAACATAATGCCGAGGACCAGGTAGACGAGTTTCAGGGGACCATTCATTTTTGTACTCACAGGTTTTTGGTTACCTGATACAAAGCAGAATGCGTGCCAGTCTTCTAAAAGCTGGTTAAATCATTGTTTTTTATATAGTTACGAGCCGAAACCAAAAGCGCCCGGTCATCCGGGCGCTTAGGGGATATCACCAATAGGTAGTGAATTCGGCTAATTAGCCATCGAAAGACGCGAAGTTTTTGCCCTCGGCAGCCAGCTTCTTCAGCAATTCCGAGGGCTTCCAGACGTCATCGCCAGTCTCCTCATAGAATCGCTCAATATCAGCCAGAACGTTATCCAGACCCTGGGTGTCCGCAAACCACATAGGGCCACCCACATAAGTCGGGAAGCCGTAGCCATTCACATAGACCGTGTCGATGTCGCCAGCGCGCAGCGCGTGACCTTCCTCCAGCAGTTTCGCCCCGATGTTGGCCAATGGGTACATGCAACGCTTTAGAATCTCTTCATCAGAGAAGTCTTTCTGCGGATAGCCGAGTTCTTCTGCTACGCGCTTAATCACTTCATCGGCTTCGGGATCTGGCAGAGGTGTTCGATCACCTTCTTCATACCGGTAGTAACCTTTGCCGTTTTTCTGACCGTAGCGTCCCAGCTCACAAAGCTCATCAGGGATACGAGCCGTCACTTCATTGGAGCCACCCATCATCTTGCGTGCGCGCCAGCCAAGGTCCAGGCCAACCATATCGTTCATCGTGAATGGTCCCATCGCCAGGCCAAAGTCATAAATCACTTTGTCGACCTGTGCCGGTGTTGCGCCTTCAAGAATCATCATTGCAGCCTGACGGGTGTAACCACCCAACATGCGATTACCAATAAAGCCAGGGCAGTTACCCGCCATGACCGATACCTTACCCAGGCGCTTACCAAGCGCCATAGCGGTGCCCAGCGTGACCGGTGAAGAGTCTTTACCTTTTACAACTTCCAGCAACCGCATCACGTTTGCAGGACTAAAGAAGTGCATGCCGCACACATATTCTGGTCGTGACGTAGAAGCTGCGATCGCATCAACATCAAGTCCGGAAGTGTTGGTCGCTAGCAAAGCGCCCTCTTTCATCACTTTGTCCAGACGCTCAAAGATTTCTTTTTTCAGGTCCAGGTTCTCGTAGACCGCTTCAACGACGACATCACCATCACCCAGATCATCAAAATTTTCCGTCGGAATAATGAGCGACATGCGCTTATCCATGTCTTCCTGACTCAGACGACCTTTAGAAACCGTGCGGGCATAGTTGCCTTCAATGACTTTGACACCTCGCGCGAGGTTTTCAGGATCATTGTCATGAATCCGAACTGGAATACCGGCATTCGCAAAACACATGGCGATACCACCACCCATAGTGCCGGCACCGATGACCGAGGCCGTATTGATTTCCATGAGAGGTACATCCCGGTCGAGGCCAGGAATTTTGTTTGCCGCTCTTTCGGCAAAGAAAATGTGAATCAGTGCTTCACGCTGCGGATGCTTCAGACACTCGGCAAATCGCTCGGCTTCAACTTTCATACCAGCATCAAAGCTCTCGGCGTTTACAGCCGCTTCAATACAGGCAAGGATCTGCGCAGGTGCAAATTGGCCACGGTGAGTTCGATTCAGATTCGCCGCAAACTGCTCAAACAACTCAGTGTTACCACGATCACCGGCAATCTTGTCTTCCAGATCACGAATCTTTCGAGTCGCTGCGCCGGCTTCAATGATTTCGTTCGCATAAGATGTGGCGTCTTCAATCAGATCGCCGCTGGCAACGCGATCAACAATACCCATGGCCAATGCCTCGGGAGCCATGATCGGATCACCGGAAATAATCGCTTTCACTGCAGCTTCAGCACCTACCAGGCGTGGCAGACGCTGGGTGCCCCCTGCGCCGGGGAGCAAGCCCAATTTCACTTCAGGGAGACCAACAGGCGCTGTTGGTGCTGCGATACGGTAGTCACAACACAGCGCAACCTCGAGGCCGCCACCAAATGCCGTTCCGTTCAGGGCAGCAATAATTGGCTTGGTGCTTTTTTCCATCTTGTCGAGGGCTTCGTTCAGCCCAACACCTTCCGTCGCAGCCGCACCAAATTCGCTGATATCGGCACCCGCAATGAACGCTCGGTTCAAACCAGTGAGGATGATTGCATCAATCGCATCGTCCTCGAGCGCTTTGCTGACGCCATCATAGAGCCCCTGACGTACGCCAGAAGACAATGGGTTTACCGGCGGATTGTCAACGCTCATCAAAGCAATATTGCCCCGGGTTTCGTAGTGGACTGTGCCCTTCATGGAGTTCTCCAGATTTCTGTACATGTAAAAACAGCTGCGCAGTATAGCCCAGGCGGAGTTTTGGTAGTATTGACCTTCCGGCGACCCTAAATTTTTGAAGTGACAACCAAAAAACCAGCTCTGGCACCGCCAGAAAAAATCGTACCCGCCCTGGTGCATCACTACACACCAGACGAACCGGGTCCTAACATTTCTGACTCAGATCGACTGAAGACTCTGCTTGGCAAGCTGCCTGCGCTTTCCAGCGAAGATACCGTCGATACTGTCGCGGAACTGCTTAAACGACACGAACCCGGCGCGTCCTTTTCCAGGGAAGATATGGGGGTTGTCGCCTTCGTGGATGACGCGGTCACCACTTATCTCAAACAGACTGACCTGGACTTTCGAATCGAAAGTTTCGTTAGAGGTATCGCACCACGCATTGCTTCACTGGCTTTTGAGTCCGACATCCATGCGGTAACTAAACCTCACCGACTCTTTGAACTGGTGGACCTGATCGTTCACGAATGCATTGGCTGGAGTGAAGACCTCGGCATTCTGGGCGAACAGTTCATTGAAAAAATCACGCCAACCATCGCCGGGCACGCCAATGGTCGCCTGAACACTGAAAAGTGTATGGAAGAGCTGGCAAAAACTTTCAAAAAAGAAGAACCGATTTTCGAAAAACTCGAGCAGAGACTGATCGACCGGGAACTCAAAGTATTGGGAGGAAAAAAAGGCCAATACTACTCAGCGGAATACCTGAACAAGGAAATGTCCGGCAACCAGATGCCGCTGTTCGTGATCTTTATGTTCCAGGGCCCCTGGTACGACTTCATGCAGAAAATCTTCATCGCCTATGGCGAGAAGTCCAAGGAGTGGCAGAACGTTCAGAAGCTGACCGAAGCCATGATCTGGTCACTGCAACCGAGGAAAGACAACAGCAAAGAAAAGGAAAAGCAAACGCAGCTCATCGGTAGCCTACCGAAGCAAATTCGCGGTTTCTGCGAAAGCATGAAATTCGAAACAGAGTTTGTGATCGAATCATTGGCGGACCTTGAAGCAGAATGGGAAGCCATTCGAGGCAACGAACCCTCCGACCCCTGTGATTTTGAGCCGATCGAAGTCGATGAAAACATGGCAGCTTCCATGCAGGAGGCAACACGAGATGCGGTAGCCAAGATCAAAGATGTTGAGCTTGGCACATGGTACCTCTATGACGATCCAACCGAACCGGACGAAAAAGTTGCGCGCATCAAACTCATTCTGAATTGGCAGGAAACCGAGCAGCTCCTTCTGACCAACCATAATCGAAGAAAAGTTGTGCACCTTTCTTACGGCGAAATGGTCAATCACCTGGGCGCCGGCATCATGAAAGAACTGACGCCAGCCCACTCGTCAGCAGAAGTCTTTCTTTCGCACCTGTTCGAAGTATTGCGGGCCGTCAGCACGCAAAACAAAAAAGAAAAACAGATCGAAGTTCGTGAAGATCGCCAGGCTGTTTCCCAGGAATACACCCAGGAAAGAAAAGAAGATCTGGAACGACAACTGGCGCTCTTACAAGCGCAGGCTGAGAAAAAGAAAAAGCGCGCCATGGTGCTTCGACACAAAGCAGAAAAGAAGATGGCCGCCGCGGAATCAACCGTCGCTGCCCTCAAGCAGGATGCATGGGTAAAACTGCCGATCATGGAAGGCACACTCACCCCCTGCAAGCTGGTGGCGATCATTTCAGCCAACCAGACCTACATCTTCGCCAATCGCGCAGGCCTGAAAGTTGCGGAATATACGGCCAGCCAGCTGGCACATATGATCGTTACCGAAAACAGCGAAATTCTCGATACCGGCGCTGAATTCGAGAGCGCACTTGCGACTGTAGTTACAGGCCTTCGGGAAGACAAAAACAAGAGTTTTGATGAGCTAACCGGAAGCGCCGAGTCGTAATGGCTGAAAACAAAACACAACCGACAAAAGCAAAGGTTGCTGACTTTTTAGCGGGTATTGACGATTCTCAGAAAAAGAAAGACTGCCAGATCATTGCCAAAATAATGCGAGAAGCCACTGGCAAACGCGCGGTGATGTGGGGTGACTCTATCGTCGGGTTCGGTCAATACCACTACAAATACGCAAGCGGACGCGAGGGTGACTTCATGGTGACCGGCTACTCACCCAGGAAACAAAACCTGGTGGTTTACATCATGCCCGGGTTCAAAAAGTATGGTGCTCTGCTAAAGAAGCTGGGCAAACACAAACATTCTTCTTCTTGTCTCTATATCAAACGACTTTCCGACATCAACGAAAAGGTGCTTGCCGAATTAATCAGTCGTTCGGTAAATGACATGAAACGCATGTATCCAACCAATCTGAATAAAACAGTCAGATGATTAGCGACAACATCAATTTCGATAAACTGCTGGCGGACATCGATCAACAGATTGAGGTACTCTCCGCGATCGCAGGCGATAGTGCCGTGCTGATCGAGCAGTTGAGGGTTTTATCAGAAGCGCGAGAGATGCTGCTTTCACAGGAACTGGAACTACACCGACTCGCCGAGCTCATCGATCCCGAGACACTGGCAGATCATTCCACCCTCGCAGAATCCTCACGCGTCGACTGAAACTGGGTTACCTACGTTAAATACGCCTTCGTCGTACATTACACCCGCTTCACGTTCCACATCCGGGGGAAAACTTTTTCTCTTTTTCTCAAAATAAGCATCACGATAGTCACCGTCGGCGGCGGGATTATAGGTCGCATAAAGCGCCCTTCGGGATACAGCGCTCGTGTTCGGTGAACTGCGATGCGGCAGGTAGGAGTCAAACAGCACCAGGTCACCGGGCGCTGTCTCAACGGGACGCCATGACAGTGAAGAAATCACATCATCTGACAACGTCAGGTCGTCCTTCATGGAGAGGCTTTCAGTAAGTCGCTGGGTTTCAGCAATCTCCAGGCATCCGTTATCCACCGTGGTCGCATCGATGCTGAGCATCATGGTGATATGAAACTTCTGGCCAAAGGTCGTAAAGGCTGGCGCATCCTGGTGAGCGAGAAACCCCTGCCCGCCCGGTAGCTTGAAGTTAATCTTCTCTTTGAACAGAACGGCGTTTTCACCCATCAGCTGAGACAAAAGATGAAGCGTCGAAGCACCCCGTGAAATTCTGTGAAACAGCGGCTGATACTGCAGGAAGTTTTCGATACGACAAAGCTGACGCTCAGAACCTTCAAGTTCGAAATACTTCATCCACTTTCCAGCGGATTCCGGCCACATTTGCATGGAAGCTGTCGCCTGCACCACGTCGCTCATTTCATCAGGACTAAACCAACCAGGGATATGCAGGAACCCGGTGCTTCGCCAGCGTTTCAACTGATCCTCGGAGAGAGGTTCCGCACGATTCCTCTGAAGCATGGCTGAATAGCTGCCAAGCGCTCGAACCTCTCGATCCGGATCTTTGGCGGCTTCATCCCAGGCTCTGAGTTGCAGCGCTTTCTGATGAAGCACATGGCTTTCGAATTCCCGTCGCTCATCGGTATCCATTGGCCCACCCTGCAACCGCAAAGTCTCGGCACTAGCTGCAGACAACTTAGCAATGTATTCAGGTTGGGATCCGGCAAGATATCGTTTGGCATCCACATGCAGGCCGACCAGTGCACCAACATCAGGATGCAGACCCAACTCATCGAGAAACTGTTGCCCCAACAGTTCGTGATGCATGGCACCAAGATTCTTCATTTGCTCAGCACCCGGCTCACACCAATGACCGACATCGTGTAACAAGGCTGCCAATATTTGTGGCTCATCTGCTTGCGCAGCCTCAGCCAGCGCAGCAGCTTGCAGAGCGTGCTGCAACTGGCTCACCGGCTCGCCGATGTAGTCTTCAGAGTCTTGTGCTGAAAAATTTGTAAGCAGTTGGTCGAGGCCCATATTCGTCTTAACAAACTTGTGGTTTGATATGCCGTTCCAGATGAATCTCATTGAAAGACAACAGGCTGTAAACCATGACAGATAAGATCCAGGTCGGCGACGCGCAATATACCATCTTCCCCTTTGACGGGCTGGACGAAGCCAGGGTTAAGCGGCTGCCGTTTGCGTTGAAAATTCTATTGGAGAATCTGCTGCGTCACCGTGGACAGCTTCACGTACAGGAATCCGATATTGATGCACTCGTAAACTGGGACAGCAAAGCTGAGCCGGATACCGAAATCGCATTTGTGCCTTCAAGAGTACTGCTCCAAGACTTTACCGGGGTTCCTGCCATCGTAGACCTTGCGGCGATGCGGGATGCCATGGCGGATCTGGGTGGCGACGTTTCGAAGATCAATCCGCAAGTACCGGTTGAGCTGGTGATTGATCACAGTGTCATGGTGGATATTTACGGCACCGAGAGTGCTCTCGAACAAAACACCGCGATTGAAATAGAGAGAAACATCGAACGCTATCGCTTCCTTCGCTGGGGCCAGGAAGCCTTCGATAACTTTAGGGTGGTGCCGCCCGGCACGGGCATCGTGCACCAGGTGAACCTGGAGTTCCTGGCGAGAGGCGTTATGGTGAACGACCAGGGCCAGGCTTATCCCGACACCCTGGTAGGCACGGATTCTCACACCACCATGATTAACGGGTTAGGTGTGCTCGGCTGGGGTGTCGGCGGCATCGAAGCCGAAGCCGCCATGCTGGGCCAACCCATCAGTATGTTGATACCCAAGGTCGTCGGATTCGAGCTAACCGGCGCGCTAACAGAAGGTGCAACAGCTACAGACCTTGTACTTGTCGTTACGCAAATGTTGCGCGAACACGGAGTCGTCGGAAAGTTTGTTGAGTTCTTTGGCGACGGCTTGGAATCCCTCACCCTCGCTGATCGAGCCACGATCGCCAACATGTCGCCTGAGTATGGCGCGACCTGCGGTATTTTTCCTGTCGACCAGAAAACCATCGACTACATGCAACTGACAGGTCGCACCGATGAACAGCTCGAGCTAACCGAAACCTATATGAAAGCGATGGGTTTATGGCACGACCCCAACGCACCGAAAGCGGACTACTCCTCCGAACTGCATCTGGATCTGAGTGAAGTCGCTGCCTGTATTTCAGGACCGAAAAGACCACAGGACCGCATTGAACTGACCGATGCCACAGCAAGTTTTGAACAGACCTTGAAAGAGTTCAGAGATCTGCGACTGGTCCAGCAAAAACCGGATGTAACCGGACCCACGGTGGACTACCTTGAAGATGGCGCTGTTGTGATCGCAGCCATCACCAGCTGCACCAACACATCGAACCCGGCTGTACTGGTTGCTGCTGGACTGGTTGCCAGGAAAGCCAGGGAAAAAGGCCTTGCCACCAAACCTTGGGTAAAAACCAGCCTCGCACCAGGGTCGAAAGCCGTGACTGACTACCTGGATAAAGCCGGATTGCTCGATGATCTTGAAGCCATGGGCTTCTATCTCGTGGGATACGGTTGTACCACCTGCATTGGTAACTCAGGACCACTGGCTCCGGAAATCGAGAACACCATTGAAGCAGACGACCTGATGGTTACCTCCGTTTTGTCCGGTAACCGCAATTTCGAAGGACGTATTCATTCACTGGTACGCGCGAACTACCTAGCGTCACCACCCCTGGTCGTCGCTTACGCCCTGGCAGGCAATCTGCGACTGGATATTACAAAAGACCCCATTGGTCAGGACCAGGAAGGCAAAGATGTCTTCCTGAAAGATCTCTGGCCGGACTCATCTGAAATCGAGTCCATCATCGGGGAATTTGTCACACCGGGCCTGTTCCGGGAAAAGTACGCCGACGTCTACAACGGTAACCAGGTTTGGAACGAACTGGAGGTCACGACAGAGAAACGCTTTGACTGGCCGGTCTCTACCTACGTCAAGAAACCTAGCTTCTTTGACGGCCTAACCAGCGAGGTCATCGAACCTGAACCTGTCACTGATGCCCGCTGCCTGATTCGCGTCGGGGATAGCATTACGACTGACCATATTTCCCCTGCCGGTAGCATCGATGACGAGAGCCCGGCAGGCGAATACCTTCAAGAACACCAGGTGTCTCCCAAGGACTTCAATTCCTATGGATCAAGACGCGGTAACCATGAAGTTATGATGCGCGGCACCTTTGCCAACGTAAGGTTTAAGAACCAGCTGGCGCCTGGCACCGAAGGCAGCTGGACCACGCACTTCCCCACGGGAGAGAAAATGAGCGTGTTTGCCGCCGCCGAAAAGTATCGCAGTGAAAAGGTGCCGCTTGTTGTCCTCGCCGGTGCCGAATACGGTACCGGCTCATCCAGAGACTGGGCTGCAAAAGGTCCCTCACTTCTTGGCGTCACCGCGGTTATCGCCAAGGGTTTTGAACGAATCCACCGTTCCAACTTGATTGGTATGGGGATACTGCCGCTTCAGTTCAAACCCGGTGAAGGTGCTGATGAACATGCTCTGGACGGCAGCGAAAGGTATTCAATCGGTGCTGTCAGCAGCGGTCAGAAGGAAGTAACGGTCACGGCAGTTCACGACAGCGGTAAAGAAACCACTTTCAACGCAGACATCCGTATTGATACGCCTAATGAGTTTCTCTACTACCAGAACGGCGGCATCCTGCATTACGTTTTAAGAAACCTTTCAAGCTGAGTAACAAGATGAGTCACCCTGAAATCGATCAGTTTCTTGCAACACAGGATGTTCCAGGCCTGGTTGCATTGGCAACCAATGGCAATAAGACGCTTTATCATGCGGCACACGGCATCGACCCGGATGCAACTTTCGCCATTATGTCGATGACAAAGCCCATCACCAGCGTGGCAATCATGATGCTTCAGGAACGGGGGAAACTCAGCATCGACGATGCTGCCTGCAACTACCTGGATACATTCAAAGATCGAAAAGTCGTCAGCAATGTAGACACATCTGCCAGAACCTATGATGAAGTCCCTCAGGAACATGACTTCACGATCCGGGAACTCCTGGCGCATACCGCAGGCTTTGGCTACAAGTTTTGCAATGATGTGCTGTTCGCCGTTGATCCAAAGAGTGAGTTGTCATTCCCCCTGCTCCACCAACCTGGAAGCCAGTGGACCTACGGCGTGTCCACTTATGTGCTCGGTAATATCGTAGAAACTGTCACCGGAAAATCCCTTGGGGATGCCCTGGATGACCTGGTCTTCAAACCTCTCGGCATGGGATCAACGTCTTACAAGCCTCGAGATAATCAAACACCGCCTTATCGATGGGTTGAGGACACCTGGCAGGAACAACCATTGTTTCCAGAAATGCCATTTGGTGATGGCGGCTTAATTTCCAATGCTGAGGACTATGCAAAGTTCCTTCGCTGTCTTCTGGCAAAGGGTGCACCCCTGATCAGCGAGTCGTCGTTTGCAGAGATGATCAGCAACCAGATCGGTGATCTTTTCGTTGAGACCCAGCCCTCTGCTAACCCAGGCTTTACCTACCCCTTTCCAAGAGGCGGCGGTGTCGACAAGTGGGGGCTTGGATTTCAGATACACATGCAACCAGAGCCAGGGATGCGATCACCAGGCAGCTTCAGCTGGTGTGGCCTACTCAACACCTACTTCTGGGTTGATCCTGAAAAGGATATTGCCGGTGTTTTGTTGATGCAGTTGTTGCCGCTTTACGAACCCCGATGCCTGGAGGCGCTCGATGGTTTTGAGAAACTGATTTACGAACGGCTAACGTAAGTGCTCAACCCAGAATCGTGTACCGCCCGCAACTCCAACCGGCATCAGGATGAGATTCACCACCGGTACGGTTAACAGCAGGTAAGCGGGCAGCCCAAACATCACAGCATCCATCCGGCATTCACCCAAACGTTCTCTCAACTCGCCGAAAGAGAGGTCATTGTTGTCAGCACCATAGTCAGCGTATTGGATCGCCATCATCCAGGCGCCAAAGAGTACCCATAGAAACGGTGACACCGTATTGACGACAGGAATCAACGTCAGGACTACCAGGAACAACAGCCTCGGAATCACATAAAACAGTTTCATGACTTCCCTGGCGATCGTTCTTGGCAGCACCATCCATATTGAGACGTTAGAGACAGGCGGTGAACCCGTCAGCTGTTCTTCAACTTTGATGGACAGGAGCGCGTTAAATGGTGAAGCAATGATGTTCGCGATAAACGTAAACAGGAATAACACGAGCACAAGCACAACCAGTAACGCAATAATCCAAACCAGCCAATAGAGCGCGGACATCCAATCCGGGAACCAACCCATGATGATGTCGATCCAGCTGTTGAAGTATTGATAACTTGTACCCGCGAGCAGCAGCAGGACAACCGTATTAATCAGGATCGGGATAACAAAGTACTGGCGTAAGCCCGGTTTCAAGATGAGCGAGAAACCATTTAAAAAACAATCGAGGCCTGTCATTTTACGGTGAGGTAGTAGTCCCGAACAGGAAGGCTTCTGATGCGGCGTCCGGTGATTTTGAACAACGCGTTACAGACAGCCGGTGCAACAACCGCGGTAGCGGGTTCTCCCAGACCACCCCAGTGTTCTCCACCCGAGAGCTCCCAGTGAATCTCTACCTCAGGAGTTTCTTCCATGCGCAGTACTTCATAGGTATCCAGGTTGTCTTCCAGAATACGTCCCGCTTCAACGGTTAACTTGCCATAGAGCGTAGCGGACAGCCCAAACAGAAGGCTGCCTTCGACCTGCTCTTCTGCAGTCATGGGATTGGCGACGTTTCCACAATCAACTGCGGCTGTCAGTTTGTCGACACGCATACCGCCATTGGACTCAACGGTGACTTCAGCAACAACCGCTACCAGGGTTCCGTAACTTTTATGGATCGCAATGCCGACATCGGTGTTTCGACCGGGTCGTCGCTTTCGATAAAGAGATTTGCGCTCAAGCTGGTCTAACACCCTGAGATAGTCCGGCTCATCTCTTAGCAGGAACTTGCGGTAATCCAATGGGTCCTGTTCAGCAGCTGCAGCCAGTTCGTCTATAAAACATTCCATGGCAAACGCGTTGATGGAATGTCCACCCGAGCGCCACCACCAACTCTTCAGGTGAGTGTTCAATCTGGAATGAGAAAAGCTGTAAGCGGGAAAACTATAGGGGTGATCCACCAGCCCCTCAACAGATGCCTCGTCAACGCCGGTAGCATTTTTATCCTGATCGTATTCGATGGAATGTGTCACCGAGTGGTTGGTGATCACCGTCATGTTCTTTTCGACATCAAAGCCGGCTTTAAAACGCATGGCCGACATAGGGCGATAACCACCGGCACGCATATCTTCTTCACGCGTCCAGATCATCTGAACCGGTCGACCGATTTGAATCGCAATCCTGGTTGCTTCAATAACAAAGTCCATATGACTGCGTCGACCAAAGCTGCCGCCGATAAAACAGTTGTGTACAAACACCTTGTAACGGGACACGCCGGTCAGCTGTGCCACGACATCCATGACCCCTTCCGGGTCCTGGTGACCGACCCAAACGTCGACCCTTTCTTCCTGGACATGCACCGTGCAGTTAAGCGGCTCTAGCGGCGCTTGCGCGACATAAGGCACGTAATAGTCTGATTCAATGCTCCTTTCCGCATCATCCATCAGCTGATTAATATCACCCTTGCGCATCATGACTTCGCCGCGGTTGGGTAACTTTTCGAAGAACTCTCGCTTTATGGTGTCATCAAAACGCTTATTGCCTTCGTTGGACTTCCAGTAAACAGGCAGCGTATCGGCGGCTTTCTTCGCTTGCCAAAAGGTTTCCGCAACGATGGCGATGGCATCACCCATGCGCAGCGCTCGGATAACACCTGGCATATGGCGAATGGCATTGAACCGCATACTCTGTAAGCCTGCACCCAAGACCGGGTTGTGTAAGACCGTGGCATAGACCATGTCAGGCACCCGAACGTCGATGCCGAATACCGCAGAGCCATCAACCTTGGCCGGAACATCGAGGCGGGGCGTCGCGAGACCGAGGGTTGAGTAAAGTTCGGGCGTTTTTATTTCGACGTTCGCGACACTGACTTCTGCTGCCAATTTTGCGACCTCGCCGTAACCTAGGGACTTGGCACCACTGTTTTGATAGACGCGACCGTAATCCGCATAACAATCTTCAGGTCTGACGCCCCAGGTTTCAGCAGCAGCTTTGATCAATCGCTCACGAGCCTCTGCGCCCGCCATATGCATGATGAGTCTCGACTCAGAGACCGAGTTGCTGAGTCGAGTGGTCATGTCGCGATACAGCTGTCCTCGAAGGGCACTGCGATTTACGTCAGCGTATTCAACTTTAATCTTGCGCCAGTCAGCTTCCAGTTCATCAGCGATAAACATAGGCAGAGATGTCATAACACCCTGACCCATTTCTGCTTTTGCAATTCGAATCAGGACGGTTTCGTCCGGTTCGATCACGAGCCATGCATTGATTTCCGGGGCAGTAACTTGTTTCGCCTCATAGGGCTTGGAGACGCCCATGGACAAGAGAGGAAAACCCACCATCAACCCACCGGCGGCAGTGGTCGTGACCTTCAGAAAATCCCGTCTGCTGAACTCACTCATGAATCAGCACGTTCCTTAGCGACCTTCTTTATCGCGGCGCGAATTTTTGAGTAGGTTCCGCACCTGCAGATGTTCTGCATAGCTTCATTGATTTCTTCATCGGTTGGATTCGACTTTTCGTTCAGCAAAGCCACCGCAGTCATGATCTGACCTGACTGGCAATAACCACACTGAGGAACATCACCTTCGATCCAGGCCAACTGGACCGGGTGACTGGCGTCTTCAGACAATCCTTCAATCGTTTGAATGTTGTAACCCTGCGATGCTTCAGCGGTCGTTGAGCAAGACTTGATGGGATGACCATTCATAAGCACCGTGCAGGCACCACATGCGCCGATGCCACAGCCGTACTTGGTGCCGGTCAGATTGAGGTTGTCACGAAGGACCCATAACAGAGGTGTATCCGGATCAACTTCGACCTCGACGTCCTCATCATTCACATTGAAACGCATAAAACTTCCCAGAAGCGGTTTAGCGAACTTTCTCCCAGGCTGCGATCCTGGCTAGGTCACCATTTTCCACAACCGAGGACGTGTTATCAAAATGCATCACCGTTCGACTCTGCATATCGTAATTAGACCATGAGGGATCATTACCCTGGATAAAAGCTGTCCACACGGAATGCATGTCATCCGCCACCGATTGCGGTAACTCTCCCGGCCCGATAAAGGCATCAACCCCTGATGCTTCAAGGGTGTTAAACACAAACGGAATTTCGAGCGCATGCGTTGCTTTCAGGTGAGGCTGGCGCGATTCCCAATCAAATTCGTACATCCAACCAGCGCTATTATTCTCCGCACGCGCCTCCATCATTCGAATGGTGGGCAACCGAAACAACTGGTCCGACGCAATCTGAACAGCCAGATCGGTTGACGAAGCCTCTGGCAAAATTTCTCGGTAGTCATCAACGAGACTGGACGATCCCAGTCGCTGTGCCTGTTTTGCCAATTTTTCTTCAGTAACGCCTGGCGGAATGAATAGCGAATTCTCATCTTTGTTGATACCCGCCATCAAAACAATATCGTTTCCGACGCCGCTCTTGATCGCCTCAAGCGGTGCAACAGGAATCACTTCATTTCCAACCACAGGATAAAACGCTTGAACGGCGCCATTACCAATTCCATAAGGACTGTATCTCTTGTCGACGCGATTCATCGCTTCCAGAATATCCATCACCGAGGCATTCATAACGTCATCGGCATTTCCTGCACCCAGTTCATCAAGAAGCAGATCAGCAACCTGATTGCCTAACTCCGCTGACAGAACCTGTTCGGCGCTGCCGGACTGAGATACCGCTCGCTGAAACAGACCCTGGGCATGTTCATTGGCAACGAGCGTACAAACAGAAAAACCCCCGGCTGATTCACCAGCGATCGTGACGCGCGCAGGATCGCCGCCAAAATGTTCGATATTGTTCTTAACCCAGCGTAGCGCTTGGATCTGATCCAGCGTGCCATTCACCCCCGATGTTGCAAATGCTTCGCCGAAACGGGATAGATCCGTAAACCCAAGTGCGCCTAGTCGGTAGTTGATAGAAACCACCACGATGTCACCGTTCAGCGCGAAACTGGAGCCGTTGTACCAGGGCACAGCACCCTGACCACTGCGATAGGCACCGCCATGAAGCCAGACAAGCACTGGACGACGCGCACCATCGGCAGATGGCGTAGAGATATTTAGAAACAGACAGTCTTCATCCCACTTAACCGGCACTGAATTCGTCATGCCGCCACTTGGTAGTTGAGGAGCAGCAGGTCCAAAGCGGGTGCAATCGCGAATGTCATCCCAGGCTTCCGGATCCTGTGGCGCCTTGAATCTCAGATCACCCGTTGGCGGCGCCGCATAAGGGATACCGTTGAACATCATGACGCCGTTCTTTTCCCGCCCAAGGACAGGACCAAATTGTGTCTGCACCACCGGTGCAGCGACTTCCGCTGTTGACATGAATTCTCTTGAGGTAAGGTAGACCACCAGATTGTATGGGCTCTTGGGATAGATGGATATACCGGTAGTCAGCCTCCGTTCATTAAGGAACAAAGAGACTGCGGCACTACAGGCACTCAGCGATGCCGCCGCTGAGTGGGGCTTTTTCAGGCTTGTAGAACATGATCTCGAACAAGCGGCGATCGATCGCTTTCTTGATGCCACCAGAGCCTTTTTCGCGCAACCTGAGAAAGACAAAAAAGCGATCTCCCGCACCGAAGAAAATCCCTGGGGTTACTACGACCGAGAACTCACCAAGAATCGACAGGACTGGAAAGAGATTTTCGACCTCGGCAGAACAGATACACCCTGGCCAGAATCGGGAGACTTTAAAGACCGTATGCTGGCCTGGCATGAACAGTGTGAATCCATCAGCCTGGACCTTATTCGAGCGATCTGCCTGACCCTCAATCAAGACGCTGACCATCTGACGTCCGCCTTTACGCCAACCAATACCAGCTTCCTGCGCCTCAACCATTACCCGCTCTGTTCGGATCCGGCAGATTCTGCTGAAGATTTTCCTGAGACCGGACAGCTGGGCATTCATCATCACACAGACGCCGGTGCCGTGACGGTGTTGCTGCAAGACGGCGTGTCTGGCCTGCAGGTTCGTCACAAGGATCAGTGGCATACGATCGAGGCAGATCGAGACACCCTGATCATTAACATCGGTGACATGGTTCAGGTCTGGTCAAACGACAGATTCGTCGCACCGTTGCACCGGGTACTGGCGAACTCTGACACGGAACGTTTCAGTGCCGCTTTTTTTATGAACCCGCAGTTTGAAACTGACTGCAAACCGCTTCTAAAAGAAACGCCTAGATACGACACGGTAAACTGGGGTGAGTTTAGAGCGGCTCGCGCGGCTGGTGACTACGCCAACATCGGCGAGGAAATACAGATCAGCGACTTCAGAATCTAGGAGCGATCAGGCAGCAGGTCGATCTGCAGCCACGATTGACACTCGTTCACCGTAACGGGAGTTGGGGTAATAATCCCAGATCGCATGATGCTGCGTACATCGATTGTCCCAGAAGGTCAGAGTATTCGGTTCCCAGGCGACCCGACAGGTCAGTCGAGGGGTGGTCGCGATGTGATTCAACAGGAAGTTCAGCAACGCTCTCGACTCCTGCGCTGTCAGATCTTTGATGTGGGAAGTGAACCCTGAGTTCACATAAAGCAGCTTGCGGCCTGTTTCAGGATGCGTGGCAACAACCGGGTGTTCATGCCGAGGATACCCACCTTCCGGTGGCGTGCTCTTGTAAGAACCGACATACGGAATAGCGCCGTCATGTACCGCCACAAGTCTGTCCAACATGTCCTTCATGGTTTCAGACAGCAGTTCATAGGCGAGATACATGTTGGCATACAAAGTATCGCCCCCGCCGGAACCGGGCACTTCTTTGATGTAAAGCATGGATCCCATGGGCGGATACTCATCGCAGGTTACATCCGTGTGCCAGCCGTTGCCGGCCGTATACGCTGAATCCTTGGTTGTCTTTACTACCAGGATCTCATCATCACCATCTCGTTGATGATTCATCGGATGAGTATGTAACTTACCGAACTTCCTTCCGAAATCCTTGTGTTGGTCACGGCTAAGCTCTTGATCTCGAAAAACGAGAACACTCCAGTCAAGAAACGCCTGGTGAATGCCAGCAAACGTTTCATTGTCCAGAGGAGCAGATAAATCGACGCCTCGAATTTCAGCGCCAAGATGTGGGGTTAAAGGTGTGATCTCCATGGCAGATATCCTGCCACAGAACGGTACTTAAAACCTATTGGTCTAAAGCATGTTACGGAGCATAAGCTCCGGCGGGTGAGGCTCAAGGTAGGTCTGGCCATCAATATATTCGTTCGGGTATTTCTTACGGAAGTAGTTGATGAGGGTGATTGGCACAATCACCGGCACCAAACCCTCTCTGTGAGCGTCGATCAGCCCTAGGAGTTCCGCCTTGTCATCCGAGGACAGCGACTCTTTAAAGAAACCCATAATGTGCATCAACACATTCGCATGTTTTTTGGGTGTCGTCAGAACCTTCATGCCTTCCATCAACAACGAAAAATAAGCCTCACAATTTTCCTCAAGGTCACCCTCTCCTGCCTTCGCCACGATTCGACCGAGCTCACGATAGACAGGCTCATCATGGGAAAGAACAGCAAATTTCTGGGCGGTGTGAAACGCGACAAGACCGCGGCTAGAGAAACCTTCATCACGAAACGCCTGCCAGCGTGCATAGAGAAAAACTCGCTCCAGGAAATTCTCGCGCAGTCGCGTGTCCTGAAGTCGCCCCTCTTCTTCAACGGGAAGGTTAGGCATCGCCTTCATGATCTCGTCGGCGTACAAACCTACCCCAATACGCTCCGGCATTTTCTGCGCACCGCGATACACTTTTACGCGACTCATACCGCAGCTGGGCGAATCCTTTTTGAAGATATAACCGCTGACATGACCGAGCTGCGGCGCTGTTTTTCGGCCATAGTCACGCAACTGATCAGAGTAAACGAGGGAACTATCGGCGTTGCTGACAGCATCAACGGTATCCGGCGAAGTTTCCACCAGACGAATCGTAGGACGAGGAACGCCAAGGCCAATGGCGACCTCAGGACAGAGCGGCACGAAATCAAAGTACTCCGATAGAACGTCAGATACATATCGACTGTTTTTGTGCCCACCATCAAAACGGACTTCGTGCCCTAACAGGCAACTGGATACTGCGATCTTTGGCCTACTCAACGTCTTTCCATCGCAAGAATGACCACCGGCGTAACCGGCACATCATCGAAGCCAGAAATGCTCTGGGTCTCACTCAACTCAATCAGGTCCACCACATCCATGCCTTCAGTCACTTCCCCAAAGACCGCGTAGCCGAACGACTTACAGCGCATTGGTTTACGTAGGCCTTTTTCTGCAGCCGCGAGCACCGACGCCTCATCTTCTCGCGTACAACTCTTCTTGGCATCGTGATCGAGGTAGTCATTGTCCACAACATTGATGAAGAACTGACGGCTCGCTGAATCGATTTCATTCTGTCGTGCCATCGCGAGGGTGCCGCGTCGATTTTTCAAACCGTTAGCCGCCTCGTTGAAGATGTTTTCTACTTCTGGTGCTTCAGAAAGGTCTAAATAGTGACCACCTGCCTGCACCATGAAACCTGCAATCACACGATGAAAAATCGTGTCTTTGTAAGCATCAGAGTCCACCAGGGCAAGGAAGTTTGCGACCGTAATCGGCGCTTCCGATTCGTACAATTCAACGACGATATCGCCAAGGTTGGTTTTGATCAGAACCTCAGGATTCGAGTTTTGCGCCTCCACATCCTCGGCATGAGCCGTGTGAACGACAAACAACAGCAGACACAACAAAAACCGCTTCATCACAGGTACTGATTCTCCGCCCACAGGGTGAACTCCCCGGCATCAAAAAACATACCGTGTTCATCACACTCCTCGTATTGAAGCTGGCTTTCGGAGATGTCGAAGTAACGACGCATAGGCTTTGCGCAACGGGGACAATCAATGGCGTCAATCTCATCCATTTCCTCGCCGAGCGAAGGGTCGCCGGTATCGACGTATTCCGCGATCCAGCGCTTCGACAGAGCTTCAGCCTCGCCTTTGTCGAACCATAAACCCAGGCACTTGGTGCACCGATCGATCATCACCTGGTCGTAGGTAACTTCTTCCATTGGCGCCTTACATTTGGGGCAGTCCACGGTCGTCTCCTCTAGTCCTGGTAAGCAGGGGCTGGCACAAATCCACCCAGCTCCTTGTGCACCATTCTAGCGAATTCAACGGTAATTAGATCGTGCATCTCAGCACCGACAATCTGCACACCAATAGGCAAGCCCTGGTCATCAGGACCTGTGGGCACAATGGTCGAAGGCAGGAAGGAAACGCCGGTGAGACCCGCCCAGAAAACCTGCTTCATGTACGGATACTTTTCATTATTCACGGTGATGGTGCGCTCAGAGATTTTCGGATTGTGATCATGATTGAACGCCGACGTCACACACATGGGTGTGAGCAGCAGGTCATACTGATTAAAGAAGTTATGCCACGCCCAACGAAGGTGAGTACGCCGCTCGTTCGCTGCATGCCACTCTCTATAGTAGAGAGCACTCGCACGGGTTACCCGTGCCTCGTCACTCATGTCGTCATCCGAAAGTTTCTGGCGCTTGTCGAGCAGGTACTCAAACATCTCAACCGGTTGCCTTGCGGACATGGCTGAATGCAGAAGGCTTTCGTAGGTGTAGTGGGTATCTTGGGACGTGAACTCGGGTCGTGCATCGAAGTCGACTTGCGCGCCGCCATCCTGGGCAAGCTGTGCAACTCGCATGACTCGCTCCTGTACCGACTTATCCACCGGCGCCATATCATCATCCAACCAGACCGCGATTTTGTATTCAGAGAACTTCTTTTTTGTCGGCTTCGGTAAATCCAAAGTCCAACCAGGATTGTGCAGATCGTCAGAGCCACCAACGATGTCCATCACGAGCGCAAGATCTTCTGCACTTCGAGCCAACGGACCAATAACCGAAATGTCACTGGGTGTCAGAATGCCTGGCAGCGCATGACCTCGCATGGGCAAAACATTCCACGTTGGTTTTAAACCAAATACACCGCAGTAGTGCGCTGGATTTCTGATCGATCCCCCTATGTCGCTGCCCATTTCCAGGGCTGAGAATCCCGCAGCCATCGCAGCGGCGGACCCACCACTGGATCCACCTGGCGTTCTTTCGAGATCGTGGGGGTTACCACAAATACCGTAGACCTCATTAAAGCTTTGAAAATCTGCCAGATGAATTGGCACATTGGTTTTACCGAAGATCACTGCGCCTGCAGCCTGTAACCGCTGGCACGCCACGGCGTCTTCGGTAGGGATGTTGTCTTTATTTTCGGGGTTTCCCCAGGTGGTCGGTAACCCTTCGATATTGAAAGATTCTTTCACGGTCATTGGCACACCGTGCAGAGGTCCCCAGTCTTCGCCTTTTGCAAGTGCCGCATCTGCTTCAGCGGCTCTGGCACGGGCTTTTTCCAACTGCGTACAAACGACCGCGTTAACTTCTGGATTGTATTTTTCGACTCGCTGGATGTAGTGTTCCAGAAGTTCAGAAGCACTGATTTCCTTGGCTTTTATCTTTGCTGCCAGGGTTGTTGCATCGGAAAAAGCCAAATCATCCATTCGGAGTCTCCTATTGGGGTTTACGCGGGTTGAAACGAACAATCTTCAAGCATACCATGCGCTGCTTTTTCGCCGACCCAGGCAAAACACTTCCAGGTTTTTATTGATATGGATCTGACAACAATCATCAGCACCACCACCATTTTTTTCCTGATCATGGATCCACTGGGCAACGTCCCCCTGTTTCTCTCGGTAATGAAACACGTCCCACAGAAAAGAAAGTTGCGGGTGACGTTTCGGGAGCTGCTGATCGCCTATGTCGCTTTGTTGATCTACCTGTTTTTTGGACGGTACCTGCTCGAGATTCTCGCCTTGACCAGCGAGGCCATCGCAATATCCGGCGGAATCATTCTGTTCCTGATCGCCATCAGAATGATTTTCCCTACGCCCCACGGAATCTTCGGTGATGGTGGTGACAGTGAACCACTGATCGTGCCTCTGGCGATTCCTGCTGTTGCTGGCCCCTCTATCATGGCGGTGCTGATGTTAATGGCCACAACACAACCGCTGATGGAGCTGTTCTTGTGTATCTCCATTGCCTGGTTCATGACGGCCGTCATCCTGCTTGCCGCAACGCCGCTCAACCGCATCCTCGGTCAGCGAGGCCTAACCGCCATCGAGAGACTCATGGGCATGCTTCTCGTCATGATGGCGGTACAAATGATGCTGAATGCCTGGCAGTCATTGAATTAGAATGTTGGTTTTTGCGTATAGAGACTAAGCATGGGTTCATTGGAAGGACAAAAAGTTGTCGTCATCGGCGGCACATCAGGTATCGGGTTGGCAGCTGCTGTTATGGCACAAGCAGAAGGCGCCAAAGTCTGGGCAGTCAGTCGCTCAGAAGACAAGGTTGCGCAATGTCAGTCAGATCATCCTGACATCCAGTTCGGGCAATTGGATATCCATGACACTGCGGGCCTCGATGCTTTGTTCGCCAGCACAGGTGAAGTTGATCACATAGTCGCGAACGCAACCGGTGCCAACAGAACCAACGCGCCGTTTATGGACCAGACCGATGAGCAGTTTAGAGCCGCTTTCGAAAAATTCTGGGGTTATACAAACGTCGCCCGACAAGGCATCCCGCATGTGAAACAGACGGGGTCACTGACGTTTGTCAGCGGTTTTCCCGCGCGCAAATGTAATGTCGGAATGTCTTCGATCTCCTGCACTGGCTGTGCGGTTGAAGGACTGACTCGAGCGCTGGCGCTTGAAGTGGCACCCATCCGGGTTAACGTGGTCGCACCTGGCATCATTGATACGGCAACCTTCGCTGCACTCGGTGACAATCGAGAGCAGGTGCTTGAGCAAATCGGCCAGGGCATTCCCCTGGGTCGTGTCGGTCAGTCAGAAGAAGTGGCGGGTTCTATTCTGCATGCGATGCAGAACACTTATATGAGTGGCGCAACCCTCGATGTTGGCGGCGGCAACCTGCTCCCCTAGCCTGTCGGTCAGTCAAAGCGGCTGGATTTCGCCTGTTCAGAGTAGGCGTCGATCCCAGTGGATTGACGCATCTCAATTGTCATTTCCTGGGTGGAATCATCCAACGGCAGGCCGGTTGCATTAGCGACCTTGGTGATACCGTTAAATCCACTGGCAACCGCGAACGCATCCACCAACTGTTGTTGGGTGAGTTCTTCTCCGCTCGTTTCCCTGAGCTCTGACAAAAGCACCGCATCACCTGTGAACACGGCTTCCGCGACACGCCCAAGGATTTCTTCGTTAGGCACACCAACCTCACCGCGACCTAGAATGCCGTCAAGGTTGTAGTCATCGTCTGTTCGATCACCGCTTACACGAAGCAGCATGGTGTGTGAGGTGGTTCAGTAAAAGCACTGATTATGGGATGACACTCTCGACGCGATCAGTTCTATCTGGGCACGAGTCAGACTGGTTTCATATTCGGTCAACGAATATTGGGATCGCATGACGCTAAAAAAGTGCCCTACCGCAGCTGGCACCAGCCCCATCGCGCGTGCAATGTTCGGAACAGACGGCAGTCCAAGATCGGTTTCCGCCTGTTCGACATCCATGATCGGCACCCAGGCGCCTGCCTCTACAACAGCGGGGTTGAGCTCACGACTCGGCTCACCTTCACAAGGTTTTGGCGCAACTGCCTTATCAACTCCAAGCGCATCACTGAAACTATCGATAATGATCGCTGTCGCGGTCAGGCCAACCACTTCGATGTACTCTTCAGGTGTTAAACCAGATTCAACGACTTTGCCAAACCATTTGCCCGTCAAACGGCCGGAATCCGTACAGATCCGATGAATCACCTCAACAATATTGTCAGGCAAATTGGTCGCTGAGTCGTGAACGCCGTCAATCGCATAAGGTGACAAAGCTGCTTTTTGTTGTTGGCAAAGCGGACAGTTCGGCGCGTGACGAACTTCCTCGAGAATCGCAGTTCGTGTCTCAGCATCGAGCCAGGTTCCTGGCTGAGAGTAAGCTGCGATTGCAGCTTCATGACTGGTGGCGACTAGCTCCCGTACCGGCAAGGTTTGATCGGAGTAGAACATGGTAGTTACCAGGTTAAGAAGACCACCTTAGCCACATCCCGGCACATAAATTCATCGCTACCGTTGCTCCCTTCCGGGCCTGGCGGAGTTCACAACTATTCATTGCGGGAGGACCAAGGTGGAAACCGCATTATACCTCAATTGCCTGCCAGCGCATCCACCCAGCGACGTTCCGAGATGATCTTGATGGCAGCGCCTTCCTGCTGCAGTTCTACAGCACGCTCGATGGCCCGACCAAAGGTCGTATGGACCCAGTCAGGTGAACAGAATTCGCCGATCACCAGGTAGTCAGTGCCAGACTCAGGCGACTCAACCACCTGACCGCCCACTTCGACAATGGTTTCTTCACAATCCTCGACTGAACCGAACACAAACTTGCCGGTCAGGCAGAACTCTTTGCCACTGAAGTCCACTTCGGGCTCAGGTTTTGTCAGCGGCAGAGACGTCGCCTGATTGGGCTCCTGCAGAGGTGATCCTTCCCCAGTGAGATCACGCAGCGTACTTAAGAGGTCTTTTTGTTCCTCGTCTGTCAGCACGCCGTCCATCAACATTTCAGTGACGCGGGCATAAACCACATTGGCGGGCCACTTTTCAGCGAGTTCCCGGTGATTCTCAATCCATTGCCCGAGGAAGATGGCTTCCGATTCTTCGATCACACCATCAGCAATGATGCCCCGGCAAATCCCAATCAACTCATCAATCAGCCGATCCTGGATGCGCGATGCATTTTTCGAACGTGCACTTTTACTCATCTTCCTGATCCTTGTCTGGATGTTCTTCAAACAGCGACAGCTGCCTCTCTTCTTCTGCAGGGAATATCTGGTGTACGACTTCTTCCCAGTCACACCGGGACAATAGTTCTCTCTTAAAGTCGATATCCGGCGTGAAATCGAGCGGGTCTCGGAAACCTTCCAGTTCAATATCTTCCGTCAGGTGGAGCCTGATACGCGTCTCTTCTACTTTTTCAGCGATCCAGTAGGCTCCAAGCACCGCTTCTTTCGACCAGAATCGACTATAGCCGTCATAGGCTTCAACTTCACTACCGTCATCGTGCTCAGCAATTTCAATTCTGAGCAGACGCCAGTCGGCGTCCAGCACTTCAGCTTTTGATACCAATCAACTCTCGCATCTACCAGCGGGTGACAAAATCTTCAGGGTTCATCTCGGGTAACGACTTCTGACGACCTTCTATTTCACCGACATAAAGGAAACCAACAATCTGATCACGCTCATCCAACCCCAGCCCTTCACCAACGACCTGGTTGAATGTCATCTCACCGGTACGCCACATGGCGCCATAACCAAGTGCGTGCGCCGCCACCAGCATGTTTTGAGCCACTGCACCGGCGGACAAGATTTGTTCCATCTCAGGCACCTTTGGGTGTTCGGTTATCTTTGCCGCGACAACGATAATCACCGGCGCTCTGAGCGGCTTTCCTCTAAGCTTGGCCAGCGCCTCAGCTGATTCGTCAGGGTGTGCCGTTAGTTTGGCTTGAGCGAAAAGTGCACCCAACCTGTCTCTGCCTTCCCCCTCAATCACCACGATTCGCCACGGTCTCAGTTGTGCGTGATCGGGGGCTCGTAGGCCGGCTTTAATCATCTCCGACAGCGCTTCTTCGGATACTGATCCTGTCAGTCGAGCTGCTGAGTTTCGTGTTTGTAATGCTTCGAGGGCGTCCAAGTTGTTGTTACCACTTATATTTGCTGATGAAGATACTGCAAAACAGCATCCGTGTGACCATGAAGAGGACCATAACAAAAGCGGCACACCTCATGCCACTTTGTTGCAGCGCGCCATCACAAAGCTGTTTTTTTCCTTCAAATTCATTGACTTGAAACCCCAATTAACAAAACATGAACTCACCTACAGAAATGTAGCGACAATAACCATGAGAGGGGGAACCCATGCGTTTTAAGTTCATACCAGTCGCATCACTGATTCTGAGTGGTTGCGCTTTTTCTTTTTCAAGTTACGCCGAAGATAGCCTTGGTCTTGAAGAGGTTGTGGTAACTGCACGTAAACAGGAAGAATCGTCCCAGGACATTCCTATTGCGATTACTGCACTCACTGAAGAACTGGAAAGCTCTACAGTTCGAAACCTGACAGACCTGACCGGCTTTATTCCCAACGCAACCATCGCCGAAGATGGTAGCCGGGGTGGCGGCGGCGCTGTCATTAACATTCGCGGCATAAGCCCAACTCGAACGGACGACAACTCTTTCGACGCGCCGGTATCTGTGATGATCGATGGTATCTACCTCGGCACACTGGCTGGGCAGGTTGTAGAGAACTTCGATATCGAACGAATCGAGGTACTTCGCGGACCGCAGGGAACCTTGTTCGGAAAGAACACTGTGGGTGGTTTGATCCACGCCATTCGAAGCCGCCCAACAGGCGAACTAGGGGGGCGATTTAAGGTCACTCTAGGTGAAGAAGGTCAGGAAGAACTTCGTGCGGTGATTAATACGCCGGTTATCGAAGACAAGCTGGCAGCCAAGTTCTTTGCGACATCCATTAAAGACGACGGCTTCATGGACAATGTCACCATCGGTGGTAATACAGGTGAAACTGACTACCAGAACTATGGTGCGACATTCCTCTGGACGCCAAACGATCGATTCGAAACAACGTTCACCATTGAGAAATACAACGACACCAGTCAGTTATCTGCATACAACACCAACTACAACGCAGCGCCAGGTGTACTGCCTCCCCCAACGGATCCGAATGACACGGACTTCTCGGGCGGCTTGCTGACTTGTGTGTTCGGACTTATCGGGCTGTTTGGACCAATTGACGCCTGCCGAAACAGCGTCGAAACACCAACGGTTTCAGAGAACGATACTGAGAACGAAGCGGAACTGGATACCGACGCGATCACGCTGTCCATGTCTTATGAGCTGAACGACAATATGACTCTGGTTTACACCGGCGGCTACCGTGATATGGATGAATACCGTATCTACGACTTCGACGGCTCAGCTGCACCATTCATTACCATCGAAAGATGGAATGAGTACGATCAGACCAGCCACGAGTTCCGTATCGACGGTGCCTACGACAACATCTCGTTTACTACTGGTCTTTACTGGTTCCAGAATGAGTTTACTCAAGACTGGTCAACAGGTGGTGCCTTCTGGGGCATCCTGTTCGGTGCCGCGCTGTCAGCACCTGGACAATGGGAAGCCTGTCAGGCCTTTGACGGTACTTATACCGTCGCCTGTGACCGAACCATTCCAGCTTACCCTACTAACACGGCAAGCCTCGCGCAGATCCTGTTTGAAACACAGGAAACAACATCCTACGCAGCCTTCGCTCACGTTGACTGGGAGTTTGCCGAAAACTGGACGTTGACTGCTGGTCTTCGCTACACCTACGAAGAGAAAGACTTCGTCGCTGGTCAGGCTTACCTGACAGCGATTGAAAGACAGCGCAACAGGGACTTCTTCGAGTTCGCTGACCTGGACAACGACTGGAACGAAACTTCTCCCAAGCTGGGTCTGACCTACCGCATCAATGATGACTCCATCGTTTACGGTACTTACTCAGAAGGCTTTAAGTCCGGTGGTTTCTTTGGCGTAAACCAGAACGTGCGCGACTTCGTTCGTGACCAGTATGACCCAGAAACTTCCGAGTCCTACGAAATCGGTTACAAGTCAACGCTGATGAACAATCGTCTGCGTCTGAACGTGACCTGGTTCCGCAACGACTTCACGGACAAGCAGGAAGCATCTGTACAGGTAGATCCGGACACCCTCACCGTTGCTACGGTCTTCTCTAACGCGGCTGACGCTCGTTACGAAGGCTGGGAGCTGGAAACCGAGTACGTATTCAACGAGTACCTGCGAGGCTTCCTGGCATACGGTTACCTGGATGCTGAGTACGAAGAATTCTTCACCGACATCAACACTTCTGACGGTGTTGCCATCATTGAAGACGCAAGCTTCCTGACACCACGTAACGCGCCCGAGTTCACGCTTGGTGTCGGTGGCACGCTCTCCTTCCCGATCGGTAACGGCTCGCTCGACATTTACGCGAAGTACACCAAGATCGATGAGTTTGAATCCAACCTGCTGAATACTCAGCTTGGTAAGGTGGAAGAGCGTGAAGATGTCACAGCGTCAATCGGCTACTACACCGAGAACTGGTCAGTATCCGTATTTGGTCTGAACCTCACTGACGAGCAGGTAGAAGTCTTTATTCCTGTTGAACCACTGTTCGCAGTGGGCAGTGTGAACCAGGGCCGCCGCTACGGCATGGAACTGGAGTTCAACTTCTAAGAAGTTTCCCGACAGTTCTTAGAACTTAGCACCAAAAAAAGCCCGGCATTTGCCGGGCTTTTTCTTTGCGACAATCCTCACGGCTTAAGAAGTCTCTTCATCGAACCACTCCCTCAACACAAACTTCTGCACCTTGGTGGCTGACATCGGCCATTCTTCAACAACACGAACATGTCTGGGAATTTTAAAGCTCGCCATTTTGCCTTTACAAAAACCAATAAGCTCATCGGGTTCCAATTGCTGCCCCTCCTGTGTCTCTATATATGCACAGGCGACCTCAAACAATCGATCATCAGGCACACCAATCACCTGCGCCATCTTCACGGCAGGATGTGTCATCAGAACAGATTCAATCTCGATAGCCGCGACGTTTTCACCACCCACTTTCAACATGTCTTTGATACGACCGTGAAATTCAATGTACCCGTCTTCGTCCAACACACAGAGATCGCCTGTCCGAAACCAACCGTCGACAAACGCCTCGGCATTTTTTTCAGGCGCTTTGTAGTAACCATCAAAGACAGCATATCCTTTTAGCTGTATCTCACCCTTCTCACCTGCGGGCATCTCTTCCAGGCTCTCAGGATCAACGACCCGAGCCTTAAGTCCGGGCATCGGCTTACCACAGGTGTGGAGCCGCTTTTCCAGCGGTTCATCCGGATGATTAAAAGCAATAACACCACCGGCTTCTGTTAGCCCATAAGCGCCCGTCTGGACTGCCTGGGGAAATGCTTCCTGGAACTGGGCCAGCAAATCCGGCGGCGCTACGTTGTTAATGCGTCGCAGCTTCGACAGATCTCTGCTTTCAAAGTCCGGATGATTGATCAGGTCCAGGGTAACTGTTGGAAAGGAAGGAAAGGCAACCGTAACACCCTCTTCTTCCATCATGCGCAGCGATTCTCCGGGTTCCACATGCATCATCGACAACAGCGCTGCCCCTGCATCCATACAGGCCATAAAAGGCAGGATCGACGCCATGTGAAACATGGGAAGTGGCGCCCAGAATCGATCGGCACTGTCCAGGAAGTAACGCGACCGGTTCATGTTCATACCGTTGCGCACCAGCACTTCATGATTGAGCGGGCATCCTTTGGGATTGGCCGTTGTGCCTGAGGTGTACATCATGATCGCGGGTTGCCTGACGCTCACTGCCTGACGAAGCTCGTCCACCTGCACACTCTCTACAGCTTCACCGGCGGCAAGAAAGTCTTCATCGCTCATGTAGCCTTCGGCAGGATCACCCACCATCACAAGATGACGTAAACGACTGTTTCGTTTTTCCGTGAGCGCGGCATTGATCAGTTGCTCAAAGTTCGCATATTCAGAAATCGCATCATGGGTCACCACCAGGTCAAGGTCAGCGTTGTCCATAACGTAAGCGAGCTCAGGCGCTTTGTAACGAGCGTTGATGGGTACGGCCATACCACCAATCAGTTGCGTTGCCAGGAGGTACTCCATGTATTCAATGCAGTTCGCCATCAAAATGCCAACATGGCTACCAGAGCCTAGCCCCAGCGCCACCATGGAAGCTGCACGCCGGTACGCCGCGTCACGCATTTCCCCATAGCTCACGCGTCTCTCCGGAAAGATCAGAAGATCGCTGTTATCAAACCGATCTGCAGAACCAACCAGCAGATCACCGAGGGTTGTGAATTCAATTGTTTCGCGCATGACCCGAAGATACTCCATCCGGTGCTTTTGATACACTCTGGCTGTTATCCCGCTGTATAGAAGCATGATTCACGATCACCGGCCCTATTGGCTGAAAAACTGGTTCGGTAAGTTCGAACGCTGGTACTCCGAGCACTTTGTTTCGCCACAGTTCGAATCGCTGGGCCACGGACACACCCTGATGAAACCGTGGAACGTTCGAGTTCATGGTCGCCATGTCAAAGCAGGTAACTTTCTGCACATCATCTCGGATAGCCACCGGAAAGTTTCTTTCTCCAGCTGGACCTTTGGCGATCATCAGGGCCACATCACGCTCGGAGATCACGTACTTGTCTGCCCCGGCTGTCGATTCGATTCAGCCAGCAGTATTACCATCGGTGACAACTGCATGTTTGCTGCCGGTGCCTACATCACGGATGCCGACTGGCACGATGTCTATGACCGAACAGAGACCGTGGGTCAGACAAAACCGGTGGTGCTTGGCAACAACGTCTGGATCGGCGATGGCGCCACTGTCTGCAAGGGCGTGACCATTGGAGAGAACAGTGTGATCGGCGCCGGTAGCCTTGTCGCTTCGGATATCCCCGCGAATGTCATTGCTGCGGGCAACCCGGCCACTGTCATCAAACCACTGGATGCAGATCGCGAACTCGTGGTTCGTGAGACGATTTTCTCGGATCCTGCTGCGCTCGATAAAAGTGTCGACGATATCGATCGATACGTTCTTTACCACAATACTTTGCTCGGCTGGCTACGTGCCCGGCTGTTTCCGAAACGAGGAGATTAACCGTGAAAATGACACTGGACCCTTCGCTGGAAGCATTCCGGCAGGAAGTCAGAGCATGGCTCGATGAAGCGCTCACCCCGGAACTGAAAGAAGCAGGTCTCAAAAAAACCAGCGTATGGCAGGAAATAAATTCAGCCATTGAGTGGCAGAAAACACTTCATCGACAAGGCTGGGGAGCACCTGACTGGCCCGAAGAATATGGCGGGACAGGATGGTCACTGGAACAGCGTTACGTGTTTGCTGAAGAATGTGCGCGAGCCAATACCCCGGGGCTTGTGCCTATGGGCATCAAAATGTGCGCACCCATGCTGATTGGATATGGCACCGATGAACAAAAAGCCAAGTACCTGCCACGAATTCTCGATGGTACAGACATGTGGTGCCAGGGTTACTCTGAACCTGGTTCCGGTTCTGACCTGGCTTCATTAAAAACCATGGCGGTCAGTGATGGTGACGACTACATCATTAACGGCACAAAGATCTGGACCAGCTACGCGCAACATTCAAACATGATGTTCGCCCTGGTCAGGACATCCACCGAAGGTATTCCGCAAAAAGGTATATCGTTCATTCTGATCGACATGGCAACGCCTGGTATCAAGATAGAACCCATCATTAATCTCGAGGGTACCCATGAGCTGAACCAGGTGTTCTTCGACGATGTGCGTGTACCCAAGACAAATCGAGTGGGTGCCGAAAACGAGGGCTGGACCGTCGCAAAATATCTTCTGCAGTTTGAGCGGACAAGCATGTCTTCCATCGAACTGCGGCGACAGCTTCAGAGAATCGAGCGGGTCGCGGCGCAAACTGGCATGGATGGACAAACACTTGCCGATGACGCCGATTTTCAAAAACAGCTCAGTGAACTGAAGATTGATGCCATGGCAATGGAAGTATCGGAGAAGCGCGTTCTCGCCGACCTCAGCGACGGCAAAGCACCAGGGCCAGTTTCTTCTCTGTTGAACTTCGTTGGCTCTGAGACGCTACAACGTGCAGAAGTGTTTGCTGTGCAAACGCTTGGCAACTACGGCATTCCCTATGAACTGGCTCGACTGGAGATTGGATACAACGGACCACCACTGGGTCCTGACGACGCCATGCCCATACTCGGCTCGTACCTCAACGCACGCGCAAGAACCATTGCCGGTGGCTCATCCCAGGTACAGAGAAACATCGTCGCAAAAGCAATGTTAGGCATGTAACCTAAATCAAAAGCTGGAGGAAAAACTATGAGCGCTATCGAGACAGACGAAGTCCAGGACACACCATTGGATCAGATCGACGTCAGTCGCCCGGAAATTTTTCAGAACGATACCTGGCAGCCCTGGTTCGCAAGGCTACGCAAAGAAGCGCCAGTTCACTACCTGGCCGACAGTGTTAACGGTCCCTTCTGGTCTGTCACGAATCACCAGCTGATCAAAGAAGTCGATACAAACCACGAAGTCTTCTCGTCGGAAAAAGGCGGCATCGCTATTGTTGACCCCTATGAAGCGGTAGAGGGACAGATCCAGGGGCAGAGCTTTATCACCATGGATGAGCCCCAGCACATGAAGCAGCGATCAGCCGTTGCACCGACCGTCGCGCCGTCAAATCTCGCTGAGCTGGAACCATTGATCAGAGAACGGGCCATCGACATCCTCGAGAATCTGCCTGTGGGTGAAACTTTTAACTGGGTGCAGGAAGTATCCATTGAGCTAACCGCACGAATGCTGGCCACCCTCTTCGGCTTTCCCTACGAAGAACGTAGACAGCTGATCCACTGGTCGGATCTCGCGACTGCGGTACCGGAAGTCACCGGTGATGACAGTATCGATATGAAGCATCGTTATGAAGAGCTAATGGGCGCAGCAGCTGCGTTTTACCAACTCTGGGAGCAGAAAAAGTCTGAAGAGCCCAAGTTCGACCTAATTTCCATGCTCATTAACAATCCTGAAACAGCCAATCTGAACGAAGACCCTTCACAGTTTCTTGGCAACATACTCTTGTTGATTGTTGGCGGTAACGACACGACACGTAACAGCATCAGTGGCGGTGTGATGGCCCTGAACAAGTATCCAGACCAGTATCAGAAACTCAGGGACAACCCTGCCCTCATCCCAAATATGGTTTCGGAAATGGTGAGGTGGCAAACGCCGGTGATCCATATGCGCCGCACCGCCCTGCAGGATTTCGAACTGGGCGGCAAACAGATTAAAGAAGGTGACAAGGTTGTCATGTGGTACCTGTCCGGCAACAGAGACGAATCAGTGTTCGAAGATGCAGACAAGCTCGTCATAGACCGACCCAACGCCAGGGCGCACGTATCTTTTGGTTTCGGCGTTCACCGCTGCATGGGTAACCGACTCGCAGAGATGCAGCTACGCATTCTCTGGGAAGAGATCATGAAACGTTTTCACACGGTTGAAGTTGTGGGAGATGTGGAAAGACTGCCGAACAACTTTATACGAGGTATTAAAGACGTCCCCGTCAGGGTCCATCCTCACTAGCGACTAGAGATTATTGTCGCCAGAGTCTGACTTCAGGCGGCAGGTCTTCGTTATGGGTGCGATGGGCATTGATATCGATGCCACCACGACGTGTAAATCGAGCTGATACAGCAAGACGTTCAGGCGCACATCGATTCATGATGTCGACGAAGATTCGCTCCGTCACTTGCTCTGCAAACTCCGCGTGCTCACGATAGGAAATCAGATATTTCAGAAGCCCTTCGTGACTGATGCTGTTGCCATTATATTGAATCAGAATGGACGCAAAGTCAGGTTGTCCGGTCATTGGGCACAAGGATTTGAAGAGGTGCGTATAAACGGATTCGCGAACTGTTGTTGAGCTTTCCAACTGCAGGAATTCTGGATTCCAGTAATAGTCTTCGACATCAATATCCAAGAGATCCAGATTAGTACCAATAAACTGTCCCATACCTTCATGCTGCACCTGATCCGGTGTCAGCAGCGCAACGCCAACGGCAGCCTGAGCGGCCAGAGTCAGGTCCGACTCCAAAGTGGAAATCACTTCGTTGCGATGTCCGAATGGGGTGTTGCTGTAAGAACCGAGGTAAAGCTTCAGTGATTTTGACTCGATCAGGTGGGCAGACTTTCCTGGCACCTGTAACTGGGCGACAGCAACTTCCGGTTTACCCTTGCCGTTAAGCCAGGAAAACTCGTAAGCGTTCCAGATATCCAAACCCTTGAACGGAAGGGCACCCTCAGCAATACCCAGCGTTTGTCGCTGGTTCTGCCGTGGAATGGATTCCAGAAGTGACGGCATGTACGTCGTCACATACTCTTGTTTGTCGTTCGCCATGATACTTGTCAGCCTAAAAAGGCCGTTAGAGCCAATTGCGCGCCCAGTTCACTGCACACGGCCTACTTTGTCAATATTTTGTGATAGCTGGCCCTGATACACGGACAATCGGTTGTCTTTTACAGGTTTTCGGAATCACCGATTTTCGGTAGAGTGCTGTCCTTTTGCCGGAGATCCCTGGTGCGTTTCAGCTCAGTTCTATTAGCGTTTGTCCTGCTTTTGTCCGGTTACCACGCCGCGGCGAGTGAACTGGATGAAATCGTCGTAACCGCAACCAAGTCCGAGCAGTCCCTCAGGGAAACTGTCAGTAGTATTGGCATCGTGGATTCTGATGCTCTAAGACTGATCAGCCACACCCACATCAATGAAACCCTGCAGCGCATTCCCGGCGTCTGGATTTCCCGCGGCAATGGCCAGGAGCACCTGACTGCTATTCGATCACCGGTACTGACAGGCGCAGGAAGCTGCGGTGCTTTTATCATGGCGCAGGATGGCATATCACTTCGCTCACCAGGCTTCTGCAACGTGAACGAACTATTTGAGTCCACCAGTGAAACGGCGGGGCGTATCGAAGTTATCCGAGGTCCTGATTCTTCGATCTATGGTTCAAACGCTCTACACGGTGTGGTCAATGTCATAACGCCGGAGCTGGACCCTGGCCTGAAACGACTGGACCTGGAAGCTGGTGAGAACAACTACTACCGGGCTAAATTCGCCTACTCTTCAGATACGCTACGCATCGACGCTTCCGGCACAACCGACGGCGGCTGGAAAGATGAGTCTGGTTACGATCAGCAAAAACTGGCGCTGAAGCACCTTTATGAAGGTGACACCAATCGAAGCAAAACGACTTTTAGCTACACGAACCTGAATCAGGAGACCGCGGGCTTCATCGTCGGCGAAGATGCTTACAAAGACAGCGGCAGCCGTCGCGACAACCCCAACCCGGAAGCCTATCGCGACGCTCAATCCCTGCGCCTTGCTAGCGAGATCGCTCGAGGCTACGGCAATGGTGAACTGCGCGTGAAGCCTTACCTTAGAAGTGTCGACATGGAATTCCTGCAGCACTTCCTGCCCGGCCAACCCGTAGAGGAAAACGGTCATGACAGCCTGGGTTTAAATCTTCTCTGGCGCAGCAACACCTGGTGGCAAGCGGGGATGGAATTCGAATACACAGACGGATTTCTAAAAGAAACACAGGAAGGACCTACTGACAGCGGCAGTGCGTTCCTCGTCGCAACCATTCCAGAAGGCAAACACTACGACTATGAAGTGCAGGCAGTGCTCGCCGGTGCCTTTATATCGTTCGACCGAGCACTGACCGATAACCTGTCACTGCTTGGCAGTCTGCGATATCAATACACGAAATACGATTACGACAACCGCATGCTGGATGGACGAACTAAAGACGACGGCACACCCTGCGGTTTTGGTGGTTGTCGATTTAATCGACCGGCAGACAGAGACGACAGCTTCAGCAATTGGTCACCTCGATTGGGTTTCCGCTACGACCTGAACGGCAACCATCAAATCTACGGATCAGTCTCACAAGGTTTTCGTGCGCCTCAGACCACGGAGTTGTATCGACTGCAAAATAATCAGTCAGTTGCCGACATCGACCCCGTTGAACTGGATGCTGTGGAAGTCGGCTTCCGCGGCACAACAGATTCCCTTAACTATGCTGTCAGCCTGTTCACCATGGACAAAGACAACTTTATTTTTCGTGATACCAGTCGACAGAATGTCGACAACGGAGAAACCAGTCATCAGGGCATCGAGTTCGACCTGAATGTAAGCATCAGTGACACGCTGACAGCCCATGCGGCCTTTACCTACGCTGAGCATAAATACGAGAACGACCCCACCCTTTCCAGAACGCCTCTGTCGGGAAATACAATCGACACAGCTCCGGAAACACTGGGATCAGCCTCACTGCGTTGGCAACCAGCACCGGCTCACCAGTTGGAGTTGGAATGGGTGCATATAGGTGAGTACTACCAGGACCCGCAGAACGAGCACGTATATGAAGGTCATGACCTTCTTCATCTGAGGGGTAGCTGGCAGGCAACGGAGACGACGAGAATCTTTTATCGAATCATGAACCTGACCGATGAAGAGTATGCTGAGCGCGCTGACTTTGCTTTCGGCAACGACCGCTACTTTGTGGGCACACCCCGATCGGTGTTCCTGGGTGCAACCATCAACTTCTAGACCGCCAGCTCCTTCAAAGCTTCCTCTAGGTCTTTCATCAGGTAAGGTTTGTTGAGAATTTTCAGTCGGGACATGGTGGACAATCGATTAAAACTTTCCGCCGACTGCATGCCGGTAACAATCACAATCGGAAGATCAGATTGTAAATTTCGAATGCCATTCACGGCGCCTTCACCATCCATCACCGGCATCATCAGATCAAGCACAGCACCGGAAATCTGATCCCTGTGCTTTTCAAATTGTTCGATCGCTTCTTCGCCATTGGTCGCAGCGATAACGTCATAGCCGAGTGCCTCCAGCGTTCGACGACCAATATCCAGGACCGCAGGTTCATCATCCGCCAAAAGCAGTGAACCACCACCAAGCGCCGTTTCTTCCGATTGAGCTTCAGGCTGGACGACTTCCTGTTGATGATCACTCGGTGGGAAGAATATCGTGATGGAAGTACCCTGGGCCTCCTCGCTTTCCACAGCGATGCCACCTTTATGATCTCCGACGATACCCAACACCACAGACATACCGAGACCGCGACCCGTAAATTTTGTTGAGAAAAACGGGTTAAAGAGACTCTGCTGCGTCTCAAAGTCCATGCCAACACCCGTGTCCCTCACTTCCATGAAGACATATCGGCCCGGCTCAAGGTCAGGCGCGGGTAGCAGCTTGCTCACCTCTTCCGAATTAAGATCCCGAACACCTGTGGTCAGCATCACTTCGCCGGGACCTTGTTCCTCCACTGCTTCCGATGCATTGATTAACAGGTTTAATATGATCTGACGTACCTGTGAGTGATCCACAGAAACCAGCGGCAGGTTTTTATCCAGGGACTGTCTGAAAACCACATTCTTGGAAACTGAGCTGCTCATCAAGGCATTCATCTCTTCCAACTCGGAAGTCAGGTTCGTGCGAACGATTGCCTTTTCGTCACTACCACCATACGCCAGTAGCTGACGACAAAGATCCGATGCTCGCCTGGCACCGGAGATGATGTTCTGTATGTAGCGATCAAAGGTGGTGCCTGGCGGTTCTCTTGTCAGGAGGTCCGCACTTGCCATCACCGGTGTCAGTAGATTATTGAAATCGTGTGCGATGCCTCTTGCCATCACACCCAGGGCCTCCAGCTTCTGGCTCTGCACCAGCTGCGCGTTCATCTGCGTCTGCCGCTCTTCTGCTTGAACTTCAGAACTGACATCTTCAAACGCCACAACGACATCCTCAGTCTCGCCGTCTTTGCCACGCAGTGGGAAAACAATTCCCTTGAGCCAGAGCAACCCCTGATCTTCACGCAAGCGGAACCCAAAGCGAGGGATCTCCAGTGGCCCTTCAGAAAAACCTTCGGCCAGAGTAAGAGCAACTCCCGCTTTGTCGAAACGCTGGTCTTTTAATATGTTGTAGGCCTCGTCGGGCGTGAACCGCGACCCCATGAGCTCTGCCATCGCCGGGTTTACATACACAAGCTCACCGTCGGTACGGAAAATCGAATAAGGTAGAGGAGACTGCTCGATTAACTCGGAGAAGTTGGACTCAACGACCCTGAGAGATCGGGTGGTACCAACGAATCCAGCAATGAGAAAGGCCATCGCGGAGACAAGCGCGACACCAATGAGTCCGAGGTAGGTAAGCTCCAGTGTCGAACTTCTCGCTGCTGCAAGTTGTTCTGTGATATCCAACTCAAAATAAAGACCACCGAGCGTCTGCTGGTCAAACCTGACAGCGCCAACGAATTCGATGGAATCGACACCAAACCGGTACGCATAGTCTTCATTTTGTTGCGCCAGATCATACAAGGCCTGATCCACCCCGCCCCTTGGTACCATCGTCTGCTCGGAATCAAACAGGAATCGGCCCTGTTCGCTGAATACCGTGATTCGTCGAACGGAGTTCTGAGATTCGACGAACTCAGCCGCGGCACGTACCTGTTCGATATCGTTGAAGTAAAGTGCGTCAGATACCTGTCTCCCAAGTGTAGAGAAAATAAAACTGCCCTGGCGCTCCGCTTCGCTATAAACAGATTCTGTGGCCCTGTCTGCTTCAAACGCTATCAGGACAGCAATCGCCACCGCCAGAAACAAACTGAACTGAATCGCAAACAAGCGATAGGGCGCCGAGGAAGAATCCTTCTTGGTGGGCGCAGAATTGTTCATTGGACAATGATCTCATTGGTCATCGAGATCATTCGGCGAGTTCGCTCGATACCTACCCGACTCTGTTCATCAAGCGGCATAAACGCCCAACTCCAGCCGGTATCAGCAAACATCTGACTGCGTTGTTCATCCGTGATCTTGAAAAGAGCTTGCGACAGTGGCTCGATGAGCTCAGCGTCAAAGCCGCGGCGAACAGAAAGCATCTTTCTGGGAACTGAAACGGTGGTGGTAATGACCACGAACTCGTTTTTGATTTCTTCCGGTAGCCGAGACCAATCGAGGCCCGACATAGCACCAGCATCAATCACACCTTGCTGTAACATGGAAAGACTGTTTTCTTCATCGCCTGAAAAGAAGAAACCAATTCTATCGGCCGCCGGCGCTGTTCGACCTGCTGTGTACTCAAGCTGAAAGCCTTCACCAATCAATTCCGCAGCTGGCAGCAGGTAACCGGACGTGGAGTAAAATTCCTGAAGGCCAACAATCTTGCCCACCAGATCTCTGACTTGCCTCACATCACTATCGACGCTGGCAATGATCACACTGTTATAGGTTCGACTACCATCTACCGGCGACTCCAACAGCACCTCAGAACCACTCCCCAATCCAACAAGCAGGACCGGGTAACTGCTGTCGATATAAATGTCGATCAATCCGTCATTCATCATGGCGGTAATCTCGGGCACAGAACGTGCAATACGAACCTGGACTCGACCTGGCTCCCAGCCCATGGAGTTTGCAATGTGATCTGCGAGGGGGCGCAGTTTGAGCATTCGATCTGTTGGACTATCGGGTTCGATGTCGCCGATGGTAATGAAGGGTTCGAGTGCTTCTTCAGCTTCCCGTTGCGCCCCCGCTGACATCCAGTCCCCCACCCGCGCCGTCTCACTACAGGCGCTGAGGATCACCAGAAACAGAAGAGCCAGAAGCCTCACAGCTATATGCACCAACCGCATAGAATTCGCGGCAAATCTTACTACACTGCTCCTTTCTTCCCTAGGCTTGTAAAACTCGCTACTCTTTCCTGACGAATAAGAACGAGGTTCCAATGAAGTCCAAAGCAGCAGTGGCCTGGGAAGCAGGCAAGCCCCTTCAGATTGAAGAAATTGATGTAGCCGCACCTAAGGCAGGTGAAGTCCTGGTGCGCATGGTCGCCACCGGCGTCTGCCACACTGATGCCTTTACTCTTTCTGGCGACGACCCGGAAGGTATTTTTCCGTCTGTGCTCGGGCACGAAGGCGGCGCAATCGTGGAAGAAGTGGGACCGGGCGTGACGTCTGTTGCTCCAGGTGATCACGTCATACCGCTTTACACAGCGGAGTGTCGGGAATGTAAGTTCTGCAAATCAGGTAAAACCAATCTTTGCGCTTCCGTGCGAGAAACACAGGGTCGGGGTTTGATGCCCGATGGCACAACTCGGTTTAGCTGCGGCGGCAAGGAAGTGTTCCACTACATGGGCACATCCACTTTTTCAGAATATTCAGTGGTTGCTGAAGTCTCTCTCGCCAAGATTAACAAGGAAGCACCACTCGACAAGGTTTGCCTTCTGGGATGTGGGGTCACTACCGGCATCGGCGCCGTACAGAACACGGCAAAAGTAGAACCCGGCTCAACCATTGCTGTATTCGGGTTGGGCGGCATTGGCTTAAGCGTTGTGCAAGGTGCCGTATTGGCAAAAGCGGAACGCATTATCGCTGTTGACACAAACCCCGATAAATTCGAGATGGCAAAGATGTTGGGCGCAACCGACTTCGTGAACCCTAAGGATCATGACGCGCCGATCCAGGAAGTGATCGTCGACATGACCGATGGCGGCGTGGACTACTCTTTTGAATGTGTCGGTAGTGTTGAACTCATGCGCTCTGCGTTGGAGTGTTGCCATAAGGGATGGGGTGAATCGATCATCATTGGCGTTGCCGGCGCGGGTCAGGAAATCAGCACCCGCCCCTTCCAGCTGGTAACAGGTCGAGTCTGGCGCGGCACCGCGTTCGGTGGTGTTAAAGGCAGAACTCAGTTGCCCGGCATGGTCGACCAGTACATGGGGGGAGACATCAAACTGGACGAATTCATCACATACACCATGGGTCTTGAGGACATAAACAAAGCCTTTGATTACATGCATGAAGGCAAGTCCATTCGTTCAGTGATCCTGTACTGAGCAGTGATTTCAGGGGAACGGATACTTCGCCTGGCAGTATTGGTGACCGCATTGGGTGCGAGTTCTGCGATTGCAGAAAAAGCTAACTATTGGGTCCTGGGCAGTTATGCAAAAGCGAATAACGCCCATCAGGAACAAGCTCGACTGGAAACATTGCTCAACAAACCCATTGAAATCAGATTCGACAAGAACCTCGCGGTCTTTAGGGTGCTGACGCCCGCATCTGCTACCAGCAAAGCTGATCTAGGTGACGTTGATGCCTGGCTACTGCCGATCGACCTCGGAGAGACGGCAGCACCGGATCCGCTGATCACCGAAATAGCCACAGAAAAAGACGTTCTCATCGAAGAAGACGAACCCCCTATCGTCATCCTGGAGCCGCCTCCGGAGCCGCTGTATCCAGAATTTGCGGACGGAGAGACATTGTTTGAGTACTGCCAACGACTACCAGATGCCAGGTTGTGCCAGCACCCGCGCATAGAAAAAGCTGTGGAAATGGACAAAAAACTGGCAGAAGAGCGGTCACAACTTGATGGTGTCTGCGACGAGATCACCCGCCCTGATTGGCTGGAAACCTGTCGTAGCCTGTATCCCGAATAATCATTGATAAAGCTTCGGTTAAGCTTGACGAAATCGCTGCAGCCCCCTAGAATGCGCCGCTTCCATTGCAGTGTCCCCTTCGTCTAGAGGCCTAGGACACCGGGTTTTCATCCCGGCAACAGGGGTTCGACTCCCCTAGGGGACGCCACAATGGGAAAATGCTAGGATTACGCGCAATGCGTCCATTAAAGCGGGTATAGCTCAGTTGGTAGAGCGCGACCTTGCCAAGGTCGAGGCCACCGGTTCGAACCCGGTTACCCGCTCCAATTACTTCCCTTATTAAATAACCTCATCCCGAGCTTAGCCGAGGGATCTAGCAACGCTGCGCGTTGCACCGGTTCGCATCTGCTCCCAGCCGGTTACCCGGTCGTACGCGACTCCGACCAATCCTTCCCTAATAAAGCCTTACCAACATCCCCATATCGGCTCTGTTTAGAGAAAACTACGTGATTACAGGCGATAGAAATATCCCTGATAGCGCGTTGAATCGGGTTATCCAGGTATCCCCCACTGGCGCCTGTTTCTTCGCCAATCCGAAGTGCTGCTTCTTTACAGCTGTAGACTGCGAAAGCCAGACGCGACAACCAGTGACTCCTTTCTTCCGCAGTAGAGTTCTTTCGCTTCGCCATGACCTCAGCCAATACATCACGAAAGGTCAGCTCCGCCGCTTCAAGTTTCAGCGCAGCTTCACCGATCACACCACTCATATCCTGTAAAGGCATACCAGCGCGCAGCGCATTCGCTTCAATCTTCTTCTGAGTCTGCTGCGTAAACTCGTGAAGGATATTCTGGGCTGCACCAAGTATCGGTAAACCCGCTGCAAACGCTAACACCGGCATAAGCGGAGTCTGGTAAAGCGGTGAGGGGAATCGCTCAGATATGCCGGTTGTCGCCTCCAACATATCCAGGAACGGAACTGCGCGATTCTCCGGGATAAAAACCTGATCAATTTCAAAATCCCAGGAACCTGTGGCGCACATGCCGTTCACAAACCAGGTGTCGATGGGCGTGACATCTTTGACGGGCATCAGGAAGAACATTGGAATGGGTGTTCCTGATTCGTCGGTAGCCATACCACCCGCCAACACCCAGCTGCCGTGCACAATGCCCGTACCCCACTGCCACCTTCCACTTAACTGGTAGCCGCCCTCAACCCTCTCAGCAGAGCCACCACCGATGTTGAGTGCCGCTGGAGCAAGCACATGATTTTCACCTGCAAACACCTCTTCACAAACAGCTTCCTCAAAGTGCAGCAACCAGAGATTGTGTTCAATGTAAAAACCTGTGGACCATCCCATCGAAGCATCCGCCCTGGAGAGTCGAAGCACAACCTCAAAGAAGGTATCCAGGTCTTGTTCGTGTCCGCCGAATTTCTCGGGCACCATCAGCGCATAGAGACCTGATTCGCGAATTTTCTCAATCACATGGTCCAGAGGTTGGCGAGCCACCTCTGCATCACGCGCTGTGTCCCTAAGCATTGGCGCAATTCGTTCCGCCTCAGCAATCCAGCTAGATTTCTGCATCTTTTGTTCAACGACATTTTGAAAAGACAAATATATGGGAATCCTCTGGATTTGCCACTATGCTCCGCTTTTTACCTATTGATGGCTCCAATGAATACGATAGACATGACAGGTTCGATCGCCTTGGTAACAGGTGCGGGAAAAGGCCTCGGAGCTGGTTGCGCGCAAAAACTGGCCGAAAGTGGTGCGGAGGTGATCGCCGTCGCCAGGACCGCTAGCGATCTGGACGCGTTGGCAGCATCCACCGATGGCGTGATCAAGACCTGGTGCATCGACGTTACCGATGATGAGTTCTTTGATCGCATCCGCGAGCTTCCCAGACTGGATGTACTGGTTAACAATGCTGGCACCAATCAGCCGGAGCCTTTCGACACAGTCGCTCCAGAAACACTGGATCGACTTCTGAACTTGAACGTTCGAGCTGCTTTTCTAGCAGCGCAGGCAGCAGCCTCTGTCATGAAAAAGAACGGTAGCGGTAGCATCATCCATATGAGCTCCCAGATGGGTCACGTCGGCGCAAAGAACCGAACCGTGTACTGCACAACAAAACACGCCATCGAGGGCCTTACCAAAGCCATGGCCATCGAACTGGGCCCCATCGGCATTCGCGTTAACTCTGTTGCGCCAACTTTCGTAGAAACGCCCATGACCCGCCCCTATTTTGAGGATCCGGAGTTCAAGCAATATGTTCTGGACATGATTCCCATGGGGCACATCGCACAGACGGAAGACGTAGTGAACGCTGTGATGTTTCTGGCTTCTTCGCTTTCAGCAATGACCACCGGTCATTCACTCCTGGTTGACGGTGGCTGGACTGCACACTAATACAACATCGGTTTCCCTGATTGGGATGCCCGGTAGTGGCAAGTCTACTATTGGCGTGCTCTTAGCGAAGGCGCTGACGTTCGACTTCATCGACACTGACTTGATGATTCAATCCAGGACGGGCACCTCTCTTCAGAACTACCTGGAGACTCACGGTGTCGATGCACTACGAGACAAAGAAGAAGAAGTTATTCTCACCGTAAAGACCCACAAGACCGTCATCGCCACCGGCGGCAGCGCCGTGTACGGAGAAAAAGCCATGTCGCACCTCGGTAAAACTTCTGAGATCGTCTTCCTCGACATATCACTGGAAACCATGGTCGACCGGCTCGGGGACTTTTCCGAGCGAGGCATCGCCAAGCCCAAAGAGATGAGTCTTGAACAAATGTTTCAGGAACGAAGAGCCTTGTATCAGAAGTACGCCAGGCTCACTGTCGACGGTGAAGCTAAGAGCCCTGAAGTCTGCGCGGCCATACAAAGGGCTCTGTCATGACCCTTATTGAGATTCTTGATCACGCGGGTGTGTTTGTATTCGCGATTACTGGCGCACTTGTGGCAGTGCGAAAGGAAATGGACATCTTTGGATTCGTCGTGCTGGCCCTGATGCCTGCTGTCGGTGGCGGCACATTACGTGACATCATGCTCGATGTTCCTGTGTTCTGGATTACCGACACCACCTACCTGTTCGTCACCCTGGCAGCGGCATTGATCACTTTTGTCGCTCATAACCTGATTCAACGACTTTCTGAATTGTTGTTGTGGCTCGATGCCCTTGGTCTTTCGGTGTTCTGTGCCATCGGCTGCGCTAAGGCGTTGGAACTAGGCCAGGGTCCGGTGGTGGCTGTTGTCATGGGTGTTATAACCGCAGTCGCCGGTGGCATCGTCCGAGACGTCATTGCGAATGAATCCCCGCTGGTCTTACACAAAGAAGTGTATGCAACCGCTGCGTTTATGGGTTCACTGACCTATGTCGTGGTTCCTCTATCTGACCAGCTGTGTCTTGTACTCGCCATCGCAGTCGCATTCGTCGTGCGCGCACTGGGCATCACGCTGGGCTTGTCATTACCAACGGTCAAACATCGCTAAGACAGTTTATCGTGCTCGCTCCTGATAAGCGCGACTGCACGATACATACCATGCATAAACTTGCCCCACGCGAAACAGGCAAACATCGCCACGACAATACCCAGGTGTACACAGAGTGCCAGCGCCAGCCAACTTGAATCTTTTAGCAGCGGTAAAGCCAGACCCGAGAGACTTGTCGCAAACAACAAGACAATCAGGCTGACACCCATGCCATGATCGTCTGTATCAATCTCAGGTGTCGTCTGTCTTCGGCTCCAATAAAGCCCGGCCGTACCGACCAAGAGAGAGACCCCACCAACGGTTCCCAAAAGTTTTGGTCCGGTTAACCAGTCGTAGGGTGCTGGGAACTGCAAGACATAGTGATACACCGTGCCAAGACTTGTCGCAGCGAAGCACAAGAGAAAGCCATACATGGTGAGGTGATGAAACCAACGCTTAATCTGGCTGGCTCGCTCGCCATGCTGATAGCAACCCTTGTCATGACCGCCGCCAAGATTCTTAAGGGTCAACATACTCTTTAAGGCGCGACCATAAGTTTGCGCATCGATGGAAACCGCTGATGGCAAACCCAGTATTCGCCAGAAACGAACAAGGGACATCCACCAAACCAGCAACACGGCAACACCGAGCACACTAAAGGTTCCTGCCATCACCCCATGAGGTATCACTTCGTAAAAGCTATCGTGGGAACGACTGAACACCAGGGAACCGTGTTCGAGATAAACACCAACAGAAAATACGGTGGTTGCCAGAACCGCTGTCATGAAACTGAAGACTCGGCCATGCCAAAAAAATGACCGCGCCATACGGGGCCAGGTGTGATCGACATAACTTGAAGATCGAATAGCCGAGAAGGTGTCAGGCACATTAACCGCGAACTCATGGGGTTCAGCATACTGGCAGTGCTGAAAGCACGCGCCACACTGGTGACAGAGATTCGCCAGGTATTCGATGGTTGAGGCATCAAAGGTGAGATGCTTTTCCATGGCCGGGAAAACCGCACAGTGACCTTCACAATACCTGCAGGCATTGCAGATGGTCATGATTCTTGCCCCTTCCTCGTGTTGAGGACTCGTCTCAATCACCTGCAAGAGTCGCGGCCTCCTTCCCTGCAATACGTCCAAACACACTGCCGATGGTCATGCCGATACCAGCAAGATAACCCTGCCCAAGTACGTTACCGGCCATGATTTCACCGGCTGCAAAGACATTACTGTTCTGGTGGTTCTCAAACTGGACCATCGCTCGCTCATCCACGCGAACGCCCAGATAGGTAAAGGTAATCCCTGGACGGAGCAGGTAAGCGCGATAAGGAGGCTGATCGATAGTCCTGGCCCAATGAGACTTGTTGATCGCCAGACCTTCCGTTCGGCAGTCATCCAGATCCTGGTGATCGAAGTCACCGCGCACAACGGCCTGATTGAATCCTTCTACGGTCTGGGACAGCTGAGTTGTTGGCAATCCTAATACCTCGGCAAGGCCTTCAATGGTATCGGATTGAACAGCTGGAAAAACCGGAGGCATAAAAAGCCCTTGGGCTTTGTCATCGATGATGGCATAAGCCACCTGATTACTTTGCTCCGCGACCAACCTGCCCCATATCGCATATCGCTTTGGCCAGAAATCTTCCCCTTCGTCATAAAAGCGCTCCCCCTCCTGGTTAACGACTATGCCAAGGGGCACACAGTCGATGCGACTACAAATCCCGCCATCAAACTTCGGTGCCCGGCCATCAATCGCAACCGCATGGCACTGTCTTGCATCCCCAACCTTCTCGGCTCCCGCATCAAGAAGCTGCTTCAAAATGTCTCCCCGGTTGTAGGGAGTCCCTCGAACCAGGAAATTCAGTGCTGCATCACCCCAGGCTTCTGCCAACCATTCGAGATTCGCTTCAAACCCACCCGCAGCGACGACAATCGCCCGTCCTTCAATCTGGTGTGATTCTTTGTGTTGTGAAGCCGCAGCGCTATTGAACGACGCCGATTGAAATTGACCAGCTTCAAACTTCAGACTGACATCCTGCGCTTCATAGATCACTTGGATGCCAAGATCTTCAGCGGCCTGGAAGAGAGCATTCATCAATGCTTTGCCGCCACCGAGAAAAAAGGCATTGGTGCGGCCTAGATGCAGAGTGCCGCTTAGCGGTGGCTGAAAAGCGACGCCGTGTTGTTTCAACCAATCAATACTGTCTTCTGACCCTTGAATGGTTAATCGTGCGAGGTGCTCATCGGTTTGCCCGCCAGTGACCCGGATCAGATCATGCCAGTACTCTTCAAATCCATACTGCCCATCAAGAGGATGCATAGGTGCTTCGTGCATGGGTCTGAGATTACGGGTGTGGCGACTGTTGCCACCTCGCATGTTGCGCGGCGCCACTTCCAATACGCAAACTGAGGCGCCCTCTTCTGCGGCACAGATCGCCGCGGTCAGCCCCGCATGCCCTGCGCCAATAACAATGACATCGAACTCAGCCTTCAAGCTTTAACGAACCCTGGCAAATGACGGCAGCGTCTCAAACGCAAACACCAGGTCATAGGCCTGCTCAGAATCATCATCCGAGCCCGCTTCCCAACCGTGCCACGGATATGACACGGCACCGTTATCCAACAGAACTGGTAAACCTTCGGGATCAATATCGAAGTAAGGACCATGTTCATAGCCTGATGGCAACGCTTGCCTTCTTTTATCAGAACCGGGCTCATCACATTCATACATGCCGCCCTGCCCGGTGCCGTTGCTGATGACAAGATGCGTTTCCGCAAATGCAGGAGCCAGCGGTGATGGATCATGAGCGTGATTGTGAGTTGTCAGGTCAACCCCTTTGCCTGCAGTCCAGATATTCAGGTAACAGGTTTCTTCACCGGTATCACACTGCAAGTGGAAGCCCGGTCCGATATACGCATCCATACCTTCGAAGGCATCCGTGACATGCCCAAACTGCTCATGGAAAGTTCGCCACTGCAACGCCTCGGCAAGAGGACCAGAAAATTGAAGCTCCGACATCGAACGCACAATTGTCGCGCTTGATTCACTGACAACGGCAACAAAGGCACCTTCGGTACCAGCAACGACGCGCTCGCCTTCGAACAGTGTATTCTGCATGCCCTTTGGCGCGCAGAAGGCTTTTCGATCTGGCTCAACAAGAAATCCACCGATGACTTTCACAAGATTTCTTGCCGCATCAGGCAGCGCTAGAACCTCGCCCGGTGGAATCCAGACAAATTGAATGCGGCGGTCACCTAACTGCCAGACCGGTGACGCCTCAAGATTTTCCGGTTCTTCAAAGAGTATGTTGATGTTGCCGCGCGTTTCGTGGATGGAGGTCTTCAACTGTACGCACTCCGATTACACCGCTCATAAATCTGCTTTGAACGTTCCATCGGATCAGGAAACCGGTCCCTCAGGTCCTTGGATCGAATCTCCAGGCTGACATCAATGTTCGCCGCACACACAGCTTCTATCGCAGATTGCTCAGCCTCTGCCTCACCCAGGCAGTATCGATGATCAACCGCAGCCTCAATGTAGTCCTGACCGGTCATGGAAGCAGACGACTGCAGGAAGTCGCAGGCCTGAACGTAAGAAAACTCATCGGACTGAAGAGGCGGTAGTGAATCACCGGCCCTGTTCAGGTGCATCAGGTCAATCAGAATACCTGCTTTCGGATGATCGACCGCAGCGACGAAGTCCCTGGCAGCTGACAGTGATTGAATATTTGTGAACTCACCAAACTCCAGGTTGATCCTTATGTTTCCATCTCCGGCTCGGTCACAGATATCACGAAACTGGGCAACTGAAGCGTCATAGTCTTCGTGCACAGAGACCACAAGCACGTTGCGAGCACCGAGTTCCAACCCTGCATCGACCGTCAGCTTATGGGTGTCACTCGCTTTCTCACCTCCCGCGAGCCAAAGTGCTTCAACGTCCACCAACTGGATGCCGGTCTCAGACAATGCGACTTTAGTCTTCGCCAGCGCCTGATCATCCCAGGTGGTTTCGGGATCAATCCACATGCCGCTGCTGTGAAAACCCCCAGCTGCAGCAATGCGGGGTATCTCCCAGGGCATGGCATCAGGTACACAACCTGCGGCTAACGCCCAGAGTGGTTCAGACATGAGTTACTGACCTGGACCTGGGATTTCTGTCGCTTCAAAGAAATTCGCGACGACACTCTTTGGAGGATGAGCACCCATGGCCTGCTGAAAATCTGCCATGTGTGGTTCTCTGAAATGAGCTTCCAGGTCCGCCATGGATTCCCACTTTTCGGTGATACGAATCTTGGTTGGATCGTTCATCTCGATGGAAAACGTGTAGTCATGACACCCGGATTCTGCCTGACTCTTCTTTTCCATAATGGCGATGGCTTCTCGCATCGCTTCAATATTTTCTTCGGTGGCTTCGATTACTGCATTAACGACAATCATGTTTACTCCCAATTGGTTTTATACAAGCATAATCCAACCGACAATCTGGCACGTAATTACCCAAAACACTAGACGCACCCATGAACCGCTACTTTCTCATTACCCTGATCGTCCTGTTAGCCGGCTGTGTCGCTGCTCCCGGGTATCGAGGTGATCCAATGAACAACTTCGATGGCAAAGTGTTCGTTAACCGGACACCCATGGTCCAATCACCCACAGACATGATCAAGCTGGGCTGGGGTTCGCTGACCATCGCGGAGAAATGGCCATCATGGGTAGAAACCACGCAACAACAGGTACCTGCCTCAGATTCGGGTATCTCCGTCACCTACATCAACCACTCCACCCTGCTGATTCAGGTGGATGGTCTGAATATCCTCACGGATCCCATCTATTCAAAGCGGGCCAGCCCGTTTCAGTGGGCCGGGCCTGCAAGGGTTCATGCACCCGGCGTCGCCATGGAAGACTTACCTGACATCGACGTCATCCTGATCAGTCACAACCACTACGACCACCTGGACGAACAAACCCTGAGAGACCTGGCGAGCCGACAGGACAAAGAACCACTGATTCTCGCGGGTATCGGTAACGGGCTGCTGTTTGATGAACTCGGATTGTCCAATCACAAGGATCTCAATTGGAACGACCATCACACCATGGGTGAATTCACATTCACCTTCACGGAGTGCCGACATCGAAGCGGCCGTGGCATCGGTGACCAGATGAAGACTCTCTGGGGCTCATTTGTGATCGAAACACCGTCGGGCAACATCTATTTCGCCGGGGACACCGGCTACGACGCGCACTTTGCCGAAGCTGGTGAAACTTTCGGAGAGTTTGAACTGGCACTTCTACCAATCGGTGCCTATGAACCACGCTGGTTTATGGCCGATGTGCACCTCAACCCGGAGGAAGCCGCGATTGCCCACAAGGAATTGAATGCGAAACAAAGTGTGGGCATTCATGCGGGTACCTTTCAATTAACCTATGAAGCGATTGACCAGCCATTTAAAGACCTGGCCGTCGCTCTGGATGAACAAGGTATTGCCGAGGAAGACTTCTGGGTACTGGCAGTCGGTGAGACACGAATGCTACCGTAGGTGGCATGAAATTCCGTTACCAGGATTACCAGGTAGGTCCCCACAAGATCCGTCTGCGAACGCTTCGTGATCTTGACCAATACACCGACACCGGTGGGGCAGCTGAAGCTGCCGGGATCAGTCGTGAAGCATTTCCCCTCTTCGGTATCGTCTGGGCTTCTGCGGAAGTGCTTTCAAACCTTTTGTTGGCAGAATCACTGGGAGAGTCACTGGCTCAGAAAAAGATTCTAGAAATAGGATGCGGCATGGCGTTAGCCAGTCACCTGCTGAATACGTTAGGTGAAGACATTACGGCCATGGACATCCATCCCGTGACCAGGGAACTGCTGGATGACAACTCAACACTCAACAAATCGCCGACGATCCCCTTCATCGAAGGCTCCTGGAGTGACCCAGCACTCAACCTTGGTAAATTTGACCTGATAATCGGCAGCGACATCCTGTACGAGCCGAAACACATTCAACATCTCGCTGACTTCCTGGATCGTCATTTGACGGAAAACGGGGAAATCATCATCGTCGACCCGGATCGCGGACAGTCCGAGAAAGTGACTGCCGACATGAGAGCGCTTAATTTCCAGGTTGAGGTCACGGATCCCGAGTTCGTTGATGAACTCGGCATTCCCTACGACGGATCAATCTTTCGATTTTCAAGAGCCTGATAAGATAAGCGCTTCATGAAAGCACTCATATCCATACTGATTGTCCTTGGTGGTTACGCGGTACTCGTGTGGTTCGTGCACACCAACCAGCGAGACCTGCTTTACTTTCCTAGTTCTGAACGAATTTCACCTGCAGATTCCGGACTCACCCTGGTACGAGAGCAGGAACTCAAAATCTCTGGTGACAGAACCCTCTATTCCTGGTTCGCCGGCGCTCAGCCAGGTATGCCAACGTTGCTCTATATGCACGGGAACGCCGGATCAGTTGGTACTCGCGCGGAGGCTGTCCGCAAGCTGCAGGACTTTGGTTTTGGCGTTTACGTGTTGGGTTATCCCGGCTACGGCGGAAGCGAAGGCGAACCCACCGAGGCAGCTCTCATGGAAGCCGCCAACGCAGGCTACGACTATCTGCGCCAACGAGGCATTCCCGCAGACCGAATCGTGCTTATGGGTGAATCACTGGGCAGCGCGGTCGCCGTGCAGCTCGCTGCTGATCAGCAAGCCTATGCATTGATCCTGCTTGCACCTATGTTGTCTGTGCTAGAGCGAGCAGAAGCCAGTTATCCGTTTCTGCCAGTACGTCGCCTGTTAAAGGACACCTGGTTAAGTTCCGACTATATCGACAAGATCGAGATGCCATTGATGGTGGTCCACGGAACCGCGGACCGGGTTATTCCGATCGAGAGTGGATTTCAATTGTTCCACCTGGCGAAGCAACCAAAGGAATTCAACGGTGTTAAAGATGCAGGACACAACAACCTGTTCGAACACGAACTCGTCACCATGATTGATCGTTTCTTGAAGCTCGACACCACCAAGGACTATTGGTCTTCAACCACCGACTAGTCCCCATTCCGACAGACGTCATTGAAACCCGCGAATTGAAAACTTATCCTCAGCGCCTAACTGAGATTAAACACGCAATTTAGACACATGGCTGAAGACAGAGAAGGCGTTGAACGACGCAAGGGACCAGCGGACCGCCGCGATACTGCCAATGACCGACGCGGTGCAGATCGCGTAGTAGAAGAAGCAAACCCGCGCCGAAAAAATCCCGATCGACGCAAGGCGAATAGCTAAAACCTACCTCACCCCGTAATGCTGAAGCCGTCGCTGGACCTGCTGTTCCTGAGGCGCGACTCGTGCGAGCGCCCTCAGCGGTGATTTGATACCAGATAACAAGCCTGTTTTCTCGCGATAAAGTACCTCCAACATCAGGAGGTCAAATTGGTTTGGCCAGGTTTTTGAGGCGTTCCGCAGCACTTCAACGGATTCAGCTGTCCTGTTGCTGGAATCCAGTGCAACCGCATAAACATAGGCAAATCGCGGCGACGCATCCGCACGATCTGTCGCCTGCTGCAAAAAGTACAGGGCATCTTCAGTCTTTCCCTGACGCACCAGGTAAAGCCCGTAACTGTGATTCGCAGCGCCACTGTCCGGTGCTACTTCCACTGCTCTCTCAAGCAGTTTACCCGCAGATTCAGCCTCGCCATCGGCTCGATAAATATCGGCTAGATTCAGTAAAGCAGGCACATAGTGAGGTTCCTGTCGAAGCGCAGCCTGCAGGGTCAACTTCGCATCGTCCTGCTTACCAAGATTCAGGTCGATCCGAGCAATCTCGGTCATGACCGAAGGTAAGTCCGCAGCCGGCTCAAGACTGTTTCGGTATGTCGTGATCTGCGGCAGCACCAGCGCAAAGTCCTCGGCACTCACTGTACCCGCAAGGCTTACCAGCGACCGCCCTGCTTCACGTCGCACCACCAGCTGCGAATCATCCGCCAGCCTGGGCAACGCCATCTGGCGAACAATCTCTGGCGCTTCACCCAGTTTTCTCGCCGCAGCCTGCCTCATCAGGGTCTCATCTGATTCAATCTGTGCGAGGGCAAAACGAACGGTTTCTTCCGTCATCGGCAGTGCAGTAAGAATCGTCGCTCGACGCAAAACCGGTTCGTTCGAGTCATTGAGGTATCGGATGGCACGAGCAACGAATAGTGGGTCTAGTGAACGCAGGTTGGCATGCACCAGCGCAAATTCATCAGATGATTTTTTCTGACCTAACACACCGGCGGCCCATTCAGCTGACTTATCTTCATGACAGCCGTTACACGCGTTTGGAATGTCATGACTCATGGTCAGCGCAGGATCCGGAATGCCAAAACGATGATCCCGTCGGTCATCGACCAACATGTAGGTTGTTACCGGCATGTGGCAATCAACACAAGCCGATCCGGGCGTGGCTGGCTCATGCAACGTATGTGTCACAACATCATAGTTCACCGGATTGTGACACTGGGCACACAGGCGATTGTCATCAAACTTAACCTCGCCGCTGTGTGCATCATGACAGTTCATACAGGTCACTCCTGCACCGTGCATTCGGCTCTGCACAAACGAGCCGAGCACGAACACCTCATCAAGAATCTGACCATCCGCATGGTACAAACCGGGTTCAAGAAATGTCAGGTCATACTGGTCGTGGAAGTCGGCACCGGGCGCAATTTCATCAATGACACTTCGCCTGGCGTGACAGCCACCACACATGTCTATGTGAGCATCTGAAACCTCGCCCTTGCTGACAGCGATAGGTGCTTCCGCGAAAGTCCAGCTGAGCGTTTCAGGGGCATTAAATAATGGTTTGAATTCTCCTGACTTTGCCGCTGCCACGTGTTCGCCAGCAGGTCCATGACAGGACTCACAAGCAACATTTGGCTCAGAAAAAGACGTGGTGTATTCACCGGTGTCTTGACGATAAGTCTTTTCGACATTGGTACTGTGGCATTCAGCACAGCGTCCGTTCCAATTCTGCAGGTGCCTGTCCCAGCTGAACGGCGAATCAACCTCCAGGGTCTCCCTCAGGTGAAACCACTGCTGCCCTCCCGCATCTTCAGGTCTGCTATCCCAGGCCACGTTCAGCGCCTGTAATCGTCCCCCATCTATTTCGGCGAGATATTGCTGAAGTGGACTGAAGCCAAAGGTGTAGCGGATGCGGACTCTGGTTGCCTGATCACCTTCTCCGTAAGTTGCGAAGAAGCCTGTTTCGTCCTGGCTCATCACCCAACGGGTGCCGTGATGTTCCTGGACCGTGCCATCAAAGGTCCCAAGGGCTGATTCATCAGAGATCGGCAACATCGCCTGAAAATGATGTGATGAGCGCCATGAATCCCAGGCCTCAGCGTGACAATCACGACAGGTTTCAGAACCCACATAGTCTGCTGCAGACACCGATACCGATGTGCACAGCAGAATGAGAGAAAAGGCTAACCAACGGCACATAAGTACAACCCGGACTACTACGCCAAGCGAAAACAGGAGTTTATCAACTGTAGGCGATCACCACATTCCAGTTACAAACTACTTACTTGAATGTCCAACCGGTTCTCTAAAATGCGCCGCGCTTTAACACTATTAACCAGATATGCCCGTCGAAACCATCATCAACTCTGACCAACCCTTCGCAATCCAGCGGGTCACGGATGCCTTGATTGCACAGGAAGTCATCGAAGCTCAACGTGAGCTATACCTGACACCTGGTTATGACCCCCAAAGGCCTGTCCTCTGGGATACCAGTACGGTTGACGTAAAAACAGGTTTCACCGACATTCTCGAGATGGTTGAAGGCTCTACGGAACTCTGGTCACGAATGAAAGGTGGTAAAACCGCGATTCTTGTTGCGGAACCGCAACACGCGGCCAATGCACGCCTCTACAAGAAACTTGCAGAGGCTATGCCTCGAGATCTCGAAGTCTTCATTCACTACGATGAAGCGGTGAATTGGCTCAGCACCGACGTGAGTGTTCCTAAAGCCGTATAATCCGTTGCTCTGACCAATACAGGGCACTCTCTCATGGCAACAACCATCTATGGTGTATCCCGATCCCGGGCGATTCGCTCACTCTGGGCAATCGAAGAAGTCGGCATTGAGTACACCCATGTCGCAACACACTTTTTCAAAGAGTCGAAGACAGACGAGTACCTGGGCGTTAATCCGAATGGACGAATCCCGGCACTGGTCGATGGTGAGGTCACCCTGTTCGAATCCATGGCGATCAATTTGTACCTGGCCCGTAAGTACAAACCGGAGCTTTATCCGGATTCACCAGAGCTGGAAGCGCAAATCAATCAGTGGAGTGTCTGGGGCATCAGCGAGATAGAGTTTCTACAGATGCAGGTGATCATCCAAATCATGTTGCACAAGGACAACATGAACCAAAGGGCCATGGATGAAGCAACCGAGGCATTGCCGAGACCCCTGAAGGTTCTGGACGATCATCTCGCGACTCGCGAGTACCTGGTTGGCGATACCTTTACAATCGCTGACCTGAATGTCTCCAGCGTCATGCTCCTGCTGGACATGATCAAGTTCGACTTGTCAGGTTTCCCAAACGTGATGGATTGGCAGAAACGCTGTTACGCGAGAGAGTCTCTCGCTCGCGCACAAGCGTTGGACTAGTGTTTGGCGCCAAGCGTGTCCAGGCCGGAACCAAGAAGTTCACGCAGTTTGGTAGCAACCTGTTTCGATCCTGACTTAATGTCTTCACCGATACAGTAAAGCGCAGGCACCATCAAAAGCGTAACAAACAAGGCGAAAAGCACACCGAATGCCAGAGACAGAACCGCTGGCTTGAGGAACTGCGCATCCGTTGAACGCTCAGCCATGATTGGCATCAATCCAACGAAGGTCGTCACCGAGGTCAGCAGTATGGGCCGGAACCGCGTGACCCCGGCTTCGACCACAGCCTCAACAATCGATTTACCCTGCTCACGCAAGCGCCCTATGAGATCAACAAGCACAAGGTTGTCGTTCACGACCACCCCCGCAGCCGCGCCAATGCCAAAGTAGGAGAACAGGGCCATCGACACACCAAAGATCAGGTGTCCGTATACCGCACCCATAAACCCAAAGGGTATGGCCGTCATGATGAGCAGCGGCAAAAAGTAAGAACGGAAAGCGATCGCAATCAACGCATACATGGAAAAGAACGCCACCATGTAAAGCGAGGCAATCTCGCTAAAGAATTCTTCTTCCGCCTCCTGCCGGCCGCTCTTGCCGATTCTGAGCTCGGGATATTTCTTCTTCAGCTCAGGCAGGAAGGTATCTGAGACATTCATGTTGATGTCGTTGGTCAGATCATCTGCTACGTGGGCAGAGACACGCACCATACGCTCACCATCCCTGCGCTGTATTCGTTGTACGCCGGTGGTTAGCTCAACATCCACGACGGAAAGCAACGGCACTTCACGTCCATCAATGGTTCTGACACGGAAATTATTCAGACTCTCAAGGTTTCGACGCTGCTCCTTTGGATACTTGACCATGACCTTAACGTCACCATTCTCTCTTGGCAGTCTTTGTACTTCCTCGCCGAAGTAAGCCTGACGAACCTGCCGTGAAACTTCTGAGAGCGTAATGCCAAGCTTTTCAGCACCAGGTTTGAGATTCAGGTGTAACTCATCCGTTTCGCCGCGGAGGTTGTCCCGAACATAGTAGGTACCGTCATACGTATACAACTGAGCTTGCAGATCACTACTGGCGGCTCGAAGTACGTCCATGTCGCGGTGTCGCAACACATAACTGAGTTGCGGTCCGTTATTGTTCATCGTGTAGTTGACTTCGATGTTGTCGGCATCGGGCACTTCACCAACCAGTTCACGTAGCCGGGTTGCTGCTTCTTTCGCAGACAAGTCCCGAATCTCAGGAGGCGCAAGTTTCACAATGGCAATAACGCCATCCCGTCTGGACCGTGTATACCAGCCCTCGATGAGTTTCCCGGTTCCGCCTTTTGCTTCTGCTTCAGCTTCAACCTCTTCGATCAGTTGAAGTTCTGCACGTTGCAGTTGATCGAGAATACCGAGCGCCCTTGAATAAGGCGTGCCTGATGGCAGCTCAACGTTGATGTAAATAATTTCGTTCTCAACTTCAGGCATGAAGTTGAACTTCACCCAGCCACTGGAAAAGATACCAACACTGATAACGAAGCCGGCAATAAAGACTGCAGCGGTGGCATAACGGTGTTCAATGGCCGTTGAGATCCAGCCGCGATATCGCTGGTTCGCGAAGGTGACGATGCTCTCTTCGACACGCTTCTGCCAGGCGGCGAACTTACCCAGTTCTTCACGGTGCTGCATGTTACGGAGGTGAGCAGGCAGAATTAGGAACGCTTCGATCAACGAGATCACCAGTGCCAGGGTAATCACGATGGAAAGCTGTCTGGTTACCTGGGCATCTGTACCCGAAATGAAAAACCAGGGGGCGAAGGCGATCATCGTCGTAATCACGGCAAAGAATACCGGTTTGCTAACGACAAACGCCCCCTCAATAGCGCCCTCTGGTCCTCCCCCCATTCGATGGGTCTGTTGGTGGATGCTCTCTCCCACCACAATCGCGTCATCCACAACGATGCCCAATACAAGAAGGAATGCAAAGGTGGACATAATGTTCAGGGAAACGTCATTCGCAGGCAGCAGCGCGAAGGTACCCATAAAGGCAACCGCGATGCCCATGGTGACCCAAAGCGCCACTTTGGGGCGAAGAGACAGAATCAGGACCAGGAATACCAGAATCAGGCCGAGGTAGGCAGACTCTCCAATGGTGCCCATTCGACTCTTATAGACATCCGCGGTATCAAACCAGATGGTCAGGCTAACGCCTTCCGGAAGCGTCTTCTGTCGTTCATCCATCCAGGCGCGAACCGCATCTGAGGTTTTCACCACCTGCATGTTGTCTGTTGAAAGTACCTGCAGGAGAACCGATGGCTCACCATTCATGGTTGCCAGAATCTCTTCGTCTTCGAATCCATCAACCACTCGGGCCACATCTCGAACACGGGTCACGGCACCATCGGCGTTCTGCCGAATGACAATACTGCCAAACTCATCTTCGTTATCTGCAAGGTTGCGTGCACGCAGCACAACGTCGCCGGTTTCGGTACGTACTCGACCGGAGCTCAGATTAATGGAGCTGCTGCGGATCGCCGCGGCAACCTCCGAAAAAGAAACGCCATAGCGGCGCATATCTTCTTCAGAAAGTTCTATTGAAACTTCTTCCCGCCGGGTACCAAACAACTCAACAACGGAGACATAGGGCAATGCGGCAACTTCATCTCGCAGGTCTTCCGCGAGCCGGTTCAGCGTTCTTTCATTCAGATCACCATGCACGGCGACTCGAATCATTTCACCTCGGAAGATGCGTTGGCGCACCCGGGGGTTTTCGATGTCCCTCGGCAACGAAGTGACGGAGTCAACGGCGTTCTTTACCTCGTTGATAAACTCTTCGATGGGCACATTGGCATAGGTGTGGACATCAAGTCGGGCATAACTTTCTTGCGCTGTCGAATACACACGATAAACATTGTCGATATCTTTAAGCGCTTCTTCGATTCTGAAAAGGATCTGCTCTTCAACTTCCTGCGGTGCTGCACCAGGCCAGATCACTTCAATAGAGACACTGTTGTCTTTGAAACTCGGAAAAGCTTCCCGCTCCATCGCCGTAAAGCCCAGGAATCCGGAAAGTAAAATACCCGCCATTAACAGATTGGCGGCTACAGGGTTATTCGCCCACCATCCGATGATCGTCCGCATGACTAACCCTCCGAGGTCAGGGATTTCCTGACGGGTCGATAGTGCTCATCTTTGGCGATGGCCGAGTTATCCAATCCATAAGGCAGGGCTTCGAGCGACATACCTTCAATGGGGTTACGGATCGAAGAAACAATCACCTTGTCACCCACTTCAAGACCGTTGCCAATGACCGCTTCTTCTGCAGAGCTGTAGGTCACAGCAACAGAACGTATCTCCAGCCGGCCCTCATCATTAACGACATAAACCTGATCACCTGCGCGAAGCGCGTGTCTTGGGATGATGTAGGCATCCTGTATTTCTCGACCGGAGATTTCCGCAGTCACAAACAGACCAACCGCGAGCGGCATACCAAACTCAGAGACGCCGGCCCCATAAGGGTTCCTGACTTCAGCAATGCCAAAAATCATCCGTGAGCCCGGATCAATCGCCGCATCCAGACGACGCAGTTCACCCATCCAATGTTGATCGCGACCAGCTACCCGAGCCGTAACATCGACCGACAGGCCTTCGCCTTCCGAAGCAACAAAACCAATGGGCAAACCCAGGGACGCAAGTTGCGAGTCATTCAGAGGCAATCGAATTTCAACCACATCATGACCAAAAGCTCGGCCAATAGGCGTGCCTGGAGTCACGTATTGACCGATATCTACAGAGGTTGAGATGACGCGGCCATGAAAAGGTAGCGCAATTCGAGTTCGCTCGAGGTTCGTGCGAGCTTGCTCAAGGTCTGCCATCGCAGCCTTGAGTCTTGCCTGGGCTTCTGCAACCTGGGGTTTCTTCAACGCCAGGTCTGAGGCGCCTTTGGCATCCCGCAACTGGTATCGGGCAACGTTCGCGTCGGCATCAGCCTGTTGCACACGAACCTCAGCTTCCGCCACGCGGGCTTCCGCCTGATGCACCGCAAACTGGTAGTCCGTCGGCTCGATGACGATTAGCGGCACACCGGGTTCAACCACACCGCCTTCTACGAACTCAGGGGATACTTCTACGACTCGCCCTGCCACCTGGGCAATGATGTCGACTTCAGTTCGGGCTCGAACTTCACCCTGGGTCGTCACTTTGAGTGGGATATCTGAACTGGTCACCGGCTGCACAAATACGCTCAGCGCCCGGGGAGGCTCGTCCTTTTTCTCAGGCTCAGGCTTCATCGCATGAAGCAGCCCATAAACTCCTAGACCCGCGGCAAGAATGCCAACAGGTATAAACACTTTCACAAGCAGGTTATTCACAACAGTACCATCCGAATATTCTGGCAAGAGGCTCTCGAGGGTTAAGACGCAGGAGAGGCCGATTTGGTTTACATTTTATCGATTGGTTCAGCAGGAAAGTGCCGGCCGGTCGCAAGCTTCGCTCAACTCACCGCGAATCAGGGGTCTTGTTGCGCCCGCACCCAGTCTTTGCCGTAGATTCGGGCGGCAACGATACCCATGATTATCCCCGCGATATGAGACTCCCAGGAGACAAAAGGCGCTGTTGGCAGCAGCCCAAAAAACATACCGCCATAGTAGAAAATGGTGACTGATGCGACGGCCAGATCAACCAGGCTGCGCTCGTAAATCGCAACCGCGAGTAGAAAGCCGAAATAGCCAAATACCAAACCGCTGGCACCAATATGAAAGGCCGGGCGACCACCCAGCCAGACACAGAGTCCGGCGAGCAGCCAGACAGTGAACGTTATTTTGAAGAACAGAACAGGACCGCGCAGCGCCACAAAGAAACCGAGAAAAAACAGTGGTGTTGTATTCATCAGCAGGTGGGTGAAGTCACCATGGAGCAGAACCCAGAAAAAGATCCCGGGTAACGCGTCCACGTCACGCGGGTAAATGCCAAACTGGTTAAACGCATAACCCTGAATGTGATTCAGTAGTGCGACGCACCAGAGAATGCCAACCAGGTAGGCAATCAGCTGAACAGCATCCAGCCAGTTGTTCAGTCGATCTTTCAAGTGGCCGTCGCGGCGATGCACTCCTCAACCAGATCCGGCTCATAAGGTGCATTCTGGCTCACCATGAGAAACAGCGCATGGCCGCTGACCTTCGCGTCAGGCGGAGGATTGGTCGTCATTTCGTCATTACCCGAGAGATAGCCAAGAGGTGTACCCAGGCCTTTCTCAAGTAACATGCTGGCGAGTCTGCCCCATTGATGTTCGTTGAATGACACGTCGTAGCGTCTTGGATGATTGCCCGCATAGACAAAGAGATCTTCCAGAATCGATTCGGTACCCGGTGCTGCCAATGATCGGACCAGCAGTTCAGGATAAGCCCTGATTGGTCGAATCACCGCGTCTGCTCCCATGCGCTTAAGACGCTCGCGGTTACTTTCCAGCACACACTCGACGATGACATGCCCAGGCACATCGTATTCATTCATTTGATCCAGCATATCGAGATTGACGCTATCGGATCGTGGGTCGTTTACGTCAACGGCCAGCAGCACAACAAACTTCGCATCTTCGATATTGGCCTCTGTCAGGTTGACCCGCCCTTCTGGTTTACCGGATCGAAGCACCACATCCATATTGGCGATGTCCGAGGGCAAACCATCCTGGAAGTGCGGTGAAAACACCTGAATCTGCAGATCAGCCAATAGCGGCGTATCCCGGATCTGTTCCACCAGGAGCCGCAGGTAACGATCTCCATGTGAATCCGGCGTGTTGAGTATCAGAATGTGATTTTTCATTTTCCAACTCCAGAGACCCCGCTTCATTCGATCTCGTCGATCAAAGCGATAGTCGATCCACTCACCCGCGATCTGGGCAAGCATGAATATGCCAACAATATAGATAAGAAAGATGGTCGCGAGCCTGCCTTCTGTGGAACTCGCAACGAGATCACCGTAACCGACGGTTGTGACGGTGGTAAAAGTCAGCCAAACGGCATCGGTCAACGACAGCTGCTCAAAGTACATCATCGCAGCAGTGTTCAATGACAGCAGAAGAAACAGGACAAGGAACAGGTCAACTATGTGACGTCTTCGCTGCTCATTCGTTTGAAGAGAGAACCGTCGTCTTTGACGGCGCCTGAGAACCTCGGATTTGATCCTCAGCATGGCAATTCCTGAACGCGTTTAATCTGCGTCTCCTTCAGGTTTAAGATTCAGCGCTGCCGAATTTAAACAGTATCGAAGCCCAGTCGGTTCAGGACCATCAGTAAAGACATGACCCAGATGTGCATCACAGTCACTACAGACCACTTCGGTACGCTTCATAAACAGGCTGCGATCATCCCTTTCCGCAATCGCCTCTGATTCGAGTGGCTGATAAAAACTTGGCCAACCGGTTCCCGAGTCATATTTGGTTTGTGAGGAAAACAGAGGTTTGCCGCAACAAATACACTCGTAGACCCCTTCTCGCTCACAATCCCAGTACTCACCCGTAAATGCCCTCTCGGTGCCTTTTTTCCGGGTTACCTTGAATTGTTGCGGACTCAACTGTTCTTTCCACTCGGCGGTGGTCTTTTCGATCTTTGCCATGACGTTTACTGCTAAAAGCCCGCATTTTTCCATACTCCCGAACGGCCTGCCAAGCAGGACGGATGACCTGCGTTTTCCCAAAGGGGCCGCTATAATGGGGCGCGGGAGCATTTATGGCCGATATCAACATTGAAAACTTCTACAGGCATATCGCAAAGATATTGAGCATCCTGTACGCCTCGTTTCCGACAAAAACCCCGCTTTACGTCGATGACGTTGCCGGGGTCGATGATCCGGACGAATACGGCCTGCACAGCCCCCACTACACCGCTGGCTTCTACGCCATGATGTGGCTCGCCGATGAAGAATACATCCGTTTTACCGATACCATCAGACAGGACGGTGTCGACCAGGCGGTATTAACCCACAAGGCATTCCTGAAACTGACTGAAGTCTCGGAACCTATCTATCTCGCCAAGGTTTACCAGAAAGATGACAGTAACGTCGTCAGCATTGTCCAACCGGAAGACGTAGAGCCTTCACCGTCTGTGCTCGAAGACCAGAAGCTGGTCATCAATCAGTTGCGGCGCGCACTCCGAAGTGGTGACTCAATCGCCATCAACAAGGTCGTTGGACACATTCTTCACGACTGAGCGTTGAGTCTACGCGACTCGATAAAGCACATGATCTTCATAACCGGTCAGAACGGTTTTCATGCCTGACAGGTTGGTATCCAATTCCGTGTCACCGGTATCAACAAGCAGTGGTCGCTGCTCCAATGCAGCAAGTTTGGATTTTGTGGCTGCGATTAATACATTTTCTGAACCAACTCGCCGAATCACGGATGCACTCAACTGCTGGTTACCCCGACCGAAGATGTGACCCTGGCCACTGATCGCCGTCACAAGAATTTTTGCTTTCGGATGATCATCCAACAATTCGAGCAGCTCTTGCTCCGTCGCATCCGTTGCGATCAAGTTTCCCTGATAGACCACATCGATACCCAATAGCGTGGCACTCAACCCCATGGTCTCGAGGATGGTCGCTACCGTTGAACCTGACCCCATGATGTAGAGCGTTTCCTCATCCATATTTTCGATGACATCCGCGGCAATTTCCTGAACCACCAGCTCATCGCTTTCGCGGCCGCCGATCTTAGTTTGCTGCACATAACGAAGGTCATCGGGGACCGGCAGTTCGCCGTAGAACCGTGTCTTCACGACACCTTCGCGGAAAGAGGCTTCGTCGATATCACGGACTTCCGCATCGATAACAGACAGTGCTTCACCATCGATCAGTCGGTTAAGAAGGTCCGCCGCCGCCGAAGGCGAGGTCGCAAAAACACCTGAGTGCATTTTTACGCCGCAAGGAATCCCAAGAACCGCCGGGACCGTGTGCCAGGCATCTGCAACATCCCTGGCCGTTCCGTCACCCCCGGCAAAAAGCAGTAGATCAATGCCAGCCTGACACAATTGATCCACAACACGTTTGGTATCTTCTGGCGTTGTGCTCGCCTGAGGGGCAGCACCAATTTCATGGCAGGCAACGGATTGTGCGCGTAAATGGGCAGCACCCATATCACCAGGAACCGAGTACCACTCGATACGATCCATGGGCAAACCTTGCAGGCAAACTGAAACACGGTCCGCCACCTTGCTTTCACCGCCGAGAGCAATCGCCTCTTCAAAGAGGCCATCGCTGCCTTTTAGGCCAACAGGTCCGCCAATCCCGGCAACAGGATTGACCACTAGACCAATCTTGAACTTTCGATCAACCACTGCTCGCCTCAAGCATGCGGTTTCTGACTCTCTGACCAAAGTTCATCTCGTCACAAAAGGCGCCAACTTCCTCCGCTGACGCGGGTTGGCGTTCCAGGTGACTCAACTCGACATCGATATCAATGTCAGTCTTGATCCGGGTAATTTCCTGAAAGATGCGAATGTTGGACTCATGATCTTCAAGCGTCTGCTTAGCCTTTTTGGCGCCGCGCATCTTGAGAGACTCCATTTCATCCAGGCGCTCATAAAGCGCATCGATATCGCCGAAATGATTGAGAATGGTTGCCGCCGATTTGGCGCCAATTCCTGGCGCACCCGGAATGTTGTCAACGCTGTCTCCCGCCAAGGCGAGATAGTCGGCGATCTGGTGCGCATCAACACCGAACTTTTCTCTGACTTCTTTGGGACCCTGGAAATCATCAGCGGCAAAATCCCAAAGCAGGTCATCTTTTCTAAGCAACTGACCAAGGTCTTTGTCCCGGGTAACGATCACAACGGGTCGATTCTCCGCCAACTTCACCTGCAGGGTGCCGATAATGTCGTCGGCTTCGAAATCTTGAAGTGACAAATGATGGAACCCGAGCAAACGTGTGGCTTCCTGGCACTTCTGCAATTGAAACTCGAGGTTCGCATCCGGCAGGTCACGATTGGCTTTGTACTCCGGGTAAATCTCATTGCGATAACAGGTGTTAAGACTTTCGTCGAACGCGAAGGAAGAGAGACTCGGCTTCTTCTCCAGAAAATCGAGCATGAAGCTGCTGTAACCGTAAACGGCATTCACTGACTCACCTTCGTCCGTCATGAAGGTATCGGGCATCGAGAAGTAGGCGCGAAAAATATAGATGGACGCATCCACCAGGTAAATCGGTTCACTCATCTTGGAAACAACCTCTTTACGACCGCGCTGAAGGTCATGACGATTTGCTCATCGCTGATCACTTTCCCGGAGACAAACACCATGGAACCGGTTTTCCGTGTCACCTCCGGTCTGCAGGAAACAAGATTTCCCTCGCTTGCCGCCGCTGTGAAATCCGCATTGAAGCTGACCGTGGCGCAACTCTCCTCTTCATAGTGATTGGTCGCGGCGATACAGAGCGCAAAATCTGCGAAGGTCATCAAAACACCACCATGAACCGTACCATTCACGTTGCAGTTCTTGGCTTCAGGCATAAAAACACAATCAAAGTGTTCGCCGTCTTTTCGATAGTAGAAGGGGCCGTTGTGATCTTCTGCGGCATCGAACCCAGGATCTGTACTGTAACCTTCGGGGATACTCATTAACCCGGCAGCTCCTCATAATTTTCAGTCTGCAGGGCACCATAACACCCTGAGACTTCGATAAGCCCCCTGATAAAGGTTTCTGCTCTTGGTGGTATACGTTTCAAGAGGGCCGGAACCTCAGCACGGACTTTCTGTCGAAAGCCCGGCATATCCAGTGTGGACTCATCAAAATTGTCGCAGCTGACTCTAAACGGAATACCAGCTGCATTACTCATAACCCATTCCAGCGCTTGAGGTCTGGCTTCAACGGATTCGAAAGCTCGCTGTTCCGACTCGCCTCGCTCACCTTCATACCAGTAACCGTAGTCTTCCTTTTCCCTGCGCGCCGGGCCCGCGATGCACCAGTGCGCAATTTCATGCAGTGCACTCGACACATAATCATCTCTAAAGTAGATCACGCTGGTTGCTCGACCATCACCGGCTGGCTCATACAAAGGTTCAGGTGCGCCACCCTGCAGCTTTGTATTGTTGGCTTGTCCGACCGTACGATCGAACACCACATTCAGTTCAGAAAGTTCCACTCAGCCACGCTTCCCTTAACCGGGCTCCACGTCAGAATCCGGCAGACAAATGGTTTGTCTTAGCTCGTGCAGGTAAGTCTCGCTGAGGAATGGCTCCCCTGCGAGCAGGTGCTCCAGGTACCACCGGGCAGGTGAAAGTCCTTCCTGGATGTGGTCTTCGTTCGCGATATAAACCCAGGCATCAACAAACCCTTCTGTGACCTTAATCGGCAAAGGCTGTCGGTCGTAGCGAATTGGATAACCTTCAAAGGGATCCATCATTTCAATCTGTTCAGGATGACTCAGTCGGTAGACCACGCCTTCGGTTAACGCGTCGGTTTCTGCGACCACGTTTGCTGATGCCGCGCCTGGATACTTCACCGAGCGTTTGTTGAATTTCATACGGTAGTGAGAAAGCACGCCGGCTTCTGCAGAGTGAAATGCCATCTTTCTTTTCTGAACCCGGTTTGGATTCATGTTGCTGCCGTAGGCGAAGTAGTAATGGACCGTTTCCGGCATCGCTTAACCTTTGCGAATCCAGTAGCGGTAAAGCTCGCCTTCGGTTTCCTGGTGTACGAGTTCGTGATTCAGGAACTTACAGAAATTGGGGAAATCCCAGGAGGTTGATGGATCTGTCGCAGTAACTTTCACGACTTCGCCTGACTGCATATCCATCATCTTGTTGCGCACAACCATCAGGGGCTCAGGACACCTGAGCCCTGTCGCATCAATATCGATATCTGATTCAGGATTCATCGGCGCATTATACGCCGAACCATCAGTTAAGGCAGACGTCCTTCGATGTAATCGTCAATTAACTCGTGGTAACGACGAATGCGTGTTTCCTGCTTAGACAGATAAACACCTTTGAATCCACGGGACCGGAAACCACGCTGCTGTGTCACAAACACCGCAACATCTTCTTCGATCGCTGGTCCAATGGAATCTTCCGGATAAGTCAGCATGTTGACCGGCGCTTCTTCAATCGCCGACATGTCTGCATCACCATTGGCACGGTTCAGCGCGCCTGTCGGCTCCTGCATTGAAGCCGGACTCGAATACCACCAGTTATCAAACAGGCACTGTTCCGGATCAGTGGGATGTGGTCGGGCTCTCAGGAAATGGAAACCATCTGACCAGAGCGACACGGCGAAATTCGGAAACAACGTGTAGTGGAACGCATCCGTGAACTGCTCGTCCGGAATTCGATCATAGTGAGTGTAGCCACGCTCCGGCCCCAGCTTACGCTTGGCTTGCTGAAGAGCCTCACGGGTATCTTCTGGTCGACCCTTAAATTCTTCAGGGTCCAAATCCCAGTAACGCAGCTGCGTCGCCAGCGGCTCCAGGATGTTGCCGTCCTCATCCGTCTGGCCAACACCGAAACCACCTTTCATCACCATTCGGTTGTGACCTTCATCGGAAAGATCAAACTTGGTTTCCTTGAAATAAGTATCAATGGCACCGCGAATTTTCTTTCGATCCGTATCCGGCGTTGCACGCATGTGCACCGTCGGTACATGGTAAGACTCGTTGAAGTTGTCGAGCACAATTTTCCAGTTACAGGGCAGCCACATGGTATTCGCCATGGTGCGCTTCCAGGTATGCACGTCCCGCTTCTCCCAGTCCTCCCAGATCGGACCCAGGAAATCTTTTAAGGGTTTGCAGTCTGGGTCCATGTTGACCCAGATGAACCCTGCGAAAGTTTCGCAGCGGAGCTCTTCAAGGCGGACATTTTTGCAGGGATCACCTTCAGGGAAATCTTCTTTGTCGGGAGCGAAATTTAGGGTGCCATCCGGCATGAACGCCCAGCTGTGGTACTTACAGACAAAGCGTCGAAGCACGTGACCTTTGGAATCATCCACCAGTGGATTGCCACGATGTTGGCAAACGTTATAGAAGGCTTTAACGGATCCGTCTTTTTGTCGAACCATCAGGACTTCTTCGACGCCGACCGGCTCCATCTGCCAGTCGCCGGGTTCCGGCAGTTCGGCTTCACGGCCCAGCAACAGCCAGACTTTGGTCCACATGCCTTCCCACTCTTTCTCGAAGAACTCTTTCGACGTGTAGCGGTAACCTGGAATCTTGTGTCCTCGAGTCTGCTGCTCGGGCCACGAATCTATTCTTGTTACTTCGGACACCTTCGGTCTCCCTTGACTAATCTCGTATAAAAGTACCATATAGCGCTAATTTTGGAACCTACTACAAAAAAGGCAGTCACCATGAGATTCAGCTTCTGGCCCGCACCAACACACACTTTCGAGGAAACACGACAGCTCGCAGAGCATGTCGAAGGCAAGGGCTGGGACGGCCTGTGGCTGGCAGACCATTTCATGCCCAACGCCGAAGATACCAGCGCCGCCTGGCCAGAAGCCTGGACCACCCTAGCTGCCATTGCCGCATCAGTGCCAAGGCTAAGGCTGGGCACCCTGGTGACCGGGAATACCTATCGTCATCCGGCGGTGCTGGCAAAAATGGCAGCCACTGTTGATCACATCAGTGGCGGGCGCCTGGTACTGGGTCTGGGCTCCGGTTGGCAGGAAAACGAACACGAAAAATACGGTATTGAGTTCGGCACCATTGGCGAGCGTCTTGAGAAGCTCGATGAGGCCTGCCAGATCATCAAGGGACTTTTTTCAGAGACATCTACCTCCTTCTCAGGCAAGTACTACCAAATCACAGACGCACCACTCGAACCGAAACCGGTGCAGTCGCCTCTGCCCCTCCTGATTGGCGGTGGTGGTGAGAAGGTCACCCTTCGAATTACGGCTCAGTATGCTGATGAGTGGAATGTCTGGGGTAACGTCGCTGAACTCACCCATAAGATGAAGATCCTGGATGGGCACTGCGCCGATCTCGGGAGAGATCCCGCTGACATTCAACGCTCTGCGGTGGCACTGGTGTTCATCACTGATGATGCAGACTTCGCGGCCAAGATGAACGCTTCAACAGACCGGCCGCCGAAGATCGCAGGCACGATCAGTGAACTTCAGGACATCATGGCGGCATACAAGGATGCCGGTGTTAATGAATTCATCTTCCCGGATTTCACATTGGGACCAGGGGTTACCCAGCAGAAGCTGGATACCCTGGACCAGTTTATGGAGGACATCGCCCCAGCGGGTCGATAGTCCCTAAGGGAATCGTCGTTAAGGTAATGGCGGTCTTGGAATTCCCAGGACATCCATTGCCGCACCGTAAAGATCAAACATGTCTTCTGAGGTGTAACCAGCGAGGAACCCTCCGTCGACAGCAATGTCCTGCCCCATCACGTAGGCGCTGTCATCGCCCGCAAGAAAGGTCACCAGACCAGCGACATCCTGAACTTCACCAACCCGTTTAGCCGGCATCTTGCGACCCAGGGCTTCACGTATGTCATCAGCAAGTGGCACACCGACTTCATCGGAGACGCCGAAGGCTCTGTGAAAAATCGCAGTGTAGATCGGACCCGGTGATATCGAGTTGCAACGAATTCGGTACTTGGCCAGTTCGAGCGCAGAAGATTTGGTGAAATTAATCACGCCTGCTTTCGCCGCAGAGTAAACGATCGGTGCAAAGTGACCACCGTTACCACCGATACTCGCGTTATTAATGATCGATCCGCCACGTTCCTTGAGATGCGGCATGGCCGCCTTGGTTCCCCAGATCACACTCTTCACTAGCAGAGCGAACTGGCTGTCGATCGCTTCTTCGGTAATGTCCTCCAATGTAAACGCAGGTATCGCTTCACCAGCATTATTGAATAGGCAGTCCAGCTGACCGAAGTGTTGAACGGTTTTCTCGACCAACCTGTCAATCTGTTCCGTCGATGTGACGTCAGTCTGAATGAATATGGCATTCTCACCCAGCTCATTGGCAACCGCCTCACCGTTCTCAATGCTGCGCGCCGCAAGTACCACTTTCGCGCCTTCAGCAACAAACCGGGCTGCTGTTTCTGCCCCGATACCACTGCTTGCTCCTGTTACTATCGCTACCTTACCTTCCAGCATTCCCATAGCTGCTCCTCTGCTAACAACTGGTTAATGGCGCCCAAACAACTCGCCGAAAAAGTTATCTTTGTTCCACGTGGGTCGCGCCGGATCATTGCTGATCTCACGACCGATATTGATATTGATCTCAGTGAACACCTTAGCTGCTTCATAATCGATAGGCAGGTTCACGTCGTCTGACGGCTTGTGATAGTCCTCTCTCAAATGGCGTTGCCAGATCTCACCGCCATTTTTCTCCGGATCTTTGGAACCAAATCCAGGTGCCAGAAAAATAGAAGGGATGCCTTGCTGGACGAATCGATAATGATCACTTCGGGTGAACAAGCCCTGCTCTGGCACAGGATCAGGAGAAAGCTCAATCCCTGCCGCATTTGCCGCACGCTCCACCGGATCCCACATGGAACTGTGTTGCGCGCCAAAGGCTATGACATCTGAAAATGGGTAAAGCAGTATCGGCATATCCAGGTTGATATTCGCGACAAGACTATCCAGCGGTACCGTCGGGTTTGCCGCAAAGTAACCAGCGCCCAACAGCCCCTTTTCTTCCGCAGTCACTGCAAGAAACATTACCGAACGTTTCAGTTGATCGCGTTCAGCCATCAGCACCTTCGCCGCCTCAATCAATGTCGCGATACCCACCGCATTATCGAGCGCGCCGTTATAGATCTCGTCATCGCCTGGGACTGGCGTTTCAATCACACCAATGTGATCCAGGTGGCCCATGTAAGTGACGTACTCATGCTTCAGTTCCGGATCACTGCCTTCAATGATGCCAATGACATTTGGCGACGTAGTGATCTCATGTGTTGAACCTACCTCGAGATACGCCTCGGTATTCAAAGAAAAGGTTGGCAGCGGTTTGCCCTTTACGTCGAGATCGAACAATTCTTCCAGGGATGTCAGCGAACCTTCAAAGATCGGACCCGCTTCTTCCATCTTGATAAACGAGCGCCCCTGCAGTTGTTCAAAGTAAAAGTCAGGATCACCTTCCGGACCCACCCAATCCATGCGTGGCAGATCAGCATAAGGCAGATACTGCAGCCAGGGCCTGACGATTCTTTCTCTAGGCGTTTCAATCGTAATCATCCCGATAGCGCCAGCTTCAACGGCGTTGCGAATCTTTTCCCGACCACTACCCAGGTGCGCGCCCTCTTCCGTCGGCCAGGCTTCCGGCCGACCATCCAGGACCACAACAATTTTGCCGGCCACATCGATGTCCGCGTAATCGTCGTACTCAAAACGCTCGGAGCGAACACCGTAGCCGACAAACACCAACTCACCTTCGACGGACACAGTTTCTCTCTTGGCGTCTGGCCGCATAAGAAACTGATCTCGGTACTTTAGCTCAACCTCACCGGAGCTTGTTTTGATGATGGTTTTGTGTGAACCACGAACAGGGCTATAGGCAAGCAACGGAACCTCCTGAAAGAATGTGCCGTCTTCACCACCGGGCTTCATACCGAGCTTCATGAACTCAGCGCGAACATAGTCCGCAGCAACCTGGTATTCATTCGTCCCGGCGTTGCGACCCAACAGAGAGTCTGAAGCCAGGAACTCAGTGTGAGCGCGAATCGCCTGTGCGCTCAACGTCGTTTCCGCCTGTGCAGACAGCGCAAACGCCATCGCACAAATCAAACCAATAAGTCGCATCAAAGCTGCTCCCGCCAGCTGATCATCTCATCCGCATTCTCAAACACATCTTCGATTCTTTGGATCACGCCGTTCTCGTATTCAATAGTTTCAGCACCAACAAGCACCAGATCCGGCACACCAGCTTTGGTGTACTTGAGTTTGAATTTCAGTGTGATGGTATTGCCTTCTTCGGTAACCACCGGCTCTTCCAGCAAGTCCCTGGTATCAACTTTGCCTTCAAGGCTGCTCACGCTGCCCTGAAGTGCAGGCAACCAGTGGTCCTGGGTGCCATCACCTGGCAGATAAATCGCGTCTTCCGCGAAATACTGTTCCAGACGCGACCAGTCATCATCCTTCAAGGTCTCTTCAAAGGCTGCGGCGTATGCGCCAAATGCCTGCATGTTACTCATCATTTACCCCCTCAATTAATCTGGTTGGCATTACATCACTTAACTCTTTGTGTTTAAACTTCAGGAATGAGTGCAACCATGGCCAGCGGACTCGTACTAACAGAACCTCGTCAATTCGAGCGGCGAGACTTCGTGTTACCTGAGTTAACGGAAAACGACGGCATTCTGCGCGTCGAGGCCTGCGGTCTATGCGGCACCGATCACGAACAGTACACCGGACTGCTACCCAGCCATCACGCCTTCATCCCGGGACATGAGGTTGTAGGTGTCATAGAGAAGGTGGGAAAGGAAGCGGCAAGTCGTTGGGGTGTGAGCGAAGGTCAAAGGGTCGCGGTCGAGGTGTTTAAGTCATGCCATCACTGTGACGCCTGTGATTCCGGCGTCTACCGGCGCTGCGAAAAAAATGGCATCGCGACCATGGTGGGTTTCACTCCGGCGGACATTCCTCCCGGACTTGGCGGCGGCTATGCCTCACATCTGTACCTGGACCCAGATTCTATGCTGATTCCCATCCCTGACAGCCTGGATCCCATCATTGCGACGATCTTTAATCCTTTGGGCGCAGGCATCCGCTGGGGTGTGGAATTACCGGAAACAAAACCTGGTGATACCGTCGCCATTCTTGGTCCGGGTATCCGAGGCCTATGCGCCGCAGCGGCCGTAAAAGAAGCCGGCGCTGAGTTTGTGATGATCACAGGTTTTGGAGAACGTGATGCAGAACGCCTGGCATTAGCATCACAATTTGGTGCCGATCTGGCTGTCGATGTCGCCACCACCAACCCAGATAAAGCGCTTCGCGCTGCGACAGGTAAAAAAGCTGATGTCGTGATCGACGTTACCGCCAAAGCACCAGCCGCTCTAGGCCAGGCCGTATCGCTCGCTCGCCCTGGCGGCACGATTGTTCTGGCCGGGGTAAGAGGCACGGAAGATACGCCAGGCTTTAACCCAGATCATGTGGTGTATAAAGAACTGAAAATCCTCGGTGCGCTCGGTGTTGATGTCACTGCCTACCAAAAGGCGATAGACATGCTGGTCGAAGGCAAATATCCCTTCGAAAAACTGCCGCGCCAGGTCGAAGGCTTCGACACCATTGAATCACTGATCCAGATCATGGCTGGAGAACGTGAAGGGATACTGCCTTTGCACGGTGTATTCGCTCCGAACTGAACAACCTTTTAGAGACCGCAGTATGAAAAAGCCAAATTTCGAAACCTTTAACCAGAAATGGGCCGACATGGTGATCGGCAAGGTGAACAAGAAAGGTATCGATGGATTCCTTCAATTCAAAGTCACCGAAGTGGAACCCGGTCGACTGGTTTGCGAGATGCCCATCACCGACGAAATCATCACGATGATCGGCAACATCCACGGGGGATGTATCTCAGCACTCTGCGATCACGTGCTCGGTACCGTGATGTACCCGGTCATGCCCGAAGGTTATTGGGCGGCGACCACAGAATTCAAAATTAACCTGATGTCACCGGTGTCCAAAGGTACCTGTACCGCGACCGCTGAAATTGTATCCATGTCCCGGCGACTGGCTGTTGTCAGCATTCAGGTTGAAAACGAGGACCGGCTTGTGGCGATCGCGCAGGGAACCTGCACGATCGTTGCGCCAAAAAGTTAGGTCGAGGTAATACCGAACCTGCCCATACCCTGCAGGTAATCAATAAAAGATTCAGACACTCCTTCGGCACGGAGGTGATCTCTCGGAACCGGCAGCTCAATCGGCTGAAATTCCGGATCAGCCTGCAGTAACGCCGGATAGTTGTGATGGAGGATCGCAACCCGGCCAAGCATCAATGCGTCGACACCGGTTGCCATGACCCTATCTGCATCCTGAGGTGTTCGGATGTTTCCTGCCACGACCAGGCGAACACCGTTACGAGGTAGTTCAGCAAACCACTCGATCAGAGCTCGACCTTTGAAAGCTTCTTCCTCGGGCTCTTTAAAACAATTCCACAGCGACATATCCAGGTAATCAATGTCACCTTCGGCCATCAGGTCTCTGGCCAGATCCACCATGTCCTGCATGTAGACGCCCATGCGTTCCGGAGAAAGCCGAACACCAACCTGGAACTCGGCGCCACACTTCTCACGAATTCCCGCAATGATCTCTTTCAGGAACCGCGCCCGATTTTCTGCTGAGCCGCCGAACTCGTCTTCACGCTTGTTGTAATCAGGGCTTAGGAACTGGCAGATCAGGTAGCTGTGTGCACCGTGCAGCTCAACACCATCAAATCCAGCCTGCTCACAACGAACTGCGGCTTCAACGAAATGGTTAATGGTCTCGACGACTTCATCGTGAGTCATTCCACGGGAGCCGGACTCTTCGTTGTCCGATGGTCCTGCCGGTTGCAGTCCGGTGACATCCGACGGGCATCGATAACCGCCGTGATAAAGCTGGCAACTGGAGATGCTGCCATGACTTCTGATTTCGTCAGCGAGACGCTTGAGCCCATCCAAATGTTTGTCATCGAACGCAGCCAGCTGACCCGCAAAACCCTGGCCTTCTTTCTGGACATGGGCAGCACAGGTCATCGTCTGACCAAAGCCACCCTTGGCCCTCATGGTCAGCCACTTGAACTCATCGTCGGACAGAGTGCCGTCAGCATGACTCTGTTGATTGGTCAGAGGCGCCAACATGAAACGATTCTTGATCGCTGGTCCGCGTTTAAAGGTTAGTTCTTCAAAGAGGTTGGTCATGATACGTCTCAGTAAATGCAAAGCCGCTCATACTATCGATTTACCTGAGCCATTTACCAGAGTCATTTCCCAGGTCTATTTACAGGGAGTGGACAAAACAATCTCTCACTTGACCCTGAAGTGACTAAAGACTTCAAAATCCAAACATGATCTCGCGAAGACAATTCGTAACCGGACTTGGTCTATCCCCCCTGGTATCACCCTGGGCAGCCGCCGTCCCATCGAAACCACTGAACACCATGAATCTCTCGATCGGTGAGCAACCGGTCAATCTCACGGGTACACCGAGAACTGCAACAACCATCAACGGCAGCCTGCCCGCGCCCATTCTTCGATGGAAAGAAGGTGATCTCGTGACCATTGATGTCTCGAATCGCCTGAAACAGATGAGCTCCATTCACTGGCACGGCATCATCCTGCCCTCCAACATGGATGGTGTACCCGGGCTGAGTTTCAACGGTATCGCGCCAGGTGGTTCTTATCGCTACCAATTCAGGCTCAATCAAAGCGGTACCTACTGGTATCACAGCCACTCTGGATTCCAGGAGCAAATGGGCGTTTACGGTGCGATTGTTATCGACCCCATAAATGGCGATCCGCATAACGTTGACCGCGACTATGTCGTTCTGCTCAGCGACTGGTCTGATGAGAAACCTCACCGCATCCTCCAGAATCTGCGCAAAAACAGCCACTTCTACAATCGCAGCCAGCGCACACTTGGAGACATCCGCAAGGATATTTCTGAGAAAGGTCTACGCCAGACGCTGCAAGATCGAAGCATGTGGAACCAGATGCGCATGCAGGATTCGGATATCTCCGATGTCACTGGCTTTACCTACACCTATCTTATGAATGGCAAAACACCAGCCGATGGCTGGGAAGCTTTATTCAATAAAGGCGAACGCATCAGATTGAGGTTCATCAACGCTTCTGCGATGACGTTTTTCGATCTGCGAATTCCCGGACTGCCAATGAAAGTTTTCTCCAGTGATGGACAGAACATCCATCCCGTTACGGTGGACGATATCAGGCTGGGCGCCGCCGAAACTGTCGATGTGATTGTGGAGCCGAACGAGGCATCCCCCTACGCTATATTCGCCCAGGCAATCGATCGAAGTGGTTATGCCATCGGCCACCTGACCCCGGCCGCAGGCCAAAAGGCTGAAGTTCCAATGCTGGATCCTGTGCCCAAACTGACGCACGCGGATATGGGCATGTCTATTCATCACGGGCATCACGGACACCATGGGCATCACGGACACCACAATCAAAGTGCAGCGAGTAGTTCAGAAAAGCTTCCGCCAAACATCGATATGCGCGCTGTGTCGCCTCAATACCGACTGGATGACCCTGGAGTTGGATTGCGGCACCTTGCCGGAGAAGGCAAAAAAGTTCTGACCTACGCTGATATGGCGAGACTAGACCCAGTCACACCGAAAGACCCCGACAGGGAAATCACCATGCACCTGACCGGCAACATGGAACGTTACCTCTGGTCGATCGACGGGATCCCCTATCATCACGCGGATCCTATGCTGTGGTCATACGGCGAACGTATCCGCATTACCTTCGTCAATGACACCATGATGAATCACCCAATGCACCTGCACGGCATGTGGAGTGAACTGGAAACCGGTCATGACCACCTGCCCATGAAACACACGGTAGTTGTACAACCAGGCTCCAAGATTTCTTATCAGGTGCAGGTCGATGCCTACGGCAAGTGGGCATACCACTGCCATATGCTTTATCACATGATGGATATGTTCCGAGAGGTGCATGTCACATGATCCGCCTACTCAGCACACTTCTAATTCTGTTACCGCTCACTGCCGGAGCCGCGGGTGGCATGCCCGGTATGGGAGATATTCACGCTGTGACGTTGAAGCACCTTGAGTGGCAGGGTGCATCCACTTATGACATGGAAATCGAAGGCTGGTACGGCGATGGACTCAGGAAAGTGGTGTACAAAATCGATGCTCACAAAGTGGGCGACGAAGATCCTGAGTCGGAGTTCGACCTTGGATGGCAAACCGCCATTTCACCTTTCTGGGATGCAAAAGCCCTCGTCCGACATTCTGACGGACATGAGAACAGTCGAACCTGGGTCGGTGCAGGACTGTCAGGTACTTTGCCCTACTTCATCCACTTCGACGGCAACCTGATGACCGGTGAAGGTGATGCACTGCTCGATATCGAGCTACTTCATGAGTTGCCCATCAATCGTCATTGGAAAATTGAGTCAACGTTTGAGTTGGAGGCTATTACAGGTGACGAGAGCGGGATCGAAGAAGTTTCCATTGGCTTTCGAATTGGCCACGAGTCCGTCAACAGATTGACCAAGTACATCGGCGTGGAATGGCAAAATTCCCCACTGGAGGATTCCAGTCGTACGGCTCTGGTAGCAGGGATCAGCTACTGGTACTAAACTGCCCCTAACAATAAGAGTCGGGGCACAATTATCGACCTCTCAACCTACGCATCCATTGCTGAAATCTTTGGTGCGCTCGCCATCATTGGTGGTGCTCTTTTCGCCGTCGTTCAATTTTCGGAGTTTCGGAAACGCCGAAAGTACCAGGTCGCCGCTGAGCTCTGCCGAACCTTTTCTGAACCTGAGTTGGCAAAAGCGATTACTCTGATTCGATCCGTGCCCGATGGCACCAATCGAGATCAGCTTCAGGCAATGGACATCAAGTACCAGGAGGCCGCGCAGATAGTCGGCATGACCTTCGAGACCATGGGTTTGCTGGTTTACCGGGATCTGGCCTCTTTCAGCATCGTTCAGGAACTTTGTGGTGGGCTGCTCATGATGTACTGGCGCAAGGTTGGTACCTGGATCGTCGAGTGTCGTCCGGTGGAGGGGAATCCCAGATTCGGAGAATGGCTGCAGTGGCTGGCGGAGCGAATCGAGGAGCAGGAACCCAATATTCAACCCGCACATCTCGCCCACAAAGACTGGAAACCCAAGGGATAAGGGGTTTCCGGATTGATTCAGTGATTTGATTGATTCAAATCAAATTATCAATTTTACAAACCAGACCCACCCCCACAGACTCCTCAAGACTCACCCGGAGGAGAGAAAAAATGAAAATGAGTTCCCCCCTGTCGGCCTGCCTGGTCGGCCTTATTACTGTATCTCTTTCGGTCATCGTAACTGCGGATCAGCCTGTGCGTTCCAACCAGTTCTGGTGGCCGGATCAACTTGATTTAAGCCCATTGCGTGACCACGACTCACGCTCAAATCCGATGGGCGAAGACTTCGACTACGCTGAAGCATTCGGTGCACTGGATTTCGCAGCGGTAAAAGAGGATGTCGATGCTGTACTCACAGACTCACAGGACTGGTGGCCCGCTGACTGGGGCAACTACGGACCGTTGTTCATTCGATTGGCCTGGCATGCTGCAGGCACCTATCGAACACTTGACGGTCGCGGCGGCGGTGACGGTGGTCAAATGCGTTTTGATCCACTCAACAGCTGGCCTGACAACGGCAACCTCGACAAAGCTCGTCGACTGCTTTGGCCGGTAAAACAGAAGTACGGTGCTGCCCTTTCCTGGGGTGACCTGATGATTCTCGCGGGCAACGTCGCCCTGGAGAACATGGGTTTCCAGACCTACGGTTTCGCGGGCGGTCGCGCTGACGATTGGGAACCCGATCTTGTTTACTGGGGTCCGGAAGTTGCGATGCTGGCAAGTGATCGTCGCAATGAAGATGGCGAACTCAAGCGCCCACTTGGTGCCACTCACATGGGTCTTATCTATGTGAATCCGGAAGGTCCCATGGGCAAACCTGACCCGGTAGCTTCCGCGAAAAATATTCGAGTAGCTTTCGGTCGGATGGCCATGAATGACGAGGAAACCGTTGCTCTGATTGCTGGTGGTCACACCTTCGGCAAGATGCACGGCGCACATAAAGAGGAAGAATGTGTCGGCAAGGAACCTGGCGGTGCCAGTCTCGAAGAGCAAGGTCTTGGCTGGAAGAACAAGTGTGGCAAAGGTCACTCGGAAGACACCGTGACCAGTGGACTGGAAGGCGCCTGGACACAGGCACCAACACGCTGGACCAACCTTTACCTGCAAAATCTGCTGAACTTCGAATGGCAGGAAACCAAGAGCCCTGCTGGTAAAATCATCTGGATTCCAACCGATGAATCACTGCACGAGTCAGTGCCCGATGCGCACATCAAAGGCAAGTTCAACCCGCCTGTGATGACCACGGCTGACCTGGCACTGAAGTTCGATCCAGAATACAAAAAGGTTGCCGAGCGATTCCTTGCGGATCACAAGGAATTCGAGCTGGCGTTCGCTAAAGCCTGGTTCAAGCTGACTCACCGCGACATGGGCCCACAGGCTCTGTATGTGGGCAGCGACGCACCAGCTGATGCCATGATCTGGCAGGACCCGGTGCCTGCTGTTGATTACAAACTGGTTGATGAGCGCAGAATCCGCAAACTGAAAGAAGAAATTTCAGAATCCGGACTCAGCAATTCAGATCTTGTCCGAACAGCCTGGGGCTCTGCTTCCAGCTTCCGCGCCAGTGACAAGCGTGGCGGTGCCAACGGTGCCCGCATCTCCTTGTTGCCGCAGCGAAACTGGGCGGTCAATGACCCATACGAACTCGGCCAGGTGCTCGCTACCCTGCGCGGCATCCAGGAAGACTTCAATCAAGATGCGCCTCGCGACATGCAGGTATCTCTCGCTGATGTGATCGTGCTCGGTGGTGCGGTAGCCATTGAGAGAGCCGCTGCTGATGCAGGTGTTGAGGTTGAAGTTCCGTTTACACCCGGTCGCTCCGATGCCACTCAAGAGATGACGGACCAGAATTCGTTCGCTCTGCTTGAACCAAGAGCTGATGCCTTCCGAAACTACTTCGATGCAGACAGCAGCTACCGTTCGCCAGCAGAAATGCTCGTGGACAAAGCAGACCAGCTGTCGCTGACAGTACCTGAAATGACGGTACTGATCGGTGGTATGCGAGCACTAGGCGCAAACACGGGCGGCTCAACGCACGGTGTATTCACCGATAAGCCTGGCACGCTGAGCAACGACTTCTTTGTCAACCTGATGGACATGTCCACCACCTGGCGCAAGTCTGAAACAGAAGGTGTGTACGAAGGTGTTGATCGGGCCAGTGGCGAAGTGAAATACACCGCGACACCGGTTGATCTGATCTTTGGTTCAAACTCGGAGCTTAGAGCCATTGCTGAGGTATATGCCTACAGCGGATCCGAAGAGCAGTTTGTGAACGACTTTGTTGATGCCTGGAGCAAGGTGATGACACTGGATCGTTTCGATCTGTAATCAATCAGGCTGGAAAACGAAAAAGCCATCCCCGAAAGGTGATGGCTTTTTTTATGCCTGTAGTTTTTGTGCTTCTTTTCCGTGCAGCATGCGCATCAGCATGAAACTGATCACCACGCCCAACGCTGCAAAAACAGAAAGGAACATAAAGAAGTGTTGATGGCCTAATGCGCCAGGGTTCGCATCGATAAACAAACCCGCAACCAGGGCAACAAAAATATCTGGCGTGTATCCGACAACGGAAACCAGACCAACAGCCGTACCTGTCATCACCGGTGGCACTTTGGCTTCTTCAAACAGAGCGAAGTAAAGCGCACGGAATCCAAAGATGGCAATACAGGAAATCACAATATTGCCGAGCAGTATCCAGGTTGCGCCTGGTATCGGATCGACAAACGCAAAGAACAGGTCCGAGATCAGAACGATGATAAAGCCGAAGAACAACATACGTGAGGCATTGAAACGATCGGCGAGCAGACCAGCGGCTAGAGCTGCTGGGGGTCGAACATAGGACCCCAGGGTCGCAATCCAGGCAGCCTCTTCATCAGTCATGCCATAAGCCTGAACTGCAAACAGGGAATAGTTATCAAAACCTTTGAAGGCAACGTAGGCACAAAGCAATATCAATGCCTGCATCCAGACGGCTTTAATCTGCAACACTTCTTTGATGTGCTGCAGGACCATGCCCTGCTTCTGAGGTTTCTCGCCATTCATTTCCGTTGGATGCACGTCCGACATACCAAACCAGACGAGCAATCCAACCGCAGCAGTCATCCCCGTATAGAAATAGATCACCAATCGAAGCGCCTGTTCCTTATCTTCAATGGTTGGTGTCACACCGTCGGGCAGCGTCAGACTCAAAAGGATCGCACCGATGGTCGCCATAACCGCCTGCATCAGACCGCGGCCGCCATCGAGAACGCCATAGGCTCTGCCCTGCGTGGAAACCCCACCCCAGTCGCGAGTCGCTCGAATCAACGCGGCCCAGAAGAGCAAGATGGTTGTTATGCCGAAGAATCCCCAGACTAGGATAGAACCGACGTAGCCGGGGAAAGTCGCCATATAGAGACCACCGACGGCCGTCGACCAAAGTGAAAACGCCAGCAGCTTTCGCGCAGGAAACCGGTCAGCCAACGGTCCGCCAGGGAAGTATGCAATCATGGCAACGATACCGTAAATCCCCTGGGCAGCACCCAGTTCAGTAGCTGTTATGCCAAAAACGTCAAGGACAGTTGGGCGAAAAAATCGCGTGACATGGAAAGGTAATGCATAAACAGCTTCACCCGCACAGATCAGCGCCACCATAAAAATGACGCGGTTTTGTAACGAGCTGACTGCTTGACCACCAGACATGATGGTTCCAGAGCCTAACACAGCTCAACTCATTGCTATAATCACGCCCATGCCGATAAGTCGTACTTTCATCACGGGTTTTCTTCTGCTGCTTTTTGCTGACATCGCAAACAGTGAACTGCCAAGAATCACAGAAGGGCCCGCCGGCGGTTACGTCGAAGACTCAGTTTGTCGTGATTGCCATGTCTCCCACTACGACAGTTATCAACATGTCGGCATGGCGCAGTCATTCAAAAGTCCTGCAAACGCCAGACGTATCGAAGACTTTGGCGAGGTGTTCTACCACGAAGCGTCCAATCGTTATTACCAGATGCTGCTGGACGGTGACAATATGACCTTCCGAAGATTCCAGAAAGATGAAAACGGCAAAGAGATAAACGCAATCGAGATTCCCGTTGACTGGGTGCTGGGTTCTGGAAACCGGACTCGCAGCTATCTCTACCACACGGAGCATGGCGAAGTTTTTCAGCTGCCCATTGGCTGGTATACGGAAGGTCAGTTCTGGGAGATGTCTCCCGGGTTTGAATCACCGGATCACTCTGGCGTCAGTCGCGAGGTGACCAGGGAATGTATGTTCTGCCACAACGCGTTCCCTGAAATTGAGAATGACGCCTTTGGCGTTGCTGACCGCTTCCCTGCGAAGCTTCCGGAAGGCACCGGATGCCAGCGATGCCATGGACCTGGTGGCGAGCACGTCACACAGGCAATGACCGGTAAAGGCCCGGAAGAGATCAGAGGCGCCATTGTGAACCCGCGCAAACTGACCGGCGCGCGTCGAGACTCTGTCTGTATGCAGTGTCACCTGCTACCTGCCATATCTCTCGTCAGTCCTGTCAGATTCGGTCGAGGTGAATTTTCTTATCGACCGGGGGAGCTTTTATCCGACTTCCTATATCTGCTGGATGTTGAAGAAGGCAACATTGAAGAGCCGGAACGCTTCGAGATTAACCACCACGGTTACAGGCTGATGAAGAGTGCCTGTTACAGCGAAGGCGGCATCACCTGTATCGACTGTCACAATCCACACGTAAAACCAGAGTCCGGCGCCTTCCGCGAAAAAGTCGCCGGGGTTTGCATGGATTGTCACCAGGACGTCACTCACGAGACGGAAGTCGCCACATCCGAATGTGTTGCCTGTCATATGCCAACACGCAGAACGACCGATGTTGTGCACGTCACCATGACGGATCACTGGATTGCACGCGGCCCCTTCGATCCAGAAAAACTGACCGCGCCGCTGGAGCCGGATAACCGACCGGTGACCGACATACGACCCCTTGAGTTCGCCGGACAAAAGCAGGATCAGGACACACAAACTTACGAGGCCATTGCGGCCATACGCGCAAGTCGCAGCGTCGACATCGGTGTTCAAAGCCTGCTGCAAGCACTGAGCAAACAGGAGTACGAGCACTACACACCCTACCTGGATCTCGCTCGTGGCTGGTTGAAACTTGGCAACTATGCACAGGCAGAAGCATTCGCTCGGGGTCTGGTTCGCGGTGACCCGAAACTCGCCGTCGCACACAACATCCTCGGTATCGCACAACTGGCGAACGGCAAAACCACGCAGGCAAAACTGTCTTTTCGACGCGCCCTCGCCATCGAACCGGAACCTGAAGTTCACTTCGCCCTGGCATCACTCTACTTCGACAGTGGTAGCTTGACCCTGGCGGAAGTTGAGTTGGACAAGGCCCTGGAGATGAGACCTCTTATGGCGAATGCCTATCGAATGAAAGGTCGTATCAGCGCTCAACTGGGCAATTCATCCAAAGCTGCTGATCACTTCAAACGATCACTGGAAATCGAGCCAAACGATTTAGATACTTATTCCGAGCTCGCTGTCGTGCTGAAAAAGAACGGCCAGCCCGATGAAGCTGCTCGATACCTGAACCATCAAAAACAAATCCCCAACCCATAGAGATCTACACCCATGAATATTCCTCAATCCGTTTCGATTGTGACCGGCTCATCGTCCGGCGTCGGCGCAGCAACCGCCCGAATGCTGGCAGAAAAAGGTGGCAATGTGGTCATCAACTATTCCCGAAGTGCGGATGCCGCCAACAAGGTCGCGGCTGAATGTGAAGCACTGGGCGGTGAGGTCCTGGTGTGCCAGGCAGATGTCAGTGAAGATCGAGATTGCCGCCGACTGGTTGAAGAAACCATGAAGAAATGGGGGCGAATCGATTCCCTCGTCAACAATGCCGGCACAACAAAGTTCGTCCAGCATGGTGATCTGGATGGATTGGATGCCTCCGACTTTCAGTGGATATACGGCGTCAATGTTGTCGGGCCTTTTCAGATGGTTCGAGCAGCGCGCGAGGCGCTACAAGCTTCTGGAGATGCATCGGTGGTCAACGTAGCGTCCATTGCCGGCGTCAAAGGCGTGGGCAGTTCAATCGCCTATGCGGCCTCAAAAGGTGCGCTCATCACCATGACACAATCGTTAGCACGTGTTTTGGGACCCGAGATCAGGGTGAACGCTGTGTGTCCAGGCTTCATTACCGGTGACTGGCTGGCAGAGGGTATGGGCCAGGATGTTTACGATGCCTCCAAAGCATTTTTGGAAAAGAACACACCACTGCAAACGACCTGTACACCAGAAACTGTCGCTGAATCGATTTTGAACTTTATCGAAGGCCACTCTGTGGTGACCGGTCAGCACCTGGTTCTGGACGGCGGGCATCTGCTGCTATGAGCCTCACCATCGATTCCGAGGTCCGCAGTCACGGTGGCACGCAATACGTTTGCACCCATCACAGCAGCGCAACCTCCACGCCCATGACGTTCAGCATTTTTGTACCGGATCACGAGACCGGCACGAAACTGCCGGTAGTCTGGTATCTCTCCGGACTGACATGCACCCACGCGAATGTCACAGAGAAAGGAGAATTCCGGGAAGCCTGTGCCGAGCTCGGACTTATCTTTGTCGCACCGGACACCAGCCCTCGAGGCGACGGCGTCGCCGACGATCCTGAGGGTGCCTATGACTTTGGGTTGGGCGCGGGCTTTTACGTGGATGCGACTGAAGCACCTTATGCGCCTCATTATCGGATGTGGAGCTACGTGACCGACGAATTACCTGAACTAATTGCAGACTCTTTTCCCTGCGACATGGATCGACAGTCCATCATGGGACATTCCATGGGTGGTCACGGCGCACTCACGATCGGGCTGTCTTTGCCAGAGAGATTCAAAGCCGTCAGCGCGTTCGCCCCGATCGTTGCACCATCCCAGGTTCCCTGGGGCAACAAAGCACTTCATGGCTACCTTGGCGATGACAAAAATGTTTGGCGCAAACATGACGCAGTGGCATTGATCGAAGATGGACACAAAGTCCCCGCGCTGCTCGTTGACCAGGGTTCTGCTGACAACTTCCTTGAGGAGCAACTCAAACCGGAGCTGCTACAGTCAGCCTGCGAACAGGCGGGCATCGATCTCACACTGCGTATGCAGGACGGTTACGATCACAGCTACTTTTTTATTTCGTCGTTCATGCGAGACCATCTCAACTGGCATAACGAAAGACTCAACTAGAGGTTTACATGGCTGAAGTACAACGCGTGCCAGCGGATACCGGCATAAACGAGATCATCGAGATCCTGGATCGCGATGCTGCATTAATCATCGAAGATGTCCTGTCGAAGGAGCAAATCGAACAAGCATTCTCGGAACTGCAGCCCCACCTCGATGGCACCCGTGAAGGCAACAATGAGTTCTCGGGCTTTAATACAAAACGAATGGGCGCACTGCTGGCCAGATCTGAGCTTGCGCGAGAGCTGGCTGTTCACCCAACCATCAACGCTACCTGTGACCGCGTACTGAAAGAGTTTGCGGATGGCTATCAGCTCCACTTTACTCAGGCTGTGAGCATTGGGCCGGGAGAAACGGCGCAGGCACTGCACCGTGACCGTGGACTATGGGGTGGTTATATCCCGAGGCGCATTGAAACCCAGGTCAGCACCATCTGGGCGATCTCAGAATTTACCGAGGAAAATGGCGCCACCCTGCTCGTGCCGGGTTCACACACCTGGGACAACGAACGAGAACCTTTGCCCGAGGAAATCGTGAGCGCCGAGATGAAACCGGGTTCCGTCCTTCTATACACCGGCACAGTGATTCACGGTGGTGGCACCAACCGTTCCAAAGATCAGTGGCGTACCGGCATGCTGATTCACTACACCCTCAACTGGCTGCGTCAGGAAGAAAACCAGTACCTTTCGTGTCCGCCAGAGATTGCGAAGGAGCTATCACCAGAACTGCGAGCATTGATTGGCTACTCCAGGGGCAACGGTGTGCTTGGTTTCTATTCTTCCCCCACCCAGCCTGGCGAAGGTGGCTACGAACTCGCGGATCCGAAAAAACTTTTCGAGTCATAGTCAGACCGAGCTGGCCTGTGGTAAGTTTCATCATTAAACTTACCTGACAGGAGGCTCTGTGAGCGACAACGGCTCCATCACAACCACGCTTAAAGACCACACGCTGCGTATTCATGTAGATCGCGCAGACAAAATGAATGGCTTCACCCCGGAGATGTTCGATCAGCTCGCTGATGCCATGACCGAGCTCGAGAACAATGATGAAGCCTGGGTCGGACTCCTGACTTTCGAGGGTAAACACACGACAGCAGGTCTCGACCTGCCCCGGTTTGCCGGCTCAATGAAAGACGGCAGTCGTGACAACCAGGAAGATGACCGCGTAGACGCTTTTTCCATTCGTCGCCGATGCACCAAACCCGTCATCATGGCGATCCAGGGTATCTGTTACACCATCGGTATCGAGATGATGCTCGGTGTAGACATCGTGGTCGCCGCCGCTGATACCCGGTTCTGTCAGATGGAACCCAAACGTGGTCTCGCAGTATTCGGTGGCGCTCATGTTCGCTATGTACAAAGGGCTGGTTGGGGTAATGCCATGTATCACCTGCTCCGGGCCGATGAGTTTGATGCAACACGCGCCCTGCAGCTCGGCATGGTTCAGGAAGTGGTACCGGTTGGGCATCAGATTGAACGGGCTGAATCACTGGCCAATGAGATCTGCCAGAACGCGCCGCTGGCGGTCAGGGAAATCAAACGTGCCGCTGCGGTGTTTCTCGAGAAAGGCGAGGAAGCAGGTTTCGCAGAGATTCCAAACATGCGCAGCAGAACAGCAAACTCAGAAGACTTCGCTGAAGGCATCGCCTCGTTCCAGGAAAAACGCCCGGCACAATTCAAAGGAAAGTGATCAACTACCTGGCAGGTAATTAGATTGCCTTGCCCTCTTCCCCGCAGCGCAGGAAGATCGTCTGAAAGCAATGCGGGGAAACAACATGGATTACTGGCCTGAGCCCAAAACCGTCAAAACTCACCTGGGCAATCTCGAATACCGTGATGTCGGAAGCGGTCCAGCCATCATCTTTCTGCATCTGATCCTTGCAGACGAATCTCACTGGGACAAGATGCCACCGCTCCTGGCTGACCGCTTCAGGTGCATCATGCCCACCATGCCAATGGGGGCACATCGAGTTGCCGCTGACGAGCATGCAGACCTGTCACCGGACGGTCTGGCGAGAGCCATCCGCGACCTTATGGTGCAGCTGGACCTGAGTGATGTGACACTTGTTGGCAATGACAGCGGCGGCGCTATTTCACAGGTCATTGCAGCGAACTATCCGGAGCGACTAGGCCGGGTTGTTCTGACCAACTGTGACATGTACGACGATTTTCCGCCCTGGATGTTCAGTTACTTCAAGTTGCTACCCTACATCCCCGGTAGCCTGAAGATCGTGGCACCTGTTTTAAAAACACGTTTCCTCTGGCCTCTGCCCTTTGTGTTTGGTCTCTTGGCCAATGAAGTGGACGGCGTGAAGATTGATCGATGGGCTGACGCGCTGAGTGCAAGCCCTGACATTCGACGAGATGCCACGAAAGTGCTTCGCGGCTTCAAGGCTGAAGTCACCAACAAAGCCGCTCAAGACCTGAAGACAACCAAGCTGCCTTTCCTGGTTGCCTGGGGCGCTGATGACAAAGCTTTCAAACCGGCACTGGGCGAACGATTCTGCCGGGAGATACCTACCGCTGAACTGGTCATGATCGACAATTGCAAAACCCTCGTATGCTGGGATCAGCCGGAACGCCTGGCAGAACTGATCGAGGGCTTCATCAGCAATTAAAGGTAGTATTAGGCTCACCAGTGTTAAGGATGCAGAGTTGTGAGTCTAAGGAAGATGTTTGAGCGGGGTGAGTTCCTGAGCACCCCAGGTGTTTTTGACCCGCTATCAGCCAGGGTCGCTGAGGCAAGTGGCGCGAGAGTTCTGTACATGACAGGTTATGGTGTCAGCGCCAGCCTGCTCGGCAAACCGGACGCTGGACTTGTTTCTTACCGTGAAATGGTCGACCGCGTTCGCTCGATTTGTGACGTTACCTCAGTACCATTGATCGCCGATGGAGATACCGGTTTCGGCGGCCTGGCCAACGTGAGACAAGCGGTACAGGGATACGAATCCGCTGGCGCAAGCGCCATCCAAATAGAAGATCAGGAATATCCCAAGCGTTGCGGTCACACCAGGAATCGTAAAGTCATCCCGACGGAAGATATGGTTCGAAAAATTAAGCTCGCCGTGGACTCAAAACAATCCAGTGAGTTCATGATCATCGCCCGAACCGACGCACGCACAGAGCATGGTATGGAAGAAGCGCTTAACCGAGCAGGTGCTTATATTGATGCCGGTGCGGACATCCTCTTTTTTGAATCACCGGAATCGGTCGAGGAAATGCGTACGATTACCGAAGCTTTTCCTGACGTACCCAAGCTGGCCAATATGGTTGGTGGAGGCAAAACACCGGTTCTGCCAGATGCAGAACTTAAGGAACTGGGATACCAGTTAGTGATCCACCCGGTGTACCTACTGGGTGCTGCTGTGAAGGCAATGCAGTCCGCCGCAGACGCCCTCCTGAACGAAGGCGTCGAACAGGAGAACGTGGCTGATCTTGAAGAACTTAATGAGTTGGTTGATTTCCCATCGGTGTGGGCATTGGATGACCTGAGCTAACCTTTCTCAATTCTCACTCAAGGTGTTGGGTAGGCGTGCCCGATCATCTGGGTGCCTTCGAATACTGCTTCGTCCAACACCTTTCGTTCTGAGATAAACACAAAGTCAAACTTCTCGTTTTCGTTGACGTCGCGATGAAGCATAACGATGAACATTTCCCCGGGCTCCGGCGTCTCATCGACCGTGATATCGACATCCTTTGACACACCATCTTTTACAAAGGTGTGCCCAACATAGATATCACCATTTGGCTTGCCATTCTCAAAAGGGTGCATCACAAGCCAACCGTTTCCAGCAATCTTTACTTCGGGAAAGGTAAACGTCGCGCCATCACGAGTAGCACCCTCGGTGATGATCCAATTGTCAGCACCGTTACCCATGGTGATTTGTGGTGCAGCAGGCTGCTCTACCTGAGAGGTCTTGGGTGCGGCCGTATGCTCAACGATAATCCCCACAGACTCTGTGGTGGTCATGACAACAAGATCACCGATTTGAGAACGTTCAAGGTTGCTGGGGTTGCGAGCAACAAATTCCTGCACGACACCATCAGCAAATCGTAATTTGAACGTGTTTGTTTCAAGGTCGATCGCCTCAACGGTCGCTGCAACGACTGTTGCACCCATGATGATGCCGCCAGGCATGTCACCCTCTTCTGTTCTCACCGATGCTGCCATTTCCGCGGCTGCAGGTTCCAGGTTGTCTTTGTTCGGCATGACTTCAACAGAAAAACTAACGGAGTGTTCTGCAATTAACGTATCGCCCACAAGCACTTTTGAAAGATTTCCGGCTTCATCACTGGCAGTAAAGGTAATAACTTCGCCGTCGCCACGACGCAGACTGACCTCACGTGTTTCGTAATCGATGGATTCCACGATTGCGGTGACCATTGTCGTGTCCGTCGTAGAGAAAGATGGTCGGGGTGGTTCAGACATTTCGTGGTGAGCAGCAAATGCTCCGAATGCGAACAACATCGAAAAAACGAAACCTAGCGATGACTTCATGGCAACACTTCCAATTTTTAATCTAGACAATAATCCCAATATTACCGCGTCAGCTTAAAGACGGATATGAGACCCTGAGCTTCTTCCACTGAAGGAAAGGTGGACACTATGTCCGGATAATCAGGCTGATACTTATCGACATAGGCAGCCATCATCGGTTGCCAGCCCTCATTCATCAGTGTGGCATTCAAGGAATAGGTATTGTCCGCAAGACGCATTTCAACCGGCGACGCATCGCCGATCATCTTGACCCAACCGCTTTCAGAGGATCCGACGATATAAAGCTCACCTTCATAGTCGATCACCCAGATGATCACCACTCGGGGCAAAGTTCCCGGCACACCCAGCTTGATCTCGTGCACATCCGAGGTATCGGGCCAGGTTTCAGGGGATTCCGTCGGCGACCCCCCAATAAAGAATCCAGGTACAGGACCAAGAGGCGCAATCACTACCAGCACCGCAAGCAACACGACCAGTACACCAACGCCGATTTTCACAAATTTCATCGCTATCGCTCCCTCAAGCTGTTTACCTGAGGTACTGTAGCAACTTTTCGAGATTGAGTTAGGACTAAAGCATGAGCATTCCGGAAAAGGTCACGCACTTTAATAGCCTCGTCAGGGAGCGGCGTTCAGTCCGTGGATTCCTGGAGAAGCCTGTACCGGACGAGATCATCAAAGAGATCTTCGAAATCGCGCGCTGGTCACCTTCAGGTACCAACGTTCAGCCCTGGCATGTCGCCGTTGTCTCCGGGGAAAAGCTAAACACCATTCGACAGGGTTTTCTGGAACGTTTTGATGCGGGAGAAAAAGTGGTAACCGACCATCCCCCTGATCAAAAGACTCCAGCACCCTGGCAGGACAGAAAACGTGCCTGCGCCAAGGCGCTCTATGATTCCATGGGTATCGAATGGGAAGATCGTCCAGGCCGCGCCGTCGCTGCTCGACGCAACTACGAATTTTTTGACGCGCCACATGCGGTGTTTCTCAGCATGCATGACATTTTCGGCACCCAGACAGCCAGCGACGTCGGCATGTATGCTCAAACATTGATGCTCGCCATGACCGCTTACGGTGTTGCTTCATGTTCGCAGGGCACCTTAAGAAACTACCCGGACTTCGTGCGCGAAACCCTGGGCATTGATCCAGACATCAAAATTCTCTTTGGCATCAGCTTTGGATACGAAGACCCGAATGTCGGCGCGAACAACACGCGTACTGAACGCGCGAGCCTCGCAGAAACGGTGCACTTCTATCAATGAAAGTATTAATCGCAGGCGGAGGTATCGGCGGCATCACGGCGGCACTCTGCCTTGCTGAACAAGATATTGAAGTCGAACTGTTTGAGCAGGCAGATGTCTTTTCAGAAGCTGGCGCGGGCATTCAGCTCTCCCCCAACTGCACTCGGGTATTGCACCGACTTCGTCTTGAACCAGTGCTACGAAAAAAAGGTTTTCTACCCGAGGGCACCGAGGTGCGTCAGTGGCGAACGGGCGCCATCATCACCGAATCCACTCTAGGAGACGCCGCGATAGAGAAGTTTGGATTTCCCTACTACCACATCCATCGTGGCGACCTGCTGACGCTTCTTGTTGACGCAGCCGAAGACCACTCAAAAATTCGGCTGAACACCGGAACAAAAATAGAAGACTTCAACGATGACAAGAATGCCGTTGCGCTAAAATTGAACGGCCAAACCGTAGAAGGCGATGCGCTTGTCGGCGCTGACGGCATTCACTCTACCATTCGAGCAAGATTATGGGGCGAAGAAAAACCCACGTTTACAGGAAACATCGCCTGGCGTGCCCTGGTACCTGCGGACAAGCTACCAGACGGGTTGGTAAAACCCATGTCCACCGTCTGGTGGGGTCCTGGCAAACACTTTGTGCATTACTACGTTCGCGGCGGCGAGTTTGTGAATTGCGTTTGCGTCGTTGAAAAGGAAGGCTGGGACATCGAATCATGGACAGAACGCGGTGAGTACGCGGAACTCAAAGCTGACTTCGACGGATGGCATGCAGACATCCAGACCCTGATCGAATCAGCTGATCGCGACTCACTGTATAAGTGGGCCCTTTATGATCGCCCACCCATGAAAGCCTGGGGCAAAAGCCAAGTGACACTGCTGGGCGATGCCTGCCACCCCACGCTCCCGTTTATGGCACAGGGCGCAGCCATGGCCATCGAAGATGGCGCAGTATTAGCTGCGTGCTTGAAGCAACACAGCGATGTGCCGCAAGCGCTGAAAAACTACGAGCAACTCCGGCAATCCAGAACCGCAGGTGTTCAAAACGGCTCCCGCAGAAACGCAACCATATTCCATATGTCCGGCGTGAAAGCCTGGCTACGCAATCGGGCAGCTAAACGAGCGAGTAGCGCGACACTGGACAGACTTTATAGTTACGATGTCTACAAAGAGAGGATAAACCCATGAATAAAGTAGAAGGGCTTCACCACCTGGCCATCTCAACCGCAAACATGAAGGAACAAATCGAGTTCTTCACCGACAAACTCGGCATGCAACTGGTTGCGCTCTACTGGATGCACGGCGTCGAAAACACCTGGCATGGATTCCTCAGACTAAACGACGAAAGCTCGATCGCATTTGTCTGTAATCCCGACATCGAAGACATTCCAGTTCGCATGGGTGAGACCCACGCAGGGAATCCTGGTGCTAATTCATCGAGAGGCACCATGCAGCACCTGGCACTGAAAGTGAAAAACCACGAAGAGCTGTTGGCGATGCGAGATCGTCTGCGCTCGAAGGGTGTTCCTGTGCTGGGCCCAACGGATCACGGCATGTGTGTTTCCATGTACTTTGCCGGTCCGGAAAACCTTTCCCTCGAACTCTCCTACTCACTTGAACCCATTGATCAGCGGGCATGGATTGATCCTGAAGTGGTTGAGCTCGCCGGTATCAATGCAGAGGAACTAGAGCGATATAAGAGTCCCGCTACGTTTGAAGATGAAGCCGGCGCCGTTCCACAACCTCCAGCAGATTCAGAGGGACCACATATGGTCTACCCAGATGGCGTCTATGAGCGAGTCGTGGGCGCACCAGATGACCTGGTCTGGGCAGGCAGCGAGAAGGAACCGCCTGTGAAAGTCGGAACCTAGCCGCGCCCAGCCAATTATGATACGTTATATCAATCTCATAATTTGCTCCTCCCATGAACCACGACACCGCTATTTCGACGACCGAAATTCTCGATCGCGCAGAAAGCTACTGTAAGAGCCGCGGCACCCGCCTGACTGACAAGCGTAAAAAAGTACTGACGGGACTTCTGGATTCCAAGAAGGCTATGTCCGCCTATGAATTGGCAGATTACTGCCGGGACGAACTCGGGTTTCAGTTTCCGCCCATGTCGGTCTACCGAATTCTCGACTTCCTGGAGAGTGAAGACCTGGTCCATCGACTGGACCTGGCAAAGAAATACGTGGCCTGCTCACACATCGCCTGCGATCACCAGCATGAACAGCCACAATTTTTGATCTGCAAAAGCTGTTATCGCGTGCAAGAAATCAGTATAAAGCGCGGTTTGATGAACTCACTGAACGAATCAGTGGCAAAAGTTGGATTCAGTCTTGCCAGCCAACAGCTGGAATTTGACTGTCTATGTGGGGAATGTAGTGGATAAGCTTGGAATCGGAACGTTACTTGATAAGACAGCGATTGGTCTGTCTGCGCTGTGTGCAATTCACTGCCTTGCACTGCCGCTCGCCCTTGCGCTTCTGCCCTCTCTCGCTTTGCTGCCAGTAGCAGATGAGAGCTTCCACAGGCTACTGATCTGGTTTGTTCTACCAACCAGCGTCATTGCACTCACACTCGGTTGCCGGCGACATGAACAGCTTCAGGTGCTGGCCTGGGGACTATCGGGTCTCGGCGTATTGGTATTCGCCGCGTTCTGGGGCCATGACCTGCTGGGCGAAAATCTCGAGCGTTGGGCGACCGTATTCGGCGCTTCGCTCGTCGCCATGGGCCACGTCCTGAACTACAGACATTGTCAGACCGCTGAATGCCAACATGACTGACCGCCTGGAAGGCATCCAGACAAATATCATCACCGGATTCCTCGGTGCTGGAAAATCAACTGCCATCCTGAACCTGCTAAAAGCCAAACCTGAATCCGAACGCTGGGCCATTCTCGTCAATGAGTTTGGCGAGGTTGGCATTGATGGCGGTCTCTTATCTGCAGGAGACGACGGTAACGTATTCATAAGGGAAGTGCCTGGCGGTTGCATGTGCTGCACAGCTGGTCTGCCCATGCAGATGGCGATGAATATGTTGCTGGCTCGCGCAAAACCGGATCGGCTCATCATTGAACCTACCGGCCTGGGTCATCCCTTTGAGGTCGTCAACGTGCTCTCAACCGAGCACTACAAGGACGTGCTCGATATCCGCGCAACGGTAACGTTAGTAGACGCTCGAAAGATCGCTGACGAGAGATACACCAATCACAAGACCTTCAACGAACAACTGGAAATCGCAGATATTATCGTCGCCAGCAAATCTGACCTCTATGAAGATGGCGACTTAGAAAAGCTGGAGGCTTACCTCAGCACCAAGGGCTGGCTGGAGGAACGAACCCTGACGAAATCTTCAGCCGAAGGTCTTTCACCGGCATTGCTGGAACAAGAAGCGAAGACCTGGCGATTTAAAGAGGCGACCAGCGAAGGCGCGAAGATGGACAGCGCCCCCCTGGAAGAACCTGCCATGGTGTTTCCTCCAGAAGGCTTTGTCAGGCTCAGCACCCAGGGAGAGGGATTCGAATCACATGGCTGGGTATTCGAGCCTTCATTTGTCTTCGACAAAACAGCGGTTTATCAAACACTTTTCCAAACAAAAGCTGAACGAATCAAAGCCCTGGTGCGCACTAATGAGGGTAGCGTGGGGTACAATTTCGCCGGCGATGCGCCGTCAGAGTTGGCATTAGAGTCACTGGACGACAGCCGAATAGAAGTCATCGCGACCGAAAGTTTTGATGTCGAGAAGTTAGAGCAGGAATTGCTAAAGGCAGCAGGAAAAGACTAAGTCATGTCCACCAACGAATCTCCGGTTCTCCAGATTTCAAATCTGGAATTTCAGTACGATCAACCTCTACTCAATATTGATGATTTTGAAATTTCGAGAGGTGAATGTGTCGGCGTACTGGGTCCGTCAGGCTGCGGTAAAACCACTTTCATGCACCTGATCGCAGGGTTACTGAAACCTGCGCAAGGACAGGTACTGATTAACGGTACCGATATCACTCAGCTCGGCGAAGGCCAAATCGACCGGATCAGAGGCCAGCATATTGGCATCGTCTTTCAGCGTCTCCACTTGGTTCCTGCGATTAGTGTTATCGACAACCTGCTTCTGGCGCAGCGGCTGGCACGTGCTCCCATTGACAGAGAATACGCGCTTGGCTTGCTGGAACAGCTGGGCATTGCCGATCTGGCGAATCAGAAACCTCACCAGCTCAGCCAGGGTCAGGCACAACGGGCGGCGATTGCTCGCTCTGTTGCCCACCGCCCTACTCTACTTGTTGCAGATGAACCCACCTCAGCATTGGACGATGACAATGCTGCTGATGCTATGACCGTGCTTCGTGAGCTAACCGTTAGTACCAGTGCTGCGCTCATCGTAGTGACGCACGACGAGAGAGTTCGCAATCGAGTAGATCGTGTATTCAGTCTGGAGGGTGCCGCATGAGTCTGTTTCGACTGGCACTCGCCAACCTGAGGACTTCTCCTCTTTCGTCCGCAGTAAACATACTTTTGCTCGCATTAGGCACAGCAAGCATCGCTATTCTGTTACTGGCCAGTGCCCAGCTATCAAACACACTGACGAAGAACGCTGCCGGCATCGATCTTGTTATCGGCGCCAAAGGCAGCCCACTGCAGCTCGTGCTTTCTGGGGTCTACCACGCCGACGTGCCGCCAGGAAACATTCCAGCGTCAGAGGTTGAAAGATGGCAGGAGCACCCTTCGGTAGGTAACGCGATTCCTTTATCGCTCGGTGACAGCTTTAGGGGCTATCGCATCGTTGGCACTGTGACTGAATTTGCAGACCTTTACGGTGGCGAGATACAAGAAGGCAGCTTCTGGGACCATCCCTTCGAAGCAGTGATCGGATCACGGGTCGCACAGACCAGCGGTCTGAGTGTAGGAGATACCTTTGCCGGAGTGCACGGTCTTGCTGAAGACGGTGATACCCACGACGACTCAACCTATACGGTGGTTGGGACGTTCGCACAAACCGATTCCGTGTTGGACAGTTTGATCGTCACCTCCACCGAAAGTGTCTGGCTGATGCATGCCAGCCATGATCACGGTGAGCATGAACATGAAGAGGAACATGCTCATGATGAGCATGAAGAAGAGCACGAACACGATGAGCATGAAGAAGAACACGCTCACGACGATCATGACCATGACGAACATGGACACGATGAGCACGAAGAAGAACACGCTCACGATGAACATGACCATGACGAACATGGACACGATGAGTACGAAGAAGAACACGCTCACGATGAACATGACCATGACGAACATGAGGAAGAGCACGGACATGAAGAGCATGGCGAAGAAGTCACTCTCCTACTGATTCAGCTTTCTTCACCTCTCGGCGCTCTGACGCTACCACGAGAAATCAATGCCGAGACTGGTTTGCAGGCGGCATCACCCGCATTTGAAATCACACGATTACTCCAGATCGTCGGTATCGGCCTGAACTGGCTGAATGCATTCGCCGTTGTCCTCGTCATCAGTGCCGCTTTATCTATTTTCGCCGCGCTATATGCCTCTCTCAGGGCGCGGAGACATGATCTCGCGGTCTTGAGATGCCTCGGTGCTACACGCGGTGAATTGTTCTATCTACTCTTTATCGAGGGGCTGTTACTGACCATCGCCGGTATAATCGTCGGACTGATTCTGGCGCACGGCGGCATTGAGCTTCTGGGCCAGTGGCTCGGTGACGGTCAAGGCATCGTCATCAGTGGATGGACATGGGCCAGCGGCGAATTTGCTTTAGTCGGCGGACTCCTGCTTACTGGCTCGGTTACAGCTATGATTCCAGCGTGGCAGGCTTACAGCACTGACGTGGCTCGCACGCTGACCGCACCCTAAGGATGCAAAAAATGAAACAGACACTGCCGATCGTTTTCGCGATCGTCGTTATGATGATGTCGTCAATCGGGCTCAGCCAGCCTGACGATCTGGATATTCCTGTATCCGCAAACAGCAAAGATACCTACCGCTTCGAAATTCTTTCTGACTCTGGATACACCGATGAAAGAGGCAGAAGCATTATCGATGTGATCGAGGGTTATCAGGTAAACCTGGCTCTATCCGTCGACAACGAAGACGGTCGCCCGGTCATTGGATTACAACCAAAATTTGATCTCGAAGGCACCAGCGCGGTCATTCCTCCAGGTCAATCAACCGCACTTTCCAGCACCGATGAAAGCGGCATCGTGGAATTTAGTGTTACGGCAGGTATGCAGGGCATGGACAAGCTGACGGTTTCGTTCGGAGAGAACGAAGCCACGGTCTATTTCAATGTCATCAGCCTGGCGATTAACGATTTTCCTACCGCGCAAACGCTGGAGTCTGGTCTTAACTGGTCCGAACTCATGCAGACAAAGCTGGATTTCGTCGATGGCAAAGTTGAAATCACATTTCCTGAAATCGTTAAACAACAAAATGGTGAAGTGGTTCGCGTATCAGGTTTTATGATGCCGTTGGATCCAGATTCCATTCAACGCCACTTCCTTTTAACCTCCAGTCCGCCCCACTGCTTCTTCCATATTCCCGGCGGACCTGCTGGTGTGATTGAGGTGTTTTCTGAGGAAGGCGTCGAGGCCTCATGGGCCCCCGTGATTCTAGAAGGTGAATTCGAACTCATCGATGCAGCCACCACGGGTGTTATCTACCAGATGAAACAAGCCAGAGTCGTGGATCCGGAGGACGCTCTTTAGCAATCCTTATGTTTGATCCAGAAGACCTTTCTTCAAATCCCAGAGCGAACTCCGATACGCCACTCATTGGTGATCTGATAGAGGCCAGGCTGAGCCGCAGAACTGTATTGGTTGGCATGCTATCCGCTGCGGGGATGTTGGCAACCAGCGGTCTTTCTTTTGCAGCGACAAATGCTCAAACCCGCTTTGCCTTTCAGGAAATCAAACGCGGCAGTGACGAAACCCATCACGTTCCACAGGGATACACCACAGATATTCTTTTGAAGTGGGGAGATCACCTGTTCGATGAGTCAGCACCTGAGTTCGATCCATTCAAACAGACAGAGACTGATCAGCTTCAACGATTCGGTTACAACAACGACTACATCGGCTTTGTCCAACTCGATGAAAATCGAGGACTGCTCTGCGTAAACCATGAATACACCAGCACGCCTCTGATGTTTTCTGGCATACAAGATGGGTTCCCCAACTCCATCAAGTTAGAACATGTCATGGTGGAACTGGCGGCCCTGGGTGGTTCAGTCGTCGAACTGAAACGTGACGGTAATCGGTGGAAGCCGGTCATTGGCTCTGGATACAACCGAAGAATCACCGCACACAAAACACCGATGCAGATCACGGGTCCAGCGGCTGGTCATGAACGCCTGAAAACGTCAGCTGATCCGAGCGGAACGATCGCAGCGGGCACTTTTAACAACTGCGCAGGTGGCATCACGCCATGGGGCACCTGGCTCATGGCCGAGGAAAATTTCAATCTTCATTTCTTGGGCGAGCTACCGGAAGAGCACATCGAGGCAGCCTCACATAAGAGATACGGCCTGGAACATACACGGTTCGCCTGGGGCGCGTTCGTTGATCGATACAACGTAGAAAAAGAGCCAAGAGAACCTAATCGATACGGATGGATCGTTGAGGTCGACCCGAAGGATCCAAACTCTACGCCAAAGAAACGGACCGCGCTCGGACGTTTCAAGCACGAAGGCGCAGAGTCTGTGATCGCACCAGATGGACGAGTTGTGCTTTACATGGGTGACGATCAGCGTTTTGACTACGTCTATAAATTTATTACGAAGAACGCCTATATCGCAGACAAGCCTGATCCGAATCTATTGGACGAAGGCACACTCTATGTCGCGAAGTTCGGCGAAGACGGTTATGTCGATTGGCTGCCCGTTCAGCATGGTTATGGCCCTCTTACCAAAGATAACGGTTTCGACTCACAGGCAGATGTACTAATAGAAACCCGGCGAGCCGCTGACCTTCTTGGCGCGACCCCGATGGATCGCCCGGAAGATGTTCAGCCCCACCAGGAGAGCGGACGTGCTTGGGTGATGTTGACCAACAATCACAAGCGTACGGCTGATCAGGTCAATGCGGCCAACCCAAGACCCTTTAATGCCTACGGCCACATCATTGAAATTGTCGAACCAGACGGTGACTTTGCCGCTACACGAAGTCAGTGGGAGATTCTGGTTCAGTGCGGTAACCCAATGAATCGCCCCGTTCAAGCAACCTGGAACAAAGCGACATCAGATAATGGCTGGTTCGGCAGCCCGGATAACGGCGCCGTTGATCCCAGTGGACGCTTGTGGGTCGCCACCGACGGCAATCAATACACCGGCGGTGCTGACGGACTCTGGGCGATGGAAACTGATGGTGAGACCCGTGCTACCGGAAAAGCCTTCTTCAGAGCGCCTGTAGGTGCGGAAGTTTGCGGCCCCCAGTTCACACCGGACGGCAAAACTCTGTTTCTTTCAGTCCAACATCCCGGTGACGGCAAAGGCGCCACGTTCGAGAAGCCAACAAGCCGCTGGCCCGACTTTAAAGAAGAGCATCCACCGCGACCGAGTGTCATCGCCATTCGTCAGGAGAACGGCAAACCCATAGGGAGCTAGTCATGTTTCACCCTCGCCTGTTGATTACCATCACAGTTCTTTGCCTATGGGCAACAAATTACGCGACCGCTGATGCACACAAAGAGGTCACATTAATGGCGCTCAATGTGCAGAACCTCTTCGATAACATCGACGATCCCAATAAAGATGACAAAGCTTATCTGCCAATAGCCGCGAAGCAGAACAAAGCACATAAAAAAGCATGTTCCACGATCAGCAACCCTTACTGGCGCAGCGAGTGCCTGGAACTGGACTGGAGCGATGAGGCGGTCACCCACAAGATGTCCGTTCTCGCTATAGTTATCCGCCAGGTAAATGATGGCGAAGGACCTGATGTTATTGCCCTGCAGGAAGTTGAAAACGAACACATCCTGGAGCGACTTCGAAATGAACACCTTGCAGATCTGGGATACAAAAAGTCGATTCTGATTGAAGGCAAAGATAAGCGCGGTATCGACGTTGCCTTTCTAAGCAAACTACCGCTGGCGGGTGAACCCACTTTGCATCCCCTCGTCATCAAAACCCACCGCGAACGCGCTGGTGACACGCGCGGCATTCTTGAAGCAACGTTCGAACTACCAGGCGGCGAGACACTGACCGGTTACTCCGTACACTTCCCTGCTCCCTTTCATCCCACAGAGATGAGAGTCGAGGCCTACAAGCACCTCCAATCGCTGCGCGACAGACTGCCTGAGGGCGCACTTGCTTTCGCTGCCGGTGACTTCAACACGACAAGCACCGAAGATGAACGCGAACGCCTGCTCGACAAGATGGTTAGACCAGACTGGGAAGTCGTCCATGATGAGTGCAAGGACTGCAAAGGCACCTACTACTACGCACGTGACGACAACTGGTCCTTCCTCGATATGATTATCGTTTCCGGATTGGATGGCGATCACACAAACTGGCGCATCAAGCCTGGCTCAGTTGCGCTAGCCAATACGCTCCCGGAGCAAGTCACAGACAAAGGCACACCCGCACGGTATAGATCTGAAACACGTGAAGGTGCATCCGATCATTGGCCGCTTATCGTAACGCTCGAACAAAAACACAAGCAGGACAAGTAAATGGCGAACCTGACATTCCTGAACAACACGGTCTTTGATCATGGTGCAAGCGCGCAGCTCGGCGACGTACTCGCAGCTCACGGCATCAAACGCCCATTGATGTGTACTGACCAGGGCCTTGTGAAACTCGGTATGGCACGAGATATCGCGGGCAAGCTCAGCAACGACATTGCGCTTTCCATTTTTGATGAAACGCCCGAAAACCCAACACAAAGCGCTGTCGAAAAAGCAGTAGAGAGATACAAAGCTGATGGTTGTGATGGGATTGTCGCGTTGGGTGGAGGTTCTTCCATGGACCTGGCCAAAGCGGTTGCGCTGGCCGTCACCCATGAAGGTGAACTGATCGACTACACCGCAGGCTTGGGTGGCGTCGAGAAAATCGGCAAAGTCGCACCACTTGTTGCGATCCCGACAACATCCGGCACAGGCAGTGAGGTTTCCAGCGGTTCTGTCATCATCATGAATAATGGTGAAAAGCTCATTCTGATCAGCCCGCACCTCAGACCACTGACCGCTATCTGCGATCCTGAACTGACAAAAGGATTACCACCTCTATTGACCGCGGCGACTGGGATGGATGCTGTGACTCACTGCATCGAAGCCCTGCTATCCCCGGAAATCAATCCACCGGCAGAAGCCGTCGGTCTCGATGGCGTCGAGCGAGCGGTTAGAGATGGCAACTTACTCAAAGCCGTTAAAGATGGAAGCGACCTGGATGCACGCTGGCACATGATGATGGCGGCAACCGAAGGCGCCATGGCATTCAGCAAAGGCCTGGGTGCTGTGCACTCCATGAGCCACGCCTGTGGCGCAGACGAGAACCTTCGACTACACCACGGGACACTGAACGCTGTGTTCCTTCCGACCATTCTCGACTTCAATCGCGATCATGTCGGCGACAAATATGCACGCCTGAACCGCGCGATGGGCTTGAGTGAAAACGCAGATCCTGCGGATCACATTCGACAACTGAATGCTGACCTCGGTTTACCGGCCAATATTACTGAGATGGGTGTTGAGAGAGACCAGATTCCTCATCTGGCAGAGCACGCAGCAAAAGACGTTTGCACGTTTACCAACCCGCGCCCTTGCTCTGCAAGTGAGTATGAAACACTATATGAAATTGCACTCGGATAAACCGAGCAACCGACAAGGAACCTAAATGACCGAGGATCGCGCGAAACCATCTGCAGAGTATGCTCCGGAACTCGAGAGTTCTTGTGGTGATCCCACTTGCTGCCCGCCTCAAATGCCAGTGGTAAGGAACACGCCAAAAGTTGGTCGTAATGACCCATGCCCCTGCGACAGTGGCCGCAAATACAAGAAGTGCTGCGGTAAGAACTGAGCTTCCGGGTGGAAGTAGTATTCGCCACCTATGATCGCCGACCTGATCTGACCGAGAGCGACCAGCTGGTCGCTGATTGGCTGAGTTCTGAAGGTCACAAGGTATCAGGCATACCCTGGACCGAAACCAAAGATAGCTTTCGTTCTGCTGACGGAATTGTGATCCGATCCACCTGGGACTACACCCACCGCATCGAAGCATTCAAGAATTGGCTTACAGACGTGGAAGATCTTCCCGTCGCCAACAACATTGAACTCATCCGTTGGAATCTGGACAAGACCTACCTGTTGGAATTGGAGCAGTCTGGCTTTCGTGTTCCCAGAACTCGAGCGCTTTACGATGCCAATGATGTTGCACAAACCCTTAAAGACTGGTCCAAATCAGATGGCGTCGTAAAACCAAGAATTGGAGCCAGTGGTAACGGCGTGCAGAAAGTCGATACAACCAGCGAGCTGGAAACCTTCGAACCATACTCACTAATCATTCAGGAGTTCCTGCCAGAGATCAGCAAAGGTGAATTGTCACTGGCATTCTTCGGCGGCGCCTATTCTCATACAGTGATCAAGAAACCAGTCGATGGTGAGTTTCGAATCAATTCTGCTTACGGCGGCAAGGTCTCAGCTTTCGAGCCATCCAAAGAAATCATCAATCAAGCAGCAGCAATACTCGAGTCGCTTTCCCACAAACCACTCTATGCCCGTGTAGACGGACTTATCTCGGATCAACAGTTTGTATTGTGTGAACTGGAGCTGATCGAACCAAGCTTCTATCTGGGCGTCGTGCCCGCGGCAGCTCGACGGTTCGGTGAAGCAATTGTCTCGCAATTCCTATAAGGGATATCCTTCAGGAATGAATAATTACGACGTTATTGTTATTGGTGCGGGATTTGGCGGTCTGTACGCCTTACACCATTTGCGTGATGAACTGGGACTGTCCGTCAGGGCTTTCGATGGCGCCAGTGGTGTTGGTGGTACCTGGTGGTACAACCGCTACCCCGGTGCAAGAGTAGATGCACCCAGCAGCCCCTTCTACGCATACACCTTCTCTCAGGAACTGGTGGATGAATGGGAATGGACGGAAACGCAAACTTCCCAGGCATCCGTGCTCGCTTACCTGCAACATGTCGCGAAAAAGTTCGATCTGGAAAAAGACATCCAGTTTGAGACCTGGGTCACCGGCGCCAACTACGATGAAGCGTCTGATCAGTGGGTCATCGAAACCGACAAAGGCGAATCTGTTTCAGCACAGTTTCTAATCTGCGCAACCGGCGCCCTGTTTGTTGCCAACATGCCCGACTATCCGGGAATCAACGATTTTGCTGGCGAGTGTTTCCACACGGGGCGATGGCCCCACGAAAAAGTCTCCTTCAAGGGCAAACGCGTCGGGGTCATTGGCACGGGCTCATCAGGTATTCAGTCCATCCCAGAGATTGCCAAAGAGGCAGATCACGTCACTGTATTTCAACGCACACCACAATACGCATTACCGGCCCGCAACCGACCGATCACCAAAGAGGAAATCGAAGAGTCGCGGGAAAACTGGAGTGATCTCAGGAAATCCATGCGCCACCGTGGGGGCTGGCCTTTCAAAACCGTTCGGAGACGCGCTGCAGAATACACTCTGGAGGAACGCCTCGCTGTTTATGAGGAACTCTGGGAACAAGGTGGTATACACCTGGCCATCAACAGTTTTGCCGGTGTCATGGCGAAAAAAGAACTAAATGATGAAGTATCAGAGTTCGTGCGTTCAAAAATCAGGGAGACAGTTAAAGATCCAGAAACCGCACAGAAGCTGATGCCGGATTACTACTTCGGCACCAAGCGTCTCATCCTCGACAATGGATATTTTGAAACCTACAACCGCGACAATGTGTCACTGGTGGATCTTCGCGAAGATCCCATTGAGAAATTCACGCCTTCAAGCGTCTGCACGAAAAGTGGCGATCACGACATCGACATGCTGGTTCTTGCGACTGGATTCGATGCGGTCAGCGGCTCCATGCTGCAATTGAACCCGAAAGGTCGTAACGGACTGACCCTTCAGGAAAAGTGGGACGTCCACTTTGACAATTATCTTGGTACCGCCATCTCCGGGTTCCCGAACTTATTTATGATTCATGGCCCGGGTGCGCCAGGTGTTTTCTTCACCATGCCACTGGGCGGCGAACTGACAACTGCATTTATATCGGAGTGCATTCAACACGTTCGTAAAGAGAAGCTCGGCTCGATCGAAGCCAACGAAGATGCAGAGGTTGACTGGCGTAACGAAATCAACGACATCGCCAACCATACGCTCTATCCGCAGACTAACTCCTGGTACATGGGCGCAAACATCCCGGGGAAACCAAGGCAGTTTCTGGGCCACCTTCGTGGGTCACAATACTTTGACCGACTGGAAGAAGTTGCCGAAAAAAACTACCAGGGATTTACGTTGCGATAGACCGGTGATCCACTGACTCGAGCCGGGCTAGGATTCTGGCGATCCAGGCCTGAAGCAGTGGTAAGCCACGATCATCGCCAAGTTCCATGTCACCTTCGTAGATCGCTGGCAGAATGCGATGGAACATCAGCAAAATACCAACCTCGTACTGTTTCCTAAGTTCCGAGCGATCCAGAGCGACGCCCTGCTCTGCCAGTGACTGATGATAGAGATCGATCAGTTCATTCACTTCTGCTTCAGATGCTTCCACCGGCAGGGTCGCACTGATGAAATAGGAAAGATCTGAAGCACCAGGCCCCCTGAGCAACGTTTGCCAGTCAAACAACACCACTTCATTGGTGTCGTCATCGAAACCAATATTGTCGAGGCGCACATCGCCATGCAGTAGCGTCGCAGGGCCATCGTCAAATCGCTCGGTTAGATTGATACCTTCTGATTTTAACCAGGCCAGCATGTCTCGCTGTTTATCACTCAGAGACACACCTTCATCTTTCAGGTACCGCCCCACTGAACTCAGATAGCGCATCTGCATGATGCGACTGGTCACCGAGTAAGGCGCAATCCAGCTCATGCCAGCGAGCTCTTCGCTGTCCCAATACTGTCCGTGGAGACGCCCCATGGTGGAGACAATGTTACGAATATCCTCTGGGGAACAACCGTCAGCCTGGTCGCCGAGACGATAGCCGCTCAAATCTTCAATGAAGAGCGCGTACTTGCGGGGATGACCGGATACAAACCAACTGGCAAGCGCCATAATGCCGCGAATGATCCAGAGCGGGAGTCGGTTCATGCCGTAAAGCCGCTCCAGAATGACATCCGGGTCATCCGCTTCATCTAATGCGCTGCAGTAGTGCTTCGGTGTCCGGATGTTCAGAACCGGCTGCAGATCCCGATAGAAGCGAATCTCTTTTTCATAGAGCCCCATGGTCTGACCGAGAATTCGGTTTTTCGTTGCCGTCGGAATCTTCAACACCAGACTTGTCGGCGGCTTCTCGGCTTCAGACAGCCCGGAGTAACTCGGTAGCACGATAACCACCTCGCCGTTGAAACCGACCTGCTCGCCTATTCGTTTCAACTCAATAGCATCTACCGAACCTTCTTTAAGAACGCCCGCATCTTTCAAGGCACGAGAAAGCCAATCAGCCGTTAGCTCATCGACACTGAATGGCACATCTTCCTGAACGATCATGCTCATGGTCTATCAGGAACCGGAATCGTTTTTCTGAATCGTCTGGACCCAGCGAGTAGAGGTAATGAAACCCCAGCTCCAACCTTCGTAGTCGAGATCAAGCTCAGCAACAATGTCTGTTACATCACTACCCTCAGCAAGCTGTTTACGAATCAAGGCTGTGGTTGCCTTTAACACACTGATGTTCTCCTCGAGGGTGGCAACATCAGATAGAGGTCCGTGACCAGGAATAATCTTGGTGTCAGCTGGCACCATAGCAACCACCGACTCCAGGTTTTTAATAAAACCGTCGACGTTACCGCCTGCATCAATGTCCACGTAAGGAAACATGCCATTGAAGTAATGATCGCCAAGATGAATCACGCCAGCTGATTTAAACCAGACGACACTGTCACCGTCTGTATGACCGGATGGCAAATGAATCACTTCAATCTCTTCGTCATTGATGTGGATATTGATGCGATCCGCATAGGTCACCACCGGAAGCCCGCTGCGCTCAAATCCCTCCTGCCCCAGCAATCGAACCCTGACATTGTCATGGGAAAGAATAGTGCCAGTGCGGCCAAAGGTTGGGTTAGAACCCGTGTGGTCGCCGTGGTAGTGGGTGTTCAGCACAAGTTTTGGCAACTCTCCACCAAGATCTCCCAAGGCAGCAACAATCTTGTCCGCCAGCGGTGCGAACTGGTCATCTACAATCAAAGTACCATCGACGCCCACTGAGGCTCCGATGTTGCCCCCCGCTCCTTCTATCATGTAGACACTTCCTGCCACATGCTGAGACTTCATCTCAACACCGGCGAAACGCTCGTCCGCTGAGGCACTGGAAAACACAAAAAGCAGGATGAAAGGTAGAAACTTATACATCAGGATCACTCAGTTTGATTCAGAGCCACTGAGTTTAACCGTATAATCTGGCTCAGAACAAAAGGAGAGCAGTTTGAAACTCATCAGCGAAGAGATCCTCATCGACTCAGGCCAAAGCGAACCCACTCACGAAGCCGTCTATCCGAGGTTCGAAGAATTCGACTTTGCAAACCCTTCTGCATGGACGAAGGGGCACCCCTTCGAGCTCTACAAGAAGATGCGTGAGGAATCACCTGTCATGTGGACAGGGATGCGAAAGGAGCTTTCTGGTTTCTGGTCCGTCACTCGCTACGACGACATCAAAGCAGTCGAGCTTGAACACGCTAAATTCTCCTCACAGCGCGGCAGCATCAACATGGCTGTTGCGCCTCGCAAATACTGGAAACCAGAAAAGCTGGTTCCTGCGGCATACAACTCTCTGATCAATATGGACGAACCCCTGCATCGTGAAATGCGCATGCAGCAAAGTGAGTTCTTCTTCCCTCGCTACGTGGAAACCCTGCGAGAGAAAGTTGGGCTTAAGATTGATGCCCTCCTGGACAACCTGGAAGAAAAAGGTCCGGAAGTCGACTTCGCAAAACTGTTCTCTGAGGACCTGCCACTTTTTACCCTTTGTGAAATGCTCGGTATCGACGAAGACGATCGACCGAAGATCAAAGTATGGATGCATCACCTGGAGCTAGCTGCACAGTTTCTCTCCAATCCATGGCAAACCTTTTTCTCTGAACCTCTGTTCCCGTTTCGCTTCAACGGTGTCGTGACCGATATGTTCGAATACGGCGAAAAAGTCATGGCCGACCGACGCGCTAATCCGCGTGAAGACCTGCTCAGCATCATTGCCGGATCCACGATGGGTAACGAACTGATGCCGCAGGAGTTCCTGGACGGTTCCTGGTTGCTGATTATTTTTGCCGGCAACGATACTTCCAGAAACTCACTGTCAGGCACCATCAGGTTGATGACAGAGTTTCCGGACCAACGAGCCATGGTGCTTGATGACCCGAGTCTGATTCCACAGATGTCTGAAGAGGCACTCAGGATGGTGTCACCGGTGATGCACATGCGTCGCACAGCAACACAAGACACGGAAATCAACGGACAGAAAATCGCCAAAAATGAAAAAGTCATTCTCTGGTATGGCGCCGCGAACCGGGATCCAAACGTGTTCCCTGATCCCAATACGTTCAACATGCATCGAGACAATGTGCACAAGCATCTGGCATTCGGCCACGGCGTACACAAGTGCCTCGGATCACGGATTGCTCAGATGCAGTTGCGCATGGCTTTCGAGCGAATCTTTGACCGTTTCCCGAACATACACTGGACGGGCAAACAAAAGATCGCGCCAAACCCGCTGGTTCACGCGATCTCGAGTTTGAAGGTGAACCTATACGGACCTAACGGTAAACGGCCCGTACAGGTGGCAGCAGCTTAAGCCTGACGTCGGGCTTCCTGGGCCGCAAACCACTCGGCTTCTTCACCGGGCTCGGGCATGATTTCGCCGCCTTCCAGCACCCAGCTGGCAGGTGTTTCGACGATTTGAGTATCTGCCTGCTCAACCGAACCGTGCTGGATAAGTGACGCTTTGATGGCGTCTGCGATCTCTACTTTCTGCTCATCACTTCTGCCCGCTCGAATGGTGCCGCGGACAAACAGACTTTCGCCATCAGTTTCCTCTGAAGCATTTTCAAAAAACACGGCGTGCACAAACGACGCTGGCGCACCGGTGACTCTGCAGTGAATGTCCGTAATGTCCTGAGCAATTTTGGTTTTGGCTTCTGAATTTAAAGAAGTGTTCGTTGCGTTACAGATATAAAGTGGCATCAAATTTCTCCAGTGTTATGCAGGGTCAGAGACGACGGCGACGACTTCGTCAATCGTGCAGCCAGTTTTATCAGTCCAGAGTGAAACAAGTTCTCTCAGGAGTGACTCACGCTTTGATTGCTCAAGCTTCTGGTTCGCCGTAATGGAAACCACGGAAGACGTGGAAGGTTCACCGGCTGTGAAACCACTGCCTTTGGCAACCGGAAGCCAGTTAACCTGCAGTGAGTCGTTAAAGTGAGTGTTAGAGAAGGCTTCCAACATCGTGTGGAGTTCTCCACGCATTTGATCGGGTGTCTGCCCTTCTTGGATAACGCACATGCAATTGATCATAGATATACCCTCATTAGATTTGGTTGCATGATAAAACTATTTAGTTTCATCATGCAACACTTAACTTTCATGATACAACTGCTAAAATTCGCCCATGAAATACAAATCTTACGAACATCTGAACTGCTCTGTGGCCCAATCCTTGAACATCCTGGGAGAACGCTGGGCTCTATTGATCATCCGGGACGCCATGTTCGGGGCAAAGCGTTTCGTGCAATTCGAGCGGAGCCTCGGTATTTCACGGAATATCCTGACGGCACGGCTGAATAAGCTGGTGGAAGAAGGCCTTATGGAGAAACGCCCAGCCGCCGAAACCAAGCATGAAGAGTACGTATTGACTCAGGCTGGCAAGGATCTCGAGCCGGTGCTGCTAGCCATCACGCACTGGGGCGACAAATACCGACCCCACCCCAAAGGAACCCGCCTGATCTTCAAAGACAAGGAAACCGGAGTTCCCATCCAGCCTATCCACGCGATTACGGAAGACGGAAAGTCTCTCAAACCGGGCGAGCTTACTGCGGAGCCAGGTCCTGGGGCATGAAGCATGGGGCTGAAAACTGCCCATGCGGTTCAGGAAATTCTCTGGAGACCTGCTGCCTGCCGGTCATTCGGGAACGAGCAGCACTCACTGCAGAACAACTGATGCGATCACGCTACACCGCGTACGTCATCCAAGATGACGAATACTTAAAAGACACCTGGGCACCAGAGCATCGCCCTGCTCAACTGCAATTCGATCAGAACCAGAAGTGGTTAGGACTTAAGATCAAGAACACAGCAGCCGGTGGTCAAAACGATGAAACCGGCATGGTCGAGTTTGTAGCAAGGTACAAGATTGACGGGCGAGGCCACCGCTTACATGAGATCAGCCAGTTTCGCCGGGAAAACGGAAACTGGATCTACGTTTCCGGTGAGTTAAAGACTTAACGAAAGCTTCGATCGAAATCACCGGTCGCGACGATGGGCGCTTCATCACCCGACCGCCACGGCAGATCCGGCCACCAGCGAGAACGTTCAACGGAACTGCCAATCACGATGGGTTGCCCGGGCCTCGGTGTTGTCACCGGATAGCCTGCAATTTCAGCAGCGGCTAGGGTACGTTCCACGGGTTCAGTCCAACCGTGACGGGCAAGATTAAACAGCGCCCAATGTACCGGCAGCAGTAATTCACCGTTCACCCAATCGTGCGCGAGAACAGCTTGTTCCGGCCCAATATGCCAGTCTGGCCAGTCTCGACCGTAAGCTCCCACTTCAATCATGGTGACATCAAACGGGCCAAGTCGATCACCAATCTCTTTCATCTCAGGAAAGAGCCCGGTATCACCGGAGAAGTAGATCGAGTGTCGGTCGTTCTTGAGTGCGAAACCCAGCCAGAGTGTTCTATCCAGATCGACCAGCGTCCTGCCCGAAGCATGACGCGCAGGTGTGGCAGTGACTTCCACGCCGCCGATAACCGTACTTTCCCACCAGTTCAGTTCCACGATCTGCTCAGAAGGAATTCCCCAGTGTTCCAGGTGAGCTCCCACACCCAGTGGTAAAACAAACACACCGACACGATCTTTCAGAAGTTTGATGGTTTGTGTGTCCAGATGATCGTAGTGATCGTGCGAGATGAGCACCGCATCAATATCAGGTAAGTCTTCCAGACTGAGCGGCGGCGCGTACCAGCGTTTAGGACCGACCCAACTGTACGGAGAAACGCGCTCTGCCCAGACGGGGTCTGTCAGGAAACGCACCTCTTCAAATTCGATCAGTACAATGGAATGACCTAACCAGGTCACTCTCAGAGGTTCGGGCTTATCGAATATGTCTGGATCGGTCTGGACAATTGCCAGAGGCTCATGAGGCTCTGCGTATTCGCTGGTATCCAACCAGCGTTCCGGCGCTTCAAAGAATGGGTTGTAAAGCGGAATACCATTAACGAACTTACCATCGTTCCAGTTCGACGCATTCTGGATACGCTTAAGTCTCTCACCTTCTGGCGCTGCGCCAAAAGCATGCCAGCCATCAATCGCCAGAAAGAGCGAAAAGCCTGCAAGCCCAAGCAAGAAATAGAGTAGCAAGCGTTTCATTAATGCAGTGTGCGACCACCGGCAACCAGCAAATGTTCGCCGGTCACATAACTCGCGCCAGGGCTCGCGAAAAACGAAACGGCGTGCGCGATTTCTTCAGAGGAACCCAAGCGCCCAGCAGGAATGGTTGAGAGAGACGCCTGGATTCGATCTTCCGGCATGCCGTCGGTAATGCCGGTTTTGATCACACCGGGACAGACTGCATTTACGGTGACGCCAAAAGGCGCAACTTCAAGAGCAAGGGATCGAGTAAAGCCAAGCAGACCTGCTTTTGCAGCAGAGTAATCGGTAAATCCTGGCCCGCCTTTGAAGGCCTGCTCAGAAGATGTGTTGATGATGCGACCCCAGCCTCGCTCTTTCATAGAGCCGATAACCTCACGGGTACAATCTGCCGCCGCTCGAAGATTCAGCGCAAGGACTTCATCCCACTGGTCAGTTTCTGCCTTTAGAAATCCTCGGGTCTTCCCTCTGAAAGGTCCTCCCGCATTGTTATGCAGGATGTCTACGTCACCCAACTCTGAGGTTATTCGCTCAAACGCTGATTTAATTTCATCCCGACTTAAAAGGTTCACAGTAAGCGCAAGACACTTTCGACCCAGTGCTTCAATGGACGCTTTGGTTTCCGCCAGACCCGCTTCATTGACATCGATGAGCGCAACCTCAGCGCCGTCCTGTGCCAGACGAATTGCAGAAGCCTGCCCAATACCGGAAGCAGAGCCGGTAACTACAGCAACTTTGCCTTCCAGACTCATTTGCCCTCCAGTCTAGTTTTTAACGCCTCAAGCCCTGCCTGATATTGAGTTTCTACCCCGCTAGGATCCCAGAACCATACACCGATGCCCGTATAATCCTCGTGCTGAACAACCTGGGTACCACCCTCCACTGGTGTCAGCTGCCATTGATGGTCATAGGTAAGTACACCTTTCATGCCACCACCCTGATGGAGCAATTCAGAGGTCTTGATCTGCTTGATCGCAGGAGTAACTTCGGCAGGCTCAGAATCACCGATTTTCATTTGATAGGTCACTGCACCACCCTCTACAAAGTCACCTTTGGCGTCAACAAGCACGGTGTTCCAGGATGAATAAGTCTCAGCATCGGTAATCATTTGCCAAACCTCATCTGGCGTAGCCTTTATCACTAGCTCTGCATGAGCAGAATTGCGTCCGGTCAGCGCTAGCACAACGGCCACGACAACCAGTAAAACAACAACGATTCCTACAACTTTCAACATCACTCAGTCCCCGATTCATAACAGGCGGTTAACATGGGCATAGACACGTCATGATCTTTCGCAACGCCCAGGCACCTGGATATGTCTTTTTCGGGCATCGTCCGCAGAGGCTGCCTGCTTTCTGGCATCGGAAAGTTTTTCGACACAAAACTTCGCCCCGTTGACTCGTTAAGAATCGACATAAACGTTTCGAGATCAACACCAGCGGCTCCAACTGTTTCGCGTACTTCCTGAATCAACTGATAAGAACCCAGCACAATGGCATTGTTACCAAGCTTTACCGCCTGACCGGTACCTATGCTGCCACAATTCATAACGGTACCCATGGTTTCAAGAACCGCACGACACTGCTCAATCACCGCATCATCACCACCAACCATCATTGACAGCGTTGCCGCTTTGGCACCTGATACCAGTCCGCTCACTGGGCAGTCGAGCACGTGAACACCCTGCTCCGCCGCTTCCTCTGCCAATTCACGACAATAAGCGGGTGAAATAGTGCTCATCACGACAATGGTGGATCCCGGCTTGAGAGTCGATAGTGCCCCATTTTCACCACGCAGCACTTTGTCGTTCTGCGCTTCGTCCCAAACAATGGTCAACAGGATGTCACTCTCCGCACCAACTTGTGCGGGATTATCCTTCTCAACAAGGCCTTGCTCTTTGAGCCGATCAACAGCTTCCCGACTTTGATTCACGCTACTGAACACCGGATAACCTGCAGCGAGAATGTGTCCGCACATGGGTTCACCCATGGCTCCGAGACCGATAAATCCAATAGAAGCTTTACTCATTTAAAAATTCCGGGGAACTAGGCGAAGGAGGCAGTTTTACAGATTTATAGTTTTTGTCAAATAGTCTAAAATCCACGCATTCAATTCGGTAGTTTGCTATGGAAGCCCAGAATCTCATTCAGAAAGAAGCGTTGATCGATGCAGCGCTTGCGGTATTCGTCAGATACGGCGCAAAGAAAACCTCAATGTCAGATATAGCCGATGCAGCGGGTGTATCAAGGCAGACTCTGTACGATCTCATTGGTGGGAAGAACGAATTTATCGAAGCAGCCATACGAACAGTGACAGATCGCAATCTGGATCAGGTGCGAAATCGTCTCGAACCTTCAATGTCGCTTGAGCGACAGCTCCACGTTTACTTCGAGGAAACCGTTGTCAGTTCCTTTAAGTTGTTGCAATCATCCGGCGATCCAGAGGACTTGATCAGCGGTCATAACGAAGTCGGCAAAGCAGAGATAAAGCGTTCTCACGCCAAGCATCGCCAACTGGTTGCCAAGATTCTTAAACCTTTTGAATCCAAGCTGGAGCGGTCGGGACACCAAACCAAAGATGTCGCAGAGCTGATTGTGGTGACCGGTATGGCACTGAAGTATCAGGCGGACAGCCTGAGATCCCTGGGTAAGCTGCTGGATATTCTGACGAATAGCATCGTTTCTCTCACAAACGAATAACAGTTATTTACATTCCTCTGTAACTTTTTCTCGCCCTATCAGGTCTGTGTTTCAGATTCGAAGATAAATGTGTAGGAGCGAACCCAATGTTGAAACCAATGAGGCTATTTGCCTTCGCCCTGATGTTGGCGATCGGCGCTAGTGCCCATGCTGGTTCAGAGGTCGGTGAGGTTGCATCAGACTTCACTGTAACTCGCCTGGACGGCACTGAATTCAATCTCTCTGACTACCGAGGAGAGAAGATGGTAAACCTGATTTTCTGGGCGACCTGGTGCCCTGTCTGCCAGGCGGAGATACCCGCGATTACTCGATTCCACGAGAATCATGGTGAAGAAGTAGAAGTTCTCGCGCTCGCTGTGAATGCTTCAGCGAGACCAATACCTGCATATGTTGAGAAGCATGCCTTGAGCTATCCGGTTGCCGTCGATACTTCTCGAAACGTGATGAACGAATACAACATCACTGGAACGCCAACACAGATCCTCATCGACAAGAGTGGCGTGATTGTTTATCGGGATGCGAAGACTCCCGTTCTGATCGACACGGGCGCGGAATAACTTTACGGCGCAGGATTGTTGTAGAAGACTGAATTAACTCTCGACTGGTAGCGCAGCAAAAACGGATTCATGGTCCGCTGCGGCCAGTTTGAGAAAAGAAGACTTACCGCCACGCGGCGTTCGCCTTCCAGCATTGGTCGAACACGGTGGCGAACGTGATCACCACGAAACAGGATCAGGGAATTTTCGATACCTTCTTTCGGCAACGTGACAGGTTCTTCACACGGTGCCAGTTCAAGTTTCGCTTCTGTTTCGGATGTCTCCTCAACCAGCACGAGAATCCCCGCCCATCTTTGCCCGAGATAGATGCTGCCATCCACATGCCAGTCAATCCCGTCGCCAACACCTTCATAGAGAAGAAGACTGAGGCGATTGGTATCTGCAACAGGCACATACTGAAGATCGTTAACACCGGTTGCCCGGCGCACTTTTAACAGAAAGTCATCTGACAGCAGGTAGTCCAACCAAGGGCTCTTGGAACCTGCTCGAAGTTCATGCCCGCCAATCGCGGCGCCCTGGCGCCACTCCGTATTGGATCTCACCCAATTCGCTTTTAACGCTTCTACATCGTTTAACGCTTCTTGAAATATGTCAGCAGGCAAAACATCAGGGATCACAAAATAGTCCTGGGCATCTGGACTGACGACACCCAAACGGTTTTGTTTGTTGTGACGGTGGAGCGCGAACTCTGCCGCAACCCTTTTGGTCAGGCCTGAAATCATGTGGCTAGTCTAGCAGTAACCCTCAGAGTATATTGAGGCCATGCCTTATATAGAAGATCGACTAGTCCACGACGCGGACTCACACCTGATGGAGATGACGGATTGTCTCGATCCGTATTTCGAAAAGTCACTGCTGAAACGCTATCGCGAGCATCCCAACCTGGGGGTACGAGTCAGTAACCGTCTCGAAACTGAAGAAGCGGAGAAGCGCCAGCAGGACGAAACGTTTCGCTCCGGTGCGGGTGAAAACATCATGCTGCGCAAGAACTACGACGCACAGGGTGCCTTCCTGCAGGCAGATAGACCTGCCGCTGTTGATCACCTTGGAGTGGCAAGCCAGTTGGTGTTCACCACATTCTGCCTGGGTAACTTCGGTTTCGATCAGTCCGACGACATGGCGCTCTGCTATGGCGCCGCTGATGCACACAATCGCATGATGACGGATTTCTGCAGCATCGATAAAAGGCTTCTGGCGACCGCATACGTGCCACTCGAAGATTTTGGGCGAGCAGAAGCAACGGCAAAAGCGGCCATCGAAATGGGCGCCAAAGCATTGATGGTGCCATCCTGGTGTCCTCAGAATCACTCCCCCTCCCATATCGGACTCTTCCCCGTCTGGGCGATGACAGAGGAAGCCGGCTTACCGATCCTGTTTCACGTCGGCGGCGAAGAGAAACTTAATCTCACTTACAAAGAGAACGGCCTGCCGCCAGTTAAAGACTTTCACGGCGGTGATGCCAACTTCACCTCTATCAGTTACTTCCCGATTTCCACCTCCGTACAGCAGACACTCGCCACACTGATCATTGACGGTATCTTCGACAAGTTTCCGAATCTGAAATGGGGCGCTATCGAACTCGGTGCATCCTGGCTGCCAGGCTGGCTACGTAATATGGACTCAGCAGCACATGCCTTTGTTCGAAACGAAGAGCGGCTTCAGAAACTCTCGGCAAAACCATCAGAAATTGCACGCAGGCAACTACGGGTCACACCTTACCCTCATGAAGACGCAGGTTGGATCATTCGCAATTCGTTTGAAGAAATGTGTCTGTTTTCTACGGATTACCCGCATGTCGAAGGTGGGCGTAACCCAATGAAACGTTTCGGCGAGACGCTAGAAGGGATGTCCGACTCAGCGCTGGAAGGTTTCTACGCCGACAATTTTATCGACATGATGGGTGAAGGCCTGGCACCAGAGCTTCGGCGGCCTGCTCACTAAAAACAGGTCACACAATCGGATTGAAGGCGGTCAGCGTATCCAGCTGAGAAACGCCGAGACCATTGCCCGGAAATACCTGAGAGAACATCCCTTGCTCTCCGTGTAACGCCATATAGTTGAGCGCCACCATCTGCACCAACTGATTTACGTTGTTGGCACCGGGGCTAGATGCGGTTTCAACGGAACCATCCGAACGGAACCAGCCGATCTGTTGATGCTGCGCTTGAGAAGCCGCGTCACTGCCTAGTAACTGCGGCCTGCCGTTAGGGCTATACACTAGAAAGAAGGAAGCCGCTGTTGACTGGTTATCTCCAGTCCACTCACCTTTGCCACGACCTTCCGGGGTGTCATCTATCCTGCCATTACTTGCCACTGATCCATCACTAAACACATAGAGCATGAGCGGTACGCCGAGTCGCGCCGCATATTCTAGGCACGCACCCATACATCGACCAGCTCGTAGATCACGAATTTCGCCGGTACCTCTTTCACCTGTGTGGTAGTCGAAACCACCCATGGTGATACAGCCTGCTCCGGCGAATCCATTCAGCACCAACTTCATCACCGAGGCTGTTTTCTGGAACTCACGTTCACCGTTGAACTCATCAACAGAGAAAATTCCGGCCGGGCCAACAATGTCAGGATCAATTTCAGGATTAAGTGAAGAAGGATCACCAAATCTGTCAGCGAGGTCAGCACTTTTCACATAACCACATCGCACCAGATCCTTGATCACCTCATCACGGGTGATCTGGGAATTCACACGATCCAGTTTCATATCTGAAATTCTCTGAATGGATTCCATCACTGCAACGGCATCATCTTGGGAGAGCAAGCCAATCAACTCACCCACATCCACCAGCCCGGTGACATCCGAGGGTCTATCCACTTTCGTGGGACGAACTGCCGGGTCGAAATATTCCTGGGGTGCCATGGAGTTACCACCAGAATCTGAGCTGCGAGAGCCAATGAGCGTCAGCAGCGAGCCATCGGCACCAGTTCGGTTGATCGCGTACATCGGGTTATGTGGGTTGTTGCCGGTGTCATTCTCAGAGCGAGCTGGGATCACTGCCCCGTTGGTAGCCGCCATGGTCGCCGGGGAAGCCTTATCCAGTATCCCCAGCAGGTAAGGCGCATCAGAATGAAACGCTAAACCCAGTGACGTATCGATAAAATCATTGGTGCCAGTCTGGGGATTCACCACAGATGGGATCTGATCTCCGGGCAATCCAAGTCGGGAGTAGCCTGCCGTAGACAGGAAGTCGAGCTGACCACCACGCCCACCAGTAAGCACGTTTGAACCTGCCATATTGGCACCGCCGGCCAGGTCGAAACAGATGAAGGGGATTTTCCCGGCACCCTGCAGAGCAAGACCGCAGGACTGTTTAAGTGTTTCAAGGTCAGGAGACAATGCTGCTTGCGCACTGAGCGGATTCGCAAAAAGGCTCAGCACCGTTGGCGCCATTACAGCAGCGGAACCAAGCGTAAATCCCTGCCGAATAAAGTCCCGTCTCGATACAGGTTTGCTGTGATCACCGAACCTGAGCGGTGCGTTAGGGTGAAGTGCTCGTTTCACGATATCCCTCCGCCTACTGAATCAACATCGCGGCGCTTCCCAACATGGAGGCGCAACTGGCTTTGGCAATGGTGCGCGTTCGCGCTGCGTCACCTCCGCCAATAGAAAGCTGATCGATCAGGCTGTTTAGTTCCGTTCGCACGAGAGCAGTATCAGGTTGAGTTTCAATAGAACCACCCTGCAACGTCATTTCGATCAACGGATTGATCAGATCATCACGACCACTGCCACTGAAAGCACTACTCAGGGAAGAACCAAAATCGAAAACTGGAAACGCTTGAGTTCTCAGCGAGGCATCTTCGATCAGCGCGTTACAGTATTCGATCGCAAGCTGTGTAATCCCCATCTGTTGGGACGACAAAAAGCCTTCAATGTTGTTCGAACTTGGCAGTTGCTGGCGAACCGCAGAATAGGTTTGCATCACACTGGCCTGTGAAGTCGGTACGCCAGTAGCAGCAGACATGGTTGCATTGATCTCATCGAAGATTCGAATACCAATATCAGACACAGGCTCCAGATCAGGTGACGCTGGCAGCGGTTGCAAGGCAGCTTCAACACGAACGTTCGTTGCAGCACCGATGCGCTCGAACGTGAGAAAAAACTCATCGCTCTCAGCGCTCTTTTCAATACCGAGCACCGTGCCGATGTTCGACAATGATTGTCCGAACTCCGCAGAGTAAGTCGAGTCCTCAAGCGTCACGCTTAGATTTGAATAGGCCTGCCCCACAAGTGGTTCTCGGCCATTGATGCCTATCCGAATGCCTTCAACAGGAATGGAAGACAGCGACGCATCTGGATCAAGAGAAACAAAGAAAGGTGCATTAAATAGATAGCTATAGCTATCAAACTGCGACACTTCAAACACGATGTAGGCGTCCGGCACATCGATCAGGTGACTCACACCAAACAGCAGCAGGAACTGTTCACCAACGCCTGCTTCAAAGTTCTGCAAGATCTGCGAAGGCATCAGTGCCCTGTTGTGAACCGCTACCAGTCGAAGCACACCTTCGAACTGGCGGTCACTGGAAACCTCGTTGCCCAACACAAAAGCGAAGGTATCGTCCCAATCATTGAGACCTCCCCCTGCCTCATCGGAAACATCTATCCTCTCGCTGTTTACAAACAGCTGGCGACCATTAGTGGGATCAAACGTCATCACCACATGCTGCAGGGAAGCCTGAAGTACCTCGTCAGCATCTGGTGTCGACAAAGCAGGATTACCATTGCCATCTGTTTCCGAATAGCGAACGAAAGCATCGTAGTTATAGAGGGTCTGTCCGAGCGTGAAGTTTCTTGCCGTGTTGCCGCCGGAGTAACTCACCATGTAAGCATCCTCTTGCGTCACGTTCGCCGGCACGACCCAGGCTTCGATAGAGAATTCACCGGTGGCTGAGATAAGTTGATGCAGCTTTGAACTGTTACTGGTTGAAGCCTGGGCTCGGCTGCCCGCACCGAAGCGGACGCCCCAACCACCTACCCAGGTAACGTCACCGTTAAATGTCAGGTTCATGGCAGGTTCCACCCCGCTGGTATCGAATGCTGTGTTACCGCTGAGCGTTTTGAATTCATAGAGCGCAATTGCACTGGCATCGTTTCGCCCGCCGCCGGAAGCCACAACGCCGTCAACCAGCCCAAGCGCTCTCGAAGTAATGAGCTCGGGTGATATCTCCGTTTCTGGAATGCTCGACACAAACGTCTCGATGGCAGCCAGCATCTCAGCAGCGTTATCGTCGCAGTCACTCCAACAGTTATGGAACTCACTGCCAAGCCTGAGCACCAGACGCGAGTACTGGGGATTATCTAAATCGATCCTGCCGCGGGATGCCGCATAACTGACATCAACATCGCTGCTGGCGATAAACGGCGACTGCGGGATCGATGAAGAATCTGCATGACAGTCAGCGCAGTAGCTGGTCAGCAGCGGATAAACCGTTGAGGTAAAGTTTCCGGGTGATTCCGGGAACGATTTGCTGGCACCCGGCTCACGATCTATAGGTTTTGCCAGAACAATAGCATTACTGCTCTCAACAGTTCCCCCAGCCCAGTTGCTAATCCAGGTGGTGATAATGTCCGCACATGCCTGATCGGACGCTTGCCAACAGTTGTGACCACCGGCAACTTTTTCAACAAGTCGCGATGCCGACGGACGGGCCAGCTCCACAAGTGGGTTTGTTTCCTGATACGCCAGGTTGATGTCATCGTTCCTGGCGAATGTTGGCGCTTGACCATCTAACCCATGACACTCACCGCAGCGACTCACTGGTGCAACGTTTTCCCAAAGTTCAACACGGAAACGCTGGATGTCTTCAGATTGCGGCGGCGGACCATTCAACACGAGCGAAACACCACCACCGGAGCTGTCCTCGACATTGATGTTCTGCTCAACACTTGATCCAGAACCACCACTGCAACCCGCCAGCATGAGTAGCAGGAGCAACCAGAGCATAAGCAGTACCCAATGCATCGGTCAGGACCCCCGGCAGTATGCCGCTGATTCTTTGAACGGCTGTTTCAGGTTATAGCCACTTGTGACAAACGAAGCTGCCATCAGTTCTAGCTGTTGTCGGTCCACCGCGTCAGTCGCTTCACGCAGACAGACTGTCTCAAAAACTTTCTCTACCTGACACTCGGCAAATGCATCACTGTTGGCGAGCTCTTCAGCCATGGATCGCGCACCACTGCCTGAACCAGGCAAGGCATCGCTCCAACCAAGATTGCGGTTTTTACCTGATCGCCAGTAGTTGTCCCAACTGTCATCAGGCGTCACGAATCCAAAGGGGAAGTTATTTTGATTAATGTGGTACTTCGCCTGAACACGCGTCTGGGTTTGGGGATCCGTCGACCCTTCCCCGTTGTAAACCAGTCTTCCAAGCTCACCTGTGGGATCCGCATCCGCATCGTATTCGAAGTTGTAATAGGCAAACGCCTGCGCCAGGGGGTCCATGCCCGCATGACAACCAACACAGTTGTTCCGGAACAGCCTGCTGTCTCCGCCGGGTGACCGCGTCACATCCTGACGAATACGATCAGGTGGATTCGAGATATCAGCCACCTGCTCAAGATCCCGACAGAGATGATTCACCAGTGTGAAGCGAAACATCGCGCGATTTGTACCTGCAATGAAGAATGATTTTGAAGCTGCTCTACTGGTCAGAACGCCTGCCGCCGCTGAACCGGGGATGCCTGTTAAAGACGATTGGGGGACCGGTTCAAGAACGGCGGCAAGATCGGCGCCTGAACTCTCAAGGTATTCATAGTGGGCGTTACTGGAGACATCATAAGCAGGCTCACCGGAAGCACCATCACCAACGTAAAGCACAGTACCGGTAAGCACCTCGCGGAAATCCCCATCGTCTCGTACGAGACCAATAACCGTGGCTGTGTAGTCGTTCAGTGGTGCAAACACATCAAACTCCCGGTTAGTCCAGGGAGTGACAAAATTTTTAAGGGTAGTTCGGAAAAACTCTGGATGTTCGAGCGCTATTTCGGCCGCAGCCTCTGCACCTGCAGTGCTACCACCTGAACCATCGATAATCGACGTCATTTCAGCAAGAGTTTGGGCATCCGGCGGAACACCCGCTATCCGATCGTGGATTCGCTTGGCCTGCTCTAACGATCCGGCTGTGGCGCTTAAGGTAATCGACAAACCAATCAGAAAAGCGCCGACGCGCTCACCCAGTGATGCGAATCTCCTTTTCGGTTGTCTGTTGCTTCCGTTCAAACCAGCACGCCTAATTTTTCAATAGCGAAGCAGCACTGTAGGGAAATAATCGAATCAGTTTGAGCGCTTTATTGGCATTACGTGACGCAGAACACATTTCTGTCAGGAGTAATCAAATTTTTTGTGCGGCACTTCACAACTCATGCAGATGAACGGTAGCAACTGCCAATTTTGTGAGTCACTTCACAGGCTGACGGAAAAAATCTCTCTAGTCTCTAAAGCAATTCGGGAAAGGACACCCTCGCATGAGAGGCATATTCATGCTGGTTTCCTGCATGGCGCTAGTGAATTGCGGCGGTGGGAGCTCCAGTGGAGGCGATAGCAGCAGTGAAAGTCTGATCGGCAACGACCAGTCTCCAGACCCTGTCGTGCAAGACTTCCCCGTACTCTTTGTAGAGCGCCCCTTTACCTACAACGACGATGGAAACACCGTCGAAGCAGCACAAAGAACCATGCTTCAGTTCGAACCTGGCGCGAACCTGATGATGAAGCCCCGTGCATTACCCAGTGCAGAAACCATCAACCTGACAGAACGAATGCTTGGTGAAGATGCAGATCTGGATCTCTATGACATCCGGGACCTCGCGCCTGACTATGACGGCGAGAAATTACTGTTTTCCATGCGCGGTCCATTCGATCCGAATGCTGACGAAGAAGATCAACCGACCTGGAATCTATGGCAGTACGATCTCGTTACCGACGATTTCAGCCGAATCATCAGCTCAGAAACCATCGCGGAAGCGGGACACGATCGGGAAGCCCAATACCTGCCCGATGGAAAAATCATCTTTACCTCCAATCGGCAGAGAACGGCAAAGGCAACCCTGCTGGACGAAGGACGCCCACAGTTCGCCGCGCTCGATGAGGACCAGGACGAACCCGCATTTGTGCTCCATGTCATGGAAGACACTGGTCTGAACATTGAGCAAATCACCTTTAACCAGAGCCATGACCGAGATCCAGTTGTCGCCTTGGACGGAAAGGTCATCTTCAATCGTTGGGACAACTACCCGGGCCGAAATGTGGTGAGCCTCTATCGAAGCAATCCAGACGGCAGCGAACTCGAAAGGTTCTATGGCTATCACAGCCAGGAGAGCGGACGCGATGGCAGCACCATTGTTTACTCCGACCCAAGAACCATGGCCGATGGTTCGATTTTAGTCGTTGCACGCACCAACAGTGACGGTAGACCCGGCGGAGACCTTCTGTCCATCGACGTTGAAAACTACGTCGAAGCTGAGCAGCCAGTGTTCAATAACACCAGCCCCGGCGAGAACGGCGCGCAAACGTCACCTCTGTTGGAAGTCGTCCAACTCGATGACATCTCGGAACGAGGGCGATTCTCAAGTGTCTGGCCGCTGGATGATGGTACCGACAGGTTGCTGGTTACCTGGGCTCAATGTCGTCTGATCGATGAAGCCAATGCCATCGTTCCTTGCACCGCTGAGCGTCTGTCTGATGAGTCAATCGCGCCAGTCGAAGCCACCCCGCTTTATGGCCTCTGGGTATTGGATCCTGAGCAGGATCAACAACAACCGGTATTTGTTCCTGAAGAAGGTTCGATGATCTCTGAAGCTGTCGTGGTGGCACCCAGGACCTATCCCTTCTACCAGGGGCGTACCGTTGATGCGGAAACACAAACACTGATCAATGAAAACGTGGGTGTGCTCCATATCAGAAGCATTTACGACTTTGATGGCGAAGATACCGCCATTCCGGATCTTGCGACCGCAGCGAATCCAGTACTAACGCCCGCAGACAATCGTGCTGCGATGTTCGTCAAACTGATAAAGCCCGTTTCTCTGCCTGACGACGAAGTTGCAGATATTCCTGGCACGGCATTCGGGCGCTCCAGAAACGAACTGATGCGAGAAATTCTTGGTTACGCACCCGTTCATCCAGATGGATCTGTGTTCGTCAAAGTCCCTGCAGATGTGCCGTTTACCATCAGCCTGCTGAACCGTTACGGCGAGCGCGTTAGCCCACGTCATCGAAACTGGCTGCAGGTTCGACCCGGTGAGACGAAGCAATGTCATGGCTGCCATACCTCGGATAGTGAAATGCCGCATGGAAGACTGGACGCAGAAGCACCCAGCATTAACAACGGCGGGCCATTCTCCGGAATCAGCAGCACATTCATTGTTGACCCTGGCCAGACTCTGGCGGAAGCAGCAGGCATGAATGGCGCACCGTCACTCTCCGCGGACATCGTCTTCGAAGATATCTGGACGGATGCCGATCAACGCGCGCCTGATGAAAGCTTCGCTTATCGATACCAAAGCCTTTCTACCACGTCGCCAACCAACGCTGCGTGCCTACCGGAATGGCAAGCAAACTGCAGAATTACGACGCACTACCCTGATCATGTGCACCCCATCTGGTCGGTGGATCGCCAGATCATTGATGCAGACGGCATCACCATCATTCAAGACAACACCTGCAACAGTTGCCACAGCAACGTGGACGCTGACGGACTCGCCCGCGTGCCCGAGGCGCAGTTGGATCTGACCAATGGTCCTTCAAGCGACCAACCAGATCACTACAAGAGTTATCGAGAACTCCTCTACCCCGACAATGAGCTGATCCTCGACAACGGCGTACTCGTCGACCGTTTGGAACCTGCGCTCGACAGCGAAGGCAACATCATCTTTGAGCTCGATGAAGACGGCGAACAAATTCTGGATGCAGACGGTAATCCCATTCCTGTCTTGAGAGCATTCCGTGTCGGTCCCAGCATGAATACAGGGGGCGCAATCAGCTCACAGAGGTTTTTCTCGAGATTCCGGGATGGCGGTTCCCATGCCGGCTATCTCACACCCGCTGAACTCAAGCTGATCGCTGAATGGATTGATATTGGCGGTCAGTACTACAACGACCCATTTGTGGTGCCCCAATGATAAGACTAGTGCTGCTCGCCGTTCTCATGTTCTCTTCAAGCTCTGGCTTCGCTGATGAGCCTCCGACTGTCACGGTTGTAGAACCCTACGTTGAACTACATACGGGACCTGGGCGTGGTTATCCCGTGTTCCACGTCTCTGCTGCGGGTGATGAGATCAAGGTCCTTAAACAACGAACGACCTGGTTTCTCATTGAAACGACCGAGCGGCGACCCAAGCAAGGATGGGTACACCTTGAGGAGATATCCCAGACCGCAGCGTCTATCGAAGAAGACCTCACCACCTATGCCTCTTTCCCTGGGTACGAACGAGGAGACAGAAAGTGGCAATGGCAAACAACCGGAGGCGATTTCGGCGGCGCCGCGTCTATTTCTGCCGCGGTCTCATACAACCTGACAAAAAACATCGGCCTGCAGCTGGAGGGCACGCAGATTCTCGGAGACTTTTCCGACGGCAAGATGATCAACGCCTCGGTACTCCACTACCCCTTTCCTGACTGGCGAATATCCCCCTTCTTTCAGCTGGGTACCGGTATGTTGCGAACCGAACCCGCAGCAACGCTTGTCCAGGCTGAAGACAGAACCGACAACACGCTCTTGGTTGGCGCCGGTGTCAGCATCGGTATCAGCCAGCGCTTCGACTTATTCATGGATTATCGACGTCACACTGTATTGACCAGTCGTGACGAAAACGAGGAGATCGACCAATGGAAAATTGGCATAAACGTTTCACTCTAAGTACCGGCTGCCTGGCACTGAGTCTATTTGTTTTTCACCCTGCAGCGTTCGCTGAAGAAGCGCTGACTATCGATGATCTGGGACTGACCCCGGACATCGATCGACGTGAAGTGAAGATCGATGGCATTGATACAGAGAATTTTGAAATCGGTGTTTCCGGAGGACTTTTCTCCGTTGAAGACTTCGAGACAAACCCGATTGTCGTCACCAGTTTGACTTACCACATCACCGAAGACTTTTTCGCACAGGCCAGATACGCCCAAAGTGAGTTAGGTGAGTCGAGCTTCGACAGACTCTCCGGGGGCGCGAGTCTCCTCGGCACGGAAGATGATCAAATTACTTTCTATGACCTGTCGCTGGGCTACAACATGTTCCCGGGCGAAGCGTTCATCTTTGATCGATGGGCAGTTAACTCAAGCTTCTATCTGGTCGGCGGTGTTGGCTCAACGGAATTTGCAGGAAGCGAGAGATTTACGATAAACGCTGGCGTTGGCTATCAACTTATCGCTAATGACTTTCTCTCCTTCAGCGTACAAGTGCGCGATCACATGTTCGATACAGAGATCACCGGCAGCAAGAAAACAACGCACAACGTTGAAATGAGCGCCGGGCTCTCCGTCTTTTTTTAGGAGGCATGACATGTTGATTCAACGAATAAAGCAAGTCGTCATCGTTTCAGCATTCGTGCTTTGCACTGGATGCACCAGCATCGAACCCTGGGTAAGCCCTTATGAGCGAAGCAAACTGGCGGACCCGATCATGAGTTTTTCTCGAAACCCGGTGGATGCTTCGTATATGCATCACGTTCACCAGGCAAGAGAAGGCGCACGCGGCGCGGAAGGCGGCGGTGGAGGTGGTTGTGGCTGTAACTAAAACCATTTGCCGAGGTTCACTCGCTCTGCTCCTTGCGAGCAGCGGTCTCCAAGCCAAGGTTCTGCCTGAAGATCGCGCCGACATGCTTTATCACGGCTATGACGGGGGCGGCGTTTCTATAACCGGACCCTCAGTGCTTGTTCGCAAAGCCTACAAAGACAAGGTATCGGTCTGGGGTAACTATTATGTCGACATGATCTCAGGCGCATCTATCGACGTCGAAGCCACGGCGTCCAAATACTCCGAAACCAGGGAAGAAATCAGCTTCGGTGTTGACTATCTACACGACAAAACACTCATGGGCATTGGGTTTACGCAATCCGAGGAAGACGACTACTCCGCTTCTACGGTTCGTGTATCTATCAGCCAGGATTTCTTTGGCGATCTGACCACGCTGTCTCTTGGGTACTCCTATGGCGATGACACGGTTCGCAGAAACGGTGATGACAGTTTTGAAGATGAAGCCCAGCACCAGTCATTCCTTTTTGAACTATCCCAAATCGTCACAACCAGGTTAATTGTTAATCTTGGCGTGGAATCTGTGACTGATGAGGGTTACCTGAATAATCCTTATCGATCCGTCAGGTTTCTCGATGACAATTCTGCTTCCGGTTACAGCTACCAGGCAGAAATATATCCCCGTACTCGCAACAGCGATGCCATCGCAATTCGAGGTATGTATTACCTGCCCTATCGCGCGGCGTTAAAGGCTGAACTACGATCATACTCGGACTCCTGGGGCATTGAAGCCCAGAACGCGGCACTTTCTTACACTCATCCATTCGGTGACAACCTGGAATTCGATGCCAGCATTCGTTACTACGATCAGACCAGCGCTGATTTCTATGCAGACATCTTTCCTTACAGGGACGCACAGAACTTTCTGGCGAGAGATAAAGAACTTGCCGCCTTCAACAACACAAGCGTTGGGTTAGGTGTCAGCTACAAATTTGGCGATGGCGGTCTTTGGATCTTCTCCAAGGGATCTCTCAACCTGCATACAGACTATGTCATGTTTGAGTACGACGACTTCTCAGACGTCACCGCAGGACCACTCGGATCCGAACCGCTCTATGAGTTCGATGCCATCGTTTATCGAGCTTATCTCTCACTTTGGTTCTAACGACAAGGATAGCCACACAAGCATTAGCGGTGGCGCAATCAACTCAATCAACAACACAATGACATGGCTACTCGGCAAGCTGTGAACGAAGAAATAGGCACATTTACTTACAATCGACTTAGGTTTTCCCAACTAAAAGGGGTTTGAAAAACTTATACTTGTGCTGATTGAGAAACTTGTTAAAAGGGAAAGAAGCGGATGGGTTCAAAACAGTTGCCCTCTAATGCGACTAATTTGTTTCTGAGGCTAATTCTTAGCACCTTTTTCTACGCTTTACTTTTCGCATCGAGTTCAGCGCTCTTTTCCAGTGCTGCTTATGCTCAAAATGCGTCGCCCATCCCACTCATGGCGCAACTCAACGCCACTGGGCGTGCACTCGAAGCCTATCGAATAGGCTTGCAATTCTTACCGGCGCTGGAAGGTGAACCTATATTTGACCTTCACTTCGGCGTGGCCGCAATTGACTCTGGCTTCGCCAGCCAGGGTGCTTTTGCTTTAGAACGAGTCTTGATGAACGAACCCACCAACGATTACGCGCGACTCGAATTGGGTCGTGCCTATTTTATTCTGGAAGAGGATGATCGCGCCAAAGCCGAGTTCGAATCGGTGCTAAATGCAGACCCACCTCCTCCCGAGGATGTGACCAACAACATAAGGCCTTATCTCTCTGCAATTGATTCCAGAGCAGCCTGGCGTGAAACCACGTTCATTGCCAACGTAGAGTTAGGGAGTGGCTACGATTCAAACATTCTCGCAGCACCCGATGACGATTTATTTTTTATTCCCCTTTTGGGTGGCGAAGCATCCTTAGGTGGCACCGAGGAGTCAGATACTTTTCACCAGCTGAAGCTAGACGCGATGATCAGCCACCCTGTTCGCTACGGGTTAAACCTTTTCCTGTCGGGTAATGCGCTCAAGCGCGACAACCACAGCGATCAGATAAACATCGAAAGTTTAGGAGTTCAGTCAGGCGTCATCTATCGAAACGGCGACCATACTGTTCGCGCTGCAATTCAAGCGAATGCATTGGATGTTGATTCGGACGCCTACCGCGACACCGTCGGTTTGAGCGCAAGTTGGCAGTACAGCCTTTCTCCTCGGGCATCGATCAACGCCTTTGGTCAGGTTAATCAGCTGAGTTACGAGCTCCTGGAATTCCGTGATGCAACGCTCCGCCTGTTCGGGTTGAGCTATCGATATCAGTTTATCGCGCCCCTCAGGCCCGTTGTGAGTTTTGGCATCAATGCAGGAAAAGAAGATGCTGACAATGATGATCTGTCAGGTGCTCTGCAAAACACAGAGAGAGATATTCTTGGAGCAACCGCGTCACTGGATCTAACCATTAACAACGAATTGAGGGTTTCAGGCGTCCTCGGTTACGAGCAAAGTGACTATGCGACCGAAGAATTACTCTTTCAGACGATTCGAGAAGACAAGATGTACAGGGGCTCGCTAGGCGTTGTCTGGACGCCCACAGACAACTTATTCATCAAGCTAGATGCCAGCGTCAGTCCAAGAAGATCCAACATCCCAATTGTTGAATATGACCGCAATCAGTTCACGTTGAGTGTTCGCTACAGGTACAGGTAGGCGCATCAGAGGTATAGGTTTTGAACAGACTAAAAGACACCACGCGACTTCTTTTGCTCGCACCACTCTTTTCTATTCTCGCTAGCGCGTCCCTTTCAACGCTGGCTCAGAATACTGACCCGATTGGCCGAGTACTATCGACAAGTGGTTCGGTGATAGCGACAGGCGAGGACGGAAGCGTTCGCGAGCTGCAACGTCGCTCAATGATCTACAAAGGCGACGTCATCACGACCGCTTTGCGTTCGCGGATACAAATTCGTTTCAACGACAATGGTCTGGTGGCACTGCGGCCGGAGACTCGGTTTCTCATTGAGGAACACATATTCAATGGTGTTGAGGATGGCAATGAATCCGCCTCTTACCGCCTATTGAGTGGTGGGCTTCAGGCCATGACAGGTTTGATTGGTAACAAAAACAAAAACCAGTATCGATTTGAAACGCCTCTAGCCACCATTGGACTCCGTGGTACACACTGGGGAATCAATTTTTGCGATTCCTCCTGTGGGAATCTACCCCCGGGGCTCTACGGCGGTGTCGCGGAAGGCGGTATTGATGTTTGTAATGGAGGTGGTTGTGAAGGGTTTGACAAGGACGGTTACTTCTACGTGCCGGATGAGAACACAAAACCCCAGGTGCTGTTAGATCCACCCTCTGCTGTCTTTGATGATACGACCGGTCGAGATGACGAAGAAGAAGATGACGGTGAAGATGAAGGAGATGATCAACAAGACGATGGTGATGGCCAGTCCGGCAGCGGTGAAAGCGAAGGAAACGACGGCCAAGCCCAGGGCGGCAATGACCAGCAAGGCGACGACGATCAAGGCAGCGATGGAACGGGCGCCGACAGCACCGGTGAAAACACGGATGGATCTACAACAGCGTTTGGTGCGAATGCTGATACAAACACAATCCCCGATCAGTCACCCGATACTGACCCAACCACAGAAACTGAGTTCGACCAACAGGAAGCCGCGAGAGACCAGCGTGCTAATGAGGAAGATGAAAATAACGACGAGGGGAGCGGAACGAACGACGACGGAGGAAATGGCGGCACCCCCTTCGTAGACGATTTGATTGATGCTTCTAACACGGATACCGATGGTGATGGTATCAGTGACGTGGAGGACCCCGATGCCGATGGCGACGGTGTCCTTGATTCTCTCGGAGAGATTCCGTCCGGATTCGTCGCCATCGATACCGACGGTGACGGTATTCTCGATGAATTCGCCGTGGATACGGACCGCGATGGTGTAGCAGATATCAATGATCCCGACGCAGATGGCAATGGCATCCTGGATTCACTAGGTGCGGTGCCTTCCGGATTTCTGGCCGTGGATACAGACGGTGATGGCATTGCCGATGAGTTCGTTGCAGACACTGACAATGATGGTATCGCAGACGCAGAAGACCCCGATGCGGACGGCAATGGCATCCTGGACGAACTCGGAGAAGTACCCTCGGGATTTGCCGCCATTGATACCGATGGTGACGGCATCGCAGAGACTTTGGCTGCGGATACAGACAACGATGGCATCGTAGATACAGAAGACCCCGATGCGGATGGTAATGGCATCCTGGATGAACTTGGAGAAGTACCATCTGGCTTTGTCGCTATTGATACGGATGGCGATGGCATCGCAGATTCTTTTGCTGAAGACACTGATGGCGATGGCATCGCCAACTCTGAAGACATTGACGCCGATGGCAATGGTGTTCTTGATTCACTGGGTGATGTACCCGCCGGCTTTATCGTTGTCGACACGGATGACGACGGTATCGCCGATACATTGGCCCCAGACGCAGACAGTGATGGCATTGCAGATTCAGAAGATCCGGACGCAGACGGCAACGGTATCCTGGATGAACTTGGAGAAGTGCCATCCGGCTTTGTCGCTATTGATACGGATGGCGATGGTATCGCAGATACTTTTGCAGAAGACACCGATGGCGACGGCATTGCCAATGCAGAAGACACAGACGCTGATGGTGATGGCGTCCTCGATGAGTTGGGAGACATTCCTCCGGGGTTTGTCGCGCTAGATACGGATGGTGACGGAATCGCCGATACGCTCGGTGCGGACAGCGACGGCGATGGCATCGCAGATATCAATGACCCCACACCCAATGGTGTCCCTACGCCGCCCGCCCCCGATCCCGATCCAGAGCCGGTTCTGGCAGTCGCCATCGCACTCGTGAGTGATCGCGCAACTGATTCTGGAGTCAGCGATGTCTTCATCACCGATGAAGCTGGCAATACGGTAACGGACGATACCAGTGGTAACGTGACAGGCAGCAGCATTGATAACGACGGTGACTGCGATCCGTGCCTGATAGAGGTCTTATCTTCCGCCACCTTGGCAGGCACACCGGACAGCTACACCGATGTAACCGACAACATCGATGTTCTTATCGGCCGGTGGACAGGCGAAACAACCTTTACTGAAAACGGTGTCGCTCAGCCATCAAGCAGCAACTTTCATTTTGCCGTAACTGAAGATTTTTCGGATGCAGCCAGCTTAAGTCGTTCAGTGCCCATTATCGGAGAATACAGCCTGGCGATGGCAGACGGTGGTGGCAATGCCGCTACACTGCCGACCGATGGTGACGGCAACACTGGGACTTTAGCGTTTGTCGACCTGTCATTCGATTTTCATCGACAGTTGTTATTGGATTTCGAGTTAAGTGCATCATTTGCTCACGGAGATTACTTCGCCTCACTCCTAGATCCGGTGGCGCTTGCAACAGGAGCTGCAGGTTTTAGTGATCTGCAGTTGTTCGGCCACTACGACAGTTGCGGTGGGTGCATACTCGACTTTGAGAACGCAGCCACTTCCTTCGTGTTTCTGGGCGATACCGGTGCAGGGATCCTCGGCAGTTATCAGCTCAATACCGGTGCTTCAGCAACAAGCATTGCCGGCGTATATGTTCTGGAGCTTGGCAATGAAATTTTCGTGTTTGATCGGACTGACAATAGCGTCGCGCCGACGAACCCAATGGGAAGTGTGGCCGCTGTAGCCAACATCACAGCGGCTAGCGGTGTATTCGCATCCTATGCAGGTGTCGCAACCAATGATGTCACCGGCAGCTCACTTGAGTTGGTAGCACTGGATAGCGGAGCTGAGATTCTTGTGTCTGCCTATGACACGGGCGTTTTCGCTGGCTCAGTGGATTTTGGCAACGCCAACGACTTTAGTACTCATTACCTTGGACCCAATGAGGATGTCACCGCCTACTGGGGAATTTGGGAAGCCGATCAGACGTTCTTCAACAACGGCGTGCAAGAGGACGTGACCCAATGGCTGCCTTTCGCGCATTCCGAGCAAGCGATCAGCACGTTGCCCATGTATCCCATCACGGGTTTTGGTCCGGTTCACTATTCGTTGTCCGGCGGCAAAGCCACCAATCAGGACGGCCTGCTCGTCACTCTGGATAGCGTCAGCATGAATATCGACTTTTTTGGCCAGCAGATCATAGCTTTTGACCTGACTGCCTCTTTTGTAAACATCTTGAATACCATCAACTACATCGCTTCCAATATCGGTGTTGTTGACTTGATAGGGGTAGATGCTTCAGACATCCTGATTCCTTTAGCCGGAAGCTGCACGGGATGCGACGGAGATGGATCGATAGTTGACCTTGTGGGCTCCACATCCCTGGCATTGATTGGCAGCAACGGCGAAGGCGCTATCGGTGCCTTCCAGCTTGACAGCCTGACCAGTATAGATGGCAGTTACTCAGGTAGCCGCAATGACCTATATAGTCTGGCCGGTGCCTACGTTCTGGAACAGCAACTCGACTTCAATCATTGGTTTGATGCTGGGCTGGTGAGCACCATGGGTGCACCCAACAACGGCGTCGGCTTTGGTGCCACCATCTTGTTTAACGATGGATTAACCCCAGGCGTAACAAGCGCAAGTGGCTATGCCACGCTGGGTATTGAGGTTGTCGATGCCTTCCTTGAAGGCAGTACACCGGAGAACGCGATCGTTGGCGGAAGTTTCTTAAACTTCGATTGTTCCGTATCCGGTGACTGTCTTGATGTTGAGTTGGATCAGGCAGAACTTAGTCAGATCGACGAGATCAGTAGCGGTGCCTACACTGCAACCCTGGGCCGCTGGCAGACATTCGATGAAGCCTTGTATCTAGATGACAGCTACAGCATTGAAGAATACTTCCACTTTGCCTTCTCAACCGATGAAACCATCGACGTCACCGCAGTGAACTCGATTATTGTTAAGTACGATATCTATGCCTCTGACGGTACGACCATGATCGGGGCCTACACAGATCCAACCGATCAGAATGGCAATTCAGGATATGTCAACTACATCAATATGGAAGTCGATTTCCTGAGTCAGCAAATCACCGCCTTTAATATCGAAGCCGGTAACGGCGCAGGTGCAGGAACCGGTGGCTTCGAAATCAACGCGTGGTTGCCAGCGCCCGTCGCCTTAGGTGGGTCGAGTGTTCATTCTTTTGGTCTGGTGGGGCTGGTCACCGATGAAGATTCTGGTTGTACCGTCAATTGCTTAAACGATTCAGCTACGGGAATAGTCAACACGGCTTTTCTGGGCGATCAGGCAGAGGCGGTTCTGGGTGCTTACAACCTGGCCGCAGACACAATTGAATCGCAGCTAGCAGGCACGTTTCTGCTGGAATCGCTTCAGGCTTCGAATCCAGCTCCGGCTGGAGCTGTTGCTCTAACAACTGGCTTGATTGATGCTGGAACCGGAACATCTATTGCAGGCATCCTGACAGGAACCGGTAAAACTGCGATTTCAATCAGCGGTGTCGTGGATGTCTCGACCGTTGGCACGATTACTCATGATAGCGGCGTCATCCTCACAGAAAATGCTGTGGTCTCAGGCGTCGTTGGTAGCGAGCTAAGTAATCTTGATGCAATTGGTGAGGATATAGATCCACCTACAGCGTTCGATTGTAACAATTGCCTTGAAGTGAACGTGGCTGCCGGAACAGCTGATTTATCAGATGCGGTTAAACACGTTGGGACAAATTACACAGCTTACTGGGGACGTTGGAGCGATCAACCGGTTACGATCAACCAGGGCGCCGGTGACGAAACCTACAACGCAGCCGAATTGCTTTACGCCTATTCAGAAGACTTGACCCCCGACACGAGCGCCGCAGCTATTGGCAGCTCAACCCTCTCCTATAACAAAATACTGGGCAGCAACCCTATCGATCAGGATGGTGTCAGCGGCACTTTGGGTGCCGTAAGTATGGATATCAACTTCGGTAGCCAACAGATCACGTCATTCAATCTGAACCTGAGCACTGCTGACGGCGACTGGGACGCGCATTTACCTTATGTAGATGGCACAACGATACAGGAGGCTGTGGCTCTCTCGGGCGCGGTCAATAGCTTTGCTGTCGAAGGTTTGGCCTCCGATCCGACAGGTGGAATTACCGCAGCCGGTACCAGCAGCCGCTACGACATTTATGGTGACATTAGCACGGCGTTGCTGGGGCCAAACGCCGATGCCGTGTTAGGAACCTACAATCTGTCGGTTGTTGACACGCTGGGTGCGCCGCAAGATGCTGAAGCTATAGGTACGTTCTTGCTGGAGCCCGATCCCATTTAGGGATAACCCTACGTAGAGCAGAAAGTTTCGAGGGCATTGTGGTTGAGCCCAAGGGGAGAATCACTCCGAATCTGCTCCCAACATTTGCTCTATCTTTTTCAGACAAGCCCGCTCTATTGCTTTTGCCTCCTTTTCAGAAGCGCTGGCATTAGCGAAGAGCACACCTCCTACTGCAAGCACTGCCAGGGCAGTAGCATCGGCCTCGTCCTCGGCTCGCTTCCCCATACCGCGCTTCAGTTCTTTGATTAAGGCGGTAAAACGCTCACCATAGGCGGCACGAACGGAGGGCGACGCCCGGCTCGCATCAATGGCCATGGTTGCAAGTGGGCAACCAGCCACAATCTCCTCACGATTTTTGGGATTTAAATACTCACCCAGAATAGTTAGTGCTTCTTGATTCAGAGAGGTCGAGTTACCTCCCGGACGTTCGCCCATCATCCGAACCAGCCCGGCATTACGACTTAGGATGGCTTCAATCAGCGCTTCCTTCGATTTGAAGTGGGCGTAAAATCCACCACGCGTCAGATTCGCTGCATTCATTAGCTTATCCAAGCTCACGCCAGAGAATCCAAACTTCCTAAATAAAGGTGCTGCGGTTTCTATGATCCGCATGCGCGTGTTTGATTTATGTTCTTTTGAATATCGCATCCTAAAAGTATTGCATGTTATACAACATATAACTATTGTATGTTATGTAACATATAAAGGATAAATGCCCATGAGTGCCCACGTACCAATCATTACGCTGACTTACTTAGCCATTCTAGGATTGCTCTACGGAGGACTTACCATGGCCATTGTTGTTCTCCGAGGTCGCTACAACATCCCTTACGGAGATGGAGACAACCCCAAATTACTTCGGGCTATGCGCGCGCACGGCAACTTCCAAGAGTGGGTGCCACTGGTGTCGCTGCTGGTCGCTGGATTGGAAATGAGCGGTACAGCGATGATTGTGATTCACCTACTGATGGGCACACTGCTTGGGGCACGCTGCTTGCATGCCCTCGGCATTTACTCCGCGGTTGGGACACCTCTCTATCTTTTAGGCCGGATTAGCGGCGCGCTTTCAACCTGGCTGGTGCTCTTGACCGCCAGTTCTTTAGCGCTAACAAAAACTTATTAAAGAAGGTCATCAGTTATGAAACACAGAAACATGATTTGCTTCTACCTGGCGGCTGGAATATTAGCTTTCTTTCCCGGAGTAACTACAGCAGAACAGGAGCAACTAATGGACACCGAAGCGTTAGCTGTCGCAAAAACTTATTATGCCGCTTTTACGGGTCACAACTCGCTAGGCGAGATACCCTTGGCAGATGATCTCACTTTTGAGTCCCCACGAATCATCTTGAACAATGCCAATGCATTTCGAGCCGCACTTGAGAGCCTGATTAACCAGGTGAATGACTTGCATATTATCGACCAGATACAGCACGGCAACCGGATACTCACCTTTTATAAACTCGACCTTGGTATGCCTGGCGGTCCAATCCCCATGGCCGAGCGAGTGCAAGTGGATAGCGGTAAGATCACACACATCTCACTAATATTCGATTCAGCAAGGATGACTAGTTCGGCGGCTAAGCAAAACAAAGTACCAGAGTAGAAACCAATTACTTGACTGCTCAATCAACAACCCGTGGTCGGCCTGTTGTATCTACAGTTGCGAGAATCGCAACTTCTCCACTCTCGGTGTTGTATAGGAGCTTTCCTCCGATGGATGCGATTTCAGGTGCGGCGGACTTAAATTCTTTCCAATGTAGCATCGACGACTCGGCTCGCTTCAGGGTTCGAAGACTGTATTGTTGCATAGGCTACTTGCCACCCTGGTGTCAGTAGCCTCACTGTAAATGTCCGCGTTTGGCCGAAAGCGACCAAATAGAGGTTAAGTCGGAAGGAAGTGTACCGGGTAAGATATTTTCGTCACGCCGACCTCTTTCGCGCCGAAGTCGAACAGCTGCACCCGCCTCACCACACGTGTGATCAACTCCTCACTGCCAAGCTCAGAGGTCAGCACTTCACAAGTTGAAACTGTGCCATCGGGTTCAATCACCAGCTCCAACACCACTTTACCCAACAGCGTCGGATCTTTGCGCAGGGCTCGGTTATAGATGGAGAAGATGGCGCCTTTGTTCGCATCAAACACGCGGCGGATCTCTTCAATGCTGCGGGTGCCTGTGAGGTCAGGTTCCACCAGTCGAATAGCACCCGTGCGGTCAACCTCTTCAGCCACGGCTTCAACAATCGTGGTTTCTCGTCCGGCGAGTGCTATTCCACCTGTCTCTCTGGAAAGCGTGGCCGTGTTTACGCTCGCTTTCTTCGAAGCAGGACCTCGGCTGGTGATGATTGATCGCTCCAGCTCTGCAGCATGACCGGAACCGCGAGATATCGTCGCCGTATCCTGCAACTCAGACTGAGGCACCTGATCACGCATTGCCTGAAGCTGGTCCTGGAACGCGAGCAGTCCGGATGTCTTCGCCTTCTCTTTCGCCTGTTTAACCGTCTGGGGCGCTTCAGCAACAATCACCTCTGGTTCTTTGGGCTTGGGTTTCTCGGGCTTTTTCTCTACAACTTTCGGCGGCTCAACCTTCGGGATCTCGACTACCGGCGGCTTAATCGGCTCCGGGGGAGGCAGAATGATCTCAGCCAGGCGTGTCGTTCTTTCTTTGGGAAGATCAGCTACTTCCGGCAACGGCAAGATCGAAACGACTGAAGCCACAACCAGCCCTGAAAGAACCGAGACCATAGCGTACTTTCGGAAGCGAAGATCCGCTTCTGAAACCGTCCACGGGGTGAGCGTGACAATCATGATGCCTCCTCCACCGCCACCTGGTTAACTGCCAGCGCAATATGTCGATAGTTCGCCGTCTGGCAAGACACCATCACACGCTTGAGCAATTCATAAGGCAGAGATTTATCACCCATAATGGTGACTTTACCCTCAGTGTTTTCAGGATCCGTCTGGATCAGCTCACTCACCAGGACATCAATCACAGGTTCTTTGCTGGCAAGGATATCTGGCACATAACCGATCACCTCACCCTGCAAGAGCAACTCATCATTGCTCACTTCGATGGAAACGCGATGTTCAGGCTCATCCTCAGAAATCGAGTCCGGTAGCTGTATCGCTGTCGAGGTTTCCAGTATTTCGACTTCACTGGCATTCACCATCAGGAAAAACACCAGGATCGTGAAGATATCCATCAAAGAGACCAGATTAAGACCGGCGGGTGTCTCAGACTTCTGCTTCCTTAATCGATGCAAACTCATGAGGTACCCTCCTCTTCGCCAATGGTGGCTATTGGGGCGTCTCCCAGAGACATGTTCGGAAACAGTTCCATAGATTCATAAGCACGGATACTGTCCATCACAAACACCAATGCCTGGTAGTCCGTATCTGGCTGAAGCAGGATCAGTGCATCCCGTTTCCCAGGCATCTGTTGCTTTACTGCAAGCATGGTGTTTGTTAATCCCTCGAAGTCATACTCACCTTCGATTTTCGGCAGCCGTTTAATGATGCCCCGATGATCAGCAACCACGAGTTCTTCTTCGAGGATGCTCACTTCCAGATGCTGCACTTCACCAGCAGCAAGTTCAGCCGTTGATGCTGGAAAATCCAGTTCGATCACTGTCGTATGGGTAAACACCAGGGACAGCAAGAGGACCGGCACCAGAACAATCATGAGATTCATAAACGGCGTCACGTTGAGCTCGGGAATATCCACATCCCTGGATCGACGTCGACTTCGTCTTGATCGTAGAGAAGACATGGCGTATTCCTCAGCTCACGCTCTGCTTCTGACCTTCAACGAAGTTCAGAAACTTCACGATTGCGATATCAAGACTCTCAACGATCGACTTCGTTTTACCCTGCAGGTAGGCGTGTACAAGTAACAACGGGATCGCTGCCATCAAGCCAAACGCAGTGGTGTTCATCGCAATCGAGATACTCTGCGAAAGCAGCGTCGCTTTTTCAGCGGGATCAGCATTCGCGACCGCAGTAAACGCAGCGATCAAACCAATAATCGTGCCCAGCAGACCAAGAAGTGTCGCAATATTCGCGAAGGTTGCGAGATACGGTGTTCTTTTTTCAATAGCTGGAAGTGTTTCCAGCAGCCCCTCCTCCATCGCGTATTCCACATCTTGTCTGCGACGGGACTGCGCCATTCGAGCGAGCCCGGATTGAAAGACCAGACACACTGCAGAGCGAGGGTCTTTCGTTTGATCCAGTAACTCGGGGATTCGGCCTTGCGTCAGCAATGGCATCAGCCTCTGGTAGTCACGCCGGTTCGCACGCGTAATAAACGAAAGATAGACATATCTCTCAAACGCTATCGTCAGCCCGACAATCAGAACCAGGGCAATTGGCACCATAAAGGGGCCACCAGATTGAAAAAATTGAATGGTCGAATTAAATGATTCCATGATTGATTCTCCGTTAAGTCATTCAGACCTGTTTGTTTCCACTGAAAGATCTCGCCGCGCGTCACGCAGCGTCTGTCGCAGATCCAGTTCTCGTTTGTGTTCCTGTGGATAGATCGGGGTCAGCACACTTTGTGTGGTGTACTCAAGCTCCCTGGCGGGAAGCAGTGATGTTTCCATCTCACGCCAGGGCAAGATGTAAAGCACCTTAGGCAATTCCTGGTTGCCCGTAATAACGGTCTCCTCGAGGTAGACGGTGTCATCAGCCGCTACGACATTCACGAACAGACAAAACAGCAAGAGCATCACAAAGAACTTCATCGTAGCGCCCCGATTAATGGCATGGTGCTCTGGCGGGTCGCTAACCTACGATTCAGGTTGGATATCCAGGTGGCAACACGCGCATCTGAACTTTCTGTGACCTGCTCATAATTTTCGTAATGCGCGAGCGCTCGATCGAAGTCACCTCGATAAATTTCATAGACAATACCGAGGTTTAAAAGCGCAACCGGGTGCGCGGGCTGTTTCTCAAGACACCTGAGATACAAGGACTCGGCAGCATCAATCCGATAGTGGCTGAGCTCCAACTCCGCTTTTTGAAGCAGAGCTGGACAAAATTTCGGCTGATCAAGCAGCACTTCGTCCAGTTGCTCCGATGCTTCTTCGAGCCTTCCTGTTCTGGCAAGCAGAATGCCGAGGTTCGTTTGATCTACCAGTGACCCTCTCGGTTGATCGACCGCTATTCTAAGTTGCCTTTCAGCTTCTTTGAGCTGCCCGGCTTGCAAGAGTTGATAGTTTATCGAGTCACTGGTCACAGGCTTAATAGATGGCATCACTGGCAACGCAACCTGGCACCCTGCGCTCAGGAGCAATAGGGAGAGCAACAGGGTTTTAGTCAGAAGAGTGAACATAACTCACCTCCATGACCGGCCGACGAAACTGTGCGGGCGACAAATTCTCCAACGCCGCAAGGCTATCTTTTACAGCATCGTTCCAGCCTAACTGCCAGCCAAGCTGGAGATTTTCCTGGTGAAGGCTGATCGCTTTTTCTTCGAACGGATAAGCCTGTTCTTCTAGCAGAATCTCATACTGACTACGCTCAAGATCGTTGAGCTGGCCAGGTATCTCTGAAGACAATAAATCCGACGCCAGAATTTCGTAGAGCTTCGCCATACGAAAGTAGCTCAGCGAGACAAAGTCGTATGCACCTACGCTGACAATCTGCTGATAGTTTTCGAGACTCCTATTTAGGAGTGTCTGTTTTTTCTTCAGGGACTGGGCAAGCGGCAAACTGAGTTTAGCGTTTTGGTAAGCCACAAAATCCGACTCACTCAGCACATACATGGCGCTCGCTGCCAACTGCTTGGCTCGATCTGATTGCTGTTTGGGCACCAGCGACAGATACAGATCTCGCTTTTTCCTCAGCCAGTACATGCGCTTGTTACTTTCTCCGGTTTGTTGGTAAAGCTCATCCATGTGGTGCATGGCTTCAAAGCGCATGGCAACTGGTTCGCTGAAGTTGTGGGCGTAGAAGCGAAAGTGAATGATGGCTTGTTCGAGATCGCCGATTTGAAGATACAGTTCAGCAGCGCGATACCGTGAGACACGAGATTCCTCCCCGGCAGAACTTTCACTGAGTAGCAGCAACTCATCAGCGGCACCGGCCAGGTCGCCCAGCGTCTCCTTGAGGAATACCAGGCGCCGTGAAATTTCACTCGCCTGCGCTACAGCCTGCTCCGGATACCGATCTCGATAACGCACCAGCTTGGCAATCGCCGGCTCAAATTCATTTAGGGACTCGTGTAACGCGGCAACGTCATAACCCGCATCACGAGTCAGAGTTGCGTTCGGATCTATTTCCCAGAGTCGTTCATAGTGGGCAATCGCGAGGTTCAGGTCACCGGATAGCTCAGCCATTTCTCCCTGCTTGTAAACCGAAACGAGAAGAGACTCGAGGCTATCTTCGCCCAGCGCCAAAAGTTCTCTATAGGCGAGTTCAGCCCGTTCGAAACGAGAGAGTTCGAATGAGCTGTGGGCAATGAGACGATTGATGACCAGGCGATATTCAGAGTCGTCCCTCAATCCTTGCGCATACAGCGCGACTTCGTTTGCCCGCTCATACTGCTCATCATCAAAAAGATGTTTCGCCGCAGACAGGAAGCAATTGGCGGCTCGTTCATCATCTGGATAGGTCGTGGCAAATTGAAGATTCGCTTCAATGAGCGGCTCAACACCAAGGTCACCGAGCAGTGCTGTGTATCCAAGCACGGTTGCATACGCCGCTTCGCGACCTACTTCAGAGGTCGAATCCGCTGCAAAGACCATTTCGTACTGCGGAATCGCACGAGCTACACCAAAAGCTTTCTCTAGAAGCTCCGCATAAAGAAATCGTTTCTGTTGACCGTCATCGCTGGCATCAAAATTAACCAACCACAATTCGTAGGCTTCAGCGGCACGTTGAAAATCGGCACGAGCTTCAGACGACTGCGCGTGAGCATGAAGTCGTTGCGTGTGTCGGTCCAGCATGCCTTTAAGCGACACTGAGTAGTCGCTGAAGATTGACTCACCATGAATATCAAAGAACGCACTCTGCTTTCCGTAGCGTTCGATAAACACCAGCTCGAGATCAGGGATATCGGAGACAAAGCCCGCCTGTCGCTGAGTGTCGATGACCTCGAGTGCAATCCCTGGCGCTGCCTGATCCAAAGGGTTGTCAGCGAGAAACGCCTGCCAGGTCTCAGCGCTGTCGGCATAGCGGGTTTTCTCCAGATACCAATCACCTAAGGCGCGATAAAGATCTGTCTGCCAATCCGGCTTGCCTGCATCGTCCATCAAACGCCTGAGTGTTTCCGGTCCTTCGGCATCATTCAGGGCAAGCACGGTGACTCGAAGCAGGTCCTGCTTGAGTTCCGATGCCTTGAAACTATCGGAGGCCGCCATCATCGATAACGCACTCACCGCCGAATCCAAGGCCTCGTCCAGATATCCAAGTTTGAAGCGCACCCAACACAGCATGTAGCTGGCGTGGAGTTGATACTCACCTTCTGTCGCGGCAACAATGACAAAGTCCTGCTCAGCTCGAGTAAAATCATCGTTGGAGAAATACAGTTCTGCACGACGAAAACGACCTTCCAGCTCCAGTGCCTGAGATTCCGTTAACTCAATGGACGTTGAGAGCGCATCCAACACGGTCGATGTTTTAGTCCGAGAAGCAGACAACTCATGCACCCGAGCCAATTGGTACTCAACCTTGGACCTTTCTTCTTCACTATCAGATAGATCACGCAGACGGTTCAGGGCATTCAAAGGTGCCTCGAAATCAGCATCACCCTCAGCCAGCTGTTCTTCCATAAGCATCAGCCGGAGCTGCGCGAGTCGATTGGCGACATCATATTGGTAAGACTCGACCTCCAGCTGCTCGAGTTGGGAGACAAGCGTTTCCAGGCTGGGAGACTCTAAAGGCAGCTCGTCGGATTCGACTGCGGGTAAAGCAGCAATGGTTTTACTGACATCGGGACCATCCGCTCGATACTCAGATTTCGAGAAGAACCCGCACCCCGACAAGAGGAGTACCAAGACGGCTGACAAGATACGCATCACGGATTCGCCTCGAGCGCGACGCGACGATCAATCAGACGTGTCAGATCATATTGAAGTCCAGCCATCTCAACCTGAAGGCGCTGTGAGTCTTCAAGAATCAATTGATTCAGGCTGGCAAGAAGTTGCTGTCTGGCGTCCGTCAACGCTACCAACGTCTCGTACTCCAGGCCTCTGCGCTTGTCAGCGAGCAGGCTGATTCTTTCACTGACGCTATTAGGTTGATTGGCCGAAGCCGTCGCAATTCTTTCCAGGCGCGCAGCTACTTTTTGCGACAGCACCAGCTGCTCGTCGTATTCACTGAGCATGCGCTGTTTTTCTACCGGCAACCGCCTAAAAACGTCGTAACGGACCTTACCTTCCAGGCGATCGATGCGACGCTTCAGGGATGAGTCCAGATTCTTGCCTGAGAAAGCGAGCTTCAGACGTGCGACTTCATTAAGCTGCCACCGCTCTTCCTCGCTGGCAAAGACCCACAGATCATCTTCGAAAGTAAACTTCTTCAACAACAGGCGCTGTCGCTCTTCGCTTAATTCCTGCGTCGTCTCTTGTAGTCGCTCAAGGTGACCGTCGTTTCGAACCCGCTCCCGAGCTAATTCTGCGCGCCTTTGTTGTTCCCCATCGACGATGGTCAGATCTGATAACTGACTCTCTGTGTCCAGCAGATTCGTGTAGGCAGCGCTGAGCGATTGCCAGCGATCCGCAACCTGTCTCACCTCATTGCTCGCCATCCAGTCCAGCCAATCATCATGACCGAGGGTTTCGGAGACTCGCAGCAGCAATTCATCGTCGTTCAGAGCAAAAGCATCTGACTGAGTCATCTCCTGGTGCGCCAGATCTGTGACACCATCCAGCGAAGCGCGCCGATCCAGCATTCGTTCCAATCCCTTCGAATAGACCGACAGCGCCGCTTCATCGCCACTTGTCTGTTGTAGTGCGTAACCCAGGCCACTGGTCGCCTGAGCAGAAGCTCGATGCCAGGGATGTGTATTTAGAAGGTATTGCCAAATCGCAGCAGCACCGGCAAACCGACCCGCCGACATATCCAAGCGAGCAAGTTGTGCCAGCGCATAAGGACCGTACTGATGAGTTGCAGATACCGTTGATAGAGCAGCGCGAGCCGCACCAAGGTCACCTCGCTCAAGATGAAGTTCTGCGAGTGCAACCCGCGCACGATCCCCTAGCGTCAACATTTCGAAGTCCGTGGGTTCGCGCTCTGATATACGCGTCAGCAGTTCAATGGTCTGTTCAACCCCACCCGTCTCCTGACGATGGAATACCGCAAGGTTAAAAGCGGCATAACCCCACAAGCTGGACGAAGCATCAAGTTTCGCCAGGTGATTCAGCGCCTCATTTGCGTCCTCATTGTGTATAGCGGATTCGACGTGAAGATAGTGCTGCAAGTCACGCTCAAAGGCTGATGTAACCTGTAGCTCTTCAAGCAAATCCAGGTGTTGGTTTAGCTTCGCCCAGTCACTCCGTCGGAGTGAATCGCGCGCAAGATACAGGTGAAGTCTTACTCTGTTTTCAGGTGACAAGGCGTCAGACTCGAGTCCGGCAATAAGGGATCTACCCAGGTTCAGGTAACCCAGCTCAAAACTGGCTGCTGCCTGAGCCAGACGAATGGACTCACTGGTCACACCACGGCTCGAGTAATAGTCAGCAGCAATGTAAGCGTTTCGATGTTCCTCAAGATACTGCTCGTACATGACGTGACGAAACGCTATGTCATGAAGGCGGCTTTGTTCCTCCGGTGTTGCTGTATAGGGTGCCGCGTAGACAGATACAGAGACGACCATAAAGATCACGAAACAAAAGCAGGCTCGCACAGTGATCATTCACAGGCCCCTTCAATCGAACACCGCTGCGACAAATTCGGGCTGTTGACTGTCCGTGTCATCAGTGATGCTGAGTTCAATGAATACTGGCTGAAACGACTGCGTAAAACTCACCGTTGCCGCGCGTTTATAGTCCCGATCGTGGGGACCAGTTCCAACAAAAAATGCTGTGAGCCGATTTTCTCCCTGCTTGGCGTTTCCGACGTAGAGTTTTTGCACACCTCCCTTGTACAGCGCATTTACCTCACGTTCTGTATAGAGATGATGGGTGACGTCTTTTCCATTCAACTTCAAGGAAACAGAATCGAGGGCAAAGAGAACCCCAAGATCCATGGAGAGATATACCGCGACTCTCGAACTCGCGGGATAAAGCAGATCCTCTTCGAGAAGCTGCAACTCTGCGTCCAGCTGAAGCAGCCGAGCTTCCAGCTGTTGCTCCTGATTCTCAACATCCGCGAACGCCTGAGCAAAAGACATGCACAGACCAAGGAGTATGACGCGCATTCTCATAGCTGCACCTGATAGGTAACTCGAGTGAGGTGCCGACGAAGCAAAGGCTTCAACTTGTCTATGTACTGAGCTTCGTCACCCGGCTTGTATCCACGGTGGACGTAACGCACGCGACCATCTCTGTCGATGAGCACCGTAAACGGCATGGCGTTTACATCATAGGACTCACTGACGTTTTGATTCGTGTCGAGCAACAGCGGAAAGTCCAACGTCATCCGCTCAACAATTCTTCGAGCTTTGGCCGGCTCCTCGTCTACATTGATGCCAAGTACGGTAAATCCCAATCGCTCGTAACGACTATGGATTTCCTGCAATACCGGCATTTCCTGGCGGCATGGTCCACACCAGGATGCCCAGAAGTTAATCAGCACAACCTGGCCACGTAGCTCTTCAAGCCGGACGTTTTCACCGGTCATACTTTTTAGCGTGAAATCGGGCACCGACTGATCCTGTTCAACCGCATAGACCGGTGAGCAGAAAAACAGCCACAAAAAGATCCAGATCCTATTCATGGTGATACCCCACATAGTCCGGCTCTGGCGGCTGCATCGATGCAAGACCATCCGACACATGCAGCGCACCGTTTCCATCAACAATGATGACGTCCACATCCAGCAGTCGGTTAATCAGCTCGATACCTTTATCAACACCCATGACAAATACACTGGTGGACAAGGCGTCCGCAGCCGTACTTTCGGAAGCGATCACCGTGACGGAGCGCACTTCTCTCGCTGAGTCGCCGGAGGTCGGATCAATAATGTGGTGATAGCGAACACCTTCTTCCACAAAGAAGCGTTCGTAATCGCCTGAGGTAGAAATCGATGCGTCCAAAAGAGGTAGAACCACGACTTCCACGTCAGCGTTCCTCGGATCGCGAACGCCAACAACCCATGGTTCACCGCGACGATCGCCAATGATTTGACTGTCACCCCCAGCACTGACCATCGCCTGATCAATGCCTCGCTCACGAAGGATCTCAATGGATCGATCTACCGCATGACCCTTTGCAATTCCGCCCAGATCAATGTACACGAGCGGATGAAGAAATTTGATGGCATGTTTGCCGTGATCGAACGCGAGGTGGCGATAACTGATCGCTTCAACCGCTTCCTGACGCGTTTGCTCATCAGGTCGAACGCCCTCACGGTAATCGTAGTACCGCCCTATAGACGCATAGGTTACGTCGAAGGCGCCGCCCGTCAGAAGCGAATACTGGTGACCACGATAGATGAGATCGAATAACTCATCGCCCACCTCAACAAACGCTTGTGCGCCATTCTTATTGAGTTGTGATAACAGGCTGGTTTCGATGTAGGGGCTCATTTGCTGATCGATGCGCCGCATTTCCTGCATCACGGCAGCTATCGATGAACAGGCGAAAGCTTCATCCTGATGCCAAAGCTCTACGCGTACTTCTGTACCCATGATGGGCGCCTTGCTTTCCCACCAGCTACCTTCGGAAGAACCGTCTTCTACACGGCGGCACTCATCGTTCTCAGCGACGGCACTGACACAGATGAGAAGAGCTAAAATGCCAAAGACATATTTGAGCAAAACCATGACCCCAACCAAACTTGAATTTCAGTGTCATGGTTAAAAATCTGGATTGCCAACCGATTGTTCTATTCTGTGGCAGTGTTCATAAGAAAAGTGTGAACCAGCACAGGTTTCAGCAAAGAGACGTGACGCAGTTCACATTGGCAATCGGGCAATAAGCGCAACGCGATCCCAGGGTCTTCCCAACATCACGTAATACACATCAACTGCGGCCATTCGATGCGCGTACTTTTCTGTCATCGCGCTGAGGATTCTGTTTGCCTCGGCTTCATCCACCTCATCTGCAAGCCTGGCTTCCGGTATTCGAGTAGACGTCTGATCGCCACGCGTAAACAGCAGAGGCGTACCCTCGAGTAGTGAACTGGCCACAACGGGTTCCGCGTCATAGTAGACGACAGGCACGTCGTCGATATCCATGACCCAGAGTCTTACAGTGCGGGAGCCCTGCTCTGTTTCAACGGTAAGCTCCACAACCTCCCCGGACTCGTAGGTGAAAATCACGTAGTACCAGGTACCGAACCAGGTCAGCGCGAATCCCAGTGCCAATCCGAGTGATATCCAGATGACGTTCGTCGAAGGTTTTCTCCAGGACTTAACCAGGTAGGCGCCACCAACGATCAGAAAGATCAAACCAATCAATCCGCCGCGCATGGCTAGCAATACAACCGCGGCCAGCACAACGAGTGCGCACACAATTAACGCAGCTCTCATATCTCCCGCTCTCCTAATCGACCAAATTCATGTGAAGCCACAACAGGATCAAACCCAGGTCGAAAGCGGCCGCGAAACAACCCTTCAGGATCCACGATAGAAAAGGTCACCGAGTGAGCCACCGCAGAATCTTCATCTTCTCCAGTCACTTTGAACTGAATCCCCAACGCGTCGGCAAGTCGTCGAAGCTCTTGCTCCGTGCCCGTTACACCTTGATAGGTTGTGTCGAAGTTCCTCACATATCGATCCAGCTCATCCACGGAGTCACGCTTAGGGTCGACACTGACAAAAATCACATCAGTGAGATTAGCCAACGCCGACAATTCAGACAGCGACGTTGGGCAAACGTCAGGACAGTTAATGAATCCAAATGACAGGATCGTCCAACGGCCTTCGAGTGAACGATTCGTAAACTCCCCCTCAGCAGACTCAAGTTGAAAAGGCGGTAGTTCGCGAGGGTTATCCAACCACTCAATAGTGTGCGTTCGAGCCGGCTCAGGTGCCAGAGAGGTCAGCACCAACCCCAAACAAACGCCGAGGCTCAGCAACCCTGTAAAAACATATGCTTTATTCATGCCGGTAACTGACGTACAGCAACGCCAGCGCTATCAATGCCGGAAGCGTCACACCGGCAAAATCTTCAACCAGGGACTCTGGTCCACAGATACCAACAACAACTTCCCACACATGAAAAATGGCGTGCAACACCAACCACGCGACCGGCACGAGCCAGAGTTGAAATCGGTTTTCGTGGTAGACGGCACCGTAAATGAAAGCAGCGCCCATCAGGAAATAGATGAAACCAATGTCCCGGATGAAATGCTGATTAAACGGTCCGCGGTCCGGTACACCTGGCACCATCCAGTACCAGGGCTCGGGTGAAACCGTCATGAATACGCCGTTGGCGATAAGCAGCAGCCCCAGAATAGCTGCCACCCCGATGGTGAGATTCTTTTGCATGTGTGCCCTCTTTTCTTATTAGACGAACCAGCACACCAGAACGTGACAGACCGAGCTATTCCTCGATAATGGCAACCGCCCGTGTCCAGCCGGCGGAGGCTGCACGAATCTTGTGTGGGAAACAGGAAATCATAAATCCGTGTGACGGCAGAGCTTCCAGGTTATGCATCTTCTCGATGTGACAGTAGCCGATTTCACGTCCGGCTTTGTGTCCTTCCCAGATGAGACTGGCATCACCGGTTTCCTCGTAACGCTCTCTTGTGTATTCGAAGGGTGCATCCCAGCTCCAGCCATCAATGCCCGTGACTCGAACACCACGTTCCAACAAATACATGGTCGCATCATGACCCATGCCGCAACCATAAGAGACATAGTCGTCCTGACCGTAACGTTTGCCCGCTGCGGTATTCACCACAACGATGTCGAGCGGCTTCAGTTCATATTCAATGCGCGCAAGTTCAGCTTCAACATCTTCCGCAGTCACAACATAACCGTTGGGTTTATCTCGAAAATCCAGTTTTACGCCATCGTTAAAACACCACTCGAGCGGCACTTCATCGATGGTGATGGCGCGCTCGCCGCCGTTCATGGTTGAAGCAAAGTGATAAGGCGCATCCAGGTGAGTGCCGTTGTGTGTGCTGAGTTTGATGGTTTCTACCGCCCAACCCTCTGCATCGGGAAGTTCTTCCGCGGTTAAACCAGGGAAACTGGCAACCATCCCTTTGACGCCAACTTCATGGTCAATGTAGGTAATCTCGGGCTGCATACCGGGTGGGTCAGAGATGACTTCCGTTTCGAGATAAATCGAGAGGTCAATAAACTTCCTGCCCATGGGTTGTCTCCGCGATGGTTTTAGCTGGATTGTAACTGGATTAGTCTGCGCGTGAATTCGGTGCCCTGCTCCAACTGCTCTATCGAAATGTACTCATCCGGCTGGTGAGCCTGATCAATGGAACCGGGGCCACACATGGCCACCGAAAACCCAGCTTTCTGAAATTGACCGGACTCTGCCGCGTAAGGCGCAACGACCGTGGTGTTCTGTCCCGAAAGTTGTTTGGCGAGCTGAACGGCTTCGCTATCTTCCGGTGAATCAAAACCAGGCACGTTGGCATGTATCTCAATCTCAATACTGGTGTCCGGACTCACAGCCTGCATTTCTGGCTCGACAACATCCCGCACGAAGGTTTCATACTCCTTGAAGTAAGTCATGGCATCTTCATGAGGCAGGGTTCGGATGTCGGTGACAAAGTCGCAGTGCCTTGCTGTGATGTTCACCGCGGTGCCCCCGTGAATCATGCCGCAATGAAGTGTTGAGTATGGCGGCTCAAAAGTACTTTCGGGATCTGCGTTTGCCGCGTTTTCCCTCTGCTTTTCACCCAGCCAGTTAATGAGACGGCCAGCCACCATGACCGCAGGCACTCCTCGATGCTGCTGGCTCGAATGTGCTTCCAGTCCCGTAATGCGTGTATCGAAATGCAGAATACTTTTGTGACCGGTGACCACCTGCATACTCGTTGGCTCACCGACAAACACAGCTCGGACCTCGGGCAGCTCGTTTTTGATGGTTTCGATCAGTCTCGGAGCACCCAGGCAGCCCACTTCCTCATCGTAAGAAAGTGCCAGATGAATCGGTCGTTTCAGCTTCGACATTTCTGGCACTAGAGCCAGTGCGATGGCACTGAACGCTTTCATGTCACAGGTGCCGCGGCCATAGAGCAGGCCGTCTTTTTCCGTCAGTTTAAAGGGGTCTGTGTGCCAGTCCTGATCATCAATGGGCACAACATCCGTGTGACCAGAAAGCACCACGCCACCCGGTTCCATCGGCCCGATCGTTGCGTAGAGATTGGCCTTCTCGCCACAGTCACTGCTTACCCTTTTGAAAGGTACGCCATAAGCGGCCAGGTACTCTTCAACAAAGGTGATCAAATCGAGGTTGGAATCGCGGGATACCGTCGGAAAAGCAATCAGCTTTTCCAACATTTCCCGAGGGGTATAGCGTGGTTCTGTCATGCGTGAAGCATACGGCATACAGCCGGGAAAGTAACAACCTGCTACATGGCGTCCAGGCAAAATACCACGCGGGTTTGACCAGAGCCCGAAACCGGCGGCGAACGATGCACTAATCCTTTGCCCTGATTATTTGGATAGGCATCGTCTTTCAGGATTCCGACCCAGAACGGTTCTAAGCGGGATGGTTCTCCAAAGCGGATAATTTTTTCATTCGAACCACCATTCTCATAGGCATCCCGATCCACCTGCTCATCAGAGAGCCATTCAGTACCAGGTCCCTGATAGGTACAAAGAAGTCGCAGATGACGGTAATCCACATGAAAACGGCGACAATCATCCTGGTCAGTTGTCAGCAATCGGAACTTAGTTTCATGACCCTTCACTACCTCAAAAAAGGGTGCCGCGATCAGAGTCAGGTCCTCCAGGAAACGACGAAACTCACGGGGATCAAGCCCACCTTCCAACAACGACTCTCGAACGTCGTCATCAAACGTTTGCAACGATGTTTGACGGCGAACATCGCGCAGCTGGTTTGGGCGAAGCCTGCAGATTTCGTTCAGGATTTCGTCTTGTACCGGACGTTGCCACACGCACAGGTTTACATCCGGCTCAGTAATTTGACCCAATACATCAAAGTTCGCGCTCAACAAGTGAGGAGTCGGTTCCGCAACCGACGCAGGTCGGGCGCTCATTCTTTCCGTTCGAGCCCGATCAGTTGTGCCGGTGTTAAATCCAATGCAGAGGCAATCTGGTTGAAGAAGTTCAGCTCAAACTCTGTGACACGATCATCTGCTTCGATAACTTCTGCCAACGCTCGTGCAATGCTTAGTCGATTCTGCCATTTGAGCTTTTTCGCTGACGTGCTGACAAAACGTTCAAGGGGCGCACGCTCAAAGATGGCAGATTGTGCAGCAACACGAATGTCAGCGACCGGAAAATCTTCTCCGGTATGAGTCTTGAGAACATCCCGGACCATTTCGACTTCAATTTGTTTAATGTTGCTGTCCGCAGCGGTTGCGCGAGCTAGTGTCATCAAAGCAACTTCTTTAAACAGTTGCGCCTGTTCTTCCGCTGAAGGTTCACCTCCACCGAAAATCTTCAGAACACCACCAAGACTAGATATCGACATCTCTACTACCCTTCAAATACTGGATCAAATGACAACAACAGACGTTCACCCGCCTGATGCGGAGAACGATGCACAACACCGCGGAACTGCTCCTGCCATGTTCCACCTTTGAGCAGAGACCAGGCACCATTAGTAAACTGGCGAATACTACCTTCAGAAGTCAGCGGCGGTTCGCTGATTTTCTTATTTGCCAATAACTCCGGGTCGACGTCGTTGCTGGCGATCCACTCGGTACCAACCCCACTAACGGTCATCAGCATTCGACATGGCACCTGGTCTACGTGAAAACGCGGACACATGGGACTGCTCAGGGTAGCGACGCGAACACCAACTCGATCACAACCCAGTAGTTCCTTCAGGATCTCGTTCGCCATGATGATTTCTTCGCTGAGAGCGGAAAGCCAGGTTCCCTCAATGGCGTCTTTGAGTACGCTGAAAGGCGCATGGGCGTCATTCGCCGCCTGCTCCCAATGAAGATCAAGGACCTTACGAGAGGAAAAGAGGTTATCGGCAAGGGAGTCGAGCACCGAGGACTTGGGTCGCTCGATGCTCACCAGCTCCACGTCATCATCGTATATGGCACTGAAGTCCACGACGTGATCACTAAAAAGGTGGCGCATCATTAGATCTATTTCCTGCAACAGAAATGATACGTTATATCATAGCTGTCTAAAGGAGCGCCACCTTCAGGTGGAAGGAATTGGAAGTGTCTAGGGCTTCCTGAAAACCAGCGTCATGCGGTCAGATTCGCCGATCGCCTGCGCGGTCGCATCATCTTTGTTTGAGGGCAACAGGCGCCACACGATATCGCCGGTTTTTGGCTGATCTTTGCGATTTGCATTGATCTCGGAGGCATTGTCGAGCATGAATCCAGCCCCTTTGAATGCTTCTATGACACGGCTCTGTTTAAGGTAACCGTGATCACCATCCGCCCAGACATCATCAGAATCCTCAGGCGCACGGTGTTGCACGACGCCAACAATGCCACCTGATTTAAGGACCCGGTAGGCATCGGCCGCAGTCATATCGAGATACTTGGGGTCATACCGGTTTACATGATGCAGGGATCGAATCAGAAGCCAGGCATCGACCGTGCCGTCTAAAGACTCCGGCAAACCAGGAAAGAAATGAGCGTCAGTCGCCGGATTATTTTTGCCGCTGCCATAACCCTTGGCTTCTTCTTGCCAATCGTTGAGCCAGGACTGCGACTCTTCCCAGCGCTTGTCACCATCATCTGGGAATCTGTTATCGAAAAACCATTTGCCGTAGCGAACGCCAATATAAGTACCCTCTTCGCCGATCATCGGCGCAATGATGTCGCCGTACCAGCTGCCGGGCAACGCATCAATCACCGTCATGCCTTCTTTGATGCCAAAGAGATGCATGGTTTCTTCCGGGTGACGGTACTGATCCCGTGCTTTGGCTTCATCACTACGCGCGTCCAGAATAGATTTGAGGCGAGCATCATGATCAGCCGTTGCCACAGATCCGCCGAGCAGCATGGCGGCTAAAACAACAGTTTGAAAAAGCGGTTTAAACATAAATGGGTTCCTGTAATTGATCTGAGTTTTCGGCCCGCCGGTAGTTTGACACCGGATACGCGCTGGAAACAACGCTACAACGGCAAATGTGCCATGATAAGAAGAAAAAATAAGGGGAAAGTATGCGCTGGGTCTGGATCGCAGGAGTCATCGTCGTTATCGGCGCAGGTATTGCCTGGTGGCAGTACCAGTCATTTATACATGCCCCGCTGAGGCCGTCTGGCCCAGAGGCAGAGGCCGAGCTTAAAGCTGAGATCGATGCGCAAAATGAAACCGCATTCGAACAACCTGCCCAGGTCCCATTTGTTCCGCGTAACACGAACCCTACTCGCAACGTCTACTTCGGCGACCTGCACATTCACACCAGTGTCTCCTTCGACTCTTATCTGTTCGGCAACCGTCTGGATCCAGACACCGCGTATCGAATCGCAAAGGGTGAAAAGGCTGAAACAACCCCTGGTGAGCACGTTGAGTTAACAACACCACTAGACTTCGCCGCGCTCACCGACCATGCGGAGGGTTTTGGACTCCACGTCGCCTGTGGAACGCTTGAACAGAATGAAGAGGGAGAGAAATTTTGCGGATCTTTGCAGGAACCTTCCATCGCATTCTTTCTACAACTTAGAAACAGCGGCGAAGTCCGCCCCATGAAACGGGAGTCTTCAATTTTCCAGAACGACCCTGAGATCGCACGTCAAAGCGCACGAGAAACCTGGGCAAAAATCAAAGAGATCGCAGACAGACACAATGAACCGGGTAGATTTACCACCTTCGCCGGTTACGAGTATTCACCGGTACTGAAAGATACCGGCAAACACCACCGAAACATCATTTTCCGTTCCTCTGTCAGTCCGATAGATGCCGTCTCAGCCTACGAGGCGCCTTCCGAAATCGACTTATGGAAAGAACTGGAAGCAACCTGCCAGGGTGAATGCGAATTCCTGACCATCCCGCATAATCCCAACAAAAGCTGGGGCCTCGCCTTTGCCAGCGAAACCATCGATGGGATTCCCTACACAGATGACGACTGGGCGCTAAGAGCAAGATCAGAACCCATCGTGGAAATGTTTCAGATTAAAGGGAACTCAGAATGTTCCGCCGCCTTTGGCGCCGGTGATGAAGAGTGCAATTTTGAGCAGTTCTTTCCGCCCTGTGAAAATGATGGCGACACTCTCTGCATCAGCAGCACTTCAATGGTCCGCGATGGTCTAAAAAAAGGACTGACACTTGAGCAATCCACCGGTGTTAACCCCATGCAATTTGGATTGATCGGGTCGACCGACACACACAATGCCAACCCCGGTGATACCGAAGAGTGGGATTATCGAGGTGCTTCTGCGTTCGTGTCTTCGCCTGCACGCCGTCGCCTTGAAGGTGGTCGAGGTGGTAACCGGACTTCTGTACAACGTAATCCAGGCGGGCTGGCCGCGGTATGGGCTGAAGAAAATACGCGGGACGCGCTATTCGACGCCATGAAGAGAAAAGAAGTCTACGCCACCAGCGGCACGCGATTATCACTTCGATTCTTCGCCGGTTTTGACCTGGACGAAACCACGGGTAGTGCGGTTACGCTGGAGCAGCTATACACCAACGGCGTCCCCATGGGTGGTGAGTTAATGAGTGGCGCCGGTGCGGCACCAAAGTTCTTTGTGTCTGCGGCGAGAGACCCCAACAGTGCACCGATCGCAAAGGTTCAAATCATCAAGGGCTGGCTTGAAAATGGTGTTGAGAAAGAAAAAGTGTTCGATGTCGTTTGCGGCAATGAGACAAGCAGTGGCGAGTCCACCTGCTTAATCCCGACAGACACGGTCAATCTCTCGGATTGCAGCTGGGATGCCAACGCCGGCGTATCCAGCGTCAGAACCTGGTGGCAGGATCCAGATTACGACGACAGCCAGAGCGCTTTTTACTACGCTCGTGTCGTGCAAAACCCAACTTGTCGTTGGACGACTTACGATTCTCTGCGACTTGGTCTAGCACCACCTGATGACGTGCCCGCCACGGTGAAAGAAATGGCATGGTCATCACCTATTTGGATCAAGCCCCAGTAGGCAATTGTGAAGTCATTCGATTACATCATCGTCGGCGCGGGTTCAGCCGGTTGCGTTCTTGCGAATCGACTGACCGAAGACGAGAACACTACCGTTCTTCTGCTTGAAGCCGGGGGTAAAGATCCCTTTTGGGATTGGCGCATTCACATGCCCGCTGCTCTCGCCTATCCAATGAACGGCACCACATACAGCTGGGATTACCATACGGAACCCGAACCACACCTGGGCGGCAGAGTCATGCATTGCCCTCGTGGTCGGGTGCTCGGTGGATCTTCTTCCATTAACGGCCAGGTTTATATCAGGGGTCATGCGAAAGATTACGACCGCTGGGCACAGGAAGACTCGGGGCTCAATCACTGGAGTTATGAACACTGCCTGCCCTACTTTAAAAAATCCTCAACCCGCGAAGGTGGCTGCGACACCTACCATGGAGACTCCGGCCCCCTTTATATAGAAAGAGGCAAAGCATCCAACCCATTGTTCAGTGCATTCATTGAAGCAGCACAGCAGGCGGGTCATCCCTATACACAGGATATGAATGGCTTCCAGCAGGAAGGATTTGGTCCCATGGATCGAACAACCAAGGCGGGGCTGAGGCACTCCACATCAAGAGCCTATTTATCGCCGATTCGTCAAAGACCAAACCTCACCGTCCTGACTCGCGCCATTGCGAAGCAACTGATCCTGGAGGAACGGCGCGCGACTGGTGTGACGTTTAGTCACCGGGGCAAGCAAACGGAAGCACGGGCAGATCGGGAGGTAATCCTTTGCGGCGGTCCCATTAACAACCCACAACTCCTCATGCTGTCTGGTATCGGTCCCGCTGACCACCTGAAGGAACACAACATCACCGTGCACAACCATCTGCCAGGTGTTGGTCAGAACCTGCAGGATCATCTTGAGATTTACGTTCAGATGGCCTGCACTCAACCGGTTTCTCTATATAAGTTCTACAACCTTCTTGGCAAGGCGCTGGTTGGCGCGCAGTGGCTCTTCACCAGAACCGGTCTTGGCAACAGCAATCATTTTGAAGCAGGTGGTTTCATCCGAAGTCGAGAGGATGTCGAACATCCGGATCTGCAATACCACTTCTTCCCCATGGCGGTTCGTTACGATGGTCAAAGTCCAAACAAGTCACACGGGTTTCAGGCACACGTCGGACCAATGCGCTCGAAAAGTCGTGGATGGGTGAAGCTGCATTCCAGCGATCCATCCGATGCACCCAGGATCTGCTTCAACTACATGTCGCATGAAGACGACTGGCAGGAATTTCGATCAGCAATCAGAAAAACCCGAGAGATATTCGATCAGGATGCGTTCGCCGCGTACCGCGGCAAAGAACTTGCCCCGGGCAGTAACTTGCGAACGGACGAACAGTTAAACGAATTCCTGCGTGATGCAGTGGAAAGTGCCTATCACCCTTCCTGCAGCTGCAAGATGGGCACCGATGATATGGCCGTGGTGGATGGAGATTGCCGGGTTCACGAAATAGACGCATTACGTATTGTGGATTCATCCATCATGCCTTCGATCGTTAGCGGCAATCTGAATGCGCCGACCATCATGATGGCAGAAAAAGCCGCAGATCTGATCAAGGGAACAACGCCATTACCTACCGAAGCGGTTCCCGTCTACAATCCTTAAGCAGGGGGAAACATGACTGAACGACAAAAAAGTTTACTGGTGTTGAATGGCATCGGCCTGCTGATCAGCGCGGCAGTCTCAGGATGGCTGCACTTTTTCCAGCTGCTCGGCGAAATCGACCTGTGGCCAATTATCAATCATGTTGAAGGCCAGGTTCCCGGTGAACCAAGGGCATGGATCATGGCTCACCTGGAAGGTATCACCAACGGACTGCTGTTGATGGCCATCGCCTGCATCAGTGGCTACCTGAAGTTAAGCGCCACACAATTTAAGTGGCTGTTTTACTCATCCCTGACCTTTGGGTGGCTGTTCACTTTACCGGCTATCGCCAATGCCTGGTTTGGCACTCGCGGGCTTGCCTTCGGAGGCGGCCCTTTCGGCGATAGTCTGGCTAATAATGTGATCTACCTGTTCGGATGGCCGGCGATGATCGGTGTGCACATCGCGTTTATCTTGCTTGCCTGGGGTGCCTGGCAGCATTATCGACAATTACCGCAAGAGTAAGACCCATGGCTCACGACATCAGAATTCGCCAGATTCCCTTTGAGTTCGGACCGGTAAATCCGGTCTGGCATCCCTCGCAGCGGGAATGGGGCCACATGGTGAACGGTGCGTCACTTGCCATGCCCTACCTGGAACCTTTTTTGAATCGCACCATGCGCGAGGCGCTAAAGGAAATTGATGACCCTGAACTACAGGAAGACATCAATGGTTTCGTTCGCCAGGAAGCGCAGCACTATCAGAACCACCGACGCTACAACGAAGAACTAAAAGCGAATGGCTATCCGGAGTTAGCGGAGGTCGAGGAAACCTTTGAGAAAGACTACGAACGCATCGAAAAGCTCTCACTGAACCGACGGCTGGCTTACTCAGCGGGTTTCGAAACCATGACCATGGGCATCACGGAGTGGTTGATCAACGACAGGAGTCGTCTGTTCCACGAAGCGGATCCAACGATCTCCTCTCTCGTACTCTGGCATATGGTTGAGGAAACCGAACATAAGTCGGTTGCTTATGATGTTTACCAAAAGGTGTGTGGCAAATACTGGCTGCGTTTCTACGGTCTACTGCATGGATCATTACACGTGGGATTCATGTCACGTCGCGCCTACATCGCCATGCTGAAAAAAGATGGGCTATGGAACAACCTCAGCAGTCGAATTCGAGTCTGGAAGATGGTGGGTCACTTTTTCCTGAAAGCGGCACCCGCCATGCTTCGTGCGCTGCGACCTTCTTATCATCCGGACAAAGTGACAGATCCAGGCTGGGTAGAAGAGTGGCGCTCGGCATATTCATCGATCACACCGGATCACGTGCCGCTGCTGGATACCTCCTTGAAGGAAATCCCAGCCAGTTTTTCGCCCTAGTCTGAGCCCTTATTGATCCCGAGTTCCTTAAGCACTTCTTCGGTATGTTCACCGTGTTTAGGCGGGCGTTGATAAAGCGGTGTTTCACCACTCTCAAATTTAATCGGGCTGCTCGTCAGCAGGCCTTCATGATGACCACCGGGATATTCAAACGGCTGAACCATGTTCCTGCTCTGCGTATGCGGGTCATCCAACACTTCCTGAATCGTGTTCGCCGGCCCAACGGGCACGTGCCCTCCAAGTAAGTCTGTAATTTCCTGCTTCGTCTTCGTAGAAGTCCACGCAGATATCTCACCTTCTGTGAACTCGTAGTTCTTCGCCCGCCGGGGATTTGACCGAGTGCGATCATCGTCAATGAGATCGGGTCGCCCCATCACTTCACAGAGAATTGCCCAATGACGTTCGACCGGTGCTGCGATCGCAATGCGACCATCTTTCGCAGGGAACAATCCGAAAGGCACCAGGGTTTTTCCACCTGGTTTTCTCGCAACCTTGGTCAGCCCATAGGTCGCTACATTCGTTTTAACCATCGAGACCATGGCGTCGTACATGGAAACATCAAAAAACTCGCCTTCACCTGTGCGCCTGGCCTTCATCACTGCTGCAAGCAAACCGGTCGCCATCAACGTACCCGGATAAATATCCGCGATAGCGATACCAAACAGGTCACCCGTTGTCTCAACTAAACCACCCGCGCTTTGACCCGCCACATCAAGGCAGGGCCAATCCCAATAGGGACTCTCCCCTGTGCGCGGATCGCCGTAGCCACGCACCGTGCCGTAAACGATCATCGGGTTTCTTTGTTTGATCACATCGAAGCCAACACCCAGCTCATCCATGACGCCGGCTCTCATGTTCTCAACGATCGCATCCGCCTTCTCACACAACTGTAGGAAGACTTCTTTGTCAGCTTCGTCTTTTAGATCGAGGCAAACACTTCTTTTGTTGCGATTTACGCTGGCAAAGGAAGTGCCATAGTCGGCGCCAGCGCCATCTTCGCCAACACGTACATGATCATCGGGATAAGGACCCAGGATTCTGAAGTTATCACCAGATGGCGGCTCAACCTTGATAACGTTTGCGCCCATATCCGCGAGGATTGTCGTTCCCCAGGGACCGGCATACGCCATGGTGCAGTCGATAATGGTGAGGTCTTCGAGCGGACCCCGACGTTCTTTCTGCGACATAACCGCCCTCCTAACTGAGTTCGGGTTTTAGTGTCTCATAGATTTTATGGAGATAGTCCAGCAGTGCCTCGCTGCTGCGATAGCCTTTTTGAAAGATCGGTACACAATCAATGGATGAGTGGCTGAACCCAAGCTCTTTCAGCTCAACTAGACGCTCAAGGATGAGCTCGGGCTCTGCGTAGAAGCGTTTTCGTTTTTCTTTATCTAAAAGACTTGGAGATAGCGACATCTGCATGGGAACTTCTGCTGGATCACGACCCGCGTCGGCAACAAGATCTTGGAAGATCTTAATGTTGTCCTCAATGGGTGGATCACCCGGGGCGGTCATGGCCATCCAACCATCAGACAGAGCCGCAGCACGCCTGAGTGCCGGAATTTTCGTGCCGCCTATCCATATTGGAATGTCGCTACCCTGCGGCGGCTTAGGTTCCATCGCGATCTCATCCACTTCGTAATGTTCGCCCGAGAAATTGACGTGCTCCTCAGACCAATACTTTCGAAGCAGCTCAATGGCTTCACCCAGGCGCTTGCCCCGGGAATCATAGTTTTCATCGAGTGCTTCGTATTCTGAACGTTGCCAACCCGAACCCACACCCAGACGAAGCCGACCGCCAGATAGGGTATCGATGGAACTTGCCTGCTTCGCCACCAGGGCAATCTGTCGTTGTGGGAGAACTAGAACACCAGTACCCAGTTTGATGCGATCAGTGATGGCGGCGGCAAACGATAAGACGCTGAAGGCTTCCATGATCGGCATCTTGGGATCATAGAAAGGTGCACGGCGAGTTTCCGTTGGATAACCCATAACGACATGGTCAAACATATCCAACTCATCGAAGCCGATGTCTTCAATACCGCGAATCAGGCGGCGAACACCTTCGGGGCCTTCTCGATACATGACACTTGGAAATACAACAGAAATTTCCATGAATTCCTTCCCTCAGTTGACTTCACTAACCGCGCTGCTCGCGTTAGCTTATCTGATAGCATATGGCTTTGGCAGACATGTAACCGATCTGAGGGATCAGATGTCAGAAGACCTGGAAGGGTACGTTCGAAAAGCAGAATCAGAGATCGACGATCGAACTCGGTCTGATGAAACAACAACGCGCCATCAACAGAAGCGTCTTCGGCTTCCCCGCTCCTCTTTTGCCTTCACCTTATGGATTGCTGTGGTTGTTCTTGGCGCCTTTCAATTCGACACAGTTATTTCGTTAGTCATGTCGCCCGCAGAGAGCAGAATCGAGGAAGACCTGAGCCAGGTTCTCAGAAATGCCGCTGGCGCAATTAATCGTTACGAAGACTCCTACGGCGAACTGCCAATGCTACTTCCAAACCCTGCAATCCGAGGTCTTGTTGAGTACGAGCGCGTTTCGGAATACTCCTATCGGCTGTCTGCTACGATTCACACCGTCACTATGGTTTTGGACTCTTCTAGCACGATGCCCCACCGCGAGGATCGAGAATGAAAACGTGGACACGTTTCGACATTCTTCTTGTGATTATGCCTTTGGCACTTGCCTTACTTCTGGGTGGTCATCGCATTTATGAACATGTGCGATACGAGCGGGCTGCGGATCAGGTCGAAGAAAACATCACTGAAATCGCAACAGCCGTTTCAAGCTTTCACTATCAGACGGGTAACTGGTTTCCTGCAGCGTCCAACGCTCGGCAAGTTCGCGTTTATCTTGACCCGTTCCATGTCCAAGGCATGGACTACCAGGGTCTTGATCAAGAACTACTATGGCGGGAAAACAATTTCGGCATGGTCCTACAACTCGTTCGATTCGATCCTGCACTGGATAGAGCAATTCCCATTCACATATTCGATGTGCCATTCGAAACGGGAGAGCCCTACTTGCGAGTTTTAATCGACTACGGTGCCAATATGCCGGTTGAACGAGAAATTCTGCTTCGAGTGCAATCCAGATTACCCGATAAGTCTTTGGCAGAAATTGACGACCACTATTATGTGATTGATCTACGGAGGCTCGTTAACGATGCCTGAAAATAAAGACCCCTCCTTAGATCTCAATGAACTCATCGCTGCCTCTGCGGTCGAGACAGAGGATTCCGTTACGGTCGGGCAACGACAAAGTGCCCCTCTGTTCAATCACCCTTTACCAGTCATCGCTTCGTGGACACTGCTCATAATCGTGATACTGACGCTCACGCTTACACCACTACCCAGGGAAGACGAGCTTGGCATACGGAGTGTTGAAACCCGGGTGTCGGTAGCGATGTACCACGCGGCTCATCGCGTAGAAACCTACCGAAAGTTTACCGGGCATCTTCCAGACTACCTTGAACCGGAATGGTTTGAAGCAGAAACCATTCAATACGAACGCCTGGACAGCGGCTATCGCATAACCGGCAAAGAGGCAGCACTAACACTGACCTATAACGAGGGAGACGACTCTGAACGCCTGCTGCACTACACCTTTCTCAAGCTGGGTGCACAGCGATGACCAAACACTGGTTACAAATTGCCATCGAGAACACGGGTGTAACGAATTTACCCGAGGACATTGCTCAATTCGGGGACATCGAAGCTCGCTGGTCCGGAATCACAGAAGCCACTCAGATTATTGATGGTGAAATCGCAGAAGCAGTGGCGAGCTACTTCCAGATGCCACGCGCAGACTTCAAGAATCTGGACAAAGAATTCGCTTCGCAGGTGACGGAAAGTGTTGCCCGCACTCACCATATCCTTCCGCTGTATGTCGAAGGTTCACACGCCGTGGTCGCAACTTCAGACCCGACGATGACTGAAGTGCTGGATGAGTTGGCGTTCTCTATCAATCTCCCGGTACAGCCGGTCATCGCATCACCGAGTGAAATAACCGCACACCTGGATGAAATTTTTGGCGACGATGCCACTGAGCTGGACGATTGGGGAAAAGTCTCTTCGTCGCTGTTGGCCGCCGAAATGATTCTGCGAAAGAAGGACGGCACCGTTCTTCAGCCTTCCAGTGGTGCAACCGCCAAACTATTTGGCGAACTCTTGAGAAGAGCAGTCAACATCAACGCCAGCGACACGCACATCCAGCCGTATGGCGATGGCGCGGTGGTTCGAAACCGGGTCGATGGTGTTCTCTACAAAGCGTTAATGCTCCCGGCGAAGGTACACGAACATCTGGTTCGGCACGTAAAGGCCATCTCCGGGTTAGACCCCACTCAACATCTGACACCGCAGGACGGCGAGCTGCGCATGGAAGTTGCCCACAAGGAAATCGACCTTCGCTTATCGATTCTTCCTGTGGGTTCCAGTGAACGGCTGGTTGTCCGCTACCTGCCGCAGAATCAGGTGCGAGCCCTACGACTCCTTCGCCTCGACAACTATGAACTTGAGCGACTGGAAAAACTGGCACGAAATACAGACGGCATGATGTTAATGACCGGGCCAACCGGATCCGGCAAAACGTCTTTGCTTTACGCTCTGCTAGCAGAAAAGAACACCAGTGACATCAACATCATGACCGTTGAGGAACCCGTTGAATATCGCCTACGGGGTGCTTCCCAAATTAACGTGGAACCAAAAACAGGACTCACGTTTGCACGATCCCTGCGCTCTATTCTTCGACAAGACCCAGACGTCGTCATGGTGGGTGAAATCCGAGACGAGGAGACTGCAGGAATCGCCGCGCAGGCTGCGATGACGGGTCACTTTGTCCTATCGACGGTCCACACCCTGGATGCATTATTGGCCATCGTCAGAATGCGAGACCTGGGTGTTTCCTCAACGACACTGGCTGATGCTTTACATTCAGTGGCGTCACAAAGACTCATCCGAAAACTTTGTGAAGACTGCCGAACACCTCTGAAAGAAGAAGATTTCACTGAGGACGAAAAGCGTTTCGCGTCTCTCTGGACAGCACCGCAATGGCGCGCTGTTGGCTGCGAATCTTGTCGGTCAACCGGTTACTCCGGTCGTTTACCTGTCTTGGAAATCGTAGAAATCACGGGGGAAATCAAACGCCGACTGCGCGAAGGTGATGACGATATTGAAGCGCTGGAAATGCTGGCGGCGCAAGGTGGCACTCGATTCCTTGCTGAAGGTTTTGCGCGTCGCCTGGAAGAAGGCTCAACGACAGTCGAGGAAATCATCCGGGTTTACGGCCAGGGATTTTTCGATCGATTGGAACGACAAAAGAACTATTCACTTGCATTCAAAAAATAACAACGGGACACAGCCAGATGAAGAACGCTAAGTCGGAATACAGACAACTCGGAATTACCGCCTTGGAAGCGATGACGGTTGTACTGATCATAGCTGTGATCTCGCTCATCGCTTTTCCTGTCTACCAGAACTACGTGAGGACCACATCTGAAACGACCGTGATGGAATCCTATACGGCATTCAGCGAAGAATATGTGGCTCGCGCTCTTAAAGACGGCGCTGATCTTTGCGACGCGGACTATCTGTCCAACCTCGACCTCAGCCGACAACCCGATACGGGGCTGGTTGACACGAAAGTTGACCTGTCTCCCGTTCACGGACTCGTTTTCACCGTCGCAACCACGCTTGATCAAGGACCCGAATCGGTTCGAGTCGCCATCGATGTGTATAACGCCTTTGACCAACGCAATCTGGTCGTTGGAACACCCAGTGTCTCTCAGAGCATCGTGAGCTTTTCTGTTCAGATCGGCGATGCCTGCACCCTGACGAAGCCATTGAATCTGCAGACCGCCACTCAGTCACCAACCACCACACAAACACAGACAACGACCTCCCCACAGGTTACACCCAGCCTGCCGAATTGTGCGGCGGACCAGGTGCTTTCGGGGACCACGTGCGTCACGCCGCCAAGCTGTTCCGGAGGCCAGATTCTCACCCTGGATTATCTTTCTTGCGAATGCCCGCATGGCCAGCAATACGACGGGCAAAACTGCTTTACCCCCCCACCTTGCCAGGGTGGCCAGATCCACACCGCAGACATGAAAAGCTGCATATGTCCGGCTGGCCAGGTTTTCGATGGCAGCCAATGCTTCACGCCACCTGTGTGCGCCGGCGGCCAGGTACTCAGTTCAGACAGCACCTTCTGTCATTGCCCGGCTGGCCAGTTATTCGATGGCGCCCAATGTTTCTCGCCGCCAACCTGCAGCGGCGGGCAGGTCCTGTCATCTGATCACAAATCCTGCGCCTGCCCCGTCGGACAGTCTTTCGATGGCAACAACTGCTTCACGCCACCCAATTGCGTGGGCGGTCAGGTACTGAGCCAGGACGCCAAGAGTTGCACATGCCCAACCGGACAACTGTTCGACGGCAACAACTGTGTGACTCCCCCAACCTGCGTTGGTGGTCAAAGGCTTTCTGCTGACGGGCTGAGTTGTCAGTGTCCTTCCGGCACGACGTTCGTACAAAGTATCAGTCAATGCCAATCGCCTAGACAGCAGCATGCTGCTTGTCAGGCACAATGCCGAGTGACGTATCCGCACGGAAATTCACGGGCGTACAGAAACTGCCTGGCGAGGTGTAACTAAGACTGATCAACTGCCGCTTGATAGGCGGCAGTTATCTCATCTGCTTGATCCGGTCGCATCCAGGCGAGTGCATCTTCCGGCGTGTAAAAAACTCCGCGCGTTACCGGTGCAACATCACTGATGATGGCACTCAGCATTCTGGCCAATCCAAATTCAAGTTCGGTACCAACAATGATCGAACTTTTGCTGTTGTCTCGCGCAGGCTGGTCGAGCAGATATAGACGCATGATCTCCACCTGCTTGGTCGATAGCGTGTCGAAAGAGCAACGACTGAAGTCGAGAAGCTCATCCAGATTAGACGCATATGACGGGTGGGCTTTGAAATCTTCATGAGCGCGAGTCAGATCACGCAAAGTGACGTCACCGGTGTAGGTTGCCCAGAAAAAGTCTTGTTCCGGCAGGAAGATGTAGCGGTAATCCAGAGCCACAGAGATACTTAATGCTTGTTTGGCGCGTAGATTACAGTAGCGACCAAACTACGTCATCGTAATCTGAATCTTTTCCGCAGCAAGGCGGATACTATCCACTCGCCCTGGCTTGCTGAGCAAACCTCGCAAGACAAAATCGGCAGTTTGTTCTGCGAGCTGAGCAGGCTCACCTAAGGCGCTTCTGTCCTGAGCGATGATGACAGTCTCTGTCAGCTGAAACACCTGCTCTGCTGCGATCACAACCCAGACAGGATTAAACACACCCGCCTCGATGCCTTGCTCAATCACATCAAAGTAGAAACGCATCATGTTTGCGCGGGCTTCCTGGGCAACTTTAAACTCCGGCTGTCGCAGTTCCGGCAGGTAAAACACACTGATGGGGGCATGGTCAGCGCCCGCTAGTGCCAGCACCTCGGAATAAACCATCTTATAGAGCCTGACCTCTGCAGAGAGATTCATGTCGCTTAAAGAAGCGTGGAATTGAACGCTGACGTCTGCCATCAGCTTCACCAGTTCGTTCAGAAGCTCTGACTTGTTACCAAACCTTTGCGCAATGGCTGGCGCACTTGTATCCAGTGCTTCGGCAACCATCCTAAGACTGGTTCCCGCATAGCCATGTTCGGTAATTAGCTGACCCGCAGCCAACAACACCTGCCGCCGATCAAGCGGAGGCTTACCGTCTCGCCGGGGACGACCGACAGGACGACGTACAACTTCGTTCACGCAGCCATCCTCTTCGCCCACCACTGGTTAATCTGCCAGATGGATTCTTCGAGATGGCTCAAGCGCCCCTGCCCTGTCATAGGTGCATGCATACCCTGCCATGGCCCAAGGTTCACTGGGATGTCCTCTTCATGAATTCCTTTGATCACCGAAAGTAGAAGTTCGCCCGCGACACCTTCATCGTCACCTTCTAGCATCGCTTGTGGTGCCAGGGCATGAATAGTCAGCTTCATGTCGTCATAACCGTTTGGCTTCAGTTCATACCAAAAGGCAATGGCGGGTGTGTTAATCCAGCAGAAGGTTGGCATGATCACTGAGGCGAGTGATTGATTCGCCTGCGTTTCATTCAGCCCCGGCAATTGCGGAAGCAACTTCTCTTCATGTGAGTCGATACTCGGCATGTGGAGCACAGACCAACCTTGTTCCACACTGCCGGATACATAACTTTGTTTCGCCGGATAGGTACCCTGCAGTGATGCATTGTGCGGCCCAACGTGATGGTAAGCCTCCATGAAGTTCTCAATCAGGAGCTTCCAGTTCCAGGGGCAATCGTAATCAACGCTACCGGCGATACGCATGCTGCCCATGTCATACGCACCAACCAACTCATCAAGCTGTGGTAAACGTTCAAGCAGCGACGGTGCTTCTGGATCCAGGTTCACAAAAACGAATCCCTGCCAGACTTCGACTTGCGCTGATGGTAAGCGACAGTCCGAAGGCAACCCATCAACACCGTCCATGAGCGGCGCACTGACCAGCGCGCCATCAAGCGCGAACTTCCAGAGATGATAAGGACAGGAAAAGTGCTGAGCGTTGCCATGGGATTCCACCACCGGCATACCGCGATGCGGGCAAATTGCTGACATGGCTTTAATAGCACCATCGGTCTGCCGAACAACAATGAGCGGTTGTTCAACCACCTGCACTGCCCGGTAATCACCGGGTTCTGGAATCTGTTCTTCCCGGGCTACACACAGCCACTCTTTATAGAAGATATCGCGCATCTCTCGCCGAAACACTTCAGCTTCCGTGTAAGCCGCTGGAGGTAGCGTCCAGCCTTGCTCTAGGGGCGCTTTGATTCGTTCAATTTCAACGGCAGTCAGCAAATCATTCATGTCAGCTCGCTCATTCGATTATTTATTTACGTATATTAATAAATATTGTTCACGCTTGGCAACAGCTCCGACAAAGTTATTAATTGAACATGTTCATTAAATGGATTAATCTGACGATATTCCTCCAAACAATCAGGAAAATCCTATGACCTTGCTGAATGATCCTCGACCAATCTCTGCAGACTCACACGCACTCGAGGGGCCGGAAGTTTTTGACGGCCTGGCCGAACGATTCGGTGACGATGCACCGCGCGTTGTGCACAGTGAAGGTAAAGGCGACTACATCAGCATTCCCAACAATCCGAAACGATCTCGAAACGTTGCCGTTATGGCACTAGCCGGAACAAGGCTCGATTACGACACCCCACTTCCCCGGGAACATGCATCGAAGCCAAGTGCGGGTTCAATTGATGATCCACAGATTCAGGCTTACTTCACTGGCGGATACGCAGCGATGCGAGAGGGTCTTACTGATGGCGCACGTCGACCCGATGATCAGGACATCGATGGCATCTCTGCAGAAATTCTTTATCCCGGCTGGTTCCCGATGTTTAGCCTGCCAAACCTGGAATTGATGGTGGCACTGCAGCAGAACTACAACAACTGGATGCACAATCAACAGGTTGCTTCCAAGGGAAGACTCGTTGGTCTCGCTGCCCTACCCGTACAAGATCCGGCACTTGCCGTCGCTGAACTGGAGCGAGTGATCAAACTGGGTTTCAAAGGCATCGTCATTCCATCTAACGCACCACGGGGTCGACGTTACTCTGACGAGGAATACGAACCAATGTGGGCGATGGCTGAGGAGGCCAAACTCCCCGTCGCATTCCACGTGGCCTGCATGTCTCACTCTCCGGATTGGCTGAAAGCCATGAAGGATCGTGACCCCATCGTTCAATATGCGGGATCACCGGCACTCATTCACGACACACTGATCGAACTGATGGTGCGCGGTGTCTGTGCCAAGCACCCCAACCTGAAGTTCGTACTCGCTGAGTTTAACGCCGGTTGGGTTGCCCACTGGATCGACAAAGTACAGCAAGGTTGGGCTCGAGAGTTTGCTCGCGACCCTTCAAGCACCCCGCCGGTTGATGTGCTGGAGATCTGGAAGCGGCAGTTCTATGCAACCATCGAAGATGACATCGCCGCACTGAGAACACGGGACATGATCGGTGAGGAAACTCTGCTTTGGGGCTCCGACTATCCACATACTGATTCCACGTGGCCGTGCTCGAGCCAGGTGCTGGATGAAATGTTTGAGAACTACTCGCCTGAAACCAGGGACAAGATCACACGGACAAACGTCGCGAACTTATATTCGCTATAGCCATAGCAAGTTTGGCGACGCTTCCTTTGTAGTTTATTCTTTAGAAGCCCGATCAGCGGGCTCTTCACAAACTACAGGATCCGAAAACATGGCCGGCGACCTTAAGAGCTTTTTCGAAGAACAACTTATCCCGGAAGCGAATGCCGATGAATATACGAGAGCACTCGGTATTCAATGCGCGACTGGCGTGCTTCTCATTCAGGTGGCCAAGGCAGATTCTCAGCAGGATGAAATTGAGCGGGCGATGGTGGTTGCGATCCTGCAGGAAACCTTCGATCTTCTCGACGAAACCGTCGAAGACATTCTGCAACTGGCAGACGGCGCTACAGCCGAAGACATTACACAGCTTATAAAACTGGTAAACGACCATTACGGCTACAACGACAAAGAAAAACTGATCGAGTATCTCTGGATGGTGGCTTTCGCAGACGGTCGCCTGGATCGCTACGAAGAGCAGTTTATTGTGAAAGTAGCGGAGCTATTGAACATTAGCGAAGCCGACTTCAACAGCGCAAAAGCGCGCGCCGAAGAAAACACTCTCTAACTCAACTCCCAGGTATTTCAGTCACACCTAATTGTTGAAACAGAGATAGGTGATCCGTCAGCCCTCGCTGCTCAATGATCTTGCCATCTCTCAGTTTCAGGATGGTCACATCCCTGAATGAAACCGCTTTTCCGGTTGGCGGCATTTTACCGAAGGGACCGGCATGTGTACCGCTGATGAGAAGTTCGACGACGATGTATTCACCGCCGTCGATCAAGAGTTTGATCTCCTCGTTAGCGATGCTGCCTTTATCCCCAGGCTGAGCGATACAGTTGTTCCAGGGATGCCGGATCAACAGGACGCGGGTTGGTGAAGTTAACGGGATCTGCGGCAGCATCTTCGACAAGGATCGGCAACAGATCGTCGTCACCACCAAGATCTTTGATGGACTTATCAATACCAATATCAGCTCGCAGTTGCATAGCAGCATCAATCGCACCAGCACCGGTTGCAGGACCAGAAGGATTCAGGATCTTCGCGACTTCAATGTACTTCTCTTCTCGCTCCGGCATGTTGAATTCCATGACCGCAGGAAGCATGGTCGCGAGTGTCTGTCCGTGTGCAGCGTTCAGTCGAGCAGAGATCGCATGGCCGGTTCCATGAACCGTACCCAGACCGGCGACATTAAATGCAATGGCAGCTTTCGCCGAACCAAGCAGCATCTGCGACCTGGCTTCGACATCGCTGCCGTCTTTGACTGCAGCGCGCAGGAAACCAGCGACTTTGCGGATCGCATCCAGCGCGATCTCATCTGAGTAGGCATTCGCACCAATAGAAACAAACGCTTCAACCGCGTGGGTCAGAACATCATAGCCACAGGTTGCTGTCGGATAAGCAGGCAAACCGATCGTCAGCTCCGGATCCAGCACAGCATAAGAAGGCACGATGGTCGGGTGAATGACATAGGTCTTTCGACCCAGTCGAGTATTGGTGATCACGCAGGCACCGTTTGTTTCAGATCCGGTACCAGCCGTGGTTGGCACAGCAACCACTGGTGCATTAGCAGGCTTGGGTGCGCCGGCCTGCATCTCTTCTACACGACCAGGGTTTGCTTCGAGCAGAGCGATAGACTTACCGCAGTCCATGGAAGAGCCGCCGCCGATGGGAACAACACACGCATCACCGAGCTCGCGAAGCTTTTCAGTACCAGCTTCAACGTTCAGGTCGGTGGGGTTTGGTTCAACACCGTCAAATACTTCTACTTTAAGGTTCGCGGCCTTCAGAGCATCCAGAATGGGATCCAAAACACCGCTGGCTGCCAGGTTTTTGTCGGTAACGATCAGTGCCGATGTTTTACCGAGTGCCTGGATGTGGTCACTCAGTTTTTGGCCCGCACCTCGGTTAAAAACGATCGTCGGAAGTGGGGGTACTACAAATTCTTCATTAGACAGCAACTTTGAATCCTCTGGTTAGTTTGCAAAAAGAAACACGTTATATCACGGAGCTCCCCACTGGCGATATACTCTCAGGAGCTGAAGTGAGGGGGACAACATGAACAGCTCAATTACGGTAGAACCGAGCGGCCAGGCATGCGGCGCGAGGGTCACCGGCCTGGATCTTTCAAAACCACTACCAGAAGAAACCATCAAACAAGTCAGAGAAGCCTGGCTTGAACACCACGTTCTCGCCTTCCCATCTCAGAAGCTCAATCACGATCAGCTTGAGCAGTTCGCGGAACAGTTTGGCGAGCTGGGCGAAGACCCCTTCTTTAACCCCCTCCCTGGCAGAAAATACATCGCTGCAGTTAGACGAGAGGCAGAAGACACCAACCCTATTTTTGCGGAGTACTGGCACTCTGACTGGAGCTTCATGCCCGATCCACCCTCCGGAACAATCCTTTACAGTCTCGACATACCACCTCAAGGCGGTGATACCCATTTCTCCAATCAGCATCTTTCTTTTGATGCCATGCCGAATGACATGAAATCCCGGTTTGATGGTCTGCAGGCGATCCACTCACCCGTGAAAGGTTATTCACTGGAGGGTGCCTACGGCGACGTAACAAAAAACGGCGCCATGGATATCCGCCCTTCGGCAGAAGCGGCAACGATGAAACATACACACCCATTAGCACCTGCGCACAACGAAACCGGCCGCCAGGGTTTTTACAGTGGCATCTCATACATCATCGGGTATGAGGGAATGGACGACAAAGACGCGCTGGACCTCACACTGGAACTCAACGCCTGGCAATCCAAAGATGAATTTCTCTATATCCACAAATGGGAAAAAGACATGCTGATCATGTGGGACAACCGCAGCGTTATTCATCGCGCCACTGGTGGCTATGAAGGTCATCGGCGCGAGCTGCATCGGGTCACCATCTACTAGAGGGAAATCTCATGCTCACATTCGCTAAATGGCTCGGTGGGATTGTCATAGCACTCTTCCTGCTTGCGGTACTTATCTCAAACTGGCCGATGACTGCATCAAAAATCATTTACCCGCTGGTTGAAGCCTATGCCATCGACGACTTCGTTGGCATTACCGCAGACGGCACGATAGAACCTGATTTGTTTTCCATTCAGGCAACCAACGTCAGCACACAGCCAGTCGTTGATGCCGCCAATGCGTTCATCGCAACGTTATCCGAAGAACAACGCACTCGCGCTTTGTTTCCGGTCGATGATCGCGAATGGCAGCAATGGGCAAACATTCACATCAGCATTCGACAGGGCGTCGGGTTTCTGGAGTTCAATGAGCAACAGGCTGAGGCTGCGTTCGCGCTGATCGCCTCAGGGCTCAGCGAGCGCGGATACGACAACGCACGCAAGATCATGCAACTGGAGGGTCACCTTGCAGATCTTCTCGACAACCATGTTGAGTATGGTGAAAAACGATACTGGCTAACGATTATGGGCGAGCCATCAGCCACAGAACCCTGGGGCTGGCAGTTGGACGGACACCACCTGATCGTTAATTTCTTTGTGCTGGGCGATCAGGTTGTCATGACACCCACCTTCATGGGTTCAGAGCCGACATCTGCAGCTGAAGGTAAATATGCGGGCGTTCGAGTTTTCGATGATGAACTGCACGCGGGACTCGCTTTCATGGACAGCCTCACAGAAGAACAGAAGAGCCAGGCCACACTAACGACGAAAAAAGTTTCCGGCGACAATCGTGGTGAGTTATTTCAGGACAATGCCATTGTTCCTTACGAGGGACTAAAGCTTGATGGACTCAGCGGAGATCAAAAGGAACTCGCTATGAAACTGGTTCAACAGTACACCGGCCAGATCAGACCCGGTCATGATGAAATCAAACTGGCTGAAGTCATGAAGCACTGGGACGACACCTATTTCGCATGGGTCGGCGAGTCAGATCCGGACTCTGTCTTCTACTATCGCCTTCATTCACCTGTGGTCATGATCGAGTTTGACCAACAGCCACCGGTAGCGCTCGACCTACCCAAGGTTCCGACTCGTGACCACATCCACACCGTGGTGCGAACACCCAATGGGAACGACTACGGGAAAGATCTGCTGAGACAACATCTCGCAGATCATCCTCACTAGCCAAACTAGCTACAGCGGTGAACTTCGACCGTTGAATGCACCACCCCCAACTTGTCCGGGATGCGCGCTTTGTAATAGTCCGGCGTTCTTGGCTCGTGACTCACGACAGCAATTTCAGCAGCGAAGATGCCATGACCGATACTCCACAGGTGTAAATCCGTCACGCGGTCAGTCGAATCATGTTCGAGCGCTTCTCGTATTGCAGTTGTATTGGTTTCGCTCGCTTGGTAGTCGAGCAAGACTTGGGACGAGTCCCTGATCAAGCTCAGTGACCAGCGTGTAACCAGGATCGCGCCAACAATACCCATCGCAGGGTCCAACCAGTTAGCCCCAACAAACTTACCCGCAAGCAGGGCCGCTATCGCAAGAATAGAAGTCAACGCATCCGCTAAAACGTGCAAGTAAGCACCTCGTAGATTGTGATCATGATGGTGATGATCATGGCTGTGACCATGATGGTGGCCATGCCCATGATCGTGGGGTGTCGAGGCCAGGATCCAGGCACTCGCGCCATTGACCACAAATCCGACCACAGCGACCAGCAAAGCTTGATCAAAGGCAATCGCAACCGGATTAACCAACCGGTCAACACTCTCTATGATCATGATCAGCGCGAAACCAAGCAGCATCACCGCACTCGCAAAACCCGCGAGACTGTTAATTTTGCCAACCCCAAAAGCAAATCTCTGATCAGACGCTAAACGCCGCGACAATACATAGGCGAAAACTGCAATGCTGAGCGCAAGCGTGTGAGACGCCATGTGCAATCCATCAGCCAATAGCGCCATGGAGCCATAAACGACGCCCGCCGTGATCTCGACCACCATCATGACAGCGGTTAGAGCTACAACCGCGAGCGTGCGCCCCTCGCCTGCTTTCTTCTGGTCATGATTAAACACGTGATCGTGTTGCCAGGAATCTAGATTTTCTGAGTGCATATTCCTATCTCAAGTTGGCATCTGACTTTCAAGGTGTGCCGACAGCGCGCCACATTTCCAACAGGTGTCAAACGAAGCAGGATTCGCTTCTTTGCAACGCGTGCATTGCCAATCATCGCCTTCTGCTTGTTGCATTGATTCCTGAATGATCTGGATCGCTCTATCTGCCTGCGAAGCATCTTTGACCCAAAGTTCTACCCAGGTCTCCCCTGGCGCAATTTCACCACTAGCGCCACCAAGAATGTCATTGCGCATTTCGGATTCGATTCCGGACTGCTCAAGCAATCCCGCCATGCTGCCGACCATCATAGAATTCGGATGTGAATAAACGCGCTTCATTGAAAATTGGTTAAGCCTGTTGTGACATTCATGATTCACTAAAGTAGCATACTCACCCGTTCCAAGTGGGCTAACAGGCGGCGACATGAGAGAGTTTGAAAGGATGACAAAGGCTGAAGTGATTCATGCACAACGTGCATGGACCAAAGCCGTAATCGATCAGGACGTAGAGGCGTTACTCGCTTTATACGACTTTGGTTCCCCGGATGAACCTCTACTCTTCAAGCCGACCCTTACCGACGAAATCCGACTCGATGAAGAAGGTGCCCGCTCCTACTTTGTTGGCGGAAACCCGAAATATCCCAACGACCACGGTTTCCTTTTCAACGCCTGGAAGCGCATTGATTTCCAAAGTGCCGCAGGACCTCTCCTGAAAGCGGGCGGTCTTGGCTACAAGGACATGGGTCATTACACATTCTTCCGGGAAAACGGGGACATGACGCGCGCAGACTATACGTTTGCGTACCATAAGCTCGGTGGGAAAGTGCTGATCTCATTGCATCACTCCTCACTCACCTGGTCTCCAGAAGAAGAAGGCTAGACCTCGATCTAGTTCACGATTTTGGGAGACTCCAGCGTTGAGTCTCTCGCTGCTTCAACCTCGCGCATCAGCCGGAGCAGATTCCCGGACCAAACCTTCGCGATTTCTTCTTCACTGTAACCTGCATCTACCAAGGCATCCGTAATTCGCGGAATGGCAGCCACATCTTCCATGCCGTCAACACCGCCACCGCCGTCCCAGTCGGCACCGATACCCACATGATCCGGCCCGACCAGCTCAAGGGTATAAAACAAATGCTCTAGATACTTATCAAAAGAAGATCGTGGTGCGGGAAACTCCTGATTAATCGCCCTACGAGCAACTCGAAAAGCCTGGCGTGTCTCATCGCTCATTGAGAAGAAGTCGGCACCAAACTCTTCACGCAATTCGGTCAAAGCCGCCTTTCGCTCAGGTGTAGGCGTCAGCTCCTCAAGATAAGTGCCATACGCATTGATGTGAATCACCCCGCCAGCCTCTGCCACTTGCCTTAACAATTCGTCAGGCACATTGCGCGCATGCTCGTAAACTCCATCGGGGCCACTGTGTGAAAGAATGATTGGTGTCGATGAGATCGCCATCATGTCTCTAAGTGCTTCATCAGATGCATGGGAAGCATCCACAATCATACCGAGACGGTTTGCTTCACGAACCAGCGCCTCACCCAAAGGACTTAAGCCCCCGAAGGGTTCAGTTTTGTCTGTAGAGCTATCAGCAAACTGATTGTTGCGAAAGTGAACCGGGCCAATCATTCGCAAGCCGCCGGTATAAAACACTTCCAGTAACGAAAGATCTTCACCGAGCGGATAGGCGTTTTCCATGCTCTGATACACCGCCACTTTTCCGTCTGCGTGAATTCGAGCCGCATCATCTGCGGTGAAAGCCAGTTCCACAGAATCGGAATACTTCGCTGCCATCTCGCGAATGGACATCTGACGCATCAACGCCGTCGTGCGAGCAGAAATGTAAGAGGCTTCATCCAATGGTCCCTGGGAAGTGAAGATGGCCCAAAAACCGCCATCGAGGCCGCCTTCAATCACCCTGGGCAAATCAACCTGAGTACCGTCTTCATCAAAAGAACCGCGCTTTGAGAAGTCGTAACTTTCCCGGTGAAAGAACATCGGAGTATCGAGGTGGCTGTCTAGCACCAGCAAAGAATCATGCAAGCTGCTATCAGCGGGCTCGTTAACATTGGAATCGCAACCGGCGAGCAAGAAGCCAAGCAACAGAAGACAAGCTGCCGGAGCCTGGGAGAAGCTCGAACAGGTAACTGATTTGTTCATGAGGAAAAATCTCCAGCTCGCGTGGCCGCATAGCTTACACAGTTCAATAGATCGACGCATGGTGCTAGCATCGCTCTCCCCAGACCGAATCTGTTTTTAGTTCATGAAGCGTTTTCTGCCCATTCTTTTTCTCGCCACATCCAGTGGCTGGGCTCATGAACAACACGGCGGCGACGAGGTACTCGAAGAAGTTGTCGTCTATGGCCGAAGCGTGCAGCAGATCGGCACAGCAGACAGTGCCTCGGAGGGTGTTGTCGGTTTTGAAGACATCCAGTTACCTCCTCTCCTTCGGGTTGGCGAACTCGTGGAGGCCGTCCCCGGTATGGTGGCCACGCAACACTCTGGCACCGGCAAGGCAAATCAGTATTTTTTGCGCGGATTTAATCTCGATCACGGCACCGACTTTTCCGCGACCATGGATGGTGTGCCTCTCAATATGAGAACCCATGGTCACGGCCAGGGTTATCTCGATTTGAATCCTCTGATTCCGGAGTTGGTCAAAACAACACGCTATCAAAAAGGTCCCTACGCGCCGGAGAAAGGCGACTTTTCTTCCGCGGGCAGTGTTGATTTTGACTACTACGACGCGCTCCCCGACACTCTGATAGAGGTAACCCTGGGTCAAGATGGTTATGGCCGCGCGCTTGCCGCTGGCAACGCGGGCAACCTACTGGGTGCCATTGATATCACACGATACGAGGGTCCATGGGAGATTGATGAGGATCTCAACCAAACCAAAGCTCACCTCTCCTGGTCTCCAACCATCAACGAATTACAAACCCGCTTTGCCGTGGACTATTACGACTCCGACTGGAATGCCGCGGATCAGATCCCAGCACGAGCAGTCGAGTCCGGGTTATTTGATGAATTAGGTTTTATCGATCCGGACCTGGGTGGGGCGTCCCAGAGAATCGCGGCACGAGCTGAGCTAAAAGGCGAAAACTCTTACGGCCAGCTGTATGTCGCTTACTCTGACTTCTCACTGTTCAGCAATTTCACTTACCTGCTGAACGATCCGGTGAACGGCGACGAATTCGAGCAGGAAGATGAGCGACTGATGTATGGCGGGCAGTTCGTGCAAACCATCACTCCCTCAAAGAATCATTCACTCACGTGGGGTGCTGAGTTCCGACATGACGACATTAGAGAACTCGGTCTTTACAGTTCGTCTGCAAGGCAACAACTGCAAACCATTCGGCAAGACGAAGTTGATCAGACTTCTTATGGCGCCTTCACTCGATGGGACTGGCAGGCAGGTGAACAACTCAGGGTCATGCTGGCACTGAGAGCAGATCACTACACCTTTGACGTCGACGCAAACCAACCCCAAAACAGTGGCTTGGACTCGGATACTCAATTCAGCCCAAAGCTGACTTTTGCATATCTGCTCAACGACAATGTTGAACTTTACGCCAACTATGGCAGAGGCATGCACTCCAATGACGTCCGGGGCGTGGTCATCGAGGTGGATCCGGTCACCGGCGAGCCTGTTGATCAGGTGCCACTACTCGTTCCAACGGAAGGCGGTGAACTCGGTGTCCGATTCGAAACCGGCACATCCTTTAATGCAACGATCGTACTCTTCACCCTGGACGTTGATTCAGAACTGGTTTTTGTTGGTGATGCTGGTGGCACAGAACCGAACGATGGCAGTGAACGCACCGGCGTAGAACTTAACGCTTTCTATCAGCCGCTCGACTGGCTTACTTTGAATGCCTCTTACACTTATACAGACGCAAACTACGAAGATGTCGACAGTCAGCTCGACCATATACCCGGTGCGATCGAATCGACCTTTTCTGCCGGTGCCAATATGAGTTGGGAATCCGGATTCAGCGCAAGCGTTCGACTGCGATACCTGGGCGAAGGTCCGCTTATCGAAGATAACTCAGTAAAGAGCGACAGCTCGTTGCTGGTGAATGCAGCACTTCAATATGAGCGAGGTCCCATGGGACTGAAGCTTGAGGTGTTCAATCTGACCGATAGTGACGACACGGATATTTCCTACTTTTATGAATCGCGACTCCCCGGGGAACCCGCTGAAGGCGTCTCGGATATTCATTACCACCCGCTAGAGCCCAGAACAGCCAGGCTCTCCATGAGCTGGCGATTCTGAAGCCAGATTGATCGCATTTCTGGATCAATTCAATAAAAACTATTCACTTTATCTATCGTTCTGCATCCCCATAATGGTACTCAATCCATTGAGAATCACTGACAAAAGGAGCAGATGATGAATAACGTAGCCATTGATATCGGCATCAATGCCGAGGAACGACAGGACATAGCCAACGGGCTTTCCAGGCTCTTGGCTGACTCCTACACGCTGTACCTCAAGACACACAATTACCACTGGAACGTCACAGGTCCAATGTTCAACACACTGCATCAAATGTTTGAGGAGCAGTATTCTGAACTTGCCATCGCTGTCGACGAAATTGCCGAACGTATTCGCGCCCTGGGCCACCCAGCTCCAGGTAGCTATAAGGCATACGCGGAACTGACCGGCATTCCCGAAGACGATGACCAGCCTGATGCAGAAACCATGATCCGTAGATTGGTTGAGGCACACGAAGCTGTCGCTCGAACCGCGCGCAACGTGTTCCCCATTGCCGAGGGTGCGAGCGATGAGCCAACCGCCGACTTGCTGACACAACGCCTGCAGGTTCATGAAAAGACTGCATGGATGCTGCGCAGCATGCTGGCATAATCGGTGGATGACCGAAGGTAATCTAAGACAGGGCAGCTGTTTCTGCGGCGACGTCCAATACGAAATTGAGCTGCCCACCCTCTTCTGTGGTCACTGCCACTGTTCCATGTGTCGGCGACCACACGGCGCGGGTTTCGTTACCTGGACAGCAGTGCCCCCGGACCGTTTTCGAATCGTCGCGGGCAACGACCTCCTAACCACTTTCGAGAGTTCTGAACACGGACGACGACAGTTCTGCAAAACCTGCGGCACTCAACTGTTCTGCTGGCACGAAAAGTCAGACGGTTCAGCTCCGGACTTTATAGATATCACCCTAGCAAGCATCAGCGATCCGATAGATCGCCAGCCGGAGATGCACTTTTATTTCGACTCTGGCGCTGACTGGATCACCGTCAATGACGAGCTTCCGAAGTTGGGTGGCGCCACAGGCACGGAGCCACTGGATAAGGCCGAATAAGATTGGGTCTAGGGGTTCGCTGAAGCAAGCGCCAGTTCAAATTTCCTTCGACCCGCTGCCGTGAGAGAAGGCAGAAGCACCGCAAAATGATGTTTGATACCTCGTTCCTGGTCTGCCCAACCGATCTTGGTTCGACCCTCAATCTCTCGCAGATAATCCATCCAGTAACGACTAACCATCCAGATCGATCGAGTTAAGACTTCAACATCTGAAACAGCATCGCGCCGAAACAGTCCGGCTTCATCGATCCGGCGAATGAGCGACAGCAATTCCTGAAAGTCTGTAGCCAGCTCCGAATTGCGTCCGCCCGGGCCCTCCAAGCCTTCTATTCGATCACGAAGTAGAAATCGATTGTCCCAGGTAACGTTCATTCCGAACAGCAGATGCTCAACATAATCTTCCGCGACATCCCCCGGCTCAAGATGCAGCCTGCGTTCAGCGGTCATTTCCCGGGTTTCTTCACGCAGTCGGTGAGCAAGATCAAGCTTCGTTGGAAAATGATAGGTCAGATTACCCTTCGAGATACCCACCGATTTTGCGATGTCTGCCAGCGAGGTAGCGGCATAGCCATTGGCATTAAAGAGGCTTCGCCCTGCTTCCAATATTTTCTGTCGCGTTGGTATTTTTTTACTCATTAGGACGAATATCCTAATTGACATTGGGAACCGATTCAACGATATTTAGGACTATCGTCCTATTTTAGAGATGCGCCATGGGTAATCCTCAAAAACACATCATCATCGTCGGTGGAGGAACAGCTGGATCAGTACTCGCCTCACGACTCACTGAGCAGCAGAATATCGCCGTAACCCTGTTGGAGGCAGGCCCCGACGACAGCAGTTACCCAGGCAGCATTCTGGAACCGCCGAAAGCGAGTGAAAACTGGCTCGGCGCCGAAAACATTCCGATGACACCTATGCTCTTCGGCGAACAACTTATCCCGACAGTACAGGGACGAATGCTGGGTGGTACCTCGGCTGTGAACGGCATGGCAACGCTGCGCGGCCTTCCCGAAGACTATGACAGCTGGCAAGCGGCCGGTCTTAATGGATGGGGTTGGCAGGATGTGATCGAGACCTTTAAAGCCGCAGAGACAGATCTCGACTTTATGGACTCGGATCTTCACGGCAATCAAGGCCCCCTTCCCGTTCGCCGTTGGCGTCGAGAAGAAATGGGACATGCACAAGTCGCATTCCAGGATGGCATGGCCGAAACCGGCGTACCACCCATCACGGACATCAACGATCGAAGCCAGTTGCCAGGCCTGGGCGTCTTCCCGGTCACCATCAACCAACAAGGGAACCGCGTTTCCACCTCACTCGCTTATCTAAACGCTTCAGTAAGAGAACGAGACAATCTCAACATTCGAACAAACGCTGAAGTCGAAAAAATTCAGCTCGATGGTAGTCGTGCGGTTGGGGTTCTGCTTAAAGAAGGAGAAGCCCTCACTGCAGACGAAATCGTTGTCACCTCTGGCGCGCTTTGGACCCCCAACCTGCTTATGCGCTCAGGCATCGGCCCTGCAGAACACCTGACGGAACACGGCATAACAGTGAACTGCGATCTGCCAGTGGGTGAAACCATGAGCGATCACATTGGCCCAGGCATTGGTTATCAGCATGACGGGCCAAGAGGCGGTACGGCTGGACCAGCACAGAGTTTGTACATTGGCGCGTCCGATGGTGTTAACCCCGACTATCATCTGTTTCCTATCGCTTCTTCTTTAACGGATGGCCCAACGAACTTCCTGATGGCGGTGTTCCTGCTTCGCTCATCGGGATTAGGTAGCGTGAAACTCGGAGAAAATAGCGACAGCGCCCCGATCGTCACTGTGCCGCCCTTGCCAGATGATGGCATCGACCGACTGCGGCATGGTTTTCAGCGCGTTGCCGCCTGGGAACAAACAGCAGCCTTCAAGTCATTGGGATGCACCCAGGGCAACCCAATAGATCTCAGAGCAAAAGATGCAGTGGAAACAGCCTTGGCTCAACTAACCGTGAGCTATGGTCACATGACCAGCACCTGCCCGATGGGGTCGGTGCTTGATGCGGACTGTCGTGTTCTTGGCGTCGACGGACTTCGAGTTGCGGATGCTTCAGCCATGCCGACGATACCATCCGGCAACACCTACCTCGGCTGCGTCATGATTGCAGAGCGAATCGCGAAGAAGATGCTGGCAACAACGTCATAACTTTACACAAGGGAGAAAAGCATGGATTTAAAAATCAAAGGCAAGAAAGCCATTATGGCTGGCGGTAGTGCCGGCATGGGCAGAGCGACAGCAGAACGATTGGCAGAAGCTGGCACAGAGTTGGTGATCACGGCTCGCCGTGAAGAGCGTCTGCGCAAAGCGGCAGACGAAATCTCGGAAAAATACAACGTTCAGGTCACTCCGGTCGTTGCGGACTCTTCCACCGAGGAAGGCAGGCAAGCACTCTTCGAAGCTTGTCCGGACCCCGACATTCTGGCTATCACGATCAAGCCGCCCGCACCCAACGGCGACTTCCTGAAAGTCACACCGGATATGTGGCGAGACTCCGTCGAAACCACTTTGATCGGGCCCATCGAACTCATGCGTCACTACATTCCTGTGATGACTGACAAAGGCTGGGGGCGCATCGTGAACATTGCGACCTTTTCAGCAAAGAATCCGATGATCTGGCGTCTTATGTCAGGACCTGCGCGCTCAGCACTGATCAACTACACAGCCAGCGTCTCAAGAGAGATCGCCAAACACGGCGTGAACATTAACAACCTGTTGCCAGGCATGTTTGCCACCGAAGGCGCCAACGAAATCATGAAAGATTATGCTGAAGCTTTTGGCCTGGAACCCAAGCCCGAGGTGGTGCGTCCACACTTTCTCGCAAACAATCACATTCCTGCCGGTTTTGTCGGTGACGCGGATGATCTTGCACCGATGGCAGCCATGCTTTGCAGTGAGCTATCCCGTTTCATTGTCGGTCAAAACATTGTGATCGATGGTGGCCAGCACGCTTCACTCTTCTAAAACCATGAATATCAAACTCTACGGACTCAGGATTTCTTACTACACCGGGAAGATGGAGGGATACCTCCGGTACAAAGAAATCCCCTATGACTTTGTGGTGCTGGATCGAAAATCCATGGGGCTGCTAAAGAAGGAGACTGGCGCCGCGCAGATGCCAGCAGTAGAACTTGCAGACGGGCGTTTCATGACAGATACCACGCCAATGATCGCCTGGTTTGAAGAACAACATCCGACTCACTCAGTCATCCCAACTGATCCCCTGCTTCGCTTTACCAGCTTCCTGATCGAAGACTACGCCGAGGAATGGTTATGGCGACCCGCCATGCACTATCGCTGGAGTTACAAAACGGATCGATACCACCTGGGTCGAAAAATCGTTGATGAGCTCATGCCTAAAGAACCCGCACCCGGGTTCATCAAACGCGCCTTCATCAGAAGACGCCAACATGTGGAGTACGTCAAACGCGACGGCGTCGATGCCAATACCTGGGATCATGTGGAATCGATCTACCTGAACACACTTGACCGCCTTGAAGCGATCTTCTCGAACCGCCCTTTCCTTCTGGGCGATCGACCGACGCTGGGTGACTTCGGCTTTTTTGCCTCCATGTTCAGGCACTTCTCTCAGGATCCAACCGCATCAGACATCATGAGACTGCGTGCGCCAGCCGTGTTCGAGTGGCAAGCCAGACTATGGAACGCCCGGGCGAGCGACCTACGGGGAGAACTGCTTTCAGAAATACCCGATGACCTGTCACCCATACTGAATGACATCGGTGACGCTTACCTGCCCTATCTCAACGCCAATGCAATCGCCTGGCAGAAGGGACAGGAACGATTTGATCCACTCATTCAGAACACCCAGTACCGCGACGTACCGGTATCTCAATACCGAAGCTGGTGTCTTGAACAGCTGCAGGAACGAGCAAGGCAGGTACCCGACGCAAACCAGCAAGAACTGAAGCAACTACTCGAAGCTCACGGCTGCTGGTCACCACTGTTTGAAATTGATCAACCAGACTCACGTTACAATGAAGGCAGAGACGTTCCCTTCAAGGGTCGCAAAGTGCACTACCAGAACCGAAGAAACTGAGCCTTAGGTTCAGGGAGAGGTCGTTAACTCAGCCCAGGGTTGTCGATCCTCTTCGCCACCAAAGAAATCCGGGTCCAGAAAAACCTTGTAGAGAGGAATATGTAGTGAAGGCGCTCGAGGGTGCGCATCCAACAGCGTCTTTAACTCACTAACACGTTCGGGAAATTCAGCAGCTAGATCAACGCTTTCCAACGGATCATCTTCAAGGTTATACAACGCCAGCGAATCATTGATTTCAATCAGTTTCCAGGGCCACTGGTAATAAGCCTGTGCACCTAGCTGACCTACGGTTACATAGTCTTTCGGCGGAGCAGCTGGCTGATCTTTAACCACTGCAAGCCGGCTGCTGCCATCCAGGTCATCCGGCACATCCATTTCCAAAGCGCTAAGGATCGTGGGCAGCACATCCTGCGCCGAAACAAACTCCTCGGCCCGGTGCACCGGCAACTTTCCAGGCCAATGAACCAGCGAAGGCACGCGCGCACCACCTTCATAAACTGAACCTTTTCCGTACCTGAGCGGTGTGTTGTCCGCTCCACCCTCCAAGGTATTGGTTCGAATAAACTCCAACATCGTGATCGGTAGCGGTGCGCCAAACCAGCCCTCCAATGTCTCTGACATGGAAACGAATGTTGTATCGGAATTTGAATTACGGTTCAGACCACCGTTATCGCTCATAAACCAGATGAGCGTATTCTCGTATTCACCTTCTCGCTTGAGAGTCTCCACGATTTGACCAATCGCCGAGTCCAATTCGGTCACCATCGCTGCGTGCACGCGCCGATAAGGATTTTCGATGTCTGAATAGGCGGCGACTGCTTCCTCCGGCGCTTCATTGGGCAGGTGCGGCGCGTTGAAACTCGCATAAAGGAAGAAGGGTTTATCTTTGTCTCTGCTCTGCAGCAACTGAGTCGCCTCATCGGCGATCAGGTGTGTGGTGTAACCCTCTTCGCGAATCGTTTCACCATTTCGCTGCCAGTCGTATCCACCACCATGCACGTGATCGTAATAACCCACGCCACCGGTCACGTGCCCATAAAAATGATCGAAGCCTCTCGAGTTCGGATGAAAAACCTGCCGGGCATAACCTAAATGCCACTTGCCCACGAGCCAGGTCTGGTAACCCTCGTCAGAGAGATAATCAGCAATCGTCTTTTCACCAACCGGTAAACCCTCAGTCGCGTATTTCGCAAATTGTCGGTAAATCCCAAGACTCTGCGGCGCTTTACCTGTCATCAACGCGGTTCGCGTCATCGTGCAGGTTGGTTGAGAGTGATACTGCTCAAAAGACACGCCTGCTGCAGCGAGCGCATCCAGAGTTGGCGTCCTGATTTCGCTACCGTGATAACCAACATCGTTCCAACCGAGGTCATCAGCCAGTATCAGCACGACATTGGGTGACTGAGCCCAGGCAGAAGCATTTATCAGCAAAGTAAGAAATGCAAAAATTCTCATCTAAATGAGACCTGCATAAGAACCACCATCCAATTGCAGGTTCTGGCCAGAGATAAAGCCGGCTTGAGCACTACACAAGAAAGCACAGGCATCACCAAACTCTGACGGCGCACCCATGCGCTTCGCCGCGATCGATTCATGAATCTCCTCGATGGCTTCCTCTTTCGAGATACCTTTTATCTTCATCGCCATTTCCGCCATAAACTTTTGTCGATCAGTATCAAAACGCTCCGGCAACATATTGTTGATCGTCACGTTAAAAGGCGCGACCTCAACCGACAACCCTTTGCACATGGCAGTTAAGCCTGAACGCGCTGACGTGGAAAGCCCCATGGGGGCCCTGGGCGATTTCACCATCGCCGACGTAATGTTAACGACACGACCAAACTGACGCTCTTTCATTCCTTCAATCAGCGCCTGAATCATAAAGACCGGTGCCATGAAGTTGGCATCGAAAGCTGCCTGAAAATCTTCCCGCTTCCAGTTTGCGAATTGCCCTGGCGGTGGACCTTCGTTGTTGTTTACCAGAATGTCCGCGTCCGGACATGCTGCAACCAGTGCCTCTCGACCCGACTCGGTATTGATGTCTGCCAATACGGCCGTGACTTTGCCCGCACCCAGCGCTTCAATCTCCGCCTTTGCTTGATCAAGCCCTTCCTGGTGAAGGCCGTTAATCACCACATCAACCCCTTCTCGTGCCAGCGACATGGCACAGGCTTTGCCGAGCCCTCTTGAAGATGCGCAGACAATCGCTTTCTTGTTGTTTAACCCCAGATCCATCTCAGTGACTCCTTGCCAGGACATTATTCATAACAGTTTCGATACGGGCTTGCTCCACGGTGTCGAATCTCGCAGCGATGTGACCGTCCGGGCGGATGAGTACTGCGCCTGAACCAGGCAGACCGGTCTGATCTTCCCAGTTATCTGCATCTTCGTAGTCTACGTCCCACCTGAGCTGATCAATCTCTGAACTTTGAAGTTCCCCCGCACCTGGCCCGGAGAGCAAAGTGAACCGACTCGCATCCATCAAGGTTTGCAATGGTTTTCTGTCACCTTCGCTTACCACCCAGCGGTGCGGGAAATGCGCGCCTGCATCCCAGGAGGGCTGATAGTTTGATACATCCACAATCTCAGGAATTGGTGCGGGTTCATGAATGGCATCGCTGGCGTAGCGGTAACCCAACTGCAGATCAAAGCTGTCAAAGTGTGGTTTCTGCGCCTGCACCGCTTCTACCAGATCCGGGAAAGCACCAGGGTTTTCTGCTACGGCCGCATATCGCTCCGCCGTTTTCTCAGGCTCGAGACCATGCAGGGCGATCACGAGATCAAACAGTTTCGCGGCATTGTTGAGACTCTGCTCGTTGTTGTTTCGCGCTACCGGTTGCCGTTCAACTTCATAAGTATCAAGAATCGATTCACCAGCCTCACCTTGCAGCACTGCTGCGAGCTTCCATGTGAGGTTCTGTACATCACCTGCACCAGAATTAATGCCGAGCCCTCCAGCAGGGGGAATGCGATGCGCCGCATCACCAGCAAGAAAAATACGACCCCTACGATATTGATTGGCAACCTGCGCCGTCATCGTCCAAGGACTGACATTCTCAATTTTGGTGTCAGGCAGTGGCTGGCCGATCGCTTTCTCAACCAGCTCAAGACACCGCGCATCGTCATAGTCTTCGCGATTTTCCAGCTCAGGATTCCAACCATGCATTAACACCCAGGTCTTCGCATGATCGTACGCAATCAGCGCACCGCTCACACCGGGTTCAAACAGGAAGTAGAGGACGCCACGTCGACCTTCCGTTATAGGGCGAAGGTCAGCGCTGAAATGGATCATCAGGTAATCAGCCAGTGCTTCCGGTCCTTCCATTTCTATATCCAGGGATTGCCGTATCTTCGAGCCAGCGCCATCAGCGGCAATCACATAGCTGAAAGACTCTACACTCTGCTCACCCGACTCAGTGTTAATCAATGTTGCTTCGACGCAGTCAGCTGATTCTTTAAGTGCCGTACACTCAACACCGCGCCGAAAATCTATTCGATCGTTACCCCGCACGTGTTTGCTTAACTCTTCTTCAAATACTGGCTGAGGGATATTGCTCAGAGGAAATGGGGTGAACTCAAAGGCACCTTCGTCCTGACGCTCATACGGCAGGCAACCAAACTCGGGGCCACTTAGGGTGCCGACGAAACGTACATCGCCACCATCATTGGCATTCGCACCCAACTGACGCAAGTGGTTGGCACTGATGCCAATACTCTCGCAGATCTCCAGCGTGCGGGCGTTAATGGCGTGCGCTTTTGGGGCGCTCAGCGTCTCAAGCCGTTTATCGATCAACATCGTATTCACGCCGTGACGGGCCAGCAGCAATGCCGCGAGCTGACCAACCGGCCCTGCTCCGACAATCAAAACTCTTTTCAAATTATCCGTTGCGTTCATTTTTGACTTTCTCTATTATTGAGACTGTTCTCATTTTTGAGATTTATCTCATTTATAAGAATTGTTGTCAAACAAAAGGGATAACAAATGCCATCAAGCAACCACAATTTGTTTCGCGAACAGACCACCGGCATGAAAAAGCGGGAGCGGACCCGCAGCGCAATTCTCGACAGCGCCATCAGCGTGTTCGCAGATAAAGGGTTCGAAGCAACGACGATTCTTGATGTGACCAATCACGCGGACCTGGCAAACGGCACCTTTTATAACTACTACCAGAACAAAGAAGAGTTATTGCGTGATGTCGCCGCTGGACTGGCGCTTGAAATCACAGGGCGAATCAACGACGAGATGGAAGGTTTGTCTCACGGCCCTACCCGAGTCGCCCTGGCAACCGCGCGTCTGCTCCAAATCGCCAGACGCGAACCCGAGTGGCTGGATGTGTTTCTCGAAAGTGTCTTCATTGTTCCGGAACTGCAATCAGCGTCGGTTCAATACCTTCGCCAGGATCTCGAAATCGGCATCGAGCAGGGTCACTTCTCTATCGAGATCAATCTGCTACTGATCAACCAGATTTTGTCACTCATACGGGCTGCCCTCTTGATGGACAGAGACATGAGTGACGCCACCATTAAACAAACCTGTGAAGCAATGTTACGGCTACTCGGTTCGACACCGACAAAAGCAGCGAAACAAGTCGAAACTGTCTTCCAACGTCACCTGGAGAATTGAAATGAAAGATCCACTGATCCGAGTGAAACAATTGGCCTATGTCAGGGTCGAAGCACCCGACATCAATGAGGCTGAAAAATTTCTCGTACAGTTTGGCCTGCAGGTTGCAGAGCGTAGTGGCGATAAAACCTACTTTCGCGGTACCGATGCAGAAACACCCTGCTACATCCTGTCAAAAGGCTCCGGCAGTGTCCTCGCGATCGCCTTTGAAGCCGACACTCTCGAAGACCTTCAGACACTTTCCTCACTGCCGGAATCCTCAGACGTTGAAACACTGGATGAGCCTTATGGCGGCCAGGTGGTTCGAATCAAAGACCCTTTAGGCATGCAGGTTGAAGTGGTGCATGGCAGGCAGGCGCTGGAACCACTTGAGCCGGCGCCCTCTCATGTCTTTAACATGAACGGACAAAGAGAAAGGGTTGGCGTTCTGCCTGCCATTAAACATGGGCCATCTCACGTAAAACGGATTGGGCACTTGGTGCTCGAGAGCGCCGATCCAGTTTCACTCTATACCTGGTATCACGAGCACATCGGGTTAACGGCTACTGACAGAGTGGTTATGCCAGATGGTTCAGCCCAGATGGTTTTTTCAAGACTCGATCGCGGCGAAGAGTACGTCGACCACCACGTCGTGGGTTTTCAATATGCGCTCGACGAGGGCACGCGGGTACAACACATTGCCTTCGAGGTCGGCAATCTGGACGACCTGATGTCCGGTCATGAATACCTGAAACGAAAGAAATACAAAAACGTCTGGGGCATCGGTCGACACCTTTTGGGTGGGCAAATATTCGACTATTGGAAGAGCCCATCTGGTCTCATTCACGAGCACTGGACCGACACAGACCTCGTAAACAGCCAGCACGAAGCCAACGATTGTCCCATCGGAGAGATGAAAGACTATTGGGGGCCTGCACCGAAACCGGAATTCCTGATCGCTCGCTGGAACTTCAAGGTCATCAAAAATCTGATCAGCATACTGCGCGCCAGATCGCAGTCAGCTGCATAGAGGAGTAGGAACATGGGCATCTCAATTGTCAGGTTTGAACAAAATGGCGAAGCACGCTGGGGCATAGCCGAGAGCGATGAAATTTCGGTGTTGGACCAGGCGTACAAATCACATCGGGAAGTCATGGACGCATACTTCAGCAGCCCTGATGCTTTCAAAGCTGCCGCTGGAGAGCGTATTGCCAAATCAACCGCTCAACTGCTGTCACCGGTTACCAGCGACGTACAGATCTTCTGCCAGGGTCTGAACTATGCCTCTCACCAGGAAGAAGGCGGGCTCAAAGCGCACAAAGGAGAAAATCTGATTTTCTCGAAACCAGCCTCGACCATCTGCGGACCCAACGATGACATCCTGAGGCCTAAAGGTTGCAAGCTACTCGACTACGAAATTGAGCTTGCCCTCGTGCTGAAAAATGATCTGCCTGCGAACACAACCGTCACTAACGATAACCTGCTCGACTATGTCGGCGGATTTACCCTGGCTAACGATGTGTCAGCTCGGGACTTCATGTTTGGCGCGCCTATGATGCAGTGGTTCAAAGGAAAAGGTCAGCGCACCTTCTGCCCCACTGGACCTATCCTGTATCTGCTTGATCCGGATGAGCGGGAGCTACTCAATACACTCCGCCTGACACTCAAACTTAATGACGAAGTTCGCCAGGATGCGACAACGGACCAACTCATATTTAAACCCGATGAAACGCTGACGGAAATTGCGACCTTCGCGGACCTGAACAAAGGCGACATGCTGCTCACAGGTACACCTGGGGGCGTCATCCTGAACGCGAACCTGAAAGTGGGTCTCGCAATTCTCCTGAACTTTACTAACGATGAAAAAAGGCGACTCAAGCTGTTGAAATCACAGCAGGCGGTACGTTACATACAGCCAGGTGACACACTCAGCTTAAGCATCACCCATCAGGACGGTTCGCTCGATTTCGGGACACAAACGACAGGGGTACGTGATGCTAGTTAACGATAGCGACATCAAAACCAGGGAGGTGACCGAGTGGCAAGGGTTACACCTGCTGCACTTCAATCAGTCATCCTGCTCACAGAAGGTGCGTATCCTGATGAGCGAACTGGGCATCGAGTTCACGCCGCACCACATCAACCTGATGAAAGATGAGCAGAAAACAGACTGGTATCTTGGCATTAACGCGCGCGGCCAAGTGCCGGTCCTCGTCCACGATGGCAAGGTGCACATCGAGAGCAACGACATCATTGAATATCTGGATCAGAACTTTGCGCCGCCTGAAGCTTCGTTCTTACCAACGACTGATGAAGAGCGTCAGCACATGCATGAGCTCATGGACCTTGAAGACGAGCTTCACGCCGATCTACGTACCGTCACCTTCACCTATATCGCGCCTGATATTCACAATCACACATCAGGCACCGATGGTGATCTGGCTTTTATCGGTCGATTCAAAGCTGCACTCGACACACTGGATAACTTACTGAAAGACCAACCTTTCCTATTAGGTGAAAGGATGACGCTGGCGGACATTTCGTGGTTTATTACCCTGCATCGCCTTCACCTGGCGGGTTATCCATTTGAAGAACATCAGTTTCTCGATGAGTATTACCAAAAACTGGCTTCACGGAAGGTTTTCCAACAAGAACTAGCTGCGGGACCCATCGGCCTCCGAATAGCCGGCACAGTATTTCGGAAAATCAAAAGTCTGAAGCGCTCACTTGCGAAAGACTATGTTCGCTGGCAACAGGAAGCAGCTCTGCCAAGCTGATCGAGCTCTGATACTATTTGCGCATGACAGAAATCAGCGCCAGCCAATATCAGGACACCCTCGAGACTTATGTTGATGAGGGCATGCAAAGAGCCGAAGCACTCGGCAACCGCGGCCCCATTCGTTTCGACGCGAACGGCAAACTGGCGCCGGATATTCTTGAGGCCTATTGGCGCACGGGCTTCTATGTTTTTGAAGGCTTGATCAACCCTGACGAAACACAGCTCCTTCGAGATGATATGGAGTCATTGCTCGACCGAGCACCGATAGACAATGGCGCCACTGTTGATCACAAAGGCAGACCCGCTTTCGGTCAGGAATTTGCTCGCAGTGTTTACTCCCTGATACGTCCGCTTGCCGACCCATGGGGTGGCACAGACAAGCTCAACGGGCGCCACCCGACTCAAATGACGCAACCTGTTAGCGACGAAGACACACCAAACAAAGTTGTCTTTCTTATGGGCGGCATGTGCCAGATCATGGATAGCGGCCTTCGCCTCTATGGCCATCCAGATCTACTTGCCATCGCCGCCTCAATCAACGGTGATGACTTTGTCCCCTACAACGATGCGATCTTCGTTAAGCAACCAGGATTGGGCGGCTCGGTTTCCTGGCACCAGGACGGAGTTACCCATTGGGATTCCCCAGACTGGGACGAAGGTATCCATGGCTTTAACTTCCAGGTTCAGCTCTATGATACGTCTGCGTACAGCTGTCTATGGGTAGTTCCGGGATCTCACAAAGCAGGAAAAATCGACATCTCAAAAATGATCGATGAGAACGGTTCCGAGCAGCTTGCGGAAGGTGTGCCTTTGCATGCCAAGGCTGGTGACGTCACCATCGTGAACCGCCAGGCACTGCACTGCTCTTTCGCCAACGTGTCAAAAGATCAACGTATTTCACTGACCTTTGGGTTTCACCGAAGAAGTTCCGTGCTGGGCGCTCATGGCTCCCTCAGTGAATCGGAAAGCGTCGTCTATGACGAAAAAAGAATCGATGAGCGATCTCAAGTGATTGGCGTAGCCATTGACGCCAGGGCGAAGCACTACCCTGACGAAACTTCTTATAGCTATCTTCCGCTTGCCGGTCGAGAAGATGAACTAACGTTCAATCCCGAGAACTGGGAAAAGATCATCAAAGACTACAACCTGAAAGATCTTTCCATCTAACTTACAGATCCGCGGGAATCGGACAGTTCCGACAAGCTTCCTTGTCACACAACCTGCAAAGGTTTCGTTTCTCAAGATCCGTGGGCTCCAGTGCTAAGAGCATTTTTCCCAACAGTCGCGACAGGGTCTGCTGCTCCTTTTCAGATAGCGCCTCTAACAACGGCCTGATACTCGCCATCCGGCCCTCCAGGATCTGTTCGCGCAGCGCTTTGCCTCGCTTCGTCGCAAAAAGTGCAATCTCGCGTTTATCTCGACCCTCACGGCGCTCTACCAGCCCATCAGACACGAGGCGATCAACAAGCCGAACGCAGCCGGAGTGAGAGAGATTCAGAATACGCCGTAATTGGTCGTTTGTGGGTCCAAGGTCATAGCCAATCACGACGAGGGCAGCTGCAGTCTCCCCTTTGTGCATCAGCAATTCCCGGGAACTGTTTTCTATCCGGGTCGCGATATCAAGCCCAACAACACCAAGCAAATTGGACGCCTGATCAATCATGGTAACGGCACTCCTTGACAATATGTGCATTATACACATTTAATATGTGCGCAATGCACATATACAGGAATCGTCATGCTAGAGCGTCTGAAGAACACTGAATCCGATTGGAATCCGGATAGCCCACCTGAACTCGAATTCTTGTTCGAGGCCCGTGTTCAACTCCACCTGCCAGCGATGGATGTCGGCGCCATGTCCGATGGCCAGCGAGTGATCTATTTAGTCAAAGGCGGCACCTTTGAAGGACCGGAACTCAGGGGCCGAGTCGTTCCAGACGCAGGAGCGGATTGGATACGCATTCGACCCGATGGTTCCGGCATTCTAGATGTGCGTTTCTGTCTGGAAACCCATGATGGCGCCCTACTCTATGTTCAATGGCAGGGTCGAGTCTGGTGTGAACCAGAGGACGCTGAATATGCCTTTGATGTGGAAAAACCAGACGACCCTTCTGGTGCCTGGCGCTACTATTTTCGGGCGACGCCATTTTTTGAAACCGGAGACGAGCGTTATGCCTGGCTGAACAACATTGTGGCGGTTACCAAATCACGAACCGGTGATGGCGGCCCAATCCACCGGGTGTTTGCCGTTAAGTAACAATCATCGCCCAGGTTTAGTGAGCCTGGGTGTAGAGATCCGGCAGAAACGTTGCCAGGGTCGACATTTCTTCAATCGCGTGTTGCTTAAGCGCCTCGGCATCATTCGGTCTGACACCAATCATTCGGACGATGGCTGTATTACCGATGACACCTTCAATGGAAGCGACCTCTACATCACCGTCTCGTTTTGCAACGTGGCCCAACCAGAACCGTGATCTCATCTCCGCACCATCTTCTGTATCTCGAACAATGTGACACATCTTCGCTCCGTATATTGGCACTTCAAGCAATCCTGGTCGGGCGCAAAGTACAAACATCTCATCGACATTCGGATCGAAGCCAAACATCTCTTCGGCAGGAATGAACTGAATCCTTAGCTTATTCATGACGCCACCGATGTACTCATGGACAAGATGACTAGCACCGACGATCTCTCCAGGCTCTTTGTTTTCCCAGTCCATCCAGACGTGAGCAGTCGGGTGCCAACGCCGATAGTGCTCAGTCGTTTGCATGTAATCCGTGAACCACCACTTAACCATCCTAGCTTTTACGTCAGGCATAGAAGTTCGAACAGCAACCACATAAGTACCATCAGGCATTCGCTGAGTTCCTGTCTGGTAGGTGTCAGGGGATTCAATAATCGTCGTTTGGGGGTCGACGGTTTGCTTCCAAGGAGCGATTCCGAAAATCGCGATAGAAAGCGCAACCAAGATTGCCAGACTGACTATCCAATTCACGTAACCTTCTTCGTTTCGACTCAATTTCTACCGACCTTAAGGGCTATCTGCTGAAAACTGCTATAGTTATTTCTTCAATCTAAACACACTGCGACCTCCCCAAAAAGAACGAGGCGTTTAAAGCTCATGCCAAAAGTCAGTGAAACCATTCCCAGCGAATTACAGCCACGGGTCGACGCCGCGCTATCTTGGTTCAACGCCTCTGAAGACGCTGAAAACGAAGAGTTCAAAGTTACCGGGATTATCGATGCAGACGAAGCTCTAGGCGGATCGGATGAACTTCGCCTGATCATGTGCGGTGGCGATCGCTGCGAACAAAGATCCTTCAGAGTTGTCGGAACAAACGATGCCTGGGAAGTCGAGTTCGCAGACGGCGTGTTTGCAGATCAAGGCGACAAACCCCAGGCCGAGCTCGACCCACCACCAGGCGTTCGCAGCAGCTGGCTTGATAAAGCACTTTCACAGCACGCATTTGTTGTCTTACTTTTCTATCGCGGCTTTTGGTGACCTCCCTGTCGCGCCGAGTTACGGGGCTATATGAGTGAAGGGGCAGTCGAGAAGATTCGCGCTGCAGGTGGCGAAGTCTATGCCGTTACCAGCGAACCGCAGCATCTGGCTGATCAGGCACACGAACATTGGGAGTTAACCTTCGATAACGTCGGTGATCCACATCAAGAGATATCTAAGACCTGCAGTGATCGTGGCTGGCTCACGCTTTACGCCAACAGAGGTGACCACGAATTCCTGCGGCGAGGTGCGAATTGGAAAGTCGAGCATCCCAAAGGCTTCTTTCAGCCAGGTGTACTGGCATTGACGAGCAACCATCGCGTGCTCTATCGATGGCGTTCTGTACCGACTGCAGAAAACTTAAACGGCACCACCATGAGACCCACTGCTGCACATGTATGGAATCAAGTCGAAAACGCGCTTCAAGCTGGCGATGAGGCCGGTGATGCGTCCCATGATGACAATCCGACCATCGACAGTGGACCCCCGCCCCGTTTGCTTTTTTTCGCGGCGATTATCGCTAACGGCTGGTTTCTTAGAGCAAGATCTTTCGCGTACTCCCCAGGCGTGGGTTCGGTGCCTGCGCGATTCAAGGCTGCATTCTCACGATGGTTTTTGTTTCTATTCTTCTGGATCATCGCTCTGGCTATTATTCCGACAGGACTCGTTGCTATAGCTTTTGCGGCCTGGCTTGTCTGGATCGGGCTAGACCTGAAACGGGTACTGGGTGATATGGGTGATCAAGTAGAACTTAAATCGAATCAATGACGCGCAACTCGAATCAGCCCGCAAACAGGTCGGGAAGAAACCTAAACGCAGAAAAGCCCACAAAGAACACTGTCAGGAAGAGCACGCTCAGCACCTCGTGAACTCTCTCTCGATCAGTGAGCAATGCCCCTATCGCCATAAACAACAAAGATAGTTGGAGCGCTCGGTAGGGATGTAAGAAAGACGTTGCGAAGAATATAAAAGAGACAAAAATCGCGGCAATGATCGTGAGCGACAAGATACTGAAGAACCAAATCCTCTGGCTGTAAAAGTGCTCTTTCCAGGTAATCACATCGTCCTTTTTGTTTGTCAGCGCCACAGTACAGAGAAACATCAAGCTGACGAATCCAATCCACAGTGAATAGAGCACGACATTAAAAGAAATCGTTCTCATATCCCAAAACGCCCACCAGTTTTGAGCGTGCATCCAGAATATCGTGACGACCCAAACGGTGTGGGGCCAGTAACGTTCTTTCGAAAACACCTGGTCCAGGCTGCTTAGAAGTCGGACGATTCCAAGACCCAATATGATGGATACGATGACAGCTATGTATTCAAAGTGGGTCATAGTTCAAAAGTCCGACAGCAAAAAAGAGTTCAATCCGGGCGAAAAACTGACAGTCGATTCGTCGTGTCACGACCTCCCACCTGGCTTGCGCCTGCAACAACATATATCTGATTGTTGGCCGTAACCGCACCAAGCCCGTGGCGAGGTAGAGGCATATCCCCAGACTGGCTCCACTGCTCTGTTTCACCGTCATAACACCAGACTTCCGAGTAAACGCCGCCAGATCCTGAAAAATACTCTCCTCCAAATACATAGCCCTGCGTGCCAATGCTCGCCGCTGCTAACCCACCTTGCGCCTGCGGTAACGGCGCACCTTCACGCCAGCTTCCGGTCGTAAAATCGAAGATGTCGTGCTGCGCGCTGTTCCCACCGCCCACGGTTCGACCGCCGACGACATGCCAATCACTTCCAATGACAAACGATGCCGCACTGTTTCGAGCTGCAGGTAACGGTGGCGCAGTTGTTGTTTCCAAAGTCTCGGGATTGAACACCTGGTGAGTCGCGACATCTGATTGGTCATTCCACTGGGCATTCGCTGTTCCGCTGGGTGCACGCCCACCTGCAAAGTGAATTCGACCATCTGCGACTGCCGCAACCGTTTCCATCTGGGCTTTAGGCATAGCGCCAACTTTCAACCACTGATCGCCGTCGAGTTTGAGCACATCTTTGCTGGCACTCCAACGACCACCGCTGGCAACTAAAAACCCACCAAAGAGATAAAGTTCACCACCAATCGATACCAGGAAGCCGTGGTGTCTCGGCTCAGGCAGCAAAGGACCCGGTCGCCAGGTGTCATCCGCAACGTTGTAGCGGCTCACTCGATCAGTGACGAACTCAGAGGCTTCCGGACTCAGACCGCCAGCGACCCAGATTTCACCATTATGCAGACACGGATATATCTCTTGAACGGGTAGCGGCAAAGAAGCTGCATTACGCCAACGGGAGTTTGCAAAAGTCGTGAGAGGAAAACCCGCAGACAAGACTGCGGTTGTTTGCAGTAGATGCCGGCGGGTTATTAAGGAAGATGAAAACGTCATTGATTCAATTCTCGATGTCGTTTTGAGATCGTATGCGGTTATCGTCCAGAAGTCCTGCACAAATTTACAGCGCCGATCTATCCAAGATCGGTTGAGAGATCAGAGAATAAAGACAGAGATAGCCACGTATCCCAAAGCACTAATTGCGGCGGCAATACATGCCAATGGGAGTTGCGACGAAACGTGATCCATGACGTCAGCCCCACAGGCGAGCGCGGACAACACCGTGGTATCAGAGATAGGGGAACACTGATCTCCAAACACCGCCCCACCCAGGACTGCACCAAGGTTCAGCACCAGGAAGTTTGGATCAGGTGATACGGCATAAGTCAGCGGCAGTGCAATAGGTAGGACAACGGCGTAGGTCCCCCATGAGGAACCGATGGAAAATGCCGTCAGCATGCATATCAACAGCAGAATCACAGGCAACAGAAAAGGTACGTCCGCAATAGAGTCAGCCACCTGACTCACGACATAACCAGAGGTGCCGAGCTTTTCTGAAACTAGCGCCAGCGTGACTGCGAGCCCCAGAATAATCGCCCCGAGTGTCACACCCTTAATCCCTGTCACCATGGCATCAAATGCGTGTGTGACTGACATACCTCGAAGGATGGTTAGACACAATGCACTAAGCACCGCCATACCAAACCCTTCAAACACCATGGGGGAGCCCCCCGCGATCCAGGGAATGATGCAAAAACTCAGTAAGACCAGAATGGGCACCAAAAAGTCACTCATCGATGGGTTGTAGCCATCAGGCACGTCGCTGGTCGTTAACTCAGCTGAAACGATCGGCTTTGCTGTTGGCGCATCAAGCTCGCCAGTCGACTGAACTCGTTGCATTGCGCGCTTCATGGGTCCGACAACGAGCGGCAGCCGCCCCAGTGCAAACAGCAAGGTCATCAACACCGCAATCCACGCATAGAAATTGAAGGGAATGGCTTTGAAGAAAAGTGCTACGGCCGCTTCTTCGTTTGGGATGATGGCGGCCATTGAGGGAAGCGTGATTAATCCAGCCACATAAATCGGCCAGACATTGAATGGAATTATCGTGGCGATTGGGGAAGCTGTACTGTCTACCACATAGGAAAGCTCTTCATGGCTGACGCGATGCGTATCTGCAATGGGTCTGACCGTGGTACCGGTCAGCACAGTGCTTATCGTGCCCCCCTGGTGAAAAACCACACCCATAAACCAGGCGAAGGTCAAAGCAGAGTTTCTTGATCGAACAAATCGATCTGCCATCGTTTGTGCAAAGTATCGGGCGCCGCCGTTTCGATTCCACAGCCCCAACAGCCCACCCAGCGCCCAAAGATAGACCAGAAGGATCTGGGCGTATTTCTCGCTCCCAAGGCTGGGTACCAGAAACGCGCTAATCAGATTGAGTTCATGCGTGATCAATCCACCTGTCGCGATGCCAAGAAGCAGTGCCAGAAGAATGTTCTGACTTAAGAAACAAACAAGGATGGTGACAAAGGCCGGGAGCAGCGACCAGGCGCCATATTCGCCACCATGGCCCGGTGAGCTCGCGTAGATGCCAACGCCGATCAAAGCCAATAAACCCAACCAGGATAGGTTTCGAGTATTCACCATGTCATGACCTAATCGGCTGTGAGACCTATACCGCCATCACTGACGGTATAGGCATTACACGGGGATTTAGAAGTTTGTGCTGACGTCCATGTAAACGTAACGACCTCGGTTGCTGTGGATGCTGCCGAAGTAACCCATTTGTTCGTCAGCCACCGGTGCATCCTCATCGAAGAGGTTTTTGACGCCGAGCCGAACCCTTGTGTTATCCGCAAAACCACCTTCAAACCGGTAGTCTACATAAGCATTTACCGTGTGATACTCGTCAACCGGCAAGCGTGTGCCCGGCGCTGCGGTATCACCATCAGCTGTCGTGCTAGTGTCTACGAAATCACCAATATATTGATAGAACAGACCCGCACCCCACTGATTGCGCTGCCAAAGCGCAGAAGCTGTGGCTCGCCACCTGGGTCGTCCATTCTCTTTAATCAAGCTACCAGCACCATTTGGAGCGAGACCTGCCTCAATGATGGTCAGTAACTCACCACCCGGCTCCTGGTCAAACTTCTCGAGGTAAGCGCCGTTCAGTTTCAGATCGAACGCGCCGATGCTTGAGTCGAAGCTGTAGGCAACCGCCAAATCGACACCTTCGATTTCACGCAGTTCAAGATTTTGGAACCGATCATTAAAGACCGTCGGCTCATTGGTAACCGGATCACGCTCGAGACGATCAAAGCTCGAACCCTGCTCTCTTAGGATTGCGTCCAACAACACAGCATTGTCAGCATTGAGCAGCCCAACTACGCCATCCTGTTCAATCGCCCATTTGTCGATTGTGATAGTTAGCCCATCAAGAGGCGTTATTACGATACCGTAGGTCAGGTTTTCGCTTTCTTCCGGCTCCAGGTCCTCGTTACCCAGACGACGTTCTTCAACACCATGACTGCCGCCAGTGACCGGGTCATTCACGGTGTTAACCACAGTGATAGCAGGAATACTGGTTTGAGTCAGGTTAGGCGCACGGAAGCCTTCAGAGTATGCGGCACGGAACTGCAGCCATTGAACTGGATACCAAGAAAGAGCCATCTTGGGTTTAGTGACAGAGCCGACATCCGAGAAGTCTTCGTATCGGGCTGCCAGCTGGAGATCCAGTGAGTAAGCTAGCGGCGCGTCAGAAGCCAGTGGAACAATAAACTCTGCAAACATCGAGGTCACTCGACGAGAACCCTGCGCGTCTGGCGATGCGCTACTACCAACAATGTCACTGCCGTTGAGAAGCTCGCCGGTTACCAGATCAGTGAACTGAATCGTGCCATCTGATCGTGGGTCTCTATCTTCGTCGAGTTCCTCTTCGCGCCATTCAACACCTACAGCTGCAGCAACGTCTCCAGCAGGTAGACTAAACAGGGAGCTATTGGATAGTTTGAAATCCACCAGTGCCAGCGAAGTTTCACTTTGACGAGTGACTGAAATAATCATTGGATCGATCGCTGACCGCGGATTTGGTGTCGGGTCAAAAGGACTTGTGGTGTCGTTCAGATCCAAGCCAGAGAAGATATTGTAGGTGTCAGCTTGATCTGACAGCAGCTGTTGCTGGAACAGCGTGTGACTAACCCGGTTATCTGTTTTGTCAGTTGTTTCAGCTTCACTGTAAACAACGGCTGTATCAAAGTCCCACGATCCCAAACTGCCATTCAATCCGAGTACAAAACGGTAGCTGACGTCTTCAACATTGATATCACGAAAACCTGTATCCAGTGGCGTGAAGTTCCGGATCTGGAATCCAAGCCCCTCATCGGGCACGTTGGGATCTCCTGCCGGTACAACACGATTAGGGTTTGGTCGTCCATCCGCAAAGGTGACAGGACCTAAAGGGTTCCAGTAGTAGTCTGCAGGCACCTGAAAACGAGCATTTGACAGAAGACCTGCCTGCTCTCTTTCGCGATCAACCTCAGCCGTGTAGTAGCCGAATTCACCATACAACTCCATGTCGTTATCAAGCTGATGGGTCAGGTACGCAAATACATTGCCACGGTGGGAATCGGGCGATAGCTGACGAGTCAGGTTCCTGTTCTGTCGCAGTGCTCTATCAGAACCACCGGGATCCAGGCAAAGGCCGCCTGCCATGATGAAACCACATTCAGCGGCACTCAACGATCCGCCATTGTCCCGAACCATGTCAGTCGGTCTCAGGTTATGGCGACCAACGCCTCCGTCGAAAATAAATTCACCCCAACCAAGAAACAGGCCAGAGCGGTTGTCCAGGCTGGTATCACCAGCAAACAGCGGATCATCTGCAAAGAAGCCGCGAAGATCTGAGTTAGAAGAATAGTCACGTTCTGTGGCTGCAAAGCCACTCTTCTCGTAGTAGGTACCCGACAACATCAATCGTGTACGGCCATCATTAAACTCGAAGCTGGTCGCACCATTGAATGTAATCTCATCCAGATCGGTGCCTGACGACTGACCATAACGTAACGTCAGCTCAGTGCCTTCAATATCTTTGGCGAGGGCATAGTTCACGACCCCTGCCACAGCGTCAGTGCCGTAGAGTGCCGCAGCACCATCTCGTAACACCTCAACTCGTTCGATGCCTGCTACAGGAATGACGTTGGCGTTGGTGGTTACCACTGGAATTCGATTCTCCGTCTGTGTACCAGGGTGGAGAACCATGCGCCTGCCATTAATCAGGGTCAGCGTGTTTCCTGTGCCGAGCCCACGCAGGTTGATGGAGTTCACGTCACCTCGCGCCGCATTGACACCAGTGGTCACCGACTCGTTGAAGTTGACCTCACCCATCTGGGGAATGGAACGTAGCAATTCATCGCCAGTTACTGCCGCTGTGAGGCCAATATCGTCGCGATCCAACACCGAAACCGGCAGAGCGCCTGCTATATCAGCACCTCTAATCTGCGTGCCGACAACAATGACTTCTTCTATAACATCGCCATCCTCCGCGACGGTACCACCCGAGATGGTCATCCCCACGCAGAGTGCCAGAAGGCTCCTCATCGCATTCTTTTTCATAGTTCCCCCTGTTTTCTTATCGTAGACATCCACAGCACAAGCTAGCAAAACGAACCGTCAGGTGACCAATAGTTAGGACTGAGACAGTCATAGCCTTGGGCTATGGGTTAAACTGGCTGGCTATTCTAGCAATGACTTAACCGATAGGGCGAGATTCGAGATGAGACTCAGACACATTGAGGTTTTTCAGGCCGTGTATACCAGCGGCTCAGTGACCCAGGCAGCAAAGATCCTGCACGTTTCTCAGCCTTCTATATCAAAGGTGCTTTCTCACGCAGAATCGCAATTAGGGTTTCTACTGTTTGAACGGGCCAAAGGAAAACTGGTTCCCACGCCTGAGGCTCAGCAATTGTTTCAGCATGTGCAGGTGCTTTTTGATGACCTGGGAAAGTTACGCAGAATAGCCTCAAGCTTAAAGGAAGGCTCAGACGGAAAGATCAGAATTGCCTCAACCCCAGCATTGGGCACACGAGTACTGCCAAGAATTGTCGCTCAACACATGAAAACCTATCCAGGCATTCGCTTTGAGCTCGAAACTTTGCACCACCGCGAAATGACCGAAGCCCTTAAGGAATCAAGGCTTGATCTAGCAGTAGCGTTCGATCCACCCAGCACCCCTGGCATCAAGGCCACCACTCTGGACCAGGGTGAGTTTGTGCTCATTGCTCCAAAAAACACGATGAAACCAAGGAATGGAGACACGATTGAGCTGACCGAGCTAGAAGAGCTACCTTTCGTTGCGCTCAGCAATCGCGGCCCCCTCGGCGGACTATTGGATGCTCACGTGCAAGGGGCTGGTATCGATTTGAACACCGTGGCTGAGGCAGAAACCTACCATCTAGCGGCAGCATTGGTGTCTGAAGGTGTGGGGGTAGCGATAGTGGATAACGTTACCGCCGATAACTTTCTGAACAGAGATGTCGACGTGCTCAAGATCGAGCCAACGCTTCAATTCGATATTGCCCTTTTGCAGCTTGAGCAGGTTCCGGTATCTACATTCTGCCAGCGCTTTATCGACTTTCTTTCCGAGAACATAGAACAAAGCCGCAAGTCATAACATCAGGTTATATAGCGGCATAGGATCGTCATTGGTGGTCACACTGGCCGCCACACTAATATTCAGCTATGAAAACTGCTGTTATTGGTGCCGGTGTCGTCGGCGTTACAACTGCCTACTACCTCGCCCAACTCGGTGCGGAGGTTGAAGTTTTTGACGCAGCGTCTGATGCTGCCACCCAGACGACCCACTGTAACGCGGGTCAATTATCCTACAGCTTCACTGATGCGATGGCGGACCCAGCTTTGCTGTCACGCCTTTTGCCAATTCTGTTGGCTCAGGATGAAGGCCTCAGGATTGTGCCATCCCTGCGCCCGTCTTTTGTGTCATGGGCGATAAACTTTCTGCTGGAATCCAGCAGTCAACGATCTGAATACAACTCATCCAAACTTCTAAAAACAGCGCTTGAGTCTGCCGAACTAATGCAGGGTCTCGCTCATGAGGTTCCAGATTTCGGCTACCACACTCGAGGTAAGTTGGTACTTGTCCCAAAGAAGACAGACAGCCTGATAAAACGCATCAAACTGAAACAGGATCTTGGCCACCGAATCGAATTGATCAGCGCGACTGAAGCAGAAGGAATTGAGCCAGCTATTCAAAGCTGGAACTATCCTGTCGGCGCAGCCGTTTACTCACCGGATGATGAACTGGGTGACGCACGCCGATTCACCGTCGAGCTTGCGAGAAAACTTCAGCAATTGGGTGTTAGATTTCACTACTCGACACCAGTCGAAGATATTCTGGTTAGACAGGGCCGGTGCAAGGGCGTTGTCATAGCAGACACGCTTCAACCCTTTGATGCGGTAGTCGTCTGCGCAGGAAACACCTCAAGAGAGTTGATGCGCCCTATTGGGATAAATCTGAAGACACTACCGGTTGCCGGCTACAGCGTGAACCTACCTCCAGGCGAAACACCAGCGACGACCAGCATCACAGCGCTAGACAAGAAGCTAGTCGTCAGTCGTTTTGATGATCACGTTAGAATCTCGGGATTCGCCGACATCAATCTGAGAGAGAAGAGCTTTCAGAACCGACTTAATCATCTGCGACGCACTGCGCAGACAATCGCCCCTCAGGCCGCCGACTACGCATCAGCAGACACCTCGCAGTGGACCGGTTTTCGCTGCATGACACCCTCCAGCCTCCCAATTGTCGGTGAAACCAAACATCAGTCCCTCTACGTCAACACAGGCCATGGCATGTTCGGCTGGACACTGGCAGCAGCCACTGGGTTATCGTTGGCAAGAGAGGTCATGGCGTCATCCGCTAAGGCCGAAACCGTAAATTCAGGTCGTCGTCTAGTTGCATAACCGAAATGATGGCGATGTATGATCGAGCTAAGCAGAGAGAACAACGTCACCAACGCCATGCGCCAAATTCATAGAATCGTTCTAACAATACTCTTAAGTCTGTCCGTCTCGGGTGCGCAGGCGCAGCAGTCTATTCATCGATACGAATCGCTCTATCATCCCGTCCAGAGCCAGTTCGGCATGGTGGTCAGTCAGAGAGATGAAACCAGCCAGATCGGTGCTGATGTTTTGTCAGACGGAGGTAACGCCGTTGATGCCGCAGTGGCCGTGGGGTTTGCACTGGCAGTCAATCTCCCCAGGGCGGGTAACCTCGGCGGCGGTGGCTTCCTGCTATTTCATGATCAAGCTTCCGGCGAAACCCATAGCCTGGATTTCCGGGAAACCGCACCATCCGCAGCCACCGCCGACATGTTTCTTAACAGTGATGGCAGCGTAGACCGGGAAGCCTATCGTTCAAGTCATCTTTCAGTTGCCGTACCCGGCACGGTCGCCGGATTGCTGGATGCCCACGAGAAATACGGTAGCCTGCCTCTGGACCGGTTATTAGCACCAGCAATCGTGTTGGCTGAACAAGGTATTCGCGTCAGCCATGATTTTTCATCTGCAGTCGGCAGTCGCAAAAAAATGCTCACGCGGCACGCTGCCACGGCACAGCTGTTTTTTGGCGAGGATGGAGCTGCGCCCGTCCCGGGATCAACTTTTAAACAACCGGAACTTGCAACCACCATTCAGCGTATCGCAAACAATGGCAAAGATGGTTTTTATAAAGGGGCCACTGCAGATTTGATCGTCAAAGAAATGAAGCGAGGCGGCGGATTAATTAGCCACGCTGATCTAGCGGCGTATCAACCGGTCTGGCGCAAACCCGTCAAGGGACAGTACAGAGACGCGACGGTTGTCGCCATGCCACCACCAAGTTCCGGTGGTGTTCATGTGATTCAAATGTTGAACATCCTTGAGCAATTCGCGCTCGACGAGATGGGACACAACTCAGCAGATAGTCTGCATGTACTGACAGAAGCCATGAAGATCGCTTATGCCGACCGTAGCGTTCACATGGGTGACCCTGACTTTTTCGACGTGCCGCAAGCCTGGTTAACCAGCAAACCCTACGGTAAGGCCAGCGCTCAAGCTATCTCAATGACCAAGGCTAGAAGGTCCGAAGATATCAAACCGGGACAACCGCCCTACCCTGAGAGTATCGATACTACTCACTACTCAGTGGTTGATAACGCGGGCAATGCGGTAGCAGTGACTTACACCATCAACTTTTCCTTCGGGAGTGCGATCACTGTTCCTGGCGCCGGTTTTCTACTCAACAATGAAATGACTGATTTCGCTGCCAAACCCGGGTCGGCGGATGCGTTTGGTCTGATTACGGGCAGCGCCAACGAAGTGGCACCCATGAAACGCCCCCTCAGCGCTATGACGCCAGCCATGGTTTTCAAAGACGACGAACTGTTGTTGGTCACCGGCAGCCCCGGCGGCAGCAGAATTATCAATGTGGTGTTACAGAACATCATCAACATGGTCGACTTTGACATGAATGTCGCTGAAGCGACGAACGCACCACGCATCCATCATCAATGGATGCCTGATAAGTTGAACGTGGAGCCTGGGATCAGCCCCGACACTCTGGAGATACTGGCATCCAGAGGCCACATTCTATCGACCAGTTCATCACTGGGATCGGTGCAGGCTATCTCTAAGGAAGATGGTGTGCTGTATGGGTCTGCTGACCCTCGCAGACCCGGCGCAGGTGCAGCCGCTGCTTCACTGGCAGAGGAGCAAGCGCGATGAAAGCACGGCTGTTTCTTTTCACACTTTTAGCACTCTCTCTATCCTGCCGCGCCGATGTGCTGGTCAGCTACACCACGATTCACCACCCGGTATTGGCTGAAGCAGGCATGGTGGTTTCGCAGAATACAATCGCAACGCAAGTCGGTAGAGACATTCTACAAAAGGGTGGCAATGCAGTTGATGCCAGCGTTGCGGTCGGCTTTGCCCTGGCAGTAACCCTGCCCCGTGCCGGTAACATCGGCGGAAGCGGATTCAGCCTTGTTTATGACCAGGAGGATGCATCCGTCGCTGCTTACGACTTCAGGTCAGCTGCGCCTGCTGAGCTTAACCTTAACGAGCTCACCAGCGCCGATGGCAAAGTAAATACTACTGGCTTCAGAAAAGGTCCGACCAGCGCAGCTGTGCCAGGCACTGTTTCAGGGCTTTACAAGATGTGGAGTGAGTCAGGTAGCCTGCCTTGGCCGGAGCTCCTCCAACCGGCAATTAAACTCGCACGGGATGGCTTCCACATTAACCCAGACCTTGCTCGGGCCATAAAAAAAGCAGCACCGCGACTTAAAGATCACAAAGCCAGTGTCGCGCAATTTATGCCGGGTGATACCGAGCTGAAGTCTGGCAACCTGTGGCAACAAGCTGATCTCGCCTGGTCACTGCAACAAATTGCTGACGGAGGCGCCGATGCATTCTATCAGGGCGCGGTGGCTGAACGACTGGCATCAGCGGTGGAGAGCGACGGAGGCTACATCAGCCTGGACGATCTAAAGCAATACAAAACTCGCAAAAGCAACTCGGTAGCGACCAACTATCGAGGCTTCAGTGTGCAAACGATGCCACCGTCGAGTGCCGGTGGTATCACCTTGCTGCAGATGTTGAACATGCTGTCGCAGTTCGAAATGAGTAAGCATCCACAGGGTAGCGCTAAGAGCATCCACCTTCTGGCAGAGGTCATGAAACGTGCTGCTGCAAACCGCCGGACTCACGTCGGCGACCCTGGCTTTGTAGACGTGCCAATCTCGGACTACATTGCTTTGTCTACGGCAAAGAAAATGGCGGCCAGCATCGACAAGTCCGCCGCGACGCATGTGTCAGAAATAAAACCTATCAATCTGACGTCTGAAGCAACCTCAGTGCTTCGCGTTAAGCTAAAGAAAACAGCCACTGAAAGCATCGATACCACCCATTACTCTGTTGTTGATCAATGGGGCAACGCAGTCGCCGTGACATACACACTGGGATCATCTTTTGGTTCGGGTTATGTGGCACCAGCCACTGGCATCCTGTTGGACGATCAGATGAAAAACTTTTACTGGAACCAGCCGGAACACCCGAACCGCTATGAGCCTGGCAAACGCATGATCTCAACCATGACACCCACCATGGTCTTCAATGAAGATCGAGACCTGGTGCTGGTGACCGGCACCCCCGGCGGCGGGCGAATTATTAATGTCATCCTTCAGATCATTGTGAATGTCATCGACTACGACATGAACATCGCCGCTGCCACCCAGGCGCCACGCGTGCATCAGGGTTGGCGCTCAGCGCCACTCGCACTCGAATCTTGGATCAGCAGTGATACGGTAAAGCGCCTTGAGGCCATGGGACATGAAATCGATCTGCAACCCACCATGGGCAGTACGCAATCAATCCGCGTTCACCCAACCTATCAAGCCGGTGCTGCTGATACACGCAGACCAAACGCCAGCGCAGTTGGCTTGCTGTTTTCAGATCTGGCTGAGTAGTACTTAGATCTTGTGACGACTACTTGTCGTGATATTCGAGAAGAGATGATCGACTACAGCCCTTTCCTCGGCTGCGCTCGGGATGAGGGTAAGGTGGCCCGCCCAGAGAGATTCACACACGCCGTGTAACGGGCCCGACACCCAGGTTCGAAGTCCGCTCCCGGCCGGCTCGTCTCGAACCTCGCTAAGTCTCTGATTACTTGCTGTAAAAATGTTTGTACTGTCACAAGCGAATGCCATAAAGAACCACTACAGACCCCGATCCATCAGCAAGCGGAAGTGTTTTTGTGACAAAAAACTCTTAGTCCACTACTTCCACGGGCGGCTGGTTTTCGCTGTTCTCCCAGATCACTTCATCCGGAATCGAAAGAATCGATTCATAGACCCCCTCGGCTGGATAACCAGTCATGTGAGGGCCGGGACCATCTAAAGAAGGTTGAGTAACGGCGCCGGCTTGATCCGTGTAGTCAGATGATTTTTTGTAGCGGGCCAACTCTTCGTCACTGATTCCCGCAAGAGCTTGTACTTCTGGATCGACCCAAGCTCTGCTGTCAATCGGCGCTTCGGAGTACGAGAGTTCAAGTGCGAGATTTTCAGGTCCCGCGAAATAGATTGACGCGCAGAATCCGTGATCCACCGGTCCTATAACAGGCACACCCTTTGAACGAAGGCGGTCACGCATTGCGAGTAGTTCTTCATGGTTCTTTACACGCAGGGCAAGATGCTGCATCGAGCCTCTAGCGCAATTAGCGCCGGGATTGCCCGCGTGAGTTTCACCCATTCGAACCGGAATCTGTTCAATATCAGGGTTACAAACAAACGCGATAGAGCTTTCATCGTTCAACCGCAGAAATCCATGCCATGTATTTTCCACGCCATGCATCCAATAAAGAGCGACTAACTCCATGCCAAGCTTGTCAGTGAAAAACTCGATCTGCTCCTTCATGTTGGCTGTGGTGATTGCGATGTGGTGTAACCCTTCCACTTTATTCATCTTGTTGCTCCCTCCTTTTTTAGATGTGTTTTCTCACCCATTCATCGACTTTTGCTGAGAATGGTTCAGTGTGAAAAAGCATCAATTGGTTTACGCGTGAATCTCGTTTAGTACGTGTTGCCTACAACATCAAATCAGCAGCAGCTTTTTCTGAACCGAGCAGTAGCCCGCCCGGATTCTGTAAAGTTTTTTCCTGAGCTACGACGTGCTGGCAGGCAGTGTTCATGTCACGTAGCAGCCGTTCAAAACGGTTTCTTGCGTAAATTGAATCTGCGCCCACAAGATCGAACATCATTTGGGCGACTTCACGCCCCATCTGGAAAGCCTGTTGCCTTGAGATCATGACGGCTGCTTTTTCACGCGGGCTCAGAGGTTCGTCTGCTTCGAGCTTTTCCCATTCCGTGGAAACTGCTTCAAACACATACGCTCTTGCAGCGCCCAGCTTAGCTTCAGCCAGGGCAATTGTTTGCTGCTTAACTTCCATATCCCGATAGGGTTGACCCGTTATCCGATCGACTTTGGTTTCAAGGATCTCGATGGCGCGATCAATAGCATCACGTGCTGCTCCAAGCGGGACACCGCTCATCTTGCGTAGCAAGTGATTTGGTTTCTTCCAGATTGAGCCTTGCCGTGGTGCCGAATCCGAGAAGGAAAAAGTGTGTTCCGCCGGGATAAACAGAGCGTGTGCCTCGTAATCAGTACTGCCAGTTCCCTTGAGCCCCATGGTGTACCACGTATCGAGGATTTCAAATTGCTCAGGTCTGCCTATGCCAATCCGCCATTCAGGTCTTCCTTCTGGTCCGATAACCGGCACACCGTCTTCCGCAACGACAAAGCCTGCAGCAAGGCGATCACAATGATTACAACCCGAGCCAAACATGAATCTGCCGGAGAGCTCATAGCCGCCTTCCACCTTGTTGCCAACTCCTGCGGGGTAAATCCAGCCGGATTGAGCCATATCCAGCTCGGGATAAAGTTCACGTGCAACATCATCATCAAGGTAACCAGAGTAAATTCCTGAGTCGGTCCAGATAAACGAGCACCAACCAACAGATGCGTCCGCCCAGCACAGCGTTTCAATCACTTCGATCTGATCCATCGGCGTGAGTTCAGGGCCACCCCATATCTTCGGCATATTCATTCGGAATACCCCAGCAGAGCGAAGTTTTTCTACGACGTCTTTAGGTAATTTTCGAAGTGCATCGAATTCGGTTGAAAGGTCTCTTTCCCGAATTTCTTCGGCCAGTTGGCGCACATTATTTTTAATGATGTCTGCGTTTTCCGGTACGGCCATATTCATATTGTCTGCTCCCTCACTTAGGTGAAGAAATATATTTACACGCGTATAAATAATATTGCAAATATTTTATACGCGTCTAAAATATGACTCTATGAGTGAGTTAAGTCAGGCTTTCCCCAAAGATAGTGTTAGGGAGAGCGCCAAGAACGAACGCCGGCAACGCATCTTGGGTGCTGCGCGAGTCATCCTTCGGGAGCTTGGGCATCAAGAACTCAGCATCCGAACGTTGGCTGTCAGGGCCAATGTTACGACGCCGACCATCTACAACCTTATTGGCAGCAAGCAAGAGATACTTCTGGCACTTGCTGATCAAACGTTGAAAGAGCTTGAGCTTGCACATAATGTGTCGACGACAGTAGACCCTATTGAGAAAGCAGAAGAAGTTATCAATGGAACTGTTGCAATCTATAAGAGAGATGAAAGGTACACGCGTCAGCTTCAGCTAGGGTTAGAGGCAGAGTCTCTCGACGATTTTGATAAATCGATGCGTCATCGTGGCAGAAAGGTTGCGATTGAAGATTGTAAGAGAGCCTTAGACCTCGGATATCTGCGCGGTCAGATCGACAGTGAGTTGTTGGGCAATCGTTTCGCAACCGGATTCCAGCAAGCACAACGAGCATGGCTACGAGGCGAATTTGATCTTGAAGGTATGAGAAGAGACGCGCTTATCAGTTGCTTCATTATTCTGGCTGCAGACGCCAAGCCAAAATTTCACAAGAGACTCATCGAAGCGATTCGCCTCCTCCAAGAACAAATCTGATCGAATGCGTAGATGTGGCTTATAAGTCCATTTAAAGCCAACGTTTGTGACAGTTGATTAGTCGCTGATTGGTTACAGCCTTTTCCCTCGGCTGCGCTCGGGATGAGGGTAAGGTGGCCCGCCCAGAGAGATTCGAACTCCCGACACCCAGGTTCGAAGCCTGGTGCTCTATCCAGCTGAGCTATGGGCGGACAGAGAACCCGCATGCGCGGGCAAAGAGGACGCGATTATAGCGCCCATCCTTTGTCATAACTAGCCGCAAACTTCGGCTCTGCAATCTTTAGGTGATGGATCTTCCAGCCATCGGGAGTCCGACGGTATACCTCGTGATATCGGCATGCCTGCCACATGGGTTTGTCATTACGGCGCATGGTGAACATGCCGTGAAAGTACCAGCGCCCTTTCGCTTCATCGCCATCCACATCAATGATCGGGTTGTGGACCATATGTTGTGAAAACTTGATGGCATCGCTGAACTGATCGAACAGTTTCCTGATCGCGTTATGGCCTTTTGCGGTGCCGATGCCCTCTCCTTCCCAGGTACCGTCTTCCGTAAAGATCGTGACGATTCGATCAGAATTATGGTCGTCATCACAGATGTCGCAGTAGGTCGCCTTTAGCCGACGTATTTCTTCCAAATCCTCGAGCCGTTGTATCCGGGTTTCTAATTCTTCTGACATATCTAACCCCTCTCTCACGACATATTAGTACAATGACGCGATGAAAAACTCAGCTCTACTATTAGTTATCTTCCTGCTAGCCGCCTGCAGCAGTCAGCCAACCATTCAGCATGATCTGGCGGACTCACCCCTCCCCTGGTCTTCCCAGGCACCTGACTACGATCAGGACGCCGTTAGGTTCGCCGTCTTTTCAGACTTAACAGGTGGAGAGCGCGAAGGCGTGTTCGAAACTGCCGTTGCACAGTTAAATCTGCTTCGACCGGAACTCATTGTGAATGTCGGTGACCTGATTGAGGGAGGTGAAGATCGACAAGAGCTGATCGATCAGTGGGATTCATTTGATGAACGTGTGAGCCGCGCAGATGCGCCCGTTATCTATACCGGTGGCAACCATGATCTGATGGGTCAAACCATGAGGGAGGTCTGGGCTGAGCGATTGGGTCCCCGATACTTTCACGTTCGATACCGTGACATCCTTTTCCTGATCCTGGATACAGATGATCACACTGACGAGCGCATGCAGGAAATCATCAAGATGCGAACCGAGGCTTACAAAGTCGCGATGACCGAAGGTTGGGAAGCGTTTGGTGAAACCGCCTACGCCAATCACCCTGAAGATGAAACGGGAATGATTTCAGCCGAACAGTCTGCGTACATGCAGCAGGCTTTGAAAAACAATGAGAACGTTCGATGGACGTTTGTCTTGTCGCACAAAGCACCCTGGGCAAACGATGACATGCCAACGTGGCAGGCTATCGAAGCTGTCTTAGCTGACAGACCCTACACCGTCTTCCACGGTCACCGACATGCCTACAAGCACACTGTTCGAAATGGGCGAGACTATATTCAGCTGGCCACAACAGGTGGTGTGTTCTTACCGCAGAACGGGCCAACGATGGATCAATTGGTTTGGGTTACCGTAGATTCAAACGGCGCACACATCGCCAACCTGAAGATGACGGGCATCTTCGACAAAACCGGAGAAATCCCAGCGGGTGGCGAAGACCTTTGCCTTAAGCCGCCTTGCATGCCGAATCTGCTGCCGAAAAACTAGATGCGGCGCTCATAGGGCACAGCTTTAGGTGCACCCGTCGACATGTCGAGCATGCGAATCGGATCGGTCACACCATCCCACTCATCCGCTGACTTCTTCATCAGACCAAAGAACATGTCATAAAAGTCGCTACGCGCCATCAGCTGGATCATGACACCTGGCTGATCTTCGATATCGATATAGGCATGTGCTTTGTAATCAGGCGCTTCGCCATAGCGTTGCCACACCTTGTGCTTGCACCCTTTCGCCTCGATACCAGCCAAGGCATCGTCCACGTCATCAACCCAATATGCCAGGTGCTGCAGCCCACCTTCAGGGTGATCTGCGAGATAGTCCTTATAAATAGAAGGATGTGAACCCTCAGGCGTAATCACTTCGATCTGCTGATCGCCGCAGTAGGCAAAGCCTGCGCGCATATCCGCATCAATATGTTTGCCATCATAGCTGCCAGAGAAACCTCGGATGTCCTGCAGAAAAAACGGACCCACCCCTCTGGCAAGCCAATGCTCAATCGCCGCATCAACATCCGGCACCACATATCCCTGCTGCACAACTGGACCAAACAGAACACTCATCACGAATTCCTCATATCAGGTGATGACGAAACTAACACACCTTGGTAGGGTTCGAGCACAAGAAAAACAATAAGGGCAGAACGATGGCATTACCCGGCAAGAGCGCAACCTACAAAGGTCCAGTCACTGACACGGATCGCTGGGAGAAATTTCAGTATCGGCCCGATGATATCTTCATCTGCACCCCACCCAAATGCGGCACCACCTGGACCCAGGCACTCGTTGCCATGGTGGTATTCGAGAAAGCCGATCACGGCGAAAAGCCAGGCGTGATCTCTCCCTGGATTGACGCGGATCTCGCGCCTTTGGATGAATATCTGCAACTCGTCGACAACCAGACACACCGCCGTTTTATCAAAACCCACTCACCACTGGATGGCATACCGCACCACAATGAGTGTCAGTATCTGGTTGTGATGCGTGACCCAAGAGATGCGCTTTTCTCGATGATGAATCACCAGGACAACATGTCTGACGAAGAACTCGCAGCGACCTTGTTAACCCGAGACGGCAATGAGATTGATCACTGGATCGATGGCTCACTAGACCCCACCTACTTTGACAACCAAACCATCGAGACCCATACCCACTTCCTGAAGACCTACTGGGACTATCGGGACTTACCGAATGTTCATCTCCTGCACTACTACGATATGAAACAGGACCTACGGGGACATATCGCAACGCTTGGTGACATCCTGGGCGTGAGTCTCAATGATCAACAGCTGGACGAGATGACCGAAGCAGGCACCTTCGAGAACATGCAGAAGAAAGGCGACCAGTACGCCCCTGCTGCCGGTACCGGACTGTGGAAACAAGAAAACTCATTCTTCGCCACCGGCAAAAATTCTCAGTGGCGCGAAAAGATGACTGAAGAACAACTAAGCAGACTCGACCAGAGGGTTGATCAGCTGCTCAGTGAAGAGCAAAAAAGCTGGCTCTTTAGGAGTTAGTTCCGAAGCCCAACAATAAAGTCTCTGAACTCCCTGGAACGATTAGCGTAGCTAGGGGCCTGTTGATAGAGCTCGAATGCAGGAAGATTAGCTGTTATGGCAATTGTTTCCTGGGTGTCTTCAAAATCAAGCTGGCTCAGAAAGCCAAGTTGATGCTGCCAGTAGCGATTTTCCATGGTCGTAAAAAACTGGTTCATCAACATCACTGCTTTGCGTTTTTCAAAGGGTTCATCCAGCGATTGATCGTTCAGGATCTTGTCCCAGGTATCGGCGTATTCCAGGAAAATCGCGTTTACCGCAATTTCATTTTGCACCAGTCCATGATGCATCTGCGCCGACGCAATTCGGTTCGCCTGCCTCATCTGCAAGCCAAGAAACACAAACGTCACCACAATAATGATGACCCCGATGATTTCCGCAATTGCGGCAATGTCTTGAAGTTCCATGACGGTATAATGAGGTCTTTTTTACGATCGCGCCATCATCATGATCTTCCGCCAACTTTTCGACGCCGACTCTTCCACCTACACCTACATCCTGGGTTGTGAAACGACTCATGAAGCCGTGGTCATTGATCCGGTGTTTGAACAGCACACACGGGATATCGCTTTGCTTCGCGAACTCAATCTGAAGGTGAAGTACTCACTGGATACACATGTTCACGCGGACCATGTAACCGGTGCCTGGTTGCTGAAAGAAAGTGAAGGCGCTGAGATTGCCCTTGCCGCAGACTATGAAGCAGACGGTGTTGATATAGCGCTTAAAGATGGCATGGTCCTCGCCTTTGGTGACTGCTCGGTGACCGCTATGCATACACCCGGTCACACCAACGGATGTTTCACTTTCGTGACCAACGACAAGAAGATGGCGTTTCCAGGGGACTGCCTGATGATTAGAAGTGCCGGGCGCACGGACTTCCAGGCAGGTGATGTTCATACCATGTGGGACAGCATCAAAGACAAAATCTTCAGCCTGCCTGAAGATTGCCTGCTGTATCCGGCTCACGACTATATGGGCCGCACCGTTTCCACCGTCGCCGAAGAAAAACGCTACAACCCAAGGATTGGCGGCGATGCTCGTGAAGAAGACTTCGTGGGATATATGAATAACCTCGGTCTACCACACCCGAGGCAACTGGAAATTGCGCTACCTGCAAACATGAAGTGCGGCAAACCTGACGAATCTGTTGCTCAACCTGATTGGGCACCCATCACGGTGACTTTTGCAGGCGTGCCCGAAGTTGCTCCTGACTGGGTCGCAAGACAAGGTGATGCTGTTTGTATTCTCGACGTTCGTAGTCAGGAGGAGTACAACGGCGAACTCGGTCATATTGAAGATTCGCTCTCGATCCCTTTGGATGAACTTCGTGACCGTCTGGATGAAGTACCAGATGATCGACCCGTGGTTGCTATCTGCCAGTCCGGCAAACGTTCTGCCATGGCAACACAAATCCTACGATCTGCAGGGCGCGACAAAGTAGCCAACATTCCAGGGGGCATCCTGCACTGGACGAGACTGGCATTACCGGGTGTGAATCAACCATGACAGACCTTTCAGGTATTACCGTCGTTGCTCTCGAACAGGCGGTAGCGGCACCCTATGTTTCTGGTCGTCTTGCTGAGGAAGGCGCACGGGTTATCAAGATCGAACGTGATGAAGGAGATTTCGCACGACGCTACGACACGATGGTTGAAGGCGAAAGTGCTTACTTTGTCTGGCTGAATGCCGGTAAAGAGAGCATTACGCTGAATCTTCGCGAAGAAGCCGATCAGCAACTCTTACGCAACCTTCTCGCAGAAGCTGATGTGTTTATCCAGAATCTTGCACCCGGTGCGTTGGGTCGATTGGGCTTCGCGCCTGAGTCTCTTAGAGACAAATATCCTGAACTGATCATTTGTTCGATATCCGGTTACGGCGAAGACGGCCCTTACAAGAATCAGAAAGCTTACGACCTGTTGATCCAGGCAGAGAGCGGTCTTTGCTCAATTACCGGCATCGGTGAAGAACTCACCAGAGTCGGGGTGTCAGTTTCAGACATTTCTGCAGGCATGACGGCTTACCAGGAAATACTTCTGGCGTTGTTCGCGCGAGAAAAAGACCCAGAGAATCAAGGCAGGCTGATTAACGTCTCTCTCTATCATTCAACCGCAGACTGGATGAACGTGCCTTATCTGCAACACAGGTACAGCGGCTTCACACCGCAGAACCATGGTTTAAAGCACCCTTCTATTGCGCCCTATGGTGCTTTCACCTGCGGCGATAGCAAGCAGGTGCTGTTCAGCATTCAAAACGAGCGAGAATGGCTGTGGCTATGCCGGGATGTGCTGGGTGATGAAGGCATCGCTACCGATGAACGTTTCTCAGACAACGAGAAGCGATTAGAGAACCGCGAAGCCCTGGAAAACTTGATTACCGGGGTATTTCAACAATCAGACCGCGAAGGTGTGATCAAACGTCTCGATACCGCCAATATCGCCTATGGCAGGGTTAGCGACCTGGGTGATCTGGCAGCACATCCGCAGAACCGTTTTCGTGAAATAGAGACTGAAAACGGCACCATTGAGGCGCTGGGGCGCGGCGCTGAGATTGAAGGAAAAGTGAAAGCTAAATTGAAAATACCGTCTATCGGCGCCGAAAATGAAAGAATCCGGGAAGAATTCGGGAAATAGTGATCAATATTTACAAACCCGATTTGCATTAGTCACCCAGACTCATTAAAACCCAAGTAACCAAATTTATAAGGGCCGAATCATGGATGTCTCGACGATTATCACTTTGGCAATCATTGCGGGTCTGGTTTTCTGGGCCGTTGGAATCTACAACCAGCTGGTCGCCTTAAAGAACCGATACAAAAACGCGTTCGCGCAAATTGAAGTTCAACTAAAGCGACGCTACGACCTGATTCCAAATCTCGTAGAAACTGCCAAGGGTTACCTTGATCACGAAAGGGAAACGTTGCAGGCGGTAACAGAAGCACGCGACGCTGCCGCTTCTGTACTTGCCGAAGCCGCACGCGACCCGGGCAATGCAGATGCCATCAAAAGCCTGGTTAGCCAGGAAGGTGTGCTTCAGGGTGCACTCAGCCGATTTAATATTGCGGTTGAAGCTTACCCAGGCCTCAAAGCCAATGAGAATATGATGCAGTTGACGGAAGAGCTGACGACGACCGAAAACAAAATTGCTTTCGCACGTCAGGCGTTCAACGATCAGATCATGGCGTACAACACTTACCGTCAGTCTTTCCCGAACGTTGTGTTGGCACCAACATTTGGTCACCCGACCGACGCAGAACTGCTCGAATTCGCAGACAGCGAGGCGATTCAGGAAGCTCCTTCCGTTTCGTTCTAATCCCTCGGTAAACCACTGTGGATTTCTTCCAGTCGCAAGACAATGCGCGGAGGAACACCAAGTTTTTGTTGTTCCTCTTTGCATTGGCGGTCATCTCCCTCGCCCTGCTGACCAACGGCCTGGTGTACCTGCTCGTTAAATTTCAGGACACCACCTCCACCGCTGTCAGCTTTAGCTACACCTGGGAAATATTCTGGGCCATCAACGTCGCCATCATAGTGTTAATCGCGATCGCGAGTTTGATTCGCCTGATTGGTTTACGAGGTGGCGGCGCATCCATCGCAGAATTGATGGGTGGCGAGTTGGTCATAGACCCCAAAGGCGACTTCAATCGACGCAAACTACTTAACGTGGTCGAAGAGATGGCCATCGCTTCAGGCACACCGGTACCACCGGTGTACATCATTCCCGAGCAGGGCATCAACGCCTTCGCTGCGGGTTACTCGCCCGGTGATGCGGTAATCGGCGTCACCCAGGGTGCTGTCGACAATCTGAATCGTGATGAACTTCAGGGTGTTGTGGCACACGAGTTCAGTCACATCTTTAACGGTGACATGCGTTTGAACATCCGACTGATGGGTGTGCTCTACGGCATCCTGATGCTGTATCTGATCGGTCGAATGATTGTCTCGCCCAGCCACCATGCAGCAGCCAGCCGTGACAGATCCCATGCGGCGGTGATGGCTGTCGGTGTAGGTCTGATGGCCATTGGCGGTGTCGGACAGTTCTTTGGCAACCTGATCAAAGCAGCAGTCAGTCGCCAGCGGGAGTTTCTGGCTGACGCATCGGCTGTTCAGTTCACTCGTAATGCCGATGGTATTGCCGATGCCCTAAAACGCATTGGGGGTTATGAACCAGGATCAATACTGGAACATCCTGAGAGTGCAGAAATCAGTCACCTGTTTTTCTCACAGGGTATTACCTTTTCGTTTTCCGGCTTGATGGCGACGCATCCACCCCTGGAAGAACGCATCAGGCGCATTCAACCCAGCTGGGACGAAAAGTTTCTCTGGGAGAAAACGCCGGAACCAGAAGGTATGGAACCACCTGAAGGCGCTATGGGCTTCGCCGCTTCAGGTGGCGGTGTCCCCATCGATGCGGATCAGGTGGTCAGCCAGATTGGTAACCCTGAACCTTCTCAAGTCCAGTTAGCTCAGCAAATCATCGCCGCGATACCTGGCGTTTTCTCCGACGCTGCTCATGACCCGTACACCGCTCGATCACTGGTTTACCTGTTCCTTCTGAGTAGCGATGCTGAAGTTCGGACGAAACAACTTAGACATCTCAAAGAAGAAGCAGACCTTGGGGTATACGACGCGCTCGCCAAACTCATCCTGTCTGAGCCTAAACTTGAAGCCGGTATGAAACTGCCTCTTCTGGAAATGGCCTACCCCATGCTCAGGCAACTGAGTTACGAACAGTACAAACTGTTTATGGCGAATATGGATGTGCTCATCCGTGCTGATGGCCGCGTCGGTCTGTCAGAGTGGGCCGTGCAGAAAATGATGAGCAAACATCTCGAGGAAGTGTTTGAAGCAAAACACAGCGAGGTGAAGTACAACAAACTCAAGCAGGCTCAGGATGCCTGCCAGATTCTGCTGTCTCTACTTGCACATTGCGATCGTGGTTCCGCCATTGCACCAGAAGACGCATTCAACGAAGGAGCAGAAGTCCTTGAACTGGACATTCAGCTCCAAGAAAAAAAGGCGCTCAGCTTCAAGAAGATGAACAAAGCCTTGGATGAACTTAACTCGCTGCATCCGCTGCGCAAACCAAAACTCATCAAAGCCTGCATCGCAACCGTAAGTGCGGACAATATGATTAGCACCATCGAACTTGAATTACTCAGAACTGTTGCTGATTGCCTGGAGTGCCCAATGCCACCACTGGGAACGCAGAAAGCCGCATGAAGATTGGACTAATCTCAGATACGCATATTCCGGAAGCGATGCCGGAACTCTGGCCCCATGTGTATGAACAGTTTCATGGTGTCGAGTGCATCCTGCACGCAGGAGACATCCATCACTTTTCCGTGCTGGATCGACTTCAGGAAATCGCGCCCGTCTATGCGGCACGCGGCAATGGCGAAGATGGCTCCGGTGGTCGTGAAGTGCAACCAGACGACCATAGGGTTCGTGAAACCTGGATGTTGGAACTGGCCGGCTTCAAGGTCGGCTTAACGCACTATGTGCCAATGCCACAGATTCCGCCAAACCACACAGTAGAAGCCTGGAAAGAACGCCTGTTCCCCGATCACAGTCTGGATGTGCTGATCTATGGTGATACCCATGTCGAACAGATCGACATGATCGATGACACCCTCTGTATTAACCCTGGCTCACCAACCTATCCGCACAACCTTTCATTGCAGTTTGGCACGATTGGTTTTCTATACCTGGATGAACCCAAACCCTGCGCAGAAATTCTGCAGCTGACGGAACATGGGGTTGAGCCGTTTGACTGGGAAGGTTCGCGACGACCCTGGTAAAACCCGGGAGTATTTAGGACAGCGCTTCCTGCAAATTTTCTGAAAGCAGATCTATAAAGCTGCGTACCCGCGCGGCACCATAGCGCCCTTCCCTGTGGACAATCTGTACCGGCAGCGCTTGTGATTCGTGTTCGGGGAGCAGACGAATCAAATCACCCGCTGCAATCTCATCCATCACCTGGTATGACAGCAACTGTGTAATTCCCAGACCACGAACGGCTGCCGCCACCGCGGCATCATTGGTGTTCGTCCATAGTCTTGGCTCAATGCGCATGAAACCATCTTTGGCAAAATGCCAGCTGACCGCGCCATCTCCGGCACGCGATGCCAGCAAGGTGTGTTGTTTCAATTCCTCAGGTTTCTCTGGTTCGCCGTACTTTTCCAGATAGCTGGGGGCAGCGACGACAACTCGACTAATCTGTCCCACGCGTCGCTGACGCAGGGAAGAATCTGATAACTCGCCAATTCGGACCCCGACATCGAGACCCTCATCCACCAAGTTGACTAATCGATCCACGAAGAGCGTTTCCAGGCTGGTATCCGGATACTGACCGAGATATTCAACGATGGTCGGCATGACAAATCTGGCACCGAACATCGCCGGTGCTGTGATTGCGATGCGGCCAGAGGGTGACTGGTTCACGCCCGTCACTGCCTCGTCAGCATCTTGCATCGCCTCTAGGATCTGCTTCGCATCTTCCAGAAATTGCATTCCTGCTTCTGTTGTCCGAACAGTCCTCGTGGTTCGGGTCAGCAACTGAACGCCGAGCCGTTCCTCCAGCGCTTTCACCGCTCTTGTGACAACCGGTGGTGACAAGCCAAGGCGTCTCGAGGCCGCGGAAAAGCCCGCCCCTTCTGCGACCGCCACAAATATCTGCAATTGCTGGAATCGATCCATTATTTCTATTACTGGAACAATAAATTCCAATTTTAACTAATTCTTCCAAATAGAGAAATTTGTCAATATGCAGGTCATTCGAGACTGATCGCCAAAGGAGACACGACATGGGTCATAAATTCGCCGACATCGTTTTTACGCCAGATGTGAAAGCCATCCAGCAGGAAGCGGGAAGCAGGGAACAATATGCGACCCTGGAATCCATGGATGATCACAATCACGTCCTGAGACAAAGGGAAGTTTCGTTTATCACTTCTCGGGACAGTTTTTACCTGGCCAGCATCAGCGAATCCGGCTGGCCCTACGTACAGCATCGTGGTGGGCCAAAAGGTTTTATCAAGGTGCTGGACGAGCAAACCCTTGGTTTCGCTGACTACTCAGGTAATCGACAGTATGTCAGCACCGGAAACGTCGCCAGTAACAACAGAGTTTCATTATTTCTGATGGATTACACCCGAAGGCGACGCCTAAAAATGCTCGGACACATGACGCAAGTAGAGGACCCCGCTATCACCGTTCGACTCGAAGATCCCGAATATCCGGCGGTTGTTGAAAGAGCATTCGTGATTCGAGTCGCCGCTTTTGACTGGAACTGTCCACAGCACATCACCCAAAGGTTTACCGAGGAAGAGTGGCTCGAATTCCACTCAAATTAACATCAGCAGGAGAATATCGAGATGAAAAAGTTAATCACCCAAATTATCGCGTGGATCGAGAATGTAGAACTCCCGGAACGATTCCTGAGTTGCAACCATCTCGACAACTACTACGGAGATCGTGTTTGCCTTTGTTTGGAAGAAACCGAACAGCAGGCTGACAGCTGATTTTGGATTTCAGCCACGCTGCGGTCACAGTGCCGGGACGATCGCCAGGGTTGTGCTGTTCGCCAGCGAATCCTGTCTAGCTTTCTTGAAGGGAGCATACTTCTCTGAGTCGTAGAGCTCCCTTGCGATCTCGGCGCTGGGGACTTTCACGATCACCGACCAGTTGCCTTTCCATTCACCTTCGAGCACTTCTGCTTCTGTGGATGCAGCGACAATTTCAGCGCCCACTTCCGCAAACATGGCACCAACCGGCATGCCGTAATTCTCTGCGTAGGCTTCAAAGTCTTTCACATCAATAATTCCAACCATGTAAACCGGGTTGCTCAACGCTGCATCTCCTTTCATCATGTTGATATCAACCATGACAGAACAGCCCAGGAACGCAACTGATGAGTACAGAGACAAGCAAAGAACTGATGAGGGTTTATCTCGAGGAGGTACTGGGCAACCGCAACTTTAACCTGATTCCTGATATCGCCGCTGCTGATCTGGTCGATTCAACGCAGCCAAGCAAAACCGGACCTGACGCGCTTGATGCTCATGCACGAGGTTTCTGCCAGAACACACCGGACGTTGAAATCGAAGTCATCAAAATTTTCGCTGAAGGCAACACCGCGGTCGGTATCTGGCGGTGGAGCGGCGAACCGACTCATCCAAGCACGGTATCCGCAAAGGGTTCCCCGGTTTCACCAAGATTGATTTGTAGCGTCTTCGAAGTTGAAGACGGCAAGATCAAGGACTATCGCGTCTTTATCGATGCGATGGATGTGTTCATGCAGTTGATGCAGTGAGCAGAATTTTCTGAACACCGACACCTGATTCCGGGTCCAGATCCACCAGCGCCGCCGTCATTTCTTTTGCGCCCTGAGCATGGTTGGGTGAACCCGGATATACAGCAGTGGTTTTGCCATGTTCCATCACGGTGTAAACGTGCACATGACCAAGTGCCAGGTAGTCAAAGCCACTCTCTTCGATCTCTTCCGGCGTAATCAGCGATGAAAACGCCTGCATGCCGCGATCGATATAAAAACCGTGGGTCATCCCCAGGTACCAGCCCTCGTGCTCATGATCTGGCACATATTCGAGCGGTTTGTGATCTGGATGGTGGTCAACAATACCCCTGCCCCAGATGGTCACGCCCAGCTCATCAATGCGATGAGTGCTGCCGGCTTCTTCATCCAGAAAAGTGATATGGCTCCCCGCCTCTCGCGGATCGTATTTGTGATAAATCGAATAGTCCGCCATGCAGTCATGGTTGCCGGTAATCATCACGGTTGGGCAGGAAAGTCTCGCCAGCTGTTCGCTAACAAATTCCAGGCATGGTTCTTTGACTCGATTGTGATCGAAGAGATCACCGGCCAGCAGAAAAAGATCAACATCATGATTCAACGCGGAATCAATCACGGACCGAAAGCCGACCTGAGCATGGCTCATGTCTTCCCCGGTTCCGATATTGTTATCGAGATGAATGTCCGACGTGTGCAGGACTTTAAGAGATTGTTTCAATCAGTCAGGTCAGTATTGCGCTTTCTTCGACAACTTTATCGGACCATCGTCCAGCAGTCGACTGTTGGACGAGAACTGCCGGCGCAAGAACGTCATCTGGTCACCCAGGATCCTGCCGCTGTGGGACAAGGCAAGATACTCAGCATGATTCGGACGATAAGGCAGCGCCAGGAGTTCCAAGTTGCACTCATCAAGCAACAGATTACCTTTGCGAGCATTACATCGTTTGCAGGACGTTACGACGTTTGTCCATGAATCCTGCCCGCCTCTGGAAACGGGCATCACGTGATCACGACTGAGATCACATTCCTTGAACTCGTTCCCGCAATACAAGCAGATGTTCTGGTCGCGTCTAAACAGCGCGCGGTTTGTCAGTGGTGGTTCGCGACGCACCTTGTCATAAACCTTTCCTTTGCAGGCAATGATGCTGTTTAACGTCAGCACCGTCTGTTCGCCCGTTTCCCGGGAAGTGCCACCGTGCACTTCCATCACTTCCTCCCCATAGGTCCAGCTAACCAGTTCGCGTGCATGCAGGCATACAGCCTCCTGCCACGACAACCACTCGACCGGAGTCCCCGCTGTATTGATTCGTAAGATGCTAAGGCTCATGACACACCTACTTTTTGACCGTCCAGAAACAAAAAACCCCGAGCGAAGTCGGGGTTTGAAAGAGTGAAGCGCGCATGGCTCTCATGGTTATCATGGAGCTGAGGGTTCTTGCGGTGACTAAACAATCCTCTATACGCATGGCTCTGTATAAGTGCCTGTTTACTAAATCTTAGCGATCACGGAATTAGGGTCAAGTCTTTCCTTTATGGCCCTGAAAAAATTAACATTTCGTTCATGGAGCAACATGATAACCTTGGCAGCCCTCAAATGAGGTGGCCGTCACCCACAGAACATGTCACAGAACAAATCTTCCGATAAAAAAGATACGGTCTACGCATCACCCATGACATCCGTCGGCGCCTTTAAGTTCGATGAAAATGTCGCGGATGTGTTTACCGACATGATCGAGCGCAGTGTTCCCGGTTATGGATTGGTACTTCAGCTCATCGGCCTGCTGGCTGAACGTTACGCCCAGGAGAGTACAAACGTATACGACCTTGGATGTTCCCTGGGTGCCTCTACCCTGCAGTTGCGCAGACACATCCCCGCCAGCTGTCACGCGATTGGCGTAGACAACTCGGCCGCGATGGCGGAACGATGCCGCTCAAACATGGGCAGAGACCACTCCGCGGCAACCTGTGAAATCCTGGAACAGGATATCCGCGATACCGAATTCAGCAACGCCTCCATGATCGTTTTGAACTTCACTTTGCAGTTCATCGATGACGAAGAGCGGCAACCGATCCTGAATCGGATGTATCAGGGATTAAACGACGGCGGCATCATTCTTTTGGCTGAGAAAGTTCGCTTCGACGACGAACACAAACAAACTCTGATGACAGACCTGCACCACGACTTCAAAAAGTTGCAAGGCTACTCCGATCTCGAGATCGCGCAAAAAAGAGCAGCCATCGAGAATGTGCTGGTACCCAACAGCGAAGAACTGCATATCGAGCGATTAAGGGCTGCGGGTTTCACTACTGTGATGCGCTGCATGCATTGCCTGAATTTTTCTGCGTTTCTGGGCATCAAGTAATGGCCGGCTACCTGACACCCGAGCAATACCAGGATCTGCTCAAAGAGATAGAACAGGGCCAGTCCAGCCTGAGCGTGTCCAGAAACCTGGCGCGCCAGTTCTTCTTTAATGTCGGCAATCGAAATATCCGCGATCTCACCGGCGTATCCATGCGGGGGCGCAAGACAACGGTGGTTGCCCTACTCTTCTTAGCACTTGGTCTCGCGGCTCTGTGTCTCGGCCTGGTCGTCCGTGAGTTTGGCTGGTGGGCAACGATCGGCGTGCCCATGGTCGGTATTTTCTGGACCGTGCTTGCAGGGTTTAGTACCGAGATGGGTGGCTATCTTTCCAATCTGCTCTGGTTGGTGGGTTCTGCGCTGGCAGCCTACTTCCTACCCCAGGAATTTAGCCTGACCCTGGTGACCTTCGCGCTTTCCATGTTTACCTACCAGATGGCGCACCTGATCGCCGAGACTTTCCTGCTGCAGTTGATCCACACTTCCTACGATGCCTATGACATGTTGTGTGAGCAGATAGAACTCGAACAACATGCAGCCTGAAATCGATCGTTTCCTCGCGGATGCTAAATCAGGTCCGCTCGAGCCGTTTCACGACGTGCTACGTGACGTTCTTGCCGTCGAAGTTCGTGATCACGGCCGAAAAGAAGAATGGGATGCAGTACTGGACAGCGTCACGCCCAATGAACGATTTGCCGAATTCAATCAGGACACTGTGCAAATCGGCAGCCCTAATGAAAATTTTGAAGCCGCATTGCGCCAGTTACTTCCCTGGCGAAAGGGTCCGTTCCAGGTCGGCGATACCTTTATTGATACGGAATGGCGCAGCGATTGGAAATGGCAGCGCATTCGGGAACACCTGCAAGACTTAACAGATCAACTGGTGCTGGATATCGGCTGTGGCAACGGCTACCACCTGTTCCGCATGCTGGGTGACGGCGCAAAAATGGCCCTGGGTATCGACCCCACCATTCTCTTTAATTATCAGTTCACGCTGCTGCAGAAACTCTGCCCTGATAACGGTGCCTATCTGTTGCCACTGAAAAGCGAACATCTACCCGCTTTCAATCTATTCGATACAGTTTTTTCCTTGGGCGTGCTATACCACCGACGCTCACCCCTGGACCATCTGCAGGAGCTCTTCAGCTTTCTGAAACCCGGCGGTCAACTCGTACTGGAAACCCTGGTGATCGAAGGTGATGCCAGAACTGCTCTCATGCCAGAGGATCGCTACGCAAAGATGGGTAACGTCTGGTTCATCCCCTCAACCGATATGTTGGAGATTATGCTGGATCGGCTCGGCTTCAAAGAGATCGAAACCGTTGACGTCAATGTCACCAGCCTGGAAGAGCAAAGAGCCACTGAGTGGATGCAATTCCAATCTCTGAGCGACTACCTCGACCCAGAGGACAAATCCCTCACCATCGAGGGATATCCTGCGCCCACTAGAGCCATTTTGATGGCGAAAAAGCCCTCCTAATTCAACCTCGTCTCGACCGAGCGCAGCGAGCGGAGAGACCTCTTTGAGATTCCTCCGCTGCGTGGGCTTTCGCCCACTTCGGTCGGAATGAGGTGTTGGGTTCTGTCAGGTCGACAGGAGCCTTTCAAACTGGTTATATGACTGAAAGGCGGTTTATTACGGAGGTATTTGTGACCGAAGCCAAAACCCTGGGTGACCTCAAGGCCAGCAATTACAGGGTGCTCCCCGTTCGAGATGAGATGCGCCGCAACCTGATGACAAAACTCCAGGAAGGCGAAGAAGTTTTCCCGGACATCATCGGTTACCAGGACACAGTCGTCCCACAACTCAAGAATGCCATCCTGTCCGGCCAGGACATCATCCTTCTGGGTGAACGCGGTCAGGCTAAATCCAGGATCATTCGCAGCCTGACTTCACTGCTCGATGAATACATTCCCGTACTCGCCGACGCAGAGATTCCTGAAAACCCATTTGAGCCGATCAGCTCCCAGGGTAAAAAGATTCTCGAGGAACAGGGAGACAACGCCGCCATCGCATGGATTCACAGGGATACCCGTTACGGAGAAAAACTCGCGACACCGGACATCACCATCGCAGACCTGATTGGTGAAGTTGACCCGATCAAAATCGCCGAAGGACGTTACCTGTCTGATGAAGAAGCGCTGCACTTCGGCCTGATACCGCATACCAACCGCGGCATTTTTGCCATCAACGAACTGCCTGACCTCGCAGAACGTATTCAGGTTGGCCTGCTCAACGTACTGGAAGAACGCGACATTCAGATTCGCGGTCACAAAATCCGACTCGATCTCGACATCATGATCGTTGCGACAGCAAACCCCGAGGATTACACCAACCGCGGTCGCATCATTACGCCTCTGAAAGATCGCTACGGTTCACAGATCCGAACTCACTATCCAGAAACCATCCTGGAAGAGATCGCGATCATGGAGCAGGAACAGCGCAAGCTGGATCTGGGTGAGTACAAAGAAGACGTGCCACCTTTTATGTCGCAGATCGTTGCTGAGATTACCCAGCAGGCGCGTAAGTCACCCGACATCAACCAGCGTTCAGGCGTCTCCGTTCGGGCATCGGTTTCCAACTACGAAGCGCTGCTGGCGAACGCGTTGCGCCGAGCTATCGAAGTCGGCGAACAGGATGTCGTACCACGGGTCTCCGACCTGCCATTCATCATGCCTTCACTGCAGGGCAAAGTGGAATTCGAAGCCATGGAAGAAGGTCGTGAAGAAAAGATCATGGAAAAACTTTTCCAGGAAGCGACTCGCGCCGTTTTCAACCGCTTCACCGAAGGCATGGACATGGAAACCATTGCGCTTAAGTTTGCGGAAGGTATTAACGTAACGACCGGCGAATCGCTTCCCTCTGCCGAATACGAAGACATCATCAAAAAGATCGATGGCCTAAATGACGCGCTTGAGAAACTCGTACCGGGTGGTAACTCGGCACAGCGTGCATCGGCGGTCGAATTTATTCTGGAAGGACTGCACATTAACCAGTTGCTGAACAAAGATCGCGTCGGCGGTCGGGCTACCTATCGAGGCTGACATGTCGCTTAGATACACATCACTGCTGCGTTACTCAAGATGGGACGGCACCCAGAAGATAGAACTGGATGCGGATGACATTTTGAGCGCGCTCTCAGAAGACCTGATGGAATTCGGTGATCTTCAGCAGGCGATGAGATACCTCATGCAGCGGGGCATGGATACTTCCGACGGTGGCTATATCCGCGGCCTACGGGATATGTTGAGGCAGCTCAAAGAAGAAAGACGAGAGCGCCTGGAGCGATTCGACATGGGCGGCGTCATGGAAGACATCAAGCGTCAGCTTGAAGAAATCCTCGACATGGAACGGCAGACCATCAACGACTGGGTCGACAAGAAAAACGATCCGGACGATGCCGGCAAGTTCATGGATGACTTGATGCGTGACCTGGATAGCAATAGCGGTGGTCAACCCATTGACAGTCAATCCAATGATGGCGAGTCTGAAGACGGCGAGAACTTTTCTGGCCAGGTACTGAGTGACATTGGTGAAAAGAACAAAGACTTCATCAAGAACCTGCCGGATGATGCCGCGGGCCAGGTAAAAGCACTGCAGGAATATGAGTTCCTCAATACGGATGCCCAGAAGAAATTCCTGAAGCTGATGGATCAGCTCAGACAGGCCATGACCCAGTCTTTCTTCAAAGACATTCAGAACATGGTTGACCAGATGTCGGAAGGCGACATCCAGCGCATGAAAGACATGGTGAAAGACCTGAACGACATGCTGGTCAAGAAGATCGCCGGTGAAGACCCGGGCTTCGATGAGTTCATGGACAAGTACGGCGACATGTTCGGTGACGATCCACCGAAAAACCTCGATGAACTGCTGGAACAGATGCAGCAGCAGATGGCAGCGACACAGTCACTGTTTAATTCCATGTCTCCGGATCAGCAGCAACAGCTGCAGGACATGATGCAGGGTAAGTTCGGCGACCCTGAACTGGAAGCAGAACTGGCCAAGCTCGCGAAAGAACTCGACTTCCTGAACCCGCAGGGCAAGCAGTACAACTTCTCTGGTGACGAGGAGATCGATCTGCTCGCCGCCATGGAACTGATGCGTGAAATGGCGGAGCTGGATCAGCTCGAGCAGCAGATGCAGCGCGCGCAGTACGACGGCAAGGTCGACAACATCGACCCAGACAAACTGCAGGAGCTGCTTGGCGACGAAGCGCTGGAAAATCTCGAAGAAATGAAAAAGATGCTCGAGATTCTGGAAGAAGCCGGTTATGTCACCAAAGACGGCAACAAGTATGAACTCACACCTCGCGGCACACGAAGTCTCGGCCAGAAAGCACTGACAGAAATCTATGCGAAACTTAAGAAGCAGAATCTAGGCAACCACGCGGTTCCGGAAGAAGGCCGCTTCGGTGAACGCATCGAGGAATCCAAGCCTTACGAATTTGGCGATCCGTTCCACCTGCACATGCCGCGAACCATTCGCAACGCGCTGGATCGTGAGGGCCCAGGTTCACCGATCAAACTGGCGATGGACGACTTCGAAATCTATCGCAGCGAGATGATTACCCAGACGGCAACCGTACTGATGGTTGACCTGTCATGGTCCATGGCACTGCGGGGCTCATTCCAGTCAGCGAAGAAAGTCGCCATGGCTTTGCATAATCTGATCACGACGGCATACCCAAGAGACAGCCTGTATGTGCTTGGCTTCTCTGCCTATGCAAAAGAGATCAAAGCGCATGATCTGCCCTACCTGCAGTATGACGACTACCTGCTCGGCACCAACATGCAGCATGCATTAATACTTGCCGAAAAACTGTTAGCGAAACACCAGCAAGGCACAAAACAAGTCATCATGATTACGGACGGTGAGCCAACGGCGCACCTGGAAAACGGTCGCCCGGTGTTCGCTTATCCGCCAACGCCCACCACCATCAGCAAAACGTTGCGCGCGGTACGGAGCTGTACCTCCAAGAACATCACCATCAATACCTTCATGCTCGATCAGAGTTACTACCTGAAGGCTTTTGTGGAGCAGATGAGCAAAATCAACGGTGGGCGAATCTTCTACGCCGAACCGCACAATCTGGGTGAGTACATCCTGGTGGACTACGTCCAGAACAAAAAGAAGAAACTGGCGCGGCGCTAGATCTTCTTCTGAACAATCACCACCCAGTGAACTTCAGGCCACTGATCAAACTCCGTGTGTCGCACCATGCAACCACACTCCTCCACTAGCTTGAGCGTCGCAGGAATACCGAGCGCGCTGTAGTACATCTCTGGACCCATGGTTGAATCATAGTGATCACCTTCTGTCTCGAGGCCACCCGCAGAAAAGATAAACACACCACCCGGTGCCAGAGCGCCCATTAACTTCTTCATGACTCCGGCATGTTCAGCCAGTGGCACATGCCAGATGCTGTCCCATGCGGTAATGAATTCAAAGTTTCGATCCGGTTGCCACGCGCAGACGTCCGCGTGTACCAGCGTCATCGCAGGGTCACCTTCCCGGGCGAGCGCCAACATACCTTCCGAAATGTCCAGCCCAACCACCTCAAGATCTTTACCCCGCAGAAGAGGATTAAAGCGCGTGTTACCACCACACCCGACATTCAGGCAGGTGCCACCTGACTCCAGAAAAGCGAGCGCCCGTTCATGCAAGGCGATGCCGTTTTGATTATTGAATCGATCGTCACGCCAAACATCAGCAATCTGATCGTAGCCTTCACCGGTGCGCTTCGGATCCACTAGAACGAGACCCCTGCCTCAAACCGCATGCGCTCACCCGATGCGGGATGATCCAGCTCAAGCACTTTCGCGTGCAGGCATAAACGCTCAGCTGCATTAAACGCTTCGGGGTGTGCGTAGAGATCACAACCGAGTATCGGGTGACCAATATGTGTCATGTGAATACGAAGTTGATGGCTCCGACCGGTAACAGGCAGTAGTTGAACTCGCGTTGAATTCTCCAGTCGTTCAATCACCCGAAACCTTGTCAGCGAAGGTTTGCCGTTTTCAGGATCAACCAATTGCCTGGGTCTGTTCTCAGGATCTGGACGCATAGCAACATCTACTTCACCCTCGTCCTGTTCAACAAGGCCAAACACCAGCGCCTCATATTCTTTTCCGATGGTCCTTTCCCGAAACTGTCGATTGAGATCAGACGTCGCGTGCTGCGAATTCGCAAAAGCGATGACACCTGACGTATCCAGATCAAGCCGGTGAACCACGCGGATGTCCGGGTGATCAAACTGCAGGCGATGCACGACACAATCTTTAACATAACGACCCGGAACGCTAAGCAGTCCCGAAGGTTTGTTTACAACGATCAAATGTTCGTCCACATGCAGCACCTCAACTTCTTCGAAGCACGGGTCAGGCACATGGTGCGTAAACTTTTGTTCGTCGGACTCAGACATTCACGTATAGTGCCTCAATGATCGACCGAATGCAGGCAAGTAGATGACATCCAGTGACGAAGAGTTAATGCAGGGAATCTCGGAGATGACCCCGAGACTGCTGACTGCTATGGAAGCGTTCGAGCAGGTGCAGCGAAACATGCACCCGACACGGCTGGATCAATTAGCAGATTTTATCCGCCCGTTCGATGAGGAACTGCGTGCTGCTTTTGAACCCTTTGACCAACTGGTCTTTCCGGAACACATCGCAAAGTTCGGTGAGCACATAAAAGGTGCCGCGACCTACAGCCTGCGGGCGAGTGACGGCATCCTAAATGCCGGCGGCGATACCATGGCCGCCATGAAGGCCATGCGGGCGCAGTGTCGCGCACAAGAGATGCTTTATCCGGTGGCCAGTGTACTGACACCCATCAGCCAGTATTTCCTGGAATTACCGAAGAGAGACAACAAAGCGTTACTGGAATCTTTCTTGGAGGAACGAGAAGGTCAGCGCGTCGGCATACTGAATGCCGCCAATGATCGTGACGCCCGTGGCGGTTTTAACTTGTACGTCCCTGAGTACCTGGACACCAGTAAACCAACACCCCTGGTCATCGCACTGCACGGTGGCACCGGTCATGGCAGCGATTTCATGTGGGCATGGCTCAGGGAGGCACGATCACGGGGCTTCCTTTTGATGGCACCAACCTCCCAGGACGACACCTGGTCGCTGATGGGTGACCCAGACAAAGATCTACCGGTATTGCTGCATACCATCGAATTTATCGCTGAGAACTTTGCCGTTGATCGTGAGCATATCCTACTGACCGGTATGTCCGATGGCGGCACCTATACCCTGCTAGCCGGTTTGAGAGAGGAATCTCCGTTTACGCATCTCGCACCGTTCTCCGGCGTTCTGCATCCAGAGATTTCCATGAACGGCAACATCAAGTACGCGAAAGACAGAAACATCTACCTGGTGCACGGCACCCATGACTGGATGTTCCCCATCGAAACTGCCTACATGGCTCAGCAGGAACTGGAAGCCGCAGGCGCCAACCTGACCTTTAGACCCATAGAGGGTTTGTCACACACCTATGCAAGAACGGAGAACGATGCGCTGCTGAAGTGGTTTAACCCGGCGCTTGCTCTCGACGCTTAAGAACCGCCTAATCGTCCGCGAGGAACTTGCGGGTAATGTCCATAAACTCCTGCAGCTGGTCATGATGCAACCAGTGACCGGCGTCCTGAATCATGACGTGCTCAGCGTTCTGGAAGTATGGCATCGGATCTTCACGAGAAGGATCGTTGAACCAGGATTCACTACCCGAAACCAGAAGCACTGGTTTATCGATACGCCGCCATAGTTCCTTCGTGTGTTCTCGGGTTAACCCGAACGGCGCCATCACGTGCGTGTAGTTGTCGAACTTCCAGCTGTAGGTGCCATCTTCATTCTGGTTACTACCGTGAACCGTCAAATGTCTCGCCTGATCTTCCCTGAGGTGGCTGTTTTCCTCATGCATCCGCTGATAGGCAGCCTCGAGGCTGGGATATCTTTTCGGCTGACGACCGGAAGCCTTTCTGGTGTTCTCGATAAATTCACGCATGCGCTCATGAACCGGCCTTTGTTCAAACTCTGCTGGAGGTCCGCCGGTGCCTTCGATGACAATCATTTTCTTGATGTGTTCTGGATAAATCCCCGCGTACCGCAGCGCCACACTCCCCCCAAGGGAATGCGCAATGATCGTGACCGGCGCCAGTTCCTGCTGGTGAATGATCTGGGCTAGATCGTAGATGTAGTCACTTTGCGAATAAGGTGCACCGTAAACCCAGGCTGAGTCTCCATGGCCTCGAAAATCTGGTGCAATGATGTGGTAATCGTCTTTAAGCTCCTGCGCTACCCAGTCCCAGTTGTGACAGTGATCACGGTTACCATGCACCAGCAAAAGCGGCGGTGCATCCGGATTACCCCAGTCCAGGTAATGCAGGCGAAGTCGTTGCGAAAAGTAAGTGTGAGAAGTCGGGCTGGCTCTACCCCGGTCTGCCATTGTCAGTACATCCGTTCGGCTGAAAGGGGCCGCATTATAGCACCCCTGCGGCTTCTGAAGCGGCCCAATCGTGGTAACATCAACGGCCCGGTGTATTACAAGAAACGGAATGTCTGTAACCGCACGCCAGGTTATTGAGGCACTGAAAAGTCGGTACGTGGGTGAAGAATCTGCGTCTGTAAACGTCAACACGGAAGACGTTACCGATTTGCTGAGAAACCTGGACTCCGACCAGCTACCCGAGGATCACGGAATCCTGGAAACCGTTGCCGCGCAGAAAACGGACTGGGTACTTGCGGGCCAAGATATCGCAGTTTTGCATTCGATCCGTGACTGCATGGCCATGGTGTTTCGCCTGGTCGACCTAGAGGATGAAATCGCAGCACGCCTCCGACGCATCACACCACTGGTCTCTGCAGAACTGCTGCAGGATCCAACCGCACCGTTAAACCCAGGCAGCGAAAATATCTTCACGATTGTCGACCTCCTCATGGATGCCACCATTGGCTGGTCTGCAGACCAGGGTCGTGCAGGTGAAAAACTGCTGACGCAAGTCGACGAAGTTTTTTCTGCACTAACCGCTGATTCACCTGACTACGCAGCCCTGCAGAAATCACTGAACGAATTCCTGGAAAAGGAACAAAGTCGAATCCAGAAGCTGGAAGAACGACTCGCCGCTTCCGAATCCGGCAAGCTTCGCTCGCAGCGTGGCCGCACCATCGCCGCTGAATCCATGAACAACGCACTCGATGGCCAGAAGTTGACCCAGGGCATGGTCGACTTCCTCAAAGGACCCTGGCACGAATCCCTGCAACTTATCGCCATTACCAAAGGTGTTGAAAGCGACGAATGGATTCGGGCGACAAAACTGACGGAAACCATCATCTGGACACTGCAGCCCATTTCAGAGGCTGACCTGGAAAAAGCCAACGCGGCCAAACAAAGGCTGTATCGAATCATTGAACACCTGCCCAGCGAAATTGAGGATCTGCTACTTGCCGTTGAACAAGGTAGCGATGCAGCTCAAGCCGCTCTGGAAACCATCGAGGAAGATCACGTCACCATCGTTTCCGGCCAGGAGCTGGAGTATGTGGATTTCGATTTGCTTGAAGTGGAAGGCGCAGCGGTCGCAAAAGGTCCCGCTGTCTCACGAATTCTGCTGAAGAAGGTAAACAGCCTTGAGCCTGGCCAATGGTTCACCTACGAAGACAACGACAAAACGGCTCGTATCAAGCTCGTCCTGAAGCTGGAGGATGTTAAGCAGTTACTGTTCACCAACCGCAATGGCATGAAAGCACTCGAGAAAAACTACGACGAGATGGCGTATCTCATGTCTTCAGGAGTCATTAAACCTCTGAACCATGCCTCTGTGTTCTCTTCTACTTTCTCCACCATCTACGAAGGATTGATTGAGGAACATCAGAAGAAACTGAAAGCAGCAGAACAGGCAGATCAGGAAGAAGCAGAGCGTGAAGCCGCACGCCAGAAAGCGATCGAAGAAGCCAAAGCTCTGGCTCGTGCCAAGGAAGAAGAAGATCAGCGCCGCAAGGAAGAAGAAAAAGAAGAGCGCATGAAAAAAGCGCGCGAAGAAGCGGCCAAATCGGAGAACCAGGAACGCGTTGCCGAGATCACAGAGGCAGTTGCCAAACTCAATATCGGTGCCTGGCTAAAACTACCAGCCGCGGATGGCGAGTTGGAGGAATGTAAGCTGGCGGTACGAGTTGCCGCTGCAGACAAGATGATTTTCGTAAGCCGAACCGGTATCAAGGTCGGCGACTACACATCAGAACAACTGATTACCCTGCTCGTCGCCGGTGAAGGTGAAATCGACGATGCAGGCGTTGAATTTGAAGACACGCTGGCCCAGGTGGTCAGCAAACTGAGACAAGATCGGGATAAGAGCTATGACGACCTCACAGGATCAGAATCATAGAGTAGAAACCAGGCTTGAGCTGGAAGCGACGATTCTTATCGAGATTATCGCTTCGGACAGCTCGTCTTCAGGCAGTGTCATCATGTGTAACTCACTGGACCTGTCGGCCAATGGTTTACAAGTTATCCTCGACGAGGAAATATCCGTCGATTCCATCCTTAGATTATGTATCGACCTGAAAGATGCGGAACCCATCTTCCTGGTTGGTGAGGTGAAATGGAAAAGACCGGACGCAGAAACCGGTGGTTATCGAATTGGTTTCCTGCTGTTCGAATCTGATGACACCGACATTCAGCGATGGAAAGAGCTGGTAGCGGAACTACTAACGAACCAATGACAGACGACAAAACTAACACCGCTGGAACATTCCGAAGTGACCCGGAGGTCATGGAGATCAAGTTCAGGGATTCCCTGAATAAGATCGCGCACGATCCGAAGTTCAATGATGTTTCCCTGGATGAGGTTTTCTCATACATCGTAAAGACGGCTTCAGAAGTACTCGGCTGCGAGCGAACCAGCATCTGGGAGTACAAAGACACCAGCAGGTCCGGCCGGTACATCCGCTGTCTCGCGGCTTACAACGCGCAAGACGGTTATTCCGCTGGCGGCGCCATACTGGGCGAGGAAGCAGCGGGCACCTACTTAGAAGCGCTGTCCGTGGACGGCCTGCTCATCATGGACGATGTGAAGTCAGATCCGCGCTGCGCTGAGCTCAACAAAGAGTATCTTCCCGCGAACAACATCAGTTCCATGTTGGACGCTCCCTATGAATTCAACGGCGAGCTCGCTGGCGTCCTTTGCCTTGAGCACGTGGGGGAACCTCGTCAGTGGACGGTAGCGGAGCAGCACTTCTGTTCCAACATGGCGAGCCTGCTTACCATCGCTAGCGAACGTCACCGCAGAAGAACCACTGAATTTGAATTGCGTGAAGAACAGGAACGATTCCGTTCACTGGTTGAAGAACTCGCAATGGGGTTCGTCGTCATCGTTGAGGGCGAAATTGTGTTCGCCAACCGAAGCGCGGCCGATTTACTTCGGGTCGATAACGCCTCAATCCTGACGGGTATGAAGCTAACCGAAGTATTGCCGAACGGTCAGCCATGGGAATTCGAGGAATGGGCGCAGGATGTCAAGAATACCAAGCGTGATCGAAACTCCACCGACTATCGATTCACCTTGTGGGACAACACCAAGATTACACTTGAGGTAACCGCCTCTGCACAACGTTGGTACGGTCAGGACGCAATTCAGGTTGTATTCCGTGACGTTACCGAAGCCGCGTACGCACAGAATCGACTAAAGCGCAGTGAAAGGCTTTTGTCTCAGGCACAAAAAATCGCTCGCCTTGGCAGTTGGGTGTGGGATCTGACCACTGATGAAACTGAATGCTCCCTGGAACTAAGAAACCTCTTGGGATTAAGACAGGGCAATCCCCTGAAAACGCCCATTGTCGCTCTCGCCCATCCAGAAGACGCCGGTCGATTGAAAGCGGCACAGGTGGAAGCCATCCGAACACGAGAGAGCTACCAGATCACCTATCGAGTCAGCACTGACTCTGGTTTGCTGTGGCTCGAGGAAACCGGGGTGCCGGAGATTGGTTCAAACAACGAGGTGATTCGAATTCACGGCACCAGCCGAGACATCACCCGACAGAAGTTTGCGGAACTGGAAGCCCAGGCAACGGAAGAACGTTTTTCTGCGTTAGGTAACTCCTTCCCTGGTGGGTTTATCTATTGCGATCTCTCGGCCCGGTATCTGTTCATCAACGAAACCTACGCTGGTTGGTTCGATATAGACCCGGCAGACTATCTAGGCAAATCCATCGCCAGCCTGATTGGTGAAAACGCCTACCATGACTTCGAACACTACGTGGATCTTGTCACCAGCGGTCAAAGTGTCACGTTCGAGCGGACGCCAGTCTTTAAAAAGGAAGGTATCGAAAAACTGCAATACACGCTGGCTCCAGACATGGGTGTTAACGGTGAAATGCGCGGATTCTTCGGACTGCTCACCGACATTACTGAATTGCGAAGTGTTGAACTGGCGCTACGCCAGGCACAGAAAATGGAAGCCATGGGTCAGCTGACCGGTGGTATCGCACACGACTTCAACAACATCCTCGCCATTCTGATGGGTAACCTTGAGCTGGCGAAACACACCACCAAAGATCCAGAGAGCCAGGAATATATCTCTGCGGCTCTGCAGGGTGTGGAAAGGGGCGTCGCAATCACGCAAAAACTTCTTGGCTTTGCGAGAAGCAACACGGAAGGCGACCAGATCACGATCCTCAATGACATCATCGACAATATGGGCGACATGATTTCCCAGTCAGTCGGTGCCCGAATCTCCGTGAACATCTCACAGGAAGCAGACCTGTGGCCAACTCAAATTGACGTTGGCGACTTTGAAGACTCGATCATTAACCTGTGCATCAATGCACGTGACGCCATGCCGGATGGCGGCGCCATCATGATCAAAACGGAAAACAAATCTGTCGACGAAGCCGCGCAACGCATCCACCCCTCCCTCACCCAGGGTGACTATGTCTTAGTGTCTGTGTCCGACAGCGGTATCGGGATGGATGGCAAAACCAAGGAACGACTGTTCGAGCCTTTCTACACCACAAAACCAGAGGGCAAAGGCACAGGCCTTGGAATGAGCATGGTGTTCGGATTCGTGAAACGCTCACGTGGTGAGGTGCTGGTGTACTCCGCCGAGGGTGAAGGCACAACGATCAACATGTACCTGCCACGGGTCAGCGCCAGCAGCCAAAAAGAGACGGATACGACCGAAATTGTTGCCGAGGAAAGCTCAGTCAAGGAATCCATTCTCATCGTCGATGATGAAGAGATGGTGGCGAATGTCGCTGCGGGCATTCTCAGTGAGCTGGGTTACGAAACGCGGGTCGCGACCAATACAGACGATGCCCTTGATCTGGTTTCCAGTGATGATCAGATTGACCTGATCTTCTCTGACGTTGTCATGCCCGACGATAGAAACGGATTTGAGTTTGCGAAAGCGGTCAATGAAATTCGACCGATGAAGGTGCTGTTAACCAGCGGCTTTTCAAAGTTCAGAGGTATGGAGCCTGTCGACGAAGAATCAAGACTCCTTGCTGAAAATATTCTCAGCAAACCTTACAACCGCCAGGAACTCGCCAGCAGTGTGCGACGAGTCCTGGATGCAGCTGGTTAATCAGGTAGTCCCAACACTCGCTTGGCGATAATGTTGAGCTGAACTTCTGAAGTACCACCCTCAATAGAGTTAGCCTTGGTTCGAAGCCAGGCGCGAGTTTCCGTCAGCTCAAAGTCGGAAAAGCCGTCGCCTTCCCAACCCAGCATCTGTCCACCCATCGCAGACAACATTAACTCGTAGCGTTTCTTGTTCTGCTCTGTGCCGTAAAGCTTGAACATGGAAGACACAAAGCTTGGCGCTTTGGTCGACTTACTTTCTTCGGCGTTGCGCTTCATGGTCAGGCTGTAGGCTCGGTCATCCATCGCATGCTGAGTAATATCGCGACGTAGACTTTGGTCGGACAACCGACCGTTATCAAGACCCACATATTCTTTGGCGATATCAGCAACCGAGCGGCGCTTTTGGCTGCCACCACCGATACCACCGATCATGGTTCGCTCATACTGCAGCAATCGTTTTGCAACGGTCCAACCATCGTTCACCTGACCAATGACGTTCTTTCGCAGAGCACGCGCATCTTCAAAGAAGGTTTCACAGAAAGGTGACAGGCCACTGATCAGCTTAATGGGTTTTACGGAGACACCCGGCTGATCCATGGAGAACAGGATGAAGGTGATGCCATTGTGTTTAGGCGCTTCAAAGTCCGTACGCACGAGACAGAATATCCAGTCGGCATTGTTCGCACCTGAAGTCCAGATCTTCTGGCCATTAATCACATACTCATCACCGTCCAGGATTGCCTTGGTCTGCAGGCTCGCGAGGTCTGAGCCACTATTGGGCTCACTGTAACCCTGGCACCACCAGATAGAACCATCTGCGATCTTCGGTAGGTGTTCTTCTTTTTGTTCATCAGTACCAAACTCAAGCAGCGCAGGACCAATCATCGAAATGCCCATACCCGTGAGCGGCGGTCTTGCATTGATGCGCGACATCTCCTGGCGAAGCACATTGGCTTCAGCGGGACTTAAGCCAGCACCACCATACTCTTTCGGCCAGGTCGGTACGGTAAACCCTTTCTCAGCACAGAGGTCCATCCAGACTTTAGTTTCCGGATTTTTATAGGTCATCTTTGTGCCACCGCCAGGTGTTTCATCCGCCGGCATGGGCGTTCGCATAGACTCGGGGCAATTTGCCTCAAGCCAGCTTCGGGTTTCTTCTCTGAAGGTATCTAGAGACATCTTTCTTTCCTAAGTCGGATTAATTTCAAACAGTGTAATTTCCGATCGGGTGCCTACCCTCATAACCGGACCCCAGGTACCTGTGCCCTGGGAAACATAAAGTCTCGCGTTGCCATGCTGATACATGCCAACAGTCTGGTCAAAAACCTGGTTAACGATGAGATTAAAGGGAAAAATCTGACCGTTATGGGTATGACCACTAATCATCAGGTCGATCCCTGCTTTCTGAGCTGCTTCCAGCCCGCGGGGTCGATGGTAAAGCAAAAGACCGAAAGCATCGTCACGCACTTCCAGTTTGGCGAGCTCCCTTTCAACCTGAAGTGCATCATCCCGATCATCAATACCAATCACCTGAATATCATCGCGATGTTGAATGCTTTGGGTACGCAGCACTTTGACATCCAGAGATTCCAGACGATGGATAATGTCGTTCAGGTCTTCGTATTTTTCATGATTACCCAAAGAAAAATAAATCGGGCAATCCAGCGTCGATAGCGCTTCAAGATCAGAGACCGGAACACCGGTTGCGTCTATGAAGTCGCCGGTGATGCAAAGAAAGTCGGGATCAAGATCACGAATCTTGCCAACAATCTGTTCCAGGAAATTTTTCGATCTGGAACCGATATGTACATCGGTGATCTGAACAAAGCGTACCGGTTCTTTTAGAGACTCGGACGTAAAGCTGATGGTTTTCACAAAAGGCACGATCGCCAGAAGCAATCCCGCGAAAGAAACACCACCGGTGATCAATAGGGTGTAAAAACCCGCGGATCGCGCATCAACCAAATTCAGTAACAACAGAACTTCGAATACAAGCAGCGTCATCACCAGAACCGGCGACAACCCGAGAATAAAGTCAGCAAGATAACGAAGGCGACGGGTTAAAAAATGTTTGGCGTCACGCAGCAACCAACGACTGATCACCTGGCTGCTGGCGACGGGGATAAGAATGGCCATCGTGACCAGGAAATCCACGTCCAACCACTGACAGATTCTCAGTACCGGATAGATAAACAGCGGTATATGGAGGAGCAGGAAGATAATGATGAACGTACGCATTCCCGAAGGACGGCGGTGAAAATCTTTATCTGCACGCTTTCCCTGAACGGCTTCGCTCATGTATCTCCAATTTGCGGATTCACAAGGCTGACGACCCGCCAGCCCGGACCGGGCTGCCATTGGTCTTCGTCAGTAACGAGGCGCAATCTATCAGATGTGTCTACCAGGAACAAAATAACGGCGTTTTCCTGGTATTTTTCCAGGTAGTGTTCAAGGGTGAACTCCTCTGTGAGACCTGTGGTTTTGGTTTCCCAGCCATTGATTAGACAGCCCAGAAGCTGGTTGTGGCTGACGTCTTCACCAAAGAGTCTTTTGCCTCGTAGCCTACCGGTGATCCGGTGTTTGGCATCCTGGTGGCCTTCTGCCGTTGTGGGCAACTCATAGAGATGTTCAGCGCCGAACATACGACGAAAGTGCTGTGCCGCCAGCGCATCAAAATTGGCACGACCGGATAGGCTGATCAGGTTTCCGATGCCTGACAGATCGAGATAACGATCCGCATGATCGGAGATCGGGTTTCCGAAATAGGTTTCGATACCATCCATTCGAGCCTGGCTGACATGATCCCAATCACTGGCGGAAACAATGACGCGCACATCATTGTCTTTCAGCGTTTTCGCCAACATTCGCCCTACCCTGCCGCCACCAACAATGAGATATCCCGATGGCGCGCTTTCCCTGACGCCTAACCATGCGGCCAGAGGTTTTGAGGTGAGGCTCTGCAGCACAACCGTACTGATGATGACGAGGAACGCGAGCGGCACCAGAAGTTCTGCGCCGGGCGCACCTTCCTGCTCCAGTCGCAGCGCGAAGATCGCAGCCACTGCCGCACAGACAATACCGCGAGGGCCAATCCAGGAAATGAGAAACCGTTCTCCGAATGTCAGGTCGCTGCCCCAGGTCGACAGAAAGACTGAGATCGGGCGAGCGATAAATATGATACCGGCCACCACGATCAGTGATGGCCAGCCGACGGCAATGAGTCCATCGACCTCGATTCTGGCCGCAAGAACGATAAAGAGTCCACTGATCAGGAGAATCGCCAGACTCTCCTTAAAATCAAGAATGTCATCCACATCGATACCCGGACGGTTCGCCATGACCATGCCAAATACAGTCACCGCCAGGAGTCCCGATTCGTGTTCCACCGATTCCGATAGCGCAAAAGCAACAAACACCATCAGCAATGTAAACGGGCTACGAAGGTATTCGGGCAACCAGTGCTTTCGCAAAATGAAGGACAGACCGAACCCGAAGATCAGACCAATGGCGGTACCCACAAATACCACCAGAAGGAACAGCTGGAAAATTTCATCGAACGCTTCCATCTTTCTCGACGCCAGGTAAAAGTCGAACGCGAGGACGGCCAGAAGCGCACCAATCGGATCAATGACAATGCCTTCCCAGCGTAGAATGTCGGCTACTTTCTTCACCGGCCGCACGGTACGCAGCATAGGCACAATAACCGTGGGCCCCGTCACAACCACCATCGCGCCGAACAGCAGAGCCATATCAAACTCGAATCCTACGGCGTAATAGGCAATCACCGCGGTGATCAGCCAGGTTGCTAGCGCGCCAATGGTGACGAGATTACGAACGGTACTGCCAATTTCCCGTAGCTCAGCCAGCTTCAACGTCATGGCGCCTTCAAACAGAATCACGGCGACGGACAAAGAGATAATCGGAAACAGCAAATCCCCGAAGAGCTCGTCTGGATCCAGAACACCGGTTACGGGTCCAACCAGGATGCCGAAGACCAGAAGAAATAAAATGGCTGGCAACCTGACACGCCAGGCACTCCATTGTGCAATCGCCGCCAGCAGGCCAATGCCCGCTAACATCAACAAAGGAGAAAGCGTCAGGTTTTCGAACATGTCTACCTCAAACTGCTGCCAAGAATGTCTCTTGCAATGATGTGACGCTGAACTTCAGACGGACCTTCGCCAATCCTGCGAATTCTCATCTCCCGATACCAACGCTCAAATGGAAAATCTTTGGTGACGCCGTAACCACCATGTATCTGCATACAGCGGTCAACCACACGGGAAGCGCCCTCCGAGGCTATCAGTTTCGCCATGGCAGCCTGTTTGCGAAAAGGTTCACCGCGATCAGCAAGACTGGCAGCCTCAAGCGTTGCCCAGCGTGCCTGCTGAATATCGATTTCGTTATCAACCAACATCCACTGGATAGACTGACGAGATGACAGGGGTGCACCAAAGGTTTCACGGACCTGGGCATACTCCACCGCCAGCTCGTTAGCTTTGATCGCTACACCAATGCATCCGGCACTATAAGGAATACGCTGCCTGGATAATCGATCGTTCGCGATAGCGAACCCTTTATTTACTTCACCCAAGACGTTGGCATGCGGTACACGCATATCTTCAAACTGAAGTTCAGTGGCGTAGTGTGCAGAACGCAGTGTGTGAACAACTCTTCGAACATGGAAACCCGGTGTGTCGGTGTCGACAATGAAGCAGGTCACACCACCCCTACCCTTGTCGGGTGAAGTGCGGGCAAATACGAGGCCATAGTCTGCGCGATCTGCGCCTGAAATAAAGATCTTGCCGCCGTTAATCACCCAATCATCGCCGTCCTTTACCGCCTTCGTCTGGATCGCTCGAGCAGGATCGGAGCCGCCTGAGGGTTCCGTCAGCCCGAAAAAGCCGCGCTTCTCGCCGCGAAGCGTCGGATACAGGTAGGCCTCTTTCTGCGCATCATTGGCTTCAAACAGTTGAGCCAAACCTGCGCCCCCGAATACACCGTAACAGGGAGCGTACAGACCAGCGCGATGCTGGGACATTTCCATCGCGATCAGCGTCATCGTGACCATGTCGAGTTCTGGACCGCCATATTCCGGAGGAATGCCAAGACCATACAGACCCATGTCCTTGACCATATCTTTGAGGCGCTCCGACTCATCCGGCGGCAACTGATCGGTATCAGGGTCCAGAGATAGTTCCAGAGGAACAATTTCTTCACGGACAAAGCGTCGAACCATTTGAACAATCATCGCTTGTTCTTCAGTCAATTGAAGATTCATGAAAGACGCCCCAGTCCCGCTAATTCGGACTCGCTGTTCTGCTCGGGATAGCAGCCGCAGCGGCGATGGTGATCCATCAGTAGTTCTCGGTGGCGGGTTCGGTAGGCGGTGGTGACTTCCACTCGAAAGTAACTGCCCCGATCAAGCCAATCGCTGAGTTCACTTCGCAAACCAAACAGACTCTTGCCGCCAGCGAAGCCAATGTAGCTGACCTCTCTGTGTTCATCGGCAATCTCAAACACACCCAGCTGACCAGGCAGCGCGGTAACAGCGCTCTGCTCAAGCGGGATCCAGGGTTTTGTCAGCGCGACACTCATCTCGTCAAATTAACATGTATCCTAGGGCCTGTTCGCAACAAATTTTTCTCATGGCAGACAACCCGCTGTTACAAACCTACCGCAGGAAACGATCTGCGGATGGAACACCGGAACCTTTTGGCGGCGCACCGGCGAGTATTCCGGGTGCACCGCTGCGCTTTGTTGTTCACCATCACGCCGCGAGACAAACACACTTCGACCTTCGGCTGGAAATGGAAGGTGTGCTTCGATCCTGGGCGGTGCCTAAAGGGCCGTCACCTGCCGTAAAAGACAAACGTTTCGCTGCGCTGGTCGAAGATCATCCCATTGAGTACGGCGATTTCGAAGGCATGATTCCCGAGGGCAACTATGGCGCAGGTTGGACCATCGTGTGGGACCGCGGCTTTTACATTCCCAAAGGTGATCCGGTTCTGGGTTTGAAGAAAGGAAAAATTCTGTTCGAACTACGTGGCCAGAAACTGCACGGTATGTGGACGCTGGTTCGCATGAAAGGGGAAACCGGGAAAGAGTGGCTGTTCATCAAAGAAACCGATGAGCTTGCGGATGAATCCAAATCCACAGAAGACTTTCCGATGGGCAGTGTCTTTACCGGTCTTTCGCTGGACGAACTGGATAAAGGTATCGACCCGCCGCAGATCATCAAGTCGAAGCTCAACCGCATCGGCGAGAAAAAGCCCTATCGGTTCCGCAAACCCATGTTGGCGAAAGTCGCCGAGCCTTTTTCACGCAAAGGTTGGTTGTTTGAAATCAAATACGATGGCTACCGGCTCGTTTGTATTAAGGACGGCGAATCAGTCCAGCTGATGTCTCGCAACGGCAATGACCTGACGGCATCCTTTCCGGAAATCGCTCAGGCTGTTTCGCGACTACCTCATGACAACCTGGTGATTGATGGCGAAGCCGTTGTGCATGCCGCCAATGGTCTACCGAGTTTTTCGCGACTTCAGAAACGCGGGCGACTGTCGAAACCAAGCGCCATCGCGAGAGCAACCCTTGAACATCCCGCCACGCTCTACGCATTTGATTTACTGCAATACGGTGACAAGAACCTGGAAGCGCAGCCACTGCATAAAAGGAAGGAACTCCTGCAATTGGTGCTTCCGGCGCCGGGCATGATCCGGTATTCCGATCACATCGAGCAGGACGGCAACGCCATGTACCAGGCGGCAGCGAATCTTGGTCTGGAGGGCATCGTTGCCAAGAAGAGGGACAGCAAATACACCTCTGGCCGCAGCGACAACTGGAAAAAGATCCGCGTCGACCAAACCGATGACTTCGTCGTCATGGGTTATAAAGCCAAAGCCAATGGCGACATTCGAAGCCTCGCTGTTGGCCAGTATGTGGACGGTGAGCTCACCTATGCGGGCAATGTGGGTTCGGGTCTGGATCAATCCATGGTTCGTGACCTCACTGATATCTTTAATGAACTCAAAACACTTAAGAAAGCGTCGGACACAACCTGGATTGAACCGCAGGTCGTTTGCGAGATCCGCTACAAGGAATTCACACCTGCTGGCCAGTTAAGACACCCTGTCATTCTGAGGCTGCGCGACGACAAACCACCCGATGAATGTATTCGCTGGGTCACAACCAAGGATCTGGCCGAACCGGAGATCGAAGAAGAGGTCCCTGTTAAGGAAGTACACCTCTCCAATCAGGACAAGGTTTTCTGGCCGGAGGAAAACTTCACCAAGGGTGACATGGTCGGTTACTACGAGAAGGTCGCACCCTGGATCCTGCCATGGCTGGCAGACAGGCCGCTGGTCATGACACGTTATCCCGATGGTATTGACGGCAAATCGTTCTTCCAGAAAGACGCGCCGGGTTTTGTCCCCGACTGGATTCGAATCGAGAAAATGTGGAGCCAATCCACGGAACGCGAAATCAGCTACCTGATCGTCGATTCCGTCGAGTCGCTGGTGTATGTGGCCAACATGGCGAGTATTCCGCTACATATCCACCACAGTCGCATGAGCAGCTTTGAGACGCCTGACTGGTGTGTCCTGGATCTCGACCCCAAAGAGGCGCCTTTTAAAGACGTCATCACCATCGCCCGGGCAATCAAAAGATTATGTGACGACATCGGTCTACCGGCTTATCTGAAAACCAGCGGTTCCAGCGGACTGCACATCCTGATTCCATTGGGCGGACAATTTACGTTCGAGCAATCCAGAATACTCGGTGAGCTTCTCGGTCGTGTCATCGTAGGGCAACTGCCGGACATTGCGACCATTATCAGAAGCCCCGAAAAACGCGATGGACGTGTCTACATCGACTATCTGCAGAACGGCACCGGCAAACTCATTGCTGCACCCTACTGTGTCAGACCACTACCCGGCGCGCCAGTGTCCATGCCGATCGCATGGAAAGATCTCACCGCAAAACTGACACCGGATCAGTTCACCATAAAAAATGCATTTCGAAGACTGAATCGACTCAAAGCAGACCCTGCGATCGAGGTGTTAGAAGCCGAAGTAGACCTGCTGTCTGCACTTGAAACGCTCACTGGATTCTACGAGGGTTAACGGGTGCTGCAATTCTACGACCATCCCTTCTCCATCGTTCCCTGGCGTGTGCGAATTGCTCTGCATGAGAAACAAGTGACGTTCGACACCATCGACATCAATTTATATACCAAACCCCCAACGGATGAGTTCTTAGCTCTTAATCCCTTCGCACAGATACCGGTGCTCGTGGATGGTGACACAGTCATCTCAGAGTCGATTGCTATCCTCGAGTACCTGGAAGAAAAACTTCCAACACCTGCCCTGCTTCCCGAGTCAGCCGAGGATCGAGCGCGAACGAGACAGCTGCTCTGCTGGGGCACCGACTACTGGCCACCGGCATGGAAGCTTTGGATGGCACCAAGACTCCCGCAGGAACTTACAGGACCATGGACAGAGGAATCTGTTGCCGAGGGCAAGGCGATGATCTGCCAGCACTTGGACGTGCTGGAAAAAGAACTGGGGGACAGGGAATGGTTGGTGGGCGACTTCAGCCTTGCCGACATTGGTTACGCGCCGTTTGTTCTGGTCCTGGATGATGTAGAACTGGGAGACGAAGTCGAGAAACGACCGGCTATTGCGAATTGGGTCACCCGACTGAAACAAAGACCATCAGTGATCGCATCAAACAGATTGAGTGAGCTTGGCTAGTCTTCGAACGGCTCTTCGCCAAATCCAATGATCATCTGGCGGACTTCTTCGAGCATCACATCCAGCTCGGCTTCATCCGTTCCGCGCATCACCAGGTTCGTTCCGTAACCGTCCTGACGGTAAAAAGGATAACTGCCCAGATCCACATCCGGATGACGATCCTGGATTTCACCGAGGGGAACCGCCACCTGCCCTTCACTCAGATAAGCCCCAACAGAACGTGAACGCACCGGATCACCACCACCAAGCCTTTCTTTCGTCAGGGTGCTAACCATGGCCTGCATCACCATAGGGACACCTGCCATGACATAGACGTTTCCGATCTGGAAACCCTGGGGGCCGCCGGTTGGGTTATCAATCAGGACAGAATCCTCAGGCACACGAGCCATACGCAGTCGCGACGCCATGACTTCTGGTGGTGCCTCACGTTTTCGAATAATGGCTTCGATGTCGGGATGAATATAGAGTTCTTTGTCGAATGCTTTAGCGATGCAATCTGCGGTGATGTCGTCATGAGTCGGGCCGATACCCCCGGTCGTGAACACATTGTCGTAGGCTTCACGACACTCGTTAACCGTATCAACGATGATGTCCTCGACATCTGGAATCACACGAGCATGCACCATGCGCACACCGACTTCGTTGAGTGCTTTGGCGAGATGCTGAAGATTTGTATCCTGGGTTCTACCAGAGAGAATTTCGTTGCCGATAATGATCAGGCAACCAGTTGTTGGATTGGGCATGCGGAATAATTTACTGCTCGCGAAAACTCTAGTCTATCAGACCTCATCCCGACCGAAGCGGAGGGATCTCCTATGGGAGTGAATTCACCACTCACTCATCTGGTAAGCCACATAAGCCTGCGTATTACACTCTTCTGTGGTCTCAAACTGCTCACACAAACTCGCCACAGTGTTCATCCGATCTACCCGAAAAGAGCGAAAGCCTTCCCGCAGCTCGCACCAGGCGCCCAGCGTCCAGGTCTTGCCCCAGAAATAGAGAATCAGCGGTCGAATCACACGATCCGTCGAGTCACCGCTGATTGACGTGTAATTCACCCGAAGCTTCTCCTGCGCATCCAGCGCCTTTCGAACAATGCGCAGCTTATCGCTGACTTCTTTGCTCATCTGAAAGTCTGGCACTTCTATACGGTTCAGGTGAATTTCCTGCTTCAGATTGGGAGGCAGGATGGATTCAATCTTGCGGATCGCGGTCGCAGTGGTGCTGGCGAGTTCACTGTCAGACCAGGCTTTGACCATCTGAGCGCCCAGTGCCAGTGCCTTCAGCTCCTCAGAATTGAACATCAGGGGCGGCAAGCGATATTCATCTCGAAGCAGATAGCCGACCCCGGCTTCCCCATCAATGGGGATACCCGAACCCACCAGGTCCCCGATATCCCGGTAAACCGTCCGAGTGGAAACTTCCAGCTTCTCCGCCAGGTAGTTCCCGGTCCTTACTTTGCCCTCCTGAAGGAGGAGCATGAGTTGAAAAAGACGATCCGCGCGGCGCATTTTGCCCCCTCTAGACACAACCCTGTCAGTAGCACATGGCTATACTCTGAACACAGCCAGATCAATATTGATCTGGAGAAAGAACCTGTATATATATACAGATATTCAGTATTTGTCCACGTACCCCCTTTACAAACAGAAGTAGCATGAAAACCGCATCTGAAGAACTCGATCACATCCTCATCCGAGGCGCCCGCGAACATAATCTCAAGTCAGTCGAAGTCAAAATTCCCAAACGAAAACTGGTTGTCCTGACCGGCGTTTCTGGCTCAGGTAAATCATCCCTGGCATTCGACACCCTTTATGCAGAAGGCCAGAGACGATACGTGGAGTCCCTGTCTGCCTATGCTCGCCAATTCCTGGGTCAGATGGAAAAACCGAAATACGACACCATTCGAGGCTTGTCTCCCACCATATCGATTGAGCAGAAAACCACGTCGAGAAACCCCCGCTCCACCGTCGGAACGATTACAGAAATCGCCGACTACCTGAGGGTTCTGTTTGCACGGGTAGGCAAACAACACTGCCACGAGTGCGGCCGCGAGGTGCAAGGGCAAACGGCCCAGCGCATTGTTCAGGAACTGATGAGCAAACCTGAGGGCACTCGAATCTTCCTGCTGGTGCCACTGCTCGTGAATCGCAAAGGTGAGCATCGTGAGATGCTGGAAGATGCTCGCCTTCAGGGTTTCGTTAGATTGCGTGTCGATGGCGAAATGGTTCGGAGTGATGAGATTGAAGCTCTGGATAAACGAAAGAAACATACCGTGGAAGCTGTTGTTGATCGCCTTGTGGTCAAACCGGATATCGAAGAGCGGCTGACGGAGTCCGTCGAAGCGGCGCTGCGACATGGCGAAGGCGCCATGATCGTGTCCGTCGACGGCACCAAAGACCAACTGTTTTCTGAATCACTTTCCTGCAGCCACTGCGGCATCTCCTTCCCAGTGCTGACACCGCAGTCGTTCTCATTTAACAGCCCGCAGGGTATGTGCCATGACTGCAACGGCTTGGGTACGCAAGTTGCGTTCGACAAAGATCTCGTCATCCCGGACAAAGACCTCACCCTTCGGGAAGGTGCACTGAAACCCATTGGCAGAATCGATGACGATCGAAATGCGATGGGCGCAGTTTTTCATCGACAGGTATTCAAGTACCTGAAGATCTCGCTGGATAAGCCCTGGCGGAAACTGACGAAAAAACAGCAGGAAACCATTCTCTACGGTACCGGAGAGAAACGTTACAAGATCAACTGGGGATCACACGGCACAACACAGTCTCGCTATGAAGGCCTGCTGAACCGATTGATGCGTCGCTTCAAGAACACGCGGTCCGAGGGAATGAAACGCTGGTATTCACAATTCCTGGCGAACACTCCCTGCACCACCTGCCATGGTGTGAGACTTCGCGCAGAAAGCGCCGCGGTTCAGGTGGCCGATGCCACCATTGTGGATGTTTCTTCCTGGACGATTGATCGTACCTACGATTTCTTCAACACCATCAAACTACCTGGTGCGGCTGGTGAGATTGCCACCGAGGTACTCAAAGAAATCTGCAATCGTCTCGGCTTCCTCAATTCCGTCGGTCTTTCTTATTTATCCCTGGACCGATTAGGTCCGACGCTTTCCGGCGGCGAATCCCAGCGAATCAGGCTGGCGTCCCAGGTCGGCTCCGAGCTGTCTGGCGTGATCTATATTCTTGATGAGCCAAGTATCGGCCTGCACCAACGGGACAACGAAAAACTGCTCAGTACGCTATGCCGCATGCGCGATATCGGTAACACCGTCGTTGTTGTGGAGCATGACGAGGACACCATCCGCACCGCAGACTTTGTTGTGGACTTTGGTCCAGCGGCTGGCGTTCACGGCGGCGACATCGTTCACGCAGGCACGCCAAAGAGTCTGGAAAAAAGTCGGCGCTCCCTGACCGGCGCCTACCTTTCGGGTAGGACACAGATCGAAATTCCTGAAATTCGCCGAGAACCCATTGGTCACATCCGGGTCGAAGGCGCTGCCGCCAACAACCTGAAAGACATCGATGTCGATTTTCCTCTGGGCGTAATGACAGCGGTCACTGGCGTATCAGGTGCCGGTAAATCCACGCTGGTTAACGATATTCTTCATCCAGCGCTGGCCAGGCAATTTCATCAGTCGACGCAGCGAATTGGCGAACATGATCGCGTGACCGGTCTGGATCAACTCGACAAGGTAGTCGCTATCGACCAGAAACCTATTGGTCGCACACCAAGAAGTAATCCCGTCACTTACATCAAAGTCTTTGATGAGATTCGTACCTTCTTTTCGCAGCTGCCGGGGTCACGCATGCGTGGTTACAAGCCAGGCAGATTCTCTTTCAATGTGAAAGGTGGCCGCTGTGAAGACTGCCAGGGTGACGGGGTACGCAAAATCGAAATGCACTTCTTATCAGATGTATACGTGCGCTGTGATGAATGTGACGGCAAACGATTCAACGATGCGACCCTCGAGGTGAAGTACAAAGGCAAATCCATTGCTGATGTTCTTGAGCTGACGGTTGCTGAAGCGATTGAACACTTCTCGGAGCACCCGAAAATTGTGACGAAACTGCAACTGCTAGCAGACGTCGGCCTCGATTACCTGCACCTAGGACAACCCTCTTCGACACTTTCCGGCGGTGAGGCTCAGCGCATCAAGCTTGCGCGCGAACTTTCCAAGATCGCGACCGGGAAAACCTTTTACATCCTGGACGAGCCAACCACTGGGCTTCACTTTGATGACGTGAAAAAACTGCTCGCGGTCCTGAACCGTCTTGTCGAGGCAGGTAATTCAGTCACCGTGATCGAGCACAATCTGGACGTGATCAAAACCGCAGACTGGTTAATCGATCTCGGACCCGACGGCGGACCTGCCGGGGGTCAACTTCTGGCAGAGGGCACACCGGAGGACATCGCAAAGATTAAAGGTTCAGAAACGGGCAAATACCTGAAGCCGTTGTTGCCTACCAAGCGGTCATCCAGGAAGTCTGTTAAAGCCGCTTGAAAACTGGAAGGTGTCTTAGGGAGAGACCTTTTGCTGAATCGACTGGACTCTTGAATTGGTCATCAACTTTTTGATCTTCGGATGATTTTGCAACGTTTGAAGATCAAAAGACTGAACCGCTCGCATCAGTTCAGGATCGCTGAGCACTGCCTGCATATCTGGGTCACTTTGAAGCTGCAGAATACTGGTCATTAGACCCTGATCACCTGCGATGGTTGTCTGCAGACTTTGCACCGCAGACTGGCCTGCCTGCATGGCAGCGTCGTTAGACATCGTTGGCTGACCGCCACTCTGACTGATCGAATTGATCTTGCTCTTGTCGATGGTGATCACGCCCATCGAGTCTGTTTGTACCTGGTAGCTCCCGCCTGTCATGGAAAGAATTTTTCCGTTAATGCGGCTGCCATCCTGAAGCACAATCTGTTCAGCGCTGACACTAAAAGATGCGACCAGCGCGCCGGCAAGCATGAATGTCTTAAGGCTCAAATGAACACCCCTGTATTCATCAACTCTATTTGCGCCCAGTTTACCTATTTCTCGGAAAGAAAAAGGTAAACTGAAGACGAAATGACAGATTTTGTCCCTGAAGAAGTTCCCGTAAGACCTGCCGCTACCGTCATGCTGATCGATGACCGTCCCGATCTGCAGGTGTTTATGATGGAGCGGCACGCCAATACCGTGTTTGCCGGTGGTATGTGGGTTTTCCCAGGTGGCGCGGTTGATCACCAGGACGACGCTAGTTACTACGCCAAAATCGCGACCCATCGAACTGATGCAGAAGCCAGCGCACTGATGGATCTGGATTCAGGTGGCCTCGCCTACTACATGGCTGCCATTCGCGAAACTTTCGAAGAAGCCGGCATCCTGCTCGCCCTCCATCAAGACGACGAGCGTCCACTCAGTCTTAATGCTGACAATCAGGATCGATTCGAAAACCTTCGTGATCAACTGAACGCCGGTGACATTGATTTGAAGAGTATTCTCGAACAGGAATCATTGCTCGCTGACGTCGGCCAGATGCACTACATCGCACGATGGATTACACCGCTGGGTTCACCCAGAAGATTTGATGCGCGCTTCTTCATTTCCTGCATCCCAAGCGAGCAAATTCCAATTCACGATGACGGCGAACTGGTGAACTCCACCTGGATGTCTCCCCATGAAATTCTCGAGAGAGCTGAACGCGAAGACATGGTGCTCATGTCCCCCACTCTTCGCATGGTGAAAAACCTGGCAGCCTTTGACTCTGCTGAGCAAGTGATCGAATCCGTTGAAAAAAATCCCCTCGATGAACAGGCCAGGGTGCATCGCGATACCGGGATCATAGTCATGCCCGGCGAAGTCGGCTACGACGATGCGCTCACCGACGTTGAAAACGGCTGGGTCCGCCTCAGACCGCAAGGATAGAGCCTTCAGCGTTACTTGGAGGAGACTGAGTGGGACCTATCAGAGGTCCGCGGGTAATGCCCTTACGTAGACGACCATGAAAGTGGCTCGCAAAGACCATTTTTAACTCAAATCATCGCTAATCTTTACCTCGTCTAACACCACGGAGGAAAAGACAAACGATGAAATTTACCAAGACTGCAATCGCTACTATTCTCGCAACTGCCATCAGCAGCGGGGCTTACGCTGCAGATCTGGTAGAACCAGAGAAAACCTATTTTGATGATGTTGTCGTAGGCGAGCTCCAGACTCTGGATACCAGACAGGTCTACATCGCCCCACTGGTCTCTGAAAACGTCGAAATCGATGAACCAAGCAGCGACATCAGAACACGGCCCGGACAGGACTGGACCCTTAATGCTGAAGAGCATGCGGGTATCCAGGAGATGTACCGACAAGCCATGGAACGCAGATTCGCCCAGGATGACTACGTGATCGTTGACCAGCCAGGCGCCAACACCCTGGTGATCAGCGCGGAACTGACCGAACTGGAACCGCTGGCCCCTAAGGACGACCGGTACAACCGCTATCCTTCTGACACCTACTATTCAGAAGGTGCGGGTGATGCGGGGATCGAAATCACTGTTACTTATAACGGTGAGACGGTCCTGGAAGCCACCGACGAACGCCGAATGGGTAATCGCTGGCAGGAAAACGACCGCTTCCATAACAAGATTGAGTTCAAAAGATTGATGACCCGTTGGGCGAACTCTTTGATGAATCAGCTAGAAGCCTGATTAAAACCGACTCTCCCCCTACCCGGGTTATCTTTCGAGATGCCCGGGTTTTTATTGATAATGGAGGAATAATGAATATAATGGAGTTTATTCCATATTGTGCACTGCACACAGGATAGGGTGATGAGGGAGATATCGGCACTGCGACCGACAGACGTGCTTATGCTGGGCCTTTTAGCGGCTCTGCTATGCCTTTCCCTCGTGAAAGTTCCCGTCACCCAAACCACCACGCAGCCAGCTGCCGCCGTTATTAGCCAGTCAGCAGAGACCAAACCTGCCGGCGACGCATCCATAATCCTGCCGAGGACCCAGGCACCAGCGACTGCCCCATCCGAGCAAGCTTCTGAGCTGCCCGATTTCGCCGCCATTCGAGATACGGCGACCAAAAAGCGTGAGTTTTTCAACTACATGCTGCCGATGATCCGCGAATCCAATGACAAAATTCGTGCTGATCGAAGAGACCTGCTCCGCATCGCGGACAAGCTTAAGACCGGAACCACACTCGATACCAGCGAACTCGACTTTATTGGGGGACTTCAGCTGCACTACAGGATCCGAAATCAGTACGATCTGGCAGCTACCGTCGACGCGCTACTCATCCGGGTCGATGTGGTTCCGGCCTCTCTTGTACTCGCCCAGGCCGCTAATGAATCAGGTTGGGGTACCTCCCGTTTCGCCCGCCAAGCTAACAACATGTTCGGCGTTTGGTGTTTCACAGAAGGCTGTGGCCTGACACCGCTGGCGCGAACTGAGGGTCTTACCCACGAAGTGGCTAAGTATGATTCCGTTCAGGAAAGCATCGACGCCTATATCCGAACGCTCAACACCAATTCTGCTTATGTAGAGTTGCGAGACATTCGTGCCAACTCCCGTGAGATGGCGGAACACTTCACTGGTCACGAACTGGCTGAAGGTCTGCTCAGATACTCTGAACGTGGTGAAGACTACGTCAGGGAAATCCAGATGATGATCCGAGTGAACGACCTCCACCAGTACACCCTGCCGCCCATCCAGGCTTAAACCTTTTGGATCGCACCTGCGTCTAAGAGAGATTGAAATCTCTCAAGCCAAGGACGCGAGCCATGACCCGTATTTTTTCTTTCCTTTCCCTCCTGCTGGTGGTCACCCACACTCAGGCAGACTATTGCGCCGAGAGCAAAATCATTGAGCACCAGTTGGAGCCAAAGGATCTTGCCGAACTACAAATGAAAGCATTGGCCGGCACACTGGAAATTACTGCGTCTGAGGATGATCAGGTGCATTTCTGGGGAAAAGCCTGCACCAGCGAGCCAGAATATCTTGAACGAATGGACGTCATCGTCGGTGACGAAGACGATCTCCTGATTTTCCAGACCATCATTCCTCATCACCAGGATGACTTTGACCCGTCTTACGCAAGCATCGACATTGAGCTGCAGGTACCAGGCAATCTCGCAGTGCGAGTAGAAGATTCCAGCGGTGACACGCTCATAGAAGGTGTTCGAGTGTTATCTGTAGACGATTCTTCCGGTGACATTCGCCTAATAAACACAACATCCGATCTAGCCATCCGGGATTCCTCCGGCAAAATTTCTGTGCGGGAGCACGCCGGTCGCATCAGTATCTACGACAGTTCTGGGTCCATAGAGCTTCGGGATATACAGGGTGACATCACCATTCCAGCAGACAGTTCCGGTGATATCGAAATTGACGTTGTTCAAGGTGACGTAACCATCGAAAGTGATGGGTCTGGTGACATTGAGGTCGAAAACATTATCGGCGATGTCCGGGTGGGATCCGATGGCAGTGGCGACATCGAAGTTGAGTCTGTGAACGGCAGCCTGGAAATCGCTTCTGATGGCAGCGGCAGCATCGATGCTCAGGAGATCGCCGGTGCTTTCACCGTACTGAACAAAGGTTCGGGCAGTGTTCGTCATCGAAGAGTGGGCGGAGAAATCAACGTCCCCAGATAAATTTCCTGCATCACGATAAGATGCAGGAATGCTATATCAGGTTAATTTACTCAAAGACCACGAGCGACCAGGCCCTCTCCGCCTGGTCGAATTCTGCCAATCAACTCTACCCAATCAATTGCACGATGATGAGTTCGTGTACGGCACCTTCCTGTCTCTATTCGGATTAGCCAGCAACGAACTCTATGTTGTGACCTGCGGTTCAGATGCATCCAAAGTGCAACTGCCTGAGGGTATGTCCCTATCGGAATCCCATACCTTCCTGCCCACGGTCAGACCCGAACAGCACAAACCCCGAGAGACTCCAGGCATCTATGTGTTTCGTTGGTTTCAGGTAAATCCCGGCGACGTGGATGAAATCGTACAGCTGTCGAATGCTGCATGGCCGGGGTTTGAAGGTACTTTCGAAACCCAGGTTCAAGGGTTGTTCGTTGAAGAGGGCAATGCACCAGAACAGATGCTGCTCATCACCTGGTATAAAGATCTATCGGTTTGGGAAGCTTCCAGACATCCACCGGAAGATTCCAGAGACAACTTCCTGCGTAGACATCAGCTGACCAGACAGGCCAGACCCATCGCTACGATGCTATCGGTGGACAACCAAAAGAAAGGCCTGGTCTCACACTCCTGATTGCCTTAGGTAAAGCATTCGCCAAAGAGTCGCGACTACCAGCGCATGATCAATGGCACCCTCTTGCAACAGCCTAGGCAGATCAGCCAGCGGTACAAGTTCAACTTCCGTATGTTCTGTTGAGGTATTGGCAATTTCTCCGGTCCGTTCACAACCGGTCGCGATGTAAGTGTGTAACTTGTTCGGAAATATCGCAGGGTTGGGGCTAAGAATACCGAGCGATTCCACCGCGCCTGCCGTGAAGCCGGATTCCTCCATACACTCTCTTACCGCTGCTGTGCCTGGATCTTCCCCTGGGTCAACCATACCTCCCGGAATCTCGAGAGTGATCTGCTCAGTGCCATGACGAAACTGACGGATAAACACCACTTCATCATTGGTCGTGATCGGCACGATGTTGACCCAGTCCGCGGTATCGATGAAATAGAAGCTGTGTTCATTATCTGTTCTCGGACACACCGAGATGGATTCGCTGACGGTGAACACACGACAATCAGCCAGCTGTCGGGTTTCTTTGCGCACCCAGGGTCGAATTTCAGACATGATCAGGTTCCCGTAAAGTTAGGTGCGCGACGTTCAAGAAACGAGGCGACGCCCTCTTTGTGATCGTTGGACTTAAAACACTCCGCCATCGCCTGTGTGTGATTAACCATGTGCTCACCCACATCGGCGCCAAGCCCTTCATAAACCAGTGACTTAATTCGCTGATGCGAGAACGGCGATCCCTGAAGCAGCGCTTCGGTAATATCATTCGCGCGATCGTCCAGTTCTTCGGGTTCGAATACACCGGAAACAAATTTCAGTTCATGAGCCTCGCGAGCGGAGATAAATTCGCCTGAATACAACAACCAGAATGCCTGGGAAGTTCCAATCAACCGTGGCAGCAACCAGCTTCCGGCACCGGTATCAGGCACCAGTCCACGATGCGCAAAATTCCAGGCAAAACGAGCACGGGTTGATGCAATGCGGATGTCACACTGTGAGGCGAACTCCGCGCCCATGCCTACAGCAGGGCCATCAATAACCCCGATCACCGGTTTGGGGCAGGCAATGATTGGCCACCATTTGCCCTTCTCTTCTGCACTTCCCCTGAGACCACGCTCTTCGCCGGGAATGGTCGAAAGGTCAGAAAGGTCAGTGCCTGCACAGAAGGCACCATCCGTGCCTTTCAACACGACGACTCGGACATCGTCGTCTTCGCCCGCTCGGTCAAAGGTCGCGATAAAGTCGCCCAACATGGCGAATCCCATCGCGTTTTTCTTTTCCGGTCGATTGATGGTGATTGTGCAGACGCCGTCTTCGACATCGTAAAGGATCCAGTCGCTCATATTATTCTCCAACTCTGCCGTTAACTTAGTCCATCAACCGGGACACAAGCACCGTGTACCGCTGCCGCTGCATCGGAGGCAAGAAAGCCGATGACATCAGCCAATTGCTCTGGGGGTACCCACTTACTGTAGTCCGCGTCGGGCATATCTTCCCGATTACGAGGTGTATCGATCATGCTGGGCATAATCGCGTTGACGTTAATGTTTTGTTCCCGCAGCTCTCCCGCCATTGCTTCTGTCATTCGCATAACCGCAGCTTTAGAAGCAGAATAAACGCCCATCAGAGCAAAACCTTTCGACGCGGCGCCTGCAGCGACATTAACGATTTTTCCGCCACCCTGAGCCAGCATCTGCGGCACCACACTCTGAGCCGTGTTAACAATGGAGCGGGCATTCAGGTTCATCAGGAAGTCCCAGGTCTTGTCCGTGGTTTCATGCACGGCTTCACCCATCATGAATCCTCCTGCGACATTGCAGAGCACATCGATTCGGCCCAGGTCTGCGATCACAGCACCCAGAACCTCGCTGCAACTTTCGGCACTGGTGAGATCCACGCTTAGGTATCTGTGCTGCTCGTCCTTTTCTGGAAAAGCAGACTCAAGGAGCTCATCGCTGTAATCCAGCGCAACCACTTGTGCACCCTGCTCCGCGAAATGAGTGAAGACCGCACGACCTAAAGCGCCAGCAGCTCCGGTAACCACGACAATTTTTCCAGTAAACAAAATTTCTCCCAAAGCTCGTCAACAGAATAAGGCGCCCAGTATAGCTAGGGTTTGACCTGCCGGACATCTGCCATTACCTTGATGAATCTTCTAAAACTGATGTCACTGGAGAGAGCCGACATGGATTCCGTAAAAACCTTTTGCCGAGTGTGCGAACCATCCTGCGGATTGGTCGCAGAGGTTGATGATGGCGAAATCGTTTCACTGAAACCCGACAAATCGCATCCCGTGACAAAAGGGTTCGCTTGCCACAAAGGCATCGCAACACTGGAGATCCACAAAGATGAAGACCGGCTTAACCATCCGCAGCGTCGCAAGGCAGATGGCACCCTTGAGCGTATCAGCTGGCAGGATGCGAGCGCCGAGATCGCCGAGCGCCTGGCGGCTATAAAAGAAAAGTATGGTCCAGAGGCAATCGCTTCTTACACCGGCAATCCATTGGCGTTTAATTCACTGGCAGGCCCCGCCATCGGTTCTTTCGTGTTGAACAATGGCATTCGTCGAAACTTTTCCTCCGGCACTCAGGATTGCACCAACAAATTTGCAGCATCTGAAGCCGTGTTCGGATCAAGCACCATTCATCCGATCCCTGACATCGAGAATACTGACTTTCTGTTGATCTTTGGTGCCAACCCTCGCATCTCGCACATGAGCTTTATTTCTATCGCAGACCCAATGCATGTGTTGCGATCTGCCGCCAAGCGAGGCGCCGATATCTGCTTTGTTGACCCGAGGTATAACGAATCCATCAAGGGAATCGGTCGCCACTTTGCAGTTAAAGCAGATACAGACGTTTACCTGATGGCAGCTTTGCTGCACGCACTGTTCCGAGACGGACACGTCGATGAAGATCGACTCATCGAACATGCTGACCATGTTGCTGAACTTAAGGCTTTCATCAAAGACTACTCTCCAGATTCAGTCGCTGATGTCGTTGGGGTGACATCCTCAGAGATCGAACAACTGGCGAAAGACATAGCAGACGCCCCTACCGCTGCGTTCTATATGTCCACTGGCGTCAATATGGGCCGACAGGGCTCTCTCGCGTACTGGCTGCTATTCATGTTGAGCCTGGCTACCGGTAACCTGGACAAATCTGGCGGAAACATCTATTCCCGCGGCTTTTACCCGGCCGCAAAAGCCGGTCGAATTCGCGGCGAGGTCAATTACGAAGAAACCCAGTACGGCGATGTAAGACGGATTCGCGGTTCGCTACCCGGCAATCTCATGGCTGACATGATTCTGCAGGAAGACAATCCGATCCGAGGGCTGGTTGTCATCTCCGGCAACCCCCTTCTTTCGATGGGCTCCGGTGAAAAGTTAAGACGCGCGTTCGAAAAGTTGGAATTCCTGATGGTGATCGATATCTATCCGAGCGCCACCTCAGACTACGCGGACTATGTTCTACCGGCGACGGACATGTACGAGCGGGCAGACATCAACATCTGCGGTCTCGGCATGCAGCAACAGCCATTCATCCAGTACACAGATTTTGTCGTGCCACCTAAGGCAGAGCGAAGACCAGAGTGGTGGATTCTTCGATCGATCGAGGGCGCCCAGGGATTCGAAACCGAGAATCAGGATCTGGACGACTACCAGAAAGCCATCGATGAGCTGGGTTTATTCAATCGTTTCGGTCATATGATGAGCCAATCAGACCTCACGCTCGACGACGTCAAAGAAGAAGGCACCGTGGTCCTGAATCCGGTCGAACCAGGCAAGTTCTTCAGCAACGTGATTCAAACCGAGAATGGTCGGGTTGACTGCTTCCCCGAGATTTTCGATGAAGCAATCTCACGCTGTTCAGAAATTTTCGAAGAACTTAAAGAAGAAGAAAGCGACCAGCTCAAGCTCATTTCTCGCCGGACCAACTACATGGTGAACAGCTGGTTCCACAATGTGAAATCGTTGAAGCGATCCGGACAGCTGGACAACCCCCTGTTCATTCATCCGGACGACGCCAGGGCCAGAAACCTTGGGGACGGATCAACCGTGAAGGTCCACAACGAATATGGCGAAGTGACCACCACGGTTTCACTGGACGATGGCTTAAAGCCCGGAACGGTTGCCATGACCCATGGCTGGGGCTACCGGGGCAAAGAGATGAAAACGGCGAGCGAATTCTCAGGGTGTAATGCCAACGACCTGCTGCCCTCCGGTGTCGGCTCTTACGAGAAAGTCAGCAACCAGGCTTTTATGACCGGAGTTCCTGTAGACGTCGCCGCGGTTTAACCGAAGATCGACTTAAACATAAAGAAGAAGATAATCGCGAGAATCGCGCCTGCGGGCAGGGTCACTAGCCAGGAAACGAAGATGGTGCCAACCACGCGTATGTTAAGCGCGTGTAGTCCTCTGGCGAGACCGACACCTAGCACGCCACCCACCAATGTGTGGGTTGTACTGACCGGCAGGCTGTAACCAGAAGCCACGACCACAGTGGTCGCTGCCGCAAGCTCTGCAGCAAAACCGCTGCTTGGTGTCAGTTCGGTGATATTGGTTCCGATCGTGCGCATCACCCGATATCCATAAAGGGCGAGCCCCGAAACGATACCAACCGCGCCAAGCAGCAAAATCCAATTTGGCATCCGCGCTGATTGCATCACATTGCCACCAGCCTCAATCACACTGTTCACTGCAGCCAAAGGACCAATCGCATTGGCCACATCGTTGGAACCATGGGCAAATGCCATGGAGCACGCCGTAAACAGCATGAGCACACCAAACATTCGTTCAATATTGACGATCTCATGGCTGCTGGATGTCACAACCCGCTTGATTCGACTGAGGGCGATTACACCGATCAAGCAAACGGTGGTCGCTACACCCAGTGACATGAAAATCGATTGCTCAAAGGTGAGATCAAGCCCGACATGTTTCAGACCTTTGACCATCGTGACCATCGAGATGATGAATCCGACGAGGAAGATGTAGACAGGTACAGCGCGCCTCGCTGCGGTAAACGGGTCTGAGGTATCAAATACAAACTTGCGCACACTCATGTAGAGCATGAAGGAGATGCTGCCAGCCATGACAGGCGAAACCACCCAGCTGGAAGCAATCTCACCCACCTTCCCCCAATTCACCGCATCAACGGATATGCCAACAGAAGCGAAGCCAACAATCGCTCCAATGATGCTATGGGTCGTTGATACCGGCCATCCAAATGTCGTTGCGATTAGCAGCCAGATACCGGCAGCTAATAACGCAGACATCATCCCGTACACGAGCAACTCAGGCTCATCAGAGAGCAGTTCAGGGTCAATGATGCCTTTTCGAATCGTCGAGGTGACTTCACCGCCAGCCAGATAGGCACCAGCAAACTCGAAGACCATCGCAATCACTATCGCCTGCCGGATGGTTATGGCTTTGGCACCAACGGACGTACCCATGGCGTTGGCGACATCATTTGCACCAACACCCCAAGCCATGAAGAAGCCGAATAAAATCGTCAGAATCAGCAGCGTGCTGCCGTAGTCTTCAATAACGCCCATGACCAACGAGATTTAGCTTAGTGATAAGACCGACTATCGCTCTTCTCAGGGTATTGTGTAAAGCTTAGCCCCCATGGATTTACCCTCATCTGACAAACACCGGAGCTTTCTGGACTCGATCGCCGTTGTCCTGTCGGGCATCTGCCTATTGCACTGTCTGGCACTACCCCTGGTGTTAACAGGTCTTCCCATCGTGAACACGGTTCTGCTGGACGAAGAGATCTTCCACAGCATCATGATCATCGTCATCCTGCCCATCAGCGTCATTGCTCTAACCATTGGCTGCCGGCAACACAGAGATGCGTTGACGATGATACTTGGCGCGATTGGACTTTCGATTCTTACAGCCATGGCACTGTTCGGACATGACATGGTGGGTGTTACCGGCGAGCGGATCGTGACATCCGTAGGTGGGCTCATCCTCGCAGCCGCGCACATCAGAAATTTTCTGTGTTGCCGCGAAGATCATTGCGAGCACGAACCCCAGGACTGATGCCGACCCTCGAACGCTTTAGTCCGCACATTGGAGCCATTGTCCATGACATCGATCTCCGCAGTGTTTCGGACGAGGAGATCTTGTTCATTCGCGATGCACTCAAGGATCACCTGGTCTTGTTCTTCCGAAACCAAACCCTCGATGCGTCGACCCTTTACACACTGGGTCAGCAATTTGGTGAGCCGACACCATATCCTTATGTCGAAGGCCTGAAAGACTTCCCTGAGATTGTTGAGGTCATCAAACGGCCGGAGGACAAACTGAACTTTGGTGGCGTCTGGCATTCGGATACCGCATATCTCGACGAACCCGCGATGGCGGCACTGCTCTATGGCGTGGAAATACCGGACCGAGGTGGCGATACCATGTTCACCAATATGTATGCCGTATACGACTCTCTTTCGCCAGGCATGCAGGGATACCTTGCAAAACTCAGCGCGGTCAATGACGCAGACAATGAAGCGATCGCCGCAACAAGACCCAACGGGCGCCAAAAAGGACTGATCGCGGAGCATCCAGCGGTTCGCGTCCACCCGGAGACCGGAAAGCCCCTGCTCTATGTAAACCGTGCGCACACCACACATTTCAGCGGTATGAGCCGCGCAGAAAGTCAGGAACTCCTGTCTTTCCTGTTCGATCGGATCGAACAACCTGAATTCTCATGCCGATTCAACTGGCAGCCGGGTAGCCTCGCCTTCTGGGATAACCGCGCCTGTCAGCACTACCCTATTAACGATTACCACGGGAGTCTGAGACGAATGCTGAGAATCAGTCTGGCAGGTGACAAACCAAGAGGACTTCAATGAAAGTTGCAGTGACCGCCTGGCGGTTTGGCACAGAGGGTCTTGGACAGGAACTCGCTGCACAAGGCGAAGTCGCAGAAGCCATGGGTTTTGATTCATTCTGGCTACCGGAAAATCATTTCACCGGACCTGCGGCGATTCCATCACCCCTGATGTTGCTGGCAGCCATCGCCAGCCGAACCTCAAAGATTCGTCTGGGATCAACGTCCTACCTGCTGCCCATTCGAAACCCCATTCTTGCGGCGGAAGAGGTCGCCGTGCTGGATCGCCTTTCAGGGGGACGTGTGATTCTTGGCATTGGTCGAGGGTTCGCCGACGCCATGTTCAAGACTTTCGATATCCCGACCAAGGAAAAGCGCAAACGCTTCAAAGAAAACCTTTCGCGCATGATTGACGCCTGGGAGGGAAAAGCGATCGCGCAACACGACGACAACGACATTTTCCTCTCGCCTCTGCCCGTGCAACAACCCCATCCACCGCTATGGGTCGCGGCATTCGGTCCGTTGGCAATCAAGCAAGCAGGCTCACTGGGTTTGCCCTATATCGCCTCACCCGTGGAATCCATGGATAGCCTTGCATCAAACATTAACGCCCACCGAGAACATGTCAGCGAAGCCGGACATGCCGCAGTAGAAACGGTACCGATTATGCGAACCGTTTTTGTTACCGAGAATGCCCAGCTGGAGGCAGACGTCAGGTCTGCATTGGAGAAAGAATCTGCAAGCCAGTTTCGAGATCAATCGACCGAACTGGATCAATGGGCCATTGTTGGTGATCCCGCCAAGGTGAAAGATCTCTTGAGCGAATACCACGAGAGATTAGGCATGAACTACCTGATCGCCAGGGGACGCATCCAGGGAGTCGAAGATGCAGACCAGATCAAATCACACGAATTGTTGATGTCCCTAGCGGACTCGATCAGTTAACGATTTTGATTAACTGCCCTGCTTCGGGTTGGCCAGTGGGATATAACCCGTTCATCACTCGGAGCTTATCCAGCGCATAGTTCGTGATCGGCGATTCTGCGGCAAGTGCTTCCATCGTTGTATCTTCTTCGGCGCGGACCACCTGTATCTTCGGCAGCTTTGCGTTCTGGAAGTCATCTCGGGTCATGCGGTCGAAGCTGAAAATCGTCGCGATGTAGTTTTTGTCGTCGCTAATTTTTCTCAGATCGTGTTTACCGGAACCCCTCAGCACATAGGCGAGCCCCTTGCGCTGATCAAAGATCACCGCGAATCGGGTGGGTCTGGGTCCGAAGGGAGAATCTGCTTTGTCTGCTACACCCAGGAAAGCAGGCAGTCCAGCGATCGTGATTTCTCTACCTTCACGCACGTTTAATCCAAGTTGCTCTCGAGTGAAGCTTTCAGGCGACGCACCTCTGGCGAGTCTCGATGTGGTCACACTGAAGCTGGACTCGCCAACCTGGTTCACCACCAGCACACCCTGGCGTGCCGGTTCAATTCGCCAATCCACCGGAAACGTAAACTTAATGCCAAGCCGGGGATGATAGAAGGTGGAGCTTCGGACAATGCCTGGCTGTCGTGCAGGGCCATAGGAGAGCCCGTTCAACTTCTGCAGGAATTCATCAGTCTTGATGTATTCGTCATAGTCCGCCTTCAGCTCTTCTGATGCCCTGATCGCTTCCTTATAACGAGTATCGTGGTCCGGGTGTGTCGAGAGAAAACCGTGGTATACCGCAGGCTGACGTTTTTCCAACCTAGCCTGCGCAATTTCAATACGATCCTTGGCTTTAAGAATCTCAATCGTGTCGAGCATCGCCTCAGGTGCATAACCTGCTTTCGCCATGTAACGTGCGCCAACCTCATCTGCTTCCAGCTCAAACTCCCTGCTGTAACCTGAAAGCAACACACCGCCAAACATATTCCCGAGTTCGGCCAGAGCGGGTTGACCGGATGCCACCGCTAGAACTGTGTTCAAAACACTGATGCCTTTGCCCCGATTTTCCCGCCGAAGCGCGTGCTTTTCTGTGACGTGAGCGATTTCATGGCCAAGCACAGCCGCCAGTTCTGATTCGGAGTTCATGTGCATCAACATGCCCCGAGTGATGTAGATGAAACCGCCGGGCAACGCAAACGCGTTAATGATGTTGTCGTTAAGGACCGTGAACTTGTATTCGATTTCTTCACGGGAGCTTTGTTCAGCCACCCGTTGGCCAACGCGGTCGATATAACTCTGAAGCTCTTGGTCTCTATAGACGCCAAACTTAGCAATAATTTTTTGGTGTTCCTGCTGACCGAGCTTAATCTCCTCTTCCACAGATAAGGCAAGAAGCATGCTCGAAGGGAGCAGCAACAGAAGCGTCAGGGCAATTCTTGAAACCATGAGCAAATCCTACCGTGTTGAAATGAAGTCAAGCTGAATACCATGGGAATATCCAGGCTTTATCTCTGGTCAAATACTACTAGACATGACTAAATTAATTGGTCCAACAAACCTAGACAGTTCTCATGCTGCACCGCATTGTACTTGCCGTCATCGTGCTGCTGACACCAGCACTCTCTGACGCTCTAACGGACGAAGAGTATTTCGCTCAGGTCGACCGATTGGAAGCAGAAGTCGAGCGCCTTGAACGCCAAGGCGGGCCTTTCAGCGAACATCTCTTTGAACCACTCATCGCACTGGCCGAGCTACACATGTCCGAAGGTGACTTCGAGACCGCAACCGACACGCTTCATCGAGCGCAGAACATCAGTCATCGAAACGAAGGTGTATACACCCCGAAACAACTTTCCGTCATCACCATGCTGACGAACATGGCGCTCGCAGACGGTAATTACTCTGATGCGAACCGCCAGGAAAAGTTCCGCTTTTTCGTCACACGCCACCACCTGGATGAAGACGACCCCGAGGTACTGTTTGCCTATGCGGAAATGGCCGAGTGGTATATGAACACCGGACAGTCGAGACGTGCACGGCGTTTGCTCAGGGAAGCCCTTGCCATGGCGGATCGAATGGATAGAAATCCCCTGCCCCTTGCGATCCTTATGAACAAGGCGAGGCGCATGGAAGGCTTAAACAGCAATCCGAAGGAACTGCTCGCTGCTCTAGAAACCATTAATACGAGCGATCGTGACACACTCGCAACAGCCTACCTTGAAGTCGCCGACTCACTGTTGGTTTACAGAAAAGACAAACGCGCAGCTGAGTATTTCCAGATGGCGACCGAGTTGACTCCGCTTAATGGAAACAGCGAGCCACAGCCAATCACCCTGCGACGGTCACTGAACAACTTACGAACGGACACTGAACGCTATTCATTTGATACCGATTTCTTTGGCCGCCAACGGATGGAAAGAATGACCACTGAGGAGATTCTGGCGGACCAGAACCTCGAACCACAGTGGTTTCTGCTAGATGCAGAACAAACTCAGCGAGGCTTTACTATTCCCGATAGCCACGAGCGATCAGATCCGAACAAGGAAATGGAAAACCTCATTGGATATCCCCTCGTCTTCAGTGAAGAGCAGCTCTTTAACCTTCTGCCGTTTAGCGCTCAGAAGCGTATGCACGAGTTAAGCGTCGAGGTTTCGTTCACCGTAAAAGCCAACGGTGACCTGGGCGATATCGAGGTGGTGGAGTCTAGTGCGCCGGTAAAACTTAACCGTCTGGTCATGGACGCCTTGCGCAGAGTTTACTATCGTCCTGCATTGGAGAACGGTGTTCCCACAGAGCGAACCGACGTACGAATGATTCAAACATTTAGCCCAACGTTTCCGGGAGTGTGAGGGTGGTTTTAAGAACTCTCAAGCTCATGATTTGCCTGACGCTTTTTTTCAGCGTTCAGGCGCAATCGGACGAGGATACGTTGAACTATCTCTACAGTCCTTCGCTGAGTGACGAAGCACAGAACATGATGAACCGCATGTTCCTTCACGCCCGAAACGCGGAATTCGAAGAAGCACTCACCCTGTCACAAACCTTGCTCGATGGCGCGGAATCGCTGCAACAACTCGACCCGGAGTTGTACGGGGAAATCATGGTCAACCATGGCATCCTCCAATCCGCATCCTTCCAGTACGAGCTCGGCCTTTCCATCATTGATCGTGGTCTCGGTTACATCGAGCAGAAAGCGAATCCATTCGACGAAAAACTGATTAACGCGCTGATGGCTAAAGCCATTACCGAGATGTCCATGGGTCAGATGGAAACGGCAGAAGACACCTTCCGCCGGGCGCAACACATCACCCATCGCCAGGACGGCGTCTATTCGAAAGACCAAATGATTATGGTGAACTACCTCACAGCAACGAGTTTGCGTAGAGGTGCGCCGAGAGATGCTGATACACAACAGCTGTTCAGCCTGAAGGTTGCCGAGCAGGCCTATGGACCAAACTCTGAGGATCTGTTGCCGATTCTGGCGCGACTCGGAAGCTACTTTGCGAGTCGTGGTTCCACCCTGCCAATCATGTTCAGCTCCGAAATGAGAATGGAACGTGACAGCCTGTTTAAACATTCCATCAGCATGTACCACCGGTCGATAGATATTCTTGAGCAGACTTACGGTGAAAATGACCTTCGACTGGTCCAGCCGCTACGCGGGCTTGCCAGCGCAAGGATGCTGCAGATCACCGGCCGCAGATACGCCGAGCAAGCTCTGCAACGATCTCTCGATATTGTTGCCAGCAATCCTGATTCTGATCCAGGTGATCATGCCCAGGCCCTGATTGACCTCGGCGACCTCTACATCATCACCTCTGATGCACGCGCAGCCGAAGCATACCTGGCAGCATGGGAAATCCTGCAGGCTTCACCGGAAACCCAACGGATGGCCCAGCTTGTATTTGATGTGCCCGTCAGGTTGTTTCCGCGAGAGGATCGAGTCCTGTTTATTGATCGAATGCCAGATGCAGCATTGCCCGGAGACGCCCTCTATATTGATCTCACCTACAACATCACTGAGGGTGGTCGAGTTGAAGAAATTCGAGTGGTGGATAGAAATGTTCCGAATGAACAGGTCAGAACGCTACGCATGCGTGTGAAAGGTGTTAGGTATCGCCCAAGGATTGAGGCAGGCGAGCTGGTGCAGACTGACGATGTTGAATTCCGGCAGCTTTACCAGGTGATTAGTCCCCGCTACGCCACCGAAGACGATAACGCTTAACCCTCGCCGACGATAAACGCCCTAAGCTGATTCGCCAGCCCTTTACACGCCGCATTGCCTGGACGGGCAAGGATGGGGATCGGTAACACCAGACCGGCGAGATAAGACGTACCCGTCGCATCCGCGCTGATCTGGCCGGTCGACGTCAGGGTCTGCAGGTCCCAGATACTGGCTTCATAAGACGCATCTTCTTCCCAATAGCTCACGCCGAAACAGCCACCACCAAACGTACTGATCGTGCAGCTCATGGAACCCCCACTATCAATGGTGACAGTATCGCCATCTATCCAGGCCAGGTAGCGTACATTGGCGTCATTAATTCGCTGTTGCACGCCGGGTTGAGCGAACAGTCTTCCAAGGTCATCAGCCGATGTGGGCGCAGTTCTCGGCTCAAACCAGGGATAGAGATCATCTTTGAACTGCTCCTCTGGGATTAGGCGAATCGGGTTCTCGCCCTGGTTCAGAGCATCAGCGATGCACTCAGTGAAACTCTCCTCGGTTTGTTTCTCGTTATAGCTGGCCCGGCCGAGCAGCACCATCGCTTCCCCGCTACTGATGCCAGTGGAAGCTTCACGTACTTGTTCAATTCGGGACGAGGCGCAACCAGATACAACAAAAACGAGGGCTACTAAAAGCAAACGGGTCATCATTCTGCTTCCGCGGTTGCTTCAGGCTGGCCTTGCACCTGGCGCAACCAATCCTGTACGGCCGGCTGATCGATCAGTTCGATCGCAATTCGAGCCCCGCCATCACGAATGGCGAGAACCGTTGCTTCGTTAATGGCTTCATCGCCGGTGAAGATACCGCCTTCACTTTTACCGTAGCCAACGATGTTCCAATCCCCGATTTTTTTGCCGGTTTTGTTATAGAGCACAATCCGATATTCGATGGATGCCGAGTAGAACTTCAAGCCGGAGATGGAGGGTGTAAGAAAGCCATACTTTTCGATGTAGGGAATCATAATGCCATCCAGATTCCTCATCTCTTCGGTGGTCAGGGGTGGCTCGTGCACTTCCTGGACAGAGCTGAACAGCGCGCCGGTGAGGTTACGGAAAAAACTCAGGTTCTGAGAACCGAGATCGATATTCCAGGTACCAGCATCCCGTATCACTTCCTGGTAACGAAAATTGCGAAAATCTTCGGGGTAATAAACACCGACACGGGCTGGGATTTTTGCGACGAGGGGTGTGGGTACCGAGCCTTCAACGACAACGCTCGTCGTACAGGCGGGCACCACCATAATCACCATCAAGACTAGAAGTATTCGTAGCAACGATCTGTGTACCAAAAGGCACCTCAAACATTCAGGAATGACAATCCTACTCGCCCTGTCAGAGACAATAAAGTTTCGCCAGGACACATGATTAATTACATCCTGAAAATGTCCTTTGCAATTGAACATTTCTGTCGCGTAGACGGTCCAATGCATAGGTGCCCCGGGATTTCGACGGGACTATTCAGTTAAACTTCAGCTATCTAGCGGGACAATCTCGTCAAACATTCGGGAAATTTTATGCGACGAATCAGCCAGTTATTGACGGTCGGCCTCTTGGGTCTGCTGCTCTCCGCGTGCGAGTCCCAGCAGCAATCATCTTCGCCTCCCACGATGCCGCCAAGTTCGACACCACCATCGTCGTCTTCACCACCTTCCGCGCCAAGCACTCCGTCGCAATCGCCACCGTCGCAACCTTCTTCGTCGCCATCTTCGCCCTCTTCTGCACCGTCGAGCCCACCATCGTCGCCGCAGCAGAGTTCATCGCCACCAACGCCTTCTGGCAGTCCACCCTCTGGTGAGCCGCAAACCGCCTCCAGTGAAAGTCAGAGTGACAGCCAGAGCCAAAGCCAGCAGGAAGCAGCAGAAGCGTTAAAGAAAGCAGGACAACAGATTGCCGAAGCGGCACAGCAGCTGCCTAGCGGCAGTTCCGATCCAAGCATGCCTTCAGAACCGAGCCAGCAGGCTGGGGGTGAATGGGATCCGCTGATGCCAGAGAGTGATCAGACAAGCCAATCCGAAAGCGATGTCTTCATGGAGGAAGAGGCTTCACAAAGTGCCTCGGCCAGCTCATCACAGTCTCAAAGCTCTGAAGGGGCAGAATCTCAAAGTGCAGACGCCAGCCAGCAGGCTTCAGCTTCCGGCGGACAGCCGGACGACATGATGATGCCCGAAGAATCCGCATCTGGCGGCCAGCCCGATGACATGATGATGCAGGATGACATCGAAGCGGCGCGGGAAGCCATGCAACAGGCGGGCATCGATCTGCAGCAAGCCGGTGAGCTGCTGGAAAACGCCAGAACCGATGAAGAAATCCAAGCGGCTCAACAGGAGATCGCAAAAGCACGACTCTCTGTCATCGTCGCCGGTCAGGACCTTTTGGATATTCAGAACGTTCTCACTGATCCAACCATACCCAGTGGAGAGGAAATTTTTGAAGAGGCGGATGAGTCGCTACAGGAAGGCAACGTCGCCATCGTTATCGCGACCGAATCCATCCTCGATTTACCAAATTTTGAACTGCCGCAGCTAAACATCCCGGGCATGCCATCCTCCGGGTCGAGCGGTCCGTCAGGTGATGGCGATTCACAGGGCAGCCAGTCTGGTGGAGGCGGTATTCCTGGCGGCCAACCCGGCACACCGGGTATAGCAGGTGGATATCCTGGTGGTGAACCCAGCCAGCTTGATAAAGAACTCAATGAATCCATCGCCATTTTCGAAGGCAAGATTCTTGATGCGCGAAACGAAGCGCTCGGCAGTGCACCACCGCCGACTTCTTCCGAAAACGTACCGGGCGTTGCGGTATTGGGTGGTTCAGGTGGTCTGGAAGAAGATGGTTCCTTTGAAGAGAACGATCAACAGGGACTGGAAGCTGGTATTCCTGATGTGATCGAACGAGGCCAGATGCCACCGGGCGAAGTTGCCAAGAGCGGTCAGGCCGGCACACCGCCACCACCGGTGCCAGATGATATTCCCGACGCACAAGGTGACGACATCGTCGCGAAACAGCTGCGCGAACTTGCGATTGCTGAAACAGATCCAGAGTTGAAAGAAAAACTCTGGGAGGAATACAAGAAATACAAGGCAGGACTGTAGTATGAAGTACTGGTTTTCCCTATTGCTGTGTCTCTGCATCAGCGGTTGTGCAACGACAACCGTGGTCACTGCCAATTCAACACCGGCGAGACAGGCGACAACACCCATCGCTTTTGACGAATTGATGGATGTAGGCATTCTGCCCATCAACCCAAACATTCCCGCCGATCTTGAAGAGATTGAGAAGAACCTGATTGTTCCGGACGTTCGACGCGCCGAATCCAGCTACATTGCTTACCATCTGAAAGACACACTCGAACTCACAGGTAATTGGGGTGCAGTAAGAGTGACACCTGAGTCCGCGAAGTCCGTCGACGTGGAACTGCAGGGCCGAATCGTTATGTCTGACGGTGAACAGCTCAAAGTTCAGATGCGAGCTGTCGATGCACGTGGTCGAGTCTGGTTTGATCGAACCTACGAAGACACCGCAAGTAAATTTTCTTACGAAAAACCACGCGAGGATCCGTTCCAGGATTTATACAACGATATTGCCAACGACTTACTCACGGCGCGCGAGCAGATGACCCGACAAGACGTTTTGGATGTCAAAACAGTCGCCAACCTCAAATACGCGCGGGATCTTGCCCCCGAAGCCTTCGATGGTTACCTGGAGGAAAACAATCGCGGCCAGGTGAAAGTTGTGCAGTTGCCTGCAGAAACCGACAGCATGTTACTCCGCGTCAATCGCATCAAAGAGCAGGAGTATCTGTTTGTCGACACTCTGGATGACTACTACTCCAGGTTTTATCGAGACATGCGCCCATCCTACGACGAATGGCGCCATGCGACTTATGACGAAGCGATTCGGCTCAGAGAAATCCAAAGACAGGCTCGAGCAAGGCTCGCGACAGGCGCCCTCCTGATCGCCGGAGGCATATATGCCGGCAGCGAGAGCAACACCTGGGCAGGCGACGCTGCGGCTGCTGGCGCAGTTGTTGGCGGCATTGGTGCTGTGAGAGCGGGCCTCGAGCGTCGTAAGGAAGCAGAGATCCACGCGGCGTCTTTGAAGGAGCTTAGCCAGTCGCTGGGCACAGAAATCACGCCTTATGTTCTGGACATCGAAGGTCGCACAATAGAACTTACCGGCACCGCAGAGGAACAATATCAACAGTGGCGTGAACTCCTAAGCGAGATTTACGCACAAGAGACCAGCCTGCCAGTACAATAGTCTGTTGCAGTTCGCAAAACTTCGGTTTTTAAGATGACGTCTAATCGCCAAGAGGGGCAGACCTTTGCCCAACGCTACAGCCTAGATCAGAAAATTCCTGAGCTTTCCTCGGGTGGTGTTGAAGCGTGGGTGGTCACCCGTAAGGAGACCGGGGACCGACTATTTCTAAAGATCCTGCCAGAGTCATTTAGCGAGGCTGACTGGCAAGGACTGGTCACGCGCATTGAGGGCCTGAAAGGACTGCTTCACGAAAACATCACCCTGGTGTCCGACTATGGTGTTGATGACAATATTCGCTTCCTGGCAGAACCCTACATTTCAGGTGGCCAACTCTTTGATCCCACGACCGGCAACAACTGGCCGGTCCTGTCACAACTTCTGGAAGCACTGATTTACGCCCACAATCTTGGGATACCACACGGAAACCTGCACCCCGCCAACCTGATTGTTGATACCAATGGCACACTGCATCTCACTGGTTTCGGTTTAGGCACCAATATCTCCCGCAACACTGATGAACTGGATTACCTCAGCCCACAGGTTCGTGAAGGGGCAACACCAGACCTGAGCGACGATGTTTACTCACTGGGTTGTATCGTTTTCCAGACACTTAGCGGCAAACACTGGTCCCCTGGAGTGGAGCTGGATGCCCCTCTACCTCCCGCCGTGCACGGCATGGTCAACAGGATGCTGAGCGTCACGGCTGTGGATCGCCAAATCTCCCTCACGGAGATCCGGGAATCACTACGCGCTGAGTTCGAGGAGAAATCCGAGGGCATCGCATCAGTCAGCTTTTCCAGACCAGGCGTGCAAGATACCCAGACCGAACCATTACCCGCCGCACCGATTCGACAGGGAAATGCCCTGCCCTTACAAACGGTATTACTGGCAGGTGCCGGCCTCGTTATTTTCGGTCTCCTGCTTTTCCTTCTGCTTCCGAAAAATGCAACGGTAAACGGGTCCGCGTCACAACAAGAAGCTGTGGCAACCGCCACCGAAAGTCAGGCCACTAGCCAGGCTCCGGTTGCTGCCGCACCAACCCTGACCCCACGAGAGAAAGCGGCACTCGAATTCATGGAACAGGAAGGCGAGAGAATCGCCAGGGAAATCCTGCGGCTGCAGCTTGAACTGGAAGACCTTGGTGTGAGTCTGTGGGCAGCGGACAGATACAGCGAGCTCACTGCCAACCTGGATACCGCAGACACACTGTATCGAGAGAAATCATTTGAAGCTGCGCTGGCTTCCTACGAACAAGTGCTCGATCGGCTACAAAACCTGATCAATGAATCGGCGACTGTCTTATCCGAGCAGACTTCTATCGGCGATGAGGCACTGGAAATTGGCGACGCCAACACTGCGCTCACCGCCTTTAGCATTGCTACGGCTATCGAGCAGAACAACACCGAACTGCAAAACAAACTCAACCGAGCGGTCAACCTCGAAGAAGTGCTTTACCTTGTACAGCAAGCCGAAGCCACTGAGCGAAACGGCGATTTAGACGGCGCCTCTCAATTGTTCAAACAAGCCAGGGATCTGGATTCGTTGTGGGATCCTGCAGAGGAAGGATATCGAAGAGTTCGAGAGGCTATCACGCTAAGACGATTTAGGGCTGCCATGTCAGATGGTTTTCAGGCCATTGCTGCAAAAGACTATGACGCTGCCCGTTCGGGTTTTAATAAAGCCCAGTCCATACTGCCGAATTCCAACGAGCCTGCAGACGGCCTGTTGCAAATCGAACAAGCCGAGCGTAACGACTTAATACAAGGTCACCGAAAGCAGGCAGCGATACACGAGGAAGCGTCAGATTGGCCAGCTGCCATTAAAGAATATGAAGCAGCCCTGGCAATTACACCAAACCTTGAGTTTGCGTTGACTGGATTAGCTGAGGCCGAACGACGCCAGGATATCAATCAGAACATCCTGCGATTTTTGCGAGACCCAACACTGCTGCAATCCAACGAAAATCTCGACGAAGCCTCTAGATTATTAAGAGACGCCAGCCGCCTGCCCGATGTGACTGGCGACTTACAGCAACAGATTAATGCGCTGGCGCAAATGGTCTCAACCGCACGGATCGAAATTCCGGTCACCATCACTTCCGACGGAAAAACCAACGTGACTGTGCGTCGTCACAAAGAGCTGGGTGCCATCACTTCTGAGATCGTATACCTGATCCCGGGTCGATGGGCTATCGTGGGCATCAGACCGGGTTACCAGGATGTACGGCGCGACCTTGTGCTGATCGCTGGTCGACCAGTACCCGAAATCAATATCGCCAGCACCGAACGGGTCCGATAATGTCGAATCCAGAAAGTCAGATCATTGAACCATCAGCGTTTTCGCGGGCTGATGCGCCGACAAAAGAACCATTTTTTAAACCCAGCCCGCTTAAGGTCGGCGTGCTCATTGTGTTCATCGTTCTGGCGACCGTTGCCCTATTCATGTTCAACGCGCGTGCAGTTCAGTTCATTCTCACGCCTGATACAGCGGAATTTCGAATCGAGAGCGGACTTCCAACTTACCAGCTTGGCGAACGCTTTTTGATGCTGCGCGGAGACTATAAGATCTCCGCAGAAGCCGAGGGTTATTACCGTCTCGACGAAACAGTCACCGTTGGCGAGGAAGCAGACCAGGAATACAGTTTCGAACTCTCAAAGCTTCCCGGCATTGTTACCGTCGAAGCCTGGCATGAAGACACATCTATCGACGGCGCAGAAGTATTCATCGACCAGGAACTGGTTGGTGTCACCCCTCTTGTTATTGACGAAGTTCCAGCCGGTAAACGTGACCTGTATGTGAACCATCCTCGGTTTAAATCGGCACAAACAGAGATTGATGTCATTGGATTACGTGAGCGTCAAACAGAGACGATACAAATGGAACCCGCCTGGGCAGATGTCAGGGTCAGCACTGTCCCCGAGGGTGCAGAAATTTTTATCGAAGATGAGCGACTTGGAGAAACGCCTGGAACCGTGGAAGTTATTGAGGGCACAAGAACGTTGCTGGTACGAAAGAAAGGTTTTAAGTCTTTCGAGACAACACTGTCGGTTGTCGCACAGGAGGATCTCGAAGTACCCGCGATCATCCTGATCAAGTCAGATGGAAAGTTGAACATTGACAGCGAGCCGAGTGGCGTCAACGTCACCATATCAGGCAGATATTACGGCCAAACCCCACTGTCACTCGCACTACCGCCACAGGATCGTTATGAACTGGTTGCCACCAAAGCCGGCTACCAGAACTTCAGCCGGACCTTGTCTGTAAAGCCGGATGAAGACCAGAGCCTCAACATTTCTCTTAAACCGATACTCGGACAAGTGAAGCTGGCTGTGTCGCCAGCCGGTGCAAATCTGTTCGTTAACAACAGGGCAAGAGGATCCGCGAACCAGACCCTTGAGCTGACGGCTCGCAGCCATAACCTGCGAGTGGAACTCGAGGGTTACGCCACATTCCAAACAAAAGTTATTCCACAACCAGGACTACCCCAACAACTGAACATCGTCCTCCAGACAGAAGAAGAAGCCCGTGTGTCTGCTATTCCGCAGCAAATCACGACCAGCCTGGGTGACACACTCCGTTTCGTTATTCCCGGCGACATGCAGATGGGTGCGGGACGACGTGAACCTGGAAGGCGCTCAAACGAAGTACAAAAAGACGTTTCCCTCACTCGCGCCTTTTACCTGGCAGAAAAGGAAATCAGCAATGAAACCTTCAAGGAGTTCGATCCAGGCCACGACTCGGGTCTATTAGGCCGTGCACTGCTCAGTGATCCGGAACGCCCGGTCGTCAATGTCTCTTGGAATGATGCCGTGAGGTTCTGCAACTGGTTGAGCGAGAAAGAAGGACTACCGGTCGCATACGAACAAAGAGATGGTAAATGGCGACTCAGAACACCCGTTACTACGGGCTACCGTTTACCGACGGAAGCAGAATGGGCCTGGGCAGCTCGGTATGCGGGCGAAGCACCTACGCGATTTCCATGGGGTGATAACATGCCTCCTCCAACCGGGTCCGGAAACTTCGCCGACGAAAGTGCTGCCAATATGGTTCCGTATAGCATCAAGGGTTACAACGACAGTTATCGAGGTCCTGCGCCATCGGGTACCTACGAGGCTAATGATCTCGGCATTTTCGATCTGGCCGGCAACGTTTCAGAGTGGGTATCGGATTTGTACTCCGTTGAGCTGCACCGAAAACCTCTGATTGACCCGCTCGGTCCTGATCACGGCGACTACTATGTCATTCGTGGCTCCAACTACACACACGGTCGCTTCAGCGAACTGCGCTGGACGTTCCGCGACTATGGTTTGGACCCGAGACCAGATGTCGGTTTTCGTATCGCGCGTTTCGCTGAGGCTGAGTGACAATGAAAAAGCTTGTTTTCATGACACTGCTGTTTCTCTTTATGCCCTTGCATGCGCAAGAACAAGAAGAAGCACCGACACCATCGACAACCGAAGCAACAGAGGCCACCGCCGAAGAAGAAGCTGAACCCTCACCAGAAGCGGGCAATTTGCGAGCCCGAGAATTGGGTGATGCTTTCCGCAACTTTCAACCAAGCGAAGAAATCAGCGCAGACAACGCTGTATCATTTCCCGTGGATATCTAAAGGAACGACATGAACAAGCAACTACCCGTCGAGTTTATCTACCAGCTGTTCTCGCTGATCATCGCGATCATTCTGGTTCATGCGATTTACGTCTCAATTGTCCGCCCAAATGCCACGGCGATTCTCGAAGAACAAGCCGTCGAAATGAGCGTGAACCCCGACTATGTTCCGGAGCGATCCGCTTACGTGGTCATCAGGGATTTCGAGCAAGAAACCTGTCTGATCCTGATGCTTTGGGCCATGTCACTCATGGGTTACAAAGCCTGGCAGAACGCACGGGAACGCCAGGTACTCCAACTGGACCTGGTCCCGCTGACACCGGGCACGAGCATCCTACCGGAGGACACCCGCGAGTACTCCCGCCCTATTCAGGCATTACCGGAAGAACAACAGGGGTACCTGCTGCCACGAGCATTGTTAACGGCACTACATCGATTCCGTTCCACCCGAAACATTCAGGATGTCTCGAACTCAATCAGAGCGATCGTTGAATCAGAATCCGAAAGACTCGACTCTGAGCTATCGATGATTCGATACATCGCCTGGGCAATCCCCTCTATCGGATTCCTCGGTACCGTTCGCGGTATCGGTCAGGCCCTTGGCCAGGCCCACCAGGCTGTAGAGGGAGACATCGCTGGCGTCACCCAGTCACTGGGTGTCGCATTTAACTCAACCTTTGTCGCCCTACTCATCAGTATTGTGATCATGTTCCTGATGCATCAGCTTCAGCTCGCACAGGAGAGACTTGCGCTGGATGCCGAGGAGTACTGTGACGTACGCCTGGTTCGCCACCTGCAGACCTAAGACTGGAGCATTCTGTGAGCATTGCAGTTTTCAACATCAATGATGCTGGCATCCAGGTTTCCGTTGACGGCGACCTGGTTAGAACCAGTCCTGGATACGCTGTACTGGATGGGAACAACCTCCTAACCGGGGAAGAGGCGAGTCAGAATGCCAAACTGTTGCCTCGATGGACCAACAACCGGTTCTGGAGCCAGCTGAACGTAAACCCGCTAGCCAACGGCAACAACCAGATTCGTCATCACGCGGATCTGGCATTCGCACATATGGAAGCGCTTTGGCAGCCGATCGCCAGCAGCGTAGAAGCAGCAGTTCTTGTGGTTCCCGGTTATTACGGCAACGACAACCTCGGTCTTCTGCTGGGTATGTCTCAGGAAGCATCGATTCCTGTCCGCGGTGTCGTCGACAGTTCAATCGTTCAGGCTGCAGACCTGCCCCTCAGGAAAACCGTTCTGCACCTGGATATACATCTACACAGCATTACGCTGACTCATATCAGCAACACAGGCACGCTCGCCAGACGCGATGTGAAAACGGTCATAGAAAGTGGGTTGTTTACCCTTCAGGATCGTTGGTCAAACATCATCGCGGATCAGTTTATTCAGACGACGCGCTTCGATCCCATGCATAACGCGGATACCGAACAGCAGTTGTTTAACAAACTGCCGGACTGGATTGGATCGCTGGGTGAATCAAACGCACATGCCTTTGTACTGACCGCTGGCGACACAGAACATTCAGTCTCCATTTCCAATGACAGTTTGTTAAAAGCTTGCGCATCCATTTATCCTCAGGTCGTACAAGCCATCAGAAACGAGATACCGGCCGGAGAAACAGCCACCCTGCTCGTCTCACATCGATTCGCCGGCTTCCCTGGATTGAAGAGCTCGCTTGGACTGATCAATAACGTCGAAATCCTTGATCTCGCAGAATTAAAGGCAGTCGGTTCTACCGCGGTTCACCGGGATGAAATCATCAGTCGCGACGGACCTGTACAACACGTGCTTCAGATCAGCACCGGCAATGAGCAAGCTGAGACAACCAGCTCACCAGTCACACATGAACCTTCTCATCTTCTCTGGCAACACCAGGCATTTGCCATCGGATCCGGTCTCAAAATCGGTGAAGACATGAGCCAGGGTCCAAGAAACAGCGACAACCCCGTGTGCACCATCTACAAGCGAAACAATCAACTGGTGCTAGAGACACACACCCCAGGCAGCGTTGCAATCAACGGTATTGCTGCTGAAGGTGCGCAAGATCTAAACCTCGGAGATGAACTTACGGTATCTGGCGAAACCATTTCCCTGATCGCGGTCGCCGGCGATGGCTAAAAGACGGGATTTTAATGTCTTCAGTCTTTCCTTCCTGGACATCATGTCGTGCGGATTCGGCGCGGTCATTCTGATTTACATCATCATCAACCACGCTACTGAAACGACAAGCCAGGAAATCAACGCGCAGCTGCTGGCAGAAATAAAACGCTACGAAGAACAGGTCAAAGACGCTCAGGAGAACCTGATCGTCCTTAAGAACACCGCTGATGAACAGGAGGATGAGATTGTCACCACCGAAGAGATGGCGGTGCGACTCATCGAAACCATCAAAGCACTTGAAGCTGAACTTGCCTTGCTGCTGGAAGACGGCGCCAGCAAAGACGAAAGCATCGAAGATCTAAAATCCGAACTGAAAGATCTCGAACTTGAAGCCGCAAACCTTGAAGGTGCAGTATCTGCAGACGAGACAGTCGGAACCGCACTACGCACGGTGGTTGGCGAGGGTGATCGTCAGTACCTGACCGGAATGAAGGTCGGGGGTCAGCACATTCTGATCCTGCTTGACGCATCTGCCAGCATGTTGGACAACACCATTGTGAACGTCATCAGACGTCGGAACCTCTCAGAAGAGGAGAAACTGGCCTCGCCGAAATGGCAGCGAGCAATCGCTACAGTTGAGTGGATTACCGCCAACATGCCCAAAGACGCTAACTTCCAGCTGTTCACATTTAATGCAGACACGCAGCCTGCAATCGAGGGCACAGAAAGCGACTGGCTTCGAGCCGCTGAACGTGCCGATACGGACGGTGTGATTGAATCCATCAGCGAAACTGTGCCCACTGGCGGTACTTCGCTGCACAACGCCTTCGCACTGGCGCGTAATCTCGAACCCCAGCCAGATAACATTTTCCTAATTGTCGACAGCTTACCCACCATGGGAGTCGAAGCGCCGAGAAGATCGGTTATCGAATCGAGAGACCGGGTTGAATTGTTCAGTAGAAGCCTGGAGCTGCTACCTAACGCCAGCCCGGTTAACGTGATCCTGTTCCCGATGGAGGGTGATCCCGTTGCTGCACCTTCTTACTGGAAGCTGGCCCAGGTCACTGGCGGCTCTTTCCTGTCACCACCGGAGGATTGGCCATGAGAATGTCACGACGAGAAATCGAAGGTGTCAGCCTTTCGTTCCTGGACGTCATCAGCTGCGGCTTCGGTGCCATTATTTTGTTGCTGGTCCTGACCAAAGTGTTCGAGCCAGTGGTTATCGAAGACACCATCACCAATCTTGAAGGTTATCTGGCCGACTTACAGCAGGACCTGTTTGATCTACGCGGCGAAGCACGCGACCTGAACAGGAAGATGATTCGCAAGGAAGACATGCAGCAGGAACAGATTGTCAGACTCGCTGAGCTGCGAGCTGAACTTTCCGCACTGCAAGCTGAGCACAAAAAGACCCTGGATAAGACACGCATTTCCACAGAGATCGAAGGGCAGCTTGCGGAAGCGAAACAGTCACTCACTGACGAAATGGCAACGCTGCTCGCGGATTATCAGCGTGCCGCTGATGACGACAAGATCGGTGGTATTCCCGTCGATAGTGAATACGTCATCTTTATCATCGATACCAGTGGCAGTATGTACAACTACGCCTGGCCTTTGGTGCTGCAAAAAGTTGCGGAAACGCTGGAGGTCTACCCCAGACTGAAAGGCATTCAGGTGATGAACGACATGGGGAACTACATGTTTACCCAGTACGCCGGTGCCTGGATCCCAGATACGGACGCACGGCGACGCGCGATTATCGAACGACTGCGATCATGGAATGTGTTCTCCAACTCATCGCCGGTTGAAGGCATCACAAAAGCCATCAGCACCTATTATCGGCCGGGTCGAAAAATCAGCCTGTATGTATTCGGTGACGAATTCAGCGGTCGCTCTATTCAGCGCGTGGTTGATACGGTGGATCGAATTAACCGCGCAAACGCTGAAGGCGAAAGGCTGGTTAGAATTCACGGTGTTGGCTTTCCTGTTCAGTTCGCAAATCCCCCCAGGTATCAGGAGACTGGTATTAAGTTCTCGATTCTTATGCGCGAACTGTGTGCACGAAACGGTGGCACCTTTGTCGGCCTGAACGACTTCAGAGCATTCTGAGAACTACCAGCTGATGCGCAGCTCGTAGCTGACTGACGCGGAACCTTTAGCAGGAACATCAAGCTCGAACTCATAGGTTGTGCTATCAACCTTTTTGCCTTTCATGCTCTGATTAACAAGCTCCCAATCCCCTGTCATTTTCTCTTCAAGAATCACAGTCTGTTTCGACTTCCGTGAATTGGAGACTTCAATTTCATAGCCGACTTGAACCGTTCGCTCTCCGAGGCGACGAAATGTCGTCTGTTTTCGTGTCGCCGATAGATCAAACGCCCGACCGATCAATACATCAACCGTACTACCTGAGCGAGTGTGACCAACGCGGTTCTCACCAACAAAAGTTTCGCGACCATCTTCTACCTCATAGACACGAACCGTGCCTGCCGGTATGGGTTCATCCAGATTGTTCGAGCGAGAATTCTTGAAGCTGATCCAGACTTCAGGTGCGACATCCTGAACCCCCTGGTTGCCATAGTTGCTGGCGACACCACGAACCTTGTAGGTCCGCTCAAACGATATGTCGTCTGCCTGTATCAGGCGAAGCTGCGTGGTGTCGTTCTTTTTGATATTTACCTCTTCAGGAAAGTCATACGCGTGGTAGTCACCGACAGCACTTTGTTTCATCGCTGGCGCACTGGACGCGTCCATGGCAAAAGCTCTTTCCTGTCTCATCATTGGCTGTGGGCTGGTGACTTGATTCAATTGACCCGCAACCAATCGCAAATCCTGTACATCAAAGTCAGTACCGCTTTGGTTACGCAAGGTCACCCAACCATCGAGGCTTGCCTTTTTGTCGAGCGTCAGCGCGTAGTCTGCCTCCCAACTCATACCACTCGCGTGATAGCGGACATTGATCTCCTGCTCTCCTGTCTTACCGTTTACACCGCGAAAAACGAGGGTTGGAGACGTCTGCAATCCTTCGGGCAAGTACGGCAGTGAGATAGTCCCCTCTGGTTCAACTTCAATGACATCGCCGAACTGGACAATCTCTGGGTTCAGCGAAAGCAGAATACCTTCACGCAGCACCTTTTCTATTCCATCTTCTTTCAAAAGAAAGCGGCTGTACTTTAGTTTCCTGCCGACAAATCTTTCCAGCAGAGTTTGTCTGTTCAACAGGTCGAACCGATAGTTCTGTTGAGTGGCTGTGAATCCTCGATCGTCAGCCTTGAGAGACACTGTCGGTGGCAGCACCGTCATTGCCACATCCGAAAAATGAAGTTCTATATCGCCTCTTGGTAATTCATAGACTCGGCGATCATCAATCACCGCCAGATTGTTGTTGTATATCGTGAGCGCCAGAGATTGGCGGTCGCCCTGATCGAGCTGGAACTGTGTTGCATGCGCCCAGCATGTCCAACTGAACAGGACAGCCGTAACCATAGTGAGACTAGAAAAGTTTCGGATTTGTCGATTCATACGCTTACTTCAAATTACTTTTGCAAACATCGCACAGATGGGTCATTTTAACAGCCCTGAAGGTCCGGGATGAGAATAAATCAATGCCGAAACGACAGTTTGATCGCTCTGCAGTGGATGTCGGCAACATCATTGCTATGGAGCACGTCAATGTCACTGTGCCGGACCAGGCACTCGCCACCTTCTTCTACGTCAATGTCCTCGGATTTACCCGTGACCCCTATATGGATTGGGGTCCCTACAATGTGTGGGTAAACGCCGGTCGACAACAGTTTCATCTGCCCACCGCCAAACCGCAGGTTCTGCGGGGTTTAATCGGCGTCGTCGTCCCAGACCTGCAAAGCCTCAATGAACGACTTCAGCAAATGCGAAAACGCCTGGCTGACACAAAGTTTGACTTCGATGTGCGCAAAAAATTCACCGATGTTACGTGTCCCTGGGGAAATAAAATTCGGGCTCACGGACCCGGCTCTTTCGGCGAGATGCAATTGGGGCTGCCGTACATTGAGTTTCATGTACCGGAAGGAACTGCCAGCGGCATTGGCCGCTTCTATGAAAAAGTGATGGGCTGTCGTACCAACCTCAACAAACAGGAAACAACCTGTGAGGTCTACGTTGGTCTTGAGCAATTCATCAGGTTTAAAGAATCCCGTCGACCTCTGCCCTCATATGACGGACACCACATCGCTATCTACGTCTCCAATTTCTCAGGACCACATGAGTACCTGAACAAACGTGGACTCATTACCGAGGAGAGTGACGAAAACCAATATCGGTTTCAGACGATCATCAATCCGTCATCCGGCAAGCCGCTTTTTGAAATCGAACATGAAGTCAGGTCGCTGCATCATCCCATGTACCAGCGAACACTGGTCAATCGAAACTCAGAGCAGACATTTTTTAACTATCAGCGCGACCGGGATGCCTATATGCCGGCAGATATTGATGTCGCCGGCTGATAGACTCGCCCACAGTACATATCAATCTGAAGAAGTAGATCTATGGCAGTAAGAACTCATCGTCAGGCATTCGGCCTGAAAATCCTCAATGGAAGACATCCCCGGGTCCGACAATTGAAACGTGACGGACACGTGGCAGAGATCCATGGCAACAAGTTCTGGAACTCGAGCTATCTGATCATGAGTCACCTGAAGAAAAATCCTCTGCCAAAGCGCTCCAGAGTTCTGGAAATCGGCTGCGGATGGGGTCTTCTTGGCTTGTTCTGCGCGAAAGAGTTCGGCAACAAAGTTCACGGAATCGACGCAGACGAAAACGTACTGCCTTACCTGGAACTACATTCCGAGATAAACAAAGTGAAGATGACTGGAGAGAAGAAAACCTTCAATCAGCTGTCTGTGGACTACCTGAAGGATTTCGATGTCATCCTTGGTGCAGATATCTGCTTCTGGGATGAGATGACCAAACAGTTGTACGCACTGATGGGCCGGGCGAAGAAAGCCGACGTCAAACAGATCATGATTTCCGATCCATGCCGCCCACCATTTAACGATCTCGCCGCAAAGTGCCAGGACAAACTGGACAATGTAGAGGTTGTAGAGAAATTTCTGAAACGACCCGTCAATGCTTCCGGAGAGATCCTGATTGTGCGTCCTTAACGCACGTCCCTGGTAATCGGCACAAAACGGACCGGAAGAACATTTTCATCGGACAAACCTTCCGGTCCTTTTTCCAGCACCTTTAACTGTTGGACGCCACCAATCTCACCAACAGGCATCACCAGCCGACCACCGAGTCGCAACTGCTGAATGAGTGCAGCAGGTACTTCAATGCCTGCAGCCGTCACGATAATGCCGTTGAAGGGCGAAGCATCTTCCCAGCCCTGGGTCCCGTCACCATGCCTGACGGTGACGTTGTTGTAGCCGAGTTGCTGCAGCCGCTGCGTCGCATCTCTCGCAAGGGCGCCGATGATTTCGATGGAGTAAACGTGATCAACGAGCTCGGCCAGCACAGCCGCTTGATAGCCAGATCCAGTGCCGAGCTCAAGGATCCGGTCACCTGACTGGGGTTCCAACAACTCTGTCATCAACGCCACGATCAATGGCTGTGAAATCGTCTGCATTTCGCCAATGGGCAGCGGTCGGTTGTCGTACGCGCGAGTCTTCATTTCATCGGGCACAAACTCATGGCGTGGAACCGACGTCATCGCGCTTCTGACTCGCTCTGACATGGGCGCGCCGGTGATGGATCGCATTTGTTGATCTACTTGATCAATAAGCGTCATCTTCGCGCCCTCCTGATCATCAAACTGAGCGTTTGCCCAAACAGGCACCAGCGCCAGCACCGCCAACAATCTCAACATGGTCTTCATGTCGGCTCTTGCTATATCATCGAACTGTTTAACTAGTGTAGAACATTCATGATTATTACGACGACTCAAAGTGTCGAAGGCGCAAAAGTTACCAAATACCTGGGCGTCATTACCGGTGAAGCTATCCTTGGCGCCAACATATTCAGGGACATCTTCGCTTCAGTACGGGATATCGTAGGCGGAAGATCCGCCTCCTATGAACGAGAGCTTGGCAAAGCCAGAGAAATCGCATTGGCTGAACTGGAAGACTGGGCTGAAGAACTGGGCGCCAACGCTGTGGTCGGGGTAGACATCGACTACGAGAGCTTCGGTCAAACCAACGGCATGATGATGGTTAGCGCCACAGGAACTGCTGTTGTTATTGAGAAGGCAGCGCCTTAGCTTCTTCTGCCGCTGCGACAAAGTAAAAGTAGAGCGGAAGCGCACAGCTGAGTCCGATCGTCAGGTTTAGAATCACATAAAGCCAGATTCGATCTGCCTGACGCCAAATCAGGAAAGCCCAGAAGGTAAAGCTGGAGATCAGCAGGTCGGCGGTAAAGCCACCGGCCGCGCCGTTGACAAAAAGTGCGGTAACAAAAGACGTCACCAAAAGGCCTTCTTCTGCAAAGAACCCCAGAAAGAATGCATAAGGGACAACCGCACCAAGGATCGCACAGGCAAGAAAAAACATTTTCATCAGGAATCTCCGGTTAGATTTCAGCTTTAGTTAAACCGGGAAACAAACGCACCACAATTACTTGGAAGGTAATGAATTCCGATAACACCATGCAGGGCGTCTACTACGCCCTCACTGCTTACATCTTCTGGGGTGTGGTACCGATCTATTTCAAATGGGTCGATCACGTTTCACCTTGGGAGATTCTGAGCCATCGCGTTATCTGGGCATTGATCCTGTTGCTGGTCATCCTGGCCTGGACGAAACAGCTTTCGGAACTTCGCGTTCCCCTGAAACTGATACCCAAGCTGCTGGTGACTTCTGCACTACTCGCCACGAACTGGTTGGTCTTTATCTATGCGGTCGTTAACAACAACATCGCGGAGACCGCACTCGGCTACTTCATCAACCCCCTGGTGAGCGTCTTTCTTGGCGTGGTGATTCTCAGGGAATACCTGAGGCCCCTCCAATGGATCGCTGTCGCTATCGCAGCTATCGGTATCCTGAGTCAGTTAGTCATATTTGGCAGTGTGCCGTGGATTGCCTTGGCGCTTGCCTTCAGCTTCGGTTTCTATGGGCTCCTGCGGAAGAACCTCGGCCTCCATGCCATCGGTGGTCTCGCCATAGAAACCGTATTGGTTGTTCCCTTCGCGCTCGGCTTTCTGATGTGGTCGGGTTGGCAGGGTAACCTTGCGTTCGGTGATCATCTGCCTACAGACCTGCTCCTGATGCTGGGCGGCTTCGTGACGTCATTCCCACTGCTTTGCTTTGCAGCCGCAGTAAAGCGCCTGTCTCTCACGGCCATGGGTATGTTTCAGTATGTTGCGCCTTCTATATCCCTGATGATCGCTGTCTTTGTTTACGGCGAGACATTTGATTCAGCTCGTGCAATCACCTTTGCCTGCATCTGGATCGCCCTTGGAATCTTTACTTTCGAAGCCTGGGCGCAGCATCGGCGGCGTCCGGTCTAACAGACTTTCTCTTTACAATTCAATTACATACAAGCGGCACAGTCAGTGTAGCCTTGGGTTGCCCACTTGCTTCGGGGGTGGATTTCATTATCCTGTGCGCTGCTTCGGCGGACACCCTCCAGAAACATAACGAGTCAGGAAAATCACTATGACCATGCAGCAAACACCTCTCCTCATGTCACGTCTTCTGGGCCGAGGTGCTCGACTCGATCCGAACATCGAAATTGTCACTCTGCAGGAAGAAGGCACGCACCGACAAACACTCGAAGCAACCGCCAATCGATCCGCTCAACTGGCTAACGCCCTGACGAAGCACGGCATCAAAATCGGTGACCGAATCGCGAGCTTCATGTGGAATAACTATCGGCACCTTGAGCTCTACCAGGCCGTACCCTCAATGGGATGCGTTCTGCACACGCTGAACATTCGCCTAAGCCCCACCGACCTGGAATACATCATTAACCACGCCGAGGATCGAGTCATCTTTGCCGACGAAGATCTGCTACCGCTGCTGGAGCCTATTCTCGACAAGATTCCAACGGTCGAACTGCTAGTGATCTCCCGACACGGAGAAGGCGGCGAGACATCATTTGCCAACCAGGTGGACTACGAAGAGTTTATTGGCAGTGAATCCAGTGAAATCACCTGGCCAGAAATCGACGAGAACTCACCCATGGGACTCTGCTACACCAGTGGTACCACGGGCAAACCCAAAGGTGTCATGTACACCAACCGCTCTACCTATCTGCACACGATCACACAGGCGATGACTGACTCAATGAGCCTGTCTGCGGTTGATGCAGTGTGCGGCATCGTACCAATGTTCCATGCCATGGGCTGGGGCCTGCCATTTACGGCCTCCATGCTAGGCTGCAAGCAGGTGATGCCTCACAAGTACATGGATCCGGCTCGACTGATCAGCCTGATGGCTGAAGAAGAAGTCACCATTTCTGCCGGTGTACCAACTATCTGGCAAGGTGTGAAAGCGCTGATCGAAGAGTCGCCTGACAAGTATGATCTCAGCAAACTGACCCGACTGACCTGTGGCGGCAGTGCGCCACCGATCTCACTCATGAGATGGTATTCGGAACAACTCGACGTCGAGATGGTTCAGGGTTGGGGCATGACGGAAACCAATCCGCTCGGCACGCTATCACGCAAGGTCGCCAAGCGTTCTCATCTCAACCTGACCGAAGAACAACAGTTCGAAAACATTGGCAAAGCGGGTCTGCTCATGCCCGGTCTTGAAATAGAGATTGTTGACGAAGAATGGCAGCCGGTACCACACGACGGCGAAGCGGTCGGTGAACTGTTGATACGCGGACCCTGGATCTGCGCCGAGTATTACAACGATCCACAACCGGAGAAGTTTCACGATGGCTGGCTGGTCACCGGCGACGTCGCCAAGATCGACTCAGAGGAATACCTCATCATCGCGGATCGATCCAAAGACCTGATTAAATCCGGCGGCGAATGGATTTCCTCAGTCGACCTGGAAAACCACATCGTTGCGCTGGAAGGTGTGCAGCAGGCAGCCGTGGTTGCACAGCCTCACCCCAAGTGGGACGAGCGGCCTGTGGCGATGGTTATCCTGGTGGAAGGATCTAACGTAACCCGCGAATTGATCCTGGAGCACTGTTCCGAGGTTTTCGCCAAATGGCAGCTGCCAGACGATGTTATCTTTGTGGACGCGATTCCGCTGACATCCACTGGTAAGATTGACAAGAAAACAATTCGGGCCGAGCTGGATGAAGCGCAATATCAGCTGCCGGACCTAAGAACCGCCTAATGATTCAGAAAACGATCCTTCTCATTTTGCTTCTGTGTGGCAGCCCCGTCTGGGCTGCAACACCATGCACCGGCACCACTGAAGAAATGCTTCAGTGCTACTCGCCGGAGGTGAAGGATTTCCTGGGCCAATGGGTCAGAGCCTGGGGCAATGGGGACATCGAAACTTATCTTTCCCTGTATACCAGTGCTCGTTCTCCTCGAAACGATCTCACTCGCTCCGAGTGGGAAGCGCACCGTCGAGCCCGCATCGGGCCGGACAAGGAGATCGAGTTGAACCTGAAGCTTGAAAGCATGGGTCTCGAGGATTCCGGCATTTTCGACGTGATTTTCACCCAGCACTATCGTTCCGCCACCTACGAAGATCGGGTGAGAAAACGACTGTTCCTACTCCGCGAAGCCGGTGAACTCCGAATCTGGAAGGAAGAGGTCCTCCCCTGATCCTGGATCTCCTCTCCCTCCTCTTTAATTCCATTCAGTTATTTGATTTCGAGTATCCATAACCAAAAATTTGGATTAAGAAATCGCCCTCCCTACATGTAAGATATATCTGCTATAAAACGCAGAAATTTCCGCGAACAAACCCTACAAATTCATACATTTGTGGAGAACTCTTTATTTAGAATAGCAGCCGTCGAATTTCGCCCGGAATATTTGTGCGTCGCATCATTCTGATCCTTAGTTCGATCCATGGAGGGACGACTGATGAGGGGTGGCAAACACCCGATGAATGCACCATCTGAACCGATGTGAATTCGTAACATTTAGAAGCAAAGAACGTTCTTAATAACTAAAGAAAAAACCAGACAAATCATGGCGTCTAAGGCAAACAGAAAGTGGCAGAAGCGGCCAGGCACAAAAGTGCTTGCCAAAACTGCTATGGCAACGGCACTGGCCGTTGCAGTTTCCAGCGCCTATGCCGAATCTGTACCTCGCAGCAAAATCCGTTTGGCTCTGGACGACGAGATTTCCAGCCGGCCCCAGGTCGCTGCCGACGAGTTTGACGGGCGTCTCGCCGTGAACGGCCTCATCCAAAGCCACCCGGACCCACTCTTCGTGCAACTCGAGGAACGCTACCAGGCCCTGCCGCCTTTCACGCAGGCATCAGAAGAAATCCCGGAACAGTACATCGTTGAAGCTACCGTACCTGAACGCATGATGGCCGGCGTTAAGTCCTTCGCCAGCAACGCCAGCGAATATGTTCCCAACATCAGTTCTTCCGTTCGATACGACGATATTGACGAAGAAACAGGTCGGGTTGATGAAAACGACGACCCGATCGAATACGACTACAGCACCGTGCTGGCCATCGTTAACCCAACATTTGAATACCGCCACGAACGTCGCAAATGGCGATTGTTTGCTCGCTACGACTACGAACGTGGTCGCTACTTCGACAACCGTGACGACACCATCAACGACCACACTGTCGACGTAAAGTGGACACGCCGCCTGGAGAAAGGTCAGGAAATCGAAGTCGCCGGACTATATGAAGATACCCACGACCGGAATACTCGTGACCCCATTGAAGACTTTGATTCACTGCTTGAATCAGAACGCCTGAACTACGAGCGCTCCCTGGTAAATGTCATGTATCGAAGAGGTACGCTACGTGATCGAACCCGCTACAACGTCTACGCTTATAAGGAACTGTCTGATCTAAACGGCACTGACCTGTTCCTCAATGGCTACAAACTGGATCGCCTTGGCGTCGGTGGCCGTTACGACTGGCAGCTGCGCAGACAGATGTCCCTCGTCGGCGAGCTGCGCTACAACGACTTTGACTACGACCTGACCTACCGTGACAACCAACATGTCCGGGCATTGGTTGGTACCGACATGATTCTTGGACGTCGCATTCGCGCAAACGTCCGCCTCGGTTACGAGGAAAAGAAATTCGATCGTTCGCTCTTTAATGACTCCATCAGTGAGCCTGTGTGGGAAGGTATGTTCGAATGGGCACTGCGCCGCAATACCTACGTGAAGCTTGAAACTGCTCGAAGCATCTTTGAGCTTGCGACAACGGACAGCCCGATCGATACCGGTAAGTTCAATATTCAGGAATGGGTGAGAACCTCCTGGAAAGAGCGCTGGACTGACCGCCTCTCAACAGAAACTTCATTCACCATTCGCGACACAGAACTGGTCGGCCGCAACAATGATGAGTCTGCGAAACAATTCATGGTGTCAGCTACCTACCAATTCACTGATCGATGGCGCTTCGCTCTGGATGGTGCTTATACACGGGAAGAGGATGACCTCGGCGCAGACCTGTCACGCAGGACATTCACGCTGCGCACCGATTATTCCCTTTGATCATCTTCAGTTAAACTAGCGCCATGACTATGCGCAGAACCCTATCTCTTCTGCTGCTGCCGCTACTGTTGGTGTCCATCACATCGAAGGCAGACAACACCTATCGACTTGGTCCCGGTGACGAGATCAAGATACAGGTCTATGACGAGTCTGATCTCTCTATGAGTCTACGGCTGGATCAATCTGGCACTTTCGACTATCCATACCTGGGCACCCTGTCAGCAAAAGGCAAAACCCTAAGTCAACTGAAAACCGAAATCACAAACGGTTTGCTGCAGGACATTCTCGTCAACCCAAGCGTCAACGTATCTGTCGTGACCTATCGCGATTTCTACATCGGCGGAGAGGTAAAAAGTTCTGGGGGTTATCCCTATCAGCCTGGCCTAACGGTTAAACAGGCCATCACTCTCGCAGGCGGTCTGACCGAGTGGGCTTCATCATCTAAATTCGAGATTCTGCGCGAAGGTTCCAACAGACCTGAATCAGCAAACAACGGCACCCTGGTCTACCCGGGTGACACCATCACTATTCTCGAAGGCCTCTTCTAGATCATGTCCATCGAGAACGAGTTTTACGATGACGACGTCATCGACTATCGGTACTACCTGGAACTTGTTCGCACGACGCTGCTGAAGTACTACAAATTGATCACCGCGTTCTGCATCGTTTGTATTATTGGTTCAGTCCTCTATGTGCAGTCCCAGGCACCTGTTTACGTCTCGACGGTGACCATGCACATCGCACCGGAAGACATGGGTGTTTTCAGCTTCGAACAATTCTATTGGCAGGATGAAGACAAATTCCAGGATACGCAGATCGGCATACTGCAAAGCAAAAAGCTGATGCGTCGCGTGGTCGAGGATCTGGAACTGCATGAACGCGGCAAGATGACACCAGCTTCTTTTGATGCCGGTCTCGCCAGTCGTATACGTGACTGGGCTGACGGGTTGACGGAAGAACCGGTAACAGTGATCGAGGAAGAGGAAGATAAGATCCGCAGTGCCGCTGGAGAACTCGCGTCACTGATCAGTATTGCCAAGCCCCCCAATCGTGAGTACTCGAATCTGCTGAATATCACTGTTCGAATGGCCGATCCAGAAATGGCCGCGGAAGCCGCCAATGCTATTGCTGAACAATACATGGCGATGGTGTTCGAAAATGAAATCGACAGTGCCACCAAGAACCAACAATTTTTAACAGACCGCCTGACCGTACTGCGTGAAGATTTGCGTATCGCGGAAAACCGTCTGCAGGACTACCGCGAGGCCGAAGATATTGTGGAGCGCGGGTCCGGCGCCACTGAGGTCGACGAAGAACTCACCGCCCTGTCCAATCGATACTTCGAAGCACGGGAAACACGGCTTCGCCAGGAAAGTGTTTATCGTCAGGTGGAGAGCCTGGGCCGAAACAATCGAGGCTGGGACAGCATTCCCGCTATTGCCAATCACCGCGCCCTAACACAGATCCAGTCCGAGTTATTCAGCTTGGAAAGACGCAAAAGCGAACTCAGCAAACGCTACGGTAGCCGTCACAACACCATGATAGCGCTGGAGTCTGAGATTCAATCCGCCAGGGGTGCTCTCAATGAACAAGTCGACGATGTCATTGCCGGTATCAAGTCTGAGTTTGAACTGGCTGAAAAAATCGAACGCACCGCCGAACAGAACTTGGAAGAAGCGCGAGGCAGAAGACAGCAGTTAGGTCGCAAAGAGTTTCAGCTCAACGATCTGGTTCAGGATGTCGAAACAAAGCGTGAGGTTTACGCCATATTTCTGGAGCGCCTAAACCAGGATGGCGCTTCCGGACCCGTTCGCAATGACAATATCTGGGTAGCAGACCCAGCGGTTGTTCCGAAGGTTGGTCAACGAACCTCTCTACAGCAAGCAGGTATCGTTGCTTTCATCCTCAGCTTCGGCTTCGCGCTTGGTGCAGGTCTGCTGAGAGAGCTATCCAGCAACACGGTTTCTACCGGAGAAGATGTTGAGAAGAAACTGGGCATGCCGCTGCTTGGCTACCTGCCTCTCGTGGATGGTAACAATGAAGTTGAGGGTCTGACTTTCCATGAATACCTCGAGAATCCCGAGTCTCGATTCTCTGAAGCACTGCGCACAATAAGAACCTCCATCAGCCTGAGCACACTACAGAGCGAAGGCTGCACGCGCCTGCTGGTGACATCGAGCCAGAGTTCCGAAGGAAAAACATCTGTCGCCCTGGGGCTCTCGGCAGCGGTTGGTCAAACATCCAGGGTTCTGCTTATTGATGGAGACCTGCGCAAACCCTCTCTCGAACGCATTCTTACTGACACCCATCACAAACATCCTGGGCTTTCAGATGTCATTGCCAACAGCGCAACTCTGGACGAAGCCATCTACAAGCATCCACAAGCTGAAATGGACGTGCTCTTTTCCGGCTCAAGGACGGTCAGACCACTTGAACTGCTGGCATCCAAACAATTTCAGGATCTGATGGATCAACTCTCGGAAAAATACGAGACCATCGTCATCGACTCACCACCGTGTGTCTCGGTGAGTGATGCCTACATCATCGCAACCCTTGCCGATTCGATTATCTTCGTCACGAAGAGTGACCAGGTTGCGGTTCCCGTTATCCGAAATTGCTTGAGTCGCTTTGCCAACATCGATGTCGAGATTGCCGGAGTCCTGGTTAATCAGATTGACTTCAATGCTGTGCACTATTACTCCAAGTACCAGGACTACTACGACTACCACGGCTACGGTGGTTCCAGCTCATCGGAACAGAACGAATCCAAGAGCTGATTTCGTTCACATGAACGCCTTGAATCTCCTGCGCCGGCACGTCTCAGATTCGTGGCCGGTGCTCCTGCTATTTCAAACCCTGGTGCTTTTTCGCTCATTGCTTGGTGGCACTGGATTTATGCTCGTGGTGCCAGCGCTGCAAACCATGGATCTACACATTGACGCGAGAGACCCGGGACTACAATTCCTGATTTCCCTGATACCAGTATCCAGCATGTCCGGCATCCTGATCCTGTTTCTTGGCCTGTTAATTGGCATGGCTGCGATCACCTACTACAACAGCATCCTGGAAGAACAGATCGAACAGAATCTTATCGCCAGTGTCCGCAAAGAGATCTTTAGCCTGACACTAGGTGCCGAATGGCAACATGTGGGGAATGTACATCGCGCGGATTACACGCGAATTCAGACTGATGAGGTGGAAGCCGTCAGCGGTCTGCTTCGTTACTCGCTGGAAATTGCGACGGCACTGGCAACGTTGTTGGTTTACACCCTGCTATGTCTCTACTTATCCGCTCCCGTGACGCTGTTAGCTATTGGCTCTGCGGTTTTCCTGCTACTGGTTACCTATCCCCTGCAGCAAAAAATTATCGAGTCCGGCGCAAAACACCTGGAGGCGTCAGAGAAGCTTTACCGCCAAACAGGAGAACAGATCCACGGTATTCGAGTCATCAAATCGAGCCGGTCGGAGGAGCAGCAGAACCAGTTGTTTATCAACGCCGTCGAAGCGCTGGGCGCAGAGGAAAAGCGATACACGCAGCTCACCTCTATGACTCAACTACTTAACAGCGTCATTGCCGCAATTTTCTTCTGCCTTCTGGCCTGGGTTTCAGTGGAGTTGTTCCAAACCGATGCTGCAATCCTGGTGGTTATCGCGCTGGTGTTTTCACGCATGCTTCCACAGGTCACTCACTTGCAGACGCTGTCTCAACGAATCGCTTTCATGATACCGAGCCTGGAAGAAGTCACTGCTTACATTTCGAACCTTGAGGCGCATCAGGAAGTAGAACCCGACCCTGATCAGAGGATAAACCTTGAACACTCGATCGTTCTGGACGAGGTAAGTTATCAATATCCAGGCAGCACAGAGAGGGTCTTGAAGGATCTCAGTCTTACACTGGACACTGGATCACTGGTTCTTGTTTCCGGTCGCTCCGGCATCGGAAAAACTACTCTTGCAGATATGATCGCCGGACTGATTATTCCCCAGGAGGGCACGATCCGGTCTGGCGAGGAAACGCTTAACCCCGCGAACCAGAGCGCATGGCGGGCAAATATTACCTACGTTCCACAGATTCCCTTCCTGATCGATGCCAGTGTGAGGAAAAACCTTTGCCTGCTTCTTAAAGAGCCGGTGACTGATGAAGCACTAAAAACAGCGCTCAGATCTGCATGCGCCTTTTTTGTCTTTGATCTCGCAGACGGCTTGGAAACCCGGATTGGCGAAGACGGCAATCGATTGTCTGCTGGAGAAAGGCAAAGACTGTTGCTGGCAAGAGCGCTGCTTCAGGATCGACCGGTACTGATTCTTGATGAGTCCTTGAGCAATCTCGATCCGGAGACAGAGCGAGCTTTCATGCAAACTTTAACCACACTCAAAGACTCAAGAACCATTATCATGATCTCTCACAAACCGTACCTGGCTGAAATGGCAGACCAGGCCATCGTTATCAATTAAGTTTTATGCAATCACTAGATCACTATCATTACGTTCCCGAAAACAGGGCGCAGATTCACCAAAACATATCGCGTTTCGAAGACCAACGACAGGATCTGGAAGATCACCGTCATGCTGCGGTCGCCGTCACCATCATGGATCACAACGGAGAAGCTTCTGTCATCGTGACTCGCCGATCGCCAAGGCTGAAAGAACACAGCGGGCAATGGGCGATGCCTGGAGGTCGTGTGGATGAAGGCGAGACTGCCACCGAAGCTGCCCTTCGAGAACTGCATGAAGAAATAAACCTGGAGTTGTCCGAGGAACACATACTCGGATGCCTGGATGACTACGTCACCCGATCGGGCTACGTAATCACACCTGTCGTGGTTTGGGCAGACGTCGTCGAGCAGGCACTTAAACCCAACCCCGATGAAGTTGCTTCAATCCATGCGTTTACGTTCACAGAACTCGCCCGGTCTGATTCTCCAAATCTTGAGCGAATACCCCAGAGTGATCGGGAAGTGTTGTCGATGAACTATCTAGATGACGTGATCTATGCACCCACAGCTGCGATGCTCTATCAATTCAGGGAAGTGGCGATACGAGGATTAGACACCCGGGTTTTGCAGTACGATCAGCCGCTTTTTGCCTGGAGGTGATCTTCTGGATGGATCCAACGATCCAGCTTGATCAACAGCGGCGGCAACAACAAGAAGTCAAAGATCAGTGCGATACCGATAATCACACTCACCATAATCCCCATGTCGTTATTCATCTTGAAATCCGACGTGGACAAAATCATAAAGCCGACAATCAGGATAAAGGTCGTTATCCAAAGGGCGACGCCGACGTTCCTGAACGCATAGCGAATCGCATCTTCCGCAGACTGCTCTTTGCGTGCCCTCAAGTATTTACTGAGGAAGTGCACGGTGTCGTCCACCACAATCCCCATGGTGATACCCAGCACCATGGCGAGAGACATACCGATTTCACCCGAGAGCAGATACCAGACACCAAAGCCAGTTGCGCCCGGCAGCAGGTTCGGGACAACGCTGATCACACCCATCTTGATCGACCGAAAGGAAAACATCAGGACAAATGCAATCAGTATGAGCGCCAGAAACGCGCCCTGAACACCACCGATCATGGTTCGTGCACCCATGTGTGTGAACATCAGGGACAGTGACGAACCTTCCTGCACCATCGAGGGTGCGTTTTCTGTCAGCCAGGCTTTACCTTTGTCCTGCAGTTCAATGAACTGCTGTGTATTCAAGCTGGGTACCGAAACAATAAAACGCGACGCGGCTTTGTCGAAGCTCAGCATGTTAGTTAGATCAAGACCAAGCGGGAGCGAGAGCTCATAGAGCAACAGGTACTGAGCGGATAGCTCTTTCGATTCTGGAATGCCGTAGTAACTTGGATCATCGCCATGAAGACGTTGATTCAACTGCTTAACAATATCTGTGTAGGTACTGACGTGAGAGACAAACTCCTGCTCACGATACCACTCAGCAAAGGCTTCAATTGTGTTCAAGTAATCCGGGTCTGTAATGCCATTCGGTTCACCCGTGTCGAGGGAGTACTCAATTCGGTAGAGGCCGCCAAGGTTCTGGTCGGTGAAATCAGTGTCTGCACGAATCGGGGTTTCTTCTGAGAAATACTTGCTGAATTGATCACTGATCACATTCAACGGCGCAAGCGACATCAGGACAATCGCAGTTGCAGACATCCCCAGCAGCAACTGGTTCTGGCGCTGGATGACCCACTCGGCAAGCCTGCCCATCACAGAAGACGTATAGGAGGTACCCGACCCCACCCAATTGGGCATGACATAAACCAACGCTGGCAGGAAAGTCATCGAGGTAACGAGCGCGATACAAACCGTGGTGCCGACTATGTTTCCTACCTGTTGGATCGGCGGCACATCCGCAAGAACGTTCAAGCTGAAGAAGCCGATTGCCGTTGAAACACTCGTCAAAAAGACAGGCTGAAGGTTCACCTCGATGGCATCCACCATCGCATCGTACTTGGGTATTCCGTTTCGAAGATCCTGGTAATAGGCAACCATCAGGTGTACGCCATGGGCGATAACAACCGTCAGGATAATCACGGGAATGGGAGAAGATTGAGCCTGAAGTTCAGTGCCCCACCAACCAGCCAAACCCATACCAGCAATGATCGTAAGCATGGTCGTGGTAACAATCCCAACAACACCACCAAGCGCTCTGAGCAGTACCCCAAGTAACAAGACCACGAACAGGTACATCAAAGGCGTCTGTAACTTCAGGTCTCGAATAGCGACTTCAGAAAAGCTGGCGCTGATGATGTTTGCACCGGTGACATAAACATCCAGGGAAGGATGCGCTGCATTAATTTCCGCTTTCTTATTCCAGGCCCAATGCGCTTTCTCAAGAACAGCAAACCGATTATCCCCGTCAAAGTGAAGATCGATGTTGATCCCTGCCACCCGGCCATCATCAGACACGAGACGGTTAACAACGAGTGGTTCGTTCAGCGCAATCTCACGAATTTCAGCCAACTGCTCGTCGGTCAGCTCCTCAGGAAACTCAACCAGGTTGTTAACCAGCAAGTCATCTTCATCAACCGCGGTGTGCTGGTAGTTGGTTATGGAATCAACGCGATTCACATAATCCGTCGTCCACGCCTCTTCCGTCAGGTCATGGATAACCGTGAGTGCTTCACGATTGAAGATATCTCCTTCTTTGGGCGCAACAACAAAGAACAGGTTCTCAACCCGTGAGAAGGTTTCTTCCAGTTCTTCGAATGCCTGCAGCTGGGGATTGTTCGGACCAAAACTGTCGCGGGGTTCAGCGGAAACCGTGAGGAATTGAGCGCCGTAACCGGCGTATCCACAAGCAGCTAGCGTCAAGACAATGATCAGCCAGCGAAATCGAATAACCTGTTCAGCAAATCGACGTTCCATAAGGTCAGCTACATTAACTGAAGCACTTACCAAGTGAAACTGCTTTAATGAGCCGCATGACAGATACCACCGAAGAAAAATATTACGTCGTTGCTGCTAAATCAGAGCTCGAAGCAACAGGTCAAATGCATGTGGACCTGAACGGCGAACAGATTTTGCTATGCAAGGATGGTGACGAGTACTACGCCATCGCTTATATGTGCTCTCACGAAGAATTCGGCCTGGAGGGCGGAACCATTCATAACGGCTGCATCACCTGCCCCTACCACGGCGCCGAATTCAGTCTAAAGACCGGTGAAGTTCTGGCGCCTCCAGCCTACGAAAACATCAGGACCTACTCGGTTCGTACAGATGAAGACACCATATCAATCGGCCTCGCTGAGTAGATCGCGGGCAACCCACTCAGGCACAAGCCCTTTATCCCGGAACGCTCGAATCTCATCGACGTAGCGACCATCTCCATAGGCTCGATATTCCGAAACACAGGACCACGCATACTTGAGCGCGTGTTCAGGGTCCAGTTGGTCCGGAACGGGAACTGGCTTACTGATTGATGGACTTTGAAGCACCAGGTGAGAGGCCAGAATGGCGCCTGTCTGACACGCGATGGCATGCTCCTGAAGATCAGAAGGGACAGCGCACCTGATCGCCTGGGTTGATGTCACCAGATGCAGGGCAAAAAAGTTGCGGGTCGCGAGATACACATCCAGGGCAACGGCGGCCACTTCAGCGAGTGTTGCAGCAGTGCCAACCGGATAAATCTCTTGTGCCACTAACTCTTCGAGCGAGGCGGTAAAGCGATTCGCTTCCAGGGTCAGCGCGCCCTGGCTTACCTGTGCTTCTAACTGCGAACGCAGGTCCACCGATGTGGTGCTGAACGGCATATCACGATGGGCGGTGACCATGTAGGCAAGGGCAGCTGCCACTTCCTCGGGGGTATCAAACTCAACTGCGTAACCAAGGCGAATCACGGGATGAAAAGCATCGAGAGCAACACCCTGCAGTGTCGTTGCCAGCACTTCTTCTAGCACCAGCTGCTGACCATGAAGTTCAATCTGTTGTCGGAAGAAATCCAGAAGCGCTGGGTAAACCCTTCTATTACCCAGGTTTGAACGCCAATCAGTGACAGGCTCACTCGCCTCCCAGGGCTGGAGTCGTTTCGAATAGTCGTCTCGAAACTGCTGCAGTGCCAAATCCTCTGCACCAAGGCCATGCATGGCAGCCAGGGCCATAGGCAGATGATCACTATTGAAGACGGGCTTATACAGGGGCGCGTACTTAATGCCATCGCGCAATAAGTTATGCAGACGCGCTGAGCTCATGGGTGCACCTTTTCTTATATAGTAAAGCTATTACTTTACTAATAAATGATGCCAATGTGAACGGTCTTTTACGGGCTTTTGTAATAACTGGCGAGCAGCTCTGCCTGATTGGCTTCCAGAGATTCGAGACCCTCCGCATGAGCCGCCACAAATGCTTCCATTGAGGCATAACGACAGATTTCCCTGCCCTGCCAGAGCACCACATAATCGTCTGAAGACTTTCGATGAAAGAGCCCGGTTTTCCGGGCCGGCTGATCTGCCATGGCGCGAGGCTCGCGGTTGATTTTCTCTGAAAGCAGCCTACCATGGGCCATAGAAGAATTCTGCACCCTGGTCCCGCTGTATCATGAACCTGAGAATACCCTCTGCGATCTTACTCGCGTGTATCTGTCTTCCAGTGTCCGCACAGGAATCTCCAGAAGAACTGGGTGATGCCTCGACACACTTTCTAAAAGAAGACAGAGACGTTCAATGGACGCCTCATTCCGTTACTGTCATTACGAAAGACGAGCTTGAGTCGAGCTTCAAGCGAGACCTGGAAGACATCGAAAGTATCGCCCCGGGACTCATTGTCGATCGCATGAATACCACGCCGAGAGGTGCGGCGATTGCGTTGCGCGGTATAGGCTCATCCGGTGCTTCTAAGGGATTTGATCCAGCTGTCGCCGTGAATATTGACGGCGTCTACGTCGGTACTCACACCAATCGACTGCAGGTGCTGTTCGACTTTGAGCAGATCGAAGTCGTGCGAAGCCCGAACACTTTCGAAAACAACCCCAACCTTTCTGGTTCCATCAACATCGAACGCACCAAACCTACCGGGGAATTGGACGTGGATGTCAGAGCCAGTGTCGGGATTGATGATCGACGGGAAATGGATGCGGTCATCAACTTCCCCATTATCGACTCTCTCAGCGGTAAGGTCGCCGTCTTCTGGAAAGACGGCGGTGGCGAGTACATGAAGAATGTTTACCAGAGTCGGGACGAAAACACCGAGGACTATCATCTCGCCAGCCTGACTCTGAACTGGCAGTTTCAAGATATGTTCGAGGCAACCTATACCTTCGATTCGGAATCCAGCGACGAAACGACCCCGGCAATCCTGAACATCAGTGCGCCAACAGATCTGCTCTGTTCAACGACAACCAACACCCCCTTTCCAAACTGTCGCCGTGGATTTCAAAATCCTGAATTGGACTCGCTGCGCCTGACCGCACAGAACTTCAGTAATGATCGAGAGTATGACGGTGATCACCACACCCTGAAGGTGACCTTTGACGCTTTCGGACATGACTTTGTCGCGATTACCGGTGTGCGAGACACCGATGAATCTATGGACATGGACCTGGATGCGTCCAACTCCGACTTTTATCACGTGGAACAAGAACAAAGCTACGAGCAGTTCAGCCAGGAAATAACCATGCGCGGCGAATGGCAGGAGAATCTGGATTACGCCGCAGGCATTTACTACCTGGATACCGCCTACAATATCTATCAAAGAGAACTGCATATTCTTTCAGAGCTTGGCGATGCAGGACTGTCGGAGGGACGTGCGCCAGGAACCATTCAGGAGCTGTCATCAGCACAGGATTCCGAAATGCTCTCTGTGTTCGCCCACGCCGAATACATCCTGAGCGACCAATGGATTGCGGATCTTGGGATTCGCTGGTCAGAAGTGGATCGGGATTTTAACCATATCCCTTCGCGTATCCGACTCGGCGACGCTGTTCAGCCGATTCGAACACAGCTCATTGGTGACGAAACTTCCAAGGAACTCCTGTGGAATGCAGGCATTTCTTACAAAGTCGACGAAGAAGCGATGGTATATATCCGCTACTCAGAAGGGTTTATCCCTGGCGGATTTGATGAAAACGCCATGTCCGCTGTATCGGGTAACTCTTACGGGTCAGAAACATCAAGAACCGGTGAAATTGGCCTAAAGAGCGATTGGTGGGACGATCGTCTTCGAGTCAATCTGGTCTACTACAAGACAGAACTCGATAACAAGGTTGAGCGATTCGATGCTTACGTCGAAACCGGTGTTATCGAATCTTTGCTGGATAACGTGGCAGAAGTGGAGATCTCCGGTTGGGAAGTCGAGATTAAAGCCATGCCGTTCGAAGGCTTCTACATTCATACCGCTTACAGTCATATCAACTCTGACTACAACCAGTACAACATCCCTAACCTGGTCACCCCTGGCGAAATCATCAACCTCTCCAACCTGACACCATCCAGGGCACCCAAGGACAACCTGTTTGTTGGTCTCGACTATAAATTCCCGCTAGGTCCAGGTTTGTTTGGGGTCTATGGCGGATATCGATTGTTCAGCGACTACCAGACGTTCCCGACATTGCCAGAGGGTGAAGTGAAGAACTGGACTGCCTGGGATGTTGCCATCAGTTACGAATGGCGAGACTTCCTGTTTCGAATCTTCAGCAACAACGTCAAGAACAAGGAATACGCACAGAACATCAATCAGATCACACAGACCAACATCCTGCCGGTTGAGGGGCGTAACGTTGTACCGAGTCTGATCACATCCACGGAATACAATCAGCCAAGATACAATGGCCTGGAAATAATCTACCGACCTTCATTCCAAAAATAAAAAAGAAGGAGAAGCGTGATGAAATGTCCCAAGTGCTTTGCTGCTATGGAACCCGTCACTTTCAACGAGGTTGAAGTTGATCGCTGCACCAAGTGTTACGGACTGTTCTTTGATCATCTCGAAAAAGAAACCCTTCGTGATATGAAAGGCGCGGATATCCTGGATATCGGAGACGATTTCGTTGGGGCACGCTTAAACGAAATTCTGGATGTACCCTGCCCCAAGTGTGAAACCACCAAAATGCAACAGGTTCTGCACACGGACCCGTTCGAGATTAAGTTTGAGTGCTGCCCAAGCTGCAAAGGTGTGTATTTTGATGCCGGAGAGTTTCGGGATTATCTCGATGACGAGATCTACGAAGAGTTCGGCGAAATAATAGATAATCTCTAACCCCTACCTCATCTCGACCGACCGGGGTCGCGCACGACCGGAGAGATCTCTTCTTTTCCTAAAAGCTCGCTGCCTCGCGTAACCAGTCTCGGCACCGCTGCAAGTACATCCATGTACGCTGGCTTTCGGGCTCCTGCCCTCGAGCCTGCCTCAACTGGTTACCCGGGCACGCTCGCCAGAACTCAGAACTCCGGCTGTACTTCCTCGACGAATCGTCGCGTCTGCTCCATGACGTCGGCCGTGCCGTTGGCCATCGGCAACATCACAAACTTCTCACAGCCAGCATCCAGGAATTCCTGAATGCGCTTGACCATGTCACCCGCATCACCGGCAACCAGGTAGCGGTCAGGTGATTCTTTGATTCTTGCGGCAAAACCTTTTGCCGTTGCTGCAACAATCTCATCTTCAGGTCCGCCGAAGCGGAACAGAAAGGACGCACCATAGTGATCTTCGTCGATCTTACGGCCGGTTTCTTTCAGCGCTTCCTTGATACCCGATACAACCACCTTGGCTTGCTCTGGCGTATCAATGCCGCCAAGCCAACCTGTGCCATATTTTGCTGTGCGTTTCATGGCAATCTCGCTGGACCCACCAATCCATAAGGGAATATGTTGATTGACCGGTTTGGGCGAGATACAGGCGCCTTCGTACTGAAAGAACTCGCCGTCAAAGGTGACACTGTCTTCTTTCCAAAGTCGCGCCAGTAATTCCAACGCCTCGTCGGCTTTCTTGCCCCGGCGCTTGGTGGGTGTACCCGTCGCAGAGTAGTCCTGGGAGAAGGCACTGCCCAGGCCAAAGGCTGGCAGAATTCGGCCATCGCTTAGAAAGTCGATGGTTGCGCACTGCTTCGCCATGAGCAGCGGGTCACGCAGCGCGATAGACGCAACGTTCATTCCGAAACGAATTTTTTCGGTACGACCAGCCAGAGCCGCCATCACCGACATAAACTCGAGCATGGCATCTTTGGAAACCAGGCGGTCAGTCTGCCAGATCGAGTCCACCGCATTGTCTTCGCAGTAATCTACCCACTCGAAATAGTCTCTGGCTTTGTCAAAGGGGAATCTTGATATCCCCAACCCCAATCCGATGGTCATGAGTCATCCTCAGCAATCGATTGATCTACTCTCGGTACGCAGGTACGGATACCGTTTTCTGTAACGCAGACTGTATCTGAGCCTTCCATTTCTACTGTCACATCGGCCGCTGGTTGTGAGGGCCCTATCGGCGGACGATCCCCCATATGGGACTGCGAAGCGCAACCTGCCATTAAGACAATCGCCAACGCAAACATAAGTCTCATCAAACCATCTCCCCCAAAAATTCTTCGATGCCTTTCTGCTCCAGCACTTCATATTGCTGGAGAATTCGTTCATCCCTCACATCGAGCAGATTGATTAACGATCTAACCTCGTCATTCAATTCACTGGACAGTGGATCTACCACGGATTCACCCGCCGCCATCCTTTGACGGACAAAGGCGATCCAGAAAACAATCGGCAAGCATATCAGAGCCGAATCTGGACCGGCAGACAGCGCGGGAATGACACGTTCGCGTAGTTTCGACGTTCCATCCTCTGCAATTTGACGCAACTCATGAGCAACGCCTGGGTTCGCAAATCGCTCCAGGGTTGTTGTCACATAATCTGTCGCATCAAGTTCAGTCGGGAGTGACATGGTCGAAACCATGTCGTGCATAAACTTCTCGACAACACTTTTCAGCCGGCCATCAGAAATTGCTTCATAGACGGTCTGGTGACCAAGCAAGGTACCCGCATAAGCCAGTAAACTGTGTGACGCATTCAGAACACGCAGCTTTAAGAGCTCATAGGGCGCAACATCCGGCACAACTTGCACCCCGGCCTGGGCTAGATCAAAAGGCAGATCACAGTGCTCAAGCACCCATTGCGTGAAGGGTTCCCGCTGAACCGGAATCTCATCCCTAACGCCCGTTTTCTGTTCAACCTCTTCGATGAGCGCCTCTGTGACCCTGGGCGTGATGGCGTCAACCATCCCGTTGGGAAACTGCACCTCTGTCTCAATCCAGCGCCGAAACTCAGCCTCGTCCTGCACACTTTCAAGGATCAGTTTTCGAAGTCGCTGACCATTGCCAGCAAGATTGTCACAACTGGCTACAACAAGCGGCAGCCCAACCTCAGATCGCCCTCGAAGACCTTCGATGAGGAACTCCAACATGGTTGAGTCGGACTCGTAAGCTTTTTCTGTGACGGTGAGCGTGACCAGTTTCAGGTCTTCACTTAGAAAGAATTCAAACGCTTCGTCCAGATTCTCCGGACCGGCGCTGGCTTTGATACAACCCATCACTTTGATGGGCTCATCGCTCCCCAAAGTTGTCAGCGTGTAAAGATGATCCTGTTGGCACAGCGCGTCACGAACATCTGCGCTTTTCAGGGAAACGCCAAACACGCCGCAGCCCGATTCGCCAAGACTGGCGAGCCGCTCATAAAAGGTACATTGGTGAGCGCGATGGAATGCACCAATACCGACATGAAGAATACCCACTTCTAGAGAAGACACCTCATAGTCAGGTAGCACAAGGTGTTCGCCGGGCTCGGTTTTTAGATTAATTCGCATGGTGGATAACCCCGCATCATAAGTCAGCATCCAACCATTAGCCATGTGGTGCAGGTTACTGAATTCACTTAATATGCGTGGCTCCGTTAACTAAGACAGTGGAACTCCCGTAACAGCATGCGCGCAATTGTCTGTGAATCATTCGACAGCCCAGAAGGTCTGGCTGTCTCTGAAGTAGAAACGCCGGAACCAGCAGCGAACCAGGTCCTGATTAAAATTGAAGCCACCGGGCTTGGATATGTCGACGCGTTAATGGTTGCCGGTCTGTATCAGATTAAGCCACCACTGCCCTTTGTGCCCGGCAATGAAGTCGCCGGTGTCATTGAAGCAGCAGGTGACGACATCAAGCATTTGCGGGCTGGTCAAAGAGTCCTGGCCACTCCATCTAATGGCGGCCTGGCTGAGTACATGGTTCTTGAAGAGTCTCGCTGCACCCCGATTCCTGATTCTCTCAGCTCCGACGATGCAGCCAGTTTTCTTGTGAACTACTGCACGGCTTTCCACGGTTTTAACTACTGCGGCAAACTGAAAGAAAAAGAAAACGTACTGATCCTCGGTGCCAGCGGTGGCGTTGGTGTCGCAGCGATCGATGTGGCTAAAGCAATGGGCGCAAGAGTCATCGCCGCTGCCTCATCAAAGAAAAAGCGCGACGCATGCCTCGAAGCCGGCGCCGACGACGTTGTGAACTACAACAGCAAAACCTGGCGCGATGACTTGAAGAAGATCCTGAACGGAGAGCCTCTGGACGTGGTCTACGATCCAGTCGGCGGTGACTACGCTGAGCCAGCTCTGAGATCACTGGGTCCCGATGGTCGCTTCCTTGTTGTGGGTTTCGCCTCTGGGGACATTCCAAAATTCCCAATCAATCTGACATTGCTAAAACGCTGCTCTGTCGTGGGTGTTAACTGGGGCGGGCATATCGCAGCGAACCCATCTGTCGCCAAAGAAGTGTTGAATACCCTGATGCAGTGGATATCGCAGGGCAAGATCAGCCCGAAATCTGGCGAAGCGTTCAAACTGAAAGACACCGGCAAGGCGATGATGAAGATGCTGAATCGCAAAGCCATTGGTAAGGTGGTGATCCACCCACAACAATAATCTACCCAACTCAAAGGGAGAAACCATGAGCGACATTCAACCTTTCACCATCGAAACTGCGGACCAGGAGATCGATGATCTGAAGCAAAGACTGTCGCTGACACGTTGGCCGGACAAAGAGACACCGGAAGATTGGTCCCAGGGCATACCCCTTGCCTACATGAAAGAGATCCATGAGTACTGGTCAAACAGCTACGACTGGACTGCCCGCCTCGCCAAAATTAATCAATGGCCGGGATTTAAAACTGAGCTGGATGGCCTTGAATTCCATTTCCTGCACATTCGATCAGAAAGTGAACATGCACGCCCTCTTATCCTGACTCACGGCTGGCCAGGTTCTATCGTCGAGTTTCAGAAAGTCATAGGTCCGTTGACTAACCCGAGCGCCCATGGCGGTGATGACGCTGATGCGTTCCATCTCGTCGTCCCAACACTTCCGGGGTTCGGATATTCAGGCAAACCCACCAGCCCCGGCTGGAACATTCAGCGAATTGCCAGAGCCTGGGATGAGCTGATGTTGAAACTTGGATATGACGAGTACTTTGCACAGGGCGGCGACTGGGGAGCCATCGTTACCCAGGAAATGGGTGTACAGAACCTCGGACATTGCAAAGGCATTCACGTCAATATGGCCCTGGCGCCACCTGATCCTGAAACCATGAACGATCTGACTGAGCTGGAACAGAGCGCGCTCGCAGGTATGCAGTTCTATCAGGAACATGACAGTGGCTACTCCAAACAGCAAAGCACACGGCCACAAACGCTGGGATATGGTCTCGCTGACTCTCCCATCGGGCAGGCAGCCTGGATCCTTGAGAAGTTTTACCAGTGGATGGACTGTAACGGTCACCCTGAGAACATCGTTTCCAGAGACGAATTACTCGACAACGTCATGATGTATTGGCTGCCAGACGCCGGCGCATCCTCCGCACGAATTTACTGGGAGAGCTTTGGCGGGACGGGAAGAGACCCAATTGATATACCAGTCGGCTGTTCCATCTTTCCAAAAGAGATATTCCGCACCTCTGAGCGTTGGGCAAAGAAGCGTTTTTCCAACCTGATTCACTTTGAAGTGCTCGAAACAGGTGGACATTTCGCCGCTTTCGAACAGCCCGAAACCTTCGTAGACCAGGTAAGACGCTGCTTCCAGCACATCAGATAAGCCTGTCCTAAAATGATTCCACAATGGCCGGATTTCACCTTTATGTGAAATCCGGGAGTTGCTAATTTCGCGCCTTTCAAACCCATTCCTTATGCGGGGAAATATCGTGGCGAAAGTAACTTTTATCCAGTTTTCAGGCGAAGAAACCACCATTGACGGCGCTACCGGCGATTCCGTCATGAAAATAGCAACAGACAACCTGGTTCCCGGAATCGATGCGGACTGCGGCGGCGAATGTTCTTGCGCTACCTGTCACGTACTGATCCCAGAAGCCTGGATGGAGAAAGTTGGCACCGCCAGCGAACAGGAGAACTCCATGTTGGATCTGAACCCTGATCGCCAGGACAACTCACGCCTTTCCTGCCAAATCGAACTGACCGATGACCTCGATGGTCTGGTCGTAAACCTACCCGAGTTTCAGTACTAGACTCTGACAAGCGTTCACGGAGAGCCAGAATGAGCGAAGCAGTACAACACGACGACATTGATAACGAAGTAGCAGACCCCTATTCCCTGCCCATGGACAGCAGCTTTGACGTTGCTCGTGGCAACATTTTTCAGCAGGACAAGCAGTGGGGTTACTTTGACCGACTCCGAAAGGAATCACCGGTTCACTATTGCGACAGCAGTGAAATTTTTGGCCCGTACTGGTCAGTGACCAAGTACAAGGACATCATGCACGTCGATACGAATCACGACATCTTCTCTTCTGAAGGTGGCATCACGATTGGTGATCAAGACGAAGATTTCACACTGCCAATGTTCATTGCGATGGATCCACCCAAGCATGACCAACAACGCGCTGTTGTCAGCCCGGTTGTTGCGCCAATGAACCTGGTAAAACTCGAAGACACGATCCGCACACGTGCCGCCGGCCTGCTGGATGCACTGCCTGTAGGCGAGGAAATCGATTGGGTCGACAACATCTCAATCGAGCTGACCACACAGATGCTCGCGACACTGTTCGACTTTCCATTTGAAGACCGACGCAAACTGACTCGCTGGTCTGACGTTGCAACAGCAGCACCGGAAAGCGGCATCATTGATTCAGAAGACCAGCGTCGCGAAGAGTTGATCGAATGTCTGACCACCTTCAGCGAACTGTTTCGGGAACGCCAGAAGAATCCTGGTGAAAATGACCTGATCACTATGCTTGCACATGGTGAAGCAACCAAAGATCTGCCTGAGCGACCTTTTGAACTGCTCGGCAATATCATCCTGTTGATTGTTGGTGGTAACGACACAACACGAAACTCTATTACCGGTGGCGTACTGGCCCTGAACCAGAACCCAGCTGAGTACGACAAGCTACGTGACAATCCGTCCCTGATCTCCAGCATGGTGCCGGAAATCATTCGCTGGCAGACGCCACTCGCCCACATGCGACGTCGCGCGCTGCAGGACACGGAGCTGAACGGTCAGAAGATCCGCGAAGGCGACAAGGTAGTCATGTGGTATGTGTCAGGTAACCGTGACGAAGAAGTGATTGAACGTCCTTACGACTTCATCATCGATCGCGCCAAGCCGCGACAGCACCTGTCCTTCGGCTTCGGCATTCACCGATGCATGGGCAACCGTCTTGCAGAAATGCAGCTGCGGATCGTTTGGGAAGAAATTCTCAAGCGCTTTGAAACGGTTGAAGTTGTCGGAGAGCCTGAACGAATCTTCAGCTCATTCGTAAAAGGCTACGCCACTCTGCCGGTTGTTCTACACCCGAAAAAGTAGAGCCTTCAGCCGAGAAAAAAACTTCAGCTGAAACGAACAGTTAGCCCCGCGGCGGACGCGGCACAAGCACCGGTGTATCGGACTTATAGGCCTGGTACACCGGATCGCTGCCCCACCTTTTATCCGAACGATGTTCCAGCATTCGAACACCGGAAATCTTCGTCAACAGAACCACCACGAAAATGGGTGAGATCAGCGTCGCCAATTGCCACCCCTGTAAAACAGGCAAGGCAATCACCGTAATGCCGATCCACAACACTATTTCACCAAAGTAATTCGGGTGTCGGGACCAGCGCCACAATCCAACGTTGATAAACGCATCCTGGTTTTCAGGATTCGCCTTAAATCGAGACTTCTGGTTATCAGCAATCACCTCAATCGCGAACCCTGCCACCCACAGCAGCAGTCCCAAAATCGCAAACAGGCCAAGCGGCACCTCATTCGCTGACGTCATCGCGGCGAGCCCAGCACCAAGAGTGATAGAAACCCAGGCACCCTGCAGCGTCCAGGTCATCAGGAACTGAAGAAAATCTGTCTTGATACTGCGGAATCTGCGATCTTCACCGGCAGCGCGGATACGGGCAAACAGGAAGGAGCCTAGACGGCTCGCCCAGATCACGACGAGTGCACCAATGAGTAACGATCGAACGTCCCCCTGGCCAAGAACCATCGCAATCACCGCCAGCGAGATGTAGGTCAGACTGCCGGTCAGGTCAAAGTAATGTTCAGTCTGGTAGATCCAGGCCGGCACAAACATGATCCACTGAATAACAAAAGCAGCAACGCAACAGAGTGCAAATAGCGGCAATCCCTGCCAGAGCGCTCCGCCCTGACTTCCAGCAAAGGCTATCGCGCCTCCAAGCAGGAGAGCGGCAACAATTCCAGTAATCCAGATGACGTTCTTATTCATGTTCTTCCGTCGAGGTGTTTTCCAAGTATACGCCTCAACGGAAGCGTCGGATCAAGCTAAAGATTCATCCCACATGGCTGCCTCAATCTTGTGGCCATCCGGATCCCGGACGAAGCAACCATAGTAAGGAGCACCATAGTCAGGCCTTGGGCCAGGTGGTCCGTCACAGGTACCACCCTCTGCCAGGGCTGTGTCATAGAAAGCCTGGACCTGCTCTTTACTGGTTGCAAAGAAAGCAAAGTGCACGCCGTTAGCCGTTTCTGCTTTGCCACCATCGAAGGGCACTGTGTGCACCCAGAATTCGGGAAACATCTTGCCGTAAGCCACAGCTCCCGGATGGTCCATAAGTCTGGTAGCACCGATTGTTGCCAGCACCTTGTCGTAGAAAGGCAGAGAAACCTCACCGTTGGATACGGCAAGGGAAACATGATTCATGATGGATGGATTTTCCATGGCGACCTCCTTTTGTCAGAGGATAAGTCTAGCCGCCTGCTGCTGACAGCCCTCTGTCAGCAGAGAGAGGTACTAATAACCGCCGAGGTCTTCGACCACCTGCTCAATGAACTGCACGTGATGCTTAACAGCAAAGTCAGCCAGAACGCGCCGTTCAATTTTCTTTTCCTGGTTGATCAGGTAAGTAACACGGCGAACGCCGATGCCCATAGGCCCATTAACCCCATAAGCCTTGATCACCTCTTTCTTACGATCATCGAGTAAGGGGAACGGCAGCTCATAACGTTTTCTGAACCGATCATGGCTTGCCTCGCCCTGTGGGCTCACGCCAACCACATTGGCATTCACACCGCGAATGTCTTCAAAGTGATCGCGAATTTCACAGGCTTCCGCGGTACAGACGGAAGTGAAGTCTGCCGGGTAGAAGTAGAGTATCAGCGGGCCTTCCGCAAGGAGGTCGTCCAGAGAAACCTCTTCACCATCGTCATTGGTGAGGACAAAATCAGGCGCGTTATCTCCTACATCCAGCATTGCCGGTCTCCGTTAGCGAACTTGAGCTCAAGATGCGCGATAATACACGATCAGGTTTCACAATTTCTGGAGATTTGCTTGTCAAACCAGGCCGATATCGTCGTCTGCGCCCTCTATCACTTCGTTCGAATAGAGGACTGCGAGGCGTTGTGCCAGGATCTTCTGGATCTGCTGCTGACTCAGCAGATCCGCGGCACCCTATTGGTTGCCCATGAAGGCATTAACGGCACAGTGGCTGGAAGCCGCGAAGCTATTGATCAGCTGCTTGAACATCTGAACGGCGATGATCGGTTCAAGGGTCTGGAATACAAGGAATCACTGACAGACGAAATGCCGTTCCTGCGCAGCCGAGTCAAACTCAAAAAAGAAATCGTTACCATGGGCGTGCCTGATATCGACCCACAGGAAATCGTCGGCACCTACGTTGACCCCTCTGAATGGAATGACCTCATCTCAGACCCGGACGTCACCGTGATCGACACGCGAAACGAATACGAGGTGAATATCGGCACCTTTGATGGCGCCATCAATCCTCATACGGAAACTTTCAGGGAATTCCCTGCATACGTTGAAGAAACGCTTAACCCAGAGAAGCACAAAAAGGTCGCGATGTTCTGCACCGGAGGCATCCGCTGCGAAAAATCCACGGCCTACTTAAAAGCACAGGGCTTCGAAGAGGTTTATCACCTGAAGGGCGGCATTCTGAAATATCTGGAAGAAGTGCCCGAGGAAGAATCCATGTGGCAGGGTGAATGTTTTGTATTCGACGAGCGAGTTACCGTTAACCACAACTTGGAACCCGGTCAATACGATCAGTGCCATGCCTGCCGAATGCCAATCAATGAAACCGATATGCAAAGCAATGCGTATGTAAAAGGGATCAGCTGCCCACACTGCATTGACAAAAAAACCGATGAGGATCGACAGCGATTTCGCGAAAGGCAGAGACAGATTCAACTGTCGAAAGAACGCGGCGAAGATCACATGGGTATGGATGCACGAGATGCACAAAAGCACCGGACTCAACAAAAACAAGAAGCTCGCCAGGCACAGCGCGAGATAAACAAACAAACCAATAACCATTAAGGATCAGCAAATGGCTCACGAACAACTGGACCTCACCAACGACGAACTACTCAGCACCACTCGGGCTGTGCGCAAAAGACTGGATTTTGATCGTCCCCTGGAAATGGACGTGATCAAGGAATGCATGGAGCTGGCCGTCCAGGCGCCAACAGGTTCCAACTCCCAGGCCTGGCAGTTTGTATTTGTGACCGACGAAGAAAAACGCCAGAAGATCGGTGATTTCTACCGACAGGCGTTCAGCATCTACAAAGATATGCCAATGGCGATCCACAAACTGCACATGGAGAGCGGTGACAAGAGTCTGACTGACAGCCAGACCCGATCAGCATCTTCTGCAGATTACCTTGGTGAAAATATGGGTCGCGCACCCGTGCTGTTCATTCCGTGTATCGCGGGTCGAACCGACAACGAAGAAGGTATGAATGTGCTTTCACAGACGGCAACACTTGGCTCCATCATTCCCGCGGCGTGGAACTTCATGCTCGCGGCAAGAGCACGTGGTATTGGTTCTGCATGGACCACCCTGCATCTCATGCATGAAAAAGAAATCGCTGAGCTGATTGGTATTCCTTACGACGAGTACACTCAGGTTGCGTTGATCCCGCTGGCTTATACCAAAGGCACAAACTTCAAACCGGCTTATCGGCCACCGGTTGAAACGGTGATGCACGTTAACGAGTGGTAGCCGCTATACCTCGCGCAGTAAACGTGGGAGTAGTCTGAAGACTTCCACGTTACTGCCAAGCCCAATGTGGCTGCCTCTGACTTCATGATGTTCGATGTCTTCTGTGTGCTCATCGATACACGCCTTCCAGGCCACCACACCGTCACTTTTGCTGTAGATCGCTCTAACCGGCACTTTGATCGGCAAGCGCGATCGTTCTTCCGTTAAGCGAGACATCTGCTGTGGTGTGAGCCCCGTTTCATGCTGTACCCATCGACCTATTGCTGAGGCACCAATACCGCCACGTACCGGCGAGCCGATAGTAATCACACGATCAATCTGACCGGGATTGTCTCTAGCCAGCTCCCGGGAGATCATCCCTCCTCTGCTCCAGCCAACCAGGCGAACCTTCTGGCCAGTCTGGCTGGCGACATCACTGATCATATTCTGAAGGGTCGGCAACATACTCAGCATGGGCAGTCTGTTCGTTCCAAGACCCCAGGGCATCGCCTGGTATCCGATCTGATTCAGGTAGTTGCGCAAAATTCTGGTTGAACGATCATCAGCCATGAACCCCGGTAGCACGATCACCGGCTCGCCCTTGCCTTTTCGCGCATTCAGCCGAAGAAGTGGCAGAGCCAGCATCAGGCCGCCTGCCTCGGCGACAACACGACCTTCCATCAGGGTCAAAAACGGATGCGGGGGTTTTATCTCACTCACCAGGCGAAGATTGCATATCCATCTCATCCTTGTAAAGTTGGGAACAAGGAAGATCGCCTATGACAGAGTCAGATCGCCAGAACAAGATCAGAGCCAGGTTCGCTGAAATCGCAGCACTGCCTGACGATGACATTCCTCTTGATGAAGCTGCGCTTTTGATCGCAGCCGAAGCTGAAGAAGATATCGACGTCGGTCACTATCTCGGTGAACTGGACAAGCTAGCCATCGCCTTCAAACAAGATCAGAGATTTAATACAGACTTCGGTATTCCCGTACCTGCACTGCTCCATTACATTCATTCAGAGTTGGAGTTCAGCGGTAACATCAACGACTACTATGACCCGGCAAACAGTTATCTGAACCGTGTCATTGATCATCGAACAGGCATCCCGATCAGCCTGGCACTTATTCACATCGCCATCGGCAATCGACTCGATATTCCAGTGGTGGGTATTTCTTTTCCTGGACACTTCCTTGTGCGCTATGGCGGTGACAACGGCGCCATTGTTGATCCGTTTTCAGGAAGAGAACTCAGTAAAGCAGATTGCCAAACCCTGCTTCGCCAAATCGCCGGACCTAGAGCAACGCTCAGGGATGAGTACTTCAATCCGGCTTCTCCTCGCGACGTACTCATACGCATGCTGGATAACCTGAAACAGATATTTTGGCGTGAGCGATCATGGGACCAGAGCAAAGCGTGCATCGATAGACAATTGCTGCTGTTTCCAGACCAGGAAGAGTTCAATATCCAATTGGGTGCGGTTTACGAGATGCAGGGAAACACCAGTCTTGCGCAGCACACTTATACGGAAGTGCTGCGCGGCGCCTCAGATGATCAAGTAAAAGAAATGGCTTCCAAGCGCCTGCTTGCGCTCGAAAGCCGATCAAAAACCGTTCACTGATCTTTAACCTTCAGCTAAGCAATTCGAGAGCTGCCTCGGCGCGGCGTGCAACCGATGCCTTCTGGCGCTCAAGATCCACATCACGATCTTCGCCCATGGCTCCGACCAGGTATCGCTTGTAAACACCCTGGCCAATCGCGGCCAGTCGCCAATGTGAAAAAGCGCGGTAGTAGTTAATACCGGAGAGATCACGGCCCGTTGTGTTGGCATAGGTATCGATGAACTCATCACGGGTAATAAACCCACCCACTGCCGTGGGTGACTGATCCCCCTCACCGGGCTCCGGTACTTCATCCATGGTGACCCAGTTATTCAAACAGTAACCAACATCGGCCATGGGATCCCCAAGGGTGCAAAGTTCCCAATCCAGGATCGCCTTAACATGTCCGTCAGCAACAATCATATTGCCGAGACGATAGTCGCCATGAACAATGGCAGCACCGATCTGTTCCGGTTTTCGTTCAATGAGAAGGCGGCAACTCTCTTCCATGGCTGGAATCTCGTGAGTCTTAGATGCCTCCCATTGTTTTGTCCAGCGTTTCAGCTGCCGATCCAGATACGCTTCCTTTCGACCAAGATCTCCAAGACCCACATCATCAGGGTTAATCGCGTGCAGCTTACACAGAATATCAACAACATCACGCCCAATGGTGGGTCGTTCCGCCTCTGGCACCAGGGCACCGGTTAGTGAGTCGTTCAACACCATGCCATCGATGAACTCCATGACATAGAAGTCAGCTTCATTAACTGATTTGTCTTTGCAAAGACCATAGTTCTTGGCGACAGGCACGTCTGAGTCTTTCAGCGCATCGATGATTTTATGCTCACGCCCCATGTCATGCGCTGACTCCAACACGTGACCCAAAGGTGGGCGCCGAAGCACATAGGCGTTACCGGCACTGTCTTCACAACGAAAGGTGAGATTGGAGTGCCCGCCTGCGATCAGCGAAAAGTTCAACGGGGGCGTCAGACTCGGTACATGTTCGCTGAGCCACTGCGTTACGTTCTCCTCGTGAATACCTTCTACCACTATGCTGCTTCCCCTATCGTCGCCGCTTTAATTTCGTCATAACTTTCCTGCATGCACTGACCGAAGAACTCAGGGTCCGGCATCATTTCCGGCACGCATTCACAGACACCGTGATGTGACCGTTGTAGCTGAAGACCGGGAAGAAAATACCCATGCCGTCATACAGCGGCCCCAGACCGAACTGAGTGACAAGCTTGGCACCCGCAGAAAACAGAGGAAATTGTGGACCCGGTACATTGGAGATCACGCAGTTAAACGGTGGTGACATAGATTCCGAAAGCCCCAGCTGTGTGTACAGTCGCGCAGCCATCGCTGCGGTGGTAGACGGAATAAACTGCTGGAAGTCCGTCATCAACTTTGCGCCGACGGCGTTGGTCATTGCCTTCTGACCAGCCGCATTCTCATGAACCGCTTTAATACGCTCCACAGGATCGGCTACGTCGGTACCAATCTTGATGGTCATCGCCGCAACCTGATTACCCATGGTTTTTCGCCCCTCCTCAGGGCGAACAGAAATCGGCGCCATGGCCACCATGGACTCTGCTGGCAGCTCATCCTTGGATTCGAGGTATTTACGCAGGGCGCCGCCGCAAACGGCGACAATCACATCATTCACCGTGGCGCCTTCAACCGCGGACTTGATGGCTCGTACTTCTGCCAGGTCAAAATTGCGACCGTCCACGACACGGTGTGCTGTGATCTTGTGGTTAAAACGTGTTTTGGGAATCGAGGCATTCATTTCGAACTCGCGACTCCAAAGACCTGCCTGTAATCTAGAAAAGGCCGGCATGGCACGAGTCATCACCTCAGCGAACCGCATCGGCTGCGTCAGATTCGCCAGTTGAGCTCTCGTCACCAGCTCCATTGGGTTCGGCACGCTTTCGCCCTTGTAAGGCTGAGACGGTGGGGGTGGTGGTTCCGGATAAGGTTCCAGCGAGTGTATGACTTCAGTGATATCAGCACCTGACACGCCATCAATACAGGCGTGATGGATCTTGGAAACGATGGCATAAGATCCTTTCGGTAGACCTGGCACAGAATCCAGACCTTCGATGACCGTGAATTCCCAAAGCGGTTTGGTCAGATCCAGGGACCTCGAATGCAATCGTGCCGCCTGGATGCAGAGCTGACGCCAGTCGCCAGGTTCAGGCAGGCGAATGTGGCGCACATGAAATTCGAGATCGAAATCTTTGTCATCAATCCAATAGGGATGATCAAGATTGAAAGGCACTTCCACCAGCTTCTGGCGAAAAGTTTTTGCAAGGTGCAAACGCTCTTCGACGAACCCAAGAATATCTTTGAAGCGCTGTTTTTCGCCGTTTACCGTCGATGGGTCATAAATCATCATGCCGCCGATGTGCATCGGGCTGGTGGGTGTTTCAGCGTATAAAAAGGACGCGTCCTGGCCAGTCAGCTGTTCCATGAGACATTCTCCCCGTGACTCTTTGTTTTAGCGCTGAGGGTATCAATATTGTGCTAACTTGTCGCTTTTATTGAGGCGGACAAATGAAGACGGTACGTTGCCACGAAATTGCTGACGACATTACCACGGTGACGCTGGATGAGGTCGACTTACCTCCACCCGGTCCTGGCGAGGTACAAGTCAAGATCATGGCCTGTGCAGTCAACTTTCCAGATATCCTGATGATCCAGGGTAAGTACCAGTTCGCACCACCCCTGCCGTTTGCACCGGGAGGCGAGTTTGCCGGTGACGTTGTCGCGGTTGCTGACGATGTCACAGCATTCAAACCCGGAGACAGAGTCAGCGGCGGCAACCGATACGGCGGATTCGCCGAAGCAATCAATGTCGACGCAGGTGCGCTGCGCCACATTCCTGAAGGGGTGCCCTACGAAAAAGCCGCATCCTACAGCACCGCATACCTGACAGCCTATGTTGCACTCAAGATTCGAGGACACCTGCAACCAGGTGAGACATTGCTCGTGCACGGCGCGACCGGCGGCGTGGGTCTTGCGGCCGTTGATGTTGGCAAGTTCATGGGCGCAAAGGTGATCGCTACCGGCGGCACCGACGAGAAGCTGGCCATCGTCAAAGAACGTGGTGCGGATCACATCATTAACTACACACAGAGTGACGGCAGTCTCGGGGGATTCCGGGAAACGGTGAAAGAGCTAACCGACGGAAACGGCGCCGACGTGATTTACGATCCTGTCGGCGGCACGGTTTTCGACGAGAGCATGCGTTGCATCAACTGGAACGGTCGCATCCTTACCATTGGCTTTACCTCAGGCGTCTGGCCGAAGGCGGCGGTGAATCACATCCTAATCAAGCAAATCAGTGTGATCGGCGTTCGAGCCGGAGAGATCGGCCGACGAGACCCGGAACTGGGCAAACAAACACGTGACGATATCTACCAACTTCTCGCGGATGGCTCTATTGACCCTTACATCTGCGCATCTTTCCCACTGGATCAGTCCATCGATGCGATGAACATGCTGGTGGATAGAAAGGTGGTTGGAAAAGTGGTTGTTACCGCAAACGGGTACGAACCCTGATTTCAGACCTGCGCCTCAGGCCTTTTGATCAAAGACAGCACCGGCATCAATCAATCCAGCGATCTCTTCATCTGAGAATCCGTGAGCAGACAAAACCTGCCGCGTGTGCTCACCATAGCCAGGAGGATCGCCAACACCCTTCGACACCTCGCCGGAAATCTTGATCGGATTGGCAATGGTCCACTCGAAGTTAGGATCCTCAGATTCCGTTTTCACCAGGACACCGTTTTCCACAAGATGTGCATCGTGCACTACGTCTGTCAGTCCTTCGACGACACCAAAGGTCAGCTGGTACTCATCCAGTGAAAGGCTGACCTCCTCCAGTGTCATCGTACTGAAGGCATCGGCAAAAACCTCTTGCGCATCGTCACGGTTTTTCAGAAGGCTGCGAACATCTTTGAATCGATCGTCGTCCAGCCACTCGGGGTGTTTCATAGCCTGCGCAAATTCCGGCCACTCTTTGTTGGGATTTGTGAACACCAGAATGACAAACCGATCATCCCGGGTCTTGTAGACACTGGCGAGAGGACTTCGTGTGCTTTTCTGCAACAGTTCTCCCAAATCAAATCCGCTGATGGCACCCTGCAGCTGCATGCCATTGGTCCAGGCACCGTTCGCGATGAGTGAGGTTTCTACAAAGCTACCCTCGCCTTCTTTCTCACGCTTGAACAACGCCATCATGACACCAGCAAAAAGTGACATGGCAGATGCGTGATCACCAACACCACCTGGCGGAAACACCGGCGCGCTGCCTTTCGGTTTCATCATCTGCATGATGCCACTTCGGGCAAAGAAAGCCGTTGAGTCGTAGCCTCGTCGCAACTTGTCAGGACCTACGTTCCCGTATCCGGTCAGCTGCGCAAGAATCAGTTGCGGGAATTTTTCATGCAGGGACTGCCAGGAAATACCGTATTTTTCCAGCTGGTCGTTACGGAAGTTTGTGACCAGCACATCGGCATCCTCGAGCAGTTTGAGCAGCACGCCATGACCTTCCGGCTTTCGAATATCCACACTGATACCAAGCTTATTTCGGCTGGTCAGTTGCCAGTTGTAGTCGGTCTCCCACTGACCGTGCAGTCTTCGGTAGCCGTCGCCACCAGGAGGTTCGATTTTGATGACCTCAGCGCCATAGTCCGCCATCAGGGTCGCAGCGCCGGGACCGGCAAGGAAACTTGCCAGATCAACTACCTTTATTCCTTCCAATAGATAGGTCACAAAACTCCCTCCGCGATTTGCAACGGACCTGCAGAATCCCTATCTTACCGAATCTTTGCATTGAGGGAGCAAGCCCAAATGGTCGATATGTACGACGCTTACAAGCAGGTCTGGAACGCACTGACCTCGGAAGGTCAGCCGTTCGAAGTTGGCGAGATGGAAGTGCGTGGCAATCCCATGCGCATCTATAAAAATGCGCCGCCCAGCCTGCGTGAGGTGTGGCAAGCGTCTGCAGCTTTTGCAGAAAGAGATTACCTGGTCTACCAGGAAGACCGTTGGACTTACGCTGAAGCGCATCAGGAAGTGGCGTCAATCGCTAACTGGATGTTCGCCCAGGGTGTGCAGCAAGGTGACCGAGTTGCCATCGCTGCGAGGAACTATCCGGAATGGATGCTCATCTACTGGGCGTGCGTATCTACCGGCATCACTGTGGTAGGTGTGAATGCCTGGTGGGTGGAAGACGAACTGGAATATGGCCTTTCCGATTCCCAGCCAAAAATCATTTTCGCCGACCAGGAACGACTAGACCGTTTTCAGAACATTCGCGACAAGTTTGCAGACACGACCGTCGTCGGCATTCGTTTGCCCGCTCCTGCCGACAACGTTGTTGATTACGCCCAGGTCAAAGCAACCGGCGGTGATCTGCCGGACGTCACCGTCGACCCGGACAGTGATGCCTGCATCTTCTATACATCCGGCACGACCGGCTTCCCCAAAGGCGCGCAGCTGACACAACGCGGTTGTGTCCACAACATCATGAACCTGGCATTCGCAGGCCAGGTGACCGGACTTGCTACTGCCCAGGCAAACGGCGAAGAGCCACCGAATCCCGAGGATGCACCTATTGGATCAGCGCTGGTCACAACACCACTATTCCATGTGACAGCAAACAATTGTGTGGCTCACGGCACGACATTGACCGGAGGCAAGATGACCTTCATGTATCGATGGGATCCCCTCGATGCACTGAAAATGATCGAAGCTGAAAAGGTCACTTCCATGACCGGTGTACCTGTCATGGCTCGCGAAGTCATCAGCCACCCGGACTTTGATAAGTACGACACCTCTACCCTTTTGACATTGGGTGGCGGTGGCGCACAGCTCCAACCGGACCTGGTCAAGAAAATCGACGACGCTGTTGAGGCGCGCCCGAATACCGGTTACGGCATGACCGAAACCTGCGGCATCATCACTTCAATTGCCGGTGACTTCTTCATCGACAAACCTGCAAGCTGCGGTCCAGCCATGCCTGTGTTCGAAGCTAAGGTAGTCGATGGCGGCGGCAATGCTTTACCTTCAGGCCAGGCCGGTGAACTCTGGGTTCGCGGCGCTCCAGTCATTAAGGGTTACATCAATCGCGAAGAAGCCACTGCCGAAACCATCACCGACGGATGGCTGCACACAGGTGACGTCGCTACCATCGACGAAGATGGGTTCATTTTCATTGTCGACCGTGTGAAAGACATGGTGCTGCGTGGCGGCGAGAACATTTACTGCTCGGAAGTGGAAACGACACTGCACAGGATGGATGACATCGCAGAGTGTTCAGTCTTCGGTGTAGAAGATGATCGCCTGGGCGAAGAAGTTGGCGTGTCCATTTACCTGAAAGAAGGCAGTTCAGTGACCGCCGACGACATCAGGGCTTTTTGCCTGGAACACATGGCCAAACACAAAGTGCCTCGCTACATCTGGTTCAGTCAGGATCCACTGCCTCGCAATGCCAACGGCAAGTTCCTTAAGCGGGAACTGCGAGACACCCTGGATCTAGCAGAGGCCGTCTAACCTTCCTTTCCTGATTTCGCCGGTTGCTTGGGACTAAGCATCCGGCGTTTCAGAAAACCATCCAAACCATCTTCCCTGAACGAAAAGAGGCGGTTAGCCACGCGCGTCATCATGCGTGCTTTGAACTCAGCCGTTCTGTGCTGAAACTCGGTTCGCTTCGTCATGACGCTTCACGCTCCAAAGACTCAGGCATCTCAACGCCAACTACACGGCCAGGAAAACCTTTGAAATGAGGTATGCCCTGCTCATAGTCGATTAACCCTTCGTCATCCGAGCAAAGCACAGCATCACTCGACATGAATGCACCGGAAAGTTGTTCCTGACCTCGAAGCTCTGGATACCACCAGCCATGAGGTACCCTGAGGTGGCCTTGCTTCATGGACTCCTGAATGGAGAGTTGCATGGTGACTTTGCCGTGGTCTGTTTGCAGCTCAACCCAACCGCCATTATCGAGCCCTTCCTTCGCCGCATCTTCCGGGTGAATGAACACACTCGGTAAAGGACATCGATCACGCAGTTCTTTGATGTTGCGCTGGCCAGTTTGGAAAAACGGATCTTCTCGAACACCGGTGAACACCAGGTATGGATACTCCTCACTGACCGCTGGGCCTTCACGGTGATAAGGAAGAGGATCAAATCCCATCTCATCCAAGACCGAAGAATAAAGTTCCACCTTGCCGGATGGCGTCGCAAAGCCTGTTTTTCGGTACTTACGAAATTCGGGCGTCGGCATTTCCATAAATCCCTGGGACTCAAACTCAGCAAAGGTCCGCCCTGAACGAGACAGTCGATAATCCAACATGTCTTCCAGAGTTTCCCATGGGAAGTGTTCCTGGAAGCCAAACCGCCGTGCAAGCTCGCTCCAGAACTGGAAGGTACTGCTGGCCTCTTCCGGTGGCTCAACGACTTTTTGCGATAAAGTCAGACGAGAGGTCCAACTCCAGCTGTCTGCAATGTGATTACGTTCTGAAAAGGCGTCACCCGGTAACACATAGTCAGAAAGCATAGCCGTCGGTGTCATAAAGAGTTCATGCGTCACAATCAGATCCTGGTTCATCATGCCCTCAAGGATCTGTTGCTGGTTCGGATAACTCATGAGCGCGTTATTGCCCAAAACAAAGAACGCCTTGACCGGATACGGATCACTCTTGGCCATGGCACGGAATATCTTAGTCGGGTTCGCCATATGACAACCCATGACCTGGTCCGCATAAGGGTAACCCCAGACTTTTTCACAGGGCTCTTTCAACATCTCCGCTGTGCGGTAGGTATAGGCCGGGTGATCTTCATAACCGAGCTGCTTGGCTTTTTGCTCCAAAGACAACTCTTCGTGCAATCCAATTTCAGACTCAGGGATATAGTCTGGGTTGAAACCACCCAGCGTTTCACCACCGACGACATCCAGATTGCCGGTCACAGCTCTCAGGATAGAGTGCAATCGGATGGCCGATGTCGACGATATCTGCATATCCGTGATCGGCGTCCAGGGAATAATCGCGCCGTCGGCCCCTGCATACATGCGCGCAGCTTCAGCAATCAGTTCCCGATCAACACCAGTGATTTCTTCAACGCGCTCCAGCGGATATTCATCCACCCTGGCTTTGAGTTCTTCAAAACCTGTGCACCAGTTTTCCACAAACTCTTTGTCGTAAAGCTCTTCGTCGAAGATCACCTTCAACCAGCCGAGGCACATGGCCGCGTCAGTACCGGCACGCAGGCGCAGATGAAGATCTGCCACTTCTGCCTGATCAGATATACGCGGATCCAAAACAATGACTTTGGCGCCACGTTCGCGTGCGGCATTAATCTGGTTATAGATCGGCGTCCAGGAATGCTTCCTGGGGTTGTGACCAAACAGAACAATACAATTGGTCGCACCAAAATCACCCATCGGGAACCAGCCATAGGTCAGCTTGTTTACCGCGGCGGTGTTACCCGCGCACAGCGACACGCCGCTGGTCCAGTTGGGTGATCCCAACAGATTCATGAAGCGGCGATCCAGGGCATGTGTGGTTTGAGTGTTCCAACCGGATGTGGATACTGCAAAAGCTTCAGGTCCGTATTCATCGACGACGTTCTTCAGCTTCGCAGCAATTTCGTCCATCGCCTGTTCGAAAGAAATTTCTTCCCACTTATCTTCGCCACGTTCTCCGACACGTTTCAGCGGCTTACGAATACGATCTTTGTGATTGTGGATCCTGGGTGCAGCGACACCCTTGAAGCAGATGTTTTTCGCGAGCATCGGATTGTCGTGCGCGATAACCCGGGTTACTTCACCGTTTTCAGCTTCTGTTCGAACCTGGCAACCGATGTCACAAATTGTGCAGACGGAGTATTTGGTTGTTTTTGTCATGATGCAGCTCCTGTCAGTTCACCGAGCAGGTGATTGAGTTGATTGCGGCCTTCTGCGCCGATTTTATTTTTTAGTTCGGATTGAACGGCATACCAGTGCGGCGCCGCCTCTTTGAAAACTGTTTTGCCTTTGGCCGTAACCTGGATGTTCTTAGATCTGGCGTCTTCGCCGACCTTCATCGTGACCAGGCCCATCTTCTCAAGCACTCGAATGTTTCTGCCGAGCGTGCTTCGATCAAGCCCCGTGGCTTCCGCCAGGCTTTTGAGATTTGGGTTATCCATGGTCAGAAGCTTATGCAGCTGCGAGAACTGGGTTACGGAAATGCCGGATGCTGCCATCGCCTCATCATAGAGTTGCGTCAACCTGTGTGCAGCAGCACGCAGGTCCATGCAGATACAGGTATCAAGTGATTGTTCGCTCATCGTTTTTGAATCAATTACGGGTATATACACACAATAATACGTGTATATACCCATATTGCAATACAGCCGTAAAGCAGTTGCAGAATTTCTCTGCGCAATCCACTATCGGGACAGCAAAAACCAAGGACACAAGTGAATGAGCGAACAACCGGTTATAGAACAGCGAGCGACTTTTCGGCGTTTCGATGAGTGCACCAAAGAAGATATGGAAATCATCGGCCAGAATCTGAGGCCTTTCGCTGAAGCCCTGCCCGACCGGGTGCTGGAACATCTAAAGCTGCTGGACGGCGATTTTGGCGGGTTCAATGTGGACCGACTGGAACATAGCCTGCAAACAGCCACTCGCGCACATCGAGATGGACGTGATGAAGAGTATGTCGTCTGCTGTCTGCTGCACGACATCGGCGATACGCTCGGCAGCTACGATCACGGTGCTATCGCCGCAGCAATTCTGAAACCATTCGTTTCCGAAGCCAATTTGTGGATGCTGGAAAATCACACGGTGTTCCAGGGTTACTACTACTTCGATCATCTCGGTGGCGATAAAAACGCTCGCGAGGTCCACAAAGACAACCCCCACTACGAGCACACCAAGGAGTTCATCGAAAAGTATGATATGCCGGCTTTCGATGAAAACTACGACACCATGCCACTGTCAGACTTCGAACCTATGGTTCGACGGGTAATGACCAAAGACTTCGGCTAAGTTATGGCGGAGCTCCACCCGGAGTTCTTTGATCTGGTTGGGAACGTTAGGGCGATGCGTCGCCTTAAGCCCGACCCGGTTCCTCTTGAACTCATTAATCAGGTACTCGAAGCGGGAGTGCAGGCTGCCTCAGGGCAAAATCTGCAACCCTGGGAGTTTGTGCTGGTCGATGATCCTGAAAAGAGGCAATGGTTTGCTGATCACTATCGTGAGGCCATGCACAGTCGTTTTGGCATTTCCCCCGATGACATTGTCGCGCGAAAGGACAAACTCGCCCGACAACTACAGGCTGTGCTTTACCAGATCGAACACATGCATGAGACCCCGTGGCTATTGTTCGTGTGTGGCAAACGCGACTGGCCCTTTAAAGTTGCTCAAGAAGATCGCGTCGGTTTGGCGCCACCCAACTACGGTGCGGTGTACCCTTGCGTGCAAAATATTTTGTTGGCCTGTCGCGCTGTTGGTCTGGGTGCCGCCCTCACTACCATGCACCAGGTGTTTGAAGACGAACTCCACGAGTACCTGGGTATTCCGACCGAGTACGGCGTTGTGGTCACAATGCCAATCGGTTGGCCGATGGGTAACTTCGGCCCTGTAAAAAGAATTCCTGCAGAAGAAAAAACACACCGCAACGGTTGGTAAGAAAACGGTAGTACCCAGATGTTAGAAATTCATGGAGAAGTAAAAAAGGGATTCGAACCCGTGAGGCGACTGTTCGCACGCAACATGTCTACCATGGCCGAAGACGAGGCACAGCTTTGCGTTTATGTCGGAGAAGAAAAGGTTGTAGATCTCTGGGCAGCTGAGAGCAACGAACAGAACTTTGATGCAGACAGCCTGGTCAACGTGTTCAGCAGTGGCAAAAGCCTGGAATCCATTGCTATAGCCCTCCTTGCCCAACGAGGCTTGTTGGATTACAACACCAGGATCATTGAGTACTGGCCAGAGTTTGCCACCGGCGGCAAAGAAGACATCACTGTTGCGGACCTGATGCGTCATGAAGCAGGCCTGTCATCTCTTAACGTCAGTATCCCGCCAGAGTATTTTCACCGCGAGAATCTGAAGCAAAACAAGATCGGAGAGATCCTCGCCGATCACCCTGCCTCCATCAAAAAGGACGAACACTATCGCCGCGAGTATCACGCGTTAACGCGCGGATGGATCGCTAATGAAATTGTCAGGCGCGTTCACCCTGAGGGCAAAACCATCGGAGAGATGCTTCAAGAACAAGTGTTCAATACTCTGGAAGTCGATGTTCGTATCGGCCTCTCTAAAGAGGAACTTGAGCGCGTCTCCCCTATCAAGCTTTTATCTCTCGGGCGTCATTTTCGGCACACGTTAAGACCCGACTTTTTGGGCAGAAAGGTAAAGCACAATATCCTGGACCTTACTAGAAACCTGATGCCACTGGTCGCTCGAGCGCGAAGAAACGGTACGAGAACCCAGTCTCCGCCCTTTACCGGCATGGAGACCATGGCTGATCTTGGGAGTCTGTTTAACGACCCATCACTAAGACAGGGCGAAACCCCTTCCGCCAATGCACATGCCTCCGCGCGTGGCTTGGCAAAACTCGGAGCCATGCTCGCCAACCAAGGAACTCTGGGTAACCGTGAGATTATGAGTCAGGAATCCTGGAACGATATGCACGCCAACCCAGTCAGCCGATACATGCTGCTGACAACGCACTTCTCTCAAGGCGGCGTAAACCATTATCGATTACCCGCACTGTCCTCTCACATGGATCGTTCCGGCAATAAAGGTCGCGAAGGGTTCTGGGGTTGGATGGGACTTGGCGGCTCCATATTCCAGTGGCACCCGGAACATAAAATCGGATTCGGTTTTGTTCCAACACGCTTACATGCCCTGGACTTTATGAATGAGCGCGGCAAGGCTTACCAGGCGGAAGTTCTTAAGTGCGTAGCGAGGACATAAGAGGTGCCTGATTACGATGTAATCATCATTGGTGCGGGTATCGTCGGCTGCTCAACGGCCTTCGCACTGTCAAAACGCGGACTAAAGACGCTCAACATCGACGCCTTGCCTTCTGCGGGTTACGGATCAACCAGCGCTTCTTCGGCGATCATTCGCCCGATGTACACGCACGAGGTTTCTGCCTGCATTTCTCATGAGTGCCGGTTTATCTGGCAAGGATGGTCAGACTTCCTTGGACTGCCCGATGACGAACCGCTTGCCCGGTATAACGAATGCGGTGGCGTCATGCTGCTTCGTGACGGTGAACTCGCTGAAAAACAGCCAATGATGGATGCCATGGCATCCGCTGGTGTGACGTTTAAGGTCATCGATAGCGAGGACATTGAGCAACGCTTTCCGGATATTGCGCTCGACGGTTATGGGCCACCCCGCGCTTTCGATGATCCGGAATTCGGCATGCCTTCCAACGGAAAGATTACCCATGCGATTGTCGTGGACGAAGCAGGATACGTGAACGACCCGCAACTGGCAGCACGTAATTTGTTTCTGGCGGCCCAGAACAAGGGCGCGGTGTTTCAATTCAATTCGACCGTTCAACAGATACGACAGGAAGCCAATGCCTTTGTCATCGAGACAGATCAAGGCGAGTTCCAAGGCGGAAAAGTCATTAACGCAGCGGGTCCACACTCCACCAAGATTAATGAGATGGCCGGTGTTGAACTGGATATAGAGCTTCGAGCCATGCGACATGAAGTGGCCTATATGTCACACCAAATCGCACATTTCGAGCAAGGCCCCTGCCTCGTGGTCGACGCTGACGCTGGCGTTTACCAGCGACCAGATGGCAACGACATGTTAATCGGCACCACGGACCCGGATTGCGACGATGAAGACGTGATCGACCCCGATGAGGTCAACATGAATCTGACCGACCATTGGACCAGACAAGCCATGCGAGCCGCCCAACGCTTTCCTCAATACCAGATTCCGAACCAGGCGAGGGGCACCGTCGGCGTCTACGACGTCTCCACTGACTGGATTCCAATCTATGACAGAACCGAACTGCCAAACTTCTACGTTGCTATCGGTACCAGCGGCAATCAATTTAAAAATGGTCCATTGATCGGGGAAGTCATGGCCGAGATTGTGCTGAAAGACGATCATGATGATGCGCCAGCACAGCTCACGCTGACACACATCAGCAAAACTATCGATCTGGGTTTCTACTCTCGCCATCGGGAGGTTCAGCAGACCCGGGGCGTGATGGCGTGACGACGACATAGGAGTAAAATGCTCCCATGCAAGTTCACCAACACACCCATAAGCACTGATCGATGGAAAGATTGTCACTTCTTATTGAGCTCCACGATCATCCCGGTGCTTTGCACGAGTTACTGGGTCACTTCCTGAACCACAGTATCGATTTGACGCACATTGAATCTCGCCCGACCCAGGGTGGCGATATGAGCTTTTACGTCGACTTTATTGGAAGACCCGAAGACCAGAACGTCACCGCGCTGCTGCATGAACTCAAAGAAAGCGTCAGCAGTCTGACCATACTCGATGAGAGAACGGTACCTTGGTTCCCGCGGCATGTCTGGGAGCTGGATCAGATCGCCAACAGAACTCTGGACGCTGGGGCGGATCTTGAGTCAGACCATCCTGGCTTCTCTGATCAGGCTTACCGCGAACAGCGAGCTCGCATTGATCAGCTAGCCCGCAACTACCGTCATGGCCAACCTATCCCCAGGGTTGAATATTCCACAGAGGAAAAAGAAACCTGGCGAACGGTGTACGAAGCGCTCCGTGCAGAACACCACCAGTTCGCCTGTGATGAGTACCAACAAATCATGGCAGAGTTGGAGCAGCAGGGCTTGTATCGTGCAGATGAAGTACCGCAAGCACAGGACATGACCAATTTTCTGTATCCGAGAACCGGATTTCGGTTGAGACCCGTTGCAGGGCTGCTCAACTCCCGAGACTTTCTGAATGGCCTGGCCTTCCGAGTGTTCTTCTCTACACAATATCTTCGGCATCATTCAAGACCGACCTACACACCTGAACCAGATGTCTGCCACGAATTGATTGGTCACGCACCGATGTTTGCCGACCCTGCGTTCGCAGACTTTTCCCAGGAAATTGGTCTGGCTAGTCTTGGTGCATCCGATGCCGAAATCGAAAGACTCGCCCGCTGCTATTGGCACTCCGTGGAGTTTGGCGTGATTCGAACTAGCGATGGTATTAAGGCATACGGCGCCGGACTTCTGTCGAGCTCTGGAGAACTGGAATATGCCTGCGCAGACTACCGCCCCGCTGGAGGCACAGAGGATAGACCCGAGATAAGAGATTGGGTGCCGGACGCCGCTGCAGAACAGGGCTTTCCAATCACTGAATACCAGCCGGTTTACTTTGCAGCGAAATCACTCAATCACGCGCGCCTGAGCATGCGTGAGCACTGCCGTAACCTGCCACGCGTGTTCTATGCAAGATATGTGGAAGCTTCCCAGTCAATCTGGGTAGATAGAGCCGTTCGAACAGACCCGATCTAGTGATCAAAAACGATGACGCTTCTGGCAAGCGCACCCGTCTTCATATCCTCAAACGCCTCATTGATGTCTTCGAGCGCGATTCGTTTCGAGACCATTTCATCCAGATGCAGCTTACCTGCCATGTAGAAGTCCACAAACCGAGGCATATCCACCCTGAATCTGTTTGATCCCATACTGGACCCCTTGATGGTGCGCTCAAGCAGAAAGGCCGAACCGGTCAGTTCCAGTTTCACACCGACCGGAATCATGCCAATGATTGTCGCCGTGCCACCAGGGCGAATCATGCTAAACGATTGCTCCGCCGTCTCTTTCAAACCAATCGCCTCAAATGAGTAGTGGACGCCACCGCCGGTGAGCTCCCTGACCTGCTCTACCGTTGTTCCATCGCTGCTGTTCACCACATCGGTGGCGCCAAACGTTTTTGCCATCTCCAGTTTACTGTCGACCATATCAATCGCGATGATCTTCGACGCGCCCGCTAAGGCTGCGCCATTGATACAGGAAAGACCAACGCCGCCACAGCCAATGACCGCAACGGTGGAGCCTGGTTCAACACCCGCAGTATGAAAGACCGAGCCGACACCCGTTGTTACACCACAGCCAATCAACGCAGCACGATCAAGCGGCATATCTTCACGAATTTTTACTATGGCGTGCTCGTGAACCAGCATCATCTCGGCAAAGGATGAGAGATCTGAAAACTGCTGCATCACTTCAGAGTTTTGAGAGAGTCGCGGCTCCTCATCTTTGCCACGCTTCATTTCATTACTGCTGCACAGAGACATATGACCCGTCAGGCACTCCTCACAGTGACCGCAAAATACTGACAAACAGGTAATGACGTGATCACCGGGTTTTACGTATTTAACGTCCGACCCAACTTCCTCAACGATACCCGCGGATTCATGGCCCAAAACAATCGGGGTCGCAGTTGGATAGAGGCCTTCCAAAAAGTGAAGATCGCTATGACACACACCAGCAGCAGCTGTTCGAACAAGAACCTCTCTGGGTCCGGGCTTTGATATGGAGACGTCTTCTATTTCGAGAGGTTTACCCACTTCTCTGAATACGGCTGCCTTCATTTCCATTCACCCCAGTTATCGACTTTCCAAGATTATGCCATGCTATGCGGAGGCTCTCTCCTTCAGCTGTCGCACAATGTCAGCGTGCTTATCTCGACTGAGGTCATACTGCATGTAAAAGATGATAGATACGCTTGCAGCGAGCGCCATAATTGGACCAGCGACCAATCCCAGCCTAAAAATCACCTCAGAGTCGACCTGTCCAGGCACCGCCTCAAAAGGCATCCGGACAAACCAATCGAGTGTCAGGCCAGCGATAAAGTGACCCACTGATCCAGACATCTTGGCAAAGAACGCTCGGGCGGAGTAAAACAAACCCTCTTCTCGACGACCTGTCACCAATTCATTTTCGTCGACGATATCGCCAAGCATCGAAAGCACAGCAACGCTTGCAACTCCCAACACGAAGGCAAAACAGAAACTGTTAGCGAGTATCAGTGGCAAAAGTAGATCTGAATCATTCTCTGGAAACCAACCCAAAAGTCGAAGATCAATGATCAATTGCGAGAAAATGACCAAACCAATAATCGCTCCCGTAAGAACCGGTCGACGGTCAAACCGCTTCATTAATCGCGGCGCAACTATCGCTCCCAGTGCGACGCCAGGTAAAGCCGCTAGTCCGATCCATCGAATATCTTCCGGCCCCAATTCCCAAAAGTACGTTGCGATAAAAATACTGAACGTCTCATAGAGACCGCTCGATATGCTGAAGAAAAAGAAACCTACAAGCAGTAACGCATAGTTTTTGTTGCGCAGCGTGCTGACGATCTTGCGAAAAAACATCATTAACGAGAGACGTTCCAGTTCTGTCTCCGGGCGACTGAGATAACCGATCCTCGAAAAAGTACCTGCCGCACAAAGAAACACGCTGACAAAAACCATAGCACCAGCAAACAACGACAGGGGCCCATACGTCGCCGCATTGAGGTGATTCGGTATTGCCACACCATCCGCACCAATGGTTTCTCCACCCAAAAACACCGACCAGGCGATGAAGCCGAACAAAGCACCGGTCGAATACCCGAGAATGGCATTGATGCTGAATAACTGAGAACGCTCATGTTGATCCCTCACAATCTCACCACCCAAAGCCAGATGTGGAATGACATAAAGCGTTAGGCAAAGTCGGCTCACGATCGTCCAAAGCGCTAACCAGGCAAAGAGCACTATCTGCCCACTTTGTTCTGCCAATGTTGCTTTCGTCGTTAGAGCTTCCGGCGGGTTAAATATGCACCACATGGCGAACGCCAAAGGCAGTGGTGCCAGGAACAGGAATGGGTGGCGACGTCCCCAACGTGAGTGCCAACGATCCGAAATGATGCCAATTGCGGGGTCGGAAATTGCATCACCAATCAGCGCCAGCAAAATCGCAGTTCCGATCAATGAGTTGGAAAGACCGATCGCCTGATTGTAAAAGATGCCAATGAAGGTATTAAACATCCCCAGGTAAACAGCCTCGCCAATGGCACCCACCCCAAAAGCGACCTTTATCCAGGTGGGTATAGAGCGGCTATCTAAAGATCGGGTTGACACGAAATATCCAAAGTCTTATTTTATTATTCATAAAATAAAATATTACAACAATCACTGGAGCCATGTCATGTCGACTCACACAGAATCCCGCGTGATCCACGATGCCGATAGCCACCTCATCGAACCACGAGGATGGCTCGAAGAATACGCAACAAAATACGTCCGTGAAAACTTTGATGAAGGACTGTTTTCCTACGAAATGCCCGAACTGCAACCGCTCCTTGAGATGGCAGACAAACGTCTGTCAGGCGAATCACCCGAACTAACCGAGGCACTCAAGGAAAATCTTTTCGGACATAAGATGAAGCTAAACCAGTGGGCGGCTTTCGGCGCTAACGACAAACATGAACGAAGTGAGTCAATGGACATCATCGGTCTCAGTTCCCAATTGGTGTTCCCGACACTTGCTGCTTCCCGGTTCGCCCGCTCAACGGACCTTGAGGTTGTTTACGGGGGTTGCGATGCATTAAGCCGAGCAATGGCAGATTTCTGTAGCGACGACAAACGCCTCATGCCGGTTGGTTATCTTCCTCTGAAAGATCCAGATCGCGCCGCTACCTCATTGAAACTGGCTCTGGATCTCGGGATTCGAGCCCTGTGGATTCCTTCAGATGCCATCGATGGACGCTCACCTGCGCATATCGCCTATGACCCACTCTGGGCGATGCTGGAAGAGGCTCGCGTACCCGTAACTCTGCACATCGGCTCAGGTAAAAACATGCCGAGTGAGTACATGAACACCGGCATCGAGCGCGTACTGAGCGCCAGCACCGCCAACCTTGAAACCACGAAACCTAAAGATCTACCGGTCGTCCACCATTCGGTGGAACGTTGGTTAACCTGCATGATCTATGATGGCGTGTTAGAGAGGTTTCCGGCTCTTCGCATCGGATTGGTAGAAGTAGGTGCAAACTGGCTACCCGCATCCCTCATGAATCTAGACATGGGTGTGTCGCTACTAGGCAAGTTCGACGAGAACTTAAAGAAACTGTCGATCAAACCATCAGAATATGTCCAACGGCAGGTAAGGGTTGCCCCGCTGCACACAGAAAACACTGGCTGGATACTAAAGAACGTTGGCAAGGATATTCTTATGTTTAATACCGACTACCCACATCCGGAAGGTGGAAGAGACCCATTTGGCGACTTTGAACGCAGTCTCGACGCGGTAGGCGCAACCAAAGAAGAATTGGATCATTTCTACACCGCGAACTATGAAGACTTTCTTGGGCTGAACGCAGCCTGAGGACGGAGAACATCGTGACACAAAACAGTGAGGCCGCTATCGGCTGGTCAGACCGCCAGAAAGACGATCCCGAAATCCAGGCGCTGATCGAACACCTGAGCGCCAACAACGGAATTCAGGATTTAACCATCCTGACACCAGATGACATCGAAGAGGCTGTGAAGGTATTTAAGCGAGATGGATTCGTCGTCATCGCAGACGTGCTGGACAACGCTCAGGTAGATCAGCTTGCAGCTGGCTGCAATGAGGTCATCAACGAAGTTGTTGCACTTGATACGGAGAATCGAGGGAATCGCGGTTCCCACCGCTACTCCTTTGGCGGATCTAGTCTCACACGAAGTCAGCTGCATCGTCCCGCTTGGCAAATGCTGCTGGAGGTGGACGTTGTCCACGAGATCCTGACTCAAATCTGGGGCTCGACCGACTACATACTCCGCGCTGCGAGCGGAGACTTTTGCTTGCCAGGAGCAGTTGACTATCAACCTTTGCATTCAGACGTTCGAGATTTCGCCGACGCAGCAACCAGTCCATTTAGTTCTTTCTATGACTGGCGACGCCAGGTTTCGCTGAGGGATATGCCGCCACCTTACATCTGCGCCAACTTTCTACCGCAAGATGTGACCCCACTAAATGGTCCAACACGCCAGATTCCCGGAACACATAACTCGCGAGCCAGGTTTCCCAGCTTAGAACAAGAACCAGAGTGGATGAAGCTCAGCACGGTATGCCCGGCTCCGGCAGGTTCTGTCATGATCCGAGATGTGAGAGCCTGGCACGGCGGTACACCTAACCTTTCAGACGAAACACGATCCATCCCAAACCTGGAATTTTATGCGCCCTGGTTTCGAGAACCCCTGGTGCCCGGAATTACCTACAAAGATGCCCAGAACCTATCGGAAAGGGCACAACGATTAGTTCAATTCAGCATTAAAGATTCCAGCGAAGAGCTTGTGACAGGCACAACACTAAGAGCGCCGTAGCAGATCTTTAGTTAGACCCTCAACCGACCCTTAACCAAATGCGGAAACCAAAATGAAGTATCGATCACTCGGACGCAGCGCATTACAAGTTAGTGAACTTTGTTTGGGGACAATGAATTTTGGCCCCCGCTCTTCGGAACAGGAATCCTTTTCCGTGCTCAACGCAGCCGTCAACGCTGGAATCAACTTCATCGACACCGCTAACCAATACGGCGGTGATCTTGGTGTTGGAACCACAGAGAGTATTCTTGGTCGCTGGCTTGCTGAGGACAGTTCTCGTCGGGATCGACTCATCCTTGCCACCAAGGTGCACGAACCTATGTCAGACGACATCAACGATCGTGGTCTTTCTGCTCGGCATATCCAGATGGCATGTGATGCCAGTCTCAAACGATTGGGCGTTGAACACATCGATCTCTATCAGATGCATCACATCGACCGGTCAGCGCCGATCGAAGAAATCTGGCAGGCGATGGACCGACTGATCACTCAAGGAAAGATCACCTATGTTGGCTCCAGCAACTTTCCAGGCTGGGCCATAGCACGCGCCAACGAGAAAGCCATTGCCAATCAATGGCTGGGTCTGGTTGCTGAGCAGTCTCTTTACAACCTCATCGAACGTCGGGTTGAAATGGAAGTGCTACCTGCCTGCAGAAACTACGGACTGGGTCTCATACCATGGAGCCCGCTTGCAGGTGGACTACTTGCCGGGACTACCAATGAGGGAGACGGTAGACGGCAGTCAGACGTGATCACAACTGCGAGACAAAAACACGCCTCACAACTCATCGACTTTGAAGACCTCGCTTCCGAAATTAAAGTTACTCCCGCTGAGTTAGCGCTCAGTTGGCTACTTCATCAGGACGGTGTAACCGCGACGATCATCGGTCCCGCCGACGTGAGTCAACTGCAATCCGCCTTAAAAGTACCTGAAATACAATTGAGCACGGAAACATTGGATCGGCTTGATGCGATCTTTCCGCCTTGCGGCGAAGCACCAGAAGCTTACGCATGGTGATCAATCGCAAGCCTACGATAATCATCGTCGCGATCGTTGCTCTGATCACAATCGTTTATTTTGGCTGGCGCCCTCTCCTTGTCGCAATGTATACGCCATCTGATGAGTTTATCCGAGAGGCGGCACCGCCACCCCTGGACTACACAAACGAAGGTGCCTGGATTGCCTACCCTGGCAAGACGTCACCAGCGTTGTTGTCGCCAGAAGGTAATGATGAGACATCCGCTACATTCAAAGCAGCGGTGTTTTACGTTCACCCAACAACCTACTTTGCAGGTAATGTCTGGAATTGGACACCCGACACATCGACCTACGCTCAACAGGGCATCGAGCATACGATCGCAACGCAGGCGAGTGTTTTCAGCGCCTGTTGTGATGTTTATGCACCCTACTACCGCCAGGCTCATATCAGCGCATTTGGTGCGGGCACAGAAGCCAGCTTACTGGCGCTAGATCTGGCCTACGAGGATGTCGAGAACGCATTCAATCAGTTTCTTGTCGACATCGGGCCCAGTGCCCCCTTCTTTATAGCTGGTCACAGCCAGGGATCAGCGCACCTTCATCGGCTTATCAGTGAGCAGATCAGCGAACAGCCTATCCGGGAACGGTTGCTCGCCGCCTACTTGATTGGTTATTGGTTGCCCGCAGATATCTCAGCAAGAAGTTTCCCAGATATACAGCTATGTCAATCAGCGGATGCAACGGGATGTGTGGTTACATGGGATTCATATGATCGCGGCGCCGAATCATTACCCTTCATTTCAGTTCCACATTGGTTCAGTAGCGGCTGGGGTAGACTCGAGGAGGTACCAACCGCTTGCGTCAATCCGCTAAGTTGGCGTACAGATAGCGATCTTTTACCAAGTCAAAGCAATCTCGGAGCCATCGAATCGCAGCCAGCCGGTGGGCTATTCGACATCATCATTAATCGAAACCCGGGTGTTACTTACCAAAAACTCCGCGAGCCTTTGCCAAACGCTACGTCTGCTCAGTGTGATGAGACCAGCGGTAAGTTACTCGCAGACACTCAACGCGACAACGAATTCGAACGTTCAGGTCACGGAGAGAGCGGCAGCTACCACGCCTTCGACTGGAATTTGTTTTATCTCAACATCAGAGAGAACGTTTCCACAAGAATGCACGCGTATGCGTCCGCCACAGGTATACTGATGCAATGACAGAAAAAGTGAGAACTCGGCTTTCTCCCGATGCGCGTAAGAAGCAGCTGCTGGACACCGCAAAATCCATCATTCTGGAAGACGGATTGCAGGCATTCACCATGGATGCGCTCGCCAGGGCTGCTGGTGTAACCACGCCTCTGGTATACAACTATTTTTCGACCAGACAGACCCTGCTACAGGCACTTCTCGAGCAGGAGTACAACGACTACACAAGAAAACTCGCTCGGGCAGTTACCAATGCAGCCACATTCGAAGAAACCGTGCGCGCCTATATCACCAGTAATTTTGATCACCACGCTCCGGGCAGCATCTTGCCCATTCTTCAAAGCCAGCCAGATATTGTCGAAGTCATCCAGAAACGACTTCGAAATGACGGCAATCAAACAGCGAATTATGTCGTGCAACAAACGGCAGAAAGCTATCAACTAACCAAGCCCCAAGCCGAGTTACTGGCCAGCATGTCTTCCGGCGCATCCATCGCCGCCGCGCAGTATGCGAAGACTGCGAGAGTTAATAGAAAGAAAACCATCGAAAAAGTCCTGAAGTATGTAATGGCTGGGCTGGACGCACTGGTTAATGACGACGAATAGTTTGACCGAATGGCAAACTCGCACAGAAGTGCGAGACGACATCGCACTGAACTATGTTTTAACCGGAAATGACGACAAGCCATGGTTGGTTCTCTGCCATGGGCTCACGGACAACGGGCTTTGTTGGCAACGCACTGCCGAGGCAATGACACCGCACTTCAATGTCGTGATGCCAGACGCCCGCAATCACGGAGAGACGGGCGATGGCCCAGCTTCATCCGACGACACGGCTGCTGACATTGCACACATCATGTCGGCACTTCATGCCGACAGCGCTGTGGTAATCGGGCATTCTGTCGGTGCAGCAACCGCTGCTTCGCTTGCACGTGACTTTCCTGAACGAGTTAACAGACTCATCGTCGAAGATCCGGTTTGGCGCCTTCAAGATGATGCACCAGGCGAGGAACAATCCGAGAAGCAGCACAAAGCATTCGCGGCTTACGTTGAAGGATTACACCAGATGAGCGAAGCCGACATCATTGCATCAGGAAAGAGGCAACATCCCAAGTGGGATGAATTGGATTTACCCGCCTGGGCCGCGGCCAAAAAGAAGGTCCGAGCAGACGCCTACAGATTACTCAATCTCAGCAACTGGCGAGAAACCGTGCCCGGGATCAGCTGTCCGTCTCTGCTCATCTTCGGTGATCAGAAGGACGGCTGTGACGGTATAGTCACCGCAGACGTAGCTCGCGAAGTTATTGCTCTTAACTCATCCTTCAGCTCAACGCACATTCCAGGTGCTGGCCATAATCTCAGACGTGAAAAGTTTCAAGCGTTCATCCAGGCGATTGATGAGTTTCTCGAGTTGACCAGGTAAAAAGACGGGGTGATCCCTATTGAGATCACCCCGTGGACTACCCTTTTGGGGAGGGTCTAAATTTCAACGCCAAGCGTCAATCGAACGAGTCGATCTGGCGCGAGAAACTGGCTCGTTGATGTACTGCCTACCGCCGAGTAAGAAGAGCCACCAATGAAATAGGGATAATCTTCATCGGTTGCATTTTCTACCGCCAACGTTGCCTTATATCGGCCACTTGGCGAGGTCGTGCCAAAGCGCAGATTCAACAACCCATAGTCATCGACATCAAAACGTTCTTCGCCGGTGCTGCGAGTATTCTTTTCATCCTGCCAGGTGTATTCCGCGCGCAGGAAACTGTTCCAGCCTGAGCCCATTTCAAAATCGTACTGAGCAACAAAAGACAACGCAGTATCTGGGATATCCTGAAAGTCCTCGCCTTCGAGAGCAGGATTGGTGTCATGCTCTTCATATTTCACATCGAGCAGTGTAAGCGAGCCACTGAACGTGAGCCCTTCAATTGGCGCAAGATAGGTGAAATCCAGTTCAAGCCCTTTCGAGAGCACTTCACCAATTGACTCGTTTTCAGCACTGCCACCAGTCGTGGTGGAAATAATGATCGTCTGAAGGTTTTCAACGGATTGATGGAACAGTGCGGTGTTAACAGAGAGGGTGTCATCCAGGAACCAACCTTTGAATCCCAATTCCCAGAGTGTGGGAATCTCGGGTTCAGCAACCGGTAATCCACCAGGCTCTTCAACCACCAATAAACTCGCAGATTCCGCTACATCAATGCCAGCGCCTTTATAGCCACGTGACCAGGTGAGGTAGGTGTTTACATTGTCAGTGATGTTGTAACGACCGATGATGCGACCAGAAAAGTCCGTGTCATCAACATCCTGTTCACCCGAAAAGTCCGGGCCAAACACACCGGAGAATGGCAGGAATGGAATGATTGGTGTGGTTGATCGAGTGTAGTCGGCTTCCTTCTCTTCAGACGTGTAACGACCACCTACGATTAGGCTGAATTTTTCTGAAACGTCCCAGGTCACCTCACCGAACGCCGCCATGTTTGTAGTCTCAACGGATCGCACGGCTCGGTTCGCTGAATTGAACAATCCAAAGGAACCGATTTCTACGAACACGGTGCCATCGGCATCCAGATCTTCATGGAAGTAGAACAATCCGGCGACGTAGTTGGCGGATTCGTTAATGCTGCCACTCCAACGAAACTCCTGACTGAATTGCTCGGACTCTGCCTCAGTACCATTTCGGTTGTTGATATCCGTGATTGACAGCTGATCCGCCTCATTGAACTCGTCAATTTCCCAGTCACGCCAGGCCGTAATCGACGTGAATTCACCTCCGTTCTTCATCTCATAGTTCACTTCTAATGAGATACCGGATGATTCCGACTCCTGATTGATTCGATTGTCAAAAATTGCGACGTCACGATTGTCGTCCCCAGCAACAATGCCCGACTGATCCAATGCATCCTGGAGCTGAAGTACGTTGGGTGTGTACGCAAAGGCAACAAGCGCCAGATCTTCGCCACTGGTGCGATAAGTGGGCAGACAACAGGCGTTATCTTCTTCCACTACATCCAGTGTCAAAATCGCATCGAGATTATCGGTCGGTTCATAAAGAAACTTGGCTCGAACTGACCAGGTATCTTTGTCGTTGATGTCATCCTGACCCGGAAACAGATTGTCAATGTAACCATCGTTACTGTTCGCAGAACCCGTAACTCGATATGCCAGCGTGTTTTCGATCAATGCACCAGTTACCGTTCCCCGGTACCGCTGTTCGCCATAGGACCCGAACATTGCATCACCACCCGCTGAAAACTCGTACTCCGGTTTCTTGGTGCGCACGTTCACGACACCCGCAGAGGCATTTTTACCAAAGAGCGTACCCTGCGGACCTTTGATGACTTCCACACTCTCGATGTCGTACAGATCAAAAAAGCCCTGAGCTTCTCTACCCATCACAACACCATCGATGATTGTGGCCACACTGGACTCAAAACCGTCACTGAAAGTGAACGTCGAGATACCGCGAATACGTGTACCGTTTGCTCTAGTGGTATTGGTTGGTGAGTAGTCAAAACCAGGGACGAAACGAACAACATCCGTCATGGTGTTAAAGCCGCTTTTATCAAAAAACTCATCAGTCAATACCGATACGGCAACCGGCGACTCTAGCAGTGTTTCGTTCTGCTTACGGGCAACCACGACCACTTCTTCCAGCACCTGCTGCGCATGGGCATAGCTGGCGAAACTCGAGTATGAAAAAACGACAGCGACGATCGCCGCTTTCAAAACGTGAGATAGCTTCATGACCTTCCCCCTCTCTGGATGATCAGCCGGCCGCGTATCGCCCGGCTTTCTTTATGAATACTAAATTACTATTTTATGCTTCATATAATAGTAGGGCGGTCTATACGCGTCAACAGGCATTTCCGCGTCAAGCCTGTGGTAGAGTAGATGGCACTCGGAGTTGCGTTATTCGCAGAGCATTCATGTCAAAGCCAAAGGGAAGTAATGCAACGCTCTTGAACGCTGCCAGCTTCACGGCAGGCATGGTGTTATTTGCCATCTTCTACGGTCCGTTTCTTCTGATCCCCGGCAATTTTGGGATTGTGGATCACGACTTTTTCCTGGCCTGGCAATTGGCCGTCAACGACGCCCTCCGGCACGGTGAGTTACTACACTGGTTCCATCACATGTGTGGCGGCGTACCAGGTCTCGCGAACCCGCAATCGGGTGCTCTTTCACCACTCAACGTTTTCGGACTGATCATGGGTCCAGTCGCTCAGTTCAAGATCGAGCTGGTGATCCACGGCGCGCTGGGGCTCATCGGCTTTCTGTACTTCTGTCACCTAAAAAAGATTCCCGCCTACTACGCACTCTTTGGCTTCATGATCTGGGCAGGCAACGGCTTAGTGGCCACCCGGGTTCTACACGGCCAAACAACTTACTATCCGCTATTAGTCCTGCCACTTTTTGTGGCACTGCTGTTCGCTACCAACAAAGCGCGCGCGTGGCTGATTGGCTCTTTGCTGTTTGTTTTTGTCCTGTATGAAGACGGGTTTCACGTCTTCATCTACAACTACCCTCTTCTGGGCATCCTCGCTTTGGGCATGGCGTATCAGCGCCGCGATGCAGCTCCGGTTATCGCCTTAACGCTTTGGGCGATCATAGGAATCATTCTGGCGTTACCGCGCCTTCTGCCAACCATTGAACTGTTGCAGCACTTTCCGCGCCTGGTTCCGAACAAAGAATTTATTGGCGTGATCGACCTGCTTTCAGTCTTGGTCAACGGAAATTTATTCGAGATCTATTCGGCGACGTCAGAAGGTCAACAGGATGTACACTGGGTGGGCTACATTGCCTACGTCGGATTTATTCCGCTCATTCTGACCGCCGGATTCTTCCTGTTCGCACGGGACAAAGATTGGATCCCCTGGCTGGTTGCGATGTTGATGAGCTTCGCCTTGGCACTCGGTCATCTATCCGATTGGGCACCCTGGTCGATACTGCACCAGCTACCCGTTGCAGAACAGGTACGTGCTCCATTCAAGTTCGTGTCATTCCTGCTATTGAGTCTCGCCTTTCTATCGATTCTTGGCGCTCACGGGATCAGCCAGCTGCTTCACAAGAGATTTACCGGTACCAGCAAAAGCGCCTGGCTGGCGCCGACAACAGCGACGCTTCTACTCATTGTCCTCACGGCGGATCTCAATCGAGCGCATCAACCGCTTTTTGTACAAGCGTTCAATCAGTACCAGGAGAGTTACCAAAGCATTGATCGCTCTAACCCATTCGACGCCCATGATTTTAACGATCATGTCATGTTCAGCGCGGTCGCCAACAATCTTGGGGTTATCAATTGCTACGACCCCATCAAACCCAGAAATGAAGCAAAACCAGACGCCCCATTAGCACAAGTCACGGTCGGCTCCGGCCATGCTGACGCTTCGATCTCACCAAACAAGATTCATGTGAACGCAACTATTGAAAGTGATACCGGCGCAAAGATCCTCATTAATCAGAATGATCATCCGAACTGGATCGTCACCAGGGGTGAAGGCGTGCTCATCAGGAATCCCGATATTGGGCTGCTCATGCTCCAGTTACCTAAAGGCGCATCGGAAACCCAATTGACATACCAACCCGAGGTTTTTCACGCATCCCTCTGGCTAACCATCATCCTGGCGGCCTTGTTGTCGGGATTCGCACTTTGGCTTAGCCGGAAAGACTAGATGACTCTTCCCGGATTCAACAGATTGGCAGGGTCCAACACTTGCTTGATCGAACGCATCAATGCCAATTCATCTTCTGAGCGATTCTGGCTCAGCCAGGCTTTTTTGTTTAAGCCAATCCCATGTTCCGCAGAAACAGACCCACCAAAAGGAATCAGCGCGCTGTAAACGATCTCATCTGCGGCTGAGTGATGTGCCTCATTCACATAGGGCCCTGCAAAAATGTGCAGATTACCATCAGCGATATGACCAAAGAGCACAGGATGGCAATCAGGTAACTCAGATTTAAATCTCGCCTCAAGCACCTCCGCATACTCGTTCATCGCACCGAGCGGCAAACTTACGTCATAAAGGTAGGCGGGCAATAGTGCATCAAATTCTTCACGGACCATCCAGATTTCCCGACGCTCTCTTTCTGATGACGCCAGAACCGCATCCAGTATCTGACCGTCATCCAGGATCTCCGATAACAAGCTTTCGAATCTAAGTTTGTCGGATGATTCATCGAAGCCTTCCGCTTCGATGATGATGTAAAAAGGATAGTCTCGCGAAAGCGGCGCACGATGTTTTCCCTCGCCCGTAACACCAACGTAGTAGTTGTTCCACATGACTTCAAACGCACTGAGCGTCCCAGAAAGCTGCGCGCGAAAACGGTTGAGCAGTGCCGATACGGCATCAAAGGAATCCACGGCCACCATCGCACACTGGCAACTGGTCGGAAGTGGAAACAGACGAACCATCACCTTGGTAATCATGCCGAGAGTTCCTTCGCTGCCGATAAACATCTGCTTCAGGTCGTAGCCGGTATTGTTCTTCAACATGGGATACATGGAAGACAGAACGGTGCCGTCCATCAATACCACTTCCAGCCCAAGAACCAGGTTGCGCACCATGCCATACCGAAGAACGTTGATACCCCCAGCATTGGTGGCAACGTTACCCCCGATCATGCAGCTGCCTCTCGCACCCAGGTCCAAAGGGAACAACAGGTTTTGGTCAGCAAGGGTTTCCTGGAGGTTCTGCAGAATGACGCCTGCTTCGACAGTGGCCACCATTTCGTTCCGATCAACATCAATGATTTGATTCATGCGTTCCAGAGAGATCACAACATCTTCGGAGCACGGATCAGCGCCTTCACAGACACCCGTGCCACCCGACTGGATGACAACGGACTGCCCTCGTTCATGGCAAAGCGACAGAACCTGGCTGACTTCTTCAGTGGAACCAGGTTTAACAATCGCTATCGTCTGAATAGGCGCCGGGTTCCAGTAGGAAGTCGCTCGATTGCTGATCGGGTCTCCATGTAACACATTGGATGCACCAACAAGTTCAGAGAGCGATGCGATCAGAGATTCGTTTGTCATCAGCCATCACCTCTCGTGAAGTTGCCATTCGCCGCTCTTTGCATCGCGTTCCTATGCTCCTCCTCACTGAGCGAGAAGCGCATCATCATAAAGAGTGCGAGAACATGAAGTAGACAGGGCGCGATTGAGGCAATCAGCATGATGCCAAAAATCGTTTCTTCACTTTGAGTAACGTTAGGCACAAAGCCTGTCATTGAAAGGGTCACGCCAATGACCCAGATGGCGATTCCACCCGCGCCCTTTTGCACGAAATTCCAAGCCGCGAAGTAGGAACCCTCTTTGCGCTCTCCGGTTTCGCCTTCGTCCCAATCGACCACATCTGCTTTGAGGGATGGGCCCACTACAGCACCGCAGCCATTCAGCAATCCGAAGCCGACGGACACCGCAACCATGGTGGCGAATCCGCCGCCAGCGAGGAAAAACATCACACCGAACAACGCTGCTTTCAAGGATAGAGAAACCAGCCAAACGCTTTTCTTACCGAAACGTTTCGAAAGAAAAACCCAGGCAGGAATAGAGACAAGCGTCGCGCCAATGGCTCCGAAAAGATAAAGACCAGTACTACCTGGTGTTTCCAGAACATAGTCAGATAAGTAAGGCACCAGTGCGACCAGTGCCGAAAAACCCAGTTGTTCCAGAAAGAAGACAACGATGAGAATTCTCGCGTGTGGATTAACCAGGACATCCCTGAAGGAACGCCAGGGACTTTCTCCACCCCTACCCTGAAAATCAGCGCGCTCGCGAATATTAAGTGCTGCAATAATGATCAGGGCTGCGGCAAATATTCCCATACCAATGGAAAGCAGACGTGCAAACTCACGAGGATTTTCCGCGTTTTCCAGAAAGACGAGGACACCTGCCGCAGCGAACATGCCGAAACTCTCCGTTGCCTGCATGATGCCGAACACCCTGGTGCGATCATGGTAGCCACGGGAGAGTTCCGCACCCATCGCAATGTGTGGCACGCGAAAAGCGGTGTAGGCGGTATAAAAGAGAATGATCGAACATCCAACCCAGGCGGTCAGATATCCACCTTCCAGAGACTCAGGCGGGCTCCATAACATCACAATCGAGCAACCGAGTGGCAGCGCCGAGCCCAGAAACCAGGGTCTTCTACGCCCGAGACGCGTATTGGTTCTATCAGACAACCAACCAGCTGCGGGATCGGTCACCGCATCCCAGATACGCGCAACCAAAAGCAGCGTGCCGATGGTCGCCGGTGCGATCAACAGCACATCCGTTGAGAACTTCAGTAGATAAAAACCCACCAACATACTCGCCATAAACACGCCGAGCACAGGCGAGCTGTAGATCAGGATGTTTGATGTAGGTATTCGTTCACCATAAGATTCCATGGCGGCATATTGAAGGAGATGTCAGTGGACTTCCACTACGACCCAATCCCCCTACCTCATCGACAAGACCTCAGCGACCAGCAATCCCTGGAAGAAGCGAAAGCCTATTTCGACTTTATCCAACAGCGACATACAATCCGGGACTTCACCGATCAGCCTGTTTCCAGAGAAGTGATCGAAACCTGCCTACTTGCAGCGGGAACGGCACCCAGTGGGGCCAACCATCAACCATGGCACTTTGCCTGTGTCAGCGACCCTGATACTAAGAAAAAAATAAGAAAAGCCGCCGAAGCTGAGGAAAGAGAGTTTTACGGCGGCAAAGCCGGTGACGAGTGGCTCGACGACCTGAGCAAGCTGGGCACAGATGCGAACAAACCGTTTCTCGAAACCGCGCCATGGCTGATCGCCATTTTCGTCGAGCGATACGGTATGGATGAAGAAGGCAACAAAACCAAGAACTACTACACGTCAGAATCCGTGGGTATCGCAACGGGTTTTCTGATCAATGCACTGCACCGGGCGGGCCTTGCGACTCTGACGCACACGCCCAACCCAATGAAGTTCTTGAATGAGATTCTAGGACGCCCAAGTTCAGAAAGACCTTATATTCTTTTGGTTGTTGGGCATGCAGCAGAAGATGCACAGATTCCACGGGCTGCCACCATTAAGAAACCCCTTGAGGAGATTGCTTCCTTTATCTGAGCCAGTCAGACGTACTCGTTCTCTATTCGAGTGAGCCAGTAGTCTGCATCAAAACTGCTGTCGCCCAATAGGTAACGCCAGAAACGAATTCGATTAAGGTACTCCAGTCGCCCTGTGTCCATTTCGAACCAGGGTTCGGGGCGTGTCAGGATCTCGTGGATGGGTTGTTTCGGATTTACGCCAGTCCAGAAGATCGGGTCCTGCTTGTTGTGGTCATCAGGCAAGTCTCCGTCATCCCATAGCCGGGCTTGTCGCTCCGCCGGGCACAATCTGATCTTGAACATAAACCGGGGATCATTACTTTCATTGGCGCCACCCCCGTGCCAGATCCCCATGTGCATGAAGAGCAACGTCCCCGCCGGGCATACGATGTGTTGTTGACCCACGATATTCTGGTAACGACTGATACTGGCTTCGCTGACAACTCGCAGGTGAGTTCCAGGCACAAACCGAGTCCCGCCCATTTCCGGTGTCACCTCATGCGGGAAATACATGATCTGGACATCGAATGCTGAACGAGGATCGATAGTGGAATCCTGATGTGTATGTTGAGCACGAGGTGCATTACCGTTGTAGAAGCGAGGTGGAAACGTCACGTGAAGAAAGTGATGGTCAAAGGTTGGCTGGCTTCCCACCAGGGACTGTATCGCACCAGCTACTTCCGGCAGGTTGATCAAACGGTGAATGGCTGACCCTTCCTGGTAGGTTTCAGATAGCGGCGTGCCAGCAGCTACCACCGGTACGTTTCCTTCAGTAAACAAATGACCGTAAAACGATTCCGGTGTGCCGTCTTCAGGCACGCTGCCAACCTCATCCAGGAACTGACGATTAATCTCTTCCGGGACGACCGCCTCCATCTTGAGAAAACCCCTGGCGGCAAACGATGCCATCTGCTCGGAATTCAAGAGCGTCACGACTGAGTCTCCACCAGTTTTTCGAAGAAGAACTCGTACTTAAGATAGTCCGTTCGGAACTCCGCACCCGGTGTGTGAGACACCAGCGGGCTAGCCTGGATCAACCGCCAGCCATCCTTCAGCGCATGCAGCCCTGTTTTGTAGGGCGGCTCATCCTGGTCACCGGACATGTGCCGTGTCTGACCAGTACCGTCGTAATGCGCCCAGGCAACCACCCGGGTATCCAGGGCTGAAGATTCCAGATAAAGCACGAGTACTTGCTGCCTCACGACAAACTCACTATGACGAAAAGGCGTCTGATAATGCTGCCGCCATGTCATCAACGGCACTCTTTGCTGCGGTGACAACACCGGTTTGCAGAATAAAGTTGTGCATCAAGCCTTCATAACATTGGTAGGTCACTTGAACCCCTGCCGCTTCCAGCAGGTCACCATAAGCTTTGCCTTCATCGCGCAGAGGATCATATTGCGCTGTAACGATATGCGCGCGTGCAACGCCTTCAAAGCTGGCAGCTTTAGCCGGGTTCAGGCGGGGATCATTGTCGTCTGTATCAAGACCACCGAGATAACCTTCAAAGAAATAGTCGAGGACTTTTTTGTCCAGCGTAATGCCTTCCTGAAGTTCCCGTCTTGATTCGGTTTCGACTGAACCGTCTGTCGCAGGATAAATCAGAAGTTGCATCGCAAATGGATTCGCACCCTTCTCTGCGAAGTGGTTGCAAACAATCGCTGACAAGTTACCTCCGGCACTGTCACCGCCAACCGCCATCTTCGACCCATCCATGCCATAGTCAGCGGCGTTCTGAGTGATATGAGTCGCAGCAGCAATGGCGTCTTCAACAGCAGCTGGGAATTTATGTTCTGGTGCCAGTCGATAGTCGAGCGCAATCACCCGGCAATGAGCGCCATTGGCCAGCTGTCGGCAAACACTGTCGTGGGTATCCAGGTTGCCGATCATAAAGCCGCCACCATGAATAAAGATGAGCCCAGGCAGCGTCGCATCACCCGCACCCTCAGGTACGTAAAGTCTTGCGCCAATAGCCCCTGCCGCACCTGGTACTTGAAGGTCGGTGATGTCATCGCAAGGAATGTCAGCAAGCGCCTGAGCCTGACTGACCATGACATAGCCGGCGCGAAACATTTCGATCGGCAGTTCAGTGACATCCGGCGGATTCGGATTAGCTTCCGCCGCCGCATCAACGACAGCCTGCAATTCAGGGTCGAGAGTGATTTCCAAAGTGTTCTCCAAAATGCAAAACGAAACATCCTACCAGAAGAACATGGCGAAGCTCGTGCTTAGCGAACTTCCGGCTCTACAATCGGCAGTCCGTCATCGGTAAAGAAAGGATGTGGTTTTGCACGCCCGGTCACTCGCCACCAGATCATCTGACTCACGATACGGACTATCACCATGGCGAGCCCATACTTTCGATCTGCGGGCAGCGGTTTCGTCGCTTCTTCGGTATTTACGTGTGCTCGAATACCACCAATGTGCGCATCACGCTGCTCAGGCTCTGAATCCACGGCATGTAACAAGCCAATAAAAGGCATGCCAGGGCCAGGAGAATTCGCAAAAGGCGTGTCGCAGCATCCCGCGTAAAATCGGTACAAACCTTTAGATGTATGGCGGAGACATCGAATCTCTTCAATACCCTCAGTGATCTTCAGCTGACCTGGTGGCAACTGGTAGATATCAGTGCCGCCATACTCATCCAGCACCTGGTCGGTTTTACCAAGCTTGATCGGGAACTGCTGACAGCTCTCGCAGTAACAAATCAGGCGATTACCAACGCTTGGCGATACATCGTGAGCAACGCCTCTCACTTTCCCGCAATGACAACTGAGCTTCAGTTCGGCCATCCTTCACCTTTCACGCTTACCGTGGATTCATCATAATAACCGGATGACCGATAACAAAAAGATCAATAACGAACGAATGCATCCCGTCGGCGAAGACCGGGCCTGGAGCGAAAGCTACTACTTTAACTTTGTCGATCCCGACAAAAAGATCGGCATGTTCACGCGTATGGGTTTTCGACCCAACAATGGGTGGGCTGACGCGCTGCATGTGATTTACCTCGGCGGCAAACGCGTGGCATTTACTTACGGCCGGCGAGACATCGGAAAAGATCTTTCCGTTTACGACGGCGATCTCTGTGCCGGCGACCTCAGATTGACCTGCGAAGATCCCCATCAGAAATGGCGCATCCACTACGACGGACCTGCCCAGGACATCGAGAACGCGGAGATCCTGCTGACGCGCAGCAAAGAACGACCGGATGGCTGGTTCAATCCGGAAACGCTGAAGATGGATCTCGCCTTCGACTGCATCACCGAACCTCACTATGCTGCCAGTGGTGAGCGCGGCCACTTTGAACAGTCAGGAAAAATCTCAGGTTCAATTCAGATTGGCGACGAAACCTTTGACGTGAACGGCTTTGGTGTCAGAGACAAATCCTGGGGTCCGAGGGATTGGGGCGCCGGCACATCATCCGATGGTTCCTCCAGCGGCGAATCCAACGATACAACAGAAGGTCCCACCCCATTTGTAAACTGGTTCTCCATGAACTTCGGTGATCACGCCGCACTGGGAGGATCCTGTTTTCGACACAAAGATGGCGTAATGCGAGGCGAGGGTTGGATTCAACGTGACGGCAAATCCGGAGCTCTGAAAAATGTAGTCATCACAACTGACTACGAATCTGATTCCATCATTCACAAAAACGTGGTGCTGACCGGCGACATTGAAAATGGAGAGGAAGTGAGGATCTCAGGCGTTGTCACCTGCGTGTGCCCGACGAAAATTCCAATGCCGGGCGGCGCTACGTTCGTTAACGAAGGACTTGCAGAGTTTACCTGGGGAGATCGAACGGGCTACGGTATTGCCGAGCACTGGCATGCCGTAAAACTGTAATCGTTACTTTCTTAACGCCTTCGAGATAACGGCAGGCTCTGCGATCATCTGACCTTTGGTGTAGGGATCATCCGAGGCGGACTTTGCAGGCAACTTATTGATCGCCCGCACGACATCCATCCCCTCAACAACACGCCCGAAGGCGGCAAACCCCTGCTTGTCCGGGTTACGAGATTCCCCATAGTCCAGTCCCGGCTGATCGCCGATGCAGATAAAGAACTCTGAGCTGGCGCTGCCAACTGTGAACCGAGACATGGAGATCACACCATCGGTGTGCAGGATGCCGGTTTCCTTCGTGGACTCATGCTTGATCGGCGGGAAGAGACTATCGGCTGCGTCACCAATACCACCCTGTATGACTTCGATCTTGGGGTTACCGTTATCGTTCTCATAGGTAACAGTGCGATAAAAGGTCGCGCCCTCGTAGTGGCCACCATCTACGTACTTCAAAAAGTTCTTAACGGTAATCGGCGCCTTCGTTGGATAGAGCTCCAGGGTGAAACTGCCTTCAGATGTCACCATTTCTACATGAACTGTTTCATCTGCAATAGCCGAAAAGTTCAGCGAGAGTAAAACTGACAGCAAAAGAGCTCTTAACATCACTTGGGTAATCCCGTGTGCTGGGTCCTGAAAGATTTCCGCTTGGAGAGATGCGGCTTCGAAAACTGAGTTCTTGGCACCAGGTGAACTTTGCCGTTACCAATCAGATCATTACGACCCATCTTGCGGAGCGCTTCGCGGAGCATCGGCCAGTTGTCGGGATCGTGATATCGCAGGAAGGCTTTGTGCAGGCGACGCTGCCTCGCCTTGCGAACAATGTTCACCTGTTCTGAATCACGCCCTACCCGTTTCAACGGATTCTTTTCAGAGTGATACATGGCCGTCGCAGTTGCCATCGGTGAAGGATAAAAGTTCTGTACCTGGTCCGCCCGAAAGCCGTTGTCTTTGAGCCACTTGGCAAGGTTCAGCATGTCCTCATCTGTGGTGCCCGGATGGCCGGCGATGAAGTAAGGAATCAAGTACTGCTTCTTACCCGCTTCCTGGGAGTATTTGTCGAACATTGCCTTGAAGCGATCATAGGTTCCGATGCCCGGCTTCATCATCTTGGTCAGCGGACCTTTTTCGGTATGCTCGGGTGCAATCTTCAGGTATCCGCCAACATGTTCTGTCACCAGTTCTTTCACATACTCTGGTGTCTCAACGGCGAGGTCATAGCGAAGGCCTGAAGCAATCAGAATCTTTTTGACACCTTCAACATCACGTGCTTTCCGATAGAGCTGCACCAACGGCGTCTGATCCGTATCCAGGTTCTTGCAGATGTTCGGGTAAACACAGGAAGGTCGCTTGCAGCTCTCTTCGATCTTCTTATCTTTGCAATTCAGCCGCCACATGTTGGCGGTCGGACCACCCAGGTCAGAAATCACACCGGTAAACGCAGGCGACTTGTCTCGAATTTCTTCGATCTCATTCAGAATGGAGTCTTCGGAGCGGCTTTGAATGATTCGGCCTTCATGCTCCGTGATCGAACAGAAAGTGCAGCCACCAAAACAGCCACGCATGATGTTGACGGAATGGCGAATCATTTCGTAAGCCGGCAGATGCGCATCCCCGTAGGAAGGATGTGGCACACGTTGATAGGGTCTTTCAAAAACCCAATCCAGCTCAGGCGTTTCCAACGGTATTGGCGGAGGGTTCAGCCAGATAATCTTGTCGCCATGTTCCTGAGCAAGCGCCTTCGCATTACCTGGGTTGGTTTCACGATGCAGGATTCGAGATGCATGCGCGTATAACGCTTTGTCATCCCGGACCGCCTCAAAGCTAGGAAGGCGAACAAACTCAGGGCCATCATCCAGTAACTTGACGTCCTGGGTTTCACGCTCGTCCGGCAACAGACTTTCATCCACACAGCGCCAGCCCGGCAATGGTGCGTCTGTCACAAAAGCTGTACCGCGAATGTCCTGAAGCGATTCAATGGAATCCCCGTCTGCAAGACGGTGAGTCACTTCGACAATGGCTCTTTCTGCGTTGCCATACAGCAACAGGTCCGCCCGGCTATCCAGCAGAATCGAGCGCCTGACCTTTTCACTCCAGTAATCAAAGTGAGCGATCCGGCGCAGGCTGGCTTCAATGCTGCCAATCACAATGGGCACATCACCAAACGCTTGCTTCACCAGCTGTGAATACACAATGACAGATCGATCTGGTCTCTTGCCGCCCTCATTGCCAGGCGTATAGGCATCGTCGTGCCGAATCTTCTTGTCCGCGGTGTAGCGATTGATCATTGAATCCATGTTTCCGGCTGCGACACCGAAATACAGATTTGGCTTACCCAGACGCTCAATATCTGCAGTGTCACGCCAGTCAGGCTGCGCAATGATGCCCACTCGAAACCCCTGGGCTTCCAGTACGCGACCTATCACCGCCATACCAAAGCTGGGGTGATCTACATAGGCATCACCGGTGACGATGATCACATCACAGGAGTCCCAGCCGAGCGCATCCATCTCCTCACGAGTGGTCGGGAGGAAGGGCGCGATACCAAAACACTCGGCCCAATAGGGTCGATAGTCTGTGAGAGATTTGTTTGGGCTAAGTTGCATGGCGCGCATGTTAACAGAGACGCGCACGTGGTATCCTTCCGGCCTTTCGCGCCCCGCGACAGCGGTCGATCCCACGGGGCATAAGTAGCTGAAAGATAAGGGTATTTTTAAATGTTGAAAAACAAGAAGCTGGCAGCTTGGCTCGATGACATGAAAGAGCTTTGCAAGCCGGATGAGGTCGTGATCTGTGATGGCTCCAAGGAAGAATACGACCGCATGTGGGATCTGCTGGTTGATGCAGGTGTCGCCAAGAAACTGAACGAAGAAAAACGCCCCAACAGCTATCTTGTTCGATCAGACCCCGCCGACGTCGCCCGGGTCGAAAGCCGAACCTACATCTGTTCCGATACTGAAGAAGAAGCCGGTCCAACCAACAACTGGATCGAACCAGACGAGATGCGCACTACGCTTCACGGTCTGTTTGACGGCTGCATGAAAGGCCGCACCATGTACGTGATCCCTTTTTCCATGGGTCCCGTTGGCTCACCCATTGCCCACATCGGAGTCGAAATCTCAGACTCGCCTTACGTCGTGACGAACATGCACATCATGACGAGAGTTGGTCAGGCTGTGCTCGATGAACTCGGCGAAGACGGCGATTTTGTACCCTGCGTTCATTCCGTCGGTATGCCGCTCGATGAAGAAACCGTCGACGTACCCTGGCCGTGTAACCCACAGAATCTATATATCGCTCACTTCCCGAAAACTCGTGAAATCTGGTCCTTCGGTTCCGGCTACGGTGGTAACGCGCTGCTTGGCAAAAAGTGTTTTGCACTCAGGATTGCTTCTGCGATGGCCCACGACGAAGGCTGGCTGGCGGAACACATGTTGATCCTGAAGCTGACCAACCCTGAAGGCGAATCAAAATACGTTGCCGGTGCTTTCCCAAGCGCCTGCGGCAAGACCAATCTTGCCATGCTGATTCCAACCATTCCTGGCTGGACCGTTGAAACCGTTGGTGATGATATCTGTTGGATGAAGTTTGGCGACGATGGCCAGCTTTATGCCATCAACCCAGAAGCAGGCTTCTTTGGCGTCGCCCCCGGCACCGGTATGGATTCCAACGCAAACGCTATGAATACTCTGACCGGCAACTGCATCTTTACTAACGTTGCAGAAACCGATGACGGCGATGTCTGGTGGGAAGGCATGACCGATGAGCCACCATCACACCTGATTGACTGGACCGGTCGCGAGTGGAATCCAAATATGGATCGACCCGCTGCCCACCCGAACGCACGATTTACGGTTTCTGCTGCCCAGTGCCCTGCTATTGCAGAGGAATGGGAAGAGCTGAAAGGTGTACCCATCAGCGCAATCCTCTTCGGCGGCAGACGCGCCAGTGTGGTACCTCTGGTGAACGAAGCCCAGAGCTGGCAACAAGGTACTTTCTTTGGCTCCATCATTGCTTCCGAAAAAACTGCTGCCGCGGCTGGCGCGATCGGTGAACTCCGACGCGACCCGATGGCGATGCTGCCGTTCTGCGGCTACAACATGGCGGAGTACTGGAATCACTGGATCAACATCGGTCAGAAAGAAGGCGTTAAGTTGCCACGCATCTACTACGTCAACTGGTTCCGCAAAGACGACGAAGGTCGTTTCATGTGGCCTGGCTTCGGCGAGAATTCGCGTATCCTTAAATGGGTTTTCGAACGCTGCGCCGGTACTGCTGACGCGGTAGAAACGCCGATCGGTAATCTTCCAAGCATCGATGGCCTGGATTTCAGTGGTCTCGACATTTCTGATGATGAAATTGCTACCCTGCTAAGAGTGGAGATCGATGGCTGGTTGTCAGAAATTCCGCTGATCGAGGAGTACTACAATACGTTCGGGGGCAAAGTGCCCGAGGAACTGTTCAACGAACTTGCTGCACTGAAGCAGCGCCTGGAAGAGGCAAAACAAGAGGCTGCCTGATATGAGTGTTTTCGACCGTTATAGCCTGGAAGGTCACGTTGCTGTTGTTACTGGTGCAGGACGAGGGATCGGGGAAGGCATAGCAGTCGATTTCGCCAAGGCTGGCGCCAAAGTGGTTGTCGCCGCGAGACGCACCACCGAGATCGAAGAAGTCGCCCAGAAAATTATCGACAATGGCGGAGAAGCCATTGCTGTCACCACCGACGTGACCGACGACGATGCCATGGCCGCACTGGCCAAAGCGACCATCGACAAATTCGGCAAACTCACTGACTGGGTCAACAATGCCGGCGGCTCTACCTATCGGGCATCCATCCTGGATATGCCCCGGGAAGAATGGGACAAAACCATTGCCCTGAATCTCACTTCCATTTATGTCGGCTGCGTTACCGCTGCTCGTAATATGGAAAAAGGTTCCATCATCAACATCACATCTGGTGCAGGTACAGGACCAGTACCCGGCAGTGCTCACTATGGTGCCGCCAAAGCCGGTACTAACTCACTGACATGGACCTTTGCGGCGGAATTCGCACCTAACATTCGCGTCAACGCCGTTGCGCCAGGCGCCATTCCAACAGAGGTCATGCTCACCGCACTCGGGAAAGATGAATCGCAACTCGATGAGATCCTGGAAGAATGGAATATCCCTCTGGGTCGCCTCGGCACACCAGAGGACATTTCTTCAGCCTGCATCTATCTGTCTTCAGATGCGGCTTCCTGGGTAAGCGGGGAAATTATTCGCGTTGGCGGTGGCGCTAAACCTAGATAAGCGCTTACTCTCCGGCGTCCAGATACTGTTGCATCGCTGCAAGCACAACCTCTGGCCCCGATCGGTTCTGATAGTTTTCTGACTGGTCCATCCAAAGCACCACGCCATCAGAACTCACCAGCAGGGTTGTCGGAACTGGCAATGCTTCTGCTTCACCTTCACCCACCGGACCGGAATGTGCCCCCTGGTTACGCAATCCAAAAGCGTCCGTCACGCCAAGATCGCGATCCGACAACATCGTTGCCTGCAGGCGATGTGCGCCACGACGCTCACGGATCACTTCCGGATAGTCGGTGCTGACGGTCAGCACCTGAATACCCCGCGCTTCGAACTCACCCTGGAGTTCATCATTCCATCGCCGTAACTCGGCGACACAGTAAGGTCACCAGTGTGCGCGGAAAAACTTGATGAGCACAGGCGTGCCTGCCAGTGCATCAGAGGTGAAACGCTCACCCTGGTCATCCAGGGCTGCAAAGTAAGGAATGGTGTCGCCGACTTTAATAGCATCTTCGGCGACAACCTGCTTACTGATAGAAACCGTAAACAGCATAAAGGCTGCGGGAATAATCCCGAACACAGCAGCGACGCCACCAAACCATCGTGTACCCACGAAAAACGCGGCGATCGCCATAACAATGGCAACCACAAAGACACCTATAAACAAGCCGCGGTTTTCAGGAATACCCACGGTGTTGTTGGTATGGAACCAGAAAACGACCGTGGCAATCGCCAGTACCGGCGCCAGTAGCCCCAGGGTTGTTCCAACGGTTTTGCGCGTCATCTGCATAGCAATAGGTTAACCGAAATTAATGGAACACATCAAATTGTTAAGGCCTCACCCAAACCGGAGAAGTCCAGGCACGCTCCTGGATGGTCGCATGCTGACCTGGTCTTGGTTCCACACCTGCGCGAATTGCATCCCAGGTGGACCAGCGACAAGTCGGATTTTCCAGGGCACGAACATAGTAAAACGCGTGGTGATCAGCATTGTAATCAGGGTCTCGCCACACTGCAGAGAGCGTATTGTCACCAACCAGTTGGGAATAGGAACAATCCGACAGTTCAACGCTGGCGCCATTGTCCGGGCATCGATTTGTTGTCGGGTCAACTTCACCATCATCTGAGCAGGCAACATCGTAGACCTGTTCATGATGTTCGCCATTGACCGTCCAACCTTTAACAACCTGAAGTCGGTCCAGCGGCGCAGACATGGGGTCACGATAGGCAAGCGCAATAAAGGCCGGCGCAGCTTCACCCGCAATCAGTTCGCCGCCCATGGGAACGCCCGACGCATACGCCTTTTCAATCATGCCCGGATCATCCAGCATGGCAGCGTCAAAGTCATGACCAGCGAACAGGCGAACCCGCAGTCTTGTTCCGCTGGTTGCAAAGGTTTCCTTGCGCCGGAATGCGTCATAGATAGATTCCCGCGTATTTTCTTCCGCCCAGACTGCAGCCAGTCCCGACGCGCCCCAGGTGATTGACGCATTGTCACGATAGATATCTTCATCAACCTGCACGAATCGCTGCAGGTTAACACCGACATTAGGTTGCTCCTGACCAATGGCTGCCCAGGCTCGCTCTTCAGCTTCTCCAGTTAGCGGCACCGACCCGCGGAGTTCCGCAGTCGAATCCAGAATCCCGATTTTCATAAAGAACTCGGACTCATCATCAGAGATGGCGCCGGTGTGCGTGTCGGAAGAACCAATAAATCCAAAGCGATAGGGATTGGTCATTTCTTTTTCTTCAAAGCCAAGCCCATTCAACAAGGCTTCACGGACGTAACTGCCCTTCACTGCACTGTTTATCGAAGTCGCAACTCGGTACGGCATGATTTCGAAGTCCGCCCACTCATCATCTGGCGACAACTCAGGATGTGTCTCTGACGTTCCCTTGATCTGGGTAATTTCAATCAGCGGTTCGTTTCGAATGCGCTTGCTGACGTAATTTTCATCCATCGGATCACCCGCCCAATCCGTGAGCGTAAACATCTGACCGTTAGAACCATTCGAATTGTGAGGAATGGCTAAAGACTCAATGCCTTTTTCCCGCAGCTGATCCATCCAGTCCCAGAGGCCTTCAGGGTCCTGGCTGTGAAACCTGGAAAACGGCAAGGCAGGCAGCCTGTCCGAGCCTCGAAAAATGACGTTGCGATGCAGGTTACCCATGTCATCCGTGGAACTGGTGTACTCGTAGCCTACAAAAGTCGTGAATTCGCCAGGCTCGTAATAAGCGTCCGCGGCATCAATGATATTTGCCCAGGCATCTTTACCAATGTCATTCACCATATCGACACTGATAGAGCCATCGGCAATACCTTGAATGGTTGGCGCCAGAAAACTGGCGAAGGCTTTTGCGCGACCATCAATACTGTCGATACCACGATTGTCCGGTGCGTTGATGTCGTGCATTTCCTGCACATGGTCGTACTTAGAGAACTCACTGGCTGTGTCAGCAGCCTGGGCCATTGCACCAATGAACATGGCGTGATCTGTCACTGCATAGAAATCGAGCGGTTGACGAAGCTGAACATCGGTACCTGCGGGGTGTTTGATCTTTTCGCCGCGAGCATATCGATAAGCGTCCTGAGGAGTCGCAATGGTGCCAAACACATAGGCATCAAAGGAGTAACGAGTGTGAACGTGAAGGTCGCCGAAATAGGCGTTTCGGGTCGCGTTCACTTCCGGCGAGCGCGATACGTATTCTTCGATCATATCGAGACCGCCTGTAAAGCGGCGACCTGGAAGCAGGTTTTGACCCACCATCTCTGAGGCTTCGTCGTGAAGTGATTCTTCAACGACCTCAGTCTCTTCGACCGGTTCTTCAGAATCGGAACAAGCCTGCAACAATCCCAAAGTCAGAATCAGGATCGTTAGGTAGCTAATCTTTTTCATTTTTGTTCTCCGTAGCAGAGAACAAGAATAGCTTAAAAGTCGGGCATAAAAAAAAGGCCGATACCCTGGGGTATCGGCCTTTTCGATCACTCTAGTAGAGTCAGCTTTAGACGCCAGATTCCTTAGTGGTCTGAACGATGGCTGCTGCCACTTTGTAGGGATCAGCATTGGAAGCCGGACGACGATCTTCCAGTCGACCTTTCCAGCCGTCTTCAACCGTTCCGATGGGGATTCGGATAGAAGCACCACGGTCAGAAACACCGTAGCTGAATTCGTCAATAGACTGTGTTTCGTGCTTACCAGTCAGACGCTGATCGTTGTCGGCACCATACACGTGAATGTGTCGAGCAACGTTCTTGCCAAACTCTTCACAGATCTTGGTGAACACGTCTTCCTGACCAGACTCACGCATTGGTGAGTTAGAGAAGTTCGCGTGCATACCGGAACCGTTCCAGTCAGTGTCACCGAGAGGCTTCGGATGCCAGTTGATGGCAAAGCCGTATTTCTCAGCAGTACGCTCAAGCAGGTAACGCGCAAGCCAGGTTTCATCACCTGCCTTCGCAGCACCTTTTGCGAATACCTGGAATTCCCACTGACCTGCAGCTACCTCACCGTTGATACCTTCAACGTTGAGACCTGCTTCCAGACAGAGGTCCAGATGCTCTTCAATAATTTCACGACCGTATGCGTTCATCGCACCAACAGAGCAGTAGTAAGGGCCCTGTGGACGTGGGTAACCGGCACGTGGGAAACCAGGAGGCAGATCGTGATCGGGATCCCACAGGAAGTATTCCTGTTCGAAACCAAACCAGAAATCGTCATCGTCGTCATCGATGGTTGCGCGGCCGTTTGACTCGTGTGGTGAACCGTCTGGGTTCAGAACTTCCGTCATCACGAGGTAACCGTTGTTACGATCCGGATCAGGGATAATCGCTACCGGCTTCAACAAACAATCTGAACTGCTGCCGTCAGCCTGTTCGGTTGAACTGCCATCAAATGACCACATCGGGCAATCTTCCAACTTGCCGCTGAAATCCGACCGGATCATTGTTTTGCTTCGCAGACTTTGTGTCGGCTTGTAACCGTCCAGCCAGATGTACTCCAACTTACTCTTCATGGTTTTTCTCGCTCCTAAAAACTCAGATATCTTTCAATAAAGGTTGATCAACCGCCCCTACCCAGGGGCTCCGAGGCAATATTGGTGCAATAAGTGTTCCTACTTTGACGAAACGCACCGCATTCTCCCACGATTAGGGGTGTGGGACCTGAAGCCCTTTGTTTTCAGGTATTCCAGAGCTATAACATCGCCGATAGTGGCAATTTGCCACCGAAAACGCCGTGGCCAATAGCTGAAAAGGCGCACCACTATGGGGCTAAGCCCAAAAATAAGGCACAAATGCGCACCTAATTGGTGCGTTCAGGCTAGTCGATTTCCTGGAGTAGTCGAACGATATCCAGGCAGTCTTCTGGACGGTCTTCCTTGGATTTTGCGAGGCAGGACATGATGAGATCATCGAGGAGTCCAGGGACCTTATAGCTCACCCGCGTTGAAGGCGGAGCTGGCTGCTCAGTCAGCACCTTTTCCTGCATTTCGCGAACGGTTTCTGCCTCCGCTGGAGTCGTACCCGTGACGACCTCATAGAGCACAACACCCAAACTGAAAATATCGCTGCGGCCATCAATATCAATCGCCTTTTCCAATTGCTCCGGCGACATGTAGGTCACGGTACCTTCGAGACCACCGAGCCCGGTGACGCTTGTGTCCACAGCACTGTTAGAAATTTGCCTGGTGCCGCTGTCGTGGGACAGAGGATCATCATCCCTTGCCCAAACCTTGGCCAACCCCCAGTCCATAAGGAGCACTTCGCCATAAGGTCCAACAAGGATATTTTCCGGCTTGATGTCTCTGTGCAAGACACCATGGGTATGGGCATACGCCAGCGCCTGGCCAACCTGAATGATGATATTGAGCATCTGGCCCAGATCGTATCGCTCGCGATAGTTCATTACTTCACGCAGCGTGTAGCCATGAACCAGCTTCATTGTGAAATACAGGTCACCCCGCAGGTCACGGCCCAGATCATAGGTTGGAATCGTTGATGGATGCTGCAACAGAGCACTGATGCGTGCCTCACGCAAAAAGCGCAGCTGTTCAATTTCGTTGTCGCGAAACTCTGACTTCAGTTGTTTGTAGCAGATGACTCTGCCGAGGAAACGGTCACGACAGGACTGGATGATCGCTTTGCCACCACGCGCAATTGTTTTGAAGTGAATATAGCGAGTGCTTGGATTCAGCTTCTCCGGCAAAGGTATGTCCGTATCTTCGAGATACAGAACATCACCATCGTCGGGCTTTTGCTCTTCGTAACGGGTCATACCTGGGGGACCAGCTCATCCCATGAGAGCTTCTATTGTCTTAAATCGGCCCCCGGATGTCACCGGGAGCCTTTTTAGGAAGGCAAGTTGGGGGCGAGATGTCTATTCGTCCAGGTCAAACCTGTCTGCGTTCATCACTTTCGTCCAGGCTTCGATGAAGTCTGTAACAAACTTCTCTTGGCTATCGTCCTGCGCATACAGTTCCGAGTAAGCCCGAAGGATCGAATTAGAACCGAAGACAAGATCAGCGCGAGTCGCAGTGAACTTAACTTCACCAGTCACCCTGTTTCGGATCTCGTAAGAGTTCCTGCCTGTCGGCTCCCAGCTATAAGTCATATCCGTCAGATTGACGAAGAAGTCATTGCTGAGCACCCCTTCCCTGTCAGTGAACACACCGTGCTTTGAATCACCAAAGTTGGCACCAATGACGCGCAAGCCACCTACAAGAACGGTCATTTCACGAGCGGTTAACCCCATGAGCTGGCTGCGATCCAGCAGCAGTTCTTCCGGCTGCGCCGCATAGTGATCCTTCTGATAGTTTCGGAAACCATCGTGTATCGGCTCAAGCACATCGAAGGAAGCTGCATCCGTCATCTCATCCGTTGCATCACCTCGACCAGCCGTGAAGGGTACACTGACATCAAAGCCGCCTGCTTTCGCCGCCTGTTCAACACCGACATTACCCGCGAGAACAATCACATCAGCGATACTGGCACCAGTGTCAGCAGAAATTTTCCCAAACACTTCGAGCACTCTGGCAAGACGTTCTGGTTCATTGCCTTCCCAATCTTTCTGAGGCGCAAGTCGGATACGAGCGCCATTGGCACCGCCACGCATGTCGGAGCTTCGGAAAGTACGAGCGCTATCCCATGCGGTTGTGATCAGCTCACTAACGGAAAGGCCGCTCTCGATAATTTTCGCTTTAACAGCTTCCACATCGTAATCATTGTTACCGGCGGGTATTGGGTCCTGCCAAATCAAATCTTCAGCCGGAACTTCCGGACCAATGTATCGAGCCTTCGGCCCCATATCGCGGTGGGTCAGTTTGAACCAAGCACGCGCAAACACCTCATTGAAGTACTCCGGGTCCTGATAGAAGCGTTCCGAGATCTTTCGATACTCCGGATCTTTGATCATCGCCATGTCAGCATCGGTCATGATGACCCTGTGGTCGCGACGACTCAAATCTTCGACATCCACGGGAGTGTCTTCCTCTTTGAGATCAATGGGCTCCCACTGCCAGGCGCCAGCCGGACTCTTTCGGAGCTCCCAGTCGTAACTGAACAGCATCTGGAAATAACCGTTGTCCCATTGTGTGGGATTAGTTGTCCACGCACCTTCAATACCGCTGGTCACCGCATCGCGGCCGACGCCACGGGACGTTTTATTCATCCAGCCAAAACCCTGCTCTTCGATGGGCGCAGCTTCCGGCTCCGGACCAAGAATGCTTGCATCACCATTACCGTGCGCTTTACCCACGGTGTGGCCGCCCGCGGTCAACGCAACGGTTTCTTCATCGTTCATTGCCATGCGAGCAAAAGTTTCACGAACATCTTTCGCTGTTTTCAGCGGATCCGGCTGACCATCGACGCCTTCAGGGTTTACATAAATCAAACCCATCATCACTGCCGCTAACGGATTCTCCAGGTCGCGCTCTCCGGAATAACGACTATTGGGATTGTCAGTGGGGGCCACCCACTCTGTTTCCGAACCCCAATAGATGTCCTTCTCAGGGTGCCAGATATCTTCACGTCCAAAGGCAAAACCGAAAGTTTTAAAGCCCATGGATTCATAGGCGACGTTACCGGCCAGGATGAACAGGTCAGCCCAGCTGATCTTGTTGCCGTATTTCTTTTTGATCGGCCAAAGCAATCGGCGACCTTTATCGAGGTTGCCGTTGTCAGGCCATGAGTTCAGGGGCGCAAATCTCTGATTACCTGTACCGGCTCCACCTCTGCCATCCGCGACTCGATAAGAACCGGCGGCGTGCCAGGCGAGACGAATCATGAGACCGCCATAATGACCCCAATCCGCCGGCCACCAGGCCTGGCTGTCAGTCATCAAATCCTGAAGATCTTTTTTCAGTGCATCGACGTCGAGACTCTCGAGTTCCTTGCGGTAGTCGAAGTCCTCGCCCAGGGGATTGGTCTTGGTGTCGTGCTGGTGAAGAATGTCCAGGTTCAGCGCATTCGGCCAGAAAACCTTTGAGGTACTCGGCGCGGTATTGCTGCCGTGCATAAACGGGCATGTTGCTTCAGACATCGTTCCTTCCTTTCGTTCTGTTCGTTAAGACAGAAGCAAGATTAGGACTCAGTCTTTAATTAGTAAAACTGATTATTTTTCTTAATTCGATTGAATATTACGATTATTGGTCGCTAATCAATTTGCCCGCGATTCTCAGCGATCGCCTGTAAAGCGTGCTGATAGTCGCCAACCACACGTAAAACCAGGTGATCGGCACCCGCAGCAACGAACTCATTCATCCAGTCCACAACCTTCCCCGCACTACCGCCGATACAGGCCTGGATACCACGGAGAACCTCTGCAGGAATGCCATAGTATTGTTCAAGGTATTCATCAATTTTCTGTTCCGCTTTTTCGGCATCGTCATCCACGCAGATGGTCAGATAAACCGCTGTATTTACCGGCTTATCCGCGGCAGCAGATTTGAACAGTCCCTGTTGGCGCTTGATGGTCTCCGCGTCAGGTCCAATTGGAAACCAGCCATCGAAGTACTTACCGGCTCGCTCTACCCCGGCATCTACCATGCTCGCGTACCAGATTTTCGGCCCACCTTGTTGAACTGGCTTCGGCGCAAGCTGCACGTCGCTCAGCTGCCAGCGTCCGTTCCAGTTCACCGTTTCATCGCGCCAGAGTGCACGGCACAAATTGACGCTTTCAACCAACCGACCAACCCGTTTTTCAAAAGGCACACCGGCCGCTTCAAACTCAGCTCTGATGGATGGCGCGTCTGCGCCAATGCCAACACCAACGATTAACTTGCCGCCGGATAACTGATCAATGGTCGCCAACTGCTGCGCAAGCAGCACAGGATTACGAAGGGATTGCAGCAGTATCGCGGTGCCCAGTTCCATGCCGGGCGCAGCAACCGCAAGGGCAGCAAGTAACGTCAAAGGATCATGACGGGGCCTGGCAAAAAGTGAATCACCCACCCACAAGGAATCAAAACCCTTGTCCCTCGCGAATTGTGCTCGCCGAATTAGCTCATCAGTGCCATGTGCCTCCTGCATGATCTGTTCACGCGTCGGTACGAGATAACCCAGCTTGGTCATCAAGCAAACTCTCTCTTCATTCTCGCTGTCGCTTCTTCAAGAGGCTTCAAACTCAATGCAAGGCAGATAGCGGCAATCAGGTAGTTCACTGCAGCTAACGTGGAGAGCGACAAGTGAATCGCGTCTTCTCTTCCGAAGACATAGTCGTTCATCAAACCAATGATGAGCGGTGCAAACAGGTAAGACAGGAAACTCACGCAGATCAGGTACACCGCAATCATCTGACCCCGCAACCGGTTGGGTGAAATCGCCTGCAGTGCTGCATTAGACAAACCCGGCGGCATCGCCATGAAAAAGGTAATCGGAATAATCAAACCAACGGCTAACCAGGCGTTGTCGAGCAAAGGCATGATGACAGCCAGCGGACCAAGCCCGATGGTGCCCCACATGCACAAACGCATGGGCGCATCTGCTCTACCCCGTGCGAGCATTTTGCCGGCATACCAGCCAGCCCAGACGCTACCAAGAATGCCGACAATCAGAGCAATCAGACCATAGGTGATACCGATTTCTGTGCGTGTCCAACCGTGTGTTCGAACAAAGAATTCGACCACCCAGGTTAGGAAAGCGAAACCCTGAATGGAGAGACACAGGTACGCAATGAAGTGATAAGACAGGTACTTCTTACGCTGCATACAGAATTGCCAGAGCTCTGCATACGAGTAGCCTTCTGTTTTTTCGGCACTGGCACCAGTGCGCTCGGGTTCGCGGATCGTGAACATGACTAATGCGAGCAGGATCCCCGGCAAACCAACCACCACCAACACGGTTTGCCAGGAATACATTTCCCCAAAGACCGGTAAAACCATCTGAGGCTGCGCCTCGAGATAGTCAATCAACGGCCCTCCAACGAGGCTCGCCAAACCTGAACCAATAAAAGGCGCGGTGGCAACGATGCCATAAGCAAGTGGTAGTCGATGCTCTTCATAATAATCAGCGAGCATTGAAGTGGTTGCCGGTCCCAGAGACGCTTCTCCGACGCCGACACCCATGCGGGCAACGAACAGCTGCCAGAAATTGTTTGCCATCCCAGCAAGCGCAGTCATCAGGCTCCAGCTGAAAATACCCGCAGCAATCACGTTGCGCCGGTTGTAACGGTCCGCGATTCGCGCGAGCGGTAGTGTTGTTAAGGAATATACCGTTGAGAACGCCAGCCCAATGATCAAGGAGATTTCTGTATCAGAAAGCCCACCAAGGTCACGCTTGATCGGCCCGATCATGACATTAAGAATCTGCCGATCGATAAATGACAGGGTTGACGCAACGGTGAGCAGGAAGACCACATACCAGAGGGTCCAGTCCGAGTATTTTTTCATTGATCAGACCTTAACGATCGCCTTACCGAAGTTTTTACCGGCAAACAGATCGCTAAACGCGACACCGCAGTTTTCAACACCGTCGTAACTGGCTTCGAAGTTTTTGATCTTGCCTTCGTTCAGCCAGCCAACCAGAACATCTCGAGCAGCTTCGTAGTCTTCAACCCAGTAGTGCGTCATGAATCCTTCAAGGCGAGCACAGTTAGCCACCAGCCGAAACAAGTTCTTCGGACCAGTACCGTCTTCGTCGGCGTAATCTGCTACCGCACCGCAAAACGGAATACGTGCCTGGTAGTTAATGTGATTAAGTACGGGTTCAAGTAGGTCACCACCGACGTTATCAAAGTAGACATCGATACCATCAGGACAAACTCTCGTCAGTGCTTCATCGATGTTTTCTTCTCGGTAGTTAATGGTGGCGTCGTAACCCACTTCGTCTTCAAGCCAGCGACATTTGTCTGCGTTACCGGCAAAACCAACCACTTTGCCTGCCCCCATGGCTTTCGCAATCTGACCGGCCGCATTGCCCACAGCGCCACCGGCAGCAGATATGACCACGGTTTCACCTGGCTGCAGATTGGCGACTCGGGTCAGTCCAAAGTAAGCAGAGAGACCGGTGTCACCGAGTAGGCCAAGAAAAAGATTCGCAGGCTGATCAAATTTATCTTCGATCGGTACCATCAGGTCAGCGGCAGTCGCAATCGAATAGGCTTCCCAGGCAAGCCGCCCGACCAGTACCTGACCTTCTTGCATGTCATCGCGGTTGGACTTCAACACTTTGCCCGCCACAAGACCCATCACAGGCGCACCGATTTCCATTGCCGGTAGAACCTCATCACCGGCGCCCTCATCCATCCAATTTCTGAAGCCAGCATCGAGGGAAACAAACAGATTCTGCATCAGAGCTTCACCTTCCCCTGGCTCCGGTATCTCGGTTTGCACAACTTCAAAGTCTTCCGGAACCGGCCGTCCCTTGGGCCTTCTAGCCAGTACTACCTGGGTATTGCTCACGATGTTATTCCCCCCATAATTCGTCCTGAGTATAGCTGAATACAATCAACTCTGACGGTTTTCCATGCTATCCTTGGCGCCCTGATTGTGAGCCCCTGAGATTCGATTATGTCAGAAGAAGTCGCACGAGTTGCCACTTGCCCGGTCCATGAGATCAACCCAATGCATCCTGAGGTGCTGAAGTCACCGTGGATGATGAATCGTCGATTGCGCGAAGAAGCGCCAGTATTCCAGGATCCAAATTCCGGGATCTTCTTCATCTCTCGTTACGAAGATGTCGTAAAGATGGCGATGGATCATGAGACTTTCTCTTCACGGATGCTCACGCCAAGCAGAGCGCTCACGGCAACCGAAGACAAGGAAATCCAGGAAGTCGTTGAAAGCGGATATCCCAACGTACCAACCATGTTGACTGAGGATCCCCCCGCGCAACGCCGCTACAGAAAATTCGTTGATGGCGCCTTTTCACCAAAGGCATTGAAAGCGCTGGAACCTTACATTGAATCTTTGTCTAACGAACTGATCGATAATTTTATCGACGACGGTAAGTGTGAATTCCTGTCCGACTTTGGTGTTCCGTTGCCCCTTCGCGTTATTGTCAGCCAGTTGGGCGCACCGGAAGAAGATCTACCACTGTTTAGAAAGTGGACGGATGCTTTTATTGGCAACCTGAGCCAACAGCTGGATAGAGATGGCCTGCTTCAGGCTGCGAAAGACATGGTGGAATTCCAGCACTACTTTGTTGAGCGAATGGAAGAACGTCGCGCAGAACCGCAAGACGACATCTTGTCCAAAGTTGTTAACGCAAGCTTCGATGGTGAAAAACCACTGGATAACGCTGAGTGTCTTTCCATGTTGTCGCAAATTCTTGTCGCCGGGAATGAAACCACCAGTGCGACACTGACCGAAGGTATCTGGTTGTTGATCCAAAATCCTGACCAGTATGAACTCATCAAGAACGATCCTTCGGAGGACATGATTTCTCGTTTCGTCGAGGAATCACTGCGTTACTCAGCCCGTCATCCAACATGTTCCGCAGAACCACGAAAGAAGTTGAGATGCACGGCGTCACTATTCCCGAAAACTCGGTTCTGTTTGCCAGGTTCGCATCCGCGAATCAGGATCCAGAACGTTTCCCGGAGCCTGAGAAATTTAACCTGATGCGTGACAACCTTCGCGAGCAGGTTGCTTTTGGTAAAGGTGTACATCACTGCCTTGGCGCAGCATTAAGTCGCAGGGAAATGAACGTCGGCTTTAAAGTCATCTTCGAGCGGATGGAAAACTTCCGTCTTCAAGACGGTGCCAGCGAGCCGCAGTTTTCCGCTAATGCTCTATTGCATGGCCTGACTGGACTGGACCTGGCGTTTGACAAGATCGCCTAACGGATCTTGCGCCCCGAGTAGTAGAAGCGACTTCCGACAACATCTACTTCGTCACCAAGAATCCAGCAGATGTTTCTCTTGGCTTCGATGTGATGATTCTGTTTCGCGAGCGTGAAGTTACCGCAAGCATCGTTGTTGTCACACATCTGGATACAGGCGTTGAGCGCTTCATAGTCTGATCCGGACTGAATCTTATAGGTAGCGATAGGCTCACCTTGAGCATCCAGATCTTCAGACACCTCAAATCTTTCAAACCTTAAACCAGAGCGGGAAGATGTGACGTTGAGGTGTTGACCTCCGAGTTGATGGGCGGCGAGGAACACTAAAAGCTCAGTTTCCAGATACTGCCAACCTGCAAACTCAACAATTGGATCACTGGCACGAGCCTGATCTATGGCATTCATGTTCAGTGAGTGATCAACAACCACGCCTCGAGCAATGAGTTCAGCCACCGTGGCGTCATAATTCGGAAACTGGGGAAACATCGGAAGGAGCTGAGCGCCGTCGGGCCGGACCATTTCCAGCAGTTGTCGTTCGAGTTGTCCGTTTGTCACCGTCCCGAGTCTCAACGAGGACGCAACGCCAACACCCAGAGCAAAGGTCAAACCACCGATGAGGAACTGTCTTCGATTCAAGTGAGCCTCCCCGCAAGATGATCAGCTAGTTTCAGGCTCAATGCGACAATCGTAAAGGTTGGATTGATTGCACCACCTGATGGAAACACAGAAGAACCCGCGACAAAAAGATTCCGACAGCCATAAAATTCTGCGTTCTCGTCAACACATCCATCACCGGATGACCCCATTCGCGTCGTCCCCATCAGATGACCGCCACCTGCTATCTCAGAAACCGGTGAGGACAGGGAGAATCGTCCGACATTCTCACGCAGAAACTGCATGCCAGCCTTGCGCCAAATCGTCTGGAGAGCTTCCGCTGCTGGAAAGTTGAAGGCCACATCTGCTCTTGGCTGCCCGAGCGAATCGAGCTCTTTAGCCAGGGTTACGCGATTATCTGCCTGGGGTAACATTTCCGCTTGCAGCGTCCAGTGCGCTCGAGCCACACCACCTTCTGCGTTAGGCGGCAGACCCGCATCTTCTTTCGGGCCCGTGGACATGAGGAAACTGCGCAGCGAGTGTTCACGCAACCAGCGTTCATTCATCGAGAATGCATTCACACGAACGCCGGAACCGTTAAGTGAAGAGGTGATGGCATCACCCCAAATCAACGCAAGATTGTGATCATAGACGTGGGCATGTTCCATCAGCCGCCGGCCGACCTGACCGCCCGCATCTAACCCGGACTGCAACAAGAGTCTTGGGTTTCCAACCCCACCACAGGCAAGCACCACCTTGTCGGCGCGGATGCTACGCCCGCTCGCCAGGGTCACTCCTTTGACAGCACTGCCATCGTGATCTATTCGTGAAACGGTCGCTCTCAACATCACATCGAGCTTCGATGATTCGCGGGCAAACTGCAGGTACTTCTCACCAAATTTTACGGGCTTGCTGAGATAAACAGGTCGATAGTTAATGAGAGAGTCACTGTTGATAGGCGCAACGTCATCAACAACGCTGTTCGCTGGTAACTCCAGGATGGAAATCGCGCGCTCATAAAACGGCAGAAGTGTTTCGCGACTAAAAGGCCACTCCCCATTGTCAAAGGACATCGGTTCCAACACACCACACAAACCGGCCCAGACGAGACTGGTACCGCCAAAGGCACGAATGGAATGAATAGCGTAGTGAGACGCCGGAAGGTCACCCGAAGCAGTGACCTCAGAAAGCTGGTTCAGCTCAGCGTCATAGGTTAGATCGCCACTTTCCAGCAGCAGTATGGATTGCACCCCATGTTTGCCAATGAGTTCACTGGCAACAGACATACCAGCTGGACCGGAGCCGATGATAATCACCGGATAGTGATCATTCGACTCCGTGACAAACATGGGTGGCTAACGCGGCAGGGTAACCTGAGCGATTAGTCTTCCAACCTCTCGATGATGGTGCCGGTACCCAGACCACCGCCGCAACACATGGCGATAAGCGCGTACTTGCCGCCGGTTCGTTCCAACTCATGCAGAGCTGTCGTGATCAAACGGGCACCAGTGCTACCAGTGGGGTGACCAAGTGCAATGGCACCACCGTTAACGTTAACCTTCGCAGGATCTGCACCAACATCTTTCTGCCATCCCAACACAACGGAAGCGAAAGCTTCGTTCACTTCAAAGATATCGATGTCATCCATGGTCAGACCTGCACGGTCCAGCACTTTGCGTGTCGCAGGGATCGGGCCTTTCAACATAGTGACCGGATCAACGCCAACCAGAGTTGTCGCGACAATCTTTGCGCGGGGCTTCACACCGAGACGCTCACACGCGTCACCGGATGCCATAATCACGCAAGCTGCGCCATCAGAAACCTGGGAGCTGGAACCCGCTGTGTGAATTTCCTGCCCGGGAACAGGTTCCAGGCCGGATAGAGATTCGAGGGTTGTTTCACGCAGACCTTCGTCTTTCGTGATCATGCGTGTTTCGCCGGTTGGCTCAAACTTTTCATTCAGGATCGGCGATTCAATAGGAACAATTTCCCGCTCGAAACGATTTTCTTCCCAGGCCTTGATCGCCTTCTGCTGACTTTCCAGACCAAACTGGTCGGTGTCCTGGCGAGTAATCTGGTATTCCTCAGCAATCATCGCTGCGCCCATGAACTGACTGGTAGGCTGATAAAGCTCGCCGTAGTTTTCACCCATTGGGTTGCCATCTTTCATAGCGGATCCCAGAGGTACTCGAGACATCATCTCGACACCGCAGCTCATCACAACGTCTTCAATGCCGGAACCAACCATGGTGGCACCCATCGTGGTGGCCTGTTGGCTGGAACCACACTGTGCATCTACAGTGGTTGCTGGCACTTCGAGAGGGAGTCCCTGGGACAACCAGGCGATACGGGCGATGTTGAAAGTCTGTTCACCAACCTGTGACACACAACCACCAACCACCTGGTCGATGTTTTCAGGTGCAATTCCAGAGCGTTCCAGTGCAGCTTTCTGTACTTTACCCAGAAGATCAGCAGGCTTGAGACCCGCCAGACCCTTTCCACGCTTACCAATCGGGCTTCGGCAAGCTTCTACAATGTAGACATCAGACATGAGTTTTCCTCAAACAAGAGTGTGAAATAACCGCGCAAGCATAGGGCCCAGAACCATAGTGCGCAACCGGCATAGATGATGCGAATAACAGAAGCGCAGGCCTAGTGCCCGCTCAACTATTAATGAATCTTCTCTCTACTTCTCGTTGGAAGTTCACATCCAGCAAGTGCTTCTGCCGCTCCCAGGAAGCCCTGCCACCTGGTGTCCTGAAGTTTTGATCGAAAACTCGCATTTCCGATTCCCATCGATCCTCGCCAAAGCCGCCATTCTTATATTGAAGGTAAATGCTGGAGATACTGTTAAAAGCTTGAAAAAGTATTAGGTCAAAGACACCGCGATCTTCCCTGGATAGCGTGGAGTCATCCTTTAAGCCGTTTCGGTATATTCGATAAAGCTCTGGGTTTTCTGTCAGCTGGCGAGACCAAGAAGCCACAGCATCGGCGGCACTCTGAGCCGTGTTGTTTTGGATCATGATTGAGTTGGTCTTAATTTGGCGCACTAGAAAAATCAAAGTGGCAATCACTGCCACTGATCCTAGCAACTCCGCAATTGCGCCGATCGCATCCCAGTCCATAGTCAGGACCCACCATCCATCATGTCATTTATCGCTTGTTCGTTTAGTGCCGAGGACAACCATACAATAAGTAGAGGTGGTGCAATCAACTCAACAGCTAACAGCGCGAGCACAAGACTCGTGGGCATTCCGTGCAGAGCGATCGAAACCAGGCGAGCACAGCCAGCAGCAAAGAATACCCAAAGCAGCGTTCTAAGAACGGTCTGATAACGCTTAAGGTCAGTCGCACAGATATAGAGAAGAAACCCGTAAACCGAAAACGCCACACCGTAAAATCTATTCTGGCTATCTAGAACCGCATTGTTGATCGTGTCTGGCCCTATGTTGGCTCCGAGCAACACCTCGGCGTGCAATCCGAGGATCAAATGAAGGCATCCTACTAATACAAACATCGGTGAGGAGACTTTGAGCACAATGCGTAACACTTGTGTTGGTTTAGACTGCGGATTCATTTTTAACTTCTCTGTTTCCCCTTCGCTCATCAAATTAGTATATCTCTGATATCGAGACTCAAACTATGTGAGCACGGCAGGCCTATCACACAAGATCGTTGCACTATACTTGACTTATCATGTATTATACATTGATGAATCAATCACCAAAAAATACAGAGGACCTGATATTGCAGGTCTTGGATACCGCGACGGTGTTAGAAAGAAGCCTGGACAGCGCGTTGTCGTTCAGTCGCGGTGTTACCTTCAGCGAGTACCGATTGTTACGAACTTTGAAGGCAGCTGAAAACGGATTGACGAGGGTCGTACTAGCACAGATGGTATCAGTGACCCCATCCGGGGTGACTCGGGCACTTAAACCCCTAGAAAAACTCGGGTATGTGACCACCGTCAAAAACGAACGTGATGCACGCCAGAGTCTGGCAAAACTCACCAAAGGTGGTCACAACTTGTTATCTGATGTCGAGGGCGTACTCAACGATTTTATGACCGAACTCAAAATCGAGCAGATCAACAAAGACAAGCTCGCTGCCTTTCAGCAGGTGCTTGTGCAATTAAGGAACAGATGATGGGATCCAGAGCTATCTTTTTGGAGCGATGTTTTGTTGCCGTTTGATAATGAATTGCTCTTTGGCTCCTTTACCAACCTATTTGTACTCGGTTGGCTTGCCCTATTTCTCGGTTCTTTTTTTAACAAAGAAAGCGTCGCTCGCAGATACTCTCTTCTGATTGGCGGCAGGGTTATTCCGTTTGTACTGCTTAGCGCGTTCGTGTTGGGTTGGGCACTGAGTAGAGGTTTGCCAGGCAGCATCGTGTCATTTGAGGGGGTACTGTTGACAAATACTGTCCCCGAAAAGGTTCTCGCGGCTTGGTTTGAAATTTTAGGACTCGCACTTCTGGTAAGCAGGTGGATGATCGATGATTCAAGTGCCCAAAATTCTCCAAAGTTGATCCTGGTCATCGGTCTGGTAGGCGCATTTATCGCAGCTGCTATTGGTCTAATTTTATATCTGGTTCTCGCTCACTCTTGGAAGAAAGCTAAAGGAATTTCTACTTAGCATTCCTTCAGACCGGCGTTAGCAGAAAGTGTCCGTGGCTGGCGGCGATCGGCTTATTAATCTCCTCCTGCCAAATTTCCGCACGAACGTTCGCAACTCTTCTGCCTTGACGGGTCACAAAGGCGCGCCCATAAGTTTCTACCGGTCGTCCGGAACGCAGATAGTCGATGGAGATATCGACCGTTTTTGGCAGTCTCTCGCATTGCGTGTTGTACATCAGCTGAATCACCGAGGTGAGTTCCAAGAAAGTACCAATCGCACCACCATGAAGTGCCGGTAACACGGGATTACCGATCAGCATCTCTTTAAAGGGAAGTACCATGGTGATCTCATTGCCTTTGCGATCTACTCTGATCCCCATGAACTTTGCGTAGGGGATGTGATCAACCAGCGCCTGCATGTCTTCTGCGCGACCTTCTTCACGCAACTGTTTCAAAATCTCCATGTCACGCCCTCGGCTCGTTCGGTGTGCCTTTCATAAAGGCCGCAACAGAGGTCGCTACAGGATCATCCGGTGAGTCGTGATAGGCAGTCGCCCTGACAAAAGCAATGGTCTTAGTCTCTTTAAAACACTCGGCAGTAATCAACAGATCAATGTGTGGCGTTGCCGGTTTCATGTAATCAATGCGCAGATCCAGGGTGGCCATGCTCTTACCCTCTTCCCAATCCTCGCTCAGTCGAATCGCCCAGCCTGAGGCATTGTCGAGCGCTGCCGTGATCACGCCCCCATGAATCACTCCAGTGTCGGGGTCACCCACAAGATGTTCCGCATAAGGCACTTTGACCGTCAGGCGCGAACCGTCAACGCTGTCCACGCTCATACCAATGGCTTCGCCAAAGGCCGGAACCATTGAAATTGGATCATTCAGGGACATCAAAACTCCTCAATAACTTCATCAAACCTTTCAACATTGTCTCGTAACCACCTGAATTGAGTCGATTAAAAGGGACAGGTAAGCTATCCTGTCGGCCTGAACCAGAGCCAATACTGGGACCATGAACCACGTGGGGACGCTAACAATATCGAGTCCGCGAAGGATTATCAGCCTTTTCGCGCTGGTTCTCTTTTGTTCCTTTGCCAGGGCAGATTACAACGTCATCCAGGCCGATGGCGCACTTACCATAACACCCATCGAATCGGAGCAGGCGCTTCGTGAAGTGCAGGATCTGCTCGACAACAATTTCATCGACTACCGAGTCGAGGACTCAAGCTACCGACAGTCACTTGGTTTCATCGTTGTCACCCGAACTTACCCGAGTAAACCAGCTGCAGCTGGCGACCTTCGAAGCCTCGCTGATGCGGGCGTCAAAGATTACCTGTTCGTCGCACGAGGCGACTATGAGAACCGAATCAGTGCCGGCGTGTTTGGCACTCGAGAGTCTGCCCAATCTCGCGCTGACGGTCTGAATCGACGAGGGTTTTCGTTCTCGGTCATCGAACGCTTCCGCACACTCGGCACTCGTGCCGTGGTCATTCGGGATGCACTAACGACCGATGAACTAGAACGTGTACTGACCGGCGAACTGCTGGATCGATCAGAGCCTTCAGTTGAAACTGAAGAGCCTTCAGCTGAGGTAGAACAGCCTTCAGCTCAAATAGAAGAGCCTTCAGCTCAAATAGAAGAGCCTTCAGCTGAGGTGGAAGAGCCTTCAGTACAAACACAAGAGCCTGCAGATCAGCCTGCGGAAATAGAAAGCGAAGTAACCGCAGAACCAACGCCGGTAACAGAGCCGGAAACCACTGCACCGGAGCCTGCCAAACCAGCCACTCCTGCCGTTGTGAGAACGCAGCCAACTCAATCCGAGGATGCCAGCTGGCTATGGTTCCTGTTCGCTGGCATCTTCCTGATCATCGCCGGCGCCCTCACATACTATTACTTGCAAAGACGAGCTAGTGAGGAAGCGGAAGTCGCGAAAGCACCAGCTGCTAAACCGCAGGAAGAACCAAAACCGGTCAGTACAGAAGACGCCACACAGATCAGAGAGATCAATGTGGGGGCGGACCCAGAAGCTTTTTACGACTATGCCGAAGCCGTACTTGAGGGCAGACATGGCAGCTCACGCAGCCTCGCGATTCTCGGCACAGAAGACACTCGGATCACTGAACTCATTCATGATCTTTTGTTGCTAACTCGACTCGAAGAAAAGACTGAAGCCGTTAACACCTTTGCGTTTGATGTTCGCTCGTTAGTCGACAATCTCATCGACAGGCTTTCACTGGAAAATCCAAAGGGCACAGCGGCACTTAAGTCCAGCCCTTCAGATGAACTCCCCACAATACTGCTGATGGATGCAACCAAACTGAATCGCATCCTGTCGATCTTCATCCAGAACGCTATCGAGAAAACGGCCTCAGGTGTTATCGACATTCACCAGTTCCTGGATAGTGGTCAGCTGAATACAGAAATCCGCTACAACCCTGACGGCAAAGAAGCCAGGGAAGAACTTGAAGCCATAACGAATCCAGCAAAATCCAACGACGCTGTATCGATGGCTGAACGCATCCGATTCGGCGTGGCCAACCGACTCGCCGCAGCCCTGGGTGGCCGCATTGATACCGCAATGGACAAAGGCGAAGCGCTGATACAGGTGCGACTACCAGCGACCGTGGCACCCTCCGCACTCACAAGCCTGCCAGCAGGTCGAACGATCGATGATCTTGTTGCTGGCGAGGAGCTGGCCAAAGCAGAAGCCGCTGAAGCCAGATCACAGATAGAACAAGCTCAAGCTGAAATTGATCGCGCCCGATCGGAAGCTGCGGAAAACCTGCAGAATTCAGAAAACGCGATCGCTGAGTTGCGCAGCGAGCTGGAAAAAGCACGCGACGCACAATCCAGCGAGCTGACGACTGCACAGCAGCAGAAAGAAGAAGTCCAACAGCAATTGCAGGCACTCAACACTCAACTAGAGTCAGTTAACCAGGAACTTGCTTCCACCAAGAGCGAGTTGGAACAGGAAGTCAGTGCACGAGACGCAAAGGAAGCAGAAGCTCAGGCTCGGGTCAGCGAACTAGAGGCGACACTTGAACGCGAGCAAGCGCGGATTGATCAGGAAGGGAAAACACTTCGCGCAAGAGAAGAATCCGCTCGCGCACAAGTTGAGCAGCTGGAAGAACAATTGACCAGCATGCAATCCGCTATGGATTCCGAGTCCAAGAAGGCATTGCAGGTGTTGCGAGAGCATCTGACTGAAGCAGAACAACAACTGGCTGGAGAAACAGAAGCGCGGACGAGCGCAGAGGAAAATGCTCGCAGCCAGGTTAAAGATTTACTGCAGCAGCTGAACGGTGCCAGGGAACTCGCAGAGCAGGCAACTAGCGATAAATCTTCTCTGCAAAGCCAGCTCGAAGAAACTACCCAGGCGTTAACGTCGGCTCGCACTGAACTCGAAGACAAAGCACAAAGCCTGGAGAAAGCGTCTACCGCGGCACAGGAAAAAGTCGACGCGCTGCAGGCGGAACTTGACGCTGCCACGCAAGCCATAGAGAAGGAAAAGCAGGCGAGAAGTGAGGCTGAAAGCAAAGCCAAGGAACAGGTTTCCAGTCTGGAGCAAAAACTGGCGGATGCGGAATCGCAACGTCAATCCGATCTTGAGTCCAACGAAACCAAAATCGCAGAAGCCAACAGCGAAATTGAGCAACTGACCAGCAGACTCAGCGAAACCGAATCACAACTTCAGGAACAGATGGAAGCTGCGCAAGACAGCGCGCTCAATGATGAGGTTGAATCTCTGAGGTCTGAACTGGAAGACGCTCGAGCCAATCTCGAAAACGAAGTGAATCGCAGAAACAATGCCGAAGCATCTGCAGGGAAACAGATTGAAGAACTGCTCGATGAATTGAACTTGCTGAAAAGTGATGCCAATAGCTTGTCGCAGGAAAGGGCTGAGCTCGAAAGCAAATCACAAGAGAGTCTTGGTGAGATGGAAACGCGGCTCCAAGAAATGGAAGCCGAACACGAGAAGCTGAAAGCGCAGGCAGAAAGAGCGGAAGCCTTCGGCCAACATCAAACCGCCCTGCTCGAACAGGCACTGTCTGATGCAGAAGGTGCCAACAAGCTTGGCGAAGCAGCTCGAAAGGTCACGCAACACCTGAAAGCCAAGATCAAAAAACTGGAAGATCAGGTCGAAGAACTCGAAGCACGGCCAGAGCCCTCAGCCCAAGAAGAGCCTTCAGCCGAAGAAGAAGAGCCTTCAGCCCAACAAGAGCCTTCAGCTGAACTGGAAGTAGACGAGACTCCGACTGAGGTAGAAGCACCATCCCTCAGCCTGGTTCCTGAAGAAGAGTTGGAGCCTTCAGCTGAGGAAGAAGAGCCCTCAGCTCAAATAGAAGAGCCTTCAGCGGAAGTCGAAGAGCCCGAAGAACCCGTCCTCATGCTTGAGGAAGAAGAAAGCGAAGAGCCACAGGAAGAAGTCTCTGCCGAAGAACCGGAAGTCGTCGAATACGAGATCGATGAAGATGCCGACTTCTCACTGGATGACTTCGAAGACGATTCAGAAATAGAAGAAGAGCCCTCGGCTGATGTAGAAGAACCTCCCGCAGAAGAACAACTTTCCCTGGTGATCGAAGAGCTCGAAGAACAAGTCGATACTCTTGAACTCGTCCCGGAGGAGGAAGAGCCCTCAGCGGAAGTGGAAGAGCCCTCAGCTGAAGTGGAAGAGCCTTCAGCTGAAGAAGAGCCCTCAACAGAAATAGAAGAAGAACCCCCAGCAGAAGAACAGCTCTCGCTCATCGAAGAGCCTGAGGAAGTCGCGGAAAGCGCAGACGAAGTCGAAGAGCCTGAAGACGACGAGGAAGAAGACCTCGACTACGAAATCCAGTTCGACGATAAACCCATTCGCTCGACCCGCCCAATCAACAATCCAGTACTGCATTCAATGATTGAACGGTTCGTTAAGCAGCTGTTCCATCACATTGATGAAATGGAAAAGGCGCTTTCAGATCGTGACTACCTGGAACTTGTTGTTTCCTGTAACTGGGTTCGCGGCGAAGCTAACACACTCGGCTTCGAGGTTCTTGTCAAACCTATTGATTCCATTGAATTTCAGTTACGTCGCGAAAAGTTCAGCCAGATCATCACGCACCTGTCTGAACTGCGAAACATGGCTGAGCGCATTGAGATCAAACAGAGCGGTTCGCCAGATGCGCCCATCCAGTATGTGGTTCCAGCTCACGCGAAGAACGCGGTGATCTATGAAAACTTCGTCTCCCAGTTAGGCTCCAAACTGCTCGAGCTAGAGGTCGCTGCCAGCTCTGACAACACACGGCAAATGACGCAGCTGTGTAAATGGATCAACCGGTACGGCACTAAAATTAAATTCGTCGAAGTCGTCGAGGCAGCGAACCAGCTTCAGGAAGTGATCGACGGGGGTGACGATGCCGCCATCGCAGAACAGCTGAAGATGTTTATCGACATCTACGCCAAAATCGAAATTATTATCGAGGAAGAAGAAGCCTGATCTTAGATCAGGCGTTCAAATTCCAACTCATCTTCAATCGCAATACCGCGATCATCATGCAGGGGCATCTCAGGTTTCAATTTACGCGCATCATTCACCGCGCCGTGATGGGTCGCTTTAAGCTCCCAACCCACATGCTGATAAAAATTGATCGCATTGTGATTGTTGTTCGTTGTGATTAACCAACAGCGGCTTAGATCCTCAAGATGTCGCGCATGGTCAACCGCCTGCTCAAGCAAACATCGACCAACACCAGCAGCCTGCAACTGGGAAACCAGAATGACAACCTCGAGCTCATGGTTGCGAACCTCAAATTGAAGCAGCCCTACCCGTTTATTACCTGACATGGCAACAAACCCAGGCAGTGTTTCAACCTGATGCAACCTGCCTCTGGAAACAACGCGTGAAGAGCCAAAGTACTCAGCGGCAATCGCGGTGACATAGTCGCTGTCGTCTGAAGTTATTGGCCGGATCGTGACGTCCGGTGCACTCATACCAGCCACTCACCTTCAGCGACAAGATTGACCCGGCCTCCGACTCGGATGTTGTATCCGGAATCACTCTTCTCACTTCTGAGGTAAAGCTGCGAAGGACGAGCTATTTCGTAACCCTGGCCCACACGTGTATCCACGGAATGATCACCGAGGAATGCATGCTCGGCGAGGTAGGCCGCCAGACATCCATTCGCGCTGCCAGTTGCGGGATCCTCGACAACACCTAATTCACTGGCAAACATTCGCGCCTGAATTCCCTGATCGTCCGTATACCCGCCCCTGCAGAACGCAAAAAAGGTTCGCGAGACGTCATTGGGTCCGGCATAAGATCGTTTTAACGCTTCATAATCACGTAGCGGCACCAGCAGGAATTCGAGACCCGTGGAAACCATTTGGCAGGGGAAGTCAGCCTCCAAATCTGAAACATCCAACCCAAGTGCGTTGGCGGCAAGATCATGAGGTACGATTTCACCAAATTCGGGTTCGTTCTGAACCATCCACAGCACGCCATCGTCTTCAAAAGTCACGTTAATCGGACCAACACCCAGGTTAAGTGTGATGGTTTCGCAGCCTGACTTAATTAGGTGGTTTCTTATGAGATAACTGGTTCCCAGGGTTGGGTGACCCGCAAACGGCAGTTCGTCCGTTGGTGTAAAAATACGAACATCGAAACCATCTTCAGCAGACCCACCAGTGATGAAAGTCGTTTCTGCGAAGTTGAAGGCTCGAGCGATTTTCTGCATTTCCTCGCCAGAGAGATCTGCAGCGTCCGGCAGGGTCGCCAACTGATTTCCCGAATACGGTCCTTCAGCAAATACATCGGTGATGAAATAGTGTCTACTCATGGTCTGTCTCAAAAAGGCTTATCTCGAGAGAAAAGGTTTGTCACCGGAGACGGTGACACGGATCCCGCTACGAACTTCAGGATAGTAATCCCAGAGAGCGTAATGTTGCGTGCAACGGTTGTCCCAGATCGCCACACTGTTCGCCTGCCATTTGTAGCGACAATGGAACAACGGCTCCTTCACTTTCCCAAACAGGAACGCAAGGAGCGAATCCGATTCATCTCGCTCGAGCTCAACGATACGCTTGGTAAAACCGCTGTTCACAAACAGTCCCTTTCGCCCAGTTACTGGATGCGTTCGAATCACGGGATGAATCGCCTTGGGGCTCTTTCTTTGTGGTTCGTGTTCGCCATAGAACCCGGAGTAGTCGGCGCTGTGAACGGCAGTCAGCTCCAGGAGGAAAGACTGCATTGACGGGCTTAGGGATTCGTACACCTTGTACATGTTCGCCCACAAGGTGTCCCCGCCTTGAGACGGCACCTGATGCAGATGAAGGATGCTCGCCATGGGCGGCTCCTCATCCGCTGAGACGTCAGAGTGCCAGACATCCCCATTGTTCCTATGTGAGTTTTCATCGGTGTGAATTTTCATCAGCGCGGGGTTGTCACCCACGTAAGGTGCCGCCGGATGAATGTGCAGGGGACCAAAACACTCACCCAAGGCAAGGTGATCTTCCGGGGTCAGCGTCTGATCTGGAAAAAACAACACCAGGTATTTCATCCAGGCGTCATGCACTTGCTCGAACAACGATTTATCTTTCGATAGCTGCTTGAGGTCCACGCCACGTACCACCGCTCCGGTCTCCGGGGTCAGCGGTTCTATGTGCATCATCTTCGACATGCGAGCTATGATAAGTCCCAACCGAAACAATGACGAGTAACTTAGATGACCAAAACAGCAGTCATAGCAGGCGTGGGATCACTGGAGGGTGTGGGGGCGTATCTTTGCCAACACGCAGCAAGAGAGGGGCTTCACATCGTTGCATCAGGCCGCACGGAAAGTTCACTCAACGCCGTTTGCGAGGCAGTTAAAGCAGAAGGCGGACAAGCAACAGCTTGTGTCGCTGATGTCACCATCGAAGATGATATGCAAAGGCTTCTTGCGACAGCGGAAGCTATCGGACCGGTTGATCTCGCCATTTACAACGCTGGCAACAATTTTCCAGGCACGTTTATTGACATGAAGGCCGATTACTTTGAATCAGCCTGGCGCGTCTGCACGCTGGGAGGCTTCCTGTTTTCCCAGGCGGCCATCCAGGCGATGCTAACTCGCAACGAAGGCACCCTGATCTTTACCGGTGCCAGCGCTTCCATGCGGGGCAGGCCAAATTTCGCCGCCTTCACTGCCGCAAAAGCAGGTCTTAGGGCCATGTCACAAAGTCTCGCCAGAGAGTTCCAACCACAAGGAATTCATGTAGGGCACGTTGTGATCGACGGTGGAATATTCGGGGAGAAAGTAAAAACTGCGTATCCACAGTTTGTTGAAGCGGCCGGTGAAGATGGCCTGGTCGGATTGACTGGCATCGCCGAGGCCTACATGTATCTTTACCGTCAGCCGAAGAACGCCTGGACGCACGAATTGGATCTACGAACGCACAAGGAATCATTTTAATTGACCATCTGGGTTGATGCAGACGCGTGCCCCGTCGTCATCAGGGAAATTATCTGTAAAGCAGCGAATCGGACAGAAACCGAAACTGTATTCGTCGCTAACAACTATATTAAGCTGCCGCCGTCTCCACATATTCGATTCATGCAGGTTCCGAAAGGTTTCGACATTGCGGACAACGAAATCGCGGAACGAGCCGCCGCAGGCGACATGGTGATCACAGGAGACATTCCACTCGCAGCGGAGGTGATGGAGAAGAAAGCTGAAGCGATCAACACCCGCGGAGAACCTTACTCCGAAGACACCATTCGCCAGCGCCTGAACATGCGGGATTTTATGGACACCATGCGCGCCTCGGGCGTACAGTCAGGTGGTCCGCCGCCGCTTGGACAGGCCGAAAAACAGGCCTTCGCCAACGCATTGGATCGTTACCTCGCAAGGAAGGCAAAACAATGAGCGAAGAACAGGCACGCATCGATACCGCAGCACTTTACAGGCTGGTTGCGCTGAATGGCTGGGACGATCTGGTCGGAACACACATCTCTGCAAGGATACCCGGCGATGACCACCGGTTTCTGTTGAACCCATACGGTATGTTGTTCGAGGAAATCAGGGCAAGCGACCTGCTGACCATTGATATCGATGGCAATCAGTTAACCGAGAGCGACTACACCTACAATCGGGCCGGTTTCACCATTCACAGTGCCGTACACATGCACCGTCCGGACGCGATGTATGTCATCCATTTACACACTGATCACGGCGTCGCGGTAAGCTGCCAAAAAGATGGTCTTAAACCACTCAATCAGACTGCCATCGCTGTCTATTCCGACCTTGCCTATCACGACTACGAGGGGGTCGCGACAAACCTTGCCGAGCGAGAAAGACTCGTCAGGGATTTAGGTGACAAAAACGCGATGATCCTGCGCAATCACGGCACCATGGCGTGCGGTCCAAACCCTGGCGGTGCCTGGCAGGCTATGTACCGACTGGAAAAGGCTTGCCAGTACCAGATTCTCGCCGAATCCGGTGGCAGCAGAATCAATGAACTTTCTCAAGACATCATCGATGCACGCGCAGGAGAAACCAGCACTGAGAAGTTAACCAAACGCGGCGAATTCATCTGGCCTGCCCTGCTTCGCAAACTCGATCGCATTGATCCCTCCTATCGGGACTAAGCGCTCGTGTCTGAAGAACTGACTAGTCAGCAACTGGAAGAGTTGTCATCAACACTGGATGCGCTGAAACAGGAACTTGAGTCTTTGTTGGCATCTACTGAGTCAGGCACTGCACCGGTGAAACTCAAGGATAACCAGGGTCGCCTTTCTCGAATGGATGAACTGCACAACCAGAGCATTCTCGTCGCCAACCGAAACGTCGCAAAGAATCGTTTGCGATCCGTATTACAGGCTAAGACCAGATTGAAAGATGGTAGCTTCGGCTATTGCCTGGATTGCGAAGAACCTATCGCTATCGAGAGACTGCGCGCCTACCCTGATGCGCCTAAATGCATCGAATGCCAGTCAGATTCAGAGGCTTTACGTTAACCCAACAATTTTTTTCTGGCACTTTCCAGATCCGATCACTATTCTTTTTCGTTTTAAGACTTGTCAAAAGGAGTTGGCATGGCGTCTAGACACCACGGATGGGTGAAACCCCTCCTATTAGTCATTGCATTTCTTGTCGTAGCAGCGGTCGTTGGCGCTGGATCGCAACTCTCTGTCCTGCTTGAAGCCGTTAGACCACCCACGCTACCCGGACCAAACCTGACGCCCGTCGCTGATTGGGACAGTCAGCAAAACTGGTCCGAAGAAATGACGGAAGAGTTTCATTTCAAAACACAGGGATCGCGCACTTTAAACATCCCCTCCTCCTGGTTTATGGCGCTGGAAGAGCCAAGTGACGGAGTCTTTACCTTCCTGTTTGCCGGGAGTGCAAAGTTTTCATCCGGCGCATACCTCTCACGTTTCGGCTTCGTGCCTCGGCAAGTCAGTGAAGAAAATCCATTGGGTCTGCCAATAGGTTTTGCTACAACGCCTTATCAAAACGTGATCGGCATTAAGAATGCGCAGACGGCAATTGGTTTTACCTGTGCTGCCTGTCATACGGGCCAGTTGATTCATGAAGGCGAACGCTACCTGATTCAAGGCGGCCCCGCCCACGTCGATCTTGGTCAGCTCACTCTGGCGATCGAAGCCGCGCTGGGTCAAACCGCACTTTCCAGCAATTTGCCTATTCTTAACGGCAAGTTCCTTCGATTCGCCAAAGGCGTCCTGGGAACAGAATACACAGACGAGGGTATTGCAAAACTCAAAACCGATCTCACCAACGTCATTAACGAACTGAAAAAAGAGCCGAATGGTATCGACGTTGTAGAAGGCTTCTCAAGACTCGATGCACTGAACCGTATCGGCAACCAGGTGTTCGCGTTGGATACCGGAAGGTTCGAAAACTACGTGAACATCAGCGCGCCGGTAAACTATCCACATATCTGGACTTCATCCTGGTTCAGTTGGGTCCAGTACGACGGGTCAATCATGCAACCGCTGATCCGGAACGCCGGTGAAGCCATGGGTACGGCCGCACTGACCAACTACAGCGCTCCTATCAACGAAGGCAGGTTCTCAAACGCCGTACCGATGATGAATCTGCACTGGATTGAATCTTCCCTGGCGGGTCCAGAACAACCACATGAAACAAAATCATTCAGCGGACTGCATTCACCTGCCTGGCCTGACGCATTCGGCAGCATCGATGAACAACTGGCGGCAACCGGCGCTGAGCTCTACGACAAACATTGCAAAGCCTGTCACTTGCCGGCCCTCACCAAGGCTGTGGAACGGGGCGAAGATCCAACGAGTGAGTTCTGGGAACACTTTGCACCGATTGCCTGGTACGACGGTGATACCCGTCGCACAACATCTGAAGCTCTTCTGGAAGTCGAAATGGTTCACCAGGACTACATCGGAACCGACCCTGGCCAGGGCAATGTGCTGGCGCTACGAACCATCAACACCGCTGCGAGCAATCTTGATGATACGCCAGCAATGGGTATCGACATTAACGTTTGTGTTAACCAGGCGTCACTGCTAAACCCTAAAAAGAGCCAGCTCGAACAGGCGCCGATCACTGACAACCCGTTCCTGCCTTACCCGTACGCACTGGGTGCGGTGGTGCAGCTGGGAATAGATCAGTGGTTCGATAAGCAACGGGCTACAGAGGAAGAACGTTTGGCCATTGCGACAGATCGACCGAACTGTCTGCAAGCAGGCCAGGGTTACAAAGCCAGACCCCTGAATGGTGTCTGGGCGACTGCCCCCTTTCTGCACAACGGCTCGGTACCATCTCTGCGACATCTGCTGGGCAATCCTGAGGAGCGACCTGCGAAGTTTCTCCTTGGCGACCCCACTTTCGATACGGAAAATGTTGGAGTAGCCATGAGCACCGTGCCGAACACGGAAGACAACTACACCCGAGACGGCCTATTTATTCTCGATACCAGCATCGCCGGTAACAGCAACGCCGGGCATGAATTCCGGGACGAAAAGGTGAAAGGACGCATTGGTCCGGCGCTATCTGACAACGAAGTTTCAGCACTCATCGAGTTTCTGAAAACCCTATAAACGGAAAACGAATGACAGCAACAACCTACACCTGGAAAGAACACCCAGCGAAAACCATGGTGATCTTCTCGCTGCTGGGCAGCAGTGCTATTGGCGGCTTTGGTATCCACCGACTCATGACCGGCGACTATCTGTTGGCAACATTCGACTTCGTCATCGCCCTGTTGTTTCTGTCGTTGGGGTTTTATACCTATAAAACCGGCAAAGACGCACTCGCTCGGTTCGCCAGTGCGGCAATCGCCGCCATCGGGCCGCTGGTGTTTCTTCAGATGTTTGATACCGGAGGCATCTACTGGGTCTACTCCTCCACCATCGTCATCTACTACCTGGTACCAATCCGCCAGGCACTTGTTATTAACGCCTTGATGTTGATTGGCGTGGGCGGTGTGTTCTGGGGTGTCGACTACAGCCCCGTTCAACTGTATTCATTCCTTGTCACCATTGGTTTGATCAACGGCTTCTCTTTGTCGTTTGCGCTCAGCGAAGAACGCAACAAAGAATTGTTGCGTTCGCTATCTCTGAAAGATGATCTGACCGGCGTTGGAAACCGTCGTGCCTTTACAGAAAAGATGGCAGAGACAATAAGCTTCCACAAACGTTACGGGGTCAGCGCCTGCCTCGTGTGCATCGACATCGACCGCTTCAAATCCGTCAATGACACACTGGGGCACGCGACCGGAGATATCGCCATTAAAAATCTCGCGAACTGCATCACCGGTATGCTGAGAGAGAGCGACAGTGTATTCCGGATCGGCGGGGACGAGTTTGTGATTATCGCTGACGGCACAGATCGGCAGGCGGCATTTCAACTGACTGAGAAGATTCGAAAAACCGTCGAAGAAACGGACATTCTTCCCGGCAAGGAACTCACCATCTCACTGGGCGTTACGATTCTTAAACCAGAAGACACAACGGACACCTGGTTAGATCGGGCAGATGCTGAGCTCTACAAAGCCAAAAACGCCGGTCGTAATCAGGTACAAATGGAAGACGTGGCCTAGCTCGGTTCAGCCGAAGAATTCGGTAAACACCGCTTTGTTCGCCGGTCGTCCCCCCACTTCTACCTCCGCCATGACATTCCAGCAAGAAAGGTGCGCTAGCAGATTAACCTGGCGCTCATTCAGGTGCAGCTGTTCCAAGGTGTCATAGTTGGGAAACTCCGTATAACCCGGCTCATGCATCAGCAGCTTCACTGGCTCACGCAGCGCGTCATACCAGGCACCAACCGGCGTGTTCACGACAAATAAAACGTCAGTGGTGTATCCACCTTCGATACCGAGGCGAGCATTTTTCACCACCGGTAGATCCTTCTGCACAGAGAGTGCGGTTGCGCCCGCTGCATGAGCGTTCCAAAGATCATCAAGAAACGGCAGGAAACGGTCCGCATCAAACACCTGAGCAAAACGATGGGGTGACGTGGAGGATGGACCAAATCGCTCCCAGGGTTTTCCAGGTTCTTTTGGTGCGTATCCAAACAGCACCGCAATCTGCGAATCACAACTGACCTGTTGGACAGAATCGTCATATCCAAGAGGTGTGTTGCCGTTCACGAAGCTGACGATCCTGGGGATCTTTCGCCTGATCAAACCGGCAATACCGGTATCCTCAAAGTTACCGCCATCACCAAAGAAGTAAGGATAAGCTGAGTTGTGTTTCTCAATTGGGTCGTTCACCGGCCAGTAATCAAACACCGGTACCAGGTGCTCGAGCCAGTCATACTGGGAACCAAACTTGTCCAGTATGGTGGCAACAAAGGCTGAGCTACTGTTGCCTGCAGCATCCGACAGTTGATAGCGTGTGGTGGGCGTCGGCACGGTAACGATATCGCCTTCTCGCTTCTCCGGCCCAGGACCACCGAAGGCGAAAGAATCTACCCAGCCTCCACCAATATCACGGCTGCCGGGCACGCCCGGATCAGGGCTACCAGCAAAAGGAAAGGTGGGCGCAATGCCAACACCGATCGGTGTCGATTCAATAAGGTAGGGATTAGCTCTCGGGTCCGGTTTGAACGGACCATGGGTTGCGTCCGGCGGGTAAAATAGCGTGGCGTTAGTGACCAGGTAAGGCCGGCCTGCCCTTGTAAGCACGAAGTCATCGGCGGATAGCCCGTGATTCAATTCAAGGATTTCACGCTGCAGCCAGTTGCTGGTCCAGGAAAAGTATTTCGGCGGGTGATCCCCCAATCCAAAATGACTCAGAACCAGACTACCAATGGCATGAGCCCACATTCTATTCTCGGGGATACCCTGCTCATGAAACTCGACGGCTTTCTCGAGCAATTCCAACCAGCCTAATCGCTGCGGCACACTGCCAAGAGCATTGGGATTCATGTAGTCGAGATTCGCAGGATCGCCCTCTTTGCCCTCCCAATGCAGCGATGATGGATCAGCGACACCACCAAGGAAGGTCTCATCAGAGATCTGTTCAGGCAGGTAGGTGTAAAGCGTGGATGCCCAGCAACCGCCTGATACACAGGAGAGCCAGGACACCTTGTCCATGAGACCGAGCTGTTCCAGGCCGCGAAGTTGACCCATGGCAGCTGACAGAGAGCGTGAACCACCACCAGATATGCAGACACCAACCCAGGGGGGACCAAATCGTTCGGACACCGCACTCATCTCTCTAGGGTCAATGCCAGATTCAAGCGGCCAGATGTGTGCTTTAAGGTTTTCAGACTCAGTCATACTGGCGCTCCATCGCTACTACTCCATCTACAGGTAGCCTAGAAGAGTCCGCTGACAATGTCTGTAAGAGATGTCCTACGCTTTTTTGAAAGGACCGTGTTCCGCGATGTAGTCTATTTCTTCGCTGACGTAACGACGCTCATTCTTAAGATAGTTGTCCACGGCATCACGAAAAGACTCATTCGCGATCCAGTGGGCGCTGTAGGTATGCGTCGGCATATAGCCACGGGCTAGTTTATGTTCACCCTGGGCACCGGCTTCGACGCGCGCAAGACCACGCTCGATGGCAAACTCAATCGCCTGGTAGTAACAGACTTCGAAATGAAGGAACGGGTGATGTTCCACGCAGCCCCAGTTACGACCAAACAGGCACTCTCCACCGATAAAGTTGATAGCGCCCGCCACATAACGACCATCACGTTTACACATGACCAACAGAATGTCTTCAGCCATTGTTTCGCCGATAATGGAAAAGAACTGACGGGTTAAATAAGGGGAGCCCCACTTTCGTGAGCCAGTATCCATATAGAATCGATAGAAGTCGTCCCAGTGTCGCTCCTCTATGGCGTCACCGGTTAGACGTTCGATCTCGATGCCGTTTTCAACGGCACCGCGACGTTCTCGGCGGATGTTTTTGCGCTTTTTTGAAGACAAAGCGGCAAGAAAGTCATCAAAACTGGCGTAGCCATCGTTCTGCCAGTGAAACTGATTGTGCGTTCTCTGCAGAAAACCAAGATCACCCATGATCTGCCACTGATCTTTGTCGGCAAAGGTGACGTGAACACTGGAAACCTCCATCTGCTCAGAGACCTGCATCATTCCGGACAGCAGATACTTCTCGAGATCAGGATCGCCGGTATCGGTTTTGACCAACAGCCTGCGCCCTGTAGCCGGTGTGAACGGCACCGAAACCTGCAGCTTCGGGTAGTAGCGACCACCAGCACGCTCAAAAGCGTCCGCCCAGGAGTAGTCAAAAACGTATTCACCCTGGGAGTGACTCTTTAAGTACATGGGGACAACACCGACAATGCCGTCGGAGTCATGCTCAAGGGCGAGATGATAAGGTGCCCAACCGGTTTGACCGGTTGCTGAGCCGCTTTCTTCAAGCGCACTCAGAAAGGCATAGGAAACAAAGGGGTCGTAAGGGATCGTCGACCCCGCAGGATTAGCGCAGGCATCCCAACTCTGCTGGCCGATCTCTTCAATACCGGCACAGGCTTTCAGGGTATAGCTTTGAGTTGAGATACCTCGCCTCGCAATCCTTCAGTAACGAAAATGCAGGGTTACAGAAGTTCTCCAGCAACAAGCTCAAGCGCTTCGATCTGGCCCGCACCCAACAGCATGCTGCCGATCTTGCCGGATTGACCTGCTTCCTTCCACACCTGCAGACGTTCCTTGATACGTTCTGCTGGACCAACCAGATGACACATGTCGACCAGTTCATCAGGGACCGCTGCCATGGCTTCATCTTTCTTGCCCGCCAGGTAAAGATCCTGAATCTTCACTGCGGCATCTTCGAAGCCAAGTGCTTTCGCGTAGTCGTTATAGAAGTTCTTGTCACGAGCACCCATACCGCCGATGTACAGCGCCATGTTGCCCTTGATCGGCATACGACAATGATCCAGGTCATCACCCATAACGACCGTCACGAACGGCGCCACGTCGTAGTCCATCATTGTTTTGCCAGCTTTATCCAGACCTTTCTGAACACTGCCCAGAAGTACGTCAACTTTTTCCGGCGGCACCCAGATCGGGAACACACCATCCGCACACTCAGCAGATGTCTCGAGGCCTTTTGGCGTAATGGAAGCCGTGTAGATTTTGATACTTTCGTCAGCCTGCATGATGCTTTTCAGCGGCTTGCCCAAACCGGTACCGTCGTCGCCGGAGTAAGGCAGGCTGTAGTGGAAACCTTCATGCTCAACCGGTGCTTCACGAGCAAAAATCTTGCGAAGAATATCGATGTACTCACGAGTACGTGTCATTGGACGGCCATAAGCAACACCGTGCCAGCCTTCAACAACCTGAGGACCGGAGGCACCAAGACCGACAATAAAACGGCCATTGGACAGCTGATTCAGCGTCATCGCTGTCATCGCTGTACAGGCTGGTGTTCGACCAGGCATCTGCATGATGGCAGTACCCACCTTGATCTTTTCTGTCTGTGCCAAAATCCAGGCAGCAGGTGTTACCGCATCCGCACCATAAGCCTCGGCAGTCCAGACAGAGTCGTAACCCATACTTTCTGCCGCTTTGATGCGATCAATATCAATGCCGATGAGCTTGCCACCGATACCATTCAATATTCCAAGTTTCATATCGTTTCCTCTCTTTTAGATTCTTCTTAGGCGCTCAGCTTATCCAGCAGCTCTTTTGCGTGATCATCGTCCCTGGCAGGCAGTGAACCCATTGTGCGATCTACAAGCCCGTCGTATCGATTCCGGAACTTGTCGACGACATCATCGATCTCTGCAACAACAGCAAACTCTTCCAGAATATCGTCAGTGATCAGGGTACCCATCTCATCCCACTTGCCCTGCTTGGACAGTGCGTTCAATTCAGGCTGCAAGTCACCCCAACCGTGCACGCCGAGCACTGGCGCATAAGCCGGCGTCGATCCATAAAACGCAATCTGCTTACAGACCGCCTGCTTGGTGGCATTAAATTCTTCTTCTGTATTTCCGGTGACAATAAATCCAGGGTAAGACACTTCGAAGTCATCACGGGAGCGTCCCGCCTTGGCCAGACCCTTTTCCACCGCTGGCAAAGTCACTTCTTTCAGGTACTTCTGAGTCGTGAACGCGTGGATGATGACACCATCAGCAACTTCACCCGCGACTTCAGTCATCAGGGGACCAACAGCGGCCAGGAATACTTTTGGCGCACCGTATTCTGAATCAAGAGGCGTAAACATCGGCGTCATCAACGAGTGCGTGTAAAAGTCACCTTCAAAGGACAGCGGCGTGCCGTTATGCCAGCAGTCCCAGATGGCGCGCATCGCAGAAATAAACTCACGCATCCTGGCAGCAGGTTTCGACCAGGGCATGCTGAATCTCTTCGTAATGTGCGGTCGAATCTGTGAGCCAAGACCGAGAACAAATCGCCCTTTAGAAAAGCTGTTCAAGTCGTGGCCAATGTTCGCGAGGTTCATGGGCGTTCTTGAGAAAGCAACAGCAATCGAAGTCACCAGCTCAATGTTTTCAGTTTCCTGAGCCGCCAGGAGCAAAGGGAAAAACGGATCATGAGAAGTCTCCGCAGTCACCGCACCGTGATATCCAATTTTTTCCAGACGCTGTGCATGGCGCGACGCGCCGGACAGGTCTCCCATCAATCCACCATCAACTTTCATAGGTATACCCTTTAAAAAAGAAAATTCTTAGAACGAGAAGTTTTTCGCCGTGAAGGCTTCGTAGGTACGCATCGCGTCTTTCGGTGACGGGCTGGAGATGATGTGAGTAGTAATACCCATCTCGCCGCGCTCCCTAATCAAATCGTGGCATTCCGCTTCGGTGCCAATGATGCCAATCTCGTCAATCAATTCATCGGTCAGGGCGTTCGTGGTTTTTTCACGATCTTTTTCAGCCCAACCCTCTCGAATGGTTGCAGCCACATCTTCGTAACCACACCAGGCAAGGAAATTGTTATAAACCGGCGTCGCATAGTAAGGCGCGAAGGCTGCACGAAACGCATTGCGGCACTTTCCTTGTCGTCAGTCACAACCACCATGTGACGACATACGACATCAATATCCTCGGGAGCTTTACCAGCGTTGGCGCCGCCTGCCCTGACGTGTTCCATCATTTTCGGCAGTGCACCTTTGGGGAAGAGATTCAGGATGACGCCGTCGGAGTGCTCTGCCGCAGCTTCGAGCATTTTTGCTCTGAGGGCCGCCATATATATGGGTTGTTCTTCACCCTCACCTAAAGGCATCTGCCGGTAACCATGGCTCTTAACAGTGTCACCGTCATAAGCTGTTTTCTCGCCTCTCAGCATTTGCTTAACGAGCTCAGTGGTTTCTTTAACGCGGGTCAACGGCTTTTCAAAATCGATACCGTGCCAGTTTTCCATCATCGTCTGGCTGGAAGACCCAAGACCAAGGATGAACCGCCCCCCAGACAGCTTGTTCAGCACGTGACAGGTTGACGCAAAGACCGCCGGAGTCCTTGTGTACACAGGCACAATGGCGATACCGATTCGGCAGCGCTCTGTGTTCATGGCAACTGCCGCGGTGGTTGTCAGCGCATCAATTCCGCCTGAATCCGCAAACCAAAGGTCATCGTAACCTTCAGCTTCTGCCCATTTCGCCATCTCAATGGTGTTTTCCACGCCCCGCGGGTCCGGGAGCGTCAATGCGGTTCTTTGCGGCACTGCCATATGTTTTTCCTTCTAGATAATGTCTTGGCTGGATAGTCGTTCTTCACCGGAAGACTTATCCACGACGTTGCGAACAAGATCATGCTTGCTTTGCTTACGTTCGTATTTCTTGGCTGATGTATAAATCGGTTCTGCGAGGGTCACCGCACCAAACGACTTCTGTTTCTGCAGCTCTGTCACTTCGCCATAAGTGGTGGAACGCTGGCGCGGTGTTCGACCGATACTGCGAATGATTTCTTCCATCTCTTCGGGAGAAGTTTCCTGCCCATGTGATGCACCCGCTGCGCGCGTGATGGTTTCATTCATGAGGGTGCCACCAAGATCGTTCACGCCAGCCTGCAGACAGGCGCGAACGCCGTCATGACCGAGCTTCGTCCAGGATGCCTGAATGTTCCTGAAGTGCGGATAGAGCACCAAACGGGATATCGCGTGAATCAAAACCGCTTCACGGAACGTTGGACCTTTGCGCGCATTACCCTTCAGATAAATCGGCGACTCCATATGAATGAACGGCAGAATCACGAACTCTGTAAAGCCGCCTGTCTTCTCCTGCAGATCTCTGATTCGCAGAAGATGGCGCGCGATATGGTGATACTGTTCCATGTGTCCGTACATGATGGTTGCGGTGGTGTTAAAGCCCTCGGCATGAGCAGCTTCCATCACTTCCAGCCATTGAGCCGTGTTGATCTTGTCCGGGCAGAGTGTTGCTCGAACTTCATCGTCCAGGATTTCCGCCGCGGTACCGGGCAACGTACCCAATCCGGCGTCTTTCAATTCCTTAAGATACTCACGAATCGGCTTACCCAGCGTCTTCGCACCCTGCCAGACTTCCAGAGGTGAGAATGCATGGATGTGCATGTCAGGGACCACCTGCTTGATGGAATGGACGATATCGACATAGGTCTGCCCGGTGTACTCAGGATGAATACCACCTTGCAGACAAACCTCGCTCGCACCTCGATCCCAGGCTTCTTTCGTGCGGCGCATGATTTCTTCATGAGAAAGATCGTAGGGCTTGCCTCGCAGGTTCTCACTCATCTTGCCTTTGGAGAAAGCACAGAACTGACACTTGAAGTAACACACGTTGGTGTAATTGATGTTCCGGTTTACACAGTAGGTAACTTCATCACCGGCAAGTTCCCGTCTCAGTTTGTCAGCTGCCTGACAAACCGCGGTGTAGTCATCTCCTCTCGCCTGGAACAATCGCACGATGTCCTGCTCAGCCAGTCGCTGCCCTTCGGCAGCTTTATCCAAGACATCTTGAAGGTCAGCGGATGGCCTCAGTTTTGGAATCGCAGTGACTCGAGCCAGGTCAGTTTCAGGAGGATCAATCACATCGCCTGCTGACCAGTTTTCCATTCGCGCGAAGCCACCGCCGTCGATAGCCTGGAGTACGAGCGGTTCGATACCGGGATCGACCCAGCGCTTGAGATCCATCGCATAATCAGGATAGAGCGCCAGACGTTCAATCAAGTGTTTGCCGGCACCAGCGGTTTTATTCGCCAGCTCGGTCAGATGCGGCCATGGCGCTTCAGGGTTAACAAAGTCCGGAGTCACCGGCGAGACGCCACCCCAATCATTGATGCCTGCGTCCACAATCTGCTCGAAGATACCTGGGCTGAGATTAGGCGGTGCCTGAATGTTCATTTTTGACCCGAAGATGATGCGGGCCAGGGCAATGGTCCAGAGCAGCTCATTCATGTCCGGCTCTGGTGCGTTTGCCATCAGGGTTTCCGGTTTCGCCCGGAAATTCTGAACGATGATTTCTTGAATATGGCCATACGGCTCATTGGCATCGCGAAGCGCCAAGAGAGATTCCAGCCGCTCACGGCGTGTTTCACCGATGCCAATGAGAATTCCGGAAGTAAACGGCACCTGCGCTTCGCCAGCCGCTCGCAGGGTTTCAAAACGTCGCGCCGGAACCTTGTCCGGAGAGCCATGGTGCGGCATGCCTTTTTCAGTCAGACGCTCAGAAGCACTTTCCAACATAATGCCCATTGAGATGGACACCTTGCGCAACTCATCGAGCTCACCTTTATCCATAAGACCCGGGTTCAGGTGTGGAAACAGACCTGTCTCGTCCAGCACCAGCTGAGCCATATCCCGCAGATAAGACAGTGTGGAATCCTGGCCGAGTTCTTTCAGACCATCACGGGCGGCTTTGTATCTGAGTTCAGGTTTATCACCGAGGGTAAACAGCGCTTCTTTACAGCCGGCCTTGGCGCCATCTTCTGCAATTTTCAGCACTTCTTCCGGCGTCAGGTAAGGCGCTTTGAGCTTTCGCGGCACCTGGGCAAAGGTGCAGTAGTGACACACATCACGACACAGGTGTGTCAGAGGAATAAAAACTTTTTTCGAATAAGAGACCGTATTCTGGTGACCCGCATCGCGGATTCCACCGGCAACATCCATTAAGGCTCGCGTGTCTTCAAAATCGGCAAACCTGAGGATCTCTTCGTCCTCGAGTCTTCGCGATGCTGCTTCTGCAAGAAGTTGTTCGCTATCCACCTTTTGGCTCCTATACCTTTAGTTCCTGGCTTTCCAAACGCTCTGCAATTCCACTCGAAACCAGGAATCGCACTGTACTATATTCCCGCCCGGATTCCTGCCCATCTCGGGATTGTTCAGATACCTGATCCAGCAGCACCTTCAGATCTTCCGGTGTATCAATATCGAGCCCGATTCCCGGCAGCTTGGCGACCTGGGGGTCTATGCCCTGCTCTTTCGCCAGGCCCAGATGGCGCCTGAAGCTGTCCTCACCGAAGCCATAAACCATGCAATCTGGCGGCGATACGGCCACACAATTCGAACCACCCAGATCACTGGCTGGAACGATCAAAAACTCTGCCTGATCCGAGAGACCGAATCCCTCCATGACAACTTCGAGCTCGTCCGGTGATACCAGGGGCACGTCTCCGGGGAGGAATACCATGCAATCCACGCCTTCAGAGGCCAATTGCCGACCCGATTCGGTGACTGCTTCAATCAATCCGGGATCTTCTGGTTCCGGTCTGATTTCTGCGCCAAACCCGGTTGCGAGTTCACCAACTTCCTCATCGTCCGTAACCACAACAATGCGATCTATTGCCGTGCAGGCTTCAACAGCCGTCAGCACATCAGCGACCATCGCCGTGAACAGCGTCTTGCGCTCTTCAGCTGAAAGCAATCCAGAAAGACGCTGTTTAGCGTCTGCCAATTGCTTGATTGGGATTACCGCAGTCGTTGTGACCATTTGCCCGCAAATGAATGTGGATTTAGAGGCGGGATTTTAGCTCAGAGGCAAAGTCCAGCACCCGGGCTGCCAGTTCAGTTTTATCATGCAACGTTACCATGACTGAGGGTGCCACGATAGTCGAGAGGCCCAGTTCCTCTACCTCTGGGGCAAGATAAGCGTCAGTCGCGTCAAGAATAAATCCCGTGAACAGGTCACCATATTTCTCAACATAGTGGCGCGCGACCCCGACAGCGGTCTGCGGCATCCCGAGCTCCGTCATCATCTTCGCAGCCGGACCTTTGATCGCCATACCGCCCACAATATTCGACACCACGACCACCGGGATCTTCTTCTCGCGAATCCTGTCTACGACACCAGGGATACCCAGAATAGGGTCCACTGAAACAAAGGGATTTGACGGACAGACCAGGATCGCTGTCAGATCGCCATCAAGCGCTTCAGAGAACCCCCGACTCGGCTCGGCATCAGCAATGCCGCTGAACTCAAACCCGTCCACGGCGGGTTCACAACGATCTCGAACGAAGTAATGCTGAAAGGCGAGCGGACCAGCCTCTCGTGTTTGAACGATGGTTCTCACCCTGTCATCAGTCATGGGTACGACAGGATGTTGAATCCCCATTCGATCGCACAGAAAAGCAATCACATCTGAGAGTGATTCGCCGGACTTCAGCTTTCCCGTCCGTGTGATGTGGGTAGCCATGTCCCTGTCGCCCAGGTTGAACCAGCTTTCGCCATCCAGTCGCTTAAGCGCCTCAAGGAAGTTCCAGGTCTCCCCTTCCTGACCCCATCCCAGCTCTTTGTTGTTCCAGTCAGCGAGGGTGTAAAGCACCGTATCAATGTCCGGGCAGATCGAGAGACCCAGGTGCTCAAAGTCATCACCAGTGTTGGCGATAACCGTTAATTGTTCTGGAGATAAAAGTTTGGAAAGCCCAAGTACCAGTTTTGCACCGCCCACGCCGCCACTCAGGGCAATGTAACGGTTGCTGTCTGGAATCGTCACGGGCAACTCAGCGGAACATGTCCATATCGCGAGGACGGATCAGGGGCTTCACACCACGCAGGGCCTCGTCTTCAGGTTCCACTGGCTGGTAGCCACGAACGATCACCACTGGCGTCTTTTCCGTGGTTTGACCCATGACCAGTGAGGCACCGGCGGCCATTTCATCCGCGGCACCCACCTGGGTGACCTGAAGTTCTCGGCCGTAAATATCATAACCACCGATGTAGTCTTCCAGCGCCGTGAATCCAGCAACGCCGATAGCCAAACCAAGCGTTCCCATCCGCCATGCTCGACCAAGAGAATCATTGATAATGACGCCAACATTTACGTTATGGCGCTGCGCTATCTGCTGTCGAATTTTTTCCGCACTGGCGTCAGAGTCAACGGGCAGGAGCAAACAAAGTTCATCCGGATCGCCGTCACCCTGCATGATATTGGATTGATCGATCCCCGCATTCGCCTGAACGAAGCCGCCTTTTTGTTCTACGATGAGAACGCCGGGCCGCGCCCTGACAACCTCGTTGGATTCATCGAGTATTGCCTGAACCTTGCGCGGATCTTTATCAACCTCTTCCGCGAGCCGGATCGCTTCTTCACCCGGCTCAACGGTTCGAAGATCAAGATATCGATCTTCCGCCTTCGAAATGATTTTCTGGGCAATAACGACGACGTCGTTCTCCTGGAGACTCTCTCCCATGCCAGCAAGTGCTTCGCTGATGAGATCGACCAGGTCATCCCCGGGTTCCACCATAGGGATGTTGTCGACGCCGAAGTAAGTCAGTTTCATTTCAGGCTTCAGTTACTTGGCAGGAGTTACTTGGTAGGTTCGCCGGTGATGACGATACCACTGCCTTCGACGCCATGATGGCGATTGATGGTAATCAGAACAGAAGTCAGTGCTTCTGCAGCAGCGGCATTGGCAAGCGGACCTGCGTGCCAGCCTTTCAAACCAACGGCTTTTACGAGCTCGATTACGGTATCGCGAGCCGCTCGCTTGTTACCTGTGACCAGCACATCACACTCAATGGAATGATCTTCCTGCAGGTGCATCGCACCGACATTCTGGAACGCAGAAACAACCTGCACGTCTTCTCCAAGGAAGTTCTGAGCTTGAACCGCCGCACTACCAGATTCAGGCATTTGCACAGTTCCGACCTTAGGCGGTACCAGAGGCACCGTGACATCGATAAGAATTTTGCCAGCCAGACCGGGCTTAACAGTTTCGAGCGTACTCAGCTGATGCTCAAAAGGCACAGTCAGCACAACCAGGTCAGCCGCAGTCGCAGCTTCCAGGTTTTCATGTCCAGTGACGTTCAGGTCAGGGAATTCATCAAGCAATGCTTTCGCAGCAGCTTCACCCTTCTCCAGTGTGCGTGATCCAATCAGGATCTGGTAACCGGCTCTCGACCACTGGCGGGCAAGACCGCCGCCCAGATCACCTGTGCCACCAAGTATTGCAATTGATTTGACCGTGTCCGTCATATGACTCTCTCTAGTTTCTATTCGTTCAAAAGGGGGGGATTATTCCTTAATCGATCCAGCTCATTCAACAGAATGCTCACGCATTGCGCCGTATGAAGCATTTGCGGCCCCAGGGATAGCTTCTTTACACCCTGTCGCTGCATGGATTTAAAGGTGTTTTTGGGCATTGGCGTGTGATCCGTCATGACAAACACTGCCTCAGCAAGATCACCCGCAACCTCTGTACTACGTATGTCCTCTCCGTCCGGATCAAGCAGGAATACAGTGCCCGCTTCTGATCGTTCCCGGACCAGCTGTTCAAAACTCTTTGCGGTCACGCTTATGCCCCGGCTGTCGGTACAAGTCTCATGCTTCGCCAGCCTGCCACCCTCACGAAGCGCACCCGCTATGGCTTCAAGCAGCGCCATTTCATGAATATTGTCCAGTGAACCGAGGCAGTCACCAGACAGAGAGACCACTCGTGAGAAATCCTGGCTCTTCTCGAGCACCAGGCTGACCTTCACGTCTTCCCGATGACCCTGGCTGATGAATAACGCATGCCGAAGTATGTCAGACAGATACTCAACGCCTTGCCCCTGACCTACCTGTGCCAGGAACCTGTCTGCATCAACCGCAGCGGCGCGTGCACGAACGATAAACTCGTTCAAGCAGCCAGACTCTCGTAGAACTTCTGACGGATCAGGAAGGAACGGGTATCTCCAAGGAGACTTGGGAACATTCGATTCATGGCGTAAGCAGTCACAACACGCGCATCCTGATCAATCACCACATTGGAACCACCCCAACCTGCCCAGAAACAGGAGTTGGGATTGGGTGTCAGCGGCACTGGGCCTTTGTTCAGCGCAAAACCGAGACCAAAAGCTACCGGCATCTTCAGCACCAGGTCTTTGCCCGAGATTCGCTCCTTCATGATGGACGCTGCGGTCTCCTTCGACACCAGATCCACACCGAACGCACTGCCATCACAGGCGAGTGGTGTCTGGATACGAACCAGCGAGCGGGCATTACCCTGTCCATTGGCGGCGGGAATCTCCGCTTTGCGCCAGGCCAAAGTGTTGCAGGCCTCAGCCTGGGCACGCGGAGAACTGAAGGTCTTTCGACTGATCGACTCCGGGTCATCATCGAACTGATCGTTATTCGAAGTCGTCTCCGGCGCAATAATCAGATCACAGATACGAGGTAACACGTCATCAGCAGCCCCAATGTGGAAGTCTGCGCCAAGAGGTCCTGCAATTTCATCGCGGGTAAATTCGCCCAAAGTCTTGCCGGTAATCCTGCGCACTAACTCGCCGATCAGGTAACCCTGCGTCAACGCGTGATAACCCACCGCCGTACCTGGCTCCCACCAGGGCTTCTGAGCAGCCAGCAGGGAAGTCATCTTTTGCCAGTCGTACTGATCATCCTGACTGACCGACACGTCCAATCCTGAGAGACCCGCTGCGTGATCGAGAAAGTGCCACACCAGGACACCCTCTTTGCCATTGACGGCGAACTCCGGCCAATAATCAGAAACAGGTGCATCCAGATCGAGCAAACCTCGATCAGCAAGTACCAGCGCACAAAGGAAAGACACTGTCTTGGTGGAAGACCAGACGTTAACGAGGGTATCTTCCTGCCAGGGCATGGTTCGTTCAGTGTCCAGGTGACCACCCCAGACATCGACGACCATCTCACCGTCTATAGACGCCGCAAAACTGGCACCAACATCTTCGTTATTGGCGATGTTTTCCGCGAATTGCTCTATCGCCGGTGCGAATTTCTCATCAAATGTTCCGAAGACTTCGACGTCACCGATACTGCTGCTCTGAATACTGCTCACTAAGTCTGTCACCCTCAAAAAGGCAGCGAATGTAGCACAAATTCATGGCTTAAAGGCTGCCGGCTCATCTTTACAAACGCACCAGAGTGGTGCGGGCACTCGCCTGCAGGAAATCCGTGTTCAGTTTTCCACAATTTCTGTGGATAACTCTGGTGATAAGTAACTATTTCCCTATAAATACTGATTTTCTCTCGATGTACACCGAGTTGGACAAATTTTGACCAATTTTCTATTAATCCATACTTTTCAAACACTTAGCTTGTTAAGACTGTAATAAGAGCCTTACATAAGACAATTCATTACAGGTTTGAACTGACCCCACAGAATGTGAATAAGTTGACCGGTTGAGCGACGTAAACCCTTGTATTTACGTATCCAACAGGTTCGCTAGTGCAGAAAAATCGAAAACTGACCCCACTCAAATCTTTATAAATGAACCTCGAATTACATGCCTGACTGATATGAGTCTGTCAGCCATTTCCTACATATCTGTACCCATAGAATAGGACTCGATATCATGCTCGACCCATTCATTGACCTACGAATGACACCGCCAAGGAATGCAAACAATCAGGAATTTTTTCGGCGACCTTCGGGTTCTGGCCGCAGCAGCAACCACCAAGCCACCGGCTGCAGAAGACATCAATTCGTTCTCGCTTCTGGTGGAACAAAATGCAAAGGCATACCCAGGGGAAATCGCCCTGATCTGCGAGGGAGAAAAAGAAACCTGGGCGGGCTTAAACGCCCGGGCGAACCGCGTGGCCAACTACCTGAAATCCGACGGCATCGGACTCGGTGATTGTGTCTCCCTGTTTATGCAGAACCGAATTGAGTTTGTCGTTCAGGTCGTTGCCATCTGCAAGCTTGGTGCAGTCGCCGGCCTGATCAACACGAACTTGACCCGGCAGCAGCTGACTCACTGCATCAACCTCACGGAATCAAAGAAGATCATCTTCGGTGAAGAACTGACAGAGCCATTGAACGAGGTTCGCGAGCAACTGACCCTTGAAGATGGTCGGGATTATCTTTTTGTCAGAGACGGAGGCAGCGAACCGGCGCCCAACTGGGCTGTCGAACTGGATAGTCGGGATGAAGCACACCTGCACACGGATCCAATAGAGACGAGTCAGCTGCAGATTGGTAACACTGCTCTCTATATTTTTACCTCCGGCACCACGGGTTTGCCTAAGGCGGCTCGTGTTTCACACCGGCGTATGTTGCCCGCTGCAGGGATGTCCGCAAACTTCCTGCTACGTATTAAACAGACGGATCGCATGTACAACTGTCTTCCGCTTTACCACGGCACCGGTTTAATGATCGGGCTAACGGCAGCCTTCACCGTCGGCGCCTCTACGGTGATCAGGCGTAAGCTCTCGGTCAGCGCATTCTGGGACGACATCCGGAAACACGACTGTACCTGCTTCGTGTATATCGGTGAATTCCTTAGATACTTGATGAGTCATCCTGAATCTTCGAAGGATCGTGAGAACCCCATTCGCTCCATCGTGGGCAATGGTCTCAGACCCGATATCTGGAAAGCCTTCAAAGAGCGTTTCGATATCGAAAGGATCGGTGAGTTCTATGGTGCCAGCGAGGGTAACGGCGGATTTGCTAACGTCTTTAACAAAGAGTGCACCGTTGGACTGGGTATCGCACCCTGCAAGATTGTCGCCTATGACATCGCCAACGATGAGATCATCAGAAACAATCAGGGTTTCTGCATCGAACAGCCCGATGGTGAACCCGGTCTATTGCTGATCGAGATTACCAAAACTTCCGAGTTCGAGGGTTATACCAGCGAAGAAGCAACCGACAAGAAAGTCCTAAGAGACGTTTTTGAGAAGGGGGATGCCTACTTCAACTCTGGTGACCTGATGAAAATCGTGGACGTTGGCTTCGCCTTCGGCCAGAAACACTACCAGTTCGTCGATCGAGTTGGAGACACATTCCGTTGGAAGAGTGAAAACGTCTCGACCAACGAAGTTGGCGAAATCATCAATCAACATAACGACATTATTTTCACGAACGTCTATGGCGTTGAGATACCTGGCACGGATGGTCGTGCAGGTATGGCAGCTGTGGTGCTGCGAGAAGGTGTTACTGTTGATTCCGTTGATCTGCAAACCCTGTCAGAACACATCGCACACAATCTCCCAGGTTACGCGCGACCTATTTTTCTGAGGCTCCTGGAAGACCTGCCCACGACAACGACACACAAACTTCAGAAGAACGATTTAAGGGATCAGGCATTCCATCTGGATAAGGTAACAGACCACCTGTTTGTCATGAGACCGGGTGACTCCGTCTATTCACGCCTGGATAGCGACTTCTATGACCGGATCGTGCAAAGGGACGTTGCCTTTTAATGAGTAACGAAGCCCATCGGGCACGCCCTACATCACATTCCTACTTTTCCCACGGTCTTAAACTTCACTTTCTGGACTGGGGAAATGAAACAGCCCCACCTGTGCTGCTTGTTCATGGCTCTCAGGATCATTGCCATAACTGGGACTGGACCAGCGAGCTCCTCTGCCAGAACTACCACGTCATTGCCCCAGATCTGAGAGGCCATGGCGACTCAGAGTGGGCCAAAGGTTCAGTCTACGGCATCTACAACTACGTCTATGACATCGCGCAGCTGATCGAGCAGCAGGAACTGGCGCCTGTACATCTCGTGGGCCACTCGCTGGGGGGAACCATCGCAACCCTGTTTGCAGGTCTCTATCCTGAAAAAGTCGCCAGCCTCGTAAGCATCGAGGGCGTAGGTGCGGAGTTCTGGGATATGGCTAGCAAAACTCCTACCAAAGAGAAAGTTAAGGAGCTGTTCGAAGCAACTCGCGGCCAGGCCGGTCGTGTCCCCAAACGTTACGAAACCCTCGAAGCAGCTTTTTCAAGAATGCAGACTTCGAACCCTCACCTCAGTGAAGAAAGAGCACGCCATCTGACGATACACGGCAGCAATCGCAACGAAGATGGCACCTACAGCTGGAAGTTCGACCCCTATAGTTACGTTGGCTGGCTCGCCATGGATAACCGCGCCGACATGAGAGACTTCTGGACTGCGATTAACTGCCCGGTTTTGCTAATCAACGCCACTGAGGGGTATGAACACCGCATAGGTCACGACGACACCAGCCGTTACTTTAAAGACTGTAGACTCGAAGTGATTGAGAATGCAGGGCACTGGCTGCACCACGACGAGTTCGATCGATTCTATAGCCTGCTGAAAGGATTCCTTCTGGAACACGCCTGAGTTCAGCGCTATTCTCATCCCCATCAACCTTAAGAAAAACAAGAACTGGGGTGAGGTATGCAAAAAACCATCATTGGTATCGTCGTTACAACACTCGTGCTGTATATCTGGGGGTTCCTCTATTGGGGTGTCAGCACCATTCCTTACTCTTACTGGAAACAAACGTCGGATGATGCGGTTGCACAGGAAGTATTAGCCGAACATTTCCCGGAATCCGGTACCTATTTCGTACCTGGTGTTGGTAACGACCTGGAAACAAGGACAGCACTCTACGAAAAAGGTCCGACCGGCTTCGTACACATCAAACACGGCGGATCATCACCCACCGACCCAACGATCATGATCCAGGGGTTTGTTCTTAACCTGGTCGTAGTGGCATTGCTCGCCGGATTTTTCAGAATTGCCGGTGCAACAGAATTCCGCGACTTTGCCAGACTGTCAGTAGCAGCTGGCGCAGTCGCCGTAATCGCCATCGGCGTCGGCGATATCGTCTGGTGGCAGATGCCGGTCGAATGGAAGATCTGGCAGATCATCTACGACTACACAGTTTGGCTACTTGCCGGTCATCTGCTCGGAATATTTATGAAGCAACCTGCAGAGGCGTCTTCATAAGTACCTAGTAGGCGGCGAACAATTCCTCGAAAGCAACCATCTGGCCACCGTTGGCAGATGAGGGCACCAGAATCGGGGTTTTAATGCCAGCATCAAACCAGGCCTCGACACCGTCACGCACCTGCGTGGCGGTACCGAACAAGGTTGTATCCGCGAGCCATGTATCTGTCAGGAAATGTGGAATCTTTTCCATGTCGCCATCTTCAATAGCTTTCTCGATGCCTTCCATCTCCTCAACGTATCCTGCTTCTTTCCAGTAGTTGCGATAGTTAGGCAGCATCGCGTAACCGGTTAACGTTTTACGGTTCACCGCCTTTGCAGCTTCAATGTCGTCACTGATACAGGTCGGAATCATGTCACCGATAAAAAAGGAATCGTTCGTTCTGGCATCGTCGGAGAGCGCCGTGAGGGACTCCTGCATGTGAGAGCGGGCACCATTAGCGAACACCATGCCCTGGCCAATCTCCTCAGACAGGGCGATCATTTTCTTTCGCAGCGTTGCCAGCACCAAAGGAGGCAGCTCCCCTGCCCTTGGCACCGCCTTAAGCTCATCAACAAAGTTACGCATGTCGGTCAGGGGCTTCCCTGCTGACAGCCCTCTGGCCTGAAGGGCAGGCGCATGGCTGACACCAATGCCAAACCTAAATCGGCCGCCGCTGATTTCATGGATAAAGGAAGCGGTGCTCGCATGGTCCATCACCTGCCGAAAGTAAATAGGCATGATGCTGGTACCGAAGGGGATTTCTTTGGTTGCGAATGCCAAGGCTTCCATCAGCGCCATGGCGTCGCCAAGGCTCGGTCCATAGATACCTGAGAATCCGCGATTCTCGATTTCCGTGGCTAGTTCTATGGTGGCTTTTCTGCGGCCTGGCACAGCGGCAAGACTCAGGGCGGGCATTCGACTCATTACAAACTCCTTACAATTTACAGGGCCAGAATGGACCGTCAGGTCCAGTTAAGCGGTTGACTGGCACCCGCGACGATATACCATTTCAGGATAAGTGTCTGCCGCGCAATGGACTGTCTGGCATCCAAATTTTAGAAGTCGTACCTGGATACTCAGCAGCAATGACTAGCAACAAAAATCGTGATGAAGAGTCACGACTGGTAGAACTAAAATCCCTTGGGATTCTCGATTCGTCCGCAGAAGAACGTTATGACCGGTTTACCAGACTGGCGAAGCGCCTCTTCAATGTACCCTTTGCTTCCTTTTCACTGGTGGATGATTCCAGAGAGTGGTTCAAGTCCAACCAGGGTTACGAGACTCCAGAAATTCCACTACAAGATTCACTGAGTGTTCACGCGATCTACCAGAGTACGCCGCTTGTGGTCCATGACGCGACCCGCGACCTGAGATTTCAGCGACAGGCGATGGAATCCGGCATCAAGTTCTACGCTGCATACCCCATCCGCACGCACCGCGATCAGGTGATTGGCACACTCAATATCGCCGACACAACGCCCCGAAACTTCTCAGACGAAGATCACCAGTGTCTGGCGGATCTTGCCGGTATGGTTGAAGAGGAAATTAACGTTCAATCCATCGCCAACATCGATGATCTGACGAGCCTGTTTAATCGACGAGGCTTTATGGGCGTTGGGCAACATGCCATCGCAATCTGTAAGCGCATGCGTCGACCGGCGACTGTCATGTTCTTCGACCTCGATGGATTTAAGCAGGTCAATGACACCTACGGTCACGCCGAAGGTGATCGGGTGCTGAAGAATATCGGCTCCCTCCTTCGCTCCGTGTTTCGAAACTCAGACGTGGTTGCCCGAATGGGCGGCGATGAGTTCTGCGTCTTACTGACTGGCACTGATACCGATCATGTTGAGCGACCGCTGCTCAATCTGGCGGATTCCATTCAGGTTCAGAACAAGAACACGCCTTACGAAATCGGCTACAGCGTCGGCGTCGTTGAATACGACGATCGACATAGCGACATTAACAAGCTGATGGAAGAAGCTGACCACCTGATGTACAAACAGAAACGCGCCCGCAAACAAACAGGTGCCTCCGCCTGTTAGGCACTTGTGCCTATCATTTTGTTTTCCGCTTCCAGTTCCTTACGCATCTCGGCCTGGCGTTCTTCCGTAATTGGATAGTTCCAGATGATGGCACATGACGCGAGGTAGAAAATCGTCGGGAACATCGCAAACAGGAACTTCAGCCACCACAAATTCAACATGGTGATCGTCTCGGGCTGCGACGGCTCAAAGCCGATGATCCAGAGGCCATAGAGACCCAGGGAACTGCCAATGGAAGCCGCCAGCTTCCAGGTAAAGGAATAGGTCGCAAAAAATATTGCCGCTCGATTCTCCCCGGACTTCAAGGTGTCCAGATCAATCACATCTGCTTTCATGGAATTCGGAAGCGCATTGAATCCTCCAGCAGCAAAACCCGTCACGATCGTGATCGGCAACATGTACCAGAAGTCACCCCAGCCCAGGAATAGATAAAAGGGATGCGCCAATCCAATCAGCAGGAAACAGCCGACGTAAGCCCGGTGTTTGCCAATTTTTGATGACAACCAGACCCAGAATGGAACACCTGCAAGATTCGACAGATAGAAGAAGGTCAACATGTAGATGGCCTGTTCTTGAGCACCCAACACAAACGTAATAAAGAAAAGATACAGGGGTGTCGTCACAGCCAGCGCAGTGGAGCTCACCATAAACGCCAGGATCAACCTTAGAAACGGCTTGTTGGACCCCATCAGTTTCAAACCTTCTTTGATGGGCACATTTGAGTTCTCGTATTCCGTGGGTTCTTTGACCTGGGTCACCGTCAGGAACACACAGATGGGCATCAGAACCAGCATTGTTGCGCCGACAACTTCCAACACCGCCCCACTACCACCGAAGGCAAAGAAGAACAGTGCCGCCGCTGGTCCAAGCTGCGCGCAAAGGTTTCCAACAACACCCATCATCGCCCTGGCCCCGGTAATACGAGATCGCTCGTTGTACTCAGGTGAAAGCTCCGCGCCCCAGGCATAGTAGGGAATGATCATCATCGTCGTGGAGATGGACAGCAGGAAATACCAGCCGCCCATATGCCAGGCACCGGCACCCTCTGGAGGAAAGAACAGCTGGTAGACCGCGAGCATCATGATCGGTGCAGCCAGCGCTATCCAAAATCGGCGGCGTCCCCAGGGAGTTGGGTATTTATCAGTGATGAAGCCAAAGAACGGATCGGTGATGACATCCGAAATGCGGACCGCCAACATAATGTTGGCGGCAACAACCATGGGGACCGCCAGTTCCGTGGTATAGAACTGGGGTACAAAAACGATGACCGGAAACAAAGCCATCATGACCGGCAGGTCAGTTAGCGAATAGAAAAAAAGCGTCTTCTTCGGAAGCGCCAATCGTTCCCCCGTACCGGAGAGTTCTACAGGTGGTCTATCAACGCCTGCGTATAGTCTGTTGTTGAGGCGCTGCCACCAAGATCCGGTGTCGTTGTTTTCCCCTCGCCAATCACTTTACGAACCGCGGTTCGAACTCGCTGACTGGCGTCATTCAACTCAAGATAATCCAGCATCATGGCAGAAGCCAGCAAAAGCGCCGTGGGATTGGCAATATTTTTGCCAGCAATGTCTGGTGCACTACCGTGTACAGCTTCGAAAATGCCCCGGTCATCGCCGATGTTTGCGCCAGGCGCAAGCCCGAGACCACCGACGAGACCCGCACATAGGTCCGATAATATGTCGCCAAACAGATTGGTGGTCACCATGACATCAAAACGATGCGGATTCATGACCAGCTGCATGGCGCAGTTATCGACAATCATTTCCTCAAACTCGATGTCATCAAATTCTTTGGCAACCTCACGAGCAACTTCAAGAAACAAACCGGACGTTGATTTCATGATGTTGGCTTTGTGGACCACGGTGACCTTCTCTCGCTTCAGCTGCCTGGCAAGCTTGAATGCATGCCGAATCACTCGCGTACTGCCTTTGCGGGTGACAACGCTGGTCAATTCAGCCCGTTCGCCATCCTCGCTTCGCTTGTGCCCGACACCGGAATAAAGACCCTCCATGTTTTCTCGAACCACCAGGATATCGATATCGGTGTAACGGAGCGTAGCGCCAGGAATCGACAATGCCGGTCGAACATTGGCAAAAAGATCAAAGTGTTGTCGGAGAGAAACGTTTACTGAACTGAAACCGCGACCGATGGGTGTGGTGATCGGCCCTTTAAGCGCAACCGGGTTTTCCGCAATTTTCGCCAGGGTTTCTTCTGGAACCAGATCCAAACCCTGTTTCAGGGCCTCTCCACCAGCGATGGCGTATTCAAACTCAAGATCGCAATCAAGGTGATCGAGCACCTTAATGGTCGCGTCGACAATATCAGGGCCAATTCCGTCGCCCGGAAGGACTGTAACTTTTGTCATGAAAGAATTCTGTCATCAAATTTGGGCGCACGGTACGCAATCCGGACCCGAATTGCCAGCCCCTTAAGCAGCTTCCATGGCGCTGCTTAACTCTTCGATGCGGTTAGTCCACGCCTGCTCATACTCCGGCGTCCAGCGATCTCCCGCGAGATCACGGACGACGGCGGCAAAAGCATTAAACAACTGCCGATACATGTGACGCTCAACGCTGTATGCCTGCTCGTGATTGCGCAGCTCAAAATCCAGATACGCCGCCTCAAGCTCAACATCGACGCTCATCAGAAGGCGTGTCACCTCCTCCAGCATGCGCCCTTTGGTGAGCTCATCCATATGTAACATCAAGTTCTCCGCAGCGGGGCTCTCCTGGTAGAAAGCGTCAAAAACTCGCTGGTAGACATCTTCGTCGGTGTCCGCGAGGTATTCGAGAGATTCAGCAATAAGCTCAGTCATATCACTTTCTTGTTCAGCAGAAGATCGGATCATTATAATGGCCGATTCTATTCAGATTGACATGACCTATGGCAAAGAAAGAGTCGAAGTTCCTGAAACAGCAGAAGTTTGCTGTGGGTGCACTAGCTGTTGTGGTACTCGCTATCGTGGCGTACCTGTCTTACCAGACAACCATCGAGGCGAACATCGAAGAGTTCGTCGAGGGCGAACATTACCGATTAATTGAAAATCCTCGCCGGATTCGAGGGGACCAGGTCGAGGTCATGGAATTCTTCAGTTATGCCTGCGTCCACTGTTACAACTTCGATCCACTTATTAAGGATTGGGCCGAAGGCCGCGACGACGTCAATCTGGTTCAGACACCTGCCATCGCAAACGAGTACTGGCGGTTGCTGGGTCGCCACTACTACGCGCTTGAAGAAATGGATGCCCTTGAGGGTAATCACATGCGGGCCTTTCGAGCTATCCATGACGCCAGACAAGTGTTCAATGGCCCAGAGCGGATGATCCAATTCGCAGAATCTTCAGGTCTCGACAGACAGGCTTACGAGCAGGCTTTTAACTCAGCAGAAGTCAGCAACGCTTTGAATCGAGCAGACCAGATGGCTCGCCGCCTCAGGGTAGCCGCCGTACCAACGATCATCGTGCAGGGTAAGTACCTGGTGCGGACGACATCCGATATCGGTCCACGTCGGATGCTGCAGGTCATAGACCACCTGGTAGGTTTGGAGAAAGCTCAGGACGCTTCCGGCTAATCGCTGATATTCAACCGGCTTTCGGGATCCACGCGCTTAATACTGAAGCTCTTGTCCGGGTCTTCGATGGGTTGTGAAGGCCGCCGTCGAACGAAACGCATGGACGACATGTCGACCTGCCAGGGCAAAACCTGAGTCCTGACCAGCCGCATCTGAACACCAGGATCCTGAGCGGCGAGACTTTCTGCCTCTTCAAGTGAGCCTGTGCGCAAGAGCATCACACTAAGCGCGTCATAACTGACATCTTCAATGACATCACCGCCCATGACGATCTGATCGTTCAGGTGCAGTTCCTGCAGATACTCATGGTGTTTTTTAAGACCAGGCTGGCGGTCATAACCGAGCGCTTCATTCCAGGACGGTCCAGGGGTATAGATCAATAGGAAGTAGTTGGCTTTATCTTCTGCACTAAGGCTCGCACTCACCAAGAGCAGCGCACAAAGCCAGAGTCTCGCCATGCTAATCACTGACCTTCTTGTGAACGTGCGGCAGTGAACTTGGATCTTTTGGATCGAGAAAACGCTTTTCAGTACCGGTACGGGTGACGTTCTCGTAGGTACCGTCATATCGTTTCTCAAGCTTGGTAAACCCGAGATTCTTTAAGTGGGCATTTCCAGCGGGTGTGTTCGCCATGGGCGGCGTGGTAATAACCCGGCGGACAGGAGCATCAAGTGGTGTCTCACCTGGATCAATGGATGCAAGCTCACAGAGCTCACCCCAGCTCTTCACGCTGTCGCTCATGCGGTGCACAACCTCAATGGTTCTGCCATTGTCATCACACAAATAGTCGTAACGTGGCAACTTTCCGAATCCTCCTTCGTGCGCCCCTAAGAGCCGAACCGATACCTGAGTTTAACCACCAGGAAATCGCCGAGCGGATTATCATACCCATCTGAAAAGGCATCTGAGAAGCTCTTTAACGGACCCGAATCGTCAACCAGACGGTTGTACACAATAAATAAATCCGACAAAGGTGCAATTTCCCAACGATATCTGGCTTGTAGGCTCATATCGTTGATGCTGAAACTGTCGGACGGTCCCGGTGGCTTTTCAACCGGAATCAGATCCCCGGGCTCATTAGGAATGACATAGAACTCATCTTCCTCAGCCTGAATACCAACCCATTGAAGCGAGACACGAAACTGTTGCTTCGCCGTCAGGAAGTAATCGGAACTGAATCTAAGTTCCCACTGCTCGGCATCAAAGGTAGTGAAGTTTTCGTCTTCCTGGTGCAGCAGCCAGCCACTTCGATTGACGTGCCTGATGCTCGTCGACATTGAGAACCGATCGCTGGGGCGCCAGTTCACCTCAAATCTTCCTATATAGGTGTCACCACCCAACTGTTCTTCAGAGAATCCTGCACCCACTTCAAAGCTCAGCGGCTTGGTGTCATCAGAGTCCCAGCCAAACCCAAAGAACGCTTCTTCCTCAACTCGATAGGTTCCGTTACCGAAACTGTTCAGATCGTCATAACGTTCCGGTTGAAAACTAGCCCTGACGGTCAGACTGGAAAGATTATCGAACGTCATTCGGTCCGCCAGAAATACACCGCCACCAGTAAAGAGACCTTCATCGTTTCTCTGCACGAAGCCACGGATATCAAACTCGTTATCCCGGGCCCAACTGATATCCGAATTGGTACGGACGTGGGCAGTCCGGATTCGAAGGGCATCGTTTCTCGTGAGGAAGCCAAGGTCATTGATGTCGACATGCTCGTCCTGGTACTCGATACCCAGTCGCTGGCTGACTCCCTGCCTGAATGTGTATTCGACGTCGACAAAGCCGCCGTAACCCGTGTCGATGTCTTCATTGATGTCATCAATGCTCGATGAATAGACCTGGCCATCGACCTTCCACTTGCCATCTTCGGATAGGTAGTGACCGTCAACACCGTGGGTCTTGGCTTCACGCTGATCATTCAGGACCGCCGTGGACATCACACCAACTGCTCGATAGGCGCCGCCGGGTGAATCCTCAAACAAAACACGCGCAATACCATAATCGCTGGACTCACCCTCGAGGTGAAACGGATCGCCGTTTCGAGTCGCATTAAATTTAACGTCATCCTCAAAAGCACCAAGCACGCCATAGCGAAAGCGTCCGGATTGGCCGGTCACTTTTACTGCGCCGAGCAGGTCAACGGGTCGCAACGTATCTCTTTCTTCGATCACCACGCCAGGACCGGTTTCAGGCTCTAACGGCTGGCCGCCAATTCGGCGCGTGTTTATCAGCGTGGTTGGAGGACCGGCTCGCCCTACACCACGGCGCGGCGGATCCGCTCTGGGGGTTGCCTGAAAGATCTCCTGTCCCTCAAGGAAGAAGAGACGTTTTTCCGGGAAGAAGGTTTCTGTCGCAGAAAGATTGATGACCACTTCATCAGACTCTACCGCACCGAAATCCGGGTTCACCGTCGCGGTCATCTGGAAGTTTGACGACGGACGCCAGAAAAAATCCGCGCCCACTCGATACTCCACATCGTTCTCGATTCGATCCTGGGTAATCGCGCCAAAGGGATAAACACTGTATTGCTGCTTCGGGTTTACGCCGTCTACCGACAGTGACTGCAACGCGGAGATAAATTTCGGTACCGTTGACGGCAACGCCGGCCAACCCCAACGCTCATCCACATAAGCCACCTTGCGTGACATGTAGAGTCCAATACGGCGAGCACCCTCGACGTTCGGCATTGCCACCGTACCCCAGGGAATATGTAATTCACCTGACCAGCCGGTTGAGGTCTCCGAGCTGGCGCCTCGCCAGGCACCGTCCCATTCATTGGAAAACTGACGCTCCGGCAGCAATGTGCCATCAGACAGGGAGTCACCGAGGTTCACACCGAACCAGTATCCGTAACGCCCCTCGCCAGAGGTATCCAGGGTAATGTTGATTGAATCTCGATTCAGACCACGATTGTCGCGACCGGACAATCGCGCAATAAGTGTTTCCACCGGCTGGTCCATATCGATACCGAAGTAGAGGCCGGTATCATCATAGAAAACCCGGACCCTGGTACCATGAGCTGTGTCAGCGAGCGTATCTGGCTCGATCACCACAAACTCATCGTAGGCAGGCAAAGTGTCCCAGACGTCTTCATCCAGCACACCGTCAATGCGCACGCCGCTGTCCGCGACGTTGCGCACCTCTATGGTTTCATTCTCACCGAGTTCTACAACCAGGTCGCTGGCGGCAAATGCCAGCGACGGAAACAGGATTCCCAGTACAACAGGAATATTTCTAAACAATCTAATCCTCTAATCAGGCAGGCGCAGGTCCCGGAAACTGCTCACGAAGCATGCGCTTCAGGACCTTGCCATTCGCATTTCTAGGTATGACTTCAATAAAGTCAGCACCCTTGGGCAATTTGAATCGCGCCAACTTGCCATCGCAATGAGCCAACACGTCTTCTGCGGTCAGATCAGCGTTCTTGCTGACAACAACCGCAAACGGAGATTCACCCCACTTTTCACTGGGTTGCCCGATAACGGCTACCTCTGCAATGTCAGGATGCGTTAACAACACATTCTCAATCTCTGCGGGATAAACATTTTCACCGCCCGAAATGATCATGTCTTTGATTCGATCCTGGATGTAAACGAAACCATCTACGTCTCGAGTCGCCACATCGCCGGTACGAAGCCAGCCATCCTGGGTAATGGTTTCTGCCGTGGCGTCCGGGCGATTCCAGTACTCTTTCATAATATGACGGCCACTCACCCACACCTCACCCTGTTCTTCAGGCTCGGCATCTGAACCGTCTTCTGTCACAACTCTGATGTCCGTAAAGAAGAAACCCCGACCGGTGGATCCAATCTTAGCCATGGCGTCTTCACCGGTGATCAGACAAGCAGGACCACAACTCTCCGTCAGACCGTAAATCTGGTGCACATCAATGCCGATGTCTGCGTACTGCTGGATCAAGCTGACGGGCAAAGGTGATGCGCCACTCTGAATCCAACGCAGACTGGAATAGTCACAAGTGTTGCGGGCATCCACCTGAATCATGAAGTTCAACATCGCAGGTACCAGCAGCGCTGAGGTAATTTTCTCTTCTTGAAAAAGCTCCCAGGCTCGGGTCGGATCGAATTCACGCATCACCACGCTGGTCACACCCAGCAGGACATTAGAGGTTACCGGCGTCAGAGCACCCACGTGGAACAAAGGCAGAGCTGCCAGGTATCGATCTCGCTCCCGCGAGTCGACCAAAGGCGTCAACGTCGAGAGCGCCCAGAACATAGTGCTGTGAGTGTGTACAACTCCTTTCGGTAATCCGGTCGTTCCGGATGTGTACATAATGTACAGAAGATCATCATCTTTCGCGGTGACTTCAGGCTCTTCTGCAGAAGCTGCCTCTCGGCCTGCTTCATAGCTGACCGAATAGGCTGACTCACCCTGTGAGTGCAGCCAGTTTTGAATATCTGTTTTATCGCCGCGACCGTTCAGGTCTTCTGCCAGACCTGCGAACTCATCACCGAAGATCAGAGTCGTCGTGCCGCTGTCTTTGAGAATAAATTCAAGTTCGTCTGCCACCAGACGCCAGTTGAGTGGTACTACAACGCCACCAATCTTTGCGATCGCAAAATAGGATTCAAAAAATTCGGCACTGTTCATCATCATGATGCCGACCCGATCGCCCTTCTTAACGCCTAGACTGAGCAGGTTGTTCGCAACCTGATTAGTGCGCTCATTCAGTTCCCGGAAAGTTAGACGAAGTCCAGACTGGCTATCGACATAGGCTTCGACTTCAGCACTCAACTCCGCACGCTTCGTTAGCATCTGGCCAATATTATTTTCCATTTATTCCTCTGCAGATTTAGACGATTCGGTTTAGTTCAAGAATTCGCACCCCAGCAGCTTTTATTATCGATATTGCACTGCGCAATTTATGGGGAGCCGCAATTGTAGTGACTTTGAACGGTTCCGTCGATGAAAGGCCTTTAAGAAAGCTTTTTTTATCCGTACACTCCTTCAAACCCTCTTTTTACGTAGTCTCCATGAACGCACCGGTTGTAGAAATCCCGGCCCAGGGCAGTCGTATCGTCAAAGGCGGAGATGATGTCATCCTGTTCGGCCAACCCCCGGAAGTTCTCAAGGGACTCCTCGTTAACAATGTCACCGGATTCGAAACTCTCGTTCTGACAGATGTCCGAGAAAAAGATGGATCCTTGATTAACAATCTCGAATTCCCGATCTACTTTTTCCTGTTTGTCATGAACGGATTGGGCCAGGGCAAGAAGCTCAACCTGGTCGGGGAAAAAGAAGACATCAGCCAGGTTTTACGTCTCCTTAGATTCACGCTCATGGGTCCTACTCGGGATGAACTGGACGCCTGGGAAACGGGTGAGGCCCTGAAAGACGAATGGCTTGCAGTTGCTGATGCCATCGCACTCAAATACGAAAACGGCGACATCATTCCCGTTGAAGAATTTTTTCACGCCAAACCGTTTGTTGACGGTGAAACAACCGTTGGTGAATTAACCATTCGGCATGTCGGCCAAGATCACTACCAGGTCGAGAACGGCGCTGGTGAAGTCACGGTCAATCTGAACCAGGACTTTGAGATACAGCCCTGCTACCCGGTGCAACGAGACTATGTGCCAGGCGGTCTGGTCAAAATGGGACTGGAGATCCTGGGCGGCGCCAGCGGTTTTACGCCAGAGGAACCCTGTACGGGTCTCGCTCTGTGCTACAACGGCGACTACATATTGATCGATTCAATACCTTTCCTGGATCAACATCTCTTTGCTCGAGGGATTTCCAAGAACCAGGTGTCCGCGGTATTCCTGACCCACCTGCATGATGATCACTGCGCCATGTTTCCACTGATGCTCATGCCGCATCGCGTCGAAATTATTACTACGCGCGAAATCTACAACATGGCAATGGAAAAACTAGCCTGCAGTTTAGGCTGGAGCGTTGAAGCCGTTGACGAACACTTCAAGCTGGTTGAGGTTGTTCCCGGAGAGAGTTTGAACTACTACGGCATGGATATTCTGCCCCACGTCACGGTACACAGCATTCCAACCATTGGCGCCACGTTCAGCACTATCCATCGAGGTTACGAACGACAGATCTGTATCGTGGGCGATAACCATACGATGACCACCATTCGCGACTTGCACAAAGAGGGGCATGTTCGTGATGAGACCATGGAGAATCTCGAGCGACTGTACACCGAAAGATTCAGCCTCCTGGTTGCCGACGGTGGTGCAGGCGCCATTCATGGAGATCCCGCCGACGCCTTAAAGTCGAGCGCAGATCGAGTGGTATTTGTGCACGTTGAACAGCTACCCAACGAATTCGATACAACTTTCTCTCTCGCCAGTTCAGGCAAGCGCTACACCGTGATTGATGGAGACCCGAGTGTTTACACCTCACAGGTCAACCATTACCTGTCGAGCTGGCTTGGGGAACCCTTTCCGAACCGTTGGATGCGTAGCCTTCTGGCAGAAGAAGAGATACGTAAATACAACACCGACGATGTGATCATCGTACAGGACTCTGAGACCCGCGGTTTTGTCTACCTGATCCTTACGGGCTACTGCGATGTCGTGCAGCACGACGGTCAGCAGTTCAATACAGTTGCGAACCTGCAGGCAGGCGACGTGATCGGTGAAATGGCGGTTATTACGGGTGTTGGCACTCGAAACGCGTCAGTTGTGGCAAGAACGCCTGTCACCGTCTGCGTATTTGCCGAACAGACATTTGCTGCATTTATCAAAACAGAGGGTTTCCGCGACAAGCTACTCAACCGCTGGGCGTTGCGTCCGATGATCAAGTCGCTGCCACAGTTCAACATGATGACATCTACCGCGCTCGAGAAAGTTGGCAACATTGCGCGTTTCGAAAACCTGGAAAAAGGTGACACGCGACGCTTCGATGATTCTGCCTGGTACATTCTTGCTGAAGGCAAGATCGAGGATGACGAAGGCGTCAGAGGACCGTCAGCGGAATACGGATGGCGACCATTTGCATCGGACAACTGTGCATCGGTGGTTTGCCTGGAAGACTGCCGCTTTATCAAATTCAGGATGGACCAGCTGGAAGCGGTGCGTCGAGAAGTGCCCCAGGTGAATTACTATCTGCGCAAGCAGAGAGTTGGCCTGGAAGACGCGGAAGTCGACTGGCTGCTGTCTGAAGTAGACATCTACTGAGCTTCTTTCGCTTCCTCAAGGATCGCGGCCAGTTCTGGCCGGTGTTCGCTGATCTCTTCCCAGCTGAGACCTTCCAGCGAGTGAGGAAACTTCAACCAATCCTCGGTTTCATGAATGTAGTAGTCAGGCGCACGGCCTGACAGATTCCTCGTCGGTTTATAGTACGGCACGGCAATCCGGATATCCTCCGGTGTATTGAGTCGAGCCTTATCCTTGAGATGATTGATAACGGCTTCAATGCTTCTTCCGGTATCAAAGACATCATCGACAATCAGAAGGCTGTCATCGTGGCACACGTTTTTGATGAGGTAGTTCATGGAGTAAACCCGAACTTCATCTTCCCGGCCATCGATACCCGAGTAGGACGCGGTCCGAATGGCAATATGATCCGAAACAATCCCCCGTGCCCTGAGCATCTCCTGTACCGCGACACCAATGGGTGCGCCGCCGCGCCAGATCGCCACAATAAACGTTGGTTTAAAACCGGAATCAGCCACCATGGCACCAAGGCGCCAGCTGTCTTCAAGGAGGGTCTGCGCGTCCAGATACTTTTTAATTGTCATGCGACAGAGACTAGAATGATCCCATGAGTGAGACAACCAAAACCTTCCTGACCGAACAGTCTGTGATGGAAGACAGCTTTAAACTTGGCGTACAGATTTACAAAAGTGGTTTTCGCCCTACCTTTATTGTTGGTTTGTGGCGAGGCGGTAGCACCGTAGGTATCTACGTTCAGGAATGTCTGCAAACCCTTGGCGTTGAAACCGATCACATCGCCATTCGGACTTCTTACGAGGGCCAGAGCGACTATGCGGATATGGTCAATAACCCGAACCCGCAGATTCGCGTGCATGGAACCCAGTATCTACTCGAAACCCTGGGCCAGGATGACGCATTACTGATCGTCGATGACGTCTTTAGTACCGGGCTCAACGTTCAGGCTGTTCTCGAACGTCTTCGAACCAGGTTGAAACGGAACATGCCTGAAGACGTTCGCGTTGCTTCACTTTGGTACAAACCCGACGCACGGCGCGTCGACACAGAACCGGATTACTATCAGTCGACTACCAGTGACTGGCTGGTGCTACCTTATGAACTCACAGGTCTCAGTGATGAAGAACTGCAGCAGCACAAAGCCGCTGCAGCTGAACACCTTTAATAATCGCGTTAATTAGTTTCCGGTTGGTATTTTGTTGAAAGGCAAGCCTTTGTCCGCTCGCATATCTTCCGGCAGACCAAGCACTCGCTCTGAAATAATATTTCGCAGTATCTGATCGGTACCACCTTCAATACGCACTGCCGGGGAACGCATGAGCATCGCCTGCAGTCGTGCAGATCCTGAAGCAATCTCCGGATCCATAATCGCACCAGGCAGACCCTGGAGGTCCAACGCAAATTTAGCGATGTCCTGCATCATGCCACCAGCCACCAGTTTGCCGATGCTGTTTTCCGGCCCTGGTGTTTCCCCTTTAGATAGCGCAGAAATCGCGCGCGATGCCGTGTTCTTAAGACCGGCGCTTTTCGCGTACCAGTCCGCCAGCTTGGAACGCACCGCTGAATCTTCAATGGCTGAACCAGAGGCAATGCGAAGCTCGTCTACCAGCGCTTTGATTTCAGGAAAGCCCGTTGCGATGCTGCCACCAATAGCGAGTCGCTCATTCATCAGGGTTGTCAGCGAAACCTTCCAGCCTTCACCGACCTCACCCAAACGCTGCGCGTCCGGAATTCGAACATTGTCGAAATAAACCTCGTTGAAACCGCTGTCGCCATTGGCCTGTTTGATCGGCACGATGTCGACACCTTCGCTGCGCATATCCAAGAAGAACATGGTTAAGCCTTTGTGCTTCGGCACTTCCGGATCAGTACGCGTAATCAGGATGCCGTAGTCACTGTAGTGAGCACCCGATGTCCAGATCTTCTGACCATTGATAACCCAATCATCACCATCTTTTTCGGCACGGGTTCGTAAACCAGCAAGGTCTGATCCACCATGAGGTTCAGAAAACAGCTGACACCAAACTTCTTCACCACTCGCAAGCTTGGGCAGGTAGCGTTGTTTCTGTTCCTCGCTGGCATAAGCCATCATGGTGGGCGCGCACATACCCTGGCCAATGATGAAGGTACGACTCAATGATCCGTAGACGCCTTCTTCCTGATTCCAGATCACACTCTGGATAGGTGTTGCGCCGCGACCACCGTACTCGCTCGGCCATTGGATACAGGCCCAACCCGCATCCGCCTTTTTCTTCTGCCATTTCTTGGCTTCTGTCAGAGGGTCGTATTCTCCAGTGCGCGTAGAACCGAAGCCACTGGTAGATAGTGGTTCATATAGATACTCCGGCGCATTGTCAGAGATCCATGCACGCACTTCTTCGCGAAATGCTGCTTCTTCTTTTGTATCGCTGAAATCCATGATCGTCTCCTTATGCCGCGTCTGCTGGCAGTGCGCTAATGAGTTTATCTTCCCAGGCGGCAAGGCCACCGAGCATGAGGGTCAGGTAGTTCGAACGCCTATAGTAAAGGTGGCAATCAAACTCCCAGGTAAAACCCATGCCACCATGAACCTGGATGTTGTCGCGGGAACAAAGCTGAAACGCCTGTGTCGCAGAAACTCTCGCTGTCGCTGCTGCCAACGCCAGATCATCAGAGTCGTTCTGCAGCGCCCATGCAGCGTAATAGCAGTTTGACTCCGCCAGCTTCAATGCAACGTACATATCCGCCATCATGTGTTTGAGAGCCTGGAATGAACCAATGGGACGACCAAATGCAAAACGCTCTTTGGCATAGTCCACAGCCATCTCGAGTGCTTTCTCTGCGCCTCCAATTTGCTCAAAGGCAAACAGAACCGCCGCACGGTTATAAACATCCGCGAGCGCACTCCAGCCGTCAGAACACTCACCCAATTCCTCTGCTGAGGTATTCTCAAAGACCAGAGTCGCAGTTGCCATGGTCGGGTCCACCATCTCAACAGATGTGCGACTGACACCCTCCAGCTCGACAATGGCGAGCGTGAGTCCATCACCTTTTTTCGCCAGGACAATCGCAACATCCGCCACCATCCCCTGAGGCACAACCAGCTTACTGCCGCTGACCTGACCGTCACTAAACGCGGCAGATATGTTGTCGGCGCGAGCTTCTTCGACAGTTTCGTTCACCGCAATGGTGCCCTTAAGCTGTCCGCTTGCAATCAGCGGCAGCCACTTTTCTTTCTGCGCCTCGGAGCCATATCGAGCAATCGCTTCAGCGAACAGATAAACCGAGGTCGAAAAAGGAACCGGTGCGAGATGCGCACCCATTTCTTTAGCCGCCAGGCACAGCGTCAGGTAACCGGCTTCGACACCGCCATGCTCCGCTGATATGGCCGTTCCCTGCACGCCCATCTCTGCAAGCCCCTGCCAGACCTTCTCAGAATAAGGTTCATTACCCTCAAGCACCGACCGAAAGCGGCTGAAGTCGCAGTTGTCATTCAGATACCGGTGTATCTGGTCCTGCACCATTTTTTCATCATCAGAAAAATCGAAATTCACTGTCTTATCCGTTGTATTTTTGTTGCGAAAGGTCAGCAAGCTAACTGCTCGCCTCCGGACAGTCAAACGTCCAGCCGAACAGGCCCGTCACCTTCTGGATAGTTCGCCAGACTTTGCCTAGTATTGAGCTCTTTTGTGTTTTTATTGAAGGCGTATGTCAGACAACCAGAAGTACGATCCAAGCGAAGACCGGTACATGAACAACGCGGAGTTCCGCGACAAATACGCCATCGACGTCAACGTCGACCCTTATAGCCTTCCACTGGAAACCCTGGACCCCTGTCACCCGTCACTGTTCGAACACGACAAGCTGTGGCCCTACTTTGAAAGACTCAGAAAAGAAGACCCAGTCCACCTGACGCCGGACAGCATGTTCGGACCCTACTGGTCGGTCACCAAGTACCACGACATCATGCACGTGGACACTCATCACGATATTTTTTCTTCAGACATCAACCAGGGCGGCATTCGAATGGGTGGCCGCCCTATCGAAAACCCGGAAGAACAGAACGCCATGTTCCACCTGCCGATGTTCATCATGCAGGATCCACCGGTACACGATCAGCAGCGAGCCGTTGTTGCACCTTCATTTACACCGAAACGGCTTCAGGAATTGAAGGAGCTGATTCGGGAACGCGCCGCAAAAATTCTCGACGACCTGCCAAGGAACGAGGAGTTCAACTGGGTCCGCAAGGTCTCTGTGGAGTTGACGGGTCAGATGCTGGCCACCATTTTCGGTGTGCCACAGGAAGACCGGCATAAGTTGATTCACTGGTCAGATACCGTCGAGAACATAGGCAATCCAGAAGTTTTCGAAACACCGGAACAAGGGTTCCAGGAACTGTGGAAGTGTTTTGAATACTTCGATGCCGTCTGGAAAGAGCGACAGGCAATGAGTGAACCTGGCGACGACCTGATTTCAACCCTGGTACACGGCGAATCAACGAAGAACATGCCGCCCAATGAATTTCTCGGCAACATGCTGCTTCTGATCGTTGGTGGTAACGACACAACCAGAAACTCCATCACCGGCGGCGTACTGGCACTGAACCAGAACCCAGATCAGTATCAAAAGCTTCAAGGCAACCACAACCTCATTCCGAAAATGGTGCCAGAAATCATTCGCTGGCAAAGTCCTGTTGCACATATGTGCCGAACCGCCGTCAAACCCACTGAGCTGGGTGGAAAGCAGATTTCACCCGGTGACAAGGTGGTGATGTGGTACATCTCCGGAAACCGCGACGAAGAGGTTATCGAGAACGCCAATCAGTTCATTATCGACCGACCAAACCCAAGGCAGCACCTGTCCTTCGGTTTTGGAATACACCGCTGCGTGGGAAACCGGCTCGGAGAAATGCAGCTGAATGTGCTGTGGGAAGAAATTATGAAACGCTTCGACAAGGTTGAAGTGGTTGGCGACCCCACGTATCTCAAATCCAATTTCATTCATGGCATCACTGACTTACCCGTGATGATCCGCGACTAAATCAATACAACAAATCCAATAAGAACACTGGAGGAGAAACATGAACTTTGAGTTTTCCGAGGAACAGGACCTGCTGAGAGAGCAGGCGCTTGGTTTCCTTACCGATAACTGCCCGCCATCGGTGGTCAGGAAAATACTGGAAGGAGACGAATCCTTCGACGCTGACCTCTGGCAGAAAGTTGTCGAAATGGGATGGACAGCAACCGTCATTCCGGAGGAATACGAAGGACTGGGACTGAGCTACCTGGAACTGAGCGTGATCGCAGAAGAACTGGGTCGAGCATTGGCTCCCCTGCCTTTCTCATCTTCAGTCTACCTGGCAACGGAAGCACTGCTGCAGGCGGGTTCTGAATCACAGAAGCAGGAATATCTGCCTAAGCTCGCCGCGGGATCCAGTATCGGCTGTTTCGCGTTTAGCGAAGGTGGCGGTCAAACGACGGCCAAGTCACTGAAGTCTTCAGTTTCCGGCGGCAAACTCAACGGCACCAAGTTGCCGGTCGCTGATGGTGACATCGCAGATTTCGCCGTGGTTATTGCCAGTGCAGATAGTGGTGACGGTGCCAGTGCGTATCTCGTCGATCTAAGCGGCGCTGGTGTAAACCGGGAAACTGTGAAAACCATCGATCCGAGTCGATCCCATGCACGCATCACTTTCGATGGTGCAGACGCAGAACTGCTGGGTGAAAAAGGTCAGGGTTGGACACTGCTCGAAAATGTCTTCAACCGTGCGGCCGTGTTATTTGCCTGGGAACAGGTCGGCGGCGCTGATACCGCGCTGAACATGGCAAAAGAATACGCCCTGGGTCGTTTCGCCTTCGGCAGACCGATTGCGTCATTCCAAGCGATCAAGCACAAGCTTGCGAACATCTACGTCAAAAACACCCTGGCCCGATCCAACTGTTACTTCGGCGCCTGGGCAATTTCGACAGAAGCACCTGAACTGCCCATCGCTGCTGCAACAGCAAGGGTGTCTGCAATTCAGGCCTACTACTTTGCATCAAAAGAAAACGTGCAGACACATGGCGGCATGGGATTCACCTGGGAATTCGATTGCCAGTTCCCGTACCGACGATCGAAGCTTCTTGCCACCAACATAGGCAGTGAAGCCACCTGGCAGGACAAACTGATTTCTGCCATCGAAGCAGATCGCGCAGCATAGGAGACGAACATGGACTTTAAAGATTCAGCAGAAGAAACAGCATTCAGAGAAGAGGTTCGCGCCTGGCTGACGGACAACGTTCCCACGGCGGAAGAACTGGATGGCCTGGATTACAACGGTCGCGCAAAACTCTGGCAGAAGAAAAAGTACGACGCAGGCTGGGCTTGTATTCGATGGCCAGAGGAACATGGCGGTCGCGGCGCTAATGCGATTCAGCAAGTGATATGGAACCAGGAAGAATCAAAATTCGATACTCCGGATTCGATTTTCGCCATTGGGCACGGCATGTGTGCGCCAACAATGATGACCTGGGCAACGGAAGAACAAAACAAACGATACCTGCCAAAACTCGCCAGTGGTGAAGAAGTCTGGTGTCAGCTGTTCAGTGAACCCGCAGGCGGATCCGACCTGGCAGCACTAAGAACACGTGCTGAGAAAGATGGCGACGATTGGGTTATCAATGGTCAGAAAATCTGGACGTCCGGTGCGCATTATTCTGACTATGGCGTCCTGGTCGTACGATCAGACCCTACAGCGCCAAAACACCAGGGCCTCACTTACTTCTTCGTTGACATGAAATCACCGGGTATCGAAGTCAAACCCATCAAACAGATTTCAGGTGGTGCAAACTTCAATGAAGTTTACTTCACGGACGTCCGAATTCCGGATGCACAGCGCCTGGGTGCTGTTGGTCAAGGCTGGCAGGTTTCGCTGACAACCCTGATGAACGAACGCGCATCCATCGGCGGTGGCGGCGGCGGTTGCAATTTCAACTCGGTGTTTGATCTAGCAACCAAGGTTAACTTGAATGACGAACCTGCGATCAACGACAAGAACGTCCGTGCGCAGCTCGCAACCTGGTATGCACAGGAATCGGGATTGAAATACACCGGTTACCGTTCAATGACCGCATTGTCACGTGGCGAGATTCCAGGACCGGAAAATTCAATCGGCAAACTTGTGGGTGCCCCAAAGCAACAGGACATGGCCTCTTTCGCGCTGGACTTGATGGAAGCCAGCGGCGCCATATGGGATTCCGAACTGTCGGAGGCTGCTGGTATGTTCCAGCTGACTTATATGTCTTCTCCAGGTTTACGAATCGCAGGAGGCACCGATGAGGTGATGGCCAACATCATCGCTGAGCGTGTACTGGGTCTACCCCAGGATATCCGAGTCGACAAAGGCGTGCCGTTTAACGAGATTCCAACCTCGAACTCCTAATCCTGACACAATTCTTTTCGCGTAAGCCCAGACGAGCCAATCGTCTGGGTAACGCGCCCTCATATAACTGGCAGCTGGAAACAGCTGCTCCATCAGAAACACCAACTTATTCCGCAAGCCAGGTATTGCGCTCAGACTGGTCATTTCTCCTCCGGCTTGCTGCGCCATCTGCTCAAATGACACCTGATCAGCAGCACCGAGTAAATCCTCCAGGATGGATTCAGGCACATTCGTGCCAAACAAATTTCGACTGCGCTGCAGCGCATCCGCCACAATCAGGCAAAGTCTTGCGCGCTTAGCCGTTTCACATATCCATTGCCAGTGCTCTTCGAGCATGACCTGCGAAAGAAGGTGAATGTCATAAATCCATAGCGTGAGATCAGATTCAGGTTTACCACCCCAGGGGCGTTCATAGGCGATATCCGCTACATGAGCGGCTCGATGAACACAGGCTATTAGAAGTGACGCTGCATCATCGGGACACAGGGCTTCCGAACAAAAATCGGGGAGCGGCTTTTTGCGCGCCCACAGTTCTTCGAAATTGACCGCCTGAGCCAGACGCCAATTGTTGTTTAAGCGCCAGTGCAGATCCACGGTATGCACCACGCCAAATTCATCGGTCAGAGACAACGCCAACTCTGCCATTGCTAATCTGCCGGGTAGCGATACCCCTGGTTCAAAACCAGCCCCCTTCAGGAGATCAACTGCGGCGTCAACCTGACTCTCACGAATAAACACATCCGTATCAACACGACGCCTTTGCCAGGGCTCAGCATAAAGGGTGTAAGCCAACACGGTGCCTTTGATGACCAGCGCATCGATATTGTTTGCCGCGAATAACTTAAGTGCCTTCGAAATAGTTCGCCGATGCGCTGCCTCCCACGCAGCAGCATCGTAGGCATCTTGGCGCAGCTCCAGCTCCAGATCTGACGCGAAGTTCGGCACCAGACCCAGCAGCCGTTCACACTCGACCTGGTCGATATCGATGGCTTTGAGTTCACGTTGACCGAGCACCAGCTCAGCCAACTCAGAGTCTCTAAGCAAGATCGAACTCCTCACGCTGCGTCATCATCCAGTGACAGATTCCATAAATTTCAGGCAATGTTTCATCGGTGGCCTGCAAAACATCCGATCGGACACGGGATTCAAGTTCCGATCGATGATTCGCAAGATAACCCTGCATCTCTTCACCCCTAAGCTCGACAAGACGCTGCGCGAATCGCCAGCCATTTTCTTCTTTGTCCCTGCGCCAGGAAACCTCCGGGGGCACATCGGGTGCACCCGCCAGACGGAGCAGATACTTGCTCCAGCCATGACGGACTTTCAGGTGATCCGGCGCACTCAAAATGAGCTCCACCAATCTAAGATCCAAGAGCGGATGACGACTCTCGATGCCTGATAACGCGGCAACACGATCGTAACGTTCGAGAGCAGCACAGATAGCAGGATGCGTGACTGACTTTCTGTGCACTTCGGACATTGAGTCATGGTGCCCATAAAGTCGGGTGCGCATCTCTGACAATCGCGCAACAATTCCCTGTTCATCGGCAAAACGTCTCGATATCCAGGCTTCACCGAGGACGTCCTGCCACTCACTGTCTCTTTGCAGCCACCGTTTTAATTTTCGCAGCACATCCGGTGCGCCCAACCCACGAACGCCGCGATAGAGACCAGCCAACGGATTGTCCCCGCCAACAATGGCACCTTGCCAGGCTTCTCTAAGGCCTTCCGCTATTCTTCCTTCCCGGAACAAAAGACCGGGATAACTTGAGGGCATTGAATAGATCATTTCGCCATCGACGCCATCAAGCAAGGCGCGATGGCCCGAACGCTTGGCCGCAAGATTCAGGATCAATAGCTGCAGCATGTGCGCATCAAAGGGTTCCTGCAGGGAAGACTGAAGATCCATGAACAGGTCCGCATCGCTGTCGATATCTGCTGGATTCAAACGGCATGCCTGAAGCCCATACTTTTCTGTTACCGATCGAATATGTCGGGTTTCAAGGCATCCCGGGTCATCATCCTGCACTGTCGAAAACGTATGTACCGGAAGGCCAGCAGATGCAGCAACACAAACCAATGTGCTCGAATCCACGCCACCGCTGAGAGTCAGGGCAAGCGCGCCATCACCTGCCTGGTGGTCTTTTAGAACTGCCAGCATGGTTTCGCGAAAATGACGGACCCACTCGGCCTCTTCCATTTCGACTGGTTTAACGTCACTACCGTCCCAATACTGTTCAATCGAGATACCTTGCCGGTTCGCTGTCAAAAGAGTCCCAGGCGGCAGCCGGTAGACGCCGTGCCATGGCGTCGACACCTTATCCACATGTTCCAGAGGAAAAGTCAGCGCATCGGCAATTCTCGTTTCGTTAAGCGGCGCTTCTGCTTTCCTGGCCACTGCTTTCGCTTCAGAAGCAAATATCACACGCCGATCTGGGAGTTCCGAATAGTAAAGCGGCTTTACCCCTAGGTGATCTCGCGCCATGAACAAACCGTCTGGACCACTAACAGCAAAGGCAAACGCACCCCTGAGATACCTGACGCAATTTTTACCCCACTTTAGATATGACTTGAGCAGCAGCTCGGAATCCGCCACTGAGATATCACAGGACAAAGCCGCACAGAGCGCAGCCCGCTCCGTGAGATGCACGTCTGCCACCAGGAGAACTCCGGCATCACATACCGGTTGTTCACCCACTAATCCCGATGAATCCAGCTTGAGAAATCCAAAAGAAGCGCGGTCCAGAGACAGGAGCGCCTTGCCATCAGGTCCTCGGTAAGACATGACGTCCAACATTGTCTGCACAGAAGACGAGGCATCCTGCTCGCCAAAGAAATCAGCGATACCCGCGATACCGCTCATAGCAGCTCACACAAAACAGTCTTTACTTCATCAAGACAGTGATATTTGTGGGGCAGCTGACAGCGATAAACAGGGATGTCCTGACTCAATACCGCGGTTACAGCCGCCAATCTATCAGCAGCAGCTGATGCGTTGGCTGGCCAGAGACAGAAGGTTTCCTGCATCACCGTCATCAGAGCTTCCGAGCCGCCAAGCAATTCAAGCCCCAGCTGATGATCGCCCGGCTCCAGCACAACGAACGCTCCCAGCCGACGCTCACCGATAACGGGCAGCTGCGCACAAATACGCTGCTTATCACTGTAACCAGCCATTAAACCTGTCGTCGTTTCCTGGCCCAAGACTGTATCGACACTGTCCCGATACATCCTGAGTCCCGGGTAACTACCCAGGACACCCAAAGTGTCTGGATCTACATAGACACAATCGTCTGACAACAGCGACCATCCATCCTTTAGGAAACTCGCACAAAGCGTAGATTTACCAGAACCAGTGGCACCAAGAAGAACCAGAGCGCTGGCATCGGCGGATGATTCGCTGACGGCGCCGCCATGCAATACCAGCTCTCCTCTCTCGCCCAACATTCGCGGCAATATCTGATCAAGCAGGAAATGAACTGAAGCGCTGATATCGGAAACTTGCTGATCTAACTGTACATCCAACGTTTCCACAGAAACGCGAGCCCTCAAATACTGATCAAATACCAGGTCGTACCCAGCAGGTAGTTTCTCGCAGTACATCAACGGCGAGTCACCCTCCCATTCATGTCTTTCGGCGTTCTCCGGGTTCTCCAGACTCTGACGAACAACACGGATCGTTTCGGTCGATGCAGCCTCAGCTTTAGGCAGTGGCAACTCAAAGTCAGATTCGATTCGATAATGAAAAAAGGCCTGACTCATGACTCATGCTTTCCCACGCCCAAGTCAGCAATCTTTGACGAAACAAATCTAGTGGCTTCATCAGCCGAACTGAAACGAGCTGAGAACTTTCGGAACAACAAGGCCGCGATCTCACCAGTGGTTTGGTTGCCATCCATGAGCTGGAGGAGCTCTTTAATCAATGCCCCTTCATCATTCAGTACCGGTTTGTAATCTTTTGAGCGAACAGCCAGTTGATTCGGTGAAACCGGTCGTGACAGAAACGTCGAGTGTCGATGACACTTTCCGTGGACTTCTACCTGCCAATGCCAGTCACCGAACTCCGGACGCTTGAGTTGAAACTTTAATCGATCACCTTGATTCAGGCTGAGAACCGGATCGACGGGCAGGTACACCTGACTCCAGTGTGTCGCTGGCACATGAGGACCGGTCGACATCCAATCGTTTTCAAACGACATATCGAACCAACCCAGAAATCCATGACAGTTCCCGGACCGGGTGACGTCAATCTCGATCTCTGTGTCACAGGCAGCCTCGTCCGCGGTATAAAAGTCGAGGGTCTTTACCTGTGCTGGTTCAGCCAGCATGTTGTGGGTGACATCATTAAAGCGATCATAGTAAAGGGTGTTGACCGCATAACGATGCATCACGTCGTGCACTACACCCGCAGGCTTGCGGCGCCAACTGCAGATCTGTTTTTCGTAGTAGGCTTCTAGATCTACGGGCACCACCATCATCCTGCCCTGCCCGGGTAGCAGGATGCCCCCTGACTTAAGCCATCGATCTCTTGCAAGAAAAAGGCTTGGCAGGAGATCTTCTTCCAGAAGAAAGTTGCCGGTGAATACAGAGGTGATGACATCGACCGGCTCTGGCACAGAGGCCGTTTCAATGCGTTCAGAAAGAAGCACAACTTTTTCTGCCAGCTGGTTTTCATCAATCAGCTGTTGAATCGCCTCACGCTGAGTCACTGGTTCAATCAGATATACGCGACGCGCACCGAGCTTCGCAGCCATCAATCCCAGGGTACCGATGCCTGCACCAGCATCGAGTACCACGGAATCCGAATGGACGAATTGTTTCAGGGCGCGCTCATAAAAGGCATTGCGATGTTCATCCAATGCCATGCCGCCCTGATTTACAGGGTCTTCATAACTCATTTGGGCCGTTCAATATTCACGTCCAGTAGCGGTGTGTAGTTGCTCAGCCGCTCCAATTCACCTAGAACAATTTCTTCCTGGTAGAGAACCCAGGCGTGGGCTTCCACGGCATCACCGTTCTTGTATATGCCCATTCGTATGGTGCTTTCAATACCCATAAGACCAAGCATCCACCACAGGGTGATCGCCTGCTCCAGACATTGAGCGTTGAATGGTCCTTTGTGTGCCGCAATGCTCACCATCCGCGCCGTGCTGTGAACTCTATCCGTTGCATCAGCCGTTACGGGCTTTCGACTGAATCTCGAGAACAACTGTTCGGTTCTACGGAAACCGCGATATTTAAGCAGCATCGCCACGACAGGCAGCGCGAGAACAGACACCACCAACAGAAAAAATTCGAGCGGAGAGAGACGCCCCAGTTTTTGCAGGTCAGTCACCAGCTGACTCACTGGATGCCAGCCCTTCACTGACTAACACGTCGATTAACTCACGAAGGTCAGACTCCAGGGTCGACTCGTCAACCTCAAACTCCTCAAGCAACTGGTTCTTTAGTGAACCAACACTGATTGGCTCCTGAATCAATTGCCAGACGCGAGTGCCGACCTCATCCAACGAAAAGTACTCTTCGCTGGCCAGATCCAGAATCACTGTCTCGCCCCGAACTTCCTGCCCAATTGCTTCCTGTGACGCTTTTAAAACCTGGTCAGGTTTCATTAACCGAGACCCGTGACATCCACATCCAACATTGCCTCAATCAACACAGGACCGGGCTCTTTCATGGCTCTTTCAAATTGTTGATTGAATTCATCAGCCGTTGTCGATCGAAACGCACTAACACCCATACTCTTTGCAAGCCCCACAAAATCCAGATCTGGATTTGAGAGATCGAGCATATCCAGCGTCTTTTTGTTCATGGATTGAGCACCGACGCGAGCAAGTTCTATCTGCAGGATCTGGTACTTCCTGTTCGCAAAGATCACGACACAGACATCCAACTGTTCACGTGCCATGGTCCACAGCGCTTGAATGGTGTACATCGCACCGCCGTCACCGTGTAAACAAACGACTTTGCCTTCTGGACGAGCAACTGCAGCACCAATGGACGCTGGTAACCCATAACCAATAGAACCGCCGGTGAGTGACAACCAGTCGTGCGGTTCCGCATGTTCAGTCAACGGATAAGTCAGAAAACCTGCAGTCGCACTTTCGTCAACAACCACCGCATCCGTAGGGAGAAATTCAGCAAAGGCACGCGCGACACTTTCAGGACTTATCTCGCCAGTCTGCAAACCAGGTTTCTTAAGGGGACTCCTACGCAGGGACACATTCTGAGCACCAAGCTCCGCAACCAGGTCTTCCAGAGCCTGTTCTGCATCTTCTCCAACGTCAGCGAGCAGGTGCACGTCACAACCTTCCGGATAAAATTCACTCGCTTTACCTGGGTAGGCAAAGAAACCTACCGGCGCTTTGGTGCCCACCAGGATCATCTGCTCCGCATGTTCAATCTGCGGCATCGCCTGCTCGGCAAAATAAGCCAGACGTTCCACAGCGCATCGTCCTTCACCACGAGGCAATCGCGACGTAAAGGTATCGCAGAACACTTTAGCGTTCGCGTGCTGCGAGACCTGATCCGCAAACTGTAATGCTCTTTCACTCAGCCCCATGTTCGACATGAGAATGACCGTCGGCTTGCCGTTGCTCAACATGGCAGCAGCTTTCTTTACAGCCTCTTCACTGGCTCGGGGCGTTTCAGGCATTGCCTGTGCCGCAACAGGATCCACAGATTCATCCCACGCACAGTCCGCTGGAATAATAAGCGTGGATATCTGACCGGGCTTCACATTAGCGGCCACGACAGCATCCGCTGCGTCCTGCGGTAATGATTTGGCATCAGCCACGGACCTGACCCAGTGAGAAATTGGATGAGACAGACCAATGACGTCGGAATTTAGTGGTGCGTCATACTTCTTGTGATAAGTGGCGTGATCACCAATCAGGTTAATTACCGGCGCATTCGCTTTGTAAGCATTGTGGAGGTTCGCTGACGCATTAGAGAGGCCAGGTCCCAGGTGCAGCAGCGTACAAGCAGGCTTACCGGCAATTCGCCCGTAACCGTCTGCGGCACCGGAACAAACACCTTCAAACAGCGCCAGGATGGATCTCATACCCCCCGTCTGGCCGATGGCAGCAACCATGTGCATTTCCGACGTTCCGGGGTTGGTAAAACAGACTTCCACACCGTTATTTGTGAGCGTCTGAAGCAGGCTCATTGCACCGTTCATTCCCGGCATTTGGGGTACCTCCATACATCTGAAGCCGCCAGTATACACGGGTAGTCAATTTCACCATTCGTTCGCCAAAACATTCATTGGAACCACTGACAGTTAACACAACGCATCCAAAAGAAAATTTTTTATTCATCTATTTCAATGAGTTAGAAGATTTCTAAGAAACTGGCACGAAACCTGAATTACTAGAGGTAAATGCAACATTGGGGAATGTCATGAACGAATCAATGCGAAAAATTCGACCCAGTTCTAACTGGATCTCGGCGGGTCTGTTGACACTGTTTGTCCTGTCTTTCGGAATCTTCGCTGAAAGCCATGTTCGTGCAAATGCAAACGGTGCCGAGGCCTATGCTGGATACTGCAGTTCAAGTAATTCCGATCAGCCGAGAACGCTGATCCGTTTTCACTAGGCAAACAATAAGGAGCCGACAATGAAAGATCTGTTTGACGACAGTCAGGCCCAGGAACTTTACCTGGACCCAGTCCACAAAAAGATTGGAGGCGTCTGCGCGGGTGTTGCCCGATATCTGGACGTGCCGCGATTCTGGGTTAGGATAGCCGCTGTTATCGGGTTATTTATCCATCCGCCCACTGTGCTAATCGCCTACGGACTTGCATACATCATCCTGGATGAAGCCCCCGATATCTATGACGAGGTTATTCCAAGGGAAGAGTTCACTGACTGATTATGTAAATGAAACTGGCCTCCGGATCGGCATCGATCTCGGAGGCACCAAAATCGAAGGCATTCTAATTGATGCCAAAGGCCAGGAGCTGAAACGTGAACGTCGAGCGACACCACAAGGTGACTACGAGGGAACGCTTGAAGCTATCCACCTGGTTATACAATCCCTTTCATCAAATCAGGCGGTACCGATAGGCATCGGCACACCTGGTTCTCAATCGCGCATATCTCCACTGATGCGCAACGCCAACAGCACCTGCCTGAACGGCAAACCCCTACTGGAAGATCTGGAAAAATATCTGAAGCGTCCCGTCAGGATGACGAACGATGCAGACTGCTTTACGCTTTCTGAGGCAACAGACGGTGCCGCAAAAGACGGTAGCGTCGTATTCGGCGTCATTCTCGGCACCGGTGTCGGCGGCGGTATTTCTGTCAACCGAAGCCTGGTCAATGGCGTAAACGGCATCAGCGGAGAATGGGGACACAATCCAGTACCCTACATGGAAGGCATGCAACGAGGCCGCGAATGCTTCTGTGGACGAACAGACTGCATCGAGACCTGGCTCGCTGGTCCGGCGCTGGCCCGCACCTATCGCGAAGCTACTGGCAAGGAATTGAATGCTGAAGAAGTATCGAAACTTGCAGTGAATGGAGAGCCAGGTGCGACGGAAGTCATGTCTCAGTATCTGGATACGCTGGCTGCGTCTCTCTCCCTGGTCATTAACATCATTGATCCCGATACCATCGTGTTGGGTGGCGGGTTATCCAACATCGATCAACTGTACCGAGAGTTACCCGGACGTTTGGGTGACCACGTATTCTCAGATCACGTCGCCACCCGGATCGTCAGGGCAGAGCACGGCGATTCGTCAGGGGTCCGTGGCGCCGCGTGGTTGTGGTGAGCCATTCTGTTGTTCCAGCAGAGCTCTGAGCGCTTTCACTTCTTCATAAACATCTTCCAGATGAACAATGTTGGGATCAGCCGCCTGAATTTTGGCGTGCTCTTCTTCGAGCACATTGACGACGATACCGATCACCATATTTAGAAAAGCAAAAGCCGTTAGGAAGATGAAGGACACGTAAAACGCCCATGACCAGCCGTACACGGCCATGGTTTCATACATGATGTCTGTCCAATCCTCGAACGTCATGACCCGGAACAAGGTCAACATGGCGATGCTGATGTCACCCCAAAGAATCGGGTTAATGTCCTCAAAAATCAGCGAGCCGACGGCAGCATAGATGTAGAAGATGATAAACATCAGCGCCATCACGTAACCCAGCCTTGGCAACGCCTTCAGCAACGAGTTAAGCAGCATTCGCAGCTCAGGAATGATGCTGATCATTCGAAGCACACGGAAAACGCGAACCAGCCTTGCCACTAACGCCATGTCGGTGTTGTCGATCGGAATCAGACTGACCGTCACGATCAAGGTGTCAAAAATGTTCCAGCCGCTCTTAAAAAAATGTGAATGGGGATGCGTCGCCATGAAACGAATGGATATCTCAATAATGAAAATTACCGTGATACCAATGTCGGCAATCTCCAACACCTGCAACCAGAATGGTGAAATGTTGTAGGTCTTGGCACCCACTGTCAGTGCCGACGCCATGATGACAAAGATGATAAAAAACTCGAAGACCTTGTTCTTGATAATGGCTTCGAAACGCGATTGCACTTCCTGGTAGGAAATACTCATACCACTGCCCGCCTCTGTTCTGAGAAAAAGGCGGGATTATAAGCGTCAGCTACCCTGCAGGAAACGGACTGCCCAGCGCGCAACATCATCGCGCATTAGCGGCGTATCAAGAGAAGCAACGCCCTGGGCGTAGGTCTCAGGACCCAGAATGTCTTCTCTCATGTCCATCAAGTCCTTTGAGTATTCAGGTTTGAACTCAGGGTGGCCCTGCATTGCCAGGGTATGATCACCGATGGTGTACATGCTGTTTGGACAAAAATCGCTGGTCGCGATCAATTGCGCACCTTCCGGCAATCGCACCACCTGGTCTTTGTGGGATACCACAAGGGTGTAGTGATCGGCGTCTTCATCCACAAACCACGGCTGTTCAATCAACCGACTGTCGTGGATACCAACTCCCCAGCCGACCTCAGCGCCCAGGGTTTTTCCGCCCAGCGCCTCCGCGATCAACTGGTGTCCAAAACACAGACCCACTGTCTTCTTTTTCGCCGCGTGAAGTTCCCGAACAAATGCCATGAGCTCTCCAATCCATGGCTCATCGTCATAAACACTTTTTTTACTGCCGGTGATGACATAACCATCACATTCATCGAGAGATTCTGGATAGTGGCCATGCTCAACGTCGTAGGTGACAAAAGACACGTCCACACCCATAACCCCGGCCGCGTCACCCAGCACTTCGGCAATCATGCCGGGATAGTTGCCGTGTTTAGCCTGGAACTGGTCGAGCACCGAGTCCGCTTGGAGAATACCGATTTTCATTCAGATGATTTCGAAGTAGCGAGAAAGCTGCCAGTCATTCACAGCTCGCTCATACTCACGCACTTCCCAATCCCGGGATGCCGCGAAGTGCTCAACAAAAGTATCGCCAAGTGTTTGTCGCGCCACCTCTGATTGCTCAAACGCACGGGTCGCGTCTCTAAGATTGCCATGGAGCTGATAAGCCTCTGGCAATGAATCCTGCAAGTCATACGCGTTTCCAGCAACCGGCGCCCCCGGGTCTGTCTTCTGTTCAATGCCTGCTAATCCGGCAGCGAGGTTCGCCGCCGCTACCAGGTAAGGGTTGCTGTCAGCAGAGCCTACACGGAACTCTACCCGCTGCGCTTTACCAGAGCCTGTAATGACTCGGAGCGCTGATGTTCTATTCTCGATACCCCAGGTCGCAGCCGTTGGAGCCCAGGCACCTTTAACCAGGCGCGTGTAACTATTGATGGTGGGTGCCGTCATGGCCAATAAAGGCTTCATGTTTTCTCTAAGCCCACCCACATAGTGAAGCATGGTTTCACTCATGTTGTTGTCGGCATCAGCATCAAAAAATACATTCTCGCCGCTGTCACGATCGAGCAGGCTTTGATGCACATGACCACTTTGTCCCGGGTAGTCCATGGACCACTTCGCCATAAATGTCGCTGTCATATCACGCTTCTGAAAAAACGACTTGGCGAAGGTTTTGAATAACACTGCCTTGTCCGCCGCTGTCAGCGCATCATCAACAGCAATGGCTGCCTCCCAAACGCCTGGCCCGGTTTCGCAGTGCAATCCTTCCAGTGGAAAGTCATGGGCAACGCAGTAGTCCATGAACTCATTGAACAAATCGGAATGCGTCATGGTCCGCAACACGGAGTAGCCAAAGTTCCCAGGGCTTAGCGGGACCAGGTCCCGGTAGTTTTTGTCCCTGATGGACTGGGGCGTCTCATTGAAAATAAAGAACTCGTACTCAAAAGACATGCGAGGCTCGAAACCCATGTCCGCAGCTTTTTTCAGCACATGCTTGAGTCTGCTTCGCGGACAAATCGGGTGAGGTCCATCATCGTCACCGACAAAGTCAGCAAGAAAAAACGGAATACTATTTTCATCATGCAGCCGACGTTCACTGGATAAATCCAGTCGGTAGGTCGCATCGGGGAAAGCGGTGTGCCAGCCCGTGAAGGTGGTATTGTCATACAACTGATCGTCTACATCCCAACCAAGCACGCAATCGCAAAAACCTGAAGTGCCTGCAGCGATGTTTCGGAACTTCTCGAGACTGATGTATTTACCTCGCAAGACACCGTCAACATCCGCGAAGCCAAGTTTCACTCGCGGAATTCCTTCCTGCTCATACTGCTTGATCAGGTCATCAGCCTCTACCATCTTACTTGTCTCCTGGAACCCTGATGTTATCCACCATCGCCTGAACTTCAGGCGGCGGTGGCGGTGTAAATCGGCAGACAACCAGGGAAACCACAAAATTGAGCAACATACCTAGTGTGCCAATACCTTCCGGTGAGATGCCAAACCACCAGTGGTCCGGATTATTATCACCGGGGCTGACAAATTTAAAGTAAACAATATAGCTGAAGGTAAACGCGAGGCCTGTAATCATTCCTGCAATTGCAGCTTCTTTGTTCATCCGCTTATAGAAGATGCCGAGCAAAATCACCGGGAAGAAACTCGCTGCCGCGAGTCCAAATGCAAAAGCCACCACCTGGGCGACAAAACCCGGCGGGTAAATGCCAAACAGGCCTGCAATACCAATAGCGACAGCAGCGGCGATGCGGGCCGCCAGGAGTTCCTGCTTGTCTGTGATCTGAGGCAGGAAGGTTTTCTTCATCAAGTCATGGGAAACCGCGGTCGATATCACCAACAGCAAACCCGCAGCAGTAGAAAGTGCAGCCGCCAGCCCCCCCGCAGCAACCAGTGCGATCACCCAGTTCGGTAGTTGAGCGATCTCAGGATGCGCAAGCACAATAATGTCACGGTCGATGTAGAGCTCGTTGTCGTTATCAGTGGTTTCGTTCTGAAGAAGACGTTGGCCACTGGCGCCTCGCTCTTCTGAGTAAATGGGTTTGGCAGGGCTTAGGGCGTCACCACCACGGTACTTGATCACGCCATCTTCATTTTTGTCATTCCAGGCAATCAGTCCTGAATCTTCCCACTTGGCAAACCAGGAAGGTGCTTCCGCATACACCATACCGTCAACGTTATTGATGATATTCATGCGAGCAAACGCAGCGACAGCGGGTGCAGTCGTGTAGAGCAGAGCAATAAACACCAGTGCGTAGCCTGCGGATATGCGCGCGTCACGCACTTTGGGCACCGTAAAGAAACGAACAATCACATGCGGCAGACCGGCGGTGCCCGCCATTAGGGCTGCAGTTATAAACAACATATCAATGGTCGACTTGTTACCGGAGGTAAACGCCGCCATGCCCAATTCCGTTGTCAGGCCATCCAACTTGTCTAAAAGGTAGGTGCCGCTGCCATCATTCATAGTGCCGCCGAGACCAAACATGGGCAGCGGATTCCCGGTCAACATGATGGAGATGTAAATTGCCGGCACCAGGTAAGCAAAAATCAACACACAATACTGGGCGACCTGGGTGTAGGTAATGCCTTTCATGCCACCGAGCACGGCGTAGAAGAAAACAATCGCCATACCTATGATCACACCGCTGTTGATGTCTACTTCAAGGAAACGACTGAACACAATGCCCACACCGCGCATTTGCCCCGCGACATATGTAAACGAAATAAAGATCACGCAGATAACCGCGACCAACCTCGCGGTCTGCGAGTAGTAACGATCGCCAACAAAGTCCGGCACGGTGAATTTGGCAAACTTTCGCAGATAAGGTGCCAGCAGCAGCGCCAGCAACACATATCCACCGGTCCATCCCATGAGGTAACGCGCACCGTCGGCACCTTCAAATGCGATGATTCCTGCCATGGAAAGAAAGGACGCCGCCGACATCCAGTCTGCAGCAGTCGCTGCGCCATTGGCTACGGGGTTAACCCCACCACCGGCAACATAAAATTCATTGGTCGACGAAGAACGACTCCAAATAGCGATTCCTATGTACAGCGCAAAGGAAAGTCCGACGAAGAGATACGTTAATACTTGTGCTGACATGGTTACTCCTCTTCTTCCACACCGAACTGACGATCAAGCGCATTCATTCGCCAGGCATATATGAAGATGAGCACCACGAAGAAATAAATAGAGCCCTGCTGTGAAAACCAGAAGCCAAGTTTGTAACCAAAGAGGCGATACTGGTTAAGGAAATCGACGAACACGATACCCGCCAGAAAGGACACCGTGAACCAGACTGCCAGCAACACCAGCATAAGATTTATGTTGGCGCGCCAGTAAGCGCGATTGTTTTCCTCAGACATAAGGACTCTCCCTGGAACAACTGAGTGACTTGTGGATAACTCTGGGGGTAAATCATGTCTATAAACCACTATTGATGGGTTCGGAGACACCGATAAACAGAGCTGATTGTTCTTTTTCTTTTAAAATCAGCCGGTTAACGCATTACGCCCGGTGATGTGCACCTGAGTTTCCCCGAAACCGGGAATTCCTGTCAATTGGGTCAGGTTGTGAATAAGGAATCAGCTTTCTGCTGACGAGATAGCACGGGTGCCATCTCTCTGAGGCATTTCCACGAGGTTCTGCGGTAATGACTTACTCACCTTCGCACCGAGGGCTTTCATATCTTCTGCGCGTTTAACCAGATTACCTTTGCCCGATGCGAGCTTGTTAAACGCATCCTGGTAAGCGTTCTGAGTGGACTCCAACCGGCTACCAATCAACTCAAGATCGCCGACAAAATTCACGAACTTGTCATAGAGCGCACCCGCTCGCGTCGCAATTTCCTGGGCGTTTTTGTTCTGCTGCTCGTAGCGCCAGATATTTTGAATCGTACGCAGCGTTGCCAACAGCGTGGAGGGCGCCACGATAACGATGTTTCTTGAGAAAGCATCTGAGAAGAGTTCCGCATCCTCAGTCACTGCAACTGAAAAAGCCGCCTCGATGGGCACAAACAGCAACACAAAATCCAGAGTCCGGATGCCTTCAAGTGCCTGGTAGTCTTTGTCGGATAACTGCCGGATGTGTTGCCGCAAAGAGGCAATGTGTAACTTCAGTGCTTCGGCACGTTCTGCCTCATCTTCAGATGAGCAGAATCTTTCATAAGCGGTGAGCGATACTTTCGAGTCAACTACGACATCTTTGTCTTCCGGTAATCTAACGATCGCATCCGGCTGCATCCGCTTGCCGTCTTCGTTCTTCAGAGACACCTGGGTTTCGTATTCGCGACCTTTTTCCAGACCTGACTTCTCAAGTACTTTCTCAAGGACAACTTCACCCCAGACACCCTGGGTTTTGTTCTCGCCTTTCAGCGCATTTGTCAGGTTTACCGCATCCTGAGCGATTCGACTGTTCAAGTCCTGAAGGTTCTTAAGTTCTTTCACCAGGGAGAAGCGCTCTTTCGCTTCATTGGTGTAGGTCTGTTCAACTCGCTTCTCGAAGGATTTGATCTTTTCCTGAAGAGGATCCAGCACACCACTTAGGTGCTCACGGCTCTGTTCCTTAAATTCTTTCTGCTTGGACTCAAAGATTTCGTTAGCCAGGTTTTTGAAACCATCCTGCATAGAGACCTTGGCTTCCTTGATCAGCTCAAGCTTCTCTGCGGCCTGCTGTTTTTGTTCGGTGAGGGTCGTTTCCAGTCGGGAGATTTCCTGACGCGTATGGACCAGTTTCGCCCGCTCATCTTCCAGCGCCTGATTCGCAGAAGTCAGTTGATTCTCGAGTTCCGCTATTTTCAGTTCACGGGAGTGCAGTCTTTCACTGAGAGAGGCTTTCACGACCTGTAGCTCGCTGAGCTGTCGCTGAACCGTAAGGAATTGGTTATTCAGGTGTTCATTGCGTGCGCCAGCGTCTTTCTTCTCAGCACGGGAGACAACGATGTATGTGACAACGGTGGCGAGGATAATACCGCCCAGTGCGGCGGCAAGGATATCCGGAGTGATCAAGGGGACACCTCAATTCAAGAACTGACCCCGTAAGTTTAGACCTGCACTGTATGGATGTATAGTTGTTTTGCGGTTCTCAGACGGACGCGCATTGCTCCCTACACTTTCGAAATGTGCTGATTTGGCACATTTCGAGAAGTGCCACAGTCGCTCTTCACTGAGACTTTGTCTCAGTGAAGATAAGTAAACATCTTGCGGCGATAGCTGGTGGCGAGCTCGTTACCCTTACCCAGCATGTTGAAGACTTTGATCATGGTCAGCCGTGCTTTTTCTTCTTCCCATGTCTTGTCCGCTTTCAAGATTTCCAGGAGAGTTTCGAGCCCCTGCTCTACCTGATCTTCCACAATAAAGCGGATGGCAAGATCAAATCGTGCCTGGAGATCACCGGATTCTGCACGGCTGGCCAGCTCGTCCACGCCACCCAGATCTCCCGCAAGATCGATAAACTCCAATCGGCTTTTCGGTTTGTCGAGACCTTCGGTGTCCGCGGGCAAAGCGTCAAGGATCTGACGCGCATCATTGACCTCACCTTCCATAATCAGCAGATCACAAAGTTCCACATGCAAACCAAAGTTGTTCGGTTCTTCTGCAATAACCTGCTGCAGCATCTGGATCGCCTGCTTACGCTCACCCTGAAGCACCAGGAAGTCAATTTGTTCCCTGACCCGCTCCAGTGGGCTCATGGTCAACTGCTCGAGTGCACCACGCAATTGCTGCTCGTCAGCGGGACCTTCAATGTCACCGGCCATCTGACCCTGAAAAATAATTTTGATGGTTGGCAGCGCACGGATCTGCAACTGCTGGACTAACTGTTGGTTTTGTTGAACTTCAACCCGTGCCAGAGCGAATTTACCCTGGTATTCGGAGGCAAGTTTTTGCAGAAGTGCGCTGGTTGATTCGCACTGCTCTGCCCCCTCGGCGTAGAATTCAAGCAGGACGGGAACCTGCTGGGACTTTTCTGCGACTTCAGTCTGAAAATTCTCGGCATTTACCTCGACTGAAAAGGAACCTATTTCCACCGGCCGTCTCCTCTAACTTCATTGAGCCACACATTCCGGGGTGCGCTCGAAAAAACGGCTAGCCTATCAGATTTAGGCGGCCAGCCGGAGACCTTCACGGCGCAGCGCACTCTGTAACGCGCGGGACGAATGCCAAGGGTTTTCACGGCCTCGGTAGAGCACGCGGTTTCCTTTGCTGACGAACCAGATATCCAGGGATTTGATGTGTCTAACCCTCATGTCGTTCTCCTGTATAGATATTCAGTTACTGGGGATGTGTACAGTACTGTATATCTAACCAGTAAACAACCGGTTTTTCGAGAGGATGTGGGCTAGCTGAGGCTGATCCAGTCAAAACCCTCATTCTGGCTGGCTATTATGAGACTCCCCTGCCAGCCCGAAAGCAGCGGTTTTACTGCGTTCTGGGCCAGATCAGGCTGATTGTTCTGCTCCGAGATGTGGGAAATGACCAGATGCTGGAGACGGGTCAGATCGACACTATCCAGCAGTTCCGCCGCCTGGGCATTGTTGAGGTGACCATAGTCACCACCGACCCGGCGCTTCAGCGGATAGGGATAAGGTCCCTGCTCCAGCATTTCCGGATCATGGTTACACTCCAGGAGCAGCGCATCACAATCCCGATAAGAGCGCTGTACATGAGGTGTAATGTGACCCAGGTCTGTCAGCACGCCGATGTTCACACCGCCAGAAGAAAGCACATACTGACACGGCTCTTTCGCGTCGTGAGGTACCGCAACCGGCGTCACCTCAAAAGAACCCACCGCAAAAGGTGAATGGCAGTTAATCTTTCGCAGCTCCGGCAACTGACCCATCTTCGCCTGGTAAGTACCGGGCGTCAGATAAACCGGCGTCGAAAATTTTCGGGCGAATCCTGCTACGCCATGAATATGATCAGCGTGTTCGTGAGTGACGAGGATGGCATCAACGTCACCCGGAGACATGCCGAGACGGCTAAGGCGGCGAACAGATTCCTTGATGGTAAAACCGAGATCGATCAGGAGACAGGTGTTTCCGTCATCGATAAGTGTGCCGTTCCCCTTGCTGCCACTACCCAGCGAAGCGAAGCGAATCCCCATAGATCAGGTCGAGTACTCTTTAATGAGTTTCAGTAGACGCTCTTTCAGGATGAGGCTCTCGGTGTTGCTGGCTAATTCGCTTTCCACATCGACCGTTACTCGAACCTCTTCCGCTTCAGGTGCCAGCTGCACCTTAAACCGGTGTCCTGGATTCACATCCTCTTCAGCATCTTCGCCACCGCCGAACACTCTAGAAAAGAAACCCGGATTTGGATCATGGCGAGACGAGTAATAGACGTAGTAAATCGCGCTGGTTCGATCGAGGTCTTCCACGGTTACCTTGGCATTTTCTAGCGCACTGCCCACAGTCGCCCAGGCACGATCAAAGTCCAGCTTGTACTTCAGCACCATACCTTCAGGTTCCGCAACCAATGATGCTTTACTTTCCTGCAACCCAGCCGCCAACAGCGAGACCGTTGGACCTTCTGCCATGCGTTCACTGAGATAGTAGGCAAGGACGCTCAGCATTTTGCCTTCAAGTTCCGGATTGTCAGACTTACCGTCCCAGGCGGGCTCGGCATTCGGATCAAATCCACCAAAGGTTCGCTCAATCTGTTCGATATACAATTCGGTGCTACCCGAACGCACACCTGGCTCAACGCGCACTTTGAATCTGTACTGCTGGGCCATACCTCGCTCTTCCCACGCAGAGCCGGAGGTCATGCTTTCATAAATTTCATCCGGGTTGCCGCTGGTACCGAGGATCCACTCAGTTTCGAGGGTACCGCGACGCGGGTTTAATTGCGCAACCGGTAAGTGGTGCTCTTCCCAGAATAAGACAACCTGCGGCCAAATCGTCGCAACCGGCAGGTCAAGGAAAACCCAACGGTCGTCACCCAGTCTTCTGATCACAACCTGATCGACGCCAAATGTCGTGCTCAGTGCATCCGGTAAGCGAAGCTCCACTTCCTGATCGGCGAGACCTCGATAATCGACGACTTCAGGAATTGGCATCGCATCAACAAATCTTGGTTGATCCAAATGTTCAGGAACCTGGGTCGGCGCAGAAGAACCAGTTTCCAGGCGCTTCTGTTCCTCACTTTTTCCGAACCAGCCCAACCAGCCACAACCACTGAGCAGCAGCGTTACCAACAGAACAGAAACAACTCTAATCAACTGATAACTCCGGCAGTACGCATGGCATCCCGCAGTTCATCATGGAAGCGGGCATCAAAGGTTGTCATGGGCAGACGGATACCATCACCAATTCGACCCATTTCTGTGAGGGCCCATTTCACTGGGATCGGATTCGACTCGAGAAACAGTTTGTTATGGATACCCTGCAGCTTTTCATCCAATTCTTTGGCGAGCGCTTCATCACCAGCGACCGCGGCCTTCGCCATGGCGGCTACTTGCCCGGGAGCAATATTTGCCGACACGCTGATGGTGCCTTTCGCGCCCTGCAACATCAGATCACAGGAGGTGGCATCGTCACCGGAATAAATCGCGATGTCACACAGGGACTGAATATCCTTGCTTCGCTTTAGATCTCCGGTGGCTTCTTTAATACCCACAACCAGGTCATTTTCGTAAAGCCGCGCCACCGTTTCCGGCACCATATCGCAGGCGGTCCTTCCCGGAACGTTATAAAGGTACTGGGGCAACGACACCGCATTCGCGATTGCTGTGTAATGTTGGAACAGTCCTTCCTGGCTTGGCTTGTTGTAATAAGGTGTTACGAGCAGACAGGCATCGGCACCTGCTTCTTTCGCAGCAGATGTCAGCTCGATGGCTTCCGTGGTGGAATTAGCACCAGTACCGGCAATGACAGGTACCCGGCCAGCCACGGTATCTACGGTGTACTTAACAATTTCACAGTGCTCGGAAACGGACACAGTGGCGGACTCGCCGGTCGTCCCGACGGGGACAATAGCGGCCGTACCTTCGGCGATATGCCACTCAAGCAATTCACCAAGTTTCGCCCAGTCGATCCCGCCATCAGAATGCATGGGAGTGACAAGTGCTACGATGCTACCGGTGATCATATCGGGGACCAAAAACAAAAGTGGCTAATATTACTGGTTCAGGCCTTGCGCAACCAGTGCGTATATTGCCCGCTTTCTTCTTCCTGGCGCAGCAGCTCGTTGCCGCTCTGCTTTGCGAATACCTCAAAATCTCTGACAGAACCCGGATCGGTGCAAATCACTTCCAGGACAAGCCCGCTGTCCATCTTGTTCAAGGTTTGCTTCGCCTTAAGCAGCGGTAATGGGCAGGTTAAGCCGCAGGCGTCCAGTTTCTGATCAATATCCATAGCACGGATTATAGCTGAAACTGACCAGACGAACTGCGGAACCTATTAATGCGATAATGGGTCTATTAGATTGAGCCAGAACCTTTAATCACATGCTTCGAAGGCTGCTTACAGCAACCATCTTCTCTGTCGTAGCGTCTGTAGTAGCGGCAATGGGCCAGGCCCACGCCGCGGACAACGATCTGCCGACCTTCGGCGACAGTACCTCCGGCATTATTTCGCTGGAGCAGGAGCGTGCGCTCGGCCAACAGTTTCTGCGTTCCATCCGGGCACAGGCCCCTACCCTGGATGATCCGATTCTGCAGGATTATCTGGAACACCTGATCTACAAACTGGCGTCGAACAGCCAGCTGAAAGATCGTCGTATCGATCTCATCCTCATTGAGAACCCGACCCTGAACGCCTTTGCTGCACCTGGTGGAATCATTGGCGTGCATCATGGCCTCTTCTATTACGGAAAAACCGAGCATGAAATGTCCGCCATTCTGGCCCACGAAATCGCGCACCTTAGTCAGCGCCACTTCGCCAGAAAGCTGGCTGAGGGAAAGAAGAACTCGGCGATCAATATCGCAGGCTTTATCGGCGCCATCATCCTCGCCGCGACCGCTGGTGGTGATGCTGCGCTGGCTGCTTTTACCGGCGCCCAGGGTTACAGCCAAAATGAGTTTCTAAAGTATTCCCGGGAACGTGAAGCTGAGGCGGATCGAGTCGGCATCGATACGTTGGCGCAGTCTGGCATGGACCCCCGAGCCATGGCTTACATGTTTGAGCGACTGCAAAGGGCGAGCCGATATAGCGATGGTGATCGCATACCAGAATTTCTTCGCACTCACCCTGTCACCAAAAACCGAGTGGCTGACTCGTACAACCAGGCCGGTAACTATCCAAAAGAAGTTTACGGACCCAGCCTCGAATATCAGTTGATGCGAGCACGGGCTCGGGCGTTGACCTCCAATAACGTACCGGACGATATCACCCGCTTTCGCGCTCAGCTGACTCAAGGCAGCAACGAACAACGGATTGCCAGCATCTATGCGCTTTCCCTGCTGCTGACACGAGAACTGAAGTTCGACGAAGCTCGCGTCTACATCAACCGATTACGCGAGCAATATCCGTTGAACATCGCCTTTCGAATTGCGGACGCCGAAACCTATGAAGAAGCACAACAAGCTGATATCGCCGTGGAGTTACTCGAAGAAGCGCTGGCGCTCTCGCCCGGCAACTACCCGCTCTCCGTTAACTACGCTGAAGCTTTCCTCGCGGCACGCAAACCTCATGCGGCGCTGGATGTTCTGATTCCTTTCAGCGTCGATCGACCCAATGATGAATACATCTGGTATCTACTGGCAGAAGCTTATGGCCTTGCCAACAACATCCCTGGGGTGCATGAAGCGCGTGCTGAGTACTTTGTGTTAAACGGTGCCTTTGATCTCGCGATCAAGCAATTGGGTTACGCGTTGCCACTGGTACGACACAACTTCCAGAAGAGCGCGCGAATTCAGCAGAGATTAGAGGATATCTGGGAGATGAAAGGAGGCACCTAGCCCTTTCGCACCATAAAGCTACGCTTTAGGTGCGGACCCTAAAGTCCCCACTGGTTTGAAAATCCACCATGCGCTGCAGGGGAATCATTGCCTTCTCGCGAATCTCTTCATCCACCAGCACTTCATTTGTGCCGTCTCTGAGAGATGACTCCAGATTCTCAAGCGCGTTCATACCCATCCAGGGACAGTGGGCACAACTTCGGCAGGTGGCGCCGCTTCCAGCAGTAGGCGCTTCGATAAACACTTTGTCCGGCGCTAGCACGCGCATCTTGTGAAAGATGCCTTTATCGGTGGCGACAATAAACTGCTCGTTTGGCATCTGCTGCGATGCCTTAATGATCTGCGTCGTTGAACCTACGACATCGGCAAGCTCAATAACCGAGGATGGTGATTCCGGGTGCACCAGCACCGCCGCGTCGGGATAGACATGCATCAGGTCCTGTAAACCCTTGGCTTTGAATTCCTCATGTACGATGCAGGAACCGTCCCACAGCACCATGTCGGCGCCAGTTTCGTTATTGATGTAGGAGCCGAGGTATCTGTCTGGCGCCCAGATCATCGGTTTGTCTTCATCCATCAGATGTTCGACCACTTCGAGCGCAATACTGGATGTCACAACCCAGTCTGACCTCGCTTTAACCGCAGCGGATGTATTCGCGTAAACAATCACCGTGTGGTCGGGATGCTCATCACAGAACGCTGAGAATTCTTCAATGGGGCATCCCAGATCTAACGAACAAGTCGCTTCCAGCGTTGGCATCAGGACACGCTTTTCGGGGCTCAGGATTTTCGCCGTTTCGCCCATAAACTTTACACCGGCGACGATCAGCGTTTCCGCGTCACAGCGCGCACCGAACCGTGCCATTTCCAGTGAATCAGAAACGAAACCACCGGATTCTTCCGCCAGTTCCTGGATCGCATCGTCCGTATAGTAGTGCGCAACGATCGCTGCATTCTTTTCCTGCAGGAGTGCTCGGATTCGATCCTTATATTCTTTCACCTCCGCATCGCTCATCATGTGGCTTTGATGCAAAGGTACGTCAAACGCAATGCTTGTCATTTGTTGCAGTGGGTCTCTCATACCCTAAAGGGAGCGCTATTATAGCGTAGCTATGGAACGAATCGCCCTACTGATCAAGGAAACCCCGTTTGTCGAAGACGACAACTTCTTTCGCTTCCTGTCGAAGTTGCTGAAGCGCGGTTTTCAGGTGGACGTTCTTTTTATCGATACGCTCCGAATGCAGGCGAACCAGATTGAAGCGAAAGGCTGCCTCGGCGTCACCAACCTCGACATTGGCGCCGACTGGCCAACACAATCTTATGTGAGTCTGGATCATGATCTAGTCTGGCTACTTGGATTGGGTGATCGCGCCACTTTCCTCGACAAACTACAGCTCCTCTTTGTCGTTTCTCAACAAACCAGGCTGATCAACTCGCCGGATGCGATCATGCATCTGAAAAGCAAATACCTGTTGGCATCACAGAGCCAGTTCCAGGTACCTGAAACACATGCGGATACTCGCGCAGAACCTCTCATTGAGATCATCGAGAATAGAGGCGGCGACTGGATCTTGAAGCCACCCGCCGGAAGCCTGGGCCAGGATGTCTTTAAAGTCAGCGCCGGTGATGATGACCTCAAGGAACGGTTGGAACAGGTATTCGATGGGAGCACCGGGTTCGCGATGCTGCAGCAGTATCTGCCTGAAATTGAACGCGGAGAAAAGCGGGTGCTGATCGCTGGAGGCAAGGTCATCAATCAGTATCAGCGCCTGGCCGGCACAGATCATCGAACCAATCTTGCCCAGGGCGGCGTGGCTGAATCCTGCGAGCTATCACCGGAGGAATATGATCTCTGTACAGAGCTTGCGGGCTACCTGCTACAGCAAGGCGGATGGTTCTGCGGGGTCGATCTGGTCTTCCCCTGGCTGATAGAAGTGAACGTGATAAACCCCGGTGGTATCGTCACAATTGATGATCTAACCGGGGTCGATTGGTCAGGAGATGTCGTAGACGCAGTACTGGCCGCACGCCCCTAGGCTCCCTTGTGTTTTGGGACTAAATCGGTATGATAGCCGCCTTCTTTTGGGGTCGTTAGCTCAGTTGGTAGAGCAGTTGGCTTTTAACCAATTGGTCACTGGTTCGAATCCAGTACGACCCACCATTTACAACACTTCCCGAGCATCTACCTTCTAAACTGAAATCACAGGCCATTCAAAGGCCATCAGTTTTTTGTTTTATAGCGATCAGAGCCCGAGCGTCCCCGGCACTCCAATCGCTTCCCCGACTCTTCTTGGCCGTCGCCAAGCCGCCCGCAGGAAAACTCATGTCAGCATTAGAATGGGAACCGATTCTGTTTGCTGGGTAACCAGTTCAGCGCACGCCTGAAGATGCTTAAGATCCTGCTGCGTGTACCGGTCTGTGATGTCACTAGAGGTATGGCCTAACAAGGTTCGCTGGGCGCGTTTATCGACTCCCGCTGTTTCAAGTCGATGACCGAACGTATGACGGCAATCATGGAAGTGAAGATCATGTAGCCGCTTATGTTTCTTCGCCGCCCTGGTTCTCGCTCTGGTCCATGCCGAATTAACCACCCGCGTGATCCGCCCGCCTTCGTATGGAAACACAAACTCGGGATGCAAACCCTTCTGCTCTTTCAGGATGCTGGCACACACACTGTTGATGATTGAAACGCGGGGTTTACCGTTCTTGTTCTTGGTGATCTTCGTTCGTCTCAGTAGCTTTCCATCGTCATCAAATTCTTCATGCCATCCGGGGATAACAAATAGATCTATCCCCTGAAACTCTTGCCGCCATTGCCACCTCAGATTCGTGATCTCAAAATCGCGTAGGCCGCTGTTCAAATCGTAGAGCATCATTCGCTGCAGGTGTGATGGTAGATGTTTCTCCATCTCACGTTGTTCTGGCCAGGTCATTGCGACCGGTGGCCGTGCATCATCGGGAACAAAGTCTAGATCGAACTTAGGCACACTCTTCAGGTAATGTTGGTTGGTGCTTTCATCCCGCCAGGAATTGGCGCAGAAGTTCAGCACACGAACGACAACTTCAATATATGCCAGGATCGTTTTCTTCTTCCTTGGCTTCGGCACTTTGGTACCATGACCCCTACCGGTGTCCCATGGAACTGTGCCTTCACGAAGATCCTGAATCAGCTTCTGGATCTGCGGGTGTTCTTGATAGATATCCGCCACCGGTACTGACCCAAGGTAATGATCTGAAAGCCGCGCACACTGATTGGCGAACCAGTCGTTAGTTGCCTTGTGCTGATTTCTCGCCACGTATTCAACAGCGGCATCCGCAAAACTTATCTCTGGCGTTTGACCCAACAGCTTAACCTGTCGCACCTGCTCCATCCGATGAAGCAACACAGTTTCAGCGTCGGTTAACCTGCCTCTTTCAACCGGGATGCCAGTAGATCCGCGAATGGCGATGCCGTGGTGAGTTTTCCTGAGGTGGTAATACCCGTTCCTCTCGATGATTCCTGGGACGCGGGTTTTTCTACGTTTATTGTCTGACATGTCCTGCCGCTCTCGTATACGGGATCTACCGCCCCGTTTTTCTTTTGTTCGATCAGCTCATCAATATCGTGCTTATCATACCCCTTGATCGTAGGGGTGATGGGTATTTGTTTCAGGTGTGGCCGATACTCGCTCATGAAGGTATCCCGCCCTACTCCACAGTAGCGCGCTGCAACGCTGGTCTTCATCTGGCGTGGCCATTCACTCACGTGTTCCTATCTCCCATATATCCTTAACGCTGATCCGCACCGCTGTTCTGCCAGTGTTCGAGCCTGCCAATGATCGCGCTTAATCGGTCCATTTCACTTTGCAGAACTTGGCCTTCGTAGCGATTCATCAAGCCAATAATTCGGTGCTTGTGGTGAGTCATTTCGCGCTTAAACTCTCGTGTCTTTTCTGTTTTGTTCATTCCCAAATATCCTGTGTGTTAAACCGCTGACAGCTTCATCTGAGAAGCGATTTGTGAGGCAGCAAACATGCGAAATGCTTCTTCTGTTTTGTCCATCGCCTCAAGCGTGTTCTGCGTGTTGAATGACATGCGGAATGTTTGTCTGTTGCCCTTTGTGTCTTTGTAGGAAACCGTTACGCGCCGACCCTTTCGGCTGCGGCGGGCAATGACCTGGGCCTTCCCGACTTCATCAACCCTGATGGTTCGTGACTTCGTGTTGATCCTTCTCTCCCAAATATCCTGTGTGTTAAACCGCGAGCTCGTTCGCGACGCGTTCAACAAGCCGTCTTGCTTCTCGAAGAGGTAGAACCGCATCGGCTTCAAGACAATCCACAAAAGAATCATCGCCGGTCCTGATGATGTGTATCGCCGACTCTATTCGTTCTACTTGTTCCAAAATATCTTTGTTCATCCTTCTCTCCCAAATATCCGTTAGATCAGTTCCACATGCTTCGGCGGTTCGCCCAGGCTGTTTTCAGCCAGCATTTGCTTGATGGTCTCTTTGGTGATTCGACCGCCTTTGTTATCCATGCAGGAGAGATACACCCATTTGAAATCTTGGTGCAGAGCCCAAGCAGTTTGACTGCAGTACCCCCGCCAACATTTCACAGGGGGATAACCATCATGTCCGGGCGGTACGAATGCATTCAGAATGTTAAGCGCGAGATCTCCAGGGCCAGATCCACCGTAACCCCACGCAAATCCAGTGGGTGAACCTTGTATGACCGTCCACGGTACATTGGTAACCGGTTCACCTTTGTTAGATCTCTCTAAAACAATATCGTGGTCAATTGGACTGCCAATCTTCTCCAGCTTCTGCAAAAACTCATCACATCGAACAGAGCCAAGACCTTCACTAACACCACCGCAAACAGGTCCAGTGCCTCTGGCAATCGACTTTGGATCGGTCAGTTTCCGACCACAGATGTTGCAGTATCCGATTTTCACGCCGCCAAATCCGCCAGGTTGCCACCAACCGCTCTGACCTTCTCTTTAAGCTGGGTGTGTTCGGCCTCAAGTCTTTGGTGGTCGTCTTTGAGCTTTTTGTGTTCTGTTTCTAACGCGTTGTAGGCTTCCTCAGATTCTTGCAGCTCTTCGTTCGCGTGATGGTAGTTCGATTTCACGCTATCCAGCTCTTCACGCAAATTTTCAACTTCATCTGTGTCAGTGCCTATCAGACTTGCCATCTTGCGCACCGTAAAGTCAGGATCATCCTGATGCATTCTCGACAACTCATCAGGCGATAAGTTGTTGATCATTGATTCATTAAAGCCGTACTTCTCCATAGATTCGGTCATGTTTTATACCTCGCTAACATATGCGTTTCATCTGGTGCTGACTCGGAGGTGATGAGAAACGCATCTTCGGTGTGTTGAATGGTCAGGTCTTCTTCAAACTGCCCAACCGTTTTGCTAAGTAACTGCACATTGATAGCCGCTGGCCTGAACTTACCTTCGAAGCCTTTGGCGGTTAAAACCTCAAAGCAGGTTTCATCGCGAAAGTGCCGTAGCGAAACCTTGTCGCCTTCCTGCTCGAATTCGAATATCGGCATCCCTGCTTTGGCATCGGCGATCACATACGAAACCATTCGTTTGGTTGCCGCCAACAATTCATCTCTATCTACTGTCATCGACCAGGTTGCACTTCGCGCCTGCTGATTAATGATCTTCAAACTGTCTGGGAAGCGATCAGCGATTGGGTAAACATGAAGAGAGTGATGATCACCAGTGATATCAAACCTTCTTGCTGATCCGTCCGAGTCAGTCGCGATTGAAAACTTGCAAGTCTTGTCGATGAATGACGCTATCTTTGAAAGCGAGTCAAACGGCAAAATGATTTCAGGTGCGCCCACGCCCGATCCTGACTCTTGAATGACAACTACTGATCGTTCGCCAGCTGATGAAACTATGCCGTCACGTATGGACAACCCGGATAGACATGCTGGCTTGTAGGTCTTGTTGATTGGATAAGCCAATCTCAACCACTTAGCGACATCGTTAGCAGTTACATCGAGTTCTACCTTGCTCTCAAAGGTGTTCAGCGCGGGGAAGTCAGATGCGGGTAAAGTCGTAAATGTGTAACTCGATTTCTCGGCCTTGATGTTGATCGACTTTTCATCTGTTCGATTGATCTCTACGTTGCCAGTAACACCATTCAAGACCGAACCCATCTTTCGAGCATCGACACAGAACTGCATGTGGCCGCTAAACCCTTTTTCTTTGTGGGCACAACTCAAGTTGAAAGACGAGAAACATTGCATGTCTGTCGCCTGGACTGTCAGGTGGGATTCGTCGAACGACATCAACAGAAACGACAGTATCGGCATGGTGCCGCTGGGCTGGTAGGAAGATGATTTAACTGCTTCTGCGAGATCTTCTGCGTTGACTACTGCCTTCAATGTTTTGTCCTTGTTCCACGTGAAACAAGTCCAATATATTCCATATAAATGGAATAGTAAACATTAAAATGGAAGCTTTAGGTTACCCGTGATGCCACCAGGAACGCAGCCGGTTGATCAAATACCATGCGAACCCTGCAAGCGCGATCAACGCACCGATAGCCTTGCTTTCGTCATCATCGACGTGGCTATTCATGATCCAAAGTATTCCGAAGATTAGCATCGTGATGGACAATGCTGACTGCATCTTGAATGACTTAGCTGTAAGTTGGGTTGTTGTTAGTTGAGATCCAGTGGCTTTTACGTCTGGCTCAGCTGCGATTGGACGCCCGCAGTTGGGACATGCAGGTGCCAGGGTGGAGACTTCGTTTTTGCAATCAGGACAATTTGTTAGAGACATAAACCCTTCCTTTTGGTTCAGATGTCACCAGTCAATATCTTCATTGCGCGGTCCATCGACTCCCGATCTGACCAACTGCGCTCTGGCATTCCAACTACATAATAAACTGTTTCTGGATCATCTACTTTGCGATAACCAGATTCGGTTGGAACATACATTTTGTGCCCCAGGTCCTCAGATTCAAAGCGGATTGAATATCTATCGTTCACCCTAATGAGTGCGGGCTTCAACCCCATATGGCTATCACTATGCACGTAATCCGGATCAACAAACACCCTGCAACCTTTTGGTATCGCAGGTGATACCGCATCATCCGACGCCTCAAACACGAACGTCCGAGCGCCCTTTTCAGTCGTAGATTTAACAAACTCTGAAACTTCGTCGAACGACAAAGACCCGCTCAGCCAAGCGCCGATCTGGCTTTCTGAGAGCAGCGGAAATGTATTCGCACCTAGTGTTTCGTCGAGCCCGTCGATTGGCTCATACCCTCGTATTTGACCTTTGGTTACTCCAAAAAACTCAGCATAGGGTTGGATGGTTGAATCTCTGGGACTTTCATTTGTTCCAGACAGCAACGAACTCAGAGTAGATCGATTGGTGCCGGTCTCTTTCGCAAGTTGCCTGGCCGAGATGCCATCTCGTTCCATCAACGCACTTAGTGTTTCTTTCACGCTCACGGTCCTAGTCTACATTTCAACTTTGGAGGGAAAGTGGTCCACTTTAATGTTTACTATTCCATTTATATGGAATAGTATTTTGGACCATGGACTTTCAACAACTCGTCACCGACCTAACCGATGTAGCGCGACTGTCTCTTGGTGAAATTGCCGAAGAGACAGAAAGCACTAAGACGGCAATCAGCGCGCTAAAAACCGGTCAGAACAAAAATCCTGTATGGCCGACCGGTGACAAATTGATACGTCTCCATGCTCAACATTTCCCAGAAGAAGAAGCAGGTTAAACGCTATGGCTGCGGCAGGACATAGTAACAATTTACTAGAGGGGCCAACTTACTTGGCCGATACCCGCTCTGGTTTTCTAACCCCACGCGAAGCAGAAATTACGATGCTTGGCACAGAAGGATTCAAAGATAAAGAAATCGCACGGCTGCTAGGAATCGCACCGCGCACTGTCATGAATCACTTCGCCAACATCGAAGAAAAGCTTGGTGCCTTCAATCGAATGCAAGTTACCGGTCGAGCTATCCAGCTTGGCATTCTCATGCTTCGTGAAGAGCGCGGCTTCATCGACTTCAAACTGTTGTTAGTGAAGTTGTTCGTTGGCGTATTCATTTCTATCGCTATGTCATTCATTGGTGGAGATCTCCGCCGTGGACCAACACAACCATCAAGAGGCGCTAGAAACTTTCGCACCTCAGTAAGAGTGGTTAGACAATCGGTGAGGCGCTATGCGAACTGAAAGCAAACAACACGCATTCGACCTGTTTGAGGAACATCGAGCGGACTACCTCGCCCAAGCACGCAAAGCCGCAAAGGAAATCTGGGACCGGACCGGGAAACCCGTGAACGTTAACCAGGTTCGTGAAGTGTGTCCGCCGCCCGAACACGTCAATGGCCAGGTTATGGGTGCCATCTTTAATCGAGGCGACTGGGAGTTTGTCCGTTACATCAAAAGTGATCGCAACGATGCACACCGTCGCCCCATTGCTGAGTTTCGATATAGGGAGAAGTCTGTCGGATGAGTCAGTTGTTGTTAGATGAACCACCGATGGTTGTGCAGCGAACCTTGGCCTTCCTGATTGGCCTCAATCCAGCGCTTATGCTTCAACAGATTCACTATCACGCCATGCTTCTGGACCCCGATGAAGATGGTAACCGTTGGGTAGTCAGGACCAGGGAAGAGTGGCGTAGTTTTGACTTCCCTTTCTGGTCTGACAGCACAATCAAGAGGGTGATTACCGAGCTGTACACCAAGGATCTTTTGGTGAAATTACAGTCAAAAAACTGGAATAGAACGAACCGATACTTGATCAATTATCAAGTGTTAAACGGCATGAGTGACCCAATGCATCGGGTCAAAATGACCCAATGGAGTGGGTCAAATAGAACCAATGCATCGGGTCAATCTGACCCCTTCTGTTTGGGTCAATCTGACCCAATGACATTAAGAAAGAATTCTTCTTCTACCCCGACCCATGACGACGATGATAACCCATTGGGTCACTGGTCCATGTGGGACCCGACCCCGATCCAACAAACCCAACTCAAATTGGCGGGCGTCACATACACCGAAAAAGACCTGATTAACTTCCGGGTGTATCTCAGTGGTCTTAACCAACCCCCGAGATCCATGCCCAACTCATTCAAGAAATTCATGGCCATTGAATCGTTGCCGCCAGCCGAACGTGAAAAAGCGAAGAACAAGATTTGGAAGCTGTCAGATAACGAGCTGATGGCGGAATGCGGTAAGCATGAAATCTCAACACATGGCAAATCTCGCCAACAACTCATTGACAAGCTGACTGCAAAGCTTGGGGAGTCCGCATGACAACGGCACTCATCGTATTGGTATTGCTGGGCGTACTTGGTGCCCGGATCGCAGAACCCTATCGCAAATCGGATTACGAACGTCACGCAACGAGGACCAAGTCATGAGCGGCAACGTTGTGAACCTCGAAGGGTTGCCAGATCACTACCAGCTCCATGGCAGTTTCAATCTGTCGTTTTTCGGATTGTTGAAGTTCGCTTTCGAGGCTTACCGAGGAAAACGATACCTGCACGTGATCATGCGATACGCCAAGAACGGCAACCCACTGAACGGGGATCTGTACATGAGCGACAAGCCGTTTCAGAACAAACCTGCCCAGGTCGTTGACTTCACACCACCACCGGAGGCTGCATGAACCAGCGCGAGCCAACAGTAGCCGAAGCGCATTACATGTACCTGTGTCGGTTTTACATTGGGTGTCTGGCTTGCATCTTGGATGGACTCACCCCGGAGCGACAGAACCCGAATGAGTCACACATCATTTTTCATCACGACCCTGACTTTGGCAGCGTGAAACCAAACTGCCATTTCCATGGTTACGGTCTGTGTGTTTATCACCACAAGTGCGAGAACGGACACCAACCGATTCCAGAGAAGCCAGTCAGGCACATCAACGAAGCCAGGTTCAACGAGGTGTATGCACCTGACGCACACATGAATTACATGTGTTGGAAATTGTTGTCCGTGATGGATGAGAAACATCTGACCCACTCTGGCAATAAGAATCTCATGGCGCACTGCCCTCACCCGCTTCTGAAAGGGTTTGCCGCGTGACGATCATGATCTACCCAATCAACCCGGTTGCGAAACCTCGCATGACGCGTGCAGACAAGTACAAGCAGCGCGAAGTCGTCCAGCGATATTGGGCGTTCAAGCAGGAATGTCGGTTGCGCAAAGTGATGGTGCCTGACAGCGGCGCGCACATCACGTTCGTGATTCCTATGCCAAAGAGTTGGTCGTTAAAGAAGCGTGCAGCGATGCGTGGCGCAGCCCACCAACAGAAACCAGACAAGGACAATCTCGAAAAGGCATTGAACGATGCGCTGTTCAGTGACGACACCCACATCTGGGACAACAGGGTAACCAAGCGCTGGGGTGATACGGGGTTGATCGTTGTCGAGACCCTGGCATACGAACCAGAAGAATTTGCAGTTTACGAGGCAAGACCATGAGCAAACCCGAACGAGTCACACCACACCAGTCCATCACTGTGAAGTTTGTAAGCAAGAACAGTTCTGGTAATTCGATCCGCGTGCGTTCTTTGGGTGGTGAATACATGAACCTGCCACTTAGCAAGATCCGCAATCTGGATCTGATCGAACACGACTTTAAGCCAGGTTACGAAATCGTTGTTGATCTCCCTGACTGGCTGGCCAAAGACAGAGGACTTATCTGAGTGGCTTTAACGAAGAAACAACGCCAGGAAGTCTGGGCCAAGTCGAATGGTCGATGCTGGTACTGCGGTTGCCAGTTGCCAGAAAAAGGCTGGCACGCCGACCACGTTGAACCGGTCATTCGTAACGTTCGATATGTCTGGAACACTGAGACACAAAGCTATGATTCCATGCCAATGTGGAAAACGGAAATGGCTTACGAGGGGCGAGACACAATTGACAACATTGTGCCTGCCTGCGCGCCGTGCAACCTCTACAAATCTACCTATTCGGTTGAGCAATTCCGACAGCTTTTACAGTCATCGCCAGAGCGATACCGAAAACAAAACTCTGGCATACGTGCCGCCGAACGCTTTGGGCTACTGAAGTTCTCAGAAGAGCCGGTTGTATTTTGGTTTGAGAAGAATTTGGAGGTTGCGTAGTTGGAGGATCAACGCCTTACCAATCTGGTTAGCAAGCTCAGCCTTAACAGTGTCGCACTGGAGTCATTCGGCGCTGGCGGTCAACCGGTACTCGATACGATGATGGCCAGTGCTTCATTGGCCATGGGCAAACGTCAGCTTTCATCAGAAGCGTACATGCTGGGCAGAGCGATCTACACAGAAGACCCAGCCTATGGAAAGTCGATTGAACTGATTGGTGGTGAACACGTCATCAAGATGTTTCAGAGAAACCACTGGCCAGATCCTGACAACGCGAACTACATCGAGTACCTGCAGCGCACCGGAAAGTTCACAGAAGCGGAACTTCAGAACAAGGCAGTGCATTACTTCCAAGATTTCAGATTCATGATGGCCCGGTTGGCCATGGCAGAGATCGCACGCAACTCGATCTGCAAAACATGTAACGGCACGGGCAAAACGGGAGCCCCACACTACCGACAATGTGAACCCTGCGGCGGGAAAGGCCGCAGACCTATGAACGAATCAGATCGCGCTAACTACATGAAACAGAACTACCAGAAGTGGATGTACACCTGGCGCACGAAGTACCCCCAGGTGCTTTCCATGTTTCAACAGTGGCTGTGCGAGTTTGATGAACACCTATTGAGGACATGCAGATGACAACGGAAAAAGTGCTAGAAGAAATTCGTGAAGAACGGGCAAGACAAGAAGCGAAGGGTTATACAGCCATGCATGACCTGGAGCACACAACGTTTGATTTCGTGCGATACATAAGAAATTACGCCGGTTGGGCCGAACAGATGGCAGACATGGGATCAATTGCAAAAGCGCGGCGAAGGTTGGTGCAGGTTGCTGCTATTGCCGTTGCAGCTGTTGACGCTATCGACAACCTGGAGGCTCTCCGTCGCATGAACGACAGGGACGGCTAGGTAGTGAACGGAATACCAGACAACAAATACACGGATCTCTATGACTACGAGGGCCGAGTATTCAAACAAGGTCTCCATGATCTTATTTACGTTTGGTGCGATGACAACATGGAGTGGCGAACAAGCGGTATCACGATGAACGAGCTGCAGACACTCGGCAGGTTAAAAACAATCTCATCAGCAGATGCGAGGTATTTTGAATGAGTGATACAACGAAGCTACCAGTAGATCGAAAACCCACCAATGCAGAGATGCTCGAATTTCTGATGAACGCGGAGCAGCATGAGATTAATACCATGCTGGTTTGGCATGATTGGTCAGTAGATCAGGTAGTCCTTTTGTTAAGAGCGCGGATTACTGGACTGATGAACACCGGCATTGAGTCACGCGCTCTTCCGAATGAAGTGAGTGAGTGGGATCTGATTCAGGAGTTGACAGAGACAGAGGGGTGTCAGGTGACTATCTGTAATCCCAACCCTGACTTTGACCCGGACGGAGATGACTACGCGATATATTTCAGCGCGGATTTCGGTCAGAACGAACATCGCTTTGGCGGTGATTCATACCTGGACTGTCTGAAGGCAGCGAAGAGGGTCTTGGGGTAATGCCACAGAAAGGTTTGATGAAGTTAATGGTTGAGTGTCCGAACACGTACCGTGAGGTGCTGTTGTCAGATCCACAGATCGAGCTGTTCAATCTGGTCAAAGAGAGGGAACCGATACGAGCACCTGAAGTCGCCGATGTCCTGTGTATATCGAACGAGAGCGCATCGACACGGTTATCGCAGCTGTTCAAAAAGAAATACCTAAAACGGGTTGATCGTGGCTGCAAGTCGGGTGGCAAGTCATACGAGTATTCAACCGTAGAACTATAACGAGGTTATCCAATGCACCCAGAAGAAATAAACGAATACCTGAAAGATGATTACATCTGGGCTGGCTGCAGTGAACGCTGCAAGCAGGCATTCATCGAGCACATGTCACTCATGATTTATGGTCAGGACGCAACTAAGAACGCCTTCCATCATTTCTACTCCGGTTACTCAGCTGCCTTGGCGGGAGTTTAGGAATGAAAGATAAATCAAAGAAACGAGAACTATTAGACAAGCTCTATGCGGATCAACATTCATTGCATGATCGGCACAAGGACCACGACAAAAAGGTATACGGATCTGATCCATCAGAACCAGAAGTCGATAGAGCTATTAGGAACGAGTGCGTGCAAGCAATGCAAAGAATCAGTGACTACATTGATTTAGTGATCGAACTTGAACACGGAAAGCCTTCTCATGAATAAAACATTTCTGTTGGTGCTGTTACTCATCACCATGAACGCAACAGCCAGGGACTACCCTGCCACAGTTAACCGTGTGATAGATGGCGACACAGTAGAGTGTGTTATCTATCTTGGGTTTGGTGTTTCCATAACCGAGTCAGTCAGGTTGGCGGGGATTGATGCGCCAGAGATGCGTGGTTCAGAAGTGATTGCTGGTGCCGAATCCAAACAGGCGCTGATAGACATGTTGCCCACAGAGATCATGCTACGAACGGGCAAGGATGAGCGAGACAAGTTTGGCCGAGTCCTGGGAACCATCTTTGTTGGTCCTACTGACATCAATCAGAAGATGATTGATGAGGGGTACGCAAAAGAGTATCAATGAGGTCGTGAACATGGATAACGAGTTATTGGTAGTTGAAGAATCTGAGTCGCCCGGAGAGGTGGAGCGGCTAGGCGCTGATGGTTTTGAAGTTGGCCAGTGGTACTGGATGACTGATAAAGGTGAGACCTACCTTGGCATCATTGACCATATTGGTAGCAACTACCTGTCGTTTCAATCGGTAGGCTGCGAGTATGGCCGTTCGTGGCGCATTGGATTTAACGAATGTTTCGATGTGTTGACCCCAGAGGTCAAGCCAATGGCTGTGATACATGCCAATGCAGACACCTGTCAGAAAACAATCGAACTGCGCCTGGAAGAAATCAGGACTTTGGCAATCTCGTTGGGCCTTCAGGACTTGGTAAAAATCGGACACACCAGCCACCAGCCACCAGCCACCAGCCAGGAACAGGCATTGTGGCCTTCTCCGGTGAAGAGAACCTGAAGCGTTATGAGAATGCCCTAATCGAAGCCAATGACACGAAACTCCCTGAGCTCTTTGAAAAGGTAGATCAGGCATCAAAGGAACTGACTCAGTGGTTGAAGGCAGAACAGGCACCTTTGAAGATCGAAGCCAAACGCCTGAAATCCAACCTTGAAGCAATAGACAGTCGCATCTTCAATATCTCTCTCTATGCCGGACTGGTTGAAACCGTGACGCAGTGTGCCGAGGGGGAGCCTGCAGATATCTCAGAAAAACTGCACATCATGCAGCGAAAACTTTACATGGATGAAGAGAGTCTGTTGGACTATCAGACAGGAGGCATGACCTACAAGACTCTTGGGGATTTCGATGAGTGGTTGTGTAAGCCAAAAAACCTAAACCGGATATTACCGTTTCCACGTTGCATCACGGCCATGCAGGTAAGACGCAACACCAAGGACCGAAGGGAACCGTTATGGAGCCTGGTCGACATGTTCACCCGACACAAAGAAGAGCAGGCAGACAAATGGACCTTTCTATATATCCGCAATGGCGAAAATGTTTACTGCTTGTCTACAGATCTAAAGTTTGATGATCTGATATTTCCAGACCAGAACATGTTCAACATCACCGAACCAATGATGATTGATCGAAGATATGACTCGATGATCACCCGGCGCGAATACGACGAGTTAGTTAAAGAGGATCAAGAAAAACAGGCGGCGTGGGAGGCTTGGAATCGCAATCACCCGGAGAAGGAGCACAGCAACAATCCGTATGGCTGGTTTTCGCCGAGTTCTAAAGCTTCAGGATATGAACCATTCGATCAAACAAATCTTTATTACGACGACGCGGTCGAAGACATCAACAACAAGGTAGAAAAATACAACCGGATCTCGCTGATCATTCAAGGATTGTTCGACAGGACGGATATTTTCAATCCACACCCGCCAATACGCTCCTGGGAGCCCGAGAGCTTCGACCAGAACATCAAACTGATTTATGACGGCTCGATGATTCTGGCACATGGTGAGCCACCACCGTTCGAGGAATATATCGCGCAGTGCAACTTATCAATTGACAGTGAATCCGTGTTGGTGGGTCAACAAGCGGTGTGGAATGAAGGCGAATATAAAAAACAGGACCGATACAGGTACTACGACAATCACGGAAATCCCGGCCCTGGATACATCAGAAAACCTGACAAGTGGATGCCCCGTGCACGAAAAGCTGTATTCAAGTGGCAAAGGGCATCAACCGACTGGAGGCGCGAATATCTGCGCGGAGACACATCGCCGATCAATTGCTCGATCACAGTGGAGGAAAAAGACCTATTCAACGTGAGTGCGTACCAGCCGGGTGACTATCTTCAGTTCTTTCGCGATCCGCGAACACGGGAAAAGTATCTGAAGTGGGCACCCATGCTGCTTGCAGCTGAGGAACACCACCGCAAAGTGAAGAAGGGTCAAGTTTAGAAAAATAAGTGTTGCCGAGTTTCAATTTTTACTACATACTTTTTCCCAGTTTTGGATAACTCCCCATGAAGGCCGGTCACTGAACCGGCTTTTTTGTGCCTGATCGGCGCAAACCCCCACTACATAACGCACACAGCCAATTCCGGTCTTATCCATCGGGTTGGTTGTCAGGACTCGCTCAACTTGAAAATTATTGCATTAGCTCTGCTGGTGCTGGTTACCAGTGCCTGTAACACAGTGAAGCCAAAAGAAGATCTCTCTGCGCGTCCTCACTTACGACTTTCAACAACTCATGGATGAGGGTGCATGACAGACATGATCAAGGAATTCGTATCAGGTGCCGGAATGTACGTCTGGTTTGTGATCGTTGCGATGTTTGGCGGAACTGCCAATTACATCTCGAAGGTGAAGGCCAACAGAGAAAAGGCATTTTCCGTCGCTGAGCTTATGGGTGAATGGGTAATTTCCGGTGTCGCCGGATTGCTCACTGCGTACCTGGCGCAAGGTTCAGGACTTTCGTTTGAGTTTACAGCTGCTTGCTGTGGTGTCGCTGGGCACGCAGGAGGTAGAGCGTTTTACATTATTGAACAGGCGTTTTTGTCACGCTTGGGCGTAGAAAGCCAATCACAACCCCGCACGAAAGAAGACTAACGGAGAAGCAACATGAAAGAGCTAATCATAACCATCATTGTTTTGGCGATGCTGACATTGAGTCATGCGGTCGCTGCAGAGGACAACAACATGATCCACATGCCTGACCTGAAAGAACACGTCATTGTCCCAACACTGGAAGCAATGGAATCAGAATTCCCTGGTGCCTCCAACCCGGCGGCTGTCAATTTGCTTGTTGGTATCGCATCTCATGAATCGAGATGGGGCAAGGATACTCGACTGAAGCAAGTTAGCGGCCCGGCACTGGGGATCTATCAGATCGAACTGGAGACATACATCGATCTCTGTGAACACTATTTGGCATTTCACAAGGCGAAGGCAGACGTGATCTATTCGGGATATCCCAACCACAATTGGGATGGACCTGCCCTGAAAATAACGCTGATTGGCAATCTCCCGTACCAAACCATGGTTGCCCGCGCACAGATCTATCGCCAGACCTTTGAATGGCCCGCAGATCCAAACGACATCCCTGCCCTTGCTCACCTGTGGAAAGACCACTGGAACACGCACCTTGGCAAAGGGACCGTCGACCAATTCATTGACCACTTCCCAAGGGAGGTGTTGTCTTGAAGCGCATAGCCGCTGGATCAGTAGTGAACCCCATAGCGCTACTGATCTTTTTGTGTGCAGTCCTCTCGGGCTGCACATCTTTTTCCGTTGTGAAGAAAGCAATTGCAGAGGACGGATCAAAGGCCGCTGACGAAGCGCTTCAAGCAGTAGTGTTCTATCAGTGCAACGCTGCCACTGTTGGTGCAGTGAAGCGCAGGTTTCAAACGCAGGAAGATATCGACGCATACAACACGATGTGTGGGGATACGCTACCGATTGAGGGAACAGAACCCGAGGATTAATGCCGTTCTCGGATCTCACCCTTCGGACTCTGGACGACAAGCCAGGGTATTTTGAAATCACTGAAGATGTCACATGGAAGCATGAGAGCTTACCGGGCGGTGTCTATGTCGTACCGGCTGGTTACCACACTGATCTGGCTTCTATTCCTGTCGGGCTGCGCAACCTGTTCAGTAAAACAGGTCGGTCTAGAAAACCCGCAGTATTTCACGATCACATGTATGGCACGCGCTGGGAAACCAGAGCCAAGTGTGATGAAGCATTCAGGCTCGCCCTTATCGAACGAGGTGTATCCAAGTGGAAAGCAAGAATCTACTGGCTTGGCGTTCGCATGGGCGGCACGTTCGCAATCGGGGATAACTGGTAAATGGCCGCACGACAGTTAACCGTCAATCTGCATCTCCTGACAGGTGCAGATGTACCGGACAACACGAAAGTTGAGATCGTCGCACAGAATGACGATCACACGTCCAGCGCATCCATCGTCAAAAGCACTGCCGAGGAAAGAACCACATCTGGTGTCGCAACGTTTGCTTCCATCATTCCCAATACAGATGGGAATCAGGGGCTGAAGTATCTTTGTCGCGCCACAGATCCATCAGGCAACGAGGTTCTTACCTGTGAATTCTCAATGCCGGATGAGGACAGTGAGCTTTTCAGATTGGTCGAAGCTGGCGATGCTATCGTTTCCGATTCTTCGCGCTTGGTGTACATCGACAGCACGCAGACTATTTCCGGTGATAAGACATTCACCGGGTCGGTGGATCTCTCCGGCGCAACACTCATATTACCTGCCGAGGTCGTCCAAGACCTGATTGGCACTATGGTCGATGGCAATACTGAGAGCGGTATTGTTGTCACCTACGACGACGCGAATGATCAGTTCGATTTTACGGTTCAAATCAGCAATGACCATTGGTCCGGTACTGATCTCTCTGTTGCCAATGGTGGTACAGGGGCTTCTGATGCAGCAGGCGCTCGGACTAACCTTGGCCTGGTCATCGGTACCGACATCATCAGCAAGGCCACGCATGATGCTCTCGCCGCAACGGTATCTGGCCACACAACCAGCATTTCCACGCTGAACGGCACTGCTGTCTTCACGTCTGGTGATCAATCTATTGCTGGTGCCAAGACGTTCACTGAAGAAGTCACTGCACCTGGTTACAAGAAGACCGCGCTCACACGAACACTGCCGATGACCGATGGTGTAGCCGTAGGTATCTTCAATGCGGTTGAGAAAGGCGTACCTGACGCCTGGCGTTTCAATCAAGGTGCCAGCTGGTACAACGAAACCAGAACAACAGGCCGCTACCTGGGCGAATATTCCGATGCCGCTGCAGCAGCTGCTGCAGTTACAGACTCCGCTATTGGTGATTACTTCTATCACACCGGCAACGAGAACTGGCAAGAACTCACGGATATTGGAACACCCGCCAGCACGGAGACTTTCAGGGCTAGCTCTAAACACTTTCCGTTGCGGGCAATTGGCGTTCTTCGGTCGACCGTGTTTGACATCTGTGATGCCAGTACCGGGGCTTTGTGGATGCGTTTTTCGGCTGGATCAAACTTGTTCCTGCGCAATACCGTAACCTCTTTCGAGTTTTGCAATGGTTTGCTGGTGTTTGGCTCAAGTGGTAGCCACGGGGCGGTTTCCATCGACTTCAAGTCCGACCAGGCGAGGTTACTAACCACCACAACAACGTGGACTTATGGGCGTGGAATTTCTGGGCGAAACACTTCTGTTGCGCCAGTTGCCATGTCCTCTAACGGGGTTGTCTCTAACTCAGTCCAAGATGTTGCTGTCGGAGATGCGTCCGACCATTATGGCTTTGATGAGTGGGGGGTACCAAAGCAGTACATTGCTGCAGGATGCAGCACTACCCATGGACTCAGCGTCATTCATCCCAATGGCAAGGTGTATGACATCAGCGGACAGGCAAGCCCTGTCAGCCAGGTGAAATTCAACGAGTATGGCGAGATCCACGCGGGCGGCAATAGTTCTCAATGGGTACACGTGTATAACGTCCCGTTCCGAGACAAGTCGCATTCTGAGTTCATCCGTCAGATGTACAACGTGGGTCATGTTTCTACAGCTGCTAACAGTTTCCCACGCCTTCATCCAGGAGAAACAACCCAGGGTGTCATCACGACGCTGGGGCAAAAACAAATCTGCAGCGAGCTGTCGAAGCGCTCTCTGAGCGTTATCGAAGAGGATGTTTATGGCCTTGGTGATGACGATGGCCGGGACAGCCCAGCCACGTACATCGGTTATGACTCTGACTTGGCTGAATACTTCTGCAGCCCACTCGTTGATCGAGTCTGTCAGGCCGCTATTGGCATGGAAACAGGCACTACTGCTCTGGTCGGTGGGGAGTTAGTCACAGATCCAGAGTTTGCAGACATTGCGACAAATTGGACGGGAGTTGGAGGTGCAACGCTTTCGAATCCATCGGCAGGAAAAATCAGGGTCACAAATGGAGGTTACGGATCTGGTAGATGTGTAGCCATGGCCACGACCATCGGTAAGCGGTACCTGGTCTCTGCGAAGTGTGATGCAGTTTCAGGTGCTCCGAATGGCCGCCTCATGGTGTCAAACAACTCTGACGGCAGTGGCGCAACGACGATAGACACTGTTGGTGCCGGTGAAACTGCAGTGGGTACGTTCGTTGCTACCGCAACAGAGACTTATCTTCTGTTGAACACAAACAGCGGCACAGCCTCAGATTATTCGGATTGGGAAGAGCCATCATTTGCACTTTGCGGTTTGGACAGAAGCCAGCTCAATTCAAACCATGCAGCGATACATGGAACCATCACTAGATCTGCCTACAACGGTGGTGACGTAGTTATGCACTCTGGCGCTGTTGATTCTGCAGGCGTTAACTCTGGTGCCTATTGGGAATTGGGCTTTGATGTGTTTGCGTCCGATGGCGTGCTCTTCGATGGTTGGATTGTTGCGGATAGCGCACACCTACCCATCATTTCGAATCGAGCCCTTGATTCAGGCAATCCTGTGACCTACCAAAGCAACACAGGTGCTCCAGGCTCATTCATCTACCTGGCTAGTAATAACCAGCTTCGCGTTTGGGATGAAACTGGTGCAGGTGATGGCTTCACCTCTATCGCCGCTGCTATGGCTGATGGATTACATCACCTGACGATTATTCTGTCTGGTACCGACTTCTACGTGTACATCGATGGCGAGCTGGATACTGTTACGGCGTCGGTGACGTTAACTGCCCCCACTGAAGCCAAAACCTATGTGCATCCACAGGAAACCGCTCTTGTCCGTCTCGGAGGTTTGGATCGCAAGTCGACTGCAGACCTCTACCGCTGGAAGTACGCCAAAGAGCGTCGTCTATTCGATGCTGGTGCCGAATGCACGCTTCAGGGCACAGGTAACGTGGTTCACATCACGACTGATCCAGATCATCAAACATACACGGTCCTGCAGACAGATCATTGGACTAGGTTCGACAAAGACAACACTGCTATCGCTGATGGTGCCGTAGCCAATACCGGTATTGAGATTGGTGTGCTTGAAGGCAACACCGCCATTCTGGATGGTGCAAATCTCACGTTGACGCTCTCTGAGAAAGACATCACCGAATCTCCTGCAGAGCGTATCAAGCAGAAGCGCGTATTTGAGTACGACAGCCTGGTGGAAGCAGATCCTCGCCTGTTCGGGTCTTCTTTCACATTTCCACCATCGACCAGCGGGGATACTGTTGGAGGATCGGTCCTTGATTGGGATGGAACGGAAGGATCGTCGGTTACACGGGTCGCAGATTCACTGCAGACCATGTTTGAAGATGAAGCAGGAAACTACCGAGTCGAGTTTACGGTAGCCAACAGAACTGCAGGCACAATCGCTATGGGTTTGAGCGGCACTGCTGGTTCTGCACGTTCAGCTGACGGCGTGCACACTGAAGTGCTTGCCTATGATCCTGCGGCAGACACCAACAAATTCTTTTCCTTTTTTCCCGCATCAAGCTTCGATGGCCAGGTGAGTAACTATCGGATAAGGAAATCCGGCGTTCCTCACTGGGTTGAATCAGGCTGGGAAATCTCCACGGTTTTCGAAGACGACTCGAAAGTACGTCCGGATACACCAGACCTGGTACATGATGGTGCCATCACACGAAGATTCGATGGCAAACAAGGATGGCTGTCTACTGCTGACACCTGGAACGAGCTAACCATTGAGGCGATTGAACGATGAGTGTTATCGAGTATCGCAACGATGGAATGGACGTGTACTACGAAGGCAGGCTGTTGCATTCGCACTACAGCAACAAAGTGTGGACGCCTGCTCAGGTAGAAGGTTCAGTGCAACGATTTATTGATGCCAAGATGGCTCAACCCCAACGAGAGAAGATCATTCGCCAAGGTGGAGTCGCTAAGGCGCAGATGGATGCGTATTTCGATTCACTTGTATCAGCCATCAAGACAGAGCTACTTGCTGGTGCTGAGTTGCACCGAAAGGCCCTCTCATATGAGCGCATCATTCGCCGCCTTGCAGAGCTGGATATCATGATTGATGGCCTACCCCTTGAGGTGGAGGAAACCTACCTGGATAACGATGGTGTGGAGCAGACACGCATGATTGATAACCCTTTGCGCGAGGGTTACGAGCTTGGTCACATCATGCTGGTTGGTCTGCCTGATTATGTCGAACAGACGACCTACGATAACGATGGTGAGGTGAGCGGCACAGAGTGGGTAGATAACCCGGCGTATCTGAGCGCTAACGAGGAATACACCACGTTGTCAGCCAAAGCTGATCAGTTGGTTCTGCAGGCTGGTGTCATGGCCATCGTTGATAAGAGAGACAGTGCCCAAGGCTCCGGGTCGTTGGTGCCCTAGCTGCCGAGCAGTCCATCAAGGACGTTGCCCAAAGCGTCATGCCTTCAGTGGTAGTGCAGGCAAGGGACGAGGCGGCAGGCCATGGGAGCGCAAACGCAAGCGTGTCTTCGAGCGCGACAAGTATCTGTGTCAGATCTGTCTGGGTAACGATGTCGTCGCTGCCGTTGAGTTGCATGGACCAAACGCTGGAGTGTGTGACCACATCGTACCGCTGTCTCAAGGTGGATCAGATGACGAAGACAACCTTCAGTGCATATGTAAGGACTGCGACAAGGAGAAGACGCAGCAGGAAGCACAGCACGCACGGGGGCTATGAAAAAGTCTAGAAGACGAGTAGACGGAGACCGACGCCCCCTTCTTTTTTCTCGCAGACAGTTGAAATATTTGGAGATTTTCAGAAAAAAATGGCGAACCGTCGCAAGCCAGATGAGGAAAAGCGTGCTGGTGGAGAAACACGCCCTTCTCGAATGAACGCTAACAATACCTTTGAGGTGCTGCAGTTCCCTAAAGTCAACGAATGCCCAGATCCGCCTGCGTTTATTCAAAACGCTCGCTCCATGATAACGGGTGAGCAATACGGGTTGGATTTGTGGAACCAGATAACAGAACAACTGGTAGCACAGAAGGTTCTGACAAGTGCTGACGGTCCCGTGCTGGCGCACCTTTGTATGCTCCATCAGAAGGCGTGCGAGTGTTACGAAAAAGCAGAAAAACCAGTGGCAGCGGATCTTGCGCAGATGCGTTTGTACTTCACCGAATTCGGCATGACCCCCGCAAGTAGGACGCGGGTTGGAAAGAGTGGTGACACAGGCAACAAGAATAAGTTTAACGACAACGGCAAAAAGAAAGCCTAAATTCAAAGACACACACCCGACCGACTACTGTTCGATCGCCTGGAAGTATGCGGTTCAGGCGGTTAACGACAAGAAACAAACGAAGCATTGCAAGTGGGTCCGCTTAGCTGCCGGTAGATTCATCAAGGATTATCGTGCCAAGCGTAAGTCGTGGCATTTCGATGAATGGCACGCCAATGATGTATGCGACTTCATAGAGAAGCTGCCACACATTGAGGGTGTATGGGATACGCCTGAAATCACGCTAGAGCCAGCGCAGATTTTCATTTTGGTCTGCGTATTCGGGTTCAGAAAGAAAGACGACAACACCCGGCGCTTCTCAGACGTTTACATTGAAATGGCGCGCAAGGGAGCGAAGTCCACGTTAACCGCGGGCATTTGCCTCTACTGCCTCACCTGCGAAGGTGAACCAGGGGCGCAGGTGTTAGCTGCAGCGTCGACATTCGATCAGGCATTAAAGGTATTCGAGCCGGCACGTTTGATGGCGGCAAAGTGCGAGGATCTCCGCGAAGCCTTTTCTCTGGAGGTCTTCGCCAAGTCCGTTGTTTGCAAATCGAACAACGGTTACATGAAGCCGATCAACTCAAAGGGTTCGACGCAAGACGGCCACAATCCGCACCTCGCGGTTACGGATGAGTTGCACGCGCACAAGACACCCGCACTACACAACGTGCTCAAGTCTGCTTTTGGTGCTCGCAAGAATCCGTTGATGTGGCGCATCACGACAGCTGGGTTTGACCCTACCGGGGTTTGTTACGGCCAGCGAAACCTGGTTACCAAGTTCTTAAGCAACATCGTTGAAGCGGATCACTATTTTGGAATCATCTTCACACTGGATGATGAGGACGAACCTTTAGACCCGAAGAACTGGGTTAAGGCCAATCCAATGATCGGTATCACTCCCACATTCAGGGAGATGAAAAGCTTTGCAAAGGAAGCGAAAGCAGTACCCGCGACCATGGGCGAGTTCAAGACCAAGCGTCTGAACATCTGGACAACCAGCAAAGGCGGCTGGCTGAACATGGAGAAATGGAAACGCCTCCCTGGGAACGCGAAGCTGCAGCCCGGACAGCGTTGTTGGGGTGGTGTTGACCTTGCGAACGTCTCTGACCTCTGTGGCTTTCACCTCAACTGGTGGGAAGGTGAAGAGTTCAACACTGTTGGCCGGTACTACCTGTGTCAGGAAGCTATTGATAAGCGCTCGTACACTGGTGACCTGACCTACCAGAACTGGGTTGAATCGGGTCTTTTGATTGTGACTCCAGGGGAGCGAACAGATTTCAATTTTATAGAAAACGACATTCTTGAAGCATACGACACGTATGACATTCAACAAGTCGGATTCGACCCTTACAACGCTGCTCAGACGATCAACAACCTGACAGGTGAAGGCGTGCCGGTGGTTGAAGTGCGCCAAGGAGCCAAGACGCTACACCCTGCTATGCAAGAGTTTGAACGCTTGTACTTGGGTAAAGAGATTCGCCATGACGGCAACCCGATTTTTGAATGGGCTGCCTCCAACGTAGTTTGCAAGTACGACAGCAACAACAACAAAGCGCCAGACAAAAAGGAAAGCATGGACAAGATTGACCCGGTTGTCGCCTGCCTCAATGGACTGGTGATGATGATCGACGCAAAAGAAGAAGCCCAACCAACAGGTGTTGTATGACAGCTCTATTGAACACGCTAAACGCTCTCGCGGGAATGCTGATATCTGCAGGTGTCTACCTTGAGTTTGGACTTGGGTGGTCCCTTATCACTGGCGGTCTGTACCTCGCCTACAACGTTATTTCGACAACCAAGGTGTTGAATGTTCGCAATTAATCAAAAGTCATCTGTTGATCAGGAAGTCATCGGCCGCCTTGATGGTGGTGGCGGCAATCGTTCCTGGGCGGGCGCGAGGATTACACCAACGACCGCAATGCAGCAGGCAACGGTCTTTGCGTGCGTTCGGATCTTGTCTGAAACAATCGGCGCTTTGCCTATCAAAACCCAAACCCGCAACGCTGGTACATCAGTGTGGGTGGACACAGACCACGACTCATTAATGGTGCTGGACAAGCCAAATGACTTTCAAAACCAGCACGATCTGATCAGTACTTGGGTTGCATGGATGGAGCTGCGCGGTAACGCTTATAGCTTCAAGGCGAGAGCGGGTGAAAAGGTTAAATACCTGCTACCACTTCAGACACCTGGTGTGTCTGTGACGCTGACAGACGACTGGCGACTTCGATATCACATTGGCGCTGAGAATGGTTTTTCCGGTGAATATGACGGCAGCGAAATCCTCCATCTAAAGAATTTCGGCACAAATGGATACGAAGGCGAAAGCACGATAGGCAAGCTTCGCCACGATATTGGATTGTCGCAACGAGCCAAAGAGCATAGTTCAGGTTTGTTTTCCAATGGCGCGATGTCTCCCCGCTACATCAACGCGAAGGCTCTCAAAACCGCAGATGAAGCCAGGTCCATGCAAAAGGATTTTGATGACGCATATAGCGGCGCTGAACGCTCATACAAAACGCCAGTCATCTATGGCGAATCAACGCTGCATGAACTTGGCATGAGTTCCACTGATGCACAGTTGTTGGAACTTCTAAAACTTGAAAAAGAAGAGATCTCTGCGGCGTTCGGTGTTCCGGGGTTTCTGCTTAACGCATCTGAGAAGTCAACGACCTGGGGAACCGGTCTTGAACAGATAACTAAGTCATTTATGCGTTTCAGTCTTCGCCCCCGAATCAATCGGTTAGCGGCATCTCTTAAATATGAGCTCTTGGGCCGCAATGAGCGCAAGAACACACGATTCGTGTTCGAAACTGACGCATTCACCATGGGTAGCTTTAAGGAAGTAATCGACGCAGCCGCTGTCGCTATCAACAACGGCGTATACAACCCCAACGAAGTCAGGACAGACATGCTCGGTAAACCGCCTCGTGATGGCGGTGATGTGTACCGAGAAACCCCTAATTCAAAGCCGGAAGGCAGTGAAAACACCGAGGAAACAGACGAAGATGAAGCTTAAACACATAGTAAAACCGTTAGAAATCAAGGCGCTTTCAGAAGACGGTTCTTTTGAAGGTTACGGCAGTGTTTTTGACGTGGTAGACAGTTACCGCGATGTGGTTATGCCAGGCGCATTTTCACAAACGCTCGAAGAGCATGAAGAGAAGGGATCTATGCCCGCCCTGCTCTGGCAGCACAGAAGTGATGAGCCTATCGGTGTTTGGACGTCCATGGAAGAAGACGAAACCGGTCTGAAGATGTGCGGCCAATTGGCAATTGACACCAATGTGCCAAAGGCAGACGAAGCCTATGCCCTGCTCTCTATGGGCGCGATCAAAGGGCTGTCAATTGGGTACTCCATGTATCCAGGTGGCGCACGCTGGAACGACGATGACCGCGTGCTTGAGCTGAACAACATCAAATTGTGGGAAACGTCCATCGTGACATTCCCTGCAAACCCTGAAGCCAATGTAACTGACGTGAGGTCAGCATTGGAGGCAGGTGAACTACCGACGATCAGAGAGTTCGAAGCATTCTTGAGAGAGGATGCAGGCTTTAGCGCCAAACGAGCCAAGATCATCATTGAAAAGGGTTTCAAGGCCATCACGCGGGATGCTGATGACAATGAACAGTCTGAGCGGGATGCCAGTGCTGCGATTTTGGAAACGCTTAATTCCAACATCAATACATTACGAGGATAAACCGTTATGGACCTTCAAGAAATTGCAGATGCTCTTCACAAGCAGGGTGAAGCCTGGGAAGAGTTCAAGAGAACCAACGATGAGCGCCTAAGTCAGATCGAAGAGAAAGGCTTTGCGGACACCACCACGACCGAGAAGCTCGACGCCATCGTTACAGACATGGGCGAACTTAAGGACACTGTTGAAGAGATTCAGGCTCGTTCCAAAGTGCCCCTTCGCGAACAGATGCAGGAAAAGCCTGTAGAGGTTCAGGAACACATCAAGGCTTTCGAAAACTTCATTCGAAATCCGAAGAGCCCGGCAGCAATTGCCGAGCTTGAAGAAAAGGCCACGGCTGTTCATCAGAAGGAAGTCACTATCACTGGCACTGGCGGTGGTAATGCGATTCCAACAGAGATCAGTAGCCGGATCGTTAACAAGGTGCTTGAGCTTTCACCAATTAGACAGATCGCGAACGTTCAGATGTCATCCAACGAGAACACCAAGTTCATTGTTGGTGATGACGATGATTCCAGCGGCTGGGTTGGTGCTGGTGATGCTCGCAACGAGACCAACACGCCATCAGTACAGGCTGTAAGTCTTACCTATGGAACGTGCTATGGCTATCCGAAGATTCAGGAAGAAGCGCTCAACGACATTGAGTTTGACGTGCTTTCCTGGCTCGAAGATAGGCTGGCTCGTCGTCTGGCGAAGGCTGAGGGCGCTGCGTTTGTTTCTGGAAACGGTACGGATAAGCCGACCGGCTTCCTGAACGGTACACCAGTTGCAACTGACGATGATTCTCGCGCATTCGGGGTCTTGCAGTTCTTCGCTACCGGTGTAGCAGACGCTTTCCCCAACGACATGGCGCACGCAACGCCAGGAAACCCTGGTGTGCCTCTGTTTGATCTTGTGTACGGTCTTCGCGCCGCCTACCGAGGTAATGCCCGCTTCGTCATGAACCGCAATACGCTGTCAACGCTGATGCAATTCAGAAATGCAGATGGCGATTACCTGTTTAGACCTGCCGCGACCGCAGGCGTCCCTGCCACTTTGATGGGATATCCCATCACCGAGGCTGAGGATATGCAGGACATCGCTGCAAACGCTTTTCCGGTTGCCTTCGGTGATTTCAACGAGGGTTATCAGATTGGTGACATCGTTGGCACGATGCGCCTCACGATGGACGACAACATCACTGAGCCTGGCTTTGTGAAGTTCTACGGTCGTCGTCGAACAGGTGGCAACGTTCTGAATGATGACGCCATCAAGTTGATTAAGGTCGCCGCCTAAGCGGTAACTGAAACCAGCGACCAAAAAAGGCCGTCTTCGGGCGGCCTTTTTTATTGCACATTCATAACCAATAGAGGTTGATCATGTCTAAAGAAGAGACAAAAAAAGAGATATACGCCAAAGTCACTGAGCCGTTCAGGGGCCTGCCTGATGGTGGTGAGCGCGTTGAATCCTTCGAGAAAGGAGACATCATTGAAGGCACATTGGCAGAAGCGATGATTGCGGCGGAGAAGGCCGAAAAGTGCGCGAAGCCGAAAGCCAAAGAAGAGCCTAAAAACAAGGCAGCTGGTCCAGACAGCAACAAGTCTGAGTAACTGAAATGATCAAAGGGGATTTGAAGTTAAAGACGGCTCCCCTTGTTGAGCCGGTACGCTTGAATGAGTTGGAGTTGCACTTGCGCGACTCGGTCGAAGAAGACAAGGATCTGCTGAAGTCGTTAATCAGCACCTCTCGCGCTTTGTTCGAGCGTTTTACCGGGATGGCACTTATCGAACAGACCTGGGAAATTGCGTTTCCCGGATTTGGCGCAACACTGCCGCTGCGAAGAGCTCCCGTTCGCAGTGTTACCTCCGTCAAATACTACGACAGCGCAGGAACGCTTCAGACACTTGCTCCTGATCAGTATCGGCTCAACGATCATTCTCGAATACCAACGCTCACCCCCGCGTATGGTGTGTCCTGGCCATCAACAGAGCTAGATAGGCCAGATGCCGTCATCGTCGAGTTTGTTGCCGGGGTTTACACAACCCAAAACAACGACACCATCGACAAAGAAACAGATCCGCAGGTTCACTACGTAGACAAGTTCCTCATGGGACAACAAGCCATCAAAGTTCTGGCTCAACATCTGCACGAAAACCCGGAGATGGTGAAGCCAGTTCAGCTCATCGAAACGCCCATGCATTTCCAAATGATGGTCGATATCTGTCGGATCGAATATTTCTAATGCCAAGGCTCACCGCTGGACAGATGAAGCACTCTATCGAGCTTCAGAAAAAATCATCAGGCGTAGAACAGGGGTTTCCTTCAGGGACATGGGTTACAAAGCTCAAGGCCCGTTGTGCCGTCGAACATATGGGCAGCAAAGAAGGTAACGAAGGCGAACGCAACACCAGTGACACGGTGATTGTGTTTCGCTTGCGCTGGAGATCTGCAGTCGACTCTTCCTGGCGCGTGAAGTTTCGCAATCAGTTCTACGAGATCGTAGGTGAACCGGTCAACGTGAACTACGAGAACTGGGAAATGCAAATCACCGGAAGGTTGGTTAAGTAGATGGAAATGAGTTTTGAAATGAAAGGCGGTCGAGAACTTGAGCAAGTTCTGAAACGCCTAGATGTTCAGGCTGAGGCTAAAGTTGCAGGCACGGCGGTTGGTGCTGGTGGCCGCCTCTTCAAGAACGCCCTGACAGACGAACTATATCTGTATCGCGGTACTGGTCCTCAGCCGGGGATGCTAGCCGGACGTCCGAGAAAGGACATCAAGATCCACGAGTCAGTAGGTGTTCGAAAAGTGAACAAGGTTGAATCCCACGTTGGTGTTTTCGGCCCAGCGCAATTCTACGCACACATCCTTGAGTTCGGTTCAATCTTTCACGCACCTCGACCGGTCTGGCGCACACTGTTTGAATCCATGATCCAACAAATGCTCGATGCAATGGCTGCACGTGCATGGAAAGAGATAGAGAAAGGTGTCAAGCGCTAGCGCTGCTGTCGTCGCCAGGCTGAACGAGTTCACCGCCCTTACATCTTTAGTATCAGATCGAATCTATCGCTACCGGGCACTAGATCTTCAGGCACAGCCTTACATCGTCGTCTATGTCATCACGGACACCAAAAATCATGCGATGGGCGCTGACATCAATCCAGCAGAAGCCCGCATTCAGGTCACTGTGTTTTCTTCTGATGGGCCGATCTGTGATCAGGTCGCAGCGCAAGTTCATGCCGCGCTGAATCGTTGGAGCGGCACTATCAACGGAACAGTCGTGCAGTCCATCTTCCACGTGAACGAGACTGAATCTTACGAAGTTGACACCGACTACTACCAAAAAAATATCGACTACAGAGTTTTTTACGAGGAAGCCTAATGTCTAGTTTTGTAATCAAAGGCCGCCAGGTTTGGCTGGGCGGTTATCGCTTCGACAACCAACTGAACATGGCCGCAGTAAGCGCTGGCCGTGATGACCTGGATGCAACCGTGCTGTCCAGCAATACCCGAATCCACAAAGCTGGAGTTAAAACAGCGGGCTTTGCTGTTGAAGGTTTCTGGGAATCAGGTGACGACTCTATTGACGAGCAACTGCACACCAATCTGGATATACAAGATCTGCCTGTTCTGTTCGCTGCTATGAATGGCTCGGTCGGTGAGATCGGCTACTTCATGAAAACTCAGCAGCTGAGCTACAACCAAGACATGGCTAACGCAGAACTGCATAAAGTGACCGCTGAAGGTAAGCCAAGGGGCAACCTGGTGCGCGGCACATTCGAAATGAACTCAACGGGGTTGACCGCCAGCGGCGACAGCGCCGGGGTACAGCTTGGCCAGATTGACGCTGATACCAACCAGAAGCTTTATGCGGGACTCTTTGTCGCGGCTGTTGGCACTGGCTCCGTTGACGTTGTGATTGAAAGCGATGACAACGCAGGGTTCACATCCCCGACAACCAGAATCACATTTGCGCAGGCAACCGGTGTTGGTGCGCAGATCCTCGAATTGGCGCCCGGTACTGATATTACCGATGAATACTGGCGCGCTTCTTACACCATCGCTGGCGGCGCTCCCTCTGTGGATCTTGCCGTGGTGCTTGGCATTCAAACCTAACCTTTATTAAGGGAGTAACTGAAAAATGGGTACACATGTACTAGATGACGCCTTTGTGTCTATCGACGGACTGGATGTCTCTGACCACGTCAAGAGCGTCCGATTAACCATGACCCGTGATGACATTGATGACACCAACATGGGTGATTCAACGCACGTCCACGTGGCTGGTATGAAAGAGTGGGGCCTTGAAGTGGACCTTGCACAGGACTTCGCGGGATCGAGCGTTGATTCGAAGTTGTGGACGGTTTACGACGCAGGTGCAGCTGTCGCTGTCATTGTTCGAGCAGATGCAACCGCTGCGCAAAGTGCGACTAACCCATCCTACACCGGTAACGCTGTGCTGCTTAACTATCCGCCAATCGGTGGCAATGTGGGCGACTTGCACACCACCACCGCACAGTTTTCTGCGGCAGGTGATCTGGCGAGGAACACGTAGTGGAGCCGTTAACACTTGAAGCGCTGCAAAAAGCGGCAAGCCGTCCTGAAGTCTTTCCGGTAACATTTCTGGGTCACCAGAGTTATATCCGAATGCTTACATACGATGAGCAAATAGAGATCGCCAACAAATACGGTCTTCAAGAAGACCCTGAAGCCGTCGATGTGGAAGCGAAAGGTGATGACATCAAGGTGCTGCTGGCAACCGCGCTGTGTGATGAACTCGGTCAACCGATTTTCCCTGAGCCAGAATCTGAGGAAACGCTAAAACTGCTTGGTGCTTTGCCGGGTGATGAGCTGATGAATGTGTTTGATCAGATCAAGGCACACAACGCGACTGACACCGAGGTAGTCGTAAAAAACTAAGAAGCCGCCCGCTTGAGTTGCAACGACTCAAGATAGCTAAGGAATTTCATATTCCCCCCGCCCTGGTTGGGCGGCTTTTTACCGTTAGAGACATCAACCTGTTATCCGCGTTCGACGTCATCCTTGAAGAAGAGATGGAGCAGTTAGAACGCGAACACGACATGGCCGAAAGAGCCGAAAAAGCTAGGAGAAGGAAATAGCAGCCACAATTGGTTCGCTCGTTGCGAAGCTTGGCATGGATACCGCTGCATATCAGTCAGGTATCAAGAGTGCACGTAAGTGGACAACCCAGTTTCAACGCAGAGCCAACCGCGAATTCAGATCGGTACGCCGATCAATCAACAGAACCACTAAGTCCGCACTAAAGATGCAATTACAGTTTGGTGCCTTGGCTGGTGCCGCAGGTATTGGTGCATTAACAGCTGCCTCGATGCGCGCTCTGGACCAGCAGCAGAAGTTCGCCAGGGTGATTGGCTCGACACAGGAAAACGTTGTTGGCCTTCAGCTTGCAGCGTCCGAGCTTTCCGGCATCGTTGGCAACCAAACCAACATGGCATTGCAGAGAATGACGCGCCGCGTCGCTGAAGCTGCTGCAGGTACGGGTGAGGCCAAAGGTGTTATCGAGGCGTTGGGGCTGGATGCCAAACGTCTTGCGGAGCTGGACCCTGCCGAAACTTTCCGACTTATTGGTGAGGAAGTTACCAAGATTGAAGACCCAGCACAGCGCTTGCGAGTTGCGTTCAAGCTGTTCGATAGCGAAGGCGCGAGACTGGTTACCACGCTGACCGCTGGCACATCTGTGCTTGATGATTACGTTCGTGAGGCGCGGGAACTAAACGTGCTGATGAGCGAATTCAACATAGCCAAGATCGAGAAAGCCAATCAGGATTGGGACAAATTGCAGCAGGCTGTCTCTGGTATTGGTAACACCCTAGCGATCCAGTTCGCCCCGATCATTTCAGGCGTTGCCAACAGAATCATTGATGCGCAGAGAGAATCCCAAGGGTTTAGCGAAGAAATCGCATCAGCCTTTAACACAGGCGTCGCGGGTGTTGGGCACCTATTGGATGCAATGAGAGCCCTTTCCGTCATGTGGGTGACAGCCAAGCTTGGCGCTGCCGAGTACATGGCCTTCATGCTTAACACAACTACCGTGGGTGCCAGGGCGTTCAACAACCTGCAAAACATGGTCCGTGAATTCATGGGAGAACAGACCATACCTTTCAGCCAGACTGGCATTGGCAGTTTTGTATCTGCTTTTGAAAAGAAAGCAGCGGATATCCGTGTCGAGCTGAACAACCTGCTTGCCGGTGACCTTCCTTCAGACGGCCTCAAGAAGTTGGTGTTAGATCTGGATGAAATTGCCAATCACCATGCAGAAACAGCACTTGGCATGAAGAAGACGAGCGGACAAGTGATCGATGTGACGACAGCGGCAGCGAAACATTCAGCAGAAGGTATGGCTGGTGCTTTTCAAGGTTTCTTTAGTGGCGTGCGAGAGGGTGTCCAGGGTATGGCGGACTTCTTCATTCAAAACCTGCAGCGAATGGTAGCCGAAGCCGCCAGCAGCCAACTGTTTTCCTTGCTCGGTGGTGGAGCGACCGGAACCGCCTCATCCGGATTCTTGGGCGGGCTTCTTGGTTTCGCTAACGGCGGTAGTTTTACTGTAGGGGGGCGGGGTGGAACTGATGCCAACCTTGTTGCGTTCAAAGCGACGAAAGGTGAGACAGTGCACATCAACACTCCTGGCCAGCAAAGGGGTGGCGGCGTAGTTATTACGAATCAATTCAATTTCTCCGGCAGCTCGGTAGATTCGGCAGAGGTCCGACAGATCGTGACTCAAGCAAACAAAGTGCTGGAATCTCAGATTCAGAACAAGATGATACGAGGTAGGTTTTGACAACATACAGTTGGCCATCAAGCATCATTCCCAACCTGGTTGAGACTCGTATCATTTCCAACAGCAAAGCATTCGTTTCCCCTCTCACCGGATACATGCAGACCGCAAGTCGTGCTGGCGAACGCTGGGCACAGTCTCTATCAATCTCGGATTTAAAGGGCTCCGATAGAACCGCCCTGCTTTCGTTTCTGGCGAAGCTGCACGGACAGGTGCATCGCATTGAATCCAAAGATCATTCTTATGCCGGGGTTCAAGGTGCGCTTGGAGCAACAATAGAAATAGATGGCGCGAACCAAACGGGCACTTCATTGGATGTAACTGTCAGCACAGGTTCAAGTGCAGTCGTGGGCTTCTTGCTTGCTGGCGATCAGATCTCATTCAGCAATGGCACGAATAAAGAACTGAAGCTGGTCACAGAAGATGTTGATCTAGTGGCTGGTGACGCAACGATACCCATCTGGCCAGGTATTCACACATCTCCCGCGAACGGCGCATCTGTTGAGGTCTCAAATCCGGTGGGAACGTTCATTCTGATGAGCAACCCAATGCAGTGGAATAGCCGCCCTGGGATCTTCTCTGACTTTAATATTGAGTTGTTGGAAGACATCACATGACGCTCGGCAAAGGCATTGATAGCGCTATTACGGATGATATTGAGAACGAACAGCACGTAAAGCTCATTCACTTCCTAAAGTTCGAGTTGGACTCTGGCACGTTGTACCTGCATGACGGCGTCGGCAGCTTCGAATGGGCAGATCCCGATGATGGCCTTCAGACCTGGGCTGGTCTTGGTGATTTTGGTGGTATCAACGACATTGAAGAGAACGTAGAGATGTCTGCGTATGAAGTTGAACTGATGCTATCCGGTCTTGATGATGACATGGTTGATGAAGTTCAGAACCAAAACTACACAGGCCGGAAGGTAACTATTTATCTCAGCGCTTTGCATCTTGACGACTACTCTCTTTTGGCCACACCTCACGAAATCTGGTCCGGTGAGGCAGACGTTGCCAGAGGCACGCTTGGTGCTGGAGAAGACAACAACATCGTCATCACTTGTGAGTCTGATTTCGCGGATCTGGACAGGATCAACGGCAGCGTGTTCAGCGATGCGGATCTTCAGGCCGAGTATTCCGGCGACCTGTTCTGTGAATACTTCCCCGCGATGATGGATGCGTCTATTGTTTGGCGAGGTGATAGCCGCATTGGTTTCAGTGATCGTTCGGCAACACCAACAGATTTTGATCCGGGATTTTTGCCCCGGTTCTAAAATGGATATCCGAAAGAAGGCAATCCGGCAAGTCTCGACGGACTTCGCAAGCCAGCCCTTTCAGTGGGGCATTCTTGACTGCTGTCAGTTCGTTGCAAAGGTCGCAACGATTATCGAGGGTGTCGATTACTCCAGGGGTTTTGACTACCAAACGGAATCCGAAGCGGAGTTACACATTGAATCTGCCGGTGGTCTGTCACGCCTTGTCACGCAATTGTTAAGCAGAGATCCAGTAGATATTGATCAACTGAAAATAGGTGACCCTGTTCTGGTCGATCTACCTGTCTTTGGTCACACGCTTGGCATCTACATCGCAGACCGACAAGCAGCGCTCATCAAAACTGTGCACCGCGTCGTGCATATTCCCTCTGAACGAATCATAGAAGGTTGGCCACTCAATGCCCGGTGTTGTTGACAGTCTTATATTCAAGGCTGTTCTAAAGTTTACAGGCGATGCGATCGCTGCCAATGCCGCGGCCCTCGCACTTACTTCAAAAACTGCCGCTATCGTCGCGGCCCTTTCGGTCAATGCCGTCCTCACACGGGTTAAGCTCAAGAACCTGGCAAAAGGTGATGATGTCGATCTGAAACGCGATGTCGTTATCAGGAGTGCTACCGAAGCCAAAAAGATTGTCTACGGCAAAGCGCTGGTGGGAGGCGTCCTTGCTTATTCGAATGTAGCCGGTAACGACAACGCAAACCTGTTCATGGTCATCGCGCATGCTGGCCACGAATGCTCTGATATCACAGAGATGTGGCTTGATGATACACAGGTGGTCGCAGCCGATATTCCATGGGGCGGTAGTCCAGTTACAGGCGGTGATTACTTCATAGATGGCGTGGGCAAGGTTGCGTTCACCAAGTACCTGGGTACATCCACACAGATTGCTGATTCCACCCTTGTTTCAACGTTCCCAGATTGGACCAACGATCACCGAGGGCGTGGAATTTGCTACACAGTCGCCCAGTTGGTGCTTGATGAAGCTAGTCAGAAAGTATTCGAATCAGGAGCGCCAGGAAAAGTTCGTGCGCTAATCACTGGCAAGAAAGTCTATAACCCGGATCTTGATACCGGTGATGATGGTGACGACATGATCACCAACGGCTTCAGCTCTACCACCTTTAAAGTGTGGTCAGACAACCCTGTTCTGTGCCTGATCGACTACCTACTGGACCCGAACCTTGGATTTGGAATAGATCCCTCAAAGATTGACTGGACCACTGTTTCTGACGAAGCGGCCTATTGTGAGGGTCAGGTTTTTGATGGTGATGGCAACAAGATGGCCCGCTTCACCTGTAATGGTGTGTTGTCCACGTTCGATGATCACAAGACAAACATCAATCGCCTGCTTTCATCCTGCAACGGTTCGATCTACTACAAGAACGGCAAGTGGGGTATCAGGGTTGGTCGATACGGTACTGGACCACTTCTGATCAATGATGGAACTTTTTCCAGCATTGGTGCCTGGACAAATGGTGATGCCGCCAGAGGCACAGTCGTTGCGTCAGGTGGGGTCATGCTTGTCACAAACACTGGAGGTGGTGGGTTTGCACGTGGTGTTCGGGCGGTCCCCACGACCGTGGGTTGGCGGTATTCGATTACAAGCAACGTTCACGATTTAGCAGGCGGCGGCGAAGCGCTGCTTGGTGTCTCGAATAACTCAGACGGAAGCTCACCTTTCGAAAGTGCCTCAGACAATCAGTCACAGAAGCACTTGGCCATTGAATTCACCGCCACCGCATCAACCACATACATCGTGTGCCAGTGTAACGTCGCGACCACATCTGCCAGTGCAGAGTTCGACGATGTAGAACCGTATCTGGTGACAAACAAGACTATCACTGCTGATTTCCTGCGGGATGCTCTTGGTTATCAGTCATCGATCAGGAAAGAAGAGAAGTTCAACACCGCCAAAGGTTTTTTCGACAATCCAGAAGAACAATACAAAAACACCCAGGCGCTGCAGGTCGTCAACGCCGCGTTGAAATCTTCCAGGGATGGCGGCAAAGAGCGTTCACGAGAATTCAGGCTTCCCATGACGAATAGTGAATATGGAGCTCAGCTGCTCCTATTCAAACGCATCCTGATGAACGGGCTGATGCACTCACTCAATGCCCCGTGCCAGTACCTTGCCATTGATACAGCTGTCCATGACAGAGTTCTGGTCAGTATTGATGAGCTTGGATATACCGAAGACAAAGTGTTCAAGGTAGAGAAATCTACGCTTGTTGGTGCCGATGGCGGCGTAGATCTCCTGCTACGTGAAGACAACGTGGGTGCTTACCTGGACCCAGACCAGAACGACTACAGTACGCGGACAGCAACAGGTTCGATCACTCTCGCAACACCGTCAGTGCCTGCCCCGACCAACGCCACCTTGACAGCCGTAGCCGATCTGCCGCACATGAAATTGAGCTGTACGCTGCCGGAACCTCACGACTATTGGGATTTCATTGAGGTCTGGCGCAACACCGTCAATAACTCGGGCACCGCTACGCGGATCTATCGAGGCCGGGCAGCTGACTTTGAAGACGCCACCACTGTTCAGGGCACGAATTACTACTATTGGTACAGAGCCACAAAAGGCAATGAAGAGTCTGCATTTGTGCCAACAACGCCAACCAATGCAAATGCCGCTCACATCCTGGTGAAGCTTGGCACGAACGTCTACGACGAAGATTCTGCTTTGGTAACGAATCTGCGCGGACTCAATCAGAAGATTACCCAGAAGGGATTCCCTGCTCTCAACTTAAACGCTTACATCGACATTGCTCTGCCAGACAACACACCCGCAAACTACTACATCGGTCGCCAAACGGGTTCTGCAGATCGGGATGACCTGATTACCTTCGAAGACAACACTCATGAAGTTATGGTGATCAACTCTGGATCTGCAAGGCCAATGATCCTGACCGCCGCAATGCGTCTGAACCCCAAGATGCAATACTTCGTAGCGCCGAGATGGAAAGCAGACGTTGCGACAACCGTCAATATCCACGTATTCCTAAGTGACAGTGCGAACCTGGGCGATGGCATTGTGACGTTCTGCACCTCACCATCAGGTGAAGATCCAGAAGTGGGCACTGCGACAAGAGAGAACGGTAACGCGCTCGGATCTTTCCCGGCTTCAGTTGATACCGCATACGGTCTTGGCTCGACCAACATCGCCTTCCAGTGGCAGGCGCTTGATGGTGGCACCGATATCAGCACGCCATACGATGATGCCAAGTGGATCTCATTCGGCATTCAAAGAGACTCTGGTGCGGCAGACACCGATATCTATATTGACGCCCTTGTTGTGTGGGGCATCGAAAAAACCTTTGTTGGCTCTGGAGCGCCATAGATCATGCCCGGCATTCTTGAAGATACTGAATACTACGACAGTGGCGACGACAACAAGGCGTACCACAATGACGGCACGTCATGGGATGAAATCTCTGCCAAACACGATGGCGGTGACATCACGACTGCGATACTGACAGTCACCAACAAGATCGTCCTGGGTAACAACGATTACCTGTTCACTCTGTCCACTGGTGCCTCAGAGATCGCGACTGTCTACATGGACGCAAGCAACGTTCATCACTTTGGCCAGCACAGCGCAAACGCAGAATACGATGGTGCCAGTCATCTGTTTGAAACAGCCGTCACGATCAATGACACGCTGGATCTGAATGATGAAATCACCATCACTGGTGCCACGAAAGACATCAACATTGCGAATACTTCGGAGACCACCTGCGGCTTAAGAATCACGGACAGCGCTGCACCCAGCAGCCAGTACGGCCACTTCCTTTATGACGCCGGGGGTAACGTCGCTGTTATTGATACGGCCTCTACGCTGGACGTCAGGATCAACGGCACCGATAAGATTGTGGTCACATCATCTGCCATTAACTTCACTGGCAGCGTCAATGTCGCGATTAATGACGGAAGACTAACTGCAACGAACACGGCCACAAGTGAGTCCGGATTAACTGCCAACTGCACGTCAGGCTCTTACACGGGTTCAGCAATCATCAGTCAGTCAAGTCGTGCAGCCTCTTCCGCGTGGAACATCATGGCTGGACTTTCTAGCGGCGGTTCAGATCTGGAGTTCAAAGTGCGCGGTGATGGTGAGGTTACCGCAGATGGCTCATTTACGGGTGGTGGCGCTGACTTCAATGAGCTGATGGAATGGCTGGACCAAAACCCGAGATCCGAAGACCGAGCAGGCATCGTGGTCACGGGTGTCAACAATCCAGAAGGCAAACCGTTAATCAAACCGGCCAAAGAAGGCGATCCAATACTTGGTGTCGTTTCTCCCGCTCCCACTGTCATAGGTAACAGTGATTGGAATCGCTATCACGGAAAGTTCCAAAAGGATGTCTATGGCCGCTATCTAACCGAACCTGTCGAATACATCGAGTGGGAAGAGACCGTTACCGAAGAGCCCGCAGAGAGTATCAGGGCGCGTCATGCACTGGATAAAATCGACAGCGCTCTGCTTGATGCGGATCTGGATGCACTGCGCAAAGCTTATGAAGCTGCGAGAGATCAGCACCTATTCAACCAGGTGCGTTGTAAAGAACTGCAGAATGCCAAAGCAATGGCCGAACGTCGCATAAATCCAGTACGGCCATCTCAGGTCTTTGGATCTGCCAGTGATGCATTTACTGACGAAAATCAGGCCGAGCTTGATGCGCTTGTGAGGCAGGACAGCACAACGGCGATCAGGAAGGCCAAGGCCGACTACGAAGCCGCAGCACAGGCACAGAAGCTGGCAGATAAACTCCGTTCCATGATCATTTCAGATGTCCTCTGGCCGGAGAAAACGTTGGTGCATAGCCACAAGGCGGACGAGATCCCGCGAGGTGTCCGACCGCCTTCAGGAGCCGTTAGAGTTACGCTTCAGGAGCGCATCATTTCCCCGGACTTTGACGAGTCCAGGGACCACCAAACACGTCTGGACCGACCAGAATGGGACGGTATTGGCGTTGTTGGTTTGGTGGTGATCCAAGACGATCAACCGAAAGATCCCCGATGGTTCAATTTTGGTCCGGTCGCTCCTGGGCTGAGTCGCTGGTTGATTCGCTAGTCTCTACCCACCTGGTGGTGCCGTCTATGACCACCAATGCCACCTCTCCTATCTCTTCATCCATGTCCGTATTCCTTACTACCCACCGCCGATTGTTGGTTATCGGCGCTAATTCACAAGAAACCCCAGAATTCCTGTTGGGGTGAACGAACCTCTCTGGGTACTACACCCGCAAATCACTGTAAACAAAGAATTTTTCGCCATTTTTTGGCAACAATTGCAACTCTACTGGCGCATCCGTCCGCGCTAGTGGCAACACTTGCCACTGACCGTACAACGGAAAAATGCGCCTTTTCGGGCTTTTTTCTTGAATTTCGAGTGAAGTGGCAGGATGTTCCACTTTGAAGCGACACATCTATCCTGTAGTGGCAACTATTGCCACACGCCAAAAATCAACGATTAGGAGAACTCCATGGAAACAGTTATGTATTTGAGCGGTATGTTTGCAGGTGGTTGGATCTGGGACCGGGTGAAAATCCCTGCAGCCAATCATGTGATAGTAGAAGAAGCGTTATGCGAGATTGGTGACAATCTGGATGCCGTGATCAGCGATCTTAGGCAAAGGGTAATCTCAGCGCCCGGCAGGGTAACACTCGTCAGTAACTCCCTGGGCGCTTACGTTGCGATGCACCTGGCGATTCTGGAGCCCATGAAGGTAGAAAGAATTGTGTTGTCGGGCTCTGCAGGTTTCGAGGATGTGAAGCTGCCAGTGCCTCCGAACCGTAAGGAGCCTGAGAAAATGGCGGAGGCGTTATTGGAACTGATCTTCTTCGATAAGTCCAAGATCGAGCGACCCTACGCGGATATAGTGGTGGACTGCTTCAAAGACAACTTCATGTCGATTTTGAGGTTGATGAAAGACAGCAACAAAAACGCAGATGCTGCATCTATCATTCACAGAGTGCCGTGCGATGTGTTGGCCGTCTGGGGAGATCACGATGTCATTACGCCGATAGCGCCAGCACTAGGTGCGTTGATTAGCGCTGGAGTTGAGATTGCACTGATCAAAGACTGTGGGCACAGTCCGATGTGTGAGAAACCTTTAGCCTTCTCTGACGCGGTTCTGGGGTGTGACAACCTGGATGTCGAAAGACTTCAGCTTCTTCCGCAGCGTCGAGTGGTCAATGCCTAGATAGGATGCTGCTTGATAGATGTCGTTGCCACTTATCTTAAGAGCCTCAACCAGTTCCAGGTGCTCGATGCGTCTCTTAAGTGCTTTAACTGTGTCCGGTTTTAGCTCCATGGTGCCGACATCTTTCATCAGCTGCATTCTTGAGCAAAATGCTTCTCTGCCGAGACCCACCATCATAATGTCTGTTCTCGTAATGTAACTGAACATCAGTGCCGTAATGAGCATGACGATAGGTCCTGCGAAAGCAACCGATATCGCGTAGTTGGTCATGCTCAAGATCATGATCGTGAAGAATGAAGCGCCAAGTACGCAAAGCGCTCCTATCATCCAAATGTTTCTGGATCTCAATTGATCATCTTTGGCCGTCAGTGTCCTCAGATTAATCTTAATGTTTCGACCTGAGTATAAGAGGCAAAAAAGTACATAGAGGTCAGGGATGATCCCGAGCACACCATCATTATGCATCGGCACTCCATCTTCTAGGTAGAAACCATCCGTTGAATACCCTCCCACGTGGAGAATCGTAAACAACCCGGCCATCAGGTAGATCGCGCGGCGATAAGGATCGTGTGATTTTCCTAATGAGCTTGTATAGGCAACGAGCGCGGCAAACAGCCAATACCCGAAGAGTAGATAGATGTGGGCAAGAACGAACATTAAATCTTGGCTGAAATAGCCAGCGCAGTAACACAGAAGCTGGAAGACAGACATGAAAGACAGGCAGACGAAGAGGTCCTTCTCCGCAGATTGGTTTAGCTCAAGCCTGGCTAATACCGAAATACACACGATTGTTGATGCCAGAGGTAACACGCTGATAACAATCGTGTCGAGTAGTGTCATTGCCCCCGAAACGTCTCCATGACTGCTATTAGCATCATCCGAACTGATGCCTACAAAGCACATGTTAGTGACAGAAGGCCGCGCCTTCAATATCAGTCGTGTAGGTTAACTCGCACTTCTCCCATCAAAGCCGACGAACGGTCGTATTTTACTAGACTGTTCGGTATGCAATACCCAGCAACATTCAAGTGATATCAGTCAAAACTCAGGCCAAGGAAAGGCCATCAGATATGTCAGAAGTAACTAAATTCCAGGGTTTTGGCGAAAACACCAGATTCAAGACAAGCGTGAATTCAATCACTTAGGCGGCTGTCAATGGGGGATGACATGCCTTTTAACCAATTGGTCACTGGTTCGAATCCAGTACGACCCACCAATTTTCCTGACCTCCCCGCCGGTTGGCATACAAATCCCGATGTTATGTAGAAACTCAGTAGAAACGCCTACCGAGCACGAACGTCTTCCATCAGTTATCACGCATATCTAACCCATTTAAGTTAGTTGCTCTTCAACAAGATTCGCACCGGATCTCAAAAATCAGCCTGTCATGGCTGGTGCAGCTTCGCACTAGGTGTTAAATGTAGACCTCAGTAGAAATTCGGCTCTGAAAAAATCTACAACCTCTCAAACCTACCCTCCTGCGAAGTTGAAAGGATTCAACCATGAGAATTAAGCCCACAGAACAACAAGCCACCGACATTCGGAATCTTGTCAAAATCCTAGATGAAGATTGGGTGGAGCGCCGCATCAAGAAATTTGTGAAAGAAAGAGAAAGACCTAAGAAAATCGGTGATAAGACAAAAACATTCGATCCAATCACTACAGCGTTAGGAAACGTTGTTCCTCAGCTTGAAGAAGACCCAATCGATTCCCTTGCTATTGCGAGACTACATGCTATTGCTGAGTCTGTTGTAATGGTCGTGGAAGCACAATGTGGCGACGTAGTTGAACGAATTAACGAACTAAAGTCTCTCCAAACGAAAAAAGTTGAGAGCACAATCTACGAATTTCATGTAGCCGCTATGATGCTCAAGCAAGACCACAGCGTGGATTTTATTCCTGAGGGTGAAGAGAAGACCGCTGATATGATTGTCGATGGTGCGGTCGAGATCGAATGCAAACAACGAGGAAAAACAGATGTTGAGGAGTATCAGGCGAAGCTATTCAATGAGATGCATCTCAAGATAGAAAAGCTCTTTGCCAAAAAGCAGTTCTCTGCCCTTGTAGAAATTTTTACATCAGCTGAACTAATCAACAGAGAAGAAATCAACACAATAATCAAAAACCTAAGAAAGCTTGAACCCAATCAACAACACGATCTTAAAGAGGGTGACACCGAAGTGCTCATCCGCCCTGTCCAAGTTTTCGCCCAAGGAAACGGAATAGCAGCCAACACACCGGCACCCTCCTTCGCACCCTCCTTCGAACAAACCCAGATGTTGTTCCATACATCGAATCCCGCAGGGACAGGCTTTTTCCTGGAGAACCGATTCGGAGGACTCACGTTAAAGGGCAGAGAGCAAGGTATAACCGCCCAATTAAAACACGCTAAGCAGCAGATTACGCAGGAAGGTCCAGCAATCGCATTCATTGATCTGAGGTTCGACGTGCAAGATCCAACGGAAATTGATTTTCAACCGGCAATAGATGTCATTAATGACTGGTTGAGGCAAAACACTTCGTTTTCAGCGGTCGTCATTACGACCCCAGTCATCAGCACAAATGGCGGTTTATCGAAGATCGAACACCATGTACTTACCTTTCATCATGCAAACCCCAAGCACGTGTTACCCGAGAACTTTAAGTTGTTCTGAGTCTGGATACATTAGCTGGCATCGCTTCAGATGAACTTTAGAAACAATCCCTCTGCAACACTTTTAAACATTAAGGAGCGACTGGATCGGAACGCTCTCATGCTATGCCGTTGCTTGCTGAGAAAGGTGCAGACGGACGACGTTCCTCAATATTTTTTGGGGACCGGAACCACGTGTAACCTTGCGGAAACGGACATCAAAAAACAGAGGCAAAAAAAGCGAAAAAGGCGCTCTCAAAAGTCTAAATAAATCAGGGTGTTACGGAACTATAACGACAATTCGTTGCAAAAAGAGTTTACAACCAGCTAAAGTTAGAGGGTAGCGCCGCCGGGACTCGAACCCGGATCTCTCCCTGCGATGGAACGTCTAGCCGGCAAGCATTTTTCGACGATTCCGAGAGGCTCTATCCTTTTGAGCTACGGCGCGTAAGAAAGTAACTGACCTAGTATTATCCCGCTTCCAACTTTTACACACAACATATTGTTGTTTTTCGCTGTTCCGACTATGGAGGAATAGTGGAAAAAACAGGGTCAGGTCTTGCATTTACTAGCAGTTCATCAACTGCTGACATTTACGCTAACACCCTTCACTCACAACCGCCAGCTTCTCAGCAAATCCACTTCAGGATGCAGGTGAACATCAACCTCAACTACTCACAGCTCGCGGATCCGCGAATACAGAGAGCGAATCTGGCTCTTCTTATCAGTCAGCCTTGGATCATATCTACCCCAAATTTGAACCAATGCCTTTTTTCCAGGCGCTTCTTGGTCAGTAGAGTAGATTCGCAAGACTGATAAAGTCTGGACTGATTCCTGAAGGCTACGTAGAAAGCGAGTAGAAAGACTTTCCGATATTCAACCGAAATCGATCGGATATCGGGATGTGCTCTGGAAACTGGCACATTACAAATCAGACACTTAACTATTGTTCTCGAACTTCATATACCTTTTAACCAATTGGTCACTGGTTCGAATCCAGTACGACCCACCAGAATCAACAAAGCCTGCTTCTAGCAGGCTTTGTTGATTCTGGCAGCGACAGCAACATCGAAGAATCGTGTTACCCAAACACGATTATGATGTTGCGAGAGCTCCCCTCAATCGGTGCCGCTTTTCTCACCAATAAACCCCTTCCAAACCCCAAACGGTTCCCAGATCTTTTCCAGATCCCGGCGCGCCTCTTGCTCTGGTTGATTGAGCACCGTCACGCGATAGCGATACACAAAAGCTGACACTCGCATGTTGGCCGCGCAGTGTACCCAAACCTTGTCGTTACCTACCTGATCCAAAGCGTTCGTAAATCGCTCAAAGTCCTCATCGGATGGTGCAGCAAAGTCGACAGGCAGATGAACATAATTCACACCTGCGGCAGAAAGTATCTCTTCCTCATCGATAACAGAGTTCTCAAGGACACTGGATGGCGCGAGGTTAATTACCGTACTAAACCCCGCTTTACCAATTTCAGCGAGTTCAGCCTCACTAGGTTGGCCGGATGTGGGAAACAAGTCTTCGATCGGCACGTAATTATAGATACCGGTCAGCGAATGGTTTTGCGAACCGATCGGTACACGTCGTGACACCCACGACTTCACAAATCCGACAATAGTTTTAATCGTGTTGGACATGCCAAACTCTCAGTTTGCTGGCTCGTCTTCCATTTTAGATTCGACATTGGTGATGCACTCGTCGCATATCCCATGGGAGATCGACACACCATTTCGATGGAAAAAGTTCACCACGCCTTCCCAACCATCGCTATCTGTCACTCTAACCCTCGCCTGACACCATGCACACATTGAAAGCGCGTTAATCATCATTGGCTGAGAATCCAAATATTTGTAGGTTACATCCACCATGGTGACAAGAATTCGAACAACACGACCACCATCCAAAATCGGAATCATCGTGTTCAACGACCAAGAAACTTCCTCTCCGCTACCGTAGTTGGTTTCAAACTCAACAGGTTTCGCCAGGTCGGCACAGATTTGATAGTTCTGTACGGCACGGCTCACATACTCTAACGCGCCAGTGGGAACCTCGGTTCCTTCTGGCACATCATAGTCGAAGAAGGCTTTTCCACTGCCCAAGAAGTGATCGAAGTCAAAACCATAGTATTGTGAGACTTTACGATTTGCGGCAACGGGTTTGAATGAACCATCCCCGATTACTTCAACCAACCCTACCGGGGTGCCGATACTTTCAAGGGCGTCCCGAATCACCTGAGAGTCTGGTGATAGCCAAACCGAGGATTGCAGTTCGGATTCAACCATGCGTTTATTCTTTTTGTTGGTGAATAAACAGTAAAACGTCGGAACAAAAACAAAACAACACGGTTTTACAAAATGGTTACATCAAAGAAACTGTCAAAGCGCTATCAAACTTCACGCAATGGACTTTCTTCTGGCGGATGTAAAGGCAGCAAAGCATCGAGCAGGTTTTCAGGTTTCGAGATACCCACTATGTAAACCATCCGGTCCTCGACCTCTCCCTCTGCGTGAACCGCGCCTGCCGGTATGTGAAGTTTGTCACCAGCCTGCAGCGGAATCTTTTCTCCCTGTTCGTTCACCACGTAACTTTTACCTTCCATAACATATCCGCAGTTATCTACGTCATGCCAATGGAGCGGCAGCTCATCCATACGTTCTGACACATACACCGTGGGCCAGAGGTCCAGCTTTTTTATGTCCTCAAGCACCTCTTCTTTCGTTGTATGAAAGTTATGGATGACTTTCATTGGACCTGGTTCTAATGCCATATCTCGCCTCCCGGAATGTCGAAATGCTACCACCGCAGCTTCATTGCAGAGCTTATCCCAAAGCGTATACGATGGTCAGGCTCTGTGGAGAAAAGCGAGAATGCTGTGAGAATACGGAAGGTCCTGGGTGTTTTTCTAACCTTACTCTTCAGCTCGACGGCCGGCGCTGTCGAACTGAACACCAACAATGAGGGTATCGCTCTACACGGCTACGACCCGGTGGCTTACGTCATGGAACAGGAACCCACGATGGGAGACGCTTCCTTCTCTACAAGCCATGCTGGTGCGACCTACTATTTTGCCTCCCAACGGAATCTGGACATGTTTCTTCAGAGCCCCGATAAGTTTGCCCCGCAATACGGCGGTTACTGCTCCTACGGTGTCAGGGTCGGCAAGAAATTCGATGTTGATCCTGGCGCGTTCAGCGTCGTCGACAATCGCTTATATATGCTTCTCAACAAAGGCACTCACGCTATCTGGCTGCAGGAGCGTGACAAGAACATAGAGATCGCGGATCGTCTCTGGCCTTCGATACGGGGCGTACCGGCAAATCAGCTAACGGACGACGAGTAGACAGGAGCCGCAGGTGCGATTTATCTATCTCAGATTCCTCGGTTACCTGCTACCTCTGTCATCCCTTGTTTTTGCCCTTGGATTTGCATCCTATGAGTGGGTCTCGTATCGAGACTCTTTAGACGATCTGCAAACGGAAATAGAATCGGAGCTAGCAACCGCCTCCATTATTCTTGCCGAACCTACCTATCATCAGGATAAACGCCAGGTTCGCCTGGTTATCGCCTCAATCTTGTCCCACCCGAACATCATCGGCGCCGAGGTAACAAACGTCGACGGTGAAGTAATCGATAGTTTTGGCGCCAACGAACAACAGGGAAACTGGCGCAGCACACGAATCAACTTCAGCGATGAATCTTCCTTTATGGAAGTTGGCACCCTGTCACTTGGGTATTCCACGGAATCCCTGGTCGCCGGATTCCAGATTCGTGTGTTGTATACGCTCTTGCTGGGTATCGGACTTCTGTCATTAGTCATCCTTACAGCCTGGTGGGCTTACTCACGCACCGTGGGTATTCCGATTTCGCGGCTGCATGAAGCTATCGGCTCACGACTTAAAGGTGATGACTATGAGCCTGTTGAATGGGAAAGCAATGATGAGCTCGGAATCGTCATCAGCGAATACAACGAAATGCAGAAAAAACTGCAGGAGCAGGAGAACTCGTCACGGACCTACCAGGCAAACCTCCAGGAGGCCATTGGTCGGCAGACAGAAGACCTTGTTCTCAAGACCCGGGAACTCACCAGCATCAACGATCAGCTGACCAGGCAAAACAATGAACGGATCAAAGCGCAGCAGGCGCTCGCCTACAGCAACGAAGTGCTGAAGATGACATCCGAAATGCTGTCGGAGAACGAAGTCGACAATAAGGCTTTCTACAAGGTCTGTAAGACGCTCTGGCAGGCTTCCGGTAGCAAATTGGTATTCATGGCGGAGGTGGAACTACTACCCGATGGTTCACAGGCGATGGATGTCCTGGGTGTCCACTGGGAAACCACAAAAGAAGAAAGACTCGCATTTCTTGAGAACAATGAAGTTGAGACCGTTGTTCCAGTGCCTACGAAAGACGAGTTTCTGGAAGCGGTGTATGACACCAAACAACCCGTCATTAGCGAAGATCTAAAGAACGACCCCAGGAGTACAAATCCAATCCCGGGGGGATTCCCTGAAATGCGGGAATTCATGATGGTTCCGCTGCTGGATACCCGCGATGAAATCATCGGGATTCTCGGACTCGCAAACCGTGAAGGCGGTTATGACCAGGCGCTCATCGATGACCTGGCGCCACTACTCTCTTCCGTCAGCAGCCTTATGATCGCCTGCGACAACGTGGCCATGAGACAGCTGGCGGAATCCTCAATGTTGCTGCGGCAAAAGCAATTGGCATGGCAACAGGAAGTGCTTGCTGAACTCGAGATGCAGCTGGTGAACCCCGACATTGATGAAGAAGACTATTTATACAGACTCATCGCCATGCGCGCCTGCAAAGTTGCCAATCTGCAACACACGTCCATCTGGGAGTTACAGCAAGACAAACTTGAATGCATCATCGAGTACGATGCCGGTAGCAATCAGTTCTCTAATGAACCTTCGTTTGACGAAGCTGAAATCAAAGCCTTGCAGGAACATCTTCTGAACAGTGAGAAGACACCACCCGGCAAACAAACCCTCATTCTTCCAGTCACCATCGATAAACACCCTCGCGGAGCACTGGTCTTTGCCCAGCTGCCGGCGGACTTGTCAGCAGACATCAGCATTTTCCTGTCTGCTGTGAGCGGCATCGTGAATGTCATATTCGAGCGTAAGATTCGCGGAACTGTGGAAGACCAGCTGCGGCAGTCACAAAAAATGACTGCGATCGGCCGACTTGCAGGCGGTATTGCACACGACTTTAACAACCTGCTGACCAACATTATGGGCTACGTTGAATTAGCCAAGATGCAATCCGACGGCCAATCCGCTGAGCATCTGGACATTGCCCTGAGCAACTCAAAACGTGCTGCAGAGTTAACTGACCAGCTCCTGACATTCAGCAAAAAGCAGGTCATCTCACCCGCGAACCTGGATGCCAGTGCCACCATCGCGAGAGCGCTTTCAATGATCAGGAGCCTGCTTCGATCAGATGTTCGTCTGCAATACGAACAGAGCCCAGACCTTCCGCGCATCCGCTTCGACAAAAGCCAATTCGACCAAGTAATGCTGAACCTTTGCATCAACGCCCAGGATGCGATGGAACGAAGCGGAGACATCACAATCAAAGCAACGACTACTGACGCGGAAAGCGAAACAGCTCTATCGACTTTAGGCGCAGCCGCCAACCGGTACCTCAAACTCAGCGTCAGCGACAACGGACAGGGCATCAGCGACAAAGACCTGCCACATATCTTTGATCCCTTCTTTACGACGAAAGATGAAAAAAATTCGGGACTCGGACTGGCAACCGTTTATAGCCTGATCGAACAAGGCGGCGGCTACATCACGGTTGAAAGCGAACCGGACAGCGGCACAACCTTTCTGATTTACATCCCTGAGGAACGCATAGAAGAAGCAGAACCCAATTCGGTTGTACTCGAACCAACAGAGAACCCTGTCAATTCCGCAACGATATTGATTGCTGAGGATGAGCCCGCTGTACGCCAGTTGGTTGCCAACATCCTCGAAGCGGAAGGCCACACAGTGCTTGAAGCGCCGGATGGCCCATCCGCTCTGGAAGCTGTTGCGACTTACGACAGCAAAATCGACCTGCTGCTCACTGACATGGTGATGCCAGGCATGAATGGAAAGCAGCTTGCCGAAAAGTTTAAGGCGCAGTATCCGGAGACGCGAATCCTCTACATGTCAGGATTTGTGAGTGATGCAACGCTGGACGACTACGAACAGACAAACCTGTTCCTACAGAAGCCATTTGTCCCCAACGCATTGATCGAAAAGGTGAATGCAGTACTGGCAGAGACGCCGGTACAAAGATCCGCATAGCGCTAAATTAGCTTAAGCCAGGCTGGCAATCAGATCCTGGTAGTTTGTGAATCCTGTCTCTGGCGCGACATGTGTTTGCCACAGCTCGTCATACATGTCGACGATCTCGTCTGGCCAGGTGAACTCCCCCACCATGCCGACACGGACTTTTGCACTGTCACTTCCAGAAGGCAGATATTCCTCGGACTTGGCTCGAAGCATCGCGTCATCAAACCTGTCCTTGTGTGTTTTCATAAAGTCGATAGATGAATGCTCTAGAGTGATCGCCAGCAGCTCATCATCCAACTCGATACCAGCAAAGTCGGCAATACGCCGAATCACACCTTCGTGGTCCCGTTTCATGTGTTCATAAACCAGGTAAAGCACATCGTCATCGTTGCGATGTTTCCACCAGCTGACGAAGTGTTTGTGATAGGGCGCATCTTTAGCACGGGCACTGATAAACACATCGGCAGGAATTGTGTCAGGCTCGACAAACCAGCCTTCCATAAAACGAAACGCTGAGTAAGCCACATCGAGCGGATCGCGAATCACATTGATGTACTTGGCACCTCTCGGCAGCTTCTCCCACTCCAGGTGACTTTTGAATCCTCGAGGATTGGCACGCTGTTCCGCGTTGATATCCATCTGAAGCAGATCCGCCATTTCAATCCAGGGCACGACACGAGAGATATCATCAAAATCCATATCACCGCGCGTTCGCAGCGTATGAAAGATCTGTTGAGTCCAGGTAGTACCGGACTTGCCGTAGGGTGTGATGATGACGTCGGTAGATCTGGGCTGGTAAGACTTGATGCTTTTTGCGATGCCTTCGGGGTTAAAACTCTTTGCGTGAATTTCCCCAAGTTCCGCCATACTCGTCGCGCGCTTTTTCATGTAACAATGCAGACCTGAATCAATTTACAGAGAGACTACTATGAAGCTTGGCATTATTCCGATCAATATTGGCGTTCAACAGGGAGCAGACATGATCGGTCTGGCTCAGGCCGCTGAGTCCATGGGTTACGAATCAGTCTGGACCTTCGAACACGTGATCGTTCCCGTGGACTATGAGTCGAAGTATCCCTACAACGACTCCGGCAAGATGGGCGCACCACCGGAAACCAACTTTGTAGATCCATTGATTGCGCTGACCGCAATCGCCGCTTCTACCAAAACCATTCGTCTGGGAACCGGCGTCAATATTCTTTCACAGGTAAACCCCATTTATATGGCGAAGCAGGCAGCAAGCCTGGACTTCATGTCGAACGGCCGGTTCATGCTGGGCGTTGGTATCGGCTGGCTCAGAGAAGAATTCGAAGCACTTGGTGTGCCGTTTGAAAAACGTGGCGCAAGATTCGATGACTATGTTGAGGGGATGCGCAAGATATGGTCAGGCGATGTTGTCGAACACCAGAGTGAGTTCATCAACTGGTCCAACTTCAAAAGTTATCCTCTGCCTGTTCAGAACCCCTTCCCTGTTGTCATGGGTGGCATCAAAGGAAAGATCTTTGAGCGAATCGCCAAGTATGGCAACGGCTGGTATGCCCCTGAAGGTGACCCCGAGAAACTGAAAGTCCATCTGGAAAAACTCAAAGCGGCTTGCGATGCAGAAGGTCGAGACATGAGTGAAATCGAAATCACCTGCATGTGGCCAGGTATGGGTGGCGCTGACTTCCTTGGTCAACTGGAAGAAGCTGGTGTGCACAGGGCCGTTCTGCCCATTATGGGTGGTGGAGACCTGATGGATAAACTTCAGGGTATCGCAGAAACCTGCATCGCTGCCTGAGTCGGTCAGCTGGTGGTAAAACCCTTGTAACCGGAGCTCGCCACATCGGCGAGCTTCTCTCGATAGGTCGGCGAGCCTCCGAGATAAATCATGTATCGAAGCTTGTCGTGTCCATCGACATTCGAGTTGTATCCGGTGAACCAGGATTTGGTATTCGACACGAGAGACATATCGTAGAACGACTTCACATGTTCTACCCAGGCGTCTTCCGCTGACTCCTGTGCTTCAACCCTTGTGACTCCTTCTTTGACCAGGTGTTCAATAAAATCGGAAGCCCAATCAACACAGGTTTCAATGGCCGGTGGGAAGTTAGTTGCGACAGACGCACCCTGTGGTCCTGCTAAGGTGAATAGATTAGGGAAACCCGCCACCTGCATACCTAAATAGGTAATTGGACCATCGTGCCATTTGTCACTGAGCTTCTGCCCGCCTGGTCCTTCAATGTTGATCCGGTCAAACGCACCGGTAATGGCGTCAAAACCCGTGGCAAAGATCAACACATCAAAATTGTGGTGCCCTTCCGAAGTCTGAATTCCAGTCTCATCGATACATTCAATGGGCGTGTCATTGATATCCACTAACCTGACATGATCCAGGTTATAAGCTTCGTAATACCGGGTTTCCATAGGCACTCTTCGCGTGCCAAAACCGTGGTCCCTAGGGATAAGTTTCTCAGCGGTTTCCGGGTCTTTAATCCGCTCGCGAATTTTGTTCGCAATGAAGTTAGAGAATTCCGCATTCGCATCCATATCGGTCAGGACATCTCTAAAGTTACCTAGCCAGACACCAAACCCCGGTGAGTTATAGAGGTCTTCCCAGAAGGCATATTTTTCAGCTTCTGGCACTTCCTTTAGCTCCCGCCGATCGGGTCCATGCAGAAATCCATTCGGGGTGGCGGCACATTGCGCAAAAATTTCATCGTATCGGGCTTTGATATCCGCCATTTCATCCGCAGAGATCTTGCTGTTGTGCAAAGGTGCGCACCAGTTGGGTCGTCTTTGAAAAACGGTGAGTTCACCGACTTCTTCGGCAATGGCACCAATCACCTGAACGCCGGTTGCACCCGTACCGATGACACCCACTTTTTTACCTTTGAGATCAACAGGTTCCTGCGGCCAGTAATAGGTGTGAAACGCCTGCCCCTGAAACCGATCAACACCCTCAATTCTTGGTGGAGTTGCTGCAGACAACATACCGATCGCAGTACATAAGAACGTAGATGAGTAGACGTCACCGTCTTCAAGAGCCACACGCCACTCGTTCGAAACATCATCAAATTTCGCAGATTCAACATGCGCACCAAACCGCATCTGTTCGCGCAAGTCGAACTTGTCCACGACATGATTCAAATACCGGAGTGTCTCTGGCTGGGCCGCGAAATGCTCAGACCAGTCCCACTCCTGAAGCAGCTCTTCTGAAAAAGAATAACCGTAGGTGTAACTCTCTGAATCAAATCGTGCCCCGGGATAGCGATTCCAGTACCAGGTACCTCCGGGTCCATCAGCCTTATCCAGCACCAGCACGTTTAAACCCAGCTTAAGCAGGCGATACAACATATAGATGCCGCAGACTCCGGCACCAATCACAATGACGTCATACTTCTTCATAGGGCATCGATTGAACCACAAAACAGCCGTTGACGGGGCCTACAGGGACATGAAACACTATTTTTGTAGCCCACTATAAAAATTAAATCGAGGGAACCGTCATGATCTATCCGATCTTCCAGCACGCCTATTTCGTCAACGACGTCGAAGAAGCCGCCCACAAGTGGCATCGCCTGTACGGCGCCGGTCCGTTTGTTCTGGTACCCCACCACAAGACGGACAAATTCCAATACCGGGGCACCAATCAGGAAGCTGATGTGTCATACGGATTCGGTTATCTCGGTAACAACCAGATTCAGTTCATCCAGCAGCACGATGACACACCATCCATCTATCGCGACATGTACGCAGATGGCGAAGAAGGGTTTCATCACGTCGGCTGCCTGGTGAACGATTTTGCAGCAGCACGTCAGCGCATGCTGGACCTCGGATTCGAAAATGCCTGCGAGCTATGGGCTGATGATGTGAATGCGGCCTACTTTGATACCCGATCCGTGAACGGCGGGTTTACAGAAATCCACGGCGATCCTGTTCATATCCTTGGGACCTTCGCGACCTGGAAGCGTGCCCATGAAAACCTGAAGCCAGGAGACAGTCCTATTATGGCGCGGGATGTGCCATTCCCTGATGGCCGGGATCCTGACTATTTGTAGAAGGATCTGTAGCAGTTTCTTCTGATACGGCCTGGCGACCCACCAGGTCGTAAAACACCGGCAGCACAAAGAGCGTAAACAGGGTTCCTACGGTCATACCGGCCGCGATCATGAGACCGATAGCGAATCGAGAGTTCGCGCCGGCGCCAAATGCCAACAGCAAAGGCACAACGCCGAGCACTGTTGCGAAGGTGGTCATTAAGATGGGTCTCAATCTAAGACCCGCCGCCTCGATGACGGCCTGCTTTCTTTCCATGCCAGCGCGCACACGATGGTTTGCGAAATCCACAATCAGAATGCCGTGTTTACTGATCAAGCCGATCAGCGTCAGCAAGCCAACCTGGGTGTAAATATTCAACGTCGTAAATCCGAGTGCTAACGGCACCACAGCACCGAAGATCGATAGCGGCACACTGATCAGAACGATTAACGGATCGCGGAAACTGTTGAACTGCGCCGCAAGTACCAGGTAGATGAATACCAGGGACGTTGCGAACAAGAGGAGGAAACCCTGAGTTTCCTGAATAAATCGTCGAGACTCACCCTGATAGCCAACGCGATACCCTGAGGGCGCGACCTCCAATAAAGTTTCTTCCAGGTAAGTCAGCGCGTCACCGAGACTGTTGGGTGGCATCACAAAACCCTGGATCAATACACTGTTTAACTGTTGATACTGTTTAAGCGTATTCGGTTCTACTGTCTGCTTGAGCGAAATCACCGTACTGAGTGGCACCAGATCGTCACTGTCGGTACGCAGGTAATAACGCTCAAGCCACTCTTTTGTCAGCCGGAAGCCCTGGTCTGCCTGGGGAATCACTTTGTAGCTGCGCCCTTCCAGGCTAAACCGGTTCGTCTCACCTTCACCGAGCATAACCTGCAAGGTTTCACCGATGTCCGCCATGGAAATACCCAGGCGTGCGGCAAGCTCGCGATCAATACTGACACTAACCTCCGGCCTGGAATATCGAAGGTCTTTGTTCACAAAGGCAAACAACCCTGACTGCCTTGCTTTTAGCAACACTTCTTCTGATACGCGATCCAGTTCTTCATAGCCCACGTTAGCTGAAATCACGAACTGCACCGGCAGCCCGCTAGAGGCACCCGGCAATCCACCGGCGGCAAAGGTGAAAGTTTCAAGACCGCTGATCTCGTTGTACTTGGCCTGCATCTCCTGACGAATTTCTTCCAGGGTTCTTTCACGCTCCGACCAGGGTTTCAATTCAACACCGCCAAACACTGAGCCAGGTTCATTCACCTGCCAGGAGTGCGTTGCCTCAGGAATGGTTTTCCAGGCATCAACCATTTCATCTAGGAAATAGGTGGTGTACTCCAACGTGCCGTAATCCGGCGGTTGGGAAAATGCAAAAATACTGCCGCTGTCTTCGTCCGGGGCCAGCTCTTTCTGCGCCAGCATGTAGAACAGTGGAAGACTCAGGAAAATGACCACGGCAAACAACATCACGGCGCCGCGATTGTTCAATGAGTGAACCAGCAACCGCTCATAAGCGTGATGCAGGCGATCAAATTGTGCGTCCAGCCAATCGGCTGCTTTACCCTGATGGTCATGATCCTTGAGTAGCTTCGCGCACATCATCGGGCTCAACACCAGCGCGACCACGCCGGATACCACAACGGCACCAGCCAGGGTCAGCGCAAACTCGCTGAACAGCACGCCGGTGAGACCTCCCAGAAATCCGATGGGCAAATAGACCGCAACCAAGGTCAGCGTCATGGCAATAACAGGCAACGCAACTTCCCGTGCTCCGATAATGGCAGCGTAGTAAGGCGACTTTCCTTCCTCGATATGACGGTGCACGTTTTCCACGACCACAATGGCGTCATCCACGACCAGCCCAATCGCGATCACCATCGCGAGCAGGGTCAGCAGGTTAATGGAAAAGCCCATCATCCAGATCAGAAACAGGACCGTGATCAAAGACAGGGGAATGGCAATGATTGGAATCGTTACAACGCGGATGGAACCCAGGAACAAGAGGATGACGAGAATGACAATGATCGTCGCTTCGATCAGGGTTGCGGCAACCTCTTCCAGGGCTTCGCCAATATAGATCGACAAGTCCGAATCCATAAAGACTTCAAGGTCCGCAGGCAGACTCGGCTCAATCTCTTTCAATTTCGCTTTGACCGCAGCCGCCATCTCCAACGGGTTTGCGCCTGGAGCTTCAGAGATGGCAATGAAGACGGTTTCTTCACCACTGGAATACACCGCAAACTCGTAGGACTCTCGCGCAAGTTCAACTTCAGCCACGTCGCCAAGACGAACGCGTCGGTCACCGTCCTGGCGAACGACTATCTGAGCGAACTCTTCAGGATCCTGTACGTCAGTTTGAGCATCAACGCTCGCTCTTACCAGGTCACCGCGTGTTGTACCCGCCGCAGAAATGAAATTGTCCCTGCGAATTGCATCATTGATATCTGTTGCGGTCACACCGAAAGCTGCCATCCTGGCCGGGTCCAACCAGATGCGCATGGCAAACAAACCACTGCCGAGAATCCGTGCTTCACCCACGCCTTCCACTGTGTTCAACACTGGCTGAATCGAGCGCATCGCATAGTCAGCTCTTTGCTGCACTGACATCTCATCACTGAGCAGCGCCAGGTACATCATGGCGTCACCACCAGATCGGTTTGTCACCACCGGGTCTTCAACTTCGCGGGGGAGTTCAAACTTGGCTTCGTTAACCTTGGTGATCACCTCAGCCATCACGTCAGTAGAATTTTCACCCAACCGCACGTACGCAGAAATCTGGGACTGACCAGGATTACTTTCCGACGTGATGTACTCAACGCCTTTCGCTGCCGCAATACGTCGCTGCAGGGGCGTTGTCACAAATCCCTGTACCGTACGCGCACTGGCACCCGGATAAAAAGTGGAGACCGTGATGACACTCTTTTCGACTTCCGGGTATTCCCTTAAGGAAAGCTGACTACCTGCCTGCAAGCCAAGGAGTAGCATGACCGCTGCAAGGACGATCGCGAGAACCGGGCGCTGAATAAATAGGTCAGTGAATCGCATGGTTAAAGTGTCACCGACTCATCAATCAAAACTTTCACACCCCGGAAGAGTTTGTTCTGTCCGACGCTCACTACCTGCTCACCGGCTTCCAGTCCCGAGAGCACAGCAACCTTGCCATCTCGAACCTGCCCTGCCTGAACCACTCGGGCAACCGCTGTTTGGTCACCGTCCTCTGTATCTTCAATTACGTAAACGGTGTTTCCCTGCAGTGCATAGGTCATGGCAGTTTCGGGAATGGTGACCACATCGGTGCGAAGCCCTAAATCAACTTCCAGAGACGCAAACATACCGGGCAGCAATCCTCCCGGTTCAGCCAGGCGAGCACGAAGTAGAACATTTCTGGTTGAAGGGTCAATCTTCGAATCTACCGCAATGACTTCCGCATCAAATGCCTGATCAGGAAATGCATCAACCTTTACGGCGACGCTTAGACCGGCTTTTAATCGGGGTGCGTAGCGCGCCGGCACCGTGAAGTCGATTTCCAGCTCACTATGATCCTGCAAAGTCGCGATAAGCGTACCCGGAGAAACATAGTCACCGACATCTACCCGGGCGATACCCATGGTACCGCCGAAAGGTGCTTCAATCTGCTTGTTCGCCAACCTCGCTGCGGTTTCCGCAAGCTGGGCTTTCGCGCGTTCAAGGTCTGCGCGGGATCGATCATATTGGGTTTGCGGGATCGACTTCTGTTCGATCAACGCACGATCACGTTCGAACAAAATTTCCGCCAGTTCGAGTGTCGCAATCTGGTTGCGTCGACTTGCCTGTTCCACTTCGTCGTTGAGAACTACCAACAGTTGATTGGCCTTAACGGTGTCTCCAGATTCAAACAGTATGCGGGTGATTTCACCGCTGGTTTCTGACGTCAGCTCCACACCTCGAACGGCCTGGATGGAACCCACGGCGTTTAATCGCTCATCCCAGGTTTCACCTTGCGCGATGGAAGCGGCAATGGTCACCGGCGGAGGCGAAAAGTCCATCGCCGCCAGCGCACTGAATTTCTGATAGAGGTATCCGCCGATCGCACCAAAAATCACGATCAGCAATCCAATGACAAATATGTATGCTTTCAAATTACTCAGCCAGTTTGAAACAGCTTGGGCAGATCTTCATCGGATGTTTCCAGGATGCGATCAACCCATTGATGGAAATACTGACCACCGCGCTCGTTCTTTCCGAACAACACGTGATCACGCGCACCAATACTCAGGTTTTTCTGCAGGGCGATGCCTGTCGCATAGTCTTCTTCCTGCACCACATACTCCAGAAACTGGAACTGTTTTGCGGCTTCGCGCTTCAGCTCCTCGGTATCGGGCTCATGCTGCATCAGGAAGATCTGATTCGTATGTGACGTTTCCGGGGTCTCCCCTGGAAACAGCTGGGAGATCATAACCGAGCGGCCACCACCAAAGAAGCTCGCGATGGAAATGTGTGGAAATATTGTCCAGACACCCGCCAAAACACGTTCATCCGGCCACTCTTCATCGGGCAGATTCTCAAATTCTTCGAAAGAAGCGTCAGGACGCCCCATATGGGTATGCGGGCCCCAACTGTAGTAGTTCGCCTTGTTGCCAATCTCGGTACCAAAGGTTTCACGATGCAGGATCGGCAGGTGGTAGTAGTCCAGGTATCCATCGTAGGCCACCTTCCAGTTCGGTCCTTCGACACGCTGGGACTTTTCGAAGTGCCAGTCTTCAAAACCAAACTCGGCCAGAAGCGAATCGTAGCCGGACAAGAATTGTTCGATGTCGAGGGTGGAATCCGGATCCAAGGTAACCCAGATCAGACCTGCTTTTTCCAGGCACGGAAGCGCCGTCAGGCCATACTCACTTTTATCGAGATCACCGAAGTCATCCGCTGAATATATCGCCACCAGGTCACCGGCCGGACTGAAGGTCCAGGCGTGATAAGGACAGGTAAAACGATGAGCGTTGCCACATCCTTCATGTACGAGGCGCGCACCACGATGACTGCACATGTTGAGAAACGCTTTGACGCCTTCTTTGGTTCGCGTGATAAGAACCTGGCGGCCAACGGCCTCCATGGCTTTGTAATCACCGACCTCGCGCAACTCAGCCGTGGTTGCCATCAATAGCGGCAGACGGTGAAATATTTGTGCCATTTCCTGCGCGAAGTGGTCAGGGTCGTAGTATTTGGAAACCGGTACTTTGTAGATGCCCTCGGCCTGGTCCTGTGTACCCTGTCGACCGTGCTCCAGGTCCTTCCTAGCCATTTCTATCAGCTGAGCTCTGGACATGACTTTCCCCCTAATCTGTCGAGGCGACTAGTATCCTGCTTTCGGGAATGACCGGCAAATGATCCAGGTCAGCTGGTCGGTACAACCAGCTCAATGAGATTAGCGACCAATTCATCAACGTCTCTTTCAGAAAGGTCGGTGCCAAATAGTGGGTTCTTCAGAGACATGGCCAAACCAAAAGGCACTGAATTGGTGTAGAGGGTCGCGATGGCAGGATCCAGGTGCGGCAGACGACCATCTCGCTGTGTCGCCACAACGGCGTCTCGAACGGTTCGCTGAAACTCATCAATCGCCTGTCTCAGGTCATCGTCTGCATGACGTTCAACATCCGGGTGAGTCACGGCCGCAAACATGGAACGATTGAGGAGAGCCCACTTGAGAAAACCCCGGCCCATGGCATTAAGACGACGATGCGAATCGTTGGGCTGAACTTCTTCCGCAGCTCTCAGGGTTGCTTCAGTAATCTGCTCCCAACCTACCCTTGCCAGGCTCGACAAGAGATCTGCCTTGGTCCTGAAATGCCGATTCGGCGCGGCATGGGAGACACCGAGATCACGGGCAATCCCGCGAAGACTCAAGGCCTCAATACCATCCTGCTCAATCACCTCCGTCGCCCGCTCCAAAATAGCGGCTCTCAGGTCTCCATGGTGATACTGGCGGGCTTCTGACATGCTCATTTACCTGAATAAAAGTCTGTTGACACTGTCTACATTAGGAGGTTACCATCCGATGTAGATAGTGTCTACATTTATCTCGTTAACGAGGATTCGACGTGGAAAAACTGATCACCCTATTTTTCTCTCCGGTCGTATTTGCGATCGGATTTCTTACGCCACTCATTGCCCAGGTCTGTCTGGCGATGGGTTGGATTTCAAGCGCACCAACCGCATACGGCGTTGGTTTTGCGATCGCTATCAGCTTCGGACTGGTGGCTCAATTCAGAGGGAGCTGGCTATGGCTGAAGTCATAAACACAAACGAACTGACCGCCGCTGATTGGGATGCCATGACCGACGCAGAACTCGATGTCATGGAACGCAAGATCGCAGGCAAATACATGCACATGGTTCCCTGGGGTGCTGTTGCCTGGGGTATTGGCAACTGCCTGGTGTGGATCGCGCTGTGGCCACTGGTTCTTCTGGGTTACCTGCCGCTTTGGCTGGGATTCATCATTGCGACTCTGAACGTGGCGTTGAGTTACCTGCCGTCACACGAAGCGCAACACAACATCATTGCAGGTGAAGGCAAACCACTTCGCTGGCTGAATGAACTGGTCGGTCACGTTTCTACCATTCCGCTGGTTTACCCCTACCGTATGCTCAGGTACACACACTATGAGCATCACAAGCACACCAATGATCCGGACCTCGACCCAGATTTTAATGTCCACGCAAAGTCGGATTGGCACTTTCTTGGCAAAAGCATTCTTAACCGCCAGCCAGAGTCTGGTCGCTCAGGAGCTTATCCCGAAACGCTAAAAAGAACGGGCAACGGACACATGATTCTGGACGGTGTCATTTACCAGGCGATCTACCTGGCGATTTTGTTCACCTTGGCCTGGACCGGTCATGCGATCGAGGCAGCACTGCTCTGGTGGTTACCAAAACACATTGCTATCACCTACATCGAGTACTACCTCAGCTGGGCACCCCATCATCCTGGGAATGATAAAGGTCGCTATCGCGATACCCGCGCATTCAAGAGCTACTGGGGCAACATCCTCTCAATGGGTATGCAGTACCACATCATCCATCACCTGTATCCTCGTATACCTCTGTCCAAAACACCGGCGGCTTATCGAGAGATGAAACCGATTCTGGAGCGCAAAGGTTGTGACCTTGGCGCGCTTCAGCACTAAGCCGAAGGGCCTGGAGTTCTCACATGAGTGCAGTAGAAGTCGAAAACCAGCGTGAAGCTATGATGCGCCAGGCATCTGAAGTTGCCCTGGAAGAGATGGATGTCAGCAACTGGTATCTGAACGAGCACGACGCGGTCTGGCCTTACTTTGAACGGCTGCGAAATGAAGATCCGATTCATTACCTCAAAGACTCTCGTTATGGTCCTTTCTGGTCCATCACCCGATTCCACGACATCAAGCAGGTAGACCAGGACCATAAAAAATTCTCTTCGGAACCTTCGATTGCCATCGAAAATCCGCTGGAGAATTTCGAGACACCCATGTTCATCGCCATGGACCAGCCGAAGCATGATGTGCAGCGAAAGACCGTCACACCCGTTGTCGCACCACGCAATCTTGCAGAACTTGAACCACTAATCCGTTCAAGAGTTGAAGGTATCTTGGATCGCCTGCCGGTCGGTGAAACTTTTAACTGGGTTGATCGAGTCTCCATTGAATTGACCACGCAAATGCTGGCTACCCTCTTTAACTTTCCTTTTGAGGACAGACACCTGCTCACTCGCTGGTCTGACATCGCGACCGGCGGTCGCAACAGTGGTTATGTCAACTCTCGCGAGGAGTGGATGGAAGAGATGGGTAAATGCCTCGCTTACTTCACGAAACTCTGGCGTGAGCGTGAGAACGAGGAAGGTGGGTTCGACCTGATTTCTCTGATGGCACATGGTGACGACACCAGTGACATCATCAACAAACCTCAGGAATTCCTGGGCAATCTGATCCTGCTGATCGTTGGCGGTAACGACACCACTCGAAACTCTATCTCTGGCGGTGTCCTCGCGCTGAACAAGTTTCCTGAGGAATACGACAAGCTACGCGCCGATACCTCACTGATCCCAAATATGGTGGCAGAGATTATTCGCTGGCAGACGCCTCTGGGTTACATGCGTCGAACCGCACTCGAAGATGTTGAGATGCACGGCAAGACCATCAAGAAAGGTGACAAAGTCATCATGTGGTACGCCTCAGGCAATAAAGACGAAACGGTATTCGAAGACCCGCATCGGCTGATCATTGATCGCCCGAATGCACGGCAGCATGTGTCATTCGGTTACGGCATACACCGCTGCATGGGTAATCGTCTTGCGGAATTGCAGCTGAAGATCCTGTGGGAAGAGATCATGAAACGCTTCCACAAGGTTGAGGTTGTCGGCGAGCCAGTCAGGAACCGCGCTGTCATGGTCAGAGGCTACACGGAACTTCCGGTTCAGCTCATTCCTCTCAGTTAACTTCGGTCCAGATTATCTGTACTGGCGATAGAAGCCCCGCTCTTTGCGTACTTCTTCTTTCGCTCCTCACTCCACTGATCGATTTCATCGTCAGGCACCCCGTAGGCGAGACCTCTGCCTACGGCGGGTCTTGCTCGAACTCGGTCCACCCAGGCCATGATGCGTGGGTAGTCCGTAATATTAACCTTGCTCCACTTCCATCCCCGAACCCAGGGATACACCGCGATATCGGCGATGGTGAACTGATCACCACAGATCCAGTCGTTGTCACCCAGCTTTTTGTCCAGCACTTTCACCAGTCTCAGTGCTTCAGTGCCAAATCGCTCCAACGGATGTTCCTTCTGCTCCGGAGGAACATCTTCCATATAGCGGGTGTAACTCAGTTTGTTACCAAAGACCGGACCAAGATTCGCTGCCTGCCAGGTCAACCATTGGATCACCTCCCAACGTTTCTTGCCTTCCGGTAGCAAGGGTGACGGATACTTTTCACCAAGGTATTGAAGGATCGCACAACTTTCCATGATGTCCAGATCACCGTCGCGTAAGACTGGGATCTTGTTGTTGAGGTTACGTTCCGTAAAGTCGTCTCCGAACTGCTCACCTTTCAGCAGGTCGATCATTCGTATCTCAACTTCTCCGACATCAACACCGGCTTCGATCAGTTCCTCGATCATGATGTTGACCTTCCAGCCGTTCGGAGTCGGCGACGTCCAAAGTTCCATAACAGTCATCCAAATCACTTATCTACTTCAATAATGAGGTCGAGCATGACACGCCCTGTCGACACAGTTCAAACCGCCCGTAGTAATATGTCCTATTCATCGAAGACAGAATGAAAAGGTTCACCATGGAATTTGATTTGATGGCCGGCGCCAGCAGCTGGCAGAAAACCGGAGACCTCGCCAAGAAACTCGAAGAGGCCGGATTTTCAGGCATGCTCTTCACAGAAGCGGGACAGGTTCCATGGATGATGATCGCCTCGGCAGCGATGGCAGCACCGAAACTCAATTTCAGCACCGGAATCGCCGTCGCCTTTCCCCGAAGCCCAATGATGTCTGCGCAGATCGCCTGGGAATTGGCGCAGAATACCGAAGGTCGATTTAGACTGGGTCTCGGAAGCCAGGTTAAGGGACACATCGAACGTCGCTATAGCGCTCATTGGGACAAACCGGCACCGCAAATGCGCGACTATGTCAGCGCGTTCAAAGCCTGTATCCGCGCCTTCAGACACGAGGAAAAGCTGCATCACGAAGGTCCCTACTACAACCTGTCGCTTCTTCCCGGCCAGTGGGCACCCGGCCGCCATGAGTTCGAAGACATCAAAATTGATATCTCGGCAGTTGGTCCATACATGTGTCGCGTCGCCGGTGAACTCTGTGATGGCGTGCACGTTCATCCCATGCACTCGATGACCTATATCGAAAACCGGCTCTTGCCAGAAATCGCTAAAGGCGCTGAAAGAGTCGGTCGCTCTGCATCGGATGTCGACCTGATGATTCCTGTATTTGCAGTCCCTGGAGACACGCCGGAAGAACGTGAAGACATGCTCAACCGAACCCGGATGCAGATCTCTTTCTATGGATCGACACCCAACTACTCGTTCCAGTTTGATGACCTGGGTTTCCAAGGTACAACGCCACAACTGGGTGCACTCATGAAGAAGGGTGACATACAAGGCATGATGAATCTGGTCAGTGACGAGATGCTGGATCACTTTGCCCTGGTGGCAAAGTGGGACGATATGGCTGACGCGTTGATCGAGCGCTATCAAGGCACAGCCGCAAGAGTGATCACCTACCTCGCCAGCGAAGACATCCATAAACACCCAGAGAACATCGGCAAGTGGGGCGAGATCGCCAAAGCGGTTAAGGCAGCGTGAGCTCGGTAGACGCGGGTCAATTAGCCCATGATGAAGCAGTCGAACGAGGTGAACTCACTTACGTAGATCCGACTTCAGGCTATAGCGTATTTACTCGACTGGGCCTGGAAGCCAGGGGTAGATGCTGTGGCTGCGGATGCAGGCACTGTCCATTCCAGCATGAATCCGTACCCATGGAACAACGAGCACAGCGGATTAACCAGCCAGCATGGCTGACGGAGCAGAATGCCAAATCAAGGATTGCGCTCTTCTGGAGCGGCGGCAAGGACAGCTACCTCGCCTTGCGTGCTTTACAGAGAGAACTACCTGATGAGTGCATCACCCTGGTGACCACTTTTGACCTGAGCAATCGCATCGTCGCACACCAGGAAATACACCTGCAGGATATCGTTGCCCAGGCAACCGCGCTCGGTTGTCCGCTTTTAGGTATTCCACTCGCCACCGGTGCCGATTACGTCACACAAGTGAAAGATGGACTCGAACTTATTCCCGGACTCCAACAACTGGCATTTGGAGATCTCCACCTGGAACACATCCGCGATTGGCGTGAAGACGCTTTTGCGGGGTTGGTCAAATCTCGCCAGCTAGAGCTGATTTTTCCGCTGTGGCAGGTGCCCTACCAGACGTTACTGGAAGATCTTGTCAGAAGTGGCGTCACCAGCGTTCTGACGGCGGTAACACATCCCGAGTTGGAAGGTCGAGTCGGCGAAAAGTTTGACCAGGTATTCATCGACTCTTTATCGGATGACATCGACACCTTTGGAGAAAACGGCGAGTTTCACACCCGCGTCGAAATCGCTTAGAAATTTTTAGCAGAAACAAAAAAGGGCGACCGAAGTCGCCCTTTTTCTTGTGCCTTTTTACGTCGTTCGATTAGAACGAGTAACGAGCACCCAGTCGGATCTCATATCGTGACGCATCACCAATACGAGACTCAGGGGTGTCACCAGGGCCAACCGTGAACGGGAAGTTTGCCCGCTCAAGAATACCCCAGTCGTCGTTCAGCAGGTTGGTCAGGTTATCGACCACCAGGAAGGCTGCTGCCTGACCTGGTCCAAGACGGAACTGCTGTTCGATTCTCATATCGACCTTAAACCACCATTCTCCGTCTTCTGAGTTACGAGAGCTGCCTGGTTCCAGAACATTCTCACCCTCAAGGAAAGGTGTAAATCGATAAATCGGGTTACCCGGTACCGTGTTGCTGTACAACTGACCTGACTGCAACTGGCCAAAGAAGGACAGAATCGTCGGGTTATCAGCACCGAACCACTCTGCACGCCAGTTAAACGTACCTGTAAAGCGGTGCTCTACGTTGTAGTTCGAAGGCGACAGTACTTCTTCCTGTGGGTCGAAGAATGCACGGTTCTGATAGTTAGAGAACGCAACCGAGCTGGTCATCGGGCTAACGTCTTCCGCGTCGGTATAAGCATAGCCAACCGTCCAGTCCATGCCATTGTCATAGAACTGTGTCAGGAAGATAGAAGCACCAAACGACTCGTTTCCTTCATCACTGTTGGTGAGAACAAAGGAAGACTCACGAACGCTGTCATAGTCTGGGTAGCCGTCAGCGGTTGTGCCGACCTGCTCAAGGTCACCACGCTTCACGATGGCTGTGTCCTGACCACGCGTCCACAACAGGTCAGCAGTAACCGACAAGTTGTTTTCGAACTGGTAGGTCAGACCCAGAGCGAACTTCCACTCCGAAGGAATTTCGAAGCTTGGGTCCAGGTAGTTGATCTCGAAGTTAGATCCTGTACCGCCAGAAACCGCATCGTGCAGCTCTGATGGGATACCCCATCCAGGACCTGCACCAGCAGGTGCTGTGGACTCAATGTCGCGGTAAACCACGTCAGCATCAAACAGTGAGCGTGAACCATCGGTGTAACCGAAGTTACGACCACGCTGACCAAACTGCAGAACATTGTTGTTGGAATAGTTGTTGGACAACCAAACGTTGGGATCACCACCGGAATACTTACCAACACCGCCACGTACTGTCATGGCATCAGACACGAAGTAAGTGAAACCCAGTCGTGGCTGAATGAGGCTCTCGCCGTCCAGAGTGGCGTTGTTGCCAAAGCCGTAGTCAGCTAGGAAGTCCGGGTTAACCACAGGCTCATCACCAGTGGTCCATCGGTCGTAGCGCAGACCCGCAACAATCGACAGGTTATCCGACAGATCGAATTCATCCTGAATGAACGCGGTAGTTACTTCATAACCCCAGTCAGCAGCTGCGTCATTTGGGTTATGAGATGGTGCGTTGTTGTAGTAGATCGCATCCGCAAAACCATTACGGAAGTTTTCGATGCCTTCGAAACGAATCTCTGTCTCAGTGTGCTGGATGAAGAGGTTGAACACTTCAAGCTCATCACGCTCAATACCGAAAGACAGAAGGTGATCGCCCCACTGGTAGTTACCTCGGAAAGAAATGGAGTCGATTTCGTAGTCCAGCTTATTGGACTGACGAGAATCGTCACCACCGATGTAAACATCAACGTTATCCAGCTCGATCCGCATCTCACCGAAGTCAGTACCGCCGACAGAGATCTGACGGTTGTCCAGCTCCAAGTGGCTCAAACGAATTTCTGTGGAGAAGTTGTCTGTCCAGTCAGAGTACAGCGTACCGATATAGGAGTTCAGTTCAGCGCCACGCTCATAGAGGTGGTTCTGGAATTCAAACTCATCGTTGTCGCCATCGGACTGAGTGAAGTTGTTACCGTCATTGTAGTTGTAGGTAAACGCCAGACGATGTGCATCATTGATGTACCAATCCAGTTTCACCAGGATCTTTTCGTCTTCATTCTCCAGGCTCTGTGGAATCCCACCGGGATCGTACAAATAGAGATTACGAGCGATGTCGACGATTTCGTCGAGCTCTGCCTGAGTGACTTCGATCTCATTCACCGCACCAGAGCCAGCTGGGCCTCGGTCAAACAGGTTGGCGCCTTCCAGCTTCTCGTAAGCTGCGAAGAAGAACAATTTGTCCTGAATGATTGGACCACCAACATTGAAGCCCCAACGAGTTTCATCAAAACTGCCTGTGTTGATGTCATCACCTTCCAGGCTGTCAGCTCGCAGATCATCGTCTGTGTAGTCGTAGAAGACTCCACCGAAGAACTCGTTGCTGCCAGACTTGGTGACCGCGTTAATGTTACACGCTGTGAAACCACCATACTTGGCATCAAACGGTGCCAGCTCTACAGCAACCTGGTTGATCGCATCGTAAGAAAACGGCATACGCTCAGTCGGATAGCCGTTGGAGTTCAAACCGAATGAATCATTCATTCGAACGCCGTCTACCGTCAGACTGTTAAATCGTGAGTTTTTGCCACCACACTGAACTGCATTGATATCACCACGAGATTCGTCCACGTAGATACGCGGATCGATTCTGATGACGTCAGAAATGTTTCGGTTAATGGCAGGTGCACGTTCCAGCGTTTCAAGTCCGAAGGAAGCGCTTGGACCAACCGCAACCTGAGTTTTGATTCGAGTTCCGGTGACAACCAGCTCTTCGATCGCAACACTTGAAGACAAGTCAAAGATCAGATCCGTGGTCTCGCCGAGAACCAGACTGACTTCGCTGAAAGTTTTCGCAGAATAACCACCGCTATTCGCAGTGACCGTATAGGTACCTGAAATCGGAAGGTTTCTTACATAGAAGCTACCTTCGTCGTTCGTTTGCACCGTTCTTGTGAGCGCAGTCGTGTCACTGACAACTGTGACCGTCGCTCCCTCGATGCCCGCGCCACCACCGTCTGTTACTACACCTCGAATAGCAGACGCCGTCTCATTTGCATAAGACGAAGTTGCCAACAAGGTGGTTAGACAGATAGCGATGACGACTTTCAGTGGCTCAGAAAGGAATCCACCGAAGTTTATTCGACCCTTCATTTATATCTCCCCAAAAGTAGAAATTACTCTCCAACGGACCCGCTGAAGAGCCAGAAAAGCGCTGCTTTTCGATAGTGCTAAAGATAAACCAAACGGGCCCCGCTGTTAACCGCGGAAGGGTAAAGATCGGGTAAAAATTTGAGCTAATTCAGATACACGGTTGGGTCAGGAATTCCCGCTTCCTCAAATCCAGCTGCGCGCAAAACACAGCTGTCACATTCACCACACGCCTTTCCGTCATCAGACAGGCGATAGCAGGAAACTGTCTGGCTGTAATCTACCCCCAGGGCCGTACCGCGCTGGATAATTTCTCCCTTGGTCAGGTCGATCAGGGGCGAATGAATCCGAAGTACATTGCCCTCAACACCGGCTCGGGTGGCGACATTGGCCATCTTCTCAAAGGCTTCTATGAATTCAGGTCGGCAATCAGGATAGCCAGAATAGTCCACAGCGTTCACGCCGATGAAGATATCCGAGGCGTCCAACACCTCTGCCCAACCAAGCGCGTAAGACAAAAAGACCGTATTACGAGCCGGCACATAGGTCACCGGGATATCACTGCCTGCGTCTGCGGCATCCGGCACTTCAATATCATCATCCGTAAGCGCAGATCCGCCAAATGCACCAATATCGATCGTCGCCACGCGATGCTCCGCGGCACCGAGATTCTGGGCGATCCCTTCTGCAAATTTCAGTTCCGCGCTGTGTTTTTGGCCATAGGCGAAGCTGAGGCAATAGCAGTCGAAACCTTCTGCTTTCGCAATCGCCAGTACTGTGGAGGAATCCAGCCCACCAGAGAGCAGAACTACTGCCTTTTTCGTATCAGACACCCTGCTTGTCCCCCCAGAGTATTTTGTGCAGCTGAACCTGCAGCCTTACCTCAAGCTCATCCTCCAGAATCCACTCGGCGAGCTCCGTCGAAGAGAGCTCTTCATGGCTGGCGGAAAAAAGCACCTCAGAAACCCGTTCCGTCAGGCCGAGCTCCTGCACCTTAAATCGTGCCCACTCATAGTCCTGACGATCACAGATCACGAACTTCACCTGATCAATCTTCTTGAGAAGCTCGATGTTTTCGTACAGGTTTCGCCCGGATTCTTTCGAACCAGGGGTTTTTAGGTCTAGTACCACGGAAACACGCTCATCGATCCCGGCAATATCCATCGCGCCACTGGTTTCCAGGCTCACCTGGTAGCCCTCGTCCGACAGCTTCTGGCACAGCTCACGGCAACCCGGCTGGGCCAATGGTTCACCTCCTGTCACGGTGACATGCTGTACCTTTCGCTCCGCGACTTTCTGCAGAATCCCTTCCAGGGTCTGCTGTTCGCCGCCGTGAAAAGCATATTCAGTGTCGCAGTACTGGCAACGTAGCGGGCATCCGGTGAGACGCACGAACGCTGTTGGCAGGCCAACAGTTCTGGCCTCTCCCTGCAACGAGTGGAAGATCTCAGTGATTCGTAGACTTGTCATGAGGTCAGGTCAGGAACCGCAGTCCACCGACTCTCTCAAATAGGTTTCAGCCAGCTTGGCTGCAGATTTTCCAGGATATTGGTCAACCACCTGCTGGAGCAAATCGGTTGCCCGCTCACAGTCACCGAGTGTGTGATAGACCTTACCCAGAGCATAGGCGGCATCGGGTACCTTGCCATGCTCCGGAAAGTAACTGATAACCTGAGCGAGCGCCTGTCTTGCCTTCTCAAAGTCAGGATTGGCTTTTGCCGCATACACCTGACCCAGCCAATAGTAGGCATTCGCTGTGTAATCACCGTCCGGGAATCGGGCAATCAGGGACTCAAGCTGAGTAATGGCCAAATCGTACTGACGATTACGAATAAGCAGCTGTGTGGTTTCGTAAAGCTCCTGCTCTCCAAGAGTTTCGTCCACGACATTTTCCGATGCTTCGCCGTTGCCTGATTCAACAACCGGCGATTCGGTTGCAGCAGGCGCACTTTGACTCTGCATCAGCTGCTGAAGTCGGGCATCAAGTTCAAGGTATCGATCGTCCTGGATCGATTTCTGACGATCCAGTTGATACTGCAGTTGTTCGACCTGCCCGCGAAGCTGCATCACTTCCTGTTGAAGAAGCTGCAGTTGGTACTGACCTTCAATACCGGAAGCACCAGCCGCGCCCTCATCCACTTCGATGGGTGGCTGGTAAGTCACGGCAGAGTCTCGTGACTCAACCACGATGGGAGAATCAGCGCCGTAAACGAAGAGTGGCGTGCTCACCACTGCAGCAATTGCAGGAATCAGCACACCACTCAAAAGCGGGTGTTTAGTGTTCATCAACTCGCTTAGCGATAAACAATCTCAACGCGACGATTCTGCGCCCAGGAAGACTCGCTGTGACCAGAGTTAGCCGGCTTCTCTTCGCCGTAGCTGATCACTTCGATCTGAGAACGTGAGGCGCCCTGTGCTACCAGGTAGGCGCGAACAGCATTTGCACGACGTTCACCCAGAGCCAGGTTGTATTCACGAGTACCACGCTCGTCCGCGTGACCTTCCAGTCGTACCCTGAGGTAACGGTCGGAAGCCAGCACCTTAGCGTGCTTGTTCAGCTCTTCATGACCGGCGCGCTTTACAATCGCCTGGTCAAAGTCAAAGTAAAAGACACCGTTCAGCATCTCGGTAGTACCCATGCCGTCGCCCATTGGCAGAACGATCTTGCCGTTTTCGACGACAGGGCCTGCAGCCGCGCCAGAGGTATCCGTAGAACTAGTGTCAGGAGCTTGCTCAATTGGCTCCAAATCCGGGCCGGAATCAGCCGGTTCGCTGCTTGCACATCCACCCAAAATCAGGCCGGCAAGGCAGAGTACCAGTAGACCGCGTAACTTATTCATTCCCATGTCTTGCTCCTTTATACACACGGTGTCACATCCAGTGACGGATTAAACCACAAAATGTGGCAAAAATTTACTGACCAGATCAAAAATTCGACAAAGAAAAACGCCGCTAAGGCGCGCTATAGCTGCACTTCATCAGTTAATCGGGACAAATACCTTAGTCTTCTTCGGTGACCAGGCAGGTTCTCGAACATCACCTTCGGTGGATGGAAGATTGAACTTAACACCACCATCTATCGAAACAGCCGCCAAAATTCCCTCACCACGGTCCTGTGTCGCATAGATCAGCATGCTGCCGTTGGGCGCAACGCTTGGCGATTCATCGAGACTGGTCTCTGTAAGAACGGTCAATCGGCCCCGGTTCAGATCCAGCAACGCGATATGAAAAATGCCTTCTCTTCGGTGCACCATGATGAGACCGCTGCCGTCCTGAAGCAGGCTGGCCTTGGCGTTGTAGTCCCCTTCAAAGGTCAGCCGCTGAATCTGGAAATCTGAAAGACGCATCTGATAGATCTGTGGTTGCCCGCCTCGATTGGAGGTAAAAATCAGTGCCTCACCGTCCGGCGTCCATGAAGGTTCAGTATCGATGCCGTAATGACGAGTGATTCGCCTCAATCGTCTGGTTTGTAAATCAAGAATATAGATATCCGGGTTGCCGTCTTTTGAGAGCACCAGCGCCAGCTGTCGGCCATCCGGAGAAAACGAGGGTGCGCCGTTTAGTCCCGCGAAGCTGGTCAGGATCTGCCGATTACCTGTGGACAGCTCATGAAGGTAAATGGCTGGTCGACCATCTTGCTCAAACGACACATACGTGATCATGGAAGCATCGGGCGACCATGCTGCGGACAGGATCGGTTCGTCCGACTCGAGGATGGTGTCTACACGATGACCATCAGCATCCGCGATATTCAACCGGAACAATCTGCCGTCTTCGGTATCCAGCGCAGTGACATACATAATCTGCGTGGAGAAAGCACCTTCGATACCTGTCAGCTCTTCGAACACCACGTCACTGACATGGTGTGCCATGTCTCGCAGTTCGCCCGGTAAACCTTCGATAGTCTGCGATGCAACAACGGACTGTCGAAGGACGTCGTAAAGCTCGAACCGAAGCCGCACCATCACGCCATTGGGTTCGAGCGAACCCAGCACCAGATATTCCACGCCCAGCATCCGCCAGTCTCTGGATAACACCTCTGAGGACTGGTTAGGCAGGCTTAGCATCTGGGACGTTGGCAAGGCATCGAACCTTCCAGAGAGGCCAAGGTCCGATGAGATCACCTCATCAACAGCAATCGGTGGCCGCCGCTTACCGCGCCAGGCAAAGGGCACAACACCAACTTTCACGGCATTGTCGACGCCTTTTGTGATTTCGATTCGGAGTTCTGCGTGACTCGCTGAGCTCACCAAAAACAACGCAACAAACAGACAGGAGAATAATCTGATCAATTGAATTCCTTATTCGCTACAACCGAAGGTCATCCGGTCTGAACAGCACCGTAAACTCCCGGAAGTCTCTTTCAAAACGCCGTGAGTCAGACGGAACAATAAATCGGTTCGCTTTACGCACCGCAAGTACAGCAGATCGATCAAAGGCATCGTTGCCGCTCGAATCTTCAACTTTTACATCAACGACTTCACCGGTCGGGATCAGACGCACTCTGAGCAAAGCCTCCATGCCATTTCGCGCGCTGGGAGGACGGGACCAGTTCTGAATGATTTCACGCTGGATCTGCGCCACATAGGCCATTGCTTTTTCGTCATCGGTGACTGCCTTGCGCGCGTTGGCTTCCTGCTTCATGGCGAGCGCCAATTCCTCAGCAAACGCAGCGCTGGCTTCTTCTTCGCTGGGTTTCGTTTCTGTCTTCTGCTTTATGACCGGTTCAGGCTCGACAATGGGTTCAGGCACAACCGGTTTTGGTTCGGGTCGATTCGCCCTCGCCTTTTCCCAGGCCTCCTGCTCTGATTTCAATCGCGCTTCAGTCGCCCGACGATCACGAAGTTTGTTTTCGATCTTCTGTTGCTGTCGATCTCGCTGCCGTTCTTCTTCGGCTGTATAAGGGTTTTCAGAGACCACCGAGGCTTCAATGTAGTAAGGCTGAATGTCCATGTGGCTCACTGTTGGATCGTTCCAGTTAAACGACATGAGACCAATCACCACCGCGTGCACGAGCAACGCAAACAACATGGCGATGCCGTAGGATGAAATATCAGCAAAGGTGAGCTTCATCGCAAACTCTTCAGGTCTGAGGTGGCTGGGTAATCAGACCCACACTGATAGCTCCGGAAGCCTGCAGCGTATTCATCAGATCGACTATGACGCCGTAAGCGAGATTTTTGTCTCCCTCTACCAGCACTTTAATGTCGGGGTTAGCAGCTAAGATTTTCTGAGTCCTTGATCCAATCTCCGAAAGCGGCACCGGCTCTTCCTCTTCCCCGAGATTCATGTAGTAGGTTCCATCTTCTTTGACAGACACCACCAGCATTGGTTCATCATCGTCCACTTCCAGCGGACCGGAGGCGGCCTCAGGCAGATCTACCTTGATTCCCTGGGTCATGAGCGGCGCTGTCACCATGAAGATCACAAGCAGCACCAACATCACATCAATGTAAGGAACAACATTGATCTCCGACATGGGCTTACGACGAGATGCTTTTGCCATCTTGTTTGATCAGCTCTTGTGACTGGCGCGATAGAGAATACTGCTGAATTCATCGGTGAACGCCTCAAAGCGATTCATGATGACTTCTACCTGCGCAGAGTATCGGTTGTAGGCAATCACCGCGGGTATCGCCGCAAACAAGCCAATCGCTGTCGCGACCAGTGCTTCGGAGATACCCGGTGCAACCACCGAGAGGCTGGCCTGATTAACCGTGGCCAGGCCGCGGAACGAATTCATGATCCCCCAGACCGTACCGAAGAGACCGATATAGGGACTGGTTGAACCTACTGTCGCCAGGAACGGCAGGTGAGTTTCAAGGCGCTCTTCTTCACGAACCAGGGCGACGCGCATCGCTCGCTGAACGTTCTGCATGACTCGATCCGGGTCAATGCCGGATTGTTGGCTGGAGCGGGTGAACTCGCGGAAGCCGGAAGCAAAAATGTTTTCAAGTCCTATCGGGTCCGCTTCTTCCGTGTGAAGTTCCTGGTAAAGCTCACCCAGGTCTTTGCCGGACCAGAACTCGTTTTCAAAATCAGTCGCCTGTCTCCTGATCGCCGAAAGCGCAAAGCCACGCTGAAAGATCATCACCCAGGAGACCAGCGATGCCAGAACCAGCAGGCCCATGACGGCCTGAACGACGATGCTCGCGTTGAGTATCAGGTCAAGAATGGAAAGCGGTTCATTCATTCGTCAAATAGATCCTTTTTAGTATTTGCGGGCGCCGGCATACCGAAGTGTTCATAAGTCAGCCGTGTCGCCATTCTTCCCCTCGACGTTCTCATGATAAAACCCTGCTGAATCAGGTAGGGCTCATAGACATCTTCAATCGTGCTACTTTCTTCTCCGACTGCGGCAGCCAGGCTGTCGATACCAACGGGGCCACCGTCATATTTTTCAATCATCGCCAGCAGAAGACGACGATCCATCTGGTCAAAACCGTTAACGTCCACCTTCAGAAGGTTGAGCGCACGATCCGCGACTTCCTGGGTCACCACACCGTCACCTTCCACTTCGGCGTAGTCCCGAACGCGGCGTAACAGCCGATTAGCAATTCGCGGTGTACCACGACTGCGCACTGCAATCTCGCGAGCACCTGCCGCTTCGCCCTCAACACCGATCATGCGCGCGGACCGTTCAACAATCGTGGTCAGATCCTGCACATTGTAAAACTCCAGACGCTGAATAATGCCGAATCGGTCACGAAATGGAGAAGTCAGTAGTCCGGTACGTGTTGTGGCGCCGACCAGGGTAAACGGTGGCAGGTCCAGCTTGATGGAACGGGCTGCCGGTCCCTCACCGATGGTGATATCGACCTGGTAATCCTCCATGGCTGGATACAGCACCTCTTCGATGGCAGGTGTCAGCCTGTGAATCTCATCGATAAACAGCACGTCCCCTCTCTCCAGGTTGGTCAGCAATGCAACCAGGTCACCTTTCTTTTCAATCACCGGTCCGGAGGTACCTCGAATCTCAACTCCCATCTCATTGGCAATAATGTTTGCCAGGGTGGTTTTACCCAGACCTGGCGGCCCGAAGATCAACGTATGGTCCAAAGCTTCATCACGCTTTTTTGCAGCAGTAATGAATAGCCGCATCTGTTCGCTGACCTCTGACTGACCACAGTATTCGTCAAAAGTCTGAGGGCGTATCGCCCAGTCCTGGCTCTGTTCCGCCTCAGTCGCATTGGCGGTGACAATTCGATCAGATTCAATCATGTCGTTCTCGTTACTTGTTCGCGGTCTACTTGTTCATCAGCACTTTCAGTGCCTGTCTGATCAGGGTTTCAACATCTTCAGCAGGGTCTTCCACCTGAGCGATCGCCCTCGCCGCTTCCTGGGGTTTGTAGCCAAGCCCGATCAGTGCGGACTCTGCATCTTCATTAATATCGACGGGCGCCACACTGGCTGTATCCTTGAGAGAGGCACCAAGCATTTCCACCTTGTCGCGCATTTCAATGATCAATCTCTCTGCGGTTTTCTTACCCACGCCAGGCAAGGCGGTGAGCGATTTCAGATCGTCATTCAAAACTGCCCTGGCAAACGCTTCCGCATCAAGGCCAGACAAAATGCCCAGTGCCATTTTCGGTCCAACCCCGTTTACCCGAATCAGGGTTCTGAACATCTCTCGTTCTTCCAGGGTCGCGAAGCCATAGAGCAGATGCGCATCGTCTCGCACAACAAGATGTGTGTGAATGACTACCGGTCCTTCAACCTCCGATAGCAGCGCTGAAGTTGTGAGAGAGATTTCAACCTCGTACCCGACACCGGACACATCCAGCAGTAACGCCCCCGGTGTTCGTTCGATGACAGAACCCATCAGTCTGCCAATCATTACTTATCACCCGTCTGGGTCAGACGACCCCGCCTAAATCGCTCAGCACCAACAATCTTGGCACTGGTCTTCGCCATGCGAGCAAGATTGAGCTGTGTGTTGTTGTGACAGATGGCGATCGCTAATGCATCAGCCGCATCTGCCTGAGGTCTAGACGGCAGGTTAAGCAGCGTCATCACCATATGCTGCACCTGAGACTTATTGGCTGAGCCACTACCTACCACTGCCTGCTTAATCTTTCGTGCTTCGTATTCATAAACAGGCAGTTTCTGTTGCACCGCTGCGACGACAGCGACACCACGTGCATGTCCGAGTTTCAGTGCAGACTCAGCGGAACGCGCCATAAAAATACGCTCGATGGCGAGTTCATCTGGTACATATTCTGAAATGATTTGAGAGACACCCTGGAAGATCACGTCCAGTCGTTCCGGCAAGGTCGCTTTGTCCGTGGTTTTAATACAACCACTCGCTACGTACTCCTGACGATTACCGACTGCCTTGATGACACCATAGCCGGTAACCCGGGAACCGGGATCAATTCCGAGGATAATTGCCATGCCAGTAGTCTAGCACAGCGAAGGGGGTCAAACCTTGAATCGAGCCTGAATTCTTCGGGGTTTCAGCCCATTAGCTCATCAGGGTAGGAAGCATTCGTGAAGACATCTGTCACATCGTCCAGATCTTCCAGCGCCTCGACAAGGCGCATCACTTTCTCACCAGTATCCGCATCCAGATCGCTGTAATTTTGCGCGATCATGGCGATCTCTGACGCCGCAGGTTCTAAGCCACCTTCGGTCAAAGCTTCTTTGACTGCCAGGTAATCTTCTGGCGAAGTGACCACGGAAATGGAGCCGTCATCTTCGGTTTCAACATCTTCCGCGCCAGACTCAATAGCGATTTCCATCACCTGCTCTTCGTCGGTTCCCGGCTCGAACAGAATCTGCCCTTTTTTGTCGAATAAGTAAGCCACGGAACCATCAGTGCCAAGGTTGCCACCTGCTTTGGAGAAAGCATGCCGAACCTCTGCAACCGTTCGGTTCTTGTTGTCCGTCATGGTTTCAACCATGATCGCCACACCGCCTGGACCATATCCCTCATAAGTTCCTGCGGAAAGATCGGCACCATCATCGCCACCCGCGCCTCGGGCGATAGCACGCTCCATCGTGTCCTTCGGCATCTGCGCAGCTTTGGCTTTATCAATGACCGTTCTGAGACCCGGGTTGTCGTCCGGATTACCGCCACCGTCACGTGCAGCAACAGTCAGCTCTCGGATGATCTTCGTGAAGACCTTCGCACGCTTGGCATCCTGCCCCGCTTTTCGATGCTTGATGTTGCTCCACTTACTATGGCCAGCCATGACTTACTCTTCCTCAGCTTTTTCTACGGTAACAGCGATGCCCAGTTCTTTTAGTTGTTCCGCCTCAATCTCGCTGGGCGCAGACGTCAACAGACAAGTGGCTGTCTGGGTTTTCGGGAAAGCAATCACATCCCGAATTGCTGTGCTGCCGGAAAGCAACATGACCAGACGATCCATGCCGAAAGCCAGACCGCCGTGAGGTGGTGCACCGTACTTCAAAGCATCAAGCAGGAAACCAAATTTGATGTTGGCTTCGTTGTCGGACAGCTTAAGCACCCGAAAAATACTCTGCTGCATAACCGGGTCATGCACACGAATAGAGCCGCCCCCGACTTCATAGCCGTTGATGACCAGGTCGTAGGAAAGCGATGACGCAGACAGCGGATCTTCTTCCATGCGATCCAGGTCTCCGGCAGGACAGGTAAATGGATGATGCACCGCGGTCATGGAGCCGTCGTCGTTCTCTTCAAACATCGGGAAGTCGACAACCCAACACGAAGACCACGGCCGCTCGTAAAGATCCAGATCTTCGGCCAGCTTGTTTCTTAGCGCACCGAGCGCGTCGTTCACGATGCCTGTTTTGTCAGCCCCGAAGAAGATCACATCATTCACTTCTGCGCCGACCCTTTCCAGAATCGCTTTGACGACGTCTTCAGGCAGGAATTTCAAAATCGGTGACTGAAGACCGTCCATACCTTCATCCAGGCTGTTGACTCGGATATAGGCCAGGCCTTTCGCGCCATAGATGCTGACAAACTTGGTGTAATCGTCCAGGTTCTTTCTGGTCAGACGATCACCACCAGGCAGACGCAGCGCCGCCACTCGGCAACTCTCATCATTAGCCGGACCGCTGAACACCTTAAACTCGACATCTTTCATCAAGTCGGCGACGTCCACCATAGGCAACCCAAAGCGCAGATCCGGGCGATCTGAACCGTAAAGTTGCATAGCCTCTGAATAGGCAATCACCGGGATTTCTCCCAGATCAACGTCAATCAGTTTCTGGAACAATTCGCGGATCATCTTTTCTGTGATGTCCATGACTTCGTGCTGATCGACGAAACTCATTTCAATATCGATCTGCGTAAATTCTGGCTGTCTGTCCGCCCTCAGGTCTTCATCCCGGAAGCAGCGCGCGATCTGATAGTAGCGATCGAAGCCAGACATCATCAGAAGTTGTTTGAAAATCTGCGGCGACTGGGGCAACGCATAAAAATTTCCCGGATGAACTCGACTGGGCACCAGGTAATCGCGAGCACCTTCCGGCGTTGCTTTCGTCAGGATAGGTGTTTCGATATCAACGAACCCGTGTTCGTGCAGGAAGTTACGAACAAGATGGGTTGCTTCAGAACGCAGTCTCAGTTTGTCCTGCATCTCGGGACGACGCAGATCAATGGATCGGTTTCGCAAACGGACGTCTTCGCCAGCACTGGAATATTCATCCAACTGGAAAGGAGGCGTCTCAGCGCGGTTCAGTATTTTCAATTCGAGGCCAAGCACTTCAATCATGCCCGTTGCCATCTTCGGATTGACGGCTTCATCATCGCGGGCACGAACTCTACCCTCAATCTGAATCACAAATTCATTACGGACCTGATCTGCCAGCGCGAACGCGTCTACGGTATCCGGGTCATAAACGACCTGAACAATACCGGTGTAGTCCCGGACATCGAGAAAAATAACCCCGCCGTGATCACGACGACGATGAACCCAACCACACAAAGAGACCTCTTCACCTATGTGAGTGTCTCTCAGTTGGCCACACAGGTGGCTACGCATGTTTTACCCCTAACGGCGAGAGTTGTTCTGACGGTTTCCGAAACTTTAACCGACCGTCCTAGCTTGAGGCTGCGGAGGTGGAAGAAGAATCGCTGGAGGAACTGCTCGAGGAAGAACCGGAACTTGAATCGCCGGATACGTTCTTCTTCTTGCCAGTTTTAAAATCGGTTTCGTACCAGCCACTACCTTTCAGACGAAATCCGGCAGCCGAAATCAGCTTATTCAGTTTCGGTGCACCACACTCAGGACAAATCGTGAGTGGATCGTCAGATATTTTTTGAAGCTTCTCCATCTTGTGTGAACAGGCTTCGCATTGGTATTCGTAAATAGGCATCTTGGTCCTCATCCGTTGGTTGCCGCCGGTACCTCCAATCCAGCGGCTGCGCATTATATAACAAACTCCCGCAATGGCGACATGCACCATTCAAGTGAATATGGGGTCATGTATCGAGAAATAAAGGGTTTTTCTTGAATGGCCTTTTTCAATCGGCTATAAAGCACACCCAAGAGAAGAGGGCCGAAAAGCCTTCTTCTTTTTTTTGAGTTCAGATTTATAACATTACACACATAAGGATTACTGAATGGCTGCTAAGAAGGCAAAAGCGAAAGCTCCTGCTGCTAAGAAAAAACCTGCAATCAAGGATAAGTACACTAAGAGTGCGATTCTTGCGGAAATTGCGGACAACACCGAACTTTCCAAAAAGCAGGTTGGTGCCGTACTGGACGAACTGTCCGATCTGATCGAGCGTCACGTTAAGAAAGGTGGTGCCGGTGAGTTCACTCTGCCTGGTCTGTTGAAGATCAAGACGGTTAAAAAGCCTGCTCGCAAGGCTCGCAAGGGTGTACCTAACCCGTTCCGTCCGGGTGAGCTGATGGACGTTGCAGCCAAGCCGGCTAGCACGAAAGTCAAAGTGCTGCCTCTGAAAGGTCTGAAAGAGTTTGTTTAAACTCAAACAGCTTTTCTAAAAAAGGCCGCATTAGCGGCCTTTTTTTTGACCGCAGTTAAGAGCTCAGATGAGACAGTGCGCCGGCGTTCTGTTCCCAGTTCTGGCCGTCAAAAGGCTCATAGGTCACCTCGCCAAAGGACGATTGATCGACACACCGGAAGTTCACACTGATACCGTCCGGATTAGAACGCGGAACGTAGAAAGGCTTAACGCCACAGGTTTTGCAGAAATAGTGTTTCGCCACTCCGGTATTAAAGGTATAAAGCGCGAGCTCATCCCAGTTGGTCAGCAAATTAAACGCACGGGCTGGAATGATAAGATGCTGGAAACCGACTCGGTTGCAGATGGAGCAGTTGCACTCATGAACCTCCACATCAGGCTCTGCCTCGAACTCGAACCGGACACGGCCACAGTGGCAGTCTCCGCTATGAACAGAAGTGCGAGCAACAGACATAGTTAAACCTCAAACATTAGATACAAACACAAATACAGAAACGACGAAGTAAACAAAATGAGATCCTCAAGATACACCATCGCCACTCTCAAGGAGACACCTTCCGACGCAGAGATCATCAGCCACCAATTGATGATCCGTGCAGGATTGATTCGCAAACTGGCTTCCGGCATTTACACCTGGATGCCGATGGGTCTTCGCGTTCTGCAGAAGATCGAGACGATCATCAGAGAGGAAATGAACGCTAAAGGCGCCCAGGAAGTATTGTTGCCCGTCGTTCAGCCTGCAGAGCTGTGGCATGAGTCAGGACGATGGAGCCAATACGACGAAGGGTTGTTACTTCAGTTCACCGACCGCCACGAAAGAGATTTCTGTTTTGGCCCGACCCATGAAGAAGTCATTACAGACATGGCGCGCGGCGAACTCAAAAGCCACAAACAACTGCCGGTGAACTACTACCAGATACAGACCAAATTCCGAGACGAGACCCGGCCACGATTCGGTGTGCTGCGTTCCCGCGAGTTCGTCATGAAAGATGCCTACTCTTTCCATATGGATCAGGCATCTCTCGAAGAAACCTACCAGGATATGTATGACGCCTACTCAAAGGTGCTGGAACGGATGGACCTGGACTTCAGACCGGTCCTGGCAGATACCGGCAGCATCGGCGGCAGCGCATCCATGGAATTCCATGTGCTCGCAGAAAGTGGCGAAGACAAAATTGCCTTTTCTTCCGAGTCTGACTACGCCGCAAACGTAGAGATGGCAGAGGCGCTGGCACCGGAAAACGAAACAGATGCTGAAGCAGAACTGGAAGAAGTTCACACGCCGGATGTGCGCACTATCGATGAGGTTGTGGCGTTTCTGAAGCTGCCTGTCGAGAAATCCATCAAGACGCTTATCGTTGAAGGAACTGACGCAGAAATGGTCGCTCTGGTTCTACGCGGAGATCATCAGCTGAACGCTATCAAGGCAGAAAAAGTACCCGGTGTTGCCGCACCCCTGAAAATGGCGAGTGACGAAGCCATCAAAGCCAAGCTCGGTTGTGCGCCTGGGTCTATCGGTCCCAGGGACCTGCCGATTCCTGTCATCGTAGATCGGAGCGCTGCTGCGCTGAAAAACTTCTGCGGCGGTGCCAACAAAGACGACTATCACCTGATCAATATGAACTGGGGGCGTGATGCCGAGGCCGGTTCCGTCGCTGACATCCGGGAAGTCGTTGAAGGCGACCCCAGCCCTGACGGCAAAGGCACAATCCAGTTTAAGCGCGGCATCGAAGTGGGACACATTTTCCAGCTGGGCGATAAATATTCTGCGTCCATGAATGCCACGGTTCTCGACGAGAACGGAAAAGCACAGGTCATGCAGATGGGTTGTTATGGCATGGGTGTGACGCGACTGGTCGGCGCCATCATTGAACAGAACCATGATGACAACGGCATCATTTGGCCAGAGGCCATCGCCCCATTTAACGTCATCATCATCCCTGTGAACGCTCACAAGTCAGAAGCCGTTGCCGAAGCATCAGAGAAACTCTACAGCGAGCTAGTGGCTGGTGGTGTGGAAGTACTGATGGACGACCGAGACGGTGTTCGCCCTGGCGCCAAATTCGCTGACGCTGAATTGATTGGTATCCCGCACAGGATTGTTATTGGTGACCGTGGTCTCGAGAAAGGTGTGGTCGAGTACCAGTATCGACGGGAAGGCGAATCACGAGATGTGCCCGTTAACGAGATAGCCGCACTGGTGAGTTAACCAGCGCGGATTGCTTCGAGCAGCGTTTCCTCGGTCTGCGGACCGACCAATGTACTTTTAACCTGCCCATCAGGACCCACAATAATGGTCGTTGGCAGCACTTGCGGCTGCTCAATACCGAGTGTCATGTATGGGTCCGTCGAATAGACTGGGAAGGTAATCTTCATGCGCTCGATTTGAGCGACCGCTTCTTCTGGCGGCGGTGCATCGAAGTTCACGCCAAATACGACGATGTCTTCATGATTTTCACCCAGGGCAATTAGCTCAGGGATTTCCTTGATGCACGGCGCGCACCAGGTTGCCCAATAGTTGATCACCATGGTTTTTCCCTGGTAGTCAGCATACCGATATCCGTTACCCTGGGTATCGGTGAAATCTGGCTGCGCGCACCCCGCAAGGAGTAACGCAACCATAACCAACAACTTCTTCAATTCAGCTCTCCACGAAACAGGCGCTCCAGATCGAGATCGAATGCGCTGCGTCTATCTTCATAGGATTCCAACAGTTTGTTGTGAATCACTTCTTCCCAGGTTTCCTTCTGAGCAGTGAAGCCCGGAGGCATCGGCCAAGGCAACTCTCGGTAAAGTTCCCAGAACGTCACCTCGTTCAGATCCTTGGAAAGCACCAGACCGCCGCGATCGACTGAGCGAATTAACCCCATACCGAGCAGGCGACTTTTGTATTCCTGCCAGTTCTGCATATCAATTCGTTGATTGAGCTTTGTGATGCTCCGATCAGTGACAATTTCTCCGAGCTTATGGCAGCGGAAAAATTCGTTCAGGATGATCAATACCTGGACCAGCGGCGGTTCCCTTTCCTTGCTTCGCTGGGAGCGAAAGAGTCCCATATTCTTGGTCAGCTCCGCACCGAACAAAACGATTGTCCAGGACACATACAACCAGATAAGAAACAGTGGGACGGCGGCATAGGTGCCGTAGATCACAGCCATATCACTCCGAGACATCACAGAACCGAACAACTGCTTGACCAGTTCGAAGGCGATTGCGACTACAAATCCGCCAATCAAACCATGACGCAGCGGCACAACACAGTTTGGCACGGTGATATACAGCAACGAGAACACGATACCGTTCAGGAAAATAGGCAAGAGCGCGAGGGCATTCGAAGTGCCTGTCACATCAGTTAAAAGGGGCAGCGAAAACAGATAGATCGTAATACCCAAACCCACAAACATTAGCAGCGGTCCAAGGGACAAAATCGCCCAATACATGAGGATTCGCTGGAAACCATGTCGAGGCTCTTTGATATTCCAGATTTCATTAAAGGTTTTTTCGATGGTGAACATCATCACAAACGCCGTGATCGCAAGAACACCAAGACTTGGAATCGAAAGGCTACGCGCTTGAGAAGAGAACTCCTGCAGATATTCCTGAACGACGCCGACACTCTCAGGCACCACATTATCGAACACAAAATTCTGTAGCTGATCGCCCATACCATGTAGCGACGGGAAAGCCGTGGATAAGGTGTAAGTGATCGTGAGCAAAGGCACCAAAGCAAACAGCGTTTGGTACGTCAGGGCCGCAGCCGTCGACTGGCAACGGTCTTCTGTATAGTTTCTGACGAGCAGCTTAAAAAAATCCCAAACCGCTTCAGCTCGGTCTTGAATCATTTCCTGATAAACTTTTCGGCTTAAAATTTGAGTGATGGACTATGACCGCAGTAACCATTTATCACAACCCCCGCTGCTCCAAATCAAGACAGACACTGGAGATTCTCGAATCAAAAGACCTGGATATCGATATCGTTCTGTATCTGCAAACTCCACCAAATCAATCCACCCTCAGAGGCATTGTGGACAAGTTGGGTGTTGCAGCCATGGACATCGTGCGCACTGGTGAAGACGAATATAAAACCTCGGGGCTCAGCAAAGATTCGAGTGACGCTGACGCCATCGATGCCATCGTCAAAACACCAAAACTGCTGCAGAGACCGATTGTTGTTTGTGGGAATCAGGCGCGAGTTGGACGACCGCCGGAAAGCGTTCTGGAAATTCTTTAGAAAAGAGACAGATCAGTGAATGATCTTTTCGCGTTCCTGTGACTGAGGAATGGTTTCCGGTTCGAAGTCCACTGGTTCGAAAACATCTTCGCTGACGCGAACCTCATAACGCCGGGTCGCAACCTCACCATCGAGGACGTCCGGTAGTACTCTCAGGAAATCTTCCATGTGGTCGGTCTCGAAGTGGCCTTGGAGCGCATCGACGGATTCCCATTCCTGGAACAGCAACAGCTGGTTAGGGTCGGAAAGACCAATATAGAACTCGTAACTGATACACCCCTCTTCTGCCCGACTGGCGACCGCCATTTCTCGCATCAGCTCAAGTGCATCTTCGCGGACTTCAGCTTTTACGGGGAAGGTGCCATGGACAATGATCATGGGGTACAACTCTCGGGAGATCAGTTAGATATAGACCGAGTATAGCGCTATTTGGTGCCCCTTTCAGCCTCGAGCCGATGAACTGGCACTAGTCATCTCGATGCACAGCAAACGGTGACCAGGCCTGGGCTACAGGCATGACTTCCAACTGGTTAACGTTGATATGGGGCGGCAGGCTGGTCGTCCAATAGACAATTTCTGCAACATCTTCGCCAGAGAGGGGCTGCATCCCGGCGTAAACTGCCGCAGCTTTGTCGGCATCACCCTCAAACCGCACCACCGAAAATTCCGTTTCACACATACCTGGCTCTACAACAGATACACGAATGTTTTTACCCAGTAGGTCGGTGCGAAGGTTGCGTGAAAACTGCTGAACAAAAGCCTTGCTGCCTCCGTAGGCATTGCCGCCGGGATAAGGCCAGGTCGCAGCAACCGAACCGATATTCACCACGTGGCCACCACCTCGTTTTACCATGCCCGGCAGGACAGCCCGCGTGCAGTACATTAAACCCTTGATGTTTGTATCCACCATGGTGTCCCAGTGATCCAGGTCGGCATTTTCAGCAGGCTCAAGACCCAATGCGAGCCCGGCGTTATTGACCAGGACATCGATGTCGGAAAAATCCGCTGGCAAACTTTCAAATGCCGCCGCGACACTTGTCCGATCACGAACATCCAAAGTCACCGCATGACAGGATGTTTTTTCGCTCAGCTCTCCAACGAGCGCATCGAGGCGCTCTGTTCTCCTGGCTGTGACAATAACGCGATCACCCGCATCCGCAAATTTTCTTGCACAGGCTTCACCAAAACCCGAAGAAGCCCCAGTAATGAGTACAGTTTTCAAGAGGCTCCTCCTTCTCCGATAAAGCCAATATTTCCTTCTTCTAAAGCGCTCGCAATTTCATCAAGAATCACCGGATCATCAATCGTCGCCGGTGGCTCATAGGGTTTGCAGTCCGCTATCTTGCGAATCACTTGCCTGAGGATCTTCCCGGAACGCGTTTTGGGAAGACGTTGCACAAGCACAATCTGTTTGAAATTAGCGAAGGCTCCAACTTCAGCACGAACCATTGCCACCAGCTCGTCTCTCAAGCTCGCTAGCTCGACGTTGGCCCCATCTTTGGTAATCACGAGACCGGCCGGTACCTGACCCTTGTCTCGATCCTCGACGCCGACAACTGCACACTCAGCAACAGCTGGATGAGCGGCAACCACCTCCTCCATCTGGCCGGTAGACAACCGGTGCCCGGCGACGTTAATCACATCATCGGTGCGACCCATAATGTAAAGATAACCGTCGTCATCCACATAGCCGCCATCACCGGTGTGATAAAAGCCGGGATGCTCAGACAGATATGCGTCCAGGTAACGTTGGTGATCACCCCAGACCGTCGGCAGACATCCCGGAGGCAAAGGTAACTTAATAACAACATCACCTTCCTCATTGGCTGCCTGCTGCTCACCGGATTCCGACAAGATCTGCACATCAAATCCCGGCACCGGTAAAGCAACGGAACCAGCCTTCGGCTCAGAATACTCAATACCCATCGGTACCGAAGCAACCGGCCAACCGGTTTCTGTCTGCCACCAATGATCAATCACTGGTATGCCCAGAATTTCACAAAGCCAGTCATATGTCGCCGGGTCAGTGCGCTCACCAGCAACAAACAATGAGCGTAGCGAACTCACATCGTAATTTTTAAGAAGCGCGGCGTCTGGGTCTTCCTTCTTGATGGCTCTAAACGCAGTTGGGGCTGTGAAGAACACATTGACGCCATGATCAGCGATCACTCGCCAGAAGGTGCCGGCGTCTGGTGTTCTGACTGGCTTCCCTTCAAACAAAATAGTGGTACAACCAGCGAACAAAGGACCGTAAACAATATAGGAGTGGCCAACGACCCAACCGACATCAGAGGCCGCCCAGAAAACCTCTCCAGCTTCGACGTTATAAATATTACGCAGACTATAGGAGAGCGCGACCGCATGGCCGCCGTTATCCCGAACAACTCCTTTCGGCTTCCCGGTTGTTCCGGATGTGTAAAGAATATAAAGCGGGTCCCTGGACAGAACACGGACAGGATCTAACGACTCCGCATTTTCGAGTAATTCACTCCAATCTCGATCGATATCGTTGGTCATTTCCGCCAAGGATTGATCGCGTTGCAGTACCACACAGTGTTCAACAGTGTGCTCGCTGAGCTTCAGCGCCTCATCAACCAATGGCTTGTAGGGAATCACATTTGAAAACTCGATGCCGCAAGACGCGCACAAGATAACCTTGGGCGTCGCGTCGTCAATTCGTGTGGCAAGTTCACGCGGTGCAAAGCCACCGAACACTACCGAATGAATCGCACCAATTCGAGCACAGGCCAACATGGCAATCGCTGCTTCCGCGATCATAGGCATATAGATGATGACGCGATCGCCTTTGACGACACCGAGCCCATCGAGAACACCTGCAAACTTTGCTACTTCATCCCGCAGTTCATTGAAGGTAAATTTTTTCGTGCTACCGGTAACAGGAGAGTCGTAGATCAATGCCGTCTGCTCTCCTCTCCCCTGCTCGATATGAAAATCGAGGGCGAGGTAAGACGTATTTAGTTCACCATCATTGAACCAGGTCTCGTTACCGTTCTCGTCTTTGCTAAGTATCGTTTCTGGTGTTTTGTACCAGGCAACTGCTTGCGCCTGCTCTGCCCAATATGCAGCCGGATCCTGAAGCGCCCGGTTAAATTCACTCTTGTAATCTGTCACGCGGCTACCCAAAAAGTCATATATAAAACAACAACATAACAAAAAAGGGGGCCTCAGCCCCCTTTTTCGCAATTCTTCAATTCTTTACCTTCTTCTGCGCTTACGCTTCATAGCTTCCAGCTGAGCTTTGGTTGGCTGAGCACGAAGTAGTTTCTTATAGAGCGGAGAACGTTTGGAGATTTTTTTATGCTCCGCGTAGAAGTCGACAGCTTTCTCCCACGCACCCTTTAAACCGTGAAGGTTAATGGACACTGTGGTGTTAACGATTTTATCGAGTTTCGTTGACATGATACCGATCTGAAAAACGGGAGTGCGCGTACCACTCTTTTCAGTTTTCATTCGGAAAAGAATTCCGCGTACTTTTCCTTTGGTATCAAACAGTGCCGCTTCAGCTGCTTCTGCTTTCGCTTTGGTTTGTTGCTTTGCAAGCACTGCGTCGCGAGCTTCAGCTTTCGCTTTTACTTTTGCTCGATCAGCACCTCTTAAACGCTTGCCGTCTTTCTTCAGCGAGAAATATTCCTGATAGGTTTTCCCAGCAATCTGACGCCTGACTCGGAATCCGTGAAACCGTGTCGTATCCAGTAGTTCTACGCTCATCTCTTCATGTGCCTCGTTTGCTTATTCGCGACCTTGCGACCCAACTCAATCTACTCGTCAGCCTGACCGAGAGAGACGGCATGATAACGCAATTTAGAAACGGGGTGCAGCAAGTTTGCACCCCTTAAGATGAAAAAGATTCGGTAAAGAAGCCCTATTTTAAGGCTTAAGCCTGCACCACTGCACCAGAACCGAGCAGATCATCGATATCGCCCTTTGCAAGTCCAGCGTTCTGCAGAACCTCGACAGTATCTTCGCCTGGAAGTCTGGACCCATGTGTTATCGCAGGTTCAGTACGAGAGAAACGAGGCGCAGGTGCCGGTTGCATAACACCTTCTAACTCCACGAAGGAGTTACGCGCTTCAGCGTGTGGATGTTTGTGCACTTCATCCAATGCCAGGATGGGTGCAAAACAAACATCAGTACCTTCCATGATCTCGCACCACTCGTCGCGAGTTTTGGTTTTGAAGACTTCTGTTAGTTCCGCTTTGAACTCTCCCCACTTGGACTGATCCATCTGCGCGGAGAATCTTTCTGCATCCAGACCTGCCTTCTCAACCAGCAATGCATAAAACTGCGGTTCGATTGAACCAAGAGAAATGTACTTACCGTCTTTTGTTTCATAAGTGCCGTAGAAATGAGCACCACCGTCTAGGAGATTCGTTCCGCGATTCATCGAGAAAGCGCCAGCTGCCTGCATGGTGAAAAACATTGCCATCAGCGTTGCTGCACCATCGACCATGGCCGCGTCGACCACCTGCCCTTTGCCAGATTTCTGCGCTTCCAACATCGCACAAACCATACCGAAGGCGAGGAACATGCCACCGCCGCCGAAATCACCCACCAGATTCAGTGGCGGTACTGGTTTGCCGCCGGGATCGCCGATCGCATGAAGGGCACCAATCAGAGAGATGTAGTTAATGTCGTGACCGGCAGCCTGGGCCATAGGACCCTCCTGACCCCATCCGGTCATCCTGCCGTAGACCAGTTTCTCGTTGCGCCCCATACAGTCAGCGGGCCCAACACCAAGGCGTTCAGTCACACCCGGTCTGAAGCCTTCAAACAGAGCATCAGAGGATTCACAAAGCTTTAGGATCACTTCTTTTCCGCTGTCACTTTTTAGGTCAACGGCAATAGATTTTCGACCCCGTGTGAGAACGTCCTGTGCACGGCGGGGTTGTCCACCGGCACGATCTACCCGGATCACCTCTGCGCCCATGTCTGCCAAAAGCATGCCGCAAAATGGACCAGGTCCGATGCCGGCCAGTTCGATTATTCTTGTCCCAGTTAACGGTCCCACGTTTCAGTCTCCACCTTCAAATACAAAGCCTCGTATTTAGTCATACATGATGGACCGAGGGCAAATAAGCGCTATCATGCGGACATGCTTGAACACATCGAAATTGAACCGAACTCCCCCGCGAAATCGACCGTTATCTGGCTTCACGGTCTCGGCGCTGATGGTCACGACTTCGAAGCCATCGTCCCAGAACTAAAGCTGCCGGAAGACTCGAGCATTCGCTTCATCTTTCCCCATGCACCCGTGCGACCGGTCACCATCAATGATGGTGCTGAGATGCGTGCCTGGTATGACTTTGTGCCGCACTCAGAGTCAGAGGGTAAAGAAGACATCACCGACTCCATGAATGAGATTCGAGCGTTTATTGAGAATGAACAGGCCAGAGGTATTCCTGCCGAGAATATCCTGCTGGCAGGCTTTTCCCAGGGCGGCGTCATCGCACTGCATACGGGCATTCGTTATGAGAAACGTCTCGCAGGCATTCTTGCGATCTCAACTTACCTTTATGACTTTGCCGGTAGCCAAGCGGAATTAAACGACGCCAATCTCGCAATACCGATCATGATGGCCCACGGTACCCACGACCCGATGATCCCGATCATGCGTGCTGCCACTTCCCGTGAAAATCTGATGCGCATGGGCTTCGATGTTCGCTGGTTTGATTACCCCATGGGGCACCAGGTATGCCTGGAAGAGGTTGAAGAGATTGCCGCGTTCTTTGCAGAAGTCCTGCCGAGATGACCCTCACCCTGGCACCCAGCCCGGTTGCCTGGGCGGAATGTGTCTGCAATAACTTTGACGAATTTCTGGCCGATCACGCGGCCAACGAAAGAAAAGCATCATCCATGGCGATGTCTCTTGTTGCCCATTATCCGGATCGAGAGCGACTGGTCAGCGAGATGGTTGATCTCGCGCTGGAAGAACTGAATCACTTCAAACAGGTTGTGAAGCTCATGCAATCGCGCAACCTGGTTATGCCTCCTGATCAGAAAGACACTTATGTGAATGATCTACGTGCGCATGTTCGCCAGGGTTCTGATGACTATTTCCTGGATCGGTTACTCTCAGCCGCGGTCATCGAAGCGAGAGGTGAAGAAAGATTCAGATTGCTGGCAGAAACCCTGGTCGATGAAAAGCTGGCTGCTTTTTACAGCGCCCTTGCGAACTCGGAAGCTGGACATCATGAACTGTTTCTGGACCTCGCGAATGAATACTTTTCGATCCAGGAGGTTGAGCAGAGAACCACCGAATGGATCGCCATTGAGCAAACGGTGATGGAACACTTACCCATCCACAGTCGCTTGCACTGAACCATTGTGAACCAGGTAGAGAAATACCTGTCGCGATATGCGGAACCCGAAGCCCGTCAACCGGACTTCCACAACCAGGTGCCCAGTCAATTCGACCACGTCCTGGTCATACCAGCTTGTTCAGAAAGCATCGCTGACGTAACGCGCACATGGCAGTCACTTGAGAGTAACTTTCTGGTAATCGTGGTGGTCAACAGCCCGGAAGCCGACGAGGCAACCGAACAATTGGCGCAGGACCTGGCCAAAGAATCACTGTCTAACGTGATCGTCATTGATCGATTTTCTAAGACCAGACGAATACCGCCCCGCCAGGGTGTGGGGCTTGCTAGAAAAGTGGGTTGCGACATTGCTCTGTCAATGATCGATGCAGGTGTTATTCGAGATCACTGGATCTTCACCACAGATGCTGACGTCACCTTACCGGCGGACTATTTTGAAATTCCAAAGAGCGTTACCGAGAAGAGCGCCGCTGCGGTTTTCCCATTTCGTCATGTTGCTGAAACAGAGTATGCAGATGCCTGCCAGGCGTACGAGCTCAGCATGCTCTATTACGCGGCGGGCATTCACTGGGCTGGTTCCAATTATGGCTATACCACGATTGGTTCAACCCTGGCTTTTTCTGCCAACCACTACGCTGGGGTGCGCGGTTTTCCGAAGCGAAACACCGGTGAAGACTTTTATCTTCTGAACAAGCTTCGCAAGTCCGGTCCCGTCACATGCCTTGGAGGACCCACAATCACAATCTCAGGTCGCCTGTCAGAACGGGTACCAATTGGCACCGGTCGTGCGATCGAGAAAATAAACGCATCCGGCGAAACCGCCTCTGTTGAGCATCCAGACTGTTACGTCGCACTAAAAGAAGTCCTTTCATGGATGAAAGATCTCGCAGCGAGACAAACCGTCACACCGAAACTACGGGATCGGATGAGCGAACAAATTCTCGAGGAGTTTGGTTTCTTCGAGCACTATGAAAACAAACGGACACAATCGCCGTCACAAGCCGTTATGGAGAAACATCTGGCCGATTGGTTCGACGCTTTGAAGACCCGCCAGTTCATACACCGAGTGCGAGATCTGCGTTACGGTCTTGTACCTATCAACAATCCCGGCAAGGTCCCTTTTGCCCCCTCTGCCGCTAACAGTCAGATGCTCCACGAAGCCTGCAGAAAGCGGGTGTTTGGCGCATAAAGTGGTAGAATTGCCGCCCGCATTTGGACAGCAAGAAAGTAACCGCACATGCACAGGGTATTTATTGACGGCCAGGCTGGCACAACCGGCCTGCAGATTCATGAGCGACTGGTAAACCGTTCAGACATCGAGCTGATCGAGATCGACCCTGCGCGCCGGAAAGACCCAGATGCCAAGCAGGAAATCATCAACGCGGCTGATGTGGTCATTCTCTGTCTGCCGGATGATGCAGCCAGAGAAACTGTGGCCAGCAATCAGAACCCAGCCACGCGTTTCATCGATGCCAGCACAGCCCATCGCGTTGACCCGAACTGGCAATACGGCTTTCCCGAGATGAGCAGCGACCAGCGCGAACACATCGCCGGTGCAACCCATGTTTCTAATCCTGGCTGCTATCCGACAGGTTTCCTCGCGGCGATCAAACCTCTATTGGATGAGCAGCTGCTTTCGGCAGACGCACTGGTGTCTATTAATGCGATCTCTGGGTACAGCGGCGGTGGTCGACAGCTTATCGAACGATATGAGGCTAGAGCCGATGAGGTACCGAACGACCTATGGAGTGCCCGCCCCTATGCGCTGGCCCTGCAACACAAGCACGTGCCTGAAATGACCAAGTATGCAGGCCTGAACACGCCGCCAATCTTCCTGCCACTGGTGGGCCACTTCTACCAGGGCATGCTGGTGAACATTCCCGTGCATAAAGCGCAACTCAGCCGGTCAGTAACACCTCAGGATATCCAGACGCTCCTGTCGGAACGTTATGAAGCGGAGCCGTGTATCAACGTTTTACCAGTTGGTGCAGAAGCAGAGCTGGACCAGGGGTTCCTGGACCCGCAGGCAGCCAATGGAACAAACCGAATCGACCTGTTTGTCTTCGGCCACGAAGACCAGATGGTGCTGATTGCTCGCCTCGACAATCTCGGCAAAGGAGCCGCAGGTGCAGCAGTACAGAACCTTAACCTGATGTTACAAGTGAGTGAGCTCGAGGGGCTCTCCACGAATTAATCCTGAGAGGGTAATCAAGATGAGCAACGGACGACTAACAGAACTGCAGGCGCAATATGATCGCTACCTGGAAGCGGACCTGAAGCTGGATCTCACCCGGGGCAAACCTTCCGCTGAGCAACTGGACCTGTCCAACAATCTGGATGGCATTCTGGGCGGCTTTTACATGCTCCAGGACGGTACCGACGTTCGAAACTACGGCGGTATTCTGGGCATCCCCGAGGCGCGACAGCTTGGCTCGGAAATACTCGACTGCAAACCAGAACAAACCATGGTCGGCGGCAACAGCAGCCTGACCCTGATGTACAACTTCGTGAATCACATGTTGGACAGCTGGGGAGATAACGCGAAATTTCTTTGCCCGGTACCCGGCTATGACCGTCACTTCACGATCTGCGAACACTTCGGCATTGAAATGCTCACAGTACCGATGACCGACGATGGTCCGGACATGTCGGTGATTGCAGACATGGTCTCCAGCGACCCGGACATCAAAGGTATCTGGTGTGTACCCAAGTACTCCAACCCAACGGGTCACACATATAGCGTTGACACCGTTAAAGCGTTTGCTGAACTGCCAAAGAAAGCAGGATCTGATTTCTGTGTGTTCTGGGACAACGCCTATGCCGTGCACGACCTTGAAGACACATCAGACGAACTGCAAAGCCTGATGGCCGAAGCGGAAAAAGCAGGGACTCAGGACAACATCGTCATGCTGGCTTCCACTTCAAAGATTACTTTTGCTGGATCAGGCATTTCGTTTCTGGGTACTTCCGAGGCTCGCCTTAAAGGCTTCGAAAAGTATCTGTCCGACCAGGTGATTGGCTTCGATAAGGTCAACCAGCTCCGACACGTGCGCTTCCTTGAGGACATGGATACGCTTCGCGCCCACATGGCCAAGCATCGGGACCTGATTAAGCCCAAGTTCGATATGGTGCTCAGCAAACTTGAGCAAAGCCTGGGTGGCAAAGATATCGCGACCTGGACCAGCCCAAGGGGTGGATACTTTATCTCTCTGGACACAAAACCTGATCTTGCTAGCACCATCGTGGATCTGGCAGCAGCAGCCGGTGTGAAACTCACACCCGCAGGTGCCACTTTCCCTTATGGCAAAGATCCAGAAAATAAGAACATCCGAATCGCACCGACCTACCCCAGCCTGGGTGAACTGGAGCAGGCCATGGATGTGTTCGTCACCTGCGTAGAGCTTGCGACGCTGAACGCGGAACAAGGTTAGGGTGCTCTTACATCCCATAGACCTAACAGTCCTGGTTGTTTACTTCGGGCTGATGCTCGCCCTGGGTGTCTACTTCTCTCGCACCAACAACTCAACGGAGCAGTATTTCCTGGGCGGCCGAAACTTCAGCGGCTGGGTTATCGGACTCAGTCTCGTCGGCACCTCAATCAGTTCGATTACCTTCCTCGCCTATCCGGGCGATGCTTTCAAAACCAACTGGCTGAGATTTTTGCCGAACCTGATGCTGCCGATCGCAGTACTCATTGCCGCCTGGCATTTCCTGCCAAAGCTTCGCCGAGATGGCAGCGTGACCGCTTACGAGTTTCTGGAGAAACGATATGGTCCTGCGATCCGCGGCTACGGCGCAGTGGCTTTCATCATCGCGCAGATTACGCGCGTCAGCATGATCCTCTACCTGATCTCGCTAGTGATCCAGACGATCACTGGTCTGGACGCGCACCTTAGCGTGCTCGTTGCCGGCGCGTTCGTTGCCATTTATACAATCCTCGGCGGCATCGAAGCCGTCGTCTGGACGGACGTCATTCAAACCATTGTCCTGATCAGTGGCGGTCTATTCTGCATTACCGTGATTATCCTGCAGGTGCCCGGCGGTTTGCCCACAATCATCGAGACTGCATGGCAGGCGGACAAACTCAGCGTTGGAGACTACAGCGCAACCGGCTACCAAACGGCGAGCTGGCAACCTTCTCTCATTGAGAAAACCGCGTTGATGATGCTTCTGATTGGTCTCATCAGCTGGCTCACCGAGTACTCCAGCAATCAGAATACGGTGCAAAGATTTTGTGCGTCTAAAAGTGAACAGGAGGCCAGGAAAGCGATGTTTATCTGCGCCCTAGTCAGTGTGCCAACCTGGGCATTCTTCATGTTCCTGGGCACTGCGTTGTGGGTCTTTTTCCAGCACTTCCCTTCAGAAGCCGCCGCTCAGGTATTGGACGGAAGCGCTAAAGCCGAAGAAATTCTGCCGCACTTTATTACCAACTATCTGCCCCATGGCTTAATTGGGCTGGTCATCGCTGCGGCGATCGCCGCCGCCATGTCGTCCCTGGACAGCAGCATCAACGCCATCGCAACGGTCACTACCCATGACCTTTATCGCCGATTCATGAAAACCGATAAGGAAGATCGGCACTACCTGAACTTCGCCAGGATCGTGACAACGATTGCTGGGGTGCTGATGATCGTTGGCGCGTTATACCTGATCGAGACCAGCACGACGACATTGCAGGATCTGGCAACGGTACTGACAGCACTACTCGCTGGCGGACTCCTAACCATCTATTTAATTGGCTTTTTCAGCAAACGCTGCAGCACCATACACATAGCACTGGGTATCGCGGCCACGATGATCTATACCGTCTGGACAATTCTTTCATCCCGCGATGTCGTGAATTACCCGTTTGACCTGTACTATACGGGGCTACTTGGAAATATCGTGATGTTTGTAGTGGCGTACGGCAGCTCTTTTGTCATTCGCTCGAAACCTGAAGAAGTAATCACCCCTTGACTGATTTACCCGACGACTTTGAAAAACTGGATCTGCCCGAAGAACTAGAGGACGCGATTCTCGATCTTGGATTCAGTTCCGCGACACCAGTACAGAACGAGGTGCTGCCCCATTCCCTGGACGGTCGGGACATCATTGCTCAGGCGCAAACCGGTACCGGAAAAACGGCGGCTTTCCTGATCTCCATTCTCGCGTACGAACTGGAAAATCCGACCCTAGAAGAAAGGGACCCCGGCACGCCCTTCGCGCTGATCATTGCACCAACCCGTGAACTGGTGATGCAGATCAAGGCGGATGCAGACGCGTTGACCAAATACACAGATATTGAAGTCGTGTGCCTTGTTGGCGGCATCGACTACGAGCGGCAGAAAAAACAACTCAAAAACCCAGTCGATGTGGTCGTCGCCACACCAGGGCGGCTACTGGATTTCGCGAGATCAGGCACCGTTGACCTGTCTGAGGTCGAAATCATGGTGATTGATGAAGCGGATCGTATGCTCAGCATGGGGTTCATTCCTGATGTGAAGTCGATCGTCGCCAGAACACCAAAAAAACAATCACGGCAGACGCAATTGTTCAGCGCTACCTACAGCGAGGACATCAAACGTCTGGCCGCATCATGGACGCTGGATCCAGTTCGCATCGAAATCGAACCGGAACAGGTCGCGGTTGATACCGTCGAGCAAAAAGTCTTTCTCACGTCTGAAGATGAGAAGTACAAAGTGCTCTACAACATCATTCATCATTACCACATAGATCGCGTTCTGATCTTTGTGAACCGAAGAGACGAATCCCGGGACCTCGAATCAAAACTGGATCGACACGGCTTCAAAACCGGCTTGCTCGCCGGTGATGTCCCGCAGAAAAAACGAATACGCACCCTGGAACGGTTCCGTTCCGGTGAAGTGGATGTCCTTGTCGCAACAGATGTCGCTGGACGAGGCTTGCACATCGATGACATCAGCCACGTGATCAACTACAACCTGCCGGAAGATCCTGAAGATTATGTTCACCGAATCGGTCGAACCGGTCGCGCTGGTTCTGAAGGCATGTCGATTTCTCTTGCCTGCGAAAGCGACGCTTTCATGCTGCCCAACATCGAAGCATTGCTAGGAACCAGCCTGCCCTGCGAGAATCCACCAGAGGAGCTGACCGCGGACATACCTGAACTTCCGCCGGGATCACCACCACCGAGACGCAACCGCAACCGACGTCGGAGATAACCCAGATGGACAAGCCATTTCCCTTACTCACTGCGAAAGACATCAGGGAAATGGACGAGGTGCCAAATCGCCACCAGTTCAACGACAAGGCGATACGCCACACCCGCTCGCTGACAGATCGATTGGGATTATCTGATTTGGGTGTTCACCTGGTTCGTGTCGAACCTGGTCACGATTCCACACAATTCCACTTCCACCACCAGGACGAAGAGTTCCTGTACATTCTCGAGGGTACGGGTATCGCAGAACTCGGCGACGAACAGGTACGAGTTGGTGCAGGCGACTTCCTGGCTTTTGCCAAACACTCATTGCCACACAATCTACACAACGACTCCGACACTGATCTTGTGTACCTCATGGGTGGGACCCGCTCAGACATCGATATCTGCGACTATCCACGCATCAATCGTCGCATGTATCGAGAAGACGGCACCAAAACATATACCGACATGGATGACCTGCATGACGTCTAGGTGGCTGCTTGTCGGACTGATCCTGTGGCTGAACACCGGATGCGTCCAGCAGGCGCCATTTGTTGCTATGACAGATGCAGTGGCGCAGGTAACAACCGCTGATGGCTTTCCTTCTGTCACAAGAAACGCGCGCCCCTACATTCTTGATGAAGCGTCCCGACTATTCACAGCAGACCTCATCAGAACCGATGAACAGTCCCGTTTAACCATCGAGTTTGCCAGCGGCCGAGTCATCGACGTGGATCCGAATACCCAACTACTTATCTCAAGTGTTGAGCAGCGTCCGGGCGAGTACCGTTCCCGATTCAGTCTGACATCTGGCTCATTGATGATCGAAAGTCACGACACTATACCCGATGGTCTGACCATCAGAACCAGCATCGCCCAGGTAGCGGCAGATGCCGGAAGTATCTGGTTGGGTTATGACCGCAACAGTCCAACGCTCACCGTTGTTTCCTTGGATAACGCCAGCATCATCGTCAGCAATGCTGATGGCGAAGTTGAACTAACAACTGCCGGACAAACCACCAGCGTTGCGCCGGGTTCGGCGCCGGGCGCCATCACCACCTGGTCACCGGAGCGCATCACTCGAACTATCAATTTCTATCAGCAGATCCAATAATTCAGTTAAGAGAGGTACTCATGTCCAACATCATCATTGAGAAGGATGAGCAGGTAACCACCATTACCATCAACCGACCTCAGGTCAGAAACGCAGTCGATGGCGCAACCGCAGAGGAACTTGCTACTGCTTTCAGGGAATTCGATGAAGACGATTCACAACTTGTCGCTGTGTTTACTGGTGCTGAAGGTACGTTTTGTGCTGGCGCGGACCTAAAAGCAATCTCCGCAGAGAAAGGAAATCGCATTCGCTCTACTGGCGATGGCCCCATGGGACCATCGAGGATGCTGTTATCAAAGCCGGTCATCGCTGCAGTCGAGGGGCACGCGGTTGCCGGAGGATTGGAACTTGCTGTCTGGTGCGACCTGAGGGTGGCAGCGGAAGATGCAATTTTCGGTGTCTATTGCAGACGTTGGGGTGTACCTCTTGTCGACGGGGGCACGATCAGGCTGAGCAGGCTCCTCGGCCACAGTCATGCATTGGATATGATTTTGACCGGCAGGCCCGTGAGTGGCGAAGAAGCACGGATGATGGGTCTCGCCAATCGATTAGCAAAGCCGGGACAGGCACTTGCTGATGCCCAGGAACTGGCGAAGTCTCTAACCGTCTTTCCTCAAATGTGTATGCGACATGATCGTCAGTCCAGCTACGAGCAATGGAACATGTCGCTGGACGATGCACTCAGCAGAGAAACGGAGCTTGGACTCGACGTCATTCGGTCAGGAGAAACCCGGGAAGGTGCCACACGATTCGCCAATGGCAAAGGCCGGCACGGTGACTTTTCTGAGATCTAGAAGCTAGTCCGTTTCCCAGGTGTTCCAGTAAGTCACCTGCTCTGCCGGTAAGCGATTTGCGGGCTTGAGCTTCGCTCCCAGGGTGTAGGCAGCCGGTAACATCACGGTTTGTGTCACACCCTCGGGCACTTCAAGAATCGCAGCTACTTCCTTCGATCTCGCGGTTAGAAGAGATGTCCAGGTCGTGCCAATACCACGCGCTCTCATCGCAAGCATGAGAGACCAGGCCGCTGGCAGTATCGATCCGAAAAAGCCCACCTGGCCTCCCACATCATCTGTGGGTTCACCGATGGCAAAGACAAAGACCATGCAGGGGATTTCGTGGAGTCGATCCATGAGCGCATTGTGGGTGGGTTTTAAAGTAACACCACGGTCAACGCTGATCTGTTGCAGCACTTCACAATAGATTTCCGCGATCTGCTTTTTCTTTTCTGCATCAGTGACGACAAGAAATCGCCAGTTTTCGCCGATGATACCGGTGGGTGCCTGCACCGCGACATTGATACACGCCAACAGATCTTCTTCGGAAACAGGTCTTGAATAATCGAGCTTGCGCCGAACGGAGCGCGCCGTACTGAGAATATGTTCTACATCTTCCATGCATTAATACTATCATTACGGCCATGCCGATCATCAAAGATAAACCCGTTAACGTGCTGGGCACCAAACTGGAACCCTGCAGTACAGAACCACTCACCGGATTCTTTCGCGATGGCTGTTGTAACACCTGCGATGAAGACCTCGGCTCTCATACGGTATGCGTCGAGGTCACCACTGAGTTCCTGGAGTATTCCCGCTTTGCCGGGAACGACTTGTCTACGCCCTACCCGGAACTTGAGTTTCCTGGCCTGAAAGAAGGAGATCGCTGGTGCCTATGTGCAGGGCGTTGGCTAGAAGCTCACGAAAAAGGGATGGCACCGCGTGTGTTTCTTGAAAACACTCACGCCCGGGCCTTGGAGATCGTGCCTCTGGCGCTACTCCAGGAACATGCCGTTCAAATCAACTGAACCAGAGATATCTATGAGACTAGAAGGAAAGAAGACCTTCATTACGCAGGTCGAAGACTATATGGGTCCTGCCATCAACGACCTCTTCTCCAACGAGGGCGCCAACGTCATAACAGCAAGCGGCGCAGTGCCGACAGGTGACGGATTTAGTGAATACATTGGTGAAGCCGGTGATGACATCGATATCCTGGTGGCCAACCTGGCGCACAGCCCCTGCAATACACCCGTGGCAGATATTTCCGACGAGGATTGGTTCTCCCTGTTCGACACCATCGTACACCCCCTCATGTATCTTGTTAGACACTATGCACCGATCATGGCTGCTCGAGGTGGTGGAAAAATAGTCGCAGTCACCAGCGCCGCTCCTTTGCGGGGTATTCCAGGCTCTACCTCCTATTGTGCTGCGCGAGGCGCGCAGAACGCATTCATTCGGGCTACCGGTCTCGAATATGCTCAGCATAACGTGCAGATCAATGCGGTCGCTCAGAACTACGTCAGCAATCCCGAATACTATCCAGATGATTTGGTCGCAACTGAGCGTTTCCAAAAACACTTACAGCGGAACGTTCCCATTCAGCGAGTGGCCCACGACTGGGAGTCTGCAGAACTGGCACTGTTCCTTGCCTCAGACAAATCGGACTTTATCGTCGGTCAGGTTGTACCCTTCTCCGGCGGTTGGGTAACCACCACCTAACGTCAGTCAGTTCATGAAAAAGATTAAAACGGACATTCACGTCTGGCACGTGGAGATGACGGAGCGCAAGGTCTATGAGTCCCTTGACCGCCCCTATGAGCTCAAGAAAGCGGAAGTGGCGCTCCCTGAACTCAATCGATTTATGTACGCGACTGTCGGCGCACCATGGAAATGGTACATGCGATTGGAATGGAACTGGCAACGCTGGAACGAATACCTGAGCAAGCCGACAATCGAAACCTGGGTCGCCTACAAGGGTGCGACACCTATTGGTTACTTTGAGCTTGATCGACAACCCTCTGGATCAACCGAGATCGTCTACTTCGGCCTGATTCCTCAGTTCGTTGGTAAAGGTTTCGGAAAAGCCTTTCTTGAAGACTGCATCAATACCGCCTGGTCAGAAAACGAAACAAGAATCTGGTTACACACCTGCACGCTGGACCACCCAAATGCACTTCCCAACTATCTGGCTCGAGGCTTTAAAGTGTTCAAAGAAGAGGATTTTGAGGACCTGATACCCGCTGAGCCTTTAAAACCCTGGCCTGGCGCCTGATACACGAGCGCGAAAGATATAGGCTAAACTGAACAGATAACGACAAAACTAGGGTGGCCTTCATGGTTCGAACACTCATTCTGTTTTCGCTGTTGTTTTTATCCTATCCATCGTCCGCTCAGGACTATCCCGACATGGTCGGTGTCTGGAAAGCCGATCTACGAACCATCAGTGCAGGTGGCGGGCAAGTCGCCGACGGCGGCATGGTGATTTCTGAAATTGGCGCCACTGTGACAATCGAACATCAGGACCGCGAAGTTTTCCTGGGGAAAGTCCGACTCAGCACCATGACGAAAAACGATCCCTCTACCACCATGTGGGGAACCATTCGATCAAACGGTAAAGAAGCCATGTTCATTGGCAGCGATGGTACACGCGGACCGATCTGGTTTATCGATGACAAGAGCTATGAGTTCTGCGTCACCAATCTTGCAGAAGATGGCTCGATGATGGGGTACTGTGGCGTGTTCAAAAAAGAGTCGGATTAGCGCAGCTCTGATGACATAACCAGAAGGTCTTTGCACTTAACCGACGGCAAGTCGACGTAATCTTGCAGAAGTTCTTTTCGCTCGAAACCTAAACGCTCAAACGCTGCTCGCGCACCATGTTGGTCAGATAACATCCGCGCGGTCAGTAATTCGAGGCTCATCAGTTTCGATACATTGAGAATCTCACCAATCAGGATTCTACCTAGCCCTCGGGAACGATAACCCTGACTGATATTCACTCGAATCTCTCCCCGATGCCTATCATCTGACACTGTCACTGAGGCGTAACCAACGAGACTTGCGGGATCATAGGCGCACAGAACCACCGCAGACTGAAGCCATCGTTTCTGAAGTTCAGGATCCGTGATATCAGCCTGCAGATAGGCCAAATCTGTTTGTGTCAGGCGGTTCAGGAACTTTGAAAGCGCATCAAGATCGTCTGAGGTCATCAGTGAACAGGTGACCTTGGCACCATCTTCGAGCTGGTGACTGACTGGATATTTGTCAGCGACTGCTTTCAACATATTCTGCACCAATCGTTTTTTTAAAAGATTAGTCCTTGAATGAATCAGGATCAACAGGTGCTGAGCCCTGAACAACATGGACAGAGGGGCGTGTTTCAGAAGTCACCAGAGTACCTTGATCGTTCTTTACGGTCACTGCGATCCCATCTAATGCGTCAATCCGAAGCTCACCTGACGGAGCGATGGTCAGACGAAAATTTTCCGATAAGGTTGTTATCTCCGCCTGCGGCGTCAGGATCTTCAGTGAGTGTGGCATGTACTCCTTCCCGGAAAGCTGCATCGCGCCGGATTCCAGCGAGGTTTGCGAGCCGAAGACAGCGCCATTGGTAACAACACTGTCTATCGTCCATTGGCTGTTCGACTCCAGCTGCAGGATCTGGCCAGGTGAGAGTGTCAGCGTGAGCGCCGTTGCTTCCGCGGTGACAATTCGATCCCCGACAAACACCGAGTCACCCAACTCCAACTGACGGGTGCCGTTCGCATTGGACACAATCACATCCCCTGTTCGTTCTGAAACCCTACCAAACGCATCTACCAGAGGTGGATAACTCACGTTATTGGTAGAGGCGCACCCGGACAGCAACAACAGGAACCAGACCAATATTTGCCTCGACACGAAACCCTCCTTTGAATGTCTGTCGTGATACATTGTGCCATCGGTAATCAAATTGCACGTAGCCAATCTATTTCACCCGTGATTCTAAGACGACTGACCTTCTTCATCCTTTGCCTTTTGTCAACCGGCGCTATCTCCTCGACAAACCAGTTGGGGGAAAGCGGCGCATTTCGCGTTGAGTTCAAAGCTGCAGACCTCTTTACCGAACAACAAGCCAAAGAATGGCGCACTTATATCTCCATGGATCGCGACATGACCTGGGAGATTTTCGTCCCTGAAACTTACGATCCATCTCGGCCTGCTGGCGTGCTTACCTATGTCAGCCCGACACGGAGCGGCCTCATCCCCGAAAATTGGAAGCCGGTTCTCGCAGAACGCAATCTCATCTGGATCAGCGGCAACAAGGCAGGCAACAACTCAGGAATACCAAATCGATCGATTTTCGCAATCCTGGGCACAGAACTTATCCGCAATGCTTACGCGGTTGATGATGACCGACTCTATGTCACGGGATTTTCAGGTGGCGGGCGTATGGCAAGTATATTGATCCACAGATACCACCACCTATACAAAGGTGCCCTGTACATCTGTGGGGTGAACCACTGGGAAGACCTGCCAAAAAGGGACGTCGATGCGATGTTACAACGCAAACATGTGTTTCTGACCGGCTCAAATGACTTCAACCTGAGAGACACCATCGACGTCAGTCGACTATACAAAGAGAAAGCGCAAATAAATTATCCAGTCATGGTCATTGAAGGGATGGGGCATCGGCTACCTGACCCGCCCGATCTGGCAAAGGCACTTGATTATCTAGAGGAGTAACTCGACCTTACAAAGCTGCTCTAAGCTCATCATGGAAATCCGGATGTGCAATAGCAATCAGCTTCTCCGCGCGACTGCCAAGAGAGTCGTAGCGAATATCAGCGATTCCAAATTCAGTCACAACAATATCCACATCAGTTCGCAGCGCGGTAACAACATCTACTCGCGGAACGATTCGTGAAACACTTCCACCCCGAGCTGTGGCACTCATGGCAATAATCGATCGCCCGCCTTTGGACGCTTTCGCAGATCGCATGAAATCCACCGAACCGCCTGTGCCTGAAATCTGCTTACCACCGGCAACTTCCGCATTCACCTGCCCCATTAAATCGATTTCAACCGCTGAGTTAATGGAGACAAAATTGTCGATTTGACTGATCACGCGAAACTCGTGGGTGTAGTCAGCGCTTTTAAACATGACGGATTCTGCCATCGGGTCATGTGCCAGCCAATCAAGTAGTTCTTCAGAACCCAGCGCCATACCCGTGATATGCCTACCAACATCTATGTTTTTTCGGGAACCAGTCAGATTACCGTCTCGAATCAATTTCATGACCCCGTCATCAATGAGTCCGCCATGGAATCCAAGGTCACTGCAATCGCCGAGGTTTGCCAGAATCGCCGCAGGTACTGCACCAATACCAGTTTGGATACAGTCGCCGTCATTGATCAACGACGCGATCAATGCCCCAATCTTCTCGGACGTTTCATCCAGCGTCACCGTCGGAAAAAGAGGTTTGTCACTTTTAACCGGGACCCTAATGGCGCTGTCTGGAACCAAAGGGCAACTGAAGGGCGCGACAAAGGCATCGTTTACTTCAACCACCACATGTTTCGCGGTCTGAGTCACCGCATCAAGGAAGTCGATGTTGGGGCCAAATCTTAGATCACAATTTCTATCAGGTGCTGCCTGCAGGAGTGCAACATCGAGATCCTGGTCGCGCAGGTAGTCGAACACAGTGCGCATATGCATTGGAACGAAACGTACCCGCCCTTCTGCATATCCATCTTTCAAAGATGGCGACATAAAGAAGGCATCCTCAGTGGAGTCTGCAGTAAGCGCGGAAAGGTCTGAACGATTGATCGCACCGATTGGAAACTGGATCCAGCGAATCCCGCTCGTCGTGCTGGCATTTTCCGCAATGATCTCGAGAAGCCCACGTGGCTCAGAGGTGCTACCTGAAACGTAAACACTTGCACCGGGCGTAATCAGATCCAAAAAACGTTCTTCAGACATAGGCTTGCTGCCGCAAAAAGCCAACACTCTAGCGGCATTGCTGCTCCCAACTCAAGAAAATACAATCCCGCACCTAAGCAGTCATCGTGAAGCAAAGACATGAGTGAATTGGAATCAAACTTTAAGTTGCTCTGGCAGACAAATCACAAACCCGATATGTCTCCGGAAGAAACAGCTCTCATGGGCGGCAGGCTGGCGAATCGCCTCTCGCTGATCTTCATTGCGGGTTATCAGTCCGCCGTAAGACGGACCTTTCATGTCGACGCTGACCACTGGAGCGCGCTCGCGGTTTCAGAGGATCGATCAGGTGAGCTGCCGGGTCTGACTCAAGATGACGAAGGTTTGATCCATGGTTACAAAACCTGGGTAGCAGCAGCAGATCAACTGGATGAAGTCATTGTTTCGGTGGGTGCGCTACCGGAAGGCAAGCTTTACCGTGTTCCGTTGCCAACCGCTGGTGTCTCAATGGCACTTAAAACGGACGCAAAGTTTCTTTCGGATATGAGCCAGGGAGTAGCTCACTTCAATGGCGTTTCTCCTGACGCACTTGAGGACCTACCGACCGTTGAGCTCAAACAGTTTGCGCGGCGTGAGCCACTGTATATTTACCTCGCTCTGTGTGGAAATCTGCAGGCAAACGCGCACCCAGAAGCCGAAGGACTGATCGAACGGTTGATGGAAGTGTCAGAGGGTGACTTTTCAGAGGAAACCCACAAAGTGATCTTCGCTGATGTCGATCTGCGTTTACAGGAACTATTTGGCAGCCCCGCCCAGAGACATCTCGAGAGCAATTTTGAAGGTGATTCCGCTGCAGATTGGGGACTAATCAGCCTCTACTCACCCGTTATCCAAAAGCGCGCAGGCCGTGGTTAACTGTGTTAACGTGGAAAGAGATCGGCAAGCAGTGAGGTAAGCAACATGTCCAGATCACTCACCCTTGAGTCCTACATGGTGAAGAGACCTGCCAAGGTCAATGCCAATGCCACAATCCTTGAGGCGGTAGACATCATTCTGGAACAAAGTGTTTCCGGTCTCTGTGTCGTTGATGACAACGACAATCTCGTTGGCGTTCTCTCTGAGCTTGATTGCCTTCGTGCGATCGTCGATCGCATCTACGTCAACAAAAAGCCCAGCGCTGGCTACGTCTACGAAGTCATGACCAAAGACGTAGAAACCAACAAAGCCGGCGATGACATTATTTCCGTCGCAGCTTCCATGTTGGAAAACAAACGTCGACGACGACCTGTAGTAAGCGGTTCCGATCTGGTTGGGCAGATTACCTGTCGACAGATACTCGGTGCCATTAACGACTTCACCGTTCCTTCAAAGTAATCCTGAAGCATTTTCTTTAGACAAAAAGAAAGGGCCTCCGAAGAGGCCCAATCCAGAGGGAGACAGTTACCTGTTTCAGGTTCTGACAAACTCAGGGTAGGCTTCGACACCACACTCTGATACATCGACGCCCTGGTACTCTTCCTCTTCGCTGACACGGATACCCATGACCAGCTTGAGGATGAACCAGACGACGAAGCTAGCCGCGAACACCCAGGCAAAAATCGTAATCGCACCAACGATCTGACCTACATAGGTAGAACCGTCGTTGGTGATTGGCACCAAGAGCAGTCCCAGAAGACCACAAGTACCGTGAACTGAAATCGCTCCAACAGGGTCGTCGATCTTGATCTTGTCCAAAGCCAGGATCGAGAAGACCACAAGTACGCCACCGAGAGCACCGAAGATCGTTGCCTGAAGCGCAGTTGGTGTTGAAGGTTCAGCAGTAATCGCAACAAGACCTGCTAGCGCTCCATTGAGCAACATCGTCAGGTCAGCTCGACCAAAGAGAATTCGAGAGGTCAGCAAGGCCGCAACCGCACCACCCGCAGCCGCAGTATTGGTGTTCAGGAAGACAACCGCGACGGCATTCGCGTTAGCGATATCACCAAGCTTAAGAACCGAACCGCCGTTGAAGCCGAACCATCCCATCCACAGGATGAACGTACCGAGCGTTGCCAGCGGCAAGTTGGCACCAGGAAGTGCGTATACCTGACCATCAGAACCGTATTTGCCTTTACGAGCACCCAGCAGGATGACACCAGCAAGTGCAGCTGCTGCACCAGCCATGTGAACGATACCGGAGCCAGCAAAGTCGGAGAATCCAAGATCACCCAGGTTATAGAGACCGAAAACGTCAGCGCCGTTCCAAGTCCACGAACCTTCCAGCGGGTAAATAACGCCAGTCATAAAGACGGCAAAGATCAGGAATGCCCAAAGCTTCATTCTTTCTGCAACAGCACCAGAAACAATCGACATCGCAGTTGCGACGAACACTACCTGGAAGAAGAAGTCAGATGCGCCGGAGTAGATTGAGCCGCCTCGGAAATCACCCTGTTCGGCAAAGTCCGCAAGTACAGCGTCAGGATCTACATCACCAATACCAGCCAGGAATATTTCCCCGCCGTACATGATGGCGTAACCGCACACGAGATACATAATGCATGAGATAGAGAACAGTGCGACGTTCTTCGTCAGGATTTCAGCTGTATTCTTGGACCGGACAAGTCCAGCCTCCAGCATGGCAAATCCTGCCGCCATCCACATGACAAGTGCACCACAGACAAGGAAGTAAAACGTGTCTATGGCGTATTGAAGTTCAAAAGTTGGTTCCACAATGACCCCTCCAGGTTTAAAGAGTTGCTACTAACGCAATCACTTAAGGCAAAGTTGATGCCAGAAATGGATGCACCCCGAAAAAAGGGCGATATGACCTGATTCGGTGCGTTTTTGGGTCACTCAGACCTGAATTTTCGCACCGAATTGACGCAACCAAATTCAATGCGCACTGTTTTGAAGCAGAGTTGAAAGGCAAAACGCACCCACTCGGAACTCGCTATACTCCGCGTCTATGACGCCCGACTGGTTTAAACAACACCTCGATCAAGCGCCAGAACACCGATCCATTCAGGTCGAGGACGCTAATATCCATTACCAACATTGGCCGGCCCGCACAGAAACTGATGCAGGAGGGTTGGTGTTTGTGCACGGACATGCAGCCCATGCCCATTGGTGGGACTTCATCGCGCCAGCATTTCGTGATCGATATGACGTCGTTGCGCTGGACATGAGCGGCTCGGGAGACAGCGACCATCGAACGACCTACTCCGCCACCGGTTTCGGGCAGGAAATTCTGGCAGTCTCAAAAGATGCAGGACTGGAAAAACCCATCATCGTCGGACACAGCTTTGGTGGTGCCATGACGCGGATCGCCGCTTGGCAGCATAGGAATGCATTTTCAGAGATTGTGCTGGTCGACTCCGCCATTCCCAATCGCAAGGGATCACGCACAGCGCCTCCAATGCCAAAGATCAAAGAACGGTATTACCCTTCCCTAAAAGAAGGTACGCGTCGTTTTAGACTGAGACCACCTCAACCCTGCGAGAATCAGTACGTGCTGGATCACATCGCAGCTCATTCCCTCAAAGCCACCGACCAGGGTTTTCAATTCAAATACGACAGTGCTGTTTTCGCGAAGATGCAGCACGCCGAAGACTTTCCTTCAGCCGCAGACATGATCAAGGACCTGACGATTCCTGTGAAAATCATTTATGGCGAGAAGAGTCGATTCTTTCCGGGTGAGGCCATTGCCGAGTTGGAGCAGCTGGTGGATCAGGGAAGTATTCGGGGCATTCCAGATGCCCATCATCATGTCTTTCTGGATCAACCGATCGCGTTTATTGACGCGCTTAACGACCTACTCTCTCGTTAATAAGGTCGTTCACCATCATCAATAGTGATTCGCTGCATCTTACGATGTGCTGGCCAATAGTCATTCACAGGCTTGTGTTGTGTGATTCGATTGTCCCAGAAAGCAACGGAGTTCGGCTTCCAATCAAACCGACAGGTATATTCCGGCGTCGTGACATGCTGATAGAGAAACTCCAGGAGTGCTCGGCTCTCTCGCTCGTGCATGCCTTTTATTCGAACCGTGAACAGTGAATTCACATAAAGGCATTTTTTGCCAGAGATCGGATGCGTCCGGATGACCGGATGCTCAACAGGCGGATTGGTTGCCACCATGTCAGCGAGTCTTTCCCGGCCACCAGGCTCTGCAAGACTTTCTTTAAATCCGTAGGTGAAGTCATGCACTGCGGTCAGTCCTGACAACATGGATTTCATTCGATCAGACAGTCCTTCATAAGCGGCTGACATGCTGGCAAACATGGTGTCACCACCTTTCTCAGGGATGATAACGCCGTGCAATATGGAACCAAGGGGTGGACACGGCCGGAACGTCATATCCGTGTGCCACATCTCAATCTTGGAAGGGCGTTCACGATCGTTTTCCAGAATCGTGATCTGGGGGTAGCCCTCTACATGATCGTAAGCTTCATGCAGTTGTGGCTGGCCGAATCGATCAGCGAGCTCAGCGTGATGCGCAGGCTCAAGAGGCTGATCGCGAAAGAACAACACTTCGTATTCGAGCAGAGCCTGCTGCAGGCGTTCAAAGGTTGCGTCATCCAATGGACGACACAGGTCGATGCCTTCAACCAGACCACCGATGGCTCCGGAGTAGGGCCGGACTTGGAACATGGATTGTGCCGGTTTACTTATCCAGCAACTCAACCAGTCGGTTGGCTTTTTCTTCCAACTCTTCGATCAGTTCCTTGGACTTATGTACCGAGAGCGCCACAACCCGGTTTGGGCCCAGCCGCCTGAGTCCATCAGCCAATTCCTGTGCGGTTTGTTTTGCGTCGTCAGACATGATGAATTCCAGTGAAAAAAATCGGGCGCATCATACCATGTCTCCGCCAACCCTGTTATGTTGCCGCGCATGCCAGAATTCGAAGTTAACTACCGGGGCGCCGTCATCCGCATCGTTATCGAAACCGATGCTGCAAGCCTGCATATCAACGGCCTTGAGAGAGACAAAAAGGCGCTGGGACAGGATCCACGAACACTGAAACTGAGCAGTTCGGTACAAACTGACTATGAGTGGCATGAGTTCATCGAAAGCACACTTGAGGTCGAAGCCAATCAGGTCCGGGTTGAGCTGGTCGCCAACAACCAGCCCCTGCTGAGCGAGACAGTGGACCGACCATGAAGCTGGCAAAAAACCACATCGACATTGGCATCTGGACCAACCTCGAAGAATCGCTGCCCTTCTGGAGAGATGAGGTTGGCCTGCCCTACGAGGAGCTGTTGAAACTGGGTGGGGGTTTCCACCAGCATCGCCTCTCGCTCATGGGCTCTGTATTCAAGCTCAATCATGCGCGAGACCCTTTGCCCGGTGTCGAGCCGGCAGGATTTCGCGAACTGATGATCGCCTCGAACCTCACCGAGTCACAATCTTTGTCAGATCCTGACGGCAATCGGCTCTTGCGAGTACCCGAGGGACACCTGGATATCGACCACATCGGCATGCGAATGGCCACTTCATCGGTAGAACGCGCCATGCACTTCTATTGCGATGCACTGGGTGCCACGCCACTGTCCGAAAGTCATTGCCGTTGGGCCACTACCGTCTTCCAGTTCGTTAAAGAGCCCGGACTCCGGGTACCTGACGTATACAGGGCTCCTGGCTACCGCTACATCACCGTACAGGTGTATAAAGTAGATTCAGAACATGAACGACTGCTGCAAATGGGTGCTACTGAAGGTGCAGCGCCCACAACACTCGGCAGTACCGCGAGAATTTCGTTCATCAGGGACCCGGACGGAAATTTTATCGAGGTATCACAGAGAGCTTCACTCACTGGAGATCTCACTCCGGGTTAAAGTGACCGCAGGGAGGACACATGCCGGATCCATCGGCTGACAAAGACAACGCCAGCATTGTTGAAGCAAAAGCTCACGAACAACCATTTGGCTTGCACGGTGCCGGTGGCACGCCAGACTGGCGGATCTGGCTTGGTCTATCCATTACCTTCGTTTGGCTAGCAACTCTTGCTACTTATGTTGAACACGCGATTGGTTGGCGGCATATCTATGACGCGCCCATTGAGCGGGTCGGCAATTTTCTTGAGGGTGCCTTCGCACCACTCGCCTTCCTCTGGCTGGTGATTGGCTACTTCCTGCAGAAGAAAGAACTGATGCAGAACACCGACGCCATCAAGATGCAGTATGTGGAAATTCAAAAGTCAGCAGAACAGGCGGTCATCCAGTCTGACGCCATCAGCCGGCAGGCTTTTCTCCAGGTGACCGAAAGCGTGAAACAACAGCTGGGTGCCATTGCGGCTTTTCTGTTTCTGTCCAGCCAGGCAACAAACGAACGCGGGGTCGTCAGCCAGGAACAGATCGGAGAACTCTGGGGAAATCTGAACAATTCAGACCCGGAGGGCTTTAGCCGCTCGATGCTGCAAATTCGGGCCAGCCATGGACCCAGGTACGCCTACAAACTGCTTTGGGGCACGCCGATCCGCACGCGGCACTGCGAGAACTTCATATTCAACTTCGAGCGACTTCTGGATGAAGCCCACGATGTTGATGCAAAAGGCATGATCCGGGATGCGTTGCTGGGCAGCGCCCACGGCCGTTTGTACCAGTGGATGCTCGAGGCAAGAGAAACGCCGCCCGAGGGCATTACTCACGGCGTTTTTGATTTCGATCCAGATTCTGTGGACGATGATGAACCCGCTTGAACATCTGGCCAGGGACCGGCAATCAGCTCGCAGTCACCAGGACGGTAATGCAGATATCTGTTTTCTTTCTCTTAGCGAAGAGGGCGTACCCAGCGTTCGAACGCTCGTATTAAGAGAAGTAACTGATGAAGGTCTGACGCTCTTCATCAACAAGACCAGCCACAAGTGGCAGATTATCCAGGGCAACAACAAAGCAGAAGCATTGATCTGGATGCCATCGGTTCAACGCCAATATCGTGTGACAGGAACCATCGAAGAACTTGGCAGGGATGTCATCGATGCCAATTGGCATCGCAGACCTGTTGGATCCAAATACCTGGACTACAGCTACGAGAAGCTCGCACCACAAAGTACAGAACTGGAAAACAGGGATGTCCTTGTGGATTTTGTACGGGGTCTAAGAGAGGAAGTCTCTGAAGAAGACATGACGACGCCTGAACAGGCCACCGGGGTTTTGGTTCGTGCGGAAGTGATCGAATGTCTCGACCTCAACAGTCCGGAACGGTTACATGACCGCAGACGTTACACGCTTGAAAACGGCAACTGGCAACAAGCCATCCTGATGCCGTAGCCCAAAAGAAAAAGCCCCGGCGAGATTCTCGCCGAGGCTTGGTCTTCGTATAGGGAGACTCCTAAGCTAATTCAGCTCGGAGGCTCCCCCGCTAGACTGACTATTAATGGGATCACCTCCTTATACGATCAGGGTGCCACTGGACGCGCTGGGAGGTTCCCCCTGGTCAGAACTGCCCGCACGTGAAACAAGTTATAGCTTATACCGATTTTAAAGAGAAGTGCTATTGGACAGCTTTGATACCACTGAGGTTGGCAAAACAGGTTTCCACTGCCGTCGACAGAAAGTCCTGCATAAACGCCATCTCTCTCTGATCCTCTCTGACCGCGGCATACAACGTACACCATAGCCCGGACTCACCCAGTTTCTTCGCCATTACCGTACCCTGCTCCAGGTATTCAGTCAGTGCCCAGTTGGGTAAACAGGTCACTCCGCGACCACTTGCCACCAGCTGAATCATCATGGGTGTTAGTTCGGCGGTTCGTACCTCCGCGGGCTCAACATCCATCGGTTCCAGGAACCGGGTGAAAATATCGAGACGATCTCTTTCCACGGGATAAGTAATCAGAACCTCGTTCTCAAGATCATCAGGCAGCACCATGGCTCTCGCCGCCAATGCATGTTCATTACCCAGTGCCAGCATCGCTTCATAGGTAAACAGCGGAACATAAGCCACACCGGGCAGTTCAACAGGATCTGAGGTGATGACAAGATCCAGGTCACCACGAACCAATGCAGGAAGGGGTGCAAAATTGAATCCGCCAGTGAGGTCCAGCTCTACCTCTGGCCAATTTGAACGGTATCGATCCAGACAGGGAATCAGCCATTGGAAGCAGCTGTGACACTCGATACATATATGTAACCTGCCGGCTTCACCACCGGCGAGCCGAGCAATGTCCCGCTCAGCACTTTTCACCATAGGCAGCACTTCATCGGCCAGGTTGAGCAGCCGTCGACCCGCTGATGTAAATCTCGGCGGCTTGGTCTTTCGAACAAACAGGCTGCACTCCAGTCGATCTTCAAGATCTTTCAGCTGGTGTGACAGTGCCGACTGAGTCAGAAAGAGACTCTCCGCCGCCTCTACCAGGCTGCCGGTATCGCGAAGCGCCACCAGTGTTTTCAAGTGCCTGAGTTCAATCATGATGGAATGGGTCCCAAACGAGAGTGCCAGAATGAAGGAATTTCAATGTATACTCAAATTCTTTAAAAACTGTTCAATTTGACCGTTCAGGTGGGAAAAACCACCGTACGTTGTCGCAACCCACAATTGGCTTGACTCACGCCCCGTACGAGACACAATGATTCAAGCATCAATATCGAAGGGCCATCATGTTCAACCCATCGTCAGTAGTCATTGAAGCGTTTGTTGATGAGCTCGTTGAGCACTACGTCAACATGTACGGCAGCAACGAGTCAGACATTCATCTGATCGTCGCCAATGCAAGGAACGCACTGGAAATCATCGCCAACAGCGATGCGCCCTACCATGACGTGAACCATACGATCATGGTGACGATGGTTGGCACCGAAATCCTGCGGGGCAAGATCCTCATTGAAGGTTCGGTCACCGCAAACGAGTGGGTTCATTTTGTGATTTCGCTTCTGAACCACGACATTGGTTATGTTCGCGGAATCTGTCGAGCAGACCGATCCGGTCGTTACGCCATCAACATGAACTACGAGACAATCGCACCGCCTCCCGGTTCAACCGATGCAGCTCTCACACCCTACCACGTCGATCGCGCCAAGCTGTTTATCCGCGAGCGCTTCGAACGCGAGACCAGGATTGACGCTGATACTATTTGCGAGAACATCGAGCGCACCCGCTTCCCCGTTCCCACCGAGGAGGACCATCAGGAGTCATCTGACTTCCCGGGACTACTGCGAGCCGCAGACCTGATTGGTCAATTGGGCGATCCCCAGTATCACCGAAAGATTTCTTCCCTGTTCGCGGAGTTTAAAGAAACCGGGCAGGCCGCAAAGATGGGTTACACCACCGCAGCGGATCTGCGAGAAGGTTATCCACGCTTCTTCTGGGATGTCGTGACACCATTTATTACCGAGGGCATCAGATACCTTCGAAGAACGCAGGAAGGTCAGGCTTGGGTAGCCAATCTCTACGCCAACGTCTTCACGGAAGAACACGAAGCACCCGCATATGGCCCCGAACGTCGGGAAAAAGGTGATCGTCGGGCCGAGCAGGAATCTGTCTTCAAGATCAAGGAAGTCGCCGAGAACGACAAGCGAAAGCAGTCTGGACGCCGCATTTCTGACATCGCCTCCCGCTCCGCCAAGTAGTATTTACCCCGCAAAATACGTAGAATTCCGGTCCTTTTGACCGTGGAAGTCTCTTGATGTTGGCCGCCGATCAGCGCCCACCGAAGTTTCAGGTTATTGATCAACCAAAACTGAAAATCTGCCTGCTGGGGTATCGAAGCAATCCCTATAGCGGCGGCCAGGGCATTTACCTTAAGTTTCTCAGCAAAGCGCTCGTCGAACGCGGGCACCGGGTCGATGTCATTTCAGGCGAGCCCTACCCCGAGCTGGATGAGCGAGTAAGGCTGATCAAGCTGCCCGGACTTAATCTCTTCGAAGCAGAAAATCACGTTACGGCACTGCGCCCCCACCACCTGACTTCTTACACCGACTTCATCGAATGGTGGTCCATGCTGACCGGTGGTTTCGCGGAACCATACACTTTCGGTCGAAGACTGGTTGACTACTTCAAACGTCACCGACCTGACTACGACATCGTTCATGACAACCAGAGTCTCTGCTACGGCACCCTGCAATTACAAAAAATGGGTGTGCCGCTTCTAACCACGATCCATCACCCGATCACCAGCGACTTACGCATCGCTTTGCAAAGCGCAGAAAACTGGAAAATGCGGTTACTCATCAGACGCTGGCATTCCTTCCTTCGAATGCAGAAGAAAGTGGTTCGACAGCTGGAGAATCTGGTGACTGTTTCCGAGGCTTCACGATTTGATATCGCGACAGACTTTTCAGTACCCGAAGACAAGCTGAAGATCGTACACAATGGCATCGATACTGAAGTGTTCCGACCATTACCGGACATTCCCCGCGAGCCATACACCGTGATGGCAACTGCATCAGCAGACGCACCTCTGAAGGGACTCGACTACCTCATTCATGCCATCGCGCAACTTCGGAATGAAATCCCGGATCTGAAACTCAACGTTCTCGGAAAGCTGAAAGAAGACGGTGACACCGCCAAACTGATCAAGCGACTCAACATTAGCGACCGAATCACATTCCACTCAGGACTCACTTCAGAAGAAGTGGCTGAACTTTATGCGCGGGCAACCTGCGCAGTCGTCCCTTCCGTCTATGAAGGCTTTGGGCTGCCCGCCGGTGAAGCCATGGCCTGCGGTGTACCAATTATCTCAACAGACGGCGGCGCTCTGCCGGAAGTGGTGGGCGACGCCGGCATCACTGTCCCAACGAGAGATGCAGGCGCAATCGCCAGCTCGATCCGCGTCATGATGGATGATGAAGATCTTCGGGAACGACTTGCAGAGCGAGGCAGAAAGAGAATTCTTGAGAAGTTCAGCTGGGCTGTAGCCGCTGAACAGATGGAAAAACTTTATCGAAAGATCATTGTCGAGAAGGCTAGCTGATGTCACTCCAAACCATAGACTTTGATCGCATGAAACTCAGCGCCGACGAGCGCATCCTTGACCTTGGATGTGGCGAAGGCAGACACGCAATTTCTGCTTACATGGTTAGAAATCTTGACGCGGTCGGCATCGATCTTTCACTAAAAGATCTCAAGACAACCAAGGAACGCTTCGGGCAATTTGTCGAACCGGAAAATGACAAGAAGAGCTTGGTCATTTCCGTTGCCAATGGTGAACACCTGCCTTTCGAAGATGAATCATTCGACAAGATCATCTGCTCTGAAGTTCTGGAACATATCCCCAACTACCGGGGTGTGATCCAGGAAATTGCCAGAGTTCTGAAAACCGGCGGTATCGCTGCGATCAGCGTACCCCGCTACTTTCCGGAATGGGTGTGCTGGCAACTTAGCGACGCCTACCATGAGGTTGAGGGTGGCCATATTCGAATCTTCGATGCAGGTGAACTGAAACAAGATGTCGAATCTGCCGGCTTCATCCGATACGACAAACATCACGCACATTCGCTGCACGTGCCCTACTGGTGGTTGAAGTGCATGTTCTGGCGAGGCGACGATCAGCCCCAGGCTGCCATCGTCGATATGTATCACAGGTTTCTAACCTGGGACCTGATGCAACAACCGAGAATCACTCGATGGCTCGACTGGCTGTTGAATCCCATCATGGGCAAAAGCGTCGTGATGTATTTTGTTAAAACCCACAGTTCGAAAACGGACACGGAAAGTGGTGACCCGTCATGACGCAACTCTACGTCTCCATGGGCTTTTTCCCGGAAGAATATTTCACGGGCACCGTGGATTACATCGCCCGCACCCAGGATGCAGATGGCGCCATCCCCTGGTTCGAGGGCGGACCTATGGACCCATGGGATCACATCGAGTCCGCTATGGGTCTTGCCATTGGAGGTCGGTTCGACGAAGCAAAAGCTGCATACAGGTGGCTCAAGAACAACCAACTGCCAAACGGCAGCTGGCTGGCTGCCTACAAAGACGGTGAAGTCGAAGATGGAACACGCGCCGAATCTAACTTCGTCGCCTACATCGCCACCGGCGTCTGGCAGTACCACCTGATCTCAGGTGACAAAGCATTCCTGGAGGAGATGTGGGACACAGTCTCCGGCGCCATTGAATTTGTACTGAGGTTGCAGGGTCCTGAGGGTCAGATCTACTGGTGCGAAGATACCACCCTTGGGATTCGTGAAGACTCCCTGGTCACCGGATGCTCAAGCATCTACAAGTCTCTGGAATGTGCACTGAACATCGCAACAACACTCGACCAGGAAGTTCCTCACTGGGCGCTGGCGAGAACCCGACTCGGTCACGCCATCGGCAATCATCCGGAAGTATTTGATCGAACCTGGGACTCAAAGAGCCGCTTCGCCATGGATTGGTTCTACCCTGTTCTGACCAATGTCATTCAAGGTTCGGCTGCAAAACAACACCTGCATTCACGCTGGAATGAGTTTGTCGTTTCCGACCTGGGTTGTGTTTGTGTGAATGATGAACCGTGGGTCACTGTCGCAGAATCCTGCGAACTGGTGATGTCTTTACTATCTGCAGGCCAATACCAGCAAGCGGTCAACCTGTTCAGTTGGTTACATCAATTCAGGGATGAAGATGGCTCTTACTGGACTGGTTACGTTCATCGAGATGACGCTTTGTGGCCGCTCGAGAAACCAACCTGGACCGCAGGTGCTGTGTTGATGGCCGCGGATGCGCTTTCCAACAAAACTGGCGCAGCTCACCTGTTTCGTCAGGAACTTATCGTCAACACCGGATCAAGCACCACCAGCCTGAACACCCCGGGCTAGAAGCACCTAGATTCGGCGAAGCAAACCCAGCGTTTTCACGCGCTCCACTTCCTCAAACAATCCCGATGCAAGCGCGAGCTTAAAAATCTCATAGGGCGCCTGTCCGCCATCGGCAGGATCAGGAAAGATGTCGTGAATGGCCAACACACCGCCGGGCACAATGTGCGATGCCCAGCTTCGGTAGTCGATCATCGCCGCTTCAATCGAATGTCCGCCGTCGATGAACACCATACCTAACGGCGTGCGCCAGTCCTGTGCAGCCACCAGGGAAGGTGCGACGATCGGGACGACAACATCTTCCAGGTCTGCCTGACGCATGGTGGCTCGAAATTCTCGAAAAGAATCCATCAGCCCTGCCGAGTCATCGAACAGCGCCTGATCATGATATTCCTCTCCCGGCTGGTGCTCTTCAGACCCTCGGTGATGATCTACCGCGAACAAGGTTACGCTCGCGCTGCGGCAAGCCTCTCCTAGATAAACTGTGGACTTGCCACAGTAGCTGCCTACTTCAAGGCAAGGACCAACCTCAGCGGCAACCAGGCAATACTCATACAAAGCTTTGCCTTCTTCAGGGTCGAGAAAGCCTTTCACCTCATCAATATCGAGAGGAAGTTCCATAATCCATGGTCCAAATCAGAAGGTAAAAAAGATAAACAGGTAAACGGGCACAAGAAGACAAACCGCATAAATGAAGATGTTGTTTGCAACAGGCCATTTCTGTTCTTCGTTCAACGGAAACTTATCGCCAATCACCAGCCAGACGCAGCTGCCTAGGATAATCGAAAGTATTGTGCTGAGTACGATGAGTCCCATGTTTTCTCCGCCTAAAGCCCAGTCAGAGGTAATACGGTGAGTGCGTCACCTGGATTAATCTGCTGGCCGATCTCCGCAACGGCCAGCGCATCAGCCCAGACTACTGATGTCATGATACCGGAGCCCTGGTTGGAAAATCTCTCTGCGTAAGTCGCACCATCACGATTGTGCAGCTTCACTCTGAGATATTCTCGGCGACCACCGCCCCTAAACTCGAAGTCAGAGCGTACAGTGTAAACATCAGGTTGCACGTTGCTGAAACCCTGCATGGCCAGAAGATAGGTTCGCGCGACCACATGAAAAGTGACATAGGTCGATACCGGATTACCTGGCAGTCCAAAGATTGGAGTGCCCTTAACATTGCCATAGGCGAGCGGTTTGCCAGGCTTAATCGCCATTTTCCAGACGTCCAGACGACCCAGGGTTTCCACGGCATCTTTCACATGATCTTCCTCGCCGACGGAGACACCGCCGGACGTCAGGATCAAATCCGCCTGCTCTGCGGCGCGCTCCAGAGCTGAGAGTGTTGCTTCTCTTGTGTCTTCAACAATGCCAAGGTCCAGCACGTCGAAACCTAAAGTCTTCAGCATGCCAGCCAGGGCATAGCGGTTGGAGTTATAGATTTGTCCGGGCGAAACCGCTTCTCCAGGTTCCACCAGCTCATCCCCAGTAGACATGATGGCCACCTTAAGTGGCGTTTTAACTTCGAGCTGTGCGACCCCAACAGACGCAACCAATCCAAGGCTTTTCGCCGTTAACCGATCACCGCTTTTTACAATCGTCGCACCCTTCTCGATGTCTTGGCCCTGGCGACGAACGTTTTCACCATCACGAGGCAGTTGGGTGAGTTCGATACCTCCATCAACCTGCTTCGTGTTTTCCTGCATGACAACGGTATCTGCACCGGAGGGAATCGATGCACCGGTGAATATCCTCGCCAGCGTGCCCGGCTTAAGCGGCTTTCCAATATATCCGGCAGGTATTCGATCAGAGACCTCATAAGTCCGATTCAATTCTGCATCCGTGAAAGCCATGGCATAACCGTCCATGGCACTGTTGTCTTCGGGGGGAACATGGACTTCTGACTGGATATCGGACGCCACACAACAGTTCAGCGCATCGTCCAGGGATCTCAATTCAGTTTTGCTGGTTACCTCAACATAGCCAAGCAGTTCTTCAACGACCTCATCCACCGGTCGAAGTGCAGACATGATTAGTGGCTACCTTTCTTGATCAGCTCGGCGAAATTACAGGGGCGATGGTCAATATCAAGCTGTGACTTCAGGATACCGTTCCAGGCAGTTCTACAGGCACCTGTTGAACCCGGCATACAGAAGATGACCGTATTATTCGCGATACCAGCAAAAGCCCGGGATTGGACTGTTGAGGTGCCGATGTCTTCATAAGACAACTGGCGGAACAGCTCCCCAAAGCCCGTTATATCCACATCAAATAGAACAGAAAGCGCCTCAGGCGTGGAGTCCCTGGTTGTAAAACCGGTGCCACCGGTTACTAGTATCACTTCAATGGCCTCGTCAGCAATCCAAGAGGAAACAGCCGCACGAAGCTTGTACATGTCGTCGATTTCTATTTGCCGTGCTGCGAGAGAATGACCTTCTTCCGACAAGGCATCGCACAGGAACTGCCCGGAAGTATCGTTTTCCAGGGTCCTGGTGTCTGAAACAGTTAACACTGCAATCTGTAAACCGTTTGTCATCTTCTTTCCTCTAAAGCTGTACCGATCTTGCCAAGGCCAAACAAGAAGGCCATGATAACCTGCCGTATAACAAGAAAATAGCTAAGTACATGAGTTCGACAATCGAGAAAATCCTACCCAGGTTGGAAGTCTTCAACTTCCTCGAAGAGGCCGACTATCCGATTATCGTGAAGTACATGTTCAGCTACGACTACGAAGCTGGCGCCTATGTTTTCAAGGAAGGAGCGCACGGTGCTTACATGTTTTTCATCGTTAGCGGCGAAGTTGAGATCATCAAGCAATTCGACACCGCAAAGCACACCATCGCGAAACTCGGTGCCGGTAGATCCGTTGGAGAGATGTCACTGATTGATGGCGCACCCCGCTCTGCAACCGCCCGGGCAAAAACCGCATTGAAACTGATTGTTCTCAAGCGTGAAGACTTTAACAAGCTCAATGAGGAACAGCCTGCGATCGCCAACAAAGTTTTGATGGGCATCGCATCGCTCCTCAGCTCAAGCCTGCGCGATACAAACAATCGATTTACAGAAAAGCTGCTGTCGATCTGCTGACAGCAGCCTACGGTTACTTACCCTTCCAATTTGGCGCGCGCTTTTCAGCGAACGCCAAAGGTCCTTCAACGAAATCTTCGCTGCCGCGCATGGCGGTGATCTGATCGTATTTTCCTTTGATCGCAGCTTCGAGGTTATCTGCATCCATGCCTGCCATCGCCGCCTGTTTGCTGCCTCGAACTGACAGTGGTGCGCACTCGAGAATTTGCGCTGCCCAGGCCTTAGCACCTTCAAGCGCCTGACCTTCTGGAACAACGTCATTCACAAAGCCAAGCTGTTTACCTTCTTCGGCACTAACGCGCCGACCAGTGAGCAGCATACCCATGGCCTGCTTCATGCCGATCTCCCTCGGCAATCTGTGAATACCCCCGGCAAGTGCTGCCAGGCCTACTCTTGGTTCTGGTAATGCAAACACTGCGTTTTCCGACGCAATGATCAGGTCACAAGCGAGCGCAATTTCAAATCCGCCACCCATGGCCACGCCATTCACCGCAGCAATCACAGGTTTGGGGTTATCAAACCTTGATGTGAGACCGGCAAAACCAGAACCGGGCTGACCGCTCATATCACCACCAGACGCCTGGTATTTGAGATCGTTACCCGCGCTGAAAGCTCGATCACCTGCGCCCGTGATAATCGCAACCCATTGATCCGGGTCTGCAGCAAAATCATCAAAGACCTCCGCAAGTTCCCTGTTGCCTGGCGGGTGCAGCGAGTTCATCACCTCTGCTCGCTCGATCGTCACGATTGTAAGTGGTCCTTCCTTTGTTACGCTGCTGAATTCACCCATCTCTTTTCACCTTTTCTCCAATGATTGTTATAACTAAACCGTCAGTGCTCGCTCAATTCTGTCTGCGGCTTCAACCAGAACGCTGCGCGGGCTGGCGAAGTTTAGCCGCAGGTATCCGGGGCCATTGAACTTTGCCCCCTCCGTTAATTCCACACCATGATCCAGTATTTTCTGATAAGGATCGTTCCACCCTGTTCCCCTAAAATCCAGCCAAAGAAAGTATGTTGCCTCTGGCACGTGAACCTTAAGTTTCGATAATTTCGAGAAGCGAGAAACCAGGTAGTCCCTGTTGTCCTTTAGATACGCGACTTCATCAGACAGCCAGTCTTCACATTCAGAATAGGCAGCGTGCATAGCGGCAAGGGTCAACACGCTAATGTTTGGAACCAAACCCAGCGCCCAGGATTCAAATTTCTCGCGAATCTCGATGTTCGGGATGATGGCAAAGGCACCACCTAGCCCACTCATGGCAAATGCTTTGGATGGCGAGGTCAACATCACAGTTCGTTCGGGTGCAATCGTTCCCATGGGAACATGAACACCGCCATCGAACAGGATGTCAGCATGAATCTCATCAGAGCAGATCAAGACATCATGGCGGGTACAGATTTCGGCGATTCGCTCGAGTGACCCACGATCAAGAATTCTACCCAGCGGATTGTGCGGGTGGCATAACATCAACAAACGGCAATTGGCATCCGCCGCGAGCTTCTCAAAACCATCAAAGTCGAATTGCCAGCCATTTGTACCCAGAACTGCAGGTAGGTCATGACGCTTTCTTCCCGCATTGAGCGGCGCATCCAGAAAGGGATAGTAGACAGGTACTTCCGTGATGACCGATTCATGATCCTGAGTTAAAGCTCGACAACTAAAGTTTAAGCCCTGGATCACTCCTGGCATGTAGAAGAACCAATCAGGATCCACCTGCCAGTGGTACAGACGATTGAGCCGCTCTGAGATGGCTGCCGTGAGACGATCTGGCACCGTGTCGTAGCCGTGAATGCCAGTCATTCTCTCGTGTATCGCGGTTTCAACAGCCGGTGGCAGCCGGAAATCGGAATCGCCAATGGTAAGCGCCAGCACATCACCACGACCGCCCCAGCGGCTGCTGTCACTGTCCGATCGATCAACGACTTCATCGAAACTCATCCGGCTAGCGTATCACGGTATAATCCCCCATCAAGTGAGAGGACCCCCTCCAAGGAGAAGCGTCATGGGACTGTTTACAAAGAAACTGGAAATGCCAAATTCCGACACCGCCCTACCTGGTCGTGCCGAAGAAATGCCCGTGCCTGAAACACATTTCGTGAACGGCAACCCCATGAAGGGTCCATTCCCCGCACACCTGGAACAGGCCATGTTTGGCATGGGTTGCTTCTGGGGTGCCGAGCGCCGCTTCTGGGAACGCGAAGGTGTCTTTGTCACAGCCGCGGGATATGCCGCGGGTATTACCCCTAACCCCAGCTATGAAGAAGTCTGCTCTGGTATGACCGGCCACAATGAAGTGGTGCTCGTAGTATTTGATCCTTCCATCGTTTCATATCAGGACCTGCTCGAGGTTTTCTGGGACAGCCACGATCCTACTCAAGGTATGCGGCAAGGTAACGACATCGGCACCCAATACCGATCCGGCATTTATACCTACTCGAGCGAACAACAAACCCAGGCTGAAGCAAGCCTGGAAGTCTTCCAGGCAAAACTCGCCGAGAAAGGATATCCCGCCATCACAACTGAAGTAATTGGTGCGCCTGACTTTTACTATGCAGAACATTATCACCAGCAGTACCTTGCCAAGGTACCCAACGGCTACTGCGGACTTGGTGGCACAGGTGTCTGTTACCGCGACTGATAATTCTGCCTTCGCTTGAGAGCGCTCGCTGAAAGCACATCCCTGGTCGTCCTTTTGACGGCCTTATTGCTGTTGGTGGCCGAGCCGTTCTGGCAAACCAACGATGACGTTGGGATGTTGTCCGTTGTGCATCAATTTGGTGACGCTGTCGAAGGCACGCCACCCTGGCTCATACATACCAATATCTTCTGGGCATACCTGCTTCGAGCAGTACCTGAAATCGGCGGTATCGTTGGCTACGTCATTGCGAGCTACCTGGTTATGGCTGGCGCACTCATCGCCATCCACACGTCCATGCAACTGCTGGGTGTTGGTATCGTAGAACGTCTGCTGACCACCTCATTATTTATCAGCTGGCTGGTTTTGTTTCCCCAGTTCACGATGACTGCCGGGATCAGTGCCGTTGCAGCAGCAGCGCTCATCGCTGCATACCAGAAAGTGAGTTCGGGGCTTCTACTCGGATTCGCCTGCCTGTTTGCCCTGACGGGCTGGTTGATTCGTGATCTTCAATTCCTGCTGGTGATGGTTGTCGCGACGCCATTTCTTATCTCCGGCCTCAGTGACAACAAGTTACGCATAGCGGCGATTGGTCTCATCATCGTGATGGCGAGCAGCTGGTACTTCGACCATCAAAGCTATCAAGATGACGCCTGGCGGGATTTCAACGAACTCAATCTGGTGCGAACTGCCTATACTGATTTTGGTCTGGTCAGCCGCCTGATCGATACAGAGCTTGCCGCAGAAACCGGTTACTCCAACAATGATCTACACCTGCTTCGAAACTGGTTTTTCGTGGACCCTGCGTTGGCTGACCCTCAAAAGATGCAGACGCTCTTAGAAGCTAGTCCACCGAGGGATTTGCTGGGTGCTGCCGCTGACCTACTTGACCCCTTCTACAACTACAGACACCTGTGGGCGCTGGTCCTTGCGACTATCGCTCTGTCGTTGTTAAGCCGATCCCGCCAGGTTGCCCTTGCCTGGATCATTTTACTGGCCGCGATCTATGCAACCTCCTTGGCTGGTCGACTGACACCGGAACGCGTGATCATCCCTGTATACGCAATGATCTGCTTTTATGCGCTGACCGCAATGACCCGGCAGGATGCATCTGCTTACTACACAAAAGTCGCCGCCGCAGTTCTCATGGTGGCAACCATCGGAAACGCCATGTTGCTCAGCAATAGCCAGGCTCATTGGCAGGCACAAGTAACATCGCAGGAACAGATTGCACGCGTACTTACACCCCGAACGGTTGTGTGGGGTGAGGCGTACAAGTCAGAAATCGTGCACCGGCCATTGCAAAGGGATGCTTCACTCCGGGAAGCGTCTTACCAATCGATTGGCTTGAGTTCTCTAGCGCCGACATCGAACACCTTCCATGCAAAAGCACAGAACGTAGGTCCGCTAGATCTCCTGCGGTCCCAAGATGGGGTAAGAATGGTCGCGTTCGCGTATCACCTGCGAATGCTCGAGATTTACTGCCGGGAACATTTAGGTCGAGTGATGGAAACACCGCAGTCGCTTACCGACATGCAGGACGAACAAGTTGTGGTTATAGAGCTTCGTTGCGTGAATCCGCTAGGAAGCTAATCGATTGATCGCTTCTTCGTAGCGGGCAATGGTGTTCTCGATAATCTCGTCTGGGAGCGCAGGACCCGGCTCAGTTTTGTCCCAGCGACCCTGACTCACCAGCTCTTCGGTGTAATTGCGGACATACTGCTTATCAAAACTGTTTTGTTCCTGACCTGGTTGCCATGCATCCGCGGGCCAGAAACGACTGCTGTCCGGCGTCAGCACTTCATCAATCAGCAGTAATTGGTTATCAGCCGTCCAGCCAAACTCAAATTTCGTGTCAGCGATAATGATGCCGCGTTCCAATGCATAGTCTCGACCACGCAGGTAAACATCCATCGCGGTCTGACGAATCGCGGTCATGGTCTCAACACCCACCTGTTCACAGGCTTCATCGAAACTGATGTTTTCGTCATGGCCTTCCTCGGCCTTGGTGGACGGCGTAAAGATCGGCGACTCGATTTTGTCGCTGTTCACCATCCCGCCAGGCAATGAAATACCGCAGACACTGCCCTCAGCCAGATACTCTTTATAGCCACTGCCCGTCAGGTATCCACGGACAATACATTCAATGGGCACAACACGAGTCTTGCGGCAGATCATGATCCGCCCTTCAAGAGCAACATAATCAGCTTCACTGAGTCCCTGAATATCCCGAGGGTTCGTCGACACCAGATGGTGGTTGAATTCACCCGTGAAAAACTCAAACCAGAAACGAGACAATCTGGTCAGCAGTTTGCCTTTCCCAGGTATGCCGTTGGCCAGAACAACATCAAAAACGCTGACCCGATCTGACGCGACAATCAGGACCCCATCACCACCATCAGGCAGCTCAACATCATAAACGTCCCTGACTTTACCAACGCGACGGTTGGGTAATGGCAGATCTGTCGTGAGCAGCGCGTCCATCAAACCTCAAGTGCCTGTTCAAAGTCCGCAACAAGGTCATCGGGTTCTTCGATACCAATCGAAAAACGCACAAGAGAATCATCGATACCCATGGATGCGCGGCGCTCCGACCCCATCTCAAAGTAGATAGAATGCGCCACCGGAATCGCCAGAGAACGCGTATCACCGAGATTACTGCTGCAAATCACAAGATCTAGTTTGTTGATAAAGTCGAAGCAATCAACGTCATCCACCAACTCAATACTGAAGATGCCACCGTGATGACGGAACAGCCTGCTGGATCGCTCGTGCTCGGGGTGATCAACAACACCTGGGTAATACACCTTCTTAACCTTGGAATGATTAGACAAATACTCACAAAGCGTCTGAGCATTCGAACAGATGCGCTCCATTCGCAGCGCCAGGGTGTCAGACCCTACTGAGATATGGTGCGCGGCCTCTGGTCCTAGCGAGGCACCGAAATCTCGCAGCCCTTTCTTCTTAATCTGTTGAATCGCCCAACCCGAGGGATCACCTTTCTTGTAGTTGTCATAAATATTCGGGAAGTCACTCCAGTCATAGTTACCGGTTTCCGTCACCGATCCACCCAGGGCATTTGCATGACCACCAATGTATTTGGTCAGTGAGTTGATGATCAGGCTGGCACCAACCTCTTTGGGCTGAAACAGGTAAGGCGTTGTCATGGTGTTGTCGACAAAATAGATCAGGCCGTGTTCGCGACAGACTTCGCCAATACCTTCCAGGTCCGACACCTGAGTACGAGGATTCGCAATGGTCTCTACAAACACGAGTTTTGTATTCGGCTGAACTGCCTTCTCAACCTCTTCGCGACTGGTTGCGTCAACAAAGGTTACTTCAATGCCATGAGCAGCAAAGGAGTTAAACAGACTGTTGGTGTTACCAAACAGGAAGGACGAAGAAATGAAATGGTCACCGGCACGAAGCAATGCAAACAGGGTCGTACCGATCGCCGCCATCCCGGTACCGAAAGCAGCCGTGGACAAGCTGTTCTCCATCATGGATATCTTGTCCTGCAGGGCTGTGACGGTTGGATTCACCTGTCTGCCGTAGGTATAACCGCCTTTTTCTCCCTGGAATACAGCCGCCAGGTCACGTGCGTCATCGTATGAGTACGTAACCGCCGTATGGACAGGCTTGTGAATCGAACCGTGTTCAATAGGATCCCGACGATCCGCGTGAACGATCGTAGAGGTAAATCCTTTGGATTTGGTTGCCATTTGTTGTGCTCCAAAACAAAAAAACCCACTGAGCACCGCTACAGTAGGTCATCCCTCTTTAGCGGCATTTCTAACGCGCCCGCAAGCTGACATCAAATCGGCGCGAACCGGAATTGTACTCCAGCTGGCCAAATCAGCGCAACGAAGGGGTACAATACCGCGCCATGGATATATCAAGCTTTAACGAACAACTCAGGAACTTCCTGATCAACTCCCCGACGCCATTCCACGCGACATCCAGCATGTCAGCCATATTGGCGACTCAGGGCTTTGTACAATTGAACGAAGGTGACTCCTGGCAGCTGGAACCGGGCAAATACTTCGTCACCAGGAACGATTCTTCCATTATCGCTTTTGTGCTCGGCACGGAATCGATCGAGAAAACTGGTCTCAGACTGGTCGGCGCGCACACAGACAGCCCATGCCTGAAGGTCAAACCTGTCCCTGAAAAAAACAACAATGGTTATCATCAGCTGGGTGTTGAGGTATACGGCGGCGTCTTGCTCAATCCCTGGTTCGATCGGGACCTGAGCCTTGCTGGCAGAGTCACGACAAGAAACGGCTCAGGTGAAATCATTAATCGATTGATCAACCTGCAGAAACCCATCGCAGTCATTCCCAGCCTGGCGATTCACCTGGATCGAGATGCCAACAACAGTCGACGCATTAACGCTGAGACCGATATCTCGCCGGTACTTCTCCAACAGGAAGAAGCACGGACTCTTGAAGACTTGTTGGTAGCGGAACTGGAAGGTGACGAACTACTCGCAACCGACCTGTTCTTCTACGACAGTAATCCTGCCCAATTTATCGGCGTAAACGAGGAGTTCTTGGCTAGTGCTCGCCTCGACAATCTATTGAGCTGTTTTACAGGCCTGATGGCATTAACCGCTGCCGATGAGACGCTAACGAGCGTACTGGTGTGCAATGATCATGAAGAAGTTGGTAGCGCCTCTGCAGCAGGCGCAGAAGGCACCTTCTTGAAAGATGTCCTGATGCGGATTACTCCAGATCAGGAACAGAGACTAAGAGCCTTCTCCAGATCCTTGCTGGTATCGACGGACAACGCGCATGGTGTGCATCCAAACTATCCCAGTAAACATGAGGCCAATCACGGCCCGATCCTGAACAAAGGTCCAGCGATCAAGTACAACGCTAACCAACGTTACGCCACAAATAGCGAGACCGCCGGCTTCTTTAAAGCACTGTGCCGCGATGAGGAAGTTGCCTGCCAGGAGTTCGTGAACCGCGCGGACATGGCATGTGGCAGCACAATCGGTCCTATTACGGCAACGGAGCTCGGCATTCGTACCCTTGATGTTGGTGTGCCCACTTTTGCCATGCACTCGATTCGAGAGCTCGCTGGTAGCAAAGATGCACACGCATTGAGCAAAGTACTGACCCGCTTCTACCGGACCAGCACACTGCTCGATTAGGGTTACGCAGGCAGTCGCCCGACATATTCAGCCGAGGGCCGAACGATTCGGTTGTTTTCGCGACTCTCGAGAAAGTGCGCTAACCAGCCGACGGATCTGGACATGGCGAAGGTTGCAGTAAAGAACGGAACGTCGACGCCGAGCGCCTGATAGACCACACCCTTATAAAACTCAAGGTTTGCCCAGACCTGTTTACCTTTCTCTGCCATGCGTTCGTTAAAAGCGGATTCCAAGGCCAGCAACAACTTCAGGTCTTTCTCATACGCAGTGCCTGTGCACAGCTCTATCGCGAGCGGTTTGAGAATGTTCGATCTCGGATCTACGACCCGGTACTCCCTGTGCCCCATACCCATGATTCTCCCTTTCGCAGCAAGGACAGAGTCCACATAGGCCATCGCATTCTCAGGTTCGCCCATCTCTCGAGCCGACCTGAGCGCCGCTTCATCCGCGCCGCCGTGCAACACCCCAGACAATGCAGCAACACCGCCCGCCAGTACCGCAGGAACCGAAGCCAGGGTCGAAGCAATCACACGGGTGGAAAAGGTCCCCGCATTAAAGCTGTGCTCAAGCTGTAGCAGCTGAACAACCTTAAATACTTCCAACTCTCTCTCGGTAGGAGGCACGCCATTCATCATCGTCAAAAAGCGACCCAGATAGTCCATATCTGGGTCGTAGAGATCAGGATCCGCGCCATAGCCACATCGTTCTGCGATCGCAGCCAGCAGCGAAGGGTAGCGCGCAATGATGCCAAGCCCCTGCGACGCGTCTTGAGAGTAATCACCGGTCGCGTCCATTGAGGAGAGCACCGGAATCATGGATTGCAGCATCTGCATCGGGTGTAAATCGTCAGGCAAAGACCGCACAAGCATTCGTTCATGCTCCGCCAGGCGTCCATGCTCAGCCATGAACCTCGAGAGGATTTGGCTCTCATTGGCATCCGGCAGCTCTCCAAACAACACAAGATGAACAACATCCAGGTACGCCATTTGAACGATGTCCTCTATAACAACGCCTCGATAGGACAACCTGCCGATGTCACCCTCAACATGACTAATGGCTGTTTCACCAACCACAACACCTTCTAGACCGGGAACAAAACTCATAACTAACTCCTGTTAAGAAACTGACAACATTGTTTCCTGAGGGAGATTCATTCCGATACTTACCTCTACTAATTCGCGGATTAGCCAAGATTGCGCACACTTATGCATCCATCAGGTACACTTACCGTCATTCAGATCATGTGGAATTGGGTATGCCGGTTCATCTCGAGACACACGAGATTCGCGTTTTTAAAACCGTTTATGAAGAAAACGGTTTTAATCGCGCCGCTGAAAAACTGTTTGTTACGCAATCTGCTGTGAGCCAGACCATTGCGAATCTGGAGCACAAGCTGGACACACTCCTGTTTCACCGAAAGCCGCTAAAGCTCACGGAAGCAGGTATGCGACTGTTGCACTATGCACAGACGGTGTTGTCTGAAGAAGAAACGGTGCTGGCTGATCTGAGCAACATCAAAAACGGCATATTGTCGACGCTGCACCTGGCAATGAACAGCACGATTAATCAGCAGTTCGGAGCGAGCCTGGTCGATGAATTCCTGCAACAGCATCCGCTGACTCGAATAAAAATTTCTGTATTACCCAGCCGACAGATCATTACAGCTGTCAGCTCAGAGCTTTGGGAATTGGGAATTGGCCCTTTTCAGCAAACAATGCCTGATCGCTTCAGAACAATTCCCCTCTTTGAGGAAACAAGGCATCTGGTCTTACACAAAACTCGAATGAAGCCCGGTATCTCTGCAGAAGATCTGCTTCACGACTATCCGCTGATCGTGTCCCATCTGGACGATCCAGACTTGAGACCAACTTTGGACAAGCTGCGAGATAACTTCGGTACCATCTGGGAAATCACGGATCTGCATTTGCGTCTATCGCTGGTGAATAAGGGACTAGGTATGACCTATCTTGATGAGCGCATCCTGGCGCAGCATCCTGAGCTGATGATCGTTGACCACTTTCCCTTTTCAACTGTGCCACTGACCTACGGACTCTATTACCGCAGAGACAAACAACTCTCCGCAGGTGCGCATCAATTCATCAGAATTTGCGAATCGTTTAATTTCTGACCAGCGCTTCTTCCAGGCGATCGAAATAAGCCGAGAGATCAACAAGGATCTCCTTTGAAGGCTCATCAGATTCTTGCATGATTTCAGTGGAACGAGCTCGAAGTTGCGGCAAGCGCTCACCAATCCTCTCTTCCAGATAGACACGCCAGCGCTCCAGCTCATTTTGATTCAGCGTTTCAGGATGATTCCTGCCACGATAGCGAAACAGCATCTCTTCCAGCCGATCATCTTGAAACCGGTTCGCGTAGACATCTAACTGATCCGGCGGCGTTGACTGTAGTTCATTCATGGCACTTCGATCAGATTCAGAAAAGAAACCACCCTGGTAGAGCTGAAAATCTGGATCGTCACTCAGCTCAAATCGATTTTCCGAAAACGCGTCCTGAATTTTCTCGACAAGACCCGGTGAGCGAGAAAGTTGTTCTGCGCGACTTTGGGCCTCAGAGATATCGATACCCAATCTCTGCTGTGCGCTTTCATCAAGCGTATTCAGCGGCGCAACAAAAGGAGAGCGATTGATATGAATGGTCTTCAGCGCCAACCTGGTTTCATCTTCCCCTAATTCGGCTGAAGGCGAAAACACCAGACGAGCGAGCTCTTCAGGGCCGACGGACAGAAGTTTCTCTACGGGCTGCGCCAGGTCAACAACAACAATGCCATTGTTATTGGTTGGATGTTGGCAAAGAGGAAGCACAATACCTGTGCAACCACGGGACGCTGGAAACATGGCAGACACATGCACTACCGGCTGCTTGCCCAACGGATACAACTGCTGAACAACAAATCGTTTGTCTTTCAGATTGAACATGAAATCATAAAGACGGGGCTGCGCTTCACGTAACCTACGCGTGACCTCAATCGTTGCCCGAACATCTGCCAGTGCATCATGGGCATCCAGGTGATCAAGACCATTCGCTCGGGCAAGGTCTTCCAACCTAAAACTTGGGGTTCCGTCGTCACGGTGTGGCCAGTTAAAACCATCCGGACGGAGCGCGTGGGCGGCTCGAAACAGATCAATCACATCCCAGCGAGAGTTACCCGATTTCCATTCCCTGGCGTAGGGATCATGGAAATTGCGATAGAGCATCTGCCGCGTAAATTCATCATCAAATCGGATGCTGTTAAACCCAACGACACAGGTCTGGGGTTGGCTGAACTCTCGCAGGACCAGGTCAGCAAATTGACGCTCAATCGCACCCGTCGCCAAAACTTCAGACATGCGAATACCAGTTACCAGCATCGCCTCCGGATTTGGCACACAATCCAAGCCGGGTCGACAGAAAAAGTTCTGAGGTTCTGCGATCTCCTTGAGATCCGGGTCCGTGCGAACACCGGCAAACTGCAGAGGACGGTCAATGACGGGATCCGTACCGGTGGTTTCAAAGTCATACCAGTACAGGGATTCAGGCATATGAAGATCCGAACGGAAAAAGAACTAGTGTGTCGGAGACTGTTTTCTGGCGCAAGATGACTGGTCCCCCTAGACCCGCGAACCATACTCCCGTCCATCAACGTGTAACGGGAGAGAAAAATGAAGGGTTTCGTGCGAGGCACCGTATTGATCAGCCTACTCGGCATCGGAGCGGCTGGATTCCTGGACTACAAACGTTACGAATACGATCGTGCCTGGAATGAAGAATTCGGAGATGACGGTCCTCTTTCAAGCTGTTACTTCCAGATCATGCAAGGTCAAACTGAATTCACCAATCTCACTACCTACTGCGTCGGTGTATGGGTGGCAACTTACCAGGAGTTCCAGAACGAGTATTGATTGCCTAAGCGAGCCACGTTTCACATAATCGGCATCTTTGCCTGATTCACCCAAGGACAACTCGTGGCTTTAAACAGGAACATCCTGACTCTGTTTCTCGGTCCTGTTCTCGCAACCATCATCTTCTTTACCCTGGCCGCACTGGGCTGGGAGACTTCTGCATGTTGGACTGCCGCCATCACCACCATCTGTGCGGTCTGGTGGATCTTTGAACCTATTCCAATCCCTGCGACGTCGCTCATCCCAATTGCGGCCCTGCCCATGCTTGGCATTCTGACGCCCGCTGAGGTTGGTGCATCCTATGGCTCTCCGCTGGTACTGCTTCTCATGGGCGGTTTTATCCTCAGCACAGCGATGGAAAAGAGTGGTGCTCATCGACGCATCGCACTCACCATGGTGAATCTCTTCGGTGGCCAAAGCAGCCGCCGTCTGGTGTTCGGCTTTATGGCTGCATCGGCTGTTCTGAGCATGTGGATATCAAATACCGCAACGACATTGATGCTGCTGCCAGTGGCGCTGGCTATCATCGAACGCAGTGAAGACAAACACCTTGCGACGCCTCTTTTGTTAGGCATCGCTTACGCGGCGAGCGTTGGCGGAATCGGCACACCTATCGGCACGCCACCTAACCTTGTGTTTCGAGAAATTTATGAACAGACCACCGGCGTTGAAGTGGGGTTCTTGACCTGGATGAGCTGGGGCGTGCCTGTTGTCATTCTGTTCGTTCCAGTCATAGGTTTCTGGCTGACTCGAAGACTCAACTATCGCGGTCAGATTGATATGCCACAGATCGGGGAATGGCAGGTAGAGGAAAAACGAGTATTCATCGTTTTTGCGATCACCGCATTTGCCTGGGTGACACGCAGTCAGCCGTTCGGCGGATGGAAAACCTGGTTGGATCTACCGGGTGCTAACGATGCCAGTGTCGCCCTGCTGGCAGTGGTCGTGATGTTTCTCGTCCCCAATGGTAAAGGCGGTCGACTGCTGGACTGGGAAACTGCAGCGAAAATTCCGTGGGGCATGCTGATACTCTTTGGCGGAGGTATCGCAATCGCCAAAGCGTTTGTCGTATCAGGTCTCAGTGCTGCCCTTGGCGACCTGCTCGCCGGTGTAGCGAACTGGCCACTCCTGCTGATGATCGCAGTTATTTGCCTGACGATTACATTCCTCACTGAAATCACCAGCAACACCGCAACGACGACTTTGATGATGCCGATATTGGCGGCGGCAGCGCTCGCGGCGGAACTGGACCCACTTCTTTTGATGGTCCCAGCTGCGATGAGTGCCAGCTGCGCCTTTATGCTGCCTGTGGCAACGGCACCCAACACAATTGTCTTTTCAACAGGCCGTTTCCGGACCAGTCTGATGGCAAGAGAAGGATTTGCCCTTAACTTGTCCGGCGCAGTGGTTATCAGCCTGGTTTGTTATTCGCTGCTGACGCTTTAAGTAACTGATCGCGTCTGTCCTCAAAAGATAGTTCAGCCAGCATCGTCAACCAGGTAACAAAACCTTCGTAACCTCTTAACTCAAGCTGGTGCAACATGGCCGGTACCCACTCATGATAGTCCGCAACTGTCTCCAGCTTTGCATTGTTCATTGGACCGCGGACCCAGCTCCTATATTCAGTACCTTCAGACCAATTCTTCGCAATTTCATCGTAACGCCCTACCAGTTGTTCAAAGAGCGCTTCCTTTTTCTTAAGCTTCTCATTCCTGGTGAGATCAGATGCGTAAACGTCACGAAGCTCTTGACGGATCTCATTAATGAGCACAAGCACCTGCGCTCGTCTTTCGCGGCTCGAAAGATATCGCTCAAATGCGGCTTCACGCCCGACATCCCGAAGATATTGCTCGAGCACATGTTGTTCGATAGCTGTGGCAAGGCTCTCGTTAAATCGTGTATCTCCTTTTACATACACAACCTGGTGTGCCAGCTCGTGGAACAGCAGCGCAGCCAGATACTCCTCCGGTCTGAAAAGAAATGTATCCAGCAATGGATCGTCGAACCATCCCAGAGTTGAATAGGCGCCAACGCCGCCCATATAGACATCTAATCCTTCAGCTCGAAGTTTCTCGGCGTAACGCTCTGCGTCTGCTTTCTCGAAGTAACCCCGGTAGCTGACACATCCTGCTACCGGAAAACAGGAGGTTTTTAGCGAAAGCTCGAGAGGATCAGCAGCAAATACATTCCAGACGACATAAGCACGACCCGTCTCAACGTAGCTCGAGTACACGCCATCCGCCTCGAGTCCAAATGCCTCCGCATAAGCCAGAATCTCAAGTGCAAGCTCAAGCTGCTGACGCAACTCAGGCTGGATATCGGTGGCAAGCAAATCTGAGATGTCCTCACGCTGCCAGAGCAAGCTGGTCTGACCTGAAATGGCCTGCTGATAAAAGTGAACAGACTCGCATCCCTGGAGAACAACCAGCACGAGCAACAGAGACAACATTTTCCGGACATTTCCCATGGCGGGCATCTTACCGCTCAGGACGCAGCAGTAGCGAGTTTCAGACCGCCCTGATATGGTTACGCCGAAAAATCACCATCATCTTTGGGGCACAAATCCGGGATGTACACTGATCATTTCGGCCTGACGGAAGCACCTTTTTCCATCGCGCCGAATCCACAATACTTGTTTATGAGCAGCCGCCATCGTGACGCGCTGGCGCACCTGCTTTACGGTGTGCAAAGCGACGGTGGTTTTATTTTGCTGACCGGAGAGGTGGGCACTGGCAAAACCACCCTGTGCCGCTGCCTGCTGCAACAGGTACCGACGGACGTCGACACCGCCTTCGTCCTGAACCCGCGGGTCACCGTGACTGAATTGCTGGCAACGGTTTGTGATGAGTTTGGCATCGCCTACCCTGCGGACGCGAGCGTGAAAGCCCTGGTCGACAAACTCAATGAGTTTCTCCTGGAATGCCACGCTAGCAATCGTAAAGCGGTACTTATCATTGACGAGGCACAGAATCTTTCGAGAGATCTTCTGGAACAGCTGCGTTTACTGACTAACCTCGAAACCAACGAACGGAAACTGCTACAGATCATTCTCCTGGGACAACCGGAACTCCTGGAGATGCTGGAGAATCGCGATCTTCGCCAGTTCAGCCAGCGCATAACTGCACGTTTTCATCTCGAAGCGCTGACACAACCGGAGACGGAAGATTACATCGCACACCGAATGTCTATCGCTGGTGGTTCCGGGCGCGTTTTCAGCAAAGCAGCCATGAAGAAGGTTTTTCGAATCAGCAAGGGTATTCCAAGGGTCATCAACCTGATTTGTGATCGATCTCTACTCGGCACTTACGTCGAGGACCGACTTGAGGTGACGCCGGCCATTGTCGGTAAAGCGGCAAAAGAAGTACTTGGATTGGAACAGAGAAGGCGCCGCAATACTGCGCCTGTATTCGCAGCCGCTGCTGCCGTTGTTTTGTTCGCTCTCGGTTTCCTGATGATGCAACCAGTTGAAGAGCAACCAATCATCACTGCGACGCAGGAACATCAAGATCAGGAGCCTGTCGCAGCACCAGAGCAATCAACACCAGCCCCGGAAAAACCACTACCGCCGCTACGAGGACACCCATTCATCGTCGATGCCTATCATGATCTGTTTGCGCTGTGGGGTTCCGCATTTGAAGATCGAGAAACACATCCCTGTGAACTGGCAGAATCCATCGGCCTGCAGTGCCTGACGGAGTCTTTATCGATCGCTGAACTGCAAACCATCGACAGGCCGGTCATCGTCGAGCTGGGGACTGCCTCCCTATCCGGCCGGTACATGACCATATCAAAACTCGATAAAACCGAGGTCGTGTTGTTCGCGGCGTCGGAAGAAGTCATTTTGAGCCACGATCAATTCAACAGACTCTACAACGGCGAGGCACACATGGTCTGGCGAATGCCACCGGACTATCAGGCACCACTTAAAAACGGTGACACCGGCGCTGCCGTCGATTGGCTGGTTGTGCAGCTGTCCCTGATCGAGGGAGACATTCCGCCGCTGGATACCGGTTTCACCTACAACGAGATCATCGAAGCGCGAGTCCGGGATTTCCAGATGAACGTCGGTCTAAACCCTAGTGGCGTGGTGGATCCCATGACATGGATTCATATTAATAGCGTGGAAGCCATCAGCATCCCAACGTTGAGCGGAACACAGGGGTAGTCATGTCTTACATTCTCGACGCCCTCAACAAATCTGAACAGGAACGTGCCAGGAAGCGCGCACCGGGTCTCGCTGCCCTACATGGCGACAAAGAGTCCAATCCATTCACACTAAAACATTTTCTGCTGATCCTACTTGGCGTGGTCGTCGTCAATCTGATCGGTCTTTATGTGCTGTTTGGAGATCGCCTCACCACACCCGTCACTCACGAACCGCCCGTTGCAATTGAACAAAAGACGGCGCCAGTGGAACCAGAGACAGTGGAAACGAGCCGTCCTGCGGAACCCGCAGCACAAGCGACAGAACTGAGCGAAATCGAACTGGCGGAAGATGAAGAACTCATCACACCGGCACCGGCGCGAACCACGAACCGCTCAGCGATTCCTGATTACGACGCAGTCCCTATCGAAGACCTGCCCGTTAACATTCAAATGAGGCTCCCCGCTATCGAGGTAACCACTCACATTTATGCGTCGGATTCCGAGCTACGCATGGTGAAGATTGATGACGTGCCAAGATATGAGGGAGACATCCTGGCGACAGATTTTCGACTGCTGGAAATCACCGAATCCGGAATTGTGTTGGAGTTTGAAGGGTACGCCTATCTGGTTAACGTGATAGACGACTGGTTAGAGTGAAGGACTGCCCTGGATCTGGTTTTGCAATTCAATCAAGCGCTGGTTGATCTGTAGACGGTACTGGTCGATAGAATCAATGGCTTCCTGCGTTTCTTTCATCTGACGGGTCAATGTATTCAGATTCCGTTTTTCGGCTTCCTGAGCAACGGCCTGATCTTGAACCTGACCTCTCAACAGTGCAATTTCGGTGATCAACTCTTCGTTATCCTGGAGCAATCCTTCACGCAGCGTCGTCAGCTCGTTCAACATTCCCTGATACTGACTCGTCATCTGTTTGACTGACGCATCCATGGTATTGATCTTGCCACCAAGGTCGTCTTTCAACTCGGCGATGGCTCGCACGTTTTTCTGAATATCGGGTCGATTCTGACGATAGGACACTGCCCACAACTTATCGATTTCAGAGAAGTTGGTTTCGACCTGGGCTTTTAGGTCCTGAAATGTTTTTGATACATCAGTACCCGTCGCGGCAAGACGACTGTCCAGCTGTCGGATGTTTTCTTTGCTTTGCTCCAGGAGCTCATCAGATCGGGCAAGACGCTCCTGCAGTTCATAAATGGTGTATCCACCGACGCCCATCATGATTGCCATCAACACAATAACGAACACCAGCAACCCATTGAAGTTGCTCTGTTTCGGCGCCTCAGAACGACCACTGCGCCGATAGCTGGCGACGTCGTCCTGGTCGGGCTTAATGGATGGAATGATTTCTTTATCTGCCATTTGGTCCTGCGGCTTGAATAAAAAGGGCCCCTTCCGGAGCCCTCCATTATCCTGTTATTGCCAGCTTACAGGGCAACCATCAGTCCGTAGAGAACTGCGGTTAGTCCGATACTGCAGCCGATTACGCCACCTACAGAAGCCATTGGACCAGGCTTGCCGAAGATCGCATTACCTTCGAGAACCAGGATCAACAGCATGATGATGCCAAGACCAACAGGGCTTGCATCCATAACGAGACCGTTAGGCAGGTGAGCGGAAGAACCCATGAAGAAAAGCATTGGCGCTGAGAACAGCGTGTTCGTACGAGAAGCCAGCGCTGCTTTAGGCGCTGCACCCGCAGCTTCAGGCAATGCTTCGCCGCCTTGAGCAACCTGCGTCGCCGACGCAATGACAATCTTCTGGTTCGGCCAGATGATTAGCCATACGTTGAGGAACATCAACGTACCCAGTGTGGCACCAACCGTGATGTCATAGGTAATACCTGCATGGCGATATCCAAGGAGGACAACACCCGTCAGGAAAGTGAACATTGCGGCCCAGCGGAACCACCACAGAGCGCGAGGTACCAGCTTCTGAATTGCACCGGATCGATGGGCATCTTCAGCTTCTTTGAAGTACTCGGTCTGGACGAAGTTGAAGTAGTACAGCAAACCAATCCAGCAAACACCGAACAGGAAGTGTCCCCATCGGAACAGGAAGTCGAGCCCGTAACTCGTAAACAGTGGTATATCCATGAGATTCCCCTCTTGTTATTAGAATGAGATCAGGAAAAGGCAAGACCTGACCCCTGAAAGTCGTAGGCCCATGATAACATTGAAAAATTGGGGATTACAGAAATAAAAAACCCGCCAATGAGGCGGGTTTTTTGTAGCAAGTTTTGAGCAACACTCTCGTCACATCAGGATTGTGATTTGGTATCACAATCCCTCGATGTGACTGGCGTTTGCAACGACTTTTTCCGCTTCGCGGAAAAATCGTTACATCATGCCGCCCATACCGCCCATGCCGCCCATGTCAGGCATTGCAGGAGCCGCACCGCCTTCTTCAACAACTTCAGTGACCATGCACTCAGTTGTGATCATCAGGCCAGCAACAGACGCAGCCGCCTGGAGTGCTGTACGGGTTACTTTCGCAGGATCGGGGATACCGAACTCGATCATGTCACCGTATTCGCCGGTAGCAGCGTTGTAGCCTTCAGAGCCAGACATCTGCTTGACCTTGTCAACGACAACGGATGACTCATCACCAGCGTTGGCGACGATCTGACGCATTGGCGCTTCCATAGCACGACGCAGCAGGTTAATGCCGACGTTCTGATCTTCGTTGTCGCCAGTCAGGCCTTCAACAGCCGTCAGAGCGCGAACCAGAGCGACACCACCGCCAGGTACGATACCTTCTTCTACCGCAGCACGAGTAGAGTGCAGCGCGTCTTCAACGCGAGCCTTCTTCTCTTTCATTTCTACTTCAGTCGCAGCACCAACCTTGATGACGGCAACACCGCCAGCCAGCTTAGCAACACGCTCCTGCAGCTTCTCACGATCGTAATCAGAAGAAGTTTCCTCAATCTGAGTACGGATCTGAGCAACACGTGCTTCGATGTCGTCAGACTGACCAGCGCCGTCAACAACAGTCGTTGCTTCTTTAGTGAGGCTGATGCGCTTGGCCTGACCGAGATCATCCAGAGTTGCGCCTTCGAGAGACAGACCAACTTCCTCAGAGATCACAGTACCGCCAGTCAGGATTGCGATGTCCTGCAGCATTTCCTTACGACGATCACCAAAACCTGGCGCCTTGGCTGCTGCAACTTTCACGATACCGCGCATGTTGTTCACAACCAGAGTGGCCAATGCTTCGCCTTCAACATCTTCAGCAATGATCATCAGAGGCTTGCCAGCTTTAGCAACTGCTTCCAGTACTGGGAGCAGATCGCGGATGTTTGAGATTTTCTTGTCGAACAACAGAACAAACGGATCTTCGAGCTCAGCGCTCATGTTGTCCTGGTTGTTGATGAAGTAAGGAGACAGGTAACCGCGATCGAACTGCATACCTTCAACGACGTCCAGCTCGTTCTCAAGACCGCTGCCTTCTTCGACAGTGATCACACCTTCCTTACCTACTTTTTCCATCGCTTCTGCAATGATGTCACCAACCTGGGTGTCACTGTTTGCAGAGACGCTTCCAACCTGGGCAATTGCCTTAGAGTCAGAACAGGGAACAGCCAGAGCTTCTACTTCTTTCACAGCAGCAGCTACAGCTTTGTCGATACCACGCTTGAGATCCATTGGGTTCATGCCAGCAGCAACAGACTTCAGACCTTCGTTCAGGATTGCCTGAGCAAGGACAGTCGCAGTTGTTGTACCGTCGCCAGCTACATCAGATGTCTGTGAAGCAACTTCCTTCACCATCTGTGCGCCCATGTTTTCAAACTTGTCTTTCAGCTCGATTTCCTTCGCAACAGAAACACCGTCTTTAGTGACAGTCGGTGCACCGAAGGACTTATCGAGTACTACGTTTCGGCCTTTAGGACCGAGAGTGACCTTTACTGCGTCAGCCAGGGTGTTAACACCTTCCAGCATGCCGCGGCGAGCAGAATCACCAAATTTAACGTCTTTAGCAGTCATAACTTCTATCCTCTATCTATATCTGGTGCGTTTACTCGATAACGCCGAATATTTCGCTTTCGTTCATGATGAGCAGTTCCTCACCATCGATCTTCACAGTGCTGCCTGCATACTGACCGAATAGAACACGGTCACCGGCTTTCAGGTCTACTGCCTGAACATTGCCGTTATCCAGCTTCTTGCCGGGACCTACGGCCAGGACTTCGCCCTGGGAAGGTTTTTCCGCAGCGGAATCAGGGATCACAATGCCCCCAGCTGACTTCGTTTCTTCTTCCGTGCGTCGCACGACCACACGATCTTGTAATGGACGGATACTCATGAGTTTCTCCTGATTTCTTGTGCAACCATTGGGTCCATAACTTCCCGCTGGTGTGACTAAAAAAACAACGCTAGTCTCGATGAAAGCCTTTAAAATGGCGGCCTACAGCAAAGAGCTAGCACTCTCCTTTTGGGAGTGCTAATAATAGGGTCGGATTTAGCAGAGTCAAGGCTAGAGTGCTAAAAATGGGTAAATTTTGGTGCAAATTCACGTAAAAGGGTCAGGTTAGGCATGGCGGAAACCCAGGAAGCAGCGAAACACAGGGTATTCCAGGTGGTCAGCCAGATTCCCCGTGGAAAGGTTGCGAGCTATGGCCAGATCGCTCGACTCGCGGAGATGCCCAGTCACGCTAGGTTGGTCGGGCGAATCCTGTCCCAGCTACCAGCCAACACCCGACTCCCCTGGCACCGGGTCGTGAACTCTCAAGGAAAAATCACCAATCCTGGTCGGGACCGACAAGAAAAAAGACTGGCGGATGAAGGTGTCACCCTGATCAACGGTAGGGTGAGCCTGAAACTCTATGGCTGGGAGACTTGATCCTCATCTCGATTTTTAAGTCGGGACAGGTACAGCACCAACAGTATGGACGGTAAACCCAGGCCAGCCGCCACCACAAAAAATTCAAAGTAGCCAAAGCTATCCACCACGATCCCTGAGAACCCCGACAGAAACTTTCCGGGTAGCGTCATCAGCGAACTGAACAGCGCATACTGGGTAGCCGTGTAAGCTTTATTGGTCAGACTGGACAGGTACGCAATAAACGCAGTGGCGGCAAAACCTCCCGAGATGTTGTCGGCAGAGATCACCACCACGAGGTATGAAATCTTTGGCTCCTGGGTAGATAGTGCCGCAAAGAAAAGATTCGTTACGGCGACAGCGACGGCTCCAATGAGCAGTGGGCGCATCAATCCCCACTTCACAACGAGGGCACCGCAGAGAAAAGAACCGGCAATGCTCATAAAGAATCCGAAGACCTTGGCGACGTTCGCGATGTCTGTTTTCGAATACCCCATGTCGAGATAGAAAGGGTTCGCCATGATGCCCATGGCGATATCACTCAGTCGGAACACACTGATAAAAATCAGGATGATGATCGCGGTCTTGCCGTTACGTACGAAGAAATCCACGAACGGTCCGATGACCGCACCTCGAAACCAGCTGCGTATCCCCGATGCAGATAGAACCAGTGGTGTTGCGCCCCGCTCTGCCTGCGGCTCACTGATCAGCGCCACAGTCATCATGCCAACAAGCATCAATGCTGCCATCGCGAGATACGCCGTGGTCCAACCAAAATATTCCGCCACATAAAGTGCCCCAGCACCGGCAACCAACAGCGCAAGACGGTAGCCAAAGACATAGGAAGCCGACATCGCACCCTGGTGTTCCGGGATCGCCGCCTCGATTCGGTACGCATCAATTGCCACATCCTGGGTCGAAGAGGAGAACGCAACGAGCAGCGCACTCAGGGAAAGCAGGAGCAAACTGCCTGGCCCAGCAAGTGTCATGAGCACTAAACCCAGAGCGATCCCAAGTTGACCAAGCAGCATCCAGGACCGTCGCTGACCCAAACTTTTGGTGAGCGGTCCTAGCGAAACGGAATCAATGATTGGCGCCCAGAGCACCTTGATGGAGTAAGTGATACCAATCCAGGCGAAAAAACCGATGGTCGATCGACTGACCTCTCCCTCAGTCAGCCAGGCCGTGAGCGTCGAAAACACCAGCAAAAACGGAAGACCTGCAGAAAACCCAAGGAAAGCCATCGCCACCACCCGAGGGTGGGTGTAGATGCGAAACGTTTCGACCCAGGTAATGTTATCCGCTGCGCCCAAGGTAACTAGTTAGTCCCGAAAATTGTTGTACTGAAGCGGGACTTCCAGGTCTTCTTCTTTGAGCATGCCCATGACCTGCTGAAGATCATCTCTTTTCTTGCCGGTGACCCGAACCTTGTCTCCCTGAATAGCCGCCTGCACCTTCATCTTCTTGTCCTTGATCATCTTCACGATCTTTTTGGCAAGCAGGCTCTCAACACCCTGCTGAATCTTGATGTTTTTGTGCAGTAGTTTCCCGATATGTTCCTGGTCACCAATATCCATCACCTTCGGGTCAATGGAACGCTTTACAAATTTCTGGCGAAGAATATCGATCATCTGGTCCAGCTGAATTTCAGCTTCAGCGGTCACACGAATGACATCATCGTTCCGCTCGAACTTTGCCTCGACACCACGAAAATCAAAACGTGTTTGCAGCTCACGGTTTGCCTGGTCCACGGCATTGGTCACTTCGTGAAAATCCACTTCTGAGACCACATCAAAGGAAGGCATGTTGTTTTACCCCTATATTCTTTAAACTACTTTGCTTCACTCGCCTCAAGCATACCAACTGCTCTTTTGAACCACTATGTTTGACTTACCGGTTGTTGTCGTAAAGGGAGGACAGTCTGCTGTCGACTTCTTCGATGACAATCTACAGAAGTTCACCAACAGCCGTGTCTGCTCCGGCGCCGTGAACACCCTACAGCTTTTGGAAGACTCCCCCGCCAACGTTGTCATCACGGAAACCAACGTCGGAGACATGAGTGGTCTGGAGCTTGCTGAGGCCATCCGCGATATCGATGAAGAGCGCGGCCACTACACCTATATCATTCTCATCGGTGCCGTTGGTCATGAGACGGTTCAACAGGATTCATTTCACCAGGCTGTGGATGCCCTGACGGGCACAAAACGTGTCGACGTACTCGAACATCTCGTCCTGGCCGGCGGCCGTATTTCTCAGCAGATCAACGATCTGAAAGAAAATAACGATGCGCTGCATCACCTATGCACAGACCTTAGAAAGGGTCAGCTCCTGGATCCACTGACCGGCATGGGTAATCGCGAGTACGCAGACCAGGCTCTCAACGACACGATTCGACAAATCGAATCCCGCGGCGGTGCCGTGTGCCTAGTGATGATATCGGTTCACAACTACGAAGAAGTTAAGGCGACCTACGATACAACCATCGCAGGCGAGTTAATCATCAGTATTTCAGAGCGAATCCAAAACCTGGTGCGCCCCCTGGATGTAGTGACCTACTTCTCACCAGGTCACTTCGCGCTGGTGCTCATGCAGCCGACCATCGAGCAGTGCACCGCCGACTGCTATACGCGGATCTTCGATGGAGTTCGCCTAAAAAGTTATACCACCACTGCAGGCTTCCAACCGGTCACGATCGGCATGAGTATTTGCGCCGCCACGGCGGATGCCGGAGCGCCTAATCCAGACAAAATGATCGAAATCGTCATGGGAAACCTGGACGAATCTGTGAGAACCGAGTCCATCATCGTCCATCACATCAAACCCGAGTAATTTGAGGCTACACTACTGCCATGGGCAAAAGACTTTCCAAGATTTATACAAAAACCGGTGACAAAGGTGAAACCGGTCTCGGTGACGGCAGTCGAATCTCAAAGACTCACCCACGGGTCGAAGCCATGGGCAGCGTCGATGAACTGAACAGCATCGTTGGCGTCGTCGTCGAAGAACTGCTTCAAGCCAATCACCCCGATCTCACTGACATCGCCAACTTCCTGCGATCACTGCAGCATCGTATTTTTGATCTCGGCGGCGAAATTTCAATTCCGGGGTTCGAAATCGTCACGCCAGAGCACGTCAAAGCCATCGAAGAAAATCTCGATGCCCTGAATGAGCACCTGGAACCGTTGGAAAATTTCATTTTGCCAGGCGGCTCACATCTAATCGCCAACTGTCATATGGCACGAGCCGTTTGCCGACGCGCAGAACGCAGTGTCACAGCTCTCGCAGAAAACGAGACCGTAAACCAGGCGGCATTGGAATTCCTGAACCGACTTTCCGATTACCTGTTTGTCGTTGCACGCAGCGCCGCCCGAATCACCGGTGTCGATGAAGTCCTGTGGGAGAAAGGCTAGCTCTCCAGCTTTATAGTGCCGTCGAGGTGGACGTCCCTTTGCGGGAACGCAATGACAACTCCTGCTTCGTGGAATCTGCGGTAGATATCAAAACGGACCTCTGACCGAACGACGCGTGCACTCTTATCGCCAGTGGATTTCACCCAGAAATAGGTATCGAAAATCAGAGCGTTATCCCCGAAGTCTTCGAATATGATCTGGGCCGCTGGATCATCCAAGACGTCGGGATGATGGATCACGTCCTGCAAGATTTCACGCACCTGCTCAACATCAGAGCCGTACGCGACACCCACCCGGACAACACATCGAAGCAGCTTGTCCACTAGAGTCCAGTTAACCACTGTTTCTTCAAGCAGCCGCGAATTCGGCACCAGCAAATGCACGCCATCAACCCGGCGAATTCGTGTTGATCGGGTGTTAATTTCTTCAACAGTGCCAGAAGTATCACCAAGCTCAACGAAATCATTAATCCGAATCGGACGCTCCCAAATCAGGATCCAGCCGCTGATAAAGTTGTTGATAATGTTCTGTGCACCGAATCCAAATCCGATCGCGATAGCACCCGAGACAAAAGCAAAAGCAGTCAGTGGAATGTTCAGCAGATCCAGGACCGTGATCACCAGGATAACGATACCCAGGATGTAGACCGCGCGACGAACCACCTGAACCAGATCAGGGTTTACTTCGCGCCTCTGCATGGCACCTACCGCTGCTGAAACCACCCAGCCAATAAGAGCGAAACCCAATAACGCGACCAGCGGCACGATGAGGACCTGGCCGGTTGTAATGTCGTAGTCGGCGATCGTCAGTAGCCGTGTATCAAGAAAAGACTGTACGTCTGACAAATTCATAACCAGCGATTCGCTCGGAAGTAACCCATAACAGCAACGGTCAACAGCACCATGGCAATCACAACAAATGAGAAGGCCGCTGGTTCATCAATACCCGGCAAACCCGCAACGTTCATACCGAACAATCCGGTGACGAAAGTGATCGGTAGAAAGATGGCTGCAATGATCGACAGCGCGTACATCCGCTGATTCTGTTGCTCCATCGATACGTTAGCCATTTCTTCCTGCAGAAGCAGCGCTCGTTCGCGCATGAGATCAAGATCTTCCAGCGAACGTGTAATCCGATCGATATGATCTCTTAACTGATAACCTTCGGCCTCATCAAATTTGTCCCGCATCTGAGTCAGCAACGAAGTCAGGGCATCTTTCTGTGGAGACAGATAACGTCGAACCATTGCAATCTCACGCCGGATCGAAGCCACACTGCTGCGATGAGCAAAGTCGCCACTGGAAAGATAAGCCTCCTCAACTTCCTCCAGTCGCTCATCAACTTCAGAGACAAACCCATAAATGCGATCAGCGATACCACCAATGACAGCGAGGGCGACATCATTTAGATCCAGCGGACCTTTACCAGCGTTGAGTGTTTCCCTGACGTTCTGGACGGACAGCAGCCTGCGCTGTCTAACCGTAATCAGCTGATTCGGGCTAAGAAACATCCGCAGTGAAACCATATCTTCAGGGTCTGAACCAGGATTCAGGTTAATTGCGCGAAGAAAGAGGAGCGCCCCGTCCTCGGTTACCGTTGCACGGGGTCGTGTGTCTTCTCTTACCAGCGATTCCGCCACACCTTCCGGCAGATCAAGCTCTGCCAAAGCCTGAAGAGCACCCGCCTCAGAATAATCGACATGCAACCAGTCCGCCTGGCTACCGGCAGCAACTTCAGTCGCACCGCCTTTACCATCAAGATTGAGTCGAAACACTATTGCAGGCATGCCAACCTCCTGCATCGATGTTACATAAGAACTTTGCGCATGTCCGCTAGCACAGATGCGAGGTAAGTGGTGAACCGCGCGGCTTCTGCACCATCAATGGCGCGATGATCGTAGGAGAGTGACAGCGGCAGGATAGTTCGCGGTTCAAACTCTGCACCATTCCAGACTGGTGACACTTTTGATCGCGACACACCCAGGATGGCCACCTCAGGCGCATTAACGATTGGCGTGAACGCTGTTCCACCGATGCCGCCGAGGCTGGATATGGTAAACGTTGCACCCTGCATGGCATCCATCGGTAACTTCTTGCCTCTTGCCTGAGAGGCAAGCTCAGCAGATTCATTCGCTAACTGGACCACACCTTTTTTATCGGCATCTTTCAGCACGGGTACCACCAGGCCGTCATCCGTCTCAACAGCGATACCGATGTGGTAATACTTTTTCAGGACAAGATGGTCATAGTCGTTCGATATCGACGAATTGAACTGCGGGAAACGGATCAAAGCATCAACAACCGCCTTTATCAGAAACGCCAGGGGCGTCAGCTTCACACCTTCCTTCTGCAACTGCTCGTTCTGCGATTTTCTGAACAACTCGAGGTCAGTAATATCGGCTTCATCGAACTGGGTGACGTGAGGCACATTCACCCAGCTTCGATGCAGATTCCGTGCGCTCGCTTTACGAATACGACTGAGCGGCTTTTCTTCAATCTCACCCCACTTGGTGAAATCAACCTCCGGGATTTCCGGAATTCCTGTTCCAGAGGAAACACCGGCACCACCGGAGTCATTCAGACGAGTCTTCACGTAATCCTGAACGTCTTCTTTGAGGACCCGCCCTTTCCTGCCAGAGCCTTCGACCTGGCCAAGGTCGACACCATATTCCCTCGCCTGTTTGCGAACTGCCGGGCCTGCATGAACATCGCTATCTGCCGACGCTTCCGAGGTCTCCATAGGTGGGGGTGCCAGTTTTGGGGCTTGCTCAGGAACTTCCGTTTCATCGGTAGCGGTTTCTGGAACGGGCGTCTTGTCATAAGCTGGCTCGTTCACCTGGTCTGGCGCGACCCTGCCCACGATAGTGACTAGCGGATCACCCTCAGCCACTTCATCACCTTCGCCAACAAAGACCTCCTGAACGACTCCACCAAAGTCAGCGGGTATCTCCATACTGGCTTTATCGGATTCAAGGACCACAACAGATTCACCCTCTTCAACCTGTGTGCCCTGAGGGGTTAACACCTCGGCTACAACAATTTCCTGGGCATCACCCACATCCGGTACGGTAATGACTTTCGACGTTTCAATACGGGTTGAAGCACCCGACGAAGCTTCAGCGGATGGAACAGATGGTTCAGGTTCCGGTTGGACAACTGAAGACTCTGTTTCTGGTTCCGGGTCGGCAGTAGATTCTGCGCCTTCCATCTCGATCTCAACCAGCAGAGAACCCTCTTCCACCGTGTCGCCTTCACTCACTGCAATGTTAGCGATCTTGCCGCCATAGGGTGACGGGATTTCCATACTGGCTTTATCTGACTCCAGAACAACAATGGAGTCGTCTGCGGCGATGACATCACCGAGGGCAACCAGAACTTCAACCACCTCGACGTCTTCAGCTTCACCAACATCAGGTACCAGGACTTTTTCGATCATCTCGACTCCTACAGTACCGCGGGATCAGGTTTTTCAGGATCGATGCCGTACATCTCAATCGCCTTGGCCACCTGGCTTGCTTCGATGACGTTATCTTTGACCAGCGCAGAGAGAGCTGCGACAGCAATATAGTGCCGATCAACCTCAAAGAATTTTCTCAGGCGAGCGCGGGTATCACTACGCCCGAAACCGTCTGTACCCAAAACTTCATAGGTACCCGGCACAAACTCGCGAATCTGATCGGAATAGGTCTTCATATAATCTGTCGCAGCGATGACCGGACCTTTAGCACCGTCGAGGCAGGATTCCACATAACTTTGCCGTGGCTGCTCTTCCGGGTGCAGCATGTTCCAGCGATGAGTGCTGAGTCCTTCTCGACGTAGTTCGTTGAAACTGGTCACGCTCCAGATATCTGCACTGACGCCAAAGTCTTCCTTTAACAGTTCAGCAGCAGCGATGGCTTCTCGTAGAATTGTGCCGGAACCCAGAAGCTGAACCACTTTTTTCGAGTTCTTCGCCGAGTTCTTCTGCAGCAGGTACATCCCTTTGATGATGCCTTCCTCCACACCATCAGGCATCGCCGGCTGCTCATAGTTCTCGTTCATGATGGTGATGTAGTAATAGCGCGCCAGCTTATCGACATACATGTCCTGCAAGCCCTGGCGAATAATCACCGCAAGTTCGTAGGCATAGGTTGGATCATACGAAACGCAGTTCGGCACCGTGGATGACAACACATGGCTGTGACCATCCTGGTGCTGCAGACCTTCGCCGTTCAATGTGGTTCGACCGGACGTACCACCGAGCAAGAACCCCCGAGCCTGAAGATCCCCAGCTGCCCAGCAAAGATCGCCGATGCGCTGGAACCCAAACATGGAATAGAACACATAAAACGGAATCATCGGTGTTTCATGGTTGCTGTAGGAAGTTGCAGCGGCAAGCCAAGCGGCAAAGGCGCCACCTTCATTGATGCCTTCCTCCATCACCTGACCGGTCTTATCCTCGCGGTAATACATGATCTGGCCGGTATCAGTTGGCTCATACAGCTGACCTGACGAGGAATAGATACCCAACTGCCGGAACATACCTTCCATACCGAAGGTTCGTGCTTCGTCGGGCACGATCGGCACAATTCGCTCACCGATATTCTTGTTCTTGATCAAGGCACTCAGAATTCGAACGAACGCCATGGTTGTCGATATCTCCCGCTCGCCGGTCCCCTTGGTAATCGACTCAAGGTCACTCAACGGAGGAATCTCCAGCGCCTGGAAATCCGGCGTCCTTCTTGGCAGGGAGCCGCCAAGAGAAGTACGTCGCTCTTTTAAGTAGCGCATCTCCGTGCTGTCTTCTGGCGGCCGGTAATACGGGACCTTTTCGAGTTCAGAATCCGGAATTGGAATATCAAATCTGTCACGAAACTCTTTCAGAGAATCCAGATCCAGTTTCTTCACGGAGTGCGTGTAGTTTTGCGCTTCGCCTGCCGGACCAAGGCCATACCCTTTGACGGTTTTGGCAAGAATTACGGTGGGTTGACCCTTGTGTCGCGTTGCAGCGTGATAAGCAGCATAAACTTTGTAAGGGTCGTGACCGCCCCGGTTCAGGCGATAGATGTCTTCGTCACTTAGGTCTTCGACAATCTTGAGCAGTTCCGGGTACTTACCGAAGAAGTGCTCTCTCGTATAACCACCGGATCGGCTTTTGTAATTCTGGTATTCGCCATCGACGGCTTCATCCATTCGCTGTTGCAGCAGCCCAAGTTTGTCCTTTTCAAACAAGGGGTCCCACATCCTTCCCCAGACAACCTTGATGACATTCCAACCAGCACCGCGGAATACCCCTTCGAGCTCCTGGATGATTTTGCCATTGCCTCTAACGGGACCATCAAGGCGCTGCAGGTTACAGTTCACAACAAAAATCAGGTTATCCAGTTTTTCGCGGCCAGCGAGCGAGATCGCACCCAGGGATTCCGGCTCGTCCATTTCGCCATCACCAGCAAAGCACCAGACCCGCCGTGACCCCATTTCGGTCAGGCCACGCATATCCAGGTACTTCATGATGTGCGCCTGGTAAATCGCCTGAAGCGGACCGAGCCCCATGGACACTGTTGGGAACTGCCAGTAGTCCGGCATCAACCAGGGATGTGGATAGGAAGACAGACCATCACCATCAGTTTCCTGCCGAAACTTATCCAGCTGCTCTTCGCTTAACACACCTTCGAGATAGGAACGCGCGTATATACCTGGTGCAGAGTGCCCCTGAATGTAGAGCAAGTCACCAAGCTGTTTTTCCGTCGAACCACGGAAGAAGTAATTAAACCCAATGTCGTAAAGTGTGGCGCTGGACTGAAACGAAGAGATATGACCACCCAGGGTGCCGTCTTTCAGGTTCGCCCGCATCACCATGGCCATCGCATTCCAGCGAATCAATGAACGAATGGCACGCTCCATGAAAAGGTCGCCCGGCATGCGCGCTTCTTTGCTGGTTGGAATGGTGTTTCGATAAGGCGTGTTGATGGCGTAGGGAAGTTGCGCGCCGGTTTCAGTCACTTTTGCGGAGAGGCGCTGCAGAATATATTGAGCACGCTCGACACCATCGGTCTCCATGACCGAGTTGATTGCCTCGACCCACTCTTCGCTTTCTACCGGGTCGATGTCAGTCCGGTTTTCAGACTCTCCATCCATATGAAACTCCAGGTGTTACTCAGCAGAAGAATTTTACCGAAAAGCCTCCCCGGACTATACGGATTCGCTAGCCGTTCACGTTCTGACAGAGAATTTTTAGCCCTTCAAGCATCCGAAAAGAGGGTCGTGTAATCAGTGACGCTTCTATCCTGCGAATTCGCCCTTCCCAACCCAGGGATTGCCAGCGTGCTTCCCAGGGACTGACGTAGTCTGGGTCAGGAACGGATACCACAATTACCTGTGGATCTGCGGCAACCACACTCTCGTAAGAGACGATTGGAACCGGTATCGGCAGCGAACCAAAAATATTGTCGGCGTGACACAACGCAAGCCCCTGACCAATGAGATGCTCATGATTGACGGTATAAAGCTGCGCATCTGAAATCTGAAAGAAGACGCTCTTTTTCTGCGTAGGCTTTGCCGCTGCGATTTCGATCAAACCTTGTTTAAACTCCGCCGCCAGCTGTTCACCCTGCTTTGCTGCGCCAACCAGCAAACCGATACGCAGTAGCGAATCTGCGACACCGCTTAAAGTACCCGCTTCATTGGTGTAAACAGGAATGCCCAGCGCTCGAATCTGGGCGACCGCTTTTTGATTGCCCCCTGTCGCCCAGGCAAAAACGATATCCGGCTCAAGGGCGACAACCGATTCAACGCTCACAGAAAAAGCACTACCCAATCGCGGAATCTTTTTGGCCGCCTCAGGATGATCGGAGTAATCGACGGTCGCCACGATACGATCGCCGACGCCAAGCTCGAACAAAATTTCGGTGATGTGAGGCGCGAAGCTCACGATGCGCACGGGTGGTGAGTCGAGAGTTACCTTTTGGCCAGCGTTGTCGACAACGGTGACCGCGTTAGCTGGCAGGACCGCACAACACAGCAAAAAGAAAAGAAGTAATCTCACAGCGTTTTCGCAATGCCGCGCTTTAACGTCAGCCAGTTAAATGCTGGGCCAGGATCCGTCTTCCTGCCTGGTGCGATGCCTGAGTGTCCACGAATCTCATGAATCCCGTAGGTCCACATGAGCGCTGCGCAGGCACCTGCAAGTGCATCATATTGTTCGGGCGCGTATGGCTCATGGTCTGTACCTTCGAGCTCTATGCCAATGGAAAAGTCGTTGCAGTTTTTCCTACCGCGAAACTCGGAGACACCGGCATGCCAAGCCCGCCGATTGAAAGGCACGAACTGAATCGTTTCCCCAGTTCGTCTGATAAATAAATGACTGCTCACATGCACACCCGCCAGATCTTCCAGACCCGCGCGGTTGGTATCCAGGGTATTCAGAAACAACTGCTCAACTTCACTACCACCAAACTCGCCTGCTGGTAGGCTGATGCCGTGCACCACAATCAGTTCCAGATCAACATCCGGACGATGATCATGGTTGGGGCTTTCCAACTGTTTAACACCAATCAGTTGGTGATCACGTATTTCCATGTGAAGTTCGATTCTTCAAAACGTCGCGATCATAGCATCCCGCATCAGTCTTCAGGATACTGGCCCAGGGCAACTTGCCCAACGTACATTCTGATATCCGTTGCAGCCTGCGGTTGCATGAAAGGTCCTGCGCGAACGTCACGATATAGCCGGGTTAAGGGGTTGGCGGACATAAACCCACCACCGCCTGCCAGATCCATCGCTTTGCTGACAATATCAATGGCACCGCGATTCACCGTCCACTTTGCGGTCTGGTAACCCTGCATAAGACCATGGGCAGACTCGAGGCTTGGCCGGTTCTCAATTGTACTTTGAAGCCAATCGTCTACATCCCTGCCGGTCTGCTGGAGGACACAACGACACTTGGCAAATTCAATTTCCATCTCACCCGCAGATTGTTGAACACCGGGTGATTCGACCACCGGCTTACCCACCTTCTTTTGTTGCGCGACCGCGGCTAGTGCCAACTCCCTTGCATGGGCCGCTATGCCAAAAAAGGCACCGACCAGCACGAGGTTTCCTAATGTCCGGTTGATCAGGGTCGCAATACTCCATTTACCCCAGGGTCCGAGCTTACGAACAGCGGACTTTGCGACTGTCACATTCTCAAAGGCAATGGACTGACTGCCGGACCCTCTCATTCCCAGCGAATCCCAATCATCCTGGGGAACAACACCTGGTGTACCGATCGGCAACAAGGTCGTCGCAAGATGATCACCTTCTTCATCCTGCATCCTCAGATTCATAGCGAGATGTGTGGCTACCGGCGACATGGTGACAAACATTTTGTGCCCGTTGATACACCACCCATCATCAGCCTCCGTTGCTGTGGTGAACGGATGTAGATTATCGGTGCCACGTTCGGTTGCCGTTGCACAAATCAACATATCACCTGCCGCGACGGCTTTTAGTGGCAAGCTCAGTCTTTCTGCGGCGGCACTCCCAGGCTCTGCATTTCGCCAGGCTTCGGCCATACCTCTTGTGACGCCGAGATGCATATTGATGGCTATCGCAACTGACCCATCTCCCCGAGCAAGCGTCGCAATGCCGACCAGCCAGTCGTGAATGGAGGTCAGACCAAAACCACCCAATGACTCCGGGACAAAAGCAGCCGGTATACCCGACGCTTTGAGCGCGGCGAAACTTTCCGTGCTGACTTGTCCGGCTTTGTCAGCCTGAGCAGCATGCTCACGAAGTACGGGGATAATTTCCTCAGCCGCTCGAACAAATCGAGCACCTGCATCTGTCCTGGGCACAAGTTCAAAAGCCATAGGTCATTCCAAATGTTGTTAAACCATTAATATCACAAAATGCCTGTAGAATAGCCGGCTATGGATACCACTCGAACTGGCCAGGGCATGATGGCCATCGCCTGCATCATTGGTCTCGCGCTTCTGACTGTTTTCTTCAACGGTGTAGAGGAACGCCAACGTAATCCGAATGCAGACCCTAACTCAATGGTTTACGAGAACCAGGTTGAGGTCCCCCTGAAGCAGAATCGACAAGGGCACTATGTGGTCACCGGTACAATTAACGGCAAGCAGGTCGAGTTTCTTCTGGATACTGGTGCAACAGACGTTGTTGTCCCCGAGCAGATCGCCCAGTGGCTCGGTTTACCTTACGGGCAACGAGGCCGCGCAATGACAGCTAATGGTGCTGTGACCATCTACAACACAAGAATTGACAAGCTTACGATCGGAGACATTGAGCTTCGGGACGTAAACGCGAGCATCAATCCCAGCATGCAGGGTGCTATCCTTCTTGGCATGAGCGCGTTACGGCAAATTGAGTTTGTTCAGCAGGGTCGAACCCTGACACTTCGCCAAAGATCAGGTTAATTGCATGGACTACTTTGAAGGTCTGGCAGCCACTGTTGCTGCGGCCATAGCAGAAGACGTCGGCTCAGGAGACCTCACGGCGGGCCTGGTAGATCCAGACAAAATAGCCAGCGCCCGGGTCATCACACGAAGCCCGGCCATCATCTGCGGCAAACCCTGGGTTGATGAAGTCATTCGCCAGGTTGACGCCACTATGAACATCGAGTGGCAGGTCGATGAGGGCGCAAACACCTCACCTGGAGACACCCTGTTCACACTTGAAGGTAAGGCGCAGAGTCTATTGACCGCAGAACGAACGGCTCTCAACTTTCTGCAGCTGTTATCCGGCACCGCGACCAGGACCAGCGAGTATGTAAAACTCGTATCAGGTTTTAATGTGACGCTTTTGGATACTCGAAAAACGATCCCTGGCCTCAGGTTGGCTCAGAAATACGCAGTGAAAACCGGCGGCGCAGAAAATCACCGGATCGGGCTATTCGATGCCTTTCTGATCAAGGAAAACCACATCGAAGCAGCCGGTTCAATCAGCGGCGCCATCGAGGCCGCAAGAAACATCAACAGTGAGGTGCGCGTTGAGGTAGAGGTGGAAAACTTTGAACAGCTTGACGAAGCCATCCACGCGAAACCCGACTGGATCATGCTCGACAACTTTACCCCCGATGACATGCGTCGCGCGGTCAGCATCGCAGCTGATTCCGGCATCAAGCTTGAGGCGTCGGGAGGTATTGAATCTCCCGAAGAGCTGAAGATAATTGCAGGCACTGGCGTCGACTACATTTCAATTGGTGCATTAACCAAACACAGCGAGGCTATTGATCTATCCATGCGAATTGAATGAGGTTACTTATGTCCCGTTACCTTGCTTCTTTTTATCATCTCCTGATCTCTCTTGTCGTTTTCGTTTTCCTTGCCTACCTGGTGCTGTTCGTCTGGTATCCGGACTTCTTCTATGACATTGATGGCGGCTGGGAAGGCATGCGAATCATTATTGCCGTTGACCTTGTGCTTGGCCCTCTACTCACCCTGGTAGTTTTTAAATCAGGGAAGCCCGGGCTTAAGTTCGACCTCGCGGCTATTGGCACCTTTCAGGCTGTCTGTCTGGCGATCGGCACATACATTGTTTATGCCGAACGACCTCTCACTCTCGTCTACTTTGACGGTTACTTTTACAGTGCCAATACCGAGACCTATGAGCGAAACGGCCTCTTGCCACCAGAGGGCATGAAAAACCCCGCATTGGTATACGTAAAACTTTCTGACGATCCCGTCGTTAGGGCAGATCTTCTGGCTCAGAATTACAGAGATGAAATTCCAACCTGGGCTGTGCGCGACCATTACGTCTCGCTGGAACCTCACATGGACGAAGTGATGGAAAACTCCGTGCCACTCGAAGTGGTTAAGAGTAGAGATGAAGAGGGCGAGCTGGACAAATGGCTTGCCCAACACGGCGGCGTAGCAGAAGACTATGCCTACTATCCACTGCGCTCACGATTCCTAGATGGTTTTCTGGTCATTGACCAGGAATCCAGAGAATTTGTCGGCCCGCTCAATGTCCCTGCACCTCTCTGGTACTAAGCTGTAGACTGCACCTATGACCGAAAGCACACAACACGTCGAAGAAGCCCTGGAGATTCCAGAAGTTGCTTCGGCAAACGCACCTTCGAACAAGCAACAAGTCTTCCTTCGTTACTTCACTGCAATCCTGATCGACCTGGTGGTTTTGAATCTGTTCGCGGAGTACTGGGAACACGTTGCGATCGACTCTTTTACGATCTCACTGTTAGCAGCGGTACTTCTGCAGGTTCTGCTGAAGATCACGCTAATGATTGAACACCAGGTCGGATTATTCTTTAAAGGCAAAAGCGGCGCGCTAAACAAGTTCCTGAGAGTCTTCTGCGCCTGGCTTGTGTTGTTCGGCTCGAAGTTCGTCATTCTCTATGCCATCAACTTTGCGTTCGGTGATGCTGTTTACTTCGGTGGACCTTTCCACGGGGTGGTCGCTTTCATTGCCGTAGTGGTTGCGATTCTTGCCGCGGAGGAAATTGTCGTGCGGTTTTACCGGGCTCTGGCCTAGGCATATAATTTCTCTTCATTCCAAATAAGCGCCGGAATAGCTCAGTCCAAAGATTAGCGAAGCTAATCCGAGGTCCGAAGGACTGGTAGAGCGCATCGCGGAGCGATGCTAAGTTTGGAATGATTGCCGGAATAGCTCAGTTGGTAGAGCAGTTGCTTCGTAAGCAATTGGTCGGAGGTTCAAGTCCTCTTTCCGGCACCAATTCCATCCAGGAACTCATATGAAGATAGGTATCAACGGAACCGGTCTGGTTCAGAAAGCATCGATCGGTGCGATTCGGAAAGACGCCCTGGCTGCGATGAATGATGGGTTTCACAGTTACTGGCTCGCGGAACACCCTACTGGCGGATTCGATGCACTGACTGTTTTAACAGCCATCGCAGCCGATGTTCCAGAAATCGAACTGGGGACCGCCGTTGTGCCGACATTTCCCAGACACCCGATGGTCATGGCAGCGCAGGCACTCACCAGTAACTCAGCCATGTCAGGCAGGTTGTGTCTTGGAATCGGCCTGTCTCACGAGGTCATGATGGCGCAGCTGGGTATAGGTTTCGATAAGCCAATTCGACATCTGCGTGAGTATCTATCGATACTGATGCCATTACTTACAGAGGGAAAGGTTTTATATTCCGGTGAAACGCTTTCTTGTGAAGCCGAGGTATTCAAACCCGCAGAGAAGCCACCTTCCGTTGTTGTTGCTGCCCTCGGACCACAGGCTCTGCGTGTTGCGGGCAATCGAACTGACGGAACGACCCTGGCCTGGGTAGGACCGAAGACCATCCAAGAACACATTGCGCCTTCGATTCAGGAAGCCGCAGCGAAAGCGGGTCGGGCACAGCCACGTATCATCGCAACTTTGCCCGTTGTCGTGACCGATCAGGCAGATGCCATAAGGGAGCGTATCACCAAGACACTCACCATGTACGGTCAGCTCCCTTCTTATAAAGCTATGTTTGAACGCGAGGGTGTGGAGGGGCCAGCAGACCTTGCCATTGCAGGAAGTGTTGGAGAAGTGGAAGACAGACTTCAACGTCTGCGCGAGGCAGGCGTCACAGATTTTGCGGCGTCAATTTACGCGACGAACTCTGAAGAAGGTGCGGCTACCCGCGAGATACTGCAAAAAATTAACCGCTAGTTGGGTTCGACTAGTCCTTGAGGCTTGCGAATGCTTGAACAACAAGTATCCCTATTGCGACGAAAGTGAAGAACATTGCGATACCACCGCCAAAGAAAGCCAGTGCGCCCCAAATATCTCCCTGACCAAAAGGCGTTTCAGTGACAGACAGCCCGCGGTTCGCGGAGAGATTTCCTGCCCAATAAAAGACGGTGTTACCCCATCCCGAAATGATCATCCCCCAGCCAACCCAGAGCGCTTTTCGCCCGGAGAGCTGAAAGTGTTTCATCAAGAGCGCAATCCCAGCGAGCAGGATGCCGTTCATAATTCCACCAACGTGAGCCCCCTGCCAGCCTCGGGTCGAACCTGGAATATCCGCCTCAATTGCTGGGATTGGCCATAATGCAATAGCACCTAATAGCGAAAACACGAGCATGACGCCCGCGATCAACCCGATGAACAGCACCAGCATGCCGTGGCCAATCACACGATTTGTTAATTTTGGGTCGTAGTCGCTCATGAAGCCTCCGCTAACATTTTTGTTATGTCGTTGTTCGTCAATCGAAGTGCGTCTTCACCATTATCGAAATATTGACGCCAGGCAATGGCCACCTGATTTTGATCATCGTTACAAATCGGATGGTTCCTGGGGTGGTAACTCTTCTTTAAAACAGGAATGGCAGCCGTCGCCAGATCAAACGCGAAGCCCGTGAAAAACTTCCAGGCTGTAAGTCGCTTCTTGAAGTTATAGGGGCGGATCATTTCTCGATAGGCGACGAAGGTTTCTTTCGAAATGTGAGCAAACGCGTAAAGCACCATCCACTTTCGATACCATTCATGTCGCTCATAAAAAGCGCGATAAAAGTCGAACGCTACGGATCCATGTTCGACTTCTTCCACCTGGTGCCAAACCCATAGCGCTCTCAGATTAGGGTCAGCATCTCCCATCAGCTCTTCGTAACGATTAAGGATGATCATGCCACCGAGAAAGGTGAAGGTTTCATAACCTGCAGTAAATCCAATTTTGAATCGCTTATCCCGTTCCAGTGCATTCGAAAAATTGGTTTGCGCTGCCTCATCGATCCTACGAAGCCCTGGGTAGTGTGTGCACATGGCATCAGTCCAGTTCACAAAGTTGAACGCGTGATGCGCCTCCTGCCCGATGATCTTCTGTACATCTTTCAGAAGAACATCATCTTCCAACTCTCCTCGATACTCCCGCATGGTTGCCACCAGGAACCTCTCAAAGTAAGGCACATGCACACCAAGCGCGTTAATAAAAATTGAGAAGAATGGGTTCGAGCGACTCCAAACAGGATCGCTCTGCTCCAGTTCCTTAAAATCGAACCGCAGTGGGCGAACGGGAAAATCGTCCATAGGATGGCTAGCCATACCTCATTTAACCTCAACTCGCTGCCTGATGACGAGTAGCATCGCAGGAACCAATAAAACCAGCCAGGGCACGCTGAAAGCCATCACTCCATTCCACCCGAGAGACGCCAGCAACATCCCAGCGCCGAGAGAACCCACCGCCTGCAGACCAAAGATCAGGAAATCATTGAGCGCCTGAACTTTGAATCTCTCAGATGCCCGGTAGGTTTTTGTGAGCAGCGTTGTGCCGCCGAGGAACATGAAATTCCACCCGATTCCCAGCAGCACCATGGAACCCCAATAGTGCACTAGCTCGGGTTTACCCCAACCCACCAGGACGCAGGCAACCATGATGACAAAACCAGACTGGATGATCCGCATCACGCCAAACTTCATGACAAGAAATCCACTGAACAGAGATGGGATGTACATCGCAAGAATGTGGCTCTGCACAACCCACGTCGTATCTTCCAGAGAGTGGTGATCCATCTCGTGCATGCTCACCGGTGTGGCGGTCATAATGAGACTCATAATGGTGTAGCCAACGACCGCCGAAGAAATGGCAAGAATGAGTGTCGGCTGACGCAACACTTCTGTCAGCGGCCTGGCTTCGCCGCTCACCTCTTCAGTTTCCAGGGCGGTGTTGCGGTAGAAAAGCAGCAGAACAACCAGGGAAACCGTCATCAAGGCAGACAGCCCCAGAAAGGACCCAACGAAATCAGGCAAGCCGTCCACACGGCTAAACCGCTCGCCCACTTCCGGTCCAAGGATCGCCGCGACAATACCCGCAAGCATCAGGATCGAGAGACTCTTTGGCACATCATCAGCGGGCACACTCTCCGCCGCTGCGAACCTGAACTGTTGTAAGAAGGCGAGGTAGTTACCGATAAGAAACGACGCAAAACAGAAAACGATAAAGAGACCACGTTCGATGGACCATGCAGCAATGAATCCGGCGGCAATCGCGAGCATGGTGCCACTGACAAAACCCGTCTTTCTGCCGAACCTGGCCATCAGCATGGACGCCGGTACGGTGGCGCAGGCAGTGCCAGCGATCATGATGGCGAGAGGCAATGTCGCGAGATCACGAGACGGCGCGATTTGTGCACCCACAATACCACCCAGAAGCACCAGGATCGGTGCCGCTGTCTGGCCAAAACACTGGGCAGCGACCAGAACGATCAGAGTTCTGTATTTGTGAAGGACCTCATTCATCCACGTAGGTACTCAATCAGCTGTTGGTATTTGGATTGACCGCCAAAGTACTCTACTTCTTCACGATCAAAAGACTCTAACGATTTTATCAGGTCTCTCCGAGCGTCAGGATAGTCCTGTATTTCTCTAAGCTCTGCGAATCGAACATTGATGGTGAACAGAGCAAAGTCTTCATGGAACCGGCAGATGGTTTCCCGTTCTGACCTGACAAACCAGCCTGACGGTTCTCCTTCTATCTTTACAGCTTCAGGATGAAATCGCTCCTGATCCGCGTGAATGAACCAGTTCACGCGCTCAAAAGGCGTCAGCAGTGGTGCGTTGCTGATTGATCGCGCCACCTTTGAACCAATTTTCTCTTCGAGGGTTGTCACTGGTTGATGGATGTCAGCAAGAGATTGACCGATCTTTTCCCTGACATCCCAATAGGTCGGCGAACAAACACTGGCAGCTAGGAGTCGCTGTCTCCCCTGCGCTTCTATCAAGCAGAGATCATCAGCGACCTGAAGCGACAAATGAGCAATGAGGTCCGGGTACTGAAAACTACCTAGCTCACGAGTTGGAAAGTGAGCGGCAAGGCTTTCCTGAGCAGATTCGCTTTCAGGCACGACTTGTACGACTTCGGGATATTGTTCATCCAGCAACTGGCGCTTGTGTTGAAAGAGCCCGTCGGGGATCGGAGTGTCGAACCAGTTTTCCAGGCTGACGGGCTGCAGACCGAGGCGATACTTAACAACACCACCCTGCCAGGGTGGAGTCTCCCAGTTGAAGTTCGTGAGTTTCCCCTGCGGCTAAAAAGTGAGGTGGTTAGAAGTCCATTACGACAGGATCAGTGAGTTCCGGATGCGTACCCGTGACTGAGTAGCCACTATTGGGCGCACACTCACCAGCTTTAGTACCATCAGTCGTGCAGGCCACCACATAGGTAATCTCATCAACCGTCGTACCGGGGGACCATCCGAGTCGAGTCGTTAAGGTCGTGGTGCCACCAGGGGCATAGGTTCCCTCAACATATTCACCAAACGACGCCCTGCGTTCTACCTGCAGCATATGAATGCTTTGCATGTTGTCACGAATAACCCCAACGCGTGCCTCCGCCTGATAGGTTTGATAAGCCGGTAAAGCAATCGCCATCAAGAGGCCTACGATGGCAATACCAATCATCAACTCAACAAGTGAAAATCCGGATTCTTTCATAACATTCATTGCGCGTTCTCCCGTTGCAATAACTCTAACATCATCGTGCCAATCAGGCATAAAAAAAGCCGATGTGCTTTCGCACACCGGCTTCTTATCTTGCTTAGGCTATGAATAGCCAGAAGTAGAACGCTTACTGAACTTCCTGAGCGTTGATTACTTCAGTAACACCATTCATGTCTTCGTAACCTGGCAGGATGAGCGTTACAAGCTGAGTTACGCCTGCAGTCGCGTTGCCAGATACACCGATAGCACCAGTGGTGTTGTTAGCAGCAGTTTGGTAAGCCAGACCGCCACCAGGAGCGTTGTTACCACCTGGGTTGTACATTGCGATCCAACCAGCAACCGTTGAAGGTGTAGTTTCTGCCAGACCCAGAGCGCGCTGAGTAGCACCCTTAACCATTGCAGATTCTGTAGAACGGATTGCCTGTTCGAACTGCGTGTTGACCTTAGTCATGTTCGCAGTCTTGATGTAGTCCTGATAAGCGGGGAGTGCTACAGCGGCCAGAATACCGATAATAGCTACCACGATCATCAATTCGATGAGGGTGAAACCCTTTTGCATGTTCATTGAGCTAACTCCTTTAGTTTGTGAGTAGTCTAACCAGCGTGACCGATTATCCTGCATTTATTGCAGCAAGCATCATGCCAGTTTAATTCGACCGTTCATCGGAGAAATGTGACAAAAATGGTCACATTTACGTGAAAAGCCCGCCAAACACCAAAGTCGAGGTGACAATTTTTGTCACCTACGCCGTATTTTGTCACCTCCCGCTCTATCGACACTCTACCGGCACGGCGGTAAACTTTCACAAGTGATTCTGCCCCTAAAAGTAAGATACTGCGGGGCGTTCAGCCGTTTCAGACTGAAATGGCTTTTATTGAAGGAATAGTCAGTATGGCAGCAAATCCGATTCAACTCAGTGGTCTAGCCCGTCGTCTGGTTGAGGACAATTTACTAGAGGAAGAAGCAGCCAAGGAAGCGGCAGAAGAAGCAAGAAAAAACAGGGTACCGTTCGTCTCTCACCTGGTACAGGCAAGTATTGTCAGCGCGAAAGAAATCGCGAACTCGGCATCAGAAGAATTCGGTACTCCCCTGCTCGACATCACAACCCTCGACCCGGAAGTTATTCCCAAAAATCTGGTCGATGAAAAACTGATTCGTGCGAACCACGCAATCCCAGTTTTCCACCGGGGCAATCGATTGTTTGTCGCTGTCTCAGACCCAACCAACAGACAGGGTCTGGACGAAATCAAATTCCAAACCGGTATCTCAACTGAAGAAGTTCTGGTCGAAGAAGACAAGCTCACTGGCTTCATCGAAGCGTTCCTGGAAGCACAGGAAGGCGGCGGTCTCGGCGATCTGGGTGATGATGAAGACGTCGATCTCGATCTGGAGGCTGTAGACGAAGAAGGTGGCGGACCTGATGAAGATGATGCAGGTTCTGCAGCTGATGACACGCCCGTCGTCCGCTTCATCAACAAGATGTTGATGGACGCGATCAAAGGTGGCTCCTCTGACCTTCACTTCGAGCCATTCGAAAAAGCTTATCGCGTGCGCTTTCGAACAGACGGTGTACTGCATGAAGTCGCCCGGCCACCGGTTAATCTCGGGCCACGTATCTCGGCACGTCTAAAGGTTATGTCCCAAATGGACATCTCCGAGCGCCGGGTTCCTCAGGATGGTCGTATCAAACTTAAGATTTCTAAATCCAAAGCGATCGACTTCCGTGTTAACACGCTACCGGTTCTCTTTGGTGAGAAGCTCTGTCTTCGAATCCTGGACCCGAGCTCCGCCAAGATGGGTATTGATGCACTGGGATACGAAGATGACCAGAAAGAACTGTATCTGGAAGCGCTACACAAACCACAGGGCATGTTCCTGGTAACCGGTCCTACGGGTTCCGGTAAAACGGTATCTCTATATACCGGGCTGAATATCCTGAACACACCGGAACTGAATATTTCAACGGCGGAAGATCCTGTTGAGATTAACCTTGAAGGGATCAACCAGTGTCCGGTAAACCACAAGGTTGGCCTCGACTTTTCGGAAGCACTGAGATCCTTCCTTCGTCAGGACCCTGACATCGTGATGGTTGGGGAGATTCGAGACCTGGAAACCGCAAACATTTCAATCAAGGCTGCGCAGACGGGTCACATGGTGATGTCTACGTTGCACACCAACAGTGCACCTGAAACCCTGACTCGTCTCAGGAACATGGGTGTGCCTGCGTTTAACCTGGCAACGTCTATCAACCTGATCGTCGCACAGCGATTGGCGCGTCGACTCTGTGATTGCAAGGTTAAGCTGGATGTACCCAAGAGTGCTTTGATGGAAAAAGGATTCACGGAACAGGACGTCGATGACGGTCTGGAAATTTTTGGACCAAAAGGTTGCGACAAATGTTCTGGTGGGTATAAAGGACGCGTTGGAATCTATGAAGTGATGAAGATCGTTCCAGAAATCTCCAAGATCATCATGGAGGATGGCAACTCACTGCAGATCGCAGAGGTCAGCGAGAGAGAAGGCTTCAACAACATTTTCCAGTCGGCAATGGTGAAGGTTAAGAACGGACTCACCAGCCTTGACGAAGTGGATCGAGTCACAAGCGGACACTAAACTGAAGAGATCAGAACAAAGAGGTCAGCATGTCAGCAGCTAGCACGGTTTTCGTCTACGAAGGCACGGACAAGCAAGGTAAGAAAACCAAGGGCGAAATTACCAGCAGTAACGCGAACGTCGCGAAAGCTGAACTTCGCAAGCAGGGTATCAACCCGACCAAGGTCAGCAAAAAAGGCGGTGGGTTTACGATACCTGGCCTGAGCGCTGGCAAGATCACACCGGGTGACATCGCGCTGTTTACACGACAGCTTGCTACCATGATGAAAGCTGGTGTACCGCTGGTGCAATCGTTTGAAATCGTTGCAGACGGTATGGACAACCCCGCGATGAAGGATCTGATCCTGAAAATTCGCGACGAAGTTTCTGCTGGTAACTCATTCGCTCACGCGATCAAAACACAGCCTGAATACTTCGACGACCTGTTCTGCAACCTGGTAGAAGCCGGTGAGCAATCCGGTGCACTGGAAACCATGCTCGACAGGCTTGCGACCTACAAAGAGAAGACCGAAGCACTGAAAGCAAAAATCAAAAGTGCGATGAACTACCCAATTGCGGTACTCGTCGTTGCTGGTGTGGTTTCCGGTATTCTACTGGTGAAAGTAGTACCTCAGTTCGAAGAGATTTTTGCAGGATTCGGTGCAGAACTTCCTGAATTCACACAATTGGTTGTGGACATGTCACGGTTCATGCAGGAATGGTGGTTTGCCGGTCTAGCTGCCCTTGGCGCCGTGTTCTTTGCCTATAAAGAAGCCCATAAACGCTCCCAGGCCGTTCGCGATGGCCAGGAACGTTTAATGCTGAAATTGCCTATTCTCGGCGACATTCTCGATAAGTCCTGTGTCGCACGATTCGCCAGAACCTTATCGACCACATTCGCCGCCGGTGTGCCTCTGGTGGATGCACTGGATTCGGTGGCAGGTGCTGCAGGTAACATTGTTTATCTCGAGGCTATCAACAAGATCAAGGAAGACGTTTCCAGCGGTATTCAGCTGAACACTTCCATGAAGTCTGTCGGTGTTTTCCCCAACATGGTGATCCAGATGGTCGCGATTGGTGAAGAGTCAGGTGCACTCGACGGTATGCTCGACAAGGCAGCAACTTATTACGAAGAGATGGTCGACAACGCGGTTGAAGGTCTCACCAGTTTGATGGAACCACTAATCATGTCATTCCTTGGTGTCGTCATCGGTGGTCTGATCATTGCAATGTATCTGCCAATCTTCAGTATGGGTGACGCGATCGGCGGCGCATAAGCCAGCCCTGAGCTCTAACAGATGCTGGAAAACGTTGCCTTAATACAGGCAAACTACCCTTACTTCTGGCCGATTGTCGCTTTCATATTCGGCTCGGCCATCGGCAGCTTCCTCAACGTGGTTATTTATCGTCTGCCTGTCATGATGATGCAGGAGTGGCGGGAGCAATCCCTCGACATCATTCTCGAAAGTACTGAAGACGAAAACTTAGTTGAAGACATTCGCCAGCGAATGCCCGCAGCCAAAAAGCCATTCAACCTGGTTGTTCCGAATTCCACCTGTCCCCACTGCAACAGCGCTATCAAACCCTGGCACAACATACCCATCGTCGGCTGGTTTCTCATTGGCGGCAAATGTGCCAATTGCGCTGCGCCGGTAAGCGCACGCTATCCAATCGTTGAAGCACTAACCGCCATACTGACGGCAGTGGTTATCTATGTGTTCGGACCAACCCTTCAGGGGCTGGCGGCCTGCTTCCTGACCTGGGCATTGATCAGCCTCGCGCTGATCGACTTCGACACTCAACTGTTGCCTGACAGCATTACCCTGCCGTTCCTTTGGTTCGGTCTGGTGATTAATTTCTTCGGCGTATTCGTCCCCTTCTCGTCTGCATTCCTGGGCGCTGTCTTGGGTTACATGATTCTTTGGACGGTGTACCAGTTGTTCAAACTCGTGACCGGAAAAGAAGGCATGGGTTTCGGCGACTTTAAGATGCTGGCAATGATGGGTGCCTGGCTGGGTGCCGCGTCGCTGCCACTTATTATTGTTCTCAGCTCTTTCGCAGGCGCGGTCATCGGCGGTGCGCTGATTCTCGCCGGCAGAGATCGGTCAGTACCATTGAAGTTCGGGCCATTCCTTGCGATCGCGGGCTTTATCGCGCTGCTTTGGGGTAGTGACCTGATCAATCTCTATCTGCAGGTCACGCTGAGCAGCTGATGTCTGATTTTGTTGTAGGCCTTCGGGGCGGCATTGGCACCGGCAAATCGAGTGTGTCTGATTTATTCGCGGCCAGAGGTATTGTCGTCGCAGATGCGGATGTTTCTGCTAGAACAGTTGTAGAACCTGGCAAACCCGCCTACCAGGCAATCGTAGAACACTTCGGGACTGAAATTTTGCAATCTGACCAATTCCTGGACCGCGCGAAACTTCGTGCAAAGGTATTCGCCAGTGAGGACGATCGCAGATTCCTAGAGCAGCAGACTCATCGACCTATCATCGAAGACTTAATGACGATTTTGAGCGAGGCCACCTCCCCCTATGCCATCCTGGTACTTTCTACTGGCACTGGGCGTATGGCGCCGATGAATCGTTTGCTGGTTGTAGATGCTCCTGCAGAGATACAGGTAGAACGAGTGATGGCACGTGACAACAACAGCCGTGAACAGGTTGAAGCTATTTTGAAAGCCCAGCCTGATCGAGAGACACGGGTGAGCGAGGCGGACGATCTCATCGTGAATGATGCTGGCCCAGAAGCCCTCGAGGTGGAAGTCGCAAAGTTACATCAGCTATATTTGCAACTTTCTGGAAACGAATAGATCCGCCCATGGCTGACGTCATCGTCAAGTGCCCCACCTGCGACAAGGCTGTTGCCTGGGTCGCATCCAGCAAGTTTCGACCTTTCTGCAGCGATCGTTGCAGGCTTATTGACCTTGGGGAGTGGGCAGAAGGCAACCGGAGAATTGCGTCAGATCCGGAGCATGATGACGTTACCGAGTCAGACCTTAACGGTCCGGAATTGAGCTAAGATTCAGGTTCGGTACTCGGCGTTAATAGTCACATACTCATGTGACAGATCACTGGTCCAGACGGTTTCAACTGCATCACCCAGATTCAGATCCACAGTAATCGTGATCTCTTCGTGTGCCATGACCGCAGCACCCGCTTCTTCCGTATAGTCAGGATCGCGGCCACCGGCTCGCATCAAGCAGACATCCCCTACGAAGACATCGATTTTGGAAGCATCCAGCTCAACGTTTGCTTTACCAATGGCCATGACAATTCGACCCCAGTTGGCATCACTGGCAAACAGCGCCGTCTTCATTAGTGGCGAATTGGCAATCGCATAAGCCACTTCAAGGCAGTCTTCTTTTGATTTACCGCCTTTTACTTCAACCGCAACAAACTTGGTAGCACCTTCACCATCTCGAACAATTGCATGCGCTAACTCACGCATCAGATCGTCCAGCAGCTCGACAAAAGCCTCCCTGGCTGGCCCATCGCTGCAATCAACACCGGAAACACCGGTGGCGGTCAGCATGCAGGAATCATTGGTTGATGTATCGCTATCAACAGTAATTCGATTAAAGGATTGGTTAACGCTGTTCTCCAACAGTTCCTGCAAAACCGCCTGGTTAAGTTGCGCATCTGTCGCCACATAAGCCAGCATGGTCGCCATATTGGGCTGGATCATACCCGCGCCCTTCGCGATACCCGTGATGGTTACCGTTTTATCGTTAATGACGGTCTGACGGCTGCTGATCTTGGGCCTTGTATCCGTGGTCATAATGCCGCGCGCGGCCTGCAACCAATTTTCTTCCTTTAACTCTGCCGTCAAATTCGGCAATGCATCAGTAATATGTTCTACCTGCAACTTCTCGCCAATCACTCCTGTTGAGAAAGGCAGCACTTCGTCAGGCAAACTGCCGGTCTGCTGGGAGACTGCCTGACAGCAGGTGCGAGCATCAGACTTACCGGTTTCACCGGTCGCAGCATTAGCATTACCACTATTTATCAGGAAGTAACGGGAACTACGCTTTGCCAGGTGCTCTTTGCTAATGATGACTGGCGCAGCGGCGAAATGGCTTTGAGTGAACACACCAGCGGTTGTGCTGCCAGGTTCAAACTCAAACAGCACCAGGTCCAATTCATCCTGGCCTTTGATGCCGCAGGGAACGCTGGCTAGCCTTACTCCTGGAACGGGCTCAAACTCTGTTGATGCTTCGCCAACAGCCATCAGTCCAGCTTTCCGTGACAGGCTTTATACTTTTTACCGGATCCACAGGGGCAAGGTTCATTGCGCCCGACTTTCTTCTCTCGACGAACAAAAGGCGTCTGTGGTTCAGGCGCGGCTTCAGCTTCTTCTGGTTCGCCCATCGCAGAGGCCGAAGACTTCTCATAGTTGAGTTTTGCTCTCGATTCCTCTTCACGACGACGACGTTCCAACGCCTCAACGTCCTCTTCTGTCTGGAACTGAACACGAGAAAGGAAACGTACAACCTCAAATCGAATGTTACTCAGCAGGTTCTCGAACAGCTCAAAAGCTTCACGTTTGTATTCGTTTTTAGGTTGCTTCTGCGCATACGCACGCAGGTGAATCCCCTGTCTAAGGTAATCCATCGCCGCCAGGTGTTCTTTCCAGAGATTGTCGAGAATATCCAACATGATGCGCTTCTCGAACAACCGGATTTGTGGCCCAACGACATCTTCTTTCTTCAGGTACTCGCCGCGGATTTCATTGACAATTTTTTCCCTGAGCGAATCCTCGTGCAGAGATGTGTCTTCATCCAGCCAGGTATGGATTGGCAAGGTTGCATTGAACTCTGTATGCAGCGCCTGCTCGAGCCCGGGGATATCCCACTGCTCTTCCAGACTTTGCGGCGGAATAAAACCATCAATGACGTTGTTCACGACATCGTCCCACAAGGACTCAACGATCTCTGAGATGTCTTCAGACTCGATCAGCTCATTTCTTTGGCCATACACCATCTGACGCTGATCATTAGCGACATCATCATATTCGAGTAGCTGTTTACGAATATCGAAGTTACGACCCTCAACTTTTCTCTGAGCTTTCTCAATGGCGTTTGTGACCATACGGTGTTCAATGGCCTCGCCGCGCTCCATGCCCATGTTCTGCATAAAGCCACGCACACGATCCGAAGCAAAGATACGCATTAAGTCATCTTCCAGCGACAGGTAGAAACGCGAGTATCCCGGGTCACCCTGACGACCTGCTCGACCGCGGAGCTGGTTATCAATTCGTCGGCTTTCATGACGCTCTGTGCCAATCACATGCAGACCACCAGCATCTAATACGCGCTGGTGATTCTCTTGCCATTCCTGATCAATTTTTTCCAGCTGTTCTGGCGTCGGGTTATCCAGCTTGGCTTTTTCAGCATCAGGATTACCACCAAGAATGATGTCGGTACCACGACCAGCCATATTGGTTGCGATCGTTACCGTCTTTGGCCTGCCTGCCTGGGCAATAATCTCGGCTTCTTTTTCGTGGAACTTGGCGTTCAAGACACTGTGTTTGATCTTCTTCTTGTTGAGCGCTTCAGATAGACGCTCAGAGGATTCAATAGAAGCTGTACCGACAAGAACCGGCGCATCATGTGACAGGCAATCCTCGATTTCTTCCGCGATCGCTTCGAACTTTTCTTCCGTGGACATGAAGATCAGGTCGTTAAGATCCTGTCGCACCATTTCGAGGTTTGTTGGTATTACCACGACGTCGAGTGCATAGATCTGACGGAATTCAAATGCTTCGGTGTCCGCTGTACCCGTCATCCCGGCAAGCTTGCGATAGAGTCGGAAGTAATTCTGGAAAGTTGTTGATGCCAGGGTCTGGCTTTCGTTGGTGATGGCAACGTTTTCCTTCGCCTCAATCGCCTGGTGTATACCACCGGACCAACGTCTTCCAGGCATGGTTCGGCCGGTATGCTCATCAACGATAACAATCTCGCCATCGGCAACAATGTATTCCACATCACGGGTAAACAGACTGTGCGCCTTTAGCGCGGCGCTAACGTGATGCAGAAGTGTGAGGTTTGCTGTGCCGTAGAGACTCTCGCCTTCGGCCAGTAAGCCTTTTCTCACCAGCAGGTTTTCAACTTTCTGGTGCCCCTCTTCCGTAAGTTCAACATCTCGCTGTTTTTCATCAACGAAATAATCACCTGGCGGCTCACGTTCCGCTTCGATGTCTTCCGGAGTCTTAATCTGTTGATCGAGTCCGGGAATAATTGAGTTAATGGCTTTATAGACATCAGCGGTGTTTTCAACACCACCAGAGATAATCAGTGGTGTTCTAGCTTCGTCAATGAGGATGGAGTCCACTTCATCCACGATGGCGAAGTTCAATCCCCTCTGCACTCGCTCTTCTTTCGAAAACGCCATGTTGTCGCGCAGGTAATCAAAGCCAAACTCGTTGTTGGTACCGTAGGTAATATCCGCCTCATAAGCCGCTTTCTTCTCAGCCGGATCCTGCTGTGCGTAAACAACACCAACGGTCATGCCAAGTGCTTCATAAACGGGCCCCATCCAGTCCGCACCATGCCTGGCAAGATAGTCGTTGACCGTGACCAGATGGACACCTTCGCCGGTAATCGCGTTGAGATAGAGAGGCAGAGTAGCCACCAGGGTTTTACCCTCACCGGTACGCATCTCAGCGATTTTTCCTTCGTGAAGAACAATGCCGCCAATCATCTGAACATCGAAAATACGCAAACCAAGCGCTCGCTTAGCGGCTTCCCTGACTGTGGCAAATGCCTCAGGGATCAATGCTTCCAGTTTTTCGCCTTGTTCCAGGCGCGCACTGAAGACACTTCTCTGTTCTCGCAGTTCTTCATCAGAGAGCTTTTCAAAGTCTTCTTCCAGCGCATTTATTTTCTGCACCACCTTGCGCATGCGCTTCAATTCGCGCTCGTTCTTACTGCCAAAAATTTTGCTGATTGCCTGCAATACCATGTTGCTTGTCTCGAATGTAGATGAAGAGAGCGGGTCCTTCCGTTAACTAGGAATGGAGCTCCGCGGTTTACCGGGGTTGGTAGTCAGGTATCACCGACTGGCGCGGTGAATATAGGTAGAAGGATCGACGACGCGACCGTTTTTGAATACTTCGAAATGAACGTGAGGACCTGTGGATCGACCACTGCTGCCCATCAGCCCAACAACTTCGCCTTTGCGGACGATGTCGCCGATTTTTACTTTGAGTTCTTTGTGGTGACCGTAGCGTGTTGAATAGCCACTGCCGTGGTTGATCTCAACCATCTGGCCATAACCGCTTCTTGCACCTGCATACACGACAACACCTGCCGCCACCGCAATAACGTCCGCACCATCTTTACCAGCGAAGTCGACACCATTGTGCCACGCTCTTTTACCGGTAATCGGATCTGTTCGATGACCAAATCGCGAAGACATCCAACCTTTACGAACAGGTCGACCGGCCAGGAAAATATCGCGGTCCATTTTGCGCTTAGCCATCAGTGTTTCCAGAACACCAAGCTGTTGTTCACGATCTTCAATATCCTGGGCCAGCTGTTCCAGCAGATCCATGTAGGCAGGTGGCTGATAGGAGGCAAGATCTAGATCGTTTTCCGGACCACCCATGGCCGGTGCCTGAGAGAAGTCGAATTCACCTTCATCCAAACGGCCCATTTTGGTGAGTCTTTCACCCAGTGCATCCAGGCGCACAATTCGTGCCTGAAGTTGGGCAATACGAAGGGCTGAAGCGTCGAGCTTATTTTCGGCGTCGGTTCGCACTTCCTCGACGGTTTCTCTCTGATCGTCCAGTACGTCACGCCACTTGGAGACCATTTCTCCGGTCAGAGCGGCTTCGCCTACACCATATTGATAGGCAAAGAATCCTGCGGCCGCAGGTATAGAAATAAGTCCGGCCAGGGCTACACCAAACAGAAAGCCGTTCGCTGTGAAAGAGCGATGCTTTCCTGTTCTGTTGTCAACGATGATGAACTTCATAGATACTTGCTGGATGCCCCGACTACACAAGTCGACCCGGTCTACAGGCCAGATTCTCAAAGGGTCTAATCATATACTGCAATCGCTTCTGGCCCAATCCCAGGAGCTGACATCAATCCAAAAAATCGTCGATCATTTCGTGAATGACGATTGTGCCGTTGCGTCCTTTAAAAACAATGACTTAACACTCATTACACCAACCGGAGCCCTCGCTACACGCATACGTTATCGGCAACGTAACATCATAGCGGCGTTACGCCGCTCCGGTTTAGAGGTCCGAAACCTCAAAATCAAGGTTCAGCCTTTGGAATTTCGAGAACCGACCCCTGAAACCGAACGCAATCTTTCGCAACAAAGTGCCCGTCAGCTCGATGAGCTGGCGGACTCTATTGAAGATAACGCTCTAAAGAAGGCGCTAAAGCGCCTTACCAGACACGCCGACCGTTAGGCCGTGAGCAAACCGCCGTAAGAGAAAGGCGCTTTCTCGATATCGTCAAAGGTAACGATTTCCCAAGCGTCTTGTTCTGCAAGCAGCTTCCTGCGAAGCGCGTGGTTTTCAGTATGGCCAGACTTGTAACCGACAAATTCACCAATGACGCTGTGACCGAGGAGGTAAAGATCACCAATGGCGTCAAGGATTTTGTGACGGACAAACTCATCTTCATGACGCAATCCATCGTCATTCAGAATTCGATAGTCATCAACCACAACCGCATTATCCAGGCTACCGCCCTGAATCAGGTTTCGTTCACGCAGGTATTCAAAATCCTGCATCAAACCAAACGTTCGGGCTCGGCTGACTTCTTTTACGAACGAAGTCGTTGAAAAGTCTACAGTTGCCTGTTGTTCTTTAATTACCGCATTGTCATAAACGATCGTGTGACTCACTTTAAAGCCGTCGTAAGGCTTTAGTGTCACCGATTGACCATAAGAGCGTTCGCTCTCTTCATCGGTAATCTGGACAGTCTTTTTGATGCGGATAAATTTCTTGAGGGCATTCTGCTCTTCGATACCAGCAGACTGAATGAGGAATACAAAAGTTGCGGCGCTACCATCCATGATAGGCATTTCAGGACCGCTTACCTCTACATAGGCGTTGTCGATCCCTAGTCCGCTGAACGCAGACATCAGGTGCTCAATCGTCGAAATCGGCTGACCTTCCCTTGCAATGGTCGTCGACAGAGTCGTGTCGCCGACAAAGTCAGTAAGGGCTGGGATTTCCACAGCAGGCTCGGAATCGACGCGCACAAACACGATACCCGTGTCCGCCGGCGCAGGTCTGAGCGTCAGGTAAATCTTTTCACCAGTGTGTAAGCCAACACCAGTCGCACGAATGACGTTTTTGAGCGTCTTTTGTTTGATCATTCTTGTTGTTGTCCCCAAATGCGGCGCGAATACTAACAGAAACCGAAGCCAAGCTCCACGCCGAACCGCGTACTATCCCCCTTAGGAGCGAGTTGCTGGCAACTCCCCACTAAGACTACGAAAAGCAGAAAAAGTTGCAGAAAAACCCCTCTTTTGACCCGATCAGCAGTTAGTAGTTGCTAACTCACGCTGATCTGGCCAGAAAGGATGATTTTTCTGCTCCGTCAGTCTGCCTGACGACGCAGGAATGCCGGGATATCCAGGTATTCCAGGTCTTTTTCTGCCTGCAGATCGACTTCGTCAGTACCGTTCACCACCGCATTTCGAATCACTGTGGGACGCTCAAAGTCTGAATAGTCGGGTACACCGTCACCGGCTACCTTTCGCTTCAATTCATCAGACATTTTTGTAGCTCGCTCCAGTTCTCCCTGGTTACCGAGACCTGTCGCAACGACGGTTACCCTGAGCTCATCACCCATGGTCTCATCGATGACGGTACCAACAACCACGGTCGCATTTTCGGACGCAAACTCTTCGACGGTAGCACCCACTTCAGAAAACTCACCGAGTGAAATGTCACTGCCTGCAGCGATATTAACGAGGACACCTCGCGCGCCGTTGAAGTCCACATCTTCGAGCAGTGGACTGCGAATCGCAGACTCAGCTGCTTCGCGCGCACGCCCATCGCCTGTTGCGTAGCCGCTACCCATCATCGCCATGCCCATTTCTGACATCACGGTGCGAACATCAGCAAAGTCCACGTTGATCATACCCGGGCGAATGATCAGGTCAGCAATCCCCTGCACCGCACCAGAAAGAACATCGTCAACGGAACCAAACGCTTCCAACAAAGGCGTATTTTCACCAAGAATAGTCAGCAGCTTTTCATTCGGGATAGTGATCAGCGAATCGACATGCTTGGAGAGTTCAATGATCCCCTCTTCAGCAATTTTCATTCGCTTCTTACCTTCGAACATAAACGGCTTGGTCACCACTGCCACTGTCAGAATGCCAAGTTCTTTGGCAACTTCAGCAACGATGGGAGCAGCACCGGTTCCGGTTCCGCCACCCATACCTGCGGTGACAAAGACCATGTCTGCACCTGCCAATCCTTCGGCGATGCGATCACGATCTTCGAGTGCGGCGTCTTTACCCATACTCGGATTGGCACCAGCACCCAAACCTCTGGTCACATTGCTACCTAGTTGCAGCAGCGTTCGTGCACCAAGATTCTTCAAAGCCTGGGCATCCGTGTTGGCGCAGATGAATTCCACACCCTGGATGTCCTGTTTGACCATGTGCTCAACGGCGTTTCCACCGCCACCCCCAACACCGATCACCTTAATGACGGCGTTTTGCGGTGCGCTATCAACGATTTCAAACATAATTAACCTCCTCAGGTTAAGATCGTTTTGTTTTTAATAATTACCCATGAACCAGCTTTTAACCCGGCCCATCATTCCATCCATCCCCGCTGCAGCCGGCACAACGACTTCCTCTGTCTGCTGCTTGGCGCCGTACTGCAAGAGCCCGACGGCGGTGGAGTAAATTGGATTCTTCACAATGTCAGCGAGCCCGGAGACATTCTTCGGCTTACCCAGACTGACTGGCATATGGAAAATCTCTTCAGCAAGTTCCACCGCACCTTCAATCTTTGAGGTACCACCGGTCAGGACAATGCCCGCTGCAATCAAGTCTTCGAAGCCGCTTCGACGCAGTTCCGCCTGGACCAAAGTGAACAACTCGTCGTACCGAGGCTCGACAACTTCAGCAAGCGCTTGCCTCGAGAGATCCCGATCCTGACGATCGCCAACACTCGGTACTTTTACCGTTTCGTTTTCACCAGCAAGACTTGCAAGGGCACAGGCGTACTTGATCTTTATCTCCTCAGCGTGCGGTGTAGGGGTTCGCAACGCCATGGCGATATCGTTAGTAACCTGGTCTCCAGCAATAGGAATAACGGCTGTGTGGCGGATAGCACCATCAACAAAAACGGCGATGTCCGTGGTGCCGCCACCAATGTCGACAATACAAACGCCCAGATCTTTTTCGTCTTCGGTTAACACCGCGTATCCCGAGGCCAGCTGCTCAAGAATGATGTCTTCTACATGCAATCCACATTTACGAATACATTTCTCGATGTTCTGTGCGGCATTCACTGCGCAGGTCACAAGGTGAACCTTGGCTTCAAGACGCACACCGGACATACCCAAAGGCTCTTTAACGCCTTCCTGGGTGTCGATCACATATTCCTGTGGAAGGATGTGCAGGATTTTCTGGTCAGCCGGAATCGCTACTGCCTGGGCAGCATCAATAACGCGATCAATATCCGGCTGGAACACTTCTTTGTCCCTAATCGCCACGATCCCATGTGAATTCAGACTGCGGATGTGGTTCCCCGCGATACCTGCGTACACAGAATGGATCTGACATCCTGCCATCAGCTCAGCTTCTTCCACCGCCCGTTGGATCGATTGCACAGTGGATTCAATGTTCACCACTACACCTTTCTTCAATCCTCGGGATGGGTGGCTGCCGATACCGACAATCTCAATCTCACCGTCAAGGCCTACCTCTGCGACAATAGCGACCACCTTGGAGGTCCCTATGTCCAGGCCGACGATCATGCGACCACCTGTTGAACTAGTCATAAGTTTCGTTCCCCTACACTGTTATTTACTTCTGCAAGTTTCATGTGATTGTTATCTGCAAATTCCACGGCAACACCGTTGATGTATCGCGCATCCATGCGATCAACCTCGCGTGAGTCGCCCTGCATACGCAGGCGTTCGCTCACAACAAGAAATCTTTTCATTCGGGCTTTCAGGTCTTCTTTCCCCAACAGCACCTCAACGCCTTCCTGGGTTTCGATTGACCACGAGCCTCTCTCTGTCACTGAAAGCACCTTAATTTCATGACCAAATTTTCCCAGCATGCTGGTTAACTGCTGGTACTGCTCCATGACTTCATGCTCCGAGCCAACGGGTCCATAAAGGTGAGGCAGATCACCTCCCGTTATGAGGTCGGAGTAAACGGAGCCACCCTCTTCATTAATAAATCCATTGTCGTTCCAGTAGGCGATGACGCTCTCTACATGAACTTCAAGGTCAATACCTGAAGGCCAGCCCTTACGAACGTTTACGTGGTGAACCCATTCAAGTTCAGCAACTCTCTTGCCGATTTCGACTGACTCTGTTTCCTTCAGATCGATATCTTCAAGTCGTGCCTTTAACGCAGAGAGTTGTTCTGTGGAGAGCTCACCGACAATCGTCACGCGTTCAATGGAGGATCGATCTATGGAAACCACGGCAAACGAGAGCAACGAAATCACTGCGACAGCAGAGACCAGAAAAGCGGATATTGGCACCAGCTTCATTGCACCCTCCTTTCAGCCCATCGCTCAGTAAGGTTCCTGGCAAGAATGGCTGTTTCGCCAGCACCCTGAGTCATGACCAGATCACCTGGCTGGACCATTGACTCAAGTACCGCGGGCACATCAGCAATCGTTTCAACAAAAGAAACCGGTGTTTCAGTGCGAAGTTTCAGTTGTTGGTAAAGGTCCGTTCCTGCCGCACCCTCAATTGGCGTCTCACCGGCTGCGTAAGTTTCGAGCAACAGCAGCTGATCGACACGGCCCAGAACATCAACGAACTGATCAAACAGCTCCATGGTCCGCGTGTATCGGTGCGGTTGATAAACCATGACCAGTCGAGAATCGGGCCAACCCTTACGAACCGCATCGATCATGGCCCTGACCTCGTTTGGATGATGACCGTAGTCATCCACTAACTGGAATTCACCTTCATCCAGCTTGAATCGGCCGTGTACCTGGAACCTTCGCGATACGCCTTCAAATTTCTCCAGACCCGCGACAATCTTGTCATCGGCGATGCCTTCATCGGTCGCAATTGCAACTGCAGCCAAGGCGTTCAGGATGTTCACCCGCCCAGGCATGTTCAGTTTGATTTCCAGATCGTTACCGTGCTGACCGCGATGCACCTTGAATCGGGAAAGGAGCTCTTTCTGTTCAACAATCTCCGCTCTGAAATCAGCGCCTTCATCGAAACCGTAGGTCAAAGCAGGTCGATGCACGCGAGGCAGCAGTGATTTCACAACCGGATCGTCAACACAAGCCACAAGCAATCCGTAAAAAGGCAGGTTGTGAACAAACTCCACAAATGCCGACTTCAACTTTTCAAAGCTTCCCTCGTAGTTCGCCAGATGGTCTTTGTCGACATTGGTGAGCACGGCGATCATCGGCTGCAAGTGAAGAAACGAAGCATCACTTTCATCAGCTTCTGCGATCATGTAACGGGATGCACCTAGCTGTGCATTACTGGCCGCGCTGTTCAGCAACCCTCCGATGACAAAAGTCGGATCAAGCGCTGCCTCGCGAAACACTGACGCGATCAGGCTGGTTGTTGTTGTCTTGCCATGAGTACCTGCAACAGCAATGCCGTGCCGGTAGCGCATAAGCTCACCCAGCATTTCCGCTCGCCTGACGACAGGAACACGGTCTTCGTTCGCTGCAAGCAACTCGGGGTTGTCTGGATTAATCGCACTGGACGTGACGATAACGTCAGCGTCCTTGATGTTAAGTTTGCTGTGGCCAATCTTGACGTCTGCACCCATAGAAACCAGACGCTCAGTCACAGGAGAAGCCTGGATGTCGGATCCCGAAATTTCGTATCCCTGGTTGAGAAGCACTTCAGCGATGCCGCACATGCCTGCACCGCCGATCCCAACAAAGTGAATGCGTTTAATTCGCCGCATTTCCGGCACATCTGTCGTTAACATGCTAGCCATTGCGTCGCCCCTTTTTCGTCTCTGGGGCTTGCGCCTGGCGGGTTTCGAAATCAATTCGAAGCAAGATGGCAATCATCATGCAACTGACAATCAAACTGTTGCCGCCATAACTCATGAGTGGCAGGGTCAGTCCTTTGGTGGGCAGTACACCCAGATTCACTCCCAGGTTCACGCTGGCCTGAATACCCAAAATCAGAGCAATGCCGTACGCCAGATAAGCGTGGAACATGAGCGCTTTTGTTTTTGCTTCGTTACCAATCGCCAATCCACGAATCACCAATGCAGCAAACAGCAAGATCACCAGTCCTGCACCGATAATGCCGAGCTCTTCCGCGATGATTGAAAACAGAAAATCTGTGTGCGCTTCCGGCAGGAAGAACAGCTTCTGAATGCTGTTACCGAGACCCAGCCCAAACCACTCGCCTCTGCCGAAGGCAATCAGCGCCTGGGTCAGCTGATAACCGCTGCCGAATTGATGCTCCCAGGGGTCAGCAAAAGCCGTTAATCGAGCGAGTCGATAAGGTTGCAGTGTCGCAATCAAGGCCACCGCAGATACGCACAGCGCTACCAGCGGTAGGAAGAACCGATAGGGCACCCCCGCCAGAAAGATCATGCCGATGGCGGCACTGATGATGACAATGGCTGCACCAAAATCCGGCTGACCAAGCAACAAAAGCACAATGAGGGTCAGAACAACCAACGGTTTCGCAAACCCGCTGAGAGAGGTTTCTATTTCTTCTGACCTGCGAACCAGATAACCCGCCATGTAGATCATCACGAAAAGCTTCACAAACTCGGAGCCTTGAAGACTGAATGGACCAAGGGCAATCCAGCGGGTCGAACCATTGACCTCTTTACCAATGCCGGGAATCAGCACGATCACCAGCAGCAGAAACGCAAACCCTAGCAACCCTGCATCCCAACGCTGCCAGACGTGTACTGGAACACTGATCGCTAAAACTGCAGCAACACCACTGATAACAAGGTACATGCTGTGTCGTGTCAGCAGATGGAAGGCATTGCCGTAGGTTTTAGCGCCCACTTCCATCGAGGCGGAACCGACCATAATCAGTCCGTATAGCAGCAGGAATACCGCAATACCTGTGATCATTGGGTCAACTGGAAATTTGCCCATGGTCGGGAGGTCCGGTTGCCGGGCTGCTGCTCTCGCCATGCTCATGACACAAGCCTCCCAACTGAATCTCGGAACGCCTGACCACGAGCCGCATAGTTTTCGAACTGATCGAAACTGGCACAACCCGGTGACAACAGAACCACATCACCTTCTTGAGCTTGCCCTGCAGCAAACTCAACAGCAGCCTGCATCGATTCACAGACCTCCGGTGTGAGGGACGACAGTTCTTTGGCCATTCGGGCTCGTTCTTCGCCAATCAACGCCAGCGAATCGAGTCGTACAGCAACTCCCTGAACGGCACTCACGAAATCGAGTCCCTTGGCATCACCACCGGCAATGAGATGAACAGTGCCTGCGTGGCCCAGCACAGCGGAAGTCATTGCTCCCGGGTTCGTCGCTTTGGAATCGTTGATGTAGTCGACTCCGTTAACTGTTGCGACGAGCTCACCTCGATGGGGCAATCCTGAGAATGACCTGACGGTAGCCAGCATCGTTGTCATATCGAGATCGAGCAACCAGCCAATGGCGAGGCTTGCCAGGATGTTTTCAATATTGTGTGCACCGGCTAGCTGGAGTTCTGATACGGAAAGAAGCACTTCTTCACCGTTAACCAGGAAGCGCTCTCCTTCCCGTTCAACCAACCCAAAATGACCTGGTCCTTTTTTCGAATCTAAACCAAAGGTAGCGACCCTTCCGCTACGGATGCCTACCTGATCACTTAACTGGCGATTAAGCACAGCCATCTGCGCGTTGTCATACAGCGCCAATTTGGTCTGGTAATAGGTGTCTGCGTCAGGATACCTGTCCATGTGATCCGGACTCAGATTGAGAACAACGGCAACCTCCGACGATAGCGCCGTCGCAAGTTCCAGCTGATAGCTGGAAGCCTCCAGAACGTAATAGCTGGCACTGGGGTCGAGCACGTCGAGCACGGGAACGCCAACATTACCCGCCAACACCACCTTGTCTTTCTGGCCTTCAAGAATCGCATGTACCAGATGAGCGACCGTTGTTTTTCCGTTAGTTCCGGTAATAGCGATCACTGGAGCCTGAGCCATTTCTCCGAACATGGCGACATCACCATGTATAGCAACGCCAGCATCCCTGACTCGCCTGATGTTTTCGTGAGCAAGTGGCACACCCGGACTCAGGTAAACACTGGAAACATCATCAGCAACAAGCTCGCTGAGCGGCTTTATGGAGACATTCTCTCCAACAATTTGATTAAGCTGCGATATCGCCTTTTCTGACGGATGATCATCATATACAACAAATTTCTTGTTCCGCGAGACCAGGTAACGCGCATAGCTAAGGCCCGTTTCACCCAGCCCAACAATTGAATCTGGCTCATCTCCGGCTAACACCGAGGCGATGACGTCGAAGTCACTGTAGTGAATACGGCCAGACGCCAATTCCTGATAACTTTCATGCCCCTTGCCCGCTACAAGAACAATGTCATGTTCCGTTGCTTCTGTAATCGCAGACCTGACCGCGGTTTCTCGATCAACTTCCGCTGTGTATTCACCGGAGATACCGGCGACAACATCGACGATAATTTTCTCCGGATCTTCGGAGCGCGGGTTATCGCTGGTGACCAACACCTTATCCGCCAGCTCGGAAGCAATCTCTCCCATTACGGGTCGTTTGGTGTTATCCCTGTCGCCACCACATCCGAAAACACAGGTCAGATTACCTTCTGGAAAATGTTCACGTGCCGCTTTCAGCGTTTTCTCCAGTGCATCCGGCGTATGAGCGTAGTCGACGATAATGGTGGGCTTCCCTGCCCTCGATATAACTTCCATTCTCCCGGCAACTGGTTGAAGCAGAGCTAGAGCCTGCTCAATATCGCTTGCGTCCCAACCCAGGGAGACCAGGGTGGCGGTCACAGCGAGGATGTTCTGTACATTGAAAGAACCGAAGAGCGGAACCTCTGCTTGCACCGGTTCTCCATCACAGGAAAGAGTGATCTCCATGCCACGCTCATGCATCGAAACAGACTGCAAAAACACCTTGGCATTCGAGTCACTTCGCATACTGAAATCGACACACTCGACGGAGCTCGCCAGCTTTGAGATCAGCTCTTCTGCATATTCGTCATCACGATTAATGACTGCAGCCTGCAGACCCGGCACCTGGAATAACTGACCCTTGGCCGCACGATAGGCATCCATCGTCTTGTGATAATCGAGGTGGTCGTGAGTGATATTGGTTAACACCGCGATGTTGACTCGACAACCCGCGAGGCGGTGTTGGACGATGCCATGAGAAGAAGCCTCAAGAACCGTAACTTCACAACCCTGATCAGCCAGATCCCTCAGACGTCTTTGCATATCCACAGCAGGCGGCGTTGTCAGACCTGGCTCCTTCAAGTATCCAGGTCGACCATGGCCCATGGTGCCAACAAGACCGCATTTGATTTCCTTGGCACTCAAGGCGTCGGCTAACAAATGTGTAAACGACGTTTTTCCGTTGGTGCCTGTAACCGCCACGATCGTCATCTGCTGACTTGGCTCACCGTAGAACCGTGCGGCAAAAACACCGGCGCGTGTCGACAAATGCTCGATGGGTACGACAGGGATATCTGTTAATACTGGCGCGGGCGCCTCACACACTGCTGCAACCGCACCCTGGCGAATTGCGTCACGCAGATAATCTCTGCCATCAACCGATTCACCTTTAACGGCTAGGAACAAATCCCCTGCCGTAACGGCACGGCTGTCATCTTTAATCCCAGCAACCTCAATGTCCGGTACCGGTTGTTCGGTGACGATCTGATTTAACATCATCACTACACGGCCTCCTGAAACTTCGGAGGCACATTAAGAATGCGCAATGCGTTTTGAATGACTCGAGAGAACACCGGTGCAGCGATGGTTCCGCCACCGGATTGATCCATCTGAGGCTCGTTAATCAAGACGACGCCAACCAGTCTCGGATTATCCAAGGGCGCCATGCCCGCGAAAAAAGCCAGGTGCTGAGTGTCCTGATACCCATCTTCACCAATTTTTCTGACGGTTCCGGTTTTACCGGCGACTTCGTATCCGGTGATCGCAGCTCTGGTTGCTGTGCCATCCGTAACCACAGTAGCCAGCATCGTCTTCAATTGACGCGCAATTTCCTGGGAAAAGACTCGCTTCTCCTGGGTTGGGATACCTTCAATCATGCTGATATCACGCTTGATGCCGCCACTAGCAATCGTGAGGTAAGCTGCGGCGAGCTGGATCGGTGTGACTGTCAGGCCGTACCCATAAGCAAACGTGGCCCGATCAATATCTTTCCAACGACGATGATTCGGCAGGTAACCGGTGCTTTCACCTGGGAAGCCGCTTCCCACATCCCGGCCAAAACCGAGCTGTTCGAACATACCCCAGACCTCGTATTCGTTGAGGTCCAGCGCCAACCGGGAGATGCCCACCTGGCTGGAGTGCGCAATGATTTCATCAAGCTTAAGCACACCACGGTTTCTCGGATCACGAATCGTAAAGTTACCCACCCTGACGAATCCCGGTGAAGTATCGATGGTGGACTCAGCCGAGTAACGACCCGTTTGCAATGCCACACCAACCGTAAATGGTTTCACCGTGGAACCTGGTTCAAATACATCCGTCAACGCTCGGTTTCGAACCGCAGCCAAATCAAGATCAATTCTATTGTTTGGGTTGTAAGAGGGTTGGTTGACCATTGCCAGGACATGCCCGGTTTCAACATCCAATACAACAACAGAACCTGACTTCGCTTTGAAGTGTTGAACCGCAGACTTAAGCTCGCGGTAGGCGAGATACTGAAGCCTTAAGTCAATCGTTAGCGATAGCGACTTTCCGGGCTGCGCTTCTGCAACCGGTTTTACGTCTCGAACAATTTCCCCGTAGAGGTTTTTGAGAACTTTCTTCTTACCCGGAGTGCCGGCTAGCCACTTGTCGAACGAAAGCTCGAGACCTTCCTGACCGACATCATCGATATTCGTGAAACCAACAACGTGCGCTGCCACCTCACCGGCGGGATAGAATCGATGGTACTCCCTTTCCGCATAGACACCTCGAATCCCCAGCTCAAGAATTTCCCTCGCTTCCGCCGGTGGCAAGTGTCGCCTTAGATAAACGAAGTTTCGCGACAGATTACTGGTCAGCTTTTTCTCGAACGTGGCGGCGTCAACCTCAAGATATTCAGTAAGTGCTGAAAGATCCTGACGATCAGCGTCTTCATCCCCAAGAACTTCTGATGGGTTAGCCCAAAGAGACAAGACCGGTGTACTAACCGCCAATGGTTTACCGGCTCTGTCCTGGATAATGCCCCGATGCGCATTAATTCGTTCCATACGAATCGTGCGAGCGTCTCCCTGATCCTGAAGAAAGTCTTTATCGACAATCTGCAGATACCAGAGACGACCGAGCATACCGGCGGCGAGCGCCAACACAATCATGCCAACCAGATATACACGCGGCAGCATCATCGCAACACCACCAGGTCGTCAGTTTCAGGCGCCTGCATTTCAAGCTCTTTGAACGCGAGCTCATTCAGTCTTGTGTAATCCGCCCAGGCACTTTGCTCAAGCAACAACTTCTCGTACTCATGCTCGAGATCATCATGACTCTTCTCCAGCTGCTGAAGGTCACGGTACATATTGCGAGTTTCATGAGCTGAATAGGCAACGCCGATCGCAGACACAACAAAGATAGAGGTCAGCGCAGCACCGAGAAGCGGCTTAGGAGACAGGAACCAGCCTATGAGCAGTCGGAGAATCGCTGGCATCACAGTTTCTCCGCTATTCGCATGATAGAACTTCGCGCACGTCGATTGCCTGCGACTTCCTCGTCAGACGGCTTCACGGGCTTTCCAAGAATACGCACGTGACGATCAATTTCGGCGTCACGGATAGGCAACCGTGATGGCAACTCTTCTCCTCTGGCCATTCTGCGAAAGAATCTTTTAACGATTCGGTCTTCCAACGAATGAAAACTGATGACCACCAGGCGACCACCAGAGTTGAGTAAATCGATCACATCAGTAAGACAGTTCTCGAGCTCTTCCAATTCACGATTTACTTGGATACGGATTGCCTGGAATGTTCGGGTCGCAGGATGTTTATGTTTTTCTCGTCTTGGAATTGACGTCTCAACAATCTCAACCAGTTTGTCGGTGGTATCGATTAAGGTATCGACTCGGGTTTCGACAATTTTCCTCGCGATGCGGCGAGCGAACCTCTCTTCACCGTAGCGTTTCAGTACGTCGGTGATTTCCTGTTCTGATGCGTCGGCCAACCACTCTGCCGCCGTCGGACCTTCAGAACGATTCATGCGCATATCCAGCGGACCGGACTGTTGAAAAGAGAAGCCTCGCTCTGCTTCATCAATTTGCGGTGACGAAACACCGAGATCCATCAGCACACCATCAAGACCCTGGATTTGATGGCGATCCAGAAAACTTCTTAATTGCGAAAACGAACCGTGCTCAATGACAACCCTGTCATCATCTTTAAACCTTTCTTCCGCGTGAGCTACGGCCGTTTCATCTCGATCTACGACCAGCAGACGCCCATCCGCATCCAGTGAATCAGCAATGGCCTGGCTGTGACCACCGCGGCCGTATGTGCAATCAACGTAGGTGCCACTTCGGTTAGTAATGAGGGCGTGGACGGCCTCCTCTAGTAAGACCGTCTGATGGGGAGCCGTCGTCATCGCGCGCCCTACAGTGACAAGGATTGGAGTTCTTCGGGTAGCTCCAGACTGGAAGGATCTTCCAGCCAGGAATCCCTGCGCTCGACCCAAGAGCTCTCACTCCAGAGTTCCAGCTTTTTGCCCTGCCCGAGCAGGACACCTTTCTTTTCGAGATCCGCATATTCCCGAAGCGGTGGGGTCAGGAGAATGCGTCCGCTGTTATCCATCTGGATGTCTGTCGCGTGGCCAATCAACAAACGCTGAACTCGGCGTGCCGCTACATTGAAACTCGGTAGCGCTTCGACTTTCCGCTGGATGTCATCCCAATCGGGTTGCGGATAGATGAGGAGGCAACGTTCTTCAGTATCGATGGTGACAACCATCTCTCCGTTGCAGTGATTCAGAAGCTGATCGCGGAAGCGTGCGGGGATCGCTATACGACCCTTCGCATCGACGTTCACGTTATTCACACCGCGAAACATGACTTTTATCTCACCCCATTAACTGCAAAATGGAGTAAATGTGTTTTGCGGAAGGCTCAAACCCCAGATCCCCCACAAAATGACACTTTTACCCACTTTTCTTCACTGCGAACATTAAAAAGGGGGCGAGAAGGTGTCAAGCCGCAGGACTGGCAAATTGTCCTTAAAACACAATAACTTAGGTGACTTTTCAGATAGCGGATGTAGCTGCCTTAAGTAACCTAATAGATAACAGCCAGATACCCTCCCAACTTAAAGTAAGTTGTTAAGTATTAGCTTTAAGATGAATTTCTCATAACATCGCAGATTTATATGCATTTTTCGCATAAGCCGCCGAAAATGCGGCATCTGCAGTGCTTGAGTCACCCGTTATGAGGGTTTAGGCTTCGCGCTGGAGTCGGCCAGGCAATCGCTCCGATTCGTCGGGGAGGAAAGTCCGGGCTCCACAGGGCAGGGTGCCAGGTAACACCTGGGGGGCGCGAGCCTACGGAAAGTGCAGCAGAAAATATACCGCCTCTTTATTGGGGTAAGGGTGAAATGGTGCGGTAAGAGCGCACCGCGCGGCCGGCAACGGGCGTGGCAGTGTAAACCCCACTCGGAGCAAGACCAAATAGGAATCCGTCAATCGCTGCCCGCGATGGGATTCGGGTAGGTCGCTATAGGTACCTGGCGACAGGTATCACAGATGAATGATTGTCCACGACAGAACCCGGCTTATCGGCCGACTCCGGCTTTAACCCTTCAGCTTGAGAGCTCGATCATAGAGATCACTTTTCGAGTGATCAGTCACTTTGGCAGCCACGGCAGCCGCGCGAGATGGCGATAGCTCTTCCAGGAGAGCCAAAAGCAGTGCATCGACGTCCAATTGCTCATGTGAGGACTCACTAGCGCGCAGGAGCACGACAAACTCGCCTTTCGCAGGGATCGACTCGGACTTAAGCCTGGCAAGTAACTCCCCTGCCGTTCCAGTCACAATCTGCTCATAGGTTTTTGTTAGCTCCCGGCAAATTGAGAGCTCCCGGTCCTGCCCAATGATGTCAACAACAGACTGAACAAACTGCTGGATCCTGTGCGGTGCCTCGAAAAAGATAAGCGTGACATCACTGTTTTGTAGCGAGGCTAACCTCGCCTCCCTGCCCGCCTTCTTCGCTGGAAGAAAACCTTCAAACGCAAAACGATCTGTCGGTAACCCAGCCGCACTCAGTGCTGTCGCGAGCGAACTTACACCCGCTACCGGTACAACCGTAATACCGGCCTTGTGACAGGCTCGAACCACCTGATAACCCGGATCGGAGATTAAGGGCGTGCCCGCATCCGACACGATGGCGACATCCTGGCCTTTTTGGAGCAGTGCCAGAATCCTGTCAGTGGAGGCTTGCTCGTTGTGATCATGAAGCTGGATCAGCTCCGCCTGCCTGTCTCCAGCGGCGATCCCGGACTGCGCCAGAAGCATACCGGTTCTGCGGGTATCTTCAGCAGCAATCACCTCGACGGACGCCAGCACTTTCCTGGCGCGTGGGGTCAGGTCTTCAAGATTGCCAATGGGCGTTGCGACGACGTAAAGAGTGGACAATTGACTACAACAGCTTCACAAAAGTTATGGGATAATTCTTCGCTCTAGTCTAGCTGAAAACGTGTAGCTGAGTTCGAATGAACAAGTTAGCAGTCACCGCATTACTTTTAACGGTCTTTCTCGCCGGTTGCGAAACCACACCGACAAGCGACCGCGGTTCAAGTCAACAACCAGAAAAAATTCTAACCCCGCACCGCGGCATTGATCGCTTACTCCTGGAAGCCGGTAGAACCGTACCACCCCGTTCGACAGAACTGAGGCTCGAGGCAGCGGAGCTGGCTTTGCAGTCCGGTGATCCGGAACTCCTTCGACGAATACTCTCTTCCGTTGAGTCGCCTTATGCCACGACCTCGACAACTCGAGATTACTCTTTCCTCGCTGCAGAACTCGCACTCTATGATGACGACCCCAGACTTGCGGTAAGAATTCTTGATGATCGGCGCATGCAGAGCATTCGGCTCGAGACAGACACACAGATTTCCGCAGGACGGCTTCGCGCAAAAGCTTACAAAATGGGTCGAAGCTATCTCGCCAGTGCACGGGAACTGATCTACATAAATCGGTTGTTACCACCGGAAGAGCGTCAAGAGAATCACGAGGAAATATTCTCGACACTGCTCATGCTGGATGAGGAAACGCTTCAGCAGCAGGCAGAACAAAGCATTACCAGCGAGATTCGTGGCTGGTTATCTCTGGCAGCGCTAACTCGCAGGTATCAGAACGATCCACTCCGGCAGCTAAACGCATTAAAGAAGTGGAAGACCGCTTGGCCCAATCACTCGGCCGCCATCGTGGTGCCTGCCTCGTTACAAATGCTATCCAAAATTGTCGCGGATCGACCGGAGAATATTGCGCTTCTGCTTCCCCTCAAAGGTAGCCTGGGCGGCATCGGTCGAGCGATCAGAGATGGCTATATCGCCGCTCACTACCAGCTGACACCAGACTCCAGTCTCAAAATTTACGACTCCAGTCAGGGCGACATCCTCGAAACCCTTGCAACCGCAATCAGTGACGGCGCGGAAATTATCATCGGGCCACTTGATCGCGAGAAAGTCAGCAGAGTTGCTCGGCAACCCCTTAGTGTTCCCGTTATCGCATTGAACAGGACTGTCGAGGGAGAAATTAATCCAAACCTTTACCAGTTCGGTCTTGCACCCGAAGACGAATCTATTCAAGTTGCAGATCAAGTCGTTCGTGAGGGTCACCTGAGCGGGCTTGTCATCGCTCCAGATACCCAGTGGGGTGATAGGAACTATGATGCTTTCGCCGAACGCTACACGGAACTGGGCGGTGTCATAGTTGATACATCTCGTTACGAGAATCAGCGCGACTACTCGGACATGGTCAAGTCTCTGCTTAACGTTGATTCCAGCGAAGAGCGCGCTGCAAACTTACGCCGCATCACAGGGGAACGGTTCGAGTTCTCTGCCAGGCGAAGACAAGACATCGATTTCGTGTTTCTGCTGGCCAATACAACTCAGGCCCGGGGTATTAAGCCGACCCTGGCATTTTTCTATGCAGAGGACATTCCCGTATACGCCACTTCTCATGTTCACGTCGCTTCAGATTCACGTATCGACGCCATTGATCTGAACGGCATTCGCTTCTGTGATATTCCCTGGAAGCTCACCTCGGATGACGATGTGCAACAGCTCATCAGCGCAACCTGGGATTCAGCAAGCTCACAACTCGCACCTTTCTATGCGCTCGGGGTTGATGTGCATCGGTTATATCCACGACTACAACAGCTAAAGGATTACCCTACTGAGCGAGTGTTTGGCTCAACGGGAATGCTGGCTCTGAACGAGGATAACGTGATTACTCGAACACTGATGTGGGCACAGTTCCAGGAAGGTGAAGTTCGAGCAGTACCGATGATCTTCGGCCTTTGAGGTGAACACAACGCTAACCGGCACGGAAGCCGAGCGTACCGCTGAGAAACATCTGAAAGCCCAGGGCTTCACCTTGGTAACACGCAATTTTCGCGCTCGGACCGGAGAAATTGATCTCATCATGAGCAAGTCCTCGCTCCTTATCTTTGTCGAGGTTCGATACCGCGCGAACCCCAACTTCGGAACAGGTGCCGACTCCATATCCAGCTCAAAACAACAGAAGATCATTAGAACCGCAAAAATGTTCCTGCAGAAAAATGGTCATCGGTGGAACCAATATCGCTTTGACGTGGTCTCAATTGGCAACGACATCGATTGGATACCAGGCGCCTTTACACTAGACTAGCGCCACATGACTATGCGCACTCTTGTTTACGTTCTAATTTTTACACTCACTTTGTCAGGCTGCGCCGCGACTTCTGTCAGCGGGGCGTTTGATGACTCCCGAAACGAAAGCCTGGTTAAAAAACGTATCGACAACGCACACCCCGCGCTGAAGGATGCCAACATCTCTGTAAACAGCTTCGATGGCATCGTACTGATCACTGGTCAGGTGCCGTCCGCAGATCTGATTCCACTGGCTACTGCAGAAGCGGAACCTTTAAGAAATGTGCGTAAGGTTCACAACGAACTTCAGGTTGCCGGTGAAACATCTGTCCTGTCTCGCACCAATGATTCCTGGCTAACCACCAAAGTGAAATCGGCACTCACGACCAATGAAGACACTGATGTGAATCGCATCAAAGTGGTGACAGAAAACGAGGTGGTGTATCTGATGGGTCGCTTGACCCAGGTTGAAGCTGATGCTGCAGTGAACGTGACCCGTGAAGTCCAGGGCGTTCAGAAAATCGTTAAGGTCTTCGAGTACATCAACTAGTTATTTGACCACCTTCAGTGTTGGCGGTCCTTTTTCTTTGGGTGGACCGTCTGGCGGTGTGGGCGGCGAATCGTCCGTTGGCGGACCATCTTCGGGGGGTGTATCCGTCGGATCTGCATCTTCCCTTGGGAACCACATGCCCTCGCCGTTTTCCTTGGCAATGATACCCATCACCGCAGAGATCGGTGCATAGATTTCGTGAGCCACGCCAGAGAACCTTCCACTGAACATGACATACTCTGATGAAATCGACAGGTCTCGAATAGCCGTAGGGCTTATGTTCAGAACGATCTGCCCGTCCTTCACATATTCCATGGGCACAGACACATCGTCCATCGTGGCATCTACGATCAGATAAGGCGTGCAATCGTTATCGAGAATCCATTCATTAATGGCTCGAATCAGATAAGGAACGGAAGAGTTCATATGACGGTGACAGCCGGGTAAAACCCGGCCGTGATTTAATCCCGCATGTCGAGTTCAGCTTCGCTCAGCGAAGACTGAAAAGCATCTCTTTGGAAAATTCGATCCATGTAATCATGAATCGGCTTGCCATGCTTGGGCGGAAGTTCGATACCGAGAACCGGTAATCTCCAGAGGATTGGCGCAACACAACAATCTACGAGCGTGAATTCATCGCTCATGAAGAAAGGTTTCTCGCCGAAAATTGGAGCAATCGCGATCAGGCTTTCACGCAATTCCTTGCGCGCTCGATCGATGACAGTGTCTTTGGAGCGACCCGCAACGATTGTATCGACATAACCACACCAATCTCTTTGGATTCGGTAAACAAACAATCGGCTCTGTGCTCGCGCAACCGGATAGACTGGCAGCAACGGTGGATGCGGGAACCGCTCATCCAGGTACTCCATGATGACCTGTGATTCGTACAGAACCAGATCACGATCTACCAGGGTTGGCAGGCTGTTATACGGGTTCAGACCCGCTAGATCTTCCGGCATGCTGCCGGGCTCAACGTCGATGATCTCTACTGCGACACCTTTTTCTGCAAGAACCAGGCGGACGCGCTGACTGTAGTGGTCATTGCCGTCGGAATAAAAAATCATTGATGAATGCTTGGCTACAACGCCCATTCTTCACCTCTTGGTTTTCTTAAAAGTTGGGTTCCCGGCTATGCCGGGAACCAGGTACTAGTGGAACTCTTTTGTGTACTCGCGGCCAAGCAGCCAGGTGAACACAAAGAAGAACGCCAGGAACAGCAGGACATAGACGCCGATTCGCTCACGCTCCAGTCTGCTCGGATCCGCTGTGTAAGTCAGGAAGTTAGCCAGGTCATAAATCACCTGGTCATACTCTTCTGGGGAAAGTGATCCAGTGCCTTCAACCAGTTCAAGTGGGCTGAAACCACGTTCGATCAGCTCATCGCCACACGCTTCTTCAGTAATCGGCTCGCCGGAAAGCGGATCTCTCATTTCACCGCCGTTCGATGCCAATTTTGGAATCTGCTTACAAACTTTTCTCTGTACACCCTGAAGCTCTGCCAGTACGTGTGGCATACCAACGTTTTCAAACAGCAGGTTATTAACACCGAACGGGCGTGTTTCGTCTTCGTAGAACACGCGCATATAGGTGTAGAGATACTCAGGGCCTTTCATCAATTTCGTGTACAAGGTCAGATCCGGTGGCGCAGAACCGAAGTACATCTTCGCGTCTTTTTCTGACAGGTTGTTGGTCATCAACGAACCATACTTGGCGCTTGGGTCAAAAATCAGGTACTCAGTCATCAGGTCCTGAGGGATACCCAGATCTTCAGCTGTACGCTGATACCGCTGATACTGCAGGCTATGGCAAGCCATGCAGTAGTTCATGTAGGTGCGAGCACCACGCTGCAGCGACGCCTGATCTTCCAGGTTCGGCTCCATCTCATCCAGGGGAATCAACGTCGCGCCACCTGCAGCGAAAGCCACAGCGGGGACGAGAAACAGTACTGCTATCAAACTTCTCATTGTTTTTCTTATCGCCCCCATCATCGCATCGTCACCCTATCAGGTACCGGCTTCGTCTTTTCAACGCTGGTGTACCAGGGCATCAGCAGGAAGTAGCCAAAATAGATGGCCGTACAGATCTGTGCCAGCAACGTTCTGCCTGGCGTTGGATGCTGCACACCCAGATATCCAAGGATGAAGAACGAAATGACGAACACCGCCAGGAAAATTTTGCTGGCGCGGCCCTTGTATCGGATCGATTTCACAGGAGACTTATCCAGCCATGGCAGTACTGCAGGCAAGACAATCGCGCCTGCCATCACAACCAGACCCCAGAACTTCGCATCGAGGCCAAACAGCGGGAAGGTCGCAGCACGAAGCATCGAATAGAACGGCGTGTAGTACCAAACTGGCGCGATCAGCTCAGGCGTCTTCAACGGATCAGCTGGCGTATAGTTCGGCGCTTCAATCAGATAACCGCCCCCATCAGGGAAGTAGAACATCACGATACAGAAGAAGAACAGGAAGCCGACAATCGCAGGCAGATCGTGACCAATCGTGTACGCAGGGTGGAACGGGATGCTATCAAGTGGCTTACCGTCTTCATCAAGATGCTTCTTAACATCTACACCATCAGGGTTGTTAGAGCCCACTTCGTGTAGTGCCAGCAAATGCAGGAACACAAGCACAATCAACACGAGGGGAATCAACACAACGTGCAGCGCAAAGAAACGGTTCAGGGTAATACCCGATATACTGAAATCACCGCGGACCCAGGTCGCCAGATCTTCACCAACGATCGGAATCGCACCCGCAAGAGAAACAATCACCTGGCCAGCCCAGAAAGACATGTTGCCCCAAGGCAGCAGATAACCGAAGAAACCTTCTGCCATCAACGCAACGTAGATGAGCATACCGAGGATCCAGATCAGCTCACGAGGCTTCTGATAAGAGCCATACATGAGGCCACGAAACATATGGAGATAAACCACAAGGAAGAAGGCTGACGCTCCAGTGGAGTGCATGTATCTGAGCATCCAGCCGTACTCAACATCCCTCATGATGTATTCAAGAGAGGCAAACGCGCCTTCGGCGCTGGGCACATAGCTCATGGTGAGCCAGATGCCAGTGAGAAGCTGGTTTACGAGTACAACAATCGACAAAACGCCGAATAGGTACCAGAAGTTAAAATTCTTGGGCGCATAGTACTTAGACATATGCTTTTCATAGGTCTCGGTGACGGGCAGTCGCGCGTCGACCCAGTCCATGACATTTTTAAAAGTCTGTTGAATAGCTGACATTATGCCGTCCCCTTATCTTCACCGATCACGATGACACTATCACTCTCGTAGTAGTGTGGCGGCACTTCCAAATTAGAAGGTGCTGGTACGCCAGAATAAACTCTACCAGCAAGGTCGAACTTGGAGCCGTGGCAGGCGCAGAAGAATCCGCCTATCCACTCATTGTCGAATGTTTCCGGTTGGACAACCGGTTTGAACTGCGGCGAACAACCGAGGTGAGTACAGATACCGACAAGCACCAGAACATCGGGCTTGATTGAACGGGTATCGTTCTTTGCATACTCAGGTTGCTGCTCACGGTCGGAGTCGGGATCAGCCAGACGTGAATTCTTTGAATTCAGCTTATCCAGAACTTCCTGGGAACGCTTGATTACGAAGATCGGCTTGTCTCTCCAGGCCGGAATTGGGCCGAGAATTTCGCCATCTGCAATCTTACTGATATCAACCTTAATTGGCGCACCTGCAGCCAATGCCTTGGCGCTGGGGTTCCAGGAACCGACGAATGGTACAGCGACTCCAACAACACCAGCAGCTCCAACCACAGACGTCGCCCCAATCAAAAAATTGCGGCGTCCTGTGTTGACGCTATTTTCACTCACTATGAATCTCCCTTACCGAAACTACTGCCGCCCAGGGGAAAATACGGGCGGTCTCGGCCTTAATTTGGCCGAGCGGATTCTACCACAACTGGTAGGGAAAATGTTGGCCCCAGACGGGGAATTTGGGAACAGCCATGAGCGGATTTTGGAAACAGCCCTGAGCGGATTTAAGGAAAAGCCTGAGCTGTTTTTGAGGAAAGTCTGGGGCTGAAATTGTAGAAAAAATCAGCCCTTGGCAGATAGGAACAGCGAATTAACGCTTGGAGAATTGCGGCTTCTTACGCGCTTTTCGCAGACCGACTTTCTTACGCTCAACAGAACGAGCGTCGCGAGTCACAAAACCGGCACTTCGCAGAGATGGACGCAGGGTTTCATCGTACTCGATTAGGGCACGAGTGATACCGTGACGGATCGCGCCAGCCTGACCAAAGCCACCACCACCAACTACGGTGACGTGAAAATCGAACTTGTCGCTCATCTCAACAACATCCAGCGGCTGCCTTACAATCATGCGAGCTGTTTCGCGACCGAAGTACTCGTCCAGGCTGCGCTTGTTAACGTTGATGTTGCCGGTACCCGGAGTCATGAAGACTCTGGCTTTTGCTGATTTTCTACGTCCGGTTCCGTAATACTGGGTGGTCATGTTTGGTTAAATCTCCAGGGGAGTTGGTTGCTGCGCGGAATGAGGATGCTCGTTACCCGCGTAGATCTTCAGCTTGGACAGCATAGCCCGGCTGAGTTTGTTCTTTGGCATCATGCCTTTAACAGCTTTCTCGATCACCATTTCCGGTGCTTTGTCGATCAGCTTGTCAAAAGTGATGGACTTAATACCACCGGGGTAACCCGTGTGGTGGTGGTACAACTTGTCTGTGGTCTTGTTGCCTGTCACCACAACTTTTTCTGCGTTAACGACAATAATGTAGTCGCCAGTGTCTACATGTGGCGTGAATTCAGGCTTGTGCTTACCACGCAGCCGATTGGCAATTTCAGTGCTCAGGCGGCCGAGTGTCTTGTCGGTGGCATCCACGACGTACCAGCTGCGCTTCACTTCTTCTTTCTTGGCACTAATAGTCTTCATGATCAAATACTTATAACGTTTTGCCCTTCGTCTACGGGAATGTAGACCAGGGAATTTGGGAGCGCGAATATTACCCAAGGCACTGACCGGTTGCAAGGCTAGTCTGAAAAAATCTGGACCGATCAAAAATCAGGCTACGACTATGATTTTTATAGGTTTTTTCGACCTCAGGGGCGGTGCTCTTGAGCCAGGTACTCCTTCGACTGCATTTCCTGCAATCGGCTCTCTGTTCTCTGAAACTCGAATGTCAGTCTCTGGCCCTGGTACAAATCCAGGATAGGTCCCTCAGCGGAGATGATCAGTTTGACGTTTCGATCATAGAATTCGTCGACCAGACTGATAAATCGCCTGGCCTGGTCTTCCTTTTTCTCAGTAAACACCGGCACATTACCGATCAATACCGTCTGGAAGAGCCTGGCCAGTTCAATATAGTCATTCTGACTCCTGGGTCCGTCACACAAGGCGAGAAATTCAAACCAGGCAACTCCGTCACCACAGCGGCGAGTTTCGATATTTCGTCCTTCAATGGGCAAGACCACACGCGCCTTCCCCTCATCCGGCGAGATGCTGAAAAAGGCAGCTTCGAGACCAGCTTCAGCCTGATCATCCAGGGGGTGATGGTAAATTTCCGCGGATTCCAACGCACGAAGACGATAGTCGATACCACCATCCATGTTGTGAACTCGAGTATTCGAGTTTAAGAGCGCGATGGCAGGCAAGAACTTGCTGCGCTGAAGCCCATTTTCGTAAAGATGGTCCGGCTCGACATTCGACGTCGCAACGAGCGTGATACCCAATCTGAACATTTCATCCAGCAGCCCTGCGAGCAGCATGGCGTCGGTGATGTCGCTGACAAAAAATTCATCGAAACAAAGCACCCTAGCCTGGCTGGCAAATCTTGCTGCAACAAGCTTTAAGGGATTCGATTCTCCCTGGAGATCGCGCAATTGATGATGCACTTCTCTCATGAACCGGTGGAAGTGCAGCCTCTTCTTTTCCTTGAACGGTAGCGACTCATAAAAGAGATCCATCAGGAAAGTTTTGCCTCGGCCGACACCACCCCAAAAATAGATGCCTTTGACGGAGACCTGAGGCGCTTCCTTGCCCATCAGACGCGCAAAAAAACCTGGTTTGTTTCTACCCTGGTGAGCTGTCGCCGCAATCAGTTCTTCATAGAGTGATTGCAGCATGATGAGCGCCTGAGCCTGCGCTTCATCAAACTGATATTCGCCATTTTGGACACCAGCATCGTATCGATCTTTGGGTCCTTCTGTGGGAGGGCCGGACATGACGCGTGGTGCTTTAACCTTTCACCCGAAATCGCGCAGACTCTGCGTGGGCATCAAGACCTTCTTCCGCCGCGATAATGGCCGCTGCACGGTTTAGCTGAATTGAACCTTCCCGAGAGCAATGAATCACGGATGTTCTCGTCTGGAAGTCATAAACACCCAGAGGTGAAGCAAACCTTGCCGTGCCACTGGTGGGCAACACGTGGCTTGGACCCGCAGTGTAGTCACCAACCACTTCGGTGGTGTCGACACCAAGGAATACCGCGCCGGCATGCCGCACCTTTCCAATATGGTTAGGTGCATCGTCCATCGCTAATTGAAGATGCTCAGGTGCTATTCGATTGACGACATCAAATGCTTCATCAAGGTCAGCTACCTGAATAATGGCACCCCGATCCCTGATTGCGGTCTCGATGATGTCTCCTCGGCTCTGCTTGGCGAGCATCTCTGGGAGTCTTGACTGAATTTGTCCTAACAACTTAGCGCTATGAGAAATCACAATGGCCTGGGCCATCTCATCATGTTCCGCTTGAGCAAACATGTCCTGGATCACCCAATCAGGATCAACGGATTCGTCCGCGACGATAACAACTTCAGAGGGCCCCGCAATCATGTCGATGCCAACATCACCGAACACGAGTTCTTTCGCCGTAGCGACGAAGATATTCCCGGGCCCAACAATCTTGTCGACGCGAGGAACGGATTCCGTGCCGTAAGCCATCGCAGCTACCGCCTGGGCGCCGCCGATAGAGTAAACGAGATCAACTCCGCTTAAGTGGGCCGCTGCAAGCAGGACTGGATTAACTTCACCACCCGGCGTTGGCACACACAGCACAACTTCTTCTACACCTGCCACGCGAGCAGGTATCACCGTCATGATGATCGTTGACGGATAAGCAGCTTTTCCACCGGGTGCGTAAACACCGACCCGAGCCATCGCGTTGACTCGCTGTCCCAGCTGATTTCCATAATCATCTTCATACTGCCAGTGCTCACCTTCGCCCATCGCCTTGAGTTGGGCTTCATGGTAAGCGCGTACTCGGGAAGCAGACTCCTCCAGGGCATCACGAACTAAGGGATCGAGAGATTCGTATGCGTCTTTAAGATCAGAGGCATGCAACGTCAGTTCAGCTATGTCCCCGGCATTCTGGCTATCAAACCGATTGGTGAGCTCGAGAACAGCGGCATCTCCACGGTCACGGACATCGCGGATAATCGTTTGGACCGTGCCACGAACTTCAGCCTGATCTTCTTCAGCAAAGGCAAGTAACTTGGTGAGCTGATCAGTGAAGTCCTGGGTAGAAGCATCAAGATAGGAAATCACTGCGCTGCCTCCACCGCATTCTCGAGCGCATCAATAATTTCCTTAATCGACTCAAACTTTGTCTTATAAGAAGACTCATTAACGATCAGGCGAGTGCTGATTTCCGTAATCAGCTCCATGGGCACCAGGCCGTTGGCTTTCAGCGTATTCCCTGTCTCAACGATATCAACGATGCGGTGCGCGAGACCTGTCACCGGTGCGAGTTCCATGGCGCCGTAAAGCTTAATGATGTCGACCTGTACACCACGAGACGCATAAAACCGCTTGGCTGTATCGGTAAACTTGGTCGCAATCTTCAACCTGGAAGGCAGTGGCGGCTCATCTTTCAGACCGGCCACCATGATTCGACACTTGCCAAGCCCCAGATCAAGCGGTTCATAAAAACCAGTCCCACCATGTTCAAGCAACACATCTTTGCCCGACATGCCCATATCAGCGATACCATGTTCGACGTAAGTTGCGACATCAGCACCGCGAAGAATCATGATCTCTACGTCACTGCGGTTTGTTTCAAACACTAACTTGCGGGATTTTCTCGGATCTTCTTCAGGCACGATGCCGATGCTGGACAACAATTCCAGCTCTGCATCCAGAATCCGGCCTTTGGTCAGCGCTATGACCACCTTGGAAGTCATGCGTTACTCCGACGCCACTCGACGTATATTGGCGCCAAGGTTCTGAAGTTTCTCTTCCACCTGCTCATAACCTCGATCAATGTGATAGATGCGATCGACGACGGTATCGCCGTCGGCAACCAGACCTGCAATGACGAGAGATACCGATGCACGAAGGTCATTCGCCATGACTGGAGCACCCTTCAAACGGGGCACACCTTCAATAATTGCCGTTGTATTGTTACCTTCCAGTCGAATCTGGGCCCCCATCCGATTCATTTCATGCACGTGCATAAATCTGTTTTCAAAGATGGTTTCCTTAATGGTGCCTGTGCCTTCTGCGACACAGTTCATTGCCATAATCTGCGCCTGCAAATCTGTTGGATATGCAGGATAAGGCGCTGTTACCAGGCTAACTGCTTTGGGTCTTCGACCTTCCATGTCCAGTTCTATGGTCGAACCGTCAATGGTGATTTTTGCACCAGCTTCCCGCAGCTTGCTGATCACAATCTCCAGATGCTCCGGGTTGGTATCCCGAATTTTGATGCGTCCGCCGGTCGCCGCCGCAGCAATAAGATAAGTGCCGGTTTCAACGCGATCGGAAATCACCCTATGTGAACAGCCGCGCATTGAAGGTACACCGGTAATGCGGATCGTATCTGTACCCGCCCCTTCTACTTTAGCGCCCATTTTGTTTAGGAAGTCAGCCAGATCCATAATTTCAGGTTCTCGCGCACAGTTCTCCATGATGGTTTCACCTTCGGCAAGGCATGCAGCCATCATGATGTGCTCAGTTCCACCTACCGTGCAGAAATCGAAATACACGTGGCCGCCCTTTAGCCCACCGTTGGTGGTCGCCTTAACGTAGCCATCCACCATTTCAATTTGCGCACCGAGGGCTTCAAGGCCACGAAGGTGTTGATCGACTGGTCTCGGACCAATGGCACAACCGCCAGGAAGAGACACTTCCGCCTGACCATAGTGAGCGAGCAATGGGCCCAACACATTGAATGAGGCGCGCATGGTCTTCACCAGGTCATAAGGCGCCTTAAAGCTCTTGATCGTGTTGGCGTGAATCTCAACATTCATCTTCTCATCAATAACAACTTCCACACCAAGAGAGGCCAACAGCTCAATCATTGTTGTGATGTCGCGAAGGTGAGGCACGTTGGAAATCACCACTGGCTCGTCTGCCAGAAGCGCCGCAGCTAACATTTTTAGCGCTGAATTCTTCGCACCGGATGCTCGTAATTCCCCATCAAGCACGGCGCCCCCGCCAATCATCAAACGATCCATATCAATTGGCCTCTTCTGGGGTCTGGGTAATCATCGATACTGCGTGGATTTCACCTGACTTAATACGGTCATCCAGCAATGCATAAATTTTCTGCTGACGTTTCACTCGGTTCAGACCGGTAAACACATCAGATACTATTCGCAGACCCAGCTTGTTGCCTTCTGCTTGAAGTTCCAGCTCGCATTGCGGAAAAGCATCCCGCAGCGTGGCTTCGATCGCCGACACATCCATCAAAAATGACTCGAAAGGGTTAAATAAAAGCGCGACATCTTATCACGCGGCTCGTTAAGCCGTCAGGCCCAGGAGCTCCTCAAGCTCCGCAACCCGCGCCATCTGGCGGACCACATCACTACAGCCTGTAATCTGAACGGACCCATTGGCGGTAACGGCCCGCCGCTTCAGGAACACCAGCAAGGAGAGAATGGCAGACCCGTGTACCGTAAGATCAGCCAGATCAACGGTGACATTGGAGGACGCAACCACCTGATCCTCGATTTCATGGCGAAAAGTCATCAGGTTGTTGAGGTCAAGATCGCCCGTTAGGAAGAGAACATCGTCTTCAAGATGCATCATCAACTTCGACTTCCCAGTTCTCAATGACGAGATCGATGTCCTTCTTGTACTTCTGCATGTAAGCATTGAACTGCGAACGAAACTGCAACCCGATGTTAATGCCGTTTATGATGACGTTGCGAAGCAGCCAGCGACCATCTTCTTCAAGTCCCAGCTGATAATGCACGGGATAAAGCGTTCCAGATCCGGAATAGACCTCAATCAATATTGTCGCCCTGTCTTCGCGCTTTTGAGGTGTCGTCGGTTCAACGACAACAACTTTCTGGTTATCAAATTCAAGCAAGGCAGTGGCGTAGGTTCTGATCAACGCGTCTTCAAACCTGGAGAGAAAAGCTGCTCGCTGCTCTTCAGTCGCCGTTCGGTAATGTTTCGCCATCACTCGTTTCGCGAAACCTTCAAAATCGATGTAAGGCGACAGTGCGTCCTGAACCGCCGTGAAAAACTTTTCCGGATCTTCCTCATACAAAGGCTGAACTTCCACCAGACGCTCGAGCAGGATAGTGGTGGATTCGTTCACGCTTTCATAAGCAGTCTGCGCCTGGACGGTACCAAGCGAAAACATCAATAAGAACGCAGCAAAAAGCCTCATGTCATTCTCCTAAAACTGATCAAGAAGAAACTGCCCAATCAGCTCTTCCAGAATGATCGCGGACTGGGTGTCCGTGATTTCGCTACCTTCTACAAGGAACTCCTCTTCGGCGCCAATGGACAATCCCACGTACTTTCCACCCAGTAACCCTTCAGTAAGGATGGAAGCGGTTGAATCGACACTGATATTGTCGACGTCACCGTCGATCTCCAGACGTACCCGAGCGTCGTAACTGTCACGGTCATATTCAATCGCCGCAACCTGACCAACTTCAACACCGGCGATACTCACCTTGGAACGAACTGTTAACCCGCCGACGTTTTCAAAGCTCGCATAGACCGTATAGGTGTCTGTTTCTCCATCGACATTAAACCCGCTGATACGAGTTGCCAGAATCCCGAGCGAAATCAGGCCGGCCAGCATGAAGGCACCAACAACAATTTCAATTGTTCGCATCTGCATGAGAGATCCTTAAAAGTTAAACATCATCAAAGTGAGGAAGAAGTCGAGCACCAGGACTGCGACGCTTGAGAATACCACGGTCCTGGTCGTCGCATCAGCGATGCCTTCACTGGTGGGCTCTGAATCATATCCCTGAAACACCGCTATCCAAGTGACCACCAGTCCAAAGACGATGGATTTCACAATACCTTTCAGAACATGGCGCACAAAATCGACACCTTCAGACATGGTGGACCAAAAAGCGCCTTCATAAACACCAAGCCAATCGACCCCAACCAGCGCCGCACCCCATATACCGACCACGCTGAACATCATTGCTAATAGAGGCATGGATATGAATCCCGCCCAGAGTCGTGGAGCGACAATCCTGCGAAGCGGATCGACGCCCATCATCTCCATGCTGGTCAGCTGCTCTGTTGCCTTCATCAAACCGATTTCGGCAGTCACCGCTGAGCCTGCTCGACCGGCAAACAGCAGAGCCGAGACCACCGGTCCAATCTCCATCACCAGAACCAGTGCCACGCCGAGACCCAGCGCACTCTCGGAACCGTAGCGCACCAGTTGGTTATAACCCTGAAGCGCTAGAACAGCGCCGATGGAAAATCCTGAGAGGACGGTGATCACAACCGACAACACACCCAGCTGATAGATTTGTTTCACCACCAGCGGAAAATTCGCAGGATCCGGTTTGTGGACAACCGCCATCCACCACAGCCTGCCTGCTCGCCCCATGGTGGCGAACAGTTGCAGCGTCTGACGGCCAAGAACTCTAAGACGTGCCAACATGTTTACTGACCAACTCTACTCAAAGCTGAACCAGCCCATTTTGCGGTCCGGTGTCAGCAATTCTTCTTCATAGCTGGGCGCCGGATAGTGGAATGGCACAGGACCATCAGGCAATCCGTCCATGAACTGGCGGAGCCGAGGTGCATCGTTCTGTTCAATCTCCGCTGGCTCGCCTTCCCCGATCAGGCGACCGTCAGCCAGGACATAGATGTAATCAGAAATACTTGCCGTCTCACGAATGTCGTGGGAGACGACAATGTTAGTCGTTTCAAACACATCAGCCATCTCACGAATGAGTTTTACAATAACGCCCATGGCAATGGGATCCAGCCCGGTAAATGGTTCGTCGTACATCACCAGTGACGGATCAAGCGCCATGGCCCGTGCAAGCGCCACCCGACGTTGCATGCCGCCCGATAATTCACTGGGTGACAAACCAGCGGCGCCACGAAGACCAACTGCCTGGAGTTTGATCAGCACAAGATCGCGCACCATGTCTTCGGAAAGGTCTGTGTGTACCTTCAACGGAAAGGCGACATTCTCAAATACGGTGAGATCAGAAAATAGAGCGCCGCTCTGGAACAACATGCCCATATCCCGGCGCAGCTCAAACAGCGCTTCTCGTCCGAGCCGGGCAACATTTTTGCCACGGACATAAACTGCGCCTCGATCCGGCTGGATCTGCCCCCCGATCAATCTCAACAGGGTCGTCTTGCCGGTTCCGCTAGGCCCCATGATCGCTACCGTCTTCCCCACAGGCACGCGCAGAGAAAGGTTATCGAAAATTCGTTTTCGACCCCTTCGATAAACAACGTTTTCGAGTACGACCAGATCTTCGGTCACGTCCGCTACTTCAGATGCATCAGAAACGGCGACGCTAACATCCTGCCGGGAAAACCGCTATAGCCTGCATTTCACCTTGCAAATAATAAGCAGAAACCCTTAAATGAGTCGCTTGTTAGCACCCTCACCCTGACTCCTCGGATGATCTACTACAGCGCGGCCCTCCTCGTCGGATTCCTCGTACTCTTTAAAAGCGCTGATCAGTTCGTTATCGGCTCTGTGGCCACCGCTCGTAACTTCAACATTTCGCCCATGATCATCGGTCTCACGATCGTCGCCCTGGGTACATCCGCACCGGAAATATTTGTCTCCGGCATTTCTTCGTTGCAAGACCAGCCCGAGCTGGCAGTCGGCAACGCCATTGGCTCAAACATCGCCAACATCGGCATGGTGCTCGGCATTACCGCCATCATGGTACCGCTCAAATTCCGGGTTGATATCCTGCGTAACGATATGCCCATCATGGTGTTCGTCACCCTATGTGCGGGCGCGACGCTGATCGATTACCGACTGGGTATCTGGGACGGCGTGCTCCTGTTTGCAGGACTTTGCTTGTTCCTGTTCCGGTTGGCTGCCGAACACCGCAAATCAACACAAGCGGAATTGGCCGCCGAGATCGAAGAGCTGGGAGAGATCCCTGAGATGACCAACGCACGGGCGCTGTTCACGTTTGTACTGGCTCTCGTGTTTCTACTACTCAGCTCAGAACTACTCGTTTGGGCTGTGAAAAATATTGCCACCAGTCTGGGTGTGAGCGAGTTACTCATTGGTCTCACGGTTATCGCTGTCGGTACCAGCCTGCCCGAGTTGGTTGTTTCCGTGACCAGTGCCTTCAAAGATCAGACCGATATGGCGATTGGCAATATTGTTGGATCCAATATTTTTAACATCCTGGCAGTCCTTTCCATTCCCTGCGTCATCTCACCCACAGCAATTCAGTACGAGCTACTTTGGCGCGACTACATCCTGATGCTTGGATTAACCATGATGCTGGTTTGCTTCGCCTACATTGGTTCGGGCAGTCTGAATCGAATTAAAGGCATCATTATGGTGTCGATCTGGGTGAGCTACCTGGTTTTCCTGTATTTCTCTGCCATGGATGGGTCAGCAGCACGACTCTGATAGCATAGCGCCCATGATCAACCGAATTGTGGTGTTGAGCACCTTGCTGCTCGCATTTGCCTTATCCATCAATTTTGTTCTGGACGAAGCCGAAGAACCTGACGAGCAACCGCTTCGGAACGAACCAGATCTCTATATGCTCAACGCCACCATTGAACAATTCAACAATGAGGGCGCCCTGCAACACAAAATCGATGCAAATCGGTTTACACATTTCCCCCTGACCGATCTGACCACCATGAAATCCCCCACCATGGCGCTGGCACACTCCAAGGAACGGGACCCGTGGAATATCACCGCAGCAGACGGCCGAATCATCCCCGGCTCAGACTACCGGGAAGAAGTTGTGGAGCTCTGGAACAACGTACTGGCAGCGCGCAGCGGCACCCAAGGCAGGTTTATCAATATCCAGACTGACAGCCTGACTATCTACCCTGAGCGGGATTACCTGGAAACGGACGCCAAAGTCTTTATCGACAACGAAACCGGGCGCACAACCGCCGCTGGTATGAAGGCCTTCCTGGACGCGGGTAGGTTCATGTTTTATTCAACAGACGACGATCGAGTCACAACAATATTTCTTCCCAACTAGCCCCCGGCTTTGCGCTAGAATTGGGCTCATGAAATCTATGCAATATATGTACCTGATCGCTCTAGGCCTTGTTCTGCTGGCCAATAGCAGCATTGCACTCGAGACAGATCGCGAACAGCCGATTCGAATACAGGCAGACGCCGCCATGGTTGATGAAAGTCAGGGCGCTTCCGTCTACCGAGGAAACGTCATCATCACCCAGGGAACCCTTGAGGTCACTGCTGACGAAGTTGAGATCTACACGGCGGATAGTGCCGTTATCCAGATTATCGCCAAGATGGATAAAGACTCAGAAAAGCTCGCGCACTATCGCCAACAGGTAAACGAAGACGCGGACATGGTCGAGGCAGATGCCAGAAAGATCACGTACCTGGTGCAAGAAGAACGACTCCACCTCTCCGGTGATGCTCGACTGCAACAGGTTGAAGATATCTTTACCGGCGAGCTTCTGTACTACGACCTTGCAAGGGGCATCGTGAACCTGAGCTCCACCGGAGGTTCCGATCGAGTCAACATGACCATCACTCCCAAGAAATCCCAGGACCAATAAGACTGCTGTAGATGCCGAGCCTAAACGCAGAAAACCTGGCTAAAAGTTATCGCGGTCATCCGGTTGTTCGTGACGTGTCACTTTCCGTGAGCAGCGGGCAGGTCGTTGGATTATTGGGTCCGAATGGCGCTGGAAAAACCACCTGCTTTTATATGATTGTCGGATCAATCTCCCATGACCGTGGTCGAGTCTCCATCGACGATCAGGAAATCACCGATCTGCCCGTACACGAACGTGCTCGACGTGGCATCGGCTACCTTCCCCAGGAAGCCTCGGTGTTCAGGAAGTTATCGGTACAGGACAATCTGCTGGCAATCCTGGAGACACGTACCGATCTCGACAAGACTGCGCAAATCGAAACCGCAGAAAAACTGATGGAAGAATTCAGGATCACTCACATCAGAGATAACCTCGGCATTTCACTGTCCGGTGGTGAAAGACGACGTGTAGAAATCGCAAGAGCACTCGCCAACGAACCTGATTTCATTCTGCTTGATGAACCTTTCGCGGGCGTTGACCCGATATCTGTTTCCGACATCAAAGATATTGTCAGTCACCTGTCGGATCGAGGCATTGGTGTGCTGATCACCGATCACAATGTCCGAGAGACGCTGGATATCTGCGAAACCGCCTACATCGTTAGCGATGGACAAATTATCGCCCAGGGTACAGCGGACGACATTCTGGCTAATGAGCAGGTCAAGGACGTGTACCTCGGCCAGAACTTCAGGATGTAACGTGTCACTCAAGCCTTCCATATCCCTGAAGCTCGGACAGCAGCTGCGCATGACGCCGCAGTTGCAACAGGCCATTCGCCTGCTTCAGCTGTCCAGCATCGATCTGGAAATGGAAATCCAGGAAGCACTGGATAGCAACTTCATGCTCGAAGAAGTTGATCCGGAAAGTGATAGCAGCTCAGAAGAGACTTCCCTGGACCAACCTGATGCCGCGACTGAGGATGCGAGTGATAACACCAACACGTCATCAGGTGACGACAGCACTTCCGATGATGAACCGAGGCTGGATCCAGAAATTGATGGCGAACAAGTCACAGATTCCAGAGACGAAGTGGATGCGGAATCCATCGCCGTCGACTTACCCGTCGACACCTCCTGGGAAGATGTCTATGACGACAACTTCGTATCCTCAGGAGGAAGTGGTGATTTCTCGGATGAAAATTTCCTGGAAACCCGGAACGCCGACAGCACCTCCATTCAGAGTCATCTACTGGATCAACTAAACCTGTTGAACCTGACGGAATCAGATCAATACATCGCTGCCTGTATTCTGGATGGTCTGGACGAAGAAGGCGTTTTGCAGATCGACGTTGAAGACATTCTCGAGTCGGCACCCGAAGAGTGGGAGATCGAAATCGAAGAAGTGGATGCCGTTCTGCATCTAGTCCAGCACCTGGACCCTGTGGGTATCGCCGCTCGTTCACTACAGGAGTGCCTCGCCATTCAATTGAACGAACTGCCGGACGACACCGAGGGCAAAACACTCGCACTAACACTCGTCGAGAATCACATCTCTCTGCTGGCAAATCGGGACTATGTGCAGCTAGCAAGAAAGCTCAAGATCAAAGAGCCGGAGCTCAAAGACGTCATCACCCTGATCCAGACGCTGAATCCAAGACCAGGCGCGTCAATCGTTCAGGACAATGTCGATTACATCGAACCCGATGTGTTCGTTTCAAAACAAAATGGTCGCTGGGTTGTTGAACTGAATCCCAAGTCAGCACCCAGGATTCGTGTTAACCCAGAGTACGCTGCCCTAATCAAACGCGGTGATAGCAGCGACGATGCTACCAATATGAAAAACCATATGCAGGAAGCCCGATGGTTTATTAAAAGCCTGCAGCAACGCAACGACACCCTACTCCGGGTTTCGAGCAAAATCGTGGAGTTCCAACGTGGTTTTTTCGAATACGGGGAACAAGCCATGAAGCCGCTCGTGCTGCATGACATCGCGGAAGCCGTCGACCTGCATGAGTCAACGATCAGTCGAGTGACCACGCAAAAGTACATGCTGACACCAGCGGGTGTGTTCGAGCTGAAGTACTTTTTCTCCAGTCATGTCTCTACAAGTTCCGGAGGCGAGGTCTCATCAACCGCCATCCGAGCACTCATCAAACAGCTAGTCGCGGAAGAGAATCCACGCAAACCCCTGAGCGACAGCAAGATCGCCAAACTACTGGAAGAGCAGAATATCAACGTGGCGAGAAGGACCATCGCAAAGTACCGTGAACTCCTGCTGATACCACCCTCAAATGAGCGTAAGCAGCTGATTTAAAAGCATATTTTGGATCGAGCGAATCCCCCTGATCCAGGTCAAACATTTCATAGGAGGAGTGTTATAGTCTAAACACGACCTTCAAGGTTTGTACTCATCCATACGTTAGGAGACGCTTTATGCAATTGAATGTTAGTGGCCACCACGTAGAAGTTACCGATTCACTCAGGAACTACGTATCTTCAAAACTGGAACGACTGGAACGGCATTTCGACAGAATCACTAACATGAACGTCATACTTACGGTGGAGAAACAACGGCAAAAAGCTGAGTCCACCATCCATGTTTCCGGCGGCGAAATCTACGCCGACGCCGAACACGACGATCTCTATGCAGCAATCGATATGCTCGCCGACAAGCTGGATCGTCAACTCATCAAGAAAAAAGAAAAACAAAAAGACCACAAACACCGCGCAGCTTCGAGGTAAGCCTCTCGGTTGTTATAATGCGGCCATAGATACATTTGGCCGCATCACATGAATATTGATTCCATTCTTGCTCCTGACAGGGTTTTCGCCCGGGTTGATGCGAGCAGCAAAAAACGTGCGATCGAGTTTGCGGCACTCAAGATCGCAGAAGCACTGCCAGAACTGGTCGTTGGCGACGTTTACCGCGGCCTCATCGATCGAGAAAAAATGGGTTCCACCGGACTGGGTGACGGCGTTGCGATTCCCCATTGCCGAGTAACCTCCTGTGATCGGATCGTTGCCAGCTTGTTTGTATTCGAAGACGGCATCGACTTTTCCTCTCCAGACGAGCAACCAGTCAAAATCATGTTCGTCCTTCTGGTGCCGGAGTCCGAAACAACTGAACACCTGGCAACACTATCCATGCTAGCTGAACGTCTCCAATTCGAGAGTTACAGAGAAGCACTCATCACAGCAGAAGATAATGACGCTCTCTTTTCTCGAGCGGTCCAGCAGATAGAAGATACCAGGGCTCAATCCAGCGGTGGCCAATGATCTCTCTTGTTGTCATCAGCGGTCGATCGGGATCCGGTAAAAGTACCGCTCTCAATGTCCTTGAGGACATGGGTTATTACTGCATCGACAATTTGCCGGTAACCCTGCTATCACCTCTGGTAGAAAGACTGTCCAACAACGACGACATCAACAAAGTTGCTGTCAGCATTGATGCGAGAAACATTGCAGAAGACCTGGCGTTGTTTCCCAGCGTTCTGGAAGGCTTCGACTCTGCAAAAGTCGCGTCTACGATTATCTTTCTAGATTCGGCAAGCCCTGCCCTGGTGAAGCGATTCAGCGAGACCCGGCGCAAACACCCACTAAGCACATCTGAACGAGATCTGCGCGAGGCACTTGAACTCGAAAGCCGAATGCTCGATCCCATTTCAGGTATGGCAGCGCTGACCATCGACACCACCAGTCTCACGATCCACGAGCTACGGGACGAGATCCGCACGAGGGTTGCGCGAGAGATTCACGAGTTTGCGTTGCTGTTCCAGTCCTTTGCCTACAAGCGAGGCGTCCCCGTCGATGCTGATCTCGTGTTCGACGTTCGCTGTCTGCCTAATCCTCATTGGGAACCTGGGTTAAGAGAACTCACCGGGCTGGATACCCCGGTTCAGGATTTCCTGAACGGTCAGGAGGAATTCATGGATATGTTCACAGACCTTGAGACCTACCTGGACCGATGGTTACCAAAATTCGAAGCCAACAATCGAAGTTACCTCACAGTTGCCATCGGTTGCACCGGAGGGCAGCACCGATCGGTTTTTATGTGCCGAAAACTCTTCGAATCATTCGAATCACGTTTCTCCAACGTCCAGGTACGACACAGGGAGTTAAACGCCAGGCTTAAGAACTAAGGCCGGTGTTTTGATTACCCGAACCCTTCAAATACAGAACAAACTCGGCCTTCATGCGCGATCAGCTTCCGTGTTCGTCAAAACCGCCGGTGCCTTTTCCTCGCAGATCACTGTTCGAAGTCCGCAGAAGGAAGCTAACGGCAAGAGCATCATGTCCATGATGATGCTGGAAGCTGCCTTTGGCTCTCAGGTGGAAGTTACAGTTGAAGGCGAGGATGAAACTGAAGCTATGGATGCGATTGAGCAACTGATCGCAGACAAGTTCGGAGAGGACGAGTGAGCGACATCGAGGAGACAAGCACGCCTTCCAGCGAACGCCTCTCCGCGGTGACACAAATCAAAGAGATTCTGGAAAGCGGCACCCATCAGGACATCGGCAGTCTGGTCGAGGATCTGCGCCCCGAGGATCTCGCTGACATTCTTGAATCTTCCCCTCCTGCCCAGCGAACCGAGCTATGGGAACTGTTCGAGGAAGATCACCAGAGCGACATTATCCAGCATGTGGACGAAGACATTGTCCCATCACTGCTCGGAGACAAGTCTGGTGAGGAAATCGCAACCGTCCTCGAAAATGTCGATGACGATAATAGCGCAGACATCCTGCAGCAACTGCCCGCAGATCTCATCCAGGACGCACTGGATGCGATGGACGCACAGGATCGCGCTCGCGTAGAGAAGCTACTTTCGTATCCGGAAGACACAGCTGGCGGCATGATGGATACGGACACCATCTCCGTGCGACCTGATATCACACTGGATGTTGTCCTGAGATACCTGCGAAGACATCCTGAATTGCCACCCATGACTGACAGCGTCTACGTGGTCAATACCAGTGATGAATTTGTTGGCGTTCTGCCGCTATCGACGCTCCTGGTTTCCGATCCCGGTTTAACCGTCCGTGAAATGATGGTGACAGAAACTGAAGCCTTAGGCGCAGAGATGTCGGAACACGATGTGGCGGCAACCTTTGAACGGTACGATCTGGTTTCCGCGCCAGTCGTCGATGAACACAACAAGCTGCTGGGTCGAATCACCATCGATGACGTGGTTGACGTGATTATCGATGAGGCAGATCACTCGATACTCGGCATGGCAGGTTTGACGGAGGATGAGGATACCTTCGCCCCCATATGGCAAACCGCCAGGAGTCGAGCTATATGGCTAGGGGCCAATCTGATCACTGTGTTCATTGCGGCTTCTGTGATCGATGTCTTCTCCGCAACTATAGAAAAGGTGGTGGCACTTGCGGTGCTGATGCCAATCGTCGCCAGCATGGGCGGTGTAGCCGGCAGCCAAACGCTTACACTGGTCATCCGCAATATGGCCCAGGATGAATTGTTTGAGAACAACCTGGCATGGGTCACCCGGCGCGAGTTCGCTGTCGGTCTGATCAATGGTTGCCTCTGGGCACTGGTGGTCGCCATCGTCGTATCTACGGTGTTCCAGGATACTCAGCTCGGTGCCATAATTGCTGCGGCTATGGTGATCAACCTGGCAGTTGCTGCACTATCTGGTGCTCTACTACCCAGCATCCTCAGGTCCATTGGCGTGGACCCTGCTATTGCAGGGACCGTCGTGTTAACAACCATTACCGATGTCGTCGGTTTCCTTTCCTTTCTGGGATTGGCCACAATTTTTTACGCATGACCGAAGAAGAAGAATTTGAAGGACCCAGCAAATCACAGCGCAAGCGTGATATGCAGGCTCTAAAAGATCTGGCCCAAAAGCTCGTCGAGTTATCTGCAGAGCAGTTAGAGGCAATCGAAGATCTCCGAGTTAGAGAATCGATTCTAGCGGCAAAAAAGATTACCAAGGGCAACGCGAGGAAAAGACAGCTGCAATACGCCGCCAAACTGATGTCCAAGATTGATGCCACACCGATACAACTCATCATCGATGAACTGGATGCCAGCAGCGCAGTGCATATTCAAAAGTTTCATCAACTCGAGGTGTTCAGGGAACGGCTCATTGAAGGTGACCAGGAAGCCATGAACGAATTTCTGACGCTCTACCCCAGTACCGATCGTCAGCAACTGAGGCATTTGATTCGCGCAGCACAACAGGAAGCAGAAAAGAGCCCCGAACAGAAAGCACATTTCAGAAAATTGTTTCAGTTTCTAAAAACAGAATCCGAGGCTATTTAGCGTCTTCAAGAAGCCGAAGCTGTTGCCGAAACGGCATATCTTCACGAATCTGTGCTTGCAGCGACGAATCTATGTCAACGATCAGGACACCTTCTCCGGTACCCAGCTCGCCAATCACTTCACCCCAGGGATTACATACCATTGAGTGTCCCCAGGTCTGCCTGCCGGAGTCATGAGAGCCTCCCTGACACGCGGCGATGGTAAAACAGCAATTCTCGACGGCTCTCGACCGCATCAGTAACTCGAAGTGTGCTTCACCCGTTGTCGTAGTAAACGCGGATGGCGCGGTTAGAAAATCAACATCACGCAGAAAGAGCTCACGATAAAGTTCCGGGAAACGCAGGTCGTAACAGACGGATAAACCAAAACGACCCATCGGGGTATCCACGGCGACGACATCCGTACCCGGCTCAAAGGTATCGGACTCCCGGTAACGTTTGTGATTGTCTGAAACATCGACATCAAACATGTGGATTTTGTCGTAGCGGGCGACCTCTTCACCCCTGGGATCAAACACAAGAGAAGCTGCACGAACACGATTGTCAGCAACCGGCTCGCCGCCAGGGGTTGCGGCTACCGGGCAGGTTCCTGCAAAGATCCAGCATGCATTGCTCTTTGCAGAGTCCGAAAGAAAACGACGAACAGGCCCATCCTTCGTGCTCTCGGCCATTCCTATTTCATGCGGATTGGGATGAGCCAGGGCGGCAAAATTCTCCGGTAGAAAAATCGACTGCGCACCATCAGCGACGGCTTCTTCGATCAGACTTTGGACACGTGGCAGGTTCTGTTCAACATGTTGGCTGCTGACGAGCTGAATGAGCGCTAGGCGAGAGAGACTCAATTGCCCTACTCGCCTGGTTCCAGTTCAGGGGTTGCTGCAGCTGTCGCCGGATCCTCTTCACGAACCGAGTCATCAAATATCGAGACAAACTCAATTTCCGGTTCTTCAATAGTTCCTGTGATCTTGTACTTGGCGCTACTGAACTGATCGATCTGGTCTTCAAATACCTTCTGAGCAAGCATCACTGTCGCACCTGCCAAAGGACCAGTCGCTATGGCGCTGTAAGCCGCATACCAGGGAAGTGTATTACCAACCGGAAGCGTCACGATCATGTCGTTGTCCAGCGTCCCCTCATTAAGATCGACGCTGCCGCCAACCTTAAACTTACCGCTACTGCCATCAATGACAATCGGCTCCCTGACATCAATTTCTCCACGATCAAACGATGTGATGCCACTGATATCCGAGAACTCAAAACCTTTTTCGACCACGTCAGAAAAGTCCAGACGAAAACGACGAGCCAGTGAAGCGAAATCGAACACACCCAGCAATTTAAGCGCGCCGCCTGTCTCCGCCTGGACGAATCTGCCTTTGCCCTCATGAATTTGCACCGTCCCGCTAATGACACTGACATCAACCATCGCAGGTGATCCCTGCCACTGAACGTCAGAGGATATTTTTAGACCCTCGCCTTCAATACTTGACGCAAATCCGAAGCGTCTGAGTGCTTCGGCCAGATCATCAATCTGAAGATCACCTCGGAAACGACTCTCATGCCCGTTTTCTCCAAGTCGCCATTCAATTTCAGAACCTGAAATCACATCAACACCCAGAGCTGTTGCTTCAAGTGATGCAAACCGGGCGAGCTCATCATCGGTTCTGAACTGAAATGACCAGCTACCGTAATCCTCTCCATCGAGGAGCAATTGGCGAGTACTGAAGTTAACGTCCGTGATGTCCAGAGGATTCACGTCACCAAATGGATCAGCTTCCTCACCCTCTCCCTCGAAACTCAATCGACTTAAGTGAATCTCAAGGGGAGCAGTCTCTTCATCCAGTATGCGTACTTCACCATCTACCATGTCGTTCTGCAGATAGGCTTTCCAATGCGCATCCTCACGTGTCATTACAATATCGACTCTCTCTAACGGAAGTTCGAAAACCATAAACTCATCGATGTTCAAGGTTACGGACGCAACATGCTCGGAAATCTCATCTTCTAGCGACACATCGGTCATGGCTGCCAATTCATCGGTCGTTGTCATCCAGTCTTCGAAGGACAAAGTCGGTAAATGACCGGTCATACGAATGGCGTCATAGGTCACAGCGCCAAATGGTTCATGGCCGAAGTGAATCCGACCTCCCACCACCAGACCACCGAGGATTTTCAGAGATGCCTTCAAGTCATCATCGAGTTCCGCAGTGATTCGGAATCCCTCATCGGTAAACGTTTGAACATAGTGGAGTTCATGGGCTGATTCTGGATCTGGTTTCGCTAACGGCTCCGGGAGATCAACGGAGACACCCACGAGATCCGTGGTCGCCTCGACATAGATGTCATCTCTTTCACCGCCGTAGGGCACATGCACTTCAGCATCGTACGCCATCCGCCCACTGGCACGGGACAACAACAACTGGTCTGACCACCGGTAAAGATCAGATGCCGCGACATGCCCTTCGACAGAAACCACGACCTCACCACTACTTCCATTCACCGAGGTTTTAATATTCCCCGTCACAGGCTCATCAAATATTGACGCCGTAAACGAGGCTGCTTGAAGGCCGTCTTGATTTCGATAAGTCATGTTTCCGCTGAGGGCTTCGACGAATAGATCAAAGTCAGACATATCCAGGTCGTTATCGTTGAGGTCAACGCTAAGGTCAATGCCTACCTCGTCCCCGGAACGGTCGCCAACCGGCACATCAAGAGAGAGGATGGATGAGATCTCACCGGTGCCGCTCCAGGACTCCGCCATCGCGGAGGTGATGTCTGAAAGAGGTGTTTCGTTCAGAGTTCTAATGCCATCTGAAAAAGGTCCAACGGCATTCGCACTAACTAGAATCGTATCTGCCTTGTTGTCAGCGCTGATGGGCACAAAGACACTGGCATCAGGTACTTCGCTGTCATAAACCCGACCGGTGACACCCTCAGCCTGAACAAAGTAACTGCTGACATGTACCGTACCCGACATGTCACTGATCACCGGCCATTCGGGATCGTAGGACATGGTGGTGTCTTCCACCGTGAAAAACAGGTCGTGTGACTTCCTGCTAATTGGAACACTCCTCGCGAGCGCACCATGTATGGTTATGCCACTCTCTTCACCAGCGCCTTCAACGATCGCGCTCTTCAACCATCCCAGAAGATCATCGGGTATCGTGTTGGGGATATATCGATAAGCCTGCAACAGTTCCGCGTTTTGCACGCCGATGGTCAGCCCCCAGGTATGCTGCTCAGCCGCGCCTGGAAGATTCAGGGCCAGCTTCCCATATGCCGAAAGATCTCCATGCAGAAGCTCGATCAAACCACTGGCCACCTTAAAACTTCCATCCTCAACCCGATAGGCAATGCGACCACGACCGGAATCAAACTGCCAGGCTTCTGAGAACAGGTTCGTGAAGTTCATCTCGAAAGCATCGTTATCAATATCGAGATAACCACGATCAGGTTCCGCGGAAATAAATCCTTGTACAGTATTGATCTCTGGCACACCCCTAAAGGCATCCATCGAGAATTCACTAAGACGACTCACAAGCTTGGGTCGATCACTCTCAAGATCGGTGAAGAACAGAATTTCCTCGAGCCCTCCTCTCGGAGAAACCGCGGAGAGCGCGTTGCCCAACCGCGCCGGTACCAGTTCGCGCTCAGAGAGAAACGCCAGCAACGAGGTGACTTCTGCCACATCAAGATGGTCAACTTTTCCAGCAATACGGTTTGTGTCTGAAAGATCCAGCGCGACATCAACATGATCGAGTGTGAACTCATAGTCACCACTGGCTAGTCGCAGCTCAGGGATGGTGACGACACCTTTGGTCAGTTCAGTACCCGAAAATCGAAACGAGCCTGTTAGCTCGTCCAGAATTTTCCCGTCATCTGCAACTCGAACATCCCGCACGGCAACCTGGCCGATTACATCGACCACATCCGGCTCAAAGTCCATCCACACCTGGCTATCGAGTATCGCGGAACTCAGTTGTTTGTCGCCCAGTTGTATCGTCGGAAGAAAGTCTTCAAGTTCGATCTGCGGCATATCCAAGAAAATTTCCGCATGGAAAGACGGGTCTCGAATGTCACCCTCGTAGTAACCCGCGACGCTGATTCTTGTGGATTGCACTGAGCCATCAGGCAAAGTTCGCTCCAGCAGTAGAGGCAGCTCGAGCCGTTTCAGACTTTCCTCGGCACTGACAATCCAGGGTGCACCAGGCTCAGACACCAATTGAACGGTTCTCGTGGGACCGACGAGATCAATATCAATGTTGTCTAGTTTGAGCCTCTCGAGGTGCGGCACAGAATCCAGAATGTACTCAAGATCAAAGTCACCCTCTCCGTCTTCAAAGCCACGAACCCACAATCGCTCATCATCACGCTCAATCGTCAATCGCAATCCGGAGATATCGATCTCCTTCACGATGGGTCTTTGATTAAGCAGGCTCCGCAGCGAATCCAGACGCAGCGTTAGACGGGATATTTCAACCGCGGGCTCATCGTTCGGCTGAACAACAAGATCGACGATATCCAGACTTGGATCATGGACCCGCCAACCACCACTCAGTTCGCCAATCCTGACGTATTGCAAACCATTGTCCTGCAGGAACTGCTCGATTCGTTCCTGGTAGCTGGCAGCGGACAATGTGACCAGGCGGCCCACTGACAAGTAGAGTGCCGCCAGCACCAACGCGAGAAGGACACACCACCAGGCACTCCATAAGAATCCCCGTGTGATTCTAACGATCACTTATCTTGCCTGGGCCCGTTCAGCAATCGACACAACAATATCGTATTGCTCCTGGGTGTAACCGGGCTCTACCTGATACGCAATAGAAGTTTCCAACACTCGCGCAAGCTCCCGTACATTGTCCGCTTGCTCATCGATCAAGCGATCGACAACCGTTTGGGATGCCATGATGAGACACTGCTTACCCACAACCTGGTCTGCCATTCTCTGAATTTCTTTGAAGATCTCCAGACAGACGGATTCAGCAGACTTGATAAAACCTCGACCGTCACACACCTCACAGGGCTCGCACATCATTTTGCGCAGGCTGCCGTAGGACCTTTTGCGAGTCATTTCGACAAGGCCAAGCTCAGAAATCTGCGTGATATTGCATTTCACCCGATCCGAAGCCTGTCCCTTCTCAAGCATTCGCAGCACCTGTCGCTTATGCTCGTCATTGATCATGTCGATGAAATCAATGATGACGATGCCGCCAATGTTCCGAAGACGGAGCTGCCTGGGTATTGCGGCAGCCGCTTCAAGGTTTGTGCGGTATATCGTCTCTTCAAGGTCTTTCCGGCCAACAAACGCACCGGTGTTCACATCAATCGTTGTCATGGCTTCAGTCTGATCAACAATCAGATAGCCGCCGGACTTAAGCGGTACCTTGCGATCAAGCGCGGCTTCTATCTGATCATCCAACTGGTGCAAGTCGAATAGGTTTTCACCGGCATCAGCCATATTCAGGCAATCGACTTTTTCAGGGATATAGTCCGTTAGGAATCGCTGCATAATGCCGTGCGTTTCCTGGTCATCAACTCGAATACTGGTGGTCTCGCTGTTGATGATGTCCCGCATGACCCTGAGAGGCAGCGGCAGATCTTCAAACACCAGACTGGGACTTTTCGCTTCTTTTCCTTCCTGACGTACTGATTGCCATTTCGTTCTCAGGTACCCAGCGTCCTTGACGATGTCTTCTTCACTCGCGTTTTCAGCAGCGGTTCTTACGATGAAACCTTCGTCACCCTGTGAGATAGATTCGAGAATGGCTTTCAACCTCCCTCGCTCGTCATCACCCTCTATCTTTTGCGATATGCCAATGTGTGTGCTGCCTGGTAGATACACGAGGTAACGACTGGCCATCGACATATTGCTGGTGATACGTGCGCCTTTGGTGCCGATGGGTTCTTTGGTCACCTGCACCATGAGTTCCTGTCCATCGTGCAAGAGGTCTTTGATAGCGGGATGATCTTCTTTCGGCGATCGATCAAACACCTCATGGCCATCGATCAGATCTGTGACATGCATAAAGGCTGCTTTTTCCTGACCAATGTCCAGAAACGCACTCTGCATACCCGGCAATATTCGAACCACTTTGCCTTTGTACATATTGCCAACAGAACTCGGGGCATCTCCCCGCTCGATGAACACCTCCTGTAAGAGACCTTGTTCTATGACACCAACACGCGTTTCGTTGCGAGCCACATTGATAAAAATTTCTTCAGCCATTCGACTGCCTTACATCTACTTCAAATTCTTCCTGGCCTGCCGCTTCAAGACAGCTAACTCCCGCAGCTCGAAGCAAGTCTACGGTTTCGCTCAGCGGTAACCCGATCACGTTGCTGTAACTTCCATTCAGAGTGGTTACAAACGCGGCACCAATACCTTGCAGACCGTAGCTGCCTGCTTTGTCTCTCGGCTCACCGGTGTCCCAATACCATTCGGCCTCTTGGGTCGTGAGCGTCTTAAACTGCACCTCTGTTTCGACGGACAGAGTCTCTGCTGTTGCTTCTGGAGCAGACATCACAGACACGCCGGTTAAAACCAGATGTGTCGTCCCCGACAATGCCATCAACATTTCAATCCCATGTTCTTTGGATTCCGGTTTCCCCAGTATGTTCCCTTCCAGGACAACCGTCGTATCCGCTGCAAGAATGACGGAGTTATCGTCTTCAACACGATCGGCAATACTCGCCGCTTTTTCCAGCGAGAGCCTTTCCACATAGGCTTTTGGTGATTCTCCGGGATGCGGTGTTTCGTCTATGTCTGACACCAACACATCGAAGCTTATTCCGAGCTGTGTCAGCAATTGCCGGCGGCGAGGTGATCCACTGGCGAGGATGAGTTTTCTACTCATGTCACCACCAATCGTCGCCTGACGGCACGGAGAAAAAGGAATACCCAGGGCCAGAGAAACGCACCGGCCAGCGCCGGTAACAGGTACCACATACGCCAGTCTGCATCCCCGGCAATACTTTCAACCCAAAAGTTAATCAGTTGGTTCAATCCAAGGAGCGCGAACAACACCAGGGCCTGTTGCCAAACAGTGAACATCCGCAGTCGTTGATACAGATTGAGTGCAATGTATGCGATTACGGCATAAGCAAGCGCATGTTGCCCAAGCAGACTGCCGAGCAGAACATCCACCACGAGACCGGTAACCCAGGCGACGATGATGCCAACGCGGTGAGGTAAGGCAATCAGCCAATACACTAGAACCATGGCAACCCAATCAGGTCGAAGGAAACCAAGTTCAGCGGGAACAAAATCAGGAAGCGGCAGTACAGCAAACACCATCCCCACGAGCAAAGTCGCGACGATAATCGTCATGCCACCCAAACCGTTATCTGCCACTGTTTCCATCCGATCCGCCAGAATTAAATGCCGTCGCCTCGGGTGTTCTGCTTTCTGTGAAAACCAGCAGAACATGACGCGAACGATCCAACTGTGCTGTAGGAGATGCAGTCACCTCAGCAAAAGGTTTGCCGGGCTCAAAGACAACCTCATCTACAACGCCTACCGGATAACCCACAGGGAAACGATTGCCGAGACCTGAGGAAAGAATCTGATCCCCAACACGGATATCCGCAGTGGAGTTGACGTGCTGGAGTTCAAGTTTCTGGTCGATACCAGTCCCCTGGGCGATCAGTCGCAGGTTACTTCTGAGGACCTGTACCGGGACTGAATGTTCCTGGTCACTGATGAGCAGTACTCGGCTGGTATATCGGCTGACCTCAATCACCTGTCCCATGAGGCCACGCGAATCAAGCACCGGCTGCCCTACAAAAACATCGTCCACCAGACCTTTGTCGATCACAACTTCCTGCTCTTCAGGATCCGGATTCACGCCAATGAGTTCTGCAACCAGAACGTTGTCCTGGAGTTTTGCCGCCGAACCAAGCAAATCCCGGAGGCGATTGTTTTCCGCGGTAAGTGCCGCCATCTTTTCAGTTTTGACTTTGAAAAGAGTCAGCTCGCTTTCAAGCTCCGTGATCCTGCGTCGAAGATCATCGCGGGAACTCAGCATTTCTGTAAGACCGCGCGCACTGCGGTTCGGTAAATCGGCGATAACTACAACAGGTGTCACAGCCACGGTCATAGCTGCACGGGATTCATCTAGCCAGTCCGTTACATGATCCACAAACATCAGCAGAACAGACAGCGCGGCAAGTCCCGCCATCTTGTAGCCGATCGTTGTTTCTTCTAGGAACAGGGCTTTGATTGGGTTACCTCCTGTTTTTGATCAGAAGTTAAACACCAAATCGGTAAGGCTTCCGCACGTGGCGGAGGTGGAGCTGATTACTGAATAGACAAGACGTCGCTGTCGACGCGGTCATCCATCAGTTCAAGTGCGCGACCGCCACCTCGTGCTACACAGGTTAGAGGGTCTTCAGCCACAATTACCGGCAAACCGGTTTCGCTGGACAACAGTCGATCAAGCTCACGTAAGAGAGAACCACCTCCAGTCAGAACAAGTCCACTTTCAGCGATATCTGATGCCAATTCTGGTGGAGTTTGTTCCAGGGCTCCCTTTACTGCCTGCACGATCACCGACAATGGTTCCTGAAGCGCTTCCAGGATCTCGTTGCTGTTTAGCGTGAAGCTGCGCGGAACACCCTCAGCAAGGTTTCGACCTCTAACATCAATCTCCCGAACTTCATTACACGGGAATGCCATACCAATTTCTTGTTTAATTCTTTCAGCGGTCGCATCACCAATCAGGCTACCCTGGGTTCGGCGGACATAAGTGGTAATCGCCTCATCAAATCTGTCACCACCAACACGAACGGACTGGGCATACACTACACCGTTCAACGAGATCACCGCGATTTCAGTCGTACCACCACCGATGTCAACGACCATGGTTCCCACCGCTTCGTGTACCGGTAAGCCGGCACCGATTGCAGCGGCCATCGGTTCTTCGATCAGACGAACGTCTCTGGCACCAGCACTCACTACCGATTCTCTAATGGCGCGACGCTCAACTTCTGTCGACTGACAGGGAACGCAGACCAAGACTCTGGGGCTTGGTCGAATAAAGCTGTTTTCATGAACCTTCTTGATAAAGTGCTGAAGCATGCGTTCAGTCACCTGGAAATCTGCAATTACACCATCTTTGAGCGGACGAATCGCAGTGATGTTGCCGGGAGTACGACCAAGCATTCGCTTCGCGTCGATACCCACGGCAGCGACATTTTTCTGGTTGTTATTGTTCCTGATGGCAACCACCGATGGCTCGTTCAGCACAATGCCTTCTTCACGCACATAGATGAGCGTGTTGGCCGTACCAAGATCAATGGAAAGGTCGTTGGAGAACATCCCCCGAAGGCGCTTAAACATCTAGAAAATACCTCGCGACGTTGCCGCTTCGGAAGCAGGTAGGATGGGTAGAACTACGGTCATTTTGACCTTAACTTTTGGATTCAAAAACTTTCGTAACTCTATCATTTAGGGTGAGTTTTATACAGGCACTCCAGTCACTTTTTGGGGCCTTCCGCCCCCTGAAAAATGGATATGTTTCCATTTTCCTCACTATATCGGTCAGGATGCGACACCTGACCCCTAAATCACTGATAAGTTTGCGTATTTTTCGAAACCTCATTAGCATTCGACGCCTTATTGGAAAGCACTCAGGAAAAGACAGGAGTTGTCGTGACAGACGAGGTAACCGTCACCGAAGAAGTCGTTAGAGACGTCGCCGAACTGGCCCAGCTGAAAGTCGCCGAAGGCGACCTGGAAGTACTGACGGCAGGCATGAAAACCATTCTTGAACTTGCTGAGCAAATGCAGTCGGTGGATACAACTGGAGTGGCGCCTGTCTCTAATCCTCTGGATGCCAGTCAGCGACTACGCGCCGACGAAGTCACTGAGCCGGACCAGCATGAACTCTACCAATCCATTGCACCGGAAACAGAAGACGGTCTCTATCTTGTTCCGAGGGTTGTCGAGTGAGCGATTCCATTACAGAACTCTCGCTTACGGAACAGCTGCAAGACCTGGCAGCCGGAAAGTACTCTTCCCGTGAGTTAACGCAGGCGTACCTGCAGAAAATTGAGTCAGCTTCAAACATCAATGCATACATCACTGTGTCCGGCGAACAGGCGATGGAGTCGGCCGAACTTGCCGACCAGCGTCGCGCTTCTGGAGAAAGTGCAGGTTTATTGGGAATACCCATCGCCCACAAAGACATCTTCTGCGAAAAAGGTGTGAAAACGTCCGCCGGTTCCAAAATGCTGGATAACTTCATTTCGCCTTACGATTCGACAGTCGTAGGTAAACTCAAAGAAGCAGGTGTCGTTTCTTTAGGCAAAACCAACATGGATGAATTCGCCATGGGTTCATCCAACGAAGCAAGCTTCTATGGACCCGTGAAAAATCCCTGGAACCATGATCGCGTTCCCGGCGGCTCTTCAGGTGGTTCCGCGGCAGCCGTCGCTGCATCACTTTGCAGCGCCGCCACCGGTACCGATACCGGCGGTAGTATTCGACAGCCGGCAGCGTTCTGCGGCATCACCGGACTCAAACCAACGTACGGAAGAGTTTCACGTTGGGGCATGATCGCCTACGCTTCAAGCCTTGATCAGGCAGGACCGATGGCCCGCTCCGCGGAAGACTGCGCATTGCTATTGACCCACATGGCTGGGCAGGACCATCGCGACTCAACCTCTTCGTCAGTGGAGGCGGAAGATTACTCGACATCTCTGGCTTCTGATCTGTCAGGTCTAAAAATTGGTGTTTGCACAGAGTTTATGGATGGCGTCGATCCCGACGTCGCGGATATTCTTGACCAAACCCGAAAAGAGCTGGAAGCACTCGGTGCAACTTTCTCCGAAATCTCACTTCCGAACACACATCTGGCCATACCTGCCTACTACATCATTGCACCGGCAGAGTGCTCGGCGAACCTTTCGCGTTATGACGGCGTACGATTTGGTTATCGCTGTGAAGGTCCTGAAAATCTGGAGGATCTGTACAAGCGTTCCAGGAGTGAAAGCTTTGGACGGGAGGTCAAAAACCGAATCATGGTTGGCGCTTTCGCATTGTCCGCTGGCTACTATGACGCTTACTACAAGAAAGCCCAACAGATTCGCCGCTTGATCAAACAGGATTTCGAACAGGCATTTTCCTCCGTCGATATGATCCTAGGACCCACCACACCGGGCCCCGCTTTTGCGCTGGGAGACAAGCTGGACGATGCCAAAGCCATGTACTTACAGGACATCTATACCATTTCAGCGAACCTGGCAGGATTGCCTGCGCTTTCAATGCCCGCAGGTGTGATCGATGCCATGCCTATCGGCGCTCAGCTGATTGGCAAATATTTCCAGGAAGCAAACATTTTGCGCACGGCACATCAGTACCAACAGGTCACAGATTGGCATAAGAGCCGTCCCGCAAAAGGAGAGACGGCATGAGTACGCAATGGGAAGCCGTTATTGGTCTCGAGATCCATGTGCAGCTGTCCACCAAATCGAAGATATTTTCCGGCGCCAGCACGGCGTTCGGTGCACAGCCAAACACCCAGGCGAGCGCGGTAGACCTGGGATTACCAGGTGTGCTGCCTGTCGTGAATGAGGCGGTCTTTCCAAAGGCGGTTTCCTTTGGACTGGCCATCGGTGCGGAAATCGGCCAAAGGTCATGTTTTGATCGAAAGAACTACTTCTACCCTGATCTCCCTAAGGGTTACCAGATTACCCAGATGGATGAACCCATTGTTTTGGGTGGTAGCGTCGACATCAACTTAAAAGATGGCTCCACAAAAACGATTCGCGTAACCCGTGCGCACCTGGAAGAAGATGCGGGCAAGTCACTGCATGAAGACTTTCATGGCATGACCGGGATTGATTTGAACAGAGCGGGTACGCCGCTTCTGGAAATCGTTTCCGAACCTGATATGCGTAGCGCGGAGGAAGCGGTTGCATACGCACGCACCATCCACCAGCTGGTGACCTATCTCTCGGTTTCCGACGGCAACATGGCTGAAGGCTCACTCAGGTGTGATGCTAACGTTTCGCTAAGAAAGAAAGGCGAAGAAACCTACGGCACCCGAACTGAAACGAAGAACGTCAACTCTTTCAGGTTTCTGGAACAGGCGATCAAACACGAAATCACAAGGCAGCGTGAAATCCTGGAGTCAGGTGGACGCGTCGCTCAGGAGACCCGCCTCTACGATCCTGACAAGGACGAAACACGCCCCATGCGTAGCAAGGAAACAGCGACGGATTATCGCTACTTCCCAGAACCTGATCTGCTGCCAGTTGTCATCGATGAAGCTTTCATCAACCAGGTGAGAGATAGCATGCCGGAACTACCGGCACAGAAGAGACAACGTTATACCGAAGCCTGGCAGCTGTCCGACGAAGATGCCGGCCTCATCTCATCTGATCTGGGTCTAGCAACCTATTTCGAGGAGTGTGTCTCGGCCAGTAACGACCCCACACTATCCGCAAACTGGGTCAGAGGTGACTTATTGGCAGCACTGAACCGGGATGAACTGGCCATCGAAGAGTCTCCAGTCTCTGCAGAAAATCTCGGACAGATCATACTGCGCATCAAAGACGGGACCATCTCCGGCAAAATCGCAAAGACCGTCTTCGCCGGTCTTTGGGAAGGTAAAGCATCTTCAGCCGACGAATACATCGAAGCTGAAGGTTTGATTCAGGTATCGGACACTGGCGCCCTGGAACCGGTCATTGACAAGATCATCGCAGACAATCCCAAGCAGGTTGAGCAATACCAGGCAGGCAAAACGAAACTACTGGGTTTCTTTGTCGGTCAGGTAATGAAAGAAACAGGCGGCAAAGCCAACCCGCAACAGGTTAACGAATTGGTTAAGTCGAAACTGGATTAAAGACGCTGGCGCTAAAACTGCGCCGCGAACTCCATAATCCGCGCAGCGTTGGCACCAATATCACTTCTGCCCACTCGGGACATAGACCGCACGTCTATCTTTGAGCCGTCACCCTCAGCGACCACGCGAACGATGAAGTCATCTTTGAATCCAAACCAGAAAGTAGTCGCGGTGCCTTCGACACGCCCCTCTTCCTGATTGGCTTCCTGGATTTTCATACCCATGGCTTCCATGGTGGCCGCTGCTCTGTCGACAGCTTCCGCAACCGAAAGATCACTCATGATCGGCTGAACATCGGGGTAAGCTTCCTGGGTCAACGCAGCCAACTCCTCGGCTGGCATGTCTTCGGAACCATATTCGAAACCATTGGCCGACTGTTTTCTCACCGGTAGCAACGCCACAAATGCAGGTGGGTTAGCTGTATCCGTGGTGATGTCATGTATCTGAGGTACCTCACCCGCTTTACCCATTTGGGGGGCGATCACTGCCGCGGGCACAAGGCTCAGGATCATCGCCACAACAACCATGTTCCTGTCAGAGGATTGGCCGTTCTTGACCGCAATCACGAGGTAAACAAGCCCCACCACAAAGACCAGAAGTCCTCCAGCCATGGCGATCAAGAGACTGACCAGAGAGGGTTCCAGCGGCACCACCGAAAACTTGTAGCCCAATGGCCCCGTTAAAAGAATAACCAGCGCGAGCACCGCGCAGACCAGCAACGAACGTGTCGATAGTTTTAGCCCTTCCAAGGTCTCCCTCCTGTTCCTTTCCCTTTAGAGGTATAGATATTTACACTGTGCCACTCAGCATTCTTGATGACCGAGAGCAAAGTAATGGCATCTTCGCCGATTAGAATAAACGAGGCAACTGCTGACGAGTTACAGACCCTAAAGGGCATTGGTCCGAAGCGAGCTGAATACATCTGCCAGTATCGTGATCAAGTCGCGCTCATCAGGAATACGTTCGACCTGGCAGCAGCGACGGGTATCAGCCTGAAGGCGGCTGAGCAACTCGCAGCCGGTATCTCCTGGGACACCGCAAGCGCCCCGAGCTATTCACTCTGGCCCGTCCTACTAACTGCATTGGCATCCATCTGGTTGATCGTGCTGGGATTCAACGAACTCGCGAACGAACCCTTTGAGCCACCAGCGGGTTACTACAATCTGGGTCTGGCACTCGTTCTATTGGGTGGCTTTACGGCGACAGGCGATATAGCGATCGCTTCTGTCAGACATCGGCCCAGCGAAACCAGTTGGGTGTTTACATTGGCCATGGCTCTCACGCTAGGCGGGCTTGTTATATTGGGATGCCTCATGGTCTCAAGCTGGTTCGTTGAATTCAGTGAGACGTTTAGCAGCACCCTCGCACAAACCACCTTGTTTATTTCCTACTGCCTGGTGATCGCCTGGCAGATGTATGCGCCCGTGTTAATGATTCGACTGTTTATCGGAGATAAGTCTATTCAACGTCTTGAGCAGGCAAGAAGAATCTATGACATCAGCCTGTTGGTGCTGCCGCTTTTTGCCTCATCTATTTTGTATTGGTACAACACACCGGGATGGCTAGAAGAAATTTTCGCTGCCTGGTGTTTTGTGGTTGCAGCCATCGCTGCTAGAGAAAGGCTGAACGCCAGCACAGCGTTCGTCACCATGTTGACTGAAGAAGATCAGGGGCGCCTCAGGTTTACCTACCTCAGGCATGGGTCTAGCTAAACGACTTTGATGTGCCAGGGTTCGTAACGAACGCCAAACATATTGTCTTTGGGATATCGGATATCCACATATCCGAGGTCGACAAGTCGTTTGAACTCATCTGTCGTCGCGAAAGCTTCGGTGAAGTTCTTTCGACCAAAGCCAACCTTGCCAACATCGAAGTCACCAATTCCGTGGTAGGAATGCCCGGGAGGCGCCAAGCTGCGTGATGCCTGCGACAGATTTCCTTTGGATTGAATGGTTTTCGCCAGGAATAGATGTGACTGTTTCACCACACTGCGAATACCGGATGTCAGTACGATACTGTCACCAAGATCTTTCTGCAGCTGGGAGTATAGTGCTTCGGATTTTCCTCGGTACAGGAAATGTCCAGTGCGATCCACTTTCTTTCTATCCCTTTCGGGAATCGGCGCAGAGATCTCCGTGATGACTTTGTCACCGAGGAAACCGTAGTGTCGCGCGTTCGCAAAGAAGAGTTCTTCGAGAAAATCTTTTTCGACTTGGGTGAACTTACCGACGCTTGAGTACCGCTTACCGTACTTAAGCATTTCATCGAAACTGACAACATTAAAATTACCGTGACCGACCAGATTCTGCACTCGATCAAGGCGCTTAAAAGTTGATATCAGGACCGGGTAACGCTCGTGCTCAAGATAGACATCTTCCTGGTGGGCATTTTCGTAGTCCGCCATCTTGGCGAGATACTTATCGAGGTACAGTTCTCTGTTGGGGGAAGCCGTCGTCGCCAGTATCGGCGCATCTTCCAGCATGGCTTCTCCGGTAAACGCCTGGAGGAAGTCAGCTGCGCGCGGCGCAGGTGTCGACATATATTCAATAGAACTGGCTAGTTCGTGGGCGCTGGTGTTTACGTCTTCCAGGTATCCGCCGGTGAGCGGCAAGCCACCCGTGTTTCCGACCGTGCGATGAGCGATTTGCCCGCTCATTGCAGCAACCGTTCCGATGGAAAAGATCTTTAGAAAATCTCTTCGTTCCACTACCTGAATTCCCTTACCTGAGTCTGCCCTAGAGGCGACTCATGGTACCCACTAGCCGTTAAATTTTCTACTAAAGCAGTAGCTTAGCGCCGAAATATGACGAAGTCTCTAGCGCCCACCATCGATTACGACCGTCTGTCCGGTCATGAAGCTTCCGGCTTTTGATGCCAGGAAAACCGCAGCACCTGCAATCTCTTCAGGTTCACCGATCCTGCGAAGGTTGGAGTTAGCAGTGGCGTTCTTCAAGGTTTCGGGGTCTTCCCAAAGCGCGCGAGCAAAGTCAGTACGAACAAGACCCGGCGCCAATGCATTGGCACGAATGTTATGGGGGCCGAACTCAGTCGCGATGTTACGGGCGAGCGCCATATCCGCTGCCTTGGAAATACCATAGGTACCGAGAACCGCACTGCCGTTCAGGCCACCGATACTGGAGACAATCAGGATGACGCCGTCTTTGCGCTCCACCATTTCCGGGATGACCAATTGGCTCAACCAGTGGTTGGATTGCACATTGGAATCCAGGATCTTCTCGAATGCGGAATCCGGGATGTCCATCATGGACCCATAAAATGGATTGACCGCGGCGTTGCATACGAGAATGTCGACTTTGCCAAGCTTTGCACGGGTTTCGTTGATCAAGTTCTCAACCTGCTCCTTGTGCCCAATATGACAAGCAATAGGAGTCGCAGATCCGCCCCGCCCGTCGAGGTCTGCGTTAATCGCATCAGCAACTTCTTTGCAGGCGTCCTCCTTGCGGCTGGAGACAACAACATCGGCACCATGCAGCGCCATTTGCTCAGCAATAGCACGGCCAATGCCTTTGGTTGAGCCTGTAATAACGGCAACTTTTCCAGAGAGATCAAAGAGATTTTCCATAACAATTCCATGCCCGGTTGCGGGACTTACCTTTACTAAAACTTCGCCGGAAACTACCGATTGGGCCTGCCCCTGTCAATCGATGCTATTGTCACGATAATATGAGCAGGCTCCCAAACAGCAGCATTTAAGGAGAAACGATGAAAGTTCGAATCTTTAGGCAGAGAGTCTCGCAGGTTCACGAGAGCGAAGTCGAGATCAATGAATGGCTGGAAGAGATGGGCGACAGCATCTCCATTAAGTTTATTGAGCAGTCTTCCTATCTCACCGATAACACGGAGAACGGCCAGCCGGGTTACGTTGTATCCGTTTGGTACGAGTAAACGACGTTAACCTGATACGTCAGTTGCGACTCCGCGACTGACAACCATGACCGGTCTCTCAAGAGCTTCCAGGTTTTCTAGAGGATTCTCCTCGTAGACAACAAAGTCAGCAGAAAGGCCTGGTCGAATAGCGCCAGTTACCTGCCCCAACCCAATGGCCGCGGCACAATCGGATGTCGCACTTCTCAGTACTTCGACAGGCGACAGACCCGCGAATCCAGCGAATACGGGTAACGCGGCTGGCAGGTCGTGATGGAATACATTGGGAATGCCAGCATCTGTAGATGCGATCAAACGAACTCCCGCTGCTTTCATTTTCTCGTAGTTACTATCCAGCATTTCAACAAACGCCGGCTGCTTGAACCGCTTCCATCCGGAGTTAATGGTTGGCGAAACCCAAACGTCATTGGCAGCCAGTTTCTCAACCACGGCCTCATCAAACTGTCGCCCCCAACCGGCTTCGCCAACCCATGAGCAATGCTCAACGGTGGTGACACCGGCCTCCGCTGCCTGGCGAATTCCGTCGGTACCATGACAGTGCGCTGCGACGTGATAATCACGCGAGTTCGCTTCACGGACGATGGCGTGAATCGTTTCATCTTCAAACTGACTGTCTTTTGGCGTTGACCCGGGCGTAATGTTCCCACCGGTGACCATGACCTTGATCAGATCCACTCCGTGTTCATCCTGTCGCTCCAGGACCGTCATCGCCTGTTCTGTGGAGTCCGCTTCGCCACCCCAGAAATGACAGTGGCCGCCTACTGACGTAATAGGCTGACCAGCACAAATTAATCTCGGACCAGGTGTTTCACCCCTCGCGATTTCATCTCGAATCTGCAACTCAAGGTATTCGCCACCGCCCAGGTCTCTTGCCGTGGTAATACCGGCGCGCAACATGGACTCCGCACGCTGCCTCATATCGGCAAGCAGCTGATCTCTGGTGGGCAGGGTCTGCTCATTGGGATCTTTGATTTCCGGGTTAAGACAGAGATGTATGTGCGCATCAATCAACCCAGGAATCGCATAGCAGCCAGACAGATCAACGCTGTCACTACCGCCCTCTTCTGCAAAAAGTTCATCGGCGGTAGAAATATCGCCCTCGATGAGTGAGTCGCTGATTCCGTCCCAGTACTTCAGATTTGTATAGCGCATTTACTTTCGTTTCTCGTTGTAAACATAGAGTGAAGACATCACGAAGTTGAACACACTGGCTACACCAACGCCGGTTACCAATGCCACAAGTCGATATTGGTCAAAGAATGACACATAGGTGGTCAACAAATAGTAGACGCCCCAGTTAATGGAGAAGCCCAGCAAGCTTGCAAGAACAAACTCAAACCATTGTTTCCCGTGAGGCCTGCGTTCTCTTTCCCCAAAGGTGGCTATCCGATTCAACAGCCAGTTCCAACTTACCGCTGGCCAAAATGACAGTGCCCTCGCAATTTGATGCGGCGCGCCCAGGAACTGAAAAAGGTAGTAAAAGAAGAGGTCGACAATGAACCCGCTGGCACCAACCAGCCCGTAGCTGAAGAACTCACCCAGAGTGCCAAACTTGGCTGTATAGAGCCTTCTCAGATGACGAAGAAACTTTAGCTGTTGTCCGAGGTTTAATTTGCTCTCCCCAATTTCACGATCCACAAATCGAATGGGCACTTCAACAATGTGTTCAAACTTGCCTCGCACCATCAGCTCCAAACCAATTTTGTAACCAATAGGATTCAATCGATCATAGTCAGCGATTTGCGTTCGATCTAAACCAAAGAAGCCGGACATGGGATCCTGGCACGAAACCAGGGGCTTGGTGATCAAGGTTGCTACATGGGAGTTAAGAAAGCGAAACAAACTCCAGTCACGATCAAAGCTCCCTCCAGGCACATAGCGGCTGCCAACCACGAATGCCTCGCTATTTTGTTGAAGGGCTTTGAGCATCTGCGGCACCATCTCTGGCGGATGAGACATGTCTGCATCCATGACGACCACCAGATCGTGGTTCGCAGCTTTAATGCCATCAATCACACTGAGCGAAAGGTCTTTATCCCGACCAACCGGTTGCAGCAACCGAATAGGCAACTTTGAAGTCAGCTCCGCAACGACGTCACTGGTTGTATCTGGAGAGTTGTCATCGGAAATAATCAACTCATAGGTAATCTGCTCTGCGGACAATACGTCGTTCAGACGCTCCGCAAGCAGGGGAATGTTGTCCGCTTCACAATAGGTCGGGACGACAATACTTAACATGAGTGATTCATTCGCAGGTGACAGCTTCAGGCATCTTTATCATTGGATCGACACCAGATTGCAACCCTAATTGACGATAGGTGTCCTTTAGTAGACAAACACCCGGGTTATCCTTGCTTGGAAAAGTTCGGACCGAATCTTCAAGCAGCAACTTCGCCGCACTGAGGTCCGCCTGGCCCTGCAGTTCAACCTGCCCGCGGTAAGCGGCAAGTAAGCCACGATGTTCCCTGGAAGCTGTTGGCAACATCAGACTGAACGCCTGCTCACCAATTCCTCTCAATCGAGCTTTACCTGCTTCATCCTTCGCGATGGGCGCCATTGCCTGCAGAGTGACAAACTTCCCGGGCAGCGTGGTTTGTAGTGTATCCAGCTGTCGGGTTTCTTCCGGATCAATAGTTTCGCCAAGGAGCTGAAGCGCTATGTATTGGTGTGTCAGAACCGACAAAATCTGGAACAGCAAATCACGTTCATGGGCATTGCGCAAAACACCCGTAAGCTCCAATTGCACCAAGTATTCAATAAACTCACGTATATCCGCGTCACGTCGATAACCTGGAGCAACTTTGTGCTGGAATACCAGACCCAGGTTGAGAGCGCCCTCCCCATGGCTCGTGCTGAAAACTGGAGATTCAGACGAGTCGATGAATGACTGCCTGGCTTCGTCCTGAAGTTTGCGCGGTGCCATCGGCGACAAAAGACGATTCGGAAACACGAGATTGTTCCAGCTGCGAAGTTCGATGTCCGGTCTATCTCCGCGCACATAGTGCAGGTATCCGATCAACCCAACCCCTGCATCACCCTCGACAAACAGAACGGCACCTTCTGGCACCTGCTCGAGGACCATCTCTGCGTACCTTTCCGCAAACCCATTACCAGCACCAGCTGCCACCGGATAACTGCTCATAAAGGTCAGCAAACACACCGCGAGCGGTAGCGCCTTCCCAAGCCAGAGATACTTTTCTGCCACGCGTGACAAAAGCCATTGCAGACCCAAACCCATCCAGATGGCTAACGCAGAAAACGCGATAACTGAATAGGGAGAAAAAATCGCCTGCCGGAATTCATTGAACTCAAATCCAAGCAAAAGAATCAAAACTGATGTTCCACCGAGATACAGGAGCACTAGAGCGGCTGCCATCGAAACGGACAACACGCGAAAACTTCGAATCAATCCCAGGATCGCCAGAACCCCAGGTACGATGTGGAGCTCCTTAACAGATTGAAGCAGCAACCATGATTGGTAGCTAACTCGATCGCTCCAACTTGCAAGCTCACTATGATCACTATAGGCAGATCGTGAAACGTAGCGTACAAATTCTTCGAAGCTTGCGACTCCACCAAAAACAGCAAACGCCGGGTCCTGTTGAAACAACGACAGGTAGGGCACCAACCCAAGAAGACCAACGGCAACGACGATTAGAAATTTCGACGGCGTCAGCAGTATCGAGAACAGATCCTGCCAACGGGGATAAATCAGAGCGATCAGAGCCGGGGTGGCCAACAGGTGCAACGGCCAGTGGTTCGACAGGGCGAGACCAAAGAAAAATGCCAGCCACGCCAGGTCAAAAAATTTCCCCTTCTCCCGGAAACGCATTGCAAAGCAAGCACAGACCATAAACATCAATACGGCCAGCGAGTAGACCTCAACAATGATTGCTTGAGACCAGAAGGTCATGGACAAACCGAAACAAACAGACACTGCTCCGCTGATCCATGTGTCGTGGAGAATGTCGTTCGCGATCAGGTACAGGAGCGCACAGGCGGCGGAAGCAAATAACGCTGAAAGCAGATTAGCTGCAAAGACTGACTGACCAAAAAACGGAAGGCCTACAAATTGCTGGCAGCTCAGCACGAATAACGGATATCCAGGCGGGTGACCCAGACCACCGTTGTGGCAGATCATCTGGAACAGTCCGGCATCTTCCAGAGTAATTGTGTCAGGCAGGGTGACGGCGTAACAAAGTAGCGTCACAACGAAAACACCCAGCATAGCCGGTGCGTGCAGGAGGATACGTTCTCCGATCATGCAGACATGATACCTAGGTTACCGCCCTTCAAAGAAGGAAGATCATCGGTTCAGTCTGACAATCTCCTGAAGACCCGCAAGAATCAGGTCAGGTACCACCTCATCGAACAGCTTTTCACGATTGAACAGCTGCGCAAAACCACCGGTTCCGACGATCAATGGTGGATCATCAGGAAATTCTTCCTCGGTGATTCGTTGTGTTAGCTCGCGCACCATGCCTACATTAGACCAGTACAGACCGGATTGAATACTTTCTATCGTGGTTCGCCCAAGCGCGGTTCTAGGAGGCAGGATTTCTACCGCGGGCAGCTGAGCCGTTCTCTCCTCCAGGGCCTCCATCGACAAACGAACCCCAGGGATAATGTTACCGCCCATAAACTCTTTGTTTTTGCTGATGGCGCAGAGTGTCGTTGCCGTTCCAAAGTCGGCAACAATCAGGTTGCGACCTGGAAACATGGTGACGGCGCCAACAGCGTCAGCAATCCGGTCTGCACCAACTTCTTTAGGGTCTCTGTACTGGATCTTCAAACCGGTTTTGATGCCAGGTCGCAGGACCAACGGATCCAGGGAGAAATACTTCTGACAACAAGCCCGCAGCGAGTAGAGCAGGTCAGGAACCACGCAACAAATCGCTACCTGCGAAATGTTATCTGGTTCAATGTCGTTCTCACGCAATACGGAGCGGAAGAATACACCCAGCTCATCCGAGGAAGACCGAAGTTGCGAGGTTCTCCGGAATTGAACCTTGAGGTCATCACCATCAAAGACCCCACCGAATACCTGACTGTTGCCAACATCTAAACAAAGCAGCATCGTTATCTCGCAGGCACGTTATCAATTAGGCGCACTGGATTTGCTTCGGTACCCATCAGCACCGCGCCAAACCGGCGTCCACTTTTCGTTGTGACGTAGTCAACGGCGAAACCCGCATTTTCCAGTTCGATAGCAATGCTTTCATCAGTGCCACCTAAACTGAGAATTCGATGAAACTTAGGAGACCGCTTCCGGTCACATTCCGACAAATTGAGATTGCGAGAACTCATGGCAAGACCGTCGTTCTCGCGAACGATGGAACAACCTACAATCTCCACATTCATAAAGAAGGCTTCAACCATGCCCCTGATCAACTCAAGTTGTTGATAGTCCTTTTCGCCAAAGAAAGCCTTATCTGGTTGAACCAGGTTCAGCAGTTTCATCACCACCGTGAGCACACCGGTGAAGTGTCCTGGTCGGTGTTCACCACACAATTCGTTGGAAAAAGATTTTTCGTTCACTTCATAACTGAAATCATCCGGATACATTTGCGTGTAGTCCGGTAGATAAACCGCCGCCACACCAGCTGCTTCCAGCTTAGTGAGGTCCGATTCCAAGGTATCAGGATAGTTATCAAGGTCGTTCGTGTTATTGAACTGTGTCGGGTTGACGTAAATGCTGGTGATGGTTGTATCTACCTCCATATTGGAGGCGTAAACGAGAGAGAGATGACCGTCATGAAGCGCACCCATGGTCGGTACAAAGCCGACGCTGCCCTCAAGTGTTTCTCTAAACGCTCTCAGTTCTGCGATCGACTTGAGCAACTTCATCCGTAAGTCTCCTCAAGAGAGGGAAAGGACTGCTCAGTCACATCGCTGTGGTAATTGTCCATGGCGTGACTGATCACGTCATGTACGTTGGCATAGCGACGTAAAAACTTTGGTGAGAAACCTGGGTCGGTGCCAAGAAGGTCATGCAACACTAGAACCTGACCATCAGTGTGAGGACCTGCGCCAATACCGATTGTTGGAATCTGAACTCGACGTGTCAGGCAATCGCCCAGCTTGTTAGGTACACACTCGAGAACGATCGCGAAACAGCCAGCTTCTTCTAGCTTGACTGCATCTTCCAGGATTTTCTGAGTGCTGGCTTCGTCTTTGCCTTGAACCCGATGTCCGCCGAGATTGTGGATCGACTGTGGTGTCAGACCCAGATGACCCATCACAGGCACACCTGCCTCAACAATCTGTTTGATAATCGGCAATTGATGGTCAGCACCTTCAATTTTTATCGCATTGGCACCCGCCTGCATGAGGGACTGAACCGCATCCATCGCAGCGTCGATACCACGAGAACAGGTTAGAAATGGCATGTCAGCGACGATAAATTTGTCCGGCGCGCCTCGTGCGACCGCTGCCGTGTGCAACGTCATCATCTCAACCGTTGCATGGACAGTGGATTCAAATCCATGCATCACCACAGCGAGAGAATCGCCTACGAGAATGCAGTCGACCGGGGATTCATTGAGGATTTTCGCAGACCATGCGTCATAGCAGGTCACCATGGAAATACGGTTGCCGGTCTGCTTTTGTTGTTTTAGGGAAAGAACGTTCGCGGGACGCGAAGATTTACACTTGCTCATGGGTACCTGTCCTTTTGGATCAAGTCCAACAATGTGGATCAAATTGATTGCAGTAATTGACTCTGCTGGTCCCCGTCCCAAACGGATCAAGGCCAACGGTTGCGAACTATAGAAGGTTTGACTGGTACGTGCAATCATGGTTTTCTCAAGCTTTTCACGCAGTAACCTTATGAAAAATCTAACAATTTTCCTCGCTCTTCTTATTTACGCAGCATCTTCCGACGCCGACTCTGCGACCGAGCGCCTGCAAGAATATCTGCGCATTGACACGATCAATCCGCCCGGCAATGAGTCCCGAGGCGTGGCGTTTCTGGCGCAGTTACTCGACGAGGCTGGTATCGGCTACGAGACCGCAGAGTCCGTCCCAGGGCGTGGCAACATCTGGGCCCGCCTTGAAGGCGGTGACGAACCGGCGCTGATTCTTTTGCATCACATAGACGTTGTACCGGCGGACGCTGAGTTCTGGGACTTCGATCCACTCTCTGGAAAAATTCATGAAGGCTATATCTATGGTCGAGGCGCCATCGATACCAAGGGACTGGGGATCGCCCAGTTGGAGGCCTTCATCGCGTTAAAAGAAAGTGGCAAACGGTTAAATCGCGATGTCATCTACATGGCGACCGCAGATGAAGAAGCTGGCGGTTTGTACGGTGCGGGGTGGCTGATCAAGAACAGACCTGAGCTATTTGAAGACGTGGGTTACCTGATCAACGAAGGCGGCTCCGGCATGATGGCGCGAGACCATCCCGCATTCAGTATCGAAGTCACGCAGAAGGTTCCGCTTTGGCTGCGACTGACAGCAACCGATGTGCCCGGCCACGGCTCTGCGCCGAGGGTTACCAGCTCGGTCAAGAGAATCGTTCGAGCAGGACAGCGAATCGCGACGACAGAGTTCGAAAAACAGGTTCTCCCCGAAGTCGCCGAATACTTTGCTGCACTTGCCAGGTATCAGGAAGGTCCCAGAAAACAAATGTTGGAGGACATTGAATCTGCGGTTCAAAACAAGTCTTTCATGATGACGTTGCAGCTCGATGAACCATGGCGCGCGGCGTTACTGAGCAACACCTGTTCACTCACCACTTTGCAGGGCAGCGAAAAGATAAACGTTGTGCCCCCACAAGCTGTGCTGGAGTTGGACTGTCGACTGCTTCCTGGACAGGATCCCGATGAATTTATTGCTGACCTGAAAACCATCATCAACGATGACCAGATCGAAATCACAAAACTCCTTGGCTTTACGGCGGCGGTAAGTGACACCAACACGCCACTTTATGGCGCAATACAGCATTCCGTGGAGCTGACTTTCGAAAACGCGGTGCTAATTCCTTCCGTTGCGGCAGGATTTACAGACAGCCATTTTTTCAGGGACCTCGATATTGTCAGCTATGGCTTTGCACCCTTCTTGTTCATGCCCGGAGAAAGAACCGGCATACATGGCAACAACGAGCGCATCTCCATTGAAAATCTGGAACGCGGCGTGAAAGTACTGACAGATCTGTTGTACGAATTCGCGACCGAATAGCCGGAATCTGCTAATATTCGCCCTCTTTTCGAGGGCCTATAGCTCAGTTGGTTAGAGCAGGAGACTCATAATCTCTTGGTCCCAGGTTCGAGTCCTGGTGGGCCCACCACACAAATAAAAAAGCCCGCATCTGCGGGCTTTTTCTTTTCTTGCGACTCACTCTTAGTCGAGGAAGCTCTTCAGGTGGTCAGACCTGGAGGGATGACGCAGCTTACGCAGCGCTTTGGCTTCAATCTGACGGATTCGCTCACGCGTTACATCAAACTGTTTACCGACCTCTTCCAACGTATGGTCTGTGTTCATATCGATACCGAATCGCATACGCAACACTTTGGCTTCTCTAGCTGTGAGGCCAGAAAGAACACCACGTGTTGCTTCCTGCAGACCTTCTTCTGTCGCTGTGTCCACCGGCGAGCCAACTGACGCACCTTCACCCAGGTTGGAATCAGAATCCAGGAAATCACCCAGATGCGAATCTTCATCATCACCGATTGGCGTTTCCATGGAGATGGGCTCTTTTGCGATCTTCAATACGCGTCGCACTTTATCTTCCGGCATATCCATGCGCTCACCCAACTCTTCAGGTGTGGGCTCACGACCCATTTCCTGGAGCATCTGACGGCTGATTCGAGACAGCTTATTAATGGTCTCGATCATGTGGACCGGAATTCGAATCGTTCTCGCCTGGTCAGCAATTGATCGTGTAATTGCCTGACGAATCCACCAGGTAGCGTAAGTCGAAAACTTGTAACCGCGGCGGTACTCAAACTTATCAACCGCCTTCATCAGACCAATGTTGCCTTCCTGAATCAGGTCGAGGAACTGCAGGCCTCGGTTGGTGTACTTCTTCGCAATAGAAATAACCAGTCGAAGGTTTGCTTCAACCATGTCTTTCTTGGCGCGGCGTGCTTTCGCTTCACCAATCGACATACGACGATTGATATCTTTGATCTCTGCAACCTCAAGACCACACTCTTCAGAGGCAACCTTGATACGCTTCTGTGCGCGCACGATGTCGTCTTCAAACTTCTTCAGCTTATCGTGACCAGCTTTGATCTGTTTCTGCACCCACTTCAGGTCTGTTTCATTACCTGTGAACTTCTCGAGGAAGGTCTTGCGTGGCATCTTCGCGCGACGCACACAGGTATTCATGATGTGACGTTCCTGACGACGGATCTGGTTGTGAGGTTCACGTGCCATCTCAACACAGATGTCATAGTGACGGGGCACAAACTTAAAGAACTGGAATGCATCGCCCAGAGCTTCGAGCTCTTTTTTGCCAGGCTTTGAATCACGGCCGTTACGCTTGATGGAACGCTGAGTCTTCTTGAACTGCTTCTCCAGCTTTTCCATACGCTCGGCAGCAAGTTCTGGGTCCGCGCCTTTTTCATCTTCCGAGTCGTCATCGTCGTCTTTCGCCTGACCGGGAACAACCTGTGCGGCAGGCGCAACATGTTCAGCTGGATCCAGGAAACCGATCAGAAGGTCAGCAAGCTTGCCTTCCTCTTCCTGAGTTTCTGCATATTGGTTCAGAGTAAAAGCAACAGGACCGGGGAATTGCGCTACCGCATGAAGAACGTCACGAATACCTTCTTCGATGCGCTTGGCGATAACAATTTCACCTTCACGGGTCAGCAGTTCAACTGTACCCATTTCACGCATGTACATTCGAACAGGATCGGTGGTTCGACCTGCTTCGTTTTCAACAGCGACAAGAACAGCTGCAGCTTCTTCGGCAGCCAGTTCGTCGGTGGAGTCTCCTTCAGCGAGGAGATCGTCTGCATCCGGAGCTTGCTCATGGACGGCGATGCCCATGTCGTTGATCATCCCGATGATGTCTTCGATCTGCTCCGGATCAGTAATTTCATCAGGCAAATGGTCGTTGACCTCGCCATAGGTGAGGTAACCCTGCTCTCTACCACGGCTGATCAGTTCTTTCAGACGCGACTGCTGCTGTGCAAGACCACTACTAGACATAGGACCTCTTGGATGTAAGAAATTGACAGAGCCGGCCATTATAGTCATCGACCCCCTCCACTTCCACTTTTGAATGAAGGGAGGCACCAACTATTCATGCCAATAATGGAAGAATCTTCAGTTTTGGGACTGCTCGCGGCGGTAGTTTGCCAGCATCTGCCGCTCTTCTGGCGACAGTTCTGATAGAGGCTTTCGAGTGAGCATCTCGATAACCTTTTGTTTTTGTTGGAGATCACTGTCCTGCAACATCTTTCGCAGGGTATCCAGAAACTCCTCTGCCAACTGATCCTGGGAAAGCATTGGATCCTGCTCAGCCAATCGCCGTAAATCTCCAAAATAAGGTGTGTCATGGTAGTGAGACAGAAGCAGCATTGGCGATGCATCCTGAGCCTGATGGACCCATCTGACCAGCTCTACCAACATCTGCCACTCCGGCACCCCGTCCAGCTTCGCCAGATCCGCTTCATCCAGCAAATTCGCGACATCCGGCTGCCTGAGGAGGATAGAAGTCGCATGCTCACCGATCCGTGATAGCTTCAAACTATGCTGTGGGCTCTCCGGTTCAGACATCTCTGCACCATAATCTTCTGGCGGCGCATCCGGGGGAGGGATATCTCGGTCAAGCCCGGTCACACCAACCAGGCGCTGGGTATCAAGCCCAGTTTTTTGCGAAAGCTCGTTAATCATCAGTTCCTTAAAGACACCTTCAGGGATGGTTTCAATCAAGGGAACCGCCTTCTTGGATAAAGCCGCACGATCTTCTGCGGCATCCAGGTTCAACCCCTCCGACAAATGATTAAAGAAGAACTCAGTCAGGCCCGTGGCTTTCTGCAATCTGGCTTCAAACTTCTCCTGGCCCTCCTTGCGAATCAGTGAATCTGGGTCATCACCTTCAGGCACAAACATGAACTTGGCCGTGCAGCCATCTTCCATTGCAGGCAGGGTATTCAGCAGCGCCTTCCAGGCAGCATTGGAACCAGCGGCATCGCCGTCGAAACAGAAAATAACCTGCGGCACGATGCGGAACATACGTTCCAGGTGTTCTGTGCTGGTCGCAGTGCCAAGCGTCGCGACGCTGTAACCCACGCCATGTTGAGCCAGGGCAACCACATCCATGTAGCCTTCAACGACAACCAAGCGTTCCAGCCGGCGCACTCGCTTGCGCGCCTCATAGAGGCCATATAGCTCTCTGCCTTTGTGGAACACCGGTGTTTCAGGAGAGTTCAAGTACTTGGGTTTTGCATCTGCATCAAGGACACGACCACCAAAAGCAATCGTTCTGCCACGAAGATCTCGAATCGGGAACATGATCCGGTCCCGAAACCGATCGTAGGTTTTATCTTCATCACGGTTGTCGGTCAGCATCCCCGAATCAATCAACAGCTGACGATCGGCGTTGGTTGTCGCCAGTTTCTTCATCAGGTTATCCCAACCGGGAGGTGCGTATCCGAGACCAAAATCACGTGCGATTTCACCAGTCAGACCCCGCCCCTTCAAATAGCCAACCGCCCGATCTCTTTTTTCGTGAGACTTTAACTGTTCCTTAAAAAACTCCGTCGACTTCTCCAGGACGTCATAGATCGATTTTCGTCTCTCACTGGCGCCGCGATCGACCTGCCTTTCATCGGGCACTTCCATGCCTACTCTTTGAGCCAGGAACTCAACGGCGGATCGAAAATCCATCCGGTCATGTTCCATCAAAAACTTCAGTGCACTACCGCTCGCCTGGCAACCAAAGCAATAGTAGAACTGCTTATCCTGGCTGACAGAAAAAGACGGAGATTTTTCGTTGTGAAACGGACAAAGGCCGGAGTAGTTCTGTCCGGATTTCTTTAGCGCGACACGAGGTTCGATGATCTCAACGATGTCTGTACGAGACAGAACTTCATCAATAAATTCCTGTGGAATCACCGGTCAGGTCGCAGTTGGTTGGGGAGAAAAGAATGGCACTCCGCTATAAAGAGTGCAACCAAACAGTAGAGGGTTTGCTGAGGAGAGTCAGCCGAGCTTCGCTTTCACCAGGCCAGACACGGCGCCCATATCTGCTCTGCCCTGAACCTGTGGTTTTACGATACCCATGACTTTGCCCATATCCTGCATGGAGCTTGCACCAACCTCAGCCATGGCGGCATCGACGATTTGAGTAAGCTCATCATCTGAGAGCTGGGCTGGGAGGAATTCGGAGATGATTGACATCTCCAGGGCTTCTTTGTCGGCAAGGTCATCACGACCCGCATCGACATATTGTTGGTGGGAGTCTTTTCGCTGTTTGGTCATCTTGTCGAGGATCTGGAGGACGCGCTCGTCATCCAACTCGATTCTCTCGTCGACCTCAACCCGCTTGAACTCAGCCATGATGAGACGAAGGGCCGCTACACGGTCCTTGTCCCTGGCTTTCATTGCTGTTTTGACTTCAGCAGAGACCTGCTGATAGATGGCGTCAGCCATTCGGCCCTGCCCACATATGAATTAGTAGAGTCGCTCCATGCGACGCGTTTCGCGCTGAACCTTCTTGGCATGACGCTTAACCGCAGCAGCTGCTTTTCGCTTACGTACAGCAGTCGGCTTTTCGTAGAACTCGCGCTTACGAACTTCAGCGAGGATACCTGCCTTTTCGCAGGATCGCTTGAAGCGACGCAGAGCAACGTCAAAAGGCTCATTTTCTTTGACTTTAACGTATGGCATTAAGTCTGTTTTCCAATGGGATGTTTAAAGGTCGCGCATTCTAGCGACAAACCCGGTCAAATGCAAAGCGCTGGAGCTGCTTTTCTCACCACCCTTCTGCGAGATTTTTCCCTGCAAAATCAGTAATATACAGCCTCCCAAAAGCCTGAAGATCTGAATTGAACGTACTCGGCATAGAAACTTCCTGTGATGAGACCGGAGTCGCGGTTTATCGTGAGTCCGAGGGCGTCGTCGCGAATCAATTGTTCAGCCAGATTGACCTTCATCGGGAATACGGCGGAGTCGTGCCGGAACTGGCTTCCCGAGATCATATCCGGCGAACCCTGCCCATGATCGATGAGGTTATCAAAGAGGCAGGCTGTGAACCCTCGGACATCAGTGCGATTGCCTACACTGCAGGTCCTGGTCTTGTCGGTGCCCTGCTCGTTGGCGCTTCGGTAGCCAAATCATTGGCTTTCGCCTGGCAGGTGCCCGCCATTGGCGTTCACCACATGGAAGGTCATCTGTTGGCAGCGCAGCTCACCGACAAGTCACCAGACTATCCGTTTGTTGCCTTACTGGTTTCAGGCGGTCATTCCCAGCTCATGGCCTGTTACGAACCGCACAAATACGAGTTATTGGGAGAATCCCAGGACGATGCCGCGGGTGAAGCATTCGACAAAGTCGCCAAGATGCTCGGGTTACCCTACCCTGGCGGACCTGCAATCGCCGAGATCGCGCTTCAAGGTGACACCAATCGATTCACCTTCCCTCGACCAATGACGAACAAACCTGGGCTCGACTTCAGCTTCAGTGGTCTCAAGACACACACGCTGACCACGATTAACGACATCGGTGAACTGGAAGAGCAGGACCGTGCGGATATTGCAGCCGCATTCCAGGAGGCGGTCGTCGATACCATTCGTATCAAGTGTGAGAGAGCCCTGGAAGCAACCGGTCTTGATCGCCTCGTCATCGCTGGCGGCGTCAGCGCCAACGTGAAACTTCGAAAGCGACTGGATCATTCGGCAGAGAAACATCACCGCCAGGTGTTCTACCCTCCGCTGAGGTTATGCACTGACAATGGCGCGATGATTGCCTACACCGGTTATCTGCGACTCAAGCATGGACACTCAGAAGATCTTGGTATTCATGTTCGACCTCGATGGCCAATGACCGAACTGAACGAGGCTTCGGTCGATGGATAAAGTGTTCATATCAGGTATTAGGGTCGGCACAACCATTGGTGTTTACGATCACGAAAGAGACATCACCCAGGATCTCATCATCGACCTGGAACTTGGCTGCGACACAACCAAGGCAGGTGCCAGTGACGACTTCAAAGACGCGCTGGACTACGACGCGATTTCACGCAGAACATTCGACTTTGTAAAAAGCACGAACAACTTCCTGATTGAAGCGGTTGCGGAACAGCTGGCGAAAACATTGATGGATGAATTCAAGATTGAAGAAGTCTTGATTCGCATCACCAAACCCGGCGCGGTTGCTATCGCGGACGCCGTCGGTGTCGAGATTACTCGGCGAAAGTCTTAGTCTTCACCACTGGCTGAGCCCAGTGCCAGAAACTCCATGCGATAGCCATAGGCTAGCTCTTCTTCCGGATCTTCAGTTTTGTCGAACTCACTCTCCAGATCCATTTCCACCTTGAATACCGTGAAGGCCTGCGGAGGCGCACTGTTGATCTGGCCTTGTAGCGTTACCACCAGGTAAATATTGCCTTCGTCGTCGTAGGCAAAGTTCTGGTCTTCCGGTAGCAGGATACCCTGTGGGTTTTCGTCGTAGTTCTTGAGGTTCTGGAATGCTACTTCATCTACTTCTGCCACTTCTTCTTCATCATCGCCTTGAGAAGCAGCAGTCGATCGAGAACTGGAAGCTGCGTTGGTCTGACCAGCACTTGCAGAAGCGTTAAATGATGTTTGCAGATTCTGAGTAAAGAACAGGTTATCAATCTGAACCGGACTGGACACGCCATCGATCAATCCGCCGGAGACATCGAATGCTGTTGCTGCAGTCAGAGCATCCGAAACGTTGGTTTCGGAGCCAGAAGGTAACGAGTTAAGAATCGCCGTGGAGCCGAGATCGTCCGAGAAGAAACTTCCCTGATCCAACCCGAAGAAGATGCCGCTGCCTGCGCGCAAGACAAAGTTCTGATCAGCATCGGTTGAACCGACATTGGCTACCGGTGCGAGGAACACAATTGAACCATTGGTACTTCTTACGTCCTGGTTCTCCTCACCCTGCCCCAGCGGAATCGGATCATTCACTCGTGTGAAGTTAGGTGGCTCTTCACCCGGAACGACAGTCTCCTGATTAACAAGAAGCGTGACATCACCGCTGGCCTGGATAGAGGCAATCTCCATACCTGTTTCAGCAGATACTGTTGCTCTGTCGCCGGCCTCCAAAACCGTGTCCTTGGTCTGGGAAACCATACCCTGCAAACTGAATACCACGGCATCGCCACCTGCCGTGACATCAGTGATCGAAACGTCACCTGCGTCGGCGGTGATGGTGACGTCGCCGCCGGACGAAACAGAAGCAGCTTCTTCGCCGCCAAGCGTGACGTTGTTAGCAGCGATGATCACAGCATCGTTACCCGAGCTGATGGTACCCAGTGATTCAATGTTGTCAGCGCTGAGCAGCGTCACCGTACCAGTCCCAGCACTTACGTTAGAACCCAGTAAAAGCGTGCCATCGGAAACCGCTCTTACATCACTGCCAGCATCCAGTGACTGTGTGGACACTGTGCTGTTTGTACTGCGGAGCTCGATATCACCAGCTGCAGAAGCAGCGCCCAGCAGGTTCAACGCACCGCCAGCCTGGATACGGACATCACCTGCTGCATCATCGATGATGCCGGAGACGGTAACATTTCCGGCGGCCGTTACATCCACCGTGTTACCTGACGTATATACGTCATCCAACTGGACATCCTGAGCGCTGACTATGAGCAGGTTATTAATACGCGCTTCATCGATGATGCTACCAATATCGATCGAACCGGTTCCTGCCGTCATATTGAGAGAACCCGCCGCGACCGTATCCTGCAGACGAATCGTGCCGGCGCCTGTTGAGTCGCTGACAATATTGATATCGGCACCAATGCTGCCGCCTTCGTTTGTCGTATCAATATTTACCGTACCGGCAATGTTGACGACTCCGGCTGACGGGTCAGGCAGACCACTGGCATCTACACCATTGATGGAAACAGAGCCACCATCTGCACTGCCCACAGTCGTCAGGCTGATCTCACCGCCATCGACACCCAGGAAGACTTCCGGTGACGTGATCTCGATGGTGCCACCTGAATTTGTCGGGTTGCCACCAACCAGGCTTGGGTTGATGTTAGTTCGAATTTCAACCGCACCGCCGGTCCTGGTGGTGAGTGAGAGAGACCCAACTGCTACATTGGCATCTTCGTTGAAGATAATTCTTCGTGCGCGCAGATCAGCATTCTGATCAACGTTGAAGTCTGAACCATTGGCGATCGAAATAATGCCTACAGGTGCATTCAAAGTCAGAGCATCGGATCGGACAAAAGTCAGGTTGGTGCTGTCAGCCAGGTTCATGATGATGTTGTCAGAATCCAGACTCAGCGCACCAAACGAATTGCTCTGGCCATCAAACAGAATCTGCTGAGGCTGCCCGGTAACCCTGAGAGTTGCGAGCCCACCAACAGAAAGCGTGGCCCCTTCGTCATCGGTCATGCTGTTTTCAGACAGCAGGTTCAAATTGTTCTGGATATTAAGGCCGGCAAGTCTTGTTTCACTGTTCTCAGAAACATCTGCGTTCACCGCAGTCAGAGACAACTGCCCAAAGTCCACGCTGACGGCATCATTGTTCGGATCGCCGAGGACAATATCTCCGGCAGAAGTGATGTCACCCAGTAGAGTGACAGAGATCGTTGCCCGATTAGAGTTAGTGATATCCCCACCGGAGTTCAAGGTGAAGTTATCTGCTATCACGTTTTCGATTACCGTCGAGTCTGTCTCGGCCACAGACACATCTCGACCAACTACGGATAACGAGCCAAAGCTGTTAGTCGAGTTATTCAAAACAATGTCTGCGCTGGCAGGATTCACGCCAAAGTTTGCGTCACCGGCTGCAGTGATGACCGCACCGTCTGCTGCGGCGATTCCGCCATCCACCGAACCAACAGTGAGGTTTCCTGTCGCGCTGATGCTTTCGATCAGCACATCATTGGTCTGGTTCAGAATAATTCTGTCACCGGAGAGCGCAACAGACTCAATATTCACCAGATCGTTGGCATTGTTACCAATCAGGATATCGAAGCCTTCTGCCGCGGTAATGGTCGCCAGGCCTCTGACTTCGATTTCATCGTCAGGACTATCGGTAACGTCACCGCCGGAAACCAGCGTGAATGAATTCACATCGATGTCGACCAGCTCGGTTTCAAGTGTGTTGATCACACTGACAGTAGAGCCCGTGAACTTAAGGCGGTTTAATCGGTTGGACTCATTGTTCAGAAGAATCTGTCCGAGTCCGTCGTCTGCCGAGATTTCAAGATCTTCATCGACTCGAATAATCTCATCACCAATAACGTTACCGGCGCTGACCAATTCCAGTGAATCCACGTCGACTTCCAGCAGGGTGGTATCTCCACTGGTGTCAAAGATACGCACATCCCCGCCTTCGACGCGAAGCGATGAGAACTGGTGATCATTCTGATTAAGCAGGATGTCGCCTGTACCTGCATCGATGCTTAAAGTACCTGCGATATTCACCCGACCGCCATCGGAAACTGCACCACTTGTGATCAACGTCATGGTATCCGCGTTGATGTTATTCAGCGTGATCGCACCGTTGTTCGTGATCTCAACTGTACCGGCAGACGAAATCGCGATAGAACCCAGGACGTTATCGTTGCCGGTAAGAATAATGTCATTACCACCATTACTCAGTGACGCCGAACCAACGTTAATGTCGGAACCTTCACTCTGTGTAATGTTCCCCGCAGCGGTAAGACTCAAGGTGTCGCCAGTAATCGATTCGATTTCCGCTGCAGCAGAGACTGTTAGATCAATATTCGCACCAGAAATATTCAATACAGCGAGGTCTACAGAACCGCTGTCGCCAAGAATAATATCGCCCGTTGTCTCCAGAATTGCCTGACCCACATTGATGTTCGCGGAAGCTGCATCGGTGATATCGCCGCTGGATGTAATGTCGAATACACCCGTAACGTTAAGCTGATCCAACTCGATAGCCTGAGCCAGCCCAAGGGACACTGTCCCCGCCGTTACCGATAAGGTTCCTATCGAGTTATTCAGGTTCGTCAGGTTCAGATCATTGCCACCTGCATCGAACGTTGCAGCACCACTGACAACCACCTGTCCTGCACCAGTGATGTCGCCACCAGCAGTAAAGGTCAGCGTCGAGGCGTCAATACCTTCAACTTCGATGGCTCCTGCTGCCGTGAACTCAACGTCGTTACCGGTCAGAGAAATAGAACCAAAACTGCTCGCCGTATCCGTGAGGCTAATGTTTCCGCCAACTGTCTGGAAGGTCGCAAGACCTGCAACGGTGGTTACTGTGCTTGCCGCTTGTGTAATGTTTCCGCCAGAAGTTGTGACAGTCAGGGTCGTTGCATCAATCGTCTCAAGCGTGATGTCACCAGAGCCGTCAATGGTTACGTCCACACCTTGAATCTGAATACTGCCGAAGGTGTTGTTGCCGTCGAGAACAACGTCGCCGCCGCCATCAAGATCAAACAGGTTAGTTACATTGACAATAGACCCCGCCGTTTGGGTGATGTCTCCGGACGCCGTGATCGCAAGCGAGTTGGCAACAACGCTATCGATTTCAATGTCGTTGATTTCTGTAATCGATACATTGTTGGCATTAGCGACGCTGAAGGTACCCAGGTTCGCGCGTTGCAGCGTAATGTCGTTGTTGCCAGGATCTATCGTGGTTACCCCGGAAACGGTTACCGTATTTGCCGAGGTGTCCGTGATCGCACCGGTGGTTGTGAGATCTAGATCAGTAACTGTGATTTCTCTCAGCTCCAGCGCACCCGTGTTGCTAAGTGTCACCGCATCGCCTTCGGTAATTGTCAGAGATCCAATGACATTGGCAGCGTTGGTGGCGTTGATGTCTCCGTCCGAGCGAAGAATCAGTTCATCTACCACGATAGACGCAATATCTGTCTGATCTGATTCTCGGATATTAACCGTCCCGGTCGGGCTATTTATGTCCAGGCTGCCAAAGGCGTTGTTGGCGTTCGTAAGCTGCACACCGCCGGTGCCACTGCTCGCATCCAGCGTGAATTCATCAACCACCACAACGACACCAGCCCCGGTAATCAGACCATTAGTTGCGGTAAAGCTCGCATCGTACGCGTCAGCTGCTGGCAATCCGACATCCAGCGGATCACCAATCGTGATGTTGCCCAACGTCAGGGTATTGGCGTTCACAACGTTCGCCGAGTCTGCGGTGATAGAAACCGCACCGGTCGCATCCAGATTCGATAGATCTACTGCCGGTGTTCCGACGGGGGCAGTAAAGGATGTTGTGAAATCACTGCTGCCGCCAATCTGCACAAGCCCGGAAGAAATAATTCGGTTTGCAGTATTGACCGTCAAACTGCCATCGATCACACCTTGCATCTGAAGCGACGTAAACAGATCCGTACTATCAATCTCTACGTCGCCATCTGAATTGACGTTCAGTGTTCCATCGAGAGAAATCTCATCGATGTCGACGCTGAATGAGTCTAGGATGTTCACGTTGGCAAGGCTAAGCGCATCACCAACCACGTCCGTTAAAACCACTGCACCGGTTGCACCTGCGTCGATGTTCAAAGTCTCAGCAACGCCAGCAGCGGTACCCTGCAAAGTACCCGTCAATGTCAGCCCGCTGTTGCCAGTCGTCAAGTTAACCGTAGTTCCTTCGGCGAGTGTGACGTCTCCTGTGAACTCAATGCCTGTCGCATCGAGCGTCAGACCGGAAGTAAATGTCGTCGGGCCAGTGAAATCCACAAGTCCCGTCGCTGTGAAGTTGTTGCTCAGGAGTATCGAGCCGCTGGAGATCGTCGCATCGTCGAGGGCAACGGTGTTGTTAAACGTCGTCGCATTAACCGTTCCGGTAACCGTCAGGTCACCCAATATGTTTACAGGACCCAAGGTCACTGTGTTGGCGTCAGAAATACTGAGATTTTGCAGAGTCTCTGCATCGCCAGTGACGTTATTAATGACGACATCGCCATTCAAGCCAACCACACCGGCATCAATGATCAGCGACTCACCGATACCACTAGTGGCGTCGGTACCGACCAGGTTAGTAATCGTCAGGTCACCGCCGGAGGTGTCGACTGTCGCAGTCGAAGCTTCATCTACGGTCAATGTTGCGAACGACAGGTCGGTACCACCGGAACTCAGGGTACCTGCAATGATGGTAGAGGCGCCGCCTGGGTTGGTAAGACCGCTAGAGAACAAAATGGAATCAAGCGCCCCATCACCAAATCTCAGCTCTCCGGAATTATCGAACTGAACCTGACTGGCTATCTGGTTCGTCGTACCGAAGAAATGGATGTTGTAGTTGTTTGCGGCAGTGGTCACGAGATCCGTCAGGCTCGTATTGCCGTTAAACGCCACCGTCGAACCCGCGGTGATCGTGACAATATCGATCGTGCCTGGATCCGATGCACCAACTGTACCGTTAAAGGTGACATCTGCGGAGCCATTGAGCGTCAACAGCAACACGTCATCCATGGAATCGTTAACGGTAATGTCACCTGCTGCACCGGCATCCAGTGTCAGGTTGTTACCACCACCATCGATGGACCCGAAAGTGATGTCAGCATTAGTGGTATCAATATCCACATTTTCATCAAGCGTGACATCAGCGAATTCAACAGAGAATCCAGCGCTATCCAGGTCGCCCGCAATGTTTGTGTCACCGGCGGTATAAACGAAGTTGGCAGTGAATGTTGTCTGATCGGTAGCATCATTGCCCAACCTCAATCCACCAGTGTGCAGCAAGCTATTCGTGCCAATCTGGTTCGCAGAACCCAGCAGTGAAACTGAGTAGTTGCCAGCACCCGTTGTCAGATCACCTACGGTTACGTTCTGGTTAAGAGAGACACCACCAGCGTCCGTAATCGTCAGGCTGGACAAATTGTTTACGGTGCCAGATACAGTAATCACACCCGTATCGCCGCCGTCCAGGGTCAGGGTGTGAGACGCAGTGGAATCGACGTTGCCAGAAATGTTGATTGCAGCGCCATCCGAATCAATGTTGCCCGCGCCGGAAAGCGTCAGATTCTGGACGGTCAGAATCGAATTGCTCGTTGCGAGCGTACCGTTCAAAGTGACCAGGCTGGTGTTTACCGTCGCACCACCAGAAAGGTTAATGGTGTCACCACCATCACCAAAGAAGAGACCACCGGAGTTTGAGAAACTCACGTTATTCGTCACGGTAGTGGTATCGCCAAGGAATGACAGGCTATACGTACCAGGACTTGTCGAGAGCACCGTAATGGTTGCGTTGTCCTGGAAGTTCACTGCACCTGCGCTGCTTGCGATAGCAACCGTGGTTGCCGTCACTGATCCAACGAAGTTCGTCGTTCCGTCGTTCGCCAGGGTGATGTTTCCGCCGCCGCCAAAGCTGTTCACTGTCACCGTGGAAGGCTGGTTGGAATCGAGATCCAGCGTACCGCCTGAGAGCGTCACGTCACCCAAAGTAATGGTGTCTTCTGCGTTAATCGTGAGGTCTGCTGTAGAGGCAACGTCATTAACGGTCACTGCTCCAACACTACTGGTGAGTATGCTGCCAGAGCCGCTAACACCGATACTGTCTGCACCGCTCAGATTGAGCGTTTGACCGCTGATATCAACGCCACTGGCAAGATCAATTCGATCGAGACCACTGGTGGTGAGATTGCTGCCCAGCGTTACGTCACCGTTCAGAGCCACGTCGTCATTTGCACCGGTACCCGACAAGTCGAGCGCATCGACATTGTTAATCGATCCAACCGTTAATGTCCTGGTGGCAGCACCCGTGCCGTCTTCGTCGATACCAATCGACAAACTACCGTCGTTGCTGACGCCATCATCAAGATCAACACTGACAATGCTGACATCACCGGATGCATTTATATCGAGATCAACATCAACACTGTCGACTGCATCAACGACCGCAGCAAGGTTGATGTCAAAGCCGGCGTCCGTATTCAAGGTCACGGTGCCGGTTGCTGTACCGTTGATTTCCACCTCTGTGACATTCGTCGCAATCGACAAATCACCACCCTGAGCGCTGTAGGTATGACCGACGTGAAGCTCAACCGTCGACGCATCACTGACAAGGATCGCGCCACTGGCTGTCAGATCCGCATCAAGCTGAATCAGCTGCGCATCACTCAATGTAATGTTTCCTGACGTTGTGGTCAGAGCAGCATTGACCTGGATGGTGTCATCTGCTGTACCCGAGCCACTGATAGAGAGATCGCGGAAGTTTGTCAGGTTACCGTTTGCAGCAAACGTCAGGTCGCCGTTGTTGTTGGTATCGAACGCAATAGTGATATCGCCAACAGCGCCGGGGTCCGCCATATCGATGGAATCTACGGTCACCGCACCCTGAGCCGAAAGGTTCAGGCTGGTGGTGTTGGTCATGGTATCGCCATCGGTCAGAGCAGCCAGGCTGATGTTGCCATCACCCGTTGTGATCAAATCAACAACACCAGTACCTTCGATCGTGACACCTGTGACCGAACCAGCACCGTCAAAATCAATATCCCCTGCTGCTGTGACATCAACCGTGGTCAGCTGAATCTGAGCGGCGTTGGTTACATTAATCGCACCACCGGAAACGAGGTTTGCATTAACGTCGAGAACGGCAAGCGAATCGAAGTTCATGTCTCCTGCCGTCGTCGTCAGGGTCTCATCAATCGTGATGGTTCCGGTTGTGGTTCCACCAGCTGTAAAATTCAAACTTCCCGCGGTTACTGATTGGCCGGCGTTGATGGTGATGTCATCTGCCGTCACATCGAGCAGGCCACCCACTGTGCTGCCGTTGAGCGTGAGAGCGTTGGTATCAACAACAGTGGCATCACCTGCCTGCGTGATTACCAATGTGCTGAAGTCATTCGAGGCATTGGTCAGACTGATGTCGTTGGTACCTGTCGCCGTATCACCTGCATTAAGTGTTGTGATACCGGTGACCGACAAGGTCTGGGTGCCGGTGATGTTGCCATCTGCCGTGACATTTAATGTACCGCCAATGGTTGAAGCGTTGAGTGTCACACCATCCGTATCCACGATCGTGACATCGTTCGCCTGCGTAACACCAATAGAACCAAAGTTATTGGTCGCTGCATCCAGAGCAACATTGTCACCAGCCTGCGCCGTAATCGTCGTCGCACCTGTGACTGACAAGGTGCCCGCCATCGTATCCGTGATGCCACCCGCTGCCTGACTCACATCCAGTGTCGCTGAACCCGCAGACACCGCACCGATAATCGAGATTGAATCTGCATCAACATCCAGAAGACCACCAACGGTGGAGGTATCCAACGTGATGTCATCGTCATCATTAATCAGCACAGTGCCTGTGCCCGCACTCAGTCTCACGGTATTCAGGTCATTGGTCGCTGCATCCAGGTTGATCTGGTCGGTGCCGGTCACTGTGAACACCGATGTGCCGGTCACCACAAGATTACCGGTGGAGTCCGAGATGTTTCCTGCACCTGCGGTGGCATTAAAGTCGAGATTCGCCGCTGTCACTGTACCGGCAACATCAATCGCCGCCGCATCCACATCGATCGTACCGTTCGGAAGGTTAGATCCACCCAACGTGATCGCATTTGTATCGGCCAGCGTTACGTCACCTGCATTGGTGATATCCACCTGAGCGAAGTCGTTCGAGGTGTTCGTCAGACTGATGTTGTTGGTGCCAACCGCTGTGCCACCAGCATCCAGGGTTGTCAGGCCAGCCACTTCAATGATCTGGCTGCCTGTGATTGTGCCGGCTGCAACCACATCAAGGGTGCCGCCAATATCTGAAGCATTGAGCACAATGCTGTCTTCGTCGCGCAGACTCACATTCTGGGCATCTGGAATACTGACGCTGCCAAAGTCGTTGGTCGCTGAATCCAGAAGCACACTGTCAGTCGCCTGGACAGTAAAGGTAGAAGAACCGGTAACCGTAATGTCACCCGTCGTATCTGTGATGTCGCGGCACCCGAAGACGCATCAAATATCAGATCATCCGCAACAATTGAGCCTGTCACCGTAATGATTGTGCCTGCAGTCAGGTTGTAGGTTCCACCAAGGGTTGCAGCACCTGTGGAAATCGCATTTGTATCAACAATCGTGGCATCACCTGCCTGCGTGATTACCAATGTGCTGAAGTCGTTCGACGCATTGGTCAGACTGATGTCGTTGGTACCTGTCGCTGTATCACCTGCATTAAGTGTTGTGATACCGGTGACCGACAAGGTCTGGGTGCCGGTGATGTTGCCATCTGCCGTGACATTTAATGTACCGCCAATGGTTGAAGCGTTGAGTGTCACACCATCCGTATCCACGATCGTGACATCGTTCGCCTGCGTAACACCAATAGAACCAAAGTTATTGGTCGCTGCATCCAGAGCAACATTGTCACCAGCCTGCGCCGTAATCGTCGTCGCACCTGTGACTGACAAGGTGCCCGCCATCGTATCCGTGATGCCACCCGCTGCCTGACTCACATCCAGTGTCGCTGAACCCGCAGACACCGCACCGATAATCGAGATTGAATCTGCATCAACATCCAGAAGACCACCAACGGTGGAGGTATCCAACGTGATGTCATCGTCATCATTAATCAGCACAGTGCCTGTGCCCGCACTCAGTCTCACGGTATTCAGGTCATTGGTCGCTGCATCCAGGTTGATCTGGTCGGTGCCGGTCACTGTGAACACCGATGTGCCGGTCACCACAAGATTACCGGTGGAGTCCGAGATGTTTCCTGCACCTGCGGTGGCATTAAAGTCGAGATTCGCCGCTGTCACTGTACCGGCAACATCAATCGCCGCCGCATCCACATCGATCGTACCGTTCGGAAGGTTAGATCCACCCAACGTGATCGCATTTGTATCGGCCAGCGTTACGTCACCTGCATTGGTGATATCCACCTGAGCGAAGTCGTTCGAGGTGTTCGTCAGACTGATGTTGTTGGTGCCAACCGCTGTGCCACCAGCATCCAGGGTTGTCAGGCCAGCCACTTCAATGATCTGGCTGCCTGTGATTGTGCCGGCTGCAACCACATCAAGGGTGCCGCCAATATCTGAAGCATTGAGCACAATGCTGTCTTCGTCGCGCAGACTCACATTCTGGGCATCTGGAATACTGACGCTGCCAAAGTCGTTGGTCGCTGAATCCAGAAGCACACTGTCAGTCGCCTGGACAGTAAAGGTAGAAGAACCGGTAACCGTAATGTCACCCGTCGTATCTGTGATGTCGCCGGCACCCGAAGACGCATCAAATATCAGATCATCCGCAACAATTGAGCCGGATACTGTGATGCCTGCGCCGGATGTGACATTTAGTGTCGATCCTATATTCGCTGTACCAATCTCGATGGCATCGACATCAACGATCGTTGCGTTATTCGCCGCAGTGACGTTTACCGTATCCTGGAAGTTGTTGCCGGTATTTGTCAGAACAAGATTGGACGCACCTGCATTAAAGGTTGAAACACCAGTGACAGTAAGCGAGGTACCACCGCCCTGGCTTAACGTCGATGTGCTTACGACATCCAGAGTACCACCGGCTGTAATCGAAGGCAGAGCAACCGAACCTGTATTGTTGGTGATCGCAACGTTGGTTGCGTTAGTCACCGTACCTACCGTTAAGCTTGCCGCATCGCCGGAGGTGCCTTCATCCGCTGTAATCGATAGAGATCCATCCAGCGTGCCGCCAAGATCAATAGTACCCGCTGAAACACCGCCTTCTGCACTGATCGTCAGACTGGCACCATCGCCTGCGCCATCATCACTGATCGCAGCAAGACTTGCGGTTGCACCTTCCCCATCCTGATCGATGGTCACTGTACCGGTGCCGTCCAGCGTGATGCCGGTAACACCAGAATCGATATCCAGGTTACCGTTTTGTGCATGAATCGTTGTGCCAGCTGTTATCTCTACGTTAGTTGCAGAGAGGGTTGCACTGGTTCCAGCATCAATATCTGCATCGATATCCAGCATCGACGCGGTATCCAGGGACACAAGCCCAGATGCATTGATCGCCGTGGTCACATTAATCGTGTCGTTATTGCCGGTACCGCTAACCTCAAGGTCACCCGCGGTAATTGACTGGTCCATGTCCAGTGTCAGTGTGTCGGTGCCACCCCCCAGGGTGTCAAAAGTAATGTCGAGATCTTCGGCGCCAAGATTAATCGTGCCATCAATATCCAGACCTTCTGTGGAGGATATGGTCAGATCGTTATTCGTACCCGTTCCATTGATCGCAGACAGGACAATGGAACTGCCATCCACTGAAGTAGTCTGAAGCGTTACGAGACCCGTGCCATCCAGATTAATTGTGGTTACGCCCGTATCGATATCCAGGTTACCGCCCTGCGCATCGATGGTCGTACCACCAGCTATCTCAACGGTTGTTCCAGAAAGAGTTACCGCTCCACCTGAAGTCACGCTCACATCGAGATCAATGGTCGCGGCTGTTTCGAGTGTTACATCACCTGTCGCGTTAATGGCTGTCGTCACATCAATGACGTCATTTCCACCGGCACCAGTGACTGAAAGAACACCGGCCGTAATAGTTTGGTCGGCGGCAAACGTTACGCTATCTGTGCCACCACCGAGCGTGTCGAAATCTATGTCAAGATTTTCAGTGCCGATATTGATGGCGCCATCAATATTCACACCCTCGGTAGACGAAATCGTCAGGTCATTATTCGTTCCAGTGGCAGTAACCGCCGCCAACGCAACGGAGTTGCCATCCGCTGTGGACGTCTGGAGTGTCACTGTGCCCGTGCCATCGAGCGTCACCAGGGTCACGCCGGTATCAATATCCAGCGCACCGCCCTGTGCATCGATGGTTGTACCACCGGCAATCTCTACATTGGTACCGATCAAACTGATGGATCCGCCGGCAGTGATGTTGCCGTCGATGTCCACTAGATCAGCGGTGAGCGATACCAGGCCAAGCGCCTGAATTGTCGACGCAAAGGTTGCTGAAGTCGCGTCTTCAATGGTGAGATTGAGGAGCTGATCTGTTGAGCCTACAGCCCCGTTAACTGTAATGTTGCCGTTTCCTGCATCCAGCGTCAGAGAGTTGTTGGTTGCCGCAGCGCTGTCGATGTTACCGAAGGTAATGTCACCGTCACCGCCGCTGGTATCAATTCGGATATTCGCGCCGTCCACGATCACATCAGCAAACACGAGATCGTCGGTGGTAATAATGTCTGCACTAAGAGTGGTCTGACCGAACAGGTTCAAGCTCGCAGAGTTGATCGTTGCGTTAATGTTCGTGTCAGGAGAGGTCAGGTTCACCGCACCGCTGACATCAACCGTGCCTTCAATAAAGATCGAGGTCGCTGCCGTTATATCGAGCTGCGTCGGATCATTAGGGTTACCAATCTTGTAGGTTGTAACTACATCACCATCCAACGTCAGCTGCTGCGTACCCGTAATCGTGTTGGTCGCATCAAAGGTAATGTTCTGACTCATGGTGCCATCGATGGCGAGCAGTTCTACATCCGCTGCAAGCTGGATGTCATCGACATTGGTGTAGTCCTGTGCGGTATCCGTTTCAATATCGCCGTTCAGTATCAGGTCATCACCCAATAGCTGCAGTGTGTCGACATCAATAGCGCCTAACGTAAAGTCACTGTCGTTGGTATCGCCATCGAGGTCCAGGGTGAAATCACCACTGACATCGGCAAGCGCAATATTTTGATCAATGCCGTCGGTTGCAACATCAATGGTCACATTATTGCCGAGGGTAATCGCGCCAACGTTAGTTCTGAGATCCAGGTTGTTATCCACCTGAATGTTATTGAGCAGTGTCAGCAGACCAGTTACCGCTAGCTGATCTGTATCGATCTGATTCAGAGTGATGACGCTATTGGCATCACCTTCTACGGTTAGCGCAAAGTCTCCGTTTACGTTAGCCAATGTAATCGACTGATCAACTCCACCGGCAGCAACACTGATCGTCGATGCGCTGAGCAGCGTGATGTCTGTTACCCCGGTATCAAGATCCAGCGATTCATCCGCAGTGATGTTGCCGTTTACATCCAGGGCACCGGTCACTGAAAGGTTGTTCAGGTCCAGTGCATCGACAGTAATCGTACCGGTGCCGCCGGTAATCAGTGTCAGGTCTGAAGTACCTGTTGTGGTTGCGACCTGAATATCGCTATTGGTACCTCCGCTTGCATCGATGGTTGCATCAGCGGCGAGCGTGATGTCATCCACCAGTGTTCTGACATCGATATCCCCATCGACGGTTATGTTTCCATTGAGTACCAGATTTGTATCTGCAGTGACATTGAGCTGGGTGGGATCGTTTGCACCGTCTCCGACCTGGAACAACGTGACGGTATCACCATCAATTGTCAGGGTCTGAACGCCCGTGATGACGTTGGCAGCATCGAAGGTAATGTTCTGTGCTGCGCCACCATCGTCTGCGACCAGCTGAACATTGTTGGTCAGAACGATGTTACCAATATTCGTGTAATCCTGAGCTGTGTCCGTGATCACGTTGCCATTCAACGTCAATTCACCACCACTGGTTAATGTCAGCCCATCAACATCCAATCCATTTAATAAGAACGCGCTGCTGGCATCACCGGTCAGAGTCAGATTGAAATCGCCCGTCACCGGAGCAAGGCTGATATCTTCGTTAACTCCGCCGGCCGCAATATCAATCACGACGCCAGCGTTCAGGTTGATGGCGCCAACATTCGTACTGAGATCCAGGCGGTCATCGACGGTGATATTGCCAAACAATTCCAGATCACCAGTAACATCCAGACTGTTTACATCAACCACATTCAACGTGATCGTGCTGGAAGTATCGCCGACAAGATCCAGATCAAAGTCGCCGGTGACGTTCGCTAATGAGATCAGATCATCGGCACCACCGGTATTGTCGATAACCAGATTGTCGAGAAGATTGACCTGCGTGGCGCCAGAAAGGTCTACGCCACCATCAACCGTAATATTTTCATTGAGGTTTGTTGCCGTTGCCGCTGTGATGGCCAGACCCGTCGGATCTGAGGCGCCATCACCAACCTGGAACAAGCTGACGGTCGCACCGTCAAGCGTCAGGGCTTGTGTACCAGTAATAACATTCGACGCACCGAAGGTGATGTTCTGAGCCGTACCATTGTTCGCAATCAGCGACAGCGTTGAGCCGAGGACAATGTTTCCGACGTTGGAATAGTCCTGCGCGGCATCGGTTTCAATGGTGCCGTTCAATGTGAGCGTGTCACCACTGGTTAACGTCAGCATTGCAATATCGGCGCCATCCAGGGTGATCGCACTACCTGATTCAGCCGTGATACCCAGGTCAAACGCGCCATTTATGTCCGCCAGAGCAACCGTACCTGTGCCGCCGACAGCGCCCGTTGTATTGATGGTTGAATTTGCACCGAGGGTAATTGCTGTGACACCAGCATCAAGGTCAACCGCGCCATCCACAGTGATATTGTCATTTACCGTGAGCGCAGTGGCGTTCACCGTCAGTTGGGTTAGATCTGTCGTTCCGTTGCCCACCTGATCCAGAATGACGGTTGCACCATTTAGCGTCAGATCCTGGGCGCCGAGCAGTCTGTTCGTTGCTCCGAAGGTAATATTTTGTGCTGCACCGTTGTCCGCGGTGATCGAAAGATCTGCACCGAGAACAATGTCACTGACGTTGCTGAAATTAAGTGCAGCATCGGTTTCCAGGTTACCGTTCAAATTAAGCTGGTTACCGCTGGTCAGTGTCAGCGTTCCAATGTCAGCTGAGGCGATCGTAATGTCGCTCGCCGCTTCCGCAACCAGAGTCAGGGTGTTCGCGCCCGCAGTCGTCGGCAGAATAATATCGCCCGCACCCGCTGCCGCTCCGGTTGTTGTAATTGTGCTCGCGCCGTTCAAGGCAATCGTGCCAACACCGCTGTCCAGATCAACCTCACCATCGACAGTGATGTCACCAGCCAGGTTCAATATATTGGCATCAAGCGTGAGTGCTGTAAGCGCTGCAGGTGAACCGACGTTGCCGTTGAGAGATACGGTGCCAGCACTACCATCCAAAGTCAGCGCTTGCGCACCCGTGATGGCCGCAAGGTTAAGGTCGCCGGCCGTGCTGGTGATCGCCACATCCTGTGCAAGAGTGATCGTACCGCTGTAGGTTTGTGTGCCGGTGCTCGTGACATTAGCGCCAAGATTGCTCGTACCGGAGACGCTAAAGGTGGTCAGTCCGGAAATCGCTGTCGTACCCAGATCGAGACTGCCTGAGATGGTCAAACCATTGCCGCTGCCACTTAACCCGCCGTCCACGTGTACCGTGCTGGCCGTTGCTATGAGTGTGCGGTCACCTCCAGATAGAGTGACAGCACCCGTATATGTCTGGTCACCCGAACTGGAGACATTACCACCAAGATCCGATGTGCCAGCTACGGACAGTGTCGAGAGACCTGCAGCTGCAGCATCAAGATCCAAGTTACCGGTGTTGATCGTCAGACTGTCCGTTGTACCGGAGATACCAGCGACGAATTGAGCTGTACCACCAACATCCAGGATGACATCTCCCCCCAGCGTGGCGAGCCCGGTAAAGGTTTGATTTCCAGAAGTCGTGATGTCACCACCCAGAGTCGAAGCTCCAGAGACAGACAGTGTTGTCAGGTCAGTCATGGCGGTTGCGCCAAGATCCAATCCACCGGTAATGGTCAGCGCATTACTGCCACCGGATAATCCACCATCGACGTGAACCGTACCTGCAGTCAGCGTTCGATCTGCGCCAGAAAGTGTGACAGCACCTGTGTATGTTTGATCACCAGAGCTGGTGACATCTGCACCGAGGTTTGAAGTTCCAGCGACCGATAAAGTAGTGAGACCGGTTGCCGCTGCATCGAGATCAAGATTACCCGTCGTGATCGCAAGCGCGTCCGCGGTACCCGAGACTCCGGAAACAAATTGAACTGTACCGCCGACATCCAAGGTGACATCACCACCCAGCGTCGCGAGGCCCGTGTAGGTTTGGTTACCCGTTGTATCTACATTGTTGTTCAGCGCAGTTGCACCACTTACGGACACACTGCCAAGATTGTTTGTTCCACCAACCGCACCGTCGAACTGAGCATCACCATCAATAGTCAAGGTGTTTGCAGTCGTCATCGTGCTATCCACCGTGCTGGAGAACAGAACCAACGCACCGCCGGTGGAGTCCAGCGTTACATTTGAGTCGATGGTCACAGCACCGGTGTAACTCTGCGTACCACTTGTCGTGACATTCGCATCAAGATTCGATGTGCCTGATACAGACAGGGTCGTGAGGTTAGAAGCCGCAGCGCCCAGATCCATGTTGCCAGTCACGGTCAGTGCGTTTGCACCACCAGCAACACCACCTGCAAAGTCCACTGTGGTTCCTGTAAACGTGCGATCACCACCTGACAGCGTTACCTGGCCGGTATACGTTTGACCATCGTTAGTACTGACGTTGCCACCCGCCAGCGTCGTGCCACTTACCGACAGGCTCGCCAGTTCGTTTGTACCACCCACAGTGCCACCAAACGTCGCATTGCCCGTGATCACCAACGTATTGTCCGTGGTTGTCATCGTCGCTGTGTCATCCAGCGTCGAAGTGAAAGTTACAGATCCGGTGAGCGTCACATCCGCATCAACCAGGACTGCACCCGTATAAGTCTGGGTACCTGTCGTTTCTACATTGGCGCCAAGATCCGTTGTACCACTCACCGTCAGGGTAGTCAGGTTCGTAGCCGTGCTGTCCAGATCGAGGTTACCCACGACATCCAATGCAAAGGTCGTTGCACCATCAACACCGCCAATCAGATTCACATCGGCTGCCGTTAATGTTCGATCCGCGCCGGATAAGGTCACCAGTCCGTTGTAGTTCTGATTACCGGTACTGGAGACATCCCCACCCAGGTTAGAGGTACCGCCGACGGTCAGCGTCGTCAGACCAGACGCATCTGCATCCAGATCCAGGTTACCGTTTGTAATCGTCAACGAATCGGTTGTACCAGTGACACCTGCACCGAACTGAACCGTGCTGCCACCGTTGGTGGTCAGGTTAATGTTGCCACCTAGCGTCGCAGCACCTGTATAAGTCTGATTGCCAGAGGTTGTGATGTTGTTGTTCAGGGCCGATGTACCAGACACCGCCACACTACTCAGTGCAACACCCCCACCGGCAATACCATCAAACTGGGCGTCACCAGAAACCGATAGCGCTTCCACCGTCGTCGCATTTAATGTCGAACCAAACGTCACCAAATCTGACATCGTCGACGTCAACGTGATCAGACCACCACCTGCCAGCGTTGTCGCACCACTATAAGTTTGCGCGTTAGCGGTAGTCACATTCGAAGCCAGTGTTGAAGCACCGGATACCGACAGACTGGTAAGACCGGTCATCGCGGTTGCGCCGAGATCCAATCCACCGGTAATGGTCAGCGCATTACTGCCACCGGATAAACCACCGTCCACATGAACCGTGCCGGCCGTTAGCGTGCGATTACCACCAGACAAGGTCACTGCGCCCGTATAAGTCTGATCACCCGTACTCGTGACATCAGCGCCAAGATTCGATGTACCACCAACCTGCAATGTGGTCAGACCCGTCGCCGCGCCATCAAGATCCAAATTACCCGTCGTAATCTGAAGACTGTTCGTGCCACCTGTGATGCCAGAACCGAACTGAACCGTACCAGGCGTCGTTAAGTTGATCGCACCACCCAGTGTCGCAACACCCGTATATGTCTGGTTGCCGGTGGTTGTCACATTGTTGTTAAGACCTGTCGCACCACTTACGGACACACTGCCAAGATTGTTGGTTCCACCAACCGCACCGTCGAATTGCGCATCACCAACAAGAGTCAAGGTGTTAGCTGTGGTCATGGTGCTATCGACGGTGTTCGAGAACAGGATCAGCGCCCCGCCTGTTGAGTCCAAAGTCACGTCCGACTCAATCGTTACCGCCCCGGTATAGCTCTGGGTACCACTTGTCGTGACATTCGCATCAAGATTCGAGCTACCGCCAACTGATAAAGTGGTAAGTCCTGACGCCGCAGCATCGAGATCCAAATTACCGTTGGTAATTGTTAACGAATCCGCAGTTGCGCTAACACCAGCGCCAAACTGCACCGTGCTGCCACCATTAGTGGTCAGAGTAATGTCTCCACCCAGCGTCGCAACGCCTGTATAGGTCTGGTTGCCCGTTGTGGTGACAGCATTGTTCAGTGCTGTGGTACCCGAAACAGACACACCGCCTAATGCAAAGTTCCCGCCAACAACACCATCAAATTCTGCGTTGCCGGTAATCGTTAGCGTATTCGCCGTCGTCATCGTGCTATCAACAGTCGCCGCAAAGGATGCGGTATTTCCGCCCGTGTTAATTGCAACGTTCGAAGCCACGGTTACGGTATCTGTTGCGGTGTTGTTGCCAAACGTCACACTGTCAGTTGTCGTGACGTCACCATTTAATCTTGTGCTGCCAGTAATGATCAGTCGGCCCAAGGCAGACAGGTTTCCGATTTGACCGTCGAAGCGTGCATCTGCATCAACAGTTAAGTTATCTCCAGGTGTTCCGTCGGCGTTCACGTCGCCACCAAATTGAATCTGGGCGTCAGTTGTTGAATCGACAGTTACATCTCCACCGCTAACAACCACATCATCTGAATAGGTTTGCGTGCCCGTTGTTGTCACGTTACCTGCCAGGTCTGATGTTCCGCCGACGGACAAAGTGGTCAAGCCAGTGGCATCTGCATCGAGATCAAGATTTCCGTTCGTAATCGTCAATGAGTCAGCAGTTGCCGATACGCCAGCGCCAAACTGAACCGTGCTGCCACCATTGGTGGTCAGGTTGATGTCGCCTCCCAACGTGGCAACACCTGTGTAGGTCTGATTACCCGTCGTAGTAATGTCATTGTTCAGCGCCGTAGTACCAGACACCAGAACACTCGCGAGTGCAGTCGTGCCTACTGCCCCATCAAACTGGGCATTACCCGACACTGACAAGCTCTCGACACCTGCACCCGTCGCGTCCAGCGTCGAACCAAAGGTCACGAGGTCTGACATCGTCGATGTCAGCGTAATAAGACCACCACCGGCCAGAGTTGTCGCGCCGCTGTAGGTTTGTGCATTAGCCGTGTTGACGTTAGACGCCAGTGTCGACGTTCCCGACACCGACAAACTGGTCAGACCCGTGATCGCCGTAGCGCCCAGATCCAGACCACCAGTAATCGTCAGCGCATTGCTGCCACCCGTTAAACCACCGTCCACATGAACCGTGCCGGCCGTCAACGTACGGTTACCACCAGATAAGGTCACTGCACCCGTATAAGTCTGATCACCCGTACTCGTAACATCAGCGCCAAGGTTCGACGTACCAGCAACACTCAACGTCGTCAGACCCGTCGCCGCGCCATCAAGATCCAAATTACCCGTCGTGATCGTCAATGAGTCCGCTGTACCACTGACTCCTGCGACAAACTGAACCGTGCCCGGCGTTGTCAGGTTGACGTCACCACCAAGCGTCGCAAGACCGGTATACGTCTGACCACCCGTGGTCGTGATGTTGTTATTCAGCGCCGTTGCACCAGACACCGAGATGCTGCTTAACGCATCTATTGCGCCAACAACACCATCAAATTGACCAGCGCCATCAATCGTCAGTGAGTTCGTTTCGCCGACGGCACTATTTAAAGTATTAAAGAACCGAACCAGCGCACCGCCCGTCGAGTCCAACGTCACATTGGAGTCAATCGTTACCGCACCGGTATAACTCTGCGTGCCACTCGTTGTGACATTCGCATCAATATTTGAAGTACCTGACACCGACAGGGTCGTCAGGTTAGAAGCCGCAGCACCGAGATCCATATTACCGGTCACTGTCAGCGCATTAGCACCACCGGCAACACCGCCAGCGAAGTCCACATTCGAACCCGCAAACGTGCGATCACCGCCAGACAGGGTCACCTGACCGGTATAGGTTTGCGTACCTGTTGTGCTGATGTTGCCACCCGCAACCGTCGTTCCGCTGACCGACAAACTATCCAGAGCCGTCGTACCAACCGTGCCACCAAACGACGCATTACCTGCAATCGTCAAACTGTTCGTACCGGCTACGCCACCATCATCAACTGTCGAACCAAAGCTAATCAGATCCGTCATCGTCGACGTCAGTGTGACCCCCGTACCATCATCAACGATCACCGCACCCGTATAAGTCTGGGTACCGGTCGTTTCTACATTGGCCCCAAGGTCCGTTGTACCGCTCACCGTCAGCGTCGTCAGGTTCGTTGCGGTCGCGTCCAGATCCAGGTTACCCGTCACATCCAGAGCAAAGGTCATGGTGCCATCAACACCACCCACCAGATTCACATTCGCCGCCGTTAACGTGCGGTCCGCTCCGGACAAGGTCACTAGACCTGTATAAGTCTGATCACCAGTACTGGTGACATCACCACCCAGGTTCGACGTGCCATCGACCGACAGCGTTGTCAGACCCGTCGCCGCACCGTCCAGATCCAAATTACCCGTCGTAATCGTCAATGAGTCAGCTGTTGCCGATACGCCAGCACCGAACTGAACCGTACCCGGCGTCGTCAGGGTTACGTTGCCACCCAAGGTCGCAAGACCGGTATAAGTCTGACCACCCGTTGTTTCAACATCAGCACCCAGCGTCGAGGTCGTATCAATAGCAATACTGAGTACAGTATTCGCCGTTGCGGTTGCAGTACCAACTGCACCTGAGATGGTCGCGCTGTCTGCCGTAATCGCGCCGGCACCCTGGATCGTACCTGCAGCCGTAACTGTCAGGTTGCCATTGGTGACATCAATCGCACCCAACTGATTGTTGGTATCAACACCGACATCTCCACGGAACTCAAGATCACCAGTGGCTACTGTCAGGGTTTCACCACCTGCCAGACCATCCACGTCACCATCGAAGATCACAGTGCCACCTGAGTTCACAGTAACGTTAGTAGCAAGAGTCGCTGTGTCGTCACCATCACCATAGGTCTGGTTACCCGTGGTCGTAACGCCTGCACCTAATGACGTATTGCCCGATACCGACAAACTGGTCAGACCCGTGATCGCCGTAGCGCCCAGATCCAGACCACCAGTAATCGTCAGCGCATTGCTGCCACCCGTTAAACCACCGTCCACATGAACCGTGCCGGCCGTCAACGTACGGTTACCACCAGATAAGGTCACTGCACCCGTATAAGTCTGATCACCCGTACTCGTAACATCAGCGCCAAGGTTCGACGTACCAGCAACACTCAACGTCGTCAGACCCGTCGCCGCGCCATCAAGATCCAAATTACCCGTCGTGATCGTCAATGAGTCCGCTGTACCACTGACTCCTGCGACAAACTGAACCGTGCCCGGCGTTGTCAGGTTGACGTCACCACCAAGCGTCGCAAGACCGGTATACGTCTGACCACCCGTGGTCGTGATGTTGTTATTCAGCGCCGTTGCACCAGACACCGAGATGCTGCTTAACGCATCTATTGCGCCAACAACACCATCAAATTGACCAGCGCCATCAATCGTCAGTGAGTTCGTTTCGCCGACGGCACTATTTAAAGTATTAAAGAACCGAACCAGCGCACCGCCCGTCGAGTCCAACGTCACATTGGAGTCAATCGTTACCGCACCGGTATAACTCTGCGTGCCACTCGTTGTGACATTCGCATCAATATTTGAAGTACCTGACACCGACAGGGTCGTCAGGTTAGAAGCCGCAGCACCGAGATCCATATTACCGGTCACTGTCAGCGCATTAGCACCACCGGCAACACCGCCAGCGAAGTCCACATTCGAACCCGCAAACGTGCGATCACCGCCAGACAGGGTCACCTGACCGGTATAGGTTTGCGTACCTGTTGTGCTGATGTTGCCACCCGCAACCGTCGTTCCGCTGACCGACAAACTATCCAGAGCCGTCGTACCAACCGTGCCACCAAACGACGCATTACCTGCAATCGTCAAACTGTTCGTACCGGCTACGCCACCATCATCAACTGTCGAACCAAAGCTAATCAGATCCGTCATCGTCGACGTCAGTGTGACCCCCGTACCATCATCAACGATCACCGCACCCGTATAAGTCTGGGTACCGGTCGTTTCTACATTGGCCCCAAGGTCCGTTGTACCGCTCACCGTCAGCGTCGTCAGGTTCGTTGCGGTCGCGTCCAGATCCAGGTTACCCGTCACATCCAGAGCAAAGGTCATGGTGCCATCAACACCACCCACCAGATTCACATTCGCCGCCGTTAACGTGCGGTCCGCTCCGGACAAGGTCACTAGACCTGTATAAGTCTGATCACCAGTACTGGTGACATCACCACCCAGGTTCGACGTGCCATCGACCGACAGCGTTGTCAGACCCGTCGCCGCACCGTCCAGATCCAAATTACCCGTCGTAATCGTCAATGAGTCAGCTGTTGCCGATACGCCAGCACCGAACTGAACCGTACCCGGCGTCGTCAGGGTTACGTTGCCACCCAAGGTCGCAAGACCGGTATAAGTCTGACCACCCGTTGTTTCAACATCAGCACCCAGCGTCGAGGTCGTATCAATAGCAATACTGAGTACAGTATTCGCCGTTGCGGTTGCAGTACCAACTGCACCTGAGATGGTCGCGCTGTCTGCCGTAATCGCGCCGGCACCCTGGATCGTACCTGCAGCCGTAACTGTCAGGTTGCCATTGGTGACATCAATCGCACCCAACTGATTGTTGGTATCAACACCGACATCTCCACGGAACTCAAGATCACCAGTGGCTACTGTCAGGGTTTCACCACCTGCCAGACCATCCACGTCACCATCGAAGATCACAGTGCCACCTGAGTTCACAGTAACGTTAGTAGCAAGAGTCGCTGTGTCGTCACCATCACCATAGGTCTGGTTACCCGTGGTCGTAACGCCTGCACCTAATGACGTATTGCCCGATACCGACAAACTGGTCAGACCCGTGATCGCCGTAGCGCCCAGATCCAGACCACCAGTAATCGTCAGCGCATTGCTGCCACCCGTTAAACCACCGTCCACATGAACCGTGCCGGCCGTCAACGTACGGTTACCACCAGATAAGGTCACTGCACCCGTATAAGTCTGATCACCCGTACTCGTAACATCAGCGCCAAGGTTCGACGTACCAGCAACACTCAACGTCGTCAGACCCGTCGCCGCGCCATCAAGATCCAAATTACCCGTCGTGATCGTCAATGAGTCCGCTGTACCACTGACTCCTGCGACAAACTGAACCGTGCCCGGCGTTGTCAGGTTGACGTCACCACCAAGCGTCGCAAGACCGGTATACGTCTGACCACCCGTGGTCGTGATGTTGTTATTCAGCGCCGTTGCACCAGACACCGAGATGCTGCTTAACGCATCTATTGCGCCAACAACACCATCAAATTGACCAGCGCCATCAATCGTCAGTGAGTTCGTTTCGCCGACGGCACTATTTAAAGTATTAAAGAACCGAACCAGCGCACCGCCCGTCGAGTCCAACGTCACATTGGAGTCAATCGTTACCGCACCGGTATAACTCTGCGTGCCACTGGTTGTAACGTTTGCACCCAGATCCGAGGTGCCAGCAACACTCAACGTCGTCAGACCTGTCGCCGCGCCATCAAGGTCCAGATTACCCGTGGTGATCGTCAGAGAGTCCGCACTACCCGTGACTCCCGCAACAAATTGAACCGTCCCACCAACATCCAGCGTCACGTTACCGCCCAGCGTCGCAACCCCGGTAAAGGTCTGATTGCCAGTTGTATCGACGTTGTTATTCAGTGCTGTCGCACCGGAGACCGAGACGCTCGCAAGCGCGACGCCGTTACCCACTGCGCCGTCAAATTGCGCATCGCCTGAGATCGACAAAGCCTCTGTGGTTGACGCATCCAATGTCGAACCAAAGGTCACCAGATCCGACATGGTTGAAGTCAATGTAATCGTGCCGGCACCACCCAATGTGGTCGCACCGCTGTAAGTCTGTGCATTCGCGGTGGTGACATTCGCTGCCAGTGTCGAAGCACCTGAGACAGAGAGACTGGTCAGACCCGTCATCGCTGTGCCGCCCAGATCCAGACCACCAGTAATTGTCAGCGCATTACTGCCACCAGTCAGACCACCATCAACATGAACCGTACCTGCCGTTAGAGTGCGATCGCCACCAGATAAGGTAATCGCTCCGGTATACGTCTGGTCTCCTGAGCTGGAGACGTTGGCACCCAGATCCGAAGCACCGTCGACACTTAAGGTCGACAAACCTGATGCCGCACCATCTAGATCCAGATCGCCGTTTGTGATCGTTAAAGCATCTGCTGTCGCCGAAACACCTGAACCAAACTGAACGGTGCTACCACCGTTGGTGGTCAGGATAACGTCGCCACCCAACGTCGACAGGCCGGTATAAGTTTGATTACCCGTTGTTCTGATGTTGTTGTTCAGCGCTGAAGCGCCGGATACCAGCACGCTGGACAGTGCCACCGTGCCACCAACAACACCATCGAACTGAGCATCACCTGAAACCGACAAGGCTTCTGTCGTGGATGCATTCAATGTCGAACCGAAGGTCACCAGATCCGACATCGTAGAAGTCAAAGTAATTGTGCCTGTCCCACCCAGCGTGGTTGCACCACTGTACGTCTGCGCATTGGAGGTCGTGACATCCGCGGCCAACGTCGCTGCACCCGAGACCGACAAACTGGTCAGCCCTGTCATCGCGGTACTGCCCAGATCCAGGCCGCCAGTAATCGTCAAACCATTACTGCCACCCGTCAAGCCACCATCGATATGGACCGTACCGGCGGTCAACGTACGGTTACCACCAGATAAGGTCACTGCACCGTTATACGTCTGATCTCCCGTGCTCGACACATCGGCGCCAAGATTCGACGTACCAGCAACACTCAACGTCGTCAGACCTGTCGCCGCGCCATCAAGATCAAGGTTGCCTGACGCAATGGTTAAAGCATCGGCAGTTGCACTCACACCAGCACCGAACTGAACGGTGCCCGGCGTTGTCAGCGTCACGTCACCACCCAGGGTCGCCAAGCCGGTATAGGTCTGATTGCTTGTGGTTTGAACGTTCGCAGACAGCGTCGAAGTCGTATCGATGGCAATGCTAACTACCGTGCTCGCCGTCATGGTGTCAGTACCGATCCCACCTGAGATCGTCGCGCTATCGGCTGTAATTGCTCCGGCACCTTGAATAGATCCCGCAGCCGTCACCGTCAGGTTTCCGTTGGTGACATCAATCGCACCCAACTCGTTGCCCGCATCAACACCCACATCGCCACGAAACTCCAGATTACCGCTCGATACCGTCAGCGTTTCACCGCCGACAAGGCCATCGACGTCGCCATCAAAGACGACCGTACCACCGGAGTTTAGTGTGACATTGGTCTCAATGACGGCCGTATCATCACCGTCGCCGTAACTCTGCCCAGCGGTGGTATCAATGTCGTTGTTGAGTGTCGCGTTCCCCGTGACGGTAATCGACGTTGCATCGGTGGTACCACCGACCCTTCCGTTAAACGTGGCATTACCTGTCACGTTTAATGCCTGAGCACTATCAATGGTTGAGTCAATGGTCACGCTACCTGTCAGCGTGACATCAGTGCCCAGCGTTAAAGCATCAACCCCTGGTGCATCGCCGTATTGTTGGGTGTTCGCACCAATGTTTGCATTCAGTGTTGTGTTTCCAGAGACCGACACCCCGGCAAGATCTGCCGTGCCGCCTACTGCGCCATTGAAGGTCGCGTCACCGGTAACTGTCAGGGAATTTGTACCTGACATCGTGCTGTTAATCGTACTGTCAAAGGTAACGTTACCTGTCAATGTGGCATCGGCCGACAGGAGCACACTGTGCGTACCGGTCATGGTGCCGTAGGTTTGCGTGGTCGCTGAAATCGCGCCCACCAGGTCGATGGCTGAACCAATCACGGTCAGTGGATCCGTGAAAGAAGCACTATCGATAGTCACTGTGCCCGTCTGTGATGTTTCGCCGATTGTGATATTTGAAAATCCATCAGCGAAGGTGAGAAGTTCAGTGTCGGATAGATCAAGACCTCCACCCGCGACCGCAGCGCCAACATCTATTGTCTCTGCTGTATCGCTCGCCTGAATCGTCAGGTTTCCGGAACTGCTGAGTGAATTCGCCCCGCTTAAAGTCATGCGATCCGCAGACAGGAGAAGATCACCAGACGTCGATGAAATAGCGTTCCCCGCGTTCGTCAACGTGGCATCTGCTGCGGACAGGGTGAGCTCAACGTCACCGGCTCCATTCGCAACAATCGTACCTCCCAGGGTCAGGTTGCCGTTGGCAACGGTGACTTGAATATCGCCGTTGCTACCACTTGCAATGCCCCCCGCTGCAATCGTTAGATCATCAGCATCCGCATCCACTTGACGAATGAACACACCGCCGCCGCTGCTGGTCGCTGTCACATTGACCGCATCGATATCAATCGCTTCGGAGGCATCTGCAGACGAACCGCCAATAGCACCTGCTGCACTGAGCGTTAATGTACCTGTGGCGTCTATATTCTGTGTCGTTGTACCAGCGCCAGCCTCATCAATCGAACCGCTGCTATTGTTCAGTCCGCCAAAGGTGCTGTCAGCCGTGATGGAGACATTGGCACCTGAAATCGAGGTAACCGTGACGTTTTCCGGCGCCGCAATGGTTACATCGCCAACGGCTGTGATGCTGGAGCCCGCCACCATATCCACAGAACCGAGGAAGAAGCCTGAAAGTACACCGCCTCCACCATTGAAGTCTCGACCCGCATAGATCTCAACCGTGGTCGCAGCATCAACAATCCCAGCGGCACCAATAGTCACTGTGTCGCCAGCATAAAGATTGACCGCATTCGCGCTGGAGTCCACACGAGCATTAATTGTCAGATCGTCTGCCGAGGTTGCGCCCTCCGCTGCCAGCGTGATGGTACCCGTTGCAGTAACGTCCGAGTTCACCGTTAACGGACTGTTCGTGCTCAGCGTCAGATCACCGGTAACGTTCAATCCAAAGGAGTCGGTGTCGCTGGCGGAATCTGCAATGATCAATCCACCATCGTGAATCAGATTCAATCCGCCACCGGTAATGTTTCCATCAAGACTGGAAGCTCCAGAGATGGTGAATGCATTTGAGGTTGTACCTACACCCGCAGTCGCTTCCAGATAGACAGCGCCGGTGGTTGTAATCGCAGTACCCGTTCCATCGATAATCGCACCGCTTTGGGCTATCAGAGAGACATCACCACCATTGATGTCTCTAATGGCATTGTTTCCTAACTCGATACCAGTATCCGATGTGATGTCTACATCCAGCTGAGTACCGCTGTTATCAATATCGTTAATTCGAAGGTTGCCGCCGTTTTCATCAATATTGATGGTGGTTGCACCGGTGATATTGATACTGACGGTACCTGTACCTGGCATCAGATTCAGATCCAGCTCGGCAAGCGGTGTCGCACTGGCAGTTTCAATGGTGTTCTGCGCTGTGAAATCTGCCATACCAGCGCTGAACTCAATGGCATCGCCCGAACCAATACTGCCGTTCGGAGCTGAGACCATCAGCATGCCAGTGGTGACGAGGTCAGTCGTTGTCTCGCCCCCATCGACGACGTTTGTCGCTGCGATCAACTCGATGCTGCCGTCGCCCGCATTAACGGTATCGAGCGTTATCGCTCCGACGGTTTCCGTGAGGTAAATACCACCTGCACCGCTGGTTGCTGTCGCATTCAACGCGCCCGAGAGGGCAAGGTTAATTGCACCCGTTCCCGTCGAGCTGTCCCCAATCGCAGCCCCAGCACCGGCAGCTGAGATGGTCAAGTTGTTTGCTGTAATCAGTGAACTACTGTTGACGATGTCTCCGAGCGTTGCTGTGATCGTCGCATCGCCGGTGGTTGTTACCGTACCAAGGATCAAATTGCTCGCACTTTGTATGATGTCGATGGCGCCGGCTCCGCCCGTCGCCACCGCATAGGTCGTGTCATCCGTACCCGCATCCGTAACGGTAATGTCGTTGCCGCCACTACTAGTGACCGTCAATGACGTCACATCAACATCCAGACCCTGGGCATTAGCACCACCGATCGCACCGTTCGACGTCAACGTCAGATTCGCTGCATCAACCGCAACACCCGTGTCGTCACTGTCATCAATCGTGCTGTTTGTTCGAAGGGTCAGATCTCCGCCATAGGTCACATCATCAATCGTGATCGCACCCGAACGTGTCGAGGCGTCACCGATCACCAGTGAACCCGCGGTAATCTGATCAAGTTCTGCGTCCGTCAGATCAAAGTCGCCTGTCGGACTACCAACATTAATCGCACTCGTGGTCGCAGGTCTTAACGTCACCGTGCCTGCTCCGGCATTCAGAGAGCTGCCCGCAAACAAGGTCACATCATCGGCAACCACTTCAATCGAAGCACCGCCTGAGCTCAGAGCAACCGCCGCCGTCGTCGCAAAGTCTCCCGTGCCGTCTGTATCTGTATCAGCATCAATGTCAATCTGACCGCCCGTGACCGCGCCACCAACACTCACACCGTCGGAAGCATTGAAGGTGATGAGAGAGCCTCCTGATGCAACCGTGCCACTAGTAGTAATAACACCGTTTAAAGAGGTTAGCGTGACCGTACCCGTGGTGGAGATTCCAGTAACCGCAAGTGGATTATTGGATTGCGTAACGCTCACATTATGAGCACCACCGGTGGTAACACTATATGTTGTTGAGGACGTGGTACCGACGTCAGTCACTGTGACGTCACCGCCACTGCCAGTAACCGTCAAGGCTCCAACATCAATATCCAGTCCCGCTGCACCACCCGAGTCACCTATCGTGCTGCCCGCGTTCAACGTCAACGTGCCCGTCGTCGCTATCGCCGCACCCGTGTCATCGTCATCATTGATTGTGCCACCCGTCACCAGTGACAGGTCCTGACCAACAACATTCACTTCGTCTGCCGTGATGTTCCCGGAAGTCGCATCACCAACCACCACAACGCCGGTACCGGTCGTTGTGATATCTCCCAACTCAGCGTTTGTTAAGTTGAAGTCGCCTGTGCCCGTTCCAAGGCCAATCGTCACCGCCGTTGAAGGTGCCAACGTAATATCGCCGTTCACCGAAGTAATCGACGCCGATGCATCCAATGACACATCATCAGCGATTACATTGATCACCGCCGTACCCGTCGTCGATACCGTATGACTACCTGCGCCTATCGCGAAGGTACCCGTTGTATCGTTATCAAAGTCAGCATCTATATCGATCTGACCACCAGCCGCCGTTACATCACCACCCAGCGTGATCCCATCATCAGCGGTTAAGGTAATTGAACCACCGCCGGAACCAATCGCGCCGCTGGTTGTGATCGCCGTGCCCGCAGCCAGTTGGATCGCCGCGTTTGTCGTCGTCAGACCTGAGACATCTACCGTGTTCGCTTCTGACAGATTGATCTCACCGGTGCCCGCCGCGGTCGCATTGACCGTCGTCGCATCAATATTCAGTGCTGTGGTACCCGTACCAATATCACCATCAGCACCGCCCCCCATCAGCGTCAAGGTCGTACCCGAGATCGTTCCGCTGCTCTGAAGGATTGAGCCACCACTGGTGAGATCCACCGTAGACGTGGAGCTAATGCCCGCCGCCAGTAAATCGCTGGCACCACCCTGGGTAATATCAATCGCGCCACCGCCGCCTGCCGTCACGCTATAAGTCGTGTCCGTACTACCCGCGTCAGTCACCGTGATGTCACCGCCACTGCCAGTAACCGTCAAGGCTCCAACATCAATATCCAGTCCCGCTGCACCACCCGAATCACCTATCGTGCTGCCTGCGTTCAACGTCAACGTGCCCGTCGTCGCTATCGCCGCACCCGTGTCATCGTCATCATTGATCGTGCCACCCGTCACCAGTGACAGGTCCTGACCAACAACATTCACTTCGTCTGCCGTGATGTTCCCGGAAGTCGCATCACCAACCACCACAACGCCGCCACCCGTCGTTGTAATATCTCCCAACTCAGTGTTCGTTAAGTTGAAGTCGCCTGTGCCCGTTCCAAGGCCAATCGTCACCGCCGTTGAAGGTGCCAACGTAATATCGCCGTTCACCGAAGTAATCGACGCCGATGCATCCAATGACACATCATCAGCGATTACATTGATCACCGCCGTACCCGTCGTCGATACCGTATGACTACCTGCGCCTATCGCGAAGGTACCCGTTGTATCGTTATCAAAGTCAGCATCTATATCGATCTGACCACCAGCCGCCGTTACATCACCACCCAGCGTGATCCCATCATCAGCGGTTAAGGTAATTGAACCACCGCCGGAACCAATTGTTCCGCTGTTGGTAATTGAAGTACCTGCCGCCAGCTGAATGGCCGCATTCGTTGTCGTCAGACCTGAGACATCTACCGTGTTCGCTTCTGACAGATTGATCTCACCGGTGCCCGCCGCGGTCGCATTGACCGTCGTCGCATCAATATTCAGTGCTGTGGTACCCGTACCAATATCACCATCAGCACCGCCCCCCATCAGCGTCAAGGTCGTACCCGAGATCGTTCCGCTGCTCTGAAGGATTGAGCCACCACTGGTGAGATCCACCGTCGACGTCGAGCTAATGCCCGCCGCCAGTAAATCGCTGGCACCACCCTGGGTAATATCAATCGTGCCACCGCCGCCTGCCGTCACGCTATAAGTCGTGTCCGTACTACCCGCGTCAGTCACCGTGATGTCACCGCCACTGCCAGTAACCGTCAAGGCTCCAACATCAATATCCAGTCCCGCTGCACCACCCGAATCACCTATCGTGCTGCCTGCGTTCAACGTCAACGTGCCCGTCGTCGCTATCGCCGCACCCGTGTCATCGTCATCATTGATCGTGCCACCCGTCACCAGTGACAGGTCCTGACCAACAACATTCACTTCGTCTGCCGTGATGTTCCCGGAAGTCGCATCACCAACCACCACAACGCCGCTACCCGTCGTTGTAATATCTCCCAACTCAGTGTTCGTTAAGTTGAAGTCGCCTGTGCCCGTTCCAAGGCCAATCGTCACCGCCGTTGAAGGTGCCAACGTAATATCGCCGTTCACCGAAGTAATCGATGCCGATGCATCCAATGACACATCATCAGCGATTACATTGATCACCGCCGTACCCGTCGTCGATACCGTATGACTACCTGCGCCTATCGCGAAGGTACCCGTTGTATCGTTATCAAAGTCAGCATCTATATCGATCTGACCACCAGCCGCCGTTACATCACCACCCAGCGTGATCCCATCATCAGCGGTTAAGGTAATTGCACTACCACCGGACGCAATCGAACCACTTGTTGTTATTGCGCCATCAGAAGATGTGAGTGATACCGTCCCGGTCGTTGTGACCTGCGTCACAAGCAGATTACTTGCGGACTGAGTAACACTAACTGCAACTGCTGCCCCCGTTGCAATGTCATACGTTGTATCTGAACTGCCTGCATCAGTCACCGTAACAGCGCCGCCGCTTGCTGTGACATTTGCGTTGCTCACATCGATATCCAGAGCGGTTGTTGAGCCGATTGCGCCTCCCGCATCCAAAGTCAGCGTTGCCACAGTAATGTGAGGACCACCCGCGCCAACGTCTTCAATAGCGCCGCCAGTGATAAGGTGTAGAACTGAAGCACCGACATCAGTCGTGATATCCACATCACCTAGAGTTACTGTGCTTGCCGAGGTTGACCCAATCGTCAGGGTTGACGACGTCGCGATATCACCCAGCTCATTGTTGTTCAGATTAAAGGTGCCTGCCCCAGTTCCGAGACCAATAGTTTCTGACCCATTCGGGACCAGCAGAATCTGTCCAGCGCCTGCATCCAGCTGACTGATGGCGAGGTTGTTCTCTTCGATTCGAATGCTGCCAGCGATGATTTCGATATCACCGCCGGTGCTTGTGACCCGTCCCGCGGTACCGGCCGTGTCCACCAGCACGAACTCCCCTGTGCCTGCATCAATGGTGATGGCTCGATTCATGGTGCCAGTTGAAGAACCACCACTGATTGTTTCACCAGCATTGACTGTCACACCCACCCCGGAAAGACTGATCTTTCCAGCGCCTGAGCCCGAAATTGAATTGGCTACTGTCAAAGCCCCGGTTGTGGCAATCGATATGTCTCTATCACCGTTGCCAACGCTCAGACTCAAGTCTCCAGTATTGCTGATATCAATTGTGCCCGTCGATGAGTTATCTGCCTGGAGCACGCTGACAGCAGTATCAAGGGAAATCCCGTTCCCGGCACTTGCTAGCAGCCGACCACCCGCTCCGACGGTAACGTTCGTTGCAGCACCATTGGCATCGATGATTCCACCAGGTCCTGAAATTGCGAACAGTGTTACAGCATTTGTATCTGTGCTGGTTGTGGTAATCGCGGCGATCGTGACGTCAGCAGCATTTGCTGTAACCTGAACTTCACCACTACCCGCATCCAATGTGGTCCCAGCCGCCATAGTGACCGCATCACCAGAGATGTTCACATTACCTGCAGTATCAATGTCGTCGTTGATAATGACATCAGCGCCGCCTGGTGCATTCAATGTCAGTTGGCCTGAGCTATTGATCACGGTGGCCACCGTTGCAGTCATCGTGTCGGAAACGGTGATCGTTCCGGTGGATGTGGTATCGACCTGAATATCTCCGCCGCCGGTGGTGGTCAGATTCCTGATCACAACAGAACCGTCGTTGTTCAACTCAATATCACCGCTCAAGGTGTTGTCGATATCAACGGTGGAGACGGCGATACCTAGTGGATTCGCCGACGTACCGACGCCGGTCTGCGCATCAATGATCAGGTCATCTGCCGTCAGATCTGTACCAAGCCCGGCCTGATCGACAACATCCGCGCCGGTAATCAGGTGCAGGTCAAGCGCACCAGCATCGAAGCCATGCGCTGCGATCTGGCCGGATGCAGCGTTACCGATGGTCAGGAAGCCGGTTGTGGAGATCTCTGCCACCTCGGCGTTGGACAGGTCCAGCGAACCCACTGTCGTGGATGTCGCATCCAGGAATATTGCATCACCTGACGAGTTCTCTATGGTGACACCACTTGCACCGGCAACCAGCTGGCTGGTTGTCGTCGTGTCTGACACACCAATCACAACATCATCTGCCGTGATGGATATCCCACCGGTGGTCGATACGACGCTGCGCGTTGTCATGGTGTCAGAAAGCTGGAAGACGCCGGCATTGGCATCAATCACAATCGTGCCGCTGCCGCCATCAATGGTATTGCCGGTATTCACGCTAATACCGCCGCCATCCAATGTAATGCCGCCAAGACCCGCGGCGGTGACATTTCCATCCACCGTCATAGCGCCTACTGAAGTGACACTGATTGTCTGCCCCGCGGCTACGCTTGCACCCGATAGCGTCACTGTGCCGGTATCGCTGATGTAGATATCACCCGCGCCGGTGACCGCAAGGTCCAGCGAAGTGACTGCAACTCCCAGTGTGTCGGTACCGTCGCCAATGCCGGTCACCGCATCTATTTCAAGATCACCTGTGGTTGTGATGTTGGTGCCTGTACCGTCTTCCACATCAGCGCCGGTGATTAGGTGCAGATCAAGTGCACCCGCATCGAAGCCATGCGCCGTGATCTGACCGGATGCGGCGTTACCTATAGTCAGGACGCCGGATGTGGAGATCTCTGCCACCTCGGCACTGGACAGGTCCAGTGAACCCGCAGTCGTGGATGTCGCATCCAGGAAAATGGCATCACCCGACGAGTTCTCTATGGTGATGCCATTTGTACCCGCAACCAGCTGGCTGGTCGTCATGGTGTCCGAGACACCAATCACAACATCGTCCGCCGTGATTGTTATGCCGCCGGTGGTTGTAACCACACTGCGATCAGACATCGTGTCATCTAATGTCAGGATGCCCGTGCCAGCATTCAAGATGATGTCGCCACCTGCGTTGACTGTGTTTCCAGCGGATACGGTGATACCAGAACCCTGCAGGTCAACGGTGCCGGTCATCGTCGTGCTGACGGTGGTACCAGTGCCATCTATGGATAACGCGCCGGTTGTCGAAATCTGAATATCCGCATCATCCGTGGACGCCTGAATAATAGATAAAGTGCCGGTGTCTGAGAGGCCTATCTCTCCATTCCCGGTGTTCTGGACATCAATACTTGCGACCATCACTTCCAGCGGGTCTGCAACACTACCGACGCCGTTACTCGCAGTGACCACAAGACGACCTGCGGAAGAAACATTGGTTGCCGTTCCGTTGTTGTCGGTTACGGCACCATTAGTTGCCAGAACCACAGAGGTGTTCATCGTACTGGTTGTGGTCAAGGAGCCGAGGCTAATATTGCCCGAGGTCGTGCCGTCATCCGTGTCCAGGCGAATTGCGCCACCGCCCGCATCGATGGTTGCACCCAACGCCATAACAATATCGTCAGAATCGCCAGCAGAAGCATCAACGCCAGCTCGTAGCGTGACATCACCGTTCGTCGTTATCGCCGAGTTGGCTCCCATACTGATCGCATCATCCGCGACAATCGTCGTTGTGCCAGAGCCGACACTGATATCATCGGTAATAACGACGTCACTGTTTGTACCTGTCGCCGTAATGCTCAGTGTGTTGGCGTCGTCCACCGTTACCACAGTACCGGTGCCACTACCGTCAATCGTAATGGTTCCGGAGGCTGACAATGCAACGTCACCATCACCCGTATTCGAGAGTTGAGTCACCGTCACACCGCCGGAGACTGTTATATCCACATCTCCTGTATTTGTGTTCGTCACTCCGAGAGTCGTCGCGGATACTGTAAGTGTGGTTCCAGTGCTACCAACGCCGTCATCTGCGTCAATGACCAGATCGCCGGTAACCGTCAGGTCGGTACCCGCCGCCGTGCCAGAGACGCTACCATCTGTGATCAATGTCACGTCATAACCAATTACCGCATCATCAACTGAGATATTGCCAGCAGAGCTGCTACCGATCGTTACGCGACCGGACCCAGTAGTAGATAAAGTGGCGAGCTCTGTGTTGTCGAGGTCAAACGCACCACTGGCGCTGCCCAAATTGATGGCGACACCAGCTGTTGGACTAAGAGTGATATCACCGTTACCGCTTTGAATGGTTGAGCTTGTATCAATCGAGACCCCGTCTGCGGAGATGTCGATAGTCCCAGCCCCGGTGGTAGAAACCGTATGAGTACCTGTTCCAATAGAGAAGATACCCGCAGTCGCGGTATCCGTGTCTGCGTTAATGTCGATCGAACCGCCCGTCGAGGTTACGCTCCCACCGAGCGTGATTCCGTCTGCAGCATTGAGCACGATACTACCGGAGGTGCTAATCGCCGCACCCGTTGTGATCACGTCCGCGTTTAAGGTGATATCACCTGAGGTAGATTGGATGGTTTCACCCACCATGTTCGAAATAATCGTCGCGGCGCTCGTATTTGTTACGGTCAGATCAATCGCGCCGGAGCCATGTGCCGTAATCGCTCCGTCAAGCTCCAGATTGCCACCCGCCACGCTCAAAGCGATCTGGGCGTTTCCACCAGTTGTCTGCAAACCAGCTGCGCCAATCGTAAGATCACCAGCATTAATAAATATGCCGCCCTGGTCTGTGGTTGCCTCCAGTACGCCGACGCTGATATCCAATGTGTTTGTCGAAGTACCAATACTGCCAGTGGCATCAATCGTCAGATCACCGGCGATATCGATTTCAGTACCGGCATTACCTGCAACAATCCCGCCGTTTGCCGCATTCAGAGAAACGTTTAGCGTTGATCCACCAGAGTTGTTAATGATCGAACCCGCCGCACCAAACTCAATGGCACCGTCTGCTTCTAAAGTCAGAGTAACGTTATGCACACTAGCGGTATCAACGGTAATGTCTGTCAGGACTCGAATAAGGCCTGTATCAGCTCCAGTAGTAGTACCAGTAGTGTCGACGATCACACTCGTACCCCCTTCAAGGAGCGTTTCAATCTGGGAGGCGGCTAACTCCGAAGTACCTGCGGTAGTCTCTGGAGACACAAAGGTTCCGGTCACCATCGTGTCTGTCACGGTATACGTGCCTGTGACAGTTTCAACAATATCGATATCTATTGGGTCGAGCAGGAGGGTACCTGCATTGCCCGAATCCGAAGATAGATCAACATCACCACGAAACTCTAAATACTTACCTGAGACTTCAGCAAAACCGCCGTCACCACCATCCGAACCTGTAGCGGTGATATCACCATAGAAACTGGTTGCTTCATCCGACCAGACAATAATTCTTCCGCCATCACCCGCTTCAACGGCATCCGCCGACAAGGTCACACCAGAAGCAATAACTGTCTGCAGCGCGTTCATTTCCGGTCCTTTACCCTGGTAGTTACCACCTACCAGAATTTCGCCGCCGCCAAGCGCGCCTGACGCATCGACGGACGCCTCGCCAAAGAGACCGACTCGATCACCCAACAGTTTTACGGTGCCGCCAACACCGGAATCACTGGTTGCGTCGATTGATCCATTGAAGAAGACCGTGCCCGATTCAGTTTCTTCATCGAACCCGGTTGCCGTCAGCGTAATAGCACCGGCGTTATCATCACCGGAGACATCAAGTTCCGCTGTGTCCCGAATTCGAATACGCCCCTGGTTTGCAGTCATCGCAATGCTGTTGCCAGGGTTTTGCGGTTCATTAGGAAGCGGATCAGGTACCGGCGTTGACTCAATACGACCTGCGATATCAATCAACGCATTTGCATTGACGCTACCATCGGTTACGGCAACGGTGACCTGACCTCTGGTGGTCAGTGTGTCTGCTGCACCCTGCATGAAGAATCCAATGGCATCACTTTCCGCCGCGGAAAGTGCAACGCCATCAACATTGATCGTCAGAGTGTTGCCACCAAGATCAAGGGTATCGCCACCAAGATCTGCAAGTTCAACGCGGCCGGTCGCGTTGATTTCAATATCACCTTGGACAGCCTCGAGTGCTGAAGCGCGGATCTGGTCATCTTCATCAATGGAAACAGACTCAACATTAAAGACCAGTTCCCCTGCATCACCTTGAGGCGCGCTGACATCAACGACACCGCTGAAGTCAAGATTGTCTCTTGCTGTGATGGTAACCGTACCACCGTCACCTGCTACTGCGCCGCCACGCGCTGTGGCCGTTCCCGCAAATTGCACGTCATCACCGGCCATGGAAATAAGCCCGCCATCGCCGTCCACGGTTGCATCTGCAGCGAGACTCGCACCTTGCTCAACCGTCAATGCTGACCCAGCCGCCAGCTGTATCTCACCGCCACCAAGCGCACCGGAGGCAGTGACCGAAGCTCGATCAGCAACTGTGATCGCATCACCGCTCACGTCAATCGACCCAGCAACGCCCCCTTTCGAATCCGTTAGGATAGCGCTGCCAGAACCGAGCATGACCGCCTGATCAGAAGAAACCGAAATAGAGCCGCCGTCGCCCTCTTCTGCAGAAGCATCCAATACGCCCATATTGAGCACACTGCTGCCGCGCCCCGTGAGCTTAATGACGCCATCTTCAAGTCGTGCCGTCTTCGCCTTGACGACACCCTCGTTATTGATGGCGTAATCAAAGAGACTCTTACTGACAGAACTTGTCAGCATGACCGCGCCACCTTCCGCATCGATTGTGCCCGTGTTGTTGATTGCCGCCCGGAGGCCCTCGTTGTTCTCTAGGACTTCCTGGGTGACTTCGATACCAATCAACTGTTCCGGTCCGAAGTTAACAACCGCTCTCGAACCCGCTGCCAGGTTGACCTGACCGAGCGTTGCCATGATGACGCCTGAGTTCGTGACCGACTGACCAAGCAGTGTCACGGAGCCGCCGACTGAAGCGGAAATCAAACCATGGTTAATAACGAAACCGCCTGAGCCGGGTTTCGCTTCAAAGTTAACGGCATCACCATTAATGAGGTCTTCGGTATTGATGTCGAGGGCTGATGCAAATACGCCCGCTGCGTTGATTGATGCCGTTTCACCGAAGATGACGCCACTGGCGTTCACCAGGGCAACCTGTCCGTTCGCCGTTATGTTTCCGAAGATCGCTGTTGGCGACCCTCCCACCACATTACCCACGAACCACGCCGACGCATTGGGCTGCGTGATAAGAACGGATTCGTCTGCGGAAAGATCAAAGCTCTCGAACTCCATCAGGAGGTTCTGAGTCATCTGATCAATATGAGTTGTCATGTCATCGACATGAGTAACGGTGCCTTCACCGTCGATAACAACTCCGCCTTCAGGCGCAGCCTGCACAAGGGGAGCAAAAAGCAATGACCCTGCAATACCCGTGGCAACCAGGCCACGTTGCAACATAAAAGAGGTAAGCGGTTTAAGTTTGTTCGGACGAGCGAGCGCCGATACGGGAAGCGTATCTAATTGCGGCGGCCGAGCAGCGACGGGCTTCGCTCCTCGATTACGACCCTTGCGGGTTCGACCTTTCTTCATCAGGTCTGGTCAGTCCTTTTACTGCGGTCCTATCGTTCAGTCGGCGTTACCGAACGTAATAGACCAAATCAACATAGAATCTGGATTCGCCTTCCTCTTCTAAAAAATCCTCCTGATACGTTGCGGACCTTGGTCGCGCAAACACCACATTGGCCGTGAATCTGTTCGGCCAGTTAACCCTGAATCCAGCGCCATAGCCCTGGACCTTGGCATCGAAATCTGTGCCTCCACCACCGTCGAGGCCTCTTGCTACGCCATAGGCATAGTCATAGAAGACATATGGGCGAATCGGATCGATAGGCAGGTTGAATTCCGTCGTAAAGTCCCATGGCAAATCAAAGAACAGCTCGACGCCTGCATAAGCGCCGCTGTCTACTGATACGTCACTGACACCGAGCGATCGAACCGCATTCGGTCCACCCAGTGAGAACTGCTCAACCGAGGACAGGAACTTCTCGGTGTACTGGGTGTTCAACTTCACGACGAAGTTGAAGTAGCTCTCGTTCTTGGTCAGCCAGTTGTTAATGCTGAAGCGTTTCAGCAGATTTGCGCTCAGCAGGAACTTGGTGAAATCAACAGATTGCCCTCTCGCCTCTCCTTCAATCATATGGCCCTGGTCAATGCCAAAACGCCCGGTCAGCAGAAGCTGACGGTCGTCCCACAGCTGTGTGTAGTCTGCGGAGACACTCAACACTTCAATCTTCTCATCGGTAGACAGTGTGGTCAGATCACCCACCTGAAAGATCACATCCTTCTGGGTGTAATCGGCATTCAACCCCAGATTCAGAGTTCGACTCCTGATCACCTGGTAGGACAAACCCAAACCATAGTTGTCGGTTTCACCAACAATTTCCGGCAGGTTAGCAAGACGTGTCACTGAGAACTCGTTCGTACTGATCGCAGCCTTCACCGTACCTCTGTGATCACTCGTAAATGGCATCTCATACTCGAGCTGCCCATAGAGAGAACTGTCCGGTCCCTCGGATCTCAACACCCCCGCTAAAAGACGATGTCCTCGCCCAAACAGGTTGTGCCACTCGGTCGTTGCATAAAGCCGAGTTTCACCGGTAGTTTCCGATCCGTGGTTGTCCACAACGACGCTCGAACTCCAGGCTTTTTCCTCCAGAACCCCAAGCGTCAAGCGGGTTTCGCCCACATTGTCACCTGGTGAAAATGATCCCCTAACTCGTACACCGGGTAAATCGTTTATCCGACGAAGTGCACCTTCTATTCGCTCCTCGGTAACTGGCTCTCCAAGCTCATTATTGAAGGCTGCCTTGATGGTATCTGGGCTGAAAATGAGCTCATTGGAGACAGCCACATCCCCCAAGCGGCCCTCGAGCACATTCAGGCGAATAATGCCGTCAGTGACCTCCTGCTCGGGCACAAATGCAGTCGCCAGAATGAAGCCGTTTTCCCTGTAATACTCGGTAACGGCCAGAGCGATCTGATCGAGCTGCTCGATGGTGATCCAGCCACGTTCGAATTCAACCTCGTTGACGAGTCTGACCAATGCCTCAAGGTCTTCCTGGTCAGGATTTCCAGGCCGGTCAATCACTTCTCGCAGAAATTGACCGATATCCTTGAGATCCCGCTCCGTAAAGCCATTTTCATCAGTTAGTGTGGCTTGCTCTTCCTGGAACCGCTGATCAATCAGCGCTTGGATCTGTTCCTGGGTAATGTTTTGGTTGGGGTAAGGCACCACACCTTCGATGACGATGCCTACCACGGGAAACCGGTCAAGCTCGCCTTCACCATAGAGCCTTTCTGAAACCCGGGGTACTGGGATCAGCTCCGGTTCTTCAAAGAAATATTGTTCCTCAATCAGCGCTTCTTCGTATTCCTCCATCTGGAATTCGGGGAAATCACCCGCGGCTCCCATCAGCAATCCAGTGGATAAAACGAGCAAAACACGCAGCCAGCGTGATGCAAATCTGTCCATGATCCTATTCATAAGCTGGAACACCCCTGAAACAGCGCTTTTGATTGATTAAAGCGAATATTTATTATTATTTTGATCGAATATTTAGATTAATTTTCACAAAACTTCGGCACAATACCGAAAGAGAAACGGTATCGTAATTAGGGTTTGGAGTCCATGTCAGAAATTCCTGCGGACGCAGGAAAAATGCGGCTTTCGGGAAAATCAGTCGCCGCCGGAGGAAGCCAGTTCAGAGTTCTGGTTGTTACCGTCTTTTTCGATGATTTCACGCACAATTCGGAAGCCGGTCACAGGGTCAGCGCCGCCCTCATGAACAATGCGCTTATCGAGTGTGCACTCCTGACGTGGGTCAGTGTGCGCTCCACCCATGGCATAGAGCGTATTTTCTTCATCGAGCGCCCATTCACGGGCGTTTCCAACAAAATTATAAAGACCGTAGGTGTTTGCCCGACCTGAGATTGCGTTCAGTAGTGTTTCACCAAGACGTACACCTCGAGAATCAACGGTGCAGTTGATGTTTTCATCGACCGCCTTTTCCAGGTTGTCAGCAATCGCAGCGTGTTCCCACTCTCGAACAGACGGTAGTCGATAGCGTTGCCCAGTCTGACTTGTAAGCCATTCTGTGTAGCCTCGAGCCTGGTCAAGGCTCAAATTGGTGGCTGGCAGGGAGCTATTCCCGGCGAGTTGAGCACAACCTGTGTTGGTGCAGTAGAGGTTGTATTCACCAATTTTGATTTCCGCCCGGCTGATGGCGTACTTGGTGTCTGTGACTGAGTTAATCGGCGGAATTACAACCAGTTCGGGACCTTGCCCACCTTCAGAAAGGTTATCGATGCACCAGCTACGGTTGCGGTTACCTCGCCCAACCAGTTTGCGTTCCGCGCAGGGGTCTTTGTCTTCAATCACCAACGATGAGATGCCCGTTTCGCCTGGCAGGAAAGAGGTGACCATTGCCTGAACTTCACGCGCCCGGGCTGGATCAACGTATCCAATACGCTGCTGAATACAGGTGCCCATATAGGTCACCAGCTTCGGATAGTGAAAGTCGTAAGCTTCTTTCCACTCCGACTCCATCAGCACCAGCAGCTCACCGAACCGATTAATCTCCTGGTTTGCGACATTACCCTTACAACGCAAAATGCTGTCCACCTCATCCAGATAGTTCTGATAGACATTGCGTCGATTGGTTTCAAAGGCGATTCGCTCATTTTCGAGACGCACCCGCTCTTCTTCTGCCAGTCTCGCTTCTTCAGCCTGCTGCTCAGCCAGTTCGATCGCGGCAAGGCGTTCGGTGCGGGTATCAAATTCACGGGTTAATCGCTCAGTTACTTTGCGAGTTTCCTCTGGATCCGAGCCTCGGTAAGCATCCAAAAAGCTCGCATAAATATTGGCTTCATCAAGAAATTCCAGGGCCGTCTGAACACCTTCTTTCGTATCTGTTGGGTAAGAGGATGCCTCATCCCGCTTGTCACGGATTTCACGCAGATAGGCTGCCAGGATGTCCTGTGAATATTTTTGAATGTCAGGATCAGACTCATACTCCCATTCTTCTACCCACTCTTCGTTATCAAGAATCTCCTGGTTCGCCGCACGCAACCGGTTCATCGCAACCGACAGCTGTTCATGCCAGACCTGTGACTCCCATCGTGGCGCCGTATTGATTGTGTTCAGTGTCACCTTGGAAGCCGCAATGGAATTCTCGAATTCAATAAGATCTTCAGGCTTTTCTTTAACATTGAGGGCCTGGTAGGCCGCAAAACTCATGGATCCCACAATAACCGTCGCGATGGCTGCGTAGCGGGCATAAGGCGGGTCTTCACTGAACATACCCTCCTTAAATTCGTCCATGGTCTGGGTGCGATCTTCACCCTTTAAGGCCAGCGCTTTCTTAAGTGCACGCCAGTGACGACGCTTCAGGAATGGTACTGGTTTTGGTGTGAGGCCTCGCTCCAGTGCCTTGTCCGCGGGCACCCTGTCATAGGGGTGTTTGCCCATGAAGAGCTCATAAGCAACCAGCGCTACTGCGTAGACATCATCCGACTTGGATGGCTCCAGTCCTTTAAGCATCTCGTAGCTGGCGTAAGTGGGCGTTAACGCACCTAGAGAACCTGCATCAAATACGGTCTTTTCACCATCCGCTTCTAGGTCATTCGGATTAGAGACAGCCCTGGCAATACCAAAGTCAAAAACCTTCGCGGTTTTGTCCCGGGTGTAAAAGATGTTGCCGGGTTTAAAGTCAGAGTGAACGATGCCGGCATTGTGCGCTCGCATCAGACCTTCACTGATGCCATCGATGATATTCCAGGCATCTTCCTCGGATACCCCTTCCGGGTGTTCCTTAAGGAAGTCATCGAGGGGCTTACCATCGAGGAGCTCCATCGACATGAATACGGTGTCGCCTTCCCGGTCGAAGTCGTATACCGCCATGATGTTCGGGTGAGGAATACCCCGAGTTCGGGAAGTCTCTCGCTGCAAGGAAAGGAAAGCATCTTTGTGACGAGCGAAATTCTCGTTCAACAGCTTGATCGCGATGTACGGATCCCGCTCCTGTGCTTCCTGCTGACGGAGGTCGAGTGCCTTGTAGACATCACCCATACCGCCGCTACCGATCTTTTCCTCCAGGACAAATCGATTTTTTAGAAGTCGCCCGGCCTCAGAATTCCCCTGGGCCCGCGGCTGATTGCCGATCTTGGCGACATAGGTCGTGTCCTGGCCACCACCAGCACCCATGACCGTGGCATCATCATCGAAATTCTCATTCATGACGGTGCGATCGTCATCGTCACCCAGGTCTTCGTCGCCTGATCTTAGGATCGTCGCGTCTTCGTTAGATTCGCCACGTGATCTCAGGATAGTGGCACCGTCTTCACCCGGCTCCCTGAGCAGGGTTGCATTATCACCATCAGAGTCAGATCTTCGGCCACCGCCCCTGTTTTCTGAGCTGCTATCCGGTGATCTCAATATCGTCGCTGAGTCGCTCGCTTCGGGGCCTCTCAGGATGGTCGCAGAATCACTGCTGGAGTCAGACCCACCCCTTAAAATGGTGGCATTTTCACCTGAGTCCGCTTGGGGTTCAGATCTTCTTTCTCTGATCTTGGGTCCGCTGTCATCAGAATCAGATCGGATAATCGTTGCGTCGTCATTAGCCTCTGGCTCATTGGAACCGCGGATTACCGTGGCATCATCATTGGCTTCAGGTTGTGGTGCACGTAGGAGGGTTGCGTCGTCATTGGCCTGCTGTTGGGGTTCCGGGCGCTCAGGAGCACTCAGCCCAGTTTTTGAATCCTTGGGACGGAGTATGGTCGCATCATCATTGGCCTGGGAGGACGTATCGTCCTGACCACGAATCAGCGTCTTATCATTTTCCTGATCTGGCTTCTCTTGATCTGACATTTCAGATTGGCATCTATATCAGCGTGCAATATAGCATTTTCGGACTTTTTGACCGACTTGCCTAGGGGTTGGTTCCCGACACTGGGAAAAGGGGAATTATTCGCAGATGTAGCGAATCAGGTTGTCCGGATCTTCCTTGGATACTTCCTCGCCAAGCCCGATGTAGCCTGAGCCCCAGAGCATCAGCTCCTGCCTGCGAAGGAAGATATTTTCACCATCATCCGTTTTCACAAAGGTGCCATTGGAGCTTTGATCGGTGAGGATGAACTTGCCTCGACGGAATTCCAGCGTGGCATGGGAGCGACTCGCCAGACGGGTTTTGCAGAGCAAATCGCTTTGAACCCCCCGACCAATCACAAAGGTACGGTGATCATCGGACGCAATTCGTTGCTGATTACCCTGAAAATCCAGAGAGAGGTGCTTCACTTCTTCAATCAGATCATCAGAACTGATCTCAATCCGCGTCACATCATCGCTTTCTTCCCAGACGACCTGGTAGACGATGATTTCTTCCTCTTTACCTTTGACGTTGGTTCGATCGAACTGTCGGCTCATATCCTGCAGGTCAGCATCAAGCAGATTGATGGTGTCCTGGGTGGTGATGATCTGGGCGCCTTTCGCAATCCCGGCCATTCGAGCCGCGACATTGACCGCATCACCGAACACATCGCCATCTTCCATCAGGATGGCTGGTCCAAAGTGCAAACCCACTTTGATGGAGATTTCGACAGTTTCGCCTTGAATACCGGCAGAGATTTCTTCCTGACACTCGATTGCCGCCCTAACGCAATCGTTAGCTGACGGGAATCGGCACATAATTTCGTCACCGATTGTTTTGATAACGAAACCCTGATAGCCCTCGGTTATAGCGGCCATAATGTCGATTGTCTTGCCGATGATGCGGTTCGCATTTTCATCACCAAGAGTTTCATAGAGTCGCGTGCTGCCTGTTACATCAGCAAACAAGACTCCTACTTCAACATTTTCGCGCGACATTTATGAATTGATCATTCACAGAGCTACAACTGAAACGAAAGAATATAAGGACTGCTGCAGATTTTCCACCTGTTTTCTTGTCAGGTTCGCAGTCGGGAAGTCCTTTAAAAGTCAGCTCATCGGGGCACGGACGGTAGTGGTATTATCCCTGGAATTCGGAGAGAATGATTTCCTTCAAGTGCCAGTAAAACCCAACTCCTAGGAGTCCTCTTTGTATCACTACGGCGCCGGTACAAACGTAGGTAATGTACGGGACAACAACGAAGACAGCTATGTCTGTGACGATGCCAAAGACTTGTGGATCGTCGCCGATGGCATGGGTGGTCTGGGTTTCGGGGAAGTCGCAAGCGCGATTACAAACTACACTGTCACAAAGATGGTGCGCGAAGGGCACGGTATCAATCAGGCGATAGAACTCGCCCACAAAAACATCAAAGAATATGCGCAGTCTGATGGTCTGGGTACTAACATGGGTACCACCATCGTCCTGCTACTTTCTCACGGCAGCTTGTACAACATCTTCTGGGTAGGCGACTCGCGCGCTTACATGTTCGATACAAACAGCAGCAAGCTTAAGCAGATCACCGTGGACCATTCACTGGTTCAATCGCTGATTGACCAGGGGGAACTCACCAAAGAAGAAGCCGACTCAGACCCGAGAAAGAATGCCGTCACCCGCGCGCTTGGGGTACAGGAACTGGAGACAGTACGCGCCGACAGCATCAGTGAAAGATGGAAGCCGGGCCAGAAAATACTGCTATGTAGCGATGGTCTAACCGATTGCGTATCTGACGAGGATATTGAGGCGATCATGGCCGAAGGGGGCGAAGACGATCAGGAAGTCGTCGACAAGCTCATTGAGGCAGCGCTCGAAGGTGGCGGTAAAGACAACGTCACCGTCATTATTGTGTCAGCACCGGCAACCGTTAAGTCAGTAGAAACCGATACCCACGTTCCTTCGGGTGATGACACCCATGTGCCAAGTGGTGATGACACTTATGTGCCGAGCCCTGACGACACCCAGGAACGAGCTCAGGCAGAACCACCTTTACAACTCGGGCTAAACATCGCCGAAGAAACAAAAGAGAAGCAGATCCCGGTTCTAAGTGACGTCGTTGAGTTATCAGCTCAAGAAGAACAGCCAGTCGAGGAGGAACAGACCTCTGTGCGCTACCCAATGAGCAATGCTCTTGTGGCGGCGAGCTTTTTCCTTCTCGCCACCGCTTACCTGTTAATGACCTCTCCAGAGGAGGTGGATGCCAATCAGGCAATACCCGAGAACTTTCTGGTCGAAGACCTCACTCCAGCGAAACCCTTGGAGCGTCACTTTCCTGAATTCGAGTTTCCCGTCGACGGGGAAGTGTTACAGCTTGGTTTGTTTGCCCGCCTGGAAGGTGCTGAATCACATCAGACTGAACTGACTGGTCTAGGTCTTGAGCCTCATATCGAGAAACGTGTAACAGCCGAAACCGTTCAATATGCCGTCGTTCTAGGGCCTCTGGACGAGCAGGACCATGAAATCGCTCTGAGAACACTCGATCGGAACAACCTACAATATTTTCATCGACAAAGCCGTGGTTCATAGCACCCTATGTTTCGAAAACTGTCCCGAAAAACGGGACTGGCAGAATGGAACATCGCTTATTTATAATGCGTGCCTCGCGAACCATAGCTAGAAACGTAGTCGCCAGAGGAATTTAGTGGAAGCTGCTGATATAGAACTGATCAAAGCTCTTATCCCCTTCAACCAGATGAGTGAAGGTGATTTACAGGCTGTGCTCGATCAGTCGGAAATACAGAAGATGCCGAAAGGCAAAATGATCTTCAAACGTGCCGAGGAAGACGACAAAGTTTATTGGCTTCTGACTGGCGGCGTGGATCTTCTGGACGAGAAGTTCGAGGCCAAGAACAGAAACGCTGGGGAAGAAGTTACAAAAAACCCTATCGACAACAACTCACCACATCGACTGACCGCAGTAACCACAGACGAAGCCAAAGTCCTTGTATGTGATCGCGGCACCATGGCCATTCATATGGGTGGTGGTGCAACCACTGCAGCGGCGGAAGAAGATGTGGAAGAAGGCGTAGACTGGATGTCGACGCTTCTGAGCTCACCGCTCTTTGAATTTATACCACCGTCCAACATCCAAACCCTGTTCAGCAAATTTGAAGAAGTGAAATACACCTCTGGTGATGTTGTCATCACACAGGGCGAGAAAGGTGATTACTTCTATGTCATCCAGGCTGGCAAAGCGAAAGTCGAAAGAACTGCTGGTGAAAAGTCTGCAGTGCTTGCAGAACTGAAAGCCGGTGACAACTTTGGGCAGGATGCACTGGTCAGTGACACGCCGCGAAACGCGACCGTCACCATGACATCTAATGGGACGCTCATGCGTCTTGCTGAACCCGACTTTCAAGCACTCCTGATGAGCCCCGTTATCGAAACGGTAACCATGGATGAAGTTCAGGAAATGATTCAACAGGGTGATCCAAAGACTTACATCATTGATGTACGCACGCCGAAAGAAGTTGAGGATGACAAAATTGCAGGCAGCCTTAACGTGCCCCTACTCTTGCTGCGAAAAAACCTCGGCAAGCTAAAAGAAGATGCCGTTTACGTTTGCGTCTGTGACGGTGGCAAACGATCAGAACTTGGTGCATACCAGCTCAACGAAGAAGGCTACTCAGCCTACGTGCTCAAGCGCTAGCCAAAAATGAATAAACACCAACATCCTGCGGATCGTCTTATCGGTCATGTTGATCGGGCGCTGCGCGTTCTCAACGGTGTATCGCGAGCAGAGCGCCCCAACCCCGCTCAATCTAAACCGGAATCAGAGCTGACGGAGCAGCAACGCATCGAATCCGGTCGCCTGATGCGGGTTAATCACTGCGGAGAGATCTGTGCGCAAGCGCTTTACCTTGGCCAGGGCTTGACCAGTCGTGATCGTCGAGTCAAAGAATCGATGGAACATGCCGCCCAGGAAGAGATTGATCATCTGGCGTGGTGCGAGGATCGACTAAAGGAACTGGATACACACACGAGTTATCTGAACCCCGCTTTCTATGCACTCAGCTTCACCGGTGGTGCCGTTTCAGGTTTATTAGGCAATCGCATCAATCTAGGTTTTGTAGCAGCTACCGAAGAACAGGTTGTTAAACATCTGGAAGAACACCTGGAGCGCCTTCCCGAAGAGGATCACCGCTCGAGGGAAATCCTTTCTCAGATGAAACGCGACGAAGACCAGCACAGAACCACCGCGCTCGAACATGGTGGTACTGATTTCCCGAAGCCCATCAAGTCGCTCATGACGACTCTTAGCAAGGTAATGACCCGAACGACCTACTGGGTCTAACCAACACTTTGATCGTGCTGGGCGATCGGAATGTGATAGATAATCTGAACGCGGACCCCAGCCGGATCTTTGCAATAAAAGCTCCGGGCACCATCACGATGCGTTCTAGGCTCCGTCAGCATTTCGACACCCTGGCTCTTAAGAAACTCAAACCACTCATCAATCTTCTCGATGTCATTAATGAAGAAGCCAATGTGATCGAGCTGCCCCGCCTCTCTGGTTTCAGGCACCTTGTGTAAAGCCAGGTTATCGTTCCCGCCGCTGAGGTAGACATTGTCATCGTCCGGCCGCCACTCTACCGTCATCCCCAACAACTCCGTGTAAAAGTGTTCACACTCTTCGAACTTGTCGACAAACAGCGCCACATGTCGCATGCCGTTGGTTGTGCCAGGCCGCTTCACGATTCAACGATCTCGTAGTCATGCGTGATGTTTACACCACCTTTGCCCAACATGATGGACGCAGAGCAATACTTTTCCGCAGACAGCTCAATCGCTCTCTTCACTTGTGCTTCTTTGACACCCTTTCCAGTCACAACAAAATGGATATGGATGTCGGTAAACACACTGGGCACCTCATCCGCGCGTTTCGCTTCGATTTGCGCGACACAATCTTCGACAGGCTGTCGAGACTTGCGCAGAATTTTCATCACATCAAAGCTGGTGCATCCGCCCATACCCATTAGCATGAGTTCCATCGGGCGAATGCCTATGTTTCGTCCACCCTCCGACTCGGGACCATCTATGGTGACGGTGTGGCCACTTCCAGATTCCGCAAGAAACATCACGTCATCTATCCAACGTACGGTCGCTTTCATCGCTTAACCAGCCTTAGTACTGCCTCAAATTGGGGCGAGAAGAATAGGGCCAGACAGCCACCCTTGTAAACCCAAGAGGCGAGTCGTAACCTACTCCTATGGTTAGCCTTACCTTGAACAGCCCCGCGTTCAACAACATGGATGAGTTCCTAAGTGTTGCGCACAAGCGGCGTTACCCGCGCGGTAGCACGATCATCTACGCCGGTGAGGAAAGTGATTCCATCTTCTACATCACCAAGGGCTCTGTAACAGTCATTATCGAAGATGAGAACGGCAGGGAAATTATTGTCGCCTACCTGAACGAAGGCGATTTCTTTGGCGAGATGGCCATGTTCGGCGAAGGTCGGAGAACCGCCTGGATCAAGGCAAAAACCGAATGCGAAGTCGCAGAGCTTGGTTACGATAAATTCGTAGAGCTAAGCCAGCGAGACACGGGCATGCTATTTGAATTGGCCACCCAGCTTGCTGATCGTCTCGGCAAGACAACCAAGAAGGTTGGTGACCTTGCCTTCCTGGACGTGACTGGCCGGGTTGCAAGAACTCTGCTGGACCTTTGCAACGAACCGGATGCCATGACTCACCCTGACGGCATGCAGATCAAAGTGACCCGTCAAGAGATCGGGCGCATTGTTGGTTGTTCGCGAGAGATGGTAGGTCGAGTACTTAAAACTCTGGAAGACCAGGGGCTGGTCTCCGTCAAAGGTAAAACGATGGTGGTGTTCGGTACACGATAGACCGAATCAGGAAAACCTCTTCTAGGAAAACAAGAACTCCAGCGCCTGTCCCGGATCTGGCTCCTTCATAAACGCCTCACCCACCAGAAAACCGTACACATCATTGCTGATCATCTGTGCGACATCCGCACGCTGATGAATACCACTCTCAGTGACCACCGTCACACCTTTCGGAATTTCTGATAACAGGTCGAGGGTTGTATTCAATGAAACCTCGAAAGTTTTGAGGTTTCGATTGTTGATACCCAGTAACTTCGGAGACAACGTCAGCGCGCAATCAAGCTCTTCTTTATTGTGCACTTCAATCAGCACATCCAGACCCAGACTCTGCGCAAGATCATAGTAGGTATGTAGCGTCTCAACATCGAGCACGGCCGCGATCAACAAAATACAATCTGCACCAATCGCCCGTGACTCATAGATCTGGTATGGCGTCACCATGAAGTCTTTTCGAAGGACAGGCAAAGAGCTATGGGCCTTCGCAAGCTGCAGGTACTCATCAGAGCCCTGAAAGAAATCGACATCGGTCAACACAGAGAGACAGGCCGCTCCCGACTGCTCGTAACTCTCCGCGATCGCAACGGGGTCGAAATCCTCTCGAATGATCCCTTTAGACGGAGATGCCTTTTTGATTTCTGCAATGATCGCTGCCTGACGGCGGCCAATCCTTTTCTTTATCGCATCAACGAACCCACGGGGACGATGCTGCCGTTTGATCTGATCCTTGAGGTCACTGACTGAGATGCGTTGCCGTCTGACCGCAACTTCTTCGTGTTTGCGGGCAACAATCTTCGTCAGGATGTCGTCGCTCATCGTTTAGTTTTCTTTGAGTTGTTGAGTGAAGTCGGCGAACTCTTTCATCTTCTCGGTCGCGAGTCCACTACCAATTGCATCCTGCGCCATCTTTACGCCATCACTCAAACTGAGCGCATTTCCAGAGACATAGATCGCTGCGCCTGCATTAAGTGCAACCATATCTGAGGCAGATTCCATCGAGCCATCCAGTGCCTTTTTCACAAGCGCCAGGCTTTCACTGCTGTCTGCCACCCTCAGCGGATCCAGCGACGCGACCTTCATGCCAAAGTCTTCCGGCGACACATCGTATTCAGTAATCGCACCGTCTTTGAGTTCCGCAACATGGGTTTTGGCAGCAATACTGATCTCATCGAGGCCATCTTCGGAGTGAACGACCATGACATGTTCGCTCCCAAGATTACCCAGCACCTCAGCAACGGGCCTCACCAGTTTGGCGTCGTACACACCCAGAAGCTGGCGACGCGCACCCGCAGGGTTTGTGAGCGGACCCAACATGTTGAAAATAGTCCGCACGATCATTTCTCGCCTTGGACCTATGGCATGTTTCATCGCGCTGTGATGACTCAACGCAAACAAGAAACCAACACCAATGGAATCAATACAACGGGCAACCTGTTCCGGTGACAGCATAATTTCAGCACCAGTGGCTTCCAGCAGATCAGCACTGCCGCTTTTCGATGAAGCAGAACGATTTCCGTGTTTGGCGACTCTGGCCCCAGCAGCTGCGGCGACAAAGGCGCTGGCTGTTGAAACATTGAACTTATTGGCTCCGCTGCCACCCGTTCCACAGGTATCTACGAGACCATCCGTGTCAACCGTTACTGGCGTTGCAAGTTCACGCATCACTTCTGCCGCACCAACTATTTCGTCCACGGTTTCACCTTTGAGACGCAAACCAACAAGGAAGCCGCCAATTTGCGCATCCGTTGCCTCGCCGGTCATGATCAATTTCATCACCGCATTCATTTCTGTTTTGGACAAGTCACGTCCATCAATAACGGCCGCAATTGCTGTTGGCATATCCATATCAATAGACTCCGTTCAGAAAGTTTCTCAATAAATCATGACCGTGTTCGGTCAGTATCGATTCCGGGTGGAATTGAACACCGGCAACAGGGAGTTCCTTGTGCCGAACGCCCATAATTTCTTCCACTTCGCCCTCTGCTGTCTCTGTCCATGCCGTCACTTCCAAGCAATCCGGCAGGCTGGATGGCTCAATCACCAGCGAATGATAGCGAGTTGCAGTGAAGGGATTCTCCAACTGAGAAAAGACACCCTCACCCTTGTGATAAATCTTTGAAGTTTTGCCGTGCATCACCTGGCCAGCTTTAACAATGCGGCCGCCATAAACCTGACCAATACTCTGGTGACCCAGGCAGATGCCCAGGATCGGTACCTGACCGGCAAACTTCTCAATCGCCTGCATCGATATGCCCGCTTCGTTCGGCGTGCATGGACCAGGAGAAATCACAATGGCTTCTGGTTTCTTGTCAGCAATGTCGTCTACTGAAATTTCGTCATTTCGGTAAACCTCAACATCCGCACCCAACTCAGCCAAATACTGAACAACGTTAAACGTGAAGGAGTCGTAGTTATCAATCATCAACAACATGATTATTTGCCTCCTTGACCGATGACGGGACGGGATTCAGCGCGATCAAAAACTCGCTGGTTTTCAGCGGCTACGCCAGTCAAGTCGAGACCGGATTCCGCCATCGCTGCAGCCTGGAAGATTGATCTCGCCTTGTTGATGGTCTCTTTCCATTCCAAACGCGGGATGGAGTCTGCGACCACACCTGCGCCGGCCTGAATATAGAGTTTGTTATCTCGCACGATGGCGGTGCGAATCGCAATGGCAGTATCCATATTGCCGTTCCAGGACAGATAGCCAACTGCGCCGCCGAATATGCCACGTTTTTCAGGCTCCAATTCGTCAATGATTTCCATTGCGCGAACCTTGGGTGCGCCACTTAGGGTACCCACTGGCAACGTTGCTCTTAGGACATCAACCGGGCCAATGTCTTTCTTCACCTGTCCTCGAACGTTGGAGGCTATGTGCATGACATGAGCGTATCGCTCGACAATCATCATCTCGCTCACTTCGACACTACCGGTCTGACAGACTTTACCGATATCGTTTCGGCCAAGATCGATCAGCATGAGGTGCTCTGCAATCTCTTTCGGATCAGCCAGGAGCTCCTCTTCCATGGCAAGATCTTCTTCCTCAGTGGCGCCACGACGGCGTGTTCCTGCCAAAGGTCGCACTGTCACTTCACCATGATCCAGTCGAGCGAGTATCTCAGGGGACGAGCTCACAATCTGAAACTCCTCAAGATCCAGGAAATACATGTAAGGAGATGGGTTAAGTGATCTCAGTGCCCGGTAAAGATTGAGCGGGTCACTCTCAAAGGACACTGACATTCGTTGCGCCAGTACGACCTGCATAACATCGCCTTCGACGATGTATTCGCGAATGCGTTCAACATCATTCTTGAAATTCTCTTCGCCATAACTGGAGACAAAGTCGGCCTCGTGCAAGACAGGACCCTGTGCAGGCTGCCTCAATTCATCAGGTACCGGGTTTCGCAGTCGGGACTCCATTTCATCCAGCCTTGCCTGCGCCTGCTCAAAGCTGCCGGAGTCTTCAGGGTTAGCATGAGTAATCAGATGAACTCGCCCGAGCACGTTGTCAAAAATGATGACGTCATTCGAGACCATCAGCAGGATGTCTGGAGTCTCTAGCGTATCCGGGGGTGCGGTGTTGCTGATCTTTTTTTCGACATAACGAATGGTGTCGTAACCGAAGTATCCGACCAAGCCCCCGGTATAAACCGGTACGTGCTCAAGATCGGGGTAAGAAAACTTCGCCTGGAACTGCTCCACATAGTCGAGTGGATCATCACATTCAAACTGGTCGGTCTGCTCGCCATGTTCAAAGATGGATACCCGGTGACCATGGATTTTTATGATATAGCTGGACGGTAGACCTACCACCGAGTAGCGCGACCACTTTTCACCGCCCTGGTTTGCTGACTCGAGCAAATAGCTATAGGGACCCCTCGCTACCTTTACGTAGCAGGATAGTGGCGTTTCCAGGTCAGCAAATAGCTGACGAACCACAGGGATGTGGTTGTAACCTTCTTTTCCAAGTTGTGCGAATTGTTCAGGCGTCATGACTCTCTACCAAATTGTTACCGATTTTTTAGGAATGGGACGAGTGTCCCGGGGCGAAAACTGCGTTAGCTTCGCCAGGAGAGAGCTGGCCAGACTGGGCCAAATTTGTGACTGAGAAAATTGGTCATCGGTAAACCTTAATTTGCGCTGCGAAGCTTAAATGATTGCGGACTCAGGACGCAAGCGCAGTCCTCATGGCCGAAATTGTCTCAGCGTAGTCGGGACTATCAAAAATTGCGGATCCTGCAACGAAAGTATCCGCGCCCGCATCTGCAATTTCTTTGATGTTGTCGACCTTAACACCACCATCAATTTCAACCCGAATGTCTAGGCCAGACGCTTCCACACGGCGCCTGGCTTCCTGCAATTTATCCAGCGCTGCCGGGATGAATGACTGACCGCCAAACCCAGGATTCACAGACATGATAAGAATCATATCGACTTTATCCATGACGTGATCCAGATAGCTGAGTGGCGTTGCAGGATTAAAGACCAGTCCACTCTTGCAACCGTTTCCTCGAATCAGCTGAAGCGATCGATCTATGTGTTCGGAACCTTCTGGATGGAAGGTAATGTAAGTTGCACCAGCATCAGCGAATGCCTGAATCAATCCGTCTACCGGCTTTACCATCAGGTGAACATCAATCGGCGCTTCAATGCCGAACTTACGCAGATCACTACAAATCTTAGGGCCAAAGGTAAGCACGGGCACATAGTGATTATCCATCACATCAAAATGAATAATGTCAGCTCCGGCTTCGAGCACATCCTGTACTTCTTCACCCAAGCGGGCGAAGTCGGCTGAAAGAATTGAAGGGGCGATCAGTTGGCTCAAGTGTTTTCTCCGCCGGTAAGTTGCTTTAGAAGATCCTACTGACGCTATTGTAAAGGAAACAAAGGGTTCAATCAGGATTGAACATGAGCCCGCAGTTCTTCCAGACGATCCATCGTTCCCACATCACACCAATAGCCTGTGAAACAAATACCATGCATTCGACCTGCCGCTATCGCTTTGTCAAAAACCTGCCGCAATGGAAAGGAGTCCTCTGATTCACCTTGCACCAGTTCGGGGGAAAAGATCGCAACACCCGTATAGGTAAAGGTTTGGCTGTCATCACTACTCGCCAGCTTAAGGACACCGTCATCTGTAATCTGAAAGTCCCCAGACGGATGGTGCGGAGGATTATCCGTCATCACCATGAGGCCAAGACTGTCTTCCGGTAAATTCTCGGGTAACAAGGACAAGTCAAACTCTGAGTAGGTGTCACCGCTGATACAAAGAAACGGCTCGTCACCCAACAGGGGGAGCGCTCGTAATATGCCGCCACCGGTCTCAAGAAGCTCCGTTTCTCTGGAATACTGGATATTAAGTCCTAACCTTGAGCCATCACCCAGGGTCTTCTCGATCTGCTCACCCAGGTGATGCAGATTAACAACAACCTCCTCAACACCCGCCTGGCACAATTTCTCCAGTTGGTACTCCACCAGCGGACGACCGCCGACAGAAATCAATGGCTTGGGCGTCTCAAGCGTCAACGGCCTAAGGCGTTTGCCAAGGCCTGCGGCCAGCACCATGGCCTTCATAAAGGCAATCTCGGCTGGACTTGCTCACGAAGGAATGCAGACAGACTCGACAGCGCGGGATACATATCGCTCGCTTCCTGCAGATAGCTGATAACCAGGGGAATATCTTTTAGGTACCCAGGCTTGCCGTCTCTGAGATTAAGTCGGCTAAAAATTCCAGCGCACTTCAGATGTCTTTGCACACCCATAAGGTCAAACCATTCCAACACCGGCGCATCGGCGCTGACAATTTCTCCCGCAATAAGCTTGTCTCTGAATGCTGACACCGCCTGCTCTACCACCCCTCGATCAAAGCGGTAGTAACAGTCCTTGTAAAGCGACACCAGGTCATAAGTCACCGGACCAATCACAGCATCCTGAAAATCGATGATGCCTGGCGCATTTGATTCAACAACCATCAAGTTTCGGCAATGGTAGTCACGATGGACAAAGGCCGTTGGTTGTTCCAGCGCCTTTTGTGAGAGGAACAAATAGACATGCTGCAGCATAGATCTGTCTGTTTCGGACAATTCGATCCCCAGTTGCTTCTCGAGAAACCACTCGTGAAAAAGGCTCATTTCATCAAGCAGTCGTTGCTCATCATACGGTGGCAGGTCACAGGTCACCGCCATCATTCGAACAATGCCATCTATGGCATCGTCATAGAGTGACGGAATACGTGAAGGTTCCGAATTCATGACATCCAGGTAGAGCGTGTTGCCTAAATCCGTTACCGCCATAAAGCCCTGTTCCAGATCACTGGCAACCACACGAGGGCAATTGAGATTTCCGTCGACCAGAGCGCCGGATATTTTCAGAAAGCTTTCGTTGTCTTCATGTTCCGGGGGCGCGTCAACAAAAACCAGACCGAGCCTGGATATCTTTTGTTCGTGAAGATCGAACCTGAAGTAGCGTCGAAAGCTGGCATCATCTGACACAGGTCTGAGGTCAGCTTCTGCAGGAATCTCAACTCCAAGGTCCACTGATTTCGCCCAGTTGGCGAGCGCCTCGGCTCTGACATCTTTCATGAAAACTGACTGACCAAACAAATTGAATGCTTTATTATCCTCGCAATGCTTCGATCGACAAAATTACCAGCCTGCCTGCGTGCCGCGAAGCTATCTCCGCTGTTTCTCTTGATCTGTACACAGACTGTTTTCGCGAAAACTGCGGCGGAAACGGATTGGCAAGTCACAGAGGAAATTGGTCAATGTCGCGGCGTTTATGTCGAAAAAGACGTCATTGTGCCTTCACCCGACCTGATCGAAGCAACTGCCGATAGCATCCTGCATGTTGAGGACCATTCAACAACCTTCACCGGGAACATCCTGGTCCGACAAAATGGACGAGAACTCTCTAGCGATTTCGCGACCCTGGACGCAGCGAGCGAGACATTTACCGCTGAAGGTAATGTAGAACTCAGACAAGAGGGTCTGCTTCTTAAAGGCACGAATGTCAGCGGCAGCCTGCTCGCCGATACCGCAGCAGTCGACAGTGCCAGTTTCCTGATGCACCAGACCCGTTTGCGAGGAACGGCGTCATCGCTGGAGCGAACCTCTGATCAGGAGCTGCACATCACCGACGGTAATTTCACAACCTGTGAACCCGATGACAACACCTGGTCCGTTACCGGGAGAGAGATCAATCTCAAAACCGCAGAGGGATACGGAACTGCCAGGGACATGAAGCTCAAGATCAAAGATATCCCGGTCGCCTACTTCCCCTACTTTCGATTTCCACTTGGCGAAAATCGGCAATCAGGTTTTCTATGGCCATCTGCGGGACACGACAGTGACGGCGGTACCGACATTGCAATTCCCTACTACTTCAATCTGGCACCTCACTACGACGCGACCTACACGCTTCGAAGTATCTGGAAGCGTGGCGTGATGCACGAAGGTGAATTCAGATTCCTGAATGACTACTCCAACAACACCATCGCCGGAACCTTCCTGCCTTCCGACGACCGTTACGACGATCGAACGATCATTGATTCAACCAACCCTGAGCAGTCCGACCAGGATCGATGGTTGGTCCATGTGAATCATCGGGGAAGAAAAGGCCCCTGGTCATCGATGCTCAGCTATACCAATGTTTCCGACATTGACTACCTCGAGGACCTGGGCGGCTTCAGCAGCACCGATTCCGAATTCGATCGTGCTCTGGACAACACAGACGCCCCGGCACTTGTTCGCCAGGCCAGACTCGCCTTCACGCGGGCCAACTGGCAGTCAAAGCTTGAGCTGCGCGGATTTCAGTCGTTGAACCAGGTGCAACCCAATCAGTATGAAACGCTACCCAGATTTACCCTAAGCGGAAAGAAACAGTTTGGCCGAGTGAAGACTCAAGGCCTGATCCAGGCCACGGCTTTTGACAAGAGAGACGATGTCGATCCAGAGGGCACACGTATCGTTGCAGATCTCGGTGCCAGCACTTCCTTCAGAAATAACTGGGGTTTTGTCACACCATCAGTCCGCTACATACACCGAGACTATAATCTGGACGAGACATTGCCGGGTGATCGAGACGACGCCAGCATCGGCACTGCCATTGCTTCGCTGGATGCTGGCATTGTTTTTGAGAGAACAACGTCTTTTCGAGGGGCGGAAGCCACGCAAACCCTGGAACCACGAATTTACTATCTCTATGTCGAAGAAGAGTTCCAGGATGACCTGCCCTTCTTCGATACCACCAGACTGACGCCCACCTACGATGAGTTGTTCCGGCAAACTCGCTATGCAGGCTATGACCGAATCGGGGACGCGAACCGAATAGCACTAGGTTTGAGCAGCAGCATTTACCGGTTATCGGATGGTAAGGAACTTATCTCAGCGAGCATTGGCCAGATCTTCCATTTCGAAGATCGCGAAGTGGTTGATGGCGATTTCGCCGGCAATGATCCGATGGCAGACTCCTCGCCCCTGTTCATGTCATTGACAACCTATCTGGCTAACTGGCGATTCAGGGCCACCTACGAACACGACACTGAAGAAAATCAGTCCAATCGAGGTTATTTTTCCGCGTCCTACCGAAGTTCGAACAACGCCATATTTAACGTCAACTACGCTATGGCCCGGGAAAATCAGCAACGTGGCATTCGCCCCAGACAGAACGAGGAAACTGACATTTCCTTTATGTGGCCTCTGGGAAAACGCGATGTCTGGAGCCTTATAGGCCGCTGGAACTATGGTTGGGACACAGATCAGACCATAGAGTCTTTGGTGGGTCTCGAATACAATGACTGCTGCTGGGCAGCCCGTGTCGTTTTCAGGCGACACCTGGAAAGGCCCAGGGGGTTAGTGATAACAACTCCTGGCGAACCGCCTCAATTCGTAATTGATCGGCGCGCCGACAGCGGCATCTACTTTGAATTCCAGCTGAAAGGTCTGGGTTCACTGGGCGGCAGACTAGACAATTTATTAAGTAATTCCATACCGGGCTTCGCACCCGGACGATAGAACATGACGATGTACAAAAAAACGATTCTCCTGGCCGCACTTGTGGCTGGAACTATTCTTTCGCTGAACAGCCAGGCTGCACTGGTCCTGATTGATCGAATCGCAGTGGTGGTCGACCAGGACGTCATCATGCAATCGGAAATTGATGAGCGTACGCGTGCCATCAAGGCGCAATTTGCAGCACAGCCGAACACAAGGGTTCCTCCGGACGACGTTCTCCAGGAACAGGTTATCGAAAGGTTGATTATCGAGAGTTTGCAATTGCAGATGGCAGACCGTGCCGGTATCAGAATCAGCGACGCAGAATTGAATGAAGCTCTAAACAGTATCGCCGCACAAAACAGTATGTCCTTGGATCAGTTCCGAATTGCACTCGCCAATGACGGTATGAGTTGGGCTGCGATGCGGGAACAAGTACGAAGGGAGTTCGCCATCTCGCGAGTCCAACAAGGGGTGATGCGTCGTCGAATCCAGGTTAGTGAGCAGGAAGTAGAAAACTTCCTCGCATCAGATCTCGGCGAATCCCTCACCTCAGACCAGTACCGACTCGGTCACATATTGCTTGATCTGCCAAACAACCCAAACGCGAATGACATCAGGCAAGTCAGGGCCCAGGCAGAAGAATTACAGAGACGGCTGGAGAACGGAGAAGATTTCGCCAGTCTTGCGATCCAGTATTCATCGGGACAGAACGCACTCAGCGGCGGAGATATGGGCTGGCGTAAGCCTGTCCAGCTGCCCAGCATTTTCTCCGATTTGGTTGAAGACATGACGGTCGGCGACATTCGAGGTCCGATCAAAAGCGGTCGAGGATTTCACCTGATCAAACTGCTTGAAAAGCGCGGTGCAACCTCTGAAGGGCAGATCGCCCAGACACGCGTTCGGCACGTCCTGGTACAGCCAAACGAAATTAGATCAGAGCGTGAAGCTGAAGATCTCGCCAAGACACTGCGTGACGAAGTCGCTGGCGGCAGAGATTTTGAAGAGGTCGCCAAGCTTTATTCCGATGACCCCGGCTCAGCTCTGAGCGGCGGTGATCTTGGCTGGACACGTCAAGGTGTGTTTGTGCCAGAGTTTGAACAGACCATGAGCGAAACCGAATTAAACCAGCTCAGTGAGGTGTTCAGAAGCTCCCACGGTTATCACTTCCTTGAAGTCACCGGACGACGAGTCGAAGATTTTTCCGAGCGCTTCAAGATGGGTCAGGCCGAAAACTATCTGAGAAACCAGAAGTTTGATGAGGAACTCGACAGCTGGCTTCGTGAAATTCGTGATGAAGCCTTTGTCGAAATCAAAATCTGAGATCACACTTGGCATCACGCCTGGTGAACCAGCAGGCATCGGCCCCGATATTTGCCTCGCCTCATTTCCGGATAACGCCGAAAAAAGACTGATCTATTTCACAGACCCTGAGCTTCTGCAGGTACGCGCGGATGAGTTAAAGCTCGACATCAAATTCAACAACCTTGACGAATCGGGATACCGGCCGGGTGAGATGAATATCAAGCCGGTTAAGCTCACTGCCCCTGCTCAAGCAGGCACATTAAATCCCGAAAACGGTGCTTACGTCGTAGAGACATTGGAGCAGGCAGTCCAAGCCTGTGAAGAAGGCACCATTGATGCCTTGGTGACGGGCCCGGTACAGAAAAGCGTGATCAATGATGCCGGTATCCCCTTTACCGGTCACACCGAATGGCTGGCCGAGCGGACCAATACATCCCAGGTTGTCATGATGTTGGCATCCGGTGACCTCCGCGTCGCCCTTGCCACGACACACCTACCCCTGTCTGAAGTCAGTGCGGCAATCACCAAGTCATCACTGGAAGAAACTGTTCGCATCCTACAACAGGATTTACTGGATAAGTTTGGTCTCAGTGAACCCGCTATCCTGGTATGCGGGCTTAACCCACACGCAGGGGAAGACGGACATCTCGGGCGAGAAGAAATAGAAGTCATCGGTCCAGTCATTAATGGTCTCCAACAAGAAGGCATGAATCTTATTGGCCCGATCCCTGCAGATACTGCATTTAACCCTGAGAGACTAAAAGGCATCGATGCCGTGCTCGCCATGTACCACGACCAGGGATTACCTGTCCTGAAGTATGCGAGTTTCGGGCAAGCTATTAACATCACCCTGGGCCTACCAATCATCCGCACCTCTGTTGATCACGGGACGGCACTCGACGTCGCCGGGACCGGCAAGGCAGATGCATCCAGCCTGGTTACAGCCATCGAGGCCGCCAGTTCGCTCGCTGCTTCAAAGTCGAGAAAACCCCGGTGATTAAAGCCAGGAAACGTTTTGGCCAGAACTTCCTGGTTGATCAGGGGCTCATCGGAAAAATCATTCGAAGTTTCGATACACGTCCCGGCGAACAGGTGATTGAAATCGGTCCGGGACAAGGTGCTCTCACAGAACACCTCGTGAACGCAGGGTGCGATCTCACCCTGGTAGAAATTGATCGCGACCTCGCGAACCTGCTCACTGAGCGTTTCCCTGATGTCCACCTGATCAACGACGACATCCTGAAAGCTGACTTGTCTGCTGTGATCTCAGAACCGCCGGTTCGAGTGATTGGAAATCTGCCTTACAACATATCGACACCGCTCATGTTCCGGCTGTTCAAGCACCTTGAGCTCTTCCGTGATATGCACTTCATGCTGCAGCTCGAGGTGGTAAATCGGATGACTGCTGAACCCTCCACGAAAAGTTACGGCAGACTCTCGATCATGACGCAGCTTTACTGCCATGCGGAAAAACTATTCGAAGTGCCTCCGGAAGCGTTCAATCCACGTCCAAAAGTTCAGTCAGCCATCGTACGACTCGAACCGCGCAACAAAATGGCGGAGGTGGATGCGGACGTGATCGATCCCATGCTCATTCAAGCATTCTCCTCAAGACGAAAAACCATTCGCAATGCACTGAAAGGCCTCATTAGTGAATCCGAACTGGAATCGCTCGGGCTTTCCCCAACACTTCGTCCAGAGAACCTGAGCGTCGAAGACTACATTGCCTGCAGCAACCTGATATCGGCACAGTCATGAGCACTTACGTTTTTGGTGATGTCCAGGGATGTGCCACTGAGTTGCAACAGCTGCTTGAACATATCGATTACCAGCAATCCAAAGATCATCTCTGGTTCGTTGGTGACATGATCAATCGTGGTCCAGACAATGCCGGTGTCCTCGACTTATTGATGCAACTGCCCAATGTGACCTGCGTGTTGGGTAATCATGATCTGCACTTTATGGCGATTGCGCTGGGTTGCCAGACTCAAAAAAGGGGCGATACGCTCTCAGACCTGCTCGAACACGAACGTCTGCAAGACTATGTCGATTATTTGCGGCAACTTCCCCTGATTCACTACGACGAGACTAGGGACGACCTGATGGTTCATGCAGGATTGCCGCCTAACCTTTCGACCGATACCTGCCTAAGTCTCGCCGCAGAGGTAGAGCAGGTGATTCAATCAGATCAACTGGAATCATTTCTCACTGCCATGTACGGCAACGAACCTTCCTCCTGGGACGATAACCTGATGGGAATGGACAGGCTCAGGCTGATTACCAATTACTTTACTCGGTTGAGGTTCTGCACCGAGGACGGAGATATTGAGCTGCTACACAAAACGGATGTTGCACCGGAAGGTTACTCACCATGGTTCAGTTTTCCGAGAACTGAGAAAACCAGGATTTTGTTTGGGCACTGGGCTGCCCTTGAAGGAAACGTTGACTCAGAGTTCGCCATTGCTCTCGACACAGGCTGCGTCTGGGGAAGACATCTCACTGCACTGCGACTGGAAGACAATCAGCTGTTTTCCGTACCCGCCGCTAAAACCGAATTCTGGGAGAAGCGCTAAGTGGAAACATACCTCGTAGGCGGCGCAGTCAGAGATCAGCTCCTGGGCCTACCAGTGCGCGAACGAGACTATGTGGTTGTCGGTAGTACAGAAGACGAGATGAGGGCTGCTGGTTTTCGCTCTGTCGGTAAAGACTTCCCTGTGTTCCTGCACCCTGAAACACAGGAAGAATATGCACTGGCCAGAACAGAACGAAAGACCGGCCCCGGTCACCTGGGCTTCGAAGTACATGCGGCGCCAGATGTCACCCTGGAAGAGGATCTGTCGCGACGTGATCTGACCATCAATGCCATAGCCATGGATACTGATGGCAAGTTGCTGGATCCCCTTAACGGCAAGAAGGACCTGGATGCGAGGATTCTGCGGCACATATCAGATGCATTCTCCGAAGATCCGCTGCGCATTCTTAGGGTTGCAAGGTTTCTCGCTTACCTCTCATCCTTTGGTTTCTCGGTTCACCCGGAAACCACAGGGTTACTAAAGGCCATGGTAGAAGAAGGCCAACTGCGAGAGCTGACACCCGAAAGGGTTTTGCTGGAGATGAACAAGGCGCTCGCAACAGACGACCCTCGAAGTTTCTTCACTTACCTGGAAGAGATTAATGCGTCAGCAGATCTGTGGCCGGAAATCACTCAAGAAGACGTGGCAAGGCTAAACAGCGTAGGCACTCTCGATAACGCCTCGCAAAAAACGGAAACGCGATTCGCAACTCTGGTGATGCACCTGAGCAGCAACCAGATCGCCGATCTTTGCAAACGACTTAAATGTACCAATCAGCGTCTTGAGCTGAGCACTCTGGTGGCAACACAACTGGAACCTTGGACCCAGCTGCATTCAATGTCAGCTTCAAACATCGTTGACTACTTGTATGAACTGGACGCTATTCGAAAACAGGAACGCTTCGAGATGTTCTGTAGCAGCGCAGAGTCCATTTCCCACAAGGTTAATACTCAACTCTGGCTCGAAATTGCCAGGCTCGTCAGACAGGTCAAAGCGAGAGATGTTGCGCCAGACCTTAAAGGACCAGCTGTTGGCGTGGCAGTTCGTGAAGCTCAGGTAAACGCGGTTCGTGAGTTTCTGACTGGGATATCTGAGTGAATACCTCGGACAAGGTTGCGCTGGTCACCGGAGGCGCTCGCAGAATTGGTGCCGAGATTGTTCGCCAGCTGCACGCCGCCCAATACCGTGTAGTCATTCACTGCAATGGGTCGGCTTTAGATGCAGAGCTCCTTAAAGAGGAGCTCAACAACGCCCGCGCGAACTCCGCTGATGTCATTGTGCACGATCTTGCAGAGACGGGCACCCTGTCGAATCTCATCGAATTCACGATCAAGTCCTTCGGGCAATTGGACTGCCTGGTAAACAATGCTTCTGTGTTTTTCCCAACGCCCCTGGATGCCCTTACCGAGTCAGAGCTTGATCAGGTCATGGGTGTGAATCTGACAGCTCCCCTTCTACTTTCGCAATCCGCCGCGCGCGTCATGAAGAGCGGTTGCATTATTAGCATCATCGACATTTACGCGGAGAAGCCCCTTAAAGGTTATCTCGCCTACAGCATCTCCAAAGCTGGGTTACACATGCTGACACGCGGGCTCGCCGCTGAGCTGGCGCCGAATATACGTGTGAACGGTGTTTCACCCGGCGCCATTCTATGGCCGGAGGATGATGCTGAAATGAGTGAAGAGGAAAAGCATCAGCTGTTGGCTGGTCTACCCCTTGGAAAAATCGGTGATCCCAGCGATATCGCTAAAGCGGTTGTTTTCCTGGCCGAAGCTGAATTCATCACCGGTCAGGTGCTTTCAGTAGATGGCGGCCAATCAGTCGTCTGAGCCACTTTCCCGAGCGATCGCTCGATAGCCAATATCAGAACGGTACTCTGCGCCATCAAAGCTGATTTCTCCAATAGCTTCATAGACCAGGCTTTGTGCCTCAGACACACTGTTGCCGAGTGCAGTGACCCCCAGCACACGACCACCACTGGTGAGTACAGCGCCATCATCCAGCAGAGTTCCTGCATGAAATACTTTCGCCGAACTGACGGCCTCAAGCCCGGAGATCGTCTTGCCCTTTTCATATGAACCTGGGTAACCACCAGAGGCCATGACGACCGTTAGCGCAGGACGAGTATCGAAACTGATCTCGGTTTCAGATAGCTTGGTTTCAAGGGCGGCTTCAATCAAATCAACTAGGTCTGTTTCAAGTCTCGACATAATTGGCTGAGTTTCCGGGTCACCGAAACGACAGTTAAATTCGATCACACTGGGTTGACCGTCACCATCAATCATAAGCCCCGCATACAGAAACCCAGTGTAAGGGTTACCCTCTTCGCGCATGCCGTTCAGCGCTGGCTCAATCACCTGGTCGAGAACCCTGCGATGTATTTCGTCTGTGACCACCGGCGCGGGTGAATAAGCACCCATACCACCGGTATTGGGCCCCTCATCACCATCGTATGCTGCTTTGTGATCCTGTGAAGTTGCGAAGGACAGGTAGTTTTCACCGTCCGCAATGACAATAAAGCTGGCTTCTTCACCAACCAGGAAGTCTTCAATCACGATGGATGATCCTGCGCCGGATAACACCTCACCGGTCAGCATCTGTTCCAGCGTCTCGATCGCCTCATCAACGGAATCAGCGAGCACCACGCCTTTGCCCGCGGCTAAACCATTAGCTTTGATGACGATAGGTGGCGTCAGCTTCTTCACATGTGCCGTTGCCTTTTGAATATCGTCGAAGACTTCATAGCCCGCCGTGGGGATTCCATGACGCTGCAGAAACGCCTTGGTAAAACTCTTAGAGCCTTCTAACTGGGCGGCGGCTGCCGTTGGTCCAAAACATTTTTGTCCTGCCTCAGTGAAACGATCCACAATGCCAGCAACCAAAGGATCTTCAGGACCTACTACTGTGAACTCAATTTTCTTCTCACGGACGAATTCCAGGAGACCATCAAAGTCCATCGGATTGATGTCGACATTTTCGAGTTTATCTTCGAGTGCGGTTCCCGCATTACCCGGTGCCACATAAACACAGGTCACTCGATCTGAGGCTGCAAGCTTCCATGCCAGCGCATGCTCGCGACCGCCACTTCCGATAACCAGTAGATTCAATTCACTCACCGTCTTTCACTCTGTATCTTTAATTCAGCGTATCAGTGTCTGAAGTGACGCATGCCCGTAAACACCATGGTCATACCGGCTTCGTCTGCCGCATCGATTACTTCCTGATCTCTCATGGAGCCGCCAGGTTGGACAATAGCGGTAATACCTTCTTCCGACGCTGCATCAATACTGTCTCTGAAAGGGAAAAAGGCGTCAGATGCCATCACGGATCCTCTGACCTCAAGCCCTTCGTTTCCTGCCTTGATGCCTGCAATGATCGCACTGGTTACCCGTGCCATTTGCCCCGCTCCAACACCGATCGTCATCAGATCCTTGGCATAGACAATCGCGTTGGACTTCACGTACTTGGATACCTTCCAGGCAAACATCAGGTCCTGGTATTCCTTGTCCGATGGTTCCCGCTTGGTGACAACACGCAGGTTTTCTTCATCCAGCAAGGGAATGTCAGCATCCTGAACCAGTAAGCCACCGGCGACCCGTTTGTAATCTACTGTCTGAGCGCTCGAACCGACGGCATCCGTCACCTGGAGTATTCGAACGTTTTTCTTACCTTTGAACACACCTAGCGCACTTTCGGTGAACGCTGGTGCCGCGATGACCTCGCTAAATTGACGCTCGGTTATTTCCGCTGCCAGCTTTTCATCCACTTCACGATTAAACGCGATAATGCCGCCAAACGCCGATGTAGGATCGGTCTTGAACGCACGGTCGTAAGCCTGCATTACGTCAGCCGACTGGGCAACGCCGCAAGGGTTGGCGTGCTTGACGATGACACAGGCCGGCTCGTCAAAAGACTGGACGCACTGAAGCGCTGCATCTGTATCCGCAATGTTGTTGTAAGAAAGTTCTTTGCCCTGGTGCTGAGTAGCAGAGGCGACCGAACCTGCAGCTGGGTTTCGCTCAACATAAAAGGCGGCGCTCTGATGTGGGTTCTCACCATAGCGAAGAGACTGCTGTCGCTTGAATTGCACGGTCAGCGAATCAGAGTAGCTGTCTGACGAAGTTAAAGAAGACAAGTGATTGGCAATCGCAGCATCGTATCTCGCCACCATCTCAAATGCTTTAACCGCCAACTTGAATCGCGTTTCCGCGGACAAAGAACCACCCGTTCGATTCAGTTCTTCAACCAGATCCGCATAGTCAGAGGGGTCCACCACTACTGCGACCGACTCAAAGTTCTTGGCAGCAGAACGCAGCATCGCAGGACCGCCAATATCAATGTTCTCAATGATCTCCGGAGTGTTACTTGGATCTTTCGCCACGGTTTCCTCAAAGGGATACAGATTCACAACCAGTAAATCGATGCCACGAATGTCGTGCTCAGCCATAACCGAATCATCAGTGCCGCGCCTGCCAAGCAAACCACCATGTACTTTTGGATGCAGGGTCTTTACTCGACCATCCATCATCTCAGGAAAACCCGTGTAGTCTGAAACTTCCTGCACATCAAACCCTGCTTCCGACAATTGCTTGAAGGTGCCGCCGGTAGACATCATGTGCACACCGTGTGAGTTCAGGGTCTCTGCTAATCCCACGAGATCGGATTTGTCAGAAACGGACAACAGCGCCGTTTTTAGACGAACATCAGACATGTTTTCCTCTTATCTTTGTTACAACAGGCGATACTTTCGCAGCTTCTTTCGCAGGGTTGCCCTATTGAGCCCCAGGGCTGCAGCAGCTTTGCTTTGATTTTGATTTGTATGATTGAGAACACTGCGCAACAAAGGCGCTTCCATTTCAGAGAGCACCAATTCGTATAGATCAGTAACCTGCTCGTCATCCATCATGCGCAGGTATTCATCGACCGCTTCCTGAACTGCCTTGTTGATCGTTTTCTTCACGCAGCCTGTTCCAGTTCGTCCAGGGTATCGATGAGCGCCAACTGATCACCAGCAACTTCTATTCGGTTGAAGGTTTTCTTCATGACATCCGCACCTTCGATACCGTCCAACGTCCAGCCAACATGTTTACGAGCAATCCTGAGCCCCTGGTATTCACCGTAGAACTCATGCAAGGCGCCAACGTGATGAAGCAGCATCTGTTTTACATCACTCAATCGCGGTGCCAACCGCTCCTCACCCTCGCGGATGAACGAATCGATGTCCCCAATGAGCCAAGGGCTCCCTTGAGCCGCTCGACCAATCATCACCCCGTCACATCCGGTCACTTTAAGAACATGTGCCGCTTTCTCGGCAGAGTCGATATCGCCATTTGCAATAACCGGAATCTGAACGCTCTGTTTTACCGTTGCGATTGCATCGTAGTTTGCATGCCCGTTGAAACGGCAGGCACGCGTTCTGCCGTGCACAGTCAGAAGCTGGATACCGGCATCTTCGGCAATGTGCGCAATAGTTGGTGCATTCACTTCATCCCAGGACCAACCTAGACGGATCTTCAGGGTCACCGGCACTGAAACTGCACCAACCACCGCGTGCAGAATATCGCTGACGAGTTGTTCATCCCGAAGGAGAGATGAACCAGCCGCTTTGTTGCAAACTTTCTTCGCCGGACAACCCATGTTGATATCTATGATGTCGGCACCCAGATCAACGTTTAGCTTCGCTGCTTCTGCAATCTGGTTTGGCTCGCTACCCGCAAGCTGAACCCAACGGGGTCCAGTCTCTGATGCGTGCGCCAGTCGATGCTTAGATTTACTGGTGCTCCAGAGGTTTTTGTCCGCAGTCACCATTTCAGATACAGCCCAGTGTGCGCCGAAGGAACGGCAAAGATCTCGAAACGGTCTATCCGTCACACCTGCCATGGGCGCGACGATCACCCTGCTCGGATGAGAATGTGAACCTATCGATAACATGTTTCGGGGGAGGGACTGGCTGTCTGAGGTGGCCATCATAGCAAAGCCGCCTAAATTCGTACTACCTCCATCTGATAACCGAGAGCACTTTCTCCCGGATCAGCGATTTCCAGGGACAGCCGAACTTCAGTCAAAGCAGGAATATAGCGAAGCCCCCTTAGCTCACCACCCAGATATTCACTCGCCTTAAACACCCGACTCGCAACGATATTGCCCCGAACATCCATAAACTCCAGTCGGAGACCGGGAAACTGCTGCCGGAAGTCTCCGCTGTTTCGGAGCAGAACATCCACCACCAATGCCTCTGAGGTTTCAGGATGACTGCGGATGACCAGCTCTCGGGTTTTTAGTACATCCAGGTTGTCATAGTCAGGAACCGAACACCCCGCTACCCGGCAGACCGTCATGATGCGATCGCGATAACGATCATCTTGTGCATAACTTGCGAGGTTAAGGTATACCCATTGCAAACCCAGCAGACCAATTAGTAAGGCAATGCCAGGCAACCATTTCAAGGAAGCAAATGGGAAGAAGCGGCGGCGATCCTGGAACAGGTGTTCTGGGTCGTGTTCAAAATCAAAGTCAAAGTCTGTTTTATGGTCGTCTATTGAAGGGCTTTCCCCATCGACCTCTGGTAGGTCCCTCTCGACGGAACCAAGTAACGCTGAGGGCTCTTTATGGTCGTCTGCAAAACCACTCTCCCCATCGACCTCAGCAGACAGGTCTTCCTCAACGGGTGCCGGTGAAGGTGCTGGGTCTGACGCGGGCGAAGAGACTGGCGTCGGATGGGTTTCGATGTATTCCAGATAGAACGACATGACGTCGTCGGGTTCTGACGAGGAGTCCGAAGTTAGTTCCGGTTCATGCTCGGTGGCAGGTTCGGTCTCTAGTTCCTCATCAAGCTCGGGTTCGGGTTCGGGTTCGGGTTCGGGTTCGGATTCAGGCTTAGCTCCTACCTGTAAGATGTAATCCTCGAAGTCACCCCAGTAATCCTGCTCAATCGCAAGGCGTTCGGTGATATCCAGAAGTGGCGACAACAGATAGTCTTCCGCCTGGAAGACAAACAAACACGCACCGCAACGAACAGAACCCTCAGCGATCCGAAGTTGTGCTTCCGTCACACGAAATGAAGTCTGGCACTGCGGGCACCTGGTGATCGCCTCAATCACGATTTGCTCCAGACCAGACGCACCCAGTCGTTTAACACTGTCTGGGACAACAGGTCCGCATGATCCTGATAAGCATTGATAACCCACTCAGCCTGACTTTCCATGATCCCGGAAAGCACCAGCTGACCGCCCGGTTTCGTTGCAGCTAGCAGAAGTTCAGATAACTCAACCAGTGGCTGGGCCAGTATGTTCGCCAAAACGAGTTCAGCAGGTTCAAGCTCAATACCCGGTAGGTGTGTCGAAACTTCAACCTGGTTTCTGGATGCATTGTCCTGGGTCGCGGTCAACGCCTGCGGATCGTTGTCGACGCAACAGACACTCTGTGCGCCCAGTTTCGCCGCCGCAATACCAAGAATCCCAGAACCGCAGCCGTAGTCGATGACCTGTGCTCCCGCAATGTCAGCGCCATCAAGGTATTCGAGGCACAATCGGGTCGTCTCATGTGTACCCGTGCCGAACGCCAGTCCAGGATCAAGATCGATGACGACCTTCCCTTCGCGTTCGATCTCATAACCTGTTGGAAGAATCCAGACTCTTTCACCAAAACACATGGGTTCAAATCGATTCAGCCACTCACGCTCCCAGGCACGATCCTCAATTTCCTCAAGGTTACTAAGAGCAAACCCATCGCGACTCAATAAATTAGTTAGATCGTCGCTCGATTTGTCAGCTTCAAATAACCCTGTGACCAAAACCTGATCCCACACGGGTTGCTCTCCAGGAGGTGGCTCGTAAATCGGTGCATCTTCAGCATCTTCCACCGTCACTGAGACGGCGCCGTTTTCCCAGAACCAGCTTTCAAGTTCATCCAGACGCTCGCGACTGGCAGCTGCTGTCAGATTGAACCAGGAGAGGCTCATCTATGCCCTCCTGTTAACGCCGACTCTTGAAGGTAAGCCGTTGATACACCGCCGGCGAGAAAAGCAGGATCAGACATAATTTTTTTGTGCAGATCCAGATTCGTTGCGATCGGCCCGATCTTCGTTTCCCCGAGTGCACCTGACATACGCGCTAAAGCTTCTGATCTGTCGGCACCAACGCATATAAGCTTACCGATCAGAGAGTCGTAGTCATGAGGCACGCGATACCCCTGGTATAGATGGCTGTCCATTCGCACACCGGGTCCGCCAGGCAATCTGAGTTCACTGACCAATCCTGGTGATGGTCTGTACTGTTCATCTTCCGCGTTGATTCGGCATTCAATCGCATGACCCGATGTGACGACATTGGACTGATCGAGAACAAGCCCGACGTTGCTCGCGATCTCCAGCTGCAGACTCACCAGATCAATTCCTGTAATTGCTTCGGTCACCGGATGTTCAACCTGGATTCGAGTGTTCATCTCGATGAAATAAAATTCACCATCCTGGTAGAGAAATTCCAGGGTGCCCAGGTTCCGGTAATTCAACTCGCCCAGCGCCGCGCAACAAACTTCTTCTAACGCACTAATCTTTGACGCTTCAATACCAGGAGGGGGCGCTTCTTCTACGATTTTCTGGTTTCGTCTTTGAACGGAACAATCTCGAGCACCCAACGAAATCACCTGACCATGCCCATCACCAGCAATCTGCAGCTCAATATGACGTGCACGGGCCAGGAACTTCTCGAGATAAAGCTCTGCATCACCAAAGAAGGTGAGTGCCTGGCTGGCAGTTTCTGCGAATGCCCGGTCGAGGTCGGATTCCGACAGGACCAGTTGAATTCCTCGACCACCACCGCCATGACTCGCCTTGAGCATAACTGGGTAACCGATCTTTGCGGCGATCCCCCTCGCGGAGTCCAGGTCGTGAACAGGGTCAGTACTACCTGGTAAAACCGGAACACCTCTGTCAGCAAGGAGCCTCCTTGCCCCGGACTTATTGCCCATCGCACTTATTTGTTCTGCGGGCGGTCCAACAAAGGTGAGCCCCGCATCCTCTGTCTCATGCGCAAATGCCGCATGTTCAGAGAGAAATCCGTAACCAGGATGTACTGCATCGCAGCCACGTGTAGTTGCCGCAGCAAGTAACTGCCCAACATCCATGTATGAGCCTCTACCAATGCACACGGTTTCATCGGACAACTCAAGGTGTCTTAGGTTCTCATCTGCTGGGGTATAAACGGAAACCACTTCGATGCCAGACTGCCTGCACGCTCTTAGTATGCGCAGTGCAATCTCACCGCGATTGGCAATCAGCAGTCGCTTCATCGCTGTCTGGGTATTCAGTCGCTGAGTGTGAAAAGTGGCTGATCGAACTCGATCGGTTCTTCGTTATTAACCAGGATGGCTTCCAGCTTCCCGGAACGATCTGCCTTGATGTGATTCATCATTTTCATCGACTCAATGATGCACAGGGTGTCACCTTCTTTGACCTGGTCGCCAATCTCGACAAACGGTGGTGACGAAGGTGATGGTGCGCGGTAAAAAGTACCAACCATAGGCGCACGAACCAGGTGCCCACCCTGCGGTACCTCGACCCGTCTTGGGGACTCCGCTGGCGCAACCGCTGGTGCCGGAGCCGGAACCATAGTCGCTGCAGGTACCGAAACTGGTACGACCGCCCCACCCCGGGTGATTCTCACCGAGTCCTCTCCTTCTTTAACTTCAATCTCAGAAATATCGGACTCTTCCATCATTTCGATAAGCTTTTTGACTTTCCTGATATCCATTAGCCAGCCTCCTTTTCCAGATACTGGATCGCAAATTCAGCGGCAAACGAATAACCCTTCGCACCCAGTCCCGTAATGCAACCGACGGCAATGTCGGAGAGGTAAGAATGCTTACGAAATTCCTCACGACTGAAAACATTCGATAGATGGACTTCAATGAAGGGAATGGAAACACTTAAGAACGCATCTCTTAACGCGACACTGGTGTGAGTGAATGCACCGGGATTGATAATGACAAAACCTGCCTTACCTCGGGCGGCATGAAGACGTTCGATCAACTCGTGTTCCGCATTACTCTGAAGCGAATCGAGTTTATGGCCTGCGCCTTCAACCAATTGCCTGACCTGCGCCTCAATGTCAGCGAGCGTGTCGGAACCATAGATTTCAGGCTCTCTGGTGCCCAGTAAGTTAAGGTTCGGTCCGTTCAGAACGAGTATTTCAGACATAATCGGGACTCTTTAAGGGTTTTTGGAGCGAATTCGCTCATTTTTCCGGAATTTGACGATTTTTCAAGAAGATAAGCACAATTTCAGGGATTTTATTCATCGCAGGCAGCCGAGCTCTTTGTCATATCACGACTAGTCCCAAAAATTGGCCAATTTTCCGATTTTAGATGCTATTTCGCGGAAGATAGCAGCCTTTTTTGCGGTGGATAGCAATATCCTCGCTCCGCACACCCCTGATATGACACCTCAATCGGCTGGGAGGCGGGTATTTGCACCTGAACCAGCCCAGATAGCACCTCGACCTCACCAAAAATCTCGTCCTGGCGCATCACACCTCTGGGCAGCTCGATCTCCAGCGCAGATCCAGACCGCTGAAACTGAAACTTGTCCCGGTAGAGGTAGTAGCCCGGCAGAACCTGCCAGAAGACCGTTAGCATGTCGCCATCTTCATAACTTCCCACGCGAAAGGCTTCATCAACCGGCAAGATTTCATCGATACGCTCCGCTGCGGGTCCTTTCGACGAGAATAGATCGTCAGCTGCTGACATCGGCGATAACAGCATCAATCCCTGCAGCATGGCTACGGTCAGTATGAGGTTGCTAAAAATGACTTTCATTTTGTTTCGGTGAATTCTCATGATTCAATGACGGCGGCGAACCACCTCATTAGACTTTACTCTATCACTGTGACCCGAATTGTCGTCCTAAGTTTTTCATGGCTGCTATTTATTTCCGGATGCACGGTCCAGCAATCGCAGCGTACCCCTGAGCGCCCCGTCGAATCACCGGTTGATCGGCTGTTGGCAGCAGCGGAGATCAACTACAACAACAACCAGCTGACAACGCCCAGAGACAACAATGCTCTGCAAAAGTACCGAGCGGTACTTAAACAGGATCCGCGAAATCAGTCAGCGCTGGATGGCCTCAACCGCATTGTCGAAAAGTATCTTGCATGGGCGAGGGATCACGCAGAAGACGGTAACCTGAGTCAAGCAAGACTCTACGTCGCCCGGGCAGAAACCGTGGATCCGTCCCATCCCAACATCGACCCGGTGGTCAATCTCATCAACGACCGCGAAGAGCAGAAGACCACCCTGTTTACTCTAAAAAGACGTGACGTCCTCGAACGCAATGCATCGCGCATAGCGTTCGATACCATCGCTCGACACATCACAACCAATCGTGCATTCGCGACCATCCGCGCGCCTGACGATGCCAGTGGACGATGGATCTACCAGGAATTGAACGCGCGCGTACCATTTCGGGTGGAGGCAGCGTTCGAAGCAAATAACACTCCTTCCGTCCTCTTATCCAGGTAACTCAGCCCGCAGCAGAGCTCGGTTTAACGATGTCCGGATACCCCCGGTCGCGCATACCGGTTACCATGGAGATACCCTTGAGCTGAAGAGCTGGAAACACGGAGAAAACCTTGAGCGGTATTGAAGACAGCATTGACCAGGTCAAAGAACAGGTTTCAGACAGCCTGGAAACCGATGGCGTTTCGCAAACCATCTTGCGAAGTGTGGGCACCGTGGTGCTGGTTTTCGCCATCGGCATGGGAGCACTCGGTTTCTATTGGGACAACGAACCAGACCTTTTCGACGTGAACCAAGCGACAAGTGATGTCACTGCGGAACTGGGGACCAGCAAGGTGGTTGGTTCAACGACAGTTGCCACCATGATCACGATGGCGGACACACTGCTCTACAAGCGTGGCGGATATTTGTACAACGACATCATGCCTCCAAGCGTCATGATGGATAACGTTCCCAATTGGGAGTTCGGCGTGCTCGTCCAAATGCGCGATATGGCAAGAACCCTGCGCAACAATCTCAGTCGATCACAATCACAGTCCACCGAAGACTCCGATCTGGTAAGAGCTGAGGGCCAGTTCTACTTCGACAACAACTCCTGGATTCTCCCAGAAACCGAAGATGAATATGAGAAAGGTATTCGGGCGCTGGAAAGTTACGTGGTCAGGCTGGGCGATGAAAATCAGCAGAACGCACAGTTCTACGCTCGAGCCGACAACCTTCGGACCTGGTTGTCTGAAGTGGAGACTCGACTGGGCAGTCTTTCCCAGCGTCTGTCCGCCAGCGTTGGTAAACGCCAATTAGATACATCCCTTGCCGGTGATGCCGCGGCGACACAGTCCACGAGCTCAAGCCCTGAACAACAGGTCAAAACACCCTGGTCTGAGCTGGATGACGTTTTCTATGAAGCCCGCGGTACCACCTGGGCCTTGATCCACCTGCTCCGCGCCATCGAAGTGGATTTTCGCGATGTGCTGGAGAAGAAAAACGCCCTGGTTAGCCTGCAGCAGATTATTCGCGACCTGGAACCGACCCAGGAGACGCTCTGGAGCCCGCTGATTCTGAACGGTGACGGCTTTGGCATGCTGGCCAACCATTCGCTTGTCATGGGCTCACATATTTCCCGTGCGAATGCAGCCATTATTGACCTCAGACGCTTATTAGAAGACGGCTAAACGCTTCAAACTTCAGTCCCGTTTTTGTACCATTAGCGCGCCCTGACGGTGGTCGTCAGGCTACCAAGAATTAAAAATCCAATCGGAATCGCTTATGGAAACCTTAAGTAACGTGCCACCCATTATGGGTGTGCTTGGTCTCGTCTGTGCCGCGATCATCTATTTCCTGATGGTTAGATACTCGGAAGGTGACGAGAAGATCAGAAAGATTGCTGCCGCTATTCATGAAGGCGCTATGGTCTTTCTGCATCGTGAATACCTCATGCTTGCCATGTTTGCAGGCCCCCTGTTCCTACTCATCTTCTTTACGCCAGGTCTCGGCGCCAAGACAGCAATCGCTTTCGCTGTTGGTGCGATCTGTTCTGCAGCAGCCGGATACATCGGTATGTTCGCAGCAACCAAGGCGAATGTGCGCACAACTGCAGCTGCACAAGAAGTTGGCGCCGATGGCGCACTGAACGTCGCCTTCTATGGCGGTTCAGTTATGGGACTTTGTGTAGCTTCTCTGGGTCTGCTCGGCCTGGGCACACTTTACTGGTACTTCGGCGGCGATCCTGAAACAGCACACGCTATCCACGGTTTTGGTATGGGCGGTTCCAGTGTGGCGCTCTTCTCTCGTGTAGGTGGTGGTATCTACACTAAGAGTGCTGACGTGGGTGCTGACCTGGTCGGTAAAGTTGAAGCCGGTATCCCAGAAGACGATCCCCGTAACCCTGGCGTGATTGCTGACAATGTCGGTGACAACGTTGGTGATGTTGCTGGTATGGGTTCAGACATTTTTGAGTCTTACTGTGGCTCCATGATTGCAACCATCGCGATCGCATCAACCATGACTATGACTGCGGCATTCGGTGTTGCAGCGCTGGCGCCTGAAGGTGGCCGCGAAGCACTACTGGCATTGCCACTGCTGCTGGCTGCACTGGGTCTTGTCTGCTCTGTTGTCGGTATCATCATGGTGAACCTGCTTTCAGGTCTTGGTCCTGAAAGAGCCCTCGAAATGGGACACCAGATCTCAGCTGTACTGCTGATCATCGCCGGTTACTTTATGGTCGACATGCTCGGAGTTTCTCGTGACGTCTGGTGGGCTATTGTTGCCGGTACGGTTGGAGGCATACTGATCGGTGTCGTGACTTCCTACTACACCTCGAAAGGTCCTGTCGTGAAAATCGCTGAGTCCGGTAAAACCGGAACAGCAACCGTCATGATTACTGGTCTCGCAGTGGGTATGGAGTCAGTAGTTGTTCCAATCCTCGCGCTGGCAGCCATCATCTTTATTTCAACAAGCCTTGCGGGTCTTTACGGTGTAGGTATTGCCGCTGTTGGTATGCTGGCAACCGTTGGTATGACCATGGCGCTCGATGCTTACGGTCCTGTTGCTGACAACGCCGGTGGCATCGCCGAAATGGGCGGTCTCGGCGAAGACGTTCGCGAAATTACAGACGGTTTGGACGAAGTGGGTAACACCACAGCGGCTATCGGCAAAGGCTTCGCTATCGGTGCAGCAGCACTGGCGGCTCTGGCGATCATTGCAGCATTCGTTGAAACCCTGAGTGCAAACAACCCAGGCTTCTCGCTGGAACTTTCCAATCCGAAAGTACTCACCGGTATCTTCATCGGTGGTGTTCTGCCGTTCCTCATCGCGTCCATCACGATGACGTCAGTTGGTGATGCGGCCATGGAAATGATCGAAGAAATTCGACGCCAGTTCCGGGAAATCCCCGGCCTGATGGAAGGCACCGCAGAGCCTGATCACGCAAAATGTATCGACATCGCAACACAGGCGGCTCTGAAGAAGATGATCCTGCCTGGTGTGATCGCGGTTGCGATGCCCCCAGTCGTTGGCTTCAGCCTTGGCGCTCAGACCCTGGGTGGCATGCTTGCTGGTGCGCTCCTGGGTTGTGTCCTCATGGCACTGATGATGGCAAACGCCGGTGGTGCATGGGACAACGCTAAGAAGCACGTCGAGAAAGGTAATCTCGGTGGTAAAGGTTCCGAGGTTCACGCAGCCGCAGTTGTCGGCGATACCGTGGGCGATCCGTTCAAGGATACTTCTGGTCCTTCCATGAACATCCTCATCAACGTGATGGCGATTGTCAGCCTGGTAATTGCACCTCTGCTGACCATCTGATCAATCATCAGATAAGAAAAAGGGCGGGTTTAACCCGCCTTTTTTTTGCCTGCTTCCCAGATTTTTGGAGAGATCCTAGGACGGATTGAAAGGCGGCAGCTTTTTCTTCACCAGCTTCTTTTGCAGCTGCACGTATTGCGGCAAACCATCTCGATAAGGCGGATAGTCTTCCCCCTGAATCAAGGGGGACAGATAATCCCTTGCTTTGTTGGTGATGCCAAATCCATCTTTGGTGATGAAAGACTTTGGCATCATCTTCTCGACGTTTGCGACTTTAGACAGAGGCGCTTCATCAATTTCCCAGCTGTACTTCTTCGTGTTCCTACGTTTGATCACCGGCATCACTGCGTTTTTACCGGCAAGGGCAAACTCAACAGCTGCTGCTCCGACCGCATAAGCCTGCTCGACATCTGTACCCGAGGCGATGTGGCGCGCTGCACGCTGCAAATAATCAGCGACGGACCAGTGACACTTGTAGCCATGCTCAGCTTTGATCATGTCCACAAGAGTTGGCGCGACACCGCCTAACTGGGTATGACCAAACGCATCTTTGGCACCGGCATCCGCAAGGAAAGTTCCGTTCGCATACTGGGCACCTTCGCTGGCAACCACTACACAGAAGCCGTATTTGTTGACGGAGTCTTTTACCTTCGCAAGAAACTTCGCCTTATCAAAAGCAACTTCAGGGAACAGGATGACATGTGGGGGTGCACCAGCACTGGTCTTGGCAAGCCCTCCGGCGGCGGCAATCCAACCTGCATGACGACCCATCACTTCTAGAACAAAAACCTTGGTCGACGATTCCGCCATGGACGCCACATCAAGACCAGCTTCCATCGTCGAAACAGCAACATACTTCGCGACGGAGCCAAAACCTGGACAGTTGTCTGTTATTGGAAGGTCGTTATCGACGGTCTTCGGAATGCCAATACAGGTGATCGGGTAACCCATGCTCAAGCTTAGCTGGGAAACCTTGTTCGCTGTATCCTGGCTGTCTCCGCCGCCGTTATAGAAGAAGTAGCCAATGTCATGGGCTTGAAACACCTCAACCAGGCGGTGGTATTCCGCTTCGTTCTCCTCAAGGGATTTCAACTTGTATCGACAAGAGCCAAAAGCACCACTCGGTGTGTGCCTTAACGCGGCGATAGCCTTGTTCGATTCGACAGAGGTATCAATCAGTTCTTCACGCAGCGCACCGAGAATGCCGTTTTTGCCAGCGAACACCTTGCCGATTTTTCGAGACTTTCTGGCCGTCTCAATAACACCGCAAGCCGTTGCATTTATGACAGCAGTAACACCACCCGACTGGGCGTAAAAAATATTCTTGGACAAGATAACTTGCTCCCGTTTCGTAGAGTTGGATTTAAAGATCCTTGACGGTCTGTTCGATCAGCCAGTCCACAACGCGACTAAGCGCGTCTTCGTTGCTGGCACCTTCATCCAGTGCCTTGTGGTACTGCCTAATCTGATTGTGTGCGCTGGTGCCGTTAGCCAGGATGTCACGAAGTCCCATAATTTCATCCTGGCATCCCAGGTGATCTGCATCTTCCTCGATGAATGCCATCAGCTCATCAAGCAGCTCCGGGAAAGGCACCACCTCTCCCTTGGCGAGATCAATCAGTCCTTCATCGAACGAGTACCTCATCGCACGCCAGCGATTCTCGTTGATCAACATTCCCGCGTAAACCCGCCATCGCTGATTTTTTATGCGGGCTCGATAAAGCATCCTCATCAAGCAAACCGTGAGTGCGACAAGACTGAGTGCGTGTTCGAGATTCGTGACCACATCCATGATGCGGGTTTCCAAAGTGGGGAATGACGCGCTGGGTCTGAGATCCCACCAGATCATGCTGGCATCTTCGACAAGCCCGGCATTCACGAGTACGCGGACGTGACGTTCGTATTCCGCGTAACTGGCAAACTGTTCAGGCAAGCCCGTTCGAGGCAAGGCATCAAACACCGTCAGCCGATAAGACCTTAGACCTGTGTCCTCTCCTTCCCAAAAAGGTGAAGAGCTGCTCATCGCCAAGAGGTGCGGCAAGAAGTAACTCATCTGGTTCATCAGATCGATTCGAAGCTCTTCGTCCTCAATACCCACATGCACGTGCATCCCGCAGATCAGGAGCCTCCGGGCTGCTGCCTGCATTTGATCGGTCAGTTCGAGGTAACGTTGCTTGGCGGTCTGTTTCTGTTCCAGCCAACGGGCGAAAGGATGCGTTGATACTGCGATAGGCGCGCAACCAAACCGATTGCTGACCTCAGCGATGGTGCCTCGAAGCCGCTTCAGGTTTTCCCTGACTTCCCCTAGGGAATGGCAAACTGGCGTACCCACTTCAATCTGGGCTCGCATAAGTTCAGGACTGACATGCTCCTGCAGTAAGCGTGTGCATTCCTGCATAAGTTCTGCCGGTGGGTCGCTGACCAGATCCCGGGATTCAAGATCTACGAGAAGGTATTCCTCCTCAACGCCAAGGGTAAAAGCAGGTTCACTAATGTGCATCGCTATATAATACCGTCCTTTGCGTAGTTAAGTAGTCGTCCCGTTGGCTCATACACAACCTTCAATCAGAAAAATTCCTTCCCTGGACAAAGCGATAATTGGCTCTGACCCGGCAGAGTTCCTGCGCAATCTCAACGGTCCTGCCTGGTTTGAAATTGCCGGCCAAAATCCAAATCGTCGACGAGCGATCGTCACTCTGCTACATGGTAATGAGCCCTCTGGCCTGAAAGCGATTCACCACCTCTTATCCGAAGAAATTCGACCTGCCACCAATTTGGGAATCCTGGTCGCGTCCGTCGACGCCGCACTACATGCTCCCCTGCTTTCTCATCGATACATTCCAGGAGAACGGGATCTGAATCGTTGTTTTGGATTGGACGATGGCAGCAACCAGGTACGTCTGACTGACCAGATACTGGAAGTTCTTCAGTCATACCAACCCGAAGCTGTCGTTGATACCCACAATACATCGTCACACAGTGAACCTTTTTGTGTTGCCGTACGGGCGGACAAAAAGAACCAACAACTTGCCAGCCTGTTTACGGACCACCTGATCATCATTCACCAGAAACTGGGTACTCTGCTGGAACATATGCCGGTTCAGATACCAACGATCACCGTTGAATTTGGTGCGTTTATGGATCCGGATGCCGACTGGCTCGCACGGGAAACCATTCAGAGGTTCGTCACCATGCGCGAACTCGAACATGCCGAGGCTTTTCCATTGAATCTGCTGGATTCACCACTGCGCCTGGAAACAGAACGACACTTGACCGTCACCTATTCCAGTTCTGTTGATGAGAATGCCGACCTGACCATGATCAACAGCATCGACCAGTTCAATTTCCGCAGACTTGAAGCTGGCCAGGTACTCGGGTGGTTTGGCAAAAGCCAACATGAAGATCTCGTTGCTCGGGACGGCCAGGGTGTCGATCAGTACGCTCATTATTTTGATCAGGAGGAGGGTTTATTGCGTACCCGTCAACCAATGACTATTTTTATGGCAACCACAGACCCCGTGGTTGCCAATACTGACTGCCTTCTCTACTTCAATCCCGCTTAGTGGATTCTTACAGACAGCACGTCACAGGAAGAACCATGGAGCACCGCATTTGCGGTTGAGCCCAGCAACAACTGTAAGCCTGACTGACCATGAGTCCCAAGCACAATCAGGTCGAAGCCTTGTTCTTCACAGAGGTCATGAATTCGAGTGGAAGGTCGACCTTCCATCAGGTGACACTGTTCTTCCTTTAACTTCAGGCTGCTTGCCAGCTCGTTCATTTTCTTCAGACTTTCTTTGCGAATACTCGCTTCCAGTGCGTACACCTGATCACCCCAGCTGACGCCGTCAGCAGCGTACGCCATACCAAGAGGTTCGTTGACGTGCACGATGTGGAGCTCTGCGCCGTAAAGTTCCCGCATGTCGGTGGCAACGTCTATCACTGCCTGGTTATCTTCGTGAAAGTCCACTGCTAATAAAATCTTCTGATATCGCTTGGCCATAGTTATCTCTCAATCAATCAAATTTGGGGGCGAAGCAGCAGAGCATCACAGTCCAGAAAATCGAGGACTTTTTCAGTCACGCTGCCGATTAGAACGTCCGTCACAATACTTCGAGAAATCGCGCCAACGATCACGAGGTCGGCATCAAGATCTTCCTCTAGTTTCTTCATGGCAAACTCTGGCGCTTCATCAATGAGCAGAGAATGCGTGTCGGTTAAACCATACTCATCGGTCAGCTCTTTGAACGCTTCTCGATGCTGCTCTTCTGCATCTGCGGGATAGACACCGGACAGAGGAAATTGACCATATGCATGCGCCGCATAGAGATCACCACCCGTTTTGTCTGCAAACATCTTTCCGGTATCCAGAATTCGATGGTCAAGACCACTGGGTTTGTGGCGACCATGCATGGGGTCAACACCAGCAAGAATGACCGGCTGTTCTTTCCAACTTTTTTCCTTAACCACAAGAAGGGGTGCTGTGCAGTGCCGTGCCAATTGCCAGTCATCGTTGGTAAGAACCACCCTGGAAAGTGCCGCATGCCGCTTGGCGTGATGAACCACGAGGTCCGGCTGATAACTTTCGACAACCTCCTCAATCGCCTTGTATCGGGGATGAGACCAGATGGCTTCCGTGGAAACACTCAAACCATTTTCACGTAGCGGTTCAGCCAGAACTTCCAGCAATTCTTTACGCTCATCCAGATATTCCTGGCGCAATCCAGGAAGTTCAGCTTCTGAAAAGTAATAACCTTCCACCAGGTACTGGCTGTAGTCACAGGCAACCAACTTAAGCTCAAAATCCATGTACTTCGCCAGGAACTTCACACGCTCCAACGCAGGCTGGCGTTCAGCGCCAGGCTCCACGAGGACGATCACTCTTTTGATATCACTCATGGCATATCTCCTCTCTCATGCTTTCACTATAGGTCTGCACAACCGGGCAAACAATGACCCTGATCAATGTTTCAAATCGCCCAAAAAAAATCGAAAAAAGTTCAAATTTCCTCTTGAACCTTGATCGATCGGACCTATTAAGAGCGTAACGAGACATTACGTAAGACATGAAACAGTAAGGAGAAAACACATGAGCTATCTCGTTTCACCTTTTAGACCTCTGAACCAGATCAACCGCGATCTGAATCGTTTTTTCGATGGCGGACGTTTGAACCAGTTCACTGAAGGCGCCAATTGGTCACCACAGGTGGACATCATCGAAAACGATGAAGCTTTTGTGGTTACAGCGGATATGCCGGGCGTTAAACCTGAGGAAATGGAAATCAGCCTGCATCACGGCGTGCTAACCATCAAAGGAGAACGCAATACAGAAAGTGAGGTCACAGAATCTGACTTCACCCGGCGAGAACGAGTTCGCGGCACTTTCTACCGGCAGTTCAATCTACCTGAGACCGCTGACGAAGATACCGTAAGCGCAAAATCCAATGATGGCGTGCTGGAAATTACGATACCAAAAGCATCGAAAGCGAAGCCAAGGATTGTATCGGTAAACTAACGCAGTCTATTGGGAATGGTCATAGCGGTTTGTCGCTATGACCACTTCTCGACTATAGGAATACGGCGACCAATACCAAAGGCCACCTTGGACACTTTTGTGCCGGGGCAGGTTTGCCGGCGTTTGTACTCCATACGGCCGATGAGGGATACGATGCGGCGATAATCATCTTCCGCATCGTTTTGTGACAACCATGATCGCAGCACACCTTCATCACCTGTTACACCAGCAACGTTAGTCCCCCCGATCCAATCATTGAATCGTTCGAACGTTGTGACGTACTCCTCAACGTAAGCCAGAACGATCGGATCAAGGATGGCGTAAGGCATCAGTGTTGCCTCGTCAGTCTGACCTTCAGCCAGTTCCGCAGAAGGTGGCTTCTGCCATATGTTCTCTGGAACTCTCTTGTCACTCTTCGCCAGGTCAACGACCTGGAATTTATAGAGATCTTTAATCGGCGCGTAAGAAAAATTCATATCAAAGTGGGTGTAATAACCACATCCGGATTCGGTTTTGTTACCAGTTGATAGAGGCATCGCGCCGTAGGCATTGCTGAAATGCATCACGTAAACATCACGTAGCCTGGCCTGAATGTTTTCGTCCGCGACGTTGCTGTATCCACCAGCGTCGATTTTTTGCTTCACCAGATTCTGTTCGCTGTCATGGATCTGATATTTGGCATTCAGAGCGGCAACCAAATCTTCATGAGATACCGGCATCTCGTAATCCCAGCAACCGAGTTGTTCATGCAAACGTTGTGCGTCATCCCTGGAATGATCGCTGCTGAACACAGAAGGCATCCTGATGGCGTGAACATTCTTCGCACCTAGAGCCTCACAGGCGAGCAGACAGACGACGGCACTGTCGACACCGCCACTGGAAGCAAGCACAACCTGATCAAATCCAGACTTCCTGGCGTAATCCCTAAGTCCAAGAACCAGAAGATCTTTAAGCGACACGCGGTTCGCTTCAATCGCGTCCGAAACGTCCACGGCGTCGACCGAGTCGAGATCGATTGTGGGGAAGGAATCTTCAAATACCACATCACTCAGAAATTGAACTTGGCCTGAGTTCGCGACAAAGCTCTGGCCATCGAACACCAGCTCATCCTGCCCACCGACCTGATTGACATATACAACCGTTAAGCCAGACTCGGTGGCCGGTGTGATATGTGACATTCGCTGCGCACACTTGTCATGTACAAAGGGCGAACTGTTGAGCGACACAACAACATCCACACCAACTTGCTTGTACTGCTCCAGCGGATTGTTTTCGTAGTTGTAGTCATCAGCACCCTTGTCGTTCCAAAGGTCTTCACAAATCGCGATCCCGATCTTCAGTCCGGAAAGTTCGAACACACAGGGTGAAACACCTGGCTCAAAGTAGCGCAGCTCATCGAACACATCGTAGAACGGCAGCAGTTGCTTCTGATATTCACAGACAAGCTGACCGTCCGCGACGACGCCCGCCATATTGGTAAACGGTTTACCGACACCGGGATTGCGACCGATGTAACCGACAACGACATGTAACTCCGGGTACTCTCTTGACGCCTGCAGCACTTCGTTAAGTACTGACTGATTGGCATTAATGAAATCCGGGTTATAGAGGAGATCCTGACTGAGGTAACCGGGTATTGTCAGCTCGGGGAAAACCAATAGTTCTGCGTCTGTTTTACTCGCTGCGGCCATCCCCGCACGAATCGCCGCCAGGTTTTTTTCAAAATCACCGGGGGTCGTGTTGATCTGGCCCAGGCAAACTTTCATTGGGCTACTCTTGGGCGTCTCGATAGGTAGACACAATATACAAGCGCTAGCAGCATGAGGCAGGCAACCGCCTGGTGCAGGCTACCCAGAACAACGGGCACTCGATAGAGCAGAGTCGTCACTCCCAGGAGGAACTGAACCAGTGTCACGCCCACAAGAATCATGGTTGCGCCAAAAAGTGCGGTTCCACGTGACTTGAACGCAAACCAGAGGATGCCCAGCACCAGCAGCGCACCAAGCCAGCGGTGAACAAATTGGATCATCACGCCGTTTTCAACAAAGTTAAGCCAGAAAGGCGACATCATGAGGGCCGCATCAGCCAGGAACTGGCCATGCATCAAAGGCCAGGTGTTGAATCCATAACCGGCATCAAGACCTGCCGTAAATGCACCCAACACAAGCTGAACCACAAGCAGTATCAACAGCCACATACTCATCGAGCTTTGTGAAGCAGAGACTTCAGGTTTTTTGACTGCCAGCATGTCCAGAATCAACCAGAACAGAAAAGCCAGGATCAACATCGCAAGCATCAGGTGGGCAGCAAGACGGTAGTGGCTGACATAAGGCACATCCACTAGGCCGCTCTTCACCATGTACCAGCCCATGAGCCCCTGAAGACCACCCAGTGTGAAAGCGATCCATAAACGAGGTTGCCATCGTTTTTCTACCCGCCCCATCGCCAAAAAGACGACAAAAGGCAGGAAGTAAATCATGCCGATCATGCGGCCCAGGACACGGTGGCCGTACTCCCAGTAGAAAATCTGTTTAAACTCACCAAGGCTCATGCCTTTGTTGATTTTCTGGTACTCCGGATACTGCTTATAGGCGTCAAAGGTTTGCTGCCAGTCTTCAGTGGTGAGTGGCGGTACCACGCCCATAATGGGACGCCAATCGACCATGGACAGTCCACTCTGAGTCAGTCGGGTGACACCGCCGACCACAATCATCAGGTACACCACCAGGCAAACGACCGCGAGCCAGATCACCAGGTGCAAAGACTGTTTTGCTTCCGAATTCATACTTTCCTACAACAGATTTACTAGATTTTACGGGGGGTTAGACACTGGTCGGGCAGTTTAGCGACGAGCTGTGACGGATGCCACAGGAGACACGAAATGAAGTAAAATTTGTCTTCGACAAAGCCATACATTTCCATTCAACTCCTCACAACTGGGGCACTGTGCTCAAATGAATTCAAAAGCCAATTTCACTGTCTCCTGCCAGAACTGCGGCCTTAATGAATTGTGCCTGCCTCACGCATTGTCTACGGATGAAATGGATGAGGTAGATCGCATTGTTAAACGAGGTAAACCTCTACAGAGAGGCGAATTCCTCTACCACGCCGGTGATGACTTTTCTTCGCTATACGCCGTGAGATCAGGTTCCATCAAAGTATTTTCAACGGATGATGAAGGTGAAGAACAGGTGATTGCCTTTTACCTGCCGGGTGAAATTCTGGCGATGGATGCGATAGATTCAGCCAAGCACATTAGTGCCGCCAAGGCGCTCGAGACTTCTTCGGTTTGCGAGATCCCCTATCAGGATGTGGAAAAGCTCTCTGCCAATATCCATAACCTGCAGGTCCACATGTATCGCCTGCTATCCAGGGAAATCCGAATCGACCAGGAGCTTCAGATGCTACTGGCCAAGAAGACCTCGGAGGAACGCATCGGTGCATTCCTCATGAATCTGTCTATGCGTTACGAACAGCGCCGCCTGTCAGCGACCCGTTTTCGTTTACCCATGGCCCGCTCTGACATCGCGAACTATCTGGGCCTGGCCGTGGAAACCGTATCTCGCGTGTTTACCAGGCTACAGACCATGGGAGTTCTGAAAGTGGAAGGCAAGGAGATCGAGATCCTCGATCGACACTCACTCTGTGAGGTTGCCCACCTAAAACCTGAGTCCTAGCCGACCAGGACAGAAACCACAATCAGGGACAACATCACGCCAACCAGTACGGCGACGTTAATGCCAATCTTCTTCATGGTGTCGACGTCTTCTGCATGCTGAAAAACCATTCTCTTCTCCTGTTTGCACAACATTTACGTTGAGCCCAGTTTGCAAAGAAGCCATCACGGGATCCCTGACATAGATCAAAGAAATGGCGTGGGTATCAGGGTGTAATGGTGGCCATGCAGACGCTCATCATCAGTACCCCCGAAGTAAGACAGCAGGTTGAACCCAGACTTGTCGACGAGGGAGAGCTGATCTGGACAGATTGCCTGGGTAGCGCCATGAGCGAGCTGGAAGAGGCAGATATCGATGCCGTCATCTACGATGGCCGGTTTCCCACGCCCGTTAACCCTGAGCTGAGCACATTGATCGCGAATTTATCGGTGACCACCCGGGTGCTCGCCATTGTTGAACAACTGCCAGCCGAGGAGTTTCTGGCCGAGTCGGGGGTCGTCTATCTCACACCACCCGTCAATCTTGACGACATTCGCTGGTTTATCCGCAGTCAGTCCCTCGACTGAGCACCAATAATCCGCCCTCATTGCACAGGTTGATACCCTTGGGTCCCGGGCCCGATTGTGGCAGTCTACGCCCCAGAAAATTGGAGTGAACAGATGACGGATTTACAAGCCTTTCAAGATGAGACTCGCGCCTGGCTGGAAGAAAACTGCCCCCAGGAAATGCGCAATCTCAGCTTCCACTGGGAAGACGCCCACGAAATTTACGCGCGACCGGAAGCCAAGGTATGGCTGGAACGCATGGCAGAAAAAGGTTGGGTCGCACCCACCTGGCCAAGCGAATATGGCGGCGGTGGCCTCGATCCCGAAAGAGCGGCAATCCTCAATCAGGAAATGAAACGTATTGCAGCGACTCCGCCTTCTTCCGGCATGGGTCTAACGATGATTGGCCCCACGCTGTTGGAATTTGGAACGGAAGAGCAAAAGCAGCGCCACATCCCAAGCATCTGTGATGGTTCTATTCGATGGTGCCAGGGCTACAGTGAACCTGGCGCAGGCTCCGACCTGGCGGCACTGCAATGTAAAGCTGTGCTTGAGGGTGACCACTTTGTGATCAATGGCCAGAAGATCTGGACATCCGGTGCCCAGTACGCCGATTGGATGTTTGCACTGGTACGCACGGATCCGAATGCACCCAAACATGATGGCATCAGCTTTGTTTTGCTGGATATGCACCAGGATGGTGTGACCGTTAAGCCCATCTCCCTGATCTCAGGTTCTTCACCCTTCTGTGAAACCTTCCTCGATAATGCTGTAGCACGTCGCGATGATCTGGTTGGGGAACTAAACAAAGGCTGGACCGTCGGAAAAAGACTGCTTCAGTTCGAGCGCTCTGGTATCGGTGGTCTCGCTGGCGCGTCGAAGAAGAAAGCTCAACCGAAGAAGCGAAACGAAATTGCGGACCTCGCCAAGCAGTACACCGGCGAAGAGAACGGTAAAATCGCGGACCAGGGCACTCGCCAGAAAGTTCTCGATCACTCGATGCGTGAACGCGCCTTCCAGTTAACGGCTCAACGAGTTGCCCAGGAAAGTCAGTCCGGTAAAACACCAGGTGACGTAACGTCTATCTTTAAGCTGGTAGGTGCAAACCTGTCGCGAAATGGTACCGAGCTCAAGTCTGAGCTCATGGGATCACAGGGTCTCGGCTGGGAAGGTGAAGGATTCACCGCTCAGGAATTGGACAGTACCCGCCTCTGGCTCAACTCTCGTGCCGTGACCATTTACGGTGGCACCAATGAAGTTCAGATGAACATCATCTCAAAACGCGTTCTGGGCCTGCCGGAATAAAACGCGAAACCCGTCACAAAACCGGGATTTGATGCTCCATCTGATCCCGGTTTTTGTCACTTCAGCCCTCCCCTGCTGCATTCATCAACTCCCTGGATACGCTGGTAAAACAGGTGAATCTTGTGAGTAGACGACATGCTGACCCGGATAAGCGCTGAGCAGATCCTGTTTCTCAAGACCTATGACAGATACAGCGGCGAGCTAATGACTCACCCGCTATTTTTTCGACGAGCCGGTGATCGACTCGTCGTTGCCGCCGCGCATGAAACAGAAACCTACAAACCAGAGTGGTATCTGAATCTTAAGGAAGAGCCCATCGTTGAAATCGAGATGAATGGCGAAACAAAATTCGCCGTCGCGACCACACCAGTCGGAACCGAACGTATGGAGATCTGGCCACTAGTGGAAGAACTCAGTCGCGAAACTGAACGATTCCTGCCTCGCAATGTGACCGGCGTTGTACTGACGCCCATGGAGTAGTCCTTTCGGACGCAAACCCATAAAGTGTCTGCTATGAGCGCTGATAGAAATTCTGAAAGATACGAAGGCACGCTGCTGTTCATGACTGATCCCATCTGCTCCTGGTGCTGGGGCACGCTGCCGGAGGTCATGAAGCTAAAAGAAGCGCTGGGTGAACGCCTTTCCTTCGAGCTCAAGTGTGCGGGACTACAGGTCGGCAGCATGAAACCGCTTACAGAAGCGCATATCAATGACCTGGTGAAACTCTGGCGTAATGTCGCTGAGACAACCGGGCAGGAATTCGCATTTTCCCTGCCGAAGGACAAAACCTTTATCTATCACAGCGAACTAGCATGCCGAACCCTGCAGATCGCAAGACGGGAACTTGGACGTGAACCCTGGCAGGAATTCCACAACATGCAAAAAGCGTTTTATGTCGACGCCCAGAATCTGGGCGACCTGGACGTTCTGTATCACCTTTCCGGTGACACTGGGTTAACACAGGATCAGTTTGAAGACGCCATCCAGAGCGAAGAGGTCACCCATCAAACGCGAAAGGAATTTGACTGGTGTGGTGATCGGGGCACTGGGGCCCTACCGACCATCTTCCTCGACATCGGCGAAGGTCCAAAACTGGTTTGCGGCGGATATGCCACAGCCGATTATCTTATTCCTGAAATTTCGAGCCGCCTGACCACCCACTAAATCCGCTATAATGGCTTTTTAGTCGCAGGCAGTTTCTTGAACGACCTCTCCTCGGGCCTCGCGCCCATTGAAGATAAATCCATGTTCGCGTCTCTCAAGGTAAGGGACTACCGTTACCTATGGATCGGCATGCTGGCATCAGCATTCGCGTTGAACATGCAGCTGGTTGCCCAGGGCTGGCTGGTCTACGAGATGACCTCGTCACCCATCAACCTCACGCTGGTCACAATGGCCTTCATGGTCCCGCAGGTTGTCTTTTCCCTGGTCGGCGGCGTCCTGGCAGACCGCGTTTCGAAAAAGCCTGTGATCGGCTGGACCCCGGTTATCAACGGGCTGGCAACTGCTGCCATGGGCACCATCATCATGTTCGGCAACGTCACTTTCTGGGACTTTATCTGGGTCGGCATTCTCAACGGCACTGTGCTGTCACTATCTATTCCAGCGCGAACGGCGCTTATACCCGAAATCGTCGGCGAGAAACTGATGTTCAATGCCATGGCTTTCAATACAGCTTCATGGAACCTTGCCCGTGTTCTGGGTCCCGCACTGGCGGGATTTATGATCGCGATATTTGCAGGCGGGGATACTTCGTCAACGTTCGGTGTCGGGCTGGTCTATTACGTTCTGTCGTTTCTTTATTTGCTATCGGCAGTAACCGTCATGTTCATCGAACATGAAGGCAAACCTGCACCCGGAGAAAAACAGAGCCCTCTCGAGGACACGCTTGAGGGGCTGACTTATGTCGTCAATTCTCCAGTGGTTGGTGGCTTGATTCTGTTGTCTATCCTGCCGTTCCTGTTCGGCCTCACCATCAACACACTACTCCCCGCCTTCTCAACCGATGTATTGAACGGCGGACCAGATGACCTGGGACTTCTGATGACTGGACTTGGTGTGGGTGCCGTATTCGGTTCTCTCGCAATGGCGAAGATGGGCAACTTTTCTCACAAGGGTTACTGGGTCATTGGCACGGGTGCTTTATGGGGACTCTTGGTCGCCGCCTTTGGTATGACAGAGCAATTTCTCTCTGCCACTCTTGTTATCGCCCTGATTGGACTGGCCAGTGCCGTGAATATGTCTATGAACCGCTCGCTGACACAGCTGCAAGTTGAACAACACATGCGGGGCCGGATAATGAGTATAGATATGATGTCTCACGGCCTGATGCCACTTGGCGTTCTTCCGATCGGCTATATCGCAGAAACCGTGAGCATCGAAGCAGGATTGATCACCAGCGGACTTATCCTGTGCTTCAGCACACTTTTGTTTGGTGCATTTATGCCAAAGGTGAGAGCCATCAATCAGGGATACAACTAACTTGCTACAGATCCTCAGCTACTTCTGGCAACTGTGCCTTCTGCGCTCCTCCCCGGCGCAACTACCTTCATCATGGTTTGCTACGTCCGCTGTACTCGGCACCTACCTGGTTATTGCGCTGTTTGTCGTGACATTTACGCGACCAACACTTTCGTTCCCCCAGGTGATTGCCACAATCGCCATCGGCGTCTCTATCCAGGCATTTGTCACGTTTGCCCTTTTGCAATACAAGGATCGCGTCGCTCGATTTACAGCAACCTGGAGCGCACTTCTTGGCGCCAACGCGGTCATGCTGATTGTGCTACTGCCATTCAATTACATTCTTCTGGAGTCAGAGAACACGACGCTCATTGCTTTTGCCGATTCAGCCACCTGGGTTTGCCTTGGATGGTGGCTCGCCATCGCAGGTTACATTTATCACAAGGCGGTTGATGTCAGCGTACTCCAGGGTTCTTGTATCGCTTTTCTGGTGGAACTTATGGGCGTCATCGTCGCTGTAAATCTGGTCAATAACTGAGATGCGCGTACATATACTTGGAATCTGTGGCACCTTGATGGGCAGCATCGCCCTTCTCGCCCGCGAACTTGGACATGATGTGACCGGCACGGATGAAAACGTCTATCCGCCGATGAGCACCCAATTGGAAGCCGCAGGCATCGAACTTAAGTCTGGCTACACCGCGGACTGTGTGCCGGTAGACACAGAGTTGGTCATCGTCGGAAATGCCAATCTGCCGCGCGGCAACCCCGCCCTGGAATATGTACTGGATCGAGGAATTCCTTACACCTCCGGAGCAGAATGGCTCGGTCGCTACCTGCTTCAGGACCGCTGGGTCATTGCCGTGGCTGGCACCCACGGAAAGACCACCACTTCTTCTATGATCAGCTGGATTTTGGAGTACGCTGGTCTGAATCCGGGATTTCTAATCGGCGGAGTGCCTCAAAACTTTTCACAGTCATCACGATTGGGCGAGACCCCTTTCTTTGTCATTGAGGCGGATGAATACGACACGTCCTACTTTGATCGTCGTTCGAAATTCCTTCACTACCGGCCCAGAACACTTGTGATGAACAACCTCGAGTTTGATCACGCCGACATATTCCCGGATCTTGAAGCGATAAAGACACAGTTCCACCTATTACTTCGCTCTATCCCCGGAGAGGGTCTGGTGATTTATCCCGAGAGTGACGACAATCTAACAGATGTTATAAGTCGCGGTTGCTGGACACCAACACTGGCGATCGGCAGTGGACAACTTCAGGCCAACGAGAATACTGACGGATCTTTCGACGTAGTACTGGATACCGAAAAGAAAGGCTCGATCTCCTGGAACCTCACCGGTAAACACAACATCCACAACGCCCTTGCCGCAATCGCCGCAGCGCGCCATGCAGGTGTCAGTGTCGATGTATCGTGTGAGGCACTCTCGCTATTCCAAGGCGTTAAAAGGCGTATGGAAGTCATTTATGAACGCTCCGGCCTCAAGGTTTATGATGACTTCGCACATCACCCCACAGAGATCGCCACCACGCTGGATGGATTGCGTCGTCGATGCGGCGATGACCGAATCATAGCCATCATCGAACCCGCTTCACACACCATGAAACTTGGTGTTCATGAACAAACACTACTGGCCAGTGCAAACAAGGCAGATGCGGTTTACTGGTACCAAGGCGCTAATGTGAAGTGGGATATGAGCGCAATGCAAACCGATCGATCACACCTGACGAGTGATCTGGATGGCCTGATTGAGCATGCCTTGAAAGAAGCCAGCTCTTCGGAATCTGTGCACATTGTCATCATGAGCAATGGTTCATTCATGGGATTTCACCAGAAACTGGCAGACCGGTTGCGGTCAGCCAACACCTAGCCACGAGCCCCGCTTGAAAGAGACCGAACTCTTCGAACCCGTCAGACAGCACTTTGAAACTGAAGGATTCGAGGTCGCAGCGGAAGTGAATCACTGCGATGTCGTCGCCCTTAAAGACAGTCAGCTCATCGTTATCGAGCTGAAAAAGTCCCTTAACATGACATTGCTCACACAAGCCGTGGATCGGCAAAGCCTGACACCCGAGGTTTATATCGCGATTCCCGAGCCATCAAACCCTGGCGGAAAACGTTTTCGCGCCCAACAAAAAGTCGTTAAAAGACTGGGGTTGGGACTAATCACCGTCTACCAGAGCCCACTAAGATACGCTGCCAACATCAGGCTAACACCTGAATTCAAAGGACGAATTAATCAACGACGCAGAGATCGACTGCTTAAAGAAATTGCGGGAAGAACCCTGCAAAGAAACGTCGGAGGTTCAACCGGTATGCCCGTGTACACGGCATACCGTGAAAGTGCAGTTACCCTTGCCAATCTACTCATGATTCAAGGTCCGACCAAAGTGGCAGAACTGCGAAAACTGACCGGTGAAAAAACGCAATCTATTCTCTCTCGAAACATCTACGGCTGGTTTGAACGCGAAGCGCGGGGTATCTACAAGCTATCCGATACTGGCCGCGCAGAGATCGCAGAATATCCCGAACTGAACGCGCTCGCGCAACAGCTTCTCGCTAGTCTTGACCCCTAGTCACGGTTCTTAAATACTGGCAGACCGGTTGACTGAGGCCACTCCGCGAAAGGCCCGATGAACAATAACAACGAATATATCTCCTGCGCCCACCTGTCCTGGATATTTGCGCTATGCGAATCCCGGAAAATTCAGATTCGGCAGGTATTAAGGGGTACCAAGGTTGAAGACAGGAATCTCTCTAATCCTGATGAGTTCCTGCACTGGAATGATTTTGCGGATGTTGTCTCAAACATGGGCAAGTTCCTTGATGAAGTTGACCTCCGGGCGGTCGGAAGAGACTCCTGGAAATCTGGTGTATTCAAACTTCAGGCAAGTATTGGCCGGGTCACCTTCGGTGCAAAAGATCAGTTCCTCGCCACCTGGGGTTATTCGGGACTCTATAACCGACAATTTCCTTTCGACACTGAAGTTGAATTCAAGGACACCGCCAGACTCACCGTAAAAGTCAAAATCAGGGAGGGACTGCAACCCTGCTATCCGTATCTCTCGATTCTGTCTGGACAGATGGAAGGGCTTACAGAAGCCCTTGGGCTACCCCGCGCTTCCGTCACGATGAAATCCGTTCCCGGTGGCGCGACATATACTGTCGACTATGAAGAACGTGGCTGGCTCGTTACCACCGCTCGGCGGTTCTATCACTGGTGGCGCAGCTACTTCGTGATCGCACGTGAGTTCTCCGTACTTCTAAATGAACATGATGAACTGCGAAGAAAGACTGCCGGTCTCACGCTAGCGAACAAACGCGAGGTTGGGGACAGTGACCTGAAGCTCGAGAACTCCGCCATGATCGCTGAATTCATCTCTGATGTGATTTGGGTGGTCAACGAGCAGGGAAAGATGACCTATGCGAGCCCTTCCTGTCGAAAGACTCTTGGTCTCGACAGCGATGACATTGACCTTAAAACACTGCTAACCACCGACGACCACAACGCACTCACCGAAGCAGTTTCCAATCTCATCAACAAAAAGCAGGATCAGGTTGATCCGTTCAACATCACCGTACGCGGGTCTCGCCGTTCCGACATTAACCTGCGGATACAACCGGTTCTCAGTCAGCTCGGGGGGCTGGACGTTGTTATCTTTATCGGCACAGACATATCCGACCAACTACGTCTCGAAGAGGAATTATCCCAGCGGGTAAGTAGTTTTCAGACCATCACGGACTCGGCGCCGGACGCCATCCTCACGTTCAACGAGAACTTTCAGATCACCTACGCAAACCCCGAATCATCGGAGGTCTTTGGATACAGCCTGCCCGAGATCATTGGCATGAGCATCAAAGATCTGATCCCGGAAACACTTGGAACCAACCAGCTACGCGACATTTATCATCACAGGGACAGCAGCAAGGTCATCTCGGGTATGGATGTACAAGGTATTCGGCGGGACAGGAACCTCGTTCCGCTGGAAGTTTCTGTGTCATCCAACCAGTTGAAGGACCAGCAGTACACAACCTGCATCATCCGCGACGTCAGCTTCAGACGGAGAATCGAAAAGGAGCGTGAAGCGCTGGAGGTGCAACTCCAGGCGTCACAGAAGATGGAGTCGATTGGCCAACTCTCCGGCGGCATCGCTCATGACTTTAACAATTTGCTGATCGCCATTTTGGGGTACGCAGACCTGGCGATGCAGGCCGGCAACCCTGAGAAACTCAACAACTACCTGAGCGAAATCAAAAAGGCTGGTGAACGCGGCACCGAAATGACGCAAAAACTCCTGACGTTTAGCCGACGCCAGGTCATCGAACCGAAGCTGGTCGAGGCTAACGAGCTCATCCAGGGCGTTCAGGAAATGATCACTCGATTGTTACCAGGAAATATCGAAATCGAGTTTAACAGCACGGTGACCGATACCTACCTCTACGCGGACCCAACGCAATTGGAGCAGGTCCTCATAAATCTTGCAGTGAATGCGCGGGACGCCATGGTTTCTGGCGGAAGAATCTCTGTTCAGCTGAGTTCCGGCCAGGGTGCACAGTCAGACCTTTTGGTCATCGAGGTGAGTGACACTGGCAGCGGCATGGATGACGAGGTTCTGGCGCATATCTTCGAACCCTTCTACACAACAAAACCAGAGGGCAGTGGTACCGGACTTGGTCTCGCCGTTGTATTCGGAATCGTCGAACAACACCACGGCTTTATCAAAGTTGAATCAACCCTCGGCGTTGGTACTCGATTCCAGATCCATCTTCCAACCGCCAAATCCGATGCCAACCAAACAGAGCAAGAACGACCCTCTGTACCCGGCGGACACGAGACGATCCTGGTGGTCGAAGACAACGAACAGGTCAGGGATCTCGCGAATCTTATTCTTACCGGGGCTGGCTACCAGGTTTTACAAGCGGCTGATGGAGAAGAAGGTATTAGCGTTTACGAGCAGCACGCTGAAGATATCAACCTGGTCATCATGGACGTGGTGATGCCAAAACTAGGTGGACGAGACGCTGCCGAGCGAATTCAAGCCAAGTATCCGGACGCCCCCATCATCTTCACCAGCGGCTACGCAGCTGACAGCCCGCAGACAAAATTCATAGAGGATCTGAGCCTACCCATTATCCCCAAGCCGTACGGCACAGATATGTTGCGGGCCCAGGTACGTGCTGTACTTGACGACGGAAGCACCACGCAGTCTCAAACAAAGATAGCCTCCTAGCCTCGTTAGACCTGAAACTCGATTTTGGCTAACATGTGCGACCTCTCGCGGGTCCCAAACCAGGCATGAATCTCAAGAAACATCTCGACACCGAGTTCGGGCGCACACTCACTGCGCTTGGACATACTGACGCTCCAGCCGTTGTTAAACAGGCATCAAAACCGGAGTTCGGTCACTATCAAGCCAACGGCATCATGGGTGCAGCCAAGAAGGCTAAGACCAATCCACGTGAGCTGGCTGAACAGGTCGTGGAACAGGTGCAACAGGGAGACCTGAGCAAGGTCCTGACGATGGAAATCGCTGGTCCCGGGTTCATCAACATCAGCCTCAATCAGGAGTTTCTCAGCGCAGAACTGGAAACCATGATTGGCGATGATCGACTTGGTGTCGCCACATCCGAGCCGGAAAAAATTCTCATTGATTACTCTTCGCCGAATCTCGCGAAGGAGATGCACATCGGCCACCTGCGTTCCACCGCAATCGGTGACGCCGCCGTTCGCCTGCTGGAATTTTTCGGTCATGAAGTGGTTCGTGCAAACCATGTTGGCGACTGGGGCGCTCAGTTCGGCAGCCTCCTCGCTTACATGGATAAGCTGGAATCCGAAGGCGCGCAGCTGGCAACAGAACTTAAGGACCTCGAAATTTTCTATCAGAGTGCCTCTGCACTGTTTAAAACAGACGAAACCTTCGCTGCAACTGCAAGGGAGTTTGTCGTCAAGCTGCAATCAGGTGACCAGAAGTGCCTGGACCTCTGGTCAAGATTCATCGAAGAGTCCATCAGGCATTGCCAGGCAATCTATGACCTCCTGGATATCTCACTGACACCAGGTGACGTCAAAGCCGAAAGTGCCTACAACGACATGCTCGAGGGGACACTGTCAGAACTTGATGAGAAAGGGTTGATCACCATTTCCGAGGGGGCACGTTGTGTTTTCCTGGACGAGTTTGTCGGCAAAGATGGCGACCCGATTCCTGCCATCGTTCAGAAATCAGATGGCGGCTACCCTTACATGGCGACGGACATTGCTGCCGCAAAGTATCGAGGCCAGGATCTAAAAGTGAATCAGGCGCTCTACTTCGTTGATGGCAGACAAGCTTTACACTTGAATCAGCTGTACGCGATCGCAAGAAAAGCCGGGTACATCACGGAAGAACAGAACTTTGTCCATGTGCCTTTCGGCACCATCCTGAATAAAGAAGGCCGCCCCTTTAAAACCCGTGATGGTGGCGCGGTAAAACTTGCCGATGTCGCTGAAGAAGCGATCACCCGGGCTTTGGCGCTGATTGGCGATAAAAATCCAGATCTGACAGACGATGAAAAACAAAACATCGCACGTATCGTCGGGATTGGTGCCATTAAATACGCTGAGCTCAGCAAAAACAGAACCACAGACTACATCTTCGACTGGGACACCATGCTGTCTTTCGAAGGCAACACTGCGCCTTATCTTCAGTACGCCTACACCCGAATTAAGAGCATCTTCCGAAGAGCAGACGTGGACCCGGCGAACCTGAAGCAGGCAATCATGTTAAACGAAGCTGCAGAAGTTTCGCTGGCGCTTAAGCTCCTTCAGTATCCTGAAACGCTCGAGTCTGTCACCGAGGATTATCAGGCCAACATTCTCTGCAACTATCTGTTTGAACTTTCACAGTTGTTCATGTCTTTCTACGAATCCTGCCCGGTGCTAAAAGCTGATAATGAGGTCCGCGACTCCAGGCTGCGACTCTGCGACTTGAGCGCTCGGACACTACAACATGGTCTGGGTTTGCTGGGCATACAAACCGTGGAGCAGATGTGAAGCTTGCGCTGATCGCTGCTCAATCAGAAAACCGTGTCATCGGAAACGGTCCAGACATTCCCTGGAAAGTAAAAGGTGAACAGGCCCTGTTCAAAGAAGTCACCATGGGCGGCACCTTGATCATGGGTCGAAAAACTTTTGACACTATCGGTCGACCGCTGCCCGGTCGCGAAACCATCATCGTCACACGGAACCCAGAATACACCGCGGATAACTGCCATACCGCAGACTCGATAGAAGCAGCTCTTAACCTCGCTGAGGGCCTTGAACGACCAACGTTCGTCGCTGGCGGTGGGGAACTCTATGCGCTGGCCCTGCCTTTCGCCGACACCCTTCACCTGACGACCATCCATACGCATGTGGAAGGCGACGTGTACTTTCCTGAGCTGCCTGATAACTTCCAACTGGTCAGCGAAACGGGCTACGAATCTAACATTGACTATACTTACCGCGTTTACGAGCGCAGCAGCTAAACGAATCCAAAGGGGGTCCCATGGAATTTAAAAACCGTGTCACAGAAATGCTTGGCGTTGAACTGCCGATCATCCAGGCCCCAATGGGATGGATAGCCAGATCACAACTCGCGTCTGCCGTCAGTAATGCGGGTGGCATGGGCATCATCGAAACATCCTCCGGCGAACTGGACATCATCAAGGATGAGATTCGAAAAATGAAAGATCTCACGGACAAACCTTTTGGCGTCAACATCGCACAGGCTTTTGTCAGGGATCCGAACATCGCCCAGTTCGTCATCGACCAGGGCGTCAAATTTGTTACAACCTCCGCTGGCAGCCCAACAAAATATACCGCTGACCTGAAGGCCGGCGGCCTCACGGTTTTTCACGTTGTACCGACATTGGACGCGGCGCTGAAGGCAGTCGATGCTGGTGTGGATGGTCTGATTGTTGAAGGCGGCGAAGGTGGCGGATTCAAGAACCCCAATGAAGTTGCCTCGATGGTGCTGTTACCACTGGTACGATCCAAAGTGGATGTACCTATTGTTGCCGCGGGCGGTTTTGTTGACGGCAAAACTATGGCGGCGGCCTTTTCGTTGGGCGCTGAAGGTATTCAGATGGGGACTCGCATGGTGTCTGCAGCTGAATCACCGGTTCACCAGAACTGGAAAGATGCCATTGTGGATGCGAAAGAAACCGGTACGGTCTTTCTTAACAAGTTTCACTCACCAGCACTTCGCGCACTACGAACTGATCGAACGAGCCGCCTGGAACGTGATCCTGAAACCAACGCCATGGCTGAATTCGGTACTGCCCTTGATCTTTATTTCGGTGGAGATATGGAAGCAGCCATTCCACTGTCCGGTCAGGTCGCGGGGAGAATTGACAGTGTGAAGCCTGTTTCAGAGATTCTGGGTGAAACTCGAGATGAATTTTTTGAGACGGTCGGCCAACTAACTCGAACCTACGGCGCCGACTGAGCAATCACCGGCACCGGACCACACTGCACCTGCGCTCCGGCAGTTTCACGTAGGGCGGCACACATATCTACTACAGGACGGTTGCTGTCATCAGATCGACTTGTCGTTTTCAGGTAATAGCGAGCCTGGTCTGCTGACAGATCAGGTTCACGTTCTTTCATCAGCGCCACAATCCCAGAGACATAAGCGGTCGCAATCGAACTGCCTGACTTGAATCCGTAGGTAGAGCCCGGAGCAGTCGTCAGCATATCAGTGCCTGGTGCGCGCAGAACCCAGCCTAGGTCTTCAAGTTCACTGATGGCTGTGCCAACGGGTATGACTTCTGGCAGGTTCGCTGGAAATGAACCTTGTTCACCAACAGATTCATCCACCGCTGCAACCAGAATAATGCCCTGCTCGTAGGCTCGGCGCAGCAATCTGGCGATGACACCGTCGGCAGGACCAGAGAGACTCATGTTGAGAATATCTGGTTGCTGCACCAACACATCCCCGAGCGCCTTAATAATGGAAACCGAATCGCAGCTGGTACGCCGGGTTGATGCTTCCTGGTGGCAGGCTTTGAATACCATTAACTGGACATCTGGGGCGACACCGACAATTCCAACATCGTTGTTGGCCGCCGATGCGATGATGCCGGCCACCGCTGTTCCATGTTCATCCAGGTCAAACGCCTCCTGATCATGAGTCACGAGGTTTCGCGTATAAACAATTCTTTCCGCCAGTTCTGGATGCTGGCGATCCACGCCTGTATCGATGATGCCGACGGACACATTTTTGCCTGTTGAAGATCGATGGATCGAATCGATGTGATCACCATTAACCGTCGCCTGAAGCTCGAAATAAGGATCGTTATAAGCCATCAACTTGAAGGGTTTGACGGTTTGAACTGATTCAACCCTCTGATCCCGCGACAGCGCATTCACAACATCCTGCAACTCCTTCTCGGGTCCGATATCCGCTACAACAGCTTCGACATTCAGTGTCTGAAGTGAAAACTGGGACACTTTTGTCAGACCGTGGAATTTCAACACCGCCTGGATCAGATTCTGAGAACCGGCAGATTGTTTCGCTGCCGCAAAGCCTGAAGAGACTTGAGAAGGCGCGCCTGCTGAATCCAATGGGACGGTAAAGAGCACATTACGTGTATAAGCTTCTTCCGGAGAAAGCTCCTCGGGCTGACTGGCACACCCTGATAACAGGATCACCACAAGAGTAAGGATGCTGAAGTTAGGGTGTAAACGCTGCATGTTTAACGCCTTCAATATCCTGGATCCGACGGAGGAACACCTCCTGGCTGACATCGCCGGGCACGTTTACTTCAAGCAGATACACACCCTGCTGATCGGGTCCGCTGACAATATTGGATTCTGTTTCAATCAGTGCCTGTCTTAACGTTGCGGCAGGAATCGGATCGACAAAACCAATTTGCATCTGGCGAGTGATGCCCTGCCCCGGTGAGTCTGCAGTCAATGTTTGATATTCGAGCGGTTCGTCCGGATTTCCAACAAGCACAGCCGCTCCAACGAGTAACATTGACAGTCCCGCGGCCATCGCCATGGAAACAAAGAAGCGTTTCTGTCTTCGATGATTGGTTGCAACCTCTTCCAGACTACGGCGGTTTCTTTCAGCCTCATCGATACGCTTCATAGTTCGCTTCAAGGAAAACTCAACATCGCCGTCAACGACTTCGCCTTCCCTGATCATTTTTTGCAGATCAACGAGACGGTCTCGCTCCTGTCGACAGCCTTCACAGTCGGCCAGGTGTTTGAGCACCTGTTCCCGCTCTTTCTGATCAAGCGTGTCATTCACAAACCACGGCAATAACTCCACCGTCTGCTCGTGTTGTTTCTTCTTATTCAAGGTTTTCGCTCTCCCCCAACGATAACTTTCCACCTTCGTTCTCTCGAACGGTCCCACTCTCTGCAACAGCCGCTTCAAGCGATGGCAGAAGACTCGCAAGTCTGCGACGAGCGTGGAACATTCTCGTCTTTACGGTATTCACCGGGCAGCCCATGATATCCGCTATCTCCTGATAGGAGTAACCGGAAAAGTAGGTCAACTCCACCACCGAGCGTTGATCAGGGGATATCTGGTCCAATCCGTTCTTTAACCATTCCTGCAAACCGATCCGACTGATGAGGTCAGATTCGTCCGCCGTGTCATAGTCATTCAATTCATCGGCATGCTGTTCCGGCATGGTTTTCAGTCGATCCAGCGCCTTGATGCCTTTTAGATAGGCAATCCCGGTGACCCAGGTTGACACTCTGGCGCGCCCTTGGAACTGCGTCGCCTTTTCCCAGACCACGAACAAGGTATCCGAAACGACCTCCTCCACCAGTTCAGGTCGTCGCATCATGCGCATGAGGTATCGAGTTAGCTGCGGATGAAACTTGCGGTACAGAATCTCAAACGCCGCACGATCCTTAACCGCCACTCGTTGCAGCAGTTTCAGGTTTTCCGCGTCTTCCGGACCGCGGTTTGTCGTTAGCTCATGAATCGACATACAAAAGGTTAGTCTGTCTCAAGGCACGAATGGTTCAAAACTAATTGGCCGTGCGGTCCATGCTAGGATAACGCCCGATTCATGAATATACGAACCACAAGCCTGCTCCTGCTGATTATGCCGATGGTCGCGCTTGCCGACTTCGAGTCAGCCTCTCGGTCGTACCAGAGCCAGGACTACCGAACCGCGTTCGAGGAGTTCTCAACGCTGGCTGAAGCAGGAGATGCGCGCTCCCAGACAGTACTTGCCATCATGTACAAGTATGGTGAAAGCGTTCCGGTTGACGCTTCCAAAGCCTACGAGTGGTACCTGAAAGCCGCTGAACAGGGCTATCCACCAGCCCAGTACAATGTCGGCGCCATGCTCGCCGACGGCAATGGCGTTGATCCGGACCCTGAAAAGGCATCTGAATGGCTACAACGCGCCGCTGACGCGGGTTTCGAGAGGGCACTCGATAAACTCGCTGAAATTCGCGGTGACGTATATCTGGCATCACTGTCGAGCGAACCCATCCCCTGGTCTCAGAACTGGAATCTTCGCCTACCCAACCAGATTCGCTTTGAAGAAACAGACATCATCGACAAGTCCCTTAAGGTCTTCCGAATCCAGCTGGGTGCGATGAGTACGGTGGAGTCCGCAAGGAAACTCTGGGGTCTTGTGCTGCGCAACAACGAGAATCTGTTAAAGGATTACCAGCCTATCTTCAGACCGGGAACTTCACAGGGTAAGCCGGTCTGGCGGGTCCAGATCGGACCATTTACCGACCAGCAGTCCGCCCAGCGCGTCTGCAACGTCTACCTGGAGCAGCCTGGAAGCCGCACGGGCTGTCTGGTGATTCAGACCGACTGACATTACCCCTGAGGTAATAGAACTTATTCACGCACTGCGCTACCTTGGTGCTGTTTTCAATCGTCAGAGGTCAGACCAGTGAATGAGGCGTTACTCAGCGAACAAAATCCAAGGTTCCAGGATCTGCTGAGATCCTGGCGCAAGCTGCGAAAACTCAGCCAGTGGGATCTGTCGGTATCCGCGGGCATTTCACAGCGACATCTCAGTTTTCTCGAATCCGGACGCTCTTCCCCAAGCCGGGAAATGGTCATCAAGCTGGCGGCAAGCCTGGATATTCCGCTCCAGGAAAGAAACAGCCTTCTGGGCAGTGCTGGCTTTGCGGCTGTCTATCAGGAAGCGCCATTGGATGACGCCAATCTTGCTCAGGCAAGACAAGCCCTTGAGGTGATGTTGAAACATCACGAACCCTATCCCTGCCTGGTCGTCGATCGAAACTGGAACATGTTGATGACGAATGAAGCGAATCTGAAACTGTTCGCCAGGTTTGTTGATCCCATCAACGTCTGGGCAAAAATCGATGACCCCGGTGAACAGAATCTGGTTCGACTGGTGATGCATCCCGATGGTTTGAAACCCTACATCGTTAACTGGTCAGTCTTTGCCAGTTATTTTGTTAGAGGACTCAAACAGGAGCTACGCGCCAATCCCTACGCCATCAAAACCCGCGCACTCCTGGATGAGCTATCGGACTACGCTGATGTCACTGAGTTTGACCCGAACGATACGACTGCACCTTCCATGCCTTTTCTCTCCATGGATCTTCAATCGCCGGATTTCTCAATCAGCCTTTTCTCCATGGTCAGCACCTTTGGCAATCCACACGATGTGACTCTGCAGCAACTGAAGATCGAAACGTTTTTTCCTGCGGATGAAGCCTCTGAAAAAACCATCAGAGATCTCTCGATGCATTAGAATGCAGGTATGCAAGCAGCTACCTGCCCTAACTGTAATACGGTCGTCGACGGTCCCTTCTGCTCGACCTGCGGACAGTCTCAAAAGAATCTGAACAAACAGATCTGGACTCTGACCGGCGAGTTGCTGGATGACGTTATCCGCCTGGACTCAAGGGTTGTGCGAACCCTGCGGGCACTGATGTTCAAACCAGGTTTTCTGACCCACGAATATTTTGAAGGCAGACGCGCCAGGTACAGCCCACCAATTCGCCTTTACCTGATCATTAGCTTTTTGTTCTTCGTGTTGATGCCTACCCTGACAGAACTTAACGAGGCGCTAAATCTATCAGACACAGAAGTCGAGATTATCGAAGAGGATGACGGTTCACTGGAAGACGAACTCGGTGACGATTTCTCATCTATACGGCTGGACTGGCTGACCGAAGAGGAGAACCAGGCTCTCGAGGAACGACTGGAGAAACAGCTCAGGAAAACCGTTGCCCTGGCGAAGCAGGAACCTACGCAACTGTACCGCGAACTGATGGATTATATGTCGGCAGTGATGTTCTTCATGCTGCCGCTGTTCGCCATATTCCTGAAGATCACCTATATCGGCAGCGGCGTTTACTACGCAGAACACCTGTTGCTGGCAGTACATAACCACTGCTTCATGTTTATCGCACTCATGTTATCCAGCGTCCTGGATCTCATGGATCAAACGCCTGTCGGACTGGTGACGGAACCCATCGATTCTCTGCTACTGCTCTGGATTCCCATTTACATGTTCCTCAGTCTCAAGACGGTATTTGGCCAATCGACCGCGATTACGCTGTTTAAGTTCGTGTTTTTGTGGCTATGTTATGCGGTACTCGTCACCTTTGGGCTTTCAGTCGCCCTGATCATCGGTGTGTTTACGCTATGAATCGCGAGGATCTATCAAAAAAACTTCGTTCGCTCGGCATCACCGAGGAAATGGAAGGCGCCTGCACCATGCCAGAGTATGAGGAAGCAATGGATCTGGTGGACGCAGGCGAGGACATGTTCGGTCGACCACAAAAAATGACAGCAGAAACTTGTGCCGCCTGGAAGAAGATGCAGGCTTCGGCTGCCGAAGATGGTATCGAACTCAAGCTGGTATCAGCGCATCGGTCGGTAGATTATCAGTGTGATTTGATTCAAAAGAAAATCGAAGAAGGTCGGGACATCGCGGAAGTACTTTGCGTCAATGCCATGCCGGGGCATAGCGAACACCACACCGGCAGAGCCTTGGACCTACATGCCGGCGATGACACTCCTCTCGAAGAAAGTTTCGAAAACCACCCCGCGTTTGACTGGCTATCGACCCATGCGGCCAATTTCGGGTTTCATATGAGCTATCCAAAAGGCAATGCTGCCGGTATCGACTACGAGCCCTGGCACTGGTGCTTTCACCCTAACGCATGACGATCAGGTGTACTTTTTCATTTTCTCTTGGATCAACTTTTTCTGATCTTCGGTCAGTGCTTTCGCCGTCTTTTTTTCCCGGGCAAAAACATACTTTTCACGAACAACTTTCTTTGGCCTGAAGTTTTTATCTTTCAGATAGCCCCAGGCGTCATCAATCATTGCGGGATTGCCACATAGCAACAGATGATCCGTTTCGGTGTCTGGCTCAAGAGCCTTCAACTGCTCGGTCACATACCCAGAAAATTCATCCGGCGCCCTGGGCGCTTCTCTCGAGATGCAGAACCTTACCTCGAAATAGTCCTGGGACTGTGCGTAATGCCGAAGCAGATCACCGTAGATGAACTCCGTGTGGTCACGAACGCCAAGGAGTAGCACAACCTGTTTCAGGTCTCTCGTTTCAAGCGCTTTCAGCATTGGCATGTAAGGCGCGAGCCCGACACTTGTCGCAACCATGATGAGTCGATCTGGATTCTGATCCGGCAGAACCAGACGACCGAATGGTCCGGTCACCTGCGCAGTCAGGCCCTCTTCACAGTCGAAGAGCAAACGAGTAGCCCGCCCTCCTTCGACCTTCGAGATAACCAGGTCTAACGTGTCGCCATAAAGTTCCTCGAAGTTACATAAGCTGTAACTTCTTTCGAACTCACCATCAGCATCTTTAAAAACGAAACGATAAAACTGACCTGGCGCATAATCGAGGTGTTCACCATCTTCCCGAACGAACTGAAAATCCCGGGTAGAATCACTTAACTCTCGGATGCGCGACAGACGAACTTCAAACACAGGTATCAGTCGTCCTGTTTCTTGTTGGAATCAACGGCACGCATAAAATCAATGTTGCGGGTTTCGCCATCCGGTATGGGAATCTCCACCACCCGCTCATCCACATCGTCATATTCCAAGCGAAGTGCTCGACACATGGTGGCATGCATCTCATAGGTGCATGTGATGTAGGTGAACTCCAAAATCTCTTCATCAGACAAGTGCTTCTTCAGAATTTCAAAGGTGCCGTCAGGCACACGACCGCCGGATAGAACCAGGTCATCTGTATAGGCCAGCACCGCTCTCTCAAGTTCATCAAAACAATCACTGCTGGCCCAACTTGGTATCGCACTGATCTGCTCTTCCGTAAAACCGGCACCACGAAGCGCCTTACAGTGCTGCGAAAACACGAACTGGCTACCCCGGGCAAAACCCGCACGGGCTTGACCGAGCTCGCGTAGTTTCGGTGACAGTTTCCGTTTTTTCGAGCGGTAAAATTGGAAGCCTTCGACCGCATGGTTAAAACATTCGGGCACAAGGGCGAATACCGTCCACCAGTTACCCGGTGTACCTGTGGCGGTCCCGGGTTCCGCTACGGGGTCTCTGTCTCCAAACAGGGCCTCGTAAACTGGTAACAGAGATTTATCCGCGTCTCCGCGACTTACTTGTCTCAATCTGGGCATGGAATACCACCTCGTAACACTTCCTGCTGTAAAGGAATGATAGTATCACCTCTTCCGAACGGACCCCCAAACAACCCTCGGACAATCCATAAGGAAAGTTAATGCCCTCTCCGGCCATCAACGGATACGTTCAGCCTGCATTCGAACCCGTCTACGAGACGTTCAAAAATCTCTGGGAAGATATCGAAGTGGGCGCCTCTCTGGCTGTCTACCGGAGCGGTGAACTGGTCATCGACCTTTGGGGAGGATTTACAGATCGGGAATGCAGCAACCCCTGGCAACAAGACACCCTGGTCAATGTCTATTCCACCAGCAAAGGCATCACAGCCATCGCACTCGCATGTCTCGTCGAAGATGGACTCCTCGATTATCAGGCACCGGTGATTGAATACTGGCCGGAATTCGGCGCAGAGCAAAAATTCGACATCACCGTCGCCGATGCACTGTCTCACCAGGCCGGGCTTTACACTTTTAGACCGGCCATTGAGACAAAAGATCTTTACGACTGGCAATTGGCCACCTTCAACATCGCCAGCCAGTCACCTGCATGGCCTCTCAGACGAGGGTTTGGTTATCACTCCATTACCTGGGGATTTATCGCAGGAGAAATCATCCGAAGAATCAAGGGAGAGACTCTCGGGGTATACATCAAAGAAAGAATCTCAGCCCCATTGAATGCAGACGTGCACCTGGGACTTGAGGACGCGGAAATCTCCAGATGTTCGGACCTGGTAGGACCCAATCACGCGAGAAAGAGGCTGACTAAGAGAGAGAGAGTTGACTCGACGTTTGAGAGACTGCACAGCAACGATCCAATTCTCACGCCGTTTAACGATGTTTGTTCCCCTGAGTGGCGAAAAGCGGAAATCCCTGCCTCAAATATGCACGCCACAGCGAGAGGTCTTGCGACATGCTTCGACGCCTTTCTTGCAAACAAGCTGACTTCCCAATCGGTTGTCGAATCAGCCACGTCGGAGCTGACCAACGGAGAAACTGACCTTTACCTCGGCCGCAGTGTCCGGCGCTCGCGCGGCGGTTTCATCCTGAACTGTGAAGACTGCTACTGTGGTCCCAACGCAAACGCCTACGGTCACTCTGGAACGGGGGGATCCGTTGTTTTTGCTGACCCAGCAAATAACATTGCCTTTGCGTATGTAATGAATCAGCTGGATAGCAACGGTCCCAGACGTTATTCAAAACTTGTGAACAGCCTGTACCAGGCTATCGAAAACGAGAGACAAACATGACAAAGAGACTACTTGCCGAAGCCATAGGTACTTTCTTTCTTCTGGCCACTGTCGTCGGATCGGGCATCATGGGCGAAACCCTGTCAGGGGGTAACGTCGCCATTGCCTTACTGGGAAACACCATCGCAACCGGTGCCATCCTTGTTGTCCTGATCCTGGTGTTCGGCCCCCTCTCAGGCGCTCATTTCAATCCGGCCGTCACCATTGCCTTCTTGATTCGCAAAGAAATCTCTTTACCGGATGCGGGCCTCTATATTCTTATCCAAATCCTTGCCGGTATCGCGGGTGTCATGGTGGCGCACATCATGTTCGGTCAGGATGTCATTCAGCTCTCTACGACCGAGCGAACCGGATCCGGTCAATGGGTAGCGGAAGGCGTCGCAACCTTTGGTCTACTGATGGCCATTCTTGGCTGTCTGAAAACTCGAGCTGAAGCCATACCTTATGCTGTAGGTCTCTATATCACGGCAGGCTACTGGTTTACTGCTTCAACCTCGTTCGCCAATCCAGCTGTGACTATTGCCAGATCCATGACGGATACATTCAGCGGTATTTACATGCCGGACGTACCGGCCTTTATTGGCGCACAGATCATCGGTGCGGTGTTGGCAACGTTCATCCTCGGCTATTTGACCGCCGAGGATGAGACGTAGAGGACTTAGTCTACCTTGTGCAGGTGAACGTCTGTCTGAGGATACGGGATAGAAATTCCGTTTTCGTCCAGCGCAAGTTTGCCGTTCTCTAACAGGTCAAAATAGACGCCCCAGTAATCAGCGGCGTTAACCCAGGAACGAGTTGTGATATCAACCGCGCTGTCGCCGAGATTGGAGATCACAATCTGCGGCTCCGGATCCTTCAGGATACGGTCATCCGCGTTGATGAGATCCGTAAGAATCTGCTTGCCTTTCTTCAGATCATCGTCGTAGCCAATACCAAACACGATGTCTACTCGGCGGGTATCCTGCGTTGAGAAGTTGGTAATCGCGCCATTGGATACTGCACCGTTTGGCACAATGATCGTCTTGTTATCAGGCGTCGTGAGAATCGTGCTGAAGATCTCGATTCGCTTCACGCTGCCGGAAACACCCGCAGCATCAATAAAATCACCAACCTTGTAGGGACGGAAAATCAGGATGAGTACCCCGCCAGCGAAGTTCGCAAGGGAGCCCTGCAAAGCCAGACCAACGGCCAGACCAGCGGCACCCAGAACAGCGATAAACGATGTGGTTTCAATGCCAACCATGGAGGCAACACTGATAAGCAACAGCACCTTCAGGCCAATACTGATCATGCTATTCAGGAAAGAACGCAGGGTGACTTCCATACCGCTACGCTCGAACCCGGCATTCACGCCACGGCAGATCGCACCAATAATCCAGAGTCCGATGAACAACGTCACAATCGCCAGCGCCAGCCGTGGGCCATAAGCGACTGCCATCTCCATCAACATGTCCGCATATTCATTTGCCTGCTCAACGCTTGGCACTTCAATGGCTTGTTCTAGATTGTTTTGTTCCATAAATAAGTCCTAGTGGGAGGAGTCCAGTAACTGTAATAATGCCGCGCGATTATAGCCATTAATCTGCTAGCAAGTGTGAGGATGATGTAAACATGGGGCGATCGTTTATTCACGAAAACTTTCTGTTAGGCAGCGATGCCGCAATGCGTCTCTACCACGAATATGCGGTGGATTGCCCTATCCACGACTACCACTCTCACCTGGATCCGATACGCCTGCGAGATAACCAGCCCTTCCGAGATCTTACTGAAATCTGGCTAGACGGTGATCACTACAAGTGGCGTGCCATGCGAGCAGCTGGCATCGATGAGTCGCTGATTACCGGGAGCGCCGATCCAGAGGAGAAATTCCTGGCCTGGGCTTCTGTTGTGCCTAAGACACTGGGTAACCCGCTTTATCACTGGACTCATATGGAGCTCTCGAACCCGTTTGGTATCGATGAGCTGCTAGGTCCAGGCAACGCAAAAAACATCTATGACCACTGCAACGAACAACTCACGACCGAGCAATGTTCTCCTCGTGGACTACTCAGCCACTGGAAGGTAAAAACTGCCTGCACTACCGACGACCCAACTGATGATGTAGAAGTTCACCGCGCAGCAACCAGCAACGTCCTATCTGTCAGACCGACTTTTCGACCCGATGCAGCATTTGGACTCACCGGCATAGCGGATCTGAAAGCATGGTTATCACGCCTTGATCAACCCGTTACCTCTTTTCAAGATTTGGTCAATGCTTTGGCTGAGCGCGCAGAGGAATTCGACAAAGCCGGATGCAGTGCCTCAGATCACGGGCTGGCTCAGATGTTCGATTGTGAATTCGATGAGCGACAATCGGCAGAGGTAGTGAAGTGTTTGATCTCTGATAAAGACGTCACCCAGGATCAGTTGTCTCATTATCGCAGCCACCTTCTATTCGAACTGTGCAAAATTTATCGCGACAAAGGCTGGGTACAACAGTTTCACCTTGGCGCACTACGCAATGTGAACAGTCGAGCATACCGGACACTGGGTCCGGACACTGGGTTCGACACCATAGGATCAGATCAACAGATCGAAAAGCTCAGTGCTTTTATGGATCGCCTGGAATCTGAAGACAAACTGGCTGCAACCATCATCTACAACCTGAATCCCCAGGATAATGATGCCCTCGCCGCTTTGATTGGTGTGTTTCAGGGGAGCGGCACGCCCGGAAAGATACAGTTTGGTTCCGGTTGGTGGTTCAACGACCAGAAAACAGGGATAGAACGACAACTGAACAGCCTGGCAAACATGGGATTGATCAGTCTATTCGTCGGCATGGTGACAGATTCAAGGAGCTTTCTGTCTTTCTCCAGGCACGAGTACTTTCGCCGGGTTCTCTGCAACTTCTTGGGCCAGCAGATTTCCAGCGGCGAAATTCCGGAAGACTTTGACCTGGTGGGTAACATGGTGGTCGACATTTGTTATAGGAACACTGAACGCCTCTTTGATTTTTAGTCACCCAATTGTGAAGATGCCCAGAAGCAAGAAGCTGACGTAAGAAAAGGACGGACACATGTCTTCTGACAATCCTGACATTTACCCGAGCCAGGAACGAGCGCTGATTGGCAAGCTCCGGGAAAATATCGAAAGCATCATTCGCAGCAACAACCAGAGTATCAAGTGGCTGCTCACCTCATTCTTTGCGGGCGGTCATGTACTGCTGGAGGACGTTCCTGGAACTGGAAAAACCACACTGGCGAAAGCCCTGGCGGGCTCCATTGACGCCACGTTCAAACGCATTCAGTTCACCCCGGATCTGCTTCCGTCCGATATCCTCGGTGTATCTATCTACGATCAACAAACACAGGACTTCAGATTCAGGGCCGGTCCGATATTTACGCAGATTCTGCTGGCTGATGAGATCAACCGGGCGTCACCCAGAACCCAGTCAGCCCTGCTCGAGGCTATGGCTGAGCAACAGGTCAGTATCGAAGGTGACCGTTATGCCATGGATGAATTGTTCTTTGTTATCGCAACGCAAAACCCCGTCGAGTTCCACGGCACCTATCCGCTACCGGAAGCGCAGATGGATCGCTTCGCCATGTCTTTCAAACTGGGTTACGTATCAGCCGAAGACGAAGTCAAAATCCTGGATTCGCAACGCCATGATCATCCCATCGATCACCTGAAGTCGTGCATTTCCACGGAGGACATTCGACAGATAAGAAAAGCTGTTTCAGACGTTCGAATTTCTGATGAACTGAAGCGATACATCGTCGACCTGGTTGTTGCTACTCGAGGCGCTCAGGGTGTCGCTATGGGTGCGAGCCCTCGCGCTGGTATTACATTGATGAAAGCCTCACAGGCTCTGTCACTCATCGAGGGATCAGACTTTGTCACACCCGATGTGATCCAGGAGTTGGCAGTACCTACGATTGCTCATCGACTCGTGTTGGACACAAGCTCACAATATGCGGGCTCCCAGGCTGCTCAGATCGTGCTGGAGATTGTGCAAAACACACCAGTCCCCGCCTGATAATGGCGACTTTTCGAGAAAGAGCCTTTCCTACCTGGACGCGCCTGACGACCATCAGTCGGCGTGCGACACGACGCAACTCCGATCGAGGCCGGCTACTTCAAACTGGCACCGTGATTTGTGGCGCGGTTGGATTGGACACTGACCTATCCTTTGCTTACCAGTTGTTCGCGTTGCTCGTCTGCATTCTGATCTACAGCCGACTAAGCCTGAAGTTCCTGGTGCCCGAGGTTAGTATTCGCAGACACCTGCCAAGGTACGCAACAGCGGGTGAGGATTTTGAATATTACATCTCAGTCTTCAACGACGGTGATCGGGTAGAACGTGATCTTCGCGTTGTCGACAATCCGAAAATTGTTCCACCGGATCTCGCCCAATTCCAGCGAATGCGGGAACCGGGGGAAGAGACACGTAACGCCTACGACCGATGGCTGGGCTTCCACCGTTTTGTATGGCTGCAGAAACTGAACACCGGGATCAGCCTGAAAACAGCAGACGTTCCTGATATCGATCTTAAGGGACACGCAGATGCAACCGTCGGTGCTACGCCGCTGCGTAGAGGACCGGTTTATTTTGAATCGACCACAATTCTTCACCCGGATCCGCTTGGGTTGAATTTTGGCACCATCGAGCTCGACAATAGAGAGACGCTAACAGTTTTACCGAGGCGGTATGCTGTGTCTCGCCGCTTCGAGTTCCAGGGAGGTCGACACTTTCAACCAGGGGGCGTGAACTCTACCTGGTCCATCGGAGAAAGCGATGAGTTTGTTTCCCTGCGCGACTATCGAGATGGCGATCCGATAAGAAAAATTCATTGGGCAAGCTCCGCCAAACGCGAGAAACCTGTGGTGAAAGAGTTTCAGGACGAGTTTTTTGTGCGGCAGGCACTGGTTATTGATAGTTTCTCGCAAACAGACGCCATTTTTGAAGAAGTCATCTCTGTTTCAGCGAGTCTACTGACCAATATGGAAAACATGGATGGACTAATGGATCTGTGCCTTATGACATCCCATCCAGAGGTAATAACCGCAGGGCGCGGTTATGCGCAAACATCGCAGCAATTGGAAGCACTGGCGACCATCGAGCAGAGTGACGGTTCGATGGAAGAGTTCAAAGAGCTGTTATCGGAAAGAGCACGTCTCATGAGCGGGTGCCTGTTTGTCTTCGGAGAAATGGACAACGATAGAGAACAGCTCATCCAGAGCGTGGAAGCACGAGGTGTGCCCACGGCTGTCTTTGTTGTCACGCCAGAAAACGATACGAAAAGCTATCCGCAACACTACCACCTGCTGCCCATGCCGGATGTGGAAACAGCCTTGGGCGAACTATGAACAGCCTTGAGCGAGCAATGACAGATACCACCCTCAAATACATCGGCGCCCTGACTATCCTTTTCTGGGGGTTTCAGACCGAGCTCTGGTGGTTCGCCGTGCCCATGGCGCTAATCTTTGAAGCCAGGTTCTACCTCAACCGCAGATGGGCATTAACCAAACAGGACTTCTACCGGGTAGCTGATCTGACCAGTATCGGTTTAGTTGGCATGGTGGCGTTCCTGTTTTTGAATCGTCAGGAATATCACTTCATCACCACCTTGCTGTCGTGGATGCCAATCCTGCTGTTTCCTCTCATGACCGTGCTCGCCTACAGCACAACACCGAGGATGTCGCTGGATGTCTTGTTTTACAGCCTGCGGCGACAGAAAGAGCCCGTTCAACAGTCCTGGGACATGGACTACGTTTTTCTGGGTGCCTGCCTTCTCGCTTCCGGGCTCAATCGGGACGGCAGTTATTACTATCCTATTGCCGCAATCATCATTTTCTTACTGCTGTTTAACCTCCGCTCGAGCCGCTTTCCCAAGCCAGCTGTCGTGCTTTCCATGTGCCTGATCTTTTTAAGCGCCACCGTACTGCACACAGGAATACGCACCGCGCATCTCGGCTTGAAGAAACAAACGGAGCTGTGGATCGCCAACTGGATCTCCCAAAGAACCGACCCGTTTAAAACGCGAACGGCGATAGGCAGAGTTGGTCGCCTGAAATTGTCCGATGCCATTGCCTTTCGCATCCGCCCTGATTCCGGGCGACCTGACTTTCCAACCACTTTGATGGAGGCTGTATACAACACTTCCTCAGGTGTCAGCTGGGAAGTCTTCGATACCCGCTTCTCAAATGTCGAACAGGTAGATGACTTTAACTGGCGGTTCGGAAACGACGAGGTCAAATCAAATCCCGTTGACCTCTATCCTCAATCAAAGATCTATCTCGAGTTCGACAAAGAGCGATCTCTGATACCTGTTCCCATGGAAGTTGTTGAGATTGATGAGCTTGCCGCCATCGATATCGCCACGACCTTGTATGGCAGCATTCAGGGTATGAGCCTGATCCCTGCGCCGCACTACAAGGTCAGGTATGACGACACCATTCATTTGGGTTCAACGGCTGGTCCAATGGACCTGGAGATTCCGGAGGAACATCGACAAACACTCAACAGCATCACCAGTGAGCCTATGCCTGAACAGGAGGCACTCGCTTTCGTGCAGTCATTTTTCGCAGATTTTCGCTATACGCTGTTCCAGGACAACCAGGAAATTGAACGAGACCCACTGAAGCACTTCCTGCTTGAGGGTCGTGCCGGACACTGCGAATACTTCGCCAGCGCAACCACATTGCTGTTAAGGCAGCTAGGCATCCCTGCCCGTTACGTGGTCGGCTACTCCATTCAGGAGTGGAATGAAGATCTGCAGATGTACATCGTCAGACAACGTCATGCACACGCCTGGGCCATTGCCTATATCGGTGATCGCTGGATCCCGGTAGACACGACACCACAACAGTGGCTCCGCATGGAAGAAAGCCAGGCCGGCATGCTACAACCAGTCTGGGATTTCTTTGGCAATAATTTGTTCCTGTTCCAGCTCTGGTGGAACGACCAACGCATCGAAGACTATGAACGGGAACTTTACATTCTCGGCTTCCTGCTGGTTCTCATATTGGCATGGCGTATCGCCACATCAGAGCAGGTCATCCTGGAAGATGAAGAAGAGGAGTCCATCGCTACTTGGGTCCTACCTGGCAGGGAGTCTCCTTTCTTTCGGGTAGAGAAACATCTAGAGCATCTCGGTTTTTCGCGTGGATCTGGAGAGCTCATGACAAGTTGGTTATTGCGCATTGAGCGTCCCGAATTGTTACCTTTATTAGGTACCCATAATCGTTGGCGTTTCGATCCACACGGCATTTCCATGGAAGACAAAACCTGGCTCGCGGAACAAGTCAGTGACTGGCTCAGATCAAACCGCCAAGAGGACCCTGATCAGTAGCCTTTCCTGCAAGGGTCACGTATTCTCACTCACTCCACTTCTAGTCTTAGTTGTAGCGGCATGACTCACGTATCTGTCACCCGACTGTGTGTTTTTTCCATTCTATTTCTGCTGGCTTCCTGCGGCGGCGGCTCATCAGATTCATCGGAAAATATCGTTGTTGATCCACCGGAACCATCACAGGACGGCATCGGCGGAAGCGTTGCAGCCCGGATTAGTGGCGCACAAATTTCAGTGCAGGATGCCAACGGGGAAGAAGTCGTTGTCGCCAGCGGCAGGAACACAAATTCAAACGGTGTTTATCGCCTTGTCTTTTCTGAATTCGAAATCCAGGAAGGCATAACAGCACCTCTTTTACTAACACTGGACGGCTCAGGGGCTACTGCGGTCTGCGACTTCAACCAGGAAGGTGACAACGACTGCCTGACTCGAGAAGGTAACTTTGCAGCGTATGGAGAAACCTACAATCTTCCCGACGGCTTTACGCTTCGAGCACTCGCTCCGACTTACCCACCAGAATCTGAATCAGGTGATCGTCTAATCAATGTTAACTTCAGTGCAGCCAGTGATCTTGCAGCGTCGCTAGCGCTCGATCTTTCTGGTGGAAATCCACTGGATCAAAACACGGTTGAGTTAGCGAACCGACAAGCGCTGGGTTTCGTTGAGTTCACTTCTGGTTTATCTACCAGCGGCAGCGATATCAATTCGATCGACAACATCGATTTACCAACGGCGACCTCGACGCCAACACCTGCACTCGCTCTTGCTTTGTTTTCTGCTTCCCTGCACGGCCAGGTCGACGTTGAATCCAGCAGCGTCGCGAACTACAGCAGAGTCGTGAGTAGAATGATCAGCCAGGTAAATCCAACAGCAATAGGCAACCTGCGCTCAACTGGCAACTATCTTGCCGAGGCGCTTTCCGCTTTTGTCCTCGGAGGCACGAGTTATCAGTCCAGCTTGGCCGTCCCCTCATCGGTGCTGGCAGGCGCCCTTGCCTCGCGTCAGGTATCGGTACCACTGCTGGAGCAGACCGGTAGCGGTAGTGTTGATATCGCGCTACCGGCAGATCCGAACAGTACCGATGCACTGGATCGTGGTCGAACAATGATCAGCCGACTTTCAGAGACGATGGGGTCCACGCTCCTGGTTTCTCAGACAGTCGGGTTCGGAGGCACTGCTTCCGGGGCGGATCTCGTTTACTCGGATCAGGTAAATCTAATCGCAACGCTGGTGTCTCAGGAGATGCGCACAACCATCGTCCAGTTGGACGATGCGATCGCCGAAGCGGTCGCCAATGGTGAAACAGAGCTTACTGGGACCAACGTCTCCGGCGTCCTGGAAGTTTCTGGAGATACAGTGACGCTAACAACGGTCACTTCTACCACCAGTAACATCCAAACAGGGATCAGCGTCAACATGACCATCGCGACAGGCTCTCGAACAAATACCGGAGGGAACGGTACTTTCGATGCTGGCGAAGTGACCATCAGCGTATCGCGAACCCAGGACGACCTGACAACACAGCAACTGTACACGGGAAGTCTCACCCTTGAGATGACCAACGACGGTACAGCAACTGATGTTTCAACCATCAACTACTCCGGCAACCTGAGATCCACCAGCGGTCTGGAGTTCTCTGGGGATATCGCTCTAACCAATCTGTCTGCGGACGGTGCGACAGAAACCGCGGGAACCTACGACTCGGTGTTCACCTTTGTTGATGCCAGTCAGCTTTCCATGTCTGGAACACTGGAGACCCAAATCGACCAATACACTGTGACTTCTGGCGACAGCACAATCATGGTGGATCTGATCACCAATGTGATCACAGATATGAACGCGACCTTGAATTTAGATCTCGATGGCGACGGTAGCGTTACCGGGGGTAGCCTCGTCGCAGCCGAACAAGAGGTGGGCACCCTATCCGCGGGGGGCATTGTTGAATTTACTGACGGGACAGCAACCAGCCTGCCTGCACCCATCATCTGAGCGTGAAGAAACGAGAAAGAACCGGCGTTATCTGCGTCTATCCATCAGGGCAGTCACAACAGATACTCGCTATTGAGCTAGAGGATCCTTTATCCCGTAAGCGTTACTGGTCACTCCCAGGTGGAGCGCTTGAACCCGGCGAAACCACTGCTGAGGGAGCAATTAGGGAAACCCTGGAGGAAACCGGCTACGAGGTAAAGCTGACTTCAGACGTGTTTACCAACCACTATCTGTTCAGGTGGAATGGCGGAGTTTTTGACTGCACAACCCACTGGTATCTCGCAGAACTCGTCGACGAGACATCTGTAAACGAACCAAAGGATGTGGATGACGCTGACTACCTGTTACGGTCTGACTGGCTGGGCTGGCCTCGTTGCCGAGAACTCTTCCTGTATACCCGGGGAATATCAGAACCCCTGGATCACTTCCTGCCCGTTAAAGTTCGTCGCCAGGCTGGTTAAGAAATTCTGAAAGGCCGTACCCAACTCGATCCCCATCCAGCGTGTACTCAGTCATCCCTTCACCAATGTAGGTTATCTGTTCCGAGCGACGATTCCTGAGTGGCACGAACCCTTTCACCCTGCCTTCCACCAGGTGTTCACTGCCATCTTCCAGGGAGACCTCTGCTTTAAACCCGCGATGAAAGTTAGTGCCTTCTTCGTATTCTGCATTGAGCTTAACGTGCTTCACTTGGATGAATTCTTCACCCCGGTGAAACATGCCGCCGATTCTGTCGCCAACCACGGAAAGAACCATACCAAGGTCATCCCCATAGTTACCGGTGATCCAGCGATAAGATCGGATGGACTGCCAATACCTTGGCCCCCAGGAATGATCACGTAAGCCATGTCCATTGAAGTCGATGTCTGGCTCTCCTTCGATCTTGATCGACCCACTCACGCGCATATGCTGCTCATAGTGCGCCCTCGCAAAATCGTTTCCGTCACCTGGCTCACCCACATGTCCAAAAAGTGGTCCTACGCCCTCGTGCAACAAATCGATTTCAATCTTCCGAAAGGGGTTACTTTTGAACGCTTTGCCCGGATCCTGCATATCTCTGGGGTTCGCCATATGCAGGGCTGACCCTTGATATGTCGTCCGAAGCTTCTCACCCGGCTCAAGAACCTGCACCCTCGCACCTCCGGCGTTCCACTCATCATTATTAGAGATTTCCGGCTTCTTATAGTTAAAGAAAGCGGAGCCGTCGCTGTTGTAAACGATGACCGTCATCTCTGCATAGCCTTCGTTGGCCCTATTACCCATGCGGATAAAGCCACCTCTATTGTTCTGTCGATCAAAGAAGTTGAAGTAAACGGATTCGTTGAAATTCTGTTCCGGGCCCAGTGGGTGGGTGTAGTCATCCTCTGGTTTCACATTTCCAACAATCTTGACCATGGTCGTCTCCTTTAGGCGCTCGATCATGCTACATCAGGCACTGCATCAAGTATAATGACGCCTCTTCGCTCACCTCAGGTTCTCTTCATGGACATCAAAGCACGTATGCAGGACATCATCGCCAAGGAGGCAGCGGCTGTCGCGGCTATCCAGGTGACCGATGCTTTCGAAGAGGCAGTAAATATCCTGTTGAACTGTCGAGGCAAAGTCATCACCACCGGCATTGGTAAAGCCGGGTACATCGCACACAAATTTGCAGCGACGCTTTCGTCAACCGGCACACCCGCGTTCTTCGTACATCCCGCTGAAGCTGGTCATGGTGATCTAGGCATGCTGGATGATGGCGATGCTGTCGTCGCGTTTTCAACCAGCGGTAAGTCCAACGAAGTTCTGGAAATGCTCGAGATTGTGCATAACCTCGGTGTCGATCACGTTATCGGTGTCACGTCACATACAGACGCGCCACTCCGGGAACTGAGTGAAGTTGTTCTCGACATGGGCCCGGACATCGAAGAACCCTGTCCTATCAATCTGACGCCCAGCGCAACCATCGCCGTCATGCTGGCGATCAGTGATGCCATCGCACTAACGCTTCTCGAGCTCAAGGGTTTTACCAGAGAGGACTACCACGCTCGACATCATCGAGGTTACCTGGGTTCGATTTCCAGACCCCGAGCCAAGTACGACAACGAGTAACACCAAATGCAAGTGATCGATCCTGCGACCATTGCAGAAAACTATCTGAGCGACCTCAAGTCGAAAGTACAGGCGCTCGGCAGCAAGATTCATGTCGTGGGCTTTATCGCCTCAGAAGACAAACCTTCCATTGCCTACGCCAACGCAACAAAACGTGTCTTTAACGAGGCTGGGTTCAATTACCAACTCAGGCAGGTTCAGAGGTTGCAGCTTGAACAGGAGATCATTGCTGCAAACGAGGATTCCGATGTACACGGGATCTTTGTCTACTTCCCGGTTTTCGCAAACCAGGAAGACGACTACCTGAGAAACCTGGTGCACTACACCAAAGATATTGAAGCAGGTAGTCTCCACTGGACCCGAAAACTTACCGCCAATGATCGTATGGCCACAGAGGAAGGTGGTGAGAAGAAGGCGCTCATACCCTGCACCCCTCTCGCCATCGTTAAGATTCTGGATGACATCGGTGAATACGGTACCGGCGATCGTCCCGTCTCCGGAAAGACCATTACTATCTTCAACCGCAGCGAAGTTATCGGCCGCCCGCTCGCTGTCATGATGTCTAACGACGGCGCTAACGTTTACTCCTTCGATGAAAACGGACCCCTGCGTTTCGTCGATGGCCAACCGGAAGAAACTTCCATCGATCGCACGCAGGCTCTGGCTGAGTCAGACATCGTTATCACCGGCGTCCCTAGCAAAGCATTCCAGGTAAGTGCGGCTGAAATTTCCGAGCACACCGTCTGCGTTAACTTTTCATCGGAGAAAAACTTCGAGGAAGACATCGCAAAAAAAGCGCGTGTATTTGTTCCTCGCGTGGGACCGATGACGGTCGCCATGTGCATGAGAAACACCATTCGGCTTTTTGGAAACTTTCACCAATGACTGAACTCAAAACGCAAACGCTGAGCAACTATCTCGATCAGGTCTCTGCCAGAAAATCGACACCGGGCGGAGGAGCCGTAGCCGCGGTCATGGCAGCGGAAGCATGCGCGTTAATGAATATGGTGGCTAACTTCTCTGAGGGTGACGCGTTCGACCAGATTGTGACTGAAACAACAAAGACCATAGACAGCTTAATGGATGAAGCCGAGGCTGATCAGACTGCCTTTAAGACAGTGATGAAAGCCTACCGCGGCGAAGGCGAAATGACCCCTGCACTGATTGGCGCTGCGGACGTCCCTGCCAGGATTATCAGGCTCTGTATCTCTCGGCTGGATCACCTTGAGCAATTAGCAACAAAGGGAAACAGCAACCTGATCTCAGATGTTGCAATCGCCGCGCTGCTGTTCGATGCGGCGATTAAATCCAGCGAGCTCAATGTCATGATCAACATTAAGGAACTGGAGGCTCCGCCAGCAGATATCTCAGACACGCTCAAAGAACTACCTGCTGCAACAACACGTCTTCAATATATCGTCTCTACCGTGAGAACCGGTCTTCAGTGAAGCAACTCCTCACAATCCTGTTGATCGGTTTTCTTTCTGCCTGCGCATCAACTGAAAACCAGAGGGTACCTACATCAACCTCTGCTGGCTCGGGTGACACGCGGCAGCGCATGGAGGAAGCCATCGCTGCAGAAATTCTGAAAAACATCCGGGATGAATACCCAACTCTTTCGTCGAGTACTCAGTCTTCTTATCTCAACAAAAAGATCCGTCTATTCGAAACCAGCGTCGACCCAGGATTAATCAGCGAACGGGTTCGATTCGAAAAGAGAATCCTGGACTATCTGCAACTACAGTCAGATCTGTCGACTTTCAGCAGCGGTTTCCAGCCTCTACTACAAATGAAAACGACACACTCCTGGGAGCTGGAAAAATACAAGGACTTAATCACCAGCGAAATCACTCGCCTTGACCAGACCATCGCCGTGCTGTCCGGCGAGGACCCTGAAAACTTCGATCTCACGCGCTACACCGGTGATCGCCGAGCTCAGGCGCGGTATCCGGAAGACACTTTTGACGGCAGACAACGCTACCTGGATGCGCTAGCAGATGCGATGCTCGAAGCTCAACTGGATTGGTACGACACGCTGGAGAATTACACGGAACGCGAACTCGCGATCTTTGGCGCGGAAGATGACGGCGAAGAAAAGATGGAGCAAATGTTTCGATTCTCGCCAGCCGGCTTAACCATCAATCTCACCGAGGTCGAGAGCCTGCCTGAGTTCGAACTAAAGGCTTTGGCGGTTTACTACGGGTTTCCGGGCATGCGAAGTATCAATCAGTCCTCTCCAGACTCACTGAAACAGTTCATGAGAATACCCGCCTATCGCTACGGCTGGGGTGCATACATGGTCGAGAACATTGGCAACCGTGATACGGAAAGAACGATCGACTACCTACTGTTCAGCAGAATGCTCGCTGCCCTGGCGCTCGTGGACTTTAATGTGCACTCAGGAAATTGGGACAAAAATCAGTCAGTTCAATACCTGTATGACACGCTGCCATTTTCTCAGTATCGAGTGGAATTGATGTTTAACGAGGTTGCCATTCAGCCAGGAAACTTCGTCGCAACGATCGTTGGGAAATCAGTGTTCACCCGACTGCATGAGAAATGTCTCGACGAGGGTCGTGGTGATGTGTGCCACGGTGTATTTAATCAACGGATTGTTGATTGGGGTCCCATACCCTTCCAGATGCTGGAAGAAAGATTGTTTCAGTGATCGTGACCATGCGGTCTCTCAGCAAACGCCGTCGTACGCTCGGATAATTCATCGGACTGGCACAATTGTTTTTCCGCCAGTAGTTGCGTTAGCGCGCTAAGAAAGTGATCGAAGTACTCATAGTCGCGGCCATCAGGTTGCGCATCATACGCTTCAATTTGGGCAATCAAATGTGCTCTGAATTCGTCCCAGCTAAATAGCCCCTCTTCACAGAGTGCACGAGCCATGCCGAACGCTCGTGTCTGCCAGGGCGCTTCAAAAACAATCTCGCCATTTGCCATTGGAGGCGTCGCCTTACCGTCGAGGTCCATCGCCATGACTACAACCGCTGAACACCGATCATCGAATCACGTGTTACCAGCGTTTCGAGCTCCTCTCGGGACTTTCCTTCGATGCCTTCCGGTGGCATCGGCAGAACCATGTACCGGACTTCAGCGCTGCTGTCCCAGACTCGGACTTCTATCTCGTCATCCAACTCAACACCCATTTCAGTCAACACCTCCCGTGGCTCACTGACGATGCGCGAACGATAGGCAGGGTCTTTGTACCACTTAGGCGGCAAACCAAGGACCGCCCAGGGATAACAAGAACACAACGTGCAAACCACCGCATTATGAACTCCCGGTGTGTTCTCCACGACCACAAGTTTTTGCACTTCGCCGCCTTCAAAGTCGTACTCAGCGACAACGGCAGTTGCGTCTTCGAGCAGCGCTTTTTTGAATTCCGGTTCCTGCCACGCACGAGCTACCAGGCGAGCACCATTCATGGGACCCACTCGTTCACTGTAACGCTGGATAACATCGTCAACCAATTCACTGGTTAGGAGGCCTTTTTCAATCAAGAGCGACTCCAGGGCTTCTGCCCTCAGCGCTTGGGGTTTTGCCTCAGACATCACTCGCCTCCAGTGAAAGGTAAGGTTCGAACAGATCCAACGAAACTGAAAAACCTGCCTTGTCCCAAAGTTCTTCGCTGCTGAATCTGACGGTATAAAGATGTTGCGGATCTTCTCCGCGCCCATGCGCGGCCGTATCGGGATAGACCCAACCGCCATGAGTACTGATGACTTCACCTGACTTGTCCCGAGCATAGGCCGGGAGTCTTGTATGGCCTGGAACGGGATCTTTGGATGTCCGGACCCGATCACCCGCTTTAAACAGGGCCTCGGTTGCAACAGAACGTTTTGCACCGGGCTTGGCTGGTTTTTCGCCAAGAGGGTCCGGATCATCAGACGGATTAGCCGCAACCAGGTCAGCGTCAGTGCCACCTAAATCCGTAAATCGCCTTTCCAGCTCATCGCGGGAAACGATTCCGGCTTCCACAAGCAGTGTTTCCACGCCGCCCAGCCAGCGACCATAATATCCATGGGTGAGGTATGCCTCTGGATCGATTCTTTCTATCGCATGTCGGAACTGATCCGAGTGATACCAGGCGCCAGCAACGCTGCCTGCACCCACCATCGTGAACACTGCGCCTTCCCACCGTTCATGGAAAACTTCGTCTTCGCCAGTTTTGTCTACCTTCCCGAAACCGGGTTTACCACCAAGGTCATGGACTCCATCCATGATTTAACCTCCTGCAGATTTCGACTGTTTCGAATCCAGAGAATCACGAATCTTCTGGTACTGCGCCTCGTTGAGTTTAAATTGACTGAAGATCGCCGTGCCAATGATGTAACAAACCAAGGGGAACAATGCATAGAGTGCCAGGAGTGCTGTCTTGGTGAGTTCGGTCTGCTCCTGATTCGGCGTAAAGCCAGAAGCGCTGAGTACAAAACCCGTCAGCATAATGGTGATCCCGGTTGCGCTTTTCAGTACAAAGTTCCAGGTGGCAAAGTAGGTACCTTCTTTCCGTTTACCCGTCTTATATTCATCGTAATCAATGACATCAGACTGGATCGAGGGCGCCACCACGGCGCCGCTACCCGCACCCAGCCCACAGACAACCGCGAGTACTGAGATCAACGTGTCTGAACCTGATTCGAGAAACCACATGCCGCCAAAGCCAAATCCTGTCAGCAACATGGAGAACATCCACATCGCTTTCTTGCCGATACGCCTTGATAGCGGCACCCATAAGGGGACAGAAAGTACCGAAGGAATTAAATACAAGAGAATGTAGATCACCGTCTTCTCAGGTCGTTCCACCACGTACTCGGCAACATAAGGTGTCAGGATGCCGATGGTTGCAGCACCCAGGTTTTCAATAAAGAACACAACCAGAAGCAGAAGCGCGTATCGATTCTTGATGACATCTGAAAATGCAGTAAACGGATTAGTCTCTCCGCGCCCCTGGTACTCAGGCCGCTCCCTGACGCTTAAAAACATCCAGATGATGAGGGCAGCGGTCACCACACCTGCAATTAAAGTGATAAAAAACGCGATCTCTCTGGGATTATCTCCAACAATGAGCTGGTGCATCGCAACCAGCGCCAGAAGCGACCCTGAGTTCCAGATCATGTGCCGCAGGCCAAAGATTCGCGTTCGTTCGTGGTAGTTCGTGGATAGCTCAGCACCCAGCGACGTATGAGGTACGTTGAACGCCGTCATTGAGGTGTAAAACATGATCACGGCTGTCGCCATCCAGAACACAACCGCCGTTTCCGAGAGAGTCGGAGACGCGTTCCACATCATGTAGAAGGTACCGCAGATAAATGGCACCGAGGCGATGATCCATGGCCTTCGTCGCCCAGCACTGAAGTTAGTCCGGTCACTCAGGTACCCGGCCAAAGGATCTGTTACCGCATCCCAGATTCGGGAAACGCCAAAGATTACGCCCATGATCGCAGGAGAAATCAGCAGGACATCCGTAGAGAACTTCATGAGATACAAGGTCACCATGAAGAACATGAATCCGACACCTACCGTCGGTAGGCTGTAATTGATGATGGTACTTAGGGGTAGGATTTCCCCGTCTGAATCAGCTGCTCTCCGCAAGGGCTGACACCTGCCAACGACGACGCTTGGGCTGACCACCCGGATACTCTGTGGACAAGGCATCCGTGATACACAGTTCAAACAGTATAGATCTGACAGAAGGTCGGAAGTTGCAGACTGACTCTGCAAGGGCTCGGACGTTTTCGTCTTCGCACTTTACCGCGACGCCAGTGGTCTGGAATTCACCACTGCTACCGGAGCTATCGCTCATCGCACAGTGCAGACAGAAATCAGGGTTTTCAATCAGGTCACGTGTTCTGGGTGAACTCGGTTCAAGGAAAATGAACATACGGCCTTCGCCGATAATCGGTGTCACCGGATGAGCACGTGGCCTGCCATCCCGGCGCATGGTAGCGAGGTACGCAACCTTGCCGTCCAGGCGATCCTGGCCAAAAGCTGCCAATCGGACATCTTCCCGCTCAAGTTGACCCCAGTGAACTGCTTCCATTTTCTCGTTCATGACCTCTTAAAATCCGGACACACCATAGCACGGTTCATTCAGGACAGGATACTGCCACCCTGAATTGTAGAGGACCCAGTAATCGTCACTGGTGGCTCGATACTCACGCCGATAATCCGGGCCAGTTCTGACAGTTCCTGGCGGTAGTTAACCCACCGTTTCTTCGAGCTTTTGTAGATAGGCTTCCTGACCTGAAGAAAACTAGCGGTGCTCACCTTTCTGTCGGTTTTGTGGAAGTCGATACAGTCTTGTTCGAACTCAAGTCCCATGAATTCGAGCAGCTTGCGAGTTTCTGCTTCCTGGTTTTCCACCATATCCTCATAACGCACTGTATATATCTTTCCAGGGTAAATTGTTTCCCAGTGCTCCATGACTCGCCGATAGTCGTTGTAGAAGTGTGCAAGTGCGATCAGGTCGAAACTATAGTCCTGTCCTTTCGTGAAGTTCTGAAAGAAACAGGACAAACAGGTATCTAATGGGTTTCTAACGGTATGGATAATCCTGGCATTCGGGAACATGGAATAGATCAGTCCCACGAATTGGAAGTTCAACGGGTGTTTGTCGATATAACGACTAAAACCTGCATCACCAGCCAACTGCTGCAAGCGTGAGAGATAAGCATTGCCAAGATTGGTGTAGTCTTCTTTTTGCAATCCCGGAAGCGAAGCTGGGTATCCCTGTTCGAACTTCGACAGCTGTTGCGTTTTCGCCGCGACAAATTTCATATCGTTCAGTTCACCGGCGCCAAAGACTTCCGAATGACTCGACAGAATCTGCTCAACCAGCGTCGTGCCTGACCGAGGCATACCAACGATAAAAACAGGTGCCTCTGAGTCGATACCGGATCCCGCGTTTCTTTCAGCAAAGGAACGTGGGCAGTAGTACAGAAGGTTTTTGATACTTTCTCGAAAAGCCCTGGTATCAAATTTACGGTTTGCCAGTCGGTTGCCCGCTACATAATGTTTGAATGCTTCACTGTGTTTGCCAATGTCGTCGAGTATCTTGCCTGCAGCGAAGTGGAAGTAGCTGCGGTTAGCGTCTTCCAGCTTTCCGGTTCGTAACTGTTCGTCGACTTGTTTGATTAAGGGATCATCTGCCTGAAACTTCACCATCTCGGCGAGACCCTGATACGCCTCACCATAATCTGGCTTGAGACGAATCGCTTCTCTGAATCGGGTCTCCGCATCTTCCAGTCGGCCCATACGACGGTAGAGTCCTGCAATGTTGTGATGGAAGTGGGATGCTGATGGGAAAAGTCCAAGCGCCTGCTCCATGAGCTTTACGGCTTCCTCATCTTTTTCCTGTTCCATGCGAATCAGCCCGAGCAGGTGAAGCGCATCCGGTTGTTGGGCGTCCTTTTGCAGGATCGCGCTATAAATCTTTTCAGCTTCAGCGAAGTTACCTTCTAGCTGAAGCTTCATTGCCCTGGAGAGGTTATCTTTGAGTTCCGTATCTACGGGCATGGTTGTCCAGAAAAATCAGGCTTTACGGATTGGCCATAACTTCCGGTGACAAACGAATGAGAAGAGCTGCTGTCATCCCACTGTAAAGTCACATCGTAGCGACAGCCTCGCTCAAGCGGAGCACCCAGCCCCATCAACATAATATGCAAACCACCGGGTTCCAGAGTGACCGATTCTCCCGGGGCAAGTTCAACGCTCGAATGAACCATGCGCATCATGCCGTCACGCTCCACCGTTCGATGAACCATGACGTGGCCGGCAAGATCAAAAACAACATTCTTGAGCACAATTGCCTGGTCACCCGTGTTGTGGATCTCACCGTATATCGCTCCCGTGGTAGCACCAGGTGCCGTCGCCCTGGCCCACGCATCAAATTGAACAGCCGGTTCACCGAATGTGAATGCTGGGAGCAGCAGAAATAAGAGGGTAAAAGAACGATACATAGCCGTGCCGAAAAAGTCGAAAGTATACCTGAGCCAGACGATGCGGGTATTCTAGCCGGATGAACGTATACAGTCTGTTTCATGAACGCACAGCCAATGCCGGTACCTTCCTTCTCTCCCCGGAATTGCAAGAAATCAGCAGCTATCCCGAAATGCATGACTATGCAGGGAAGCTCGCAGCTGGTATCGAGAAAATTGGTGTAAAACCCGGTGACCGTGTCATTGCCCAAGTGGGTAAAACCCCACAAGCGCTGTATCTCTATTTCGCTTGCCTCAGGCTCGGCGCAATTTACCTGCCGCTCAACACCGCTTATCAGGACGATGAGCTCGCTTTCTTCGTCGATGACGCTTCACCAAGACTCATCGTCAGCGATCCAACTCGAGAATCCTTTTTCCAACAACTGAATGGAGACCATCGGGTCCTGACCCTAGATGCAAAAGGCAAAGGGTCACTGATTGAAACCTGCCTCTTAAGCAAGTCAGCAGACATTTGCGAGCGAGCTGACGACGATATCGCCGTCATTCTGTACACATCAGGCACTACCGGGCGACCCAAAGGCGCCATGATTACTCACGGCAACCTGGCTGCAAATGGCCTTACCCTGCTTGAAGCATGGCAGTGGCAGGGAGGCGATGTGATGTTGCACGCACTGCCCATATTCCATATTCACGGGTTATTTGTTGCGACTCACTTACCGGTGCTGAATGGCAGCCCGATAATCCTGCTACCCGCGTTCGATCCGGACCACGTCGCCGATCTCTTACCTCATGCGACCGTTTACATGGGTGTACCCACTAACTACACGCGACTGCTCGATTCGGGACGCCTGAGTAAAGAAACCTGTCGAAACATGCGACTATTCACTTCTGGCTCCGCGCCGCTTCTGCAACAGACTTTCACTGAGTTCGCAGACACCACCGGGTTTGAAATCGTGGAACGTTACGGCATGACGGAAACTGGCATGAACACCAGTAACCCAATTGATGGCAAGCGCAAACCTGGAACCGTAGGTCCTCCGCTGAGAGGTGTGAGTGCCAGAGTTGTCGATGATAATGGAACCCCCGTAGAAACAGGCACGCCCGGAAATCTTGAAGTCAAAGGCACCAACGTTTTCAAAGGCTACTGGCAACTCCCGGAAAAAACAGAGGAAGAATTCACCGAAGATGGATTCTTCAGAACTGGAGACGTCGCAAGCAAAGACGAAGACGGCTATATCGCTATCGTCGGCCGAAACAAGGACATGATTATTTCGGGGGGACTCAACGTCTACCCGAAAGAGATTGAGTCTGTCATCGACAAGCTACCCGGCGTTCTGGAATCTGCGGTCATCGGCTTGCCCCACAGTGACTTTGGTGAGGGCGTGTGCGCTGTCATTGTTGCCGAAGAAGGTGCAGAACTGGATGAACAAGCCATCACCGAGGAACTTAAATCCCGCCTGGCAAACTTCAAAGTTCCAAAGTGGATCCATGTTTTGCCCTCACTGCCCAGAAACACGATGGGCAAGGTTCAGAAGAATGTATTGCGAGAGATGTTCGGCTAAAATACAACTTTAGAACACCTCGACACCCTGCCATGCTCAAGATCGGCGTTTTGGCCTCCCATACGGGAACCAACTTCCAGGCTATCGCCGACGCCTGTCAGCATGGTGACCTGAACGCTTCCCTAGAGATCCTGATCTGTAACAACTCTTCCGCCGTGGTGATGGAACGAGCTTCTCGCGCTGGCATCCCAGCTCGACACATGTCAACAGCGACCCATCCTGACAATCTGGATCAGGCGATCTGCGATGCACTCATACAAGCAAACACCCAGCTGGTCGTGCTGGCTGGTTATATGAAGAAACTTGGTCCCGTTGTGTTGAACGAATTCGAAGATCGAATCATCAACGTGCACCCCTCACTACTACCCAAATACGGTGGCGAAGGTTTCTACGGTGCTCGCGTTCACCAGGCGGTGCTGGATGCCGGTGAATCTGAAACCGGGGCTACCGTGCACCTTGTCAACGCGGAATATGATCGGGGTGACACCCTGTTGCAGGAAAAGATCTCCGTAAAAGCATCAGACACAGCCGAGTCTCTTGCAGACAGGCTCCGACCCATCGAACATCAATTATTGATCAACGCCATCAAAAATTTCTCCGAGGAAATTTCCCATGAGTAGACCAAAGAAAAATCCACGCGCACCGGTTGCCTTGATGAGCTGCGAATCCGGACGTCGATTTGCAGAAGTTGTTGCGGGTCATATGGGTACAAAACTGGTGCCCAGTGAAGAGACCTGGTTTGCCTGCGGAGAAGGTAAGTTTGAGATCGGCGCGAACGTTCGGGGCCACGATGTTTATATTTTCCAGTCAGCAGCTGGACCCCAGGACGAACGCAGTATTTATGACCGCTTTCTCATGCTGCTGCATGCCATCGAGGCAGCGGCGCTTTCTGATGCCCAATACATTACTGCAGTTGTGCCGTATTACCCTGGAGCTCGCCAGGACAAACGAAAGGGTCGAACCCGGGAAGGTATCAGTGCTGGTTTATTCGCGCGCTTAATGCAAAGTGCCGGCGTCGATCGAGTCATGACCGTAGAAATTCACAATGACTCCATTGCCGGGATGTTCACGCCTTCCATGGCTCACCTCGAAAACGTCTTTCTCACCCGCCAGCTCGTCTCCTGGCTTAGAGAACAAAAACTAACGGGAGATGTGGTTGTTTCTCCAGACGTCGGTTATCTGGAAAGAGCTCGCGCATACGCAGAGGAGCTCTCCGCTGATCTCGCTGCCCTGTCGAAAGAGAGAGATTACTCACAACCCAACCAGGTGTTCAGATCCACATTAATTGGCGAGGTAAAGGGTAGAGACGTTCTTCTCGTGGACGACATCGTCGATACCGCGGGTTCAGTGGTATCCGCGGTCGATGAGCTGAAGGAACAGGGAGCCAACAACATCAACGTCGCCTGTGTGCACCCGCTGATGAACGGCCCGGCTTGGGAACGGATGGCAGGAATATCAGAAAGGGCTGAAAAAGAGGGCTGGCGGTTCAATATGGTTGGCACCAGTGTGATCGATCATCAGGAGACACCAGACTGGTACCACATCTTTCCGATCGAGAGCCTGATCGCGGAGATTCTCGAGAAAATTAACCTGAGAGGCAGCGTGACCGGCGTCCAAAACGCCTTGAAGGGGTGATACGGTTCCACTATGCTCTACCCCGTGAAAAATCTGACCCAACAATTGAACATTGCGATCATCCGCATAATTATCATTATTCGGCAACGAATGGTGGGTTAAAGCGTGCAGATCGCAAAAAAACCCGCCAAAGGCGGGTTTTTTTTTGCCTGTAACAGGAATAAAGATGAGCGACTCAACCAATCCAACCAGTGAAGGCTTCAGCTTTGTTGATGCAGAGCACCGCGTGCTCGACTTCTGGCAAAAAGAGAAGGTATTTCAGCAGTCTCTGGCAAACACTGAAAACGGCGAGCCCTATATCTTCTACGATGGCCCGCCGTTTGCGACAGGCCTGCCACACCATGGTCACCTCGTGGGCTCAATCCTGAAAGATGCCGTGCCCCGTTACTGGACAATGAAAGGTCGGTACGTTCAGCGACGTTTTGGTTGGGACTGTCACGGACTACCCATCGAGCACGAGATTGATAAATCACTGGGCATGTCATCTCTTGAAGCCGTCGAGAAGCTCGGGGTTAAAGGTTACAACGATGAGTGTCGCGGCATCGTTCAGCGCTACACCGCCGAATGGGAAAAGACCATCAATCGAATTGGTCGCTGGGTGGACTTTGAGAATGACTACAAAACCATGGAACCCTGGTACATGGAATCCGTGTGGTGGGTTGTCAGTCAGTTGTGGGAAAAAGACCTGATCTATCGCGGTGAAAAGGTTGTGCCCTTCTCAACCGCCCTCGGCACCGTACTTTCAAACTTCGAGGCAGGCTCAAACTACAAAGACGTTCAGGATCCTGCTGTCACCGTGCTGTTCAAATTGCAGGGTGAGGATCGATACATTGCAGCCTGGACGACGACACCCTGGACCTTACCTTCCAACCTCGCGCTGTGTGTCGGCAAGGACATCGACTATGTCGAAGTAAAAGACAACGCAAGCGGTCAAACCATCGTGGTTGCAGAAGCGAGACTTGAGTACATCAGTAAAACCCGCGATGTCGAAGTCGTCGGTAATCTGAAGGGTAGCGATCTTGTCGGCAAACGATACGAACCCATGTTTCCTTACTTCGCTCAATATGCGGAAGAAGGAGCGTTTGTTGTGCTCGAAGACGACTATGTCACCACAGACAGCGGTACCGGTATCGTTCACCAGGCCCCCGCATTTGGTGAAGATGACTTCCGAGTTCTGAAAGCCGCAGGCATCACGGCGACACCTTGCCCCGTGGACATGGCCGGACAATTTACCCAGGAAGTCAGCGACTTCGCCGGGCAGCATGTCAAAGAAGCGGACAAGGACATCATCCGCCATCTGAAAGATTCCGGTGAACTCTATATCCAGGACGTGATCGATCACAGTTATCCGTTCTGCCCCAGAAGCGATACGCCGATCATCTATCGAACCATCGACAGCTGGTACGTCAAAGTCGAACAGATGCGTGATGACCTGCTCGCTTCAAACGCGCAAATCAACTGGGTACCAGGTCACATCAAAGGTGGCCGAATGGGCAACTGGCTCGAAGGTGCCATCGACTGGGCGATCTCTAGAAATCGTTACTGGGGTACGCCGCTGCCTATATGGATCAACGACGAAACTGGCAGTCAAAAATGTATTGGTTCTCGCGAAGCCCTGAAGGAATTAACCGGAGTTGAGCTCGACGACCTGCATAGGGAAAACGTCGACCCGCTGACCTTCACGATAGACGGAGAACCTGGCACTTACCGACGTATTTCCGAAGTGTTGGATTGCTGGTTCGAATCCGGATCAATGCCCTACGCGCAATTGCACTATCCGTTTGAAAACCAGTCGATGTTTGAGCGTGGATTCCCGGCCGAGTTTATCGCGGAAGGTCTCGACCAGACCCGCGGCTGGTTCTACACATTGATCGTTCTTGGCACGGCGCTTTATGGCACACATCCGTTCAAGAATGTGATCGTGAACGGCATCGTCATGGCCGAAGACGGCAAGAAGATGTCGAAGAGCCTGCGTAACTATTCGCCACCGGATGAGTTGATGGAAACCTACGGCGCCGATGCACTGCGTCTGTATTTGATCAACTCTGGTCTGGTGAAAGCCGAAGAACAACGCTTTGCGGACAGCGGCGTCAAGGATATGGTCCGCCGTGCTCTGTTGCCGTGGTTGAACGCCTTCAAGTTTCTAAACACGTACACAGAAATCGATAACTGGAAACCTGACAGTACTCGACCGGAATCAAAGAACATCATGGATCAATGGATCCTGTCCCGGCTTGAGTCACTGAAGGCCAACATTGCTGAGGAGATGGAAAACTATCGTTTGTACAACGTAGTTCCGGCGCTCTTCGACTTCATCGAGGATCTGACAAACTGGTACATCCGATTAAATCGGCCAAGATTTTGGGCTGAAGGTGAAGATGACGACAAGCTGTCCGCCTATCAGACGCTTTATACGACCCTGTATGAATTGAGCTTATCCATGGCGCCGTTTGCTCCGTTCCTGTCAGAAACGGTTTACCAGGCCCTGCGCGAATACGGCGATGAGGACATGCACGAGTCCGTGCATCTCTGCAGTTATCCCGAAGCGAACCAGACTCGAATCAAACCTTTACTGGAGCAAGCGGTCACCAGAATGCAGCACATCATTCTGCTGGGCCGTCAGAAGCGAAATCAGGAAAAGGTAAAAACCAAGATGCCGGTTGCGGCACTCACCATTGTTCACAGAGATACTGAGCTGCTTGACGAAATCGCTCGACTGGAAGACTACATCCGTGAGGAGCTCAACGCGAAGGCTGTCGAATACTCAACGGATGAGAACAAGTACATTCATCTGTATGCAAAACCAAACTCACCTGTCCTGGGCAAGCGACTGGGTAAACAGTTTAAAGAGTTCAAACAACAGATCGAAGAACTCAGCAGCGAGCGAATTGATCAGCTTCAGGAAGAAGGCAGCATTACCCTTGGTGAAGAATCCTTTGGCATCGATGACATCCTGATTTTCCGTGAAGCAATGGAAGGAACCAATGCGGTATCCGACCGATTCATTTCCATCGATATGGATTGCACACTCAATGAAACGTTAATCCTTGAGGGTCTAGCTCGTGAAGTGGTGAACCGAATCCAAAAGTCGCGCAAAGACTCTGGCTTTAACGTCAGCGATCGGATCGAGCTGACGGTTAACGCCGATGGTCAGCTGGCAAGCGCGCTGCAGGAACATGGTGACTATATTCAGCGGGAGACGCTGGCGGTGTCCATGGAAATGAGCGATGAATCGCAGTCGCTGGAATTCGATATCGAGGGTGAAAGTCTTAGCCTGAGCTTGAAACGCGTTTCCTAGCTCTCAAGCACACTAAGGAACCGTACCTTGTTGTAACGACAGGTTGGCGGTCTCTATCAGTTCATCTACGCTGAAAGGCTTCTTGATGAAATACGCATCCTCGTCATGACTGATGTCATTAATCACCTGCTCCTGACGATATCCGGATATCAAGATCACGGGGGCCTGCAATCCACTAGCTCGAATCGTTCGATAGACATCAGTGCCTGACATTTTCGGCATGGTGCAATCCAGCACAAACAGGTCAAAGGAAGCACCAGAGATGCCGACCTGACGATTCGCTTCGCGACCATCCTCCACCGAAACCACGGCATAACCATCGCTCTCCAGAATGGACGCGATAAGGCTCCGGATTCTTGAATCATCATCCGCAAGCAGAACGCGACCTTTGATTCTTGAGGGCAGGCTCGTCGGCGCGGCAGGCGCAGCCTTTTCAACATCCTGGTATGAAATGATTGGGAAGTAGGCTGTGAAGGTTGAACCGCTACCTTTTTCCGAGGCGATCTGCACGAAACCTTTATGCTGGCGAATAATCCCTGCAATTGAGGAGAGACCCAATCCTTTTTTGCTGGACTGAGCACTCTCGGAATAAAAGGGATCAAAGATCCGTTCTATCTGGGACGGCGCCATGCCTACTCCGGAGTCGACCACTCGTAAATACACGTAGGCACCAGGCTCGTGGTTTTCAGAGAACCATCCCTTACGAATCATATCGTCGGTCACCTGCGAAAGACCGGTTTGCACCTCAACGACACCTTCACCTTCTTCGATGGCATCTACTGCATTTGCAATCAGGTTCATCGCGACTTGACCCACCTGAACCGCATCTCCTTTGACCAAGGGCAGATCCCGAGCGATCTTGTGAACGAGGTGAATTTTTCGAGGCACGATTGAATTGATGAGTCCCGACATATTGTCGACAACACGCGACACGTCAATGGATTCAAACTCAATAGCACCCTTCCCTGCGTACACAAGCATCTGTGATGTGAGATCCGCGGCTTGCCTGGCACCTGACATCACCATGTAAAGGTCTTTTCTGACCTCCGAGTCAGCAGGCAATTTTTTCATGGCCAGGTTGGTGTATCCCAACACGCTGGTCAGCATGTTATTGAAATCATGGGCGATACCGCCTGCCAGAACACCAAGGCTTTCGTGTTTTTGTGCCTGGCTGAACTGCAGTTCCAGTCTGCGGTTTTCTTGTTCATATCGGTGCAGCTTCTCATCTTTCACAGCGAGCCGTTCTACCATCGCTTCTAAATGGATGATGCCTAGTGCAGTACCGGAAAGCAGGAGTGCTAAACCATCAAAGAAAAGCAAAGTCGTCGCGAGTGTGACATCCGGCAAGGCAGCCATCGCAAATCGAAGACCAATATGAATGGCCATCAAAGCTGCAGAACAAATAATTCCAGGTGATAGTTTGTGTCGCACCATCGTGACGGTTGCGATCGTGATGAGAAGTGCCGCCGGTGCTTCTACGAGCATCCAGCCGACCTGAGTGTCATTGCCAAAAACGGCAATGATCGCGCCGATGAACACCGACGCACCCGCCATCAAACCGACACGGGAAGGCGATACTTTGGATTCAGATACGTTTGAAAGGACAGCGTAAAGAAAGATTGAAAGAACAACGACAAATCCCAGCGAAACATAATGGAGCCATTCGATACCGGTCACAAAAACTGCTGTTGCAAAGACTTGCGCAAGAACAGCTGCGCTCATCGCGTAAGCTGCGTTACGCAGGGAGACTTCGCCGGTTTTACGGAAATAGTAAATCAGGCCAACAATCGTGACCGCGAAGAAAAAGCCCATCAGGCTGTTGATCGCCAGCAGTTCCTGATTCGTGTAGTTCATGAAAGCCCTCGCCGGGAATTCCGCCCGCTAGTATGACATATTAGTGAAATTCGCTTGCACCCCCCGAATGGAGACTATCCATGGAAGAAACACTGCAATTACCGCTACGTGAGCTGCATGAGCGGATCATGGCGGGCCAATTGTCTTCCAAGGCTTTAACCCGCGCCTATCTTGACCGAATCGAGGCGATCAATCCCCAGATCAACGCGGTTGTCCATCTGGAGGCCGATACGGCAATGAAACACGCTGAGCGCAACGACATCGCTCTAAAAGGTGGGGAGACCCCGGGGAAGCTGTTCGGTATCCCAATGACCATCAAAGATAGCCTTAATACCTATGACATGGTCACAACCTGGGGCACCAGCGGTCGCAAGGACTTCCGACCCGGAAAAGACGCTACCTGCGTTGCCAGACTAAGGCAGGAAGGTGCCGTCTTGATGGGGAAGACCAATACACCGGAATTCACCCTGGCGTTCAAATCAAGCAACAACCTTTTTGGTCGCACCAACAATCCCTATGACCTCTCGCGGACATCTGGAGGCAGTAGTGGCGGTGCTGCTGCCTTAATCGCTGCAGGTGGCACACCATTTGACGTTGGTACAGATACAGGAGGCAGCATTCGCCTACCTGCGCATTTTTGCGGGATCGCAGGCATCAAGCCGACAACGGGGCGAATACCATGCACCGGCAACGGCCTTCCGAGCATGGGTGTCATCGCGCCTCTAACACAACCAGGTCCTATGGCGAGAAACGTCGACGACCTCGCCTATCTTCTCGAAATCATGTCAGGGCCGGACAATCTGGACCCTCATGCTGTACCTGCCACCTGGCAGGATCCAAACGCTGTGGATGTTTCGAAACTGAGAGTCGCTTGGCACACAGACAATGGACTGAAGACACCAACTCCCGAGATTATTGCCACCGTTGAAAAAGCAAGAGACCTGCTGACAGCGGACAATAACCGCGTCAGTGAAGCTCGCCCTACTGGCGTTGAGATGTCTGCAATGATCTATGGGCACCTGATGCGGGCAGACGACGGCGAAATGGTGGAAGCCCTGCTAGAACAGAACAACACCGAAACGCCCTCTCCGGCGGTAGCCGCTATTCTTGAGAGTTCCGGGCACCCGATTGATGCCAGAGAGTTCGCTCAGGTCATCAGCCTTTGGCACAGCTACCAGAGCTCCATGCTGAGCCTGTTTGATGACTTTGATGTACTGATAAGCCCAGTCAACGCGCATACGGCGATCCTTCATGATCAGCAGGAGGATTTCCTAGCTTACACCTATACCGCGGCCTACAACCTCACCGGTTGGCCAGGTCTCGTTATCCGTGCAGGCACTGATTCCAACGGGCTGCCCATCGGTATCCAAATTCTGGCGGCACCATTTCGAGAAGATCACTGTCTTGCTGTGGGTAAGTGGCTTGAGGAGCGGCTTGGGGCTTTTCCCGCACCCGAACTATAAACTGAAGAAAGAGTTGAACCATTCGTTGCGCGAAAACGTCTAAAGTTCAACGGAATGAACGATTTAACGCATATTGTTCACGTTACATCGTTCAAAACTGGCCCGTTTGAGGTGACTTCGGCTATGCTACGCAGCCTTCCGCAGTAAACCGGGCCAAACTGACTATGCAATCTGCTGGACCAAACAATATGTTCAAAGTTTTTTTCAGAGCCGCGGCGCTTTTTGCCGCTATCTCCGCGTCAACGACAGCATCCGCTGCAACACTGGAAGAGATCTACAATCTCGCCGTAGACAACGACCCGGAACTGGGAGCCGCACAGGCTGTATTTCTTTCCCGAAACGAAGTGGTCGATCAAAGCCGCGCGCTGATTCTTCCCAGCGTCTTCGTCGGTGGTCAGACATCAGACAACAAGCGAGAGTTCCTGGGCACGGGCGTGCCCGATTCTGAGTTCAATGATCACAGCTGGTCTGCAGTCTTAAACCAGCCTGTGTTTAGACTTGATAGCTGGTACCGCTTCCAGCAGTCCAAGAATATCCAGGCAGAGGCAATGGCAAACTTCGCTGCTGAGCAGCAGGCACTGCTGGTCAGAGTGGCTGAAAGTTACTTCGCCATCCTGGATGCAGAGGCTGCCCTATCGGCGTCAAACGCTGAACGAGACGCAGTGCAGCGTCAGCTTGAGCAGGTTCAACAAAGATTCGATGTAGGTCTTGTGGCAATAACAGACGTTCTCGAATCGCAGGCAGCATTCGATTCTTCAACCGTGAACGTGATCGAGGCAGAAGGTTTGCAATCAACCAGCTTCGAACCACTGGTCAGACTCACTGGCAGCATCTTCGATGACATCAATGGTCTGGCGGAAGACTTCCCGGTCCGCTACCCGGATCCACAAAACGAAGATGCCTGGGTACAAATGGCACTTGAGAACAACTACTCACTCGCGGCGGCACGAGAAAGAATGAAGACCGCAGAGCGTGGGCTACAACTTGCGAAGTCCGGTCACTACCCAACCATCGATGCTCAGGTGCAGTATGCACACAGCGTCTCGGGAGGCGGCAGTTTCTTCGGCAACAAGATTGATCAAACCAGTGCTATCTTGAGCATGAACGTCCCCATTTATCAGGGTGGCGGCGTTCGCTCTCAGGTAAAAGCTGCCGGATACGATCTCGAAGCAGCACAGAAAAATCTTGATTTGATTCAAAGACAGGTCGTGGAAAACACTCGAAATCTGTACATCGCTATTAACACCGATGTGGCAAGGGTCAGAGCCAGATTGCGCGGCATCGAATCCAGCCAAAGCGCCCTGGATGCTACCCAGACCGGATATGAAGTGGGCACTCGAAACATCGTCGATGTTCTGAACGCGCAGCGTAACCTCTTCCTGTCACAGTTCCAGTACGCCAGCGCTAGACACCTTTACGTTCTGGATACTTTGAGACTTAAACAGATCGTTGGCACCCTGAGCCCACAGGATCTATACGACCTGAATCAGTTCATCGATAGCGGCATCGTTGTATCAAGAACCACACCCACCACCCGGTGAGTCTCTTGAAGTATCTAGCAGCACTAACTGTAGCGATTGCGGTTATCGCGGGTTTCTATTCTTTCGCCACGGGCGAGGAAAACGAAGGCGGCAACGTAGAAGTTGTCGCTGATGCCGCCCTGGAAAATGTGTTCTATACCGACGATGAAAAAAACAACATCGCCGTATTTGAAAACGCCAGCCCCAGTGTCGTTTTCGTCACGAACACTCAACTGCGCCGTCGCAGGTTTTCACTCAACGTCATGGAAATACCGCGAGGCAGTGGTACCGGATTTATCTGGGATGAATCCGGCCTGATCGTCACCAACTTTCACGTCGTTTACGGCGCAAACCGAATCACCATTACCCTGCAGTCCAATAAAAGCTATGAAGCGGAAGTTGTTGGCACAGCACCCGAAAAAGACATCGCACTGCTAAAGATCGATGCACCACAGGAGGAACTGCAACCACTGCCACTGGGTGACTCCGCTTCGCTCGCAGTGGGCCGCAAGGTGCTCGCTATCGGAAATCCATTTGCCCTTGATACAACTCTGACCGTCGGTGTCGTGAGTGCACTCGGCAGGGAAATCAAATCCATCACAAACCGAACCATCAAAAACGTTATTCAAACTGACGCCGCCATCAATCCAGGGAACTCTGGTGGTCCCCTACTGAACTCCCATGGCAAGCTGGTCGGTGTGAACACCGCGATCTATTCACCTTCAGGTGCCAGCGCCGGAATTGGGTTTGCGATACCGGTCAATACAGTTAAGAAGATCGTGCCGCAGCTGATCGAACATGGCCGCCTGATACGCCCAGTCCTCGGTATTGAGACACTGACTGACTACTGGACCAGACGATTGCGCGTGAAAGGCGTGGCTATTCTGGCGGTTCGGGAAGGTCTACCTGCTGATCTGGCGGGCATGGTAGGAGTCAGAGAAGACCGAGGTGGAAACATTCATCTGGGTGACGTGATCATCGCCATCAATGGCGAAAGTGTAACCAACGAAGATTCCTTGCTGACCCAGCTGGAGCAGTACAAGCCTGGCGATGTTGTCGAGGTAACTACGTTAAAGGATGATGAAATCCACAACTACGACGTCACCCTCGTGGGTCCCGAAGAATAGTAGGACCAGAAGAGCAAATGTTCCTGCATGAACTCAACAAAGCGCAGAAAGAGGCATTCATCTGTCTCGGTCATGACGTCGTTGTTTCGGACGGTGACCTCACACCGGACGAACAGTTGATGATGGATACTCTGAAACGTGAAATCGGGCTGGAAGAATCTTTCGAACCTCACTACATACCAGTCGATGGTATTAACGAGATTTTTGACACACGAAAATCTCGCGTCGCTGTTGTCATCAATCTGATCAGGCTCGGATACGCCGATGGCGCCTTTGAGGTTGAAGAACAGATGCTCGTGAAACAAGTCTACAAATTGTTCGAGCTGACCGAGGAAGAGTTCACGCTCTTAGAGAACTGGGTGCGACGACTCATTGCACTGGAAAAAGAAGCCTTGGCGCTTATGTAGGTCAGATCGTGCCTCGATTAGTCATCCTATTGTCTTTACTGCTCACCGGTTGCACGACTTCCCAAACCAGTAACGAATCAACAACAGCGACCGAAACTCAAGCCACAGAATCTCCGGCAAACATAACTGCAGCAATTGAGACCGGCGAGAGACTGATCGCTCAACCACCCGAAGGATGGCAGCAGGTTTCCCTGGTGAACAACCAGACCCTGCGAGTTTCTGACTTCATCCCTGCAGATGAACAGCCGGAAAACTGGACGACAAAAATTTCCTTTGAATCACACAAGGCTGACCAGATCGATATAGACCCCCTGGATCTTCTTGCAATCGACATACAGTCCGCACAGAAAAACTGTCACGCCACCCAACAGTTCAATATTTATGCTGGATACGAAAACAACTATGAGGCGGCTGTACGGCTACTGCTCTGCAACGAGAATAAGAACCGTGAGATGGGTGAAATCGCCATGATCAAAGCGATAAGAGGTAACGATCACTACTACGTCATTCGGATGATTCGCAGGATCCCGCCTTTCTCACCTGGCGAGCATCAGCTTGAAGATGAAGAAGTTGCATCCTGGTCTCGCTACTTAAGCCGTATCTACGTTTGCGACGACAGCGAGCGTCACCCCTGTCGACCTGGCAATCCTGGCTGACATCGCCTACCAGACTTTCAGCTTTTACCGCTGCCTGAGTGATCGAACCGAGCTCACCATGAGCCAATGGCTCTCACAGATATTCTAAGGCGATATTCTTACGCCATTGCCCCAGGCCTCTGCTTACTTTGCGGTCAATCAAGCGGACGCTCTTTCGATCTCTGCGAAGGGTGCGAATCAGAGCTTCCGACATTGGGAAATGCTTGCGACTACTGTGCTGAACCAATGGCAACAGACCGGGGAGCGGTCTGCGCCTCATGTCTGAAGACACCGCCACACTTCAGTGCTGCGCTTTGTGCTTTTGAGTACGCTCATCCAGTCGATCATCTAATGCAAAGATTCAAAGATCGCGGCTACCAGGCAGCAGGTTATGTATTAGCCAGATTGGCAGCCGTCCACCTCAATGAAACACTGAACCATCTACCTCGCGATCAAATTCTGCTCACCTCTGTGCCATTACACTGGCGGAAGTTCAGAAGACGTGGCTTTAATCAATCGAAGCTGATTGCGGACTGGCTTAACAAAAGCGAGCAGCTACCAGCTGAGCACAGCCTGCTGAGAAGATGCCGCGACTCCATAAGTCAGCGGGCGCTTAACGCAACGAGTCGACGCGATCATCTTCGCGGCACCTTTCTAGTAGCCAAACCCGAATTGATCAAGAACAAAACAGTACTACTGATTGATGATGTGATTACCACCACCAGCACCGCAGGTGAGATAAGCAGAACCCTACTTGAACACGGTGCAGCGGACGTCATCGTGATTGCCCTGGCTCGAACACCTCGAAACTCCGTCATGTAAACTAGTGCGATGACTAACGAAAACTATAAAGGCATCGTACCCTACCTCTTCTTCGATGACGCAGAGCAGGCCATGAATTGGTATGCGGACAATTTCGGCTTCATAGAGATTGGTCGCTGGCACAATGGCGACGGGAAAGTCCAGAACGGAGAAATGAAGGTTGGCGACACGGAAGTCTGGATCGATGGCTCAGGCCGCCTTCAGTCAACGGACAATCGACCTTCATGGATCGGCATCTGGGTGGACGATGTCGATGCAATCTATGAAACACTCCAATCCCGAGGTGTTGAGTGTGATGCCCCGATTACAAGAGAGTTTGGCGTACGCATGCTGACGGTAGACGATGGCATGGGTTACCTCTGGGGATTTATAAAACGGGTGGAAACATGATCAGCATCAGACCCGAGCAACCAACCGACCACGATGCAATCTGGCAAATCACAAAAGACGCTTTTGCTGACATGCCTTACGCGGGAGGTGACGAACAGGACTTGGTAAACGTCTTACGATCCATCGGCGCCCTCTCCCTTTCACTGGTTGCAACCGATGGAGATGAGGTCGTCGGGCAGGCTACCTTTTCACCGGCAACCATCTCCAGCAACACCGGCAGCTGGTTCGCCCTTGGACCTATCTCTGTGAAACCTGGGAGACAAAGCGAAGGCATTGGCGGGCAGTTAATCGAAGCGGGCATCGATGCCATTCGAGAGCTCGACGCATGGGGCTGCATACTGACTGGCAATCCGGACTACTATTCACGACATGGGTTTTCGTTAGCACCGGAGCACTGTCCCACCAACGAATCCAGCGAATACTTCATGCTGAGATTGATCAGGGACAAGGCTCCAACGGGAAAGTTTGCTTTTCACGACGCTTTCTACGCGAACAGCTGAATGCTAAAGTCCGTTTCTTTTCGCACAGACCACTGAATTCATGGACTGGGAATACGCAAACATACCTCAAGACTTTAACCCCGGTATCATCACGGAAGGTTCGCACGACGCCAGCTATCACATCGTTGTGTCCGACGGGGAGATACTTTGTGTAGACGGTGCTCATCCATGGCGACCACTAACACAGGACGAATGGCGCTGGTGTGGACTTGAACCTATGTCGACCCATTACCTGGGCGATCTCGGCGGCACCCCTATTTTTGCTGAGGAAGTTGATCCTGATGCCGAAGAACCTCCGGGTTATGAGTTTGATTCCCTTTGGTCCTTTCTGACGACAGTGGAGCAGCCTGTCTTCTATCTGATCGGCCGCGCTAAACAATTGGTGGAATGGCATCGTCATCATCACTTTTGCGGTGCATGTGGTGCCGAGACTTCAACAGCACCTATCGACCGATCACGAAAGTGTGAATCCTGTAACCTGGCCTTTTACCCAAGACTGTCTCCTTCGATTATCGTGCTGGTCACGCGTGGTGAAGAAGTACTGCTCGCCCGAAACGCCCACGCTCGTGGGAATTTCTATAGCACCCTCGCAGGGTTCGTGGAGCCGGGTGAATCCATTGAGGAAACAGTACATCGTGAGGTGTTCGAGGAAGTCGGCATCCGAGTAAAAAACCTACGCTACTACAATAGCCAATCCTGGCCATTTCCAAACTCACTAATGCTGGGTTTCCATGCCGAGTATGAGAGCGGTGAGATCACCATTCAGGAAGAAGAAATCGCTGACGCTCAGTGGTTCCACTATAAAAACATGCCAAATAAGCCAGCGATGATGTCGATCTCCGGTTGGCTGGTCGATGATTTCGTCAAGCGCATGAGCTAGGTCGTGTTTCGCGACTGCAGACTTATCGCGTTCCTGTTTTCGCTCATTCTTGCGCAAAACACTCACGCCGAACCATTGCGTCTGGCGGTCGCTGCAAACTTTAAATCTACGCTGACCAGCCTGGTGGATGCTTACCAGACAGGCAGACCATCAGACATAGAAATCATTCCAGGCTCGACCGGCGCTTTAACAGCCCAAATCATTCAAGGTGCCCCCTTTCACATTCTGTTTGCAGCTGATCACTTGCGACCCGAGGAGTTGGAACGTCGCTCATTGAGTCGAAAACGAGACACCTACGCCATAGGTCAACTGGTTTTCTGGACACCCGGTGCCGTTCCCGAACTGGACACCTTCACAAGCCCGATTGCCGTCGCCAATCCAAGGCATGCGCCTTATGGCCTGGCCGCTCAGCAGGTGCTGGCGGAACTCAAACCTGCCGCGAGGCTTGTTTACGGCAACAACGTCGCCCAGGCATTCACATTTGTGCAGACAGGCAACATCGCGGGGGGATTCGTATCACTCGCTCAGGTACGAGACCAGAACATTCCTACCGAACACTACTGGCTTGTGCCAAAGCGGTATCATGCACCCGTCACACAACAGTTTGTTGTCATGAAAAACGCACCGGAATCCGCAGACCTCTTTGCCGATTGGCTTATGTCGCCTGAGTCCAAACGCCTCATTTCGGATGCTGGCTATCTGATCGACACCATGGGTGAGCATGACTGATCCCGACCTGCTTTCACTCTGGATTACGATCAAGCTGGCGGGCATCACAACCCTTTGCCTCATTTTGATCGGTACGCCGCTGGCCTGGTGGCTATCCAGGTCGAAAAGTATGCTACGAAATCTGGTTGAGCCTTTCGTCGCTTTACCGATCGTATTGCCCCCGACAGTTGTCGGTTTTTATCTGCTTATTGCCTTCTCGCCGAACAGCTTGCCGGGTGAGCTCTGGCAAAGTGCCACTGGGTCTACGTTAGCTTTCTCATTCGCAGGTCTGGTCGTGGGTTCGATCATTTACTCGCTACCCTTTTATGTCCAGCCATTGCAGATTGCTTTCTCATCTTTGCAGAAGGAATTGATGGAGGCGGCATCCACACTCGGTGCTGGTCCATGGGATAGATTCTTTAACCTGGCAGTCCCTCTCAGCAGACGAGGGTTCATCATCGCGATATGCCTGGCCTTTGCTCACACCGTTGGCGAGTTCGGCATCGTATTGATGATCGGCGGCAACATACCCGACGAAACACGGGTATTGTCGATCGCGTTGTTCGACCACGTGGAAGCGCTGGACTACGACCGTGCTCACCTTCTGGCTGGCGGGCTACTCGCCTTCTCCTTCATTCTCTTGCTGATTCTTTACGCAGTCGATCGGCACTGGCAACAGCAGCGCAGGGTTTAAACAATGACCTTAAGCATCCAGTGCAAGATCAATCGAGGAAATTTTCTACTCGATGTGGACACCGAATTTCCAGATCGAGAAGTTACTGCTCTGTTTGGCGCCTCTGGTTCCGGTAAAACTTCTATCCTAAGACTCATCGCCGGACTGGATCGGGAATCCGGGGTGGAGGTTAGTCTCAACGGTCAAACCTGGCAGGATCAAAACAATTTCGTTCCCGCACACGAGCGTCGAATCGGTTACGTGTTTCAACACCTCAATCTGTTTCCCAACATGAGCGCAGGCGGCAACCTGGACTACGCGGAGAAGCGAGCACATTCGAGCCACGGTTTAAGTCGACATGAGATCGTCGATGTTCTGGATATCGGAACTCTTTTGGAAAAGCTTCCTGCACAACTCTCTGGTGGTGAACAGCAGAGAGTTGCGATCGCGCGAAGTCTTTTGTCCCATCCGCAACTCCTTCTCATGGACGAACCCCTGGGCTCGGTAGATCAGGCTGCAAAAAACAGAATCCTTCCTTACCTGCAGCGCGTACACCAGCTACTAGATATACCGGTTGTCTTCGTCAGTCACTCCCTGGATGAAGTGCTCTACCTGGCTGACAACGTACTCGAAATCAGTGAAGGCAGCATTATTCAACATGCACCTGTTATCGAGTTTTCAACCAGTGAAAGTGCGACAACGGGCAGCGATGCCGCTGCAATCGTTAGGTGCGCGGTCGAGGCGCTGGATGAACCATACGGTCTGACGCAATTGAACCTGGAAGGACAACCGCTCATGGTGAGCGCCCCCGGGTTTGAAAAAGGAGACCAGGTGCGCGTAAAAATACCGGCTCGTGATGTCAGTATTTCCCGCGAAAGATCGCTCTCAAGCAGTATTCTTAATGTCATCGAATGCCGCATCACCTCCATGACACAGGTAGAGGGTGACCCAACCAGCCTGATCAGGCTCACTACGGGTGATCAAACACTACTGGCACGCGTCACCAGAAAATCCGTGGATGATCTTGCCCTACGTGAAGGCGAATCTGTGTTCGCGCAAATCAAAGGCGTTGCCTTGATGATCGACTATGAACGCTGACAGTCACCCCTTCTCCAAACTCACACCTGATTTCATCATGGATGCCATTGAGTCACAGGGTTACCACTGTGACGCACGAATCCTTGAACTGAACAGTTATGAAAACCGCGTCTACCAGGTTGGCATCGAAGACGATGAGCCTTTGATCGCAAAAATTTACCGACCAGACCGTTGGACCTCAGCACAAATCCAGGAGGAACATGATTTCACCCTGGAGCTTGCCGAGCACGATCTTTCGGTGGTTGCGCCGCTTAAGCTCAACGGACAAACACGGTTTCAGTTCCAGGGATTCGAAATAGCGCTCTTTCCACGACGGGGTGGCCGCGCACCAGCTGTTGATGACCTGGATTGCCTGGAAGTCCTCGGCCGCTTCATCGCACGACTCCACAACGTCGGTGCGAGAGACAGTTTCCAATTCCGACCGGCTATCAGCATCGAAGAATATGGCAGCAACGCGAGAACTTTCTTACTGGAAAACCATTTCATTCCCGACGAGCTCATTGAAGCCTACAGCTCGGTCACCGAACCGCTGTTACAACTGATCGAAGATAGGATCACGCTGGCTCAACCTAGATACCTGCGCGTGCATGCGGATTGCCACATGGGGAACGTGTTATGGCGTGACGAGCAGCCGCACTTCGTGGACTTTGACGATGCTCGGATGGGACCGGCAGTGCAGGATCTGTGGATGCTGCTCTCAGGCGACGAAGAATCCAGATCCGTTCAAATGTCTCACATCCTTCGCGGCTACCGCGACTTTCGAGAGTTTGAGTTAAGTGAACTGCTCCTTATCGAGCCCTTAAGAACACTGCGCATGATGTACCACGCTGCCTGGCTCGCCAGACGATGGGATGATCCGGCTTTCCCAAGGGCCTTCCCGTTCTTCAACACACAGAAGTACTGGTCAGATCATATTCTGGAGCTGCGCGAGCAGTGGGCGGCGATTGAGGCGCCTTCAATCAGCGTCTTCGACTGAAGCTTCACCAAGAATACGCGCTCGATTGAGCACAGGATTGGCATACATCTGAAGCCAGAAGTTTCGGTACTCTGGCGGGCAGGTTTTCAAGCGCTGTGTCAGTTGCAACGCATCCTGCTTTGAAACGACGGTCTCACCCTCCCCCTGCAGTTTCGCGAGGGCCCAATGATTTACCGGGAATAATTCCAGATTACCAATGATCTGACGATCTACCTCAGCCGCCACTTCTTCAGGCGTTTCAAAATCACCGCTAAGTTCTTCTCCCAGCCTCAGGATGACTCGTCCTTTCTTTCCGCTAAGACCACGCACAAGAGAAAGCAGATCTTCACCCGGTGGTTTTTCGTAACCCCCTTCCTTCGCGATTCGACCCAGCTCAGTCGCTTTCAGAACATCACAGGGATCAAACTCATAAGAAATAGAAAGCGGTACGATATTCAGGTCCCTAATCGCGTCCGCAAGAGGTTTCTTCCTGTCTGCCAGAACGAACATTTTGATGATGGCCGGATCGGTGACATCTAAACCATCTTTACTCCGGCCTTCACTCTGAGCGATCCAGATTGAGTTGCCCGTTTCTATTGAATGCTTGATGTATTGCGAAGACTGAAGCAACGCTGCATAAGCTTTCCTTGGTCCACCCGCGGAGCGTTTGATAAAGAAACCTTTGTTCAGTCTCATCAGGGAAGTAGCGAACTCTCGTTGCACCAGGTTATCGCCAATGGCAATGCGAACCGTATCAAGGTCGTTCAGGTAGAGCGCATAGTCCAGCAACATCGAGTCACCCGCGATGTCACGATGGTTACTGATGAAAAGGTACGCTTTGCCTGGCTCCAGTCGCTCAAAACCTTCATAGGAGAACTCTGTGGTTCCCTCTCGAACAAGCTTGCGCGCATAGGCGGCAACCACATCCTGAAAAGCGGCAATGTCGTTAACGCCACGTATGGAGCGCCTGAGATACCATGACAAACCGCTACGCAGTAACCCAGGGAAAATCCGATAAGTTCGAGGGGCCAGCCAGCCCGACAGGAAATCAATTAGTTCAGGGTCTACCGCCAGTTGTTCCAGGGCGCCACTTACCTCATGGTCGTGGTAAGGCCTGATATCTTCAAAATCACTCATACAGCAGCGAGTTCAGGACTGATGCGCCCATTATCCAGTAATATCGACCCATGACTACAAATCTAACCATTCGCGAAGCAACCCGTGATGACGCGACTGCCCTTGCGGAAATCTACAATCACTACGTCCGAACGACACACATCACATTCGACCTTGAACCAGTCACCGTTGAAAATCGGGAACGGATGATCGACGGCTATAACAAAAATGCCAGACATCGTTTATTCGTCGGAACGGACAATGAACAGATTGTCGGTTACGTAAGCAGCAGCCAGTTTCGAACGAAGCCCGCATATGATTTGTCAGTTGAGACAACCATCTACCTTGACCATCGGTCAACTGACAAAGGTTACGGCAAAAAACTCTACGCACATCTCTTTCGCGAACTGGAAGCAACTGATGTCCACCGGTACTACGGGATCATCGCGTTGCCAAATGAAGCAAGCATCGAGCTGCACCGGGAATTCGGCTTCGTGGAAAAAGGCATCCTGACGGAAGTTGGCTATAAGTTTGAAAAGTACTGGGACACGTTATGGATGGAAAAATCCGAAAGCGGCTAGACTATCGACTATCAGGCTTGCACCCGCGACGATCAGGACCACAAAAACTGTGACTCTGACCACCCTGTCCGGCACGAGCTGCATGTAGCGGCTTGCAACCAACGTCACACCGATCACAACGGGTATCGACACAGCACTTACAGTGACAATTTCCATCGTCATCTGTCCTGACACCAACACCATCAACGCGCGCACCACCGTTGAGCCAGCGATGATCGCCAACAGCGAAAATCGAATCGTGTTGATCGTCATTGGCTGACGATAAGCAAAGTAGGCGACAGGGGGACCACCCACGCTATACATACCCGCGAGAATCCCGCCCAGGGCGCCAAACCCAAGGAAAGAACCGTTGCCTGAACGCTTCTCGAACGGTTTGGGAGAAATCATCAGGCTTGCACCGGCAAGTATGACTACCAGCCCAAGCAGCAAGCGAAGCAATTCATAGTAGTGCTCCGAGAGATAGGTCAGGAAGTACAAGCCCAAAGCCATGGCAGGCAGTAATCCAGCCAGCATCCAACCTGCCAGCGACCAATCGATATGGTGTCTGCCTTTACGCATGGCAACCAGAGCGTTGACCAGGGAGATAAAACTCACGACCGCTGCGGTAAAAGCAATGTCAGCAATCGCAAAAAGCGCCACGCCCACCATGATGATGAGCCCCATGGCGAAACCAGTCAGCGTCTGAACCAGCACGCCGGCGACAACGACGGCTAGAAACCAAACTATGTTAATCTCGGCCACTGACTTTTCTCTGAACCCCTGAAACCGCGCAGTATAGGTGAAATCGTGAACCTGGACCTCGAAAAGAAACACGTCCTTGTAACCGGAAGCAATCGTGGCACCGGAAACATCATCGCGAACATGTTTCTTGAACAGGGTGCCAAGGTTTACTTTCACAGCAATCAGGAAGGCGCGTCTCAGGATGCAGTGAACGAAGCCGGTGCAGGCACGGCTCTATGGGGAGACATCACGAATGATTCGGGTTCTAACCAGGTCATTGATCAACTGAAACAAAATACCAATCAGCTCGACATACTGGTAAACAATTACGGAGAGGCGCGGCGCGGCAACTGGGAGAACACCAGCACAGAGGACTGGATCGAACTCTACAACATCAACACGCTTTCTATCGTTCGATTGACCCAGGGCGTTTTGCCACTCATGAGTCAAGGTGGCAGGATCATCAACCTCGGCACCATTGGATCGACCCGGCCAAATCGAGTTATGCCTCATTACTATGCAGCCAAGGGCGCGCTCGCAACCCTGACGGTCAGCCTGGCAAAGGAAACCGGTCCAAAAGGCATCACCACCAACCTGGTATCACCAGGTCTGATTCGCACACCTGAGGTCGAAGCGAGCTACCTGGACAAAGCGAAACGCGAAGGTTGGGGCAACACCTTCGAAGAAGCAGAGCAGAAAATCGCAGACACCTATTTCCCCAACCCGCTCGGCAGATTCGCCACCCGCGAAGAAGTGGCTGGCATTATCCTGTTTCTATCTGGTCCGCAGGCTGCCTTTATTAACGGCCAGAACATTCGTGTAGACGGCGGCGCCGTGGATATCGTCTGATGCTGTGGTTCAAAACTTTCCATATCCTGTTTGTTATGGCCTGGATGGCTGGTGTCTTCTACCTGCCGCGCATTCTCGTCCATTATGTGGAAGGCCGAAACGCCGGAGAGGACACCAGGCGCCTGGTTGTCATGGCAGAAAAACTGTTCCGCTTCTCAAACGTCATGGCGGTTCTGGCCATTGTCCTTGGCCTGGTTCTCTGGCTCTACTACCAGATCACCGGCGGATGGATGCATGCAAAATTTGGCCTGGTTCTCGGCCTCATTACATACCAGTTCCAGACATTTCGATACATAGCCCAGATGAAGAGAGATGAGGCATTAAAAACCTCACTCTATTTCAGGATCTACAACGAAGCAGCCCTGATCCTCGTCGTTCCTATCTTGATTCTTGTTGTCCTGAAACCCTTCTAGATGCAGGCACTGGAAACATTCATCGAAGCGACCCTGGCAATCACTGAGAACCGGGAACTCGCTGCACCCTTCGACCCTGAGTGGCGCTCGCCCTGCGAGATTCACCAGGATACAGAGTTGACTTACTGGCGACCTAAAGCGCAGGACGAGCCTGTGAACTTTGCCGGCCTGGAGAACGCACTGGAGTGCAACATCCATCCAGATATTAAAGCGTTCTACGGCAGCTATTGGTCAGGGACACTGGAAGCCGACAGTGAGGAAGGTCGGGTCAGCTTAATCCAGTTATGGAATCCGGAAGATTTTGACCGCCTTATCGCTAACCTGATTGGTCACTCGATGGCGAAGCAACGAATCAAACGACCCTTCACCGTGTTCATCGCGAACACGGATCCTGAATCAGAACTGTTCCTTTCCATTGATAACGTCACAGGAGCTGTCATGCTGGAGGAACCGGGCAGAGCCCCAATTCGCGAAGTCGAATCTGACGTCGCCAGTTTTCTTGGCAGGCTATCGCCGAAAATCAGACCACCTGAATTATACTAGCGCCATGAAACAGCTGACTATGACACCCATCTCTCGTGTTGAGGGAGAAGTGGTTCTCCCAGGCTCCAAGAGCCTTTCGAACCGCGCGCTTCTCCTATCGGCCCTGTCCTCCGGCAACACAACCCTGACGAATCTGTTAAGGAGTGATGACACCAAACGCATGGTGGATGCCCTGCGTCAGCTTGGCGTGAATATCTCTGTTTCAGATGATTGGAGTGAATGCACTGTTGAGGGATTCGGCGGTCTTTTTCTCCCGGAGAGAAAACAGGAACTGTTTCTCGGTAACGCAGGAACCGCAATCCGGCCACTCACCGCCGTGCTGAGCCTAATCAATCAGGAATTTCTTATTGATGGTGACGAGTACATGCGCGAGCGACCTATTGAGCATCTGGTGGATGCGTTGAAACAGCTCGGCGCCGAGATCGAGTATCTCGAAAAGGATGGATGTCCCCCCCTGAAACTCCAGGGCGGCTTGATCAAGGGTAAAGACATCAGCATCCGAGGCGATATTTCCAGCCAGTACCTGACAGCATTGTTGATGGCGTTGCCCTTGGCTGAGGGTGACTCCAACATCACGGTCATCGGAGAACAAGTGTCCAAGCCCTATTTGGATATCACGCTCGGGATGTTGGAAATCTTTGGGGTCACCGCTACCCACGAGAACTACCAGAAGTTTCATATCCCAGGAGGTCAGCAGTACAAATCTCCTAGTTCCTACATGATTGAAGGCGATGCTTCTTCAGCTTCCTACTTCTTCGGAGCTGCGGCTATCTCTGGCGGACCCGTACGAGTGCATGGTCTGGGGAAAAGCTCTGTGCAGGGTGACTACCAGTTCCTGGATACCATCGAACAAATGGGTGCAAAAGTAGATCGCCAGGAAAACTGGACCGATGTCTCCTCTGGCACACTAAAAGGCGTCGACGTTGATTTGAATCACATCCCCGATGCTGCCATGACCATCGCCGCAATGGCTTTGTTCGCCGAGGGCAAAACCACGATTCGAAACATCTACAACTGGCGTGTGAAAGAGACGGATCGAATGCACGCCATGAGCGAAGGTTTACGAAGACTCGGTGCTGAAGTTGAGACTACCGACGACACGATTACGATTAATCCTCCTGAAGAAATCAGGACGGCAGAAATCGATACCTACGCAGACCATCGAATCGCCATGTGTTTTTCATTGGCTGCATTCGGTGGGGCTAACGTCACCATCAATGATCCGGACTGCACCCGAAAAACTTTTCCAGACTACTTCGATGTGTTGCAGTCCATCAGTCGGTGACGATATGAAAAAAACGATCTTCATACTGCTGTCATTGTTCTGGACATCGACCGCGCTGGCGATGGAGTGGAAACCGCGGCTGGATAAAGATGACGTTCTCGTTGAGTCACGCAAACCGGAAGGCGCCAAGTATGAGGAGTTCCGTGCAAGCACGGAGGTCGAGGTTAGTGTCGCTGGTGCACTTGCTTTACTAAGAGACACTGACGCCTGCGTGAAGTGGGTATTTCGATGCAAAGAGAGCCGAACACTGGAAGAACCGAGCGCAACTGAACGAACCTTCTACCAGGTCACCAGCCTCCCCTTTCCGGCCAAGTCTCGCGATGTCATCTTCCACGCAGAGATCGCCTACAACGATGATCAGTCTGTTGTGGTTTCGATGACGGCAAAGCCGCAAGCGATCGATGAGACCAAACATGTCAGGATTAGAGACGCGAATGGGACCTATCTGCTGCAGCCGCTTTCGGAATCCCGCACCCGGGTGACCTGGCAACAATACGTGGACCCTGCTGGCGCACTGCCTTCATGGTTGGTCAATGGCATGCTAACGGATCTTCCCTTCGAGTCACTGAGCGCATTTCGTGAGCTGGTCAAAGAACAACCCTATGCCAGCTCGGTGATGATTTACGATTCAGATGGTCAGCCTATCGATATCAGCTTCGAGGCGGAGTAAAAGAAAAATCCTGGCTTTCCAAGCCAAGCAGATACTCTTTCGCCACCAGGCCGCCGCCAAAACCGGTGAGCGATCCATTTGTGCCGATCACACGGTGACAAGGGATAACAATCGGTAACGGATTTCTACCGTTAGCAGCACCGACGGCTCGTACGGCTTTCGGCCTCCCGATTGATCGAGCAATTTCAAGGTAGGAACGAGTTTCCCCGAACGGGATATCCTGAAGCGCCGACAGAACCTGCAACTGGAAGGGTGTTCCTGATGGCTGGAGCTTTAGCTCAAAAGCCTGACGACGTCCCTCAAAGTATTCATTCAACTGGTCTTCTGCTTGCGTGAAGCTTCCATCAACCTCGGACCAGTGGTCTTCAGGAAAGATCTTACCTTTGCCTTCCGGAAAACCAACGATGTGCAGGACATCCGCCTTTCCTGCGAGCAACAATGATCCGATGGGTGACTCTATGTATCTGTATTGCATTTACTTGGTTCCCGAAAGTTCAGCGGCATATCGCCACAGGTACATCCCGGCGTATCCACGCCAGGGTCGCCAGTGTTCTGCCCTTGCAAGAAGTGCTTTTTCGCTATCAATTCCCAGCAGCTCACTTGCGACCTTTTTGATAACCAGATCCCCGTGCAAGAACGCATCAGGATCTGCTAACGCTCTCATGGCAACGTATTGTGCTGTCCAAGGACCGATACCCGGCACAGACACCAATGCTTCATAGAATTCGTCGTCATCCATATCAAAACGAAGGACCCCCTCCGCAATTCGCGCAGACATCTCTCGAATCGCTTCGGCTCTTTTACGAGGCATAGGCAACGCCTCTGGATTCAGCTCAGCCAGCGTATGCGGTTCAGGAAAGACGCGGCCGTGGTTCGTATCACTGCCGTAAAGTTCAGCAATTCTGCCCATGACGGTGGTCGCCCCTTTCACCGAGACCTGTTGCCCGACGATAGCTCTGACGCTGACTTCAAACGGATCAAAAGCGCCAGGCAACCTCAGACCCTTTGCTTTTTTCAACAGCGGTCTTAGTGACTTATCTGAACTCAACACATCACTGATCTCTTCCGGGACGGCATCTACATCAAACATTGAGCGGACACGACCAACGATACTCATCAACGATCTAGGGCTGCCCCCAGAAACTCGACATAGCAAATAACCCTCGCCAGAGTCAGAGACCTCCAGAAGACCAGACTGCCCGTCTATAAAGAAGCTCCGTTCATAAGCGTCACCTACCTTTTCGATGCCCGGAATACCCCGAACCTTGAAGAAATCCAACAACGCGTCGAAGTGAAAAGGCGCTCGATAGGCGATCTTGAGTTCCACGTCGCCGCCGCTGATCACCTGTTCCTTCCTTAAGCTTCCCGGCGTCCTGCCATAAGTTTTCTGGAAATGATCATTAAAGCGCCGAACAGAACCGTATCCACTAATCATCGCAACATCTGTCATGGCTAATCTGGTTTCATCAATCAGTTTCTTGGCAAACTGCAGCCGCCGGGTCTGGGCGACCGTGTTTGGCGACGCGCCAAGGTGTTGGCTGAACAATCGTGTTAGGTGTCTCGATGTGACGCCAAGGCGATCAGACAGTGCTGAGACGTTACCTTCATCGAGCGCGCCTTCATTAATCAGTTTGAGCGCCCGGGTGACGGTCGTCGATGTGCCTCGCCAGGCTGGTGTACCTGGAGAGGTTTCCGGTCTGCAACGAAGGCAAGGCCGATAACCTGCCTCGCTGGCCGCAGCAGCGGTCTCAAAAAAAGTAACATTTTCAGCACGCGGCATTTTCACCGGACAGACTGGACGGCAGTAGATTCCAGTAGAGCGGACCGCAATGAAGAATCGCCCATCGAATCTTGGGTCCCGAGCCTTACGGGCCTGTTCCAATATGCCACCGGCAGGTAACATGCCCGCCTCCCTTTCGTTTAATATGGCATCCATCTTAAGCCTGCCTTGCAGCAGGAACTAGCCAAAATCGGACCTCGTATTTTTCTTTCATGACTCGCTCATTAGGACACCTCTCGGACCTTCCTCCGTCAATCATGTCGGATCAGGGCTGCAGCTACTTCACCTGGAGCCATGCCGAAACATATCTGGAAGAGAACAGCTCAAGAGAGTTGTACGTGCTCCTGCTGGTAGACCAGGACGGTGCCTGCACCGCGATCTCTGACCAACCGATGGCCGAACCGGTGTTTAGCAACCGGAATGAACTGACTGCAATTGCTTCAGCGAGCGGCGTATCAACCATTGAACTGTCAAACGCACTTCCGTTAACGCCCATTCACATCCCAAAACCCTGGGGCCAGGAAATCTGGTATTCGGGTATCGAATCTCGCGGCATCTCACTGATTCAGGGAACACCGATTGCCTGGATCTTAGATATCTTTGGCGACCACCTCGGCTGCACGGGCTCACCTCTATTGCTAAAAATTCTCGATCCCTCGCCGCAGGAAAATCTCGGCGATCTGTACTTTGAGATGCATGAGGAAAAAATTGAGGTGTACGTTGTGACTAGTATCGACACAACAGCCTGGCCAAACGGCATCGGCGCGATTCGCTACGGCTTTAATCAAACCAGGATGAAGGAACTGGGTTCACGGGAGGCTTTTCTGGACGCCTACGTGGATAAGGTATCCGAGTATCAGACCTGTCGGGACAAGATAGACGCGCTTCTCGAGGATAACGAGAACGTGGAGCAGGGTTTGCTGGACAGAGAAAAACACCTGCGCGAGGAAATGTACGCATTCACAGAGTTAAAGCCACTGAAGACTGGCGACATTGTTACCGTGCGACCACATGTGCCACATTCACTGCAGCATGGTGTCCGGGTCGTGGAATTTCAAACACCCCACTACGAACGTTACATCCTGTCATTCGGTCAAAAGGTTCTTACTCAGGATCATTGGGATACCCAGGAGGTATTCGCAAAAGCTGAAACCGGAGCGGTGGAGTTTGATCGACCAAAACAACTCACCGACAACCAGGATCTGGTCGCGGACTTTGATGAGTTTCGCGTCACCCGAATTGAGTTACCTCCCGGTGACTCGCTGGACCAGATACGGAACCACTACACGATGTTGATTGGTATAAAAGGCACCATCAGCCTCGAGGGCGTCGACGTCAATCCGGAAGAAGCTTTTTTCATCCCACAAAAAAAACGGGTGAGTCTATCCAACCGGACGGACTCACCCGCTATATTTCTGGTTGCCGAGGAAGCAACCGCTTAACGTCTCTTAGCTTGGCAGGAGATCTTTAACCGCATCACGCTCTTCAGCGAGTTCGGTTTCAGTATCTGTCATCTTGCCCTGGCTGAATTCGTTGATTTCCAGACCCTGAACAATTGACCAGTCGCCACCCGCACAGGTGCATGGGAAAGAATAAATCAGACCCTCGGCAATACCGTAGCTACCATCAGAGTAGACAGCCATGCTGACAACCGCGCCGTCCGTGCCCAATGCCCAGTCACGCATGTGCTCGATCGCTGCGTTTGCCGCAGATGCTGCACTGGAAAGGCCACGCGCTTTGATGATGGCCGCACCACGTTGCTGAACTGTAGGGATGAAGTCGTTCTCTACCCAATCCTGATCTACCAGCGTGTCTGCGGCAGTACCATCAACCGTAGCGTGGAAGATATCTGGATACTGTGTCGCAGAGTGATTACCCCAGATCGCAAGCCCGGTGACATCCGTGACGTGTTTGCCGGTCTTCTGAGCCAGCTGAGTGACCGCTCGGTTGTGGTCCAATCGAGTCATTGCAGTGAACTGACGTGGGTCCAGATCAGGCGCATTTCTTTGAGCAATCAGACAGTTCGTGTTCGCGGGGTTACCGACCACAAGGACTTTGACGTCTTTGCTGGCGTGATCATTCAATGATTTGCCCTGTACGGAGAAGATGGCCGCGTTGGCTTCCAGCAGGTCTTTTCGCTCCATGCCGGGACCACGAGGTCTCGAACCAACCAGCAGCGCATAATCGACGTCCTTAAAGGCAACATCAGGATTGTCTGTCGCAATGATGTCCTGCACCAGGTCGAAGGCGCAGTCATCCAGTTCCATGACAACACCGGAAAGCGCTTCCATCGCGGGCGGGATTTCCAGCAGCTGAAGGATGACTGGCTGATCAGGACCAAGCATCTGACCGGAAGCAATTCGAAAAAGCAGGGAATAGCTGATCTGCCCCGCTGCACCTGTTACCGCTACCCTGACTGGTTGTTTCATAGTGTTCCTCTCTTTCGAATTGGTTTTGCCGGTTGGCTATTAAAAATCGCGCGCGATTATAGCGTGGTTTTAGCATTTATGTTCTCAATTGCTAGCTTGATTCGGGTATGCAACTCGCGAGGATCTCGGCAGCGAGCGATCGCGGGTCCCGGCTCGGCAGACTAGAGGGCAGGATAGCCCGAAAGTCAGCGCTACAGGGATGTACTTGAGCGGTGCTGAGACGGGACACGGGATATACGCGAGCAGGAGATCACAGCTAAGGGCAGCGCCAGACGGAGCCAGAATCTGGACCCCTGCTCGAGACCACCCCAGACATACCCAGAACAACGTAAAAAGCCAATCTCCATCAAAGTTCCACATTTGAAAACGTCATAAAAATCAGTGATTTAGAAACCAAACAAATGGCGTGCACCGTGCCTAAACCCTTGACTTTCAGGTCCGCGATGCTATTGTTTCCGCCCCGTTTTTACGGCCAGCCCTACTCGAAAATTGGCTTCGTATCCGGGTCTAACTAATAGAGTCCTGCAAATGAATAACAAGAGAATCGACGGTAGAGCCGGTTTCCCGGAAAAACACGGCCTGTATGATCCGGCACTGGAAAAAGATTCCTGTGGTGTTGGTTTTGTTGCCAACATCAAGGGCGTGCCCAGTCATGAAATCATGACGGACGCCTATCACATCAACTCACAGATGGATCACCGCGGTGGCTGCGGTTTCGAAGAGAACACTGGCGACGGCGCCGGCATCCTGACCGCGATCCCACACAAGTTTTTCCAACGCGTCCTGGGCGAACAGGGCATCACCCTGCCTGAACCCGAGGCGTATTCTGTGGGCAACGTATTTCTGCCCCAGGATGAAGCAGAACGCCAGCAGGCGAAAGACATCCTCGCAAAAGTCATCGAAGAAGAAGGCCAGACACTCCTGGGATTCCGTGAAATCCCAACTCGACCGGACGAAGCCGACGTCGGCCCTGCGGCCCGCGATGCGATGCCCTTTATGGAACAAGTGGTTGTTGCCGCCAGCGACACCGAAAATCATGCATTCGACCGCGCTCTGTACCTGATTCGTAAGCGATTCACGAGACTCGCTAAATTCGAGTCTGGTATGAAAGAGGCTCATCAGGTCTATATCTGTACCCTGAACTCCAGAATCATTGTTTATAAGGGCATGCTGACACCGGCTCAGCTGTTCCCCTTCTACCCGGACCTGGAAGAAGCGGACTACGAGTCGCACCTGGCCATGGTCCACAGCCGATTCTCAACAAACACTTTCCCCAGCTGGGATCGTGCACAGCCGAACCGGTTCATGAGCCATAACGGTGAAATCAACACCTTGCGTGGCAACAAAAACTGGATGACCGCCCGTGAAGGTGTCGCCCAATCGGATCTGTACGGAGACCGAATCAACGAATTGTTCCCTGTCGCAGAGCCAGATTATTCGGACTCTGGTTCGTTCGATAACGTGCTGGAATTTTTGCTCCTTTCGGGCAGAAGCATTCAGGAAGCCGTCATGATGATGGTGCCCGAGGCCTGGCAGGCAGACGTGAACATGCCGAAGGACAAGCGGGACTTCTACGAATTTAACTCTGCAATGATGGAGCCCTGGGACGGACCAGCCTCTATCGCCTTTACCGACGGTCACTACATCGGTGCTGTGCTTGATCGAAACGGTCTGCGCCCTTCTCGCTACTACCTGACCCATGACGACAAGGTCATCATGGCGTCCGAGGTCGGCGTGCTTCCGGTTGATCCGGCTAACGTCAAAGAGAAAGGTCGCCTGCAGCCAGGCAAGATGTTCCTGATCGACTTCTTCAAAGGCCGAATGGTCCCCGATGAAGAATTGAAAAGTGACTTCGCAAACCGTCGCCCTTACGGCGAGTGGCTAGCAAATCAGAAACTTGAACTGAGCAACCTGCAAAAGACAGGCAACGAACTGCACTATGAGCCTGAGTCTCTGGTACAGCGCATGCAGGCATTCGGTTATACCGTGGAAACCATGCAGTTCATGCTGCTGCCATTGGTTACTGAAGCCCGTGATCCGCTTGGTTCTATGGGTAATGACTCAGCCCTGGCCTGTCTGTCCGACAAATCACGACTGATTTACGACTACTTCAAACAACTCTTTGCACAAATCACCAACCCGCCCATCGACTCGATTCGCGAGGAAGTGGTCATGTCTCTGGAGTGTTTCATCGGTCCTGAAGGCAACGTACTCGATGTGACAGAGCAACATGCCCACCGACTGAGCATTCCACACCCGATACTGTCCAATGATGAACTGGCCAGTATCAAGAACATGGATACCCGAGGTTGGAAGACCCAGACCATCGACATCACCTTCGAGAAGTCTGAAGGCAAAGACGGCATGCTGGCGGCACTGGATCGCATTTGTGCCGAGGCAACTCAGGCAATCGATGACGGCTATTCCATCATTGTGCTCTCCGATAGAAACATCAGTGCTTCTAGAATGGCACTCAGCACACTGATCGCCTGTGGTGCTGTACACCACCATCTGGTTGCCAGTCACGCTCGTACCCGAATCGGCATCGTGCTGGAAACCGGTGAAGCCCGGGAAGTACACCACCATTGCCTGCTCATTGGTTATGGCGCAGACGCCATCAACCCCTATGTTGCCTTCGAGGCGCTTTGGCAATCACAGCAGGACGGATTGCTGGATCGCAACGAGTACAGCGATATCCACAAAATCGTCGCTGCCTACAAGAAGGGTGTTGCCAAGGGCATGCTCAAGGTCATGGCGAAGATGGGTATCTCCACGCTTCAGTCCTACAAGGGCGCACAGATTTTTGAGGCTGTTGGTCTGGCAGACGAAATCATTGATCGTGCTTTCGTTGGCACAGCCAGCCGAGTTCAGGGCGTGAGCTTCGACGTATTGTTCGAAGAAATGGAGGTCCGACACGAGATTGGCTATCCGCCTCGCAACGAAAACCTGATCCCGGTACTGCCGAATCCAGGCGACTTCCATTGGCGTCGTGGCGGCGATACCCACATGTGGGATCCCGAAAGCATTGCCAATCTGCAGGTTGCAGCACGCACTAATAACGAAGATGCCTACTGGCAGTTTGCAAACCACGCGAACGGAGAAGCCACCCGTAAAGCTACTTTCCGTGGCCTGATGGAATTTAAGTTCAACGAGCAGACGCCTGTCGACATTAGTGACGTTGAACCTGCGAGTGAAATCGTTAAACGCTTCTGTACTGGTGCCATGAGCCTGGGCTCTATTTCCCCGGAAAGTCATGAATCGCTGGCAATCGCCATGAACCGATTGGGCGGAAAGTCCAATACCGGTGAAGGTGGTGAAGATCCGAAGCGTTTTGAAACCATGGACAACGGCGACTCCAAGCGCTCTGCGATCAAACAGGTGGCATCCGGTCGTTTCGGCGTCACCATCTGGTATCTCGCGAACTCCGATGAACTACAAATCAAGATCGTCCAGGGTGCTAAGCCCGGCGAAGGCGGAGAACTGCCTGGCGGAAAAGTCGACAAACAAATCGCCAAACTACGTCACTCAACACCCGGCGTGGGACTGATCAGCCCGCCACCACACCACGATATCTATTCCATCGAAGATATCGCGCAGCTGATCCATGACCTGAAAAACTCAAACCCATCCGCACGAATCAGTGTGAAGCTGGGTTCAGAGATTGGTGTCGGCACCATTGCTGCCGGTGTGACTAAAGCAAAGACAGATCATCTGGTTATCGCCGGCCACGACGGTGGTACAGGAGCTTCCCCACTGACCTCTATTAAACATGCGGGTCTCCCCTGGGAACTGGGTATTGCTGAAACCCACCAGACGCTGGTGATGAACAACCTTCGATCACGAGTTGTGCTGCAAACCGACGGTCAGATCAAAACCGGTCGAGACGTTGCGATGGCGCTTCTGCTCGGTGCAGAAGAAATCGGATTCGCTACAGCACCTCTGGTCACTCTTGGTTGCATCATGATGCGCAAGTGTCACTTGAATACCTGCCCCGTCGGAATCGCAACTCAGGATCCCGAGCTTCGTGAGAAATTTAACGGCAGCCCGGATCATGTCGTGAACTACTTCTTCATGGTTGCCGAAGAGCTGCGTCAAATTATGGCGAAGCTGGGCATCCGAACGGTTAATGAAATGGTCGGCCGCGTTGATCTGCTTGAGACCAATAAAGCCATCGATCACTGGAAAGCGAGCGGGCTCGATTTCTCCAGCATTCTGACGCCTGCAAAGATTGTCTACGAAGGCACCGAGGTATATCGCACCATCGACCAGGACCACGGCCTTGATAAAGCCCTGGATAACACCCTGATCGAGCTGGCGAAGCCAGCATTGGAAAGCGGCGAGAAGGTCGAAATCGAACATGACGTGGTAAACATCAACCGCGTCGTCGGCACCATGCTGTCTCACGAAGTGGCGAAAGCAACTGGCGGCGAAGGCTTCGAGGAAGACACAATTCGCATCAAACTGAACGGCTCCGCCGGACAGAGCCTGGGGGCTTTCCTTGCACCGGGTGTCACCATCGAAGTTGAAGGTGATGCCAATGACTATGTAGGCAAGGGTCTCTCCGGCGGTAAAGTCATTGTCTATCCGCCTAAGGTGAGCACCTTTGCAGCAGAAGACAACATCCTGATCGGAAACGTTGTGCTTTATGGCGCGACTTCCGGAGAAGCTTATTTCCGAGGTATTGCAGCAGAGCGTTTCTGTGTGAGAAACAGCGGTGCCCACGCCGTCATCGAAGGCATCGGTGACCACGGTTGTGAGTACATGACTGGTGGACGCGTTGTTGTACTCGGCTCAACCGGACGAAACTTTGGCGCCGGTATGAGTGGTGGCATCGCATACGTTTGGGACAAAGATGGCGACTTCACCAGCAAGTGCAACACTGGCACCTTCGAGCTGGAGAAGATGCAATCTGAAGCTGACATCAGTGAACTGAAGCACCTGATCGAGAATCACCAGAAATACACCGGGTCTGTCGTCGCAGAACAAATTCTGAACAACTGGTCAGATGAGCTGCCACGATTTGTGAAAGTCATGCCAACAGACTACAAGCGTGTCCTGGAAGAGATGGCTGCAGAAGAATCTCTCGCTGCCGTCGGATCATAAGAATAGTAATAGAGCGTAGTTATGGGTAAACCAACCGGGTTTAAGGAATTCGATCGCGAAACAGAACCATATCGCGATCCAGCGGTGCGTCTGGTCGATTTCGAAGAACTGTATACCGAGCACAATGAAGAACATCTGACCACTCAGGGCGCCAGATGTATGGATTGTGGTGTGCCTTTCTGCCAATCAGGCAACGGTTGCCCGATCCACAACCTGATCCCGGAGTGGAACGACCTGGTTTACAAAGGTCGCTGGAAAGACGCGCTCGACAGACTGCACAAGACCAACAACTTCCCGGAGTTTACCGGCAGAGTCTGCCCCGCACCCTGTGAAGGCGCTTGTGTGCTCGGTATCACCAATCCACCGGTCACTATCAAGAATATTGAGAACGCGATCATTGATCGCGGCTACGAAGAAGGTTGGGTTGTGCCGAACCCACCATCTGAGAGGACAGACAAGAAAATCGCTGTCATCGGTTCGGGTCCTTGCGGCCTGGCGGCAGCTGCTCAGCTAAACAAGGCGGGTCACAACGTCACTGTGTATGAACGTGCCGATCGTATCGGCGGCCTTCTGATGTACGGCATTCCAAATATGAAACTGGATAAAGGTGTCGTCGAGCGACGCATTCAGTTGATGCGAGATGAAGGCATCGAGTTCGTCGTCAATGCAGACGTCGGCAAAAACGTCGACGTAAAAGAACTCATCGACAACAACGATGCTGTTCTGTTGGCGACCGGCGCAACGATGGCGCGAGACCTGCCCATCCCGAATCGTGACGCAAAAGGTGTACACCTGGCGATGGAATTCCTGACAGCCAACACCAAGAGTCTTCTGGACAGCAATCTTGAGGACGGCAACTACATCTCAGCCAAGGACAAAGACGTCATTGTGATCGGCGGTGGTGACACAGGTACAGACTGCATCGGCACCTCCCTGCGTCATGGCTGCAAGTCACTGGTCAACTTTGAGTTATTGCCGAAACCGCCCGCAGAACGCGCACCAGATAATCCCTGGCCATTATGGCCGCGAATCTATCGCGTCGACTATGGCCACGCAGAAGCGGCTGATCGTTTCGGTGAAGACCCTCGTGTCTACTCCATCATGAGTAAAGAATTTCTGAAGGACGAGGACGGTAATCTGACTGGCATCGTCACAGTAAATGTCGACGAAAAGATCCAGGAGATTCCGGGCACAGAGAAAACCTGGAAAGCAGACCTGATTTTGTTGTCCATGGGTTTCCTGCAGCCAGAGCACTACATCAATGAAGCGCTCGGCATGGAAACGGATGATCGCGGAAACTTCAAAGCGACTAAGGAAGACTTCAAAACAACGGTTCCTAAAGTCTATGCGGCAGCGGATTGTCGACGTGGTCAGGACCTTGTGGTCAGAGCGATCAATGAAGGCCGTGAAGCGGCTCGTGAAATCGATCGCGATTTGATGGGTTCCACACAGCTGCCTTAATCACGGGCAGCTCAGCAGACGCTTATCGCCTCTCTGACAAGGTCGAGGGGCACATTGTCGACCAGTTCGGTCTTTCCGATACCACCATCGAGCACAACAAATCGCATACCCGCATCCGTTGCCTTCTTGTCTTTTGACATGAACTCCAGCATCTCGTCGATGGAGACCTCTTCTGGTCTGCAAATCGGCAATCCGGCTTGTTCCACGAGCGTTCTAATCCGTGTCACATCCTGTTTCGAGCAGCGTTCCAGCCTCAGAGATAACTCTGCGGCCATCACCATCCCCGCACCAACAGCTTCACCATGGAGCCACTTGCCATAACCCATACCGGTTTCGATGGCATGACCAAAAGTGTGACCGAAGTTCAGTAGAGCCCGCTTACCTGACTCTTTTTCGTCCTCAGCAACGACCGCTGCCTTAATTTCACAGCTGCCCTTGATCGCCTCAGTCATGCTCATTGGTTCGAGCGCACACAGCTGTGCTATGTCCTTTTCTACCTGTTCAAAGTAGTCAATGTCCGCGAGAGCACCATGTTTGATGACTTCAGCAAGCCCCGCAGCCAATTCTCGTTCAGGCAACGTTGATAGCGTATCCGTGTCGATAATCACACCACGTGGCTGATGGAAGGCGCCAATCATATTCTTGCCCAACGCATGGTTCACCGCAGTCTTTCCACCGACGGACGAATCCACCTGCGAAAGCAGTGTGGTTGGAACCTGGATAAAAGAGACACCCCGCTGATAGGAAGCTGCTGTAAAACCTGCCGTATCACCAACAACACCACCGCCCAAGGCGATGATTGTGGTCGTCCTGTTATGCCCTGCTTTGAGCAGACCACCCATAATCCCTTCCAGGGTCGTCATGGTTTTGAACTGCTCACCATCAGGCATGAGGTGAGTATCTACCTTTAAACCTGCAAGCTGAGCCAACACATCATCCAGATAGTGTTCTGCGATCGTCTCGTTTGAGACAACAAAAGCCTGACCACCAGATACAAGACGCCGAATCGAATCAGTCTCCTTGAGCAAACCGCTACCTATCCGGATGTCATAGGATTGATCTCCCAGATTCAGGAACACGGTTTGCGAACCATCTTTACTCAACGAAACCCTCCTTCTGCAGCTTCTCCATCACCAGGCTGGCAGCTTTGCGACTACCATCATCCGGGACAACCACGTGGACGTCCGAAACCTCTGTATAGAGTGGCCCACGCTCTGTCTTAATCCGTGTCAGGACTTCTTTCGGGTCACTGTTCTGCAGCAGAGGGCGTTTTTTGTCTTTTGCTGTTCTCTTCACCAAGAGGTCTACATCCGAATCCAGGTAAACCACTATTCCGCGATCCTTTAGAAAGGTGCGGTTCTCGGACTTCAGTACAGCGCCACCGCCAGTTGCAACCAGCAATCCATCCTGGCTGGTCAGGTCATCTAGTACGGAAGTTTCACGATTTCTGAATCCATCTTCGCCTTCCACATCAAAAATCCAGGGAATATCTGCGCCACATCGACGCTCAATTTCCTGATCACAGTCCACGAATTCCAGGTCAAGTTCACGCGCGACAATCTTGCCGATCGTGGTTTTACCGACACCCATGGGACCAACCAGGAACAATCGCCTGGGATGTGAGCTTACTACTTGCATGATAGTGACGGAGGATAACGCAAAAGCGGTTATCCTCCGACGGGAATCGTCACGACTTTATCGAGCAGTCAGAGAATCTCGAATGAGTCGAGGCGTGATAAAGATCAACAGTTCCTGTTTGTCATCAGACTTCGTCGTCTGTTTAAACAGGTTACCAACCCAAGGCAGATCACCAAGGATTGGCGTCTTGGAAACACCTTCAGAAACCACTGTCTGGAATACACCACCGAGCACAATTGTCTCGCCGTTGTTGACCAGCACCTGGGTCTGAATGCTGTTGGTCCTGATACTCGGAACACCGTTGAACACCGCACCGATGGAGTCCTGGTTAACTTCAAGATCCATGATGATTCGGTCATCCGGCGTGATTCGTGGCGTTACATTAAGACCGAGAACCGCATCAACGAACTGAGTTGCGGTCGCACCACTGCTGGAGGCTTCCTGATAAGGAATCTGGTCACCAGAGGCAATTGAAGCCTCCTGCTTGTCCGCTGTAATAACTTTAGGTCGAGCAATTACCTCACCACGGCCCTCCGTTTCCAGAGCAGAAAGTTCCATGTCCAGCAGGTAGTCCTCACCAATCAAACCAAACGCAAAGCTTGATGCGTTACCGGTCGCCGGCAGGTCAACGATGAGGTTTTCTTCCGCAGTATAGGTCAGCTCATCCTCACCGATAGAGTCTTTAATCTCACCCAGGGTCGTCAGTGAACCACCAAAATGCGAGAAGGTTTCACCGCCATTATGTGTGCCAAAACCCAGCGCTCCCCATCTGACACCCAGCGTTTCACCAAAGCTAGAGGTTGCTGTCACAATTCGCGCTTCGATCAGTACCTGTCGCACCGGTACATCGAGTCGATCCAATACTTCCCTGAACTCGTTAATGCGGTCTGTCGTCTCAGTGATGATGATTGAGTTCGTTCGCTCATCAACAATCACAGAGCCTCTTGAAGAAATGACACCTTCACCACCGCCGCCTTCTTCGCCACCGGCACCTTCAAACAAGTTGAAGATCTCGGAGGCACTGGCGTACTTCACTTCGATGAACTCTGTTCTAAGAGGTGCGAGCTCAGACATCTGCTGCCTGGACTCCAGTTCAAGTTGCTCACGTGCCTGCAGCTCAGCTGCCGGAGCAATCATCAGAACATTACCAACGAGACGCTTATCCAGCCCCTTGGTCTTCATGATGATTTCCAAAGCCTGGTCCCACGGCACATTTTTCAACCGCAGCGTGATTCGGCCTGCAACTGTATCGCTGGCCACCAGGTTGAGATCCGTGAAGTCAGCGATTAGCTGAAGAACCGATCGAATTTCGATGTCCTGGAAGTTGAGAGAGAGCTTCTCTCCGCGGAAGCGGAATGCCTGGTCAGCCGCTTCGAGATCGGCAGCTGTCAAATTTTTCACTTCGAGGGTAAAGATGTTGTCTGCCTGGTACGCAAGGTAGTCGAAGTCACCAATCGGCTCGATCACCATCACCGTGTCACCATCTTCCGGCAGTGCATCCACCATTTTCACTGGAGTCGCAAAGTCTGTTACATCAAGTCTACGCTGCAGACGTTCAGGAATGATGGTGTTCGCAAATTCAACGCGAATGTTGCCACCTTCACTGGTGACGTCGACACCAATGCCCACATCTGACAGACGGACGATAACGCGACCTTCGCCGTTCTCACCACGGCGGAAGTCTACTTCTTCGATAATCGGGAACTCATCATCAAACTGTGAACTGCTAGATGAGGAAGAGCTCGCTGTGTAGGTTTCCTGGGAATGGTCGCTTACCAGACCATCGTCTTCAGCACCAACCAGGACATAAAGCGAGTTTCCAATAACGCGGGAGCTGTAAGAAACAAGCTCACCCATGGACACGATCACACGGGTTCGATCACCGGCCTCGACAACTGTCACGCTTCGGGCGTTACCTGAACCCAGCGGGTGATGCTTAGCTGGCAGCCCACTCATGACACCGTTCAAATCAAGCGCAATTCGAGCAGGTTGTTCAATGGTGTAACCGGTAGGATCCGGCGGCGTACCATCGAAGATCATCCTGATCTCTGTCTTATCGCCAGGGAGTGACGAAAACTCAATATCCTCCATGGTGACGCCAAACGCGACGCCGCTGAACATCAGCGACAGCACTGCGAGCAATATTCTTTTTGTCATTGTTTCCACCATATTTGCACTGGTCATTTCAATGCACCCCCAAAAATTTTGGTTACTGAAGGCCTCTCAGTTCTACTGTTCTGGGCCTTCTCAGCCATCCCCCGGCGCCGTCACTGACAATCTCCGTAACATCAATGCGCGCGTCTTCAATACTTTCTATCTGTCCCCACTGATCTCCCATGTAGTCACCCACTTGTACCCTGTGGACACCGCCCTGGGAGTCTTCGATCAATGCGAAGGTTGAAGCGTCTTTTTGCAGCGTGCCCACCATTGCCAGCGCCGAAAGCGGGAATCGCTCCAGGTACTGTTTCACATGGTTCTTAGGTGGCTTCACGCCAATGTTTCTCTTTTGTTCTTCTGTTTTGGGCGGAATGACAACCGGCGGTTCAAATGGACTGCGCTGATTGGCCGCGCCATAGGTGAATGCCTGATACGCTTCAAATTCCGGCAGCGGTGCAATCGCGCCTCGAGGTTTACCCTCAACCTCTTTCATGAATTCACGCAAATCAGCATAACGATCACCACCCGTACATCCGGTCAGCACCGCCAGTGCAACCATCCATACCAGGTTTCTTTTTGCTCCAGTCAGACCGCTCATCTTCCTATCGCCCGTTAGCCCCTTTCATCGTTATATCGGTAAGTCTTCGCCAGAATCGTCATGGTCAGATTGCTGCCTGGCGTATCACTACCCGCATTTCTGCCGCGCGGCTGAATCGCAAAGTCGTGCAACGTCACGATTCGTGACAAGTCCGCCACATCGCTTACAAACGAACCGAGACCGTGATACCCACCGGAGACCACAATCGCGATTGGCTTTTCAATATAAAACTCGTGCTTGGATTCCGGCTGCAGGTCAATGCTGGAGAATGTCAGCCCGTTCTTTAGGCCAACCAGCGTGATGTCCTCAATCAAACCGGGAATTTCCGTGTCCGACGGCAGCTGGCGAAGAATTGCCTCAAAGGATTCTTCCATTTCTTTCTGTTGCACCCGATAAGCTTCCAGGTGTGCTGCTTCGAAAAATTTCTTCTCGTAATCTTCTTTCAGGGTCGCTTCGTTTGCCTGAACGCCTGCGAGTTCTTTCTGCAGGTTGGTGACATGAAGCGCGTAGCCCAAACCAAGGGCACCAGCAAAAGCCACGATCCAGATGATCGCTTTGATAGCCACCGGCCATGAACCAACGTTGTTAATATCATTGAGCTGGCTGGTGTCAAAATTCTGAATACTCTCTAGGAGGTCTTCCATCGCCATTTTAGATCGCCTCCTCGTCTTTCTTAGGTGTGGTCTGCGAAACAGTCAGTGTAAATTGGCTGGCCTGGGGACCATTCTGGGGACTGGCTTTAATCGCCGTCACGTTAGGCGCTTCAAACCACTCTGACTCTGAGAAGTTCCGTAGCTGGTTGGATATCCTGTTATTGGATTCCGCGATACCCGCGATAGAGAGCGTTGTACCGACCATCGTCAGGTCCGTGAAGAAAACTCGTGGCGCCAACTGACGCGCCAATTCATCAAATACCCGGACAATAATCGGGCGGTTACCCTGGAGCTCTTGAATAACCCGCATCCTGGACAGCAGTTCGTTGCGTTTCTGCTGGAGTAACTTGATTTCTTCGATACGTTCATCAAGGACTCTGATTTCCTGATTAAGAAAATCATTCCGAGCCTGCTGGTGATCAATGGAACTGTTATAGAACCGATCCACACCAAAAATAATCAGGCCTGCCACGGCAAGCACGGCTACCGTGACCTGCAGAAATTCCTGTTTCTTTTGTTCTCTTAACTCTTCCCGCCAGGGTAAGAGGTTAATTTTAATATCGTGAGCCATCTATCCTCTCCTCATCACCGACATCAGTCGAAAGACCGAAGTGCCAGTCCACAGGCAATCATCATTGCCGGTGCATCGTTGTGCAGGTTGGCCTCATTGACCTTTGAAGACAACGACATGTTGACGAACGGGTTTGCGATGGTACAAGGCGTTCCCAGTTTTGCAGCGACCATTTCAGCAAGGCCATCAATGGACGATGTGCCTCCAGCCAGAATGATGTGATCAACATCATCGTACGCACTGGAAGAATAGAAAAACTGCAGTGATCGAGTAACCTGTTGAACTACTGCTTCCTTAAACGGCTGCAGTACTTCTGTTTCGTAATCATCAGGAAGACCACCTTGCTTCTTGGCAAGACCGGCTTCCTCAACTGATAAAGAGTAGCGACGCTGGATTTCTTCCGTCAGCTGCTTACCACCGAATAGCTGCTCACGAGTATATGGAGCACCACCACTGGTCAGAACAGATAGCGTCGTCATTGTGGCACCAATATCCACAATCGCGATTACCTGGTCTTCTTCTTCATCGGCATCTTCAGTGAACTGACTGCGAACCAGCTCGAAAGCTCGCTGCATGCAATGGGCCTCAATATCGACAACCTTGGCTTTCAGACCACCAAGCTCAAGAGCGGCTTCACGCATCTCAACGTTTTCACGGCGGCAGGCTGCGATCAAAACCTCAACCTGTTCTTCGGCTCGCGGGGAAGGACCCTGAACTTCAAAGTCCAGCGCAACTTCTTCCAGGGGATAGGGGATGTACTGATCAGCTTCAGTCTGGAGTTGGGCTTCCATCTCGTCTTCGCTGAGTGTCGCTGTCATCTCAATGGTCTTTGTGATGACGGCAGAACCAGCAACAGCAACCGCAGCAGTCTTCGCTTTCACTTTGCAGCGTTCGACCAAACGCTGAATCGCTTCACCGACACCTTCGACATCGCTGATGTTTTTCTCGACCACAGCATTTTCCGGCAAAGGTTCAACGCCGTAACTCTCGACCTTGTACTCTCCGCCTGACCGGGACAGTTCCAAAAGCTTCACGGATGTGGAACTGATGTCCAGCCCCAACATGCTGTTGGGCCCTTTGTTTAGAAATCCAAACACGCTGTTTCCCTAATTTCCTATGAAGTACCAGCACTTACAGTCACTTCATGCAGGATTACATTAAATAACACCTTTAAGCATAGCGCAAACAATTTAATTGAACAAAGTGCCGTAAAACATTCATTTCACGGACTTTTCTCCAATCCCACGACCCTGGGTTACAGCCTAGTTTTCGACCCCGGGTCGAATTTCGGGCCAAACATTATAATGTTTTTTCTATATTTCGCATGGACTTAGCATTCCTTCTATAATGGCGCCCCTCTACATCAATCCGTGTTGATACCGTTCGTCTGAAAGCCGCATGAACACTGCAATCAGGTACCTTTTCTGGTCGATTCTGGCCTTCGGAAGTGCAACGCTCATGGCACTTTCCGCGGCCTATCTCTACCTGAACCCTCAGATTCCCGACACAGAAAGCTTCTCTAATGTCGCGCTCAAGGCACCGCTTCGCATCTACTCTGACGATGGACTACTGATCCAGGAGTTCGGCGAGCGACTGACGCCGGTGACCTATGAAGAAATTCCACCGCTTTTTGAGCAGGCCCTGCTGAATACTGAAGACAAGCGCTTCTACCAACACAGCGGTATCGATGTGGTCACGCTGGTCAACGCCACTTGGCAACTGGTTCGTAATCGAGGCGAAATCAGAACCGGAGCTTCGACGATTACTATGCAGCTGGTGAAGAACATTTCCGGCGAGTCGCAGGTGCGTTTTCTGCGCAAGTTCAAGGAAATGCTGCTCGCCATCAAAATCGAGCGGGAGCTGACAAAGGAAGAAATCCTGACGCTCTACCTCAACATGATCTCTTTCGGGAAACACTCCTTCGGTATCCAGGCTGCCGCCAACACCTACTACGGAAAAAATATTGATGAACTGAACCTCGCGCAGATCGCGATGCTTGCGGGCATTCCAAAAGCGCCCGAAGCTGGCAATCCAGTGAACGGTCCGAAGCGCGCCATCGATCGACGCAACCTGGTGCTTCTGCGAATGTTGGAGCAGGGGTCTATTTCACAGGAAGCCTATGAAGAAGCAGTCGCGCAGCCGATTACAGCAAAAGTCCATCGTCGCCCGATCGAACTTCCCTCACTTTACGCCGCTGAAATGGTACGTAAGCGCTTACTATCGGAATTCGGAAGAGAAGCCTATAACCAGGGGATGATTGCCCACACCACCCTCAACAGTCGGCAGCAAATTGCCGCAGAGGAAGCCATCATCAAGAAACTGGTCGAGTACGACCGACGACACGGCTATAGAGGACCGGAGTACCGAAGCATCCAAGGCACTGACGAGTATCTTGCTGCACCTGAGTACGGCTACCCGGCAAACTGGCTAGACACACTCGAGAGCCTGGAAACACTTGGTGGTCAACATCCAGGCATCGTGATTGGTGTCGAAGAGCAAAGCATCACAATCCTTACCCAGGACCTGACACAACAACTGATCGAGTGGGACGGTCTGCGATGGGCGAGACCCTATGAGACAGTGGACCGTCGTGGTCCCCGACCAAAAACTGCAGCAGAGATCGTTGGTCCTGGCGATGTAATCCGCTATACCGTCGATGAGGAAGGTATCTACACACTCGGGCAGGTACCGGACATACAAGGAGCCATCGTTGCGCTGGATCCTTACGACGGAGCTATCCGCGCCATTGTTGGCGGTTTCGACTTTAGGGCAAAACAGTTCAATCACGCGACCCAGGCAAAACGCCAACCAGGCTCCAACTTCAAACCTTTCTATTACGCTGGCGCGTTGGAGAACGGCCTGACTGCCGCCTCTATCTATAACGATGCGCCCCTGGTTTTACCAGGCGGCGAGTTGGAGGAAGTGTATCGACCCAAGAACTCCGGCGATAAATTTCACGGCAACATCCGATTGCGAGAGGCGTTGTATCGCTCGATAAATCTCGTGTCTATCCGAGTCATTCTCGACTACGGCCCTGACAATGCCGTCGACTACGTCTCCAAGTTCGGATTCGAAACTGACGACTTCCCGCGAGACCTGCAGCTGGCATTCGGCGGCGGGACCATTGCACTCACACCTATTGAAGTGGCAACGGGCTACGCGGCGTTCGCCAACGGCGGATACAAAGTAGAGCCTTACCTCCTCCGAGAACTGGATTCCATTAACAGCGATGTCATCTATCTCGCTGACCCGAAGGTCGCCTGCCTCGAAAACTGTCGTGGTCTAAATCGCGCCGATCGCATCATAGAGCCCCGGGTTGCACACATCATGAATTCCATGTTGTCGGATGCCATTCGACGGGGGACCGGCACCAAAGCTATGAGAACCCTCAAGCGAGGTGATCTCAGAGGTAAGACCGGGACCACTAATGATGCTGACATCTGGTTCTCCGGTTACACACCAGACCTGGTCGCAACAACCTGGGCGGGCTTTAGTAACAACAGCCCTGTGGGTAGCCGGGAGTGGGGATCAACGACACCGATCGAGACATGGATCGAGTTCATGGCCAAGGCGTTGCCAGAAGAGAATGATTCAAAACAACTGCCAAGACCAAATGGCATCGTCTCGGTAAAAATTGATCCGGAGACGGGCCTACGAACGGACCCGACAGACCCAGATGGCATATTCGAAATTTTCCGAGAGGAATTGGTGCCGGAAGAAGTGAAGCGAGCTTCAGATCCTGAGCAGTCGGACATCACCCAGCAGATTTTTTAGCTGTTCACATCGTTCGAGGAATCACGAGAAGTTCTCGAGCAGTAGTCTGAGATTCTTTCCTCAGACAAAGCCAACCCGCGCTTCGCACCCGCGATATCTAGATAGCGAGGCGCGCCGCGGCGCGGGCAACCTGTTTCTGAGGTGAGAATCTGAAACTACTGCCCGCGAGATACGAACGGAATCCCAGACATAAAAAAGGCGCCATCAGGCGCCTTTTTTTGTAAAGAGCAACGCGCAGGGTTAGGTCTTGGAACCACCTCTGCTGAACCTCTTATTGAACCTGTCGATACGGCCAGCAGAGTCGATTACCTTCTGCTTACCAGTGTAGAACGGATGACACTTTGAGCAGACTTCCAGGTGGATGTCTTCGCAAGTTGTCGATTTTGTCTTAATAACGTTGCCGCAGCTGCAAGTTGCTGTGATTTCCTGGTACTGCGGATGGATTTCGGCCTTCATGGTTGACTGCCCTGCTAGATTCAAAGGTGGCGCATCATACCAGAACAGTACCCTGAAACAAGTGGCATAATTGAGAATTTCACCCCCGGCACCCCTATAATCCCCGGCCAATGACCACCGAACCCACCTATGTCGCGGTTGCAGTCGCGACGCCGCTTCGCCGCAGTTTTCACTATCGGCTGCCCGCAGGGCTGGAGGGCAGAAGAGGTGCACGAGTCAGGGTCCCATTTGGAAATCGAACCCTCGTCGGCCTGATCACGGAAACAGACGCCGCGCCCGATATTGATCGATCCCGGATCAAAGAAATTCTGGAAATCCTCCCCAGAGAAGGCGATCTCCCGGAATCCATTCTGAAGCTGTGTACCTGGGCCGCGGAATACTACCAACACCCCATCGGCGAGGTGATTTCAGCCGCGCAACCGAATCAGCTGCGTAAGGGTGAAAGTCCGCTGGATCCCATTGAGTATCTCACCCTCACCGACCAAGGCAGATCGATTGATATCGAGTCCCTGAAACGAGCACCGGCACAAAGAAGGCTAATGGAGATTCTTCAGGAAGGACCGAACACTCGAAGTACGTTGAGCCTGCTCGACGTTTCGGCGCAAACCATTCGTGTGTTGATCGATAAAAACTGGGCTAACTGGCAAAGCGACAATCAACCAGAGATATCTCCGTTCAGTCTTGGTGAAGTGAACTACGGTGACATTGCCCTGACTTCGGAGCAATCAGAGCTGCTAGCACAGATCGAAAAGCGCTCCGACAATTCGCCTCTATTGCTCCACGGTGTCACCGGCAGTGGCAAAACCGAGATCTATCTCAGGATGATCGAAGCGGCGTTGAAACAGGGGAAACAGGCACTGGTGCTGGTCCCTGAAATTGGACTAACCCCGCAAACAATCAGTCGCTTTAGGGATCGATTCGACACCGAAATCAGCGTCATGCATTCAGGCCTCACTGACCGGGAGAGAGCCCTGAGCTGGTGGCGGGCGAACGAAGGTATGACAGGCATCATTCTTGGCACGCGTTCGGCTGTCTTTACACCTTTGAAGCACCCCGGTGTTTTCATCGTTGATGAAGAGCACGACGCCTCGTACAAACAACAGGATGGATTTCGGTACAGCGCAAGAGATCTTGCGGTGCTAAGAGGTCAATTCGAGAAAGCACCGGTGCTGCTCGGATCCGCGACCCCTTCCCTTGAGAGTCTGCACAACGCCGCAACTGGCAAGTATCAATTACTGCAATTAACCGAGCGACCGCCCGGCGTGAAAGCTGAAACCTACGAACTGCTGGACACACGACACCTCGAAGTGCGCGATGGATTCACTCGGGGTCTTAAGTCCAGGATAGAAACTGCCCTCACAAGGGGCGAACAGGTTCTGGTATTTATTAACCGTCGCGGGTTCGCACCGGTCATGATGTGCAACGACTGTGGCTGGATCGCACACTGCCGAAGATGTGACGCGAAACTGACCTATCACCTCAATACAAACACACTGGTCTGCCACCACTGCGGCAGTCTCTCGCACAACATCATCAGCTGCCAGTCATGTAACAGCCAGAATGTAGCCGCCATCGGGGTCGGTACTCAGCGAGTGGAGCAAACACTGAACAATCTCTTCCCCGAATATCCTGTGCACCGGATCGATCGCGATTCAACCCGACGTAAAGGATCCCTGGAGGACATGCTCGAAGAGGTCAACAAAGGAGAGCCCGCAATACTTGTCGGCACCCAACTGCTCGCAAAAGGACATCATTTCCCCAACGTCACACTGGTTGCGATCTTGGATGTGGATTCAGGTTTTTACTCGGCAGACTTCCGGGCTGTGGAAAAACTGGGCCAAATGCTGCTGCAGGTTGGCGGACGGGCCGGACGTGCAGACAAACCAGGTGCCGTTCTTATACAGACTGCATTTGCCACCCATCCGCTGCTCACTCAGCTGGTCAACACCGGATACGCGGACTTCGCAGCCGAATTGCTTGCAGAGAGAGCAGAAGCAGAACTGCCACCCTATACGTTTCAAGCCATCATTCGCGCTGAAGCAACCGAATCCTCAACCGCCCGTGAATTTCTTTCACTGATTGAAAAGAAAGCACCAAAACGCGACTCTATAGAGTTGTTGGGACCGATACCGGCTATCATGGAGAAGCGAGCCGGCAGATTCCGACAGATGCTCATCGTAGCCGCACCAAGACGCGCCCTTGTTCACAAAGCGATCGAGGACGTGATCTCCATCGCGGAGAATCTGCCAGAAGCATCAAAGGTTCGATGGTCAATTGATGTCGATCCCATCGATCTTTTTTGATTTATCAAGACAGGCGGATAACATAGTTTTCTCGATTTTACCGCCGGACCCTCAGCGTTGACTCAGGATTTCGCAAAAAAACCTCGTAGCGAACCACCACCGCCACCACCAAGTGGCAATATGCGCTGGTTCCTGGGCGGGTTTATTACTGGAGGTTTTCTCGCCTTTTTGGCAAGCCTGTGGTTTCTCGTACCGGAAGGTACAGCACCAACAACAGCAGATATTCCAAAACCAAGCGGTTTGGAAGATTCAGTCGTCGAGGAAATGCAATGGGACTTCTATGAGATCTTTCCGAAAACAGAAGTCCCTGTGGTTGAGGAATACACAGAAAGCGGACAAAAGATAACCGTCGAAAACTTTCGCTGGATTCTGCAGGCCGGATCTTTCCAGGATCCTAACGATGCAGACGAACAACGAGCCAGCTTGATCCTTCTGGGGCTGGACGTGCAAACACAATCAGTAAAGGTGTCTGGAGACACCTGGTACCGGGTGATTGTCGGGCCATTTGATTCAGAGCTGGAGCGTAATCGTGCCCAGGACAAGCTCGCCCAGGCCGAGATACCTTCCATGGCGGTGAAGATCCCCAAAACCTGACTTGAAATCGGCGTACTGAACCCCCATTTCTTAGACATCCCGCTCTAATAAGGCAATTCCATTGGAACAGTTTGAAGGCACAACTATCCTGTCTGTGCGCAGGAACAACTCCGTCGTCGTCGGTGGAGACGGCCAGGTCACCATGGGTGACACGGTAATGAAGGCCAATGCTCGAAAAGTGCGACGTCTATACAAAGACGCTGTGATTGCAGGATTCGCAGGAGCGACCGCAGACGGCTTCACGCTGGTCGAACGCTTTGAGGGTCAACTCGAAAAACATCAGGGTAACCTCGTGCTCGCTGCAGTTGAACTTGCCAAGGACTGGCGCACAGATCGCGCTCTGCGTCACCTGGAAGCGCTCCTGGTTGTTGCCGACAAAGACAACTCCCTGATCATCACGGGTAACGGTGATGTCGTTGAGCCAAACGACGGCATCATGGCCATCGGTTCCGGTGGGCAATATGCAAAATCTGCCGCACTAGCCTTGCTGAACAACACCGAGCTTTCAGCCAGGGATATCGTGGAACAGAGTCTCGCCATTGCCGGTGACATCTGCATCTACACGAATCACGAAAGAACCATCGAAGAAATCACTTTTTAAGGGAGACTCATGTCGAACATGACCCCACGAGAGATCGTTCACGATCTCGACAAACACATCATTGGCCAGGACGATGCAAAGCGCGCCGTGGCTATCGCGCTCAGAAATCGCTGGCGACGGATGCAGCTCGACGAAGAGCTTCGCGCGGAAATCTCGCCCAAGAACATTCTTATGATCGGGCCGACTGGTGTCGGCAAGACCGAGATTGCCAGACGCCTGGCAAAACTCGCTGGCGCTCCATTCATCAAAGTAGAGGCCACCAAGTTCACAGAAGTTGGTTACGTCGGACGTGACGTTGAATCCATCATTCGTGACCTCGCCGAGGCGGCAGTAAAGATGCTAAGGGACCGGCAGATACAACAGGCGGAACCTCGTGCTTATGAAGCTGCGGAAGAGCGAATTCTCGACGCGCTTCTGCCACCTGCTCGCGATTCAGAAGAGACCGAATCCAACACCCGACAGCTGTTTCGCAAAAAGCTTCGAGAAGGAGAGCTGGACGATCGGGAAATCGAAGTAGAACTGGAGGCTACTGCAGTTGGCGTCGAAATCATGGCACCACCGGGCATGGAAGAAATGACAAGCCAGCTACAGAACATGTTTTCTTCAATGGCGCCCGGAAAAACGAAATCAAAGAAACTGAAAGTAAAAGAAGCACTCAAGAAATTGACCGACGAAGAAGCCGCAAGACTGGTCAACGAAGATGAACTGCGATCCGAAGCGGTCCAAGCTGTCGAACAAACAGGCATCGTCTTCATCGATGAGATGGACAAAATCGCGAAACGCCAGGAAACCGGCGGCGCTGACGTATCCCGGGAAGGTGTCCAGCGAGATCTGCTACCACTGATTGAAGGCAGCAATGTATCTACCAAGTACGGCATGATCAAAACGGACCACATCCTGTTCATTGCATCCGGCGCTTTCCATTTGTCAAAACCCTCCGACCTGATCCCTGAACTTCAGGGTCGACTGCCTATCCGTGTTGAATTGAATGCGCTCAACATCGAAGACTTTGAGCGCATCCTGACGGAACCTGATGCTTCACTGGTAGAGCAATACCAGGCGTTAATGAATACCGAAGGGTTGAAGCTGGAATTCGAAGATGCAGCTCTCCATCGCATCGCGGAAATCGCCTGGCAAGTGAACGAGCAAACAGAGAACATTGGCGCACGTCGGCTTCATACGGTCATGGAAAGACTTCTGGAAGAGCTGTCATTCGATGCGACTGATGTCGCCGGCAGGAACGATGGCCAAGTGATTGTCGATGTAGACTATGTCAATCAACACTTGGAGAACCTGGCAGGCGACAGCGACCTGTCGAGATACATTCTGTGAGTCGACCCAAAGAAATCAATGTCCATAAGAAGTCGGCAACCCTTGAGCTTGTCTATGAAGATGGACGATCACATTCTCTGACCGCGGAGTACCTCAGGGTTTTTTCTCCTTCTGCAGAGGTCCAGGGACACGGTCCAGGGCAATCAGTCCTGCAGTTTGGAAAAAAGGACGTACAGTTTCTCGACTTCGAACCTCAGGGTAACTACGCCATCAAAATCGTCTTCTCCGACGGACACGACTCCGGCATCTATAGCTGGACCTACCTGGACAAACTCGGCACAGACTACGAATCAAACTGGTCACGCTATCTGGAAGAGCTTGAGGCAGCAGGAAAAAGCCGGGAGCCGCAATTCATCGCCCTTTCCTAGCCTTTTAAAAGCTCTGGCAATCCTGAGTTACAATAGCTGCCCCTTTAGGAAAGATACGCAGCGCAATGAGCAGCGACTCTGAAGAAAATACCCACTTCGGGTTTAAGAGCATCCCCAGATCGGAGAAGTCAGCAAGGGTCGCTGACGTTTTCCATTCGGTAGCCGAACGCTACGACGTCATGAACGATCTGATGTCACTGGGCACCCATCGCGTCATGAAACAAATGACGGCAAATGCTACTCACGCGAGACCCGGACACACCGTGCTCGACCTGGCAGGCGGCACCGGCGATATGGCGGTGATACTGGCCGAATATGTCGGCAGCGAAGGCCAGGTCTGTATCTGTGATATCAACGGCAGCATGCTCGTGGAAGGCAGAAACAAACTGCTTAATCGCGGCATTATTGGCAACGTCACCTACGTTCAGGCAGATGGCGAACATCTGCCCTTTCCGGCGGAATCCTTTAACGCCATTACTATCGCTTTCGGGCTCAGAAACTTCACAGACAAAGATGCTGCGCTTCGATCCATGCATCGAGTCCTGAAACCAGGTGGCAAGCTGGTGGTGCTTGAATTCTCAAAGCCAAGAAACGAATTCCTGAAAAACGCCTACAAGGGCTTTAATAGTCTGTGGCCCAAAGTTGGAAAGATGGTTACCGGTGATTCTGATAGCTATCAGTACCTGGTGGAATCCATCGAAATGCATCCTGATCAGGAAACCCTTGCAGGCATGATTGAAGAGGCCGGATTCAGCCGGGTACGCGTGCAGGACCTCGTCGGTGGTGTGGCGGCGATCCACGAGGGCATCAAACCAAGATGACTTTCTTTCGAGCGCTCAGCATCTTTTTTACTTTGGTGAAGTTTCGACTGGATCGAAACTTGCCCGAAGGTGCTCGATCCTGGTGGCTGAGTAGTCTCCTCTTTCCACTTCGCATCATCAGAACTGACAAAAACGAAGCCGTCGCCGCAAGAAAAGCATTGGAAGAACTAGGTCCAATTTTCATCAAGTTTGGTCAACTGCTTTCAACTCGAAAAGATCTCTTCTCTGAGGAGATGTCGAGAGAGCTGGAAAAACTTCAGGACCAGGTACCACCTTTCGATTCTGCAGAAGCGAGGCGCATGATCGAACAAGACATTGGTACTTCAGTTGATGAGCTGTTCGAAAAATTCAGTCATGATCCAATGGCTTCTGCCTCAGTCGCTCAGGTCCACCCTGCCACGCTAAAAACGGAGCAAGGTCCCAGGGAAGTTGTCGTAAAAGTCATACGACCAGGCATCGACAAAGTGATTCGCCGAGACATCAAGTTGATGTATTTCGGCGCACGTCTGCTGCAGAGATTCTGGCCGGACGCAAAGCGGCTGCATCCCATTGCCATCGTCCGCGATTACGAAAGAACCATTCTTGGCGAACTCGATCTCTCTCTCGAAGCGGCTAACACAAAGCAGCTCAGAGAAAATTGGTACGGCAGCGGCAAACTCTACGTTCCTGTTGTGTACGAGGAGTTTTCATCTCGCCGCATCATGGTGATGGAACGGATATACGGCGTCACCGCCACCAATCTGGAAGCTCTGAAAGCGGAAGACACGGACCTGAAAAAACTCGCACACCTGGGCGTGGAAATCTTTTTCACACAGGTCTTCGAGGACAACTTTTTCCATGCGGATATGCACCCAGGCAACGTCTTCGTCGACATCACTGATCCCGCGAACCCGACGTACATCGCTCTGGACTGCGCCATCATCGGATCACTCACTGATAACGACAAAAACTACCTTGCGAGAAACCTGCTGGCCTTCTTCAGAAGGGACTACGACGAAGTCGCGAGACTACACGTACAAAGCGGCTGGGTACCCTCCAGCACCGATGTGGATGAGTTCTCCCGTGTGATTCGTCAGGTTGTTGATCCTTTTTTCCAGAAACCGATCAAAGACATTTCATTCGGCAACGTTCTGCTCGAACTGTTTGATACGGCCAGGCAGTTCGATATGGAAGTGCAGCCACAACTAGTGCTACTTCAAAAAACCCTCATCAATATCGAGGGCATGGGCAGGCAAATCTATCCAGACCTCGATCTGTGGGAAACCGCTGCACCGTTCATGGAGCGCTGGATGAACGAGCGTGTTGGCATCGCTGGATTGATCCGACGAATCTCAGAGAACGCGCCTCGCTGGATAGACCAACTGCCAGATATCCCAGATCTCGCATACAACACGATGGTCGAGATCAGAGAGCTGACTGAACAAAATCGGCATCAGGCGGAAACGCTTGGCGAGGTCAGACAGGCGCTTCAGGCACAGAACCAGAAGTCCCGTTACCAGAAGCTGGGTGGTATCGCTCTGATCGGCGCCATCTTTTCCATGCTATTACCGGCAACCGGATACACGGCCGTGGTTGACCCTGTCCTTTCAGGGTCAGTTCTTGGCACTCTGGGCATCTACTGGCTGTACATTCACTCCTGACGTGATATTCTCGCCGCCCTTTTTGGTCTGAGTCTCCAGCGAAATGGACACCACAAACGAAGCTTGGCTGAATGACGTTGTCTTCAACGATGATGGTCTGGTTCCAGTGATCGCACAGGATCACGTGACCAAGCGAGTCCTAATGGTTGCCTACATGAATCGTGAGGCTCTGCTCGAAACCGTCAAAACAGAGAAAGCGATTTACTGGTCACGATCCCGACAACAGTTCTGGCGCAAGGGAGAGTCCTCGGGTCACGAACAACTGGTCAAGGACATCCAGCTGGACTGTGATGGTGATGTGCTAACATTGATGGTTGAACAAATTGGCGGTATTGCCTGCCACACCGGCAGAAACTCCTGTTTTTACAAGCAGTTAACCCCGGAAGGCTGGCAGGACGCAGAACCGGTGCTGAAGGATCCCAGCGAGATATATTCCGATGGATAACATCTTGGAAAAGCTGACGACGCTGCTGGAAGAGCGCAAAAACGCCGACCCGGACAGCTCCTATGTTGCCAGTCTGCATGAAAAGGGGTTGAACAAAATCCTTGAGAAAGTCGGCGAAGAGGCAACCGAGGTCATACTCGCGGCTAAAGACGCCGGGAATAATAACGACCGGAGCGACGTTATCAATGAAACCGCCGATCTGTGGTTTCACACCATGGTGATGTTGAATCACCTGGATGCATCTCCAGCTGAAGTGCTGGAGGAGCTGGAAAGAAGATTCGGAGTCTCCGGACTCGAGGAAAAAGCATCGCGATCCAAGTGATCGCTAGATTAGAGGAGGATCATCATGTCCTTTGGCGTAACAGAACTCATTATCATCCTGGTCATCGTGCTGCTGCTGTTTGGCACATCCAAACTCAAGTCTCTGGGTACTGACCTTGGGTCTGCTATCAAGGGATTCCGTTCAGCAGTGACAGACGAGGAAGCGCAAAAATCCGAAGTTGCTGAGACCGACGAAGGTGAGAAGAAAGTCGAACAGACTTCTGAATCCTCACAGTAATCCAACCCTGAATTAAGGGAAGGCATTCCATAATGTTTGACATCGGTTTTCCAGAACTGGTGATGATCAGCATCGTCGCCCTGCTGGTTATCGGTCCTGAAAAACTTCCCGAAACCATCAGAACCATCTCGCTTTGGATCGGTCGACTGCAACGCAGTTTCACCAACATCCGACGTGAAATAGAAAACGAAATCGGTGCTGATGAAATTCGAGCCCAGCTTCATAACGAAAGCATCATGAAGGACCTGGAAGAAACAAAGAACGCGATCAACGAAGCGCACCAGGAAGTACAAAAAGACGTGCGCGAAACTCTAGAGGCTGCCGAAACCGAAGCAAAAGAAATCGCTTCCCTTGGCAATAAAGAGACTAACAAAGAGACCAGCAGCAGCGGATCATGAGCGAGCAGGAATCTATCGACCAAGGTCAGCCATTGGTAGAACATCTGATCGAGCTCAGGACGCGCATCTTGCACGCCATCCTCTCTGTCCTGATTATCTTCCTGCCACTATTCGCGTTCTCAAACGAAATTTACGCCTACATTTCAGAACCCCTCAGACAGTTTCTTCCTGAGGGAACCACCATGATTGCGACGGAAGTTGCGTCGCCCTTCCTGACGCCTTTCAAGCTGACCATGGTGCTGGCTGTATTTATCGCCATGCCATACATCTTGCACCAGCTCTGGAGTTTTATCGCACCAGGGCTTTACAGCAATGAGAAGAAAGTCGCCGCGCCGCTACTGGTCAGCAGCATCATTCTCTTTTACACCGGCATCGCATTCGCTTTTTATGTCGTGTTCCCATTGGTGTTCGGTTTCTTCACCTCCGTTGCACCGGACGGTGTCACCATCATGACGGACATCAATCGCTATCTGGATTTTGTACTGAAACTGTTTTTTGCTTTCGGTCTCGCTTTCGAGATACCAATCGCGACAGTGTTATTAATCTGGACCGGTGCCACCACGGCTGACTCCATGGGCAAAAAGCGCCCCTACGTCATCGTTGGTTGTTTCATCGTGGGAATGCTGCTCACACCGCCAGATGTGATTTCTCAGATATTGCTGGCCCTGCCTATGTGGCTACTCTTTGAAACAGGCATCATCTTCGCAAGATTCTTCAAGCTCGGAAGAACCGAAGATGAGGGTGAGACGGTCAGCTCTGAAGCAGAAACGTAACTGGTCCGTCGTTAGTTAACGACACCTTCATATCTGCACCAAACTTACCGGTGGCAACCGTTACCTGCTGCCCCGCTCTCTCCACAAACTCGTTGTAAAGCAGCTCAGCATCTTCAGGTGGCGCCGCTGAAGAGAAAGAGGGTCTGAGCCCCTTTTTGGTGTCTGCGGCGAGCGTAAATTGAGAAACAATCATCAGTTCACCGCCAACGTCCAGGAGCGACAGGTTCATGTGACCTTTCTCGTCTCCGAAGACACGATAATTGAGCGTTTTATTGAGCAGCTTTTCCAGATCAGCGCTGGTGTCACCTTTCTCAACGCCGAGCAGCAAAAGCAACCCGGGTCCAATCGCACCGCTGGGTTCGCCATCAGCAATGACGTCGGCCGAACTGACTCGTTGAATAAGGCCGATCATGAGACGTCAGACTAGACGCCGAAGTCTTCTTCGAAGCGCAGCGACATGTCCCGGGTAGCTCTGATCAATGCATCGATCATTGCCGGTTCAGTGGCAGAATGTCCCGCCTCCCGAACAATGTAGAGCTGAGAGGTTGGCCACACTTTCCTCAGGTCATGGGCGTTATCGAGCGGCGAAACACAATCAAAACGTCCGTGCACAATGATACCGGGGATGTCCTTAAGGACACCGGCATTATCAAGCAGCTGTTCTGGCTCCAGGAAACACTGGTTCTTGAAGTAGTGTGTCGCAATCAAACAGCGAGCATGAGCTCGACCACCGTCTGAGAAGTGTTTGATCAACCTGGGGTTTGGATGCAACGTCGAGGCATGGGCTTCCCAGGTAGACCAGGCTTTAGCCGCTGCCATTCGAGCAAGCTCGTTGTCCTGCTGCATGAGTTCGTTGTAGGCGTCACAACAACCCAGGTCGTCGGCATCGCCGCCCATCGCCTTGATAGGCGCCATAAAATCTTCCCAGTGATCCGGGAAAAACCGGCTCGCGCCTTCTTCATAAAACCAATCAATGTCCTGCTGACGACCAAGAAAAATGCCCCTCAGAATAAGTCCCAGAACATGATCGGAATGAGCTTCTGCATAAGCCAGACCAAGCGTCGCGCCCCAACCGCCACCGAATACAACCCACTTATCAACGCCAAGGTATTCACGAATCTTTTCCATATCTGAAACAAGATCCGCAGTGGTGTTATTCGTGAGTTCTGTGTGCGGCATGGATCGACCGGCGCCTCGCTGGTCGAAGAGAATGATTCGATACTTTTCAGGGTTGAAGAAACATCGTGAGTTAAATTCGCATCCGGATCCAGGTCCACCGTGCACAAACACAATGGGAATACCGTCAACAGTTCCGCTCTCATCCACATACAACTCGTGAACATCGTCGACTTTTATATTGTGACGGGCATAGGGCTTAATGTCTGGATACAGCGGTAGCATTGTTATGTCTTCCCTCAGGCAACCTTAGCTCTGGCTGCACGCTTTCTTTCATTCTCCGTCAGGAGCTTCTTCCTGATTCGAATGTGGTTGGGTGTCACCTCAACCAATTCGTCGTCCCCAATAAATTCAATCGCAGCTTCCAGTGAGTGTCGCACCGGAGGCGTCAACATAATGTTCTCGTCGCTTCCCGAAGCCCGAATGTTGGTGAGCTGTTTTTCCTTAAGTGGATTAACCGGCAAGTCGTTGCCTCGGGAATGCAACCCGACAACCATGCCTTCATAAATTTCTTCATTAGGTCCAACAAACAGTCGGCCTCGAGCCTGCAGATTGTTGAGCGCGAAACCAACACTTTTACCGCTGGCCATGGAAATCAGGACACCGTTGTTGCGGCTGGCGATGTCTTCACTGACAACCTCACCATAGTGCGAGAATACACTATTCATAATGCCCGTACCGGACGTCATGGTCAGGAAGTCGGAGCGAAAACCAATAAGAGCACGGGTTGGAACAACAAACTCAAGTCGTGTTCTGCCAGAACCGTCCGGGAGCATATTGGTCATGGTGGCTTTGCGCTGCCCAAGCTCTTCCATGATGCTTCCCTGATGTTCGTCATCGATATCGATCATAAGGTTCTCAAACGGCTCTTCCAGCACTCCGTCGACCTCATGGAAGATAACTTCTGGTCTTCCAACCGCCAGCTCGTATCCTTCGCGACGCATGGTTTCAATCAACACGGACAGATGTAACTCACCCCGCCCGGAAACCTTAAACCGGTCGGCGTGTTCAGTTTCTTCGACCCGCAGCGCGACGTTGTAAAGCAGTTCTCGATCTAAACGTTCTTTGATGTGACGGCTCGTAACAAACTTACCGTCTTTGCCCGCAAATGGTGACGTATTGACCTGAAAGGTCATCGAGATAGTCGGCTCATCGACCTGCAACGGTGGCAGCGCTTCAGGATGACCGAGCGCACAAACCGTATCTGAAATCTGAATGTCTTCCAGACCGCTGATACAAACGATGTCACCAGCAGAAGCACTGTCCACCGGGGAGCGATCCAGACCGTTGTAACCCATGACCTGAAGAATCTTTCCCTTTCGTTCTTCGCCCTCTCTCGACACAACCACAACCTGGTCGCCAGTGTTTACCTGGCCACGGGTAATTCGCCCAAGTCCGATAACGCCGACATAACTGCTGTAGTCCAGCGCACTGATCTGCATTTGAAAGGGTCCGTCTTCCGTCGCATCCGGCGGTGGCACCTGCTCAGTGATGATTTCCAAGAGACAGGAAAGATCATCTTCCAGCTCGTCAGCAGCGCGTCCCGCTTTCCCCTGGATCGCTGAGCCATAAATAACGGGGAAATCCAGTTGTTCGTCGTTGGCACCCAGCTGATCAAACAATTCGAAAACTTCATCCACAACCCAGTCAGGTCGCGCACCGTCCCGGTCAATTTTGTTCACCATGACAATCGGGTTCAGGCCATTCTCAAACGCCTTGCTCGTAACAAACCGAGTCTGGGGCATAGGCCCTTCCACTGCGTCGACCAGCAGGAGCACGGAATCTACCATCGAGAGAATGCGTTCAACTTCGCCACCGAAATCTGCGTGTCCCGGGGTATCCACAATATTGATGCGGTAATCCTTCCAGTTCAGCGCTGTGTTCTTCGCCAGGATCGTAATACCACGTTCCTTTTCGAGGTCGTTGGAGTCCATAAGGCGCTCACCCTCGTCTTCGCCTCGCTGCAAGGCACCAGCCTGAGCCAGGAGCTTATCAATGAGCGTGGTTTTGCCGTGGTCGACGTGAGCGATAATCGCGATATTGCGTAGTGCTGAATGATCCATGAGGGACAGGTGCTTTGTGGGGGTCGGAAAACGGGCGGCATTATATATAATTCGCGCCCATGGGGAAGGACACAAACACAAAACAGCGAAAGGCCGTGTCCCTGATTTCGGGCGGCCTCGATTCCATGCTCGCCACCAAAGTGATTATGGAGCAGGGAATTCACGTGGAGGGGATCAATTTCTTCACGGGGTTCTGCGTTGAAGGCCATACACATGCCATTCGAGCAAAGGACCAGAAAAAGGAAAAACGAAACAATGCCCTGTGGGTCGCTGAACAGCTGGGCATTAAACTCCACATCATCGACGTGATCGAGGAGTACAAGGATGTGGTGCTCAATCCAAAGCATGGATACGGCCAAAACATGAACCCCTGCCTGGACTGCAAGATCTTTATGGTCAACAAAGCAGTCGCCTGGGCCTGGATGGAAGAAAATGATTTCGACTTCATCATTACCGGTGAGGTGATCGGTCAGCGGCCGAAATCACAACGCAAGGCAACCATGCCGATCATCGCCAGGGAATCAGGCGCTGAAGATCGATTGTTGCGCCCTCTGTGTGCCAAGAACCTGCCGGAAACCCTTCCGGAACGTGAGGGCTGGGTGGACAGGGAACAGCTTTATGGCTTCCACGGTAGAAATCGAAAGCCGCAGATTGCATTGGCTGAGTCTCTGGGCATTGAGGAGTACTCCCAGCCAGCGGGAGGTTGCTGCTTCCTGACGGACAAATCCTACTCCGAAAAACTCAGCGACCTCTGGCAGTCTCGCGGTGACCGTGATTATGAGCTTGACGACATCATGCTGCTTAAAGTCGGCCGACACCTACGCCCTCAGTCTCATTACAAGCTGATCATCAGTCGTGAGGAAGGTGAAAATCATTATCTGAATGGATACCAGCATGAGTTCACCATGATTCGAACCGTATCCACCGGTGGACCTAATGCGCTGGTCGACGGCAAAGCCAGCGAGGAAGATCTGATATTCGCTGCCAGTGTGGTTGCCCGGTACGGCCAGGGTAGAAACAAAGACAGCGTTGTTATGAGTATCAAGAAACCGGGGGCTGACCTTCAAGAGGTCACGGTGAAGCCGCTCCCACCATCTGAGATCCCAGAATCCTGGCATGTCTGAGTACGAACTGAATGCCCGACGGCTGCTGTGCCCGATGCCCGTTATCAGAACCCAGGACAAAATCGCTGAGCTGGCAGATGGCGACCTGCTCAAAGTCACCTGTACAGATCCCGGTGTTCTCCATGATATTCCTGCCTGGTGTCGAATCCACGGCCATGAGGTCATGGACGCGGTGACCATCGACCGCGAGATGATCATCACAATAAAGGTGCACAAGTAGCACCATAGTGGTGCGTATTCAGTTAATCCGCCCTTAATTGGTGCTTATCTTTACTGCGCACTCTGCCAGGCGCCCCATTCCTGCGGCATTTCATAAATTTTTCGGATGACATATTCTGACCGGCACTCATGCACCAATACCGCTAACAGGAGTACATCCATGTCAGAAAAAACTCTGGGCCTAATCCAGGCACATGACGCCAGATGGGTCGATCTGCGTTTTACCGACCCTCGAGGTAAAGAACAGCACGTCACAAACAGTGCCGCCAAAATCGACGAAGACTTTTTCGAGAATGGTGCCATGTTTGATGGTTCTTCTATCGCTGGCTGGCGGGCCATTAACCAGGCTGACATGATCCTGATGCCTGACGACGCAACCGCAGTCGTCGACCCCTTCACCGAAGAAACCACGGTGAACCTTCGCTGCGATATCGTTGAGCCAAATACCTTGCAGGGTTACGAGCGCGACCCCAGAGCCCTCGCCAAGCGAGCCGAGGCTTACCTGAGGTCCACAGGAATTGGTGATACCGCTTACTTTGGCCCCGAGCCAGAGTTCTTTGTATTCGACGATGTGAAATACAAAGCTGATATGAGCGGTGCCATGTACAAGATCGAATCCGAGGAAGCCGCCTGGATGACCGATGCCCACTTTGAGGGTGGCAACATCGGGCACCGTCCCGGGATTAAGGGTGGCTACTTCCCCGTACCACCAGTCGACTCACTGTATGACATCAGAAACTCAATGTGCTCTGCGATGGAAGCCATGGGTCTCGACATTGACCTGCACCATCATGAGGTGGGTACCGCAGGACAGGGTGAAATTGGTGTACGTTTTAACACGCTGGTTGCCAAAGCTGATGAGGTGCAGATCTACAAGTACTGTGTTCACAACGTGGCTCACGCTTATGGCAAGACCGCAACGTTCATGCCGAAACCCCTGGTTGGAGACAACGGCAACGGCATGCACTGCCACCAGTCGATCTGGAAGGACGGCAGCAACCTCTTTGCCGGGGATGGTTACGGAAACCTTTCACAGGAAGCCCTCTGGTACATTGGCGGCATCATCAAACATGCACGCGCTATCAACGCTTTCTCCAACGCCTCCACCAATTCCTACAAGCGCCTGGTACCGGGCTTTGAAGCACCACTGATGCTGGTTTATTCCGCCATGAATCGAAGTGCTTCCATCCGGATCCCGTATGTTCAAGGCGGCAGCCCGAACGGCGTGCGCATCGAAGTTCGTTTCGGTGACCCGACCGCAAACCCCTACCTGATGTTCGCGTCGATGTTGATGGCGGGACTTGATGGCATCAAAAACAAGATCGAACCGGTAGGTCCACTGGACAAAGACCTCTATGACCTGCCCGCTGAAGAATTGAAAGACCTGCCAAGCGTTTGCTCGTCATTGGAACAGGCGCTCGAAGCGCTGGATGCCGACCGCGAATTCCTCAACCAGGGGGACGTCTTCACCAACGATATGATTGATGGTTACATCGAACTGAAGAGTGAAGAGGTCGAGAAACTCAATATGACCACCCATCCCGTAGAGTTTGAGATGTATTACTCGGTGTAGGCTACAATGGACCACATGCGCACACTCATACTGATACTTTGCCTCGTCACCTTCGGCGCTGCAGCCGAGCAGGTCTATAAACAGGTCGATGAAGATGGCGTCCCCAGCTTCTCAGACCAGGCGATGCCCGGAGCGGAACGCGTCGAGATAGAAGAGCCTGTCACATTCCACGACGACGTTGTTCAACAGGCGCTGGATCGTCGTCAGGAAGAAAAGGAGCAGTTAGAGGAAGAGGCACGAAATGTCTCTTATTCGATCCAGATCACTGATCCCGCAGATGACTCTGCCATCCGCGACAATGCCGGTAACTTGACCATCTCCGTGCGTATATCACCCAACCTGGTTGCCGGTCACACAGCAGAGCTGAGAATGGATGGGAAAAAGATCCGAGGACTCGTGGGCACCGGATCGGTGCAACTCAACAACGTCGACCGAGGCACACATCAATTCAAGGCACGCGTGCTCGATGAAGACGGCGAAACGCTAGCTGAAAGCGCCATGGTGGCGGTTTCGCTACTCCGATATTCGGTTCCGAGAAAACAGCCCCGTTAAGAACGCACCATATTGGTGCGTTTATTCCCCGATAGTGTTACTATCGCTCTCCTGCTGGTTCGTGGGATAGACCCAAAAACAGCAACTTAGCATCGTCCAACATCGCTGGCTCAGTTCTGGTGCACTTCTTGCAGTACATCAGTTCGTATAGATGACATTCAGCCACCGGTGATGGAACCACAGATCCTCAACAACGAATTAGACGACCAGGCTATGAGTGACCGCGTTCTCGGTAATCTCAGCACCGCCATTCTCATGGTGGATGACGCCATGCACGTCGTCTTTTCAAATCAGGCGGCTGAAAACCTGTTGAAGGAGTCCTTTGGCCAGATGCGCGGCAAGTGCCTGTCAAAAATATTCGCCAATGGGGATGAACTGGTGGGCATGGTGGAGGAAGCCTCCAATTCCGATGCTCTGATCACGGCCAGGCAAATGCACCTGCTGTCGCCCGGGAAAACCACCATGACCGTGGATATCACGGTGACCCCGATCCTGGATGCGAACCAGGTACTGATCGAGCTGATTCCAATGGATCGTTACCTGCGGATTGATCGCGATGCAGCCATCAAAGAAAACCACGATGTCACCAAGCAAATGGTCCGGGGCCTCGCACATGAAATCAAAAATCCACTGGGCGGCATCAAGGGTTCTGCACAGCTGCTGGCAAGAGAGCTACCGGAAGAAGCACTGACCGAATACACCAACATCATTATTGAAGAAACGGATCGGCTAACTTCTCTCGTCGATCGAATGCTGGGACCAAACACGCTGCCTGAAAAGAGCACGATTACCATCCATGAGGTATTAGAACGTGCAGCGAAACTGATTGAACTGGAAACAGAAAATCTCCTGGTATTACGTGATTACGACCCCAGCATACCGACCCTGGATCTTGACCCCGAGATGATGGTGCAGGCGCTGCTGAACGTTGTGAGAAACAGCATGCAGGCACTCGAAAACACGCCTCATCCGACAATCACGCTGACGACAAGGATTGAGCGCCAATTCACTATCAGCGGTAAGCGCCATAAAGTGGTCGTTAGATTAGATATTAAAGATAACGGCCCGGGCATCCCCGAAGAAATCAAGGATCATCTCTTTTATCCAATGATTTCAAAACGTCCGGGTGGAACCGGGCTGGGCCTGACATTCGCCCAATCCATCATCACCCAGCACGGCGGCATGATCGAGTTCGACAGCGAACCCGGAGAAACCGTCTTTACTATTTTCCTGCCACTCACTGAAGAGTGACGACCGAGTAAGAAAAGAAGCGGAACTATGAATAGCTTAGAAGTGAACAGTCAGAACCTGGTATGGATCGTGGATGATGAACGATCTATTCGTTGGGTGCTCGAAAAAGCATTGAGCCAGAATGGCATGAAAGTTCATGCCTTCGAAACCGCGGAAGCCGTTCTCGATCAACTGGGCGTAGAAGAACCTGACGTCGTCATTACAGACATCAGAATGCCTGGTGCCGACGGACTTGAATTGCTGGGTGCACTACAGACAAGCCATCCGGACCTACCGGTCATCGTCATGACCGCGCACTCGGATTTAGACAGCGCCGTCAGTTCAATCCAGAGCGGCGCGTTCGAGTACTTACCAAAACCTTTCGAAGTTGATGAAGCCGTCGCTGTCGTTAATCGGGCCATCGAACAACGCCAAACTACAGAAAGTGTTTCACCTGCTGCCGTACAGGACAATGTCGAGATTATCGGACGAGCACCCGCCATGCAGGAAGTGTTTCGTGCAATCGGCAGACTTTCGAAATCCAATGTTAGCGTCCTGATCAATGGTCAGTCAGGTACGGGTAAAGAACGTGTTGCACATGCACTACACAAGCACAGCATTCGTTCAGACAGTCCGTTTATACCGCTCAACATGGCAGCGATTCCCTATGATCTCGTCGAATCGGAACTGTTTGGTCACGAGAAAGGATCGTTCACAGGTGCCTCCCAAAGTCGGCAAGGCCGCTTTGAACAAGCGGAAGGCGGCACTTTGTTCCTGGACGAAATTGGCGACATGCCACCGGAAACCCAAACGAGACTGCTCAGGGTGTTGTCAGATGGTGAGTACTATCGGGTCGGCGGTCACGAACCGCTGAAAGCCAACGTTCGCATCATTGCTGCGACCCACCAGAATCTTGAAGAACTGGTAGCGCAGAATCGTTTCCGGGAAGACCTGTTTCACCGCCTGAATGTAATTCGTATTCACCTGCCAACGCTCGCCGAACGTCGTGAAGACATTCCTGTCCTGGCTAATCATTTCCTGGTTCAGGCGGCTGATGAAATCGGTGAAGAAGCGAAACGACTCAGACCCGAAACCCTGGAATATTTATCCGGGTTACCCTGGCCGGGTAACGTCCGGCAGTTAGAAAACGCCTGTCGATGGATCGCCGTTATGGCAACCTCCCAGGAAGTCAAAATCCCGGATCTGCCCCCCGAACTTCTTCAGGAAAAGCCAGACCAGGCGAGCCCGGGTGTTGACTGGGAACGTGCTTTGCGTGGATGGGCCAGCCAAAAGCTGGCGGCCATCAAACCAGGAGAGCCAGGCATCCTTCAGGAAGCCATGCCCAGGTTTGAAAGAATCATGATCCAGACAGCGCTCAAACAAACCGGTGGGCGTAAACGCGATGCTTCTGTATTGTTGGGTTGGGGCAGAAATACCCTGACCCGCAAGATTTCAGAATTGGGCATGGCAGAGGACAACCTGGTCGAATAATGTTCAACGTCGTACTGTACGAACCCGAGATTCCACCGAATACGGGGAACATCATGCGCCTGTGTGCAAATACAGGCTGCAACCTTCATCTCATAAAACCGCTGGGGTTTTCCCTGGACGATAAACAGCTCCGCCGCGCCGGTCTCGATTATCGAGAGTACGCTGATGTCAGACAGTGGGATGATCTTGGCGCGTTACTCGACCAGGTGAACCGTGATCGAGTGTTTGCGATCACAACCAAAGGCTCCGTGCACCACAGTAGCATGGAGTTTCAGGAAGGAGACGTTTTTCTATTTGGACCCGAATCTCGGGGGCTACCCACAGAGGTCCTCGGACTGATGTCCCATGACAGAAAACTTAGGGTGCCAATGCTGCCGAATTCACGCAGCCTGAATCTTTCCAACGCTGCCGCCGTTGTCGTATACGAAGCCTGGCGACAGCTGGAGTTTGCTACTGCACGTTAGCGTTGTTGGCTTCGGCCTGCGCCTTGACCTGCTGATAAATTGCATCAAAGTTTACCGGGGCCAACATCAGCGGAGGGAAACTGCCCTTGGTCACGATGCCATCGATGGTTTCACGAGCGTAAGGGAACAGAACGTTCGGACAATAGCTGCCCAGCGCTACCTGCAACGCCTCGCCTTCCATACCCTGAATCAGAAAAATGCCTGCCTGCTGAACTTCAACCAGGTAAACCGTTTCATCGGCTTCATCTTTCACGGTAATTGTCAGAGAAAGCACAACTTCATAGTTGTCATCCGACAGCGTGGAATTCCTGGTATTCATTTCCATGTTTACCTTGGGCTTCCATTGCTTCAGGAAGGAATCCGGCGATCTTGGTGATTCGAAAGAAGCATCTTTCAGATAAATGCGTTGCAGGATGAAAGTCACTGCGTCGTCCGGTCCTGCCTGCGTTTGTTCGCTCATTCGTTTGCTCCCGCTGCCGGTGTATTTAGGACTAAATCATCCAATTGCCCGGCAACCTCAAGTCTAAAAAGATCATCACATCCGCCGATGTGCTGATCACCAATCCAAATTTGCGGCACGGTATGTCGCCCTGCCTTTTCCATCATTTCAGCGCGCAGCTCGGGGTTTCCATCGACGCTGATCTCCTCGAAAGCCCATCCTTTGTGCTCGAAAAGACCTCGAGCCCTCATGCAATAAGGACAGAAGCGGGTCGCATACATAACAATCGGCTGAATGCCCTCTGCACTAGACATAGCTGTATCGCGCCCCAACAGTTTGTCTTTGATGTCTTTAAACATGGAATTCTTTACGTTACTTCACAACGGGCAGACTGCTCGCCGTCCACTCAGCCATACCACCTGACAGTCGGCGCACATCTTCGAAACCCAACGCTTTCATCTTGCGCCCAATGGCACCTGAGTGTTGACCCATCTTGCAGACGAGCACAATAGGCTGGTCTTTGTAGGAATCCAGTTCACCGGCCCGTGAATCAAAAGTCGCAAATGGGAAATTAACCGCGCCGGCGATATGCCCGCCTTTATAGTCCTTGCTATCCCGGACGTCGAGGATGACCGCGCCTTCACGGTTCACCAACTTCACCAGGTTTGACGTGCTGATGGCAGCACCACCCTGCTTGCCCTCGTTAATAAAGAAAGCTACCAGCAGAAAGATAAAGACACTCACCAGAATGAAGTGATTGCCAATAAACTCGAAAATCTGTTCTACCAACGCAGAAAACCCCAGCAAAAACGGCCTGAAAACAAGTCGCGCAGTATACACATTTCGTGATTATTTGCTCGCTCCTATTCAACCCGTATGCCTCAAACGGTAAAATTTGACGTCGTTTCTAATCAATTGAATTCATGAGCAAATCCTCCCCCACGGTACTCATCATTCTCGATGGATGGGGTCACCGCACCGAAACTGATGACAATGCTATCGCCCACGGTAATACACCGGTTTGGGACGATCTTTGGCAGAACCAACCGCGCGGCCTGATATCCGGAAGCGGACTGGACGTTGGGCTGCCAGACGGCCAGATGGGGAATTCTGAGGTCGGACACATGAATCTCGGCGCCGGTCGTGTCATTCACCAGGATTTCACACGAATCACGCAGTCAATCGAGACCGGGGAATTTTTCGAGAACCCAGTGTTGGGTTCAGCTATGGACGCTGTCGCGGACGCTGAAAAAGCTTTGCACCTGTTCGGACTACTTTCCCCTGGAGGTGTCCACTCGCACGAAAATCACATCGCAGCCGCGGTAGATATGGCAAGAAAGCGCGGTATTCAAAAGGTATACATGCATGCCTTTCTGGATGGTCGTGACGTGCCACCCAAGTCCGCGGAGCCTTCCCTTCAGAAAATGCATCAGCACATTCAAGCAGGTGGCGAGGGAGGGATTGCATCTATCGTCGGTCGTTACTACGCCATGGATAGGGACAATCGGTGGGAACGGGTTGAACCAGCTTACCGACTCCTGGTGAACGGTGACGCAGAGCACCACTATGATGATCCGGTCACCGCACTTCAAGAGGCGTACGAACGCGGTGAAACGGACGAGTTTGTCGCAGCTTCCTCGATCAAGATCGATGGCAGAACGATTCAAATGGAAGACGGTGACGCCGTCCTCTTCATGAACTTCCGGGCTGATCGGGCGAGAGTAATGAGTCGCGCATTCACTAACCCTGATTTCGAAGACTTCGACCGTATTCGCGTCCCCGAGTTGTCTGCTTTTGTCACACTGACTGAATACGCCTCAGACATCGAGGCACCGATCGCATTCGGACCACAAACCATCGAAAACAGCCTCGGCGAATATGTCGCCAATCTTGGTATGCGGCAGCTGCGTCTGGCCGAGACCGAAAAGTACGCACACGTCACTTTCTTCTTCTCCGGAGGCAGAGAGGCTGAATTCAACAATGAAGATCGCCAACTAATTCCATCCCCGAAAGTAGCGACCTACGATCTCAAACCTGAAATGAGCGCCCACGAAGTGACGGACGCTATGGTCTCCGCCATAGAGTCTGGAAACTACGATCTGATCGTCTGTAACTACGCTAACGGTGACATGGTCGGTCACACCGGAGTATTCGACGCATCGGTCAAAGCCGTTGAAACCCTTGACCACTGCCTGGGCAGAATTCGAGATGCCCTCGATGCATCTGGCGGTCAGTGCCTGATCACTGCCGACCACGGCAACGTTGAGCAATTGGTTGATCATGATTCCGGACAGCCACATACCGCTCACACCTCAGAGCTGGTGCCACTGGTTTACATTGGACCCCAGGCAATCACGCTGGAACCACAGGGTGGCGTATTGAGCGATGTGGCACCGACATTGCTCGCACTCATGGGACTGGATCAACCCAGTGAAATGACTGGTCGCTCGCTCGTGCAGGCGCCAGCAAAAACCGCAACCAGCTAAAACGGGAACCCTGATGCACAAACTTCTGACCCTGTTCATTTTTCTCTTCCTCCCCTTCGCCTCGGTGGCGCAGGACGACATCGACCAGGCTCAGATCGAAGCGAAGCTGAAAGAGCTGGAAGCAGAAATCTCCAAGTACAAGGAGCTCCTTCAGAGTACCGAAGGCGAAAAATCAGATATCGAAGCTACCCTCGAGAAAAACGAGAAAGGCATCAGTGACCTGATCAACAAGATCGAAGATATCGAGAAAGAACTCGACACCAATCAGGACAAAGTTTCCTCCCTGGAATCAAGGCAATCAGAACTTCTTGGCGCAAAAGAGGAACAACAGTACTACATTGAACAACAGATCAGAGCCGCTTATGAAATCGGCAATCAGGAATATCTGAAGGTTTTGCTGAACCAGGAAGACCCGGGCGAGATGGCTCGTATGCTGACCTACTACGACTACTTTAATGAAGCACGTGCAGCCCAGATCAATAACTACAACGAAGTCCTTATTGAGCTGGATAGAGTGACGCTCGCATTAACGGAACAAATGACTGTCTTGCAGGAAAACAGACTGGCCCTGGATATCCAGCGCCAAAATCTGTCAGCCGCGCAACGGGAAAAACAGGCGACGCTGCGGGCATTGATCGCGCAGATCAAATCCACGGGCAGCGAAATCACCAAACTGACCGAAGACCAGGGGCGACTTGAACAGCTCCTGGACAAATTGCAGAACAGCCTGGCGAACATTCCAACACCGGGAGATGCCACGCCTTTTTCCAACATGCGAGGCAAGCTCGTCCTGCCTGTCGCAGGTAAGATCTCACACAAGTTCGGTCATCGACGGAATCAGGGAAAGATGAAGTGGCAGGGTGTGTTCATCGATGCACCTGAGGGAGACCCGGTGTACGCCGTGCACTATGGGCGAGTTGTCTTTTCGGACTGGTTGCGTGGTTTTGGCTTGCTCATGATCATCAGCCATGGTGAAGGTTATATGAGCCTTTACGGCCACAATCAGGTGCTCTATCGCGAGACCGGTGAGTGGGTGACTGCAGGCGACGTCATCGCGACCGTGGGCGACAGCGGCGGTCAGAATCAGACTGGCTTATACTTTGAAATCAGAATAGACGGCAAACCGAACAATCCACAGCAGTGGTGCATTGCCAGAGACCAACGAGCGGCATAGAAACAGCCGCAGGAACACATATGAAACTCTTGATAAAAGCAGGTCTTATCTGGGCCTTATCCTTTAACGTCTTCGCTGAAGAAACAACGGCATCGGACAGCGCCGAACCTGTCGTGGAAGAAACGACCGCAGCTGCTAATCCGGAGGATGAGCTCAAACCTCGACTGCCACTGAACGAACTGCGCGTATTCGCTGAGGCGTTCAATCGAATCAGCTCTGCTTACGTCGAAGAGATCGATGATAAGACGCTGCTGGAGTACGCCATCATAGGCATGCTGTCACAACTGGACCCACACTCAGCCTACCTGGATAAAGACTCATTCGATGAGCTTCAGGAATCCACCACTGGCAACTACGGCGGACTGGGTTTGGAAATTGGTATGGAAGACGGGTTCGTGAAAGTTATTTCGCCCATGGATGACACACCCGCAGACAAAGCGGGTATCGAGAGTGGCGATCTGATCGTTCAACTGGACGGAACGCCAGTGAAAGGCATGAACCTGTCGGAAGCCATCGAAGTCATGCGCGGCGAACCCGGTAGTGAAATCAAGCTGACGGTTGTTAAAGAAGGTGCGTCGGGCCCCAAAGAACTGACGCTCACACGCGAAGTCATCAAAGTCGCCTCGGTGCGCCAACGCTATCTTGAAGATGGTTACGGTTACCTCAGAGTCGCCCAGTTCCAGGCAGGTACCGGAGATGAAGTTGAAAAAGCCATCATCCGCTTGAAAGACGAAGGTGACCTGGACGGCTTGATCCTGGATCTCCGCAATAACCCAGGCGGCGTGCTCCAGGCAGCAGTGGATGTTTCGAACGCATTTATGAACGAGGGACTTATCGTTTATACACAGGGACGACTGGATGACGCGGAAATCCGATACTCTGCGAACACACCTGACTCAGTGAACGGTATCCCGATCGTGGTACTGGTCAATGAAGGCACCGCTTCTGCCTCAGAAATTGTCGCCGGTGCCCTCCAGGATCACGGGCGCGCCATCATTATGGGCACGGACACTTTCGGAAAAGGTTCCGTCCAGACGATCCTGCCGCTGAGTGAGGAAAAAGCAATCAAGCTGACGACCGCCCGGTACTACACACCCAATGGCAAGTCGATCCAGGCTGAAGGGATTACCCCGGATATCTGGGTGGATCGTTCAACAGTGACGCCGGTGAAACGTGGCCCATGGCGCCTCAAGGAAAAGAATCTTCCGAAACATCTGGAAAACGAGAACGGCGATGAAGTTGCTGATGCGGACACAGAAGAGGAAGACGCTGAACAAACAGACCGTCAGAACAGTATTGAGCTGGCTTCAAGAGACTATCAGCTCAACGAAGCACTGACTTTGCTCAAAGGTCTGCATATACTAAGTGGCAGGACACGACCGCAAGGGTAGCCATTGCCGAAGCCAGGCAACAGCGGCATTTTTATTTTAATTGCAGCGCTTCTGCTGCTGACGGCACCCCTCCCCTCACGCTCCAGCGAAGACTCAACGCAGGCGTTCATCGCCGTCATCATTGATGACATTGGCCACAACCGACAGCGAGCAGAGCGTATGTTTGAAATACCTGCGCCTCTGACCTTCGCCATCATTCCTGAAACAGCCTACGCAGAGCGCCTGGCTCGTCAGGCATACCTGTCTGGCAAAGAGGTGATGGTGCATCTTCCCATGGAGAATACGCACAACCGGCCGATGGAGCGTCTACAACTCACAGCAGACCAGAGCCGCCGAGAATTCGAATTGATTCTCGATGAGGCGATTGCCCAGGTGCCATACGCCACCGGCGTCAATAACCATATGGGAAGCGCTTTGACCGAGATGCCGCAGGCGATGTCGTGGCTGATGCGCTCCATCCGGAAACATCAAATGTATTTCATTGATTCGCGGACAACGCCGAGGTCCGTTGCCCAGGAAATCGCGCGGCAGGAAAACCTAAAAACCGCGAGCCGAGATGTCTTCCTGGATAACATCCGAACCTTTTACGGCATTGATACGCAGTTTCAGAAATTGATATCCGTCGCAAAACGTAAGAAGACTGCAATCGCGATCGGACACCCCTACCCGGCAACCGTCGACTATCTGGCGCGGGCGATTCCACAACTGGAAGCACAAGGGATCACAGTGGTACCTGTGTCAGAGTTACTCAGAATACGAAGTGAGATTGAAATCCCAGAGCATCAGGTAGCCGCTCTGTTTCCAATGCCCGGAGCTGACTAGTCGGGCTGATAGTTTTTGCAGAGGGTAATCGCCTCCGCAAGGTCCAGGGTGCCCTCGTAGATCGCACGGCCGGTAATCACACCCGTGACTCCACCCGTCACCTTCTCTCCAGTTTCCAGCAGCGCTTCAATATCCCGAATATCGGTGACACCGCCGGAGGCAATAATCGGCACTCTCACGGAGTCTGCAAGATCTTTGGTGGCATGCAGGTTTACGCCGCCCATCATGCCGTCTTTGCCAATATCCGTGTACACAATGGATTCGATGCCATCACTTTCGAACAGCATCGCCAGACTTTTCACGGAAATATCAGTGACTTCTTTCCAGCCATTAATCGCTACCATGCCGTGCAGACCATCCAGCCCAACAATAATATGACCGGGAAATCGTCGGCACATCTCTCCAACGAACTCCGGCTCCTGCACCGCTTTGGTACCAATAATGAGGTAATCGACCCCTGCTTCCAGATAGCCTTCAATGATTTCCGCACTGCGTATACCGCCACCCAACTGAATCGTTAGGCCTGGGTGATTTTTTGCAATCGTGCTGATCGCATCAGCATTAACCGGTTTACCTTCAAAGGCGCCATCAAGATCTACCAGATGCAGGCGTTCGCATCCCTGGGCAACCCAGTGGTCCGCCATACCGACAGGATCATCAGAATAGGTGGTGGTCTGATCCAGTTGTCCCTGTTTGAGATTGACGACCTTGCCATCCTTGAAATCGATGGCGGGAATGATCTGCACTACAGGCTTCCCTTAGTCGAGGGCATCACGTCTGACATTCGCGGGTCCGGCTCGATGGCCATTCGCAGCGCTCGACCAAATGCCTTGAACACCGTTTCGATCTGGTGGTGGGCGTTACCCCCCTTCAGATTGTCGATGTGCAAAGTGACCTGTGCGTGATTCACAAAACCCTGGAAGAATTCGTGGAACAGATCCACATCAAATTCGCCCACCGTACCCCGAACAAAATCCACAGAGAATTCGAGTCCCGGACGACCCGAGAAATCAATGACAACCCTGGAAAGCGCCTCATCAAGCGGCACATAGGCGTGTCCGTATCGACGAATACCTTTTTTGTCGCCTATGGCTTTGTTAATGGCCTGGCCAAGTGTAATCCCGATGTCTTCCACCGTGTGGTGTGCATCGATCTCAAGATCGCCCTTAGCGCTGATGTTCAAATCAACAAGACCGTGGCGGGCAACCTGATCCAGCATATGCTCAAGAAACGGTAGTCCCGTCTCAAGCGTACGCTCCCCAGTGCCATCCAGGTTTACGCTGACCGTAATCTGCGTTTCCAGGGTATTTCTTTCGATTTCCGCGGTTCTCATCTGACCATCCTCAAAACAGGCGCGGATTATAGTCTAATTAGAGCGCACTGCCATAAGGCAGATATCGGTTGTCCGTATTGGATTTGATCCACTTTCGCAGATCTGGGGTGAAGTCATCGCGAGACTTGAGGATTTTAACCAGCGGAATGACCGGGGACTTGGCACCGGCTTCCCAACCGGAAATATTGTGTTCGACCAACGTAAAGAACCGGACCAAAGCGACCAGGTCATCACTGGAGAGGTCCTCAGCGGATTCCCAGGCAGCTTCTTCCTGGTTCATCACCCATTCTTCAGCATCCAGACCCGAGGCTTTCAACTGGCTCGTCGACACTGAATCCGCGCCCTTGGCGACATCCACAAACTTCTCGATCAAGCCTATGTCGATCGGTCGGCCTTTGGTACCACCTGTTGGTTCCCACACTTCGATACTCATTGGGTTATTATCCGATAAGACAGCCTGACGAGCCAGTGAGGTAACAAAATGCCCCAATTTCCCATGACTGATAGCCGGCGCGCCGTATTAGAACGCATCCCGGACTACGCCGTTGCTATCTCAGACGCCGAAAAGAACATCACCGTCACTATCGCAGACAAGGTGGTTGCGGAAACATCCAGAGCCCTCTTGATTCAGGAAACACGCCACAAGGATGTGTATTACCTGCCAAGAGAGGATGTCGAACTATCCCTGTTTGAACCCACGGATCATTCCACCTATTGTCCGTTCAAGGGACATGCAAACTACTTCAGTTACGGCGATCTGGAAAACCTGGTCTGGAGCTACGAGGACCCCTACCCAGAAGTTTCTGAACTCAGGGACTACCTGTCCTTTTATACGGACAGAGTGGAGATTAACGTCAAAGGAGACTGACGTGAGAAAACTGGCAATCTGCCTATTGGTGCTGTTCAGCAATTATTCGAGTGCGGACATGCTCATGTCGCTGGCCGCACAACCCACCTACCTCGACGCAAAACTATCGCCGGATGGCTCGAAACTGGCCATCAGGGTTCGAGTCGAAGAAGGCATCGGCGTAATGACCTTAGACACCTCAACGATGGAGCGCGTCGGTTGGCTCAGACCTACGCGTTTTGAAGCTGGCGGTGTGCACTGGGCCAACAACGAACGACTCATCATCGAGATCGGTGAGCGAAAAGGCGCTCGGGAACAGACGACCACCTTCGGTGAGATCTACGCGATCAACTATGACGGCGAGAAAGGTGATTTTATCTATGGCATTCGTGCTGGTGACGGACGAGCCGGAAGTCGAACCAGCAACAGAAACAACGAGGCGGTTTGGGCGAGCATTATTGATCCACTGCATCACGACAAAAAGCACATACTGCTCTCCTCCGAGCCTATTTCACGCTACGGCTCCGAAATCCCGACTGTCATCCGACTGAACGTCAACAACGGTCGAACCAAAGAAGTTATACGAGCCCCCATTCAAAAACCTTACTTTATGACCGATGACCAGGGTGAGGTCCGCGCCGCTGTCGGTGTCGATCGGAACAACGACGTACATGCGTTCTATCGTGATTCCGATAGTCGAGACTGGGAAAAACTGGAGCAAGGTGTCGATATCAACTTCTTTCCTGTCGCGGTTAACAACGACAAGAACGAACTGTGGTTTGTTGGTCGGGTAAACAGCGACAAGGCTGGTTTACAAAAACTAGATCTCGAAACTGATGAGATCAAAACCATTTATGAGCACGACGTGGTCGACATCACCAATGTTCAACTGGCGTCGGATGAAACGACCGTTCTATCTATGCGGGTGGATCACGGTTACCCAAGCTTTCTGATGTTGAACAAACAGCACAGTGAAGCAGCAAGATACCGACAACTGCTCGAACAGTTCCCTGGCATGAGCGTGGATATCGTCAGCCAGAGTGAAGATGGCACCAAGATGGTCATACTCGTGGAGTCGGACCTGTATCCAGGGTTTTACTATTTCTACGATGAAGACCGCTCGGAAGAAAAGCTGTCCTTCCTGTTTCAACGATTCCCTGATTTACCGAGCGATCAGCTGGTCGCCGTCGAACCGATAACCCTTGAGGCAAGGGATGGCGAGAACATCTATGGATACTTGACCAGGACTAACAAAGAAAAAGCACCAACTATTATCTTCGTACATGGCGGACCTCATTACGTGCGGGACTATTGGACCTACGATCCGGACGTTCAGATGCTGGCTTCTCTTGGCGTCAATGTCATCCAGGTAAACTTTCGCGGATCTGGAGGATATGGCAAAAGCTACGGCGAATCCGGCTACCAGGAATGGGGTCGTCTGATACAGCACGACATTATTGACGCGACTCAATGGGCCATTAAAGAAGGCATTGCGGACAGGAATCGCCTCTGCATCATGGGCGCCAGTTTCGGTGGTTATTCGGCGGTTCAGAGCGCCATCCTGGAACCAGAGCTTTTCCAATGCTCCGTCGCGGTTGCAGGTGTTTATGACCTTCCAATGCTCTTTTCATCGGGAGATGTGCAACAGTCCTATTTCGGCAAGTCCTACCTGGAAAAGGTCATCGGTACTGACAACGACATCCTCTCTGCTTTTTCACCCGTCAACCACGTTAGCAGCCTCAAATCAGACTTGCTGATCGTTCACGGCAGAGCAGACCAGCGCGCTCCTATCAACCAGGCTCGCGCCTTAATGTCAGCATTGGATAAGGCTGATATTGCGTATCAGAAACATATAGAGGACAAAGAGGGACACGGTTTCTTTTCTGAGGAAAACAAACTGGAGTACTACCGCCTGGTCTCGAACTTCCTAACGCGGCAACTGGAGCTGAACTAGGTCCCTAAGAGCCAGATAGATGGGATGTGAATCCCTCGATGTAACTGTCCCAACCTGAATCGTGATTATCGACACTCTCCTGATTGGCAAATCCGGTGTGCTTCAACTCTACAATCGTGCCGGTGTCAGACTTAAGAAACTTTACGTCGATGGTTGAGACTTCACCATCCCCATTCCATTCCCAGGTGTAGATCACGCGCTGATTCGGTTCCACCAGAAGAAACTCGCCTTCGTTCTTACCGGTAAAGTCAGGCATCTCCATCAGCAGCCTGTAGTGTCCACCAACTTCCGGCAGTACATCCATCGAAGTAGCGGGTGGAATCACCGTCTCAGACGAAACCCAGGCCGAATAAACTTTTTCAACCGGAAACGGTAGTTCGTATCGTTTACTGATTTCCATGGACATCTCCCTCCTGGTCCGGACAATATACATACCGACCGGCGGTATGTATACATGATAAAGAACAAAAAGGTTGTGCAGGGAGAAAAAACCGTGCAACGCCTGCTGAAAGTTGCGCGAAAGCACTTCAAGAACAAAGGATATTCAGCGACCACAACAGAAGACATCATTCAGGATGCTAAGGTGACCAAAGGTGCGCTTTATCACCACTTTCCTTCTAAAGTCGACCTGTTCGAGGCAGTCTATCGGAAGGTGGAAGATGAGATGGGTCAACGAATCCAGGATTCCTCAGCAAATCGCCGCGACAGATTCGAACAGCTATTGGAAGGTTGCAGGACCTATTTGGAATGCTGCATAGATGACGATTTACATCGGATTCTAAGGATGGATGGCCCCTCAGTGCTTGGCATGAATCGCTGGCAGGAAATCGATCGAGAGTATGGTGTCGATCGACTTCTCCCTTTCCTCTACGAACTTAAGAAGGAAGGGGTTATCGATGTTCAATCGGTTGAAGCTTTCGCTACCCTGCTGACTGGCGCCCTGAATGAGGCGACATTTTGGTGTTCCGGGCACAAAAACCCGCCGCAAGCCCTGAAGCAGAGTAAAAGTGTTCTTGAAACCCTATTAAGGTCGGTTCAGGTGACGCAGTGAACAGGTCAATTAGTGCGCGCGGTTAATCCAGGAAAACTTCTGCCACTTTTCATCTCGTTGCGCGAGGCGGTCTGCAATGATGTAGTAAATCGCTGGATTGAAACCCATGCCACAATGACTCCCGGGAACTTCAATGTTCTGGGTGTGATGATCTTCGACAGTCTCGCGACATGCGTCCCAATGAACCACACCGTCACCACGACTATAAACAGCAGTCACCGGGACGTTTGGAGACTCGTGAAAATCCCGATCCCGCATCAATTCGACCATTTCATCGATCGTCATTCCGCTGGATGCTTTAAACAAGTGCGTTAAGGCGCGCATGGTTGTGGCGCTGTTCCTAACCCTGAAGGGACTGCCGAGGGTTATTACCTGACGCACCATCTCCGGATACTCCCGGGCCAGCTCACGCGCGTAGACACCACCGAGACTTTGCCCGATCAAACTGATGGATTTACCGGTTGCCTCGTACATCTCCATCAGTTTCTCCGGGAGATGATCAAAAAGGTGTTCTGGATTGCCTGTGTTACGACCGTATCCCCAGGTCTCAGGGTGATAACCCATATGTCGTAGATAGCGTTTCAGCATCCCGAGTGACGCATCACCTGCCATGAATCCTGGGATCAACAGGGTGGGATGTTTATCGCCTCGCTTCAGCAACGAAAGCGAAGGTAGCATGGTGTAAAGAGAGCCTGCTTCTAAAAGCGCTCTAGGCAGCTCTGTCAGGGTATTAAATAGGGCGGGAGGCCTACCACGATGCCGCGCGACATCAATCTGCTCGTACAACTCATCTCTCCCTCAAAAGCACCTGGTCAGTTTGCATGAAATGTCCGGATACACCAAACACAGGCTTTTGCATCAGGTTATTCGCTTCTTGTCTAAGAAATTGTTAAATATTGCACCGCAACATATTGACATGGAGACTGCCACTTCTATAATCCGCCGCACTGATTCAGGGCAACCGGCTACAGGCCGCACCAAGCTTGGTCTGAACCCCATAAAGGACACCAGATTTATCAGTGTTTCATAGCACTTTTAATCACGCTTAACAGCACAAAAGTACCGTAAATGCCTGATCAGAGCGGTTTTCGGTTTGTCCAACGACCCCAGGGGATCTTTTGGCACAAGCGTTGCTTTATCAGTAACAAACACGAACGAAGTAGACCACCGGACAACTCCAAGGAGAGATTCCATGCAAAAGCTGGCCGCCGCAGACGCTAGTTTTCTTTACGCAGAGACCAAAAATTGCACCAGCAATATCGGTTCTGTCGACATGATGAATTTGCCAGAGGGTGTTACTGCGAACCAATTTATCGAGACGCTTAAACAGTACCTCGCTGACAGGGCACATCTTGTCGCCTATATGACTCGGAAGTTGGCATTCGTTCCCGGTAACTGGGATCACCCAGTATGGGTTGAAGACAAGAACTTCGATATCAACAATCACGTCATCGAATACCCAGTGGAAGCACCGGGTGGACGCGCTCAGATGGAAGAAGCCATCGCTCGAATCCATGAAATCAAGATGCCCCTGGAACGTCCGTTATGGGCCTGGTGGGTGCTGACGGGTCTGGAGGATGGCAACGTTGCTATCTACGGCGAAGCTCACCATGCAACGCTCGACGGCGCATCTGGTAATGCTGCCTACGAGATTCTAATGGAAGAGACGCCCGACCATTCTGAAGTTGAGCCTCCGGAAGTGGCTATGGTTGAGGAAGACGTGTCTCCTCTAAGAATGATCGAGGAATCCTTCAATAACTTCATGCGTTTCCAGCTGGAATCTGGCAATCGAATGATGGGTGCGATGGATACCTCTCGCAGACTCATGCAACGCGCCATCGATCCCAACAAAGACTTCGGCGCCCTGGGCAAAGTGGCACCGAAAACCCCTTTTAACACGCACATCAGCGAAACCCGATCATGGGCCTGCGCTGAGATTCCGCTGGCTGACGTAAAAGCCATGGGTAAGTCTGTGAGCGGAACCGTGAATGACATTGTGATGGCCGTGTGTGCTGGTGGCCTTCGCAGCTACCTGGAACGAAAAGGCGAGCTGCCGGAGGAAAGCCTCATCGCTGGTTGCCCGGTTTCACTGCGAAAACCCGGAGACACTAGTCTGGGTAACCAGGTCACTATGATGAACGTTGAACTGGGAACCGAGATTGCAGATCCACTGGAGCGAATTTTTGCGATCCGCGCATCGTCCGAAACTGCAAAAGAGATGGTCGCCGATCTATCGGGTGTTTATGAGAGCAACGCCTCAATTCCAGGCATGCCAGCGTTAGTAAGCGCTAACATCAACGCCATCGAATCATTCGGCCTGGCGCAGTGGTTCCGCGGCCCCATCAACGTTTGTATCTCGAACGTACCCGGGCCTAGAAACACCCTGTACGCCAACGGTGCAGAGATGACGACCCACTACCCGGTATCTATCGCCACACACGGCATCGGTCTAAACATTACCGTGCAGAGCTACCGAGACCAGTTGTACTGGGGCATTACAGCCTGCGGCAAAGCGGTGCCCGATGCTGATAAGCTGCGAAATGACCTGATCGAGGCATTTAGAAGCCTTCGCGCCCGTCTGTTGCCCATGAATGTTAGCGAGCTGAAGCCACGCAGTACCGCTGCAGCGCCCGCGAAAAGGGACATAGAGGACAATAACGCGCAAGTCGCATAAAAAAATTCACTCAGGGGGGTTGCATTTGGTGCAGCGCACCATATAATGCTGCAACGCACAAACGCTGAAGATGAGAAAGCAGTACACAGCGGCGTTTGAAACTGACTGAGCCGGCCGGAAGGCCACTATTTTTAAGGAGTTCAACAATGAACATGATCGAAAAGCAAGCTGAGCTGGGTAAGTCGCTGTACGAAATTAACCAGAGCGTCGTAAGCGAAATGGCTGAACTGAGCCGCAAAAACATTGAGCAGTACTTTGAAGTTAACCGTTCTTTCGGTGAGAAGCTGCCTGAAGTACGTGAAATTGGTTCTTTCATGAGCCTGCAGCGTGAATACGGCGAAACTCTGTGGAACAACGCTCGCGAAGCGATGGAATCTCAGAACGCCATCCTGCAGCACGCTTTCACTGAAACTCGTGACGCATTCCAGAGCGCTTTCACTATGGAAGAAGCTAAGGAAGCGCCAAAGAAAGCTGCTAAGAAGACTGCTAAAGCAGAAGCTTAAGTAACGATTCCCTCCTCCACAGTTTTTGTGGATTTGATACCCGGGAGCAGATAGCTGCTTCCGGGTTTTTTTTGCCTGAAATCTGGCTAAAAAGCATCCAATTCGCGCGGTTTCCTGAATTGACGGGAAACTTGGACAAGCCGCATTTTTACTCGCCCTGCGCATATTTTTTTATTAGTATCGAAAGCAAGTAGTGGGAGCACTCCAAGAAGTCTGCTTCAGTAGAACAAAGGAGCCTGCTATTTTTTTAATCGTTGCCGAAAAATTAGAACACTAGTGCAACGGCTTTTTACATTTTTTTGGAGGGGTCTAATGATAGATAGACGAACTGTCGGACGTGGGCTGTGCGCAATTGCGCTCGCCGTCTCTTCCCAAAGTTACGCTGAACAAAGCAACGTAATTGAGGAAGTAACCGTAACGGCGCAAAGAGTGGCAGAAAGTATTCAGGACGTTCCCATTGCGGTAACGGCACTTTCTGAATCGATGATGGAGGATCGTCAGATTATTGGCACCTCTGACATCCAGCTCAACGCACCTAACGTGAGTTTCACCGCCACAAACTTTGGTGGCAGCAGCTTCTCGATTCGAGGGATTGGCCGCCTGGTCATCGCGGCTTCCGGTGAGAACGGTGTATCAACTCACGTAAACGATATCCCGGTAGGTACTAACCTTAACTCCATCGAATTTTTCGATGTGTCTCGAGTTGAGGTTCTTCGTGGTCCACAGGGTACGCTCTATGGTCGAAACGCAACCGGTGGCGCCATCAACATGGTAACCAACATGCCTAAGTTCGACGGCATCGAAGGCTTTGTTGATGTAGAAGTTGGCGACTATGGTCACCAGCGCGTCAAAGGTATGTTGAACCTGCCTATCACAGACAACTTCGCTATTCGTGTTGCCGGTCTGCAACTCGAGCGTGACGGCTATATCGACAACCTGGCTTATGGCCAGATTGGTACTGGCGGTGAAACACTGACCGGCATCGATGATGACGTTGACGGTCGTGATCACTGGGCAGCTCGAATCACAGCACAGTGGGATATCACTGAAGATGCCAGCCTCTGGGTTGCCTACAGTGAGTTCGACGAAGATTCTGACCGAGCTCGAATCACCAACCAGGTCTGTCAGACCAACACTCTGCCACTGCAGGGCTGTTTACCTGATGGCTTTGGCTTCCAGAGCCCACACCAGGGCACCACAACCGGTGGTATCTTCGGTGGATTCTTTGGAGCACTGCCATTCGGTCAAGCCAGCTCTCCATCTGCATTCCCACGTCCTGAGCTGGACTTCCGCTCCATGCACACGGACTACGAGCCTATCTTCGAAAACAACGAAGAGCTGTGGACTGCAGGCTTCACTTACGAGTTTGAGCAGTACACCTTAGGCATCATTGGTGCTTACCAGGAAACAGACTACCTGGCACGACAGGACTACAACATGGATGTCGGCGCGACCTTCCAGAGTCTGCCTTCGCTGTTGCCCGGCAACCCGGTTCTGCTGCCACCAGGAACTCTCTTCCCAACCACTGCACCAGCAGGTCGTGCGGGCGAAGACTGGACCAATCCACAGTGTAACTACAATGACGGTACTTCCGGTCTGCGTGGCGGCTGTGTAACGGATGCGGACGAAACACGAATCTTCTCTTACGACCAGGCGAGCTCAACCAGCGAATACTGGACTGTTGAAGCTAAAGTACAGTCAAAGTTTGATGGTGCATTCAACTTCCTGTTCGGTGTTAGTGCATACGATTCCGGCGGTAGTGGTGACTACTATGTATTCTCCAATACACTGGATCTTCTCGGCACGATCACTGGTGCTTACCCAGCTGGCTTTAACTCTACTCGAGCACCCGACAACAAGGGTCTTGAAACAGACGGCAACGCCATCTTCGGTGAGATTTACTACGACATCACTGATCGACTGAAGTTCACCCTGGGTGTTCGTCGTAACGAAGACAACAAGGACATCCTGGATGCAAACGTATTCCTTGATGCTTCATTTGTTGGCATCGGTGACGAGCTGTCTCGTGAATCCGCTTTCGCACAAGGCAGTGATGCCTACAACGTCGATCGCGCAGCGCTATATGGCGCGTCTGACCTGTTCGCTGCTGCTGTAGGTACAGCACCATTTAGTGATGAGCGTCTGGCGGCAATTCGAGCTATTCCACTTGTGCCTCAGCCAGGTGAGCGTCGTGCACTGACTGGTAGCCCGACCTCCTTCTCGTTCGAAGAAACAACAGGTCGTATCGGTCTCGACTATGCGATGAATGATGACACCCTGCTTTACGGTTTCATCAGCAAAGGTTACAAGCCTGGCGGCTTTAACCCACCCGTTTCTGAAGCGTTCCAGGGCGACATCAAGTTCGACTTTGCACCTGAGGAAATCATTTCCTACGAAATCGGTGCCAAGCAAACTCTGCTTGACGGCGGCATGATCCTGAACACCACATTGTTCTTCTATGACTACGAAGGTCTTCAGATCACTCGTATCGCCAACAACAGTTCGATCAACGACAACATTGATGCAGAAATCTGGGGTCTGGAACTGGAAGGCATGTGGCGACCAGCCAGCCTGCCTGCCATGCAGATCGACTTCGTGTACTCCTACCTGGATACAGAAGTCACAGACGGTGAGTCAGTTGACCCGACTAACCGAACTGCAGGTAACCCGGAATGGATTACGCTCGAAGAATTCGTGCCAGGTCCAACGGCTGGTGTGAACTATGTAGCTAATGCAGCAGGTGCCCTGGCACTTGCGCCAACAGCTGCTGCACTTGGTGCTGCAGTACCTCTGCCTGGCACAGTTTACCCAGACGGTACGCCCGCTTACTACAACCGAGGCTTCCTCGATGCGGTAGGCGTCCCGACTTCCAATGGCATCAGCCAGGATCTCGGTGGCAACGCACTGCCTAACTCACCAGAAAACACATTCAAGATTGGTGTTGCATACACCTTCAGTATTCCAGCGATTGGCGGAACTCTAACGCCACGTATCGACTACTACTGGCAGGATGATATGTACGCTCGTGAGTTCAACACCGCAGGTGATGAAATCGACTCATGGGATCAGTGGAACGCATCACTCATTTATGAGAGCGATGACGGCCGCTGGACTGCTAGAGCGTGGGTGAGAAACCTGCAGGATGAAGACAACATCACGGGTCACTACCTGACCTCTGATACATCTGGCTTCTTCCGTAACTACTTCCTGACAGAGCCTCGCATCTATGGTGCTTCGTTCCGTTATTCTTTCGGTGCTCAATAAGATCGAATCAGTAGTTAATACGAGAAAGGGCGCCTACCAGGCGCCCTTTTTTTGTCTTCAAAAAAAGTATCACGGAGACAGTAAGAGCAATACCACACCCAGCACCAGAATCACCATGCCCACCAACTCCATTCGGCTTGGCTTTTCCTTAAAGTAGATGATAGAAATCGCGAGGGTTAACAGGAACTCTATCTGCCCCAGGGTTTTCACATAAGCCGCCCTTTCCAGGGTAAACGCTGTAAACCACCCTGCTGATCCAATCACGGAGGTGAGCCCAACAAATACACTCGGGCGCCAACGTTTGAACACCGTCACAATTTCAGAGGCATTTATGTAGGCCAGCATCACCAGGCACATGATGGTCTGAACAACAATCATGTATGCCAGGGTGAGCGCTGCGGTAAACATCGCATCATCGATCCCGAATGAAAGACTGGCCTGGCGAATCAAGAGTGACGTCAGTGAAAATGCCAGACCTGCCCCGATACCGTAGACAGCCGACAGGTTCCATAGATCACTGACTTTCCCCGACTTTGCGATTGTGATCAGCACCAGTCCCACGACACAGGTCACAATGGCTAGCCAACCCAGCATCGAAATCAATTCGGCAAACAGCACCAACCCAAGGATTGCCGTGATCAATACTTCCGTTCGAATATAACAACTGCCAACCGCGAAGTTCCTGAGCGCAAAGAGCCGGATCAAAAGTACCGTCGCAACGATCTGCAGGAACCCCGCCGCAATCCCATAAACAAGGAAGGTGGCATTTAGTGTGGGAAGCGCGTGCTCTCTGTCGACCATAAGCCAACCAAGATAAATCGCGATAAAGGGCAACCCGAAGAGATAGCGCACGAGCGTCGCACCCAACGGCGACACGTCAGCGGTCAGGTACTTTTGACCTGCCGTTCTGACTGACTGCATGGTGGCCGCAAGCAGCGACCAGAAGATCCAGCTTTCTAACATCGTGTATAAAATTCAGGCAAAAAAAAGGCTGCGAAAGCAGCCTTTTAGCGGAAATGCTGTGAAAGTTACAGCGCTTCCATAATGGTTTCTGCTGAGCTCACCTCGAAGGCACCACCTTTCTCAAGATTTAGAGCAGTGATTTTGCCGTCTTCCGCGATCAGCGAGTATCGAATAGAACGTGTGCCCAGGCCGAAACCGGAACCGTCCATCTCAACACCCATGGCTTTTGTAAATTCACCATTGCCATCACCGACCATCATGATTTCTTCTGCGTTCTGGCCTTTACCCCAGGCATCCATTACAAACGCATCATTCACTGAAACGCAAACAATGGAATCAACGCCTTTTTCTTTTATCTTGTCAGCACTAGCCACAAACCCTGGCAGGTGAGCTGCGCTACAGGTTGGAGTGAAAGCACCCGGAACGGCAAACAACACAACTTTTTTGCCGGAAAAAATATCTGCGGTCGAAATGTCCTGGGGACCCTGGTCGCCCATGATTTTCATGGTCACTTCCGGAATTGAATCTCCAACTTGTACAGTCATGTTTTGCTCCTGCTTGATTAATGGGACTGAAAAAAGAGACGCCAAGTCTCGCTTGAAGTGCCCTTCTGTGCAAGCGAACAAAACGAGTTTTGGGTACACTTAACCCTACGTTCTTTAGGTGTTTGTCATGCGTCACTACTACAGCAGTGTTGAAGCACAAATCCGGGAAGCCATCGACCGAGGTGATTTCGATAACCTGCCAAACAAGGGTAAACCTCTGGATCTATCTGAGTGGGAAAAAACACCCCAGCACCTGCGCATGACCTACAGCATTCTCAAAAATGCTGGTTACAGCCCCAATGAAGTACACACCAAACAGGAAATCGCCCAACTCAAAGCCATGCTGGAAGCTGAGTCAGACGATGAACGGAAAGCCAGACTACTCCAGAAGCTGAATGCGCTCTCTATTACTGATGCGATGCAAATGGAGCGGCTTCGAAAGAAACGCTAGTCTCCCGCTTTACCAACCGCAGCGTCCATGTAACGAGTTTCTCCGGCTACCTGTACCAGGCTCATATCGACAATTTGCCAGCCAGTGCCTGGATTGAACCTGACCTTGTCGAAATAGGTGCCCAGGAAGAGCCAGACTTTTTCGTCTTTTCGCTCGTGCCAGGCCTGAAGATAACTCTCCATGCTGGCAGAACCGCCAACCACATTGCAGTTTTCATCCAGCTCTAGGCTTTCAATTTCTACCACTTGAGTACCGATCAGATGTTGCGTGGGTCCAAGGGGTCCAAGAGCACCCAGCACCACCTCCACCCAGCCATCGGGGCCAATCTTGTCTTCAAAGTCACCACCCGCACGGATGATTGCCTTCTGATCGAACACGCGATGATAGATTCCCCGACCCTCTTCGATAGCTGATTCAGTCCCCTCACCGATCTTGTCAGTCGCTTTCGCATACCATCGCTTCAGATATTCAATATCCTGAATAGCCTGTGTGCGCGCGGCTGCCTCATGACAATCACCCATCGCAAGAACCTCCTTTGGCGCCAAGGCCAGCATCAAAACCAGAAAAATATACTTCATGACTTTGCCTCTATTTTTTGTATTATCGAAGTCATAAACAGAACAAAAATTTCTTATTAGCACTCTTACTAACAACGAACTTACCAGAAACTGGCTGTTGCTGCTCTCAGCATCCCTGGGTGTGATCTGCAGCTCAATCGTCCTGCCGTTTTACTCACTGGGCGCGTTAGTCGTACCAATCACGGAGGAGTTCGGTTGGAGTCGAGCAGAGTTTCAGCTGGCACTGTTGTTCAGCACTGGCACCGGTGTTATCACCGCACCAGCCGTCGGCTGGTTGCTGGAACGGGTTGGCGCTCGAACCATGGCCATCAGCGGTTTAATCGGACTCTCGATTGCACTGGCACTCACATCCTTATTGAACGGCCAGCTCTGGATGCTTTATGCCAGCTATACGGCGATGGCATTTTTGGGCGCTGGCACCATTCCCGTGACATGGACGCGAGCAGTAACCAGTCTATTTTTCGAACAACGTGGTTTGGCGCTGGGCATTATGCTCAGCGGCACCGGTATCTGCGCCATTCTCATACCTCAGTTTACGGTGTGGATGATTGAAAACTTTGGCTGGCGTAGCGCGTACCTGGGGCTTGCTGCCCTGCCACTGCTCATTGCAGGACCAGCTGTCTTCCTTTTCTTTCGACCTGGTGAAGATGTAGAAGCGGATCCGGAGGTCTCTGAAGCCAACGAAACAGGCTTCACGTTTCGAGAGGCAACACAGGGTTATCGATTCTGGGTGTTGCTGGTCTCTATCTTCCTGGTCTACATAGCCATGTCAGGCATGGTCCCCAACCTGATTCCCGCATTAACCGATCAGGGGATAACACCTCAAAGAGCCGCCACCGCTATCAGCGTTTTTGGCATTGCCGTGATCGCAGGAAGATTGATCGTTGGCTATCTTGTCGACAAGATCTGGGCACCAGGTGTAGCCGCTGTGGCCATCGGACTACCGGTGATCGGCAGCCTCATACTCGCTGGGGCACCGGGTTTCTTCATCGCCTGCGTTGCAGCCGCCATGCTGGGATTTGCTGCGGGCGCGGAGCTCGACCTGATGTCATTCCTCGCCGCTAAATACTTTGGCCTGAAGCACTATCCGCAGATTTACGCGGTACTGTATTCCGCACTGGCGCTCGCAAGCGGTATCGCACCGATGCTCTTCGCCAGGGTATTTGACGTAACTGGTAGCTATGAAATTGGATTCTTCGTCGGCGCCGGGTTCTTTACCGTCGGCGCCGGGATGATTTTGCTAATGGGTCGTTATCCTACCCAGCTCCCATCACGATAGTGTTGGATGAGTCCAAACCCTGAGCCTGGCAACCCTGTTGGTAAACCTCAAGTACAGACTTTGCATCGACGATGCCGAGGATACTGCCGCCTTCATCGATATTGACGTTACAGCCATAAATGGCGAACCAGACTTCGGTATCTTCCGTGTTGTCTTCTGAAACCAACAAAGTGTGAATGGAGTGCGCGGGCTCATAGAGATATGAACCGGCTCGATTTACAAATTCCGGATACTCTTTGTAGTACCAACTACCGGAATGGGTTACCGCAAACACGGGACCAGTGTGATAATGAGTCTGAACGGCATAGCCAGGTTTCCAGAGGGTTTTCACCACCCAAAGCCCCTGGTTGAGATCCACGTGCAGCACCTTCACCTTGGACCCGTCCTCAGATTCCAGCCAGGGCAGATCATCCTGACCTATGTGCAGCGCCTCAGTAGCGTCGTTCATCGGCAGTTTAAATCCGCCCTGCAGACCTGCACCCATATCAGTTGCTTCAGACATCACTTTTCTCCCGTATTGATGTTCAACACACTATCAGCATTTGAGCTAGACTCAAGCCATGAAAACTTTTCACTGGTTCATCTACGAATGGAAATATTCCATGCTCGCCGGCGGCCTTGTCACGCTGGCAATGCTTTCAGCGCTGTACTATTTCTGCGGTGCGATGAACACAGAGAACGCACCCTGGTACTTCAGTTCCAAACGTGAATATCAGGGCATGCTGCTCCTGATGATCTTGTTGCCTGTCTATATCGTCGCATCATCCGTTTACAGTCAGCGACGAGCACTGCAGATCGCGGGCACCGTAGACAAACTGAACAATCTGGACCTGAGCACAAAAATACAAAGTGTGTCTGTCTCTGGACTCAGCTTCGCCGCACTCTTCGGTTTTCTTTACGCGGTACTTTTCAATATCCCCGGAAACGGATTGAATTTTTTAGTAACGAGTCCCACCGAGCGAGCCATGATCTTTGGCCAGACCATGATCTGGATGATGCTGACCAGTCTGCTTTACGTTCGGTTCACGACTTCACGTGAGTTTCGGGCAGCCAGTGAGCAGGCAGACATCGATATTTTCGAACCTTCAAATCTCAGACCATTTGCTCAGGTAGGACTCATAGATCTCTTAATCATCGTCGTAGGTCTCGTGGTCTCAACCGTTCAATCCCTGGATTTTGGCTTCAGACCTGACAACTACAGCAAAGCACTGGTCATTCTTGTTCCAGCCAGCATTTTTCTGGTGATCTATCCCATTTGGGGGATTCATCAACGCATGAAACAGATGCGACAGGATCAATTGGACGAACTCAATCTGTTAATTAGAAACGCTTCCAAGACGTTGAACGCTGAAGATCTCCACCAGCTGGAGGTTCTGCTTCAGCGACGGGAACGAGTCTCGGCCGCACCCGCGTGGCCTGTCGATATCAGTACCCTGCAACGCTTTTTTCTTTACATCATCATTCCGCCACTCGCCTGGGTCGGTGCAGCCCTGGTGGAACTTATCATCGACGGCATACTCACCGGATAACTACTGACAATACGCAGTCACCAGCAGTCAGTTATGCTAGAAACTCGGCATTCATCGCAAAGGAAGCAACCATGATCAAGCTCGTCACCCTGCCACCCGCGTTCGGACTTCGAAACGTCAGCCCATTCTGTTTGAAAGCGGAAATGGCAATGAGCTATCTCAACATGGATTTTGAACATGTGATCGAAAAGGACCCACGGAAAACACCGAAGGGCAAGCTGCCTTACATGGTGATCGATGGGGAAAAAATTGCTGACTCCGAGTTGATTCTCGAGAAGCTGGATGAATTGAGTCAGGGCAAACTTTACGGTGGATTGACGCCGCAGGAGAAGGCGATTGGTTTCGCTTTCACCAGACTTGCCGAAGATCACTTGTACTGGCTGATGGTCTCCAGTCGATGGCTGGAGGATGACTGGTTTCCTAATGTGGTGGAAGGCTTCTTCGGTTTCGTTCCGGGATTTATTCGAGGTTTCGCGGCACGCTCTGCACAGAAGGGCGTCAAAGAGACCTTGCACCTGCATGGCCTGGGTCGCCACACGCCGGAAGAGCAGGAAGGATTCCTGCGTCGGGATCTGCAGGCTATTGCTGACGTGGTATCGAAAGAAAACTACATCGTTGGTGGTCGGTTGACGGTCTTTGATTTCGTTGTCGCAGGAATGCTTTCAGGCCTTATGGACAATGAGCCCGCTACCTGGGTTTCGAAAATCGCTAACGGCTATCCAAGCCTTCGGGAGTACCTGGAACGGATCCAGGCCGAGGTTGGAATATCCGGGAAATAGAAGCGAACTAAATTGTGATAGCCTAGCCGTTCTCTTTTGACCAACCACTAAAAACGACTATGGATCTATCCTTTGGCCCGGAATATGAATCGTTCCGCGCCGAGGTGCAGCAGTTCATTGCTGACCACGGCAAAAAATCACCACGCCAGGGTGGGGCGCGAAACAAAGACGCCATCGCCTGGCAGAAACTCCTGATCGAAAACGGATACGCGGCTCGCACCATACCCAAAGAGTATGGCGGGTACGGTGCAGAACCCGACATCATCAAGTCGCGCATCATTGCGGAAGAGTTTTCCAAGAACCAGATTAATACAGGCCTGGGCGGTCAGGGCATTTCCATGCTAACACCCGTCCTGCTGGAAATGGGGTCAGAGGAACAGAAGCAGCAGTTTATTAAGCCCACCATTGAAGGCGATATGGTCTGGTGCCAGGGTTACTCCGAACCCGGTGCTGGCAGCGACCTTGCGAGTCTATCTACCAAGGCTGAACTTGATGGTGACGAATGGGTTGTTAACGGACAGAAAATCTGGACCAGCACGGCGCAACTCGCTGACTGGATTTTTTGCCTGGTACGAACTGAACCAGAGGCACCAAAACACCAGGGCATTTCTTTTCTGCTGTTTCGCATGGACACCCCTGGTATTGAGATTCGACCCCTAGTTGATATGACCGGCGAAGCAAACTTCAACGAGGTTTTCTTCACCGACGTTCGCGTCCCAAAACATCAGATCGTTGGTCAGCGTGGACAAGGCTGGCAGGTTGCCAATGCCATTTTGGGTCATGAACGCGGATCGCTGGCACCACCAGATGCTGCCCAGACTCGACTCAATGGCGTCGCCAAACTCATGAATTCCGAGACCATGTCCGGCGAAAAGCTGATTGATAACCCAGTCTTCAAAGATCGGTTGATGAAACTACAAGGCCGAGTCCTTGCCATGCGTTGTAATGACATGCGTCTTCTTTCCGCCAGGATCAACAAAGGTCAGGATGCCAAACTCGCCGGGATGATCGTGAAACTCCAGGGCACGGAGCTGCGTCATGAGCTGGAGGCTCTTGCTATCGATGTGATGGGCGAGATCGGATTGTCCTACGGCAGTGACAATCCATACCTGAGAGGCAACGGCAGCTGGCAGCATACCTACATGTACTACCTGGGCCTGATCATCGGCGGCGGTACCTCCCAGATCCAGAAAAACATCATCAGCGAGCGGGGTCTCGGTATGCCGAAAGAACCCAAGATTGAGAAAGCGGGTTAGGAGGCAATATGGAATTTGGATTATCTTCAGAACAGACACTCCTTCAGGACTCAGTCACCCGCTATCTTGCTGAACAGCAACCCCTGGAAGCGGTAAGAAAAGTTGCGGAAGGTGAAAACAAAGACGCACTTGTCTGGCAGGGTCTCGCTGAACTCGGCATTCCTGGCATCCTGATCTCAGAAGAGAACGGTGGGCTCGGACTGGGCAGCCTGGATGCCGCAGTGGTGGCAGAGGCCCTTGGTTACCACGTCACCCCGGCACCCTTTTTGAGTTCCGCAGTCATCGCACCTGTTGCGTTGCAAACCGCAGGTCAACACCAGGACTTACTCGGGAGCGTCGCCACCGGAGAGATCAGGATCGGCGCTGCACTCTCGGAAGGGATCAGCGCAAGAGCCGATGCCGGAGTCACGGTCGACGGCAACAAACTCAGCGGTAAGTCTCTTTTCGCGCTGGACACTGATGCTGACCACTACCTGGTAGCAACGGCCGAACAGAAGCTCTACCTGGTGGCTGCTGATGCGGCTGGTCTAACACGCACATCTTTATCCACCATCGAAAAGACGCGATCCACCTGCGAACTGGTTTACGACAAGGTCGAGGCTCAGCTCGTGAGTGAAGATCCCGAAGTCTTGGCAAAAACCTGGGATGCGGCGCTGGTGGCCATTGCTGCAGATACGCTCGGCGCCTCCCAATGCGCACTTGATCAGGCGGTTGCTTACTCCTTGCAAAGGGAGCAGTTCAATCGAGTCATCGCTTCATTCCAGGCGGTTAAACACATGTGTGCCGAGATGGCGGCTGCACTGGAACCTTGTCGTTCGATGGTGTGGTACGCCGCTCATGCCCTGGATGAGATTCCCGCAGAGGCCACCATGATGGCCTGCCACACCAAGGCACATCTATCAGAGGTGGGTCAGTTCGTGACACGTACGGCAACAGAGGTCCATGGAGGCATGGGCTTTACTGATCTCGTCGGACTGCACTATTGGTTCAAGCGCGCAGGCTTTAATCGCCAGATTCTGGGGACGCCGGAACTTCTCCGAAGTCGAGCTTTTGATCACCAGCAAATGGTGGCTTAAACCCCGATTACTTGATCGTCGTTATACGATCACGCCTGTTGATTTCAGCTCGTCGATACGGGCTGAATCAACAGCAAAGGATTCAAGCACCGAGTCAGTATTCTCACCATGAGCAGGCGCTGGTCCTCCGGCTGCTAGAACTTCTCCGCCAAACCTGGCTGGCGTCTTAAACACGCGAACTTTACCCATCAGCGGATGATTTTGCACCTCAACAGATCCGTTGGCGGCCAACTGTTCCTGGGCGAGCGCCTCATCGAGGGTATGGCACTTGGCACAGGGGACCTCGTTTGCCTGAAGTTTCTCCAATGCCTCATCCGTTGTCATTTGCATGAAGGCGTCAGAAAGGATCGCTCGATACTCTTCGAAGTTCATCAGGAGTTTCTCTAAAGAGTTAAAACGCTCATCGGCCATCAACGACTCCATGTTAAGCGCCTTTAAAACTCCGGCTCGCTGCGCGTCGGTCGCAGCCGACAAGGTCAAACCGCCGTCACTGGTTAACGTCAGCTCATAAAGCAGATCCGATAGCAGCGGCTGAACCTCAACGTCATCATCCAGCAGCGTGTGATTTTGATAGGCATCAGGGAAAAGGAATGCCATACCCGCATCAAGCATGGAAAGATCGATATGTTGCCCCTCACCCGTTCGTTCCCTGACATAAAGCGCCGTCGTCAAAGCCTGGCAAGCAGTGTAGGCAGTCAACTTGTCGCACATCAGGTTCTTGATGAACTGTTGTTCGTCCCTGCCCTGGGCTGACGTCATACCCGAATGCGCCTGGATGACCGGATCATAAGCAGGCGCAGAACTGAGTGGGCCTGCAGTACCGAACCCAGAGATCGCCATGTAGATCAGCTTTTCGTTTTCCGCTCTTAGCTGATCACTGCCCAGGTTCAACTTATCCATGACACCAGGTCGGAAGTTGTGGACAAGCACATCAACCCCAGAGACCAACTCGCGGATTAACGCCTGACCCGCTTCGTCTTTGATGTTGACCCTGATCGACTCCTTGCCGCGGTTACAGTTAGCAAACAATGAGGAGATGCCACCTTTGCTGGTTCCGATGTACCGCATGGGATCACCCATATCAGTCGGTTCAACCTTGATCACACGGGCGCCCTGCTCACCCAACATCATGGCTGCCAGCGAGGCAGTAATCATGGTTGAGAACTCGAGTACAGTGATACCTTCAAGTGGCTTCATATCTGTGTCCTTCGCTTGTTTATCTGTTCTGGAACAGACGATATCCTAACTCTCCCGAGATAAGAATTGCGATACCACTGTGACAGATTATTCCCCACTGCCTGAATCCATGCGGTCACCCAAGCCTGCAACCGAAGCCACCAAAAAAGTTCAACAGTCCTTCAAGGACAAACTTAATTTTGAAGACCGCCAGAGTTTCGCTGATGCTGAGCGAGGATTTATCGCCAGCCTGACGCCGCTCACCATCGCACACGATCGATCCAGTCGACCCGCCTATGATCTTGAAACTTCTCTGGCTTTTCTTGATGGCGAAGCGCCCGATACGGTTAACCCATCACTCTGGCGACAGGCGCAACTGAATGCGCACTACCATGGCTTGTTTGAAGTCACTGACGGCATTTACCAGATCCGATCCTTCGACATTGCCAATATGACACTAATTCGAGGTGACACTGGCTGGATCATCATCGACCCCCTGACATCAGCGGAAACCGCGCGCGCTGGGCTTGAGCTCGCCAACCAGCACCTGGGTGAAAGACCCGTCACCGCAGTGATCCACACACATAGCCATGTTGACCACTTTGCCGGCGTGCTTGGCGTCATCACACAGGAACAGGCTGCCAGTGGTGAGATTCCCGTCCTTGCACCGCTCGACTACGTCCAGGAGGCACTCTCGGAAAATGTGCTGGCAGGAAACGTCATGGGCCGTCGAGCTACCTATATGTACGGCAACCTTCTCCAGCCATCACCAACCGGATTCGTGACCACCGGTCTCGGTGCGGCACTCTCCATGGGATCCACCGGATTTGTTCTGCCCAATGACATCATCAAGGAAACCGGCGAGACGAGAACGCTGGATGGCATCGACATAGAATTCCAGATGACCATGGGTACCGAGGCACCAGCTGAGATGGTGTTCTACTTCCCCCAGTTCAAAGCACTGTGCATGTCTGAGATCACCTCGCATCACCTGCACAACGTCTATACCCCGAGAGGCGCACAGGTTCGGGACGCACTCGCCTGGGCAGATCAGATCAACGAATCCATCGATCTGTTTGGTGATCGCCTTGAAATACAATTCGCCTCGCATCACTGGCCTACCTGGGGTCGTGAGGCGGCGGTCCGCTACCTGGAAAAGCAGCGCGACCTCTACAAGTTCATCCACGACCAGACACTGCGACTCGCGAACCTCGGCTACAACAAAGAAGAGATCGCAGAGCAGATCACCCTCCCCGATTCGCTGGGTATGGAGTTCTATAACCGAGACTATTACGGCGCTCTGTACGCTAACGCTCGTGCTGTCTATGTGAAGTACCTCGGTTTCTTCGACGGCAATCCGTCGACACTTCACCCGCTGCCTCCTGTAGACGCAGCCAATAATTACGTCAGATACATGGGTGGTGCCGACGCAATCCTTGAGAAAGCCAAAGAAGACTTCGATGCAGGAAACTACCGATGGGTTGCAGAAGCACTCAATCACGTTGTCATGCATGATCCAGAACAACATGAGGCACGGGCACTCCTTGCAGACACTCTGGAGCAAATGGGTTACCAGTCTGAAGCAGCGCCTTGGCGAAACTTTTATCTATGCGGTGCACTCGAACTGAGGGAAGGCCTGCCAGGCGGTTCCATGTACGCAGCAAGCGCTGGCATGATCGCAGCGATACCGCTGGAAAACATCTTCCAGGTGATGTCGGTTCGACTGAATGCGGAAAGAGCGGACGGTGTCACACTAAAACTGAATCTCGCTTTCACGGACGCTGAAGCAACGCTGCTCATGATTAACAATAGCGTGCTACACGCCTTCTCGGGTCGTCAGGCAAGTGACGCCAACGCAACCCTCGGCATCAGTGAACTGAACTTTAAGCTACTGATGTCAGGCCAGACCGATGGCGCCACGCTCATGGGCAACGGTGACCTCAGCATCGACGGCGACGCTGAAGCCTTGCTGCAACTATCTGGCTTGTTCGATCAGTTCGAGCGTCGGTTCCCAATTGTGACGCCAAGAAAACCCTTCTAGTGAACAAAGCCAGAATTGATGCCCATCAGAATTTTTGGGCATATAGCGAAGCAGAATATCCCGGATTGCAGAACAACAATATCCTGCAGCAGGATTACCTGCCCGCTTATATCGAACCTGCGCTTGTTGAAAACGGGTTTCACGGCGGCATCGCCGTTCAATCCAGGAACAGTCTTGATGAAACGGACTTCCTGATTTCTTTATCAGAAGGTAAATCTATCGTTGGCGTCATAGGCTGGGCAGACCTGACAGCCAATAACCTACTTGCGACTCTGAGTCGATATCAGGGCAAGGTGAACGGTTTTCGATATCCCTTGGCCGGACAACCCGAAGCCTTTCTCAAATCAGAAGCGCTCAAGCGTGGTCTACGATTGTTGCAGGATTTCTCTTTCACATTTGATCTGCTGGTCAGTCCAGAACAGCTCACTCACTGTGCCGCGCTGGCTGACGAACTGCCGGATCAGCCGTTTGTCCTGAACCATCTCGGTTGCCCGGAATTCTCTGAGTCAGGCTTCAACACCTGGGCCGAGCCGTTTAGGGCACTGGCAGAAAGATCCAATGTTTTCTGCAAACTCTCGAGCCTCGTGGTTGAAGGCGGTCACGGCGAGTGGGAAGAAGATATTCTGGATATCGATCCGCTTCTGCCTTTTGTTGAGGTGGCCATAGAGAGTTTCACTCCGGAAAGACTCATGTTTGCTTCTGATTGGCCTTACTGCACTCTGAAAGCAACTTACGACGAGGTCTGCGATATCACAGCTACCTGCATTGAAAACCTGAGTATCAGTGAACAGGAAGCCATCATGGGCAACACTGCCGCTCGTTTTTACAACATCACCGGTTTATCCTGAATCACCAACAAAAAGGAGAAGGAATATGGCTGAGTTTGGCGCACTGATTTTCCCCACCGACTACGCAATGCACCCGGTAGCCTTGGCAAAAGCTATCGAGGAACGCGGACTGGATTCAATCTTCTTTCCCGAACATACCCATATCCCGGCCTCAAGACGGACACCCTATCCGGCGGGGGGCGACTTACCGAAAGAGTACTCACATACCTATGATCCTTTTGTCGCCCTGGCAGCCTGCGCAGGAGCAACAGAGCGCATCAAGCTGGGTACAGGCATCTGTCTTGTTGTGGAACGAGACGTACTGACCCTCGCTAAGGAAATATCTTCAATTGATCGAATTTCAGGTGGTCGTTTTATTCTCGGTATCGGCGCCGGTTGGAACGCAGAGGAAATGGAAAATCACGGCATCGACTACAACACGCGATGGAAAGTCGTGCGCGAAAAGATCCTCGCGATGCGAGAAATCTGGACCAAAGAAGAGGCGGAGTTTCATGGAGAGTTCGTGGACTTCGACCCAGTCTGGTCGAACCCCAAACCGATTCAGGAAGGTGGACCTCCAGTGTTGATGGGTGCCACATCCAAATGGAGCTACGATCGTATCGCCGAGTACTGCGACGGCTGGCTACCTATTGCTGGTCTTGAAGGTGAGCACATTCCTGAGATCAAAAAAGCCTGGAAGAACCGAGGCAGGAATGACCAACCACTCCTGGCCATGTTCGGTGTGCCACCCGATGAAGCCTTCATCACCGCGAAGCTCGAACAGGAGTTTTCTCACCTGGTGTTCGGACTTCCACCAGAGGGTGAAGAGGTGGTTTTGCCGCTGCTCGACCAATACGCAGCGATCGCCGAAAAAATGCGCGATTAGACGGTTGTTCACGCACAAAAAAAGGCTCCCGAGGGAGCCTTTTTCATTTGATCACTGTGAAGCTGAGATCAGAATGTCTTACCGATGGTGAAGACAATTGCTTCTGATTCTTCGGGATCACCGTCGTCATCCAGCTCGTCAGAAAGCTCATCACTGCTCACGATCAGTGCAATACCGATGTCCAGATCAGCAATCGTAGTACCGTAACCAACTTCGAAGTAATCACCGTCAAAGTCGTCACCGAAAGTACCGTAGGTTCCATAGAAACCATTGCCTGGATCAATAGTCAGCGCCAGGAAGTCGTAGTCAGCGTCGTTACCGAAACCGTCCCACTCACCCACTGAGTACTCCAGACCAACCCAGGAGTAACCCAGGTTCAGGTTGATTTCTTCATAGGTGTCGTCGAATTCACCAGTGTAGTAGTAACCAGTGAAACCCAGAGATGCAGAGAAACCGCCTTCAGTTTCAATGCCGTAACCGAAGTAGCCGTCCCACTCGAGACCGTCACCTACGTCAGCAGCCCATGTGCCGATGTAGAAACCACCGTTCTCGTAATCAATACCGGCGCTGGCAGAGGAATCTTTCTGCTTGATACCCCGGAAGTAATATTCAGATGCGAAGCCGATGTTGTAGGAAACCTCCCCCTCGGCATAGGCACTTGTTGACATCAATGCGCTGGCTGATAACAGCGCCCCCGCAGCGACTTGAGTCAGTCTATTCATTTCAATTGGCTCCTGTTTGAACAAAATAAGGAGGTCAAAGCAAAGCCTCCTTTCCGACCATCTAAATAGCAAACGGCGGGCCAACTTTTTTTTGTAGTTAAATCAGTAATTTACCAATTTGGTGCATCGTGGGAGGGCGTTGTAGCTCTATATTGGTGCATTCAGGCGCACCAATGAGGGGCGTTATTCGGTGAGTGCGCCAGTTTCGCGCTTGAGCACCTCGTTCATAGACCGAGTCAGCTCTATGGACTGAGTATTTCCAAGGACGCCAGGGGCTATCTCATACTCAAAAAACTTTACGCCCCACCACTTCGGAGAATCATCAGCGATGATACGTACCTCCACAGGAGCATCTGGGGCTACCTGGATACGCTCGGGCTCAATGGAGACAATTTCGTACTGCTTGCCTCGACTGTCGCTCAACGAGATATCGGAGCGCTGAAGCGTGAATGCCTGCGTCTCAGTAGAGACGACATTTATTCGTGTCACCACCTGTGAGCGCAGACGTGTGTTTTTTTGCTGTCGTGTTCGTACAGACTCAATAATGACCTCAGTGATTTCCAGCTGAATACTGCCTTCAGTCACCTTGTCTTTACTGAAACTCGTTGTCGCAGCTGGCACGGTTATCCAATTGCGATCGTCTTCAACCTGTTCCCAGGAACCGTCGGATTTCAATCGAATCCTTTCGCCGTCCTGGGTTGTTGCGAACTTGTCGTCGGACACAAATTCCCAGCTGCCATCATCCTTGAGGCGGACTTCACGGCCATCATCACTCAACACAATTTCATCGGCGTTACTGGCCGCCGTGAAAAACAATATTGCAATCAGTCTGAAGATTAACAATCAACTATCACTTAAAGGTGGTTCAACAGGATCAGGCGGTGGGGCATCGACGTCAGCGATTTCATCGACGTTGTTACCATTTTCGGTGACAACAACTTCAAGCACATCCTGCAGCCTGATTTCTGTAACCAGGTCATCGACTTCTTCAGCGTACTCAATCCCTTCAACGGTAAAGGCATTCGATCGAAGTACACCTTCCTTCACTAGCGCAAAGGGATCAGCGACTTCAGTGGATAGCGCTTGGAAGGCTGCTTCGAGCACCCGCTCAATCTGACCGGGTGTGGAGTTGTTTATAGCCAGGGCAAGTAAATCTGAAACTTCAGAGTTTGGTACATAAATGAAACAGCGGCGGATAACCGGAGCCGGGTCTATGCGCTCACCGAGAGAGACCCGGATCAGTTCGATTAACTGCCTCTGGTTCAGCATGGTTTCACACTGAGCAGCAATGTCATCCGCAAGCACACCTTCATCAATAGCGATTCGGATAATGTCGGCAACATCTCCCGGCGTACTGGCGATGGCACCTGTTAACACGACGCGAGCATCGCTGTAGTGATCACCGAGTTCATCTCGCAGAACCCTTTCCAGGGGAGTTCCTCGATCGAGAGCAACATGAAAAGTCTGGATAGACTCAGACAGCGTGATGCTAGCCAGAACGGGCGAGCCCACGGACAACAACAGCGTCAGTATGATGGAACGAAGGGAGTTCATAGCGCGAACTTTAGGCCGATCCCCGCGACTCCGCAATGCCCGGGGTCAATGAATTGACGGATTCATGTAAGTACTTCCTTACTTTCCGGGTCAGAGGCACTCAGATATTTCCGGCGATACCGCACAGACAAAAGACAGGAGTCCACCGTTCGTCACCAAAGCATGCCGCTGCGTCTGACGGTACGGCGCTTCGCCTTCCATGGCCCTGACGGCCGTATCAACCACCGCTCGCCGGGCCGCGGGACTGATTTCCAGCCAATATCTCAGGCCCAGTTGAATCACCGCCTCTTGGACCAACGGTTCGTAGGGTGCAACCGCCGAGAGTTCCCTGAAGATACTGTCCAACTCTTCATCAATCTCGCCCTGGGACAGCTTGAACCTAAGCAAACTTAGCCATCCGTCGGGTCTAGCAGGTTCACGCTCAACCATCTGCCTCGCCAGCTGTTCGCGCTTGACAGCCTCGCGCTCAAATCGAGCCAATAATTCATAAAGCTCAATCCGCCAGGGATCGAGACGCAATCCAAATGACAGTTGCTCACTCATGTTCGCATGGCCACCTCCGGACTCTATCGTGCGAACAGCATTTCGCTCAATGGTCGAGGACCCCAGGATCGCGACAGACTGAACACCGGCAAGCAGGAACAGGATAAGCAGTATCACTCTCATGACGAACTTCTCTCACGGTTCGTGCGAACGATCATCAGAATGGCCATTAACATAAAAGTCACCAGGAACACGAAAGCAAGCAACAGCGCCTGATTAAAGCCAAGTGTGTTTCCGGGTGTAACAGCCCGCGCAAAAACCTCGCCGGATGCTTCTTCACTCATACCTTCGTATCGAGCCAGTGCCGTCTTACGCTCGAGTTTTAACTTCTCATATTCGAGATGAGCCTCGTCGAGACTGCTCACCTTCCCGCTAATTTCATCCGTCGTTTTCTGTGCCTTTGACACGTCACTACGAACTCTTTGAATCCTATCCTCGAGACGTCGTGAGAAGGCTGCCAGTTCATCCTTAAGTTGTTTGTCGATGGTCTCCCTTTCCGCTACCGCCGCCAGCATCTTTCGATGTTGCTCACCATAGCGACTCGCCAGGTCTGAGAGTTTTGCATCATAGTTCTGCAACCGTTGTGAAGCGCGAACGACACCCGGTTCGGTCAACGCACCAATTTCCATCCTGCGCGCAGCTTCCAACTGTTGCCTGAAGTTTTCTAATTGCTGCTGCAGCTGTTTCGTCTGTTGATCACTGCGTTCGCTCAAACGAATCAGGTTCTGGCGTTCCTGGGTGTATCGAAGCACTTCAGGATTCATTTCCATAAACTTTTTCAGTTGCTCATCCGCTGCTTCAACACCCATAAACAGCACAGCCTTTTCTTCTGGGGTCAGCTGCACTCGCGTTTTGTTCTGACTGTGTATACGAGCGATATCGTTGGCAAATTTTTGAGCGGTATCAGCGTTTTGCGCCTCAACAGTGACGTTTATCCATCCAGCCTCTTCGCCGGAAGAGACGAACAACTTCTGCTGCAGCAACTGGCTTCCCTGCTGTTTGGCGCTGGTCACCTCTTCCAACCAGCCAACGAGATCACTGGTGTCTGCTTTACTCTCCTTGAGTACCTGTTCCAGGAAATCTGCGGAGAGCATACGAAGCATGTCCTCAGAAGTGCCTTGAACAATAGCTGTGGCGCGATAAACCGGAGGCAGTGCCGCGACAAACAACGCCGCCAGTAACGTCACGACGCTGGCAGTGAGGAGCGCATTCCAAAGGATGCCGAGGGAACTTTTCATCCAACTCAGCATATGAAGAATACCTGTGAAATTCCAGACAGACCGGTAAGCTAGTCATCAATGAATATGTCAGTTTCGGTGCATCGCTCAGCCTATCTGGTGCTTCTGCTTGCCCTCGCAGTAGCGCCCTGGCCACTGGGGAGCAACCGTGATTGGGCATGGCCTATTCTGTCAACGCTACTGACACTTGCTGCCTTCCTGTCACTGTTTGGCAAACCCTTCGCTCTCACCGTGCATCAAAGGGTCTCTGCTGCTGCCTTTGGTGTTCTCGCCGGGTGGATGATGCTGCAATTTTTCTGGACGCAGGATTTCTACCAGACTCGTAGCGAACTTTTGAAGACCATCATGCTGATGGCACTGTTCCTGGTTACCGTCCGTGTCCTCGACGGTCGGGAGCGACAGGAAACCGTTATCTATCTATTGGTCCTGATTGGTTTGATGCAGGCCTGCCTTGGCGGCGTGCAACAGCTCATGTTCGATTTACCAAGATCACGAGGCAGCTTTCCCAACCCTAATCATTTTGCGGGCTACCTGGAGGTTGTTATCTGCCTCGCCATCGGCGCCATGATTGCACTGCAGGGGCAACCCAAATCAGGTCGCCCCATGTCTCCGACGGAGATGATCACCGGCGAACTTGGCCGACTTCGTATCGCCATCATCATCATGGTGGTCGCCCTGGTCATGAGTCGTTCGCGCATGGGGAACGTTGCGTTTTTCACCAGCATACTGGTCACCTCTGTCATCGCGTTTTACTACACACGATCAATCAATCGATACACCGTGATTCTGCTCACCAGCATACTGGTGTTAGACGTATTCATTATTGGGAACTATTTCGGCATCGAAAGACTGGGAGAACGCCTGGCAAAGGCAAGCACAGAAGCCACGAGTCGAATCGACTTACAAACCTACAATGCCAGGATCATCAGAGACCAACCATGGACTGGTGTGGGTGCTGGGAGTTACGAAACAGCATTCAATCAATACCGGGATGCTGCTGTCGCGAAGAAGGCCACCCACGCGGAGAATGAATACGCAGAGTTTCTGGTCGAACTGGGCATCATCGGCTGCCTGCCACTACTGGTTATTCTGCTAACAGGTCTACACGCTCAGGTCAGCCTGCTCAGTTCCATGACGCCACCGTTTGAACGAGGCGTTGCATTCGGATGTCTCGCGGCAACCATCTCATTATTGATTCATGGTATCGCAGACGTGAACCTGCAGATCCCTGCAAACAGTATGCTGTTTGTTCTCGCACTTGCTTTGCCACAAGCACTCATCGCTAACAGATCAACATAAAGGAGGAACCATGCGTTCACTCACGTTATTCATCTTACTGCTGCCTCTATTGGCAGGGGCGAAAGAAGGCGTTTGGTTCAACACCGGAGTGAACAATCGCGACATCACCTTCTCACCCGATGGCAATGTCATGTTGACCACCGTTATGGCCCCCAAGAACCTGCACAGCATCATCGTCATGAGCGTTCGCGAGGGTGATGAGTGGTCACCGCTTGAGGCGGCACCCTTCTCCGGTGAGTTTCCGGATATTGAACCTGCATTTACGCCGGATGGTGAATTCCTGTACTTCGCCTCAAAACGTCCAGGCACCGCAGGTGAACAAGTCAGTTGGGATATATGGCGGGTCAGCTTTAGTGACGGTCATTGGGGAGTTCCTGAGAACCTAGGCTCACCAGTCAATTCATTCGGCAACGAGTTCTACCCTTCTATAACCAGGGATGGTGTTTTGTACTTCACCGCTACGCGAGAAGGTGGTCTTGGCAAAGAGGATCTATATCGGGCCACACCCAACGAACAAGGCAATTACACCAGCATCGAGAATGTGGGTCCTCCGGTAAACTCAGAAGCTTACGAATTTAACGCCTTCATCGCAGAAGATGAGAGCTATCTGATCTTCGGTTCCCAGGGACGTGCAAGCGATATCGGTGGCGGCGATCTGTATATAAGTTTCCGAAAGGACGATGAGTTCGGTGAGCCTGCACTACTACCTGCACCCATCAACACAACAAAACTGGACTACTGTCCCATGGTTTACGACGGCCGCTTCTATTTCACCAGCGAGCTTCCCGCCACAGATATGCCGTCATCTATGGCTGAGATGTTGAACTGGTACCAGTCGCCGGGGAACGGATTTGGCGATATTTATTCGGTGAACATGGAGGAATTGCTGCAACAGCTATCTGAGTTATGATGTCCGTCCGTTTTTTTCCCGGATTGAGAGTTCCATGGCTACACTGATATTACCCAATGCTGATTCCCGCCCAGATGAAATGGCCATCAAGGATGAGTTCGGCGAAACCAGCTGGAGTGATTTCAATAAACGCGTAAACCAACTCATACACGCGCTCCGTGAAGTCGGTTTGAAAACCGGCGATGCTTTCTCCGTCGTGAGCGGCAATCGTCGCGAATACATCGAAGCTTTCGCCGCAGCCGCCCACGGCGGTTGGTTACTGGTCCCCATTAACTGGCATCTGGTTCCAGAAGAAGTGGCATATGTTCTCGCCGACTCAGGCTCCAAAGCGATGCTGGTTGACGCGAGATTCATCGAACTCGGTGAGCAGACCCTGGAACATCCCGACCGACCCAATCTCGACGCTGTCGTCATCATGGGTTCTGAAGCCGACACCTTCGCTGAGGAAACCATTTCATTTCACACCTATGAAGACTTTCTCGCTGATCAGGATGACAGCGAACCGGAAGACCAGGCACTGGGTGGCCCCATGTTCTATACATCAGGAACAACCGGGCATCCAAAAGGCGTAAAAAGCGCACTGTCACAAACCGGAGCGCCGGTCGAAACGCTGAAACTAATCGGAGACGGTATCTCTGGCATGCTGAGTATCGAACCCGGCGGCAGAAGCCTATTGGTAGGTCCGATCTATCACTCAGCCCAGTGGGCGTTTTCGTTCCTGCCACTACTCGCAGGCTCCAGCATCGTCATGCGACACAAGTTTGATGCGGCAGAAACAGTGAAGCTGATCGATCAGGAACAAATTACCAACACCCACCTGGTACCCACTCAGTTCACCCGCATGCTGCGACTCGAGGAAGACGAAAAAGCCTCTTATAAAGGTGACAGCCTGAAGGTTGTCTGGCACGGCGCTGCACCCTGTCCGCCGGAGATCAAACGCCAGATGATTGAATGGTGGGGTCCGGTTGTTAACGAATACTATGGCTCGACCGAAGGTGCGATTGTCACAACGGTGACTGCCGAAGAGTGGCTTGAGCGACCAGGCACCCTTGGTAAGCCTACACCCATCACCGAAATCATCGTGGTCAAAGAAGATGGATCCAGGGCCGAAACCGGCGAGTCAGGCAGCCTTTATGTGCGGAACCTGATGGGATCAGACTTCGAATATCACAACGATCCTGAGAAAACTGAAAAGGCGCACCTGGAGCCAGGTGTTTATACCTTCGGAGACATCGGCTATCTCGACGAAGACGGCTACCTTTATATGAGCGATCGAAAGATCGACATGATCATCTCAGGTGGTGTGAACATTTATCCGGCTGAAATCGAAGCGGTACTGATCAGCCACAACGCTGTACTCGATGCCGCTGTCTTCGGTATTCCGAATGATGAGTTTGGCGAAGAAGTAAAAGCAGCCGTCGAGCTTGCCGTCGGCGTGAAGCCGAGCCCAGAACTTGAAGAAGACTTGATCGCGCACTGCAGAGAACACCTGGCAGGATTCAAGACACCAAAGTCAGTGGACTTCGAAGCCAGCTTGCCTCGCCACCCAACAGGGAAACTTCTGAAAAGATTACTGCGCGACAAGTACTGGGAAGGTACAGGTCGGACAATCTAAGGTCCGGTTCAGTAACCCAAAGCGTCAAAATCGACCAGGGGCACGCCTTCTTCAAGGAGAGGGCGTCTGCCTTTCATATAGCGTTTGGCTGTGTCGTAGACCAGATTCTCAGGATCCATAAACGCATACACCACCGCATAAAAACTGAACTCTCTCAGGGTCAGTAACTCAGCCATATGTTTCATGAGAAGCGCATCCACCGTATGACGCTTCTGGTATCCGGTCAGAAACAGATCCAGGAATTTCTTCACATCAGAGATTCGATCTTTTTCGTCCGCCAGCAGCGCTATGCCGAAGACCAATGTCGCCAGGTCATACCCAAACCATGCGTAGAGACAGTCATCAAAATCGAAGAAGGTGAGCTCATCGCCATCGACCAGAAAATTCCCGGGGTGAGCGTCACTGTGGATCAAACCAAAGACGTCATCATCGCAAGGCAACTCAGCTAACCGAGACATTAGCGCATCTGCGCGCTCCAGTATTCGCGTCTGCTCTGGGGGGATTCGTTCATGAAACTGATGATTGCCGTCAGCCACCCAATCCTGCCTGGGATGAGACGGTTTAAATCCCGCTGCGAGTTTGTGGAAGAGTCCGATAGATTCGCCCCAGGCAATCACAACATCATCGTCCATGGGCTGATGAACCCGGATGCCTTCAACTTTTTCGAAGACACACGCATGGTATCCATCCAACGATTCGATGTAATGGTCACCAGCAAGCCGAACGGGTGCAGCGACCGGCGCACCTTGACCAGACAACATGGAAACGAACTCAAGTTCACCCAGCAATTGTTCGACGGTTCGATGAGACTCATGAGAAACCCTCACCACTCGTCCATCAATCGCGTAGACAAAATTCTCGAAACCTTCGAGGTCAGTAATTTCACCTGACACACCGAGCCTACGAAACAGTTCGTTTCGAATACTCGGGCTAAATCCGTCTATAACTTCCTGGTGCACAGCTTTACTTGGCCAGACTTTACTTGGTTAGAAAAGTTGTCGATATTAGCGCTTTCTCACGGATTCACCAGCATGACGACCATTGGATTGATCAGTCCCGGCGCAATGGGCGCTTCAGTGGGCGCGGCAGCTCTGTCCAATTGCGAAAACGTTGTCTGGGCTGGTGATGGCCGAAGCGCCGACACGCATCAACGCGCAGAATCTGCTGGCCTGCGGGACTGCGGCACCCTCAACGACCTGGTGGCTTCGGCCGACATCATCTTGTCCGTATGCCCACCCCATGATGCCGAACCAGTCGCAAAGTCGGTCGCCGACAGAAGTTTTTCTGGTGTGTTCGTCGACTGCAACGCCATATCACCCATGAAAACCGTACAACTTTCAGAACAATTCGACCGATTCGTTGATGGCGGTATTGTCGGCGGTCCTGCCTGGACATCAGAGGCTGGAACCTGTCTTTATCTTTCCGGTATCGAGGCAAATGACATTGCACAGCTGTTCACCGGATCGCCACTGCACACCCAGGTGATCTCCGATGAAATTGGCGCTGCCTCAGCGATGAAGATGACGTTCGCAGCGTACACCAAAGGATCAACTGCACTATTGGTTGCGATATTGGGTGTTGCAGAGCGGTACGGCGTGAGGGAAACACTTGAGCAGCAATGGGGTGAGTCCTTCGCAACGCAAACTCATCAAAGAGTATTAGGTAGTTCCCACAAAGCCTGGCGTTTTTCAGGGGAGATGTTGGAAATCGCAGAAACTTTTGCGGGCGCCGAACTACCCGGTGGATTCCATCAGGCCGCCGCAGAGGTGTTCGAACGTCTTGCCGCTTTCAAAGAAGGTAACGCCGATTCTATTGAACAGCTGCTCGAGGAACTCAACAAACGTAGTTAAACCCGTAGCGCGATTTCTCTGCTCAACATGATCCGGCCCCACCACCAGGATGCGACGCCGAACAAGACATTGGAAACCAGCAGGGCAATAAAGATCCCCATGTATCCCCAAAGATGGTCAAAGAGAAATGCCATGGGCACATATACAACAACGGTACGCGCGATAGACAATATGGTCGGGGGCATGGGTTTACCCAGCGCTACAAAAACTGACCCGGCCACCTGACCAACACCTAACGGACCAAAACTAACGGGGACAATCAGAAGGAATAGTGCTGCTGCCGCAACCATTTGTGGTTCTTCATTAATCAGGGACACCAACGTGTCACCAAAGGGGCCCAGCGTTGCCATACAAACCACGCCCCAGAAGAGACAGAAGCCATAGGCAAGGCGCAGGCCTTCATGAATGCGATCAATCTGGCGTGCGCCCCAGTTCTGCCCAACAAATGGCGCAACGCTAGATGACAGTGCACCCAGAATCATCATAAGCAGCATCTCAAAACGCGACGCAATACCGAAGGCCGCAACAATAGACTCACCGTGATTCGCCAGCAGTGCCAGCGTGATGCCCATGCTCACGGGGCCAATAAGGTTTGAGAGCATGGAAGGTAACGCAATATGCAGGATGGCCCTCGCTGAATCGACGAACCCATCGAAGACATTAGAGGTTTGCATAATGTCTTCCCGGGCAACCAGCACAGCAAAAGCAATGATTCGAATCACACCGATGATCACAAATGCGTAGGCTGATCCGATCAATCCCTGCGCCGGAATGCCAAACAAACCAAAAATGAGAATCGGTGAAACGATTAACTGCACACCGGATGTGATGGTCATGATGTAACCCGGCGCCTTGGCGATACCCAAGGCCCTTAACACCGTGCTGCTCACCATAGGTAGCGTGAAAGTAAATAGACCAAAGACAACCCAGACTTCCGCGAACTCTACAACCAGCCGCAACACTTCACCTTCCGCGCCCATCGAGCTGTACAGAAACTCCAGGAAGAAAAAGGTTGAGCCGCTCAGGGTGAAGGTCAGTAAGAGTGTCAGGAAGGCTGTATGAGTTGCGATGCGCTTGACCTTCTCTCGATCACCTTCGCCCTCCGCTCTCGCTATCAGTGACGAAGCGCCAATACCCAACCCCATCGACACACTGGTCAATGCCATGATGACCGGAAACATGAAACTATAAGCAGCAAGCTCTCTTGCGCCGAGAATACCGATGTAAACGGTCTCGATCATCGATGCAAAGATCATCGACGACACACCGAGGAAATAGGGAATGGTCATCCGCGTCAGCTGAGCGCCAACGCGACCCTGGGTCAGGTCATAGATCGCCATTCAAATTGGGAGGGTTCAGCTTTTTGCGACGTCGAGCATCTCGGGAATTTCGGTGAACTTCACGCGCGGTCTACCCTGCGCCTCACCTTTGGCAAGCTCTGCTTCGTCTATTCTGGACCACTCGGAATAGCTGATGGCATCTTTCGTACGTTCCGCAATCAATGCGGCGGCACCTTCAACCGAGGCATCTTCTGGGTTATTGATGTTTCCGGCTGCCAGGTCTTCCACCATGCAACCCACCGTTTCCTGGGCGCAGGTTTTGTTGGTACCGATAACACCACTCGGGCCTCGTTTGATCCAACCTGCTGTATATAGACCCGTGACCTGGGCGCCTGAGTCATCAACGACTCTGCCGGCCTCATTAAGGATGGTTCCCCAACTCTCGTGATATGGAACGTTTGGCAGCGGCAATCCTTTGTAGCCAACGCTTCGGAACACCAGCCCCACGGGAATGGTTTCTTCCTGATCAGTTGCTTTGGGTCTGATGGAACCATCATCACCGGCGACCAGCTCGTTTTTAACCAATTTGATTGCGCTGACTTTGCCATCTTCGCCAATCAACTCTGTCGGTGACACCAGAAAACGGATGGTTAGTAGCTTGGACTTACCCTCGATGGGTCTTTCAGCGTACTCCTGAATAAAGCCAACGTTCTTTTGCGCATTTTTGTCATCAGCAATCAGTGCTGCGCTGGCTTCATCGACCACCGCCTCATCTGACGGCACAGTGACATCAGCATCTGCAAACTCACCCATTTCTTTAATCTCTGGCGGCGTGAAGGCAGCCTGAGCCGGGCCACGGCGACCGAGGATATAAACGTTTTTCACGTTGCTGTTCTTCAGCGCTTCCAGGGCATGGTCTGCGATGTCGGTCACAGCAAGTTCTTCGTGGGTTTTACAAAGAATACGTGCAACATCCATGGCCACATTGCCAATACCTACGACGGCAACACTTTCCTGGCTGAGATCAAACTGCCTGTCTTTAAAGTCGGGATGACCGTTGTACCAGGCAACAAACTCAGTTGCTGAGAAGCTGCCTTCCAGATCTTCCCCGGGGACGCCGAGGTTTCTATCAAAGGGTGCACCGGTTGAAAACATGACCTGGTGATAGTGCTTTTTAAGGTCATCCATATGCAGGTCAGTGCCATACTCAACATTCCCGTAGAAACGGAAATTCGGCAATTGCGCACTCTTGTCATAGGCGCGCTGCACAGACTTGTCTTTCTGGTGGTCAGGGGCCACGCCCGCTCGAACCAGACCAAAAGGCGTGGGCAAGCGGTCGAACATGTCGAATTCCACCACCAGGTCTTTCTGTTTCTGAAAATTACTCACCGTGTAAAAACCGGCTGGACCACTGCCGATGATCGCTACTCTGAGTGGATTTCCTTCTGTTCCAACTGCTGACATGCACACTTCTCGGTTCTTGTTATAACGCCAAAGAGATTATCAGATTCATGGGGGGAAATGTACGAAAAGCCCACTAGAACAAGGGCCTGCGTGCTAAAGTACAGGGTTAACCTCTACACCAAAGATAGGGTTGGAACGGTTTGACGGAAGTCGCAGTCGAGTCAAACGAAGAGCTGACAACATTAGATCGCTTTCTCGCACGTCTGGGTATTCGCCCCGAGGACAGAGCAGCCACCGCACTGATGTTCAGCAACATGTTCATGTCGGGCCTGGCCATCGGCATGATCCGTGTCTGCGCGTTCACCCTGTTTCTCGAACATTGGGGTTCTGAGCAGCTTGCGCTGATCGCCATTCTCATCGCAGTGGTCGGCATGCCCATCACGCTGTTGATTGACCGACTCACCCACCGCTTCGCGGTTCGCAATTATCTGTTCACCATTCTGGGTGTGATCTTCGTTGGTCTTGCCCTCATGCGAATCTCCCTTGGCGTGAGCAGTTCGCCTTACCTGATTTTTACGCTGCCGCTCTTCTTTGAAATCGTCTACATGCTATTTAGCCTGCAGTTCGTTGCCTTGTTGTCCAGACTGCTGAACGTACGCCAAACGAAGCGGCTTTCAGGTATCGCCCGTTCCGGTGAGTTTATGGCGGAAATGGCTGGCGGCTTCATCATCGTTTTCCTGTTGAACTTCCTCGATGTCACCGATCTTTTGGCGGTAGCCATGGTGACCACACTGGTGGTGTTCGGCATTGTCAGCTACACGGTGTCACATTTCAGATCGACCCTGTATGTCAGCGGTGATGGCAGCGGCGATGATGAAGTCAACGAAACTCGCCTGCTGGGCATGCTGCGATTGCCGTACGTGCGACTCATCACTTTCTGTTACGTCACCTACATGTTCGCCTACTTCTTCCTGGATGTGGCGTTCTACAACTATGCGGTCAAACAGTTCCCCGATGAGAAAGCCCTGGCGTCATTCATTGCACAGTTCTTCGCCGCAGCCGGATTCCTGACGATGTTTGTGATGGTGTTCCTGTTCGCACCATTCTTGAGGAAGTTCGGCATCCTGGCAGGGGTAATCGCCTTTCCGGTCATCATCTTCCTCGGTTCCAGCGCTGTCAGTGTGATGGAGTTCACCGGTGCAGACGTGGCACTGATTTTCGCTGTCATGGTTGTCACCAACGCCAGTCGTATCATCCTGCAATCAGCGATCTGGAAGAGCACCGTCACGATTCTGTTCCAGGTCATGCCAGATAGACAAAGAAGTCAGGGCATTGCGCTGACTGAAGGTGTGATCGATCCAGTCGCTGGCGGATTCGCTGGTGTCTGCCTGTACATTCTGACGACGCAAATGGGTCTAGAGCCAAAGACGTTCCTGATTATTCTCAGTGTCCTCATGCTGGCGTGGATCGTTGTCGGGTTCATGGTCAGGCGGATGTACCTGTCTAATCTCGTGGTAAACATCCAGAAAAGAAAACTTGGCGAGATGGCGCTGTCCGACCTCGACAACACCAGTCTTGAGATCATCAAACAAGGGCTAAACAGTTCTTACCCCGCTGAGATTTTCTACTGCCTGAACCTGCTGGAAGAAATGGAGCACCCGGAGATTACCGAGCTGATCAAACAGGTGCTGGACAATAACAACCGAGACGTCCGTATGGATGTCCTGCGTCGCATTGCCTCCCTAGACATAAAACCCCTGACCACTAGAGTTCTTGATCGAATCGAACAGGAACCTGACACTATGGTGCGCGGTCAGGCATTAAAAACGTATGCAGCGCTCGAACCTGATGATGTCATTGAAAGGCTCGAACCTTATCTGGATGCGTTTCACCAGGATTTACGGAAAGGCGCTTTGGTAGGAATCCTGACTTACAACCGCGATGACGCATCCGCTAACAACACGCTGCTGCAATGCGTTCGCTCCGGCAATCGCAATGATCGCCTGTTCGCGGCTGAAGTCATTGGTGAAATAGGCTCGCCACACTTTTCAGGCTACCTCGTGGAACTGCTGGATGACATCGATATCCAGGTGGTTGAACACGCTATCTCTGCAGCCGGTCATCTGCACGATTCCCGACTGGTTAACATGCTCGTTGCGAAGCTTTCGGTCAGCAGCCTGCAGGGCACAACGGCATTGTCCCTAAGGCAATTTGGCGAAGCGGCTCTTTACGATCTTGATATCGGTTTGACGTCTCCTGAAGCTGGTCGCCAGGAAAAGCTGCACATCATTGAAACGATCCGTGAAATCGGCGGCGCCAGAGCCATCGAAATTCTCTTACGCCATCTTGAGATCGACCAGCCGGAACTCAGGCACCAGGTAAACCTCAGCCTTGCCAGTTTGCACTACCAGGCCGACCCGGATGATCAATACATCTTCGTCAACAACCTGGATGAAGAAGTACAACTGATCACCTGGCTATTGGCCGCGATGGAAGACCTTAAAGATGAGCCGCGATTCGAAATGTTGCACGGTGCACTCGCCAGTGAACTGGATGTTCGACGAGACAACATGTTGCTGCTGATCAGTTTCCTGTTTCCTTCCATTGTGATGCTGGATACACGCGCCAATATCGATTCCAAGGTTCAGGAAATGCGGGTGTTCGCATTAGAAATCCTCGACAACCTGCTCACCGGCGAGATCAAGCAAATCGTTTTGCCGCTTCTGGACGATCTCACGGTTGCGGAAAGACTTGAGCAGATGTCAGAGAGATTTCCACAGGAGAAGATGACCGCAGACCAGCGTTTTCATGACATCGTTGAGAATCATTTCGAGCGTGCTTTCTTCTGGACCCGTAGCTGCATGCTGTACCAAATTGGCGCAACAGAATCCGAAGAGCACCTGGAACAAATAGAACGCGGGCTGACCGACCGAGAAAGCATCATCCGTGAGACCTCCGTCTGGTGTCTGGGACAGTTGGATCAGCCAGATTTGCGCCGCAAAATCAGCACCTTCATGGGCGACAAATCCACTCAGGTCAGCGATCTGGCACGCAGCATACATGCGACACTGCCGGAACCTGATCCCAGCCCCTGATCAAAGCGCCTAACCCCCGCACTTACAACGCACTTACATCTTGGGCATAATTCACCACTATATCCGGGTGGGCATAAGCCAGTATCTTGTATGCTTCTGACTATTGAGAAAGTTCTCATTCTCAAATCTGTACCCATATTTTCATCCGTCCCTGAGAGCCAGTTGGTGGATCTAGCGACCATCGCTGAAACGGTTGAATACGACGCAGGTGAGATCATCATGAACCAGGGTGACCTGGGCACCAGTATGTACATCGTCGTCAACGGCCAGGTCCGCATCTTCGAAGGGGACAAGGAACTTGCCGTGCATGGGACTCGCGCGGTATTCGGGGAACTCGCAGCATTGGACCCGGAACCCAGGGCTGCTTCCGTACAGGCGATCGAAGATTGCACGCTTCTGCGTCTGGACGGTGAATCCCTTTACGACCTGATGTCAGGCAACAAGGAAGTCACCCGGGGCATTGTCCACGTTCTTTGTGATTACACGCGCCAGAATCTAGCCCGAGCCAACAAGTAAACAGGTGGCAGCATGATGCGACTGCTCGTTATTGTCGTGGTGCTATTGGCGCTTATCGCCGGTGGCGTCTTCTTCCTACTGGAAAATCCCGACCGATTTAAATCACAAATCACTCAGGTGACAGAAACCAGCACCGGTTACCGTATGACCATCGATGGTGAGCTCTCCTGGCGCTATTGGCCCCCGGTTGCCATCAACGTTAACGATCTTTCTCTGGCGAGAGGTGATGACGCGCCTTTCGCTCAGTTTGAAACCATGTCGATTGATGTCGATCTCATGCCACTGCTGACACAGCAGACTGTCATTGATGTGAACGACGTCACCCTGTCAGGCGGGCGAATTGACCTGATGATCGATGATGAGGGAAATGCCAACTGGGAGATTACTGACACCACATCAACGACGAGCACCTCGTCAGATGGCTCAGGAGATGCCGCACTCGCATCGACGGTGCAACAACTCAGCATCCAGGATGTCACCCTGACCTACCGTGACAAATCGAGCGATGCCGACTATGAAATCACTCTGGGGAGTCTTACAACCAGCGAACTGGCTTCTGACAAACCGTTCGACATGAGCCTGGCACTATCACTCAAGGACAATGTCGCAGACCTCAACGCGGATGTGAGCACAACAGGAAGAATCAGCTTTCAATCAGACAGCGGACGCATGGCCATGTCTGACCTGGTCACGCGAGTCGACCTGACCATGGAAGGTGAATCCTATCCGGGGCTGACCATCACCACCGACGGTCAATGGCGACCTGAAGAGCAGGCACTCATTCTGAACCGCAACGACATTCAAATCAGCACACTGCGGATGTCCATGACAGGACTCGTCAGCATCGCCGGAGAGACACCAAGGTTCGATGGTGTTATCAACATGGAATCTGCTGACGCAGCACGCCTTGGTCAGGACTTTGGCACTGAGATCCCCGTTGAGTTTTTCCAAATTGAAAGTGACTTCGGCGCAACAGCCGACAACCTGAACTTCCGCACACTGAACGGTAAGTTTGACGACTCAGAGTTAAAAGGCTCTGCGGTTGTTGCCTTAACTACACCGCAGAAAATTAAGGCAGATCTGCGAATCGACAAAATCGATTCTGCCAAGTATCTGGCTGAAACCGAGCCGACTGAGACTGGTGTGAATCGGTCTGATGTTGCTGCGGATAGCGAACTGATTCCCGTCGAATTACTGAAAGAGACTCACGCGGATGCCACCATTCGAATCGGCAGTCTGGACTATGACGGTTATCAGCTAACCAAATCGAAATTGACTATCAAGAATGATGGCCGGCGATTGAATGTCATGGGCAACTCAGAGGTGTATGGCGGCAAGGTCGTTCTAGGCGTAGACAGCGTCTTGGCGACTCAAGTCACGACCAACATAAAACTCAACATCGATGGCGTCGACGTCGCACAGATGATTGAGATGCCCGGCATTACCGGCACCATTGCTGCAAATTCCAGCCTCGATTTCGACGGCACCATGCTAAGTGATGTGAATAACAACCTCAGCGGCCAATCAAACTTCAATGTGCGAGACGGCTCACTCGATGTTCGCCCACTCAAATCCGTCGCTCAGACCGTGGATCTGATTCGAGGCAAAACATCATCCGTCAGTGGGTGGCCGGACATCATGCCCTTCGATCAAATGGTGGGTCAGCATGTCTTTCAGGGGGGAACCCGATCGGGTCAAATCCTGAATGCCCAGGTCGAAAACCTGAACATCACTGCTCTTGGCGGAGTTGATCTGCAGGCAGAGACACTCGACTACGACGTGACCGCCATGTTCAAACAGACTGATGACGGCGCGTTCAAAGTCAGTGATCAGTTGGCGGGCGTTCGCTGGCCTCTCTCCTGCTCGGGCAGCATCAATGCATCACCGGGTGAGCTTTGCTTTGGCAAAGAAGGTGCCATACAGGATCTTGTGACAGATATCGTTGCCCAGGATCTGAAACGCCGTGGCAATGAAAAGCTCGACAAGCTGATCGACGAGAAGGTGCCTGATGAGTACAAAGGCATCGCAAACGATCTGCTAAAAAATATCTTCAAGTAAACTTCCCGGCATGAAAGATTTTTCCACGCGACTGCTCGCCTGGTTCGACGATCATGGTCGCAAAGACCTGCCCTGGCAAAAAGACAAAACGCCGTACAAGGTTTGGGTTTCCGAGATCATGCTGCAGCAGACTCAGGTCACCACGGTCATCCCCTACTTCGAGCGGTTCATGTTGACCTTTCCCTCGGTCGACAAACTGGCAGAAGCAACCCAGGACGAAGTCCTGCACCAATGGACTGGTCTCGGTTACTACGCACGGGCAAGAAATCTTCATGCCACTGCGCAACGCATCATTAACGAGTACAACGGGGAATTTCCAAACACGCCCGAAGAACTCGAGGCACTGCCCGGTATCGGTCGATCGACAGCTGCTGCGATCATCACCATTTGCACTGGTCAACGTGCCGCCATCCTGGACGGCAATGTAAAAAGGGTTCTGGCGCGAGTGTTTGGTGTTGAGGGCTGGCCGGGTCAGTCAGCGACGTTAAAACAGCTGTGGGATCATGCCGAAGCACTCACGCCAAATGATCGGGTTGCAGATTACACGCAGGCGATCATGGATCTAGGTGCCATGATCTGCGTTCGAAGCCGACCCAGCTGCGAGCACTGCCCCTTCCAAAACGATTGCCATGCCTTTGCCACACAAACCATCGAGCAGTTCCCAGGCAAAAAGCCGAAGAAAGAAAAACCTGTGCGATCAACCACCATGCTAGTCATCGAATGTGACGGGAACATTCTGCTTGAACAACGAAAAGCTGCGGGACTCTGGGGTGGTCTGTGGAGCTTCCCTGAATCGGATGAACCCGAGGCATACCTTGAGGCTGCTCACCTTGATTTCGTCCAGATGTCCAAGTTGTCTGAGTTCAGACACACCTTTACCCACTTCCATCTCGATATCGAAGCCATTCATGTCAGGGTGAAAACTGCGACTCAGATCCAGGATGCCGACAATTTGATCTGGTATGACCTTGAAGAGCCACAGAGTATCGGGCTCACCCGCCCTGTGACGCGAATACTCGATGCACTGCAAAGTGCACCACTTCTTCAGTAAACTGCCCGCTATGACTAGAACAGTATTTTGTAAACGCCTGCAGAAAGAACTGCCTGGCCTGGATGCACCTCCCTTCCCCGGACCTGCGGGTCAGGACGTCTTTGAGAACGTTTCCGCGGAAGCCTGGGACGAGTGGCAAAACCTGCAAACCATGCTCATCAACGAGAAGCATCTCAACATGATGGACAAAGAAGCACGGAAGTATTTGAACGCACAGCGTGATATCTACTTGAACGGCGGTGAAGTTGATCGAGCAGAAGGTTACGTGCCTGAGGGCGATGGCTGAGACCTACAGAACATTCGCCGAACAGAGCCTGCACTACTTTACCCGGCCGCACACGGGCGTCCCCGACAAACCTCTCAGCAGCGCTGCCGCGTGGCGAGGGGAAGACCTTCGAAAAATACCCGAATCCTGGCAGTACCAGCTGACAGCTGCTGATATTGAGGAAATCACTTCCGCGACCCAGCAGGTCATCGCCTTGCCGCTCGGGGAAATCGATATAAACAATTTTCCCTTGCCGCACCTATCGCCAAAGATCCGCGAGTGGCGCGATGCGGTGATGGAAGGTGCAGGTTTGATGTTGGTTCGCGGGCTGCCTGTGGCCGACTGGGACCAGGACACCATCGATCGCGCTTACTGGGGCATCGGCCACCACCTGGGTGTTCCTGGCGGACAAAACCCTGAGAACGAGTTACTCGGTCACGTGAAAGACTATGGCGAAACCAAAGATGATCCTTTTGTACGCCTGTACCGGACAACATCGAACATTCGATACCACTGTGACGCCGCTGATATTGTCGGCCTGCTGTGTTTGCACCCCGCGAAATTCGGCGGCCAAAGCAGAATCGTCAGCACGGTCACTTTGTTCAATGAGTTACTCGCGGCGCATCCTGATCTAACGCTAAGACTGTTCGAGCCATTCAAACTTGATGGTCGCGGCGAGCGAAAACCAGGCCAGAAGCCATACAGTCTAATCCCGCCCTGCCAGTTCGCTGATGGTCAGCTTCGCACCTTTTACCATAGCGACTACTTCCACTCAGTCGCACGCCACCCTGAAGTTGCTCTATCGGAAGATGAGCAAACTATTCTTAAGTTCTACGATGAACAGGGACTCAGGCCCGACCTGTACCTTGATATGGAACTAGAGGCTGGCGACATGCAGTTCATCTCAAATCACGTGATTGCGCACGCAAGAACTGAATACGAAGATTTTGAGGAGCCCGATAAAAAACGGCACCTGCTGAGGCTTTGGCTGTCGGCTGTTTAACCTGATTTGGAGCCGTTGGAGGGTTTGGTTCGAAACTCAACGACTGTCCCGTCAGATCGATCCTCTGTCTTCACCACATCCACTGTCATAGGCTCCAGCTTCAGACCTGTGGTCTTCAAATAGGCCTTGATGGCTCTCAAAGAAACCCCTTCCCTGCGAAGTCTTTTCCTGGCGTCCCGACAGTCTCGACACTCCTGCCGATAGTTGAACATAACGTTGCGTAAGGTTTTATTACAGATCTGACAATGAGCCATCGCACATGGTTTCCATACCACTCGAACCATCAGGGTATGCCTACCCCGGATTCCACGAAAGTAGCCCGCATCTGCAATGGTTGTGAGACATTGTCAGCTTGACTCAAGGCGCCTCTTTCGCTTTAATCACGCCCTTCTTCGGGGGTCCTCCCCAATGTTATGGCCAGATAGCTCAGTCGGTAGAGCAGGGGATTGAAAATCCCCGTGTCGGTGGTTCGATTCCACCTCTGGCCACCACCGATTCATTGCGAAAACCGTTATCAAAAAATGGATTCCTTCACGAGACCTCTAGCTTAGAAGAGTTCAACATTTCTCTTGGGGTTCAGAATCAGACTAAAGCCTCGCCAAAAATCGGTTTCAGAACCAAAAAAAACTTTTGATGTATTCACCTCTCGTTTAGTTCTAGATTTCGCGGATCAACCTGCAAGAGCACTGACATCATGAGCGAAGAACATTCGACGGAAAGTGTCACAGACGTGGAAGTAGTAGAACCCAGGGTAACCAGCGAATCTGCTAGAAAGCTCGCGGTAAGGCGAAAAATTGAAGACGCGCAAGAAGCAAAGAGATTGCGAGAGGAATTCGGCGAAGACTTTTAGAGTCTGATTTCCTTTAGCATTTTGACTAGTTCCCGAATAACCCCTGCGCTGACATTCAGTTCACGGTAACAGGCATATATTGGCCGCTTGAACCTGGGAGCGCCTTTAACGACGTGTAATGTCTGACTGCTTTCAGCAACCGTCAGTGGGAGGTAGGCAGACCCTCCCTCGTTCTCTATCACCGTCTGGGCGATGCTCATCATATTCACCTGAAGAGAGGCGACCAGTTTGTCACCTAGTTTTCTTGCATGAAATCCAGCAAACGCAGTCCCCCAGTCTACATAGACATACTGGTGCTCTAACGCGACCGAGAAGTCGCTTCCTTCTGAGCTACAAAGCACCAACTGCTGTTCACCAACCTTCTCAGCATGAATGTCTTCTCCCTGCTGGGGATCGGGTAAAAGCACTAAGTCCAGCGTCTGGTCCTCAAGTTGTCTAATGAGGGTTTCGTTTGAATGGGCTTCCGCTTGTATCGCGACCTCAGGTTGTTCTTTCCTGATTTGCAGCAGACGCTGCTCCATCGCCAACATCCACAAGCTCGCTGGAGCACCTATATGAATACGGGTTTCCATATCTGGCAGCAGACTCACTTCCTGAAGAGTTCGCGCCCAGGTATTGATCATCGTCTCTGCTAACGGCAGCAAGCGCTCAGCCTCGTTGGTCAGCAGCATGTTTCCCCGATTTCGAGTGAAAAGCTTGACCCCTAACTGACCTTCTAGCTGTTTAATCCGAGCAGACACAGCCGCAGAAGTAACATATAGGTTCTCAGCTGCCCTGGAGAAATTTCGGGTTTTAGTGACTTCCAAAAAGGTCTTGAGAAGATTGATATCCAACGTGGTAATCCCTCAATTAGAACGGTGTCCACAGCGCGCTAGATATAAAACATTTTTTGATTTCAGCACAAGAAAAATTTGCTTTACCGGTAACGCCAAAGTCATAGACTGCGCGCTCTTCGAACGCCATCAGCGCCTACATTGAACCCGATTCATCTCTTATTCCTTTCACTCGGTTTGCTGCTTGCCGGTCATGGTCTGCAGCTATCGGTGTTGCCTTTGTTTGCGGCGGAAAGTGGACTGGATCAAAAAGCGATTGGTTTGACAGGATCATTTTACTTCGTGGGTTTCGTGGTGGGGTGTCTAACCGTGCCTGGATTGCTCAGACGAGCAGGTGCGATCAGAGTGTTAATGGCGCTGATGGCAGTGATGGCGGGTGTGTTCCTGGCGCTTGAGACTCTGACCCATCTCTGGAGCTGGGTATTGCTTCGATTCATTACTGGATGGGCTATTGCTGCCATATACGCAACTGTTGAAGGCTGGCTCGCAGAAAGTGCAGAACCCATCAACTTAGGCAGACTGTTTTCAACCTACGTCATCGTTACGCTCGTTGGCATCGGCGCTGGCCAGATGCTGCTCGGAGTCTTGCCAGCCCAGCATCTCTTCACTGCAGGCGCTGTTCTCATGTTGCTTGGGGTCATCCCTGTGGGTTTATTTTGTCCAGAACGCACCTTGGATATCCCCGATAGTCGATTCGATTGGCAAGCTATTCGAAAGATTTCACCAGTCGCCACACTTGGTGTCGCAATTACGGGAATGATCACAGGCTGCATATGGACCCTTGCCCCACTGATGGGCGATTCGCGAGGTCTTTCCTACGCAGAGATTGCACTGATGATGAACGCAATCGTACTGGGTGGTGTTCTTTTCCAGTATGCATTCGGTGCCTTATCAGACATCTGGAACAGACGCAGCACAATCGCCCTAATCTGCATTGCCGGCATGACGGTTAGCATCACAGGGTGGATTTTGCCGACTCTTCCGACCCATTTTTTTCTTGCTCTCATGCTTTGTTATGGCGGCTGCGCATTATCTCTTTACGGCGTCTGTGCTTCTGAGGGTCAGTCGACAACCAGGCTAACGCGAGTGGAAACAGCATCGACGTTATTGTTAGTTCACGGACTCGGCTCCGTGTTCGGCCCCCTACTCGCTGGTCTTACCAGCTCGTTTACAAATCAACCGGTGCTATTGGTTAGCGCTACCGCTTTCTCAGCCCTTTGTCTTTCGGCTGTAGCGATCCAACCAAAGACCAGCGCAGAAGTCCTACCCCTTGAGAAACCCAAAACAATAGACGCCGAGTCGCTGCAAGAAGCCGCATAGAACACAGGATCCATCTTATGAGTGAACTCGAAGAAAGAGTCATTGTCGGTAGCGACGAGTGGTGCCAGCTACCTAATCTGAACATTCCAGCAGTGAAGGCGCGCGTCGACTCAGGAGCAAAAACCAGCTCCCTGCATGCATTCAACATTCATTCATTTAAGCGAAGCGGCAAACCCTGGGTCTCGTTTGATATTCACCCGTTGCAACACAACAGAAAGGTATTGGTGCGTTGTGAAGCTCCTGTGATAGATCGGCGCCTGGTTAAGTCCACAAATGGTAATAGTGAGAAACGATATGTTATCTCTACGCCATTGATGCTGGGTGATCAGACTTGGGACATTGAAATCACGCTGACGAACCGAGACAGCATGGGTTACCGAATGCTGCTAGGTCGAGAAGCGATGATGAATAGAATTCTGGTCGACCCCGCTGGTAGCCTAATGCTACGAAAGCTAAACGATCCTGAACTTAGTTCATTGTATGGAATCAATGAACCTTCTGGTCATGGTCTTAAAATTGGAATCCTTGCAAGTAACCCTGAGCTGTACAGCAACCGAAGAATATTAGAGGCCGGTGCAGAGCGGGGTCATGAAATGGTCTTTCTCAACATCAAAGACTGCTTTATGAAACTTGATGATGAGACACCCGAGGTTCACTATCGCGGCGGTCATATTCTTGATGACCTCGACGCCGTAATACCAAGAATCCGCCCTTCCGCAACATTTTATGGCTGCGCACTTACACGTCAGTTCGAAAGCATGGATGTATTCTCCTTGAACTCCTCACTTGCGATCAGCCAATCTCGTGACAAGTTATTTTCTCTGCAACTCCTGATTAGAAGCGGCCTGGATATCCCTGTCACCGGTTTCGCTAACTCACCTATTGATACACGAGAGCTGATCGATATGGTTGGCGGCGCCCCCCTGGTCGTTAAGCTCCTTGAGGGCACCCAAGGACGGGGAGTTGTGTTGGCTGAAACCAGCAAGGCAGCTGAATCCGTCATTAACGCCTTCAAGTCAGTAAAGGCGAACCTTTTGGTCCAGGAGTTTATTCGCGAAGCTGAAGGTAAAGACCTGAGACTATTTGTCATCAACGGAAAGGTTGTCGCTTCGATCGAACGGACTGCAGCGCCCGGCGAGTTCAGAGCCAACATCCACCAAGGCGGAGAGGCAAAAGTGGTGAGAACTTCAGCGGAAGAGAAGAAGATCGCTGTTAGAGCTGCCAAAGCGATGGGCCTATCTGTCGCGGGTGTCGATATTATTCGCTCGAAGGCAGGACCACTCCTCCTTGAAGTCAATTCATCGCCGGGGTTGGAGGGAATAGAAACAGCGACCCAACTCGACATAGCGGGCCTGATGATCAAGGCGATAGAAAAGCAATTGAAGTTCTCACGCGATAAGTCTGAAGAGACCTCCTAGACCTGATTAGAGACGCGGGATTTTTGCGGGTCACAGTTATGCATCGTTATGCACAGTAGTGCATTGTGGGCAACGGTCGCACCGGTAAGTTATTGATTTAATTAGTGCGAATTTCAGATTTACTTATTGAAAATCCCCGTGTCGGTGGTTCGATTCCACCTCTGGCCACCATAATTACTAGGCTGTGGCCGTCTCCTATTTTCCATCGCGCGTTTTGCGGGAGTTTTGCGGAAAATTTTACCGCGCCGCCCTTTTCAACATCACCAGCTCCGGTCGACGTTGATCACTCTCAGACACCGAGTTTGCCATCTGGATTAGATGCGTTAACTCTGGCGCCGAATAATGTGTTGTCACAAGGTAGGAGCGATGTCCTAACAAGTCCTGTCGGTCCTCAAAACAAACGCCAGCGGCTTCCCTTTGATGGATCCAGAGTTTGGTGAGCCTTTTGCCAGAGCGACGCCTAAAGCTCTCATTTTTTCTTCAGAGCCTGGTTTCGTTGCGATTCGAAAAACGCAAATCTGCGCGGAACATTCGCGGAAAACACTCAAACGATGTGATGCACAGTAGAGCATTGTGGGCAATAGACGTCCTAGTCACAGGTTTCGCTGAAATGAATTTCTGATAATCTTAAAGAAAATCCCCGTATGGCCGAATCGTCAGACCGTCGATTCCTCATCTAGCAGCTACCTGTGTTGTAGCAGGCTCCGGTATCCTCTTTTTTGCGTAACGCATTACAGCTCTGCCAATGGACTAGAATTCGGACTGAATGAGTATCACAGGACACTCTTGACTTGATTGCAATCAATCTCTTCTATGACTTTCCTGACTTCGTTGCACTTCAAAAAGAAACTCTCGGAAGTTAGATACTCTCTGTTTCGTGCATCTTCATTCAAGACAATCTCTTTGACCGTTGCTGGTCGATTGGAAAGCACCACAACCTTGTCGGCGAGAAATACAGCTTCGGCTATTGAGTGTGTAACCAAAACTATTGTGGCATTCATCGATTTCCATACAGGGTGAAGATCCACCCACAATCTTTCTCTTGTGAGTTCATCTATGCTCGCGAAGCATTCATCCATGACAAGGACGTCCGGATTGTTCACTAAAGCTCTCGCTATCGAGATCCTGGACCTCATTCCACCGGACAGTTCGTCTGGATAACTATCAGCGAACATATCCACTTCGAATTTCTTTAGCCATGCTCTCGATTCCATTTTTGCTGTTTGCTCATCAGTACCACTCAGAATCAGAGGAAAGGCAACATTGGAAATCGCGGATTTCCAAGGTAGAAGCGAGTCACGTTGGGTGACATAACCGTATCTTGTGGTTTGGCTTGATCTAACACTGCCTGACTCAGGTTGCATGTTTCCCACAATACTCTCTAGTATGCTTGACTTTCCACATCCCGAAGGTCCGACCAGGCAGCATATTTCACCAGACTCAACCTTAAAACTGACGTCTTCTACCGCAGTGAGCTCGCCATAACAAATCTTTAGAGAAGTAATTTCGAGCTCATTCATAGAGTCGTGTTTACCGAAGAAACTATCAAGACTTCATCCTGAAGCGGAATTTGAAATTTGTTATCAATCGCAAAAGAATCCGCGATTTCACACACTCGGCTTCGCAGTTGTGTGTCGTCGCTAAGAATCCCTGGTTCAGTTCGGTATAAGAATTCAGTAATTCTAAGAAAATCATCATAGTCATCGCAGATTACGACAGTATCCAGAGCATCACCGCCAACGAGCTGAAAACCCAATTGATCCAGCGCATCGTGATGAATCTCTTCTGCAAACCGGTGGGCTGAATTTGTGACTACTTCATTTTCGAGCCATCGAGTGGCCCTCCACCACTCTGAGTCATCGGTTCTGTGAGTGAGCAGAATGACTCCATCTCTGTTTAGACTATTGAGCACACAGTTTAGCAAGTACCGCCACTTATCTTTGGGCACGTGGTAGAGCAAATGACTAATTAAGACTAGATCGTAGGAATCGGAACGATAGCTTTGATCCCCTATGAACTCTACAGCGTCCATGTTGAAGTACCGCGAATTGGTCTCTAAACCCAATGAATCGACGGTTTCTTTGTAGAAGGCTTCCACAGATGATTCGATGTCAACAAAGTCAAAGCGCGCTGGATATTCAGATGTGTAGTCATTTGAGATGCGGTCCCAGATTGATCTGAACAGCGCAAGGTCGCCACAACCTAGATCACACAGACTCATTGGTAGCCGAAGATTCTTCTCAACAAGCATACTACTGAAGAAATCCGGCAATATCCTGTATCTAGAGTTACGAGAGCGAAATTTCTGGAACCCCTCCCAGTCAACTCCAGAAAAGTCATTTCCCATCGCGGATGGTCTCAGTTTTGGCGTAATGGTTTTCAACAAATTTGTTCGTGAAAACTGTGCTCGAATCAAGGCGACGCATAATTATTCCTGCCTGGAAAAGATCATCTATCGACTGCTCCCATCGACTTGCCTCCATCATTCCAATGCGCCCATCTGGCCGTTCAATGAACTGCCTCGTATCCTTCAGCCGCTCGGTTTCAATATCAACGGACAATCGAGGCACAGCTTGTACTAGCGCTTTAACAGAGTCTTCAGGATTTGCGAACGCATACTCCCAAGCATCAATTGAAGCGGACACAAAAGACTGAACTAGCTTTGGATTTTGTTCAATCAGTTCACGTCTAACAAAATACACATTTCCATAGGGTTGAATGCCATCAATCTTCGGATCAACAATTTGAAACCCAACTTCGCCTCGGACACGCAACATCGGTGGTTGGTTTACGATGTAGATAGGCTCAATATCCACTACTCCAGATCGAAACAGCGTGAGTTCCGAGAAGTTTACTATCTCTTCTACCGTGTCTCGGTTCAGTCCTAACCTGTGAAACACTGTTCTATACTCAATTTCTGTATTATGACCTGGGATGACTCTCATCGCCCTTCCCGGAAAATCACTTACACTGGTGATTCCACTATCACTCTTTACTAGAAACCCTGCTGGCGATCTCTGCATTATTGCCATCACGACAACTATATCCAATCCCTTGTCCTGAGCCACCAGAACTTGATCTCCACCTTCAATCCCAAACGTATCGGTTCCCGCAGCAACCAACTTTGTCGCATCGATCTGTGGTCCGCCCTCGTGAACATCAATATCCAGTGAATATTTTTCATAGATGCCTCTTTCCCTGCCGATATACGCATCAATATATGCCGAATATGCCAACCATTTGAGTCGATTTCTTGCTCGATATAGATTTCCATCGCCTACTTCCGATTCAATAACCTCTTGCTGGGCAGAATCAGGATCTTGACCACAGGATGTGAGCACGAAACATGCTCCTAGCAAAATCAAAAAAGCCAAATTTTTCGTCATTTTAGTCAACCTAATCTAATTTTTTCGCCTTCAAATAGGACTCCAGAATCGAAAGAGCTCCGTACATCGCCAACCCGAACATGGTAATGCAGAAAACACCAGCGAACATTCGAGTGGTTTCCTGATAGTAAACCGAATACAAGAGAACGTACCCAATCCCCTTATCCGCGCCTGCTAACTCCGCCACAATGGCACCGACAATCGCTACCGTTGAAGAGATTTTCGCAGCCGACACTACGAAAGGAAGAGAATAGGGTACGCGTATGTGCCACAAGACTTGGACTCGGTTCATTCGCAAGGTTCTTGTATAGCGAAGGGTGTCGGAATCAACTGTCTTGAGCCCGGCAATTCCGTTCACGAGCATCGGAAAGAAACAGACTAGGGCTGCCATCAAACACTTCCCAAAGATGCCGTTTCCAAACCAAATCACAAAAACTGGCGCAAGAACAATGATGGGTATCGCTTTGAGAATTATTCCTAGGGTTAGTCCAAATCCTTCGAACTTAGGGAACGAAACCAAGAGAGCAGCCAGGAGAAAAGCAAAAGAGTTCCCTAGGGCGAAACCGACGGTGGCTTCAAACGCAGTAATCGCAGTGTGCTCTAGAAAGAATGTAGTGTTGTTCGAAAGCTCCATAAATACGGCCGACGGTGCCGGGAGTAGGAATGCGGGAACATCGAAGTAAACCGCTACGAATTCAAGAGTGCAAAGAAAAAAAACAATCGCCAAGAGCGCGCTGATCCAGGGCTTTGATTCAATCATTTGAGTCTACTAACCCCGATCAGAAGATAGAGCCCTAATGAGGAAACAAAGGTTGCAAGCAACGTGATACCAACAATTGCATTAGCGACAAAAACCAATGCTCTGAGCCAATTTTTTTCAGGTTCCGAATCCGAATGACCAGGGTCAACAATGGAAAAAAAAGCTAGTCTAGCCGACTCTCCCAGTCTGCTTACCGCGGACTGCTCGACGACAACTTGCTCTATTTCGTTGCTTCCTCTATCAACATCTATTTTCGTGGAGAACTTTGAACTTGTGATATACAGACACGCGGTGCTCAGGACAAACGAAATCACAAGAACCACCAACATTCGTAGCGGCGCGGCGCCGTAGTTTCCAACTAGTCCCCACGTACGCAATAAGCAACCGCTAAACTTACTGCGAATACTCTTAGATGCTAAGGCCGCTTTCGTCTTCCAAGACTGTTCGAGTGCCCAAATCTCAATTAGCAGTTCGGGGCTATTAACCATAGATCTGAGCTCCCCGAACGTGGAACTCGCAACGCGACAGATCTTTGCACCGGAATGCGAAGGGTTTGATTGACGATATAGACGAAGTGAGTTCTCCAAATCCGAGGAAAATGTTTTTGCCTCTCTTCCGATATTGCCAAATTGCTCTTCTCTAAAGACCAGATTGGCGGCAGCGCTATCAGCAAGATCTCTCATATCACTGAGAAATTCTTCACATTTATCGACTGAATCACTTTCACTACTCATGGAATGCCGCAACCTCCCTAGCAATACCCGCAAAAAAGGTCTGCTTGTCCGCGAGTTTGTTTTTATGCCAAACATGAGAAAAGCCCGCGGCAAGCGCTCTGTCGACGTGGTGCTTGTAACCGGACATCAAACCAACGCCGACATGCGGAAACTGTCGTTGGATATCCAACCCTAAGCTGATTCCACTAGGATGAAGTCTAGTCTTCGCGATGTTTATATCTAACAAAGCGAAATTCAATGCCTGCGTTTCAACTATGCCCCATGCCTCATGTGCATTCGAAGTCTCTAGAATCTCCAGCTTCTCGATCCTATAGTCTTCTTTTAGCATCCGATTGAGACGACCCTTGCAGGTACTGACAACATCCTCATTATCATCAAGCAAAAGTATGGTTCGTTTCATAAGAGCTGATCCCCTAATTCCTCGTAGTGACCATCAACCGTGAGGAGAACAATTCCATTACCTCCTTCCAAATACTTGAGCGCCCCTGGGAGACTCTCCTGAAGCAACGCAACACCCAATCCTCGATGAGGTGATTCCTTTGTCGACTCTATGTCTTGTCCAGAGTTTAATTCTGCTGCCTTGTCTTTTGTTAAACCATCGCCGTTGTCGATTATTCGAATTTCGAATTGGGAACTACTGGCACTATTATCGGAGCCCGCAACCCTTCTAATTTTTACCCTTAGCTCCGGAGGTCGTCCGCACTCAATAGCGGCCTCACAACCATTTCTCATTAACGTCTGCAAGCCAAGGAATATAGCCTGCGTGTCACCTTCAAGAACGAGGACCTTAGACGGCGGAACTGGGTCTTCTAGCTTTAGTTCAATCTCACAACCAGCGAACTCTTTTTCAATCGAATCCTTTGCGTTCTCCAGATAGCTCATCAATTCAACTCGCGCATCACTTGCCTCGTAACTCAGAACATCATCCATATGGTCTAAAGCTTCAGCAATTTCCTCCGATTTGCGCTTCGCCAGTTCTACCTTCGCTCGGAGGCTGTCAACTGAATCAAAACCTAAGGAATCTAGATCCTCTAGAATGTCTTCCAATACGGAATGCAGAGGGAAATTTATAGAAGGTAGTTCGTGCAAAAAAAAGAATCTATGGATTGTTGCGCTACCGCCAAGTACGAGTTTTTGGAAGTTTTCGACTTGCCGCGATGCGACCACCAAAGTGCCCTGGAAGCCGACCCTGTCTCGTTGGAAATTTACATACGCCTGAACGACCATCGGGTTTCGGTCATCTGGTGTAAAACGAAAAAACGCGTTGCTTACTGGCTTGCCTGTCCCCAAGCAAACCAATATGTGATCCCACAGAGACACTCTTGGGTCTTCCAGATTAGCCAGCGGTTGGTAAGAGTAAACGCGTTTAAATACCTCTTTCAATCTAATAGGTAATTGCTCTTGGGAGAGATTAAACAACCGCATAAATGAATCAGAGGCTGCCGTCAGGTTTAGCTGGATGTCTGCGACAAAAGCCGGCTGAAGGAATACACCAAGATCAAAGTAATCAGCAGTTAAGTCGTTTTCATCACTCACACCGACATCACCACCTGCACGCCATTCCAGGTGTTTTGATAACAAGGCGTTATAGATGTCCCGCAACTCTGGAACACGACCTCGCAGCAGAAACAAGTAGGTCCAAACGGGCAAAATATAACGAGTGTTTCTTTTCTTAGGGTTTTCGACATGCAGGAGTGCCACCGGCGCATCATGGCTCATGATGATTTCCAACAACCTCCTTGTCTTTTGTATATCTAGTGACATATCAATACTCAGAGTCTTCGGGGCGAGCCTCAAATGAGGATCCGCCAAACGCAGCTCGCACATTCGCTCGAGAAGCGAGAATGCAGCTGGATTTTCGGCTCTCAAACGTTCCAAGGAGTTGGAAAATCTCTGAGCAAAACTTTCCATAAGTTAAGCGCTATTTTTGATAGTTAATTGTCATTATACTATCAAATCTTTATATAAAGTACCCATACGATCAATGGAACAGGTCGCGAATCCAAAATTCACGCAGCGAGGGAAATTTGCGGAATGCAGCTAAGCATCGTTATGCACAGTAGAGCATGGTGGGCAACGGACATCTCGGTAAGTGATTGATTTACTTGGTGTGGGTTTCAGATTTTCTTATTGAAAAGATTCACAGCATATTTCCGGCCTTCTGTGACCCTTTGGGCACAGGACACACAAGGTAAGCACTCCTTAACCCATATCTCATGCGGGAGATTTGGGGGGATCAAGAAAGAACAATATGTCAGCCGTCTCCACCTAGCAGCGAAGCTAAAAGAGGGATGCTTACAGGACGAACGACTCGCGTGCCGACAAACTGAAGGAACGGCGACAGTGTATCGATGATCGGTTTTGCAGCGAGACCGGGGACTGCGGTACTACCGAAGTGCTCGACTGCGAGAATGTTCTCGTCAATGGGGGTTTTTTAATACTGCAGCCTTAGGTCTCAGAATAACGGGCCTGGATTTCTTTGAGCCACTAGCGAATCCCGACTGCTGGTTCAACAGAGCATTTGAAGTTCCACATCGTCCCGTTGCCTTCTAAGCCGCTTGTACTCTTCGATTTTCTGAGGATCTGGATTTTCGCTGATCTGCTGTTTCAGCTGCTTTAGTTTTCGCTCGTAATCTTCTAGCGAAACCAACTTCTTGTTGTCGTCATCTGTGGCGTCCATAGATAGCGCTTCAGTCACTTTCTTAGCATCTAGCGCACCATCGGCGATGGACTGCGCCAGGTTGAAATGTATGTGCTCTCCCATTTTTGCGTAGTATTTGTTTTTCTCCTCCCGAACGATGCGGGCAGCCTCAGCAGTCGCAGTTTGGAGCGCTTCACGGAACATGGGCTGAAGCTTAGCGGCACTGGTCTTTTCATGAGACCCACTCCGCTCATAGACGATAAAACCTTTGTCTCTCCAACGATCCTCAAATGCAAACAGCAATTCCTTTAGATCAGCAGACGCCTTCACCCAGATGGACGTCATATTTCGTTTTTCCAACCAGGTCTGAACCATTCGATGTACGCCGAATATGCCCGCTAACAACGTTGTTCCTTGTGCGACAGTTGTATCGGTGGTTATGCCTGCTGCACCGATTATCGACTCCAAATTAGAAACAAGGGGGGGTAAGGCAACGACAAGCACACACGATCCCAGGAAAAACGACCATTCTAGTAACCGCCGTTTCATTAAATGTTGGTCATACCATTCAATGTTAACTACAGTGTTTCTAATAAACCGCTTTACATCTCTTAAATCTTCAACTGCAAGACTGGCCTGGGCTGAACCATGGCCTATGCGTGAAAAAAGCACATCCAGACTTTTTTTTGTCGCTTCATCACTAACCTCAGGGGCCGACTTTTTTTGGAATTCGTATCGCTTCATGACTTTTGTTCCAATTCTGGGACAACGGTTGCGGCAGCAGAAACCAGATCAACAACATTGCTCATAATCTGATCGTCAATCACCAACTGCTCCACCTTAGCTATAAGCATTTCAAGTGAATCGAGAAGTTCGGTACTAGGGGGATCAATCTGTAATTGATTGGCTCTGAACAGCGCTCTTCGCGCTTTGATCGTGGCTTTCTCTCTGGACAGCTCGAGAATTTTCGCGTTGTTCTGCGCAAGCTCCGCCTCAGAACCCGGCTCTAGATTTCGAATATCTAGCTTGCTGATTGATTCGACCAACAGTTCGAGCTTCTTTCTCGCAGCCCATTCCACATCAGAAATTTGAGCAGGAGTCATGTTATCTCGCAGCATCACTCAGTTTCCTCTTCATTTGAAAGAGTCAGCGCCTCAACCAGCGATTCAGTCGATTTGCTCGCTTTCTTAATGTCGTCTCTGACTTCCTTAAAGAACTTCAAGACAAACTTCAGCTGACTTTCTATGTCTTTTGCGGTGGCAATCTCTGATAAAGATTTTGCGATTTCATCCAGCTCTTTCTTGGTTGAAGGATGCTGCTCTTGAGTCTTCATTATCTCGTCCAGTCGAGAGGACTTTGAAGTCGAGAATGAGTAACTCACCGAGAGCTCGTCCGATAAACTGATAAGTTCGTCAATCGCTTTTGTTTGATTAGGCTTCTTGTTGCTCCCAGCTAGAAGTTCCGCTGATTGGGTAGTGCGCATGAAACGCTCGTAATCAGCCGATACTGCCGCGGATCTCGCGCCCAGTTCCGATATCGCTTCTGCTCGGTAACGAGCAACCTCTCGGCTCTGCTTTGAGAACTCGTCAAGTTTGCTATTTGTTAAGCTCGCATTCTTAGCGGCTGAAGTCGCTAACTCATTCACCGCGCCGGGTGTCGTGCAACCACTTGTTATCGCGATAATCAATAGAATTAGTAAGAATTTCATCAGAGACTTACCTCCAGCCCAAGGGCAATGATCAACGCCTGAATGAGCTTCACAAAGTCATCCTTGGTTAAACCGCCTTGGTGATAAGCGGAGATTAGCGAAACTGGGTTCTGGATACTGGCTTGCCACAATTCCGAGCTAATCTGTGCCTGATCAAGAATCTCGCCATGATGGCTATCCATCAAGCGATATTCATTTAGGTGAACCTTCATCTGTGGACCGACGTAGGTAGCCAAATACAGAGCCGTCGACTCTATAAGCTTCCGTCTGACGTCGATATCGACCTTGTTGTCGTAGATGACTTCCCATTTAACAGCAGAATCTCCGTTTTCTCGAACCGCGTCCTTCAGAGCAACTCTGGCTCCTAGCAGCATCTGAGCCTCCACAAAAAGCTGATCGAAGATGTCTTTTTGAATATCGGCGCGTTCCTTGACCCGTTTAAGCTGCACGTTTTTTCTTTCAATCTCCGCAGAAAGCCGTGCCTTTTGGAAGAGTAAAACTCGTACCATCTCAGCATCTTCGAGCGTTTTCAGGTTTTTTATTTCGGCAGCAATGTCTGGATAGGCGGTCAGCACCGCTTTGATTTCGTCCTTCAACTCGTCCTCGGAAGAACAGTCCTCTAATTCTTGCTCCAGCTGGGACGCGAACACATTGTCTATGTGGCAAACTTTGTCTGATAGCGCTTCGATTTCAATTTCTAGACTCTCCGCACCGATGGTTCCAAAGAACCTTGTTAGCCTCGCTAGTTTTTCTTGTCCATTAGCAATATCTTTGCGAAGTCGATTGGCCCTCTGCTCCCCATCAGTCTCTTCTAGCTCGCCTTCTTCGATCTTTTTGTTGAGTTCGTTTAGTGCTTTTTTCTTCTTCTTTAGGTCTCGTTTTAAGTCCGCTGCTGAGTCATCAGTACTTCTCAACTCAACCATGAGATCGGATACAGATTCGTTAAATGTAGACTCAGCCTCCGAATAGTCGCTACACGCCTTAATGAAGTCTTTAAGATCTCGCCTAACTATTGATAGCTCTTGATCCGACGTCCCAACTGCATCACGCACTAGCCGGTCATTTAGCGCCAATCCCGGCTTGCAGTCCGGCACCTTGTAATTGAGAAACTGTAGAGATTCACGAACATCCTCCAAGTTGTCCGCCTTAGCATCGCGAACCACAGCTAATTCAAGCGCTGTTTTCTGCGGCAGGCCTTTGTATCTGTTCTCAATCATCTGCCCCAGCACGTCAGAGAACGGGTCGCTTGAAGAAAAAAGGACGTGAATATCAGCGTTTCGACGGGCGATAGCATATTCTCTAACTGTAGTAAGTTCGCTAGAGAACAGTCTTTCTTGGTTAGCCCTTTCTGTCGCTAGGACATCCGTGAAATCAAGGGCGTTTGCTTTCTTCTCAATCTCTTCGGCTAACTTGGCCGCCTCTTTGTCATGAAGATGAAACGGCTTCGCAGCTAGGGGAGTCAGTAGAAGAATCATCGTACAGAAAGTTGAAACGATTCGTTTCATATCTCGTCTCTTATAGGTCGAGTTAGTGGCAGCCTGATAATACATGTGCGAGGTCAGCTGAAAACCTCTCAGGATTAAGGGCGCAATCTCAGGGAAAGTGTCAAGCTACTGAGTGAAATGACTGCGGGAGTTTTGCGGGAAGTAGTTATGCATCGTTATGCACAGTAATGCATTTTGGGCAACGGAAGTCTCGGTAAGTTATTGATTTAGTTAGTGTGAATTACAGACTTTATTTTTGAAAATCCCCGTGTCGGTGGTTCGATTCCACCTCTGGCCACCACCGATTTTTTTGTCGCAAAGCGAAAAAAACATCGAAAACCCGAAAGCTCTCGCTAGCGGCAGTCACATGGAAGTCTCGATTGCGTCGGGTCCATGATAGGCGAGCGTATCCAGCGTCTCGGGTGATGAAATCCACCCTTGGTAATCAGTAACTTATTCGACCTTCAAGATAAGAATGCTAAGGTGGAGTTAGGGTAACGAGAATAAAACCTAACAAAGACTTCAAATGAATACCTTTCAGAATAAACGGCTGACTAACTTTGATTTTCTAAAAGGTTTTGTGGTGTTTCTAGCTTTGATGGAACACTTCGCCTATTACCTTAATTATTGGTATATCTGGCCAAGGCAGAACTACCAACATGCAGAATCTTCCCTTTTTAACTTCCACCAACAATTTGTTGGTGAAGCCATTAGCACTGATGGTTTGGGTGTATTTTTATGTTGGTTTTTTATCCCCTGGGTAAGTCAGATATATCTATGCTTAGCCGCATTTGCTCTAGCAAAACAAAGCCAAATAGTTTTCAAAAGAACATATAGGAACAAGTTGTACCTCTATTCTTGGCTTTTTATTTTGTTCTTGGCTGAAAATGCCTTTGTATCTGAGAATTCAGGTGTGATGTTTTCTTTTTATCCTCTACTAGCATGGATGGTAATTCTCATCACCCTAACACTTATGTATCGCTTTTTAGGCATAGGGTGGATTGTCTTATTCTATGTTCTTAGCCTATTCCACCCACTAACTAACATTGACCTATTTTTCGATCAAATTGAGCAATTTATTCAGTCGAATTTTCATGCAGACTTTGAATATGATGCCCGGATTCACTATTTCTTTTCATCAGGAAGCCTTGGTTTCATATTAGGTTACATTCATTACCAACTAAAAGGCTTTAATCAACTAGAAAACATTCACTCCAAGAAGATCACGATGGGATTATTGACCATCGCCTTTTTAATGTATTCGATTTGGTGGATTTTTGGGTCTACATTTTCGGTTGACCCTGCCGACGTTCTCAGAAATGAACATGACTTTAATCTGAGTGTAACAGGGATCTTATTTAATCAGAGTGTTCAAATTTTTCTACTAACAACGTTATTGATATTGCACTTTAAGAACATACACATACCCGGTCGTTTCTTTATATGGATCGGCATTAATTCATTACTTGTATTTTTCACACACAGGCTATTCTTTCTTGAAATTATTGGCCCTATTAGAGAGATCGTTGGCGGCATTATGCATTGGAAAATGACGGCTTATGCTCTTGAAGTCATATTCTACTGTTTAGTAAGTATTGCAATGAGTTATGCCATTACTAAATCTCCACTTCCATTACTACTTTTCGGTCGATCCTCGTCAAAAACTAACCGCCAATAAAAAGAACTTCGGTTGTGGCTCAGTAGGCCGGTATAATGACGGGATGAAAAATCTGATTAATCTTGTGTTCGTGTTCTCACTGCTTTTCGGTCAGCACGCCCTGGCGATCACTGATGCAGAAAAGAACTTGTTAACTCAGTTTGTGAGCGATGTTCTGGAAGCTGGGAAAAGTCGGGATTTGGAGTCGGTCGCAAGGTATCTTGATACCGACTTTATTGGTATCAGCGAGTCGTTGGAAGAACCCGATGTGTCTATGAATCGCGATGAGTATCTAGAGTACATTGCGGAATGGCTTATTGAGGCGCAATTCTACGACTATGATCTGGAGACACGGGAAGTCTTTCGCTTGCCCGATGGCCAGGGTTACGGTGTCGAATCCCGAGTAACAGAAAGGTACATCGTAGACGGTTTATATCAGCGAGAGGCTTTTACACAGATCTGGTCCATACGTAATACACCAGACGGGTTTAAGGTTTATAAGGTCGTTTTGCAGGATTGAATCGTCTGTCAGTTGTTTGGTATTGCAGAATAGCGCTCCGCCTTTCAGGTATTGCACCAGGAACTGGGAATGCTGGGAAACGGACAACGCCGGTGGAGAATGGTTGTTAGTTCAGACAATTCTCTAGAAGTGATGAGTTTGATCGAAACCGCCGATGGGTTCCTAACGAATCTAAGTCGGGCGACTGAGGACGAAAGTACGGGGCTCTAGGGATGGTGTCAGTAGGGATCGGATTCGTGTTGGAACTGGCGATGAATCTCAATCAAACCGGGCGTCAGCACCACAAGCCACGCCAACACAGCAATGCCAAACCATTTGATCGGCAGGATAAGAAGTAGAACTAACCAAAGCGCGAGGAAACCATAGACACGGCGCATCATGCTTGCCGGGTTCGCTGAACTTTTATCTCCTTCTCGCGCCAATGGAAAAGCCTTCGGCCTTATAAACCAGCCATGCGCTGTCAACATCAGCATAAAGGGAAACCAACCGACTTCCTTTGAGCCCATCAGCGGGTTGATATCTAATGCTGCGTCCTCGGTGCCCTCAAGCGAACTCTTAATCTTCTCCCAGGTATATGCGGCCTCCGGTCTTGCACCCGCGCCGTTCATGTTGCTGAACTTGGGCACACATCGCCAGCGGTACAGTATCCGCCCGGTTTTATGTACCACGACAACAGCCGGTTGGTAGTAGCCTTTCGGATGGGATGCCCATTTGCGCTCTCGCAGGTGCCCCGCATCTTCGTTGTAAAAGACATCGAGCCAGCCTCGCTCGCTGCATGCTTCACGAATCTCATGATGCGGATCGCCCACAATAGGAAACTGGGTCTCCCACGTCTCTTCAGCCTCGGTTGCCAAGGTCTGGGGCTCGCTAGTAACACCGAACACTTCTCCACCTGCCTGATGAATTTCATCAAGCACACCGGACTTCACGTAGCTTCGTAACTCGAAGCGACAGGGAGGTCACCACAGGCCACGATAGTAAAGCAGCACGACAAACTCGTGTTTTCCTAACTGCTTGTCCAACCATTCCCGGCGCACACCCACTGGCGGATCCAGCAGCGGCGGAATATCGGGTTCGGCCTCATCAGCAAAGCTAAATTGATAAGCATCGCCATCTGGGGTGACACGTATTTGTTCACGGGCGCAAATCTCGCCATCACAAAGCACAAGACCGAACTCGAATGGCTCGTCCGCGCTCTCGATGTCATCCGCGCCGACCAGACCAGTCAGGGAATAATTCGATGCACGCTCGTGGTTAATCCACGACAGCGCGGCTTGCGTTGCCGTTGTCAGGTGTTCCGGTATGTTTTCAGGTGCCTGCACAATTATGCTCTGAGAAGAAAGATCAGATTCTGGACCAGTGACGTTAATAGTAGCAGCACCATCATGACCGCCACAGGAGGCCGCAGCGAAATACTAAGCGTCATTCGCGTGGGATAGGAGACCGTCCGCTCGATGGCCGCCAACTTGTATATGTGGCTGTCCGCAAACGCTGGGGCGAGCACAAGTTCAGCGAGGTCCCTACGGCTCTTGTATCGCATCATAGCCGTTCCATTAAATCCGACATTCGCCTCTGCGTTCCAGCTGTCGATATTGCCGCCGACGGTTCTCGCCTGGAACACCGGGTGACCACCCCGCTTGAGGAGCGCCAGTGCAAAAGGCGCAAAGTATTCACCCAGCAGCTCAGAAGAACCCACGGCCTTGCCGGTCAATGGATGCGCCACTTCACCGCCGTGCAAATGCACCTGGTTCAGCATGACGAACTCACCGCCATCATCTTCTTCAAGGAACTTTCGGAAGGTTACCGCATCCGTATGTTTGCTGCCTTCGAGCTGATCGAATGACGCCATGAATCCATCAACTTCTTCAGGTGTAAGTGACCCCTTCCAGTTGAAGTACCACAGCGAAAAAAGGCCATAAAGGACCGGCACCAGTAGCCATATCTTCCAGATCATGCGCTTCTCCTCTTATGTGCAGGTAGACCTCACACAATATAATGCAAAACATTATTTCAATATATAATGCATAGCATTAATTAAAAAGTAGATACCATGAACGCTAAGCTGCACTACACCGCCGATGGCAGAGAATTTGTAAGAACACCCGACTCTCAATTCGAGAATCTGGTCGACTTTCCCTATCAACCTAACTACGTGGAGGTCGATGGCCTTCGCATGCAATACATCGACGAAGGACCCAGGGATGGCGCCGTGGCCCTGTTACTCCATGGGCAACCTGATTGGTCTTACCTTTACCGGAAGATGATCCCGATCATTACAGGGGCCGGATATAGAGCCATCGCGCCCGACATGATTGGCATGGGGCGTTCGGACAAACCAACAGATATTCACACTCATACCATCTATGCTCACGCAGCATGGTGGCTAGAGATGATCGAAGCACTTCAGCTGAAAGACATCACTCTGTTCGCCCAGGATTGGGGTGGGTTCACCAGCCTTATCACCGTCGCACATCATCCCCAACACTTTCGGCGTGTAATGGTCTCGAACACCTCGCTCAATCTCATGCCAGATCCAGTGCTTAACATTCCCCTGGGAATTGACCGAGAGGCGTACCCCGTAGACCCAAACTCTTCGATAAGAACTTTTGACGACTACCTCCGAGTCTGCCAGGAAGAGGGTTACATCAAAGAAGATATGTCCGACTTCTTCAAAGGCTGGATGATTTATGCCCTAACAGGACCCGAACTAAGAGCGAGCGACAATATCGCTAGAGATTTCGGTGGACTCACACTCACAGAAGAGGAAGTCCGCGCTTACGACGCACCCTTTCCGGAAGAAATCTACATGACAGGTATCCGGACATTGCCAAGCATGGCATCGATGATAGATGTGGAGAAAAGCCTGGCCGCCTGGGAAGCACTAAAGCAGTTTGAGAAACCTTTCTTAACTCTGTTCGGGGAATTCGATATGCTCGTCGGATCAGAAAAAATCCAAAACACCTTGATCGAAAATATCCCTGGTGCACGAGGCTTACCCCATGACCGCATACCAGCCGGACATTTCATTCAAGAATCTCAAGGCGAGGAGACAGCAAGAAGACTGGTGGATTTTATTGAGAATAGTTAACTGACTCTGGCCAAACCCAACTTTATTTACTTCACCACAAACCCATCATTACGCCAGAACTCCTGCTGGGCTTCAGAAACTTTCACGAGATATCTGCGCGATTCAAGTTTTGGATGGTTCTGGTTCAGCTGCCGGAAGACTTCTTGAGGGGAAAGCTGATTGATTCGAGCCAGGGCTCGATCGCGATCCGAAGAAAATGTCTTGAAAACGTTTCCGGCGCCACCGTTGTAGGCCGAGATGACTGAATAACGTCGCGCGTTGCTGTCCTTAACCTTGGCAAGGTAATCGTCCTGCAGAATCTTGAGATAGGCAGTACCGATGTCGATATTGTATGAAGGATCGTACAGATCCTGCGGACTGGGTTGACCTTTGATCTTCTTGATGCGCTCATACACATCTCGCCCTGCTGTACTCGGTACGATCTGCATAAGACCATATGCGGGCGCGTGACTGACCGCAAATGGGTTAAAGCTGCTCTCCGTTTTGATGACGCCATAGATGAGACTTTCAGTCACGTTGTACTCGCGACTGTAGCGACGCACCAGATCGGCATACTTGTAAGCCCGGATATCACCATTGTTCGGTACCAATGGAAAAACGACACGCAGTCCCCGCCGCTTACCAATAGTAACTTCACGCAACTGGTTCTCTACCAGGTAAGAGGCATAGGCCTCTGCTCGCTGTTGGTCCGCGACCGGCTGCTGCAGGTGATCGACAACCTGCTTATAGAGAAATGGTGTGTCGCCAGCCCCCGGGTCCGCTTCCGAATATAGATCAACCTTCCGTGGATCATCAGGCGTGAGCAGTGTGGTGACAATGGCTTTTTTGAGATACCGGCGTTGAGAATTTGGCGCGATGGTTTCCACAATCACCTCACTCGCCTCAAAGTCGATATGCGCGCGATTGTAGTACTGGTCTGTATATTTGATGTAGTCCTTCGGGCCAGCCTGAGCATCATCATCGCTGCCCCAAAGCGCATCAATCTTCTGTTTGAAAGCCTTAAGCCTTAACTCAAAGTCCTTTAGGTCAGCGCTCAATCTTTCGGGATTCGTGGCGTAGTAGACACTCTTCCGTTCGATCAGATCTCCAGCCCGCGATGGATCTTCCGCAACAGCAATCCACTCTTCATAACTAATGCTGTTGCAGCCCGACAGCACAACCAGCAAGGTGCAGACGGCAAGCAATAAACGAGTAGACCAAGGAGTGCGTTTAACCATCAGTAAACGGTGAGGTCATGGCATGCCGTCCATATCAACGCTCTTGTAATACTCTTTCTCACCCAATGCCATTACCTTGTTCCAGAACCCTTCACCAGCGGCGATACCGGTATCCATTTTTTCTGTGGTCTGGCGAAAGATGTTCCAGGAATCTGGATGTCTTTCTCGACAGGATTGAAACACGGCGTCAGCTTCTTCCTGACGATTGTGATTCATCAAGTGCTGTCCGAGGCGGAACCAGGCATGGGCTTCTGCAGCGTTGTCGTCCATCTTTTCCACATGCGCACGAGCTTCCTGAGCATTGAAAGCGAAACGACTGGCTGAGCCGTTTACCGCCCAGTCTTTCACCGCTTCCAGATAAGTTGCCTTAGCTGCCTGCGCACGTTCCTGAGCTTCAGGCTTAAAACCGCCAATCTCAGGATCGAACTCCCGCAGGATATCGATGGATCCACCGGTTTCTGTGGGTCGCACAATCGTTCCAGATTCATCGATCCAAACTGCCTGTGGCACATTCACCATGTTGTAAAGCGAAGACAGCAAATGGTTCTGATCTACTAGTGTGATGTATGTCGGGGACGCTTCTTCGACCCAGGGTCGCGCAGCTTCAATGTCCGAATCCATAGCAACGGAAACGATCTGGAAGTCCTGGTCCTGCACGCTTTCAAACAGTGTCTGCCAAACTGGCAGATCATGACGGCATCCTCACCAGGAAGCCCAGGTAATCAGCAGCACCCGCTGACGTTTGAAATTGGTAAGCGAGTGCAACTTTCCATTGAAGTCCGGCAGGGTGAAGTCCGGTGCCGAAAGACTTAGCAAGGCATCATTGCGGTCACCCGCGCTTTCACCAAGCACGGTGATATCACCGGATGCCGAGCTGACAATCGGGCGACCCAGATGCTGCCAAAACGCGGATACGTTTACCTGATCGTCCTGCACAAACTCGCGTGCCCGATCAGGTGGGATGGGCACGCAGGTGTCACCCTGGCACAAGCCTTCGGGTTTCAATTCCCAGTCGAGTTGCGAGGCCATCTCTTGTGCCGACATCCACAACCCACCTCCGGACTCGTCACATTCAAACTCATTGGTGTTGGTCAGCACCGTTACCATCGTTGTCTCCTCCGCGCGTGAACCCCAAGTATAAATCGTAGGTGATTCATCTCACCACACGGTTCATTCGTCGCAATTTATTGCAGCGATGAGCTGAAACTGCGATTTTGAGGGATGCGTAACTCACATGGGCCTTGTTATGCGATCTCTTACCATCGTTTGTCTGCTTTTTTTCGCCCTGCCATCGCTGGCAGGAACGCAAAATCCGGGTATTTCCGCTCGGGTCGTTGAATTCGGGGTCTACTCCACCCGAGTGACTGATCGCATCGACGCACCGACCACCACAACAGGTGAACTCAGTCTATTGAGTGAACCTATACATGTTCGAACGACCTCAACCATCCCGGCCCTGGAAAGATCATCTTTTGGCATCAGGTATGTCCTTGAGGGTATCCCAGATAACAAAGTGATCAGGGTGACAGACGTAATCACCACACCTGGCCTTAAGAGACCTGAAAGCAACGATCCTGTTGTGTACAAGGAAACAAGAACAGACCTCGCAACAGCGGGTCAGAGAATATTCACCGGCTATTCGTTCGATGAATCCTGGGAGGCAGTTCCTGGCGATTGGACTATTGAAGTATGGGTAGGCGATACCCAGCTACTGAAAAAAGAGTTTACGGTGGTACCAGCAAAGCCGTTGCGTCACTAGCTCAAGCGCTTAAGTGATTCAGGCAGTTGCCTTATCCAGCACCTGCCTGACAGCAGCCAGCAGTTCACTCGAGCCATAGGGCTTTCTTAGCACGGTGTAGCCGGTCGTTTCGATCCCGCTGGTGTTACCGCTGGTTAGCATGACGGGCAAGCCCGGATGATTATTCTTAACGTACGCTGCGAGCTCCATACCAGTCATACCCGGCATGAGCAGATCGGAGAAAACCAGTTCGATCTCATCAGGTTTCTGCTCAAGCAGATCACACGCTTCCTGAGCATTGCTGCTATCAAGCACTGAATATCCCGCTTTCGTCAGCATGTTTTTGCAAAGCTTTCGAATGGCGGGGTCATCCTCCACCAATAAGATCGTCTCGCGCCCACCAGTAATTTTTTCTGTTTGCTTCGGCTTCTCACTCTCAAGGTCTTGTGCAGCAATCGGCAAATACAACGTAAAACTGCTACCCAGATCCGGCGCACTTTCCAAGTGAATGAAACCGTCGTGCTGTTTGACGATGCCAAATATCACGGAGAGGCCCAACCCCGTACCCTGACCCGATGCCTTCGAGGTAAAAAACGGTTCAAAAATTTTGTCGTGGAGCTCTGTAGGGATCCCGCAACCAGTATCGCGTACCGAGATGCTGATGAACTGTCCGGGTTTCACTGAACCACTGAGCAACTGATCGCCCTCGCTAAACTGTTGCTGGCTGGTGGTAACAGCAATCTTTCCTTCTCCATCAATGGCATCTCTTGCATTGACAACCAGGTTAACCAGCGTCTGCTCAATCATTGTTGAATCGCAATAGGCTGTTGGAATGCCTGGTTCAAGTTCTAGCCTTAGTGAAACGTTCGCTGGCAACAACCGCTCGAGAAGCGTCGATAATTCCAGGATGAGGCTGTTCACATCTGTTGGTTGTAGTGAAACTGGATCGTTTCTGGAAAAGGTCAGTAGCTGCTGCGAAATGGACTTTGCGCTATCACTTGCCTTTCGAATGTCATCAACACAAGCATCGGTCTCCGCCTGACTCATTGTGGTTTTTTGGATGAGTTCCGTGTTACCAATAATGACACTTAGCAGGTTGTTAAAATCGTGCGCGATGCCTCCCGCAAGTTGACCAATGGACTCCATTTTCTGTGACTGCAGAAGCTGTGATTCCAATGCCTGTTGCGTCGCTTCTGCTTCTTTGCGTTCACTGATGTCTCGGGTTACACCTGAAATACCGATGACGTTACCGTCAGCGTCATACATGAATCGAAAACTGTTTTCAGTCCAAACGTGCGTACCATCTTTCTTAATCATCTCGTATTCGAGCGTTTGTCCGGTTCGATTCTGCTGCGACAGAGCCTCATTGAGTTCCTTTCGGATCACTTCAACAGTTTCTTCGGTGACGAGCTGGTAACTCTTCATAGCGAGCATCTCGTCAACCGAGTACCCAAGAATGACTTCAACAGAAGGTGTCACAAACGTGTAGTTCTGATCCATGTCGACACTCCAAATGATGTCGACAGCGTTTTCAGCGACAAGTTGTGCCTGTGACTCCGTCTTAACCAGACGATCAAACGCAAACGAAGTCGCGTAAATCAAAATAATGCCCGGCACAAATCCGGTGAAGACCTGCACTAACCAGTCACGCGGGTCATCAATGAAATGCGGATGGGCCGGGCCAGTATCAAAGTGGAACCAATAATAAGGCAGGAAGATAAGCACCGAGCCGATGATCAGCGTAACCACACCGTATCTGAAACCCATGAGCACAGTCGCGACGGCTGCTGCAATGACAATCCACAGCCTACCGCCCAGAGGCTCGGCACGAGAGATCACCACCAGCACACCAAGCGCAACAAACAAGGCAACAAGATTGACTACTCGAATCGAGTAAGGCGCAGTCCTGAGCAGAGACAGAGCAACGAACACGAGAAGAAATAACGCGGGTAAGAAGACATTGCTATCGAGTACCCACAGAGCAGGAAGGCTGATAACCAAACCTAGACCAAACAGCACCGTCAGCCGGTCTAGAAGTACCTGCCTGACACGCCTTGTTGATTTGTCCCTGCGATCGTTCAAAGAAGTCACGAGTTGGATACGGGGACGATTAAGTCTACACCTTTTTATAGTGGCAGTCTGAAATCGAACTGGACGATGGGTTCTAGAAAGTTAGGCCAGTCAGGGCAGCTTTATCATCTCTGGCTCAATACCCTTAGACCGCAGCCAATCGCGTAACGCGAACCCAGTGCCTGTAGGCCAGGCAAGACACTCATCTGGTGAAACAAGCTGGTAGCGGTCCAGCTCCTCATTCAGGGTGATCTTCCCTGAAGCACGAACGTGGTAACCGATAATGACCTGATTCAATCGCTCAAACGGATAAACACCGATCAGGCTTGGTGGTTCAACATCTAAATCCAGCTCTTCTTTGACCTCACGAACTGCACATTCAGCAGGGCCCTCACCGTAGTCCACAAAGCCGGTAATGAGCCCATAGAAATCCCCTTTCCAAGCTCGGTTATGCGCCAGGACGATCGAGTCTTGGTACTCCACAACCACGGCAGCGACCGGTGTTGGATTGTCATAATTCACGAAACCACATGCTGCAGAACACTCGATACGGCCGGGCGCCTTTTCAAACAAAGGTGCTGCACACATGGGGCAGAACTTGTACTTATTCATTTCGTCATTCCAGGATTCATCATTGCTACCCGCCGCTCTCTTCGAGCGCCTCCCATTGAGACATCATCGACAATAATTGCGCTTCAAGCTCTGCAGCTCTTTCATAAAGTCGACTCTGGTGCTCTGCCGACGAATCAAAAAAGGCTGGATCAGCCATTTCCTCGTTCAGATCTGATAGCGCCTTCTCGATTTCATCTATTTTTGCCGTGACCTTACCAATATCGCGCAGTCGCTTCTGCTCGGCGGCTTTCAACTTCTTTCTTGCCTCGTGACTTTCGCTGCCTTCAGAGCGCTGGGGCCCTTGAGGTTTGGAAGAGGTCAGTGCTTTCGCACGCGATGCCCAGTCGTTGTATCCACCGACATATTCCGTCACAACACCATCGCCTTCAAAGACCAGAAGGCTGGAGATCACGTTATCCATGAAGGTCCTATCGTGACTCACCAGCAGAACGGTACCTTCGTATTCAATCAGCAATGTTTCCAGCAGCTCGAGGGTTTCGACGTCCAGATCGTTCGTGGGCTCGTCCAGCACCAGAAGGTTTGCAGGCAGGGTGAAAAGTTTGGCCAGCAACAATCGATTCTGTTCGCCACCCGAGAGCTTACGAATAAGTGAACGCGCCTGGTCAGGGTTAAACAGGAAATTCTGCAGGTAACTGACAACATGAAGTTCTTTGCCGTTAATCTCGATGAAGTCACGGCCCTCGGCAATATAGTCTTGTACACATTGCTCAGGGTTCAGCTGTTCTCTCGCCTGATCGAAGTAGGCGACCTGGAGTTTGGTACCTGTTTTCAAGCGGCCGCTATCCGGCGGAAGTTGTTCAAGCAGGAGCTTCAATAAAGTGGATTTGCCACAACCATTCGGCCCCACCATGCCAATACGATCACCGCGTTGAATGATCAGATCCAGATCGCGAATAATGACCTTGCCATCTATCGAAATAGACAGACCTTCTGCTTCTTTCACAATTTTGCCGGAGCTGATTCCGCTATCGACCTGCAACTTCAGTTCACCTAAAGAAATGCGCTTGCTGCGTTCTTCGCGCAGCGCTTTCAGCGCCCGAACGCGACCTTCATTCCTGGTGCGTCTCGCTTTGATCCCCTGACGAATCCAGATTTCTTCTTTTTTCAGTTTGACGTCGAACTGCTTGTTGTGCTCCTCTTCCACCTCACGGTTCTTGTCGCGACGCTCGATAAAGGACTCATAATCACAGTCGTAACGGGTCACTTTGCCGCGATCAATTTCCACGATGGTGGTTGCAACAGATTGCATCAGCTGCCTATCGTGGCTCACGAACAGCAACGTGCCCCCAAACTCCAGCAGCAACCCTTCTAACCATTCGATCGCATCGACATCGAGGTGGTTGGTTGGTTCATCTAATATCCAGACATCTGGAGACTGAACCAGGGACTGGGCGATCGCCACTCTCTTTAACCAACCACCGGAAAGACTGCTCAAGCTTGCGGAAGGGTCTAGATTTAATCGGTCCAGAATCGCCTCAACCCGATGACTGATGTTCCAACCATCCCCGTGATCCAGCGCTGATTGAAGTTGTTCAAGGCGTTGCGTGGAATTCTCACCCGCGGCCATTTGTTCCGTCAGCGCGTGATACTCCGCCAGCTGATCCCCCAGCTCGTCAAAGACGGCAACGACCGAGTCATAAACACTGATCTCTCGCCGCTCGGGCAGATCCTGCGATAGCGTGACAAACTTGAGATTATCTGCCCGCCAGATACTCCCCTCATCACCAGACTCATCCCCACTGATGACCATAAGCAGCGTAGATTTTCCTGCGCCGTTTCGACCTGCAATAGCGATGCGTTCACCCCTTTCGACAGAAAGATCTATCGCGTCGAATATCTGGTCCGTCCCGAAGGCCAGCGAGAAGTTGGTAAGCGTCACAATTGGCATAGGCGCGCAACTTTAACATGTGAAAAGGGTCGCTCCATTGCTTTCTCTCGGAAGCGATCTACAATGCACCACCCTTTCACTCGTGAATTCCGGCCCCCGTGAACGATCGCCTTTTAACTATTCTTATCATCATCGTCGTTGTTGCAGTGGTCGGTTCGCTCGCCTACAGGAACTACTTCATGAACGGCGAAGCTGAACCCGAGGTTCTGGTGGGTGGTGACTGGGAACCCGTCGAGGAAGAACGCGTAACTGCTGCCTGGGCAAAGCTAACCGAGTGCACCCAGAAAGGGAGCAAGATCGAAGCACAGGGATACGTTGAGAATACGGGTAATGTCGATCTCACCTACGTCACGGTTAAGGTCATCTGGAGCAATAGGCACGGACTCATTGTTGAGGAGAACGAAAAGTACGCACTCAACAACGAAACACTCGCACCAGGTGAAACCAAAGTGTTTACAGATACAACCAACAGCTTGACCGCAACGCAATGTAACGTTGAGCCAGTAGACTGGTGGTGACGAGGCGTTGAAACTCGGTTTGATATGATGCGCAAACTTTAAAATCAGTAGGATCTGACGAATGATCAAACACAACGAATACTTCGACGGCAAAGTGCAGTCTTTAGCGCTTGAGGGTCACGAAAAGCCATGCACCGTCGGCGTGATGGCGAAAGGTGAGTACGAGTTTGGTACTGGAGATCCAGAAGAAATGCGAGTGGTCGCCGGCGAGCTTGTTGTGCAGCTGCCTGGTAGCGATTCCTGGCAGTCATATAAAGACGGCGAAACCTTCATGGTGCCGGGGGACAGCAAATTTCAACTGCAGGTGCCTGTCGACACAGCCTACCTGTGCATCTATGGGTGATGGGTGAAGGACTGCAACCAATGCGGTAAGTGCTGTCGAATCTATGGTGACGGCGGATTGTCAGCCACTGACGCGGAAGTGGAATGGTGGCAATCCCATAGACCAGACATTTACCGGTATGTTGCCGATGGAAAAATCTGGGTCGATCCAGATACCCAAGAACAATTGACCTACTGCCCATGGCTGACCGGCCCATCCGAAGATGGCAAGTACAGCTGCAGTATTTATCATGATCGACCAGAGGATTGCCGTGATTATCCCGTTCTGGTCAGCGACATGATTCGTGATGAGTGTGAAATGATTGAAGTGCATGATCTAACCAATCTGGATAGAGCCCAAAAAACTCTCGAAAGGATGACATCGTGAGCGAGGTTGATCCCCAATCACGAGAAAAAGGTAAAACGCTTCGACCATTAAAGTCGCTGGTACCTTTTATCACGCCCTATAAAGGCACACTGATGATTGCGATGGTGGCGCTACTGATTTCATCAGCGGCGATGCTTGCCATGCCAATGGCGGTGCGCAACGTAATTGATCACGGTTTTTCCGTCGAAGATGCCGCAAACGTTGATCGATACTTTTTTGTCCTGCTGCTTTTCGCATTAGTGATCGGCTTTTTTGGCGCAGCTCGCGCTTACTTTGTGAACTGGTTGGGTGAACGGGTTGTCGCTGACTTACGCAGCAGAGTATTTGCTCACGTGGTCTACATGGATCCCGCTTTCTTCGAAACCACCAAGATGGGTGAGGTCCTTTCGCGGTTGACCGCTGACACCACGCTCATTCAGTCCGTTTCCGGAGTAAGTCTCTCCATTGTGTTGCGCTCTTCGATACAGTTCATTGGAGCATTGATCCTTCTCGCATACACCAACATAGAGTTAATGGGCATTCTGATGCTCATTTTCCCATTCGTTGTGCTTCCGATTATCGCGGTTGGCCGATGGCTGCGACGACTATCCAGAGACTCCCAGGATCGAATCGCAGATGCGAGTGGCCAGGCGGCAGAGATTCTGGGCAACGCACAGGCCGTGCAATCCTTTGTTGCTGAACAACTGGAAGTGAATCGCTTTAGTCACGCGATCGAGGTGAGTTTCACCACCGCCATCAGGCGTATCAGAGTTAGAGCCCTGATGACGACTGTGGCAACCGTCAGCGTATTCGGTGCCTTGATTTTTGTACTCTGGATCGGTGCAAAAGCGGTGTTAGATGGTGACATTACAGGCGGCGAGTTGGGTCAGTTTGTCTTGTATGCCATGTTTGTGGGTTTCTCCGCCGGTGCGCTAAGTGAAGTCTGGGGTGAAATTCAAAGAGCCGCAGGTGCTATGGAGCGACTAACGGAGCTACTGGAGATGCAGCCCGCCATTCGCCCCCCAGCGAATCCAACAGACATGCCCAGTCCAGCAGTGGGTTCAGCGACATTTGATCAGGTCAGTTTCTCTTATCCTTCAAGACCCGATGAGTTGGCTATCAATGACTTGAGTCTTGAGATCGCACCTGGAGAGCATATCGCTTTCGTCGGACCTTCTGGCGCCGGTAAAAGCACGCTCTATCAACTATTGCTCAGGTTCTACGATCCCCAGAAGGGACGCTTGCTGGTCGATGGCATCGATATCAATCTTGCGGACCCCAAAGAAGTCAGAAGCAGGATGGCCCTGGTGCCGCAGGAGTGTGTCATCTTCGGTGACAGCGCGACCGAGAACATTCGTTTCGGGCGACCAGATGCCACTGACGACCAGGTACGTGCAGCCGCGATTGCGGCCTCCGCCGATGGGTTCATTAGCAATCTGCCTGAGGGCTACGACACCTTTCTCGGCGAGAAAGGTGCGAGATTGTCTGGCGGGCAAAAACAACGGATCGCCATAGCCAGGGCGATTCTCGCAGACCCTGCCATATTGTTGTTGGATGAAGCGACAAGTGCACTGGATGCTGAAAGTGAAAGACTCGTACAGGACGCACTCGATAAGCTACAGGAAAACAGGACAACGCTGGTGATTGCACACCGTTTGGCTACCGTACTGGAAGCAGACAGGATCGTCGTTCTCGATGAGGGCGCCATTTTGGATATTGGACGACACGAAGAACTCGTTACCCGAAACGCTGTCTATGCGCAGATGGTGAAGCTCCAGTTTGGCACCACGGTCGATTCAGACGTTAGGTTTGATCAGTCGCGCGCTTAGTTGTGTAACGATCCAGCAGAAGCCCAATCACAACGAAAATAAGAAACGGCACAAGACGAACACTCACGCCCCAGATCTGGGGAACAGACAGCATCGTATGGCTTTTTTCCAGTGCTGCCCACTTGTGCTCTACCCCGACCGCAAATTCGGGATCCAATATGAACTCAAGGAAATCCTGACGACTGCGATAGCGCGCAAGAGCGATGCGATCCCATTGAATGCGCTCAAATTCACCCTCACCACCCATGTTCACGGCCGGATCAACGACGACGATGGGATGACAGGCACGTGCTAACAGCATCGGAAGCACTTTCCCCGTGTAGAGTCGTTCCACCTCCATTGAGGTCATGTCGACCGCTCGTCCGTCTGGATATTTCGGTTCGGGTCTGTACTGGTTCAGATTGACCATGACGAACTCCTTGCCGTCATCCGTCGATGCCAATTTTCTGACTCTCTCTGCAGAATCAGGACCCAGACTGGTCACAGCACGCTCTACGTATTGTTCGACTTCGTCTGGCGTCATGGGCGAACCATATCCGCCATACCAGATGTGGAACGCACCGTAGACGACAAAGATGATCAGCCACCGAATTCGTGATGCGGTCATGATGAATTACCCACTGTACGAGTGGTGTCATTGTTACCGCACCCATTTATTAATGCAATACATTATTTAGACAGGCTATACTCCCATCTTTATTCATTTCCAAGAAGAGTCGCAGAATGATCACGATCCATGGTTCACCGGTTTCGCCGTTTGTTAGAAAAACACTCGTCTGTCTCATAGAAAAAGGCATTGAACATGAAGTGAATGCCATCAGCCCTTTCCCACCGCCAGAGTCTCATCTGAAAATTTCTCCTCTGGGTAAAATCCCGGCGATGACAGATGGAGATCTTGCCATCCCGGACTCATCAGCGATCTGTGGCTACATTGAGAAAAAACACCCTGAACCACCCATGTATCCGATCGAACCAGGAGACTATGGCAGAGCTCTCTGGTACGAAGACTGGGCTGACAACGAACTACCAAAAGCGACCGCGGCATTATTCTTTAATCGGGTTGCTGTTCGCATGATGAAGCGAGAGCCTGATGAAGAAGTGATTCAAAAAATCATTTCAGACATTCAACCGCCAATTTTCGATTATCTTGAACAGGAGATCGGAGATAAAACTTACTTGCTTGGTGACAGTTTCAGCATCGCCGATATTGCAATCACCTGTCAGTTCATCCAAATGATGTATTCAGGCGAGGCACTACCGGAAGCAAGTCACCCGAACATTACCCGTTACGTCACCCACCACATGCACCGTGATTCGTTTAAGGGATTGATCAACAACGATCCGTTTATGGATCTCGATTAACGTCTGTATAACCTTCCAGCCTCTGTAGCGCCGGTACGTATACACGGCGCTTGGTCACCGGCGACTACAAAAAGATCGCCGTTGACGCCCACCAGCTGATCTGGAACGCCACAAGCTCGCGCGATCTCTGCGTTTGCCTGCATATGAACAGATTCGCCATGGACGGGGATGACTAGCTGCGGTTTAACAAGCCCATACATATCAGTCAGCTCACCCTGCTGTGGATGACCAGTGGCATGTAGAGGTGCGTTTGAATTGTCGCCAAGAATCACCCGGATATCGCGCTGCTCGAACATTTCTACAAGGCGATCTACATTCTCCTCGTTTCCAGGAATCGTTTTCGCGCTCAGAACCACAAGATCCCCAGCTTCGAGATTTAGATCCGGGTGGGTATCAAGTGCAAGTCGATAGAGCGCTGAACCGACATCACCCTGGTTACCAGAGGCGATAGCCATAACCTCCTCACGTGGCAGATAACCCAGATGATCAGGATCTGTGGGATTAAAACGTTCGTTGAGATATCCGCAGGCTTTCGCGGCTTCACTCAACTGACGCATCGAACGCCCCATGATTGCAACGTACCGATGGGTGACACTCGCAATCTCAGCCAGTGTCTGCAGCCTCGCTATATTGCTGGCAAAACAACTGACGACGACACGGCCATTGGCTTGCGCGATGCAATCGTGAAGCCCTTCATAAAGAACGGCTTCTGATACCGATACACCGGGTGTCGTTGCATTGGTTGAGTCGCACACAATCGCATCGATGCCTTCCAGCTCTGCAAACGTTTTACGCTCGAACGGTATGCCAACAACCGGCGTCTCATCGATTTTCCAATCAGCCGTATGCAGGACACTCCCTGCGGATGTAGTGATCTTCAGCGCATGTGTTTCAGGCGTCGAATGAGTAATCGGAAGCCAGGTGATTTCGAAAGCGCCAATCCCCAAACAGTCACCTGTCTCGACCACAATGATGGGCACGTCCCGCATGCCGCGCTCGGAGAAGGCTCTATCCAATACTTTCGCAGTGAATCGGGTGGTGTAGATGGGGGCACCGAATCGTTCCCAGAGATCTGGTAGTGCGCCGATGTGATCCTGGTGAATATGCGTCACGATGATTCCCACCAGTGAATCTCGCCTGGCTTCAATGAATTGCGGGTCCGCCATCGCGATCTTGTCATCTTCGAAGGTGACACCGCAGTCGACCATCAGCCACTGGCCATCGTGACCAAACAAACTGAGGTTCATGCCGATCTCACCGCAGCCACCTAGCGGCAGAAACCAAAGGTCTGACGAATCAGGAGCTAGACTAGACCCAGGCAGAGTGGAAACCAAAAGGTACTCGGGCGGGCATCACAATCCTCGCGACCGGTCCAGCTTCGAAGTCTGCAGCTTCAATGATGATGCACTCACTACGGCCCAATTTTTCGTCCCTGACGAAACCGATAACCCAGCCATCTTCTTCATTTTGGCCATCAGGCTTCGGCGCAAAGATCGGCTCACCACCCAATCGACCTTCGCCATAGGGATAGTGGGAACTATCTCCGGTTTCCATATCGTATTTGATGATTCCGTCGAATCCTGACTCCAGGGTATCGCCAGCTATGCGAGCAGCGTAGCTATATCGATACTTAGCGCCGATCCATGTTTCGTTAATGCGTGCGAACTCGCATCCCCATTCTTTATCGAGGGCTTTTTCAACCACCTCGCCGGTTTCCAGGTTAAATCGCCACTGATACAACATAGGCAGATCGCTGCGGTCACCCGGAGCGGGTTTCTCTTCGTCTCCGATGGAATTTCGCTCTGATCGACAACCATCGACAACAACCCAATCACCCTCTTCATAGGCATTAACCGTGTGGTAGCAATAGCAGGTTGCTACATCAAACCACTTGATCTGGTCTCCATTCTCGCCGCGCTTCAGTAAACCAAAGCGAGATCCATTCGATTCATCAAAGTGAAGCATGCTCTTACCCTGAGCCATTCGCTCAAAATCAAAGACGCAGGGTAAATCCAGCACGATGGTGTAGTTCTCGGTGATGGCGCAGTCATGCATCATCACCGGTCTAGGAATATCGACAGTCGTTGTGTGTGAAAGCTGGCCTTCTTTATCCACCACGGTCACAGAACAATACGGTGGCTGTACAACACTGTATCCGTTACCTATCAGTTCGCCGGTACGTGGATCGATTTTCGGATGCGCAGAATACGGATTGACGAGCTTGCCGCTGTAATCAACTTCCCCAACAGGATCAAGGTTCGGCAACGTCAACTGAAACGGATACGCAGCCTCCTGCAAAGCCAGGAACATCCCAGCATGAAAAACCATGTGGGTGTTGGCAATGTTCTTAGAAAAGTCGTACTTGGCCGCGAGCTCAGGGTTCGTGTTTAAGCCGTCCCAGATAATATCCCCGTGCTCCTGCTCAGCCATGTGCCCTTCTGTCTCGACGAACCGGTTGTAGTAAAAGGCTTTGCCGTCTTCAAATCGCACCTGATGGATCATGCCGTCACCCTGGAAAGGGTGATAAGCATCTTCAGAACTGACAAAAACAGGATTCGCACCAATTCTCAGAAACGATCCTTTCAGCGATTCAGGAATCGTACCGACGACCTCCGTACACGGCACATTCGAGTGCTCTTCTTGAACAGGCGCAAAGTTACCCTGGAAGTAGTGGACTGACGGATTTTCAATATCTGAGATGCGCATGGGGCTCCTTTTAAGGTTCAACCATCTTCGAGGTGACAAGCAATACGGCGTTCATCCATCAGACGTAAATTCGGCGATTCAAATTTACATTGATCCATAACCTGAGGACATCTTGGATGAAACCTGCATCCAGATGGTGGATTAATGGGTGATGGCACATCGCCGGTCAATACCTGACGTTGCGCTTTGTGATGCGGGTCCGCTATCGGAATCGCTGAAATAAGCGACTTGGTATATGGATGCTTTGGTTCGCGGTAGATTCGATCCCCAGTGCTTTCTTCAACAATCCTGCCAAGGTACATAATGGCGATTCGATCTGAGATGTGTTTAACAACAGCGAGATCGTGAGCGATAAAGAGATAAGCGAGATTAAATTCTTTTTGTAGATCGACCAGCAAATTAAGAATCTGACTTTGGATAGAAACATCCAACGCCGATACCGGCTCATCACAGATAACCAGTTTGGGATTCAGCGCAATGGCGCGCGCAATGCCGATTCTCTGTCGTTGGCCACCTGAGAATTCAAATGGATAACGACTCGCCGATCGCGCGGGTAATCCGACGATATCCAGCAGCTCCGCCACTCGTTTGGCACGGCTTTGTTTGTCGCCTATCTTCTGCACAATAAAAGGCTCAGCAAGAATATCCCCAACGGTATGTCGTGAGTTCAGGGACTCCATCGGATCCTGAAAGATCATCTGGATATCCTGACGGAATGGCATCAAGGCCTTACCTTTAAGATTGGTAATGTCCTTGCCTTCAAATTCAATGCTGCCGGAGGTCGGTCGATACAGACGGGAGATACATCGTCCAAGGGTGGACTTTCCACAACCCGATTCGCCAACCAGCCCAAGAGTTTCACCTGGCTGGATATCAAACGAGACCCCGTCCACCGCACGATTGAACTTCTGCGCGCGAAGTAAAATGCCTTCTTTCACCGGGAAATGCATATTCAGATCGCGAACCGAGAGCAGTGACATCAGCTTAATTCCTTCCAGCGTAGACAGGCGGCATGGTGACCGTCTGAAATCGTCTCAAGCTCGGGCACCCTGCTTTCGCAACCGGCTTCCACGTGCGGACATCGATTCTGGAATCGGCAGCCGTCAGGAAGATCGAGCAATCCGGGCACCATGCCTTCAATAACACTGAGTTTCGATTTAGGCGGTGTATCAAGTCTGGGAATCGATGCAAGTAACCCGCGAGTGTAGGGATGAGCTGGATGATCAAAAATATCGAAGACGCCGCCAGTCTCAGCCACCTTACCTGCGTACATCACGACAACGTCATCACAGGTTTCAGCGATCACACCAAGGTCGTGTGTGATCAGTAGAACCGTCATGCCCATTTCTGCCTGCAGCTCAGAGATCAATTCGAGAATCTGAGCCTGGATGGTGACATCAAGCGCCGTCGTTGGCTCATCAGCAATCAATACATCAGGTTTGCAGGCGAGCGCCATCGCAATCACAACCCGCTGGCGCATACCACCAGAAAGCTGATGCGGATATTCAGTCATCCGGATATCCGGGGATGGAATGCCAACCCGATCGAGAATCTCCACACCCTCACGAATGGCCGCGTCTGAACGGATGTTCTTGTGCAGCAGAATCACTTCGGTGAGCTGACGCCCAATGGTGTGAACGGGATTCAGCGCCGTCATCGGCTCCTGAAAAACCATACCGATTCGACCACCACGGATCTGTTCCATCTCGGGGATGGACAATTGAGTCAGATCGACGTCTTCGAGCATTACGCTGCCACCGGCAATCTGACCCATGGGTTGCGGCAACAACCGCATAATAGACAACGCAGTCACGCTCTTGCCGCATCCCGATTCGCCAACGATACCAAGCGTCTTTCCTGCCTCGGCAGAAAAAGATACGTTATCAACCGCGCGTACGCGACCTTCGTCCGTATCGAACTCGGTGACAAGGTTGTTGACGGAAAGTAGCGGCATCAGGGTGTTTTGAATTGGTCGTAGTAGTTGATTTCAGGCTCGAAGGTCGTGCCGTCTTTGCGAGCGGCCAGCGTCTCTTCCTTGATGTCTGTATCAATCCAGTGGACGAACAACTCATCGTATCGTCGGGAGAGCTTGTAATTGAAACCTTCCGGATATCGCACCCAGCGCCAGTGACCCACCCGATACATCGGCTCTACAAATCCTGGTACGAATGACGCGTGATCGTGATGCATCTGCGTCATGGTGTGAGCAAGCCCAATCATCTCTTCTTTGTCGTCCGACGCACGGTACTGATTAATCAGACTGTCCATTTCCGGTATCGCAACAATTTCCAGGTTGTTGGTTTGGGTTTTGGGTTTGCGTTCAGGGTTTACAGAGCCGTCCTCCAGGTAAGGCACGTCATAGGCATTATCTGCGTGGTAGAAGTCCCAGAAACGTGGATACATTTCTAAACTAACGGCAAAAGCGACAAAGTGAATGTCGTGTTTTTTCTCCTGAACTTTCTTCCAGCCAGAAGTGGAGTCCAGCACCTCCAGTCGAAGTTCGAGACCTGCCTTGATGGCCTCTTCTTTAAGAATCGTCAGAATATCTTTGTAGTGCTCGTAACCGGTGGAGAAGGTAAAGGAAAGTCGCTGACCTTCCTCATTCACCAGAATCCCATCAGGACCACGCTCGCTGAACCCGGCTTTCGCGAAGTGTTCCTGGGCTTTTTCGATATCAAAAGGTCTGGCGTTCAGTTCAGGATGGGTAAAGACGCCGTAACCATCGGATGAGGTTCGCATCCGAACATAGTCACCCCGGAAGAACTTATTGATCACGAGAGACCAGTTGGCTGCGTAGTTGATGCCCAAACGAATATCCTGATTGTCCAGGAGATCCTTTGAGGTATTGATCCACATACCGTAGGTCGGTCGTGGTCGATCGTTATAAAACACTGACTTGTGTAGATAACCGCCTGCGACATCCTCGTCTTCGTTCGGCAGTTTTTCATACCAGTACTCGGACAGACGCAGGTTGAATTGATCGATATCCCCACGCTTGAAAGCTTCGAAGTGCTTGGGGGTATCGCGGATGACTGAAATGTGGAGCTTGTCGGCGTTGTAGCGATAGCGCCAATGTTTCTTGTCAGCCGCCCACCAGTCTTTATCACGTGTCAGCGTTACCGATCGCCCCTTTCTCATGTCACTTTCGCGAGCCAATAGGTAAGGCGAGGTTGTCGGTTCAAACCGCCACTGATAACGCTCAACAAAGTCGTCACCTAACTCATAGTAGAAGTGCCGTGGCAGTGGACGCAGCTCCAGGACGCGTGCATCCATGTCCGGCTTACGCTCAGTGACTGTAATCGAGAAGGTGTGATCGTCATACGCCGTGACGTTTGTGTACTGAGTGCTGTACCAGTTGTTGTACCAGGGCGCGACGATGTAACTGGACTGGTAAAAGAAGAACATGAACATCACGTCTTCTGTCGTAATAGGATGCCCATCAGACCAGACCGCATTCTGATCAATCTTTACGTAGACCGTTTTGTTTTCTCTGTCGACGGCCCAGGATTCAGCGATACCCGGGAAGTACTCAAACTCGTCCGGATGCGGATGCGCAAAATTCATTTTGACGTCATCCAGCAGATAAATACGGAACGAGCCATTTGAATCCGGGCCCGCAGTTCTCAGCGTTCTCGGAAAGTCCTGGATACGAATAAACTCAGTCCCGCCCTTTTTCGCTTCCGGTGAACCAACTTCTGCCAGGTGATCACCGTTTTCCCAGGTCAGGTCTACGGGGATATCGGCAGTTGTCTTAAAGCCAAAAAAATCCGGACGCTCCTCATAGTAGGTTGCGAGTTCTTCGGAGTTGTCCAGAGCTTCACCAGCATCGGTTGCGCCTTCTTCTGAAGGCCCGCTGCAAGCGGCGACAAGCAGAAGCGGTAACAGTAGGACGAAATAACTGAGTTTCATAAGCAATCTCATTGATTAACGGTAGATGGTGAATTTCTTCGGATCAAAAGATTCACGAACAGCTTCACCGACAAACGTGACAACGGTTAAAAGAATAACCAGCGTGCCGAAAGCAGAGGTTACGATCCATGGAGCAGTACGCAGGTTCGCGGTCCCCTGCTTTAGAAGTTCTCCAAGGCTTGGCGTGGGCGCAGGGAGCCCAAATCCAAGAAAGTCGAGGGCAGTAATCGCCGTAATCGCGGATACCACCGTGAACGGCATGAAAGTAACCAGCGTGGCCAGCACGTTCGGCAGGACGTGACGGAACACGATCCTGAAATCTGAAGCGCCTATCACCCGGGCCGCTGCAATATAGTCCCGCGCTTTTTCTTTATAGGTTTCCGTTCGCATGTAGTAGGTCATGCTGGTCCAGGAAAATAACACCATGACCGTAAGCAGTATCCCTATCCGCGCCTCTATCGATAGCGTTCCTGGGATCACGCTGAACACAATGATCACCATATAAAGGAACGGGATATTCGACCAGATCTCGATGAATCGCTGGAACACCAGGTCAAAAACGCCACCAAAATATCCCATGGCGCAGCCGATCGTGATGCCGATCGCATATACCGCCAGCATGAAGGCAATGGAAAACCAGAGTGCTATGCGTGTCCCGTAGAACAATCTCGCCAGGATGTCCCGACTGGTGGTATCAGTTCCAAGGAAGTGACGGTCTTCGAGCGACGGCGGTGCAGGTTTGAACACACCATCTCGAGCATGGTTCTCATAAGGATCGTAAGGTACAACCGGCATCAGAACCCAATTTTCGGAGCCTTCCTCCTCAAACTTTTTCTGAAGATCCCTGTAGTTGACCTCGTAGTCATAATCCAGACCAAAGTCTGTGCCGGGGTGGAAACTGCCGTAGGTCGGGAAGTAAAGACTGCCTTCATAGCTCACCATCACCGCGCGGCTGTTCACCAGTAATTCACCAACAGACACGATGGCGAGCACGCCCACAAGAAAAAGAAAGCTGTAGTAGCCCCGCTTTATTTCGCGGAAGCGTCGAAGGCGTTTCAGTGTCTGCGGATTCAATTCAAACATCTATTGGAACCTGATCCTTGGATCCACCAGCGCCACCAGGATGTCCGAAATGATGTTGCCAATAAGTAGAAGCAGACTGGAGAGAAGAACCACACCCATAACCACCGGATAGTCTCTATCCAGGATGGCGGTGAGTCCGAGCAAACCAAAGCCATCGATATCAAAAATCGTTTCAATCAGGAAAGATCCTGATACGAGCAAGACTATGTTTTGACCAAAAGTTGTCGCGATAGGGATCAGTGAATTGCGCAGGGCGTGTCCAGTGACAGCACGCCGGAAAGAAACACCCTTGGCGATTGCTGTTCGGATGTAGTCCGCGGCGAGGTTATCCATCAGGTGGTTCTTGAGCAGCAGCGTCACCAGGGCGAAGCTTCCAATCAGGTAGCAGATCAGTGGCAGCACCGAGTGGCTGATCAGATCGAGCGTTTTACCGAGGACATCTTTGTCATAGAACTGGAGACTCACAAATCCCCCCATGGGGAACCACTCGAGCCGAACTGAAAAATATAAGAGCAGAAGAGATCCCAAGGCGTATCCCGGGATGGCGTAGCCGACAAAAATCAATATCGAGGTGACATTATCGACGAAGGTCCGGTGCCGTATGGCTTTCAAGACGCCTAACGGTATGCAAACCATATAGGTGATCACCAGCGTCACGAGACCATAGTAGAGGGAAACGGGCATTCGATCTCGAATCACATCCCACACTGGCTCGTTGTAGCGATAGGATTCGCCCAGGTCACCCTGGACAACCTTCCCCAGCCAGTCAACGTAGCTCTCAAGCACCGGCTTATCGAGCCCGTAATACTCCTTCAATTTGTCCAGCTGAGCTTCTGACAGCGCCATATCAGCGCCCGCCACCTGGCTGCTGGCGCCTGCGGCGCTGAACTGCTGGGACTCCATAATTGCCCGTTCCAGCGGGCCTCCGGGAACCAGCCTCGTGATCGCAAATACAATGATGGTTACCCCGATCAATGTCGGAACAATCAGCAGAAGACGTCTGATTAAATAATCGCGCATAAATGGAAGGTAATTAGAAGGCCGGCATCGTGCCACAAAGGCCCTTCACGATAAAGAGGGCAATCGACCACCTGTGAACCGCTCGCTTACCCCTCATTTCCAGTTTCTGTGACTTTTTATTCCCCCCGAGTTCGATACACTGAGCCCTCTACCTGAATCCAATAATATTGAGGGAAAACATGAGGTACGAATCACCCACAACTGCGAAGGCTGCAGTTGACCTTCTATCCAAGGAAAAGGGCAAAGCCTATGTCCTGGCCGGAGGCACAGACCTGCTGGTAAGACTGAGGATGGACATGATCGAGCCGGATCTGATGGTCGACATCAAGAACATCCCGGCGATGAATGAGATCAAGAAAACACCCAACGGCGGATTCAAGATTGGTGCAGCCGTTTCCGGTGCAAAGCTTGGTGCCAACAAAGCCATTAGCAAAGCCTGGCCAGGTGTCGTGGAAGCCACCAATTTGATTGGATCCGATCAGATTCAGGGTCGTTGCACCATGGTGGGTAATCTCTGTAACGCATCACCAGCAGCTGATAGCGTGCCTGCGATGATCGCCGCCGGTGCGAAAGCCAATATCGTCGGCAAGAAAAGACGAACAGTTCCTGTCGAAGACATCGTGACTGGTCCGGGGAAAACCTCCCTGGCGAAAGGTGAGCTAATCGAGGCAATCACCCTGCCAAAGAAAGCACCTAAGTCCGGCGATGCCTACCTACGATTTATTCCAAGAACGGAAATGGACATTGCTGTGGTCGGTGCTGCGGTCAGCTTGACGCTGAAAAAGGGGGTTGTCGAAAAAGCACGAGTCGCCTTGGGTGCTGTGGCAGCTACTCCGCTACTGGTGAAAGAAGCAGCAGACGCCATCATTGGCACCTCTCTCGACGATGACGCACTCGAAGCACTGGGCGCTGCCTGCTCAGCTGCGTGCAAACCCATCGATGACAAACGCGGTACCGTTGAGTACCGGGTAAAGGTAGCAGGTGTTCTGGCACAGCGTGCCGCGAAAATTGCGTACGAACGAGCAGGAGGTAAGTAATGGCAGGCGTACATGTATCTACAACAGTAAATGGTGATCCCGTTGAATACGTCTGCCCCGCAGACGAATCTTTGTTGGACGTTCTTAGAGACCGACTCGGACTGACCGGTGCAAAAGAAGGTTGCGGTACCGGCGATTGTGGTGCCTGTAGCATCACACTCGACGGCCAGCTGGTCTGCTCCTGCCTTGTACTAGGCGCTGAAGCTGAAGGCAAAAAAATCACAACCGTCGAAGGCATGGCTGATGGTGAGAACCTGCACCCGCTTCAGAGACAGTTCATCGACAACGCGGCGCTTCAGTGCGGCATCTGCACGCCAGGCTTTCTGGTTGCAGGTAAAGCACTGCTCGACAGAAACCCAGACCCCTCAGTCGAAGAAATTCGCTATGCCCTGGCAGGTAACCTCTGCCGCTGCACCGGCTACGACAAGATTGTAAGAGCGGTACAGGCAGCAGCGAAAGATTTGCAGAAGCAGAAGAAATAGGAGGCCAGTCATGCAACACGATCAAAGTTATACAGGACAGGATTTCAAAGTTGTTGGCTCAAGACCGAAGCGACCTGATGGCATCGACAAAGTAACGGGAAGAGCCAGATACGGCGCAGATATGAGCGCACCCGGCCAGCTGGTGGCATTGATGTTGCGATCACCACATGCCCACGCTCGCATCGTCAAAATCGATACGTCCAAGGCCGAGAAGCTCGCAGGTGTAAAAGCAGTTCTGACAGCAGCTGACCTGCCTGACCTCACCAACGGCAATGCCGGTGACTATGCAACGCTCGAAAATTGTATGGCACGTGACAGAGCGCTCTATGACGGTCACGCTGTTGCGGCGGTAGCGGCCATCGACAAGTCGACAGCTAAGAAAGCACTCAAACTTATTAAGGTCACGTACGAGAAACTCGATCACGTTACCGATGTGGACGAGGCCCTAAAAAAAGGTGCACCGCAAATCCAGCCAGCCTGCGATGGCAACCTGGGCGGTCGATATGAATTCGGTCATGGTGATTGCGAAGCAGGCCTGAAAGAAGCTGATGTTGTCATCGAAAAGAGCTTTAAGACGGGTCAAACGCACCAGGGATATATCGAACCGCATGCTTGTCTCGCCACGGTCGGGCCCGATGGTTCCGGTGAGCTCTGGGTAACCACCCAGGGTCATTTCACCTACCGAAACGTCTGCGCCACCCTGCTGGGTATGGATATCGCAAAACTGAAGGTCACCTCATCTGAGATCGGCGGTGGTTTTGGCGGTAAGACACACGTCTGGATTGAGCCAGTGGCACTAGCACTCGCGCGAAAAGCGAATCGCCCTGTGAAAATGGTGATGAGCCGTGAGGAAGTCTTCAAAGCTTCTGGACCAACCTGCGCATCTTCCATGGACGTAAAGATTGGTGCGAAGAAAGACGGCACCATCACTTCAGCTTTTATTGAGTGTCGCTACTCCGACGGTGCCTTCCCGGGTATCTGGGGCATGCTCGGCGGTATGACCGCCTGGGCTTGTTACGACCTGAAGAACTGTAAGTCAGTGGGCGTCGATGTACTGGTTAACCGACCAAAAGTTGCAGCCTATCGCGCGCCTTCTGCACCAATGATGGCTTTTGGTGTTGAGAGCACGCTGGATATGCTCGCCAAAGAGCTGGATATGGATCCGGTTCAATTGCGACTGAAGAACGTTGCCCGTGAAGGTACACAATCTTCTTATGGCCCTGTTTACGGTCCAATTGGTATTGAGCCAACGCTGGAAGCGGTACGCGACCATCCGCATATGAAAGCCAAGCTTGGACCGAACCAGGGGCGCGGTATGGCCTGTGGTTTCTGGTTCAACATCGGCGGACAGACCTGTTCAGATCTAAACATTGGTGTGGACGGCACGGTTAACCTCACCGTTGGCACCATCGACGTTGGTGGTGCTCGTGCTTCCTTGTCGTTAATCGCGGCAGAAGAACTAGGCATATCCTACGACGATGTGAAAACCACCATTGGTGATACCAACTCACTAGGTCACAACGACACGACGGAAGGCAGTCGCGGTACTTTCTCTTCTGGTATGGCGACCATCTTCGCCGCACGTGAAGCCATCGAAGTCATGAAGAATCGAGCTGCACAGATGTGGGATATCCCGGTGGAAGCAGTGTCCTGGGAAAATGGTCACGCCGTGGCAACTGGCGCAGAGCACGGCAATTTGCCGCCTCTGTCTCTGAAAGAGATTGCCGCGGAATCGCCAACAACAGGCGGTCCGATTGCAGGGCATCATGAAGTCACGGCGGATGGTTCCGGTGTGTCTTTTGCCTCTCACATTGTTGATGTTGAGGTGGATCCCGAAACCGGTCGAACCCAGGTACTCCGATACACGGTGGTACAGGACGCCGGTAAAGCGATCCATCCGGACTATGTGGAAGGCCAATTCCAGGGCGGCGCTGCCCAGGGAATCGGCTGGGCTCTGAATGAAGAGTACATCTACGGCGAAGATGGTTGTCTTCAGAATCCAGGTTTCCTGGATTACCGAATTCCAGTCTGCTCGGATCTGCCGTTTATCGACACAAAGATCCTCGAGATTCCAAACCCGAATCACCCCTACGGTATTCGCGGTGTGGGTGAGACATCGATTGTTCCGCCGCTGGCAGCCATCGGAAACGCAGTTTCCAATGCAGCCGGTGTTCGAATGGATCAGGTGCCGATGTCACCACCTCGGATTCTGAAAGCGCTGGAAGAAGCGTAGCAACGATGCAGGTTGGTCTATCCGGACCCTTGCGGGCAGCAGCGAATGGCGAGGCTTCTATCAATATAGAAGCCGAAACCATTCGTGAGCTGCTGAATCGTTTACTGGAACGTTACCCCGCCATGAAACAGCACATGGAGATCGGCATCGCTGTATCCATTGATGGCGCCATCTATCGAGACAACTGGACCACCAAAATCCCCGAAGGTGCAGATGTCTACCTGTTGCCAAGAATAGCCGGCGGCTGATCACACGGTATACTGCGCTTCTCTAAATCAACTATCGGAAGCACAGTGTTAGCTACCCAAACCGCCCAGTCAGTCATTGACCACGGCCTGTCTCTCGGCGCCGACTTCGCCGAAATATTTGTTGAGAAAAGTCAGTCCAGCAACGTCAACACTTTAAGAGAGCGGGTTCAGTCTGTTGAATCCGGCATCGACTTCGGCATAGGTCTTCGACTCGTTTACGGCACCAAGGTGCTATACGGATACACCAACAACACCAGTGCGGACGAGATGATGAGAATTCTCTCTGATCTGGCTGCGCGAGATCTTCGAGACCCCAGGGTGACGATGACCGCATTCGATTATCGCGATGCTCCCGATCACCACCCCCTGGAAAAGATGTTGTCTGAAGACCCGGCCATTGAAAGCCGGGTAGCTTACCTGCTGAAAGCAGACGCTGCGGCCAGAGCGGCGAGCAATCTCATCTCCCAGACTCGTGGCATGTGTCGTGAAGTGGAACAACGGGTTGAGATTTTTAACAGCGAAGGCCTGCACACGGGAGATACTCGTCACTATGTGCGAGCAACCATGACATCCATTGCATCCGATGGCTCTGAGCAGGCAACCGGCATGCAGAGCAACGGCGGCATGATTGGCTGGGAGATTGTCGATAATCTGGATGCAGAACAGACTGGCGCAGAAGCATCGAGACAGGCCATCGTGAACCTGGGTGCGAAGCCCTGCCCTTCAGGTCGAATGCCCGTTGTCATCGGAAACGGTTTTGGCGGCGTGATCTTTCATGAAGCTTGTGGTCACCTGCTGGAAACCACCTCTGTTGCCAAGAAAGCATCGGTATTCCACGACAAGCTGGGCGAGATGATCGCTAACCCTGCCGTAAGTGCATCCGACGATGGCACCATTACCAACGAATGGGGCTCATTGAATATTGATGATGAGGGAATGGATACACAGCGAACCCAGCTGATAAAAGATGGCAAGCTGGTCAGCTTTCTCGTCGATCGAATTGGTTCCGAGCAGACAGGCTATGAGCGTACCGGATCTGGTCGTCGAGAGTCCTATAAGTTCGCACCCGCTTCACGCATGCGAAACACATTCATCGAACCTGGCGACGCTGAGTTCGATGACATGATTGGCTCCATTGATAAAGGTATTTATGCAGCGCAGATGGGTGGTGGCTCTGTGCAGCCGGGCACCGGCGAATTTAACTTTGCCGTGCGAGAAGGTTATTACGTCGAAGATGGAAAAATTCAGTATCCGGTAAAAGCCGCGACACTGATCAGCACGGGCCCTGCTGTATTGAAAGAAATCTCCATGGTCGGTCGCGACTTCTCTCTTGAGTGCGGCATGTGTGGTTCCATCTCCGGCACCATTCCTGCTGCGGTCGGTCAGGCAACCCTTAAAGTTGACGACATTCTGGTGGGAGGTAACGCATGACTGTTGAATCCCATGCAGAACAGGTCCTTTCCCTGGTGACCAAAGCAGGTGCAAAAGGAGACCTGATCGTTGATCAGGGTAATGCAATCTCCCTGAAGGCGCGCGATGGTGAATTGGAAGAACATAAGGTCACGTCGAGTCGCATCTTTGGTCTTCGTGTGATCAAAGATGACAAGGTCGGCACGGCATACAGCGAAGCAGCAGATGCTGATTCCTTGAGTTCATTGGTTGAGCAGGCCTTAACCAACGCCACTTACGCTGCCCCGGAAGTGCATGAAAAAATTCTGGCGAACGATGCACAGCTTTCAACGGATGATTCCATCCTCTGCCCCGAGGAACCGGCGACAACTGAAGATAGAATTCAGATGGCTCTGGAACTTGAGCGTGAACTCGCCGGGAAAGAGCGCGTAAAAAATGTGCCTTATAACGGCGTTCAGGATGGTGTTGGTGAACGGCACGTCTTTTCGACAGCGGGACTCCATGCGGCAACAAGAAGCCGGTCCTGCTCGGCGTTTGCATACGCTCTGATTGAAGAAGGCGAGAAGAACGCGATGGAAGGTTCAGGACAGGTGGCCCGGCTCTTCTCAGAGCTGGATCGGTCTTCACTGATCGAAAAGGTGTATCAGGATGCTATCGATATTCTGGACGGCGAGCCTGTGCCCAGCGCGCATTACGATGTGATCTTCGATAAAGAGATGCAGGTCTCTCTGTTCGGAGTGTTCAACGTGATGTTTTCCGGCAAATCAGCAAAAGATGGCATCAACCCGATGCGTGACAAGGTGGGTGAGATGGTTGCTGATGCCAGGCTGTCCGTTACGGATCGACCGGATAACACAAATGGTTTCGGTTACAGCCTGTTCGATGATGAAGGCACACCAGCCGCAGCCACTGAACTCGTGAAAGATGGCAAGTTGACCTCCCTGATTCACAACAGCATGACGGCTTCCCACTTTGACACTCAATCTACGGGTCATGCGACACGTGGACCACGCTCAACCCTGGGCGTTGGATTGCACCAGCTTGAGATTGCACCCGGCGATGCTAACGATGCACAGCTGCACCAGGGCAAGTATCTGACGCTAACCGAGCTCACAGGCATGCACTCGGGTGCCAATGCGATTTCCGGAGAATTCAGTTTTGGTGCGTCCGGCTATCTGTGTGAAGACGGACAACGAATTCAACCGGTGCGCAACATCACCGTCGCCGGTAACTTCTATCACATGCTGAAGAACATCAGTCTGATTGGACAAACTCAGCATTGGAACTGGCAGAAATCAGCGCTGATGCCATCGATTCGATTCGCGGACGTGGCCATCTCAGGATAACCACCAGACACACTCCGGACGCGGCCTCAAATTAGGAAACAGTCATTATTGACTGTTTTTACCCCGACTGGCAGGATGCTTCGTGGGGGGAAAAGAGCGACATAAGATCGTTTAAGCCCTGCTGTATAAAAAAGAAAACAAACCAGAAAGGCTAAACGGAGGGAACTTATGTCCTTAAGACGCCTGCTTTCCAAATCGGGGATCACCTATCTAGGATGCGCCCTACTAACCACCGGGACGGTTTTCAGTCCCATCGCGATGTCAGAAACCGCTGGCATCGAAGAGATCGTCGTTACTGCACGTAAACGCTCCGAATCCATACAGGATGTCCCAGTTGCAGTCTCTGCAATCTCAGCGGAACTCGAACAAGCAAGCGTACGTCGACTGGATGATATTCAGAACTACTCACCCAACCTTCTGATCGGTCGAACCAATGGTATTGCCAGTGGTGCTGCCATCAGCATTCGTGGTGTTTCATCCAACGAAAGTGACAAAAGTTTTGACCCCGCCATCGGCGTCATGATGGACGGTATGTTTCTCGGTACTTCAAGCGGTGTTCTCCTGCAGAACTTCGACATCGAACGAATTGAAGTCTTAAGAGGACCGCAAGGCACGCTGTTCGGCAAGAACACAACCGGCGGCATCATCAACGTGATCCGTGGATCTGTGACCAAAGAATGGGGCGCTGATATCAGTGGCACATTCGGTGATCATGGTCGTGAAGACATCAAAGCGGTTGTGAATACTCCGCTCGGTGAAAACGCTGGCATCAAGTTTTTCGGTGCCAGCATCCAGAGTGATGGTTACATCAGGAATACAACCCTCGATACCGATGTCGGTGGAGATGACATCGTGACCTACGGCTTCGCCACTCTCTGGGAGCCCACGGACAACTTGAACTTAAAGTTGCACTACGAAAAGTACAAGGACCAGAGTGACCAGGGTGCGTACCACAACCGAAATTCTCCCGCTGAGCTTACCTGTCTTGCGGAAATCATTGGTCTGACTGGCGGCGCGTCAGGTTGTGAAGCCACGTCCGGCGATGATGAAGATCACAACTCCGCGAATGGTACGAACCATAGTGATAACGACTACGACACCTTTATCGCAACTATCAACTGGGACCTGGACTCTTATCTGCTGACCTACATTGGTACCAGCCGGGATATGGATGAGCAGAACAACCAGCACTTCGATGGCGCGCAATCTAACCTGCTGGACATGAACTTCTTCAATGACTGGCACCAGATGAGCCACGAACTACGTGTCACCTCACAGTTCTCAGATACGTTTGAGTTTGTAGCCGGTCTTTACTTCTGGGATGTGGAATACGAGCAGCGCTGGGATGTGAACCACCTGCACTACACCTTGTCGCTTCTCGGAGCGATTCCCGTACCACTCACACCAACCACAATATCCAGTAACGGACAGGAACAGGAAACTGAATCACTGGCAGCATTCTTCTCCGGTGATTGGCACGTCAGCGAAAAGTGGACCCTGAACGCAGGTGTACGTTGGACCAGAGAAGAGAAAGACTTCATTGGCGGTAATGGTGGCGTCTTCTATGATCCTGCAGCAGGTGACCCCATTCCTGGATTGAACGACCCACAACCATTTTCTGATGAATGGACGGAGATTACTCCCAAGGTCGGCGCACGTTACACCCATAGTGATGACCTGATGTTCTATGGTTCATACAGCGAAGGTTTCAAGAGCGGTGGTTTCTTTGGACGCCAGGCTGACTACAACCTGAGCCCGACTTATGAGCCAGAGTACGTCAAAAACTTCGAAGTCGGCATGAAGAGCACACTGCTCGACGGCCGAATGATCCTGAACGGTGCTATCTTCCTCAGCGACTACGAGGACAAACAGGAGCAGGTGCTCATCCCGGTTAACCTCGCAAACGTTGCTACCGTCGTACGTAACGCAGGTGAGCTTGAGCTGAATGGACTGGAACTGGAAATGATGTTCCAGATCACACCACAGTGGTTCCTTCGAGCTAGCTACGGTTATATCGATGCTGAGTACAAGAGCTTTACTGCCGACCTGAATGGCGACGGCATCGTGACTGACAACTCTGGTCTGACACCACGTTTTACACCAGAGAACACCGCTGGCTTGACGGCTATTTACACTCGCCAGATTGGTCCGGGTGAGCTGACAGCCACATTGTCGTACCGGTGGACAGACGAAATTGAAACCAGCCCGGATAACCATCCGCGCGGCCACCAGGACAGCATCGACAACCTGGGCGGCACCATCACCTACATGTGGGACGATGGACGCTACCGCGTGACAGCTTTCGGTCGAAACATGACCGATGAGCGCTCTGCGGGCGGACCCTACATCGGCGGTCTGACCCACGCGCGCGCATGGACTGAACCAGAAACTTACGGTTTCGAGTTCGCAGTCTCTCTGTAAACTCATTAACAGATGTGACAATCGGGGAGGCATTCGCCTCCCCGCTTTTTTCTGAAGCACTATAATTGCTTCATGAACCTACCAGATCTGCCCATCAACGACGTGCTGGGCGACATCAAATCCAAAATGCAAAGTGAGCTGAACCTCATTATCGAGGCGCCGCCCGGTGCGGGAAAAACGACCCAGGTGCCGCTCGCGCTAATGGACGAAGACTGGCTGGGTTACAACAAGATCATCATGCTGGAGCCTCGCCGTCTGGCCGCAAAAACCGCGGCACATCGAATGGCATCCATCATCGGCGAATCTCCGGGCCAGACGATCGGCTATCGCATGCGACATGAAACACGGGTCAGCGAGTACACCAAAGTGGAGGTGGTCACAGAAGGTGTCTTCAGTCAGATGTTGCAAAGCGACCCGTCACTGGAAGGTATTGGGCTTGTCATCTTCGATGAGTTCCACGAACGTAATCTCGACAGTGACATCGCACTATCCGTCTGCCTGAAGATGCGCGAGATCTTTCGTGCCGATGATCCCTTACGCCTCATCGCCATGTCCGCCACACTGGATAGCCAGAAGCTAAACAGCCTCATGCAGGCACCGGTTATCCGCAGTGATGGTCGAATGCATCCTGTCGACATCATCTACGGTAGAGCAAGCCAACCTCGCGACAGGATTGTTGATCGTCTCGTTGAAACAACGCTGCAGGCGGTGAAGGAAAATCCAGAGAGTAGCCTGCTGGTGTTTCTTCCTGGCCAGGGAGAAATACGCCAAACGTTTGACCGATTGAGCGAGAAGCTGAACTCATCGATCAGTATCCACCCCCTTTACGGCAACTTATCTCTCGCAGAGCAGCAGGCCGCGATCGAACCCGCCGCAAATGGTCGAAAAATAGTCCTCGCCACCAACATTGCAGAAACTAGCCTGACCATCGAAGGCATCAATATCGTTGTCGATTCTGGCCTGGCACGGGAACCCTCTTTTGACCCAGGTACCGGGATGAGCCGTCTGCAGACAGTCAAAATATCAGCAGGATCATCTACCCAGAGAGCCGGGCGCGCAGGTCGACTTGAGCCGGGTCGTTGTTACCGTCTTTGGTCATCACAACAACAGGACCAACTCGCTCCTCATATCACGCCCGAAGTTCACAAAGCTGATCTTGCGGGTATGGCACTGCAACTGTTCCAGTGGGGATTTCAATCTCCGGACGAATTGAAATTTGTTGACACGCCAAATGCAGGTAACTGGGAACAAGCCGTGTCATTGCTGAATGATCTCGGCGCACTCAGGCAGGATCTCCTCTCATTGAGCGAGCACGGTGAAGCTATGGCTTCAGTGCCCGCACACCCTCGGCTAGCCCACCTGCTGATCAAAGGTGCTGAGACCGGCAATGCTGACAAAGCCGCCTTCCTCGCCGCGCTTCTGAGTGATCGCAATCCTCTCTCCCAGGAAAACCCAGACATTACGACGCACCTGGAAGTCCTGAGTGGCGAGAGACCCTGCCCCAATCGACATCGTGGCTGGTTGCAGAGAACGCGAAACCTGGCGAATCAGTTTGCAGACAACGTGAACAACATCGGGCGAACCACCATTCTTCCAGAAGATGAGGTCGCCGGTTACCTGCTCGCCTGCGCTTACCCCGATCGTATCGCCCGACGGCGTCACAAAGGTGGCTATCAATTAGCCAACGGTCGCAGTGTTTCATTCGCTGAAAAACAATCGCTGGACAAACACACCTGGCTGGCGATCGCTGAAGTCAGTGGCATGGCGAGAAGTCGCGGCGATGTCATCCGCAGCGCCGCACCACTGAAGGCAAAACTGTTCGAGGGCATACTGTCATCACAGGTGACCCACAAAACACTGCTTAACTGGGATAAGAAGGCAGACAGATTTGTTGCAGAGAAGAGACAGCAGATTGGGCAACTCGTCCTGTCAAAGACGCCCCTCGATAACGTCGCGCCCGAAGAACGGGTCGCTGCAATCACCAGTTACATCCGCGAAGAAGGTCCGAGTTTGCTCCCCTTCTCACGGGAGGTAAAACATTGGCAAGCCAGAGTTTCACTGGCGAGGACACTGGATGACTCGCTGCCTGAGCAATCAGAAGACGCACTTATGCAATCCCTCGATAAATGGCTGGCGCCTTATTTGACGGATGTGGCTCGACTGAGTGATCTGAGCAAACTCGATCTTGTTTCCATTCTCAGGAATCACCTGACCTGGGAGCAGCAACAGCAAGTCGAGAAGCTGACACCAGTCGAACTGGATGTGCCATCAGGTAACAAGGTGAAGATCGATTACTCTCAGAACCCGCCGGTATTAGCCACGAAACTACAAACCATGTTCGGCTGCATCACCACCCCCACGATCATGAATGGTGAACTACCTCTCATGATTCATCTCTTGTCCCCAGCAGGTCGACCTTTGCAAGTGACTCAATCACTCGAATCATTTTGGCGGGATGTCTACCCGGAAGTCAGAAAAGAAATGAAGGGTCGTTATCCAAAACATCCCTGGCCAGAGGATCCACTCAGCGCCACACCGACGATCCGAACCGGAAAATAAGAACACCTGATCAGGCAATAGAGACGACGAGGAAAGATCTCGTTTCCCGCCCGAGTTCCAGGTTCACTTCATCATCAATCTCTGTGCCCATGAGCAACTTGCCCAAAGGTGCGGCTGGTGTAATAACTTGTATCGAAAGACCGTCGTGACTCACTTTGAATCCGCCTGCGCTTGGCGCCAGAAATACAACTGAGGTTTCACCAGTATCGTCCTCCAGTTCTATCAACGCACCCAGCTCAACCTTGCTGGATCCTTTTATTTCCATTTCCTCGAAGGTTCGGATGTCTTCTTCAAGCTGCAGGATGCGGTCCGATTGACCGTGAGCGAGATACGCAGCTTCGAGACCCAGCGTGTCGTATTTATTCTCCGCTACATTCTCACTATCTGTGGCTGTGGCTTTGGCAGCATCTGCTGCCTGCGCGGCTTTATCGCGCGCCTCTTTGAGTTCCACGATGATCGCGATCAAGAGGTCCTTTTTGTTAATCGTTAGTTTTTTCATAGCCCGCATTCTTAACACATTAGCGGAATTGACAGCGTTGTCATATTCAGACAAGCTTTCAGAAAAAAATAAGAGATGTAGATGTCATGAGTAACGAGGGAACTCATCAGCTCAAATTTCGAGAGCGGCTAGGCTACGGGTTAGGTGACACCGCATCGAACTTCTTCTTCCAGACGTTCAACATATTCCTGCTCTATTACTACACCGACGTATTCGGTATTCCGGCCGCGGCAGTAGGCACGATGTTATTCGTGACCAAACTTTGGGATGCCATCAATGATCCAATGATGGGAGCCATCGCCGATAGAACAAAAACCAGATTCGGAAAGTTTCGCCCTTATCTACTCTGGATGGCTGTGCCCTACGGGACCATGGGATACCTGATGTTTGCCGGTCCGGATATCTCAGATACCGGCAAACTGATCTACGCATGGGTGACCTACACCCTGATGATGATGCTGTACACGGCGATTAACGTACCTTACTCAGCTCTAATGGGTGTCATGACACCCTACTCCCAGGAACGAACCATTCTCTCATCGTTCAGGTTCGTTGGCGCTTTCGGTGGTGGCTTGCTCATTTCCATGCTGGTAAGACCCATGGTTCAGTATTTCGGCGTAGAGGACGAAGCCCATGGTTTTCAGATCACTATGGCAATTTTCGCCGTGGTTTCTATTGCCATGTTCTGGACAACTTTCGCTCTCTGTAAAGAGCGAGTGGAACCTGTTGTTGAAGATAACACCAGCATCAAAAACGACCTGGCGATCTTGCTTAAAACCTCACCCTGGGTCGTATTGTGTTTCGCTGGAATCTTTACTCTCACCAGCGTCGCGCTGCGTGGCGCCGTCACAATTCACTACTTCAAATACTACATACAGGATGACGGCTCACCCTTTATCTGGATTTTCGATCAGACAAGCGTGTTCCTCACGGCAGGTTCGCTCGCACTGATCGCAGGCGTCTGCTTAACGAACACGCTCACGAAGCACTTCGACAAAAAACATCTACTCATCACACTTTCGCTGCTGAACGCGATGACCTTTCCCATCATGTTCTTCATTCCACCCGAGAGTTTCTGGCTTCTTCTAGCAGTGAATTGCTTTGGCTCAGTCTTAGCAGGACCGACAGCACCTTTGGTATGGGCCATGTATGGAGATGTCGCAGACTACGGAGAATGGAAACATGACAGGCGGATCACTGGCCTTGTGTTTTCCGCCTCAATGTTCGCACAGAAGTTTGGTTTAACGATTGGTGCAGGTCTAGCAGGCTGGCTCTTGTCCCTGTTTGGGTATGTTGCCAACACAGAACAATCTGAGACGTCACTACTTGGTATTAGGCTCCTATTTACTGTTGTTCCTGCAGGAATCGCCCTTTTGAATGTCTTCGTACTCTTCTTCTACGACCTATCGGACAAACAGATGGAAACCATTGAACGCGAGCTCAGTGAACGTCGAGCCTAGTTATGACAAGCGCTACCACCAAACGAAATAAAGCGCACTGAGCGTTGCAGCCACAGCAAGCGACCCAACGTTAAAACCTGCACTGGTGCCGAAGCGGATTCCGCTCAATGATTGCCAGTTGGCATCTACCTCATTACCTTTCGCAAGCGAAACGACAATCGCGGCAATAACACAAAGGACAAAAACGACACCGACCCGATCAATGAACGGTAATGATGGGTAGAACGCCCAAAGCAGACCCGACAGCACAAATGACAATGCCGCTGCCGCAAGCGCACCGTCAGCCGTCATTTTTTTCCAGAAAAGACCTAGTACAAAGAGCGTCACCACACCTGGCGTAAAGAATCCGGTGAATTCTTGGATGAATTGAAAAGCCTGATCAAACTTTCCAAGCAGCGGTTGTGCCAGAGACATGGCAATGACAAGCGCTGCCAAGGCAACCATTCGGCCAATGGTCACGAGAGAGTGTTCACCAACTTCAGGACGATAGTGTTTAAAGATATCCATCGTAACGATGACAGAGATGCTATTCATCATCGATCCTAGAGACGACAGAATAGCCGCGATTAAAGCGGCGAAAACCAAACCTTTGAGTCCAACTGGCACAAGTTTCATCATCTCCGGGTAAGCCTGATCAGGCGTCAGTAACCCAGGCGTCAAATACGCAGCTGCGATGCCTGGAAGAACAACAAAGATCGGCATGACGACTTTGATTCCCGCTGCAAGAAGAATCCCCTTTTGCGCGTGATCAAGCGAACGAGCTGCCAATGCTCGCTGAATGATGTATTGATTACACCCCCAGTAAGAGAAATGCATGACCCACATACCACCCAAGAGAACCGACAACCCAGGGAGATGGACATAGTGCGGACTATCTTTCGTGAAAATCATGTCGAACTTTTCTGGAAATTCTTTCGTGAGAATTTGAAAACCCGCCCAGGTGCCGTTTCCTCCAGAAATCTGATTCAGCGCAAGATAGGTGACCACCAGTCCGCCTAGCACCAACAAGACAACCTGAACAATGTCGGTCAAAGCAACGGCTTTGAGACCACCATAAAGCGAATAGGTAAGTGCGAGTGCGCCAAGAAGAACCAGGGCATAGGTTTGATCAAGACCAGTGATACTGTTGATTGCGAGAGCGCCTAACCAGAGGATCGACGTTAGATTAACCACCACATATAAACCCACCCAGAAAAATGCCATAAGCAACCTGACTCGGGAGTCATAGCGGCGTTCCAGGTATTGAGGCATGGTTTGAATACCCTGCTCCAGGAAGATTGGCAGGAAGTACTTTCCAACTACAAGTAGCGTAATCGCTGCCAACCACTCATAGGATGCGATGGCCATACCCATCACGAAACCTGAACCGGACATTCCGATGATCTGCTCGGCAGAGATATTTGCGGCAATCAGTGAGGCTCCAACGGCCCACCACGGAAGGTTTCGACCAGCAAGAAAATAACTTTCGCTGTCTCTGACATGACCTGGCTTTTCCCGGCTGACCCACAAGGCAAGCCCAACAATAAACGCCGTGTAGACCGCGATGACCGCCAGGTCAAGAGAACTTAGCTGCAAGGGACGGACTCGTCGCGCAGCTTAAACTCAATCCTACCGATTGAGAGAGTCATATTTTCCGATGCACTTAACCTGAACGGATGAACCACATTAGAAAGATCGCTCGCTTCAGAGACAAAACAAGACAGAGGCACGGAAACGTTCTGCCAATCCCCGACGTCTGAATGTTCAACATGGTCCCAAAGGTTGATCTCCGCATCATTGATGGAAAGCGCGAGATTCTGCGACTTCGGCCCTTCAAGCTTTAGGAAGAAGGAAAGTTCACCGTTGCCGTGGAACCTAGAAAGGTCAAGTTCAGAACCGCCAATGAAAATTGCTGCTTTGCCTGTCCCCGTATATTCAACCTTGATTGCGTCTTCCTGAACCTCCATGTCAGCAGTCCTTGCCACAATCTGTCCGGAGACATGAGCTGCATAGGGACCCGACATAATTGATGCTTCACTAACATCACCTTCCAGGAATACAACCCAGGGTGCCAGAGGTCGACCGTGATACAACACTAGATCACCTGCATCAGAGTCCCGAACGCCTTCAACGTCTTCTTCTAATACCGCTAGCTCTCCCTGCGACAGAAAATCGAGCCCATAACCAAATTCAAAAAGCGGCTCATATTCTGCATGGTGCTTATTCAATTTGGCTTGCAGCGGAGACTTTGGCCAACTAAATGGCAACACCCCTGTTGCATCGAAAACGGGTTTACCATCGGCACCACCAATAAGTACATCAGCAACACCGACACCCTCAGAGCCTGGTAACCAGGCAGCTACGAAGGCATCAGAGGCATTCAACTCTGGGTTCACCCAGAGCGGTCTCCCAGAGAGGAAGACAGATACAACAGGTATTCCTTGATCCTTCAACTTCTTAAGCAGCTTCAATGAGCTCTTGTGCACTGGCTCAAATTCCAACGTATCCAAATCACCCTGGAACTCAGCATACGGATCTTCACCGAACACAACGATGGCGACGTCTGGTCTCTCATCAAACTCACCATTCTCTGAATGCGTGACAATACCACCACTTTGTTCCACTGTTTGCCGAATACCATCAAGAATCGTCGTACCACCGGGAAAGTCTTCGTTGGTGTTGTCCGTTCCTTGCCAGGTAATCGTCCAACCACCAGTCTGCTTGGACATGTTATCCGCACCATCACCCGTCACCAGAACGTGAGAACTCGGTGAAATCGGCAGAAGATTACCTTGGTTCTTTAACACAACCAGCGACTGCCTTACGGCTCGTCGGGCAACGTTGCGATGCTCTTCACTACCAATGATCTTCGAACTACCTGCGATACCACGAACCGACGGTTTTCCTTTCTCAAACAAGCCGGCACGAATCTTAACTCTAAGTATGCGGCGCACAGCATCGTCTAGACGCGCTTCAGAAATTGTTCCATCTTTTACTTGAGTAAGAGTATTGCGATAAAGATCCTTCCAATCTTCGATCGCCATAAACAGATCAAGACCGGCGTTAATCGCATCCGGACAAGAGGCATTGGTACAACCCGGAAGCTGACCATGACCATTCCAGTCACCAACCACCAAACCATCAAGACCAAGCCTGTTCTTAAGCACGTCAGTGAGCAGGTATTGATGACCATGTAGTTTCTCGCCGTTCCAGCTGGAAAAGCTGGCCATGACAGATTGGACACCTGCCTCTAGCGCTGCGAAGTAGCCGGGGCCATGTATATCGCGCAGCTCATCTTCGCTTACCTGTGTATCGCCCTGGTCATCACCGCCTTCAGTACCACCATCACCAATGAAGTGTTTCGCCGTCGCGACAACATGATCCGAATCCAGGAACTCTGGCGTACCCGGTTCTCCCTGAAGACCGATGACGAACTCACGAGCATACTGGCGAACAACTTCTGGGTCCTCGCTGAAACTTTCATAGAGCCGCCCCCAACGATCGTCTTGCCCCACGGCTACGGTTGGCGCAAACGTCCAATCAATACCAGTAACCCGCATCTCTCGGGCTGTCACTCTGCCAATTTCGCGCATGAGTGCGGGATCACGAGTCGCACCGAGGCCAATGTTGTGCGGAAAAATCGTTGCGCCAATCACGTTGTTGTGGCCATGAACCGCATCGCTTCCCCAGATAATTGGAATGGCTACACCACCATCCGACTCATCCATGGAAGCTTCGTAATAACCATCTGCCATCGCCAGCCACTCCTGCGGCGATGCGTATTTATTTCGATTAGGTAAAGAACCACCCCCATTGAGCACCGAGCCAAGGTGAAACTCTTTAACATCTTCGGGCGTGGTGTATTGAATTTCCGCCTGAATGATCTGGCCGACTTTTTCCTCAATCGACATCTTGGCAATGATGCTGGTGATCCGATCCTCGACCTTCGGATCCGGCGTCAGCGGGTTCTCTAAGGAAGGCCACGCCGATGCGTCGGCTTCAAACTGATCTTCTTGTTCCTGAATCTGCGACTGCATAGGTCCATCACCACAACTAACAACGAGGAGGAGAAGAGAAAGACAAAAGATTAACTTCTTTGTCATAAATAATGGAATGCAGCCACGGGGCCGTGGCTGCATTATGAACTTCACGGTTACCAGTGGTAACCAAAGCGGAGGCCGTACTGACCAGGCGCTGAATAGGAACCTCTGGGATTACCTGCTTCAACTCCGCGCCACCACACGACTTCTTCTTCCGTCACGTTGTAGCCATAGGCCTGCACGTACCAGGACTGGTCTCCCGCTGGCTCATAGGTGATCACGATATCGGTCATATGCCAGCTATCGCGATGATCTCCGAAGGTGTCAACGTCATCCAGGAAGTAGCCGGGAAGATCAACATAGTCACCATTTGGGCTGAAGCCTGAACCATAACCACCAGGATCGTTAACGTGCTTGTCAGCATTCCAGATAGATACGTAATCTTCAGACTGCCAGTGATAGCTGATGGAAGGCTTCAATGTACCAAATCGACCCAGATTGAACGTGTGCTCATAACGTAATGTGAGCGCAACGTCTGGAGAATATGGCGCCTCATTGCCTTTGAGGTTCACTGCATTTTCAGGCACGTTCGCAATTGATTGAGCGTAGTCAGCTCGACCAAACTGTGCATCCATGCCGTAATACCACTGAGTAACAAAGTCTTCAGTGATTTCAGAGTCCATGAAGGTAACCCAGCCATTCAGATTGCCACCTTCATAAGGGGTCCAATCGAATTCAATCTCGATACCCTGCATCACCTGTTCACCAAAGTTCTGCGTACCCCAGATAGTCACCACCTGCTGCACTTCCTCGACCATCCCGGTTTCACGGTTGAACTCGGTTGTAGCAATTACGTCGACAGGAATGTTGCCGGTGAACTGCTTGCCGTCGTAGTTGGTGTAGTAGTAGTTCGCAGCAAGATCGAGATTGCCATCCAGAAGCGTACCCTTGTAGCCAATCTCGTAGGTGATAGCTTCTTCTTCATCATAGGACGTGCTGACCTCAGAGCCAGGTCCTTCTGGGTGCAATGAATTGTCTCCACGCACGTACTGGTCCGCGATACTGCCTGATTTGTAGCCTGTCGCTGCATAAGCATAGACAAACGCTGTCGGCGAGATGTCCCAGTCAAGACCAATTCGCCAGTCGATATGGTCATAGGTTTCTGAAACATCATTTTGCGCAGTCTCCACGATACAACCAGTTGCACCCAGGTAAGGTCCACCACCATACGGCCCACCCTGCGCCTCACAGTTAATACCGGCGATCTGTCCGCCAGCGATATGGAAATCAGGTGCCAGGCTATTGAGCGTTTCAGGGAATAGTGTCCGCTGTCCCCAAACCTCCGTTGAGGGATAACAACTATTCCAGACAACACAATCGTAGACGCGACCACCATCGTCTGACTTCTTGTCTTCAGTGTATCGAGCACCTAGTGTCAGGAACCACTTCTCTGACAATTCGTAGGTAACCTGACCAAAAACTGCAGCAGATTCAACCTGACGATCTGGCTGTCTGAAAATGGTGTCTCCATTCATCGTCGCATGGAAATAGGCTTCCATATCATTGTCTTCTTTCATGTAAAAGGCGCCTAAGACCCAAGACAATTTATCCGGATTCAGGTTCTTGATTTCCATGTCGAAAACATTCGATTCCGCAACATAGTCGTTCACAACCCAAGCCATATCCCATGCCGGGTTGGCGCCACCATCCGTATCCCACTGCGAGTATTGCTCAAGCTTTTGATGGCCATACTTGGCAACAATGCCAACATTTTCGAAATCATGTTCATAGATCAGACGAGTACTGGCGATTTTCATATCGATTTCGCCAGGTACGTTTACGAACACTGTATAGCGATCATCGGTACCCATGATGTCTTCACAAGTATTGGCGTCATAAACACCAGGATCACCCATGTACTTGCCAGTTCGATCATCCATCTGCTCACAGGAGAATAGGTTCTGCCAGCCTGCTCCATCATCCTGATAAACCTCATATTGGAAGTTCAACTGGGCATCATCGTTGAACGCATAGAGCGCACTGATTCGGTAAGCGTGATTATCAACATTGTTATAGAAGTCATCGGAATCAGCTTCGATGTTGGTTTGAGGCAATCCAATCTGCCAGCCTGGGTCAAACCAGCAGCCTTCCTGCCATACCTGGCAGCCCAAATACCAGGAAAAATCGGTTTGGTTGGCAAGCTGTGACTGGTCGGTAACAGGTTGAAACGAACTTCGAACGTCCTCCGGCAGGAACCTCCAATCCGGTTGTGAACCGTCGTAATAACCAGTGAGGTATGAATCACGCTCTTCAGTCATGAACGCCACTCGAACCGCAAATCGATCAGTGATCGGCAGATTGTAGTGTGCACGTAAACCTAATTCGTCGTAGCGACCGGCATTCACAGTGATTGAGCCACCCTGTTCTTCGAAGTTAGGCTTCGCCGTGACGATATTCAATGAACCGACGATCGAGTTGCGACCAAACAATGTGCCTTGCGGACCTCGCATCAATTCAGCTTGTTCCAGGTCAAACATCAGCGCACTGGCACCTTGCGGACGAGGTACATACAAACCATCAACATGGATACCCACTGCTGGGTCGCCAACCTCAGTCACATTTGTGGATCTCACGCCCCTAAGCGTAATGATCGGCGCATTCGAATCGGTGTTCTGAATCGATAGTCCAGGCATCTCGTAGCTGAGATCTTTGATGTTCGAAATACCCTGACGTTCCAGGAACTCTTGCGATAACGCGGTGATCGCAATCGGTGTATCCATGATGTCAGTTTCACGACGAGTCGCCGTGACAACGATCGTTTCTTCGACCTCATTTGCCTCAGGCGCTTCTGCATCCTGTGCAAAAGCCGGCATCGGCAAGGCGAAAATCAAAAGGAAAAAGCTAATCAAGGCTTGATTAGAGCGCATCTGAGTCCCCTCTTTTTTATTGTTCTTCGCTGTCTATCCGGACGGATTTATGACAACGCTGTCATCTTTATAATTTCGTCTGACAACGTTGTCAACAACTATCGTACCAAAAACGGAATGTTCGCATGCCCAACCCCCTGGTCATCACTGACGTAGACATAGAGCCGATAAGGGCCAGGCTCTGATATCAGGTTAATAGTGACTTCTGGGCTCGACGAATTGTCCAATAAATGTGAATAGTCATCCGGTACATCTTCGGCATCACCACCGACTTCTTTGGCATCACTCTCCTTCAGGAGCACCCATTGGTAGCGAAGTTCACTGCCTTCGTGATCGTATGCATCAACCTTAGCGAGGTATTGTGTGGTTCTCGTGAGATGCACATCTTGTCTGGCGTGTAGGCCATTTAGTGTCATTTCACGAATCACTGGGGAGGTATCAGCTGGCCATTTCCCTCTCCAGATGCGGTGCATAATATCCACAGACTGCGTTTTCTTTCCGTCAGGTAAAAACATGCCATACCAGGTCGGTGTCCGTTCCTGCTTATTGCTCCAGAGAAAGACGTAATTACCAAGAAGCTGGCCTTTCGACTTCTGAATGACATCTTCATAACCTCGCAGATAGGTAAACGCCTTTTCTCGACTGGAGAGCTCCAATGGTGCGCCCCACCCAGTTTGCTCCACTTCCCAGTGACCAATTGTTCCCCACTCGGTGATCATAATCGGCTTGTCCCAGCGAAGCTTCTGCAGTGTGTCGTTCAGGCTGAACAAACCGCCGTAAACCTGCACACTCAGAAAATCGATGGCTGGTGCACGTTTACCTATGACTTTGGCGAGCTTCGGTGAGATTCCAGCGGTGGTTGTGGTAATTGGGTGATTGCCATCAATCTCGTGTATGGCAACAGCAAGATCGTTGACAGCATCGTATACGCGAGGGTTTTTGTACTCGAGATTTAACTCGTTACCCAGAATCCAGAATAGTAACGCCGGATGATTCTTTAAACGTGCAGCCTCAGCCAACAAAGTCTTGTGCTGAAGTCTTACAGCATCTTTGTCGTTGTAATCAAAGCCGTGACGTTCTCGCTTAACGTCAAGACACATAGCGACGGTAAGACCCAGCTCTTGCGCCCTGTCCAACATCTCAAGTGCGTTATCGGAACTCCAGGTTCGAACCGAGTTTCCACCATGGTGAGCCAGTGAAGCCAGATCCTTGGGCAGCTGAGTACCCGCTCCTCGAATGACATAAGGTTCACCGTTACGGAGCAACTGAAACCCATGTTCCGAATTTTCGATGGTTACCACGCTGGGAGCTGCTGATATCTTGGCAACAAAAAGTAACGTAACCAAGCAGAGGACGGCATGGCACTTCATTGTGGCGCCTGGCTCGATTTTCTTATGACAACATCACAGTGAAATGAAACCGTCTCTTCTGGCTCTGATTCACCGGAAAGTTTGTTGATAAGAAGCGTCGTTGCGAGAACGGCCATTTCAGTGATCGGCTGTTTTACGGTAGTGAGGGTCGGCCAAAGGTGCGATGCCAGCGGCGTGTCATCAAACCCTGCCACAGAAATCTCCTCTGGAACGAGCATTCCACGCTGCTGGGCGATAAACATGGCACCTGCAGCCATGTCGTCATTGCTTGCAACGATCACCGTTGGCGGGTTTTTAAGATTCAAAAGCTGAGCGGCGCATTTTTTACCGCTTTCAAAATCAAAGTAGCCCTGTTTAACGAGACTCTTCTTGAAAGTAATGCCGTGTTTTTTTAGTGCATCTTTGTAGCCACCAAAACGAAGATCCGATGCCCCATGATCAGGATGGCCCTGAATAAAGCCAATTTCGCGATGACCGAGCTCGATAAAGTGTTCGGTCAAGGCGCAACTCGACTCTCTGTCTTCACAAACAAGATTAATCGCATTCGATCGATGATGTTTGGGCGCGAGAGCAGCAAACGGAATTCCCAGTTCATCGAGTACAGTGACCACTTGATCAACATCTGCCAGAGGCGGCGGAAGCACAATTCCATCGACTCTCGTTTGAACGGCAAAGCGACGAACCTTGTCTCCAATGTCCTTGTCGGGAAGCTTGAGAGGTTGTAACAGTAAAGAATAATTCAGATCTTCGCAGGCCTGCAGCGCACCTTTTAATACATTGCCAACGTAACTGAATTCATCAGGATTCTCATAAATGAGACCAATTACAAAAGACCGCTTCCCAGACAACCCGCGAGCAGCACTATTAGGCTGGTAGTTGAGTCGCGCAATCGCATCCAGAACTTTCTTTTTTGTCTTCTCAGTAACATTTGGCTCGTGATTAACGACGCGTGAAACGGTCTTAATGGAAACCTTGGCTAACTCGGCGACATCAAAAATTGTCGCCTTTCCTTCAGAACGTGGGTGTTTTTCGGACATTAGTCAGATTTTCAATCAACTGGATTCGATGACGACATAATCTACACCATCAATTTAGGAGCTCAAGCAGTTCGTCACGAAGTGTCTTCGGGTCACTGCGACCATCTAGCACCACTGCTTGATCAGGTGTGGGCGCTTCAAGAGTAGCAAACTGATCCTCAACCAGTGACACCGGAAAGAAATGGTCTCGACTCTGTACTCGCTTCACGATGGTATCTAGATCTACATCCAAGAAGACAATAGAGATATCCAAACCGCGACAAAGAACATCACGGTATTTTTCTTTTAGCGCTGAGCAGGCTAGAACGGTCGGGCCATCCGCGTTCGTTAACAATTCGTTAAGGCGCTCAAGCCAGCCCCATCGATCTTCATCAGTCAAAGGAACACCCTCACTCATCTTTTTGACTGAACTATCAGCATGGTAGTCATCGCCTTCGATAAACGTGCAATCAAGAGAATCGGCCAACATCGCACCCAGGGTAGATTTACCGCAACCAGCCACGCCCATCACTAAAAAATGCTGGTTACCCAAGTGCCAGGGCTTCCTCTCGAGCAATTTGTGCTGCACCTAACAAGCCAGGGGTCTGGTGCGTGATGACAAATGTCGGCGTTTTTTCCAATTGCTCTGAAAGCCTACCCTTCATCTGAAATGCCTGCTGAAACGCACTTTCCGGGACGAGGCTCGCATAACGCTGCACCACTCCACCTGCGAGAAAGACGCCATCAAAAGCACCAATGCTTAACGCGAAGTCTCCGGCTACTTGTCCAAGCACCTTAAAAAACAAATCCACCGAAGTTTTTGCATTGGCGTCAGCGTTGACTCCTGCAAACACTTCTTTTGCGGTGAGCTCTCGCGCCTGACCCGATACAATTTCCGAGACACCCCGGTAAATATTTTCAATTCCAGGGCCCGACAACAAACGTTCGTTGGAAACTCGACCGTGTCGTTTAGCCAGCACATCCATCAACTCAAATTGAAATGGATCAGTAGGAGAGAAACCCGAGTGCCCTGCTTCCGTTAACAGCGAGAAAACATGCCCCCTCTTTTTCACCAAACCAGCAGCTCCCAGTCCTGTGCCTGGACCAATGACACCCGTAGTCCAGCGATCAGCTTCCCGGTTGAATGGCAAACCATTAATACCTAAGAGGTCATCTTGTTCCAATATGGAGACTGCATGAGCAACTGCAACAAAGTCGTTCACAAGTGTCATTTGATCAACATCAAGAGACACCCTGAGTTGCTCGGTATCTATATGCCAGCTGCTATTTACAAAGGACACACAGCCGTCTGTTACGGGACCAGCAGCGGCGATGCAAATTGTAGAAGGCATCTTGATTCCCATCTGCGCGATGTAATGAATAATCGCATCTTCGACGGCTGGAAAGTCGGCGCACTCGAGCACGGACTCATGGCTTACGCCGGAGGAGTTGAGGTCAGCCAACGCGAACCGCGCATGCGTGCCGCCAATGTCAGCAACAAGTATGGAATCATTACTCACTGGATATCCTGAAGCGCTCGCTCCAATCCGGATCTAACGGTTTCGAAGTCAGAGTCTTTCAACGCCCGAGTGTCCAGAAACCAGGAACCGCCGACACAAACCACTTGTTCAAGCTTCAAATAGTCCAACACTGTTGTCTCAGAAATCCCACCGGTAGGAAAAAAGGATATCTCGGGAAGCGGCGCTGAGATCGCTTTTATCATGGAAACGCCTCCCGAAAGTTCAGCGGGAAAGAATTTAATGAAATCAAAGCCAAGATGATAGAGCTGAAGCACCTCAGCCGGAGTAGCTGCACCAGGGATTAGCACCGAGTTCGCTTCAGAAGCTTTTTCAATTAGTAGCTCACTGAATCCAGGGCTCACCAAAAACTGAGCACCGGCATCCTGAGCTAGATTCACGTGACCGGCATCTCGAACGCTACCGGCACCAACCGTCATCTCGGGAAATTCGTCTGATATACAGCGAATCGCCTCCAGCGCTTCTGGTGTTCTTAGCGTCACTTCGATGACGCTGATTCCGACTGATAGAAGAAGATCCGCTAAGGGTTTAGCCGTTTCCTTGCTGTCTATCGTAACAACCGGGACCAGTTGGGCTTCTTCAAGATATTCGGGAATACTCATAATCCGATAATACTCGCGCCCGCTTCAGCGCTCTTCGCATCCATTCGGAATTGGTTAAAGAGGTCTCGGCCTGTCCCGTAGGTGTTTTTTAACTCAACAGTAGGTTGGCGATCCGAAAGGTTTGCATCGACATCCAGAAGGCCACTTACTGCATCGACGGTGACCATGTCACCATCACGAATCAGACCGATATTGCCACCCGCCGCCGCCTCAGGTGTCACCTGAATCGCAGCAAGAATCTTCCCGGAAGCACCGGACATTCTTCCATCAGTAACCAGCGCCACCTTAAACCCTTTGTTCTGTAAGTTACCGAGGTAAGGGGAGAGCTTATGCAGTTCTGGCATCCCATTGGCTCTGGGACCCTGCTCGGAAACCACGACAACAAGATCCTTTTCCAATTCTCCGGCTTCATAAGCCATCACAAACTCACCTTGGCTACGAAATACACGCGCCGGTGCGGTTATTGTGTGGTAGTCCTCTGCGACCGCAGACACTTTGACAATGGCACGACCGACATTACCTTCGGCGAGTTTTATACCCCCCTCTGTGTTAAATGGTTCAGCAACCGTACGTAAGATGGTTTTATCCCCGGTTCGAGGCGCTTGCTCATCATAAGCAATTTCATCTATGGAGCGCTTGAGTTGTCGCGCATAAGGTCTCATCCCGTGACCTACTACTGTGAGAACATCATCATGCAGCAACCCAGCCTCGAGCAACTCATTGATAACAAAAGCTAGACCTCCTGCACTTTCAAATTGGTTAACGTCACCTTGACCGTTTGGATAGACGCTCACGATAGACGGAATCACCTTAGAGAGTTCCGCAAAGTCGGACCAATTGATTGATATTCCTGCCGCCTTCGCAATGGAGACCAGGTGGATGGTGTGATTGGTGGAACCCCCAGTTGCCAGCAAGCCGATCATGCCGTTAACAATCGCCTTTTCACTTAAGATGCGCCCGATGGGTCTGTAAGTCTCACCATCACAGGTATTGGATAGTACTTGAGTAACAGCCTGACGAGTCAACATAGGACGCAAGGGATCATCTGGATTCACAAAAGAACTACCCGGAAGCTGAAGCCCCATGAATTCCATCAGCATTTGATTGCTGTTGGCTGTTCCATAAAAGGTACAGGTACCAGCACTATGGTAAGAGGCAGACTCAGCGGCAATAAGCTCCGCTTTGCTGGCTTGTCCCGCGCTGTAGGCCTCCCTAACCGCGGCTTTCTCTTTGTTGGGTAGTCCAGATCGCATAGGTCCCGCAGGTATGAAAATCACTGGCAAATGACCAAACGACAATGAACCCATCAGTAGACCAGGAACAATTTTGTCGCAGATGCCGAGCATGATCGCAGCGTCAAACATATTGTGAGACAGCGCAATGGCGGTCGACATAGCAATCACATCTCGACTGAACAAAGATAGCTCCATGCCATCCTGACCCTGGGTAACACCATCACACATTGCAGGGACACCACCCGCTACTTGAGCTACCGCTCCAAGTTCTTCGGCGATACTTCTGATCTGCTGCGGATATATTTCATAAGGCTGATGTGCACTCAACACATCATTGTAGGCATTGACGATCGCTACATTTGAGATCAATTCATCGCTAAGCTTAGCTTTGGATGCGTCAGAACAAGCCGCCATGCCATGGGCAAGGTTGCTGCAAGGTAAATTTCCTCGGACCGGCCCACTCTGCGCCTGCTGATCCAACTGATCCAAGTATTTTTTTCTGTCGTCTCGACTGCGATCTATGATCCGTTGCGTGACCTCAATGATCGTTTCGTTCATCTATGTTTCTCCAAACGTTAGGGAGACCAAAAGACGTCGACTGGAGTCATGTTCTGACTCAGCAGAGCGTTTATTGGTAATCCTTCTGGCGCTCGCACCAGATCTAATTTCTTCTGACCAAACACCAGCAATAGAATGGCTTCGCCTGCCAACAACGCAGACAGATTAACTGTTACTCGCTCATGCTCGCTGGCATGAGTCTTTATCTTGAACGTGCCTGGTCGTTCGTGCGGGTCCAGAACAGCCTCGAGCTGAGGGTGATCAGGAAATATCGAGGCAAAGTGACCGTCCTCTCCCATCCCAACAAGACAACAGCTGAGATTCTGTGAGGGAATGGTGCCGACAGGAAGAAAGGTGCCACTTACAGCTGAATGGATTAGCAACGTTTCGCGAACCATCTTTTCATTACTGGCGTCATGATTCGCGGGGACGCATCTCTCATCGGTCAGAGATACATCTATCTGACTCCAATCCAATGCTGAATGCGACAACACCTCGAAAGTTTGCTTAGGTGAACTTCCGCCACTTACCATCAACCCTGCTCGATCATTCGAGCACAAGAATCCTTCAAGATGCTCCTTCAACCATTGTGCAGCTGCGATCGACGCTTCAGCTCGATCTTCGTAAAGCGTCAACTTCATACGGGAAACCAGGTTCGATCAATTCGATCCAGCATTAGCGAGGAGGAAGTCGGCCCCCATGTACCAGCGGCATATAGTTCGGGTTTTTGCTCGAAATTCGCCCAACCTTCCAAGATTCTGTCAATCCACCGCCAAGCTGACTCGATTTCTTCGCGGTGCATAAACAACGCCTGATTACCGCGGAGGACCTCAATGACAAGGCGCTCATATGCGTCCGGATATCCGCCACCAAAGGTTTCAGCAAAGCTAAGATCCAGTGAAACCGGCTTAAGAGTGAACTCACCTGGTCCCGGCTCTTTCGCCGCCATTCGCAACTTAACTCCTTCATTAGGTTGGAGAAGAATCGAGAGGCGATTGGGCAAACTCTCTCCGGAACCGAAAATGGAATGCGGAGTCGGCTTGAATTGAATAACGATTTCCGAGTGCTTTACCGGCATGCGTTTTCCTGTTCGCAGAAAAAACGGCACCCCCGACCAACGCCAGTTATCGATCTCCATCTTGAGAGCAACAAACGTCTCGGTATCACTCTCACGACCTAGTTCTTCGGCGTAGCTTTCAACGACCTGTTTATTAACAGCACCACCTCGGTACTGGCCCCGAACCGTATTGAGCTTTACCTGATCCGATTCGATCGGACGCAATGAGCGAAGTACTTTGATTTTTTCATCACGCACAGCGTCATCGTCAAAACTCGCTGGAGGCTCCATAGCCACGAGACAAACCAACTGCATGAGATGGTTCTGTACCATGTCCCTTAATGCGCCGGTCTCGTTGTAGAAATCAATACGGTTCCCAACACCGAGCTCTTCCGCAACAGTAATCTGCACATGATCAATGGCCTCACGTCGCCAGAGGGGTTCAAGAATGAAGTTACCAAAACGCAGCGCGAGTAGGTTTTGAACCGTCTCCTTCCCAAGATAATGATCTATGCGAAATATCTGGCTCTCTGAGAAACAGCTACCCACTTCATCGTTGATTTGTCTCGCTGACTCGAAGTCATGCCCAACCGGTTTTTCGATCACGATACGTGTGGATTGTGTTTTCAGGTTCGCATCTACCAGCCCTTTCGAGACCGGACCAAAGAGCGTGGGGGGCGTTGCCAAATAAACAGCGCGGGTAACCGTTTCACGACCATCCAGCAGCTCAACTAGGTCTACCCAGGTTGTCGAGTCAGTTGCATCAAGGCTGACGTAGTAGATGCGCTCAACAAAGTCAGCCCAACGCGGATCCTTCATCGCTTCGGAAAGATGGTCTCTAAGCGTTCCAACATATTCATCTTTGGTCGCGGAGCCGCGACTGACGGCGATAATACGGCTACCTAACGGTAACTGATCATCACAGTGTCTGTGCCAAAGCGCCGGAATCAGCTTCCGAAGCGCAAGGTCTCCCGTCCCTCCAAAAATAATGAAGTCAAAGGGGTCAACGGGTTTTAACTGAACCATAGTATCCTCATGAGTTAAGTCGACGCGAAGATAACGCTTCTTTTGTATCTCGCAAGTTATCCTCAGCTGTCTTTCCCATTTTTAGTGCGATACACACCTGAAGCGCGTCCAGAATGACCAACTGAACCAACCTGGAACTCATGGGTGTATAAAGATTCGGGTCTTCGAGAGGTTCACAAGGGAGGAGCAGGTCAACCGTGTTGGCGAGTTTCGATAGAGGATCGGTAATACCAATGACGGTAGCACCACGAGCACGTGCAATGTCTACGCCTTCACTGAGTTCAGACCATTCGCCAGAATTCGAAATGACGATAACGACGTCCGTTTTTTTTCGCACAGCAGCGTGCTGAAGTATTGAGGGTGTATCAGTAGCCGCGGCACAGGGAATGCCCAGCCTGAAAAATTTATGGCAGGCGTCTTGAGCGACAAAGCCAGACGCACCAAACCCGAAGAAGACAATTTGCGACGCTGATGTTAATAAACCTGAAGCTTCATCGAACGGGAAATCGTGGAGGGAAGTTCTGGTTGCGACCAAACCACTTATCGAACTTTCTAATACCTTCGCGGCTGCCAGACTGGCTTCATCCTTTGGACCTACGTTGCTATGTAGATAACTTTCAGCCCGATGCAGCGAAGCCATCAACTCAGTTTTGAGTTCTCGATAACCAGCAAGCCCCATACTGCGACAAAATCGAATCACCGTGGGTTCACTGACCTCACAGATTTCAGCCACATTTTTAAGCGAGGTATTTAACGCCTCAGCTGGATTCTCCAAGACCCAAGCCGCAACACGACCCTCTGAAGGACTTAGCGTTTCACTCTTTAAACGAAGACGATTTAGGAAGGATTGACTCATATTCGCCGACAAAAAGTAGTTTAACTACGTATTTTTGGCGGATAATAGACAATATTAAGTAGCTTTACTACATTTTCTAGGCGTTTATATCCTGAATCCTGGACCACACTCGATCAACAACTGTCCTTCAAGCGCTGCGACGCGATGAATCTGTACCTTCTGGTACTCTTCGTCGCGAAACATATCCAGCATGACCTGGGTTGATGGGTACTCAATCAACATGACCGCGTCCCACTCGCCTTCACCTTCACCGATCAGAAATCCGCGCGCATCACCTGAATAAAGCACCCGGCATCCTTTCGGTTCCATGACCCGGCGAAAGCCCGCAGCATAGAGTTCGTAGGCTTCCTGTCCTGAGAGGTCAGCTTTATCACCTTCCTCGTAGTCCGCCACCTCTTTGAACTTGAGCAGGTTCAACATCTGGATGGGTTCACCAGTCGCCCTATCTCGAAAAGCCCGGACCTGATCGCCAGTCGGCTGAAGTATATTTTTGGTCACCAGTTAATCTCGATCTCAAGAGACGACTCGTCCGATTCAACTTCCAGCTCGATTTCCACAGTCACCTGTTTCGGCACATCTACCCGGAGCTGCATGCCATTTCTCATAAACTGCACTTCGTTATGACGAGACAGTGTGTCTGCAACCTGGCGCAGAATGTCCGCCGCTTCTTCGCGGGTCACCTGATGTTTATCGGTTAGTTCAAGCAAATCCATAACATTTCTACTCTCTGTTCTGATTTAGTCGGGCAAGCCAAGCACACGCTTGCTGATGATATTCATCTGAACTTCATTGGTACCGCCATAGATCGTCACCGCACGATCACGTAGCCAGCTTCGCGTTGCTTCAGCTTCATCCTCGGAAAAGCCATCACCTTCCCATCCAATACCAGAGAAACCCCGCAGTTCTGATTTCAATGACGAACCCTCTTTGGCAACCGTAGAACCCATCAGCTTGAATATCGATGTTGTTGCGCCTGGTGCTTTACCTGATTTACTTTCATCGGCGACGCGCTGAATGGTCAGCTGCAGAGACTTCTCTAACATCGTTTGTTTCGTGATTTTTTCGCGCACTGCGGTGTCTGCAACACGTCCGTTGTCTTCACCATAGTATTCTTTTGCGATCTTGGCGTAGGGGTTTACGGGTTTACCCTTCTTCTTTGTGCGCACCGATGAAGCCGAACGCTCGTACTGCAACAAACGTTTTCCAACGGTCCATCCTTTGTTGAGCTCACCCACCAAATCATCACGCCGTGCAGTGGCATTATCGAAAAAGGTTTCGCAAAACGGCGACGAACCTGAAATCAACTGGATTGGCTTGACCGTCACCCCAGGCTGATCCATTTCTAGCAGAACAAAGCTGATACCGTCATGTTTCGGCGCGTCCGAATCGGTTCTTACCAGCGCGAACATCCAATGAGCATGATTAGCTCCAGTAGTCCAAATCTTCTGACCATTTAGTACAAAGTGATCACCTTCCAGGACGGCCTTGGTCTGCAGTCCAGCGAGGTCAGAACCAGCACCAGGTTCACTATACCCCTGGCACCAGCGAACCTCTCCGGAAACAATCTTCGGCAGATGGCGTTGCTTTTGCTCCTCGGTGCCGAACTCAAGCAGAGTCGGACCAATCATGGCGAGCCCCATGCCCACGGACGGTGGCAGCGCCTTCAACGCCGCCATTTCTTCCTGCAGCACCCGGTTTTCTTCAAAGCTCAGCCCGCCGCCACCATATTCTTTGGGCCACATCGGCGCAGTCCAACCGCGTGACGCCATGTGTTTCAGCCAGAGTCTAGCGTCGTCGTTGTCGTACATTTCGAAAGCTTCTTCAAAATGAACAACCTTGTTACGCATAGACTGCGGGCAGTGGGTATCAATAAATTCTCGTGCTTCAGCACGAAACGCATCCAGGCTCATGAAAGTTCCCCTACTTGTATCAAAGAGATTAAACGCTATATCACTGGACTCGCCAAGCCGCGGTCAGTTTCAGTCGAGAAACCGTTCTCTGACTGCTTCGAAGTGATCATCGGTCACCCCGGCCTGGCGAAGATATTCCAGAGCGCCGCCATACTGTGACTCCAGTCCATCAAGAAACACCGACATGGCCGTCTCTGGCACTCCGGCCAGAACCAATAATTGCTCGCGGGTGATGTCATCTGGCAAACCAACGGTAGATTCCACGAAATCCACTTGTCGAACCACATCCCGGTTGGTCAGCAGGTAGTCAGCTTCGATAACTTTTCGGCCAACTCCCAGAGCTGAGAGCAAAAACGCCGTGGAGACCCCTGTCCTGTCTTTGCCCGCGGTGCAATGAATCACCAACGCATCGCTTCTTTGTTCAGCCAGAATGTCAAAGAGGGTGAGCCAGGTTTCAGGCCCGAAGGACAGGTAGCCCAGGTACCTTTCACCAGAGATGCCGGTATCACCGACCAGCAAACTTAGTTTTTCCCTGCCGCCTTCAGGGATCACGGGAAGATGGTGGTAGTCCGCACCCATCTCCGGCAAAGGTCCACGACCCTGATCTGAAATTTCCTCATTACCACGCAAGTCTATCTGCGCACCAACGTTGAGTTGGGAGAGTCGCTGCAAATCCGCTTCGCTCATCCGATCCTGGCGACCGGCACGAAAGTAACGACCCCACTTTACGCGACGGCCGTCTTCGGTTGGGTATCCACCTATGTCGCGAAAATTGAAACAGCCATCAAACTCATGGTGGCGCTCTTCAAAGTCTTCAATCATACAATCGCCTCAACGCGTTCTATCAGATCCAATTGGTCAATCAGGTCAGACGCATAATCCAGCCTGTCGGAGTCGATCACCATGACATCGCTCATCGTATAGTTCTCAATCCACTTGTCATAAAGTCGCTGCAGGCGTTTCAGGTAGGCAGGATCAATATCCTGCTCCATCTCTCTACCTCGCATACGGATTCTCTTGCGCAGCGTCCGCATGCCGCAACGAACGTAAATCAACAAATCAGGTGCATTAATCGCATCTAGTATCGCACCATAAAGGTCCTGATATGTTGCCCAGTCTCTTTTGTCTATATGACCCATACGGTGCAACGCGGTGGCGAATATCTCTGCATCTTCAAAAATCGTTCTGTCCAGGGCGACAACGCCGGGCGCCTGGTCCAGCTCCTGATGAAGCTTAAATTTGTTCGCCAGGAAATAGAGCTGCGAGTGAAATGCCCAAGCACTCATATCTTCGTAGAAGCTAGGAAGATAGGGGTTGGTAGCATTCGGCTCGTAAAACGGCTGTATATCGAAATTATTGGCCAGGAACTCCAATAACGTGGATTTGCCACTGCCAATATTGCCCGCGATTGCGATCGACTTTTTCATCGAGAGGCATTGTGCATGAAAAGCACTAATAAGTACGCGGTTTCGGTTGTGATTGATGTTACGTAAACTTTATCCCATGAAAGTTATTCCCCTGCTATTGGTTTGCAGTCTGTTGTTAGCCGGGTGTGTCAGCACAGAACCTGATGAACACCTCCGCGAGATCACCATCCTATATACCAACGACGAACACGGTTGGATGGAAGGCATGGAATCTGGTCAGTCCGCGGCTAACCTCTTTGATCTGTGGGAGAAACAGGAGGGTTACACCCCTGATGGGCCTTTCCTGATTCTGAGTGGCGGAGACAATTGGACCGGTCCCGCAATCTCCACATGGACTGAGGGAAAAAGCATGATCGAGGTCATGAACGCGATGCAGTACGACGCCAGTGCTGTAGGCAACCATGAGTTCGACTTCGGTCTGGAGGTATTTCAGGCAAGAGCAGAGGAAGCAGACTTCCCCTATGTCAGCGCCAACACACGCTGGCGGAGCAACGGCAAGACGCCAACCGACATTGGGATTCTGCCTTACAGCATCGAGACGGTGAATGACCTTCGCATAGGTATCATCGGTCTAACGACACTGGATACACCCACGGCCACTCATCCCGCGCATGTTCGCGACCTGGAGTTCATCGCTCTAGAACAGGCCGTTCGCCAAACCCTGCCGGAAGTTGAAGCGCAGGGTACGGACCTGGTACTGATCATTGCGCATGTCTGTGTTGATCCTCTTACGCAATTGATCCAGGCAACTCGAGATCTCAACATCGCGATGATGGGCGCCGGTCACTGTAACGAACTCATCGCCGAGAAGATCGAAGATACCGTGCTGCTCGGCGGCGGATATCACTTCGAGGCATACGCAAAAGCCACTTTCACGGTGAATACAGAGACCAGGGAAGTCGTAAGGGAAAAGTTCTCCACACAGGGGAACCGATTCGAAACTGAAAACGCCAATATCGCCAACCTCATCTCGACTTGGGCAAGTGAAACCCAGGCACTTTTAACTGAGCCCGTCGCTTACACCAACCGTGCGTTGGGTCGATACAGCAAAGAATTACAGCAGATCATCATCGACAGCTGGCTGATCGCTGACCCCACTGCTGACGTGGCCATCACCAATGCCGGCGGGATACGTATTGATCTTCCTAAAGGATTGATTGATGTGGGCACTGTCGTTGCGTTGTTGCCTTTCGACAATACTATTTTGGCCCTGGAGCTGGATGGTCAGAGTCTTCGTACCGCGCTCGACTCCGGTCATGAACCTGTTGTCGGTGGGCTAACGAAGCGCAGCGATCAATGGGTGTTTACTGATAGCGGAGAACCGTTGGATGAGAACCGTAAGTATCGTGTTCTCGTGAACAGCTTCATGTATGCCGGTGGAGATGGTTACTGGATACTTTCCAAGGGTGATCCTGATGCGTTCGATACCGGTATCAACTACCGACAGCCATTCCATGACTGGTTGGAAGCACAAGGTTCATCTGAGCAAAATCCCCTGCGCTTCTGAACCACTCACTTTTCACTACGGAATGTAATGAATCGGCGAAGACCAGGCTCGCTCCTGAAGCGTCTTAGCAAGGTCATCACGAGGTGTTACCCCCGCCCGAATCGCATCCCAGGTTGACCAACGACACGTCGGGTTTTCAAGCACTCGTGCGTAGTAGAAAGATCGTTGCTCGGGATCAAAGTCAGGATCCTGCCAATGCGCAGACAGTGTCATGCTGCCGGTCTCTGCATTAATCGAACAATCCGAGAGATCAACTTTCGCCCCATTTACCGGGCATCGATTGGTTTCCGGATTAACCGAAGCGCCATTTGCACAGGCAACATCGATGACTTCTTCCTGGGTATTACCGTCATCATCAATCCAGCCTTTAATAACCTGCACACGCTGCAGCGGCGCACCCATTGGATCTGCTGTCGCCATAAAAAGGAAACTTGGGGATTCCTGCGCACTGTCATCGGCGAGCAGATTGCCGCCCATGGTGACACCCTTCGTATAGGCTTGCTCAATCCCATCCTGAGCTGTCAGCAGGGTTTCATCCAAGCCGTGACCGGCGAAAAATCTGAGTTGGATTCGAGGACCAGAAGTCGCGAACACCTCTTTGCGACGGAAGGCACTGTAGATGGACTCCCGTGTGTTTTCTTCTGCCCAGGCTACAGCAACGCCCGAGGCACCAAAGGTGATGGTTGCACCGCTCAGATAAATATCCCCATTCACCTTGGCAAATGCCGCCCTACCTCTGGGTGTAGAACTGAAAGCATCCGACACCTCTGTGTAATAGTAGAAGAGATTACCCAGCATGCCCTGAGGGACAGAGCCACGCTGTTCCGCAGTACCCGAGATCAAACCAAGTTTGGAGGTGAAATTTGATTCGTCGTTCTGACTTGCGGCGGTGTGTGTATCACTGGCGCCGATGAAACCGAACTGAAATGGGTTACCCATGCCCTGCTGCTCGAGGGACAAACCATTCAGCAAAGCTTCACGAGCATAGGACCCTTCAAGTTTCGACAACGCATTTGTCGCAACTCGATAGGGCATGATTTCAAAACCTGAAAACTCATCCCGGGATGACAAAGTTGGGTGCGTCTCAGACGTTCCCTTAATCTGGGTGATTTCAATGATCGGCTCATTGCGCATGCGCTGCTGCGCGTAAGCTTCATCCAGCGGCTCTTCATTCCAGTTAGTCATCTGAAACATGCGGCCGTTCGAGCCATTCGAGTTGTGTGGTATCGCAAGACTCTCAACGCCTTTCGCCCTGAGGTCATCCATCCATTGCCAGAGGTCTTCGGGATTCACCGAGTGATAACGAGAGAAAGGTTCCCGCGGCAGCAAGCTGGCACCTTCAAAAATCACATTTCGGTGCAGATTACCCATGTCATCACCTGATGACGTGTATTCGTAACCAACAAAAGTGGTGAACTCACCGGGCTTATAAAATTGTTCTGCCGCATCAATGGTATCGCTCCAGGCAGTACGAACGACACCGAGGACTTCCTCTCTTTCCAGTTCACCGGATTGAATACCGGTAACAGCTCTTGGCAGGAAGTCCGCAAAGGTTCGCAAACGATTCAGAACACTCAACGAATCTGCACCCATGTTTTCAGGACTGTTCAGGTCATGGTAGGGCTGTGCAAACGCATTCTTTGAAAACTCAGTATCGGTTTCTGCAGCTGCTTTGGCGACGCCAAGGAACATGGCGTGATCGGTGACCGCATAAAAGTCCAATGGTCGAGATAGCTGCATGTCAAAACCTGCCGCATTTGCGATTGGTTCTCCAGTCGCGAAGCGATAGGCATCGTAAGGTGTCGCCAGAGTGCCAAAGGCATAAGCGTCAAAAGAATATTCGGTATGCACGTGGAGGTCACCGTAGTAAGCGGTGCGTTCGTTGAAACCCTCCGCACGCGCAGGAAGGCTTTTCCGCGCGGGCACGTCCCTGGTGAGCAGTTCCGTTTCCGTTTCAAAAACCTGGGCACTCCAGACACCTGTTTCGGCCTGCTGTTCGAGAAGCGCATCTGCCTTTGCGGTTCCTTCGACAGCAGCGGCACTTTCGTGGGCGTTGGCCGAAGCGCTGATGACATCATTGGATGGCGCCAATTCATCATCCGCACAGGATGAAATCAGCAAGCCAAGGGAAACTGCCGCAACTAAATGCGGCGCACGATAAGAATTGAACATGACGAGCTCTTTTTTGTTGTTATTTTTTTGTGCAGTTCAATCTACGGCTGCACATCCGTCAGTTTTAACTCGCGCTGACCCAACCTGAGTGGAAACCGTACGGCACACGAAACGGCATGATGATCGTGGCAATAGGTCCAGCAGCAACATTCTGGGCGTCGATGATCTGACACTCACTCTGATCTTTTGCTTCGTCGTGAACGAAACAGATCAGGTATCCGTCATCTTCTTCTTTAGCACCAACTTTCGGTGCGAATACAGCCTCGCCGCCATGACGATCAGCACCGAACTTGAACACGGTTGTTGAGTCTTCTTTATTGTCGTACTTCATCACACCGTCAAACGTGAACGGTCTGGTCGGGTTAAAGACCGCGGCGTAAACATAACGGGTAGCGTGACAGGCGTAGACATCATTCACGCGTGTGAAGTCACAGGGTGTGTCGCTCAAGGTTCGTTCAGCAACGGCACCGGTCTTAGTATTAAGTCGCCATTCATAAAGTTTGCCCTGATTCTCAGAGAGGTTATTACCCTCTGTGGTTCCAGCACCTGCAATATCAGCATTAATAGATCGAGAAGCCTGCAGAACCACTTCATCACCGTCATCCCATGCGTTGGCCGTATGGACCACGACACCGGTTTCCACTTCAAACCATTGGATGTCAGCATCTGAACCGTGACGTGGCAACAGGCCAATCCTTGAACCATGCTCAGCTTCAAAGCCAAGAGCCGGGCCACCAGAAATCGCGCGCTCAATATCCAGGGTGATCGGGAAATCGAGGAAAACGGAGTACTTTTCACTGGCCGCGAAGTCGTGCATGAACACCGGCTTGGGAATGGTTACTGGGGTGCTGTGAACCAACTCACCCTCTGCATTGATGACTGAATAGGTCACATAAGGTTCGGACATGAATGAATAACCATAGGTCATCATTTCACCGGACTTCTGATCGACCTTCGGATGCGCTGTGAACGGGTGAGTCAATTTGCCATTGAAATCGGTCGTTCCGATAGTTGTCAGATCCGGCAAACCAATAATGGTGGGCTGTGACGGTTCATGCAGGGCATACAAGGTCTTGTTGTGATACGTGAAGGCCGTGTTCGCCAGATTTTTGCCCGCGGGAGCACCTTCTGGCACCCGAGGTGGAGTCGGGTCCATCATCGAGTTCATGCCCTTATAGACCCAGTCACCGCGTTCCTGCTCGAGCTTGAACCCTTCGTTCTGAACAAATCGGTTTCGATATCGCGCCTTGCCGTGATCAAACTCAATCGAATGGATCATGCCGTCGCCATCAAAGGTGTGATACGCCTCTTCACTGAAGACATACACCGGGTTCGGACCAATCCTAAGGAAGTGACCTGCTAGATCTTCAGGGATGCTTCCCCTGACCTCCATGTCCTCGGCGTCACGTTCTTCTGCAACAGGACTGAAATTACCGTCCAGGAAAAAATTTTCGGATGGGGCGCCAGCATTAACTTGAGGCATCTGTTTGCTCCGTTTGCGTTATGTAATGAAACACGTATCCACCAGCTGCACCTGCCAGTCCCTGCGCCAGCAATCCAATAATTTCTCGCGTCGGCGCGATACCACTTAATCCAAGCGTTGCCTTGATCAGAACATGAATGGCCACCAACGCCACAAATCCTGCGGAGACGTAACCAATCAACCTGAGATCAATCACATAGTTGATGATGAGTGCGGCAACAGATAAACCGATGAGCATGCCCACGGCTACAATAGGCAGGTAAAGATCATACATATGGGTCAAATCGTGGATTACCGCATCAATGCGATGGCTCATGGTGATCTCAAACCCCATGCCCACAACTTCAGCGATGTTTCCCTGGCTGACGAACACTGCCCCCAGAATGTAGGTGGCGAGAACTGCCAGAAAATACCCAAGTACGACTTTCATGTCCGCTCCAAATCGATGTTTCAGCGTGCGTATAATAGCGACTTTACAGCAGTCACTGAACCATCATGAAAAAGACGTTACTCCTTGCCGCACTGACATTCGCCTCTTACCTGAATGCCGCAGACTACAACACCGATGTTGTCGCTGAAGGGCTAAATCATCCCTGGGCGATGGATTTTCTGCCGGATGGCAGCTACATCGTTTCGATGAAGTCGGGTGAAGTTCGAATCATCTCGTCGGAAGGTCAGATTGGCGATGTGATCTCTGGCGGCCCTGAGACCTACTTCATGAGCCAGGGTGGCTATTTCGACGTCCTGCTTGATCCGGACTACGACAATAACCAGACGGTCTACCTCGCCTACGCGGGTGGAACGCCGGAAGCTAACGCAACCACCATCATGAAGGCTCGTCTTGAAGACAACGCCTTCGTTGGCGCTGAAACCATTTACACCGCATCACCGACCAAAGACACCCCAGCTCACTATGGCGGCAAGATGCACTTCCTGCCTGACGGCACCTTGTTGGTCACCACGGGTGACGGCTTCGAATACCGGGAAGCGCCCCAGGACACAAACAGCCATCTCGGCAAAGTAATCAGAATTAACTCAGATGGCTCTGCTCCCGAGGACAATCCTTTTGCTGACGGTGATGGCGATCCACTGGTTTACTCCTACGGTCACCGCAATCCACAGGGTCTCGATCTTGGACCCAACGGGGAAATCTACCTTCATGAACACGGCCCTAAGGGTGGTGATGAGCTTAACCTGATCAAACCAGGCGCCAACTACGGCTGGCCTGCAGTTACTTACGGCGAAAACTACAGCGGTGCTTATGTTTCTCCACTGACTGAATACCCTGGTGTTGAGCAACCACTTCACTACTGGACACCCAGCATTGCCCCTTCAGGCCTGGTCGTTTACAGCGGCAAAATGTTCTCCGAATGGGAAGGTGCTTTCCTGGTCGGCGCACTGGTTGATGCAGAAGTTCGACTTCTTGAAACGAATGGCGACGACATGACCGAGTCACCCCTCTTTTCAGAAATCGGACTGCGCATCAGAGATATCCGTGAAGCACCAGATGGATCTATCTTCCTGATTACCGATGGCGACGCCGGACAAATTATTCGCATAAGTCGCTAGACAAATGAACAGCATCCACCTAAAGACCGCTGCCTTTACACTTATCATGGCCGGCGGCTTAATCGGTTGTAGCGACAACGAAAGCTCACGCCAAACCATTGAGTCGGGAGCGGCGACCTCACATACCGCAGCGCTCCTGCAGGAATACGAAGACAACCACATGCCCATCGGCGACTTCCTCGATGGCAGCATGATGAAGGACCAGAGCCCGGAAACTCTTATCGCCCCGCTACCTGAAGGGGTCGGCGCTTTGAGCCCGAAGGACTTCGCCTTTGTTGAATCACCAAGGCCAGACACGATTCATCCCAGTATCTTCGGGCAAATGAAGGTGAAGTCGAAAGACTCCGGCTTGTATCAGCTAGGTGAAGACATCTATCAGATACGGGGAGACCTGGCTGACATCACCCTGGTTCGAGGTAGCTCTGGCTGGATCGTGCTTGACGCAGGAACAACCATGGAGTTCACACAGGCCGCCTGGGGGTTCGCCCACCCTTTGCTCCCCGGTGGCACCGACATACCTATCAGCACGGTTATCTATTCACACAGTCATGTCGACCACTTCGGCGGTGTGAAAGGCATGATCACCCAGGAAGATGTCGACAATGGCAAGGTTCAGGTGATCGCTCCCCACGGCTTCATGGATGAAGCATTAGCAGAAAATGTGATTGCCGGCAGCGCGATGCTGCGAAGAGCCCAGTACCATTTCGGCGCCAACCTCGAGCTAAAAGAAGACGGAACTGGTCTCTTCTATCTTCCAATCAAAACCGGTCTCTATACCCTGATCGCGCCAACGGAGGTTTTACCTCAGGGTCAGTCGCAGATCACCCAGATGGATGTTGATGGCGTACAGATGCTGTTCAAAGACATCAGTGGCGCAGAAGCTCCCGCTTCTACCATGATCTATCTGCCCGATTACAAAATGATCTTTAACTCAGAACTCATGTTCCGAGGTCTCCACAATATCTATACCTTACGCGGCGCTCAGGTGCGCGATGCCCTTGCCTGGTCGAAGCTCATTAATGAAGTCATCCTCTCCTGGGGAAAGACTGCCGAGCTGATGACCGGACCTCATGGTCCCACCTTTGCGGGTAACGAGCGCATTCGTGAGTACATGAGCATCCAGCGAGACAACTATGGCTTCATCCACAACCAGACCCTGCGCCTCATTAACAGCGGCATGAAAATGCAGGATGTTGGTCAAACCATCGAAGACCTGGTGCCCAGAAGTCTTTCACAGGTCTGGCATACACACGGGTACCACGGCACCTACAGTCACAATGCCAGGGGCGTCGTGAATCGCTACATCGGTTTCTATGACGGTAACCCGGCCAACCTTAATCCGATGAAGATCAAGCCGGAGGCGGAAAAGTTTGTGGAATACATGGGTGGCAGTGAGGCCATTCTGACAAAAGCCACCTCTGACTATGAGGCGGGTAACTACCGTTTCGTGGCAACCGTTCTCAACAAACTGGTCACTGCAGAACCTGACAACTGGCCAGCTAGAAATCTTCTTGCCGATACCTACGAACAACTCGGCTATCAGTCTGAGGGGCCACAATGGCGAAATGCCTATCTCACCGCCGCCCTGGAAATGCGTACCGGCGAGATACAAGTACCCGAAACTGCGCCAGCGCAGACTGACATGCTGAGAGCGGCCACCATCGAGAACATACTGGATTCTGTCGCCGTCAGGGTGGATGCAACCAAAGCAGATGGTAAGTCAGCGGCGTTCAACTTGGTTGTTCCGGATACCGGCGATACCTTTTATGTTGAGCTTGTTAACAGCAATCTCAGCTACGGGCGTGTCAGTGAGCTTCCAGAGGCGGACCTCACCCTAACACTGAACAAAGGTGACATGTTGAGATTGATGGGTGGTCAGATCCCGATCACGGAAATTGTCGGCATGGGCACCGAAGCCATCAGCGGTTCCCCGATGCCGCTGATCACATTGCTGCGTGTCTTGAGCCCTGACCAGCGTTACTATCCTATCGTTCCAATGCCCGAAGCTTAGATAGGTCGCCGCAATGTCGCAGTACATGACACTTAAACAACGTAGACGCCACCGGGAGCTGGGCGACGAAATTACCCGTCTAAAACCCAAGCTCCCTCCTTTCGACTATGAGCCAGGTCAGGATCCCGAGCAGGATCAGGCATATCAGGAGGTCATTGATCTGTTTAATGCACTGGTAGAAGAGATGCATGAGATAGAAGAGGCAGCGAAGCAAAGTCAGTAAACTAACTGGCTTATCCACTAGATAGAGAAAACACGTGCAGTTCGATGACGTCCTGTTGGGTCGCCGCAGCATCCGCGGCTACAAACCAGACCCGGTACCTAAAGCCCTGATTGAAGAAATCCTGCATCTTGCCATGCGCTCACCTTCTTCCATGAATACACAACCCTGGAACTTTACTGTCGTCACCGGCGAAACGTTGGACAAGATCCGTGCTGGCAACACTGAAAAGAACCTGGCGGGTGTTCCGCATTCACGCGAATTTCGAATCGGCCAACCTTTCGCAGGCGTACACCGTGATCGCCAGGTCGGCGTCGCGAAGCAGCTGTTTGCTGCCATGGGTATCGCGCGTGAAGACAAAGAAGGTCGACAGGATTGGGTATTACGAGGGTTCAGACAGTTCGATGCACCAGTTTGCGTCATCATTACCTATGACCGCGAACTTGCTGACAGTGATGACACCGCTTTCGATTGTGGCGCGGTAACCACCGCTCTCGTTAACGCTGCCTGGTCGCGAGGACTCGGCGCCGTCATCAATAGTCAGGGGATTATGCAATCACCTGTTGTACGCGAGCACGCAAAAATTCCAGAAGACCAGGTCATTATGAAAGCAGTCGCGATGGGTTGGCCTGATGACAGCTTCCCAGCAAACGCCGTTGTCTCCGAACGCAAGAGCGTCGAAGAAGCGACGAGATTTCTTGGGTTTGAAGACTAGTTAGCTATTCGCGTAGGCCTCCCCGATAAGGCTTTCAGTTTCGTGTCGTTTATCAACACGTCGCAGAGTTTGCCGACGTTTCACTCTTCGATTCACTGCTTTTGAGAGCCTACGTGAAGCACGGGCGATCGCTGCATACATGTTTTCTGAGGTTTCACTGATCACAACACTCTTCTTACCTTGTAGGAACAGTTGCACTCGACAGTGTTTGTCTACGCCACCTTTCGGACCATTAATATCTGATAACCAGACGCTCGCACCTAACACCTTTTCTTCCTGAGACTTTACCGCCCTGGTTAACTGCTCCTTGGTAAAGGCGGAAAGCGCTTCGGTTGCTGTCATGCCACGGGTTTTCAAATTGATATACATCCTTCTCTTTTCTCCATCTCATTTCATTGTCTCCATGGAATATTAGGGCGACACGCCAGGTATTAAATTCGTTTTATCAGGGGTGAAGATTCGGAAATTACTGAAGCTTCCTGGGGAACTTTTTGAACCTTTAGCAAACACAATCAGTTCGACTATATAATCTGCCCGCCGACTACTTTGAGCGCCTCATTTGTCTGTTGAAACCACAATACTCGAACCCAGCGAAGGGTTACCGCGAGCGACTGAGCTATTACTCGCAGGCGAATGTGTCGCATTGCCCACGGAAACGGTCTACGGCCTTGCCGCAGATGCGAGCAATGACGAAGCTGTTCGTAAAGTCTTTGAGGCCAAAGGCAGGCCGGCTGACCATCCGCTGATCGTGCACATACCTAGTGCAGATCACATCAAACGTTGGGCAATCGATATCCCAGACCTCGCTTATCAACTCGCTGAGCAGTTCTGGCCAGGTCCGTTAACTCTCTTACTTAAGAAATCTCCAGATGTATCCAGTGTGGTAACCGGTGGTCGCGATACCATCGCGTTACGCGTACCGGAACACCCACTCTTTCTGGACATCTTGAAGCAGACGGATCTTGGCCTCGCCGCACCATCAGCAAATCGCTACAAGAAATTAAGCCCGACAACCGCGGATCAGGTTTTCAAAGGCATGCAGGGACGAATCACGGCAGTGCTCGACGGCGGGCCCTGTGAGTTCGGTTTGGAATCAACGATTGTTGATCTTACTTCGGCGGCGCCAACTGTGTTGAGGACAGGCCCCATCACTCGTGCCATGTTGGAGTCTGCTGTGGGTATGACCATCGAGCAGCCGGAATCCCATAACGTTGCCGTGCCTGGAAACGTCGCCGCGCACTACCAGCCTGGAACGCTTCTCATAGAACGCAAGACGCAGGATCTCGCGAGCGGTGACACGCCGTCATTCTGTTATCTCTTTTATTCAGAGGAAGCGGGTGATCTGCTGCGTGACGCAGGTGTTGACTCTTCTCGCTTTGTGAAACTTTCAGGTGACGCAGTTGAGTATGGAAAGGCGCTCTATAGCGCGCTGCATAAACTGGATGAAGGCGGTTACGAAGAAATTCGTCTTGAAGCGACACCCCGCTCTGAACCGTGGGCAGCCGTTAACGACCGACTTAGCAGAGCTCAGGGCGACTGATCCGATTCCGCTTTTTTGACCGGTGCACTCTTTGTGAAGTTAGTCGTCAAAACCAAATAACTGAGAGATGCCACTACGACGCAGATGCCAATCGCCTGACTGATCACAATTTTTTCCCCAAGAAAGATCCAGGCCATTAAAGTTGCAGCGATGGGAATCGCCAGAGTCAGGGTGGACGACAAGGCGGCAGAAAGCCCGCGAATCGACCAGTTCATCAGCATGTGCGATGCCACGCCGGGTCCCAGAGCCAGCACAATCAGCCACACCCAGGCATCCGCAGAGGGCATCACAAAAACCTGACCGGAGAATACAGCAACCGGCGTTGCCACCAAAGTTGCAATCAACGCGCTGCCAGCCGTGTACTCTGTAGATGCAATGTGTTCCTGGCTGAGCTTTGAAAAAATGAAGTAGAGCGCCCAGGCAACCAACGCACCCAAGGAAAGCAAATCACCGGTTGGGCTCCATTGCGGCATCCCACTCGACCCATAAGCCACCGCAGCAACACCTAACAGTGCAATGCCGGCCACCAACCAGTCTCTTAACTTCACGGCTTCACCAAACACCGGACCCGCGAGCAACATCATCAAGATAGGCAGACAGGCGGTGATCACGGTCGCGTTTGCAATCGTTGTGTAATGAACCGCGGCATAGAACAGCAGAAGATCGATACCAAGCGCTGCACCGCCAGCAAAAGAAAAACGTATGCCTTTTAGGGTAAGTGGTGTGCCTCTCAGATAGAGAAATCCCACGACCAGGACGGTATACATCCACATTCGCCAAAAGACGATTGCCAGTGGCCCAATGTCGGTAATGCTTTTGACAATGATGCCGGACGCGGCCCATCCGAGCATCGCGATGACCGCAGCGACCGTCGCGAGGTTCATGCGGTTTGAAAACACTTCTAGTTCAGCTGCACCGAATCCAGTTCTGTTCCGGGCGGATAGTTGTCAGCAATCTGCCACATGCCGTCCATGGTGATCTCGGATCTCAGCGTCACGCCCTCACCTTCCCCGGACTCAACCAATTCGAGTTTCGCGATTGCACAGCGTCCCTGATTCATCGGCGCCTCCAGCACGGTGATAACCAAACCGTCTTCCCCCGCCTCTATACCCAACTCAGCCAGCGTTGATTTGAGCATGCCGCCATGAGCGTCAAACGTTACCGAACCTTCAAATCGCATGGATCCGCTCGCGCTGCCATCAGGTGAAATCTCAAGATCACCTCCCGGTACCGCATTAAAGACGAAGGCGCCATCGTCAGCTCGAGTAGCACCGTCACTTAAGGTGACTGACCCACCTGCGGCTTCCACATAGCTTCTGAAACTGGCTTTAACGCCCCAGGTCAACTTATTGAAACTCATGACTGCTCCCCTCTGTGTTCGGCGACTAGGATGGCGCAGTCCGCGGCAAAATGCACCAACTAGAAGAATGCAGGTACACTTCGACGACCGCATTCAACCAGCCAGGCTAACTTCATATGCCAAGAATGAAAGAGGATGTACTTCAAACCTTCCTGCAAGAGCCCCACGTTGGTGTAATCGCCAGCCTGCGCCAGGATGGCATGCCATACACAGTGCCGGTTTGGTGGTTACATGATGACGGCGTGTTCTGGCTCACCGGCACAACAAACCGGGTTTGGTGCAAGCAACTGAAGTCAGATCCCAGATGTTCACTCTGCATTGAAGCATTGGCGCCTCTGCCAGGTCATGTGGGCATCGACGGAACAGTAGAAGTCCTAGAATTACCTGATTTCAATATCTGGCCAATCTCTCGGCAACTGGCCGAGAAGTATGTCGGAAGGAACGATCCGTCAAACGACGGCGCGGTTGATGCCTTCTTTGCGAATATGCAAACCGAACCTCGTCTTTTGTTTCGCCTGACACCCTCAACGTGGCGCGCTATTGATATGCGTGTTTATCAGGGCAAAAGAGCCGATCGGGAATTTCAGGATAAAGGCGCTTAAGAACAGAGCGCCATGAGTCTCGCGGCAACACCACCCACGCCTTCTATCTCAAGAATTTCTTTCGCTGAATCCTTCGCGAAGACATCACCATGAGAAGGCGTTGCACTGTGTCCTGCCCAGCTGAGCATGGACACATCATTAATTCCGTCACCAATAGCTAGAACTTCCGATTGCTGTATACCCCACTCTCCGGAAATCATGGCGAGGGCGTTACCCTTGCTGGACCTTGGCTCATGCACTGCGGTCACGGTTTTGAAGTCCAGCAAGGCAACCCGACTGCCGTATTTGGCTTCGAGAAAACGGTGAACATCTGATGACACTTCTTCATTGCTGACGATATCAATACCCGTCGCGCGCACACCGGATTCATGGGGCCTGGGATGAATCTCCATCTGAACACCGGATACCGCTGCAAAAAAGTCAGCAGCCGGTGAGGTATCGGTCACCAGATAACGTTCATGGTCGAACCAGGAGATGCTGTAGCCATGCTTTTCTGCGTACTCAAACAGTTCGTTCGCGATTTCAGGATCAACAGTAAACCCATGGCGCAAACTGCCGTCGGGTTCATGAATGGAAGCTCCCTGCTGGCAGATATAGAGCTCATTGATTCCCAGGTGCTCCGCGATTGGTCGAGTACCTGGATACATACGACCGGTGGCCAGCATGACTTTGATACCTGCTTCGCGCACTGCAGCCACGGCTTCAACAATAGCGTTATCCGGTAAAGCATCATGAGGTACGCCTGGCGCAAGCAAGGTACCGTCGATATCAAGGGCGACGAGTTTTACTTCTGAATTTTCTGACATGCCTGCAAGTTTGCATGACAGCGGGGACCGTTACTATAGATGACTGCTAGTCGAGACATCTTTGTCACGGTAATCTTGCGTTCTCAAATGAAAAAGGTGATGTATGGAGTACTTGAGTGTTGAAGAGGCGAAAAACCGCGATGGTTTGCGTTTGGTGTTAACCGCGGGTGTGCCTGGTCCATTCGGTGAAGCCGCCAAAGCGCTGTTCAGACATCACAATGTTGAATTCCTGCCTGTGAGGCAGGTCGGTGGAAGAGACAATCCGGAACTGATTGAGTGGACGCGACATCGAAATGCACCGATTGCCTTATACAACGATGAAGCACCACGAGTCCGCTGGCTGGAACTGATGGAGCTAGCAGAAAGACTCGGCTCCGGCCCCTCCCTTTTCCCTGATGCGATCGACGATCGCATCACCATGGTGGGGTTAATCAATGAAATCGCCGGCGAAAACAGCCTCATCTGGCACGCACGCATACTGATGCTGCATCAAACCGTGCTTGCTGTGGGTGAGGAGAAAGCACGCCGTAACCCTATGCTTCAGGATTACCAATACGATCAGGGATCTGTAGAGCAAGCTAAACAACGGGTCAGTGAGGTCATCGACTATCTCACCAACCACATCAAAAACCTCAATAGCGACTATCTGATCGGAGACAAGTTTTCTGCGGCCGACATTTACTACGCCTACATCTCAAATGCGTTTGCCCCACAACCGCACGAGATTAACCCGATGCCCGACGGTCTTCGCCGAAGTTATGAGGTTGTTCCAAATCTGCTGGGTGATGTAGATCCGATACTCATTGAGTTTCGTGATCGCATCTTTGAAAAACACCTGGAACTCCCACTGACTTTCTAGGTCTTTAGCTAAAGAGGCTCTCCAGATACGCCGTTGTTACCCAGGCGATTGGTGGCAGGACAAAGTACAGAAGCAGTCGAGTCACACCGGCCATGTCGACCGGAAGAGACGGTATTTCAAGGATCCGATCGCGATAGGCAACCAGCGGTGCACGACTAGCAAAGTCATCCCACTCCAGGGCTGACAGATCCTGCTCAACTCTCTGCAGCACTCTGCTTTTCTCTCGCTGAATCACTTCACGAGCACCCAGTAGCGGGTTCAGCAAAAATATAATGGCGGCAAGGAACCCGATGACGAACCCAGGCAGGTAGTTATGAAGCCGGAACTCAGCATCGAGCGACTGCAGCGGCATAAAAACCAGCGCGCCGGCAACGACCAGTACATCCATCATGGCAATTCGGGAAAACGGCAGCAGTTGTTGGGGAAGATCCGTATTGAAAGTTGCCACGCGACCCAAGCGCCGAAGTGCAAAAGAGTGCGGCACTCGCCACGCCAACACTAGCGCCACCATTACCCAGATCAGGCAGTTGCTCAAAGCGACGTAAACATCCAGTGGTGACCCCTGACCTTCAACCACTTTTGTAACGAGCTCGTTGTTCTGAAGTGCTCCAAAGACAACACCTAACAGCATAGCGAGAAAAGCCCACGGACTGAGATGAGTTATCTGAGACCTGACATTGCTAAGCTCGTCTGGTGGTACAACCTGCACAAGGTCGTTCAAGTGTCGGTCGCTGCGTTCGGTTAACTCCCTCATACAAAACAGAAGATAAACAGGGAGTAACAGAAACATCACAACCGTGCCGGATAGTTGAATATCCGCCATGGACCGCTCGCGAATAACCTCATCGGTGGCAACTAACGACAGCAATAGAGTGACAAACAGGAACGCGAATATCAGCAGCGGCGCAAATCGCGCGAGCCAGTTTCTACTCAAGAGAACGAAACGAATATCCATTGAACTGAGTTTATCCCTATTTCGCGAACTTTCAGCACCGGCCGTGTACTATGCCAGTTTCTACCACATCGAGAATAGAAACATGCCTGCTGTCTTCGTACATGGAAATCCAGAATCCTCCGCTATCTGGGACTTATTAATACCAGAATTAGATCGTGATGATGTCGTCACTCTTTCACCACCAGGCTTCGGCGCACCCTGCCCCGAAGGATGGGAAGGCACACGAACAGATTACGCAGACTGGCTCATCGGGGAACTGGAAGGCATCTCGGAGCCCATCGACCTGGTAGGTCACGACTGGGGAGGTGGCCACGTTATCGCAGCGGTGCTAGAGCGGCCCGATCTTATTCGATCCTGGGCGGTGGACGTGGCGGGATTGGTTCACCCCGATTACGTCTGGCATGACATGGCGCAGGTCTGGCAAACACCGGAAGCAGGTGAAGAAGCTGTCGCTGAAATGCTCACACGCCGAACACTCGAAGAGAAGACCGCCGCTTTCACTGAGATCGGTATGACACCGGAAATCGCTGCCAACGTTGCTGAAGCGGGTAACGAAGAAATGGCTCGCTGTATTCTCACCCTCTATCGTTCTGCCGCACAGCCAGCCATGGCAGAGTATGGTGCAGATCTATCTGCGGCTAAGGAAAATCCAGGATTAGTAATCGTCGCTGAGGAAGATCACTATGTCGGCGGAGAGGCGATGTCGAGGCACAGTGCAGAACGCATGGGTGCTTCAGTGGCTGTTCTATCCGGTGTGGGTCATTGGTGGATGATTCAGGATCCTAAAGCCGGCGCCGAAATGCTGAACAACTTCTGGCAAAACATTTAGGGGAAAACTATGTGTGATGACATTACGGAAAAAGATAACGACGCCTACCTGAAACGTCACCCCGAAATGACCAGGCGCCAGTTTAATCAGCTGACAGCTGGCACCGCGCTGATGGCAATGTTGCCGCAAATCGCGAACGCCATGGACGTCACTGGAAGAGACGTGGAAATCACCACACCAGATGGTGTTACGGATGCGTACTTCGTACACCCCACCAAGAGCAATCATCCCGCTGTGCTTCTTTGGCCGGACATCTTCGGCTTAAGAGAAGCAAAACGTGCCATGGCTGACAGGCTGGCGGCGTCCGGGTATTCCGTTTTGGTTGTGAATCCCTTTTATCGCGATACAAAAGCACCGCTGGAACGAACTGATAACTTCTGGGAAATGGTGATGCCGATGCGCGCCAAGCTGACCCAGGAAGCTAACTTCAGTGACGCCAAAACCTATATCGACTGGATGGATCGGCAGGCTGTTGTCGATGCAAACAGAGGGGTTGGCACACTGGGATATTGCATGGGTGGGCCTATTGTCATGCGAACTGCTGCGGCCGTTCCCGAACGAGTGAGAGCAGGTGCCTCCTTTCATGGCGGGGGACTCGCCACCGATAAAGACGACAGCCCTCATCTGCTCATTCCAAAGATGAAAGCCAACTTCCTGATCGCCGTGGCTGAAAACGACGATGAAAAAGAGCCGGAGACCAAAGGCATTCTGAAAGAGCACTTTGCCAAAGCTGGACTCTCAGCCGAGATCGAGGTTTACGAAGACGCTATGCACGGATGGTGCCCCCCTGATTCACGCGTCTATCACGAAGCTCAGGCGGAAAGAGCCTGGAGCAGGCTCCTGGCATTGCTAGAGACGTCACTTACCTAGCGAATCCAAATCGTCGACATCATAGTGCCACTGTACGATACTGAAAGAAAAAGACCGTAGAGGCGTAGTATGACGATTCCGAAGTCTATCGAAGAAGTGACACCTGCCTGGCTGAGCGAGGTGTTTGGCGAAGAGATCACAGACTGCCAAGCACATTATCTTGAAGGCGGGGTTGTCGGCGACGCTTTCAAGGTTCACGACATCAAATACAAGGACTCGTCAGACGGTCCAACTTCTGCTGTCGTCAAATTAGCCAACGTTGTCCCCGAGAAACGCGAGTACGCCCTAGCCAATCGGGTTTACGTAAAGGAAATCAATTTCTACAAGCACTTCGGACAGGATGTGCCATTGCGAGCGCCTGAGGTCTACTACCTGGAATCAGACGACGAGGACAACTGCGAGTTCTTCGTTATCTTGATGGAAGACCTAACGGCGCACTCCCTGGTTTTCGATCAGGTTTACGACCCACCCAATGAAGGTTTCATAGAAAAAATAGGCAGCCAGGTTGCAGCCTTTCATGCTCGATTCTGGGAATCCGAAGAGCTTGAACTCGACTGGCTCAAATTACCCGAGACCGGCTACGAATTTCCCATGACACCAGCCTGCAGGGCGTGCCCAGAAACGATTCAGGAGTTCGTGCCCTTGTGGGAACAGATGTTCGGCGAAAATCCTTTCAAGCGAGAGGAGTACAAGGACATCGCTGAGATGAACGAAATCCTTACGGGTCCAAATTCCGGTTTGATTCTCGACCACATGAATCACTTGCTGGATGCCCGCCCTAAAACGCTGGTTCATGGCGACATCCGCGCCGACAACATCTTCAGGACACACCCTGACAAGGGGCTCAGTGTGGATGACAGCACGCTTACTTATATTGACTGGCAGATGCTTCAGCCGGGACCACCGGGACCGGAGTTTACACAGTCATGGCAACACTCTTTGCCACCTGAAGTCAGACGCAACGATCTTACCTGGCTCAAGTCCTACCATGATCAACTGGTCAGCCTCGCACCCGCGGCCGCTGCGTACACCTACGAGCAGTTGGTAGAAGACTATAAGATCGCCTTTGTTATCTGGTGGATGGCACTGATCACTCTTGGATCAACCACCATACCGATTTTCGACAAGCCGGAAGGACAACGCATGAAGACCCTATGGGGCCAGGGATTGGGCTACAGCTTTAACGCGATGATTGAACACGACTGTCTGGATATGGTGCGTAAATATTCAGCTGAAGTCAGTTAGTTTACGCGTCAGTACCGACATCACTCAGTTGGGAAGAACCCTGAATACGTCATCTGGCAACTCGCCACCGACATCCGAATTACGACGAATAATGTCCGCTAGTCGGGTTTGTCGCACCTCTTTAAGCTCACGATCTTTGAGGCTCCGTTCGTACCAATAGCGGTCACCGTCACGAAGCGCCTCAAACTGCGAGATAACAATGATTGAAAACACTTCACCCAGGTGGGAGTCAGGCAGAGGGTCTTCAGCAAGGCCGCCTACCCAGAGATCAATGTCCTCAACACTTTGATAGGCTGTTTCCAACCTCGTTACCACCTCGGGATCAGTCGATACATCCGCAAAGTTACTTCTCGCCTCTAAACCCATTTCTCTTCGCGCATCATTATAAGAAGGCAGACCATGATCTCGTCCTCGCTGTATGTTCAACGAAGCCAGGTCGAAGCCAGAACTCGGGGGCTCCCCAAAGAGAAAATTGCGAACGTCATCAATAACTCGCACATCGATCGTCTGGCATTCCTGGGCCGCTAAACCGCGCAGAATCGCCTCCAGCGAACCTTGTTCCTGTAAAACATCTGGTCTGAAAAATGCCTGTCGCAATGACAAATGGCCACCTTCATACTCAGTGCCATCGGCATTGAGGCGCAGCAAAGTAGGACTCAATGCACTGTGACCAAATCGATAAGCAGCGGTTGAAAACTCATTGGCAATCGAAGCATCGATATCCGAGTCGTACCCTCCATATTTCGCAATCGCATTTCTTCCCAACAACGCAGGTAGGAATTCCTCAAACGTGATGACTTGCATCTGAGCAATAACAATACGTCTTGCTTTGTTGAACAGTCGATCGTCATTCCAGTCGGGATGTTCCTTAGCGTACTGATCCACCAGGCGGTTGTGCTCCCGGACAAATATCGTATGCATGACTGTTAAACCAACCTGTTCATTCGCCCTTACGTCTCCAGCAAGATACAAGGTTGCAGCGTCACCACCAGCATTCGCCAAGCCGTTTTCATTAAACGGCAACAGATTTCCAGCGCTAGTTTTTAGCCGAGCAGAATCTGGTTCACGAAGCGCTTCTAGTCGATCAAGGCTCGACCCGTAGACATTAGACGCATCAATCCATGCAGTAATCTCGTTAATCTGCTGCCTGGGTACTGACCCGACGTCATACAGAGATCGATTGAAAGAAATCGTAGATCCGGCAAAAAAGAACTGGTCATCTACAGGCACAGGAATATCGGCCGGTTCTGCCGGATCGACACCATCGGTCAGATCAATATCGTGGTCTAGAAACTGTCCCCATTGCCAGAGGTAGTCACTAGCGCCTAGATGATTTCCTGTAACGCCATCCTGTTCGACAACGATATTGCTGATCACCCGCGGAGAAGGTCTATCCGCGCCCGCAAGCGTCGATTCACCATCACCATAGTCACTCGCAAACAGTCGTTTCAGATTTGTGTGCGCCGATCCAATCAGCGGGTCCTCTTTGTTGTTTCCAGAACCATCCAGAGTTCGATTCTCGTGTTTCTGCGAGTCAGATTCGCGTGAGCCCTTCTGTGACTCAGAACCTCGTTCATCCGAGCGTTCAATCTGTCTTGCTGGCGAAACGTCATTTCGCTCTCGGTGGTCATCTGCGAAGACAATAATAGTAATAAAGGTCAGGACAAATGGCAGGTACTTCATAAAAACGACTCTTGTGATTTAGAGCGTCAACGAACTAAGAACGGATCTGTTGACACGCGAGTGACGAAATGCAGATTTCGCTGACGAACGGTCGTGTTGACAGCATCGCAAGCCAGTGTCAGTTTCGATGGGTTAGAGAGGAAGGAACATTCATGAATAAGCCGACTTGCCTGATCACCGGGGTTGGACCCGGTACCGGTAGCGCCGTTGTCAGACGTTTTCAACAAGGTGGGTATCGTGTCGCTATGTTGGCACGATCACAGGAACGTCTCGATGAAATCGCACACCAGATCGAAGATTGTCACGCGTACCCCTGTGATGTGAGTGACGCAGATGCACTGGCTGCTACCTATGAGTCAGTCAAAGAAGAACTCGGCGCACCCTCCGTCATCGTTCACAACGCTGTTGGCGCTGAGCGTGGCAACTATATGGATATTGATCCCGAAGGTCTCAGGCAGGCATTTGAGATTAACACTATGGCGCTACTACACATTGCACGGCTCGCGACACCAGACATGATCGATGCCGGGGGCGGCGCCATCATCTGTACGGGAAACACGTCCGCATATCGCGGTAAAGCAGCGTTCGCGGGCTTCGCACCTTCGAAGGCCGCACAAAGAATTTTGCTGGAAAGCATCGCGAGAGAAGCCGGACCCAAAGGCATACACGCGGCTTACCTCGCGATTGATGCTGTCATCGACCTGGCCTGGACCCGCAAAGTATTTAGAGGCAAACCTGATGACTTTTTTTGCAAACCCGATGATATCGCCAGCGCTTGTTACGAACTGGCACACCAGCCCCGCAGCGCATGGGCGGCAGAAATGGTCATTCGGCCATTTGGAGAAACCTGGTAATGGCCGACATTCGCATATTTTCTTACCTGCCTAATCCCAGGGTCTGGAAATCCCTGATTGCCGCAGAACTCTGCGATGTTGATGTTGAGGTCGTGGGCGACAAACCTGTAGCGCTAGGGTCGTGGCTTTGGGACTTTAATGCGCGCGAGCTTTCAGAAGACGAACGAACCGATGACAGCCCCTATGCCAGGAAGAGTCGCCGTGGATTCAGCGGTACGCTTTTTAAAACCGACGCATTTCTTGAGGCACACCCGTTCGGCACCGTACCGGCAGCATTTAGTGCAGATGGCAGCGTCGGCGTGTTCGAATCCAATAGCATTCTGCGCGCGGTGGTTCGTTCATCAACAGAGGATCATGGCTTATACGGTCGCGATCATCAGAGTGCATCACGCATCGATAGTTTCCTCGATGCTGACCTCGTATTTGCCAGGGAAGCACAGGTTTATCTTCTAGCCGCGGATAACATGGACAAAGCCACAGCCGATAGAATGGCCGCGGCTTACGAGTTTTTCTTAAATGGTGTTGAAAGTGCACTTGCCACGAGCGAATACATTGCTGGTGACGAATTAACCATTGCCGATATCGGAATCAGCTGTGATGTTTCTCAATTCCTTCGAGAACGGTTGATGAATTCAAGACTCGACAAGCAGGGATTTACGCCCATCAGCGCGAATATTGAAAACGAATACCCCCGAGTCACTCAGCACCTCAAAAGTCTCGCGGCTCGACCCGTGTTCAAAGACTACCTGGCATCTTCCCTGGAGCAATCACTCTCTAAACACCCATCAGCTGAGTGAGTTCCGTAGTCAGTTCTCTGAAGCCAAAAGGTTTCTTGAGTAACGGGCAGTTAAGTTCGATGCCATCGGCAATCACACGTTCCGGGTAACCTGAGGTGAGCAGCACGTGAGTGGCGGGGTAACTCTGCTGAATATGATCACTCAACGTAATACCGTCCATCCCTGCCCCCAGCATCACATCACTAATGACTAACTGGTAGTCCCGATCCTTCAGCAACTCAAGGGCAGCCTCTGCGGTTTCACAGGTTTCGGTGTCCTGTCGAAGCAATCCCAGCATACGCACCATAATGTCACGAACTTTCGGATCGTCTTCTACAAGCAGAACCTTCAATGTATCCAGGGTTGCCGGTTGGACAGGTGTCGGGTGATCATGATGAGTCAGATCAGGAGACACTTCGGGAAGCCACAGTCTGACCAAAGCACCACCGTCCGGCAGGTTCTCAATTTTCAGATCACCGCCACACTGACTGGCAAAACCGAAGACCATACTGAGCCCAAGCCCCGTTCCTTTACCGAGAGGCTTGGTGGTAAAAAAGGGTTCGAAGACTCGATCAAGTATTTCCTCGGGAATACCTGGCCCTTCATCGCGCACAAAAAACTCAACGCCTCCACCCGAATTAGTTGAACGGGGAACCGCTCCAAGCGTGATGGTTCCTTTGCCTTCCATCGCGTCTCGACCATTGATGACCAGGTTAACCAATGCACTCTCCAACTGACCCCGGTCAATTTCCAATTCATTGATTGAGGCAGTGACGTCCAGTTGCAGTTCAATGCCATCGCCAATGGAATGTTTGAGCAGCTGGCTGACGCCGTCAAACAGCTCTTGGACGTTGACGGTGGATCTCTGCAGAGGCTGATCTCTTGAAAAAGAAAGAAGCTTCGCCGTTAGCTCCGAGCCCTGCTTTGCAGCCGTGTTCACCGCTTCCAGAAGCTCATTGTCTGTATCTTTAACGCCTGCCATGAGCATTTCTGAGTTTCCGCGAATCACCATCAGCAGGTTGTTGAAGTCATGAGCAATACCGCTGGTCAGCTGGCCAATGGCGTCAAGCCGCTGGATGTGTTGCAAGCGTCTGTCCTGCTGCCTCAGCGCAATCTGTGATTGTTCATACTCCGTCATGTCAGTGCCTGAGCCGATATAACCGACAAAATTTCCTGACTCGTCGAATTGAGCCTCACCGCGGGTACTTAAGTAGATTCGACTCTGCCCATGAATCTGAACGCTATATCTAAAGTCTCTGAACGACTCGTGATTCCTGAGCCGCTCTTTGTGTGCTTCCCTGTCACAATCATCATAAGCATCGAGCATCTCTAGAATACTTAAGCCAATGACATTCGAAGCAGGTACTTTGGCAACCTGCTCGAAACGCCGAGACAGATAGGTAAACCGAAGCTCAGCATCCGTTTCCCACAACCAATCCGACGCCAGCTTGTTGTATTGGACCAATCTGTTTTCAATCTGGTCACGTTCTTTTTGTGCGGTGATGATCCGCTCATTCTGTCGCCTGACTTCCGTCAGCGCATTGGAGGTTCGGGTCTGCGCCTGAAGCCTCAACGCTTCGAAACAGAAAGAGAAGGCAAAGATCAGGAAATAAGTGAACAAGTAATCCAGATTGGCTTCCATCAAACTTTCGGATCGCTCGAAACCCGGGAAGAAGCCAACACCGAAAAGCAGAGACAGCGTAAAGAAACCAGCGGTCCACAGGCTACCTGCGTAAATCCCAAAGAGAAAAATCGAGAGAATCGGAATCAGGTTCAACCACAGCATATCTTCGGGCCCACGATCCATATGGATCATGAAGAAGAAGATAAAACAGACATAGAGGAAAGCAGCGTGAATGGCGATGCCTTCATATACCGCACGTACCGTTGCGATCAAAGTTCCGGAAAGTACAAAGACGCCAATTGCCAGGACAACAGAAAAGTCTGAACCCTGCGGTTCCTGGCCAGTCCAAAAAAGCATTGCCGGTATACCAATCGAAGCACAGACAATGATAAATATTCGTCGCCGTATGGCTTCCGTCGACGCTTCAGGATCCGCGAGCGCTGGAATGAATCTGAAGGCCAGATCACGCAGGTTTACTAGGACTCTTGGCTTTTGGATGACTAACATCCTGCAGCTTGTTCAGGAGAGACAGTATTACAGTAGTATCAGTATGCGGACAAGTTCATTTGTCGCTAGCAACGCTCCAGTAACGCTGACAAGGGCCCTGATTTCGCTTGATCGATAAAGGCTTGTTGATGGGGCTGTAGTAACTGATTCGCGACGCGTTCAGTTCCGCCGTAGGGATCACGAACCGGAGTCTGGATACCGGTCAGCTCTTCAATAACAGCCATACCGCAAAGAGGCACGTAAAAGTCTGAGTAGCCTCCTTCATGGTTGAGGACCAGACGCCCATCGCACAGATCATCTGCCGCCTTCATGATTTTGCGGGTCAATTCCCTGAAATGACCCGATATCAGCATCATGTGACTCATGGGATCAAAGTAGCTGGCGTCATAACCACAGGCCACGACGATCAGTGAGGGTTTGTAGGCTTCCAGGGCTGGCAGGACCACCTGGTCCATCGCGGCCATGTAGGCACCGCCGCCACTCCCAGCGGGCAAAGGAACGTTAAGATTAAATCCCTCTCCGTCCCCTTCCCCCGTTTCTTCATGTTTGCCGAGGTTAACCGGGAACAACATGTCCTGATGAAGTGAAATTGTCAGCACATCAGATCGGTCATAGAAAGCCTGTTGTGTGCCATTGCCATGGTGGACATCCCAATCAACCACCGCAACGCGATCAACAATACCTGCTTCCAAAGCTGCGAGTACACCCAGACCGATGTTATTGAAAATACAGAATCCACGTCCTCGATCGCGTTCCGCATGATGTCCGGGTGGTCTTGTCAGGGAATAAGCGTTGTCCACTTCACCTTTCGCAACCGCGTTGATGGCTGAAGTTGTGCCGCCGACCGCCAACCGAGCAATGTCGACAGAACCGGGGCCGAATGGCGTGTGTTCTCCAGCGTCACCACCCTGCGCATCACTGAGTTTCTGCACCTTCTCGACATACTCCGCCGTGTGAAACCTGAGCAGGTCTTGATCGGTTGCTTCTGCGAAAGGCAGTGCCTGTAACCTGGGTGTGACCTCATAAGCATCCAACAGATTTTTCAGTCTTCGCTTGGTTTCCGCATTCTCTATGTGCACACCAGGCTGCAGGTCTCCACGCACACCGTATGATCCTGACGCTGACATGGTGTCATGCCACATGAATCGTTCCTGCCAGATAAAACCCGTTGTCGTCATGAACTTACCCTTTCACCAAACCCAACTGATCGAGACGCCAGCGTAGTGTGTCGATTCGATCCTGGCCAAAGAAGGGCTCTCCCTGAAGCACCATGGTGGGGACACCCCAATGACCCGCCGCAGCGAGCGCCTCCTGGTTACGCGCCACTTCCTCTAGTTGATCGCCGTCTGCAATGGCAGCATCTAACTCCGCCAGATCCAGGCCCGAACGAGCAACCGCATCACTTAGGTGGTCACCTTGATCCCAACCATCGGTACCGCCAAAAATCAGGGCTGAAACTTCTGTAACAAGTTCGAGACCCTTCCCTCTTCGTTGTGCTTCCACGCCGAGCGCACTCAATCTATGGATGTAAGGCTGATCCTCAGCTACCGCCATGGTGGCATTATCCTGAACAATCGGATCGGGACGCGCGGGCATCACGAATGGCATTCCAAGAAATTCTGCTCGTCGACGAGAATCTCGAACGATGTATCTGGACTTGTTTCGATTGGCTGGGTCAAACACCAGGGATGGGTCACGGATCGCAATGGGATAAACAATTCTCATGCAAACGTCGACATCATAGTCATCACGCAGGCGTACGAGGTCAGGTGTTACAAGATAGGAGTACGGACTCCGAAAGGACCAATAAACATCAACGGTTTCTGTCATTTTGATTTACCACTATTTTCTGAATGTGTTTCGTCACCCCACACCCACCTTCTGAAGCCGGGATGTAAGAGTGGCAATATGAAAGTTACTAACATAACACCCGCAACCAGCAATGATTGAACAAGCGTCAGATCCAGGATTGCCGTTCCCAGGAAAACGAAAGGCACGGCTCTTATGGGAGACGCCAGAGCTACCGCAATAATAAACTGACCTTGTTTTAGTCCAACCAGACCCGCGGCAAGGTGTGACGGCGTGAGCAAACCAAATGGATGCGCGGTAATCGCGAAGATGGCTATCGCTCCCACTCGCTTGATTCGATCGAGCATCGACTTGTACTGATCACCAAAGCGTCGCTCTACCCAATCAACCCCCAAGAGGCGAGCCAGGTAGAAAAGCACGATCGAAGAAGCCACCAAACCAAGCGTGCCCCAGACCATACCGCCTACAGCGCCAAACACGAGCCCGCCTAAAATCAGAATGAGATGGGAAGACAAACCGATGAAAAGCCGAAAGATAACAAGGAAGACGAATACCGCAGGCCCCCACCAGCCAAGGCTCTCAACCCACAGCCTAAATTTCTCCAGACCTTCGACACTGAACGAAATACCCAGCTGATCCTGAGCCGTTGACCCAAGAGCGAAAGCCACTGCCAGGAACAGGAATATCGCGATTCGGCGCAGCCATCGAGAAGACACTGCTTCTTCCTAGTAAAGCCGCTCTTCGTCGTTGTATTTCATCATCGCTTCGTAATGCTCGAGCGGTTCTGGCATGTCCGCATGAGCCTTAACGGCATGAGCATAAGAAGGCAGACCTTCTATCGATGCCCAATCCTCGGGTTTCCACATCTTCGAGCGAATCATCGATTTACCGCAGTGATACATCGCCTCTTCAACATGGACAAGCAAAGCCATATCTGGCTTTTTCTCGTTGACCACCATCATGTCGAGGATGTCATCATCCTGCACAATTTGACCTGAGCCACTGACCCGAACCACTTCGTTACGCTGGGGTATGACGAACATCAATCCAACCCTGGGGTTCTCAATGATGTTATGAAAAGTATCGCCTCGGTGATTACCAAGCCTATCAGGGATGGCGAGGGTTTTCTCATCCAGAATCTTGACGAAACCTGCAGGGTCCCCCTTGGGAGCAACATCCACCTGACCTTTCAGATTGACCGTTGCGATCGTGACAAAGGGGGATCGTTCGATCCAGGCCCGACAAATGTCGTCAATGTGATCGATGGCCTTCTTTTCCTGACTTTCGAATTTTTCGCCAAGAATCGCCTGTACATCTTCAGAAGTGGTTACGGGTTTCTTTGGCTGATACATGCTAGACCTCGATCTTAGTCAAACACCGAACGAATGATTGTACCGTCCGGCACGCGGATGTTTGTGCGATCCTCAGAGACACCTGCCGCACTAAGCACCGTCTTACCGAAAGCCAGCAGTGTATCATCCGCGACCACATCTGGATTCTCCGTACCCCCAGATGTTGAGTTGATGCCTGTAGCCTTAATGTCATCAAACGCACTGCTGTTTCCATCAATGCCACCAACAATACCTGCAGTAACGTTACTGCCATGAATCAAACCCACGGTATGCTGTCCATAGTGATCACGGCCACGAAGATTATGATGGCTGACCGTTCGCCCAAAAACATCAAGGTGAACGAGTAGAATCTCATCCTGCATGCCGTTGTTCGTCACCAGGTCCCAATAGAAGTTCAGTGCATTAACAGAATCAATGGTCTCATCGATTTCAATTTGCATGTCGTCATGATTGTCTCGACCAAACGGCAGCTTCATCACCGTTACGGGAGAGAAGCCGGTAACAAAAGACGCAACAGCGAGTCTCAGCTGGCTCGCTGTCGAGTTGTCGTTGATCTCATCGAGTAGAGTGCCAAATCGGGACCCCAGGCTCTGAGCTTCAGTTCGAGATAGTGCATAGTTGTCGAGATACTGACGTTGCTGCGGCGTGCCATTCGCCTTCAGGTCCGCATAGAGTTGATCGATGAAATAGTCATGCGCGAGATCAAAGTCTTCAACGCTTATTCCCAAAATAGACTCAGTCGCGTTGTCGAACACAATGGATTTGAAATCCAAAGGTTCCATGCTGACCAACGGACTGCCTTCAAAGGAGTACTCGTTTCCGTGAATGACAAAAGGTGTCTGCAGAGTTGTACCTAACTGCGAGGCATTCTCCTGAGCGATCGCGGCCGGGACTTCTTCTCTGCCTTCGCCAGAGAAATTGCGTAATCCCCCCTGCAGCTGCATCACATTGGGCAATTCAGAATGCGCATTGGTATGACTTCGGTAGTTAAAACAACAAAGCCTATCTAGAAAGCCCTGATTCAAGTCCCCATAAGGTGGCGCCGCTAGAGTCGATTGGTCACCCAACATTACTTCTACCGGTGTTTCCCATTGACCAACGTGTTCAATGTAGGACGCAGCCGCGCCAGCCTGATTGGAGTAAGAGCCAGGGCCATTACAGTTCAGTGTCTCGCCGTCACTTGAGCCGGAGAAGATCGTGAACTTTGCGCTACCGGTATTCGCCATCGCCCGCTGAGTCAAAAAGCTCGCAGGGACGCCAACCAGGCTCGCACGCAGAGATAGCGCTATTGCTGATGACAAACCACCTTTCAGAAACTGTCGCCGATTCAACGTCATAGGCCTATCGCCGTAGTTGCAGGAGCGATACAGACGTTACGGAACACAAAGTTCATTGCTGTGTTGTGATCCATAGAGAATCCGCAGGATTGATCACCGTTCAAACTTTGCTCAAGTGCCGAGGTCGAACCGCAACTCGGGGCAATTGCTAAATCATACATCTCTTGCAGGTTTTGCCTCGCGGAGACATAGCGTTCCGATGATTCTGGAATACCAACGATATATTTTGTGAACCCATCGAGCGTTTCAGAACTACGATCAGAGTGGTAGCCATCAAACGCCTGCATCACAGGATGCCGGATCGAATCACACAAAGGTTCAAAGAGTTTCGGTGTAATCAAATTGATTGACGAGGCCTGAATGAATTCAGGATAACCACGTTGAAACAGATCTCTTGGTATCGTTCCCGAAGCTTGCTGGCTGTAGTAATCGGCTTCACACAACTTCGGATCCGGCTGCGAGTCATCCTGCCGATCTGTCGCGAGCTGCTGTTCCATACGAGTTTCGAGCGCCAGACACATGTGCTGCGCCCGCGTGGTTGAGATACTCGATCCAATTTCCGCGTAATCGCCGCTCTGGTTCATGGTCGTCATCAGAGGGGAGGTGAACAGTGACAACACGAGTTCCTTGAACCGATACCCTGAAGCTTCGAAGTCTGCCACCACGGCTTGTAACTTGGGATCGTCGATAGAGCAAACCTGGGAAGTCGCCCACTGACAGAGTTTTACCGCTATGCCCGCAGAGAAATCAGGGTGACGCTCGATTGCCCTATTGAAGTCCTCCATCGTCGCAACTTCCTGGCTATAACCCTGGAATGAAAAGTCACCGTCATTGTCTGCTGGTGGAGACTCTAACAACCTGTGATTCAGGCTGTACTGACCCCGGTACACATTGGTCATAGGATCCAGGTGCTGGTGACAGCCAAAACACTCCGTGGTTGGATCAATATGAGACTCATCCAATCCGTCCAAGCTATTGGTCGGTGTACTGTCACCTGCTTCAAATATGTGGCCGAGCGAAGCGATCATGCATTGCGAGACGTTCAAACGAAACTGATTCGATTCATTCGTGGGAAAGTTCGCGAAGAATGAGAAACTGTTACAAATTCCGTTTCGGTTAGCTTTCAACGGAAAGCTGCCACCTTCTGGTATCGCTCTCAACGAGTTAACGAAACTTTCACTTAGCGGCTCAAATGTTGCGGCAGTACTGCTCGATGTCATCTCTACCATTCGCCAGTCGGTAAAGTCCTCTAACTGCAAATCAGCGTACTGGCACAGGTTGTATCCTGCGTCGATTCGGTTCACGTTTTCGGGCAACTGGTTGTCACCCAGCGCAAACGCGAAGAGCCCAATACTGTTCGTCACAATTTGATTGGTTGATGCGATCGTCCTGAAATCCAGGTCATTCTCAATGAGGCGATAGGCCGTGCGCGGCACAATCTCCGTCAGAGTCACTTCCATCGCATCGTGTCTATAAAGCCCCTCGGGTCTCTCTGTGCAGAAATCTTGACCCCAACCAACACCAAGCTGTTCAAAATATTCGGGAACGATAGGACCATGTTCATTCTGGTGGAACGCCGCACCCAGGAAGCTGAGCATTTTTCGTTCAAACGCGGGCGTATCGAACCAACTCGAAATAGCCGTTCTCAGTCCATCAACATCCAGGTCTCCCTGATTGTCGATAGCAAGTGCGTAATCGCCATCAGTCACCGCACCACCGTGCAACACGTACTTCGCTCGACTGAGGGCGCTAAACCCATCAATGGGCTCGACGACTGACACCTCATCGGGCGTCGTTTGCCCATTCGAATTTTCAATAAGCTGATCGACCCACTCTTCAAATAGGCTTAGTTGTTCAGTTGAAACACCTGAACCTCCAAACGGCATCTTGCCGATACATTGCTCCCCTGAGTTCGGGTCAATAAGTTTCAGCAGCAGAGAGTTATCTCTATCAGCAGAATCAATGAGCTTCTCCGTGGAACACGACGGGCTTCCCGATGGTTGATCCACCAGTCGTGTCACAAAATCTTCGAGCGAACCCGTAAGTAAGTTGACTCTGGCCGATCCAGGAGTCGCGTCATGGCAGCTGGAACTGGTGCAGTTGAGTTCAGGCAATGCCATGGTCGCCTGAATATCGGAATTAGGATCGCTCGATCCACTGCCATCATCTACCGGTGACGTTTCAGCTTCAGTCAGATCGACGAAGGTAGAGAGGTTCTCATACTCACTGGAATCTGCCGCGACTTGTTGCCCACCTCCATGACTAACACCCGTCGCTTTGTTCAGCAGAGTCTCGCCATTGCCGTTACTTACATAGTCGTAGAGCAGCTGATAGTTGGTTTCTAGATACCCTTCAACGGTTGACCTCTGGTAAACCAATGCAGAATCCCCGGCAATACCAGACTCAACATGGCAGACGATGCAAGCACCCTGTATCAGGCTTGCTGAAATGTTCTCTTCATAGTGTGTGCGCGAGGGCAGCTGTTCCGTTGATTCATCTTCCGTCGCTCGACTCAGGTTGGTGATAAAGCCCGCTGGGGTATCAAGCGTCCCCTGCACTTCCACCGGTACATCTGAGGTGACCGTCAGCCGCCACTTGCCGGTACCATCACCGAGCGCACCCACCAAACCCAATTCGGAATTGCCGTTCTCCAGATCAACGGCGGATATCGCGATAGACCTGCCTCCGCTGAGGTTGAGTGTGACATCGCTGTTGCCAGCAATCCCCGCATCATCAATGCCTGCGATGGTGATCGATGCTTGCTCTGTACCGCTGTTAACAATTCGAAGGCTGCTACGGCGTTCCGTGTTACTCGCCGGGTTAAAAACCAGAACTTCGTGATTGAGCCCGCTAACAGGAACTGCCCGTGACATGTTGGTCAGAAAACCATCAGCGGTTTCAACGAGACTCATGACTTCAAGGGAATCAGTTGACGATACGGTCATCCGCCAGCGACCCGAACCATCCCCCAGCATGCCGGTGACACCTGTTCCAGACTCAAGATCGCCGATCGTAATTTCACGGGCATTGAGTGGATTCAACGAAAAGGTTACATCGCCAGCAGGCGCGATTTGACCGTCATCATCTACAGCAGAAATGGTGATCGTTGAAACATTGTTTGAGGTATTAATCACCCTCAGAGAACTGGTTCTTAGTTCTTCGTCCGCGGGCTCAACAAAATGCAGATCACGAGAGTTACCGCTCCCCGGCGCAACGGCACTCAAGTTGGTGAGATACCCACCCGGCAACCTGATCAGGCTCATAACATCCAGCTCCAATGTGGAGGTGATGGTTAATCGCCAATTTCCGGTACCGTCGCCAAGTGCGCCAGTGAGACCTTTATCTGTATTGCCATTTTCGAGGTCCTGAGAGGTCATCTGCTGAGCGTCATTCGCTGTGAGGCTAAAAGTGATTTCAGACGCCCCAGCATTTCCGGCATCGTCAATCGCTGAAATCGTTACGGACCCACTATCAGAGCTACGATTTAGAATTCGAAGAAATGTCTGTTGCTCTGGCTCGTCTGCAGTGTTCACAAAATAGACCAGGCGATCGTTGCCTGATTCAGGCACAACCTCGTTCAAGCTCGTCAGGAACCCTCCTGGCGCACGGATCAAACTCATGACTTCTATTGAGGCATCTGATCGAACAATCAGCTGCCACTTTCCTTCGCCGTCACAAAAGCTGTTGGTCAAACCTTTATCTGTGTTTCCGTTCTCCATGTCTTGAGCGGTGAACTGTAAGGAAGCCTCCGCATCAAGCGTGAACGAAATCGCTCCACTCCGATTAGGTTCGCCATCATCATCTATTCCATAAACCTCAACCCGAGTGGCCGTCGAATTAGGGTTAATGAAGCGAAGAAAGGTTTGCTGGGTTGGATTACTACCCGGGTTCGCGAAGGGCACGCGACGCTGTTGCTGAAGCGTGGATGCGTCGGAAGTCGAAGGAATAACAGAGTCCGCACACTCTGAACCAGAGGCACCCGTCGGTAGTAGAAAATTGCCCGCAGAAGATGTTGGCAGCACCTCCCAGGTGCTTCCTCCATCCATGGATCTTTGAATATGAATCTCGGCAGCTGCACCAAAATGGATCACCAGCACCGAGATCATGAGTAACAGCCGTTTCAAACGACACTACCAATATTACGGAGCGAGGATTTTAGCCAACGGCTAACTCAAAGTTAAGGTGTCACCCAGGTTAACCGTCGCTTTTCCTTCCACGCCCATATAAGCACCAAACATAACGCCGCCAGCATACCCACCTTCACGGTGACGGTAAGATTTGAGCGTCGCCAAAGGCTCGCGACTGCGCTCGCCGGTCAAATGATCAGTACAGGTAACCGCGCAACGTTCACAGTGTGTCGCTCGAACCAGACGCCAGCCATCACCTTCAAGCGCACCTATATCGTCTTCGTTAAAAGCATCGAGCCCTTCAATCACGATATTCGGTCTAAATCGTTCCATGGGGACTGGTTCATCCAGCCGATTGTTGAGGTCAGCCAAAGAGGCAACGTTAGTCACCAAGATCGGCGCCACATCAACAAAGCGACTCTGATCAATGCCATCAACAACGGCAAATTCCTCCAGCGGTACGGCTCGCTGAAATGTTTCCTTTAAACCGGCAACACGCACCTCATCACCGATGGCTTCAGACACAAATGACGCAAGTGCATCTCCCTGGTCAATCACCGCAACCTGATTACCATAAAAGTCGATGACAACTTCTTCACCATCGCCAGTTGCCTGATGAGTAAGCGGTGATAAACCTTCATGATTGAACTCAATGGACGAGGCATCGAGGCGCCTGGTTTCAACCGTCGCCAGTTTCGGCAGGAACGCCTGATTCACAAATTTTCCTTCACGCAGGATCATGAGCTGCCGGTCGCCTTCGATACCCTGGGGAGAAATGTCCACGGCCTCCATCGAACTACCACGACAGCTCTTTACGGGATAAGAGTAGAGTCCAACTACTTTACAAACCTTGGCCATGACTAGAATTCACGCAGTTCGAGTATTGAGAGCATCATAGGAGTTCAGCTCGCGCTTTGCATCTTTGCACCAGAACATCACCCGGCGTATAAACAACCACATGACGAACGAACATCCACTGCTGTACTGGTGTCTTCAGCCCTTGCTACTGGTTGGCGTACTCGCACTCTGGCTCGCTGATCCAACAAGGGAAGAAAGCTATCTAATCACCATAGTGGGCGTTCAAGTCATCCTCGGCTTCATCGAACACTACTTTCCCGCTCGCCCAGCCTGGACAACACGAGCCGGGGAAAAGATGCGTAACATCATCTTTGTTTTTGCACTCTCGGTTATCGCCCTTGCCATCGGTGAGTTTTATCGCGATGTGTTGTCTCACCCTCTAAGCAGCTTTCGCCAATCTATTGGCCTGGACATCTGGCCGCACGACTGGCCTCTGTTAGCACAACTGTTTCTGGTGTTTTTCACGAGCGAATTCATCTGGTACTGGATGCATCGAGCAGAACATCGTTGGAAAGCAGTTTGGCGCCTTTCAGGTCATGGCGCACATCACTCCTTCAAAAAACTTGGCGCCCTTAACTTCGGGTTAAATCATCCAGTGGAGTACTTTCTTATCCTTTTGCCGTCTCTCCTGGTCGAACTGATTTTTGGCGTAGGCGCCGCGGCAGCAGGAGCCGCAATCATTACTGTGACCCAAACCTCGATTGTTCACGCGAACATCGCCATGAATACCAGAGGGATTGGATGGCTCTTCACCACCAACAAATACCACATTTGCCATCATTCATCGGTCCTGGAAGAGAGCAACACGAACTATGGCTGTAGCGCCATCATCTGGGACCGTGTGTTCATGACTTTTATGGATCGCACCATTGAAGATGCAGGAACGGGACCCACGGAACCAACCATGTGGCAAAAGTTTCTTATGCCAGTCAAAGAGCCGATTGATACTTCGATTGCTCCCGGCAGCCAATCAGCGTAGTTTTGTACCTATGAACGAAAAACTTTCTATTTCCCACATCATATTCGCCGTCATTCTTCTTGCGACAGGTCTTGCCGTGTTCGCAATCCGACTCGGTCATGACGGTCCTTACGCCATGCCACACAGCAGCGCACTTTATGGTGCCATGGCCGCCATTATTCTTGGCGGGATAATGTTGTGGCCAGCTAAACCCAGAGCACTCTTCTGGCTTGCCATTGTGATCAGTCCGATTGCGGTGTTCCCTGCCCTCTACTCGATTATGGGTGAATCAGAGGAAGTCATTTCCATCTACGCTACTGATGCAAACAACAATCCAGCAGACCTAAGACTTTGGATTGTCGACCGGGAGGACGGTGCCTGGGTTGGCATGCCAAGATGGAAAGCTGTCGATCACTCTCTGGATGGTGCAAACCTGCAGATGTTACGCAATGGAGAATTAACCTGTGTAGCACCCGTTCTGTTCGACGAAGATAGAGACACCGTGCGCGCTATCCACGCAATGAAAGTCGAGAAATACGCTGTCGCAAAAATTTCAGGCGCTATTGGTCTCTATCCTCTAGAGGCAACCGAAACAACCGTCGTTCTACGCCTCGATCCCTGCTGATCCTCACAGGCAAGGCGTGAACAGACCAGCTTTCAAACCCGGAGAGATCACGGTCTCTCAAATAGAGCTGTCCCACCATGTGCAGCAATCATTGGACGAGACGCACCGGGATCTTGCCTGGATCCGCACCGGTCTAATCACCTCGTTGTACCTCATTCTTACGGTTGTGAACTATCTGACACTCGAAGGCCAGACTCGCATCGACGCGATGGTTTTCTCACTGTTGGTGGTCATCAGTTTTGCACTCATCTCCTGTTTTCATAGGTTCGTTGAATACCCTTCAAACCGAACCAATCTCGTCACCTTCGGTGAACTGTGCGTCCTGCAAGCAGATAGCATTGCCTTTGCGCTGGTCACCGATGACATCATGAGCGGTTTCGGCGTTTACGTGCTGATGATCAGTTCCGGGATATTCATGACAACGGCGAAATCAATAACCGCTTCTAACGTGATGCTTCTAGCAACATGGGTTGCCGCTGTTTATTTCAGAGGTGCGGAAATCGATCCCGCGCGGGAAGGGTTGATGCTCGCGTCCGCTTTGTTTGGCGCCTACTTCTTTTTCGCCATGAGAGTGCGTTCCGCACGCAAGCTCTCATTGCACCAACTCAAGGAACTAAAATACAAAGAGTCACTGGAGCAGGCTTTTGACCACATCGAAACCCTGAGCGGACTCTTGCCGATCTGCGCCAGCTGCAAAAACATTCGTATGGAAGGAAACGAATGGACGCCTCTTGATGTCTACGTGCGAGATCGATCCGATGTAGAATTTACCCATTCACTTTGCCCAACCTGCCATTCAGATCTTTATCCTGAATTGCAGGACAAATAGATCGAGGAACAACTATGGAAGTCGTCAATAAACTCGTACCCAACGAAGAACAGTTAGCAGGCTTCCTGGAACCAGGCCCGGAAGGTCCGATCTACATGCTTAACCTGCTCAAATACAAAGAAAAGGCAGAGTATGCAGACGGTCGAGAAACTGACATGACAGGTGCCGAGGCTTACTCTATCTATGCCGCCGAGGTTGTGGCGCACCTGGCTAAAGTCGGTGCAGTCGCGACCTTCTCCGCCGCAGTAGAACGTCTCATGCTCGGAGAAGTGGAAGATCTATGGGACACCGCAGCCATCGCCATGTATCCATCGCGTGAGGCCATGCTAAAAATGATCAGCGACCCCGATTACCAGGCCTCCGCTGTTCACAGGGAGGCTGGTCTCGAGGGTCAGCTGAATATTGAACTGGTTAATCCCATCGGGATGTGGCTATTGGATTAGGGTCCTGCCGGACAATCCGCGCAAATCACATACGCGCCGTATGGGTCGTTCAGCTGTGTCAGGAAATCAAAATCTGCCTTAACTCGCATAAACAGCGCATCAAGCGGATCCTGAACACCCTGTTCCAAGACAACGAACTCTGTCAGGAACTGTTGGATAACCTGTTCCTGCATCGAGCTTTCTTTTTCGACGTGCCAAACAGAGTAGTCTTCGACTTCAGCTAACTCAGCAGCGGCAGCGATCGCCTCTTCCAGATCGCCAAGCTCATCCACCAGGCCCAACTCCTTCGCCTCGGCACCAGACCAGACCCTTCCCTGCGCAACTTCATGCACCTCATCCGTCGTCATTCCTCGACCTTCAGATACCGTCCTCAGGAAATGGGAGTAACCATACTCAATCACCTGTTGCATGACGTCACTGGAGTAATCAGTCAAACCACGTTCCAAACTGATACTTCCAGCGAAGGGCGTAGTTCCCACACCGTCAGAGTTAATGCCGTATCGGTCTAGCGTGTTTTCAAGCGAAGGAATGATGCCGTAGATGCCAATGGACCCAGTGACCGTGGTCGGGAGTGCCCAAATTTGGTCAGCAGTGGCTGAAATCCAGTATCCGCCAGAGGCCGCAACGGATGCCATGGAAGCAACGACTGGAATGCCCTTATCCTGAGCATGTTGCAATTCCCGTCGAATGATCTCAGACGCACTTTTACTGCCGCCACCTGAATCAACTCGAAGCACAATCGCCCTGACGTTTTCATCTTCATGCGCTTTGCGAATCAATTTAGTCAACGACCGACTGCCAATAGAGCCCGCTTCCGCAGAACCGTCGACAATGCCGCCGACCGCGGTAATGACAGCAATCCGGTCATCCTTCTGTTCAACCGGCTCGCGCGCCACCGAGAGATAATCCATAAAGGAGATTCCTCGATAACCGCCAGATTCTTCGTCTTTGCCGGCCAGCTCTTCAAGGTACTCGCGACGTTCATTCGCGGGCATGATGCGATCGACCATCCCCGCGCGGACTGACAGTTCTCCCGGATATCCACCAACCTCACGAAGCTGATTAGGTGCATCGTTCAGCATTGAATCAATAATGCCGGAATCCAGTCCCCGGGTTTCTTCAACCGTCGATGTATACGTGTTCCACCAGTTCGTTAGGTAACCAAGGCGGGCTTCCTTATCCTCATCGGACATATCATCACGAATGTAGGGTTCAATGGCTGACTTGTACTTACCCACCTTGAACAAGTTGATGGTGACATCAAAGTCATCCAACAATGTCTTGTAGTAAGTCCTGTAAGCACCATACCCCTCAGGCAACGCCATACCTTCAGGATCGAGTAGCACCTCATCGGCATGCGCAGAGAGGTAAATACCAGCCTGGTTATAAAAGGTACCTGTTGCGATCACCTTTTTCCCGCTGGCGCGAAAGTCTGTAATCGCTTCAGCAATGCGTTCTAACTTCGGCAATAAACCACCCGCCAAGCCATCGAGGTGCAACACGACGAGTTCGATTCGATCGTCGCCAGCTGCCAGCTCCAGCGCATCCACGACATCTTTCACCAAAGTTTCCTTGGGTACTTCTCCAGTTCTTACCACGGTTTGGTAGTCGATCGCTGTCTTCTGTTCTACCAACGGTCCTACCGGATTCAACACAAGCGCGCCGCCATCCGGCACTTCTGGTTGGTCTTGCCCTGCCACTGATGCAATCAGAGCGACAATGATCACAACAGAAATGACGCCAAACACGACCGTGTTCAGCGCTCGAAATCCATTCATGAGCAGTCCGCCAGCTCGTTTTAGCATGTCGAACATTGTTTTTTCCTTTAATCCAATTCGCGCCAAAGGTAACACAAATCGGCAAAGCCGGTGCGGTAGAGACGATAGGACGAAGGGGAATCAAGGCGCAGTCAAACACGCTTAACGACATGTGTGATAATCCCTCCATGAAACTACCTGCGATCCTGTCTTTACTCTTTTTCTCGATTGGTCTCTTGGCAGATATCACCGACAAACCCGTCAACTTTAGTGACGTCCTCAAACTGGAAGTACGCAACCCGGATGCTGTCATCCGATATGGAGACATAGAGCAGCAGTTCGGTGAGCTGTGGCTACCTGATCAACCATCTCAAGGGCTCGTTATTTTTGTGCATGGGGGCTGCTGGTTGAATCAGTTCGATGTCGGTCACAGTCGACCACTGGCTAATGCCTTATCCGAAAGCGGATTCGCTGTCTGGTCGCTGGAATACCGAAGGCTTGGCGATCCCGAGGGCGGCTTCCCAGGCACATTCGAGGATCTCGACCTGGCCACATCCGGCTTGGATCAGCTATCAGCACACGGCGTCAACACAGACAAAGTCACTATTGCCGGTCATTCGGCGGGAGGACACCTCGCTCTCTGGACCGCCGCTAAGTTTCCGAACAGATTTACCGGAGTCGTAGGTCTCGCTGCGATCACAGATCTTGCAGGCTATGCCACCGGCGACAGCGCCTGCCAACAAGCTGCAGCAACTTTGATGGACGGCGCGCCCCACGAACGAACAGCGCGGTACAAGGCGCACTCACCCGTTGAAATGAATATGCATACCAACACTTATTTAGTTCAGGGCAAACAGGACACGATCGTCCCTGAGACGCAGACTGAAGCTCTGAAGTTAGGTCCTGAGAACATCAAATACACCACGGGCGGTCACTTTGATGTGATTCACCCAGGGACATCTGACTTTAATGTTCTGCTTCAAACTATTCGCAGCAGCTTCAAATGAAGCTGGAGACCTGCATCAAGCTCGACCAGCAAGATGTGCTGGCTGAATTTAGGACTCTATTCGCCATTCCCGACGACGTTATCTATCTCGATGGCAACTCACTCGGGCCTCTTCTTGTCAGTGTGCAAGAACGGGTTAGCGACACGGTTAATCGTGAGTGGGGCACGGATCTGATTACAAGCTGGAACACAAATGACTGGATTAACCTACCTGTCACTGTCGGAGAGAAAATTGCCAAGCTCATCGGCGCGAAACCTGGTCAGGTGATCTGCACTGACTCGGTGTCAGTAAATCTATTTAAGGTGCTCGCTGCAGCGCTCACCCTTCGGCCCGAACGGAATGTGGTCCTGTCCAGCCACGACAATTTTCCAACCGACCTCTATATGGCTCAGGGTTTGACCAAACTCAGAGGCGACGAATGCGAACTCAGAGTGGTTGATCCTGAGGCGATACTTGCGGAGCTCTCTGATTCGGTCGCCGTGCTCATGCTAACGGAAGTGAACTTCAAAACTGGAAGACGTTGGGACATGAAGGCCATCAACGAGGCAGCTCACGAAGCGGGTACCCTGGTAATCTGGGACCTGTCTCACAGTGTTGGCGCCGTACCCGTTGAACTTGATCACTGTATGACCGACTTCGCCGTAGGGTGCGGCTACAAGTATTTGAATGGTGGACCAGGTGCACCTGCGTTCGTCTATGTCGCGGAGCGTCACCAACAAGTAGAGCAACCGCTTTCAGGTTGGATGGGTCACGCGCGACCCTTTGATTTCACGGAAGACTACGAGCCCATGGCAGGTATTCGTAGGTTCAGCAGCGGAACACCCGGGATTATCGGAATGTCTGCCTTGGACGCTGCAATGATCATCTGGGAACAGATCGATGTCGCATCTATACAAAGGAAATCGGAATCTCTAGCTGCGATCATCAAAGAACGTATCAGCAACGAAACCGTTTTCTCAGATCTTGCACTCATCGGACCCGGACCTGGACCCGAGGGCGGCAGCCAGATATCCATACGCCACCCGAAGGCCTATGAAATAGTTCAGGCTCTGATTGAACGCGGAGTCATTGGCGACTTTAGAGCGCCTAACATCATTCGATTTGGTCTCTGCTCACTCTTCCTATCACACGTAGATGTATATAACGCGATGACTCATATGGCCGAGGTTATCGAGTCAGAGGCTTACGCGGATTCACGATTCAGCAATCGCGCTTTCGTGACCTAGAAACCATTCAAAAAAAAGGCGCCGGAAGGCGCCCTTTTTAATCACAGGTCAGCTTCTAGAAAGATGCTGACAGAGTCACACCATACATCTCAGGCTCATTCCACCAGCCACGAGTTGTGATACCGCCAATGGTTGCCCATCGCTGCTCACGCTCGTCCGTGATGTTTCGACCCCAAACTGCTACCCGATAGTTCTCGTAGCTGTAGCTTAGTGTCGCATCGACATTATCAATGCTGTCCAGAGAACCCAACGGATTATTTGAAGCGTTGGTTTCCATCTCGTCGCGATAACGATAGGAGACAACACCATTAAAGACACCTGGGCCGATTTGCTTCGTATACGAAGTCGTCAGACCAAAGGTATTTTCAGGAGTGTTACGCGGTTCAAGATCAGAGTTGTCAGTAATCACCTGGTCACCATTAAGGTCAGCCAGGTAGTCGTCGTACTCCGCGTCCAGGAAACCGTAGGTCAGCTGAAGATCCCAACTCTCAGTGACCTGCCAGAGCATTTCCAGCTCAAAGCCAGTCATTTCTAGTGTCGAAGCGTTTCGAATTACCGTTGCGACGTTTGTCAGATCAACTGGAATCAGAATAGATTCTTGCTTGTCTTCGTAATCAGCATAAAAAACAGCACCATTCAAAATCATGCTGCCATCCAGCAGAGTCGTCTTCCAACCAAACTCGTAGTTCTTTACGTACTCAGGATCATAGGAAGGATCAATGTTGTAGTTCGCCTGGCGGGCGAAGAATCCACCACTCTTGAAGCCTTCGCTGTAAGAAGCGTAGTACATAAAGTCATCACTGGGCTGGTATCGAACACTGACCCGAGGAGTTGTTTCAGTCCATTTCTCGTCAGCGACAAATCCATTGTAGATACCGGGCCATGGCTCGCCACGAAGTGGGTAGTAACCAGGCGCCGAAGCACCCCCAATGAAGTCCTTCTCTTCTTCCGTCCAACGCAGACCAGCTGTCAGCGTCCACTCTTCGTTGATGTACCAGTCAGCAGAGAAGAATGCCGCCGTTGAAGTTGTCTTCTGGCTCTGACCGTTGTTGCCAGCCAAATCTTCTTCCCAAACGTCTACATCTTCATAGCCAGGAACACCCTGTCGACCTGCCGCCCAAACCGGGTTACCGAGTCGAGACAGCTGATAGAAGAGACCAAATACATCCCAACGCTGATCAAACTCAGTTTCCCAATCATAGAGACCCGCTATGAACTGGACCTTGTCGGAAAACTGAGAGGTTACCCGGAACTCATGACTGGTTTGTTCCCAATCGTTGAAGAAGTTCATGCTGAGCATATTGACCGGAGCGCCATCAAAATCCTGGTTGTTCTGCTCATCCATATCCCGATTGGTATAGATGTATGTGTACAGGAAAGCATCCGTGTCGTAGTTAAGCGTTACGATCGTCGACTCGTACTCATTATCACTGAAGTTTGTACCATCAGATTCCGTAAGATCCGGACCCTGAACAGCGGCGAACTCGCAACCGTTATTGGAATCGAGACCAATGAAATTCAGGAGACAGGCCAAATCACCGGTGGTGTTTCGGTTTATGTAAGCACCCTGCTCACTCTTGTCTTCCATGATTTCATAGTGGAGTTGAGCGTCGAATGAATCGTTTGGCTCCCAGCGGGTTGCAAAACCATAGTTGGTTTTGTCATCGCCACCGACTTCCCGACCAAGTGTAGAACTCTCAACAAAACCGTCATGCTCGATTTGGGCACCGAACAGTTTCAAACCCCACTTACCTTCGATAATGGGAATTTGTGCGACAGCTTTAATATCCTGGCGGTCATAGTCACCGGCCGTGATGTTCGCGTCGAAGCCAAATTCGTTCATGGAAACCGGCGTTCGAATAATGTTCAGAATACCGCCGGTTGTGTTCTTACCGAACAGCGTTCCCTGAGGACCTCGAAGTACTTCGATTCGCTCTATATCGAAGTTATCCAGGAGCACGCCACTGGCAGTACCAAGGAACATGCCATCAACAACGACGCCGATGCCTGGATCGAGACTCTTGTCGCTCTCGAGCGAAGCGACACCACGGATCGTGATGGCAGCACCATTTGCGATACCCGGTGTACGGTTAATAAATACGTTAGGTGTATAAGCCTGAATGTCTTCCAGACGACGAACACTTTCTTCCTGAAGCTGGTCCGTGATTGCGGAAACCGCAATGGGCACGTCCTGAATAGACTCATCTTTCTTACGAGCAGTTACCGTGATTTCTTCCAGCACTGTTCCCTCTGCAGCTTGAGCAGTATCGGGTGCAGTCGTCAGACCAATAGCACCGATCGCAAGCGACAAAATGGCAGCATTAGAAGTCAGGTATCCCTTAATTTTCGGCATGCCGAAATCCCCTCCCATAGCTCTCTCTCCAAATTGGTGAAAATATTTGTTGTTGGTATAAAGCTAACGTCATATTCTACAGTTTTTGGCGACATATCCAGTGCTTTGTGACATTTCTGGGGTCGACAATTACTAATAACAAGAAATCATCGCCAAAATGGATAATTTCAACCCAATCACTTTGAAGCTGCTCCGAAAGCAGCGGCGAATCAGCGTCGCAGACATGGCGGCAGCCATGGATGTCAGCGTGGCCCAGATTCATCGATTGGAAAATAGCGAGCGTCGCCTGACCGTGGATACGCTTTTACGGTTCTGCAAAGTTCTGGATCTGGATATCTGTCAGCTGTTTGCTGAACATCGAAAAATTCCGATTAAAGGCATCGTCAATTCAGACTACGAAGTTCTGCCAACACCGCCACAATCCGAACAGCAGATCTCACTGCCAGCAATCCTTCCCGGCATAAATCGAGTGGCGGCACTACGCTGGGAACCGAGTGGACACATTTCTGGTATGGCGGGTCACATACTTCTTTATTATGCGCACGACGAGGGCGTACCAGACCGAGCCTGGGGAACCCGTTGTTTCATTGCTAAGCGTGATGGTTATCAGTGTGTCGGCTGGCCGATGAAAGATGACTCAACAACGCACATTGAAATCCCTGAAGGACGCACACAATTCAACGTGGAACTCGAGTGGGCCTCACCCATCCTTGCGGTGCTGGCACCCTCGGCCGTCAACATCCTTCAGATGCCGACACCACTTCCCACCGAGTAAGTTCTCCGCAAGGGTACGTCTTTATTGAACGACACCTGACTGCGTGCTTCAATCGCTCCATGGCTGAAAAGACTGCCGTCCTACTATTCGTCACCCTGCTGGTCTCAAGTTGCGCGATGCAACCGGAACCCATTAGCACAGAGGAAGTAAAAGCCAGGGTTACTAATGATCGTGAGCTCCTGGCTATGGCAAGCCAGCCGGTAACCGGTCCAATTACTCTCTATGAAGCCATGGCGAGAGCGCTCGCTTTTAACCTGGATCTCAAGCTCGAACAGTACAAAACCAACCTGGCTGAACAGCAACTGTCGATGTCGCGTCATGATCAACTGCCAGAGATTGTTGCAGGACATATCACCGACGGACGCAGCAATGATTCTGGTGGGTCCAGCCGATCCCTGTTGACCGGTGATGAATCACTGGAACCCTCCACATCGACTGAGAGATACACCACCACCGACGACCTCGGTTTAAGTTGGGACATCCTGGACTTCGGCGTGTCCTATTACAGAGCCAAGCAGGCATCTGATCGCGTGCTGCTCGCCCATGAACAACAGAAGAATGTCGTGAATCGCATACTCACCGACGTTCAGAAAACCTACTGGCGGGCGGTGAGCTACGATCGGCTGATCACTCAGCTCGAGTCACTAATGGAGCAAGTATCAGAGAAGCTCGAAGAATCACGGCAAATCGAAGCTCGCGGACTCGACGCACCCCTTACTGCGCTTATGTACCAACGAGAGCTGCTGTACAACAAGCGTGAACTTTACGGCCTGTACGAAGATATGGCCAAAGCCAAAATTGAATTGGCTTCGCTCATGAATATTCCCGTCGACCAGGAATATGCGTTAGCACCCGGTAGCCGAGCAGTTGATTTGCCCGGTTTGCCCTTTACACCTGATGTGATGGAAAACATTGCCCTGGAAAATCGACCAGAGCTTCGAGAAGTCACTTATCGGAAAAGAATTAACGCGAACGAAGTCAAAGCCGCGTTAGTCGGCATTCTTCCTGGCATTCGAATCGATTATGCCCGCAACTACGACAGCAATGCGTTGTTGTTCAACTCAGACTGGACCGACTACAGTGCTCGAATCAGTTGGAATCTACTCGCTGCTTATCGTTACCCGGACACAAAGAAAGTGGCTGAAGCGCAGGCCGAAACACTGGACGCGCAAAGGTTGTCTTTAAGTGCAGCGGTGCTCACCCAGGTACATGTCGGGGTGGCGCGATATCAACACACCAAGAACGAATATCTTATCGCAAAAGACCTCAGTGAAACCCAGGCAAAAATTCGCCACCAGATTGAACTGTCAGTTAAGGCTGAGGCATCGAGCGATCAGACACTCATCAATGAACAGATGAATGCACTGCTTACCGAGGTCAGATACGATATTGCCCATGCGAATCTGGAAGGTGCTTACGCAGACCTGTACGCAGCGATGGGCATGAGTCCCGCTTTAAATCAGCTGGATACAACCGATCTGCAGACCCTAACGGATTCGCTGCAACACTACTTCCAATCTGAAAGGAATCAGGTCAGATGACCAGATTGATCCAAAACATCGGCGCAATGATTTTCACCGTTACCTCCTTGCAGGTGGCTGCGCAGGAAAACGGTGATATTCGCGGGCTTATCCAGCCAAGAGACCAGGCTTTGATCAGCAGTGAGATTTCCGCGCGAGTGATCAATTTACCTTTCAGGGCAGGAGATGCTTTTGACAAAGGTGATCTGATCCTCGAATTCGATTGCGCTATGTATGAAGCTCAATTGGAAGCCGCTTCGGCCAATCTCGAGGCGAAAAAGTCGGAGTACACCAATGCACAGGAACTACTCTCCTACAAAGCCACGAGCCCGATTCAAGTAGAAATACTGAAGAGCGAAACCCGGCAAGCGGAAGCACAGTTCAAGATCGAACGTCTCCGGGTTGAGGGATGCCAGATCAGAGCACCATACAGCGGTCGTGTCATCGAGCTACTGGTCAACGAACATGAGAGCGTCAACAGCGGCACAAAACTGATCGCCATTCTCAGCGACGAGCAACTGGAGATTGAACTCATCGTTCCATCAAGTTGGCTCAACTGGTTAAACAAGGGTGACGGTTTCTCGATCCGCATTGACGAAACAGGCAAACGCTACGATGCACAGATTCTCCGTATTGGTGCAGCTGTAGATCCAGTCAGTCAAACGATTTTAGTAGTTGGAACATTCAGAGAGTCTCTCATTGATGTCCGTGCCGGTATGAGTGGCACCGCACAATTTTCAAATCAAGGCAGCAACCAGCCATGACCCGCACAGAGGGCGCAGACAATTCCAACCTGTCTGTTTTGCTGGAGCTGGAATCCATGGCACGCAGGGCTGAAACGGATAACGCCCTGCACTTTCTTGTCGTCAACGAAACCAGAAAGCTGCTCAACTATCGCCAGGCCATCCTGCTTTCCTCCGACAACAAGGTAGAAGCGGTAAGCAGTCTCTCAGTCGTAGATCGCAACGCGCCAATGGTGACTTGGCTCGAGTCTTTCGTCTCAGAAAAAAAAGAAATCGATATCTGCCAGATAGATTCCAGTGAGCTCTCAGAGAACGAACAAACACAATTTAGGGAGTTTTCCTTTCAGCACGTTGTGCTTTGCCCCTTACGAATCGGCGATCGACTCATTGGAAAACTCTGGTTAGCACGAGAAACTGCCTGGCAGCCCAACGAACTCATACTTATCGAGCGACTTGCAGAAACCTATGCGCATGCATGGTCCGCACTGTCAGCTGGCGATTTGTTCAAGTGGTCCTCCCTGGCAAACAAAAAGGTAGCCGCGGTCATTGTCACTGGACTGTTTCTTGTCAGTCTTTTCCCAGTTCGCGTTTCAACGATTGCACCAGCGGAAATCATTCCACTTGAACCAATGATTGTCAGTGCACCGATTGACGGCGTGATCCATGAGCTACCGGTTGCACCCAACACCCTGATCAACCGTGATGATGTTCTGTTCAGGTATGAAGACACCAACCTCAGGAATGCTTACGAAATCGCCTTGCAGGCTCGCAACGTCGCAACCGCCAGGCTGAGACAGGCAAGCCAGGGAGCCTTTGGTGACGACAATTCTAGAGGGCGCGTTGCTCTACTGCGGGCGGAGCTGGATCTTAAGGAAACAGAGCTCGCCTATGCCTTGGAGTTACTTAATCAGGTAGAAGTGAAAGCAGAAGCTGATGGGTTACTGGTCTATTCAGAAGCTTCCGATTGGGTGGGCAAGCCGGTTTCTGTCGGCGAACGAGTGATGGAAATTGTCGATCCAGACAAAGTCCAATTCAGGATTAGTGTGCCGGTTGATGACGCAATTGTGCTCACTGAGGGTTCTGAGGTGGAGGTGTTCCTGCATGCAGAACCTCTCACGTCCATTCAGGCATCTATCACTCGAACCAGTTACAACGCTCACCTCACCCCAGAGAACAACCTGGCTTATCGCATCGATGCGGAGTTCGTCGACGAACATCCTGACGCACGTATTGGCCTGCAAGGGTCAGCAAGAGTTTATGGTGAACAGGTCAGCTTGTTCTTCTATGTATTCAGAAGACCCATATCAACACTGCGACAATTTTTCGGGGTATGAGCGATCAACTAGCGTCAGAGGAATCGCCGCTCCCGAAACTTCGTGAAGACATCCGCCTGCTACCTGGTCCTGAATCAAATGAAGGGGCACCAACCTGGGCAATCTTTGATCCGGTACGAAACCGCTACTTCCGAATTGACTGGTCGGCCTTCGAATTGCTATCTCGTTGGGATACAGGCACGTCTGACAGACTGCTTCATCGAGTCGCAACCGAAACTACCTGTGAAGTTACAGCCGAAGATATTCGCTCAATGGTGCAATTTCTTTACGCAAACAATCTGACACTTTCTTCACCTACGGATTCCTCTAGCGACTATGTGTCTCAGTATGAGGCCACCCAATCAGACCGACTCTCGTGGTTGATGAGGAACTACCTGTTCCTGAGATTTCCGCTGGTCAACCCCGACACATTCCTGCAACGCATTGCGCCACACACGGAATTCCTGTTTTCAAAGTGGTCACGCAACGTCGTATTTGTACTTGGCCTGATCGGCATACTCCTTATCAACCAGCAATGGACTGCTTTTACCAACACCTTCCTTTACTTCTTTACGATTGAGGGATTACTGATTTACCTGTTGGCATTGGTCTTCGTAAAAGTCTGCCACGAACTTGGGCACGCACTGACCGCTACACGGGCAGGATGTCGAGTGGCCAGTATGGGTGTCGCATTTTTGGTGCTGTTTCCTGTGTTATTTACAGACACAACAGACGCATACCGATTAACTTCAAGGCGTAGCCGACTCTACATTTCCGCAGCTGGGATTCTCACAGAATTTTATCTCGCACTGATTTGCCTGTTTCTCTGGGGTGTTCTTCCCGATGGGGTCCTGCGAAGTGTTGTTTTTGTTATCGGTACAATCAGCTTTAGCCTGACCGTGTTTATCAACCTAAATCCCTTCCTTCGTTTTGACGGCTACTACTTTCTCGCTGATTGGTTGGGCATGGAGAATCTTCAGGAACGTTCATTTGCACTCGGCCGATGGAAACTTAGAGAGCTCCTGTTCGATCTAGGTGACCCAGCCCCTGAACCCATGCCAGCAACACGGCGCCGGTTTCTCATCGGATTCGCCTGGGCAACCTGGGCATACCGTTTTCTGCTTTTGTCCGCGATTGCCTTGATCGTTTACCACTTCTTTTTCAAACTCCTGGGGCTCATACTTTTTCTTGGTGTCATTTACACCTTCTTGCTCAACCCCATTTTTCGAGAACTCACAACCTGGTGGTATCGGAGAGACAATATGAGTCGCTATCGCGGCAGCACGCTACTGATCATTCTGGGTTCACTCTTGCTCGCTTTCCTGATTCCGTGGCGTTCGACAATAACCGCACCTGCAATTCTTGAACCTGCAGAAACGGTTACTGTATATCCACCAGCCGCAGGCCGAATCGCCGACCTGGCTGTGTTCGAAGGTGATTACGTCAGTAAAGGCGACACCCTCGTTACATTAGAATCACCCAGACTCGCAGACGAGTTAAAACGAGTTGAAATCGAAATCAGCATAATTGAGCTGAGCCTTGATCGAATCGCCGCCAGCTCAGAAGAGCTCCAGAACTTACAGGTCCTACAACAAAGGTTGCAGGAAAAGCAGTCGACCGAATCAGCACTGCGCGCCATGCAAGAGCAACTGGTTCTTAAAAGCCCCATCAACGGTCGAGTTGTCGAACTCGCAGATTCTCTCCACGAGGGTCGATGGATTAATGCCGACCTGGCCATCGCCTATCTCGTTAATGACGAGTCTCTTGTGGTGAAAGGTGTCGTTCAGGAAAACGATCTCACCCGAGTAGCCGTCGACCAGAGCGCAACGTTTATCGCTGACGATGCAACTATTCCGGGCATTAACGGGCTAGTGAGTTCTATTGAACGGGCGAATCTGAGCAATTTTGATATCCCCTATCTCGCCTCTACTTACGGCGGTGACGTCGCTGTGCGAAGTAGCGACAAAAACGAGTTGGTGCCAGAGACCGCGGTCTATCGCCTGCAATTTTCCATTACTCGAGAACACTCCCTACCGGATCAGGTGGTAAGAGGTGTGGCTAAAATTGATGGGGAACGTAAAAGTTTAGCCAGAAGAAGTTATGAACTGATTGCTGCCGCCATCGTCAGAGGCTCAGCATTCTGATCGATCAGGAAGTGATGAGCGCCTGAAGCAGTTTGTTGGCGCGCTCCGCAAATTGCCCTTGAGCAGTATTCACCTGCTCCGAGAAGGTCTGCATCACATCTCCGGTGACTTCACCCGATTCAGCGAGCAGCAGCACGTCTTCAACAGGCTCAAGAGACTGATGTTCATCAGAGAGCTGAGAGATTGTGATGTCGCTATCTATCCGAAGTTCAGCCTCACCGTTTGTGTAGACTTCATAAGAACCCTGGGTGCCCTGGTATGTCCAGGATCCAAGATCAGAGATAACAACCGAATCACCGGTGTTGCCTTCAATCACCAGAAGGTTGGTCGACTCCGATAGCGCCAGCACATCTTCCGTGCTCAGGATGACGGTGTTGTCACCCAATCCAGTTAGGTCGATATTTTCGAAACTGGTAAACAGACCATTGTTCTCTGCAGTGAGATCTAGAGTCAGACCCGAACGACCAACAAATGACAGAGTGTCGTTACCGCCCCCGCCGTCGACCCTTCGTGTGTCGTTTTCTTCATAAACAACGATGTCATCACCGGCGCCGCCGATTAGAACGTCATCACCTAGACCACCATTAACAAGGTCTGCACCAACGCCACCAATCAAGACCTCCTCGGCTAACGAGCCTGACAGAGAGTCCGCACCGGAAGTGCCATTGATGGGCTGGCTGTAAAGATAATCTTTTCCGTAGATCAGATACGCTTCGCCGGAATAGGTACCGTTGGGCTCAGCGGTATAGGCACCAATCAGCAGATCATCAAAGCCGTCACCGTTGAAGTCACCGGCTGTTGCAACTGCCTGCCCTGCATAGTCGTCGGCGTCGATACCGCTCAGCACGAACCCGGTAGCCACGGTCAAGCCAGCGCCTCCACCAACGGTAGACGCCGCGTCGGGAACAATTTCACTGACTTCAATAGTTGCTGGCAGACTATCTCCGCCAAAGATAACGTAGGCTGCACCTTGATCGACACCAGCCACTGGGACTCGACCGACCAAAAGGTCTTCGAAACCGTCGCTGTTTACATCACCCGCAGAGGTCACTTTAAATCCTGCCCCTGCGTTATCAGCACGTGCGCCATTGATCGTGACATCATCCACTGAGTCGAGTGTCTGAGTGGCCGCAAACGGTGTGCCGGTTTCCCCATAAATCACATAGGTGACACCCGCATCATCGTAGTCAGTCCCACCGTAGCTCACTGTGGCATAGGGTGCCGTCACAACGAGGTCATCAAATCCATCGCCATTGAAGTCGATTAACGCTAAGGACTTACCGGCATAGTCACCTTCTGAGCCGGTAACTTCAAAACCATTACTGCCGTTTACCGACGAGAGCTCGAACTCAGCACCGAAACCTGCCGCGCTGCCATAGATAAGGTAGCTGGATCCAGAAGCTCCGGAGACCCCATACACATAGCCGGCGTAGTAGGCGCCGATAACAATATCCTGGAGACCATCACCATTAAAATCGCCATCGCCAACGACGAAGTTGCCGCTGTAATCATTGGCTGCTTCACCTTTAAAGATCGTGCCATGGGTGCCATCACCACCACCTGCCAGACTAAGGTCTGACAGCTGAATAGTTCCGGTATCGACACCCGTGGTCGAACCCAGTAACGGAGAGAAGTCTGTCTTGCCGTAAACCAGATAGGTTTCACCAGAAGACGCGCCATTGGGATCAGCGAAGGGTGCACCGATCAGAAAGTCGCCGATACCATCGCCATTCACATCACCAGCAAACGCGACCCAACGACCTGAGTTATCGTCAGCTGCAGCGCCGTTCAAAACAATCCCGGTCGTGGCATCACCGCCAGGAATATCTGACAGTTCAATCACACCTGAGTTTCCTGGTGCCGTGCTCAGCACCGTGGAAAAGTCTGCTCGACCAAAGATCACATAGGTTTCACCAGACGCATTACCATTCGGATCTGCTCGCGGTGCCCCGATAATAATGTCTGCGTAACCATCACCGTTTACGTCACCACCAGCAATAGAGCGACCAGAGAAGTCCTGTGCATCAATGCCGCGGATCACAAACCCATCGGCACCATTACCATCATGTAACGTGCTCAGCTCAAAGTTGGCACTGAAACCAGAAGGATTACCAAATAAGACGTAGGTTGCGCCTGCGTAGGTACCATTGGTGCTTTCAGTGACAGCACCAATTGCAATGTCGTCGTAACCATCACCATTGACGTCACCAAGGTTCGCTACAGAGAAACCTGCTTGATCCCCTGCTACCGCGCCGTTAAATGCGGTGCCGTCTGAACCATCGCCGCCAGTTAATGACGCCAGTTCGTATTCATTGTTAGGTTGAACTGTAATGTCGACGGTTGCGCTGGCGGTAATCGTGCCCAGTACTTCAATCGTGTAAGTAAAAGAATCCACAACTGGTGCGTCACCGAAATTCAGATCGGTTAACTGCGTCACGCCATTCGGGTTATAGTCAATCACCCCGGCTGAACTTACCGTTACCTGCGCACCGAGGTCCGTCAAAATCATAGCTGAGCCACCACCAGGAACTGGTGTCGGTACACCGCCGGTGCTCGCGCTGGATACGCTGACTACCGTAATTGTCTCTGCAGGATTAGTGACATAGGTATCGTTTGTAACAGGGTTCGCACTGAGCGTCGCTCCTGTACTTTCATTCACCTCACCAATCTGCACCGTATCATCGGAAGCCATGAGGTCCGATTCCCGGAAAGCAATCTCACTCGTATCACCTGCCTGGTTTGGCAGATCTGCGGACGGGGTTGTCACAACTCCGTCTGGGTCTGAGTAAGAGACTCCGATGGTAGCGTTGTCGTCAATGCCATCCTGGTTTGAATCGGTACCGGAGAATGTAAAACCAGATTCCGCTGAATCGTTCAGTGTGTCGCTATCACTGTCGTCATCCAGGTAGTCCGGCGTTCCATCACCATCTGCGTCGTTGCCGATAACGGCAAAGGAACCACCGAAGTCGCCAGTCGTGCTGTCATTTGGGTCGAAAAGATCAATGATACCGTCGCCATCCAGATCGTTGTCTCTTACGTCACCATCATTGGCGACATATCCGGTCGTCGCTCTGAATTCGATCGTATCAGCGATACCATCATCATCACTGTCCAGGTCCAGGAAGTCGGGGATGCCATCAGGCACGGTCTCGCTGTCTTGCGGCGTCGTGCCACCTCCAACGACCATCGGCACACCAGTACCAGAGACCGCACTTTCGCCCAGGCTAAGCGTGCCATCCTGGTTAGCGTCCGCGGCAATTGCCGCCGCTGACCCACTTTCAAACAAATCGCTGAGTCCGTCGTTATCACTGTCGAGATCCAGGTAGTCAAAAATACCGTCGCCATCTGTATCCGGTGCGGTCCAGGACACTTCGACGGTAAAGCGGACGGCATAACCCAGGGCGATTTCGTCGTCCGATGACGGATCGACAAACGCTTCAACGGATATACCTGGCGTTCCGGAACCAATATCGATCACTGTCAGCTCAACACTGATGGGCGCGGTTAGATCTGTTGGACCTAGAAAGCCTTCGCCGGTCTGCAATCCTGCAAAGGTGTCGGACCCATTAAACGTCACGGTGAATGTTTCTGATGAGGTATCCAGGTCACCGTCAGCCAAAAGATTAGAAACCGTGACGGTATCGCCGACGACAAGTCCCGTACCGGACAGATCGATGGTTGTGGAAGTCGCCGTCATGGTTGACGTGGCGGTTTCATCGATATCGATGTTTTGTGACGTGATGGATCCGGGAATCGAGGTCAGGCCTTCATCTACATTTAGAATGCCGTCGTTGTCTGTGTCGTCATCGTTAAGATTGGCAACACCGTCGCCGTCAGTATCTGTCTGATCGCGATAGTCAAAGTCAATGTTCAGCGCAGGGTTTGCATTGGCGCCGTCATCATCGGTGTCGTTGTCCACATCACCGAGATTGAAGTTGGTATTCGTTGGGTCCAGGTTTTCATCGTTGGCATCGGTGTCGAACAGGTTGCTGCCTTCAAAGATATCCAGCAAACCATCAGCATCGGCATCGGCCATCGAAAAGACTGTTCGTGGCTGCCCATCGTCACGCTCCGCGATATCGCCGATACCATCGGCGTCGCTGTCGTCATCATAGACATCCGCAATACCGTCGCCGTCGGTATCGATGAGATTCACGCCGACACGATTTAGACCCTGTCCATAAACATCATCCAGTCCGTCTGCACCCGGTGAACCCGACGTATCCTGGGTATCCACGCCATCCGGCTCGACGTATCCCGCCGTGGTCTGCGCTTCAACGTTGTCGGTAATACCATCGTTATCGCTGTCGATATCCAGCCAGTCTGGTCGACCATCACCATCTGTATCTCGCGCTTCCCAGGTGACATTGAAGTTCACCCGAACACCAAAGCCATAGCCGCCAAACTCATTCACACCTTCCGGTGTCGTAATTCGGAATTCGATACCAGGTGTGCCGCCGCCAATATCAATCACGGTGACCGGCACATTCAATATCGGCGAAACCGCAACAAGGCCTGTCTGTTCAGCACCGGTGGCTAGGTTTGGGGAGACATATTCACCCTGGTTAATATCAATTCTGAAAAACTCGATGGAAGCATCGCTGTCCAAATCACCATCAGCGAAAAAGTCGGTCACGTATACCGTGTCCCCAATCTCAAGGTTGTTGCCACTTAAGTCGATCGTCAGGATGCCGGAGTCCTGAGGTCCGTCACCCAGATCAATATTCCCTGATGAAACCATACCCGCTAGCAGGGAACCTTCATCAACGTTCAGGATGCCATCACCATCTGCATCGACGTCTGCTGTATCGATGATGCCATCACCATCAAAATCAATCAGACCATCGCGGTAGTCAAAATCGATCCCCATGACAGGATCTGCACCAGCGCCATTGGCTGGTGTGTCGCCATCGGTATCAGCGAGGTTGTAGACAAGTGTCATGGTAGTGGTACCGGAGACGTTTTCGTCGTTGACGTCACCATCATTGATTGAACTGCCTTCAAAAATATCCAGCAATCCATCATTGTCTGAATCCGCGGTACTGGTCACGACCACCGGCTGACCGTCACCCCGCTCGGCAACATCCTGCCGAACATCATCATCGCTATCTTCGTCGATGAAGTCCGGGATCGTGTCACCATCGGTATCGACTGGGGTTATACCCCCGGCAAAATTAAGATCAACGCCGTTTCCGTCGACGGTGCCAGAAGGTAGTAACAGGTTTTCAGAAGTCGGCTGCGCTTCGATGTTGTCCGTGATGCCATCGTTGTCGCTATCAATGTCCAGATAGTCAGGCAGCCCATCATCGTCCGTATCCCGCTGAGACGTAAAGTCGACATCAAAGACAACTCGAACGGCATAGTTGTTGTTCGGATCCGCGTCATTGGCCTGGTCAACGTCGTCCGTTGAATCCAGCGTCACAACAATGCCGGGTGTGCCGCCACCAATATCAATCACAGTGACCGTAGAGATGACGGTCGTCACTCCCGTCAACCCGTCATAGTCGTTGTAACCACCTCCAGGCGCCAAACCTGTCTCACTCACCTCAGAAGCATCGCCCGGATTAAAGGTGAGGCTGAATGTCTCACCGCCGTCACCAATATCACCGTCCGCTTGCAGGTTACTGATGTTTACCGTGCTACCAATGGCCAGGTCATACTGAGAAAGGTCAATAGTGAGTGTTTCCGGGTCTGACTCACCATCGGCACCTGTTATTGAGTCGATGTTGCCGGTGCTGATCGTTGTCGGGCCAAATCCTTCGTCAACATTCAGGATGCCATCGTTGTCCGCATCATCGTCAACATCATTGGTCAGACCGTCGTTATCAATATCCGCGAACTGATTTTCGCGATAATCCAGATCGATGCTTGGTTGAACCGCATTCTGGCCATCGTCATCGGTATCACCATCTGAGTCCGCCAGGTTGAACACAAGTGTTGCCGTCGATGTGCCGGAAACGTTTTCGTCGTTAACGTCCTGGTCAACGTTATTGCTGCCTTCGAAAATATCGAGCAGGCCGTCGAAATCGACATCCGCAGTGGAAGTGATTGAAGTTGGTCCGCCATCGCCGCGCTCGACGATGTCATTAATACCGTCACCATCGCTGTCCGGATCCAGGACATCCGCGAGCCCATCGCCATCCGTATTGACTGGCGTCAGTCCGACACCATTTAAACCTGGGTCATCGAAGACATCATCCAGCCCGTCCATGTTGGTGTCGGTAATACCCGCACCAACACCAGAAGGCAGGATGTATAGATCTGTCGCCTGTGCCTCGACCGTATCCGTGATGCCATCGTTATCACTGTCGATATCCAGGTGGTCCGGCACACCATCAAGGTCCGTATCGGTCTCCGTATAAATGGTGTATTCAATCTGGAAATTAAAAGCGACGCCGTAGCCTGTACCTGCAAAATCATCGACGCCAGCTTCAATAACCGACTCTAGCGTAATGCCAGGTGTCACACCGGCACCTGGATCAATATCGATAACCGTGATCTCCCAAGTGATGGGTGTGGTGAGTGGAATAAATCCAGAGAACTGACCACCGGTGGAAAGACCATTGGCCTGCATTTCACCATTATTGAAATTCAGCGAGAAGGTTTCTCCAAAACCGGGTGAATTTAAGTCGCCGTCAGCAAGGAAGTCGGTGACGATAATCTTGTCACCGACCTGAAGACCGGTAGACGAAAGATCAATGTCGATATTCGTAGTTCCCGTACCCCCACCGATGGGCACAACTTCGACATTACCAGGCACATAGAGCGAAGAGTTGTCGTCGTTAAACGTAGACGTCCAGCCTTCGTTGGTATTAATGATGCCGTCGTTATCCGCATCCAGGTCGAGATTGTTTTCGATACCATCTTCATCGGTATCGTCACTGACGTTCTCACGGTAGTCCAGGTTCTGAGAAAGACCAGAGGCATTGGATCCATCTGGCAAAACATCATCGTCTTCATCGCCGAGGTTAAACACAAGCCCGGTCAGATTCTCATCATTCACATCGGCATCAACGATGACGCTACTCTCGAAGATATCGACCAGACCATCACCATCGGTATCTGTTGTGGATGTCAGTGAAGTAGGCTGCTCATCATCCCGTTCAGCAATGTCATCTGTGCCGTCGTTATCGGAGTCCGCATCACGAAAATCAGGCGTTGTATCACTATCTGAATCTACTGGTGTGAGCCCTACCCCTGTCGGTGCGCCGCCACCAATAACACCAGCATCAAAGTTATCATCCAAACCATCACCGTTGACGTCAGTGATGCCTGCACCCGAACCAGAGGGAATGATGTAGTCCTCAGTAGTCTGTGCCTCTACAGTATCTGTAATGCCATCGTTGTCACTGTCGATATCTTGCTGATCAAGGATGCCATCCAAGTCAGTGTCGATACCTGCAGGATCGATGTATGTGATGTCGAAGGTCAGGCGAACAACATAGGGATTGCCAAGAGCGTCAACCGCAGCGTTCGCCTCCAACTCGATAAAGAGACCTACATTACCGCTACCGATATCTTGAACCGTGAATACAAACGGACCAGGATCGCTAACCAGTGAACTTAGACCGCTGAATTGAAATCCTGTTCGTAACCCGGTTTCCGTGACTTCGTCAGCAAAGCCATCATTAATAATGAAGAAAAAAGTTTCAGTTCCGCCATTCAAGTCACCATCCGCTTGAAAATTACTGACGGTGACCTGATCACCCACCTGAAGACCCGTGCTCGTCAAATCAACAGTCGTCATCAGGTTGGAAGGGGCATTTGTATCAACGTTCGGTGGCACATCGATGTTTCCGGAACTGATCGTCAGCACCTGACTTTCATCAACATCGAGTATCCCATCGTTGTCGTCATCAACATCAACGGAATCATCGACACCATCACCGTCGGTATCCATCAGGAGACCGCGAAAATTCTGTTGAGCTATTTCGGAAACGACACCAGCAGTTTCAATAGAACCCGAGGCATATTCGAGTTCCCAGTCGGCACCTACATCCGAATGACCGGTCAGGTCCGTGGATGCCGCCACGTCAGCACCAGTTAAATCAGCCAACAAGTTTGCTGCAGCGTTGCCGACCTCACCTTCCGCGAAGTTACAACCATAGATGAGGATGTCTGCTTCGTCGGACAGGGCTTCACCGATAAGCGCCAGAGTCTCAGCGTGCTCGGAACTCATGGAATCAGAATTCAAGACGGTATTGCCAAGCGTGACTTCACCCATGTCGCCGTGGCTGATGATGTGAATGGCGGACACATCGGAACGGTTCTGCAGCGCTTCCAGAATTTGGGTTAAGCCATCTTGCTCGACATCAAGAAAGACAACTTCAGCACTGGGGTCGATACCTTCAAGCAGGGTTTCATATCCCTGCACAGACGTGTCGATAAACACGATTTCACTACTGGTGCCTGACGGGGGAACAGTTTGAAGCGCCTCCATCAGGCGTTCTGAATCAAAACCCCACCTGGCGTTGTCATTTGTCTGGCCATTTTCAAAAGCAGCTTCTGCCTGGGATTCAGCCACGGTGTCTGCGGCCACCTCTGCGCCAGTGGCAAATCCAGCTGCATCGAACATAAATCTGGGCTCGAGCGAACGCATACCGGTGCCCGCTCTATGCAGGTCACCAATCGACTGCCGAGGTGATTTGTTCGATTCTTTCTTCATATCCAAATCGGGATATAACTACATGATTTTATTCAAAATTCTGTCTTGAGCCATTTTACAGCGATGGCCCGCCATGAGACAGGAGGAATGCTAACGCCCTGCGCGCCTTTTGATGTGACGAGAATGTACTGATTCGTTAGTAAAATCACACACTTAGATGGACTTTTACAGGTGAAATTCGACGAGTGGCGTATTACCCCTGACCGCCGATACTCAGCACATGTTGGATTTCATCGGATTTAAAGCCAATTGTCATGGGCCGAACCACACCCGGCAACGCCACCACATCGTAAAGTTCCGAGACGACACCACTGATTTCGAGGCTGTGCTCAACATCTCCTGTTCGAAGGTTCACGATCTGCAAACCACAACGCGGAGAGACCTTCTTGTCCGCCAGGAGATCTTGAAGCTCAAGCCCATTAAAGGCCTTGTTTTCCCTGGGTTCGGAGAGACCGACTACAGCATAGTCACCGACCAGCGCCATGCCACGGGCATAACCCGGGCAAAAAGCGATGGGTTCAAACTGTCCGGTCGCGACGTCCACAAAACCGACCTCACCTTTACCGGAATTCAGCAGCCAGAGCTTGTCGTCGTACCACCTTGGTGAGTGCGGCATCGAGAGGCCATCGGCGATGACTTCATCGTTTGACATGTCAACGACAACACCACCATCACGACGATTCTCACGCCAGCCATTGTTGACGTCAGTCTGACTGACACTGGTGACGTATCGCGGTACTCCGTCACGAAGCGCAAGCCCGTTTAGATGGCAACGATCTTCCGCTGCTAAACGACTGATAAAAGGCGGTTTCCAGAAGGGTTCAAAGCTGAATTCATCAGAGGTCTTGGCGACACAACTCAATAGAGTGTTCACAAAGTAGACGTCGCCGGAGTCCGTGACCACGATATCGTGCGCATCGACGTCACCTGTCACTGTGCAGGACTGCGGCAAATAGACGCCATCGTACCCCTGGTAACTTTTTTCCTGACGATTCACCTGCTCCATACGCCAAATCTGGTAGAGCGTGCTGAAATAAACGGTTTTCGCGTCCGCAGACGCGAACATCCCCATACACCTGGGCATGGTTCGTTCAAAGACTGATAGCCTGCCATCCGACTGAATCCCAAGGGAAAACAGCTTTCCTGCTTCATAGGTAGTGAACATCAAACTGACCTGTTGCGCCGCCATCCAATTGGTGAAGTGACGTGTCGCGTTCAGTTCGAGCTGAGGTAGGTCTTCTTCCATCGGTTAATTGTTCGGTTCGTCGGAATTCGCATTGTGCGACAATGCGCAACCTTCGGACAATGCCTCGCAACAACTCATAGGACTATTGTTAGAATTTCCAGATTCACCAGGTGTGTATTGATTTGAAGCGTCTCACTCTTCTCCTGACATTGCTGATTGGCAGCCATTTTTCCATGGCTGATTCGGGTATTGGTGCCGATATTGAGTTGATCTGTCCCTGCACCGCCTCCTCAGCATCTTCAAGTTCCATCGAGATGGGATTCGGTGTCATTAATCGCAGTGAAGATCCAACGGGTGTCCTGACCGTTGAAGTCTATGTACACACCGAAGAAAGCTATCGGGATGCCGCGTCACCACAATTGATCGCCAGCACAGCGATCGCAACCATACTGGCCGCTGATACATCTATCGCATCTTCAAACAGACAACTACCGCTTGATGCGCCAACTCCCGGTGACTACTACATCACAACCGTTTTACTGGAAGATTCAGTCGTGGTTGATGAGTCTCGATCCGATGAGGCGGTTACCTTTGTGGATGACCTCGCCGCAGTTAACGATTCCAACCTATATTTTGTTGCGGATCCTTCCATAACAATTGGCGGCGCCACATTGACCCTGACGTTACCGGGCGTGGGAAACAACAGTCAGGAAGACATATTCGTACAAGTAGAAGTCATCGCCACTGACACACCAAGACTCGTGAGCATGTACCAGGTTATCGCGAGCCTCCCCGGGGACATCGCTATTGAGTCCAGCCAGCAGAGTGATCCCCAAGTGGAAGCCCTGGCTTTCACGGATCCGGGCGCCGGATTCCCGTTCTACCACGTGCTCGCTTTTACCGACGATGGTGACCAACTGGTACACACCGTTCAATCATCAGAAACGTTCAATACCCTGACCTTTTCAGAGTCAAACATCGACTACCTGATGGATACTGATGGAGACGGTGTCGCCGACGCCAGCGAAAGACTAGAGGGAACTGACCCGAACTCGGCAGCCTCGGTGCCGGCCGACAGCGTGATCGATATCCTTGCTGTTTATAACGCTGATGTCGCTGCGCTTTACGGCGGCGATCCCACGACCCGAATCGACGATGTTATTGCCGTCGCTAACCAGGCATTAACCGACAGCAACGTGGCAATGTCTCTCAGGGTGGTCGATACCGTTCAACGTGGCTACTCAAGTGCGACATCACAATCGACCTTGCTGAACCAGGCAGAAAATTCCCTTGGCGTTTTCTCCGATCTACAAACATTGCGCGACAATGCGGGCGCTGACCTGGTGGTTATCTATCTTGCCGACGACGAAGCAGGTACGTGTAGTACCGCCACCCAGGGAGGTTACCCAACCCAGGGTCACCTGGCTCGACGCGACCATATTTCCATCAGCGTGCTGGACGCCGCAGATTGTGACGACGTCAGCACGATGCACGGTATCGGACACAACATGGGTCTCAATCACTCGTTCGATAACAACGCATCCGGGACTTTCGTTTGGTCCCGAGGTTTCGGTATCAACACAACCTTTGCCACCATCATGACCGAACCTTCCCAGTTCGATCTCGATGAACGTGTGCCCTACTTTTCAAATCCGGATATCACCGATTGCAGCGTCGACATGGATCCGTGTGGTGTTGAGATTGGTGAATTGAAACAAGCCGATGCTGCGGCCAGTTTGAACCTCACCCGATTTCAGGTCGCTAATTTCTCTGATGCTGCCGCGGTGATTCCAGATCCGGATCCGGACCCTGATCCCGGACCTGAACCAGACAATGACGGTGACGGCATCCCGGATGAAGAAGATCCAGACGATGACAATGACGGTATGCCGGATGTCTTTGAATTGGCCAATGAACTAGACCCATTGGTCGATGACAGCCTGGAAGATCCAGACGAAGACGGTTTCACGAATATTCAGGAGTACAACCGCGGAAGCGATCCACAGGTTCCCGACCCCATGGATGCCTGCGACGATCCTGCAATCGACGCACCCAATGCCGATGACTCTCTTCTGGAATTCGAGAAACGACTACAGATGGTGAATCCAGGCTCAAACACACAGCGACAAAGTTTTATTCGCCTGATCAACGCGCAGCCAACAGCAACCAACGTTGAGATCTATGGCATCGACGATAACGGCGAAGCCAGCAGAAATTCACCCATCACCTTAACCCTGTCACCAGAATCCGCTCTGCAGCTGACAGCGCAGGACCTGGAAAACGGGAACGTGAGCAAAGGATTGGAAAACAATCTCTGCGATCTCGAAGGCAAGTGGCAACTGAGGATTCGATCGGATCAGACCATCGATGTGATGGGATTGATTCGCTCAACTGACGGCTTCCTGACAGGGATGAGTGAGGTTGCACCGTCATCCGGCGCCGTACATAACGTGTATTTCGCAAACCCTGCGAGAAACACCAACCAGCAAAGCTTCATCCGTGTCATCAATCAAACCGTTGACGCTGGCAGTATCACCATTAGCGGAATCGATGATGATGGTAACGCTTCGAACGACTCCGTCAGCTTCACGCTGAATGGCAACAGCGCGTTACAGCTGACATCACAGGATCTTGAATCGGGCAACGCGGCCAAGGGTTTATCGGGCTCGTTGGGTACCGGTAGTGGCAAGTGGCGACTGAATGTCTCATCCGATACTGAAATAGCTGTGATGAGTCTGCTACGAGCGCCGGGCGGGCTCTTAACCAACCTCAGCTCAGCGACGCCAAAAGACAACGGCAACGAGGCACGTGTTTACTTTGTCAGCCCTGCCGATGCAGAAGGCAGCGAGACCTTTATACGGGTTATCAACACCTCAAATAGCGTAAACAACATCACAATATCCGCCATCGATGATACAAGTGCGCCTGCACCTAACGGCAACATCCAGCTGACGCTGGATCCCGGTGCCTCCAGGCAAATGACATCCGCAGATCTAGAACAAGGAAACATCAACAAAGGATTAAGTGGGTTCCTCGGTGATGGCACGGGACGTTGGCAACTTGAGGTTAACGCAGATCAGTCAATCGAAGTCATGAGCCTGACTCGAACGACGGATGGCTTCGTCACTAACATGAGTGGAGTCGTCGATACTTCGGCGCAGCAAAGCAGCGTTCTGTTCATGAACCCCGGCTCGAACACCAACCAGCTCAGCAGCTTACGCATCATTAACGTATCCGGTGTTCAAGCTTCCGTTACCATCACCGCGGTTGACGATACCGGCGACTCAGCACCCGGTGGCAATGTCACGTTTAACCTTCAGTCAGGTGAAGCGCGTAACGTCACCGCCGCGGAACTTGAGGCAGGTGGCAGTGGGCTTAGTGGTGCACTGGATGACGGTATAGGTAAATGGCGAGTAACAGTGAGCAGCAATGTGAACCTGGTTGTTCAGAGCCTTCTGGAAGCACCCGGGGGTTATCAGACAAATCTTAGCGAGCCTGTGCAATAGCAGCCTGAATCCTCTCGTGTTCTGACTTCGAGAGATCATAGAAGCTTGACGCAAACGCCGTAATCCCGATCAGTATCAACACACCCGGACCCATCGCCATCGCAAGCGTAAACAGGGAATCAGGATCAACAGTTTCGACAGTGGCACTGCGCTGGATACCCGCGATATCTACAACCACACCTGAAATCACAATACCAAAGCCACTGATCGCCTTGGCGGCAAAGGAGGAAGCGGCAAAGTAGATACCTTCATTTCTACTGCCATATTTGGCTTCGTGCTGATCCGTTATGTCCGCAATCATGGATGCAATCATGACTGTCAGCAGGCCAATCCCCATCGCTGATATCGCATTGGCCGTCATCACCATATAGAACAGCAGAGGGTTGCCTGGCTTTGGGAAAAAGCCGAGCAGGCTCAGAATGATCGGCAAGGTGTTCCAGAATCCATACCAGAGCAAACCAGAAATCAGCAGATTTTTCTTTTCACTAAACATCCGCCCCAGCGGTGTTGCCAGACCCGCACCCATGAAGGTGCCCAGAATTGATGCAGGAAAACTTAAACCGATCAGCTCCAGGCTGAATTGAAAGTAGAGCGTGCCTAGGTAAATGGATAACGCGGAGACCATACCCATCGTCATCCCGAACAAGACCGCCGCTAATACAACCGTTCTGAAAGAGCGAAAGCTGAACGCCATCATGGCTTCGCGCACGACCTGGGAAAATTTGAACTTCTGATCAGTAGACGTTTGCGGCAAATAGGGAATGTGGCTATGAGTCCCTGCCGCGGTAAGTAGCACGCCGAAAAATATCAAAACGGCAAACAACGCCGCAAACCTTGGGTAAGCATCAGGGTTTAACTGACCGTTCGGATACTCTGGTGTTGCTCCGAAGAACACCTGAAACCCAATAAGAAAAACCATGAGAGTCCCGCAGGACTGAAGAATCGAACGCAGCGCGGAAAGCAGCGTTCGCTCGTGGTAGTCATCGGACAATTCTGCTGTAAGCGAGGTATGAGGAACGGAGTAAACAGATTGCGTCGTGCGTGTCAGCACCGCAAAGGCAAACAGCCAACCAAAGGTTTCGATTTCCGACAGGCCCTTCGGTGGTGCAAACAGGAAGTAGAAGCTGACCGCGAACGGCAAAGCCGCGATGTACATGAAGGGATGTCGACGCCCCCACTTGTGACGGTAACCATCTGACCAGGAACCAATGACCGGATCACTGATCGCGTCCACCAGCAAGGCAAGAACGATGGCAAGACTCGCCAGAAAGCCCGACAGGCCGAGCACCTGGTTGTAGAAAAAGAGCAGGAAGAACGCGAAAGAGGTCGTCTGGATTCCCTCAGGAACCTGACCAACTGCAAACATCAGGCGCACGCGCCAGGTGAGTACTCCCTCTGCTGAAGTAGTGATTTCTGTTAGCCCAGTGGGTGTAGAACCACAGGCAGCTGTGAATAACCTTTCACAAAGTTCGATGTGACCCTTTCAGGTTCACCTACCACTTCCACATGGTGGAACCGCTTACTAATCTCTTCCCAAAGTACCCGAAGCTGCATCTCCGCCAAACGATTACCCATACACCGGTGGATACCAAAACCAAACGATACGTGCTGACGCGCATTTTTTCGATCAACGATCAGTTTGTTCGGGTTCTCAAAAACACTGTCGTCCCTGTTGCCGGACACATACCACATAACCACCTTGTCACCTTTGCGAATTTTCTGGCCATGAAAATCAACATCTTCACTCGCTGTACGACGCATATGTGCAAGCGGCGTCTGCCAACGAATGATTTCTGCAACCATATTCGGAATCAGGTTGAGATTGTTACGAAGTTTTTCATACTGATCAGGAAACTGATTGAGGGCGAGCACGCCGCCAGAGATTGAGTTCCGCGTGGTGTCGTTACCTCCGACGATCAATAACATCAGATTGCCCAGGAACTCTGTATCCGGCATGTCGCGAGTTTCTGGATTGCGTGCCAGAAGCGACAAAAGATCAAACCCTTCATGATCAGCATCGAGGCGATCTTTGAATAACTCTTTGAAGTAAGCCAGGCACTGCTGAAGTTCTTCCCGCGCTTCTTCCCAGGTGCTTACGTATCCAGATTTGGGACCCATGATGCCGATGTCAGACCAGCGCGTCAGTTTCGCTCGCTCTTCGAATGGAAAGTCGAACAGCGTTGCGAGCATACGGGTGGTAAGTTCAATCGATACTCTCTCCACCCAGTTGAACTCCTCTCCAACGGGCAAGTTATCGAGGATGTCCTCGACTCGAGTACGTATCAGCGTTTCAAGCTTCGCAAGATTTGATGGCGCAACAACGGGAGAAACTGTTGCACGCTGGGTATCGTGTTTCGGCGGATCCATGGAAATAAAGGATGATGACTCAGCACCTCCTGCATCGCCGATACCGATATTCGGCTCACTGGAGAAACGGTGATGATCGGCTTCTATCTCTTTAATCGCGCGATGTGACGTGATCGACCAGTAAGGTCCGTAGCGACTCTCTGCATGGAAATTAACGGGCGCTTCCCGTCGTAACCTTTCGAACAACGGCCAGTGTGCATCTCGCTGAAAAAGAAAATGGTTGGAAACGTCGAGCTGATCCAGTGTTGCGGACTCAGCAAATTCTTTCGCGCTATCAATCGTGGCACTTCTGTAGTCAAACATCACATATTTCCCGGTTTCTCAGGGTTACACTAATCTCACGAGTCGGCTTTCAGTTCAAGACCATCTAGTTGATTGTCCTCTCGCCATTGATCGAGCACCCTTCGATAGGCGCCCAAACCTTTGCCGTAGGATTCCAGCCGGACGTCCCGATATCTTTGGCTGGTACCTTCCTGGTTATAGTAACCAGGCGTGCAGGTTTCCGGCGATCCGCCCAGCACTAGCTGCGCACCAGAAGACTCATCGCTCAATTGATCTTCAACCCATCGCTGTTCCGCTTCCTGAGAAACGTTGGCAGACCGGACGCCACGATCAGTCAGTTCTTTAATGGTGTAAGCCACCTGTTTCGCCTGCACATCCACGCCATAACAATAGTTGGCGCCCAACTGAAACACGAACAAACCACCAGCAAGAAATAGATTCGGGAAACCTCGAGCCATGAGACCATGCATGGTCCGCATGCCCTCATCCCAATGTTCATAGATTGACTCTCCGTCGATCCCGTAGATAGGAATCCCCATTCGTCTCTGATAACTGCTGGTAATCTCGAAGCCGCTTGCGTAGATGATGCAGTCAACCTCGTACTCAACACCGCCTGCGACGATGCCTTTTTCAGTGATCTGCTCAACGCCTTTGCTTTCGCTGACATCTACCAACTCGACATTGGAACGATTAAAGGTCGCCAGGTATTCATCGTTAAACGTCGGCCGCTTACAGAACTGGTTATAAAAGGCCTTAAGTTTGTCAGCGACTTCAGGGTCATCTACCGCTTCGTCCACCCTGGACCTGATGGTTTCCATAGTTTGGAAGTCCGCGAGCTGCACTACTTCACGCATCTGATCCATTGGTAACCCTTCCGCTCTGGCCATCATGCCCTGAAGGTTCTGCGTAAGACGGGTCCAGCCATCGTCTTTAAATTCTGGGTACATGGCTAAACCCAGAATAGCTTCACCAAAGCGTTTTTGACGGTCAGCCTGCCAGCCCGGTTCTAAGCTGGCAGCCCATTCGGCATCGGTCTCTTTGTTGTTTCTTGCATCAACCGACGATGGGGTTCGCTGAAATACATAGAGCTGTTTGGCACTCGCGCCAAGAAATGGAACACATTGGACCGCGGTCGCGCCAGTTCCAATAATCGCGACTTTCTTGTCCGCCAGTTTTTCCAAACCACCTTCTGGACCTCCACCGGTGTAATCGTAGTCCCATCGGCAGGTGTGGAATGTATGCCCCTTAAATGAATCCACGCCAGGGATACCAGGAAGCCTTGGTCGATTTGCAGGACCAGTTCCAAGGCACACGAAACGCGTTCTCATCTCATCGCCACGGTTCGTCTTAACTAGCCACCTGTCTTCTTCTTCGAGCCAGCGCGCCTCCGTTACCCAGGTTTGGAACACCGCATTCTCGTACAGGCCAAAATGCTTTCCGATCCGTTGGGCATGCTCATAGATTTCCGGGGCATAGGAGTATCTGAGCTTCGGCATGTAACCAGTTTCCTCCAGCAAAGGCAGGTAACTGTAGGATTCAATGTCGCATTGAGCGCCGGGATAACGGTTCCAGTACCAGGTGCCACCAAAGTCAGCAGCACTTTCAACGATACGCACGTTATCGATACCTGCTTGAGTGAGGCGAGCCGCCGTCATCATGCCAACCCAACCACCGCCGACAATAATGACTTCACTTTCATCATTGATAGGATCCCTTTCCACAATGTCGCTGTATGGATCCTCTGAGAGATACTTGTTCGCAAAAGGCGACTCATTGGAGACTTCCAGGAACTGGGATTCCGCATCGCTGCGAACCCGACGTTCTCTCTCCAATCGATATCGTTCTGTTAATTGCTGTGGATCAAATCCAAGTGACTCAGGTGAGAGTAAATCTTCAACTCCGCTCATCGACGTTTTCTACTTTAGGTTCTTTAACAGTAACCATCGTTGTAGAGATGCCCGTGTTTTTTGTCAAACAGGTCGAATGCCGGCCGGCGGGAGCTAGGGATTCCGGCCGGCACTCATGGGGTAGGACTATGTAAATAGTCCTATTGCTGGCTGCCCGTTTGATGGCGTGTAGAAACGCCCGATATTCGGAATGACGTCGGCAAGGGACGAGGCGGGAACACCCATCCAAAGCGCCAGATCTGCAAAGTATTCGTCGGTCGAAAGCGTCGGCATCAGAACACCACGGCCGGTATCGAGAGGATTACCCAGGCCGAGATCCGGATATGTGCCAAATACCTTACCGCCATCAACAGCGCCGCCCATGACTAAATGATTGCCACCCCATCCGTGATCACTGCCACGGCCATTGGACGTCAAGGTTCTGCCAAAGTCAGAAGTGGTGAAAGTAGTGACATTGTTTTGCATGCCAATTTCCTGCATGGCTCGTTGGAATGAACCCAGACCGGCATTCACCGCTTGCAGCATACCTGCCATGCTGTTGATCACCTCATCATGGTGATCCCAGCCTCCGAAGTTGACGAAAAACGTTTGTCTCTGCGATCCAAGTTGAGAGTTCGCCGCAATGGTTTTCGCAATCATCTGCAGGGATTGAGAGAACTCATCTGCAGCAAAGGTCGTCGTAAACGCCGGTACATTCTGAATCGCACTTCCAACCAGATCATTCGCCGTCATCGCCTGATTGAACCTGTTCGAATAAGTTCGCCGGAACAGATTAAAGAATGAGTTACCGTACATGGTATCTACCGCCTGCTGGACCGCAGGGTTCTCGGTGTAGGCTTCAAAGGGAACCACACCATTACCACCAGGCACCATGCTGAAGTAGTCCGTTTGAATTCCGGTTTGAAAAACGTTGGCTCCCGACAAAGAGATACTCATAGAGAGAGATTGATTCGAATTGCTGCCATTCAGCAGATCCGCCAGTCGGCCGCCCCAACCCGCTACGCTTCTGGCATCCGGCACAGAAGTTTGCCACTGGTTGATCTGGTCACTGTGAGAGTAGAGGCCGAGAGGCAATCGAGCGCTGCCACTTTGCAAAGCCTGTGTCGTTGTTGGCTCAACCAGTGTGCCGACGTTGCTGACAAAGGAAAGCTGGCCAGAGTTAAACAGGCTCTGAACTTCTGTCAGGTTAGGGTGAATGCCGAGCGTCTTGCCGCCGCTTGTTGCATTATTCAGCGGAAGCAAACTTGATTGCGGAAGCGCAAGGTCAGTTCGAATGCCCGCATACTCCGCATAGCCTGCCTGATCGATCGGTATCAGGACGTTGAATGAGTCGATTCCTCCTGCAAACAGTATGCAAACCAAAGCCCGATAGTCGCCGGACGTCTGAGCACTGGCCTGACCAATCAAGCTGAGTTGAGACAGCCCAATCGTCGTCGCCAATGCAGCTTTACCTGTTTGACCCATGAATCGTCGTCGTGAGGGATTAAATTTGGTCATTGCTGTCTCTCCTAAATTGCTGTCGTGTAATCGGGCGAAATCATGACCAGGTAGATGGCCGTGCGAACTCTTTCTTCACCTTCAAGCCCGGCGATCGCCTCAAGCACCGCAGCCTGTGTTGCAGATGACAAAGTGCCGTAGGTCAATTTGGTGTTGAGCCTGTTTACCAGGGCCTCATCAGAAAGACTCAGCTCCCTGGTGAAATCAAAACGTGCAATCGCCGCGCTCCCCTCTTCCTCCAATGGCCCATCTTCACTGAGCGCAAAGGACAGGTAGTTCTTCACACCGATAATCGAACTCGCACTGGTGATCTGGAACTCGGGTGCGACCAGATTCTGTTGACTGATCTCACCTAGAGGCGCGTAGTCTGGCTGGAAAAAGTTAAAGACACTGGGTGACGCGAAGATCCATTGTTTGGTGGTCTCGCGCAGGGTGTACCCTGTTCCATTAAACGTTCGGTCATGGCTTGTCGCGTTAAAGGCACGTGCCAGGTGCACAGCCCGCAACATGGGTTCACGCAACTTTCCTTGCTGTGCGGTCGCTCTGTTCGGTGAGTTTCTCGCCTCTGGATCCAACAGGATCGCCCGAATGACCGCTTTCATGTCACCGCGCGGGTCACCGTTTTCCCCGTTAAACGCTGCGCTTACCCGGGCAATGTATTCCGGACTTGGATTGGAGGTCACCAACCTTTGAATCAGCAAACGACCAATGAAGGGTCCGGTATTCGGGTGGTTAAACAGGTTGTCGACTGCTCCATAAATATCCTGAAGACCGCTTTGCCCCGAGGGCAATACTGTGCCGTTCAAGAGTTTTTTCTCTGACGAGTCGTGATAGGACTCGTACATCGCCATGGGTTTGCTGAGATCCAGATCGATCTCTAACGTCGGTTGGGCAAACGAGGGATCTTCTCCACCATTACCCAATCCAGTGAACACTTTCGCAAACTCTCGAATGTCATCGTTATCGTAGGTCGCGATCGGGTTACCGTTGCCGTCGAGCTTTCTCGACCCATCGGCATTGAGTTCAAACAAGCCAATACTGAACAACTGCATGACTTCACGGGCATAGTTCTCATCGGGGTAAGTGCCCTTTTCAGGATCGGCTTTGGCGTTGCCGAAGTGACTGAGATAAATCCCCATAGAAGGATTTAACGTGACGTCGAGCAACAAGTCCCTGAAGTTACCGAACGAGTTGTTCAGCAGCATGTCGTAGAAGGTGGCGAGCGCGATGGGGTTTTCACCGATCTCCTCCACGGTACGTCCGATTACAAAGATTTCTGTGAGTGCCGTTGCCACCCGTTGACGTACCAGGTCAGGTGATGTCATCACTTGGGTCCACCAGGAATATCCAAAGTAGTCTTCCGGGATACCCTGCTCTTCAAAAATCTGATCAATCGCCGCTTCTCCACCTTGCTCGTCAGCAGCTTCCAGACGATCAACAAGGTATTGCGCATACGGCATTGTCAGACCTACGGGTTCGAGAAACTGGTCTTCCAGCCACGCTTCACGACCCTGATTAGCCACCTGAGTGATTAATGGATAGTTAGCGCCCAGAGTCGCTTGTTGCAGAAACCGCGAGGTGCGTTCTTTCTCGTGTCTGGGAACAAGATAGACGGTGTCGTCCGCAACCGGGTTTGTGTTGTTAAACCCAAACCCCACATCCGGCGTTGGCTCATAACCACACTCATCTGAAGCATCTTCGTCTTCAGACTCCATATCATTTTCTTCGTCCACGTCATCTTCTGTTTCGGCGCATGCGAACTCAGAATCTTCATCGCCTTCTTCATCACTTTCTTCGTCGCTGTCTTCTTCCTCCTCGAAGTCCTCATCTTCGAGTTCTTCCGCGTCTTCGACGTCTTCTTCGTCCTCGAAATCTTCTTCGTCTTCAAGGTCGTCTTCGTCTATTTCCTCTTCTTCCTCTAAGTCGTCTTCTGAGTCTTCGTCCTCAAATTCCTCGCCATCTATGTCCTCGTCCTCAAACTCTTCATCTTCGAGGTCTTCATCATCTTCCTCGTCATCCTCAAAGTACTCACGCAGGAACAGATAAAAGTCTTCCAGGTTAAGAAAACCCAGGCCGCCTTCCGGAGTCTGTACGACCACTTCTACCTCGCCATCTTCAACATCCGCTCTAACCGCAGGTGTATGACTCATCATCATTCCCACCAGCGCTGCACCAATCACCAGTTGATTGGTTGATCGTCTTAGTTTCATCGAAATCCCCTTTAGTCTGGACAAGTGTTCTGACGTTCTTGTCTGGATAACGAAGACTTGAGATGCTTATTCCCGGTTTTTCAGTGGTACCGACGAACGGTCGTTTATCGTGCGTAAACTCAACTTTTGGTTTTTCACTATCGCCATTGGCGTTTCGGCAGGGCTGGCGCGAGCGGATGAGTCCGCCCTCACGTTGGAAGCCGACATTGAAGTTGGCTACGGATATGACAGCAACGTGTCCGTGGACGAGGTTGACCTGACAACGAATATCGGAGACCAGTACGCGGACCTGAAACTATCCGGCAAGGTGAGTTATGAGACGAAAAACGACGCAGAGTTTTCGGCCAGCCTGTCGCTAAGTGAAAAACTCTATGACACCTTCGATCGCTTCGATGGATCCCTGGCTCTCGCCACACTGAGTGCCAGCAAAGATCTTGATCACGCAGAGATTGGGCTGGCCGCGCGCTATATTGACTATGACCTGGATGGGCGAGACTTTCTGAAACTGACGCAACTATCGCCCAGTATCAGCTGGTTCTCCTCCCGGGATACCTACATTCGACTGGCATACGAGTACGCAGACGAAGAATACGATCGGAATAATGGCCGGGACAACGAGCGGCACGAAATCAGCGGCGCGGCTTACTTCTTCTTTAACGGGTTACGCCACTATGTGTCACTGCATGCCGAACTTGCCCAAGAGGACGCCGATTCGGACATCTTCAATAACGATGCCTGGCTTCTAAGGGCGAATTATCACCGAACCCTAAAACTGTTTTCGGCTGATGCTGAACTTAAACTCTCCTATCGCTTCCAGAACCGAGAATATGACGACAGCATCAATCCGGGCATCGGGGATTTTCGGGAAGATGATCGACATCGGTATGAGATCGAACTCGAGGTTCCATTCAAGACACGCTGGGCCGTTATCGCAGAAGTCATCTACAACGACTACCGATCGAACCTAGATTCTGCGGACTACACCCAGGAGGTTTATCAGCTCACCTTGAAATACGAGTTCTAGGGATCGTCGATAGCCAGCAGCCCATAACCGAACACAGGATCTTTGCCCGGCTCACCCAGGTCAGCCGCTCTTTCGATCAGTTCCCCTCGACCTATTGTTTCCTTTTCCCGGGCAAGGATCGCAGCCACCTGAGGCGTCGCAAATGAAGTGCCGGTCGAGACGCCGTAGCCATGCGGTGTTGCGTGAGCAACTTTTACACCGCGGCTCGCAAAGTCAACGTGCGGGCCTCTTCCAGCGCGATAGAAAACGTCGTTTTCTTCATCGACTGCGGTAACCGCAATCGTGCATTCATATCCCGACGGATAACTCGGAGGCGCCAAAGGTCCCGCATTACCAACTGCGGTAACGAGTACCATTTGCTGGGCACATGCTCGGCTTATCGCTTGTTTAAGCACCGGACTATCCGGACCTGAAAGACTCATATTGACGATTCTGACATCGTGACTTGCCAGCCAGTTAAGTGCTTTTACGATCGACAACAAGGTTGAAAACACTTCACCTTGACCATCATTGGCAAAGACAGAAGCGCTATAAAGTTTCAGGTCGGACAGATGCTGCGTCAGGAGGGAGGCAACGGCTGTTCCGTGATCTCGATCTGGTTGGACGCGTTCAGAATGAAACACCTGTTCGATAATCTGAGCACCGTTAAAAGCTTCATGAGACGTTTCAATCGACGAATCAATCATTCCTACAGAATGGCGCGCAGTGCCTGTTGAACGAGCCTCAACAGTTTCCTTCGATGGACCGCCCTCACTCGACACGGGACGGTAGATCACGTTTCGGTCCACAGCCACAGTCGGTGAATTCAGTAACTGCAGCCCTGCTATTCGAGTATCCAGCGGGTCAAAAGTTTTCGGCGCCTCAATTGTGCCGATGATGTACCCCATGGCATCCAGAGTTTCTGTTTCGCTGATCAGGTAACCCTGTTGCTCCAGCTCTTTCAAAGATTCTGGCTCTGCCAGAATGATCCATTCCTCGGAAAGTGCCTCTCGTCCCTCAATATCCCGCACAAAGTCGAGCGCCAGCTCCACCTGGTCCTCGACCTCTTCCACCAGCTGCTCTTCGAGACGTGCATCCACCTCAGTCTCGAGTTCCTCATCGAAGGTTTCGTCCAATTCGATCTCTAACTCTTCCTCCAACTCATCCTCTAATTCTTCTTCGAGGTCTTCTTCGAGGTCGTCTTCCATCTCGTCTTCGACGTCTTCCTCTATTTCATCCTCGAGCTCATCTTCTATCTCATCCTCGAGCTCGTCTTCTATCTCATCTTCGAGTTCATCTTCTATCTCGTCCTCGAGCTCATCTTCTATCTCATCCTCGAGTTCATCTTCTATCTCGTCCTCGAGCTCATCTTCTATCTCGTCCTCGAGCTCATCTTCTATCTCGTCCTCGAGCTCATCTTCTATCTCATCCTCGAGTTCATCTTCTATCTCATCCTCGAGTTCATCTTCTATCTCGTCCTCGAGCTCGTCTTCTATCTCGTCCTCGAGTTCATCTTCTATCTCATCCTCGAGCTCATCTTCTATCTCGTCCTCGAGCTCATCTTCTATCTCGTCCTCGAGCTCGTCTTCTATCTCGTCCTCGAGTTCATCTTCTATCTCATCCTCGAGCTCGTCTTCTATCTCGTCCTCAAGTTCGTCTTCTATCTCATCCTCGAGCTCGTCTTCTATCTCATCCTCGAGTTCGTCTTCTATCTCATCTTCTATTTCATCCTCGATCTCTTCATCAAGTTCTTCTTCAATTTCTTCGACAATATCGGATTCTATGGAGGCGAACGCCATAGATTGGACACACTGAACCCCTAGCCAAATCAAGGCGATCGCAAGAAGTATCAGTTTTCGAGGGTTGGTACCAAACACGAGATAGCGGACAATGCGTGACGTTTAGTCGAGTAACGAGTTTACCGAAGAAAAATTCCATATTTTGGGAATATCTGCCAAGCCACGACGTTTAAATGACTAGTAGTAACGAAAAACTAGAAGGCAAAGTGTTGAACGAGCTGCTCGTGTCCGAGTTGCCTGCAATGCGGAGATTCGCGTATTCGTTGACTGGTTCGGTTGATGACGCAAACGACGTGGTTCAGAGCGCGGTTGAGCGATGCCTAAAGAGTGGTGTGCCCTCTGATCGTGCCCGGCCCTGGTTGTTTCGAGTTTGCAAAAACCTCTGGATCGATGAGATCAGACGACGAAATCGCAAAGCGACGGATGCACTTGATGAAGATGCTGACACGCCATCACAGGAGTTTTCCGAACTCAACGGAACAGAAGCAAACGCCTCAAGACGAGAAGAACTCGATGAGATGGCACGAGCGCTGACTAAACTGAGTGATGATCAGCGGATTGCACTTTCCATGTCTGCCATCGAAGGTTTGAGCTACGAGGAAATCTCAATCGCACTTGAGATTCCCGTCGGCACTGTGATGAGCAGAATCGCCAGAGCGAGGGTAACACTGAACCAGCGACTCAAAGGAGGAACCGATGATCAATGATGATGACGCGATTTTGATCTCTCGCGCTCTCGACGGCGACTTGTCGGGAGCAGAAGAGACAGCATTCAAAGAACGGCTGCTGAGTGACCCTGAGTTTCGTGAAGTCTATGAAACACTGCGCATCAACCATGAGATGCTGGGCGAGCTGACCTCGAAAATAGATACAGAACCGATGCCAGAGACTCTTCTTGATGAAAACGCAGTAACCGGTTCCATAAACAGTCGATTCCGGTTTCGAGCCATGGCTGCGGCGGTTGCGGCGATCGCGATTGGAACAATCACACTGCTTAACCAGAACGAATCCCCAACACTCGCTGAAGTCCTCAATTCCCTGCCCTCAGGTGAATCCATTGAGTTTGACGAGGGCAATATTGAAGTCATCGCCACTTTCCGTTCCAACGATGCATGGTGTCGTGAATACGTTACCGGCTCAGAACACGCCGTCGCCTGTCGACTTGGTTCGAATTGGCAAACGCAGGTGAGTCAGGTGACTGGCACCTTGAACCCTGAAAATTTTTCTCCCGCTGGATCCAGTGACCTGGTTCAGCAATTCGTAATCGACAACATCGACGGGCAAACTCTCAGCGCCCAGGAAGAGAAGGATCAACTCAAGGAGTGGCAGTAAGAGCCTAGGTCGCTCGTTCGGCTCGCAGAACGTCGAGCTCTTTCACGATCCGCTCATGATCTTTACGAGTCATTTTGCATTGCAGGTTGAACAGCACGTTAAACACCGCACACCCAGCAACAATCGGACCGTAAATCAGGCCTAACCAGCCAAGGGTTTCCACCGGGATATCAGCTGCACTCTGAATGTGTGCACCCCTGGGCCAATTGATCAGATCAAGGCCAACACCCGCAATGAACGAACCGATACCAGATGTCGTCTTTGTCGCAAAAGAAGCCGCGGCAAAGAATATTCCCTCCTGACGTTTGCCTGTCTTCAACTCATGCTCATCTGCGATATCCGCCAACATAGAGTTAAAGCTCACCAGCGACTGTGCGGCTAGAAAACCCTGGATAACTTTGAGCGTCACCAGTGTGAAGACCAGTTCATCGGTCCCGTTTTCCGGAAACCAACCAAAGAATCTCAGAAGAATGGGGATGATTTGAACAGAAGCCCACCCTGCAGCGCCGATGATGACGCCTGTGCGCTTGTTGATATGCCGATGTGTAATCGGCGACACCATTGACCCGAGAATGATGCCAACCGGATAAATCAAAAGCACATAGAGCTTTTCCTGGGAGTCTAGCTCCCAGAAATACTCGAACATATAAAGGTTCAGGGCACCGTCGATGCCAACCATGATGAAAATGATCAGAGCACCAGCAAACAACCACATGAAAGATCGATTGTTTAGGGCGCCCCATATTTCGCTAAGCATTCGTTTAACGACACCCAGAAAAGAAAGCTTTTTGTCATCTCCGGTTGCGACAGGCAGGTAGGGAATTCTGTGATGGGTGCCGACTCCAGACCAAACGATGGTGATTACCATCAGTATCGCTAGTGCCACCGCGTAAGGTTCATAGGCGCCAATATTAAATTGACCGTTAGGGAATTCGTCTGTGTCTCTGAAGAACCAGGCAAAACCCAGAAAGTAAGAAATGAAGTATCCGACAAAACCGAACACGTAACGGAAAGAAACGATCTGGGATCTTTCTTCGTAATCCGTTGAAAGCTCAGCACCAAGTGCAATGTGTGGTACGTGGTAAAGCGTCATCGCCAGACGCGTTAGCAGAATTGTGACGGTGAGCCAAAGGAACAGGTTGAATTCGGACAAACCCTCTGGCGGAGAGAACAACAGATAAAAGCAGATACCCAGAGGAATCGCTGAGGCATACATGAAGGGATGCCTGCGCCCCATTTTCGACCGCCAGTTATCGGAAATAGAACCAGCAAAGGGATCAGTGAATGCATCAAAGAACAGCGCAATCGCTAACGCGAGACCCGCCAACGTACCGGGCAAACCCAAAACCTGGTTGTAGTAAAAGAGTACGAAGGTGCCGAGCGCCGAGTTTTTCAATCCCTCAGCGAGTTGACCAATACCATAGGCGAACTTGGTATTGAACGTTAATCGAGATGTCACAGGTGTTGTTAGACCTCCCCCCGGGGCCTGTCAGCTAACTACACTACCTGTCTTTAAGAATTAGGGGAAGTAAAGATCGATTGCGTCGGGACCGTGATACGCCAGTGTATCCAGCGTCTCCTCATGATCATACTCTTCATAGAGCCCGCATATCTCACGAGCACACTGAACCTGCTCACCGGGTGATGACTCGTCAATCAGCCTTTTGGCATGACGAAATGGACGTCGACACCGAAACGAGGCTACGAGCTGATCTTGAGGGGGATCTTCACCCGCTCGAATCCGGTAAAGTAAGTTCCAAGTGGGGTGCTGGTGAAGAATGGATCGGCAACTACCAACTCGTCTATTTCTCCGAACGACTACCGGAGCTGATGTATAGCTACACACAAAAATTACTGAAAGAAGAGAGAACACCATGACGATCAATCACTTCAGTACTGCCACACAAATGCTGGATGCACTCGCTCGAAAGGAAGTGTCTTCGGCGGAACTCACGGAGATGCAGATACAACGCATCGAAGCTTGCGATGACACGCTGAACGCCATTCCCATTAAAACTTTTGATCGAGCGCGCGAAGAAGCCCAAGCAGCAGATAAGCGTATTGCATTAGGAGAACAGGCTCCGCTTCTCGGCCTTCCCATGACACTGAAAGAATCCACTCACGTGGCCGGGTTGCCACAAACCGCGGGCCTCGAAATTTTTAAGGGTTACCTGCCAGAAACTGATGGCATGAACGCATCGCGCACCTTTAATGCTGGTCCTGCGCTTCTCGGAAAAACCAACATACCAATCGCTTTGGGAGACTGGCAGGCAGACAGCCCGGTATACGGTCGCTGCGTCAATCCCTGGGACACCACCCGAACACCGGGAGGTAGCACCGGGGGCGGAGGCGCTGCACTCGCTTCAGGTATGACACCATTGGAACTCGGCAGCGACATCGGCGGATCAATTCGCGTACCCGCTGCTTATTGTGGTGTCTACGGGCATCGACCCAGCGAAACAGCCATACCCAGAAGTGGCGCCTTCCCCATGGCAGACGTACCCAATGCCTCATTCCTGTTTGGCGTTCAGGGTCCGCTCGCTCGTAGCGCACAGGACCTGGAACTTTACTTCGATGTACTCAGTGGTGCAGAGACTGGCGAAGATGTTGCCTGGCGATTAGATTTCCCAGCGCCGCGCCATAATGATCTGAAAGGATTTCGAGTCGGCGTGATGACTTCAGTGATGGAAATCTCAGCATCAAAAGCCATGCTGGGGAGGATAGAAGAGCTCTCGACGTTTCTTCGTTCCGAAGGGTGCAGTGTGGATCAGGTTGAGCCGCCCTTTGATATCCAGGAATTCATGGTGAACTACATCAAGCTTCTTAATCTTTTTACTTCCATGGGAATGCCGGAAGAGGAACGCATGGAAGCTGCTAACGAGATGAGGAAGTCTGACAACTTCGTGCAACAGGCCATCGCTGAAGGCTACACCATGTCTGCAAACGAGTTCCTGATAAACGTCGCCATGCGCGAGGTGTTTAAAGCTGCCTGGTCCTCGTTTTTCGAGAAATACGATGTGATTGTCTGCCCGACTGTGCCCGACGTTGCTTTCACACACCAGGAGGGATCCATGATCGATCGAACGCTACAAATCGATAATCAAACTATTCCCTACTACTACAATATCTTTTTCCCAGCGCTCGCTATCTACACCGGTCTACCGGCGACAGCCTTCCCTGCCGGATTGAGCGATGATGGACTACCACTCGGCTTTCAGGCCATAGGTCCGTATCTTGAAGACAAGACGACGCTGAAGTTTGCGCAACTCCTGGAGGAACGCTGGCAGGGTTTCACGCCGCCCCCTGACTATTCGTAGTTAAGATTCGTAATCAGGCAGGAATCGAAACACATCCAGGTCTTCACTGGCAGCAGCATGACGCTCAATCATCTTGGTCATCCAGGCTCGAGCGACGTCGCTGCTGACATCAAGGGTTCCAGCGACCACTGAGGTGTAAACCCAGTTGTAAAGCATGCATCGCTGGTAGTCTTCCCAGATAAAGTCCCAATCAATTTCCGTGACACCACCCCGTTTCAGACCGTCCAAGTAACGTTCCAAGAGCGCATGCTCATGTTCGCGGCGAACCTCGGTCTTTGTGCTTTGGCCGAGAAACAGGGAAACATCGAACATCCCCCTCGCCTTCAGGGGGCCCTGCCAATCAAAAACAATGATTTCATGTTGCCCAGGTTCATGGCCGTACATCACGTTTTCCATCCGGAAGTCCCCATGCACCAGAGTCACTGGTGCCTGCATTCGCTCGGCCTGCAGAGCTGCGATCACGGGGAGGAAGCGATCACAATGTCTGGACACATAGTCGGGCACGTCGAATCTTTCTTCCATATTAGGCCAGCCAATGACGGAGCCTCCGCCCAGGGCATCAGCGTGATAACTGTTCGAAATTCCGGGCACCCAATCCAGATCATCAACCTTGTTCCAGAAAACACTGTGCAGTTTGGCCAGTTCATCAATAGCCAGTTCTGTCTGCCTTAGTGTCGCTCCTTCTACCTGGCTGCCTACCTCGTAGTCCGCCAGATCTTCCATGACGATCAAAAAAGCTTCGCCATCGAAACGACAACAGAATGTGTTGGGTGTGACCGCATCCGTTAGAGGGTCCAGCTCTGCGCAGTAGCGAACTTCTCGCTCCGGCAGATGGAATGCCAACGCACTGGCTCGATTGGTTTCGTTGTTCGGCAAGAACTTCGAGACAACGGTATCAGGCGCCTCACCCCGGTCACCTTCATAGGTCAATCGAAGCCTTGCCAGCTCAGAACTCATGCCGGTGCCATCACCCACCATCTCATAACCCACGTCGGTAACCACCCCGGACGCAGGCAGAATCCCATCTTCCTGAAGAATTTCGGTGAGGTAAGCAGGCGTAAAACCTGCCGGTAGTTCTGGAATGTTCAAATCAGATCCTCCTGACTATACTGAAAAGCATGAACAACATTGATCTGAACGGCAAGGTCGCTGCCATCACAGGAGGGACTCGCGGTATTGGCAGAGGTATCGCGGACGCGTTTCTCGCCGCGGGCGCCTCAGTTTCCCTGAATGGCCGCAGCGCGGAGAAAGGCGAGGCAGCACTCAATGAAATGGGTGCCCCTGAAAGAACAGCATTCTTTTCTGGCGACGTTAAGAATCAACAGGATGTCGAAGCTTTTATTGCACAGACCATCGATCGATTTGGCCAGATCGACATTCTTGTGAATAACGCAGGTGGATCATCGGGATTCGCGCTGATCGAGGATCTGTCAGATGACGCCTGGCAGGAAGCTGCCGCCTGGATTCTTCACTCCTGCTTCTGGGCAACCCGCGCAGCTCTAAAAGACATGCGCAAAAGAAACTGGGGGCGAATCATTAACATCTCGTCCGTGGAAGGAAGACAGGCAAACAAGGCAACCGCTTCACACTACATTACGTTCAAACACGCGATGAACGGATTCACCAAAGCGGTCGCGTTTGAATACGGGGAGATGGGCATTACTTCAAACGCCATCAGTCCTGGCGCTGTCGAAACAGACCTGATGATAGAGACAGGTCCCGTAGCTGCAGAATCCATGGGGCTCACCTATGGGCAATTCAAAGATAACTATGCGCAGGAAGCTGCAATCAAACGATTGAACACCGTGGAAGAAGTGTCCGGACTTGCCCTATACCTGGTGTCAGACATGGGCGCCGGTGTCACCGGCGCTATCATGCCCGTGGATGGCGGAACCGCGCTTTAGGCTTTTCGTTTCACCTTAACCGGCAGATGGGTGTAACCCTTCACGAATGAAGAGAAAGTACGCTCTGGTTCCGCGAGCATCTCAATTTTTTCAAATCGCTTGAGAATTTCTTCCCAGAGGATTCTCAGCTGCAGTTCAGCGAGGCGGTTGCCCATGCAGCGGTGAATGCCAAATCCAAAAGCCAGATGGTTTCGAGAATTAGGTCGATCAATAATCAGATCGTTGGCGTTTTCAAAAACGTCTTCATCACGATTACCTGAGACATACCACATCAACAACTGATCATCTTTCTTGATCTGCTTGCCGCCCAGTTCAACATCCTGTGTCGCAGTGCGACGCATGTATGAAAGCGGTGTTTGCCAGCGAATAACTTCTGCCACCATCTTGGGAATAAGCTCGGGATTCGCGATGAGCTTGTCGTACTCTTTAGGAAACTTGTTAAGCGCATAAATGCTGCCAGACATGGTGTTCCGTGTTGTGTCATTGCCGCCAACAATAAGGAGCAACAGGTTACCCAGATGCTCCATGGGCTGCATGTCTCTCGTTGCTTCACCATGAACCAGCATAGACACCAGGTCATCGCCGGGTTTCGTTTTACGCTCTTCCCAAAGCTTCGCGAAGTAAGTCACACAATCGATAAATTCGTCGCGCTTTTCTTCCTGTGTTTCAACAATCCCTCCTGGCTCTGGAATCGCGAAAACCACATCAGACCAGCGAGTCAGTTTTCGTCGATCCTCCAAAGGAAAGTCGAACAATGTGGCCAGCATCAAAGTCGTCAGTTCGATTGAGACCGTATCAACCCAATCAAACTCTTCATTCTCTGGCAGGGAATCCAACACTTTGCAGGTGCGCTCGCGAATCAACGGCTCAAGCTTGGCAAGGTTGCCTGGCGCGACAACACCAGTCACTGTTTTGCGCTGGTCATCATGGGTCGGTGGATCCTGTGCAATAAACGGACTCTCGCTACCTGCAAAAATTCCATCCGGCACCTCGCGGTCAAGCCGAAACCCCAGGGTAATGCCGTTCGCTGAAGAGAACCTTTCCCAATCAGTATCCACCGCCTTGATGTCTTTGTACTTGGTGATCGACCAGTAACGCCCGGCTGTTTCAATCTCATTGAAATGAACAGGATCTTCCGCACGCAAGCGTTCGAATACCTCTCGCCAGCGATTTTCGCCAAAGAGGTGCGCATTGAGCGGGTTAATATCCTCGAGCGGCATATCATAAGGGTCAGGTGTGTTCGCGCCTTTGGCAGCCTGCTCCTGTTCCGGCGTCCTGTAAGTTGGGGTTACTGTTTCTGTCGCTTCACTCATATCACGTGGATCCCAATGGGTTTCGGTAGGCTATTATTCATTATCTAAGATACGTCTTACCAGAGGGACAATCTATGACCCCAATCAATGAAAGCGGGATACCTGCAGATCATGTGGTGAGTAAAGCAGGACCTGATGATTACCAGCATGTCGCCCGAATACTCGGCGACGCTTTCAGCCAGGACCCTGTCTTCAACTGGTTCTGCCAGGCGAGCCCGGATTTTTACGCCAGTATGTTCCGCTCTGAACTCATGAATCTATACCGCCACCACGACCATGTGTTTATCAACCAGACGCAAACCGGTGCATCCATGTGGCTGCCCCCGGGCATATCCACACACCAACCTGCTGGATTGTCAGATCTGGTGTTAATGGCACGCATTCTGTTTACGGGGGGACTCAAAAGTCTGGAACGAGGCGGCTACCTGCAGACCACTATGGCCAAGGCGCACCTGAAAGAACCGCACTTTTATCTACATGCCATAGGCGCCGCGCAAGGCAATCAGGGGAAAGGCATTGGTTCCGCCATGTTGAAACATGGCGTCCGTCTAGCGGACGAAGCTGGGAAACCGGCTTACCTGGAGTCTTCGAATATCAGAAACAATCCGCTCTACGAACGATTTGGGTTTGAAATCACAGAAGAGATCAAGCTACCGGACGACGGTCCCTCACTCTGGTTAATGAAACGACCGGTGATGTAACAGCTAAGTGATGTAACAACTATTGGTATGCAGGTGAGGAGTTCTTCATCGCTCTCGATTGCATACGCATCCGAGCAATCACCTTGTCACCTTCGTAAGCAACACTGTCATACCAGACAAATTCAGTTTGCGGACTTTGCCCAACCGCAACCACTTCACTTTCAACACGATACTGTCGACCAAACAGGAAGGGGCCATTTTCCAAACCGAGCTCTATGGCACTGAACAGCCCAACTGATTCGCCAACCAAGGGCATCAAAGCTGTGACTGGATATCCGTAGAGATACTGAATCAAGGTAACCGGCGCGGCGACAATCTCTCCCCATGGTGAACCATCTTCATTTCGGTACCATGACAACGGATCGGATATCAGCTCCGCATCGAAACGTTCAAATTGCTTTGCACTATCTGTAGTGACTTCGTAGGTGCCCAGAGATAAACCGGGATGGAGCTTGTTCAATATTTTCAGCTCAGAAGGATCGCAGCCTCTTAGATCTCGACTACGAAGCACCGACTTAGAATGGTCACCCACAGCTGCCGTACCTTCGCAGACCAATAATCCGTCTTCCCGCTCCATCCAGACGCGGCACTGGTTGACGCCTTCCTCCGGAGACTCCGCAAACACCTGAACCACCTCGCGATCGATGGTCGGGTTTCTAAACTGCAAAGACAGGTTGCCCTGCTCTAACCAGGTATTGCCGAAAACTTTTAGGAGCACTGGAACAAACTGGTTCATGTGCACGTCACCAGCAACGGTGCCGCCCCTGAACCCAAGATCCTGCGCTGTGTCATCGTCATGAATGCTGCCAGCACCGGCGTCAGCAGACTGGTTCCTTGCGGACCAAAGTGGTCCTTTGATTATTTCTGCCATCTTGTTTTTACCTTTGACTATCCATCAGTCCGGGAGTCCAAGGACTCGTTTACTGATGATGTTCAACTGCACTTCATTCGATCCACCGGCGATGGAAATCGCTTTCGACTCCAGCCACAGCCGGCCCATGGAAATCTCTTCTTCCGTAAAGGTCTCACCATCCCAACCTAATCCCTGGGTTCCCCTGGTCTTGAGCTGAAGCTCAAGCTGACGCTTCACATACTCTGCTTCGATGTACTTGAAGATGGAGGTTGCCGCACCCGGCGTTTTGGCTTCTGATTCTTCGACCACACGGCGCTTTGTCAGCAGCAGCGCCTGCTTGATCATTTCATTGTTGGTCCAACTGTCACGCAGCTCTGGATCGGAGAGTGAGGCATAGATGTCGAGCATTTCGGCAAAGTCATTGCCCGGTTTGATGCGCTCAAGTGGGCCTGCCGCATCGGCACTTGCCAGAGCCGCTAGCCCCGACCTCTCATGCTGTAAAAGTCGTTTACCAACTTCCCAGCCTTCATTGATTCGATGTACCAGGTTTTCCCGAGGGACCCGTACGTCATCAAAAAACGTCTGGTAAAAGGGTGAGGTGCCGTTAATCAGTCTAATCGGCTTCACGGATACGCCAGGGCTATCCATCGAGAGAAGAATAAAGCTGATGCCTTGATGCTTTGGTGCCTGTGAGTCGGTACGTACCAGACAGAACATCCAATCGGCGAAGGCAGCACTTGAAGTCCAGATTTTCGAACCATTGACGACAAATTCATCACCATCAAGAACAGCTTTAGTTTGCAGCCCTGCCAGATCAGAGCCGGCGCCCGGTTCACTGTATCCCTGACACCATGCGACCTCGCCTTTTGCGATGGGTGGCAGAAATCGCTGCTTCTGCTCCTCAGTTCCATACTCAAGCAGAGTCGGTCCAATCATCGAGACACCCATCCCAACCAACGGGGGACGTGCCTTAATGCGCTGCATCTCTTCGAGTAACACGACGAATTCATCTTTATCGAGGTCTGCACCACCGTATTCTTTTGGCCAGTTCGGCGCAGTCCATCCTCGCTCAACCATTCGCTGTAACCAGATTTCTGAATCCGGATTGGAAGAGCGCTTCTTGTAACCACCGTTAATGGCTTCGTCCGGACGCATTTTTACACGCATCGTTTCCGGGCAGTTTGCATCCAGCCAATCACGAACGTCAGTTCTGAATTTTTCGAGAGTCATAGTATTGCCGCTACATCAGGCAGACATGATATCAGCGGCAATCGAAATGTCAGCCGCCTGCCGTAGGCTGATTTCACGCTGGAGATATAGCCATATTTGTGGAAGATAAATTCAACCTCAACAACATAAACCAACAAGCGAGGATTTCGCCATGACTGGACTGTTAGGTGGTTTAAACCCAATTCTTCTTCCCATTTTCGTTCTGGTGATTTGGACAATCATCATGCTCGGCTGGATGGCAGCCACTCGCCTTCCTTATATCGCCAAGCAAGACTGGGGGCCAGATACCGGAGAGCGCACCTCTGAACTGGGCGCCAAAATGCCAAAAGAAATCCAGTGGAAAGCAGATAACTACAATCATCTGCACGAACAGCCTACGATTTTCTACGCAACTGCCATTGCCAGCGCCATGATAGGACTGGGTGATGGTCTGAACCTGTATCTCGCCTGGGCTTATGTCGTCTCAAGAATTGTCCACAGCATCGTACACTCCACCAGTAATGTGGTGATGGTGCGTTTCATGATCTTCCTGTTTGGCACGATTTGTATCCTGGTTATGGCAGGAAACGGCGCCATCCACATGATGACAGACTGAAAGTAGACCTTTAGGATATCGGGTCTCGACTTTCCATCAGAAAGGAGCAGGCCCGATGTCCGAGGCATTCTTTGCATACCCGGAGCTTCGAAACCCATTCGAAGAGACTCCAATCCATCCAGATGGCAGCACTACCGTGCTCTATCAGGGAAAGAAGATCACGCTAGCCGAAACTGGTGAAGGCGATGAGCTTCTGATTCGACCGGAAGACCTTAAATCTGTAAACGGCTTTGAACTCAAACCTGAGGGTGCCTGCTTCGCTGATCTGTGTATCCCGATCAAAGGTGATCTCATGGTTGAGCAGAACGGTAGCGAGTGGTTCAACCTGACCGCCTTTGCTGATTTGCTGAACCAGACCTACGTCGCTGATGTTGAATCCAGAGTGTGGAGCTTTGCGGAAATTCCGGCGAAGCGAGAGAACATGATGGTTAACGCCATGGCTCCAGACTTCGAGATAGAAGATCGACAGGGCAACGTGATCCGCATGGCGGACCTGAAAGGCAAGAAAGCCTTAATCGTGACCTGGTCTTCATGGTGAGGATGCCAACTCGACGTGCCCGTGTGGCAACAAGTATATGAAGAAGTAAACGACCCCAACTTTGTCATCATCTGTGTCGCTGAAGACACCGGGGGTGAAGCAGTTGCAGGACCCATTTTCGACGCAGCCAATCCAACCTACATTCAGGTCATCGACCAGGATCATATGATCAGCAGCGTTTTCAATTTCGTGAACGTACCGTCTGCTGCCTGGATTGATGAAGAAGGAAGAATTGTACGAATCGATGAAGGCACCTACTCCAAAGTCCATGAGATGGGGGATGGGGAGCAATCGATCACATTCGGAAACGATGTCTACTCACCTGCCTTGAAGGATTGGGTAGCCAAAGGCTCTGACAGTGAACACGTTCAGTCAGCTGAAACGGTAACTGGCCATATACGCCAGCACAGTGATGATCAGCTCAGAGCTGATGCAGCTTTCCGGCTCGGCAACCTGTTCAGAAATCATGGTCAGCCAGAAAAGGCGGATCACTATTGGTCCATCGCACGTGACCTGAATCCTGACAGCATCAACTTCCTCAGGCAGAACTTGACCCTGACAGCCGAGGGATCCGCTGGTGAAACGTTCATGAACGTGATGGGCCAGTACATCTCAGAGGGCCGAGACATCTATCGGCCGCTGGATATTGAGTAACTAGATAGACTAATCCATGACATACCAGACGCTCTCCACCCACCTGGAGGATCGCATCCTCCAGGTTACCCTCGATCGCCCCGAATCCATGAACGCTTTTACGGTCGAAATGGCTAACGAACTTGTTAAGGTGTTCAACGATGCCAGCAGCGATGATGAAGTCGGTTGTGTGATTGTCACTGGCGCGGGCAAAGCATTCTGTGCCGGCATGGACCTGTCCGTTGGTGGCAACGTTTTCGGTCTCGACGAGAACATGCAACCCTCGCTGGAAGAGTTGCGGGCGAAATACAACGAAGACGATATGGTTAATGGTGTCAGGGATACTGGCGGGCGCGTCACCCTGGCGATCTACGAATGTAATAAGCCGGTTATCGGTGCGATCAATGGCGCAGCAGTCGGCATCGGTGCAACCATGACACTCGGCATGGACATTCGACTGTTGTCTGAAAAAGCGCGGATCGGGTTTGTCTTCGGAAAAATCGGTGTCACACCCGAGGCCTGTTCCACCTGGTTCCTGCCACGTATTGTCGGCATGCAACAGGCGCTAGAGTGGGTCTACACAGCAGACATTCTCACTGCTGAAGAAGCTTTAGCGGGCGGTCTTGCCCGGTCGGTACACGCACCGGACGATTTGCTGCCTGCCGCACGGGAGCTTGCCGCGAAGATCGTCAACAACCGATCCCCTGTGGCGATCGCGCTTGCGAGGCAAATGATGTACCGAAACTCGGCAGCGCCCTCACCGCGCACTGCCCACGAGATTGATTCTCTGGCGATGTACTACACCAGCCTGGGCGATGGCAAAGAAGGTGTCGCGTCGTTTCTTGAGAAGCGCGACCCGGAGTTCAAAGGCTCAGCCAACCAAATGCCGCCGTTCTTCCCCTGGTGGGAATCCGAACAGTAAACGTTACCAGTCAGGACCTTTTTCTCCGCGGTGTTTAAAGTCAGCGCCCGTTAGTGCCTGGTTAGACCCGTACCACGACACCCCACCATCAACCATCAAGGTCTCACCAGTAATAAAACGACCCGCCGGTGACACAATAAACACAACACCGTTCGCGATGTCCTCAACCGTGCCGGGGTGCGGCATTGGTGTCTCACCAATGTCATCCAGCACATTGTCGTCATAAGTGTTTTCAAAAGCATCCGTTACGATGGAACCAGGTCCGATATTGTTGATACGAACTTTCGGTCCCCACTCATAAGAAAGACTGCGTGAAAGATCCTGCACACCGGCTCGAGCTGCACTGGTGTGTGCAATGCCTGGCATACCCCGCCCAAGCGCCACAACAATGTTGCAGATACAGCCACCGCGGCCATCCAGCATCTGTTTGCCGAACGCCTGGGTCATGTTCCAGCTGCCGTTAAGGTTTAAGTCGATGACCGTGCGCCAACCGTTCGGGCTGTAGTCTTCCGCAGGCTGTACAAACTGTCCGCCCGCATTGTTAATGAGAATATCTACCTGACCCCAGCGCTTTGCGACCTCTTCGGCAAGCGCAGTCACTGTCTCAACATCTCTGATATTCACGAGCAGACAATCTACCTGCCGGCCTGTTTCCTCGCTGATTTCTTTCGCAGCTTCCTCAAGGACTTCAATGCGGCGAGCCGCCAGCACAAGATCGGCTCCGGCTCGAGCCAATTCCAGCGCGACCGCTTTGCCAATTCCGGTACCACCACCGGTGATCAGCGCTCGTTTTCCACTGAGCAACGAATCAGAGAAACAACCTGTTGGTCCTTGCATAACCAGACTCCACTGCAATTTCAGCGCATGGTAGCATCAGTTGCAGAAGAACAAGAGGGAATGTCACATGTCCGAGGCGCGAGCTTCTGAACACAGTCAGTTCGAACTAAGACACCTGTCGCCTGTGATCGGCACCGAAGTACATGGCATCGATATCGCCAATATCGATGCGCCAACCGCCGCCTGGTTGAATGATCTTCTAGTGGAACGAAAGGTTCTGTTCTTCAGGAATCAGGATATCTCGACAGAAGAACACATCCGCTTTGGCCGAAATTTTGGTGAACTGGAAGTCCACCCATTTCTCGACAATGAAACCGTGCATCCGGAAATCGTGCTCCTGGAAAACGACAAGGATCGTCCGCCTTACATCAATGTCTGGCACTCGGACGTTACCTGGCGAGAGGTACCTTCTCTTGGCTCTATCCTGAGAGCCAGGATCGTACCCGAAGTCGGCGGGGACACACTGTTCGCCAACATGGAAGCTGCCTACGACGGGTTAGACGACGCGACGAAGAAAGACATCGAAGATCTCGTTGCCGTTCATGACAACGAAGGGTTTCTAAACGGCATGCGCATGAAAGGTGCGAGCGAAGAAGAGATCGAAGCTAAACGCGCCGAGTTTCCACCGCAAAGGCATCCCGTTGTCAGAACCCATCCCGTCAGCGGACGCAAATCTCTCTATGTGAATCGTGCATTTACCCGTCGCATTGAAGGCATGGATGCTGAGGCATCGGATGCACTACTACAAAAGCTGTTCCTGCAGGCCTGGATACCGGACTATCAGTGCCGCTTTCGTTGGGAACCCAACAGTTTCGCATTCTGGGACAATCGGGCGGCACAGCACTATGCCGCAGCCGACTACTATCCCGAAAAACGGACGATGGAACGTGTCACGGTGATTGGGGACCGCCCCTTCTAGTGTTTATTCAGCGAGTTCGTCAGGAATTCGCCGCCATCTTCTGATTTTCGGAGCGCCGTTTTCCGTCGTAAAGAAACTCTTCGCCATCCAAGTCTGTTGCCGGTATCTCTTCCCGCTCACTCCAGTAGTCCTGGTTGTGACGCCACTCGGGTTTGTTCCCTCGTTGTGGCAGGCGATCGATGTCTCGCATGAGATAGTTAGGATTAAAGTTGTCTTCTTCTATCCAGGGAAGAATCTCCATGCCCTCATCTTCTTCTCTTAGCGCTACATCCACCCTCTTCGCATCAATGTTATCCATGTGGTTCAGAAGGTTGCAGACGAAGTCCCCAAGCATGTCGACACGAAGTGTCCAGCTCGCACGAAAATAGCCAAACACCCAAACCAGGTTCGGTACTCCGGTGAACATCATGCCTCGATAGTTCACCGTGTCATGCCAATCCACAGCTTTACCATCAACCTCGAACGGGATCTCACCCATAACCGACAACCTGAACCCCGTGCAGGCACAGACAATGTCTGCCTCGATCTCTTCGCCAGAATCTGTTCGAACACCATTCTCTGTAAACGTATCGAGTGTGTCTGTGACAACCGTCAACTTGCCGGAAGCAGCTGCCTGGAAAACATCGCCCTGTGGACAGAATGCCAGTCGCTGCTGCCAGACCCGATACTTAGGCGTGAAGTGGGGCTCAAATTCAAAATCATCGCCTGCGTAGAAACGAATCAGCGCCTTTAGTTCTTCAAAGACAGCATCCGGCTCATTTTTACAGCGTTCCGTCATCAGGTTCTGGTCATGAATAATCTGAGCGCGAACCACTCTGTGGATAGTAGGTTCATCAATGCCAATTTCGCGCAACCGGTCAGCCAGCTCGTTGCGATTTTCCTGACAATAAAAGTAAGTTGGTGAACGCTGCAGCATGGTGACATGTTCGGCCTTTTCAGCGAACTCAGGCACTACCGTTGCCGCCGTTGCACCGGAACCAATCACCAGCACCTTCTTCCCGGTGTAGTCGATGTTCGGATCCCACTGCTGGGCATGGATAAACAGGCCTTTGTAATCGTCCATACCCTGCCACTCTGGCAGGTAAGGGTTTTCGTGATCGTAATACCCCTGACACATCCAAAGGAACTGACAGGTAAACGTGAGTTCCTGATTATCACTGAGCCGAAGCGCACGAACCGTCCAAAGATTCGTCTCGCTGGACCAGCTGCAACCTGTAATCCGGTGCCCATAGCGGATGTTCTGATCAATGCCGTTTTCCTCAATGACTTCCTTCATGTAAGCGAGGATTTTGTCGGCTTTGGCAATCGGTTCACCAACCCAGGGTTTAAATCGATAACCGAAGGTATACAGATCTGAGTCAGATCGGATGCCTGGATACTTGTGTGTTTCCCAGGTGCCTCCGAACGTATCTTTCATTTCCAGAATCAAATAGCTTTTGTCAGGACACTGTTCCTGCAGGTGGTATGCAGAACCAACACCAGAAATACCCGCCCCCACGATCAACACATCAACATGTTCCGTCATGGTCTTAATCACCCTCTTTTATGCTGTTTACCTTTATGAATACATGCAGGCTATCGCACCAATTGACCCGCGGAAATGCCAATCGAAGGGTTAATTGACTCATGTCATGCCTTGATTGGCAGCGACTTGCAGCTATTGTCTGACAATCATACAATCGGCGATCTTACGGATACAAAAGAACAAAAACGGAGGGCGCATGGCTCGTGAACCATCGCTTATTCGCATTGCCGGAGGGAGCGGGTTCTGGGGTGAATCTGACATGGCAGTGCCACAACTGCTTGCCTCGGGACAGGTGGACTACATTGCTTTCGACTACCTGGCCGAAATCACCATGTCGATATTGGCAAGAGCCCGAGCGAAATCTCAGGAAGCTGGTTACGCAACGGACTTTGTCACCGATGTGATCGCACCCAATCTCCACGACATCGAACGACAAGGTGTGAAACTGCTATCCAATGCTGGCGGTGTAAACCCGCTCGCGTGCGCAAAGGAAATCGAAAAGCTGATCGCGGAAGCCGGACTCGATCTAAAGGTCGCCACCATCACGGGAGACGACCTCGTCAGTAAAGCAGCTACCTTTAAAGACAAACAGGAAATGTTCTCCGGAGCCATCTTTCCCGACTCTGAAGACGTTGCCAGCATTAATGCCTATCTAGGCGCCTTCCCCATCGCAGAAGCGTTGGCCATGGGCGCCGATATCATCGTGACCGGTCGATGCGTCGACAGTGCCCTGACTTTGGGTGCCTGCATTCATGAATTTGGGTGGCAGCCTAACGACTGGGACCTTCTGGCTGCAGGCAGCCTCGCCGGGCACTTGATTGAATGCGGACCACAGGCAACCGGAGGCAATCACACCGACTGGCGTGAGATCGCAGAGAATCTGGATAACATCGGCTACCCCATCGCGGAGATCAGCGCCGATGGCGCGATGACGATCACAAAACCTGCTGGAACCGGCGGGCAGGTTACCCGAGGTACCGTGTCTGAACAGATGTTGTATGAAATCGGCGATCCCCGAGCGTACTTTCTGCCGGATGTGGTTTGCGACTTCTCAGATGTCTCCATTACTGAAGAATCGCAGAACCGGGTTCAGGTGAGCGGCGCCAAAGGTAATCCGGCAACAACCACATACAAAACCAGCGCGACTTACACGGATGGTTCAAAAATCATCACCCTATGGTATTTCATCGGTAAAGACAGTGCGGAGAAAGCTGGCATATTTGCAGACGCAGCACTAAAAAGAACGCGCCGAAAACTTGAAACCCTGGGCCTTGCTGACTTCGATGAAGTTGCCATTGAACCCTTTGGTAGCGAAGTACATTTCGGCAACGCACACAGCGAATCACGCGAAACAGCGCTCAGAATCTCCGCCAAACACACGAACCCGAAAGCGCTATCGCTACTCTTGAAGGAAGCCACGGGTCTCGCACTTGCCACTCCGCCGGGCATGGCGCTGCATACGGGCGGCAGACCTTCTCCTTCCCCAGTCGTGCGATTGTTTTCATTTCTGGTTGATAAACAGGAAGTCGACATCAAGATCCACATGAATGGAGAGGTTTGCGAGCACAAAATCTATGGCTCCAACGCAGAGCAGCTACCCGAACCCAGTTCACCTGAACCTGAAATACCAGCAAATCCCAACAAAACAATTAAGGTGCCGTTGCGGCAAATCGCCTTTGGACGATCTGGAGACAAAGGTAACAACGCCAATATCGGGATCATTGCGCGCGACCCGGAACTGCTTCCCCACATCTACCACCAACTATCTGAAGCTCGTGTTGCAGAAGTTTTCCATCACTTCCTGAATAGTGGACGCGTGGAACGTTTTTTCCTGCCTGGAAGCTCATCCATTAACTTCCTGCTTCACGACGTTCTGGGAGGCGGTGGCGTTGCAAGTTTACGCAGCGATACACAAGGCAAGAGCTATGCAGAAATACTACTGGACACAGACATTGAAATTCCCGAGGAGCACGTGAAATGACAGCTTTTAGATCCAGGGCCAACACAGGTTCACCAGCCTATCAGCAGAATCGGTCCGAGATGCTCGCACTGGTCCAAGAGCTGCGAGACCTTGAAAGGCGCACGGTAAACCTTTCAAACAAAAGAAAGCCGGTCTTCGAAGAGCGCGGACAGATCCCACCTCATGAACGGCTGGCGCGGCTGCTCGATCCTGGCATGCCGTTTCTGCAGTTACACAGCCTCGCGAACTACCTGGTGGAAGACAGCAATCCCGAAACCAGTGTGCCCGGCGCAAACGTGATTGCGGGAATCGGCTATGTTCGCGGAGTGCGTTGTCTTGCCTGGGTTGATGACAGCGGCATACGAGCTGGCTCTTACACGGAAACCACCAACGCGATGATCATGAGTATCCAGGACATCGCCAAGCGCCAGAAACTACCGGTGGTTCACCTGGTGGAAAGTGCCGGTGCCGACCTGATGCGTTTTACCGTCGAGAACTGGGTACGGGCTGGTGAAATGTTCAGAAACCTCGCCGAGCTCAGCGCCGCAGGCATTCCGATTGTCACGATTCTTCACGGACCCTCGACCGCAGGTGGCGCCTACATGCCCGGCATGTCCGACTATGTTATCGGCGTGAAAAACAATGGCCTCGCTGCACTGGCAGGTGCAGCACTGGTGAAAGCAGCCACCGGCGAAATCGTTGACGACCGAGAGCTCGGCGGCAGTGAAATGCATGCCAGCGTATCCGGTCTGGTCGACTATCTTGCGGAAGATGATGCGCATGCCATTGAGATCGCAAGGGATGTTGTTGGCAGACTGAACTGGAATAACTCCATGTCACCCAGCATCCCCAAAGACTATCAACCGCCTTTGCACGATATCGAGGACCTGGTCGGTATCGTTCCAACAAACTATCAAACACCATACGACGTCAGGGAACTGCTGACACGCATCGTTGACGGCTCTGATTTCGAAGAGGTTGGATCGCGATACGGTCCCGGTACGGTTTGTGTTCAGGCGAACATCATGGGTATGCCATGTGGTCTGATTGGCAACAACGGGCCGATCGACCCTGAAGGCGCAAACAAGGCGACCCATTTCTTCCAGCTGTGCGATCAGTCGCGAACGCCCATCATTTTCCTGCACAACACCACCGGTTACATCGTTGGAACTGAATCCGAGCGTGCAGGGATGATCAAACACGGTGCAAAGATGATTCAAGCAGTCACCAATGTGCGGGTACCACGAATCTCGATGTATGTAGGCGCAAGCTTCGGGGCAGGTAACTATGGCATGTGCGGCATGGCGTACAACCCGGACTTCCTGTTTTCCTGGCCCAATGCATTAACCAATGTGATGGGCGGCGAATCCGCAGCAAGAACCATGCGACAGGTGAATGAAGCGGCTGCAAAAAGACGCGGCAAACCGCTCTCTGAAGAAGAGCTGGATGCAATGCAGGCACAGATCGAAGAGCACTTCTCCAGACAGGAAAGTGCTTTCTATTCCGGCGGCCGCTTATTGAACCATGGCGTCATAGACCCACGAGATACGAGAAAGGTTCTGGGCTTCTGCCTCGCGACCTGTCTTGAGTCACTAGACAGAAGCCTTCAGCCGAACACTTTCGGCGTGGCAAGACCCTAGGAGAGCGAACATGAAGATCAAAAAACTTTTAGTCGCGAACCGTGGGGAAATTGCTTGCCGAGTGATGAGAAGCGCAAAGGCGATGGGTGTTAAAACCGTCGCCGTCTTTTCAGATGCGGATGCAGAGGCTGTTCATACCAGACTCGCTGATGAAGCGGTCAACATTGGGCCTGCTCCAGTCGCAGACTCTTACCTGCAGGCGGATCGAATCCTCGAAGCTGCTAAAGAGACAGGCGCAGATGCGATACACCCTGGTTACGGATTTCTATCCGAGAATTCCGCGTTCGCAGGTGCCTGCGAGTCAGCAGGCATTGTGTTCATTGGTCCTTCAGCCCACGCCATCGATTTAATGGGCGACAAGGCCAGGGCAAAACGAGCCATGATCGACGCCGATGTGCCTTGCGTACCAGGTTACCAGGACGAAGATCAATCTATCGAAACACTAACGAGCGCTGCCAAGAACGTTGGCTATCCCCTCATGATCAAAGCAGCTGCGGGAGGTGGAGGTCGCGGCATGCGCTTGATCGATGATGCCAGCGAGCTCGAAGCCGCCATTGAAACCGCTCGCTCCGAAGCCATCAATGCATTCGGCTCAGGGGAGTTAATCCTGGAAAAAGCCATCATCCGACCAAGACACGTCGAGATTCAGGTGTTCGGCGATCAACACGGCAACATCGTGTATCTGGGTGAAAGAGACTGTTCCGTTCAAAGACGGCACCAGAAAGTCATCGAAGAAGCGCCCTGCCCGGTCATGACACCTGATCTTCGTCGTGCCATGGGCGAAGCTGCAGTCTCTGCCGCACAGGCCGTCGATTACGTTGGGGCGGGTACGGTCGAGTTTTTGCTGGGCGAGGACAACAGCTTTTACTTCCTGGAGATGAATACACGACTTCAGGTAGAGCATCCTGTTACCGAAGAAATCACGGGGCTCGACCTTGTGGAACTACAACTCAAAGTAGCATCAGGAGAACCGCTGGGCTTTAGCCAGGACGATGTTGAACTCAATGGCCATGCCATTGAAGTCAGACTGTATGCAGAAGACCCGGCTAGCGATTTCCTGCCAAGCACTGGGAACATCGACTCATGGATTGAACCTTATGGGCCCGGCATCCGCGTCGATGGTGGTATCGACGCTGGCGGTGAAGTCTCGCCCTTCTATGACCCAATGCTGGCCAAGGTCATTGCCTATGGCCGCGATCGAGATGAGGCAAGAAACCGGCTGATCGAGGGTCTAGCCAGGAGCTCTCTGGTTGGTCCGCAAACCAATCGAGATTTTCTTATCGACGCACTGCAAAGAGACGTATTCGCAAACGGTGAAGCGACCACCGCTTTCATTGCAGACGAATACGGAGACGATGGATTCGGAATGTCTCCAGGACATGATGCCCTGGCTCTGGCTGCTGTCGTTCAATACCGACTCAACACCAAACACGCTTTAGATGCATCACTTGGCGTCAATCCAGAACTGATGAACTGGTCCAGCGCTGCGCCACTTGAAAGCGTCTTCGTCTACAAGATCGACGGCCAGGATGTCACCTTGATCGTTCAACCCGTCGATGAAAGTGCCTACCAGGCAAAAATCGGTGATGACGTTATCCAGGAAATCACAGTGCTCGAAGAAACATCACAAACCATGGATGTTCAAATGGGCAATGCGAAGCTGCACCTGCTGTTTCACACTGTTGGCGACAAGACTTTGACACTGGCGACACCTAGCCTTCAGTTTACGGTGAATAACATCGCCGCTGGAGAAGCACTGGAAGACGCCGCGGGTGACGGTCTGGTTACTGCACCTATGCACGGTCAGCTTCTGGAAGTCCTGGTGAGCGAAGGAGACGATGTTGTTAAGGGGCAACGACTGGCAATCCTAGAAGCCATGAAGATGCAGCATGAAATTCTTGCCGAAATCGATGGCAAGGTTTCTGATATCCACGTCGAGCCGAACACTCAGATCGCTTTGGACACGCTGATTCTGGAGATTTCATCTTGAACACTCCGAAGTCAGGCCTAACACCTCTTAAGAAGCGCCCCGCTTACCTCATGGTTTTTGATGCACTCGAAGAAGAAATTCTTTCAGGTCGGCTCGCTGAGGGAGACTCGGTGCCAACAGAGATGGCGCTGTGCGAACAGTTTGATGTGCAACGATCAACCGTCAGGGAAGGTATCCGCCTGCTTGAACAGTCCGGCCTGGTAGTTCGAAACGGCAAACGACTGACAGTTGTTCGCCCAAAAACTGAGGAAGCAGCTGAAAGCGCAAGCCGCGGACTTGCTCGTCATGGTGTGCGATTCATCGATGTCTGGGAAGCCAACCTGGCGATCCTGCCGGGCACAACCCGCCTGGCAGCTCAGAAAATTAAGGCAAAAGATCGCAAGCGCCTCATCGGCATAACCACCCGTCTTTCAACGACTGAGCAGTCCGAGGAAATTGTTTCGCTGGGTATTGAATATCTGATGGCGATTGCCGAAGTGACAGGCAATCGCGTCCTTGGTGTAATGGTCCACTCCTTAAAACTACTGCTGGAATCCAGTTTGCAACAGGTCATCGAAGCTTTACCCAATCCCAGGGATAGGATTGTTGGAGCTCAGACAGAGATCAATCGGGCATTAGAGAAGAAAGACGCTGACCAGGCGGAAGCCTGGATGTTGCGCCATCTCGAAGACCTGCGACGTGGATATCTCGTTGCCGGTGTGGATCTCAGCAGTGAAGTCGGAACCTTTCAGTAGAACTGATGTATGTAGAGGCAATGTATGAGTAGTGGACCTTTCTCTGACGTAACGATTCTTGATTTGACCAGTGTCATCTCGGGACCTTTCGCCACAGCCATCCTGGCTGACCAGGGCGCGCGGGTCATCAAAGTTGAAAGCATGGCCGGAGACACCATGAGATTCGGCGGTGCCATGCGAAAAGGTGTCTCCAGCTTATTTATGGCGCTGAACAGAAACAAAGAGTCCATCGCCATCGATCTGCAGAAGCAAGAAGGTGTCGATCTCATACTCAAGCTCGCAGAGAAGGCAGATGTCTGCCTACAGAATTACCGACCGGGTGTTGTAGATCGACTGGGCATTGGCTACGAACAACTAAAAGCCGTTAACCCTTCGATCATCTACGGCTCCATCAGTGGTGCAGGTGCATCTGGTCCCTATGCAGAGCGCCGTTTCTATGACCCGGTGATTCAGGCATATGCAGGTTACGCCAATGCACAGAAGGTCAACGAAGAGCCACAACTGATTAAGATGATGTTGTGCGACAAAGTGACCGCCCTAACCATGTCGCAGGCACTCTCTGCAGCGCTTTATCACCGAGCGAGAACGGGAGAAGGTCGACACGTGGAAGTTTCAATGCTCGAGTCCTGCCTGTATTTCTTCTGGCCGGATCGAATGACCTCACAAACATTTGCAGGAGAGCTGGACTTCCCCGTTCCCGACCTGAATGCGATCTATCGTGTCTTGCCTACTCAAGACGGCTTCATCACCTTCATCGTGATATCAGTAGAAGAATTCAGATCACTTGCCACTGCGCTCGGTCGGGACGAATGGTTAACCGACTCTCGATTCGAATCTACGCAAAGCTTCCGCCTGAACTATGCCGAAGTTTTCCCTGATATCGCCCAAGACATCGCCACTAAAAGCACTGATGAGATTGTGAAGTTGTTTGTGGATGCTGATGTGCCATTCGGCGTCGTGCTCGATGAAGACAGTATTCTTGAGGACCCGCAGGTTGTTTCAGAGGGTCTTGTTGCGATTCATCACGACCAGGACATTGGCGAGGTTCGTGCTGCAAAAAGAAATATTCGATTCTCCGGCCTCGACACAGGCTTTCACACGCCAGCGCCCGGATTAAGTGCACATCGATCTGACATCCTCTCGGAAATCGGTATTTCAGACGACGCTGTTTCTCAACTTGTCGAACAGGGCGTCGTCGGCTGACGTTCATCCCTTTCGTTTTGCACCAGCCCAAGTTGCGTGATCTGCTCCAGAGAAAGATCAGCACTCGTCAGCTGATCTACATAGGCCTGTGCTGATCTGCAAAACGCGTTGGACAAACTACCACTCAAAACACGAGACATCCTTTGTCTTGCTGCTTCTGTCTTCATGAGCTGAAGTGAGCGCAGAGAACTGAGCACCATCACTTCATCTGTGCTGAGCTGCCGACAGCATGGGCATTCCACCAGGACAGGTCGAAGCGAGGTGGTCGCCAGGACCATCATCATCTCATCAAGAATCTCTGCGGCCTGCGGGATTCCAGCTAATCGATAAGCAGTGCGGTACACCAGGGATCCGGAATGGCGTTTCTTGTAACGAACCTCGACCCATTTACGCATGCTCCAGACGACGAGCTGGGCGCCCTTGGACAGATCAGCAACCAGGAAGTCTGTCCTCTGCCTGTCCGTGGCGACAGGTGTATAGAATTGAACGATAGGGTCACCTTCGGTGACCGGTGCGTGGTTTACAGCTTTAAGTAACGGTTTCATGAACCGGAGTATATCTAAATGAGAATCATTATCAATATCATTTAGGGAAAGAAGAGATGCGGACCAGCCCAGGTTTTTCAGGCACAACCGGGCTTGGTGTTACAGACCATTCACCTTCGACCCACTGCACCAGGTATCCCGGCGAGGACTCCTCTTTAAGCTCAACGAAACCTTTAATGCGCCTGACTTCCGGTAATTGAGCAGCGAGCCAATCATCCAGTTCGTTCAGATCATCGACATTGTTTAGGTTCGGCAGGTCAGTCACAAAATCCGGTTTGCGGTCATCCGTGACAACAACATCAAACTGCACCAGCCAATCCTCCAGTTCTGCCCTCGCTATATCGCCGATTAGATCCAATCGGGAAAGCTGGATATTGTCTGCCTGCTTTACCTGGACACTGACATGCCGACCAACATATTTGTCCTGCACCAGTTCTCGAATTCTCGTCGCATCCACCATCGTCAGAGTTTCTCTCAACTCGAAACCTGGCAGATTCTGCAACTGGCTTTTCAGCCTGATGAGATTGGCCACACCACTGGCTTCCATTAACAACCAATCCGCTTGATCACTAATACGCTCGACCTGTTCAAAAGCATTCGCAAGATCATCAGAGATACTGCAACAAACGCAACCGTTGGTTAGCGCAATCGTCTGCCCGTCGCGACTTTCAATGAGCTGCTCATCAATGTTCAGCTCACCAAAGTCATTGACTAACACGACATACCGAACACCGGCCGCGTGCTTCAGACGCTGGTTAATGTAGGTCGTCTTTCCGCTGCCGAGATAACCACCAACCAGGGTAACCGGTAACTCAAACATCTTTATTCAGCGGACCTGTTTATCCAGTGGACCTGGCCTTCAAACACTGTCGCCTCAATCTGAATCTCTTTCAGACCAGTACCGCCAACTTCGAAGGGATCACAATCCAGGACGGCAAAGTCAGCTTTTTTACCTGAGCGCAAACTGCCGGTTTCATTTTCCAGACCAAGAATTCGAGCCGCATCAATCGTGACCGAACGCAGCGCTTTGGTGAGAGTAACCCGTTCGTTTTCACCGACGACATTGCCTTCACAATTCTCTCGGGTGAAGGCGACCCACGCGCTATGCAGCGGCATGGCGGGTGCCATCGGGAAGTCGGAATGAAGCGCTGTCACTACATCGGCTCGCTCACAACTGCCGAGGCGTGCCATTTGATGAGATCGCTCAACCCCAACACCTGACTCACTGTAAGCTTCGCTGAGCTCATGCAGGTAGTAGACATTCGCCGACACTCGAGCGCCCAATGCTTTGATGCGGTCCACCTGCTCGGGCGTGCTGAATCCAAAGTGTTCTATCGTGAATCCATGATTAAATCGCGGACGTTCCCATTGCAGTTGTTCCAGCGTATCCAGCGCCAGTTCGACACCCAGGTCACCGGTGCAATGAACATGAATTTCATATCCGGCATTCCAATAGGGTCTCGCCAAAGCCTCAAACTCTTCCGGACCCATCAACCATTCACCGAGATGGTCATCGATATAACCCGGTGGCTGTAACATCGCCAGTTGAGAGAAGAAGGCACCGTCGGTAAACATTTTGATCTTTCGCGTAAAACGGAAACGGTCCGTGTTGCGCTCAGGCAGCCGATCCGCTAAAGCGACACCAGTCTCTCCACCTGCCCCCTGACTGTTCATTCGAACAACGTGCGGTACGCAGAGTACGCGAAAAGGATTGTCATCGTTCTCGAGAATTCGTCGGGTTGCCTGCCACTCGAGATCAAAATCGAACAAGCCCACCGCCATATCCCCCACGGTGGTCTGGCCACCATAGTGAACTACCTGTTGGAGCCGCTTTAGTCCTCCATCAATCCAGGCTTCGGACATGATGATGCGATTAAGTTTGTTAATGGCATAACCCAACCCGTTCTCGTAGAAATGGCCACGTTCAACATCAATCTGTGGTCTGCCACGCAGTTTAGCTTCGTCGATCTCCAGTAGCTGGATCATAGCGCTATTGAGATAAACCTCGTGAAACGAGCGCTGCCAGACCACTGCTGGTCGATCACCGAAAATCTCGTCCATCAATGCACGGCTCATGTCACCATGCCAATGACGGTGATAACCCCAGGTGAAGAAGGGGTCATCACCACCAGCAGACGCATGCTCCCGGAGCTTAGCCTCGTATTCTTGCGGCGTAGTCGTCGCCGGTACCTGCTCCCAGGGAAAGTGCCATTCCAGTGCCGTAATAAACTGCATGGGAAGAAGAACCGCCGCCATGATCGGATGCAGATGTGGATCGATCAGCCCGGGCATGATGACCTTGTCCTGAAAGTCATCTCTCATGACATGATCACCAGAATCCAGCCAGGGCTTCATGGTTTCCAGACTGCCAACTTCCAGAATCATGCCATCTCGCACCGCAATGGCGGTTGCTTCGGGCCAGGACTCACTCATGGTGATAATTTTTCGCGCGGTAAATACTTCGATCATAGGTTTTTGTTCAAACTTTCAATCAGTGCGTAAAACTCAAGCTCATGGTCAAACACCCATGGCTCCGGCCAGGCACTCGCCACCACGACTACGATTTCAGTTTCTGGGTTAACGTAAACAAATTGCCCGTGAATTCCCTGAGCCTCAAAAGACTCGTCCGGAAAACTCCACCATTGATATTGGTATCCCAGATCAATCCCCTCATAAAGTTTTCCATGTTGCACCTGGAGATCTGACGGAACGGTCGCAGCGGCAACCCAGCCACTGGGTAGACCTTTACCCGTAACATACATCTGACCAAATCGTGCATAGTCACGAAGCCGCGCGTTCAAACCAATCCCAGTGATTTCCATTCCTTCGTCGGCATCTAGTAGCCAATAGGCATCCGCTTCCATACCCGCAGGGCGCCAGATCTTCTTCGAAAGATATTCAGAAACGCTGGAACCAGTGACTCGATGCACAAGCCAACCCAGGAGTTGTGTTTCCGAAGTGTTGTAGTTGTACTTTGAGCCTGGCGGAGCGCCCTCCTCTACCGTCAACAGATAGCCATTGGCCCTGCCTTTACCGGCAAATTCATTCATAAAAACCCAGAAGTCAGAGGTCGGATCTTCATAGGTTTCATCAAAGAGCACACCGGAACTCATCTGTAGCACGTGATGTATTGATACATCTCCGTACGGTGAGTCGCTGAGTTCGGGTAGATATTTCTTCACCGGATCGCTGAAGGAGTCAATCAATCCGTCCTGTTTAGCTAAACCAACAAGCGTCGCTGTTACGGATTTAGCCACAGACCAGGACGTGAACAGAGTCTCTTCGTCGGCGCCCTGGCGATAGTTTTCGTAAACAATATCGCCCCGATGCAGAACGATCAGCCCACTCACGTGGGTTCTTTCGATAAAGCTCGAGAGTTCGTGTGTTTCTCCCCGGAAGTCGTAAGCCGGAATCGCACGATCCACACGAGTAAAAGGAATGACATCTCCGCCAGCCACTACGACTCGAGTCGGAAAATGTTCGTCCATGGATTGAAAGCTGGATGTCAGATCTTCCTGCCAATCACTTCTCACTGTCGTCGCCATTAGTAGAAGTCCAAGAATTCCAGCTCTAAACATCAGTCTCATTTGCTTCTAGAACCAAAGTTCCTCTCCAGACTCATGTGCATGCTGCTCCAACAAGTTGTAGCAGTCAGTCCTGACTTCTGCGTCCTCGTACCCGAGGAAAGACATGGCGGGCTCAATGTCCAGAAACACTTCAACGGTATCAGGGTGTCTGCCCCGATAGGCATTGAATATTCGAACAAGTCCGAGGTCTACCGCACCTTTTACGACGTAAGCTGATTTGTAGCCAGGATCAGGTCCATAGTTCTCGGACATTTCCATCGCGATGTTCGTGCCACGTTCTCTACCGGCAAACTTCTGAACATCCTGTATGACAATGAGTTCGTTGTACTGGCGAAAACGTGGATCCGAATCCTCGGAATCAATCGGATTCACCAGATCACGCATCCTCAGTTTTGCTGATAGATACGCGATCACCAATTGTTGTTCATCTAACCAATCGAACCAGACAGTCATCCAATCAGTCTAGTACCCATTTCAGGAAGCGTCACCTGTCCGAGGCATAATTCATCGCCAGTCCGATGAGCATTCCAACTCCGATGATCGTCAAAAGGAAGTTGATGACACCACCAAGGCCAGGCAGGCATACCGCAACGATGACGGCAACCAGACCCACAAACAGTGTAAGCGCGAGGTTTTCGTCACCATCTCTGGAATTGAGGAGCATGGAGCCCAACATATAGGCCACGATGATCTTCGCGAAGTAGATCAGAGCGATCCAGAAGAATATGCCAAGTACGGCAATCGGCATACCCACCAGCGTCATCGCAAAGAGCATAGCGATAATCGGCATGCTGATCACCGCTACCAGTCCAATACCTGCAGTCTTGAGACCATCAACACCGCCATCAAGCTCGGCATCCCGAGCGACAGGAATCAGCCAAAGAAAGCAGAGTCCAGCCAAGAACGCAGCAGCCAGACGCACAAGCTGGCGAATGTAATATTCACCGGTGAGGTATCTGTTACGGGGCGTAAAGTCTTCGGGAAGTTCAGGGAACTCAATCATCCCCTGGATGACCGCACCATCGGCTTTTTGGAGGTCTTCTTCTTCACCCCTGAATCGCACATCACCAAGCACTCTGGATTGACCGAGGAAATTCAAAGTGTGCGAGAACGCATCAACGTCTTCACCCACCTCGCCATTCACCTCTACTCGTTCGGAAAATGCCACCAGGTCTTTCGCAGTGGATCCGGAGAAGACGAAGGTTTCCGCAAAGCCAATCGCATTGCCGCCAATTTCCGTTTCGGTGCTGACCAGTACGCTGTTGGCAAATCCCCAAAGGTCACCACCTACTGAGGACGCATCAACTTCAAATGTTGAACTGGCACCCAGCAGTGTGCCCTCAACTTCACCTTGAACCGTAATGGATTCAGCAAAGGTCAGGAGGTTTCCGCCGACATCACCATTAACGACAACCCGCCTACCAAACGCAAACAGGTCTCCGGACACATCTCCGTCCACAACAATCGTTTCTCCGGCGGCGATCACAGTGTCTTCAATGACTTCACCTGCCTCAATTGTGATGAGCGCCCCGTCCGTTCGGGTCTCCAGAGCCTGAACTTCCGTTGGTGCTAGAGAGCTCGCAATTAATATCGCGGACACTATGGCGAGTGAATTAGCGCGGGCTCGTCGAACGGAAAGCACTATCCATAGGGCCAGCAAGGCAACCACGGAGATTCCGATAAATGCGAAGTAGTTAGTAATCATGTTGACTCCCTCCTCGGAGATAAACAGCAGACCGGTTTCGACCATGACGTCGAAACCATCTGGAACCGGTATAGAAAATCTGGATAGCGCGGCAAACAACAGTTCAATTGCTAGTTCACCGAACACGGTTTTCCAAACGAACTGCAGAACCCAAATAAGTCCACCTGTGGCCAGGTTAGCCATGACAAACTCGCGCAAACCCATGCGTCGACGGAAACGTGGCATCTCCGTTGGTACCTGGATGCCATCAAGTGACGTGATCGACGAATGAATCAGATTTCGCTCATTTCGCCATGATTCAATCTGCAACGCACAGGATTCACACTCAGCCAGATGATCGGATACACGTGCATGCTCTTCCGCCTCGAGAGCGCCATCGACATACATGGAACATTGAAGTCCAGTCAGATGGTTCATGGCATCTCTCCTTTTTCCAGAGACTTGCGAAGCTGCTGTTTCGCCCTGAGCAAAAGCACACCCACATGGTTCCTGCTGATCTCTAAGTCTTCGGCGATTTCGTCATAACTGGCGTCATGAAAGTAGGCGAGAACAATCGGCACTCGATATTTATCAGGTAGAGCACTAATCGCTTCCGAGAGTGCTGAGGCATCCTGCTCACCCGACACCTGAATAAGTGGTGATGGTGTATCGGAGGACACCTGATCCAACTCAAACTGCTCTTCATCAAAAAGAACACCTGTTCGACTTCGCTTACGCAACACATCAATGCAGTAGCGGTTCGCTATCGTCGCAATCCACTGCCAGAAAGGCTGCGTAGAGTCGTATCGATCAAAGTGACGGTAAGCCCGCATAAACGTTTCCTGAGCGGCATCCTCTGCAAGAGGCGCAGAGCCTAGCAGCTGCCTGCAAAGCCCAAACACACGAACGTAGTATTCTCGGTAGAGAATCTCGAAAGCCACATTCGTTGCCATTTGCTGGATCCCAGTTCGTTAAACGGTATTACGCGTCACGCTTCAGTTTATTACAGATTTCTGTCACTCTTTTTGGCGGATAAAAAAGCTGACAAATAAGAGGATTAACAGGGATGTTTAACTCAGCCAGATTCATGACCCTGATGGTGATTTTTCCGCTCATCGCGGCCATCTCCATCGGCGGTTTCGGCATCGCCCGTCTTATCAACGCGGAGTACGCCATCGCGGCGTTCGATCTGGTCGTTGCGGTGAGCTTCCTGTCTCTCGGCATTTACACCTACGTAACCGGTAAAGATACGATCGCGAGATGGGCCAGTGCGGTTGTATCTCTCGTTGGTCCGCTGTACTTCCTGTTACAGCTGAGTCCAACGGGCATCTTCTGGGTTTATTCATCAACGATTGTCTTCTATTACCTGCTGCCTCTTCGTGGCGCGATCGCATTTAATGTCATCATGCTGATTGGCACGGCGTACATCTCTGTTGGTATGGACTACAGCGTCGCTCAGGTCTCAACGTTCGCGATTACCATTGGGTTAATCAACGCATTTTCGCTGTCTTTTTCGGAGTTAACGGAACGATCTATCCGTGATCGGATCAAGTTGGAAGAAGCTGAAAAAGAAGTAGAGGCACTTCGAGACCTTCTGCCAATCTGTGCAAGCTGCAAGAAGATTCGTGACGATGGTGGTATCTGGCATCAGATGGAGTCTTATATGACGCGAAACAAAGGCACCACCTTTAGCCATGGGCTTTGTCCAGAGTGCGTGCCGGACGATATGGTTTAAACCAGCTCCGGCACCGACTGAGAGAGCACAAACAGAGCGACGACCACGAGGAAAGCACCAAATCCGGTCTTTAGTTTCTCCTGCGAAATCTTGCAGGCAAAGTGACTTCCGACCAGGCTGCCGAGAATCCCTGCCAATGCAAAGAAACCGATCACACCCCAATCGATACTGAGGTTTGCGGCTTCGATCACTTCAAGATACTTAGAGAATCCGGCAATGGACTTGAGAGCGATAATAACCAGACTGGTGGCAACCGCCTGCTGCATGGCGAGACCACCAAGCAGAACCAGGGCCGGCACAATGAGAAAACCGCCGCCAACACCGACAAACCCTGTGACGATGCCAACCACGAAACCTTCTGCTCCCACCTCGTAGATATTGGTCTTACGCTGGCATACCTCTGAACTGCCTGGTTTCAACATAAACCATGAGGCACCCAGCATAACGACAGCAAAGGTCAGCATCTGCAGTCCGTCAGGCGCATAAGCAGAGAGCGCCGCACCCGCATAGGTACCGACAATGCCAGGAATACCGAAGGTAATAACCGTTCGCCATTGAACCAGTCGCTCCTGGATAAACTGCATGGAACCCACAATCGAAATCAGCGCAACAATCGCAAGGGAACTCGCGATGGCGACTTTTTCATCCTGTCCGACGAGATAGACCAGGATAGGAACAGTAAGAATGGAACCACCGGACCCCAGGAGTCCGAGACTCAGGCCAACAAGCAGCGCACCGGGTAATACGAGGACCATATAATTTTTGGTTACTTGAATATACCAAATTATTATATGCTTATTATTGTCGGTTACAAGGGTGCTGAAACCCCTGTATTACTGGCATTTAGCGACTGTCGTACTCCATAACCTTGTCCGCGTGGCTCCGAAAAGACTCAGTGAAGCCATTTCGATACATCGCCCAGTATTCCCGGGTCCCGATGGTGTGCACACGGCGGAATTTGATGGCCTCGTAGATTTCATCGGACAGCGTATGGTTCTGGTGCATGTAGAAAGCAGCTTCCCATGCCTGGAAAAGGCCCTGCATGTAGAAGCCAAACTTTCGGGACTCTTCCGCAGTGAGCTCTCGGCCCTGCTCTACCGCTACCGAAAGTGACGGCACTTCACTGTCGACAAGTCTTTCCCGGTTCTCGATTTCCCGTGCCATGATGTTTTCGACGATCGCCAGGCGGGTTTGCTCAGTGTTAGCGCGGATCTGCAGACTGAGATAAACCAGGGTTGCGAGCACCCCAACTGCACCCAGAATCTCACCGATTGCACCCAGTGCTTCCCAGTTCATCTCTAGCTGCCGAACAGATCCTTCTGTGCTCGTCGCCAGAACAGAAGACCAATTGCCGCGTTGAACAGAATGAAGAAGTTGTGCTGAACAAAGCCGAATGCGGCCATTTGTCCTTCATTCTCAGGGAACAGGATGACCCAGAAGGTAATCGCTGCCGCGCGCATGGGGGTTGGCACCGCTGCAGCAAAAAAGATGACGGGCAGATAGGGCCAGATCATCATCAGGCTGGCTTCGACACCAAACAGATTCAGCGCGATGGTGTACACACCAATGGCGGCCAACAAAGCCGGTGAACGCAGCACAAAGAACATGAAGTAGTGCCAGGGTTTCGCCAGCTTAAACGCATGCAGGATACGACGCTCCCTGAGTTCAATCCCTGGGAAAATCCAACCCTGAAAATAGGCGATCCAGATAACCAGGAATACCGCACCTGACAATGCCAGCCAGGGAATGAGACCAAAGACTGGCGGCAGAGAAGCGCCACTGAAGAAAAAGCCAAGTGTCGCCCACACCATGAGATAGAACACCTCACAGAACATAATGAACAACATCACCGAACCCACTTCCCAGCCCGGCACTTCATGTCGGCGGTTTAGGTAATAAGCCATCGCGCCTTTGCCAATCTGTTCATTAAAGATTGAAATGATGTATGCGCTTGCCCTGACTGGAAGAATATCCGTGTACTTAATGTCGGTGATAAACCAGTTCAAGGTTCGGGTGACAACGAGTGTGTCGATCAGAAAGAAAAAGATGGAGTATCCCACCATGACGGCGAGCCAGGTTACCCAATCAACCGCCGCAAAAACCTGGGCCATGTATTCAACAACTGAAAGCCCTTCACGCGAAGCTGCGCCATGCAATTTGTAATACAGGAATGCAAAACAAAGGAGCGTGATGATGAAAAAGATAATCCTGCCAATGAGGTTTCCCTTTTTCTTTGGTGCAGATTCCTCTACTTCATTTTCGATGGGGGCTTCATCAGTCAATGGTATCGCTCGATCAGACGGTTAGCCTGCAGTTTACACGAGGTCACCCAGAGTGCTAGCGATCAACATTCTCTGACATGGCCCCATCGACATTAAGGCTGCCTTCAATTGAGGTAATCAGATCAATCTTGCCAAAAGAGAGTACCTTGGAGGGCATATCTCGCAGCAGTATGACGTCTGTTTCGCCGGCCTGGTCAGTCGCCACAAAAGACGTCCAGGCGTTACCGCCATTTCGTTTGGAGACATAAGCAGCCTGGTCTGCCAGAGCTACTGCACGTTCCCAGGTAAGCATTCTCGGATTCGCCGGATTAAAGGGATAGTGAGCAAATCCGATAGAAGCCGCCACGTAACCAACGTTGCCGTCTCCAACCATATAGCTGTGCTCGCTAACGCTTTCACGAATCCGTTCTGCGAGCAGTTTGACGCCTTCGAGCCCTTCACTCTGGCCGACAATAAGAAATTCATCGCCGCCCCAACGGATGATGATGTCAGAATCTCGGGTACTGGCTCGAAGTACATCACGAACCTGAATGAGCGCGCGGTCACCGGCAGCGTGCCCGAAGGTATCGTTGATTTTCTTGAAACCATCCAGGTCAATCATTAGGAAGAACAAGGAGGCTTCTTTTCGTATGACATCAGCTGCATCTGCCTGCCCTTCCACTCTAGAGAAGTGACGTTGTAGATTCGCCACCTGGGTTTCCAGGTATTCATACAGGTAACGACGGTTATTCAGGCCGGTTAACGCATCCGTCATGCTCGCCTGTCGGAGTTGTTCATTCGCAGACTCTAGCTGCACATTACGTTCATTCAGTTCTCGAGTCCGATCTTTAACCTGCGTCTCAAGAATGATCTGCATCTCTGCCGCTTGGGCCAGCTTGTTTCTCTGAATCACCACGTAGGTCGCAACGCCGCCCAGAATAATCAGCGCGTAAAGCGTGTAAGCCCACCAGCTCAGCCACGGCGGCGGGACAACGGTCAGGGAAACACTGGCACCAACCTCGTTCCAGACAAGATCATTGTTAGAGGCAATTACCCTGAAGACATATTCACCGGAAGGCAGGTTGGTGTAATTCGCCTGACGATATTGTCCTGCTTCAAGCCAGTCTTCATCGAAACCTTCCAGGCGATAGCGGTATCTATTCTTATCCGGCGATGAGTAATCCAACGCGGCAAAAGAAAAACGAACGGTACGATCAGGATAGCGAAGGTTCAGGCGACGATCATTGACGTCCGGTAGGTAACTACTGATACCTGCAACTTCTGCGGACGCGGCTTCTACAACCACATCAGGGGGTCGGATGTTTCGACGAACATCTTCCGGATTAAAAACCACAAGGCCCATAGCACCGCCGAACACGAGTCGACCGTCACGAGTTTTCAGTCTTGCACCAAAGTTAAACTCGTTACCCCTGAGCCCGTTGTGTCGATCAAAACGACGAAACAGTCTCGTACCCGGCAAGTACTGGGTCAATCCTTCATTGCTGCTCACCCAGATGTTTCCGGAGGCATCATCGAGAATGCCAAACACCGTATTGCTCGGGAGGCCATCACGCTTACCCAGATGACTGAAGCCCTCTTCCAGCGACAGATCGTCTGGTTTTGTGAAGTTGATACCACCACCTAAAGTGCCAACCCACAGCCGTTGATCGCCACTCTCAAAAATCTCCCAGGCAGCATTGCTGGACAAATCGTCTTCCACATCAGGTTGATCTTGATAGCGCGTGAAATTTCCCTGCAAAGCATTGAACCGATTTAGCCCGCCATCCTCTGTGCCAACCCAGAAGTGTGCTTCTGAATCCCGGAAAATGGTTAGTACGCGATCGCTGCCAAGGGACTTCGGGTCGTTTTCATCGTGCCTGAACTGAACAAACTTACCCGGATCAGCCAGGCTCATCCGGTTCAAACCACCGCCGTAGGTTCCCACCCAAAGTAACTCACCATCGGCCAGCAATGATGTAATGCCATCAAAGCTCAGTGAGGAACCATCCGAATCAGAGTGTGCGAAATGAGTGAGCTCACCTCGATCAAGATGGTAGCAGTACAAGCCAGCAGTTCGCGTGCCAATCCAGAGTCTATTCGCGTCATCAACCGCAAGTGCCATAACCCTTTGGTCGGCAAGCTCAAGATCATTAAATGGCTCTCTGACATATTCACCAAGGGGAGATAACACCAGGCGATCAATACCACCCCCGTAGCTACCAACCCAGAGAGAACCGTCTTTACCTTCCGCAATCGAAATGACCACGTCATGGTCCAGCATGCCGGAGCTTTTGTTGACACTGTCAAACGCATCGCTCGCGTAGTTCCACCGAGTAACACCACCATAGGTACCTACCCAGAGGACATCACCGGCGTCCAGAAACAGATCAGTGATCACCGCACTGGGCAGACTGTAGATGTCGGAACCATTAGGTCGATAGGTTCTGAATCCTTTCTCTACCGGCACCCACTCAGCAAGTCCGGTATCGGTCGCAAGCCAGAGTGTTCCCAAATGATCCACCAGGAGATCCCTGATCAGGTTACCGGGAAGACTACCTGCTTCATCTCCACGCAAATAGCTGTCGACGGAGGTGCTGTGAGGATCAAGCACCATCACACCACGATTGTGAGTTCCGACCCAAAGGTCCCCCTGGTACTCAATGAGCGACCGTACATTTACGTCCGTGACTCTCGGGTGCAGGGAAAATCGATTCGATTGGTGATCGTATAAAGCCAATCCCTGCTCGGTACCAATCAACAATTGGTCTTCTAGTTCATGGATGACATTGATGGCGACGGAAGGTAACCCTTCGCCTGTTGCGAAGGTTTCGAATCGTTTGGTGACGGGATCAAATCGTGCAAGACCTGACTGGGTACCCACCCAAATTTCACCACGACTGTCCTGAAACAAAGCTCTAACCCGATCACCGGGCAGGCTTGTCACATCATCAGGGTCGTGCAGGTAAGTCGTGAAGGTCGACGTTTTTTCGTCAAATACTGCGAGCCCGCCAGCATTAGTACCGACATAAAGCTCGCCAGTTTCGGATTCAAGCAAGGACCAAACCCAGTCATCCAACAGGTCATCTTCAGCTGACAGATCCTTAAGAAACGTATCGAACTCATAACCATTGAAACGGTTTAGGCCCTCCTGGGTGCCAACCCAAAGAAAACCGTGACGGTCCTGGAGCATGACCGTAATACCAGCATGGGATATGCCGTCCTGAGTACCGAGGGAAACAAACTGAGGATTACGAGCTGACGCGGTAAGCGCCAGGCTCAAAGAAAAGAAAACTATGAGAAAGGGGCGAAAGCACCCCAGGACGAACTTATTCCTGATCGACCCAGTTATTGAGTTCGGACTTTCCGTTTGCCGAGTTGTTCCAGAAGTAACCGTTGTTCCAGAAGTAGCCATTACTGTACATCACACTGTTGTTCCAGAAGTAGCCGTTGTTCCAGAAATATCCGTTGTTCCAGAAATAGCCGTTGTTCCAGAAATAGCCGTTAGCTTCTGCTTCGCCAACTGAGCCATCCCAGGATGCAGCGTCGTCACCAAGACCGTATCCAACCACGTAGAAGTTGCCATCTTCTCCCTGGTACGCCGGACCGGCATAATGCTGCTCGCCTGCCAGATCCAGATCGATATCCAACCCTTGGTTGCCGCAGCCAGACGTCCAATTCATAGCTGCGTCATAGGCATTTACTCTGCCTGCACCCTGCTGGAACACTGAATAAGCAGCGTTACCATTTTCATCAACTGCGGACGCTGCTGAAGATAGCAGACGACACTTGATGTCATCGGGTGCGACATCACCTTGATACTCTAACATTAGAGCAACGATGCCGGAAACCACTGCCGCTGACTGCGACGTGCCTGACATCATGAAGTATTCTTCCTGGTCGTGGAATTCAGGATGATCTTGCGCCAGCTTGGAATTCTTATCCATGATGCCGCTGATATGGCCGCCAGGCGCAATAATTTCAGGCTTGATAAAACCCGCCTGCGTTGGGCCCGATGCAGAATAGCTGCTGAGCACATCATCTGACGGATCTTCAGGGGTGTAGCTGTCGGTAAAGCCCCCTACAGTAATGGCATAAGGGTTGTTACCCGGTACGCCAATGGACATAGGGTCAGGACCATTGTTGCCAGCAGACACGACCACCACGATGCCCGCCTGCCAGGCTGCCATAACCGCCTGGTTGACCGGATCTTCGAAATAGAAACCCTGGGGTGCTGCATTAAAAGATAGGTTCAGCACCTTAATGTTGTAGTCCTCGCGATGCTCGATGATCCACTCGAGGCCTCGAATAATTTTCGCATAGGTGCTCTGACCACCACCGTTAAACGCCTGAACGATGACCAGATCGACACCTGGCGCTACGCCGTTGTAATGGCCATCAAGACCCATGTCGTTGCTGGAGATGATGCTCGCCAGGTGTGTTCCGTGGCCATGGTTGTCTTTGACTTCTTTGTCCTTGGAGCCGCTCATAGCACTGTATGTACCGACGGGGTCAGGAATACCCATTCGATCCAGAATTTTCTGCGATCGCGTCAATCCCGAGTCAAGAATGGCGACGCCGATGCCGGTGCCACGTATGCCCATTGAATGCAGAAGTTCCGCATCGATCAGATCTGCCAGTGGAGACTGCGGGATGCCATTTTCTTTGGTGGCAGCACGCTTATTCATTTCAGCGCGGGCCTGAATCTCTTTCTTTTCTTCTTTAAAGGCTTTTTCTTCGGCCTTAGTCTTCTTTTCGCCGTACTTGGCTTCAGCGGCTTTAATTTCCTGTTGCGCAGCGGCCCTTATAGCAGCGGCTTCGTCTTTCTTCTCTTTTTTGGACTTCTTTTTAGCCTTTTTGTCTTTCTTGCCTTTCTTACTGGCTGTATCAGCTTTGGACTTTTTGTTCTTCTTAGCCTTTTTGTCTTTTTTAGACTTTTTGTTCTTCTTCTTTTTGTCTTTCTTGTCTTTCTTGTCTTTCTTCGCTGTTGACTCCATCACGCGGTTCTCGGTGACGGCAACCAGCTGCGAACAGCTCAATTCAGCAACCTGGGATTCGGTAAGGCTGGCGAGGACACCTCGAACCAGGGCCAACTCATCCAATTCTGTGCCGCCGACTGATCGAACAAAGCTTCGCGCTTGTTCCACAGAGCGGGACTGAACGATGTACTCAGCAGGGGTTTCGGAAACGAGCTCGTCCCGCTCGCTGGCCATTGCCAGCAACGGAAACGCGATTACAGCTATCAGTATGGAGCGAACTGCTTTTGCCATGTGTGCCATGTTTGTCCAACCCTTTGCCTGTTCTGAGGCAAGATTTTTATTGTCCACCTCAAATACAGCAATTTTCAGGCCAAGGTTTGGATGTTTTTGTTTTTCGTTTATTTTTCAGCAATTTAGGGGGAATCTCCCGAAAAGCGCTGAATCCAACAACCGCCTATAGGTGACCAATAATGTCGATACTGACAAAGAATGTCACTCCCACCTGACGAACTGACATTCAGGGGGTGCAAGCGGTTTGATATCAGGCAGCAATGACCCGGTTTCGACCCTGATCTTTCGCTAAATATAGGTTGGAATCTGCCCGATACATCCAGGACTGAACAGACTCGTCTTTCTCTAATCCGGCGACCCCGATACTCACCGTGAGGGGCCGAGACGCCAGCATACGGCGCTCTTCCACCAGTGCCCGGAGGTCTTCAGCGATTTTCGCCGCCTCGTCACCACCGGTATCGTTCAGCAGAACCAGGAACTCCTCGCCGCCGAGCCGGAAAATCTGGTCGACCTGGCGAAATCGACTTCTCAGCAGCTCACCAAGTTCAGCAAGCACCTCGTCACCGGCCGCATGCCCCAACTGATCATTCACCGACTTAAAGTCATCGATATCGATGGCCAGCAAGGTCATCGGCGTCTTGGAGCGCCTGAATTGCTGCACGGCCCTGTTGAGCGCGTCGCTCAACATAACCCGATTATTGAGACCGGTGAGAGAATCAGTGATCGCCAGCTGCTGCAGTCGTTTCTGCGCTTCGATAATCGAGAACAGAAAAATCGAGGTAAACACCCCAACCGCCAGAAGCGTTGCACCCGCCCTCATTCCTATGCTGCCTCCCAATTCCACCCAGGCCTGGGGAACCACCACCGCAATCAACGCCAAACCCGCAATCGGTGCAGTTCGCTCGTTCAGAATAATAAAAAAGGAAAGCAGTCCCGGATAACACCAGAGCACACCGATCACACCCTGGGTCTCGATAGATGAATACAAGAAGCCTATGACCGCGGGAACAATCACCAGCAGAGAAACCAGCCCGGGATCTCTACGATTAAAGGTCAACCAGCCAATCAGGATCATGGCACCACAGATTGCGAGGGATCCGATACCCAGGAGCAATCGACCCTGAATCACGTTGTTGACACCAAAGGGACCCAGTATCAAAAGACAGGCAATCGCCAGGCCGAGATTCGCCTTGGCGCGGAAGTCGAGAACACCCATATCCTGCTGCGGGTTCATTAGAGTTTGCTGACGTCCGCCCAGTATGAGTGGGTGCCCACGCAGATACGTTTAGGCAGTTTTACTTTTGCTATCGGTCCTGTGGCAATGTCCTGCGCATCAAACACCCAGCAGCCTGATTCATCAGCATTGACGTCTGTGACAAAGGTCACCACGTAGCCATCGTCTTCTGCCATCGAACCCTGTTTCGGTGCCATCGGGCTCTCGCTCAGGAACAGACCCTCTGGCAAAAGGAACTCCTGCCGCAGCCCGGTTTCGGCATCCAACTTTACGAGGCCATTCATAGCAAAGAATTTCGGTGGTGAGGTCACCGCCCAACTGAAGCGGTAGGGTTTACCCGCGTGAACCGGATTAATCATCCCGAATTCACTCAGCGCCTCTTCAAGGGAGCCTTCGGTAACCTTGCCAGTCCTAAGATTCATTCGCCATCGATAGGCATGACAACCAGTTTCCACCAAGGAAAAGTGCGTCGGATCAGTTTGCGCGTAGCCGTCCATGACGATGTCGTCACCATCTTCATAGGTATTGATGACATGCAGTGCGTAGGTCGGTTCAAATTCAAACCAGCGGACATCTTCAGGCTGCCCTCGCCGCGGCACCACACCGAATCTCGTCGGTAAATCCGTATTGAAACGGACCGCGTGCGCATTGTGCTTTAGCGCTTCTGGGTCCCAGAAAAATGGAAAGTCGTGCAGCACTGCAAAGTTGTCGGTAAAGCCCATGTCGTGCGGAAGGCGAGGACCTGGCAGTTCGATGGGTATGTAATGCACGAGGCTACCGGTCTTATCCACGACGCCGTAATGCATATAAGGCGCTTCTTTCGAATAATTGAAGAACAGAAGCTCGTCCGTTGCCTCATCAACTTTGGTATGCGCGGAAACGCCCCAACCCGGGGTTACGCCTGCAAGCCACTCTGCCTTTCCGTGCTGTTCCAGCGTTTTCGGATCGAGCTCGTATACATCACCACACTGATAAAAGCTGGTGGCAACTCGACCGCGATGAATCACCACGTCGGTGCTGGAGGAATCTTTTAGGCGGGTACGTGCGCCCCAGCCTTCGCGTTCTGATTTTTCGGGGCGCTCCAACAAACCGCCCCAAAGCGCACGGCCAGCATCACGCTCGGCGTTAAAACCATCAGTGCGTATAAATCGGTTCCGGTACTGGACCGTTTGCCCATCAAAAAACATGCTGTGCAGCATGCCGTCACCGTCAAAGGGGTGATAACGACCCAGGGAGTCGTGCAAAGGGTTTTCGGTGTTTCGGACATAGACACCCTGTAAGTCGGAGGGCAGCTCCCCTTCTACTTCAAGGTCCCAGGCGTTGATCTCTTCGTGGTTGGGTTTCCAGCAACCGGAACGATACGGATGATCGTCCTGAGCGGGCAAATTGCTCTCATAGGTTTGAACAACTTCAACCTTCACTAGTTACTCCCCTTTTCTTTGATAAGAGTCTTGTTAAGACGACAGGCTCTCAGCCTCCGACAACTCCCGACTCATTCGTTCTTCTTCGTGGATCCTCGGCTTCGAGAATCGAGCAATCAACAGATATAACGCAGGCGTCAGGAACAGCGTGAAAATGGCCGCAATTCCCAGACCACCAAAGATGACCCAACCGATGGATTCTCTTGCCTCAATTCCGGCACCGGAACCAAGAATCAGCGGAAGTCCCCCAAGAACTGTCGACATCAGCGTCATCGCGACCGGTCGGAATCGAACTTTTGAACCCTCTGTGATCGCTTCCAGGAGCGGATACCCCTGGTCTCTCAGTTGATCTGCAAACTCAACCAGAAGAATACCATTCTTTGCCATCAGTCCGATCAACATAACCAGGCCAATCTGTGAGTAAATATTTACAGAAGTGCCGCTCAAAAAGAGTGCAAAAACTGCCGCGGCGACACCCAGCGGAATAATCATCGTGATCACCACCGCACTGGTGAAACCTTCAAACTGAGCGCACAACACCAGGAACACAACCAGAATAGCGATGAGGTAAGTCACGGCAACTTCTCTTGACGACTCATCCAGTTCTGCAGCCTCGCCTTCCAGAATGACGTCGATGTCTTCAGGCAGGGACTCGTTAGCGATCGACATCAACTCATCTACCGCGGACTTCAACGGGTAACCCGGCGTAACATTGATATCAACTTCGATAGCACGTCGCTGAGCCTGACGATCTAACTCAGTCGCAACACCTTCCTCTTTGAGCGTAACAAGACTGGACAGGGGTAACATGCGCCCGTTCTTTGCAGTGACATACAAATTGACAAGGTCCATCGGATCATTGATGTCACCGGAAGAGGATTCCAGCACGATGGGAATGGCTTCGTCGCCGACGTTAAGATCAATTATCTCATCACCATCAATCATCGCTCTGAGCGTACCTGCGAGGTCATCCAGATCGATGCCGAGATCAGCGGCACGACGCCGATCAATCTCAACAGATAATTGCGGCTGGGTGGGTTCGTATGAAATACGCGGATTCGAAAGATTGCCTTCGCTCTCTTCAATAGCTTCAGCAAATGCACGAGCGGCCTGGTAGATCTCGCCGTAATCGTTACCCACCAGAGCAACCTCAATGCCGCCACCGCCACCGCGACGCAGATTCAGGCTGTTGTCGGCAAAGACAGCACCGCGCACACCGGGCAATTGATCCAGATCGCGCTTAACCGCTCGAATCATTTCACCCTGACCGATGTCCCTTTCTTTCCAATCCACCAGGGGAACGGAAACAAAGACCCGGTTGGGATCCCAGTTGCCAACAAGTGCATAGGTGGACTTGGCAATGCCACGATCAACCCAGGGTTGGAGAATGTCTTCAATCAGAAGCGTCTGGCGTTCCATGTAATGCACACCGACACCATCCGGTCCGGATGCAAACACTCGAATCATGCTGCGGTCTTCTGGAGGCAACAGCTCCTTATCCAGACTGGGATAGAGAGAAGCGGCACCCACCCCAAGCACCGCGGCGACCACAACCACCATCGCAGGACGGCTCAGCACCATCACCAAGCCTTTCTCATAGAAACCCCTGATTCGTTCTCCCAGCGCCAGGGTCAATAAACGAAAACGACCCGGTGATCCGGTGTCAGGCAGTCGAGCCGCTGCAGCAGGTACCAAAGACAAGGCCACAAAACTGGATATACCCACCGCAAGCGCGAGGACAAATCCAAACTCACGGAACAGTCTGCCAGAGGTACTGGGCAAGAACGCGATGGGTACAAACACAGAGATCAAAACAATACTCGTGGTCACTACCGCGAAAAAGACTTGCCGGGTACCCAGCACCGCGGCGGCCCTCGAGCCAATTCCTTCTACCCGGCGCCTCTGAATATTCTCGAGCACCACAATCGCATCATCGACAACCAATCCGGTCGCCAGGACCAGCGCCAGTAGCGTCAAAATATTGATAGAAAAGCCGAGCATCCAGATTCCGGCCACGGTGCCGATCAGCGCAACCGGGATGGCGATGCTCGGGATAACCGTCGCTCGAATAGAGCCAATAAAGAGGTAGATGGTTCCGATCACAATGCCGATCGTGATCAGCAGTGTCTTCAGGACTTCGCGGACGCTGCTTCGAATAAAGGATGCACTGTCATCGGTAATGACAATCTCCAGATCATCAAATCGACGATTCAATTGTTCGACGGCTTTATGTACGCCGACGGAAATCTTGATGGTGTTGGACTGTGCCTGACGGACAATACCCAAGCCGATGACATTGCGGCCATTGAGGCGAGTGTATGAGCTGGCGTCTTCGGGGCCGAAATAAACGTTGGCGACATCTCCGATGCGTCGGGTGTCTGAGATGATGATATTCTCGACCTGCTCTGCACTTACAACCGTCGCATCGGCGCGCACCAGCAGTTCCTGCTCCTCCGATCTAAAACTGCCGGCCGGTACATCAAACGCTGCCTGCCTTAGAACGCCCGCCACATCGGTGACAGAAAGTCCGTAACTGGTTAACCGCAGTGGATCGACTACAACTCGAAGTAATCGTTGCCGAGCGCCGGATGTCTGCACATCAGCGACACCATCAATCGACAGGAAGCTGGGAATGATGTCCGTCTCGACAATGTGAGTCAGTTCATCTTCCATCAGTCGGTCAGAGACCACCGCAAGATTGACGATGGCGCGTGAGTCGTCATCTGCCTTCACAACGATCACCTGTTCAACCCGCTCCGGCAGGCGTCGTGAAATCCGACTCACCGCTTCACGCACATCAGCAGCAGCGCTGTTCAGGTCAGTACCGGGGCGAAACTCAATTCGGATACGACCGGTCGTCTCTTCAGAGGAAGATTCAATTCGCTTGATACCTGAGACGCGAGCCACCGCGCCTTCGATCCGGCTGATGACTTCAGCATCCATGGTTTCCGGTGACGCACCCGGGTAAACAGTACGAACTGTGACAATTGGCCTATCGACATCCGGGAGTTCGCGAACCTCGATCGCCATGATCGCCGCAATGCCCGCAAGCGCTATCAGCAGATTAACGACCAACACCAGAACCGGCCGCCTGATCGACAGACTGGGAAGATCGTCTACCCTGGCCCTTTTGTCTTCGCTCACCGAACTAACCCGGCTCTACGCCGGTTCGGATCGAGCTTTCCCCTGCTACGGCGGTATTCGCCGATACCGGTAAACCCGGTCTTAAACGTTGCACACCTTCAACAATGATCACGTCATTTTCCGCCAGGGGACCATCGACCATGACTTTGCCTTGTTTACGCTGCACGACAGACACTCTGACTCGCTCCGCTTTGCCATCAACAATCTTCCAGACAAAGGCACCGTCAGCACCCCACTGAACCGCGATCTCCGGCATGATGGGATAAGGTTCACCAGCGACATTAAGGGTCACGCGAAAACTCTGGCCGGGGCGCAATCGATCGTTGTCATTTTCTACCTTCGCTCGGGTGACAAAGGTTCGAAGTTCCGGGTCGATACGCGAATCAATCTCGATGATTTCTCCAGAGAAGACACTCGCATTCAGTTCCCAGGTTTGAATGGAAACTTCCTGGCCTTTACTGACCATATCAATCAGAAGCTCCGGTAACTCAAATGTGACCAGCACCGCATCTCGATTGTCGAGGGTGGTGATGGGTGTGCTGATTTGCACACGATCTCCCGGGTCAAAATCCGTGATTCCTACATGGCCATGAAAAGGCGCAACAATGTTCCTGTCCTCAAGAGCAATCTTCGCCTGGCCAAGTTCAATCCTGGCTGTTTCCAGTTCCGTTCGGGCCGTATCCAGTGTCGTTGGAAGGGTCGCGCCGGTTTCTGCACTTTTGCGATAGCGCTCAAACAATCGCTCTGCTTCAGACAAACGATGTTCCGCCAACTCAACAGCCAGCTTTTCTTTTCGCTGATCCAGCTCAACCAGAACATCCCCTTCATCCACGTGTTTTCCCGGTTTGAAATTGATGGCGACAATTTCTCCGGCAGACGGCGGATACAGGGTCACTGACTGTAGCGCCCTGGATGTCCCGACGGCTTCCACGCGGGTCTGTTGAGTGTTGATACGAATGGGTTCGGCGACAACTTTGACAGGTTCCCGCTCGCCTCGAACGGGTCTTTCTTCGGTGTCACAGCCAGAGAGAATCGTCGTGAATAGAACGAGGGTTAACAGGCGGGCCGTTCGGGGTTGTGAGGGGACCATAGGGTTAGAAGTTGAAAAGCGATGGACATTATACGAAATGAAATCAACTCAGTATCAAATCACTTGCCCGCCAGCCCACGGCCATTGCCGGTGCGTTGGTATTTCCGCTCACCAGGGCAGGCATAATCGAGCAGTCAGCAACCCGCAAACCCTTGACGCCCCTGACTTTCAGCTGATTATCGACCACCGAGCCCTCATCACGCCCCATACGGCAGGTACCCGTACCGTGAAGACCGCTGGTCGCCCCATGCAGGACCGCATTCAATATCTCATCATCGGTTTTGCAGTCACCACCGGGTATCAGTTCTTCACCAAAATACCGGGAGGCGGAGGTTTCCCGCACAAATCGACGCATGGTTTTGACCATCTGGATCATCGCTTTCTGGTCATACTCAGTCTGTAGCCAGTTGGGTGTAATAAAGGGAGGCAGATCAGGGTCTGCGCTCTCAATCATGACCTCACCCTCGCTGGTGAGATTCAGCAGCTGGCCATAGATGGTGATGCCAGGTTCCTTATCTGGGGTACTTAATTGCACCGGCCTGGTGCCCTCCGTTCGTGCATAGCTGAAGGCGCCCATATAAAGTTGCGTGTCCGGTCGATTCGCACCGGGCATGGAGCGTACGAACGCACCCACTTCAAAGGGACCCGTTGCCATGGGTCCACGACGCGTCAGGTAATACTGCAGAACGCTCGCTACAAGACCGACGCCGCGGAAACGATGATTGATGCCACGACCATTTTTCAGCCGATGCGGCATCGAGAAACCAAGATGCTCCCGCATGCGCCGCCCAACGTCAGGGCTGTCTTTAACCAGGGGCACGCCTGCCTTCTCAAGAACCCCCGCAGGTCCGATACCCGATAACTGCAATATTTTTGGTGACAGAATCGTCCCGGCACTCAGGATGACTTCACCTCGGCAATCAAAAGTCTCCAGCCGCCCCGCCACATCACATTCGACACCAACTGCAAAACCCTGATCGATCAAAACTCGTCGGACATGTGCATTCATAACAACGGTAACGTTGTCCCGCTTCATGGCCGGTCTGAGAAACACACGGGAGGCGCTCATGCGCTGGCCATTACGAATGTTGTGATTGTAGTAGCCGATACCCTCAAGGGTTTCGTCGTTCAGATCCTCTTTACTTTGCAGACCGAATTCTTCTCCTGCATGAATCAAATCATCGGCAATGGGATAGCGAAACTGGCCGGTCTGAACGGGTAATGGTCCGGCACCGCCACGATGATCCGCTTCGCCAAGTTCATGGCGCTCAATTCTGCGATAGGCGGTTTTCATTTCCTGCCAACCCCAACCGGGACCGCCGAGCGTATTCCACTCTTCGTAATCTTCTGGATGCCCTCGCGAATAGATCATGCCGTTGATGGAACTTGAGCCGCCCAGAGATTTACCCCTGATCCACACTTCGTTGGCAGGCATGTTTGGACGGCGTGGCTGGCGAACAGGGAAGGTCCAGGTGAAGTCAGGACGGCGAACAAGTTTCGCAATACCTTTCGGCATCGAGACCAGCGGATGATGATCCGCACCACCTGCCTCAAGAACCAGCACGCGGTTGGAAGGGTCAGCAGACAGTCGATCTGCCAGCACACATCCCGCTGATCCTGCACCAACAATAATGTAATCGTAGCCTGAGATGCTGCCTCTCCCTACGTTTTAACCTCTGTATACTAACGCACCTTAAGCGTTCGCACCTGAGGGGAAGCAGCAGATGCAGATCAGTCAGCACGTGGTCATCGAGAAGTACGAGGAATTCACGCCGGAGATCGCCAATTCAACCATCGGTCATCTCTATGATGAGCCCATTGTTGCAACGGAAATCCGATCTCTGGGCGAAGGTGTCGGTTTGATGTCATCCATCGCACGCGGTCACCTGAGGCTCGAATCGGGTCGCGAAGCCACAGTTATCGTCAAATGTATTGCCAGAACGGAAAACAGCGAGCTATCCAAGGGGCTTAACTTTTATCGCAACGAGGTGAATTTTTATCTGCATCTCGCCGATGAAACACCGATCCCTGTACCCCAGGGGCTTTACGCAGCTGTCGACCCGGATACCCAGGACTTTTTATTGGTACTGGAAGACATGGGTGATGCAGAGGCTGGCGATCAGCTGGTGTCCTGCACGGAAGAACAACTTATGGTCGCTTTCCGCAGAGCGGCAGAGTTACACGGAACATTCTGGGGTCGTACCGGTGAATTCGACTGGCTGTTCTATCAAATCGACATGCGCTCGATGCTGTTTCGCAGGGACGCTATTTTTAAACCCGGTGTTCAGCCTGCCATCGATAACTTTTCCACCTTGTTTACCGGTGATCGAGCAGACATCGTCCACAGGATCACCGAACAGTACCTCGATCTATTTCAGTTCGCGCTGGGCGGTGAGCCGACCATCATTCATGGGGACTACCGTACCGACAACATGTTTATGACAGAGAACGACGGTGCCGCAGATATCATCGCCTTCGATTGGCAGAACACCATGGGCGGCAATGGCACTCACGACATCGCTTACTTCTGTTCGCAAAGTGCCGACGCAGATCTACACAGCCAGTCCCAGATGAACGCGCTGCGGCTCTATCACGACACCCTGATCGATCACGGGGTTAAGAACTACAGCTTCGATGAATGCCTGGAACGTTACCGCTACAATCTGTTGATCACCATGATCACGCCAATTGCGATCTGCGGAACTCTGGACCAGGGCAACGAGCGTGGTCGACAACTGGGTCATACTGTTCTGGAACGTTCATTTTCGGCGCTGGAATCACTGGATTGCGCTGAGCTACTTAAGTAACCACCAACGAGAAGAGAAAAACCATGGGTCGACTGGACAATAAAATCGCGATCATCACCGGCGGTGCATCGGGACTTGGTCTTGGCACAGCGACAAGATTTATCGAGGAAGGTGCAACCACCATCATCACCGACGTCAACTCAAGTGGCGCGGACACTGCGAAACAAATCGGTGCCCAGTTCCTGGAACAAGACGTACGCGACGAGAGCATGTGGGAATCAATCATTGGCAGCGTCGTCGCTGAACATGGTCGGCTGGACATTCTTGTTAACAACGCGGGCATTTTTACCAGCTGCCCCATCGACCAGACGCCACTTGAAGAATGGCAGCGAGTTCTGGACGTCAACCTGACGGGCGTGTTCCTCGGTTGCAAACATGGCATTCGACAGATGAAAGCAAACCCCGACGGGCCATCCGGTTCTATCATCAATCTGTCTTCCGTGGTCGGGCTTCGTGGACAAATGGGCGGCGCCTCATACAGCGCAAGCAAAGGCGGCGTGAAGCTGCTGACTAAGACCGTGGCACTGGAAAACGCCCCCCTGGGTATTCGTTGTAACTCTATTCACCCGGGCGTAATCGACACACCCATCATGGATCCCATTTTCAGCGCTGCTGAAGATCCTGCGGCTGCAAAAGCAGCAGTAGGCGGAAGCCTGCCGATTGGTTACATGGGAGATCCGGCGCGTGATATCGGCAATATGGCCGTGTACCTTGGCTCTGATGAGAGCGTCTACATCACCGGTGCAGAAATGGTTGTCGATGGCGGCATGACCATTGGGCTACCCTCATCGAGAGGTCGTTAATCGCTGGCTAGTAACCCGTCAGTGGACGCCACCAGGGCGTCACCGGCAACGTCGGTCGCATGATTGAATTCACTTTCGCTTTATCGATCTCTTCAGGAACAACCAGGTAGTCTGTAAAAGAGAGTTCGTATCGCTTTGCATCTAAAACATGCAGAGCCACGCCATCTCGCTCACCGCTCATGTCTTTGTAACGCTTGTCGAGGGATCGGGCGTCCGGCGCTAGGAAGACAAACCCCTGCAGTAAATAATCACTGGGCAGGAGCTTGAGGCGCTCGTGGGATTCTGCAAGCAATCGCCTGCGCTCCAGCTCTCGCCTGGCTGGAGAACGAATCTCCTCTAGCTTCTCCAGTTCACTGGGCGGCAGGTTAAATCCTTTTTCATCAATGACTCTCTGTAGACCAGGATGATCAGTCTCCAGTGTTGAATAGAATGGCACAATCGTTCCAAAGCCTGCTCGCTTCAGTGTGTGCCCGAACACCGGCCAGGTGTTTGTTGGTAAAAGCTCTCGAGAACCGTCCTCCGCTCTATCCGACAAGGCCGATGTCTGCGATGAATCAAAAACCGCGAATCCATCGTCCGATATTCGGCGTCGTACAAATTCGTAGAACTCACGACTATACAGTTTGGCCAAGTCGTAGTTGTTGGGTATCGGCAGGTCGATGTAGATGGCATCGTAGTTTTCTGTGGAGCGCCGAAGGAACTGGTAACCATCGGTAATAATCGTATCCACTCGCTCATCTTCAAGCGCATTGTCATTAACCCGCTTCAGAACCTCGTCCGTTCTTGCCAGCTCAATCAATACCGGATCTATGTCGATGTGCTGGATGCTCGAGATGCCTGGATACTTCAGCAACTCCCTCACAAGAAATCCGTCACCACCGCCTAGCACCAGCACACGCTTCGGCACCTTGCCATTCAGAATGATCGGAAAGTGAGCAAACCATTCGTGGTAAACCTCTTCCAGTCGCGTATCCGTCTGCAAGGCACCATTCAGGAAGAGCTTTTGATCAACTGGAAAATTCGGATCCCTTTCCAGCTTGTCGCTGTAGACCTCAAGGAAGTCTGCATAAAAGCTGGGGCGTGTTCCTTCCACCATATCGATCACCTGGTACGCAGAGCGCGTTCGCTGGATTTCTGGAAGATCGGACCGCGGGCTAAAAAGCCCAACTAATCCCTCATCCATGCGGTGGTAATAGTAGTAGCGTTGAAGGAAGTACTGGTTGATCGCGCTCACGTTAACCATCGCAATGACGAGACACACACCGATGGCAACGACACCGAACCGGTCAGCTAGAAAACCCGCGCCATCCAATCGAAACAGCCAGATCCAGATCGCAACCAGCAGGTTGACCGCCGCAATGATGAATCCCGCGGTGATCAGGTCCATGGAGGTCACAATCACCAGGGGAAACAGCATGGCGCCTACCAGCGAGCCGAGGTAGTCCCAACCGAGCGCCATATTGGCAGCTCGAGTCTCGTCTCGAATCTGGCGAGCCAGTCGCATAATGATCGGCAGCTCTGTGCCAGTCAGCACACCGAGAGTAAACACCACGGGGAACACAACACTGTAGAAAACCATGACCCCGGTGATGACATCGTTTCCCACCTGCAAAACGGAGTAGAGGGTATGAGCCGCCTTGATCAAAGGCACCGTCATGGAACCCAGAATCGTTAACGCCAGTTCGACTCGAAGCAGCGCCAACCAGGGTGACTCATGCCCCATCTTTTCACTGAAGAAAGCCCCAATACCCATGGCACCAAGAAACAGGCCAACCACGAGGCTGTACCAGATAACCGTATTAGCGGCGAGCATGGAAAGTGTCTGAGCCGCAAGCAACTCATAGATGATGCTGCACGCAGCAAGTATCAGGGCCAGTGCCAGAACAGGAACCAGAGAAGGTTGCCCTGATCTGCCCGTTTCACTCATCCCCGGCTCGCCTTTCAATCACCCGAAGGTGCGTTCGATCTGCCAGTAACGCATCAGCCAGCGCCAGCATCGCAGCATCTGCATCAAGACCGGGGCCACAGGTGAAAATATCAATGCAGGCGGTATTGTTCTCGGGCCAGGTGTGCACACTGGCATGAGACTCAGCCAGCAAAACAACGATCGTCGCACCCTCAGGTTCAAACTGGTGGGTGCGCACACCGAGCACCGTCGCACCATGCTCTTCCAGGATTTCAACGAAAGTAGATTCAATGGCGTCCACGGTTGCGATTTTATCAACCGGGCAGCCGGTTAAATCCGCCAGGTAATGCATACCCAAACGCCCCTCGGGCCAGTCGTCAGTTTCCAATGTAGAGCTCAATGCCTGCTTCCTCGATCATTGAATAATTCAGAAATACTATTAGCAAAACAACCAGGATGATCGCCTGAACAATAAGCAATCGTTGGCTGACAACAATATCCGGATACCGCTTTACGTAAAAAGGCAGTAGCAACCCTACCAAAGCATTTACCGACGCCGTGAATATTGCGGTCGCAAAAATACCTAGCTTCGGATAAAACCAGAGCGCAAAGGCGACCGTGCCGACAAACGCCCCAATATAGTCGACGCCAAGTATCCGGCTGGCGGCATTTTTTACTTCAGAACGCACTTCTATCAGGAGCGGGATCTCCAGCCCAGTAAGGATACCGATCACGATAATCAGCAGATGCGCGACGACGCTCAGCAGCAGGACTGGCGCATCAATCAGGTCAATGAAGAAAACCAAAGGCACCGAGACGCTACCCAGAATAGCCAAAGCAATTTCCAATAGCTGAAGTGAACGCACCGGGTGCGCAAGAACACGTTCTCCAGCCAAAAAAGCGCCAATACCCATGGAGAACATGTAAAGGCCAATGGTGACGCTATAGCGAAGAACCGTGTTACCTAGGAATGCGGAAAGCGTTTGCCCCAGCAGCAGTTCATAAACGATGCTGCAAAAGGCCAGCATAAAGGTAAACCCGAGCAGAGGCAGGGAAACACTCTGCGAATCCTGCGTCACCTAGGGCGCCTTATTAAGAGTTTTCAGTTCTTCAAGACCACCGTGGTCCAGAGCCGCCTGCACGTGGCGTCGGGCCATCGTGGTAACCAGTTGTACACCCCGCTCGTTGGAGAGATCCATAGAGCCACCGGTAACCATCGCGGTGGCAAGACCGCCCTGAAGATGACTCAATGCGTAGTCCTGATTTAGCTGATCAAATGAGTATCCCGAAACACCGGCTGAGACCAGAGAGTCGTGGTACGCCTTGAGCAGTGCGCCTTCATGTTCTCGTCTGAGGTCCGTTTCCAGGGAACCACCCAAAATATAAGCAAGATCATAAGAGCCCGGACCTCGACCAATACCCTGCCAGTCGATGACCACCACTTCACCGGAACCCTCTGGACCGAACAGCATGTTTTCGACTCGGTAATCCTGATGCACCAGCGTCCAGGGGCTGCGGCCTGCCAGTTTATTATTGATGTTCAGGTAATTACCGCTGAAGCGTTCATAAATCTCCAGCCCGCCTTCCGGCAGGTACTCTGCAAAAGCACCGGTGAATACCGGCAAAATTTGCGTGAGCATCTCATCAACAAAGGCGATGCGTTCACTGATCATGTCTGGAATCCATGACATCGCGTCATTTTGAACATCGTTCCACCAGACGGCATGAATCTGAGCCAATACCTTCACCGCTGCCATCGCCTGGTCCACAGACATGCCCTTGGTCTGATCCACCATGGTCATGCCACTTAAGTCCTGCATAACAATGACAAAGTCCGCGGTGCCGGACTCAATTTCCGTGTAGTAAATTTCCGGGAGACCAACCGATGCTGCCGGTGCCAGCTCTGCATAGAACCTGATTTCGGCATCGAACATACCCAACGCGACGCCTTGAGCTCTGTTTTCTTCAAAAGAGGACGGCAGCTTGACGACCACACTATCGGGAACGCCGTCTCCCTTCAGGGCTACTCGAAAGATATCTCCCATCAAGCCAATGCCCTGGCCAATCTGCTGGATCTCCATGTCGTGCACGTCACCTTTTAGCGCTTCTGAGAGCCAGGTTGTCGTCACTTCAGAGATGGAAGCTGGAATCATGAGGTACACCCGTTCATGGAAAACCACATGATGCCGAAAAGGGCATGGCGAATTCCAGTACACTATGTGCCTTTATTCTGCGCAGGAGCTTCAGCATGTTCGATTTCACTGGAAAAGTTGTTCTTATTACCGGAGCGAGTTACGGGCTCGGGGAACAATTTGCCTACGCTTTCGCCGCAGCAGGGGCAAATCTCATTCTCACAGCTCGAAGCACCGAGCAACTCGAAACCGTTGGTAAGGCCTGCGAAGAGAAAGGCAGCAAGGTCACCATCGTACCCGGCGATGTTTCTGTCGAAGATGATGTCAAGAAAGTCATCGCAACCGGCATCGAAGAACAGGGTCAGATTGATGTACTCATTAACAACGCGGGCATCGCAGATCCACGAGGTGTCTGTGCAGAAGAATTCGATTCGGAAACCTTCAATCGAATTCTTTCCGTCGATCTGGTGGGCGCCTTTTATTACGCCAGGGACTGTGGGCGACACATGTTGGAACGAGGTTCCGGCAACATCGTCAACATCACATCGATCCTTGCCAGTGGCGCCAATGAAAACAACGTTATGGGATACAGCGCCGCCAAGGGTGGTCTGCTGAATATGACGTATCAGCTTGGTGTCGAGTGGGCAGATCGCGGCGTTCGAGTGAACGCTGTGTCACCAGGCTTTATCATTACGGAAATGACTCGTCCCATGCTGGAAGCTCTTGGTATGGATAAGTGGATCATGAGCAGAACACCCATGCGCCGACTCGGGGAAGCGCAGGAAGTTACCAACGCAGTGATGTTTCTTGCATCAGATCTTGCCAGCTACATTACCGGTGTTGACCTGCTGGTTGATGGTGGCACCAACGCCAGTAACGGGACCTTCCAGATTCCACCTATTCACCACGAATGGAATGAAGACAAGAAGATGGTGCCTACCAGTTACGAGCCGGTTCAACCAAGACCCGACTGGTACCAGGCTTTAGAAAAAGGCATCCCGGGGTTGCACTACCCCATTGAAGACGACGGCTAACTGCTTCCCGACGGGAACGCAAAATTCATGGTGCTGCTGTCTCCCGGAGACTGCCACCTCTCGGTCATGGTCTTTCGGCGCGTGTAAAAACGCACACCATCCGGACCATAAGCTGCGAGGTCACCGAATCGTGAACCTTTCCAGCCACCGAAACTGTGGTTCGCGACAGGGACAGGCAGCGGCACATTAATACCAACCATGCCCGCTTCGACCTCGGCCGCAAACTGGCGAGCGGAGTAGCCATCTCTAGTGAAGACGCAGCTGCCATTGCCGTATCGATTACTGTTTACAATTTCCAACGCCTCAGCTGCGCTGTCCGCACGCATCAGGCAAAGTACCGGGCCAAAAATTTCTTCCTGGTAGATGGACATGTCAGTCGTCACCGCATCAAACAAGCTACCTCCAAGAAAAAAACCGGGCTGCTGATAAGCAGGATGTGATCTGCCATCAACAACCAATTCCGCGCCTTCACGAACGCCTGACTCAATCAGATCCACGATGCGCTCTCGCTGGATTCCACCGTTGACGGGCCCCATGTCCAGATTGTCGACACCGGCACCAATCTTTAGCTCAGATACCTTCTTCTTAAGAATCGCCTGAATCCCATTCGCTGTGTCTTCACCCACAGACACCACGACAGAAAGCGCCATGCATCGTTGGCCGCAGGAACCGTAAGCAGCGCCCATAATTGCATTCGCAGCAGCCTCCAGATCTGCATCAGGCAGAATGACGGCGTGATTCTTTGCACCACCCAAGGCCTGAACACGTTTGTCATGTGCACTGGCGGTTCGATAAATCGCCTGTGCAACTGGCGTTGATCCAACAAAGCTGACGGCCTGAACATCCGGATGCTGTAACAGATGTTCAACGGTCTCCTGGCCACCTTGAACCACATTCAGCACACCGTCTGGCGCACCTGCTTCAGAAAACATTTCCGCCAACAGAACGGCAGCCGTCGGGACCTTCTCTGAAGGTTTCAAAACAAAACTGTTACCGCAGGCAATGGCCAATGGAAACATCCACATGGGAACCATCGCAGGAAAGTTAAAGGGCGTGACACCAACACAGACACCGAGGGGTGACTGTTCACTCCAGCTGTCAATGTCAGGGCCTGCAAGGCGACTGTGTTCTCCCTTGAGGTGTTCCGGAATACCCATGGCGTATTCAACATTTTCAATGCCACGCTGCAGTTCGCCGGCAGCATCAGCGAGCGTCTTCCCATGTTCTTCTGTGATGACCGCACAGATTTCATCCGCACGTTCATTCAGCAATTGATGATATCTGCGCAAGATCGCTGCGCGTTTCCCAGGCTCAACACGACGCCAGCTTTGAAATGCAGACCTCGCCGACGACACCGCCTGATCCACCAGTTCGCGATCAGCAAAAGCTACCGATGCCACAGGCTCACCCGACGAAGGGTTAATGATCTCTGAGGATTTTGTACCAGCAGCAACGCTGCCACCTGCGATGTAGTGTGGAACCTGTCTCATTTATTCAACCTGTAAATTACCCCGGAACGGGGTAGGTAAATCGTATCTGGATATCCGTTGTATCAACCAGCTCCCCGCCTTCGATCCTTGGACGAAAACGAGCCTTGAGCAGCTCCGAGCGAAGGCTCCTCACCTGAGGACCAGGGACATTGGAATCTACAATACGGATGTCCTCCACTCTTCCTTTACTGCTGACATCATATTCGACCAGCGCAAAATACTCGTCGATCTGTTCATCGGTCACCGGCACCGAATCAAGTGCCAGTGATTGATAGGAACCCGGGACCAACCGGAAGGGTTTCTTAAAGTATTCACCACTCTCGCCCCTCGACTGCATCAAGTGCCAGGCGGTGAGATAAACTTCTGAGGCTCGTGTATCTGTTTGCACCGTTAACAGGTCACCAAGGTCCAGAGCCAGCTCGATCCGGTCTTCAACATTCACTGTCTCGTCCACTTCAGCCTGTTCCACGGCACGAAACAAAACCCGTTCCGCGTCGCGGTAGTCACCTTGCTGCAGGTAAACCCATGCCATCATGCGCAACGTATCAAAACTGCTGTTCTCAGTTTCTTCAGGATGATCCTCCTGAATACTCATCGCTCGCTCGTACATGGCGATGGATTCTTTAAAAAGCTCTTCTCGTTCTATGTGCAATTTCGCAGCAGCGCGACTCTGCTTTAGCTGCCCTGCTTGCAACTTCGCGATCCCAGGGTTACAAGGACGTGGTCTGTAGCGAAGACCATCCCTGCAAAGCGTCGCACCCAGAAAACCATGTTGGGGTCGCATCGCACCGAGAGAAACCATCGGCAACATGCTACCTCGGGAAGCAAAATAGGAGCCCAGGCGTTTCAGCGTCGGCACGACCTCTGGCGAGTCCTTTCCATAACTGCGTTCCGCCACCATCAGACTAAATCGCTGCAATCGATCTGCAGAAGCGAGATCACCACGTTCCAACGCTGCCGTTGTCAGGTGATAAAGAATAATTTCCTGGTCAGCAGCGTAGACGCCACCTTCCCGATGAATGAGATTCTGTGCTCGAAACAGTGACTCTTCACCTTCCAGGATCAATCCGAGCGATAGCTCACCAACACCTAGAGACACCAGTCCATTGGTCAGCTCGGCGGACAGTGAACCTTCAAGCGACTCAATGATTTCAATACCTTCACGTAACGCCACCGTACCTGCCTGGGAGTCACCAAGCGCGATCATCACGGCGCCATAGTTCATGAGCATGCGAGCCCTGGTTGCTGAGTCAGGCAACTCTGATTGGTAAGCATGCAGTTGTTCAAGGCTGGATCGCGCGTTCTCTTCCTCGCCATTAATCACCTGGGTCGCAGCCTGACGGGTGACTTGCAGAGCATCACCCGGAATATTGTCCACATAGAGCATATCCAGTGTCGAAATGTCAGCAAAAACGGTGTTCATCCAGAGAGGAAGAAGCAGGATGCCGACCTGTAGGGCGCTGATTTTTGGCATGTCTGGCATGGTAGCCAATCGCCCATCGGCGCGCAAAGGAATTGCCATGACACCTAAAATCCTTTTGACTACAGGCTTTTCATCCACCTATATGCCTAATAAACGGAGACAACATGTCCGGAGACTTCACCCTCGAAGAAGCTATCTATAACTGTCGAGCCATGCGCCGCATCAAATCGGATGAAGTTCCAGAAGAGATGCTCATCAAGTTGATCGACGCCGCCAATCAGGCACCCTCCGGCTCGAACACACAGGCTGCCAGGTGGGTGGTCGTCAGGGATGCAGATACCAAAAAGAAATTAGCCGACCTGAACCGTTTACACGCCGAACCCTACATCAAGCCCAACCTCGAGAATCCTGCCAACGAAAAGCAGAAGAAGATGCTCGATGCTGTTGTCTGGCAAATGGACCACATGCACGAAATTCCCGCGTTGATTGTTGCCTGCTTCGATTATCCAGAGAAGATGGAAGGCATGGGTGTTTATAGAAGTGCCGGTTCAGTGTGGCCAGGCATTCAAAACCTATTGCTGACTGCTCGCTCACTTGGGCTTGGCGCGGCACCAACCACATTGGCGTTACGAGACCAGGATGCTGTTCGCGAGGTTCTTAATCTCCCAGAAACATTTGCAGCGCTGTGCCTGATTCCGGTTGGCTATCCAATGGGCAAGTTTGGACCTGTGTCACGCAAACCGGTTTCCGAAGTCATGCGATTCGATCAATGGGATTGATCGACGTTTGAGACTTTTCGAAGGCCTGATTACGGCCCTGCCCTGCTTCACCTTAGCAGTGACGCTGCTTTGGACCTGGATCGATCCCATGAGTATCGACAACGGTCACTGGGTCAGGTTCGGTGTCGGGATCATGGTGCTGGAGTTCGTACTGGTGCACTCAGGTGCATTTATTGCCAGCATGAGTATGGACAGCGAATCCAGCACCATGAACAAGCTGAAGGTATTTGCCGGATTCTTCTTGTTCTACGGGCTATTCGCTGGCGCCATGGCCATGGCTTTTCAGAGCTGGATGTTGTTTCTGATTTACAGCACCGTCATGGCGTCCCGCTGGATCGGTGTCCTCACTCACCCAGCCGAGGCGCGGGAGGCAGCGGTTAAAAGATCCGGTCTTTCCGTTGTCTACTACCTGCTAGCGACCTTTTTATCGATCTTTATACCCTGGCCCAATCTGGGCATAACCGGCTCAGTACTCAGAGAAGTGTATCCAGATCGCGGTAGCGGTCATTGGGAAGTGCATCCTGAGTCGGCGCTTGCTGCCGGTATCATCTACTTCACATTACTCGGCATCACAGAGCTGTATTTGGCCTGGCAATCCCAGGTTAAGCAGTCGCGCGATTCTTCCCCAGCATGATTTCTTTCATGTCGTCGCACTGAAAGCTCAGGACCAATAGATAGGTTGTCAGCAACGGTATACCACCAAAAAAACCGAAGACGCCCAACAAGACACCTCCCGGTGAAAATTCGTTTCGCCACATCAGCCAAACACCGGACAGAACCAGGAAACCCATGAAGTCGAGATTGAACTGACCAGGCCAACCCATTTCCATAATGTCTCCGAAGAAGACAACAAATAGGTTCAGCCCATGGTTCATGACGACAGGTACCGTGTAGATCACCACGGACAACAGCAAGACGATCAAAAGTAGTCTAAACGCGACCATAAATCCCTCCGCAAGCTTTCTACTGAGCTTGACATCCATCTGCGCTAATTCCTATGGTGCTTTTCCAATTTCACTTCCGGAGTTTTCATGGAGCAGGATTTACTGCCGGTTCGCGGAGCACCCGCATCACCCTACACAAGAAAGATGCTCGCGATTCTGCGATATCGACAAATCCCTTACCGCTTTATACAAGAAGCTGGGGACGAAGCATTACCGGAACCAAAAGTTGGGCTGATCCCAGTTTTCTACTTCAAGGACAATACTGGCGCACTAGAGCCTAGTGTGGACAGCACACCGATTATCCGAAAACTTGAGGAAGAGTATCCAGGTCGCTCTGTCATTCCTGCAGATCCCGTCGTTTCGTTCCTCAACTACCTGCTGGAAGACTACGGCGACGAGTGGCTCACAAAAGCCATGTTTCACTACCGCTGGTACTACGATGACGATATCCAGATGGCTGGTTCTATCCTTCCGTACTATCGAGCAGGCGTGAATCAACCAGACGAAACCATCGACCAACTGAACAAAGTCTTTGCGGAACGACAGATTTCTAGACTCTACGTCGTGGGATCCAATGACATTACGGCAAGCGTCATCGAGGAAAGCTATCGTCGTTTCTTATCCGGTCTCAACGAACACCTGAAGACAAGCCCTTTTCTTCTCGGAACACGCCCTTCATCTGCGGACTTCGCCTGCTTCGGCCAACTAACCCAGCTCACTCAATTTGACCCAACACCTTCCAAAGTGGCCATCCAGGAGTTTCCAAGAATCCACGCCTGGGTGAGCAAAACCGAAGACCTATCCGGCTGGCGTGATGGTGACTTCTACACAGCGGACCAGGTACCTGACACCGTCAGAACCATTCTGGAAGAAATGGGCAGAACTTACGTGCCCGTGATGCTGGCTAACGCACAAGCCATCGACCAGGGTATGGAGAAAGTAGAAACCGTCGTCGAAGGTAAAACCTGGGAACAGGTGCCCTTCCCTTACCAGGCAAAGTGCCTGCAATGGATTCGAATCGAGTTTTCCAAACTATCCAGTGATGAGCAGGAGCAGGTTATGGAAATTCTCGACGGAACCGGCTGCGAAAAACTCCTGCAGAAACCTGAATAGCATTCAGTATGTCACGGCTGATCGTCGTTCTTACGCTGGCGCTGTGCGCAATGAGCACAAGCGCCAGCCTGCCACCAGCGAAACCACCGATCACAGAGTTTCGCCCTGACCTTGACGTGTATCCACAGAACTTCGCGATCACTACTGACAACGCATCGAGAATCTTCATCGGCAATTCCGACGGTGTGCTGATATATGACGGCGAGTACTGGGATCTGGTACCAACCATCAACGGCCACATCGTACGATCACTGGCTTATGACGGGAGTGATCGAATCTATGTTGGCGGGTATGACGCTTTTGGTTACCTGACCCAAGATGAGACCGGTAAGTACCAATACCGGGATCTGACCACTCAGTTCAAAGACTTTCTTGGCGATGACCTGTTTGCTGACATTTGGCACATAGGAGTTTCCCCGCAGGGAATCTTTTTCGTCGCCCTTCAACATCTCTTTCTGTTCGAACCCATCTCCGAAAGCTTTAAAGGCTGGAAGCACGATGGCAAGTTCGGTCCAATCGCCACCCTAAACGGTCGTACCTATCTTCAATGGCGCGGTCAGGGCATCCAGGTTTACGAGGAAGGTCAGTGGCGAGAAGTCCCCGGTCCAGAATCCTTGAGCTCTCGTTTTCTCGTCGCGATGGTTACACTGGAAAACAGAATCATTGGCGTCAGCCCGGAAGAGAGCTGGTTTCAATTCGACGGGGTTACTTTTGAGCCCCTTCCATCAATGGATGACCTCACCAACAGGGCAGCGGTTACAAACGCCAGGAAAGTCGACTCAAACAATCTGGTTCTAACCACTCAGCTGGGCAAAGTCATTTTCACGAACCTGGAGACCGGGGAGACGAACGTCATTGACGTTGCCCGGGACTTTCTACCAGAGGCAACCCTTTCACCTACCGGCGATACACTGGTGGTAGACAACCTTGGTTTCTACTCGGTGCTCTGGCCTGCTCGTTGGAGACAGGTCGGCTCCGATACGGGGCTCGCAGGATCTGTGAAACGCATCATGGAGATCGACGGCACCAGTTACGTGCTGACAAGCAGCGGTATTTTTACAAGCAGCAACGGCGCAGAAATGTTCTCCCGCAGCAGTTGGACTGACTACGAAGCCTGGGATCTGCTTCCCTTACCCGACAATTCACTTCTGTTAGCGGACTCTTATGCAATCAAGCACATTAGAGGTGACGAGATCAGCCTCGTCGACGATAAAACCACAGCTCGAGTATTCCTTCAGTCAGAGTTAAATCCCGATCTGATCTACGTGGGCACCGAGCTTGGTTTTCAGGTGTTGCGTAAGGACGGCGACACCTGGGAGGTCATCTACACAGACACCAAGATGGACAACCTCCGCATCAATAAGATGCTTGAGCTCTCGGCAACTGAAATCCTGATCAGTTCAGAACGAGCAGGCATTCAAAAACTAGATATCGCTCAAATCGATTCCGGCATCGTTAGCGCCTACCGTTACGGTGTCGAAGACGGCCTGAACTTTAACAACCCGACGAACTCGACAGTTGTCAGTCGCGTGGATTCAAAGATTGTTGCATCGACCGACGCGGGATTGTTTACCCTGAAAAATAACACTTTCATTCCTGAGACGTTGGAGGGACTGACAGACATCTTGGGCGAAGGAACCGTCGTGGAGTTCGTTGGAGATCAATGGGCCTATGCCTACGACCGACTCTTCAAGAAAAACGGTCACTGGTACGAGGAAGACATCTCTGCACTCAGTGAGGGCAGCATAGAAACCGTCAGCTTCCTTGACCAACACCTGGTCGTCGGCGGCCTGGGAAATATTCTGATCTTCGATAGCAAAGGCGAGAGACCGTCGACTGTTAGTCCTCCGGTGACGCTGACTTCCGCCGCCCTGCAAACCGGTAGCGAATCTTCAAGGGCATTACCGCTTGATCAGATCACCATCAGTACCAACGACCGCTTGACGCTAAGGTACGCCGTTGCTGATTTTTCGGACCCGGAGAATGTTCGCTATCGAACTCGGCTGGAACCTAACGAAATTCAATATTCCGACTGGAGCTCCAGCAGCGAACAGAGCCTGGTTGCCCTATCTCCCGGCGAATACATTTTTAGAGTGGAAGCCAAAGACAGCTTAAACCAGACATCACGTATCGGTGTTCCTGTCATCGTAGAACCTCAATGGTTCGAAACGCTTGGATTCAGAACCGGCGTCGCCATTCTCCTGTTTTTGACACTCTACATTCTCGCGAGCCTGGCAGCTCGGCGCCGCAGCAAATTGCTTGCCCTAGAGAGAGACAGACTTGAGGTGATGGTTTCTGAAAGAACGCGCGCACTGGAGTCCGCCAATCAACAACTCGATCAGATGGCGCATTTGGACGGATTAACGCAGATACCAAACCGAAGACGTCTGGACAATTACCTGGACGATGTCTGGCGACAGTGTGTTGATCGAAATCGAATGATGGCGATTGCGATCATCGACGTTGATCACTTCAAGAACTATAACGACACCCACGGTCACCAGGCAGGCGACGAATTATTGGTGAAGCTCGCAGAAACTTTTTCAAGCAACCTGCGTCGTGCAGAAGACCTGGTGGCTCGCTATGGCGGCGAAGAATTTCTCGTGGTCATGCCGGGCGCTGAAGAACCGACAGCTCGACAAGTGATTGAAGAAATGAGGAAGCAGGTCGAGGAGAGCGATCTTGGCGTTACCGTTTCTGCGGGTATTCATGCGAACACACCGCATAACGCCATGCCTCTAAAAGACATGGTAGAAACGGCCGACCGGGCTCTCTATCAATCCAAGTCCGACGGCCGTAACCGCGTTACCTTACTGTAACTGGTAGAGCTCCGGTTCAGCCTCATGCATGCGCACCCAGTACTCAAGGTTGCTGTATGGTGAGTTGTTAACCACACGTCCTTCTGAGTTCTTGTACCAGCTCTCGACGCCAGGGTGACCCCAGGCAAGATTACGGCTGATCGCCTGAACTTCTTCGTTATAGCTATCACAGGCTTCCTGAGGTATTTCCAGCCTCGATGCGTCTTCTTTCAGCATGAGACCAATGCACTGCATGATGTAGTGCACTTGGACTTCCGTGTTGTAAATGATGCTGCCGCCATGAACGATGTTTGTGTTTGGACCATATAGGCAGAATAGATTCGGATAATCCGGCACCAGCATACCTTTGTAAGCCTCTGGTGAATCTCCCCAGCGAGCATCGAGAGACTCGCCTGACTCCCCGACAACTTCCATCGGCCAAAGGAACCGATTGGTATTAAAGCCGGTCGCAAAGATAACAACATCAAACTCATGCATCTCACCGTCTTCGGTTTCGATACCGTTTTCGTTGAACCGGACAATGGGGCTATCTACCAGCGAAACATCGTCTCTCGCCATCGTGCCGTACCAGTTGTTGTCGATGATCACGCGCTTCCCGAAGGGTGGGAAATCCGGCACACACTTGCCCATCAACTCCTGACGATCTCCGAGCTGGTCACTCATGTACGCGATCAAAGCTTCGCGAACGCCTAGATTGGTTTCGTTCATGGACTGTTTGGTGTCTTTCCACTCCGGATCCGCAGGCACCGCCTCCCAGTTGCGGTCCATGAACCCAAAAATCATGCGTGCCCGGTGCCACTCGGCATAACGCGGCAAACAATTAAGCGCCCACTTGATGCCCTCTTCTACCGGTCTGTAGTAATCCCGGTTGGGTGATATCCAATGGGGTGACCGCTGAAATACGGTGAGGTATTCTGCTTTGTCTGCGGTTTTCGGGACAAGCTGCACGGCACTACAGCCAGTACCAATAACCGCCACACGTTTACCTTCCAGCTCCACATCATGCTCCCAGCGTGCAGAGTGAAATGCGCGGCCTTTGAAGCTCTCGTATCCTTCGAATTCAGGAATAACAGGTCGGTTCAACTGACCAACTGCGCTCACCACAACATTGGCGTTGATGGTTTTCTCTTCGCCATCCTGCTGGTAAGTGACCGTCCACAGGCTGTTCGATTGATCGAAAGACATGCCTTTGACTTCGCAATTCAACTCAATGTTGTCGCGTATGCCAAATTCATCGGTGCAACGCTCAAAGTAGGCATAGAGTTCATCTCGCTTTGAGAAGTAGCCCGACCAGTTAGCGTTGCGTGCAAATGAAAACGAGTAGAAGTGATTCGGTGTATCTACCCCACAATCCGGATACGTGTTTTCGTACCAGGTTCCGCCAACGGCATCGTTTTTCTCGAGTACCGTATAAGAGATACCCGCTTTCTTTAGTTTGGCGGCTGTGCAGATACCCGACATGCCCGCACCAACAACGATAACGTGAAAGTTCTCCGCACTACCGGCTTGTTCGAACGTCGGCAACCAGTCCAAATCTCTATCCACGAAATTTGTTTCTTCGAGCAACATGGCACTGAAGTTGTCATCGACAGGCTCAGCGGTGGAAAACTCCATCATGGTTTTCAGTCGCTGAAGATCCGGCACATCAGGTGTGCGACTCCCGGAGTCTCGGAGCTCCACCGCGAGCTCAAAAGCCGCTTGCCTGATCTCATCGGCAATTTCATCACTGTAGTTGCCGCTGTCATCAGGAAACAGCTCACCCTCCGGTGTATGGATCGGCTCAGGCACGTACCGCTCAGTCATCCAGCGATCGTCTCCGGCAAATTCTGTGAGAACCATCAGCAGGGTCGGGAGATTCACATCGAGTAGTGCCGCCTTGATCTCTTCATCGGTGGCAGTGATATCCATCGTATTCATTGTTCTTCTCTTTTATTGAATTCTGTTCAGGCAGGGATCGCGGTACCGGCAGCGTTGTGACTAACGGTGTTTTGGCTCACCATTGGGTAGAGCTCCCGAAAAAGGGACAACATACTCATCGTGGAGCGCCGATCCGCATCCTCGTGCAAATGGCCCGGTGGACCTATGGTCGGTGGTAAGGCAAAGCCGTGAGGTGTTCGTGCGTAATCATGGAATACCCATTGAACGCCGGCTTCGTCCATTTCCTGGTAAAACTTTTGACGACTTTCGTCCGGCACCAGGTGATCGTCTTTACCGTTTTCGATCACAACGACTGTATTCGTGTTGTACGTATTTGCACATTTCTTTAGCGCCGGCCGCGTCACCCCCCAGGCATCCGGGCTGTTGTCTTCACCGGTTTGCAGTAAGCCATGGAATGACACCACCCCGGCGAAGTCGAGTCCACCGCGAACACCTTCCAGTACCGCAACACCACCAAAACAGTAGCCAATGGCCGACGCGGAAACAGAACTATCTACGGTCTCATGCGCCAGGCCATGTGTGAGCCACTCCTGAAGGAGTGCCCGAAAAAATTCATAGTCATGGTCGCAGGCAACCATGCCTTCGAAACATTTCTTTTGAAATGCGTTTGTCTTTTCAGGATTGCTTGCGTGATCTTCCGGCCAAACACGTTCGTCCGCAGGAACAATGTCACCATACATATCAATGGCGAGTCCGACATAGCCCAGTCGTGCCAAATATTCAGCGACATCGACATCAAAAAACTTCAAACCCTGATAGTTGTGGATGACCAATACCAACGGTCGAGGACCATCGCTTTCTGGGGGAGCAATCAGGTGCCCGAGGTAATTGTTACCACGGAAGCTGAATCCAAGATCGTCTTTTCTCAGTTCAGGAGCTGGAGGCCAAAGATCAATAGACATCGGTCAGTCGGAAACAACACTTTCGATGCAATGAACCAACTGTTCAATGGAAAAAGGTTTCTGCAAAAACACCCAGGAGTCGTCGTCCGGACTATCGCCATCACCAACGCCATGGGTGTAACCACTCATAAAAACGAAAGGCAGCGAAATGCCCGCCCCTTTGCATTTCTCATACAGCTCCCAGCCACCAAGACTCGGCATCACTACGTCCGACAGCACAAAGGTATATGTCTCGGAGTCTTTTTGCAGAAGATCCCAGCCTTCATCACCATCTGTCGCTGTGGTGACTTCATAACCCTTCGTGCGCAGCATCTTCTCGGTCATGTTACGGACCGATTCTTCATCTTCTACAAGGAGTGCGTGTCTCATTTCCTCAGCCATCTCACTACTACCATGGGGGGACAGCAGAGCATAGAATTCACCCTTTTGCTTGTCCACCTACTTGTCGACCTTTATCCAAAAATTAGCCGGCGCCTTCCAATATCCGGATTTCCGTCTACTGCTCGCAGCTATCGTGGGCGGCAGCGTCGTCACCTGGATGCGTATTCTTGGAACTTCCCAATGGATACTGGATGAGACTGGGTCCGCTTTCCTGGTCGCCTTAATTGGTGTCATCCAATTAGTCGTCCAGATTCCGATCACTCTCTGGGCAGGCACACTTGCCGATCATCTGGATCGCAAGTGGCTGATGACCGTTTCTCACGGCATTACCGCGCTTACACTATTGGCGCTCGGCTTATTCAACGCTGCCGGTTTGTTGAGCCCTTTCTTTGTCTACGTTGGTATCGCGATCACCGCTGCAACACACATGATGGCCAGTCCCGCAGCTTCAGCCATGATCCCGGTGATTATTCCTGAAAAAGATCTGATCCCCGCTAATTCAACAGATACCGCATTCCGAAACATGGCCGCCATATTGGGCCCACTTCTGTTTGCTGTTATCGCCACGACACTTGATATCACAGCAGTATTCCTCACCGGCAGCGCCATCGCGCTTGTTTCTGCGGTGTTACCATTTCTGGTGAAGGCAGCGGGGAAAGCAGAGAAACCTGAGGACCACGCACAGAGGTCTCAACTTGAGCTCACCCTGGAAGGGTTACGCTATACAGCAAAACACCCAATTCTGCCGGGACTGTTCCTCTTGGATGCGGGCATTACTACTGCCTCTTTCTATCGTGAGATATTGCCGGTGTTGGCCCTGGGTCTATTCGCCGGGGGTGCCAGTGCTACCGGTATGCTCGGCGCTGCAAATTCGACGGGTGCAATTCTTGGTTCTTTTATTGCCGTTCTGCTGGTTGGGTTTAAAGCGAAAGGCATGATGGTTCTTTACGCCTCTTTCGCCTATGGCTTTTTCCTGTTCGGTTTCGGACTTGCGAACAGTCTGTTGATCGGGATCCTGATGATTGCGTTACTGGGTGCCGCTGATGCGGTAACCGTCACGGTGAGGCAAACAACCGTTATGCTCACCACGCCTGACCATATGAGAGGAAGGGCCTTTGCCCTGTTGGTTCTTGCTGCACAAACGGCGAACAACGTGGGCACCATCTGGGTCGGCACCTGGGCAGGTCTGATCGGCGCATCAAACACCATGGTCATGGGCGGCGTCATTTCGATCGTGATGACGGCACTGATCTGGTGGTTATGGAAACCGATCAGGGAATACCGATCTGATAGCTGAAACGGATAGGCTATAATCTCCGCCTTTTTCTACGCCTTCCAAATGACTGAACCCAAAATAGGTATTGTTGGCGGCGGCCAGCTCGCCGGACTATTGGCCCAGGAAGTTAACAGACTCGGAGGCCAGCTCTTTTCCCTCGACCCGGACCCTCAGTGTCCAGCGGTATTGATGGGTGCTGAACATGTCGAAGGCGATCGGCATTCAGCCGAGGACATCCAAAAACTTGCCGGTCTGGTCGATGTGATCACGGTAGATCTGGAAGATGTCAACGTGGGCGCACTGGCTGATCTATCTGCAGAAGGTGTTGCCGTTATTCCAGACCCAAAGACCTTGCAACTCATGACCAACAAGTTGCACCAGAAGCAGGTCTTTCAGGCACACAATCTGCCAACCAGCCCATTTACACCTTACGATGGCAATGACCCAGACGGCCTGGAAAGCCAGGGTTGGCCCGCGGTGCAAAAAGCAGCTGAAGGAGGCTATGACGGTCGGGGTGTTGCGATCATCAAAGGACCGGAAGAAGCAGACAATCGATTGCCCGTGCCAGGCTTCGTCGAGGCATTTGTCCCGGGAGCGATCGAACTATCTGTCATGGTCGCACGAGACGCTTTGGGTCATACCAAGACCTGGGCTACCACCGAAATGGAGTTTGATGATCGGGGAAATCTGCTCGCCTATCTGATTGCGCCTGCTCGAATTTCCGAAGAGACATCAGACAAAGCACGTGACCTGGCTACTCGAGCGATCGAGGCCTTCAATGGGGTTGGCATCTTTGGTGTCGAGCTATTCCTCACCCAATCCGAAGAGTTGTTGATCAACGAGATCGCACCACGGACACACAACAGTGGGCATTACACCATCGATGCCTGCGCAACATCCCAATTCCGACAGCAGTACAACATCCTCACCGGCAGGGCCCTGGAAGATACCGATCAAGATTCACCGGCCGTCATGTTCAACCTGCTTGGCGATGTCGATTACGAGGGCGAAACTGTCGTAGAAGGTTTGGACGTGCTACTTGAAACCACCGGGGTTCACCCATACCTTTATGGCAAGAAGTCATGTTTTCCCCTGAGAAAGATGGGTCATGTCACGGTCGTCGCAGAAACTGCCTCAGCAGCGCAGGAACTGGGTGACAAAGCGAAGACCCAAATTGTAATTCGCGGGGACAAGAGGATTGAATCATGAGTGAAGCAGCACCGGTCGTAAGCATCATCATGGGCAGCGATTCCGATTTACCAATCATGGAACCTGCGGCTACTGTGCTTGAAAGCCTGGATGTGCCCTATGAACTCACGATTGTCTCCGCTCACCGCACTCCGGAGCGGATGTTTGAGTACGCGCAGACCGCGGAGTCACGAGGTATTCGCGTCATTATTGCCGGTGCGGGTGGTGCAGCACACCTGCCGGGCATGGTCGCGTCGCTCACAGTTCTACCTGTTATCGGCGTACCTGTTTCCGCGACCAAACTGGAAGGCGAAGATGCCTTGATGTCTATCGTTCAGATGCCGTCAGGTGTGCCAGTCGCAACTGTCGCCATTGATAACGCCACCAATGCCGGACTTCTGGCAGCTCGTATCCTCGGCACCAGTGATGAATCACTGCGTGAGCGCCTTCATGGGTTTAAAGAATCGTTGAAACTGAAGGTGATGGAGAAGGTTTCAACGGTCGAACGGCAAAACTAGACCTTTTTTCGCGGAAACGGTGATTCCACTCACCTTGAGGTGAACGCAACTCATCCCACAATCAGCGCAACCCACCGAATGCATATTCAGACCTTTATCTAACTGAGGAACCATTTACGCACCAATCAATAAAGTGGAGCGTAAATCATGCGATTACTCGTATTTCTGTGCATGCTGATTCCTTTCTCAGCATATTCCTACAATTCCGTTGGTCACATCGTTGTGGCCGAAGTTGCCTACCAGATGCTGAGCGATGAGAAGCAGGAGATGCTGGACGACCTGGCGGAAACCATTAAAGGCCAGGGTGACAATGCGAACCTGTTCAGAAAATTCAGGGGTGTCAGCACTTATTCAAAGAGTGCCTTGCTGGCTGATACCGTGGCAAACGATAGCTTGAGCGACGTTTACCGGCGGTTCGGCGCAGAGGTCCCAGAGCCTTTGGCAGCCTACGCCGATCAAACCACTGAAAGCTGGCACAAATCTGTGCCAAAGATCGCGAACTGCAAAAATCCAGATCAAACCGGCGCAGATATGCCGAAGGCTATCGATCTGCTTCAACAAGCGTTCAAGTCCACAGACGATCACAACTCAAAGGCAGTAACCCTGGCGCTTCTGACAGGTCTCGTTGCTGACGCTCATCAACCGATTAGAACTCTAGGAATCGATGTCGATCGTTCACCAGAAAAATGTGAACACGACAATGGTGGCAGCAATTTCTGTATCGTTGCACGAGAAGACGGCACAGCTTGTCCAGAAGGCAAAAACCTGTTGGCGTTCTGGGACAATGACGCCCACGGCATGGAAGACCCCAAAAGGCTTCACCGCTATGTGCACAATATCAACAAGTACGCCAAACGCGTTGAGTCGACTGAGCTATCCACGGATGGCAGCAGCTGGATCGAAAACAGTCGAACCCTCGCCAACGAAATCTACAATACGCCGGTTAACGAATGGCCGAGCCGCTCTTACGAGAGCAAAGCCAAAAAGATTTCATACGAGCGCATGGCGCTCGCTGCATCCAACCTGAGCCAGGTCATCAACGATCTGTAAGCGTGTCTGGAGCGGGAGCCTTAAGGGCTCCCCCTCTACCGGGAGGTAGAGACCTATTCCTGCTCCATTGACCAGGTTTTACTGGTCAATCTCGCGAGTTCCCACTCGGAGAGCGATGACTCGTCCACGTCATGATACTGCACGCGCTTTTTCACTTCGGGCGTTTCGCTCGCAAAGCGGTTATCTGCTTGTAGTTCAAGTTGTGGCATAGACATCGGATTAAGCCTCTAAATTAAAGTTGGTTACCGCTCATGGCGACAACGAAGAGAAATTTAGCAGCGGATGGCAAATACGCCTAAGGAATAATTAGAAAGTAATGTATTCCGGATAGGAAAGATTTAAGTGTCCCGGAGATCAACGTTGCTATAAAGCTCGTCAAAACAGCTTGGGCAAATGCCATGGGTGAAAGAAACATCCGTGTGAGTTGCCAGGTAGGTCTCTACCTGCTTCCAATATCCATCGTCATCACGCACGGATTTGCAGCTCGCGCAAATCGGTAACAATCCGGAAAGTATCTTGACGTTGTTGAGGGCTGTTCTCAGATCTTTGTTAACTTCCTCCAGTTCTTCATTTCTGGATCGAAGTTCTGCTTGTAGGTTTCTGATATCCAGATGGGCACCCACCCTGGCTCGAACTTCTTCCAACTGGAAAGGTTTGGTGATGTAGTCCACACAACCCGCTTCGAAGCCCCGCACCTTGTTTTCAATTTCCTGAAGGGAAGTCAGCATGATGATAGGTGTGTCAGCAAACTGGGTTCGGCGTTTCAATAATCGGCAAACTTCAAATCCACTGGCACCGGGCATTTCTACATCGAGAAGGATCAGATCAGGCATGATCCTTTCGATCTCTTTCAGGGCGGTATCCCCGTCGTAAGCTGAAGCCACGTCATAACCATGAGACGTCAGCATTTCTGAAAGCACTGCGACGTTCGACTTTGAATCATCGACCAGGAAGATCAGGTTGTGGGGATTCACAATTTAGGGCTCTATGGCCAACTCTTTCAATTTTTGTACTTGTTCTCGACTTACGTCCAGCAACCCAGCAACCCGATAGATAAACATATCCTCGTACTTGTCGATGCGTCCATCTGCCAAAGCCACCTTCCATAGATCCGCCATGAGAGCCAGCTTGTGATCATCGGAATAGTGCTTGTTAACCAGTCCCGTAAATGTCTCAAGACCCATCGTTCCAGTGTGTGCGTCAGCGAACTCGACTAATCGGTCCATTAAGTCATCGTCAACCTCAAATCTCTCACGAAGAATGTCGACGATGACCTCCTCTTCATCCGGATCTTCCTCAAAGTCGGATTTCGCACACGCAATCAGGAGCGCTGCGGCTGCGTAGCGCACTTCATACAGTTGTCTTTCCCCGAGAGAATCTACTTTTGGTACTAGATTAGTCTCAAAGAACTTTTCAACGTCCTGTTGCATAATGCCTCCTGAATAGACCTATATTGCTGCAGGGGTGACTGCTTCGAGTCGCTGGAAAGTGTAGCAAAAGAGATTACGCAATGGATGCAAAATCACTCAACGAAGCGCTGATAACGCAGTACCCTCAGCCGGGGCAGGCGAATCAGCAGCACAGCAAGGAAGAATTGCTCGCACAGCTATTCACGCTGCAAACCGGTGGCGTCGATACAACCACCATACTCGACAACCTTCGCAGCGATCATCTGGATCCATTCCATTTCGCACTGATTTCGTTTCTCGACAATCAGGTAACCGAAAGGGTCAACCAGGCCCAGCTCCCCAGCGAAGTTGCCGGTAAGCTCAGGGGTGTTGTCGCAGCCGTGATGAGAGTCGCCATTTCCGATGGTGTACTGGCAATGACAAAAAGTCCGATCATCTCGATTACGGAAGCATTGCTCGCCCTCACCTACGGCTGGACCGACTTGAGAGGTAAGGCTCTGGAGTCGACGGAGCAGAAACTCAATGACGCTATCCAAAGCCTGATCGTGGCAACGGGCGCCATGGACGGTAGCAGCGCCATGGCTGACGCCAGAAACAATATTCTGGACTTACTGGAAGCTGACATCGTCAGGTTCGTTTCAAACGAAAGAGATCGAATCAAGAAGCTTGAGCAACGCCTGGCGGATTCCGTCTCAGGTTTGTTAACCGCAGAACGCAGCAAGCAGCAGACCATTTCCATGTTGAATGAACGGATGAAGGATAAGCTGTTACCAGCATCCATCGTCGCATTTCTACAGGGTGTATGGTTCGACTCCCTGCAGTTGATCGCAACAAGGCAGGGCACTGACAGTGATGAATGGTATCGCGCCGTTCAACTGACAGAGACGCTCATCTCCACGGTTCATCAGGAAGCGGAACCACCCGCTGAAGAATCCAATACGCCGACGATAGATTCCATGCTGGAACAGGTTGCCTTGGATGTGGAAGTTGAAGAGGTCGTTGCCGGGGAAGAACCGGAACTACCAGATCCTGAGCCCGCGAAAACCGCAAGCGCAACCAACCAGAAGCTGTACCGAATCATCGAGCACCTTCCTCAGGAGCTGAGATCCTGCCTGGTCGCCATCGAACACGACCAGGAAGCCATTACCAATGCACTAGCAGCGATTGAAGAAGCGCACGTTAAAGTGATGAAAGGTGAACGCCTTGAAGTTGCACCCTTCTCTCTCATTGCCAATGAAGCGCAGTCGGATACCGAAACAAGAGTTTCACAATCCCTTCTCGCTCCGGTGACAAAACTGAACCCGGGGGATTGGTTTGTGTTTCAGCAAGATGACGCAAGACACATCAAGGTCACTCTGAAAGCTGATGACTCCCAGCACCTGATTTTTACGAACAGGAATGGCAGTAGCGCTCTGCAGATCAGCTTTGAGGAGTTCGCCTATCTCATGTCTTCAGGCACCGCGACACCGTTGCCGCAGCCCGGAGAGCTTTTAAAGAACGTTCGACGAAACCTGATGGCGAGCTTAAAAGCCAAAGCGAAAGAAGATGAGATCGCGACCGCACGAAAAGAGCGCCAGGCGGCAGAATCTCTTGCTCAATCTATCGAAAGCACTCAATTCATGCTCGTCAGCATTCCGAAGAAGACGCTGGAATCTGGGGAACCGGTCCAGCTGGATCCGGAACGTGTAGCAGCTGCAATCAAAGCCAACCAGGGTGGCAGCAACCTTATCTACGTCGACCAGACCAAAGACCTGAGTGACCTGACCGTGGATGATGTCATCAAGTTCGCTCTAGGAACTTCCATCGAGGTTGAAGATGAAATGCCGGTGGGGATGGCTGATTTTAAGGCGGCGGTCGAGCGAATGCGCAGCCAGACAAAGCTCGTGAGGGTAGATACTGATGATTGATGATCGCGTTGCACCAAGATTCGACATTGACCTCACCTTTTTTGTTGAGGCAGGTGTTAGAGCACACCCGAAGGACACTGGGGACATCGTCATCTGCAAGTCGCGAGATCTCTCTGAGACAGGATTACAGATCATCTTGGACCAACCAGTACGCAAGGGTAGAATTATCAGAGCCTGCATGGACATAAAAGACGTGCAGCCGATTTATGTCATCGCCAAGGTCGTCTGGCAAAGCAAAGTGGACGAAGCCTTCCATCACGGACTTTTCCTCATGGACTCGCCTGATGCAGAAAACGAAGCCTGGCGCGAAACGCTCAAATCACTAACTGAGTGAACATGGATTTCACAACTTTTTTTGATATCTACATGCGTCCAAAGTCCAGGAAACCTCTGGACCGGGACGGTATTGAGTTTCGCTATGCCGCAGCTTCACTACTCATTGCCTGCTCTAAATCGGATTTGGACGAAGACCCGGAAGAGCGAAAAGTTATCCGGCAGATCCTGGCGGAGAGCTTCAACATCTCGGATCACACCATTAACAGACTTTTGGAATTCGCCGATACCGCGAGCGAAGCAGAGTATCTCGGAGAAATTACCAATCTGATTAACGATCAGTTCACCGACAGGGATAAACGTTTCCTGTTAGAAAAGCTTTGGGTGGTCGCCTACGCGGACGGTCGTATTGAAAGCCAGGAACGAGAGTTTATTGATGGCATCGCTGACGGTATCAGCATGAATGCCGAAGATGTGGAAACAGCTCACACACTGGCCCAACATCAACTCCAGGGTGCCTGATATGTTGTTCGACCCGAACAACAAAAACCTGCCGTTCAATCCGTTTAAAGCATTGGTGGCCCCAAGACCAATTGGCTGGCTCACCACTATTTCTGACAACGGCGTTGTTAACCTCGCCCCCTACAGCTATTTCCAGGCGGTGGCGGATAACCCTGATATCGTCATGTTCAGTGCAGCACCGCAACTGCAGGTGAACGAGGAAGGCATGAAATTCCTCGACACCGGCAAGGACTCTCAGACCAATGCCCAAACCGGCGGTGAGTTCGTCTGCAACATGGTCAGCATGGATCTCGTTAACGAAATGAACGAAAGTTCCGCACATCATCCGGCTGATGTGAGTGAAGCAGAGTTAATTGGCATCGAGATGGCAGAATCCACCCACGTCAAACCACCGCGCGTTGCCGCCGCACCCGCTGCGATCGAGTGCGTTGTTGTGGATACCTACACGGTGCAACACCGGGGTGGCAAGCATCGATACACCATGACGTTTGGGGAAGTGCTTGGCATTCACATCAAAGACGAATTCATTCACGACGGCCGTGTTGATACCGCAGCAATGCAGCTTGTCACACGCATGGGTTACGACGAGTACGCGGTTCTAGAGAAAGCATTCAGCCTCAGTCGACCCGACAACGATCCGCTGTTAAGCGGAATGTTAAAGTCCCGCTAGCTTGCACCCACCAGCAGATCTGAGCGCCCGATGTAAATCAGGGTGATGGCAATCGTGTCGATCAAACCATGAGCAATGATGAGCGGCCAAAGGCTTCTGCCTGAACGCACGAACACAATGCCGAACACCAGGGCCAACACAAAAATATTAATAACACCCATCCAACCCTGGTAAAGGTGCGCCAGGGAAAAGATAAATGCCTGCAAGATCACCGCAATCCAGGTATTGGATAGCGTCTCCATACGATGCAGTAGGTAACCTCGAACCAGGAGCTCCTCACCAACTGCTGCGCTACCCCACGCAACAGGAAACAGAAACAGCAGGTAGTAGGTCAGGTCACCTTCAATGAGGGAAACCAGCGCCGAGACATTGGTTGGTGGTACACCCAGTTGTTTGAGCACAGGGGTAAAGACGAAGTTACTCAAAACGAGTGTGATAAGGATGGCAGCCAAGGTCCAGCCGACGATGCCTTTCCAGGGCAGTCCCCGAAATAGGTTTAGCTGGCGCCACTGTTCACCTCGATTCCAGAGAAACACTGTTGCTACTGCCAGCGGTACACAAACAGCAAAGATCGGTCCCATCACAACAATCCCTGTCAGTGCACCTGCGACGGCGCCAACAGGAATCAACAAAGCAATGAACAAGCACTCGAGCCAGCCGACTAGTTTCATTTGAATGGTGGTCCACCAACCCAGCAAACCAGTGAATAGCGTTTGCCCGACAAAAGCGGATTCACTCTGTGATACTCGAATGCAGGAAAGACAACTGCGCTACCCTGCCTGCGCAAATCATCCCGCCAGGAATCACCAACTTCAGGCTCACAACTCAAACCGAACAGTTCGAGATCAGCGCCCTCGTATTCGTCTGGATTCGACAACTGCACAACGATGGACAGCTTACGTACCGCCAATTCACCTTCCAGACCGTCCTGATGCCAATCATAAAAATCGCCGACCCGGTCATAGCAGGTAAATTGGGCGTCTTCGGTAAATCCGAGCAAATCGTACTGATAAGTTTTGTTGGCCCGATGAATCACCTCGGATAGCTTGTCAAAAATCCAGAGGTTGTCGTCTTCCGGTGAAATCCAGGCAACACCCGCCTTGCGTGCGAGATGATCTTCACTTTTCTGAGCATCACTACTTTCACCAGCCGAGACCAGTCCCTCATCCACTGGCAGGGCAAGCCCGGATTCGATAATGCGTTCACACTGCCTGCTGCCGAACACTCTGGGGAAATAGAGCGGACACTCATACTTTCTGCTCAAGGTAGAAGAAAAAGCCTGCAAGCTTCTGGGTGTCAGATCACCGATGGTGCAAACTCCGAATAAAAGTTGGCGCAATTTCTCTCGGAGTTTACCTGATCAGATGTACTTTTTATCGCGAGACATTTACCGATATAAGGCAGATGACTTGTCCTCCCAGCCTCTCTAGAATGGAGACTTTGGTACTCCTGAAACGAGCCCAGCAGTGGACTTCGAGCAGTTCTTCAACATTTACATCAAACCGCGCTCCAGTGGTCAGCTAAACCGCGACGGTATTGAGTTCCGCTACACGGCGGCATCAATCCTGATTGCCTGCTCGAAAGCAGATCTGGATGAACACCCTGAAGAACTAAAGATGATCCGCCAGATTCTCTCGGACACGTTCGGCGTACCCGATGGTGTCACTGATCGTCTGTTGGAAGTCGGCGAAACAGCCAGCGAAGACGAGTACCTGAAACAAATCACTACCTTTGTGAACAATCAGTTTAGTCACGAAGACAAGCAGTTCCTTCTGGAAAAGCTTTGGATGGTTGCCCTGGCAGACAACAAGATCGATAAGCTTGAAGAAGATTTCATCAGCCACGTCGCCGAAGAAATTAATCTTGGCAGCATGGATATCATCTCCGCACGCAGTGCCGCAGAAAATCAATTCCGCTAGAACTCAAAGCCTTTGGAAGCCCTGATCCTGATCGTCATCACCGGCTTTGCCGCCGGTGCCGCGCACGTCTATCTAGGTCTCGATCACCTCGCCGCACTGATGCCCTTGTCTCAGGGTAAGTCCAGATGGCGAGCCCTAAGCCTCGGTGTTCGCTGGGGTCTCGGTCACAGCCTGGGTGTTCTGCTGGTTGCCTTTGCGCTGATAGCTATTCGAGAGTTGGCGTTACTGGAGTTCGATCTGGATCGCCTTGGTCAGTTCGGAGATCAGGTGGTCGGCTTTCTTCTAATAGCCATTGGTGTATTTGGCATTCGAACCGCCATGAAAGAGCATGTCCATTCCCACCCTCATACTCACGACGGTGAAGTACATCAACACTTGCATGCACACACGCAGAGTCATGAATCAGAGCCAGCGCCTGCACACTCTGACCACGCGGGGTTTCACGCTCATACGGCGCTTTTCGCCGGACTCATCCAGGGTGTTGCTGGGATGTCGTACCTTTGGGGGGTTCTACCATCACTTGCCCTACCCCTGGTTTCCGCGCTCTGGTATCTGTTCTGTTTCGCAGCCGGCTCCATCATTGCAATGGCGGCCTTTTCAATTGGGTTTGGCATGCTTTCTGAAAAGTTTGAGCGAGCACTGCCGAATCTGATCCGACAGGCTCGCGTCACTGTTTCAAGCATCTGTATCATCGTTGGCGGTTTCTGGCTCGCCAACCACGTTATTCCGCTTCTGTAGGTTCTTCTCTCTCACCATTAATGTCGTACTGGTTATACCAGGACATCAGATACAACATCGTTCGCATGGCATTTGAGGGATGAGTGGATGTACCGTGATACTGATCGTTGAATCGCATGAGTTTTGCAGGAACACCAGCAGCTTTAAGTGCGGCATAGTACTCTTCTGACTGCGCCATCGGTGTTCGCAGATCCTGCTCTCCAGTCATCACAATGGTTGGTGTTTTTACGTTACCAACGTACATGATCGGAGAATGATGTAACCAATCCGACGGATCTTCCCAGAACGGTTTCTGGAAGAATGACTGTGTGAAGTTTGGGATGTCTGTCTGGCCATGCATGCTCATCCAGTTGGTGACCGGACATCGGACAGACGCTGCTGAAAAACGATCCGTGTGACCGATCACCCAACTAGTCAACACGCCACCACCGCTGCAGCCACCAACATACATACGGGACTCATCAACAATTCCCTGATCAACGACTGCGTCTACCGCAGCCATAAGATCTAGATAATCAACACTTGGATACGCTCGATCGATCGCCTGGGAGAACTCTTCCCCATAACCGGTGGAACCTCTCGGGTTTGTATACAACACAACAAATCCGTTAGCGGCGTATACCTGGTAGAAGAAGTTAAACTGCCCCCGGTACATGGCAAAAGGTCCGCCATGAATCTCCATGATCATCGGGTAACTCTTTTCGCTGTCATAACCTGGGGGATACACCACCCAACCATGTGCTTTGTTTCCGTCTTCAGCTTCGAACCAGATACTTTCCTGTCTACCCAGCGTTTTTCCACCAAGCAGATCTGCGTTCACATCAGTGAGGCGGGTTTCACCTCCTCGCCCTTTCAGAGAAATCGTGACGACATCACCGGGGTTTGTGAAACTGGCTGCAATGGCTGCAAGCGTTGAACCATCACTCGTGATGGAGCTCATGCTGACGACACGATTTTGTTCAGTAATTGCAGTGACTTTGCCACTCATGGTGATGCGATAAATGCGGATATAGCCCGTGTCCTGTGTTGAGATCACCAGGTCATCGCCGGACCACTGTTTGTTACCAGTCACCGGCCGATCAAAGTCTTCAGCTAACCGTTTTACATTTGATCCATCAGCTTGCATCACAAACAGGTGGCTCAATTCATAGGTGACCTTGCTGGGAGGATGCCCCTCAAAAACGATCCGCTTTCCGTCGGAGCTCACCAGCGGCTCGGTCCAATATCCTGCCTCCTGGGTCAGCTGCGTAACGCTATTGTCTTCGACGCTGACCTGGTAGATGTGAGACTGGCGATAGGCTGTCGGTTCCCGCTCATCACGGTAGCCATCCACGAGGATCGCAGAACCATCGGGTAGCCAGGAAAGACCTGCCCCACTGAATAGACCATCTGGACTCCGTCTGGCACCAACATTCCAACTGCCGGAAGTGAGTTGTTTCGCCGTGCCACTGCTCGCCGGAACAACAAACAGATGGGAGTAACCAGGCTCCATGTAGCCGACGCGATCCTGCCGATAGTGCAGGTCATCAAGAATCATCGGTGGTTTTGTCCACTTAGCGTTCTCGGGTTTCGTTGGCAGGTCGATCTTCCACTTGTCGTCTTCTGGCACGATCGCAACAAAGGCGATTTGTTTGCCGTCCGGAGACCAGGTGGGCGACTTGGGTTCCACCTCTCCGCGAGTGACCTGGGAAGTTGCACCGTCACTCATCCAGCGCACGAAGATCTGCGACTTATCGTTGGCCCCTTTCGCCATATAGAGAATTCGATCACCCGTTGGCGACCACCTGGCGTTACTGCCTTTGACCAGGAACCGCTGGCGGGAACCATCTGCATCCATAATCCACAAAGCTGAGGACCAGCGATCGATCTTCTGATCAACCCAACGCCTGGTGTAAATGACCTGACTACCGTCCGGGGAAATCTGCGCGTCCCGAACCTGTTCGTACTCGAGATAATCTGATACTCGCAGGGTCTCAGACGCCAAAGCGGGCGTTGTAGACAGCAGCATCAGCAATCCAAATTGGATCAACCCTTTGATTTTATTCATAAAAACTATCCTTAATTACTTCACTGGCTTCGCTTCGTTAGGCCAGCAGACGGCCCATCATAACGCAGCTGCCGGTGAAATATATTTGCGTAGTATTGATACGTATTACGTATCTTGTTACTCTGCTCCGAAATGAGGAGAACTGCGATGCAAACGTCAGCAAAAATTGATCCCTACGACATTCCACTACAGGACATCAACGTTTCAGATCCGACTCTGTACGAGACGGATAGCCACTGGGCGTTCTTCGAACGACTACGTGAAGAAGCACCCGTGCACTTCTGCAAGGAGAGCATCTTCGGTCCATTCTGGTCAGTGACAAAGTTCGACGACATCATGGCTGTCGAAAAAGACCACGAAACTTTTTCCTCGTTCCCAACCATTGTGATTGGTAATCAGGATCCTAATTTCACGGTGCAGCAGTTCATCGCCTCGGACCCTCCCAAGCACGACAACCAACGCAAAGCAGTGACCCCGGCGGTTTCTCCACAGAACCTGGCACTGCTGGAGCCACTCATTCGTGAACGCATCGGAAAGATCATGGATGAGTTACCCATCGGCGAAGAATTCAATTGGGTGGATCGTGTTTCCATCGAACTGACTACACAAATGCTTGCGACCCTTTTTGAGTTTCCATTCGAAGACCGTCGCAAGCTGACCTTCTGGTCTGATATGGCCACCGCAAGCGAGGACATCGCTGGTGATGACTCGGTAACCGCTGAAGAGAGGCAAGCGGCTCTTCACGAATGCCTCGGTGCCTTCACACAACTGTGGCAAGAACGCGCCAGTCAGTCGCCGGAAGGTAAGTTCGATTTCATTACACTGATGGCTCACTCAAAGCACTTCCAGGATATGGATCCGATGGAATTCCTCGGCAACCTGATCCTGCTCATTGTTGGCGGAAACGACACCACGCGTAACTCCATCTCTGGCGGCGTATTGATGCTGAACGAGCACCCTGCTGAGTACGACAAATTACGTGCCGATCTCAGCCTCATCCCCAATATGGTTTCCGAAATCATCCGATTTCAAACACCCCTGATGCATATGCGCCGCACCGCAACTCGCGACACCATTCTCGGAGGTCAAAAAATCAAGGAAGGTGACAAGATTGTCATGTGGTATGTCTCAGGCAATCGCGATGCCACCAAGATAGATCGACCCGATGAATTCATCATTGATCGAAAGGGAGCACGCAACCACATCTCATTCGGCTTTGGTGTTCATCGTTGTATGGGTAATCGCCTTGCAGAGATGCAACTCCGACTCGTTTGGGAAGAAATCGTCAAACGTTTCGACAAGGTTGAGGTCGTTGGGCAAGCGACAAGATTGAAATCCAACTTTGTCAGAGGCATTACCGATCTCCCCGTTGTACTACACGCCAAATCATAATGACGGCACCTCTGAAGATGAAAGAACTGGAATCGCGCACGGGAGTTTCCCGTGAGGCGATTCGTTTTTACATCCGCGAAGGTCTGCTACCGGAACCTGAGAAGCCAAAGAAAAACGTAGCTCACTATTCTGAGGAGCACGTTCAGAAGATCCGGCTGATTAAGCAGCTGCAGGAAGAACACTATCTACCGCTGAAGATTGTGAAGTCTGTGATGAATAACAGTAGTAGCGGCATGCATGAGATGTCGCGCATCCTGCCCGGGCTGATGACGGATATCGCTCCAGGCGCAGATGTCTCAATCAGCGAAGCCGCAAATCAAAGTGGGCTTTCCAGCGAGCAGATCCGCGAGTTGGATGGTATCGGCGCAATCACGCTGGGTGAACACGGCGTTTCGCCAAGAGACCTCGCATTCCTTAAGACGTGGGGTGAAGCACAACAGCAGGGCTTTAACGAGAAGAATGGGTTTGACGCAGGATTTCTCAGCCAGTTTGTTGCCTCATCCAGGCAACTTGCAGCTTTCGAAGTCAGTCACTTTTTCGAGAGCTTTTCCGATCTGGATGGCCAATCTGCTGCTGACCTGGGTGCGGATGGCATCAACTTCGCCAATCGCCTGCTGACCCAAATGCACACAAAGTTTTTGTTGTCTGAAATCGAGCGGCAGTCTCAGGTGCCCGAGGATTCGAACTCGTAAGGCTCGAGCGTGTCCTGGGCCTGCAACCGAATTTTGTGCCACCTGCCACCGCCATAGTAGGCGAGACTTCCGGGCTCGGCGTTACCATCACCATTGTAGTAAGACAGACAATCCCTTAGCGGCGCCGTCGCTATATCAGCATTACGGCAATGTTCTGTGTATCGGTCTTCGGGCTCTTGCTTGATATCGACGATATCGGCACCGGTATCCCTCATCGTAGAGAGTAGCCAGGTAATGTAATCGGCGTGGGCATCAATGGCATCGGTAAAGTTAAAACTGCCACCGCCGCCCTGTGGGCCAGTCACAATAAACAAGTTAGGAAAGCCTTTACTGTGAACGCCGAGAAAAGTTTTTGTGCCGTCTCGCTGCCACTTGCCATTCAAGGTCTCACCGCCACGACCTTCAATCATGTTAAAGGTTGAAGTCGCCATCCACTGAAAACCCGTTGCGTAGATCAGCACATCCAGCGGGTACTCAACGCCATCATGGACAATACCACGTTCATTGATTTCCTGAACGCCTACCGGTGCTGTGTCCACCAGGGTGACATGTGGTTTGTTGAAGGTCGGCAAATATTCATCATGAAAAGTTGGCCGCTTACAGCCATAGGGATAGAACGGCTTCAGTGCTTGCGCCGTTTTGGGATCTTCGACAATGGCATCCACTCGAGCACGAATCTGTTCCATGATTCTAAAGTTGGATTCCAGCGTCTTCTGAATCATTTCTTCCGGAGTTAGAGGCCGCTCATGCTGCTTGCGCTCTTTGAAGTCAGACACCTTGCCTGAGAGATAGTCGTCATTTGCTTTGATGGCTGACCTGCCTGCAGAGATCTTAGAGAATCTCGCGCGTCTGGCTCTCGCCCAGCCGGGTTCTTGTTTCCAGGTGTCGATCTCCTCTTGTGTGGTCTCCCGCTGATCGCGAACATCCACGGAGGAAGGGGTTCGCTGAAACACGTAGAGCTCGCCAACAATCTTCGCAAGCTCCGGAATCGCCTGAACTGCGGTTGCTCCCGTTCCGATAATACCGACTCGTTTACCGGCCAGGTCGACGTGATAATTCCAGCGAGACGTGTGAAACGCCTCACCCTGAAACTTTTCCATGCCATTGATACGCGCCAGCTTTGGCGTTGTCAGGATGCCGTTGGCAAGCACCACATATCGAGCTTTCATGGTATCGCCGCGATTCGTGTAAACCGTCCAGCGACTGGTTTCCTCATCCCAGACGGTTTTTTCTACGGTCGTGTGAAAAAGACAGTGATCATAGAAGCCAAACTTTTCCGCCATGTTCTGGCAGTACTCCAGAATCTCAAAGCCTGAGGCAAACTTCATGGAGGGGATGTATCCCATTTCTTCCAGCAGGGGCAAGTAACTGTAGGCTTCAACGTCACATGCGATGCCGGGATAACGATTCCAGTACCAGGTGCCGCCGACATCACCACCCTTCTCACAGAAACGGACATCTTTAAATCCGGCTTCACTCAACTTGTGCCAGAGCAACAAACCAGCGAAGCCTGCGCCAACAACGAGAATCTCACATTCATCGTCCAGCGCTTCCCTTTGAATCGGATCCTCTGAATAAACATCGTCCAGGTAGCGGGCAAACTCGCCTTCCATCGCCATATAATCTGCAGCGCCTCGGCGCGCTTCCTTATAGTCGCGATATCGCGCTTGTTCTTCTGCATTGAATACCGCACCCGCTGGCGGTTCCGGCAAAGCCTTTAACGTTTCGTCTTCGATGACGGCATATCCGCCACCGGCAATTTTTTCCGTCGACTTGGCGGCACGGGTATTAAATATCTTAAGTCCCGATTCGGGATCTACACTGACAGACATGCTTTTCTCAGAGGTTTTCTTTCAATTATGCCTAGAGCGTCATCATCAGGAAACCGGTGAGCGCAGCATTGTTGGGTGCAAGTGAAGGGTTCACGACAGACTTCATCTCGAGGATGGCATCGCGATAGCCGGAATAGAATTCCCAGCTTGGCCTGGGTTTATAGGTGAGGTCGAGCTCCAGCTTCTGAACGATCGCTTTAGCGGTTGTAGGCTTCACAAACACTTCTTTCTGTGGACGGTAGTACACAAGGCCAATCGTCATTAGGCTCCACTTAGCCATCTTTCGCCAGGCTAGAATCTCAACCACTTCCTCAAAGCCTTTCTTCTGATTTCCGTGAAAGAGCTTCTTGTAACTTTTCACCAGCGCTTCTCGATCTTCAGAATTCAGATCTTTAACCATGTCCCGGAATTTCGGCTTTTCAAACAGGCTGACCATAGAGGATCGTGAAACTACCTTGACCAGGTTATCCAGAAACTCATTCGGCTTATCAAAAGATTTTTTAGCGAAAACCTCTTTCGCGAAGTCCGTGGCTCGTGACATGTTGTGCTTCTTGCCAATCGATTCCAGCGCGGGATCTGCGAATCCGCCCGGATAACTTTGCAGGAAGTGTGCTTCGGCAATTCGGAGTTTTTCTCTATTCACATTACTTTCCTAGAACAAATAGATTCCGTGAAGTCTAAGTATGTTGTTGATCGTCATAGTTGTGTCAATTGTCGAAAAAATAGCGCCAATTAACAAAAACTCAATGGCGAACGCGATGTTAAACGGAGGCACGAACAGCTCTTGTACTTCTACTCTCACTTGAAGGAGGTTCGCGTACACGTAGAACCAAATCAGCACTCCTCCGATGTTCGCCAGCTTATCGATGGTTGACCCTTCATTCCAACCGAGCCAATAAAGATTACTCATGAGTAAAAGAAGGACTATTGCCTTCAATGACAATAGCAACAACTTTTGCTTTTTGGATTGATAGCCAAACTCGTAACTTCGATCAGACATCCTTGTCCCTCCAGTCGGGCAGAGAATTCTCTGCCCGTGCATGGTTACTTTCCATTAAACGTGTAATAAGCAGCTTGTCCGGTAGACATGCTGAAAGTTCGTTCAATTTGAGAATTGATCGCACCTCCAATCTCTTTCCCGGTGTAATAGGCACCTGCTAGCGCCAGTGCACCACCGAGAAAAGCGTTACCGCCGGTCACCTGCGTGACTTCCTTTTCCGTTAACTCTCTCATTGTTTCTCCTTAGATTAATGTGAAATACCTGAAAAACTCAGGCAGTAACACATTGAACCCGCGGAGCCAGGCTCTCTATACACGTTCAGCCTCGAGGCAGGTGCTCGCCGACTGAATCTGACGTAGGAATCGGCCTACTCGCTGACGACTCTGGAAAGATTAGTCAGGAATCCGCCTGGCGCATCCAGAAGACTCTGCACCTTCACATCTTCATCAGCTTCCACAGTCAGGAACCACTTGCCGCTACCGTCGCCCAACGAGCCTACGACACCGGATGTGCCGGACTCGAGCTCTGCTGCAGTTAATGTCAACGCCTCACCTGCGCCCAGGTTAAACGACAGCCCGCCACCAGGTGCCGCAGTGCCATTGTCATCAAAACCATTGATGCTAACGGATGCCGTGTTGCTAGACGGATTCACAAACCTAAGAGAGCTTGCCTGATTCTGGTTCGACCCGGGATTCACGATATAAAGATTGCTGTTGTTACCGGATTGAGGTGCAACCCGACTCAAGTTCGTCAGGAAACCATCCGGCGTTCTCACAAGACTCATGACTCGGATTTCCTGATCCGCCGAAACCGTCAACTGCCAACGACCCGAACCGTCACCCAGGGAGCCACTCAGCCCCTTGTTGGCATTGCCGTTCTCAAGATCTGAAGCCAACATCTGCTTGGAAGCATTTGCCGCGAGTGTAAAGGTCACATCACCGTTGGGCGCCATGTTGCCTTCGTCGTCAACACCGCTGATGGTCACGTTGGCCGTTGAAGCTGACGCGTTCACCACTCTGATAAACGTGGACTTGGTGGATTCACTGGCAGGGTTCGCAAAGTAAATCACCGGATCTCCGTTGCCATCTTCAGGAACCACCGCACTCAGATTTGTCAGGAAACCGTCAGTGGTTCTGATCAGGCTGAGCACCTCTAGATCCAGGGTTGAAGAAATACTGAGCTGCCACTTGCCAGCACCATCGCCCAGTGAACCGCTCAGACCTTTATTGGCATTTCCATTCTCAAGATCCTGCGCAGTCAACTGCTTCGACTCATTCGCACCCAGGCTGAAGGTCACGGAGCCTGACGAAGCGTCACCATTGTCATCGATACCAGTCACCGTCACTGAGCCCGATGTCGCGGACTGATTTGAAATCCGAATGAACGTTTGCTGATTAGTATTGCTCGCGGGATTCGCAAAGTAGACCAGGTTGTTACCACTTTCGACGGGAACAACATCGCTCAACCCGGTCAAGAAGCCGTCCGGTGTTCTGATGAGGCTCATCACTTCAATCGAACTACTGGAGCGCACGACCAGCTGCCACTTTCCAGACAAATCACACAGAGAACTGGAGAGTCCTTTGTTTTCATTACCGCTTTCCAGATCCTGAGCAGTAATCTGTTTGGATGACTGCGCTGCCATCTGGAAACTCACCGGACTGCGCTTGCTCGCAACACCCGAATCATCAATACCATATATCTCCACGTCCGTGGTCGACGCATTGTTATTCACGAATCTCAGGAACGTTTGTTGGTTGCTGTTAGAGCCGGGATTAGCAAACACGATCCGTTTTTCGTTCAGGTAACTCGAACCGGACGCATCTGGGGCGACTGCATCCGGATCATCACAGACGTCAGCCGCATCGGAAACCTGAGGATCCGTGTCACCTTGGTACTCCTCCAGATTCGTGAGGCCATCACCATCGGGATCTTCAGCCGCGTCATTGACCAAGCTGTTTAACCCGTTAGCGAGCTCGAACGTATCGGGCATCCCATCGTTGTCATCATCGGTGTCTGCGTTGTTACCGGTACCATCCATGTCAGTGTCGAGCTGTTCCGTTGGATCATTCGGAAATGCATCCGCAGAATCAGGCGTACCGTCAGAATCAGAATCCAATTCAGTGGTGTAACGCGCGACTTGGAACCGGACGGCGTTCAGGCTTCTGGCAGCATCCGCTGGTTGGCTTTGATTGATAGCAACCCCGCACGCAGCGCCACCTTCACATAAGGTCACTTCCGGATTGGAGAAATAAGGTGACTCAGAAGAAATATTGAACTCGCTGGCGTACGCCATGATGGTCGAGAAACTATTGTTGATGCCATGACCCCTGGACCAAACAAACGTGCCCGATTCGTTTTGCACAAAGGAGTGACCGAGACCAAGGTTATGACCGATTTCATGAATCATGGTCAGGTCGCCACACGAAGATTCAATAATGCTGGTCGACACATGCTCTCGTCGTGACATGAGACCCTGCGTCGGAAACCCGCCGAGAGACGCCAGACCACAGAGATTACCGCCATCGTCCGTGCGCAAGATGGCTACCAGATCCGAACCTGTCGATGTTCGGATACTTGCCAGATCAGAGAAAACTCCGGTACCGCCTTCTGCAGCACCTAACAAATCGCTGAGAGAATCACTCTCACTGAATTCAATCTGGCGATAGTCAGTGATTCTGAGTTCTATATCGACATTACTGTCGGCCAGTGACTGGTTCGAAACAGCAAACAACTGGTCGATTCGCGCCGTTGGATCGCCACCATAGGTATCCACCACACCCTGGTTGTAGACCACGAGCACATCAATGGCTGATGAACCCGGTGTATCAGAAGATGACGAAACGCTTGTGCCCTCGAGGCGTTCATTATCATCTGCAACGCCGTCACCGTCCGTGTCGGTCAGGTAGTCCACATTGGTTTCCGAGAACGACAAGGTGTCATAGGAAACACCATCAGGCTCATCCACCGTATGAACAATCAGCACGAAACCACCACCAAGGACCATGACATGGGTATAGTCGAACCCGGCAGAAGGCGAAGAATAATCAAGCACCGCAACATCAGAGGCGGTCTTGCTAAGCGCTGGAACAGACGTCACACCATCATAGGTCGCCAGCGTCTGAAAGGAACCCTCGAACCTTGGCGTCTCTGTGGCAACAATTCTTACCTCAACGTCTTCATCTGAGTTTGTGCCATTACCCAGACCCGGCCAGTTCAGTGTGACGGATGATCCGTTAACTGAAATGGTTGGATCTGCAACAAGATACAGTTCTGTCCCCGAAGACTCGGTGCGAAGGTTGCTTCCAAAAGTGACAAGTCCACTGGTTCTCGTCTCATCTCTGATGACCAAGTCCTCCAGCAGCAGAAGGGTCACGTAGTAGTCGCCGCCTGATACAGAAAACAATCTTGCCTGGTGCTCACTGATGTCGAGCTGACTGCTGCTGGCAAGCGAAGAGGTCAAATAAAAGTCAGTAAGGAAAGTTGCATCTGTTGCGTCGCGATAATTCTGCTCGGTATGCGCATAGGCACGAACAATCAACTCACCACTGGCGCTGGTGCCCCGATTAATCACACCAAAGTCACTCAGCACTGATCCTGAGGACACAGATTCCACCGTACAGGGACAAATAAGCTCCAGACTTGGACCCTGGCCACTGTCATTCGCGAAAATAGAACCAGGCAGAAGCCCGAAGCAAAGCCCAACCAGTAACAGCTTGTTCAACGTTTTATTTCTCACCGACATTTTCGGGTTCCCTGCGTTTTGGTATGACAAAGTCCGGCTCCGAGAAGTCACGACTCTTGTTTATGGTGCTCTGTGCAATGAGTTCTCCCTCACCGTCTTTAAGTTCGAACTGATATCGGTCCCGGCTCGTTTGGACACTACCGAATGTCTGATGTCGACCAACCGTCACCACAAAAGAGTATGACCGACCGCCATCCTGGATCGTCCCCTGAAGCACTTCATTTCCGGCTTTTGAGATCTTTGTTCTCTCTACTCTTCCGGCCAGAATTCGTTCCTCCTGCGGGATATAAATAGAAAAGGTTTCACCAACATTAACACCGGCGAGATCCATCATTGATAGCGGCGCCCTCTCTAGCTCTTCCGGCACTCGCTTAACTTCACCTGGCGCGATAATAGGTGCTGAATCTGCGGTGGAAATTTCAGGCTCACCCGGCACGAAGCTAAATGCAATCACCGCTAGTATGACAACTGCAATCAACGCACCGGCCAGTAGCGACTTACTGTTCACAAGCACCTGATTTCAAGTAAGGGACAACCATACTGCAAGGCGACTCCTGAACTTGCAAGACCGTTACCGGGGACAGATGTGTACGGGTTTGTAAGCAACACCAGACATTCATTAACAATCTGTTACAAGATTTCCAGAGATACAGCCCGCTGGCTCGTTGAGCGTTAACATTACCTTGGTTATCCTCATTTTTTTGTAGTGCCAAGAGCGCCATTTGAACGTCGACAACTTGAACATCCAGGCAGAGCCTACGTCGGTTCTAATCCTCGAAGACCTGGAAGACACGCTGGCGTGGCTTGGGGATATTGTTTCTGAGACTTTTCCCAGCGCGAGCCTGACGATGGCACGCACGCTGAAGGATGCACAAAGTCTCGTGGAGACCAACAGCTTCGACCTGGTCATGGTCGACCTGGGGTTACCCGACGGATCAGGCCTCGACCTGATCCGGCAAATCCGCGAACGGTCAGTCGATACCTATATTGTCGTTGCCACCATCTATGATGATGACGAACATCTGGTTAACGCTCTCAGGATGGGCGCCAATGGCTACCTGCTCAAAGACGAACATCGTGATCGTCTCATCGAACACCTTCAGGGTATTCCAAGCAGCCGTGCACCTATTTCAGATCGCGCACTGAATCGAATCATCGGGCAGATCAACAAACCCGCAGAGGAACTGATACCCCTGACAAGCCGAGAAGAAGAAGTACTGCAGCTCGTCGCCAAGGGGTACAACGTGTCGGAGTCTGCCGAGATGCTGGGTCTGTCTGCCAACACCGTGAAGAGTTACCTGAAAGCCGTCTATGGAAAGTTGGGTATATCCTCGCGTGCCGAAGCAACCGCAGAAGCCATTAAGCGCCAATTGATAGAAGTTTAGTCCTGAGAACTTACCAGTAACCGATCTGCGGACAACAACACCCTGACTCTGACTCGATCGACAGCGAGAGAGCGCTGAACCTCAGCACCTAACTCCCCCGCTCTCGCAAAGAGGTTTCGCGTTCCAATACCTTCTTCCCAGGTTTCCGGGTCGCTGACCTCACCATCATTTTCTACCTGGGCAATGAGATTACCCTGAAGGGAAGACAAACTGATCGTAATTTCTTTCGCACCCGCGTGCTTAATGGCATTGGTCACACACTCGCGAAGGATCTGACCCAGATTAAACCTGTCACGTCCAGACAGTGCCGCTTCAAGCGTCACGAGTTCGCGATCCACCAGCCAGTCAAAGTTTGCGCCAGCACTCTCTACGAGCCGCCGCAACTGAGGCTCCCATTCCTCAAACGCATGTCCGATCAAGGTTGAATCCGCATCAACCGCTGCGAGAATTTCTCTTAACTCACCCATCGCCTGCCGTGACTCTTCAGCGACGCGATCGTCCTGGGCAGAATGCATGATGGTCAAAAGTCGACCGCCAAGACTGTCATGGATGTCTTTTCTGAGACGGGTTCGTTCAGCCTCAGTAGCCTCATTCGCAATGCTCTCCCTGGAGAGATTCATTTCGAACAAACCTTTTAGAGTTTCAACCAGCGTCACATCAAGAGATGAAAACAGTCGAGTGCCTTCATCTGCGTAAGCCAAATGGTAACTGGCCCCACCTTCGATGGCTGGCACAACGAAGCCGATGCCACGTTTCACCACCGTTGGCTTCACGACACTGATCGACTCCCGGGTTACTTCAAGCGGTCGAAATATCTCGACCACCTCGTCCTGCCAGATCCTGGCAACATCTTTCTCTGCTGAATCAGCCATTCGAGTCACGATCTGAGGCAGATGCTGCTGGAAGTTACGGGAGGCTCGATTAAAGACATATCGAGTACCCGCCGCACGAAGCGGCAAGGCAACCGCTAAAAAGGAAACGACAATCATTCCAAGCGCGGTGAGGTTAGAAAAGCCAAACCAGGTCGCAATAGCGAGATTAAGACTGATCACAACAAGCCCACCCACCATCCAGATCATGGTTTTGACCCAATACTGTTGAAGGTCGAACAGGGGATATCGTGCGACACCCACGGCGAGCCCCACGTATATGGTGAGAAACGCAAGAAACGCCAGCCCCTGCGAGATCGTGGGTCCTTCTCCCAATAGGGGAGGAATAAAGATCACTGCAATGAAGAAGAAACTGCCTGAAAGGGTAACGGCCACAAACCACAACAGTGATTGGCGAGTTAATGGATCACCTCTTGAGCCTCGCCACTGCAGATACAAAGCAGCGACTGCGAGCAGTAGAGTAATAATCGCGGGCATACGGCGAGTGACGTCCAGCGAATCGATCACGAGGAAGTAATCTAGAACAAACACCAATGCCATTAACGGATACCAGATTGCAGATACCGGAAACCTCGTGAGGGGTTTCGGATAGTTCAGCATCATGCAGAGGAAACCGCTGCAGAAGATACAAACACCAAGAAAATTAAGATGTGAAAGCAGATCAAACATCTGCCCATCAATTGCCATCGGTCGGCTACTGTATAAAGACGCCGCCATTGAGGAGATAGCGAGCCCCACCCCCGTCACCGCAAAGTGACGAGCCGCAATGTTTGTTCGCTGAAACGTCCAGACAGCTATACCGACCAATGCACCGACATTAGCGACAAACATCTGGATCCAGAAAATGAGTTGTCCGGGCAGGCGTTCCTCGTGGAAGGTGAGCGGCACGACACCACTCTCGGTGACAACCTCCCCCTTTTCCGCGTTCAATATTTCGAAGATCAACGATTGTCGATTGAACACCTCAATCATCTCGGTATGAAGCGGAAGAACATCGGGTTCTTCGATGAGATCGAGTGGTGTCAGATCAGTGCTAAGCGCTCCTGCTCTCAGCGCCAGAACGCGATCACCTGTGGACTCCAGGTAGACATGATCACCATCTGAATAAAAACCCTGATCGGGGTGAGGCAGATTCGCCAGAAACTGCAGCGCCGCAAGATCCAAGAACAACAGTAGTGCCACAACGGCACCAATCATTGGCACAGGGGCTAACATGGAGAACCCGCATAAGTAGAAAAACTGATGCGGGTACTATATCCAAATTTGATCAGTAGGGTTTGTTGTTAACGAATCCTGCAAATCCTCTTTGCATACCGCCAAGGGCTTTGATGCGACCGTAGGCGTCCAGGTAGGGTTGAATGTCTGCCCCCGCTTCCATCAGAGCCGCCACTTTGCCGTCACCAACAGGCGCGGTCGCTGTTGGTACTGTCTGCGCTGTGGACTGATCGTATCCCGCTGCTGCAAGATTCGCCTGTGCAACTCCATTTTGAAGCGCGACATTTGCTGCGACTGCTGGACTGATGCTGCCAAGTGCCGCGAGATTGGTCAAAGATCCAAACCCACCAAAGAGTGCATCCGCAGAAGTCGCTGGAGCCTGGTATGGGTTGGTCATGCCCGCTGCACTGTACTGTGCTGCCATGGCCTGTCGATGCGCTTCAACCCTCGCTTCGGTTGCAGTCCAGCCAGTACCAGCCCAACCGTCACCATATCCGGGCGTCAGATTATCCACTTTTGTTGCTACCGATTGGGCTTCTGAAGCCAGGCTTAACAGATTGTCGAGGTTTAACCCCGCGCCAGTTGTTTCCTGGGTGAGCGCTTGATTGTATGCCGCAATATTGTTGTCCATGTAGACCACTGCGTGGTCCAGCATCTCACTAACATTGGCAACCCCGGTTGTGATTTCCTTATGCCGTTTTTTTGCGTCCTTGGTTTTCATGTCACCATTTTCAACAGCCGTTTTTAGTTCCGTGTACGCGGCGGCATAACACTCCTGCGAAGCCATGGAGAAGTCAGCCACTTTTTGCATGTCGACAGCTTCGGTGCCCATGCGCTCGCCGTAAGCGACATATCGATCACTGGCTATCGGGAAACTGGTGCTCATGCTCTCAGTAAAGGCAGCAACATCCGCAATGGTTTCGCTGTACTGCGCAACAGTCGTAGCAGTTGAAGCCATGCTACCCAGCCCCCCGCCGAACCCACCAAACCGACTGGCGATTCCAGCAGCTGCCCCAATAGTCTTCGCGGTCTTTTCAACATCCATCGAGGGTTTCGGCACCATCTTGCGCACTTCTGAGTAGTCCGAGTAACAGCTTTTGTAATACTTTGGTTTCAGCTTCTTTGCATCAGCCTTAATGGGCGCAACGGAAAGCAAAAGACCCACAACGCCCGCAATCATCAGTGTGTTTGTTCTCATTGTTATTCCTCCGGATTCGACATCAGGAATTATCCGCCCGTCGGATGATCGCCAGATACCCCCAGACGGGTGGAGGCGACTGAAATGAAAGTTTCCATAATCTGTGCTCTTTCAAACTGAGACTGGATCAGATTCATGACGTTACTCCGACAATTTCTTATCATCGCGACCCTCTGCGCATTCGCAGCAGGATGTTCAGACAGTTCTTCTCCGAACAATGTTTTCGATGAACCGGCGGTCGTTCCCGATACTTCAGGTGACAGCGGTGGTGATGCGGCGGAAGAACCTGTCGATGACGGTGCAGCTGAAGAAGAAGCACCAACCGAAGAACCTATGGCCACTATCCTGGTCACGCCCAGTCTCGGTCTAATAAACGGTGCTGAAGTTTCGGTCACGCAAGCAGACGGCACCTCCATCGAAGGTGCGATTGGCACCTTGGATGCCACGGGTACTGTCAGCATCACTCACGATGGCAGTTATGACGGCCCGATCCTGGTGACCATCACCGGTACAGATACCGCCACTTATTTCGATGAAGCTGCAGGCACCAACCTGCCAATGGGTTCTGATGTAACAATTCGAGCATTTGCACCTTCACCACTGACTGAGATCGGTGTCACAATTTTGACCGAACTCGCAGCCCAGGTGATGGATGACGTTGAAGGAACGATCAGCGCCGACACCGTCAACTCGGTGAACAATGCAGTAAGAGAAGCGCTGGCCCCTGACCTGCCGGACATCCTGACCCCACCTGCCATCGTCAGCGAAGAAAATCTGACCGCGCAATCACTCACGACCAATGATGCAGATACCTACGCGCTCAGACTGGCCGCCCTCGCCAATATGGCTGCTGGTGACGAAGCACCCGCTGTTTCCATTCTGCAGCAGCTGGCTGCTGACTTGGCCGATGGTGACATTGACGGTGAAGGTGCGGACGGCCCATTGAGTGACCTGGACTATACCGCTGAGACTTTTGAGTCATTGTTCGCGAATGCCATTGATCTTGCCGCGTCTACCCTGGCAAACACAGACCTGGTATCCGCCGCCGGTTCCCTCTCGGTATCTTTGGACGCCAACGTGCTTGAAGAAGTCATTGCAGCGGGTGTTGGTTTGGCACAGGCAGTGGTCGACCTGATTAGTCCTCCAGCAGAAGATTCAGAAGGCGACTCTGCTGGCGAAGGCGAGTCTGACGGAGATTCCGGCAATGGCGCGGACACACCGATCGAAGTGCCTGACGTCGATATCAGTGGCAACTACGATCTGACAATTACCGGAGAAATCATCACCTTTGGCGTTGCCGCAGAATTCGGCCTGACCATCGAAAACATCGTAGCGCCGTCACCCAGCGATACAGGGGAAATTACACAAGTCATTGAGGACACTGTTAGTGGTGTCAGCGGCATCACAGATCTTCAGATCACCATCGTGAATAACACGGAAGAGCGAATTACTTTCGACGTATCGTTTACTGCACAACAGGGCGGTGTCGAAGTCACGATGAATCTTCGCTATGACTATGTGCCGGCTGGTGGCTCTGAGCCCGCTGGCGGCAACGACAGCAGCGATGACTCTTCAGGCGGCAGCGATTCAGGCACCAGTACAGAAGAGGCAATAGCGGCACTCGGACAGGTCTGTTTCTTCGGCGGGGAACCTGAAGCGGTATCGATTCCAACATTCCTGACTGCTAACACCTGGGAACTGACCTTCACCTCAGCACAGACCGGAGCACCTTACGCTGAAGGGGACGTACACACGTTCCTGTTCAGCTCCAGCGGTCGACTTTTCATCGACAACGTTGAGGTTGCTGACACACCGGTGATCTGTAACGGCAACGAGAGAGAAGCGATCTGGAAAGATACAACCAATAACCTGATCTACTCAGTGTCCGATCTCACCGGCAGCTTCAATGAAGTGAACGTTGGTAGAGGTGACGATGGTGGATTCCTGGGGCAGTTCGTACAGAACTAAACCCCAATCCTTCTGATTTATCGGGGCAGCATTGCTGCCCCGTTTTCGTTCTTGGGTTACAGTAAGTGCGAAAGGAGATCAGTTGTTGCAGGACCATCGCTTCTTATTCGCAGTTATCGTGGCGGGGACGATTGTTGGATTAGCCGGGACCGACCTGGTTTTACCCGCCGTTCCCACACTGCCGGATTTTATTTCAGGCACGCTTACCCAGTCACAGCTGGTACTCGCCGCATTTACCGGAGGCACCGCCATTGGTCTATTAACCTTTGGCGAACTGGGTGCACGCTATAACCAGAAGCGACTACTCGTTATTGCGCTTCTAGGGTATGGATTACTTTCATTTATCGCTTCCATGAGCGGCACCATTAACGAATTGGTTGCCCTCAGGTTTTTCCAAGGACTTTTCGCCGCAGCGCCTGCGGTCTTTGCTCCCGGTATGGTGCGAGCACTATTTGATGATCGACAGGCTCTCAGAGCCTTAGGGCTTATGGGTAGCATCGAGTCTGTGGTTCCAGCCTTAGCGCCAGTTCTGGGTGCCTGGCTCCTGACATTTTTCGACTGGCGCATTTCGTTTTATCTAACCGCCATTTTGGCTATCGCACTCAGCGTGGTTTGGGCAGCAACACCGCCAATTGCGGCAACCGCAACCCGCAAATCGGATGAAGGTTATCTACCGCTGCTAAAGTCTCTGGTGTTCCAGAGATATGCCTTGAGCCAGGCGTGCACACTCGGCGGTTTGCTAGTGTTCGTGTTCGGCGCACCAACCGTGATGACCGTCGCCATGGGTGGCACCATGAGTGACTTCGTGACTATGCAGCTGATTGGCATTTCACTGTTCATCTTCGCATCCAACACAGCTCACTTTGTGGTTGACCGGGTTGGTCCCGAGAAAACCATCTATCTCGGTTCGGGCATGGCTGCGCTCGGCGCCCTCTCCATAATCATCTACGCGTTGCTTAATAATGAACACGAAGCGCATTGGCTCTGGTTCCTCTTTTCTTTCGTGAATCTAGGCCTGGGCTTTCGTGGACCACCTGGCTTCTACCTTGCCGTTCTCGCTAGTGGTGATAACGACTCGCGCGGCGCTGCATTGGTGATGTTGATGGTGTTTATGACCACAGCCCTCGGCACTGCTGCCCTCGCGCCCTTCATCACTATTGGGCTGGTACCACTTGCAATCACAGCAGGTGTCATCAGTATGACGTCAATCTTCATTCTGACCCTATTCCCTGCATTGCCTGAAGATCACGGCTCCTGAGGGGGCAAGGTGTTATTTTTTCGCCGTGGTGATAGGCTTTTTCTCGGGAGAGAGGTGCGTGTACCACCGGAATGGAACACCAACTAATTCAATCGATCATTGAGATCACACGTGCCAGGGATACGGACACTCTGGAGACTAGCCTTTTGTCCACGCTGGCTGACATTCTCCCCATTGATCATATCGCGATGATCAACCTGCTTGATGAGCTCAAACTGGAAAAGTGTGAGCAAACTCTTTCACTGAAAGTGAGCTACTCCGAACAGAATGAAAAAATCCGGGTCTGGAACAGTGACATCAGATCTCTGGAACTGTCTTCGGACATCGCCACTCAAATTCACAACCGAAAAATGGCAACCGTCGAAACGGGCGATGAAATGACGGTCTATGTACCCCTTTTTGACGACGCTGACCCAGCCTATCTGCTTGAGTTACGCAGCAGTGGCCATGACCTGCGCGAACATGCCAACCTGATCGAAGGTATCGCTGGCATCTATTCCAATTTCCTGAAAGTTTTGGAAGACAGCCAGCGAGACAAACTGACCGGCCTCTTGAATCGTCGCACCTTTGACAAAAAACTGGTGCGCATGATGGAACTACAACGCAAGGTTGTAGAAGACTACGGCGACTCTGACGCAGACCGAAGAACTCCGGCAAAATCTGAATACGCTTGGCTCGCCATCATCGACATTGATCACTTCAAGAAGGTCAATGATGTTCACGGACACATCTATGGTGACGAAGTCATTCTGACCGTGGGTCAACGAATGAAACAGTTTTTTCGAAACACGGATTTGCTGTTCAGGTTCGGTGGTGAAGAATTTCTTGTTGTTCTCGAACCTATGCCTCGTGATCGAGCTCGAATGGCACTCGATCGATTTCGTGATTCGGTTGAAGCACATGTGTTTCAACAAATCGGCGGCATAACCGTCAGCGTTGGCTTCGCGCGATTGGAAGAACAGGACTATCCGCCCGAGGTGATTGATCGCGCCGACAAAGCGCTGTATTTCGCTAAGGAACACGGACGCAATCAGGTTGCCAACTACGAACACCTGTTGGATGAAGGTTTGATTCAGGCTCGATCCGTCTCCAGCGGCGAGATCGATCTCTTCTAATTGAGCAGAAACTTACTTTCCATATCCGCAAAGAGCCGCTTGATCTTCCTGGCGGGCATCATTGTCATCTCGACAATCGCTGTCTATTCAGACGTGCGCCATCACTACTTCGTTTGGGACACCATTCCGTTTGTGCTTGAGAACCCATGGATTCATGAGTGGTCACTCGAAAATCTGATCGCCATGTTCACCCAGGCCCACGAAGCCAATTGGCATCCTGTGGTGCTGCTTTCCCATGCCATCGACATCACGCTCTTCGACTACGACAGCGGCTGGCACCATGTGACGAATCTGCTGCTGCACATGATCAATTCGCTGCTCTTGTTTTGGTTGATCGCTGACATCCTGCGCAGAGGCAAAGTCACGGAACAGACCGGTCTATGGACCGCTTTTTTGACTGCCTTAATATTCGCCATTCATCCGCAACACGTGGAGTCTGTCGCCTGGGTAGTTGAACGAAAGGACGTCCTGTATTCCTTGTTCGCATTGTTATGCCTGATGGCATACCTGCGAACAGATAACGAGTACCGAATATCAAACCATCTATGGGTGTTCGTGTTCTTCTGCTTATCCGTCGGCGCAAAACCCATGGCGGTCACCCTGCCAGTGATCATGCTGCTGCTGGATATGTATCCACTGAACAGAATCAACAGCTTCCCTTCTGTGGTGAGGGTTCTGGTGCAAAAGCTGCCCTACATTGTCATCTCAGCGGTCGTTGTCCTTGTGACGCTGACCACACAATCCATGGCAATGCCCAGCGCTGAAAATCTGCCGCAGTGGGCAAAAACACTGAATGCGATCGACAACACCTGGTTCTACATCGCGCATTACTTTTGGCCGCTGGAGCTGTCGCCCTTCTATCCCTACCCACAGGATATCAGCCACATCACCAGCCCAGCGTTCTGGTTACCCGGCACCCTGTTTCTCACGATCAGTGTCTTGCTGACGAGTTGGCTGGCGCTCAGGAAAATGATGTTTTGGCCAGGCTTACTCCTGGCGTTTTATCTGGTGACGCTATTGCCTGTCTCGGGTCTCATTCATGTAGGACCCGCTAAAGGTACCGACCATTACGTTTACCTGAGCACCATTCCTTTTTCTCTTTTAACTGCTCTGTTTGTCGTGACGCTCTGGCAGAGATACTCAAGCCTTCGCCTACCAGTTGCGGCATTGACCGGTTTCTATCTGCTTTTCCTGATCGTCATCGCGAACTTCCAGGTGCAAATCTGGAATAACCCGGTTTCTCTTTGGACTCGGGTTGTGCAGTTACATCCATACGACCCTTTCGGACATCGGAACCTGGCATCCGGGTATGCCGAAATTGAGGCATGGGACATGGCGCTGTTCCATGCAGAAAAGAGTGTCGAGCTTGGCTCACCGGATCGCGATTACCTGATTCGAATGCGTGATCACATCGAACGCCTGAACCAGAACCATGACTAATCAGCGAGCTCTGGGATTATTCGTCGCCGGTGGGCTCATGCTGGCTCTTTATTGGGCAACCTTTATCCATCCATTTTTTTTGACCCCAGATGGCACCATGGGACACGATCACCGCGGCAGCCTCGTCGATGCCACCGTTGGATTCGTACACTTCCAAAAAGATCCCTGGAGTATGCCCTGGTTTACACCTGCCAGTTGTGCAGGAAACATGTTTGTCGCAGGCGCCGCGGTTCCTTACCTTAATGTGCAACAGTGGCTGACGTTTTTCATCAACCCGCTCACTGCATCCAAAATAAACATCATCTTCTTCGCGGGACTCGGCTTTCTTGGCACTTACCTGCTTTGTCGAAGGCGTTTTAGTACCGATACCATCGCTGCATTTCTCGGCGCATCCCTGTTCCTGTTCAACGGCTTCTTCGCCTATCGAATGGTGATTGGTCACACCGCGTTTCACGGGTACATGTTGATACCCCTGATTGGCTACTTGCTCATCCCCGGGTCCGATAGAGACCCGCGTAAAGTGGTGAGAAACATACTTGTTGCAGGCATCTTGATCGCTTACCTGATCCTGACAGCCAGCGCCTTCATGTTGCTGACCACAGGGCTTTGTCTCGCTGGCATCCTCGCCATACATACACTGGCAAAAAGCGCGACCAGACAACCAGGCACCATTGAGCTAAAGCCCTATCTGCCGCTCGCTGCTGCAGTTTTCGTCGCCATACTCCTTAGTCTTTTCAAAATCACATTGATGCTTTCGACCGCATCCAATTTCGAACGTGAGTTCTACCCACTTCCCGGGCTTCACAATTTCATGGACGCCCTCACGCTCCCGATTCGACTATTGTTTTTCTCAACACCTGATTGGGAAACGGAAACGGGATTTCTATTTACAAACTATCGCTGGCCCATTGATCGACACGAACTTGAAATGGGTGTGGGTGCACCGGCACTCGCTTTACTCGTGTTCGCGCTCGTTACTGCTCGTGGGAGGATCATGGACGCAGTAAAAGCGCATCGATTGGCATCAGGTGTCCTGCTTACAGTCCTGGTTACTCCGATTGTCCTAAATTTTTACCAACCCGCTTGGAACGAGTTACTGAAGTCATTACCGATTGTCAGAAGTTTCTCAGTCAACGTGCGCCTCTACGCCGTCTATATTCCTCTGGTCGTGCTGGCGGTTGTCCTGGCCTTCTCAATGGTCCGCCAATATCGGCTCCCGATAGCAATCGCCGTCTTAGCAGGTACCGTGGCGACTCACTGGTTGGTCGATAGAAGCTACTACAGCCAGCAGGCCTACAACCCAAAAGTACTCACTGAGTTCTACGATCGGTTTCGACATGCCCCGGAAAAAATTCCACCCATCAGCACCACATCAGAGCTTAAATTCGCCAACTTCGAAGGGGAGGCTCTGATCATCCAGAACGAGATGTTCGCGTTCGGAAGTAGCAACATCGATTGCCATAACGATATTTTCGGTTACCAGCTCGAAGCCTTCCCGAAACGGGAGCTGCTTGTTCCAAACGCCTCTGTCTTCAAGGAGACAGACGGACAACTGAACTTCAAGAATCCAGCCTGCTATGTTTTCCCCGAGGCAAACGGATGTGCGCCCGGGGACCACTTCCGATCGGACCAGATCGAGGTTCTAGACGATTTCGTCAACTATCGCGGGCTGGCATTCAACTCACCCCGATATCAAATGATCAGCAATGCCACGAGTTTTGTGTCCCTGTTGCTCGCTATTCTTGGCATCATATTGCTGTCATTGAAAACCAAGAAAAACCAGAAATGACGACCTGAACATCAGAAGACAGGACCTCTAATCCAGGTATTTCGCGACCTTCAGCAGGCTCTCGCTTTTCGTCCAATAGCCGGGCTGTGCAGCACTCAAACATTAGTGATACATTCGTGATTCATGGCAGAGTAGTAACAAAAACGTGACCACCATCCTCATCGCAGATGATCACGACCTGGTGCGAACCAGCATCAGTCGGATGTTGACGGACGTCTACGGATACGAAGTCGTCGGTGAAGCGTGCTCGGGTGAAGAAGCCGTGAAAAATGCCAGGTCCATGCAACCGGACATCGTTCTGATGGACGTTAAGATGCCTGGCTACGGCGGCATCGAGGCCACTCGAAAGATCCTACAATCCTGTGAAAATACCCGGGTCATTGCTTTGACCGGAGTGGTTGAAGATCTCTTCGCCAAGCAATTGATGAATGCCGGTGCGTCCGGCTATGTCACCAAGGGTGCCGGGTTCGAAGAAATTGTGACTGCCATCAAGTCCGTGCAACGAGGCGAGCGATACATGAGCAGCGCCATCGCACAAAAAATTGCCTTAGCCAATTTCAGTGGTACCGCTGACAACGAATCGCCGTTCGACAAACTGTCAGACCGCGAACTACAAACCACCATCATGATCTCTCGAGGAGAACGGGTTCAGGACATCGCCGAGACGCTTTCGGTCAGTCCAAAGACTGTGAACAGTTATCGCTATCGAATTTTCGAGAAACTGGATATCAATACCGATGTCGAGCTGGCGTTGCTCGCGGTCAAACACAACCTGCTCGATGGTGAAACCAGCGACTAACTGACCGCTGCCTCTGCAAATAGCTGGTCCAGCATCCTGGACAGCTCCTTGTAACCGAATGGTTTTCTCAGCAGTTCATAATTTGTTGCGTGTTCCTGACGCTTGTCGAGAATTTCCTCAGGATATCCTGACATCATAAGAATCTTCGTATCAGGTGACTGATTGCTGACAAAGTCCGCCAATTCCATTCCGTTCATGCCGGTCCCCAACATCATGTCTGTCACCAGGAGCTGTGGCTGATAATCCTGGAAGACGATGATCGCTTCTTCTGCCGAGGAACAGATGATGGTTTCGTAACCCATCAAGCGCAGCATTCTGCCGACAATTCTTTGCACACTGACTTCATCTTCAACCATCAGGGCCAGACCTTTGTCTCCGGCCGAGTGGGATGTACTTTCTCGTGCTTCAATTTCATCCCGCTGGTCCACGGCCTGGGGTAACACCAGAGACATGTTGGTACCTATACCTTCAGCACTTTCTATCATCAGATTCCCACCGGACTGGGTCACAAATCCGTAGACCATGCTGAGACCAAGACCTGTACCCTCACCTACTGCCTTGGTGGTAAAGAAAGGTTCCGTGACTTTCTCAACAATATTCTGAGGCATTCCTTTGCCTTCATCGATGACAGAGATGCGCACGTAGTTGCCCGGTTCCATATCCGAATTACCGAGGTCATCTTCCTTGATCACCTGATTCTTTGCTGTGATCACCAGCTTGCCTTCGCCTTCCATGGCATCACGTGCATTCAGCGCCAGGTTGAGAATGGCAGAGCCGAGCTGACTCCTGTCCGCCAGGCAAGGTCTGACTTCAGGCGATACAATCATTTCGAGGCTGACTCGTTCACCCACGGAGTGTCTTATCAGGGTGCCCAGCTCTTCCAACGCCTCATTCAGGTCTACCGCATCGGTTTCCATCGGCCTCTGTTTGGAAAAAGACAGAAGTTTGCTGGTGAGGTCCGAAGCCTGGTCAGCAGCACTTTCAATGGAGTTAACAGACTCCATGTCCCAGTTTTCATCGGCACTCATGCGCATAAACTCGAGGTTGCCTTTGATGACGGTCAACAGGTTATTAAAGTCATGTGCCACACCGGAGGTTAGTTGTCCGATGGCATCCAGCTTCTGCACATGATGCAGCGTTCTGTCCTTGCTGCGGATTTCTTCCTGGAACTCGACATACTCAGACATATCCGAGTTCGTGCAGAGATATCCAGAAAAAACACCGTCGCTGTCATAAATCGGTTCGCCACGACTCATGACATGGATCTTTTTCCCATCCGGACCATCAATTGCATACTTGAAGTCCCTGAAAGACTCGTGGGATTCAAAACTCCTGACCAACTCATCTCTATCGCAGAGTTGATAGCGATCAAACAAGTCGAAGATACTTTTGCCAACAACTTCGTCCAATCGGATACCGATGACCTTCTCAAACCTCGCGGAAACATAGACCAGTTCAAACGATGCATTCGTTTCCAGCAGCCAGTCAGAAGCCATCGACGCATATTGGCGAAGCTTTTCTTCACGACTGAGCAGTTCCTTTTGCATTTTGATCAGCCGCTTTCGCTCGTTACCCAGCTTCCTGTTACGTTCATCGGCGATCCGATGAGATCTCCTTCGAAGTGCTTCGTAGCCGATCGAGAAACTCAGCATGATGAGGTAAGCACCGATAAAATCGACGGTGCCTGGTCTCGTATTTGTCAGGTCGAAACCAGAGACCGGGTCCAGCAACAACAAAGTCGTTAGCAGAATACCGACTCCCCAAATAGCACCTTCTTTTAGGCCAAGCACAAACACGGCAACTATCGGCAGCATCAGCAGGTAGTAGAGGGTGTGTTCACCCTGGTCGAGTATGACCTGACTCATGGAGACCATAGTGAAATAGAGCAGCGTTATTCGGCTCAGTATGATGTCTGCAAATCCCTTTCGAACAAGGGTGAACACCGTCACCAGCAATACCGCACCGAACAGCGTAAAAGGCAAAAGGAACCAGTCCGGACTACTCAGCGACCAGTTCACATACTCCAGCCAGGCGAGCCAAAGAACGAGTGGCGTGGCGACAAGAATGAGTATCGAAATAAAGATGCGGCGACGAACCACTTCGTCCGTGATGGCATCGCTGGTTGCTGGAGGCAGAATCCAGCGACCTGCCTTGCGAAGCTGAACAAGATTTCGCTTCGACGGACTCACGCGCGAAGCTCCTCATTCATTTCCGCTAATTTGCGCAATAGCGTTGATGGCGCGAATGGTTTCTGAAGAAACGAAACCTGCTTTTCCATGGGATCATCGGTTTCATAACCCGATATCAAAAGCACCGGTCCACCAGACAGGGCCTTAAATTTGGAGACCACCAGACCAGGGTCTCCATCCGGAAGACCACGGTCGGTGATCAAAATCTGAAAGGGCTCATTATCGAGACGTTCGATGGCCTGGGACACACTGGTTGCTGCCGTGACATCGTACCCCGCCGAAACGAGCGCTCGCGACATGGTGCTGGAAACGAGCTCATCATCGTCAAGCAGAAGCACTTTTTTGTCGCCACCAGCAGCAGCTTCGCTGTCCTGGGTAACATCAATATCGACCTGGATTGGCTCAGCGACCGGTAGCAGCAGCTTCACTCGAGTACCAATACCCACCGTGCTTTCGATCTGAATGTCGCCGCCTACATTCTGGATTGACGCATAGACCTGTGAGAGACCCAGCCCAGTGCCGTCGCGCTCAACCTTGGTGGTAAAGAATGGATCGATCGCCTTGGCAAGAATCTCTTCTGACATACCTGTGCCAGTGTCCACAATCTCGACGATCACCAGATCGTCCCCGGGCTGCTCATAGGCATTGATAGTCAGCACGCCACCATCGAGCATCGAATCCCTGGCATTAATGCAAAGATTGAGAATGATTTGCTCGAATTCACCGCTAGGTACAGCGACTCTTGGGGTGCCGCGCACATATTCTTCTATCGCGATGTTCTCCGGGAACAATCGCTTCAAGTTCGCAATCAGAGAGCGGAGAGACGTCCTTGGTTCCGCAGGCTCACCGGCGCCGTTATTGCTGGACAGAGAGAGCAGCTGGCGTGAGGTTGCCTCCGCACTGCGCACCGCTGCTTCCATGTCGTTTAAAACACCATCCCGTGTCGGTTTGTCGTTCACCACCCTCAGAACTTCCATACAGCTCATCAGAACCGTCAGGATATTATTGAAATCGTGGGCAACGCCGGAAGCCAACCTGCCGAGGGACTCGAGCCGGTACCTCTGCATAAGTGCCTGATCAATCAGTTCTTTTTCCCGCTGGATGTCCAGTTCACGCTTGCGCGCTGCCGACTCTCGAACCAGCGAACGAATCAGTCCAAAGATCATCTGCTGCAAGAGGTAACCGCCTCCCGCCATCGGGAAAAACGGCACAATCAACATGCTGAGCCATTGCGCCGGTGTAATGTCGCCGCCGGGCCATGCCGGGGTCAGACCATAACTCTCCGCAACCGCAATCCCGGAAAAACATATGGCAATCATGACCAGTGGCAGAATCAGCTGATTGTGAAAGAACACCACCCAGGCAACCCAGGACATGGCCAGAATGCCCGCACTGTAGACCGGGCCGACGGAATAGAGCAGCAGAAGGCACATGCCGAACATCGCGATACTGCTAATCGCCGCCTGTAATCGAATATGCCTTTCGCGAATCACAAAACAGATTACGCAGTAGGTAACACTCAACCCCAGAAGCGCGTATTTCGAGGGCTCGACATTCTCCAGACCCCACGGGGCCATAGAGATGAGAAAGTACATGAGCGTCGTTAACAGCGCCGCATAGCGAATGATGACGAGCACATCGCGCCGATATGGCTCCAGGTACTCGTCAAATTCATTCATGACCGCACATCTTCCTCGAGCTGTTCCATCGCATCATCAGAGCAACTGGGGCACATGCTGTGGGAGAAGGTCAGCTGGGTGCGCTTGTGCAGATAGGCTTCTACATGCTCCCAGAAATCATCGTCACTGCGAATTTTCTTGCAGGTCGAGCAGATCGGAATCAGCCCCGTCAGCTCACGTACCTCGCGCAGCGCGCTATTCAAGTCTTCGAACAGTCGCTCATTGCGCTCAGCAATGTCATTTTTGTGATCGATAACCTGCTGCAGTCGCTGGTGTTCCTCTGTTGCCCGCCTCTGGGTTTCTTCCCGCATGCGCTCGTAACCAAGGGAGACACAGATCGCAAAAACATAAGCCGCAACAAAGTCTGTGGCATAACCGCCGAATGTGTTTTCCGAAAACTGTTCCGCCGAGAAGATCAAGAAGAGCGAAGCAGCGCCCAGGAACAGATTCCAGATTAATGCCTCTCGGTAGCCCAGCATGAATGAAGTCGCAAACGGTAAAATCACACAAAACAACAGAGATGAAGTCGTGAAAGCGGTGTTTACGTAGTAAAGCGCAATGAAAAACAGGTATCCCAAAGATACCCTGAGGATCATCTTGTTCAGCCCCCAGTACTGGCCCATCCAGACATTTCCAATGCAAAGCATGGCGCCAACCAGCGTCAGGGCTGTCATATCCCAATGCTGAAAGTAGAGTTCCTGAGTGGCAAACCACAGGAACATCGGCGCCATGATCAGCCCACTGATCACTAACAGCCGACTTCGCAGGTCCTGCTCCGTCTGCTCAGGTTGATAAATTTCCGATTCCATAGGTACCGGTGAAAAATGAATGTGGAGAGTGATTCAAATGTACCTCCGGAACCAAGTCAATCGCTGGAGGCCGCGAAAACAGTGAATTACAGGACGTAGTAACAATGTCTCACAAGGTCCGCAGATTCCGTCCGTTATTGCTGACAGGTAACTGCGCGTAGACTTCTTCATCACATTGGAGGTAGTTCTCATGGACGATTTTTCACCACAATTTGAGCCATCGGCTATTGATGTCATGGCCCTTGAAATAGGACCGCTGATCAGTTTTGAAGAAGATTCGGGCACGCTGATCGTTGACCAGGTCGAAATTCGACTGGATCAGCAGCTCGGAGACGATGACCTTGGCGTCAGCCTTCTGGTGGAAAGCCTGGAACAGGAGTACCAGGAACTGGTTATGGAAGACCAGCTTAACTCGGAATCCTTCCTTGGCCTGCAAAGCGCCAAGGAATGGGTTTCCGAAAACAGGGACAAACTGGCGGGCCTCTTCCGCTACCTCAAGACACGGTAAACCAAAGGAAGACAATGGATATGGATTCAGTACAGGCAGAAAACTTCGATCTGGATAACGACATTGAGTTTTGGATCAGGGAAGTCGAAGCCGAGCTCAAAGAGATCGACCGCCAACAGCACCAGCTCATCCGCGACAGGACCAAGTACGAAGGCACCCTCCTCTGGCTCAAAAAACTCCACGAAAGCCAGAATTAGCCAGAACCATTTAGTCCCGGAAAATCACGATATGTCGACCCTCATTAATAATGTCCGAACCGCGCTCAGCGAATGGCTGATGCCCGCGAACCAAGGCGAGAAACTGCTTGATGCAGGGAGCGATGCTGCCCCTGCCGACAATAACGACCAGCTAGCCACTATTGGCAGACTGGCAGGCGGTGTCGCCCACGATTTCAACAATTCACTAATGGTGCTCTTAAACTGTGTCGAGATGCTGCGCACGGCAGACGATTCCATGACACGGCAGAAGTTATTGACCGATATGGAATCTGCCGCAAAAGGCGCTCAATCAACCGCTGCGCAACTGATGTCCCTGTCCCAGGAAGGCAGCACACCGGGCCAGCCCAGTGACCCCCGAGCAGCACTTCGCTCTGTGGCGTCGAACCTGCGCCGCATGTTGCCTGAGAACATTATTGTTAAGGACATGCTCCGCGGCACACCCCACGTCACCCTGGTCAGCGGCCAGTTTGAGCAAGTGGTGTTGAATATCTGCCTAAACTCAAAAGATGCCATGCCCGAAGGCGGCACACTTACATTACGTTGCTTCCAGGATCCTCTGGACGACCAGGTCGTCATAGAAGTCGAAGACTCAGCCATCACCCAGCATCCCATGCTGCCTGAAAGCTCCACGAGCTACCGTGCGATCGAAGCCATAGGCGGCAAGCTATACAACCGCGATCTGCCGGGTGCCGGTAACTGCGTGGTCTTGAGCCTGCCGGTCGCCGAAAAAACCGAGGAAAACAGCGTCAATCGCAGTGAAGCACCCACTGGCAACTTGAAAGCCCTGCTACTGGACGACAATGAGCTGGTTCTGGCAATGTTGAGCACCCGTCTTCAGGAAGCTGGTTATATCGTATCTACAGCCTTGTCAGTAAAAGAAGCACAGGACCTGGTGAGTCAGGAGATGTTTGACGTGCTCGTTTGTGACGCTATTCTCACTGACGGCAAACCTGTCAGTGTGATCGAAACCTTTAGATCAAACTCCGCTGGACCAGTCGTCATTTGCTCGGGCTATCCGAAGGATGACCCTTTGCTGGCGGACCTAAACAATGAACACGCAGCGTTTCTCCAGAAACCATTTTCAACGGATGAACTGCTGCAAAAGCTGACCGAAGAACAACGAGCTGCATAACGCAGCTGCCAAGGAAGACCAAGGAAGAAAAACATGAACAGACACACATTCATCAAGGCCTGCCTCGTAAGCATCCTGCTGATGGGAGCGGGTCAGGTATATGCCAATGACTGGGGCTCCTACAACTGTGGAGACGGTTGGGGACCTACGAAAGGTGAACCACCCGCCTACCCCAGAAGAGCCAGGCAGCTGGGCATTACCGGTTACATCATCATGTCGTTTAGTGTGAACCCAGATGGTACAGTCGGCGAAATCGCTGTTAAGGATGCAAATCCAGCGAAGGCCTTCGTAAGAGCCGCCACCCGCGCTGTCGAATCCCTGGAGTTTCCTCCGTGTATGACAGGTGGTCTCGCCACGAAGGTCAATGATGTTTCTATTAAGTATGACTTTAACCTTGAAGGTTAAAGCCAGGTAGTCTGCAGTAAAACAGGGAAAGTACCATGAACCTCATAACGAAAATGATTGGTTTCGGCGCGTCGACAGTAGCTCTTATGCTACTGATCGTCGTTTTGGCCTACTCAAATATGAGCCAGATGAGCGGCGCGCTGAGCACCATCGGCGAGGGCTTCATGCCTCTGAACAATGCCATGTCGGCAGTCAGCAAAGGGCAATTAAGTCAGTCCGCGTGGCTAGAGCGGAGCCTGCTGGCCGCAGAGCTGGATATCACCGAGGACCTGAATGAGGCCGCCAGCGAATTTGCGCGGGAAAACGAAAAGATCGATTCCGCCATACAGAGCGCCATCAACATCCTGGACAGTTTTGATTCCGAAGAGTTTTCCGCTGAGGAAGCCGCTCAGGCAACCGAACTGGAGAGCAACATTGAACAGATCCGTCGTCGTTACGATGACTACTACGAAAATGGCACCAAACTGATCGAATACCTGCAGGATGGCGACATCATTGCAGCCGATGCCATTTTGAAAGAAGTGCAACAGCAGTCTTCTGATTTGGTCGATCTGATTGAGCCATTGACTGCCCAGCTGTCAAACGGCGCAGTTGAATCTGCCCGCGGCCTGGTGACTTCGAGCGAAAACGCACTATTTACCATGGCTATCATCGGTTTTATCGCCATCGCGATTGGCCTCGGGCTCAGCCTCTACATCACACGCAGCGTGCTGCAACAATTGGGTGCTGACCCTGCAGACCTCGAACAGGTCGCTGAGCACCTCGCCGAGGGTCGCCTCGAAGTTGAAGCCAACAACGATGCCACCGGTGTCGCAGCGTCGATTTCGAAGACGGTATTAAAGCTCCAGGAAGTCATCCGGGGTATCAAGTCAGGCGCTGAAGAGGTCAGTCTTGCGTCCGAACAGGTTGGCCAGGGCAACACGAACCTCAGCCAGCGAACACAAGAACAGGCTTCCAGCCTGGAAGAAGTTGCGGCGAGCATGGAAGAGATGACCAGCACCGTGAACCAAAACGCTGAGAACGCCAACCAGGCGAACCAGCTGGCCATCGAAGCGAGCAAGCAGGCAGAACAAGGCGGCGGCATTGCCAGTCGCGCTGTCATCGCTATGAACGAGATCAACGATTCCAGTAAGCGAATCTCGGAAATCATCACGGTCATCGACGACATCTCATTCCAGATCAACCTGCTGGCACTGAACGCAGCGGTAGAAGCAGCACGCGCCGGTGACCAGGGTCGCGGCTTTGCTGTGGTTGCAGGGGAAGTTAGAAACCTCGCCGGTCGAAGTGCCACAGCAGCCAAAGAGATTAAAGAACTGATCCAGGATAGCGTTGATAAGGTCGAAGGCGGTACCAAGCTGGTAGATGAAACCGGCGACCGTCTCACGGAGATCGTTGATTCCATTAAGAAAGTGAGCGACAACGTGGCCGAGATTGCCGCGGCGAGTAGAGAACAGTCTGATGGTATTGCACAGGTCAACCGGGCAATCCTGCAGATGGACGACATGACTCAGCAGAATGCGTCTCTAGTAGAAGAAGCAGCTGCAGCAAGTGCTACCGTGGACTCACAGGCACGGGAACTGAGAGATCTCGTTTCCTTCTTCAAAATTGCCGGTGAGGAATCACGCACTGCAAAGCGTACCCAAGCAACATTCGAACGCGAGCAATATCGCGAGATGCTGGAGCCACAAAAACCCAGGGCAGCTGCACCACCACCTGCGCCTGCGCCCCGTCTTGAAAGACCCGCACCAAACCGGGATACCTTCAATGACGATGACGAGTGGGAACAGTTCTAAACAAGACTGATTCATGGAAGCACAGGCGGACACAAACTGGCTCACGGGGCCCAATGCTAAAAAGCTACTGAGGCTTTATCTTGCGTGGCCGAAGCGTTTCGACGCTGACCCGGAAGCAGAAGCTCAGATGTTTTATGAGTGGCTGAAGAGCAACTACGACGAACTTACCGTGGTTGCTGCTTTGCAGTCGGTGGCCGATGTGGAGACCTTCCTCAGCTCAAATCCAGAAGTGATTGAAGCAGCAAAGTTTCTTAAGCCTGCCGAAACGAACGTCAGTAAAGACATACGGCGTGCAAGAAGGGTGAGAATTACCACGAATGTGTTTCTTGGTGTATTCGAGTGCGAAAGTAATTCGTCGCTAAGCGGTCATACTCTTAAGGGATTGGCGTTCGATGTGACTCCGGATGGTCTTGGCGTGGAGATTGAAGAACCGCTGCCCAAGGACACAATTCTCAATATTACAGTGGCACCGGCGGGTTATCCCATCGTGCTCTACCGGATGACTGGCGAAATTCGCTGGGTCACTGACGCCGGTGGCAGGTACCACATTGGCATTAAATTATTTGAAGTTGACGATGCTGATCGCTGGCAGAACGACTTTGATGAAAGATTTGCGGCAGCAGTCTGACCGCTTCAAGGAAGACCTTCAGGTGAAACCAGGGAAAAAGGGAACGTTATGACTGAAGATGTTGTGACAAATGAAACAGAAGGCGGCCACAAGATGCGTGTATCCAACTCACGCATCCTACTTGTGAGCGACCAACAGGGATGCCTCGGTTACGAAAACATCCTGCGCCGCAATAATTTCAAGAACATTCATACCTGCAATGACGGCATCTCTGCCCTGCAGAAGATGGAGCACGACTCACCGGATGTGCTCATCATGGATGCCAACATGGATGATATGGATGGCTTTGAGCTCGCCAGTAACGTTCGGGAAATCGAACGAGCAGAACACAGGTTCACTTATATCGTTCTCATCAGCGACGAGCTTCACAACAAGATTGAATACACCTGGCAGGCGAATGTTGATGCCATTATTCCCAGGGAAGCTGTGCCCTTCCGGCTGGTACCACAGGTCATGTCCGGCGAGCGTTTATCAGGTCTTACCAATCAGCTGCTTCACGAAAACCTGGACCTCAACCAGAAATGTGGTTATCTCGAAGCTGGTCAGTTGCTGGATCCGTTAACGGGTCTCGGCAATAGAAGACAAGCTATGAAAGGTATGGATGACACCATCCGACAGATCGAAGCCCGCGGTGGTGCGATTGCGCTGCTCCTGGTCAAGCTCATGGAAGTCAACGATCTGATTCAGGAATATGGTCAGGCCGTTGTCGATGAGCTGATAGTTGGTGTCGGCGACAAGATCCGAAGGCTGGTCCGCCCACTGGATATCGTGACCTATTTCGACCGTGGAACTTTCGCCATTGTCATGCGGCACGATAGCCTAGATCATTGCAAAGAAGCGTCCTACGAACGTATTCGCGACGGTCTGACATTGAAGAGTTATCAGACCCGTGCAGGTTACCTGCAGCCAGAGATTCACATTGGAATCTGCGGGGCAGGTGCCGAAACCGGTCCGCCAAAAACCGGCTGCCTGGTGGCAAACGCCATGAGTAATCTGACGGAAGACACATCTGGCCTTAAGGTCACGGTGTTAGATCCGTTTTAGCCTAAGGAAAAGTAATGAAGGTTCTAATCGCAGAAGATACCCGCGCCATCCGGATGATTGTGGCGGCTACCGTGGCCAACGCCGGACACGAGGCCATCGAAGCGAGCAATGGTATTGAGGCAGTCGAGGCATTCAAAGACAACGGATCCATTGATCTGATTGTTATGGATGCTGAGATGCCTGAGATGGACGGCTTCGATGCTACACAGGCTATTCGTGAATACCAGGAAGACGACTGGGTCCCCATCATTTTCCTTTCTGCACATGACGAAGATGACTACATCCAGCGCGCACTGGATACTGGCGCGGATGTTTATCTGAAGAAGCCGATTAACGCCGTTCAGCTACTGGGCCAGATCAAAGCGCTGGAACGAATTGCTGACATGAAGTCGAAACTCAGCAATCTGAACCTGGAACTACAGAACGTTAACCGCGTACTGGAAAACATGGCGCGTCTGGACGGCCTTACGCAGATCCCTAACCGAAGAAGTTTCGACGAGCGGGTCGAAGTTGAGATCGCTCGCTGCTTCCGGAACCAGTCTCCCCTGTCGCTGATGATCTGCGACATCGACTGCTTCAAACAGTACAACGATACCTATGGCCACTTGGCCGGGGATACCACATTACAGAAAGTTGCCAAGGCTATTGAAGGCAGCTTCCATCGAGCAACTGACCTGGTCGCTCGATATGGCGGAGAAGAGTTTGTTGTTCTCCTGCCTGACACCCACGTCAACGATGCCTTCCGCATGACCGCCAACATGATTGAAGCGGTAGAGAAACTGGGTGTTCCACACAAATCTTCAAAAGCAGATGTCGACCGTGTTTCGATTTCGATCGGCGTAGCTTCAGCAGATGGACAAAACGCTCTTTCCAAAACTGAACTGATTGAAAGAGCCGATGAAGCTTTATACCAGGCAAAGGAAACCGGCCGTAACAAGGCTGTGCTGTCAGACAAGGAGAATTGCAATGAATGACACCAAACGAGATCCGATTCTAGTTGTAGATGATTCGGCATCTATCAGGGACATGGTGAGCTTTACCCTCGATTCAGCAGGGTACGAACCGCACGTGTCATCCGATGGGGTTGAAGCACTGGAGTTCGCCACTGAAAACTCAGTCAAGGCTGTGGTTACTGACCTGAACATGCCAAGGATGGACGGAATCACCTTGATCACCGAGCTTCGAAAGCTAGAGCACTATAAGTACACACCCATCCTGGTTCTGACGACGGAAGCGGGCATTGGCAAGAAGCTCACTGGTAAAGCTGCTGGTGCAACCGGTTGGATCGTTAAACCTTTTGATCCAGAAGGTCTACTGAAAACCATCCGCAGAGTCCTCTAATACTGCAGGCAGCAGAGCAACTTACCGATGGCTAATACAATCGATCTATCCCAATTCCATGAGGTGTTCTTTGAGGAATCCATGGAAGGCCTGGACGTTATGGAGTCCGGGTTGCTGGGTATGGACCTCAATTCGCCGAACGAAGAAACCATTAACAACGTTTTCCGCGCGGCCCACTCCATCAAAGGTGGCGCGGGTACATTCGGCTTTCAGGAAGTCACGGACTATACACACGTACTGGAAACGCTGCTCGACAGCTTACGTAGTGGCGAACTGCAACTCAGCGACGAACTGATCCAACTGCTTCTGGAGTCCGTGGATTTTCTGAAGCACATGCTGCAGGAGTGCCAGGCCGGTAGAACCGTTTCAGAAGAAGAGATTCAGGGTCAGGTAGATCGTCTCAACAGTTTCGACGGCAACGCACCAGCCTCAAAAGGCGACTCACCTGAATCAGAACCGATCGCAACGGAGCCTGAAGCGCCTGCAGCAGCACCCGCAGCAGATGCGCCATGGTCAATCGACTTCAAGACCACCGAGGGCTTTTTCAGAACTGGTAATGATCCTTATCGAATCCTTCGAGAACTTGCAGAGCTTGGAGAAGTAAACGCTGAAGTCCTCACCGACAAACTTCCGGCCATGTCCAAGCTTGAACCCGAAGACTGCCACCTGCACTGGCAGCTGGAACTCAGCAACAGCGACGCCGATGAAGCCGCCATTAGAGAGATATTTGATTGGGTCATAGATGACGCTGAAATCACGATTTCCCGCGGCAATGAGACGCCCGTTAAGTTCAGTATCGAAGAAACGAGCGAAGACCTGCCGGTCGCACCCAACGTTTTAGAAGAACCTGCCGCCGGAGCTGAAGCTCCAGCAGCGCCGGTAAGAAAAGAAGGCACCTATCAACAACCAACCCAGGAAGTCACTTCCATTCGGGTCAATATCGATCGAGTGGACATGCTCGTTAACCTTGTCGGTGAGCTGGTCATCACACAATCCATGATCTCTCGATTCAAGGAACATGAAGCCACGCATGGGCTCGCTGAACTTATGCGAGGCATTGAACAACTGGAAGAGAACACGCGGGAGCTGCAGGAACACACCATGCGGATCCGTATGCTTCCCATCGACAATGTGTTCCAGAGAATGCCTCGCCTGGTGCGAGACCTGAGTAAGTCGCTCGATAAAGAGGTCAACCTCGAGCTGCGAGGCAATGCAACTGAAGTCGATAAAACTGTATTAGAGAAAATCAGCGATCCCCTCACCCATCTGGTTAGAAACTCACTGGATCACGGCATTGAAACGCCCCAGGAGCGCATGGAGCTAGGCAAGTTCCCAGAGGGGCTTGTTGAAATTAGCGCGTTCCACGAAGGCGGCAGCATCGTCATTCAAGTTAAAGATGATGGCCGCGGTTTGAACCGAGAACGCATCTATCAGAAAGCAGTCGAGAAAGAGATCATTGAGCCCGGCAGCGAACTATCGGATTCGGAAATTGAGATGCTGATCTTTTCACCTGGATTCAGCACCGCTACAGAAGTTAGCGATGTTTCCGGTCGAGGCGTCGGCATGGACGTCGTGAAGAACAATATTGAACAGTTGAACGGTCACATCGAGGTCTCTTCTGAAGAAGGTGCAGGCTCAACCTTTACCATCAAATTGCCACTCACCCTGGCAATCATCGAAGGCCAACTGGTTCGTGTCGGTAACGACGTATTTATCATTCCACTGCTATCGATTGTGAAATCGACCCAAATCGATGACGAAGAACATAAGGTCATCGGCGGCGAATCCAGCATGTATAAGCTGGAGGAAGACTATATTCCCATCGTCTCACTCAAGGACGTTTATCGCATCGATGCTGACTACACCAGCGCCACCGATGGCATTCTGGTGATCGTCGATTCGGTGGAGCGATTCGGGATACTCGTAGACGAAGTACTCGGTCAACAACAGGTTGTGGTTAAGAGCCTGGAATCGAACTTCAAAGAAATACCCACAATATCTGGCGCCACCATCCTGGGAGATGGCACGGTCGCTATGATTCTGGACATGGCAGGACTGCTGCGGGAATCCCGTAGTGAGTCCGACTAACGGCGGAGAAAGTCATGGAAAGTAACGAAAAGCACGAAGATCACTTGGACCAGGGCAGGCAATACCTGACCTTTGTTCTCGCAGGTGAAGAGTATGCAATCGACATCCTGAAAGTTCAGGAGATTCGTGGTTTCGAGAGCACCACCCAGATTCCAAATACACCTGAATATCTACTTGGGGTGATCAACCTTCGAGGCTCAGTTGTTCCCATCGTAGACATGCGTGTACGTTTCAGCTTGAGCGTCGAAGATTCGGCCAATCCTGTGATCATCCTGGTCAAACACACGGCAAGTGGCGGCGAGCGTATCGTGGGTATCGTCGTTGATGCCGTATCGGATGTTTACTCCATCAGCTCTGAAGACGTTAGCAAAACGCCGGATCTGGCAACAAACGTGGTCAAGCAGTTCGTCACGGGACTCGCCACCATCGAAGAAAAAATGATCATCATGCTCGACATAGATTCCCTGATTGCCCAAGGCGTTTTGGAAGACGGCCAGGTGATGGGTGAAACAGAAGAGGCATAAACGTGGCAGATGATGACGACATTCAATCAACCATTGATGCAACCAGGTCTCTGCTGAGCGAAATCTCCGAGGATCAGCAGACGTTGCTCGATCTTCCCGCGGATCTCACCGTCCCTGAAGTCGGACGCGTTAAGAAAGAATGGGAAATGCTCGTCGCAGAAAGCGAGCACATCGTTGTTGATGCCAGCAACGTTGAACAAATCGATACGGCAGGTATTCAGTTACTCCTGGCCTACATCAAGGAGTGCCAGCCATCTGGCGGCCGGATTTCATTTGATCCACCACCCTCTGAAACGTTTCTCGCGGTTGCGGAAACATTGGGTGCTAACAAACTACTCGATCTCGAGTAAACATCACGATGAACACGTTTGAACGGCTTAACTACAAGACGGAGGACTTCAAGGTCATACAGGCCATGATGTACCGTCACGCCGGTATCAACCTGCATGACGGTAAGCAGGAGCTAGTCTACAGCCGTCTAGCCAAACGCGTTCGAACGCTCGGATTCAACAATTTCTCTGACTATTGCTCTCGACTCTCTGAAGACTCGGAAGAAGTACTTCACTGCATTAACTCGATGACAACCAATGTCACCTCATTCTTCAGAGAGCGTCATCACTTTGAGTTCCTAACCAAAGAAGTTCTCAGTAAACCGGAAACACGCTCACTCCGAATCTGGTCTGCTGGTTGCTCGTCCGGTGAGGAACCCTATTCCATCGCTTTTACCTGTGCAGGGTTTCCCCAGGTTTCAACGGAAATCGTCGCCACCGACCTGGACTCAGACATCATCAGGAAAGCCAGCAACGGCGTTTATAAAATGAAAGACGTTAACGGTCTGAGCGAACTGGAGTTAAAAAGCTGGTTCCTTCGAGGCCGAGGCAAACGCGAGGGCATGGTTCGGGTCATCGAAAGCTTCAGGCAGATGGTGAAGTATTCGCAACTGAATCTGAAAGAGGACTGGCACCACGACGAGCCTTTTGACGTCATCTTCTGTCGCAACGTCATGATCTATTTCGACAGCGAGTTCCGCAGTCGTTTAATCGATCAGTTTCACCGCTATCTCAAACCAGGCGGTCACCTGATCCTGGGTCATTCGGAAAGCCTTTTTGGTCTGTCCAAGAAGTTTAAGGTCGCCGGCAAGACCATCCACCAGAAGCTGGGAGATGTCGCCGCGTGAACACTACCGTGTCAGACAAGTCTCCACCACTGCTCAGTGCTGAGTTCGACGGTGTCAATCGATACTGGGATCACTCGAACACAACCCACGCCGCGAAGATCTTACCCGGCGAATACTATGTAACCGCTCAGGGCGAACTGATCACAACGGTTCTTGGCTCCTGTGTTGCTGCCTGCATCAGAGATCGAAGCAGCGGAGTCGGAGGAATGAACCACTTCATGCTGCCGCATGCGGAAAGTTACAAAGGTAATACCGCTAAGAAAATGCTGAGTGTCGCTGGACGATACGGCAATGTCGCGATGGAGAAGCTGATCAACTGCATTCTTTCTAACGGCGGCAATAGAAACAATCTGGAGTTCAAGATTTTCGGTGGCGCTCGTGTTCTAGATATCGATTCGGAAGTGGGTTACCGAAACATTCAGTTCGTGACCGAATATCTCAAACTGGAAGAATTCAAGATCGAAGCGGAGGACGTCGGCGGCGTTCATCCGCGCAAGGTCAATTACTTTCCTGAAACCGGGAAAGTCATGATGAAAAAACTCAAACGCATCAACGGCTCTTCACTGAAGAACCGCGAACTGCGTTACCACGATGAACTTGATCAGCAGCCGATTGAGGGCGACGTAACCTTCTTTACGAAATGAAAAAGATAAAAGTACTCATAGCTGATGACTCTGCGCTGATGCGCAGACTGCTGACCGAGATCCTCTCACAGGATCCCGACATTGATGTCGTGGGTGCGGTATCAGACGCGTACAAAGCACGGGAACAGATCAAGAAACTCGACCCGGATGTCCTGACACTAGATATCGAAATGCCAAAGATGGATGGCATCAGTTTCCTGGAACGCTTGATGCGCCTCAGGCCAATGCCGGTTGTCATGATTTCGGCGATGACTGAAAAAGGCGCAGACATCACCATGAAAGCGTTGATGCTCGGCGCTGTCGATTTCATCAGCAAACCCAAGATGGATATCGAAAACAGCCTTGGCCAGTACGGGGATATGATCCGCGAGAAGGTGAAGACTGCGGCCAAGTCTCAATTTTCAAGAAAGGCAGAGCTTGCTGATCGCGCAGGCACTACCCGGACCCTGACTCATTCCGGGGACTACGACATCATTGGTATCGGCGCATCTACTGGCGGCGTTGAAGCTATCAATAAGCTCCTACGGGAACTGCCTACCGGCCTCCCCCCGATTGTTATTACCCAGCATATCCCGCCAGTGTTCAGTGCTTCTTTCGCTAATCGCCTGAACACCGAGCTGAAGATTGATGTGACCGAAGCAAAAGACAACGAAAAGCTGCTGCCGGGTCATGTATATGTCGCGCCGGGGGACCAACACTTACTGGTCGCTAAACGAGGCAAAGACCTGGTTGCCCGCCTCAGCAACAAAGGGCCAGTGAACCGGCACATGCCCTCTGTAGAAGTTCTATTTCTTTCTATTGCCGAATGCGTCGGTGCCCGCTCTATTGGCATCATGCTGACCGGTATGGGTAATGATGGCGCCATAGGTCTTCTCCGAATGAAGGAAACCGGCGCAACCACCATTGCCCAGGATGAAGAGTCCTCAGTGGTTTGGGGCATGCCTCGAGAGGCTGTCGAAATCGGCGCCGCTAACCACGTACTGGCGTTAGAGAAGATGCCTGCAAAGATCGTCAATCTGTGTGATCAACCAATTAGTGAAGGAGACCGTAGTGGCAGCACTCGATCATAACCAGGCTCAGATGACAAAAGACCTGATCGATCAGGTCGTGAAAGCTCTGGTCGCGGAAAACGGTCTATTTCGTGACGATGCCAAACGTATCAAGCGCCTGGTTGGTGAGGCAGCAGGAACATTGCGTAATCGGTTCAAAGACATTGATGGGGTTGTAAAGAATCTGGGCGACGATGCCAACGTCGATAGTCTCGCTTATCAAGCGGCTTACCAGGAAGTCATTTCGACTTTGCAGTTTGAGGATATCGTCGCGCAGATCATCGGCCATCAAATGGAGCGATACGAAATTGTGCTGACCATTCTTCTGCAGATCGAAGACAACCTCAGGAACTCTGACGATGAAGAAAACATGGAAGAGGTACTCGCCGGAATGCGTCAACAAATAGACACGTTCCTAACCCGCCTATCCGCCAGCGAATCTGTAAAACAACAGAACCTGGCAGTAGGAGAAACAGAACTCTTCTAATGCAGATGGATCTGCAAGTTGCGACACAGGGAGAAAAAACGTGTTAGGCAAATTCAGTGAAATGACAACAAAGATCCGCGCAGCAATAAGCGGTGAACTCGAACAGCAAGCGGTTCAGGCTACTCGCTATCGCGAAGTGCTTGACGCATCCAACACGGGCATCTTTGAAGTCGATATCACCAACCAGAAGTTTTACGGTTCGACCCGCACTTACGAAATCCTGGGACTGGATCTGGATTCAGGCTGGATAGAATTAGACACCGTCCTGTCCCTTCTACCGCAGACCGAAAAAGACAAACTGCATAGCCTTGATGCCAGCGTTCGAACGACGCGGCAATTTCGAAAGATCGAAACCCACACCCAGGTAGTAAAAGGCCAGAAGACCTTCCTGGAGCTCAATGGGCGCGTGTACTTCGACGATGCGGACAATTACGAGCGAATCGTCGGTTCGCTTGGCGATATCTCCGAACAAAAGAAACTAGAACACAGACTAAGACACGAAGCACTTCATGACTTTTTGACGGGACTACCAAACAGAACGCTGTTGGTTGACCGTATCCAACACATTCTGACCAGACTGAAACGAAACTCGGATCTCAACGCGACCTTGCTGTTCATCGACTTCGATAACTTTAAGGCGGTCAACGACAACCTCGGCCACAGCTTTGGAGATGATGTCCTGGTCTCTATCGGCGAACGTCTTAAAGACATCGTACGGGCCACGGATACCGTTTCGAGGTTCGGAAGCGATGAGTTCGTCATCTTGTTGGAAGATCCTACAACCAGCGATATAGCGCATATGTTTGCGAACCGACTGTTGGAAAAGCTGCAACGCCCGCTTCGAGTTCAAGGCAAAGAGTTAAACCCGAGCTTCAGCGTTGGCCTGGTACTGATCGACGATCCCGACGTTTCCGTCGAGGCAATTCTCGGAGATGCGGACATCGCGATGTACGCAGCCAAAGACCGCGGCAAAGCGCAGGTCGTGCCTTTTGACGCAACCATGCGAATCCAGGCGGCAAAGCGACTCGATATCGAAACAGCGCTGCGCCAGGCAATCGACAAGGAAGAGCTGTATCTCGTATATCAACCGATCTTTGCGGTAGACGCCGATAACCCGAACGCCGTCGGAGTGGAAGCTTTGCTACGCTGGTCAAAATCAGGTCGGGGCAACGTTGCTCTCGGGGAGCTCCTGGATGTCGCAGAAGAAAACGGCATGATCGTTGAGATAGGTCTCTGGCTGGTTCGAACCGCAGCTGAACAGTTAAAAAGCTGGCGCTCGGACGGGTTCCCGGAAGACTTTTTTGTGAACATCAATCTGTCATCGCGGCACTTCGATAACGATGAGATTGCAGACTATGTCATCGACAACCTCGAGCAGAGAGACTTGCCACGAGGCTGCATTCGAATCGAAGTCGTCGAAGGCGCGGTGATTCGTAATCCGGAAAAGGCGCTCAATGTCATTGAGCGTCTGAAAAACGAAGGCATACCGGTTTCCCTGGACGACTTCGGTACCGGGTTCTCGTCCTTAAGCTATCTCCACAGATTTCCGTTCTACTCACTCAAGATTGATCGCAGCTTTATCGTCGACGTCATGCAAAGCCAGGCCAGCCAGGACATCATCGCTGCTATCGTGGTTATGGCGAAGAAACTGAATATCAGGGTCGTTGCAGAGGGCGTAGAACACGAGGAACAGCTGGATTTCCTGCGTTCCGTGGGCTGCGAGCTGATCCAGGGGTTCCTCCTGGCAAAACCCGAAACGCCGCCTGATGTAGATCGCTTCTTCCACTCAGGTACCGAAGTGGAGGTTGCGTAACCCTGCTGATACCATCGGAGGCATGAAAAAACTAATAACAATCGCCTCTATCGTCCTCCTCTCCGCCTGCAGTGAACAGGAGCCAGCTCAAACCACTGATCAATCTGTCCTGGATGATCCAAACAGTCTTCAAGCTGTCACCGAAGAGCGAACTGCTCGAGAAGTATTACCGGGCAAAGCACACTACGAAAAAGCCTGTGCCAATTGCCACAACGGCAGCCTGAAGAAAGCACCCCACCGGGACATGATTGGACTGATGACGCCAGAAGCCATTCTCGCGACCATCACTACCGGCATCATGAAAAACGAAGCTTCCGTTCTTTCAGAATCCGAAAAAATTGAAGTCGCCGAATACCTGTCCGGTGATGAACTGGGCGGTGAACTTGCAAGCATTCCCGCTTGTGCAAATCGAATTGAGTATCAACCGGGTTTAGATATCGTCGGTGCCAATTGGGGAATTTCACCCTCGAACCTACGAGAGATACCTGAATCTCTCGGCGGCATCAGTTCAGCGAATGTCGACAAGCTGCAAGTTCGATGGGCAATTGCTATGCCCGGTGCAAACCGGGTTCGATCACAACCGACTTTCGCAGGCGGGCTGCTTATAGTTGGCTCTCATAGCGGAATTGTTTACGCGCTGGATACCGAGTCCGGTTGCTCAAACTGGCAATTCCAGGCTTCCGGTGAAGTCCGAACCGGTATTTCCGTGGCAGAGCACGGAGAAGACGCCACCGTATTCTTCGGAGATGTGCTCGCTAATGTTTATGCGGTGGACGCCAAGACCGGTGAGCTCAAGTGGCGACTGCGAGCAGATGACCATCCAAACGCAACCATCACAGCCTCACCTACACCACACAATGGCGTTCTGTACATTCCCGTATCTTCGCTGGAAGTGAGTCTCGCGATCGACCCGCACTATGAGTGTTGCACTTTCAGAGGTTCAGTTGTCGCAGTCGATATCGCAACCGGCGATCAGAAATGGAAAACCTATACCATCGCTGAGGAGCCCGGTGTCAGCGGACAAAATCCTATAGGCACCAACATCATTGGACCTTCCGGCGCTGTGGTGTGGAACAGCCCGTCTATCGATGCCGCAAATAATCAGCTGTTTGTTGGCACCGGCGAGAACATGTCGTCTCCGGCGAGCCTCACCAGCGACGCGCTCATTGCCATGGACTTGGACAGCGGTAAGAAGAATTGGGTCTTCCAGGCAACAGCAAATGATGTGTGGAATGCAGCCTGCGATACAGAGTGGCCTGAAAACTGCCCTGTAGAAGGTGGACCAGACTTCGATTTCGGCGGTGCCACTGTCGTCGCTGAATCAGAAAAGCATGGTCATCTCGTGGTTGCCGGTCAGAAATCCGGTGTTGTACACGCCGTGGACCCGAAAACCGGAAAACTCGTCTGGCAGACCAAAGTCGGTCGAGGTGGCATCCAGGGCGGCATTCATTTTGGTATCGCGGTTCGAGGCGACGTTGTACTCGCACCCATCAGCGACATGGCCGACGGGCGCAGCTATCCAGACCCAGACAGACCGGGTATGCACGCTCTGGATCTCGACACCGGTGAAATACTCTGGTCGACACTGCATGAAGATCAGTGCGCAGGAAAAGCTTACTGTCATCCTGGCATCTCACAGGTACCCACGGTCATCGGGGATCTGGTATTTGGCGGCTCTATGGACGGCACAGCGAGAGCTTACGACACAAAAACCGGGAAAGTTCTCTGGCAATTGGATACAACAGACACCTTTGAATCTATCACTGGCGAAGAGGCAAAGGGTGGTTCCATGGGCGGCGCAGCTGGCCCTGTCGCCTTAGATGGATTGTTAGTACTGAGTTCAGGTTACGGTATCTATAACCATATGGCCGGGAACCTGTTGCTCGCGCTCGAAGTTGCCGAGGAGGACTAGGCTTTTTCCAAGCGCCGTAACCACCAGAGTCGCGCCGAATAAGTAATCATTGGAATAGAAAGAAACACAGCGCCCAGCACGTAAGCTGACGTCACGTCCGAAGCCTGGTCACCGATGACCGCATAAAGGAAAGCCAGCAGAACGTTGCCGAGGGTCACAACACCGAGGAATTTTCTGAAGGGGTAACGGTGGAAACCTGCCACCATCACACTGAGTTCCGCCAGTATCGGTATGCCGCGACAGATTAGCAGCACCAGAAAACCGTACCTAGAAAGCTGCATGGAAAGGTTCCTGAATTCATCATCCTGGTACCAGCGTTCAAAGTGCATGCGCCTAAAGTAATAGCCGAAGCCATATCCGAGTAGCGCACTACCACTTAGCCCAATGAAACAGGCTAGAAACGCCTCTGGTGTCGTCAGCAACATACCAGCGCTGACACTGACAGCACTGGATGGAATCGGCACAAACACATCAGCGGCCAACAAAAAGGCCGTCCCCAGAAAGATTTCCAGGTTACGTTCCCCGGACAACAATTCTTCGGCTAACCGATCAAACAATTCCTCATAGAGGAGAAAAGGCACTACGATCACTGCAAGCATCAACAGATGCAAAACGATCAGCGCCGTCGTGAAGTTGATTTTCACTAGCGGAATTCAATACCTTCGAAACTACCCGAATCGCGCCAGTCGTTCAGATACTTAAAGTAAGCGACTGGTCCGAACGGATAACTCACCGCTCGAGTCTCGCCTTCACCCCAACCCTTTCCTTCGTTGTTGTAGTAACCCGGGGTACATTCCGTTGTACCTAGCATCATAGGTGGCGCTTGCAAGAGCAGCTCCATCCATTCGTTTTCTGCCTGTTCCGTTACCTCAAGTTCCTTGTGACCATTATCGAGCGCGTGCCGCACCATGATGGCCATGGTATTGCCGCATTCGGTTAGATTGTGTGGATAGTTCGAGATCAGGTTCGCGCCCTGGGTTGCCTGCGAGATAAACAGATTAGGGAAGTTGTGGACATGCACGCCATGTTTCGTTCGCATACCGTCTGCCCAGTAATCAGACAGCAACATGCCGCCTTTACCTACGGTGTCGTAACCAGAGCGACGCTCGAATGGTGTGCCAACTTCAAAACCGGAGGCATAGATGATGCAGTCAACTTCATATTCGACGCCGCCGACAACAACACCCTTTTCCGTAATCCGTTCAACCCCCTGGCCATCCGTATCAACGAGTTGGCAACCAGGTTCGTTATAAGATTTCAGATACTCATCATGAAAACAGGGACGTTTACAAAGCTGCTGGTACCAGGCCTTTAAGTTTTCCGCGGTTTCCTGATCTTCAACCACACTGTTACAACGAGAGCGGATTTCTTCCATCTTCTCGAAGTCTGAATCCTCGTAGGCTGCCATCATTTTCTCGACGGTCAGATCTTCTTTCGGCAGTTTCGAGATCTTTGCCCGAACACGTTTAGAAATATCGGTCCAACCATCTGCAACCAGGTCTTCTTCGGCCGGTTGACCGGTTTGGTTGGCCGTGAAGTTTTCGATCCAACGCATTTGCCAACCTGGGGTGGCGATATTGTGGAACCACTTAGGATCGATGTCGTGGTTATCGCGAATATCAACAGACGATGGCGTGCGCTGACAGACAAAAAGTGACTGACAGGCTTTCGCCAGGTGCGGTACACATTGCACCGCGGTTGCTCCGGTTCCGATGATGGCAACACGCTTGTCAGCGAGCTTCTCTAACGGAGCGCCTTCGGGGTCACCACCGGTATAGTCATAGTCCCAACGTGAAGTGTGGAAACTATGACCTTTGAAGGTTTCGATCCCCGGAATACCGGGTAGTTTGGGTACATGTAACGGTCCGGTGCCCATACCAACAAAGTTAGCCGTAAAGTCATCGCCACGGTCAGTGGTAATGCGCCACAATTTCTCTTCTTCATCCCATCGGAGTTCTTTCACCTGGGTATGAAATAGCGCATTGTCATAGAGGTTGTATTTGCGCCCGATGCGTTGGCACTGCTCAAGAATCTCCGGTGCATGTGCATACTTTTCTGACGGCATGTGACCGGTTTCTTCCAGGAGTGGCATGTAAACCATCGCTGCCGTGTCACATTGAGCACCGGGGTAGCGATTCCAGTACCAGGTGCCACCAAAGTCACCGCCTTTCTCAAGGATGCGCACATCGGTGATACCTCTTTCTACAAGTCTTGCGCCCGCTACCAGTCCCGAGAACCCGCCACCAATATAGGCAACAGTGACATGATCATTGAGAGGCTCTCGCTCTTTTACGGGCACATAGGGATCTTCGAGATAGTGAGACAATTGATCTTTAATCTCGATGTACTGATCGTTACCGTCTGAGCGAATTCGCTTGTCGCGCTCCGCTGCATATCGTTGGCGCAACGCCTCTTTGTCGATCACCGCTTGCTCTGACATAGCCGAACCTCTTAATAATGCTGTCTGACACTGAAATGTTGCCGCGCACAGCCTGTGCGGTCAATTGAACTCAATCTGGTGAATGGAGGGGTTTTACGCCACGTATGAAAGGGCGTATTTTGTGTCTTATGAGCGAATGTCCCTACTCAAAAGCGTCTGAAATCGACTTTATGGACCCAGTTGTCCAGGAGAATTGGTTCGAAGCGTACGATCTGATCCGGGAGGAGTCTCCTGCTTACTACATGCCGCAATTGGGTATGTATGTCCTGACGCGGTATGACGATATTGAGTATGTACTCAAACGCCCACTGCAGTTCAGCTCAGGGCAGGATGTTCAGGACACAGAACCACTCATCAAATTCGATGCTTCAAGAAAGCTTTATGAAGAGACAGGTTGGCCCAGGTTTACCCCGCTCGGGGAAAATCCACCGATGCATGCAAACTATCGTGCTTTGGTTGATCCAGCACTGACCGCTGCTGCGATCAAATCAAAAGAAACATTCATCCGCGCAGCCATTGATGAACTCATCGACAGCTGGATCAATGATGGCGAAATTCCCTTCATTGAAAAGTTTGCCGAGCCATTGCCGATGATCGTGATCGCCGAGCTGCTTGGGTTTCCAAGAATGGACCTGCCGCAACTGAAGATCTGGTCTGGCGCCTGGGTTCTGCCTTTTAGTCGCGGGCTAACCGAGGAACAAGAGCTGGAGGCCGTGCGGCTACACATTGAGCTGCAGCACTACATCTTCGAAACCATGGAACACAAACGCAAGGACCCGAGCGATGACATCATCACGCGTTTGCTGAATATCGAGGTCGAGGACTCTACCCTGGGTGCAAAGCGCCCCCTAACGGATTCCGAAATCATCGGCATCACCGATCACTTGCTGATCGGCGGCAACGAAACAACGGCTTTTGCGCTCTCAAACGGTCTCTGGATACTCTTCCGAAATCCGGAAACCTATGCCGCACTTGAGGCATCCCCGGACAAGATCAAGAACTTTGTTGAAGAGGTGCTTCGTATCGAGTCACCCACACAGGGACTCTACCGATTTGTGAAAGAGGATTGTGAAATCGGTGGCGTCTCAGTTCCCAAAGGAGCAACTCTAAGCATTCGATATGGCGCCGGAAATCATGACCCAAGGCGATTCCCGGATCCGACCTCGCCAGACCTGGAGCGCAAAAATGCTGGTCGACACCTGGCCTTCGGTATGGGAGAAAAAGTCTGCCCGGGAGCGACGCTTAGCCGGTATGAGCAGCGCTGGGCCTGGGAGGCGTTATTTACCCGTCTCAAGAACATGCGGCCGACACCAGACAAAAACAGCTATGAGCATCTCAAAGGCATCTGGCTGAGAGCTCTCGAAGAGATCTACGTTACCTTCGATAAGGCTTAAGTGCCCAATAGTTCATATTTTTCAATGACTTATCGTCACTAGCTCGTCGCCTTATTCCAATAGTGAATGCGACTTATTCCATAAAAATTCGATTAATTTGAAGAATTATTACCTACAGGGACTCGCAATATTCTGAATGTGTGCGATGATTACATTCGCTGGTCGCACTTACCCCTCTGGGGCCGCACCAGCAACTAAACATTTAGCGAGCCAACTGAGGATATTCTTATGAAGATCGTACCTACTATTGCCGGTGTTCTTCTTGCCGGATCTTTTGCCACATCAGCAAACGCAGGCCCATCACAGGGCGAAGTCATGACGATGTGCAAAAACCAAATCAAATCTACCTTTGAAGACGTCACTCGAATCCGTACTTTCGGAATCAAGGAACGAGCCAAAGGCACTTTCATTAACTACCGTGTTTCCACAGAAGGTGCAGAAACACAGGTTGTGAAGTGTTCTTACGTTGATGGCATCGCCAGCCTGACTGATCGCGAAGGCGTGATGATCGCGGCGAAAACTGATGCTGTGAACACTGGTTCTTGATAGCTAACCGCTAAAAGCTAACCAGTAGAAACAAAAAAAGCCGGGCATTGCCCGGCTTTTTTATGTCCGTCTCATTCCCTAAGGACAGATCGTGTTCTGGGCAAAAGCGTAGGGCACGCCTTCCAGGAAGTAGTAGCCGTCGCGATATTCAATCACCGCTGTCACCACATTACCTCGCTTTGCGTTTGTTCGAAGAAAAGGCAGACCCTCGTAACCAATCCTCCAGGTGCCCGATTTTTTGGAAGTTGTGTGGTACTCCGAGCTGCCCCAATAGGCATCGTCATAGTAGCTGCCACTACTTTGACGGGAATGGAATTCTCCATTCGCGCAAAGCGTGATATCCGAGCTGACAAGCGAGCCTTCGAACGGTTGACCATATCCATCAACGAAGACCAGCCGTCTTCCCGCCAGGCGATAGTACCAGCGCTCATGTTCGTGACCGGGCTCTATTCGAATGAGTCCAAAACTTTCCATGATGCGAAGTGCATCCGGCTCCAGGATCGGCCACTTATTGGCAATCGCGCCGATCAACACCATGTATCCCTGGCCCTGAGGACCGAAGATACCCGCAAGGTATCCTTCTACCGGTTGTCCTTGCATCTCTCCTTTCACCGGCATCGTCATGCCCTGGCCGTTGCGAACGCCAAGGGTCAAAGGTGCACCATCGGTACGCAGACTAGTAATTGGAGATTCAAAGCCTTCGCGCATGAGCTGCTGCACGTTTCTTAGCCCCATACCCGGCGTGGGTCGAATGACTATCAAGCCAGGTTTTTGGCTGGACTGGAAATACAAAAGACCTGATTCGTCTCCCGTCAGCTCAAAGTGTCGGGGTACATCAATCGTAAAGCCATAGGTTTTATCTACGAAGGTATTCATTGCGTCCGGCAACGCAAGGCGGGGCATAGCGTCTTCCGCTTCACTGGCGAAACCAGGAAGAACAAACAGTGAAACTAACAAACAGACATATCGCATCATTCAGCAGTACCAAAAAATTTCGCTTTGAGTCGCTCCCGGGTTGATTGCACAGCGACATAAAACCCAGGCACAAAGAACGTACCCACCAGTAATGCCGCCAGCATACCGCCCATGACGGTGACACCAAGAGATACCTGGCCGAACGCACCGGCACCACTTGCCAGCACCAACGGCAGAATACCCAGGATGAAAGAAATCGCTGTCATACAGACAGCACGGAATCGGGTTCGACCGGCATCTCGAGCGGCAGCAGGTATCTCTTTCCCACCCTGTTCTCTTTCACTGCGGGCAAACTCGACAATCAAAATGGCATTTTTTGCTGCCATACCGATCAAGAGTACCAATCCAATCTGCGCATACAGGTTGAGCGCCAAACCTACCGAGTAAAGTGCGGCCAATGCACCGCCAAGAGCCATAGGTACAACGAGCATAATAGCAATCGGGATAGACCAGCTTTCGTACTGCGCCACCAGGAACAGGTAGATGAACACCATGGCCATCAGGAATGCGATGGCGGCTGTGTCACCAGCCTGACGTTCCTGGTAAGCCATGCCCGTCCATTCGAACTGATATCCACCCGGTAGAATGCCGTCCATCAGATCATCAAAGATATCCATGGCCTGACCCGTGCTGTAACCAGACGCGGGTTGGCCTAACACACTGGCGGACCGGTAAAGGTTATATCGCTGGGAAATATCTGGACCCAGAATAGGTCGAGTGCTAACTAGCGTGCTAAGGGGAACCATGTTGCCTGTGTTTGACCGCACATAGAATCTTTCCAGGTCCGACAGATCAGAACGAAAAGGTGACTCCGCCTGCATAATGACCTGATAGGTTTGACCAAACTTGTTGAAATCATTGATGTACAGCGAACCCATTTGCGCCTGCAGCGTTTTGAAGATCTCACTCAACGGCACACCGAGGTTTTTCGCCTTTGTTCTATCGACATCAATGAAGTACTGGGGCACATTCGCACGATAAGTGGTGAATACGCCTTCAAGCCCGGGCGTCTGATTCGCCCTGGAAACGACAAGATTCAGAACATTCGCAAGTTCGGCCGGTGAACGGCTCAGGGTATCTTCCAACATCAGCTCGAGGCCACCAACAGACCCCATGCCGGGAACCGCCGGAGGCGGAATGGCGACCACTCGCGCTTCTGGTACCGCCCTGAATGCTGCGGCATTTGTCCGCTGCGCGAGAGCGAACACGATATCTTGCGGATCCGTTCGTTCGTCCCAGTGTTTCAGAACCACAAAAACGCTACCGGCGTTACTGCTCATGGCACCAGTCAGGATAGAAAAGCCGGTGATCGATGTGACAGTTTCAACAACGGGATCCTCAGCCAGGATGTTCGCGACTTTATCCATGGCGTCTTTTGTTCGCGTGATTGAGGAAGCATCCGGTAGCTGAACATTCACCATCAGCACACCTTTGTCTTCAGACGGCACAAATCCAGTTGGGATATTGAGGAATCCTGCACCCAACAAAGCCACCCAGGCGACGAAGATGACAGCGACCACAGCAAGCTTGCGCAGCACCCAGCTGACACCGAGGTCATATTTCTCCGTAATCACATCAAATGCAGACATGAAACGTCGGTACCAGCCCGCATCCTGTTGTTCGCCGGATTTGAGCACCAGGCTGCAAAGCGCCGGACTCAACGTCAGCGCGTTAAGCGAGCTGAAAACCACCGCCACACAAATCGTCACCGCAAACTGACGGTACATTTCACCGGTGATACCCGGCAGCAGCGCCACAGGAACAAACACTGCAAGCAACACCAGGGTTGTGGAAATCACGGCGCCGCCGACCTCATCCATAGTCAGGATCGCGGCTTCCTTGGTACTCATGTTGGGATCTTCGCGCAAATGCCGATCACAGTTTTCAATCACGAGAATTGCATCATCAACAACGATCCCGATCGCGAGGATAAGACCAAACAGGGTCACCGTGTTGATGGACATGTCCAGCATTAACAAAACAGAAAAAGTGGCAATCAGGGAAACAGGAATCGCAACTGCGGGCACCAGAGTCGAACGAATGCTGCCAAGAAAAATAAACGTAATCAGAATCACAAGCGCAACAGCCTGAAACAGTGAAACGACAACCTGATTGATCGCCGTCGACACATATCGGGTGGTGTCGTAACCGATCTTGTAGTCCATGTCTTCCGGGAAGCTTTCGGCCAGCTGCGCCATCATTTTGTTAACTGCTTCACCGGCTTCTAGTGCATTGGCATCCGGTAACAAATAAAGTGCAATGTTTACAGCTGGCAGGTCGTCTACCTCACCAAAGAAGTTGTAGTTACTCTGACCAAGTTCCACACGGGCAATGTCTCTCAGGTAGGTCGCCGAGCCGTCAGGGTTCGCGCGCAGCACAATGTTTTCGAATTCTGCGGGATCCTGGAGTCGTCCCTTGGTCTGCAGCGTGTACTCAGTCTGCAGGTTTCCTTCAAAGGGCGGCGCACCAACCTTACCTGCCGCTACCTGAACGTTCTGTTCCTGTAACGCTGCTGCGACATCATTAGTTGTGATCTGCAGGCGCGCCATTTTGTCGGGGTCCAGCCAGAGGCGCATGGAATACTCTGCCTCACCCAGGATATTGGCTTTGGATATGCCATCAATACGAGCAAGATTACTTTGCACATTGATCTTGATGTAGTTGGAGATAAAGGCGTAATCCAGCGTGTTATTTGGGGAGTAGACGCTGATCAGTTTCAGAATATCCGGAGACTGCTGATCAATTTCCAGGCCGTTCTGCCTGACTTCCTGCGGGAGCCTCGGTTCTGCCAGTTTGACCCTGTTCTGAACTCGAACCAGGGACATATCTGCATCGGCGCCCACTTTGAAAGTGACCGTCAGATTATACGTGCCGTCATTGGCGGACTTTGAAGACATGTAGATCATGTCTTCAACACCATTCACTGCATCTTCGATCGGCGTCGCCACCGTTTGCTCAACGATTTCTGAAGAAGCACCCGGATACCGACCAACAACCGAGATGTTTACCGGAGAGATTGCCGGGTATTCGGCAATCGGCAGTGTCGACATGGAGATGAGACCAGCAAGGGTCAGGACAATCGAAACAACCAGAGCGAACTTTGGCCGTTCAATGAAGAATCTGCTGAACACAGCTTATGCCTCCGCGTCGGCGACGTTTCGTGTCTTAACAACCTGCCCTGGTCTGACGAGCTGCAGCCCCCTGACAATGACTACCTCACCGGCATCCACACCGGAGAGCACACGAATGTCAGCATCAACCCGTTCACCCAGTTCAACATTCCGTCGAGCGACCATGTCACCTGGTTCAATCACCAGCACAAAGCTGCCTTGTTGGTCTGCCTGAACCGCAGCCTGTGGAATGAATGTTCCTGTCAACGGATTCGAGAGTTGCAACACCACCCGGACATACTGACCCGGCACCAGCAGCCCTTCTGGATTAGGAATGAGAGCACGTGTTTCCAGGGTTCCTGTTTCATCATCGATGCGATTCGCAAAATAGTCGATGTAACCTTTCAGGGGATACATCTGGCGGTTAGTCAGCTCAAGGCCCACCTGGATGTCACTAAGCTCCACCTCCCCCGCTTCATTGGTACCGAGACGCTCTTCTGAGGTTGCCACAAAGGTTGATTCACTGATCTGAAAGATCGCTTCAATGGGGTCCATGCTGACCAGAGTGGTCAATACGCCGGAAGTAGGACCAACCAGATCACCGACGGTTGCCGCACTTCGTCCAATTCGACCAGAGATCGGTGCTTTGATATGCGTAAACGTGAGGTTAACTTCTGCCGTCTTCACCGCTGCTTCTGCCTGGGCATATCCTGCATCTGCTTCTAGCTTCTTGGCTTTGAGCGCATCGAAGTCAGCCTGTGAGATCGCCTTCTTTGGAAGGAGCTCTTCACCCCGGCGAAAGTTGAGGTCAGACACTTCACGGTCGGCCTGGGCAGCTGCGAGTTGAGCACGAGCACTCGCCAGAGCTGCTTCAAACTCTCTGGGGTCAATGGAATAAAGCGGATCATCCGCTTCAACGTTTTCACCTTCTTTGAAATCAACAGAAGTGAGATAGCCGGATATCCTGGCTTTTATTTGGACATCTTCCTGAGCACTAAGACGACCAACGTAGGATCGCTTGGGAAAGTACTCTTTGACGAGAACGGAATCTGTAACAACTTCAGTGAGTTGGACTTCAGCTTCTTCCGTCGAGCATCCTGCAACAAACAGCAACAGGAACAATACTCTGAAAACCATAAAAACCACCCGGTTTGCTATCAGATTTGTGGGCTGTGAACTGTAACAGAATTCCCACAAACCTCTTTGCACAATTTTGTTAACTTCACACTATACTGACGTCTTCCATCAGCTATATACAGGGAAAGCATATCGTGAAAAGACTGACTCTTTGCTTGTCTCTCCTCATTTGTCCCACCATGGTAATGGCTTCACTGGCCAGCTCCGTCGGTCTCTTCGTTTATCCAAAAAACAACCAGAGCCAGGAGCAGATCGAGCAGGATGATTACCAATGCTACAGCTGGGCAAAAGGCCAGACTGGTTTTGACCCAATCAACACAACGACACCCCAGACTGTGGAAGCCGAAAGACCAGGCGCAGACGGCAGCGCGATGAGAGGCGCGCTAAGAGGCGCGGCTCGAGGTGCAATTATTGGTGAAATCGCCGATGACGACGCCAGCAAAGGTGCAGAAGTGGGTGCAGCACTAGGAGCCATGCGTGGTCGGTCACATGCAAGACACAGCGCCCAACAACAGGCCGCTAACCAGAACTCACAGAATCAGGCGCAATTCGAACAGCGCAAAGACGACTTCAAACGGGCTATGTCATTGTGCCTCGACGCCAGGGGTTACGCTGCACAGTAGCGGCTAACTGAAGTTTTTATGCAGTCGAATACACGCATCGTTAGCTTTGAAACCCTGCTGATCAGCATGGTTCTCCTGCTTATTGTGCCCACCCTGGTCAGCGCCGAGTGGCTGACACCCATCTCGCGTCTGCACTATACCTTCACCATGATCGCATCCCTGTACCTGGTGTCCGCGGACCGAAACGAACTGATCGTCGGCATCATTCTATTTATCCCCGCGATGACCACAAAATGGATGTTGGCGCCAGCTTCTGCGGATCAGCAGTTGCTGGCCTACTGCGTCTTCCAGACAGTGTTCCTGGGTTATGTCATGCGTACGGTATACCGATACCTCATGAATGCACGACGCATAGACTCCGAAATTATCTATGCCTCGGTTGTGCTGTATCTGATGTTCGGACTCACCCTGTCACTGGTCTACTACGCCATCCTGGTCGTGGTACCGGAAGCGTTCGGCGGCAAGATCCTTTTGGATCTTACCGACCAGGACAGTGCAACGGCGGTACTGCACGAATTGCTGTACTTCAGTTTCGTCACACAAACTACCCTCGGCTATGGCGATATCTCGCCGACCCTGCCAGTTGCACGAACCATCGCGCTCTTTCAGGCGATTATGGGTCAACTGTATCTCGCCGTGGTTATCGCAAGACTCGTCGGCATACACATCGCCAATGTCACCGTCGAAGAGAAAAAATAGAGGAATCTTTCTGATGAAAAACTTAAAGCAGATCATAGGCACGCTCTGTCTGGTGACCGCCATCCCTGTCGCAGCAAAAGATTTCGATAAGTCAGTGCCGATCCTCTGTGCAATATCCGACTACAACGAGTGCACTATTGAAGGTTGCGAGGCGGTGACCGCCGACAGCATCAATGCACCAACATTCTTTCGCCTGAATGCAGAAAAGAAGACTCTGCAAACCATCACAACCGGTAAAGGTAGAGTCAGTCGAATCGATGAAGTTGAAGTCATTGACGGAAAACTGATGGCAGCTGGTGTCGAAGATGGGTCAGAGCGCGCGGTGGATGGCGTTGCCTACAGCGTTGCCGTCACGATAGAAACCGGCAACCTGGTTTTCAGTGCGGTAACTGACGATGTGTCATTTACAGCTTTTGGCGCTTGTATTCGGGACTGATCTATCTGTATCTGGATCGCATTCGGCCAGTGCTCATGCGGTTCCGTGACAGCGAGCGTCTCTGCTGAAACTGACGATTACCCATGTTGCGAGCATGGGCATCTCTACTGAGCTGGCTCATACGACTGGATTTATCACGGTTGTAGTCGTCCCATCCTCCTGAAGACGCAGTAGAAGAAGCACGCTCCCGCTTCTGCGTCGTGGTACCGGCTCGATCCGTTGCCGAGTTCTGCCACTCATTAGCCCTATCCCTGGCATTGTCACCACTGGGTCCTGGAATTTCTCCCCAGCCATTTTCCCGGTCGTACTGATACCAGCTATCTCCAGACTTCTTGTAGACGTCACCGTTTTTACCGGCATAAAGACTGCCATCGCTGCCTTTGCCGACCATACCCCGGTTCTCTCCGTCACCGCCGGTGACGAATTCACCACCTTCTGATCCTTCATAGTGGGTGCGCCGTTGACCGTCTTCTATCTTGCCTTCGAAATCGACACTCTTGCCGTCGCCGGAATTAATCGTGCCATCGGATGTGTAGCTACCATCTTCCTGACGATGACGCTCAACCCGCATGTTGCCACCTTCTGAAGTTGAGCGTTCTGTTACCGCCCAGCCATCATCGATATCAACCTCGCGATCCACGTTCATGGTTTTATCGCCGCGGCTGATTTCTCGCTCCATCTCAAAGCGTTCATGGTCGTCCGAGTAGTACCGCTCTGTTTCCGTGTAGATGTTCGTCCTGGGATTGTAAGTCTCGCCGTAACTCGCCCACTCGTCAGAATCCCATGCAGTTTCCACATACCCAGATCGACCAGTTCGCGGACTATAGTGCTGGTTGTAGCTGTATCCACCATAGGGGCCCGCCCAGACCTGGCGAGTTCCGTAGTTTCCAGTTCGCGGGTTATAGAAGCTGCCGTAACCGTAGGATCGGTACCAGGGGTAGTACCACAGCGCGCCAAATCCGTAGTAAGGCGGGTAATACCAGCCAGTGCCATAAACCGGAAATCCATAATAGCTGTAAACACCGGTGTAATAGCTGGAACTCGCTGAGTAGGTCACCGTTGTTGACGAGCTCTGAGAGACAGCCACCTGGGTCACCGGATAAGCAGGAGAATCCGCGGGAATATCGTAGATGACGTCAGGCACCCTCAGCGCTGGTTTCCAGGGTCCCTCCGGGACATCAGAGTCGTACCAGACACCTTCGTAACAAAGGTAATACACACCTTGAAACTCAAAGATGTCGTAAGGAGAGTTAGTTGCCCTGACAACCTTTGTAGACGCGATGCGTTCAAAACTGGGTTCACCGTCATACTGATTCGTCAGTTCAAGATAGTCATTAACCGAGACAGTTTTCTTCTGTGGCAGGTTAGCTTCCAGCAAAGCGGTCTTTGCTTCCACAGTTCCAGCGACCGAAGCTCGGACATAACCCATGCCGTGAGACGCCGGGATCTCAGAAAACACTTCCGGTAACTCCGTCACCATCTCCCAGCCACCTTTCTCCAGGGTGTCCGTCATGAACCAACGGCCCGCTGCAAGGAAGTACCAGTCATCACCGTATTGGAACAGCGGGCTCTGCGTATTGGTCGTAAAACTCAAACCCAGAGCTTCCGGGATGGCTTCGGTGATCGCCGCTCCATCCAGAAGGATCAATTCCGTTGGCTGTTTCGCGAAAAGAATCTGAACAGTCTCACCGGGGCTTACAGTTACCAGGAAATCTTTAAACGCACCTTCCGGGTCCAGAACATCGATGCCTTCAGGCTGTTCCACCATCGCAGTCCAGTCACCTTCGAGGGAAGTGCTTTGCCACCAGCTGTTTTTATAAAGCAGATAGTAAGCTTCTTCTGTCCGGTGCTTCATCAAAGGCCAGTTGGCATTGGTGATCACGCTGTATGCGCTGGACTCCATGGGTTCAAACTGGGGCTCACCGGGTACCGACAGCAGAATTGTCGGCGACATCGCGACGATGATGTTTGGCGGTGCCGGATTAAATCCTTCGTGGTTCTTTACCTCCATCACATCCTGGGCGAGGGACAGCAGGAAAATGTCCAGAGGCGCAACTACCGGTGTCGCGGTAATTCTCTTAGTCAACGCCTCTGTATACTCAGGTCTATCTACACCAGACACCTTGGTGGCGATCACCTCCCGGTTGGACAGGCGAACCGTTCGCTCTTCCATATCGACTTCTGTTGACCCGGTCATTTCAACGGTCGCATAAATGACTTCTTCGTCACCAGCATTCGGCAGAAACTCGACTGCCAGCAACAGGGAGGCAGTTTCATATTCTGGCCATTCGATGACCTGGGGTGCGTGAATGATCAGGCTGCCTTTTTCAAAGGTCACATCGCGGGGAAATTCCCAAAGAATTTCTTCCGCCGCCGACAAAGGCAACGCAAGGAGAAAAAGGAACGAAAAGAGTAAGCGACGCATCAGAATCGAATGATCAAACCAATCAAAGGGCCATGGGTGACCGTATCATAAGCAAAGTAGTCCGCGTCACCTTCGCTGCCGGATTCATAGTCTACCCAGAGCCCCTGATAGCGAAGGTCGAGATCCAAACGATCATTAATTGTGTAGATGGCACCCGCGCTCAGCTGCGAGGTGGTATCTGATTCCATGCCGAAACCACCGACGTCAGCGCTCACCTGAAGCTTCCACTTGTCATTCAATCGCGACTGCCAGCGAACACCTAACGTCAGGTCAACCCAATCCTCATCAATTTTCAGGCTGGGTGTTACAGGCAGTAATGCCGGGTCTAGTTCAAGGTCGATGTCGTTATCCCACCACCGAACACCGATCATGAAATCCAGTGTGCTGTTCTCCGCCTCGTGGCGACGCAGCAGATTTGCCTGAAAAATTCCCTGGCGTAGCTTGAGGTCTGCGACGCCACCTCGTGGACCTGACAGATCATCACCCAGATCCATAAAGCCATAATCGACCACCACTCCCCAGTTACTGTCATGAATGGCTTCGAAGCGCACCATGCCTGCCATACGCAAAGTCTCAAGAATTCGGTCGAAGTCGACGTCAACTTCAACACCAGTCTGTTGCCCGATGGATGAGTCTCCTTCAATACTGGCCGCCAAAGCATAAGGTTCCAGAATAAATTCCCAATCATCTGCAAAAACCGGTGTTGCCAGGAAAAAACACAAGGAAAGGAAAACTGAGCGCATCATCAATTGCACCGACTTTTAACCTTGCGAAGGTGGCAACAACTCACCGATCTTGCCAATGAAATCACCCAAAGTGCCGCGAGCGCGATTCGGGCTGTTTTCCAGGGTCTGACCAATAGAGCCCTGCCAGACGATATCCTCGGTATCGGGATGCGTGAAAATGACGGAGATTGCACCACGGAGATAATCGTTCTCCTGGGTCCAGCGGAACTGCGCGTTGTAGTAACGTTGCGAATCCACGACATGTGTCGAGTAAGAGGTTTGTTCAATGGCACCAACCATCGTCGAAACCACAAGCTGAGCATTGCGCTTGTCTTCCAGACGATAGCCTCGTGATTGCAGCATTCGGTTGATCGCGTCTTTCATACGGAGTTCCAGCTGTACGGATTCAGCGCCAGCCAGCACGCCAATAACCGCAACCGGTTCATCAGCCCAACGATAGGTCTTGAAGCTCGAAATGTTGTAATCCGGGTGAGCAATGACCTCTTCTTGCGGTCCGTCACTGGCGCAACCTACCAAAACAACAACCAACGCAGCCAATAAAATCTTCTTCATGGTAAACCTCAACGGTTATCAGGTTTTGGCGCAGACAACAGAACGGTCTCACCATCACGTATCACTGTAAGCCTGAGTGTGTCACCCACAGCGGTCTGTTCAAAGTAATTTTTCACACTTTCCAGTTTGTCCATGGAGCCACCGAATCTATTACCGCCCGCTTCGACAATAATGTCTCCACCAAGCAAAATAGACTGATCCTGAACGGTGACGGGAAAGCTACCGGGGCGAATACCGAACTGTGCGCCGAGAGATCCCGCTGCCACGCTTTGAACAAGCAGCCCGATTTCATACTCCGGCACATTCAACATCCGAAGCGAATCTTTGTTAAGGGTAGCGAACTCCATACCAAACCAGAGTGGCGGGTGATTGAGAATGAGATCTCGCGCCATATTGATGCTTCCAGCGAAACCCAGCCCTTCGTTTCCTCCACTTTTCGTCCGGATGTGGCTGACAATACCGATCAGGTCACCTTTGTTGGAAAACAAAGGCCCCCCGGAATTTCCCTGATTGATCGCCGCGTCGGTCTGCAGAAGCTCCAGGTCGTCACCAAAGTAAACCTGTTCCATGATACGTCGGCCCGAGAGATGACCCGCTGTAAACGTATGCTTCAAACCGTAGGGAGCGCCAATAACGAACACCTGTTCACCAATATCGACCTTGTCTGAGTCTCCCGGCTCTACGTAATCAAGATCATCGGGTGGAAGCTCTATTCGAACGACCGCGAGGTCCGCGACCTTTACCGCTGAGGTGACGTTCGCGGAAAACTTTCTACCGTCCTTCAGTTCGACACTGACTCGATTGGCGTTGTTCACGACATGAGAAGCGGTAAGGATTGTACCGTCTTTGTCGATTAGAACACCGCTACCCAATCCCTGCGCAGTCGTATGCTGAATGCCGCTTTCACCGACAGTGATGCCTGTCTCGATGGTGTGTATCGTGACCACCGTATCACTGAGTTTTTCGAATAGCCTGGCGTAGTCTTTGGCAAGGACTGAAGAGGAAGAGATAAGCAGCGCCAGAGCTGCTAGAAAACGGACCATGATTCGTCTCGAATCGGAAATACGCCATGCTACAGGTAAGTATGGCAATGCGCTATTGGTCAGGCTATAACTACCTCATGCTCGAAATCGTCACCATCGCTGTACTGCTGTTCTTTATTGGTTTCCAACTACGGGTAACTCAAAAACAGTGGCGCGCAAAACTTTTGCAGCAACGCATTGATGCGAGGATCAACATTGGCCTGCGCTTGCTGGATACCGGCGCCCTGCACTCAGCAAGAGACAAGTTCTTCGAACATGAACTCTACAAACTCGATGAAAATTTCGCCGATATCGAGGAACTGACACTTAGAGAAAGGCGCGCACTTGAACAGGAACTCTACTTTGAGCTGGTGTACTTCCAGAACCTGCACTATCAAAGAGAGAACGGACTGATCGAAACAGATCAATGCCTGTCCCTAAATTACATGCGCTGTTTGATGCACGCACCCCATCGCAGATTCTGGAAAGACAATCTTCGACTGGGCGGTCATTTTCCCGACGAATTTATTCGCCACGTCGACGGCGTCGTGAAACTCTATGATCAGGCAGAAAAGATTATGGATCAGGACCAGGACGCTGCGTTCGAGTCTGTTGTGCAAAGCACATTCAACATCCCCGCGCCACCAAGCTGGCTCGACTAGCCCGTACTCTGCGGCTCCAGGCTGCCCAGACATCTCGTCGTCAAAGGCGCACCTTCAAATTCCTCCGCCTGTGACACGTAGACGGGTGGGCCATCGAGATGCCAGTCATAGTCTTTGACGATATGTGCCAGCAGGAGTGGTACATAAAGACGAGTCACACCCATACCGAGGCAAAGATGCGGTCCACCACCGAAGGCGTTCGCGCGCTCAGCTCTATCGTCCATGAGCCAACGTGACGGATCAAACCGTGCCGCTTTCGCATAACGTTCCTCTTCGAAATGCGCCAACCCGTGAAGATGAAGAATGTGTACATGACCAGGAATGTCATACCCCATAAAGTTCATGGGATGTGCGCTCAGCTTCGGGATTACCGGAGCCGGCAAGTAGCAGCGCTCTGTTTCAGAGATCACAGCTCGTAACACGGGAAACTTGCTCATCCCCGACTTCAGCTCTTCGGCGTTGAAACCCTCAAGCTCTGATCTAAGTCGTTCAACCCATTCACCCTGGATCGCCCAGAGCGCCGCGCAAAGAATGTTCGCAATATTGCCAACACCGGCAACGCTGAGAAGGTACGTTGCTCTCACCAGTTCTTCACGGGAGAGCGGCGACAATCCTTCGGGGACTGCTTTTTCAATCACCAGGTCGAGGGAATCCCCGCGAACCTTGCCAGCCAGGCGATCGTCGACGATACCTTCAAAGTAACTAAAAGCCGCTTCTCGAGCGGCCACATAATCCGCTCTCTGATACCAGGCTTTGCGACGTTCATCAGGCAACGCCGAAGCAGGGATGAACGCTTCTTCGAACATCATCATCTTGTCGATGAGTTCATCGCTTGGAAATTCACGAACCTGGGACACATTAAGGGCTCGAGCAATCAAACGAGAAAGATCAGGATGAAAATCCATCGGCCCTTTCGCCAGTTGCGATAGTCCATCGGTAATCACTTGGTTAACCGCAGGCATTTCCCGGGTGACGGCGGCCACGCCAAAAGCAGGCAGTATCAATCTGCGGGATCTCCGGTGAGGTTCGCCGTCCAGTTGGGTGACGTGCATGTCGCCCATCACTTCACGAAAAAAGTCACCACCAGACGACGGAGGACCATAGAGCCAGTCTTCCGGCGACTTCCACATGGTCAGGTCAGCCTCGTGGGTACCTATAACGTAGGCTTCTTCACCACGGTATTCAGACTTGAAAACCGGCCCTTGCTCTTCAATCAGCTTTAGCCAGGACGCAGGGGTGTAACCTAGAAAGCTCGGATCTACCGGGCTATCCAGTCTGACCGGTTCAAGTTGATCGGACCTGAGGTCGGGCGGCTGCGTCATACACCCAGACTACTCCCGGCGCGGAACTGCGGTCAACGTCTTCAGCCGGTTCTGACCCTGAGCGCAGTATCGATGATCCAGAAACCAAACAGCATGGCGGCTGAGACCATAGCTGGCACCGGCACTTCGATCGTAGAGACTGGGATAGAGACATAAAGACTATAGGCGGCCAGCAACGCGGCGGCCCAAAGGACGGCGATGAAACCAATCACTAGAGACTCAAGGTGAGCGCGATGTGTCGCTTTCGAAATGCGCTCTTTCTGAATACGCTGCATCACCTGCCATGCAAAGTTACTCGGCAGTTTCGGTTGCTGACCGGACTTAAAGAATTGGCTCAGTGTGTTGTCGATCTGTTCTTCCATCTGTTTCTCTCTTCAGGTTTAAGCGCCTGCGCCCAGCAGTTCGGGCTGCATCCTGTTCTGCAATTTCCCGCGCGCTCGAAATAAGATGCTCTTCACGGTGCCATTCGGCCTGTTCACAATATGAGAGATGTCCTCAACGGACATATCCTGCATATAGAACAAAGTTACGACACTTCTTTCTTCCAGACTCAATCGATTCAGTTGTGCAGCAATCTCTCGACTGACATCGTCTTGCTCAAGCTCATCCCGATGCACATCAGCGATGTCATGATCTTCCAGCGGCACCTGTGAGATCACGCGTTTTCGTTTGAAAGAAATCGCGGTGTTGTAAGCGATCTGAAACAACCAGGTACTGAACTTGGCTTCTCCCTTGAACTGGGAGATCTTGAAATAGGCTTTGACGAAAACGTCCTGGCAAACCTCTTCACGGTCTTCAGCAGAGGGAATGATCCGAAATACAAACCGAGCGACCATGTCCTGGTACTCAGTTACCAGGCGCTCAAACGCCTGCGGGTTCCCCGCCTGCACCTCGCTGATGAGTTCACTATCCTGCTGCATTACACATAAGACGCCACTCCGGTGAGTGTGGTTGCAAAAGAATGTCGAAAAAACTGCAACCGGAGCTGCCAAAGGCTCGTCTAACCCGATATCACAGACATTTATCGAGGAAGAACCATGCCAGAAGAGCTGATACCGATCATTATCGTCCCATTTTTGCTGGGCACCATAGGCTTTATTACCAAAGTGCTATCAGACAACCGGGTCAAACGAGAGCTGATCTCCATGAAAGCAGACGGCGACACCATTCAACAGCTGATTCTGGCGGCACCAGCCATGAACCGCGAATCCAGTCTTAAGTGGGGCATCGTTTCGGTTGCGCTGGGCGCTGGGCTGGCCATGATCCAGATCCTGGGTCTGGATGGTGAGGAACCCATGACCTACGCCTTGATGTTCATCTTCGGTGGGGCAGGCCTGCTCGGGCACTACGCGCTGAAAAGCGATGCTAGAATAGAGGGCTAAACCCGGGAAACTCGTGTCTCCCGGGGGTATTAGAAACACCCTGGGGGGAACACGTAGTGAGTGATCAAACTTCATCAAACGACTGGTCGGTATTTGACCCGGATGAACTGGCGAGCCGAGTCGCTGGCAATGAAGCACGTATTTTCGAATTTCTGAGAGTTCCCTCTCTCAGTGTATCCATCTACCGGCTACCAGCCGGAAGCAAAGACATGCAGGCACCCCACCTTGAAGATGAGGTGTACTACGTAATTGAAGGTAAGGGTCGATTAAGAGTGGAAGACAAGGACCACGACATCAAACCCGGTAGTGTGCTTTATGTCAGGGCAACTGCCGCACACTCTTTCTTTGATATCGAAGAGGACCTTGTCGTACTCGCGTTCTTCGGCAAGACTTAACTCTTCACTCTTTCTGCTTCAGCGGGAATTGTCGCGGGCAGTGTTCAAGATTCTTACCAACAGCTAGATTCTGCCCGCGCTTCGCTTACCACAAGTCGTATTTTTGTACTTCAGCGCGGCCAACCACCATGTGGTGCACCTCATCAGGGCCGTCAGCAAAACGAAGGTGACGCAGGTCCGTGTACATTTCTGCTAAAGGCGTCCACTGAGAAATACCAGCAGCTCCGTGCATCTGAATTGCCTGGTCAATGATCAGGCAAACCTTCTCCGGCACCATGGCTTTTACCGCGCTTACATAAACCCTGGCTTCCTTGTTGCCAAGCACATCCATCGCTTTAGCTGCCTGAAGGACTGCCAGACGCATGGCATTAATTTCAATGCGCGCCCGGGAAATGACTTCGAGGTTCTTCCCGAGTTTCGCAATGGGTTTGCCAAACGCTTCGCGGGTAGCCGAGCGTTTTACCATCAGCTCGAGCGCTTTCTCTGCTTTACCGATAGATCGCATACAGTGATGAATTCGACCGGGGCCCAGTCTTACCTGGGATATCTCAAAGCCACGACCTTCTCCTAACAGAATGTTTTCTTTTGGCACACGAACATTGTCGAACTTGATGTGCATGTGGCCTCTCGGCGCATGGTCATGACCAAACACCTCCATGGCTTCCAGAATCTGTACACCCGGTGTCTCAATCGGCACCAGGATCTGCGACTGCTGCTTTGACGGTGCCGCATCAGGGTCAGTCTTGACCATCGTGATCATGATCTTGCAGCGGGGGTCTCCAGCACCGGAGATGTAAAACTTCTCGCCGTTTATAACCCACTCATCACCATCCAGCACCGCGCTGGTTGAGATGTTTTTCGCATCTGAAGACGGCAGCCCAGGCTCTGTCATGGCATAGGCCGAGCGAATCTCTCCGTTCAGGAGTGGCTTTAACCATTGCTCCTTCTGCGCTTCTGTACCGACGCGTTCCAGCACTTCCATATTGCCGGTGTCTGGTGCACTACAGTTGAGGGATTCCGATGCCAGCGCATATTTGCCAAGTTCGGTCGCAATATAGGCATAGTCCAGATTGGTCAGCCCTTCTCCGATCTCTGAATAACCGGGCAGGAAGAAGTTCCACAATCCCGACTCCTTCGCTTTATCTTTTGCACCTTCCAGCAATTCCAGCTGTCTGGGATGCCAGGACCATCGATCTTCTTTTTCCTTATCCAGGGAAAAGAATTCTTCGGTGATAGGTTCAATATTTTCCGCGATGTGTTTTTTCACAGCGTCCATTAGAGGCTGTGCTTGCTCGCTCATGGCAAGGTTAAACAGGTCGGCTTCAAGATCAGGCATGATCGGCTCCTTTCAAGCGTGTTTGCAGAACAGGAGATCGAGCCTATTAGAAAAATGCGAGTACGTCGATACCAGTAGAGAGTGCGAACGCCACTGCACCAGCGCGCACCAGGTTTTTGTGATGATGTTCAAGCTTATCGAACCGCTCTTCCAGGGATTCCATCTGATTCGAAATAGATGACTTGCCCTTGTCAGCAAGCGTCATGCCTGTGCTCAGAGTAGCCGCTGCGCCGGCTGCGATTCCCGCTCGAAGTAGTTCTCGTCGATTCATTTGTTCGCTCATGGGTAATACTTTAACACACCGGTTTCCCTCTCCGCCCAGATGCGTCAAACTGCGGGCAAAAAAAGCGCCCTGCACGGTTGCCATGTCTATCGACCACTCTTCTTACGTTATCGACGAACTGATTTCCGCAAAGTCCATTGCTGCGCGTGTCGAATCACTGGCGAAAGAAATTTCCGAGTTCTACTCGGATACCGACAAGCTGGTTGTGGTTGGCCTCCTGCGAGGATCTTTTGTCTTTATTGCCGATCTCGTTCGCGAACTGCGTATGCCTGTTGAGGTCGATTTCCTGGAAGTATCGTCCTACGGCGATGCTATGGAATCATCCAGGGAAGTCAGGATCATGAAAGACCTTCGCGGTGAAATCGAAGGCAGAGACGTGCTCGTTGTCGAAGACATTATCGATACCGGTCACACCATGACGCACGTTATGACACTACTTCAAGGGCGTGCGCCAAGACGTCTGGAAATCGCCACGCTCCTCGACAAACCATCTCGCAGGGAAGTTGAAGTAAAAGCCCGGTGGGTAGGTTTTGAGATTCCTGACGAATTCGTCGTTGGCTACGGCATCGACTACGCCCAAAGAAATCGCAATCTGCCTTACATCGGGAAAGTTCGACAGCTCTGACTGCACATCAAGACAAATCACCCTTCGATACGTATCATCAGCGACCTTACCTATAGCTGATACCTTCCTTTATGTGGTGGAAAATCCTCCTCGGGCTGCTAGCAGCCCTGATCGTTACCTTCATGATCCTGCTCAGCCAGATGAACGTCACACCGGGCATACTGACGCATTCCCTGTTCGGCGAAGGCGTTGAAACACCGAGCGAAACAACCCTTCAGAACCGTCTGCAATTACCCGAAGGTTTTTCCGTGGGCCTCTACGCGGGCAACGTAAAGAACGCTCGGTTTATTGAGTTCTCCCGTTCCGGAGATCTCATTGTCGCTCAACCCCGTGAAAACAAGATCACTCTACTGAAAAGAGATGCCAACGAAGACGGCAAAGCTGATGGCGAGGTCACGTTAATGGACGGTCTGTACCGACCCCACAGCATCGATTTCTTTGGTGACTATCTCTACGTTGCAGAATCGAATGCCGTTGGCAGGATTCGTTTCGATCATGTCAAAGGAACGACCATCGGCGCGTACGAACAGATCATCACCGGCCTTGCGGATTCCGGGAACCACTGGACCAAAACCATCCGCTTTGGACCTGATGGCATGCTTTATCTGAGTTCAGGTTCAACCTGCAATGTATGCGATGAAGAGGACCCACAGAGAGCAACCATCACCCGATATGAACCTGACGGCTCCGGAGAGGAAAGATTCGCTACCGGGCTGCGCAACTCTGTCGGCTTCGATTGGGCACCTTTTGATGGCGCCATGTACGCCACCGATAACGGTCGTGACCTTTTAGGCGACGACTATCCGGTCTGTGAATTAAACAAAGTTGAACTCGGCAACTTCTATGGCTGGCCCAACGTCAATGGATTCGGCGACCTGGATCCAGATTTCGGCGATGAGGAAAAGCTTGCCGGTGCAACCTCGCCGGTTCATGGATTCAGAGCACACAATGCGCCGCTAGGCATTCGCTTTATCAACAGCGAAAAGTTTCCCGCTGAGTTTGACGGTGCAGCGCTGGTGGCTTTGCACGGTAGTTGGAACCGTTCGACCTATGATGGTTACACCGTTGTTTCACTCCAGTACCAGGAAGATGGCAGCTTCGTCGAAAAAGACTTTCTCAGCGGGTTCGAAAAGGATGGTGACGTCATGGGACGCCCGGTAGATATTGCCCAGGGTCCAGACGACTGTGTTTATGTTTCCGACGACTACGCCATGTCCATCTATCGGGTCTGTTATGGAGAGACTCAAAGCGATGCGGGCACTACAAGCAGCCAGGCGCCGATGGACACCGGTCTGGAATCATTCAGCGAAACCCGGATCGCAGAGCTAAGCGCGCGGGGTGAACACCTGTTCAAAACCCGTGGATGTATCGGTTGTCACGTGGTGAACACAGAGAGACGATCCTTTGGATTAAGACCGCTTGAGGGGATCAATCAGAAGTACACTTTAGAAAGTCTGTCTGAATTCTATCGAACCCCAACACCACCTATGCCTCCGGTCCGCCTGGGCAACGAGGAGGATGAACTGGCACTGTCGACTTATCTGCTAACGCTCGACTAGCGCCAGCTATTCGGGTGCCGCAAACTCGCTGACTTGATCTCCAGCGATGCGCGAGTGATACATCACTCGCGCCTTCGTCATATCCCAGGGGCAGGCGCGGTGCAGCAAACAACGATTATCCCAGAGAACAGCATCACCTTCGTTCCAGCGGTGATGATAAACCCGAGGAGATTGGCACACCTGTTCCAGGAGCTCATCCAGCAGTTTTTCTGATGCCTCTGGTGTCATACCGGGAATACCGTAAGCATGACGACCAATCAGCAGTGACTTTCTTCCAGTTTCAGGATGACTTTTAACGAGCGGTCTAAGGGGCGGTTTCTGATCATGGAACCCATAACCACTGTAGCCGTCACCTTCTTCCGGAGAGAATCCTGCTTTTTCCTGGGAATGATAAAGAGAGTGGAAAGCTGACAGCTTGCTGACCTGCTGTTTCAGCTCATCATCCAACTGATCGAAACCGGCCCTCAAATCCGCCCAGCCGGTTTCTCCGCCTTCATCCGGAACCACATGGGCCGTGAACACGGCGCCTTTTGCCTGGACCGGCATATAGGTGCTATCGCAGTGCCAACCCATATTTCCTTTGAGTATCTGAATGACACCATCTGAGTCTTCAGGTGCTCGAACAGATCCATCGCGCCGAACATTACTGATCGCCGCCAGCTCAAGCTCTAGTTCGCCAAAGCGCTTGGCAAAAGCGATCTGTTCATCATTCGTCAGAAACTGGCCGGGAAACACCAGGAGTGCATAGTTCAACCATTCTGCGTGCAGCTCAGCGAATTCCGAGTCCGACAAGGCACGCAGATCTATGTCCGTTACCACGGCGCCAAAGGTTGCATCGATAGGAGTATAAGTTGTCATCGCCCGATCCTTTCCATCGGGATGATGTTACTGGATGTGGAAATACTCAAGCCAGTCCTGGTCATCGCCGCGAAATGGTTCAAGCGCCTGAAAAACTGACGCCCCCTCTGAAAGCAAGGTTTCACTGGCGCCGCGGGTTTCGAAGTTCACGCGCACAACCGGTTCTGTCTTGGAGCGACGCAATGAGAACCGCCAATCGCCTGGCATCGTAAAACTCAACCCATCGAAGTGGTCGACGTCTGTCGCGACTTTCTCAAACTGGGAAAGTACCGTTGCGAAGGCTCGATCCACATCACTCAACGCCACGCTGATCTCTCGGGTAATGGCGACCTCGGATTTTCGCGACTGAATCAACTCGCTGAGTGACTCACCCGTGGCAGCAAGCATTCCCTGAATCGTTAACCAGGTGAACATCCCGGAGTCACAACCATAAAAATCACCGAAGTAGTGATGAGACGACAGCTCACCACCATAAACAGCCTGATGTCGATGCATTTTATGTTTCATGTACGCATGACCGGTCTCTGCTGGCACTGCCAGACCACCGTGCTTAGAAATAATGTCTAGCGTGTTCCAACAGAGCTTGGTGTCAAAGACAATGGCGCTGCCAGGTTTGTCGGTCAAAAACTTTTCCGCTAGTAGTCCAATCAGGTAGTAGGTCGGGATCAGCTCCCCCTCGTGATCGAAGCAGACACAGCGATCACAGTCACCGTCCCAGGCCACACCCAAGACGAAACCCTGATCAACCATAAAAGACTTCATCTCCTGCGCCAGCTTGGGGTTCGTTGGATCAGCACCCTCCTCTGGCATGGGTCCGGGGGATCTTCGGAACCATGTCACCGGCAGGTTGAACTCTGTGGCGATCATGTCAGCCATGGTCGCTGCCGTGCCGTTTAAGCCGTTCAGGGCGATCTGACCTTGATGCAGCGTTTCCGGCAAAAAGCGAGGTTTGAGAAAAGCCAGATACCTTTCGTGGAAATCTTCGCGAGCAACGGATCCTTCAGCGGAAGGATGGCGGTAGCCACCTGCCATCAGCCTTTGGATATCAGAAAGGCCACCCTCTTGTGTAATCGCCTGCCCATCGGACAGGACACACTTTAGGCCGTTGTAGGCTGGTGGATTGTGGCTGGCAGTAACGATCATCGCCGCATCAATATCCGGCACCCCTGAGGCAAAGTAACCAAGCTCAGTTGGGCAAAGGCCAATATCAACAACATCGATGCCGATACTCGAAAGCGTGTCGTTCAGCGCAAGCTGCAAACCTTCGCTTGAAGAACGCATGTCCCTGCCCGTCGCGATCCTGCCGCGCAAGTTGAAGTGGCCGACAAATGCATGGGCAAACCTTTCGACGAAAGACTCATCAAATTCATCGGGATAGATACCGCGGATGTCACCGAGTCTAAATGCGGACAGGTCCTCAGACATCAGGGGACAGTGAAAGCGAAGGACTGGAGGTCGTCGTAGATCATTGGGTTAGATGGTGGCGCACTGAAAACAATCGATGTGCCTTCGCCCACTGAAGACAATGTTGTCTCGCCAAATTTATTGGAAACACGCAAACTACCCCGATCCAGCAGAACGACATCCAGCTGATCGCCACCTGCTGCATGTTCAATCCAGAAGCCCGTCCTTGCATCTGTCTGAATGTCACCAAAGGGCGTACTCATACGAAAAGTTGAGGTTCCGTTTCTTTTCATCACTTTACCGAGCGCTACCGTAAAGGTACCTCCGCTGGATGACAGGCGCAGTTCACCACTTTTTTCATCAAAAGCATCAATTCGCAGCTGGGCATCATGATCCGCGGTAACTAACGTACCGTCTTGAAACTCAAAGCGGATCCGATCACCGGGACCTGTGACTATAGTATCTTTCACATCAAGTGCAGAGCGCACAGCAACTTTGATCAGGCGGTTAAAACGCATGATATTCGGCGTGCCATCGACCGCGTCCACCAAAGCCACTTTTTGCGTCGTCAGGTTATTGCTGCTGCCGGACGCGCAGGAGACCAGGAAGAGCGTTAGGATGATTATTGTTGTTCTAGACATGACCCTCTCGCCCACAAATTTACCAGAAATGGCGGATTCGACATAACAATCCGCCTTGGCATACCCTAAGGAAGACTGAGACTGGCTGACAATTCATGACTATAGAAATCGTCAATTACACTGACACCGAGTCACGCATCAAAAACTTTTCCAAGGATCGCTATGTCGACCCTGCCTATATGGAACGCGAATGGCAGGATCTGTGGCGGCGACATTGGTTAGTTGCGGGTCTCGTCAGCGATGTTGCTTCACCCGGCGACTACTTTGTTTTCGACCTGGGACGTGAACAGATCCTGGTGACACAGACTTCAAAGGGTGACATCCAGGGTTTCTACAACGTCTGCCAGCACCGCGGCAATCAGCTGGTTAACGATAGCTGCGGCCATGCCGCAACTTTTCGCTGCGCGTATCACGCGTGGACCTATGACATTGATGGCAATCTCTCAATCGTTCCCTACAAAGAAAGGTTTACCGATGGTATTGATCAGGCAAGCCTCGCACTAAAGAAGGTGCATACCGAAGTCTGGAATGGCTTCGTTTTTGTGAATCTTTCGGAATCCCCAGAACCCCTTCACCAGTTCTTGGGGCCGATGAAAGACATTCTTGAGCCGTATCACTTTGAGAAAATGACCGTGGTGGAAGATCAGACGGTGCATCTCGACTGCAACTGGAAAGCCGTCGTCGATAACTTCAGTGAGCTTTATCACGTGGATTTTCTGCATCCGCAGCACAAGAGCATGGTGGACTGCTGTAACGATACGGTTCGACTGTTTGAGCACGGTCACACTGGTGTTGAAGTCCCTGGTGCTACCGTCAACCCGAGATTCCCCGTGCCGGAAGTACCCACAGCAATCCAAAGCGTCCAGCTTCAATCCATCGGTTTGGACCCTGCAGACTTTGAAGGTCGTGTCATGGAAGTGCGCCGCGCAGTGCAGGAACAAAAGAGAAAAGTCGGAAAAGAAAAAGGAATGGACTACGACGAGTTGTCCGACGACCAGCTTTCAGATGTCTGGCAATACAATCTCTTCCCGAATGCCATTCTTTCATTTACCCCGGAACACTGTTGGATCCTACGACCGAGACCGCACCCAACAGATCCATCAAGGTGCGAATTCGACAAGATTAGTCTTGTGCGATTCGCCGATCCAGAAACTGCAACGTCAAAAGACGCCGTCTTGTCTGCCGGGCGGCACTACCAGGGCGCCTCCGCATTTCTTCCAGAGGACTACCAAAGACCCGAGCGAGATGTTTTTCACTACGATGCGGTGATTGCCGGCGAAAAAACCATGACCGACACCATCGATCAGGATGTAGAACTACTCGCCGGCGTCCAGAAAGGCATGTCTTCCCAGGGATTTGGAGACGTTTTTCTCAATGAAGATGAAATGCGTGTGCAGCACTTCCACAACGAAATGGATCGACTGATCAGCTAACCGGTTTTTCCTGAGTTTCCTCTGCCTGCTCAGCGGTCGACTTGATCAGGTTTTCAGGCACAAGAATATTGGCAATCCAGAGTGTCTTCGGATGCTTCTCCAGCGCAATTCGCAACGTCATCGTCAGCGGCACAGCCAACAGCATACCCACAGGACCAAGGATCCATCCCCAGACAATCAGGGAAACAAAGATCCACACAAATCTCAGGCCCAATTGCTGACCCATGATCCGCGGTTCAAGCCCATTGCTGACACCAACGTTAATCAGCACATAACCAACCATCACAACCAGCGCCGACACATAACCATCAAACAACAACGAAAGAATGACTGCTGGAATCGCTGCCAGTACTGAACCGATATTCGGCACAAAATTCAGAAGGAAAGCCAGGAAGCCCCAGAGTAAGGGATACTGCACATCAAGAATCAGCAGCCAGATGGCGATGAGACCACCGGTTAACATGCTGGTGAATGTTTTTATCGCAAAGTAGTGCTGAACCGTCTTAACGATCTCACCCGCAGGTGTACTACGATTATTAAGAGTCTGTGGCACGTCTACCAATATGAAGATCACCAGCAGCATGATCAGCAGGTAGCGAGACAGAATGCCGCCCAGCGCTGCCAGAACAACCTGAACGTATCCCAGGGCTGCGGCCGGATCGAAAACGGCTCGCATACTTTCCGCATCATAGTCGTAACCGTAATGACTAACCCAGGCTGCTGCTTGCCGAAGTAACGTGTCGGCACGCTGCTGATACAGAGGGAGCTCCCGGGTAAATTCCACGTAGGAACCACTGATCACCAGGGGGAAGGCAGAGGTGATCACCAGCAGCATAACCACAACCAGCACAATCGCGAGCCATTTAGGCAGACCCTGACGAATCAACCAATACATCGGATCTGTGCACACGATTGCAATAAACAGCGCCAACAGTGCTGGCACAAGAATGCCAGATGCCGCTTTTAACGCTCCGGCAACGATGGCAATCGCAGCAAGCGAGTAAAGGACGCGTTCTGGTCTCGACAAATCACTCATGAACGGATTATCTCACACCCAAAATGAGAGCGTACGATCTATCAGCCAGAAGGTCGCGAGGGTGCCCACCAGATAGCTGGCTGCAACTCGAAGCTGAAGCTCCCGGCCACTGACAACATCTGACGACAGTCGACCCAAAGCGATCACGGCCAGCACAAACAAAATCTGACCGATTTCGACCCCGACATTGAAAGACAGGAGTGCAACGGGGAGTTCCGTTTGCGGTAACCCTATGTCACGCAGCACCGAGGCGAAACCAAATCCGTGAAGCAGTCCAAAACTTGCTGCCACTGAGACCGGATATCGATAGGTCCAGGAGTCCGGGTCATCACGCAGTATCTCGAGCGCCAGGAACACGATGGACAGAGCAATCACCGCCTCCACTGCAGGTATAGGCAGGTAAACAAGGTCAAGCGTCGACAACACCAGCGTGATGGAATGCGCGATCGTGAATCCCGTGATCGTGATAAGAATTCTCTGCCAGCGCTTCTCCGGAACATGCGCAGCGACAAACAACAAGCAGAGAACAAACAGTAAGTGATCAATGCCCAGCCAGATGTGTTCTACGCCAAGCCACACGTACTGTACGGCCACCTTAAGCGCGTCCTCTTGTTCAGGCACAACCCAACGGGTTTCTGAGGGTGGCAGGATCGAGGAATAGACCACGTCTCCAGGCAGGACCACACGAACCACCGTCGATAGTGAGGGATTTGAACCGGGGAATTTGAGTCCGAGCTCCTGGCCCTGCAGGGATTGAACACATTGAAACTGCTGGCGAATGGTGATCGATGCCGGCGCCTGAATCACGGTTCTCTCTTCTGCCGCCTGACAGCCTTCTGGCATAGAGACCAAAGGCGGACGATCAATAGCGTCAGGTACTTTGAGCCGCGTCGTGTAGATGAAAGCGGCATCAACCTGGGTTACTTCCAGGGAAATCGGGCGAGCATCATGGGCGGCGGCGCTGAGAGAAACGCAACCAGTAACGATTAGAAGAACAAGCGCTCGCAACATCACTAGAGTTCGACGACCACATCGTAGCGACTGATGATTTCGTTGATCGCCTGTTCCGTCTGCTCTCTAAGTGCTTCCTGCTCAGCATCGAAGCGAGCATTCTCCGCTACTTCTTCAAAGGGTGCAGTTCGTTCTTCACCACGCTTGCTGATCAACACCATGTGAAGTCCATAGGCAGACTCCACCGGTTCACTCCACTCATTCAAAGTCAGGGTGAACAGCGCTGCTGCAAAGGTGTCACCGAAATGTGAGGCAATAAACTCCTGACTCCGATCCACATAATTTTTATGGAAGGCAAAGCGTTCACCATAGGAAAGGGCGCCGGAAAAGCTGACATTTTCCGTAACCAGCTCACTTCTAATGGCATCGGCGACGGCACGAGCCTGCTCGCGGCTTGGATGATTGTCATAGCTGACAAATACATGGGTAAACGTTGCTGATGCAGGCACAACATAGCGATCCAGATTACGCTGGTAATATGCCTCTGCATCGACTTCCGTCGCGGCGTCAAACCCACGTGCCAGATACTCAACTTTTTGCACGAGTCGCTGACGAATGATGTAGTCATTAGCTTCCAGCCCGAGCGCCACCGCTTCCCGGTACAGCGTCTCTTCGCGAACATAGTCGTTAATTAGCTGCTGGCGCCGATCGTCGGGCATGTTTTCCAGAATGTAATCAAATCGCTCCGCATCAAACGCTTTGGATCGGAACTGCATAAACTCCAGCAGCCGCTCTTTGTCCACAACAATGGTTTGATCGCTTTCTGTGCCACTGCTTGCCGTCATTTCAAAGACAACAAACAGGAAGGCACCTAACACCAAAAAGTGCAGAAGGGGTTGTTTAAGAAAAGACATAACTCAGCCGACGATGTTTTCCAGGAACTGATCAATCGTGTCGCCACCATCAAGGAGACCACAGACCGCTGCTACAAAAGGCGCATCAATACCTTTTCCCTGAAACAGTGGATGGAACATTCGAGCGGCACGAACGCCCTCACTCACCATGACCATTTCGGAAGACGCCTGCTCTAGGGTCTGACCTTTTCCGAGCCTTTCACCCATTTCACGATTACGACCGTGCGGTGAAGTCGCGGTCACGAAAAGGTCGCCAATACCCGCAGCAGATAATGCCGTGTCGGGGTCAGCACCTAGCTCTGGCAGAACACGCACCGCTTCACGATAGCCAGCAGTAAACACTGCTGCTTTTAGATTATCACCACCTCGACCATCGGCCTTGAGGCCATCAACGACGCCGCAGGCCAAAGCGATAACATTCTTGAAAGCGCCCCAGTACTCGGAACCCAGTGAGTCGGTTGCTGCAGACAATTTCAGGGTGCGAGTTGTCAGGGAGGTGGCGATGGATTCTGCCAATGACGCATCACTACTTGTCACCAGGGCCGTGGTGTAAACACCCCGGGCCAACTCAGGGGCAATGGTTGGTCCCATCATCACACAAAGTCGACAGGTTAAACCGGCAGCTTCCAATTTTTCTTCAATCACATCCGAGATCATCTGATCACCGGGTGCGAGACCTTTCGCGAGGTCCAGCAGAATCTGATCACTGGATAAGTGGGGCAGCAAATCGTCCACCACCTGCAGAACAACACCAGATGGTAGAGCCAGCACAACAATCTCAGCACCCTTTACCGTCTCCGCGATATCCATGGAAACCCTGAGTCCTTTCAGGGAAACGTCATTCAGGTATTTTTCGTTAACGCCTGTTGCCTGAATGCTATCGAACACTTCCTGTTCCACGGTCCAGCCGCTGACATCCAGACCCTCGGCGACCCAATTACACGCCAGGGCCGTACCAAAATTTCCCAGTCCCATGACTGCTACTTTGTTCACGTCACGCCTCCTTCAGGTGTTCTCCCAGCCAGGAGAGGAGATCATCCATCACCTCTTCCCGATTCGTTTCGTTAAACATCTCATGACGTCCACCCGGGTACAACTTGTAGGTCAACGATGTGAAGCCAGCCTGACGATAGGCTGACACCATTCGATCCAGGTCTTTCTGTTCACCGTGCACCGGGTCCTCGGAACCGGAGAACACATAAACGGACAGGTTTCTTGGCACCTTGGCGATCGCCGCCGATGACTGCGATACCGCAGAACCCTGACTCATATCCATCAGGGAACCCGGCGTTAAAACAAACCCACAACGCGGGTCATCAACATAAAGCTGAACCTGCGACTGATCCCGGGATAACCATTCCGAACCCGTGGCATCAGGACCATCAAAAGGATCATTGGCACTGCCGAACAATGCCTTCTGCAGAAGATCACTGGCACCGTCCGGACCCAAACGCCAGTGCTCAAACTTCAGGATCCAGCGATTGATAAAGTTAAAACGGCTCTCTTTGAACCCAGGCGACCCTGACAGAGCCAGCACATCAATACTGTGACCGTACCGAGTGATGTACTGCTGGGACAACATGGAACCCATGCTGTGCCCAAGCAAGCAGAACGGCTTATCCGGATACTGCGCACGAATCTCACGGTTGAGCTCATACATATCGGCGAGAGTTCGATTCCAACCATCCGCACCCATGTAACCCAGCGCTGGACCCGCCGTATCACCGTGGCCACGATGATCATTAGCATAAACCGAGTAGCCCGCTGCATTGAGTTTTTGCGCAACCCAGTCGTAACGTTTTGCATGTTCACCCATGCCGTGAGCAATCTGCACGACGGCTTTTGGTGAATCAATGAGCCAGCGATAACAGGCCACCTGGTGACCGTCGCTGGCACTAAGAAAATACGTCTCCATGAACAACCTAACCCGTTGGAGGAGGACCAATCTTGAGCCAATTCCGAAGCAGTTACAAACATGCTAGGGTCCACGACCATGCTGTATACCCGCGAAAAAATCCTTGGAGCCGCGCGATTTACCACAGGTCTGGATGACTTCGGCACCGACGACTTTATCGAACCCCTGGACCTCCTGATCGAGGATTATCACAGCTCGGCGAAGCTCAACCGAAAAGGTGTTTTAGGCTCGTGGATCTATTTACATCGGATGCTCAGCAATCGCTTAAGACTTAATCATTACCTGGCCACGACACCTGCGGAGGCTCAGGTGATTGAGAAACCTATCTTTATCCTGGGGCTACCCAGAACCGGTTCCACGATGCTGCATGAGCTTCTCGCGTCACATCCGGATCTCAGAGCACCCACTTTTTGGGAAGCCAGCTTTGTCCCTGGTTACAGCCTGGGGGACAAAGTGCGGCAATGGATTACCTCCGCACAGATCGGCATTGTGGATCTGTTAGCACCTGGTTTTCGCAGCGTACACAGCCTGGGTACACACCTGCCACATGAATGTATAACGATGCAGGCGCTCTCACTGAGAACCATGCAGTTTCATGCAGCTCACAACATTCAAAAATACAATCGATGGCTTGAAAGCTGCGATTGGGAACCTGCATACATCTACCATGAAAAGTATCTGAAGTGGCTGCAGTTCGGAGATCATGAATTACGACGGTGGGTTCTCAAAGCACCAGGCCACCTACTGTCCCTGGCAAACCTGATGAAGCGTTATCCGGACGCTCGAGTCATTCAACTGCATCGCAATCCTCTTGAGGTGATCCCCAGCATGGGCAGCCTGTTCCTGCACATACGAAAACCATTCACCCGCGAGCTCGATCTAGCGGAAATCGGCAAAGATGTTACGCACCAGTGGCACAAGGGATTAACCGACTCACTCGCATGGAGGCAGGCACATCCGGAGGGCGAGGACAGATTTCTGGATATCGATTACCGCGAACTGGTTGCAGATCCTCTCGCCTCAGCGGAAAAAATCCTGGCCTTTGCTGAAGTATCTATTGATGACCAGGCCAGGCAGAAGCTCAGCACCTACATTGCCAACAATCCGAAAGGCAAACATGGCACACACCGTTATTCGCTGGATCAGTTTGGTCTTGATGAGCGCGATTTGACGGCGTTATTCAGCGAGTACAACTCGCACTTTTCGCTCTAGTCGGTAAACACGGGCATGGCGCCCATTTCCCAGAGTATCACCGTCGCGCCCAGTAGAGCCGCACATCCCACGAGACCCACAGCAACCATTGCACTGGCAAACAGAAAGCCGCGTTCTTCAGGAATACGCATCACGATGGGTACACCTATATAAAGCAGGTAGACCGCGTAAGCTGCAGCAGCACATCCGAGAATCATGTCGAGCCAGAGCATGGGATAAAAACCAATGGCACCACAGATGAACATCGGTGTCAGTGTATAAGCCGCAATACGAACGCCTTTATCGATGGTCGATGTGTTCGCTTCATACGTCTCAGACATCCAGTGCACCATAAATCCAAGCATCCCTGTGCCGATCAGCATGGCCAGGTAAAACAGCGCCATAATCTGCATCGCACTCTCAGACGTCAGCTTGATAACCCGATCACCCACCTGCCATCCCACTTCGACAGAACCAAAGTACCAGGCAAACGCCGGTATGAGGGAAATAGGAATGACAAATTTCAGGTAGGTCATGATGACCGAATCTTCCTGGTCTCTTATCGACTCCCAGGCAGCGTGTGGTGAAAACATAATGCCAAACAGATGGTTCATGTGTTTTCCTCCCTAACAGGATTATTCTCGTTGTTTGTTGGTTCTTCGAAAAGAATTCTTTCTGCTTCTTTATCTAAATCTTCGTACTGTCTTGAATTGACTGACCAGACGAATGCCCACAGGGCAATCATGACAATCACCAAACTGACGGGTACAAGCACAAATAGAATTTCCATCAGCTCGTCCTCACCAGTCTGCCTGCGTTCATTGTCACCAGCAGCGAGCTCAGGGACATACCCAGCGCAGCAACCCAGGGTGGAACAAATCCCGCTATCGCCAGCGGGATAACGGAAAAGTTATAGATAAGTGCCCACAAAATGTTTTGTCGGATGATGCCTCGTACTTTGGATGCGTAATCAAATAGCGAAAGAAAACTCATTAGATCTGATCGAACCAGAGTCGCGTCTGCGGCAGATTGCACCACGACATCCACCGGGTTCACTGCCAGCGATACGTCTGAAACCGCAAGTGCACCGGCATCGTTGAGTCCGTCACCGACCATCAATACTCTCTCACCCTGTGCCTGAAGACGTCTGACACCTTCAATTTTTTCATCCGGTGATAAACCCAGCTTTGAATCATCCAACGCTAAGGTCTGCACTTGTTTTCTACCCGTCTCAGAACCGTCACCGGAATAGACGAGCACCTTCTTACCCTGGTCTCGCAGCCGGGTAATCGCGTCAGCGGCACCATCACGCAGCTTGTCTGAAAATCGGAACCAGGCCAGCGCTTTATCGTTTCGAGCCAACACAATCCAGTTCGCGAGATCGTCTGGCGGTGTTTCATTCTTCAGTCTCACCGGGCGCCCTACCCAATAGGTGTTACCGCCCAGCAAGCCCGAGACGCCCTGACCCGCTATGACTTCAGAGGACTCAATCGCAACCAGCTCATCAGCGGCTTCCTTCAGACTGACAGCGACTGGATGCAAGCTCACTTGCTCAATAGACGCAGCAAGATTAATGACCTGCTGCTCGGAGAGTTCGGCATCAATGATGGAAACTTCAGCGAGCTGCATCTGTCCTTCCGTTAAGGTGCCCGTCTTGTCGAAGACGATGGTCGTCACGTTATCCAATCTCTCCAGGAAGGCACCTTTATCAACCAGAATTCCCAGTTGACGCACGGCGCCCGTCGCAATGGTATAAGCCACCGGCGTCGCCAGCGACAAAGCACAGGGGCAGGACACAACGAGTACTGACAAAGCAATGGCGTAAAAGTGTTCGTTACCCTGCATCCACCAATAAAGTCCAGTGAGTGCGGCCAGCGTCAGGACCAGGGACACAAAGTACTTGGCAATCCTGTCCGCCAATATGGCAAATGCCGGTTTAAAAGCTGCCGCCTGTCGAAAGGCTTCAGACAAATGGGTGATTAACCAATCCTGTCGAGGCGCTGATACCCTGGCGATTACCTCGCCCTTTGAAAGCCTCGATCCGGCTAACAACAAACTTCCCGCTTCGCGAGACTTGAGGTCCGGTTCACCGGTAAACGCAGACTCATCCACCTGGCCATGACCCGACTGCACGATGGCGTCAGCGGGAATTGATTCTCCCCCTGAGACAACTACAACCTGACCAACCTTGAGTTCCGCGGGTTTCACGAGGCTGCCATCTTCAAGACGAGCAACATCAGGCAACAAGTGTTCGCCCAGCGTTCTCTCTACATGGAAGCTCTGTCTGGCAGACAGTTCCAGGTAACGTCCGAGCAGCAGAAAGAAGGTGAACATACAGGCAGAGTCAAAATAGACTTCGCCGGTGCCAGTAAGCGTGTGAAAAACACTTAAGGAAAACGCAGACAGTATGGCGATAGAGACCGGCACATCCATGCCGAGGGTTCTGTTTCGAAAATCGCGAGCGGCGCCTTTATGAAACGGTACGGCACTGTATAACGTCACCGGTACTGCAACGACCAAAGCCGCCCATCGCATCAGGGTTTCATACGCGACATCAATGCCGTTAGGTCCGGCCAGGTAATCGGTAAAAGCAAACATCATCACCTGCATCATGCCGATGCCTGCAACACCGAGACGCGCTAACAGTTGTCTGCGCTCCGATTTGTAAAGCTCCAGTTCTTCGCCGCCGATGTCCGGCACCGCGGGATAGCCCATGGATTCCAGCTTGCTGGTGACGCCGGCGCGAGTTTCAAGATCTTGCGCAATAAAGGAAAGACGTTTCTCTGCGAAACTCACATTGAGCTCTGAAACGCCGGGGAACTGAGCGAGCGCTTTTTCAATCGACAGACAACAACCCGCGCATCTCACATCGGGCACCAGCAGATGCACTCGTTCAATCGCCGGATGTGAAGCAAGACTATTCACGGGCTTGCCTCCAACGTCAGGTTCTCAATAGGCGTTGATACCCGTTGACGTAATCGCCAGCCGGAAGTTTCATCGCGAATCTCGAGATACCAGATCCCCTGGGCATTGAGCCGCTCAGCAAGCAACGGACTTGAGGCTGTGTATTGGCTTTCACTCTGTCGAACCATATCGATCCTCAGGTCCTGACTCTTGTTGGTGACGTGAAACATCTCCAGGGTCAGCTCATCATTGCCACCAGAAATCTCGAACAGCACGCCCTGGGACGTTATCGCGAGTACCCGAGCAAACGCGCCTATCTGAACCGCTTGAACATCCTGCTGGATCCGCCGGTTAATGCCTTTGCCTTCCTTGTAGTAGTCATCAACCACAAGATCATCAGGCTGGTAATTGGCGGAAATAATCATCACGGCACCAAACAGCACCGCAGAAAAAGGCACACACAAAACAAACCAGACCCAGGGGTTTGCATACCACCGGTCTTGCTGCTGCTCTGTTTGGGCCACTGTTTCGTTCATCAATCTACATTCTGCAAAAGATCCAGGTCTGCTATGGGCCTGGGTCCAATAAAGGTGCTCTTGCTGGACGCACGTATTTCGCCTTGGTTAGTCTGCACCTCTACTCGAATCGGCGTGTTGACCTGCGTCAGTTCGTCCGGGTTCACCACAATATTGACGGAAAATTCACCAATTTCACCGGCCGCAACTTCGTAAACCATATCTGGAACGATTCGATAGCCCGGTAATCCCGTCAGCGACACTTCATATACGTGATCGGCCTTGTCCATATTGAGCAGTTTGAACATATAAGTGTTCTGAACATAGCCCCCCGGGACTTCCTGAAACAGCTGCCCCCGACTGCGCAGGACGTCCACCTCAAGCGGCGTGCGCGTCAACATGACGACCGAGATGGCTGTGATCATCACAACCATGGCGATGCCATAACCAATCAGCTTCGGACGTTTCCAGGTCCATCCTTTGCCTTCAAGCAGATTCAACGTCGTGTAGCGGATCAGGCCCCGATCGTAATCCATCTTGTCCATAATGGAGTCACAGGCATCAACACAAAGTGCGCAGTTGATGCACTCGTACTGCAGTCCATCACGAATATCGATGCCCGTCGGACATACCTGAACGCACATGGTGCAATCGATACAGTCGCCCAGCGCTTTATCCTCACCACGTTTACGTGAACCCCGGGGATCTCCTCGAGTAGCATCGTAGGAAACGATCAGTGTGTTTCGATCGAACATCGCCGACTGAAATCGTGCATAGGGACACATGTACTTGCAGACTTGCTCACGCATCCATCCGGCGTTCGCATAGGTCGCGAATGTGAAAAAGCCGACCCAAAACACCGCGACCAGTGGCAGCTGCAACTGATAACCATCGACGAGCAGTTCACGCATGCCATAGAAGTAGCTGACAAAGGTGAGGCCGGTCAGAAAGGCAAAACCCAGCCACATACCGTGCTTCAAGCTGCGTCGCCACAGTTTCTCAAAGTTCCAGGGCTGTTTATCGAGGTTGATTCTCTGGTGACGTTCGCCTTCAGCCACCTGCTCTGCCCACATAAAGATGGCGGTCCATACCGTTTGTGGGCAGGTGTAGCCACACCAGACTCGCCCAAGCAAAGTTGTGACAAAGAAAAGAGCAAAGGCGGCAATCACGAGCGACCAGGCAAGCAGAGGAAAATCCTGCGGCCAGAAGGTAAGAAAGAAGATGTGGAACTTGCGTTCCGGAAGGTCAAACAAAATAGACTGCCGACCATCCCAGAGTAGCCAGGGGCATCCAAAGTAGCCAATCAGCAATGGCCATCCCGTATACAAGCGAACATTCTGAAAGAATCCCTCGATGCCACGAACATAAATCTTTTCGCGCTTCTCGTAGAGGTTGAGGACACTGGAATCAGTGCCCTCCGGTAGTGGCGTGCTCATGACCTAGGGATTGGTGGAAAGACTTCTTACGTAGCCAGAGACAATGTGCACCTTGTCTTCTCCGAGCCGACTTTCAAATGCCGGCATCACACCGTTACGGCCATGTCGGATGACGTGCGCAATTCTTGCCCTGGAGTTACCGTACAACCAAATATCGTTGGTCAGGTTCGGTGCGCCGAAGATCTTCATCCCTTTACCATCGGTGCCATGACAGGCGATGCAGAAGGTATTGAAGTGCACCGCACCTTTAGCGGCCATATCATCATCAATGCCGTCACGGCCGGCCAGCTGCAGAACATACTCCGTTGCCTCGGCAATGCCGTCATCACCCAGGACCGCTTGCCATCCATTCATGTAGGCATTACGTCCTGCCAGGATGGTTGTATATATATCTTCGTCGGTGTCACCCCAAAGCCATTCCTCATCCGTCAGGTTGGGAAAACCAAAGCTGCCTTTTCCATCAGCGCCATGACAAACCGCACAGTTGGAGGCGAATATCCTCTGCCCCATTTTCACGGCTGCAGGTGTGGCTGCCAGTTCATCAAGTGTGTAGTCGCGATACTGGGCATAGATCGGACCATACTTTTCTTCAGCAATCATCTGGTCCTGTTCGAGGGCACCAACTGACGACCAACTGCCAATCCCTTCAAAGTTTCCGAGCCCGGGGTAATAAATCAGATAACCTGCGCCGTATAAGATGGTGAGCACAAACCACCAGTACCACCAGGAAGGCAGAGGATTATCGTATTCCTCAATGCCATCATAGTTGTGGCCTGTTGTTTCACCCGGCTTCTCAATGGTCTTATTCAGATGAAGCAGCAGGAAGAAACCAACCATGGAAAGGATGGTGCCCAACGTGACAAAAATGCTAAAGCCTGTACTCATCACGCAGCCTCATCCCTTTTGTCCGCCGCGTCATCCGCAAACGGAAGTTCGGCCGCATCTTCGAAATACTTCTTTCGCGACGGACCGTAAGCCCAGTAAACCACCGCGGCAAACGCCAGCATGCAGAGAATCGTGGAAAGACCTCTGAGGTCTTCAATACCCATGACTACCTCCTCTCCGTGATGAGTGTTCCAAGCTGCTGCAGGTAAGCAATCAATGCATCAGCTTCCGATTTGCCTTCAACCTGTTTGGTCGCGCCCGCGATATCAGTGTCCGTATAGGGAACGCCCAATGTCTGTAATGCTTTGAGTTTTTTCGGCGTCACGCTGCCATCAATTTCGTTATCAAAAAGCCAGGGAAACGCAGGCATGTTTGATTCCGGCACCACTGCGCGCGGATCAAACAAGTGCGCCCTGTGCCACTCGTCGCTGTACAGGCCGCCGACGCGAGCCAGGTCGGGGCCCGTACGCTTCGAACCAAAAAGAAACGGATGGTTGTAAACCAGTTCACCCGCCACCGTGTAGTGGCCGTAGCGTTCAACTTCCGCACGTAGCGGCCGAATCATCTGGGAGTGACAAACGTTACAGCCTTCTCGGATATAGATGTCACGCCCCTCAAGTTGCAAAGGTGACAGTGGTTTCAGACCTTCGATGGGTTCCTGCACCACCTTCTGGCTCATCAAAGGAATAATCTCGACGATGCCGCCGAAACTTACCGCGAGAATAATCAGCACCATCATGACGCCGATATTCTTTTCAATGAAATCGTTCACGCGGCACCTCCCGCAGGCACTGCCTGTTCATCTGCCGGGGCAGGTTCGGTCCGCGTCGTCATCCAGACGTTGTAAGCCATCACCAGCATACCGGCGAAGAAGATACCGCCACCGATAAATCGCACAACGTATCCGGGGTAACTTGCTTCAACAGACTCGGCAAAGCTGTAGGTCAGGGTTCCATCATCGTTTACAGCGCGCCACATCAGACCCTGCATCAGGCCATTGACCCACATGGATGCGATGTAAAGAACTGTACCGATGGTGGACAGCCAGAAGTGCAGATCAATCAGTTTCACGCTGTACATCTCACCCTGCTTTTTCCCGCAAAGAATAGGTATGAGGTGGTACATGGCACCGATTGAAATCATCGCGACCCAACCCAAAGCACCTGAATGCACGTGTCCAATCGTCCAATCTGTATAGTGAGAGAGAGCGTTTACAGATTTGATCGACATCATCGGACCTTCAAAGGTCGACATGCCATAAAAGGACAGCGAGACAATCAGGAACTTCAGGATAGGGTCGCTCCGAAGCTTATCCCAGGCACCAGAGAGGGTCATGATGCCGTTGATCATGCCACCCCAGGATGGTGCGAGAAGGATGAGAGACATCACCATGCCAAGGCTCTGAGCCCAATCCGGCAAGGTGGTGTAATGAAGATGGTGTGGACCGGCCCAAACGTAGACCGCAATCAATGCCCAGAAGTGAACCACCGATAGTCTGTATGAATAGACCGGTCGCTCAGCCTGCTTGGGTACAAAGTAGTACATGATGCCGAGGAATCCTGCCGTCAGGAAAAAGCCTACGGCATTGTGGCCATACCACCACTGGACCATGGCATCGACGCTACCCGCATAAATCGAATAGGACTTGGTCAAAGTGACGGGTATCGCGAGACTGTTGAAGATGTGAAGTATCGCCACCGCAATGATGAACGATGAGAAGAACCAGTTCGCCACATAAATGTGCTGGGTCCTCCGTTTCATGATGGTGCCGAAGTAAACGATGGCGTAAGCCACCCAGACAATCGTGATGAGGATATCGATCGGCCATTCCAGTTCCGCGTATTCCTTGGAGCTGGTCAAGCCCAGTGGAAGCGTCACCGCCGCCAGAACAATCACCAACTGCCATCCCCAGAATACAAACGCAGCAAGGCCATCGGAAATGAGCCTGGCCTGACAGGTCCTCTGCACAATGTAGAGCGAGGTCGCCATCAAGGCACAGCCACCAAAAGCGAAAATCACTGCATTGGTATGTAAGGGTCGGAGACGACCAAAATGGAGATAAGGAATGTCGAAATTAAGCGCTGGCCAGACAAGCTGCGCTGCAATGATCACACCCACCAGCATGCCGACGATCCCCCAGACCACGGTCATAATGGCGAACTGCTTCACTACCTTGTAATTGTAGTCCTGCATACTTCACTACCCTGAAATCTGACGGAAGATTATCAGAGTAGCACAGACAATTATTTGATATGGATCAGGTGATTACAGGGATTGGCTGTTGCCATCCGATCAGGGTTTGTATCCGTCAAAAAATTCTTTGAAACCAGCAGGCTCATAAGGGCCAACGGTAATTTGTTCTAAAACACCAACCCCTTCTTTTTCACCATCGGTTGCTTTCACGACCTGCTGGGTATGCAGGTTTTCTGGCGCCTGAAAATCCAGCTGACGAGTATCAAAAGATTCATGACCGGTGGCCAGCTCACCTTTCCACATGCCCTGCTTCCACTCAGGATGTCCATAGCCAAGCCCTTTCATCATGAACGTCAGTTTCGGTTCCAGGGAGATCGTGCGAATGCCTTCATCAAGGTTAATCAGGTCAATTTCCGCGCTCTTTGCAAGGCGGGTCCCTTCGTTGTACTGGAGACGATGACGAGCTGTGAGCTTTCGATCCACGAGGCCATCTTCCACACCCGCAGGAATGTCTTCCATCGAGGGATATAGCGGCGCCTCAAGACCTTCGCGAACCAGGGGTTCACCTTTTTGCCCATCAAAAAAGATAGCGTGGGAGATATGGTCTTCCCAGAAAAGCGGTGCCCAGACAAAACAAATACCGTTTGGCACATTGGGCGCACCGCCGGATTCTGGCTCGCCTACGGTACGCACACCCCAACTTCGATCTTTCGTGCCATGGCAGACACTTTCATCCACCTGAATCGTGCCTTCGGGATGCGTGATGACGCCCTGCCAGCGACCAAACTGGTCAAATCGCGTGGCATCCATCCATCTGCGAGTACCGGACCAGAGTGTCTGGTGCGCTTCTTCGATCGCTGCAGTACGTGCAGTGAAAGTCAGGTCTGCTGTGATGCCACTCTCGTTATCATCCAGCGTCACGCGAGCCTTGCGCATGGGTTCAATGATTTCCATTCGAAACGGACCTACATCCAACTCGGTTCGTTCAACCGGTGCACGCCTTGAGCCGTAAAAACAATGCTGCAGCATGCCGGGCTGCACAACGCTGAACGCACAATCCATGATCCCCCGATGCGGATACACCGCCATGCCAATACCAAAGTAGTAGCTGCCATCCGGTGCATAACCGTTGTACCAGTATCGATCGTAAACGTTACGGTCGCTGGTAGCAGGATGCGCAATCGGTTCCGCTGTCTGGTGGATCGGAAAGTCATCTAACTTATTAAGCATGGGGAATGGCTTCCTTCTTATTGCATTTCAGCTAAAGCACGAACCCTATCACTCCCTACTGCTATAATCGAACGCCATGACGTTAATGACCTGGTCCTGGATTTTTCTCTTTTTCTATGTCGGCATCATGGTCTTCATTGGCATCTTTGCTCAAAAGAAGATCAAACATGCCGATGACTTCGCAACAGCACGAGGCGCTTACGGACCGTTTTTTCTTGCCCTGGCATTCGCTGCATCCACTGCTAGCGGTGCGACCTTTCTCGGCAGTCCCGCGCTCGGATACGAATGGGGCATGGCCTCCCAATGGAGCAACGTGCTCTATCCTGTTGGAGTCTACTGTGGCGTGCTGATTGCGATGCGCCTGATTGCCACTGCTGGTAATCGCTTCGGCAATCGATCCATTCCTGAATACCTGGGTGACCGTTATCAATCTGACGGCGTCAGGATTCTTGTTTCGCTGCTTTCCCTGGTGCTTTTCTTTTACCTCGCCGGCCAACTGGTATCCGGTGTCGTCATGTTCCAACTGATGCTCGGGCTGGATACCAACTGGGCGTTGATCATTACAACAACTGTGCTTCTCTTTTACGTCGTACTCGGCGGTGCCCACGCGGACATTCTTACGGATGGTTTGCAGGGCGCCATGATGTTGATCCTGGCCGTCGTCGTCATTGTGATGACCTTTATGGCGGTGGGTATTGAAGATGGTTTCAGCGGCATGATTTCAAATCTCGCTGAGCAGGATGACAATCTGATTACGCCGTTAAACCCCAGCACACCGCTATACCATTCCTGGTGGTCCATTTTTGTCATCGCATTTGCGCATATGCCGCTTGGTCTGTTGCCTCACCTGGGTAACAAACTGTGGGCTTTGAAGTCCGACGGCGACCGCATGCAGTTCATCAAGCTCGCGGCGATCTTTGGCGTCACTCTCGGGATGATGGGTCTTGGTGGCCTGCTGGCCCGCGCGCACTTTGGCGACAGTCTTTACCTGGACGGCGCCAACCCCAATCAGTCACTACCATTACTCTTTATTGAGCTCTTCCCGACCTGGCTCGCCGCACTGATTGGCGTGGGCGTACTATCGGCCATCATGAGCACTGCCGATGGCCTAGTCGTTTCCTCTTCACAGATTGTCGCCAACGATCTTTACCGGCGAACTATTGTGCCGATTACGAAACCCAATCTCACCGAAGAAGAACTGGACCATCGCGTGCTTAACATTTCACGGGTTTCCACCGTGGTGATTCTGATCCTTTGCATGTCTCTGGCTTGGGGACTCAGGGATACCAACGTCGCACTTATTGTCTGGATTGGTGTCGGTGGGATGATGGCAGCTTTTGCCGGTCCACTTGTCGTCGGCGCCTTATGGCGTGGCGTCACACGGCAGGGTGCTTATGCTGGCCTCATCGGTGGCATGGGTATTTTTATTGTGCTGCATGCACAGCTAATCAATCCCTATTGGTTTGCGCCTGGTGTACTGCGAGACATCAGTGAATGGCTGTACGCCGAAGGTCCAAACCCCTACTCCTGTGCGGTCCTAGGGGAGATTGTTTCTATCACCCTCACCGTGCTGGTTTCGAAGCTGACCAAGCCACTTCCCAAGGAACACGTCGAGGCATTATTCGGCTCCTAATGCCCCCAAAGGGGTGAATGACAGCAGCTTTACGCACATGTTACCTTGAAGATCCCGGGGGCCGACGGTGTTGTAAGCAGTGACTGAAACTGATCGTCTAATTGCATGCCATGAATGCGCGGCGATCTATCGACGTACGGAAATCCCACGCAATGCCACTGCGACCTGCCCAAGATGTCAGGCCGTTCTTTACCGAAACATTCCCGACTCACTGAACAAATCACTCGCACTTTATCTAGCAGCTTTCATGCTCTGGGTGATTGCCAACGTCTACCCATTCCTCGGTCTCAAAGTCGGCGGCGTCCAGCAGGAGAACCTGCTGCTCAGCGGCGGGTGGGCACTCTACGAACATGGCATGGGCGAGCTGGGTCTGGTGGTGTTTCTTACGAGCATCGTCTTTCCCCTTATTACCATCGTCGGCATGATTTACCTATTGCTGCCGGTGAAATCCGGGTTTGTACCCCCCGGTGCCGGTCGAACGTTCCAGATCATAAGATTGCTGGAACCCTGGAGCCTGATCTCCGTATTCATGCTGGGCACGCTTATCTCCATCGTGAAACTGCAGGACCTGGCAACGGTTGTGCCGGGTTTATCACTCGCAGCTTTTTCGTTCCTGCTCGTGGTTTACGCTCTGGCACGAAGCAGTTTCGATAGCGAGACCCTGTGGCAACGGATCGAGCACCTTCGCGGTCATGATCACGGCGTTACTGACATTCCAGAAGGTTCACTGATCCTGCATTGCCATATTTGTGATGGGCTGCAGGAATCTGGCCACGACTGTAGACGCTGCGGTGCACCTATTCATCATCGGATCGAAAACAGTGTCCAACAAACTTGGGCACTGCTTGTGGCAGCCATGTTGATGCTGATACCCGCCAATCTTTACCCTGTCATGACTGTGAAGAAACTGGGCCAGGGCCAACCAGATACCATCATCACGGGCATCATTCACCTGATGGAAGCTGGTCTTTACGGACTTGGACTTATCGTTCTGTTCGCCAGCATCATTGTGCCGTTTGCCAAGCTTGCCTCTTTAAGCTTCTTACTTTACTCGGTGCAGACCGACTCTACCTGGAAGCCAAAAGATCGCACCCTGCTCTATCGAGTGACTGAAGCTATTGGTTCCTGGTCGATGGTCGATGTATTTCTTGTCGGGCTGCTCGCCGGTTTGGTCAGCCTCGGGCTGTTGGCAAACGTCACCCCCGGCATCGGCGCTACTTTCTTTGGTGCAGCGGTCATTCTCACCATGTTAGCGGCACACCAGTTTGACCCCAGGCTCATCTGGGATCGAGCTAACCACAATCCAGCGGTGGAACTGTGAGCGAGCAGCAGGAATTTGAAACACCCGAGGTGAAAACCAGGGCTCTGCCTTCCGTTGTATGGTTGGTGCCTCTGGTCACTGCCATCGTGGGCGGCTGGCTTATTCTTCGCACACTCACTGACCAATTGCCGGTAGCGACCATTCAATTCAAAACCGCAGAAGGTATTGAAGCCGGTAAAACCAAGATCAAATACAAAAGCGTCGACATTGGCGTGGTTAATGAGATCGCTTTCGCCGATGACTTCTCAAACGTCATCGTGACGGCTGAGTTTAACCAGGGACTGGATGACTTTCTCAGGCGTAATACGCGATTCTGGGTTGTACGACCACAACTCAGCGTTCGTGGCGTATCCGGTCTCGGTACTCTTATCTCTGGCGCCTATATTGAAATTGATCCTGGACCAGGTGCCACCCAGACTCATTTCGTCGGTCTGGAAGAAATGCCACTCATCACTACCGACGATGCCGGAAAAAGAATCACGCTGATCAGCTCTGACCTTGGCTCACTGGGAAGAGGCTCACCGATTTACTACCAGGGACTGCTCGCCGGTGAAGTGCTCGGTTACGAGCTAGCTGGCGACGCCAAGAGTGTCTACATCCATGGTTTTGTCAGGGACCCGTTCGACCAACTGGTGAAGGGCAACTCTCGTTTCTGGAACGTATCCGGTCTCGATGTATCCATGGGAGCAGATGGCTTCGATGTGAAAACCGCCTCAGTCACCTCATTACTATTCGGCGGCGTTGCTTTCGACACCCCGGACACCCTTGAACAGTCTGTGGCTGACGTCAGCGACCTGGTGTTTACGCTGCATCAAAGATACGCAGACATTGAAAACCAGGCGTTCGCACGAAAAGTTCAGTTCGTTATGTACTTCACCGGATCTGTGCGCGGCCTGAAGCCCGGTGCGCCGCTGGAATTCCGGGGCATTCGGATTGGCCAGGTCCTGGATATCCGCATGGAGTTTGATGCCGATACCACTTCATTCCGCATACCCGTGCTGGTGGAACTGGAGCCTGATCGAATCATTCATCGGGACAGCGAAAACGCCATGTCCCCGGAACAGACACTGACCACGCTGGTTGATAAGGGCCTTCGGGGTCGACTGCAAACCGGCAGCCTGCTCACGGGTCAGCTATTTATTGAATTCAACATGTATCCAGGCGCTGAGTTGAACCTGGTGGCTGATGAATCCATGCCCTACCCGGAGCTCCCCACCATACCGGGTGCGTTTGAAGCTATATCTCAGTCCCTGGCTGACGTGGTCGACAAAATTGACACGATCGACATTGAAGCACTCGGCGACAACATCGAAAACATATTCGCCGGCGCGGATAACCTCGTTAACAAAGGTGTTAACGAGCAGGCAGCGACCGATCTCGAAGCCTCAGTAAAGGGACTTCGAAACGTATTGGATAGCGTGGATGAAGGAAGCGTGGATGAAGCCATCGTCGCAGCGAGAAACGTTCTGGTTGATCTGCAAACCACCGTTGCACTGGTGAACAATGTGCTCGACCCACACTCTCCATTGCAGCACAACGTCATCAAGGTAACCGACGAACTGGAAGAAATGTCACGTTCGATCCGCGCCCTGATTGAAACGTTAGAGCGACAGCCAAACTCGGTAATATTCGGGCGCAAACCCGTGGAGGAAGAACAGTGAGTCACGCCGGAAGAATCTTACTGATCAGCCTGCTTGTACTACTAACGGCATGCTCATCAGGTACCAGCACCAGTTACTACCTGCTTGAGCCCGTCATTGAAGCTCCCGCCAACATCGGCGACGACATCTCTTTGGAGATATTGGATCTTGAGATCCCGCAGTATATGGAACGCTTTCAAATCGCTTCCCGGCGCAGCGATAACCAGGTGGTTTTTTCAACCTCCAGTCAGTGGGGTGAAAACCTGCGAAAGAACATCACCAGGGTCATGGCCCGCAACCTGATCCATGAGCTCGAGACTTCGGCTATCGGCACACCGGGGAGCCGCTTAAGTGTTGCTGCTGATTTCAAAATCAAAATTTATATCGAACGGTTCGAGCGGGGCGCAGACGGATACGTTCACCTGGTGGCGCGCTGGCAGCTTCTGGGTGCTAACAGTCAGACGCTATCAAGCGGGTCTTACGAGTCTTCAGGCTCCAACAGAATTGATCCGAGCAACTATGCCGGTACAGTCGCCTCAATGAGTGAGCTGTTGGGCGAGTTCAGTCGTGAACTTGCAGGAAAAGTCAGGAGCCTTCAGTGAGACTGATCCCGACCCTTCTATTGACGATCACTCTACCCTGCCTGGGTAGCGAAGCAGTCGTTGATATGAACGGCGCAGAGCTCATGGAAGCTGTCTACGAAAGACATCAGCAATTCCCTTATGTGTACGAAGAGCAATCGATGATCCTCATCGATCAGCGCGGTAACAAAAACACACGCAAACTGCGTCGCTACTCAAGAGTTGCAGCCGACGGTGGTGCAGACTTTTTGCTTCTCTTCGATTCACCCCTGGATGTCCGGGGTGTTGCCCTGATTGCTCACCGAGACAAAGCAGGTATCGCAAGACAATCGTTCTACCTGCCTGCATTCGGTGGGACTTTCCTTGAAAGCGAGGCTGACCATGATGGCCAGAGCGAAGATCATTTCCTGGGCACTGACTTTTCCATCGAAAACCTGGTCGGCGAGATGCTCGACCACCACCGACACCTGCGCAGAGAAGACGAACTCATCAACGACACAGAGTTTTACGTCATTGATACCTTTGCGCGTGATGATGAGTCCCTGGTACCCCTGCGCCGTCACTACATCAGGAAAGATCATCTTTTTGTGACAAGAACCGATCACTTCGATGAATTGGGCAGACTCAAGAAACGGCAGACCCACCACGACCTGGTGAACGTGCACGGCGAGATGTGGCGCGCCAACATGATGATGATGGATAACTTCCAACAGGAGCACCGGACCATCATCAAGATCGACCGCCGTGTGTTCTCAGCAGACTATGTGCCGGAAGAGGTCTTCACAAGAAAGTGGATTCTGTCCAACCAGGCACCTTTAACCGACGAAGAAGACTCAGAAGCCTATCTGGCAGAAGCGGGTGACGAACTGTGATCGAATCCCTCTTCACCTTCGGCCTGAATCAGCGACGCTTGGTTGCCATGCTGGTGATCCTGATCACTTTGCCTCTGGGCTTTGGGGTTACAAAGCTCGAGATCGATACCAGCTTCAACAGCCTGATACCTGCAGATGAGCCAGAGAAGCTTGCCTACCAGAGCGCCATGGATGAGTTTGGCTCGGATAACAAAACCATCATCTACGTTCGCGACAAGGATCTGTGGACGGCTCGAAAGCTCGCGCGACTCGACGACATGGTGCGCGAACTCAAGGACCTCGAACACGTCTATCGTGTCGACAGTCTTTTTAACCTGCGAATTATTGAGGGTACACCCGGAGAAAACGGGCAGCCCATCATTTCTACAGAACTGGTCATAGATGGTGTACCCACCGACGACATGTCAGCCGCAGATGCCAGACTGCGTGCCCAGGCCAACCCGCTTTACGTGGGTAACCTCTTTTCCGAAGACGGCAACGTTACAGCCATCATTGTCACGGTCAATGACGTTAATGATCAGGAAGACTTCTCACTGGAGGTCTACGGTCAGTTTGAGAGGTTGCTGGAACGGGAGCGCGATCATTTCGAGCGAATTTTTCAGGTAGGTCCGCCTCGAATTAACGCCGAGCTGCAACAAAGTCTCGCCAATGACTTCAAGGTACTGGGGCCACTCTCAGCCATCGTGCTGGTCGCTTCCATTTTGTTTTTTATGCGCAGCGTACTGGCAGCGGTCATTCCATTGATCACTTCTGCGCTGGCCATCTTGTGGACCTTCGGTTTGATGGGCTGGCTGGGTATCCCGCTCAACATCCTGTCAGCAATGATTCCATCGCTCATCATCGTGATTGGTTCCACGGAAGACACCCACATGATGGCGGCATTTTTCCGGGGGCTCGCAGAACAAACCACCAACGGTGGGCGACCGACAACGGCGCAGCGTCATCAGGCCATCAAATACATGGCCAAGCATACGGGCCTGCCCATGCTACTGACAGTATTAACAACCTTCCTGGGTTTCGCCGCCAACCTGTTTGGCGACATTGTGCTGATCCAGCACTTCGCCTTTGCTTCCACAACCGCCATTTTATTTAACGGTATTGTGACTGTACTCGTAGTACCACCTTTGCTTGCCAAGTTCGGCAAGAAGATGGGCGAAGGAAAAAGTGCGCAGGAACTCTATGGCAACAATCTGCCCGATCAGATCATCAGCACTTTCCGAATTTCACAGGACAGATTCCCACTGGTCGTTCTCGCGCTGACCGGACTGCTATGTCTCTTCTTCACCTACCAGGCTTCGAATCTTTATGTCACGAACGACCCCCTGTCCTATTTCCCCGAGGACCGGGAGCTGATCCAGGAAACGAAAACCATTCATGAAGACCTGGCCGGCATCAAAGTGTTCTTCGTCACCCTGGAAGCAGACAATGCCAACGCGTTTCTTCAGGTAGAAAACCTGCAGAAGCTCAATAAGATCCAGGCTTTTATTAATAAGCAGAACGTCTTCGACACGACCCTGTCCATCGTCGACCACCTAAAGTACGTCAACAAAGAATTCCAGGGCGAGTTCGCGGCGGACACGCTACCGCAAAGCCGACAACTGGTTGCCCAGTATCTGATGTTTTTTCACCGCAGCGAACTGGAGTCTTATGTCAGTCATGACTATCGCCAGGCCAACATCATCGTGCGGCATAACATTTCTGATTCCCACACGCTGAACCAGTATGTCGATGAACTGAAAGAGTTCGTCAGCCATATATCCGGTGATGGTATCCGGGCACGTGTCGTTGGTGAAAACCTGCTGGTCAATCAGGCCGCTGAAAGCCTGATGGTCTCTCAAATCCAGGCACTGACGCTTCTGCTCAGTCTCATCTTCCTACTCATGTCGATCATGTTTACATCACTGAAAGGTGGTGCCATCGCCATGATTCCTTCTGTCATACCTATCGTGCTGATGTTCGGCATCATGGGACTGCTCGGCATTCCACTTAACCCCGGTACCGCGATGGTTGCGGTCATAGCTGTGGGTATCGCCATTGATGGCACCATCCACTTGCTCGCCCATTACAACGAGCTTTGTCGAACAACCTCCGACTATGAAGGCGCGGTACACCAGGCAGTGCAGGAAGTTGCTACACCACTCATCGTTTCGAGTCTGGCGCTGTCTCTGGGATTCGGCATTCTGCTGTTTTCCAACTTTACTGTGGTCGCGCAGTTTGGCGCGTTGGCTGCCGCCACCATGTTGATTTCAATCTTCGCTAACCTTCTGATCACCCCGATCATCATGACTCGCATTCGACTGGTTGGGTTGTACCAGATCATTGCCATGAAAGTTGACCAGCAGGTTCTGGAAGAAAGCCCTTTGTTCACCGATATGTCCAACTACGAACGGCGCAAGGCGATTCTTATCTCTGAGATCCATGAATTCAGCGCTGGCGAAAAACTGGTCACCCAGGGCGATATCGGTCGAAACATGTATATGATCCTCTCAGGCTCTGCGAAGGTTGAACGGCGGGATGGCGAGGACGTGCGTAAACTGGCCGAACTGACACCCGGCCAGGTATTCGGGGAAGTGGGTTACATCCGGGCAATCGAACGAACCGCAGACGTGGTAGCTTCAACGCCAGTAACCGCCCTGAACTTCGAATATCACCGCATGCAGAAAGACCTAAAGTTCTTCCCGAACATCGTCGCCAAACTGAATTTCAATATCAGCGGTATCCTGGGAGAGCGCCTGGCGGATGTGCTGGATTCAAAGTAGTAGTTGATCTCGATCAAGATAGCGAACAGGAAGTCGCTCTAAGCTGTTGTTAAGAGGATAGGGAGTATCCATATGACTGACGTAAAAGATCTGATGACCGTGGATCCCGCCACGCTGGATCCAGAAGCAAAAATCGAAGAAGCATGGAAACTGATGCACAGCGAGCGCGTGCGTCATGTCCCCGTCTGCAAGGGTGATCATCTGGTCGGTATCGTGACCCAGAAGGACCTCCTGGTGAATGCCCAGAACACCTCACTCCTCAGCCTGCCAGTCGCAGAGATCATGGTGTTTAACGTTCAGACCGTCGACAAGGACCTTCCCGCGGCCTTTGCTGCTAAGCGAATGATTGATGAAAAGATCAGTTGCCTGCCTGTTGTGGAAAACGGTGACCTGGTTGGCATCGTCACGGATTCCGACTTCCTGAATCTCGTGATTAAGATGCTGTCCAACTGATCTGGTTCGCTTCCAGCACATCCATCGCTGGGCGTAACGCCTCACCATAGCGTTCCCAACGATTCACCGCCGATTGATAAAGCGGCTGCCTGACCTGCATCGCACTGGCTGTCGAAACCGCAGCGTCACTTTTGTAGAACTCAAGGCAGGCTTCTTCGAAATCAACACCTACCTGTTGGCACAGTGCCCGCACCTCTGGTTCAGGTGACTGGACTAAAGTCTCATAGTCGACCTCAAAAAAGGCATCGGCGAAGACTGAACGCCAATGGCTCATCAAGTTATCGAACAGGCAGTAGTACTCAGCGGTGGTTCGCAAATCATAGTGATAGTTGTAGTAACTGAAGTTAACGGCGAACAGCTGCCTGAAATTCGACAGAATCGTATCCATCGGATTTCGCCGAAGACAAATCACCCGAGCACCTGGCAGCGCATTGAGAATGTAACCGACGTACAGAAAATTGAGCGGCATCTTATCCAACGAGTAACCTGTCAAATCTACTCGACCACCGACGTTATAAAGATACTGCCGGCCAATCTCCGAAAAATCGAATTCTTTGGATCCTTTGACCATGGCTGAGTCGAGCATCACTGGCGTCTTTGAGCCAGACACTTGCTTGACCGCACGAGGAAGATCCTGCACTTCACCCATGGAAACAATCCTTGAGTGGGAACTCAGGATTCGATCTACCAGCGTGGTTCCGCTTCGCGGCATACCCAAAACAAAAACACAGTGATCACCCAGATCACTTTGACGTTTCGGCTCGGAAAAGCTCTCTTTTAATGACTGGAACAGCTCCCGGTCAGCAGCGAGGTCATACCCCAAGCGGGCTCTAGTACCTGCCTTTCCCTGATCCAGGTAATCGAACGCCGCATTGTAGTCGCCACTCTTTTCCTTCTCCCTTGAGATTGTGTGACCAAGATACAATCGGTCTTCAGCGGATAGATCATCCCGTGCCCATTGTTGTTCCAGCGTCTCAACACCTCCGGGAACCTCATTGTTTTTGGCCAACTCAGAAAGCGCCCAGTGAGCACGAAAGAAATCTGGTTTTAGCTGGATCGCACTTTTGTAATGCTGCTCGGCCTCTTCTGCATTCCCGAGAAATTGTTCAACGCTGGCGAGATTAAACTGGAACTGCGCATTGTCCGGCGCGACCTCAACACTTCGACGCAGCACATCACGCGCTTTCTCGTGAAGTTCAAACCGGCTGTAAACAACACCCAGGGTATCCAGAACAACCGGTGAATCCGGATTCAGCGAAAGCCCATAATCTGCTGCAGCGACCGCATCCTCTCGCTGCCCGGCCATCGTATGCAGCCGCGCTTTGTGGGCGACATACTCAGTGTGTTTTGGATTCAGTCGGATCGCGTTATCGACAAGTTCGACAGCAACCTGCTGCTTCTTACGCTCAATCGCCGCAATAGACAGAAAGAACCAGGCATCAGCGTAGTTTCGGTCAAGCTGGAGGATTTGTTTTGCAGCGGATTCCAGCTCTGGAATCGCCCGACGATTCAAAGCCCGAGCACACGTCTGAGCGAGCGCTGAAATTTCGCTGGAAGTCATCTGGGGAAAAAGAGTGTCCCCGGGCAGAACGCCCGGGGACAGGTCGAGTTAGAAGGAGTAGGTAACTCTGACACCATAGTTACGCGGAGCGCCAACATACTGACCGTATGTTCGCAGCGTAAAGTTATTGATGGTGTTACCTGGTCCATTATCAAAGTCCTGTAGGAACCTTCGAGTCGTTCGAGTACCTGTGATGTAGTACTCGTCTGTCAGGTTATCCACATAGGCCTGAACCATCCACTGATCTTTACTAAAGGTAGCGGCAAGATGGTGAACATCGTAGCTTGGAATCGCCTCACCGCCACGAGTTGCAGGATCGCCGTTTCCATCAACCAGGGTGTTCTCGTCGCCACCCGGGATATTGAAGATATCTCCGGTGTAAACAACACCATAGTTGATTGCCAGATCCACTCCATCAAACACCGTTGTGTTGTAAGTGATGTTGAATGTGCCCTGGTGCTCAGGTGAGCCTGGCAGTCGTGTGCCATCCAGCGCATCAAGTGGTCCAACCAGTCCCGGTGCATCTGCAGTCAGCTCAGCTTTGGTATAAGCGTAGGTAACAGAAGCCTCCCAGTTGTCGTTAATAAGCCAACGACCCTGGAATTCAAGACCAGTACTTTCCGCTTCACTACCATTACCTGTAATTGGCAGGCTGCCGTTTACAGTTGTGGTAGAGACCTGCAGGTCCTGCCAGTCAATGTAGTAAAGAGCAACGTTGGCCGAGATCGTACGATCAAGCAGGAAACCCTTGTAACCAACTTCCCAGTTTTCAATTTCATCCGGAGCAATCAGCACTTCATCAGGCAATGCACAGAGCTGCTGGTTGTCGCTGTCGATCTGCTCCTGAGTACACTCAGGCACAGAGTTCACACCACCATTTCGGTAACCTTCCGAATAGGTGAAGTAGACCATGTTGTCGTCATCCAGATCATAGGATGCATTGAACTTGAACAGGTCGCCGTCATCTTCACCGTTGTTGAAACCGAGGTCTACGTTAATAGCATCCTGAGGTTCACCCAGGAATACGGTTTCAAACAGCGGCAGACCGAAACCACCTGCTGAATCCACTTCGAATTCGTAGCTTCTGTAACCCAGGGTTAAAGCAAGTTGCTCTGTCGCCTGATAGGTCAGCTCGCCATAGAACGCAGTCTCTTTCTCGTACTGGTCAGTAATCTGGATGTATTCCAGCGAATCTGGTCTGAGCTGAACACCGCCGAAGTTATCCACGGCAAACTGGTCGAAGCCAGGCGTGAATTCTTCACTGGTCGCATAGCTGTCCAGTTCGTTTTCAAAGTAACCGATAACCCAGGAGAACTTGCTGTCATACTGGGAAGTCAGTCGTACCTCGATGGTTTCAACATCTTCGTCAACGATCTCACGAGTAAAAGAGGAGAAAGTCGGGAAGAATTCGTAGCCATATTCAAAGTTCAGCAGCAGGTCAGTCTGGTCACGCTGACCTTCTTCTTCATAAGAGGAGTCGCCATAAACGAAGGTGGCTTCTGCCCAACCGAAGTTCCAGGAGACATCCAGGCTGATCAGCTCATTGGTGTACTCATTGGGTTCTTCGTAACGAAGACCGGACTCATATCTATCGGTGCCAAAAGAAAGTCTATTGGCGATCTGACGTCCGCCGGTCTCTGTTTCCTGCTCGTAGTACCAAAGGTTCACGTCCAGGTTATCCATGGGCAACCAACGCAGGTTGATACGATAAGACGTCGTGTCTTCAAAGTTTGCATCTTCTGCCTGGCGCAAGTTCGCTGAAACATCAGCAGGATCTGAGAAGTCAGGTTCAGGATTGGAAACACCAGACTCACGAACAACGTAGTTGTAGTCGATGAAACCTGGATCATCACGGCGATCAACGTTCACACGAAGACCCAACTTGTCTTCCAATAGCGGCACGTTCAACGTCAGACCGTACTCATAGCCAAGATCATCAGATTCATCACCGGAGTTCATGTCTGCACGAACATCCAGCTCAAATTCGTTGGTGTCCGCTTCTGTCGGAATGTAACGGATAGCGCCGCCCATGGTGCCCTGACCATACAGGGTTCCCTGTGGGCCAATCAGAACCTCAACACGTTCGAGGTCAACCGGCATCAGGTTTACCTGTAGCGGAATCTCACCCAGGTAGGTTGCGACAGTGTCACTCTCAAATCCTGGACCAAGACCTGTAGTATTCAGACCACGCACCAGCACGTCGGGTACCTCATCACGAGGACCCCGGTCGACAATCGTCAGACCCGGTACATAGTTGGCAATGTCAGCAATATCGTGAAGTCGCAGGTCTTCGATGCGATCACCGCTGACTGCGGTGATGTTAATCGGAATATCCTGGACGCTTTCTGCACGGCGAGTCGCGGTAACAACCACCTCTTCCAGCAGGTTTTTGTCCTCAGCCAAAGCAAACGTTGGGACGGTTGCGGCAACAGGGACTGTGGCTAGCGAAATAGCTTGCGCTAACCGCGTGCGGTTAGAAATTTGATTCATTGATAGGTCCCCCAACCTTTTGAATTTATGTTGCAGTGAACAACAGCAGCGTCAATTTACTCCCAAACCCGCCAAATTTAAAGATCAGGCTATAATTCAGCGTTTTACCTGGAGACTTTCATGAAGATTCTGCTCGCTCTGTTTGCAGGTCTCGCCTGTCAGGCAGTTATGGCTAAAACCTACGTCACAGCTGACGCTTACGTGGACGTCGAATCCGGAAAGACGGTTAAGAACGCTGTTATCGTCGTCGAAAACGGTCGAATCGAGTCTACCCAGGGCGATCTCAATGATGCTGCGCAAGGCGATGAAGTCATTGATTTAACAGGAAAAACCCTGATGCCAGGGCTTTTTGACATGCATGTGCACCTCATTGGCAACAAAATGTTGAAAGGTGCGGCCCGAGTGCAGGAATCAGACCAATTGGCTTTGCTTGCCGGTGTCGAAAACGCCCGCAACATATTGATGGCCGGGGTCACAACTGTGCGCAGCCTGGGTTCCAGTAGCTACGGTGACATTGCGTTAAGGGATGGCATCAAGGCGGGGTATGTCATCGGTCCAAGAGTTTTCGCCTCTGGTCCAGCCCTCGGCATCACCGGTGGTCACTGCGACAACAACTGGATGCCCAGAGAAAAGGATATTAGAAACGCCGGCGTTGCCAACGGACCCTGGGAAGTCGCTGCGAAGGTTCGCGAGAACATCAAGTTCGGTTCCGACGTCATCAAGTTCTGTGCAACCGGTGGTGTCATGTCCAAAGGCACCAAGGTGGGCGTTCAGCAGTACACCCTGGAAGAAATGCAAACGCTGGTCAGCGAGGCTCATCGGCGCGGACTCATCGTTGCCGCCCATGCCCATGGCACCAGTGGGATCAAGGATGCAATTCGTGCCGGCGTCGATTCAGTGGAGCACGCCAGCTACATCGATGATGAAGGTATTCAACTGGCGGTGGAAAACGGCACTTATCTCAGCATGGATATTTACGTGACTGAATACATTCTCGGGCAAGGCATCGCTGACGGTATTCCAGAAGAGAACATCGCCAAAGAACGCACCGTCGGCAAAATTCAGCGCAGCAACTTCACGAAAGCTGTTGAGGCCGGCGTGAAGATGGTGATGGGTACCGATGCCGGTGTGTACCCAGGATTTGCAGACAGTCCGAAACAATTATCGCGCATGGTGAAATTTGGCATGACACCAGCGCAGGCTCTACAGGCAGCAACCATCAACGCGGCAACCCTACTCAAGAAACAGGATGAAATGGGCTCCCTCGAAGAAGGCAAACTGGCAGACATGATCGCCGTTGCCGGGAATCCGCTGGAAGACATTTCTCTGTTGGAAGATGTCACTTTCGTTATGAAGGAAGGAACGGTCTACAAACGATGAAAAAATTGACGATGTTCGCTGCGTTAATCGCAGCTTCACTCTCCGCCAAGGGGGAAGTTATGACGGCGATGGAAATTAAGGACAGTTTCGCAAGAGGTGAATCTGCAGCGGAGATCGCAAAAACCGCGTTAGATAAAATCGAGAAAACCGATGACGATTACAATGCCGTCATCATTGCTGGTGGTGACGGTGTCAATGCCGAAACTGCGCGGCTAGATGAACTGGCTGCGACCGATCGCGCCGGGTTACCACTGGGTGGTGTACCGATCTTGGTTAAAGACAATGTTGAAGTCAGGGACTGGGCAACCACCGCTGGCTCTCTTGCGCTTGCTGACAACGAAACCAGAAAAGACGCTCCGCTCATCACACATCTTCGCAACGCCGGCGCTGTCATCCTCGGCAAAGCTAACCTCAGTGAATGGGCAAATTTCAGATCTGAACAATCCATATCAGGCTGGAGCGGCGTTGGTGGTCAGGCAAGAAATGCCCATGACCCGGCACGTTCGCCCTGCGGTTCAAGCTCGGGTTCAGCAGCTGCCGTTGCACTCGGTTACGTACCCGTTGCGATTGGTAGCGAAACAGACGGCTCTATCGTCTGCCCGGCTTCGATCAACGGTGTTGTTGGATTCAAGCCAACCCAAGGCATCGTTTCCGGCGACGGTGTGGTTCCTCTGGCAGCATCCCAGGACACCGCCGGTCCAATTGCCATCTCAGTCAGGGATGCATCCGTCACACTGGGCGCAATGATCGATCCCGATCATGAACTTACAGCCGCACTGCTAACCCTTGAGGTTCCGAAAAATCTAAATGGCATCCGCATCGGCGTGCTCGCCAACACACAGGGGTATGACAAACGCCGCGACGATGTGCTCGCAAAGAACCTGGAGACCCTGAAGTCCCTGGGTGCAGAGGTGATCGACGGTATACGTGCAGAACCTTACGCAGAACTGGGCGGTGATGAATACCAGATACTACTCTATGAATTTAAGCACCAGCTGGATGAATACCTGGCCGCGCTGCCCAACGATGCCAATCAGTTGACCCTGGCGAAGATCATCGAATTCAACAAGCAGTCGCCCGTTGAACTGTCCCTGTTTGACCAGAGCATCTTCGACAAGGCACTGGCGCTGGAGATGACCGAAGCGCAGTACCAGGAAACCCTGGCGAAGATGAAGAAAGCAGCGCGGGAAGATGGGCTGGATAAGCTGCTGCAGGACAATCAGCTCGACGTGATTGTCGGCATTACCGCCGGACCCGGATGGATGATTGATGACATCAACGGAGATGCGTTCCATGGCCCATCGATGTCGAGCCTGCCGGCCATTGGTGGTCACCCGCATATCACCGTACCCATGGGTGATATCAAAGGCATGCCGATCGGTCTGTCTTTCGTTGGCGCGAGATTTTCCGATCCCGATGTCGCAGCTATCGCTGCAGCCTTTGAGGATGCACGATGAGTATGGAAAAACGCAGGATGGGAAAGTATGGGCTGGAAGTGCCAGCTCTTTGCCTGGGCACCATGACGTTTGGTCTGCAGGTGAACGAAGCAGACTCAAGAGTCATTCTCGATAAAGCCTACGACAACAAATTGGTTTTCCTCGACACCTCCGATGCGTATCCCCTCGGCGGCACGATAGACACCATGGGTGACACCGAAGCCATCATTGGCCGCTGGATGAAAGACAAGGGCAATCGACAGGACATCATCCTTGCCACGAAATGTTTCGCACCGAACCGGCGTGGCCTCAACAACTGGGGTTTGTCACGCCAGCACATTATGGAGTCGGTGGAAAAAAGCCTGCAGCGGTTAGGCACTGACTACATCGACCTTTATCAGTCCCACGGATTTGATCCGCACACGCCACAAGAAGAAACCTTGCGCGCGTTTGAAGACCTGGTGACTTCCGGCAAGGTTCGATACGTTGGCTGTTCCAACTTTCGTGCCTGGCAACTGGGTGAAGCTCTACGAATCGCTGATCACCTGGGGGCGACTGGATATGTCTCCGTGCAGCCCAGATACAACATCCTGTACCGCGATATCGAGGTGGATCTTCTGCCGCTGTGCGCTGATCAAGGTATCGGTGTTATCTCTTACAACCCGTTAGCAGGCGGTTTCCTATCCGGCAAATACAAACCGGGGCAGGATCCCGAAGACGGTACGCGATTTACGCTCGGCACAGCAGCCGATCGATATCAGGCGCGTTACTGGCAGGAAGCCCAGTTCCAGGCCGTTGAACAGCTCAAGTCCGTCGTGGAAGGAAAAGGTCTGAACATGGTGTCTGTTGCCGTCGCCTGGGTCCTGAAACAACAGGCAATCACTTCCGCCATCATTGGTGCATCAAAACCAGAACAGCTGGATGCAAACCTCGCTGCTTTCGACGTTTCCTTCGATGAAGAACTCGATGCCGCCTGCGAATCTGCCTGGTGGTCCTTGCCGAGACGCCCTGTTGACGGTGGGTATCAATAAACTAGTTCATGACCGTCAGATTCGAACGACAAGCCGACTTTCTACGAATCATCATCGAAGGCGAAATGACCCTGGAGGACATGTACGCTGGTGTGGATGAAATCTATGTAGCTGAAGTCCCTAAATTGGTTCTCTGGGATATGATAAATGCGACCGCTTCAAACAATGCAGAAGATGCAGCGACACAACTCCAAAAATTCTCAAAATATGCAACTGATCGAGGTGAACACCGCGACCGAGGTCGAGTGGCACTTCTAGCCCCTAGTGAACTCCTTTATGGCCTCTCGAGAATGAGTACAAGTTATTCCCTGATTAACGACGCCGCCTACAAAATGGTCCCCTTTCGGGACGAGTCCGAAGCAATCGCCTGGCTTCACGAGGTTGATGATTAAATCTTTGGGGACAGCACTTGCTAACATCAGGTTAACCCCACGATATGCTCCAACTCTGTCACGTTTTTGATGCCTGATTCGTCTTATGACTAAATTGACGAATCAGGAAACCATCATGACGGACGCAATACTGGCCGAACCAAACGTCACAAATATCCAGGACCGCTTGCGTAAGACGCAAGCAATCGCGGGCGCCCTCTTCTCTGTATTTGTATTGCTGCATTTGTCCAACATTGCGCTCGCGCCTCTGGGCATCGAAACCTTCAACAACTACCAGCGACTCATTAGACAGTTCTACCAGAATCCAATCATTGAACTGTTCATTGTCATCGGACCTATCCTGGTACACGCGGCAGCAGGTGTCTGGCTGTTCGTGCTTAGACGCAAGCAACCCAGCAGACAACGCCCACTTCTAAACAGATTGCACAGCTGGGCTGGCTGTTTTTTGCTGATATTCATCTTCGGACATATCGCAGCAGTGCGCGGCCCTTCGTTTTTTATGGATGTCTTTCCGGAGTTTGATGGCGTCGCATTTTCACTCTGGTATTTGCCCTATTACTTTTATCCCTACTACTTCCTTCTCGCATTGGCCGGTTTCTATCACGCAGCCAACGGCCTTAGAACTCTAGCAGCGAGATCCGGTTACGCGATCAGTCGAAAGGTACAGATCAATGCAACGGTTATCGCTGGTCTTTGGATCACAGTGTCATTGCTTTCATTCGGCGGCATTTTTGTGGAAGTTCAAAATCCCGCGGATAATGACTTCGCGAGATTACTCGGCGACATTTGGGGTGCTGACCCCGCAGAGCCCATTCGACTATGAATCACACGGATCAGTTTCTGGAAAACCAATCCATGCTTTACGGCATTGCCTATCGAATGCTTGGTTCTTTCTCCGATGCTGAAGACATCATTCAGGATGCCTGGTTACGCTGGCAGGGTGTACATCCTTCCAAGGTGAAGTCGCCCACTGCTTACCTCGCCAGTACAGTTTCAAGACTTTGTATTGATCGCCAGCGCCGTTCCAGGTTCGAGCAGCTCAACTATCCAGGTCCCTGGCTTCCGGAAGCTGTGGATGAGGAGATCAGCGAGATGCTGACCGACACAGAAGCCAACGTGGAGCTGGCACAAAATATTTCACTCGGCTTTATCAGCCTGCTGCAAAAACTACCGCCCGTTGAACGCGCTGTGTTTATCCTGAAAGAAGCGTTCGATTTATCTCACCATGAAATCGCCGACACCCTGGATATCCGGGTCGCGCATTCGAGGCAACTCCTGCGTCGTGCGAAACAAAAAATGAGCAGTGAAGACACTCAACCAGTGAACGAGCAGGAACTTCGCTTATTGTTCGAGCAGTTCCAGGCAGCGGCAAGCTCAGGAGACCTGGAAGGACTACAGGCACTGATGACTGAAGACATCGTTGCTTACAGCGACGGTGGCGGCAAAGCGACCGCAGCGATCATTCCGTTGGTCGGCCTGGATCGAGTCTGCACAGTCATGATGCACCTGATGAGTAGAATGCCGGACAGCGTCACGACAACCATAGAAGTCATGAATGGAGAACCTGCTGTCATCATGCGCGACGGCGACACACTTCATTCCTGTCACTCAATGGCCATCAAAAACGGTCGGATTCATCGCATCTATACGCTGCGCAATCCTGAGAAGATGCGCCTGGTCGAAAGCAATCAGACGAACTGAGAAAACACACCCAGTGGATGGTGTGTCAGGGCAACGCTGACCATAAAGAGGAAAGTCAGCACGGCAAGCGCAAAGTAGATGACCCGTTGAGACTTTGTTTTTCCCCCGCGAAGCGCCATCACACCCAACACAATGTAGGCAATCAACAGAACCACTTTGACCGTGAGCCAGTGGTTAGCACCCGGATATTGACTGGTGACAACCATCAGCCCAATGGCTGCAGTCAGCAGCAAGGTGTCGTTGATATGCGGAAGAATTTTTACCGGCTTGGTTTGCAGCAGAGTGCTTTCCTGGATCATCCAGGTACCGCGAACGACGAAGAACACACCCGACACAGCAACGGTGATGATGTGCAGGTAATAGAAAAAATCATACATCAGGGTTCACGCTTGATTCGTTGCAGATGGAGGATGTGGTCACCTTCATAAACTGTCATCGCTTCAGCCCCTGGGTAACCCTTTTTCAGGCGATAAGCTTGCATCACTGGATCAACCTTATAATACCCAACAATAAAAGAGAGGGGCGATTTCCAGGGGAAGGGTGCAGTCATGTATTCAGATTCAGGAACTGTTCGCGTTGCGGTTCCATTACTCAGCATCAGGCTGAGTTCGACGTCTTCGATAGCAAGACCAATCTGGGCGGAACCATCCGGAAAATAGATCGCCATGGGGCGTCTTTTCTCCACGCCGATGCCAGCCAGCATGGCATCAATTTCATCTGTGATTTGACCAACCGACTGACTGGTCACCGAGACCTGGGGTTGGAATACAAAACGGTAGGGACCATGGGTTTCTTCGGTAATGACAACTTCCTGGAAAGCGCCATGGTAATAGAGCGTACCGGCTGTGCCCGCAAGGAGCACAACCAGCAGTATTAACGCAATTCTCAAGTCAGGCTTACACCTTATCTCGAGGCGGCAGACCTTTTTCAGCCCGCAGCTTGTTCATTCGATCCTTGTCGACAGCCATCGGTTCACCCAGCTCGCCTTCTTCAGCAACACCCGCCATGTGTTTTCCAGCCAGCGTGCCGTTGTACATGATCTTCTTCACCGGCGTGACAGCCAGAATGATTCGAAGTGGTGAATCCAGAAGGTTGTAGAAAAACTCTTCGCCTTCTTTGCTTTCCGGGTTCAGCTTCTTCGACAGCGCCTCGTAAAACCATTTCTTGGTGTCTTCGTCCTGATAGAACTCTCCGGTTCCCTTGAACGTAATGGCACCACCCGGAAGATCCGCAGGTGCACCTGCTGGATAACCCATCGCACTGACATTCACTGACACTCGGTTGTCGCGACGGATTGCTGCAGTTCTGTGACGATGCTCAGAGAAGGTGATCCAGATCTTGCCTTCATGCCAGACAAACGCATGGGTCACACCCACCGGCCAGCCATCCTTAGTGCCCCACATCAGGACGCACTCCACCGAGTTGTTCATGAGTTTATCGATTTCCTCATCCGTAAATGGGTAGATCGATACCATTTCATGATCGTGAGTTTGTGCCATGGTTTTTCCTCCAATGGTAATTTGTAGTTGGCTACAGGTTTCGAAGCATAGCATTCTCTGTCGCTGGGAATACTGTATTTATATACAGTATTCATGTAGCCTATATCTATGGATCGAAAGAGCTTCAAAGGCAGAGGTGCACTATCCAATCCGGATAACCGATTTCTCGGGCAAACCACCGAGGCATTCTTCGACGGCTGGGACATCCCCCATGATGAGCCTGGCAGACCACCTACCAGGATCATCGAAGAGAAGTGCAAAACCATTATCAGCACCAACCGTTCACCGGACATTCCCTTCGACTATTCCATCAATCCCTATCGCGGGTGTGAACACGGCTGCATCTATTGCTATGCGCGACCGACACACGCCTATTGGGACTTCTCACCCGGCTTGGACTTCGAGACCAACATCATCAGCAAACCGAATGCCGCCGCGCTGCTACGAAAGAAGCTGGAGAATCCTCGATACAAGCCCAGCCCTATTTCTATCGGTGCCAACACCGATCCCTATCAGCCTGTTGAAGCACAACTCGGCATCACAAGAAGTATTATCGAAGTGCTGCATGAGTTTCAGCACCCCTTCTCGATCATCACAAAAAGTAACCTGATTCTTCGGGACCTTGATCTGCTGGCACCCATGGCAGAGAAGAATCTGTTCAGTGTTGCAGTGAGCGTTACCACGCTGGATAACAGCCTGAAGAGAATTCTTGAGCCGCGCACACCACGTGGCCAGGTAAGAATCGATGCCATCAGGCAACTTTCTGAATCAGGGATCAACGTCACCCTGCTTGCCGCACCCATGATTCCTTACATCAACGACGCTGAACTCGAGACCATACTTGAGCATGGCAAGAACGCCGGCGCCGCAGCAGCAAGGTACATTCTGCTTCGCTTGCCGCTTGAGATCAGCGACATGTTTCAGGAGTGGCTACAAGAACACTTTCCTGATCGCGCCGACAAAGTGATGAGCATTATCCGGCAAAGTCGCGGTGGTAGAGATTATCGAAGTGTCTTCGGAGAGAGGATGGTCGGCACCGGGGAATTCGCCATGCTGCTTCACAATCGATGGCGGGTTGCCAGTCGCAAACTGGGTTATGACACGGATGCCCGATTCGATTTAACGACAGAACGATTCACTCGTAACAACGAACAACTCAGCCTGTTTTGAAACCCGCTGGTTTCAGGACCAGCACACTGCAATCAACATGATTAAGAATTTTTTCAGCGGTGTTGCCGACTACAAGGCCCGGGATGCCTGAACGAGCGACACTTCCCATAACCAGTAGATCCACGTCACGTCGCTCGATGAAACCGGCAATCGCCTTGTGTGGTGTTCCCTTGAGAATGTGTTCTGTGACGGTAACCGCATCCTGTTCATCCACCAGTTGGCTTAACCGTCTCTCTGCATCTTCCTTGAAGGATCGTTCCATCGCTTTGTATTCCCTTTGCAGCTTACTCTTTGGCGCCTTGGGCAGCGTCTCGAGAACATGAGCGGCATGCAGTTCCGCTTCTTCGCCATGAGAAAACAGATAACCCGCTTCAAGCAGATCAGCATTCAGCTGCAGTGCTTCTTTTGATTCTGCCATGGGGTCGACAGCCACCAGCACGGATCGCCAACGTTTTCTTCGAAGCGGTTTAAGGATCAATACCGGCTTGGGTGAATAGTGCATTAAACGGATATCCGTACTGCCGAACACAGCATCGCGGATGGCATTTTGGGGATTAACGGATTTGACGATCAGGTCGAAGTTATCGCGCATCGAACGGCTGATCACTTCAATGTAATTCTTGCCAGTACCGACGATCTTCCTCACCTTAACCTTACGATCTGGTGTCGTTGTGATTCGTGCAATCAATCGATCCAGTTCCAGACCACTGTCTCTAATAAGTGTGTTCTGAATTTTCTTGGCAGCCGCATGATGTCTCGGATCATCCGTTGAAACATCCGCGACAACACCCATGACCGCAAGCTCAGCTCCGTGATGTTTGGCTAACCCATAAGCGCGTCGGATCGCAGCGATTTCACCTTTGGCGCCTTCAGAGAAAAACAGGATTTTCCTGATCTGTTTCACTGTTGGGCAACCTCCATAAGCGGATCTGCCTCAAGCGGGTAGTCTTTTAGAAGATCCCGAAACGCATCCAGTAGCGCGACCGAAGCACGCCCAACATGCATATAGTCTCCCGGCCTGATTCGGTGCTGCCGTTGAACACTGCCGCTCCAGAGAACTTCACTCGAACCCGCAGCGCGGACTTCAACGACGACCTGCGCCAGAAACAGTGCTTCACCACCTTCGTCAATCTGCCCAGCAAACACATCTTCTTTCCCTGACGGGGTTTGACTGCGTTGCTCGAGCCTCAGCGTCACCTCAGCCTCACCGCCTTCAACAACTGGTTGAATACCACGCTCGGCCAAAGCGACACTGAAGTTACTGACCACGATTGGACCGAGAAACGCTGGCATATCTTCAGTCACGATATGAAAGGTTCGAAAAGGCAGTGCGTTCTTGGCATCACCATGGGTGACACTGATACCGAGGTAATTTGAAGCACAACCGGCACTCATCAAGAGCGCGGCAATAAGCAGATATCGTTTGAGCACGGGACATCCAGATCTGTTCAACACAAGTGCATTGTTGCCGACTGCTGATATCCGGGAATTGACCCGCGTCAACTATCCATGCCTGGGCTGTGAAATGTTGATCGAGAATTGACCCGGATCAAGTCCCGTAAAACACGCCTCATCTACACTGGTCTCAACTTGATTAGTTCAGGAGAAGAGCGTGACAAGAATATTAGCCGTCATAGATCCCCGCGACACCGTGCATCACGCGCTGGACCGATGCAAAGAACAACCCCCTGAAGCCGACCTGGATATTCTGGCTGTGGTGTTCGTTGAACACGACACGGCAGAGAATTTCGCTTAAAACTTCGCAGAACAATCCGAGTGGCTAAGGGAACAGGTAACTCCCTATATTGCTGAAGGCTACAAGATAACGACGGAAGTGGTGCCATTCGAGAAGCTCTACGAGGCCGTCATCGAAACTGCCACTAAACATCGTGCTGACTTCGTCGTGAAACCCATGCGACAGCACTCCCTGTTCGAAACCGTCGTCAGGACAACCACAGACTGGAACCTGATCAGACACTGCCCCTTCCCATTACTACTGGTGAGCGACCAGGACACCATTCGTAACAAGCCAGTTCTGGCAGCGGTAGACGTCTGCAGCGGCGACGACAACCACGATCAGCTGAATGCCGTGGTTCTGGATTCTGCTCGGCGATTGTCCAGCGTACTCGACAGTCCAACGCACACAGTGAACTCATGGCGTGCTCCGACGCAGATGATGGCAGTAGGCTCCATTGATACGACGCCCTACCCATCACCGGAGAATTTACGGCGGGAGCATGAGGAAGCCCTCAACAATGTGACTCAGGAGTTAACCATCGCCAAGAATCATCTGGGCGAAGGTTCACCGACCTTTGTTATCAACGAAGTCGCAAACGATATTTCAGCCGGGGTCGTCGTTCTCGGCACCGTTGCTCGAAAAGGTATCAGCGGCGCGTTGATCGGCAACACTGCTGAAGGTGTTCTGGAATCCGCCCACTGCGATGTGATGGTCGTAAAACTCCCCTAAACCACCTGCCCGCGGGGTCGGACAACCCTGAGAGTCAAAAAACTGTCCGATCCCGCACTTTTTTTATTTTTTGCCAAACTTTTTCCAGACCACTACCGTCTATATAGGCATGTAGTCGGGCTGGACCCTCATGGAAGTCATTGGGTTTCGTCGCAAAAGCGACGAACAACTAATCAAACAAGCGCTGGAAGGCTCTGAAAACGCGTGGTTAACCCTGGTTAAGCGGTATGAAACGCGCCTGTATAACCACGCGCTACGCATGGTTGGAAATTCCGATGACGCCATGGACCTGCTGCAGGATGTATTCCTGTCTGTGTACAGGAACCTCGCAAACTTTCGAGGGGATGCACCCTTTGGCGCGTGGATTTTCCGGATCGCAACCTTTCGCTGCACTGATCACCTGCGCCGAAAGAAGACTCAATTCAGCGAGTACGAAGAGTTACCGGATTCGGATAGAGGCAGCAATCCTGCGACAGGCTACGAAGATGTACGTTCCAACGGTGACATCGTGCGCATGTTGGGAAGTCTGCCGAATGAGCAGCGTCAGGTCATCGAACTGAAATTCTTCCAGAATTTCACCTTTGACGAAATCGCCGTTCAACTCGGTATCAGCTCAAATACAGCGAAGTCGCGCTTATACGCGGCCTTAAAGAAACTCAGGGGAACCGATGAAGCAGGCGCTCTCGCCTGCTAGATAAAGAGGACGGTATGCAATCAACTGATTTGAACTGCGAACAATGCCAGGACCTGCTCTTCGATTTTCATGAAGGCAGACTGGAACCGGAAAATGCCGCCAGGGTGGATCGTCACCTGAAGACCTGCAATGAATGCAGCGCATTTCTAAATGACATCTGGCAGATGGGGCTGGTAGCAACGCGCTGGCAGGACCAAAACCCCGCCAACTATGATCGAGGACGAACCAGCGACCATCAGCAACAAGGTTGGCGTTTCCCTGAGGTGCTGGCCACCGCAGCCTCCATCCTCGCCATCGTTCTGGTCCTGACTGACGCAAGCATCGATACCAGCAATGGCGTAGTTCTCAAATTCGGCACTGATGACTACATCTCAGAACAAACATTTGCTGCCTACCAGGCTGAGCAGGCTGATCGATGGGATGAACGTCTGGATGAACTCACAGCGAGGCAGGTCGCCAGTGATCAGCTCGTCCTGAGGAGCGTCCTGCAAGCCAGCCGTGAAGAGCGCAAAGAAGAATTAACAACACTGGTCAACTACTGGAACACGACCCAGGCACAACAGTATCGAGAAACGGAAGAAAACCTCCGCTTCCTGCTCGCGAGCCAGGCTGAAGATGAAAAAGACATTCAACAGCTTTCCAACGCGTTCCATCAGATCAGCAACAACATGTAATGAACACACAGGGATATCTAATGAGCATTCAAGCCAGGATCAAAAAACACAATTTGCTGTTAAACATTGTTGCAGTGTTCACAGCATCAAGCATCGCATTCCATAGTTTTGCTGCACCGGATTACGACCGAATGCGCAAAGACATCAACATCATGATTGGCATTGTGAAATCTGCTTTCGAAAATCAGGAAGACTGCAGATCTTGCCAGGTTCAGATCACCGGTCACTACCTCGCAGATCAGGGTGTTGTTTTTAACGTGACGCCAGCATCACGCGGTTACGCTTACGCCTTCAAGTCCGATGACTTCGAAGAAAACGTCGAAGTGTTCGCTGAGGGCATGGCAGCTATCCCAATATTCGTTGAGGACATTCTCGCCAGTGTTGAAGCAGGTCTTGCCAACGAGGACCTTTCAGGCTTTACCATTTCAACCGAGGGTGACTGGTCAGAACAAAGTCGTATCGCAAGGCAGGCGCTGCGAGAGGCTCGCGCCGAGCTTCGAGAAGCGAACCGCGAACTGCGCGAGATAGAGATCGAGGCTATTCATGCGGAAGAAGACGAGCTGAACGAACTGGAAAGACGTGAAGCCGAAGTGCTGAGAGAAATGGAACGAATCTCCAGCCAGGAGGAGGAAATCGAGTCAGACATCGCCAAACAGGTGGAAGCCAAACGAGCTGAAATCGAGAAGAAGCGCGTGAAACGCCTTGAAGCAAAACGTCAGCACTTCGAAGAGATGGAGACCCTGGTTCTCAATACTTTTTGCGACTACAGCAGCACCATGCGGAGTCTGCCAAGGAACGAACGAGTCAGTGTGATCGTCAGCAAAGACAACGATCAGTCTAATATCTATGTCTTTGAACAGTCGGAACTGGCGGATTGTGACTCTTCCAAAAACAACGTCAGGGACCACGCACTCAGCTACGCTTTCTAACTAACCTGTTCTGGGTGTTTCACCGGCGATGGCAGAAATGTCATCGCCACCATACATGGCAAGAGCAGTACACCAAAGGTCCAAAACGCTGCATCGTAGGATTGCGTTAGATCGAACATCCAGCCAGAGAAGATCGAGCCAAAGCTGCCAATCATCAGAAACAAGTTAACCAGCCCGAGCACACGGCCAAAAGAAAAAGTTCCGAATCGGCTCGCATACATAATTCCCATCATCGGCATCACACCACCGGTTGCGAATCCCTGCAACGCTGCCGCTACCATCAGCGCAGTTTGATCTGGACTACCCTGGTAAAAATAGAGCGCAACCAGCAACAAACCGGTCATAAGCCAGTAGAGGTAACGGTGATCAACTCGATCGCCGAGACTGCCAAAGACAAATTTACCAATGATCATTGAGATGGAAGCAAGCGCAATCAGCTGAGCCGCCAGCGTCTGGGTCATACCCAGATCAGCCACATAAGCGCCAATATTGAACTGCACCCCACCAAAGGCAGCATTGATCGGGATGAGCCCAATAACCGGTATCCAGAAGTTTCGAGTAGAAAGAATCTCCCGAGTGCCCCAGGTTTTTGCATCCAGGCTATTAACAGCCTGATCCGACAGCTCATGACTAGGTGGTTCGCGCCTGAGAATCCAAAGGTTGATTGGTACAACCACTACCGCCAGCAATATACCCAGATAAAACATAGCGCCTTGCCAGCCCTGCGCCTCGATTAACCCGTTGGTTAAGAGGGGAATCGTCAAGCCACCGAGAGACGTGCCCATAGCAGAGATCCCGATGGCAAGACCTCGTTTTTCGGTAAACCACTTACTCACCATGGTTTGTGAGGCCAAGGTACCGCACAACATCATGCCGACGGGTAGAAACGTCATGTGTATAAGAATGATCTGCCAAAACGCGGTGGCGAATGAAATGAGCACCATGCCAATCGCAGCAGAGAAGCCGCCTAATGTGACCAGAATGCGCATCGGGTAGCCGTCCATCAGACGCCCAAACACCGGACTGATGAAGCCGCTGACCACCTGGAACATGAAAATGGCCAACATCGCCTGACTACGATTAATACCGAATGTTTCCAGCCATGGCACCACAAACAGCGCGAAACTGTAGATCATGATGCCCAGGGCAAGTGCCTGGTTTACGAGTGTTACACCAACGATGGCCCACCGATACTGCAGCATCCGGTCTTTGAACTCAGGGAGATAAGGTCCGCGAGAATACCACGTTCATGATCGAACACATTGCAAACAAATAGTGTTTACGATGCAATGCGCTCATGACACTGGCTCGCATTACCCATAAAGTCTTTATCGCGCTGGCCGTGATCACGACTGTCGGCTACCTCGCTGTCGGCGCCTTTTTTTTGCTGCCTGGAGTAGCGGAGTCGTCCGACCGCTGGCTCAAGAATAGCTTTATTGAAGACTATCGAACCCAATTTTCCGAGATCAGCGCTGCTGAGCCAGGCATCAATCAAACCGATTCGTTTATCGAGCTGCTGGAACAGCTATCAAAAGTACAGAAGATCGATCAGCTTTCGGCCGTAAAGCGCGCCGCGTTCTATCGATCTGCACATGGCACTATTCAAGAAGGTCGACTGGATCTCGCCGAAGACCTGGCAGAACGATGGCTGGCATTCGATCCCAACGATATCAATGCCAGAGTGCACAGATGCCGATTACTCTTTGTTCGTGAAGACACCCAGACCTTTGAGTCCTGCTACAAAGGTCTGCTGCAGGAATTCCCAGACTCATTCGCCGTCGCACATAGCATTGCCAGAATGCACTTTTACAACGGCCAGTTAGGCGCCGCGTATCTTGTGTTAGAGCCATTTCTTGTGGGCGACGCGCATTCTCTGAAAAGCATCGTTGGCGAAGTCTATGAGACTCATCGCATTGAAGATCATATGACACCCGTCCTTTTGACGTTTTGGGAAGGTGTTGCCCTGGATTTCAGCTTCAATAGCTCATCCTCCAAACATGTCATCGAGCTGGCCGCGATCTCGAACGAAAGTGGTATCTACAGAAAAGATCTCGAAGACACCGGAGAGATTCGAATCGATGCTATGGATGCTGGTCACTATCTGGAAATCACTGCGCGCATTGCGAAGCCACGGATTCTTGAAACCATCCTGCATCCCGACGCTCGTTCCTTTCTTTTAGCGGATCTGCAGGCAATGGATGCTCACGACGCAATCTTCCGCCTGGATCAGCAAGCCGGAGCGGTTCGTTGAAAAGTAGATTTCTTCTAGGTTGGCTTATTCTGATACCAGCACTCGTTATTCTGGTGGTATGGGGCGCAAGAACAGCAGATATGTATAAGACCCTGGGCCTGCGCAATCTTGGCAGCTCAACGCTTGGTGGGATTACCTTAGAGGAGGTATCAAAACTCCAGTTTCAATACCTGGCACATCAGGTACAAAAAGAACTCCGATTAGCCGTCTTCGGACGATCAACAGACCTGCCGAGAATCCACCTGTTTGTACGCGATGCTGATATCAGCGCCTTGGATGCAGAACTCCCCGACTCAGGCTTCAACTATGTTGAAGGCCGTTTCTTCGATGGAAACGATTTTCTCGACGTCAAAGTCCGTTATCGAGGCGACTATGCAACGCACTGGGGATTTTTCAAAAAGTCATGGCGAATCAGAACCAAAAGAAAGGACTTGTTCCAGGGAATCCGCAAGTTCAACCTGATTACGCCTAAGAACGAACTCATGTTCGCCAACCACTTCGGTTACGAGCTGGCGAGGGAACTGGAACTACTGGCGCCAAAATCCGAGATGGTCGTCCTTAATCTTAATGGACAGGAACAAGGCATCTACCTGCTCGTTCAACAAATTGACGAATCTCTGCTGCGAGATCACGAGAGACTCCCGGGCGACATCTACTCAGGCGACATTCGCTACGGACAGGACGCCTGGTCACCCCTTGGCAAACGGCTCTTTGAGACACCAGGCGTCTGGAAGAAGGTGGCTATCAACAACCATTACCCTGAGACAAACCGATATCCCCTGGAACAACTGCTTCTCGCGATCAAGCAACAAGATCAGGATACCCTGGAAGACCTGGTCGATCTTGATGCCTTCGCCCGTCTGGCTTTGTGGGAAAACCTCGCCTACTCCAGACATATCGATGCAACACACAATTGGCGTCTCTATTTCGATCCAGGGCGTGCCAAGTTCTACCCGATTCTCTGGGACGGCATTCCATTTTCTAAATACTGGATTCCCGGTGACTGGCAAAACGACGATTGGATACCCAGAGAGATGAGTGGCGAGAGCCCCTTGATGGCACTACTCAATAAATCACCAGAATTTCAGGCCCATCGATATCGAGTGACCGAAGAATTTCTTTCCGGCGATTCGCCTGAGAAGCTTCGCCAACAGCTGGCAAGCCTTTCGGAACGCATTTCGAGTGAGGTGGTCAACGACTTCCCAATGGATATCGGACTGCAGTGGGTCGATCCAGAAGATGCCATCAAAAGAATTTCTGGAACCCCTCAGTTGTTCGACAAGATCCTCGAAGGAGTACGTACAAGACACAGCCAATCTCAGCTTGCGAATAACATTCAGAACATTGGTCAGGAAGTCTGGTCCGGCAAAGTAGACATAACCGATGACGTGACCATCTCTTCTGATCTCGTTGTCGACGCTGGGACAGCCATTACTCTCGCACAAGGCGCCTCGCTTTATCTTCATGGCAAAGTAACCATCAACGGGAGCGCTGAAAAACCAGTCGTCTTCAACTCCCGCGATGACTCTCCGTTCGGGGGCATTGTGATCGAAGGTGAACGGGCTAGTGGCTCTTCGCTGCGCCACGTTCAGATCTCAAATGGTTCCGGCATCAGAACGCCACTTCGCCTGTATTCGGGCATGTTGTCGATTCATGATGTTCCAAACATCTCCCTTGAACACTGCGTGCTATCCGACAACACTCTGTTCGACGATCAGTTGCACGTTGTCTACTCAACCATCCGCATTCGCTCATGCGAATTCCGCAATGCACCCATGGATGCCATAGATCTCGATGCCAGCGTTGCCCAAATCGAAAACTCCTCGTTTATCGCTAATGGCAACGACGGTCTGGATCTCATGCACAGCAAGGTGGTGGCAGAAGAACTTGAGTTCGAAGCCAATGGTGACAAAGGCATATCCATTGGCGAACGGAGCCATCTGGAAATCAGAGATAGCCGGTTCTCCAGAAATCATATTGCGATGCAGGTGAAAGATGGCAGTCGTGCCTGGGCGCGCGACTTAAGCATTCGTGACAGTCACATCGCCATTAACGCCTACGCAAAAAACTGGCGTTATGGAGCTGGCGGTCATGGGTCTATCTGTGGCAGTGACATTGAATCTGTTGGTACTGTGACCCTGGCGGACAAGAAGTCCAGCATCGAACTCTATGACGTGTGTCCTGATGAGTGGCTGAGCGATGCCAGAGTCGTTCGACCATGAGACAAGTTCGATGAGCCAACCTGAAACCATTCTCGACTTCTCTCGGTTCGAGTTTAAGTACGTCCTGCAGAAGTCACTGCGAGAAGCTGTTGAATCAGAGCTGCAATACTTTATGGAGCTCGATTCCTTCGTCCGAGAATCGGAAGCACAACGCTATCAGGTTCGGAGCCTTTACTTCGAAGACCCCGAAAAAACCGCCTTCTACGACAAAATCGATGGTCTCAGGGATCGCTCAAAGTTTCGGATCCGAACCTATTGCCGAAGCCCAGACAACATCACACCCGTGTTCCTGGAACAAAAGGGGCGAATCAACAATCGAGTTTTGAAACACAGGGTACCGCTTGGTATCAGCGATGCCATGCCCACTGATTTCAGCAGACTAGAACTCGCGTCAGATGATCCTGTTTACTCTACCTTCGTTTACGATAGCGCCAGAAAACTCATCGAACCCATCGCGCTGGTGGATTATTTTCGACGACCATATATCAGTCGTTACGATCACAAGTTTCGCGTGACCTTTGATGAACAGCTCAGCGCGATTGAAACGACCAAACTGTTTCCAGGAAAAATCGCAACGACCAAGAAACTTCTGGTTGGCTATACAGTTATGGAAGTTAAATTTGATAGAACGCTACCGGCATGGTTTCATCGAATCATTCAATCCTATGAACTGTCACGACAACCACTGTCAAAAATTTGTGAATCGATGATCACACTTGGCATGGCCGTAGACTTGTAGCAAGAGAGAACGACGTGGATTTAACTCAAATCACTGACCCGCAAATTAATCTGTTTGCATATACCTATTCTGAAATCATTCTGAACATTGTTCTGGCAGCGGTACTTGGCTTCGTGATTTCGTTCGTCTACCGGGTCACCCACCGAGGCTTGTCTTACTCACAGTCTTTCACTTTGACGATTCTTTTCGTCGCCGTGATCGTCGCGGTGGTGATGATGGTTATTGGCAACAGCCTGGCGCGTGCCTTCGCACTCGTCGGTGCCCTCTCAATCATTCGATTTCGAACCGTTCTAAAAGACACGAAAGACACCGCGTATGTCTTCCTCGCGTTGGCGATCGGCATGGCTTGCGGTACTTCGAATTACTTTCTGGCCTTCGTTGCGACCGGACTCATCTGTGCATTGATCATCGCTGTGGATCAGTTTAACTATGGTGCGCTCTACAAAAGTGACTTTATCGTTAGGTTTCTCTATACCCGCCAGGATACCGAAGAAGCTGAATACCTGGGCGTCTTCGAGAAGAGCGCTCGTACTCATCACCTGTTACACATTGAGCCAACTGGCGACCCCGCGATCACTCGTATGACTTACGATGTATCGCTCAAGGAAGAAGTAGAACCCTCTGAGTTTGTATCTGAACTGGAAGCTCTTGCGGGTTTGGAGGAAGCGGTTTTGATCGCATCCAAGAGCGACGTCGACTACTAACCAAATGTTGGTCATCGCAAACAAGTTTGTTAGAGTCGGCGGCTTTGCAACTTGAGGGAGACAAACATGCGCAGCCTCTGGGTCAAGATTCACCTTTATATCGCTTCATTCTTTTTACCTGCCCTTTTGCTTATGGCAGTTTCAGGCGGCCTCTATCTCAACGGCATTAAAGGTACGGTAGAAACCACACCGGTTGAGATCAGCAACCCCGTACCCCTTGATCCGAAATCTCCGGACCTGAAACAGGATATCGATGGCCTGCTGCAATCAAACGGCATTGTTCATAACTTTGAGTACGTGAAAATTTCAGGCACCACGTTAATCACCCGCCCGACTTCACGTGATTACTACAGCATCGATGCTTCCGGCGAAGTCCCCGTGGTCACGCTGAACAAACCTGACCTGGTCAAGCAGCTGGTCGAGCTACACAAAGGTCATGGTCCCGGCTTATTTAAAACACTGCAGAAGATCATGGCGGTTGGCCTGGTGATCATCCTGCTCAGCGGCTTCTGGCTAGGTATCTCATCTGAGGCGCTGCGCGCACCGACGTTGATCACAACGATTGCGGGGCTTGTTATCGCGCTGGCGACAGGACTGCTCTAACCACACGATTTTCAGGGATATATGGCCGAACAATCGGCCATATTTTTTCTTTGAGAATGTAATTGCGAATCATTCTCAACAAGATTATCATGCACCCCTTTCTTGAAAACTGCTTTGGGGAGCATCATGCAGTCAAAGACCAAATGGAGCCGGTCCCTCCTCGCTTCAGCACTCGTTGCTATCGCGGGTCAGGTTGCCGCCAACGACCAAAAAATTGAAGAAATCGTCGTTGAAGGCAAGTACCTGTCTATCGACAAAGTCGACTCAGTAAAAACACCGACACCCATTCTCGACATTCCACAGAGCCTGACCATTCTGACTGAGTCCCAGTTGGAAGAGCAGGCATTTCAGAATCTCGGTGATGTGGTCCGATACACGCCCGGACTTTCCATCAGCCAGGGTGAAGGCCACAGGGATTCCATCATCATCCGCGGCATCCAGACGACCGCTGACTTTTTCGTTGATGGCATTCGTGACGATGTTCAGTACTACCGTCCGCTCTATAACGCACAGCAGATCGAAGTGCTGCGTGGACCCAACGCATTACTGTTTGGCCGTGGTGGAGGCGGTGGTGTCGTAAACCGCGTTCAGAAGAAAGCCGAACTCGGCGAGACTTTCACACAACTGGACGCCAGCGCAGACACCTTCGGCGCCTACTCCCTGGCAGTAGATACCAATGCCCAGGTTTCTGATGACGTCGCCTTCAGGCTCAACGCCTACTACCAGGAACTGGAGAATCATCGTGATTTCTATGAAGGTGAAAGTTACGCGATCAATCCAACTCTAACGTTTAGGTTAAGTGATAAAACTTCCGGCAACCTGTCTTGGGAGTACGTTGATGACGACCGTACCGTCGACCGCGGCGTGCCATCCATGGTCATTGCCGATGGTCCGAACGTTCCACTTGAAGACTATGAAGAAACTTTTTTCGGATCACCCGATGAGAACTTCACAACGCTCGAAGCACACCTGATTCGCGGTCGACTGGATCACACCTTCTCCGATCAGCTCCGCGGTAACGTCACCGTTCAATACGCTGACTATGACAAGCTTTATCAGAATCTATACCCCAGCGACTCCGTCCTGGTCACAGGCGGTACTTTCGCTGAGGTGGAGCTGGATGGTTATCAGGACACCACCGAGCGAGAGAACCTGATCCTGCAGGCAAACCTGGTGGGTGAAATCACAACCGGCTCTCTCGACCACACCATTTTGTTCGGATTTGAAATCGGCAATCAGGACACCAAGAACGCCCGGAACGATAACGTGTTCGAAGCGAACAATGATGACCAACTGGTCATTCCATTCACCGACCCATTGGCTATCCCAGCATTCGGTTTCACTGCTCCGGCGCGTGATCGCGAATCAGAAGTAGACTTCATCTCTGTCTATCTCCAGGATCAGATTGCACTGACCGATGAGTTCATGGTGCTACTCGGTGTTCGTTATGACAGCTTCGATATCGATGTTCTGGATATCATTGAACAGAACGACGGCGATACAACGAATGGCGACTTCAACCGCAAAGACAGCGAAGTTACCCCTCGATTCGGTTTCATCTATAAACCTATCGAGAACATTTCTATCTATGCCAGCTACAGTGAAACTTTCCTGCCGCGTTCAGGTGAGCAATTCCTGACACTGAACCTCGATGCTGAAAGCACTCGACCGCAGTTCTTCGAAAATCGTGAAATCGGTTTGAAATGGGATTTTCACTCTGATCTCAGTCTCACCTTCGCCGCATTCAACCTTGAACGTGAGAGCTACACATCTGTTGACCCTGAAGATCCAGCCCAGGTGATCATCATTGAAGGTTCTGAAGTTGACGGCTGGGAGCTTCAGCTTGCGGGTCGCGTGAATGATTTCTGGGAAATCACAGCCGGTTACGCAGATCTCAATGGTGAGGTAGAGCGAGCCGACGGCAGTGGAAACGATGGTAACGACACACGCCAGACGCCTAACAGTATGTTCTCTATCTGGAACAACTTTTCGATTACGGACAAGTTCAGCGTTGGTATCGGCGCCACCTATCAAGACAGCTTCTTTGTTCGTGAGGACAACAATGTCGAAGTACCTGACTTCACCCGTGTCGATGCCGCGGCCTACTATCAGATGACCGACCGCATGCGCTTGCAACTGAATGTTGAGAATTTGCTGGATGAGGAATACTTCCCCGACGCACACAGCAATAACAACATCACCACCGGCAAACCGCTGAACGCCAGATTGTCGTTCATCATGGACCTGTAGCGTTTTACTCACGCACAAAAAAGGGGTGACCATGTCACCCCTTTTTTGTTTCTACTGCTTCGACGAATTAGCCGACTGATTCGGTTTCCTCAATTCGAAAATCCAGGTCAAAGCGGTTAAGTGGCAAACCACGAACACGGGTGCCGGTTGCATCATAAATAGCGTTGGTTAAAGCCGGTGCAATACCTGGTGTACCTGGCTCACCTGCCCCACCAATGTCTTCGCCGCTATTGATCACATAAGTCTCGATGACCGGTGCCTCAGACATTCGAACTGCCTGGTAGTCATGAAAGTTGCTCTGGGCAACGGCACCCTGCTCGATCGTAATCTCGCCGTAGAGCGCTGCCGTCAATCCGTAAATGATGCCCGACTCGATTTGAGCTTTCACACCATCCGGCGACACAGCCTGTCCCGCATCAATGGCTGCAACAACACGATCTACAGAAACCTCACCATCGGTGATGGTCACTTCAACCACCTGTGCAACGATCGAACCAAATGATTCCTGCAGTGAGATACCTCGACCGCGCCCTTCACCAAGTGGCTGCTGCCAATCGGATTCATCCACCACTTTCTTCAGTGCAGCGAGGTGGCGTGGCTTATCCTTCAAAAGGGCGGCACGAAACTCATAAGCATCTTTGCCTGCAGCGGCCGCAACTTCGTCGATAAACGACTCTGTAAAAAAGCCATGCTGCGAGTGATCCACACTTCGCCAGGCACCAAAAGGCACATGGGTTGGACTGTTTACATGGCCAATATCCATCGCAGAGACCGCGTACGGAATCAGGGGCGCTTCAATGGGCTCATGTTTGTCCACGTAGGTGTTCTGCCAGGCGAGCAATTCACCAGCATCATTAAGAGCAGCGCGGAATCGGCTCTGAACCGCAGGACGATAGAAATCCTGGCGGACATCCTCTTCACGCGACCAAACCAGCTGTACCGGTTTGTTCACGGCTTTTGCCAACTGAGCTGCCTGAATCGTGCAATCCGCGATCGCCTTTCGGCCAAAGCCACCACCCATCAACTGGTTGTGTACGGTAACGTTTTCAACGTCGATCCCCGTGGCGTCTGCAACGGCGTGACGGAAACCTAACGGGTTCTGACAGCCAACCCAGACTTCAGCCTTGCCATCTTTGATTTCAACGGTTGCATTCAGTGGCTCCATACAGGTGTGTGCGAGATAAGGCACCGTATAGTCAGCCTCAAGGCTACTGGCAGCTGTTGCAAAAACAGTCTCGACATCACCTTCGGCGATGTCTGCCTGACGATCCGTTCCCGCAGTAATGTCGCGATCAAACTGTTCAAAGATGGACTCACTGGAGACGCCTTCATTTCCTTTGCCATCCCACTTGATCTTCAGCGCTTTAAGACCCTGTTGAGCGGTGTAGTAGCTATCCGCTACAACGGCAACAGAACCTCCGGTAAAAAAGTTACCCACCATGCCGGAGCGTGAGGCTTCAGGAAGTTGAATCACATCAATCACACCGTCAATCGCCCGGGCAGCTTTGTCATCGACACTGACAACCCGACCGCCAAATACCGGTGAACGCTGCACCGTCGCGTAAACCATCCTCGGACGCTGTACATCCATGGCAAACATGGCCGTTCCATTCACTTTCGCGGGGATATCATGACGAGGTTTACTCTCGCCGATGATCTTGAACTCGGAAGCGTCCTTTAACTTCGGCGTATAAGACGGTGTCATTGACGCTGCCGCTTCCGCAAACTCTGCGTAGGTCGCTTCCTTGTTGCTCGCCTTGTGATAGAGCCGGCTGTTTTCTGTGCTGATCTGAGCTGCGGGAACACCCCACGCTTCAGCCGCAGCGTTAACGAGCATCTCTCGCGTGGCTGCACCAGCGACACGCATGCCGTACTGACCGGTGACGCGAATACTCATGCTGCCGCCTGTGATCTGCATCTGCAGACCTTCGGCCACCTTCATCATGAATCCGTCTACCGAGGGCACAACGACATCCGGGAAGTTGATACCTTTAAAGAGGTAGCCTCGACCGGCTGTGTAAGAACCATATTCCTTGATTGCAGGCGCTTCTTCGAAGCGAACCAGGTTCCAGTCTGCATCCAACTCTTCGGCCAGCATCTGTGCTAACGCAGTTTGTGCGCCCTGGCCCATTTCAGAGTGTGGCACCATGGCCGTCACAACATTGTCGGCATCAATCTTTACGTAAGCATGAACCAGGGTTTCGCCTTCACCTTCAATCGCGCCCGCAATGTCATGGGCAACATTACCCGGTCTCAGAGATACGCCAACAATCAGACCGCCGCCGGCCACAACACCTGCGGTCAGGAAAGCTCTTCGTGTCCACTTACCCATGATTCACCTCCTGTGATTCCAGCGCATTATGGAATAGCGGCTTAGCAGTGTTGTTAGCTGCCGTCTTAATGGCTGCCTTGATTCGACCGTACATACCACATCGACAAATGTTGCCGTCCATCGCACGATCAATATCTTCGTCAGAGGGGTTGGGATTCTCCGCAAGCAGGGCTGCTGCCGACATCAATTGACCAGACTGGCAGTAACCACACTGGGGTACCTGATGTTCAATCCATGCGGCCTGAAGCGGATGTAATGTTTCTTCGTCTGGAGCGAGACCTTCAATGGTCGTGATTTCTCGTCCTTCCGCTGCTGCGACCGGCATGACGCAGGATCGAACCGCAGTGCCATCAATCTGAATCGTGCAAGCACCGCACTGGGCCATACCACAACCAAACTTGGTGCCGGTCATACCCAGCTTCTCCCGGATCACCCACAAAAGCGGTGTTGAAGGATCAACATCCACTTCTTGCGCTTCTCCGTTAATCACGAACTTTGCCATTAACGCCTCCTGGTTAATCGATGTCCTCTGAAAACTGCGACAAATTGACAAAATGACTTGATTTTGTCAAGGTGTCGGAATGTCATCAGCCGACGCAAAACGCCGAAACATCCTGGATGCGGCAACGACGCAGTTCAGCCAGTACGGGTTTCGAAAGACCTCAATGGAAGATATCGCCGGAGAAGCTGGCATTTCCAGACCGTCCCTGTATTCCTATTTCGAGAACAAAGAAGATGTATTTCGGGGCGTTTCACAGCAGTTAAGCGAAGATGCCTTTCGTAATGCCGAAGTCGCACTTACCGGCAATCGAGGCAAGTTGCCTGTCGGCCAGCGGATCGAAGCGGCTCTGAAAGACTTTTCTGTCAGCCTTTATCGAAGACTCCATGAATCAAATCATGGGGAAGAACTGATGGATGAAAACAACCGATTGTGTGGTGACGTCGCGCAAAAAACTTATGCAGAATTCGAAGCGATTCTGGCTGCAGAGCTCGAATACGCAATTCGCGAAGAGTACCTGGATCTCAGTGCTGCCGAAGTCACCGCAAAAGAAGCTGCAGAAATTATTCGCTTTGGTGCGATCGGATTAAAGACCGGTGCGAGGGACGTGAATCACTACCAGAAGCGCGTAGAGCGATTTATTCGAGTCTACTTTGCCGGTCTTGAAGCACCGGTAGAAGCCTAACGAAGGACGACACTTGAAAGTCATCGGCGCAGGGTTCGGCAGAACAGGCACATTTTCTCTAAAGCACGCGCTCGAGCAACTGGGATTCAAGAAGTGTTACCACATGTGGGAAGTGGCCGAAGGCCACCACGCAATATGGTCTGATGCGCACTATGGCAGACCTGTCGACTGGGATTTTCTATTCGATGGGTTCGAAGCTACCGTTGATTGGCCTTCCTGCAATTTCTGGCGAGAACAAGCGGCAAACTACCCAGACGCAAAGATACTGCTTTCTTTACGCGACCCAGACAGTTGGTACGACAGCGTGATGAACACCATATATCCCGCATCAAGACAGTCGCTTGAGTCTGATGACCCAAACACGAGGATTTTTGGTGAGTGGCTTTTTGATGTGATCTGGCGAAGGGTATTTGATGACCGTATGGATGATCGCGCGCACGTGATCTCAACATTCAACGCGCACAATCAATCCGTCATAGATGAGGTTCCACCAGAGAGATTACTGGTGTTTGAAGCAAAACATGGCTGGCAACCCCTTTGCGAGTTTCTCGAGGTTGATGTCCCCGCGGATCCTTACCCGCGAATGAATACCACGGAAGAGTTTCAAAAAGTCAGAATGAACTAGCTGCCGGTCGCGGCGAGCTCTTCTTCCAATTCTTCCTTCTTCGCAACAGAAGCTTTACCAAAGACCAAAGCTGAATCAGCAATTGCCTGCTTCCGCACCATCTTCTTGTCCGCGGCAAAATCCTGGGTGTTACGCCAGGGGCCTTCACCCTGTTTTGGAAACAAATGCATGGAGCGGGTCATATAACCTGCTGGGAAGTCGTCAATCCATGGGCGTACTTCCATACCCTGGTCTTCGTCACGCAGCGTTGGCGTGACAGAGGTCATACCAATCTCGTCCATGTAGTTGAGAAGACGACAAACATATTCAGATGTCAGGTCTGCACGCAGAGTCCAGCTCGCATTAATGTAACCAAAGGTCTGAGACATATTCGGTACACCCGAATACATCATGCCTTTGTAGCTGAAGCTTTGCGCAGGGTCGACAACCTCGCCATCAACACTGAACTCAACGCCGGACAATACGATCAACTTCAAGCCCGTAGCCGTCACGATGATGTCCGCTGGAAGTACTTCGCCATTCTTGAGCTTTAACCCTTCTTTAACGAACGAGTCGATATGCTCCGTACGTACTTCAACGTCACCGCGGTTAATGGCTTTGTACAGATCACCATTCGGAATCAGACAGAGCCTTTGATCCCAGGGATTGTAGGATGGTGTGAAATGCTTCTCTGTCAGCTCTTCGCCGATGGCCGCTCGAACGCCATCAAGTAACTTCTTCTTAACCCAACCCGGCGCAACGCGAGTTCTTCGATAGAAGTAACCCTGCAGCTGTGTATTTTTGAAGCGCGTGATGGCGTATGCCCAACTGTCGGGCAGCCACTTTCGGAGCCTATTGGCGATCTTGTCCTGGTCGGGTCGAGAGACAACATAAGTTGGAGACCGCTGAACCATAGTGACGTGTGCGCCCCGATCAGCCATATTCGGAACCAAGGTCATCGCAGTGGCACCACTGCCAATCACGACAACTTTTTTACCGCTGTAGTCGAGATCTTCCGGCCAAAATTGAGGATGAAGGATCTGACCTTCATAAGCGTCCATATCAAACCCGGGATCATGTGGCTCCTCATAGTTGTAATAGCCACCGCACATGCTGATAAACCCACAGGTCATCTGCTCGCTGCCACCATCAGATTTTTCAATAGTTAACAGCCACTTTTGATCTTCAGAAGACCACTCAGCTTTCTTAACTTTGCTGCCTAACTGGATTTTGTCCCGCAGGCCGAACTCGTCGGTGGTTTCATTGACGTACTTGAGAATGTTCGGACCGTCCGCAATGGACTTGGCTTCTGTCCAGGGCTTAAAGGCAAAGCCCAGCGTGTGCATATCGGAATCCGAACGAATACCAGGATAGCGAAACAGGTCCCAGGTACCGCCAACTGCATCCCTGGCTTCGAGAATCTTAAAGGTCTTGTCTGGGCACATCTTTTGGAGATGTACAGCCGCGCTCACACCTGAAATACCGGCACCAACAATAACTACATCGTAATGATTCATGTCCTGGCTCTGTTCTATTCACAATAGATCGGGCGCTCATTGTACCCCGATGGAACCCGTTCCAACCCCCTGATATCTGTTCGGATAAGCTGTCGTTATAAGGTAGTGAACTACAACAATTTCGTAGCTCACTACAGAAACTAGAATTTGCCTCGCAGGTGGGCCAGTATGGACTCAAACAAGAACAAAAAAGGAAAGCTCATGAAACTGGTCCTTCTTTCGACGCTGCTTATCTTCCTCGCCAGCTGCACTGATCCAGTCATTGGTGTCCCGGGTGGAAAACTCAAAGGTGAACAAACCAGCGTTCCTCAAAGCTGGGGTTCGGTTCCAGATGTCGTACAGCTGGAAATGAGACCTGATGACCCCTATTCCATCAATATCTGGGCGGTTGTCAGTAACGGCAACCTCTACATCGCAACCCGGGAGGCCAACTGGTTACCATTCATTCGTGCCAACGATATGGTCAGGGTGCGCATGGATCGTAAGGTTTACGATCTAAGCGCCGCCGAGGTGACATCGGAAGATGAAAAGCTTGCCGTTGGTGAAGCTTACGTTGGCAAGTACGACTACGAAACGTCGCCTGAAGATCTCGGTGTTGCCAACGTCTTCAGACTTACTGCTCGATAATCCCGGAGAACATGATGAAAAAATTTCTTTTACTGCTTCTACTTTTACCTGTTGCAGCTTTTGCCAAAGATGAATGCAAAGTATCGGAATGGGGGCCTGACGACCAGGCCGGTGCTGCCAACAGGATCACAACTCAAAGTGTTCTTGCTGCTTCTCAACTGATCAAAACCGGTAAAACCTATTCGCTGGGTATTGTGATCGATCACACCACGCCAGCATTCCCTCCAAGAGGATTATCGCTAACGGTTGTGCAGCCAAATCAGCAGGAAGGTGCTCGACCTTTCTACAACATGACCTACAACGACGACATTTTTTCGGGCTGGTTAGGTATTGGCTCTCAACTCGATGGCCTGGGCCATCTTGGTGAAGATGGCATGTACTACAACTGCAACGAGGCGAAAGACTTTTCTGCAATCGCCGGGCTCACCAAGCTGGGTATTGAGCAGGTTCCACCAATCGTCGCACGAGGCATTGTTCTCGATATGGCGGGACATCTTGGTGTTGAACATATGGAGGCAGGCCAGACCTTCAGCGTCGAAGACGTCAAAGCCGTGGAGAAAAAACAGGGCACTCCGATCCGTGAGGGTGACGTTGTGTTGTTCCACACCGGTTGGACGGATGCCAAGTTAAAACAGGATCCCATCGCTTGGGCTTCCGGAGAACCCGGTCAGTCTGAAGAAGTTGCTGACTACATGGCCAGCAAAAAAGTGGTCGCCGTCGGTGCAGACACCTGGGGGCTGGATGTAGTGCCTTCACAGGTAGAAGAACGGCCATTTTATGGTCACGTCGTCTACCTGAAAGAAAATGGCATCTACATTCTTGAAACAATGAACACAGGTCCACTGGTTCGAGACGGCGCTTTCGAATTCATGTTTGTACTTGGCCAGGCGAAGGTGCGCGGCGCCGTTCAGATGATGATCAATCCTATCGCGATTCGATAGCCGCCAAGTGCGGTACCCGAAGATGCAGAAGGTGACAAACAAATAGAGAAATCGCGACGATCAGCAGCGTGACAAAACAGAACTGCATCGCGCTGGCGATGCTGCCTGTCATATCGACGATCATGCTACTGACAAATGGCGCGAGCGTGGATCCGAAGCCACTCATCAGCTGCAGATAGACCACGTTCTTGTGCGACGGACTCTCAACAAAAGAGAGTCCGAATGCCACATAAGAGTTATAAGTCGCCGAAACAGAAATGCCGTAACCATATGCCAGTAACAACACCATGGTCGTCGAGTCGGTCAGGCTGAGCGCAAACACCGACAGCATGGAGATCACCACGAAACCATAGAGCAGATACTTAACATCAATTTTTGACGCCGCCCAGGTTCCCAGTAGTGAACCAATGAAAGCGGCTGTGAACACATTCGCCATAAACTGACCGCCAACCTCAGGGCCAACCCCAAAGGTCTGCTGGATGTATTGCGGTGCCCAAACGAAGATCGCGATCTTCGCCATCATGAACAGCAGCAGACTGAATCCAACCAGCAGGATGCCAGCATTCCATGCGCCAACCGCATCAATCTCTTCTTCCTGCTCCACAACCGGTTCAAAAGAAGACAACGCTGAGAGCAACACCACGACACCAATCAGTGCAGCCACTACGAGATAGACTGACGTCCACTCGAACTGATTCACCACGAACCAGGTAGCGGCACCAGAGAACACAATGCCTCCGCCATTAAACATGGCATCCTGGCCAACCATCACCATCTGTCTTTGTTTATCGACCCACTGCTGGGTAATCACAGTGACACCACCACAAATCACAATCGCGAGCAGTGTGCCGATCACTGTGAGAAGAACAGGCAACAACGCATAAGCAGCCGTGAAGTGCAGCCAGACGATTAACCCGATCGAAATCAGGTAACTCCAGAGAATCACCGGCTTGATCGCGAAATAGTCGAATACAAAAAACGCGAGGATGCCGCCAAAGAACACACCACCTGTGAACCAGGTGAACTGCGAGGCGATATCCGTGATGGTTACGCCGTATCGTTCTGAGGCGGGTTCCGTTAGAAGACCCACTGTCGTAACGAAGCCCGCCATTATGAGCGTGGCGAGCAGGGGAATCAGCATTAGCCGATATTGGTTAGTGCTCATTACCAGGCGTGCTCTTCCCCGTTCCACTTCCAGAAACCAGACTCTGTCATGTTGGAGATAACGTCTTTGATACCACTGGCGCTCTCCGTTGGTGTGAGATCTGCTTTCGGCCCACCCATATCAGTCTGTACCCAACCTGGGTGAACCAGACCGACAGAGATACCTTCTTTACCAAGCTCGAGCGCCGCCATTCTCATGTACTTATTCACACCCGCTTTGGACGTGCTGTAGGCATAAACCGCAGGCATATCGAACGCCATCGCACCATACTGACTGGTGACCGTCATGACCTTGGCCCCGTCGGCCGCTTTCAAATTGTCCATCAAAGCCTGAAGGACACGAACCGGTCCAATGGTGTTTACATTGAAGGCATCTAACCAACCATCAGTATCCAGAGTCGTTAAGGTCTGTTGGTCCATCGCGGGTCCAACGGTGCCAGCATTGTTAATCAGCACGTCAACCGCGACACCTTCGAGGTCATTGCCAAGCGCAGCGACTGAAGCATCATCACCGACCTCTACCTGCTTAACTTCGATATCACCTTCGAGGGCTTTTAAGTCATCAGCGCCGTCAGGGTTTCGGCAGCACGCAACCACCTTATCGCCCGCTTCTGCGTAAAGTCTTGCGAGCTGAAGACCAATACCTTTGTTCGCACCTGTGATTACAACTGTTGCCATGCCTGTTACCTGCTATTTTTTTGTAGTCGAGACCAAAAAGAATAGCACTCCTTTTTTACTGAAAGCTAATCGGCTGAAATGTCTTCCAACTTGCGGCCCGAGGTCTCCGGCAACGTCAACCAGACGATCAGCGGAACTACCAGGGAGAGCACACACAGCACGCTGATCGCGACCCAGTTGGACTCAAACACAACATAAAGCGCGGACACCGCCAGCAAACCGAGGATGCCTGCTGTCGTGCTCACAATGGAGCGGAAACCAGTGGCTGTCGTTCGGTATTTGGTCGGAAACAGTTCTGCACCATAACTGGTCAGCGTCACATCACTGCCGAACACAAAGAAAATCATGAAAATCCAGAGCATGGGCACCAGCATGCCAGCAGCGGAATAGAAGACCACTGCCACCAGGGCAAACAGACCGGTGAAGATGATCGTCACGGGCCGTCTGCCAAATCGGTCGCTGAGCCAGCCTGCCAGAGGGTTACCGATGACAGCAAGAGCACCGCCCATGACATTCAGCATGGCAACGGACGCCGGCGTCCATTCGTGCACATCCTGCAGATATTTGGGGGCAAAAAATCCCGCAGATCCTCCGGCAAGGGCGATACCGAAGACAGCACCAAAGAGCCCCCAACACCATTTCGGATTTCGCGTGAACAGGTCCTGTACATGCTTCATGACAGGTTCGTGAACTTTGACTTCCTGAAATCGGGCAGTCTCCGGCATGGTTCGTCGCCAGTAGGCAATCAAAACCAGTGGAACCAGGCCAATGACATAAAGAGATCGCCAACCGTAAGGCAGGTACTCGACAAAGCCGAACATCAATGCCGCAAAGCCTGCGCCGCACCCCTGAAGCGCAAACAGCGCCCCAATACCCCAGCCCCGATTTTCCGGGGCAAACTCCTCTGCAATCACGACGGCTGCAATCAACACTTCAGCGGTCCCGAAGCAGCGAGCAAACATCTGACAGACGACAAACATTTCGGCGTTGACGGAAATCGCGGTAAGCCCGGTAAACGCTGTGTAACCAACCACGGTAATCAGCAACAACAAACGACGTCCATATCGATCGGCAGCGATCGCAAGAATGACCGCAAGAAATGCACCGGCACGAACAATCGCACCAAGAATGCCCAGGTCGGATTCGGGGATACCCAGTTCTTCCTGAATCTGCTTAAGGTTTAATGAGAACAGGTACATGTCGTACTGTTCAAAGAATGAGACTGCTGCCACCAGACCCAGCAGTTTCCACTGGTGTTTCGTTAGATCAGGCGGCCTGCCCAGGAACCAGGCAAATCGATACCAGAACGGTGTATTACTCAAGACAACTGCCGCCAAATAGGAAGCGACTAGAATACCCTGTTCAACAGTTAACGAAACCCCGGAAGTCGTGAAACAATAAGGTCATGAAGGAGAGAATCGGCCAAACGATCGCAGAATACGACAAGCAGGGCATTCATCGAACGGGTTCTGACGTTGATGTGGCTTCCGCGGAATGGCTATCGGAGGAAATCCGCACTGCAGGCGCAACGCCACTTCGCGAATCTTTCGAGTTTCAGCGAGTTGAGATACAGACTGCGACACTAGAATTTGCTGATCTCACCATAGAAGGTGTGCCAGCCTATGACTGCAGTTACACAGATCAGGAGGGTGTTACCGGAACCTTGGGCGAACTGAATTCTGATGCATCAATCGGCGTCATCATGGCACCACCCAGCGATCAATCCGATCAGCAGCACGCCATCATCGAAGCACGAAGAACCAATGCTCATGACGCCATCATCGTTGTTGCTGATGAAGGCTTCCCTTCAAGTGGTCCGACACCTGTAAATGCCGAACATTTCAGAGCGCCGATGGGACCACCTGTTCTACAGGTTGCTAATAGACATTGGTCGCGTATCCAAACAGCAATGAGTGCAGGCGAAAAAGCTTCGGTTACAGCACACGCAACATATACACGCGCACCTGCCATCAACGTTGGCACAGAAATTTGGGGTCGCGATACCAGCCTCGCACCCCTGGTGGTCATGACACCACGCAGCGGCTGGTGGAACTGCGCATCGGAACGTGGGGGCGGGATTGCACTCTGGCTGGAATTGATACGACACTTCTCAGATCACCAGCCAAAACGTTCGATGATCTTCACAGCTAATACCGGGCATGAACTCAGTCACACTGGTCTCGATTTCTTCATCGAGCAAAACCCTGAACTGCCAACTGACGCACACTGCTGGATTCACCTTGGTGCTAACTTCGTTGCCAGGGGTGCTCAGATACTGGTGCAGTACTCCGACAAGACCATCGAAACGATCACCAAAAGCGCGATGGATTCATCAAATTTTCAAGCCGACCTGATGATTCCTGGCACACGCAGACCACTGGGAGAGGCCAGGAACATTTACGACCATCAGGGTCGCTACCTGTCACTATTAGCCAGCAACCCCTTGTTTCATCATCCCGAAGACCGCTGGCCAGTCGCCGTAGACATGAAGGCTGCAGTGTCAGCAGCTAAGTTTATGCTCCAAGCAGCTGAGCAGTTAACGGAGAGCTAAAATTGGTAAGACTTAAAGACCTTCCCGAGTATGAACGCGAACACCTACTCGCAAAGAATATGCCGCCATTGGGACCTCCTACTTGGGTAACGCAAACAAAATCTATCAATGACATGCGATTCGCATTGATCACAACAGCAGGGTTGCACTATAGGGATGATGAAAACTTCGATTTCGCTGATGCGACCTTCAGACCAATCGATGGCAGTGAGAACGCCAACAATCTTGTTATGTCGCACAGTTCAGTCAACTTCGACAAAACAGGATTCTCGGAAGACGTAAACGTTGTTTTCCCCATCGACCGATTCAAAGAACTCGTGGCAAATGAAACGATCGGCAGTCTTGCTGACGCCCACTACAGCTTTATGGGAGCTGGTCACCTGCCAGAAGCTTACGAAGCAGGTGCCGCACAGGTTGCTGGAATGCTCAAGCAGGACAAAGTGGATGCGGTTTTTCTTACACCTGTGTGACCCAACTGCACGCGCGCCGTTGGCGCGCTCAGCTACTACCTGGAGCGTGAGGGTGTCATGACCACGGGCATCAGCCTTGTGAGAGAAAACACGGAAAGCATGAAACCGCCCAGAGCTTTGTGGGTGAGCTTTCCCCTGGGGCGTCCGCTGGGAATCCCGGGAGATGCAGCTTTCCAGCATGAGGTCATTGCCGGTGCCTTGGATCTCCTTAACCACGAGCAAGGTCCCGTTCTGGAAGATTTCCCAAAGGACGTACCGCCCCTGGAAGCAGATAGCGTCGCGGCTTGTCCTGTTTCTTTTCCGAGGCACGAAGAAAACGATAATTCCTGGGTCAGCAGACTCACCAGAGAATTCTCTTCCTTGGAACCCTGGTACGAACTTTCACGCAGGAGAAAAAAAGGTCGCACCCTGGTGGGCATCGCAAAAGAATCGCCCGAAGAAAACATTCAGAAGCTTGGCGCAGACCTCGATGCCGGGAATACACCCACCGACATCAAGTGGTTGAAACCGGCCATCGAAGATCTCAAGGCCTATTACCTGGAAGCCATGACCGCCCAACCCGGTGAATATGATGCCGAGGCAATACAGCATCAGCTCTGGCAGGAAACCATTCTCGGTGAAGCCATTCTGAATCTGTATCATCACTTCCAGAATTCTGACGACAATCGCATGAAGATCGTCGCAAGATTGCTTGCACCACGAGGAGAAACTGAATGATCGAGGTTGTTCCGCTCACAGAAAATTTTGCGGCAGATATCTGCGGCGTCGATCTGCGTCATCTATCGGATTCAGAGTTCGAAGATATCTACAGGGCCTGGCTGCAATTTGGTGTTCTTCGAATTCGCGATCAACCTATTAATGAAGAAGAGCTGCAGACCTTCAGTGCTCGCTTCGGACCACTTGAAGAAATCCCATTCGGGAACATCCCCGAATCGGAAAAAGCCAAAGTAAAAAACCGCTATGTCACACAGCTTTCCAACATCATTGAAAACGGCAAGCCGATTGGCGGCCTAGGTAATGCGGAGGCTAACTGGCACTCAGATATGACTTATGTCGAAGTGCCTCCCCCTGCGAGCATCCTGCATAGTGTTGAAATTCCCAGACACGGTGGTGACACCTACTTTGCAGATCAGCACGCTGCCTATGAGCTGTTGCCGGAAAAACTAAAAGGCAGGATCAACGACCTCACCATTAAACATGACGCCGCGCACACCAGCATCGGTAAGTTACGCCGGGGGTTTGAGCCGTTTGACGATCCCCGCGATGCGCCTGGCGCCGTTCACCCGATCGTCATGACTCACGAAGAAACCGGGCAAAAAGTGCTCTACCTGGGCAGGCGCGAGTGGGCCTATGTACCCGGGCTAGATCTTGAAGAGAGCGAAACCCTGTTAGATGAACTCTGGCAATACGCGGCACTCCCAGAGTTCGTTTTTCGACAAGTTTGGCAGGTCAATGACGTCATCATCTGGGATAATCGCCGCGTCTTGCATCGAAGAGATGACTTTGAACAATCAGAACGGCGACTCATGAAACGTTGCCAGGTACTTGCCAGAGCTTAACCCTATGCCTTACCTCACTTTACTCTTCGCTCTCCTAGCCGCGAGCACAATCACTCATGCCAGTGTCAGCGGCGAGCGCATCATTGAGGCCGACAACGAACCAGGCAGTTGGCTGACTCACGGCCGGAACTACGCGGAAGATCGAATGAGTCCGCTCACCCAGATCAACAAAGACAACATCGAAGATCTAGGACTGGCCTGGTACTTCGATACGGGTACGACGCGAGGATTGGAGGCTTCTCCACTCGTGATCGACGGGGTTATCTACACGACGGGTTCCTGGAGCAAGGTTTTTGCCAACGATGCTCGGACCGGGGAATTACTTTGGTCATACGATCCACAGGTTCCTCGAGCCTGGGGTGTTAACGCATGCTGCGATGTCGTGAATCGAGGTGTCGCTGCCTGGGAAAATTCCATTTTTGTCGGCACCATCGATGGTCGACTGGTATCACTTAACAAAGAAACAGGCGCCGTTGAGTGGGACGTCTTAACCATAGACAAGGAAAGACCCTACACCATCACCGGCGCACCTCGAGTGGTTAACGGTAAGGTCCTGATTGGCAACGGCGGCGCAGAGTACGGGGTACGCGGTTACCTCTCCGGTTACGATGCCAAGACAGGTGATCTTTCCTGGCGCTTCTTTACGGTTCCCGGCGATCCTGCCGATGAACATGAATCAGATGTCATGCGCATGGCCGCGGAAACCTGGACTGGTAACGTCTACTACCAGGTTGGTGGCGGCGGCACAGCCTGGGATTCCATGGCCTATGATCATGAAGCCAATATCCTTTACTTCGGTGTGGGCAATGGTTCCCCATGGAACCGTCATATCCGAAGTCCTGGCGGCGGCGACAACCTATTTCTTTCATCCATCGTGGCCATCAACCCGGATAACGGCGAATACATCTGGCACTACCAGACAACACCTGCCGACACATGGGACTACACAGCCACCCAACACATCATCCTTGCTGATCTCGAAATCAATGGAGAAATGCGTAAGGTCCTGATGCAGGCACCAAAGAATGGCTTCTTCTATGTCATCGATCGCATCACCGGCGAACTGCTCAGTGCGGAAAATTATGTACCCGTAACCTGGGCATCTCATATCGACATGGAAACCGGTCGACCCGTTGAAACCGAGAACGCGGATCACCTGGCTGAAACCAAGACAACAAGCCCAGCTCAGTTTGGCGGACACAATTGGCACCCCATGGCTTATAACGCGGATACGGGTCTGGTTTACATTCCTGCCATGTTGAATCAGGCGCCGTACAGCACCGATACAAACTTCGAGTATCGAGGCGGCAGCAATTGGCACATGGGACAAATCGCCGACTCACCTGAGATGGAAATCATCGCATCCATACCTCCAGGCTTGATGAGCGCGATCTTCAAGCGCATGGCGAGAGGCAAATTAATCGCCTGGGATCCAGTCCAACAAAAAGAAGTCTGGAGCGTCATGCATGAAACCATGTGGAATGGTGGCGTGCTAACGACCGCATCAGGTCTCGTATTCCAGGGAACCGGAGACGGACGATTTATCGCCTATGATGCCGAAACCGGTGAGCAATTGTGGGAGTCACCGACGGTCACCGGGATTCTCGCGCCGCCAATCAGCTATTCACTGGATGGCGATCAGTACATAGCACTTATGGCCGGCTGGGGTGGCGCAGGTCCACTTGCCATGAAACTACCAGGTTCAAAGTCCGCTGGTAACGGCAGACTCCTTGTCTACAAACTGGGTGGTGAGGAGACATTACCGCCTGGCAGGGAAAGACCACCCATGCCGGAGCCACCGGCTCAAACCGGCACCGACGAATCTATCGCCCAGGGAGCCGTGCTCTACCACCAGCATTGTGTGTTTTGTCATGGCGCAGGCCTTAACAGCGATGCCATCATCGCGGACCTCAGGTATATGAGCGAAGGTAGCCATCAGGCCTTTCAACAGATCGTTCGCGGCGGCATTCTGAGCGGAATCGGCATGGCGTCCTTTGCAGAACGTGTTACCGAAGAGGAAGCTGATGCGATTCACGATTACGTGATCCACGCCTCCCAGCAGAAGTGGGAGGAAGACCAGGCTACTGGCTGGTGGAAAGATCTGCGAGATTGGAGCTATGAAGTGATCGCCGATGTCGTGAACAGTCTCGGTCTTATGTAACTAGGCGGGACTGAAAACCGGAAGCACAACTTCGCTGTCATCCACTGGCTCGAAAGCAACTTTGACGGACATTCCTATTGCCACATCATCGGGATCGCATTCGATGATGTTGGTCATTAGTTTTACGCCCTCTTCCAGTTCAACCACAGCCACCACCAACGGCACCTGTTCCGCAAACACCGGGTGAGGCGGTCGACGGGCAATTGTGAAGGTATAGATAACACCATTTCCTGAGGACGCCACCCACGCCACATGCGCCGAGCCACAATTTTCACAATGTTTCCTTGGTGGAAACTGAGCATGCTGACAGGCGGAACATTTCTGAATCAGAAGTTCACCCTTCGCAGCCGCCTCCCAATAGGGTTCGGTAAAGGGTGACTTTGGAGGGATCAGGCGTGCACTCATCGTTCAACTCCAAAGACCAGGCCTGCCTGCTCTGCAATGATGCCGCCGTTGCCATGAGCATAAGCCAATTCAAGGTCGGCAATCTGTCGATCACCACAGCGTCCCTGGATCTGCCGAACCGCTTCGGTAACGTGGCTCATGCCACCGGCCATACCAGCTTGTCCGAAGGACATCTGCCCCCCATGGGTGTTGATGGGGAAGTCACCTGCCCAGGTGAGATCATGTGATTCCACAAAAGCGCCGGCTTCACCACGCCCACAAAACCCAGCTTCTTCTAGCGTCAGTAGCACCATGATCGTGTAACAGTCATACAAAGACGCGTAACCAATATCCGATGGCTTAACTCCAGCCTGTTCAAAGGCTCCTCGCGCAGCACGACCGACACCGGTGGTATCAAGGGTTGGCGCCTGAGCAAATGAAGAGTGCGTTACAGACTCACCGGCACCGAGCAACCAGGCTGGGTTCTGCTTCGCGTCTTTGACACGGTCAGCGGATGTCACCACCAGCGCGGCTGCACCTGCCGCCGGCATGACAATTTCCAATATGTGCAATGGATCACATATGACTTCTGACGAGAGCACGTCATCAATCGTGAGCGGTGTGTCATGAAAGATGGCTTTCGGGTTGGCGTTTGCATTACGCCTCTGGTCGACCGCAATCTTCGCACGTTGCGTATCTTTCAACCCGTATTCATGGGTGTACCTTGTGGCAATCATGGCATAACCAACATTTGCGCCAACCATGCCGTAAGGAGAATCAAATTCTGCCAGAGGTGAACGGTCCCTGGATGGTTTCACCGATGTAGGTTTCCGAGGTTCAGCAGCACGGCGAGCGCGTTTACTGTCAGAACTGCCGCGCCTTCGCGTTCCTGTTAGGCATAGTACCGTGCTGCACATGCCTGCCTGAATTGCTGCTGCGGCTCGCCAGACCATGCCAGCGCCGGTTGCGCCACCAAGATCCACCAGCTCAGCAAACTTCGGCTGAACCCCCATATATTCGGCGACGGTGGCTGGAACAAAACCCGGTAACCCTCCAATGGGATGCACGACCAGCCCATCAATATCACTTTTTGAAAACCCTGCATCATCAATCGCTTCCGACGCCACCTGACTCATCAGTTCAAGAATGGTGGCTTCACCGGTATAACGCTGTGGCGCATGTTCTGCGACTCCGACAACAGCAGCGGTTCCGCGCAGAGACATCAGGACGCTCCTGCTGTCTGATACTTCTCTGGAATATCGATGTTCCAGAATCTGGCGGCATTCAGACCAAGGACTTTGGCTCTTTGCTCATCGTTCAGATCGCCCATGGTTCTTTCAATCGCAGCCGCAGAATGCGGCCAGGTACCTTCGTGGTGCGGATAGTCGTTAGCCCACATAAAGTTGTCGATGAGATCGTGTTTAACCGCGAGATCGAGCCCGGAAACATCTTCACCGAACGAGGCGTACATCTGCCTGCGGTAGTAATAGCTGGGTGGCTCCTTTAAGTCAGGCGACACCCACATCCGATGTTTGTAGAAACCTTCATCCATCACCTCGAGCAGCCAGGATACCCAGCCAATGCCCGCTTCGATGGTGGCGACCTTAAGCTTAGGGTGTCTTTCCAGGACGCCAGATGCACACAGGTTCGCCACTGGCTCCTGACTGGCCGCACAACAATGCACTGCATAATTGATCACCGCACCGCCAGGACCTGATGATGCCCGGGGATCACGGCCGGTAGAAACATGAATCGTGAGAGGCAACTCAACATCCTCAATGGCATCCCAGAGAGGTTCAAATTCCGGCTGATTGTAATTCCGCTGATCTATGCCAGTTGGGCCGTATTCAGGTTTGACGGGGATGGTCAGACCCTTGAATCCCATCTTGGCCACGCGCTGCACTTCTTTAACAGCAGCTTCAACATCCAGCGTCGGAATCTGCGCCATAGGCATGATGCGATCACGATAGTCACCCAAATCCTCATGGGCCCAATCGTTCCATGCCTGGCACATGGCCATCGAGAAGCCAGGATCATTGGTACCAAAAGCATGGATACCTTTATTACCAAACACGATCTCAGCATCGATGCCGTCTCTGTCCTGATCGCGGATTCTTTCTTCCGCATTACGTCCGGTTTTATTTCTCTCAATATCTTCCGGACCCCAGTCAGTGGTATCTGTTTTAATTTTCCAGGGACGGTTGCCTTCGGTAATGATGAAAGCCTGGCCGTCAATCACCTCCATGCGAGGTAACCGCTTCCGATATTCATCTGAAATTCGGGACTTCACCCAGTCTTTGGGTTCATTGGCGTGGCAATCCGATGAAACAATAAAGTACTTGTTCGGATCATCAGGTCGCGCAGTGCGCGACCAACCATCAGCACCAGGCGTTTCCTGGCGTCGAGCCATGGTGGTTTCCACTGTAGGCATATCAGCTTCTCCGTCTGAATCTACTCAACATCCTAATGGCGTTGGATTCCAAATGTAAACTTGCACACCATCAGCGCGATATTGCGGGTGATCCACAACTAGTGACATAGTAAGTCCGGTAATTGGTTAGGAGAGCCTCTGTTGAAGAGCAAGATTTGTGAAATGGTGGGATGTGAATTTCCCCTCGTCGCTTTCAGTCACTGCCGTGACGTCATTGCCGAAGTAAGCAAAGCCGGCGGGTTTGGCGTCCTTGGAGCCGTCGGACACACACCTGAATCTCTGGAAATAGAGCTCAATTGGATCGATGAACAGGTTAACGGCAAACCTTATGGCGTCGATCTGATCGTTCCTACCAGCATGGCGGATCGTGAGGGTTCGTTGACGCCGGAAGACCTGGAAGCGCGTATTCCGGAGCAGCACAAACGACACGTTGAAAATATTCTTGCAGAGAACGGTATTGATACCGCGGGACTCTGGGACCGAAAAATCAGTTCTGGTTTCGGCGACGGCATGCGCGAATCAGGCGCAAGTGCGCAGCTGGAAGTCGCCATGAATCATCCGATCAAAGCCGTGGTTAATGCGCTGGGCGCACCACCGCCCTTTATGGTCGAAGCTGCCAGAGAGAAAGGTATCGTCGTTGGCGCACTGACGGGCTCCAGACAGCACGCGATGAAAAACGTCGAGGCAGGCGTCGACTTCCTCGTAGTTTCAGGCACTGAAGCAGGCGGTCATTGCGGGGAGATTTCTACTATGGTGGTTGTTCCCGAAGTTCTGGAAACACTGAAAGAAAACAACATGGATGTGCCGGTTCTCGCAGCCGGCGGCATCGTGACAGGCAAGCAGATGGCAGCGTGCATGATGATGGGGGCTGCAGGTGTCTGGACCGGTTCTGTCTGGCTCACGACCACCGAAGCGGAAACTCTACCCAGCATCAAAGAGAAAATGCTTACCGCATCAAGTCGCGAAACCATTCGATCACGCAGCCGCACCGGCAAATACACTCGTCAGCTGCGCTCACCCTGGACAGACGCCTGGGTCGCCGATGATGCACCGGATATTCTGCCGATGCCCTTCCAGCTTCTGGTCAGCGGGCCTGCACTCGCACGAATCGATAAGCTTGCTGAATCTGGCCATCCAGGCGCCAAGAAACTCGCGACCTATTGGGTTGGTCAGGGTGTCGGCATGATGAACGAATCTTTATCGACCAGGACGGTCGTTCAGAATTTCATGGAAGACTTTGCAGAAGCCTGGGAAAACATGAAAGGCGTGATGGAAGAGTAACCAGCCATGAGCTCAGCAGCTAAAAGCGTGAATGCCTACATGAACGAGAGCACCAATCGTGATCTCTCCATGATTCCAGGCGACTATGGGCTGCCGCTTATTGGACACACTTTTACGTTCATTGATGACAATGTCGCCTGGGTACTGAAAAACTATCGACAGTATGGACCTGTGTTCAAACAGGTACTCGCGTTTCAAAAAGTCGTTGCCACGGTTGGTCCAGATTTCTTGCGTCAGGTTACGCTGGATCAGGATAAAGTTTTCTCATCGCAGGCTGGCTGGGAAGGCATGGTGGGTGAGTTCTTTCAGGGCAGTTTGATCGTCCAGGATTTCGAAGAACATCGAATGCAGCGAAAACTGATGCAGACGGCCTTCAAAGCTGAGTCGTTGCACGGTTATATCGATCACATGAACAGTCTGGTGCAATCCGCTTTACTTGAGTGGCCAAAGAACGAACCCATGCTGTTTTACCCCGCCGTAAAATCGCTGCTTCTGGATATCGCGGCCAAGGTGTTCCTTGGCGCGCAGTTGGAAGATGAAGGTCCGCGAATCAACAAGGCTTTCGTCGATTTCGCCAACGGCGCAACCAGTATCGTTAAGAAGGACTGGCCAGGATTCGCATACCACAAAGGACTCAAAGGACGAGCGATTCTGGATCAGTTCATTCGTCAGCGTATTGATGAAAAACGACATGGCAATGGCACGGACATGTTCAGCCATTTCTGCCGAGAGAAGAATGAAGATGGCGACTACTACAGCGATCAGGAGATCACGGATCACATGCTGTTCCTTTTGTTCGCCGCACACGACACAACAACCAGCGCGCTCACCATGGCGATGCATCAGTTGGCTGGTCACCAGGACTGGCAGGCGGAGCTTCGTGAAACGCTAAACACGATTGATGCAGAGACACCGACCTTCGATCACCTGGGCAGCAACATCCCGGAATTGGATTACACCTTCAAAGAAACGTTAAGAATTTATCCTCCGGTTCCAGGAGTGATCCGACGAACCATTCGCCCATGTGAAATTGGTGGCTATGAAATTCCAGCCCACACTATGGTTTCAACATCGATATCCGGTGTGCACTACATGGAAGAGTACTGGACCAAACCTTTTAACTTCGACCCAATGCGATTTTCGGAAGCTCGTCAGGAACATAAACAGCACAAGTTCCTGTGGGCGCCTTTTGGTGGTGGTGGTCACAAGTGTATCGGTCTTCATTTCGCGGACATGTTATTCAAGTGCCTAATGTTCAATTTGCTCAAACAGCATCGCGTACAGTACGTGAGAGATAGCCAGTCGGCGGGCGAAATCCTCTATGTGCCCTTCACTCGACCCAAAGATAATCTGCCCCTGATCATCTCAAAGCCCTAATCTAAGGGCTTCCCAGCGCAATTGGAGGCTTCATGTGCTTAGGGGCATAATGGATCCATGGCCAGAACACCTATGTTCGTTTCTCTTTTCGAGAAGTCACCCCTGGCGCCCGTCCAGGAACACCTGAAGCAGTGTGGCATCTGCACCACCACGCTGAAGTCCTGCTTTGAAGCCGCTTTTGCCGAAGACTGGCATACCGTTGAAAAGTTCTACAACGACATCTCGACCGCAGAACAGGAAGCTGATGAGCTGAAACGTGAATTGCGCACGACCGTCTCCCGGTCATTGTTAATGCCAATATCCCGCGAGGATTTGCTGGAATTGGTCGGCGTTCAGGATCGAATAGCAAACGTAGCGCAGGACATTGCGGGACTGGTTCTTGGCAGAAAAATGGCTTTCCCCAAACAATTGCACGGCGGTCTCACCGGATTTCTGACCGAAACCAGCCACTCCGTCGAACTCGCCCAGAATGCCCTGGAGAATTTGGTAGGTCTTGCAAAGATTGGCTTCACAGACAAAGCCATGGACAGCATCGACAGTGAAGTTGAAAAACTTCACGAGTCAGAAAGAACGGCAGATGCTCTTCAAAGAGAAGTCAGATCAGAGCTGTTTAAAATTGAGGCTGAGCTGAATCCGGTTGAGGTGATGTTTATCTACCGGATTCTGGAACACATCGGCGAAGTTTCGGATTCCGCACACAGTGCCGGAAACCGAATGTTATTTATCGCCCATAGCTGAGCCTAGGTGCGGTGCCTCATGATTTCACCGTCGATCATGAAAATGATTTCTTCGGCAATGTTTGTAGCCAGGTCACCCAGACGCTCCAGGTTCGAGGAAATCGTCAGATAGGAACAAGCCGGAATCACCATGTTCGGTTTCTCCTGCATCACTTCCTGCAGGGTGCGATAGGTTCTCGCGTGTAACTCATCAAGCTCATCATCCATGCTGAGCACTTCTCGAGCGACTTTGGAATCCTGTCCTACCAGCGCACCGATAGACATTCGAACCATCGCTGAGCTGATTTCTCCCATCTTCTTGAATTCCAGATCTGCCACAACGCGCTCCTGATCAATCAGAAACTTGATGCGCTCAGCAATGTTGACCAGCTGATCCGCCATTCGCTCCAAGTCGTTGTTCACTTTCAGAACAACCATCAAAAAACGAAGATCAATCGCGACTGGCTGATGGAGTGCCATGATTTTTAGACACTCTTCTTCGATCTCAACTTCAGCATTGTTGATCTCTTCTTCTGCCTGAAGTATTTCCTCAATCAAAACCGGGTCGAAATTTTGAAGTGCCGCAATCGCTTTTGCCGCAGATGCCTCGACCATTGCACCCAATCCAGATACTCGATCGCTGAGGTTATTTAGGTCTCTCTCCAAATGCTTTGACATAATCGCTACCCGAATCGTCCAGTTACATATTCTTCCGTCCGCTTGTTCTCGGGACGGGTAAACACATCTTCCGTAATGCCGTATTCAATCATGACCCCATTTTCCAGGAAGGCGGTGTAGTCAGAAACTCGCGCTGCCTGCTGCATGTTGTGGGTCACAATAACAATCGTATAGTTTTCCTTCAGCTCGAACAGCAGGTCTTCAATACGCGCCGTGGACACTGGGTCCAACGCTGAGCAAGGCTCATCCATCAAAATGATTTCAGGCTCCATGGCCAGTGCGCGGGCGATACAAAGTCGCTGTTGCTGGCCACCAGAGAGGTTCAATGCAGAATCCTGCAATCGGTCTTTCACCTCATCCCAGAGGGCGGCCTGTTTCAGTGCTCGTTCGACCCTTTCATCCATGTTTCCACCGAGGCCATTGATGCTGGGGCCCCAGGCGATGTTCCGATAAATGGATTTCGGAAACGGGTTGGGTCGCTGAAACACCATACCAATTCGTCGACGCACCTCAACCGGATCGGTGGTGTTCGCGTAAAGGTCGCTTTCATGGAAGGAAATTTTACCGTCCTGCGAACACGCATGAATAAAATCGTTCATACGGTTCAGGGAACGAAGCAACGTACTCTTTCCGCAACCGGAAGGCCCAATGATTGCTGTAATTTTCTTCTCGTAGATAGGCAAGGTTACATTTCGAACCGCAAGCTCATCTCCATAACGGATACAGACATCATCGATGTCCAGGATCACACTTTCACTCATACTTAACTACTCTTCTTCGATCCGCGGTAGCGGATATACACAGCAATCGCATTCATCGCGAGCAACACCGCAAGCAGCACAATGATTCCTGCTGAGGCCAACTCGTGGAATTCTTCCTGTGGTCGTGACGTCCAGTTAAAAATCTGGATCGGCAAAGCCGTAAACTCATCCATAGGTCCCTCTGGCACAAAGGCCACGTAAGTGAGGGCACCAATCATAATCAGTGGCGCTGTTTCACCAATGGCTCGCGAGATAGCGAGGATCACACCGGTAATAACACCAGGTAACGCAGCTGGTAACACGTGAGAGCGCACTACCTGCCAGCGCGTTGCACCCACTGCAAACGCAGCCTGTCGCAGAGAACTAGGTACCGCCTTGATCGCCTCTCTCGACGAGATGATGATCACTGGCAAAATCAGCAGGCTCATGGTCAAGGCACCTGAGATCACGCTTCGTTCCAGCGCAAAAAAGCGAACAAAAATCGCCAGACCGAGAATACCGTAAACGATAGAAGGCACACCGGCGAGGTTCGCGATATTGAGGTTAATGAATTCCGTCAGCCTGTTGGGAGGCGCATATTCCTCCAGATAAACCGCGGCTAACACACCCACCGGTATCGAAATCAACGCGGTCAACGAAATCAACCAGAGCGTGCCCACCAATGCTGACTTGATGCCTGCTTTTTCCGGGAAACGCGATGGGAAACTTTCAAGGAACTGCATATCCAGCCAGGGCATTCCGAGGCTCGTGACCTGGTAGATCAGTACAACCAGTATCGCCACAGCGAACATGGTCACACCAATACAGAAGTACCGAAACGCAGCGGCCTTTCGATGACGCCAGGCGAGGTTACTGACAACCTGATCCTTCATTCGTAGACCTCCTGGAAGCGCTTCATCACTCTGTTAGCAATGATGTTCAGACTCAAGGTGATCAGGAACAGCACCGAGGCAACCGCAAACAAGGTCTGGTAAGTCAGCGTGCCGGCAGGTGTATCACCAAGCGACACCTGAACGATGTACGCGGTCATGGTCTGAATGCCTTCTAGCGGATTGATCGTGAGGTTTGGCGTGGCACCAGCCGCGAGCGTCACAGCCATGGTTTCACCAATCGCACGAGATATCGCGAGCACGAACGCAGCAAAAATGCCTGAAAGACCCGCTGGCAACACCACACGCGTTGTTACTTCAAAAGAAGTGGCACCCAGACTATAAGCACCTTCTCGAAGACTCTGCGGTACCGCACGCAGTGCGTCATCACATAGAGAGGCAACCATCGGCAAAACCATGATGCCGACAACAATCGCGCCGCTGGCCGCATTAAACACCTGGGTTTGCGGCAATATCGTCTTGAGTAGCGGCGTCACAAACGTGAGTGCGAAGAACCCGTAAACGACGGTTGGGATACCAGCCAGGATCTCAAGGACCGGCTTCAGAATATCCCGGGTGCGCTCACTCGCATATTCACTAAGGAAGATCGCGCAGGACAGACCCACAGGAACTGCGACCAGTGATGCGCCAACAACAATGAGCATCGTTCCCGCTAACAGCGGCAGCAGTCCATACGATTTCGGATGTAAAAGAGGTGTCCACTCTGTTCCAAACAGAAACTCTGTAATCGGTACCTGTTGAAGGAAACCGTAAGTCTCAAATGCCAGAACGGAAATAACAGCGACGGTTGTCACTGTCGAAATTGCGGCACACATAAAAAAAGCTACCTGGAGAGAATTCTCCAGGTAGCGAGGTTTTGCAGGTTGCATCATTTGGTTACGTCAATTGCCAGTAATTTTGTCCAGAGTCGCATTTTCTCCGTACGCGCTACCGGTAACACGCTCTGCTACACGACCCTTGGCGGCATCATATACTGAATCAGGCAGTGGCACATAACCCACATCACCAGCCAGTCGGCCAACATTAGAAAGGTAGAACTCAACGAACGTTGCTACCGCTGGATCATCCAGAGCTACTGGGTTGATGTAGATGTAGACAGGTCGCGACAGAGGCGCATAAACACCGCTGTTAATGGTCTCAACCGTCGGTACGATCGGCCCATTGCCGCCCTCGATCGGGACAATCTTCAACTTGTCCTTGTTTTCGCTGTAGTAGGCAAAGCCAAAGTAACCCAGAGAATAGGTATCTCCAGAGATGCCCTGAACCAGCACGTTGTCGTCTTCACTGGCGGTGAAGTCAGGGCGTGAAGCCTGCTCTTTACCGTTAATAGTCTTGGTGAAGTAATCGAAAGTACCGGAGTCTGTACCAGGACCATAGAGCCTGATCTCTTCCGCAGGCCAACCTTCGCGAACATCCGCCCATGTTGTTACTTTTGAACCCGGCTCCCAGATGGCTTTCAGCTCAGCGACCGTCAGGTAATCCACCCAGTCGTTTTCGAGGTTGACCATGACCGACAGGCCGTCGAAGGCAACCGGCAGTTCGATGTAATCCAGACCGGCTTCCGCAGCTTTCTCTTTTTCGCTTTCTTTAATAACGCGGGACGCCGCATTGATGTGAATCTCGTCTGCGATGAACTTCTTGAATCCGCCACCGGTGCCTGAAACACCAACAGTGACGCGGATTTTTGGCTCTACCGCAAGAAACTCTTCAGCGATCGCTTCCGAAATGGGGAATACAGTACTTGAGCCATCCAGACGGACCTTGCCGCTCATGCCTGTGTCTGCAGCATCATCGCTGCCACCGCCGCAACCGGCGAGAATAAATAAACCTATAAATAACAGTGTCTTACGCATCTCAACAAAGATCCCTTAGCTATTTTCTGACAGGCGCATTACACGTTTGGATTGTTAAGATTAGTTAAAGAACAGTTTAAGTTCGCCAGGGCCCCAAAACTCAGGTTTCACACATATAAAGATCTCTTTTTCGAGATTGTTAAGAATTTGATGAGACACCGCCGTTCTTAACGCCATCCGCATGATTAACATCTTCTTAATGGGAAATTAATAAAGATTTCTTAACTTGCGCCAAAGTCAATTTCGAGGCGCAAACATGCACTACGTCATCTTTTTCACCATGCTCCTGCTCGGCAATCAGGCTTCTGCCGCGGTGTCCGAAGAGGAGTTCGCAGAGTTAAGAGCACAACTCGGCATGCTCATGGAGCGCGTTGCCACTCTGGAAGCTGAAAACAAGACGCTGAAAGAAGCCCCCGTCACAACTCAAATCGCGAGCGAGCCCGTTGCGGCAGCGCCAAGAAAGAATGAGTGGACGGACACCATCGCTATCAAGGGCGACTTCAGGTACCGCTACGAGCACATCGACGCAGAGCGAAGTGACACTCGTGAGCGTAATCGTGTCCGTGCCCGCGCTGAAATCAGCGCCAAACCGACAGACAATCTAAAAGTCGGTATCGGTATCGCCTCCGGTGGAGACGATCCTGTTTCTACCAACCAGACACTGGGCGGCGGTGCATCAACCAAAGACGTAAGACTTGATCTTGCCTACTTCAGCTACCAGGCCACAGAAGGATTGAACATCACCGGTGGCAAGATGAAGAACATCTATCGCCGAATTGGTGGTAATGGTTTGATCTGGGATGGTGACTATCGACCTGAAGGGCTGGCATTCATCTACGAGCGCGGCAACTTCTTCTTCGACACTTCATTCAACTTCCTTGAGAGCGACAGCAGAAGTGGCAACGAAACCATCGCTTACGGTATTCAGACCGGTTTCGATATTGACCTGGGTTCAGGCAACCTGCTTGCCGGCGCCAGCTACTATGATATCGGCGTAGAAGGCCGTGAGGTTTATTTCGGTGATGACAACGAGTTCTTCGGCAACTCATTTACCTGTGTCGATCCCCTGACACTCACCGGATGTACTTACACAAACGACTATGAAGAAGTAGAGCTGTTTGTTGAGTTCAAGACCACTCTGGCAGCGCGACCCTTCTCCCTCTTCGCCGACGTGGTACAGAACCAGGCTGCTGATGACCTGGATACCGGCTGGGCCGCAGGCGTTAAACTTGGCAAAGCCAGCAAGCCGCGATCCTGGGAATTCAGTTACATCTACCAGGATCTTGAAGCGGATGCGGTATTCGGTCTGCTGACCGACTCTGACTTCGGTGGCGGCGGCACAGATGCTCGTGGCCACATTCTGAAAGGCGCCTGGGCTGTGAACAAGAAGTGGAAAATCGGTTTCACCTACTTCGATAACGAAAGAAATATCGATCTGGGTCGTGAAGAAGATTACTCCCGCTTTATGCTCGATACGGCCTTCAAGTTTTAACCACCTACTGGCGTAACGTTTAGCCACGCCCTGCATCTAAGGTAGCAGAGACCATAGACAGGAGCGTGGCATGTCACGCAACAGACACATTCTCAAAGCAGTTGGCGTCTTCCTGGCGTTAACTGCTTTTGACGTTCAGGCCGAACGAAACGGCGAAATTAAAGTTGTTGAAGGTGAACGACAGGTTTACCTGGCAGATGAATCCATATGGGTGACGCCTGAATCTTTCTGGCAGAGCTACTCTGAATCCAGCAGCGGCAAACACTGGGGGAGCAGTGAGACTTACCCGCCTTACATCGACGTCAATGAGTTCGATACCTTTACGGTCGAAATAGGTTCAGGCACCTGCCTGATGGAGTTCTTCCACAGCCGCTGGCGTCGAGCGAATGATGTTCGACGATGGGACCCACAGTTTAATGAACACAGTGCCTGTCCAGTCGTTTTTGACTAGGCAGGTCGTCAATCGTCCAGCGGTACCGACTGATATCCTTCGTCGGTCGAAATCCATTCAGATCTTGGCTTAGCGCCAACAGAGGTTTCCGGCGCAAGAATACCCGCATCGGCGTTATATCGACCATCGGGGTCTGAAAAGTAACCCAGCGCATAATTACCCTGGGTGTAACCAAGCAGTTCCTGTAAGTCGATGGAGAAGTCCTTCGCAATATCCGGAGGACAGGAAAGGTATTGGTTTTCTTCCTGACGGAGCCAGCCGAGACAGTAGGTAATGTTTAACCCAAGCCGGACATCATCACTTTGATTTTCTCCGCCTGAGTGAATCACGCTTCCCGTGTGCAGCAACACGGAACCTTTTCGCATGATCGCCTGACAAGTTTCCTCTGGCGCGGCTTCCCGATCCCAATCCCATTTATGACTCCCGGGTACAACCCTGGTCGCACCATTTTCTGCAGTGAAATCACTCAATGCCCAGATGGCGTTGAACTGAGGCTCCATCGTTTTCGGAATAAAGTTTCCCCAGCCAAACCGATCACGATGCAAAGGTTGAGCGCCCTGCCCTGGTTCAATAGCGATGGTCTGTGTCAGGTTCAGTTGGATGCGATCAGAAAAACGCAGAAGGAATCCATTGGCTGCATTTATAACTAAGGAACTGGTGACCACTTCACGCACGGAAGGTGAACGGGCGACGAGTGCGCCAGTGCGGCGGGTTTTGCTGCCGCTGAACACGGCCTCCCCGTGATTGGTGCGATCAATGAACGGTGCGGTTTCTGAAAGGACGCCCTCAAGAAGGGCCGAGGAAAGCGCGCCCGCAACAATGCAGGCGCCATCTCGATCGATAATCTCGAGAATTTCCTCATTCGAGCAGGTACTGGGAAGTGTCGTTACCTCGCAGGTCATGCTCGGATTGTAGTGCTAAGCGGCGAAACGCTCCAGATGGTAATCGGTGTTACCAAACTGCGCTTCAATCACGATCAGACGCTTGAAGTAGTGACCAACGCGAAGCTCTTCCGTGACGCCCATACCGCCGTGGGTTTGTACGGCATTTTCGCCAACGAAGAATGCAGCTTTACCTATCAGGTGTTTCAGAGCGTGCACGTTGCGCTGGGAGTCTTCTCCGCCGGAAGCCACTTCCATGGTTGCGCGGAACAGCATGGACTTGCTCTGCTCATATTCAACAAACATATCCACCATGCGATGCTGAAGTACCTGGAAATCAGACATCGGATGATCAAACTGTTCACGTTCCTGGGTGTAGGCGACTGTGTCCTTATAAAGGACTTCCATCGCTCCAACCGCTTCGGCCGCGATCGCAAGGATGCCATCGTTAATAGCGGCATTCAGCGCAGCAAACCCTTCACCGACTTCGCCGAGGATGTCGTCTTGAGAGACTTCAACACCATCAAACTTAATCTCTGAAGACTGAAGGCCATCCACCGTTGGATAACCATGCACTGTGATGCCATCACGATCGGCAGGAATCAGTGCAAGCGTAATGCCTGACTCATCGACAGTACCGCCACTAGTTCTGAAAGAGACAACAAACGCATCGGCAGAACCACCATGCAACACCATGCACTTGATGCCATTGATTTTGAAACCGTCACCGGAAGGTGTACCAGCAACAGTCACATTGTGAGGCTCATCACCGGACTCAGCTTCCATGTAAGCAAGGGCAAGCTGCTTGGTGCCATCGATGACAGAGGGTAACCATGCCGCTTTCTGCTCCGCACTGCCTGCACGCTTCAGCGCACCTGCGCCGAGCACGACGCTTGCGAGGAAAGGTTCAAGAACCAGCCCTTTACCGAACTGTTCCATCATGACCATGGTGTCGATTTGGTTACCACCAAAACCACCATCTTCTTCGCTGAATGGCATACCGAGCCAGCCGAGCTCCGCCATCTGCTTCCAGTAGTCTTCGCTGAAGCCACCTTTGGCGACGATCGCTGTACGACTTTCAAGGTCGTAGTTGTCAGCAACAAAGCGCTCAATTGAATCAGCAATAAGTTGCTGTTCTTCAGTTAATTCAAAATTCATTTCTATTGTTCCTGTAAATTAGGCGAGCGTTACTTGGACGACTTAATGCCAAGTACTTTCTTGGTGATGATGTCCTTCTGGACTTCACTGGCACCGCCGTAAATCGTGTAGTAACGAGAGTTCATGTAACCGCCTGTACCACCACGCGCAAATCCAGGACCAGAGTTAAATCCACCCCAGGCTGCCGAGAACTGGCCGCCAGCTTCCATGGTCAGCTTTTGGATGCGTTGCTGAATCTCAGTACCTTTCAGTTTGAGAATCGACGACTCAGGTCCGGGCGCTGCACCGGCGCTTGCTGTCGCAAGACTTCTGAGTTCCGTGTACTCAACGGCCATCAGGTCTACTTCGAGAGCAGCAATCTTGGACTTGAAGCTCGGAACATCCATGAGGCTGCCATTACCACGCTTCACGCCGCGCGCTTTTTCTTTGAGACCTTCCAACGCAACAATAGAGTTGGAGATTCCGGCAATACCGGATCGTTCGTGTTCCAGCAGACCTTTCGCATAAGTCCAGCCTTTGCCTTCTTCACCCACACGGTTTTCAACAGGAACTTTTACATCCGTGAAGAAAACGCTGTTCACGGTGTGTGATCCACCCAGTGTGATGATCGGTTTAATTTCAACACCGTCCTGCTTCATTGGGAACAGAAGGAAGGTAATACCTTCTTGCTTGATGCCGTCACTGCTGGTTCTGGTCAGACAGAAAATCCAGTCAGCGATGTGCGCCATGGTGGTCCAGATCTTCTGACCATTAACGGTGTAGTAGGTACCGTCTTCGGAAAGCTCAGCCTTTGTCTTCAGGCTGGCAAGGTCAGAACCTGCACCTGGCTCAGAGTAACCCTGACACCAGTTAACCTTTCGAGCGCGGATGTCTGGCAGGAATCTTTCCTGCTGTTCTTCAGAACCATATGCCATCAGAACCGGCGCCAGCATAGAAAGACCAAATGGTAGATCCCATGGTGTAGACGCACTGGCAGTCGCTCTCTGCCATACGTAGTGTTGATTTGGTGTCCAACCAGGGCCGCCAAACTTCACTGGCCACTTGGGTACATCCCAGCCACCTTTCTCACGTGCTTTCTCGAACCAGCCCATGCGCCACTTTTCGGCATCTCCATCTTTGTAGGCGTTCTCTTCAAGAAACGCTTTGACCTCTGCTTCAAACTCGAGGTCTTCTTTCGTCAGTTCAATATCCATCCAGTTATCTTCTAGTTGGTTTCGGGGACACGTAATATACCAAAACTAGAAACTAGTTCTAGAAATATATTCTAGTTTTTTCTAGTATGGCCCGCATGTCCAGGCAGAATCGAACTAGCGAACTGAAAAGCCGCGTGCTTTCCGCAGCCCTCAACCGCTTTACGGAAGCGGGTATAGAGCGCACCAATGTGGGGGATATCCTGGAAGACGCCGACTGCTCAGTAGGCAGCCTGTATCATCACTTCGGTAACAAGGAAGGCATCGCGGAAGCGCTGTTTATCGAGGGTTCCAAACAATTTAACCAGAATCTGCTGGATGCCCTGCTCACGCACAAGAAGGCGGAGCCCGGGGTAAAAGCTATTGTGACCTGGTGCTGCCAATGGGTGACGGAGCAGCCGAAACTAGCCGCTTATATGTTGTCTCGTGAGATCAAACTTTCAGAACAGGCCAAACAGGAAATGCGCGAGCTAGATCAGTCTTTTCGAGAAGCACTGATTGGCTGGTTTGCACCACGCATTGAATCCGGTGAGCTCAAGAACCTGCACTTCAACGTCTACGTGCCGCTGATTTCGGGCCCGACCCTGGAATATTCACGCATGTGGTTAACAGGACGTTATACGAGATCGCCAGACACCATCGCCAAGGTTATGGCAGAAGCTGCCTGGCAATCTGTACGAGAAGTTTAGGCAGCAGACTTCGCGGCGGGCATTACCTGCTCGGCAAACGCTTCCATTCGATCCAACCCACCGGGTCCCGCAAAGAAGAAAGCAGGCACCATCACGCGCCCTACGCCAGCTGAAGCCATCTGCTCAATACCAGCAACCGGATCCGCCATCTGGATACCAAACATGGCGTTAACTTCAATCGATGCAGGATCACGACCTGCATCTTCCGCTTTGTTGCGCAGTCGTTCCAACAGCGCAACCAATCGCTCATGATCTCCCTCACCTGGGAAGTAACCCTGTGCCAGTTTTACCGCGCGATTCAGAGCCGCCTCGGAGTCACCACCGACAATCACCGGGATGTCACCATTAACCGGACGGGGGCTACAGGTGCAGGGATCAAAGTCGACGAAATCGCCGTGATACTCAGCGTGAGGTGCCTTCCAGAGTTCACGCATCGCCTCGATGTATTCATCGTTTCGGCGACCGCGTGCTTCCCAGGGCACACCCAGTGCATCAAATTCTTCTTTCATCCAGCCTACGCCGAGACCCAACTCAACCCGGCCGCCAGAAATTCTATCCAGCGTAGCCAGCTCTTTAGCGAGAACCAGGGGATTACGCTGAGGCACAATCAAAATACAGGTACCGAGCTTCAATGTCGGTGCGGCGGCTGCCGCAAACGCCAGCCAGATCAAGGGATCGGGAATCGGCGTGTCCGGTTCTGCAGGAATCTTTCCATCCTCGGTGTACGGATACTTCGAACCGATAGAATCCGGCATGATCACATGCTCACCACCCCAGACGGATTCAAAGCCTGCAGCTTCCGCCCGTTTACAAATATCCAGGGCTTCACTTCCCTCGATGCCTACACTGCTCGCAAATGCTAATCCAACTTTCATCTTCCCTCTCCATTAAACCGTCAACGCTGACTGTTTCTTATCCTACCGATATTCTCATTCGGCAGGCAACTCGATAGTATTCCGGATCACATTGAATTCAGAGGTTATGAGAAGTTGATCAATCTTGAAAAGGAAGGCGAAGTTTTCGTCCTGACCATGGACGACGGCGAAAACCGTTGGAACACCACATTTACTCGAGCCTTCGCCGAAGCTCTTGATGAAGTCGAAGCATCTGAAGGACCCGCCGCGCTGGTGACAACTTCCTCCTCGGAAAAATTCTTTTCCAATGGACTCGACCTGGAATGGCGGATGTCCGAGGGTGAGCATCGCGGCGGTGATCGCGAAGTGTTTGGCCCTGAGTTCATGACCCTGATGGGCCGAATCATCACCTTCCCGGTTCCAACTATTGCCGCCATCAACGGCCACGCCTTCGGCGCCGGTCTCATGTGCGCACTTTGTCATGACATTCGCCTGATGCGAGAAGACCGAGGTTTTGCCTGTGCCAACGAAGTCGAAATTGGCATGGTCATCCCCAATCCTGAACTCGCTTTATTCAGGCACAAGCTTCCCATGAATACTTTTTTCCAGACCGTACAACTGGCTCGCCGATGGACCGGCCCCGATGCGGTTGAAGGCGGCATTGCAGAAGAAGCCCTGCCCCTGGATAAACTCCTGGATCGAGCCGTGGCCCGCGGTGCTGAACTCGCACGACTCGGCGCCAATCGAAAAGTTTACGGACGCATGAAAGAAGCCATCTATGGAGAGAACGCAGCTATCAACAACGCCCATGGTCCTGCACACATGCTTAAAAACATGGAACAGTTTCACTAACCCGTGATTGCTTCCGATTTCGCCCTGAAGTTTTTTGAGACTGCAGCCGCTGACAACCAGGTCAGCACATTTCTCAAAATCGCAAACCAGGGCGAGACACCTATCGGTAGGGGTTGGCGACTCTACTTTTCTCTTGGCTTAACGCCATGTGATGACACCCTGCTTAGAAAGGTTCTGATTGATGGTCGATACGGCTACCTGGAGCCCACCAGCCACTGGCAGACCATTGCACCTCGCACCAGCCACCAGTTTCAAATCGAGAACTGGCTCTTCTCGGGAATGCGATTGATCACACGCCAGGGTTTTTTTCTAACCCAGGTTAACGAAAGTGGCGAAGAATCTTTTCTTGGGGAACCCACCACCCTGGCGCCAGAACTCCAAGATCTGGTTTCCATCCGGAACACCTGGATTCCCGACATGACGCCCGGTGTGCGAATCACCGAGAACGAACCGCCGAAGCGAGTGCCCATCGAACACACCACCATACCGGCTATTAAATCGACGGACTTTTCAGGCGCAAAAACCTCTCTCAAAGATCTTGAGGTGAAAACCTGTATCGAGCCTTCCATCAAAGGTTACGAGATGAAAATCACCGACAAATCTATCGACATCTCGGCACGATCAGAAGCAGATGCCTTTTATGCGAAGCAAAGCCTGCAACAACTGCGCAACCAAAAACTGGATGTTCCTATCGGCAAGGTTTCAGACAGCCCCGACTTTGAACATCGCGCACTCTTTATCGATATTGCCCGACATTTTCACGATGGCGCACAGATCAAGAAGATCATCGAAGCCATGTCGAGATACAAAATGAACCGACTGCAGCTGGGCATCTCTAATGACGAAGGCTGGCGCCTGGAGATCGACGGTTTACCCGAGCTAACGGACATTGGTTCCCGGCGAAGCCGACACGGTCCGATTTACCCAAGCTGGGGAGACGGCCCAGAAGAAGTGTCAGGATTTCTGAGCCGATCTGAATTCATCGAACTACTTCAGTTTGCGGCAGAGCGACACGTCACCATCATTCCGGAATTCAATCTTCCAGGACACGCAAATGCCTTACTCCGTGCCTTCGATAAAACAGAGAACTTTCAGCTGACAGACCCCGACGACACATCTGAGTATCGTTCCGCTCAGGGTTACAGTCGAAATGTTGTTAACGTTGGTTTGACGGATACGTACCGTCTTGCCGAACAAATTATTTCAGCAGTACGCGCTTTATACGATGAAGCAAGCGTTCCACTGTCGTTTCTGCATTTAGGCGGCGATGAGGTCCCCATGGGTGCCTGGTTGGAATCTCCTGCCTGTCGTTCCCTTCAGGTCTGGGATCCTAACTGGGATACATCAAATCCCGATGATCAGGCGAAAGCGACTGCGGCGCTCATGTCCTATCACTATGACCAAATGGTCTCGCTGGTCGAACGCGCATCGCCTGGCACAACAACCGGCTTCTGGCACGAGATGGCATTACATGGCGACGATCGAAGCTACTACAACGTATGGCTGACAGATCAGGGAGACAGAACCGCCTTGGATCACATACTGGAGCAGGGTTTTTCCTTTGTGATCAGCAATGCCAGCCACCTTTATCTGGATATGCCTTACACGCTAGGTATGCGAGAACCCGGTTTACCCTGGGCGAACTATGTAGATACAGAAGACATCTATCACTTCGATCCACAGGCTAATTGGGATCTGGACGCTCATGCGAACGTCATAGGCATTCAGGCTCAGCTTTGGACAGAAACTGTTTTTACCTCAGAGCTACTGGACTACTACTTGTTCCCCCGCCTTCTCGCTGTGGCCGAACGAGCATGGAATGCACAGCCTGATCCAGATTCGTGGCCAGCATTCTATTCAGCCCTGTCCGAAACAGAAATGAAGCAACTCCTAGAACTGGGCATTCAACCCAGACCCCTGAAAGAGCAGGCCTAGGCTTGTTTACACCAATTGGCGCAAGTACAATGCCGCCAACTATTACCTACCACCGCGAGTTTTTTTGACGACATCCACCATTGTGTAACCCCTTGCAGTAGCCGAGCCAACTGACTCGGGGGCTGCGTTCGACCTTTGAAAACACCCGTTACACAAACGCATTACGCGAACAGGACAAGTCAGATGTCTCGCTCAAAAAGCTCCAAGCAGGGTCGTATCTTCCACGACCGAAAATCCAGGCAACGCGAAAGTGAATTTCGATGTTGTAACTGTCGTCACATGATTTCCACTACAAGCTACGGAACTCATCACAGAAATCATTGCCCACTTTGTCTGTGGAGCAAACATGTCGATGAAAAACCGGGGGACAGGGCATCACCGTGTCAGGGGAAAATGGAGCCGATATCCGTTTGGGTGAAGTCTGACAAAGAGTGGGCGCTGGTTCACCGCTGCACCAGCTGCGGTGTGGTTAAAACCAATCGAATCGCTGGTGATGACAATCCCTTTGCCCTGTTGTCGCTTGCGTCCAAACCGATGGCACAACCACCCTTCCCTGTCGAAAAGCCTGGGTGATGTTCAGACAATTTCCGGTGCATCATCCGTCGGCAGACCGGCGGCAAGCCATGCATCAATACCACCCTGGAGGGGGTAGACGTTCTCTACCCCTATCCTTTTCAACTTGAGAGCTACACGAGCACTCGATGCCTCATCGGGTCAGTTACAACAAAGAACAATATCGTCGTCAGGAGGAATCCTATGTTTATGACGTTCGATGGCTTCCATCGGAACTCGCACTGCGTTTGGAAGCAGGTGCGGCAATGCTTTCACGTCATAGTCATGACGTAGATCAATGATGTGGATGTCTTCGCCACGCTGCAGACGTTCATAAAGTTCTTGCGGCGGAATCTTGCGCATCCGCAGCATGCGGACAAATTTCTGGCGGTGGTAAAACTTCCATCCAAAATACAGCACCACAATGCTTGCCAGGATAAAGCCAGCGGCGGTGCCCAGTTCTGAGAAGCCTTTAAGCACACTTTCAATTTCTGTGTGGAAATAGAAGCCCGCGCCAACAAACAATCCTGACCAAAGCAAAGTCCCCAGTGTATCGAGCAATAGGAAGAGACCGATACTGACGCCGGTTAGCCCGGACATAGGAGGTGCCAGCGTTTGCAGCCCTGGCACGAACTTACCCAGAACGAGTGAGATCGGCCCAAGCCTTCTAAAAACATCTTCTGTGTTTCGAACACAGTAATCAGGTTCTAGAGAAAGAATGCATAGCAGGTGCAATACCCGTGCACCTCGCAGGCGACCCAACCAGAACCAGAACAGGTCAATAGGAACAGATGCCAGCAACACCGTCAGCAGGACCGGCACCACACTCAACTCACCCAAGCCAATCAGAACACCGGCCGCAAGCAGCAGCGGCACTGCAGGTAGTGGCAGTCCAGCCTGATCTAGCGCCACCCAGATAAAGATGACGGAATAACCGTGCTCAATCAGAAATGTCAGGAGCTCATTCATGGCGACAACTTAGCATGAATGGCTTAAAGATTGCCGCCGGGCGCAAAGCGTTCCGGCGGCGATAGGGTTAGTTTCCGAAACGATAAACCGTTTTCAGATACCAGGAACCACCTTCGTAGTTAGCCACAGTACGACGAGGGTACTGCAGACCTACACTCAGACGGTTGGCATTGGGCGGTCCAATTTCATCGGGAAACTCGTCAAAGATGTTGCTTCCACCGGCAACAACTCGCCAGTTGTCATTGATGTCCCATCCAATTTCGAGATCCACAAAGTACATACCATCGATCTCGGCGGTAGGGTCAACTGCCGCATCAATACGGCCACGCTCATCATAGTGATCACCGTAATAGTTGATACGAGCCAGAACGTTCCAGGAATCACCAATCAGGAAGTTTCCGGTCAGAACCCACTTATGCTCGGGATAGTTGTTCTCAATGTCTTCGACGTTACCGTCGCTCACCGGCTGAATACCACGAATCAGCTTCTGGTCGGTCACATCAATCTCATTGTAAGCATAAGCCATGGAAAGATTGAGCGTCGTGCTTGAACCAAGCTCAAAGCCTGAGGTTGCCACGACATCTACACCCTGGTGTTCAACATCCAGCGCATTGGTGTAGAACGATATGGATCTCGCCGGTGCACCAGGAGGATCCGTCGGCTGTGGTGGTACCGGAATATCACCCGTTCGATAAATCCTGTCTTCAACTTCAATCAAATAGAAGTCAGTTGTCAGATTGACCCAATCACCTATGTCCGCAGTAAACCCGAAACTAAAGTTCGTCGACTCTTCTTCAGTCAGTGGCGCACCGCCAGCGAGAATAACCGCAGGATTACTTACTGGTAACAGACCCTCTTCAACTTGTAGGCCGGTTGTACCGTCGAAAGTCGTGATGATCGTTGATACGTTCGACTGACCGGGTGTCGGTGCATGGAATCCGGTGGAAATTGCTCCGCGAAGCGCAAAAGAATCATTGACCCGATAACGACCCGCGAGTTTTCCATTCAGCGTGTTACCGAAGTCAGAGAAATCTTCGTAGCGCGCTGCATATTGCAGCAGGAGGTTGTCCGTGATGTCGTGCTCGATATCCACATAAACTGCGACATTATCTCGGTCAAAGTCTCCCGCATTAGCTGGCTCGATACCTCTGAATCCACTTGAACCGCCACCCAGGAACGAATTAGGTTCACCGGCATTTGCTGTAAACGTCTCTTCCCTGGCTTCAAATCCAAAGCCGAGGTGAACGCGATCTGACATCTGATAGGAGAAATCCAGGTTGATGGTTGTTTCTTCCTGCGCATAACCACCTACATCAAAATCACGCTGTGAAATCTCACAATTCGGGCAAGTACCTACCAATGGCAGGTCACCGTTGACCGTGTTATTCAGAAAATAGTCCAACTCGTTCTTGCCATAGTTATAGCTGAAGTCGTAACCCATGCCGCTCTGGAACTCACCCTGAATACCAATCACGATGCTCACATCGTCCTGGTCACCGTCGAGGAAAGGCGTGAAGCCTCCCGGCAAACCCGTATAGCCCTCAGCACGATGGTTCGTCAGGCTGGAGTGGTTTGGATCTCTATAGAAGAAACGATAGCGACCTTCTGTTTCCGCAAGACTGAGCCGCGCATACAGTTCTGCAGAATCAGAGACATCGAATCCTGAATTCAGGTAAAAGCGCACGCCCTCTGTTTCAGGCCGACCCCAGGTCTGTACCAATGGTGAATCACCAAAAGGTGCATCAGCACCAACGCCAGGAACACCAGCATCAATAAGTGCTTGCGCGTTGGGTCGTTGAATACCTCGCGATAGTGCATCATTGTCAACGATATCAATCGTTGCATTCACAAAGCCGATATCACCAATAGCAAATCCGCCATTGGCACCAACTCGGACGCTTTGTTCGCCATCGAAGTATTCGCCAAACTGGACCTGCACCTGGCCACCATCGGATGCATCTTTCAGCACGAAGTTCACGACACCGGCAATGGCATCGGATCCGTACTGCGAAGCTGCACCATCTCGTAGGACTTCAATTCGTTTTACCGCAAGGCTTGGAATCATACCGACGTCTACGCCGTGAGCACCGTTACCGGCCGCAGGCGCAAAGAACTGAACCAGTGCAGAACGATGTCGACGTTTACCGTTAACCAACACCAATGTCTGGTCAGGTGCAGTGCCCCTTAGTGAAGTTGGCCTGACGAAGGCACTACCGTCACCAGTTGCTGGCGCGGCGTTGTAAGAAGGCACCAGGGCCTTCAGGTTATCTGTCATGTCAGCGGTGTTACCCAGCGCCTCAAAACTCTCTGCACTGATAACATCCACTGGAACCGGAGAGTCACCGGCAGATCGTGCTTTAGAACTACGGGTACCAACAGTTACGATTTCTTCAATTACCTGCTCAGCGTAAGACACCACTGGCAGGCCTGTTGCGACGACACTCGTCAGCAACAGCACTAACGATATTTTACTTCTCATACTTCCCCCTCTTCTCTTTTTTGTACAGATCAAAGTAGCGCGACAAGACACCACTTTCAACGAGAAAAGACGGATAGAACCGTTAGCAAGACTTAGCGAAGTTGTTGGAACGCGTTACAAATATCAACAGATACCGCTTAGGCAACCGCCTGGCGCGGCTCTCCGCGAAACACCGACTCTGCAAGCTCGTCAGCAACCCGATTGGTCGGCGCTGAAGATTGCGCAGATTCATTGAAAATTCGATTCAAAGTCGTGCCGATACGATCAATATGATCAGCAATCTTTTCATGATCACGGTCGCCGCATTGCTGATAGAAGACATCGATAATGCCACCAGCATTGATCACATAATCTGGCGCATAAAGGATCCCTTTGTCGAATACTCTCTGCCCTATCTCCGGAGATGCCAGTTGATTGTTCGCCGCGCCGGCTATAACGCTTGCTCTAATCTCGCTAATGGTGGATTCGTTAATCGCACCACCTAATGCACAAGGGGCAAACACATCAACATCTGCCTTATGAATGTCTTCTGGCGACATCACAGTGGCGCCAAACTCTTTGGCTCTGACAACGTTTTCCGCATTCACGTCAGCAACAACGACTGTCGCGCCTGACTTCAGTAACATTTTCGTCAGATACAGTCCGACATTACCGACACCCTGCACAGCGATTCGCGTACCTTCGAGCTCACGATTCAGACGGTAAGACACAGCTTCTCGAAGTCCGACAAACACGCCGTATGCAGTGAGTGGCGACGGGTCGCCCCCAAACTGATCATCCTTCAGTACACCCGAAACGAATCGAGTACGTTCACCCATAGTGGCGATGTCAGAGACGGAGGTGCCTGAATCTTCAGCGGTGATGTATTTGCCGCCGAGCGAATCAACAAAATCACCCATGGCATGAAGAAGTTCTATGGTCTTTTCAGTTTTCGGATTACCAATAATGACTGACTTCCCACCACCCAGCGGGAGACCGGCCAGCGCGGACTTATAGGTCATGCCTCGAGACAGCCGCAGCACATCTGTTAAGGCATCGCTCATGTCGGCGTAGGGATACATCCTGCAACCGCCAACGGCTGGCCCAAGGTTACTGTTGTGTACAGCAATCAGTGCCGTCAGGTTTTCATCTTGAATCACCTCAACCACTTCGTGTTGATCAAAGTCAGGATGGTTTTGAATTTCCACATGGTTCATCTTCATTTACTCCAGGGTATTTCAGGCGGCAACTTCAACTTCTGTTGCCAGTGGTACCAGTTCACCTCGGAACTGTCGTAGCAGGATTTCTTTTCGCATCTCTGTTTTGAGCAGGTTGTCAGCTTTGACATGACCATAGCCGCGAATTTGCATGGGTAATTCTGCGATCTGTATCGCAGCTTGAACGTTGTCTTTGTCCAGATCTGACGCGAGCTGCAGAAATAGAGTGCGGTAACTCTCAAGTGTTTGTCTTTCCTCTACTCGGTCTTTTGTATACCCAAAAGGATCAAGTCGAGTGCCACGCAGAAACTTGAACGGCGTGAGTAGCTTAAAAGCCCAGGCGGTTAAACCAGGGAACCGGATCTTTCGAGGCATCCCCGTTGAAGAGTCTTTCGGGCTTAGCACCGGAGGCGCCAAATGGAAGTTCAGGGAAACGTCACCTTCAAAGGTGTCGTGCAGATATTTCTTAAAGCTGCCGTTCGAATAGAGTCGAGCAACCTCATATTCATCTTTATAGGCCATCAGCTTATAAAGTGAACGCGCAACCGCCTTGGTAAACGGCAGCTCCGTGCTCTCGGAAACTCGCTGCTCAGCGATTCTCATTTCCCCGATCAACTTTTCGTACTCAGCTGCATAGGCCGCGGACTGGTAGTCCGTCAGTCGCTTAACGCGGTCGGCCACAATCTCGTTCAGGTTGGTCAACGGCTCAAAGACCTGCCGCTTACCAGCAGCGACTTCAACTGCCTCAATGTTGAGCGCCGCACGTCTACCCCACAGAAGTGCTTTCAAATTGAAGTCCACAGAAACGCCGTTCAGGCGAATGGCTTCTTCCAGTGCTTCTCGAGATACAGGTACCAATCCTCGCTGCATCGCAAATCCAAGCAGGAACATGTTGCTGGCAATTGAGTCTCCCAGCAGGCCAGTCGCCAGGTTGGTCGCCTCAATAAAGTTCACTTTCCCTTCGCCAACTTCTGACTCGATGAGCGCTTTCATTGAATCACTCGGAATTTGTGCATCAGGGTCAGAAACGAACTCGGCCGTTGCAGAAGAGAAGTCATTAACCACCGCAGAAGAGCGCTCCACATTAACCTTTGCGATGGCTTCGTCCCCAGCTGCAACGACCAAGTCGCAACCTAGTAGCAGGTCGGCGTCGCCTGCGGGAATTCGAACCGCATTAATCGATGACTGGCTTTCTCCAACCCGGACATGACTGACAACAGCACCGAATTTCTGCGCCAAACCAGTCTGGTTCATCGTTGCGCAACCTTTACCTTCAATGTGTGCCGCCATCGCCACCACTGCGGCAATGGTGAGCACACCTGTTCCGCCGACACCGGTAACCACGATGTTCCAGGGCTGCTGTGAAATATCGGCAACCACCGGTTCCGGCAATTCTTCCCATGCCGAGTCATCACCTGATGCCTTTCGTTTCTTAAGCTCACCGCCGGTGACGGTGACAAAGGAAGGGCAGAAGCCCTTCACGCAACTGTAATCTTTGTTGCACGCGCTCTGATCAATCTGTCTCTTTCGTCCGAGCTCTGTCTCCAATGGAATGACCGATAGACAGTTCGATTGCACGCCACAATCGCCACACCCTTCACATACTTCAGGATTGATCAGCACTCGAACGTTCGGATCTTCCATCAAGCCTTTTTTCCTGCGACGACGTTTTTCAGCAGCACAGGTTTGCTCATAGATCAGAATCGTTGTGCCTGTGGTATCGCGAAGCTCTTCTTCGATCGAGATCAGGTCATCGCGATGATCAATGGTCAGCCCATCGACTCGAGTGACATTCCGATGTTTCTTTGGATCATCGCTGACCAGCGCAATGCGACTGACACCTTCACCCTTAAGCTGGAAAATCATTTGCTCAATAGACAAAGCACCATCCACCGGCTGGCCACCGGTCATGGCAACGGCATCGTTGTATAGAATCTTGTAAGTAATGTTCACACCGGACGCGATGGCCTGGCGAATGGCCAGCAGACCAGAATGGAAGTAAGTGCCGTCACCCAGGTTCTGGAAAACATGTTTTGTTTCCGTAAACGGTGCCTGACCTACCCAGGTAACACCTTCGCCACCCATTTGAGTAAACGTCTCGGCTTTTCGATCACCAACTTCCCAGGTGCCCATGTAATGACAGCCGATACCACCCAGTGCGCGGCTACCTTCAGGAATTCGAGTCGAGGTGCTGTGCGGGCATCCGGAGCAATAGTGTGGAGTTCTTTGCATGCTCTCTCGAGGACTTGAGAGGACCATTTCTTTTCGGTCATAAAACTTCAGGCGCTGTTCGATCAGGTCGTCCTGATAAAAGCGCGAGATACGAGAGCTAATGGCGCGTGCCACCATGGCCGGTGTCAGCTCCGAAAGGTTGGGCAAGAGGTCACGACCTTCTTCGTCAAACTCACCGAACACCCTGGGTCTTCGATCAACTGGCCAGTTATAGAGTTGACCCGTCAGCTGATCTTCAATGATCGATCGCTTTTCTTCGACAACAAGAATTTCTTCGAGCCCCTCAGCAAACTCATGAGTAGAAAACGGATCGAGCGGCCAGCTCATACCCACCTTAAATACACGAAGCCCAATCTGGCCTGCTTTTCTTTCATCGATGCCCAGGTCTTCCAGCGCCTGCATGACATCCAGGTAAGCTTTACCGGTTGTGATGATGCCGAGTCTCGGTTGGTCAGAGTCGAGCACGACCCGGTTCAATTTGTTGACCCTGGCAAACTCCCGGGCGGCATAAATCTTGTACTTGTTGAGACGTCTTTCCTGCTCCAGTGCCACATCTGGCCATCTGGCATGAACACCATCTTCAGGCAGAACAAACTGATCGGGGATCACAATGTTCACTCGATCAGGATCAATCTCTGCTGAGATCGCAGAATCCATATTTTCAGTAATCGCCTTCAGCGCTACCCAGGCGCCGCAGTAACGAGACAGCTCCCAGCCATAAACACCAAGGTCCAGCACCTCCTGAACATTCGCAGGGTTCAATACGGGAATCGATGCACCAATGAACATGTGTTCAGATTGGTGAGGAAGCGTCGAAGACTTTGCGGCGTGATCATCACCGGCAACGGCGAGCACACCACCGAACTTCGAAGTTCCGGCAGCGTTGGCATGCTTGATGACGTCCATACTTCGATCGACACCCGGTCCTTTGCCGTACCACATGCCGAACACGCCGTCGTACTTTGCGCCTTCAAAGAAATTAACCTGCTGGCTACCCCATACCGCAGTGGCAGCCAGGTCTTCATTAACGCCGGGTTGAAAGTGAATGTTGTGTTTGTCGAGGAAGGACTGTGCTTTCCACATCGCCTGATCAACACCCCCGAGCGGAGAACCTCGATATCCGGAAATGAATCCTGCGGTGTTGAGACCTCGTTCGAGGTCACGCTGATGCTGGAGGATGGGGAGGCGGACCAGCGCTTCGATTCCGGTCATGTATGCCCGCGTCGTATCGAGGGCATATTTGTCATCCAGGGAAACAGCTCGCAGACGGGTGGACATGAGGTCTCCATAGGGGGAAATATGGGGACTCAATTTACCCAACCTGAGCGGACAATTTTATGCTTTCGAACCCCTATTCTTACCTATTTGGGTATAATTTATTCTCTCAACAAGACTTTATTAGATAGAAATGGACAAAGCGGATACCCAGATCCTGGACCTGCTTCAGCAGGACGCAAACATGACCACGCAGCAGATCGCTGATCGCATCAACATTTCGCAATCACCCTGCTGGCGACGGATCAACAAACTCGAAGAACAAGGCCTGATCGACAGGAAGGTAACCCTACTCAATCGCGAGAAACTGGGTATGGAGGTGGTCGTGTTCGCCACTGTGAATCTGACGACACAAGGGCGCGACAACCTGGAGGACTTTGAACGCGAAGTCAGAGTACTGCCGGAAGTACTCGAGTGTTACACCATGGCTGGAACCTGGGACTACATGCTGAAGATTGTCGTGAAAGACATTCGTCACTACGAAATGTTCGTACGCGAACGACTGACCAAGTTGTCGCACATCGGCGAGGTGCATTCACACATTGCGGTAACGGAGATTAAAAATTCGACGGCGCTGCCGCTCGACTCGCAGCTTTAGCGCGCTAAGCTTTCTTAATCTTCAGTTTCAGGTTCAGCGTACCGAGCATGATGCCGGGTTGATGACGGAAGTCGTTACCTTCCGCATATTCGATTCCATCAAGGCGATCGAACAACAGGTTCCACGCTGTTTGTTGCTCAATCCTGGAAATACCAGCACCGGGACAAACTCGAGGACCTGCAGAAAAAGTCAGGTGACGCGTCACCGCTTTACGATCCAATCGAAGCTCGTAGGGGCACTCAAACTCATCGGGGTCCACATTCGCAGCGCCGAATCTTAAGTGCAGAACAGAACCTGCCGGTACCTCAACTCCCTGGAAGACTTCGTCCTGGCTGGTACGTCGTGTCGACAACCCCTGTGTGGGCGAGCGCATACGCATACCTTCTTCGGTGAACTGTCGAATAAGGCTGCGGTCGTTCTTTAACTTTTCGAAGAGACCTGGGTGTTCGCAGATCAACTGCGCCTGCTCTTCCAACGCATACTGAGTCGTTTCCAATCCACCAATGATCATCGCGTAAACCACACCATTCACTTCGAGGTCAGTGAGCTTTCTATTGAGCGGTGAATAGGTGACCTGTGTGAGGAAACTGATCATGTCGTCTTTTGGATTGCGACGCTTCTCTTCCACCTGTTGCTGAACGTACTCCTTGAATCCATCCAGTAACTGAAATTGTTCGCGGATCTCTTCTTCGTTTAGCTGGTTCATATGACCACGGCCATACACAAACGATTTCACCTGAGCCTCGCCCCATATGGCGAGCTGCGGTATGTCTTCAAGCGGAAATCCAAGAACGCTTGCCATGACATGCTGCGGCAGTGGTCTTGCAAACTGATGAATGAAATCGATTTCATCATCATCGATCCAGCTGTCGATCAGATTGTTCGCATGGGTAGTGATCATCTCCTCGTTGCGATCAGCACCGGGACCTACCCAGGGGTCTGTGAGCTCCTGCTTATGCAGTCGCCAAAGTTCCATGTTGGGTCTGAGCGTCACCATGGACGCCTGCATCGCATTCAGATTGGGAATCGTCTCAACGTCCACGCCGGATGCTGCCATTTCCTGAATGGCTTCAGTCATGAGAGGGGGAAAGCGTTCCGGATCTTTAACCACCATGCTGATGTCTTCATGTTTGGTCAAAACAAACCCATCAGAACCCGGCGTTAGGCCCTGCCCTTTCAACACATAAACCGGCGCTTCCTCATGCAGAATCGGGTATGCGTCGTACCAATGCTCCTGCGCACCCGGACCGAAGAGGTCAACTTCTTCCAGGTTCATTGGGCACTTAACTTCAGTCGCAGCGTCCGGCGTATTTTCCGACATGAGGACAGTCCAGAATGTTATTTTTGTAGCAGACTACAAACATTGGCGGGCACTGACAAGTCCCGCCGCTCACCCCTCCGCAGAGAGCCTTCTGAGGTTATCCGCGTGCTCTTCGCGGGTGATGTTGTAGAGGCTCAACACCGCCATCGCGATCAGATAGAAGAAGAACACAATCGGAATATAAAGGTAGGTCAGCTCGTACACGGTTTCAGTCGGCACCTCACCCAAACCTGCCTGGGTGGGGAATTCCACCAGAGCCAGGATTTGCCCGGCAACAACCACACCAAGACCATTTACCGCCTTCTGCGCAAATGTATTGGCAGCAAAGAAGATCCCTTCCGATCGTCGGCCGGTTTTTAGCTCACTCTGCTCCACCACATCGGCAATCATGGCTGCAATCAAAGAAGACGCCATAATCACCAGGGTCACCTCGACCGTGTTAAATACAAACAAAGACCAGAACAGTTCACTGGTGCCATTTTCCGGGAACCATCCGAGAATTCTCAAAATGAACGGAACCGGTGCCAGCGTGAACGCCGCCGCCAGGATCGTCATGCCGCCTGTCTTCTTGCCCAGCCAACGACTTACCTTGGGCGCAAGCATCAGAGCAATGAACGCCGAGAAAAAGTAAGGAATATTCAAGTAACCGATTTGAGTACTGGTCAGCTCCCAGAAGTGACGGGAAAAATAAATTGAGAGAGACGTTGAAACCCCAGCCGCTACCGCCATGAGAAGCGCCGCCAGGAACAAAGCAAAGAACGACCGATTCGACAAGGTCTCCATCAGCTCAAGCTTGGTTTTCTGAAGATCAAAAGATTCTTTTGCAGGAGGCTGCTTCAGCCTCGGTATATGACGATGGGTTCCGATGGCAGACACATAGATAGAAAAGAAGATAACGATAGAAGCGGTTAACCCATAGTTGGTCCACCCTTCGACGTATTCAAGACCACCTTTTTCTTCTGGGAGAAACACCAGGTAGTTCAGCACCGCCATGGTGAGTCCACCCCACCAGGCAAAGAAGTAGCGATAACTGACCAGCTCCGTTCGTTCGTCATAGTCGTCGGTCAACTCCGCAACCAGGGCTGTCGCTGGCACCTCATAAAGCGTGATCATGGTTCTGATCAGAACCGCCATACAGACGAAATAGAGGAACAAAGCATTCTGATCCCAGTCGGGCGGCGACCACATAAAGTAGTAGGCAATCGCGACCGGCAATCCAGATATGTACATAAAGGGATGGCGTCTCCCCAGTGGCGAATGGAACTTATCGGAAATAAATCCCACCAGCGGATCTGACACCGCATCGAAGATCAGGGCGATCAGAATCCCCAGAGACACCAGGTCAGCGCGAAGCCCAATGACCTGGCTGTAGTAGAAAAGCAGCAGGTAGCTGAATCCGTTCGCTTTGGCACCGTTGGCGACGGCACCGAATCCATAAAACAGTTTGGTGGGAAAATCGACCTTAGTGGTCGAGGAAGATACTTCAGACAAGGGAAATCAAATTCAGCAACAAAGCCGTCGATAATAGAGTGCGGACTAGGCAATTACTACAAAACATTCACAACTGGCCGTAGCCACCAGCGGTGCAATTGGGTTACAAAGGTTCATCCAGCCGAAAGGAATCAAAATGAAACAGTTACTGCTACTTACCTTAATACTCGCTTCCTTCGAGGCCCGCGCCAGCATCTTTGATGACATCATGGGCTGGTTTAGCGGCTCTGACGAACAAACCGAAACACCGGCGGAGCCAAAGGCTGCTCCGACCCCTGAGCCTTCACCCGCACCGGCCGCGCCAAAAGCAGCGTCTCAGCAGACAGGTACTGTGACATCACTCCTTCCGCTGGTAACCAGCACGTTGGGCGTGACAGAAAAGCAGGCACGCGGTGGTCTGGGGGCAGTATTCCAGGCATCCAAATCAGTCATGACGCCGGAAGACTTTTCTCTGATCGAACGCTATGTTCCTGAGGTCAATCAGTTGATGCGCGAAGCACCAGCAACGAACCAGTTGATGGGTGGCGCTCTGCAAATGGCGGGTGTTGGCGCTGGAGGCACGGCTGCGGCCAATCTGGCGACGCAGTTTCATGATCTCGGTCTGGGGACAGACATGATCCTGAAGTACAGCGGACTGGCAGGTGACTACCTGAAAGATAACTCTCCAGAACTTGCTGGACGATTTACCGACGCAATTACTGGATTACTTTAGGGAACATTGCAGACTTCACCAGTCTTCAGCATCGGAAAATCTGCAGGCTGGTAAGTCATCACAATCGCTCTTCGAGACTGGTCAGTTTCGTTCGGACCAGAACCATGAATACTGTGAGGATCGAAGAACACCAGTGAACCCGCTGGCGCTTCCATCAAGACTTCATCACTTTCATTGAAACAATTGGGGTCAGTGAAAAAACCACCCAACTGACTGCCGTCACTGATTCCCGGCAGACAGCCTTCGAGATGGCTCTTATCAATCACCTTGAGGCAGCCGTTTTCGCGGGTTGCATCATCAAAAGCCAGATAGACGTTTGGCAGCAAATCGACATGACCGCTGTCGTGCACCCAATAGGGTGAATCCTGGTGCCAGCCGAAGCCTGAGCCTTCCTTGCCTCGCTTCAGATTCAGCTTATTTGTCCAGATACTGACCGAGTCTGTCTCAAGAATGCTTTTGATGGGATGGACAATTCGCTCATCAAACACCAGCGCCTGAAGTCCCTCATGAAGATGTTGTACAGGTTCGATCACACGAATGGTGTCGCTGTTATCTTCGTGCTCGTACTGGACCGTCATATTGCCGACATCTACGAAGCGCTTCCCATCCAGAAAGTAGGTTTTTCCAGAGCTGGTTTCACGGTGTGCGCGCGCTGCCGCGGACTCCACGATGTCGCGAAGCTCTTGAAGCTCTTCCGCAGAAAAAACGCCCGGTCGAATCAGGTATCCATGTTGCCGATAACTGAATAATTCTTCTTCCGACAGGGAATGATCGAGACTGTATTGTTGTCGCATGCTTTATTGTAGCCTTAGCGCATGACCCCTACACAAGATCAGACAAAAGAACATGTGCGCAGAATTCAGGAGGACGGCTACACGATAATCGAAAGCCTCCTGACTGAGACGGAAATCCAGCGTCTTCGCAACGCACTTGCACCCTATCTCCAGGGTGAACATATGGGGCGCAACAATTTCGAAGGGCATGACTCCGAAAGGGTTTATGCGCTCCTCGCAAAACATCCGGATTTCTCCCTGATCGTTGAGCACCCTCAGATCATGCCGATTCTTGAAGCCATGCTGGAGCCGGACTTTCTTTTGTCAGCGAACCTGGCCATCAACTGCCACGCCGGAGAAACCCCTCAGCCATTTCACAGGGACAATGATGGCGGCACCAATCGGGACGCAACGCTATGCCATGGCATCAGCACTATCTGGAATATTGATGAGTTCACAGAAACTAACGGTGCTACCGAACTCATTCCTGGGAGCCACAGGGTTGCAGATCTTGAGCCCGATGAAAAAGACATCGTCAAAGCCGTCATGCCTGCAGGATCGGTTCTGGTTTTTTCAGGATCTTTGTATCACAGGGGCGGCGCCAACAATTCCAATGAGCCGCGGTTAGCGATTACACCACAATACTGCCAACCGTGGTTGCGACAGCTGGAGAACATGGTACTGAGCGTGCCACCCGAGAAGGCGGTATTACTCTCGGAGCGAGTGCAGGCTATGCTGGGTTACAGCGTACGAGCACCAGGATTTATGGGGTACGTCGATGGGATGCATCCAAGACGACTCATCGACGACGCCTATCAGGGTCGTAAGGCTCGAGGACTCCCTTCTTAACAGTATTAATCACAAGCATTAGATAACAGGAAAAAACATGTCTGATACCTACGAACCACCCAAGGTCTGGACCTGGGATGCAGAAAGCGGCGGCCGCTTTGCCAACATAAACCGACCAATCGCTGGCCCGACTCACGACAAAGAACTGCCACGGGGTGAACATCCGCTGCAGCTTCACTCGCTGGCGACGCCTAATGGCGTTAAGGTCACGATTCTATTGGAAGAGCTGTTGGAACTTGGCGAGAGCGGCGCTGAGTACGACGCCTACACCATTAACATCGGTGACGGCGCGCAGTTTGGCAGTGGTTTTGTCGACATTAATCCAAACTCAAAAATTCCGGCCCTGCTGGATGTCAGCACAGATCCGGAAACCCGGGTCTTCGAGAGCGGCGCGATTCTGATTTATCTGGCTGAGAAGTTTGGCCACTTCATCCCGACAGATCACTCCAAAAAAGCAGAATGTCTTTCATGGCTGATGTGGCAGATGGGAAGCGCCCCTTATCTTGGTGGTGGTTTTGGTCACTTTTACGCCTATGCCCCTGAAAAGTGGGAATACCCGATTAACCGTTACGCCATGGAAGTGAAACGCCAGCTCGATGTACTGAATAGAAACCTTGAGGATCGGCAGTACCTCTGCGGTGATGACTACAATATCGCCGATATAGCGAACTACGCCTGGTACGGCGCACTGGTTCTACACAACATCTACGATGCTCGTGTCTTCCTCGACGTGGATTCCTATACCAACGTTGTTCGATGGGCGAAAGAAATCGAAGCTCGGCCTGCTGTGGAACGCGGACGCCGGGTTAACCGCCCCTGGGGCCCGGAAGAAACTCGCGTTGTAGAACGCCACTCGGCTGCGGACTTCGAGATTAAGTCTTAAAGCAAGGTTAACAGGAACAGGTCTGCCCTAGTCAGGGTAGACCTGCTTCCAGTCGCTTTTCATATCCACAACCAGCCAGCCTTCTTCTTCTGCCTGATCAAGGGCTTTGTCCAGGCGACCTATATGAGATTCTCGATCGTAGCGCCATTCGCGCTCAGCGTCGGTGTGTCTAACGATTCCCGCAAGGCGCAAGCCATCACCTGCCATGGTCCATTGCTGCATCTGATGATCACCATCTGAGTTGCCAAACGCAATCAGAGGTCGCTTTCCGATGTGCAGATTAATCGCAATCGGTTTACCTTCCTTATCATCAATAAAGTTAAGCGCGGCTTCTCGAACAATAACCGGCGGATTACCTGCCTGCCAACGAGTTTTGACACTACTACCAATAACCTGCTCCGGCGGGATGCCATACACTTCTTCAGAGAACACGCGCATGAATTCAATACCACCACCTGAAACGATATAAGTTTTGAAATCATTGGCACGCAGGTAGGCCAGCAACTCCAACATTGGCTGGTAAATCATCTCCTTGTAGAGACGGTCTTTCGTTGGGTGTTTCGCCGTATCGATCCATTCCCGCACCAGCTGTGCAAACTCATCCGTTGTCATACCGGCATGGGATTCCATCAGCACCTGCATCAGCGCCTCTTCGCCACCTGCCGCTAATCCCTTCAGGTCGCCCTCGATGGCGGAACGATAAGGCTCCTGGTTTTTCCATTCTGGATGCTGGGCTGCTTTGGCTCTGATTCGATCCATGGCAAACACCAGCTGAAAGTAGACGGGCTGCTCAGACCAGAGAGTTCCATCATTATCGAAAACTGCAATTCGTTCCGACGGCTGTCGATAGCTGTCACCTGGTTGGGTCACCGCCTCGACATAGCCTATGAGCCGACTTTTACTTTCACCCTGATGCCATGAGGGTAGCGGATCAGCGGAAACGACCGACGTTAGGAATATCAAAACCAGGAATAGAGCTTTCATCAGACAGATACCCGAAAATGAATTCATGGATTGAGTCTAACCTCATCGACCCAGTTCTTTTATGCCGGAATGGACAAGTTACAAACTGCTTACACTTCACCCAATCCCTCTCCATACTATGGACAGTCGAACTCAACTCCAAAAAGGGATAGGCAGTATGGGTGCTCTAGATCAGATAAACGAACTCAAGCAGCGTATAGCCAGATCGATCATTGGCCAGGAAACTGTGATTGAAAAGCTGGTCATCGGATTACTGGCAAACGGTAACCTGCTGGTCGAAGGTCTACCGGGTCTGGCAAAAACCCGCGCTATCAAATCACTCGCAAAAAATCTGGAAGCCGACTTCAGTCGCATTCAGTTCACACCGGACCTGTTGCCATCAGATGTCACTGGCACCGAAGTGCTTTACCAAACGGATCAAGGCAACGAGTTCCGCTTCGAAGCTGGTCCGATTTTTGCCAACATCGTGTTGGGAGACGAGATTAACCGGGCCCCAGCAAAGGTGCAGGCTGCCATGCTTGAAGCCATGGAAGAAAGACAGGTGACGGTTGCTGGTACGACACACCAGATGCCACCACTTTTTATGGTCATGGCGACCCAAAACCCGGTTGAACAAGAAGGAACCTACCCTCTCCCTGAAGCGCAGCTCGACCGATTTCTGATGCACGTCAATATCGAATACCCGCCCGTGGAAGATGAAGTCAAAGTCATCCAACTTGTACGCGCTGAAGAATCGGAAGCAGCGGTGACCACATCAGGCGAGAGAAAGCCAGAACAAGCTCGCATACCTCAACAAGCTGTCTTTGACGCTCGAAAAGAAATCGCAGGAGTCCACACTTCCGACGCCGTTGAGCGTTATATGGCTGACCTCGTATATGCAACCCGCGAACCGGAAAAGTACAGCGATGAACTGGACCGGTGGATCGATGTCGGAGGAAGCCCGCGGGCTTCTCTGGCGCTGGATAAGTGTTCAAGAACCCACGCCTGGCTCAATGGAAAAGACTTCGTTGACCCGGAGAACGTGCGTGCCATCGTACACGATGTACTAAGGCATCGATTGATGTTGTCCTACGAGGCAAGAGGCGAAGACATCAGTGCGGACGATGTCATTAGTTTGATCGTGGAAAAGGTAGCCCTGCCTTAACGACATGTCGCAAGACCACCGCGTTCACGTAAGCACCCAGCACCTGAGAAAGCTTCAGGCAGAATCAGGCGGTCTAACGTTTTTGCCAAGACAGGCTGTCTCCAGTGTGCTGAATGGCCGACATGGCTCCCGCCTGAGAGGTCGGGGTCTTAACTTCGAAGAGATGCGCAACTATCTTCCCGGTGACGACATCCGCTCCATCGATTGGAAAACCACAGCAAAAGTCGGCAAACCCTACGTCAAAGTAATGACCGAGGAAAAAGATCGCCCTGCATTGCTCGTCGTCGATCAGCGCGTGTCCATGTTCTACGGCACCATATTGAATATGAAATCAGTAACCGCTGCCGAGGCTGCAGCAATTGCCGCTTTTAGAATTCAGTCCCAGGGTGATCGTGTCGGAGGGCTGATATTTAACGACGACAAGTTCGATACCATCGCACCCAGCAGAAGTCATCACGGATTAAACGCGTTTATCTCTCATCTGAGTCAGTACAACTCAGCCCTGCATGCAGACCTACCAGCATCGGGGATACAGTCGTTGAACCGAATGCTGTCTCAGGCGGCAAAGTCTACAAGCCACAATCATCTGGTGATCATCTTCAGCGATTTTGACGGCGCGGGCGAAGAGACGGAAAAACTTCTCGGCGGTATCGCAGAACACAATGATCTGATTCTGATGTTGGTCAGCGACCCCAGCGCAAGAAATCCGGCACTTCGCCGTTCCCTAAACGTATCGGATGGGCAGATGCAGGCAGAGTTGGATATCCGTGACAAAAAGGTGAGCGAAACCATCCAGTCAATCTCAAGTGCCCGCTTGGATGCGATCCATGACTGGCAAACAAGAATCAATCTGTCCGTACTGCCTCTGAGTGCCGGTGAAAAGACGCTGCCTCAGATTCGCACCTTGATGGGTAACCTGGCACCACGTCGGAGAGTCCGGTGAACCCATCTACCGATTCTGAAAAGTATGCCGGTCTGAATCTGCCAGACCTGATGGAAATGATGCACACGGTGGTCTATCCGGACACCATTAGCATGTCACCCGAAACCATAGGCTGGCAGCTCCTGGGTCTCTGGACATTGGCCTGTGCCCTGCTCATCACGATCGAGCAGATTCGCCGCTATCGTGCCAATCGATATCGACGCGAAGCCATTCGACTCGTAAGCGGTCTGGATGTTCACAATCAGCAAGCTGCGGCGGAAGTGGCAATTCTCGTCAAGAGAACTGCTATCGCAGCTTTCCCACGCTCAAAGGTTGCGGCACTAACCGGACATGACTGGCAGAAGTTTCTCCTGCAATCGACCCAGAACAAACTCAACACCACCGAGGTTCAGGCAATCTGTTCAGCTGCCTATGATCCAAAGGTTCAGGTAATCGAAGTTCAAAACGCTGCCATTCGCTGGATCAGGTTGCACCGTGCTTGAGCTCGCTTATCCATTGCTGCTGGCACTACTACCGCTTCCCTGGCTGGTTTCACACGTTTTGCCTGCATACCGGGAGCGGGTCGCGGCTATTCGCGTACCGTTTTTCGATGCCATCACTCAGGCAGCAGGTGTTCACGTTGGCGAGGGGTCAGTCATCCGTAAACGATCGAAATTGCGCTTCCTATTGCTTAACTTGAGCTGGATCTTATTGGTAACAGCTCTGGCCAAACCACAGTGGGTTGGTGAAGCCATCACGCGAACTGAAGCGGCACGAGATGTCATGTTGGCAATCGATGTATCGGGATCTATGGACTATGTGGATTTCGAAGACGACGGAGAGAAAAAGAAGGTCCAAAGATTAGATGCAGTTCAAGAGGTCGTGGATCAGTTCGTTGCCAGCCGGGAGCAGGATCGAATCGGCCTAATCGTGTTCGGATCAAAAGCATTTCTACAGCTACCCTTTACCAGGGATCTGACAACCGCGCGACAAATGGTATCTCTCATGGACGTGGGTATCGCAGGGCCGAGGACTGCTATCGGGGATGCCATTGGATTGTCTATCAGAAGCTTTGAAGACAGCGCCATCGACCAAAGACTGCTCATTCTTTTAACTGACGGCAACGATACGGCGAGCCAGATGACGCCAGTCAACGCCGCCGCTATCGCTAGAACACAAGGCGTCGAAATCTTCACCATCGGTGTGGGTGATCCAGAGGCGACTGGTGAGGATCGCGTGGACTTTTCAGTTCTGCAGGACATCTCAAGCCGCACCGGTGGTCAGTTTTTCCGAGCTGACAATGTGTCCGCGTTAACGAATATCTATCGCCGCATCGATGAGATGGTGCCATCTGAGGTTAAAACACAAACCTGGCGCCCAAGACAATCGCTCGTTCACTGGCCACTTGCTGCGATATTGTTACTGGGCGTCGCCACACTTCTAACTGATCTTTTGAGGCGCAGATGATAGAAACATTTCATTTTCTGCGCCCTTTTTTCCTGTTATCGCTACCGCTGATTGCAGGTCTCTGGTGGTGGACTCGACAGCTCCAAGGAGACTCGAGCATGCAAGCAAAGTTTGCCCCGCATCTTGCTGAAGCTTTGACCATCGGTCAGCAGGACAAACGGATCATTCGGCCCACAGATACCCTCTGCCTCATATTGATCGTTACCGGCTTTGCACTCGCAGGGCCAAGCTGGCGTCAGCTTCCCGCGCCATGGTTTTCTGAAGAAGCGCCCGTTGTCATAGCACTCGAAGTCAGTGATTCCATGCGAAGTAACGACGTACTACCAAATCGTCTGGAACGTACCAGAATCAAAATTCTGGAACTGGTCAGGGAACGTACCGGCGCCCGCACCGCACTCATTGCCTATGCCGGATCCGCACACCTGGTTGTACCGCTGACAAAAGATGCAGACGTGATTCGTCTTTTCCTGGAAAGCCTGGATCCCTTGATGATGCCATCTTCAAGCGAGTCATCTGCTAACAGCCTGGGAGACGCTCTGGCGCTGGCTCGCTCGCTTTTCCCAACGGAAACCCAAACCGGCACTCTGGTCATCGTGACTGATCAAATCGATGCCACAGACTCTGCTGTACTCGAAGATCATCAAAGTCGTTCAAATGCACCACCTGTTGTGCTCTATGTAGCCGGTACTGAGGAAGGTGGCGTCGCGCTGCTACCAGACGGTTCGGTTGCACGGGATGCCGGCGGCAGCGCTATCGATACTCGCGTCAACTTGAACCAGATTGATAAAATCGCAGCGCCACTGAACATTCCAATCGTTCGCCTGACTCCCGACGTGTCCGATATCAGACAACTGATTCGGGATATCGAATCCCGAGCCGCCGCTGCAGAGGACCCAGATAGTCTCTGGATCGATGAAGCCTGGTGGCTACTTTGGCCAATCGCTCTATTGATGCTGATCCACTTTCGCCAGGGTTGGACATCGTCATGAATCTCTCGCGCCAACTGTTTCTCGTATCTGCCGCTCTTCTATTAGCGATGGGATGGCAACTCGCCAACAAAGACTGGGTTGATCTATGGTTCAGCGCCGATCAGCAGGGACAGCGCGCCTACAACGCATTGGAGTTCCAGCAAGCGGCTGAACTGTTTGAAGATTCGGCCTGGGCAGGTATCGCAAACTACGAAGCCGGACAGTATGAACAAGCGGCTGCACTGTTCTCAAGATCCATAGAAACCGATGCCGCATTTAATCGCGGCAACGCATTAATGAAAGCTCGCAAGTACCAACAGGCCATTGGCGCCTATGAAATTGCGGTAGATAAGGCACCTGATTGGAAAGAAGCGACAGACAACCTGGAACTCGCCATCTATGTCACGGAGTACATCGAAAGAATTCGTGAACAGGGTGACACCGGTGACGAAAGTGAAATCAGTGCCGACGGGTATGTGTTCGACAACCGCAAGAACAAAGGTGAGGAAATGACCATCACAAACGAGAGCGTGATGGAGGCGGCCAGCGCTGAGAAGTGGATGCGGGCTGTAAACACGGAAACCCGTGACTACCTGCAAATGAGGTTCACGCTGGAGGCATCAAACCAGCACCGTAGTCAGGAAAGGCCATGATTCGACGCCTATATAACCTGACGATTGCGATGCTGTTAACTCTGGCACCTGTAGCTTTAGCCGACACTGACTCACCCTTCGTAGAGGTCAATGTTTCTCCGGAGTCAGTGATGGTTGGAGAGTCCCTGAGACTTGAGGTGATCGTGTTTGTGCCGACCTGGTTTAGCGGCACTCCAGTATTTCCATCTTTCGAATTAACCAACTCAGTCACCCGCCTGCCTCCGGACAGCTCTTATCCGACCAGCAGAAGAATCAACGGCGACACCTGGTCAGGCATCGTTCGGCACTATCAGGTATCACCCCTGATCGCAGCAAACTTCGAAATGAACAATCAGGTCATCAAGGTCTCCTGGGCAAACCCTGGTAATCCCGAACTCACCGCAGAGGTTACCGTACCCGCAATTCGCTATCGCGGCACCGTGCCTGCCGGTGCTGAGTCACTGTCACCTTTTGTCGCGGGAAGTGCCTTTGCGATCGAGCGAAACCTTTCGGATTATCAAAAATTGGTTCCAGGTGATGCTATCGTCTTGGAAACCATCGCTCACCTGGATGGGCTACCCGGCTTTTTCATTCCTGAGTTATCCATCGACTTGCCCGAAGGTGTCAGAGCTTATCCGAGCGAACCCGTGGTTGCGGCAACCAGTCGAACAGAAAAAGTGACGCTGGTGCTCGACACACCCGGTCAGATCACCATCCCTGGTAAAACTATATCCTGGTGGCACACAGAAAAGCGCCAGATTGAAACCGCCCGGGTTGATCCAATCACACTGACGGTAACGGGCGCGACGGAAAGAAGAAAAAGTACGGAAACTTCATTGTCATGGCTCATCATTCTTGCTGTGCTCTTTATTAGCCCCGTTTTGTTTCTGGCAGGCCACGCAGTTTTAAGCACACTCGAACCAGACGCAGAGACATTGGCGTTTCAAGCAGCAACCAAAGCACTGCAATCCAAAAATGCGCACGAAGCCTATGTGAAGATGACAATCTGGTCGCAGCGGGCATCCGGTCTGGACATATCCAAGACATTTCCGGCTAGTCGAATGCAATCCCTCGAGGCACTCAGCAAACATGTATACCGCGACCGTGCTATACCCGTAGACTTCAACACACTAAAGTCTGGTCTGGGGGAAGCCAGGCAAGCCACGCGAAGACAGAAGTCGGAAACAGAGTTTGGCCTGCCACCACTGAACCCCTGATTTACATAACATTTACAATCGCTGATTACCCGCGATGCTACATTCAACACAAGAAGGACTTGGAGGTCTCGTGATGAAGAAGTTGTTAGTTATCCTCGGCATGTTCCTGTTCCCACTCACCTCGCTTGCTGCTGACAAGCCAAACATCCTCGTCGTCTGGGGCGATGATATTGGTTGGTACAACGTCAGTGCTTACAACCAGGGTGTGATGGGCTACAAGACGCCTAACATTGATCGGATTGCCAAAGAAGGCGCGCTATTTACTGATTGGTATGGCCAGCAGAGCTGTACCGCAGGTCGAGCAGCGTTCATTACTGGTCAATCCCCTATGCGAACGGGCTTGACCAAGGTGGGACTTCCCGGCGCGAAAGAAGGTATGGCAGAACAAGATCCTACCCTCGCAGGCCTGCTTAAAAACCATGGCTATATGACTGGCCAGTTCGGCAAAAACCACCTTGGCGATCGCGATGAACACCTGCCGACCAACCATGGATTCGATGAATTTTTTGGCAACCTCTATCACTTGAACGCTGAGGACGAACCAGAGAATCCTGACTACCCTGGCGATCTAGTGATGCAGAACGGTAAAACGTTCCGTGAAAACTTCGGACCACGAGGTGTCATCAAGTCATCCGCTGACGGTAACGTGCAGGATACGGGTCCACTGACCATGAAGCGTATGGAAACTGTGGATGAAGAGACCACTGCTGCGGCTTTGGACTTCATGGAAAGAGCCCACAAAGCAGACAAACCCTTCTTTGTCTGGTGGAACTCCACTCGAATGCACGTTTGGACTCGACTGAAAGAAGAATCCAAGGGCAAAACTGGTCTCGGTGTTTACGCCGACGGCATGGTGGAACATGACGGCATGATCGGACAGCTGCTCGATAAACTCGATGAGCTGGGCATCGCGGATAACACCATTGTCATGTATTCAACTGACAATGGCGCAGAAGTTATGACCTGGCCAGATGGCGGCACAACACCCTTCCGCGGCGAGAAGAACACCAACTGGGAAGGCGGCTTCCGAGTACCTTCCGCCATTCGCTGGCCGGGTGTTATCGAACCAGGCACCGTGGACAACAACATTTTCTCTCATGAAGACATGTTGCCCACGCTGATGGCAGCCGTTGGTGAATCCAACATCAAGGAAGATCTCAAGAAAGGCGGTGTGAAAGCGATTGGACGGGAGTACAAGGTACACCTCGATGGTTACAACATACTGCCGTACTTGAAAGGAGAGGCTGAAGCACCCCGCAACGAGTTCTACTACTGGACGGATGACGGTGACATTGCGGCACTCCGCTACAACAACTGGAAAATTGTGTTCATGGAGCAACGCGCTCACAGCCTGGAAGTCTGGCAGGATCCGTTTGTTGTTCTGAGATTCCCGAAACTGTTCAACCTACGGATGGATCCGTTCGAACGAGCAGACCACGAAGGTATTGGTTACAGCACCTGGCGTGCAGAACGTATGTTCGTCCTGGCTCCGGCAATGATGTTCGTAGGCCAGTTCCTGCAGACTTTCGAAGAGTTTCCGCCACGTCAGGCACCGGGTTCATTCAACCTGGGTGATGCGGCAGAAAAGCTGAGAAGAGGCGCAGGACCGAAGTAATCGAAACGGTAACCGCAACGGGTTATCGCTACTTGAATCCCCCGTTCAGAAAACGAAAGAACGGGGGATTCACCCACACCTGATCAACTCGCAACTCCCAACTATCCCTCGTCAAGGCAGTAACCACGTCGTCCGTTCTTTCTGTCAGGACGGTCAGGGTTGCTTCGTAATCACCTTTCGAAAGGATCACCAGGGATATCTCCTCAAAACCCTTCCTCTGAACGTCCGAGTAGTAAAACGGCTGCCACCACGAATTTACGATGAGCCCCTGCTCATCCGATTCATCTTTTTTGGCGAACTTTGTCACCAACTCGTGGAATTGAGACAAACCTTCTGCTTCATCAAACAAAAACAGCACCGCCATTTCTCGACCCTGAACCACCAGTCGTCCATCTGGCAATGCAACAACACTTTCACCAGGCTCACCCCAGTCATCCCTGAAAAGAAATGCAGATACCTTCGGCACCAGATACAGCCAGCCGCCTATCTCTTCACGGTGAGCCAGTGTTACCAGCTGTTGAATATGATTGAGGCTGGAATGGGAATAGACAAAGTGTCGCCCAGCAGGGAAGTTATCGTAGATCGCCCTGGACCTCAGGTCATACCCAGTGAGTATGCCTTCACCCAGAGCCTGATGAAGCGCCCCAATAAACTCGTCATCCGAAAGAAGATCACTGTGATCAAGAGGCGTCGCAAGCTGAACAAACACCGATGGATCACCGATTCGTCCAATAAGCCCAGGATGGTTTGAGCGCGTGATCGAAACAAAATCGGAAACTTTGGAAGCGGCCAGAGATTCATGAGTCAGATCGTTGTGCTCAATCACCCCTGCTTCGATCAGGACAGCGGCGGATCGTCGTTCGGATTCCGGCAACCCTTTAACGTCAACCAATCCCGCGTCCGTCAAAGGCACGAGCTCGGTCAATCCAAGATCACGGACCGCATTGCTGTAGACATCCGCGGTTGCGTGACACGCGGCGAACAGAAAGAGAAAAACAGATATTCGTAGATGATCAGGGACCAATGGGACGACCCTCAGCCGGACGGTCAAAAGAACCCTGGCGAAATTTCTCTGCATCAATCTCCATCGGTGAAACAGACTCCGACTTGGTGTACTCATGCACGCAGACCCGCTCAAGGATTCGCCACTCTTCGTCCCGCTTTTCGTAGAGATCCAGGTATCGACCATGCCAGGTATCCAGGACATCTGCATCTTTCTGCAACAGGTAAGTGACATTGTAGATTTCGCCTCGCGCATGTTCTCCGTCGTCATCCAGTTCAATAACATGATTAAAGATGCAGTGGTTGGTGGAACGCCAGCGCAGGTGTCCGACCATGCAATGTTCAGCAAACTCCCACGCATTCCCAACAAAAGTGCCGTGATCGTCCGTTGCGTCAGGCCAATAGGCTGACTTCATTTCCGAAACGTCCAGCCGATCCACACCCCGGCAGTACCGACGAGCCACATCCCGTATACACTCGAGGTCAGACAGCTGATCCTGTGAATAAGCCATACACCCTCCTTTTCCAGTATTCGAACTTTCAGGCACTATAGTACGAACTGCCGAGCTTGGTCACTGACCTGGAACACTATGAATAAACCAACCGATAGAACCATTTTTCAAAACGCCTGGGTTGTTGAGGATATCGAAGCCGCTTGTATGAAATGGGTGAACGAGCTGGGTGTCGGACCCTTTTTCCTCACGGACTACGCGGAAGATACTTTCGAGGAAATTACCTACCGCGGCGAGCCTTCAAAACTCGCCATGAAAGTCGCTATCGCCCAGGCAGGACCGGTGCAGATAGAGCTGATCGAACCGATTTCAGAGCAATGCGCTTATCGGGACAGCGTGCCGAAAGGTCAAATAGGATTCCACCATATGTGTGTGTGGACACTGGATTTCGACGCAGACCTGCAATACATGGAATCGCTCGACTACACCGCCGCAAACACCGGGAAAGTGGGTCACGTTCAGTTCGCCTACTTCGACACTCGGCCGCTAATGGGGTGCATGCTGGAAGTTGTGACACGAAACGACGGTACAGTGAATCGATTTGCAGAGATCGCCGCAGCCGCCGAGAACTGGGACGGTAAAGATCCCATTCGTTAAGTCTTAACCAGCACTTAATCTGCCAACCATCGAATGCGGTACACTAGTCGAAGAACCTCAGGTACCGGAATGCAAGACGACGCACCAACCATTTCTTACGTTCAGGATTCCGATCACTTCATCAAGCGGAACCTGGTTAACCTGATCGAGGTTGCAACCGGACGCAACAAACTCACGGAAATCTACCGTATCCTGAGAGAAGATCCGTTCGAGATTGCCCCCTTCCTCGCGAAGGGCATCAAACTGGGTCAGCTTGATCTGCAGTATAACCGACACGCTGAACAACATATTCCGAAAGAGGGCCCCCTGGTTTTCATCGCCAACCATCCCTTCGGCATCGTCGATGGTCTGATTCTGTGTGAACTTGCTGCACGAACGCGCGGGGACTTTCGCATACTGCTTAACAACCGCCTGATGAAAGACGAAAACTTGAACGAGTTCTTTCTTCCCGTGGACTTCGACGGCACTAGGGAAGCAACCAAACGAAATGTGGAGACCAAACAAGAGGCAGAGCGATTGCTGAAGGCTGGCGGCACACTGATCATTTTCCCCGCTGGCGGTGTGGCAACTCGATGGCAGTTTGGGATGGGTCCGTTAGAGGACCTACCCTGGACCACTTTCACCGCAAAAATTGTCAAAAATTCAAAGGCGACCGTGGTACCCATTCACTTTCAGGGTGAGAACAGCTTCCTATTTCATTTCGTCAGCAGCCTTGGTGAATCCCCAAGGCTGTCTTTGTTCATCCATGAGGTCACTCGACAGATCGGCACGACCATTCGATTCACAATTGGCGACCCCATTACCTTTGAAGACATGGCACACATCGAAAGCCGCAAACTGTTAACAGGATTCCTGAAGGAAAAGGTTGAAGGCATGGCGATAGAACCTTCAAAACCAAGACTGCCCATATTCTCAAAAACCGCAAACAGCCATAGCTAGATTGTCCAGTCAGCTCACCATCTACGGTCCACAGATCTCAACCTTTGTTCGCATTGTCTCTATTGTTGCGGAAGAGAAAGGGCTCACCTGGGAGATCGTGCCCACACCGGCCAGATCAAAGGAACAGGCGCAGCGTCATCCTTTCATGAAAGCTCCGGCAGTGGATTTCGGTGAAGAAAAACTATTCGAAACTGATGCGATCACACGCTATATAGATGAGGCTTACGAAGGACCTGCCCTGCAGCCAAGTACCCCACGTGCTCGTGCGGAAATGCAGAAGTGGATGTCCATCATGCAGCACTACTATTTCCCGACCTGCGAGGCCGGGCTGATCAGCCCAAGGCTGCTTGCACCAAACCAGGGTGTGCCGGTTGATGAGCAACTGGTGCAGCGAGCATTGCCAACGATTCAGTATCAAATGGCGCTACTGGACGGGCAGCTTTCTCAAAGTACCTTTGTCGCTGGTACCGAAATCAGTCTTGCGGACTTCTATAACCAGGTCTGCTGGTGGAGCGTTTTCCTCACACCAGAAGGCAAACACATGATGGGTCAGTGCTCGAACGTGCGTCGCTGGCTAACCTTTATGATGAATCGTGCCAGCGCACGCGCCACCGCCTGGCCTAACGAAGAACAATCAGTTTCACTCTTGATGGATTGATTCTCGCGAGGCTGCCGCGCGGGATAGGACTCTCGCGAGCGCTGCGGCGCGGGAGCTTCCCATCTGGGGCATAATCTCTAATTACTGCTCGCAAGGATATCGGAGAACCACAAATGGGAAGAGTAAAAGGCATCGGCGGGGTTTTCTTTAAAGTGAAAGACACAGCCGCAACTCGCGACTGGTACAAAGAACACCTGGGCCTCAACACTGACGACTACGGCACTAACTTCGAATGGCGCCAGGCAGATGAAGGCACAGAAAAAGGTTTTACCCAGTGGTCTCCATTTAAATCAGACAGCGACTACTTCGATGAGTCGTTCATGATCAACTACCGGGTCGATGATCTGAAAGGCATGGTCGCTGAATTACGCGAGAAAGGTGTCACCATCGTGGATGACATAGAGACTTACGACTACGGTAAGTTCGTGCACATCCTCGATGGCAACGGAATGAAAGTTGAATTGTGGGAGCCTAACGACAAAGCTTACGAAGAAATGCTCGGTGAAGGACGCACCAAGTAAATCAATTCATCACCTGATCATAAGCCAGGGGCAGAGGTGGTCGAAGGAAACCAAGGGCTTTCACGTCTTCCGTCCACTGTGCCAAAGGCATCGCTTTCGAGTAACTGGCGCCGCCGACGACTTTCGCCATCCTCGCCAGTCCAGCTTCTATCAGTTCCGCACAGACAATTTTACACCGGGTCGCTGTGATGTGAGCATCTGTCTCCTGCCCTTCAATCGACCGTAACGCTCCCTGGAAAGCCTGTTCCGCCAGCCAGAGTTCATTCTGACAGCGCGTCCATTCCACCTGCTCAAAGGCACGCATGCCAGCGATCTTGCCGTCCAGTTTTGTGCGAGCAAACGCAAGTGCATTGTCCGCAACGCCCAGGATGACACCGGTGAACATCATGTTGCTGATCTGAGCAGACACGGGTGCGACTCGCACAAGGATCTCCGTCGAAACCGCTTTCGTCACAGGGAAACGATCAAAGCGAAAAGCGTGAGATTGTGTCGACGACATACCCATTCCATCCCATGGAACCGTCAACTTACAGCCAGTGGAACCATCCCATGGCACGTCCTTGTTCTGCAGGTAAAAAAGCTCTGGCAGCTCCGAGCCTTCAACCCTGCCCGTTGTCACCATATAGTCAGCGTGTCCTGAGCCACTGCCAAAGTGTTTGTCTCCAGAAAGCACATAACCACCATCAACCGGTTCTGCAACGCTTTTGGTTTTCATGATGTCGCCGCCAGATCCTGGCTCCGAGGTCACGGTCCCCCACCAGGATGTCTTGGCAGATTCGATGACCCACTGTCTTTGCTCAAGCCAGGCTTCAGGTGAGTCGGTCACTTCTTCAACACCCAGGAAAAAGGTGGTGACAGCGGGATGCATCGAAGCCACAAGGGCAACACTGGGGTCTCCGTGAGCGATTGCCCGCACAAGTTCCGCATACTGTCTCGCGCTGACTGCAGCGCCCTGCCAAAGACCACCCTGGTCTTCGGGAACACCCGTCATCAGGAAGCCAGCGTCTTTGAGACGCACGAAGTCTTCCGGATCCAACTCACGACGCTTTTGCCGCTCGATGGTCTGCGTCGAAAAGTCCGAAGAAATTTTCTTCAGCTCGCCAAGTACTTCACTAGCATCCATTATTCGTCAAATTCCCCAGTTCAATTAAAGAGTGATAAAGTCCGGGCCATGCAAGTGCCCTTCGATAACACCTATGTACAGCTACCAGAGAGATTCTACTCGAAACAGTTACCCTCGCCCGTAGCAAAACCCGGACTGATTCGGGTAAATGATCAGCTGGCAGATTTTCTTGGTATTGATAGCAGTTGGCTGCGCTCGGAAGAAGGCGTTTCAACGGTCGCCGGCAATCACCTACCGGAGGGCGCGGATCCCATTGCTACCGTTTATGCAGGCCACCAGTTTGGATCCTGGAACCCACAACTTGGTGACGGGCGCGCCATTCTTCTTGGCGAAGTCATAGGCAAGGACAATCAACGTTACGACATTCAGCTAAAGGGTGCGGGACAAACCCCTTACTCTCGCATGGGAGACGGCAGAGCACCTTTGGGACCGGTACTGCGTGAATACATCGTCAGCGAAGCAATGCACGCACTAGGTGTTCGCACCAGCCGGGCCCTGGCGGCCGTGACCACCGGCGAGCCGGTTTACCGGGAAGAATCACTGCCCGGGGCTGTTATCGCGCGAGTTGCCAGCAGTCACATTCGAATTGGTACAGTACAGTTTTTTACCTCACGCCAGGACAACGAAGCCTTGAGCTTGCTGGTAGACCATACGCTGCAAAGACACTACCCAAACAGATACAACGCTGACATGACGGATGCAGAAAAGGCGCTGGCTCTGCTGGATGAAGTCATGCGCGCGCAAGCTGAGCTTGTTGCCAGCTGGCAGATGGTTGGTTTTATTCACGGCGTGATGAATACCGACAACATGTTGTTATCCGGAGAAACCATCGACTATGGCCCCTGTGCATTTATGGATACCTACAATCCAGAGGCAGTATTCAGTTCCATAGATCATGGCGGACGATACGCCTATCGTAATCAACCGGGCATCGCGCACTGGAACGTCGCTTGCCTGGCCCAGGCACTGGTACCGGTCATTTCAGATGATGAGGAAACCGCAGTGGAAGCTGCCAAAGATGCACTGGAGCAGTTCCCGCCCTACTTCCTCGAGGCCAACATCGCAGGTCTGCGCAAAAAGTTTGGTCTGGTAACGGAACAGGAAGAAGACGAAACTCTGGCAAAAGACTTCCTCGACCTACTGGAAACTCACCAACTCGACTTCACCTTATCCTTTAGGCGGCTTTCTGAACTAGCCGGAGAAGAACCTGAACTTAATGTCAGCAAACTAGGCGGTTTTCCCTCAGCCTTCGACGAATGGATGAGCCGATGGCAATCTCGTTGTGAGCAAGAACAACACCCCGAGCGTCAGGCACAAATGCTAGCGACGAACCCGGTGATGATTCCCCGCAACCACCTGATCGAAGAAGCCATCCAACAAGCCAGCGAAAACGATGACTTTGGATTGTTTAATCTGTTGGTTGATCAGCTGGAGACGCCCTTCTCTCAGGAAGGAAAGACTGAAAAATTATTAAAACGACCGCACCCAGAGGAAGTCGTTAGACAAACCTTCTGCGGAACCTAAACCAAAAACAACCTGGAGGCTCACATGAAGATAGGTGCGCTGATCTTCGCCACAGACTACGCCGTTCGTATGGACGAGCTGGCGCCCGAAATGGAAAGTCGAGGCTACGATTCCCTTTTTATTCCCGAGCACACCCACATTCCAGCAAGTCGTGAATCCGCCTGGCCAGGCGGTGCAGATCTCCCACTTGAGTATTCACACACTTATGACCCCTTTGTTGCGCTGTCCTTTGCAGCCGCATCAACCACCACACTCAAACTAGGCACAGGAATCTGTTTGCTGCCGCAACGTGACACCATCACCACAGCGAAATCAGTGTCCAGCCTCGATCACTTATCCAACGGTCGCTTTATCTTTGGTATCGGCGGTGGCTGGAATAAAGAGGAAATGCGCCAGCACGGCACTGAGTACAACATCCGTTTCGCCCGGATGCGCGAACAGATCCTCGCCATGCGAGGCTTATGGACCGAAGAAGAATCCGGTTACCAGGGTGAACACGTGAATATCGAGCCGTCGTGGCTACACCCAAAACCAGTACAGAGTCGTTTGCCGGTGATACTTGGCGGCGAGACCGACTACACGCTCAAGCGTATCGTTGAGTACGGTGACGGCTGGCTGCCTAGAGCCCGACATGGATTCAACGCGCAAGAAAACATCGCACGGTTGAAGCACTTTGCAGATGAGGCGGGTCGGGACATGTCTGAACTTACCATCAGCGTATTCGGCGTTACCCCTGACAAGGCCGTACTGGATGAATTCAGGGAAGCAGGAATCGATCGCGCCATACTGCCATTACCACCCGCAGATAAAAACAAGGTGTTTTCCATCCTGGATCGATACCAGGAACTTCTTAACTAATTGGAGTGAATCATGATCGAAATCCGGTCCTATCATTACGATCCCGAAAAATTTGATCTCTATAAAAAGTGGGCGATCGACGAAGCTGCACCTTTTCTGAAAGCCAATCTGCCGGTGATTGGTTTCTGGGTAGACAACGGCAAAGCCCCCGAACTGACTGGTTCCGATCCAACCCCGCACAAGCATGGGGTCGCTAATGTCACCTGGATCATTGATTGGGAGTCGGAAGAAGCGCGAGCCAAAGGATTCAAAGAAATTCTCGGCGGTGAAGGCTGGGCAGACATCTGGTCTCGCCACCCCGACGCCGATGGCTATCTGCAGATGGAAGCGCGTTTCGCAGAAGCGCTCTAGCTGGAAAGCTGACTGGCCAGCTGCGCCCGTAGCTGGCTATCCACAACTCCCTCCATAGATTCCGCTCGCCGGTAGTGCTCACTCGCACGGTCGCGGTTGTTGAGAAGAAGCGCCAGGTTCGCCGCCTGCAGGGCAGCCTCTCGCCTTTTCGGATGCTGAGGAAAGTCTTCATCAAAACGTTCGAACAAGTGAAGCAGATTTCTACGCTCTTCCGGTTTTTCCACGGTGCTGACCAACTTAAACAGCGTCGAACCAGAGAGAAGACGAAATTCCCCATTGGATTCGTGACACAGTCTCATAAACAGGGCCCAGGCATGACTGACTTCATTGCTGAGCATTCTGTCTATGTACCCAGAACAGAACCGATAGAAGAGCCTGCGATCATTCATCCCCTCCAGGAACTCAAAGAACAGAGCGTCATCGCGGTACTTGTGTCGTTTCAATTCCTGTTCCAGTAACGCCTGAGCGTGTTTCGCACCTTTGGTTTTGAACACCAACCGAATCTCTTCAAACTTTGCTGCAGCCTCTGCGCGATAGGCTTCTATAGCTGCTGCTTCCGCCTGCTCCTCGCTAAAGTCTGTTCGAATACCGAGTTTGTCTCGATAGACGTGTAGCAATGCACCAGTACTGCGGAACATCATCAGGATCGCGATGACCGTTGCTGCAGCAACCAGCGCATAACCCAGGTCTGTTTGCACGAGGGGGATCTCTTTTGATGCAACGTAAAGGGCGAGCAACAGTACAGACGTTGTCATGACGCGAAGGGCCAGATATCCAAAGCCCATGTTCGACATGAACTGATAGATCCGCGCCGGGTTCAACGCCTTAACCAGAGGTTCGTGAAAGACGATAAACGAACTGACTGCGGGCGCCACGGCCAACATTAACGACATGGTGATCCACCGGTAGCCCGTTGGCGTCCAATCGACGAGAGAAAGCGCCAGCATCACCGCAAAACACTGTCGAAAAAGCCTAAGCACAGATCCGGTGATCGCTTCAGAAAGGGGCGGCGCGTTGACATGACCACGGGCGGTGTACTCGATGACATCGAGACCATAGTTGAAAAAGAGGATGGCGAATAACGTGGCGAGTCCCGCCGTGAGGTAAAACCCAATAGAACCCACATCGAGTTGAAGGAGCAACCAGGTTAGAAAGGTACCAAGTACCCAAAGAACCAGAATCGGAAACTCAAAGAAGAAGGTGAGCAGAGGCAAAGAGTGTAGCCGTTCGCTCACCATCGATTAGAACTCCATACCCGCGCCGATGAGGAAGGTCAGGTCATCATTTTCCGCGCCATCGGCTGGCTCAGAGTCATAGTCGTAGTTCGCCTGAACATTCAGGTAGATGTCGTCCGTGATTTCGTAACGGATACCTGTCTGGGTATTGGCCACAATGTTTTTTCTACCTTCCAGATTTCTATAAATGTTGTGGTTGTGGAAGAATTCCATGTCTCCACGCATAAATTCGTAAAGAAACTCGAGACGCCAGTCGATATTGGTTGATGATTCATCCTGGCCATCGGTTTGTTCCGATGCGTAACCAGCGCCAAGCTGAAAGTTCAAAACCCGATTCGCATCATCCCACACGTCATAACCCAACGCGGGGTTTACTGAGAGACGACGTTCCAACAAGGCAACCGGGTCTCGTTCTGCAGTGACGTTCACCGCAAAGAACCAGTCATCGTGGAACAGGTAGTTATAACCAACGGTTAGGCGATCACGTTGTTTTGTGGTTTCGCCGTCCAACTCTTCCCTGGCAATCGAGAGATCTGTGTTATAGCGATGGTCACCGGTTTCCAAGCTGCCTTTCCATTGCAGGTTAGTGGCCTGGCTATTGGTGTTACCACGACTGAAGTTGGAGCTGACGTCCAGGTTCGCATCCCAATCAAACTCTTCGATCTCTTCAACTTTTTTAATTTCAGATAGTGCTATCTCGATGCTTTCGTAAGACGAAGTCAGTCTTACCATCCCTTCTTTGTCAGTAGGCTCGATCAGGTAGGCACCTTTGGTTTCGTCGAACAGCTCAACATCGAGCGCTTTGTCTGACTGGATTCTCGCAATGTGCTCAAATTCCACATCAAACTCATCGCTATAAGTGGGTTCAATAGACACGTTGTCATCCCACATGGCTTTGATCTTACCGGTGATGCGATCCCCGTTTTTGAGGTGGATCACGTCAGCGTGGAGCGAGTGTGACGCGCACAGCAGGGCTACTAAGATTGCCGTTTTCAGCATGTGAAACCAGGTTTTTTTGCAGGAAATTGCGCGCATTCTACGGTTCTACGCAATATCTGCCAAACAGACAGTTAGGGGTCACTGACTCGAATTGACCAGAATTCGGGGTTTCATCATGAAACTAGCCTGTGTATATTCGATACATCTCAAACGAAACCGAGAGGCTAATCATGTCCGAGTGGAAATCGTCCTGCTGCGTTCTTTGTTCTGTGAACTGCGGCATCAAGGTACAGGTTGGCGGCGAGAACAATCGTGAACTCGTCCGCATCAAAGGTGACGAAGATCATCCCGCCTCACAGGGTTATCTTTGCAACAAAGCTTCACGCCTCAACCACTACATCAATGCGAAAGATCGCATCCTGCATCCTCTCAGACGGAAAGAAGACGGAAGTTACGAGGAGATTTCCTGGGACGTTGCCATCCAGGAAATCGCAGACAAGATGATGAAGGTGCGCGACACCTGGGGTGGAGACAAGATCTTCTACTTCGGCGGCGGCGGTCAGGGTAATCATACGCCTGGGCTTTACTCACGAAGCACCAACAGCGTGCTCGGTATGCGATATCGCTCTAACGCCCTGGCACAAGAAAAAACCGGAGAGTTCTGGGTTTGCAACGAAATGTTCGGTGGCTGGCCTCATCCTGATATTGAACACAGCGACCTTGCGATCTTTGTCGGCAAGAACCCCTGGCATAGTCACGGTTTTAACAAAGCAAGAGCGACCCTTCGCGAGATCAACAAAGACCCGAATCGAAAGATGATCGTCATCGATCCCAAGCGAACCGAAACCGCTGACCTCGCTGACCTCCACCTGGCAGTCAAACCTGCGCGAGACGCCTGGCTGCTGGCTGCCATTGCAGCGACTCTGGTTCAGGAAGACATGATCGATCACGAGTTCGTTAACGACTACGTCGCTGGTGTCGACACCCTTTTCGAATCCCTGAAAGAAATTGACGTTGCTGAGTTCGCAGAAATCTCCGGCGTGTCTCTCGATGAAATCCGGCAGGCTGCAGAGATGATTGTTGATGCAGAACGTGTTGCGGTGCTTGAAGATCTTGGCGTACAGATGAACCGCCACTCCACTCTCGTGTCTTACCTGCAACGACTGATGTGGGTTCTGACCGGCAACTTTGGTCGCGAAGGTACCAACTATCTACCACTGTCGTTCGGCGCAATCGGTGCCGGCCAGCGCGCGGGTAAAACGGCGGTAACAGGGGCACCCATCATCGCAGGACTTATCCCCTGCAACTCTATCGCAGAGGAAATCCTGACAGATCATCCGGATCGTTACCGCGCAATGATCATTGAATCAGGTAACCCAGTACATTCTCTGGCGGACAGCAACAAGTTTCGTGAAGCGATGCGGGAGTTGGAATGCACCGTTGTGATTGATGTCGCTATGACAGAGACCGCGATGGAAGCGGATTATGTATTGCCGACTGCTAATCAATACGAAAAGGCGGAAGCAACCTTTTTCAACTTTGAGTTTCCTAACAACCATTTCCACGTTCGTCAGCCGTTAATGTCGCCGCCTGAATCAGTACTCACTGAAAGTGAAATTCACGCCCGACTGACTGAGGCCATGGGGGCCATGCCAGAAGAACTGGTAGCCGAACTAAACGCAGCGCTGGACGAGTCACTTTCCGCGTTTACAACCAAGGTATTTGAGTCTATTGCGGCAGATCCTGCTTTGATGGGCATTGCACCAGCCCTGCTCACTCGAACCCTGGGCGAACGGATTCCCAAAGAAATGAAAAACGCCGTTGGTTTCTGGGCCATTGCCCAGGAGTACGCGATGAAAAATCCCGAGCAGGTCATGAAGGCCGGTGTCACCGACCAGGGTGATGGCCTGGGCAACGCCCTGTTCGATGCCTTTATTTCGAATCCATCAGGTACGCTGATTTCAGCCGAGACCTGGGAAGATATGTGGGCTCGAGTGCACGACAACAAGATTCGACTAGACAACGTTGAGATGCTCGATGAAATTGGTGTCCTGAAGAAAGGTGCCCCCCAGGAGACTACTGAGGAATACCCGTTCCTGCTTTCCGCGGGCGAACGGCGGGCGTTTACTGCTAACACCATCATCCGTGACCCGGAGTGGCGCCGAAAAGACGCTGAAGGAGCCATGTTGATTCACCCAGAAGACGCCGCGCGATTAAACCTTGGTGACGGTTCAACCGCGATGCTGTTCTCAAGGGCTGGAGAAACTCCGGTCCTAGTGGAGCTGTCGGAGAGGATGATGCGAGGTCACGTTTCGATTCCCAACGGACTCGGGCTCAATTATCCCGACGAATCCGGCAAGTCAAAGCTGACTGGTGCTGCACCCAATGAGCTGACGTCGCTGGATGAAAGAGACAAGTTCGCTGGTACGCCTTGGCACAAGTCCGTGCCGGTTAGAATTGAAGCGGTCGGTTAAGCCGCTCGCTCCTCAACCTTCCCGTTAGTATCAACGATAAGATTCTCCATCCCGCGCACCAGCGGGATGGGGGTCCACTCAAGCTCCTGCTCCGCCATTGTCATATTTGGAAAACGTTCCAGTAGTTTTCTGAACGCGATGCGACCTTCCAATCGTGCCAGGTTCAATCCAAGGCACAGGTGAATGCCGTGGCCGAAAGACACATGTTTGATGTTTTCTCGCTCTATGTCGAAAACATCAGGGTTGGGGTTTGCGGCAGGATCTCGGTTCGCACTGGCCATAATCGGCACAATCAGCTGGTGTTTTTTAATCTTCCTGCCGTAGAACTCGGTTTCTTCCAGTGCAAAACGAGGAATGATGGTGACCGGTGGTTCATAACGAAGCACCTCTTCAACTGCATTTTCAACGAGCTCTGGATTGGCTTTGAGCTTTTCCATTTGATCCCGGTACTTCATCAGGAGATACATCCCGTTACCAATCAGACGCGTGGTGGTTTCGTGTCCTGCTACCAGTAACAACACACAAGTTGAATAAAGCTCGCGAGTCGTCAGGCGATCTCCTTCTTCTTCCGCAGCAATCAGCCGGCTGATCATTGCCTGATCTGGATTGCGTCGCTTTTCCTCAATAACACCTTCGAAGTAGTGCACCAGTTCTTCGTTAGCAACGGCGCCCTTGTCCATAAGCTCAGTGTTGCCAATTGCTGTCAGCCCAAGCAGGTCACTGGACAGTTCCTGGAACCGAGGGATGTCGGCTTCCGGCAAACCCAAAAGTTCACCAATGACAATGGCAGGCAGCGGTCTTGCCAGCTGCTCCATGATGTCGAACTGACCACTTGCAGTGTCATAACTGTCCAGACAGCGATCAACAATATCTTCAATCCTGGGTTCAAGGGACATGATGAACTTGTGAACAAATCCCTGGCTGACCAATTTTCGAAGCCTTGTGTGGTCAGGTGGATCCAGGTTCAACATCGTCGGGCTGTCTAGAAATGAAATCTGTTGACCATCAGCAGCGAGGCGAAGCGTTTTGGTGAGGAAGGTGTTTTTGCGCAGGTCACTGCCGAACCGACGATCGTTAAACAATGCCTGAACTTCTTCGAAGCCAAGCACCATCCAGCCACGATACGTCAGAGAGCGTAGGATATGCCCACGTTCTCGCAGGATTTTGTATCCCGGGTAGGGATCTCTAATTTCTTCCTCTAACGGGATACCAACATGACTGCCCGTCAGAAATCGATCAAGGAACTGCAGGCAGCGAATTGCTGCCACTCCCAGAAACTGCAGGACTTTCTTTTTCATAATTGAATCCAGCGTTAGGGGTCCATTTACCCTACCCAAGCACAGCTTGTCGGACAACTCTGTGGTGCTATTATTGAAGTCCCCTACAAAAAAGCGGCGTCACGATGAGCATTAAAGACATGATGGAGCAGATCACGCTCCCAGCGGACAAAAGCCTCGCACCCGGTGAAGCACGGTGCCCTGGGCGTTCCGTAGAGGATCTTCTGTCAGGTGAAGACAGCCGCAATGACGCAGGCCTGATGGACTCAAGCTACCAATTCCTGGGTGATGACGATCTGCCGTTCTCTCGATATACCAGCCAGGAATTCTACGATGCTGAAATGCAGCACCTCTGGCCGAAAGTATGGCAGTGGGCTTGCAGAGAAGAACACGTCGCGAATCCGGGCGACTTTTATGTCTACGACATCGGGCACTACAGCGCCATCGTCGTCCGCGGTCAGGATAACCAGATCCGCGCTTTTGTTAACTCTTGCCCACATCGCGGAATGGCTTTTGCGGATCCGGGCACCTCCGGTTCAGGCAAACAGTTCTTACGTTGTCCCTTCCACGGGATGTCATGGAACCTGGATGGCAGTTTGAAAGAAATACCCTGCCGATGGGACTTTCCTCACGTCGAGGACGAGGACTTTGGACTCACGGAAATTCCAAGCGGAATCTGGGCCGGTTTTGTTTTTATCAATTTCGACCAGAACTGCGGACCCCTGGACGATTTCCTTGAGGTGCTTCCCGAACACTTTAAGAACTGGGGACTGGAAAATCGTTACGTTGCTATCCACACCTACAAAGAACTCCCAGGGAACTGGAAAATGTGTATGGAAGGTTTCCTAGAGGCCTACCACGTTCTTCAGACTCACCCTGAAGGTTTGCGCGCGTCCTCCTGGGCAAATACGCAATACGATGTGTTCGGAAAAAACGTCAGTCGATTCCTGCAAAACCTCTCGACTGGTAATCCTCACATGAACCAGAATGAAAACGAGATCTACGGCGTCCTGGGGTATAACCCTGATGATCTACCTGAAGGTATGAGCGCACGTGAGGCTCACGCGGAAAACCTGCGAAAGAATATGGGTGAAGCATTCGGCGTGGACCTGTCCAATGTGAGCACGTCCATCATGCTCGACTCTATTGAGTATCACCTCTTTCCCAATGCCTGCTTTTTCCCCGGCATCCAGATTCCACTGATATATCGATTCAGGCCAACGTCACTTGGCACCTGTGTGCACGAGATCATGATTCTGCAACCGGTGGCTGAAGATGGCGAACGTCCTCCACCTGCGGAAGTCACCAAGTTGGGTATGGATGATTCCTACAAAACGGTAGAAGGGTTTGCTTTAGCCCACGTTCTGGATCAAGACACCGAGAACTTTTATCGACAGTGGGCAGGCATGAACGCCTCTCAAAAAGCAGGACAAACCCTGGGCAACTACCAGGAAGTTAGAATTCGTAACCTACACAAAACGCTGGACGAATACCTGGCTGGCTAGTCGCTACTCAGACAGAAATTCGTGAGACGGATCTTCTGATCCGTTACTTGCTCGAGCGATCGGCACCAGAGAGGCATTCAACTCAAAGTTATCTGTGCAATTCGCATCCTGGTGCCAGGTCATCACGATCTTACGGAAGCTGATCTTCCAAACCCCATCACGCTTCTCCAGGTTATCCAGGTACCTGCCAATATAGGTCATCTCAGTATCGTCTGGTCGTCGGTGGTGAGCTGTGAGATACGTCTCTGCTTTCGCTTTGTCCCCATCGAGAAAGATCAAAATGTTGGACACCTGATGCTGGGTGTTCACGAACTTTCGAAGGCCATCGGGCAGCGCTTCACAGAACGGATGGGCGGGGCCCTTGTAACCACCATAATCCAGTTCGGAGTCCGGCCAGCAGGCAGACTTCAGGATCTCCGCATCTGCGCGGTCCACGCCTCGCGCATACATATGAATCACTTCCTGGATCGCCAAGCGATCAGCCATTTCTTCCAGGGTTGGTACCTTGCCGACTTCGGTCATGAGAATGTCTCCGTTACATCTTTGGATTATTGCACGGCTATTCAGCGAGGGCTAAGCTGACCGCCCTCTTCACATTGACCGGATGTACGTCATGTCGCGATGGTTTTCAGGAACATTGCTGTTCATCACATTGGTAGCGAGCTGCCACACACTGGCCGATCGACCAAAGGTCGGATTGGTACTGAGCGGCGGCGGTGCACGCGGAGCGGCACACATCGGTGTGTTGAAAGCATTGGAAGAAAACCGAATCCCCATCGACTACATTGCCGGTACCAGCATGGGGTCAATTGTTGGTGGGCTCTATGCCAGTGGTCTTAACGCCCATGACATTGAGCAGGTCCTGGTGACCATGGATTGGAATGACAAACTCTCTGATGCACCTTCTCGCGCTGACAAACCCATCATTCGCAAAGTCACGGAAGCCCAATTCTCCGTTACCGGCAGGCCTGGCTTTAACAATGGTGTCGTCGAATTGCCGCAGGGTCTGATCCAGGGACAGAAAATTCTTCCTGAGCTGCAACGACTCACCAACCATGTCTCACACATTCATGATTTCGGCGATCTGCCGATTCCGTTCAGGGCGGTCGCTACCGACATCGTGGGCGGGGAGATGATCATTATGGAAACAGGTGATCTTGCCGTCGCCATGCGCGCGAGTATGGCGGTGCCCAGTATCTTCGCACCTACCAGCCTCGATGACTTGCTTCTGGTCGACGGCGGGCTGACCAACAACCTTCCTGTAGATGTCGTTAAAGCGATGGGGGCTGACATCATTATTGCCGTAGACATCAGCTCTCCGCTGCTGGAAAAGTCCGAAGTGAAGAGCATCCTTGAAATCACGGATCAGTTAACCCGCATCCTGACCGGCGTAAACACGCAACAACGCCGAGGCATGCTCAAGGAAACGGACATCCTGATCGAGCCGCCGATTGGCGAGTATTCGTCAGGCAATTTTAACGACGCACATACCATCATCCCTGTAGGGCACGATGAAGCGCTGAAGCATCTTGCTGATCTTCAAAAACTTGCGATGACACCGGAAGAGTACAAACAGCACGTCGACAAGCGTTTTCGAGAAACGCCCGGGGCGCCAACCATTACCAGCGTTGCGCTAAACAATAACTCAGGGTTGGACGACAGAGTCCTCGAAGAATGGATCAAGACCACTGAGGGCGAAAAACTCGATTTGAAACGCCTGGAGCAGGACATCAACGACGTTCACGCATTGGGTAACTTTCAATCCGTAAGCTACTCGCTGGATCACACGGCAGATGGCGTAGACATCAACCTGGATGCCGCAGCAAAGAGCTGGGGGCCAAACTATCTTTACCTCGGTCTGGATATGGAAGGTGACCTGGCTGGCGACAGCCTTATTAACATGTCAGTCGGATACTCGCGCGAGGAGATGACCGACAAAGGGGCTATATGGACAAGCTGGGCAACGGTTGGTGATGAGCCGGGTGTGCAAACGCACCTGTATTTGCCCCTCAGTTACTCACTCGGTCCGTTTGCCATGGTGGCTGGGGGTATCACACGTAATGACCAGGCCATCTATAACGAAGATGACAAACTAGCCGACTATCGCCTGCTGGATACATTTATTGCCGCAGGCCTTGGCTGGGAATTCAGCAGACAATCCGCCATGACCTTCGGTTTCGATCGAGTTGAGGGCGAAGCAAAACTCCTCGTAGGCAACCAGGACAACCCCGAACCTGAATATTCTGATGGCGGCCTCTGGATGCAATATCGATACGACTCGCTGGACGAACGCGACTTTCCTGCCAACGGTACTTATCTCAATGTCAGGGCAAGAAAGTCTTTTGAGTCGATGGGTGCTGACAGTCAGTACGAACGCTACGAACTTGGCCTGGCACATGTCATACCCTACAAGACACATCGTTTCGTTCTGGGTCTTCAGGCAGGTACTACCGAAGGTGACAGCACGATTGCAGGTCTCTTTACTGCAGGTGGCGGTCCCACCCTGCTGGGATTGAAACGCAACCAGTTGATTGGTCCCCACCTCGCGGTGTTGCAGGCTTACTACTATAAAGAGTATGCGCCCATGCCGTTTCTTTCCGGATACATCGGAGGCTTATTGGAATATGGCGGTGTTTACGCAGAACAAGGCGACATGCTCGGCAGCGAAGACTCGATTACTTCGGGCAGTCTCTGGTTCGGTATGGACACCCCCGTTGGGCCATTCCAAATCGGTGTCGGCACGACCGACAAAGGCGAATTCAACGTCTTCACTCGTGTTGGGCACCTGTTCTGAATAAGGCGCTCTGATTCAGGTAAAGTGTCTGCATAACAACAAAAACTGAGGGACACGAACCATGATCAGACTGGTGTTTGCACTGCGTCGCAAGGCAGAACTTTCTCGCGAAGAATTCCAGCAATACTGGAAAGAGCAACATGCGCCACTGGTTGCCAGCTTCGCCACCGACCTGGACATTCATCGATACGTGCAGACTCACACGCTGACAGACCCTGCTAACGAGGCCGTACAAAAAGCCCGCGGCGATATGGAGAAGGAATACGACGGGGTAGCCGAACTCTGGTGGCAGGATGAACGTGCGCTTGCAGAGAATATGCAGACAGAAGCTGCCCAGCGCGCCGGAGCCGCATTACTGGAAGATGAAAAGAAGTTTATCGATCTGGAAAATTCTCCCCTTTGGTTCGCCTACGAGTATCCACAGATCAATCCAGCGCCTGAAACCATATTGGCTCGCGAAAAATCTAATATCGTCCGACTCTTTTTCCCACTGCGTCACAAGCCTGAAATCCCCGAAGAAGATGCTCGCCACTACTGGCTGACTCACCACGGTCCCATCGTCAGATCACATGGGGCGGCCAGCGGTACCCTTTGTTACCGGCAGGTCCACCGGGCTAATTCGCCGCTGGATGAAGGCATCCAACAGGCCAGAGGCACGAAAGTCGAATCCTACCTGGGTCATGCAGAAGCCTGGGTTGACCATGCGAACCTGCCTCAATCCGCCGAGGCAAGAGCTGCCAGCAAGGCCTTTATCGCCGATGAGCACAACTTTATTGATATGTCGCGCTCTACCCTGTTCTTTGGCAAGGAATATTCGGTCATCGACAAAAGATAGCGACTTAATATTATTTACAAAAATATACTTCCATACCCTGCTGAAAATCGGCAGGATTAGCGCCCTCAAAAAGGAGATCTGATATGAAGCGCATTCTGCTATCAGCGGTTTTGGTCTTAACTTCCCTCTCAGCCTATGCTGACGAAGGTGAGGGCCTGACTCTTTACCCACACATTGGACAAAATTTTTATGCCAGTGACAGCGAGCTCGACGACGATATGTTCGTTGGTCTCGGAGTTGGCTACCGTTTTGATAACCCATGGGCGATCGAATTCACCTACCTCGAAGGTGATGCTGATTCAGACATTCCTGGTGTTGGCGACGTCGATGTCGACATGTATCACCTGGGTGCGCTCTACCACCTGAAAACCCGAAACAAATTCACACCTTTCCTGGCATTCGGCGCTGGTGAAGGTGAATACAGCAGTTCGGGCGCGGGTGACGATGATGAGTTTCAGCTGAATGCGGGTGCTGGTTTCAAATACGCTTTTACCGATAAAGCACATCTGCGAAGCGATCTGCGTTTCTTCCACGGCAACAACCAGGACGCGGTTAACGCAGCAATCTCCGTTGGTCTTCACTATGCATTCGGCGGCAAAGCCTCAGCAGCGCCTGCACCTGCAGCACCAGTAGAGGGTGATGCGGATGGTGATGGCGTCATGGACTCAATGGATCAATGTCCGAACACACCAGCAGGTGCTGAAGTCGACAGTCGAGGCTGCCCTCGTGATGACGATGGCGACGGCGTGTACAACTACCAGGACGATTGCCCGAATACGACTAACCGCAAAGCGCGTGTCGATGGCCGAGGTTGCTACATCAAGCTGGATCGAAAAATCGATATCACTTTGAATCTGGAATTCGATTTCGATTCTGCAGAAGCGCGTGACGAGCACGTTGCCGAAGTCCAGAAAGTTGCCGACGTCATGGAAGAGTATCCTGACTCCACGGTGACTATGGCGGGTCACACCGACAGCACAGGTCCTGCGGAATACAACCAGGGTCTTTCCGAGCGACGAGCGAAAACCATCGCTGACATGCTCACCAACCGGTTCGACATTGATGCCAGCCGTGTTTCACACACCGGTTACGGCGAAGGTGATCCCGTCGACACCAACGACACTCGTGAAGGACGACAAAACAACCGTCGCGTCGTTGCTCACGTCGAAGGTGAAACTGAAGAACTGGAAATGAAGTAACGGGCCGCGAGGTTTAACTGACCTCGCCACCCTCTTCCAACCACTTCGCGCAATCCGGGGTAAGCACCTTATCCCGGGTTGCTCGATACATCTGAAGATCCTCTTCGTCCAGAACATCTTTCCAGCGACCGTTACTACCTTTATTGATGAAGGTCGCCTGCCCACCCTCAAATGCATCCGGTAGATCTTTGTTGGCTTCCGTTTCGGCGATGGCCTGCTCTTTCACACGCTTAAACGAAACCGCATTGGCTACGGCTTCAACTTCCTCGTCAGTCATCGAATGATCAATAAACTTTGCGATTCGTCGAATCTGTTTTGGCGTGTCTGCAATCATGTCCCCATAGTGCAGAAACATGAAATTGGGAAGGTGATTGTAGTTCCAGTAACTCTGGGTATGCCCCATGTTTTGCCAGAATGGATAACCCTCCTGCTCCCACTCAAACCAGCCTTTTGAAATCCAGTTGCGCCACAAATTCTTGATGTCACCGTCGTATCGAGGCTGTTGCGGCTCGCCGTCCCACTCGAGCATTTTGAACATCAGATCCGTATACGCGCCGTAGTGATTAACCAGTGATATGAAAACATCTCGGGGATCACGGGCAACGATCAGATATTTCACTTCCGGAAAGTAGGGCAAACCGTCGAGGGGCAAATGACTTTTCAGAAACCTTCGGTGTGGCATGTCCTCAATACGTTCGCCGACCACTTCCAAACTCTCGTGATGGAATCGAGCGTCTATCCAGGGTGATGCACCATCGATGCCCGGAAAGTGCTCGTCCTCAAAGGTATTTCGAACGAGCATGTTGTAGAGAATCTGTTGCGTAAAGGTTGTCCCGCACTTGTAGGACGTCGTCACCACGATGTCATCGGGACGTGGCTTATAGATTTGCCAACGCGTGGAATCCAGGTGTGGATTGATATAGGTGTGAGTTACCTCAGGTAAATCATCCCTCATGAACGATACCTCTCAACAAATCGTTTCAGAATCAGGTTTGAATGAGCGATGCGCTCGCTCTGCAGACTTTCGATCAGTGCGTCCGCTTCATCCGGGGGGAAATATCCATGTTTCCGATACACATTGATGCGCAGCGTAAACCCTGCGACGTCTCCTTCAGGATGAAATTGTGTTGCGTAGATGTTCTCTTTCAGGCGAAACATCTGGACCGGACAATCTTTACCACGCACCAGCAAGGTAGTGTCAGGAGGCACATCGTCACAAGCTTCTTTGTGCCCAAGCAAAACACGAAACTCTTCCGGGAACCCCTCAAGCAGGGGATCTGCTTTCCCCGCATCCGTGAGCGTTACCGAGGCACCACCAACAGGCTCACCATACTTTTTCGAGATGACAGCCCCACAGTAATGACCAAGTAGACCATTGCCTGAACAGCAACCCAGGAACGGGAAGTCCCTTTTCTCAATCTCATCAAACAAACTGGAAAAGTCCTGTTCAATTTGTCGTTGGATATCCGATTTCTCCGGAGCGCTGACGTCAAAAGGAGAACCGCCGACGATGACCGCAGAATACTGATCGAGGTCTACCTCCGGTAGACCGGCGATTTCAGCCCGTACACGAACCACCTCTCCTTCAGACAAGCTGCCATACCGGCGAATGGCGTCCAACTCATCATCGGCGGTTTCGTCTTCTGGGCGTAGCTGAATGACTAAAAATGGTTTGCTCACGAGGGCATAATACCTACATGAAATTGATCACGCTGCTCATCCTGATTTTGTCTCCGTTTCTGCTCCAGGCTCAAACTCTGGAGATCGACAACCCGGAGGAAGTGAACTACGAGATTCGTTCTATGTACGGTGATCTCGATGTCATCGCCGAACGAGGTTTTCTCAGGATCCTGGTTACTCATAGCCAGACAGACTTTTTCTTTGACCAGGGTCGAATTCGCGGTATTCAGTATGAACTTGCACTGGAGTTTCTTAAACACCTCAACAAAGGGCGCACGAATCGATACCACGCCAGTGAAGCCAACCGAATCTTTCCGCAGTTTATTCCGGTCACATTCGCGGAACTGATACCGGCGCTGCAGGAAGGCAAAGGCGATGTTGCTGCCGCTTTCTTAACGATCACTCCCGAGCGCCAGAAACAAGTTGAATTCGCTAGCCCACAGGGTCGACACGTCTCGGAGATCGTCATTGCGCATAAAGGCGCGCCCGAGATAACCAGAACCGCGGATCTCTCCGGTAAAAGAGTTTACGTTCTGAAAAACAGCAGTTATGCGCAGCATCTCACGGAGCTCAACAAGAAACTGGCCATCGCTGAGCTACCACCAGTAAAAATCGTGGAAGCTGACGAACAGCTACTGACAGAAGACATTCTCGAACTGGTTAACGCCGGTGTCGTACAATACACCGTATGCGATGATTTCAAAGCGGAACTATGGGCCAAGGCGCTACCGAACATCCGACTGGAAACCAACGCTCGCGTTTCCGAAAATCAATACACCGGATGGGCCATTCGAAAAAACTCTCCTGACCTACATGCTGCTTTAGACAGCTACATGGCCACCGTTCGAAAAGGCACCTATCTCGGCAATATCCTGTTCAACAAATACTTCGACAATACACAGTGGATCGATAACCCCCTGACACAATCCGAACGAGAGAAGTTCGATCAACTGATTCATCTGTTTGTGGAATATGGGGACCGGTACGGATTCGATCCCCTGGCTTTAGCAGCGCAAGCCTACCAGGAATCAAGACTTGATCAGTCACTTCGTTCGCACCGCGGGGCAGTGGGCATCATGCAACTGCTGCCAACAACAGCGCGGGACCCGAATGTCGACATCCCGGATATCGAAAATCTCGAGAGCAATATTCATGCAGGTACCAAGTACATGAACTTCCTCAGGGACCGGTACTTTTCCAATGAAGACATCAGTCCGATCGATCAGAGACTGTTTGCGTGGGCGGCATACAACGCGGGTCCAGCGAATATCACCCGGGCGCGAAACGCAGCGAAGGATGCTGGTCTTAATCCAAATGTCTGGTTCGGCAACGTAGAGAATATGGCGGCGAGAAAAATTAGCCGTGAACCGGTCCGTTATGTGGCTAGCATCTACAAGTACTACACCGCGTATCGACTGGTAGAACAGCAGGGGCGTACGCGAAGTGACGCCCTCAAAACTGTATTAACCGACGAATCCTGATCAGGCCGCACTAACGTTCACCGGGATTCCGCTGGAACGTGTCATTGCCGTAAACGGCTGCAGCTCCGATTCACTATCCACCAGCATATTCGTGTTGGTACCCACCTCGCGTACCGGTGCCTGTTGACCCGGCGCAACTCCCCAGCAGTGATGAATGGCAATCACTCCCGGCTTAATACGATCGTTGGCCTGAACCACTGCGGTAATTTTGCCGTGCTTGGATTGAATGGTGACTTCACTGTCATCTTCAATGCCTAAAGCAGCCAGATCATCCGGGTGCATGTTGGCGGGGTTCGTCGTACCAGACTTTTTCCTGATCGCAGGAAGATTGCGCCCAAACGAATTCAGCACATACTTGCTTCTAAAGCCGATCAGCACATGGCTGAAGTCGTCGGATTCTTCACCGGATGCGGCTAACGCCGCGAACTCATCAGAAACACCTTCCGGATACAGATTCAGTTTGCTGTTCGCACCTTCTGGTGCCGGCTGAACTTCTGTCGCAAGGTCTTCAAAGATGTGACCACCCGGGTTATCTCGAAGCCATTCGATGTCGACACGTGAACCCTTGGTAATCGCTTTCAGCAATTCAAACTTGGTTGGTTTGCGATCAATAGGCATGGATTCACCTTTGATCTGCACATCTAGACCAAGTCGTTGCGCCAGACCCCAATACACTTCCCACTCTTCTACAACGTCGTGGTCAGTTTCAATGACTGCTTTGCTGTAGTGACTGTACGGCTTCTCGTACCAGGGGTCCGCGAGCAGCGTGACATCTTCTCGCTCCAGCGTGAGCTTTGGTGCAAAAACATAATCTGCCATCTCAGAGGTGGCGGCCATATAGGGATCAATACAGATCAGGAGATCCAGGTCCTGCATCGCCTCATAAGCTTTCTGCTGGTCGGGCCAGGCCATGACCGGGTTACCTGCAACCACGATCAAAGCACGAATCTGGCCATCACCCGGCGTCAGGATTTCGTCCGCCAGCTGTGATGTTGGCATTTCGCTGACACCCGTCGGTGACATCAGTTCACCAAACTCAGGATTCACGCGACAGCGTTCACCACGACCCCAGGCAACCGGCGGTGAAAACACCTGCGCCACCCTGGGTACATTGGAAGACAGCGCACCTGGATTCGGTACAGTTTCACCGGCTCGGTAGTATCGACCGCAAATGGTATTCAGGGACGCAACCAGGTGCTGCACGAGATTGGGGTTGGCCCCCATCTCAGGTCCCGTACCCGTAATGGCGATGCCTCTTGGACCCGCAGCAAACAGGCGCGCCGCCTCGGCGATGTCATCAACCGGCACATCAGTTCGAGCGGAAACCGTTTCCAGGTCGTAGGCTTGAACCTCTTTCTTCAGATCGTCCAGACCACCGACAAATTCTTCACAGAATTCTGCATCGTGCAGATTCTCTTCAAGGATGAGGCGAATCATTCCGGCCAGGAGCGTTGCATCTTCTCCAGGTTTGATCTGCAGATGCAGATCAGCTCGGCGAGCGATTTCCGTTTGTCTTGGATCTACAGCGATGACCTTCTGGCCGTTTTTCTGCGCGCGGCGCAGCTGATCAGCCGGACTCACCGAGGGAACCCCACCGGGGGGTGCATAATGCGATGCAATCGGATTATTCCCGAACAGCATGGTCACGTCAGAGTCATGGAAAAAGTGGGAACCGGCTGTCCAGTATCCAATTCGTGAACCAACAAATACCTTCGCAGGCTGATCAATGGTCACACTGGTGTAATAAGAAGGAGAACCCAGCGCATAGTGCCATGCCCGGCTGTAAGCCAGCTGTCCCGAGTTCTGGAACGCCACCGTACCGTTGTATGTCGCGATCGCTTTCGGACCATGTTCAGCAATAATCGCCTTCATCTTCTCGGCGATTTCATCGAGTGCCTGTTCACTGCTGATGGACTTAAAGCTGCCATCTTCCTGTTTCGCCTGACAGGAAGTCAGTCGTTCAGATTGGTACATCTGCTCAACGAGCTGACGACCTTTGATGCAGGTGTAGCCACCATACATCTCGTTTTCGGTGTCCGGCTTAACGGACAGCACCTTGCCGTCTTCAACCTCGGCAACCATGGCGCAATAGGCATGGCAGTAACGGCAAAAAGTCTTGTGGAGTTCGCTCATGACAATTTTTGTAGTGAATTACAGAATTGCCAAGCGTACCAAAAACCTCGGCGGGACATGAAGCAATTTCGGAGGTCTTCTCAGAGTCGTCACCATCTAATCTAGCAGTGACCGGAACGACGGCGTTTCTGTATGATGCCGGGATGCTTAGAAGAACCATACTAGTCGCAAGCGCCCTCCTGATGCTTACTGCCTGCAGCGAAGAAGTTCCAGAAGAAGAAGCCACTCGAGTCGTTTTCGTTCCGGTGACTAAAAAGGATGTCACCCTGAACGGTACTTACGTTGGTCGAACGGAAGCCTCAGAAAGAGTTGAGGTAAACGCACGGGTCGATGGCTTTCTCGAAGAGATTGCTTTCGTTGAAGGTAGTGTCGTCACCCAGGGCCAGACGCTTTACAAAATTGATCCCCGCCCCTACCAGGCGAACGTCGATCGACTGAAAGCGGTGCTGGAAAGTCGAAAAGCCAGTCTGGGCAAGTTCCAGCGTGATGTCGCGCGCATCGGACCTCTGTTCGAAGAAGACGCCGCCAGCCAGCTCGACTATGACACGGCGGTTTCAAACGCCGAACAGGGCGAGGCTGCGGTTAAACAGGCTGAGGCTGAATTGCAGCGCGCAGAGCTGGAACTGGATTACACAGAAATTATCGCTCCCATCTCAGGTGTAATTGGTGCCAGCGAAGTAGATGTCGGCGCGTTAATTCGAGCCAACAGCAGCGAACCTCTGACCATTGTCAGCCAGATCGATCCCATTCACGTGAACTACGCCATGTCTGCACTGGACTACCTGAACGCACGGCGCCGGGTCACCAGCTACTGGGAAGACCGTCTGCACGAGCAACAGGGCAAGGCGCTGGAAGGCAAGGTGTCCATCACACTGCCTGATGAATCCATTTACCGCTTCGAGGGTGTCGTTGGATTTACCGACCCGCAGGTCAACCCCAATACCGGCACCTTTGCAGTGCGAGCGATCGTGCCGAACCCCGACAAGGAACTGCTACCCGGACAGTACACACGTGTCAGCATGCCTCTTGAGATTCGGCCAGACACATTGCTGATACCAGAAGAATCCACCGTCATCGAACAAGGTGGCGTTTATGTCATGGTGGTTCTACCTAACAACCGTGTTGAGCGGCGCCTGATTTTCATTGGTCCGATTATCGACGGTGAACTCATTGTCGAAAACGGCTTGGTTGAAGGTGAACGCATCATCGTTCACGGCATCAACAAGGTTTTCCATGGTGCCCTGGCGGAACCCGTGACACTTGAAGCTTACGAAGCAGAGCTCAAAGCTGAAGAAGAAGCGCAGGTCATGGAAACCACTCCAGAAACGGAAGCGGCCGACGAGAACTAACGAATGATCTCACGCTTCTGCATTGACCGGCCGATCTTTGCCTCGATCATTTCGATCGTGATCGTGCTGGTGGGTGCAATCTCCGTGATTTCATTGCCTATCGACCAATACCCCGACATCACACCACCTGCGGTTTCGATTTCGGCATCCTTTCCCGGCGCAACAGCGGCCAGTGTTGAGCAATCGGTGGCAGCACCGATCGAAAAACAGCTGAACGGTGTGCCGAACATGATCTACATCGAGTCCAACTCGAAGAACAACGGTGGCGCCAAGGTCACTGTGACTTTCGAAGTCGGCACTAACGTGGATCTTGCGGCAGTCGACGTGCAGAACGAAGTGAAACTGGTGGAACAGGACCTGCCGGTCGACGTGATGCAGGAAGGTGTGTCCGTTGAGAAGCTGGCTAACGTCGAGTTGATGAAGATCGCGATTCGATCCGATGATCCCAAGTTCGACGAGATATACCTCTCGAACTACATGAGTATCAACATCCGGGATGAGATGAAGCGTATCCCGGGTGTAGGTCGAACCCGCAACAACGGTTCACGTCGTTACTCCATGCGTATCTGGCTGAAGCCGGACCTGATGGCAGCATACGGCCTTACAACGACGGACGTCATGAATGCGGTGAAAGAACAGAACATCGCAACCGCCGCCGGCACCATTGGTGGGCAACCGAACAGTTCTGAAGTGAATCTTACCTACCCGGTTTCAGCACAGGGTCGTCTGGAAACAGCGGAGGAATTTGGCGCCATCATCGTCAGGGCCGATCCAGATGGTTCCATGGTGAGGCTCAGAGACGTTGCCCGGGTGGAACTGGGCGCAAAAGCTTACACTCTGGACTCTCGCCTGGATGGTGGGCCCGCGGCCGTACTCGGCATCTATCTTTTGCCCGGGGCCAATGCGCTCGAAGTATCCGCGGCGGTTCGCGAGAAAATGAAAGAACTGGAACAGCGGTTCCCCGACGGGCTTGAGTGGCTGGTTATCTACGACAGCGCAGAGTTCATCGAACAGTCCATTTCTGAAGTTATCGTCACACTGATCGAAGCGCTGATCCTGGTGATGCTGGTCGTTTATCTCTTTCTGCAGAACTGGCGAACCACGCTGATTCCCAGCCTCGCCGTGCCTGTGTCTGTTATCGGCACCTTTATTGCCATGCTGGTGTTCGGCTTCACCCTGAACACGGTGAATCTGCTCGCCCTGGTGCTGGTCATTGGTATCGTGGTGGACGATGCCATCGTCGTTGTGGAAAACGTCGAGCGCCTGATGAATGAAGAAGACATGTCAGCGCGTGATGCAACAATCCGAGCGATGAATGAACTGACCGGCGCACTGGTTGCCACGTCTCTTGTGCTGGCAGCGGTCTTCGTTCCTGTCGCTTTACTGCCGGGTATTACCGGCATTCTTTACCGTGAGTTTGCAATCACCATTACCGTTGCAGTGCTTCTTTCCACGGTTGTTGCCCTGACACTTTCCCCAGCGCTCTGCGCCATCCTGATGAAAAAGAGTGATGGCACCCAGAAAAATGTGGTCTTCCGAAAAATCGATGAATGGCTGGAAACTGGATCAGAACAGTTCGGCGGCATCGTTGGTCTGACACTGCAGTACTCAAAACGCACTGTTCTGCTGTTCATCCTAATGGGTGGCGCTGCCTACCTCCTGATGAACTCAGTACCCAGCAGTTTTATGCCCGTTGAAGACAAGGGCATGTTTTACGTCGATATGGAACTGCATCAGGGCTCCAGCGTGAATCGAACAAAACCCGTATTGCAGCGCGCCGAACGATACGTCATGAATCACCCGGCCGTGAAACACGTGTTTACCCTGGCTGGAGAGAACAGACGTTCCGGTGGTAACGAAGCCAACGGCCAGATGGAGATCATCCTGAAGTCCTGGGAAGAGCGGGAACCTGACGGCTATACCGTCGAAAAAGTGATCGAAGAAGTTCGGCGAGAATTACAGACGTATCCTGAAATTGTTGTGCAGGTCTCTCAACCGCCCGCCATCGCAGGTCTTGGTTTGGGTAGTGGCGTTGACCTCGTACTTCAGGACAGAACCGGCACAAACTGGGAAGGTCTATTAGAAGCAACTGACCTGATCATCCAGAAAGCGAACCAACATCCCGTGCTTACCGGTGTCGCCAGTCCCGTCAAACCTGAAACACCGGAACTCTTCTTGAAGGTCAACCGCGCGGAAGCCAAAGCACTGGGTGTGCCGCTCAAAGATATCTACGGCACCATGCGCACCTATACTGGCTCATCAGTCATCAACGACTTCAATCTGTACGGCCGTGTTTATCGAGTCAGAGTACAGGCGGAAGATGAGTTCCGGATGCGTCCGGACGCTCTGCAGTATTACTACGTGAGATCCAGTTCCGGAAACATGGTGCCTCTTTCTGTGGTCTCGTCTATCGACTACTCCACCGGGCCCGCGGCGATTGATCACTACAACATGTTCACCGCGGCAAAAGTTTCCGGCGATCCTAATGCCGGTTACTCCACCGGTGACGCCATTAACGCTATGCGCGAAGTGCTCGACACCAACCTGCCACCCGGCATTGGCTACGAGTGGACAGGTCTGACCGCACAGGAAGTCAGCGCTGGCGGAGAAGCGGCCATCGCGATGATCCTTGCTGTTGTATTTGTTTACCTGTTCCTGTGCGCACTGTACGAGAGCTGGACAGTACCTATTTCGGTTTTGCTGATTGCACCGGCGGCGATCTTCGGTGCGCTGGTTGCCGTCTCAATGCGAGGTCTGGAAAACAACATCTTCTTCCAGGTGGCCATGGTTGCCCTGGTCGGGATGGCGGCCAAAAACTCGATCCTGATCGTCGAGTTTGCGAAACAGCTGGTGGAAGAAGGCAAAGGATTTACCGAGGCAGCCCTCGAGTCTGCAAAACAACGCTTCCGCCCGATTATGATGACGGCGATCTCTTTCATCTTCGGGGTCATGCCGCTGGTACTTTCAACGGGCCCAGGCGCTGTCGCCAGACAGTCTATTTCTACCGCGGTACTGGGCGGAATGATCCTCGCCACAACCATCGGTATTGTTCTGGTGCCTCTCTTCTTCGTGTTGTTCGGGAAACTGGATGGTCGACTGAAACGTCAGGCCGGTGATGAACAAGCAGCGACAGAGGTAACGTCATGAAACTCTGGCGTCTGTTACCAATAATGTTGCTTTCAGGGTGCATGCTTGGCCCCAACTATGAACGCCCTGAAACACCAGCCATCGATAACTGGCATATCGATACCGACTATCACGAGGCGGGTTCAGCGTCGGTTCGTGATCTGGACTGGTCCGAAATTTTCAACGATGAACAACTCAAAGCTGCCATCGAAGCTGCACTCGAAAACAACCGGGACATGCTGATCGCCATCGAGCGCATCGAAGAAGCCAGAGCCACTGCACGCATCGCCAGGTCCGGCATCTTTCCGACTTTTGACCTGGACCTCCACGGCGAGCGGGAAGATGAATCCGCATTAACCAACGACCCTGCTGAAACCGTTTACGAGTTTACCTTCGCTGCGGCAATGGCCTGGGAAATAGACATCTGGGGTAAGCAGCGACGTTCTAACAACGCAGCTTTTGCAGAGTACCTGGCTGCAGAATACGGTGCGCAGGCGGTTCGCCTGTCGTTGATTGCCGATGTTGCACTGGCGTATTTCGAACTCCAGGGACTCGAGTCTCGCCTCGATATCAACAAACGAACATTGACGGCGCGTGAGCGTGCATTAGAGATTGCGGAGAAAAGACACAAAGGTGGGCTGACGTCCAAACTGGAAGTCATTCAGTCGGATGTGGAAGTTGCCGCGACCCGTTCACAGATTCCTCAGGTTGAGCAAAGCAAGCTGGTGGTTGAGAACCAGCTGTCTCTGCTCATGGGTATGCCGCCAACACACCTGGAGATGGAACGCGATCTGGAAGACCACTTTATTCCAGAAAGCGTCACTGCCGGACTGGCTTCTGACCTGCTGGAGCGACGCCCAGACATCATGCAGACAGAGCAGAACCTGGTCGCCGCGAGCGAACTTATCGGTGTTGCAAAAGCTGCACTCTTTCCAAGCTTTCAGCTGACCGGGTCTCTGGGCTATGAAACCGAAGAGTTTGATGACCTGTTAGACAGTGACGGTGACACCTGGATTTTGGAGCTGGACGTGTTGCAACCACTGTTTTATTCAGGTGCCCGGCGCGCACAACTCTCTGCCGCGGAAAGCCGTTTTAACCAGGCAAGACTGGCCTACCAGCAAACTGTACTGGAAGCATTTCAGGAAACCTCCAATGCGCTCAACCAGTTCCACAAGTCGACAGAGACTCTAAACGCATTGTCTGACTTGGAACGGTCGTCTGCAGAATATCTTCGCCTGGCAGAAAAGCGTTACCGGAATGGTGTGCTAGCATACATCGATGTATTGGATGCAAGACGCCAGCTATTTGATGCACAGATCTCAGTGAGTCAGGCACGACAGGAACAACTCTTTGCCCTGGTGAACCTCTATAAAGCTGTTGGCGGTGGCTGGGATCCAGAAACCATCGCTGAGATTGCCGAGTCCCGATAACAACTAAATGCTGGCAGTCGTGGTTTTGGTATTTGCGACTTTCGCTGCCAACAACAGGTAATTATTGCTCGGTATAACGCTTCACAAGCTGACGACCCAGGGCCATCATATGAACTTGATCGGGACCATCTGCCTGACGACACCAGCGAGCATAATTAAACGCTTCCGCCATCGGATAGTCACCGGTTAAACCACCGGCACCATGAATCTGCATGCAACGATCAATCACCCGCTGCGCCATGAGGGGCACAGTAATCTTTGATGCGGCAATGAGGTCACGTGCATCTTTCGCACCCACCTCATCCATACGCCGAGCCGTCTTGAGCGTCAGCAGTCTTGCCTGTTCAATCTCACTGAATGAGACCGCAATGTCTTCAAGCACTGATTGGTGTTCTGACAATTTTTTGCCGAAGGTTTCTCTGGCAACGGCACGTTTGCAGGCGAACTCAAGTGCACGCTGTGCACTGCCGATCAATCGCATGCAATGGTGAATTCTGCCTGGGCCGAGACGGCCTTGCGCAATCTCAAAGCCTCGACCTTCGCCAAGAAGGATGTTTTCCTCAGGCACCCGCACGTTGTCGAATACCACTTCCGCATGACCGAGCGGTGCATCGTCATAGCCGAGGGTCGTCAACGGACGAATCACTTCAACACCGGGTGTGTCTTTGGGAACCAGGATCTGACTTTGCTGCAGGTGACGATTGGGGTTATCGGGGTCTGACTTACCCATGACGATAAAGATCTTGGTGCGCTCATAAGGTGCATTCGTGATGAACCACTTCCGACCATTGATGACGTATTCATCCCCTTCACGGGAAATGGCTGTCTGCACATTGGTGGCATCACTGGAAGCGACATCCGGTTCTGTCATGCAGTAGGAGGATCGAATTTCGCCTTCCATCAAAGGTTCTAACCAATCCGCTTTCTGCTTGTCAGTAGCGTATTTCAGGAACACTTCCATGTTGCCTGTGTCCGGCGCGTTGCAGTTAAAGACTTCTGGGGCCCAGAGCACGCGGCCCATGATTTCCGCCAGACCGCAGTAATCTTCATTGCTCATGCCACCATGATCCTTGGGCAGCCAGAGGTTCCAGAGCCCAACCTTTTTTGCCTTGGCCTTTAGCTCTTCCATCAAGGGCACAGTACCGAAGCGATCGGGAAGCGCATTCAGTTGTTCATGGTAGGTCGTCTCGTTGGGATAGACGTGACGCTGCATGAAATCCTGAAGCTGGTCAGTAATCTGCTGGGTGCTCATTGGCCGGTATCCGGAAAATAGGAAACCGCGAAGATAATGAGTCAGCGGTGCTAGAACAATTGAAGTTCAGCGCGATGATTAGTCGATATAAGCGTCAGTCGATTGTCAGGCTAGTATTGACATGGAGCTCACTATGCAGGGTCCGGTGAACCGGGCATTTGTCCGCGATTTCCAGGAGTTTCTTTCTCTGCTCATCTGTCAGGTCGCCGACTAATGTCAGTTCGCGTTCGATGACTTCAATTTTTCGGGGTTCTTCATCTGCGCAGCTTTCGCAGTCCTTGTAGTACTCGCGGCCATGACGCAGTTCCACGCTGACATCTTCCAGGGGCAGCGACTTTCGTTCCGCATAAAGCCTGATCGTCATTACGGTACAGGTGCCGAGAGATGCGAGCAGATGCTCATAGGGATCTGGGCCTGTGTTATTGCCCCCTACTGAACGCGGTTCATCAGCCTGCCAGTAATGATCATCACTGTTCACATGAAGCGTAAACTTGTGGTCCTTTTCTGAAACCAGAACCTTCCCGGCTTCCACCGTCGGCTGAACCTCTTCCTTCAGATCAAGATATCGGCTCGACCAACTCGCAATGATGGTGGCTGCATATTCGGAATCCGCTTTCTTGGTCAGAAGATGATCTGCGCCATCGAGACTGAAAAAACTCTTCGGATGTTTCGCTGCCTTATAGATCAGTTCAGCCTCAGCAATGCCGACGGTGTCATCCAGGGGCGAATGCATTACCAGGAGTGCTTTTCGTAACTTGCCAAGATCCTCTGCTGCAAAATTTTCCAGATCATCAACGAACTGCTTCTTAATCTTGAAGGTGCGACCCGCAAGGTTCACATCGGCCTCACCCTTATCGCGAATCTCATCCAGGGAAGCCTGGAAGTTATGCACGACGTGATCCGCTTTGTGAGGTGCACCAATTGTTACGATGGCTTTGATAGAAGATAGCGAAGATGCTGCCGCCAGAACTGCCGCACCACCCAGACTATGACCAATCAGCAGTTGCGGCGCTTCGAATTCATTGGAAAGAAATTCAGCCGCCGCGATCAGATCCTGTACGTTGGATGAAAAGTTGGTGTTTGCGAAGTCACCATCGCTGTTGCCAAGACCTGTGAAATCGAACCGCAGAACGGCAATACCATCCCGGGTTAGCGCCCTGGAAATCCGTGAAGCCGCCGCTGTGTCTTTGCCACAGGTGAAACAGTGTGCAAACAGCGCATAAGCCCGAACACCGGACTCAGGCATCTCGAGGGCACCACTTAGGGTCATGCCATCACTTTGAAACTCTACTTTCCTTCGCATGTCTATGCTCCGTAATCAGTGTCTGTATGACTCAGGACATCAGTTTTCGTTACACTTTGTTGCAACCAAGATTGGATAGAAACACTTGTGTCATGAAAAACAATCTCATATTTCTTGTAGTCACACTTTTACTGCCGCATTACTCACTAGCTGACCCTTTATCCAACCAGAACTACCAGAACCAGACAAAGATACGTCAGTTGGAAATCGCCCAGCGCATGAATCAGATTCAACATGATATGAGGTCACGCTCCACTGCTATTCTCGATTCAACAGGTGGTGTTTCCAGAAGTTTCTCCCCCAGCCTTCCCGACTACTCAACACCACCGCGCATTCCCGCATACAACAAGCCCAGTGAAGATCAGATCAAGGCCTATCTTGCAGGTCTTGGTGACGCAGAAGCTGAGACAGGAATCTACGCCTATCCTCACGAAGAACGTCTGTATCAATATGGTCTGATGTGCATCGAAGTCGGCTTCGTTAACGAAGGCGTACGTGCCATCACTGATTACTTAAAGATAGCGGCGGAGCGACAACGCTAGCCGAGGCTATCCAGTCCTTGGCAAAGCCGCCCCAGGGGCTGGAAGTGCTGCCATCAGCGCTATTGCTGAATCGGACCAATTTGACTGGTCCGAGAAGCGAAAAAACCAACTATGCCACGGCCAGGGTCCTGTTCATTCTAGTTGAGTTCCTTGTCGCGGTAATACTTGGTGCCCTGAAGTGTGGCTTGAAGGGCAAGACCGTTCTCGGTGATCTGATAAATGCTCGTGCCCTGTGTAATAGTTGCGGCAACGTCTACTGAAGCACCTTCTTCACCGGCTTTTGCTGCGGCATCGCCCTGACCGGAAAAATCCCAGCCTGAGGTCAAAAACTTTTCGTAAGCATTTTTGCTGTGGAACACAAAGATGACACGAAAATCTTTCACGCCCATGCCAAAACCACCACCCGCTGAGAACATGCGCATAAAGGTTTCTTTGCCCGTCTTGGTTTCCCGAACAATGCCGCCACCCCTGGCCGTAGACACCAGGAAGAGATTCAGACCCAGGGAGCTGAATACTGCAACGGCTTCCGAATTCATCACGTCTTCTTTCGCTGCCGGACTCATCTCGTAGAGTTCCTGTAACGTTTTAGAACGCATGTCGCGAATCGCCTGTTGTTCCTCGGCAATTTCCTGAGCTTTCTCTTCCGCCGTTTTCTCTTTCTTTCCGAACAGAGCTGCCTGGCTCGTTACTGGAATCAAAACCAGCGCAAATAGAACGACAAAAGACTTAGTCAAAAGAGACTTCATGGCCCATCCTTTCTTGTAGTTGGTAGTACGAACCATACCAATTACCAACCAAAGCGAGAAGGTGTGAGCGGTAGACTGAGGCCAAGCGTATGGTCCTAAAACCTAGTCATTTTCCGTAGAATAGCCCCTTGAGTCTTTCCTCACGGAGCCATCGATGGCCAATAACACAAATAACATGGACCCGGCGGTTGAAGCCGCTGTCAGAATCGCGCTACTGGGCTTTCTGGCATACACCTGCTACCAGATTGTCAGTCCTTTTCTTGAACTGGTCGTCTGGGGCGCCGTTTTGGCAGTCGCGGTTTATCCGATCTATCTGAAGCTGGTTCCCAGACTTGGGGGTCGGGAAGGAATGACGGCGACACTGATGGTCATAGTGACACTACTACTGTTGATCGTTCCGGTGTATGAACTCACCGTTTCCTTTATCGATACTATGCAGACTCTGAATGAACGCTTTGAGGCGGGCACCCTCACGGTGCCTCCACCGGATGAATCTGTTCAGGACTGGCCAATCATCGGCGAGCGTCTCTACGCCGCCTGGCACGCAGCGTCCGACAACCTGGAATCCATGGTCATGCAGTACCGGGATCAGCTGGCGGAACTCAGCCAGCAGGCGGTAGGCGTGGTTGCCGGTTTCGGTGGTGCCATCGGCGGCTTTATTCTTTCTACCATTATCGCTGGCGCTTTCCTTGCGTTTGCCAGTGAGTGTTACAACTTCAACGTACGTGTTCTGGATCGCCTGGCGGACCAGCGTGGCCAGCATTTCACTGATCTCTGTGTACAAACCATCCGCAGCGTTGCACAGGGCGTAATCGGTGTCGCCCTGATACAGGCGACTGCTTCAGCCATCGGTCTTGCGATCATGGAAGTGCCCGCATACGGCGTTTGGGTTCTTGCGATTCTGGTTCTGGCGGTTGTCCAGTTGCCACCGATACTTATCCTGGGCCCAATCGCTATTTACGTATTCTCTGTCAGCGAAACCGTTCCGGCGACAATCTTTCTGATCTACGCCATGATTGTTTCCAGTAGCGATGCTTTTCTTAAACCACTCTTCCTCGGACGCGGCATGGACATTCCAATGCCGATCATCCTGTTCGGTGCCATTGGCGGTGTGATCCTGATGGGTATTCTCGGTCTGTTTGTTGGCGCAATCGTGCTAGCTATCGGCTACACCCTTTTTGAGGATTGGCTCAATCAGGGTGAGGATTCTCCCAACGAAACAACTGAGGCGACGACTGATGAGTCAAACTGAGCAAACTAACGTCGAAACCGAAGAAGCAGTTCCGGAGGTCGCTCCCGAGGGTTCTTCCGACGATACCCAGGATGAGGACCTGGTTAAGAAGCTGACCTTCCGTATCGGCATCATCTGCCTGGTGCTCTTCTCCTGGTACATCGCGTCAGATCGCCTGACGCCATTGACGTCTCAGGCGAAAGTACGGGCCAACATCGTGCCTATTGCACCACAGGTGTCCGGCTTCGTCACGGAAGTTGATGTTGGCATGAACGAAGTCGTGGACAAAGACCAGGTACTTCTTCGAATTGATCCAGAAAACTATGAGCTGGCCGTTGAGCAAGCGGAAGCTGATCTGGAGCAGGCCGGTCAGAACGTTGGTGCCACAACTGCCGATGTCAGTTTTGCGCAGGCGAATGTGGTCGAAGCACGAGCACGCTTAAAGAGCACCGAGGCAAGGTCTAACCGAATCATCGCCATCGAAGATACCGGCGTCGCCACAGAGGCTGAAGTTGATCGCGCTAAGGCGGATCTAGCCAGTGCGCAAGCCCGTGTGGTCGAAGCAGAAGCTCAATTACAAAGAGCAAAAGAGGCATTGGGTAAAGCAGGCTCAGAAAATCCCGCAATCGTGGCTGCCATGTCACGGTTGGAAAAAGCGCAGCTGGACCTGGAAAGATCCTTTCTCCGCGCACCTGATGTGGGCGCTGTCACCAATGTCCGGATTCATGAGGGTTACTACGCCAACGTCGGCGCACCCCTGATGACCTTTATTTCCGCAGACAATGTCTGGATTGAAGGCTACTTTCGAGAGAACAATATCGAACACATTGATGCGGGTGACAGCGTCGAGTTTGTCCTGGATTCTATGCCCGGTCGCGTGCATACCGGTACCGTCTCGAGCATCGGCTTCGGTGTTGGTGACAACAACAACAGCAGTGTTGGTCAGCTTTCTTCGTCAGAGCAAGCCACCGGTTGGCTCCGCGACCCGCAGCGTTTCCCCGTCATCATTAATGTACCCCGGAACGAGACTCGAGGTTATCTACGGGAAGGTGGCCAGGCGGATGTCATCGTCTATTCCGGTGGCAACCTTTTCCTGAACGGAATTGCCTGGGTCTACATCCGCATCATCGCATTCCTGTCTTACCTGTATTGATGAAACGTCTTTCATGACTAAAAGAGAGCGCAAGATTCTGAGGTTTGTGCTGGCGATCACTACCGGCTTTACCCTATCGCAGCTCATTAACTGGCAACTGTCTTATCTGACACCCATCCTGCTTTCCATGCTGATGGGTGGTGCTCAGGTTGATTTGAAAACCGGTCTCGGATTTTTCGCGGTTATTGTTGGCGGGTGCATCTTCGGTTTGCTGCTGTCGATGACCGTCGTGGATTACCCGTTCGTCTGCCTGCTGATCTTTTCGATTTTGCTATTGCAGATCTACTACGCGGGAAACCGCGGGCTTTCACCATTCGCTGTCATCATGTTGATGATGGCAGTAACCGTCATCCCCTTGATCGGAATACCCTCCATCAACCTGTCACTGCTCCTAGTAGACGCGCTCATGACTTCCGGTCTTGTATCCGTTGCCATTGCTCTCTTCTTTTTCGCCGTCATTCCCACCGAACCAGACCCACCAGCTGAACCGAAGGCTGCCGATGGACCACAACTTTCCCCAGAGCATTCTGCGATCATCAGCACGCTGGTGATTGTTCCACTATTGGCATACTTCTACAGCTTCTCTGTAACCAGCGCGATTATCGTTCTGGTATTTGCAGCGATCCTCGCGCAAACCGTAAACCTGGCAACAAGTAAAAAAGGCGCTGCCGTACTTGTCCTCGCAAATGGTCTCGGCGGTCTCACCGCCGTCGCCGTTTATAACCTTTTGGTTATCGTGCCCTGGTGGCCGTTTATGGTTTGTCTAATCGCTCTAACGGCGACCATTTTTGCAGCCTGTATATTCTCTGGAAAACCTACCGCCCCACTCTACTCATCAGCATTTACCGCGGTGCTTCTCCTGGTGGGCAGCAGCGTCTCTTCTGATTCTGCGGACGCCGCAGAGAAATTCCTGACGCGTCTATTCCAGATCTTCATGGCGGGCGCTTATGTTGTGCTTGCTTTCAGCCTGTTGAAATACCTTTCCAACTATCTGAATCGTGAGCAGAAACCAGGGCGCGAACCGGGTTCAGAGACAACGATTGTCACAGATATTGGTGCTTGAGGCCGACATCACAGACCTCTAGAATCCGCTTTAACTTTAACGGAGATTTCACATGAGACTGCTCGCTTTACTCCTTCCGGTCGTGCTGCTGTTTGGCTGCTCCGCACCGGCACCCAGAGTCGATTTCGATCCTTCCTACGATTTCAGCAACGACAAAACATTCGCATTCATCAGCGAAAACCCGGTCATCCGCGGCGAAGGTGCTGAAGGCGGTAACCCACTGATCGAAGGCAGGCTGATGCAGATAACTGAAAACCTGATGGCAGCCCGTGGCTTCACTCGTGTCGCAGATCGTGACAATGCTGATCTCGCTGTTGGATTTACACTAGGCGCACGTGACAAGATCCAGGTGAACAGTTATCCGGAACCTTACCGATATGGCTACGGCCGATGGGGCTGGGGTGGCGGCTACTACTATGGTGAAAGCGTCGATGTTCGTCAGTACACCGAAGGTACACTTTCCGTCGACATGTACGACCCACAGGAACGCAAGCCTGTATGGCATGCTGTCGCGACTCGCAAGATCACCTCAAAAATGCAGGAGAATCCAGGCGTAGCGTTGGAAGAAATTCTCACCGAGATGTTTGCGACCTTCCCTCCACCACGATAAGCAACAAACGATATAATAAAGGGGCGACATCAGGTCGCCCCTTTTTGTTTGTTTTAATGTTCTTTAGAACTTGTAGACGAGCGTGACGGTTGATTCCGTATCCGTCTTGTCTTTGCCGTCAGGCACTTCAGAGTTGTGTTTAACCGCAATCGCCAGTTTCATCGCTAGGTCGCCCACGATAATTGTTTCAAGCGCGGTTTCCGAACGAGTCGTCGTCAATTCTTCACCGATTTCAAAACCGAGACCTTGTGTAAACAGGGCATTTTCTGAAATCTGCCATTCCAACAAACCCGCCAGTCGAAGCAACGCTTCCGTTTCTGAGTCGCCGTCGGTGACTTCAATATAGCGCGCACCTAAACCAACATCACCAACGATCTTGAGACGATCGCGCTCGAGCAAGGTCTGGTTGTAACCGAAGGTGATATCGCTCTGGCTATCGAAGCCGCTGAACTCATCGTCTTCGTACGCGATTCGAGCAAAGAGACCACGGTCTTCTGCCAGACGATAGTCGAGCCTGTAGAAGGTATAGAGTTTGTCCGCCGTATCGTCTCCATCTTCTTTCGCCATAAATGTGTCGACGTGGAAGGAATTGATCCACTGATCTTTCTCACGTTTGCTGTCGAGACGAAACTTGAAACTTTCCTGCTCTGTGTTGCCAGATGTAAACACCGCGCCAAGTTCCACATCGGTGGACCAGAACTTGGGTTCTTCTTCAGCGAAAATACCAAAGCTCAGAAAAATCGTTGTAACTAAGACTACTAGCCGAGACATATAAACCTCCCCAGAAAAATTCGAGGGCGGATTCTACTCGATTGTTGCTAGTAAGTTGTAAGTTCTTTGCGAGCCTACAGATTGTGTCTATCTCGGCATAGGCCTCGGCGTAGGCCTTGGAGGGCGTGGGATACTAGGCCCGCCGGGCCGATGTATGGGCGGTCTTACGTGTCCTGGCGGCCTATGAATAGGCGGCCTCGGACGTACATAGATAGGCGGTCCAATGTAACCCCTGGGGTAATAGCCTGGATATCCATAGCCATGGTAGTAGTTCACTCGGTAGCTAGAACTGCCGGAATAGCCAGAAGAACTGCAACCGAGGAGACCTAGACTGGCGACGAGAGCGATAAGCAGGAGACGAGATTTCATTCGGCAGCCTCCTCAAGTTCCGGGTACTGGTAGATAGCGACGATTCCTCCTGTCGGATCCTGCACCAACGCAATTTCACCATTGGCATTCACTTCGCCGTCGAGCACAACAGTTTCTCCACCGAGCTCTGCTGCCTGCTTCAACGTTGCCTCAACATTCGCGACTCGAACGTAAAGCAACCAAGCAGAGTGCTTCTGCTGCGGATGCCCTTCAACAATGCCACCCCTGGCATATTCACCTGCCACTAACAGGCGATCGTTTTCGTTTTCTGACGCCCAGTTACGAGCAACCGAAAATCCAAGATCTTCATAAAACTCCGCAGCCACCTTCGGGCGTTTTGACCAGAGTTCAATCCAAATCCAATCACCCAGATCTGCGCCTCGCTCCTCCGGATCACCATCTTGAGCATCTAAGACACCGAAGACGCCGCCATCGGGCCCAATGTATATCCCGAACTCACCACGTTCTTTGACAGTCATCGGTTCAAGAATCGCTTCTGCGCCAGCTGCCATTAGCAACTCGTGTGCAGCCTTGATGTCTGAACTGGACAGGTAACTAATCCACTGAGTTCGCGTGTCTTCTCCTTCCGCTTCATTCTGAGCGATGCCACCAATGGGGCGACCGTGATTACGAATCACCAGGTAACCATCATCGTAGGGATTGATTTGCCAGCCAAACAACCGACGGTAAAAGTCTGCAGCTTCATCGGGATCTGATGACACGAGGTCCGTCCAGATGAATTTGCCGGGATGACGCTCGCGTTCAACGCCATCGGTGATAGAAAGCGTGTCGGCAGTCGCCGACGCACAGAAAACAAGAAGAACAAGGAATCTCAACATGACCGGATTAAAGCACGCCCTCGTCTGCCTTGCATGACATTCTTTCGGGCATTAACCTTTCGTCTAACTAACGAGGAGCACAGCCATGAGTGATGTAGAAGCTATTGACGCGAGGTCCGTTCGGATAACGTTTACCAACGGTGAACGAAGAAGCTACGCCTTTGCTCCCATGGATAGTGAACCATCCGTGATGGCATCGCGTTTCAATGAATTTATGACACAGGGATACATGGTTCTGGAAAAAGACGACAGTATCATCGTAATACCGACATCCAGCATCCTGTCGATGGAAGTAGCACCAAAACCAGCCCAGTCACTACCGAACACTGTGAAGATCTTGCACGAGTTCGGCGACTAGCCTTGCTTATTGCTGGATTACGACACCTTTATCGAGCCGGGGAATTTCAACTCCGGCATCGTCCAACGCCTGCTTGATCTCTCGAAGTAGTCTCCAGCGCACCGGCCAGTAAACTTCTTTCTGCACCCAGGGTCGCACCACGATGACCATGGAATATGGCGTCAGCTCGTTGAATTCAATGGAAGGCGCGGGATCATCTAGAATCTCTTCGACGCCTTCCAGTACACCATGAATCAGATAACGAACGTCGCCAACGTTTTCGTTCAGGCCGACGTTGAATTCGAGATCAATGCGGCGCTCATGCTGTAGCGTAATATTCTTGATGACATCACCCCAGATCTTGTTGTTTGGAACAATCAAAGTCTGGTTATCGAAGGTCAGAATAGTGGTGGATACCATGCTCATTTTGCTGACCTTTCCGAAAACGCCACCTGCTTCAATGATGTCACCCACATCAAAAGGTCGGTAGCCCAGGATCATAATACCGGCAACAAAGTTCGCTAACGAATCCTGTAAGGCGAAACCAACAATAAAACCGGCAATACCCAAACCAGTAAGAAGTGCTGTGATCTGAACGCCCATTTGGCTGAGTGCCACCAACACACCCAGGAACATGATCCCTTTAGAAGACAGGCCGAGTAGCATGTCCTGCATCAATTTCGAGACCTGGACCGTCTGGCTTTCGAAGCTGCGACGCATCATATAGTTGGCAAACCGCGCAATGACACGGAACACCATCAGAATTAGCACAAAGATGACAAGCTGCGTTGCGAAACCTCCGGCGTTGTCGGTGACCCAGTCCGTCAGGTCCTCCAACTGCTTGCTCAGAATGCCGATCACGATTTCGGGATCAAACAGATCGGTGGTTACTTCTCCAGTCTCAAGAAGAAGCTGTCGATATTCCCGTGCATCGACACCCAGGCCACTCATGGTGTGCACCAGCATGGCCAGAGAGGACAGCACTGATTCACGGCGGATATTCAGTGCCTGGATTTCTGCTTTTAGATCAGAGGAAAGCGGTTCACTACCACTGCCTACCTCAATGGCGCTCAGATCACCATCAACCAGCTGCAACTGCCCGGCAAGATTGGAGGCAAATCGATCGAGGCGGTTGATCAGATTCTCACGATGATTCCCGGTACTGACACCTAGCTTCTCTAGTTCCTGGATGGTTTTGAGTTTGGCTTCGATCATTTCTTCGAGCCAGGTCATGGTGCCTGCTGCGTCCTGCTCGAATTCAACCAGCTCAATGCCCGTTAACTTATCAGTGCGTGAGCGTAGTTCCGCCATACCCTCTTCTTCGCGGTCCAGGAACTGATCCAGAGCGTTGCTGGTTCTTACGAGGTAGCTGACCACGACATCACGTAGCTCTGTCGTGTCCTGATCCAATGCATCCTGACGCTGTAGGTTCAACGCAAGCGCAAACAACTCATCCAGAATCTCGAGCGTGGTTTTCTGACGCTCAAGAATCAGGACTTCCAGCCGGTCTCCGGTGGCGTGACCAATGGAATCATTCAGAACCTGAAGTTCGTCACCGATCTTTTGAATCCGATCATTAATTTCGGTGGCTTCAGCAGCCAGTAATTCAGCCTTAGAAGGTTCCTGAGCAACTTCTTCTTTCTCTGCCTCCGCGTTAGAAACGGGCGAATCTTCCGCATAGGACACGGAAAACGTCAGAAAGAACGCAAGTAACGAGCTGGTGATCAATTTTGTCATGGCGCGATTATACCTGACGAATCCACTGTCTATATTGTCCAATCAAGGTAATCATGCCTACACTTAGCCTTTTTCAAACGGATGAGGGAACTCCAATGCGCAATTTCGTTCTTTTGCTCGCTATCTTTTCGCTGGCGGCTTGCACAGGTACACCTACAGTTCAGCAGGGTGCTGAAGCGGAGGTTACCTATGATGGTCTGCATCGCGTCAACAACACAGTATCAGACAAAGTCTGGATCAAGCCGGATATTGATCTCAGCCGGTACGACAAGATCCTGCTAGAGTCAGCAGGCATTCAGTACCGCCACCCTGACGCAACCAGTCGATATGATCGAAACGCTGACTCTTTTCCTTTGGATGAAGAGCAGAAAGCACGTCTACAAAAGGAAGTCCGAGAGGTCTTTGCTGAAGAACTGCAGGACATCGAACACTACACCTTTACCGACCAGCCAGGACCTGGCGTGTTGGACGTTATTATCGGTCTGATGGATGTGACTTCCCACGTGCCAGAAGAAATTACTTCTGCACGAAGCAGCGTCTATATCGCCGACCTGGGATCCGCGGTTTTGTTGGTAGAGCTGCGAGATTCTCGGACGGAAGAACCGCTCGCGCGAATTCTGGACAGGGAGGAAATCGAACCTGTCGTTGCACGCGAAAGTAATTCTGTCTCCAACTCTATGGAGGTCCGACGTTACGCACGGATGTGGGCTTCAAGGCTCGTACGTTCCCTTGACGAACTGCACGAACTGGGCTGCTATGTCTGCAATATCCCCGGTGACGTTCAGAACTAACTAAAGGCCTTCAATATGGATCTTGGTCTCAGCGGCAAGAAAGTCATTATTACAGGCGGAAGCCGAGGCATCGGTTTACACACCGGTGCCCTGCTGGCGTCAGAAGGTTGCGACATAGCATTTTGCGGGCGCACGCCATCAGACATCAAAAACGCGACAGACCAGATCAATGCCGCCGGTGGTGGCACCGCCATCGGCTTTCAGGCTGACCTCGAAAGCGAAGACGCGACCCGTGAATTCGCTCGCTCTGCACTGGCAGAACTCAACGGCGTCGACATCCTGATTCACAACGCCAGCGGTTTCGATATGACCGGTGATGAAGAAGGCTGGATGCGCAGCTTCCAGGTCGACATGATGGCCGGCGTTCGCCTGGTAGAAGAGTGCCTGGATGCACTCAAAGCCAGCGAAGCCGCTAGCATCACCTTCATTGGCTCCATGGCCAGCAAGTTTCACTTCGGTCGCCCACCAAGTTCTTATGGCGCAGCAAAAGGTGCCATGCGGGTTTACGCCAATGATCTTGCCCAGCAATATGGCAGAGATGGCATCCGGGCGAATGTGATTTCACCGGGGGCTGTCTGGTTTGAGGGTGGCTCATGGGACAACCGCAAGAAAGAAAGCCCCAAGTTTTACGCAGCGGTGGAAAAAGCTATCCCTCTCGGCCGCCTGGGTACCGCAGATGAACTGGCACGAACCATTGCATTCGTCGCCAGCCCCGCCGGTCTCTGGATTAATGCAGAACATATCGCCGTTGATGGAGGACAGGTAGCGGCCGTCGATTAAGTCCTTCCAGTGAACACTTAGTCGGATTTTCGAAACAAACCCTTAAAGCACGGGTCTAGAATAAGGATCTCAAATTGCCAAGGAACGTCACTTTGCAGCGCCAGCTACTTATCTTCCTCTCTATCGCATTTCTCACTGCCTGTGGTGGTGGCGGTGGTGGAGGCAGCAGCCCTCCTCCACAGCCAGTCTCCAGCGCACCGCCTCCAGAGTCGGAACCTGAACCCGAAACAGAACCGGAACCTCCAGCCAGTGGTTTCGCGACAGGCACCTTCGATCCCTCCCAGGACTTTGCGCAGATGTGTCAGGCCCCCAGGTCAGGAGTTGATACCAGGGGACAACCATTTCCTGATGTACAGGGCAGCACAGAAGATGAAAACAACTGGCTTCGATCCTGGAGCAATGAACTTTATCTCTGGTATGACGAAATTATCGACGTCGATCCAGCGAGCCTGACGACACCGGAATACTTTGATCAGATGCAGACGTTTGATGTGACACCGTCAGGCGCGCCGAAAGACAAATTCCACTTCACGATCCCGACAGACGAATGGGAGGCGCAGTCATCCGGCGGTGTCAGCGGCGGATACGGTGCCACCTTCGCGATCCTGCAAGGGACGCCGCCAAGACAGGTGGTAGTGGCTTACACGGAACCCAACACTCCGGCAACGGCACCTGAAGTCGCACTGCTTCGCGGCACCGAAATCCTCGAGATCGATGGCGTGGATGTTGTCGCCGGTAATGATGTGGCAACGCTGAATGGCGGACTCTTCCCCGGCGATAACGAAACACACACATTCGTGGTACGAGATGTTGATGCAACAGAAACGCGCACGGTGACCATGACATCAGCGCAGATTACATCCACGCCGGTACAAAACGTTTCAACCCTGGAAACGGAAACGGGGCTCGTCGGCTATCTGACATTCAATGATCATATTCGAACTGCAGAAGGTCAGCTGATCGATGCAATGACTCAACTGCAGGCAGCCAACGTGACCGACCTCGTACTGGACCTGCGGTATAACGGTGGTGGATTTCTCGCAATCGCCAATGAGTTGGGTTACATGATTGCTGGCGACAACGCCGTCGGTCAGGTGTTCGAAGCACTGGAGTTCAATGACAAGAACCCAGACTTTGATCCCGTCACAGGTCGACCACTGACACCTGAAGAGTTTTACACCACTGCACAGGGTCTGGATTCAACCGTAACGCCGGGTCAACCCTTGCCGACGCTTGGCCTCAACCGCGTGTTTATTCTAAGTGGTCCGGGAACCTGCAGCGCCAGTGAGTCCATCATCAACAGCATGCGTGGGATTGATGTTGAGGTTGTCATGATTGGCGATACTACCTGCGGGAAACCCTATGGCTTTTATCCGTTCGATAACTGCGGCACGACCTATTTCTCCATCCAGTTTAGAGGGGTTAACCAGAAAGGATTCGGTGACTACACGGATGGCTTCTCGCCGGAAAACACGCCGACGGTTGCCGGTACACCGGTCACCGGTTGTCTTGTGTCAGACGACTTTACTAAACAACTGGGTGATCCAGAGGAAGGACGACTACAAGCTGCACTTCAGTATCGCACCGATGGCACCTGCCCAACTGTGGTGGGTGGATCAACGACTGCGGCGAGAGGTAAAACAAGGCCGGGGGCTGAACTCAGCGTCGCTAAGAGCGCCTGGTTACAAAACAGAATCATGACCCGCTAGCCACTTTCTCACTTTCTGGCAGGCATAAAAAAACCCGGGATAAACCCGGGTTTTTTGTTTCTTACATCGCTTGGCGATTACTCACCAAAGTTCGCAGTAAACGTAATACCGTAGGTGCGACCAATGTTAGAGAAGGTGCTCCAGCTACCGCCCTGGAATACAGAGTCGAATACCAGCTGGTTACGAATGTTGTCACCGAGGTTACGACCCCAGAGAGTTGCGCCCCAACGGCCATCGTTTGAATTCAGGCCAAAGGAAGCATTAACCATATTAAACGCACCACGAACTTTCTCAGGATCAAGGTCAGAACCCGTGTTCGCTTCACCGACGTGTGAGAAGTTCAGGTTGAAGTTGTACATCCAATCCATGCCTGGAATCTCGTCTTCAACAAACAGCGCTGCAGAACCCTGCCACAACGGAGACTGAGTCAGACGGTTGTCGTTCAGCACCGGATTACCTACGTCGCCGTAGCGAGCGTCGGCATAAGTCACACCAAAGGTCAGCGTTGCAATGTCGCTGATCTGGTAGAGACCTTCCACTTCAATACCTTCTGTTGTTACTTCTTCGAGGTTACCGACCGTGAAGCCAAGACCTGTGAAAGTGTTCAACTGGAAGTTTTCGAAGTCAGTGTAGAACAGTGCAGTGTTCAGCTGCAGTCTGTAGTCAAGGAATTCACCTTTCAGACCCAGCTCATAGCTGTCAGACAGTTCAGGATCGAATCGGCTCTGATCAACGAAGTTACCGTTGGCATCACGGTTACCAACAGCTTCCTGGTCAAGGTTGTAACCACCTGCCTTGTAGCCACGAGAGTAGCTGACATATGTGTTCACGTCCTCAGTAAGCTGGTAAGCGAACTTCAAAGTACCCGTAGTTTCGTCTTCAGATTCTTCGTTAGTCCAGCTCTGGTTGTCACACAGAGAAGCAATCGGCACAACGCCACAGAATGGATCATCAATCGGAGTACCACCGATTGGTGCACCGTTAAAGACACCAAAAGCTTCTTTGGTCTCATCGCTGTAACGCAGACCCAGAGTCACGTCGAACTTGTCAGTTGCGTGCCAGGTGTTATGAGTAAAGAAAGACCAGCCGTCTGTTTCAGAACCATAAACTGCGTCATAACCCTGGTTCGGAACGCCACCCGAGTTAACTCGGCCAGCAGGGTTGCCGGAGAAGACCGGAATCAATGCGCCAGAACCGCCTGCAAACAGCAGATCAAGATAAGCAGGCCCCTGAGAGCCCAGAACGATCATTTCGTCAGAATCCAGATCCTCAGTGTAGTAGTAAACACCGACCAACCAATCAAAATTGTCGGTTGAACCAAGCAGCTGGAATTCCTGGCTGAAGTTCTCGAAAGACTCATCAATGTCAGCAGGCATCAGAATGTCCGCATTACCGAAGTCGATGTCCTGACCTCGAAAAACTTCATATTCACGATATGCCGTGATAGAGCGGAAAGACATGTCTTCGTTTACATCCCAAGCGATATCGAGAGAGAAACCATAGTCTTCCACTTCTTCAAACGGTTCGTGGTTCACACCAACATCAACATCGCCAGCATCAGACTGGAAAGGTGTAATGTTGCCACCCAGAGCTTGTACCGCAGCACCAGTGGGACCGTTAATGTAGTAAGCAGCCGGACAGCAGTCTTCATCCTTCTCTGTGTAGTCGTACATGAAGTGAACGGTCAGATCATCACTTGGCTGCCAAAGCGCCTGAGCTTTGATCGTATATCGATCACGACCATCGTACGCATCACCACCAGAAAAGGGCTGGTAGTAACCTTCACGTTCCTGCCAGGAACCTGCAACACGGAACGCCAGCTGATCAGAGGCCGCAACGTTTACGTGGCCTTTGACCTGGTTCAGGTCGTAGTTACCAGCACCAACTGTGACAGAACTGTTGTTTGTGAAATCAGGCTTTTTGCTGATGATGTTCAGTGCACCAGCAACCGTGTTCTTACCGAACAGGGTGCCCTGAGGACCACGAAGAACCTCAACACGCTCGATGTCGACCATGTCGTTGAACGCCAGACCTGCACGAGACCGATAAACGCCATCGATAAATGTACCAACTGCAGCTTCAAGGCCTGGGTTGTTACCCGTTGTACCAACACCACGAATTCGGATGGTACCGCCGTTAGAAGTAGAGTTAGAGTTGTAGATTGCGACACTGGGTGCTACTTCTTGAAGACCATAAAGATCTTGAACACCTCGTTTTTCCAGGTCGTCACCACTGAAAGCGGATACCGCGATCGGCACGTCCTGGATTGATTCTTCCCGTTTCGTTGCTGTTACGACGATTTCTTCGATCTGACGATCGGCAGCAAACGTGACGGGAGAGACATAGCAAAAGAATGCGCCAAGAACGGCGACAAGTAGTCGTTTCATTGAGTCCCCCTCTGTTGAAACTTGGGTCTTTGACAACCCTTATACAAAAGCCTTTTATCGGGCTCTTCTTTGAGTTCCTCAGCCCGCGGAACGGGTTCAGAACAGCTTTACATCAGTCGCAGCTCGACTGATGATGCGCAAGTTAACGGTGGCCGTTATTCATGTCAAACAAACAGTGATGACTGTTTTTTCAGGAAATTCAGCCATTTGGAGCATATTTTTCTAGTAAAACCGGGAATACTCGAGATAACCCTATGGAATACCCTCTCAGTGACCTCAAAGTCCTTGATTTTTCAAGAGTTTTAGCCGGTCCCTTTGCTGGCAGAATGCTGTCAGACCTTGGTGCGGATGTGGTCAAGGTAGAACCACCGGATGGCGACGTCACACGCTACTGGGGAAAAGAAATCGCCAATATTCAGGGTTTCTTCCACCAACAAAACGCAGGCAAGCGCAATATCTGCCTGAATTTGCGGGCTCCTGAAGCTGCTGATCTGGTGAAAAAGATGGTGCAGGAAGCCGATATTGTCATCGAAAACTATCGACCGGATGTCATGGGTCGCCTGGGTATAGCATACGAAGACCTAAATGCGGTCAACGAGAAGCTGATCATGCTGTCGATCTCCGGCTTTGGGCACAACGGACCTGAATCTGGGCGCGCAACCTACGCGCCGGTCATTCACGCCGAAGCAGGCCTGATTTTCCGAAATACGGAAAGAAACGAAGTGATCCTGCATGACATGGCACTGTCCGTCGCCGATACCAATGCCGCCCTACACGGTCTCGTCGGACTTTTGTCGGCTCTGCATATGCGGGAACGAACAGGCAAGGGGCAGCACATTGATATCGCAATGATTGATGCCACCATCGCGACGGATGATCAGATTCACTACGACATAGAAGATGCTAATGACACCCGATCACTTCCCAACGAAATCTGGGAGACACCCATCGGGCCGGTTCTGCTATCCACTGATTTCCGGATTCTATTCAGAGGACTGACCACAGTACTCGGTGTACAAGACCCAGCGTCGCCTGATATGACCCTGGATGAAAAAATCACTGTGCGCCGAGCGGCGGCAACTGAATACATCAACACCCTAAACACGCGGGAAAAGTTTGTCGAAGCGATGAGAGCAATCAACATTGCCTGGGGAGACGTTCGCAACCCTGCCACGATCATGGAACAGCCAACGGTTGCATCGAGAGGCAGTATCGTGGAAATCGATGATCGCGCAGGTGGCACTCGGCCAGTCACCCAATCACCCTACCGTTTTTCTAACGCCAAAAGCGGCGTTAAGGGGCCCGCGGCCCACCGAGGGGAACACAACGCTGAGGTGCTGCAGGAGTGGCTCAATTTATCCGACGCGGAAGTGGAAACGATAATGAGCAGCGACGCAGTCGTCGCCTTCGATCCAGACTGGCGGCACCACTGATATGTTGAACGCAAAGACTATTACCTGGCTGGCGATATTCACAGGTGTCTTTATCTGGTCAGCCATCAATCCCAAAGATGGCTTTACCTGGTTCCTGGAAACGTTACCCGCTCTAATTGCCTTGGTCTTACTAGCAGTGACCTGGAGCAAGTTCCGATTCACACCGCTGGCCTACGTACTAATTCTTATCCACTGTGTCATCTTGATGATCGGTGGGCACTATACCTATGCCGAGGTGCCTTTCTTTGATGGGCTGTTCGGCATGGAACGCAACAACTACGACAAAGTAGGTCACCTGGCCCAGGGATTTATTCCTGCCATCGTCGCCCGGGAGCTTTTGGTCAGACTCAATGTGGTGAACGGTACTTGGTGGCTGGCTCTGTTTGTTGTGTCTTTTTGCCTTGGCTTCAGTGCCTTCTATGAACTCATCGAATGGTGGGTAGCAGAATTGACCGGCGAAGGTGCAGAAGCATTTCTGGGCACGCAGGGTTACGAATGGGATACGCAGTCAGACATGATGTTTGCGCTCATCGGCGCCATCAGCGCATTGCTTCTCTTGTCGAAATTACATGATCGACAGATCCGCGAGGCTTCAGGTGAAAAACAAACCTGAAGGTTTCACTTTTCAGGAAACAAAGGGCGGTCTCGTGACGATCTGGCATCACGGTCGTCAAGCTGCCCAACTGAAAGGTAACCAGGCGACAAAATTTATTGCTTTCAGCGTAGGCGCATCAGAAGACGAACTACAACACCGGATGGCCCGATTAACCGGTAACTACAAACGTGGAAACGAACGTTAGAGCATGAAACCTAAGACACTACTCAGACGCCTTTTTATGGGCGCAATCATTAGCGATCAAAGACGAAGCCTGAAGCATCTGGCTGGGCGCCTTCGCAGGCGTGGCGCACCAGTAGTCCACTACTTTCATCAGGTGGATGACCCTTACAGTCACCTGGCTGCACAAAAGCTGTTCGACCTTTTCCAGCGATACGCTGTGAAGTTCGAGTACCACCTGGCCGGACCACCAAACAGTGAAGAACAAGGCGACAGCAATCGCTTCACGACCTGGGCGCTTAACGACGCCCGAAGCATCGCACCCTTTTACGACACCAATCTGCCAGCACAGGTTGATCAACCAAACGCCGACCAGGTTGCTGCAGCTGAGCGCTATCTTGCCGGCTATCTTGCAACCAGTGAGTTTCCAGAGAGAGCTGTTGAAGTAGGCCAAAAGCTCTGGTCAGGAAACGTTGATGTAGATGGAGCGGCTTCCAACGCGGTTTCCGAAGGCACAGCTCTGAGACACAAACTCGGCCACTGGCTGGGGGCAACTTTCTTCTTTGAGGGGGAATGGTATTGGGGTGTCGATCGCCTGGTGCACCTCGAGAACCGCATGAAAGACATGGGTCTCTCGAGAGATGCGTCCAGCATCTGCGTACCGAGACCTGAGGCGGAATCCGTCGACGGGAAAGCTGGCGACATTGAACTGGAGTACTTTCCATCGCTACGCAGCCCTTACACCGCCATCAGCTATGACCGCACCATGGAGATGGTCGAGCGAACTGGCGTAAAACTCAATCTTCGGCCCGTTATGCCAATGATGATGCGTGGCATTCCCGCGCCGCGACCGAAACAGATTTACATCATGACCGACACCAAACGGGAGGCGGACTTTTACGGCCAGGCATTCGGGCCCATCGTTGATCCATTCGGCGAACCCGTAAAACAGGCTTTTTCACTGTTGCCCTATATGATCGAACAGAACAAAGCCGCGGATTACTGCGGCGAATACCTTCGATCGGCATGGACCCGAGGTGTGGATATCACCGAGGAGCCAGGCTTGCGCCAGGTTGTTGAAGCCGTTGGCTGTGACTGGTACGCAGCAAAAGCCAGCATGAATAATCTGGATTGGCAGCAGCTTCTTGAAGACAATGTGTCTGACATGCTGGCGCTCGGTTTGTGGGGTGTCCCCAGTTTTCGTGTCACCGGTGGAGATCTACCTGCATTCAGCTGCTGGGGACAGGATCGGCTCTGGCTCGTTGAGACAGAAATTGCACGACGCACCAAATAATGGAAAGCATTAATTAATCCCTGTAACATCCCCTGAGTTATCGGAGATCCCGCATGAAAAAGTTCCTGATTTACCTGGTCGCCGCCGTGATTATTCTTGGCGGTCTTCTGCGCTACTCGCTTGAGTTCGAAGGCATGCAAGACACCGCGCAGGATCAGATGGTCCGCGCCGTGATGCGACAGAACACCGGCGGGATACCGAACCCCGATGCATTGAGGGTCTTCATGTGTGGCACGGCCTCTCCATTAGGTTTGGGTCGAGCCCAGGCCTGTGTTGCCATACTCACGCCTTCACATTTCTACCTGATTGATGTTGGCGCTGGCGCCGCCGCGGAAATACAAAGGGCCAACCTGCCGATGCAGCGATTGCAGGGTGTGCTTTTGACTCATTTTCACTCGGACCATATCGCCGAACTTTATGAAGTGAATCTCGCCAGTTGGGTCAGGGGAAGGCCAGAGCCTTTAAAAATTTTCGGCCCGAATGGAGTAAGAAGTGTGGTCAAAGGTATCAACGATACCTACGAACTGGATCGTGGATATCGAATCACGCACCACGGCGAAGAACTGTTACCGGAACACCTTGGCATTATGCGACATGAAACCATCGATGAAGCGACGGTCCTCGAAGATGGCGACCTGACCATCAAGGCGTATATCGCAGAACATCATCCCGCTTCACCGGCTTTGGGTTATCGCATCGAATATCGAGGCAGAAGCGTTGTCGTCTCAGGGGACAGTAACGTTACACCTGTCACCGCCATTGCCAGCAAAGGTGCGGATCTTCTGTTACACGATGCCCTATCATTGCCTTTGGTCACCAGCATGGCTGAAGCCGCAGAACAGGCAGAGCTCACGCGACTGTCGAAAATCATGTATGACGTCATGGACTACCATGCTTCCGTTCAATCTTTGATTGAGCTGAACGACAAGGTAGACGTCGGTATGGTCGGCTACTATCACCTGGTGCCAGTTCCTGCCACCATCGTCCAGCGGAAATTCTTTGAGCGAAATCTCCCTGACAATTACATCGTGACTGACGATGGTGACTGGTTTGAACTGCCCTCAAACAGCGACGAGATTAAACACATCCGTCCCTGATTCCAGGCTCTGTGCTATCCGATAACGGTATCGGCGGATTCGGGAACCACCGTGTTCTCGATGTAGCCCAGCTTTTCGATTTCCACTCGAACCTTGTCACCTTCCTCTAACCAGGAGGGTGGCTTCATTGCGGCACCAACGCCTGCCGGTGTTCCCATGAACAGCACGTCACCCACATCGAGGGTAAACGCCTGGGTGAGGTGTTCGATCGCATCAAAGCAGTCAAAGATCAGGTGCTTGGTATTCGAGCTTTGGCGCTCTTCCCCATTGACCAGGCACTTGATGTCCAGGTCATGGGGGTCTCCCACTTCATCCGGCGTCACAAGCCATGGCCCGATAGAACCATGGGTATCGAATGACTTTCCGATCTGAAAAGTCTGAGCACGAATCTGCCAGTCTCGAACGCTGACATCATTACCGCAAAAATATCCGCCGATGACTTCATGGGCGCGATCTCGCGGCACATGTTTGCACTTTTTGCCGATCACCAGACACAGCTCTGCTTCGTAATCGAGCATGGGAGAAACCGAAGGCAGGTTGATGTCTGAATAAGGGCCGTTGACACAGTTGTGTTGTTTGTTGAACCAGACCTGGTGCTTGGGTGCGTCCATGCCGCTTTCCGCGATGTGATCACCATAGTTCAATCCAATCGCCAGGATCTTCCCAGGATTGGTCACCGGTGCCAGAAGCGTTACATCGGAGAGGGGTAATCTGTCGCCACTGGCGAGGTTGGCTTCAATCGCACCAACATCAAGTCCTGACTCCAGCAGAGACCTCATGTCTCCTTCAAAACCACACGATGCCAGGTTGATAACGGCATCGTCGTCGACGACACCAACTGCAGGTGTATCTGAGCCCGATTGATAAGTTGCAAGTTTCATAGTCCTTCCTCTCTTAAGCTGCAAGCGTTGCAGCAAATTCCGGTTCTGTTTGTTTAAGTTCAGTAATGCGCAGACGACCTCGCGACACTGTCTCGTGATCAAAATTTTCGAGTGCTTCTTGGTAACTTGGTCTTTCCCGAAGTCGAGCCCAGTAGGCTGTCACCTCAGGTCTGGTCGAAACCAGGAATTCATCCATCCAGTCCACTTCGTCCAGTCGATCAAAAATCACCATCATGCCGACATCAGCTAACGTGAACTGATCGCCGACGATCCAGGGACCCGATTCTTTCAATTGTGCTTCGAGTTTATCGAGGTGTTCGTGCATCGCGATCTTGGATCGAGCAAGCACCTTTCTGGCAGGCGTCAGTTTTCCCAATCGCTTTGGACCGAGCAGCTTCAGCACAACAAAAAACAAGGCGCGCTCTTTCAGTCGATGAAACAGCAGTCCTTCAAAAATCTTCCAGTAAGGAATGGCTTCTATCATCGTCGAAAAAATTGGCAGCGTTAGACCTGGTATCGCGTTACCCATGGCTGCACCAAGATCAGCAATTGGATCATCACCAATCAACGAACCCTGCCGTACCCAATCATCCATAATCGCTTTCAGAGCTGGGTCACTCGGTACCAAAAGATCCGGTTTCACAGAGTGCTGCGCGGCATAAGCAAGCTGCTCATGGGATTCATAAATCGGATGTCCGTCATGCACTAACACCGGTACCAGCGCACCGGGATTCACTTTCAGATAGTGCCTTGAAATATTTTCGTAGCTTCCTGTCTCAATCAAATCGATATGATGGCTTTTGTACGAAATACCCAACTCACTCAGACAAACTCGAGTCTTCTTTGAGCACAAAGAAAAGTTGTTGTGGTAGAGCTCCCAGGTTTGGTCGTGCGGTAAAGTAACGTCCTCTTTGAGTCCACCAGACATTGTTCGCGTTTTTCGCTGTTGCCGCTCGAATAAGTACCAGCCAATAAAAAACGCACCTGCGACTATGAGAATTTCAAACATCAGGCTTCCAGGTTTGCGAGTGGTTGGTGAGCAAGCAGCTTTGCTTCATCAGCGGCGATTCCCAGAGTCCGAAGCAACATTTCCACAATCTGATCGATCGCCGGGTCCGGGTTCTCAGCATCAAATGCTGTCAGAAGACCCTGCACAAACCCACCGAACATGAAGCTGGAGCTGATGCCAATTTCCGGCACATTGAACCTGCCAGACAAAAGTCCGCGCCCAAGATCTCGTGCACTGTATCGCCCAAGTGCAGATTTCATGTCATCGACCGGAACACCTGAGTGACGAAGAAACCAGCGCCACAGTTCGTCTCTGGCTATGACTCGAGCCATATGACGTGCGGAGAAGCACAGCACTTGTGCAGGATCATCAGTCCCCTCAAGATTTTTCTGAATCAGCGCATCCCACTTTTCACTCTCTTGTTGAATGATGGGAACCAGCACCTCGTACTTTGATTTGAAGTGTAGATAGAAGCTGCCGTGGCCTACGTCAGCTGCTTCAGTAATCTCTGAAATAGACACTTCATCCACGGGTTTTGACCGCATCAATCGCTCAGCTGCGTTGATGATCCTGGCCCGGGCCTCGCGCCTTTTGCGCTCTACCCTTGATTCACCCTCGGCTTGCCTTACTTTTGTGTGAGGTTTTATTTGAGGTTTTGTCTGATCCGGCAGCATCTGAATAATCAATTATTGACTTGAGTCATAAATGATAGTTTAATTTTCTGACTGGAGTCAATAATAGATTTCACATGACAAAATTCGATGTTGCCATCATTGGTCTAGGACCAGTCGGCTGTACCGCAGCACTGTTTCTCGCGGAAGCGGGACTCAATGTGCTCGCCATCGAAAAAGACGAATCCGTCTACCTGCTGCCCAGAGCCGTTAACCTCGATGGGGAAATCATCCGCGCCTTTCAACGAATCGACCGAGCAGAGGCCATTGATGGGCTCATGCAGACCCTACGGGAAGGCGATCGAGCGGGATTCACGAACTCAAAGCGTGAATGGTTGTTCGGCCAGGACTTTGTGCCTTTTGGTAGCAATGGCTGGCAACCCATGAATATGTTCGACCAGCCGGAGTTCGAGTCTTACCTGCGCCAGGAAGTGCTCGATCACTCAGGCGTCACATGTTTCGTTGGTTACACAGTCAGTGCGATCGAAAACAACACAGACACCTCCCTGGTGGATCTCACCTTTAGCAAAAATGACGGCTCAGAGTCACAAACCCTATCAGCCAGTTATGCAATCGGTTGCGATGGTGCATCGAGTTTCGTCAGGCGCAACTTTGATATTGGCTGGCGCAGCCTCGGCTACGACTGCGACTGGCTGGTCGTCGATGTCACCGCTCTGGATGGCCACACACTTAACAACGACACTTTGCAGGTTTGCGACCCCGACCGGATCCAAACTTATGTTTGCACAAAAGATCCTTACCGCCGCTGGGAGTTTAAGTTCAACCCAGAGGAATCCCCTGAGGAAATGCTGCAGGAGGAAAAGGTCCTGTCATTGATTGATGACTGGACCCCCAGAGGCACCTACGAAATTCGCCGCGCAGCTGTGTATCAATTTCATGCGGCAACGGCAGATCGATGGCGCGAGGGAAATGTATTCATCGCAGGTGATTCCGCACATCAGACTCCACCATTTCTTGGACAGGGAATGAACGCGGGTATGCGTGATGCAATTAATCTCGGGTGGAAGTTACCCATGGTGATTAAGGGAAAAGCTGATGTTTCGCTTCTGGATACCTATGAACAGGAACGAGATGCACATGCCCATGACCTCGTCGACTGGGCGGTCAATATTGGCAAGTTGATGGATCACATGGCTGAAGTTGAACTCGCAGTAAGAGAGGAGAGAGAACCTCCCGACGCACCCGAGCAGATGAAATCTTCCGGGTATGGTCAGGGGAGGGAACAGCCACCCATACGCGATGGCGCTGTCATGATCGACCAGGTCAGCGACTCAGGATCAACCGGCTATTTGTTCAATCAACCTAACATATCTATTAAGGGGCACGAGCAGAAACTGGATGACTTGCTGGGTACTGGCTTTGCATTAGTCCATAGAACGCCGGATATTGAGCTGTCAGAAAACTCTCGCAAGATACTGGATCACCTCAATGCGAAGGTCGTCAGCCTTGATGGCGTGGAAGTCGTTCGCGGTCGATTTGACCATTTGTTTAAAGAACACGATGCTGCACTGGTGAGGCCGGACCGGCTCGTATTCGGACATACAACGGATCAGTGCTCAGCTGACGATTTGATTCAGCTGGCAGCCAATAAGTTAGCGCTTACAAACTACGCCGCCACCACATAAACTGGCGATTCTTGAAGGAGATAGAAATGAAACTCAGTTGGTCACATGCTGTGATGTACGTGAAAGACACAGAAAAAATGCTCAGCTTTTACAACAATGTCCTGGGCTTCGAAGTTTCAGATCGGGGATTTCTTGGCGAAGAAGGTGGGCCAGAAATCATCTTTATGAGTCAGGATCCAGACGAGCATCACCAGCTCGCCATGATCACCACAAGACAGGAAGAAGGCGCGAGCAATTCGGTCAACCACTTTGCATTTCGTGTCGAAAGTTTTGAAGAAGTATCAGACCTGAACAAGACACTCACCGAACTAGGTGATGTGGAGATCATGCCGATGTCACACGGCAACACCCTGTCGGTTTACTTTAATGACCCTGAAGGAAACGGCATTGAAGTTTTCTGGGATACGCCGTGGCACGTTGCTCAGCCACAGGGAAAACTCTGGGATCCGTCACTGGGTAAAGATGATGCACTTGCCTGGGTGAAAGAAAACTTTAGTGAGGAACCCACCTTCGAACCGCGGGAAGATTATTACGCCCGACGACACTAGACGTCGAAGCCATTAGCCGCAATAGAAGCCTTTAGCCATCATAGAAAAATGGCTCATGCAAACCCATCAGCTGACGCAGCCGTCGATCTGTCACCTGACTGATGGTTTCATCAGACAGGTGATTCGTAGCCGCAGTCGTTCGAATGCGCTGCGCAATATCCCGACGGCCGTAGTGAGCCTGTAAAAAATAGCGTCCCTGATCACCTTCCCTCGTCGGCATTCGACGATGCCAGACATCAGAAACAAAAAAACCAACATCACCCGCATTAGCCAATAACGGAACGACACCCTGCCCTTCATAGGTCAGCTCGTCGTTCATGATCTGATCCGTTGGCGGGAATCGTCCGGACAGGTGACTGCCAGGAATCACCCCCGTAGGACCATCCTCCATCCGACAGTCTTTGAGATAGATGTGCACGCCTATGGCAAACACCGGGTGTGGAATATCTTCCGGCCAACGCATTCCTTCAGCGAGAGGGATGTGGGGTCCGGCATCGATGTGCCAGCTTCCACCACCATGTTCCGCATCAAAATTGGCTGGGTTACGCCAGGCTGTGTTCGCAATCACATGACAGTCTTCACCAAGAAGCGGCTCAATCACTTCGAGCAATGCTGGTTTCGCAATGGCCTGGCGGCAGAGTTCGCTGCGATTCAGCATCTCATAGCGAAAGTGGTCATCTTCTTCCGGCGATCGCCGGCGGTCACGCGCATCGGGATCATAGTTCTCGAACACCTGGTCCACATCTGCGGCCAGATCAACGACTTCATCCGGGGTGAACAGGTTCCTAACGAGCGTGTAACCATCCCGCTCAAGTTGACGACTCGCTTCAGACGCATTCGCAGGGTCACGATATTCTGAGTAGATTCCGTTGCGGTGGAGCAACTCAGCGCTCCAATTGAACGGTGGCTTTACCTTCAAGCAGTTTTTCGCCGTCCCGCTCCAGCCAGATATCGCAATCGACAGCACCATCTTCAAGAACGGCAGTCACCACGCCCCTGGCGGTTACTGCATCTTCGCTGAGTACAATTTTAGGAAACGTCATGTAAACGCGGCGCACACTTTCGGGACCAGCCCAGGCATGCAGCATGTTGATCATGTAACTCAGGCCAAGGGGGCCCTGATTGATGGTTCGTTTTCCTGTGCCAAGCGGCAACGAATTACACAGCTCATCATCCCAATGAACCGGATTCGGGTCTCGAAGAATGGCTGCCATGGTACGCATGCGTTCCCGAGAGACGGATGGCATTTCCCATGAGGGTATTTCAAATCCTGGCTCTACGCTCATCTGGCACCTCGATTGTAGTGCCAGACGATCGTGGTTCGCGCGACGGCATCACCCTTATGCGCCAGATCAAACTGGAATGCGATGCGATCAAAAATTCGACCATCGTCATGCTCACAACGCTCAGCACTCACCACCTTGCCGGAAATCTGGTAGGTCAGCTCTTCCCTGAGAGATTGATAGATCTCCCAGTCATAGCTTTCGATTCCGATAGAGAACTCTGAAGTTGCCTGGCCCAGCTCAAACATCTCACCGATCGAAGTTCCTGCACCAAGAATAGGCACATGAAACAGGGCCACGGGATGTGCGAGGCCATCAGGCAATGCCTCGGCACCAGTACATTCGGTCAGAAGGAAATTTTCCCAGTGAGCAATGGCATAATCCCCACCGGGAAACTCGTGACCGATGATGCTCTTTATTGCAGATTCATCTGGCAGGTTCATACTCGCAGTGTAACCGCGTTACACTACATCAACCACTCCCTCAGGAGACTGAAATGGCTGAAAAACCCCCAAGCATGCAGGACTTTTCCGAACTGGTTACCACTTGGGAACGACAATTCAACGAATTCTCGAATCAGGTCATGGGCACTGATGAATTCTCACGTTCCATCAACCAGTGGCAGAAAGCACAACTGGAGTTTCAGAAGAACTTTTCTGAAGCCATGGCCAAACAGCTGGCAAATTTCAACATGCCTAGCCGAGATGACGTGATAACCGTAAGCGAACAACTTCGCGAAATGGATGCGCGACTGACACGCATCGAAAAGATGCTCAGTAAAGCGAACTCAAGTCCAGAGAGTACTACCAAAAAAGCAGGACCCAAGCGCACCAGGAAACCACCACCCAAGGAAAGCGACGGAGGTGCCGCATGAGCGACCAGGCACAGCTCACCAGCCAGATGCGGGACATGGTCGACAAGACTATACAAAGAAGCATCAAGGGCATCGATTACGTCAGATCAGGATCTGCCGCCGTCGGTCTGACGCCAAAAGATGTGATTCTCGAACAGGGCACCATGCGCCTGTATCACTATGAACCCATGGTGGAAGAGGTTTACAGGATTCCATTGCTGATTGTGATGGCAACGACCAACAAAGGTTATCTGTTCGACATCCTGCCCGGACAAAGCATGGTCGAGTACCTGCTAAAGGAAGGTTATGACGTATTTATGCTCGACTGGGCACCCCCCGTCATGCAGGAGAGAGGTCTGGGTCTCGAAGACTACACGCAGGGTTTCCTCCCCATGTGTATCGAAGCCGTACAGGAAACCAGCGGTGAGCCGGACGTTAACATCATTGGCTACTGCCAGGGAGGCGTTCTGTCACTGATTTATGCATCTACCCATCCCGACGGTCCCCTTAAGAATCTCGTTTGTCTGACCACACCGATCGACATGCACCAGATGGGTCTGTTTCGACTGTGGTCGAATGAAGAGTACATGGACCTGGACAACATGGTCGAAACCCTCGGCATCATCCCCGCCGAGTTCATCAGCAATTCGTTTGAGATGCTGAGACCCGCGCAGCGGAGCGCTGGGCAGATGCGGTTATGGGATCAACTGTGGAACGATGACTTCGTTAAAAACTATCGTGCATTCCAGCGCTGGGGTGATGAAACCTTGCCTTTACCCGGCGAGTATCATCGCGACTGCACACGAGAGTTGATGTGGGAAAACAAGTTTTTTAAAGGTGAGCTAAAACAGGGAGGCAAAGTTGCCAATCTGAAGAACGTCACGATTCCGCTGATGGCGGTTATGGCAGAACACGATCACATCGCACCCTATGAAGCCACGAAACCATTACTGGATCTCGTTGGCTCGGAAGATAAGCAGGAGCTGGTACTTAAAGGTGGCCACGTCAGCCTGATCGCCGGACCAAATGCCATGAGAAGAATGTGGCCCCCTGTTAATGCATGGCTGGCGGAGCGTTCAGTTTGAAGAAGTTGCAAGACAGATACCCAAAGACCATCGACTGTCAGGGCGAACAAGTCACGCTGGAAATCGCCAGCTCGTTGGAAACAGAACCGCTTCAGAAATTTACCGCTGCTTTGCCAGAAAAAGATCTACTCTTCCTGAGCCGAGATATCCGGGAACCCAAAGTGCTCGAAGCCTGGTCTCGCAGCGTAGAGGCTGGAGATATCATCACCATCGCTGCCTCTCGCGGCGACGAAATCATTGGCACGACAGCCGTTGTGAAGGATGAACACTCCTGGTCACCACATGTCGGAGAACTCAGGATTCTGGTGCACCCTGACGCCAGGGACATTGGCCTGGGCCGGGAACTGATCCAGGAAAGTTTCCTGATTGGCCTTAGTCTGGATCTGGAAAAACTGACGGTCAGGATGCTGCTCGACCAGGAAGCGGCGATTAATGTGCTCGAAGAAATGGGCTTTCGCTCAGAAGCTCTATTCCGCGATCACGTCAAAGACCCTTCCGGTGAGAAACATGACCTGCTGATCATGAGTCACGACGTCGCTGGCGTCAGCGGCATGATGCAGGCCTATGGTCTCGACGAAGCCTTCTAAAACCCTCGTGCTAGGAAGATCGACGATCCGCGACAATTTTGCCGGCGGCGGCGGCTTCCTCTTCATGGGCTTCCTCCTTCCAGGATTCATTCACGCCTGCCTCATCCCAGGCCTGCATTGCTGGTAGAGCAAGCAAACGTTCGCAGTAACTGAGGGCAACCGGTGGTAAGGGCAGCTGATAGGATCGCACTCGAAACGCTACAGGACAGAAAAACGCATCCGCTGCGGTGAATTTGTCACCCGCAAGAAATGGTCCGCCAAAGGTTTCGATGCCTGATGTGAAGATTTCACCGATTCGGTCCAGGTCTCTTTGAAGTCCCGCACTGATCTCATGCATATCTACCGTGATCGCGCAGTTCATTGGACAGATGTTTCTGAGATGAGAAAAACTACTGTGCATTTCCGCGGTTACACAGCGGGCGAAGGCACGGGCTTCAACATCTTCCGGCCAGACTTCTCTATGTCTCTCCGCCAGGTATTCAGCAATGGCCAGCGAATCCCAGACGGTCACGTCACCGTCCTGTAAACAAGGCACCGTGCCCGACGGTGAAAACTTGCGGAACTTCTCAAAGTTGTCCGCTGACTCAAATCCTTCCATGCATTCTTCAAAATCAATACCCAGGGTCTGCATAAGCACCCAGGGTCTGAGCGACCAGGAAGAGTAATTTTTGTTGGCAATATAAAGCTGATACATTGACTACGCCCTCAATCAGAGATCTACAGGACGCAGACCATGTCAAATCCCATCGAAAATGCCAACAAGCTTGGCAATCAATTATTCGAGATTCAGACGGAAACCCTGACCAAGCTGACCGAAGTTCAGCAACAAAACCTTGAGCGATTCATGCAGAGCTCCCGTGATTATTCAGAGCGCATGGCCCAGGTTACCGATCCCCAGGGATTCGCTGAACTTCAGCGCGAAGCATTGGAAGCCTACTGGCAGAACTACCAGCACGACGTGCAAACCACTTCCAACCTGGTCCGCGAAGCATGGGAACAGGTAGGCGAAGCTTATCGCTCGGCATTCTTACCAAACGATAAAGAGTAAGCTCGCTTATTGCGTCTTGCTCAGTTCCGCGCAGTAAGCCGTCGCCAACTCATCGTTTTTATTGGTGAGGCAATATTCGAACTTAGTAGGTTCCATGAACCACAACTGGCCGCGCGCGCCGTTGCTGGTCACAAAGATAGCCTCCTGCCATTTGACCTAATGGTTCCCCAGACGATAGCGCTGGGGTCATCAAAGGCTTGTGCTGATGAACGACTCTTGCCGATAAAACTCTCACCATCCTGGTGCTCAATGGTGACTTTGAGCTTTACCTCGTTAACGATCATACCGCCGCGTGCAACTTCTTCTGTACCAGCCTGAACCGTTCTAACGTTTCCCTGCCACACGCCAACCATCTCGGGATATTTCTGATCCTCGGCGAATGACAGCACTGAAACGAACGTCAACAGAAACAACAAAACTCTTCCCAAGACCATCTCAAGACTGCCTCTTGTCATTCTTGTTCTTCTGCTTATTTTCCACGAGTTTTTTGCTACATTCACCTGTCGAAATTAGCCCCATGAGCAAATAGAGCCATGACAGAAGCCCCCGAGGGATACCAGGTAGACGCTGTAGAAGCCTGGATCAAAGAAAACATACCTAGCCTGACGCCGCCATTTGAGTGGACTCGCCTCGAAGGCGGTCATTCAAACCTGACCTACCGACTGGAAGACCAGAATGGCAAAGAGGCCGTGATCCGGCGGCCGCCACAGGGGCAGCTGCTGCCAAAAGCACACGATATGAGCCGCGAATGGGCGTTGATCTCGGCACTGGGACCAACGCCTGTGCCTGTCCCGGAAGCCCTGGGTTTCTGTGAAAGCCCCGATGTCACCGGTGCCTGGTTTTACGTGATGGGCTGTATTAACGGACGACCCCTCTATAACAATGAGGAAACTCGGGAATGGGTGCCGGAAGAGCGTCGCATGACTCAGGCGAATTCATTTGTGGACGTCCTCGCCGACCTCCACTCTCTTGATCCCGATGAAATTGGCTTGGGTGATCTCGGTAAGCGGGACAGCTACGTCGGGCGACAACTTAAGACCTGGTATAGATCCTGGACGTCCTCGATCGAAGGCGCGGACTATGACGACCCTCGGGCACATGAACTTCAGGAGTTTTTCCTGAACAACCTGCCGGACCAGGGTCCTATTCGCGTGGTTCACGGCGATTACGGGTTCCATAACTGTCTGACCGGACCAGATTCCACGATCGCCGCCGTCGTTGACTGGGAGATTTCCACTTTGGGTGATCCGCTGGCTGACCTGGCTTACGCACTCAACTTCTTCCCTGATCCAGCCGATATTATTCCCATTGCGGATGATGCTGCGACGAACGTACCCGGTTATCCAACTCGACAGGAAATGGCGGCACGATACGCTGAACGAACCGGCCGTGATCTCTCAAACCTCGATTACTACACCGGCTACAATCGCTGGAAATCTGCTTGTATCGTCCACGGTGTTTATGCCCGATACATGGAAGGCAAGAAGAGTTCTGAGGGCGTTGACCTCGAGCACATGCGCAGCCGCATCGATGGCGCACTGACTCTGTCGGAGCAGGCCGTCAATCGTCTAACCAGCTGATCTGTCCAGGCAAGCGATTAACACATGACCTGCCTGAACAGGTAGGATGCGCGCCATGAAGTTGGGAAAAAAACCGGGAATCTTACTGCTTCTCTTGGCTTTGCTGACGCCAGCGATCGCCCTGGGAGAAGCTGACTACCCCGCGCTCGAACGCGAAGGCACCTTGCTGCGCTTGCAAGGTAATTTCGCGGACGCTGAACAAGTGGAACAGAGGCTGCTGAGCGAGTTTGACACGCCGGTCGGGCATATCTTCGCGCTGAATACGATCATTACACATCTCACCTGGGATGAGACGGACACCAGCTACGACGCAGCGCTCGTTGACCATGCCAACGCAACCATAAACTGGTGTGAGCCACGCCTGGACGAGAATCCCAAAGAGGCGCTATCGAATTACTACTGCGGCCAGGCAAACTTTGCCCTCGCCTACTACCACGGTTTGAAAGGCAGCTACTACAAGGCTGGCAGAGCCGGCACCGCCAGCATCGAATATCTTGAAGAGGCACTGGAAGCTGACCCTTCATTGGTGGATGCAAAGATGCACCTGGGGGTTTCCTACTATGTCGCAGACAATCTGCCCCCCTTTATCAAAATGTTTAGCAGACTTCTCTGGTTTATTCCTTCAGGTAACTCTGAGAAAAGCCTACCGTATCTGCGAGACGTCATCGCAGAGGGAAATCAGTACAAAGATGTCGCCAAGTACATCTATGCCACCTTGCTACTGGAAGATCCGATACTAAGACCAGAAGCCCAGGCACAGCTGCAAACGCTGGTGAGCCTGTATCCCGAAAACAAACGTTTTCAGCTTCGCCTGATATCAGTGCTTATGATGCAGGATGACTATGAAGGCACCTTAAATGCCGTCAGTGCCTATCTCGACAGCGACACACCACCGATCGAGCCGGATCTGAGCCTCGCCAAAATCTGGCTGGTTCGGGCGTACATGGGACTCAAGCAGGTGGACCTGGCCAATGCCACCTTTGCGGAAACCGATAAGGTCTTTGAGGTTTCTGCGGACGAACTACCGGGCTGGAGTGTCGCCTGGCACAAGCTGACCGATGGACAGCTGAACGATCTTGCGCACAACCGTGAACAGGCTCGCGCAATCTACGAGGAAATTCTCGAAATCGCGAAGTCTACGTATGTGAACGAAGTGATCATCGAAGCGGCAAGAGCCGGACTGCTGTCCCCCTACACGCTCTGACATGCTCAGCATCATTATCCCAACCCTCAATGAAGCGCCGAGCATCGGCGCGTTACTTGATGCGCTGAGCCGACAATCATTCGATGAGACTGAAGTTATCGTCGCGGATGGTGGTTCTTCCGACGACACACTTCCCATAGCCGAATCTTTTAGCGCAAAAGTTGTTCTCAGCGATGCAGGCCGAGGCAAACAGCTCAACGCAGGCGCGAATGCTGCCTCAGGAAAATATCTGCTATTTCTGCATGCGGACAGCGAGTTCAGTACGGATGATCAACTAGCGAACGCCATGGAAGCTATCAGTAGTTACGATCAGCACACCGCGGGACATTTTCCGATGGACTTTGTCTCAGAAGATGATGATGTTCTCGATACGTTGGATTACTTCGCCAAAAAGACCCGGCTCAATCGCCCAGGGACATTTAACGGAGATCAAGGCCTCCTGATTCGAAGAGAAGCGTTCCAGCTGCTGGGCGGTTTCTCTGAGAGGTATCCCTTTCTCGAAGACCAGGACTTTGGTGAGCGATTCATCGAATATGGTGAATTCATCACTCTGCCCGATCCCATACGCACTTCTGCCAGGCGCTTCGAACAGGAGGGTACAGACGCCCGACTTCTGCTGAACACAATCATCATGGGCATGTTTCTCCTGAGGCAGGACCGGTTCTTCAATGAGGCGCCCGGTGTTTATAAAGCTGCTGCGGCAGATCGACTCAATCCGTTGCCTTTTTTCGGGCTAGCTCGTTCCTGTGTCATGGCGGACGGATTCATGACAGGTCTGGCACGTTGTTATCGAATTGGACGCTACGCCAATCAGAACTTCTGGCAGGTTTTCCTGTGGGCAGGATTACGTATGGGAGAACCCGAGCAGTGGCTAAAGAGCTACGATCGTTTTGCGCGACCCATAACGCTGAATCCTTTGGGTGACAGCTTGGCAACCCTGGTCATCATTGCCTGGTTCTTCACAACCATGGCGTCGCTTTACATCAGAAACCGTTAAGACGTACCCAGAGTCAGCAGGTTCTCAAGGGGCTGGTACAGTTCTTCCATGTACGCCATGTCCTCAGGGTCAATCTCAATCGAGGCTGACTCCATCAACTGAAGCAACTGTTCCACTCTGGAAACACCAACAATGGGTGCCGTTACGCCGGGTTTGTTGCATAACCACGCCAGCGCAATCTGTGCAGACGTTTTGCCGTACTTATCCGCGACCTCTGCAACACGTTCAGCAATTTTGAAATCCATCTCACCTCGATAGAGACTTCCTGTTCGGTTCTTGTCGGCGCCCTTAGAGCGATCCGTACTACCTTCTTCAAGACTGCCTTTATAGGCGCCTGTCAGGATGCCTCTTGCCAGAGGTGACCAGGGTGTCAGCGCAACACCATGCTTTTCACAGTAAGGATTCATCTCTCGTTCTTCTTCACGATAGATGAGGTTGTAATGGTTCTGCATGGAAATGAATTCCGTCCAGCCATTCATGCGAGCTGTCATCTGCAGTTCAGCGAACTGCCAGGCAAACATACTGGACCCACCCAGGTAGAGAACCTTGCCGGCTTTCACCAGATCGTGGAGGGCTTCCATGGTTTCTTCAATCGGTGTTTCCACATGCATGGGAATACCATGCGGGTGCCTGTGGATCACCAGGTGATCAATGTAATCCAGACCAAGGCGTTTCAGGCTCGCATCTACGCCTTCCATAACGTGTTTGCGCGACAGACCCATATTGTTAGGCGCACCGGAAAGCGGCATCGAAACTTTCGTCGCCAACACATATTCCTCTCTCGGCAACATTTCGCGAAGGATTCTGCCAACCACTTCTTCGCTGGCACCCAATCCATAGACATCCGCGCAATCGAAGTAGAAGAGACCGTTATCGATCGCCGCTTTAAATATCTCTTTCGCACCTTCATACGGCAGCGTCCAGTCTCCCTGGTGGCCCCTGCCGGGTTCGCCAAAGTTCATGGTGCCAAGAGCGATTTCTGACACTCTGAGACCTGAACGTCCCAGTTGCACCGGCTTCAACATGATATTCCTCCGAACCCAAACGATTGTGTGCAGCGATAGTACCAGCCGATGGTGATGCTCCGCATCTGCCATTACAATGCAAGGCTCATCTTTTTCCGAGATCTCTTATGTCTTACGAAACGCTGAATTTCGATATCGCTGATGGCATCGCAACCATTACTCTGAATCGGCCAGACGCGGCCAACGCGCTGAATTTGACCATGGCAAAGGAACTGAGTGATGTTGCCATTGTTTGCGACGAATCCAGTGATGTTCGCGTTGTCGTGATTCGCGGCAGCGGCAAGATGTTTTGCGCCGGTGGAGATCTCAGCGTTATGGGTGACGCAGGTACAGGCGCTGCTGCAGTGGTTAAACAGATGGCCGGTGATCTGCATATGGGCATCTCCAGACTAACCCGCATGAACGCCCCGGTCATTGCCGCCGTCAATGGCACCGCAGCAGGTGCAGGTTTCAGCATCGCCGTCGCCGCTGACCTGGTCGTTTCTGTAGATACAGCAAGATACACAATGGCCTATACCGCAGCCGGGCTCTCACCCGACGGAAGTTCAACTTTTTTTCTGCCCCGCCGTGTTGGCGATCGAAGAGCCAGGGAACTGATGCTGACCAACCGGATGTTGTCTGCAGCAGAAGCACTGGAGTGGGGACTCATCAACCAGGTGGTCGGAGAAGCTGAGTTCGAGGAAACCGTTCAAAAGCTGGCAGCGAGCCTCGCGGGTGGTCCTACCCTGGCATTTGGACAGGTTAAGTCCCTGCTTAACGCGTCATTCGACAATGGTCTCGAGACCCAGATGGAACTTGAATCCAGAGGTATCGCGGATATGGCAAGATCCAGGGACGGGCAAGAAGGCATCAACGCCTTTCTAAACAAAAGAAAGCCTGAGTTCACAGGAGAATAGTCATGTTTAAAGAGAGCGATAATGGACTAACTCCAGAATTTCACGAACTGGCAAAACCCACCCAGGCTCTCAAACACGACGACACCGCGCCTTGCACCTGTTGTTCCCCGGTTTTTTCCGCACTGGTACATGAGGCTAACTGGGATGATATGACTAGTCCTGAAGCATGGCAGGAAGCGGGTAGTCAGAGAGACATTTATACACCGGCAGCAACCGCTATTTTCGTCAACGCCAAGGTCCTCACCATGGACGATGACTTCAGCGAGGCAAGTTGTGTTGCGATCCAGGGAGAAAAAATTCTGGCGGTAGGCAGTCGCGAAGACATGGAAAAGTTGGAAGAGCCGGATGCAGAGATCATCGATTGCGAAGGCAAAACCCTACTCCCCGGATTTATCGAACCACACTTTCACTTTTTACCCTGCTCCACCATGGAAGCCTTTGAGAACGTAGGGCCGTTTAGATTTGAGACCGTGCATGGTGCACTAGATCGACTTCAGGAGCTGGCGGAGTCTGCGGGTCCTGACGAATGGATTATGGGGCGACAATTTGATCCTTCTTTGCAGGAAGGCCCTGACCTCCTAACAAGACAGCTGCTTGATCAGGTCAGCACCAGCAATCCAGTGTTTGTTTACAACGCATCCATGCACTTTGCCTACTGCAACAGTAAAGCCCTGGAAGTTGCCGGTATTACTAAAGACACACCAGACAATCCCAACTCACCCTTTTACCGCGACGATAATGGCGAGCCTAACGGCGTTCTTGCTGGCGGTATCGCCATCGGCGCTGTCGCTAAACACAACCCTGCAGGCAAAACCCTGGACCTCGTCGCTAATTCGCTGGAAGTGGTGAAACGAGCAAACAGCCTTGGCATCACTCTTTTTTGTGACCAGGCAACCGGTATGACTCGTGGTGTTAAGGAGATTGATGTCTACAACACGCTCGCACTGTCACTGGACATGACCACCCGCCTTCGCTACTCGCTCAGCTACGGCATTCAGGAGAGATGGGACAACTACGACATCTCTTGTGGTGACGGCAATGAAGTAGTTCGTTGCTCCAGCTGGAAAATTGTCAGTGATGGATCCAATCAGGGCTTTTCCGGACTACAGCGAGAACCGTATTTGTACCGGGAGGACAAAGGTATTCCGTACGTCGAAGCGGATGTCCTGAAAGATATGGTGGTTGATCGAGCCAATCGCGGCTGGGCATTGGCGATTCACGCCAATGGCGATCAGGCCATCGACAATGTGCTGGATGCCTACGAGAACGCCTTCGATCAAGGGCTGTTAAAGAACACACCCTGTCGAATTGAACACTGTTCGATACTGCACGACGAACACATCGAGCGGATCGCAAAGATGGGGCTGTCCCCCAGCTTTTTAATCGGACATGTTTACTACTGGGGTCAGGCCATGCGTGACAAGGTGTTTGGACACAGTAAAGCCTGTCTGCTGGACCGAACCGCGGCCTGCGAGGAGAAAGGCATTCGCTGGACCCTGCACTCAGATGAACCGGTCACTGAAATGGGACCACTGCGCTGTGTTGAAAATGCGGTAACCCGAAAGATGTGGAAAGAACCCGAAACCATCCTGGCTCCAGAGGAATGCATCTCTGTCGAAGCAGCACTCAGGTCCATCACGCGGGACGCCGCCTGGCAGTGCCATTCGGATCACGAAGTGGGTACAATCGAGCCCGGAAAATTCGCCGACCTCGTTGTCCTTGAGGCAGATCCTCGCGAGGTAGACCCCAATGACATCGGAGACATACAGGTGCTTGAAACCTGGATGGGTGGAAGGCGTGTTTACTCAAGCCAATCTAGTTAAAGGAGTTTAAGTAGCAAAATGATTCGTGCAGTGATTTTTTCTCTGATTCTGTTGACCGGATGTACGTCGATTGAGGGACAAAAGTCGCAAGAGATTACACCGGAATACCTCAGCCAAAAATTCGATTCTGAGTTCTTTGCCAATTCAGAAGATCCGTTTCAGGAGATCCACCTGGCTTCGCAGGAGCCCACCGATCCCAAAGTAAAAGATGTCTATAGAACCTGGTATTGGGACAATTTCGGCCGATTTCCCGCTGAACGCATTCACTACGCGGAGGACGAAAAAACTCGAACCATCACACTGGATGTTAAGGAGATAGATCGTCCGGAACTGAAGCTAAGAATCAAAGACGGCTTTCTTCATCTTGACGGAAGCATCGTGACGAAGATGGCTCGCGCAACGAGTACACTTCGCGTAGTGCAGAAACTGCCAATCGCAGATGATGTCGATCCGCTGTCGGTTGTTTCATACAAGTCAGGTGATTCATTCATCATCAGATTGGAGAAAATCTGACACCACCCAGGTGAACCATGACAAAGGCGAATATACTTGAGTCGGTAAAACGAACTCACTACGGCGAGATCGAAAACGTCAACAGCAGCCTGATCGACTGGAAACCCGTCGATGGGCAACCAGGTAACTACCTCAAAGTCCTGGTGATCGACGACAAACGACATCGAGTAGACTTTCTGTTCAAACAGGATCCACACGCCGAATTCGCCAAGCATACACATCTGTGTACCGCAGTTGCGTTTACCCTGGAAGGTCTATGGGGTTACCGGGAGGGTGATGAAATGCACTTTCCCGGCACCTACTCTTACGAGCCACCGGGTTCTATCCACACTCCTTATGCATCCGAGCAGGGCATGGTCGTTTATGCGAGTTTCCAGGGCACCAGTGCTGACATGCTGGATATTCTGGATGATGACGATCAGGTAATCGATACCCTAACGATCGAGTTCTTCCGAGACTACGCGGTCGACTAAACGACCTGACTGAGGCGCAACAACGGTTTCCATCTCTCGAAATCCGTCCAGCAACACATCTGAAACTTTCTTCGAGGAGATAACAACATCCTCTCCAAACATGTCGTAACCTTCACCACCGGTTGCAGTGAAAGATAGCGTAACCACCTCGTAGGTTCTTGAAGGATCAAAAGGACCGCCCGCAATCTCAACTGAAACAATACGCTCACCGACGGGTCTGGTCCGATCGAACACGATGTTCGCGCCTGACACCTGGGCGAGTCCGTAGTCCAGAGAAACCACCTTCTCCAGAAGTGCCCTCAGCCGCTCCCCATTCATAGGAACCGTTGCGACCTTATCTGTAAACGGGAAGGCATTAAGCACCTCTTCTTTGGTCAAAGGGCCTGTTTCAAGATCGGCGCGAATCGCTCCTGCAGGGAACACAGCAAGGTCAGCACCGGCGTAGTCACGCAAAATGTCCGCCAACAGGTTTCCCAGGGGTGATTCTCTGTAGTAACGGCGAGCCACTCTCTCTGACATGACGGCAATTTCTTCTTTCAATTCGGGGTTTGCGCTCCTGGCCACTTCTATCAAGTCTGTGATGTCCCCGGCAGCTTTAATTTGGTCGGCATCAACCGGAATCAGCTTCCCTTCAATCAAACGGGTGTCTTCACCTATCTCAAACTTTGCGTAACCCAGATGCATACCCTGCCCAAACGTCATCCCTATATAGGTACCGGTTGCAGGATGGCACACCGGTTCATGCAAACCATGATCAGAATGCCCGCCAATGATCATATCCACACCACGAAGCGTTCCTGCCAGCTCATAATCCTCATCAAAGCCTCGCTGCACTTCTGGATCGGCTTCTTTGTCTGTCTGCATCGGCGCCGTTCGATTCTGGTGAGTCAGCACAACCACAAAATCAACTTCACCACGAATCTGGTTGATGATGGGCTGAAGGACCTCTGCAGGAGATCTAACCTTCAGTCCAGCGCGATTGGCTTTCATGATCGTATTGTTAAACGCATCGATTCCCATGGATCCCAAAACGGCAACGCGCACCCCGTTCACTTCGAGAATCGTGAACGGTTGCCCGAAGCTGACGTCGAGTTCGTCATAGAAGATGTTGGCATTAAGGACCGGGAATCTCGCCCTCGGCATGACCTCTCTGAGTTTCTGCCAGCCGTACTCAAATTCGTGATTACCAAGGTTGAGCGCGTCGTATCCCATAGCGCTGTAGAGATCGAAGGCGAGCTTGCCTTGAGTCGCTTTCGACAAGGAGCCGGTAAATATGTCTCCTGCATCCAGGAGCAATGTGTTCCCTGATTCATTTCGTACTTGCCTGATCAGGGTGGCAAGATGCGCCATACCACCCATTCGATCGATATCATCACGCCAGGTCGCACCAACCGGCTCATAAACACTTTCGATGTCATTGGTGTACAGCAGAGTCAGCTCTTTCGCCTCAAGTGTGAGGGGAATAAGCAGCAGGAGCAGGAATTTTGTCAGGTGTTTGTTCATTGCGTCATCAATGTAAGCCATCAGAAAGCAATCGTCTAACCAATGAGAATTGCCCGTTCCAGTCACCTGTGTTTAAGTTCGAGCACTGAAAAGAGGGTGCAACTATGGCTGCTTCAGAGACTGCAGAACAAAAGGAATTCAGAGAGTATTGCCGGGCTTGGCTCGAGGAAAATCGACCACCGCCAACAGCAATGCCTTTGCCACAGGCTGCCTACGAGGTCATGACGGAAGATCATCGCAGCTACCTGGTGGACTGGCAGAACAAATGTTACGAAGCGCAGTTGATCGCAACTGACGTCAGCAAAGAATACGGCGGTCACGGCCACAATGGTTTCCAGCAAATCGCCAGTACCGAGGTTCGTCGCGCCAATGTGCCCTACTTCATTAACTGGATCGGTCTGGGCATGGCTGCGCCGACACTTCTTATCCACGGTACAGAAGAGCAGAGGAAAACTTACCTGCCTCCCATTTTTTCAGGAGAAGACATCTGGTGTCAGGGATTCAGTGAACCAGGTGCGGGTTCCGACCTCGCAGGTCTTCAGACAAGTGCTGTAAAGGATGGTGACAACTGGATCGTTAATGGTTCAAAAGTATGGACCAGCCTCGGCCATTTCGCTCGATGGATGCTGCTCTTAGCACGCACAGACAAGAACGATAAGTACAATGGCATCACCTACTTCATCGGGCCGATGGAACACGAGGGTGTGACCGTTCAGCCGATTCACAAGATGACCGGTGAGTCAGGCTTCAACGAAGTATTCCTGGAGGATGTGGTCGTGCCTGATCACATGCGTATCGACGCCGTTGGCACGGGCTGGAAGGTGGCTATGTCCACCCTCACCAGTGAACGAGGTGCCGCACAAGGTGTAGGCGCCGTTGCCACCAGTGAATCACCTTTCGCGGCAATCGAATCGTTGATCCAACTAGCAAAAACCAAAAAGAGAAACGGCAGACTGATCTGGGATGATCCCGTCTGGCGCGACAAGCTAATGAAACTCTACGAACGTACCGAAGCTTCTACGCAGAACTTCAGGCGCGCACGCGTTGATGCGCTCAACGGCGGCGCCATGCGAATTCCGCTACAAGGCAAACTGACTGGCAGTGAGCTTGGCCAGGAGTTGCACCAGGTTGCCCTCAGCATCCTTGGTCAGGAAGCCAGCCTTTACATCGGTGATGACAACTCGGAAGAAAACGGTCGCTGGGCATTGGGTTACATGAACACCTACACCGGTACCATTTCCGGTGGCAGCAGCGAAATTCAGAGAAACATTCTTGGCGAGCGGGTTCTTGGCCTGCCCAAGACCAAGTAAAGGAGAATCACCGTGGCACAACCCAGAGATTTCGGATTCGGTGAAGAGCAGGTCATGCTCCAGGACTCCGCCCGCCGCTTTATGGAAGACAAAGCACCATTAAACGCCCTGCGCGCCGCGACCAAAGGTACGGAAGATCCATACCTTGGTGATGAACGCACCGGTCACTACGACCAGGACGCATGGAAAGAGATGGTTGAACTTGGCTGGACTGCGCTTGCAGTGCCTGAGGAAGCTGGCGGTGTCGGCATGAACCTCGTTACTGCGGTCGCCGTGGCAGAGGAAATTGGACGCGCTGCAATGCCAACACCGCTCACCATGACCCTGTTAGCAACGTTTGTGCTCCGTGAGGCAGGAACGCCCGAAGCAAACCAGTGGCTGGAACGCATTGCCGGTGGCCTTAGCATGACACTAGCCATCCACGGCAAAGAAGATTTCCTTGAACTCGACTCAACTGAAGTCACGGCCTCTGGTTCAGACCTTAGTGGCACTTCCTGGTACGTGCAGGACATCCAAAAGGTGGACGCCGTTCTTGTTGCCGCAAAAGAAGGTGGCGACGTGAAGCTCTACTGCATCGAGCTGGGTGCTGATGGCGTCACCATGGAACATGATCGTATCGTCGATCTGACCAGAGACCAGGGAAGGCTGACTTTCAACAGCGCTGCGGCAGAAAAAGTCTCTGATTCCGGAGTCGAGGTCTTAACCGCAGCTATGCCCGCACTGCTTACAATCTTATCTGCGGACACTGCCGGTGCCTGTGAGTGGTTACTCCAGGAGACAGCGGAATATGCCAAGGTAAGAACCCAGTTTGACCGCCCCATCGGATTCTTCCAGGCAGTCAAACATCCTATCGTCAATATGATGATCACTGCGGATGAGACCCGTTCCCTGGTCTATGCGGCTGCCTGCACAATTGACACGGAGCCCGAGGGCGCCGAGCTTGCCGCCAGACTGGCCAAATCCAGCGCCTGCGACACCGCGGAGTTCTGCGCCAATCGCGCGACACAGCTGCACGGTGGCATTGGTTTCACCTGGGAGCATGATGTCCAGATTTATCACAAGCGCGTGATGCACACCCAGCAGCTGTTTGGCGATGGTGTCTTCCAGCGATCGAAGGCCGCTGAACTCTTCTAACACGCCATAAGCGGGGCCTATAGCGACAAATCAGGATAAATGCGCGGCCCCGCCATATCCTCTATAATGCCCCCGCTTTTTTAAGCTCCTACTCAGCCCTGACCCGGGCACCCACGTATAAAAAGTATCCACAAGATACCGAATTGAGAAGGCATAAGAATTTTAATGACTGAATCACCGAAGATCGTCTACACCGACACGGATGAGGCGCCAAGGCTGGCGACCTACTCTTTCCTCCCAATCATCAAGGCTTTTACTGACACCGCGGGTGTCGACGTTGAGATGCGAGACATCTCTCTCGCCGGACGCATCATTGCGACCTTCCCGGAACGCCTGACTGAAGAACAAAGAATTCCTGACGAGCTTGCCTACCTGGGCGAGCTGGCACAAAGACCCGAGGCAAACATCATCAAGCTGCCGAACATCAGCGCCTCGAATCCTCAGATGCATGAAGCCATCAAGGAGCTCCAGGACAAGGGCTATGACCTGCCGGATTATCCTGAAGAGCCCGCCAACGAAGAAGAAGAAGCCATTAAGGCACGCTACGACAAAGTAAAAGGTAGCGCCGTTAACCCGGTTCTTAGAGAAGGAAACTCCGATCGCCGCGCTGCCCGGGCTGTTAAAGACTTTGCACGCAAGTACCCACACCGAATGGGCGCCTGGTCTGCGGACTCCAAGTCCCACGTTGCACACATGAGCAGCGGTGACTTTTACGGCAGTGAAAAATCCGTGGTCATGAGTGGCGAAGACACTCTGATGATTGAATTCGAAGGTGGCGCTGGAAAACAACTTCTTGCTGAGAATGTGCCGGTCACTGAAGGCGAAATCGTCGATGCAGCATTCATGAGCAAGAACGCACTGTGCAGTTTCCTTGAAGAACAAATCGCTGCCACTGAAGACGGCGTACTCTTTTCGCTGCACCTGAAAGCCACCATGATGAAGGTCTCCGACCCGATCATGTTTGGTCACTGCGTGAGAGCCTATTACAAGGCGGCATTTGAGAAGCACGCAGCGGTGTTCGAAGAACTGGGTGTCGACGTGAACAACGGCGTCGGTGACGCCTACGAAAAGATTCAGCAACTGCCTGCAGATCAGGCGGCGGAAATCAAAGCTGACCTCGACGCCTGTATGACAAACGGCCCTGACATGGCCATGGTGAATTCCGACAAAGGCATCACCAACCTGCACGTACCTTCAGACATCATCATCGATGCTTCCATGCCTGCGGCGATTCGCGAATCCGGACAGATGTGGGGTCCAGATGGTGAACTGCACGACATGAAGGCAGTGATTCCTGATCGCTGCTACGCCAGTCTGTACGACGAAACGGTCAAACATTGCATCGCTCACGGTGCTTTCGATCCGACGGTTATGGGGTCGGTACCAAACGTCGGCCTCATGGCTCAAAAGGCTGAAGAATACGGTTCTCACGACACAACTTTCGAAGCACCCGGCGACGGCACCATTCGTGTCATCGACGGAAACGGTAATGCCTTGATGGAGCATCAGGTTGAGGAAGGTGACATCTGGAGACTCTGTCGCGTTAAAGACGGTCCCATTCGAGACTGGGTGAAGCTGGCGGTTAACCGAGCAAAAGCTACCGGTTGGCCAATTGTCTTCTGGCTCGACAGCAATCGTGCACATGATGCCAACCTAATCGACAAGGTAAATCAGTACCTGCCGGAACATGATCTCAGCGGTGTTGAACACCACATCAAGGCCGTACCGGAAGCGGCACGGTTCTCTCTGGAAAGAGCACGTGCTGGTGAAAGCACCATCTCTGTGACAGGTAACGTCCTGCGGGATTACCTGACTGACCTCTTCCCCATCCTGGAGCTGGGCACCAGCGCCAAGATGCTCTCGATTGTGCCGCTGATCAACGGCGGTGGTCTGTTCGAAACAGGTGCAGGTGGTTCAGCACCGAAACACGTACAGCAGTTTGAAGCAGAAGGTCACCTGCGTTGGGACTCACTGGGTGAATTCCTCGCACTGGGCGCTTCACTGGAACACCTTGCGAATTCATTCGAGAACCAGCAGGCACAAATTCTTGCTGATACATTGAATGATGCAATCGCGAAGTTTCTGGAAAGCAACAAATCACCTTCCCGTAAGGTGAATGAGATCGACAACCGCGGCAGCCATTTCTATCTCGCCATGTACTGGGCCGAAGCAGTGGCAGCACAGGATGCTGATCCATCACTGAAGGATAAGTTCCAGACACTTGCTGACACACTGCATGCCAACGAAGACAAGATTAACGAAGAGCTTCTGGCGGCTCAGGGTGCACCTGTTGATGTCGGTGGATACTACTCTCCGGTACCTGAGCTGACTTCCAAGGCGATGCGTCCTTCTACAACATTAAACGCAGCACTTGATGCGTTGATGGCGTAGCGGTTCTCTAGGAGAGAAACGTCACAATATCTTTCCAGGCTGACTTGTCCTGGATAATGAAAAGGTGACCACCCTCGTACCATTTGAGTTCAGAACCAGTGATCAGCTCATGGAGCTTTTCCTGGTTCGTCGCAGGTGCAATACCATCGTATCGACCCGCGCATATCAGAACCGGCATAGACAACGCCGGTAACTGAGCCAGCGTGTCGTGACCTGCACGGGCCTCAAGCTGCAGCTTTGCACCCCGGCGATAATCAGGCTTCTCGTGATCTTTAATGGCGCCCGCCTGAACTTGCTCCTTCATTTTTTCAACGAATTCAGGATTCTCGCTTTGCCAGGCTTCATCTCGGCGAGTGTCAGAAACCGACATCAATTGAAGCATGCGCTCCACCGGTGACAAGTCATCAGGCAGCTCATGAAACGGATAGCTGGGCATGTCACCGCCCGGCGATGTACAGCAGAGAACCAAGCGGCGAATTCTCTGGGGATGACGAATCGCCAAATGCTGAGCAACCATGCCTCCGAAAGAAACCCCAACGACATCAACCTGCTCATGTCCAAGCGAATCAAGCAGAGCCGCTGCATCATCAGCGTAGTCCGCCATGGTGTAAGGACCTTCAGGTTTATCTGTCTGGCCAAGGCCTCTCTGGTCGTAGGCAATCACATGAAAAGCTTTCGCTAGTGGTCCATCGAGCACGTTCGGCTTTTGCCGAAGGTCAGCGCCGGTACCTCCGATAAACAACACGGGTGCACCTTCACCCTGCTCCTCGACATGCAGCGTCAAACCAGGAATCTGGATCTTCGAGTGTTGACTCATCGTTGCGCGATCATAGTTGTGCGAGTGCCTTATCAAGCGCGTTTACCATCAGGTCTACTTCCGCATCTCCAATAGTGAAAGGCGCACCAATGCAAACAATATCCCTGGCCACACCAGTGCCACCTGGATAGAAGAACACACCTTCACCCATAGCTTTGCCGACCACGCGTTCCGTGACTCGCTCGTCTTCATCAAACTTTTCCAGGGTTTCACGATCTTTAACAATCTCGATACCCAGGAGCAGACCTTCTCCGCGAATTTCAGCCACGTTCGGGTGTTGCCCAAGTTTGTCGTTGAGCGCATCTAAAAGCTGGCTACCCATGGTTTTTACACGAGGCAACATGTCTTCTTCTCGAAGAATCTGTAACACCTTGGTTGAGGCTGCACAGGAAAGCGGCAGCGCACCGAAGGTGTGGAACATGATGTTGAATCCGGCATTGCCGATGGCATCAGCAATCTCTTTGCGTCCATAGGTCCCGGAGATTGCCGCGTAACCGCCGGCCATCCCTTTGCCTGCAACCAGGAGATCTGGTTCCAGGCCATACAGCTCACACCCAAATCGCTCACCGGTGCGTCCGAACCCGGTCATCACTTCATCCATGATCAGCAATATTTCATGACGACGAAGAATTTCCTGTGCGCGAGGCCAATAACCTTCCGGCGGTGTGATAGCACCTGCTGAGGAACCGTTCAGTGGCTCTGCAATCAAGGCAGCAATATTTTCCGCACCGATACTTTCGATCGTGTCTTCAAGATTCTTCAGGTAGTACTCGGTTGCGTCCGGATGATGCGGACCCAAAGGGCAACGCAGTGGGTAAGGTGTTTCGATTCGGGGAACCTCATTGATCAGACTCTCCAATCCACGCTTTCGCGACTGATGCCCTGAAACACCGGCCATTTGAATGGTTGTGCCGTGATAAGAAAGGCTGCGCGCCAGAACGATCTGTTTCTCCGGTCGCCCCATGGCTGCCTGGTACTGTGTCGCGATTTTGATCGCAGCTTCGTTGGATTCAGATCCGCCGGAAGAAAGATGCACGCAGGGTAAGTGATCAGGCAGCCAATGCTCCGTTAGCTCTTGAAGCAACGCTTCACGCTCCGGAGTTAGCCAGGGTGGTACCGCGTAGGTACAGTTCTCGGCCGCTGCAGCGATGGCTGCCGCGACATCTTTTCGTCCATGACCGATATTGGTGACAATCGCCCCACCTGCTGCATCCAGGACCTTCCGTCCATCCGACATGTGCAGGTAAGCACCTTGCGCACCGGTGATGCTTGTCGGGTTAGGGCTCGGTATAAACGGCCAGAGAACTTCAGAGGACATAACGACTCCCGCTCAAAAGGAAGTCAGTGTACCTCATCTGATTCCCTAGACAGCGCCGTCTGCGTTCTTCTTCAGATCTTCCGCGAGGGTACGAGACGCCAGCAGGAAATGCGCGCCGGCCCAGAAGTAGGCAACGGTTGCGATCAGGATAGCGTACCTGAGTGAGTACTCCTGGAAGGTGCCACTAAGAAGGTCACTTAACACGCCAACCAGGAAGGGACCGAATCCCAGCCCGATGATGTTGAGGACAAAAAGAAGAATGGCAGATGCGAGCGCACGCATACGCGTTGGCGCCAGGTTCTGGATGGTACCGAATGCCGGTCCAAGCCAGAGAGAGTTCAGTAGACTGGGCGCAACCATAATGGCAATGGCGACATAAGGATTGTTGCTTAACATCGCTGCGACATAGAAAGGGAAAGCCAGCAGCACACCCGCCGCAGGTAACCATGCGTACATACGCACATCTCGTTTGGCGAGCCGGTCAGCCAGAGTTCCTCCCAGTACGGTGCCGATAGCACTGGCAACACCCAGAACAAGACCAAAGTAAGTTGCTGTTTCCGCGATGCCCATCTCATGGATACGGATGAAGTATGCCGGCAGCCACTGGCCGAGGCCGTATCCCACAAATGAAGTCAGCGCACCGCCCATGGCGATGTGCACCATGGTTCGGTTCTTCAGGAGCGTTGAAATCGTTTCAAGGAGCGGCGGCTGTTCCGCTGAGTGAGCCGCAGCGGCATCACTCATTCCCCGGATAGGTTCGAGCAACGTCATCTTCACAATGATTGCGAGCAGGATGCCGGGTAGACCAACCACAAAAAACGCAGCGCGCCACCCCCAGAATTCAGCAATCCAACCACCTGCCAACAGTCCAAGGATGCTGCCGATCGGAATACCCAGTGCGTAAATCGATAAAGCAGAGGCACGTTGCTCTGGCGGAAAGTAATCAGCAATAAGCGAGTGTGCCGGTGGCGAGCAACCTGCTTCACCAACGCCAACACCAATTCGTGCGGCAAGTATCTGGTAGAAATTTTGAGCCACGCCGCAAAGCGCGGTCATACCACTCCACACCACCAGGGCTACTGAGATAATGGAAACTCGGTTTGCTCGGTCGGCGAGGCGTGCAATCGGTATACCCAGAACGGTGTAGAAAATGGCAAATGCCAGACCCGTCATCAAACCAATCTGGGTGTCGTTCAGCCCAAGATCTACCTTGATGGGTTCAGCCAGGATGGTAACGATCTGGCGATCCAGGAAATTAAAGATATAGACCACCACCAAAGTGGCGAGGACATAGGAGCGATACTTGGGTGACTTCAGTCTTGGATCGAGTTTATCGGCGCTTGCGGCCTGGCTATCGCTCATGATTCTTTTCAAAAAGTAAAAGCACGAGACAATAGTCTATCCAGGCCACAAGTTCACTCGAAAAATAGCTGATCCTTCTTCGGAAATCCCGAACTGGTCATGTAACAACGAATCAGGCCATAAGTGATCGTTCACCGGCCACGACAGCGTCCAGGTAAAGCTGAATATGGTTTGCCGTAAACCTGGCATCGTCTGTGGCGCCAAACATATAGGACGACTTCCTGGTTCTGAGCAGCTGCTGGCCCAGTGTATAAACACCGGGAAGGCAAACCGCACCACCATCATGCTTGATGCCGCCCTTATGATCATAGACAGGAAGCTTCAGCCAGGAATAGTCGGGTTTGAAACCAGTCGCCCAGACAATGGTGCTGATCTCTCGATCACGAACATCCAGCTCCAGTAACGGTTCAGACAACCTGGTTGGCTCCAGGTGTTCTTCATTCGCCGCGATACCAATTTCATCAGCCCATTCATCAAAACGCTTCAACAGTCGATTCATTTTCAGGTCCGCCGACTTGCAGTGATTCGCCAGGGATCCCGAGAACTGCAGTTTGTGTCGCGCCATGCCCACCAATCGGCCAGCCACTCGAATCCCCTGTTCCGTTAAGGCATTGATATCCAGATTCGCGTCCGGTGATCCAACGAGCTGCGGAGATGGCAAACGTCTTGCCCGTGCAATGTCTTCGACTTCTTCATAGGTCTCATCCAGTACACCGGAGTTAGCCAGCCACCAGTAAATGTCAGCGCCGCGGTAGTTTCTCGGCATTCGAACATGTTCACCCACGGCGAGCGTAACCGGTCGGCCAGACGCGTGAATCTCGTTGGCCAACTGCAATCCTGTTGCTGAGGCACCAACTACCAGCACCCCACCATCCGGCAGCTGATCAACATTGCGATAGTCCGCCGCATGCACCTGGTGAATATCCAGCGGCATAGCCGCAGAGATACCCGGCATTACCCCTTTACCATAAGCACCACTGGCATTAACAATGACCCGACACCACCACTCACCCTGGTTGGTGACCACGCGGTAGCCATCACCCCAGGTCGTTACCATGGTAACTTCCGTGTGTGTCTCCACCGGGGCGGAAACACACAAGGCATAGTTCTGGATAAAGCTGGCAACTTCGTCTTTACCCATAAAACCATCCGGATCTTCACCTTCGTAGTCCATGCCAGGAAGGTGACACATCCAGTTTGGTGTCAGAAGTTTCAGAGAATCCCAACGCTCATGTCGCCAGCGCTGTGCAACTTCGCCGCGCTCCAGAATGACGTGATCAATGTCCATCTCACTGAGACAGGCACTGACTGACAATCCCGCGTGGCCGCCGCCGATGATTAACACATCAATGGCCCGAGTACGGTTGCTGCGAGTTCTCTGTTTCGGCCTGGATCCACCAAAAGCCTCGGGATAGGTCACGTTGCTCATCTGACCATAACCTCAACTTGTGTCGGGTTAGTCATGATGTCGTAGACCGCCGAGCGTTTCTGGGATTGCGCCACCAATGCTTCGATATCCTCTCGAGAGGCATCAGCATCAATGTCGAACATCACGCGAACCGCACCGAAGCCATTGCGAACATCTGGATCAATACCCAGGATGCCCTGAATATCCATGGCACCTTCGAGTGTCGCCTTCACGCTATGCAACTGAATGTTGCGGTTCTGTGCGACGCTTGCGATACCCGCGGATAGACAACCGGCTAAACCCACCAGCATGTACTCTACCGGCGTCGCACCAGTATCTTCTGCAGCAAAGATTTCCGGATGATCCGTGTCGAATTCGAATGTCTGCTTATGAGCCTGGCCAGTGCCCAGACCAAAGTACTCGCCGACGCTGGTTCGTGTATGAGTGCCAGATACCCATTCGCTGGTGGCACGCCATTTAAACTGTGCACCTTCGGGCGCTTCAGCCAGCGCCTCGCGAGCACCGAGAACGGCTTCCACGTTAACGCCATTGTCCGCTACATAAGTTTCAGTCTTTTGTTGTGATTGCACTTTTTTCTCTCCCTTAGTTTCTGTTTGTTCTGATCGTTTGATCTCAACGACGGAGCGCATGTTAGGGAGGGCTGGCCAGCAGTGCTTGAAGAAGCCCTGAGGATTTCCTGAAGAATGGTGATCTTCATGGAATCCCCATTTCCTCCTCAAGCATGAAGCGTGGCAGGTCTCTAATCTTGCGGCCCATAGCTTGTAGGGAAAGGGAGAGAACAAGTGACCCGATACAACAACATACTGGAAACCATCGGCAGAACGCCGTTGGTCCGTTTACAGAAGATGGCGCCAGACCACGTCAACATGTACGTCAAGGTTGAGTCATTCAATCCAATGGGCTCGGTTAAAGACCGGATGGCGCTCGCCATGATCGAAGCCGCTGAGGCATCCGGGGAATTGAAACCCGGTCAGACGGTTATCGAAGCGACAAGTGGCAATACCGGAATCGGTCTCGCCATGGTCTGCGCTGCAAAAGGTTATCCGCTGGTCGTGACCATGGCGGAGAGCTTCAGCGTTGAACGACGCAAAATGCTTCGCTTTCTCGGCGCCAAGGTCGTGCTGACACCGGCGTCTGAAAAAGGCACAGGGATGCTGAACAAAGCTGTCGAGCTTGCAGAAGAACACGGCTATTACCTGTGCCGACAGTTCGAAAACGAGGCCAATGCCACAGCACACACCCGGACAACGGCACAGGAGATCCTTCAGGATTTCGCCCGCGACGGCTTGGACTATTTTGTCTCTGGAGCTGGCACGGGCGGCACCATAAAAGGTGTTGCACAGGGTCTGCGTGTTGCGTCACCAAATACAAAGGTCATCGCAGCCGAGCCAGATAACGCCCAGATTCTTGGCAGCGGTATCCCACAACCACGGGATGCAGAGGGCAACCCAGATGGCAGTCACCCGAACTTCAGACCACACCTGATGCAGGGATGGAGCCCGGACTTTATTCCGGACCTGACACAACAGGCCATCACCGATCAGTTGATCGACGAGGTCATCGCTGTGAACGGTGATGATGCCATGCGATGTGCCAGAGAACTCGCACAGAAGGAAGGCATCTTTGTTGGCACCAGCAGTGGCGCCACGCTTGCAGCAGCCCTTCAGATCGCTGAGTCAGCTCCTGCTGGCAGCAACATTGTCTGCATGTTGCCTGATACCGGCGAACGCTATCTCTCAACACCTCTGTTTGGCGATATAGACGAAGAGATGAACGATGAAGAAACGGAATTGTCTCGATCAACCCCCGGCTACCGCTTCGATCAATCCAGTGGCGCGCCGGTGGCGATCGTCAAGAGCAATCTGGACAGAGAAGCAGAAGCTTTCGTCGATCAGACGCTTACTGACAACAAGGTTGTGATGTTTTCGCTCGAATGGTGTGAATTCTGTTGGTCAGTGCGACACCTGTTGGATGCGCTCGATATCGAATTCACCTCTATCGACCTTGATTCTGTTGCCTTCCAGGAAGGTGAATTTGGCAGCAAGGTACGGGCTGTTCTGAACCAACGGCTGAATGTCAGCACCATCCCACAGATTTTTATCGGTGGGGAACACATTGGTGGCTGCACGGAACTTTTCGATGAGTACAAAGCCGGCACCATGCAAACGAAGCTTGTTAAAAATCGAGTGACCTATGACGTGGAACGAAAAGTTGATCCTTATTCGTTCCTGCCAACCTGGTTGCACAAACGGGGCGCAGCTTAAGGAGAACACGATGAGTGACCAAACCATTCCAACCATTGATATGGCAAAACTTCACGAACCGGAAATGCGGGCACGTCTTGATCGTGCCTGCCGGGATTGGGGTTTCTTTCAGCTGATCAATCACGGTGTCGAACCCATGATGACCGACGCGTTGCTCAAGTCTGCAGGTGAGTTTTTTCGCCAACCGACCGCCAGGAAAAGAGAGATCAGTAGGACCGTTCAAAATCCCTGGGGATTCTTCGATCACGAACTGACCAAGAATCACCTGGACTGGAAGGAGGTCTTTGACTATGGACCGCAATACGGTGACGTGCTGGTACCTCGATGGCCTGAAGGCATGCCAGGATTCCGGTTATCGGTGATGTCCTACTACAGAGCGTGTGAGCAGATCGCATTCGATCTGCTCGGCGTGATCTGTGAAAACCTTGGCACGCCTGCGGACTTCCTCGACCACCTGTTCGAGCCGGAGCACACAAGTTTCGTGCGTTTGAACTATTACCCGGCTTGTCCCAACCCAGAAAGCCCCGAAGGTTTGGCAACTCCGAGCAGTGGTTACCAGGGCGTCAATCACCATACGGATTCCGGCGTACTGACAATCTTGCTTCAGGATGAGCAGCCTGGGCTCGAAGTCCTGAAAGACGGCGCCTGGCATCTGGTACCACCGGTGCCCGGGGCATTGGTGGTTAACGTTGGGGACATCGTTCAGGTCTGGTCCAATGACCGCTACAAAGCAGCCCTGCATCGGGTCCGCGCAAACAGCGAAAATGAACGCTACAGCGTCCCGTTTTTCCTGAACCCAGCTTACAGCGCCAGTTACGAACCGCTTCCTGGTTCAGTGGACGCCTCAGACATGGCGCACTACCGTGCGATCAACTGGGGAGAGTTTCGGGCAGCTCGGGTGGCTGGTGATTACCAGGATTTCGGCGAGGAAATACAGATCGAGCAGTATCGACAGGAGGTTACAGCATGACATTTCTGAACTGTTCCTATGACTCCGAAGCTGAGCAGGTCGAACAGATGTTTGAGCGACAGACCCGGGCTTTCGGGTACCTGCCAAACTATGTTTTGCCATTTGTTCATCGACCGGAATTGATGTCGCACTGGATCGACCTGCAGAAAGGCATTCGCAAAAACATGGATGACCATCTCTATGAGTTGGTGACTTTTGCTGCAGCTGTTGAACTGGGTAGTTCCTATTGCGCCCTCGCACATGGCAGGCATCTTCTTAGTTACTACAGTAGTCGAAACATCAGCGATCTCGCTGAAGGAAACTACCAGGGTATCGTCAGCGAGGCTGAGGAAGCCGCCATGCGCTATGCGCGAAAGGTGGCTGGTACCGCTTCAGCGATTACGCCCGAGGATGTGAATCAACTTTTAGCAAATGGGTTCAGCGATGCTGAGGTGTTCGACATTGCAGCGACTGCCGCTGCCCGAGCTTTTTTCGCAAAACTCGTCGACGGCGTAGGCACACAACCCGACAAACAGTTCGCGAACCTTGATCCAGATATGTTGGTGTCACTGCAAGTTGGTCGTCGAATCGAGCGCTAACTCAGCGATTACATCGCGGCGAGATCGATATATTCATTGATCTCACGTCTAGCCGTATCGATATCGACGTCGCTGCTGTCATCGAAGCCAAGTTTCGCATACAGCTGACGATAGATAATGATGAGATGGTAGGTCTGTATCGTGCGTTTGCTGTTACGGACAGCAGTCAGCCACCGAATGGCCTTTGCATCGTCTCCACGGTTGTGAGCCAGGACCGCAGCCGGAATCACCAGGTCCGGAAACTCATCTTTACTCGCCTGTCTGAGTTTCGACCGGACACCCACGCAAAGCTTGGCACCATCCGCAGGCATATCATTGGCTGCAAAAACACACGCTCTCAGGAGCTGAATCACCCAGAATTCCGAAGCAGCTGGAAACTCGGTAAAGCAGGCAGCCCACTCCATCGCTTTCGCTGGCTCGTCGAGCACGCTGCAGGTTACGATTGTGGCGACTGAATTGTAGGCTGGGTTATCCGCCTCCTTCTGCTCCTTAGCTTCCGCGAAGAGTGTCTCCGCTTCAGCTATGGCTTCCTCATAACGCTTTAACACGCCCAGGTGCCACGCCCGAAAACAGGTTGCGGACAACGCCGAAGAATCGCTGCCACCCCGCCTCGCCAGTTCTATGGCTTCGTCAATCAGTGACAGCGCATTGTCACCGTCTGTAAAAACTTCCGTCAATGACGCCATGATGAGTGCATTTGCCAGAAGCACATCATCTTTCAGACCAGCAGCAAGTTTTCGATACTCCGCTGTGTGGGAAAGCAAAAGTTCCGGGGACCTGATCCCCTGACCGCAGAGGCCTGCCATGGCGTGCAGCTTCGCTTGCCAGTACTTGTCCTGTCCCATCGCAAGATAGTGCTTTGCCCGTTCCAACCTGTGGCGAGAGCGCGCACCGTCATCCAGCTGAATCATCAGGCCCGTTGAACAGCAAAGGAACATGGCATCTTCCAGACGTCCTTCCGCTTCAAGAAAGTTTTCGGCCGCTTCAAGATCATCGTAGTGTTCCAGGCACCAGAGTGCCTGAGAAAGGTTGTCCAAATGATCGCCCGGATACTCACCCAGTTTGCGTTTACACCAGTCTGCATGGATTTCCGCATATCGACGGGTAACTTCCCCGTCCTGGTTCGCACGGGTAAACTCTCGGACCGTTTCAAGTAAACGCCACCAATTACCCTGACCTCGATTGAGAAGGCTGAGTTCCACCAAACGGGACATGGCAACAGGGAGTTTTTCAAGAAACTGCTCCCCCACCAGGTCTTCGACGTCATCCATCGTGAACTGGCTGGGAAAAGCAGCAAGTTGACCCAGCAGCTCACGTTCCGCTTCGCCGAGCATCTTCCATGTGTCTTCGAGCACCGCAGCCAGATTGGATTGCCGGACGGATGCGGTTCTTTGCCTGCCGGTTAACACCTGGAATCGTCTGTTCAATCGATTCGCCAATTCCTCAAGTGAGAGGTGTTGCAGCTGTGCTGCCGCCAGCTCGATCGCTAGTGGCAGACCATCCAACTGTCGGCAGACCTGGTCAATCAACTCAAGATTAATGGAGAGCTGGCTGACGCCGTGACGCTCCGCGGTCGATACAAACAACTGCGCAGCAGGCGAGACATCGCCATCTGACTCTGTTTTTAGAGGCTCAAGAAAGTAGCGACGTTCGTCCACCAGGTTGACTGGATCGCGACTCGTCAGCAAAAAGCGAGGCTCATCCGTATGGTCGAGGAAAAAGTCTATCGCTTCAGCCACGTCTTCCTTGATGTGTTCGCAGTTATCGAGAATGACCAACATACGGCGATCTCGAAAAGACTCGACGACCTGACGTCTTGCATCTCCATCGTTCAATGCAAGCCTGGTCACGTTGGCAATCGCATCATCGATGGCTGAACCCTGGCTAGCTGGGATCAAGTCAACAAACCAGACGCCGTCTGGAAAGTTCTCAAGCAACATTCTTCCAAGCGCCACAGACAGTCGCGTCTTACCGGTGCCACCAATGCCAAGAATCGATACCAGTCGATGCTGTTGCAGAATCGAAGCCAGGCTCTCAAGATCCTCTCTTCGACCAAAAAGTGGCGAGCGTTCCCGAGGCAGATTGTGCTGCGGAGCTTCCACGACCGATACAATCGGCTCGCTTTCATGAGCCACCGCAGCCATCTGCTTCAGCTCGGCGACAAATCGATAACCTCGACCATGGATAGTTTTGATCACACGTTGGCTGCGACCGTCGTCACCAACCGCTTTACGCAGTGACTTTATCTGGGTAGCAAGAGCAGACTCACTGACAAATCGATGACCCCAAAGCTCATCTAACAGTTCATCCTTGGAAACCAGGCGCTCTCGGTTCTGCACAAGGTAGGACAATAAACCGAAAACCTGGGGCTCGAGCGCAATGGGCTCTCCTTCGCATCGCAACTCGAACCCAGCGACATCCAGTTCAAACTCATCGAACTGGAACACTTCCCCCTGGCTCGTCAACGCTTCTGACATAATTGAATTGGGTTTGATCTTATTTTGATATTGTTTTGGATAACCGCGCCTTCGCGCAGCAGCCGCAATGCGTCAGTATGCTATATTTTGCAGGCGACCGCCGCCATTCTCAAAAACCTATAAATAAAGGGACGCAGTGAAAGAATTCTATTTCGTCAGACACGGACAGACTGAGTGGAATGCAATTCGACGCATGCAGGGACAATGGAACTCAGATCTCAATGATCTTGGTCGCCAGCAGGCTGATATCAACGGCCGCTTCCTTGCTGGTTTAGATATCGAACACATTGTCGCATCACCACTGGATCGCACCCGTCAAACCGCTGAAATCATCAACAAACACCTCGATGTAAGCCTGGAGTTTGATGACCGAATCAAGGAATGGGATTGCGGTGACTGGAGCGGCGAGATGTGGGATGAGGTCGCCGAGAAATGGCCAATTGAGTTCTCTGAATGGCAGGCAAACCGTTTTCACTACCGGGGCCCGAACTGTGAAAACTATCCCGACATGATCGAACGGGCTCGCCCTTTCCTTGAAGAAATCACCAATATTGAACACAAGAAGGTTGCCATCGTGTCTCATGGGATTATTGGGCGCATCATGGTCAGTATATTGCTGGGTCACACCGAAGAAGAGATGTTTCAGTTCTCTCAATCCAACGACACCATCTTTCACCTGGTCCAGGTCGGCGAGGGCTTCCACACGCAGCACTTTGTTTCAGGTGATGGTCCCTACCCGGGTCTGCCACCCAGTCTCTACTGAGTCTCGTCAGCTATCGTCGAGCAATTCAGCTTCTCGCATGCCGCGTAAGCTGTTCGCCACATAGAGTCGACTCGCCCTTTCCAGATCGTTGCGGGTAAGAATCGCTTCGGTTGCGAGGCCTTGATCCAGCATTTCCTGCCGCAGAGTACCCGCCAGCAGACCGCAACTGACTGCGGGGGTTTTCAGGACTCCATCAATCTCGAGAAAGACATTTGCGATGCTGGTTTCCGTCAGCTCACCTTTCTCGTTATACAAGAGTACGTCGTCACAATCGGTGACGGAGTTTCTTGCTGCTTCATAGACAAGTCGATGAGTTGTCTTATGAAAGAGGAAAACGTCACTGCTGTTCACCGCGCTCTGAGCAAGTCGCAGTCTGACCAATCCAGTGCTGTCCGGAAGCGGATGTTGCTCCAACGTAGAGCTACCGTCTGCATTCAGCAGTAGTCTCAGCCGACAGGGACTTTCTATTTTCAGATCAGCGATCTCTGCACGTATTTCCGGCAGGGAGCAGGAATAGCCGAAATAGCCAGCTGAACTGGATAAGCGAGCAAGGTGATAATCCAATCGTTCTACGCCGTGCTCCGGATCAAAACGCATCGTCTCTAACAACTGGAATTCAGGCCGCTCAGAATTCAGAACCGCAGACTTGGTCATGGCTTCCTGCCATTCCTCGTCAATGTCCGAGTCCCAGACGATGCCACCACCAACCCCATAGGTCGCTGCACCGGATGTTTTATCGACCACTAGCGTACGTATGGCGACAGCAAAGCAGCAATCACCACCCGGCCTGATCATGCCAACGGCGCCCGTGTAGACACCCCGGGGACTCGACTCAAGTTCTCGAATGATTTCCATGGTTCTTGCCTTTGGTGCCCCGGTCACTGAAGCACATGGGAACAAGGTCTGAAAAACTTCCACCAAGTTTGCATTGGTTTTGGCGGTGATCGACGAAACCTGTTGCCAGACCGTTGGCAACGCTTTTACCTGAAATATTTCATCCACCGCGACACTGCCGGTATCCGCCACTCTCCCCAAATCGTTTCTGATCATGTCCACAATCATGAGGTTTTCTGCACGATCTTTATGAGACGTTATCAATGACTGGTACTGCTGGCTGTCTTCTTCAGAAAACCGACCCCGCGGTCGTGTGCCTTTCATCGGCTCGGTTCTCAGGATAGTCCCTGTTCTTTCGAAAAAAAGTTCGGGCGAAACACAACAAATCACATGGTTCGCCGACTCGAGCATCATCGCGTAAGGAGTGGGCTGAATGCCGCTGAGCCTTGCCATCAACGTGTCGGTATCCAATTCCTGAATTTCGCCGCGCAACTGTTGCGTGAAGTTCACCTGATAGGTGTCACCCTCAGAAAGGTATTTTTTGATACGACCGAGCGCTTCGCCGTAACCCTGCCTGGAAAGTGATGGCTTGAGGGCCAAAGAATTCGGATGACTATCAATGTGGCCAAGAGCTACAGGCTCATCGAATATCGCGAACGAAGCGAGCGGCAGGTCACCCGGGGCATGGTGAGTCAAGGCGGGGTCGAATGCGCTCGCCGCTTCGTAGCTGACGTAGCCAGCAACGTAGGCACCATCTATCGCGGCGGTCTCAGCTTTGCGCAGCACCTCTTTAACATCGTCAGGTGAGCTGGCCGTAAGAACATCTATCGGCGCCTGGAATTCCAGCCAATCACCTGATTCATCGGGAACGAGAACTCGAGAAATCATCGGCCTGCAACCTACCAGTTCCCTCGAGAGATATCGACTGGTTTAGAATGCTGCCATGCGAGGTGATCCCATCAGTAACTCAGAACTTTCACAGGCTCTGGGCACCACCATCGAAAGTTATGAACTGGTTGAGCTAAAAGACTCCACCCGCGGTTATATGGCTGATGTTTTTCGATTGGTCACTCAAGTCAACGGACAAGCTCAATCCTACGTATTAAAGACGGCCAGCAGCCATGAAGACCGCTTTGAGATCGCAGAAAGATTCGGTTCCTACAGGAATGAGCAGCGGTTTTATCAGGATCTGGCCCACGACCTACCCTTTCGGGTCCCCGCTTGTCATCTGAATGCTACAGATCGTTTTGTTCTGCTGCTCGAAGACCTGGGGGACCATGGGAGCATCAGCCCCCTGGAAGGTGCATCGGAAGATCAAGCAAAGCTGGCTATTGAGACCCTGGCAGCTATGCACGGGCACTTTATGGCGAATTCTCCACCTGTCCTTCAGGAGATCCGCGCGGGACTTAGTGCCGCCGCAATCGATATGCGCACTCTGGTCGCACCAGCCGTCTCAGGCTATTCCGGCAACGCCGCAAAAATAGCTGCGCATTATGCCGCCCATAGTGAGCGTTACATCAACCTGTTCGAGCGACAAGAACAGGTGTTTACGCATCTGGACTATCGGCTCGACAATATGCGGTTTCTGGACACTCTGTGCGTACTGGATTGGGGCGAAAGCACACATGCGCCCATTGGCTTTGACCTGGCAGGATTTATCTCCGGGTGTCTCAGCACATCCAATCGAAGACACTGGGAGAATGATCTCCTGGCACTCTATCAAAACACCCTCAGCAACCAGCAACTGAAGATAGATCAGGAAAGTCTGTTTAATTCTTATCGTCTTTCCCTGTTACCTTCCCTCTATCTTCCGGGACTTATTCTTAATCAGGGCGATTTAGACGAAGGTCGAATGCTGTTGGATCGCAGCCTCGCAGCGATCGACGATCACAGTACGTATTTGTCCAGCTCACTGTCACTTTGAACTACCATGACAAAAAACGGTACTAAGACACGTGACTAAAATATATCTCGGTAGCTTCGCTCTCCTTTCTGTCGGTCTTATTGCAGGCATCCTGCTCACGGGCACACCTTCTTCTCCAACAGAAATATCTAACTCAGCTGACAGCACAACACTTCCAAGTTCATCGTCAGAGTTTCAAGGAGACGCAGATGCCCGGTCACGAATTGAAGCGCTCGAAGCGGAGCTTGCCAGCCTCAGCGCCCGACTAAAGCTGCTTGAGTCAAGGGAATCGATTTCATCAGATAACGCCGACGACGAGCCGCCTGCTTCCAGCGCTGAAAGTATCAACGTATTCGGCACCCCGACAGAACCTGTCGCTGTCGTTGATGGACTGGTTGCCGCAGGTCTGGATAGTTTTACTGCAGAGCAGATCGCTCGCCGGGTCAGTGAGTCTCAGTTGGCGCAGCTGGAACTGCGGGACAAGGCAATCAGGGAAGGGTATATCGGTTCGGAGCAATATCGCGAGGAACGCGCCGCTGTGAGAGATCAGCAGGTACGCGTTCGCGACGAGGTCGATGAGTCAACTTATGACAGATATCTGTATTTCTCAGGTCAATCTAATCGCGTCGCCGTCTCTTCCGTGATGCTGGGTTCCGCAGCAGAACAAAGTGGTGTTGAAGCGGGAGATGTCCTTATCCGTTACGAAGATGACGCCTTGTACAAACCAGGCGATATCCGAGGCTTAACCACACAGGGCGAAAAAGACGAGCTGGTTGATCTTACGCTGCTACGAAATGGCAACCAGATGACCGTCTCTGTTCCAAGGGGACCACTGGGTGTGCGCCTCTCAGCCATTCGAATCAACCCGGACGATAACTAGAACCCGGTTTCCTGCTCCCAGGCTTGCCGGAGAAGACGTCGCCATTCATCCACCTGGAAGTCCAGAGTGCCGTGGAGCTGAACCACCTTTCCGGCAATCTCAGTTACCGTCGGTTCAGTTTCTCGATCAAAACTGTCGGTCAGTTCTCGCAAGGCATCTTCATTCATCTTTGAATCGCGAAAAGTTTTGTAGACGCGGTTAAGCGAATAGTAAGTACCTCGCGTTGCACCTCGTGTCGCGTCTACCGTTTCGAGACGACGATTACCCATGATGAGTTCATAGCTGTAGTGACGCCACCACGCATAGGTCTGTCCGAGCTGACGTTGAAGGCTTTCATAATGTGCATCGATACTGTCGGCGAACAGATATTCACTGTCACGAATTCGCTGGATTCTCTCGAATGCAGGATCATTAGCGGCAGGTAAACCCGCCAGCACCAGACCTTCTTCAGTTTCGATCAGGTAACGTCCAAAGGCTTCTTCAGACAAAGCTCGTCCATAAACGACAGTCGCTATGTCGAGGATCGACTGCAAGTCTGCTTCGCTCATGGGCTCTAGCGCCCTAGAAAGGTCGTTGGCAATTCTGTTGTAAAGACCCTGAAAGGGATCCTTGTTGTAGTCAGGATCTTTCGAGTAGTCATCATCGGTCGCGGCATCTTCGTAGATTTCATCAAGCCATACTCGGCCGGATGCATCGATGGCTTTGATCGCCAATTTCAGGACCACGCCGTCAGACTCGAGCACACTTCCGGATATATTCATTTCCGCGGAAAGGTCTTCTCTTGGCATAACTCGAACGGCACCCCAGTAACCGGATCTATCCAGTGTCTTCTTCAACTCGTAGGGCACATAGCGTTGTTCAACGGAACGGACCTGTTTAAGGGCACCCTGGAGGGAATTTTCAACAGGCTCCTGGATATCGAATACGGTGATGCCCACATTCAGTGACAACACCGGAGGCTCGGCGGCTACCTTCAACTGTGCTTCAACCGATGATGGGAGCGCCGGGCTTTCCCGGCGTTCCGGTGTCGAGCTACTACAAGCCGTCAACAACAGGAGAAACAGGACAGGGAGAACTCTCACTCGCTCGAACCCTTCAGCGTGCAGGAGGTACCTTTCGCAATCGTGTATTCACAACTATAGAGACCCTCGCCGGGCTCATAGGGCATAAATACCCTGTTGAGAGTAAACAGGTAACGAAGACCATCGACCATGACAGTAGTTGCGATGTTCAGTCGACTTCTATCGGAAGCAATACTGAGACGGTGGAATACTTTGAGACCCTCAGGTAATGCAACCTGAAAAGTGAGCTGATCTTCCTGCCAGGCACATCCTTCAGTGCCAACGGCATTCGTCTTGAATCCCATATCTGAAAAATCGCAGACCAGCGCATAGTCTTCATTACGGCGGATCACAATATGGTCACCTTCCTGGGTGATATCCAGAACAGTGGCTTTCGTTATTTCCTGAGCCAATTGACCAAGACCAATGATCGATTGGAAATTGAACATTCGAGGATCTACATAGCGGCCAGCGTTTCTGGAACGTTCAGCAATTCGTTCAGCTTCAGATCTCGCCTGGATATACATCGTGCGAATTTTCTCCTGCGGATGATCACTTCGCTGGTAGTCCAGCTCCCAGTGGCCCGAGAAATCTCGGTCATGAGGATTCAGACGATTGTCTTCAGCAGTGCTGGCCGCAGGGGTCAGCAGAGAGATGGTAATTAGAAGAACGATGAGTGGAAATTTGAACAACGCTAGGATTCTGCAGATCAAACGGCCGCTCCATTATGCGTTACACCGCAGCTTCCTTGAAGGCTGCTTTGATCTGTTCACTAGAGGACCTCAGATCAACAATTTGCGGTAGGTAGAAATCCCCTTCTTTTTCCAGCTTATGGATCGCCGCGGGCGGATAACTCTCTAGTTCTGGCACCCACCGTTTGATGTAAACGCAATCTTTATCGAACTTCTGTTGCTGGCGCCAGGGATTGAAGACCCGGAAGTAAGGCTGAGCATCGCAGCCTGTGGAAGCACCCCACTGCCAATTACCGTTGTTCACCGTTGGCTCGTAGTCCACCAGGTGCTCCGCAAAAAAAGTTTCTCCCTGTTGCCAGCTGATGTGCAGGTTTTTCGTCAGAAAAGAAGCAACGATCATACGGACACGGTTATGCATATATCCCGTCGCCGCCAGTTCACGCATACCCGCGTCAACAATTGGAAAACCTGTTTTGCCCTCACACCAGTGACGAAAATCATCTTCGTCCTGCTGCCAATGTATAGCGTCATACTGAAGTCGAAACGCGTGTCCAAAAACATGGGGGAAAAACCAGGCGATCTGTGTGTAGAAATCACGCCAGTGTAACTGTCGAATAAGCGGGTGATCAGCGCCAAGTTGCCCCGAGATGACCGCGGCCATCTGACGAGGAGAACAGGTACCAAACCTCAGGTGGGCTGACATTCGACTGGTCATCTCCATGGCCGGTACATCTCGATCAGAATCGTAGGAGGCGAGACCAGAGAATCGTTCGAGTGCTTTCTTCGCACCGGACACGCCGGGCTCAAAGCTCACAGGTTCCTTTTCAAGAAATTTTCCGAGCGGCGTTTCTTCCAATCGCCCATATTGCTCGGACTCAAACGCCCCGTTAACGAGTGGTTGAGGCTCGACCAATTGGAATCGTTGGGTCCTGCGAAAATAGGGTGTGAAAACTGTATAGGGTTTGCCGTCGTCTTTAAGAACAAGACCGGGTGGGTTTAACAGGTGATCGTCGAACGCATGAAACTCAACGCCTTTGTCACGACAAACTGATTCCAGCTTCTCATCACGGCGCCTGGCGAACGGAGTGTAGTCGCGGTTAACGTACACCGCTTTAAAGGCTTCGCGTGAAAGCAGTTCGCTCAATGAGTCTGCAGAGTTGCCGGCAAGAAAAGACAGGGCTCCGCCTTTCGATGCCACGAGCTCCGATAGTTCTTTCAGGGAACGCGCCAGAAACGCGAGACGCTTTTCCGCATTCTGCCAGCGGCTCAAGAGTTCCTGTTCGACGAAGAACACCGCACTGACTTTATGGCCGCTTCGAAGCGCCTCGTTCAGTGCGGTGTTGTCCTCCAGACGGAGATCCCGTCTGAAGATAAATAGCACATTCACAATCTAGTTAATGTGCTCCGAATAGCCTTCAACTTCAATCACATCTGTCAGGGCCTGCTCCATGATAGAACGCGCCTGACTTGTCAGTTCATGAAGACGGCTGTGCAGTGCTGCGTCTTCTTCGCTCTGCGAGATGCAATCCTCGGTGTAATCCTCAAACTGGTTGAGTGCAACCACCAGTTCAGAAAGATGCTTCGGGCATTCACATTCGACGGCACCACTGAGTTCTGCAAGCTTGTTGAGCTGCATTTCTGAGTAGCGACGAGGTTGCGCCACTGCGACTGGGGCTGAGTCACCACTGAGCAGATTAACCAGCGCAAATGGTTCCAGCGGACCTTTCAGCAACCTGAATCCTTTCGATGTCAAAGAACGCAATTGCGTGCGCGATGCGAATCGGTAAACCACCAGACATCGAGACGCATCTTTATCTGTGACGTGTCTCAGAATTTCCTGCTCATTCACTTCGGAAAGACTCGGCATGTCGATCACGATGAACTCGTATTTTTCGAGATCAACATCGTCGAGGGAAGTGAACCAACTCACTTCGTTTTCGGACTGCGCCGAGATGCAGGCTTTCAGCCATGCAGGCTGCTGCACACTAAACACTGCCCAGGCGCCAGATGGCCCTGTACTGATCTTTCTGTTTACACCCAGAAGTCCATTCGTGCGTTCTTTCAGCTCGTCATCTGAAAGTCTGCAAATCGTGCCAATCGCCTGACCGGCATCAACCAGACGTTTTACACTGATCAGCTTCTTGATGTGCCCATCTGTGTAATACCGATTGTTGTTCTCGCCGCGATTGGGCTCAACAACCTTGTATCGTCTTTCCCAGGCGCGAATGGTGTCCGTAGAAATCCCGGTCAACTTGGCGACCGCTCCAATCCTATAACCTGTGTTCATGCTCAAACCTCCGTAAAAGCTTCTGTAAATTTCAGGGCTTGTGGATATTCCTTGAACACGTTTACGAGCGAGGGCTTCTTTTGTCTCACTTTTAGCCAATTTTGTTCAGCACTCCTTGGACATTCTCTATATGTACCCCGAAGGCCCTTCCGGGGTTCAAATGCCTCCCGGCCTTGCGTCATTTGCGGACTTTCGCCATCTTTGGCGTCATCAAATAACAAAAACAGAAGGGAAAGCTCATGGCGAAACTGAATAACCGGGTCGCAATTGTTTCCGCCGCTGGACGCGGCATCGGCAGAGGCATCGCCAAAAGCCTCGCCGCTGAAGGCGCCACCGTCATAGTGAACTCCTACAGCCCAGATACCACTCAAGGCACCGTAGACGAAATCGAATCGGCCGGCGGGAAAGCCATTGCTATGGTTGGGGATATCACGGACCCCGACTTCATGATCCAGGTGACCAACGACACCCTGTCGCAATTTGGTCAGATCGACATTCTGGTGAACAACGTTGGGGCCGGACCTAAGGATATGGAGGCGCCACCCGAGCACCCGTTGGGCGCTGTTGAGGGACTTTGGAACGCACTGTATCGGCAGAACCTGTTACCGGCCGTACTCATGACAGAAGCCGTCGTACCCCACATGAAAGAAAAGCAGTACGGCAAAATTGTGCACATCTCATCGATCGCAGGGCTAGGCTCATTCTCACCGAAGATGTTGACCGGATTCGTGCACCCCAGCTACAACGCGATGAAGGCTGCTCTCATCAACTACACCCAGACACAGGCTGACCTTCTAGGCGCGGACAACATCAACGTCAATGCGGTCTGCCCCGGCATCGTCTATACCGATGCATGGAAGAGCAACGCAGAAAATGCCGTGACCCACATGCCGGACTTTAAAGGGATGGACGCCAGGACCTGGTTTGAGGGTATTTTTGACGACAGCTACCCAACCATATTCGACCGCACTCCGCTTCGCCGGGAGCAGACTGTGGAAGATATGGGCAATGCGGTATGCTTCTTGGTCTCAGAAGACAGTATGAACATCACCGGCCAGACCCTGGTTGTTGATGGAGGAATGGTGAAAGTGTCATGACCTATACCCCTAATGATCGACCTTATTACGATGCCGACAGCCACATCATGGAGCTGCCGAATTTTCTTAAAGCCTACGCTGATCCCGATATTCGTGACGAGGTACCTGAGGTCAGTTACAGCGCATCTCTGGTTTCCGATGAAGAAGTTGCCATCATCATGGATCAGGGTGGCAAGCACAGCGAAGAACACGTCGCCGCTCAGATCGCTTTGGGTGACAAACTCATCGAAAGCTCAAAAGAGATTCAGGCACTCGGCGCGTTCAACAAGCAGGACCGAACCACCGCCCTGGATATGTTGGGATTTAAAAAACAGTTGGTGTTCGCTACACACAGTGTTGCCATGCCGTTTCATCCCAGTCAGAAAAAATCAGTAAAGCTTCGTTATGGCGCAACTCGCGCGCATAACAGACACATGATCGATTTCTGCAGTGACGATGATCGGTTGATGGGTGTTGGTATCGTGCCGCTGGATGACCCTGAGTCTGCTTTTGAAGAAGCCAAGTGGGCGATCGACCAGGGGCTTGAAGCTATCTGGGTTCCACATCGAGCCCCAGGTGAACGGTCACCCGGTCATGTAGATCTCGAGAAGTTTTGGGCTCTGCTCGCGGAATCCGGCACACCGTTTGTGCTGCATGTTGGCGGTTCGCCACTGCAAGCACTTAAGGCCTGGAGCAATAACGGTCGCGCTGCGGTTAAAGACTGGATGGGTGGTGGTGAAAACGTCCGAACTAAAGATGCAGCCCTGATGCATCAGCCACCGGAAACTTTTATTTCCATGCTAGTTCTTGATGGCGTTTTTGATCGTCACCCGAAACTGCACGGAGCAGCCGTAGAGCTCGGCGCGGGTTGGGTACCCGAGATGTTGAACCGACTCGATTGGGTGACACGCATCTATGGCCGCGTGGACGAATCCGTCAGATTCGAACGCAAACCTTCCGAACAGTTGAGTCAACAGATGGGTTTCACACCCTTCCCTCATGAAGATGTTGCAAACCTGATAGATCAGTCAAATCCTGACTTGTATCTGTTTTCAAGCGATTACCCTCATGTTGAAGGTGGACGCAATCCGATCGGCAAGTTCGAAACCACGATGGCCGACAGAGAAGAAACTGAGAAGGAACGGTTCTACAGCGAAAACTTCCTGCGCCTCTGGCCAGAAGCTCGCGTCTAGCCAGGATTCCGGGGGAAACTTGGGACCCCGGCGGACACCGGGTCCCAGGCATGCGCTGACGTTTCCCAATAGCTGGCTTCAGGCTTCACCCACGAAGGATCATCCAGGCTGCCTGCCTTGATGAATTTGATTTCCGGTTGCTCTGCGGTGTAACTGATAACAGGTGAACCGCACTCCGGACAAAAGCCACGACTTACATGACTGCCGTCGCTGCCGACGACGGTGTACGCCTTGTATTCTCCGCTCAAACTTAACTCGTTCGTCGGAATGAACAAGATGGTTGCTTTGCCGCCACCGGTTGCTTTCTGGCAGTCAGTGCAATGGCAGTTTCCTGACGAGATCACTTTGTCGCGATCAAACTCGTAACGGATAGCACCACAAAGGCAGCCGCCGGTTGCTGTCGTCATGTTATCCACCAAATCCTCGATACAAGCTGTTGTCTTTCGCGATCGCATCAACACGGTCTCGCAAAACGTTCTTCCACTCATCATGAGTCAGAATCCAGAACTCGTCTTTGAGAATGGCATTAACAATCATGCCAGCGACTTCGGCGGGATCTTTACCCTGCTGGGCCAGGAGTGCGCCCGCATTTTTCTCAAATGCTTCTTCCTGTGGACTGGATTGATGGTCTTTTGCTGAATCCGGATCCCGATTTCGCTTGCTCATAACTATCTGGGTGTTGATGGCACCCGGACAAAGCACCGAAGCTGATACGCCACATTTGGCTTCATCCAATTCCACACGGAGTGTTTCAGTCAATGCAACCACACCAAATTTGGCAACGTTGTATGGCGCTATTGAACCGGAGGCCTGCAGCCCCGCAGTGGACGCGGTGTTAATGATATGACCATCACCGGATTCCTTGATCAGCGGCAGGAAAGTTCGAACGCCATAGATGACACTCCAAAGATCGACGCCAAGCACCCATTCCCAATCAGAAAGGCTTAACGCTTCAATGGGGCCGGAAACAACGACACCCGCATTATTGTGCACAACATTGACGCTACCGAATTCAGACATTGTTTGTTCCGCCAGTGATTCAATCGCTTCGTTGCGAGAAACATCTGTCGGTACACCAATGACTTCGAAGTTACGATCACTCAGCTCCTGGACCGCTTTTTCCAGTGCCGCTTCTTCGATATCTGAAAGCACGACCTTCATGCCCTCTTCTGCAAACCGAGTCGCGGTTGCTTTACCAATGCCACTGGCAGCACCCGTGACTACTGCCACTTTGCCATTCAGCTCTTTCATTTTTCCCTCCTGATCAGCACATGCAGACAAGCAACATACCACGCACTGTGTGATATCTTCATCCTGCTGGTCCAGCGACAACTCAGTTAGAGAGAACCAAATGGCATTTCTACCAATTCTGAAAACAGATTCAGACAATATTCCTGATCGAGTACTTGTTGTAGGCGATCCCAATCGCCTAGACGTTGTCGCCGAATCACTGAGCGATGTTCAAGAAATAGCTCATAACCGGGAATACCGGACGCTTAGGGGCACCTATGAGGGCCAGGAGATTGGCGCCATTTCACACGGCGTGGGTTCTGCCGGAGCCGGCGCCTGCTTTGAAGAAATATGTCAGTCAGGCGCCACGCGAATCATTCGCTCGGGATCTGCCGGTGGTATGCAGGATAGTGTCACTGCCGGGGACGTTGTCATCGCAACCGGTGCTGTCCGTGAAGACGGGTTATCACCAAAGCTTGTGCCCCTGGGCTACCCCGCAATAGCAACACCTGATCTCATCATCGCCATGCACAATGCCGCCAACTCTCTGGGTATTGATGCACACGAAGGACTTCTGCTCACTTCCGATATGTTCTATCCACATGAGGTTTTCGGCAGCGATCTGCCACTTTGGCAACGTGCTGGAGTCACTGCGGTCGAAATGGAGGTGGCCACCCTCTTCGTCATTTGTAGCCTTCATGGCGTGGAAACAGCGGCTGTGGTTGCTGTCGATGGGAATCCGCTGGCCCAGGATGATGGCTCCATGGAAACCTATGACCCGCACCAGGACAGTGTCAAAAAAGCCGTCGCCGATAGCCTGCAAATTGCCCTAACGGCTCTTATTTCCTAGTCCCTTCGCATGACCAGGCCAATCTGGCGGCTCTGCGCAACCAGCTGGCCCGTTGAGTCCCACAGGCATCCGGTTTCAACCATTCGTCCATCATTCAGATCGTCGGTAACAAACCTTGCCTGTACCCAGCCAGGTGCGGGCCGGCGCCTTACATGAACCGTTAGCTCAATGGTTGGCACCCAGCCAACAACACCGAGAACACCAAACGGGGATGGCGGAAAAGTATCGCAGAACAACAACATCGCGCGGGCATCAGGCTCACGACCATCTGGAAATCTAATCCAGCCTGCAATCTCCGGAACTTCAGACTCACCGGGATTGGCAAGATCAGGATGCAGCATGACATCGAGCTTATTGACGAGCGCGATGTCAATGTTCTGCAGTTCACCGGTTCGGGGTATGCAATGTTCCGGATCCGGCATCGCCGGGGCTTCCAGCGTCATGTCGGCGCTGACACCCGCCGGTGTCGACAGATCACCGTAGGCCGCCATCACCTCGAGACGGGTTTTACCTTCCTGTGTCAGGCGTGCCCTGACCGTGCTTAACGTTCTGCCCACACGCACCACGTCGACATCAATGTCACATTCGCCGCCACCAACGCCCGGCCTTAAAAAGTGCGTCGTGAAAGACAGGGGATCTGGGTGAGGAACGCAGTCTGCAATCGCCGCGCTGACTAAGGAGACGAGGTAGCCACCGTTCGGATTATCGCCAATGTTCCAACCGGCGCTGACTGTTCCCTTGAACTGATGTTCGCCCAGTTTTTGCAGCTGGGTGTCTTGATCAAATTGATAGCTCATGTATCCGTCTGCTTCCCTGCATTTTGTTTTTCTGCTTTAGCGAGAAAAACTTCGATTTCTTTCTGCGATTGCTTGTCACCAGAAGTTTGCGCCACGGGTAAACCTCGCTCAAAAATGTCCACTGCGTCCGAATACCTCTCCTGCTGATAGAAGGCTTTACCGAGCAGTTTGTAAGCCGCGGAGTAGGTCTCATCGTGTTTAAGGCAGGCCGATAGATGCTCGATGGCTTTGTCGAACTGTTTCTCATTAAAGTAGGCGCTACCCAGACCAAATCTGAGCATTGCATCATCACGCCCTTTGGCGAGCATCTTCTCCAGGTTGTCGATCATGGCCATGTCTATTCGTCCTCGAGATTGACGTAACTCTCTGGATAGAATCGAGGTGTGCAAAGACAATAGAAGCGAAGCTGTTGGTCATTGAGTGCGGTGACGCGTTGACGGACACCTGGAGGAATGACCACCTGGTCACCTGGATTAATCTCAAAGGTCTCATCACCTACTTCCATTCGACCAGAACCTTCTATCACGATATAGGTTTCAGTCAGCCCCGTCAGAGCATGCAGCTGCGTGGTGACACCTGCCTCCACGCGGGCAATGGCGAGCGAACTCTCGGCCAACTTATCTGTGTTGCACAACTCGGTGATGTAACAACGCTCATCGGTCCAGAACTCCGAACCGGTAGCTTCAACAAAGTAATCAGACTCTGGCTTTGTTTTTTGATTCATAGACATGGCGCTGACAATACCAGTGTTATGATCGGACATCATCTGGCGGACAGGACTTGGCAGACATGCAGTTATCACTCTCGGGAAGAAAAGCACTGGTGACAGGCGCAAGCAGCGGGCTTGGTCCGTTTATTGTGAAAGCACTGGACTCCAGTGGAGCCAATGTTGTGCTGCAGTACCACGGTAACCAGGCAGGTGCGGAAGCCATCGCCGCAGACTGCTCAAACAAAACAGCCGTCCTACAGGCAGATATGGGAGACACAGATAGCGTCGACCAGTTGTTCACCGATGCGGTTGTGGCCATGGGTGATATCTCTATCCTGGTGAACTGCGCAGCGGCGGAATCACAGAACGTGGAAGACCTCGCAAACCTGTCCAACGATCAATGGGCCAGTACACAGCAAGCCAATGTCCAGGCACCGATGAAACTGATTCAGCACTTCGCGGCACAAGGAAACGCCGGATCTGTGATCAACGTGTCTTCCATCGAAGGCTCCAGACCGGCTTTCGGACACGCACACTATTCCACGTCGAAAGCTGGTCTAGAAATGCTGACCCAGGCTGCAGCACTGGAGTTCGGTCCTCTGGGCATCCGGGTTAACGCAGTGGCCCCCGGTCTCATTCACCGAGACGGAATTGAAGAAGGCTGGCCTGAAGGGGTCGGTGCCTGGAAAGCTGCTGCACCCCTTGGCAGGCTGGTGGACCCAGAGGACATCGCTTCTTCTGTCGTCTTCCTGGCCAGTGACAATGCCTCGTCGATTTCCGGCACTGTGCTCACGATCGATTGCGCCCTGTCTGTCCGTCCAGGCTGGTAATGATGATCAGTAAAGCCGCCGTCATCGGTGCCGGTCTTATGGGTACCGGTATCGCACGTCATCTGTCTTCACAGCACATCGACGTTCTGGTGATTGATGCTTCTCTTGAACAACTGGAGAAAGCACGCGGCATGGAAGAAAACAAAGATCTAAGTTTCAGCCACGAGCTCAAAGACATTTCAGACAGAGACTTTGTGATCGAAGCGGTGTTCGAGGACCTGAACGTGAAACTCGATGTCCTGAAAACCGTGTCACACATTGTCGACGACAATTGTGTTATCGCCTCAAATACCAGTTCTTTATTGATCAAAGATCTCGCTCAATCTATCGAACTTCCCAACAGGTTTATTGGGGTGCACTACAACAACCCAGCAGACATGAATCCTGTTGTTGAGATTATCGCCTCAGAGTTGTCCGACAAATCTATTGCAGAGGGTGTTCACCAATGGATGAACCAGGCCAATAAACTCGCGATACGCTGTGCAGACACACCGTGTTTTGTGTTGAACAGACAGTCACTGCCTTACATCAATGAAGCAGCGCGATGTCTCAATATCGCGACGCCTGGTGAGGTCGACAAGATCGCAACGACCAAACTGGGTGTGGGTCTAGGTCCTTTTGCCGTGATGAATCTGGTTGGTTTGCCGGTCATGGCTGCAGCCAGTCGAAATCTTGCAGTGCTCGGTGAAGGCTACGCACCAGCTGCACAACTGCAGGCGCAACAGGAACCCTGGGAAATCGATGAACCTTTTGAGGCCAGTAAAGAAGTGACATCAGAAGTGGTGAGACGCCTTAGAGGCGCCATGATATTCCCGGGCAAGGACATTCTCGATCAGAACCTGTGTAGCCGTGATGATCTGCACGAGATTTGCGTGCAGGCACTCGGTTACGAAAAGTCTTCAGCTGAGTGGCTGGAAATACTGACACCAACCGTCAAAGACGAGCTGATCAGCATTTATCTGAACAGCTGTCGCTAGCTCGCCTTCCGATAACGATCAATCTGAATATCGTCTTCACCCAGGTCCGTGTAGTTGTCATCCACACGACCCTTTATATATTCGCGCCAGGTAAAGCTCTCATATTTAGGCTGTTCCGATGACAGTTGTGGCATCGGTTCCAACATTGCATCGCTGGTTGGATTAAAAAAGTAAGGCGTGCTGTATCTGCCTGAGCCTCGCATCGGCAGCACCCGATGTACCGCTGCGCGATAGATATCGTTCGTCCATACCTGAAGCGAATCGCCCAGGTTCACAACGATGGTACCTACTTCAGGAGGTACATCAATCCAACCATCTTCTTTTGAATGAGTCTGCAAACCACCGGTCATATCCTGAAGAAGCAGCGTTAACACACCTGGATCTGTGTGGTGGTGCAAAGCCATGTCACCAAGATCCGCGACGCTCTGCCTTTCTTCATCATCCAGAGGATCGCTGACGGGGTAGTAGTTTAATCGCACGGTACTGGTTCGACCGGAACCTTCGGGTAGTGAGCTCAAATCGACGCCGTCACCGGCGATCGCGCGATAAACAAGGTTGAGGGTGCGTTCTGCGACCGTGGTTGCGGAATCAAAAAAGCCGGTGAGCGCATCCTGAAACTCCTGATCTTCCGGCCACTGATTCACATCAGATCCATCTGCGCGAGGTTGCATATAATCAAAGACTTCTTTCAGATCCCGTTTTCGCTTCGTCAGTTCACGATCGTAGTAACCCAGAGGAATGTCTTCGGTGCGCAAGACCTGTCGTTTTACCTCTGATGGTTGTGAGAAAAAGCCTTCTGCGGCCTGCCACATGCGTTCGATGGGTTTGTCCATGCCGTGGTTTCGTAACAGGAAGAACCCATGGTCACGGCAAGCCTGATCCAATGGTTCAAGAACCGAAACGTCCGTCTCTGCCTGTTCAAGATCGATGACAGGTACCTGCATGACACGCCTTTTTTATATGAATTCGAGTTGTGACATCATCGTCTAAAGCAAGGATCAGGAGCAACTGTTGGAATATTTCGTCAACATGCCGGGTGGCCGATTCAATGAACCGGATATCTGGGCTCAGGAAATGGAAGCCGCCGGTTGGGATGGTATCTGTGCGTCAGACCATTTCTGGGTTTCCAACCATCTGTATCCTCATGTGTTTGTCGCGGCAACGCAGATGGCCTGTGCGACCAGTCGCATCAAAATCACGTCATCCTTCTGTAACAACCTGTTCCGATCGCCGGTTGAATTCGCTCAAGGTGCACTCTCTGTTCAACAGGCTGCTAAAGGGCGTTTCGAAGCAGGTCTCGGTGCTGGATGGGCTGAGGCAGAAATGCGTGCCATCGGCATGCACTATCCACCACCTGGCGAAAGGATGAGTCGATACATCGAGGCGATGCACATTGCCCGGGAACTCTTAACGACGAACCAATGCCAGTTTCAGGGTGACTACTACCAGATCGACATCAGTGGCGACGAGAAGGTCGGCCCTGTGCTCAACTCACCACCACCGCTAGTGGGTTCTGCCGGAGGTCCACGCGGAATCCGAGAGATCACACCGCTGGTCAACCGAATTGAGATTAAAGCCAGCGCACGCTCTACCCGTGGCGGTGCGGTGGACCTGGGTTTGATGGCAACAGTTACTGAAGATGAGGTCCGTCAGAACATCGATCGGGTTCGTGCCGTCAGTGACGACATCCCGATCGGTATTTTCCTGTTGGTCGCTGCAGGCGAGAATGAGGTGGTCAGCCAAATGAAAGCGGCCATGGGTAACGGCTATCTCGGAAACTTCATGGGGCATCCAGAGGACGTCGCAGCCTCGCTCGAACAACTTGGAGAATTGGGTATCGAGCGGGTGCAACTCACCGAATTTGTGCCTGACTCCCACGACCAGCTCGCACCCTTGCTCAAGGGCAAATAAAAAAACTGTATCGGGCTCATCTAAGGTTTCTCAAACGTTCGTATAAATATCACTTGCAACGGATGTGTGCGCTGTTAACATGCGCAGTTCAAACGTTCGTTTGATATTTTACGGAAAAGAACATGAGCGTCGCTGATACAGAAACGTCAGTTAGCACCAGGGATCGAATCCTGGATGCGGCCGAAACCCTCTTCATCGAGCATGGTTTTGCCGGTACGTCTGTACGTGCGATCGCCACAGAAGCCGGGGTCAACCTGGCCGCCACCAACTACCATTTTGGCTCCAAGAGAGGCCTGTTTTCGGCGGTATTTCAACGTCGTGTACAACCCATTAACGAGGAGCGACTGCAGCGATTGTCTGCATTACAACAAGAAGCGCAGGTAGGTAAGCGCCAACTAACTATCCGATTAATACTGGAATGCTTTTTTGAACCATTGCGTCATGTCGACCCGGGTGCACCGGCTCTGATTGGACGCATGTATGGGGAACCGGAGTCGCTGACCCGCCCTATTCTCGAAGAAGCTTTCCAGGAAGTTGCACAGGCATTTCACGGAGCACTCAGTCAGGTTCTGCCTGAGATTCCCCCCGAAGAAATACGCTGGCGATTTCATTTCATGATCGGTTCCATGATCCATCTACTCCAGATGCATGCCCCCCTGGGAAGTGAATCCACGCATGACGCATTCACCTCCGGTGTCCCCCGCCTGATTAACTTTGTACAGGCAGGACTGGAGCACACTGATAACGGATAAATCTATGTTTAAGCGCTTTTTATTACCAATCGTTATAGTTGGTGTCGGCTTCGGACTCGCCGGACTGATCGTCGCCACAGGTCCCAAACTGGAGCAGCTGCCGCCGCCGAACAATGCCCCGATCGTTCGAACCTGGCTCGCAGACTCCCAAACCGTCCAGCTGACCTCCCTCACCCACGGAACCGTGTTGCCACGCACCGAGAGTGAGCTGATTCCCGAGGTTTCCGGGCGGGTCATCAACGTGTCAGATTCTCTCGTCTCTGGCGGCTTTTTCCAGGAAGGCGACGTTCTTCTGGAAATCGATCCCCTGGACTACGAGGTTGCCCTCGAACAGGCAAGGGCCGGTCTGGCCTCTGCCAAAAGTGAACTCGACAACGCTGACCGTGCCTATAAGAGGCAACTGGATCTGGCAAAACGTCAGTCCGCCAGTCAGTCGCAGCAAGATGACGCCCAGAACCGACTCCGATTTGCGCAGGCATCACTCCGAGAAGCCAAGGCGAGGTTATCAAGGGCAGAGCGCGACATGGAACGCACAAAAATCACAGCGCCCTACGATGGCCGGGTTCGAAACGAGCGGGTCGACATTGGCCAGTTTGTAACGCGCGGCCAGGCAATCGCCAATCTCTATGCCACTGACGTCGCAGAAGTGAGATTGCCGATTCACGATGAGGAACTTGCCTATCTCGAACTGCCACTGGCCGGCGGTGATCCCAGCCAGAAACCAACCGTCATGCTTCGTGCGCGCTTCGCCGGTGCTGATCACACCTGGGAAGGCAAAGTCGTACGAACCGAAGGCGAACTGGACCCCGAAACTCGCATGATCAACGTCATCGCCCAGGTCGATTCCCCTTACCAACAGATCAACAAACCGCCGCTCGCCGTTGGACTGTTCGTCGAAGCAGAAATTGTTGGCAGCCAGGTCGATGATGTCTTTGTGTTGCCTCGCTCCGCACTGCAGGCCAATGAACAGGTTTATGTCATCAGCAGTGACAACCGACTGCAGTTTCGAGACGTTGAGATTTTGCGCATCGTCGATGAAGACGTTTACGTGAAAAGTGGATTCAACGCGGGGGACGTCATCTGTCTTTCCACCATCAGTAACGCGATTGAAGGCATGCAGGTGAGACCTGCCGACGAAGCGGGGCTGGCCGCATCATGAAACCGATTATCGCCTGGTTCGCGTCGAACCACGTAGCGGCCAACCTGCTGATGATGCTTATCATTCTGGCGGGTCTGGTCACACTGCCGCAGATGCAGCGCAAGTCTTTCCCGGATATTGATCTGCCGCTCATCAGCGTCACGGTACCTTACCTGGGTGCTGCACCTGAAGAAGTTGAAGAAGGAGTGTGTGTTCGTATCGAGGAAGAACTCGAAGGTATTGAAGGTGTAAAGCACATCAACAGCACGGCAAATGAAGGCATTTGCACCGTATCGGTTGAGCTCTTCGAAAGTGCAGATGAAGCCAAAGCTCTGGATGAAGTAAAGAACCGCGTTGACTCTATCGACACCTTCCCGGAAGAAACTGAAAAACCCATCACGACCCTGGTCGAACCGATTCGTAACGTTCTGGACATCACGATAACTGGTCCGAGAGACGCGCGTACCCTGAAAGAACTGGCCTACCAGGTCCGCGATGACATCACTCAGTTACCAGGTGTTACCCAGGCATCAGTATCAAACACCCGGCCCTACGAAATTTCGATAGAAGTATCCGAAGAATCATTACGAAGAAATAATCTCAGCTTTGATCAGGTCGCTAGAGCCGTTCGAAGTGGTTCTCTGGATCTGCCTGGTGGATCAATAAAAACCAGTGCCGGTGAGATTCTGCTTCGCACCAAGGGTCAGGCCTACTGGGGTAAAGAGTTTGAAGAACTGGTTGTCACAACGAGATCAGATGGTACGCGACTGTACCTCAAGGATGTTGCTAACGTCGTCGACGGATTTGCGGAGACCGATCAGGCACTGAGGTTTAACGGCAAACCCGCAGCCCTGATTCGTGTCGCCAGATCAGGTGACCAGGATATTCAATACATCGCACAAACCGTGAAACAGTACGTGGAAGATGTCGCGCCCAGACTACCGGAAGGTGTTGAACTCACGGTGTGGAATGACGACAGCACCTTCCTGGAAGATCGACTGAACACACTTCTGCAGAGTGGCCGTCAGGGATTCCTTATGGTGCTCATTCTATTGGCACTGTTCCTTCGCCCACGCCTCGCGTTCTGGGTGAGTCTTGGTGTTCCGGTAGCATTCCTTGGCGCTATCGCGCTCAGCAATCAGGTCGGCATGTCTATCGACGCCATCTCATTGTTCGGCTTTATTCTTGTGCTCGGTATCCTCGTTGATGACGCCATCGTTGTCGGCGAAAGCGTGCACTCGAGGCACCAGGAAGGAGGACGCCCATTACAGGGCGCCATTGAAGGAGCGCAGCGTGTCACCATTCCCGTGACATTCGGTGTACTGACGACCGTGGCCGCGTTTATGCCCCTGCTCTTTGTCACAGGGTTTATGGGCCAGGTCATGAGTGTCATCGCAACAACCGTCATCTGTTGCCTGATATTTTCTCTCATAGAATCTCAAATGATCCTGCCAGCTCACCTGGGACACACCAATGTGAAGTCACCTTCAGCAGAGGTTGGTCTCATGCTGATTCCGTTCGTTGGCATTCTTCTTTTAGGGATCGCCTGGGATACCCGCTCTTACATTGCTTTCGCCATCGCTATTGCGAGCTTCCTGTTTGCCCTGCACCTGGCTGGCTACTTTGCTGGCTTCGCTGCACGAGTCATCGCAATACAGTCAAAGTTTGCCCGGGGTCTGGAGTCATTTATCGACGTCCAGTTCAGGGCCGCTGCGAAGGCTGCGCTCAAAGCGAGATACATCACTGTCGCCATTGCCCTGGTGGCATTGATGTCCGCGCTGGCGATAGTCGCAAGCGGTCGTCTGCCGTTTTCATTCTTTCCCCCGCTGGCTTCAGACCAGGTCATCGCCAAACTCACCATGCCACTGGGTACCAGCGCCGAAGTCACCAAAGCAGGCATCCAACAACTGGAAGAGTCTGCAGCACGCGTGAAAGAACAGCTGAACACCAAATACCCAGATGCACCTCCTGTGATTCATGTGTTGTCGGTTGTCGGCAGCCAACTTTCTGCAGGCGGCGGACCGCCTAGCACCAGTAGCTCTGGAGGAAGCTCCTCTAACGGTCATTTGGGTGAAGTTTTTCTACAGCTCACACCGAGCCAGACACGGGAGATCAAAACCCGCGAAGTCGCGGATATATGGCGCGAGGTCAACGGTCACATTCCGGATGCCGTCGAGCTGAAATTTAACTCTAGCCTCTTTTCGGCAGGAAACGATATCGACATCCAGCTTGAAGGCGAGAATGTTGAAGAATTGCAGCTGGTTGCTGAAAAGCTCCGCTTCAAGCTCGCCGAGTATCCTGGAGTCGTAGACATCACCGACTCCTTCCGTTCAGGCAAACAAGAAGTCAAGCTGTCAATTCTCCCCTCTGGTGAATCGTTAGGTTTGACGCTTGGAAATCTGGCCGGGCAAGTTCGTCAGGCTTTCTATGGCGAAGAAGCACAGCGGATTCAACGTGGTCGAGATGATGTTCGCGTCATGGTTCGCTATACAGAAGACGAGAGAAGATCGCTTGGGTCTCTGGATTCCATGCGCATCCGAACACCGAGCGGCTCGGAAGTACCATTCGCTACCGTCGCTGAAGCTGACCTGGGACGCGGTTTTTCTTCCATCAGGCGAGCGGACGGCCGCAGGATCGTCAATGTTGTTGCGGACGTTGATAGAACACAGATCACTGCAAACGAAGTGTTGGCAGATCTTAGAGCAGGTCCCATTCAGGAACTGATGGCACCCTATCCCAGGGTGACCTATCGACTGGAAGGCGCACAGGCAGATCAAAGTGAGTCTATTGGCAGCCTGATTCCCAATACGGTCGTTGCCCTGTTTGTGATCTTTGCCTTGCTGGCTATTCCCCTGAAGTCTTATATACAGCCGCTTGTCATCATGAGCGTCATCCCCTTCGCGTTTGTTGGCGCTATCTGGGGACACCTGATTATGAAAAACCTGGGTTTCGTGCCGGGACTCGCCATGATGTCGATCCTGGGGCTCGTCGCGGCGAACGGCGTTGTCGTGAACTCTTCGCTGGTTCTTGTGCACAACGTCAACTCGCGCAGAGCAACTGGCGAAGCGATGCATGATGCTGTTCTGAATGCCGCAGTTTCCCGATGCCGGCCAATCATCCTGACGTCTATCACCACCTTCGTCGGACTGTTGCCTCTGATGCTGAATAAAAGTGTTCAGGCACAGTTTCTCGTTCCCATGGCGGTTTCACTGTCGTTCGGAGTTCTGTTCGCGACCGTGGTTACACTGCTGGTCGTACCGTCGGGTTACCTGATTCTTGATGATCTCGTTAATCTGGTGAAGCGAGGCTTCAGCAACCTGGGCGGATCACAGGATCAATCAGCCAGTTCACCAACAACGTCCCAGTAGGTCTCAAGGATCTTGATGTGTTCACGGGGTGAGGTAAGTCCCTCACCCTGGCCACGCAGCGCCATGCCGCGCATCGAAACATACTCAGCACCAATATCAATCCAGTCCTGGACTTCACTGGCCCACTGGTCCGGACCCGACTGATAATTGAGAAGCGCTTCCACACCAAAGTCGTTGCGCGAACGGCCATTTTTGTCGAGATGAACCTGTAGCTGTTTCATCGCCTCCAGGTTTTCTTTCTGGCCACTGCCAAAGATAAATCCATCGCCTATTTCAGCGGCCCGCCTAAACGCGATATCAACAAAGCCACCAAACCAGATCGGTATCTGACGATTCGGTAACGGCTTAAGCCCAGCTCTCTCAACCTCATGCCACTCGCCTTTATAGTCAACGACCGGTTCGGTCCAGAGTTTTCTCATCAGATCGATCTGTTCTACCTGCCTTTTACCTCGGTTACTGAAGTCTTCGTTTAGACTGTCGTACTCAACATAGTTCCAACCTGTACCGACCCCTAACCGCAATCGACCGCTGGACAGGATGTCGACCTCGGCTGCCTGCTTTGCAACCAGAACCGTCTGACGCTGAGGCAGAATGAGGATGCCGCTGGCAAGGCCAACCCGCTCAGTACAGGCAGCAAAGTAGCCAAACAATACAAACAGTTCGTGGAACGCGGATTCCTCGGTGTAGGGACCCCAGAGTTTGGGTTCACGGCCTTCGTGAACGGCACCGATGACATGGTCGTAAACCAGCAGATGAGAATAACCAAGACCTTCGGCTGTTTGTGCCCAATCCCGAATCACAATCGGGTCATCACCAATCTCAAGGTGAGGAAATACCGCGCCAATTTTCATTTTCTGCTACCTTAGCGTCCTTTTATTGCCTTGAGGGAGAGTAAACCATGAAGACCCGCTACGTCACTGAGATGGGTATGGGTACAGATGTACATGGCCGCGACTACACTCAGGCGGCTGAACGCGCGGTATTCGACGCCATCCACCATTCGAGCCTGCACTTCTTCGCGCCTCTCGGTAAAACTGCCGGGGATATGTACATCGATTTGATGATTGGTATCCCTGAGCCAGACCAGGTCGATAAAGAACGAGTTGCTGCTGCACTTCCCTATGGCACGGTTAACATCACCGTCGAAAAAGGTGGTCTGGAAATCCCATCAGATGACGGTAAAGACGCCATTGTGATCGCCAACGCCGGTGTAATTGTGCGACTGGAAGACTAATGATTGAAACCTGGCGCTGGTTCGGACCGGAAGACACCGTCACCCTTGAACAGATCGTGCAGGCGGGTGCCAGCGGGATCGTTACTGCTCTCGATCACATACCCACGGGTGACGCCTGGCCGATCCAGGACATTCAGGCGCGCAAGTCGCTGATTGAATCCTACGGTCTGGAGTGGTCGGTGGTGGAAAGTGTACCTCTGCACAACGACATCAAAACCTGCAGCGGTGACTACAAACAACTCATCGAGAACTACAAGACCAGCATCAGGAACCTCGGCACATGTGGCATCACTCGGGTCTGTTACAATTTCATGCCAGTCGTGGATTGGACGCGAACCAACCTGTCCTACGACCTGCCAAATCGAGCGCAGGCGCTGCGCTTTGAAATGACGGATTTCGCGGCATACGACATGTTCGTCCTGGAAAGAACAGGCGCAGAAGAGAGTTACGAAAAAAATATTGTCGAATCTGCGAAGAAGCGTTTCGCGGACATGAGCCAGCACGAACGCGACATGCTGGAGCAGAATATTATTGCCGGACTACCTGGTGGCGAAGGTTCTTACGACAGGGATGGCATTCGAGAAGCGATTAGAGTCTTCACCGAAATGGGTGAATCACAGTTCCGCAAGAATCTTTTCCGTTTCCTGGAAGCCATCATTCCTGTCGCCGAATCTTCCGGCGTTGCGATGGCAATCCACCCGGACGATCCACCCTTCTCTTTGTTTGGATTGCCCCGTGTAGTTTCCACTGCTGATGATGCCCGCGCCCTGCTCGAAGCTGTGCCTAGTGATGCCAATGGGCTCACCATGTGTGCCGGTTCTTACGGTGCAAGATCCGACAACGACCTTGTCGGTATGGTCAACGAGTTCCGGGACAGTATTCATTTTGTGCATCTCAGAAACGTCCGCCGAGAGGATGACGGCTCCTTCTATGAATCGGAGCATCTTGATGGCGACAACGACATTGTCGGTCTCATTGAGGCTTTGCTGAATGTAGAGCAGGAACACCAGGTGGCTATTCCCATGCGGCCAGATCATGGTCACGCCATGGGCGATGAAAAAGATAACAACGAAGTGAGACCCGGCTACTCTTATGGCGGTCGTATGAAAGGTCTCGCGGAACTCAGAGGCGTGATTCACGCCGTCTCAACGCTGAAGAGCCGCTAGCAGAGTGTCGCTAAAAGCCCTGCGTCGAAGGCGCACCGCGATTGGCATCATCTGCTTCAAGCAGTGCGGTTGCCAGCTGGTCCACCATCTTGAGCCTGGCTGCTGAATCCTTGATCTTGAGATCGTGCATTTCATCCGGGTCGGAGCGCAGATCAAATAGCTGCTCTTCACCTTTGATGTTTCTGGTAAACCTGAACTCTTCGGTAATCAATGTTCTTGTTTTACCAGGGAAAGGTGTTATCTCGGCAGTTATGTCCGGCAAGTCATCTTCCACGAGCACATAATCTCGGACAGAAGCATCAGGGTCATCAAGCAATGGCGCCAGTGACTTTCCTTGCATACCCGCAAACGAATCCAGACCGCAAATATCCAGAAGAGAAACACCAAGATCGATGCTCGACGACAGCGCATTACTTCGTCCTGCTTTTTTGCCGGGTACGCTGATCACCATCGGCACCTGCAGGGTTCCCCGGTAATGCATGAAGCCTTTCAGGAAGAGGCCATGCTCTCCCATCATGTCACCGTGATCGCTGGTAAAAACTATGATCGTGTCGTCTTGCAGGTCGAGTGATTCGAGCGCAGTGAGAATGCGACCTATCTCATGATCAATCATTTCGATAGATCCATAGGTCGCTGCAATCGCTTGCCGAAGCAGCTCATCGGAGCCATAGCCGCAAGGCGCAACCCAGTTACGCTGGTCTTTTGGGTGAATCTGCTTAAACAACTGAAGGTGTTTCGGTGCATCTTCGAGAGAATCGTGGCGACTTTCAGGCAGCACCATATCCTCGGGCTTGTGTCTGAAGAACCAGTCTCCAGGTGGCGTCATCGGATGATGAGGATCAGGGAAAGAACACCAGGCCAGGAAAGGCTGATTCTGACTGGCAGATTCTTCAATAAACTTAATCGTTTCGTTAGCAACAAAGGTGGTCGAGTGAAGTTCTTCACCATAAGGCGGCTGATAAATCTGCCACCACTCAGAAGATTGGTGAGACCCAGGTGCATCTTCACCATATTCAGTGAGAAGAGACGAGCTGTCTGCGCCCTGCTCCAGAGCCCAGCGATAATGATGTCCTGACACACGTGCGCCGTGATCAAGAGAGAATCTGACACGTTCGAAGCCATAAAAATCTTCTGGGTCCTGCGGCGCACTCTCAACATATCGTTCAAAGTGTTCCACACCGTCCCAATCTTCGGGATAGGTATTGCGAGAAACACCTTCACCACGAAACGGCACTATAGAGTTTCTTGAAGTGCCATGTTGCAGATGCGACTTACCCAACAAACCAGTTCGATAACCTGCCTTTCGGAACTGCCGAGCGAATGTATTGGCACCCCAATCGAGGCTCCGGTCATTGAAGATCACACCATGCGCAGTGGGCATACGACCGGTAAGAATTGATGATCGGTTGGGCATGCACACTGGGTTCGCCACCCATGCATTCTCAAAGACCATGCCTTGCGCAGCGATTTTGTCCATCGACGGCGTTCGAACAACCTGGTTGCCCATAAATCCAGTATCAGCAGCTCTCTGCTGGTCGGTGATGATAAACAGGATATTGGGTTGGCTCATAGGTCCATCCATTAACGAATCTAAACAAAGCGTTTAGAAAAAATACGAGTTGTTTGCGAAATCTTCATTTAGCACTCCTAACATGCCGTTGCATGAGCTATAGACCACATGTTCTAACTGCAATTCACGAGTGGGACGTTTTCACTTTTCGTCGCATCGTATCGCGACCAGCGAGTTCACCGCTAGTGCAAATGGCGCGTCACGTATCACACACGGGTAACGGTCACCTTTACCCACTGGTCCCGCTTGCTCTTCTAGTTGCTGGTTTCGAGCAACCACTACAATTTCTGAAACTTGCGTTACTAGCATTCGGCATTGAAAGAGTGATCTACCTGTTCGCGAAGAACTGGTTCAAGCGCAAACGGCCGGCGAACGTCCTCCAGAACTACAATAGTGTGATCATCGCCTCTGACGAATTTAGTTTCCCCTCAGGTCATTCGTCTGCGGCTTTTCTGATGGTCACGCTTCTCGTCATGTTTTACGGACCAGTGTTTGGTGTTCTATATATCTGGTCCGCTTTGGTAGCTGTCTCGAGAGTAATACTAGGTGTGCATTTCCCCACCGACATCCTAGTGGGCAGCGTTATGGGTTTCACAATCGCTTACACTTCCAGCGCACTCTTTCTATGAAAGTACTCTATGGTGTCCAGGGGACCGGGAACGGTCATATCACCCGTGCAATCGCTTTGACTGAAGCCCTCGCTAACCTGAAGTCAGAGATCAATAATCTTGAGTTCGACCTGGTGATCTCTGGGCGATCTCCGGAGCAACTGCCGATCGAAGCTAACAGTTTCACCTGGCGGGACGGAATGACCTTCATCACCAGTGCCGGCAACGTTCAGATGGGTAAAACCGTCATGAGCAACAACATCCCCCGAATGATCATGGATATCAGAAATCTTGACGTCGAAGGCTACGACGTGATCCTCACGGACTTCGAGCCTATCGTTTCCTGGGCTGCCAAAATGCGCGGGAAGAAATCCATTGGGATAGGCCACCAATACGCATTCAATTACAAAGTGCCAATGCGCGGCGAAGACTGGCTGAACACCACCGTCATGCGAAACTTTGCACCGGCAGACACTGCTATCGGTCTTCACTGGCATCACTTCGACCATCCCATACTGCCACCCATTGTGGATGTAGAAGTGCACCCGGAGCGCGACATCGAACGAGACAAGGTCATCGTTTATCTACCTTTCGAGGATGCAGAGCAGGTCATTGGACTATTGAAGAAATGTCCTGATTACCAGTTCTATGTCTATCACCCGAAACTGATCGACGCTGACGAAGGACACATTCATCGACGTCGAACGTCTCGAATCACCTTTAAAGAAGACCTTTACAGCGCCAATGCCGTTATCTGCAATACTGGTTTCGAACTCATTAGCGAGTGTCTCGCCCTGGGTATCAAGATTTTTACGAAACCACTTGCAGGACAGGTCGAACAACTCAGCAATAGCGCTGCGTTATCCGAACTAGACTACGCAACAGTCACCGACAATCTGTTTCTGCCATCTATTGAGAAATGGCTGAAGAGCTGCAAGTCGGTAAAGGTTAGTTATCCAAACGTGCACGAGTGTCTGGCTCGCTGGATCAGCACTGGTACCAAAGAGACGGTGGAAGAACTAGCGGAAAAGATGTGGCGTGACGTAGAAATTGTGCGCAGGCCTAACTAGCACTCGCCTCGCGCCTGAGCCTCTCGAAATTCTTTTAGTTCAAATCCCGGTTGCACGTCAGTAGGGGTCTGCTGGTAGCAGGCTACATCATAGAAATCTCTGAACGCACTGATCCTACCGTCCCTGACTTCAGCAACACCACAGATGTATGGCGTCATCAGATCACGACCTGATTCATCCCAGTGATGGTCGACTCGTTCCGTAAAAACCACATCTCCGTTACTGGCCATGTTCAGTAACTCAGCACTGAAGTGTGTCATGGTCTTGAGGATCGGTATCTCATTGGCGAAGCCACCTTTAGCCATGTGCTCGAACAATTCAGCCTGGCCATTGATGGTATCCAGGCCACTGTTTTCCCAGGTGAAATCATCCGTGCATATGGCCTTTACCGTCTCCGGCAAGTCGCCAGTTTCCATCGCCCGGATCAATTGCAACACCAACCTTTCCGCCTCGTTTTGTGCACTATCAACCTGAATCATGTCGGTCTTCCTTCTCTCGGGACGTGTTAGCCTTCTGATCCTCCAGTGTAAAAGAAGAATCGGACCATGTCAGAGTCATTCAAGTTTATCCGTTACGAAGGTGTTGAAGATGGCGTCGCAACCATTGCGCTCGCCAGAGCAGACAAACGAAACGCACAAAACAAGACGATGCTTTACGAGCTGAATGACGCTCTTGATCTGGCGTCACACGATGACGATTGCAAAGTGATTGTGCTCACCGCAGACGGACCTGATTTTTCTTCCGGACATGACATGAAAGACCGCGAGCCTATGGATCACAAACCTGTCGGCACTTGGGGTGGTTTCAGACAACCAGGCATTGAAGGTCACTGGTCATATGAAGAGGAACTCTACCTGGGGTTCTGCTGGCGATGGCGCAACATTCCAAAGCCAACCATGGTGGCTGTTCAGGGGCGAGTGATCGCTGGCGGACTGATGCTGGTTTGGCCTTTCGACATCATTATTGCAGCAGACAACGCACGATTCTCAGATCCGGTGGTCGCTTTCGGCGTTAATGGTGTCGAATACTTTGCACACCCCTGGGAAGTGGGCGTGCGCAAAGCCAAGGAAATGCTATTTACCGGTGAAGCCCTCACCGCGGAAGAGGGTAAAGCACTGGGTATGGTAAATCACGTTGTACCAGAAGATGAGCTCACCGAATTCACCATGAACATGGCCAAACACATCGCCAAACAGCCCATGGTTGGACTCAAACTGGCAAAGCAATCGGTGAACCAGATGCAGGACGGTCAGGGACTATGGCCTTCCCTGCAAGCCGCTATGTCACTGCAGCATATGGGGCATGCTCATGAGCGCATCATGCACCAACGGGCGGTTGAGCCGGAGGGTGAAAAGAAGATCCGAAAACAGGCGAAAAAGTCAGAATCCAATCAGTTCGATGAATAACCAGGAAACTGGCGTCCACTACAAAAAGCTGCTACTTTTTCGGCCTTCTACAAGCTTTTGAACCCGGAGGTAGGAATGGGTCAAGTGTCGATTAACGAAAACGTCATGGACCTCACTGAAGACGGTCCACGACTAAAAGGCATGCACTGTAAAAACTGCGGAAATCATGTATTTCCGATGCAGAAAGGTTGTCCAAAGTGCACCTCAGACGACGTCGAGGAAGTTCAGCTAGGTACCCGGGGCACTCTTTGGGCCTGGACCATTCAGGGCTTCCCACCCAAGGCACCACCCTACCTTGGAGAAACCGATCCAAACAAATTCAAGCCTTATGGTGTCGGCTATATCGAGATACCAGGGCAACTCAAAGTAGAATCAAGACTGACTGTCGCTGACCCCACTGCTCTTAAGAATGGCATGGAGATGGAGATCGTCGGAGAAGTCATCGGACAGGACGAAGACGGTAATGACTTGGTTACCTTTGCCTTCGCACCCGTAGCCTAACGAGGAGAGAATCATGAGTGATGATGTAGCAATTGTTGGCATAGGAATGCATCCGTTCGGCAGACACGAAGGTGTCTCCGGGATGGAACAGGGTGCGATAGCCATCCGAAAAGCCTGCGCAGATGCTGGTATTGAGTGGAACGATCTTCAGTTCGCATTCGGCGGATCTGTTGCCGCGGGACAGCCTGACCATATGGTTTCGCAAATGGGTCTATCCGGTCTGCAGTTCATTAACGTGGTTAATGGTTGTGCTACCGGCGGCTCCGCACTGATTTCTGCTTACAACACCATCAAATCAGGCGCGTTCGACCTCGGTCTGGCGATCGGTTTTGACAAGCACGAACGCGGCGCCTTCCGTGTCTCGACCGGTAAGTCTGGTGAGCGGGACTGGTACGGCGGTAGCGGTATGGCTCTGACAACCCAGTTCTTTGGTATGAAGATCAATCGTTATATGGAAGAGTACGGCATCAGCCAGGATTCTCTGGCCCGTGTTTCTTCAAAAGCGTTCCGCAACGGTTCCATGAATGAAAACGCATGGCGACGGCAGGCATTCACCGAACAGGAAGTTCTACAGTCACAAATGCTGTCTTACCCACTGACGCAGTATATGTTCTGCTCTCCTGGCGAAGGTGGCGTGGCTCTGATTCTTGCGCGTGCAGATCAGGCGCACAAATACTGCGACAAACCCATCTTCCTGAAGTCAGCAGTGGTTCGATCACGTCGCTACGGTAGCTTCGAAGTTCTAGCTCCGTCTCTGGCGCTGGATTATGCAGACGGTCCGACAGTGGATGCATCCAAGGCTGCATTCGAAGCGGCTGGTGTTGGTCCAGAGGATATCGACGTAGCGCAGCTACAAGACACCGAGTCAGGTGCAGAGATTATGCACATGGCAGAAAACGGTTTCTGTGAACACGGCGAACAGGAAGAAATGTTGGCGAACGGCGACACAGAGATCGGCGGTAAGCTACCGGTTAACACCGACGGCGGCTGTCTTGCCAATGGCGAACCGGTTGGCGCATCAGGTCTTCGCCAGGTTTACGAAAACGTTCTCCAGTTGCGAGGCGATGCTGGTAAGCGCCAGGTACCGAATGATCCAAAAGTTGCCTACACACACGTGTACGGTGCTCCCGGTATCTCAGGTGTGACTATCCTTAGTACCTGATAGCTCATCCCTGATACTTACATTTCGATGTAGAAAACGCCCTCCCATACGGAGGGCGTTTTTGTTTCAATAGACGAAACGTTACACATTCTGGATAGGGACTTCGGGGAATGAGTATCACCGTCAGGGAAACCAGTGGACCTCTCGGCGCTATCGTGCAAGGTCTGGATCTGAGCATCCAACTTGATCGAACCGAGATAGCAGCACTTAGACAGGAATGGCTTCGCAATCACCTGCTGATCTTTCCGGATCAGGAACTTTCCAACGAAGACCTAGAACGCTACACCCTCTATTTCGGGCACTTTGGTGTCGATCCGTTTTTCAGTCCGATCGATGGACACATGAATATTGTCGCCATCCAAAGGAAAGCTGACGAGAAGGCGCCGCTGTTTGCAGAATCCTGGCACAGTGACTGGAGCTTTCAGAAAGTCCCACCGGCCGGCACCTGTCTCTACGGCATCACCATACCTCCAGTAGGCGGGCAGACCGGGTTCGTCAACCAACACCTCGCCTACGAGCAGATGCCTTACGCGCTTAAGTCTCAAATCCGTGACCGTATTGCGATTCACTCAGCAGCAACAGGCTATGCGCCCGATGGTATCTACGGTGACAAACCGGAAGAAGCAGATCGCAGTATGCGCATCATCATTTCAGAGGAAGCCCGGGCAACCCAGCGTCATCCTATAGTCCGAAGGCACCCGGAGACTGGCGTCGAAGGTATTTTCGGGTGCATCGGATACATCATTGGCATAGAAGGTATGCCAGATGACGAGGCAAGAGATCTGCTCACTGAAGTGTATGAATGGCAGACACGGGAAGAGTTCATTTACATGCACACCTGGCAGAAAAACATGTTGGTGATGTGGGATAACCGGAGCGTGATCCACCGGGCGTTCGGTGGCTTCGACGGTTACGATCGATTGTTATATCGAACGACGATTGCAGAAAGAGTGACTCAGTCGTAGATTTGTAACCGAGAGTTCTGGAACCGAGAGTTTAGGAACCGAGTGTTCTGCCATACATCCCTTGAAGCGCCTCACCCATATTGGCGGGATGTTCACTCTCTGAGAAGTCTGTGATCTTGTCCCAGTTTTCAGCAACCGCATCTACGGTTACGGCTTCCTTACGCGGATCGATGTTCAAACCAACGCTGCGCTCCCAACGCACCTTTTTGAATGAACCTGCAGAGGCTTCGAACATGCTCCCCGATTCCTTGCAGTCTTCATGCGCAAGATAAGCAATCAACGGCGCAACGTACTCCGTCTTAATGGCAGTTTTTAGTTCTTCCGGAAAATTTGCGCTGTTCATTTCCGTTGCACCGAAGGGCGACACACAATTGCAGGTGATGTTGAACTTGGCACCTTCAAGGGCAATGGACTGTGCGAGGCCATACATACCCATCTTTGCTGAGGCGTAATTCGCCTGACCGAAGTTGCCATACATACCCGCCGAGGAAGAAAGCAGCACGATTCTGCCGCCACCCTGATTTTCAAAGTGAGGCCACGCCGCGCGACTTAGCTTAAACGACGTTTTCAGATGAACATCCAGAACAGCGTCCCACTGCTCATCACTCATCTTTTTCAGTGTCTTATCCTGGATAAATCCTGCGTTATGCACGATGGCATCAAGGCGACCACAACGCTCAACCACTCGATTCACCAGGTCTTCGCTGTCTTCTACCCGCCCTGCAAAATGCAAAGCTTCTCCACCGGCGTCGGCAATGGATTGCATTGCACCACGATCGTCAGCCGACGTGCTATTGAGCGCAACCATAGCACCCGCTTCTGCAAGACAATGAGCAAAAGCTTTACCCAGGCCGCGGCTACCGCCCGTCACCAATACAACCTTGTGATCAAAACGAACTGACATGATGTCTAACCTTACTTTCTTTCGAGCTGAGAAATTTCTGGAGATCTAATTTCGTAGATTTCGATGATATTACCGCAGGGATCCCGGCCATAAATCGCAGAGGACTCTTCACCAAAGTGCACCACCTCACCTACGAACTCCATGCCGTGTTCCTGAAGTCTCACATACTCTGACTCAATGTCGTCCACCTGAAGCGCGAAGTGCGGGTAACCGTAATCGCAGGGTCTGGACCGGAGGTCCTCTGGCTCAGGGTTCGTGTATTGCCAGAGTTCTATATGTGCATTCGGTGCTTTCAGCATCGCCATCTTTGCCTTGGCATCTTTTAAGCCGATAGCCGCATCAACCTGAGGTTGACGATCAAACTCACTTTGCTGGACTACCTCGAAGCCGAGTGCCTCTGTATAGAACTTCAGCGCCCTATCAAAGTCGTTTACACCAATCGCTACGTGATGAATCCCTACGATCATTTGTCTAACCCCTGTTTAGACCATCCAGTGTACACCAACTAATCAATCACCTCTTAGGTGAGAGATCTCGCACATAGCCGACACTAAAGTGATATTGAGAGAGATCAATTGAGGAGTCCGGCGATGCCTCGCGCCTATCTGTGCATTGTCCTAACGTTTTTCCTGATGCTTGCCGGTTGCGGTGGCGGTGGTGGATCAAGCGATCCTGAACCCGCAGCACCGCCTGTTTCACAGGCGCCTCCAGCACCCGAACCTGAAACAGAACCAGAGCCCGTGACCGAAACGGCGAACCGCTCTACATCTGAGACGACCGAACAAACTGACTTACAGGGCTCTTCCGCACAGCAGGAAGCAGCCTCTGACAACTATGAGTCAACCAACATCGTTGAGCCGGTGCCAGAGGAGACCATGACAAGTGGTTCTTACCAGGCAACCAGTTCCGTTTCACTCATTTATGGATCAGGAGGACAGTAATGTTCGCAAAATCCTATCTGCAGTACTTGTTTCTGCTAACACTTTTAGTCTGTTTTTCAGCCAACGCAACCGTTCCAAGAGAACTGTCGGTGCAAGGAGTGGTGAACGATAGCGCTACTAACCAGCCTATCGAGGGGACACTCGAAGTGCGATTCACGCTTTACGATGAAACGGGGCGTACAACCGAGTACATGCTGATTGATGGATCCGTGATGGACCCCACAGGACTAGGTGCCAGCGTTATCTGGACGGAGACTCAATTGGTGGAGTTCTCTGGCGGCATATATACCGCCATCCTGGGAGAAGACAGTGGAAACCCTCTGCCCGGCGATGCCTTTGAGACTGATGAAGTAACTATCGGTATAACCATTGCCAACGACTCTGAACTTAGCCCTCGCCTACAACTTGGTTCGGTTCCCTACGCGATCAAAGCAGACGAATCCAATAATGCGGTCGGCAACATCACACCAAGAAGCGTATCGGTGATGAACAGCGCTGGTGTGGTAACCCCGGTCATCGACAGCGAAGGTAACTGGCTCGGCGAAGCCATCGCAGGTGTTGAAGGACCGCAGGGCCCAGTTGGTCCAGAAGGTCCTCAAGGACCGGAAGGTCCACAGGGCATACCAGGCGAAGCAGCCGCACAGGGTGAGCCTGGACCCGAAGGCCCGCAGGGTGAACGCGGTTTTACCGGACCTCAAGGTCTTCAAGGTGATACTGGTCCTCAAGGTCCACAAGGTATTCAGGGCGATGTCGGCCCAACCGGTCCTCAGGGTTTGCAGGGTGACACCGGACCTCAAGGCCCGCAGGGTATTCAAGGCGACACTGGTCCCCAGGGACCGCAAGGTCTTCAGGGAGACACTGGTCCCCAAGGCCCGCAAGGTATCCAGGGGGATACGGGTGCCCAGGGACCTCAGGGTTTGCAGGGTGACACTGGACCTCAGGGAATACAGGGTGATACCGGCCCTCAAGGTCCAACAGGCGCAACAGGCCCTCAGGGACCACAGGGTCCGCAAGGTTTAACCGGAGCGACGGGTGCAACAGGTCCTCAAGGACCGCAAGGGGACGTTGGGCCTCAAGGTCCAGCCGGAGCAACTGGTCCACAAGGAGCAACCGGACCTGCCGGTGGAAGTCACTCGGGCGCTATCTATCGTTGGCAGGTGTTCAGTACCTACGATCAAGCCGCCGGCTGGATGGCTAACAACAACAACGATCTCTTTGGAGGCATTCATCCCAGCAGTTGGACCGACTCAGGCGCTACAGCGAACACGATGGGAACATTGGATCAAGTCAGAAACCTCGTCACCAGAAAAGGTTACGGAGGTAAGAATGCCGTCGTCGTTGCAGACACCTGGAATCATATCTCCTCTACTAATGGAAAAATGGCTGTCGCAATATTCCGGATCCGAAACACCACCGGAAGCCCGATTGATTGGAACGTCAATGTCTATCAAACCGCCTATGCAGGCTGGGGCGAGCGAGCGAGTGTCAGGGTCAACACAAGCGAACCCTGGAACAGCGCCTCTTCAACACTTCCAGCAACCGTAAGTCAGTCACATACACTGTCTATACCAGCAAATGGTATCAGCACGGTTATCTTCACCGCGGGATCGAACCAGCCGTCTAGTTCTCATCCAAACGGGAGTCGAACACTCTTGTTAGCGTTCTGGAACAATTCGTTGGTGTTGCCAGCAGGTCTCGAATACGTCGATGACTTAGATACAGCAACTTCTTACTTCGAATAGTTCGCCTACTTCAGGCGCTGATTGTAGAACGCTAGAATCTCATCCAGCGCCTTTCGTGTCGGTTCACCCTCTTCATCAATGAGATGATGGGTAACGACACTGTGGGGCGCCATGCCTGTGCCCTGGCGAGCTGTTTCGGCGGGAAGAATGGTGCCGATAAATCGATCACCCAGTGCTTCTTTGTAATCATCAAAGCGCTCTTTCTGGCAGAAGTCGTCGCCCTCAAAACAGTAACCCAGGACGGTCAGATCTTCGTCTTCGAGACGATCCTTGATGCAGCGAATCTCTTCGGGAGAAGCGTGAATACCACCTTTCTTGCCGATCGGAAGCGAAGGCTGCGACAACACAGGCGCGAGAACAGAAGGTTCCAGCATCAGGTTGAAGGCAAAGTTACCGGTAAAACACATACCAATCGCACCAACACCCTTGCCACCACTTTCTTCGTGGGCGTGTTTTGCCAGTGCGCGTAACCAGTCAACAATTGGGCTGGATTTGTTGGCAGAGAATGCTCTGAATTCGCGAGATATACAGGCCCTTGCCATCGAACCCAGCATGTAACCCGTACTTGGCACCTTGCCCGCTTTGCCGAACATATCCGGCATCCAGACGGTAAAACCTTCGCTCCTGACACGACGTGCAAAATCGGCAACCAGTTGATAGATACCTGGTATTTCCGACATGACGATGACGGCAGGACCTTCACCTGACACATAGACGTCTTTGGTACGACCAAGAAAGGTCAGCTGCCGTTTTTTAAAATCCTCAAGCGGTTCAAACTGTAAGACGCGCTCCTCAGTCATCAGGCAATCATCGTCAGGCGTTCGTGGGCACCGGTCATTCGATACTTGATATCGATGCCTTCAGGACATGCACCAGTGCATGGAGCAGAACAGGTCACACACTTATCAGCCTGCTTGTCCAACGCGGCGTACAGCTTCATGGCTTCTTTTTCATCGCCATAGTCTTCGAAGTACATGCGATGTCGCAGCACATCGTTAATCGGTAAGGACTCAGGGCAACTGTTCAGGCAGTCACCACATGAAGCAAAGCAGTGCGTACCGGCAATCAGATCATCGTATTTATTCAGAACTGCAACATCCGATTCTGTCAGGCTCTTGCCCGACGCGTGCAGGTACTCATCGAGGTGTTCCGTTTCAAAGAACGAAACCACGAGGCAGGAAACGTTCGGGTCTGCATTAACCCACTTAAACGCTGCCTGGGTGTAGGAAGTTGCATCATCCTGGAATTCCATCATGCCCTTGTGCTTGGCACCTTTCAGGGTCTTCATGGCAACAATGCCGATACCGTTTTCTGCTGCGCGTTTGATGATGTCCTGCTGCTTGGGCCAGGCACCGTGATGGTAGGCCAGCATCATCACATCAAACTTGCCGCTGTCGATGGCAGTATTCGCCACTTCCTCGAGGTTAGGTGTGTGAGTTGATACCCCCAGGAATCGGACTTTGCCCTGGGCTTTCGCCATCTCAAAGGCTTCCATCATGTTCGGATCCATCAAGCGCTCGACCGTGTCACACGCGTGTACGTGAACCAGATCAACATAGTCCGTCTGCAACCGGGAAAGGCTATCGTCCAGCGCCGCGATGTAGTCCTCCGGAGATGAACCTTGTCGTACGTGACCTTCGGAAGTACACCATTTGGTGACCACGAAGAGATCTTCACGTTTACGATCCTTGATCACATTACCAACGGTAGTTTCGGACAAGGCACCCGCATAGTCCGGCGACGTGTCGATAAAGTTAACACCGCGATCAAGAGCTTCGCGAAGTAGATCTTCGGGATTGGTGTGACGCATGATTCGGCCGGTACCAATCGATATGTCCGATGCCATAAAGCCGGTGCTACCCAGAGGGCGCCGGGACACAATTCTTGAACCCTTCCAGCTGTCATGAGGATTATCTGCAGTCAGTTCGTCCTGCCCTGCCTCCTGCATCATCGGTATGGTCGACTGCATCCACGGCATCATCTTCGCCGCGACCGCAGCCGTGCCACCAATCAGGCCGCCTGTCACGGCAGCTCCACCTAGCAGGAACTTACGTCGACCACTGGGCGCTTCTTCCTCTGGCAATTCACTACCCAGGTTCTTAGCCCAGATAACCGAGAGCGCCAGGCTAGCGACCAAAAAGACGCCAAACAGGATGCTGGGTGCCAAGGGCATCATGGATCGATCCATGCCTTCCAGGGTTTCGTAGGCGTAAGCGCCAAGGCCAAAGTAGCCCAGTAAAAAGGTCACTACCCATGCAGCTAACGTGATCTGTCCAATATTCTTCATTATCCTCTCCCGAGTTGATGAGCCGGACCGCACTCGATAACCAATCACTGTAGCGTATTTTTGTTGTGTGTCACACTAGCGTCACCAACAACGCAGTCGTCCATGAATAACACTCACCGCATCACCCTTCTGGCCTTCCTGACTTACTTCGTGATGTCCGCCATGCTTGCGCCCATCGGCATCATATCGACGCCAATGGCAGAACATTTCGGCCAGTCGGTGCCTGAGGTGACCCGCCAGTTCAGCTGGCTTACGGGTGGCATCCTGGTTGGCGCCGTTATCGCCCTGGTGATTTACGATTTCTCAGGTCTGCGTCAGGTATTCCTTGGCGTCTATGGCGTCATGACCCTCGCCCTGCTGTCCCTCATGGTGCTGGACAGCCTTGCGATGGTGAGCCTTTCACTGGGTATTGTCGGTACCGGTTGTGGCATTGGACTTGCCGGCGCAGCCATCGTTATTTCACTCACCTACGATGAAAACCGCAGGGCATCCATGCTTGTGCTGACGGACAGCTGCTTCAGCATTGCCGGTTTTGTCACCGCCTGGTTGACTACTTTCCTCATATCCAGGGAATTTGGTTGGAGTACTACCTATCAGGTGTTGGCGCTCGTCACCGTCACCATCGTTGGGCTCGCCGTTTTGTCGTTGTTCCCGCGAACTGTACCTGAGCAGACAGATGACGCGCCGGCTAATCCATGGCCACTCCCAGTCTGGCTTTGCGTCTGCTCACTATTTCTTTACACATTGGGGCAATACTCTATTTTGTTCTGGCTGCCGAGTTACGCCATGACGGAGCTGGCTGCCGAAGAAGGCGCTGCGGGTAACCTGGTCGGCCAATTCTGGCTTGGAATGTTCTTCGCACAGCTTTTCGTCGCCTGGTGGGTATTGAAAATCGGCGTAAGAAAACTGGTTCTGATTGGTTCGGTAACGACCTGTATCGGTACGATTCCATTATGGACGGTTGCCGACATCAGCTACCTGACCATGCTGGCCCTACTCTGGGGTTTTATGAATCTCGCGATGCTCAAGGCAATTCTGTCTTTCGCGACGGAGATGGTGGACACACCCAGCCCGCGATTGGTGTCATTAATGCTACTTGGCGCCACGGTGGGAACTGCTGTGAGTCCGGCAGTGACAAGTCAGGTCGTAGAGTGGACAGATACCCAAACGGTTCTGATGTTCGGAACCGGATGTTACGCGCTGCTTTTTTGTCTGATGACGTTAGCTAGATTTCTGGATCAACCCGAAAGACCACCAATGGTCAGGCCTGGGTGAAGGCTCCCTGCCAATTTTATTGAGGCGCACTGCCCAGATCACATCGAGCTTCGCTTCATCGGTTACGCGTTCGTAGGTGATCGGGTAAACCTTGCCAGACGCGCGCACAAATCCCCTTGGATGTTCCAAGACTCTTGCCGCCCACTGTTTATCAGCACAACCCGAGCAACTCACAAACAGATCACCGCCGGTAGACATACAGTTCACATTCATGGAGCGAGGAATCGGGAAATCCACTTCGATCTGGCACAGGGGCACTGCTTCTATATCGTTAACGAATGACCAGTCCTGAACCGGTTCAGTCACTGTTTCCCCAGCAAGCGGGCCACCTGGAATGGTTTCACAAGGGCATACAAACCAATAGCTGCCCGCAGCGCCAATCACTGCGAGCAACAAAAGAACGCCAATCGTTTTTAAAATCATTAGGGAAACCTCGCTGGCGCCATGGTCATCATGACCATCTCCTGCATATTGCCACTGCCGCCTGCAGTCACTCGAGATATGCGGCCATGCTTACGCAACTTCGGCTTAACATACGGTCGCTTAGTCTTCTTTGTGTTTGCCATCGATGTTCAGGAGAACCGAGATGCTGCCATCATGCCACCCATGCCGCCCATTTCCTGCATATTGCCGCTACCACTGGCCGTAACGCGGCTAATACGACCATGCTTGCGAAGCTTTGGTTTGGCGTAAGGTTTCTTGAGTTTTTTGCAATCAGACATGTGCGCTTCTACGGGAACATCATCATGTTCGTCATCATCATCATTTCTTGCGAAGCACCGCTACCACCGGCGGTGATGCGGCTGATGCGACCATATCTTCGAAGCTGTGGTTTCTGGTAACGCTTCTTTCCCGTTTTTTTCACAACTGCTCGGCCAGAAGACTCTATCATCCGTGTTAGCTGGCGTTCTCCCAGTAGGGTGCTCGCAACTTTCTTTTATTGATCTTGCCCATTGTATTGCGTCCGAGGTCATCTACATAGTCCAGAGTGCGCGGACACTTGTAGTGAGACAGCCGTTCGCGACACCAGGCAATCAGTTCGTCGGAAGAAGGCAGATCCGCGCCTTCCCTGGGAATCACCAAAGCTTTGAGCTCTTCACCCATATCCTTGTTGGGCACGCCAATACAGGCCACATCCAGCACCGCCGGGTGATCAATCAAAACCTGTTCGGCTTCTGCGGGATAGATGTTCACACCACCGGAAACGACCATGTCGCTGAATCGGTCGGTAATGAAGACGTAACCTTCTTCATTCATGTAGGCGATTTCACCAAGGGTAAATACCCCAGGCGCAATATGAGCTGCAGCCGACTTTTCCGGATCATTGTGATAAATGACACCGCGGCCGGTGGCGTCTTCAAAGTAGAGTCTGCCTTCCGTATTCGGTGGCACTTCGTTGTTATCGTCGTCGAGGATCTTCGCGGTAAACGGTGGTACTGCTTTGCCTACCGAGCCAGGGTATTTGAGCCACTCCTCTGAAGTAATCATGCAGGTTGTGCCAACTTCACTGGCGCCATAAGCATCGATAAAGACCGGACCAAACCACTCAATCATGGCGCGCTTCACATCCACCGGGCACTTGGATCCTGTATGACTGATAGACACGACAGAAGACACGTCGTACTTCGCCTTCACGTCGTCGGGCAACGCCAGAAGGCGGACAAAATGCGTCGGTACCATGATGGTGCTGTTCACCTTGTACTTCTCGATCGCCTCGAGCGTTGACTCAGCATTGAATCGACCGAGGATGACTGAGTTCACGCCCGCGATCAGTTGCCTCGTACCAGACAGAGGACCTGTGTGGTACATGGGTCCCACCACCAGCTGGGTGCCAACCTGGCCACCGGTGCGTTCAAGCACACCCTGCTTGAAATTCGCGAGATGTTCATCAACGGTATCACCACCGGCAAACATCGTGGGAGGCAGGTCTGTGCCTTTAGGTCGACCGGTTGTGCCCGACGTATAAAGCAGATTCGGCTTTGGTGGCACACTCTGGTCTGGTCCGCCAGCATCATTACCCGACAACCAGGCATCCCAGGGAGTCAGATCGGCATCAGCAGGAGCGCCCCATCCAACCACTGTGTGGACGTCCGAACCCTTTGCCGCTTCGATGCCGCGATCATAAGTTTCAGGACCAACAAAAAGCACTCGTGCGCCTGAGTCACAAAGGATGTAGTTCACTTCTTCAGCGGTAAGGTGAAAGTTCACCGGAACAACTGAAGCACCCGCGATAAGTCCACCCAGGTTTGCCAATGCGGTTTCTACGGCATTCTCAGCAAACACGGCGATCCGGGTTTCAGGTCCAAGATCCATTGCCTGCAAACCACTGCCGCAGCGATTCAGTTGATCGTCCACTTCAGCCCATGACAGCGCGATTCGCGCATCACGGATTGCAATTTCGTCAGGGTTCTCTTCTGCGTAGGGTTTAGCAAAGGTCATGGCTGGTTCCGCTTAGAAGTTAATGGTTCGCCCGTAGGCTGATAGTACTGATTCATGCATGGCTTCAGACATGGTCGGATGCGGGAAGATGGTATCCATCAGTTCTGCTTCCGTTGTTTCAAGACCGATGGCAACCGCAAAGCCCTGGATCATCTCCGTGACTCCCGGCCCAATCATGTGCGCACCAAGCAGTTCACCGGAGGCTTCATCGAAAATCGTTTTAATCATGCCGTCGGTATCGTTGACGGCCACGGCTTTTCCGTTGGCAATCAGCGGGAACCGTCCCACCTTGATAGTGCCACGCGCTGAGGCTTCAGCTTCAGACAGCCCAATGCTGGCAATCTGAGGATGGCTATAGGTACATCCAGGAATTCGTTCCCGGTTCATCGGGTGCGGCATCTCACCCGCAATGGCTTCCACGGCAATCACACCTTCGTGGGACGCCTTGTGTGCAAGGCAAGGTACACCCGCCACATCACCAATCGCATAGATGCCATCGACGCTGGTCTGCTGGTACTCGTCCACCGAGATAAATCCTCGATCGATTTCCACACCGAGACTTTCAAGGCCCATGCCTTCTGTATTCCCGGAAACACCTACCGAAAGGATAACCGCATCATATTTTCTGGATTCGCCCCCTACGGTTGCTGTTAGGCTTTTCTTAGCAACTTCAACTTCATCAACAGCAGTGCCAGTCAACACTTCGATGCCGTGCGCTTCAAAGGCTGACTTCGCCATGTCTGCAATCTCTACATCTTCCGCAGGGAGTATCTGGTCCATCACTTCCACCAGAGTCACTTTCGCCCCCATGGTGTTGTAGAAGCTTGCGAATTCAACGCCAATCGCCCCGGCGCCAATAATGAGCAGCTTTTTCGGCATGAATGTCGGCGTCATCGCGTCACGGGCATCCCAGATACGATCATGATCAACCGCAATGTGCGGCAAGTTTCGAGCGCTGGCACCTGTCGCCACGATGATGTTGTCCGCAACAATCGTATCGTCGTCGACAACCACGGTATTTTTGTCCTGGAAAGAAGCATCACCGACAAACACGGTAATTTTGTTTTTCCGCATCAGGTGCGAGATTCCACCGGAAAGCTGAGCGGCTACATCTCTGGAGCGCTTCACGACCTTCTTTAGATTGAACTTGGGTTTGCTGATTTCGAGCCCGAGTTCAGACGCAGATTCCGCTTCCCTGAGGACATCGGCGGTATGCAGCAACGATTTAGTCGGGATACAGCCCCAATTGAGACAGACACCACCCAGCTCAGCTTTCTCTGCCAGACCGACACTCAGGCCAAGTTGTGAAGCACGAATCGCTGCGGTGTAACCACCGGGTCCACCACCAATAACCAGGACATCAAGGTTATGTTCTGACACCTTCGCCTCCTAAACCAGCAACCGGAACGGCGCTTCAAGTAATTCTTTCACAGTCACTAGATACTCAGCGGCTGGCGCACCATCGAGAGTCCTGTGGTCCCAGGTAAGAGACAGGTTCATCTTCTTGGTTTTGACCGGACGATCGCCATCCCACTCGACGCCATCATAAAGTCGGTTAACGCCCATGATGCCAACCTGAGGTTCGTTGATAATCGGGGTAAAGGAATCAACGCCATACATACCCAGGGCTGAAACGGTAAAAGTGCCACCCGCATAGTCATCAAGCCCAAGGTTGCCATCACGCGCTGCAACCGCCAGTCGTGAACTTTCACGTGCCAGGTCTTTCAGACTTAAGTGATCAACTTGACGAATCACTGGGACAACCAATCCTTCCGGAAGGGCGACCGCCATACCGACATTGATTTCGTTTTGGACCACAATTTCCGTGCCTTGGAACTGGCTGTTCATCAATGGATGGATCTGCAGCGCTTTCGCACACGCCTTGATCACGAGATCCGTGTAGGTGGGTTTAACGCCTTCAGCCGCCCACTCTTCAACAAGACCGGTGCGCATTTTCACCGCATCATCCATGAGGACTTCCATATCCATGGTGAGCTGAGCGCTCTCCATGAGACTGTGATGCATACGCGACGCGATGGTCTTGCGCATACCTTTAACTGGAATCACTTCACCTGGTTTCGGTGCATCAGCAGGCGCAGCAGATGGTGAGGCTGCTTTCGCCGCAGGTACTGCACCCTCCACATCTGACTGAACAATGCGACCGCCCGGTCCCGTACCTCGAACTGTTCTAAGGTCGATGCCACGTTCTGCCGCAATACGTTTCGCCAGGGGCGACGCTTTAGGTTCAGGACCCGAAGCGACAATTGGACTGGCTGCAACAGGTGCCGCAGCAACGCCGCTTGTCGCAGCAGCCTGCACGTCAGCTTCAACAATTCGACCACCAGGTCCCGTCCCAATCACTCTTGTGTAATCAACACCCAGTTCTTTCGCCAGGCGGCGTGCGGCTGGGGACGACTTGATTCGGCCGTCACCTGCAGGCGCAGAGGCTGCTGGAGCAGGCGCAGCGGCGGGTGTTGGAGCGGGCGCGGTTTCAGCCGCTGGCTCCGCAGGCGCTGACTCGGCCACGGGTTCTTGATCAGCCGCTGGAGACGCTTCTACACCACCAAGGTCAGCGGGAATGTCTTCACCCGGCTCAAAGATGTATCCAACGACATCTCCTGGTGCCAGAGTGATACCGACATCAACAAGATGCTTCACGATGCCATCATATTCAGCATCGACATCCAGGTTCACCTTCTCAGTTTCCAGGGCATAAACCAGCTCACCCTTTTTGACTTCGCCACCGTCCGGAATAAACCACTCTGCCACCATGCCCTCGGTCATCGACATACCGACTTTGACCAGGTAAATCTCTTTTGGCATCTGTTGCTCCTGTTTCTTAGTTGAACACCTTGCGGCATGCCGCAAGGTGCATCGTTTTGTTGATATCTAGAACGCTTGGACCTGAACGACCCACCCGCATTCTGACCATCTGCCCTGCCTGAATTTCTCTTTCGCGTTCACCATCAAACGCAAGGACGCAGGGTCCTTCGAATTCAATCACATCATCAAAGCCAAGAACTTCGATCTTCTTCAGCTTCAAGGTCTCATACATACCCGGTGCAATGGGCGCATGCACACGATGTTTGCCTCTTGGCCCGAGGGTCATGTGCAGACCTGCATCCTCTTCTTCCGGGAGTGGATGAATCAATCCACCAACCGATGTCATTCCCACAGCCGTCGGTTCAGCCCGGGTCAGAAAGATTCTTTCGATAGCATCGCCGTCCAACAATGCCCGGCTGCCAATAAACTGATCACGCGTGACCACAGCATCTATCAGTGCGATGTCTGGATCCTCACCCTCAATCTCTACATCAATGATCTTTACGGGAATCGCCGCTTCTTCGAGCGACACAGCGCCTATCGCTACTGCACCCAGCGCAGCACCCGCGACGGTCGCTTCGGACATTCTTGGAAACACATTGTTGGTGCCCGTAGAAAGCGGCAGTAACACACAATCCCGCCAACCTTTCACAAACGCGCGACTGGTTCCATCGCCGCCAAGAATCAGAGTCACGATTGGATCATGTTCCTGCAGTGCTCTTGCGCCATGAATCGTATCCAGAACTGAAGAGGTCTGTACGCAGGGAACCGTAATGGCATCAAATTCTTCACCCATCTCCTCAAGCTCATCCAGAGCACCGCCCGCAATATTGTGCGAGTCATCGAGGTAGGCAAATTGATCAGCACCTGCATTGATTGCGCCAGAAAGTGCTCGTCGGATAATCGCGCACTTCTCGCGATTATCGAAAACCGAGGCACGAGCGACGAGACGCCGAACGTCTTTTCCTGATGCAGGGTTGGCGACAATGCCAATGGTCTGCGTTGTCACCGTTTTATCCCGTCCGCTCGTGCTGGATTACAGTTCCAGCGTTTCTTTGACCTTGGCAATGATGGAATCCGCATTTGGGATATACACCTGCTCAAGAGCCGGGCTGAATGGAACCGGTGAAAAAGGCGCCGCAACTCGCATCACGGGTGCGTCCAGATAGTCGAACGCTTCCTCCTGGATTTGAGCAGTAATCTCACCGCCAATACCACCAAACTTCACCGCCTCATGAATCACCAGAGCGCGATGTGTTTTCTTAATGGACTTAACAACCGTTTCCGTATCAAAAGGCTGAACACTACGTGCATCAATCACTTCAGCATCAATGCCCAGATCTTTCAGTTTGTCTGCTGCAGCCATCGCCTCGTGAACCATTCGGCCAAAGGCAACGATGGTCAGATTGGTACCTTGTCGGCGAACGCAGGCTTCACCCAGAGGTACTTCATAAGGACCTTCCGGCACTTCCATGGTCATCGCGAGAGACGCTTTGTTCAGCACAACAAACACAGGGTTATCGTCACGACAGGCTGAAATGATCATACCTTTTGCATCGTACGCATCAGACGGCATACAAACTTTCATACCCGGTAAATGCGCGAGCCACGCTTCGAGACTTTGCGAGTGCTGCGCTGCCAGGCTGCCGCCGGCGCCACCCATGGTCAGAACGGTGACCGGTAAAGTTGCCTTACCGCCAAACATGAAACGCATCTTGGCCATCTGGTTGGCAATTTCATCCATGCACTCACCGATGAAGTCCATGAACATCAAATCAATGATCGGTCGACAGCCTGTCGCGGAAGCACCCACGCCAAGACCCATGATGCCCTTCTCAGAAATCGGCGTATCGACAACGCGATCTTCACCGAATTCGTCAAGCAAGCCTGCACAGTAGCCATAAACACTACCGGCGATCGCTACGTCTTCACCTGCGATAAAGGCGTCTTCCTGCTCACGCAGAACTTCCCGAATGCCTTCATTGATCGCCATGACATATGGCAACTCTCTTACTGCTGGTTTTTTAGCTTCAGACATCTCAGGCTCCTTTCTCGTTGTAAACGTTATCAAGCAGCGTATCCGCTTCCGGGTACGGAGACTCGTTGGCGTACTCGATTGCTTCGTCTACATCTTTTTCAACTGCTGCATGAACGGCTTTGATCTGTTTCTCAGTCATCACGCCCAATTGTTTCAGGCGCTTCTCAAAACCTTCAATGGCGTCTTTCTTCTTCCACGCCTCAATTTCCTCGTCAGTACGATAGTTAAGACCCATACCACGAACACCGACGTGGTCGTAGTAACGATAGGTTTTGCACTCAAGCAAAGTTGGGCCGCCACCGTTTCGTGCTCGTTCAATTGCTTCACCGGCAGCTTCATAAACCGCCATCACGTCCATGCCATCACAAATCACACCCGGCATGCCGTAGCCCGCTGCGCGATCAGCAACATCCACAATCGCCTGGTGACGAGACTGAGCGGTGTACTCACCATAGCCATTGTTTTCACAAACAAAGATACAAGGCAGCTTGTAGAGCGCCGCCATGTTGGCTGCCTCGTGCACGCTACCTTCATTGGATGCACCATCACCGAAGAAGGCGACAGCAACGTTTTTGTTTTTTCGGAACTTGTTAGAAAAGGCCGCACCCATCGCAATGGGTGGTCCACCACCAACAATGCCGTTCGCACCGAGCATGCCAAGATCCATACTGGAGATGTGCATACTGCCGCCTTTGCCTTTGCAGTATCCGGTGGCGCGGCCAAACAGTTCAGCGAACATGGGCTTGAACTCGCCGCCCTTGGCGACCAGGTGACCATGACCACGGTGAGTTGATGTGATCCAATCCTGGTTGGAGAGATGTTGCATCACACCCGCAGCGACAGCTTCCTGCCCTACATAAAGGTGAAGTGCACCTGGGATCTTGCCATCTTCCATCATCTTACCGGCGCTTTCTTCGAACCGGCGGATGCGCACCATCTTGAGATGCAGTTCCTTCAGCGTTTTATCAGAAGGTCCTTTTGCTTTTCTGGCTGGGGCTTTTCTTGCCGGCGCCTTTTTCGCTTTAGCGGCAGCTTTCTTTGCCTTGGGTGCTGCCTTCTTTTTCGCGGTCGTTTTCTTTGCCGCGGGTTTCTTCTTCGCTGCCAAAATTCTCTCCTATTCTTCCTCGTTGGGAAGGGGTTATTAAAGCCAGGCCGAGGCGAGACTATAACGTAAACAAAGCTCGCAAAACACGCGCCACACGCCGCCTTCAGCGACCCTTCCAGCCCGTGTTCCTGTGGTCGAAGGGGCGATTTTTGTAACACGTTGCATATGCAATATCCAGCCGATAGGCTTAGGCGATACATAGCCAATAAGGTGATTGATCATGGGCATGAGTGACGAGCAGATATCGACCATCAAGCGGTTGATGGAATACGAAGCTGCCAGAACGGAACCACCCGTTGGTTTCCCCAGCCTGCCCGACATCCCAGCCGGCCGTTACATCGATCAGCGGTTCTTTGAGCTGGAAAAAGAACACCTTTGGCGCAAATCCTGGCTGTTTGCTGCGCACATCGATGAGATTCCTGACCCTGGCTGTTACATGCTTTGGGAAAACGCCGGTCAGCCGGTCATCATCGTGCATGGCGACGATGGTGAGGTTTACGCGCACTACAACACCTGCCGGCACCGCGGCGCACCGGTTGTCACCGACAAAAAGGGCAAAAAAGCACGCCTGACCTGCAAATATCACGGCTGGACCTATACCCATCAGGGGGAACTGGTTTCTGTTCGCGATCCTGAGGACTTCCGGGATCTCGACTTTTCCTGCCGCGGATTGATTCCCGTTCGCTGCGAGCGTTTCGGCAACCTGATCTTCGTGAACTTTGATGAGAACTGCATCAGTCTGCGGGAATACCTGGGTCCGATCGTCGACGAATGGGAAGAATTTCAATTCGACAAGGTCCGGCTCTCTGCACGCCATTCCTTTGTTTTGGACTGCAACTGGAAGATTGCCATGGAGGCCAATACAGAGGTCTACCATGTGAAGAGCATTCACCCCAGTACTGTGGCTCCAGCCCTGGATGACCGAAGGAACGTCAACACCTTTTATAACCACGGTCATGGCAGAATGATTGCACCACGACCCAAAGGCGGAAACATGCAGTCAGCCATCGAGCTGCCGGACCTGCCGGAAATAGAAACGGTCGGGGAACTGGGAAGAACCTGCACACAGTCGTACGGCATTTTCCCCAACTGGGTATCGCCACTGAGTCATCGGGCAGTGCCACCACTGTTGTTCTGGCCACTTTCCATCGACAAGACCCTGTTTGAGGTTTGGACCATGGCGCCAGACTGGGGTGATGGCGAAGGACCGGACTACTGGACAGAGAACAACGGCGAGCGCCTGAACCAGGTGCTTCGTGAAGACACAGAGTTCGGCGTCTGGATACAGAAGTCCATGGAGTCCTACGGTTTCAGGGGCGTGCCGCTTTCCTACCAGGAAGCCAGGATCTATCACTGGAATCAGCAGGCAGATCGAATCATCGGTATCGACAATATTCCCGAAGAGTTGCGCGTTGCGCAGGTTATCGGCGAAGACTGGATGTACCCCAACGATCCACGAGTTGCGTACGCCTGATTAGAAATTAAAGATGGCGCCTCTCACCGGTATTAAGGTAGTCGAGATGGGTGTGATGATCGCGGTACCCGCCGCATCGGAAACACTCGCGGGACTCGGTGCTGAAGTCATCAAGGTCGAAGACACCAAACGCGGTGATGAACTGCGCAGCTTCGGCAGCTCCAAGGGTGGCATGAGCGCCTGGTTCGCCAATGCCAACGCAGGCAAACGCGGCTTATCTATCGATCTCGCAAGCGATGAAGGAAAGGAGATACTCTGGAAGGTCCTGGAAGACACGGATGTGTTCATTCAGGGTTTTCGTTCCGGCGTGGTTGGGAAGCTTGGTTTTGACTATGAAACCGTTTCTTCAAAACTGCCGAAGCTTGTCTACTGTTCTTCCACGGGGTTCGGCGAATCCGGTCCCTACGCAGACCTGCCCGCTTATGATCCTGTGATACAGGCTCTGACCGGGTGGGCTGGCTTTCAGAAAGTTGACGGTGAACCCACGCTGCACAAAGCCATGGTTTCGGACAAGACCGCTGCCGTGTATAACGCCCAGGCGATCCTGGCGGCACTCGTGCAACGAGGCAGAACCGGTGAAGGATGTTTTATCGAAGCGTCCATGCTCTCTTCAAACATCATGTACAACTGGCCCGATGTCATGATGCACTGCTCTTTGCTTGAGGAAGACGGCATGCATCTGCCTAACCTCCTTGCCAGTTACCGACTATATAAGTGCAAAGGTGGCTACATCACCGTTGCCCTTGGCACAGACAAACAGTTCCGTTCCTTCTGCGAAGCACTCGATACAGCGGAGCATCTCGATGATGAGCGTTTGGAATCGGCAGCGACACGCGCACTGAATATGCAGTATGTGTTCAGTCTCATTGGCGAAATTGCGGCGGGTTTTGATCTAGATACCATCGTGTCACGCCTGCGAGAAGCGGACGTTCCCGTTGGGCCTGTGCTCGACCCCGACGAAGTTGCAAGTGACGAACACGTCAAAGCGAGGGGCCTGGTTGAGGAGAGAGAGCATCCCATTCTCGGAAAACATCTGGGCGCCGTACATCCCGCAAGTATGTTCGGTGAAGCACTGAATTTGTCACCCGCACCCATGCAGGGTGAACACTCGCGAGAGATCCTGACGGAACTCGGCTACGATGAATCTTCACAGGAAACGCTGATCAAGAGCGGCGTCATCAAAACCTTCGAATGAGTAAGGTATCTTGGCGCGTCCGGCTGGCCTTTGGCGTCGGTCAACTTCCTGAAGGTATCAAGAGCGCCGCCTTCGGCTTTTTCCTGCTGTTTTATTACAACCAGGTACTGGGCCTGTCAGGCACCCTCTCCGGTATCGCCATCTTTATTGCGCTGCTGTTTGATGCAGTCAGTGATCCCCTGGTCGGCGCACTGTCTGATGTCACCCGGTCACGTTTTGGTCGACGCCACCCTTACATGTACGCTGCGGCCATACCTTTTGCCGCGTCCTTCTATTTCCTGTTTGCACCGCCGGAAGGTCTTTCAGAGATGGGGCTATTCGTCTGGTTGACGGTATTTTCAATCGCCACTCGAACCTTCATGACATTTTATTCCGTGCCACATATGTCACTCGGCGCGGAACTCTCGAACGACTATGACGAACGAACACTCCTGTCATCCGTTCGCATGGCCAACCAGCTGGTTGGGATGTTTGCCGTGCTCATTGGCGGTCCTCTAATCTTTTTCGCTGCCACCGAAGAGTTCGCTAATGGTCAACTCAACGGAGCCGCGTACCCGGCGTTTGCTGCAACCGGCGCTGTCATCATGGTGTTCGGTGTTTGGGCCTGTGCTTTTGGAACGCACGACCAGATAAAACGCCTGCCGCAACCAGCGGAGACAGATCGTTTTTCCGCTCGCGATCTCATTACCGACGTTGGCAGAGCGTTTCGAATTCCTTCATTTTCCGCGATCGTCTCGGCATCCATCATCTCCGGCATGAATCAGGGTATGGCTCAGGCGCTCATGATCTATACCGCGACTTATTTCTTCGAACTGTCTGCCGGTCAAATGACATTCCTGTTCTCCGCAGGTGTGATTGGTGTCATGACCGGAAGCGTTCTTGCCAGACCACTTTCAAATCTCGTACCCGAAAAGAAAAAGCTCTACATGGCGAGCCTGACTTTCTACGGCGTGACGACAACCTACGTGATTATTCTGCGCCTGCTGGACTTGTTGCCACCCAACGGTGATCCCATCATCGCACCCCTCTACATCATCAGTGGCGGAGTTTCTGGTATCGGACTCGGGATCTACATCACATTGAGCGCTTCCATGCTTGCGGATATCACCGATGAACATGAACGACTCTATGGAAAACGACAGGAAGGCATCTACTACGCTGCAGCTTCCTTCGCCGGGAAAGCCATCGGTGGTTCCGGCGCTATTCTGGCCGGACTCATTATCGATTTCGCCGGAATCCCTCAGGGTGCCGCGCCGTCTGCAGTAGACCCCGAAGCTATCGCCCGGTTCGGCTGGGCTCTAGGACCGGCAGTTCTCGCCATGATGACGCTGGCGCTAGTCTGTATCAGCTTCTACAGCATTACCCGCGCACAGCACGCAAAAATTCTGGAAGAGATAAGAACCAAGGCTGATTTGGCCTGATCTGAGGCTGCTGGTATGCTCGATCGCGATATCGATATCAGCTTGCCCTAACGGAGAAACTGACATGACACGAATACGAAAGCTGGAAGTTGATGAATGGGATCCTGAGCTGCGCGAAATGGCGAGAGCGGATTCCGCTACTGCCCTGGAACAGGGTCTCACACGTATGTTCGCGCACACGCCAGAGGTCACAAAAGGCATGATGGCGTTTGCTGGCGCCATGAAAGTTCATCGAGAATTACCAGAGCGACTCATCGAGCTGGTTCGACTGCGTGTCGCGTTTCATAACCAGTGCCGTAGTTGCATGGCGATTCGTTATGAGGACGCCATCGCCGACGGGGTGACCGAAGACCTTGTCTGCTCCCTGGAAAAACCCATGGAAGCTGACGATCTTACAGAGGCGGAAAAGGTTGCGATTCGTTATGGTGAACTCATGGCCACCAATCATCTGGCTATCGACGACGACCTCTACGACGAACTGGGAAAACACTTCACCGAAAAACAGATTGTTGAGCTTGGTATGACCGTCGCGTTCTTTGTCGGCTTTGGTCGCCTGGCCGCTACCTGGCACATGGTTGAAGAACTTCCCGAAAAGTTTCAATCAGAAAATGGTCTCATGACCCCATGGGGCGAAGACTCCATCAGGGTTAGATAATCTTGTCTGCGTTTCCTGTCAGACCCGAAGATCTTTCGGCGGCATGGCTCGGCGAAAAACTGGGCTGCAACGTCAGTGACTTCCGCGTAGAACGCCTCGGTGAGGGCGGTGGCCTGCTTGGTCTCGTCACACGAGTACACCTTGAGTCGGATACCGGACCCGCAACCGTGATCGCCAAATTCCCAACTGAAGCGGAAGACAATCGTTTCGTTGCGACAACTTATGACATGTACGGCCGTGAGTATCGTTTCTACACGCAGGTTGCACCGAATGTGCCGATTCGCGCGCCCCATTGTTATCACGCTGAATTTAACCCGGAAAATTCGGACTTCGTTTTATTGATTGAGGAGCTGATGGGTTATGAGCTGGGTGATCAGGTCGTCGGCTGCAGTCTTGAGGAAGCACATGCGATTGTGAAAGATCTTGCCGCGCTACACCGCTCAACCTGGCAACCCAGCGACGACATAGAAATTAACCAGCACGACATGCCCTACCAAAGGGAGGGGATGATTGGCGGTTACGGTGTTGGATGGCCGGGCGTGTTGGCAAACTTCTCTGACGTGTTGAATGCTGAACTAGACCAGAGTGAGATCGATCTTCTGGCGACTGTTCCCGAACACGTGAACTCACTGCTGGATAAAATCCATGAGGGTCCACTCGTGATCGCTCACGGAGACGTTCGACTGGATAACGTTTTCTTCTCAAATGAAGGTAACGCTCTGGTGGATTATCAGGCTGTCTGCAAAGCAGCACCCGAGCATGATCTTGCTTACTTCGTGACGCAAAGTTTGTCAGATGACATCCGTCACGCCGAAGACTGGGTGGCTGTCTACCACCAACATCTCACCAGTGAAGGCATTGACTACGACCTGGAAACGAGCCGGGAAAGGTTTCGATACCTGGCACTCTACTTCGTTTGTTATGCGGTCATCATCGCTGGCACCCTGGATCAGGCAAACGAGCGTGGTCGCAAACTCGCCGAAACGCTGCTCGCATATTCACTGCGCAGCATTAAAGAATTGAATGCATTAGAACTCATCAAATAGGACAGCATCATGCAGTTAGAAAACAAAGTTGCAGCAGTTACTGGAGGTACGGCAGGAATTGGTCGAGGTATCGCTGAGGCCTACCTGGCTGAGGGCGCAAAGGTTGCCATCATGGCGAGAAACGCCGAAAAGGCCCAGAAGATGATGGACGAGATTGGTGCTGGTGATCGACTGATCTTTATCCAGGGCGATGCCATGAGCCAGGATGATGTCGAGGGTTTCGTCGACAAAACCGTTGAAGCATTTGGCTCAGTCGACATTCTGGTCAACAACGCTGGTGGTGCAGGTAGCGACTTGCAACCGACGGTTAACCTGTCAGATGAAGAATTCGATCTTTGTATGAAATGGAACGTCTATTCCACCTTCTGGGCAACGCGCCGCGCGCTCAAAACCATGCTTGAAAACAAATGGGGCCGAGTCATCAATATCTCATCCCAGGAAGGCAAACAGGGTAAACCTGTCGTCACAGCCTATACAGCAGCCAAACATGCTATCAACGGTATGACCAAATCTATTGCCCGGGAAGTGGGTGAGGAAGGCGTCACAGTGAACGCCATCTGTCCCGGCATCATCATGACGGACGTCGTGATGGACACGGCACCGGAAACTGCGAAGGCGCTCGGCATGACCTTTGATGAGTTTATCGACTGGTTCACGTCGGAAACTGCCATCAAGCGCCCGAACAAGGTTGAGGAAGTTGCTGCGATGGCAGTCTTGCTCGCCAGTGAAGCGGGCGCAGGTATTACCGGCGCTCAGCTCAGCGTCGATGGTGGTGCTACTCAGTACTAAGGCGTACTAAGAGCAAATAAACACCGGAATATTTCTGTCCGTCCTATCCTGGTACTCCTGATAGGGCGGATAGTATTCACAGCAGGTCGGCCAGACTTCAGCTTTCTCTTCATCCGACGCCAACTTCGCGGTCATGGGCGTCGTTTTTCCATCGTAGGTCACGCGGATCTGTGGGTTCTTAACCAGGTTGTGATACCAGACTGGGTGCGTGGGTGCGCCGCCCTGAGAAGCAACCAACACAAAACCATCCCCATGAGGCACATACATGAGTGGGATGGTGATCGTACGACCCGATTTCGCGCCCGTCATTTCGACCAGAAGAATCGGCATACCTGCGAGTTTATTCATCAGGCGACCTCCAGAATTCTTGTAGACGAAGACGTTAATTTTCGTCATCAGCTTCAGCAACCAACGCGGTGGTGGCGAGCCTTTGCCTTTCTGTTCCTGATCAGTCATCTCATTCTCCCTGGTTGGTTCAATCTTGCAGCCGCTCTTCTCGCAGTGCCTTACGACGCACTTTACCTGCGTCATCCCGGAGCGGTTCCTCCGAAAACTCAATGGTTCTTGGAATCTTGTAGCGTACCAATCGTTCTGAAAGATGCGCCAGAATCGTTTCCTCCGTAACCCCATCCGGCGTATCCACAATCGCGTGCACAAAATTGCCAAGATCTTCGTGGGGTAGACCAATCACGGCGGAAGAGCGAACACCCGGGCAGCTATCAATCGCTGCCTCAACTTCAGCCGGATAAATGTTGGCTCCTCCGCTCAGGATCATGTCTGTCTGGCGATCGGCGAGATAAAGGTAGCCGTCCTCATCGAAGTAGCCCATGTCTCCGATACTTTCGAATCCACCTTCAATCGCTTTCGGTTCCGCCCCTATGTAACGATAGGTTGAACCGGGGCCTGTCTTTGGCCGCATGTACACCTCACCAATTTCGTTAGGAGGCAATCGCCGACCGTCTTCATCGACAATGATCATCTCGCAGGTTGCATTGGGTTTTCCCACCGAACCACGATGCTTGAGCCACTCTTCTCCAGTGATGACCGTGCCACCCTGACCTTCAGTACCTCCGTACAGTTCCCAGATCACATCAGCGCCGAGCCAATCCATAAACGCTTCTTTCAACCACGCCGGGCATGGCGCCGCCAGGTGCCACAGGGTTTTTAGGGTCGATAGGTCATACCGGGTCCTCACCTCTTCAGGAAGATTCCATATACGCTGCATCATGGTTGGCACCATGTACACAATGTCGACCTTTTGAGACTCGATCAGACCAAGGGTTTGCTCTGCGTCAAATCGGGTTGTCACCGTCACCTGGTTGCCACGGAACAACGCGCTGAATCCCCAGATAAATGGGCCATTGTGATAGAGCGGACCTGGAATCAGCATTGATCCGCCAATTCTGGACTGAAGCCGGTCAGCATCCAGATCCCAGATCGCGCCTTGAGTAGAGACAATCAGCTTCGGGCGACCTGTACTACCGCCTGAGGTCATCGCTTTCCAGGAATGGGCGATATTGGCTGGCAGCGGACTATCATCGATAGACTCATCGATGACAAAACCAACGGGCAGTGTTTTTCGCCCAGGATGAGCACCCTCTTCGACGCCTGTGACCAGTTTGGGATTTCCTATTTCTACGATCTGATCCCGCTCAAATTGAGGCAACTTGGCAGAAACAGGTTGCGGTGTTGCACCTACTTTCCAGGTGGCAATCGTCGAAAGAAAAAACTCAATGCCATTGGGTAGCGCTATGGTGACAAAATCATCCTGACCGACGCCCATGGATTCATAGACTCGAGCCAGACGGTTCGTTGCACTTTCCAGTTCGCTCCAAGTGATCGTTTCACCTTCGTGATAGATCGCAATCCGGTCGCCCTGGGACTCGGCCCAGTAACTGACAAACCGGCTCATCGGAATCATTAGCATCAACCTTCTCCTGCGTTGAGGCGCCATGGTAGCATGAAACCGCCGATGTACTGTTGGCAACGCGTCTACTAACAGAATAATAAAGGGGTATCCGTGTCAGTTCCTATCCTCAGAGAACTCGACAATCGCTTCTTGCCGTACAAGGACCGTGTTCCCTACGCATACGGTTGGACGCTTTTCCTGGGATTTCTTGTTTTCCTTGCAACGCAATCCATCCAGTACAGTGATACAGACCTCTGGTATCACATCCATGGCGGCCGATACCTTTTCGAACAAGGTGCCTTTTACAACCCGCTGGTAGATAGCTTTCTGGATGCAGAAGGGAGAGATGGTGTTATTTACTTCTGGGGGTTCCAGGCGCTCGTTTACCTCGTCTGGTCACAAACCGGGGAATTCGGACTGGTCCTGCTAAAAGCACTTGGTCTCTTCCTTGCCGGTTTCTTTGCCATGAAGGTCGTGCTGCAAAATCGATCATTGAATGACGCGACCTTCCTTCAATTGGTTGTAATCACGGCAGTCGTCGGCATGCTCGCAGCACGAGGCTTCAGTCTAAGACCTCATGTCGCCTCCTACATCATGATCGCTGTGTTCATTTACATCCTGGGTAGCCGGGAGAAAGCCTACCCAGCCTTACCCCTCCTGACCGTCGCCTGGGTCAATCTACACGGCATTGAGTATGTGGTCGGCGCGCTGATCTGCGGTGCCTTTTTCCTGGAACGTCTACTGAACTGGCTGGAAGAAGGAAGACCGCGGCATGGATTGATGCCTATGGTCTGGATCGCCTTATGCGCACCTGCGATGCTGATCAATCCGTTTGGTGTGCATCTGATCACCACACCTTTTCTGCACAGCCCAGACCTGCACCTATTCATTGGAGAGCTCGGCAAGTACGAACTTGAGCTCATCTTCGACTTCGAAGAAGGCCTCTCAGTAAACGCGATGCTACTGACTTTGATGGGTCTTGCAGTCTACGCGGCGTTGGTCTGTCTCGGTAACGCAAGGAAACACCTACCCGCGCTCATACTTGCTGTCGGTGGACTGATCTTGCTGCTTCGAGCACACAGATTTGTTTGGGAATGGGTTTTTCTGACGTTGCCTTTGATCAGTGCCGCTTTGAGCGAAGAAAAATCGATCAAGCACAATGTACTCACCACCATGACGCTTGCCTTGATGTTGGTTGGCTTAACGAAACTCTTTTGGCCAAACGTCATTCAAGGATTGAACTACTACCCCTACGATCAAAATAGCCTGCCAAACGGCACAACCGAATTCATTCGTTCCCAGGGAATCACCGGCCGCTATGCGATAGAGCCTTCATACGCCGGATATGTTGAGTTCGTTTTGTCACCGGACGTGAAAGTACACATGGACATGCAGTTTCCGCCTTTCACCAGCCACGACTACCATCCCATCGCTGCTGCGATGGTGAGTGCCGCGGGCCTGAAAAGCTACGTAGAGCGCTTCAAGCCAGACATGTTCGGTGTCAGGAAAATAGACAAAACCTTTCAGGATGCCGTCGCAAAAGAGTTGGGTTATCTCCCGGTATTCTTCGATCGGGAAGTCGTGCTCTTTCTAAGTACCCACTCATATCCCGATCTGGCTCGTCAGTTTGAACTCACGGCTGTGGACCCTTTCGATCCTCGGACGTTCAAGGCTGATGAAATCGGTAAGGCCATCCAGGAGCTGCAGCGTATGCAGCAGATCATCGATGTCCCCGAGGTGAAACAAACCTTGCTTAATCTCCTGGTTACCCTGGGGAATTTGACGCCGGCCCGTGTTCTGCGTGACGAGCTGCTGATAGAAGACCCACATCATCCTTCAACGCTATTTCTCTCCGCGAGGGTTGATCACCTTTCCGGAAACTGCGCCGCAGCGATTCCCAGTTACCAGAAATCCATCGCAGCCACGGACGACGACGTTAAACCTCTGCGCAGTCTTCTCGCGGAATGTCTCTTCGTTGTGAGAGATCTTAGCGCTGCCTACGAACAGTTTAGTCTTGCACTGAATCCTTATGGTGATGACTCGCCAGACAAGCTGCAGTACTACCAATACGCACTCACCGCAATCGGCGTCGGCAAGAACGACAAGGCGAGAAGACTGCTCACCATGCTGGAAACCATCGATCCCGAAGGTGAATACGCAGAAAGAATAGAGAACGTACGTTCCGCTTTAGACTAAGATAGACGCATGACCGACCAACTCGATATTGCTGTCATTGTCCCCTGCTTCAACGAGGAAGCAGCCATCGGAGATGTGATCGACGGGTTTAAGAATGCGCGCGACGGTATCACCGTCTACGTCTATGACAATGCGTCTACGGATAACACCATTAAGGTAGCGACAGAACACGGTGCAGTTGTGAGAACCGAACCATCGCGCGGCAAGGGAAACGTTGTGCGCAGAATGTTCGCTGACATCGATGCGGATGTCTTCGTCATGGTTGATGGTGACGATACCTATGATCCCGGGGCACTTAATGAAATGGTCGACCTCCTGATCAATGAGCACTGTGACCTGGTCACCGGCAAACGTATCGAACAACATGAAGACGCCTATCGATTTGGACATCGATTCGGCAATCGGCTGTTAACGACGATCACAACCATTCTCTTCGGCAGGAAATCGGTGGATCTGTTGTCCGGGTATCGCGTTATGTCACGCCGATTTGTGAAATCTTTCCCGGCTATTTCGTCAGGATTCGAAATCGAAACCGAGTTGACGATACACGCTCTGTCGCTGAATCTTCCTATGCGCGAAGTACCAACCGCTTATAAGGAACGACCAGCCATGAGTGAGAGCAAACTCAATACATACCGTGATGGTGTGCGTATCCTCTCAACCATTTTGCTGTTCACCAAAGAAGAGCGACCATTTCTTTTCTTCTCAAGCCTAGCCTTGGCACTGGCGATCCTATCGCTAGCACTAGGCATACCGGTGACATTGGAATTCTTTGATACAGGACTGGTAGAGCGATTCCCGACTGCGATTCTTTCAGCCAGTATCATGCTACTGGCCTTTCTGAGCCTGACCACCGGCATGGTGTTGGACTCAGTTGCACGAGGCCGACGCGAAACCAAACGTCTCGCCTACCTAGGGCTTTCTTGGCTTAAACGTTAGCAGGTAAGCGCTGCTATAATCCGCGCTTTTTTCGAGCAGGACCAACAGTGAGCAAGATTTCCTCCGCTGACTTTCTAGAAATGAGTCATCCCGTCGCCACTATGAAGTGGCAACTGCCAGTGGTGCCGAAAACCACAGGTGGTCGAGGCTCCCTCTTTGGTGGTGCGGGTCTGGCCGCCGGTATTGTTGCTTTAGAGCAGGCAACAGAAAAACCCGTTGTCTGGGCTACCGGCCAATACCTGTCGCTCACTCAACAACCAGTCACACTGGATCTCGAAGTCCTGTTACCCGCTGTTGGTCGTAATGTGATTCAGGGCAGAGCCGTCGGCCATTTGGGAGACCAGGAAGTCATCACAGTATTTGGTGCCTGCGGCGAAAGACCGAACGTCGCAGAGGGTAACTGGAATCGTATGCCTGACGCTAAGTCACCGGATGAATGCGAGGTGTTGGTCAGGGACCACGAAGAAGAAACCATTCACGAGCACATCGAGATTCGAATGGCTCACGGAATGTTCGGTTTCTCAGGTACCGGAGAGCCCAGCGGTGATAACCGTTCGCTGCTGTGGGCACGTATGCACGAGATCGAACATGATCCCGGCGCTCTCGCTATCATCGCGGACTACATGCCCTCGGCACTAGGCAATGCCCTCGGTAAAGTGATGTCCTGCACCAGTCTTGATAACACCATTCGATTCGCCAACCGTGCTCCCAGCGAGTGGATTCTTTGCGAAAACACAATCGAGTTCGTCGGCAATGGTTTTGGCTATGGTCACGTCAACATGTGGAGTGACACTGGCGTTCTTTTAGCAACCGCCAGCCAGAGCATGATCGTTAGAGACCCAAACTGGTAGACGCGAACTTTCCTTCGGTGAAAACCATTTTGTACTGATTACCCAATTTGGCGTTCACTGTCTGAAGATACGCAACCATCTGTTCCTGCGTTAGCTCGGAAACGGCTTTCGCCAATTGCTGCCTGGAATCAAACGTTGTGATGTCTCGGTCAAGGTTACCCCAGTAACGAGTGGCCCTCTGTCCCAGGCCTTTGTCTCTTTGGGTGAGCTTCGTGATCAAGCCGCCTTTGTTCGCACCAAACTCTTCCGGCGTCATTTGCCGAATGCGATCGAGTTCACCCGCCATGTATTCCAAGGTCCTGTCCCTCAGGATATCTGGTCCTGCTACCGGCGACTGAATGATGAAACTGAGGCCTCCTGTTTCTCGCAGCGTTGTGTTCGCTGCCGCAACCACATAACCCAACTGTTGTTCGGTTCTGAGCGACGCAAAATAACCTGGTGCAACCAGGTGCTGCAGGAACGCCATACTGGCACGCTCAGTCAGAGAATCATCGTTCGCCTGAACGTAAAGCACCATCGAAGCGTCATCATGGTCCACATCAACGGGCACTGAACGGGCACCCCGCACTTTCATAACTTCTGTTTCTGCGACTTCGACGTTCGCCAGATTAAGGTGCGCCTTAAGCATTTTCTCCAGCGCAACGACGTCAGACGAATCTACATTGCCGATCATAAGCGCTTGTACCGAGACCTTGGCCAGCAAATCATCCCTCCAGGCTGCCAGGGACTCATCGGTTACCGCTAGAACCGGGTCGATCATTTGTTCAGCAGTCCAGCTGGTGTTCAGCAGGTCATCTTGCAGCCTCTGGTAGCTTTGCAGGTAAGGTCGCTCACGCTTTGAATTCAACAAATCACGAATCAACTCCTGTTTCAGAACCTCGAATCGCGCTGGATTGATCTCAAGATTCACGAGTCTTTCGACCACCTCTTCAAGCAGCACGAGTTGCTTATCGTCATAGCCGCCAACTGAGACCCGGAACCCTTTGGGTGGTCCAACCAGCTCGTAATTAAGACCCGCCAGATACGCGGGATAAGCCAGCGCATTCAGATCATCCTGAACCAGAAGCGTATAGAGATAAGCATTGGCTCGATCATGAATGTCGGTAAATCCTTTGTCGTTGCGAAGGCCTAAGTGGATCACTGCCCGCGGAACCCGGAATTCCATATCGGTATCCAGGTAAACCTCTAAACCTGGCTCCTTCAGAGCAATCGCCGGTTTCGCTGGATCATCCTCCAGGAGTTCCAGGGACTCTGGCAGGAACGGATTTCGATCTGGCAGATGAAGCGCGCTGCTGTCTACATCAGCAATCTCAACTGCACCCGGAGAAAGATCATAAGACACCCCAAACCAGGGTTCAGTCTGGCTACCTTCAAAACCCGGCCGTGACACCGTCACTAGAACATTGTCCTTCGTGAGTCGGTCGATATAGTCACGGATCAGCGCCGCGTCAAATTCCTCCATGAGGAAAGGTGCAACCAGAATATCTTGCACTGGATAGTCATCTAGATAGGGAGCCAGCGATTGAACTGTCTTGATCGCAGGCACTTTCTCAGAGAAGCGAAAACCCATTTCTGCGACAGTCGCCTGTTCATCATAGAGCCACTCCTCAACTTTCGAGGACTGCAAGAGTTCAAGGTAGTCAAAAAGGTAACCACTAATCTCCGGGACATGCTCTATGCCCTGCTCCGTTAACCGGATGGTGACAACCAGCGCACTGGTTCCGTCATCAAGTTGTGAATCACCCGCAGAGAGAAACGTGATCCAACCTTTTTCCGTTAGAAGTTTATGCAGAGAACCCTCGCCTTCATGGCCAACCAGGTTCGCGACATACTGAACCGGTTTCTTCTCGTAATGTGGTCGTGTTGCCGGGATCAGGAAGGAATAGCTGACCCTGTAGTCTTCCTTTAGGTTGTCATGACGGAGGGTTGCGGGGATGTTTTCCGCTTTGATGACGTCTCCCGTAACAACTGTGGTTGGTAGATTCCTGTTTTCTATCTCAGAGAACATCGGGACGACGTAAGACTCAATTTCGTCCAGAGGTTCTGGCGTCAATACAACCAAGGCCATCTGGTTCGCTGAGTAGTTGTTCTCAAAGAAATCCAGTAAAGCGCTGTGTACGTCACCATCCAGAGTTTCCAGCGTGCCGATATTAAATTTCGAAGCAGGGTGCTCTGGGTTAATGGCCATTTTCTGGACCGCAAAACCACGCCAGCCATCCTGTTTGATCTGGAGCTGGTACTCAGAGTTCACCGCGTTCTTTTCACGCTCCACATACTCTTTGGAGAAAAGCGGAGAGATAAAGAATTGCGCGAACCGATCCAAACCTTCGCGAAACGCGTCAGGCTTCACATCGAAAAAGTAGTTGGTATGGTCAGTGGCTGTGTAGGCGTTAGAACTACCGCCGTGTGACTGCACATACTTGAAATAAGCATCTGGTTCCGGGTACTTCTCAGTTCCGATGAACAACATATGCTCAAGAAAATGAGCCAGCCCCAAACGATCTACCGGATCGTCATAACTGCCTCGGTAAACAGTGAGCGCCGCCGCTGACTTGTCGGCTTTGTCATCTGAGATCAGCAGGACCTTTAACTGGTTGTCCAGTTCGAGGAAACGATATTCACGATCGTCGTTTGGACTTTTAACAATTTCAGTACCCGTTTCCTCAACATCGACGCTATCGACGTTTTCAGGAGTGGTTGCAGTACAACTGCTAAGAAACACCAGAAAAAGGGGTAGTAGGATTTTTATCGCTTGAGACTTCATAAACTCACTTCAGTTCTCCTGGGCTGTTACCCAGGCAATGGCTTCATCTTCTTTATTAAACAAGCGACTGGCATCTCGCCAGCCACCCAATTCGATCAATTCTTTGATCAGTAGTTCCATAATGTGGCTGTTCACCAGCATGGACGTTCTGCCGGTACGACCGGCACTTTGGCTGGAGCCCAATACAAACGGGATTCGTTCCCGCATTTCTGTAATGGAACTGCCCGCTGCTGTGTTGCGCAGATCCCAGAGAATTGGCAGCGAAGGATCATACGTTGAGTCGCCATACCACTGCGCCTGCTCGCGCAGGATATCATCCAGAGTAATAGAACCCCTGAGCTCAATCACCTTGTAACGTTGGTCATCGGACAGGACCGACAAATCGCTTCCCTGGATCCAGCGGATCGCTTGTCTTGTACTCTGACACCCATATAACGACTGATCAGCGAAATGTGCCACGAACAGGTTAATCGTCGCCATACTTCCTGAATTGCCAACCATGGCAACCCGAGTGTCCTCCGGGATTTCCCAATCGCGGCATATTTCCACAAACCGCACCAGTTCGCTGGTGTTGAGGTTCAGTTCTATGCCCGTTAGGTCATAAATTCTCGGCATGGACTTCTGCACTCGATCATCGGCGAGCAATCGATCCTCGCAGGATTGCATTTCATCAAGCACGAGTTCACCCGCGAACGAAATCGTCACGTAGCCGAGTTCCTCATTGACCTCATGTTCAATCACTGGATTGTTCAATAGCTCGGGGAGCATAGGGGGCTGAATTGCATCACAGGGTGACAATGTCGTCCATTGGAATAAGGTGAACTCCTGCTTTTTGTCGATAAAACTGCTAATTTCATCCGTGAATCCATGTCTTACGTAAAAGACCGGAAAGAATCGTAAAACTTCTCCAGGAGTCCGACATTGTCTAAAAAAGCTGAGTGGTACTACTTCCGCAAGGGCTGAACGACCTGCACCAAAGCATCCAAGTTTTTGGAAGCCAGTGATATCCCTATCAAAGAAACTGTGATGGCCAGTAAGAAGCTGCAGGCATCTGATGCCAAAGATCTTCTCAAAGGCGCAAACAAACTGATCGCCATGAAAGGCAAAAAAGTCTCCGAGTTCGACGTATCTGCAAAAGTTGGTACGGATGCTGTGGAAGCGATGCTGGGCCCTACCGGCAATCTCCGCGCACCCACCATCAAAGTCGGAAAAACCTACCTCGTTGGATTCAACGAAGACATTTTCTCGGATACGTTCGGTTAGGCCGACAACAGTTCGGCCAGACTCTCGACATCAGCATCTGACAGGGTGGCATCATCACCGCCACCCTTCGACCTGAAATGTTTTAAACGATCCAGTATCTCCGAGGTGCCGAAGTAGTCCTTAGCGCAGCTCACATGGATAAAGCCGGAGCTGTTGAACATCCCCTCCTCAAAAAACACCAGGGGAATTCGCCACGCATCTTTTTCAATACTCTCGCGGCAATGTCGGCACTTAGCGCGCCCGCTTGCTGCCTTTTCCACGCCGGCAATGCGCTCAAGACGATAGTGTTCAACACCGGCAGCCACAAGCGCACCTAAAGCCTCCCCCTGCTCAATCAATTCGTGATCGAGCATCTCTCCAAAAGACGCGGGTCGTCGCATCGCGCCACACACAATGTGAAACCAAAGCGTCATATCACCATCATCTGCAAACGGGTTCGGGAGACGTTCACCAAATCTCAGTTCACCTTTGGCAATGGCGGAACCACACCCTCGACATTTGGACCGACCACTCTTCGCTTCTTCAATTACGTGTGTCATTCAAACCTGACCCCTGTAAAATCGCTGCCATGCGAAACATTATTCTACTCCTGCTTGTCGCAGGATTAACTGCCTGTGGAGGCGGCGGTGGCGGTGGGTCATCCACATCCATACCCGCGCCTGAGCCAGAGCCCACGGAACCCGCTGAAGACGCCACACCGCTTAGCCTTGTCGATGCGGTGCCTGCGAGTACCGTGAATACAGAACCTTCCTTGTCAGATGCTTCCTTTGCCCATCTCGGTCATTCAGACCTCAGCATCAACCTGACCGGAGACTGCCCTGGTTTCAGTGGCACAACACTTCGACGGCAACTGTTCGACCTGTCTGAAAACGCTTTCGACGAGTTACTGGACCATCGAACCACTTGTAACCTCGCCCAGAACAGCACTTACACCCTGACGGCCAGCGGCACTCGAAGCAATGATGCCGCGTTCGTCGCGGAGCATTCGATTAACACAACGAGCGGCAGTCCTGAGGGATTGACGGTGCAAGCAACGACAGAACTTTCCCGAAGCACTATTGATGACCTGTTCTTCGGCTATGTCGTTGGCGCACTCATCGAGGAATTGGATCTGCCCGGGGCTGTTGAATCACTGATACTGGCGACACTATTCGAAATCGCCGGTGCAAACTGGGACAACCTGGTTGATCCCGATGCCCTCTATGACGTCAGAACGGAACGCGTTAGATACCTGTCCTCAGAACCGGATGGCTCACCAAGTTCAGAACTCACCGGACTGATCGCCTATCCCGTGGCCACAGCGCCCTCGTTTGTTCCCCGGGACAAGATGATCGTGCTCATGCATGCGACCAGCTCAACCCCATCAGAACAAGACCCGGCAGATGCCTGGTTCATTCTTGCGAATCAGTTTGCATCGCGGGGTTACCTGGTCGTTGCCGCTGACAACTATGGTCGCGGCGGAACCGCAGAAGCACCGGAAACTTACCTGCTCGCTAACCGCACAGCTCGGAATACCCATCACCTGGTGACCGCCGTGATGAACAACAACACCTACGATAGTGTCTATGACGGTAACGCCGTGACGATTATTGGCTACTCGCAGGGCGGACACAGTGCCATGGCCTACTATCAGCACCTGGCTTCACACCAGACAAACATCGATGTGCAGGAGGTTTATGCCGGCGGTGCTCCCCATGACCTGTACCAGACATTCCGGGGTGTGTTGGAGTTCCTCGACGGAAGCTGTAATGGCAATGACTACTGCAGGTACGTGGATGAAGAAACAACCGTTCCTTTTGCAACGGATCGCATATTGCCTGGCATCACAGCCTATACCAGTAGCGGATTCACCCTGGCTGAACTAACAGACGGTGAAAGCCTGGATAGCGCTCTTGTTTCTGGATTCCTGGCAAACGAGGCTGCATATGATGATCTGAAAGTAATGCTGCAACTCAACAGCTTCACCAATCTGGTTTCATCTTCTACGTTTACCGGCACCAGCTCGATCGTGCATCTCTATCATTCTGAATACGACAGGCTTGTGCCACACGCCAACACGGCTGATCTAGCTGCTGTGTTAACGGATTCAGTGAATCTCGATTTTCACGAAAATCGTTGCAATTCCGATGGCTACGAAACGATTTTCAACCTGACGGACAAGGTAGGCGTTCTGCATACCATTTGCGGTTTGTCTGTTTTGGACGATGCCATGGAAGACCTGCAGTAACGGGACTAGTGGATCTCCGATTGCCCCTGCCAGGCTTGCCGTAGCTTCTCCATGTTGAAATCCGGTTGTTGAGACGCCTCGATAACCACTCGCTCCTTCGCCATGATGCGAGCCGCTTCCTCAACAACATTGGCGGCATCTTCTGGGGGAACAACAACAGCGCCATGCATATCCGCATGGATCAGGTCATTGTGACTGACTTCCATACCTTGAATCGTGACTGGACTGCCCCAATCCACCATATGAACCCAGGCATGAGACGGATTCACCATCCCCGCGAGCATCTGGAATTTCGGCTGGCTATCGGGAATGTCACGAACGCTACCGTTGGTAATCACGCCCAGGCTACCTAAACCATAGTGGATATTGGTGTTCACCTCCCCCCAGAAAGCGCCGTATCCGGGCGTATCATCCATATCCTCCACCACGGTTATGCTCGGCGTTGGTCCACCCTCCGCAACGTAACTGTAATAGTCGTCGCGGTCGGCAAAGGTTGTTGGTTTGTGAGCGGCCCTGATTCTTAACGTTCTCGCGTACCCCAGCGAACTGCCTAATTCGGGTCGAATACAGACAAAGGGCCTGACGTTAAATCCACGCGCTCGACGTTTCGGATTCACAACTTCCAATGCGTTACATACCGTCGGTGTATCCAGGGCCTGCAGGCCTTCCCAGATATCTTTCGCAAGCTCAGTCACGACAACACTCCTATTCCAACTACCGTATTAGTGTGCCCTGAGCGTAGCATCCTGCACCGGGACCAGTACAATCGCATTCCTATGAATCTACCTCTGCGTATACAGCAGTTCCTGCGATCAGAGTTTTTCCGCTATTTCATCGCAGGCTGCATCGCCTTCATCTGTGACTTTAGCGTTCTGGTATTCGCAACCGAGGTGATGGGTGTTCACTACCTGGTATCCAATATCGCAGGCTATGCAGTTGGCCTGATTGTGTCTTACCTGTTGAACATAAAATTTGTCTTCGACCACCGGCGGTACGATGACAAACAAGCTCATGAGTTTGTCTACTTCACCATGATCGTCATTGTGGGGCTTAGCATCAGTGAAGCGGTTTTATGGGCAGCGACGGAACATGGAAACCTGCCTTACACCTGGTCAAAGGTGGTGTCAGCAGCATTCGTTTTTGTGTTCAATTTCTTCGTCAAGAAATGGTTGCTGTTCTCACCGGCGAGAAACTAGACACTCATAAAGTAGATCGTCGCCATCCCAGGCTTCACCCTCCTGGATGCTGGTGTCAGATTGCGTGTCTTCCAGCTGAAATCGTTTTACAAGCTTGAAACCTGATTTTTCCAACACGCGCTGCGAACCAATATTCTTTTCATAGGTTGTTGCAGATACGCGGGATACCTCTGGCTGACTAGAAGCTTGCTCGACAAAGAAGGTCGCAGCCTCAGTCGCATAACCAAGGCCCCAGGCTTTCTGAACAAGGCGATACCCAAGAGACCACTCGTCCAAGTTCTCGGTTCTGCGAAGTGAAATCCAGCCAAGGAAATCTTCGTCCGTTTCAATGATCCAGAAACCCGCTAAATCAGAATCTACCTCCAAATAGGTCGGCATAATCTCTTTGTCGAATCGATCTAACGAAATCGGTAAGCCGCCATTTACCCAACGCATGACCTCTGGGTCATTATCAAGCGCGTGAAGGTTGTTTCTATCTGCCTGAACTGGTCGGCGGTAGGTTAAACGAGCCGACCGCATAACATCAGGCAATCTTAAAGGTATTAACGCCTTCAACCTGAGTGACAGAACCCTTGGCACCAACCATGTCCTGTTCGGTCATGGCTTTAAGTTCATCAGGATTGGCCGCCGCTACTGAAAGGAAACGAGTGGCGTTGGGATCATCAGCCTCTCCAAGGCGACCAATAACAAACCCCTGGCCTGGCGCATTGTCCCGGCCGTAAACCACCGTATAGGTCTCGATACTCGCTTCACCCTCAGGCGTTTCTGTAAATGGAGCATCTGGCAGGTTATCGATTTCACCCTGGTACTCTGATGGATGTGTCCGGCTCCATTCACCTTCTACCGGGTTGGTGGAATACACACCCGCTGCATGTTTGCTGAAGTAACCACCATTTGCGGTGACCAGACCATAGCTACCGCGATCAGCCCTTACCTGGTCGACCATGGCTGCGATGGAGTTCATCACATAGTTGTTACCGGCACCCCCATGGAACGGCAAGCCCCCAGTAATTGTTAACGCCCTGGGGTCATCGGTACTCACACCAAATGCCTGGCAGGCAAACTCGACCGCAACGGGAAAACAGGAATAGAAGTCGATGTACTTCATGTCATCGATGGAAAGATTTCCCTCGAACACACGCTCCGCCATGACTCGCATAGCATCACTCTGGTGATAGGTTGGTCGGGCATGCACCATTTTCTCTTTTGTGTCAGAGCAACCATGCAAGTAAACGAACTTATCTTCACTGATGCCCAGCTTACGGGCGTAATCCACCGAGGTTAGCAGCAGCGCAGCGCTCTGGTTAATCTGGTTCATGGCATTCATGTACTTGGTGTACGGCCAGGAAACCATGCGGTTACTGTCTGAGGGATACGCAATCTCCTCAGCCGAACGTGCAATGGGATACCAGGCATGTGGGCTTTGTGCAGCGACATCCGTGAACTTGGAAAACAGACGCCCAAGCTCAAGTTGATGATCATCGATCGAGCGGCCAAGCTGGTGCCGCAATGCATTTTCATGCATCGCATAAACCCAGGAGGGTGTCAGAATGCCATGTTGCTGCTCATGTTTCGTGGTCATCTCTGCTTCTGAAACGAGATACTCGGGATCACCGGAGGCGGGTTCTGACCAGGCGGGTTGTTCACCCGTCTCTTTAACAATCTTGCGAGAAGTCGCCATAGCCTCCGCGCCCGCGAACAACGCAAACTGGCACTCACCATTTGCGATGGCCTCAGAGAAAAGGTTGACCAGGTACTGAGGACCATTACCTCCATTAGGCATCAGCCATTGACGGGCTCTCGATGCACCAATCCGATTGGCGATTGATTCCGGTGTGTTACGCGTGGATTCACGAAAACTTCGGACGATCGCCAGCGTGTCGAGATCAGCCAGTTGTTTCTTACTGATACCAGCATCATCTGCAGCCTGGTAGACCGCCTGTTCGATCAAATCGAGAACTGAGGATCCTTCAAGGGTGACTTCTTTTTCAGTGACCTGGCCAACACCCACCAGCACAGGCATAAACTTCTCGCTCATGAAACGCGTTCCAACAAATTAGGCAAGCCCGCAGTATAATGGGATTTGAGCCAATTTTTTAAGTTGTTGCCGTAATGAAGCGATTCATCCTCCTGCTTTGCCTTTACCTACCTTTCGCCACAACTGCCTCAGAAGAAGAGCGAGCCCGCAGCATCATTGACGAAATGGAGCAGCTATATCGAGGCGATTCCAGCGACGCCACCATTACCATGGAAGTCGAAACCCCCCAGTACCAAAGGACCCTAAAGATGACGGGCCAGAGCATGGGTAAGGAACTGGCGTTTTTCCGAATCCTGTCGCCAAAGAAAGATCGGGGCGTCGCGACACTCAAGCGCGATGAAGAGATGTGGAACTACTTTCCCAAGATCAACAAGGTCATCAAGGTACCGCCCTCTATGATGATGGGATCCTGGATGGGTAGCGACTTCACCAACGACGACCTAGTCAAAGAAACGCAATTAATTGATGCCTATCATCTTTCCATGGCAGAGGATGAGGCAATGTACCGAGTCACGCTAACACCGAAGGAACAGACGGTGACCGTTTGGGGGAAAATCGATTACGTGATTTCCAAGGATCCGCTTCTTCCAGTGTCCCAGGCATTCTATGACGAGGATGGAGAAAAGATTCGTGAACTGACTTTTCTCGAGCCGAAGGAGTACGAAGGCAAGTTAATGCCCTCAATTCTTGAAATGACGCCACTCAACAAAGAGGGTCACAAGACGCGCATCATCTACGACGCGATTACCTTTAATGTGCCTGGCATCACCGAACAGACCTTTTCCATGCGCAACCTGAAGTCCCGGTTCTGATGCTCACCCTGCGTATCGCCTTTAGAAACATTCTCAGACAGAAAAGGCGCTCGCTCTTGACCGGCCTGTCCATGACCGGTGGCTACATGTTGTTCGTGTTCGCCTACTCCCTGCTCGAAGGTAGTTACGGCAACATCATCGATATCTTCACTCTGGATAACACCGGACATATCCAGGTGCACAAAGAGGACTATCTGGATAAACCCAAGATCTACAAGTCCGTGCAGGACAGGGAAACGGTGGAGTCGACGCTGAGTGATCACCCGAAGGTAAAAAGCTTTACACCAAGAGTGTTTTCACCGGCACTGGCCTATGGCACCGATAAAACTGCGCCAGGTCGTGTCATTGGTGTAGACACCGAAACAGAACCAACCGTGTCTCGTCTTAGAGAGAAGGTGTCTGAAGGTAATTACTTTAGCGCTGCACCAGATGCCGATGGTTACTTCGAGGCAATGATCGGTCATGGACTCGCGACTTCCCTAAACATCGGCATCGGGGACGAAATCGTTCTCATCTCCCAGGGTGCCGATGGTTCGATCGCCAACGATATCTACATCGTTTCCGCCATCATCGGCAACAGAACCTCTTTTGATCGCATGGCAGTGTACCTGCCCCTGCAAGCAGCCCAGGAGTTCCTGGCCATGGGAGGCGATGTTCACGAGTACGCCATGTTGATTGATCATCGCGATAACAGTCGACGGGTCGCCGAAGAACTTGCTGGCTCTCTGCCTGAACTTACGGTCTCACCCTGGGAAGAAGTCCAGGCCACCTTCTATCGAACCATGCAGTCGGACAAACAAGGAAACAATTTCATGATGGGCCTGATCGTGTTCATCGTGTTTATCGGCGTACTCAACACCGTGCTTATGTCAGTACTCGAAAGAACACGCGAGTTCGGCGTACTGCGCGCTATCGGCGCTCGCCCTGCTTCGCTCATTCGGCTGATCACACTGGAGACAAGCATGTTGGCAACGGTCAGCGTCCTCCTTGGCATGGTGCTGATCGCACCGGTGGTCTACTGGCTTTCCCAGGTAGGGTTCCTGGTTCCGGAACCCATCGATATGAGCGGTATTGAGTTCCAGCACATGAAGGGTGAATTTTCTTTACAAGTGTTCCTGACACCGATGATGTTTATGTTGGCAACGGCCATCCTGATCAGCATCCCACCGGGCATCCGCGCGGCTCGCATCCTCCCGAAAGAAGCAATGGGAGCTCACTGATGCTGATGTTCAGACTCGCCTGGCGGAACCTTTTCAGAAATGTTCGAAGAACAATTCTGACCTGTCTGCTCATCTCATCATCACTCGTTGTTCTGATTCTGGTAGATGGTCTCGTTCTGGGTATGGTCGATGTCATGGTTGGGGGCATCACCAAAACACTGGAAGGTGAAGCCCAGGTAAATCACCGGGACTTCCGGACTAATCTTGAACCCGAATACTTCATAGAAAATCCCGACGCGGTCATCGGCGTCATCGAAAAAGACACTGAAGTCGCCGGCTACGCACCGCGCGTCATTATCGGAGGCATGGTCGCCTCCAGCTATAACACCACAGGCGGTTTGATTTATGGCGTGGACGCCGAGCGGGAACTGGGGGTTAGCAGGATCAAAGATGCCCTCGTCGAAGGGGAATACCTAAGTGGTGGCGAACGAGAATTACTCATGGGTAAACCCATGGTGGATCTCCTAGAGATCGAATTGGGTGATCGAGTCGTGCTGACCGCAGCGGCTGTCGATACCAATGAGATCGCGCAGGAACTATTCAGGTTGAGTGGCGTGCTGGAGTTCGGTCCAGAAGAAATGGACAAGACCTACATCTTCATCAATCTTGAGAAAGCGCAGTCTTTGCTGGGGATGCAAGGTCACGTCCATCAGATCGCCCTGCAGTTCAACGACCCAGAGATTTCCAAAAACCCCGACCTGCCATTGTTGCAGGCGCTGACTGACGATGAGGTGGAGGCGCTCGGCTGGCTCGATTTGCAGCCCGCCATCGGCGCCATGATTGAGATGTCGAGCTTCTCGACCATGATCGTTGGCCTGGTGCTTTTCCTGCTGACCTCACTTGGCGTGATCAACTCTATGTTCATGTCGATCTATGAACGTATCTATGAATTCGGTGTTTCAAAGGCGATCGGTACAACGCCCTTTCAAATCACCCAGCTGGTTTTGATCGAGGCATTTCTGCTGGCGCTTCTCAGCTGCATGTTCGGACTGCTTATGGCTTACCTGATCGGTGACTACTTCAGCGAAAACGGAATCCCTATGGGGAAGATGGAAGTCTCAGGCATCGTCGTTGATGGAAACATGTACACGCGACTTGCTACCTATCAGTTTATTAACTTCCCCATCTACGTAACGCTGCTAACCCTAGTGGCCGCGCTCTATCCCGCACTTTTTGCGTCGAAAATTGTGCCAACCCAGGCTCTGCAGAGGGCACTCTAGGACTCATCATGACCAACGTAATCGAGACTAAGAACCTACTCCGAAAATTTGGCAGCGATGAAACTGAGGTCATCGCGCTTAACAACGTATCTGTCGAAATCGAAGAAGGCGAGTTCACCGCAATCATCGGACCTTCCGGTTCCGGTAAAACCACGCTGCTGCACTTGATCGGAGGATTGGATGAACCGGACGGTGGATCAGTGTTGCTGTCCGGCGCCAATATCGCAGAGATGAGCGGCAATGAGCTATCCGACTTTCGCCGGGACCATATCGGTTTCATCTTCCAGGCTTATAACTTGATCCCGGTGCTCTCCGCAGAGGAAAACATCGAATACATTATGCTGCTCCAAGGCGTACCCGCAGCGGAGCGACAGAAGCGAGTTCGTGAGATGCTTGAGCTGGTTGGTCTAGAGGGGCTCGGTGATCGCCGCCCGGCACATCTTTCCGGGGGCCAGCAGCAGAGAGTTGCTGTCGCTCGCGCCATGGCGTCTCAGCCAGACATTATTCTTGCAGACGAACCAACCGCGAACCTGGATTCCAAAACCGGAATTGCGTTGCTGGACGTGATGCGTGAACTGAACGAAAAACAGAACATGACATTTGTCTTCTCTACTCACGATCAGAAGATTATGGACAGGGCGACCCGGTTGATTCACCTGGAAGACGGCGCCATCGAAAGGGACGAACGCAAATAAGTGCGCTTATCAGCACTCCTACTCCTTCTATTTACAGCGCTCCCGCTACAGGCGGACGTTAATCTCACTGGTTACGCAAAATCCTTCGCAGTTGCCCAGGATGAGATAGACAACGACGTCATCAAGGCTGATGAAATCTATCAGTCGCAGAACAGCCTGCGTTTGATGTGGGAGGGTTTTTCCGATCGCATCGTTTGGCAACTGCACTATGAGTTGAGCCCAGTCATGGTGTCCAACGAATTGAACGCGTCGATACCAACGTTCAATGTTGTCGGAGACAATTATCGCCTGACCGATATCGACCCAACGCTTCTTAACGAAGATAACAAGAACCAGATCTACCAGAACCTGGACCGCTTCAATGTCCAGATTCAAATGGATGCGGGGGATCTCACCATTGGTCGCCAGGCCATCTCTTTTGGTTCCGCCCGAATCATTAACCCCACCGACATCTTCCTGCCTTTCGATGTTCGAACCTTCAATACTGAATACCGGACAGGAGTAGACGCCGTTCGTTTTCAGCGCCCATGGGGCGAACTCGGCGAGATCGATTTCGGAATTGTCCTAGGGGACGACGCGGATCCTGAGAATTCAGCGGCGTTTCTGCAGCTTCGAACCAATGCCGCAGGCGTCGACTACCACCTTGCCGTAATGCGCTTCGCCGAGCAGGACCTGCTTGGTTTTGGTGTCCAGAGTGCACTGGGTGACATGGGTTTCTGGTTCGAAGTCGCGGGTGTGTGGGGGGACGAAGACTACACCCGCCTGTCTACCGGTCTTGACTACGCTTTCTCAGAAAATACCTTCGGACAGATTGAGTATCACTACAACGGCGCTGGCAGTGATGATCCAGAAGACTATCTTGCCAACTTACAAACACTGCCCTATCAACGCGGCGGAGTGTTTCTGTTGGGCGAGCACTACCTGATGCCAAGTTTCACGCTGCAACTCTCTCCGCTTTGGTTTGTCGCTGCACAGGCAATCGTCAATCTCTCTGACAGCTCAGCTTTTGCTTCAATCAGTGCGGAGTACAACATCGCCGAAGACTTTTACATGGACTTCGGTTATTACCATTTCATTGGTGATGATCTAAAGGTTAACAGCATCGGGCTGCCGGAATTCGAATCGGAATACGGTCCGAACCCCAACACGCTCTACATGAGCATCCGATACTATTTCTAGGCTCGCTAGAATTTAGGCAGGTACCCAGCCAGCACACCAACCGGGTCCAGCGACCAGGCGATTCTGGAATAGCGTACAACCACCCCAGCCTTCTTCAGCGCCCGCCGTATAGAAGCGGCAATTCGAACACAGCTGGTCAGCGCCAGCGACACCCATCTTGTCGACCCGCGTCGCCTGATTGGCATCTTCCACATACTTCAACGCAACCGCAGCAGGATCATCCAAGGGGACCTTTTCTGCAGCTTGTACTTTTAAGTTCACCAGCGGTATCAGCGCCAGTCCGCCCGCAATTTTTAAAACATCGCGTCTGTTTGGCATCACTTACTCCTCAATAGGTATTGCCGATTTGGTAGAGCCTATTCTACGCCCAATCTAATTGGAGAGTTCATGATCAAGATCACAGTTTTTGCTAGTCTGCTCTTTTGGAAGTCACAGACAGTAGGAACAGGCCTATGAGCAATTATGTAGAAGGAAAAACCATTATCGTAACTGGCGCTGCCGGTGGCTTCGGTCAACTAGTCTGTGAGAAAACCGCCGCGATGGGTGCCAAGGTTGTCGCTGCGGATGTCAACGAGCAGGCACTCGCAGAGGTTGTTTCCAGCATTCAATCAGCAGGTGGTGAAGCAACCGCGGTCAAAGCTGATGTCACCAACCGGGATGAGATGCACCAGCTGGCTGCAGTGGCATTAGACGCCTATGGCCAGATTGACGTCATGCTGAATAACGCTGGCATCATGCCGCTCGCCTTTTACTCAGATCACGAATCTGCTGCAGATGCGTGGGAACGCTGCATCGACATCAATTTTAAGGGTGTTCTCAATGGTATCGCTGCGGTACACGACCCAATGATCAAGCAAGGTCGAGGTCACGTGGTCAACATCGCCTCAATTTATGGCAACTATCCCACTGCTGGCGGTGGCGTGTACGGCGCAACAAAAGCTGCCGTGGTGTTCCTTTCAGAGTCTCTTCGAATGGAATCACAGGGAAAGATCAAAGTGACCACCATTAGACCGACCGGCGTACCCGCAACCGGTCTGTCAGGGGGTATTGTTAACCCCGAAGCCGTGAGCGGATTGCTGGGTATCAATACGGCTTCCTACATGTCCAAATTCGAGGCAGCAGAGGCAGGACAACTGCCTGCTTCGCACCTGGACATCAACGACATTGAGTACTTTGCTTTGGATCCTTCTTCCCTGGCAGACCAGATTGTTCATGCCATCAACCAACCCTGGGGCGTGGCCATTACTGACATGACGGTGCGCGCTTCCGGTGACGGCTACGTCATCTAACCTGGTTACAGGGCCGTACCAATCGCACCAATGGCCATGATCGAAATCAGAACAAAAGTGCCTTGAGCACCGATCAACCGTGGGTAATTTGCACCCTCGTAGGTGCCCAACCCGAATGCGTGCAGCAACCTCAGGACAAACAGCGAAATACCAAAACCATGCAGGAACGGTGCTGGCACGCCCTGAATCTCAAGCACCATGATCAGCAAAAGCGCAATCGGCACATTCTCAATGAAGTTCGCCTGAACCCTTAGAGCCGCGTCCGGTTGCCAGGCTGGGACTTTATTACCTCGCAGTCGAACATAAAGCACGAAGTTCGCGAGAATAACGGCCAACAGCGCATGAAGGCCCACGTAAAGTGCGGTAATGGAAATCATAGTAAGTAACCTCCTGCGACCAGACCCAACCCAACGACCGTTAGCACCAGACCGATGTAGCTGTACTGGTCCAGCCAGAAGAGTCCAAACGCTTCAGGCGTACCTGGTGGCGCAGTCGGAGATTCACCTGGTGTTAAAGCGCGCGGTAGACCACCTACCCAGAGAATCAGTAATCCATGAAAAGCCATACCCAGGCCTATCACCATCATCCAAAATTCAGTCATGAGTATCCCTCTTTGTTAACAAGCTTTGTTATTTGGTCTTTCCTGTCACGGCGCGATGACCGTTTCTTCCTGCGCGAGATAGAGCGCTACACTGCCATCGGCAACAAAATTGGGCGCGTCGTTTGCCTGGTCTTCAACCATCTGTCTTGAAGTAATGCCACGCATCGCCGCCTGTGCATCTCGCCATGATATTTCGGTGATGCCGTCATAGACCGGCGGATTGGATTCGTAAGATTCCAGTAAAGGATGGATCTGCACATAAGCCAGGGCTTCTTCCGTTAATGCGGCGATCGGCCCATGGTGATGCCACCAATAATCCTGAAAAGTCTGAAGCGCCATCCCCTCTTTGCGACAGAAGGGATAAACACCTTTCATGCGATTTCCGGACAAATAATCCGGGGTGCGAACAACGACACGTTCCATACCTGCCAAAGAAGATTGAACAACCACATCATCCTTGAGCAGTGGCGCAAAGTTCTCACCAGACGCTTGCAATGCTGCATCCGCGCGATCAAACCAAAGCTCTGCAGTTCCCGAGAAGGAAGCGCCATCTTGATCAGGCAGTGCTCGCGTTTGCACATAACCTTTTATCTGAGGGAACAATTCTTTGACTGCCTGCGCTGCTTCTTCCCCCGCATATCGATAAGGATCCTGGGCCGCTTCACCGGTTATGGGAGACATTAGGAAGTAGGCTTTAAACATGATCGACCTCTTTGATTCGAAACTGCTATCAGCACCAACATAAAACAAGAATACGCCGATTTGCACCAGCACCGAACACAAAACCGGCCCTCAATCGGCTGGAGCCCGCATTTTTTCGTTTCCCAAAAATTGGCATCGCGGTTGCAATAACAGGTTCAGGAAATACCCGACAAATCCGACGACAGGAAATGAACCATGAGAGAAGAACTAGACAACATCTACCTTGAAGACCTGCTAAAGCCTGCCTGCTATATGGATGAGCTCTACGAAGCTGATGAAATGGACATTGATCCAGGCTGCGAAAACCTGTACTCAATGCCCTGCTAATCTGACCAACAACTTATCAAGTGCGCACTCCTCCTGTATGATCGCCGGGTCATATCAGGGAGGACGCCCACTTGAGATATCTACCTCTACTACTTTTACTTTTTGCTGGTCAAAGCTACGCAGAGCCTGTTCATCCTGGCCTGACTGACCGCTGGCAGTTCGATTTTTCTGTGCTGACACAGAAACCGGAAGCGACCATCCGATCGACAAAAGCTGGTGATCCTCCCACAGAAATTGATCTAAAAGATCTTGGCGCCGACGATCGAGAAACCACAGGTCAGCTAGGTGTTCGATATAGAATCAATGATCGATGGAGAGCCTCTTTCGCCTACTCCCCATTGGAAGTTTCTGGAACCGAGGTGACTCAGCGTGACTTCAATTTTAACGGTATCGACTACCCGCTCACTACATCACTTACCACTGACTTCGAAGTAGACACGTATATCTTCGCTGTCGATTACGCCTTCCACACTTCTGATACTACCGAGTGGGGTGTGGGCGCTGGTCTTCACGCCCTGGATCTCACACTTCAATTTGAAGGATCGCTGAACAGCATATCGCTGGCCAGCTCAGAGGAAGACTTCCTCGCGCCGTTGCCAAACCTTCGCGCTTACTTCAAACATGCCCTAAACGAAAAGATCCTGATCGGCGGCGGCATTGGTTGGCTGGGCGCTGATATCGACAAGTACGATGGTGATCTTATTGTTTCAAACGTCTACCTGGACTATCGAATCAACAAGAACTGGACGCTTGGCGCCAACTACCAATTTGTCCAAATCGATTTAACGGTTGATGATTCCCCAGACGAGCAGGAATACGATGTTGAACTCCCTGGCTTCGGGATCAACCTGACCTATAGCATCCCGAAGTAAGTCACTGATTCAATCAAGAAACCGGTGACGGATCTCGTCACCGGGCACCATACAAACCTCACGTCGCCCAAACCAACGGTATCGGTTTCGAGCGATTCGATCGTAAAACCAATCTCGGAATCCCCTCGGCAACCACCGAACTACCTTTAACCATCGCCATGGCCAATTGAGTTCTGCTGCAATCGCAAGCGCGGCATCTGAACGAAAAAGGGCTACGCCGTCTTTCACTAGGACGAAGGTTTCGTCCAGAGAATCGGTAATGTTGTATTCCTGAACAAGGCGTTTTGCTGAACGGCTCTCGGTCGTAGCAAAGCTGAATTGACTACTGGCGTCATGCCTTAGGATAAGTCTGACCGCTCCGTTACAGAGATTGCAGACGCCATCAAACAGTATGATCGCTGGCTCGTTTTGCATCGCGTCTTCTTTGAGCACGGGCAGTTTCCACAGTGGCAAAGATCAGGGCTGGCTGTATTGAGCGAACGTCCGGCTCAATGGTGTGGTTAATTATCGTCTGATTGGTGCTATACCAACTGCCCTTTTGATCGCGCAACAGCAGGTGGAAATCGACGAGATAACGTCGGACGGTAACGTGATCAAATAACCGCTCTTCAACGAAGTCAGACATCCACGTTCTCAGTTCCTCGTTCAACTCGGGCTCCGTATAGGTTTTTCTTGGGTCCAGGATCGATGCTGCCACCGACAAAAAGAGCAAAGTGTCTGCCCTGCCCTTTGGCATCCGACGAAGTCGACCAGCGCTGAACATTCGTTCAAAACGCACTTCGGCCTGTTCTAAGGAAACTTTATCCATTGGGTGCCGGGAAGTTTTTCTGAAAGTTAAACGCCTCTGGTGTTGGACCCTCACGACGAATCATGTCGAGTTTCTCGCCAGCTTGCGCTTCCGTGGGGCGCTCGCCTGAAGGTACCCACCAAAGCACTACATAGGCTTCACCCATTCTTTCGAACCACTCATTTCTTCGACGCATGATTTCGACATGGGCTGACTCAAATACAAACTGGCGAAGCGCATCGAGATCACGCCAAACTGAAAGATTAACCAGGTAGTTATCACCAAATGGTCGAAAGGACGTAGCGTTGCCGTCTTCATCCTGCAAACGCCACAGAAAACCTTCAGAGGATTCCGCCAATCCGTTGATGCGATCCAGGTTATCGACGAAGTCTTTCATCCGCTCGTCGTCCATATCAAATTGCATCTCAGCGATATTCAACTGAGCAAGATCATACTTCACCGGCGGACACCCGAAGTTCAGAAATCGAAGCGCTGATCACACGTGCAGAAGACCGGAGCAACATTGCCACCAGCACCGATGCAACGATGAGATCAGGCCAACCGGCATTAGCAAGCCACACCAGTCCTGCAGAGATAAAGACAGAAATATTGACCGCAATGTCATTGCGCGAACACTCCCAGACAGAGCTCATGTTCAAATCATCGTTCCGATGACGCCACAGCAGAGCCAGACATGCTGAGTTCGCCACCAGTGCAATCAAGCTGAATAGACCCATCAACTCGAAAATCGGAAGCTCAGGATTCAGCAACTTTTGAACAATCTGTGCTGAGACAAGAAGTGCCGCAAGCAGAATCAGGCACCCTTTAAAAAGTGCAACCCTGGCTTTAGCGGCAATGGTGCCACCAACGACCGCCAGACTTAGACCATAGGTGAGCGCGTCACCCAGATTGTCGAGGCTATCGGCAAATAGGGCAGATGATTTGGCATATTGAGCGGCAATCACGATCACGACAAACATCACGATATTGATCACAAGTACCGCAATCAATGTTCCCTTATGTCTTTCTTTCAGCGCTTCCGCAGTGCAATCATTTTCACAGCAACCGGCCATAGGGAATAATATGTCACTAATTAATCGCTAATGACACCTTACAAGATGCACGACACGAAAGACGTTCGTATTTCCCGATCGCAGCCACTCATGACGCCCAGCGCACTTTCGGGAGAGCTGCCAGCAGGCAATGAAGTAAGCGACTTCGTTTGGCAGTCTCGGCGAGAAATAGAGGCGGTGTTAACCGGCAGAGATTCCCGACTACTCTGCATCGTCGGGCCCTGTTCTGTACACGATCCTGCGGCACTTCTCGACTTCGCGCATAAGTTTCAGGAAGCCACGACACCTTTAAGTGAAGCCATCCTTCCTGTGTTGAGGGTCTATTTTGAGAAACCCAGATCGGTGATTGGATGGAAAGGCCTAATCAATGATCCGGATCTCGACGGCAGCTTCCAGATCAGCAAGGGGTTGAGACAGGCACGTTCGCTTCTGCTGGAAGTTGCGCAAATGCAGTTGCCTGCGGCGACGGAGTTTCTGGATACAACCTTTGGCCAGTATTACGCTGATCTGATCAGCTTTGGTGCTATCGGAGCCAGGACGGTGGAAAGCCAGGTACACCGCGAACTTGCATCCGGTCTTTCAATGCCCGTGGGATTTAAAAATGGCACCAGCGGAAACATCAAAGTTGCTGTTGATGCGATTCGCAGTGCTCAGCATCCTCATTGGTTTCCATCTCTGACCAGGGAGGGTGAACCAGCCATACTTGAATCAACCGGTAACCCACACGGGTACATCATACTTCGTGGGGGAAGTGATACAGGGCCCAACTATTTACCATCCCATATCGAGCAAACAGTAACGGCTTTAACCGACCACGAACTTCCTGCTTCGATCATCGTCGATTGCAGTCACGGCAACAGCGAGAAACAACACAGTAAACAAGTCGACGTTGCCAGAAACCTGGCACATCAGATCAGTCAGGGTCAAAGCGCCATTCGTGGCGTCATGCTGGAGAGTCATCTGGTTGCGGGTCAACAAGACATTGCTGCGTCACCACTCACTTATGGTCAAAGTATTACTGACGCTTGTCTGGCTCTGGATGAGACTATCCCGGTGCTTGAAGAACTGGCTGCTGCTATCACTGAAACACAAACCTAGACCAGCGCCTTGCCTGCCAGCCGATCACCGCACCAATCAGACCACCAATAAGCCAGAGTATTGGCTCAGAGGTGAGGTACGCAACAAATAGCGTTCCGGCGAGGCAGCCTGCCGGTATCTGAAGAATCAGCGGGCGCATAAAAAGGGCTTTATCAATCTCTGGCACGACAACCATGCCCAGCAAGAAGCCAATGGAAAAAGCAAAACGCACTCGAGTGACGTCACCTTGCGAGACAATCAGGTGAACCACGACAAAAAGAAACGCGGAACACACCGGCGCAAAAACAAGCAGCCTTAATCTCTGACGGTCAGACAGACTCATGTTCAAATTTTCCGTGAGTCAAAAAATGTCGGACCTGGTGAACCACGTCATCCTCTAACATCATAAACGTATGAGTGTGGGGCATAATGATGAAGTCGGTCATACCTTCAACTTTAGTTCGTTCAACGCTCACTTTTCCGTCATCAGGATTCGGCAGACTCAACGAGAGAATTGGATTAAATGTCCTCGTGCCTGCAATCACACCTAACTCAAACTTAACGGGTCCAAGTTTTAAGGGAAGGCTTTCTGGATCTGTGCCCAACTGCATACCGGCAGGGCCATTTAGAAGTTCATATCCCGGGACATCCTTCCAGTTGTCGACAACTTCGCTACCCTGGTTAGGTGGCGCCAGCATAACTACACGACCAAGATCCTCTATGCGGTTAACGCTTTCATAGTATCTCACCAGGATTCCGCCAAGAGAGTGCGTCACGAAATGGATCTGTTGAATATCATTGCCGCATGCCTCAATGCTTGATTCAACTGCGGCAATCGCCAGCAATTCAATTTTTTGCGTGCGAGAGGGGTATCCGATATTAACGACCCGGTAACCATCATCTTGCAAAGACGACTCTATGACAGACATCGAATCCGCAGTTCGCGCAAGACCATGGAGCAAGATCACACAATCATCAACCGCGCGAACCGAACCAGAGAACAAGGCAAAAATCGTGAATAGAAAGAGAAATCTAATCATCATTGGTTTCTGAGTCGTAGTGAGAGCGAAGCACAAAACTATCCGGCAATTCCTTGCCATACCGTTCGCGGTGAAGTTGCTCAATATTGTACTGAGGCAGCCCATCGGTCAGTTTGTCCCAGGTTGGTAGAAACTCAACAAAGATGTGTTTGTCCGGTGAAAGCCCAGGATCGTCATCGAGCAAGCCCGCTGGAATTTCCAGACACTCATCAGAGGGTTCAGGGTCAGGTAACGGACTTCCACACCGGGAGCAAAAATTTGAGTGATACGCAGGTGGCTGATAAAGCAACGGTGCTTCAAACACTGATACGAAAGACTTTCCTTCCGTCATCTCATAGCCCGAAGAAAGTACTGTGACGCAAGGCATCCCCTGCCCACCGCTTAACTTGCGGCAACGATTACAGTGGCAAATTTCAAAAGGTCCAATCGCTTCCTCAAACTGAAAGTGAACGGCACCACATAGGCAACTGCCTCGAATTGTCATTCTGACTCTCTAAGTTGGTCCAACATGCCGGTTTCTGCATTAACCCACCACTCATTCCCATCAGGATCAGTCGCGGTGAAGCTATACGCAACCACACTCTCCTGGAGACCCTGGGATATATTGGCTCCAGCAACAACCGCCCTCTCATGAATTTGATCAACCATCTCACGCGTATCAACCCTGATGGAGATCCCACTTGGCCCCATGTTCTTGCCGGTATCAATGTTGATAGAGACCTTGCCACCCATCCAGTGTAGTTCAAGATGTTCGATGGTTCCGTCATCACCAGGAGCGCGCCACGACTCTTCGATGCCGAGCGTTGATGTTGCCCAATCTCCGAGCCCTGCCACATCTTTGGTCCAGATCAGTGGATAAACTTCGCCTTTGCTTTGCATATCAGACACCTCAATGGGTTAGCATGACTAGCCTACGCCAAGCAGGTAAAGCAGGCCATGCTCAGAATCTACCATGCACCAGGAACTCGGTCCGTCAGGCCCATCTGGCTATGTTATGAACTTGGGATCGACGTTGACGTGGTTACGGTACCTTTCACACCAGAGTACCTTCGCTCAGATGAATGGCGGCTGATCAGCCCGGCGGGGAAGATTCCCATTCTTCAAGACGGCGATCTGACCATGTTCGAATCTGGCGCGATGATGGACTACATTCTGGATCGCTACGGGAATGGGCGATTACGGCCCGCATCAGGAACGCCGGGGTTTGCGCTTCACCAACAATGGTCATGGTTCGCAGAATCAACCCTGTCGCGCCCCCTTGGTATGGGCAGAATTGTTCGAGCGAGCCAGGAAGACATTCCTAAGATCGCGACAGAAAAAGTGGAAGACTGCCTGCATACCGTTGAGTCAGCCTTGGATGGAAAAGAGTTTCTACTGGGTGAATTCAGTTCTGCGGACATCATGTTGGGCTATTCACTGGAACTGACGCGACGATTCGGGATATTGGACGATCGATTTCCAAACACACTGACTTATCTGGATACACTAATCAGACGAGATGCCTGTGTTCGTGCACTAGAACTCTCGTGATCGTTTAAGCATCTTCCAGATCCGCCATGGTGAAAAGCGCATCAAGAGAAATTCCGTTATCAGCCAAGGCATTCGCACCTACCTTTCTTCGATCGATCACACAAATTGCCTTATCCACCTGAACACCATCTTCGCGCATCTTGTTCACACCATCGATGATGGCGCCACCACTAGAAACGACATCTTCAACAATGAGGATTTTCTTGTCGGTTAGTTCAGTGCCTTCCGCATAGTTACAGGTGCCATAGGTCTTTGCTTCTTTTCGAATGAATGACGCTGGGATGCCACTGACCTGGCTGAGCATGGTTGCGATGGGAATGCCTCCCATCTCCATCCCGCAAAGTACTTCCGTTCCTTCCGGGATCATCGGCTGCATCTGCTGAACGATTTCCAGAAGGATCTGCGGATCAGATTCGAAACGATACTTGTCAAAGTAGGTTGAGGAGACTTCACCGGAGCGCAAAGTGAAACTGCCACTGAGCTGCGCAACTTGCTTGATCTTCTTGGCGAGACTTTTCGTTCCCATTTGCTAATACCGTTCGACTCGTTGGAATGTTCTTGTGGGTCTGTAAGGAGCTAGCTGATCAATCACCACACCCCCTGATAATTCCTGCGCCACCAATTGGCCAACGATCGGTGCAAGGGAAACCCCGCTGTGCATGATCGCAAGATAGACATCCGGCCGTTCAGGATTAACGCCTAACACCGGATGCCCATCAAGCGGCAATGGCCGCCATCCAATATACACAGATTCGATCTCAGCTCGCCTGATGTCGGGCACATAACCAAGTGCGTTTGCCAGTATTCGCCCGCCATGCTGCTGAGCGATCGCTTCATCGGGGAAGACATTCGGCCGGTTTCTCAAACGCTGCTCATGAGCTTCGGTGTTTGGGGCACCCGCCTGTTCGCCGAGCACAATACGTCCGTCTTCCCGTTGATGTATGTGCACACCCGGCGCAACGATGATCCGATTGAGAAGTCGCGGCGTGGGTTTGGTTATCACAATAACGCCTGGGGTGGATCTTTGTGGTATCTCTAAACCAGAGATTTGTTGTGGCAACTGAGCTTCCGCTCCCGTGGCCAAGACCAATCGGTCAGCTGGGATATGGCCACCCGAAGTCTGCACAGAAGTGAGTCGTCCCTTCACCATGGATGTACCAACCAGGGTGCTGGGAAAAATAACTTTCGCACCCAGAGCTGTTGCCGCATCCAGCAACTTTCGTGTCGCCATGACCGGATCGATTGCGCCGTCGTTCGGTGAATAGGCCGCAACCAAACCCCCGGGAATACTGACATGAGGTTCAAGGCTTTTGAATTCAGCTTCATCGATCATGCGTGCCGGTTCACCCCACGCCACCTGTTCTGCGATTTGTTCTTCCAGCCTTTGCTGACGTGCTTCACCATCGAACCACTCTAGTGATCCACCCCATCGAACCGGCAGGTTAAGTGCTCTTTGAAAAGTCTTCCAACTCTCTAAACCATCCTGAGAGAGCTGATGGTAATGGCGTGGCTGTTTTGCCCAGGTTGCATTGATCCAAGCAAAGGTTCCTCGACTTGCATGAGTCGCCGGTCCTTCTTTGTCGATTACCGTGACCGTAGCGCCCGCTTTCGCCAATTGGTAAGCGATCGATGCGCCAACAATGCCCGCACCTGCAACGACAACGCGAAGACCCTTTGCAGAAGCTTTGTGTTGACCAATTCCAGCCAGAGCCGCTGTGGCGGAGAGCTTTAGAAACGTTCGTCTATTAATCGCTGGCATCGAGCACCGAGCGCATGTCACTAACAAGCGATGATTCCGTGATCTGCTGTTGAAGGGCACGAAGAACAGATTGCTGATTGTTACTCGGCTGGTTTTGACTGTACTTGGTCTTTCCTTCTACCCGTTCGACTATCACCTCAATTCCGATTAGCGCCTCCGCCAATCGATCTGTGTAACTTGGCGGGGCATCTGAGACAGACCATTGCTCTTGTCGCTGCGACTCCATGGCATCAGTCAAATCTGAAATCTGTTTCATGATCCAACTTTTGTCGGCACGAAAGCTCAGGATCCCGTGACAATGAACAACAGAATAGTTCCAGGTCGGCACAACCTTTCCATCGATGGGTTTGGACGCATAGTAGGAAGGCGAAATGTATCCACTAGGTCCCTGAAAAATCACAACGCAAGACGATTCTTTCGGAGCAAGCTTCGCTATCGGATTGGACTTGGGGATATGGCCTCTAAGTATCCAATCGCCCGATTCGGAAACGTCCAGGACGAAAGGAATGTGGTTAACGTCAAAAGCACCGCTGTGATTAACCACCAGACTTGAGAGCACAACATTACGCACAAGGGACTCGAGCCTTTCCGGATCGTTTTCTTCAAAGTGTTTCGGAATATACATAACCCTATCCTGCCAGATATCGTTCTATATAAGTCCGAAGTGCTGATGCATTGTTAAATTCCGTCTCTTTCGAGCTGTAGACGATTGTTAGCACATCATCATCAATCAGATCTAAGAAAGACTTGAATAGGTCAGAGTTCGCATCCAACTCTGCCGTATACCGAGATAGGAACTCGCCCCACTTGGCATGGTCATGCCGGTACCACTTACGAAGTTCATGGGAGGGCGCTATCTCTTTAGCCCAACAGTCGATGGCTGCAGAGTCCTTGCTAACACCGCGAGGCCATATGCGATCAATCAGCATTCTATATCCATCTTCTGCTGCTGCAGTTTCATAAATTCTCTTCGTTCTGATCTTCAAAGCTCTACCGTTATCCGGCCGGGTATCATTTTTCAAATTTTATACAGTATCTCTGTAAACCCACCCGCCGACGCAGATTGCTCTTGTGTGAGGTAGGTCGGCTCAGGCATACCATCGACCAGGCGGATTCCGGTACCGAGAATGATCGGCATGATGCTTACCTGGATGTGAGTCAACAGGTTCTGCTGGATAAGAGACCTTGCCAGCTGACCTCCCCCAACAACCCACAGGTGATTCAGGTTTTTTGCCTTTGCAGACTCCCATGCACCATCCAGATCGGTTTGCGCTTGGAGATTACAACCACCAATGGCATCCACACTACGGGAAGAGACTACCCAGCAGGGTTGGTCATCATAGGGCCAGGAGCCGTAGTCCAAAACAAACTGATAAGTCGCACTGCCCATGATGAGGCCATCAACTCCGGCGTAGAACGACTCATAGGTAGACCCCGATTCATCAATGTTGATTTTGTCGAGCCACTCGACACCACCAGATTCAGTAGCGATGAAGCCATCTAGACTGCTGGCGACGTAGTAGGTAGCCCTCACGTATGAGATCCAAGGTTATCTAGTCATCTCGTGACAACCAAAGATAGTTACCCCAACCAGCAATAGCATAGAACAGAGCAGTGATAGGGTTTGCGTTGGTTCCACAATGCAGCTTCAACATCGATTGGTCGCCGCTGATACAAAGTCTTGGTGATGTGCCCCAGTCTATTTTTGCCTGGATTGAATGCTCACCTGGTGTCACGGAAAATTCTTTGGATTCCCCATCGGTCAATGTTCCAACAACTTTGTTGTCGATAAGAATTTTGTATGAGCGAAACCGGTTTATCCATAACCGTGATTCGCGGGTAATCAAGATACTGTTCATTGCAATCTCCATGCTTAATCGTCTCATTCCATGAGTTCTTGGCACTTCAGGTCATCAAAAGAGGCAAAAGCCTTTTCCAGTTTAGGAAGCCAATCATCAGGTGGAATCTTCCAGCTAAACTCCATGATCGGCATTAACAGACCAATAAGTATGCCAATACGATAGTCAGTTTCAACGTCCTCACGACTGTAGCTGACACCAAATTTGTTCAAAACTCGCGCGTAATGATCAATCAGAGGTTTTTCAAATCGTGTTCGATGTTCAGGATAAAGATGCAAGGCAATCATGTACGCGAGATCAGAACCGCCCAAACCCGTTCTCCAGAGTGCCCAATCGAAGATCACCGATTGGTCGATATCACCGGAATTCGGATAGAGGAAGTTCCAGAAATGCGAATCTGAATGAAGCAGCGTGCTATTTGCGGCGCTCAGGCGCGCCGCCAAGACGACGTCGAGTGCATCCAGGACTTTCTCGTAAATAGCACGCCGGTCAGCCGAGAGATATTCCCCAACAAAGTCTGCAAAGGCGGCGAAGTGATTGGTCAGGTGGTCGACCTCCTGATGCGGAACAATGGGCGGTATCACATCAGGAAGCACCTCAACACGTCCCCACCAATGTGCATGAACCTTGGCTAATGCTGTTACTGCTCCCATGCATTCGTTCAGCGAGGGAATGACCGGCCAGGTCGTCTGGTGGTGAGTCGCAGATAAATTTTCAAACAGAAAATTGAGTCCGGTGTTTGGATCATCGTCCACAATGCCAAAACACGGCATGGTCGGCAGGTCACCGGTGTGACGCAGGATGTGATCGTAAACCAGAGCTTCACCAGCACCGCGGTCACTCAGAACCGGACGTTTAACGATCATGTCTTTAGGCAGATCTTTAACGCTATCTGAAAATTCCAACTCCAATTTGAAGAACTCAGATGCCAACCCCGGAGTTTCCACTGGCGTCATCTGCACCCCGAGGATCTCGCCATCCAGAAGATAACCGTTCTCCCGAAGTACTGTACTAACTTTGCTGATGTTCAAAAGGGTAGTCTCCTGAACCTTCGTCTTGCTATGCGATCTTGTTGATACTTCCTCTGCCGATAAGTTTTCCGCTGTTCATGAGGAAGAACTCAGCGCCTTCAGTTACCCCTGCCATATCAGGTTCTGGGTTTAGGATTCGAGATTCCACACATAGAGAATTTTCATTGCTTTGTTCATCCATGATACTCATAAGATCGATGCCGATGGGCTCCTCTCGATTACCAAGCAACATACCCACCTGGAGCGGGTTGTCAGGCGAAAATTCTTGGCGAGTCGACTCACTAAGCGCACTATCAAAAAAGCTGACGTTAAGTATCAGGTTCACTGTGTTCCTCGCCAAAATTAGGATGCCACCTTGTTAATATAGCTTAGTGCAACGCAAGTGAAGGTGGTATGGGTGTTTGACCGTGGGATAGATCATGTTTCTAAATAGCGATCTTGCAGATTCAATTCAATATGTCTGCTTAATGCTTGAGTTTACGGGGATCGCACTTGCTCTAATCGAGCTAAGGTTCCCTGTGTTCGCAGAACAACTGGCTTCGCACTTCAAAGAGCAAGGTAGATTTCGATTTAAATTCCCAAGAGACCTGCTATTCATTGCAGCAGGTGTTTTTGTTGGCGAATTCGCAGTGATGCTTGTACAGGACCCAGAAACCCGCGAACTCCTTATGTATACCCTGCTTTACCTGGGAGCAGCGATCTCTATTGCGTACACCGTTTCTGCATACTGGCTAACTGATCGATCTGTGGGTGTTTTCGGGTTAACACTGGCTTTCTTCGGTTTCGTTGGTGAAGTTTACCAATCGTTAACGGGCTTTATACTTGGGTAAGGGTGTTAACCAGACGTTCCGAAATACTCTCTGTACCATTGTGTTTCATGATGATTGATCGCCGAGTCGTCGGTTATGTAGTTAGGGTCTAAGAGTCGTTTGATCTCCTCCAATGCACGATAGTCCCTCTGACTAATCACTGCTATACCTTCGCGGATCAATGCAGCCGCCGCAACACCAACACCGCGGCGATAACGACGTTCTTCTGCAAAACGACAACCATCCGAGATAACCTGACTCCCACAAGCTGCACTCATATCCATAAGAATTGCCAGCTCCAATCGATGTTCTTTTGCATGGGCAACCATAGCTTCAGCGCCAAGTATCATCTTCTCGGTTAGATCGATGTTGTTCTCGTCTAAAACTATGGCATCTCCTTTTAGGACATCGAACCCATCTCCGCCATGGATATCAGGAGTCGTTCTGGGTGTGCCAATGGCAAAATCTTCCGGGCAAAAATAGGTTGGGTTTAGAAGCTTGTTAGCTAGAAAGGCAGCTAATCGATTGCCGAAACCATTGTCCGTACCATCGACACCACAATTCCAACCGCCAATACAGCCACTGACCAATACCCTTAGTGGTGCATCTGCCGTCGGAACTCGAACATTGGCGAGCCCGTCATGGGCTTGGGCTAACAACACGAATTCAACCGCATGTTATGGGTCGCCGCGCCTGATGCTGATAGCAAAAACGATCGAAAGGATAACGGCAATTGCGATGACGCCGAGTACGTAGGGTGGAATGAACTCAGGCATTCCATCAGCCGCAATATAGGCAATCTGCGAATCTTGCGCCGAAACCCGTCGAAGGATCTCGGACTGAATGCTTGCTGTTCGTAGACCAAGTTCATATGCGCCCATTGCTACACTCATCGTGAACACAGCAAAAAGGCTAGTTGTACTATAGAACTGAATAACACTTAGCTTCCTTGCAGATAAGAAGGCGGCGACCAAGTATGCGAACACAAGAGTGATCGCCATCGTCAAATTCGTTGAGAAAGCTTCAACATATTGCGCATAAAGCTCTAACAACTCTGCGTCACTCATTAGACACGTAATACCCAGATAAGCGCCGAAGTCTCACTTGGTATAGGCATCATAGCTCCCGGTCTTTACCTCATCGCTAAGGAGTTTTTCGTAGTAAGTCTGCAGTGGTTCAGAGAACCAGTGCTTTCGCGTCGGCCACCAAGATCTTCCTCCCGGAGAACAGATCACATCAGTAACTCGCCTTTCAAATGCTTCCCAGGTAGCCTGATCGATCCGGCCTAGTTGGTATTGTTGAAGCAAACCCTGGGCTACGTTCGTTAGCTGGCCAAGAAGACTACCCATTCTCGTCTTCTCGACGGGACTCAAACCTTCGTAATCTTGGAGTCCTCTAAGCCAGATATCAGCAAATTCTTCGTTTTCCGCAACCATCTTCATCAGCTCCGTCCATTGCTGAGTCAAGACGTTGATCACCATCAGGCGACTTTCTGCGTTTTGGTTTTTTATTTGAAAGCCGAGATAGATTAGCGAGACTATTACGCCGATAGAACCGAGAAATTCTCCTAAGTTGCCTAGTTGCTCGAGATCCATAGCAGAACTCTAACACCCGGTTAAGTATGAAATGAGCGACTTCAACTGCATGTTAGGTGGCATGCCTTTCTATCATGATGGTTTCCATTTCCTCGCCGTAGGTCCACAAACAATGTTCCTTACCTTTTGGCCAGCGAATAGTTTGACCGGCTTTGATCGGGAATACTTCATCTTCAATAGAAGCATAACCACTACCTTCTAAACAAAGCACATCTATCTCAAACGGAGCATCATGACGGTCGATAGTGGCCTTGTCGCTGAATCTGAGGTTTGCAACAGCCAGATTTTCCTTCGCCAACAGCACCCTGAATTGAACGTTCTTGCAGCCTGGTCGCGGAAGATCTGCCCACTCAGGTTTCGGCTGCGATTCGATCATGCGACACCTAACGCCCAGTTAAGCGCGGAACGCGCCGTTTGGAACAAAATGGCGGAGCCATTTCCAAAGAGTGTGTGGAGTGGCGCGTCGGAAAGACGGCGCCGAAAGTGGAAGAACGACTTCAACTGCATGTTATGTGTCAGGATCATCTAACCTATGCTCTGTTGGTTGAGGTGTCACAGTCATCACCTTCAACTTGGTCGAATTCTCAAAACGATGCCAGGTATCTTTCGGTACGACAACAATATCACCAGATGCTAGATCGACACGTTCATCGTTACCTTCCATCCGGAGCACTACCGTAGTGCTACCTTCTAGAGCCATGACGATTTCGTCGCCAGCAGAATGACGTTCCCATTCGCTGTTACCTGAATAGTATCCAACGTATATGGCGCCATCACGGTAACCAGTTACTTCGGCAAATGCTTTCTCGGCACCGCCTTCAATCGCCATTTGTGGCGTTCTTTCGGGTAGATACTCGACCGAATCTAGCAGTTCCGAAATCGAGCTTTTGCTGACTTTAGGCATTTAACACATAACACCTGGTTAAGCGGCCAGGTACCAAGGACCAAAGCTGCATCTTATGTTTCCGCATGAATCCAATCTGTTTTACTCAAATTGTACTCTAAGTCCCAGCCAGGCCAGGGTTCGGTAGATTCAAAGTACGCGGTCGTTTGCTCAGTTAGATCTACCCTAAATCTCTTCCGTACAGTAAACCTCAGTTTTTCTAGAACACGGCGCGAACCAGTGTTCATTTCGTAAGTTGTTGCGCGAATCGAATCAAAGCCGTGGGTATGGAAACCATAATCTAGAAGTAGCCTCACAGACTCGGTTGCATAGCCTTTCCCCCAATATTGAGGGAAGAACCTATATCCCACGGTACCTACACTTGATTCAGAGCGATGTTCTCGAAGGCAACACCATCCTAATGGCTCGGAGTTTGCGTGAGTCATTACTATCCAATAACCCAGACCCGGCTTTGAATCGTCGTAACGCGTGAACAAGGGAATGATATTTTCAGAAACAAAGGACTTCGGGGTTATTGTCCCTCCGTTGATGTGTCGCATTACGTCTGGGTTGTTATCAAGGGAGTAAAGAGTCTCTAGATCGGAATCAGTTATCTTTCTCAGTGACAGTCGTTCAGAATCAAACATTTGCGGTCAGCGCGAAGAATGATCGTGATGCGTCAACAACCGACAACGGCCTGATCAAGACTCTCGTGCACGATCTTGTTTGCACCACTAGCTTCTCTTTGACCACGCTGCGAGCATCAGATCAAACCCTTGCTGCCAACCAGCTTCGCTTGCAGAAACATCTCCCTGCTCTAGCTGTCGCAGTTCATCGGCAATGTCATCGCCGGATTGTTCAAAGGCAACAGTGCAACCAATATCAGTTTCCTCAATCTGGATCATGATTGTATCGGTGTTTGCGGAAAACTGAGGCATAGCGTATGTGTACTTTAGGCGCCGGGGTCTGTCTACATCGAGATAAACACCTGTTGCTATGTACTTATCGTCGTTCTCATGTCGGATTATCGTCCATTCGCCTTCTACGCGAAGATCGATATCAAATTCCACATTCTCACCCCACCAAATCTTCATCAGTTCTGGATTAGTCAGCGTATCGAATACTAGCTCAGGGGCTACATTGAACTGGCGTTCGAATCTCAGGGATGGTTGATCCTGGGCACTATTCATCACGCTCAATGTACCACTCTCATCGATTACAGCGATACAAAAGGTTTCTGCCGACGAGACAAAGTTCGCTTAGCGACATAACACCCAGTGAAACGGAAAAGTGGCAAGGATTGATTTGCGATTTCACAGAACAAACGCAGGTGCTTTGTCCGAGTGAGCATAGCGAAGGGCTTCAACTGCTCGTTAGATGGCCCTGTCATCTTTCAAGGTAAATTTGAGCAGGTATAAATGCTTTGGGGATTTTCCCAATAGACTCGATCTCATGAAATCTGATGCGCACCCCTTGCTTATTTACGATGTCATGTCCTTCCAGGAGAAAGTGCCTAATAAAGGCTTTCTCTAGAGATGCTAACACCTTGTCCTGCTGTTGGCCTTTCTTTGTAACAGGTACCCCGTAAATCAATACCCTTTTCCCTGTCTTAGCCTCTTTTAGATGTTGCATCAGTTTTAGGCTATTTAGATGCCCCTTAATTCGGTTTCGCAAGTTCGTTGAGCGCCCTATATATAGCGCTTCGTATGATTTTCCCCACCTTCTCGCAAAAATGTATATACCTGCTTCCTTTGGTACGGAATCAAGGTCGATTTCATAAAAACCTGTAGAGCTACCCTTTAAGGGAACTGGTTTATTCCAGTCTAGTTTAAGTTTCATCCTTGAATTCCCTTGTCATCTAACAACCAATTAAGTGGCCGCGCTAAAGCGTGAAGCGCTGATGAACGCGGTGCGAGAACATAGCGCGAGCCAGTGTGACTTCAACTGCATATTAGGTGGCTCTATGCGCAAAGGTTCATTCATTCTTAAAGCTCTTCCAATATTCGCCGTCTCTAAATTCTGATTCAGAAATGATGTCATTAACGACATCTCGAAACTCTGGAACTACATAATTGTGGCCGATCTCGCTCCACCACTTACGCACTGCAGCAGAGAAAAAAACGGCATTAACTAAGCCTGCCCTTGACGCCCAGATTTCGTCAGATTGAATTCCTCTTCGCCAATCGAAAAAATCCTGTTGCAAAGCTACAAGAAAGGAAAGGGCGAAATGTTCAATAGGAACCATTTCTGTCGGGGTCAGTTCTGCGTCAGCTTCCACATATCCCTTGCTGATAGCACCAGAGACTGTCGGGTCCATCATCGATCGAGACCACGCATGGAGGGCGTCAGCGGAAGCTCTTTCGCTCTGCTGGCGGAGGGCGGTGGTATTCTGCCGAAGTTGATACACCAGAAACGCCAGGGTAACTACTACGGCTATCGAGCCGAATACTTCTCCTATAGCGCCAACAGCCTCCCAATCCATTCTGCCACCTAACACCTAGCTAAGCGGCCGCGTAAAGCGCTGATTGAAACGGTCCGAGGTTCCGACGGGAGAGCTGCCGATTTCAACTGCATGTTATACGCCTATACGGATATGCTCCCTTACGATCTCAGCTACTTCCGAAGGTGTCAATTTGCTTGTGTCGATCTTTGCAAATGGAAGTTTTTCGATAAGTCGCAGTCTGGATATCGAGTAATCAAGTCGATCAATATCGCCGCGTTGCCATAGTCGTTGCTCTAGGATTTCTTCGTTGGCCGTTAAGTACAATTGCTCCACATCCACGCCACATTCTCTCATCGAATTTATCACTGGTTGGTAAAGAAGATCGCGCGCAAATACCCAACCGAGTACTCCAATCTCACATCCTGCTTCGAAGTAGCCTTTCATAACTTCGATCGTGTTTTGTATCGCAATAGATCGATTCTCAGGAACTGCAATCTCGGAATCGACTCTCCACACATCGTCGGCATCAAGTACTGCGCACTTGGGAATAGAACCCGAAAGAAGATGAAGAACGGATGTTTTACCTACCCCCGTGGGTCCGCCGAGGAGCAGCAGGCGAGGATTAGTGGAATTCGGCACTTGACGTGTAACACCCAGTTAAACGGCCGCGCTGATAGAAGCGGTCCGTGGTTGCAACGCGAGGAGTGACTGGCTTCAACTGCATGTTAGGCGACCTTCCGCTGACTAAACTTATAAACCAGGGCTTCCTGCAGACGTGATTCCGATTTGTGAGGAAGTCTTAGTTTCTCAGCAATGCGGACTGAACCCACATTGTCAGCATGCACAGCTACGCAGATGTCATCTAGAGCCAACTCATTGATACCAAAGTCGAGCACCGCGACGGCAGCTTCAGTTCCATATCCGTTGCCCCAATGTAATCTAGAGTAACGCCAACCAAAATCAGTGTAGCCATTCATAGACTTGTATCCACAAAAACCAATCAACTGTTCTGAAAGTTCAACAGCGTATCTGGAAACCCCTGTAGATCTATCCCGAGCAATACAGTCCAGAACATAGTCTTTTGCCTGCTCATAAGAATGAGGTTTCCCATTACCCAAAAAGCGTACCACCTCAGGTTCCGAGACAATCTTCGAGTAGCTTGCAACATCTTCGTTCTCAAAACTTCTAATGGCGAGTCGAGTGGTGGATAGTTTCATGGTGCGCCTAACACCCAGTTAAGCGGCCGCGCTGAAGCGCGAAGCGATGATGAACGCGGTCCGAGGTTGCGACGCGAGGAGCGACCGATTTCAACTGCATGTTATGTGGCTCCGGCAAATACATCTAACAAGACAACTCCTAAACAAAGCAGGAAAAAAAGTGTGACTACAATGATGCGGAACCAACCAATGTCATCATGGGAAATTGTGAATCCTGTACGCTCGTCCCACGATGTTTCTCCTGAGGTCTTTAGCTTACGGTATGACATTGCCAAACAAATTAGCGAGACAATAGGCAACCCTGTTCCCCAGCCATTAACCCACAACTGGAGACTCCTGTTGATCGCTTCTTTGAAACGTATCTTTTCTCCGTTGGATTTTTCAATTCTAACTTTAAGCATAATTTTCCCAGGAGTTGTTCCCCAGATACACAAAAAGACAGATTCAACTAACGTCCATAAAAACAAAAAAATTACTCCAAAGGCTGTATCAGGGACATCCGCCAAGCTGGCTAACATGTCTGAGTTCGCTAAGTAGAAAACTGTACCTACAGAAATCGAGAACAGGAACATATCGAGCATCCTCGCCCAGTATCTAACCCATGGTCGAATGGATTTCATGTTAGCTTCGTTGACTAAAGACGAATCGTTGTCCACGTAAACTCTAGAACACATAACACCCAGTCAAGCGGCCGCGCTGAAGCGCGAAGCGCTGATTGAAGCGGTCCGAGTACGTGGCGTCAGGCACGTGCGATTTAAACTGCATGTTAGGTGCCTCGCTCTTCACGCATTTCTTTCAGTACTTCCATGCATAGTTCTATACATCCTCCGCAAATCCGCACGTTTGGTCCTGTAACTACATCTTCGTATTCACTCGGCCCTCTTCCGCAAAAATTACAGTGGGTGTCATCAGGACTCAAAGGTCGCGTGGAAGGATCCAAGGTCATCACACGCTGTGGAGTAGATTTCGCATCTAGCCTTCTTAGCGATTGCTGCAGTCTTTCTTCTTCATCTTCCGTCATTTACTACTCGCCGAGGCACCTAACACCCAGTTAAGCGGCGAAGTCGCCGAGGATCAAAATGTGGTTCACATTTTGACCACAGGTGCTTCGCCCGAGCGAATGAAATGAGCGACTTCAACTGCATGTTATGTGCCTTCTCTGAATATCTGATTAATCCAATCTCTACACACTCGTAAACTTTGAGTAGCACGTTGAACCAGGAAACTGTGACCATGCGCCGATACATTTCTTAGACGTGGAAGTACATCAACCATGTTCTCAACATACTTAGTATCTTCAGGGTGTTCAATCTGAACGTGCTCAAAGTCAATGTCTCTGACTAGGCCATCTGAAACTGCTTTCTTAACTAATTTCTTGAAGCTAGATTTTTCGTCCTGATACTTCAATTTTAGGGAGCGCTCTATAAGCATGTAGGTCTTGAGCTGCACCATTGGATCAAGAGAGTACGAATACCATGTGTATATGGCTAAGTTACGGGCAACGTTAAATTCGGATCTAATTTCTTCAGGTGCGTTTTCACTAACTTCAATTTCAGAGATCGCCTCATAAAGAATCTCTAAGGTAAGATGAGTTCCTGTTATTTGATCAAGTAACTCGTGGCGCTCATCAGCAACAGTTATCTCATCAAATCGCTTGAACTCTTCCACTCTCAAACAGTGCCGCTAGGGCACATAACACCCAGTTAAGCGACGAAGTCGCCGAGGATCAAAATGTGATTCACATTTTGACCGCAGGTGCTTCGTCGGAGCGAATGAAATGAGCGGCTTCAACTGCATGTTATGTGGCTCCTCGAATCAATTGATTGAACAAAAGCACACCCAAAGGCAACACGATCAGCGAAATAAACACACCGCCCGCTGCAGGAAAGCTTGTTACGAAAAACAACATCATCTCGTAATCAGTGAGTACAAGTCTGTAAGACCACAGAGATCCTAACAAAGCACCGGCAATCACAAACGTCCAAGGTTTCTTAACTAGAAGTGCAAAGAGGAACGCAACGGGTGCTGCCAATACGAAGTTGATGACTAAATCCAGAACAAAGGCTAAACGGTAGAATCCTTCGGTCGTGTCTGTTCTTTCGCTCATCCAGCCTACAAGATCAAGTTGAGAAACCAAGTTCCATAGCCAAGGCATTACCAGCGAATAGTACGCCACCCAAACCACGATCCCGAGTAGACCTAATAACTCCCAACTAGGCTGAAGTTTAGTGTTCATGGCAAAAGAACACATAACACCCAGTTAAGCGCCGAAGTCGCCGAGGATCAAAATGTGATTCACATTTTGACCACAGGCGCTTCGTCCGAGCGAATGAAATAAGCGGCTTCAACTGCATGTTATGTGCCGCGCTCCAATTTTTTTAGTTCAGCGGTAGAATACAATCCAATCTCCTGAACAACCTCTACACAAGCGGTATTCTCGTTTTTGTTCCTCTCATTTCCGGCAAGAAAGTAGAGATGATCCTTCCAACCCTCGAAACTCTCACTTGCTAGTCGTGAAATAGAAACATCATCGACTTCTTCTGCGATCGATAAGTATTTCTGTTGACGTAAAAACCTTCCGACCAAATCTCTCCAAAGATCATTGTCACAACGAACATCTACTGCAAGCAATCTGTTTAGCATCCAATCACTTGTTGCTATCGCCTCTTCGTAAGCTCTAGTTTCTGAAGAGAGTTGATTCCAGGAACTCCATAGAAATCCAAGTGCAGCACCCACAAATAGTGCAATTAAGGGAATAGCAACTTTCATCGATACAAGAATCGATTAGGCACATAACACCTGGTTAAGCAGCCGCGCTGAAGCGCGAAGCGCTGATGAGAGCGGTCCGAGTGAGCGACGGGAGGAGCGAGTGACTTAAACCACATGTTATATGCCTTCTTCGAGTCCATATTTTTCTGCCCACTCCTGTGTCCACGAATAAAGCTTGACGTGGTGGACCGTAGAACAGCCTTTGTCGGATTCAGATTTAAGCATCGCCTCAGCCAAGTCATTACCGCCCCATGAACTTGAGAACAGATGCGTATCTTCACTCTTCTTCTCCGCCAAACATTTTTGTAGCCGTTCTATTTCCCGCTTTAGCAGTTCGAGACCATCGGCATCAGCATGAATGAAAACCTCTTTGTCTTTCGAAGTCACAAAACTCAGCATCGGCCTATCCATATCTAGTAGTAGGCATATAACACCAAGTTAAGCGGCGAAGATGTTCTGGCGGCAAGTTTGCGACAGCAAATTTGGTGACAGGTTGCTTCGTCCGCTTCAACTTCATGTTAGATTGCCTCTCGACGCATCTGAATAAATGCTTTGAGCGCACGAAACAGTGACGCTATACCACAGAGCGCAAAGCTAACACCCATGACAACGAATGGCATCGCCAATACCGCATCAAAATCTCCGAGGAAGTGATCGTTTTTCGTTGACCAGTCGAGAAGCAGCATCGAAAGAGGCAAAACCACCGTGCCTGCGAACCACCAACCAGCACATTTAAGCTGATAGCTTAGTTCGTTCGGTTCGTCCTCCCGTAATGGTCCGGCGATGTTACGGGTGAACGTTTCGGTAGTAATCAGGCTGTTGGGAAGCAACAAGGCAAATGCAGCGGCAATTGCAGGAAGCAAGTAAACTGCCGAAATCACTGGGTATCCCTGCTGCAAGAGCACCAGTCCGCCAATACTATAGGAGGTAAGCATGCCAAGGAGCTGAGCGGTGTCTAGAGTACGCATCGGCAATCTAACACCCAGTTAAGCGGCCGCACTGAAGCGCGAAGCGCTGATGAGAGCGGTCCGAGGTTGCGACGCGAGGAGTGACCGATTTCAACTGCATGTTAGGCGTCGTCCCCTCTTGATCTATTTATCTCCGCAGTGATCAACTCGACCAGTTCATCCCTTGCTTCAACCCCCGCTGCGACAACCAGATTTTTCGAACCGAATCCGATATTCACTCCCGACTCATTAACTGCAACCACCGTAGATTCTCTGGAGATACGATGTTTCGATTGAGAGAAAGTGTTTTTGAAGAAAATATGCTCTCCGTCGATGAGAATCTCGGTAGTCAAGGCGAAAGTCCGTACATCTACATACATCGCTAACAAGACGAATGTAGTGACCATAACTCTTTCTGTAACCGTTATATCAGACGGCCAGACTATGACAAACAATGCAGCCCAGAAAATCAAATGGTGCCCGTGGCGACGTAAATGGTTCAGCGGGGAAGTATGTACTGCGAAACTTTGCATAGTCGCCTAACACCCAGTTAAGCGGCCGCACTGAAGCGCGAAGCGCTGATGAGAGCGGTCCGAGGTTGCGACGCGAGGAGTGACCGATTTCAACTGCATGTTAGGCGTCGTCCCCTCTTGATCTATTTATCTCCGCAGTGATCAACTCGACCAGTTCATCCCTTGCTTCAACCCCCGCTGCGACAACCAGATTTTTCGAACCGAATCCGATATTCACTCCCGACTCATTAACTGCAACCACCGTAGATTCTCTGGAGATACGATGTTTCGATTGAGAGAAAGTGTTTTTGAAGAAAATATGCTCTCCGTCGATGAGAATCTCGGTAGTCAAGGCGAAAGTCCGTACATCTACATACATCGCTAACAAGACGAATGTAGTGACCATAACTCTTTCTGTAACCGTTATATCAGACGGCCAGACTATGACAAACAATGCAGCCCAGAAAATCAAATGGTGCCCGTGGCGACGTAAATGGTTCAGCGGGGAAGTATGTACTGCGAAACTTTGCATAGTCGCCTAACACCCAGTTAAGCGGCCGCGCTGAAGCGTGAAGCGCTGATAGAAGCGGTCCGAGGTTGTGACGCGAGGAACGACCGATTTCAACTGCATGTTAGGTGTCATGGCTGTTTTTCCCAACATTTTTCTTCACCAGAAAGTATGTAGTCGGGTTCGACAAATCCTCTGTAATCTAAGGCATGAAATCTACCTACCACAACTACATACTTGTGGAGGCATTCAGAAAGAGCTACAGGGTTATCAAGTTCGGGATCGCGGATCGACAAGGACGATGCGACATCCACCTCTTCTGAATGATCCCTAGTCATATAAAGTTTGAGTCCAGGAGTATCTAGATACCCAAACACTTGCACATTCCGTGAATCGAAACTCTTAGGATTGGCTATGAGAGAGACCATTGATACCGATAGATATCTGTCTTTTTCATAAGTTTCTCCAAACGAAACTATCGACACTGCTAAAGAGATGACGAATAGAATGGATTTGATAATCACTAGAAGACACCTAACAACATAGTAGACGGAAACTTTGCCGTATAACCGGGAAAGACGTCGCTAACTTGTTAAAAAACATAATAAAACCAACCTACACATGTGCTCTATTCGGCATAACACGTTAGAAAACGGAAGTGTGTCTGTATAACACCTCTGACAAATAAATCAGAGACGACCTACAGCCAATCGTATGGCGGCCATCTACCTTTTTGCGTTCATCAACTAGGAGTCTACGCCATGAAACTCATAGAGCAACTTCGTCGCGAAATGCGAGTGAGAAACTATAGCCCAAGAACCGCGAAGGCCTACGAACAGTGGGTTATTCGTCTCGTACGCTTCCATAGTGGTCTCCACCCATCTGAATTACACGATCCCGAGGTTATCGCATTTCTCACTCATCTTGCGGTTAACAGAGGGGTGTCAGCCGCCACCCAGAACCAGGCGCTAAACGCGTTGGTGTTCTTCTACCGCAACATTATGAAACGCCCACTTGGTGACATTACGACGGCGGCGAGAGCCAAAAGACCCCAACGACTGCCAACCGTTCTAACACGGCAGGAAGTAACGAAGATCATAATGGGCCTTGAGGGCAGCCATATCTTGATCGCATCACTTTTGTATGGCTCCGGCTTACGCCTGCTGGAGTGCCTGCGGCTTAGAATCAAGGACCTTGATTTCAACTACAGTTGCATACACGTCATTGACGGAAAAGGTAGAAAAGACCGAATCGTCACCCTACCTCAAATACTGGATGTTCCATTGAAAGAACATCTGCACCACATAAAACTTTTACATGATAGGGATCTCGCTAAAGGGTATGGCGAAGTGAGCATTCCACAGAGCTTGTCGCGGAAATACAGATCAGCCGGGCGATCATGGCCCTGGCAATGGGTATTTCCCGCGGCAAGAAAATACGTGGTTGCGGACACCAACACCAAGCGACGCCATCATGTTCATGAGTCTACATTTCAGAAGGCGTTTCGCCGCGCGCTGCAGCAGGCAGATATCGCGAAGCATGCAAGTCCACATACGCTGAGACACTCTTTCGCAACCCATGCTCTTGAAAATGGTGTAGATATTCGCACTGTTCAACAGCAACTAGGCCACTCATCTTTGGAAACCACGGAGATTTACACTCATGTCTTGAAGCGAGGCGGTCAGGCTGTACGTAGCCCGCTTGAGGATCTATTCCCCTCTATAGAGACGTTGGTGAATCAACCAACCGATCTTTCGCCTTGAGATCTTCCCGTAGTGTTCTCGAAGCCAGGTAGTAATGCAGCGCAGACCAGGCATTGCCGACAACAGCCAGGAACAGCAGTGAGTATCGAATGGACTCTTCACCATATTCCGGTTTAAGCAGATCAGACAAGAATCCGGCAAATACAGGACCAAGACCCAGACCTATCAAGTTCAGAATAAACAAAAGAATCGCCGACGCGAGGCTACGCATCGCCGGTGGGACCAACGTCTGCGTCATCGCAAATGTGGGTCCGAGATACATGGGACCAAGAATGTAGCCGGGGATCGCCAGGATCAGTGCAAGAAAAGGATCCTGGGTCGTGTAAAACAGAAGCGCGAAAGGCACCGCAACAAAAGTCGCAATACCCGGAATTCCCATATACCAGCGTTTGTCATTCTGACCGTATCGATCACCGAGATAACCACCGAGATAGGTGCCAATCATTCCTGTTAGGCCAATCAGAAACAGGTAAGTAGATGTTTCCGCCAGACCAAATCCGTGCACCCTGATGAAGAACGAGGGCAAAAACAGACCAACGCCATAACCAACAAACGCATGAAGCGCACCCGCAAACGACAGGTGCCTGAATGATTTAAGACCCCACATGAACTTCATGGTGTCCATCAGGGGTACCGTTTCTTTTTTGACCGGCACACCCGCAGGTTCCGAGAAACCTCTTGGCGGTTCTTTAATCGTGAAGTAGAAAACTGCCGCGACGAGTATTCCTGGTAATCCAACTACCAAAAACGCCGTGCGCCAACCAAAGTACTCACCAATCCATCCGCCAGCTAGCGTGCCTATCGCACCCCCGATTGGAATACCCAGCGCATAAGTTGAGAGCGCTGTGGCGCGTTTTTCTTCAGGGTAATAATCAGAGATCAGTGAGTGAATGGGTGGTGAACACCCTGCCTCGCCAATACCAACACCAACTCTCGCAATCAGCAAAGTGCCAAAACTCTTGGCAGTCGAAGTGAACATCGTCATCGCACTCCAGATCACAATGGCGAGGGCGACGATATTTTTGCGAGTTCCGCGGTCAGCCCAACGAGCGATGGGTATGCCCGCAAACGTATAAAAAATCGCGAACGCAATACCGCCCAGCAAACCCAGTTGTGTATCAGAGAGATGAATCTCCGCGCGAATGGGCTCAATCAGGATGGAAAAAATCTGACGATCAACAAAGTTGATGATGTAGACCAGGAGGAACATGCTGAGCGCATAAGTTCGATACCTGGCTGTTAACGTGAATTCTTGTTCTTCTTCTTTCAAGTCTGACTCAGTTACAGCGACACGTCTGATTCGCCAGACGCAAACAACACTAATATCATGAAGGCCGATTAAGACCAAGCGATCCAGCAATGAATAAACAACGAGTTGCCGTTATTGGCGCAAGTGGTGTCGTCGGCCGAGCACTCATGGAACGTTTTCGAGGTGAAAATGTTGAGGCCATCGCGTTATCCAGGCGACCACCCGCGGATCTGGATGGTATTGAGTTTCACTCTTTGGATCTTCTGGACCGGGACGCCTGCGCACAGTGCTCTGGCGATCTACTCGCCGACACCACTCACCTCGTGTATGCCGCTCTTTATGAGAAGCCTGGGTTGATCGCGGGCTGGCGCGACCAGGATCAAATGCAGACAAACCTCACGATGTTGCGCAATATCCTGGACCCTCTCAGACAGAGCAGCAATCTATCGCATGTGACACTGCTACAGGGCACCAAGGCTTATGGCGCTCATGTTGCACCCATGAAGATTCCTGGTATCGAATCAGAACCCAGACATGAACATGAAAACTTCTATTGGTTACAAGAGGATGCACTTAACGACTATTGCGACAAAACCGGTTGGACGCGCACGATCTGGCGACCCCAGGTTATTTTTGGTCACGCGTTACACGCGCCCATGAACATGCTCGCGGCTGTTGGCACCTATGCGGCACTACAAAAAGAAGCCGGTCTGCCATTTACTTATCCCGGGGGGCCATCTGCCATTTCGGAAGCCATTGATGCTGATCTCCTGGCAGCGGCTATCCACTTCAGCTTCGATAAGTCCGAGTTCCAAAACGAAACCTTCAACATTACAAACGGTGATGTGTTTCGCTGGCAGGATGCATGGCCAACGCTGGCCGATATTTTCAGCATGGACCCAGGTCAACCGGAAAAGCAGTTACTCTCGGAATCTTTCTACGATCGCGAGGAAGACTGGCAGCGAATCGCTAAGAAACACAAACTCAAACCCTACTCTCTGCGAGAGGTTGTTGGAGATTCGTATTTCTACGCGGATGCCATGTTCAACGCCTATGGAACCACAACGCCACCACCGGCACTCTTAAGCACGATCAAGCTCAGACAGGCTGGCTTCCAGGACTGTATCGATACCAACGCGATGTTTAAAAAGTGGTTCACCAAACTCAGCGAACTCAAAGTCCTACCGACGTTCAGTTAGTCCTCGTAAATGCCATCTTCGCCATAGCGATCAGATGGACCAGGGCCGTTTTCACCCAACCGACCCTTGTCACCGAAGTGTCCTTTGCCAGGCACGTAGTTAAATTCCACGCGAATACCATCGGGGTCTTCGAACAAAATAGAGTAGTAGCCAGGCGCAAAGTGCGATCCGTCTTCAGGACCATGAACGAATTTGATGTTCGGAAACTCTGAGACAATGTAGTTATAGATCGCATCTATGTCTTCGTTACTGCGTGCTCGAAAACAGAAGTGGTGCAAACCACTGGTGTCCTGGTCGAACACCACATGCTTTTTATCTTCCGGTGCTTCACGAATCAGTATCCCCGTACGGCTACCAATACAGTAAAGCGTTGTTTCGTTTTTGATGAGCGTTTTCATCTCAAGGAAATGGCAGAGTCCTTCCCAGAATGGTAAGCACTGCTCAATGTTATTCACCGTCATCTGGATATGGGCAATACCATTTACCTCAACACTCATGTTTCACTTTCCTCTTTCGGTTTGCGCACCCAGCGGCTTTGACTGGCAAAATCTTCGACGGCCCCACCTGACTTCGCCCAACCGTTAAAGCCGAGTTCCAGGTGCGCCACATTGTTAAAACCCATCGCCTTCAAATCTCGCGCGGCAAAGGCGGATCGCCCACCGCCTGCGCAGAACACCACGATTCTTTTGTTTTCTGTGAAGTAGTCTCGATAGTAGGGGCTGGTTGGGCTGGCCCAGAATTCCATCATGCCTCTGGGAACGTGAGTGGCCCCCGGGATCGTACCCAGGTCTACCAGTTCCTGTATCTCGCGAATATCCACCAGCAACATATCCGCGTTATCTCGCAACTCGTTCTTCAGATCGTCGATCGATAGATTTTCCAGATCCACCTTGATCTTCTCGACCTCAGCGAAAATATCAACAATAGCCATGACCACTCCCTTTTTACCCGGCCAATGATGGCAGATAGAATGCAGATATGTCTCGCTTTCTCGACAGCTTGTCGATCATTCACTGGGTCCTGCTCGGACTCGGTGTTGTGCTAACTGGGTACGGTTTGTACCTGGCACCTATGCCAATCGACGCTACCTCAGACCCAATACCTGAAGCTGTTTTACAGACTGAACCCAATCCGGAACCGGCTGCACCCACTGCTACCAGCCAGACCGTTGAACGTGATGGTCTGGTCTATGAAGGCATATTCTCCGATGCGCTCACAGGCAAAGGTACTATTACCTGGCCAAACCAACAGGTTTACCGAGGGGATGTCCTCACGGGCCGACCTCACGGCAAAGGCAATATGCTGTTCGCTGACGGCCGTACTTATACCGGTGAATTGGACATGGGCCGATTACATGGTGAAGGTGAATTGCACTGGCCCGACGGAAGCTTCTACCGCGGCCAATTTCACAATGACGTTGTTGAGGGAGAAGGCGACTACACATCTGCGACGGGCGATCGTTTCCAGGGTCAATTCATCGCCGAGAAACCACACGGCCGCGGCACCCTAACGATGAGTAGTGGCGACATCTATATGGGCGAAGTTCGAGGCGGCGTCATCGAAGGTGAAGGCACCCTTGCCTTTACAGATGGCAGCATCTACCAGGGATCTTTCATGGCCGGTCGCATGCATGGTCAAGGGCAGCGAACCTGGCCGAGCGGCAACGACTATAAAGGCAGCTTCCAGAACGACAATTTTCATGGACACGGGGTCGCCAGCTTCGCTAACGGTATTAGTCACGAGGGTGAGTTCGCTGATGGCAAACCCAATGGAAACGGTAAACGGCGCTGGCCAGATGGTCGTGTTTATCGGGGTTACTGGACGGACGGGTTACAGGACGGAACCGGAACCATGACCTTCGCGAATGGTGATCGCTACGAGGGTGAGTTTAAGTCCGGTCGTATGCATGGCGTTGGCACGTGCATCACCAACGGACTGCAAGGCGCCTGCACCTTCTACGAGGGCGAACGCCTGGATTGAACTCTGCTATCCTCCCTGTCATTCGAGACAGGAGCACACTATGAAAATCGGCACCTTTTCCACTTTCATGTCGCCCATCTGCACACCTGAGATGATCAAGGACTTTGCGGTTCAAGCTGAAAACACCGGACTTGATTCACTTTGGCTTGGCGAACACGTGGTGCTCTTCGACGAGATGAAAAATCCTTATCCTGGTTCCAAGGATGGAAAGATCCCTGTGCCCGAGGGCGGCGGCATCATGGATACGGTATCGACGATTGGTTTTCTCGCAGCCTGCACGACCAGCCTGCGCTTTGGCACAGGCATTACTCTGCTGCCGCAGCGCAATCCGATCTATACCGCCAAAGAGTTTGCCAACCTTGATTGGTTAACCGGTGGACGAATCGATCTGGGGATCGGTGTTGGCTGGTGTGAAGAAGAAGTTGTCGCCTGTGGCTATGACTTCAACACCAGGGGTGCACGCTGCGATGAAATTCTAGAGATGCTGAAAATACTCTGGACCGAAGAGATTGCGGAATACCACGGCAAATACCACGATCTAGCACCCTGCCGATTGGACCCAAAACCCGTCCAGTCACCTCACCTCCCCATTATCGTTGGCGGACACAGCCCGGCTGGGCTGAAGCGTGCGGCGAAGTACGGCGATGGTTGGTACGGCTTTCAGATGGATCCTGGCCAAACTGCAGAAGTGTTTGCGCAGATTGATGATGCACTCGCAAAAGAAGGCAGAAACCGGGACGGATTCAAACTCGTGATCACACCACCCTATCAAGTGACCTCTGACATGGTGAAGCAATACGCGGACCTTGGTGTGGATACACTGGTCGTTCACCTGGGCAGCCAGAAGGCTGAACGCATCTCTGCTCGACTGAAGGAAATCGAAGGCCTGGTTGAGGCTATTGCTTGAGAGAATACGATTACATTGTTGTTGGCGCAGGCACGGCTGGCTGCGTTCTTGCCAACCGTTTAACTGAGGGAGGCCGGTATTCAGTTCTGCTGCTAGAGGCGGGAAAAAAAGACAACTACTTCTGGATCAATATTCCCGTTGGGTATCTGTACACGATTAACAACCCCAGGACGGACTGGTGCTACGAAATCGAACCCGATCCAGGCCTAAATGGCCGCAGTATTGGTTACGCTCGGGGGAAAGTACTTGGCGGCTGTTCTTCCATCAATGCCATGATCTACATGCGCGGCCAGCGCAGTGACTATGACCATTGGGCACAGCTCGGCAATCGCGGTTGGGGTTGGGAGGACGTTCTCCCTGTTTTTAAGAAATCCGAAGACTATCAACATGGCGCCGATGAGTTTCATGGAGCCGGTGGTGAGCTTCGGGTAGAAGAACGACGGGTTAATTGGGAAATTCTGGACGCCTGGCGTGATGCTGCTGATAGCTGCGGCATTCCTAAAATTGACGAGTTCAACCGGGGAGATAACTTCGGCAACGCTTACTTCCAGATGAACCAAAAACGCGGATCCCGTTGGAGCGCAACCCGCGCGTTCCTGGACCCGGCAAAATCCAGAAGCAACCTGACCATTATCACCGAAGCGCACCTGCAGAAACTCAGATTTGATCAGACCGGAGATCGACCGAGGTGTCATGGCGTTGAGGTATTAACGCCCGCTGGATTAGAGACATTCTCTGCAAAGCAAGAGGTGGTCTTGTCCACGGGCTCTATCGGATCCCCACAGATTCTGCAGTTGTCAGGCATTGGCAATCCAGAGCGGCTGGCCGAACTAGACATCCCCACGCTGCATCCCCTACCCGGCGTGGGTGAGAACCTACAGGATCACCTGCAGATTCGAACGATCTATAAGGTCAACAACACCGTGACCCTGAACCAGCGAGTGAATTCAATCTTTGGTCTCGCAGCCATGGGACTCGAATACTTCCTGCTAAAGAAGGGCCCGCTCACTATGCCGCCGTCCCAGCTGGGCGCATTCGCGAGAAGTGACGAAAACCAGCCAAGTGCGAATATGGAATGGCATGTGCAGCCGCTATCCCTGGATAAATTTGGCGAGCCTTTGCACAAGTACAACGCCATCACGCCTTCGGTCTGTAATCTGAGACCCAGCAGCCGCGGTCACGTCAGGCTTAAAACCAACCAGCCCGAGGATTATCCGGCGATCACACTGAACTATCTTTCCACCGAGGAGGATCTCGCGGTTGCCGTCGCGGGACTTAAGTACACACGACGCATCATGGCTTCAGACCCGCTCAGGGCATTTGAGCCAGAGGAATTGAAACCCGGCCCCGATATCGTGACGGACAATGACCTGGCAAAAGCCGCGGGTGATCTTGGCACAACAATTTTCCATCCCGTCGGAACCTGCAAGATGGGGAGTGATGCCATGGCTGTCGTTGATGACGAGCTTAGGGTTCACGGTATCGATGGACTCCGCGTCATCGACGCTTCGATCATGCCGACCATCACCTCAGGTAACACCAATGCACCCACGGTGATGATCGCTGAGAAAGGGGCAGAGTTTATGTTGCGGTCAGCTCCTCGCTGAGATCCCACAACTTCTTACGCAACGCTTCATCATCTCCCTGGGATGAGTATTCAGCCAATTCACACTGATCGTAGTATTGGCCGCTGACACCCTCGAGGCTTGGATCACTGGCGAGCATGATGTTGGTCTTTGCACCTTTTTCCGGTGCGATGAACATGAACCCGATGATTTTACGCAGCAGCCAGGGTAGATCGCGGATGATGTCTGTTGCGACAGCGCCGGGATGCAGCACATTGGATGTCACACCGGTGCCTTCAAGGCGTTTAGCCAGCTCAACCGCAAAAAGGACGTTGCAGAGTTTGGACGAGTTGTAGGCATCCTGGCTGTTGTATTTCTCGTAACCTCGGACTGCATCAAAATCGATTTTCCCTTTTTTGTGCAGCATCGATGAGACGGTCACGATCCGGGATGGCGCACTGGCTTTCAAACAATCCAGCAGCAGATTGGTCAGCAGAAACGGCGCGAGGTGATTTACGCCAAATTGCATTTCAATCCCGTCATCTGTCATGCGTTGTTTGGGTGGAAACAATCCCGCGTTATTAATGAGGACATCCAGGCGGTCATATCGATCCAGGAAGTTGGCTGCCAGGTCACGGATACTTTGCAGGTTCGCCAACTCAACCGGCAGGTTCACCGCGGGTACTTTCGCGTCGGCATTGATAACCTTCAGCGCTTCCGCTGTCTTTTCCGAATCACGGCAGGCCAGAATAACTTCTGCGCCTTGTTTCGCGAGCTCCTGCGCGGTGATGATCCCGATGCCACTGTTACCGCCGGTAATTAGTACGCGTTTGCCATCCATTATTATTCTCCTTCGCTGATTCTTTTCTTCAGATCTTTTTCGAAATCTTTTCTTGTTCTGATATCAATTGGCGCGGCCAGATATCGCCGCAACGTGTCTGCCGAAAGCCCTCTCTGCGCATCCACAAAAAAAGTGGCCAAGGGGATTCTATCGCCCTCAAAAGGCAGATGAGCAAATTCGTCACCGGCACTGACATAACCCTCTTTAATGACCCGGCAGTAGGCACCCGATCTGTTCGCCTGAACAAACTTTTTGGCGAACTTCCGATCTTCCATCCGTGCCGCCAGAACATTACAGGGTATGCGAGGCGCGGTTATCTCCAGCGTCAGGGACTCGGACGTCAAGCGATCACCTGGGCAGACTTCACGCAAATCTATACCGCGCACGGTCAGGTTTTCTCCAAAAGTGCCGGGCGCCATTTCACAGTTCAGCTGACGCGCCCAGAATTCGTAGTCCTCTGATGCATAAAGGTATACAGCCTGGTCAGGTCCTCCATGGTGCTTCCTGTCACAGATCGCGTCTCCTTCCAGCCCTTCACGGCTCACCGAAATAGCCCCGCTCCGAACCGCCTTGAAGATGCCTGTTTGGACGTTCCGGTTACCAACCTGAAGCTTTGTTCTCTCTCCCGTGCTGACTCGCTCTACTCGCATATCGCAAGTATGCTGGATATCCGGTCTCCAGCGCCAATCAATGAATCAAAGGAATATAACAGTATCCAATTATTCCTTTCATTGATTCCAGCCTCGCTGGTACCCTGCGCGGTCTATTTCATAGCTACATACCTACAAAGCCAGGAGGAAACACCATGGGCTACCAACAAGATATTGAGCAGATGGCAAAGCTATGCGGCACGCATGGCGACGCATGGAACGGTATCAACCCGGAATACGCAACGCGAATGCGCCTGCAGAACCGCTTCAACTCCGGTCTGGATATCGCCCAGTACACCGCAGACATCATGCGCAAAGACATGGCGGATTATGACGCGGATACCTCCAAGTACACTCAGTCACTGGGCTGTTGGCACGGCTTTGTTGCCCAACAGAAAGCGATCGCTATCAAGCGTCATCGCGGCACGCTGGATAAGAAATACATCTACCTTTCAGGTTGGATGGTTGCGGCACTGCGCAGCCAGTTCGGTCCACTGCCTGATCAGTCCATGCACGAAAAGACCAGCGTTCCTTCCCTGATTGAAGAGATCTACACCTTCCTCAAGCAGGCTGATGCTGTTGAGCTGGAGCGTCTGTTCACTGCACTTGATGCTGCGAAGGAAGCGGGTAACGAGGTAGAGGTTAAGTCACTGATCGACCAGATCGACAACTTCGAAACTCACGTTGTGCCGATTATCGCTGACATCGACGCTGGTTTCGGTAACGAAGAAGCCACCTACCTGCTGGCCAAGCAGATGATTGAAGCCGGTGCCTGCGCGATCCAGATCGAAAACCAGGTATCTGAAGTGAAACAGTGTGGTCACCAGGCCGGTAAGGTCACCGTACCTCACGAAGTCTTCCTGGCGAAGATCAACGCGGTTCGCTACGCATTCCTCGAGTTGGGTATTGAGAACGGCATCATCGTTGCTCGTACTGACTCTCTCGGAGCAGGCCTGACTCAAATGGTTCCTGTTTCCAAGGAAGAAGGCGATCTCGCCAGCCAGTACAACAGCTTCCTAGAAGTTGAAGAAGTTCATAACGTTGATGAACTGAAAGAACACGACATCGTTTTCCATAAAGGCGGTGACCTGGTTAAGCCGGTACGACTGGATAACGGTCTCTACGCTTTCCGCGAAGGCACTGGCATCGATCGCGTCGTTCTCGACTGTATCACCAGCCTGCGTCACGGAGCTGACCTGCTTTGGATTGAAACTGAGAAGCCAAACGTTGCCCAGATCGCTGAGATGGTTAACAAGGTCAAAGACGTTATCCCTGACGCGAAACTGGTTTACAACAACTCTCCTTCATTCAACTGGACACTTAAGTTCCGTGAGCAGGTTTACCAGGAGTATGTTGACGCTGGTAAAGATGTTTCTGCTTACCCGAACCCAGCTGAAGATCCACTGGGTCTGATGTCTGTTGAGCTGGATGACACTGAGTTGGCACAGCAGGCTGATCAGTACATTCAATCTTTCCAGGCAGACGGTTCACGCGAAGCGGGTATCTTCCACCACCTGATCACGCTGCCGACTTACCACGAAACAGCACTGGGTGTAGACACCCTGGCTGAAGGCTACTTCGGCGACGCAGCGATGCTGGCTTACGTTAAAGGTGTTCAGCGAACTGAGATTCGCCGCAACATGAACGTCGTGAAGCACCAGGAAATGGCTGGTACAACTATCGGCGACCACCACAAGGAATACTTTGCTGGTGAGAACGCACTGCTGGCAGGTGGTAAAGAAAACACGATGTCTCAGTTCGGATAGCCAAAGGCTATCCGAACACCCGACAGTCACATCGAAGAATCGTGGTATCCAAACCACGATTCTGATGTGACGAAAGAGAGTTCAGACAACTAAAAAGACCTCTCCGGAGGTCTTTTTTTTGCCCCGGTTTTTTTGTGAAAAGGATTCCCGCACAATCATCCAATGATTGACGTACTTATTGTTGGCGCCGGAAGTGCCGGTGCTGTGATCGCAAACCGCGTTTCCGAAGACCCAAACCGAAGCGTGCTCCTCATCGAAGCTGGTCCAGACTATCCTGATTTGTCTGAGACACCATTCGATCTCATTAACTCCCACAACAACTCTTACACGGCTCACGACTGGGGTCATCACTACGAGCCCACGCGCGATCGGGAAGTCATCTTTCCTCGTGGTCGTGTGACCGGAGGCTCCAGCGCGGTGAATACAACAATCGCGCTAAGGGGCATGCCGGAAGACTATGATGAGTGGGCGAGCCTTGGATGCTCGGGCTGGTCATGGTCTGAAGTCTTGCCTGCCTTCAATCGACTGGAGCGAGACCTGGATTACGGAGACAAGCCATACCATGGTGATGCCGGCCCTATCACTATCAGGCGATATCCAGTAGATGAACTGGAACCTCAGCAGGCAGCCTTCCTCACCACGGCTGATCAGCTTGGTTATCCGGATTGTCCGGATGCGAACGATCCAGACGGCTGGGGTGCGGGGCCTCACCCGATGAACAAGTTGGGCCGCTTGAGGATCTCAACCGCCATCGGTTATCTCGCTCCCGCTAGACTGAGATCAAACCTGACGATCAAAGCAGATACCCTGGTGCGTCGCGTTTTGTTTGAAGGAGCCAAGGCCACAGGTGTTGAAGTAGAAAACGCCGACGGTTCCATCGAAACGATCCACGCCAAGCTGGTTGTACTCAGCGCAGGCGCGATTAAGACACCTCAAATTCTCATGCTGTCCGGGGTAGGACCAAAAGCACAGCTTGAATCTTTCGGCATTGAGAGCGTTACCGATGAGCCAGGTGTTGGGCAGAACCTGTCAGATCACCCCGCCCTTTCTGTCGTATGCGAAGTAAAAGATGGCGCATTGATCGACCATGACCGCCCGATCATCCAAACCATTCTGCGCTATACCGCCGACGGGTCCGACAAGCGAAATGATCTTCAAATCGAACAGATCAGTTTCGCCGGAAAACCCAATGGGCCCGCGCTATTTTCAATCGCTGCGGTTCTTGAGTATCAATATGGTCGCGGAGAACTTCGGCTGCAGTCATCAGATCCCAATGACCACCCGATCATCGACGCAAGATTTTGTGAAGATGATCGTGACACTTCGCGACTGGTCGCTTGCATGAAAGACACCCTTGCCTTCGCAAAGACCGGTGAACTTGGCGACATGATAAAGACAATCACCTTTCCTGATCCGGCCAGAGGTGTCGACGATGAAAAGCTGGCTTCCCTGTGCAAAAAATTTGCGGGAAGCGGCTACCATCCATGCGGCACCGTAAAGATGGGCGACAAGAAAGACCCGATGGCCGTCGTCGATGAAAACGGATTCGCACATCGGCTAGAGAATCTCGTCGTTGCCGATGCTTCCATCATGCCGTTTGTACCGAGAGCAAACACCAACCTCACCTGCATCATGATCGGTGAGAAGATTGGCGAACATCTAAGGAGGCACGCGTCATGAATGATGTGGTTATTCGAAACGTTTCGATCCTCGATGGCTCGGGTGGCGAGGCGTTCCATGGAGACGTCGGCATTGAAGGTGGGCGAGTCTCAGAAGTCGGGCAGGTGGGACCCGGTAAGACCGAGATCGATGGCAAGGGGCAAACCCTCTGCCCCGGTTTTATTGATACCCACTCTCACGATGACGGCGCTTTCTTTCGACACCCGGGTATGGAGTTCAAACTTGCTCAAGGTGTGACCACGGTGGTGGCGGGCAACTGCGGCTTTAGTGCGATTCCACTGGATCCGGATGTAGACCCAGCTAAAGCCAGTGGCGGTATTCTCGCGGGGCTCGAAGGCAACTTCAGTGATCTGGAGGGCTACTACGCCACCGCGCTCGCAAAGAGTCCCGGGATCAACAACATGATGCTGGTCGGGCACAACACCGTCCGAACGCTGGTCATGGGCATGGAGAAACGTGCACCAACCGCAGATGAACTTTCTAAAATGAAATCACATGTATCACGGGCAATCGAACAAGGTGCCTGTGGCTTCTCTACAGGTCTCATCTATCGACCTGGTCGATGGAGTGATACCGATGAAGTTATCGAGCTTGCGTCGCAAGCCGCACCTTTCGACGCTTTGTATACAACACATATGCGAAACGAAGGTGATCATCTTTTGGATGCGGTTGATGAAGCGCTTACCATCGGCAAGGAGGGTGACGTGCATCTGCATATCTCCCATCACAAATCAGCAGGACCGCCCAATTGGGGAAAGGTCGGCACGTCGCTGAACAAGGTTGATCAAGCACTCGCTGAGGGACAGCGAGTCACTTTGGATGTTTATCCGTATACAGCCGGCAGCGGCAGAATGATCGAGTACTTCAATCTCGACAACATTAACCGCGACCTTGCAGAAGTCATTCGGATCGCCAGTTGCCCAGCCTTTCACGAATATGAAGGCAGGATGCTGAAAGACATCGCCAAAGATGAGGAAGTGGATATCTGCGACCTCACGCTGCGAATCCTGACAGCGCCCAAAGGTGATCGCACCATCTGCATTCAATTCATCATTGCGGAAGAGGATGTCGCCACCAATCTGGCTTATCGGGACATGATGGTCGGCTCAGACGGCATACCGGATCTGAATGGCAAACCGCATCCACGCCTGTTCGGCACCTTCCCGAGGATACTAGCCAAGTATGTTCGAGATGATGGCGTACTGACTCTTCCCGAAGCGGTCAGAAGAATGACGTCCCTCCCGGCACGCGTGTTCGGCATGGAAGAGCGTGGTCAGATAAAAGAAGGCTATTGGGCTGACCTGGCACTGTTTGACCCGGCGACAGTTCAGGACATGGCAACCTATGATGATCCAAAATCGGAGCCAGCTGGTATCTCGCTGGTCATGATTAATGGGGAAATCGGGTTTCAGGAAGGTGCACATCTTCTTGCCGGCTCAGGAAAAATGCTCCGTTACCGCAGATCCGCTTACGGCGAGGAAGCCTGAACACAGATTGCCTTGCGTTATTCTTTTGGATAATATCCTTATACATTTTGATTATATATAGAGTCGTCCGATGGAAACGTATCTAAATGGCCTTATCGGTGGCGTTATGATCGGCACCGCTGCCATGTTGCTGATGATGAGCATTGGCCGCATCGCTGGCATCAGTGGAATCTTTTTCAACGGACTGAAGTCTCCGAATTCCAACATCTGGGCACTCTTGTTTGTCGCTGGGCTCATTCTCGGCACTGGTCTTGTGCAGGCCTTCTCCTCAACACCCGCACCAGAAGTATCTTCCCCTCTTCCCCTGATTATCATCGGCGGTCTGATTGTAGGTTTCGGAGTAAAACTCGGCAGCGGCTGCACCAGCGGTCACGGTATCTGCGGTATCGGAAGACTGTCGACCAGGTCAATCGTTGCGACTGTAACTTTCATGGCCTCTGGCATTCTGACCGTGTTCGTGAGGCTACATCTGCTATGAATCTATTACTGGCACTCGTTTGTGGAACTTTGTTCGGTGCAGGACTGGCGGTCTCAGGCATGACTGACACTACAAAGGTCATCGGATTTTTGGATTTCGCGGGCGCCTGGGATCCGACGCTCGCCTTTGTGATGGGCGGTGGTTTACTGATTACGATTCCGTTTTTCCAATTTGCACTTAAAAGAGCTGATGGGCCATGGTTTTCAGATGTCTTTCGTGTGCCGGATCGCACGGATATCGATGCGCGTCTGATCATCGGCGCGGCTATGTTCGGGATCGGTTGGGGTTTGGTTGGTTTGTGTCCGGGACCCGCGATTTCTTCACTGGCCTACCTAAATCTCGATGTACTGTATTTCGGTATCGCTATGACTGCTGGCATGTTCATAGCCGACCGTTTCTGACATCACGATCAATAAAGTCTTTCTGATTTACCTTCTTTGAAGCCGAAACCTTCCGGTTGCTTTGGTGCTGGTTCGGTAAACTCATAGTCCCCCATGAACGCTTCTTTATCACCATTAGGTGCCCACCATACCCATATGGCGCTAACGGGCTCATCACCTAAATTTTCCATTCGATGTTCGGCATGCGGTTTCGTGTAGATCGTCATGCCTGGACCAACCTCTCGAGTTTCGTCTCCGACCGTCCACAAAGCCCGGCCGCTCGTGATGAAATAGATCTCAGGCACTTCATGCTTGTGCTTATGGTAGATAGCACGTGGTGCTAACTCCCAGGTACCGAACTGAATATCATCACGATCAATCTGCCCACCCTCGATACCGCCGACGAGCGTCTTCCATCTTGCGACCTGGTGTTCGTTCACCTTCCAGGTGATGTCGGACTCATCAAGGAAAGGGCCGGGGTTCTCAGCGAGAGCGCTCCCGGAAAGGAGCGCCACGCAAAAGAGGAGATCTCTCCGCTTCGGGCGAGATGAGGGCATTGCTCGAAACGAGGACCTCGGTCGAGACGACGCTTTAGATTCGCAAGCCCGCATCAAGCTCGATCACTCGACCAGAGAGATAGTCGTTTTCCATGATGTAACGCGCGGTGTGCGCAACTTCTTCCGGTTGGCCAAGACGCTTCAAAGGAATACCCGCCGCCATTTTCTCTAGGGCTTCGGGTTTCATGCTCGCCACCATTTCCGTCGCGATGAATCCCGGCGCAATCGCCGCAGCCCGAATCCCATACCTGGCAAGCTCTTTTGCCCAGACTGTCGCCATAGCAGCAACGCCCGCTTTGGCTGCGGAATAGTTGGTTTGCCCCATGTTGCCGGCCTTGGAAATACTCGAGATATTGATAATGCAGCCCTGAACATTTTTCTGAATCATTCGCGTTGCAGCTTCACGTCCGCAGAGGAATACGCCGGTCAGGTTCACATCAATTACCGCTTGCCATTCAGCCAGCGACATCCGCTTGTCGATCTCTCCGTCTTTCACCTTAACCAGAAGCCCATCCCGCAGGATGCCAGCATTGTTGATCAGTCCATGCACTTCGCCGAAATCAGCTTCAATAGCATCAAACACAGCAACGACATCATCTTCCTGAGCAACGTTCGCTTTATAGGGCTTGGCGTCGCCACCGGCATCTTTGCAGAGCTGTACCGCCTCATTAAGCGGTTCATCATTCAGGTCGATCAGAGCCAGGTTGGCACCGGCGGCTGCGAACTCAATGGCCATGGATCTGCCTAATCCCTGCCCTCCACCAGTAATGACGATGGTTTTGCCCTTTAGATCCATGGTTCTCTCCTGCGAATAAAAACGCGCATCATACCGCACCCGATCTGCGCACGCTGCCCGCGTTCGCACGTCGATGGTGCAACGCAAAAACTTAACGCAGGTCTCATATTCTCTTAAAAGCCCCGTCTAACAATGCATTAAGCGAATGAGCCACTGGTAGGGCAACGTTGGCACAACGATTGCTCTTAGGTGGTTACCCTGATTTCAGGGAACGTCATTTAGCGAGCCAGAGCAAATCAATTTGCGCAACCAAAATAGCTAAAACAAACCAAACATACGGAGCAAAACGATGACCATAGCAGCAACAACTGAGGCTGCCGAAACTGTTGAATACGGCGGCCCCCATCGCTGGCAGATCCAGCCCTGGGCTAGACTAGTACGAGCCGCACTGCGACAACGGGAATACTTCCGCTGGACAGAGCAGTACTGTACTTCCGTAACAGTTAAGGGTCTGGAGCACCTTGAAGGATTGAACGAACCAGCAATATTTATCCCAAATCATCAAAGTCACATGGATACGCCAGTATTGATGTCGGCACTGCCGAAAAAGGTTCAGAACAATCTGTACTTCGGTGCTGCGGCAGACAGGTGGTTTGTGAAAGGCAAGAAGAAGCTGATTCTTCAACCCTGGTATCAATCACTAGGTTTGGGCAACTTTCCTATTATGAGAGGCGGTGGGTCAAAAGCCCTGGATCATGCCAAGTGGCTTTTGGATCACAACTGCAATCTCTGCATTTTTCCTGAAGGAACTCGAGCCACCTCGAACGAGCTGGGCCGATTCCGTCACGGTGTAACCTTGCTCGCTCGCGAGAAGCAGGTACCTGTGGTACCGGTCGTCCTGAAAGGTCTGCGTGAGCTTCGCCCGAAAGGTGCGAAAGAAGTAACACCGGGTCCTGTCAGTGTCACCTTCCTGGAACCCGTGCACATCACTGAAGAGCTATTTCCTGGGGAAAAGGGTGTCGAGGCAGGTACAAACCTGCTTTGGGAACGCATGAATCGCGAGTTTTTCAAGGAACTGCCATTCCGACCAACCAAGACAGAGGCTGTGCCCTCTGTCACAAAGGGCAAAGAGCCTCAAAAGGCTGCCTGAACCCTTTTCTCCTCTGCAAACTCTCTCTGCTTTGCAGTTTTCCTGGGCTCCAACTGGAGCCCTTTTTTTGGTATTTCAACAATTGATCTGGGGCAATTAACCCAGCTGTCCACCCTGATTTCCCTTTAAATTTGGCAGCGAATCTGCCTACACTGTAGTTCGCTACAAAAAATAAGAGGAAGACACCATGCTTCGCGATGTTCACAGGCAGCGCCTGGACAAGATTGAAGACTTGCGCGAGGACATTCTGAAGGCCGGTGAAGAGGCCCAGGAACTTCGTAAACTGCCCGATTGGATCGTCGATAAACTCATCGACGAGGGGTTTTTTAGATTCGCCTTGCCAACCGAGTTGGGCGGCGACAATGCAAGCTCAATGGAAACCATCGAGATACTCGAGCATATGGCAGCGATCGATGCGTCAGTGGCATGGAACGTGATGCTCGGTTCAGAAATTAACGCCATGGCCGCGGGCGGCATGGATCCGGAAATCGCAAAAGAGATTTACCTGGATAATCCTCGCGTCGTCATGTGTGGCGGCGGTGGGCCAGGCAGTACACCACCACGTGCAGAACGCCAGGACGATGGCAGCGTGAAGGTCTGGGGTCAAACTACCTTTATCTCAGGCTGTCACAACGCAGACTTCTGTTTCATGGGTGCACCTTTGATGAAAGGTGACGAAGTCGAAACCGACGACAATGGCATGCCGATTTTCAAACTGTGGTTCCTGCCAAGAGATCAATGGGAAATCGTTCGAACATGGGATGTTGCTGGGCTTCGCGGTTCAGGATCGGATGACGTTCACGCCGATGGTGCAGTCGTTCCCGAAAAATGGGCTGGTGTCGATCTTTGGACCGTACCTGCTCACTATCCAAACCCTGTCTACAGAATGCCAACGGCGTTGAGGCTCGCTTACAACAAGGCAGCCATCGGGCTGGGTGTAGCAAAAGGCGCGCTGGAAACTTTCTCTGACATCGCACAGAACAAGATTCCGATGCTGTCTTCTTCTTCGCTGGCTGGTCGACCGATTGCACAATACCGCATGGGTGTCGCTGAGGCTCGCTACCAGTCATGCCGTTCCTGGTTAATGCAAACCATGGAAGCAGTAGAAGACGAACTAACCGACAACGAACAACTCCCTGGTGCCAAAACCACGCAAGACGCAAGACTTGCTTGTGTTCATGCTGCTAACGAGTGCATGGAGGTGGTCGACTCGCTACACAATACCGCTGGTACAACGGGTATGCGCATGTACAGTCCGCTGGAACGTAAACTTCGTGACGCGCACGGCAGTGCCAGTCACCGGTGGGTGTCACACCCACTGTACGGTGATCTGGGTGCTATCCTGCTCGGCAACGAAGCTGGTCCAGAATTCGCTGGCGGAGCAGGCACACCTATTGGGCCTCCCCCACCCAAAAACTAGCGACAAGAAAACGCCCGGCAACCCGGGCGTTTTTCGTTATACTCCGCGAAACTCATCGATTGAGATAAGAGATGGCAAAGGTTGGCGTCGTTTATTTTTCTGGCACCGGTACCACAGCGAGACTGGCAGAGTCCGTCATTGAGGGTGCAAAAGAAGCAGGCGCTGACGTTCTAGACTTACCCATACAGCCATCTGACATTTCTGAAGGCCGTTGGGTCAACGACGAACAGGCTGCTCAGCTTGATTCCTGTCACGCCATCATTTTCGGCTCCCCTACCTATATGGGATCCGTTTCCGGTCAGCTCAAGAGTTTCTTTGATGCCATGGCGCCACGCTGGTTTACCCAGGCCTGGCGAGACAAACTTGGCGCAGGATTCTCTGCTTCATCTCTCACCTCCGGCGACAAGTCGGGAGCATTTATTGCAATGAACACCTTCGCGATGCAAATGGGCATGCTCTGGGTGGGAACCGGCGTCAGTTTCTCAGATGGACTTAACCCCAACGGACATTACCTGGGTGTCGGTGCAACCGCATCATCGCCGGATCAGCTGACTGAAATTGATCTCAACACCGGGAAACACCTCGGGAAAAGAGTCGCAGGACTCGCGGAGAAACTATGATGCGTCAACTTTTGGTTTTTGCCTCAATGTTAATGATCGGTGCTTGTGCCTCGGAGCCAACAGACTCATTACCAGAAGGTCTCACCGCATGTCCGGATGAGCGCCCGCAAATCTGTACGATGATCTATGCACCAGTATGCGCACTAACCGAAGAAGGCGAACGCAAAACCTTTGCCTCTGACTGTGTCGCCTGTGGAGACGAAGCCGTTATTGGTTTCGAGAAGGGCGGGCCCTGCCCAGAGTAGTGCCTCGACTATTCCAGAGACTTGATGGCATTAAAAATCAGTTCCTGGGTCTGTGATGTCACCCGCTTAAGTAACGCCGGATCAAACCCCTGCATCCTTGGGGTATGGATGTGCCCAATAGGCAGGCTCAGATTCATAGATTGGGCTAGCCGAAGTACACGATAAGAAATTTCATTTGATAGGTAGCCTCCGCCGCTACCAAACACCGCCGTCTTGTTGTCCAACTGATGAATACCGCTGGCAGTGATCTCGCCATCTTCCAGAGTCGTGATCACTCGGTTATCTGTCACCGAAAACTCGCCGGCAACCTTAGTCATTGCATCCACGGGGAGTGAAAACTCTACAAACTCCGGTCCGTCAGGCACATCGGGAACTATGGGAGTCTCAGGCGTTCCACCGGCCTTTATGTTTTCGTTATCCGGTGTTGTCACAGAGCGGCGCCTGCCAGGAAACCGCTCAAGATCAAATCCATCCCGCCCCATGCTGACAGTGATAACCATATCGAGATCCGCGAGGCGCGGTGCAAAGAAGTTCTCAATCAAATGATCATCGAAGTCGCGGTAGCGCACCGGGACCAAGATACTCTGAATCTCCGCAACCAGGTCACCCACGGGTATTCGACGACCATGCAGCTGCAAGGCAACCAACCCTGAAGGATTACCCTGCTCCAGGTGATCATCTAAATGAAACGGATCAAATCCCGTCACCGCAACTTTAAGATCCGCCTTACCCGAGAATGCAAAACTGGTAATCCCTCGACTGGCCGCTTCAAATGCCTCTCGGTCGCTCGGGTCCAGCTGGCTGAGACCTGCCAGGCGCCGCCAATAAAGACGCCGATCATCATCCTGATCGGGTATCGCCTGGCTACGCCACAAGGCTTCTCCGTCAGAAATATCGCCACCAGCCAGCTCAGGGAGTTCGTCACGCGCCTTGATCAGGCGCGCAAGTTCAATGGCGCTATCGGATCCAGTATCCAGGCTCATCGGTCGTATATCCAAGACAACGGTAGGTTTCATCGATCAAAGACTGACCGCGCTGGTTTAACAAAATGCCGGCGCCCATTTTGTTCATGGTGTAGCCAAATCCCAGATGGCACTCGGTGTCTGCAAAACCAACGCTGCCTCCGGCACCCGCATGTCCGAACGCATGTTTACCCATAATGATAGTTTCCAGTGCACCGGTTTCCCGATGACGATTGTCCATACTCAGCATGAAGCCGAGACTGAACCGGGTCGGAGAGAGCAGCGTGACGTCTTCGCCAGCCACAGAGGTCGCCTGCATGCGTTCCAGTGTCACTCTATCCACAAAGTCACCGCCGCCATTAGCAAAAGGCGCAAACATACCTGCAGCACCCCGCGCATTGGCGAGGCCGCCACCAGCGCCATACTCTGCAAGATAGCTCTCGGGTTGATCCGTTTTGTGTTTGCCATTGTTCATGAATGCGAGATACTGCAGTGACTTCCGATCATTGAGCAGTGCCAGGGTGAAAGCCGTGACAGGGTCTCCCTTCTTCGGTGCCCAGCGCATCATTCGTGAAACCCGATGATGATCTGGTTCCGGTAAACCGATGTAGAAGTCGAGGTTAAGCGGGTCACCCAACCTGGCTCTAAAGAACCCACCTAACGACATACCTGAGGCTCGCCGCACCAGTTCGCCAGCAGTCCAGCCGTAGGTTGCCATCTGGTATCCATGTCGGGTACCCGGGCTCCACCAAGGCGCTTCTTTTGCCATGGCATCAGCCATAAAATCAAAATCGAGAAAGGCGCCTTCAGGTAATCGATCACGAGCCGCAGACAAGCCCACGGTATGGTTAAGCATCATCTCCACCGTGACGTCTTCTTTGCCGTTCTGGCCAAACTCCGGCCAGTACTTCGTCACCTTTTCGTGGAGCTCCAGCTTGCCTTCAGCAATCAGGATATGAACACAGATAGACACCGCAGCCTTGGTCAGTGAATGCACAATACTGAGCGTGTCTTCCTGCCAATCCGCTTCCTGCTTGGGGTGTTTCATGCCGCCCCAAACATCCACCACAGTTTCACCGTCGACGTTAAAGCAGAGCGATGCACCCTGCTCTTCTCGCTCCTCAAAATTTCGAACGAATTCGCTGACAACGCCCTCAAACTTTGAATCGTATGAACCGTGAAGGACACCTTTGCCGTCTGCAAGGTCCAGAGAAAGGTTGCTCACTGAGGCGACTCCTGAAATAAAGCGGAAATCCTATCATGCGATGACGAGTGGATCAGAGTAGAATACGCCTCCCGCTCACGTAGTAAGACCAATGCTCACCTATTTGCTGAAACGATCAGACCCAACCTTTGTCGGTTGGCGCATGGTGGCAGTCGCATTCTTCGTGGACTTTATCGCGGTAGGGTTCTTCTTTTACTCCTACGGTGTCTTCTTCAAAGCAATCGCCGCAGAGTTTGGTGATTCACGCCTTGGCGTCTCAATCGGTATTTCCGTTACCCAGGGTGTTGGGGCGATTCTTGCACCATTTATCGGCCGGGCACTCGACAAGTACCCCTTGAAACGAGTCATCGCCACCGGCGCAATCGCGATGGGAAGCGGCTTTCTACTTTTGGGATTCGTTCAGACTCCGCTTCAGTTTTACCTGGTACTCGGCGTGTTCATTGGTTTTGGTGCCGGTGCCATGGGCCAGCTGGCCACCTCGAAACTCGTCAGCAACTGGTTCGTTCTAAAAAGAGGCACGGCCCTTGGCATCGCTGCAACGGGAATTTCTGTATCCGGGGTTGTTATGCCGGCAACAACCGCCTGGCTGATCGGCGAGTTTGGCTGGCGCAACGGCTTTATTACTTACGGGATTATTACGCTGGTTGTGGTCGTTCCTGTGGTCTTGCGACTGGTGATTTCGAGACCGGAAGACGTTGGTTTGCTTCCCGATGGCGCCACCGAGGCCACAAAACTTCCACCACCCAAACCTGCCTTGCGCACCAAAGAGTTCATCAGTAATCCTAACTTCTGGTTTCTGGTCGCGATCATTGGGCTGCTGTTCTGCATTCAAAGCGCGACGTTGATTCATATGGTGCCGCAGCTCACTGACCGGGGAATCGACCTGGTGTCAGCTTCTTTCATTGCATCAAGCACCGCCTTCTTCGGCATCATGGGCAAGCTGATCTATGGCGCGCTGGTGGACCGATGGGATGTGCGCAATGCGCTTTGGTTGGGTATCGCTTTCCAGGTCGCCGGTCAGCTTTTTATGTTACTGACCGATGGTTATCTCGGGTTCCTGGTTGGCGCATCTCTTTTTGGTTTCGGCATGGGGGGTATCGTACCCATGCAGGGTGCGGTGGTTGGTGCAGCGTTTGGCCGGGAAAGCTTTGGTCGAGTTCTGGGTGCGATGCGGCCACCCATGTCAGTGATCCACCTGATTGGCGTGCCTTTCGCCGGTTGGATGTACGACGTGACCGGTAGCTACGATCCGGCATTCCAGGTGTTTCTAGGCTTGTATGTGGTCACCGCGATTGTGGTCGCGGGGCTGCGGGTAGAAACCCGTTCAAAACACCGCAGACCAACCTAGCTCATCGTCATACCGCCCGCGACGGTCAGCGCAATGCCTGACACATTTCGTGCGGTCGCCAGATAAAGTGCCGCTTGCCCCATATCCTCAGTGGTCTGGGGTCTGCCCAGCGGAATAATGCTGTTGACGGAATCTTCAAAGTTACGTTCTTTCTCGGACTGATCCGTTGTATTCGAAGGTATCAGATGCTCCAGCCACATGGCGGTGCCGACGATGCCCGGACACAGTGCGTTCACCGTAATGTTATGAGGCGCCAGTTCCAGCGCCAGAGATTGGGTAATCCCAATCGCAGCGAACTTGGACCCACAGTACGCCGACATATTCGCATTACCCTGTTTCCCGGCAATCGAGGCTGTGTTCACAATCGCACCTTCACCGGATGCCTTCAGCGGCTCTAAAGCAGCTTTCGACATGAGGAAAATGCCCTTGGTGTTCACGGCAAAGATACGATCCCAGTCTTCTTCCTTGAACTCGCTAATAGGTCCGGTATCCACAACACCGGCGTTGTTCACGAGGACGTCCAGTCGACCGAAGCGTTCGAGTGTCGCCGCGACGGCGCTTTCACAACTTTTCAGATTCGTCACATTCAATTCACAGGCATCGACTTCACCCACCGATGACTCCTGGGCCAGCGCCTTATTCAGATCGTTGGCATCAGAAAGATCATAATTCCAATCACTGGCACTGGCGCCAAGATCACCAATCATGACCTGATGACCCGCAGCAGCGAACGCATGAACGATGCCAAGGCCGATACCCCTGGCCCCACCGGTTACGAGCACTACTTTACTCATCAACAAACCCTTTCAGTCTTTCATTCGCCGCCAAAAAGTCTTCCATAAAATCGTAGACCACCTGCTTCGCCGAAAGTGATTGCGTCATCATGCCGACACCCTGACCAACCCAATAAGTGGCAAGTTGTTTTGCGCCCTGGTGACCGCCTTCGGCCAGCTTAGTTACTTTGCCGAGCGCGGGCTCTGAAACCAGGGACTGGAGCGGCATGGGCAACGGATCTGGCGCATCTTCCAGCTCCCATGCATCTGTCCAGGGTGAGCGAACCTGCCGGGAATACTTGCCTGTACGACTACGTGTTCGAATTGTCTGGTTGGACCCTGCAGAGAGCAGCTTCTCCTTAATTACCGGAGACGTTTCCGCCTCCTGTGTCGTTAGCCAGACTGAACCTGTCCAGACGCCATGAGCTCCCATGGCCATAGAGGCTGCCATCTGTCTTCCAGTTACGATGCCGCCAGCAGCAAGAATTGAGACGTCGGGATATTTGGCAACGGCTTCAGCGACTTCCGGCACCAGCACCATGGTAGATACTTCACCGCAATGTCCGCCTGCTTCTGTACCGGACACGATCAACATATCGACCCCCGCTTCCGCCTGCTTAATGGCGTGGTGTTTTGAACCCACCAGAGCGCCTGTCGGTATGCCTCTTTCTTTCGCCAACTCCAACATATAGGCAGGTGGCACACCCAACGCATTCACAATCATTGAAATGGGATGCGCAAAAGCAATGTCGAGTATGTTGGCCGCACCTTTTTCACCCAGGAACCCGCCTGCGCCTCTGGGGCCTGCTTCATAGACATCCGCTGTATCGATATTGTGCTGCGCCAGGATACCTGCGGCGTAGTCACGGTGTTGATCCGGCACCATCGCTTGAATTTCATCCGATGACGCTGACTCATCCTTGTTTGCCATGGTCGTGGGTACAATCAGGTCGAGACCATAGGGTCTGCCGTCAATGTGTTCGTCGATCCAGTTGAGTTCTATCTCCAGCTGTTTCGGACCATACCCAGCTGCACCAAGCACACCCATGCCACCAGCTTTGGAGACTTCCACCACGACATCGCGACAGTGGGTGAATGCAATCAGAGGAAACTCGATCCCGAGCTTCTCGCAGATTGGTGATTTCATATTTCCCTCTTAGAGTTTTTCTTTTTCGTGAATGAGATCGATGATCTCACAGAATGTTCTGTTGCGTTAAAGACAACATCGAGCCCTAAACTGCAGCCAGTGCCTGCCGGAAGAGTGCTTCATTGATATTGCCACCGGTGAGGACTACACCAACTTTTTTGCCTGAACAATCATCTGCCTTGAGCAGAGCTGCCAGCGCCGCGGCACCTGCACCTTCCGCCACATTGTGCGTATCTGTGAAATAGTGACGAATTGCCGCGAGCACCTCGTCATCCGTCACCGTGACGACACTGGCTACTTCATGACGAATCAGTTCCAGCGCTTCGGGTGATGGATTTCGGACGGCCAGACCGTCGGCCAGTGTATCCGCCGAGTTCGTTGGAATCGGCTCACCCGCGTCAAAAGACAGGGCGTAGGTATTCGCCTCCGAGGACACAACGCCAACAATCTCTGTCGTTAACCCCAGTGCTCGACGCGCTGCAATCACGCCGCAGATACCCGACCCCAGACCTATGGGCACGTAGATTCTGTCGAGCGTCGGCACACCGCGAAAAAATTCCAGAGCGTAAGTAGCGACACCTGGTATCAGGTCATCATCAAGGGAAGGCATGAAGTGAAGATCGCGCGCTTCCGCGAGATCACGGGCGTGTTCAAGAGCAATATCAAAGTCTTTGCCATGGATAATGAGTTCGGCGCCAAGCGCCTGCATGGCGGCGTTCTTATCGGGACTGTTACCTTCGGGGACCACAATGACCGATTCCAAACCACGTGCTGATGCGGCAAAGGCGACACTTTGCCCGTGATTCCCACGGGTTGCTGCACAAATGCCCTGAATATCTGGACGTTCTGCGAGCAAGCGATTCACATAAACCAGACCACCTCGGACTTTGAAGGCTCCTGTCGGATTGTGGTTTTCATGTTTCACCCACACCTCACAATCCGCGCGATCATTCAACAGCGGCCAGGAAAGCTGCGGGCTTGCCTGCATGGATTGGTAAACCAGTTCTGAGGCGTCCTCGATTTGTTCAAGGCTGGGAAGCATCATTGGTACAAACTTATCCCTTTCAATTGAAAATTTATGTTCTCATTAGCGCACACACTAACTCAAACCATTCGCCAAGTATGAAGTACCTCCTATTCGCCCTGTTGTTGAACTCAGGTTTTTCTTTCGCGAACGAACGCTTGCAGACGGCGCTCGACGCTTCTGAGTCCAGGGACTTCCAAACCGCCATCGGCGATTTACAAGAGATGCTGTCACAGCAAACTGACCGGGACGTCTTGTTCCATCTCGCACGGGTCCAGCATCGCGCCGGTGAGTTCTCAGATGCTGCTGACACACTGGAAACCTTGCACGAAGAGTACCCGGGAGATGCAGATGCCTGGTACCTGAATGCGCTTGTCAGTTTGTCACTGGTGCAGGAGGTCAGCATTTTCAAGAAAGTGGGCATGGCAAAGCAGACGCTCGCTGCTTTTGAAAAAGCGGTGGAGCTCGATCCAGAACACATCAACGCGCGCTACGGCATCTTTGCGTTCTATGCGAATGCTCCGGGTATCGCCGGTGGCGATCTAGAAAAAGCCAAATCCCTGCAGCCTGATTTAAACAGTCGAGACGCTGGTTTCGGTGCGATGGCAAATGCGTTACTGCTTAGCAAAGGAGAAGATCACGAGGCAACGGAAGCCGCTTACCTTGAAGCCATTCGGCTACTTGATCGTGCGGGTCCGCATTTTGCCCTGGCCCAGTTTTATCTGCAGACCGAACAGTGGGACAAGGTACTTCCAGAGATCGAATCCTTCCATAAGAAGGAAAAGCGCTGGTGGGATCCAGACATCACGGTTGCGCACCTGATAGCCGCTAGAGCCAACGCTCAGCTTGGCCGCGAGGCAGAGGCTCGAGAACTTGCCACCCTCGCACTGGCCATGAGTCCAACAGACCAGATCAAAGACCTGTTAGAAGAGACGCTTGATGAACTCTAGTGATCCGGGCGCGTAGCCTGCTCTTCTTTCACATAGAGCATCATCACAAAGCCAACCACCAGCAAGATAATCAAAGAAGCAAACCCTACTCTTTGACTTTCAAACCAGTCGGTAAAGATCCCCACCAAAAGCGGCGCCAGGAAGGCAGTCGCCGTTCCGGAAAGCGCGTATAGACCAAAGAACTGCGTGATCAACTGTGGTGGTGAGATCCGCGCCATCATCGCGCGCGCACTGGCAAACCCGACGGTAATAAACATGCCAAACAGTTGGGTGTTCAAGAAATAGAGTATCTCAGGCAGCGTCTGGAAATAAGGAAAGGACCAGACAGCGACCCCCGGCTCAATATCAACCATGAAGAAGATGCTGTCAGGTTGAAAGGAAATGCCAACGACAAGCAGCGCAGCCGTGCCGCCGACCGCAATCAAAACCGCCGTGCGAGATCCAAATCGATCGTCAATGAAACCACCAATGACGGCGCCTACGGCCGCAGACAGCGATGTGACAATGCCAAAGATCAGGAGCGATATCGTGTCCCAGCCAAAAGTCCCGGCGGCATAAACTCCACCAAAGATGAGAATACCCACCAGCCCATCGTTGAAGATCATTCGTGCGACAAGGTACAACGCCACGTTCGAGTAATGACGAACAGCACGGATCGTCGACCAGACTTCTCTAAGCCCCTGCTGTACGGCGTCTCGAACACCAGAGCTTTCTTCCTGACCATCAGGGGTAAACAAAAACAGGGGAATCGCAAACACCAAGAGCCACAATGCGGTGAGTGGACCAACGATGCGGTTGTGTTCTTCAGCACTCTGGTCCAAACCAAACAGAGGCGCATCAGGAATGAAGTTCCAACCGACTTCGCCCGGTAACGCAAACGCGTACAACACGAACACCATGAGTAACAGACCACCCACGTTACCGAGCGCAAGCGCGAGGCCCGATATAGAACCGATTTTCGATACCGGGGAGATCGAGGGCAACATGGCGTTGTGAAACACCGCAGAGAACTCGAACATCACAGCGATAAGAACAATCAGCGCTAAAGTAGGGTAAATCCCAATACCACCGCCGTCTTTCTCTGCGAACCACAACATGAAGATCGCAGGGACCATGACGATCACAAAAACGAAGATCCAAGGTTTACGACGTCCGTTCTTGTCAGCGATAGCGCCCAGAATCGGCGCGAGGGTTGCGATCATGAATCCCGAGATCGCATTGGTGTAGCCAAGTAAGCCCTGCCCTTTGACCGGGTCACCGACTACTGTTGTGGAAAAGTAGGGCGCAAATATGTAAATCGTAACCAGTATGACGTAGGGATTACGCGCCCACTCAAAGACAGCCCAACTGCGGTAACCCAGCGGTGTTGCGGGAACACCGCCGGCAACAGAAGGTTCCGACACTAGTTAATCAGCTCGTTAAGATCACCACCTTCCTGGACCGCCTGTGCAAAGTCGATTTCATAGGCTGATTCGGGATCATTGCGGACACGCGCATCAAGGCGAACCGCATCCTCACCAACAAGAATTCGCCACTTTCCGGCCTTAACGGCATCGAGAATAATTTTCGAAGCTTGGCCCGCCGTTGTTGGCGCATTGTCTCTAAAATCCACACCACGCTGATGCATCACCTGGCGAATCTGATCATCTGACAGATTCATCACCGCTTCCGCCAGGTCACCGCCGGTTTTCATCATGCGTTCGCGCATGGCTTTGATGTCATCTTCATTCAGCTCGGAGGCATCCTTTCCACTCAGTACTTTCCCTGAGTTGATCGCAATCGACGTGCCAATGTGACCAGGCATGACAACAGAGACACCGACGTGCGGCGCATGCAGACGCAAGTCGGTAATCAAGGCTTCGCTGAACCCTTTCACCGCAAACTTTGCAGCAGCATATGCTGTATGAGGTGTGTTTGGACCAAGGGAAGCCCAAAAACCATTAACACTGCTGGTGTTAATAATGTGCGCCTCGTCGGCATTAACCAACATATTCATAAAGGCGCGGCAGCTATAGTAGACACCATACCAGCAAACGTTAAAGGTCTTTTCCCATTGCGGCCGTGTGTCTTCATCGACCATTGAGAAAGAACCACCAATACCAGCGTTGTTAAACAGCAGGTTCAGCTTGTCGCCGTGCTCAGCTGCGACCTCATCTCTGAATCGAAGAATGTCCTCTTCAGAAGATACGTCACACTGGTGCAAAGATACTTTGATATTCGGCGCAGCCTCAGCGCATAGCTTTTTCGTTTCTTCGAGGTTTTCCATGATGACGTCACAGGCAGCAACCGCGCAGCCCTCCTGCACCAGCTGAAGGCATAGTTCCCTGCCCATGCCGGTGCCACCACCGGTGACGACAGCAATCTTTCCATTAAAGTTATCCATCCTGATTTCCCTCTAAATCTTCTGAAATTGAATCTGCTGCAGACAGTGAGCCAAATGAGTCTTTTGATCTCAATAACATCACTCCCAGAATTACAAAGGGAACAGCGACAGCAATACCCGTAAACCCAGCATCACGGTATAGCCAGGGAAAGACGGCCATCGCAATCGCAACCTGAAATACATATAAAGCCGCCCAGGGGTGCATCCAGGACTTCATCTTTAAAAATCCGTAGAAGCCGGCGCCATAAATTGCCCAGTGAATCGGTTCTGTCGCTTTCGCAGCCCAACCTGTCAGCATGTAACCGAACCAGATCTCTTCATCTTCTGCGACGGGTTTGATGAACATGTCAAAAGGCATATAGATGAAGGTCATATAGGCGCAGAACACAAACATCGCGTTCATCCATATGGGTCGGCCTTCAAACAGACTCTTGAGTTGTTCCATTTTCACCATACCTAAAGTAGTCATCCCACCGCTGATCTAACAGTTCACAGGCCTTATCCAATGTCAGCACCCGAATCTGACCCTCGGATTCCTGCAGTAACCCGAGCTTTCGCAGCTTGGCGACTGCATCATCCACCTCAAAATCCAGTTCTGACTCCCACCGAGTTGCAAACCACTGTTCAATCAAGCGATCCAGCGCCGCTTCACTCTCAATCAGCGAATCCTGTGTCAGTAGAAAGTAGTAGGCAAGAATCGCTTCTTTACACTCTTCTTCTTCTGCATCGTCGATCAAACGATGAAATACACCGGCGTTGTTATCCAGATTCTTGAAGTACAGGTTCTGGGTCAAAGACTGCATGAACAGCAGCTTTCGGTTTTTAAAGTTGCTGAACTGCTTCCAGATGTAACTACCCAGACCACCCAGGCCGGCCAGTATGGCAATCAGCCTCGCCTCATCCAGCTCAACCGCTTCTGAGTGAAGCCCTAGCCAGAATCCAATCAATGAACCTAGCAGCAACAGCGATGCACCCGCCTTGGTGGTCGCAATCGCAACAGCACCTGCCAGAGCAGGAACACCGATCATGAGTTTATCGATCAGGCGCATACCCACCTGGGTATCGGGAAACAACATTTCTACATCTGCCCGGGGTACATTCTGAAAAAGTTTCAGCATGGTCGATCCAGGTTTTCTTTTACCCGCATCCGGCATCACGTCATCTCGATAACGGATATAAATCACAACCCGATCAAAGTTGGAGAAGGTGACTTCTTTTTTGATGAGCCCGAACATGGTTGAAACCTGTTCTGTATGGGTGCTCTCTCCCCTGGTGAACAACAGGGCTTCTTCAAAGGCGTCAAAGTCGATGTGGAGCTTGATCTGAAAGAGTGATGATTCCTCAAAAGCCGCTTCCAGCTCTTCCTGGGTCAGCAGCTCATAGTTGGCCTTATCCAACAGGCCATGCAGCGTTTCGGTGAACGACTCACCAGGTTCTTCCGTGAATACACCGACTTTCCGAGTGTCTCGATCTGGATTAAGTGGCGCATAGAGGTCTTTCAGAGTTTCCAGCGTGTCGTGATACTCGAAGTGAAAAACACTTTGCAGTAGGTGACAGAACTCGCGAAATTTCATCTGGTCCGATCCACTGAGCGCGCCACCGGCGATACACATCTCGATGATGTCTTTCTTTCGAAAAGGGATGAACCGTAACCGTGGTCGGGAAGGAATCATTGAACGTTGCTGCATGGGTTCGGACAGTAGCACACTTATCGCGCGGCCATAAAAAAGGGCCATGCGGCCCTCTTTTATTTATTGAAAGCTGTTTTAGCGTTCAGCCCTCGATAAAGCTCTTCAGCTGTTCAGATCTCGCGGGATGGCGCAGCTTGCGCAGAGCCTTCGCTTCAATCTGACGAATTCGCTCACGAGTCACTGAGAACTGACGGCCAACCTCTTCCAGCGTGTGATCGGTATTCATATCAATACCAAATCGCATACGCAGCACCTTGGCTTCACGTTCTGTGAGGGCAGTAAGGACATTGGTAGTTGTCTCTTTCAAGCCTTCGTCAGTCGCGTGCTCCATGGGAGACTCGACCGTTGTGTCGCTGACAAGATTCCACATTGTAGAGTCGTCATCATCACCAACCGGTGTTTCCAGAGAAATCGGCTGCTTGGCGACGTCCAGCGCCTTGAGCACTTTGTCTTCAGGCAGGTCCATCTTCTTGGACAGCTCTTCAATGGTCGGGTTACGTCCCAGCTCCTGAACCAGCTGACGCGTCAGGCGATTCAGTTTGTTGACAGTCTCCATCATATGAACCGGTACACGAATGGTTCGTGCCAGGTCTGAAATGGAGCGAGTAATGGCCTGTCGAATCCACCAGGTTGCGTAAGTCGAGAACTTGAAACCACGACGGTATTCAAACTTGTCGACTGCCTTCATCAAACCAATGTTGCCTTCCTGAATGAGGTCCAGGAAATGCAAACCGCGGTTGGTGTACTTCTTCGCAATCGAGATAACCAGACGAAGGTTCGCTTCAATCATGTCTTTCTTGGCCGCGCGGGTCTTGCCAACAGCCAGGAACAATCGACGGTTCAAGTCTTTGATTTCCGCAACCGACATATCGGTTCTATCGGCAACTCGCTTGATCTGCTTATTGCCATGGCGGACGGAGATCCTCACAGCCTGAAGTTTCTCGGCGAGATCAGGAAATTCCTTGATCATTTCGTCGACCCAATCCGCATTGGTTTCGTTGCCGACGTAACGCTTCAGGAATACATCCTTTGGCATTTTCGATTTCTGTACACACAGATCGCGAATGGTTCGTTCCTGAGTGCGAATTTGCTGCATGTCGCGATTCACGAGATCCAGAATCGGATCCATGACCGCAGGAACCAGTTTGAACAGGCTAAACGCGTCAGCCAGTTTCGTCAGTGCCTTCTGTGTCTTGGGATCATCTTTGCCGTGTTTCGCGCGGGCACGATCATACGCTCGATAGGCTTTATCCAGTGCCTTAAATCGCGTGTGACCCAGATCATGGTCTAGCTTACCGGTGTTGTCGTCTTCACCAGCCTGGTAGTTACCGCTCGACTTGGCTTGTGCGATGTCACTCATATCCGGAATTTCGTCTTCCGGATCCAGGAATCCTGAAATGACTGCAGATACATCGCCCTCTTCCTCGAGGACTTCCTCGTAGGCTGCAAGCACATACTCAACGGTACCTGGGTATGCGGCCATGGTCGCCATGGTCTCCCGGATGCCGTCTTCGATCCGCTTGGCGATGACAATTTCGCCTTCTCGAGTCAGCAGAGGCACCGTACCCATTTCGCGCATGTACATACGCACAGGGTCCATGGTTTTGCCAACCACACTCTCCATACCACCGAGTACCGCTGATTCGTCTTCGGTCTCTTCCTCGTTTTCAGTTTTTAGAGAAGCGGGATCTGGGGCTGCTTCATAGATAGACACGCCCATCTCTTCGAACATCAATACGATGGCTTCGAATTCATCTGTTTCTTCAATACTTTCGGGCAGTGCTTCCGTGAGCTGATCGTAGGTGAGATATCCCTGCTCTTTTCCGGTATCGATCAGAAGTTTGAGTTTCGACTCCTCGGCTTCCGCATCGTCTTCGTCCAGCTTTTCTGTACCAGCAAGTTCCTCCAGTGCATCAAGCTCATCAGACGCATCCTCGAGATCATCATCATCAAGGATAGTATCGTAGTCACCGTCATCGGCATTTGTCATAGGGCGCGCGCTCCGTTAAAGACCAGTGCTTTCGTTTACTAGTGTCATCAACCCGGCATTTAATGACACTAAATCAGTCCAATTGAACAACTCAGCGGATGAGCGGCAAGTTACAGATCCGGTGCTGTTGTTCTGACCTCAACATTGAGACGAAAATCTTAGTCGTATGGTTCAACCCAAACCTGAAAAATTTATTTACAGAACCAATGAACAAACCCCGAATGAATCGGTAAAAAGTTCAGGAAGTGGGTAAGGTCTGGGGTTGTATTATCGAGTTATCGTTCACTCGATGTCCACAAAAAATGCCGGTTTTACGACCGTTCGTCCGTAAAAATTCAACGTCTGACCCCGTAGGAAAACTACCCACAGAATCGACAGACTTTTCCACACCTTTTAATGGGGTTATTCACCAGTTTTTCAACCCACCGCCTACACAAATTTCAGCAAAAAAATCGTGAAAAAATTTCAGCTAGTGAACTTTTCGATGGTTGGTTTCCGCAATCTCGCCTGAATTCAGGACCTTAGATTTGTTTCCTAAAAGTCAAGGTAATTCCTCTTCAGGAATCTCCATTTTTGAAATCTTTAAATTCGATTTTGAGGGAGGTATATTATTCAACCTCGCTAGCCGAAGCTGTATGAATATACAGTATTCTCCTCGGCAGGATGGATGCGCATACAGCTTCGCTAGCCGAGACCAACCCCCGAAACCCCTCGTTTTTACTGCCTTCTAGCGTGCTGCGTCATATTGTTGCGCAGGTTATCCACCTTTTTACCCACAGCGGGATCAGGGTTATCAACCCTTTATTCACAACTTACGAACCGGTTGTTCTAGACCGGCAACTGCACCCTGGAAAGCAGTGAATGCCAGTCGTATTCCGTGTCACCAATGACATAGAAAAACGGGTTGAGAATGTTTTCTTTTGTGTTGTACCGCAGCTTGTTTAACGACGTATCGACCACACTTCCACCTGCAGCTTCTACCACCGCCTGAGCTGCTGCCGTGTCCCATTCTGAGGTCGGGGCAAGTCTCGGATAGAGATCTGCCTCGCCCTCCGCAACGAGGCAAAGTTTGAGCGAACTGCCCATGTTCGTTGTCTCAATTTCGGAAAAAGATTCCTTTAAAACAGACATACAAGCCTCAAGTGCTTCGCCACCATGACGACGGCTGGCAACCACCGTAACTGTCTCTTCAGGATTCAACTTTCGTACGCTGATCGAAGTGGTTTCACCATCACGGGTAACCGTTGCCTGGCCCCCTTTTTGATCGCCAACGTAAAGCACATCTTTCACCGGCACAAACACCACGCCCATCACCGGAACGCCAGCTTCAATCAGCGCGACATTCACTGTGAACTCACCATTCCTGGAAATAAACTCTTTCGTGCCATCCAGAGGATCGACCAGAAAATAGCGATCCCAGCTGCTTCTTTCGGCAAAAGGAATGTCATCGGACTCTTCAGAAAGAATTGGTATTTCGGGTGCGCCCTGACTCAAACTTTCGACAATGATGTTATGCGCAGCTAGATCAGCCCGGGTGAGCGGCGAGTCATCTGATTTCGTTTCCACGCCAAAATCTTCTTCACCATAAACTTCCAGGATTGCCGCACCTGCTTCACGGACTGTGCGGCTTATCAAATCGATCAATTCACTCAAAGGACTTTCCAACGGTTTTTTTCAAGGTAGCGGATTGAACCTTATCGCCGCCATCATCACAACCGCGATAGAATAGTTCGAGTGAACTACCCTTCTCTCAATGACATCGACACCCTGCTCCTGGACATGGATGGCACCCTGCTGGACCTACGTTTCGACAACCACTTTTGGGTGGATCACCTGCCAGTCCGCTACGGTGATATCCACGGCCTGGAAGAAGAACTGGCCAATGCCCATGTTGAGACTGCGCTGCGTGAAGCCGAAGGCACCATGAATTGGTACTGCACTGATCACTGGTCCAGGCATTTCGACGTCGACATCATGACGCTGAAGCGAGAGGTCGAGCACCTGATCCAGTTTCGCACCGGTACAGAGCGTTTCTTAAAGGCACTGGCCCAGCACGATCACCTGAATGTCTTTATCGTCACTGATGCACATCCGAACGTGCTGGCGTTGAAACAGATGGTGACCGGCCTCCTGGAACATGTTGATGATCACTATTGCTCCCATCACTTTGGTCTGCCTAAGAGAGACCTCCGGTTCTGGGAAGCGCTGTCTCAGAAGGTCGATTTCGACCCCGAAACCACCATGATGATCGATGACAGCCCAGCGGTTCTGGCACAGTGCAAAGCCTTCGGTATCAGGCATGTGTTGTGTGTTGAGAAACCGGATTCAGGCAGACACCACGAGCACGAGCACGACTTTCCTTTAATCGACGACCTTTCGCATTTGATATGAGCGGTATTCGCGTAGACAAGTGGCTCTGGGCAGCCCGATTTTTTAAAACCCGGGCCAAGGCCAAAGAAGCCATTGATGGCGGCAAGGTGCATGTGAACGGACAGCGCACCAAACCCAGCAAAGAGCTCGTGCTGGAAGACACCCTACAGATTACACAGGGCTACGACGAAAAGGTTGTCGTCGTAAAAGCATTGAGTGACCAACGCAGATCCGCGCCGATCGCCCAAACACTGTACGAGGAAACACTCGAGAGCCAGGAAAAACGCGCACTTCGTGCAGAGCAACGAAAGGCCGCAGGCAGCCACGTCATGTCAGAAGGCAGACCAAGCAAGAAAGATCGTCGTCAGATCCATCGGTTCAGAGACCAGAATCAATAGCCTGATCGCATAAGTCTGATTCGGTTCGACCCCGGTAAATAAACTCCCCTGCTGTAGGGTCTTTTGGCATAATCGCGCCAACGATCTTGTCAGCACCACAATCTTGGAACCGCAACCTAGCCCCTCTTCCGACCTCTCGGTCAATGAACTCATCGATATCGCACTGGAAACCGGAGAAGGTCGTCTTGCTGCCAATGGTGCATTGGTCGTTGAGACCGGGAAGCGAACCGCTCGACATCCGCTCGACCGATTCATCGTCGAGGAACCGAGTTCCTCTGATGACATTGATTGGGGAGACATCAATCGCCCATTTGATCCCGAGAAATTCGACGAGCTGTGGCGGCGCGTAAAATCTTACCTTTCAGAGCGGGAAACCTACTGGACTGAACTTCACGTCGGTGCCGATGCTGAACATTACCTTCCCATTAAGGTCACCACCGAAACAGCCTGGCACAGCGTCTTTGCCAGATCACTGTTCATTACACCTGAGACCTTCAATCCCAAAGGGAAGAAACTCTGGCGAATCCTGCACGCACCAAATTTCGTTTGCGATCCAGAACGTGACGGCACAAACAGTGATGGCTGCGTCATCATCAACTTTGCTCTGCGCCGGGTGCTAATCGCCGGCATGCCCTATGCCGGAGAATTGAAGAAAGCCATGTTCTCTGTGCAGAACTTCATGCTCCCAGAAAAAGACGTATTGCCCATGCACTGTGCCGCCAATTCAGACAATGATGGCAACGTCACCTTGTTCTTTGGTCTCTCTGGTACCGGCAAAACCACCTTGTCCGCCGACCCTGCAAGAAAACTGATTGGGGATGATGAACATGGTTGGGGCAAAGGCACCGTGTTTAATCTTGAAGGTGGCTGCTACGCCAAGTGCATTAATCTATCGAAAGAAAACGAGCCGGTTATCTGGGATGCGATCCGACAAGGCACCATCATTGAGAATGTGGTTATCGATAGTCAGACCGGAGAGCCGGACTACGCAGACACCAGCCTCACGGAGAACACCCGCGCCTGTTATCCCAGGCAGCATATCGCCGAGCGAGTCGAAGAGAATCTCGGCAACGAACCGGCACACATCATTTTTCTAACCTGTGATCTCACAGGTGTACTGCCTCCAGTCAGCATGCTTTCTCCTGAAGCTGCCGCCTATCACTTTTTAAGCGGGTATACAGCGAAGGTCGGCTCTACAGAGGCAGGGGTTGATGGTGATATCGCGGCAACTTTTTCTACCTGTTTTGGTGCACCCTTCTTTCCAAGGCCTGCTGGTGTCTATGCTGATCTGTTGATGAAGCGTATTCGCGAATTCGACTCCAAGGTATATCTCGTCAATACCGGTTGGACCGGTGGCCCCGAAGGTAAAGGTGGTTCTCGATTTCCCATACCTGTCACCAGAGCCATCATTGCCGCTATTCATAGCGGTGAAATTGATCAGGTGCCTTCACAAACTCTACCGATACTTAACCTATCTATTCCGACCGAACTACCAGGCGTTGAATCCGAGATACTAAATCCAAGGGCAACCTGGTCGGATCAAAACGCTTACGATGACGCAGCGCGTTCACTAGCGGAGAAGTTCACGCATAACTTTGAGCGATTCGATGTACCGCAGGAAATCATCGATGCCGGTCCACAGCTTGGCCGGTGACTAAGATGAATACCCTCCTGCCAGAATCTTTCAGCAAACTGAACGCTGAAGACAAAAAATCTCTGCTGACCTTTAACCGCGGCATCGAGCGTGAAGCGCTTCGGGTAACGCCTGGTGGCAAACTCGCCGATACACCACACCCAGAAATGTTCGGCAGTAAGCTGACGCATCCGCTGGTAACGACGGATTTTTCAGAAGCACAATTGGAGCTAATAACACCCGTCTTTTCTTCTCCGGAAAGTGCCCTGGAGAAACTCGACGAGGTCCATCGTTATGTTTACTCCGGAGTGAATGAAGAAATACTCTGGTCAGCGAGCATGCCCTGTGTGCTTGAGGATGATGCCTCTATCCCACTGGCCTACTATGGCGACTCAAATCTCGGGCGACTGAAAACCACCTACCGTAGTGGCCTCGGTCATCGTTACGGGCGCGGCATGCAAACGATTTGCGCCGTTCACTACAACTTCTCACTTTCCGATGAGTTCTGGGCGTGGCTGAAAGACGCCGAGGACTCGACAGAAGACCTTAAGGACTTCACGACACGTCGATACTTCGACCTGATGCGCAACTTCCGTCGTTATTCCTGGATGCTGACTTATCTGTTCGGAGCCTCACCAGCGGTGTGCAAGTCATTCGTTAAAGACAAGACACACACGCTGGAAGACTTTGATGAAGGCACGCTGTATCTGCCGTACGCAACGTCGCTGCGTTCAGGCAACCTGGGTTACCAAAGTGATACCCAGGCAGAACAGATGAATGTCTGTTACAACACGCTCGAGAACTACGTGAGCTCTCTGGCAAGTGCCATCAGCACACCCCATGAGGCGTACCAGGCCATCAATGCCAGGGGCGACCATCTCCAGGTTAATGCCAACCTTCTGCAATCCGAGGCAGAGTTTTACTCTTCCATTCGCGCTAAGCGGGTACCGCCACCGGGAGAAAACTTCCTGGCTTGTCTCCTGGAAGAAGGCGTGCAATACATCGAGGTCAGGTTGCTTGATGTAAACCCTTACCTGCCACTGGGTATCGATGAAAGTGAAATCAGATTCCTCGATACTTTTTTGTTGTATTGCCTGATAACACCGAGCCCAGAACACGACCAACAGAGTTGTGACGACGTGCGAACTAACAGCATGGCAGTCGTGCACAACGGCAGGTCGCCGGACTTAACCCTCGTTGATCAGGGCAGCGAAAGGTCCTTTCAGGAATGGGCGTCCGAAGTCTTGAGTGACATCAAACCCTGGGCTGAACTGCTGGCATCTGAACTCTCCGAACCGGGATACACGGAAAGTTTTAACCTGCAGGTTGAGCGCGTGCAGGACCCCAAAAAAACGCCGAGTGGTCAAATTCTGGAGGACCTGAAATCCGAGGGCGTACCCTTCTTCAGATTCGCCATGAACCAGGCACTGGCTCATCGAGAATCCTTTAAGTCACGACCGCTGGATGATGCGACGTTGGCACGATATGAGGCACTTGCCACCGTTTCGGTCGCTGGACAAAACGACATCGAAGCCGCAGAACAGATCGGGTTCGATGAATACCTCGCCGGTATCAATGCGAGCTATAAGCCGCTCGCGTGAATCATCTCGCTCATTTTGCGTTAGCGGGAAACGACGCCTCCCTTATCGTCGGTGGATTCCTAGGAGACTACATAAAAGGACGCTTACAGGGTCAGCTGCCAGAACCCATTGAACGTGGCGTGCGCCTTCACAGGGCTATTGATCGATTCACAGACGATCACCCCATCACAAAGAGAAGCAGCAGGCGGCTACCAGATCGGTTTCATCGCTATGGTGGCATCATCACAGATGTCGTTTACGACCATCTGCTGGCGCTAAACTGGACCAGGTTTTACTCAACGCCTCTCGAAGACTTCTCCTCCCACGCCTTAACCACTTTGTTAGATTCGAGCGATCTCTTACCCCCGAACGCATTAAGAACTGCAACTCGAATGCATGAGCTCAATGTCCTTGTCGGTTATCAAGAGCGGGCATTTATCGAGCGCTCCCTGACCTATCTATCCACCCGCCTGAAACGAGACAACCCATTGGATGAGGCTGCTGCCGAAGTTTACGAGCACCTCGAGACCATGATGGAAGATTTGGATGAGTTTTACCCCGAGTTGAGGCTTTTCTGTGATGAATGGCGAGAAAGCAACTAAACTAACCCCAGGTTTTAATGTCGAAATAGACGCCAATTAATACCCGAACAGCAGTAACAGGAATTTTCATGCTTCAGTACATCCCTAATCCCCGAAATCTTTACTGGTTAATCGCTTTTGGCACCGTCTTTCTGATGTCAGTTGCGCTCTACATGGAGCATGCGATGCACCTGGAGCCCTGCCCATTGTGTATTTTCCAGCGCGTCGCAGTCATCGTCGCGGGTCTGATCGCATTTGTCGCCGCGATCCATAACCCAGGCACCCTGGGTATTCGAATCTACGGGGGGATGGTTGTCGCCTCCTGCATCGCCGGTGGCGCACTATCCGCCAGGCAACTGCATTTGCAAAGCCTCCCGGAGGACCAGGTGCCCGCCTGCGGGCCGGGGTTAGATTACCTGATGGATGTCTTCCCCATGCAGGACGTCATTCGCATGGTACTGGAGGGAGACGGCAGCTGCGCTGAGGTTGTCTGGACCTTTCTGGGCATCAGTATCCCGGGATGGACACTGGTCGGCTTTATCGGACTGATTGTCTTGGGTTTGTTCCAGATCCTGAGACCTGCGCAGGAAAACTAGTTACCGCCTCCAGTAATTTCTTCGAGGGCCTGATTTCTCTGTTCCATGGTTTCCTGGTAGCTGTTTACCGTATCCATCATTTCCTGCATCTGATCCGCGCCAGGCACACCACCCGGCAATGATGCGGGTGCCTCACTCGTTTCAGCGGCCTCAGGCTCTGGTTCAGGTGGAACATAGGCATCCATCAAATTGACGTCGGCAATTTCGATCTCTTCGGCGACATCCATGTTGGGTGGGGTATTGGAGAAGTGCCACTGACCATTTTCATCCTGCCACCTGTAAACCTTGGCTGGCTCTGCATCTGGCGTACCCGGGATCGCAGATGTCGACGGCGTTCTGCCACTCATCAGGTCAGAAAAGAAAGCTTCGACAGGCTCGGGCAGGTCAATCGCCCAGTCATCGATGGTCATGATGGGTTCGCCATCCGGGCCTTTGATAAAAAGGGGCGCGATACATGCGATAATCAGCAGCCCGATCATTAACTTCATCATAGAAAGCTCTCCGCTTTACCCAACCGCACTATAACCATTCCAATATGCTAACGCTAAACAATGTCGCCTTAAGGCGTGGTGTCGATCTGCTGTTTCAGGACGCCCGGCTAACGATCCATCGTGGCAATAAAGTGGGGTTAATCGGCGCAAACGGCAGCGGCAAGTCCAGCCTGTTCCAGGCCATTCTGGGCAATCTCGACACTGATCAGGGAGTGATCGATCTGCCAGACAATGTACAGATCGCCCACATGGCGCAGGAAGTGCCGGGCTCGAAGGAACTGGCATTGGACTATGTCCTCGCCGGGGATACCAGATATGTCTCTGTTACGGCTGCATTGAAAAAGGCAGAGGCTTCAGAAGCTTTCGATGAACTTGCCGGACTTCATGAAGAGCTGGATGCCATCGACGGCTACAGCGCACCCGCAAGGGCTGCACAATTAATGTCCGGTCTGGGTTTTCAGCCAGAAGATGCGCAGCGGCCCCTCAGTGACTTCTCCGGTGGCTGGCGCATAAGGCTCAACCTTGCCCAAACGCTGATGTGTCCATCCGACCTGCTCCTTCTGGATGAGCCTACCAACCACCTGGATCTGGACGCAATTATCTGGCTCGCCGAATGGATCAGGAAGTATCCAGGCACCATGCTGCTGATTTCTCACGACCGGGAATTTCTGGATGAATGCGTGGGCCATATCGCATACCTCTATGGCGGAACGATCGAACTGTTTACCGGAAACTATTCCGCATTCGAAAAGCTCAAAGCGGAAAGACTGGCGCTGCAGCAAAACAACTATGAGAAACAGCAGCGTGAAATCGCGCATATGCAGGACTTCGTCAGACGCTTTCGCGCCAAGGCGACCAAAGCCCGGCAAGCCCAGAGTCGAATCAAAGCGCTGGAACGCATGGAATTGATTGCTCCCGCGCACATTGATTCACCCTTCTCATTCGAAATCAGCACACAGGAGAAAGTTTCGACACCACTGGTTAGCCTCAGTGATGCAACACTGGGTTATACGGATGCTGTTCTGAATAACGTCAACCTGACTTTCCTGCCTGGTGATCGAATCGGACTCCTGGGCATCAACGGCGCCGGAAAGAGTACGCTGATCAAAACGCTTAAAGGTGAACTGCCGCTCCTGAAGGGCGACCTGACAAATGGCGCCAACCTCTCGACCGCTTACTTCTCTCAGCACCAACTTGACGATCTCATCCTGGAGCAGAGTGCTTTAACGCACCTTTATGAACTCGGCAGATCCCTGGGAGAAATTCCTGGGGAGCAGGATGCCAGGAACTTTCTTGGCGGATTTAATTTCCATGGTGACAAGGTGCTGGAACCGGTCGATACCTTTTCAGGAGGAGAGAAAGCAAGGTTGGCGTTGGCGTTGATTGCCTACACCAAACCTAACCTTCTATTGATGGATGAGCCCACCAACCACCTGGATATCGAAATGCGGCAGGCACTGACCATTGCCCTCCAGACCTACAACGGTGCGCTGGTACTGGTTTCCCACGACCGTCATCTGATGACTAACACCGTCGACCAATTTTTGCTGATATCCGCGGGACTGGTTCAGGAGTTCTCCGGCGACATGTCGGACTATCGTTCACGGGTGCTGCCAACATCCCATCCAGACTCCCAAACGCGAGACTCGAAGCCCGTCGAGACGCCAGTCAAGCGCCCGGGCAAGGCAGCAAGACAACTACGCACTCGCATAAAAACCATGGATGAACGTATGGCGCGGTTGCACCGAAAACTGGATGAGGTTAACGATCAGCTTGCTGATCCTGACACCTATAACGATCACGAGAACCCTGATTTACAGTCGTTGCTGCGCGATCAGATCGAACTGAAGACCCAGCTCGAAGAAATGGAAGCAGAGTGGTTAGAGCTCAGCGAGGAACTTGAGTCCCTGGAGCAATAATCAGCTTGCTGCCTGCTTGTTCGGGTCTTCTTCACCTTCGACAATGCTTCGGCCAAGTGCCGGGAACTCTGGCAGATCCTGATCATCCGGCATCGGCATAAACTGCTTTCTGGCCAAGGCAGCTTCAATATAGGGTGCCAATTCTTCTGCTTTTTTCGCTTCGCGTTCCACGGATCGCCCCTTGAACTCCGGCATCACTTCAGCCGCGAACAACTCCAGTGACTCACAGATGTGTTCGTGTTTATTCATTCCTGCCTGTTGAATGAAGGTGACCTGGTCGACACCCACCTCTTCAAATTTGCGTAGGTGCGCTTTCATGTCATCAGGGGTACCAATGCCACCACGAGCACCGGTCAGTGACTCCGTGATGTCGAGTGGCATTTCCTGGAGCTGTTTCTCACGAACTTCACGGAACTCCTTAAAGATGTCGGTCCGACCCGGTTTGTGAATCCCGAAGCCATAAAGAAAGCCGAGGGCGTAGCTAAAGAATTCAAAACCTTCGAGTCCACGATCGACCGCAGTCTGCCGGTCGTGGTGCAATGAGAAACTGGTCACCATGGCTATGTTTGCGTTCACCGTGTGACCGATCGGCACACACTCGTCGCTCTTGATAATACTGTAGTACTCATCCACCCAATGCTTTGCTTCTAACGGATCAACAAAGGCGAATGTCAACGCACCCATGCCCAGTCGAGCTGCCATCTTGATGGTTTCTCTGTTCGAGCACGCCACCCACAGCGGAGGATGTGGCTTCTGCACAGGCTTAGGCACGATGTTGCGGCAAGGCATATCGAAGTACTTGCCGTTAAATCCCGGATAAGGATCCATGGCGAGCATATTGCAAATCTGCTCCGTGGCTTCGAGGTATTGTTCTCGTTTGCTGGCAACTGGAATGTTGAATCCACCAAGCTCAAGAATCGCAGATGACTCACCGGTACCAAACTCAACTCGACCATTGGAAACCAGATCAAGTGTGGCAATGCACTCCGCGGTTCGAGCCGGGTGATTGTAGTTAGTAATGACCTGGCGAATGCCATGCCCCAGGCGAATGTTCTTGGTTCGCTGGGATGCGGCGGCGAGAAAAATTTCAGGAGAAGAAGAGTGCGAGTATTCCTCGAGGAAGTGATGTTCTACCTCCCAGGCATAGTCGATGCCCAGACGATCCGCCAGCTCAACCTGATCCAACGCATCCTGGAAAAGTTTCTGTTCCAGACCCTCAGTCCAGGGTTTGGGGAGCTGATGTTCGTAAAAGATCCCAAATTTCATCTTAGTCCTCCTAAGCTGCCTGTTGTTCCAGGGCCAAAGATTCAAACTCCTGGTAGACGTTGGCACCATCGGGGAGCTTCAAGACAAGCTCCTTCATCGCCGCCATATTTGCGGGTCTCTGTGTTTCATGCATTTCTATCGCGTGCCAATGAACCATCTTTTCCCAAATGGGATCCAGGATCTCAGCTCCTGATACCTGATCGCCGTCAACGGTTTTGATGGTAAAACTGCGGAATTCAGAAATCGCAGCACGAAGCCAGGCAACGTGAACGGACTCGTCCATGCGAATGCGATTAATCAATTCGACGGAGTGGGCAGCTTCTCGAGGTTTGTCCTGGAAGGTCTCTTCCGAACCGATCACACGCTCATAGAAGTCGAAGGCGCGTTCAGCTCGCACTTCAATCATCAGGAGGTTCATCAGGAAAGAAATCATCATCTCGTGTTCCGGAGGCAGCTGCTCCATTTCCCTTTCCGGTTTTTCACGACCAATGCTCGCCGGTGCTTCCGGGATAGGAAACTTGTCTTTACCAAAGACCAGATCTCTTGCTGCAAACCACATAATGTCGTGACCTCCGACACCAGATTCAGGCACTCCGCCTTCATCCCAGCCATGACTGGTGAGCAATCCCTTGTTCATGTGACCAAGGGCAGTTTCCGAGATGTCTTCAACGATGATGTCCTGGAAATCCGGCGCGGTGACCTCCGCGAGTGCTTTTCCTCTCGCTTCGATCAGGCCTGTGATCGTTAGCGAGTCCCAGAAAGACTGTTCAATGCCATGTTTCAGCAAAAGAATTTGCTGCGGTACATTCGGAAAGTTGGGTTCGGTGAGGAGCTCAGTGCTTGCTTCGACAATCTCAACGCCCCTGTCGTTAAGCTGCTGGTGCCAGGCATTAATCGCCTCCCAACGATGTTTTGTTCTAGGAGAAAGGTAGTGCCCTTCCTGATCAAAACCGCCATGAAGTTTTAAACCGCACTCAACGTGTGGTGTCGTGTACTCGCTTTCTGCTTCCAGTTCTTCTTTTGTGTAAACCAGTTTGCTCATGACGTTTTTAAACCCCTGTCGATAAAGGTGCTCATATTCTCGATCAGTTTTTCACGGGGCATGTCACTTCGGCCGGCATAAATCATCGCGTGGCGCAGCATGCCGCAGATCCCATGGCTGATCAGTTCAAAGTCGTAATCCGCTGACGTACTTTCTTCCGCAAGCACCAGGCTCAGTAAATGACCCAGTCGGTCATACATTCGCCAGGCGTCGTCATCTTTTGGTGCAACAAACACCGGATCAATGAAAGCTGCCTGTAAAAGGCCAGGATTCTCAGCACCAAAATCAATTACGGCACTACAAATGACACCCCAGCGTTCCCGGCTCGTTTCAGTTTCGGACAGGCGATGTTGCATGAACGCCATCAGTTCATTCTGTGCCTGTTCGGCGAAGTCGAGGAACGCCTGTTGCTTGTCGGAGAAGTGAAGATAGAAAGTGCCGTTTGCCACACCTGCCTGCCGGGCAATGTCCTGAGGACGAGTCTCGTGATAACCGAGTTCAACGAACAACTCTCGGGCAGCAACCCGGAGCTTATCGAGTGTCGCAACCTTACTGCCGGTCGCAACCTTGCCACTTTCCAAAGGTAGAGAAGGCATCAATATGACAATTTGTCAGCGTTCCAGCAGTGTAAACGGCCTGTGACAATTTGTCATTTTCGCCCTACAACCCGGTATACTTGCCGTCCCGCTTCAAACACCAAACCGGATTCAGCTATGACAGGCGCTAATCGCAGCTTTCCCATGACCCGACTCAGGCGGCTACGTACCGATGACTGGTCCAGGCGCCTGGTCCGGGAAAACGAGCTGACTGCTTCAGATCTTATCTACCCCGTATTTGTGCACGAGGGTGAGAACCTGCGCACTGCCGTTCCCAGCATGCCCGGTGTCGATCGTCTGTCTATTGATCTGTTGGTCGAAGAAGCAAAAGAAGTTGAAGCTCTGGGTATCCCGGTGATGGCGCTTTTCCCCGTTATCCCACAGGAAAAGAAATCGCCCCTTGGCGAAGAGGCCTTTAATCCTGATGGCCTGGCTCAAAATGCCGTTCGAGCCATCAAAGCGGCCTGCCCTGAACTGGGCGTGATGACCGACGTTGCACTCGACCCGTTCACCAGCCACGGACAAGACGGCATTCTCGATGACACAGGCTATATCGATAACGATGTGACCCTGGAAACGCTGGTGAAGCAGGCAGTGTCCCAGGCGGAAGCCGGTGTCGATATCGTTGCGCCATCTGACATGATGGACGGTCGAATCGGCGCGATACGACATGCGCTCGAGGCGAACAGCTTTCACACCACTAAAATCATGGCCTATTCCGCAAAGTACGCTTCTGCATTTTATGGACCTTTCAGAGACGCAGTGGGTTCTGCAAGTAATCTGGGAAAAGGCGACAAAATGACCTACCAGATGGACCCTGCGAATACCGATGAGGCGCTGCATGAGGTTGCACTGGATATTGAGGAAGGCGCCGATATGGTGATGGTCAAGCCAGGTATGCCTTATCTCGACATCGTTCGTCGAGTTAAGGACAACTTTGGCATGCCTACCATGGTTTACCAGGTGAGCGGGGAGTACGCGATGCAGATGGCTGCCATGGAAAAAGGTTGGTTATCTGAAGCCGTGATCGCAGAGTCTTTGCTCGCCATGAAGCGCGCTGGCGCTGACGCCATCCTTACCTACTTCGCAAAACGCGTGGCGCAAGATCTAGCAAACCACTAGGCCTTCAGCTTTACTGATAAGAGCCTTCAGCGTTACTTGGTTCAACGTGAAAAGACGGAATCACATATATTCGTAACTCCACTCTGGAAAAAACACCAACCGCCTATATACTTCTCTTCAACCTATTCAAGTAATTTCGGAGACCCCTAATGGCAGATATCCAACACGTGTCTGATGACTCTTTTGACTCAGACGTATTGAACTCAGACGTACCAGTGCTGGTTGACTACTGGGCTGAGTGGTGTGGCCCTTGTAAGGTCATTGCGCCAGTGTTGGAGGAGATCGCGGCTGAGTACGATGGCAAAATGAAAGTCTGCAAGCTGGACATTGATGCTAACGAAGTCACTCCGCCGAAGTACGGCATCCGGGGTATTCCTACGCTGATGCTGTTCAAAAACGGCAACGTTGAAGCGACCAAAGTTGGTGCACTCTCGAAGTCGCAGCTGACTGCCTTTCTCGACAGCAACATCTGAATTTTTAAAGTCCTGGTAAAGATAAGGCCGCCTGAGCATCATTGGCGGCCTTTTTCGTCAAAAATTGTTGACAACCTTTCCAAAACGTATCATTTTTATACCCGCAACATCTGATGGTCAGGCGTAGAACCATCTCCCGTTCTACAACTCCTCCCCGACGATCCAACAACCCAACAAACATTTAGAAAATTAGCTTAGAAAAACAGCTTTCTAATCAAATCCTAACAAGTTTCATACGGCGCGCTTCGTGCCACCTTCCAAACATCTACAAGTGAGTTTATGAATCTAACTGATCTTAAAACCAAACCCATACCCGAACTTCTCGAGATTGCAAAAGAGATGGGCATGGATAACCTCGGCCGTTCTCGCAAGCAGGAGATCATCGCCAGCGTGCTGCGCAAGCACGCAAAGTCAGGCGAAGCGATCTACGGCGACGGCACTCTAGAAATTCTTCAGGATGGTTTCGGTTTCCTTCGCTCTCCTGATAGTTCTTACCTGGCTGGTCCTGATGACATTTACGTATCACCAAGCCAGATCAGACGATTTAATCTTCGAACCGGTGACACCGTATCAGGCAAAATTCGTCCGCCAAAAGATAGCGAGCGCTATTTCGCGCTGCTTAAAGTTGATCAGATCAACTTCACGGATCCCGGCGAAAGCAAGAACAAGATTCTTTTCGAAAACCTCACGCCACTGTTCCCAGACGAAGCACTGGCCTTGGAAGCAGGTAACGGAAGCACCGAAGACTTAACGGCAAGAATCATTGATCTGACAGCACCAATTGGTAAAGGTCAGCGTGCATTGATTGTTTCACCACCTAAGGCTGGTAAAACTTTAATTCTGCAAAACGTTGCGCAATCCATCATGCGTAACAATCCTGAGTGTCACCTGATCGTTCTGTTGATCGATGAACGTCCTGAAGAAGTGACAGAAATGCAAAGATCAGTCCGAGGCGAAGTGGTAGCAAGCACATTTGATGAACCACCTTCCCGTCACGTTCAGGTCGCCGAGATGGTGATTGAAAAAGCCAAGCGACTGGTTGAACACAAGACCGACGTGGTTATTCTTCTCGACTCCATCACGCGACTCGCTCGCGCATACAACACGGTTATTCCTGCTTCCGGTAAGGTACTGACCGGTGGTGTCGACGCCCACGCACTTGAAAGACCAAAGCGGTTCTTCGGTGCGGCTCGTAACATTGAAGAAGGTGGAAGCCTCTCAATCATCGCAACCTGTTTGATCGACACAGGTTCGAAGATGGACGAAGTTATCTACGAGGAATTCAAAGGTACAGGTAACCTCGAACTGCATCTCGAAAGAAAGATTGCAGAGAAGCGTGTTTACCCAGCGATTAATATCCGTCGTTCGGGTACCCGTCGTGAGGATCTGTTGATGTCCGAGGAAGAGCTCCAGAAAGTATGGATTCTCAGAAAAATCCTGCATGACATGGACGATCTTGCCGCTATCGAGTTCCTTCTTGAGCGCATGAAGAAGACCAAGACGAACGAAGAGTTCTTCGCTTCGATGAAGCGCAAGTAAACGCAAAAAAAGGATTCTGCCAGCTGTGAAGCAGATCACCTGCCCAATAGCATCTATTGATTGGTACAACGAGGACACCCGCCGGGTGCTCCTCGATCTGCCTTCCGGTGAAGAAGTCAGCTTCAATGCTGGCCAGTATCTGCAAATGGTTCTCCCGGAAAAGAAGTGTCCTTTTTCCATAGCCAGCGCACCACATCTAAAGCACCAGATTGAACTGCATATTCGGCCAACGCCGGGCTCAGATGATTCAGCCATCATTGAAGATCTGTTGGATTCCGCGAGCGAGATCACCATCGAGGCACCGTTGGGCGACTGCTTCCTGACGGAGAAACCTGATAATCCATTGATTCTGCTTGCTGCAAGCACTGGCATTACGCAGATGAAAAGCATCATCGAATATCTGGAACCAGAAGGGTTCGACTACCCGGTATATCTCTATTGGGGAGTGCTTTCAGACAAAGATCTTTATCTCTCCGAGCTGTGTCAGTCCTGGGCGGATAAATACGACAACTTCCACTTCATACCGGTAGTCAGCGAACCAGACACGTCACCAGACTGGCAGGGCAGAACTGGCCTGGTTGGCGAAGCTGCACTTTCCGACATTGAAGACGTCTCTACAGCGACGGTGTTTGTGTCAGGCGGACCAGCCATGGTTTACGCCACGCTCGACGCTTTCATAGAGCGGGGCATGCCAGAGGCTAATATGAAGTCGGATATTTTCTCTTACGCACCGCGAAGCAAGTAAGCCTGCTGATAATCGCCCAAAGCGGCGTGGGCTTCTGCCAGCTTGGCGTTCGCATCAAAACCCAGCTCCTGAGATCGATTCAAAGACTCTTTCGCCAGATTATTATCACCTGCAGCCAGGTGCAGACAGCCAAGGCAGTAATGCAGGGCCGCATCATCCGGGTGTTGTTTTAGCCACTTCTCAGCCTGCTTCATTCGACTCGCAAGGGTTGAGTCATCTGCCATGCCATACAAGGCCACTAGTTCCGGCTGCCAGGACTTCTTGATCGCAGCTCGCAACACAGGTTCAGCGTGAGCGCGGTCAGATAAATTCATGGTGTAGGCAGAGATGACTGAAGCGTCCTGTCGTGTATCCGATGACAGAGACTTGAAGAGTTCATTCAAAGCACCGTTGTCATCTTTCCAGTGTGACAATCCTAGTATCGCCGCTTCCTTTTCTAGTCCTTCTGCTGCACCTGCTTTTTTGAGTTCTGGCAATCGTTTGAGAATTTCCCGCCAATCTCCCTTCTTCAGCAAAGCACGTCTGGTCAGAAACGCTACGTGAGGATTGAACTTAACGGATTCTAATGCGGCCAGTGCACCATCAGGGTCACCGCGCATTAATGCCAACTCAGCAGTGACCACAGAGCGGGCTCTTCCAAGTTTGTTATCACTTTCTTCGGCTAACCTGAGGTAAGTCTCGCGGCTTTCATTGTCTCCTGCATCATTGGCTGCCCTGGCTGCGGCAAGATAATTAATACCATCCGAAGAATCCCCCTTGGTACCGCTATCAAGGAATTTTCGAGCTCGGTCGAACTCTCCTTCAGCCAGGAGGGTAAATCCTTTTTGCGAGAGTTTATTGGCCCGCGTTTCCGCCCGGTCCGCTCGCCAACCTTGAACCATGCTGCCGCTGCGCATAAACAAGCGCCACAACCTGAGCAGGAAATAGACGCCTGCAGAAAACGCAGCGATCAAACCAAGCATGACCCAAAGACTCGTTTGCAATGAGTAGTCCTGGTAGGTGATCAACACATACCCGGGATCACGCGCAATCAGCGTGCCTAGGTATCCAGCCAGTACGATGACGACCAGGATGAGAAAAAGTGAACGTTTCACCTAACCCCGGCTCCTTTGAGCGCGCCGACGCGATTTCTTGCCGCAACAAGTGAGCCCGAGATGTCCGGTAAAGCGACTTCGACCGTCACTTCAGCGAGTCGACTGAGTGATTCCTGCATGGCAATCGATGCAGCGTCTGCGGGATCAAAAGAAGCGGTAATCCACTCTGATGCTTCAGCAATAGCGGATCGATAAACGGCTTCGTCACCTTCAAGCAAAGCCAACTGCGCCATTTGCAACTTGAGTATGAGATTCTGCTTCAGGTAGTAGGCTTCTTTCGGTGGCAGTATTGGTTGAACTTCTACCGAGCCACGCCTGAAGTCGACCAATGAAGCTAATCGAGCACCCGCGTTTTGGAACATGGCCAGCGCCTGGTTCCAGAGTCCAGGCTCCACGGTTGCTTCCTCCACTGAGTCTTCGACAAGCGAGTAGCTCGGCGTGATACGTTTCAGCGAATCAACCTGACCAACTAAAGCACTCAGTTCCAAATAAATACCCTGGGTGTCCGGTGTACTAATAGATTTCAGGGCAGCGATATCTCTCGCCAAAGATTCCCTTAACTCATGAGCAACCAAACCTTCTGCTTCTCGGATGATGTCATCCGCAGACTGGAGCAAGTAAAGCGCTGACGTGGCATCACGCTCCATCAGAACCCGCTGATTCGCCATTCGCACCAGGTATTCAACTTCAGCGTAGATCCAATCCTGGGCACTGGTACCCAGTCGACTTCGGATGTCGTCCAACTCACGACTGATCTCACTGCGAAGGTCATCTGAGGAGGTGTCTGACTCAACTCGGGCAGATATGTCAGCCAGTTGACTGTCAACGCTCGCCAACGAACCCTCCAATCTCGAAACCTGGCTACGAAGCTGATTCAGTTCCTCTGAGGTTGTGTCGACTTCCTCAATAACAGGCTCAGACAACTGTCGATAGGTTTCATAGGCAGGGTAGGAAGCAACGCCGATCGCGACCAGAGCCAAAAATATAGCAAGGCCGCCTCCCATCCCACTGGATGATTTTGGGGCGCTGTCCGGTTCAACCAAATTTGATTCGTCTGACATCTGTTACTTACTACCAACACTAACAACAGCATCATACAACGCCTGCTCTGAAGCGCCACGTGCATTTACCACTCGCTTGAAACCCTTTTTGGCGGCGAGTGCTTCTATTCGTTCTGAGGGTACGATCAGATTCAGCTTGTCCTGTTTTCCATCCAATTGTTCAAGCGCGCTTTCCATAATCTCTGCACTGGTGGCCACCAAAATGGATCCAGCATCAATATCCTTTAGCTGGGGCTGAGTCACTGGAGTTCGTTCATAACTTTCAAAATAGTGCACATCAGCACCGCGTTGAGTCAGCTCGGTGGCTAGCAGTTCACGGCCACCACTGCCTCGAGAAATCAGAATGCGGTGCCCTTCCACTGCCCGCAATTCCTCCAGTGCGAGCAATCCTTCACTACCAGCAGTCTGGGGGAAACTGGCGTGCACACCGAAGGGTTCCAAAGCCTGAGCTGTTCCAACACCGACCGCGAGCCATTTCAGCTTGAGCGGCCACTGCGGCCAATAGCTCTCAAGGTGAGGCATTGCGAACTTTACGGCGCTTTTACTAACAAAAATGATCTCATCAAACAGGTCCAGATCTGTCGCTGTCTTCTTCATGGATTCTGTTAGGATCAAACCTGACAGCTTTATTAAGGGGAGAACAGTGACATCAAACTTTGAAAGACGTTCTGCCAGACCTTCGTTCTCCCCTTCCGGTCTCGTCAGGATGACCTTAGCCATGGATCAGGAAGACTCGATCAGAGCGGCGGCACCTTGATCGAGAAGTTTCTGGCCCAGCGTTTTAGCCAAAAGGTTCGCGTCATCGACGGCACCTTCCTGGTGTTCTCGAATCACCTGGCTTCCTTTGGTGTCTGATACGTAGCCATCCAGCTGCAAAGTGTTATCTGAGATTTCCGCGAATACCGCAATCGGCAGGTTACAGGTCGCGCCAAGCATCAGAGTCACCTGACGTTCAGCACTGACGCACTGCCAGGTGGTGGTGTGATTAATCGCTGCAAGCAATGACTTGGTTGACTCGTCGTCAGCTCTGGACTCGATACCCACAGCACCCTGACCCGCAGCTGGAATAGACGTTTGTGTATGAATCGCATCTGCGACGCGATCCGACAAACCCAGCCTTTGCAGGCCTGCTACAGCGAGGATTATTGCGTCGTAGTGACCTTCATCCAATTTACGTAGCCGTGTATTAACATTGCCTCGAAGCTCCTGAAACTCAAGTCTGGGGAATGCAGCTTTTAGCTGCAGGACGCGGCGCAGACTTGAAGAGCCAACCTTTGCACCATCGGGGAGTTCAGAGAGAGCCGAGTAGTTGTTGGAGACAAATGCATCTCTTGGATCGGCTCGTTCCGCCATCGCTGCAATCTCCAGACCTTGCGGCAGCTCGCCGGGTACATCCTTCATGGAGTGCACAGCAATATCTACTGAGCCATCGAGAAGAGCCGTCTCGAGTTCTTTTACAAACACGCCTTTGCCACCCATTTGACTGAGCGGCGATACTTTATTGCGGTCACCTTCTGTCGTCATGCCAACGATTTCGCAGGTGACATCGTCATGAGCTTCTTCCAGCAACTTCTTTACATGATTCGCCTGCCAGAGGGCGAGCGCACTCTCACGAGTCGCAATTCGGATCGTTTTCATGCAGCGAACATTAGCAGATGACGATAAAAAAAGGCGACCGAAGCCGCCTTTAGTACTGCTTACTACTTTGGGGGGAAATCTATAGTGTCTGGACCAGCCGCCGCAGACCAGAGACGTGGCGACGACTCACATCGAGTCGCTCATCAATGCCGCGCATACGAACCTGATAGTGTCCCGACGGGTCTCTCTCTAAACCTTCGAGATGATCCATCATGACCAGGGCATTACGGTGAATTCGAACCACCTTGTCACCAAATTCGTTTTCAAGATCTCTTAGCGTGTCGTCAATGAGAACCTCACCACCTTCGTGTCGCACCGTGACGTACTTATGATCGGCCTGGAAGAATTTCACTTCCGAGAGGGGAATCAGCTCAATGCCACGACGCGTCTTGGCACTGATGTGTGTTCGTGATCGCTCCTGGGGGGATTCATCGCGACCCATAATGGCTTCCATCTGGACCCGGTTGACCTTCGAGGCTTTACCGAGTGCATCCTGAAGTGCCTCCCGTCGGACAGGCTTCATCAGGTAGCCAGAAGCACTGACATCAAATGCTTCAATGGCGTGTTCACCAAAAGCGGTACAGAAGATAACAGCGGGTGGCGAAGCCAGGGTTGATAGTTGCTTGCCAGCTTCCATCCCGTCCATGCCTGGCATACGGATGTCCAGCAGCACAATATCGGGCTCGAGCTTGATGGCTTCTCGAACGGCTTCTTCACCACTCTCTGCGGTACCAACCACGACATAGTCGTCCAGTGTCTCAACCATCCTGACCAGTCTGTCCCTGGCCAGCTTTTCATCATCTACCACGAGAACTTTCATGGGCATGACCTCTTTACTGTTCTTCTTCATCTAGTGCCTGTTCTGGCACTCCAGGCCGGTCTCAAATCGCAGCGCGAAGGACCGCCATGAACGCTAAATTAAGGATTTTTGACAAGAAAACTGCGACGTAGTGCACACTTTTGAAAATTTGTCTGAAAAATAATACCGCCCGTCAGCAAACCCTTTATAAATCAATAGGATATGCAAGGCGGGTAATGAACTGCCCTTCCGTTTTTTCTGTGGTTAACGACGACTCAGCGCCATATAGCGCCTGCAGGCGGTTTCGGATGTTATCCAAAGCCATACGATTACCTTTTTCATGAGTGCTGTCTTCGTTGGACAGTGGGTTCGAGATCTCAACATTGATCCGGCCAGCTGACTCCTTAATCGACACGCTCACCATGCCGCCATCCGGCCGAGGCTGAATACCGTGATAGATCGCATTCTCAAGGAGCGGTTGCAGCGTCAAAAGTGGTATTCGAACCTGATTGGGATCCACGTCGATCTGCCATTCCATCGAAAGACGGTCGTCGAGTCTAAGCCCTTCAATGTGGACATACTTTTCACAGAGGTCCAGTTCTTCTGAGAGTCGCACAGGTTCACTGGTGGAATCATTCAAACTGGCGCGGAACAAGACCGACAGATCTTCTACCACTTCTTCGGCAACATCCGGATCTACAGAAATCAGGCTCGCTATGATGTTCATACTGTTGAAGAGGAAGTGAGGACGGATACGAGACTGCAAAGCCTGGATTCGTGAACTGAGTTCCGCCTGCTCACCAACCCTAAGCTGGTGCGACAAAAAGAAGTAGCGAAATGCAATGGTGGTCATAATGGTCGCGATCAGAACATTACGAAGTATGCGGCCGAATCCTCCTTCACCGATGCCGGTGAACCCCGAAAGAATAAACTCCGCCAAAGCACTGAAGACGACCGTCAGCAGAAGGATCATGGCAAAGGCAACGGTAGTTGCCCGAGGAACCGTCATACGCATCAACCAGGGTCGGGCATTGCAAAGTAGTCCGGCAGAACTCAGGACAACCCACTGCACAAACAAGGAAGTAAGTCCCAGTTGCATCCAATTGAAGTCAAAAAAGTTCGATGAAAACAGCACCTGAACAAACACCAGGAGTTCAGATACAAGCACCAGGAACAGAATGCTCTGTGCCTGGCAAAGGTCGGGCAGAAAAAAATCTGCTTCTGGCGTTGTTTTAGCCAATGCTGTGCCCCCAATCGCTGACTGGTCCAATTATGCCTGCTTATCAGACCTTGCTGCTATAATTGCGCTTCTCTCGATTTCAGGTCCAAGCAAGTGACGGACAAAAGCAACAAACTCTGGGACGGCAGGTTCACAGAAGCCACAGACGCCTTTGTAGAGTCGTTTACCGCTTCAATCGGTTTCGACCAGGTGCTGGCGGCCTATGACATACAGGGTTCAATCGCGCATGCCACCATGCTCGAGAAGGTCGGCATTCTCAATGACAACGAGAGAGGCGCCATTGTTTCCGGTTTGGAAGCCATTCGAGAAGACATACTACAAGGCGAGATGACCTGGTCTGTTGCTCTTGAGGATGTGCACATGAACATCGAGAGCAAGCTGACCGAACGCATCGGTGATGTCGGCAAAAAACTGCACACCGGAAGATCACGAAACGATCAGGTCGCTACCGACATTCGACTTTATTTGCGTGATGCCATCGACGCCATCAACGAGAAGATCAGCCTGTTACAGAAAGGCATTCTAGATCTGGCTGAAGGTGAGACCGAAACCATCATGCCAGGGCTTACTCATCTGCAGGTTGCTCAACCCATCTCCTTCGCTCATCACCTAATGGCCTGGTTTGAGATGATCGCAAGAGACAAGGCACGAATGGCCGATTGCCGAAAACGTGTCAACAGTTTGCCACTGGGCGCTGCCGCTCTTGCTGGCACGACCTATCCCATCGATCGACAGATGACCGCGGAGCTACTTGGCTTTGAGACCATAGCGGCCAATTCACTGGATGCAGTCAGCGATAGAGATTTTGCTATCGAGTTTTGCGCAGCATCCAGCCTTTTAATGATGCATCTGTCGCGCTGGGCAGAAGAGATGATCCTTTGGACGTCGCCCCAATTCAGTTACATCGACCTGCCAGATCGATTCTGCACCGGTTCGTCGATCATGCCGCAAAAGAAAAATCCGGATGTCCCCGAACTGGTTCGCGGCAAGACCGGACGCGTATTCGGTTCGCTGAGTAATCTGTTAACCGTGATGAAAGGTCAGGCACTGGCGTACAACAAGGACAACCAGGAAGACAAAGAACCACTATTCGACACGGTGAACACCGTTCTGGATTGCTTGACCGCGTTCGCCGATATGATTCCAGCCATGACGCCAAACAGAGAAAACATGCGTGAAGCGACCAGGAAAGGATTCGCAACTGCGACGGATCTCGCCGATTACCTGGTCAAGAAGGGACTACCTTTCAGGGACGCTCATGACGTTGTTGGTCGGTTAGTGGGGCTCGCCATATCGAAGGACTGTGATCTTTCCGAATTGGCACTGGAAGATTTGAGTGAAGCGAGTGAACTCATCGAACAAGATGTTTATGAGGTGCTGACGCTGGAAGGCTCTTTGAACGCCAGGAATCACCTGGGTGGTACTGCCCCTGAACAGGTAAAGGCTGCCATAAAAACCGCCCGTCACTCTCTCTAAGCGTCATTGACTAGAACAGGCTGGTACCGGCCTGTTCCGTAAACACTCTGTTGATCAGTGTATCCAGATCTTCGTTGGTTGTAGCACACCACCAGCGATCCCCATCCCGTGCCAGATGGAATCCCCCGGATTTCGCGGCAACCCAGATTTCATGATTCGCTATCTGGCGACTCAGAATGATGCTGCCGCCGGTCTCAAGCGTTATGGACAGCACGTCACCGGCAGTATCGATGTCTGCATCTAATTCCAGCTCATCAATGCGATCTTCAATCCGGACGAACTCATCATCGACGAGTTCCTGAAATTGGCTGTCATCCATCTTTAACTTCATTTTTCTCTGTGAGGGCAGTCAAGTATACTGCACACCGTTCCCGGGTTTGACTTAGACACCATGCGTACTAACAGCGTGATCTGCGCATTTATAGCTATGTTGTTGCTGACTGCATGTGGTCAGAAGGGAGCCCTTTACCTTGAAGAAACAGGTCCTGAAGAAAGTGGCGTCGATCAACGCGCCACAGAATCAAACCAGCAGCGCGAAGCCACTGAACGCGAACAGGCGGACAAATAGCCATGCTCCATAGCACCCTTCAACGCAAGGAAGGGGGCGATCTCTACATGGAGCAGGTGTCGCTCGAAGAGATTGCCCAACAATACGGCACCCCGGTGTTTGTTTATTCGGAAGCAGCTATCCGCTCGGCTTACGAATCTTTCGATGCCTCGTTGTCCATGCATCCACACAACATCTGCTACGCGGTGAAAGCAAACTCCAACCTGTCCATCCTGCAACTTCTGGCAGAGATGGGTTCTGGCTTTGATATTGTCTCCGGCGGTGAACTGGCGCGCGTTTTACGTGCAGGCGGTGACCCTTCCAAAGTCGTTTTCTCGGGCGTAGGTAAGCAGGACTGGGAAATCGACCTGGCACTGGAACACGAGATCGGTTGTTTCAATGTCGAGTCCGCTTCCGAACTGGATCGAATCGCTCGTGTCGCGGATGTCACCGGAAACGTGGCACCCATTTCAATTCGAGTAAATCCGGACGTTGATCCCAAAACTCACCCGTATATCTCCACGGGTCTAAAAGAAAACAAATTTGGTGTTTCAACGGACGAAGCTTTCGACCTATACAAAAAGGCAGCGGTGACGCCTTCTCTGAGGATCGTCGGTATCGACTGCCACATCGGATCCCAGATTACGGAACTGACACCATTTCTCGACGCCCTGACACGAGTGCTTGCGCTGACGGATAAACTTGCAGACCGAGCGATCGAAGTGGATCACATCGACCTTGGTGGTGGTATCGGCGTGCAATACAAGGATGAAACACCCATCGATCTTGGTGAATTCGCAAGCGCCGTAGGCCAGGCCATGAGCGGGCGACCACAGAGCCTCGTATTCGAACCCGGTCGGATGATCGTCGCCAACGCCGGCATTCTGCTGACGCGGGTAAACACACTGAAGTCGAACGAAGGCAAAAACTTCGCCGTTGTCGATGCAGCCATGAACGATCTCATCAGACCAGCTTTGTACAGTGCCTGGCAGGATGTTGTGGCTGTGGCTGAAACAAACGCGCAAGAGAAGACCTGGGATATCGTCGGTCCGGTTTGTGAGACTGGTGATTTCCTGGCCAAGGACAGGAATCTTGCCATCAATGAAGATGACCTGGTCGCTGTCTTGTCGGCAGGCGCCTATGGCTTTGTCATGAGTTCCAACTACAACTCTCGACCGAGAGCTGCAGAAGTTATGGTTTCCGGGGATGAACATCGCGTCATCCGCAGACGGGAATCCATTGATGATCTGTTCGCGCTCGAATCAATACGGGAGTAAATTAGCGACATGTTGTTACGTTTCACCAAGATGCACGGTCTGGGCAACGACTTCATGATGGTTGACCTGATATCTCAGCGCGCCAGTTTGCACCCTAACCTGATCCAGGAACTGTCCGATCGAAAACTGGGTATCGGATTTGACCAGCTGTTAACCGTTCGGCCGCCCGAAAATCCAGAGCTTGATTTCAAGTACACCATCTACAACGCGGACGGAACGGAAGCGGAACAATGTGGCAACGGTGCACGGTGTTTTCTCCGCTTTGTCAGGGATGAAGGGCTGACCACCAAGTCGACCATCAAGCTGGAAACCAACACCGGGGAAATCAGCTGCAAGTTAGAGAAAGACGGCAATATCACTGTGGATATGGGGCAACCCGTGTTACAGCCGGCCAGAATTCCATTTGTCGCTGATTCACCCATGATCACCTACCAGGTTCCTCTCGTGGAATCCTGCGATGCAGAGAACGACAGCGAGATCATTGAGCTCGCAGCCGTCAGCATGGGCAACCCACACGCGGTGATCCGGGTAGACGATGTTGATACCGCACCCGTGGAACGGATCGGACCGATTATGGAATCACATCCAAGATTCCCGGAACGCGTAAACGTCGGTTTCATGCAGGTTGTTTCGAGAAAAAAGATTAAGCTACGTGTCTATGAACGTGGCGTCGGTGAGACCAAAGCTTGTGGATCCGGCGCATGTGCTGCGGTTGTTGCTGGGAGACTTCAGGGTCTGCTGGACGACGTCGTGGACGTTGAACTAATGGGTGGTCATTTGTCTGTCGGCTGGGCAGGTGATGACGATACCGTGAAAATGACCGGTCCTGCGTGCCGTGTTTACGAAGGAAGACTGCAAGTATGAGTGATCTGACAGAAAAGGAAGTGGCGGACTACCTGAAGGCGAACCCCGGGTTTTTCGAGAACCGCGACTCCCTCGTCATGAAACTCAAAATTCCACACAAAAACAAAGGCGCCATTTCCCTGGTGGAAAAACAGCTGGAGGTGATGCGCGATCGTCAGCGTAAAACACGAAAACAGCTCACGGAGTTTGTCGCCTCTGCGGAAGCCAACAAAGAAATTTTCGACAAAAGCCGTCGACTGGTTCTCAACCTGGTTGCTGCAAATCGCGGCAAAGATTTTTTTGATGCACTGGAAAAGGGTCTGAAAAAAGACTTTGGCTGCAAAGCTTATTCCCTGGTGGTTTTCGGCAAACGGCCGCGACAGGTTAATCATTTCACGACACGCGTCACTGCAGATTCTGCGCGTAACTACGTTGGTGCATTGATGCGAGCGAAAGAGCCAACTCTTGGCGTTCTTCGCCCGGAGGAGCAAGACTTCCTGTTTCGACACCAAAGCGAAAAGGTAAAGTCAGCGGCCGTTTTGTCCGTCAAAGAGCGTAATCGACAGCTCGCGCTCCTGGCTATCGGCCACAGCGATCCACACTATTTTTCACCCCAAATGGATACGCTGTTCATCGGCTTTATTGCCGACGTGCTGGCCAAGTTGCTACCCAGGCATCTGCCTCGTTAGGGCTCTATGAGAACCGAGCTCGACCAGTTCCTCGCCCACCTGAGAAACGAGCGACAGCTGTCAGACCATACCATCAGCAACTACCAGCGCGATCTACTCGCGTTGCTGGAAGAACTTGATCAGACAAACGTCAAGGACTGGAAAGATGTCAGCGCACATCATTTGCGGTCTTACATCACTGGAGCCTTTCGCGGAGGCAAGTCTGGCAAGACATTACAACGGCACCTGTCATCAATTCGAACTCTATTTAACTTCCTCGCCCGGGAAGGTGTTGTTCGAACAAATCCGGCCATGGAATTTTCAGCACCGAAAAGTAAATCCACTCTGCCCGACACGATCGATACTGATCAGATCAGCAGGTTGCTGGAGATAGAAACGAATACCTGGCACGGTCTCAGAGACCGCGCGATACTCGAACTATTCTACTCTTCCGGCTTGCGCCTCTCTGAGCTCGTTGGCAGCAATATTCAGGACATCTCTTTCGATGACTGTACGATCCGCGTCAGGGGTAAAGGCAGCAAGGAGCGACTGCTACCGGTAGGAGCAAAAGCTATTCAGGCACTCAAGGCATGGCTCAAAGATCGAGTGCTGGCTCCCAGAGCAAAGAACATCGATGAGTCTGCACTCTTTATCAGTGAACGGGGCATGCGTATCAGTGCTCGTAACGTTCAGGCCCGAGTTCGAGAATGGTGCCGAAGGCTTGGTATTTCTGGTCGGGTTCACCCTCATACCCTGCGGCACTCTTTCGCCAGTCACATGCTCGAATCCAGCCAGGATCTAAGAGCTGTACAGGAGTTACTGGGACACGCCGACATTTCTACGACACAAATCTACACCCATTTGGACTTTCAGCATCTTGCGGACGTATATGATAAAGCTCACCCACGAGCGAACAGGAAAAGCCCAGACACTGAGCAATAGACACTGAGCAATAGACACCGAGCAAGAGAACCTGAGTAGATGACACAGCTGAAAGTAGTAGCCTTCGACCTGGACGACACGCTTTGGCATGTCCATCCGGTAATCGTCAGGGCTGAACAAATCCTGAGGGACTGGCTTCATGAGTCCGTATCGGGTTTCAGCTACGATCCAGAAAAGATGAAAAACTTCCGGGATGATGTCCTAAGGGATGACAAAAGTCTGGGGTATCGACTCACGGAACTGAGGCGCCAGGTGATTGAGCGTGCTTTGTTGCATCATTTGAATCACGACGAAGATGCAGAACGCCTTTCCAAAGAAGCTATGGAAGTCTTCCTCGTTGCTCGAAATGAAGTTGAATTCTTCGAAGGCGCGCTTGATGCGATCGCAGAGATCTCAAGGTCCTATCAGCTCGGCGCCCTGACCAACGGCAATGCTGACATTCAAAGACTGGGACTCGGTAACCATTTCAGTTTCGCTTTTTCAGCCGAACAGGTGGGCGCACCTAAACCCGCGCCGGATCTATTTCATCGTGCTCTCGAACACACCGGATGTGAACCCCAAGAAATGCTGTATGTCGGAGACGATCCTATCAAGGATGTCGATGCCGCCAATCAAGTAGGACTGAAAACCATCTGGGTTCGCGGTGCCGCGCGACCAGAGCCTGGCGATACTGAGGCAGATGAAGTGATCGAAGACATACGCCACTTGCCGGAAGCAATTGCGCGTCTATCTAACCTCTGAGGTTAATTATGCTCAGCGATGAAGCTTTTAACGGCCTGCTGGTCATTCTCCAGTTGAGACTTTCGAGCCGGTAATTCCTTAAGCGCTTCCAATGACGGATGTGTCACGTCCGCCTCTGGTAAACCCTTCTTGATGACATCATCGAATTTAGCGGGATGTGCCGTTGCCATACACACCAGAGGCAGTTCAGGGTTTCGATACTTCTGAGCTACATGCACTCCAACCGCAGTATGAGGATCTAGCAGATAACCTGTGTCCTCAAACGTTTCAACGATCTTTGCCAACGTTTCCTCATCCGTGACGCACCCGGTTGCAAACGCATCGTCAAAATTGACTGTATTGAAGTTAACAGTTGCGCTTCCCTTGCTCAGAAAGTCACTCATGAAATCACTGACCTTGGCTGTATCCTGGTCAAACTGATAATAGAGATAACGTTCGAAGTTGCTGGATACCTGAATGTCCATAGCCGGGCTGTAGGAGAAGTGAACGCTGCCTCTTTCGTAACGTCCGGTTGTAAAGAAACGGTGCAGGATGTCGTTGTCATTTGTCGCGAGAATCAGCTTATCGATGGGTAGCCCCATACGACGTGCAATATATCCAGCAAAAATATTGCCGAAGTTACCGGTGGGTACCGCTACCTGAAACGCTTTGGGTGATCCAAGCTGGACCCATGCCGCGAAGTAATAGACAACCTGTGCCAGCACCCTCGCCCAATTCACCGAATTCACGGCGCCTAATTGATACTCATCCTTGAACTCAAGATCGGCAAACACGCCTTTCAGGATGGACTGACAGTCATCAAAGCTGCCTTCAATAGCAATGTTCTGAACATTGTCATCCAATACCGTCGTCATCTGTCGTTCCTGAAGCGGACTGGTGCGCCCGTCCGGGAACATGATGAAGATATTGATGTTCTCTTTGCCACGCACACCGGCAATGGCTGCGCTACCGGTGTCACCGCTGGTGGCGCCGAGAATATTCAGACGACCACCATCACGAGCCAGCACGTATTCAAAAACATTACCCAGAAACTGCAGAGCAACATCTTTGAAGGCCAGTGTTGGGCCATGAAACAGCTCCATGATGTGCATGTCACCGACAGGCACGACTGGTGTGACACGTTCGTCATCAAACGTGGCGTAGCTTTTTTGGATGAGCGTTTCGAGATCTTCGGTAGGAATATCATCGATGAAGCAGCCCATGACACGGGCTGCTATCTCGGTGTAACTCAGGGTCTGAAAATCAGACAACTGATCACGAATATCCGGAATGTTCGCTGGTACCAGCAAGCCGCCGTCCGAAGCCAATCCCATCATGACAGCTTCACAAAAGGAGAGGTCGGACACGCCGCCGCGTGTACTCACATAACGCATGGTTTTCCCAGCCCTGGCAAAAGGGTGGGATTATAGAGAATTTTGGCGTCAGTAACCCGGGTTAGACGGCCTCGGCGCCAGTTTCGCCCGTGCGAATTCGAATGACGTCTTCCAGCGGACTGATAAAGATCTTGCCGTCACCAACCTTGCCAGTATTTGCAGCCTTGGAAATGGCTTCAATCACCGCATCCAGGTTGTCGTCTGCAATGGCGACCTCGATCTTCACTTTCGGCAGAAAATCAACAACGTACTCTGCCCCTCGGTAAAGCTCCGTATGCCCTTTCTGTCTTCCGAAACCCTTCACTTCCGTGACGGTCATACCCTGCACGGAAATCTCGGACAACGCTTCACGAACGTCATCGAGTTTGAACGGCTTAATAATCGCAGAGACTAGTTTCATCTGTTTTCTCCTTACAACGCTTTACCTACTTATCGTTAGGCAATGTATCTAATTTACAGAGGTGAAGATACCCTGATAAGGGTGCCCTTTTATGACCTATAAAGCATCGACTGTGCCAACTTCCGAAGTCCCCGTAAAAACAGGGATTTAAGCGTCACCAGGCTTTCGTGGCCAACAAACTCGCACTAGCATGGTGCGACATTCGCCAGTATCGCGCACGGCATTGCACCAAGTTCGTGCAGCGATATCCTCCTTCGCCGACAGTACAACACTACCTGTGCCTACCGACGAATAAGATCATCCCACGAATAATGTTTGGAATGAAGATCGCGACAACCTATTCAAGCGCGGAACTAGGCATCGATGCACCAGCAGTTTCCGTTGAAGCTGCAGCAGTGCCTGGATTACCACAGACCCAGATCGTTGGTCTTCCTGAGACCGCAGTACGAGAAAGCAAAGATCGCGTCAAAGCGGCAATCCAGGCAAGCGGATTCGAATACCCATCACAGAGGATCACCGTCAATCTTGCACCCGCTGATCTACCGAAGAGTAGTGGCCGCTACGATCTGGCTATCGCTATCGCGATACTGGTGGCATCCAAACAGATAGAACCAAACGAGCTTGAGCACTATGAGTTTCTGGGCGAACTGTCACTGACGGGCAGACTCAGAGGTGTTCGAGGTGTCCTGCCTGCCATGTTGCGAAGCCAAGCAAACGGTCGACAACTTATCGTACCGGCTGACAATGAGAGCGAGGCGAGTCTCGATACTCGTGAAACTGTCTTAATTGCTCAGAGTCTGCTCTGCGTCATCAACCATCTCTGTGGGACATACCCGCTGAATGAACCAAGCCGGTCCAACGCAATCCCCGTGCACCATCGATCACTACTATCCGATGTTCGCGGCCAGATCGGTGCCAAGCGAGCCCTGAGTATCGCTGCTGCGGGCGGTCACAATATGTTGATGGTTGGGCCTCCAGGGACCGGCAAGACAATGCTCGCCAGCCGCTTACCGGGATTGATACCAGACATGTCGACCTCAGAGGCGATGACCGTCGCATCGATTGTCTCAGTCGCAAAGCAGCCATTCGCCTATCAGCATTTTCGCCACCGCCCTTTTCGAGCACCACACCATACCGCCAGCTCGGTGGCTATCGCCGGTGGCGGCAACCCGCCAAGACCGGGTGAGATATCTCTGGCCCATCTTGGTGTTCTATTTCTGGATGAACTACCCGAGTTCGCCCGGCATGTCCTTGAGGTGCTTAGGGAACCCCTCGAATCTGGCGAAGTATGGATCAGTCGAGCAGGACATCAGGTGAAATATCCTGCACGGTTTCAACTGATTGCAGCAATGAACCCTTGCCCTTGCGGCTATCTCACAGATCCACGCCGAGAGTGCGAATGCACCGCGGATCAGATCTGGCGTTATCGGTCGAGAGTTTCTGGGCCACTGCTAGACAGAATCGACATACATATTGAGGTACCGCCCTTAGCGCCAGGTGAAGTCGCGCGCTCCGACCAGGATTCTACGGAACAGGAAAGCATTGAGATCTGTATTTCACGGGCAAGAGAAAAGATGCTCCGCCGTCAGGACGGCATCAACGCAGATCTCACAAACCAACAGGTTCGGGAACACTGCCGAATCTCTAGGTCAGATGCTGGCTTCCTTGATGTCTGCAGCGAAAAGCTTGGGCTATCAACTCGAGCTTACTTCAAGATTCTAAAAGTGGCTCGCACCATAGCAGATATGTCAGAAGATGCTGACGTTTCTCGTCAGCACCTTACTGAAGCTGTTAGTTACAGGAAGTTGGATCGGTCCAGGTGATCAATCCGGGGGCGTTATTGGGAGGCTTCTACCATGTAGTCGACGAGAGCTCGAAGGTCATCGTCAGAACAACTGAAGCACATACCTTTCGCTGGCATCGCAGGTGGAAGACCGTTGATGGTGCTGGCATAAAGTGTATCCATGCCCTTCTCAATACGAGGTGCCCAGGCAGCAGCATCGCCAACTTTCGGCGCGCCAGCTACACCAGCATTGTGACAGGTTGCACAGCTCTTATTGAAATTGGATTGGACGTCACCACCACCTGATGAAGCAACCTGAACCGGCGCTGCAGATGCATTCGCACACTCATGGCCTTCAATACAGACTTCGCCAACCGGCTTGATTCGATCTGCGATATCGCTGGATGCAATGGCAAATCCGGCCACTACCAGGCCCAAAAGACTTACCAGAATCTTGATCTTGCTCACTTCAAACACTCGATATTAAACCCGGCGCCATTATACAGAAGCCGCTGCTGAAGACTACCTGAATCAAGAGTTGCCACTTCCCTCAAAGTCTCTATTTGCAGAGAACTGGAACACCGTAGAGGTGCCGGCTTCTACCACTGATTGCTCTGAAACCAGCGTCAGAACAGCCTGTTCCTTAAACTCGGAAAGACTGTCTGCGCCAACGTTGACCATAGTTGAACGCAATTTGTAGAGGGTAGTTCTAAGCACTTCACCGACTGTACCAACCAGAGGTACATAAGCATCGACACCCTCCTCAAACACCATTTCGTTACCTTCAGCGGCGTCACCATAGCGCTGCCAATTCTGAGCCCGGTTAGTGCCCTCACCCCAATAGGGTTTGTACATCTGGCCATTGATCGAGGTTTTCGGCGTTGGACTCTCCTCGGTCATTGCAAAGTATCGTCCCATCATGACGAAATCAGCACCCATCGCCAGGGCAACTACAATCTGAGTGTCATTGGACAATCCACCGTCAGAACAGATCGGAATGTATCGACCAGTCTCTTTAAAGTATTCGTCTCTGCGCTTGACCACATCTAACAATGCGGAGGCTTGGCCACGACCAACCCCTTTCTGTTCCCTGGTAATACAGATGGAGCCACCGCCCATACCCACCTTGATGAAATCCACGCCGCCATCATTGACGAGATAATCAAAGCCTTCCGCAGAGACCACGTTGCCACCACCGACCACAACATCTGGTCCAAATTCCTTGCGAATCCAATCGATGCCTTCTTTCTGGAATTCCGTGAATCCATCAGAGCTGTCAAAACACAGAACATCAGCACCTGCGGCAAGCAGTGCTGGCACTCTCTCTCGGTAATCGTGTGTGTTTATCGCCGCACCAACACAAAGTCGCTTTGAATCATCAAGCAACTCATGTGGGTGACGCATGTGATCTTCATAGTCTTTCTTAAACACCAACGAAGTCAGATGACCTTTGTTATCAAGAATAGGCAGGCAGTTCTTCTTGTGCTTGTGCAGTAGTCTGTTTGCTTCTCGTAAGGTCAAACCATCTTCGCCATAAATGACATCGCTGATCGGTGTCATGTAGTCAGCAACCAAATCTGACAGATCGTCTTCAAATTCCCAGAAATCCTGATCGGTAATTAGGCCAATCAATTTGCCTGTGCCGGTACCATCCTCGGTGACAGGTACTGTCGAGTGACCTGTCTTTTTCATCAGGTCGATCACCTGATTCAAGGTTTTATCTGGTGTTGTATTGGTGTCGCTGGAGACAAACCCCGCCTTGTGCGCTTTCACCTGGTGAACCATATCCGCCTGGCTCTCAATAGACTGACTGCAAAAAATAAAGGCGAGGCCGCCTTGTCTTGCCAGTGAGATGGCGAGTTCACTACCGGAGACAGACTGCATAGCAGCGGACACGATGGGTGTATTAATTTTGAATCGGGGTAACTGATTGGGCTCAACTGCAGCCATAGGAGAACTCAGGTCAACCAGGTCTGCACGCTGGTCCTTTCGGGTTAGCCGCGGAATCAAAAGGTACTCGGCAAAGGTTCGAGAAACACCATCCAAAATTGTCGCCATCAATCGCCTCCATAGAAAAACAGGGGTAAATCCCGACGGCCACGAGCTGCGGACATCAGGAAAAAAGGTTGTCTGTGAAATTTGCGCGCTTGCGGGTGAAGTAAGTGTTTACTTACTGTAGAACCTAGGGCATGAGGCCCAAGTCGGTGGTAACGCGCCATGGCGAATTCTAGGCGATCACTGCCCGCGATTCAATGGATGACTGCAATGAATTCCGGTATTAACTAAGGCTAATTAATCAAATACATGAGTAAGTGCCTATAACATATTGAAACATCAACTTATTTTAGTAAGATGAAGTGGTCGCAGTTACCGGTTGTGGGAATGAACAAATCCGAGCTGATAAAAAGGATGTCTGAGAAGCTTGATCAGTTGAGCAACCGCGACGTGGATCTCGCTGTGCATACCCTTATCGAAATCATGTCTGACAGCCTGGCTTCAGGCGAAAGGATCGAGATTCGAGGCTTTGGCACCTTCTCAAACCACTTCAGAAAGCCCCGAACGGTAAGAAACCCAAAAACTGGGGAAGTTGGTATTCACAAGCCGGGCAAATTTGTTCCGCACTTTAAGCCAGGCAAAGAGTTAAGACGTCGAGTCGACGAATCACGCTTGAGGGAACAAGGAGCGGATATCGCAGCCCAGGATATGGGCGGCGAATCAGGTGTCGGTGAATCCGGCTATTCTGCTTCTGAGGGCGCACCAGCATTTAACAGCTGACGCTCTTTCTCAATCAGGAAACTCGCAACCTGCAGCATGCCTACGTTGCTGTTACCCACCATACTGGCTTCGATACGGTACTTGCCGTTAACGATAAGCGCTGGCACACCACCTGATCGATAAATTCTCTGTCTTGCAATGGCTTGCTGATACTGCGCCTTAACGCCAAAGGAATCCGTGTAAGTTTTAACGAACTCAACAGGATCCACACCGTGTTCAGCCATAAAACCCGTCATAGACTCGAGATCCAACAAACGGCGGCGTTCGCCATGGATCGCGTTAAACAGGGGTGAATGCACTTTTTCGAGCACACCCAGCGCAAGCGCGGTGTAGTAAGTGCGTGCATAGAGTTCATATCCCGTAACACGCCAAATCGCAGGTGTCCGGTTGAACTCTACATTCTCAGGTAACTCCGCTTTCCACTGCTGGATCAACGGTTCGAAACGGTAGCAATGTGGGCAGCCGTAGGAAAAGTACTCCGTCACTTCCACAATGTCTGGATTACGGGTCTTTACGGGCACCTCAAGCACAGCATAGTGCGTGCCTTCCTCGTACTGAAATCCTTCAGCCTGAGCGTAAAGTACCGTAAAAAATAGGGTTAGAAAGCCCAGCAGGCGGCGAGTGAGCTGCATCAGGTTCTACTTAAGTCCGTAGATATAAGAAGCAACCGCTTCCATTTCCTGCTCGTTCATATCCAAAGCAACGCCGCGCATCATTCTTGAATCACCATCGTTGTGGCGCTCGCCAGATTGAAACGCTTTGAGTTGCTGGACGGTGTACTCAGGCCATTGACCAGCCAACGAGGGAAACTTCGCAAGATCGTTGCCGTTACCGCTCGGCGCATGACAAGCCGTGCATGCCGCGATGTTTTTGCGCGGGATACCAGCGCGATAAATGCTTTCACCAAGCTCAACCAGTTCTTCTTTTGCAGCACCGGTGCTGCGAGCCTGACCTGCATAGTAAGCCGCAATATCAGCCAGATCCTGTTCGCTCATATTGTCCAAAAGACCCGCCATGGTGGGTATCGGTCGGTTACCACTCTGGATATCTTTCAACTGTTTGAGGAGATACTTCTCGCCTTGGCCGGCAATATTTGGAAATGTCGGCGCCATGCTGTTACCAGTTTCTCCGTGACAAGCCAGGCAAGTGGTCGCCAGATCTTTACCGGCATCTGCATCGCCGCCGGCGAATGCACCGGATGACATGGCGAGACAAGCCAGAGCTGCAGAAATCAGAATCTTTTTCATACCATTACTTCTTGAACTAAATGCTTGATAAATCAGCACGCTCCCGCATAGCGGGTGCTAGAATGCGGGGCGCATTATATACCGATTCCAGGCAAAAATGTCTGTTAACTTCCAACTTGCCCGATTCCTGACCAGTGCTGCAACACTTGCACAGTGTCCCCCAGATATAGGTGCTGAGGTCGCTTTTTGTGGCCGCTCCAACGCCGGCAAGTCCAGTGCCATTAACGCGTTGACTCGGCAAAAGAGCCTGGCCCGGACCAGTAAGACACCAGGACGCACGCAACTCATTAATTTCTTTGAAATCACGGAAACCCAGAAACTCGTGGATTTGCCGGGCTATGGTTATGCCAAAGTGCCAATGAGCGTAAAAGATCATTGGCAACAGCACCTGGATGATTACCTCAGAGCCAGATCTTGCCTGAAAGGTATTGTCCTGATGGTGGATATCCGCCACCCCTTGAAGGAGTTCGACGAGATGATGCTCAACTGGTCAACTGAGGCTGAACTGCCTGTCCATGTCCTGTTGACCAAAGCAGACAAGCTGAAGCGGGGAGGGCAGCAATCTGCTCTATTGAAGCTCCAGCGAGACTTGCAAGACAACGCCACCGCACAGGTGTTTTCTGCGACCAAAAAGCTAGGCCTGGATATTTTGCAGGAACGGGTCGGAACTTGGCTGGATGAGGCATCCCAATAGGCAAAAAAAAGGGCCCTGGTCACAATTGGGGAGGGTTGACCAGAGCCCGCCTTCGGTTCTTTTGGGGGAGAAAATTACCGAAGTTGCTGCTTATCTATTTTGCTTACATATATTCAGACTAACGCTCCCCGGAAAAGTTCCTCGGCAGATAACTATTTTCAGACTGAAATAGTGAAAGTTACTCCATTTTCTATAGTAACTAGTGCGCCTGATCCCAGTTATCTCCCACTCCCGCTTCTACAACCAGAGGAATAGAGAGCTCCGCTGCACCTGACATGAGACCCTCCACCCCCGCAGCAACTTCATCCAGTCGAGCCTCCGGTACCTCAAGCACCAATTCATCATGCACCTGCATGGTCATTCTGGTATCCAGGTCAGACTCCAAGAGCCATTGATCAACCGCGATCATGGCACGCTTGATGATGTCGGCAGCACTACCCTGCATCGGCGCATTGATGGCAGTTCGTTCGGCTGCCTGACGACGTTGGAAATTACTCGCCTTAATCTCCGGCAGGTAAAGCCGGCGACCAAATATGGTTTCAACATATCCCTGCTCCGCAGCAAGGGCTCGCGTCCTGTCCATGTACTCACGTACACCGGGGTATCTTTCAAAATAGAGGTCGATATAGTCCTGAGCGTCACCGCGACTGATATTCAACTGGCGGGCAAGACCAAAAGCCGACATGCCATAGATCAATCCAAAGTTAATTGCCTTGGCGCTTCGCCGATGTTCATCAGCGACACTGTCGATGGAGCCACCGAAGACTTCCGCTGCCGTTGCTTTGTGAATATCCAAACCTTCTTTGAATGCCTTCACCAGGCCTTCATCACCGGACAAATGCGCCATGATCCGCAGTTCGATTTGCGAATAGTCAGCCGCCATCACCTTGTATCCTTCAGGTGCAACGAACGCTTTCCGCACCCTTCGTCCTTCTTCAGTTCGAATAGGAATGTTTTGTAGATTTGGATCGGTGCTCGACAGTCTGCCAGTGGCAGCCACAGCCTGGTGATAAGAAGTGTGTATACGGCCTGTTGAAGCAGCAATCTGCTTTGGTAACTGATCGGTATAGGTCGATTTCAGTTTCGACAAGCCTCGATATTCCATGATCACCGCAGGAAGCGGGTAGTCGAGGGCCAACTCCTGAAGCACTGGTTCGGCGGTGGAGGGCTGGCCTTTTGGTGTCTTCTTGATGACCGGAAGTCCAAGCTTCTCGAAAAATATTTGCTGAAGCTGCTTTGTCGATCCCAGGTTAAATTCCTCGCCAGCCAAACCATAAGCTTCCTGCTCAAGCTCCGACAGGCGCTTTTCGAGTTCTTTGCTCTGACTGTGAAGCTGCTCCTCGTCCAGCAATACACCGTCCCGTTCAACTCTCGACAATATGGGAACCAGGGGCAGTTCAATATCCAGGTAAACAGCGAGCAGTGTTTTTTCCGCCTCAAGTTTCGGCCAAAGAACCTCATGTAACCTCAGGGTAATGTCCGCGTCTTCTGCCGCATAAGGTCCTGCTTTATCGATATCAATTTGGTTGAACGTCAATTGCTTGGCACCTTTGCCAGCAATGTCCTCAAAGTGCACCGTGCTGACGCCAAGATACTTAAGCGCCAGGTCATCCATATTGTGGCGAGAGGCAACCGAGTTCAGCACATAGGATTCGAGCATCGTGTCAAAAATCTTTGCTTTGACCTGCACACCATGATTAGCCATCACGCTGATATCGTATTTGAGATTCTGACCAACTATGGTTCGCTCAGGATCTTCGAGCAGTGGCGCAACACGCGAGAACACCTCTTCCATGGAAAGCTGTTCGGGCGCACCTTCATAATCATGCGCAATGGGCACATAAGCCGCCTTGCCCGCTTCAGCACAAAATGACAAACCAACAATGCTGGCTTCCATGTAATCGATGCTGGTTGTCTCTGTGTCAAAAGCAAAGAGATCGGCTTTCTTCAGGGTGTCGACCCAGCCATCAAGTTCTTCCAGGGTGTAAACAATGTCGTAATCCACGTCCACTGACTCACTGGCGGTTGCAGATTCCGCAGACCCACCATCGCCCAGCTCCGTCACCCAGGGCTTGAATTCGAGTTCTGTAAACAGCTCCAGCAAGCCGCTGGTGTCCTCATCGCCATGAACCAGTTCGTCAACACCTGCTTCGAGAGCAACATCTTTTCGGATGGTCGCAAGATCGTATGACATCGGGAGGAAAGACAGGGAATCCCGGAGGTTCTCACCTACTTTTCCTTTAATTTCGTCGGCATTGTCCATGACGCCCTGAAGGCTCTCGTACTCCGTTAACCATTTAACCGCAGTTTTCGGTCCACACTTGGGCACGCCAGGAATGTTGTCGGATGTGTCACCCACCAAAGCGAGATAATCAATGATCTGATCCGGTCTGACACCAAACTTTTCTACAACACCGTCCTCATCCGTTAGCGCATCGTTCATTGTGTTGATCAACGTCACGTGGGGCGTGACCAGCTGGGCCATATCCTTATCGCCAGTTGAGATCAGTACGTCCATCTTCTTGTCGGTCGCCTGCTGCGCAAGGGTGCCAATGACATCATCCGCTTCAACGTCATCAACGATTAGAAGCGGAAGACCCATTTTCCGAATGATGTCGTGAATGGGTGCAATCTGGCTTCGAAGTTCGTCCGGCATTGGAGGACGGTTTGCCTTGTACTCCTTGTAAATTTCGTTTCGGAATGTTTTTCCTTTCGCGTCAAAAACAACCGCGATATGACTGTCAGGGTAGTCGGCCATCAGTTTCCTGATCATGCTGATCACACCTTTGATTGCTCCCGTCGGTTGTCCCTTGGAGGAGACGAGCTGTGGAAGTGCATGGTAGGCACGAAAAAGGTACGATGAGCCGTCGATCAGGACGAGCGAAAAATCTTTTTTCAATTCATAAATCTCATGCGAAGCAACCGTCACCATACTTCGAACATCCGCCATTTTCCATGGATCACAGCGCTGCTTGCGGTCTTCCTTATAGCGCCCCTGTCACTCGTCGCAGAGGAACGGGAAGAAGATGATATTCAAATCGTGGAAGGTGAGAATCGAACGATTTACGAGTACCGCCAGAACGGTATCCTGACCATGATTAAGGTCGTTCCAGAGCGTGGCAGACCCTATTACATGGTGCCCGCTGACGGCGCTCCACATTATGAAAGTCTCGATCACAAACGCCAGCTTTACCCGCAATGGGTGATCGTGGAGTTCTGAGCACCTCCTTGCGACATGGCTGCGTTTACCACATTCACTGAAGAAGCCCTCAGCCGATATCTTGTGATGTTCGGCAAGGGTGATCTTGCGGGGCATGAAGTCATTGAGGGTGGCATCGAGAATTCAAACTATCGGGTCACCCTTGATCGAGATGGCGAACAGAATCACTACGTCCTGACGATTGTCGAGGGCTTCGATTTCAACGAAGTGCCCTTTTTCAATAAAGTCATGACCCATTTATTCCACTATGGCCTACCGGTGGCCGCGCCAATTGCGACTCTAGATGGTATGACCTCAACCATCTTCTGCGGAAAACCAACTTTCCTTTTCCCACAGCTCGATGGCGATCATCCTGGTGATGTGACTGAAAGACAGTGCACAGAGATCGGTCGATTTATGGCTCAGTCCCACCAGGCTTTGTTGGAGCTCAAAACGGAGCGAGACAACCCATTTAACGCGGTCTGGATGCAAGAAAGCATCAGTGCGAACGCATCTCGGCTGGGACCAGAGGACAATGAATTTCTAATCGCCCTTGTTTCGGATTACGAACAGATCCAGAACAGTGAGTTACCCAGCGGCATCATTCACGGCGATCTGTTTCGGGACAACGCCCTGTTTACCGACAGCGGAGACCTTAGCGGTGTCATCGATTTCTATCACGCCTGTAACGATCTACTGATTCAGGATGTCGCCATTGCCATTAATGATTGGTGCCTAAAGGGCAATCGCATTGACCGATCGTTACAAGATGCATTGATGACCGGCTACGAAGAAATTCGGTCCCTAACAGATCAGGAAAGAGATCTGTTGCCCAGGATGCAGAGAGTCAGTGCGGCAAGATTCGCGCTAACGAGGTTGCTAAGTGGCGATCCACCTCTTAAAGACCCTCACCAGATGTTGGAACTAGCAAAAACGTTCTAGTTGAAAAGGTAGAAAACGCCAAAGAGCCCGTCGTCATCCTGCCAGGTATTGATCTTCCCAAAACCCGCTTTCCGCGCCATGTCCTCTACTTCAGAGACCGTGTACTTATGGGAGTTCTCGGTATGGATTCTCTCTTCGGCATGGAACTCTATGATCTGACCGTTCAGTGAAACCTTCTGGTCTTTCTCACTCACCAGAAACATTTGTATACAGCCTTCCTGCTCGTTGTAGGCCGCTTCATGACGGAAGTATTCAACATCAAAGTCTGCACCATACTCTCGGTTCAAGTGAGTCAGGATGTTCAGGTTAAACGCGGCGGTAACACCTTTTTCATCATTGTAGGCATCGTTGAGAACCGCCACGTCCTTCTTCATATCGACACCTAGAAGTAGGCCTCCGTTATCTCCAACGAGATTACGAATACGCGTCAGGAACGCCTGCGCTTCGTGGCGTTCAAAATTGCCGATGCTAGAGCCCGGAAAGAAGCTAACCCGACGTTTCTCACTGTCAAACGGCAACTCAAATTCTCCGGTGAAATCGACGCAAGTCGCATGCACTTCAAGCCAAGGAAACTCCTGACCCAGGGCCTTCGCTGCCTGCGCGAGGTATTCACCAGAGATATCCAGAGGTGCATAAATCGCGGGTCGCAAGCTATCCAGCAAAATGCGTATCTTTTCTGAGGAGCCACTACCGTACTCAATCAGAATAAAGTCATCGCCAATCAGATCACTGATTTCATCGACATGTTTCCTGAGAAGTGAGGTCTCTACTCGCGTCAGGTAGTACTCAGGTTGACGAGTGATTTCCGTAAATAGTTCTGAGCCTTTCTCGTCATAGAAAAACTTAGGAGACAGAGTCCTCGGACGCTCCATGAGTCCCGAGAGTATTTCATTGCCGTGGTCATCAATCTCTACGGATCGATCATAGAAGTGAACTGAAGACAGCGAATTCATAATTTCCTTCAGGTAATGTCCCGTGCCAATCGTAATCCCGTAAATTGCCAACGATCGGGGGGATAGAAAAAGTTTCGATAGGTAGCTCTTATGTGAGACGCCGCTGAGGCGCAGGAACCACCTCTTAACACCAGTTGGTTTGCCATAAACTTTCCGTTGTATTCACCCAGCTGGCCTTTAAAGGATTGATAACCTGGATAGGGACCGTAACTACTACTGGTCCATTCCCAGGTGTCCCCAAATAGACCGCAGAGAGATTCATCCCCAGAAACCGCAAGAGGATGGAGGCTACCGGATTCCAGGAAGTTACCTTCCACCGGATGGTCATTAGCGGCGAGTTCCCATTCATGTTCTGTCGGAAGTCGACAACCTCGCCAGCGGGCAAACGCGTCCGCCTCATAGCCACTGATGTGACAAACCGGAGCATTCAAATCTACCTTGCGTTCACCACCTAAGGTGTACTCAAAGAAGTCGTCGCCAGCTTTTCGCCAATAAAGTGGCATCTGCCATCGATCTTGACCGAGGTTTGAAAGATGCGCCCAACCATCTGAAAGCCAGAATTCAAAACGATCGTAACCACCATCCTGAATGAACTCGATAAACTCGCCGTTGCTGATCGGTCGACTCGCCAGTTGAAACGGTTTCAAAAACACCTGGTGACGGGGAGTTTCATTGTCAAAAACGTACCCATCTGTCGCATCTGAACCGACTTCAACAAGACCGCCCTCAAAACTCTGCCAGCTGATGTCTGGCAATGATCGAGTATCGAGTTTCTGTGACGCATACGCCGGCTTTAGCGGATTGTTGCCAAGGTTGTATTTCAGGTCTGTGAGAAGCAGTTCCTGATGTTGCTGTTCATGATTCAGACCAACTTCAACTTTAAACAGCGCTTCTTCACTGGGTGACCCGGATAGATAGCGCAACATGGCTTCATCGACGTGCGCTCGATACTCATAGATCTCAGCAACGGTTGGTCTGGAGAGATGCCCTCGCCGGGGTCTTGGAAAAGGTTTACCAACACCGTTGTAGTAAGAATTGAACAGTGTTTCGAACGCTTCGTTATAGCGTTTGTAACCAGAGAGTTCAGGGACCAATAAAAAAGTTTCAAAGAACCAGGTGACATGAGCCAGATGCCACTTGGGCGGGCTCGCATCATCCATGGGTTGCACCTGGTAATCCTCTATCTCCAGAGGGGCGCACAGCGCTACAGTCTGTTGACGGACCTGTTGATAACGATCAACAAGACTCTCACTAGATTCCGTGTGGAGAATGGCACTCACAAAGACACCGGTCTTTGACTTTCAGCCATTCTAGTTCAACTGGATTTAAACTGATACGGGTGCGGGTTGGACGACTGGAATAAACGGTATTCCCGCCAAAGCAGTGATAGCTAACTAACGTTTTTAATAAGGCGCGTTACAGGGTCGCGACAATCTTTTGAATATTTTGCGCATTATGGGGTGACTTGATGAAGCCTGCATATCGTCCTTCCGGGTCAACGAGGACAAGAGAGCCCGAGTGGTCAACCAGATAGCTTCCGGGGGTCTCACCAGGAACCTTGCCGAATGCGACATTCACTTGTTGCGCAAAATTAACCGTTTCATCGAAGGAACCCACAAAACCCTGAAAATCAGGATTAAACGCCGGTACATACTGACTCAGTTTCTCGGGGGTATCGCGGTCAGGATCGACGCTCACCATAACAACCTGAGGGGGTGCTTCCATGTCATCCACGGCATCGGCCAGCACGCTGAGTGTTGTCGGGCAGATATCCGGGCAGGTGGTAAAGCCAAAGAAGAGGATCGACCACTGACCTTTCAGATTGTCGACACTTGCGGGGTCGCCGTTCTGGTCCTGCATGGAAAAGTCATTAATGACTCTCGGCGCCTCAAAGCGGTAAAAACCGAGTTTCTGTGCTTCTTCTGCCGTCATTGGTCTTGGCACCATGACGCTTGCCACCAGCAAGCCGAGAATGACAGAAATAAATGCAGCTATACCAAGCAGCGTGTTCCTAACGCCGGAATCCATCGATCAACCCAGGTAAGTCACAGGGAAAAAGTAGTGGTCAATGAGCAGCGCAACGAACAGCGCCATCAAGTAGAAAATCGAATACCGAAACGTTTCCATGGGCGCCCTTTCGTTATCCGTAAACAACATAACGAGGGACCAATAGAGGAAGCCTGCACCAAGCGCGAGGGCTGATAACAGGTAGAAAATGTTACTCATCCCGATCAGGTACGGCAGGATCGTCGTGATGATCATGATGATGGTGTAGAGCAGGATATGAACCTTGGTGTAGTACTCACCATGGGTCACCGGCAACATTGGAATATCGACCTTGCGGTACTCTTCCATTCGATCGATGGCCAGCGCCCAGAAGTGGGGCGGCGTCCAAGCGAAGATAATCAGCACCAACAGCAAACCACCGCCGTCAACACTACCGGTCACTGCCGTCCAACCGAACAGGGGCGGTGCGGCCCCGAATAAACCGCCGATAACGATATTCTGCGGCGTTGCTCGCTTGAGGTACATAGAATAGATGACGCCATATCCGAGCCAGGAAGCCAGGTTCAGCCAGGCGGTCAGCGGATTGATGAGCACCGCAAGCATGGTGATTCCAATGATTCCCGTCACACCGACAAATATCGCGCCCTGGGTGTTGGTCACACGACCCTGAGCGAGCGGGCGATTCTGGGTGCGTGCCATCCGCGCGTCGATATTGGCGTCTACCAGGTGGTTCAGCGCCGCCGCGGATCCAGCAACCAGCGCAACACCGAGGTTTCCGAACACAATGATGTCCCAGGGCACCATGCCATCGGTAGCCAGGAACATGCCCACCAATGTGCAAAGCAGCATAAGCAGAACCACCCGGGGCTTACACATCTCCAGGTAGTCACGCCAGCCAGCGGTTTGCGCGTATGTTTGGGTTACGTCAGTCATGAATTTGGGAACCAAAAACTGGGGGCGAAGTATAGAGCCCTCAGCGTTACTTGGCCAGATAGATTGGGACCTACAAACGGTCCGCAGGGTACGATGTCAATTGGACGTCCATAAAGAGCCCTCAGCATTACTTGGCCAGATGGATTGGGACCTACAAACGGTCCGAAGGGTACGATGTCAGTTGGACGTCTATTATCCGATATTGGAGATCTTCAGGAGGTGTTTTAGGTCCTTCAGCATCGGCTTCCCGGCTTTTTCCATGTTGAAAAACATCATGATGTTGCCGTTCGGGTCCATCAGGAAAAGGACAGGTTGAGTCTCAGTAATGCCATTTAGCAATTCCGTTCCCGCCTGGATCACCATGGCATCTCTGTGTTCCTGAGCAACATGGGCTGCAAGCTCTGACTCAAGAGCAACCGGAGACAGGAGCACACGTTGTACGCGATCAGTATTCTTACCAAGCGCCGTAACAACCTGCCTGGAGAGATACATCATCTGACGACAGTCCTCTGAGCATTGTGCATCCAGCGGTTGGATCAGGGCCCAGTTCTCCAGAGCCTCCAGTTGAGGGTCGATCCCGTTTCCTTCCACAACTGGCCAGACGAGTTCTCCCTGATTCGTCGTACCCGTCGGCGCCAGGGCCGGGAATTGAAAGTAAGCAATATAGGCGATGAAGATCGGAACAAACGCGATCGCAATTAGGGTCAGGAGCTTAATCCTGCTGGATCTAAGCGCTTCTGCGGAATGTTCAGTCGATTGTTCACTCATCACACGTTCTCCGTGGGTTCATCTTTTCTAAAGCTAAAAAACAACCAGGCCAGGGTCACAGCAAAAGCCATGGTAAACCACTGAATCGCGTAGCCACGATGTTTCTCAGGCAGCATGGTTGTGTCCGGCCAGTACCTTGGAAGGGCGCCTACCTCACCTTCAAGAAGCCGGATCACATGAGGGTAAAGCATTGTCTCAGTGCGTTTTCCAAACTGCACAATATCTGTATGTTGCACTATGACCGGAAAAGGTGACTCAGCAATATTACCGTTTTGCATCGCAACATTGCTGTTATCTCTTTGATAAATATAACCTTTTATCGAAACCTGTTGCTCAGCCACAACTGGTATGTCTACTGGGTCCTGGCGCGTCCTTCCCATCTGCACAAAACCGCGGTTCACCAAAAAGGATCTATCTGAGATGTCATGAAATACATGTTGCACCTCAAACCCGACCTTTCCATTAAGGACCCGGTTGTCCAAAAGGAAGACCGCCTGCTCGTCAAATCGCCCTGTCAGCACCACGGGCAGCCCATAAAGTTCGCCTTCTTGCTTGAGGTCATTAGCAGCAATAGCTGGCTGATTAATTCGCTCAGCCTGCTGGGCAAGGAAACCGCGCTTCTCGTCTTCCCGGCTCAACTGCCACAGACCAAGGTTAATAAAGGTCACCAGGCAGATCAGCGCAAACAGACTGACCTTCCAGTTGAATATAAACCTACGGCCGGAAACCTGGCTCATTGCCGCGAGGCGTCGTACCAGGGCACACCACCAACCCCTAGGTCACCGGTGTAAAAGCCAAACGCAATGACAATCAGCAGAGCAGCTGCAAGCGATACTCGAATAGTCAGGAATCTTGCTGTTCTTTTGCCCTCTTTTCGCCCTTCATCATTAAGTAGCGCGTACAAAGCGATCCCCAGCGCCACCAGGTTTGCAATAAAAAGGACAACAACAAGAAATTTCAGAAACATTGCTTAGAGTATACGCACAAAAAACCCCGCCGAAGCGGGGTTTTTCTTTAACAGGTTTTCCGCTTAGCTACCCAGAACGTAGACAAATACGAACAGGCCAAGCCAGACGACATCAACAAAGTGCCAGTACCAGGCTGCTGCTTCAAAGCCGAAGCAATCTTCTTTGCTGAAATGCCCCTTAATTGCTCGGAACAACATGATGATCAGCATAAAGGTACCCAGCGTTACGTGTGCACCGTGGAATCCGGTCAACATAAAGAAGGTTGTACCAAAGATACCGGAACCCAGAGTCAGACCCAGGTCGTTGTATGCGTGGTAGTACTCATAAGCCTGAACGAACAGGAAGATGACACCAAGCGCGATGGTCGCTGCCAACCAGTTGATCAGCTTCTTCCGATTACCTTCGTTAATGCCGTGGTGCGCAATCGTGATCGTCACACTGGAGGTAACCAGCAGAATGGTGTTTACCAGCGGCAATCCCCAAGGACTGATGATCGCCTGCGGACCCGGGAATCTTTCGGGGTCAGGTGTATTCATCATTGGCCATTCGGGCGTGTACTCAGGCCAGAGCATATCTGACGGTCCACGTTCACCTTCACCGCCGAGCCAGCCGACTACAAACATACGAACATAGAAGAGGGCGCCAAAGAAGGCAGCAAAGAACATCACCTCCGAGAAGATGAACCAGCTCATTCCCCAAACAAAGGATCGGTTCAACTGATTGCTATACAGCTTCTCATGGTTTTCCTTGATGACCTGGGCGAACCAGAAAAAGAGCGTAGTGCCCATCACCAAACCACCCAGCAGGAAGACAATCTCCCCAAAACTGCTGTCGACTCCCGCAGACATCTCGTTGAACATGTTGCCCATGCCGTAGAGCGTGAGGAAGATCCCGAGTGATGCAAAGATCGGCAGCTTACTGTTGTGCGGTACGTAATACTCTTCGTAAGCGTCTTGCGTGGACATAAATTTCTCCTGAAAAAACTCCGATAGTGGCTAGTTCTGCGCTAGCTCTACTCTTTCTGTAATGTCGTACAGTGTGTAAGACAGGGTCAGTGTCTTCACATCTGCTGGAATGTTCTGATCGATTATGAATCGCAGCGGCATGTCTAAATCTTCACCCTGCGCCAGTTGTTGTTGTTCGAAACAGAAACATTCTGTTTTGTGCATGTACTCAGCAGCGTTAAACGGCGTCACGCTTGGCACTGCTTGTGCACTCATTGTTTTGTTGGTCACGTTTCTGACGTAGAAATTCATCTCGTTCATCTTTCCGGGATGAACAACCATCTTTCTTACCTCAGGACGAAACTCCCAGGGCATGCTCGCATTATTATTGGCGAGGAACTGAACGGTGACCGTTCTGGACTCATCAACAATCTGCGTTTCCGCCGCCTGGTAAGGTCCGGCTGTTTTGCCGTTGAAACCCGTGATTTCACACATGATGTCGTAGAGCGGCACCATCGCAAAACCAAAACCAAACATGCCGACAACTACCAGGAGTAGTTGTCGGACAGTTTTTGCTGGGCTAACTGGTTCGTTCATTAGCCGTGCGCTTCCTTCATGTCAGTCGGAGGCGTAGAAAAGGTGTGGTACGGCGCTGGTGATGGAATCGTCCATTCCAGACCATGAGCACCTTCCCAAACCTGATCAGTCGCCTTCTTGCCGCCACGGATACACTTGATCACGATGAACATGAAGAGCAGCTGGCTGAAACCAAACAGGAAGGCTCCGCAGCTGGAAACCATGTTCCAGTCAGCAAATTGCAGCGCGTAATCCGGGATACGTCGTGGCATACCGGCAAGACCGATAAAGTGCTGCGGGAAGAAGGTCACGTTGACGCCGATAAACGACAGCCAGAAGTGTGTCTTACCCAGCGTTTCGTCATACATATTGCCAGTCCACTTCGGCAGCCAGTAGTAAACAGCAGCCATGATGGAGAACACAGAACCAGGCACAAGCACATAGTGGAAGTGCGCGACAACAAAGTAGGTGTCGTGGTACTGGAAGTCGACAGGTGTGATCGCCAGCATCAGACCGGAGAAACCGCCGATGGTAAACAGGATCACGAAAGCAATGGCGAACAACATTGGCGTTTCAAACGTCATGGCGCCTTGCCACATGGTTGCTACCCAGTTGAAAACTTTTACGCCAGTCGGTACCGCAATCAACATTGTTGCGTACATAAAGTACAACTCACCAGCGATGGGGATACCCACCGTAAACATGTGGTGCGCCCATACGATGAACGAGAGGAATGCGATAGACGCGGTTGCGTAAACCATGGAGTCGTATCCAAACAGACGCTTGCGAGCGAATGTTGGAATGATCGCTGACACAACACCGAATGCTGGCAGGATCATGATGTACACCTCAGGGTGACCGAAGAACCAGAACACGTGCTGGAACAGAACGGGGTCACCGCCGCCTGCGGCGTTGAAGAACGACGTGGCGAAGTGGATGTCCATCAACATCATGGTAACTACACCAGCGAGAACAGGCATTACCGCGATCAGGAGATATGCAGTGATCAACCAAGTCCAAACGAACAGAGGCATTTGCATCAAAGTCATACCAGGTGCACGCATGTTCAGGATCGTCACGATGACGTTGATCGAACCCATGATGGAAGAAACACCCATCATGTGAACAGCGAAGATAAAAAACGTTACGCTTGGTGGCGCATAGTCAGTCGACAATGGCGCGTAGAAAGTCCAACCATAGTTAGGTGCGCCGCCGTCCATAAAGAAGGTAGACAGCAACAAACCGAAAGCAAATGGCAGGATCCAGAAGCTGTAGTTGTTCATCCGCGGCAACGCCATATCAGGCGCACCAATCATCATAGGCACCAGCCAGTTAGCCAGACCAACAAATGCTGGCATGACCGCACCGAATACCATGATCAAACCATGCATGGTGGTCAGCTGGTTGAACAATTCTGGATTAACAATCTGTAGACCGGGCTGGAAAAGCTCCGCTCGGATACCGAGAGCCATAACGCCCCCGGTCAGGAACATCAGAAAGCTGAACCAGAGATACAGCGTACCGATGTCTTTGTGGTTAGTCGTAAGGACCCAACGCATGATGCCCTTGTCCGGGCCATGGTGATGGTCGTCGTGATGATGTTCTTCAATAACTGCGCTCATCTAATCTACTCCCTAGCCAACTACTGACTAGCCATCTGTGTGTGGATATCTTTGGGCTGAATCGTATCGCCCGTGTCGTTACCCCAGCTGTTTCGAACGTAGGTAACAACCGATGCGATCTCTGCAGCATTAAGCTGCTGACCAAAGGCCTGCATTGCAGTTCCGGCACGACCGTAGAGCAGAACATCAATGTTTTCCTGGATGTCGCCAACGGTGACACCCTGACCAACCAACGACGGGAAGGCTGGTGGAATACCTTGTCCATTAACCTGGTGACAGGCAACGCAGTTGCGGGCATAGACTTCTTCGCCTTTTGCCAGCAACTCATCCTGGGTCCAGGTCTTGCCAACAGTTTCGAAGATTGCCGCCGCCTCTGCTTGCTTCTCAGCTACCCAGGCATCGTACTCATCCTGTTCCACTGCATGGACAACAATCGGCATGAAGCCGTGGTCCTTACCACACAGTTCCGCGCACTGGCCACGATAAACGCCGGGCTCTTCAACAATCGCCCAGGACTCATGCACGAATCCAGGAATAGCATCTTTCTTTACCGCAAAATCAGGAACCCAAAACGCATGGATCACATCTTCTGCAGTAACAAGGAAACGAATTCTTTTGTTAATGGGGACAACGAGTGGGTTATCTACATCAAGCAGGTAGTGTTCGCCTTTCGCTGCTTCATTATAGATTTCGTCCTGCGGTGTCAGGAGCGCACTCATGAATTGAATTTCTTTCGCAGGATCGTCATCCAGATAAGTGTATTGCCACTTCCACTGATAACCCCGTACTTCAATATCGATATCTGCGTCACCCGGCTCGTACATGTCACGGAGAGTGCTGGTCGCAGGTACCGCCATGCCTAACAGGATCACAATGGGGACAACAGTCCATGCAATCTCGAGATTGGTATTTTCGTGGAAGGTGGCTGGTTTAACGCCCAATGACTTTCGATGCATCAGCATCGAGATAATCATCGCACCAAAAACCACGACACCAATGACACAGCAGATATAAAAAATCAGCATGTGTAGGTCATACACTTCACGACTGATTTCTGTGACACCTTGCCGAAGGTTTAGCGCGGACCAGTCCGCCAGCGCGACATTACTGAATAGCAGTAGCGACAATCCGAGTCGCCACATACGCTTCACTCTATTCATGAATGAAACTCCATTATTTTAAAACGAGTGCCATGGGCTCTTAGCCACGAAGCAGAGGTTATTTTTCTTTTAGTTAGTTACTGCTTTGAAACGAGGGCTGAATGGCTTCTTTTCAATTGAGCCGACGGCTCCTGCTGCATAGCAACAAACGCCGCAATTATAGCAGCGGCGGGCCTTTTGACAACTTGACCCTGATCAACACGAAGAGGAAAAGTGCTTGACAGGATAAGTGAAATTCTAGCTATTCCGGATCGGTCAAGCGGACAGGAGACCACTCGCCAACAGGCGAACTTTTGTCGAGATCAGACTGGTTCTCCGAGAATCCGCATTCGACACAATGGCGAGACGGGTCCACCTCGTCCTTCAAGACATAAATCGTGTCTTCCTTGCTGCATTTCGGACACCTGGCACCCGCAATAAAGCGCTTTTTGGCGTTCACGCGGCGATGCCATCCTGGCGAAGCAGGGCTTCCACTTCAGGTTCACGGCCCCGAAATGCGACAAACAGGTCCATAGCGTCCTCTGAGCCCCCTTTTTCCAGGATTGTGGACAGGAATTTCTCTCCGGTTTGCCTGTTAAAGATGCCGTCTTCTAAGAATTTGGCGAATGCATCTGCTGATAACACCTCAGCCCACTTATAGCTGTAGTACCCAGCCGCATAGCCGCCACCGAATATGTGGGAGAAGCCATGCTGGAATGCGTATTCCGCTGGAGGCCGCACCACAGCTACCTCTTCACGAACCCGGCCGATGACATCTGCGATCTGGTCTTCCATATCAGGATCGAACTCCACATGGAGCCTGAAGTCGAAAAGGGCGAATTCAAGTTGCCGCACCATCATCATGGCAGCATTAAAATTGCGAGCCTGGAGCAGTTTTTCCAGCATATCCGCTGGTAACGGATCACCACTTTCATAGTGACCAGAGATAAAGGCCAGAGACTCCGCTTGCCAGCAGAAGTTCTCCATGAACTGGGAAGGCAACTCCACAGCGTCCCAGGCCACCCCATTGATACCGGAAACCGCTGCAGCATCAACCTGGGTCATCATATGGTGTAACCCATGTCCAAATTCGTGGAACAGTGTGACCACCTCATCATGACTGAGCAGCGCTGGATCATCGCCAACCGGACCTGAGAAGTTACAGGTCAGGTAGGCAACTGGCAGCTGAAGACCACCATCACCGACGCGCCGCCTGACGCGGCAATCATCCATCCAAGCACCGCCGCGCTTGTTCTGGCGGGTATAAAGGTCGACGTAGAACCGTGCAATGGTTTCTCCGCCTTTTCGAATCTCATAAGTGAGCACATCTTCATGCCAGGTTGGCATGTCGGGGTCTTCAAAGATTTCGATATCAAAAAGGCGTCGAACTACCTCAAACATGCCTTCGAGGACTTTTGGCGCAGGGAAATAAGGTCTTAGCTCTTCCTGCGAGATATCGAATGCCGCCTTTTTCAGCTTTTCACTGAAATAAGCCGTATCCCAGGGCTCAAGCGCTTCTGGCCCACCGTTTTCACGCGCAAACTCGGTAAGCGCTGCGTACTCCTGCTTTGCGCTGGGCTTACTCTTCTTAGCCAGATTTTCCAGGAATTGAAGCACCTCATCGGCTGACCGCGCCATCTTTCTGGCCACAGACAGTTCCGCAAAATTATCAAAACCGAGCAGAGACGACTGCTCCAGGCGGGCACTCATAAGTGACTGCATCACTTCGCTGTTATCGAAATCACCGCCATTCGGACCCCGGTCAGACGCACGAGTACCATAAGCAAGATACATTTCTTTTCGCAGTTCCCGGTCATCACAGTAGGTCATCACCGCGAGATAACAGGGCGCATCGAGAGTCAGCAGCAAGCCATCCAGTTCCTCTGCTTCAGCAGCCTGCTTCATCAGGGCTTTTGCTGTCTCCGGAACACCTGCCAAAGCAGCTTCTGAGACTTCTTTGCGCCACGCCTGGGTCGCGTCGAGGACATTGTTGTTAAATTTGCTGTTGAGGGCCGAAGTTTCTTTTGCCAGTTCTGAGAAACGAGCTTGTTCAGATTCCGGCAGGTCAATGCCCGATAAACGAAAATCGCGAAGCGCATTCTCGACAACTTTCTTCTGCGCCTGGTTCAAAGCAGAGAACTCATCTGATTCGCTCACAGCGCGATAAGCTTCGAACAATTTCGAATTCTGTCCGACTTCCGTGTAGTACTCGGTCAAGAGTTCCAGGCCTTTACCGTGTGCTTCACGAATCTCTGGTGAATTCATGACTCCATTCAGATGTCCGATTGGAGACCACACCTGAGACAACCTGTCTTCCAGTTCCTCTCGAGCCCGAACAACAGTCTCATAACTGTAGGAGTCTGCACCGATAATCGCCTCGATACCTGATCTGGCATCAGCCAAAACCTGCTCAATGGCAGGCACCATGTGCTCTGCTTCGATCTCGCCAAAAGGCGGCAGCGTGTTTGCCTGTAGTAGAGGGTTACTCATTAAAACTCCGTTTCTCTAAGCATTTGAATGACCGGCGCGGTGTTTACCTTGCGCCCAAACCAGATTTGGAAAGACAGCGCGGCTTGCTCAACCAGCATACCGAGGCCATCTGAAGTTGCACCAGCACCATGTTCCTGTGCCCAATCGAGAAACGCCTGGGCCTTTGGTCCGTAGACCATGTCGTACCAGTGGCTATGACTTTTTACGATGTTCGCAGGTAAATCGATTCGCTGATCCGCCAGAGCTGCTGATGTCCCATTAACGATCACATCGTACCCATCCATCAGTTCAGTCTTTTCGACGGCAGCAATTTGAACAGATTGGGCTGACGCTGCGTCCGCTTTCTTGAATCGTTCTACTAACTCAACAGCTGTCGCATGGGTCCGGTTGTGTATGTGCAACAGGGCAGGTGCTTCCTTGAGCAGACTACTCAATACACCTCTGACAGCGCCACCTGCGCCGAGCACCAACACGTTCTGGTTTTCTAGAGGCCACTGGAGATTGTTCTTTAGATCTGCAATGAGCCCAGCGCCATCCGTGTTGTCGCCTCTAAAACCACCATCCTTAAGACGGCTGATCGTGTTCACCGCCTGGGCTAACTCGGCGTCGTTGCCAACTTCATCAACGAAGTTCCAAGCATCACCTTTACAGGGCACCGTGACGTTACAGCCAAGACCACCGTCATCAAAAAAGACTGTCGCCGTGTCATCGAACTCATCGTCAGGTACCAGGATCCTGGAGTAGGAAAGCTCAATACCCGTTTGTTCCGCAAAGGCGGAGTGAATGTCCGGAGAGCGACTATGCTCAATCGGATTTCCAAAGACTGCCAACTGCGAGAGTTTAGCCATGGCGCTTTTATCTAACTGGTTATTGGAAAAAAAGGGTGTGCGACGTTAGCTTTTTAGTGACCACCTTTCAACCAGCCTGATGCCGGGCATGATAGATACCGCCCTCGCTAAAGATATGACCCATGACCTCCAGGCTCACCAGACTCACAGTGACCTCGTCGACTTCCTGACCAAGCTCAGCAACCAGGTGATCAATGGTTGAAGGATTCACTGAGAGCAAATCAAGTATTCGAGTCTCTGCAGGTGAGAGATTTATCGACGGTGAACAGGAAATTAGTGGATCTTCCAATCGTCCGAGTCCACGCAGCACATCGTCAGCAGTCTCGACGAGTAAAGCGCCGTCTCGAATTAGCTGATGGCAACCTTTTGTGTTTTGCTGTGAAACAGGTCCAGGCACCGCCATCACCTCTCGCCCTTGAGACAAACCGAGGCGGGCAGACACCAGTGAGCCGCTACGCGGCGCTGCCTCTACAACAATCACCGCTTCTGACAATCCGGTAACGATTCTGTTACGTCGCGGAAAGTGTCCAGGGTAAGCAGGCGTTCCCGGTGGGAACTCGCTGATAATCAGGCCGTGTTCGCGAATTCGATCCGCCAGCCGCCAGTGCCTCCTAGGGTAAATCTCATCACACCCGGAACCCAAAACCGCTACGGTGATACCGTTACTTTCAAGCGCACCTTCATGGGCAGCTGCATCAATACCCAAAGCAAGACCGCTGACGACGACCGCACCCTGACGAGATAACTCTGCCGCAAGCTGAGTCGCCTGATTCCGGCCATATTGACTTGCTTTTCTGGACCCAACGATCGAAACGGCAAAGTCGATTTGCACAAGTGTTGATCGATCACCATCGATCCAAAGTGCGAGTGGCGGATCATCTATTTGCCGCAGAAGCGCGGGATAGTCTGGATCATCCAGTAGCACTAGGCTGTGACCCTCATATTCGAGCCAACCAACATCACGTTCCAGTGATGCTCGACAGTCAGTGTCTGTTTTTAATGGGGCCGAGATTTCATCGCGAGATCGATGTCTTAACAACTCGACGAGGGCCTGCGGGTGATTCAGGTAGCGACGAATGAGAAGAAGAAGATCTTCGTCCAATTGTGCGGATGAGAACACGGTGCACTCTTCATGGGTTGAGAGAGGTCACCATAGATAAGGACACGAAGCCTGCCTGTAGGCAGGCTCGTTTAACTTTGAAGGAAAATGACCAAATCAGGGTGTGCGGACGACGTCCATGATCCTGAGCGGTTCGGAGGTCTGAAGAACCAGACCATATGCCATCTTTTCAAATGACTGGAACACGAGCAGCACACCCGCTCTTTCCGTAGGCAGCTGAACCATATCACCGCGGAAACCACCATCGCGCACTACCGCGCCCTGTTTGGCGATCGCCAGTACATGACCAACATCAATACCGTGATTCAGGCCACGGTTAATGACCACGACATCATTCCTGCCCACCTGGGTAACACCACCAAGCACAGTCATGATGACCCCTTCGACATAACGATCGGGTGGGACCGGGTAAAAGGTTGACTCAACTCTTCTTTCCTCAGTCACCATAAGACGATCGCCAATACGAACGTCTTCACTGACGCTGGTCATACGGAAGGTCACAACATCGCCTTCGCGATCTATCGCTCTGGCAAGACCAACTTCTACCGCTTCATATCCCAGGATTTCTCCTGTTTCAGGATCTTCATAGATATTACCTTCCCGGAAGATGCCATAAACGGAGGTGTCTTCATCCCACTCGCCGCGACCGTAAAAGATGTCACCAGGGCCAAAAATCAGGCTTTCGGACTTACCTGCGAGAATCCTGGGCGCCAAGGCCAAAGTATCTACATCAACTATGCGACCCGTGGTCATCAGGCTCGACACGGCATCCAGTGGTATCGCGGGTATCGCGCTTTCCAGGGGTTCTACACGAATAGAGGGTTCCAGTTTCTCGTAACGATCACCCTGGCGAACCCGCTGCTGCGGCTTGAGCTTGACGGTTCTTTCCCCAGGACCTCTTTTGATGGTGATGACCGGGTCACCGCCCACGTATTTGAGAATGATTTCGTCACCCGGATAAATCAGGTGCGGGTTCTCGATTGAAGGGTTCACGTGCCAGATTTCAGGCCAGTGCCAGGGATCTTTGAGGAACATGGCTGCAATGCCCCAAAGTGTATCGCCCTCTTGCACTAGATACTGGTCCGGATGCCCCTCACGGAGCAAGGAGTCGAGTTCTTCTTCCGCAGCAAAAACACCACCGGAGAGAGAAAAAACCAGCGCAAATATAGGTATCAGGCGAATCTTCATAGGCGAATCCCACCAGAAAAAGAGTACAATATCAGGTTCCAGAGACCTAAACACGCAGGCTCAAGGTCTGCTTGGGGTCCCTGAATTATCAAGTTGATCATAATCTTAGCAGCACAAGTTATGCTTTTACTAGAGGTATATAACAAAACCATATGGTGCCATTAGAAATTCTAGAGTTTCCGGATCCACGGCTTAGAACCGTGGCGAAACCGGTGAAAGAGGTAAACGGCAAGATCGTGGAAATGGCCGATCGGATGCTGGAAACCATGTACCAGGCACCCGGAATTGGCCTCGCCGCAACCCAGGTCAATTTTCACCAGCGCCTGATTGTTGTCGATGTGTCTGACAACCAGGACGAGCCATATATCCTGATCAATCCCACGATTGTTGCATCAGAGGGCGAAATCGAGACCAACGAGGGCTGCCTCTCCATACCTGGATTCTACGAACCCGTTGATCGCTTCGAGAAATTACAAATCGAAGCAATCGGCAGGGACGGCGAGCCATTTACCCTGGAAGCGGAAGATCTACTGGCGGTCTGTATCCAACATGAGATGGACCACCTGGAAGGGAAGCTATTCGTCGACTACCTCTCTAACGCAAAGCGCCAACTGATCCGCAAAAAGCTGCAGAAGCTTCAGAAACAGCGAGCGTAATCAGCGTTGAAACTCATTTTTGCCGGTACCCCCGAGTTTGCGGCGGGTTACCTAGAGGCACTGATCGCCAGCGATCATGAGATCGTGGCCGTCATCAGTCAGCCAGACAAACCAGGGAAACGTGGAAAACGACTGGTACCCAGCGCCGTCAAGGTTGTCGCGAAAGACGCCGGGCTCAACATTCTGCAACCAGACAAGCTTCGACTCGATGATCTCAGCGAAATCGATTGTGATCTCATGATCGTCGTGGCCTATGGGCAAATTCTGAAACAGGACGTTCTCGATTTTCCGAAACACGGATGCATCAACGTGCACGCCTCCATCCTGCCAAGATGGCGAGGCGCAGCGCCAGTGCAGAGAGCTATTCTGGCGGGAGATACCTCCACAGGAGTGACGCTCATTCAAATGGATGCCGGACTGGACACCGGTGACATGCTGGCGAAAGCCAAAGTCACCATAGACACACATGATTCCGCCGGTGACATCTTTGAGAAACTCGGATCTGCGGGTCACGGCCTGCTCATAGAAACGATTAACAATCTGGCGTCAGGCAAGATCGACCGTGAGACCCAGAATGACGAAGACGCTGTCTACGCACACAAGATCGATAAACAGGAAGCGCTGCTGAATTGGGAGGCGGGGGCGGAAACCGTCGACCGAACCGTTCGAGCTTTCAACCCGGACCCGATCGCTTACACCTGGCTTGGTGACAAACGCGTTCGTATTCATGAGGGCGAAATACAACCTGCTACCAAAGGCAGAGCGGGAATGATTCTCGATGTCACCAAGAAAGGGATACTTATCGGCTGCGGTGAAAGTGCTTATCGGATCAAGCGAATTCAGCTGCCCCTTGGAAAAGGCTCTGTACTAAGCGGTGCGGATGTGCTCAATGGATGGACTGATGTGCTTTGCACAGGAAATCTTTTCACGCTGGAACCAAGCCAAGCAGAATGAGCGAGTACGTTGAAGCGAGTGCCGCCCTGGTCCGTGTAATCAGAGACGGCCGTCACCTTGACGAGGCCCTCGGTTCCAGCAAGCCTCTCGTACAACAGATTTGTTATGGCGCACTGCGCCACTTCTTTTTTTACGAGCGTGCAATTGATCTACTCGTCGACAAACCACTGCCAGAGAAACACCTGGATGTAAGTCTTCTCATACTCACTGGTCTGTACAGCATTGACCATTTGAAGCGTCCTGCACACGCCAGCGTCAATCACGTCGTCGGTGCTGCTCCGAAAATCAAAAAAGGCTGGGCGAAGGGACTGATTAACGCGGTGCTGCGCCGATACCAAAGAGAGAAAGACAAACTTGTCCCACAAATACAGCAGTCTGAGGAAGCAGTGACAAATCACCCGGCCTGGCTGGCAGCAATCATTCAACAGGATTGGCCCAGGCACCCGGAAATACTTAAAAACAACAATCAGCACGCGCCCATGACGCTTCGGGTAAACCTTTCCCGAATTACGCGCTCAGAATATATTAAACAGCTCGCAGACAATCATATTGAGGCGCGCGAAGGCGCGTTTACTGATAGCGCCATCATTCTGAAGGAACCAACTCATGCTCTGAGTCTTCCGGGTTTTTCCGAAGGCCTTGTTTCAATACAGGATGAAGCGCCTCAGTTAGCGCCGGTCTTTATGAATCTGGAGCCCGATATGAGAGTGCTCGATGCCTGCGCTGCTCCAGGCGGTAAGACCTGTCACATATTGGAATCAACGTCAGACATTTCACTCACCGCTGTCGATCGTGACCAGAAAAGAACCGGGCTGATCTCCGACAACCTCTCGAGGCTTCAACTCTCAGCTACGGTTGTGACTGAATCACTGGAAACCTTCACACCCGATGAGTCTTTCGATCGAATACTTCTGGACGTACCTTGCTCGGCAACCGGCATCATACGAAGACATCCCGACATTAAGTTACTGCGGGAGCCAGAGGATATTGATAAACTTTGCACCGTACAGCGAGTACTGATTCACAAGGCGTTCGAGTTGCTAAGACCGGGTGGTGAGCTGCTTTATTCAACCTGTTCCATTCTCCGCCAGGAGAACGACCAGGTCATCGCCGCATTCCTGGAACAACAGGAAAACGCATCCCTGATTTCCCTTAAACATGATCTTTCAGATCAACCAAACTCACTGCTGTTAGGCACCGAATTCGGTTTGCAGTTTCTGCCAACCCACGATGATCATGATGGATTCTATTACGCCGCCCTGAGAAAGGAGTCTGCGTGAAGATTATTATCCTTGGCGCCGGTGAAGTGGGTGGCAACCTTGCTCAGAACCTGACCAAGGAAGCGAGTGATATCACGGTCGTCGATACCAACAGCGACCGATTGCGCGAGCTGCAGGATCGGTTTGATATACGAACTGTTCGCGGCATGGCATCACATCCCGACATCATGCGACAGGCCGGTGCAGAGGATGCTGACATGTTGATCGCCGTCACCAACAGTGACGAGGTCAATATGGTGGCTTGCCAGGTTGCCTACACGGTTTTTAATACACCGACCAAAATCGCTCGAATTCGCTCTTCCGCCTACATACGCGATGGGGGGATTTTCCGAAACGACGCCATGCCGGTAGACGTTATCGTAAACCCCGAAGCCATTGTGACCCACGACATTCGTCGACTGATTGATCACCCCGGTGCGCTGCAGGTCATGGATTTTGCTGACGGACAGGCGCAGCTGGTTGGCATCAAGGCCTATTATGGCGGCCCTCTGGTAGACCAGGAGCTCCGCTATCTGAGGCAGCACATACCAACTATTGATACTCGGGTCGCTGCCATCTTCCGAAAGAACCGCCCCATCATTCCACAGGGCAACACGGTTATTGAGGCAGATGACGAAGTGTTCTTTATCGCAGCAACCCCGGACATCAAAAACGTGATGTCAGAAATGCGAAGGGCAGAGAAGCCGAATAAGAGAATCGTCATCGCCGGTGGAGGTCACATCGGCGAACACCTCGCAAGAACCGTCGACAATCGCTACGGCGTAAGAATCATCGAACACAGTCGTCAGCGCTGCTACGAGCTTTCCGAATCCTTGGACAGAGCGATTGTTCTTTCCGGCGATGCCTCGGATCGTGACCTGCTGCTGGAAGAGAACATTGAAGAGACCGATGTGTTCTGCGCCGTGACCAACGACGACGAAGCCAACATCATGTCATCCATGCTCGCTAAGAGCCTTGGTGCAAGAAAAGTGATCACCCTCATCAACAATCCTGCCTACGCCGACCTGATTGAAGGCGGCAACATCGATATTGTGTTCAACCCGCAACAGGCAACTCTCGGTTCCATCCTCACGCATATACGTCAGGGTGATGTTGTCCGGGTGCATTCACTGAGAAGGGGTGCAGCAGAAGCGATCGAAGCAATCGCCCATGGCGACGAGTCTTCGTCCAAGGTAATCGGCAAAACCATTGGGGAGGTCGATTTGCCGCCCGGTACCAACATCGGCGCCATCGTCAGGGGAGACGAGGTTGTTATCGCACATGACGATATACGGATTGAGGCTGGGGACCACATAATTCTGTTCCTGGTCGACAAAGCTCGCATCAAAGACGTTGAGAAACTGTTCCAGGCACCTTTGAGCTTCTTCTAGTATGCACATAGAAATCGCCATCAAGGTGCTGGGTGTTTTGCTGATGATGTTCAGCGCCACCATGCTGCCACCTGTTGCCGTGTCCTTACTCTACGAGGACAACATGCAAAACATTTTCCTGAGTGCCTTCGCGATCACCTTCGCGGTCGGTTTCGTCCTGTGGCTGATCTTTTTTCGACGAAAAGCCGACATGCGTATCAAAGACGGATTCCTGATTACGGTTTTCTTCTATCTCGCCCTCGGTGGCTTCGGTGCTCTGCCGTTTCTTGATGAACGCGGCCTCGCCATGTCGATTCCCGATGCTTTGTTCGAGTCTTTTTCCGGCCTGACCACCACCGGAGCCACGGTGATTGTCGGGCTGGATAACTTGCCGGAATCATTGCTCTATTATCGACAACAACTCCAATGGCTTGGTGGCATGGGAATCATCGTGCTGGCAGTCGCGATTCTTCCGATGCTGGGCATTGGTGGTATGCAGCTTTACCGCGCGGAAACTCCCGGTCCCGTGAAGGATTCCAAGCTGACACCTCGCATCAAAGAAACCGCTCTCGCGCTCTGGTCTATTTACCTGGGTTTAACTGTGGTCTGCGCATTGGCTTACTGGGCGGCGGGTATGTCAGGTTTTGATGCCATCTGTCACAGCTTTTCTACGATCGCCATCGGCGGCTTCTCAACCCACGATGCCAGCATCGGCTACTTCAACTCTGCAGCCATCGAATCCATCGCTATCGTGTTCATGATCATTGCTGGCATTAACTTTGGTCTGCACTTTTTTGCCTTGAAAGAAAAATCGGTGATGCATTACCTGCGGGATGATGAGGTGAAGTTTTATCTTTCCATCCTTCTGGTCAGCAGCTGTGTTGTTGCTGGAGTTCTCTATGCAGAAAGTGTTTACGGTGGCAGCACTTCGATCCGCATGGCGGTGTTCAGTGTTGTTTCCATTTTCACGACGACTGGTTTCGCGACCGCGGATTTCGCCAACTGGCCAAACATGCTGCCATACCTCATCTTTTTCGGCGCATTCACCGGTGCCTGCGCCGGTTCTACCGGTGGCGGCATGAAGGTCATCCGGGTCATGCTCATCTGTAAGCAGGGTCTACGGGAAGTACATCGACTTATTCACCCTAACGCCATTTTTCCGGTGAAAGTGAATCATCGACAAATGTCTGATCAGGTCATGGAAGCGGTTTGGGGGTTTTTCTCTGTCTACGTTATCGTCTTTCTCTTTATGCAGTTGGCGCTGATCATGACCGGCTTGGACTTCGTTACAGCTTTCTCTGCGGTTGGTGCCACACTGAATAATCTGGGTCCCGGTCTGGGCACCGTCGCGTTGAACTACTCCGGCATCTCGGATGTTGCCAAGTTACTCCTTTGTTTCACCATGGCCCTCGGGCGCCTTGAAATCTTCACCCTACTGGTACTGTTTTCTCCGATGTTTTGGAGGAAGTAGTTTTGGAGAAAATAGCTGAGCAAGTCACGGGACAAGTGGAATCGGATTTATTCTGAAAACTCAGAACCGGGTTCCGTCTCGGCGGTGTTGATAAAGAACACTGAACTTTTACCGACGCAGGGTCGCGCATTGGACATCGCCTGCGGCTCAGGTGCCAACGCCCTGTTTCTGGCGGATTTAGGCATGCAGGTGGATGCCTGGGATATTTCCGACGTTGTCGTGAGTCGCCTTGAAAACCGCCATCCGGAGCTACACCCGAAAGCATTGGACATCACGGCAACAGCGATAGAGAACTCAAGTTACGATCTTGTTCTCACCTGCCACTATCTGGATCCTTCCCTCGCCAATGCCATTGTCAGCGCCACCAATCCAGGTGGGTTAATCATCTATCAGACATTTACAGCTGGCAAAAAAGCGGACATCGGTCCGAGCAATCCTGACTTTCTATTAAAGCCTGGCCAGCTGGAAAGCTTTGTCGCGGGCTGCAGGATTCTCAGGTCTGAGGATGGAACTGACATTCTGGATAAGGGGAATCCGATGGCAGGTCGCGCCTACATCATCGCTCAGAAGCCCATGGATCAGTGAATCGCTGGTGCCTTGTTGTAGCGATACAGCTTCGGTGATCCCACCGGTCGTGCTTTAAACCGTTTGTACTCCCACTGGTATTGTTCCGGTGCACGCTCGAGCAAGGTTTCTACCAATCCATTCACTACCCGGGTACTGGTTTCGATATTGTCGGCTGCGATCCCATCACCCGGCTCCTGAACATGCACATCAAAACGTCCATCAGGGCGCCTGATCATGCCAATACCAAGCACATTAGCACTCGTCTTTTGCACCAACCGGGCACAGAGCGTATCTGTCAAAGCCTGCTGACCCAGGAAGTCTGTAAATATGCCCTGAGCCGGGACCTGGTCTGGCAATACAACGACCGTTTTCCCATGGTTTAGTGCACGAAACAGCGCCATGAGACCGGCACGGTCTGTGGGGACCATATGATTGCCGTTTCGGGACCGCACAATTTTCATGATGTCCCTCAGGTAGGCCTGGCGGGGAGGGTGATACAAAGCCGTAAACTCCCCATAACGACGGTAGAAGACGTTAAACAATTCCCAGTTACCCAGATGCGGGAGAACGATGAGTAAACCGTTTCTGTCTGCTGTTTTTTCCTTAAGGATCGCTTCGCTATGCACTTCGGCAATCCAGCGATCCACACGATTCAAATTTCCCAACCAGACTGAAGGGGTTTCAAACATGGTTTTACCAGTCTCGATCAGGCTGAGTTTCGTCATCTGATCGATTGCTTCGCCCTGCATCTCGGGTTTGCAAAGTTCCAGATTGGTCCGAGTGACTTTGGCGGCCTGTGTGTTCAACCAATAATTGAGTCGACCAGTAAAACCACCGAGAAACTGGGCAACAGATCTTGGCAGGTAGGCGAGCAGGGTAAGCAGAAAATGCATCAAATGGCTCATGCGCTAACCTGCCTGCAGGGTTCATGTCGATGACAACTGACCAAGTGGTCATTCACCATGCCGGTCGCTTGCATATAGGCATAACAGATCGTGGAGCCGACGAATCGGAACCCATCTTTTTTCAGTTGTTTCGACATCGCATCCGATTGTTTCGTCGTCGCGGGTACCTGTTTCAGGCTTCGAAATCGGTTCTGGCGAGGCTCATGATCAACAAACTGCCAGATGTAGTCAGAGAAGCTGCCATATTGATCGCGTATATCCAGAAAAGCTTTCGCATTGCTGACGGCACTTTCCACCTTCAGGCGATTTCGCACTATCCCGGGGTTCTTTAGCAGCTTTTCAACTCTCGCAGGCCTGTAACGCGCCACTTTCACAGGGTCAAACTGATCAAACGCTTTTCGATAACCGTCTCTTTTGTGCAGGATCGTGCTCCAGGACAGACCAGCCTGAGCACCTTCTAAGACCAGAAACTCAAACAGAACCTGGTCATCCCTGGTGGGCACTCCCCATTCTTCGTCGTGGTATCTCTCATAAAGCGGATCACCCACGCACCAGTTACAGCGTTTCATGCGACGAGGTTATCTGATTTAGGATCGCCGATGTATACTTACGCCCTTTTTTTGCCCGGGGAACTTACAAGGTGTCCATGACGTTCCAAGATCTCATCCTGTCACTGCAGACCTTCTGGTCAGAGCAGGGCTGTATTCTTATGCAACCCTATGACATGGAAGTGGGTGCGGGTACCTTTCACCCGGCAACTTTCCTCAGAGCCATCGGCCCGGAAAATTGGCGCGCTGCCTATGTTCAGCCCTGTCGCCGACCCACTGACGGCCGATACGGCGAAAACCCGAACCGATACCAGTACTACTACCAGTATCAAGTGGTCATGAAGCCGCACCCCGATAATTTCCAGGAACTCTATCTGCAGTCTCTGGAACATCTGGGCATCGACCCTAAAGCGCATGACATTCGTTTCGTAGAAGACAACTGGGAATCACCAACACTGGGCGCCTGGGGACTGGGTTGGGAAGTCTGGATGGACGGCATGGAAATTACCCAGTTCACCTACTTTCAACAAGTTGGCGGACTTGAGTGTTATCCCGTCATGGGGGAAATCACCTACGGTCTGGAAAGGCTCGCGCTTTATCTGCAAGGTGTAGAAGACTTCAAGGAACTGGTTTGGACGGAAACGGATTCGGGTGTTGTGACCTACGCAGATGTCTACCACCAATATGAGGTGGAGATGTCCAGTTTTAACTTCGATCTCGCTGACGTTGATGCGCTGTTCCAGCAGTTCGATTTTTGTGAGAAAGAAACCGAGCGGTTCCTGGATGAGAACCTGCCGCTGCCTGCTTATGAGTATGTGATGAAGGCATCACATGCGTTCAACCTGCTGGATGCTCGACACGCTATTTCGGTGACAGAACGTCAGCGCTTTATTCTGCGCGTTCGAACCCTGGCCAGAGGAGTTGCACAGAAGTATTTTGAGTCACGTCATGACATGGGCTTCCCCCTGGCTGATGAAGACACGCGTGCCTTTGTAGAAGGAGAACTCGCTCGTGCCAAATAAGACACTCCTTCTTGAAATCGGTACTGAAGAGTTACCACCAAAGTCGCTGAATCGACTTCGTCAAACATTTGCGGAGCAGGTTGAAGCCGGACTCAGCCAGGTGCAGCTTCCGTTCGCTGCCGTGGAAAGTTACGCCACTCCCAGACGACTGGCCCTAAGAATTACCGGTCTTGGTAGCCAACAGCCCGACCAGGATATTGAAAAGCGTGGTCCTGCAAAGAAGGCCGCATTCGACGAAGAAGATCAGCCAACCAAAGCACTGGTCGGTTTTATGAAAGGTTGCGGTATCGATGATCCCGAACACCTGGAAACGATTGAAACTGACAAGGGTGAGTACATGATGTACCGGGCAACCAAACCCGGAGAAGCGACATCAGAACTGCTACCACAGATTGTGCAGGATGCCTTGTCCGCACTGCCCATTGATCGCCGCATGCGATGGGGAAAAAGCCGCGAAGAATTTGTACGCCCTGTGCAGTGGGTCGTGTGCCTGCACGGTAAAGACATTCTGCCTGTGAATATACTGGGTGCCGAAGCTGGCCGGACCAGCCGCGGGCACAGGTTCATGAGCGATGGTGACTTCGAAATAAAGGACGCTGACTCCTACATAGATGAATGTCGGAGCCAACATGTACTGGTGGATTACGACGGGCGGCGCGAACTGATTCGAGGTCAGCTGTCTGAAGTTTCCAGCTCTGAAGGTGGTCATCTCGAGATGGACGAAGACCTGCTGGATGAAGTGACTGCGCTGGTAGAGTGGCCTGTCGCATTGGCCGGGAGTTTCGAAGAGAGTTTCCTGGAAGTGCCACCGGAAGTACTGATTTCAGCGATGAAAGAACACCAGAGATATTTTCATCTGGTAGACGGCAGCGGAAAACTACTACCGAAATTCATCACCATCGCAAATCTTGAGACACCGGATCCGCAGGTTGTCGTTTCAGGAAACGAACGGGTGATCAGACCGCGCCTCGCTGATGCCGCTTTCTTTTATCGACAAGACACGAGATCTACTCTCGAAGACAAGTGCGAACGTCTTGGTAATGTCGTTTTCCAGACAGATCTCGGTACCTATCTCGAGAAAGCAAAACGTATCTCCGCTCTGGCTGGCTTTATTGCCGAGAAGATTGGCGTCGATAAGGGACAAGCTGAGCGCGCTGGTCTCCTATGCAAAGCAGATCTCGTGAGCGACATGGTCGGTGAGTTCCCAGACTTGCAAGGCGTGATGGGTGGCTACTACGCTCGCCATGAAAATGAATCTGACGAGATCGCTAAGGGGATAGAACAACATTACCGACCAACCCAGAGTGGCGGTCTTCTACCAGAGTCTGGTGTGGCTTCCTGTGTTTCGCTGGCAGACAAAATCGACAGTATGGTAGGGCTCTTTGGCATCAACCAGCCCCCAACAGGATCGCGAGATCCATTTGCATTGCGTCGCCAGAGCCTCGGTGTCATCAGAATCTGTGTCGAAAATCACCTCGACCTGTCTTTGACGGAATGTTTGGAAAAAGCGGCAAGCCTGTTCTCTGAAACCTATCAAATTGATGAGGTGAGCCAATACATACTTGAGCGACTTACCAGCTACTATGGTGAGCAAGGCATCAATTCAGATGTCGTAGAAGCAGCGACCAGCAGGCTTTCAAAGGGTATCAACTTGCTCGTGGTTGATGATGTCGTCAAGACGCTTCAAGCATTCCGAAACGGCAGTACGGCGGAAAGTATTGTTGCTGCAAACAAGCGGGTCGCTAACCTGCTCAAAAAGGTCGAGCTCAACACTTTGCCTGAGCAGTTTGATGCCTCGCTGGCAACCGATGAGGCTGAAAAGTCGCTTGCACAAGAAGTGGCGGATATCGATCTATCCGATGCAAAAGGCGCAGGCGCAAAACTTGAGAAACTCGCCGTACTGCAGGCACCGGTTGATCGATTCTTCGATGAAGTGCTCGTCATGGCAGATGATGAAAAGCTCAAGATGAATCGCCTGGCACTGCTACGCGACCTCAGAGAACTCTTCCTTGAAGTCGCTGATTTTTCGCTTCTACAATAAGGCGTTAAATCACCAGAGGGTTGGTCATGGCCGAGTTTGTCATTCTCGACCGGGATGGCGTTATCAATGAGGACTCACCGGATTACATCAAATCTCCGGATGAGTGGCATCCGGTGCCAGGTTCACTCGAAGCGATCGCTCTGTTGACTCAGAACCACATCCAGGTATTCGTGGCCACCAATCAGGCAGGTATCGCCAGAGGAAAGCTCACTCAAGAGAGTCTCGAAGCCATTCACGAAAGGATGTTTCGGGAAGTGGAAGCTGCGGGAGGGAAAATCGTAGATCTGCGCTACTGTCCACACCACCCCAGCGACCAATGCGAATGCCGAAAACCAAAACCCGGCCTTCTTAAGTTCCTTGCTGAAGCACATGACCTCGATCTCTCGGGTGGAGACTATGTCGGTGATTCCCTGAAAGATCTTCGAGCTGCAGAAGCAGCAAATTGCCGAGGCATTTTGGTGCTGACGGGGAACGGGGAAGAAACACATCACCTTCGACCGCACCACGAACACGTCTTTGAAAACCTGTTGGCGTACGCACATGATCGGATAGGAGATTGAGCTGTCATGATAGACGCCATACCAGATCCCGAAATCTTCGTTGGTATTGCAGCTTTAGGACTTACGCTCACCGGGTTCAGTGGTCTGATTTCAGTTCTGGGTAGGCGCTCGTCAGGGCATTGGACTGAAGCGGAAAGATTCCAACTGGGTGAACTTATCGTCATTAGCCTGGCGGTTACGTTCGCTTCATTTGTTCCTGTCCTGGTGGGCCTGCTCCAATCCCAAGAAAGCGCGCTCACCACCGCCTTATTTCTGGTCGCCACTTTCCATCTGCTTGTCTTAGTAAGAGGTAGCTACAAGAACTATCAAGGATCTGAGTCAGCACCGAAAATGCCTAATGGTGTTGGTGCCGTAGTGATCATCGGCGGCCTGCTTCTTATCGGCGCTGCGTTCCTGGCGAGCTTTAAGTTTATCGGCGGTTCAGCATTTTTACTGATCGCCAATCTTCTTTGGCAACTCTTGGTGGGTGCAATTCATTTTGTGCTTCTGCTTATGAACACAGGTGCCACCGGCAGCGAAAAGTGAGTACTTCCTAACATTCAAGACAAATGAAAACATGACTCGCGGACGGAGACTGAACCATGCTTAAAAATATCTATTGGGTGCTTTGCGTCGCAGGTTTCGTCTTACCTTATTCGCAGTTTGCACCGTGGGTACTGGAAAACGGGCTTTCACCCATGCTGTTCCTGCAAGAGATTCTGGCATCAAAGCTGAGTCTTTTTGCTTGGCTTGATGTCATTGTTTCGGCCGTCGTATTGCTGACGTTCGTGAGCGTCGAGGCAAAGCGACTTGGCATGACGCGCGTCTGGATGCCCTGGGTAGCGACACTCACTGTTGGGGTGTCGCTGGGCCTGCCGCTCTTTTTACTGATGCGCGAGTATCACTTAAGCGCGCAGAGGTCTACGGATTAGACGTCGAGATTAGCAACCGCCAAGGCATTCTCTTCGATAAATTCTCTGCGCGGCTCCACCTGGTCACCCATCAAAGTATTGAATACCTGATCTGCAGCAATGGCGTCTTCAATGGTGACTCGCAACATGGTTCGATGTTCCGGGTCCATCGTTGTCTCCCAAAGCTGATCTGGATTCATTTCGCCAAGACCCTTGTAGCGCTGACGACTCTGTCCCCTTAGTGCTTCCGTTTGCAACCAATCCAGGGCTTCAGCCAGTGTGTGAACATGCTCTGATTTTTCGCCTTTGATCACCTGTCCGTTTTCGCCGATAAGACCTTCAATGCGCTCACCAAAGTTCGCAAACAACTCATAGTCAGCAGACAGGAAAAAGTCTCGATTGAGTTTGTAGTCTCGGCGAACGCCGTGACTCATCACAGTGACTACTGGGTAAAAGGCGTGTCGATCTGTGTCTTCTGTCACATCCAGCGAGTAGACAATACGCGTGGTGTTCATCGGTTCAAGACGAGCCATTAACGCGTCTGCCCAACTTCTTACTGCTGATTCATCTTGCAGGCTTTCTTTCGATAAGCGCGGCAGATAAATCATTTGTTCAAGCACTGGCAGCGGATATACCCGGTCAAGTCGTTGCATGTGGCTTTGAACGTCGTAATAGCTTTCCGCTAGATTTCGAAGCTCGTCACCTGATATCAAACCGCTATCAGTTGCTGTTTCGATACTTGCCTCTTCCAACGCTACTTCAAGGAGGTATTGCGTGAGTTCACCTTCATCTTTGATGTATCGCTCAGATTTGCCGCGCTTCATCTTGTAAAGCGGAGGTTGAGCAATCAGCAAATGCCCACGCTCGATCAGCTCGGGCATGTGCCGGAAGAAGAACGTCAGTAAAAGAGTTCGAATATGAGCGCCGTCGACATCAGCGTCCGTCATGATGATGATTCGGTGGTAGCGCAACTTGTCTGGATCAAACTCGTCGCGACCAATACCGCAGCCCAATGCAGTGATCAGCGTTCCGACTTCCGCGGAAGACAGCATCTTGTCGAAGCGCGCCTTTTCCACGTTAAGGATCTTACCTTTTAGCGGCAGAATGGCCTGGAATTTACGGTCACGCCCCTGTTTCGCAGATCCTCCCGCTGAATCACCCTCCACCAGGTAAATTTCACATTGTGCAGGATCTTTTTCCTGGCAATCCGCCAGCTTCCCTGGCAAACCCGCAATATCGAGCGCACCCTTGCGACGGGTCATTTCACGCGCCTTTCGAGCAGCTTCGCGGGCGCGAGCAGCATCAATCATCTTCTGCACAATCGCTTTGGCTTCCTGGGGATTTTCCAACAGAAAACTGGAGAAATAGTTGCCCATCTCCTGTTCCACGGCTGTTTTCACCTCCGAAGAAACCAGTTTGTCCTTCGTTTGCGATGAAAACTTGGGATCTGGGACCTTCACGGAAATAATGGCAGTCAGCCCTTCTCGGGCATCGTCACCTGTCGTGTTCACCTGGGATTTCTTACCCAGGCCTTCACTTTCTATATAGGTATTCAATCCGCGTGTCAGTGCACTTCTAAAACCCTGTAAGTGGGTACCACCATCACTTTGAGGAATATTATTCGTATACGCTAATAAGGTTTCTTGATAAGAGTCGTTCCACTGGAGCGCGACTTCCACGCCGATGCCGTCTTCTCGTTCAACTGAGAAGTGAAAAATGCTGTTGAGCGGGGTTTTGTTGCTGTTAAGGAACTCGACAAATGTACGTAAGCCCCCGTCATACTTGAAGTTTTCTTGTTTACCCGCGCGCTCGTCGGTCAGGCTGATTGAAATACCCGAATTCAGGAAGGAGAGCTCTCTCAGACGCTTAGCGAGGATATCGTAGTGAAACTCGATATTGCTGAAGGTTTCTTCAGAAGGTTTGAATCGGCAGCGGGTTCCAGTCTGCTGCGTCTCTCCAACCACCTGCAGCGGCGCATCTGGAACACCGTCATGGTAGGTCTGTTCCCAGATCTTGCCATCACGCCAGATAGTAAGGTTGAGCTCAGAGGACAGCGCATTAACTACCGATACACCCACTCCGTGGAGCCCCCCGGAAACCTTATAGTTGCTGTCGTCGAATTTTCCACCTGCATGAAGCACGGTCATGATGACCTCCGCAGCAGACTGCCCTTCTTCATGCATGTCTACTGGCATACCGCGGCCATTGTCTGCCACGGTGACAGATTCATCGGCATGGATAATCACTTCGATCTCTGAGCAATAGCCCTCCAGTGCTTCATCGATGGAGTTGTCTACCAGTTCCTGCACCATATGGTGTAGTCCGGTGCCATCGTCCGTATCCCCGATGTACATTCCTGGTCGCTTCCGCACCGCATCAAGTCCTTTAAGTACCTTGATACTGCTGGAATCGTAGGCATTATCGTCGCTCATTTAACGCTCCTGGATAATCTGTCCGTGTTTCACGTGAAACATTCCCTCTATCGGCTTGCTGCTGCAGGCCTCGACCAGTGGTTCGGATTCGACCCCGGTCATTAGAATCTGCTGTCCTGTAGTTGCCAGGAACTCACAAACTCTCTTGCGGTGTGCCTCGTCAAATTCCGAGGCCAAATCGTCCACCAGATATAGGGTTTCACGCCTACCAGTGTCCGTTTGAACCTGCTGCGAAAGCACGCCTTGAGACAACACCATGCTCCAAACCAGGGCCTTTAACTCACCCCTGGAGCACACTTTTGCAGCTGGTTGTCCCGACACGGTTATTCTAACATCTGCGCGCTGAAAACCCTTCTGTGTAAAGCCTCTTTTTTTATCAATATCAATATCTTGTATAAAAGTTTCGTACAAGGATTCGCCCTCTTTCCAACCCCGAAAGTAGCTGAGTTGGACGTCACTCATTCCTGATATTGCAGAGACGGTTGCTTCAAATACTGGCTGAAACTGTTGGATATAGTTTTGGCGTTGTTGGTGGAGTTTTTCGGAGGCGTCCGCCAGCTGCTTAGACCAGGTCGCAATTTCCTCATTGGATCCCCGAGCGCTTCGTAACAACTCGTTTCGTTGCTTCAGACAACGATTCGCCTCATCCCACAGTGGAGTAAACGGCTCCGATTGTTCCACGTGAAACAATCCCCAATTGAGAAAGCGTCGGCGCAAATCTGGTGGGCCAAGCAACAAATCTACCGTTTGGGGGCCAAGTACCAGGGTGGGTAGTAAGCGCGCGATCTCCGTTGCACGGAGTACTTTTTCGCCGTTTATCCTCAGTTCCCGGGTACCGTCTCGGTCACGCGTCATACCCAGCTGGTACTCGCGATCACCAACGTGAACACCGGCACGCAGCAACAGCTGGTCAGAGCCTCTTTCTATGACTGGATCTGCAGAGGCATCCCTGAACGATCGCCCCATACCCAGAAAGTAGCAGGCCTCCAGCAAGCTGGTTTTACCGCTGCCGTTCTGGCCATAAAAGATATTGAGGCCAGGGGCTGGCCTAACATGGATTTCTGCGAGGTTTCGGAAGTGGTTAGCTACAAGCCAATTCAGGCTCATAGCTTCATAGGCATCACTACGTAAACTGCATCTTCTAGTTCGGGGTCTTCTATCACTGCACTGCTGTTCGCATCATGCAGCGTAACCCTGACTTTTTCATTCTCAATCACATTGAGAACATCTTGCAGGTAACTCACGTTAAAGCCCACTTCGAGAGAGTCTCCTTCATATTCAACGGAAACGATCTCCTCTGCTTCCTCCTGTTCCGGGTTGTTGGCACTTAGCTGCAATTGGCCAGAAGCCAGGGATACCCGAATTCCTCGGAACTTCTCGTTAGAAAGAATCGCCGTTCGGCTGAGCGCCTGGCGCAGCTCGTGTTTATCCGCGAGCACCAGCTTATCCCCGCCCTTCGGGATCACCCGCTCGTAATCGGGGAATTTTCCGTCGACCAGTTTTGTGGTCAAAGTGAAGGTGTTTGAAGTTGCACACAAGTGTGTGCTGCCAATCGCGATCGCCACATTGTCCTCAAGCTCCTGCAGCAAGCGTTGCAGCTCAATGACACCTTTACGAGGAACGATTACCTGCTTGGTTGCGTCGTCTAACCCATCCTGATCCAGATCGCTCATCGCCAGGCGATGCCCGTCGGTCGCAACCGCCCTGACATGGCCGCCTCCCAGCTCGATCAACATGCCATTCAGGAAATAACGCACATCCTGCTGCGCCATGGCGAAGGCTGTTTTATCCAGCAGTCGTTTAAAGGCTTTGCTATCAATCTCAGCGGATAGTTCCGGGCTCGATTGATCAACAGAAGGAAAGTCCACTGCAGGCAGCGTCGACAAGGTTGAGCGAAATCGCCCCGATTTAATCTCTAATCGATTTTCGTTGAGGGAAAAATCGATATCGGCGTTATCGGGAATCTCCCGGCAAATATCGACCATTTTCCTGGCCGGTACAGTCACTTCGCCATTCTCTGTGTTCGTTACCTCAACCCGGCCAATCAGTTCTACTTCCAGGTCAGTGCCTGTCATCGACAGTTGGTTATCATTAACCTGCAGCAGCAAATTGGAAAGTACGGGCAGCGTTTGGCGGCGTTCAACAACCCCGGCAACCTGTTGGAGAGGTTTGACCAGAGCTTCACGATTGATTGAGAACTTCATACGTATATTCCATTTTCTCTTACTTGTCTGGCTTTACAAGGTATGTAAGCGCTAACAAACTATTCTATATCAGCTTTCAATAAGCCTCTTATATGACCATCGGACTGATCACAAACAGTGATTCAGGTTCTTCCAGGTCTTCCAACAAACAGGCTCCGGTGGGGTCACTCAGTGTGAGTCTCACGGTTTCGCCTTTCATGGCGTTCAGCGTCTCAATCAGATAACTGACGTTGAATCCAATCTCGAGGGAGTCTCCTTCGTATTCAACGTTCAGTGTTTCTTCCGCTTCTTCCTGTTGCGGGTTATTCGCATGCAAATCCAGTTTACCTGTTAACAGCATGAGACGAACGTTTCGATAAAGTTCGTTCGAAAGAATTGCCGTTCGAGACAGTGCTTCCTTTAATAGCTGACGGTCAGCCAGAACGATTTTGTCTCCACCATCCGGAATGGCACGCGTGTAATCTGGATAGGTCGCATCGATCAACTTGGTGATCAACGTCACATTTCCTCGTTCCACCTGCATGTGGTTCGCAGTGAAATTGAGTTGCACCACTTCATCGTCGTCATCACCCAGGATCCTGGTCAACTCTCCCACGGCTTTGCGCGGAATAATAAACTGGTGCTGGCCCAGGTCTTCTTTTTCAACATAACTCGTTGCCAGCCTCTGCCCGTTAGTCGCCACAAATCTGATGCGGCTACCCTGAACGTCCAGAAGAACTCCGTTGAAGAAGAATCGAACATCCTGCTGCGCCATCGCAAAACTGGTGCGAGCGAGTAATCTCGTTAGCTCGCCGGTTGTGAGAGAAACGGAAACGTCATGCTCACCCGGTTCAATGTCAGGAAAATCCGTCACCGGCAAGGTTGCCAGGTGCGAACTAAAGCGGCCGCTATCTACAGATACTCGATTACCATCCAACTCAGCACGCATGTCCGCGCCATCGGGCAGGCTCTTACAAATATCCATTAACTTACGGGCCGGGACCGTAACCTCTCCCGCTTCTCCGACAGATACGTCGGGTATACGAACGGTCATTTCAACTTCCTGGTCTGTACCTGTGATCACCAGGTGATCGTCTTCTAGTACAAGGAGGAGATTGGATAAAACTGGCGCGGTCTGGCGTTTCTCAACCACACCACATGCAAGCTGCAACGGCTCGAGCAGCTTTTCCCTATTGATCGTAAACTTCATGTAACCCCTGCGATAACTACCTCGACCCACGTATCCATCAGAATGACGGTGACACGCGGGTTCCCGGGACTGTTCAGGCGGTCAGCAACCTCAGAAGGTTGTTGTAGTCTTCTCTGATTTCTCGGCTGCTTTCTCTAAGCTCTTCGATCTTGCGACACGCATGGAGCACTGTCGTGTGATCGCGTCCGCCGAAAGAATCACCGATCTCGGGAAGACTGTGGTTGGTCAGTTCTTTTGCCAGCGCCATGGCTACTTGCCTGGGTCTCGCAATCGATCTAGTCCGCTTCTTGGAATGCAGATCGCCCACTCGGATCTTATAGTAATCCGCTATGGTTTTCTGGATATTTTCGATGCCGATCTGCCGATCCTGAATCGCGATGAGATCTCGTAGCGACTCGCGAACCTGCTCAATGGAAATCTCTCGATCCGTGAACTTTGCGTTCGCGATGACACGCTTCAACGCACCTTCCAACTCTCGAACATTGGAACGAATTCTCTCTGCAATGAAGAACGCCGCCTCACTCGGTAGTTCAACCTGTTCGGTCTCTGCTTTCTTCATGAGAATGGCGACTCGAGTTTCCAGCTCCGGCGGTTCAACCGGTGCAGTCATGCCCCAAACGAACCGGCTTTCGAGCCTTTCTTCCAATCCTTCAATTTCTTTTGGATAACGATCACAGGTCAGCACGATCTGACTGCCATCTTCCTGGAGCCGATTAAACACATGGAAAAATTCTTCCTGGGTTTTCATGCCCTTGGCGAGAAACTGAATATCATCCATCAGTAGCACGTCGACTGAGCGATAGTACTGGGTGAAATCAGACATGGTGCCGTGCTCGATTGCCCGGACCATATCCTCCATGAATCGCTGCGAGTACATATACGCAACCTTCAGATTCGGGTGGCGATCAGCAATAGAGTTGCCCACGGCATGCATGAGGTGGGTTTTACCCAGACCCACACCACCGTATAAAAGGAGCGGATTATAAGAAGCGCCGCCAACATTCTCGGAAACCTGTAGCGCTGCAGCCCGCGCCAACTGGTTGGATCGGCCTTCCACAAAGGAATCAAAGGTAAATTCTTTGTTCAGATCGAGCAGCGGGTAAAAACGTTCCCTGGCAGCAAAAGTATTGGTATTACTGCCACTAGAAGTTGGCTCTTCAGGTGCTGGACGCACACTGCTGCCAATTTCCAGCTCAACAGAAGCAGAGCCATCCTGAGCAAGTAATTCTTGAATTCGAGCCAGAAACTGGTCGTTTACCTGGTCTTTGATGTACTTGTTCGGCGCAAGCAGACGAACATTTTGCTCATCCCCAGCTGCCTGAAGTGGTCGAATCCAAGTGTTAAATTGCTGCGAGGACAACTCATCCTCGAGACGATTTAGGCATTTTTGCCAGATTGTGGCCCCCACAGAACCCCCATAATGCTGTGTTTTTCTATTTTTTCTGCTTGGATTCTCTCTGAACTGTGCGTCCAGAGTGGTAAATCGCGGCACCGACTGATCATCGATCAGGAGGGAGATATTAACCCCATAACGGCTACCAAGCCAAGCAATTCACACAAAAAAAGGAGCAAAAAACTATATATTTTTCAGTAGTTTATACACATATCTGGTGAACAATTCGTGATTAACCTGTGGATAACTTGTGGGTTAAATGAACCCCCTTAGAGGGTCCGTTAGACCTGTGCACAATACCCTGATTTATCAGCAGTTTTTCCACAACCTAATCAGTCATTGTAAAGAACTTACCGGATGACTTTTTAGGGACATAAAGAGTTGAAAAAGAAGAAGAAAACTCAGTTACACACAGAATTCGGCCCCTTAATAGAAATAGCACTAATAAATCTTATATATATAAATATCTTCTATTACACAGAACCATTTAAAAGCGCACATTCAGTTCATTGACCTGAACTGCCTTCTTCATTAGAATCGCGCTCCGTTTTACACCCAACCAAAATCTGGTCAACGACATGAAAAGAACTTTTCAACCCAGTGTTCTCAAGAGAAAAAGAACTCATGGCTTTCGTGCCAGAATGGCAACCAAAGCAGGCAGACTAGTATTGAAGCGTCGTCGCGCAAAGGGCCGCAAGGAACTTACTGCGTAATTAGCGTTTCGCTTACTACACATCCAAGGGTCTTGAGCCCTTAGGTCAAGACTTTCAGCGGTACTGATGCAGTGCCTTCAAAATTGTCCAGCCACAAATTTCCTGTCAGCCATCGACTGGTCCATTCCCACGAATTTGATAGCGTGTTTAAGGAATGCGAGTTTCGTATAGGAAATCCTGCGTTGCTGTTTCTTGCAAAGCCGAATCATCAGGGATTTAATCGCCTGGGCATGGTGGTAAGCAAAAAAAGTGTGCCACTGGCTGTAGATAGAAATCGTATTAAGCGACAAATTCGCGAAACCTTCAGGAAAACGTTAACGGATACTCCGGTTTGTCTGGACGTCGTGGTGCTAACCCGGTCCAAAGTTCGAACCACGGAGAATCTCAATCACATCCTGGCGGATTCTTTTACCAATCTCTCAAAGCGGGCTGAAAACCCGGGGGACAAGGCTTGAAACGCATCCTGTTGTTATTGATCAGGACTTACCAGCTGACATTGTCTGCCCTCTTGGGTCCAAGATGTCGATTTCATCCTTCGTGCTCGGTTTATGCTGCCACCGCAATTGAACAACATGGTGTTATCCGAGGTGCTCAACTCTCGGCCACCCGAATCTGTAAGTGTCATCCGTTCCATCCAGGAGGGTACGATCCTGTACCCGAACCAGAACTGGATCAAAGCGCTCTAGAAAAAGGAAGTTAGATGGATTTTCAAAGAGTATTCATACTGCTTGGTCTGGCAGTAACCTCTTATATGCTGGTCTTGGCCTGGAACGAAGACTACGGTCAGGCGGCAGCACCAGTCGCTGCAGAAGAAACGCAGTCTGTCAGCAACGCCGTACCGGTTGATGCCAGTATTCCAGACATTCCCCAGCAAGCTGTCGACAGCACAGTACCTGAACTTGTGCAAAGCGAAGTGCCAGCGGCGCAGAATGAGGCCGTTAAGACAAATGCTTCAAGACAGCTGATCAGCGTAGAAACAGACGTATTTCATCTGCAAATTGACCCACTCGGTGGTGACATCGTTAGGGTAGCGCTACCGGCCTACCCGGCAGCACTAGAAACGCCCGATGTACCTTTTGTACTGGTAGACCCGCGTAATGCGTATGTTGGCCAAAGTGGCTTGATTGGTCCCAATGGCACCGACAAACAAGGCGTTAGACCACTGTTCCAAGCGGAACAATCGACTTATGAAATGGGAACAGCTGATTCCCTGGATGTGACGTTGAGTCATGTGCAGGAAGATGGCACAACCGTTCTCAAAACCTTCAGATTCACCCGCGGCGACTACCTGATCGGCCTCGATTATGAAGTAACCAACACAACAGAGAATCCCTGGGTTGGTGGTCTCTTTGTCCAGATCAAACGCGACGGCCAGGATCCAACGTCGTCCTCAGACAACCTCATGGGTATGCAGCCGTTTGTTGGTGGCGCCACCCGATCTGACGAGGAGTTTTACCGTAAGTTGGAGTTCGAGGATCTCGAGGAAGCCTCCTACAAGCACACTCGATCCGAAGGTTACATGGCGATGGTCCAGCATTACTTTGTGAGCGCCTGGGTCCCGAGTGCTGGTAGCGAAGTCAGTTATCAAGCGAGAAAGCTCCGTAACCAGGACGTTTACCTCTTTGGATTCACCACAGCCGCAACGACCATTGCACCGGGAGAATCCGGAACCCTGTCTGCTAGTTTCTACTCGGGTCCAAAAGATCAGTACCGATTGCAGGAGATTTCCGAAGGCCTCGATCTTGTCATCGACTACGGTTTTCTCTGGTGGTTATCACAACCTCTGTTCTGGATGCTCAACGTCATCCACGGCATGGTTGGTAACTGGGGTATCGCGATCATCGGTCTGACCATCATCGTAAAAATGTTGCTGTATCCACTTTCAGCGGCGAGCTTCAGATCCATGGCGAAAATGCGAAAGCTTCAGCCAGAGATGATGCGACTGAAAGAACGCTACGGCGATGATCAGCAAAAGTTCTCCCAGGAGATGATGAATCTCTACAAGAAAGAGGGCGCTAATCCTTTAGGAGGATGTTTCCCGATTTTGTTGCAGATGCCCGTTTTCCTGGCGCTCTACTGGACCCTCATGGAGAGTGTTGAACTCAGGCAAGCACCGTTTTTCCTCTGGATCGAAGACCTTTCGGCGATGGACCCCTATTTCATCCTGCCGATTTTGATGGGTGTCAGCATGTACCTGACACAACGCATGCAGCCGGAACCACCGGATCCTGTGCAAGCTCGAGTATTCAAGTTTATGCCGATCATGTTCACGTTTTTCTTCCTGTGGTTCCCGTCCGGGCTTGTCCTTTACTGGCTCGTGAACAACATTCTGTCGATCATGCAGCAGTATTACGTGACCAAGCAGATCGAGAAAGAGTCGGGTTAAACCCGTAAATTTGTGGTGATCGATGAGTGAGCCAACCTATGAAAAGGATACGATTGCCGCACGGGCGACCGCTCCAGGTAGAGGTGGCATAGGCATCATCCGAGTCTCCGGACCCGATGTGACCCGAATCTCTGAGGCAGTTGCTGGACGAATCCCAGAACCCCGTTACGCGACCTTTGCTCGTTTTAAGGATGAGAACAATCAAGTGCTCGATGAGGGCATTGTTCTATTCTTTCCTGGACCCGACTCATTCACCGGTGAAGATGTTCTGGAGATTCAGGGACACGGAGGACCGGTTGTACTTGATATGCTCCTCAGCCGAATCGTTAGTTTGGGAGCACGAAACGCGAGACCTGGTGAGTTCAGCCAACGCGCATTCCTAAATGACAAACTTGATCTGACTCAAGCTGAAGCCATTGCGGATCTCATCGAAAGCAGCACAGAAGCGGCGGCCAGAGGCGCTATTCGCTCATTACAAGGGGAGTTTTCTACCCTGGTTAACGAACTCCTTGCCCAGGTGATTGAACTCCGAGTCTACGTTGAGGCGGCCATTGACTTTCCAGAAGAAGAAATTGATTTTATCTCTGACGAGAGAGTTATGGGGCGTCTTAAAGAGATTCAAGAAACCCTGGCGTCTATCCTCGATCAGTCGCGGGAAGGCACACTTCTAACCGAAGGAGCGTCGGTGGTGCTCACCGGTAAACCCAATGCAGGGAAATCCAGTCTTATGAACCTCCTGACTGGTAGAGAAACCTCCATTGTTACGGATATCCCTGGAACTACTCGAGATGTCATTGGAGACGTTCTTCAATTAGATGGTATCCCGCTTCGATTGCTGGACACCGCGGGCATCCGGGAGAGTGCGGATCAAATTGAGGCAGAAGGTGTTAAACGCGCACAAGCAGCCCAGCAAGAAGCTGATCTGGTGCTTCATCTGGTCGATGTATCAACAGATACACCACCGGTAACCACGGGACCCAGAGAAGTGGTGGTTCTGAACAAGATAGACCTGCTAGATAATCCCGACGATCTACCATCGGGAACACCAAAAATATCCGCCAAAACCGGCGCCGGCCTGGAAGACTTAAAGATCAGACTGAAAGAAACCCTTGGTGTGAGTGATGCTGAGGGTGGTGGATTTACGGCGAGAAGTCGCCATATTGCCGCTTTGAAAGCAGCCGGAGATGCTCTCCTTGATGGTAAGAGGGTTCTGGAAGATCAGCAGGCCGGTGAACTTCTCGCTGAAGAACTGCGAGAATGTCAGAGACATCTTTCGGAAATTACCGGTGAGTTTTCAGCAGATGATCTGTTGGGTGAGATTTTCAGCAGTTTCTGCATCGGCAAATAGGTCGGCTGAATTCGACTTTACCGGCGCCATCCGTATACTTGCCGGTCCCCAAGAGGGGTACAACCCATGAAATCGCAGCAATTTGACGTCATCGTAGTCGGCGGAGGTCACGCCGGAACTGAAGCGGCTCTGGCAGCCGCCCGCAGTGGCGTGCGCACTTTGTTGCTCACCCAGAACATCGAAACTCTGGGGCAAATGTCCTGCAACCCGGCGATTGGTGGCATTGGTAAAAGCCACCTGGTCAAAGAGGTCGACGCGCTAGGTGGGGCCATGGCCCTTGCAGCTGACAGAGCCGGTATTCACTGGCGGATCCTCAACTCAAGAAAAGGACCAGCAGTCAGGGCAACCCGTGCTCAGGCAGATCGCGCCTTATATAAAGCAGCTATCCGTGAAATCCTGGAAAACCAGCCTGGGTTGTCTATCTTCCAGCAGTCAGTTGAAGACCTGCATGTAGAAGGCGATCGCGTGACTGGCGTTATGACCAATATGGGTCTCAGCTTTTATGCACCGGCTGTGGTTTTAACTGTAGGGACTTTCCTGGGTGGCTTGATCCATGTGGGGATGGATAAACAGTCTGGCGGACGCGCCGGTGATGCACCCTCGAACGCGCTTGCAGCGAGACTCCGGGAAATGCCGTTTACGGTTGATCGACTGAAAACGGGCACGCCGCCGAGAATAGACGGTAACTCCGTAGACTTCAGCGACCTTGAGGAACAGCCCGGAGAGTCTCCAAGGCCAGTGATGTCGTATCTGTCGACACCAGACGTTCATCCTGGCCAGGTTTCATGCTTTATCACCCATACCAACGAGAAAACCCACGACATCATCAGGGGTGGACTGGACCGGTCACCGCTGTATGCGGGAGAAATAGAAGGTATTGGACCTCGTTACTGCCCCTCTATTGAAGACAAGATTGTCCGATTCGCGGATAAACACTCACACCAGATTTTCATTGAACCGGAAGGATTAGGCACCAACGAGCTGTATCCCAACGGTATTAGTACCAGCCTGCCCTATGACGTGCAGCTTGAGTTGCTGCATTCCATAAAAGGTTTTGAAAACGCACATATCACACGGCCAGGTTATGCCATCGAATATGACTTTTTTGAACCGAGAGAGTTACACGCGAGTTTGGAAACAAGGCACGTCAAAGGCCTGTATTTTGCGGGCCAGATTAACGGAACCACCGGCTATGAAGAGGCAGCTGCCCAGGGTCTGATTGCTGGCATCAACGCAGCGCGTCAGGTGATGGAGAAAGCGCCCTGGTCGCCCAAGCGTAGTGAAGCGTATATCGGTGTGTTAATAGACGACCTCATCACGATGGGTACAAAAGAACCCTATCGGATGTTCACATCGAGAGCAGAGTATCGACTGATACTCAGGCAGGACAACGCTGATCGAAGGCTAACGGAAATGGGCCGCGAAATGGGGCTCGTAGATGATGACCGCTGGCAAGCATTCGTTGAAAAGCAGGATCAGGTTGAGCAGCTAACCAACTCAATGAAGGCGCGATATGTGCAGCCAGGTAACGAAGCTATAGAGTCGCACCTGGGTAAGGCATTGCAGCGTGAATACAATCTGTTTGATCTTGCTAAGCGACCAGAAGCGACGGTCCACGGCTTATTGGAAGCAGCTGACGAATCTTTGTACCCGCAACCTGTTTTGGAACAGGTGGAAATTGACAGTAAGTACCAGGGATACATCGCAAGGCAACAGGAAGAAATAGAACGCATTCAGGCGCAGCAAGCTTTCCCCCTGCCTGTCGATCTGGACTACGGAGAAATTCAGGGTTTATCGAACGAAGTCGTACAGAAACTCAGCGATGTAAGACCGGCTACCCTGGGCCAGGCTTCTCGTATATCGGGAGTCACACCAGCTGCTGTCTCTCTGCTTCTCATTCATCTTAAAAAACACGCCAAGCAGCCGGCTCGACAAACGGCATAGATGTCCCTGCTCCAGCAAATCCAAACCGGGCTGGATGACCTGGGATTGAGTGATCATGCCGACAAGGCAGAGGCACTCAGCCTATATCTTGAACTGATCGACCGTTGGAACCGTGTGACCAACCTGACTGCCATCAGGCAAAGGGAAGAAATGGTGTCTGCCCACCTGCTCGATTCTCTTTCTGTATTACGGTTCGTTACCGGTTCAAGAATTCTCGATGTGGGTTCCGGTGCTGGTCTGCCGGGTATCCCATTAGCACTGTTCCAGCCAGACAAAGACTTTATACTGCTCGACTCTAACGGAAAGAAGACCCGGTTTATGACGCAGGCTGCCATAGAGCTCAAACTTGGCAACGTCACTGTGCTGCAGCAAAGAATTGAAGACTGCACAGATCAGTTTGATCAGGTGATCAGCCGAGCCTTTGCTTCGCTCGAAGACTTCATGGCGGAGTGTATGCCTCGCGTAAAACCCGGTGGTTCTTTGCTCGCCATGAAAGGACCTGCTGAGATTGAGCAAGCCAGTGCCATCCATGGCGCCAAACTCCATGAGTTAGCGGTCCCTGGTCTGGAAAAAGCGCGTTATCTCGTTGAGATTGCCAACCCCACCGAGGCAGATTCGTGACCACTGTTCTTGGTATTGCGAACCAGAAAGGTGGTGTGGGTAAAACCACGACCAGCGTCAACCTTGCTGCTTCTCTCGCGAAAATGAATCGACGCGTGCTCCTGATAGACCTGGATCCTCAGGGTAATGCCACGATGGGCAGCGGTATTGATAAACATGACCTGGAAGTCTCTGTCTATGACGTGCTTGTCGGTGATTCTGAAACCGCAGAGGCCATTGTCAGTGCTGAAGCAGCAGGATACGACCTGCTCGGAGCAAACTCAGACTTAACCGGTGCTGAGATCGAACTGACGGACATGGACCGTCGGGAGTATCGATTACGGGATGCGTTGATCAGTGTTCGAGTTCGTTACGACTACATCATCATTGATTGTCCGCCGGCCCTCGGACTGCTAACACTGAATGGCCTGGTCGCTGCGGATGGTGTGATCATTCCTATGCAGTGTGAATACTACGCGCTTGAAGGACTGACAGCGTTGATGGATACCATCGACCGAGTCTCTGCGGGCCTCAATCCGAAGCTAAAAATCGAAGGATTGATTAGAACCATGTACGATCCGCGCAACAGTCTCAGCCGTGATGTATCCTTGCAGCTGATCGATCACTTTGGGGACACCGTGTATCGAACTGTTGTTCCAAGAAATGTGCGCCTCGCAGAAGCGCCCAGTTATGGCGTCCCCATCATTTTTTATGACAAATACTCGCGCGGTGCTAAAGCTTATCTGGCGCTTGCGGGAGAAGTGCTGAATCGGCATGAAAATCAGGATGGTAGTAGCTAGATGGTAGGGAAAAAACGGTTAGGCCGCGGCCTGGATGCCCTCTTGCCCAGAGACAAGTCGCCGAAAGACAAGGCACAGAAAGAACAGACAACGCAGGAAAACAGCGCCAACAACCGAAGCAATCTGGATGAAATCCCAGTTGAGTGGATTAAACCAGGCAAGTATCAGCCTAGAACCCACTTTGCTGAAGAGTCCATTGAAGAACTGGCTGAGTCCATCAAAGCCCAGGGTGTCATGCAACCCATCGTTCTGAGACCGCTGGATACGAACCAATACGAGATCATTGCCGGTGAAAGGCGTTGGAGAGCGGCGCAGCGTGCAGGCATGGAGAAAATCCCCGCGGTGATCCGCGAGGTGGATGATGAATCCGCCCTTGCGATGTCGCTGATTGAAAACATCCAGCGAGAGGACCTGAATCCCCTCGAAGAAGCCATTGCGCTGCAGCGTTTAATCGATGATTTCCAGTTTACGCATCAGGAAGTCGCCGAGGCGGTAGGAAAATCCCGTAGTGCTGTCACCAATACCCTGCGATTGACCCATCTGGCGGAGCCTGTGGCGGAAATGTTGACCCGTGGAGATCTGGAAATGGGGCATGCCAGGGCGCTGCTAACCCTAGAACAGGATGAGCAGGCAGATGTCGCACGCACCATTGTTGCCAAAGGGCTAAACGTTAGGCAGACGGAAGCCTTGGTTAGATCCATTGGGAAACCCGCGTCGACTTCGAAGAAAGGTGGTGGACCAGACGCCGACACCAGGCGATTGGAAGATAATTTAGGCCAACAGATAGGCCAACCCGTTCAAATCAAGCATTCCAAAAAGGGTAAGGGCAAGCTGATCATCAGCTACAGTTCCCTTGATGAACTAAGCGGAATTCTCGGTCGAATGGGCTACGAAGAATAACCCCAAACCGACCTTTGGCATTCCCCTCGATAATGCCGTGGTAAAGCCAAAAAAAACCGATGAAAACCCCGCAAAAATGGGCTTTTCCAAGTTGCCCCCTATGACCTTAATCTCTATACTCTGCCCCCGCGACGAACCGGGTGGTTTTGAGGCTATCAATGGCAGACACCTCTCAAGGTAATAGAGCGATTGAAACTCTCGGAAAAATCAAAAAATCACCGGTTTATGGAATTGTTTTAGCGCAGTTCATTGCGACCTTTCTCGCATCAGCTTCGTTTCTGGCTTTTGACCGAGTAGCGGCCCTTTCAGCCCTCATGGCTGGGTTGGTTTGCCTGATTCCTGGCGGCTTCGTGCTGGCGATGAGCCTGCGACCGATAGAACCAGGCGGCTCCGGTATCAGCAATGTGATTCGTGGCGAGGTGGGTAAATTTGCGCTTTCCATTATGTTGTTCGCGATGGTTTTTGTGTTTATCAAACCTCTCGATCCGGTCGCGTTTTTTGCAACCTTCATCGTGTTGCAGCTGTGCGCAGGTATCGCACCCTGGATGAAAGCCAGGCGGATGCTGAAACCGCACTAACTACCCGCGAGGTAATAGAAAGTCTTGCTGGCAGTGCTTAGATAGTACGTGGGAAACCACGAAGTTACGGGGAAATTAAGGACCCAATAAGAGTATGGCGACAGAATACGCGAACTCCTCTGAATATATTGCTCACCACCTGACTAACCTGACCTATGGCCGTTTCCCGGATGGCACTTGGGGTTGGGCGCACGGTGCTGAAGACATCGCTTCTATGGGCTTTTATGCCATCCACGTCGACACAATGTTCTGGTCGTCGTTCCTGGGAATCATTTTCCTGGGTATTTTCACATTGGCAGCACGCAACGCTACGGCTGGTGTGCCTGGCCACCTCCAGAACTTCTGCGAGTATCTGGTGGAATTCGTAGAAGACAACATTACACAGGTGTTTGGTACGAGACCGAACGCCATTATCGGTCCGCTATCCCTGACGATCCTGGTTTGGGTGTTCCTGATGAACCTGATGGACCTGGTGCCTGTCGACTTTATCCCTTATGGCGCGGCGCTTGCGGGCATTCCCTATATGAAAGTGGTATCGACGACCGATCCAAATGCAACGCTGGGTATGTCTATTGCCGTCTTCTTCCTGGTGCTCTATTACAACCTGAAGATGAAAGGTCCCATAGGATTTGGTGCAGGTTTCTTTACTCACCCGATTCCAAGTATCTGGGCTGCACCCTTTAACTTGCTTCTTGAAATTGTAGACCTGATTGCGAAGCCGCTTTCTCATGGTCTTCGACTATTCGGCAACCTGTACGCCGGAGAAATGATATTTATTTTGATCGCGCTCCTTTACGGCGGCGGGATCGTACTTGGACTTCTTGGTGGTGTGATGCAGTGGGCGTGGGCAGTGTTCCACATCCTGATCATCGCGCTGCAAGCATTTGTATTCATGATTCTCACCATCGTGTACCTGACACAGGCACACGAGGTGCATGACGACCATTAATTATTACTAAACGACTAAAGCAGGAGTAACTCATGGAACAGTCGCTTATTTTCATCGCTGGCGGAATCCTGATGGGTCTCGGCGCCATCGGCTCTGGTGTTGGCATCGGTATCCTCGGTGGCAAGTACCTCGAAGGTGTTGCACGACAGCCTGAACTACAACCAATGCTGATGACACAGCTTTTCATCTCGCTGGCTCTGGTTGACGCTGTGCCCATTATCGCGGTTGGTATTTCTCTATACATGATCTTTGCCGCGTAACGAACGTTACGCCCAAAGGGCAAGTCACTAGCAGAGGATTGAACTGTGAACATTAACCTAACGCTTATCGGACAAGCGATTGCCTTTGCAGCCTTCGTGCTGTTTTGCATGAAGTATGTCTGGCCGCCGTTGACGCAGATCATGCGTGAACGACAGCGTACGATCGCAGAAGGTCTGGAAAAGGCTGCAGCTGCTGAAAAGCAGTTGGAACAAGCCAATGAAGCAGCTGACACTGAGCTTGAAGAAGCTAAGAAGCAGGCTGCGGATCTGATTGCTCAGGCAAGAAGTCGCGCTTCTCAAATTGAAGAAGAAGCGAAAGCCAAGGCGACTGAAGAAGCTGATCGAATCATTGCGGGTGCACAGGCTGAAATCGACCAGGAAATTAACCGGGCTCGTGAAGAGCTTCGGGCGAAGGTCGGTGAGCTGGCGGTAGAAGGTGCTGAAAAGATTCTTGAAGCATCGGTAGACCGCAGCGCACACGAAGCCATGTTGAATAAATTGGCTAGCCAACTGTAGGTAGATTGAGATGGCAGAAGCAGAACTGACAACCATCGCAAGACCTTATGCTCGAGCAGCTTTTTCACATGCGCTCGATCATGAAGGTGGCCTTGGTACCTGGTCGCGGATGCTGGGGCTCCTGGCAGCCGCCGTGGCAGAACCTGTCGTTCAGGATGCGCTGGACAACCCACTACTGACAACAGAATCCGAAATGGACCTGTTGTTTCAGCTGATGGGTGATGATCTGAACCAGGACGGCAAGAACTTTGTCGGTGTTCTGGCAGAGTACAACCGTCTGGCACTGATACCGACGATTTCAGAGACCTTTGAGCTCTTAAAGTCGAATCACGAGAAAACCATGGAAGTGCAGGTTACCAGCGCTTACGAGGTTTCGGACTCTGAGCAGGCAGCTTTGTCGGGCGCGCTAAACAAAATGCTTCAGCGCGAGATCAATCTGGAAACAGAAGTTGATCAATCTCTGATTGGCGGTGTGATTGTCAAAACAGAAGACACGGTAATCGATGACTCAGTGAAGGGCCGGCTGGAAAAGCTGTCTCACGCGCTGAGCTAAATAGTAGATAGACGAATTTAATTTTCCTTTGAGGAACAGGATATGCAACAACTGAATCCTTCCGAAATTAGCGAGATCATCAAGCAGCGGATCGAAAAGCTTGATGTCTCTTCAGAGGCTCGTAACGAAGGCACAATCGTCAGCGTATCTGACGGTATTGTGCGAATTCACGGGCTTGCGGACGTTCAGAACGGTGAAATGATCGAGTTCCCGGACAATGTGTTCGGGTTCGCACTTAACCTGGAGCGAGACTCCGTTGGTGCGGTAGTACTGGGTGACTACAAGAGTCTGAAAGAAGGTCAGACAGCCCGTTGTACTGGTCGTATTCTTGAAGTGCCAACAGGTCCTGAACTGCTCGGTCGCGTTGTTGACGCACTGGGTAATCCAATCGATGGTAAGGGCCCAATCAACGCGACCACAACTTCTCCAGTAGAGAAAGTTGCACCGGGTGTTATTGCTCGTAAGCACGTTGACCAGCCCGTTCAGACTGGACTGAAGTGTATTGACTCTATGATCCCGGTTGGCCGAGGCCAGCGTGAGCTGATCATTGGTGACCGCCAGACTGGTAAGACGGCGATTGCGCTGGACACCATCATCAACCAGGCAGCGTCCGGCATTAAGTGTGTTTACGTTGCGATTGGTCAGAAGAACTCATCGGTTGCGAACGTTGTGAGAACGCTTGAAGAGCACGGTGCGATGGAAAACACCATCGTCGTAGTTGCTGGCGCTTCTGATCCTGCGCCGATGCAGTATGTATCTGCCTACTCAGGTTGTGCGATGGGTGAGTACTTCCGTGATCGTGGTGAAGACGCCCTGATCATCTACGATGACCTCACCAAACAGGCATGGGCATACCGTCAGGTATCTCTGCTGCTGCGTCGTCCACCGGGACGTGAAGCTTATCCTGGTGACGTGTTCTACCTCCACTCTCGTCTGCTCGAGCGAGCTGCGCGAGTTAACGAAGAATATGTTGAAAACTTTACTAACGGTGAAGTTAAGGGGCAGACAGGCTCTCTGACAGCGCTTCCGATTATTGAAACGCAGGCAGGTGACGTATCTGCATTCGTACCGACCAACGTAATCTCCATTACAGACGGTCAGATCTTCCTGGAATCAGACAAGTTCAACGCTGGTGAAAGACCCGCGATGAACCCCGGTATCTCCGTATCCCGAGTGGGTGGTGATGCTCAGGTGAAGTTCATGTCTAAGATCTCCGGCGGTATTAAGCTTGCACTGGCTCAGTATCGGGAACTGGCAGCATTCTCTCAGTTCGCATCAGACCTTGACGATGCAACACGTCGTCAGCTTGAGCATGGTGAGCGTATTAACGAACTCATGAAGCAAAAACAGTATGCACCAATGACTGTGGCGGAAATGGGTGTTGTGCTGTTTGCGGCAAACGAAGGCTTCCTTGAAGACGTTGAAGTTAACAAGATCCTGGATTTTGAAGCAGCGCTTCTTTCTTACATGAATTCGCAGCACGGTGATTTCATGGAAGAAGTTAACAGAGAAGGTGCTTACACCGATGAAGTGATCGACCGCATGAAAACTGCGCTCGAAACCTTCAAGTCTACACAGACCTGGTAAGCATCTAACGAGGTTAGTATGGCGAGTGCCAAAGAACTAAGAAAACAGATCGGCAGTATCAAGAATACGCAAAAGATCACTAGCGCTATGGAAATGGTTGCTGCGAGTAAAATGCGGAAAGCCCAAGAACGTATGTCCAGGGGCCGCCCTTACTCTGATCACATCCGTTCCGTTATCGGCCATGTGGCTAATGCATCACCTGAGTATCGTCATGCCTTTATGAAAGAGCGTGAAGTTAAGCGGGTCGGATACATTGTGATCACAACCGACAAAGGTCTTTGCGGTGGTTTGAACGTCAACCTGCTGAAAGCAGTGGTAAACGACCTGAAGAAACTGTCTGAAGAAGATATTGAGTATGACCTTTGCCTGATCGGCAATAAGGGCGCGCAATTCTTCCGTAGTTATGGCGGCAACGTTGTTGCAGCTAACAGCCACGTCAGTGAAGAACCACAGATCACTGACCTGATCGGCAGCATCAAGGTCATGCTGGATGCCTTCGAAAATGGCCAGGTCGATAAGATCTGTCTTGCGAACAACGTGTTCGTGAACACGATGACGCAGAAGCCAACGATTCGACAGCTGGTGCCATTGGATCCTTCTGAAGAAGAAGAGATTCAGCACCGCTGGGATTACATCTATGAACCGGATGCACGTCAGTTGATTGAAGGACTGGTAACCCGATTCATCGAATCACAGGTTTACCAGGGTGTTGTTGAAAATGTGGCGTGTGAGCAGGCTGCGAAAATGATTGCGATGAAGAGCGCAACCGACAACGCGGGTGATCTCATCGATGAGCTTGAGCTTGTGATGAATAACGCTCGTCAGGCGGCGATCACACAGGAATTGTCAGAAATTGTTGGAGGAGCTGCGGCTGTATAACAGCCGAAGCGACGAAAACCCTGAGCTCACGAAGTGAGCCGAAGGGTCTCCAGAAAGAATTGAACATATAGTAAGAATTACTAGATAGAGGATTAAGTCATGGGTAGCGGAAAAATCGTATCGGTTATTGGTGCGGTCATTGACGTTGAGTTTCCCCGGGAAGAAGTACCCCAGGTGTACGACGCCCTGAAAATTGATGAGAGCGGCGTAACGCTTGAAGTACAGCAACAGCTGGGTGACGGCGTAGTTCGAACCATTGCGATGGGATCATCAGAAGGTATTGCTCGCGGACTTGGCGTTTCTAACACCAACGCACCAATTTCTGTGCCAGTTGGTGAAGCAACACTCGGTCGTATTATGGACGTACTGGGTAACCCAATTGATGAAGCGGGTCCGATCAATGAAACCGAGCGTATGCCGATTCACCGTGAACCGCCCAGCTTTGAAGAGCAGGCTGGTGGTCGTGATCTGCTTGAGACCGGCGTTAAGGTTATCGACCTGATCTGCCCATTCGCAAAAGGCGGTAAGGTTGGTCTGTTCGGTGGTGCGGGTGTAGGTAAGACCGTAACCATGCTTGAGCTGATCAATAACATTGCGAAAGAGCACTCTGGTCTGTCTGTATTCGCAGGTGTTGGTGAGCGTACTCGTGAAGGTAACGACTTCTACCACGAAATGCAGGATGCTGGCGTTGTTGACAAGATTTCCATGGTGTTCGGTCAGATGAACGAGCCACCCGGAAACAGACTCCGCGTTGCACTCTCCGGTCTGACCATGGCGGAGAAGTTCCGTGATGAAGGTAAAGATGTACTGCTCTTCGTAGACAATATCTATCGATACACGCTGGCGGGTACTGAGGTATCAGCACTGCTGGGTCGTATGCCTTCGGCGGTAGGGTATCAGCCGACTCTGGCTGAAGAGATGGGTGTACTTCAGGAGCGAATCACCACCACCAAAGACGGATCGATTACTTCCGTTCAGGCGGTATACGTACCTGCAGATGACCTGACTGACCCGTCACCTGCAACAACCTTCGCTCACTTGGACTCAACGGTAACACTGTCTCGAGACATTGCGGCGCTGGGTATTTACCCTGCGGTAGACCCGCTGGACTCTACTTCCCGTCAGCTGGACCCATTGGTTGTTGGTGAAGAGCACTACAACGTAGCGCAGCAGGTACAGGGTATTCTGCAGCGATATAAGGAACTGAAAGACATCATCGCGATTCTGGGTATGGACGAACTGTCTGAAGAAGACAAGCTGACTGTATACCGCGCTCGTAAGATTTCTCAGTTCTTCTCTCAGCCGATGCACGTGGCAGAAGTATTCACCGGCCAGCCTGGTGTTTACGTACCGCTTGCTGACACCATCCGAAGCTTCAAAGCGATTCTGGATGGTGAATATGATGATCTGCCAGAAGCTGCATTCAGCATGGTAGGTAGCATCGAGCAGGCAGTTGAAAAGGCTAAGACGCTTTAAGCACAGGTAACGTTATGGCTTCCACGGTTTTTTGCAGCATTGTCAGCGCCGAAGAAGAGATCTTCTCCGGACAGGTGGAGATGGTTGTCGCCAGCGGCACCATCGGTGAACTCGGTATCATGCCGGGTCACACGCCGCTGCTGACAGGTGTTAAGCCAGGCCCAGTTCGTTTGATTCTGGAAGGTGGCGAAGAAGAAATTTTCTTTGCCTCCGGTGGTTATCTCGAAGTTCAGCCAACTTCGATCACAATTCTTGCTGACACGGCACTGCGTGCTGATGATCTGGATGAAGCCGCAGCGCTTGAAGCCCAGAGAAAAGCAGAACAGGAGCTGTCTGATCAGAAAGCGGACATCGATTTCGCCCGGGTTGCTGCAGATCTGCAGGAACAGGCCGCGATGTTGCGCACCATCCAGAAGATACGCGACAAAAAGCACTAGGCTTTGCACACTCCTTTTAAAGGCGCCTATTGGCGCCTTTTTTGTTTCGGCCACTAAAGACTGTTTCGAGCAGTAATTAATAGATGTTCGCTAGACAAAGTCAGTGCCCGCGCTGAAGGCTCATCTCCGTTCTTTTATCCGCTCTGTCAGGAATAAATTGACAAATACAGGCCTTGGCGAACGGCCTGTGGTGGCGTAAAAAGAGCTTCTTTTCGGGTAGACTAATCCTTTATGACAACCTCCCTTGACGTATGCATCCTCGCAGCGGGTGTTGGCAGCCGGATGCGCTCCAACAAGCCCAAGGTACTGCAGACGATCGCAGGCAGACCGCTGCTAGCCCACCTGCTTGATCGAGTGGCTGAGCTCAGCCCATCGGCGGTTCATGTGGTGATTGGTCAGGGCGCAGAAGAAGTAAAAGCAGCCTTCCAGGATCGAACTGACGTGAACTGGGTTTACCAGGCCGAGAGGTTGGGTACCGGTCATGCCATGCAGCAGGTTGTCCCTCACCTGGCCAGCGACAGAACACTCATCCTCCTGGGTGATGCGCCACTTATCCAATTACAGACGCTAAAAACTTTGAGCCATGTCGATGCGGACTTGTCAGTACTGACCGTGGATATGGCCGACCCTTTCAACTACGGAAGGATTGTTCGTGAAGGTGAGCAGGTCGTTCGCATCGTTGAAGAAAAAGATGCGAATGAAACCGAGAAAAAGATCAGCGAAATCAACACAGGTGTCATGTCAGCAGGTACGGAAAGCCTGAAGAACTGGCTTGGCCGTCTGGATAACAATAATGCGCAGCAGGAGTATCTCCTGACCGATATCGTCGAACACGGTAACACCGACAAGGCGAAGGTCACGGCGATCAAGGTAGACGACCCGATTGAAGTCACCGGGATCAATACCTTTGGACAATTGGCTGCGCTAGAACGAGCACTTCAAATGAAAACAGCAGAAGAGTTAATGGCAGAGGGTGTGCAGGTCATGGATCCGGCACGACTCGATATTCGTGGCAACCTGACAGCAGGTCAGGGGGTAAAGATCGATGTGAATGTGGTGTTCGAGGGTGACGTTACGCTCGGAGACGATGTACAGATCGGACCAAATTGCGTGATCTCAGACAGCACCATTGGGGCAGGCTCCGTGATCAAAGCGAACAGCGTATTGGAAGAAGCCACTGTTGGAGATCAATGCAGTGTGGGCCCTTTTGCTCGTCTGCGTCCTGGCGCAAATCTGACTACCGAGGTGTCTGTTGGCAACTTTGTTGAAGTAAAGAAAACCACCATGGGCCGCGGCAGCAAAGCCAGTCACCTGACTTACCTGGGTGATACGACGATAGGCGAGGAAGTAAACATCGGTGCCGGAACCATCACCTGCAACTACGATGGTGTGAACAAATTTGAAACACATATTGGTGATGGTGCTTTTATCGGTTCCAATTCCGCATTGGTAGCGCCTGTTTCTATTGGCGCGGGCTCGACGGTTGGTGCTGGTTCCACGATCACCAAAGATGTGGAGTCACAGGTGCTGGCCGTGAGTCGCGGTAAGCAGATAGCTGTCTCCAATTGGCAGAGACCCACCAAACAAGAGAAGAAGGACTGATCATGTGTGGCATTGTTGGTGTGGTTGCACAACGGGATGTCTGCGACATCCTGATTGAGGGTCTCAGGCGACTGGAGTATCGAGGTTACGATTCTGCAGGCGTTGCCCTGATTGATGAGGAAGGCAAGATTCGTCGTATACGCAGATTGGGCAAAGTTTCCGAGCTTGATGAAGCCTGTCATGTTGATGAGCCTTTTGGTCACACCGGGATAGCTCACACTCGTTGGGCAACGCACGGCGAGCCAAGCGAGCTCAATGCACATCCACATGTTTCTCATGGCGTGGCCGTGGTGCACAACGGCATTATCGAAAACCATGAGGAACTGCGAGAAAAGCTCATTGCAAACGGTTACACCTTTGAATCTGCGACGGATACCGAAGTGCTGGCGCACCAGCTGCACTTCGAGCTCTCCCAGTGTGGTGATCTCCGGGAAGCCATGAATCGGTTGCTGGATATTATCCGCGGTGCTTATGCCATCGCAGTGATTGATGAAAACAACCCAGAAACCATCATGGCCGCGCGATCTGGCAGCCCGCTTGTGGTTGGTCTGGGCATTGGCGAGAACTATGTTGCCTCCGATCCCCAGGCGCTACGACCGGTCACTGATCGATTTATCTTCCTAGAAGAAGGTGAGTTGGTTGAAGTAACTCGAGGTGAAGTTTCCATCTATGGGCACAACGAGGCTGCTGTTGAAAGCAGGGCCATTACGTTGGATGACCGCCACGACGCCGTCGACAAGGGTAACTTCAAGCACTACATGCTCAAGGAAATCTTTGAGCAGCCGGATGCTTTGGCCAGAACCATATCAGGACGAGTGGGTGAGCTGGTGTTCCCCGAAGCCTTTGGTGCTGGTGCTGGTGATATCTTTAAACAGGTGAAGGCGATTCAAATTGTGGCCTGCGGAAGCAGCTACTATACGGGGCTCGTCGCCAAGTACTGGTTTGAACACTACGCAGGATTGCCCTGCCAGGTAGAGATAGCCAGTGAACTTCGATACCGGAGCACCGTGGTTCTGCCGTGTACCCTCATGGTCGCGATCTCCCAATCCGGTGAAACGGCAGATACGCTTGCTGCAATTCGAGCAGCAGACAACAAAAATTATCTAGCCAAGCTTTGCCTGTGTAATGTGCCGAACAGCACCATGGTGCGCGAAACGGATCTTTCTCTGATGCTGGAAGCAGGTGCAGAGATTTGTGTGGCCTCCACCAAAGCTTTTACTAACCAGTTGGCAGATCTGCTGATGCTGGTTGCTACCGTTGGCAGCTATAACGAGCTGGATGAAGCCATGCATGCAGAGATTGCTGCGGGTTTACTGGAGTTACCCCAGGTCGTTGAAAAGACGTTGGCACTTGATGACGACATCAAAAAGATGGCCGAACAGTTCGTGGAGAAACATCACGCACTATTCCTGGGTCGCGGCAGCCACTATCCCATCGCCCTGGAAGGTGCGCTCAAACTGAAAGAAATCTCTTACATTCATGCAGAAGGCTACCCGGCAGGTGAACTCAAACACGGCCCATTGGCGTTGGTGGATGATGATATGCCGGTGGTCGCCGTAGCCCCCGGAGATGATCTGATTGAGAAATTGAAGTCGAATCTCGAGGAGGTTCGAGCGCGTGGTGCGGAGCTGTTCATCTTTGCCGATGAACATGTCTCGATCGCTGAACAAAAAGGCGTAACGGTGCTGAAAGTCCCGGCCTGTTCGGCTATGGTATCGCCTATCGTGTATACCATTCCCGTTCAATTGCTTGCCTACCATGTTGCCGTGTTGAAAGGCACGGACGTAGACCAGCCAAGGAATCTGGCGAAATCGGTGACGGTTGAATAAGTCCTAAACCGCGTTAATGAGCCCCGATGGATGTCTCGCATCTTCTTGATCCTTTAAATGAAAGGCAGCGTGAAGCTGTTGCTGCGCCTCGTGGCAGCGCGCTTGTGCTCGCTGGTGCAGGTAGTGGAAAAACTCGCGTACTGACCCATCGAATCGCCTGGCTGATTCAAACTGAGGGACTGTCTCCCTACAGCATCCTGGCAGTGACCTTTACCAACAAAGCTGCGGCAGAAATGCGTGGCCGTATTGAGCAGTTGCTGTCGCTCCCTGTGCGCGGCATGTGGGTTGGCACATTCCATGGGCTTGCTCATCGATTACTTCGAGCGCACTACCAGGAAGCGAAACTGCCACAGAACTTTCAGATCCTGGATGCCGATGATCAGTTGAGACTGGTCAAGCGGGTCATGGCGAGTCTGGATATTGATGAGAAGAAATGGCCAGCGCGTCAGGCGGTATGGTGGATTAACAGTCAGAAAGACGAAGGTCTGAGACCTTCCAGTATCGAAGACTACGGCGACCTTTACCTGAAGACACATCTGTCGATCTATCGAGCTTACGAGGATGCCTGCCAGCGTGGCGGTATGGTGGATTTTGCGGAACTGTTGCTACGAGCCCATGAGCTCTGGCTTAACAACCCCGAGATTCTGAAGCATTACCAGCGCAGATTCTCTGCCCTGCTGGTGGATGAGTTCCAGGATACCAACACCATTCAATATGCGTGGCTGCGCGTACTCGCCGGTGACCAGGACAACCTCATGGTGGTTGGAGATGATGACCAATCCATTTACGGTTGGCGCGGCGCCAAGATAGAGAATATCCAGCAGTTCACGAAAGACTTTCCGAATGCCCAGACCATTCGTCTGGAACAAAACTACCGCTCAACCTCGAACATTCTGAAAGCCGCCAATGGACTTATAGACCAGAACTTTGGTCGTCTTGGAAAAGAACTTTGGACAGATCTCGGTGAAGGTGATCCGATTCAGCTATACGCGGGCTACAACGAGATTGATGAGGCGCGATATATTGTTGAGCGAATCAAGTCCTGGGTAGATAGCGGCAATCTCTATTCGGAATCTGCCATTCTTTACCGGTCCAATGCCCAGTCACGTGTTCTTGAAGAAGCCCTGCTGCGGTCACAGATGCCTTATCGAATCTATGGCGGCCAGCGTTTCTTTGAGCGGGCGGAGATTCGTAACGTGCTCGCCTACATGCGACTGGTTAGCCAGCGAGATGCAGATGCGGCGTTTGAACGCGTCGTGAATACACCTACACGCGGTATCGGCGATAAAAGCGTAGCAGAGATACGGCTGTTGGCCCGTGAATCCGGCACGTCTTTATGGCAAGCAGCGCGGAAAATTGTGGATAACAATTTGATGAGCGGCCGTGCGCGGAATGCCATCTCAGGCTTTCTTGAGTTGATTGAACAGCTTGATGAAGAAACCACGGATGCTGATCTCGGTACGTTAGTAGAAACGGTCATTGCGACCACTGGCTTAAAGGATTACCACGCAAAAGAAGGTGGCGAGCGAGGTCAGGCAAGAATAGAAAACATGGCGGAACTGGTCACTGCGGCAAAGACCTATAACCCCCAGGATGACTATTCTTTTGATCCAGAGAACATTGAAGAGTCGCCTGCAGAACTGACGTTGTTAGACCAGTTCCTGAGTCATGCAGCACTCGAAGCCGGTGAAGGTCAGGGTGACCCGAGTGATGATTGCGTTCAGATGATGACCATGCATAGTGCAAAAGGGTTGGAGTTCCCCCTGGTGTTTCTAGCGGGCATGGAAGATGGCCTGTTTCCGCACATGATGTCGATGGAAGAACCCGGTCGATTGGAAGAGGAACGGCGTCTCTGTTACGTCGGTGTCACTCGAGCCATGAAGCAGCTTTACCTGACTTATGCTGAAAGTCGGCGCATTAACGGCAGCGAAACGTTTAATCGCCCTTCCCGCTTTATCAATGAGATGCCGGAAGACGTCATTCAGGAAGTACGGCTGCAAGGTTCCGTTGTGCGACCGCCGAAAACGAGTGGCTATGGTGCCAGCACCTCCAGGATCACAACTGAGGTGGCAGGAACTGACCTTAAACTTGGTCAGCGGGTGTTTCACCAGAAGTTTGGCGAAGGCGTGATTCTGAACTATGAAGGCGAAGGCTCAGGAGCCCGCGTCCAGGTTAATTTTGATGAAGGCAGCAAATGGCTGGTGATGGCATATGCTAATCTGCAGCCCGTTGGATAACGAAGGAAGACTATGCGAACTCTGTTAATTCTCGCGATATCTCTATTGCTCACTGCCTGTGGTGGTGCGGAACAGGCAACCAGCGGCGACACCCAAGCTGCGCAGCCACAGAAGACCTACAAGTGGCGCATGGTCACCACCTGGCCGAAGAACCTGCCTGGTCTCGGCACAGCCCCGGAGCGTATGGCGGACGAAATCCGCAAGATGAGCGACGGCCGACTGGATATTCGAGTTTACGGTGCCGGTGAAGTAGTACCCGCTCTGGAAGTTTTTGAAGCGGTATCCCAGGGCACCGTGCAAATGGGCCATGGTGCGGCCTATTACTGGAAAGGCAAAGTCCCGGTTGCTCAATTCTTCACAGCAGTACCTTTTGGCCTGACAGCCCAGGAGATGAATGGCTGGATGCTGCATGGCGGTGGTCTTGAGCTCTGGCGTGAACTCTACGATCGCTACAACCTCTACCCGATACCTGGTGGGAATACTGGCGTGCAGATGGCGGGCTGGTTTAACAAAGAGATTAACTCCCTTGAAGATATGCAGGGTTTAAAGATGCGTATCCCCGGATTGGGGGGCGAGGTCTTTGAAGCCATTGGTGGCACGGCCATCAACTTACCTGGTGGTGAGATTTTCACTTCCATGCAGACTGGTGTGATTGACGCAACAGAATGGGTAGGTCCGTACAACGATCTTGCTTTTGGTCTTCACCAGGTTGCACAGTACTACTACTACCCGGGCTGGCAGGAAGCGGGCCCTACACTTGAAGTCATTGTGAACAAAGAAGCCTGGGATGAACTGCCACCGGATCTGCAGGCAATTGTCGAATCTGCGTCCCTGGCTGCGAACACTGATATGCTAGCAGAATACACGGCTCGTAATAACACCGCTTTGCGAGAGCTGGTTGATCAGCATGATGTTGAGCTAAGGCGTCTACCGGACGATGTGTTGGAAGCCATTAAGAAGGTGGCTAAAGAAAAGACAGCTGAACTGGCAGAAGGTGACGATGAGTTGGTGCAGCGTATCTATGAGTCATACCAACAGTATCGTGAAGGGGTAATCGAGTACCACGAGATTTCAGAAAGGGCATACATTAACGCCCGGGGAGAGGGATAGATGAACGTAGAAATACCAAATTTTGGCGACCTGCTGCGAGAGCACTTGAGTGCTGTCCCCATGGAGGCCTACGGCTACTTGTTGTCCGAATTGGAGCGGACTGCGGCTGATCGTTACCGTGGCTGGGCCGATGAAATCCCGGAGCATCGCGAAGGTATTCTGGCGTGTGCGGCACGAGAAGATGAAATAGCGGATCGCGCCGCGGCCATGTTCCCGCCGACGGACGAACATCGGGCACTGGTGGCATCGATTATTCCTAAGGCAAAAGAAACTTACTATTCCGCGTTCGAGCCTTACACTCCCATTGAGCAGATGTACATTCAGTCCAAGGCGGAGCGCCAGGGTGCCAATGCCTGGCAAAACTTGAAGGCCGCTTTCCCGGACAAGAGCGATGAACTGGATCAGCTGTCTGAGATTGAGATCGGCAGTGCTGATTACCTCGATGAGTTGCTGCCAGGCCTGGCGGAAGCATCATGAGCGGCTCGGAAGAAAGACCCGCCTGGTTCGCAAGACGAGAAATCGCACCCTTTAAGCTGGATGACGATGCCGTAAACGATCTCATCAACCGGGCAACACACGCGTCGGTTTCCTGGGTCACGAAAAATAACGAACCGGTTTCGGCGATTATGCTCTATGTGTTGGTTGATGGTGTTATCACGGTGACCTCGACCACGAACCGGGCGAAGTTTCATGCCTGGAAACGGAATCCTGCAGCTTGTTTCAACATCTGGGATCCACAGAACATTGGTCACCAGGTGACTCTTCGAGGCCGAATTGAAATTGTGCAGGACGCGGAGCTGCTGCGTAAGTTCACGGAAGGGTTTTTGACTCGTGCCATGGGCGGTCAGGCTCCGACGGAAGAGCGGTTGCAGGAAGAGATTGGCAAATTCGATGCACCGGACCGTCATATGATGCAGCTTCACATCGACAAAGTGCTTAGCCACGATCTCAACAGTTTGCTGAAGGCGGAAGCTGAAGGCACCGATGTCTGGAGTTAGTGTCCTCTTTAACGCTTAGACAGCGAGCATGCGGTATCGTCATCAAAGACGACCACATGCTGATGGTCCGACATGTTCACGATAACCGTGATTACTGGACGTTCCCGGGTGGTGGCATCGAATCTGGTGAAACCATTCTGCAGGCGGCGAAAAGAGAAGTTCTGGAAGAAACCGGCATCCTTCTCGAGCCGATTGACCTGATCCACAGTTTTGAATCCCAGGGCAATGAAAGTCACTGCGTCCTGATGGAATCGCCTTCGCAACTGGTAACACCTTCTTTAGGTATTGATCCCGAGGAAGCACATCTGCCGGAAGAAGCAAAGATGCTCCGTGATGTGGCGTGGAGACTGATTGATGAAGTTAATCATCATCCCATTATTGCTCGGGTTGTTTTAGAGGCGAGATCTCGATGACTCAGGTGCCCATAGCGAATCTACGAGAACTGGCTGAATCACTGGATGAGTACTGGAGCCCTCGCGTTGTTACTGAGGTGAATGATCAGTTCGTTAAGGTTGCCAAGGTTAAAGGTGAACTCGCCTGGCACAAACACGACAACGAAGACGAGATGTTCCTGATCCTTCAGGGTGAGCTGCGTATTGAATACGAAGACTCCGCGGTCACGCTACGCGAAGGTGATGTGCACGTGGTCCCGAAGGGTGTGTTACATAACCCGGTCTGTGAAGAGGAGTGTCTCATCGCGCTGGTAGAAACCAAGACAACGAAACACACGGGTGATCTGGTCACCGATAAAACGGTTTCTATCGACCGTCAAATTGGAAAAACATAGATGTCAGACGACTTTTACTGTGACGAGGCACTCAGCGGTAATACACCCGTAGAAAAAGTTGTCGAAACTGACGACGTCCTGGCGTTTCATCACACAAAACCATACTGGCCAGTGCACATCGTTGTTGTGCCAAAAACTCATGTGCCCTCCCTGACAGATCTGGGAGGCCAGTCGATCGAGATAGTTCACAAAGTATTGGATGTTGTGAGGCAAGTTGCGGGTTTAGTCGAAAAAGAACATGGTGCTTGTCGTGTCCTAACTAACCTGGGGACTTACCAGGATTCCAAACATCTTCACTTCCATGTTGCGAGCGGCGAGTCGTATGGCCGCAACATCGAACGTTAAAAAGGGGGAACCATGGCCACATCAACTGCTGTAAAAGCTTTTGTTTACTACTCGATCTTCGCTGCCCTGCTCCACTTTGTGGGCGAAACCTGGGTGCACATGCTGTACGGCCAGTTTTTGCCTATGCTGATCGTGGATTACATCGCCATCAGCCTGGTGCTTCTTGGTGCCATTGGCTTTCTGAAGCTTGGCTGGGGGCCAGGGCTGTTGTGTGGCGGTTGGGGATTTACCTTTTGCCTGAATTATCGAGCCTTTTTCTGGCGAGTTGAGGCGATGATGAATCAGACAGCCAATGACGTGATCCAAAACACTGCCTACATACTTGGCGTCGCGCTGCTGTTCTCAGCGATCGCGTTTCTGATCTCTGTAATTGTGTGTGTTAAACACGAGCGGGCGGCTAATTAACCGCCGCTAGCAGCAACCGCTTTGACCGCTGCGAGTTCGTGCATGCGGGCACGATGGTCCATGACGGCCGGTAGCAGACTGGTGTCTACCTCATCGAACTCAAGCCAACGAGACATGGTCACCAGATAGAAGTCTGCGACCGAAAAGGTATCTCCCAATACCCATGGCCCCTTCAACATCTCGCTTTCGATTAGCTGAAAACACTCGGTCATGGTGCGCGGAACATTTGCCTGCATGTCATCGAACGAAGCCTGCTCTTTTGCCCATCGGTAACCTCGAAATTTGTGTGCGTGGGCAACGTGCACGGTGGCGCACAAGTAGGCGTTAAACGACTGCATCTGACCAAACATCCACGGATCGTTCAGTGGTGCGAGGTTAGCTTCAGGAAATTTTTGTGCGATATACGCGAGTATGGCTGGTGATTCGGTCAGGATTCCGTCACCGCTGACCAGTGCCGGTACGCGCCCTTTGGGATTCACCGCCAGATACTTCTCAGAACGCTGCTCTTCACTCTGAAAGTCCACTGGGATCGCTTCGTAATCTGCGCCCGCATGTTCCAGCGCAGCATGTGATGCGAAGGAGCAACTGCCGTTGACGACATACAAAGTAAATTCAGCCATGGTGTTTCCCTTAGTAAAAAAGATTAATGCTTATGAATAGAGAATGCCTGGCAACCAGGTCGCAAGCTCAGGCAGGAACGCCAGAATAACAAGCATGATCAGTTGAATCACGATGAAGGGAACAACGCCTCGATACACATCACCGGTTGTCACCTCAGGTGGTGCGACGCCGCGAAGATAGAACAGGGCGAATCCAAAGGGTGGCGTCAGGAATGAGGTTTGTAGGTTAATCGCAATCATGATGCCCAGCCAGATTGGGTCCACGCCCATGGCCATAAGCGCAGGTCCGACGATGGGCACCACAACAAAAGTGATTTCAATGAAGTCGAGAATGAATCCCAGTAGAAAGATGATCAGCATGACGATGAACGTCGCGCCGATCACCCCGCCTGGTAGCATCTCGAACCACTCCGTCACCAGCTCATCGCCACCGTAGCCGCGGAACACCAGGGCGAAAACAGAGGCACCGATCAGGATAAAAAACACCATGGCGGTGGTTTTGGTGGTTGATACAGCGATTTCTCTCAGTTGTTCCAGACCTAGTTCCCGTCGGAACAACGCCAGTAGCAAGGCACCCATAGCACCGACGCCCGCTGCTTCTGTTGGAGTCGCTAGACCGCCCAGGATAGACCCCAGCACCGCAATGATCAGCAAAAGCGGAGGGAAAATGCTGGATAGAATCTCTCCCGCCGTGATTTTTTCTGCATCGACCGGCGGCGCCTTCTCTGGATTGAGCACGGCCGTCATCACGATGTAGCTGGTGTACATGACCACCAGTACTAGGCCTGGGATGATAGCCCCGGCAAATAGATCGCCGACGGAGACCGTCTTCGGATTAAAGATACCCATGGAGAGTTGCGCCTGCTGGTACGCGTTTGAAAGCACGTCGCCGAGCAGCACCAGCGCAATGGAAGGTGGAATGATTTGTCCGAGGGTACCGGTTGCGCAAATGGTGCCAGTTGCGAGTGGTACGTTGTACCTCGCCTTTAACATAGCCGGGAGTGACATGAGACCCATGGTCACAACGGTCGCTCCGACAATTCCGGTGCTGGCAGCCATCAACATACCCACGATCGTGACGGATAGACCGAGGCCTCCAGGGAACCGGCCGAAAGCCCGACTCATGGCATCAAGCAGTTGTTCTGCAATCCTGGTTTTCTCAAGGGTCACACCCATCAGGACGAACAAAGGGACAGCAATGAGTGTTTGGTTTGAAACAATGCCGAACAATCGATTAGGCATCGCATGAAGGAATGCGGGATCAAAGGTTCCGGTGAGTACACCAATACCGGCGGCGATCAATGCCGTACCGGCCAATGAGAGCGCAACCGGATAACCCAGGATTAACACCAGGAACACTGCCAGGAACAGAAATACCGGTGCAAGCGTCATTGGGTGAACATCCTTTGAATGGACTTACAGGTTTCACTGATACCCTGGAGTATGAGCAGGGCGGCCATGACGGGAATCAAAGTTTTAAGCAGGTAGACACCAGGAAGGCCACCCGGTTGTGCAGATGATTCTTTAACTGACCAGGAGAAACTCACGTAGTCGAGACTTGCCCAAAGAATGTAGCCCGCTATCGGAAGAAGAAACAGCAGATTGCCGAGTATGTCGATGACGGCTCTTGTTCGTTCGGAAAACTTTTCGTGCAGCACGTCGACACGAACGTGCCCCTGTTCTTTCAGTGTAAATGCAATGCCGAGCAGGAACACGGCACCATGCATATACATAACTGTTTCCTGCAGGGCGATAGAACCGAAGTTAAATACGTAGCGAGCGACAACGACACCACAGGTGACAACGACCATGGCGAGTGTGAGCCATGAAACAGCGCGTCCGGTGATATCGTTCAGGCGATCAATTGTGCGGATAAAAAAATTGATACTGCGGTCTCCGCCCCAGAAATCGAGAACAAAAAAAGTGACGCGAGAAGCTTAATGGAAAAGCGTATCCTTGCCGAGTTCCTCCTCGAAGTACCCGGCGATTTTTTTGAACATGGGATCATCAGGTCGGTTCAACGCGCGACCAGCTATCTCTCTTACCGGGATCAACTCCGCTCCGGTACCACTGAGGAAACATTCTTCAGCGGTGTACAGATCGTAAACTGTAAGTGAGCACTCCCTAACAGGAATAGACAGCTTATCTGCTATCTCCAGGACGATACCCCTGGTAATCCCATCCAGCGCACCATCAGTGACAGGCGGCGTCATCAGGCAACCATTCTTCACAGCGAAGATGTTGTCTGCGGTTCCCTCTGCGACAAATCCCTGCTGATTGAGCACAACAGCTTCGTCTGCGCCTGCGGTGTTTGCTTCGATTCTTGCCATAATCTGGTTGAGGTAGTTCAAACTTTTGATGCGCGAATCGAGCTGGTCGCCGGCCAGTCTTCTGGTGCTTGCAATGATGAGTCGAGCACCTTGTTCTCTGACTTCATCACTCACCATCGCAAGCTGATCCGAAATGATGATGACGTTCCCGGTTTGACACTGGCGAGGATCTATTCCAAGTGGACCTTCACCGCGCGTAACGATCAGACGAAGATAGCCATCTTCGTGTGGTGATTCGCTAACAACTTCATTAAGGGCTTGTTCGATTGCTTCCCTGGACATAGGTAAGTCGATAGCGAGCGCTTTGGCGGAGTCGTCAAGTCGATCCATGTGTGCACTCAGTTTTAGAATTCTGTTTTTGTAAAAGCGAAGTCCTTCGAACACTCCGTCTCCATACAAAAACCCGTGGTCAGTCACCGAGATTTTTGCTGAATCCGGTGAACATAATTGACCGTTGATAGAAGTAATCTGCATGTCTCTTCCCTTTGTAATCCTAATCATGCATCCGCGTCGAAAACGTCGCGCAATTTGCGATAGTCCTCCCCAAACCTCTCGACAACTTCGGGTCCGAGAAATCGGGTGACCTTGGTGATGTACACATCGTGTTTCACATAGTCTTCTGCGACCGTGACAAAACTTTCATTTCTCGACCAGGCTCCGTCGACCACATCTCCAATCTTGAAATTAGCGATCACCACCTGGCTGCCATCGACGACAACCGTGAGACCCCTACCACCTTTCTCGGCATACAGGGTTCGTTCGACAGGATGGTGGTAGGTTGCGCCGATGGAGGTGACCGGTTTTCCAAAATGCACCAGCGCTATGCGTACATCGCGATTTTCTGCGGCACGAAGTGCAGGCTCGGCCCAGGAAAGTTCTTCCGGCCAGAGCGAGATAAGGATCGACTGCTTAGCCTGGTGTATGAGTTCGATGGTACGACTCTGTACCTGTGCGGCATCCAGGAGTGGCCAAATCAAATTACTCTGACTATTCGCCGTGATCTTCTGGAGCTCGGGAAGCAGCTGTTCTGTCTCCATGATGGTTTTGCTGCGTATGGATTCCATGAGATCCCTTGGATTCATGGCGTAATAGTGCAGGTTGCCGGAGTCGTCCTCGCTTGCCTGGAAGACACCCCGATTGGTCAAGCGCGCGACGACCTCATAGATCTTTGAGGTAGGCAGGCCGGCCTGTTTGGCGACCTCATAGGCGCTCGCGGGTTCGCAGCCGAGGAGAGCAATGTAAGCCTTGGCTTCGTTTGTGGTAAATCCTAGCGTCTTGAGCTGATCGAGCGTGTCCATAGCGTCATCGAATAAGTAACTACTTAGGTAGTTAATAAAATGGTTCGCTACTTTAGCGTTAGAGGCCTAGGCAGGCAAGTGTTTATAACTCGTTGTATTTAAAAGGAATAGTTAAGAACAATGCCAACGAATAGCGCCAATCCTACCCAATGGTTGTTCAAAAAGGCTTCAAAACAGCCTTCTCGGGACCGATTTCTTATGAGGTATTGCTGGTAAATGAATAGTCCAGCGGCGAGGCAAATGCCTGTGTAGTACCAGTAGCTCATCTCGATCTGGCGGGGAATCAGCAAAAGGGTGATCAACGTCGAAATCTGCAAAATACCGATCATTGGCCGGTCGAGATCTGCGAACAGGATGGCTGTGGATTTGATACCCAGGCGAATGTCGTCGTCGCGATCAACCATTGCATATTCCGTGTCATAGGCGACCACCCAAAGCAGGTTCGCAATCAGTAGTAGCCAGGCGACGTTAGCGATTTCGTTGTTCACAGCGGTAAATGCCATGGGTATACCCATGGAAAAAGCGATCCCGAGTACCGCTTGAGGTAAATAGGTATAACGCTTCATCAATGGATAGATCACGGCGACCACAACAGCCCCTGCGGCAAGCATGACCGTGTACCAGTTTGTGGTGAGCACCAGTAACAGGCAGATGAACAGGATACCGCTTGCCAACAGTATCGCTTCCATGGGGTCCACTCTGCCGGTGACGAGTGGACGATCTCGTGTTCTCTTTACTTTGCCGTCGAATTTGATGTCGGCAAGATCGTTCACGATACAACCGGCAGAACGTGTCAGCACAGTGCCAAGTGTGAATACCAGAAACAGGTGCCACCCGGGCCAGCCCTCTGCGGCGATCCAAAGTGCACAAAGTGTCGGCCAAAGCAGCAGGTAAGTGCCGATGGGCCGATCAAAACGCGTCAAGGCGACAAAGTGTTTGAGTCGCGGATAACGTTCGTTAATGTTCTGGAGATACTGTGCGAGTGCGCGGGTCACGTTGTTTCATTGGGAATGCCAATTCATGTAGTATACGTCGCTTGCTCGAATCGGAGAAACTGGACCAGATGAAGAAGTGGCAGTGTATTGTTTGCGGTTTCATTTATGATGAAGCTGAAGGCCTGGAAGAAGAAGGAATTGCTCCCGGAACCGCGTGGGGTGACATTCCTGATGACTGGGTTTGCCCGGAATGTGGAGTCGGCAAGGCTGACTTCGAAATGATGGAAGCCGACTAAATGATTGATCGCGCAGCACTTACCCGCAATATCCTGATTGGCATGTTTGCGGGGCTGCTGCTGGGTTCGGGGTTACATGCGCTATCGCTGTCTGAATCCAACCCGCTCCTGGTCTATGGTGTAAACGGGCTTTTCGACATTGGCGGCAAAGCCTTTGTTGCCAGTCTAAAGCTCCTCGTCGTGCCTCTGGTGTTTGTGTCACTAGCCTGTGGTGCCAGCAACCTGTCTGATGGCTCGAGCCTTGGCCGAATTGGCCTTAAGACTATCTCTCTATATCTTTTAACGACAGCGATTGCTATTACGCTGGCGTTAACCGTGGCCAATATCATTAACCCTGGTCTTGGCATGGCACTGACCACGGAAGCTAATTTTATTGGCAGGGAAAGCCCGCCTCTAAAAGACGTGATTATCGGCATTGTGCCGACCAATCCGATTAAAGCGATGGCTGAAGGCAATATGTTGCAGGTTATTGTGTTTGCCATTCTTGTCGGTGTCGCCATTGCCAAGAGCGGTGAAGCTGGTGCGAGAGTGCGCTCAACCCTTGATGACTGGAACGAAGTCATCATGCGCCTCATCATGATGCTGATGGCCGTTGCACCGGCTGGCGTTTTTTGCCTCATGGTGACGCTGTTCACGAACATGGGATTTGCTGCCATCGCGGATCTCATCAAGTACTTCATGACCGTTGCGGGTGTATTGGTTCTGCACTTCCTGCTGACCTACTCAATGATGGTGCGCTTTGTGGCGAACCTCAGCCCGGTCGCCTTCTATCGTGACTTTTATCCGGTCATGGCTTACGCGTTTTCGACCAGCAGTTCCAATGCCACGCTGCCGATTACACTGGAAACCGTTGAACACAGACTGGGCGTCAAAAACGAAGTGGCTTCCTTCACTGTACCCCTGGGTGCGACCATCAACATGGACGGTACGGCGATCATGCAGGGGGTTGCGACGGTGTTTATTGCCCAGGCCTATGGCATAGACATTTCGTTCACCGGCTACCTGATGGTCGTGCTAACCGCGACACTCGCCTCAATTGGAACCGCTGGCGTGCCCGGCGTTGGTTTGATCACTTTGGCTCTTGTCCTCCAGCAGGTTGGGCTGCCGGTAGAAGGTATCGCCCTGATTATTGGCGTCGACCGTTTGCTCGATATGATGCGTACGGCGGTGAATGTGTCAGGTGATGCTGCCATCGCGACGATTGTGGCGAAAAGCGAAGGCAAGTTTGATCAAGCTGTATTTGATGCTGACGAAGCGCACACAGTCCGCGCTTAAACCTGTCCCACTCTCTCGGGATCTTTGATCCAGCGGCGAACCAGTTTGTCAGCTTCGCCTGGTGCATGATCCAGCAATTCTTGAGCAGTGCTTCGAACGTCCTGCAACATAGACTGATCCCGCATAAGGTCTGCGATTCGAAATTGAAGCGCACCAGACTGACGTGCACCGAGTAGCTCTCCAGGTCCACGAATCTCCAGATCACGTTCTGCAATAAAGAATCCGTCATTACTTTGACGCATCACTTCCAAGCGTTCCTTGCTGATAGTGCCCAGCGGCTTCTTGTACAGGAGAACACAGTTTGACGCGGCGCTGCCGCGCCCGATACGACCTCTTAACTGGTGGAGTTGCGCGAGGCCGAGTCGCTCGGAATTTTCGATAATCATCAGACTGGCATTCGGAACGTCCACACCGACTTCGATCACTGTAGTAGCAACCAGTAGATCCAGGTTGCCGAGTTTGAATTCGTTCATCACGCTGGTTTTTGCGGTGGACGTCATACGACCGTGGACCAAACCGATTCGAACGTCTGGCAACAGTTGTTCCAGTTCCTCTGCGGTGGACTCTGCCGCTTGGCATTGCAGGGCTTCAGACTCCTCGATCAGCGTGCACACCCAGTAAGCCTGCCGACCCTCAGCACAGGCGTCAGCAACCCTGGAAATGACGCTGTCTCTTTTTTCGTCAGACAACACGGTTGTCGTGATGGGTGTTCTGCCTGGTGGCAACTCGTCGATGATGGACACATCCATATCTGCGTACATGCTCATCGACAGTGTTCTGGGGATTGGTGTTGCGGTCATCACGATCTGGTGTGGTGAGGCATTCCCTTCCGTACCTTTCTCTCGAAGCGCCAGACGTTGATGGACACCGAATCGATGCTGTTCATCAACAATGACGAGGCCTAAAGATTTGAAGTGCACATCTTTCTGAAAAAGTGCGTGGGTACCAATGACAACACTGGCATCACCTATAGCAATCCGTGCTAGCTCTTCTTCTCTTTTCTTACCGGTGACTCGCCCGGACAGCCAGGCAGTTTTGATGCCGAGTGGATTCAGCCAGCTGGAAACATTGATGAAATGTTGTTCAGCCAGCAGTTCGGTGGGTGCCATCAAGGCAGTTTGGAACTGGTTTTCATGCGTATGCGTTGCAGCGAGCGCAGCGATCACGGTTTTACCTGAACCAACGTCGCCCTGGACCAATCTAAGCGACGGTTGTGGCTTCATCATGTCCTGAGCGACTTCTGCTGAAACCCTGGCTTGTGCGTTGGTGAGCTTAAACCCGAAGGCGGTTCTCGCCTCTTCATACTTTTGTGCCGGTGCTGCCATTTCTGGGGCGGTCAGTTTCTGAATCTCAGCTCGCACAATGCGCAAACTCACCTGGTGCGCGGTGAGTTCTTCGAAAGCTAAACGCGATTGTGCAGGGTGAATGCCATCGAGCATGGCACCTGTATCTGCATCGGAAGGAGGTCGATGCAAGTAGCGAATAGCCTCGTTTAAAGACAGCGGCCAGTCGCCTTCGAGGAGTTCTTCGAGAGGCTCAGAATCGAGCATGGCCAGTACCTGCTCCGCCATGGATCGATATCGTCCCTGACTGACTCCTTCCGTTGCTGGATAAATAGGTGTGAGCGCTTCTTCCATGGGCTCACTGGCACTAAGCTTTGAATACTCCGGATGGTAAATCTCTGGGCCCGAAGCTCCGGCGCGGACCTCACCGAAACAGCGAATCTTTCCCGCGGTTTTCAGATTATGGTGCTGTGCTTTCGAGAAGTGATAAAAACGCAGGCCAATCTTGCCGGTGTCGTCCTGTAAGTAAGCGAGCAGGCTTCTTCTTCTGCCATAAGCAACATCGCAGGCAACGACTTCTCCTTCCAGCACATAAGCATCACCGGGTCTTACTGCGCCGATAGGTGTAACGCGGGTTCTATCTTCGTATCTGAATGGCAGGTGAAATAGGACATCCTGCAAAGTTTCAATGCCCAGCCGAGCAAGTTTTTTCTCAAGGGCGGGACCAATACCCTTTAAGGTACCGACGCCGGTTGAAATGAGTGATCCTGGTTTTGAACTTGGCATGTCAGCCGAGGGCTACGATGGCATCAACCTCAACTTGCGCACCCTTTGGCAATGCGGAAACTTCGATCGCCGCTCTCGCTGGATAGGGTTCTTTCAGCCTCTCAGCCATTGCCTCATTGACCAGCGGGAAATTTCCGAGATCCGTCAGGTAAACCGTGAACTTGATGGCATCATCAAGCTCTGCACCAGCGGCGTTGATCACACCGGTCAGGTTATCAAACACCTGCGCAATCTGTGCGCTGATATCTCCTTCAACCAGTTCCATGGATGCGGGCACCAGTGGAATCTGGCCACTGACATAAAGGACGTCCCCATGAACCACCGCCTGGCTATATGTGCCGATCGCAGCCGGTGCCTGGTCGGTGCTGATAATCTTTTTCATTCCGTAGTTTCCGGGTCAGTAGTTTCTAGGGCGGTAAATGCGATTAATACCTTTGATCGTTCGCAGGCGCTTAATCACGTTCGCCAGGTGTACACGATCTTTGACCGTAATAATGAGATTAACGACGCCGAGGTGGGCGTCTTTCTCCGTCAGGTTAATTCGTTCGATGTTGGCGTTCGCTGCGGTGACTGTGGATGCAATGGTGGCAATGATGCCGCGGTCATGTTCTAGCTCGACGCGCAATTCAACGGAGAACTCGCCGTCGACACCCTCTTCCCATCGAACCTCCATGAGTTCTTCGGGTTTCTCGCGAAGGTTTTCCATGTTCTTACAGTTGTCGACGTGAATGACGATGCCCTTGCCTGCGGATACGTGACCAATAATCGGGTCACCGGGAATCGGTCGACAGCAACGACCATAGGTGACGACCATACCTTCGGTCCCTTTGATCGCCAACGGCACACTGCTCGGCGGTTCGTCTTCCAGTTGTGCATCACCAATCAGTCTTCGCACAATGACACTAGCCATCTGGTTGCCCAAACCAATCTCGGCGAGAAGGTCATCCAGGCTTTCAATCTTTCTTTCCTCAAGCACGGTCGCGAGGGAGCCTGCGTTAATGTCCTGCATGGTCATGCCGTGTTGCTCAAGAGTACGTTCCAGCAGGCGTTTACCGAGTACTGTGGATTCATTGACCTGTTGATTCTTGAGCTCGTGTCGAATGCTGCTTCGTGCTTTACCGGTAACAACGAAACTGAGCCAGGCGGGATTGGGCTGAGCACCCGGCGCCCTGATGATCTCAACGGTCTGACCTGATTGCAGGGTGGCAGACAAGGGTGCGAGCTTGCGATCGATTCGACAGGCGACGCAGGAGTTACCAATGTCTGTGTGCACCGCGTAAGCGAAATCCACTGCTGTTGCGCCTTGTGGCAAATCAAAGATTTCACCGGTGGGTGAGAAGACGTAAACGTCGTCGGGGAAGAGATCGATCTTGACGTTTTCGATGAACTCCATGGAGTTACCGGCGCTTTGTTGCAACTCCAATAGTCCTCGCATCCATTCCCGGGCGCGCTCGTGACCAGCATTTGAATCGTCGCTGCTTTTATAGAGGTAATGACCAGCGATGCCGTTGTTGGCCACTGTCTCCATATCATGAGTTCGAATCTGAATCTCGATAGGAATACCGTGCATGCCAAACAGCGTTGTGTGCAGCGACTGGTAACCGTTCGATTTTGGAATGGCGATGTAGTCTTTGAATCGCCCGGCGACTGGTTTGAAAAGGTTATGTACTGCGCCTAATGAGCGGTAGCAGTCATCAACGCTATCCACGAGAATCCGGAAAGCGTAGACGTCCATGATCTCGTTGAACGGTATTCGTTTACTGCGCATCTTGTCGTAGATGCTGTACAGGTGTTTCTCGCGTCCGAAGACGGTTGCTGGAATACCGACACGCTCCAGCGTTGTTCCGATGGATTCCTGGATGTTCAGAACCACTTCGGTTCGATTGCCCCTGGCTTTCTTGACCGCCTTTTCAATCATGCTTGAGCGCAGCGGATACATGGCTTTAAAACCGAGTTCCTCAAACTCGATTCGCATGTTGTTCATACCCAGACGCAGGGCAATGGGCGCATAAATTTCCAGGGTTTCTTTTGCAATGCGTCGACGCTTTTCGGGCTCGAGGTGTCCCAGGGTTCGCATGTTGTGCAGCCGGTCTGCAAGTTTTACCAGGATGACCCGAATATCCTTGGCCATCGCGAGTGTCATCTTCTGGAAGTTTTCAGCCTGAGCTTCGGCACGCGACTGAAAAACGCTTTTCAGCTTGCTGACGCCATCGACCAGTTCTGCAACTTCGTCGGTGAACTCCTGACCAAGCGTGTGCTTGGGGATGCTGGTGTCTTCGATGACATCATGAAGTAATGCTGCCATCAGACATTGATGGTCCATGTGCATGCCAGCCAGGATATTGGCCACGGCGAGAGGATGGGTGATGTAAGGTTCACCCGACTTTCTTTTTTGCCCCTCGTGAGCCTCTTCCGCGAAGTGGTAAGCCTTAACAACCTGATCGATCTGGGGTCCTTCCAGGTAAGAAGTCAGATCCTGGGCAAAGTTATTGATGGTCAGCATGATGAGCTGACCTCGTTAGGTTGGTAATTTGAGGGTGGGTGAAAACGGGACTGGGACGCGAATGCCTCCCAGCCCAAAAAAAATTGGCAGGAAACCTTAGAGGTTGTTGTTGAACTCTTGCTCGTGTTGTTCAAATCCGTCCTGTACTGCGCTTAATGCCATTGCCTCAGTTTCTTCCTGAGTAGGCTCATCAAGAATCGCTGCGTCAACCAGACCTTCTGCGATTTCGCGCAATGCCAAAACCGTTGGCTTATCATTTTCCAGCGGTACCATCGGGTCTTTACCCTCGGTGGCAATCTGTCGAGCTCGCTTGCTGGAAACCATGACCAGTTCGAACCGGTTTGCGACGTTTTCCAGGCAGTCTTCTACTGTCACGCGTGCCATGTGTTACTCCAATCTATTGATTACCCTACAAAAAAATAGGGCTGGTGGGTCAAAGGACCGCGAATTGTAGCCACATTGTCCCTATTAAACAATATTATTGATCGTCTTGTGGCAACAATTCTGAAATGAGTGGCTGCAGTTCATTTTCTCTCATCGTTTTGCGCAGGGAATCACCCTGGCCCTTCACGACGGAAGTCAGTTCGATCAGTGCATCGTCGAATTGATCGTTGATGATCAGGAAGTCGAATTCACTCCAGTGAGAGAGTTCTTCGAAAGCAGCGTCCATACGTTTCTGGACGGTGTCCGCATCGTCCTGCCCGCGACCTTCCAGTCGTTCCCGCAGCGCCTTCAGTGAGGGTGGAAAGATAAATATCGACTGGGTTTCGGGAAACTTCTCACGAACCTGCGCGGCGCCCTGCCAGTCAATCTCAAGGATCAGGTTCTTTCCTTCGTCCAGCACGCGATTCGCGGCTTCGATGCTGGTGCCGTACAAGTTACCGAATACGTTAGCCCATTCTATAAAACCACCACGGTCCGCCAGCTGGTTAAAGGTTTCGGTGTCGGTGAAGTGATAGTTCACGCCGTCGACTTCCTCGGGACGCATGGCGCGTGTCGTATGAGAAACCGCAACGCCCATGGTGGTTTCAGCTTCGAGTAATGCCCGCACGAGACTGGTTTTTCCCGCGCCAGAAGGTGCGGAAACGACGAATAGAGTCCCGCCGGAATCGCTGGAGGATAGTTGGCTCATTCGATGTTCTGTATCTGTTCTCGCATCTGTTCGATGACCACCTTCAGATCCACAGCTCGATTGGTGGTTGAAGCAGCCGACGCTTTACTGGAAATCGTATTAGCTTCCCTATTCAGTTCCTGCATTAAAAAATCCAGACGCCTGCCCACGGGCTCATCCGATTGAAGCGTTCGACGAACCTCTGCGACGTGCGTCACCAGACGATCCAGCTCTTCTTCGACGTCGAGTTTCTGTGCGAGAACAACCAGCTCTTGTTCGAGCCTGCCTGGATCGACATCAACGTCGATTTCGTCCATGCGCTTTTTTAACTTTTCGTGCTGTGACTGGATGATCGCAGGGACCTCCTGGTGGAGGTTCGTCACCGTGTTCTCGATTTCTACCAGTCTGGATTCGATCATCTTAGCGAGCTCGGCACCTTCACGGTCCCTCATATCGACTAGTTGAACGATGGCATCTTGGAATCCCTGGGTCACATCTGTTGCCAGGGTTTCACTGTTTTCAGTGGTTTCCAGCACATCGGGCCATCGCAGCAACGACATGGCGTCGCCTCTCGTGTCATAACCGGTCAGCTCACTCACGCGCTCGAGGGCGCTTTTCAGTTCGGTCACCAGCTGTTCGTTGATGGTGAAGCTGGTGGAGAGTTCCGCTCGATTAATCTTCAGGGAGCACTCGATTTTGCCCCGGTGTACCTTATCCTTGAATAAAGCCTTGAGCTCCGTTTCCAGGAATCGAAGGTTTTCAGGCATGCGAAAACTGACATCCAGGTATCGGTGGTTAACCGATCTGAGTTCCCAGACCGCAGCGCCAAGCTCTGCCCTGGCGAATGCCGTCATACTTCTGGTCATCTGATATCTCGTTCCGCACAGCGAAGGGCAAGTATAATGGAGTTTTAATTTTCTGTGGGTACAAGACGGAGTCGTAATGAGCAGATTGGTAGAACGTGAACCGGACCAGATGCGTGAGGTCACAATTGAAAGAAACTTTATTAAGCACGCAGAAGGCTCTGCCTTGATCGGTTTTGGCGATACAAGGGTGATCTGTACCGCTTCTGTTGAACAGGGTGTCCCGCCTTTTTTGCGGGGCTCCGGTAAAGGTTGGATCACTTCTGAGTACGGCATGCTGCCAAGGTCCACAGACTCGCGGATGGGCAGAGAAGCGGCTCGAGGAAAACAGGGTGGCCGCACCGTTGAGATCCAGCGACTTATTGGCCGTTCTCTTAGAGCAGCAGTTGATATGGATGCGCTGGGTGAATTTACGATCAAAATCGATTGTGACGTCATCCAGGCTGATGGCGGGACTCGAACCGCATCAATAACAGGTGCCTGCGTGGCGCTGTTAGATGCGATAAAAACCCTCGATACAACACCTAAAACACAACTGATCTCCGCGGTTTCCGTGGGTATCGTTAATGGCACACCGGTGCTTGATCTGGAGTATGTGGAAGATTCGAAAGCAGACACGGACATGAACGTGGTTGTTGCAGAGGACGGCCGTTTTATTGAAATTCAGGGCACCGCTGAGGATGAGCCGTTTGACCGGGAAGAGCTGAATCAAATGTTGATGTTGGCAGAAAAAGGCACCGCCGAACTGATGGCACTGCAGCGTGCGGCTCTGGCGGGGGCATAGGGATGCTGGCGGAATACAAACGAGAGTTTATTGAGTTCGCTCTGGCCCAGGGAGTCCTGAAATTTGGCGAATTTGAGCTGAAATCAGGCCGAAAAAGCCCCTACTTCTTTAACTCCGGTGAGTTCAAAAGCGGCGGAGCCCTGCAGAAATTGGGGGTCTACTACGCCGCAGCCCTTGTAGATAGTGGCATTGGCGCAGATTGCCTGCTGGGACCCGCTTACAAAGGTATACCGCTTGTCGCAACCACGGCGATAGCGATGGCAGAGCAACATCAGATTGATTTACCCTATGTTTTCAATCGCAAGGAAGCGAAAGACCATGGCGAAGGTGGTGTCCTGGTTGGAGCACCACTCCTTGGTGATGTTGTTATCGTTGATGATGTCATTACTTCGGGTAAAGCGATTCGAGAGGTCATGGACCTCTTCACCTCAGATGATGCGCGCCCTGTGGGTGTTGTCGTCGCCATCGACCGCCAGGAGCGCGGTACCGGAGAGCTTTCTGCCATTCAGGAAGTTGAACGGGATTACAACTTATCAGTGATCAGCGTGGTTAATCTGGACGACATCGTCCAGTATTTAAACGAGTCCGGTTCACATGAACAGGAACTTAATCAGATAGGTTCCTATCGTAAGCAGTATGGAATAGCATCATAGTATGAGAGTTTGGCTTCGCTACGTGGTTTTCGTGACCGCACTGGGTGCAATCACCCAGTCGGATAGCGTGGCGGCTGAGCTTTATCGTTATAAGAACGAAGACGGTGTCACCGTTCTGAACAGTCACATTCCCGCTCGCTACGTAAAAAATGGTTACACCATTTTGAGTTTGGACGGTCGTGTTCTCGAGGTTGTTCCCCGTGCACTAACCGAGCAGGAGATTCGCGATCGTGATCGACGCATCGCGGAAGAAGAAAGAGTCGCTCGAGAAGAACGCGAACGTAAGATCGCCGATGAAAACCTCATGCGTCTTTATGGTTCTCCCAGCGATGTTATTAGGGCGCGAGACGCGAAACTAGCCAGTATCGATAGCCTGATCCAAACACAACAGGGAAACATACAACGGCTTGAAGCGCAGAAGCGTCAGATAGAAGCAGCCCTTGCAGATATTGAGCGTTCAGGTGGTGTCGTTGGTAGAGATCGTCTTGCACGAATTCGAACGTTGGATAATCGAATTGCGCAGATCGAAGATGAGATCGGCAAAAAAGACGAAGAAAAAGCCGCGCTTGAAATTTCCTACGCTAAAGATCTGAAACGAGTGCGTGAGCTCTATAGCAACAAGCGCTAGTTCTCAAACAATCCCTTACTAACAATCGCCCACTGATCTTCCCATTCTGTGGTTGGCTTGCGTGAAAAATCGCTTCGCACGTACTGGCCAATGCGACCCTCAACAAAAGACAGCATGAGGTTTGCAGCAACAACCGAGTCAGTCTTGAGTTCGCTTTCGCCGCGCATTGGCATTTCGCGAATCACTTGCCTGAGTTGTGCTTCGATTCGATCAAAGAGTTGAGTGACACGTTGCCGAAGTCGTTCGGTCTCTCCGGAAAGAGGATCACCCGTCAATATTCTGGTAATACCGGGATTGCGCTCGCAGAACGTCAGCATTAGTCCGATGATCTTTTGACAGCGTGCTTCTGCTTTCTCCTCGTCGTTCATGATCTGGGATATCCGCGAGAAGATGGTGTTTTCGATAAACTCGATGAGCGCCTCAAACATCTTGGCTTTGCTGGGGAAGTGACGATAGAGCGCGGCTTCGGAAACGCCCACATGTTTGGCTAGACCAGCGGTGGTGATTCGGCCACCAGGGCTTTGCTCAAGTATCGTTGCGAGCGATTGTAGGATCTGATCCTTACGTGAGGGTTTCTTGTTGCCCTGACTGTCTTCCATGCTCATCTCTTACTGTCCCTCGCCATGTGTGCGGTTAGTAATCAGGGTTCCGACGCCCTCATCGGTCAGCACCTCAAGTAGAACCGCGTGTGCTACCCGACCATCGATAATGTGTGAACTGGTGACGCCGTTCTTTACCGCTGAGAGTGCACAATCAATCTTCGGCAGCATGCCGCCGGTAATTGTGCCGTCTGCGATTAGAGCATCTACTTCTGCAGAACTGAGTCCTGTGAGCAACTCTCCCTCTTTATCCTGCAGTCCAGCAATATTGGTTAGCAGGATGAGCTTCTCAGCGTTTAGTTTCTCTGCCAGTTTGCCCGCAACAAGATCCGCGTTGATGTTGTACGTCTCATTGTCCTCGCCAACGCCGATCGGCGCGATGACCGGGATGATGTCACTGCTGGTGAGTAGATCGATCACGTCACGATTAATGTCTTCCACCTCACCGACGTGACCGATATCGATGATCTCCGGGGTTTGGACTTCAGGACCACCGCGTTCGATCAACATTTTCTTAGCTTTGATCAGGGTCGCGTCTTTGCCGGTGAGACCTACAGCCTGGCCACCGCTCTGATTGATGAGATTAACGATTTCCTGGTTAACCGCGCCGCCTAGCACCATTTGAACAACATCCATTGTTTTGCTGTCAGTCACGCGCATGCCATCAACAAAACTAGATTCGATGCCCAGTTCATCGAGCAACGTACCTATTTGGGGACCACCGCCGTGTACCACAACCGGGTTCATGCCAACGGTTTTCATCAACACGACGTCGCGGGCAAAGCTTAGCTTAAGCTCGTCTTCAATCATGGCGTTGCCGCCATATTTGATGACAATCGTTTTGTCCGTAAATCTTTGAATGTACGGCAGTGCCTCGGTCAGTACCTTGGCAATATTCATCGCCGAATCTTTAGTTAGTGTCATACCGAATTACTCGAACGAGAGGTCTTCCCTGATCTCCTGCAACAGTTCCTTGAATTCACCTTTGATCTCATCGAGGGCTTGATCATTGTCCGCCTCGAATCTCAAAGTCAGAGCGGGCTCAGTGTTGGAGGCGCGCACCAGACCCCAACCATCAGAGAAATCTACGCGTAATCCGTCAACGGTTGTGATGGTGGCATCTTCGAAGTCTGCGGAGGCCATGAGCGCTTCTACCAGGGTGAACTTTTCTTCATCGTCGATAGGAATATGTATCTCAGGTGTGGAAACGCTATCGGGGAACTCTGAGAGCAGGTCAGATAAGCCATCTTCCTGGGAACCCACAATCTCCAGAAGGCGCGCTGCTGAGTAGAGACCGTCATCAAAACCGAACCAGCGCTCCGAAAAACAAATGTGACCGCTGAGTTCTCCACCAAGCATGGCGCCGGTTTCCGCAATCTTTTCTTTAACGAATGAATGTCCGCTTCGACTGATAATGGGTCTTCCACCGAAGCCGCTAATCACACTGTTCAAGTGCCTTGTGCACTTCACGTCATAAACGACGTCGGAGCCTGGATTTCGCGACACCACATCTTTGGCGAAGAGCATCAACATACGATCAGGCCAGACGATGTCTCCTTCTGCGGTCACCGCGACCAGCCTGTCGCCATCACCGTCTAATCCAATGCCAAGGTCTGCTCCCTGTGATTGCACGGTCGAGATAAGATCAGCCAGGTTCTCGGGTTTTGTCGGATCCGGATGGTGGTTGGGGAAAGAACCATCTACTTCACAGAAGAGGGGCACCGCTTCACATCCCAGTGAATCCAGAAGCTCTGGAGCGATTGATCCGGCGATTCCGTTGCCACAGTCGATAACAACTTTAAGCGGCTGCGCCACAACAACATCGTCGGCGATTGCGTCCATGTAGTCGGGAACGATGTCCATTTCTGAAACTGTGCCACTACCGCTGCTGAAGTTGCCGGATTGGATACGCTCGTACAGAGCGGCGATATCCTGATCAACTAGCGTCTTGCCATCCAGCACAATTTTGAAGCCATTGTATTCTGGCGGATTGTGACTTCCGGTTACCATCACACCACTCTGGGTCGTGCTGTTGTGTGTGGCGTAATAGAGAACGGGTGTTGGTACTGCGCCGACATTGATGACATCGCGACCACTCGCAGTAAGACCTTCGATCAGGGCTTCCGCAAGTGCTGGACTGTACTCTCGGCCGTCATAGCCAACGACCAGTGCCTGTTGCCCGCGTGCTTCCGCTTCAGATCCGATGGCCATACCGATTGTGCGAGCGATGTCCTCACTCAGATCCTCACCAACAACCCCGCGAATGTCATAAGCCCGGAAGATATGCGCGATGTTTGCCGTGTCTTCACTGGACGTACCTTCATTTGCTGCCGCAACAGCTTCATCGAAATCATCCACTTCGAATTCTTCGACTTCCTCAAAGTCGCCGTCATCGGTCATTTCGATTTCTACAATTTCTTCAGCCTGCTTCTTGGGCGGAGGCTCGACACGCTTGGATTGTCGTTTCGGTGCAGGTTCACTGTCTTCGGATTTGGTTGGAGCACGCTCCAGGAACTGTTTGAGCTTGGAATCCTGGTCTGCAAAACCCGGCAATGTGTAGCTCACCGAGGCGTCGTAATTACCTGAAGACACTTTGGCGATTTGACCGCCCAATTTTGACAGGTTCTTCTGGATAGCAGAGCCTGTTTGACCCGCTGAGTAAATGATCGCGCCCAGTGCCAATAGGAGCATGGCGAGGGGTGGAATCAGGTAGAAAATAATGTTGCCAGGTGCACTTTCTGCTGGGACACCTGCAGGCGTGTATTGGAGGGTCCACTTAGGATTATTCAGTTCGGTGGTGAATACGAGACCACCTCCGCCGCTGCCAGCGGTGGCAAAAGGTCGAGGTTCACTGCCAACCATTTGCATGACGGTTACCTGACCTTTTGTGCCGTCAGTGACATCAGATGTGAGCGCGCTGGACCTTAAGTAGACAAATAATGTGCCGCGGAGTGAGCCGTCTCGACTCCTCACCGGTGAACCCAAAATGATCCACTTGTCACCCTCGAGTCGTGGTTGTGAGCTGATGGCCTCCGGCGATACGGTTTCACCAGCTTCGATGCTTTTCACCATGTCCAATGCGATAAAGGTAAATGGTGGAAACCCCTGGTCAGTTTTTGCCTGCCCTCTGGGAATCAATCTGACTCTTTCCGCAAAGGGGATCATGGTAGCGATGGTTGCTTCGGCCTCTATGGCGTCAGACGTTGAACCGTTGATGGCATCCAGGGCGAGAGGGCTGGCTGCGATCTTCTCTACCTGGTTTTTGAAGTTCGATTCTTTGATGTTGATCTGTTGTGCGATTTCGCTCGCAAGGAGTTGCCCAATCGTGGTCCTGTGATTGGAGTCCACACTGGATCCGACCAGGAACAGTGACAGTGCCGCCGCGATAATGAATCCGACCACAGCACCCGCAATGGGCACCATGCCGAAACTGGAAAGGTTACTTGCCTGCTTACTCACCTTAACTCCTTAACTTCGACCTGAAGACCCGAACCCGCCGGTACCGCGCTCGGTCGATGTGAATTCGTCAACAATCGTGAACTCTGTTTGTTGAACCGGCACCAGCACGAGTTGCGCAACTCGGTCACCAGGTTCAATCGTAAAAGTGGTTGTGCCTCGATTCCAAGTAGAGATCATCAGTTCTCCCTGATAGTCAGAGTCGATGAGCCCCACGAGATTACCGAGGACAATCCCGTGTTTATGTCCCAAACCAGACCTCGGCAAGATCAGCGCTGCGTAGCCAGGGTCCTCGATGTATATCGCGATGCCTGTAGGTATGAGAAATGTATCTCCAGGAGCAAGGCGCAATGGCTCATCCAGGCAGGCGCGTAAATCCATGCCCGCAGACCCCTCTGTAGAGTAGTTGGGAAGTGGAATGTCTTTGCCAATTCTTTCGTTGAGTATCTTGACCTGCAGTTGATTCATGCCACCTGCTCCATCATGCGGTCCGCGATGGTCGCGATAATTTTTCTTGAGACAACTTCTTTGGAGCTTTTTGGCAAGGGTTCCTGCCCGTCTCGAGTGATGATGATGGTCTCGTTGTCATCACTATTAAATCCAATACTGGTGTCGGCAACGTTGTTAGCGATGATCATGTCGAGATTCTTCGTTTCCAGCTTTTTTGTCGCATAGTCAACCAGGTTCTCTGTCTCTGCCGCGAAACCGACACTGAAAGGTCTGTTTTCCGCGAGACCTGCGACGGTCTTCAAGATGTCGGGGTTCTGGACGAGAGAAAGCGTGATGCCATCAGAAGCCTGCTTCTTTAGCTTTTGATCAGCAGATGATTCAGGTCGATAGTCAGCAACTGCCGCGACGCCAATAAAGATATCCGCGCCAGGAGCGCACTGCATGACAGCGTCGAGCATGTCCTGCGCGGACTCAACGGAAACCAGGGTTGCTCGCTCCGGCGCAGGTATATGGGTAGGTCCGCTCACCAGGGTGACCCGGGCGCCTGCTTCCAGCGCAGCCTCAGCCAGTGCGTACCCCTGTTTGCCAGAGCTGTGGTTACTGATATAGCGAACAGGATCTATCGCTTCGCGGGTTGGACCCGCAGTAATGACGACGTGTCGCCCAGCCAGCGTGCCCTGATCGAACAGGTCGCTGACTCTGGTAACAATATCTGGCACGTCCATGAGTCTACCTGCACCGGTCTCGCCACATGCCTGTAACCCTTCGTCCGGGTCGAAGATCTGAACACCCATATTCCTCAGGACATTAACGTTGTCCTGGGTGGCGTTTTTTGCCCACATAGCCTGGTTCATCGCTGGTGCGACTGCCATGGTGCATTCAGCGGCGAGGCAGACCGCGGTGAGCAGATCATCGCCGTGACCTGATGCGTACCGAGCAATGAAGTCCGCGGTTGCAGGTGCTATTAATATGATATCAGCCCAGCGAGCCAGCTCGATGTGACCCATAACGGATTCAGTTTCAGTGTCGAGTAGGTCCAGGTGAACGGGATGACCCGACAATGCCTGCATGGTGAGTGGTGTAATGAACTCCTGGGCGGAGCGCGTCATGACGACTCTTACGTCAGCGCCTTCATCCTGCAAACGTCGTGTCAGGTCTGCACTTTTATAAGCGGCAATTCCGCCGGTAACGCCAAGCAGTATTCTTTTATTTGTCAGGCGATTCACGGTAATTCATCTACTCTGATAGCTGGCATTTTCGAGCGTCAAATTCGGTGTTTATTTCCGGCCTTGAGCCTAGCCTCATTCGCGGACCCAAAGGGTAGCATAGCTTAACTTCGAAGTGGTTACTCACTAATACTCACGATGCTGCCGAGAGAAAAGATGATTGCAGAAGGTGTAGAAAGCCTCAGTGACGGTGAGTTGCTAGCCGTCATTTTGCGCACCGGAACGACCGGCTTGCCGGTGATGGATCTCGCGCAGCGTTTGCTCAACCAATATTCTGGACTACGTGGTCTGGTTGAGGCGGGAGAGGCCAGGCTGATCTCCGAACATGGCATTGGACCGGCAAAAGCAGCTCAGTTAGGCGCGGTGATGGAACTTACGCGTCGCTGCTTGTTGGCGGGGCTTCAACAGGGTGAAGTGATGTCAGATCCAGAGACGACGAAAAACTACCTTCTGGCACGGATGAGGAATCTGCAGCGTGAAATCTTTGGATGTCTACTCCTCGACAACCAACACAGGGTCATTGCTTTCGAGCAGCTGTTCCAGGGCACGATTGATGGCGCCAGTGTTTATCCTCGCGAGGTCGTTAAGTGTGCGCTGCGGAGCAATGCAGCGGCAGTGATCTTTGCTCACAATCATCCCTCTGGAATTGCTGAGCCCTCCCAGGCTGACCTTAGGATTACCGACAGGCTCGTAAAAGCCCTCGCGCTTGTCGAAATCAGGGTTCTGGACCACTTTGTGGTTGGTGATACGGAAGTGGTTTCCTTTGCGGAACGCGGGCTGCTTTCTTGATCGAAAGAGGGGGTTCTGGTATAAAGCACGGCTCCTGAGCTGAAGGCCCCTGGGACTTTTAGGGATAATTCAGCAACTAATTGAATTATAAGGTATTTTTGACATGTCCAGAGAATGTCAGGTCACCGGCAAGCGCCCGGTGAGCGGAAACAACGTTTCCCACGCAAATAACAAGACACGACGTCGCTTCATGCCAAACATTCACGATCATCGGTTCTGGCTGGAAAGCGAAAACCGGTTTATCAAGCTGCGCGTTTCTGCCAAAGGCATGCGCATTATTGATAAGAAAGGAATCGAGCAGGTTGTCAGCGACATTCGTTCACGCGGCGTAAAGGTATAAGGTCATGAGAGAAAAAATCAAACTGGTATCTTCAGCTGGCACTGGTCACTACTACACAACCAGCAAGAACAAGCGCAACATGCCGGACAAAATGGAAATCAAAAAGTTTGATCCCGTTGTTCGCAAGCATGTGATCTACAAGGAAGCGAAGATTAAGTAGTTTCTTCTCGTGCGCTCTGCCTTAGGGCGCACTTGTCTCCTCCCCTCTTCTCTTGCCCGAACTCCCTGAAGTTGAAACGACCCGACGCGGGATAGAACCGCATGTCGTCGGCAAATCCGTAAAAAATGTACTCGTCCGCCAGGCATCATTGCGTTGGCCGGTGTCACCGGAGCTCGGCCAGGTCCTGACGGGCCAAATGTTTTCTGGTATCGACCGAAGGGCCAAGTACCTGCTTTTCAAGACCCCCGTGGGAAAAATGATGGTTCACCTTGGCATGTCTGGAAGCCTGAGGATCGCATCACCAGAACATGTCTTAAAAAAACACGACCACATTGACCTGGTGTTTTCTGACGACACGATTCTGCGATACCACGACCCTCGTCGTTTCGGCTCAGTGTTCTGGCTGCCCGGAGAATCGAGCCACGAACTATTGGACCACCTGGGACCCGAACCACTGTCCGGCGAATTTAATGCCAGATACCTCTATGACTTGTCTCGCAAGCGAAAGGTGGCGGTGAAGCTGTTCATCATGAACAGTAAGGTTGTTGTTGGTGTAGGTAATATCTACGCGAACGAAGCACTTCACTCGGCGGGTATCAGGCCAGATCGATTGGCATCGCGCATCAGCTTGCCGAGATACGAGAAACTGGTTGAAGAAATCAAAGCGGTTCTCATGCGCTCCATTAAGAGTGGTGGCACCACGCTGCGGGATTTTGTTCGAGAAGATGGATCGCCCGGCTACTTTAAGCAGAAACTCAATGTGTACGGTCGTGGCAATGAAGCCTGTCGCCATTGTGGGAAAGATCTCAAGGAAATCAGGCAGGGTAACCGTTCAACGGTGTTCTGCCCTTCCTGCCAAAAGTAGCTGGATCAGCTGATTTTCTTGCTTTTCAGGGCTTCGGCAACCACCGGGTGTACAAACTGATCGATGTCTCCACCGTAACCCGCAATTTGTCTTACCAGACTGGAAGAAATGTAAGAGTTTTCTTCTGAAGGCGCCAGGAATACGGTTTCGATATCAGGATCGAGCGCGCGGTTCATGTTCAGCATCTGGAATTCGTAGTCGAAGTCGGTCACGGTTCTGATGCCTTTCAGAATGATTGTCGCACCGATTTCACGCGCAAAGTCCACGGTCAGGGTGTTGAACCCGACAACTTCAACAGAATCGATATGAGACAGAGCCTCTTTCGCAAGGTCGACTCGAAGTTGGAGTTCACTGGGTGATTTGTGTGGGCTAGTGGCAATCCCGAGAACGACCGAATCGAATAAATTAGCCGCTCGCTGCACGAGGTCAGCGTGGCCGTTATGAATCGGGTTAAACGTGCCGGGATAAAGAACTTTCTTCATTTCTTATTAGTATGTCTTGCGCAAAAGGCGCAATCATACAGAGGCGGTTACGGCGATTTCAACCGCGATATTCAATCGCTGATGACCCCGCAAAGAGCGTAGTGAACAGCTCCAGCGCGTTTCTGTCTCAATATCTCCCAAGCACTAGGCAAGACGCCTGATTCAAGGGCCTGGCCTGTTTCCACATACAGATAACGGTGGGCGATACCTTGCTGCGTTAGGAGAGTAATGAGTTCTGCCAATTTGTCATCACCGAACGGTGGATCTAGGAAGACGATGTCGAATGGGGTGTCCTGGTTTTTGATCCATTGATACGCATCGTTAACCTCTACTCGCCAGGTGTTGTTTGCCGCGCCTAGCTTATCCAGGTTGTCTTCGATACTCGCCGCTATCTTCTTGTCTTGCTCAACCAGGGTCACCGACTCAGCCCCTCGAGACAGAGCTTCAATGCCCAGTGCGCCACTTCCGGCGAAAAGGTCGAGACACCTTGCGCCGTTGATGTCATGCATCAACCAATTGAACAGCGTTTCTCTTACGCGGTCGCTGGTTGGTCGGATAACGTCGATTTGGGGAAAGGTAATTTTGCGACCGCGCCAGTTTCCGCCGATAATCCGCAGAGTACGATCATGATGTTGCACGTATCTTTTATTCCCCACAGAAAAAACGGCAAGTAGATGTCAGCTAATGTTGCAGATGAGGCTAGTGAAGACAAGCCGGGATTATTCGCCCGACTAAAGTCTGGTCTCGGTAAAACCCGTTCCAAACTTTCGGAAGGCATTCAAACAGTCTTTCTCGGTGCTAAGGAACTTGATGATGAACTGTTAGAAGAGCTGGAAACCATTCTCCTGACTTCTGACGTTGGCGTTTCCGCGACCCAGGAAATTCTCGATGAGCTCACCGGCCTGATCTCTCGAAAAGAACTCAGTGATGTTGAAGCTGTCAATCGACACCTTCGAGAATCACTTACCGGCATTCTGTCGCCGGTGGAGGTGCCGCTGGATACGGAGGCAGCTTCGCCCTTTGTGATTCTGATGGTCGGCGTAAACGGCGTTGGCAAAACCACCACCATCGGCAAGCTCGCGAAGAAATTCCAGGCCGAAGGGAAGACAGTCATGCTGGCTGCCGGTGACACTTTTCGTGCGGCTGCGGTGGAACAACTTAAAGTCTGGGGTGAGCGAAATGATGTGCCTGTCGTGGCTCAGGATACGGGCGCCGACAGTGCGTCGGTCATCTATGATGCGCTGGCGGCAGCTCGCGCTCGTAACGTCGACATCTTGATTGCAGATACTGCCGGCCGTCTACAGAACAAGAAAAATCTGATGGATGAGCTTCATAAGATCACCAGAGTCCTTGGCAAGATAGATGATTCGGCGCCTCATGAAGTGATGTTGGTGCTGGATGCAGGAACTGGCCAGAACGCTTTGTCACAAGCCTCTGAATTTCAGAGTGCGGTGTCCGTCAGTGGGATTGCATTGACCAAGCTGGACGGCACAGCGAAAGGCGGTGTGATCTTCGCTCTAGCGAGACAGCTGGGCATACCTATTCGTTACGTTGGTGTGGGTGAGCAGATTGATGATCTGCGGCCATTCTCTGCCGATGATTTTGTCTCTGCGCTGTTTGACCAGTCAGAATAAGCCGAAATGATCAGGTTCGACGAAGTCAGCAAACGTTATGAAGGTGGCTCTGAGGCGTTGTCTCGGGTCAGCTTCGAATTGGCTGATGGTGAGATGGCATTTCTGACCGGCCACTCTGGAGCGGGGAAAAGCACGCTCATGAAGCTGATTATCCTGATGGAACGAGCCAGTCAGGGTCAGGTGTTTGTTGGCGGCACCAACCTGAATCGTGTTTCCAGCCGACAAATTCCCCAGGTTAGGAGAAACATTGGGGTGGTTTTCCAGAACCATCAACTGTTGTTTGATCGCAGTGTTTACGACAATGTCGCGCTACCACTGACTATCGCCGGCTACTCCCCGCGAGAAGTTGGGCGACGGGTCCGAGCGGCACTGTCGAAAGTCGGACTCTCTGACAAAGAGAAAAAATTCCCACAGTCCCTGTCCGGTGGCGAGCAGCAACGTGTTGGCATTGCCCGAGCTGTGGTCAATAAACCACCCCTCTTATTGGCTGATGAACCCACGGGTAACCTTGATCCCGAACTGTCACAGGAAATCATGAATCTCTTCAGTCAGTTCAATCAGGTGGGTGTCAGTCTCATGATAGCGACCCATGACCTGGATCTGGTTAAGCGCATGGGTAAACGCGAACTGATTTTGCGACAAGGTAGACTTGTTAGCGTGGAGGCTCCTTGATGTCCGGGCGTAGCCAAGGGGCAACTACTTCTATTACCCGGCGTTCTGACAAACTGAATGCCTGGGCGGCGCATCATAGACGTGTCTCTATTGAGACGCTTCAGCAACTGATCGCGAACCCTTTTTCCAGCGCAATGACCTGGCTTGTGATAGGAATCGCCCTTGGCTTACCGGCGATTTTGTTTGTAGTTCTGCAGAACGTGGCCGATATCAGCGGCGACTGGGGGGGTAAACCGCGCATGAGTCTTTATCTGAATCCGGAAGTCACCGTAGAGACAGCGCGGAACTTTTCTGCTGAAATTGAGCGGCGAGCGGACGTGGAGACGTCTTTGTTTATCTCGTCAGATGATGCGCTTCGTGAATTCCAGAATCGCTCGGGTTTTGGTGAAGTCTTGAGCACCCTTGATCGCAACCCATTGCCCCATGTGATTGAGGTGATACCTGTGTCACCGGACCCGATGGAATTGTCGTCGCTGGTGACCACCTGGGAGGAACATGAGCTGATCGAAAGAGTTTCTGTCGACCTGAAGTGGCTTGAGCGCTTGTTTGCGCTGCTGGTGTTTGCTGAACGACTGGTGACAGCCCTGGCATCTGTTCTTGCGCTCGGTGTCATGCTGGTCATGGGTAACACCATCAGGCTGGCTATCGAGAATCGCAGGCAGGAAATCGAGATCGTGAAGCTGGTGGGTGGCACGGAAGCGTTTGTTCGTCGCCCCTTCCTTTACCTCGGGTTTTGGTATGGGCTTGGTGGTGCGGTGGTTGCGCTGCTTTTGCTCTGGTTGAGCCTGTTTCTGCTTTCAGCACCGGTTGAACAGCTGGCCCAGAGTTATCGCGATGATTTCGCGTTACATGGCCCTGGATTCGGCGGTGGACTGCTGATTCTTCTGACTGGGGCTGCCCTGGGTACGCTGGGCGCTATTTTGGCAGTGTCTCGACACCTTTCAGATATTGAGCCGCGATAAAATTAGCAGACACTTTTTGAGAGTGCTAAACTCCGCCGCCCAAAATCTCGTATAAAATTCTGAGATGGCTAACAACCTTGTACCAATGCCTGTACTGTCGCCCGGCGCACCCGGCGCGAATCTGGATGCATATATTCAGGCCGTCAGTACGATTGCCGTGCTTTCACCGGAGCAGGAGAAGGCTCTGGCCGATCGCCTGTATCATGAGGGTGATTTGGACGCTGCAAGGCAGTTAGTGATGGCTCACTTACGCTTTGTGGTATATGTGGCAAAGTCTTACTCAGGATATGGCCTTTCCGAGGCAGACCTGATTCAGGAAGGTAACGTCGGCCTGATGAAGGCAGTTAAGCGTTTCAACCCGGATTATGGAGTTCGTCTGGTGTCCTTCGCGGTCCACTGGATTAAGGCTGAAATCCACGAGTTTATCCTCAAGAACTGGCGCATCGTGAAGGTCGCTACGACCAAGCCTCAGCGAAAGCTCTTCTTTAATTTGAGAAGCGCCAAGAAGAGGCTCGGATGGATGAATGACCAGGAAGTTCGTCATGTAGCCAGCGAGCTGGGCGTCGACCCCGAGGATGTTCGCCAGATGGAAAACCGCCTTTCGGTTTCTGACGAGGCGTTTGAGATAGATGCCGACGATGATGATTCTTTCGCACCTTCCCAATATCTGACGGATCCAACTGAGGATCCAGCATGGATCACGGAAGCGAAAAATCAGTCAGAGGCCGAACGGAACAAACTGACTCACGCCTTCTCAACCCTGGATGAGCGATCCCAGGAGATCATGCGTCAACGATGGCTGGTTGAGAAAAAATCCACGTTGCACGAACTTGCTGATCAATTTGGTGTTTCCGCAGAACGAATTCGGCAGCTTGAAGCCAACGCGCTGAAGAAGCTGAAAAGAGCCTTCAGTTGATCTTAAAAGTTGCCGTTGCCTATGCGGCCCTTTCGGGTGCACTAGGCGTCATACTGGGTGCGTTTGGCGCGCATGGTTTAAGAGATTCTCTTGAACCCAGGCTGATGCAGACTTTTGAGACCGCAGTACAGTATCAACTCATTCATGCACTTGCTCTGCTCATGGTCGCTATCCTATGTGGCCAGGTTGGTCGTTCCCTTGCGCTTGAGATCAGCATGATCGCCTTCATGGCCGGTATTTTGCTGTTTTCCGGTTCTCTCTATGGGTTGGTCCTGACTGAAATGAGATGGCTAGGACCGGTGACACCATTAGGTGGGCTCTGTTTCATTGTTGGATGGTTTGCCCTGCTGACCGGTGGTCTGCAAAAAGTCGGTTGATCTGACCTTGAACGAACGACGCATCAGATCCTTTGTTTTACGACAGGGTCGCCTGACACCCGGTCAGGAGAAAGCGCTGGAAGAGGTCTGGCCAGAATTTGGCTGCCAACTTTCAGATGGCATGCAGAACTTTGCGGAACGGTTTGGCAATAACAATCCAGTTCATCTCGAAATCGGCTTTGGAATGGGCGATTCACTGGCGACTCAGGCCATTGAAAGTCCTGACGTTAACTATCTGGGGGTTGAAGTACATCGCCCAGGTGTTGGTCACCTTCTGATGCTGCTACGAGAGAACAGTCTGCACAATGTTCGCGTGTTTTCCGAAGACAGCATTGAAGTGTTAAATCAGTGCATCCCCGACCGGTCTCTCACCAGGGTACAAATCTTTTTCCCTGATCCCTGGCACAAGAAGCGCCATCACAAGCGACGGATTATCCAGGCGGACTTTGTTTCTCTGCTAAAGAAAAAACTCGTTTCCGGCGGCATGATCCATTTTGCTACTGACTGGGTGCCTTATGCAGAAGACGTAGAAATCCTGTTTAGTCACCTGGAGGGGTTTAGCCCAGCAGAGGCACCGCCTCGACCAGAGACCAAATTCGAAAGGCGGGGTTTGAAGTTAGGTCATGAGATTCGGGATCTCGCTTACCTATCAGTCGACGAGTAGTAACAACTCGTTCAAAAACATTCTGCCTTGTGCGGTTGGTTGAACCCTATTCCCAACGACTTCTAACAAATCCCTTGAGGTCGCTTTTTCGAGAAAAGCATCGAGCACCTGCGCCTGCAAGCCGGTGCGGGCTTCGAACAAAGAAAGCTTAAAACCCTCTGTCAGTCGCAAGGCGTTCATCAGAAATTCCAGAATGAGATCTTCCTGCGCCACAATGGTTTCGTTGGCACTGGGTTCTTTCAGATAGTCCGCAGGCACCCGGGTTTTGGAGCGACGGATGATCTGCTCGTTTCGAGTCACCTTCCCATGAGCACCTGCGCCGATACCCAGGTAATCCCCGAATTGCCAGTAGTTCACATTGTGTTGTGCCTGTTCACCTTGTTTTGCGTAGGCAGAAGTTTCGTATTGTTGAAAACCAGCGGACTTAAGAACCGCGAGACCTCTGGCTGCAATGTCAGCGAGCAGGTCCTCCACTGGCAATAGAGGTGGGCGCTTGTGAAACACGGTATTGGGTTCGATGGTCAGCTGGTACCAGGACAAGTGTTCCGGGGCGAGTTCAATGGCGGAGTTCAGGTCATGTATTGCTGCTTGCAGATCTTGGCCAGGCAAGCCGTGCATCAGGTCCAGATTGATTCGCTCGAAACCCGCATTACGAGCGCCTTCGAAGGCGCGGTTGATATCCCCGGGACTATGAATCCTGCCTAGTTTTTCAAGCGCGTCCGATGAAAAGCTCTGGGCTCCCAGGCTTATCCGATTGACACCGGCCTCCCGGTAACCTGAAAAGTGTGATTGATCGAACGTCCCTGGGTTGGCTTCCATGGTGATCTCTGAACCACTGATATCGAGTCGGTCGCCAATAGATGAAAGAAGCCGTTTAATCTCGCGATCGGGAAACAAGCTGGGTGTGCCTCCACCCATAAAGATAGAAACGATATTGCGCCTTGATTCGTTTGTTAGATCTCTATCGAGATCTGCGATCAGTGTATCGACATAGGCCGAATAGGGAATCTCATCCTTCGATTCGTGGGAGTTAAAGTCGCAATAAGGACACTTCCTGACACACCAGGGAAAGTGGATGTAAAGACTGAGGGGAATGTCAGGCAGGGTAACGTTCACGCAAACTCTGGGACAGCAGGCTCAGTGCCTGGCCTCGATGGCTGATGGCGTTCTTTTCATCGGTGCTAAGCTCCGCCGCGGTTTTATTTGACCCTTGGGGAATGAATACAGGGTCGTAACCGAAACCACCTTCCCCTGTCTGGGTCATCGTGATGGTGCCGGACCACCTCGCTTCAGCAATAAGAGGTGTCGGATCGTCTGAGTGATCGAGGCACACAAGCACACAGTAGAAAAAAGCGTTCCGTTTGTCCTGACCTTCCAGTGATGCCAAGAGCTTCTTCACATTGTCCTGATCACTCGCTCCGACACCAGCGTAACGGGCTGAAAAAATGCCGGGTGCTCCACCCAATGCTTCGACGCAGATGCCGGAGTCGTCGGCGATGGCGGGCATCCCGGTAACAGACGCTGCATGTTTGGCTTTGATCAGTGCGTTCTCGACAAAGGTGCTCCCGGTCTCTTCAGCAGAATCCACACCAAGTTCTGATTGTAGGATCAGTTCAATGTCTGACGGCAGAGTTGCGCGTATCTCTTCAGCTTTGTGCAGATTCCCGCTGGCCAATACGAACTTCATTAGTCGTATCGCCTGAGAAATTTGATAGGGACAGTTTCGCCGTCGTCCAGTGTTACCAATAGATTGAAACGAAGAATGTCTTGTTCCAAGGCGAGATGACTCGCGAGGTAGTAGATGGCTTCACTTTCGGTGACCTCTTGAAATTCCAGTTCGTACTGTTGATTCAGTAGATTAACCACGTCGCCGGAGACTCCAAGGCTAATCGGCTGATCATCTTTGATACCGGAGATGTTGAGGACAATGCGGTTTTCCGAACGCACGATGTTATGCAGCGCAGCGACGTCCGGTGGAATAATCATGCTTGAAAAGGTCGTGTAGTGGATGCGATGACCATCGTGATCAATATATTGCGCCGACATGACAGACATGGGCGCGAGCGTGAGTGCCACCAGCAAAAACAGGCATCTCAGATTGCGCATGTTAGAGACCCAGAATAAGACCCTGGGGAATTCCCAGCATGACGGCCAGAGGTCGAATCACAAGATAGGTGTCGATCAGCGTGATCGCGACAAACACCAGGATGATAGAGAAGTCTAAACCTCCCATAGGTGGCAACAGTTTTCTTGCTGGTGCGCAAACGGGTTCCGTCAGTTGGTAAACCAATGCCATCGCGGGATGGTTCGAATAAGGTGCGATCCAACTACCGATGACCATCACAATGAGTGCGAAAAAGTAGATATCGAAAATAGTCGAAACCACACCCACCATGGACCACGCGACGTAAGCCGGATGGAAGAAGTAGCCACCGCTGATCATCATGACCAAACACACTGCCAGGAGCTGAACTACCAGCGCAACGACCAGTGTTGCAAAGTCGACGCCGCGCACTGCGGGTAGTATTTTCTTGAGTGGCTTGACGGGTGGATCAGTGAGCTTAACGACTGCCTGACTGATTGGGTTGTAGTAGTCGACGCGGGAAGCTTGCATCAGGAATCGCAACAGAACGATGATCAGGTAAAGGCTGCTGAATGTCTGGATTAGGAAAATGCCTGCGTCGGCAAAGTTCTGGGTCATGAATCCGTCCTGGATAAATTACAACGTGTCAGGTTTATGGTGTCAGCTAAGGTTACTACGATTGTGAGAGTTCCTCAGATCGAACTCGGGCTGCGTTTACCGCTTTGCGTACCATATCCGGCAGGCCTAGCGACTCGAATGTTTCCAGAGCGGCTTGTGTGGTGCCGCCAGGAGAAGTGACGTTGATTCTGAGCTGTGAAGGCGCGTCTTCGCTGCTGTGTGCCATGGTGGCCGCACCCAGAGCAGTCTGGAGGACGAGTTGTCTTGCAGTGTCAGTATCAAGACCTTCGGCTTCTGCGGCTGCAATCATGGCTTCCATCATCAGGAAGAAATAAGCCGGTCCGGAACCGGATACGGCCGTCACCGCATCAAGTGCAGTCTCGTCGCTTACCCACAGTGTTTCTCCGACAGCGGAGAGTATGGTCTGCGCAAGATTTTTCTGAGGTTCGCTGACACCGGATGTCGCGAACAAGGCGGTCATGCCGGTTTTGACCAGGGCCGGTGTGTTGGGCATGCAACGGACAACTGCTGCGCCACTGCCGATCGCTGACAGCATGGTTTCTGTGGTGATACCCGCAGCAACGCTGATGGTCATTTTTTCCCTGAGAGAGGCGGCTTCCTCAGCGACGAGATCTGGAACAATGTTCGGTTTCACGCAAAGAATCACGACGTCGGCCTTTGCGATGGCCTCTTTATTGTTCTCGGTGATCATTGCGCCGATTGCCGCAGCAGCTTCGCGACACGCTGGAACAGGATCGTAGGCGTAAAGCTCGTGGTTATCTCCACTCAGACCACCCATGATGGCCTGTGCAATATTGCCAGCGCCGAGAAATGCGATAGAGGCCATGACCGTTTCCTTAAGATCGAGATCCAAAAATAGCGGTACCAATTCTAATCCAAGTTGCACCTTCAGTGATGGCGGTTTCGAAATCGCCCGTCATCCCCATGGATAGATGTTGAAAGTCAGGCAAACCCGCCGCGTCGACAATATGATCCCTGGTTTCCCTGAGTAGCCTAAACGGTTGCTTCTGCTGGCTCGGGTCTTCTGACGCTGCGGGAATGGTCATTAGCCCGGCGGCGACCAGGTTATCCAGGGTAGCCAGATATTTTGCGAGCGGTAAGGCCTGCTCCGGTGAGACACCACTTTTTTGCTCTTCGTCTGATGTATTTACCTGTATCAGCACTTTGAGAGGACCTAAAGCCGGGTCTCGCTGCTCGGACAGTCTTCTCGCAACCTTTTCAGAGGCGACACTGTGTACCCAGTCAAAGTGATTGGCGATGTCACGAGTTTTGTTGCTTTGGATAGCACCGATAAAGTGCCATGTCGCCTTCGGCAGCGCCTCAGTCTTTGGTAGCGCATCCTGCAGATAGTTTTCACCAAAGTCGTCTTGTCCTGCGGAGATCGCGTCTTCGATAAGATGAATTGGCTTGGTTTTGCTCACCGCGAGAAGCCTGACCTCGGAAGGGTCGCGACCGCACTCTGTACAGGCGGTTGTCATTCGGCTTTGGATGTCGATGAGGCGAGAAGAAATGTCGGACATGGACATATTATAGCCGGCTGCAGATTGCTGATACGGGGGTTATACTGCTGTACAGTTTATGGTCGTCTTAAAGACGCCGTTACCGGGTACCGTAAATCACTACAGGACAGTGTTATGGACATTACAGAACTATTGGCATTTAGCGAAAAGCAGGGCGCCTCGGATCTTCACCTGTCGGCAGGTCTGCCGCCGATGATTCGAGTGGATGGTGACATCAGGCGTATCAACCTGCCGGCGCTGGACCACAAAGAAGTGCATTCGTTGATCTACGAGATCATGAATGACAAGCAGCGAAAAGATTACGAAGAATTCTTTGAGTGCGACTTCTCGTTTGAGGTGCCAGGTGTTGCCCGATTCAGGGTTAACGCGTTTAACCATAACCGTGGTGCTGGTGGCGTATTCCGAACCATTCCTTCTAAGGTTTTGACCATGGAAGAACTGGGGATGGGAGAAATCTTCCGAAACATCAGTGAGACACCGCGAGGCATGGTCACCGTGACGGGTCCAACAGGTTCCGGTAAAAGTACAACGCTCGCGGCGATGCTCGATTACATCAACAATGCCCGGTACCAGCACATTCTGACGGTAGAAGACCCAATCGAATTTGTTCATGAAAGTAAGAAGTGTCTGGTTAACCAGCGAGAAGTTCACCGCGACACACTGGGTTTTAACGAAGCGCTACGTTCAGCTCTCCGTGAAGACCCGGACATCATCCTCGTGGGTGAGATGCGAGACCTTGAGACCATTCGACTAGCGCTCGAAGCAGCCGAAACCGGACACATGGTGTTTGGCACCCTGCACACCTCTTCCGCTGCAAAAACCATCGACCGAATTATCGACGTGTTCCCGGCTGCAGAAAAATCCATGGTGCGATCTATGTTGTCAGAATCACTGGCGGCGGTTGTTTCTCAGACGCTGCTCAAGAAAGTTGGCGGTGGTCGTGTTGCAGCCCACGAAATCATGCTGTGTACTCCGGCGATCCGAAACCTAATTCGTGAGGATAAGGTTGCGCAGATGTATTCAGCGATTCAGACCGGTGGTCAGTTGGGTATGCAGACGCTCGATCAGTGTTTGAAGACTCTGCTAGAGAAGAACGTGATCACGAAAGAAGCGGCGCAAGAAAAGGCCAAGATGCCGGATGACTTTAAGTAAGGCGCAGCAAAAATAGGACAGTAAGACGATGATTGATTTCGACAAACTCCTGAAAGTTGTAGTGGAACAAGGGGCTTCTGACCTCTTTATCACTGCAGGCCTGCCACCGTCGATCAAGGTCAGCGGCAAGATGGTGCCAATGTCCAAAACGGCTCTCACACCGGAACAGGCAAGAGAAATGGTGCACGCCACCATGAATGAGGCGCAGATTCAGGAGTTCGAAGCGGAGCGTGAGTGTAACTTCGCGATTCACTCTCAAACCGCAGGGCGATTCAGGGTTAGCGCGTTCTATCAACGCAACTTTGCGGGCATGGTACTTCGTCGAATCGAAACAGAGATCCCGAGCGTCGATGACCTTCAGCTGCCTGATGTCATCAAAAAACTGGCGATGACGAAACGTGGTTTGATTATTTTCGTTGGTGCAACGGGTACTGGTAAGTCCACGTCACTGGCCTCAATGATTGGCTACAGGAATGCGAATTCGAAAGGTCACATCATTACCATTGAGGACCCGATCGAATTTGTTCACGAACACAAAGGATGCATGGTCACCCAGCGCGAAGTTGGGGTTGATACGCCCAGTTTTGAGATCGCACTGAAAAACACGCTGCGTCAGGCACCGGACGTCATCATGATTGGTGAGATTCGTACCGGTGAAACCATGGACTATGCAGTGGCCTTCGCAGAAACCGGTCACTTATGTCTTGCAACGCTGCACGCCAACAACGCAAACCAGGCGTTGGATAGAATCATTAACTTCTTCCCTGCTGACCGGCAGCACCAGGTCTGGATGGATCTATCGCTGAACCTCCGAGGCATGGTGGCCCAGCAGTTGGTACCAACCATTGATGGGAAAGGACGTCGAGCAGCCATCGAAGTTTTGATCAATACACCGCTGGTGTCTGACCTGATCAAGAAAGGTGATGTGCACGCGCTGAAAGAAATCATGACCAAGTCTACGGAACAAGGCATGCAGACTTTCGACCAGGCGCTATACCAGCTTTACCGCGATGGCCAGATCTCTTACGAGTCTGCACTGGCATCCGCGGACTCTGCGAACGACCTGCGACTGCTTATCAAGCTGTCTGGTGCAGATACACCGCAGTTTGCGCCGGCTCAAGGATTGTCGCTGGAAGACTCAGCTGAGTAATTCAGGAAGCCAGCCAGGATTCTAAAATCAGCTTGGCAGCAATCGCGTCCACCTGACCCGGGTCGTCATCGTATGACTTGGCTTCAAACGTACTGAGCCTTTCATCCATCAGGTGTGCGGGTTTGTTATATCGGCCGTGAAGCCTGCGGGAAAACTTTTCTGCCGCCAGTGACATGTCACTTTCTGTGCCATCCATGTTGATGGGCAAACCAACGACAAATTCTTTTGGTTGCCACTCCTCCATAAGCCGATCCATGGCGTCCCAATCAGGTATGCCATCTCTTGCAGGCACGGTAGAAACCGGTGTCGCAGTGCCAGTGATCTTCTGTCCAACCGCGACGCCAATCTTTGTCGTGCCGAAGTCGAATGCCATGGTGATTTCTGACATCAACCGTGCCCGGGCGTAGGTGATATCAAATTGAGATCTATGCCGATAGTCTTCGCGGCGAATTCTGGTCGTTGCTCAAAAGGTACCTCGAACATAACTTCGTTAACGTACGGCACCACTAACCAGACGTCGGCACGAATCTCTTCTTCGAGCTGACCACCTGACCAGCCTGCATAGCCAAGACCCGCGAGCAGGTGTTCTGGCAGCGTATCACCGTGAGCATCGAATACATCCATAGAAGTCGTCAGGCTCACGTGATCGTTAATGGGGTGTGAATTCTCAAATGCCTGGTCATTGGTATGCAGGAAGAACAATCGATTCTGCTCGACCGGTCCCGACTCAAGCACCGTGATGCCCGCGGGACACCTGAGTTCTTTGTCAGCCAATAGATCGGATAGTTGTTCGTCCAGTGGCTTGTTAATCACCAGCCCAAACGCGCCCTGATCGTTGTGCTCAATGAGCAATGTCACCGTGTGGGAAAAATAGTCGCCCTGCATACTGGGCAGTGACACCAGCAACTGACCAGAGAGAGAAGAAAAATCTGACATCAGTAGCTCCGCAGCGAAGAGTTCTTGCGGAACTGCCAGGTTCGAATAATTTCCAGTACGTCCGTGGACTGTCTCAATTCATCTGGGAATGGTGCAAATGGTGCAGCGAGTCGCACGATTCGAATGGCCGCGTCATCCAGTACTTGGTGGCCTGAAGACTCGAGAAGCTCAACTTCTTTTAACGATCCGTCGGGGAGAATCGCAACCATGAGCCTGAGCGATCCGTACAGTTTGTTGCGACGTGCTTCTTCGGGATAGTTAAGGTTACCGATGCTTTCAATTTTCCTGCGCCAGGAATTTAGGTAGAACGCGTCTGCGCTCGAAGCGGTTGAAAGACTGGTGAGACGTTTGATTCGGGGTCGCTTGGCGTAAATCTGGCGCTGTCGGTCTAAACGAGCTTCGAGGCTGGCGATCTCTAGCGCGCGTGTCCGTAGTGTCTTCTCGTTCTCAAACTCCGTCTCCATCGGTTGTGCGTCAGTGATTTCACTATCGAGCGCGACCTTCTTGTCTGAGTTCGCGGTTGTCGTGACAACGGTTTGTTTGTGCTCGATGGTTTTGCGAGCTTGCTCTTGTGGCATTTCCTGGCTGGTCTCTCGAATCTCGGTGTCCTGGAAACGAGCCTCGGTGGGTGATGTCATCAACGCTTTTTCTTCCAGGGTACCGCTGCCTGTCTGATTAAACTGAGCCAGAAAATCTGCTTTGTCTGGTCGGTTCTTGGAGCGCTGCTGCGCCAGTGTTACTTCCATCGTGTGGGTGGAAGGTTTGCTGGTCACGTAGGTAAAGGTCACACCGAGAATCAGGGCGGCGTGAATTGCGATGGCGAGAAAGAGCGTGAAGCTTAAACGGTCACCTGGACTGACTTCGGGGGGCAGGTTGGCTGGAGTAACGGCTGCCATTACGCGGGGTTAATGATCTCGCTTTCGATAAATCGCATGTAGTCTCCGGCGATATCGAGTCCAAAGGAAGCGTCCAATTCTCTGATGCATGTCGGACAGGTGACATTAATCTCGGTCAGGTAATCGCCGATCACATCAATACCGACAAAGTATAGGCCCTTTTCCTTCAGAACCGGCCCGACTTCGTTACAGATAAACAGATCGCGCTCGGTCAGCTCCCTGCCAACCGCAGTGCCACCGGCAGCAAGGTTTCCACGCGTCTCTCCCTTTGACGGCACTCTGGCCAGTCCGTAGGGCACAGGTTCACCGTTAATCAGCAAGATTCTGGTATCCCCTTCGACGATCTCTGGTATGTAACGCTGAACCATGGTCTGAACTTGACCATACTGGGTCAGTGTTTCGATGATGACGGATAGGTTGTGCTCACCTTCTTTCGCCCGAAAGATAGAGGTTCCTCCCATGCCATCCAGTGGCTTGTAGATCACGTCCCCGTGTTTCTCGTGAAAAGCACGCAGGTTCTGAGGATCACGGCTGACCAGATGAGGCGGCGTACATTGCGGAAACCGCAACGCAAACAGCTTCTCGTTGCAGTCTCGTATACTTCCAGGGCGATTTAACACCGGAGTCCCAGAATCTTCAATAATTTCAAGGAGATAGGTGGAGTAAATGTACTCCATGTCAAATGGGGGATCTTTTCGCATCAAAATGGCATCAAATTCTGATGCGGGGCCCGAGGTAGTCTTGATCTCCCGGAACCAGGTGTCGAGGTCATCAAACAGCTCAACTTCCCGTCGCTGGATCAAGACCTCGCCGTCTTCGATGTACAGATCAGCCTGATTGAACACAGAGACTGTCCAACCCTGTTTCTGGGCGGCGAGCATCATCGCTAAGGTACTGTCTTTCTTAGGATTTATTGATTCTATAGGGTCCATCAGGACCCCGATCGAAAAGCTCAACTCGACTACCCTCTTGGCTCGGCGTGACATTTATGTGAGCATCAGTGCCCCACAAAAAAAATGCGGAAAACGACCATGGTTGGGGCGCTTCCCGAACGCGCTTTATTGTAAACCAACTGACGCAATTGTGTGAGAAAATTCCCTTAAGTGTCGGGTACTTATGGATTGAGTTTAACAACTGTGTTACAAAATGCGTTGCAACTTACCGGAAGCAATGCGTTTTTCGCACATTTGACGTTGGCTATTCCACAACCGGCGATGACCTTCTCTTGGGGTAAAAGAGTTACAGGGTAGGAAATATGGACGACAATTTTGATGGCGTGAAAGTCATGGTCATTGATGATTCAAAGACCATCCGCCGAACTGCAGAAACCTTACTGTCCAAGGCCGGCTGTGAAGTGATCACAGCGACCGATGGTTTCGATGCCCTGGCAAAGATCGCAGATTCCCAACCCGCCATTATTTTTGTCGACATCATGATGCCGCGTCTCGATGGCTATCAGACTTGTGCGCTCATCAAAAACAACGCAGATTTTCAAAGTACTCCGGTCATTATGTTGTCCAGTAAGGATGGTCTCTTCGATCGGGCGAAAGGCAGGATCGTTGGATCCGACCAGTATCTCACCAAGCCGTTCAGCAAGGACGAACTGCTTAGTGCGATTCGAGATCACGTCAAAGCAGGCTAGTCGACGGCACGGAGCGCAAAGATGTCCAAGATTCTAGTTGTCGACGATTCACCGACCGAAATTTTTCAGTTCAAGGAGATGCTGGAAAAGATGGGTCATGAGGTGATCACTGCAGAGAACGGTCGTGCCGGCGTTGAGATGGCAGTTAAAGAGCAGCCTGACGTCGTTCTGATGGATATCGTCATGCCCGACATGAACGGATTCCAGGCGACCCGACAGATTGCTAGAGGGGAGAGTACAAAACACATCCCCGTGATTATTGTGAGCAGTAAGAACCAGGAAACAGACAAAGTCTGGGGACAGAGGCAGGGTGCCAAGGGTTATATCACCAAGCCAGTAGATACTCAGGAACTCGTTTCCGTAATGCAGGCGTGCATGTGATGAGTGAAGCAACTGCTTTTTCAATGTTGGCCGGCATGGCCGAAAAATCCAGAGCGACAGCTGTTGCGCTACCCGAAGTTGAGTCGGCACAGACCCATTCCACCGGGCTCGGATTTAACCTGCTGGGACAACGCTTTGTCACCAGTATGGAAGACGTCAGTGAATTAATGAGGGTGCCGCAGGTAACACGAATCCCTGGCGTAACGAATTTTGTAATCGGTGTCAGTAACGTTCGAGGCCGTCTGATGACGGTTATCGATCTCGCCCTGTTTTTCGGGCAGGCATCGTCACTACCGCGGGCACAACGGCGAGTGCTTGCGATTGAAGATGAAGAGAACCTCCTCGGCTTCATGATTGATGATTCATTTGGCATGCAGCATTTCCCAAGTGACGCCTTTAGTGAAAAGGCAGAGGAAGTTCCAGAAATGTTTACCAGCTTTGTGCAGGGGTCCTATCACATTGCAGGCGTTGTCTGGCCTGTTCTGAGTTTGGCATCCCTGTCCGGTGATCCTCGCCTGGACAACCTGGCGATGGCTGCCCATTAGATTGGAGTAGAAGATGGCTGAAGAAAATTCCACAAACACGCTTCGCAGTCCCGTACTGCTTGGAATGATTGGCCTTCTGGTGGTGCTCGTCATCGCCTTTTTCGGCAACTTGTATCTGCTCGGCGGTTCATCCGGGTCTAATCCGCATATCCAGCCCGCTTCTCAGCTCAAGGGTTTGGCGCAGGGTGTTGCCAAAAATGGCGCCCTGGCGATTGCTGGAAATCCCAATGCGGTGAATGCGCTTGTTGCTGACAAGAATGCTTTTGACCAACAGCTGGCTGCGTTGGGTGATGCGCCGGGGTCAGTCCAGGGTGCTGTGTCTCAGGTTTCGAACCTTTGGGGAAACGTGACACCTCGCATTGATGCCATTGTTGCTAAACGCGATTCTCTAGCAGGGCTCAGAGAAAGTAGCGCAGACATCAACATCAATCTGCAACTGATTCAACAGGAAAGTAACAAGATGGTTCGCGCTATGGCTCGAACCAATGCCGCACCTAACGAGATTGTTACGGCGCAACGGCAGGCGCTATTGATTGCTCGAGTCGGTCACACCATCGACAAGCTGGTAGATCGAGGTCACGACCAATCACTGGAAGATCAATTCACCAGGGATAGCCAAACATTTCGTGCTGTACTGCGCGGTTTTAAAAATGGTGACAACAACCTGGTGCTGACTGCAGTAACCGATGCGGATGTACTGGCAAATCTTAATCGAATGGAAGAACTCTTCCGTTCGGTGACAGGAAGCACGCAGGGTTTGATCACCCAGGCAAAAGATGTTTCAGAACTTCGGACGATGGTTGATGCGATTGATGCAGGTGTCTCTGAGCTTTCACCTGCGATTGATGGTTTGGTTAATTCAGTGACAAGCGTCGAGGGCGGACATGCCTTTGCGTCAATTGAAATTGCCTACGGGCTTGCTGGTGGCATGATCCTCGTTTTCATCGTCATCACTTTTCTAGTACATCGCGCTTCAAATTCCAGTGTTAGTGAAACAACGCTCCAGAACGAAGAGAACCAGTCAGCGATTCTTCAGCTGCTCGATGAGCTGGCGGATTTGGCGGACGGCGACCTGCGCGTTCAGGCGACGGTAACGGAAAGTTTCACCGGTGCAATTGCAGACTCCATTAACTTCTCAATCGACCAAATGCGTGGTCTGGTATCGAAGATCAACGAAACCTCAGGTGAGGTGTCGACGGCTGCTGATCAGACTCAGAAATCGGTCAGCATGCTTTCCGAAGCGTCCCAGCGACAGGCTGATGAAATTGCCCAGGTATCTGAAGCGGTCAACGAAATGGCCGTGTCCATTGACATGGTGTCCTATAACGCCGCGGAGTCTTCGTCGGTTGCAGAACGATCAGTAGACATTGCGAGCAAGGGTGCTGTCGTCGTACAGAACACCATCGATGGCATGGATAACATTCGTGGCCAGATTCAGGAAACAGCAAAAAGAATTAAGCGGCTGGGTGAAAGCTCCCAGGAAATTGGTGACATTGTTGCATTGATTAACGACATTGCTGATCAGACGAACATCTTGTCATTGAACGCAGCAATCCAGGCGTCGATGGCGGGTGATGCAGGTAAAGGCTTCGCGGTTGTGGCGGATGAGGTTCAGCGTCTTGCGGAACGATCCGGTGCTGCGGCGAAACAGATCTCTGCACTAGTTAAGACAATTCAGAGCGATACCAACGAAGCGGTAAGTTCTATGGAACAAACAACCGCAGAAGTCGTGCAGGGTACTCGCCTCGCGCAGGATGCGGGTGTTGCTCTGGGAGAGATTGAAGGTGTATCGAAATCGCTGGCGGAAATTATTGAGAACATTTCTGACGCTGCTCGGCAACAGGCAGCATCCGCGGGCAAGATTTCTAACACCATGAAGAGTATTCAGGAAATTACCACTGCGACCACAGACGGTACGCAGGAAACTGCAACAGCGGTTGGTAACCTGGCGAAAATGACGAACGAACTCCGATCTTCGGTCAGTGGCTTTAAGCTGCCGGAGTAATTGGATTAGGACGAATTAGGTAACTGGCATGAGCGCAACACAGGATTACGTAGCACTCGAGTGGATTCGGGGTGAACTCTCGAACACGCTGCAGAATGCGCAGGTAGCGCTGGAAGCCGTTGCCGAAACGCCTGATGACGCAGCGAGCATGCGCTCGTGTCTAACCGCTATTCACCAGGTTCACGGCACACTGAAAATGGTTCAGTTGGAAGGACCCACTCAGGTTGCTGCAGAAATGGAGCAGGTTGCTCAATCTTTGATGAACAGCTCTGTTCCCGAGGTTAGAGCTGCACAGGAAACATTGATGCAGGCGATTCTGCAGCTGCCTGCTTACCTGGATCGGTTGCACCGCGAACAGAAAGATGCCGAGGGCAATTACCTGCCCATGGTAAACAACCTTCGGGTTGCGCGCGGCGAAGAAAGAATCCCGGGTTCAGAACCAGCGGGCGGTGGTGAAGGCGGACCTGATCTGAGTCCACTCACTACAGCGCCTGGCGATGATGTCATCAATGCGTTTTTCCAGGCAGATGGCGAGGGCAACCTGCCGAAGATTCGTGCGAAATACCAGCAGTCACTCGGCGCCATCCTCAAGAAAAACAATGTCCGTGAAAACCTGACGACCATCGGTAAGCTGTTCACGATGTTGATTCGCCTGTGTGGCAAATCACCAACAGGTAACCTGGCGGAACTTGGTCTTGCAGTCATTGAAGGTATTGCAAACGGCGGCATTAAGTTAGACAACAATTCCGCGACGCTCCTCAAGAAAACTGACGAGCATCTCAAGTCTTTGGCTGAAAAAGGCCAGGATGGTCTAAGCGATCCGGTAAGCGAGGATCTTGCACTTGGTATGGTGGAATTAATCCAAGGTGCACAAAAAGAGACCAAGCGCATCACGGCGTTGAAAGAACTCTACGCCAGCGATGCACCGGAGCCGGAAGAAATAGCGATTGGCCCAGACGAAGAAACCATGTCTGCGGTCGCATCCATCCTGATTGACGAGCTCAATGGTGTAACGGACAAGCTCGATCTTTATGTCAGGGCACAGAATAGAAACGTTGATGATTTGGTGGCCTTGCTTCCCAATCTCGAGCAGATCGCCAGCACGATGGTTGTGCTTGGCAACACTGACCAACAGGGGACGGTTGCCAAGCAGATAGACGTCATTCGCGAAATAGAACAAAGCGGTGAGCCGGAAGAAGACGTCCTGCTCTCTATGGCTGAAGCACTCCTTGAAATTGGTGCTTCGCTGGGTGCTCTTGTGATGGATTCCGGCGAGGCCGCGGATGGTGATTCTTTCGCGAATCTGGATGAAGCGCAGGCAGCGGTGGTTCGTGAAACCAGAACAGGTTTGTCGGCGGCTAAAGATGCGGTTATTGATTTTATTTCCTCTGACTTCGATCAGGGCAAACTGACTGACCTTCCGGATTCACTTAGAGCCCTGCGCGGTGGACTCTTGATCGTTAACCAGAGTCGAGCGGGTGACGTTCTTGAATCTGCAGCGAATTACGTCTCGATGTCACTGCTTGCCAGCAGTGCAAATCCCCCTCTCGAACAGATGGATGATCTGGCGGATGCCATTACCTCCGTTGACTATTTCCTTGAGCGTTTGCTTGAAAATGCAAGCGACCCTTATTTGCAGATGCTGGAGGTCGCAGAAACCGCGGTAGAGAAACTGGGCTATCCCGCCGGCGAAGAACCAACTGCACCACCTCCATCCGCGGCCAGTGAAGAGCCTGAGGTTGAAGAGCCAGGGGCGGAAGAAGTTGAAGAACTCGCGGTTGAAACTGAAGAACCTGACGTAGTCGAGGAAGTTGAAGCCTCAGTCGAGGAGGTCGAAGAAGAATCGCCTGCCGTCGAGGAAGCGGAAGCTGCGGAAGAAGACGACCTGATTGATGATGAGATTCTTGAGATCTTCGTTGATGAAGTCGATGAAGTTCTGGAAACCATCAATGAGTTCCTGCCGCAATGGGAGCAGGAGCCAACAAACGAAGAAGCACTCACTGAAGTGCGACGCGCCTTCCACACTTTGAAAGGCAGCGGTCGGATGGTTGGTGCCACGGTGGTCGGCGAACTGGCCTGGTCAATCGAAAATCTGCTTAACCGGGTTATCGACAATACCGTTACAGCCGACGCAGCAGTCATGGACATCGTTGCGAAGGTTGTCGCTAGTGTTCCTGACGGGGTGGATGCGTTTAAAGCAGGTCAACAGGATCGGTTCAAACCAGACGCGATGGCAGCCGTTGCCGACGCTCTGGCTGAAGGCAAAGAACCACCAGCGATAACGGATGAACCAGCGCCTGCGGCGGAAGTTGAAGCACCTGCGGCGGAATTGGAAGAGCCAGCGCCTGCGGCTGAAGCTGAACCAGCGCCTGCGGCCGTTGAAGAGCTCGAAATCGAAGAACCCGTTCTTGAAGACATTGAAGTTGAAGACGTTGAAGTTGAAGAGGTCGAGGTTGAGGCTGAAGAAGTTGAGCTTGAAGAAATCGAGTTCGATTCTGTCGAGGAAGTTGCAGAAGTAGAAGAAGCTCTCGAAGTTGTTGATGACTCTGTCGAAGCGATTGATGAAACAGAAGACGCGGTAGAACTCGAAGAGATCGAGTTTGACTCCGTAGAAGAGGTTGAAGCCGAGCCAGAAATTGAGCTCGAAGAAATTGAACTGGAAGCCCCTGAAGTAGAAGTCGAAGAAGAATTCGAGATTGAAGAGGTTGAAGTTCCTGAGGAGCTGACGGAAGAATCCATAGAAGAAGACTTCGAAATCGAAGAAGTCGAAGCCATTGTTGAAGATGTCGAAGTTGAAGATGTAGAAGTTGAAGACGTCGAAGAGGAAATCGACTTTGGCCTAGTTGAAGAAACAGTCGATCAAGAAGTTGAAGAAATCGTCGAAGCAGAAGTTGTCGAAGAAGAAATTGTTGAAGCTGTCGAAGAAATTGACGACGAGGACAGCTTTGAACTCGATGATGTCGATCTAGAGGTTGAGGCGCCTGCGGCTGAAATAGATGAACCTGCGGCGGAATTGGAACAGCCCGCGGCGGAAGTAGATGAGCCTGCGGTAGAAGTAGAAGAAGTCGCTGATTCCTCCGCGGACGCACTGCTTGAAGATGACGACCTGGATCTTGAACAGATCTTTGCGATTGAAGCTGACGAAAAACTCACTGTTATCGAAGAATTTGTCCAGAATCCTGAAGTGTCAGGTGACCTGGTAGCGGCCTTCCATACTTTGAAGGGCTCATCAGCGATGGCCGAGATTAACTCCATCAATGCGATTGCCGGCCCGATGGAACACCTCGCTAACGATTATCTTATTCAAAACAAAGCAGCAGATGATCGACTCATTGAGTCATCGCGCATGGCAGCAGGGCTGATTCGAAAAGTCCTGACGGACTTTGATGGTCTTCGTGACACGGTACAAGGCACTGATGCGTTACTGGCGTTGATATCGGCGGGTGGCGAACCCGAAGCTGCACCTGAACCGGAGGCGACCTTCGACTTTGCGAACATTAAGCTGTTGAGCGAAGCGAATATTGCAGCAGATGGTTGGCAGGATGTTGATGCACTTGTCGCAGAGATGAAGCAGGCGCTGGAACAGGCTGAAGGCCTGAATCAACCGGACCTTGCAGCGCTGCTGACAGCAATGCTCCGTATTTACTCTGAGGCCACAGAAAAACCCGATGATCTGACTCTCGCATTAATGATGCGCGCCCACGATCACCTGGTGTTTATGTTTGATGCGATTGCCTCATCTCAACCCGTGAGATCAGCAGAACGTGTGATCAACGATCTGAACGCGGTTGACCTAGCGCCCGCGGCCATTGAAGAGCCCGCGCCTGAACCAGATCCAGCGCCCGCGGCTAGTGAAGAGCCCGCGGCTAGTGAAGAACCTGCTCCGGCAGCCGCAGTCACTGAGCTTCCTGAAGACGATATAGATGAAGACATTCTGCCGATCTTCCTGGAAGAAACAGAAGAGCTTCTGGAAGAACTCGACGAAAGCATTCTTGGCTGGTCAGAGTCCGGTGATCCTGGCGAGCATCTAGATAACCTGCTTAGACAGTTACATACCCTGAAGGGCGGGGCCCGGATGGCGGGTATCGCGAGTCTGGGTGAGTACACACACAATTTTGAAACATTCTTGATTGGCGTTCAGTCCAAACCCGTTGAGTTTGATGAAGCATTCTTCGCGCTACTGAACTCACAACAGGATGAAATCACACGTCGCGTTGAGATCTATCAGAGAGTCGCTGCCGGTGGTGCAAGCGACGAAGAACTGGCATCACTGAAAACCGCTCCAGTGCCGGGTGCGCCTGCTGCAGCAGCGCCCGCGGCCAGTCAGGAGGCCGTGGCCAGTCAGGAGCCCGTGGCTCAACCTGAACCAGCGCCTGCTGCCAGTGAAGAGCCCGCGACTCAAGTTGAAGAGGCGCCTGCTGAACCAGAAGAACAACCGTCCGTAATTCCTGCTGCTGCTGTTGTTACGGACAATGTCGTTGACCTGCCCGAAGATGAAGTTGATGAAGACATCCTTCCGATCTTCCTGGAAGAGTCAGACGATCTTGTTGAAGAACTTGAATCCAGCATTCAATCCTGGAGCGAATCTCCAGGCGATATGGATACCCTGGATGTGCTGCTTAGAAACCTGCATACCCTGAAAGGCGGGGCGCGCATGGCAGGTCTCAATAGTCTGGGCGAGTATGCGCACAACTTTGAGACGTTCCTGATCGGCATTCAGCAGAATCCGGTTGAGCTGGATGATGACTTCTTCACACTCCTCGCGAAGCGTCAGGATGAAGTCATTCGACGAGTCGAAATTTACAAAGCGCTTTCTGTTGGTGCGGCATCTGAAGATGATCTTGCCTCGCTTAAACAGGCCATTGAGCCAACGCTTGAAGCGGAACCCGCAGACACAACAGAAACACCGGCTGCCGCTCCGGCGAGTGGTCCAACACCGGAAGCGGCAGAAAAAGCTGCACCGACTCAGGAAAAAGCGGCCAGCGCTAACCAGGAAATGGTTCGTGTCGCGGCTGACCTGTTGGAAGAACTGATTGGTCTCGCTGGTGAATCCAGCATTACCCGTGGTCGAGTCGAACAGCAGATCACCGACTTCGGTGAGTCGCTGCAGGAAATGGAAGAAACCATTAACCGTATTCGAGACCAGGTGAGACGCCTCGAAATTGAAGCGGAATCGAGGGAAACGCTGATCAGAAGCAGTCAGAGCGAATCATCGTTTGATGAACTTGAGATGGATCGCTACACCATGTTGCAGACCATTTCTCGAGCGCTCAATGAGGCGACATCAGACATGATGGACCTCAAGGACACACTCGGTAATCGAAGCCGTGATGCCGAAACACTGTTGCATCAGCAGGCGCGGATCAGTTCTGAGTTGCAGGAAGGTCTTACACGCACAAGCATGGTGCCTTTCGCGAGATTGATTCCACGCCTTAGACGTATTGTTAGACAAGTGAGCGGTGAAGTAGGCAAATCAGTCCGCTTCGACGCCTACAATGTGGAAGGCGAACTTGACCGCAATGTGCTGGAGCGAATTGTCGCGCCGTTAGAGCACATGCTGCGTAACGCAGTTGACCACGGCATAGAAGACAAAGAAAAACGTGTTGAGGCTGGCAAGCCGGAGCAAGGCAGAATCAGTCTGCGTCTGTCACGGGAAGGTGGCTACGTTGTATTGACCATCAGTGATGATGGCGGCGGGATTAACGTCGACGCCGTTCGAGGCAAAGCGATCGAACGCGGCATCATTACTGAAGGCCAGGAAGTTTCTGATCACGAAGTGATGCAGTTCATTATGCACGCGGGATTCTCGACGGCTCAGAAGCTCACCCAGATTTCAGGCCGTGGCGTAGGTATGGACGTCGTTGGCAGTGAGATCAAAGCGTTGGGTGGTGACATCACCATCGATTCCGCGTTTGGTAAAGGTACAGAATTCCAGATCCGTATCCCGTTTACTGTATCCATCAACAGAGCCTTGATGGTTGTCGTTCGGGAAGAAACTTACGCGGTTCCTCTAAACACGATTGAAGGCATTGTGCGAGTCAGCCCTTATGAACTCGAAGCTTATTACCAGCCCGATGCTCCAATGTTTGAATATGCCGGGCAGCCCTATCGCCTGGCTTATATGGGCAAGATGCTGGATAAGTCTGATGATCCAAACCTATTAGGACAGGTTGCACCTTTGCCGGTGATTCTGGCGCGAAGTGGTGACAATGCAGTTGCGCTTCAAGTAGATCGGGTGATTGGTTCTCGTGAAGTGGTGGTGAAAACTCTTGGGTCACAGTTCAGCGATGTTGGCGGTATATCCGGCGCAACTGTGCTTGGTGATGGTAGCGTTGTCATCATTCTGGATTGCATGGCGTTGGTCCGCTCCTTTGAGGCAGGGGCAAGCGATGTGCCGGAACCAGCAGTCGTTGAGGAAGCTGCACCGGAACCGGCAAGCGGCGTACGTACCGTAATGATTGTCGATGACTCGGTAACAGTCCGTAAAGTGACTTCTCGATTAATGGAGCGCCAGGGCTTTGAAGTAGCCACGGCAAAAGACGGTGTCGATGCGATGAACCAGCTGCAGGATATCCGCCCAGATGTTGTACTCCTCGACATCGAGATGCCACGAATGGATGGTTTCGAAGTGCTACGCAGTGTGCGTCGCGATGAGAACCTGAAAGACCTGCCGATCATCATGATCACATCTCGAACCGGTGAAAAACACAAGCAACAAGCAATGGAGCTTGGTGTGAACCAGTATCTTGGTAAGCCTTTCCAGGAAGCTAACCTGCTTGCCACCATTGACGAGGTTATCGAAAGCGCCAAGTCAAAGACTGAAGGTTAACCGTGGCAGAACCGGAACAGCTTGAGGTCCATGTTCTGACCATGCAGAAGCAGGGTGTGATACTCCCTGCGGATTCTGTGGCAGAAATCATCCCTTACGAACCGCTTCAGCGAATAGAAGATACACCGGACTGGTTTCTTGGGTTGCTCGGCTGGCGAGGGGTCCAGGTTCCCGTCGTATCTTTTGAAATGTTGACTGCTGAACGAGCGTCTTTCTCTCTGGTCAGTGTATCTTCAGCCAGCCTCGTGATTGTGCGAGGTGGTTCTGATCAGAATTCACTGCCTTTCTATGCGTTGGTATCCCAGACAGAACCGCAACATCAGGAAATCACGCCAGAGATGTTGTTTGAGACCGGTGAAGCTGTTGAAAGAACAGAAGTCTCGAAGGTAAGGCTGCACAATGACGTGTTGTCTGTGCCTAACCTGGACTACATTGAAGCAGCGCTGCTCAACGCACTGATCCAGTAATCTAAAAGTCGCCCCAGGCATGGTGCAGCACAGAGATCGCCACGGCAGGCGCTGTTTCTGCTCTAAGTATCCGCTCACCGAATGTCACCGCTTGAAACCCACTGTTACTCGCCAGCTCGATCTCCTGATTAGAGAATCCACCTTCCGCACCGACGAGCAGGTCCACAGTGTCTGTAGACAAGTCTGACGACAGTGGGTGCTTGCCAGGTAGCGCGATAATTTTTTGATCAGCATCTGTGTGCTCAATCCAGGCAGCCGTTGCGATCGGCTCGTTGAGAACTGGTAAACGATTGAGTCCACACTGTTCACAGGAAGAGACGATAACTGCCTGCCAGTGATCTCGCCGGCTCTTAATCATTTTGGTCGACACTGCGCAGTGGTCACTGATGATTGGTGTAATTTCCGAGACGCCCAGTTCAACCACGCGGCCGAGCACAGCATCCATGGGGTCTTTTTTCAGGATGCACATTCCAAGGTGGATCTTGAGAGGTGGTGTGCGATCGACTGATACGAAGTCTTGTATGTCCACAACGACTGCCTTTCGATCGCATTGTTCGAGTACACCGAGATACTCACCACCTTGCCCATTGAACAGCACCACCGGATTGCCAGGTTTCTGCCTTAGTACCGTGGCGAGGTGATGGGCAGGGCCTTTAGGCAGGGTCAATGATTGACCGGTAGTCAATTCTGCGTCGACGAAAAGCCGAGGAGTTGCCATAGATGACGGTTAGAGACCTAGATTGTTCCAGATCTTGAGGGTTGGTACTGACTGGTTCAAGGTATAAAAGTGCAATCCGGGTGCACCGCCTTCCAGCAGTCTTTCACATAGTCCGGTGACAACCTCGGCACCGAATGCCTTGAGTGTGTCCGGGTCGTGTTCGTAAGACTGCAGGTGCTTCTCGATCCAGCGCGGTATTTCGGCACCACACAGATCGGAGAATCTCACGATGCCTTTGTAGTTTGTGATTGGCATGATGCCGGGCACGATGGGAATGTCGATACCAGCCTTGTCACACAGATCGCGAAATCTGAAATAGGCGTCGGCGTTGTAAAAGTACTGCGTGATAGCGCTGTTTGCCCCGGCATCCACCTTCATCTTGAAGTATTTGATTTCACTATCGATGTTTTCAGATTCCGGATGAATCTCGGGATAGGCCGCCACATCGATGTGAAAGTGATCACCAGTGTGTTCTCGAATAAAGGCGACGAGCTCATTGGCGTGGGTCATGTTCATGCCGCCGCCAATGCCAGATGGCCGATCGCCACGAAGTGCGACTAACCTTGTCACGCCTGCTGCCTGATACTCCTTGAGTAAAGCTTCGATCAGTTCAGGCTTGTCTCCACCAAAGGATAGGTGTGGTGCAACCACACTTCCGGTTGCGTTGAGATCAAGAACCGTTTGCTTAGTGCCATCCTTAGTTGACCCCCCGGCACCATAAGTGACGGAAAAGAAATGTGGTGACAGGGTATTAAGCTTGCCGTGCACGGTTTTGAGCTTCTCGACCGCCTCTTCGGTTTTAGGGGCCGAGAACTCGAAACTGAACAACCGATTATCAGACATGGTTCAGGACCTAGAGTGCCGCTGCCAGAGCGTCCTTCTTGTCGGTTGCTTCCCAAGTGAAGTCAGCATCTTCACGACCGAAGTGCCCGTAAGCCGCAGTCTTGCGATAAATGGGGCGCTTAAGGTCGAGCATGTCGATCAGACCTTTGGGTCGCAGGTCAAAGTGCTCAGCTACCAGCGCTTCGATCTGTTCCTCAGCGATCTTGCCTGTGCCGAAGGTATTGACGCTGATGGATGTCGGTTCGGCGACACCAATGGCGTATGACACCTGGATTTCACAACGTCTGGCGAGGCCAGCAGCAACGATGTTCTTTGCCACATAGCGGCCAGCATAGGCTGCGCTGCGGTCTACCTTAGATGGGTCTTTACCCGAGAAAGCGCCACCACCATGGCGGGCCATGCCACCATAGGTATCAACGATGATCTTTCGACCGGTGAGTCCACAATCGCCAACTGGTCCGCCTATTACAAAGTTACCGGTTGGGTTAATGAAATACTTGGTGTCAGCGCTCAACCAGTTATCGGGGATTACCGGCTTGATGATTTCTTCCATCACGGCTTCCTTAAGAGTTTCCTGCGAAACATCAGGGGAGTGCTGTGTTGAAAGGACAATGGCGTCGATGCCAGTTGGGTTGCCATCGGCGTCGTAGCGGAATGAGATTTGGCTTTTTGCGTCGGGACGCAGAAAGTCCAGCTTGCCGGACTTTCGAACCTCGGCCTGTTTTTCAACCAGGCGGTGCGAGTAGGTGATCGGTGCCGGCATTAAGACGTCTGTTTCATCGGAGGCGTAGCCGAACATAAGACCCTGGTCACCAGCGCCCTGTTCTTTGTCTGCGCCTTCATCAACACCCATGGCGATGTCTGGCGACTGTTTACCAATGGCATTCAGGACCGCACAACTGGCACCGTCAAAGCCGACATCAGAGCTGTTGTATCCAATATCCAGGATCACTTCCCGACAGAGTTCTTCCAGGTCGATCCATGCAGAGGTGGTGATTTCACCAGCGATGACGACCATGCCGGTTTTGACCATAGTTTCACAGGCGACACGTGCTTCCGTGTCCTCGGCGATGATGGCGTCGAGAATGGCATCTGAAATCTGATCGGCCATCTTGTCCGGATGCCCTTCGCTGACGGACTCCGAGGTAAAAGTGCGGTTTACAGTCATTACTAGCTTTCCTGTGTCGCTGTTTCAAAAGCCCGCCATTCTACTAGGTGGGCTACCGCATGCCCACCATCAGGAGGTGAGAATGCCTCATTCCCCCTGCAAATATCGCTCAATGACGCGCCCATAGCATTGATGATTGAAGGGTCGTAAGAGAGAATACGCGCACTTTTCTCGGGCGGTTTTTTCGATGACTTCAGGCAGTAGAACTTCCAATGCCATTCGTGCATTGACGATGGATGCGGTGCAGAAGGCCAAAAGCGGCCACCCCGGCGCACCGATGGGGATGGCGGAGATCGCAGAGGTTCTGTGGACCGATATCCTGAGGCACAATCCAGCGAATCCTGAGTGGCCAAACCGTGATCGGTTTGTCCTCTCGAACGGCCATGGATCCATGTTGCTCTATTCGTTGCTGCACCTGACCGGATATGACCTGCCCATGGACGAAATCCGCAACTTCCGTCAGCTGCACTCAAAAACAGCAGGTCACCCGGAATATGGCGAAACCCCTGGTGTTGAGACAACCACCGGACCGCTGGGCCAGGGATTTGCCAATGCTGTCGGCATGGCCATCGCCGAAAAGGTACTGGCAGCGCGTTTTAATCGTGATGGCTTCGATATCGTCGATCACCATACATACGTATTTGCAGGAGATGGCTGCCTGATGGAAGGCGTGTCTCACGAAGCAGCCTCTCTTGCGGGGACGCTGGGTCTTGGCAAGTTGATCTGTCTCTATGATGACAACGGAATCTCCATCGACGGCAAAATTGACGGCTGGTTCACTGACGACACACCCGGCCGTTTCACTGCTTATGGCTGGCACGTCATTCCAAATGTCGATGGACATGACTCAGATGCAGTTCGAGCTGCCATCCTTGAAGCGCAGAAGAGCGACAAACCCAGCATCATCTGCTGTAAAACCACGATTGGTTTCGGATCTCCAAACAAACAGGGTACCGCGGGTTCTCACGGTTCGCCTCTGGGTGACGATGAAATTGCCCTGACCCGTGAAACGCTTGGTTGGGAATCAGCACCGTTTGAAGTGCCTGATGATGTTTATCAGGCCTGGGACTGCAAACAAAAGGGTGCTGATGCTGAAACCACCTGGAAGCAAAGGTTCGCTGAATACAGTGATGCCCACCCGGATCTGGCCGCAGAACTCAATCGAACCATGTCACGACAACTTCCCGATGAGTGGGAAGCGTCCATGATGAAGCTGGCGAAAGACATGCAGTCAGACGATCGCACGGTTGCATCCAGAAATGCGTCAGGCGAAGTGATTGCGCATATGGCAACGATGCTGCCGGAGTTGATTGGCGGCTCAGCGGATCTGTCAGGGTCTAACTGTACGTCCTGGTCAGACATGACTGCGATGACTTCAGATAATGCAGATGCCAACTACATTTATTACGGCGTTCGCGAATTCGGTATGACTGCCATGACTAATGGCATGGCGTTGCATGGTGGATTGCGTCCGTTCTCAGGGACCTTCCTGATCTTTATGGAATACGCTCGTAACGCAGCTCGCATGTCTGCGTTGATGGGTATCCCCAACATCCTTGTCTATACCCATGACTCGATCGGTCAGGGTGAAGATGGCCCAACACACCAGCCGGTGGAACAACTGGCTAATCTTCGTGGTACACCCAACATGACGCTTTGGCGTCCTGCAGATACCGTTGAAACGGTGTTTGCCTGGAAGTCCGCCATTGAAAAAGAAGGTGGCCCGACGTCATTGGTGTTCAGTCGACAGGGACTGCCAACGCTTGAGCGTACAGATGAGCAGTTCACCAGCATTGCGAAGGGCGGCTATGTCCTGTTCGAAAGCGGTGACGCGCCAGAACTAATTCTGATCGCAACTGGCTCAGAAGTAGGCCTTGCCCTGGAATCAGCAAAATCATTGGCAGACTCCGGAACAAGCGTACGTGTTGTATCGATGCCTTGTGTTGATGTGTTCGAGTCACAAGATGAGGCGTACCGTGAATCCGTTCTACCTTCAGATGTTCGAGCGCGACTTGCTATCGAGGCCGGTCACGTTGATTACTGGCGAAAGTTCGTCGGCCTGGATGGTGATGTAGTTGGTATGACCAGCTTCGGTGCCAGTGCGCCGGGTGGCGATCTATTCAAGCACTTCGGATTTACTGTCGAGCAGGTCGTTGCCAAGGCGAAAGGTCTGATCGGTTAATGGCAGTTACTGAACTCACATCCCTCGACATTTCAAGTAAGCGGCTTCTGATCCGTGAGGATCTGAACGTCCCTGTAGAAAACGGCAGGGTAACTAGCGATGCCCGTATTCGAGCAGCCTTACCGACCCTGCAGCATGCCGTTTCCGCAGGAGCAAAGGTGATGGTGATGTCTCACCTCGGCCGGCCGGAAGAAGGCGTTGCCATTACGGATCAACCTGAGTCGAGCCTGGCGCCGGTAGCGGAAAAAATTACCGAATTGTCAGGTCTGAAAGTTCGCTTGGTCCAGGATTACCTGGAGGGCTACGAACCCGGCGATGAGGATATCGCTCTGTTTGAAAACATTCGCATCAACGCGGGCGAAAAGAAGAACGACGAAGGGCTATCCAGGAAGCTCGCGGCCCTCGCAGATATTTACGTGATGGACGCGTTTGGTACAGCGCACCGCGCCCAAGCCAGCACCGAAGGTGTGGCTCGGTTTGCACCTGTCGCTTGCGCGGGTCCATTGTTGGCCGCAGAGTTGAACGCACTGGGTCGCGCCCTGGCTGAACCGGCAAGACCCATGACGGCCATTGTCGGAGGCAGCAAAGTATCGACCAAGCTGGAAGTATTGAACGCGCTCGTTGATAAAGTGGACTCATTGATTGTCGGCGGTGGAATTGCGAACACCTTCCTTGCTGCAACAGGTCTCGAAGTTGGTAAATCTCTGTACGAGCCAGATCTTCTGGACACAGCGAGAAACCTGCTCGACAAGACAAGCATTCCACTTCCTACCGACGTAGTCGTGGCAAAAGAACTTTCCGCTAATGCGAAAGCGGTAACAAAGGCGGCAACAGCGGTTGCAGCAGATGAAATGATCCTGGATGTTGGACCAGAGACGGCAGCCAGAATGCGTGCACTCATGCACGACGCAAAAACCATTCTCTGGAATGGACCTGTGGGTGTCTTTGAGTTCCCACAATTTGCAGAAGGTACGAAAGCACTTTCCCTGGGTATCGCGGAGAGTGATGCTTTTTCGCTGGCGGGCGGTGGTGACACACTGGCCGCGATTGATATGTTCGGTATCAGCGATCGTATTTCATATATTTCAACAGGCGGTGGCGCTTTCCTCGAATTCGTAGAAGGAAAGACCCTACCGGCAGTGGCGGCGCTGGAAGCCCGCTCTGCCTGACTTAGATTTTTATTTGGAGGTTTAGATCATGGCAATGGTAAGCATGAGGCAGTTACTGGACCATGCAGCGGAACACGACTATGGCGTTCCGGCATTTAACGTCAACAACCTGGAACAGATGCGGGCGATTATGGAAGGCGCACAAGCAACAGACAGCCCTGTGATTGTGCAGGCGTCTGCAGGTGCTCGTAAATACGCAGGTCCAAACTTTCTGCGTCACCTGATTCTTGCGGCGATTGAAGAGTTCCCGGATATTCCAGTTGTCATGCATCAGGATCATGGTGCCTCTCCCGACGTGTGTCAGCGCAGCATCCAGCTGGGCTTCTCGTCAGTGATGATGGACGGTTCTCTGCTCGAAGATCAGAAGACACCAGCCAGCTACGACTACAATGTTGATGTCACAAGGCGCACGGTTGAAATGGCGCACGCGTGTGGTGTGACCGTCGAGGGCGAACTAGGTTGTCTGGGTTCACTCGAAACCGGTGAAGCCGGTGAAGAAGATGGCGTTGGTGCAGCAGGCACGCTTTCCATGGACCAGCTCCTGACAGATCCCGCTGAAGCAAAAGACTTTATTGCCAAAACGAATTGTGATGCTCTGGCAATTGCCATTGGCACAAGTCACGGCGCTTATAAGTTCAGCCGTCCGCCGACCGGCGACATCCTTGCGATTGAACGCATCAAGGAAATCCATGAAGCACTGCCTAACACACACCTTGTGATGCATGGTTCTTCCAGCGTGCCTCAGGACTGGCTCAAGATCATCAACGAAAATGGTGGTGAGATTCCTGAAACCTACGGTGTGCCGGTCGAAGAAATTCAGGAAGGTATCAAACACGGTGTTCGCAAAGTGAACATCGATACAGACCTGCGACTCGCATCGACTGGCAGCATCCGCAAATTCCTGGCAGACAACAAGTCTGAGTTTGACCCGAGAAAGTACCTGGCAGAGTCCCAGAAGGCTATGCGCGATATCGTTATTGCTCGCTATGAAGCGTTTGGCACAGCTGGTAATGCATCAAAGATCAAGCCGATCTCCCTGGATGATATGGCTGAGCGTTATCTATCCGGGTCGCTGGATCAGCAAGCGGCTTAAGCCCCTGCCTTTATGTAAAGCATGTCTACCTTGCAGGCACTGAATGACATCTTTGGGGACGATAACGTCTCCACGGATGCTTCAGACCTGCAGACATATGGGCTTGATTGGACCCGCTTCCTGCAGCCTGACCCTCTCGCCGTTGTTTTCCCACAAAATTCCGATCAGCTGGTTGCGCTGGTCCAGTTCGCGCGTGCGGAAAAAATAGGCCTTGTGCCGTCAGGCGGTCGCACAGGACTTTCCGCAGGCGCCTGCGCAACAAATGGTGAGATTGTTGTTTCCTTCGACAAAATGAATCGAGTGGTGAGTTTCAATGAAGCCGAAGCGAGCGTCACCGTAGAGCCCGGTCTGGTTACCGCGGCGCTGCAGCAGTTTGCTGAAGAACAGAACCTTTTTTACCCGGTCGATTTTGCGTCCAGTGGATCCAGTCAGATCGGAGGCAACATTGCCACGAATGCCGGTGGTATCAGGGTAATTCGTTACGGTATGACTCGTGGCCAGATTCTTGGACTTAAAGTTGTGACCGGATCCGGGGAAGTACTGGATCTCAATAAAGGACTTCTCAAGAACAACACAGGATATGACCTCAGACATCTTTTCGTAGGTAGCGAAGGTACGCTCGGATTTATTACCGAAGCGACGATACAACTTCAGGAACCGCCGTTACCTTCGAAAGTTATCCTGTTGGCTATTCCGAGTATGACGGATTGCCTTTCAATTCTAACGACCTTTCGAAGTCGCGTGCAGCTGTCAGCGTTTGAGTTCTTTTCTGATCTGGCGCTGGGACACGTAATTGATCACTCAGAGCTGCAAAGGCCGTTTGAAAACAGCTCGCCCTTCTATGTGTTGCTGGAGTGTGACGAGACTGAAGACGAAGCCTATATGGCAGGGTTCGAAGAATGTGTTGCGAGTGGCTGGGTGACCGACGGGATCGTTGCCAGCAGCGGCCAGCAGGCGCAAGAACTCTGGCAGTACCGAGAGCGAATTTCTGAATCCATTACGCCCAGGACGCCTTACAAGAACGATATTGCGGTGACCATCAGTCAGGTGCCGGAATTCCTGAGCGAGATTGATCAGCTTGTTCAGGCGAAGTATCCCGAATTTGAAATTGTTTGGTTTGGTCATATCGGCGACGGCAATGTCCATCTGAATATTCTTAAACCTGAAGACTGGGAAACAGACCGATTTAAGTCTGAGTGTGAAACCGTCAGTGAAGAAGTATTGGGATTGGTGGAACGCTTTAATGGCAGCGTATCCGCGGAACATGGAGTAGGGCTTCTAAAGAAAAATCATCTCGGCTTCAGTCGAACTGAACCGGAAATTGCCGCGCTTCGTGCCATCAAGGATGTCTTTGATCCGGATGGTGTGATGAATCCAGGAAAACTGATTTGAAAATTCTATTGCTGTATCCGGTTTGTGCGCTGGTGCTCACCATGACAGCAATGGCCATTTTCCTTTCCATGGATCTGCAGAGTGCACTGCTAATTGCTACCGGCTTTGGGATGATTTCCGCAGCTCAGATTGTTGGGTTGAGCAAAGCCTATATCCTTAACAAGAACTCCGATCAGGAAAGCGAGGCGGTTTTACCTACTATCCCTTATCTGCAATACCTTTCACATGTCGGCATCGTTGTGGCGACAGCGGGTTTTGTGTTTCTTCTTTTTGAGCTGAATGGCCTTTGAGGCTAACGCTTAACGCTGAATCAGATCCCAGAGGTTTCCGAAAGGGTCCTCGAAGATAGCTGTCCAGCCATAGTCCGCCTCAATCGGTGCTCTGACAATCTTGAGACCGTAGTCTTCGATTCTTTTCACCATGTCATGAATGTCATCGGTCTGAAAAATGAAGTCGACGACTTCGTTCTCCCGTTTTAAACGCGCGATCTGCGCTTGATTGGGGTGCTCTATGATCTGCAGATGTAATCCAGCTGGTTCCCCCACGGTCAGAAATCTCTCCCCGGTAATCGAGACATCATCAACCTGAACGGAAAGCCCGAAAATACTGGCGAGGAAATCAATCGCCTGGTCTGTCTCAGGGACGAGGTAGATAGCGTGGGTGATACTCATCGGCTAGGGTTTGATTTCTTCAACCCCGGCGCTGGTACCTACGAGAAGTACATCAGCGGGTCGCTTGGCGAAAAGCCCCTGAGTGACCACTCCGGTTATCGCATTGATCTCATCCTCCATGCCACAAGGATCAGTAATGCTGAGACCGTGCACATCAAGAATCACATTGCCGTTATCCGTGACCACACCCTGGCGGTAAACAGGCTCTCCACCCAGCGCGACCAGTTTTCTTGCAACTGCAGACCGCGCCATTGGAATGACTTCGACAGGCAACGGATACTTACCAAGAACATCGACCTGCTTGCTAGCGTCAACAATGCAGACGAACTCTTTGGAAACAGAAGCAACAATTTTTTCTCGAGTCAGTGCGCCGCCACCGCCTTTGATCAGTTCGAGATTGGGGTTTACCTCATCAGCGCCATCCACATAAACAAGCAACTCGTCGACACTGTTGAGGTCATAGACCGTAATGCCATGACCCTCAAGACGCTCGGCGGTTGCTTCAGAGCTTGCCACCGCACCGTCAAACTTATGTGCGCTCGCCGCTAGTGCGTCGATAAAACAATTGGCGGTTGACCCGGTTCCGACGCCGACAATCGATTTGCTGTTAAGCAGGGGTTCAATGTATTCAGCGGCTCGCTTGCCGACCGCCTGTTTCAGTTCATCCTGGTTCATAGGTTTTTTCAGCTGGATCGAAACCAGCTGCCAATGCGGTTGAAGAAGTTAATGATTCTAATGATCACGAACAGGAACGGCAGCTTTTTAATGTAGCCTTCAGCATCTGCGTTCCTTGCCATGAAGTCGAGCTTGGGAAGTATGTCTGCCTGGAGCTCTTCGCCGCCTTCAGCGTCGTAGCTGATTGTTCCCACAACCACGACGAACTTAAGGAACGTGAAAAACATCGCATCCGCGTAACCCTGTTGTAACTTGCTGAACGGGTAATCGGTAATGCCTTCCGCCAACAGTGCCTCGTGATAAGTTCTGAGCAGAGGCTCAGCTATTTTGTGGTATTCGGTTGGCTCACTGGATGAAGCGATGAGATTCGCAACATCCATGGCAGGCGTACCTTTTGCCACTAACTGCCAGTCGAAGATGGTGACCTGGTCTCCCTGGATGTGGATGTTGTTTCCGTGAAAGTCCCCATGAGCCAGGGTCACAGGATTGGGTAGCGGGGTGACTTTAGGTGCTTTTGGCAGCAGGTCGATGAGGCGATGGATACATGCCTCAACATAGCTCGTATCTTCCGGGCTCTTCGCGAGAAGCTCTAAAGCATGGTTCATGCTCCGAAAGTTGTCTTGCCTTGACTCATCGTCACCGTCGACAACAGGTGATAGCCAATCTGTTTCAAGTTCCGGGCTGTTCCAGAAGGCAGCGTGGAGTTTGGCAACGGACCTGACCGCAGTCTCCAGTTCCTCCATATCCAGTGGCTTTAGCATTCGCTGCTTCACTTCGCCAAGATCTTCCATGATGATCACAAAGTCGTGACCATCAATTTCCGTGTAGTAGATCTTTGGTATATCCAGATCGAGATTGGGTGCGATTTCCTGATAAAACCGAACCTCACGCATGAGTACACCAGAAACAATGAGGGATTCCAGTGAAGTGGGGTCTTCTACTGGTAGCTTGATGATGACCGAAGTCATATCTGTGGGCACTTCCCAGACCAGGTTGGCACGCAGTGTCTTGCCACCGAAACCGTTGCCGTCGCCAATGTCGTCTATCTGACAATCGACGATTTGGTTGTCCATCCCTTGAGCTAGAGACTGGTTAAGCCATTCGGTTGTGGTGGCGATGTCTTTGAAAGCCATGCTGACAGACTATCGACTCGTTGCAGCTAACACAATTCCGTGGTGTAGCGCTAAGATGCGCACATGGAAAAGTATGTGAAGAAGATCCTTGAAGCCAATGTGTATGACGTGGCTGAGGAAACGCCTCTGGAATTCGCGCCTAACCTTTCGAAACGTTTGGGCCTGAACGTATTGCTCAAGCGTGAGGACCTGCAGCCGGTTTTCAGTTTCAAGATTCGCGGTGCTTACAATCGGATCAGTCAGCTGACACAGGCTCAACGAGACAAAGGGGTTATCACAGCGTCAGCAGGGAATCACGCCCAGGGCGTTGCGCTAGCGGCGACGAGGCTCGGTATGCAGGCGCAAATTGTGATGGGTGAAAATACGCCCTCAATAAAGATCGATGCAGTTAAGGCCTTTGGTGGTAAAGCCATCCTGCATGGCGACTCCTACGATGAGGCAGCGACTCATGCGCAGGCGTTGGCGAAGAAGCATGGCTATACCTATGTCCATCCTTTTGATGACACAGATGTCATTGCGGGGCAGGGCACTATTGGCATGGAAATCCTTCGCCAGACACCCGAACCTATCGATGCCATTTATGTACCGGTTGGTGGCGGTGGGCTGATCGGCGGCATTGGTGCCTATGTGAAGTACCTGCAACCGGACTGTCGCATTATCGGTGTGGAATGTGAGGGGTCTGCAGGCATGGCTGCCGCACTAAAAGCGGGTAGACGCGTAACCCTTAGAGCAGAAGATCTTGACCAGTTTGCGGATGGCACATCGGTACGTCAGGTTGGGAAAGAAACCTTCAATCTTGCGAAAAAAGTGGTTGATGAAGTGATCACCGTTTCTATCGATGAAATCTGCGCGGGTATCAAGGATCTGTTCGAAGACACCAGAGTCCTGGCGGAACCGTCTGGTGCGCTCGCCGTGGCCGGCCTCAAGAAACATGCTCGTAAAGGCGACAATGTCGTTGCGATCGTGTCCGGTGCGAATGTGAACTTTGATCGTCTTCGACATATCTCCGAGCGAACCGAAGTTGGTGAGCAACGTGAGATGCTGTTGGGAGTGACCATCCCTGAGAAACCGGGGAGCTTCCTCAGATTCTGTTCGGACATCGGTAAGCGAAGCATTACTGAATTTAATTATCGCTTCACCGCCGATGGCGCCGCCCATGTACTGGTTGGAATTCAGACGAATCCTGGTGAAGACACGTCGAAACTCATCGACAAGCTCAGCCGTCGTTACGAGTTAACGAATCTGTCTGACAATGAGGTTGCCGTGCTGCATGTCCGCCATATGGTGGGCGGTGTTGCGGCGATAGAGGACGAGAAGCTGTTCCGCTTCGAGTTTCCTGAGAAACCAGGAGCGCTCCTGAAATTTCTGACTGTGCTGGGTAACGACTTCAACATTTCCATGTTTCACTATCGTAATCATGGGTCGGCTTATGGCAGAGTCCTGATCGGCATTCAGATTCCAGACCGGGATATGCCGAATTTTATGAAGCGTTTGAAGAGCATTGGATACAGATATTGGAACGAATCAGAAAACCCGGCATACCGGCAGTTTCTGGTCTAGAAGTGAGGCATAACAAATGAAAAATGTGATTGCGATTGTGTTTGCATCCGTTCTGCTTACCGGTTGTGGTAATGGACCGTTCCTTGTGTTCCCGGGCGGCAAACTTGAAGGTAACGTCGTGTCTGAGCCTGTCACAGACTGGTCGTTTGTCGAAGCTCAGTTTGTTCATCTGGAAACAAACCCTGATGCACCTTACTCCGTTGAGCTTAACTATATCGTTAGGGATGGTGATTTATACATCGATCCTGCAGAAGGAAAGAATTGGCTGGAACATCTCAGGCAAAACAGTCAGGCGAGGGTTAGGTTTGATAACGATATCTATCCAGTGACTGCGGTGCTGGTGGGTCAACCCGGCGAGCTCGAAGGTTTTGATGCCGATCGTTTCATATATCGATTGGATTACCGAATAGAGTAATTTGGTCGCCAATAATTGCGGAGGCATAGAATGATCGAAATATTAGTCGCTGTTCTGATTGTCTACCTGGTCTTGCTTCTGCTTTTGGAACTTTTCGCCTGGAAATTCCAACCTGATATGGAGAACAGCATCACATTGGTCTTCGATCTTTCAGGAACTGAAGTCGAGCGAAAGCTCTATGGCTTTGAACACAACGGCAAACTCTATGTTTCCTCAAATCATTGGTTTCGTCAGTGGTACAACGCTGTCCTTAAAAACCCAAATGTTCTAGTAGAGCGAGGAGGGATAAGGAAACCTCATATTGCGGTTTCTATTGAAGGCTTGGAGCTCGTAGAGATTGTCGGGGAGTACAGATTGGGATTTCTGATACGTCTGATGAGCGGATTTGCGCCTCGACGATTTCTGAGGTTGGATCCAGTATGAATATAGGGCCGCTTGAACTTGGACCGATTGCTTTCTCACAGTGTGTATTGTTCTTGTTTTTCTGGGCGAAAGTCGGATGTCCAGTGGCCTGGTGGGGACCACGTCAACGTATATCCTGGCGGCAGAAGACGATGAACGAGAGGCGAAATTGTAGAATCGAAATCGACACATTAATGTGCAGTCGTACTTCCCAGAGAGGCGTTCGATGCATTTGGGTATGATAGAGGAGCCATACATACGAAAAAAAGGCGTTGTGCCAGGTGCACTGTGGAGAATGTATGCGGTTCCGCATCACTTCGAAATAGCCGAATTTCTCGTTTTTGCAGCTACCAAAGGTCCGTAGCCCAGGGAGTGGAATGAATGAAAATTGATGCAGAGCTGAAGAGGTGGCTACTTTTTAGTGTATTGCTTAGTCTTATTCCATTTGCATTTACAATACTCGCAATTTGGGCAGACCCAAAAAAGGAGCTCGAACTGTTCAAACTTATCAGCGGAGGACAACTACTATTGGTCACAACCGCTTTTCTTGGAACCGCGATATCTGAGATTACACGCATCAGATCTGAGCAAACCACGTTGATGTTTTTGACATTCGTTTTGATGAGCCTGGCAAGCTACTGTTTCGCCCTTATTTCAACGACTAACGACGTCGAACCTCTTTTTGTTATCGTGACTTCAACTGTCCTTCTAACGAGTACATTATTCCTTACGGGAATATGTATACGCTTGAGGAGCCAAGAACATGGATGAAACGATCGTCGCTGTCCTTACAAGCTTAGTCGCGGGAATACTTGTGCCCGTAATAGCCAGCATTGTCGCGAGAAAAAAGGTAAAGAGGTTTCGAAAGATAGGGAATCTTGTGGGAAGCGCGGAAATTAGAATGCTGGCTAGCGGCAATCTAAGTGTCAAAGAATACTCCGAAAATGAATCAAATGATGTAAACGTCCATACAGAAGATGAGTTGATAAATCTGCTACATAAAAGAGAGTCTGTGCTGAGAATCGGAGATTGGGTCGCGTTGGGGGTAAACAAGGAAGATCTTCCAATAAAAGCGCTAAGGCTAACTAACGAGCAGTGGGCGGAACTATCGAACTTGAATGATCGTGCTGAAGTGGAACGGAAGATAGATCAAATTTCTGCAAGCCAACACTGAGCCCGCCCTAGTGCCATCAAATTCTTTGATGCTGCGAGACTACTTCTGTAACAAGCTCGCCACGTGTGATGCATAGTGTTTCGAAAAGCTCTTTTTAAACTTCACTTTGAAACCATCGGTGGTCACATTGCGTGCAATATCCGGCATTTCTAAGAGAGATGCCACGCTCATCAAATCTAGTTCAGAATCTGTACCTAGTGCTTTCGCAAAACGAGCCATTAGCTCCGCAAAGTAGAGTTCAGTTACGTACTTACGATGTGAATCGCCTATGAGTACATTTTTGACTCGTAAGACCGTAAACCAAGGCATCTCGTTAAATGCTTCGACCGCTGAACGAAACGTAGTTTCAAAATCTGCGTTCTCAGGAACAGCTTCTAACAAGGTCTGGCCTCCTAAATCGAGGAGAGCTTTTTCGAATCCAAACTTGTCTTTGAAGTAGTGCCGAATCATTGCTTGGTTAACGCCAGCTAAGTCAGCAACTTCGCGAAGCGATACTGGCTCTAACCCCTTTATCGCGTAGAGCTCACAGCCAGCCTTAATCAGGTCACCCCTGACATCCGCGTTGCTCCCTTTTGGTCCAGGGCGTTGGCTCACGTGACGTTTACTCGGTTCTATTTATACAGCTTGGCTAAATGATGACTCGATCCATTACGGTTGTCCAAGTGATCTTTATCAGTTGATTTATCTATCTGTATAAATAAGAATCGAATGAGATGTAAGTGCGGGAGAGACGATGGGAAGCAAGAGTACTTCAGATCAATACGGTTCAGTAGCAGTCACCATTCATTGGCTGACCGCTGTCTTGATCGTAATTCTCCTAGGTTCAGGCTTTCGAGCTGGCGATGCAGTTGAAGCCGCCGACAAGGTTTTCTTTCTCAGATTTCATGTTCCTATTGGCCTATTAGTTTTCGCTCTAACTATTTTTCGAATCGCTTGGTGGGTCTTCGCCGATAAGAAGCCAGGTAGTGTCGCTATGCCCAGATGGCAAACTTATCTTTCGAATGGCGTTCATATCATTCTCTACGTCACCATCATCGGCATGTCTTCTAGTGGCATCGGGATGATGGTTCTCTCGGGTGCAGGTCCCCATATTTTTGGAAGTGATCCTTCACAACTACCGGATTTTTGGGAGTACATACCTCGAATACCGCATGGGATTGTCGCAAGGGTCATGCTGGGATTATTGGTGCTACACGTTGGCGCCGCTCTTTATCATCATTTTTTCATGCGCGATGGCTTGGTTTCACGCATGTGGTTCACACGAAAATAGAGGAAGTGTTATGAACATTCTTATTCAGATCTGTGTGGTACTACTCGGGTTACTGAGTGGTGCCTTGTTACTCATAGCCCTTGGTTTACTCCCCTATTGGCAATCGCTCGATTCCACGATGTTTAAAACGGTGTTCAGCAACAACACACCACACATTGCCGGAATGATGATGCCATTGGGGTTTAGCGCGACGGGTTTCACCTTGCTGGCCGCTGGGTTTGCTGTTTGGAAAAAACAACCGGGGCATCTTTGGATGATTGCGGCCGCTGTTTTTGCCCTCTGCATGTTTGTAACTTTCCCAACCTACTTCCGTGGAGCGAATGAAGCCCTTGCTGCGGGCACAATGTCCTCCAGAGAACTTGCCGAAGAGTTGTTACGCTGGCAGAGCATTCACTGGATACGGACGGCTTCTGCCATCCTTGCTGGTGTCTGTGCTATGAGAGCGTTGTATGCAAGAATTCCCGAATGAATAGGATAAAAATACCCAGGTTAATCTTCTTTCTGGCACTGTTTACTCTGAGCGCATGCACTGATAAGCAACAGGAAGTTCAAAAAGAACTCATTCGACCGGTTAAGGTATTCACGGTAGGTGAGACCGCTAACCAGCAGTTCCTTCAATTACCTGGCAGTGTCAAAGCAGCCAGTTCAACCACCATTGCATTCGATGTGCCAGGTAGACTTGCGACTTTAGATGTCGAAGAAGGCATGGAGGTTGAGACGGGTGACCTACTTGCCACGCTAGATAGCAGAGATTATGAGGCGGCAGTCCGAAAAGCCAAGGCGCAGCGTGATGCACTGTTCACTGATCTACAACGATACGAAACAGCTGCGGAAGCAAAAGCGGTTACACCACAAGTTGTTGATGATGCCCGTCGGATGTTTGAAATCGCGGATGCTGATCTGGCAACGGCAGAAAAGGCGCTAGAAGATGCGACGCTTAGAGCACCCTTCGCGGGAAGGATCGCTAGGCGATTTCTTGACAATTTTTCGACTGTGCAGGCAAAACAACCGATCTATGAACTGCAAGATGAGTCGACGCTTCAGGTTACTGCACAAGTTGCCGAGCGGGATTGGGTGTTAGTACCGCCAGATACAACGCCCGAAGAGGCGACCGCGATCCTAAAACCGGTTGTTAGCATTAGTGCGCTACCTGGCCGCGAGTTTCCGGCGAGAGCATCATCGTATGTGGGAACGGCGGACCCGGTCACCCGAACCTATACCGTCAATTACACGTTTGTCGCGCCTGCAGATGCTGCTGTGAGTCCCGGTATGACGGCCTCAGTGAGGATGGTACGGCCAGACATAGAGCAAGCCACATCAATCACGATTCCTCTCAACGCCATCTTTGATTCGAATTCCAGCCAAGCCAAAGTTTGGCTGATCAGCGCGGAGGGTTTCGTGTCAGCGCATCCAATCCAGCATGGATCGATCTCCGATGGCGCGCTGACTGTGATCGGCGGACTCAATATTGGAGATCAGATTGCCTATAGCGGTGTACATACGCTTCAAAGTGGCATGCGTGTCAGGCCGCTTGTGAGTGATGGCGGTTAGGACAGGTTAGATGATTGATCCTGCTGCAGTAGCGATTAAGTATCGGGTTGTCACGTTTGTCTTATCCGCGGTTCTTTTGATCGGAGGCTATTCTGCGTTTGAAAGCATGCCGAGATATGAGGACCCGGAATTCACAATCAAAGAAGCATTGGTTGTTACTTCTTATCCGGGTGCTTCAGCGGAAGAAGTCGAAAACGAAATTACCGATCTGATTGAAACCCAGATACAGCAACTTTCGCAGCTGGAAACAGTGCGATCGCGCTCGACCAAAGGTATTTCAATCGTCACCGTCGAAATCCAAGAGCAATATGACAAGGAGACTCTCCCTCAGGTTTGGGATGAATTGCGGAGAAAAGTCACCGCCACCGCAGGTTGGTTACCACCCGGCGCGCAAACACCACTCGTCATAGATGACTTTGGTGATGTCTACGGTGTTTACCTCGTCGTTACCGGCGATGGCTACTCATACGCTGAAGTCAAAGACTACGTCGATATCCTAAAGAAGGAACTCCTGTTAATTGATGATGTTGCAAAGATTGAAACATTTGGAGAACGACAAGAGGCGATCTACATTGAATTTGATCGCAATCAGTTATCTCAGTTGGGATTATCAACCGATAGTCTGCTGCAGAGGCTAAGAAGCAAAAATCTCGTCGTGGATGCGGGTTCTGTCCAAGTAGATAGCGAGTTTCTAACGTTTTATCCATCGGGCGTGACAAACACTGTTGAAGACATTCAGTCGTTGTTGATTACCGCAGGCAACGGTCGACAGTTTTTTCTAAAAGACATTGCCCAGGTCAAACGGGACTATCTTGAACCTCAGTCGAACCTAATTCGTTACGATGAGCGAGCAGGCATTGGCCTGGGTGTTTCGACCATCTCAGGCGGCAACGTTGTTTCGATGGGTGAGGGTCTACAGCGACGCCTTGAGGAGTTAAAGGCCGATCGACCAGTTGGAATCGAAATAGGAATTGTCTCTTTCCAATCAGAAGCCGTAACCAAAGCGATTGATGGATTTATTGAGAGCCTGATACTCGCGATTCTGATCGTGCTGGCGGTGCTCATGGTGTTCATGGGATTGCGCAGCAGCCTGATCATCGGGTTTGTACTGTTGCTCACCATCTCCGGGTCTTTTATTTTCCTTGAACCGATGGGTGTGGCGTTAGAAAGAATCTCACTCGGTGCGTTGATCATTGCATTAGGAATGTTGGTCGATAATGCCATCGTTATTGTTGATGGCATGCTAACGCGAATGAAGCGCGGCTTAAGTTCTGAAGAAGCGGCGTCTGAGGTTGTAGGTCAGACCATGTGGCCACTACTTGGTGCAACCATCATCGCTATCCTCGCTTTTGCTGCGATTGGCACTTCAGACGACTCAACAGGTGAATTTTGTCGATCCTTGTTTCAGGTGGTGGGTGTATCGCTACTACTGAGTTGGGTGACAGCAATAACAGTCACGCCTCTGTTGGGTGTTATGTTTTTAAAATCCAACGGTGAATCCTATGAAGATCAGTCCAATGAGTCTGGGATTCTGAGTCTTTATCGATTCGTATTGTTAAGTTGCTTAGGTAAACCCAGATTTACCGTATTTGTCGTGGTAGCAGCATTCGGCGGCTCGTTATGGGCGTTTAGCTTTGTTGATCAAAACTTCTTTCCGAGTTCTACACGACAACAATTCATGGTCGATCTCTGGATGCCACAAGGGACACATATCAAAACAACTGACCAGGAAGTTAAGAAACTTGAGCGGGATGTGTTAGCGCTTAAAGGAACGTCTCATGTGACGAGCATGATTGGTGAGGGTGGACTGCGATTTATCCTAACTTATGAGCCCGAGCAACGTAACTCAGCTTACGGTCAACTTCTTGTGGATGTCAGTGATCCAGAAATGATGTCTGAAACCTTGTCGGAAGTCGAAAATCTTCTGGCGACAAAATATGGGCATCTAAAAGCAACCGCATATCGCTTTGAGGTCGGACCTGGCGGGAAAGGAAAAATCGAGGCACGAATTAGTGGGGATGACCCGCATGTGTTAAGAGAGATTGCGACCCAAGTCGAAGGCATATTCCGGTCAGACCAAGACGCCAAGATGATTAGAACTAACTGGCGACAGAGGGAGAAAACCTTGTTGCCCATTATCGAGGATGAACAAGCAGATCTGAATGGCATTACCAGGGCTGATATCGCACGGACCCTTCGAGAAAACTTTGAAGGATATCAGATAGGGCTCTATAGAGAATCCGATCTGTTGATTCCTATCATCGTCAAAGGAGATGCTAAACAGCTAGGTCTGGGTGATCTCGAAGCCATCTCAATCTGGAGCCCTGTTGCGGGAAAGATGATTCCGTTGCGTCAGGTGGTTTCAAGTTACGAAATTGAATTTGCGGATCAAATCATCGAACGTCGAGACCGAAAGCGTTCGCTATCGGTATACACCGATCCAAAGCATGGATATGCAACGGCCTTGTTTGCAAGAGTTCGACCAAAAGTTGACGAACTGTTGCTGCCTGATGGCTATGAAATCACCTGGGGCGGCGAATACGAAGATACCCTCAAAGCCCAAACTGGGTTGAGCCTATCGATACCAGGCTTCTTAGTGGCAATGTTTGTTATTACGGTCATGTTGTTCAACTCAGTTAAGACACCACTGCTGATTTGGTTCTGTGTACCTATGGCCTTGATCGGTGTTGCAAGTGGCTTACTTTTGACCGGTGGGTCATTCGGTTTTATGGCTTTACTCGGGTTTCTGAGTCTCTCAGGAATGCTAATAAAAAACGCGATTGTTCTAATTGATGAGATTCAACTCGAGAGCAACAATGGTCATGGTCTCCAGGAAGCCCTCGTTAACGCGGGGTGCAGTCGACTCAATCCGGTGGCGATGGCTGCCTTGACGACTGCCTTGGGACTGATCCCTCTACTCTTTGATCGCTTTTTTGTATCCATGTCGATCACAATCATCGCTGGCTTAATCGTTGCGACGATGCTGACGATGTTATTACTACCCACTCTGTATAAGCTTGCATACGACAAATCCTGAACCTCCGCTTTGGGTCGTCTCCTTCCATTAGCTTGTCAATGACCCATTGAGTCAAGAATCAGTTTTTTGAATGTAGACTTTTGTTCAGACCTCCCCAGTTCACACCTTTTGAACTGAGTACTTCCACGCCACCAGTTTTGCTGTTCCGTCTGAACAGCAAGTCATTTTTCCCTGACAGTTCCTTTGCCTTTACGAAGTCACCTGAACTTGTCTTCACGATTGTACCTGCAGTGACGTAAAGACCGGCTTCGACCACGCAGCGATCGCCGAGTGAGATTCCTATTCCAGAGTTTGCACCCAACAAACTTTGTTCGCCGATGGAATTGATCTGTTTACCACCGCCAGAAAGCGTTCCCATAATGGATGAGCCAGCGCCCACATCTGATCCGGTACCAACAACGACACCTGGTGTTACTCGGCCTTCGATCATCGCTGAGCCCACAGAACCAGCATTGAAATTGACGAAACCCTCGTGCATGACGGTAGTACCAGGCGCAAGATGTGCACCCAGCCTTACTCGGTCAGGGTCAGCAATTCTTACTTCCAACGGTGTCACGTAGTCGACCATTCGTGGAAACATATCTATCGACAACACTGTAAGTTGCTCATGTTGTTGTGCAAGGCGTTGGCGCAGATCGTCAATATGGGCTGGCAATACTGGTCCTGCTGAAGTCCATGCCACGTTTACGAGCAGATTAAACACACCCTCGAGATTCAACTCATTGGGCTGGTAAACACACTCTGAGAGAAGGTGAAGCCTCAGATAGATGTCTTCGATTGAAACAGGTGTTGAGCCGGGATCATCTAGAGTCAGCTCCATAAAATCTGACTCAATGATCCCGCATTTCTTTGCGAAGCAGCTGCGCTCGGACTTTACGTTTGAACGCGGAAACCATGTGTCAAGAACGGTGCCGCTCTCAACATCCTTGTATCGATGTCCCCATCTCTTCATGCCACTTTCTCCCAGTGAAATGTGGATAAAACTATATCAAACTCAGAATATTGCTCGGAGCGAGAGGGAAGTCGCAATGCCAATACTCGGGGTACTGATCGTTATTATTCAGGTCTTGTTCGCCGTTCATGCTGTTCGGTCCGGCAAAGACACCTTCTGGATCTGGATCATCATTGGCGTGCCCGGCCTAGGCTGCCTGCTCTATTTCCTGACTCAGATACTTCCCGAACTGCTGGGTAGCAGGACTGCAGCGCAGGCGAAAACCCGTCTTGTGAAGGCCGTTGACCCGCAAAGGGAACTACGCGCGCGAATGGAACAATTGCAGGTTGCCAACACAACACAAAACAAACTTCTATTGGCAGATGAGTGTATGGAAGCGGGTCTGTTTTCTGATGCGGTAAATCTGCTTGAACAGTGTCTTGTTGGGCAGGACAAAAACGAACCGAACATAATGGAGCGACTGGCGTTTGCCTATTTTGAAAAAGCCGATCCCGCCAATGCCAAAAAAACACTTGATGATCTGATCAGATCCAATCCTGACTACAAATCAACTGACGGTCATCTGCTGTATGCCAGAAGTTTAGAAGCGCTAGAGTTGTACGATGACGCGAAGAGAGAGTACGAGGTATTACTAGAGTCATACCCTGGCGAGCAGGCGAGGGTGCGCTTCGCATTGATGTTGAAGTCCCAGGGAGATGTGTCACGAGCGGATTCACTTTTTAGTGAATCGCTGGAGCGTTCGAAACGCGCGCCTAAACATTACCGCGAAAGAGAGAAGGAGTGGCTTCGCCTCGCGGCAAAAGGTTAACGTGTTTGAAGGTGATAAGATCGATCGATGACTCAACTTGTCGCTGAACGGGTTCCCGCTTGGGGTATACGTCCGAATCTGAGATCCAGTAGTTATGCATCGACATAAACCATCAAGATGAATACGCCATTTTTAGTTGGAGCTGGGTTCGCACTTTTTTGCACGTGGATGCTTATAGGTGCTTTAAGTGGCTACAAAAAGTCCCTAGCTAGTAAAGACTGGCCAAGTGTGAATGGCAAGGTACTAGTAGTTCGGCTCTGGGGAAAACGTAACGTTGATGGAGAAATGCGCGACGTTGAAAGATTGAGTATTGAGTATAGTTACGATGTTCAAGGGATTAACTACAAGGGAACTGCTGTTGCGTTTTATACGTTGGTATATCCTGAAACAGTAGATTTTGCGCACAACCATCCAGAAAATAGTGAAGTCAGGGTTTATTATCAGCAGACTAATCCTGCCGAATCCGTGCTAGTCCCTGGACCTAAGTCAGGAAACAAACGATATAGCGATATCTTGCTTGCTAGCTTTGGTCTCGTCATTTCCTTGAGCGTTTCCATTTTAGGGGCGCTAGGTAGAATTGGGTAAATGTATCCACTTTGTATTGTTTGCTGCTCATGGCGGGGTACAGCCTTGTCGCTGCCCCCGCATGGAGAGTTACGGTTACGGATCCTGGCTTGTGTCGGTGCTAAAGAGCCTCCACTTTTGTAGCAGATCCGTTAGCGCCTGAGGAGCGTTAGTGGGTTCGGGGTTACCCATCTGGTCTGCTTTGTTGATCCCATGGCAGTTTGCGCAGACACGCACTTCACCAGCCGCGAATGAGACCCAATATCTCTCAGAGACGATGGACTTGTTGGCTTGAGCGTCATCGATCAGATGCCATGTCACGGCTCTTTCTGCTGGTACAATCGCAGCAACTGAACCATCTGCTTTCACATCTAGCGCACCGTTAGTACTGCCGTTCAAGCCATCGGCAATTGAATCGGCAATGTACTGTGCCAGAGGTCGTCTTCCATTTGGTCGATTAGCGTAGCCACGGACCAAGTTCGCCTGCAGAAACTGCAAGTGGGTAACGTCATAGAGAGTATCAGCACCCTGGCTTGCGTCGGAGACAACTCCACCAGGAACTCTAAGATTAAATGGTTGTTGAGTATCAGAATCGTCCCGTGACGTAACATTACGTGTCACTACCAATGCCAGTTTGTTGTCTGCAAGATATTGTCTTAACGACGTCATCCCGAGTTCGCAATCTGTACTGGATTGGTTGTAAGCGGCCTCGCAAGCGGCTTGTTCAGGCGCAGCTAAGCTTGTTGATGCGTGCATAACGGATGTGGGTTTTGGTCGCGCGCGGACTTCGACGGCGTCCAATTCCCACATGTTACCAGTGTGAGAGATCTGATAGTCAGGACTCCAGTAAGCGACTGATTTGCCGATACCATTTGTCAGCGCTGCCCCCGGCGTGCCGTCTTCGTTAACAAAGTGAAGTCGGAACGTGTTTGCAATTTCATTGTTGTTCGCGAAATCACCGGGTGCATAAGATGCGATGAGCACGCCATCTGAAACGGTCAAAGGGTTACGGTAACAGCCATCAATCGTGTCGGAATCGAAGTAATCGGTTCGTTTTTGAAACACAATGTCTTCTGGATTCACACCTGGAGCAGCGTCGACCGTCAGAATTTCTCCGCAGAATGCGAATTCCTGCGCATGGGTCATGTAAAACGTTCCTGCAGAGTTGGGATCTTCTTTGGCGTGGAAGACACCACCTGGTGCATAAATGGGTACCGAGTTGGCTGTGTGACCACCCAGGAAACTGGTTGTAATATCGGTCAGTGCACTGTCGTCAACGAAGCGTCCACGCGTATAGCTCTGACCCAGTTCCTGGCGGCCAAGGTGGTTTAGTACCTCATTTTCGGACCCATCCAATGGGCTACTTTCCCACAGGAAAAACTGGTTGAACCGCATTCCAGTCTCATTGCCAACAACATAAGGCTCATTAGTATCTGGATTCACTTCAACTAGATGCTCAGGGAAAATATCGATAGCGCCATTCACTGTGTCGATCGGAGCGCCAACGGATTCATCGACATAGTTAATGGCAGCACCAAATCGCTCCAGACCACCAATTAAACTCCCGTTTTGTTGATCTTGTTGAAGATGATCCCAGCGAGTGAAAATCATCCGACCGAAGCTGTCGATAATCGGGGTAAAGTCTCCAGATGGGGCGTGAGTCAAACGCTTTAGTTCACCCGTCGATCTATTCAGCCGAAATAGACCTGTATTGGTGGGCGCACCATCATACTCTTCGTATTGTGGGTAGAGGTGTCGACCTCCTGGCGTGATATCAGATTCAAAGATGATGTCTTCTTCGGTTCCGCCGTTTAAGTTAGTTGCCGCGTATATGGGAGCCACATTGTTGTAGTCGGCAGGCTGATTGGCGACCTTGGTTATTGTCACAGCCTCATGCTGACCCAGTCCGGTAACCTCATAGATCTGCCAGTAATATGCAGTAGTCTCGAACAGATCGGGTGAACCGACGACCATGGAAAACAAGGCTTTGTTTCCATTCCAGTGAACAGAAGGTGAACGCACCGCGATGGCATTTGTGCCTTGTAAACCTTCGTTTCCGAATCCCGCCTCTTCGGTCAAATTTCGGAGCGTCCCATCAGGATATCGGATCCAGAGATCACCGCCTCTAGGTGCTCTGAGACTCGTGGGTACGTGATTGGAAAAATTGCTGATAACTGTTCCGAACGACAATCCAGAGAGCGGAGTCTGTGTGACGAACATCACTGTACCTGTGGTTGAACTGACGATGTTCTCAGGTGGTGTGTTATCTGTGGAATCACCGGGTGAATCACCACCGTCGCCACCGTCATTGCCGTCGTTGTTTTCGTTGCCGGCTCCGCCGTCGCCATTGGCACCATCACTGCCGTCATTGTTGTTATCCGAATCTGTGTTGTCGTTGGCATCTCCCTGGTTGTCGTTGTCGCCTTGATTTCCAGCGTCGCCGTTGTCGGTTGGGTCTTCGTCAGTGGGAGCAGTGGTGAGAACGCCTTCCACGGTAAATTGCCACTCGAGCGGCGCATCCATGATCCAAGGTGCGTCATTGAACCTGACGAAACCATAGTCAGCTTCTACGCGATAAGTGACTCCCGGTTCAAGTGGCGTCGGTGGTTTCAACGAATAACTGAGCTTGTTTTCCTGAGAGTCCTGATAGCCTGGGTTGGCGCTGGCGACGACAGAATCGGAGCGCGTATCTATCAGGCGTAGTTCGCTGTTATCGGTGTATCCGAAATAGGAGCGGGTGGAAAAGTACACAATGATGTCGGTATCGGTGTTTACCTCTGTCGAAGAGGGAGCAGGGTAGACACCTACAACTCCGGCAACAATGGGATCCAGATTGCTGAGTTGCCGTTTCCCGGTAATAAAATTCCAGCCACCTGCCTCAAGCAAACCGGTTCGCCATGGCGCCTCGGTCAGGCGCGCCATTTGGTAGTCCAGTGTCACTGTGTACTGCGTATCTTCCTTGAGTAAGTCTGTTGGCACTGAGATATCCAATCGCGAAGAGCCAGCCGGATTGCCTGCTGGTGAGGGATCAAGTTGGAATACCGGTTCACTTTCGCCCAGTTCAAAGATTTTCAGTTCGCTGCCGTCAGTGTTGTCGAAGTAACTGTCAGCATCTAGAAAGATGGAAAGTGTTATGTCGTCAGGATCAAGTCCGGTTGTGCCGGATGCGGGTGATACTTGTCGAATTCCATCAATATCTGTTGCCAGCGCCTGGCTAGGAGTTCCCGTCGTTTTGAACGTCCAGATGCCATTGCCTATTGCGCCAGTTTTCCACGGGTCAATGTTGATTGATGCGAATCCGTAATCGACAGTAACTTCATAAGTGCGGTTGGGTTTTAAAGTGCCAGGTGCAAGATTGACGGTGTAAGTAGAGTTACCTTCCTGAACGTCGCCCCCCTCTGGGTTTTGTTCAAAGACGACTTGTCTGGTTTCTGCGTCAACTACGGCGATGTAGCTGTTGTCTGTATAGCTGTAGTAAGCAGGACCATCCATTTCAAGCACTATCGGGGTATCGACCGGAACCAATGTGGCGCCGGGTGCCGGGAATACACTTTGGATATTGTCCACGCCTCCGGAGATGGGTGCGGGTACAAGCTGGCTAGTAGAGAAAGTCCATACGCCTGTATCAATCCGCCCGGATTTCCAGGGTGCTGCGTTGAGGACAGCAAACCCTCTGTCCACTTCTACTACGTAACTCTTGCCATACTCTAGGGTTCCTGGGGGTAGTGCGATGGAGTAAAGATCGCTGTGTTCCTGGGGATCGCCGGCTTCGGGATCGATCTGAAAAACCTCGATACCTGAACCCGCCTCGATCACCCTGAGTTTTCTGAGATCGGTGTAGCCGTAACCAGCGCCCATCACATATTCGATTTGCAAGGCTGTCGCGGGATTAACGTCGGTCTCACCGGGCAGGGGGTAAACGCTCTCGATACCGTCAACCAATGCCGCTATGGCTTGGCTGCTAAACAAGAGAACAGCGAGTGCTGCGAGTGATGATCTTTTTGTGGTTGCCATGATTATTGGTCGCATCGGCCCTGAATTCCTTGATTCAAAAATGATTGTCGGGCGTAGACTAATTTGCCGCTGTGGTCTCTCCGTTAAGGCATCCCCTAATTCTTTGTAAGGGAAACCCTTAATTCGATAGAACTGTGACCTGTGTCACACTTGAGTTCTGGTTACCTATGAGGACGGGGTAGAAATTGCCAATCGAAGTCATCGTTGCTGACGATCACAAACTTATGCGTCAGGGATTGCGCAAAGTGCTCTCTGAAGATAAGGACATTGAGGTTGTTGGCGAAAGTTGTAACGGTCGAGAAACGGTTGAAATGGCGAGGCTGCTGATGCCAGACATCGTCATAATGGATGTTGCGATGCCCGATCTAAATGGTATCGATGCTACCAGACGAATTGTCGATCTATCCGAACGCACCCGGGTACTTGGTTTGTCCGCTCACTCCGATGAACGGCTTGTACGAAACATGCTGCAAGCCGGAGCAAGTGGTTACCTTCTAAAAGAGTGTGCTGCGTCAGAGGTCATCCAGGCTATTCGTAAGGTAAATAGTGGCGGCAGATATATTAGCGCCGAGGTTATGGGTGTAGTCGTTGATGACTATGTTGCGAAGCTTGGCGGCCAAACGGTACCTAAAGCGCCGGTGCTAAGTGGTAGAGAACGAGACGTGCTGCAACTTATCTCAGAGGGTCGCTCTACGGCAGATATCGCTGAGCGTCTGCATGTTGGTGTTAAGACCGTGGAGACTCATCGCAAGAGATTGATGGACAAACTTAAGATCAGATCAGTTGCAGGCTTAACCAAGTATGCGATTCGGGAAGGGCTTACAACGATCCACGAATGAATATGGTCTTCCATCCGGAACAAATCCCGTTTTTGCTTGGCCTGGGAATAGTCATAACGCTGGCTGTTTATAGTTTTCAACGTGCCCATATGCATATGGCAACCACCTTTGGGTGGTTGATGGTCTGTGTAGGTATCTGGCTTGCAACCTATCTCCTTGATTTGGCTAACACCGATTACCACGCCAAGCTATTTTGGCTAAAGGTTAAGTACATAGGCGCAACTAGTTCTTCCGTGCTATGGCTGGTGTTGGCGATGGTTTTCACAGGAAATGAACGTTGGCTTGGTAAGCCGTTTTACTTTGTAACCATTGGCTGGTCTCTGATCGTTGTCTCACTAGCGATGACGAATGAATGGCACGGGTTGTTTTGGGCTGACTATTATGTGGATCCTAATCAGATCGAGTCAGTTACCGTGCACGGCCCCCTGTTTGCAGTTTACGCATTGGTTGGGGCTTCTGTGGGACCGATTTCTATCGTTATCTACGCGTCCCACCTTTTCAAGGTCCAACGCTTTTATCGAAACCGCGCCATTATGTTTATGTTGGCAGGATTGTTGCCGCTTGCCGGGATCACCGCACAAGCAAATGGATTCACATTGATTGATGGAGTTGATCATGTACCACTCATGATTGTTGTTGGTTGCATGATCTATGCGGTGGCGATTTTTCGATATCACGCACTTGACGTCCTTAAAGTTGCTCAAAATCTCGTCATTGACAACGTTAAGGCGGGAGTAATTGTGGTGGATCACACCGAGAAGATCTTAGGGTTCAACCCCTATGCTGCAGAATTGTTTGTAGATGCGCGTGTGAATGCAGAGCTGGCCACGGCGATTCCAGCGCTGGCTAAACATGAGCTATGCGACGATCTTGAATTCGAAATCTTTAACGGAGTGGAAGAACCTCAGTGTTTTATGGTGAAGGTCTCGCAAATCGAAAATCCGCGGGTCGGAAACCTTGGCCATGCACTGATCTTGTTGAATATTACCGAGCGCAAGGCAGCTGAAGATGCTTTGCAACAGTCATTGGAAACGCGCTCTCGTTTCTTTGCCAATATGAGCCATGAGCTTCGAACGCCTTTACACGGTATCTCGGGGTATTTGGAGCTCATCCAGCGCCAGACGACAGATGTTCTGCTCTTGGACTATGCGAACAAAGCCGATGCCTCTGCGAAACTCTTGCTCTCACTAATCAACGACGTGCTTGATCTTTCGAGGATTGAATCCAATAACCTTTCTTTTGAAGCCGTCTCATTTGATTTGCGACACGTGCTCCAAAATGTGGAGGCTTCTTTGGAGCTCCAGGCACAGGAAAAGGGGTTGACCTTTGATGTTTGGTTTTTGATTGAAGATGGATTATCTGAAGCTACGCTTCTGGTAGGTGACCCTCTTCGGCTGAACCAGGTTCTAAATAATCTTGTCGGGAATGCGGTGAAATTCACTTCGTCAGGTAGCGTTAGCTTAGGTGTACTTTTGTGTCCTGAAGGTGAGAGTCAAGTCTTGGCAAATTTTTCGGTGTCGGACACTGGTCCTGGAATACCCCAAGACAAGTGGAGCACACTCTTTGAACCTTTTACCCAGATGGATACCTCAACCACTCGGACATATGGAGGCTCTGGCTTGGGTCTAGCGATTGCACAGCAGTTGGTTCACTCCATGGGTGGCAAGATAACGGTATCGAGCGAGCTTGATGGTGGCAGTGTTTTTTCTTTTAGCCTTTTGTTACCTGTGGGGGACCCTACCAAGGTTCTTGAAAACAAACCTGAAGCTGCTTATTCGATGCTGAATGGATTGAGTGTGCTGGTAGTCGATGATGCCTCCGTTAATAGACAGATTGCCTCAGAGTATTTGAATGCCGTAGGAGTAAACGTGGTGCTCGCTAGCAATGGCGAAGAAGCAATAGAAAAAATTACACATGATTCATTTGCTGCGGTACTGCTGGACATTCATATGCCAACAATGGATGGTCACGAAACGGTCAGGTACATTCGAGAACAGTTGGGGTTAGTTGATTTGCCGGTAATTGCGATGACGGCGAGTGCTTTTGATGAGGATCGCATCGCCGCGTTTGATGCAGGGATGAGCGATTTTGTTGCGAAACCTTTTAAGAGCGAAGAGATCTACTCGGTGCTAACAAAATGGGCCGGTACTGAGGTCTCAAACAAACACCATCAGATCAATAATAACGTTGCTCCAATCAAACCTTCCGGTGTCAATCTTATGCAAGAACTTTATCGCGATGCGGCCTTGCGTTTGGCTGGAATGTCCGACACGCCGGAAGACTGGCATGAATATATTCATTTCATCAAGGGTAGTGCAGGCTTTTTAGGTGCGACCGGATTGCTCAATCTTGCCAAAGAAGTTGAAGGTGATTTGCCAGAGAACCTTAGCGTCTTGCGGCAACGGTTTGCCTTTGCTCTGGGCAAACTAGAGTCTGATGTCAGCAAATAGGTGTGCTGTCTATGGTCGAAACTCCTTTTTCTCGGTAACTTCTGTCTAGTTGACCACTATTTGGCGATGAGAAGTCAGTGAGTATTGACACTTATGTGATCTGCTCTACGCCCAGGACCGGGAGCACGTTGTTATGCGAGTTGCTCACTTCTACCGGAATAGCTGGAGTTCCACACTCTTACTTTCGTTCTCAGGATATCGACAGACGGGCCGCTGATTGGGGGCTTCCACCAGATCGGACATTCGAGTCCTATTCCAAGGCGGTTCGTCGATTTACTTCCTCCGAAAACGGTGTCCTTGGTCTGCGAGTCATGTGGGGAACACTCGATGAGCTCCTCAGTGAACTGCGACCAGTCCACGGCAACCTCGACGACCTAGCTGTTTTGGAGGCGGAATTTGGAGACATCAGCTTTATACATCTTAAGAGAGGAGATTTGGTTGGGCAGGCGATTTCATTGTTCAAAGCTGAGGAGTCCAACTATTGGCACAGCACGCAACCTGACTACTCAAACATAGAAGTTCATTACAACTATGACGAGATTAAGAGACGAGTTGATTCCCTGAAGAACGATGATGCAGCGTGGATTGAATGGTTCAGGCGGGTTGGTGTAGAACCCTTCTCGATCACGTACGAACAACTGGAGCTTGACGCAGAAGACACCGCAAGAAGTGTTTTGCGGCACTTGGATCTGGATTATTCTGGCGAATTCGTTGCGCCGAATGAGAAACTGGCGGATGAGCAAACTGAACTTTGGCGAGAAAGGTATCTACGCGGTGACCCAGCTTGAATTAAGGCGAATATCGGATGGGCGTGTGTACTTGTACGAGCGATCAGATGCGCTCCGGTTTAAGAGAACGGATTCTGATATTTGGATTGTAAAGCACGCTCAATTGGGGTGGATCGTGACAGATGATTCATTTGAGTTGGTCCTGGGAATCCCCTGGCCAGGTTTGTTCACTGATTCATCGGATCTTCCTCCCGAAGGAGAATGGGTGAGTAAGAAGGATGAACGTTCTTTCGTTTATGAACTTCGTTATGTGCCGGAGGAAAGGGTGTGAAATACCATCAAGGCAGAATCATTGATCACATTGGTGTACGTGTTTCGAACTTTCAACGAAGTAAAACTTTCTATGTTGCGGTTCTCGATGCCCTTAATAAGTCCGATGCTTATGAAGGCGACGATACTTACTTTTGCTTTGATGAGTTTTATGTTGCCGAAGGCGATGATCCAGTGACGAATTTACATCTGGCTTTTCAGGCGGATTCCATAGAACAGGTACAAGCCTTTTATGAAGCGGGCTTGAAGGCAGGGGGTAAAGACAATGGCGCGCCGGGGTACCGTGAGTACCACGACAATTACTATGCGGCGTTTCTCTTTGATCCTGATGGCAACAATATCGAAGCTGTTTGCGATGTCGGCACCGAACGCTCCAGTGAATCCGTTGTGATCTCTCGCGAAGACGGTCGGGATGATTGAGGTACGCCCCGGTCGGAGGTCTGATGCTGAATCGATCAGTGTTCTCCTCACCTCCCTGGCCGTAAAGTACATTGCTAACTCGTTCAACGACGAAGGCCGAACCAACCTTTTAAACTCCATGACACCTGAGGTCATTGAAGGTTTCTTCGATGACGGTTTTCGCTATCACATTGGTGAAATCGACGGTGAGATCGTTGGCGTCGTTGGCACAAGAGATGACAGTCACCTGTTTCACCTTTTTGTCGATGACAGGTTTCAGGGTAAAGGCTATTCGTCACAGCTCTGGAAAGTAGGTATGAATGCCTGTCTTGAGTCAGGTAACAACCCAGGTTATTTCACTGTGAATTCGTCGCTTAACGCCCAACATGTTTATCAGCAATGGGGATTTGTTCCAGAGGGGGGGATTCGCGAAGGCGGGGGTGTGAAAGACCAACCGATGCGTTTGGTGCTTAACTAACTCTCAGTCTTCAAGATGGAACTTCGCGTACTCATCTTCAAAGGCAAATAGACTCGGATCTTTCAGTCTGTCCACATAGAGAACTCCATCGAGATGATCAAACTCGTGTTGAAAAACAGTCGCGAGAAACCCATGAGCTTCTCGACTGGCTGGTTGTCCTTCGCGAGTCGTGTAGTCCACACGAATGTGTTGTGGTCTTTCGACGTAGCCCATCATGCCGGGTACGGATAGGCAGCCCTCCCAATAGCCTTGCTCCTCCGGGTCATCTAACTGTGTGATGGTTGGGTTGACGAATACCTCGAAAGGTACGCGTTCGATGGTGCCGTAACGGGTCTCGGTATTTTCGATTTCGATAACACACAGCCTATAACCTACGTCGATTTGGGGTGCCGCCAACCCGATCCCGCCATAGGCGTGCAGGGTTTCCCGCATATCTTCGATCAGCGCATTGAACTCGTCTGAGCCGATGTGCGCAACAGGGTAGGGTTCTGCAGGTACCCGAAGATTCGGGTGCCCCATTCTGATGACTTCTCGGGTTGTCATAGGTTGTTATCCACAGGTTGAACGAGTAAATGCTCACTAAGCTCTGAAATCAGACCAGCGGTCATCATAACTGCACCGTTCGGGTGCACAGTCGTCTGGATAGGGGTTGATTCACCGTGCCTATCGCTATATCTTGTCTGCCCTTTTACAAAAACTATACATCTGCAGCGCCCTAAATACCGGGCTTAAGAAGAAAAAGAAAGTGAAGAGAAAGCCAGATCTGATGCTTGTACTGTTCCTGATGTTCGGCCTTGGGGTTGTCGTCAGCGCTGGTGCTGCCCTGATTTAACCCCCTCCAAAACACCATCTTCGGTGACTATAGCGTCCATGGGTACGTCATGGGATGCTGCTTCGAACTCAGCCTCCTGGCAGGCAAACGCCAGACCTACCAGGTGGGGTTTCACGGTCCCTCGATTTTCCAATGTGCGGTCATAGTAACCGGCACCCATACCTATCCGATCACACCGTTGATTAAAGCCGACCATAGGTACACAGATGAACGAGAGTTCGTCGCTTCTCAGGCACTCATCAATAGGGACGTCAGGTTCTGGTATACCGTAACGATTGCTCTTCATGGGTGTCGTTTCGGGAATGAAACGAGCAAACAGCATGGCGTCTGAACGAATCTCGGAAGTATTCACAACAGGGAGATAAATGGTTTTGCCCTGTTCGGCTGCGATCGTTATAAGCCCAGTGGTATCAACTTCTTCTGGTGTTGAGTAATAGAGCGCAACAGTGTCAGTGCGCACAAACGGTACGTATTGAGTCAGTTGTTCGGAAATGGCGAGGGATTTTTTTTGACGATCCTCAGAAGACAAGGCCTGTCTTCGTTCGCGCAGTTGGGTTCGCAGATCGGTCATAAAAATAAGTTCCCCAAATTGCCGCTGTTCGGATAGGCCCTTGAACCCAGCGGTTCAAGGCGGTGGTCTCCTTATGGCCTTAGGCTTCCCGCTGAACGGACATGCACATGGTCCATGAAAAAAGACCTCCTGGGTGTCGCATAAAGGGTCGAGGACATATCGACTGGCAAACAACCCAGGGAACATCCGGGAAGTATATATGGACGGGCTTGCGCGATTAAGCTTTTTTGAGCCTGGCTAGTGCAGAGTCCAGCTTTTCGCCAAGCTGGTCCAGTTCAGCAGATTGATTCTGCATCTGGTTCTCTATTTCGGATTGCTTGGAATTCAGCTGGTTGGCCTGATCTGATTGTGCGAGCAAATCGTTGGTCAGGTTCAGGGCCGCCATGACAGCCAGCCGGTCAAGGCCGATGACGTTACTGTTTTCCTTCATTTCACGCATTTTTTGGTCGAGAAAGCTGGCAGAACGTTGCAGGGCGGCCACCTCATTGGCTTCGCAGCTGACCTGGTAGTCCTTGTCGAGAATAGAAACGCGTACTGTCTTGGAATCCGCCATGGTTAGTCAGACTCCAGTGATTTCAGTCGCATGATCATGGCTTCGATCTTTGCCTTTGCCATTTCGTTCTTTTCTAGCAGGCGAGTACGTTCCTGCATCCAGCTTTCACGGTCAGTTTCCATGGAAGACTGTTTGCGTTCTAGCTCATCACACAGGGCGATCAGCTCATCGATACGTTTTTCAAGGGCGTTAATATCCACGGCTAAGACTATATAGCTCAACAATCCTGTTGTTCAAGCTGACTTCGAGTAAAATTATGCCGCTAGTCAGGACTCTACATGCCAGTATTCAAGCACTTTCAAGACCAACTCACCGCCTATGGCGCCGATCACCATCCCTCAGAACTGCACGGGTTGCTGATGGGCTACCTGTGTGCGGTGAAAAATCAGTCCAAAAAAGAAGGACGGCTAGCGGTCTATGCTTCCTGGTTGGATGGCGACCTTCCTGGAGAGCTTGGTGATCTTATGGAGGAGGCGTTTAGCGAGGGGCTTGAGAATCTGGAAGAGTTCTCTGACTTTGACTTCAGTCTGTTGTTGCCAGACGACGAATCACCCATCAGCGAACGTGCCGCCGCTATTGGCCTCTGGTGCTCCGGGTTTCTCTCTGGATTTGGAGAAACAGGTCGGCAATTGGATGTGAACGACAAATCTGATGTGCATGAAGCGATGCGCGATCTTGCCAGCATTGCAGCAATGACCGATGACGTTCCTGAAGGTGAAGAAAACGAAGCGGATCTTATGGAAATTGTCGAGTTTGTGCGCGTAAGCACTCTGTTGATCTTCGCCGAAACAGGTTCGTCGTCAGCACCGAATACCACGCATTGAGATGCCAAAGAAGAAACACCAACACGAACGAAAACAAATCAGTGCGGCAGAGTTTGCTCGTCGGCGAAACGAGCTCACAGCTTTGATGGACGAAAACAGTATCGCCATTGTTCCTGGTGGCACCATGCGACACATGAACTGGGACAAGCGATACCGATTTCGCCAGGACAGTGACTTTTTCTATCTCACAGGTTTTGACGAACCTGATGCAGTCTTTGTGTTGATTCCGGGTCGAGAGCACGGTGAATCCATTTTGTTCTGCCGTGAAAGAGATGCGGAAGTTTCGCGGTGGCACGGTGACATTACAGGTCCGGAACGTGCCATGCAGCTGTTCGGCATGGACGATGCTTTCCCGATTTCGGACATCAACGACATCTTACCTGGTCTGATTGAAGGCAGAACCAAACTCTATTACGCCATGGGACTCGACAGCGAATTTGATTCGCAGGTGATCGAATGGGTTCGCAAGATTAACCGGCAGGGTCATCTGCCGCCGGGAGAACTGGTGCAGCTCGAACATCTGCTGCATGAACTCCGGTTGTTCAAGAGTGCCGGTGAAGTTGAATTGTTACGGTTGGCCGCGGAGGCAACCTGTCGGGGACATTGTCGAATCATGGAACAGGTGGTTCCAGGGATGATGGAGTATGAGGTGGAAGCGGAACTGAACCATGAGTTCGCGATGGGTGGTGCTCGTTGGCCGGCTTATCCCGCTATTGTCGGTGGTGGCAGTAATGCGTGTGTCCTACATTATCTGGACAACAATGAGCCACTTCAGGATGGGGACCTGGTGCTGGTTGATGCCGGTGGTGAATATCAGAACTACGCCTGTGACCTCACTCGTACTTTCCCGGTAAACGGTAAGTTCTCTGAAACCCAGGAAGCGATTTACTCAATCGTTCTGGAAGCCCAGCTCGCGGCGATTGATGAAGTGAAGCCGGGGAACAATTGGAATGACCCGCACGATGCTGCGATGCGTAAACTGACACAAGGTCTCGTGTCGCTGGGCATTCTGGCAGGTGATGTCGACATGCTGATGGCGGAAGAGGCCCACCTGCCTTACTGCACAAAACGGACAGGTCATTGGCTGGGCATGGACGTACACGATGTGGGCGACTATCAGGTGAACGGCGAATGGCGCGTGTTTGAACCAGGCATGGTGACCACCATTGAACCGGGGTTGTATTTTACCGATGACATGGTGGAGGTCCCGAGCCGTTATCGGGGTATTGGGGTGCGCATCGAAGACGATGTCCTCGTGACTAAAACTGGAAATGAAGTACTGACCAGTGGCGTACCGAAAGAGATTCAGGCGATCGAGAACTTAATGGAGTCAGGTAGGGCAGCGAGTGGATAAGTCGAACCAGTCAGACATTGTTGTCGTAGGCGCAGGGTTTGTTGGACTCAGTTTTGCGCTTGCAGCTAAGAAACGTGGTCTCGATGTCGAAGTATTCGAGCGTAGAGCTCGCCCGGAACCGCCAACAACCCTCACTGCAAATGTCATCGCGGTGAATCGAAAGTCTCGCGAGTTTCTCGAGGCGTGTGGTGTCTTTGCGAAGCTAACAGCCCCCTTCAGTACACCTTATTTGAGGATGTCTGTTTTTGATGGTGAAGGGGCTGGCGCGATAAGTTTTGGCGCGGAGGAAGCAGACCTCCCAGAGCTGGGTCACATTGTGGATCAGACGGCACTTCGCGCAGCCCTCGCCGAAGCCGCAGAAGACTCGGGGCTGACGGTCCATTGGGAATCGGCCATTGACGTTAAGGAATGTGACGCAGCGTTAATCGTCGCCGCAGACGGTAGTCACTCAGAAACCCGTGAGAAACTCGGGTTAAAGAAGTTTGGCTATGCCTATGATCAGCAGGCGACAGTGTGTGTCGCAGAGTTTGAACAAGCGCATGGTGAAATCGCCTGGCAATGGTTTCATGAATCTGGTCCCGTGGCGCTGCTTCCATTGGGTGAGCCAAATAAAGTGGCCGTTATCTGGTCTTCTACTTCAGATCTATCGCAACTGGAAGAGGGCGAATTCAAACGTCGGTTATCAGATGCCACCGAAGATCACCTTGGTGCGGTGCAATCAGTCGGTCCCAGGTTCAGCTTCCCTCTGATGCAACAACATGCCTTCAGGTATGTTGCGCAAGGCGTGGCACTGCTTGGCGATGCAGCACACACCATCCATCCTTTGGCTGGGCAGGGAGCGAATCTGGGGTTTGCGGATGCCCAGGCGTTAGCCACGATCCTCCTGGATGCTCGCATCGAAGGCAGATCCTTCGGAGATGTCCAGCTTCTGAAGAGGTATGAACGTGAGCGAATCCGCGAAAACCACCTTGCCGGGCTGGCTATGGAAAGCTTTTATCGCTTGTTTGGATCACGGCAGCCTGCTGTTGGCCTCGCTCGTAGTCTGGGTCTACGTTTCGTTCATGAAAATACGGCATTAAAGCGGCTGGCAATTAGTGTCGCGGCGGGTGGAGTTTAGTAGAATACGCCGCTTTGCAGTTCCCTCCTCGTTGAACTATGGGTAACAAAACACCCCTTTACGGAAAGCATGAAGCGTTGGGCGCCAAGATTGTCGATTTTGGCGGCTGGGACATGCCCATTAACTATGGTTCTCAGATTGAAGAGCATCACGCAGTTCGCGGCGATGCGGGCGTGTTTGATGTCTCGCATATGACTACCGTTGAACTGCACGGCAGTGAAGTACCGGGTTTCCTTGATCGGCTCCTGGCCAATGATTTCACCCGTCTGACTCGGCCGGGGCAGGCAATGTACTCGGCCATGTTGCAAGAAGATGGCGGCGTGCTCGATGACTTGATCGTCTATGACACGGGTGAGCCATACCTGATGGTAGTGAACTGTGCGACTCGTGAAAAAGATCTCAAGTGGATGAATCAGGTCGCTGAGAACTTCGACTGTACGATCAAAGAAAGAGACGACCTGGCGATACTGGCTGTTCAGGGACCGAACGCGTTGGAAAAAGTTGCGGCGACGATCAGTGAAGTCCAGGCAGCGGCTATGTCTGAGCTGAAACTCTTTCAAGGAATCTGGACTGAAGGCTGGTTCATTGCGCGGACCGGTTACACCGGTGAAAAAGGTGTTGAGGTGATTCTGCCTGCAGATGAAGCACCGGCATTTTGGGATCGACTGCTTGAAGCAGGTGTGGCGCCCATCGGTCTTGGTGCCAGAGACACGTTGCGACTTGAAGCCGGCATGAACCTTTACGGCAGTGATATGGATGAAACCGTCACACCGTTCGAATCCAATATGGCATCGACGGTTTTCATGGAAGGCAGGGACTTTATCGGTGCGGATGCGCTCAAGACACGCCAGTCTGATCAACAGCTGGTCGGTCTGGTAATGCCAGGTAAAGGTGTGTTGCGTGCCCACTACAAGGTATTCAGCAATGGTAAAGAAGTTGGTGAGATCACTTCAGGTGCATTTTCCCCAACTCTGCAACAGGGCATCGCGCTTGCCCGAGTGAGTGAAACGTCAGCCGATATGTCGGTGGAAATTCGTGGCAAGCAGAATCCCGTGGAGTGCGTTGAACCTCCTTTCGTGCGCCATGGAAAACAGGTATACAAACCGAAAGAAAACTAAGAACCCGGAGAAACTAGATGGCGGAATTCCCAACAGATTTGAGATATCTCGCGACCCATGAGTGGGCCAAGCTTGAAGATGGCGTCGTGGTTGTCGGTATTTCCGACCACGCTCAGGACGCCCTGGGAGATGTGGTCTTTGTTGAACTGCCCGAAATTGATGCAACCTGTTCAGCGGGAGATGAAGTCGCAGTGGTTGAATCCGTTAAAGCCGCTTCAGATATTTATGCGCCAGTCAGCGGCACAGTGACGGAAGTGAATTCAAACCTTGAAGACTCACCGGAACTTGTTAATGAATCCCCCTACGCCGATGGCTGGTTCTTCAAAATTACACCTGACGATCCATCTGCGGTCGATGCACTACTCAGCGCTGCCGATTACCAGGCAGTTTGTGAGGAGGAACACTAAAACTCCATGCCATTTATTCCCCACACTGAAGCCGATGAGCGAAGAATGCTCACGTCGATCGGCGTCACATCAACGGAAACTCTGTTTGATGAAATTCCGGAATCCTTACGGTCCGGTGAACTGACCAACACGCCTTCAGGTATCAGCGAAATGGCGTTGATGCGATTGATGAATGAGCGTGCAGCTCAGGATACGGTGCAGTTATCTTTCATCGGCGCAGGCGCTTACGAACACCACATTCCAGCGGCTGTCTGGGACATTGTTGGTCGCGGCGAATTCATGACCGCTTACACGCCTTATCAGGCCGAGGCCAGTCAGGGCACATTGCAGTTGATTTACGAATTTCAGACCATGATCACCCGCCTGACGGCGATGGACGTGGCGAACGCATCCGTATACGACGGTGCATCAGCATTAGCAGAAGCCATGTTGATGGCCATTCGCGCCAACAAGAAAGTTAAGTCGCGCAAGGTGGCGGTTGCTGGTGATCTTAACCCCGCTTATATCAGAGCCTGTGATGCGATTATCCGTAACCAAGGTCTTGAGATGGTTACCTTGCCTTACGATGCTGAGACTGGCCTCGTAAAGACGGGCGATGCGCTGGAAGACGTTGCGGCGATTGCGGTTGCCTATCCGAATTACTTTGGTGGCTTGCCTGACGTGGATACGCTTACAAATGAAGCCCACGAGAAAGGCGCACTCGTTATTGGCGTTGTGAACCCAACGGCCATGGCTTTGCTGAAGCCCCCAGGTGAATGGGGTGAAGTGGGCGCTGATATTGCTGTTGGCGAAGCTCAGCCTCTGGGGATCCCTGTGGCGTCCGGGGGACCCTATTGCGGGTTCATGTGTTGCAAGCAAGCCATCGTCAGACAGATGCCGGGTCGAATCATTGGTAAAACCAGTGACGTGGATGGGCTCGACGGATTCGCGCTGACGCTACAGGCAAGGGAACAACACATTCGTCGAGCCAAGGCCACTTCGAATATTTGTACGAATCAGGGGCTTCTGGTGACCGCGGCGACAATTTATATGAGCCTCGTCGGTGATCAGGGTCTTCGTTCAGTTGCATTGGCCTCTCATGAAGGATTGCAGAGCCTGATCAAAAAAGCCTCAGGCATTGATGGCGTCACGCTGCGCTTCGCAGGCCCCACTTTTCATGAGGCGGTGCTCGAAACCGCGAAACCGGCGTCTGAAGTGCTGGCTGCGATGGCCGCACGAGGCATTCTTGGCGGTTACGATCTGGGCATTGAATTTGAGTCCCTTTCGAACTGCATTCTCGTGAATGTCACCGAAACAAAAAGCGAGAGTGATCTCGTTGCCTACGCTGAATGTCTTGAAGCTGTGCTGGGAGGTGCTGCCTGATGTTGATCTATGACATCTCCAGTGAAGGTCGCACAGCGACCGCACAATACGAAGCAAAATCTGGAACACCTGATTCGCTGCCAACAGAACATATTCGCGAGAGTGCGGCAGGCCTGCCTGAAGTCTCTGAACTACAGGTTGTCCGACACTTCACTAATCTTTCGAAGAAAAATTTCTCGATCGATGGCCAGTTCTACCCGTTGGGTTCTTGCACGATGAAGTACAACCCTAGGGGAGCCCACAGGGCTGCGAGCATTCCAGGATTCCTGGCGCGCCACCCGCTGGCACCAGAGGCCAGTTCCCAGGGTTACCTCTCCTGCCTGTTTGAACTGCAGGAGTATTTGAAAGATGTCACCGGTATGCAGGCCGTTTCATTGACGCCGATGGCTGGAGCTCAGGGTGAATTTGCTGGTGTTGCCATGATTCGCGCTTATCACGATAAGCGAGGCGACACGGCGCGCAGCGAAATTCTTGTGCCCAACGCGGCTCACGGCACCAATCCGGCAACTGCGGTGATGTGTGGCTATAAGGTTCGTGAGATTGAAGTCACCAGCGATGGTGATGTTGATCTTGAGGCGTTGAAAGCCGCGGTTGGACCTCAGACAGCAGGGTTGATGATGACGAACCCTTCGACCTGTGGCGTGTTTGAGCGAAAGATTCAGGAGATCGCGGAAGTTGTGCACGAAGCAGGTGGCTTGCTCTATTACGATGGCGCCAATCTGAATGCGATTCTTGGCAAAGTGAAACCCGGCGACATGGGTTTCGACGTGCTTCATATGAACCTGCACAAAACTTTCGCAACACCACATGGTGGCGGTGGTCCGGGTGCGGGTCCCGTAGGCGTTGGCGAGCGACTGGTGCCATTTATTCCGACTCCCGTAGTAGGAGAGGACAATGGTGTCTATCGCTGGCTGACGAAAGCAGATATTCCAGACACCATTGGCAGCCTGTCTGCGTTCATGGGTAATGCGGGTATCCTGCTACGTGCATACGCCTATGCGAGGTTGTTAGGTCGTGAGGGTATGCATCGTGTTGGTGAGTACGCCACATTGAATGCCAACTACATGGCCCGGGAGCTTGAAAAGGCCGGGTTTACTCTGGCTTATCCTGAACGTAGAGCGACCCACGAGTTTATTGTGACGCTGTCGAAGGAAGCCAAAGAGTATGGAGTTACCGCCATGGACTTTGCCAAGCGGCTACTGGACTACGGTTACCATGCACCGACGACCTATTTCCCGTTGTTGATTCCAGAGTGTCTGCTGATTGAACCAACAGAAACGGAAAGCCCGGAAGAGATCGATGGCTTCGTCGCGGCCATGGCTGCGATTCTTGAGGAAGCCAAGACAGATCCTGATCTGGTTCGTAACGCGCCGCATACCATGCCGGTTAAACGTCTTGATGACGTTAAAGCAGCGAGAGAACTTGATCTGGCCCTCGCGAGAGAAGGTTAACGAACTCTTTCAGCATCGAAGTCTTCAAACTGATGAGAGATAGCCGCCGCCAAAAGCTGCAGGCGGCTGCTATCTGATTCGCTCAATTCACCCTGCGCAGGAATCAGATTGAGTGCGTCATTGAGTGTCGTGTTAATCACCTGGGTCTGTTCTTCACTCAGACTCATCAGATAACGATTGATATTCACTTCTCCGTTCAACAGTTCGTTGATAGCCAGAAACTGTTCCCGGATGACCTGGGCGCTCCTGCCGCTGTATTCGCCATGTTCACTGCTAAAGTTAAGTTCTGAAGAGATATCGTTGGTTCTTATAGTCAGCACTGAGACGAGCTCCGGGTAGGTTGCCTGGGGTAGTACATCATCTTCATTGGTAGCGAGTGACTGGCGGACACTCATCACCTGGGTCAGCAATCTGTCACTGACCTTTCTGATCAACGCGCGGCGCCTATCGTTAAGGGTTTCTTCATCGATCAGCATGTCTTGTAGCGGTCGCTCGAATGCATAGTACTCAATCACGTGAAACCCAAGTGCGGCTTCTGAAGTATCCGTGATCATGTGTTGCTCATTGAGCGTTGCTGTACTGATCTCCAGAGAGAGATCGCTGATGATCCCTGATTCCGGGTACTCCGGTAATGAATCCAGGAACCCTGGCGCGATAGGCCAGACGTCAATTTCCTGCAGGATTTTTGGCTCAACGAGAATTGTGGCGTGATGAAAATCTTCGTGGGCCTGGTTCCAGGCGTTTTGCCAGGACACCCGGTTTTCTTCATTCGGGTTGTCCAGAAACCGATTGGTCTGGTTTGTGAGTGATGTAACACTGGCGACGCATTGGTTTATGCGCTCGCTTCGCCAGTTTGAAACGCTTGTGCCCAGAACGACCGGATCGATGAGCAGGCTAGGTGCTTCTGGTGTGCCCCGTTCACATCCCCCCAAAACCAGCAGTGATGCAAGCAGGATGCTGGTAGCAAAAGTCTCATTAGGCACGCAGGCTAATGACTTGCCAGCTTTTTTCTTCGGCTTCCGCACGAAGTCGCGGATCCGGATCGACGGCAACCGGGTTATCAACAAGTCGCAACAGAGGCAGGTCGTTGTGTGAGTCCGAATAAAAGTGGCTGCCCTGCAAAGACTCATTGTTTTCTGACATCCAGCTTTCAAGCCTGGTGACTTTTCCTTGCGCGAAGCTGGGTACCCCAACAATGTTCCCGGTATATCGGTTGTCGATGATTTCCGGATCGGGTGCGATCAGAATGTCGATGCCAAAGGCATCTACGATGGGTCTGGTGACAAATTCGATGGTGGAAGTGATGACCATCACGGTATCACCGCGTTCCTGGTGAGACTTCACCAGGTCGTGTCCTTTGTCGAGCATGACGGGAGCGATACGCTCGGCGACAAAATCGCGCCGGTAGCTGTGCAACTCATCCATGGTGTATCTGGTTAGAACCGAGCACGAAAATGCCAGGTACTCATCAATATCGAGTTCACCGGCTTTATATTGCTCATAGAAAGCGTCGTTTCTCGCGCGATGTTCTGACACGTCGACGAGACCGTGATCACAAACATATTCCCCCCACTCGTGATCACTGTCTGTGGCGATAAGAGTTTCATCGAGGTCGAAGATGGCGAGTGGCATAGATATGGGTAACAGCTAACGAAACCGCAAGTGTAGCCTTTCCGCGTCGTTTGCTGAATCTCCGTGATTCAAGCACAATGATTTCAATATTGTTTAAAGGTTTAGGTAGTTGATTGATGAAGATGGATACCGGCCAAATGTAGGGATCATCGTTGCCAACGGACATGGACAGGTGCTTTGGGCACGGCGGATAGGCCAGGACGCATGGCAATTCCCGCAGGGTGGTATCCAGGTTTCCGAGTCCCCCGAAGAAGCACTGTATCGAGAACTGGAGGAAGAGATTGGTCTTCAGCCGGATCATGTGCAGGTTGTTGGCACCACCCGCGGTTGGCTCAGGTACAAATTACCCAAGCGACTTCTCCGCTCGAATAATTCATCTTTCATTGGCCAGAAGCAGAAGTGGTTCCTGCTTAAGATGTTGGCTGATGACGATGCGGTGCATTTCAGTTGCTCAGATTCTCCCGAATTCGATCATTGGCAATGGGTTTCCTACTGGTATCCGTTGGGCCAGGTCGTGTCCTTTAAACAGGATGTGTATCGTAGGGCGATGAAGGAACTCGCCCCCTATCTCTCCAAGTGCTTCCCACGGTGAGTCATGCTTGATGTCCTGCGCAGTGTCATACAGGAGGTCAACCGCGCAGGTGATCTGAATAGCGTGCTCAACATTATTGTTGAACGTGTTCAGGAAGCCATGGAAACCGATGTGTGCAGCGTCTATCTTGTGGACGACCGTGATCAGCGGCTTGTGTTCATGGCAACTCGCGGTCTCAACCAGGAAGCTGTGGGTAAAGTGTCTCTCGGCCCGATGGAAGGGCTGGTTGGTTACGTCGCGGAACGTGCAGAGCCACTGAATCTGGAAGATGCCCAGAATCATCCCAGAAACATTCTGTTCGCTGAAATCGATGAAGAACCGTTTCACGCTTTCCTTGGTGTTCCAATTATTCACCACAGGAAAAACCTGGGTGTGCTTGTCGTTCAGGAAAAGGAAACGCGACGATTCAAAGAAGAGGAAGAAGCGTTCCTCATTACCTTGTCCGCTCAACTCGCAGGAGTGATTGCACACGCGGAAGCCACCGGCTCACTCCTTTTGAGCGATGACCATCGCCCTCAGGCTCGTACTTTTAAGGGGATGCAGGGCGCGCCGGGTGTGGCGTCGGGCACCGCGATTGTCAGCGTGCCGGAAGCGGAACTGCACAATGTGCCTTATCGCCGAACTAACGATGTAGAAGGCGAAATCGAACTGTTTAAGGCCGCTATTAGAGCGACTCAGCAAGACATCTCAGATATTGCAAAGCGCCTGGAAGACCGGCTGCAGCCAGAAGAGTTGGCCCTGTTTGAGGCTTACCTGCACATGCTGGACGACTCGGCGATCAGTGGTGAGGTGATTTCCAGAATTCATGAAGGTGAATGGGCACCTAGTGCGCTAAAGCAAGTGATCGGCACGCACGTGGCCAACTTTGAAGAAATGGATGATGCCTATCTGCGTGAACGAGGGGCCGATGTTCGTGACCTGGGTAACCGTGTGCTGTCGAACCTGCAGTCGAAAGACACGAGACCCCAGCATTACCCACCTGGGACTATTCTGGTCAGCCAGGAGCTGACACCTGCGGACCTCGCCCGTGTGCCTCGAGATCGATTAGCGGGATTCGTTTCCATCAAAGGGTCAGGTAAATCCCACGTGGCGATCCTCGCCGAAGCGATGGGTGTGCCAACGGTTATGGGTGTCGAAGATCTGCCGATTGAGCTCCTGGATGAAAAACCGCTCATTATCGATGGCTTTGAAGGGGTGGTGATTACCTATCCCAGCGAAGAGCAGGAACAGTACTACAGCCGTATCGCTGCCGAAGAGGCTGCGCTGGTTGAAGGGCTCGAGGTCACCGGTGATCAACCCTGTCATACCATTGACGGCCATCGGGTTCGGCTTTGGGTAAATACGGGATTGATGACAGATGTCGCCCGGTCCTTGGACCGCGGCGCAGAAGGCGTTGGTCTGTATCGCACTGAAGTGCACTTCATGATGAATAACCGCTTCCCAACAGAAGAGGAGCAGCGCGTTATCTACCGTGAGCACCTGCAGGCATTTGCGCCGCGTCCAGTGACCATGCGCACACTGGATATTGGTGGTGACAAAGCGCTGTCCTATTTTCCGATTTCTGAAGCGAATCCGTTTCTTGGGTGGCGCGGCATTCGGGTCACCCTGGATCATCCGGAAATCTTTCTTGCCCAGGTGAGGGCAATGATTCGCGCCAACGAAGGGATCGATACGGAGCTGCGGATCATGTTACCGATGGTGAGCAGTACAGCTGAGATTGATGAAGCCCAGCGGCTTATTGCCCAGTGTTACCGCGAAATTGTGGAAGAAGGCACGCAGGTTGAGATGCCGGATGTAGGTGTGATGATCGAGGTACCGGCAGCGGTCTATCAGGCGAAAGACATAATTAAGCGAGTCGACTTCTTGTCTGTGGGTAGTAACGATCTGATCCAGTACATGTTGGCGGTGGATCGCAACAATGCCCAGGTTGCGGAGCTTTATCAGGAGTTTCACCCTGCGGTCCTTCATGCATTGAATCATGTGGTTAAAGCTGCCCATGCTGAACGCAAAGGGATTGGCATTTGCGGTGAGATGGCGGGTAATCCATCTGCTGCGGTACTGCTGATGGCGATGGGATTCGATGTGCTTTCCATGACATCAACCAGCCTTCTAATGGTGAAGCATGCTTTAAGTCACTTTGAGTTTTCTTATGCGCGAGAGATGCTGAAGAAGGTTCTTGAGATGGATAACGCTTACCTCATCAAAAACTATGTTGATGAAGAGATGCGAAAAGCCGGTCTGGGCAATATTGTCAGGAGTCGCCGTTACTCGTGAGCCGGTATTGGTTGCTGCCTATCGGAACTCCGTTCTCGCCAAAGTTTCTTTCCTCAAAGTAGACGTCCCCATTGCGGTCGATGATGACCACCGTGGCTGCTCTTGTTCCATAGACGTCTGCCTTGATAAAGCTGTTTGAAAATTCCCGGGTGTCTCCGCTGTGTAGCAGCAAATCAAACAGCCCCTCAACCAGTCTGTCAGATTCTCGCCTTTCTTCGAGTAGCCCGGTAAGCCTTTGTCGGCCTTCGATGACTTTTGGCCAATCGCAGTCCAAAACCTGGTTGCTCAAACCATAGGTCCCGGTGTCCAGGCGCCGCGGCGTCCCTGCACGATTACCGAAGTACCAGCATCCATCGGCATCAGCGACAATCAGGTTGAACCCGCGGTACTCATGAGCGTCTTTCGCGACACCCATCAGATATTGATGGGGTTCATGGTTATGGAGCAGAAAGTCTGCCGGTAACTCTCCCCGGGATCTGGGAGGGATCGGATCAGGCGGGTCCTCTTTGAAGTTGGTCACAGCGGCGAAGTAGCCACTCTTATTGACACCGAGCCAGGTCCCGCCCATTTGCTGGTCCCGACCCGCGAGAACTTCGGGGTGTTGGTCCCAGAAGTCAGCATTGGTAGTCGGCCGCGCATAAAGCTCATCACGATTAGCGGCGATGACTAATCTGTGTTGATCGTTCGGATTAACCGCAAAGAGAATCAGGCACATATCTGGCTGGATTTCGAAAAGCCGCGAGTTTATCAGACGCTCTGGATGACGGATAATGCCGTTTTACCTTGGTATCTCATGAATGTGGCATTATCCGGAAATTGACCCGATAGCGATCAGCCTGGGTCCCGTGAGCATTCACTGGTATGCCCTCAGCTATCTTGTTGGTATCGGCCTTGTTTGGGCGATCCTGCGCCATCGATCTCAGAAGCAGGGTCTGGGTTGGACCGATGACGACCTGTCAGACATTGTTTTCTATTCTGTGCTGGGCGTTTTGCTGGGTGGAAGATTCGGATACATGTTGTTTTATGGATTTGAAAATCTGATCGAAGACCCATTGTCGGCGTTAAAGATCTGGCAGGGCGGCATGTCTTTCCACGGTGGTTTTCTTGGCGTACTGGTCGGTGTTGCTCTGTTCGCCAGAAAGAAGGGTGTGGGCTTCTTTGACGTGACAGATTTTATTGCGCCGGCGATACCTCTGGCGTTGGGTTGTGGTCGAATCGGTAACTTCATCAACGCCGAGTTGCCCGGTCGAGCGACAGAAGTCTCCTGGGCCCTTATATATCCTGGCGAGCAGTTTGGCCGACATCCTTCCAGTCTCTATCAGGCGGCACTTGAGGGCATCGTTCTTTTTTCTTTTCTCTGGCTCTACTCGATGAAACCAAAACCGGTGATGGCAGTCTCCGGCATGTTTCTGATCGGGTATGGTAGTCTCAGAGTATTCTCCGAGTTCTTCCGTGAACCGGACGCACACATAGGCTTTGTTCTATTTGATTGGGTGACCACCGGGCAGCTGTTGTCGCTGCCGATGGTCGTCCTTGGAATCTTCTTATTGTTTTATAGCTATACCCAGAACAGGAAACTTGCATGACCATCATCAAACCCCGAATCCGAGGATTTCTTTGCACAACCGCTCACCCGGAAGGTTGCGCCAAAGATGTCGATAACCAGATTGCTCATGTGCAATCCCAGGGTAAGCGAGATGATGGACCTAAGCGGGTCCTGATTGTTGGTGCATCCGGTGGTTATGGACTTGCGTCGCGTATCAGTGCTGCTTTTGGTTTTGGTGCCTCAACGATTGGCGTGTTCTTCGAGCGACCAGCGTCCGGCAATCGAACAGCATCTCCGGGCTGGTACAAAACAGCGGCGTTCACTGAGCGAGCTAAAGAAGCGGGTCTTTACACGGCGAATGTGAATGGGGATGCGTTTTCAGAAGAGATCAAACAGGCAACCTGCGATCTGATCGAAAAAGACTTGGGCCAGGTAGATCTGGTTGTCTATTCTCTGGCGGCACCGGCACGACAACTGCCAGACGGGTCTCTGGTGCGCTCAACCTTGAAACCGATTGGCGAGCCGTTTGAAGGTATGACCATCGACTTTAATACACGCGAGTTGCGACCAGTTTCTCTCGAACCGGCAAACCAGGAAGAAGTCAGCGATACCGTTAAAGTCATGGGCGGAGAAGACTGGGAGCTCTGGATCGAGGCGCTGAAGGAGCGTGGTCTGCTTGCACCGGGATGCGTCACAACAAACTACACCTACCTCGGCAGTGAGGTGACCTGGCCGATCTACCATCACGGCACCATTGGCAAGGCAAAAGAAGACCTTGATCGAGCTCAGCAGGCGCTCGTTGAACCCATGGCTTCAGTTGATGGCAAAGCTTATGTGGTTGTGATGAAAGGGCTGGTGACACAGGCGGCATCAGCGATCCCGGGGATGTCGATATACCTTTCTCTGTTGTTTAAAGCGATGAAAGAGGCGGGGAGCCATGAAGGTTGTATCGAACAAACCACACGCTTCTTCAACACCCAGCTCTTCGGCGGTGGTGACCTCAGGCTCGATGAGGGGGGTCGAATTCGCATGGATGAGTTGGAACTGCAGCCTGAGATTCAACAATACGTGGCTGACAACTGGTCCTCTGTGGCCACAGACAACCTGGATTCCTTGACAGACTTCGATGGCTACAAGCAGGCGTTTCTTGAAATGCATGGCTTCGAAGTGGATGGCACCGACTATGATGCCGAGGTGGATGTCGAGGTACCGATCGAACTTCAGGCAGGCAGCGCAGGCTGATACTTACAAGATTTTCCTGATTGGCTTACATCGCCGGTCAGGATTTCCCCTCAATATGGCGTCATGAAACGTCATGACCAATCTCTGGCGGTAGTCACCCAGAAACCACGCCAGTTTGGTTATCTGCTTGCGTCACTGATTCTGGCAACCACGTTGCAACCTGGCGTTTATCTTTACGTCTGGTTGGTGATTCTCCCGTTGTATCCCGTCGTGATGTCATTGCTGCTGAACCGCTCAGCCATAAGTGTCTCTGCTGCGATGTGTACGGATGGCTTCGTGGTAGGTTTGCTCGTCAGCTTGTTTGGCTTTGTGCTGGAAGTCACCGTCGTGCTGCTTGCACTCTTGATGATGAGCAGCTTGATTGTTGGAGGATGGAAGTCACTGCTGAATGTTCTGGTGTTTGTGACTATCGGTGCGGTCCTAGGATGGTGGTTGCACCCCAATCAGTTCGTTGGCGGAGAGAGTTTTTACCTTATCTCTTTTGCCTGCCTTATTGCTTATGTCGTGTTCATTGGGCTACTGGTTTTTGATGAAACAAAAACCCTCAAGCAGGAAAGGCTTCAAGCGAGAGCGGACAGAAGCTGGCTGTCTTCATTTGTACCGACGCCGCTTCGACTACGGCAGGAGAATCAGGAGCCACAAAGAAAACGCCTGACGATTTTTTTCTCGGATATCGCGGGTTTCACTCACCTCATGGACACCGTAGATGAAACTCTCGTGGCTGGGCTGCTCAATGATTACTTCACACAAATTGCAGAAGCTGCCGCCAAACATGGTGGTACCGTTGATAAGTTCATTGGCGACGGGGTCATGATTATTTTTGGTGATGCCAACTCTAATGGCCCCCGACAGGATGCAGAAGCCTGTATTCGCATGGCGCTTGAGATCAGGCAGCGCTTTGGTGAACTGTCTGACCGTTGGCGGTCCGTCCACGGTGGGAAGCCACTGCGACTCCGGATAGGAGTCCATTCTGGCTTTTGTATCGTCGGAAGCTTCGGCTTTGGTGAGCGACGCGAGTATACGGCGCTGGGCAGCGCGGTGAATCTGGCGAGCCGATTGGAAAACCACGCCCATGAAGATGAGATCCTGGTTTCACAGGAAATTGTCAGGGTTACGGGACCCTGTCTATCGGTCTCCCCTCGAGGCTTACTGTCCCTTCGAGGGTTCAAAGACCCGGTACCGGCCTGGAGTGTGCGGGATTTGTCGAACCTGGATTCAGGGGCTCGATTGCAGCTCTTATAGGCACGGAAGCATGTATAATTGCGCGCTTTCCCGGCACAACCACAGTAAAAGCATCCTATGAGTTCTTTGGAAGATTCCGTATTTCTTAAAGCCTGTCGCGGCGAACCGACGCCTTACACGCCTATCTGGCTCAATAGGCAAGCCGGCCGGTATATGAAGGAATACCACGAAAGCAAAGGTGACACGCCAAGCCTGGACTTCTTCAAGACACCTCACCTCGCCGCTGAGGTCACCTGTGACGCGCAACGAATTCTGGGCGTTGATGCCGCGATCATGTTTGCGGATCTGTTGCCGATTCTGGAGCCGATGGGCCTTTCTCTGGACTACATCGCCGGCGTCGGCCCACAGATTGCCAATCCGGTTCGAGATGCCAAGGGTATTGATGCACTCAAGATCCAGGCAAGCAGTGAATCCATGCCCTACATTGGTGAAGCCATTCAATTAATCAGGAACGAACTGCCTTCTGACATCCCATTGATTGGTTTTGGCGGCGCGCCGTTCACGCTCGCGTCTTACGCCATCGAAGGGCAGGGTTCTCGAAACTATATCCATGTGAAACGAATGATGGCGAGTGATCCCACTGCTTTTGCGGAGATCATGGATCGCATGACGACTTGCGCGATTGATTACCTGAACTACCAAATTGATCAGGGTGTTCAAGCGATTCAGGTCTTTGATAGCTGGGTAGGCTGCCTTTCTGTTCGGGACTACCAGATGCATGTCTTTGCTCACTGTAAGCGGTTATTCGACGAGATATCTGGTCGGGTACCTGTGATCCACTTTGGCACCGGAAACCCCTCTTTACTTCCTTTGATGGCGCAAGCGGGTGGTGATGTTGTTGCCCTCGACTGGCGTGCGCCTTTGGTCAGTAGTTGGGACTTGATGGGTTGCCAAGCGGTTCAGGGAAACATGGATCCGGTTGCTTTGTTTGGTTCTAAAGAGTCAGTCCTGGAGACGGCGAGCGCCATTCTTGATGAAGTGGGCAATCGACCCGGCCACATCTTTAACCTGGGTCACGGCATTCTTCCTGAAACACCCGTCGAAAACGTCAAAGCCCTCGTCAAACACGTTCAGGCTTACAGCGCAGAAATCAGAGGGGCTTGATGAGTACCGTTGAGCCGCGTTGATCGTTGTATAGCGCTTGACGGGCCAGGGGTAGTTTTTCGCGATCACTCTCCACGAATCCCCTTTCCTGAAACCAGTGTGCACTTTGTGTGGTGAGCACGAACAGTGTGCTCAGTCCTTCTTGGCGAGCTCTTTTCTCGATAGATTCCAGTAAACGGTCGCCTCGATCGCTTTTTCTGTAGTCGGGATGCGTCACGAGGCAGGCGAGTTCTCCGAAGCCACCTTTTTCATTGCACTGATAAGGGTAGAGTGCGCCGCAGCTAATCAGCAGACCATCACGCTCGATCACCAGGAAACGATCGATCTCACTTTCCAGCAGTTCCCGTGAACGTTTGACCAGAACACCTTCGTCTTCCAGTGGAGAAATCAGTCTGAGGATGCCTGCAACGTCATCGGTGGTCGCATTGCGAATCTGTTCATAACTGTGACCCACAACCTGTGTACCACAGCCATCCCTGGTGAATAGCTCTTCCAGGAGTGCACCATCCACGTCATGACTCAATACGTGGCATCGACCGACGCCTTGCTGACAAGCTTTGTGACAAAAGGGTAGTAAATCCGCCCCAGCACTGACCGATGGCGCAGGATGGCTAAGGTCAATTTCGTTAATGGGTTTACCTTCTTCGTCCAGCAGCCCTTCGTCTGAAGTTAGAAAAATGAGTTTCTCCGCTTGCAGCCCGCAGGCGGTTTCGCAGGCAATCTGGATAGCATCCAGGTAGAAGATCTCTCCTGATGGTGAGTAGCCGACCGGTGGTACGAGAACAACTGCACCGTTGGCTAATTGTGCAGAGATGGCATCACCGAGGACCTTGCGTACGTTGCCTGAATTCTGGAAATCAACACCGTCAACAATGCCGATAGGACGGGCTTTGATGAAACTGCCGGAGCTGGTCAGCACATCACGTCTGGTCTTGTTAAGTGCGGTAGGCGTGTCTGGAGAGCTTGCTGCAAACATCGCTGCAAGTTCATGGGTTTTACCCCCGACAACGGAAGTGACGGCCTCGATTTGTTCAGGTGTTGTTATTCTATGATCACCAGATAACTGCCAATCGTCACCCAGCGCATCAAGAATGGCTGAGTCACTGTTGAACACAACGACCAGGCGAACACCGAGCGAATTCAGCAGGGCACAGTCAGAAACGATGTTCTTCAGATTCTCTGAGCGCAAGGCATCGCCGGTCAGACAGATGACAAAAGTCCTGTCCCGGTGCGCATCAATGTACGGGGAAGAATCCCTGAACCATTTTATGTGCTCGTTGTTAAGCGCCATGATTGCTGTGGTGGCCAAATCGGGCGCGTATTATAGCAGCAATCCCGGTTTCCGCTAGCCCGCGTGCCTTCTGGGGTTCGGTGTAGCCTATTCCTCGATGGAAGGTGTAAAGTAGTCGTATCGCGCTATTCTTATTGATGTAAGAAGAGATTTGTCTTGAGCATTCAGGAAGTTAACACCAAGAAACCGGATATCTCGCTCAACCTGAGAACGGTTGCTGACGAACTCATTGAGGACGGCAGGCTCTCGTCAACTGACGCTGAACAGCTGGGTATGAAGACCCGTCGCAAAGAGCAGTTGAACTGGAATCCCATTGAGCTGATTGCGGAAGAAAACTTTGACGACCTGAAGAATCCAGGCCGCTCTCTGGATCTCGAGACTCTGACAATCTGGCTTGCGGAAAGGGCAAAGCAGCAATACATCCGAATCGACCCACTGAAGATTGACTCGGTCGTTGTGACGCGGGTGATGTCCTACGAATTCGCGCAGAGACACCAGATCCTGGCACTCGAGGTCAAAGACGATGAAGTGGTTGTGGTGAGTGCCCAACCTTATGTCCACAGTTGGGAGACGACCATTGAGCAGTCGCTGCCCGGTAAGATTCTGACGCGAGTTGTCGCCAACCCAGCAGATATTCGACGGTGTACGACCGAGTTCTACACCATGGCGCGCTCGGTCAACAAAGCGAACGCGTCCGGTCTGCAAACAAGTTCACTCTCCAATCTGGAGCAGATGCTTGAGCTGGGTCAGATTGACCAGATGGAAGCTAACGATGCACACATCGTTAACATCGTTGACTGGCTTCTGAACTATGCTTTTACTCAACGTGCGAGTGATATTCACCTGGAACCTCGTCGTGACAAAGGTCGTGTCAGGTTCCGCATCGACGGTGTGCTGCACCTGGTGTACGAGTTACCAGCGCCCGTCATGACGGCAGTTATCAGTCGACTAAAAACCCTGGGCAGGATGGACGTTGCTGAGAAGCGTCGACCGCAGGACGGTCGACTGAAAACCAAGATGCCCGATCAACATGAAGTTGAGCTCCGTCTTGCGACCTTGCCAACCGCTCATGGTGAAAAGATGGTCATGCGGATCTTCGATCCGGACATCCTGCTTAAAACCTTTGAACAGCTCGGTCTTGCCAATGATGATTATGATCGTTGGGAGGGCATGGTCAGCAACCCGAACGGCATTGTGCTTGTTACAGGACCAACGGGTTCCGGTAAAACAACCACGCTCTATACCAGTCTCAAACACCTGGCGACGTCAGAGGTTAACGTCTGTACGATCGAGGATCCCATCGAGATGGTTGAGCCGAGCTTCAACCAGATGCAGGTGCAGCACAATATCGATCTGACCTTTGCGGATGGCGTTCGCGCCCTGCTCAGGCAAGACCCGGATATCATCATGGTTGGTGAGATTCGAGATTTGGAGACGGCCGAAATGGCTATCCAGGCTGCGCTTACAGGTCACCTTGTGATTTCGACTTTGCACACGAATGACGCACCTTCAGCGATCACTCGATTGTTGGAAGTTGGGGTTGCGCCGTATCTTATTAAGGCGACGGTGCTAGGCATCATGGCGCAACGTCTGGTCAGAACACTTTGCCCTGCCTGTAAGTCACCGGGTGAGTCTGATGTTGACGGTTGGAAGACGCTGACGACGCCCTGGAAGATGAAGATGCCGGTACGTATGCAACAACCGATAGGTTGCCTCGACTGTCGCGACACCGGATACCGAGGTCGACAAGGCATCTACGAGCTGTTGCCCATGACAGATACGATCAAAGGCATCGTCGAAGAGGATGTTGATATCGGCAAAATCCGGCTTGCTGCCATGAAAGAAGGTATGAAAACGCTGCGTCTCAGCGGCGCTATGAAAGTTGCAGCAGGCGAAACCACCATCGCGGAGGTTCTGAGGGTCGCACCCTTCTCAGGTACCGAGTAGTCGGTATGTCCCAGCCTTACTCTGAGACCTTGGCTCCAGACATCAACTTTGTCTCGGAGGTCAGTCCCTTTTTTGTTGAGCTCATTCAAGAAGCTCACGCCGATGCTCTAGAAGATGTTTTCTCTGACATTGAAGAAGATCTCGGTGAGGCGAAACTGCTCCAGAGGTATCGCAACTATCTCAAAGAAAACTCAGAGTCAGAGCTCCCTGATGTTCTAAAGCGCCTGAGAAGGCGAGAGATGACCCGGATAGTTTTTCGCGACCTGACACGCCGGGCCTCGACACTACAGACGACCGCAGAGCTTTCATACTTTGCGGACTTCTGCATCAAGTGTGCGCTGGAGCACTGCTACAAGCAGGCGGTGGAACGGTTCGGTCAGCCTTTGTCCCCAGATGGAAGCCCGGAGAAACTTGTGATCCTGGGTATGGGCAAACTGGGTGCCTTTGAGCTGAATCTCTCTAGCGATATCGACCTGATTTTTTTTTACGCAAACCAGGGATTCATTGAAGGCAAGAAGCAGGTCAGTCACCAGGAATTTTTTCTCTGGCTCGCACGAAAAACCATCGCATGTCTTGATGACTCTGAATCTGTTCACACGGTGTTTCGAGTTGATATGCGCCTCAGACCCTATGGTGACAGTGGTCCTCTCGTGCTCCATCGAGCGGCAATGGAGAAGTACTACATTGAGCAGGGCAGAGACTGGGAACGGTATGCCTTTATTAAAGCTCGGGTGATTGCTGGTGATCATGAACAGGGAGTCGATTTCCTGGCATGGATGAAACCCTTCATCTATCGCAGAACACTCGACTTCAGTGCGATTCAGTCTCTGCGTGATATGAAGGGTTTGATTGCGCGCCAGGTTGAACTTAAAGAAATGAGCCACGACCTAAAGCTCGGACCAGGCGGCATTCGTGAGATTGAGTTTATTGCGCAGGCGCATCAGCTTATCTGGGGAGGTCGTTACCCCGAGCTTCAAGAGCCGAGGGTGACCGAGATCCTCGCCAGACTGGAAGCGCTGGCGTTTATGCCGAAAAGCGACGTGCAGGATCTTCTGGATGCCTACTACTTTCTTCGGAACTGCGAGCACGTCGTTCAAGCAGAGCTGGACAAACAAACTCATCAACTGCCTGATAACGATCTTAGTCAGTCGCGGCTTGCGAGAGGGATGGGTTTCGAGGACTACGAAAGATTTCTTGTTGAGCTCGGACGAAGAAGAGATCGAGTCAGTGGGTGTTTTGATCTGGTTATCCGTGGAACATCAAATGAAACGGTGCCGGAAGTTGATGCTGTGTGGGTCCAAGCGTGGCAAGAACCAACCGATTCTGCTCTGCAACAGCTACGTGATGATATTGAAAAGTTGGGTCTCACCGAGGAAGTGCGAAACGCCGTTGATAGCGTAATGCCTCAGCTTTTGTCTGAATGTGCCGGTGGCGAGGCCCCGGACCTCGCGAGGGAGCGGATGTTGCCGCTCGTGAGGGCAATTCTCAGACGCTCGACTTATCTCGTATTTTTAAACGAGAACACTGAGGCGCTTCACAGGGCAGTGCAGCTTGTTGCGATCAGCCCCTGGATTGCCGAACAGTTGGCGAGCTATCCAATCTTGCTTTACGAGTTAACGGATCGGGCGATTCGTGAGGTGGCGGTAACGAAACCTCAATTAGAAGCAGAGTTACGTGAAGTTATGCGCACCGTGGACCTTGCTGATCTTGAGATGCAGATGGATGCGCTTCGCCAGTTCAAACTTGGTGCAACACTTAAGATTGCTGCGATGGAGCTCAATGATCAGGTTTCGATCATGCAGGCGTCTGATGGTTTAACTGCCCTGGCAGAAGTGATACTGGAGCGAGCACTGGATATGGCATGGCAGCATCTGGAGATTCGCCACGGAAATCCTTGTGATGAGCAGGGTGAGCCCATAAGAGAACAAATAGCGATCATCGGCTATGGTAAAGCCGGCGGTCTCGAGCTTGCTTATGGCAGTGACCTTGATCTGGTCTTCCTGTGTCCGACCTACATCAAAGGGAATACGGACGGCAAAAACAGCATTAACAACAATGTGTTCTACGTGCGTACCGGTCAGCGCATTATTCACATCCTGACCAGCTTCACTCGATTCGGCATTTTGTATTCCGCGGATCTTCGCCTGAGACCGCAAGGAAACAAAGGTCCTCTTGTTGCGACCATTTCAGCATTTGACCGATACCAGGAATCAGAAGCGTGGACCTGGGAGCACCAGGCGATCATCCGAGCGCGGTTCATGGCGGGAGACGAGATCATAGGTCAGGCTTTTACCGACATTCGAGAACAGGTACTTCAGGCTCAGCGAGATCCCGAACGTCTGTTACAGGATGTTTTGGAGATGCGGGAAAAGATGCGCGAACACTTATCTGATGGCAGCGAGGTCCTGGGTAGCTTCGACCTTAAACATGATGCCGGGGCTATTGTTGACATCGAATTTATGGTGCAATACGCGGTCCTCGCGTGGGCGTCCAAGACGCCTGCTCTCAGCAGATGGACCGATGTGATGCGACTTCTGGATGAACTGGGTGATGCTGGTTTGTTTTCAGAATCAGAAGTAGATGCGTTGCAACGAGCGTACCTGGTATTCCGGGCGGCAGTTCATCATGGCTGGTTGGGTTTGGAGACCGATTTTGAGCGGCTTCAGACCTATCGCAGTGAGGTATACCGGATCTGGCAAGAAAAAATGATCCTGAAGTAAATAATGAGTATTGGAAGAGTAGATGTCTGATTCCCTGGCAGATAGAGACGGCGTTATCTGGTTCGATGGTGAGCTGGTGCCTTGGCGTGATGCACGCGTCCATGTCCTAACCCATACGTTGCACTATGGTTTAGGTGTATTCGAAGGTGTCCGTGCCTATGCAACAGATCGCGGTCCGGTTATTTTCCGGCTTCAAGATCATACTGATCGCCTCTTCCGTAGCGCGCATATCCTGAACTTCTCGATTCCCTGGTCGAAAGAAGAGATTAACGAGGCTCAGGTCACGGTTGTCAGGGAGAACAAGCTGAAAGAAGCCTATCTTCGTCCCATGTGTTTCTACGGTTCCGAAGGTATGGGGCTACGCGCAGACAATTTGAAGCCACACTGCATCATTGCAGCCTGGGAATGGCCTAACTACATGACACCGGAAGCCCGGGTTGATGGCATTAAGGTACGTACCAGTTCATATACACGTCACCATGTAAACATCACCATGTGTAAAGCCAAAGCAAACGGTAACTACATCAACTCCATGCTCGCCTTAAAGGAAGCGTTAGATAGTGGCTGTGAAGAAGCATTACTTTTAGATAACGAAGGCTATGTTGCCGAAGGAAGCGGCGAGAACATTTTTCTTGTTCAAAAAGGCCAGCTGGTCACGCCAGAGCTGACGTCATGTCTCGAAGGCATTACACGGGACACGGTCTTTGCGCTGGCAGCAGAGCTGGGCCTGACCATCACTGAAAGACGTATTACTCGTGACGAAGTGTATGTCGCAGACGAAGCATTCTTCACAGGCACGGCCGCGGAAGTGCTTCCTATCCGCGAACTCGATGGCCGAACCATTGGTAGCGGAAAGCGGGGCCCGATCACGGAGAAACTGCAGACCATGTACTTTGACCAGGTGATGGGTCGACGATCAGAACACCCGGAGTGGTCAACGACCGTCTCCTGAACCTGATTCGGTGCCAGATTGACGGGACATAACACAGGCCAACCTCAACGCGTACTAGTTGTCGGACCAGCATGGGTCGGCGACATGATCATGTCCCAGGTGATCTACTCGGCACTGCGCAATGACAACCCGGATGTTCACATCGATGTGCTCGCACCGCGTGCAACATTGAGTCTGGTTCAGCGAATGCGAGAAGTGAATCGCGGCATCCTAATTGATCAGAAACACGGACAATTCGGGTTCGGCTACCGGCGGGGACTGGGCAGCAAACTCGCAGAAAACCAATACGATCTGGCTATTGTTACGCCTAACTCGCTGAAATCCGCCCTGGTGCCATTTTTTGCCAATATCCCCAATCGTGTGGGCTTTCTTGGGGAATATCGTTACTTCCTGCTCAACGATCTCCGACTGTTGGATAAGAAACGCTTACCCCTGATGACCGACCGTTTTCTCGAACTGGTGGATAAATCCGGCGAGGACATGATCAAGCCTGAACTCATGGTGGATGAAGCCAATCAGAAGAACTTTCTCAAGGAAAATCAAATAGATACAGGCGCCCCGGTAGTGGGTTTCTGTCCTGGTGCTGAGTTTGGTGACGCCAAAAAGTGGCCGGAAGCGCACTATGCGGCGCTTGGCAGGAAGCTTGTCGCCGCCGGTAAGCGCGTCTGGATATTTGGTTCCCCTGCGGACGAATTAACAGGCCAGACGATTGCCCAGGAAATAGGAGAGGGCTGCGTGAATCTGGCAGGAAAGACGAGTCTGCTGGATGCCATCGATCTCTTGGCCCTTTGCGACAGTGTGGTGAGTAATGACTCTGGTCTCATGCATGTGGCGGCGGCCGTTGGTACGCCAGTAACGGCGATCTATGGATCCACTTCGCCTGATTTTACTCCGCCGCTCTCAGATCAGGCTCAGATCGTTCGGCTAGATTTAGATTGCAGTCCTTGTTTCAAAAGAGAGTGCCCCCTTGGACATAAAAATTGTCTTAACCAGCTGACACCTGAACAGGTGGAAGCTGCGTTATGAGCAGTCGGTCGTGAAAGTACTGCTCGTTAAAACTTCTTCTCTTGGTGATGTCGTGCATGCATTACCGGCGGTAACGGATGCCCTCGAGGCTGTGCCCGGATTGATCATCGATTGGGTGGTCGAAGAAGCCTTTAAAGATATCCCGGAGCGACATCCTGGGATACGCCGAGTTATTCCGGTGGCCATTCGTCGATGGCGCAAGCAACTGCTGAAAAGCGCCGGGGAGTTTTCTGATTTCAGAAACCAATTGCGTGAAGAGGATTATGATCTGGTTCTTGACTCCCAGGGATTGCTGAAAAGCGCCTTAACAGGATGGTTAGCGAGAGGACCATTACATGGATTTGATGGCGCCAGTGCACGTGAATCAATCGCAAGCAGATTCTATCGGCAGGGTTATGAAATCGATCTAAACCAACATGCGATTCAGCGACAGAAAAAACTGTTCGCTGCAGCGCTCGGCTACTCCTGTCCCGACCAGATAGATTTTGGGTTAGATAATAATGCGAATCGGAAAAAGCGGCTCGTATTTTTCCATGGGACCACTTGGGTAAGTAAAGAGTGGCCTTTAACTTACTGGCAGAGACTAGCGGGTCTCGCGATCGGCGATGGATATGAGCTGATTGTCCCCGCCGGGAACGAGAGTGAGCGGGACCGTGCAGAAGTCATTGCTGCAGAGGGCGGTGAAGTGGTCTATCGGCCACCTCTTTCGGAACTCATGGAGTTGCTGAGCGGATGTGTGGGCGCCGTATCTGTCGACACTGGGCTTGGTCATCTCGCACCTGCCCTGGGTGTCCCCATGGTGGGTCTGTTCGGTGCAACGGATCCGAGCCTTACAGGGATGCTCGGTGATCAAGCCAAAGTGTTAGCAAGTACACACTTACCTTGCATTCCTTGCAGGGAAAGAGATTGTCAGTACAAGAAGTCAGATGATTCAAGTAAAATTCATCCACCCTGCTATGAACCAATAACGCCGGAGACAGTGTGGCAAGCGTTACAGCAGCAGACTGGCAACCCGAGCCTAAGCCTCGACTAAAGCTGGCATTCTGCCTTTACAAGTATTTCCCTCACGGTGGTCTGCAGCGTGACTTTCTGCGCATTGCACTCGAGTGTCAGGCGATGGGGCACGAGGTGCGTGTCTACACCTTGAACTGGCGCGGTGATATTCCTGAGGGATTTAACGTCACCATTGTCCCTGTCTCTGCGCTAACTAATCACACTCTCTATGAACGGTTTAGTGCCTGGGTGCAGCAGGCGCTGATGGATGATCCGGTTGACGCGGTCATTGGCATTAACAAGATGCCCGGCCTCGATGTCTACTATGCGGCTGACTCCTGTTACCAGGAAAAAGCGCAGACTCAGAGGGGCTGGTTGTATCGGTTGCTACCCAGATACAAACATTTCTCAAATTATGAGCGAGCGGTTTTTGGTCGAGATTCGAACACTGAGATTTTGATGATCTCTAGAGTTCAACAGCCTTTCTTTGATCATCATTACCAGACGCAGGAAGAACGAATGATGTTCCTGCCACCTGGAATATCCCGAGATCGAATCGCGCCTAACGATATTTCTGAGCTGCGAGATAAAAAGCGCGCAGATCTAGGCATTGCTGACGATGAAAAGCTCTTACTGATGGTGGGCTCGGGATTCGTCAAAAAGGGACTGAACCGAGCGCTTTACGCATTTCGTTCTCTTCCAAAAGAACAAAGGTCCAAGACTCGTTTCATTGTCATTGGTGAAGATAACCCAGCGCCCTTCAAGCGACTCATGTGGCTTCTCGGTATCTCCAATCAGGTAACGATTCTCTCAGGTCAGGATGATGTTCCCGATTTTCTCTTCGCCGCTGATCTGCTGATTCTTCCGGCTCTGGATGAGGCTGCGGGTATTGTATTGCTGGAGGCAGTTGTAGCGGGTACACCCGTACTAACCACTGAAAACTGTGGTTACGCCCATTATGTTGAAGAAGCGGGCATGGGCGAGTTGGTGCCAATGCCTTTCAGGCAAAAGGACTTGAACGAAAAACTGTCTCGTATGCTCCGGGACGATAATCGAAGTGCCTGGGTGGAACGTGGCCGTGCGTTTGCCGAAAGTGCAGATATCTATTCGCTACACCAGCACGCCGCCAATCGGATCCAGGAAATTGCTTTAGAAAAACGCAATGAGCCTGCATCAAGCACGGTGGCGTTCAGCCTTTTCAAGTATTTCCCTTACGGCGGCCTGCAGCGTGACTTCCTGCGAATTGCGGAAATGACGCGGGATCAGGGTCACAAAATCCGGGTTTATACGTTGTCCTGGGAAGGTCCCGTGCCTGAAGGCTTTGACATCATCAGAGTACCCGCATACGCGCTGACCAACCATGCTCGTTACGAGAAGTTCTATCACTGGGTTTCCCGGCATCTGGCGGAAAATCCTGTGGCCAGCGTGGTGGGATTCAACAAGATGCCTGGCCTGGATGTCTATTACGCGGCGGACAGTTGCTATGAAGATAAAGCCAGGCATCAGCGAACCTGGGCGTACCGAATGTTACCGCGGTACGGTCTGTTCTCGGACTTCGAAAAAGCGGTTTTCGGTGAGGGGTCGGACACAGAAATCCTGATGATTTCATCGGTACAGGTGCCTCTGTTCCAGAAGTACTACAACACGGAGTCCGACCGAATTCACATGCTCACTCCAGGTATTGCCAGGGATCGGATGGCGCCACCTAACAGCGACGAAATACGCCGGACGTTCAGAGAAGAAATGAATCTTGCGGATGATGAGTTGGTTCTGCTCATGATCGGTTCGGGATTTATCACGAAGGGGCTGGACCGCGCGCTGATTGCCATGAGCGCTCTGCCGGACCAGTTGCTTAGTCGAACAAAGCTGATGGTCATCGGTCAGGATGCGCCGGGTAACTTTCGAAGGATGGCGAAACGACTGGGTATTTCGGAGCGGGTGACGATATTCAAAGGTCGTGACGACGTGCCAAGATTCCTGCTGGGCGCAGATCTCCTCGTACATCCGGCATACGTGGAAAACACAGGGACGGTGTTGCTAGAAGCGGTGGTCGCCGGCTTGCCAGTGATTGCGACCGATGTCTGTGGTTACGGTCATTACATTGAAGAAGCGGGTGCTGGTGAGTTAATCCCGTCTCCGTTTCGGCAGGAGACATTCAATAACATGCTGGAAGGGATGTTGACCCGCCTGCCGGATGCGAACTGGTCCGAGAACGGGCTTGCTTTTTCGCGGACGGCAGACATTTATGACATGCCGAAGAAGGCCGCTGATTTTGTTGTCCAGACGTCGACTTCGAGCAATGACACCTGATTTTATTGCAGCTGAGCTGAAGCCCTGTTTTTCGGAATCTGATCTGTTTGAACAGGTCGATGATTTGGATGGAGAGATCTATCGGCAGATCGATGAAAGGAGAACCTTTCGCATTCTGTTGGAGGACCGACCCTATTTCGTGAAGGTGCATCATGGGGTGGGCTGGGCTGAGATCTTCAAAAACCTTTTGCAGGGGCGCCCGCCGGTACTCGGTGCTAGAAACGAATGGCTCGCGATCGAACGGCTCCATGCGCGAGGCGTTCCAACAATGACAGCATCTCTTTATTGCGAACGTGGCCGTAACCCCTCCGCTCGACGTTCTGCCATCATTACACAATCACTGGAGCCAACCATCTCTCTCGAAGACTATGAGACAAATGATGTGGTTCAGAAACGGAGAATCCTTGAGAAGGTGGCCCGGATCTCCGGTGACATGCATCGTGCAGGCGTGAATCACAGAGACTTTTATCTCTGCCACTTCCTGATGCGAACTGATAAAGGCTCTGACATTGAGCTTCATGTCATTGATCTTCATCGAGCTCAGGTGAGAGAACGAGTGCCCCTTCGCTGGCAGGTTAAAGATTTGGGCGGGCTGCTGTTCTCAGCCTTTGAAAAAGGTCTGACCCGACGTGATCTGCTGAGGTTTATCAGAACTTACTCGGGAAAAGAGTTGCGTAACGCACTGTCTGAAAAAAGTTTGTGGCGCCGGGTCATCAATCGAGCAAAGAAACTTTATCTTCAGGATCACGACAGTTTGCCTGACGAGATAAAAAAGCTGCTCACCAATATAGGTGACGAAACCTTATGAGCTGGTGGGTACACTCAAGTGTAGAAGACATCTTCCCCGACATGAAGACCAGCTCGGAAGCTGATGGTGAAAAGATCAACGGCAACTGGATGAGCAAAGTGGTCAAGGTCACTGTCGGTGAGACTTCTTATTATGTGAAGACTTATGCCAGTCGAGGACGCTGGTTGAAACGTTTTCTTGGCAGGAGCCGGGTTCGCGCTGAGTGGGAAAATCAGGCGCTGTTTCATGACCTTGATATCCCCGCTGCTGAAGTGGTTGCCTATGGTGAGACCTCGCCAGGCGCTGACTACCAGGGTGTGGTCATTACAAGAGAAGTGAGAGGAACCTCCGATCTTGACGCACTATATAGGGCGAAGAGTTCATGGCTTTTTGATGTCGGTTGGCGGCGAGCCGTGATTGGTCGATTGGCGGAAGCGACGAGGAAACTCCACCGCTATGGGTTTGTACATAATGACCTGAAGTGGAGGAATATACTGGTAGAGACCGCGGGTGACCCGGGGGTTTATCTTATTGATTGCCCACTTGGTCGAAAAACCTTCGGACCGTTGCTCTCCAGAGGTAGAGTGAAAGACCTTGCCTGTCTCGATAAGCATGGCAAGGTTCAGTTAAGCAGGAGTGATCGACTACGGTTTTACCTGTCGTATAAAGGACATGAGCGATTGGATACTGTGGACAAAGAGGAGATTCGCCGCGTGCTCAAATTCTTTGAGGGGCGCGAGCAGTAGTCATGAATAACCTGGATGCTGACTCGCTGATCAGAGCTGGAAGGGAAGTCAAAGAGCCCTTTCAACTGAGCGTGGAGAAAATTAACGGCAAAGTTTCAGTTGTTGAGCTCACCGTTAAGAGAATCCTGCGCCTGCTTCCCGCGAAACGAATTGTTGCGGTTGCTGAATCCGGCGGTCGCGAGTATCTCATCAAAATTTTTATTGGTAGATCTTCGAGACGCTATATGCGTCGAGAAATCAGCGGCGTTCATGCTATTGAAGATTCCGGTGTCAGGACGCCTTCGTTGGAATGGCAGGCCAGGCTCAGATCGAAAGGTGGATATGTCCTGGCTTTCGAATATCTCGAGAATGCCAGTAGCTTAAGCGATGTCATCTCTGGTGCAGCCAACGATGCGGAAAGAACTCAGCTGATTAGCAAAGTGCTTCCTGTCCTTGCGTCATTGCATGAGGGCGGTGTCATTCAAAATGACATTCACCCGGAAAATTTCCTTTTCCATAACAACCTTGTCTATACCATCGATGGTGGTGACGTGAGTCGACATAGGACGCATCCGGTTGGCGAAACCCGAAGCATGAATAACCTGGCGCTTTTCTTTGCCCAGTTCAATGCGCGGCACGATTCAATGATTCCTGACTTGATGGAGGCTTATCGTCAGGTTCGAGCCTGGCCAGATCATCCCGGCCGCATTAAGCGATTGGCCTACCTGATTAATAAAAAGCGTAACCAACGCAAAGAGAATTACATCCAGAAAGCGTTTCGAGAATGCACGCAATTTGCTGCGGGGCGAACGTTTGATCGGTTCTGGGTATGCGATCGCACCAGTTATTCAGATGCTATGGCGGAACTGCTTGCCAACCCAGACGCTGCTATTGTCGATGGTAAGATTCTGAAAGATGGCAACACCGCAACGGTTGCACTGGTCGATGGTCCGCAAGGCCCGCTGGTTATTAAACGTTACAACATCAAGAATCCGGGACATCGGTTGTCACGAATGTTCCGAAAGTCTCGGGCTTGGATCTCATGGGCAAACGCACATCGCTTAGAATTTCTTGGCATCAGTACCGTCAAGCCAGTAGCGCTGATCGAAGAAAGGTTGGGTCTCTTAAGAGGACGAGCCTATTTCATTACCGAGTACGTTGAAGGTCCTGACGCAACGGTTCTAACTGAACGCGAGGATCCGGCTTCAGATATCGTCTCTATCGTCGAACTCCTGAAGAGCCTATCTGCCGCTGGGGTTACGCATGGTGATCTCAAGGCCAGCAACTTCCTTCTGGCAAGTAGTGGAGCGGTGATTATTGACCTCGATTCCATGCGGGAACACCAGGATCCAGAAGAAAAACGTCGTGCGGAAATGAAAGATCTGGAGCGATTCCTCAAAAACTGGGAATCCACCCCGCAGATGGCTGAACGGTTCTCTGATCTTCTTGGGTAAGTGAGCTAGAATACGCGACCTGATTTAAGCGTATGAGCAGTTAAACCCTTGTCACTTGTTGTACTCGGCCTATCCGGCGCCTTAACTCACGACCCTTCTGCCGCCATCTATATCGATGGCAAGCTCATTGCTGCCGCCGAAGAAGAGAGATTTACTCGCGAAAAACATGCAAAACAGGCGATGCCGCTGCACGCAGCACGTTTTTGTTTGAAGGAAGCGGGTCTTAAACCGCACGACGTTGATGTTGTTGCGTTCCCGTTCGGGAAAATCAGTTTGTTTGGCAAAGCCAGGTGGCATTACGCGGCTCGCTATTGGTATGCACCAGAGCGTTCCATTGACGCAATCTTTAACGGCAACCGCCACTATCGCCGAAACGTACGCAAGGTGAAAGGATTGCTTGATGAGCTGGGCATTAATTGGTCAGACATCGAGTTTGATGCAGTTGAACATCATATGGCTCATGCCAGTAGCGCTTATCACCTGTCAGGTTTTGAAGGTAAGACAGCAATCCTTGGTATTGATGGCAAAGGCGAGTATGCAACGACCTTCTTTGGGTATGGTGAAAATGGCCATATCCACAAAATTAAGGAGTTCTTTGATCCGGACTCTCTGGGTCAACTCTATGCATCCTTCACCGAGTACCTTGGTTTCGAGATGTTGGATGGTGAATACAAAGTCATGGGTATGGCACCGTACGGTGATCCCGATCTTTATGACCTGTCTCGACTGATTGAGTTCGACGGTAAAGAAATCCGGGTTAACACCCAACTGGTTAATACCATTGGTCTCAGGCGTTACAAAGAGGGCGGCAAAGGCTACTACTTCAGCCAGAAACTGATCGATTGGTTGGGACCGCGGCGCGAAGGTGACATCGCTGATGATCCGTACATCCACTATGCCGCTTCGATGCAAAAAATGTACGAAGACATTTCTTTGCAACTCATCGAAACCTACCTCAGCGATATCCTGAAAGAAACGGGCCAACTGGTTTTTGCTGGTGGTGGCGCCCTGAATGTGAAACTCAACCAGAAGATTCTTGATCTGCCCTACGTGAAAGAACTTTTTGTTCAGCCTGCCTCGAGTGACGCAGGTACGGCCGTTGGCGCCGCGTCTTATGCCTCATGGTCCCGTGGTGTCACGCCGGAGAAGATGACGCACGTTTACCTCGGCCCGCGCTACACGACCCAGCAGTGTATCGAAGCCTGTGAAGATCATTCTCAGCAGCCGTTATTTGAACAACAAGATGACATTATCGAAAAAGCGGCAGAACTCCTTGCAGCCGGTAACCCGGTAGCCTGGTGTCAGGGTCGAATGGAATTTGGTCCACGTGCCCTCGGTGGTCGCAGCATTCTTGGTTGCCCCAGCTATGAGGGTATAGCTGACAAGATTAATGAACAGATCAAATTTCGAGAGAGATGGCGACCGTTCTGCCCGAGTATTCTGGATACCGTTGCCAAAGATATGATCCAGACGGAACATCCTGCGCCTTACATGACGATCACCTTTGAGGTGTCGGAAGAGTGGAAAGCCCGCGTGCCAGAGGTGGTTCACGAAGATGGCACCAGTCGTGTACAGATCGTCGAAGAAAGCACCAATCCGAGATATTATGCGTTATTAAAGGAAATGGAGCGGCTCACAGGTAACGGCGCAGTGCTGAATACGTCGATGAATCGACGAGGAGAACCGATGGTTTGCTCACCCACTGACGCACTCAATATGTTCTTCGGCTCCGATCTGGAATACCTGGTGCTGGAAGACCTGCTGGTTACCAAGCGCACGCACGTGCAATAGATGGTTCAAAAGCCACGCATTCTGCAAATTTGTCATGACTACAAGGGACCGTTCAAAACGGTTGCTCGTCAGTATGCCGGTTGCTTTGCTGACTGTGATGTCTCAACCATCTTTCTTCGAGGTCCCATGTCCGTCAGCCTTGCTAAGGAAATCCATGGCGACGTAGAGTTCCTCACGCTTCCGGCTGGTGACCTCAGAGGACTCAAACTTTCGGTCACCAGGCAGATCCGGGACATGATCAGTGATTCACCGCCGGATCTCGTGATTGCTCATCGCTATAAGCCCTTCTATATCGCGCAACTCCTGAATTACCAACTCGACATTGGTGCGGTGATTGGGGTGATGCATGAGTATGGATTTTTGGAGCGTTGGACTCGTTCTGTCCTGTCTCGCTACTGGAAAGAAAACGTTCACTTGATTGGTGTGTCCGAACCGGTTCGTGCTGCCACATTAGCCAGCCATCCGCATCTGGATGGACGTATTAATGTGGTTCACCATTCCATAGAAGCACCGACGTTACTGGATCCGGTTACAGCTCGCCACGAACTGGGTATCCCGCTGGGACGTTTTTGTTTTGGCACCATAGGTCGCCTCGTTCGCAAGAAGAACCACGGCCTCCTGCTTGAAGCCCTGGCGAAAATGAATGATGACTCTGTGCTGGCGATTGTTGGAGACGGTGCGCTCAAAGAGAACCTGAAACAGCAGGCGAAACGTCTTGGCGTCAGTGATCGGGTCGTTTTCTGCGGTGCTCATGATGATGCGAGACGTCTTATGAAAGCTTTTGATGCGTTTGTGCTGTCATCCACTGAAGAAGAAGCATTCGGTATCGTGCTGCTTGAAGCTATGGCGGCCTCGGTGCCTATTGTCAGCAGCGATGCTGCAGGTCCAATCAGTGTGGTGGATGATACGGCGATGACGTTTGCAACAGGGGACGTTGCAGACCTGCAAAAGAAAATGACGGAGATGCGTACTTTGTCACAGGCGGATTCTTCTGAGCTGGCTGCAAAAGCACTGAAACGACTTGGTGACGAGTTTTCGGTTTCTGCCATGGTGCAGAAAATCAGGTCAGTCCCCGTTATTGAACAACACGCGCCGATTTCTTTCTGATATGACTTTGGACTGGCAAAAGCTCTACTCCCACCGAAAGAGGATTGAAAAAACTTTTGGTGAAATCTGGGATCTCCCCGTTGCCAGCCGTTACCACAGAGTGGTTGCTGGTGAAGGCGGTGCGGGAACCAGTTTGCTTGAAGTGGGCGCAGGTGATCGCTCGTTCGAAAAGAAAATGACCGACTATTGGGGCAGTGTTACTTACGCTTCCTGCGATATCGATCCGACATACCCCCATGAGTTTAATCACATTGATGAGGTCACTGGTGAATACGACCTGATCTGCGCGTTTGAAATGATTGAGCATGTGACGCTGGATGATGCAGCTCATGTGATTCAACGCATGTACGAAAGCTTAAAACCAGGTGGTGCCGTCATTCTGACAACGCCGAATATCTACTACCCGCCCGCGTTTATGCGCGATGTCACACACATAACGCCATTTTGTTACGACGAACTCGGCGGTCTTTTATCGCTCACAGGATTTAATGTGACGTCGATTCATCGGCTGTATCACGATTCCCTGATTAAGAAATTGATTCGTCGTTACCTGATGTATCCAGTATTCCGCGCCATTGGGATCGACTTCGCAAAACAGATTATTGTGGTGGCAAGAAAGCCCGAAACGGCATGAAGTTTCTTTTCATCGGCAAGTCCGCTGACAACCCATCAACCCGCTATCGTCTGGAACCAGTGGCACAGGCGCTGCGTGCGAAAGGTCATGAAATCGTCGTTCATTACGAACCGAATTTCTGGGCTCAGATTCAGCTTGTTGCACAAGCTGGTGCCTTTGATGTTCTATTCATTCAGCGGAAACTGCTTTCCGCGCCAATCGTTCGTCTGCTTCGAAGCAGGATTCCATGCCTGATCTTTGATTATGACGATGCAGTATTTCTCAAATCCGATGGATCGGTTTCTTCATCCCGAAGTGCCAAGTTTAGGGCGGTGTCGTCTCGAGCGGATCTGGTTCTGGCAGGGAATCAATATCTCTGTGAAGCAGCTAAAAAGCTTGGTGCGAACGCGGTACTGACACCTACGTGTGTCGATCTAGAACGGTATTCCAACACATCGGTAAAGGCGAAAGACTTTACCTTCGTCTGGATTGGCAGCAGTTCAACGGCTCGCTACCTGGAACTGGTTCGTGAGGATCTGGAAGCAGTAGGACGTGCCATCCCGGGTGCTTGTCTGAGGGTTATCGCAGACTTCAATTTTGCTCTGGAGAACCTGAAGGTCGAAAACCTCGGTTGGTCGGAGGAAACAGAGACTGAGGCGTTGTCACAGTGCCACGTTGGAATAGCGCCAATGAAAGACAACGATTGGACTCGTGGCAAGTGCGCGCTCAAGGTGATTCAGTATATGGCTGCGGGATTGCCGGTGATCAGTTCAGATGTTGGTGCTAACCGGGATGTTCTAACGCATGGCGAAACAGGTTACCTGGTGAGTAATCGAGAAAGCTGGGTAACCGCAGCTAAAAGCCTTCATGACTCCAATGAGTTGCGTGATCGTATGGGTTCAAAGGCTCGTGAGGTTGCCGCGGAGCAATATTCCATGGCCAATGTATGTGAGCGGGTTGCGGCTCAGCTAATCGACCTGGTTCAAACCAGAGCTGTCTAGTAAGGTCGCGCCTCACCTTCGGGTCTTGTTTTAAAACGTCTATGTAGCCACCAGTATTGCTCTGGTGCCTCCAACACGCAGCTTTCAACGACCTGGTTGTACAACGTGCAGTCGGCTACGTCGTCGTTACTTGGATACCTCTCAGGCATTCTTGAAAAACAGACGCGATATCGGCCGGTTTGCAGATTTCGGTAGTGCGACAGTATAAGAACGTTAGCATCAGTCATTTTGATCAGTCGGGAAGGAGCCGTGATGGTTGCCGCCGGGATGTTGAAGAAAGGGGCAAAAACAGAGTGCTTGATGCCATAGTCCTGGTCCGCGCCATACCAGACGGTAGCTCCCTTTTTTAAGCGCCTGATAACCTGACGTATGTCGTCACGCTCGATGGCGGATGGAAAGTGCTTTTCTCTGCCTCGAGTCATCACTGCCTCGATCAGCTTATTCTTGTTGCGTCGATACATCACATCAAGCGTGGCGTTTCTGCCTATGACCGCACCGGTGAAATCCAGAGTCGAGAGATGCATGCCCAGAAGCAGCACACCTTTTCCCTGTTTCTGGGTCTCCAGCAGCAGATCCAGGTTTTCGAAATCCACCAGATCGTCGTAGTGATCAGGTGATATGAACCAGCCCACGGCGGTCTCGATGATGCTGATCCCACTCGATATGAAGTTGTCCTTGGCAAGTTGATTACGTTCCTGTTCGGTTTTTTCCGGGAAACAGAGGCGAAGGTTGGTTTCTACGATGTGGCGACGTTTACGCGCGAAGCGATAGCCCAAACGACCCAGGCCACTACCGATTGCCCAACGAACTCGTAGAGGCATCAGGCAGATGAGGTAACCCAGAAAAATGACCAGCCAGGTTGGCCAGTATTTGGGTTTTAGGAATTCACGCTGGGCGAGGGTGGTTTTACTCACGGCGGTCACATTAGCAGTTTTGTGCCAAGGGTTGAATTTATTCCTGTGATAGAATCCCGCGACTATGAAGCCTGTAAGATTCGACAATGCACGCGTTTTGACCATTGGCGATGCCATGTTGGATCGTTATTGGCATGGTGATACGGAACGTGTATCTGCAGAAGCGCCGATTCCTGTCATCGACGTTTCAGAGATTGAAGACCGACCCGGTGGTGCCGCTAACGTTGCGCTTAATGTCGCAACCCTGGGTGCAAAATCACGCCTGATTGCTGCGACCGGGCAGGACGACATGGCTACCATTCTGGACAGCAAGCTTAATGCCTCAGGAATCTCCCGCGCATTCCTGCAAGTGCCCGGCACACCTACCATCACAAAGGTGCGATTGGTTTCCAGAAGCCAGCAACTAGTTCGCGCAGACTTTGAAGAACCCTTCGACATTGCGGTAGCTGACCTGATCGAGCGATCCCGTGAAGATGATGATTTCGACACCGTGATCATCTCGGACTATGACAAGGGTGTGTTCCAGGATCCCGAACCGCTTGTGGCGGAACTCATCGGTAGAAACAAAACCGTCCTGGTAGATCCTAAGTTCAAACCTTTCTCAGCCTACCGCGGTGCAACCATCATCAAACCGAACTTGCTGGAATTGCGTCATGCAGTAGGTGACTGGCGTAATGACGCTGAAATGCTGACCAAGTGTCGTGAGCTGATGGTGAATGTTGGTTGTCAGGCGATGCTTGTAACCAGAGCGTCAGAAGGTATGACCCTGATTGAAAAAGACGACGAAAGTCATTTCCCAGCCAGAACTCGTGAGGTCTACGATACTTCAGGTGCTGGCGATACCGTGGTGGCGGTCCTTGCCTCTGCATTGTCTTCTGGCCAATCCATGAAAGATTCTGTTGCCATGTCCAACGTGGCAGCCGGTATTGTCGTCAGTCACTTCGGTGTGACCAGTGTCTCTGGACCGGAGCTTCGAGCGGAGATTGATCCTGAAGAAGCAACTGGCTCTGACTGGAAAGATCAGGGAAAGATGACAGCAGAGCAGTTGTTGCATGCGGTTCAAGTTGCAAAGTCCCGTGGTCAGAAAGTGGTTTTCACCAATGGCTGTTTCGATATTTTGCACGCGGGCCATGTTGATTATCTGAACGACGCGGCGAGAGAAGGCGACCGCCTCATCGTTGCCATCAACTCCGATGAGTCTGTGCATCGGCTCAAAGGTGAAGGCAGACCCATTAATCCACTTGATCGACGAATGACCATGCTGGCTGGTCTCGCTGCGGTGGATTGGGTCGTGAGCTTTGATGGTGATACCCCTGAAGAGCTCCTGGAACTGATCAAGCCTGATGTCCTGGTCAAAGGTGGTGACTATGGCATTGATCAGGTTGTTGGTGCTGATATCGTGAGAGCTGCAGGTGGTGAGGTGAAAGTACTCAGCCTCGTGGAAGACTGTTCTACCACCGCCCTCGTCGAGAAGATTAGAAGCCTTTAGCGGCAGTTATTGAAAGCCTTTAGCTAGAGCCACGTTGGCCAGCAAATGGTCAGGATTGACAGTACCGACAACGGCACTGGCGCTTTTTATGTTCTCCAGGACGAACGACAGGCTCTCCTCCGGAGACTTGTGGCCGCTCGCCAGCACCTTCTTCAGTAGAATGCCGCAACCTTTAGACTCAGCTTCAAGAATAACGTCCAGGTGACTCTGGTCCTCAATGTTGAGTGTCACCATCAATACGTCACTAAAGCTCAGGGCTGAACGGGTTCCTTCGATAGTTTTTGTGGACATGCCAATGTTGCGTACAGTGCCACTTGATTTCATTTCCTGAAGTACAGCCACCACGTCAGTTTGCTCGATGATCTGTTGATCATTGCCATCTGAATGAATCAGGAGGATATCCAGATAGTCAGTGTTCAGCCTCTTCAGGCTGCGCTCGATGCTTGCACGCACACTGTCAGCTGAATAGTCGTAGGTAGATTGATGGTTGTCGTAGTTTTCGCCCACTTTCGAACAGAGAATCCAGTCTTCTCGTGAACCCGGTAAAAGTTTTCCGATCCTTTCTTCACTCGAGCCGTATGCAGGAGCGGTGTCGAGCAGGTTAACGCCTTGCTCCATACAAAATCGAAGCAGTTCCTCAATGGCTTTATCACTCGGCAGTTCGAATGCTTCAGGATATTTAACGTTGGTATTGCGACCGAACTTCACGGTACCCAATGAAATTCTGTTGGTCCTGAGGTTTGTGTTGCCGAGCACTACAGCCATGGCGCGACTCCGAATGCAGCTCGAGGGATCGCGTCTGGAATCTGCTTTTCCCCGCCCCCGGCCGGTGGCATTAATGCCAGGACCATGTCTCCCAGCATCGGCGCTAGCGTCAGTTTTGTTGGCCAGCTGACAATGACATTGCCGTAGCGGTTGGCGAAAGGGCGATCGGGTCTAAGACCTTCCGACTGACCGGCTTCCGCGCGATCAATGCGTAGGGTTGTGAATTCACACTGACTCAGGTCGACCCATGGAACAACCTCGGCCAGTTCCTTTTTGGCGAATTCAATCTGCTCAGCTTCAGAGCGATCAACGCCGGTTTCGGCGAGCTGCCCACCCAGGTACCAGGCTCTTTGGTTTCCTGCCTTGTGAGTGGTGAAAGTAATTCTGGGTTTGTCACCTGCTTTTAGTGTTACCGCATGTGCGTAAAGGTCTGGTAACTCAGGTCCTTTGACGATCACCTGTTGCAGGGGACGGCGCTGCATCGTGACAGGTAGTGCGAGCGTGTTAATCAGCGCCTCGTTACCTTGGCCCGCTGCCAGGATGGTTGTGGTTGGTTTGATTTGATGACCAGAGATGCGAATGCCGGAAACCACGCCCTCGTCATGTTCGAGTTCTGCTTCACCTTGAACGACGCGGCCAACTGATGCCAGTTTGGAAATCAGTGATTCGGTATCAAGCACGATGTCCTGAAGTTTATACAGGCTCCCCTTGAATTGGTCGTTTGCGAAAGCTTCCGGATAGTCACTTCGTTTGATGGCGGAAACTCGACCCTCGATCGCTTTGCTGCCGAAAAACGCGGTGACCTTTGAAGTAACAGAACCGTCTGAGAACATGTAGTAATCACGCGCCAGGGTCTCAACGCCCTGTAGATCTACTGGGTCTTCTCCTGCAAGGCACTGGTTCCATCGCTCTGGCATGGCTGCGATGGTTTCTGAAGCACCGGTCGTCGCGCCTGCCAGGGTGTATTTGATGCCTCCGTGAATCATCCCCTGGGATGCCAGGGTTTGTGCGCAGCCAAGCTGATGCCGCTCGATTAGGATGCTGGAATAACCGTGAGCCATGAGCTTGTTGTGTATCCAGAGACCTGCAATACCGCCCCCGATGATGGCAACGTCTACCTCAAGATGATCTTGCACTTCAATTAACTCTGCGCGGTCCGCGCAATGGTCCTCGGGATTGGCTACGGTTATTATACATCGCCATATCCCGCTGGCAGGTCAGGCGCCCCCAAATTGTCCCGATTTTTCTACAGCTTCTTTTTCTACCTGGCCATTCCGTTTGTTTTGCTCAGGCTACTTTGGCGTTCACGAAAAGAACCGGAGTATCGTTCGTCTGTCTCCGAAAGATTTGGTTACTTCAGGTCAGAGCATGCCGGGGAAATTATCTGGATTCATGCAGTATCTGCGGGTGAAACCATAGCGGCGGTACCTCTCATCGAAATTCTCGTAGATCAGGGATATCACTGTCTGGTCACCAATATGACGCCAACCGGCCGGGATCGTGTTCGCTCACTCCTGGGCAGCAAAGTAGAAAACAGCTACGCGCCCTATGATCTGCCGGGATCGGTCGCTCGATTCCTGGATGCCAATCGACCGCTCATGCACATTGTGGTCGACACGGAACTTTGGCCGAACACGTTGGCAGCTTGTGAATCACTGAAAGTACCAGCTCTGTTGGTTAATGGTCGAATGTCGATCCGCTCAGCCCGTGGTTATCAGAAAATCTCTGGGTTATCGAAGCCAATGTTTGAGTCCCTAACCGCCTTGTCAGTTCAGACGCAGCAGCATAAGCAGCGGTTTATCGAATTGGGCGCAATTGAGGAACGTGTTCATGTCACGGGAAGCATAAAGTTTGATGCGGCTGAACCCGGCAACGCTGCTGACAGTATTGATAGGGCGCGTCGGATGACTGGTGACCGACCGGTGTTACTAGGTGCGAGTACCCACGATGGAGAAGAGTCAGCGTTGATTGAGACGTTCCTGGCGGCTAAACAAGAACTAGCTGGTCTCCTTCTGGTACTTGTGCCGAGACATACACACCGGGTTTCCCAGGTGCTCGGCTACTGTAAAGGTGCAGGACTCACAACGACGTTATTCAGTGAAGCCGGGCAAGGTGCCGCGACAACTGATGTCTTGTTGGTCGATGTTATGGGGGAGCTCGGCGTCTTTTACTACACGGCAATAACGGCGCTCGTTGGTGGTAGCCTGATTCCAAGGGGCGGTCATAACCTGCTTGAAGGTGTCAGAGCGGGTTGCGCCGTTGTGATGGGTCCACATCTGGATAACATCGACGACATTGCCAATCAGTTTGAAGAAGCAGGCGGTATGGTGGTTGTGAATGATGCGCAGTCACTGAAAGAGCAGGTAACAAAGCTTTTAACGGATGAACAAGCTCGCGCTCGTGTAAATGACGCTGCGACTAAAGTGCTAGAGCAGAATCGAGGCTCCCTCGATCGTATCCAGCAGCTGGTTCTGAAACAACTCTCGTAGCGGTGTGATCTGACATGAAACTTTTGTTTCTCTGTACCGGTAACTCTTGTCGTTCCCAGATGGCAGAAGGTTGGGCTCGTCACCTTGGCCACGAGGTATTTGAGCATATCGCTTCCGCTGGTATTGAAGCCCATGGGCTAAATGAGAGAGCTGTTTCTGTCATGCGTGAAGCGGGTGTGGATATTTCAGGACACCAGTCCAGTCTGATCGATAGCTTTGATCTCAATGACTTTTCTCTTGTGGTGACCGTTTGCGGTGATGCTGACGACAAGTGTCCGCTATTGCCAGCTGGTACACAGAAACGACATTGGCCACTCTCAGATCCCGCCAAATTGACCGGAACCGAAGAAGAAATCATCGAGGGGTTTCGTGCTTCGCGTGACGACATTCGTGCTCGTATTGAAGCACTGATAGCTGATTTGGCTTAGCACTTTCCTGGACACTTTTCAAAGCGAATAGCGGAGAAAGCACAAGAAATTCCCGGTCTTATTCAACCAAAGACCTGTAGAGATTGTGGTAATCTTTTTCGCATGACGAACCCATATATCTATGTGCCCGACCTGGTTGCAGACATGGCCGAATGTGATGCCAATTACATTCGCCTGCGCAAGTTGTTCCCGGACATGGATGCGGAAGAGTCCCTGCAGTTTGGTATACAAACGAAGACCCGTGAGGGTGCCAAGGTTGTTATTCGCATTGAAGAGCGATGCCCGTTTACTACGATGGTCAGCGTCGATGTTTCCAGCGAGGAAGACAAACCACTCATTCGCTGGCCTTATCTGGAGCTTCGTGTCTATCACGATGTTCGATCCGCAGAAGTCGCTCGATTTGAGCGCCACCGAAACTTCCGGTATCGCTACCCCACGCCAAACGAGAATATGTTTCAGCCGGATGAAAAGTCCCAGATCAACAAGTATCTTGGTGAGCTGCTGAACTACTGTATTGAACACGGTTACTCGCTTCAGCCTGTTGAGTTTTCCTGACTTTTTTCGGGAAATCCCGTTCTAAATCCTTATAATTTGTAAGCGACAGCTTCGCTGGATTTCCTGTCTGGCGAACCGCATTTCCTACTTATTTGGACATCGATGGCTAGTAGTTATAAAGCAGATTCTATTGAGGTCTTAGAAGGCCTTGAACCGGTCAAAAAACGACCGGGCATGTACACCGACACCACCCGTCCCAACCACCTTGCCCAGGAAGTCATCGACAACAGTGTCGACGAAGCTCTGGAAGGTCACGCTACCGAGATTCGCGTGACCCTGCGCAAGGACGGCTCCATGTCAGTCAGTGACAATGGGCGCGGTATGCCGGTAGATATTCACAAGAAAGAAAAACTTCCCGGTGTCGAGTTGATCCTGACCCGCCTGCATTCAGGCGCCAAGTTCAACAGCGACAGTTATAAGTATTCCGGTGGTCTTCATGGTGTAGGTGTGTCCGTGGTGAATGCACTTTCGGAGAATTTTGAAGTTTTCATCAAGCGAGATTCAAAGTTGCACCACATGTCGTTCAAGAACGGCAAGAAGAAAACCAAGCTGGCGGTCAAAGACAAAATCGGGCGCCGGAATACCGGCACCATGATTAACTTCAAACCGGACCCGCAGTACTTCGATTCCCCGAAGTTCTCGGTGCCTCGATTGAAGCATTTGCTACGAGCCAAAGCCGTACTCTGTCCTGGCTTGAAGGTGATCTTCGAAGACGAAACCGCCAAAGCGAAGGACGACAGAAGCTTCGAGTGGTTCTATGAGAAAGGTCTGGAAGATTATCTGGGCGCGGAACTGGAAGGTCTGGAGCTCCTGCCGGAAGAACCGTTCACGGGTTCCATGGAAGGTGAAGAAGAAGCGGTGGATTGGGCCGTTCAATGGCAAACCGAAAGCGGTGAGCTGATTACCGAAAGTTACGTCAATCTGATCCCGACCCCACAAGGTGGCACCCATGTGAATGGCTTAAGGGCCGGACTATTGGAGGCCTTGAGAGAATTCTGTGAGTTTCGAAACCTGGTGCCACGGGGTGTGAAGATCACAGCGGACGACATCTGGGACAAGTGCAACTATGTGCTGTCCGCAAAGATGATCGAGCCACAGTTTGCGGGCCAGACCAAAGAACGATTGAACTCCCGCCAGGCTGTCAGCTTTATTTCCGGTGTCGTGAAAGACAGTTTCTCACTCTGGTTGAACCAGCATATCGAGGAAGGTGAAGCGATTGCTGAGCTGGCGATCTCCAGCGCCCAGGCTCGAATGCGTGCTGGTAAAAAGGTCGCCCGGAAAAAACCAACCAGCGGGCCTGCTCTGCCCGGCAAGCTCGCGGACTGTTCCTGCAGTGATGCCATGATGGGCGAACTCTTCCTGGTAGAGGGTGATTCTGCAGGCGGTTCAGCAAAACAGGCTCGCGACAGAGAAACCCAGGCGATCATGCCGCTTAGGGGTAAGATCTTGAACACCTGGGAAGTGGACTCCGCAGACATTCTCTCGTCCCAGGAAGTTCACGATATTTCGGTCGCCCTTGGCATCGATCCTGGATCAGATGATCTGAGCAATTTACGTTATGGCAAGGTTTGCATCCTGGCGGATGCGGACTCTGACGGCCTTCACATCGCAAGCCTTTTGATCGCACTTTTTGTGCGGCACTTCCGCTCCCTGGTCGAAAACGGTCATGTCTACGTGGCGATGCCACCACTGTACCGCATCGACGTAGGTAAAGAAGTGTTCTATGCCCTCGACGAAGGTGAACGACAGGGCATTCTGGATCGGATCAAAGCAGAGAAAATCTCCGGCAAAGTGATCGTGCAGAGATTTAAAGGTCTGGGCGAGATGAATCCGATTCAGCTTCGGGAGACGGCGATGGCACCGGATACCCGCAGGCTGGTGCAGCTCAATGCTGGCAAAGCGAAGCCGGTGAATGAGCTTCTCGACATGTTGCTTTCAAAAAAACGTGCGCCGGACAGGAAAACCTGGCTGGAAAAGAAAGGCGATCTTGCAGAACTCGCCTGATTCAACTGAGTAAACAAGCATGACTGAAACTGTAATGGACGGCGATATCGAAAAGATATCGCTTACTGACTATACGGAAAGTGCGTATTTGAATTACGCCATGTACGTCATCAATGATCGTGCGTTACCGCACATTGGTGACGGGCTGAAACCGGTGCAGAGGCGAATCATCTATGCGATGAATGAACTTCGACTCGGGGCAGACGCGAAGTTCGCCAAGTCGGCGCGAACTATCGGAGATGTAATCGGTAAGTTCCACCCTCATGGAGACTCTGCCTGTTACGAGGCCATGGTGTTAATGGCACAGCCGTTTACCTATCGATATCCGCTGGTTGATGGTCAGGGTAACTGGGGTTCTCCAGATGATCCCAAGTCATACGCGGCAATGCGTTATACCGAATCGAAGTTGACCGCCTATTCCGAGGTGCTCCTTGGTGAGTTGAAACAAGGCACTGTTGATTGGATCCCTAACTTTGATGGCACCTTAACTGAACCGGTAAACCTACCGGCGCGAGTTCCAAATATCCTGCTAAATGGTGGCAGTGGAATCGCGGTTGGTATGGCAACGGATATTCCGCCGCACAATCTGAACGAAGTGGTTTCTGCGTGTATTCGGTTATTGGACAAGCCAAAGTCCACACTCAAGGACATCATGGATCACATCAAAGGTCCGGATTTTCCAACTGGCGCTGAGATCATCTCCAACAAAGATGAAATCAAACAGATCTATGAAACAGGTCGGGGCGCGATTCGCACTCGTGCGGTTTACAGCAAAGAAGACGGCGACATCGTGATCACTGCACTGCCTTTCCAGGTTTCCGGCTCAAAAATCCTTGAGCAGATTGCCGCGCAAATGCAGGCGAAGAAACTCCCCATGGTGGTGGACCTTCGTGATGAGTCTGACCATGAGAATCCAACCCGAATAGTTGTGGTGCCGAAATCAAACCGAGTTGATGTGGACCAACTCATGGCACACCTCTTTGCCACTACAGATCTTGAGCGAACCCATCGTGTGAACTTCAACATGATTGGCATCGATGGTCGGCCCAGAGTCCGTCCCCTAGTGGAAATGCTCAGCGAGTGGCTGAAGTTCCGCTCGGATACAGTGCTAAGACGATTGCAGTTCCGACTCGACAAGATTCTGGATCGACTGCACATCCTTGAAGGCCTGATGGTGGCCTACCTCAATATCGATGAGGTCATCAGGATTATCCGAGAGGAAGACAAGCCGAAACAGGCATTAATGAAGAAGTTCAAACTGTCTGACATTCAGGCAGATGCGATTCTTGATCTCAGGCTGCGACAGTTGGCGAAGCTTGAAGAAGAAAAGATTCGGGGTGAGCAGGAAGAACTGGAAGCGGAACGCGTTGATATTGAGAAGACCATTAAGTCAAAAGCCAGACTCAAGACGCTACTCAAGAAAGAACTGACGGCGGATGCTGAAACCTATGGTGATGAACGAGTATCCCCCATTGTGGAAAGGGAAGAAGCCCAGGCTTTTGCAGAGAAAGACCTGATCTCGACAGAACCTGTCACGGTTGTTCTTTCCGAGAAAGGTTGGGTTCGCTCGGCCAAGGGCCATGAAGTCAATGCCTCTGAACTGAGTTATCGAAGCGGTGATAAGTTCTTGCAGTCGATGCCAGGGCGTTCTAACCAGGATGCTGTGTTCTTTGACTCGACCGGGCGTGGTTACACGGCGGCCATGCACACTTTACCGTCAGCTCGCGGCCAGGGTGAACCGTTGACCGGTCGCTTTAACCCGCCATCCGGTGCTTTCTATACCGGCGTGGCGCTTGGCGAAAAGGAAGCGCGCTTTGTTCTGTCCAGCGATGCCGGATATGGATTCATCGGAACCCTGGGTGATCTGTTGACCAAGAACAAGGCTGGGAAATCGGTATTGAGTGTTCCGAAGGGCGGAATTGTGAATCAGCCTGCACCCGTGACTGACGAAAAACATGATTTCATCGCGGCCTTCAGCAATGAGGGTCGATTGCTCATCTTCCCGGTGGCGGACCTGCCAAGTCTTGGCAGAGGCAAGGGTGTGAAGATCATGAACATTCCAAAAGCCAGGGTAGAGTCCCGCGAAGAGTTCATGTCATTTGTTCGGGTCTTCTCTGAGGTTGATACGCTTGTGGTTCACTCAGGCAAGCGAACTTTGAATCTCTCTATCAATGATCTGGAACACTATCGTGGTGAGCGAGCTCGACGAGGTTTGAAGTTGCCTCGAGGTTTCCAGAAAGTCGATAACGTTGTGGTTGAGAAGGGCGACGCCTGAATCAGCTCTGCATGACAAGCTGACTGGCCTGCTCCTCCAGGAGCTCCTGGTTGATCAGGCCAGCGATCCGAGACAAGTTATCTGAATCCACCAGTGCATGATGGAATCTTTGCAGCTCTACTCGATCTGTTATTCCTGGATCATTGGCAGCGACAATCAGGTCACCTTCTGCAATGGAAGCCAGGTAGCTGGCGGATTTGCGAATCTTATCCGGCTCATCACCTAACAGATCCAGGGTGCCGCCGAAGGAAATATTGCTGTTCACGCGATTGGCGATCTGCTGTATCAACAACCCTGTACAGGTCGCCTTGTACATGGCGTCGTAGCTTTCGAAATGAATAACCAGCTCTTCGGTCGTGGTTTGTTCCACGATTCCCCCATACAGCATGGCCGCCTGGTAGAACTTGTCGAAGTGGGTCTCTAGATGTCGAGCTGGTTTGATGCGAATCACCAAAATGCATTCCTGCCTGGGTCCGAAGTCAGGCTCCAGTACAGGTATGTTGTCTTGTATGTCCTCTGCTTGATCTTCTGGCTGTGTTTTTCGTGAAACGTTGAGCAACCAGTTTTCGAGAGTTGGTGCTGACCAGACTAATAGGGCCAGATACGCGAGGTAGGCAATGATAAAACCTGTGATGATCGGCGCCGCAGTGTATGTGCTGTGGATCACGGCAACCCTGACGCTACCGACCAGGGAATCCTGGAATGTAATGTCAGCCGCGTAAGTCACTGCCTCTTTCGAGGCCTTCCCGCTCTGTGCGATCAGTCGATTGTTCTGGTCGTAAACGGCGACAAAAGAGAGAGACGCTTCTCGCGTTAGCCTCGACGAGATGACGTTCAGCGATAGGACATCGCCTTGAACAGCGTATTCGGCAACGTGGTCTGCAACCTGTGTGGCGGTGGATTGTCCGTAAGCTTGTTGTTCCCTGGCGATCGAGTCTTTGGCGAGTTGGTCAAACGCCGTACCGATAATGATCGCGGTCAGCAAAGGCAGGAGGGCGAGAAGCGCGATGATTTTTTGTCGAACCGTGCCGTTCGTTTCTGCCATGGGTGCAGGGATGTCATGGAAAACGTTGCAGAGTATAGCCGATATCGTTGCCTCACGGGATGATTAGCGGATAATACGCGCCATCATGAACGAACTGTTTCTCATCAGTGTCTCTGGCGAAGATCGACCAGGCATCACCGCAACCATCGCAAAATTGTTAGGCGACTGGGATGTTGATGTGCTCGATATTGGCCAGTCGGTGATCCACAACCATTTGTCGCTGGGCATCCTCGCGAACGTCAAAACCGATACCGAGCAAGTATTTGCGGCCTTGCGTGTTGAAACGGAAAAACTGGGTGTGCAGATTCGTTTTTCTCCCATTTCAGAAGAAAGTTATGACGAATGGGTGGAACAGCAGGGCGCGACACGGTACATCCTGACTTTGCTGGCCCGTAAGGTGAAAGCCTCGCACATTGCCAAGGTTTCTGAAGTCATCGCGAGCGCCGGTTTGAACATCGACAACATCACGAGGCTTTCCGGTCGAGTACCCTTGGGTGATGCAGATGAAACCAGTAAAGCCTGTGTCGAGTTTTCGTTGAAGGGAACACCGCGGGAAACCTTCCGTGAACAACTCTTAGCGGTCTGTGCTGATCTCGATATCGATGCTGCGGTTCAGGAAGACGGAATTTATCGCCGGAACCGTCGACTGATAGCGTTCGACATGGACAGTACGCTGATCAAAACGGAAGTGATAGACGAGCTCGCTATTGAAGCCGGTGTTGGTGATCAGGTTGCAGACATTACGGCTCGTGCCATGGCCGGTGAGCTCGATTTCAAAGAGAGTTTGCGCAAACGAGTATCTCTACTCGAAGGACTGACTGAAGACGCGCTGCTTAAGGTGGCAGGCCGATTGCCGTTAACCGAAGGCGTCGAGCATCTTTTTGAGACACTAAATCACCTGGGTTACAAAACAGCGATTCTTTCTGGCGGCTTTACCTACTTTGGTGAAGTGCTCAAAGAGAAGCTCTCGGTGGATTATGTTTACGCCAACCAGCTGGAGATTGTTGACGGCAAGCTGACAGGCCAAGTGCTGGATCCGATCGTTGATGCCGAACGCAAAGCGAGTCTTTTGCGGGAACTGGCTGACAAACAGGGTATTTCTCTTAAGCAGACCATTGCCGTCGGTGATGGTGCAAATGATTTGGCCATGTTGGATGTTGCCGGGCTTGGAATCGCGTTTCACGCAAAGCCATTGGTCAGGGAAAGTGCCGGGCACTCAATCTCTAATCTTGGATTAGACAGCTTGCTTTACCTGATGGGGATCAGAGACGCCGAAGTGCTGGAAATTTAGAAGAGAATTTACAGATCTTCAGAAGAGAAGTCGTAATCCATATCGTCCAGAGGCTCAGAAATGTAGTTGCCCTGGATATAGTTGATACCGGTCATGAACAGTGCAGGCAGCACGTTCGGATCTTCTAGACCGCAGATACCGGTTAGTACACCCTTGGATTGGAGCGACTCCACCATTTCCGTCATTTCCTCTCGCTTTTCTTCGCTGTTCTCAATCTGAGTTGCGAAAGAGCCATCCAGTTTGACGAAATCTGGTGTCAGGTGATTCAAAAGATTGAAGGGGTTCAGAGAACAGCCGAAGTGATTGATTGAACACTTGATATGCAGTTCTTTCAGACCTTCTGAGAAGCTTGCCGCCTGTTTGATATACGAGGTCGCGTCATTCTCATGGATCTGGAAGATGATGGCGTCACTTGGCAGGCCGGCTGCTTTTAGCGCAACACTCATCCAGGAATGAAACTCTTCATCGCCAAGGCTTTTGTGGGTGATGTTGATAAACAGTTTCGTCTTGCTATCGGTAGCACGTTTTTCTGACAGTGCTTTTACAGATTGCAGGATGACCCATCGATCCATTTTGTGCAGCAGGCCTGCCTCTTCAGCAGGACCCAGGAATTGTCCTGGTTTAAGAAAGTTGCCTTCTGCGTCCGGTAGTCGAAGAAGAACTTCAAACTGTTCCTCGTCGTCACCATGCAGGGAAACGATGGGCTGAAACTGGAGCTGGAAAAGATTCTCTTCCAGGGAGTGGGCGATTAGGTCCTTCAGCGCATCCGCCGAAACCGATTTGCCTTCTTCGCCCACGGTAATCTTGGCAGGTTCATAGAACGCGATGGCGTTACCTTCTTCGATCGAATCGGCGGCCTGGTGTGCCCGTGAAATCGCTTCTTCGACCGTTGACGTGTTCTCCGCCACAACCGAGAGTCCGATGCTGACAGTGACCTGATAGTTCTTGCCGGAAACGTCGGACATGTGACCTTCGACGGTTGTTCGGATGGTTTCTGCCAGTTCTTCTGCAACAGCCTTGTCGTTGCCTTCCATCAATATGGCAAAGACGTCATCACCGAATCTCGCAACCATGTGGTCATCGGGTACTTTGCCGCGGATCACCGTGGCTAGATCACCGAGCACCAGGTCAGCATTAGAAAGCCCGGCTTCCGATCGAATTCTTGGGAAGTGGTCGATCGCGATATACATGATGGTCGCGGTCTGTTTTCGCTGGGTGGCGTTATCAACAACTGATTCCAGCTGCTCAACAAAGTATTGCCGGTTAAACAAACCGGTAAGCAGATCCTGGCTGGAAATTTCCTTGATGCGATCTTCCAGTTCCGCCTCACCAATCAGCGGTTTGAAGATGGCTTGTGTACAAGGTTCGCCGTCATAGGTTGCCGGTGACATGGTCAGAGTGGTTAATAGTGTCGTGCCTTCAGCATTAACACAGCTGAACTCTCCGGATCCTGATTCATCGTCGCTGAGATTTTTAAGGAAGTCTTTGAACTTGCCCTGATCCTCTGAACCGATCAGATCGATGATAGGGATTCCAGCGTAGTCGTCTTCGTCCTCGTAACCAAACAGGGCCACGTAAGCGGCATTGGTATAAATGTGCATGCCTTCATGAACGTACGCGATGGCGGTGGTTGAGGAATCGAGTAGCAGGTTATTGCGACGATCTGTTTCTCTAAGTTCAACCTCTGCCTTCCGACGCTGTCTTCGATTTTGAAGATGACCCAGCTCTCGTTCGATAAGAAGCAGTAGACGCTCGTCATCATCATCCAGTGCAACGTCAGCAGCGCCCATCTTGAGACCTTCAGTGATCGAAGCGGGGTCCCGGTTGTCAGCAAGCATGATGACGGGAATATCTTTGTCCAGGGTCTGGATCGTGGAGATCAGGGAAGCGGCGGTAAACCCGTTTGCTTCGGAGGTCGCCAATACCAGATCCCATTTCTGCTCTGAGATCTTTAGCGAAAAGTCGCCGTCAGATTCAATCTGATGAGCGCGCGTCGCGTGCCCTGCTGTTCTCAGCATGACAATTAATTCTTCGGCGCGGTTCTGGGATTCTTCCAGAATCAGAAGGCGGATAGGTTCCTTCTCGTTCATTGCGGGTCGCTTTTAAAAATACGTCTGGCGATCGGTCGGTACTATAGCATAAGCCATCACGGCAACAGCTGACCTGACCTTAACCGTTTATCCGATTAGAACCTGTTTAGCGGGAGCACCAGCAACCTCTCTGGCAAGTTTAGGCACCAGGTAACCTGGCAACTTGCGGGAGATTGTCTTGATCAATTCCTTGCCTCGATGCTCGGCGACATCGAAGTGACTTGCACCTTGAACAGGATCGAGAAGATGCAGGTAATAAGGCAGCACGCCGGCGGCAAACAGCTTCTTCGACAACTCGGTGAGAGTGTCTGCATGATCATTGACCTCTCGAAGCAGCACACTCTGGTTCAGCAGAGTAGGACCGCAGGCGCCCAGGGTCTGTAGAGAAGATGTAAGTTCTTCGTCCAGTTCGTTTGGATGATTGATGTGAGTGACGAATACCACTTTCTTTGGGCTCGCTTGCACGATGCTGAGGAGTTCTTTGGTAATTCGAGAGGGGATAACCACCGGTAGTCGTGTGTGAATACGAATGGTTGTGATATGTGGAATCTGATTCAGGCTTTCGAATACAGAGGTCAGAATCCGGTCGTTCAGCATTAACGGGTCGCCACCGCTCAGTATGACCTCGGAAATTGAAGTGTCCTGCTCGAGGTGTTTGAACAGTGCCTGCCAGTCTTCCCGTGACAGGCGCTCGGTATGATACGGATAGTGCCTCCTGAAACAGTAACGACAGTTCACGGCACAGGTTCCTGTGGCGACGATCAACGCTCGCCCCTGGTACTTCTGAATGAGCCCTTTGGCACCTTCTTTTGACTGTTCGGATACAGGGTCCTTGGAGTAGCCAGCTCGGTCCAGCAGTTCTGCAGCAACCGGTAGCACCTGCAGCAACAGCGGATCCCTCGGATTGCCGACCTCGATTCGGCTCAAGTAAGGCTCCGGCACGAGCAGAGGGAAGCCGGTATCTATGTCTTCGACGTCAACACCTAAGGCTTCTGCAAGATCCTTTGGATTACGAATGGCGTTCTGCAGATGCGATTGCCAACCTGTCTCCAAAGAGTGATCGCTTAAGTTTATAATCCGCACGTAAGTATTAAAGGAACAAGTTAATGGCGAGCTATTCTACCAACGAATTCAAATCGGGTCTTAAGGTCATGCTGGAAGGGGACCCGTGCAGCATTGTTGAAAATGAATTCGTAAAGCCAGGAAAAGGGCAAGCATTCAATCGAGTGAAACTTAAAAACCTGAAAACAGGTCGTGTCTGGGAAAGAACGTTTAAGTCCGGGGAGAGCCTCGAGGGTGCCGATGTCATGGACTATGACATGGAATATCTCTACACAGACGGTGAGTACTGGCACTTTATGAAAACAGATGGCAGCTATGAACAGCTTGCTGCAGATCAGGCGGCAGTCGAAGACTGCATCAACTGGTTGAAAGAGACAGAAAAAGTCACCGTGACCCTGTGGAACGATGTACCCATATCAGTTACGCCTCCCAACTTTGTTGAACTTGAAGTCGTAGAAACTGATCCCGGGTTGAAAGGTGATACGGCACAGGGCGGTTCCAAACCGGCAACCCTAAGCACAGGTGCTGTGGTTAAAGTTCCGCTCTTTATCAATATTGGTGAAGTGGTTCGTGTCGATACCCGTACCTCCGAATATCAAAACAGGGTTAAGCAATAACCTCGCTCTCACTCAAGCAGCGACTTGCCTGTCGTGCGTCGCTGCTCCGATCCATTCGGGAATACTTTTATCGTGAATCTGTTCAGGAAGTAGCGACACCGCTACTTCGTGAACATGGCTCGAACGAAGTTCACCTGGATAGTCTGAAACTCGATCAGGGTTATCTCCAGACATCGCCTGAATACGCGATGAAGTGTTTATTGGCTGAAACCGGACAGAGCATCTATCAGTTGTGTCCTGCGTTCAGAGCCGGTGAAGTCGGTAGTCGTCACCGCGTGGAGTTTCAGATGCTTGAGTGGTATCGGGTGGACTATGCGCTATCTGAATTGGCGCAGGATCTTGAGACGTTGATCTCAGAGATCGCGACAGCATTGGCCGATGACTTTCCTGTCGCTTCGATAACCAGCCCCTTCAACAGAGTGAACTATGCTTCTCTCTTCCGGGAGCACTACGATTTGTGTCCCCATGCTTCGAGCGATGATGACCTGAATGCTCTCGCTCACGATTTTGCACACCTGGATGCTTCTTCCCGTCGTGCTGATGTCCTCGATGCGTTGTTCGCAAAGGCCGTTGAGCCGCAGCTTATCGAGGCAACAATCGTGACAGACTTTCCTGCATGCCAGGCGGCCCTGGCGGAAATCCGAATCGATGAAGATGGCAATCAGGTGGCTGATCGGTTCGAGCTTTATATGGGCGGTATGGAAATCGCGAATGCTTACCAGGAACTGACGGATGCCGATGAGTTGCTCAGACGATTTGAAGAGAACAACAGAGTTCGTCGCGCCATGGGAAAGACTGAAGTTGCGAATGACACTGAGCTCCTGACTGCCATGACAGCTTTGCCAAGGTGTGCCGGGATAGCGATGGGTATTGATCGTTTGCTGATGGCGCTACTCGGGCAATCCGACATCAACCTGACTTGAAATTATATGAGTGGCTGACCCATGTGCACGGTGTCACCTTCGTTGACGAGAAAGTCGAGCTTCTCAGGAAACAGCAGGATAGCTGTCGATCCCATGAGGAACTGCCCAAGTTCATCACCCTGCTGAAACTCCTCCTTCATTTCTATATTGACCTGTAGCCTGGGTTTAAAAGGCTTGTCAGACCAGGCGGGTTTAATGCCTGCGACCAGCATCGCGCCGACCATGACGACAGCCATGGCACCTTCCTCCCGATTGAAGCGACAAACCAATCTTTCGTTCCTCGCAAAAAGCCCTGGCAATTGATCTGCGGTTGTCTGGTTAACCGAGAAGAGATCGCCTGGCACATAAGTCGCTCGCAGGAGTTCTCCATCACAGGGCACATGCACACGATGATAGTTGTGGGGAGCGAGATAGATGGTGATGAAGGATCCGCTGGCAAACTCATCCGTCCTATCCGCAAGTAAGGTGTTCACGGAGTAGTTGTGATTTTTTGACTGGATGATGGTGTCGCCAGAAAGGTGGCCAAGTGCGGCAACAGCGCCATCAGCTGGGCTGCATAAATCACCTGAGATTGTTCGAGCACCAGGTTTCAGGGCGCGGGTAAAGAAGTCGTTGAAGGAACGATAGTCATCCACAGACTCCCGTTCAGCTTCTGAAAGGTCGATAGGATAAAAGTGGCATATCGTTTTAATGAAAGCCGACTTGATCAACCGAACTTCTGATGCTGCGACCATGCCAACGATACGACTGAGCAAATGCTTTGGCAGGAGCCGCTGCAGAAATACAAACATAGGTTAGCCAGCCGGGTTGTCTATCGGTGTATCGGGATCGTTACCCCATTCGGACCAGGACCCATGGTAGGCGCGAATGTTCAGCCCCATTGATTTGCCAACAAGGTAGCTGAGGCCGGATCGGTGATGAGTCTGACAGTGAGTAATAATGTCGACGTCGGCATTGAAACCACGGCTCGTAACCAGATCAGCAACATCTTCTCTGAGTCGCAATGCACGATGACGATCCATCAACTCAAGCCAGTCCAGGTTGATGGCTCCGGGAATATGACCACCTCTTGCCGCAACGACCTTTGTCCCTGCCCATTCCTCGGGAGATCGAGCATCCCAAATCTGCATATTGCCCGACGCAAGGCCTGATAGAACGTCTTCTTTCTCAGCGATGACTTCTGAGTGGATGGTCAGATTAACGTCAGTCGGTGTTATCTCGGGGATATCCTGTGTCATCGGTAGACCCTCATCAGCCCAGGCGATGAGTCCTCCGTTGAGGAAAGAAGCAGCATCATGACCAATCACATCCAGTGTCCAGATGAATCGACCTGCCCAGCCACCGCCTTCATCGTCATAAGCGACGATGTGTTCCTTACCGGTGTAGCCAATACGCGAAAATAGACTTTCCAGTCTGGAAAGCTCTGGCAGTTTGCCCACTGCGGGTCTGACACCAGACACCAGTTCACCAGGTGATATGTGCACGGCGCTCGGAATATGGTGCCTGGCGTGGTTCTCGTCGGAACAGATATCAACGATGAGGAGGTTGGGCTCGGTCTTCAGCGCGTCGATGAGCGCGGAAGGTTCTAGGATCAATGGCAGCATGTGGAGTTATGTCGGGTTTCACCGTCAAAAGGTCGGGTATTGTACCGAGAATTCAGAGATTCAGTTAACATACGGCTCCTACAGATTTTTCACCTTGCTCGAGAGCAAGCAGTAAATGACAGAAGCACAAAACAATCACAACCTTGTTTGGATGGACCTGGAAATGACAGGGCTCGATCCGGAACAGGAACGAATTCTGGAAGTGGCGACCCTGGTGACAGATTCAGAATTGAATTTGTTGGCCGAAGGTCCAGTGCTTTACGTGAAGCAGAGTGAAGAACTTATTTCCGGCATGGATGAGTGGAACACCACGCATCACACTGAATCAGGCTTGATTGATCTTGTCCGGGAACAGGGCGTCAGCGAGCGAGACGCTGAGTTAGCCACACTTGAGTTCTTGAAAGAACACACGACCCATCGAGTCTCACCATTGTGTGGAAACAGCATCGGCCAGGACCGACGCTTCCTTGTGAAATACATGCCTGAGCTCGAAGAGTTTCTGCACTACCGCAATGTGGATGTCAGTACCATCAAAGAACTGGCTATGCGATGGCGACCTGATGTTGCTTCTGGCTACAGCAAAAAAAATGCGCACCGTGCGCTAGATGATATTAAGGAATCCATTGAGGAGCTCCGGTATTACCGTGAGCACTTCTTTCGCATGGGCTGATTCAGCCTAGATGGCCTGGTGTTGTCCAAGCGCCCATGTGATGTGTTCATCCACAAGTTCCGAATAGCCCAGTCTGGACTTAAGCAAAGCCACAAGTTCTGAACTGGTCTGCATGTTCCCCAGTGCAACGGCAAGATTTCTGAGCCAGCCCTCATAGCCGGTTCGCCGGATGGCTGATCCTTCCGTGTTCTTGAGGAAGGTCTCTTCTGACCAGCTGAAGAGTTCGAGTAGATCAGCATCTTCCAAGCCGTGTCTTGGTTTGAAGTCCGATTCCTGATTGTGACCGGCATACCTGTTCCATGGGCAGATTATTTGGCAATCGTCACAGCCAAAGATTCGGTTGCCCATTGGCTTTCGATACTCCTCAGGAATCGCCCCCCTTTGTTCGATTGTTAGGTATGAAATGCATTTTCTTGCGTCTAATCGGTAAGGAGCAACGATGGCGTCTGTGGGACAAACATCGATACAGGCACTGCATGAGCCGCATCTATTTTGAGCTTCTACCTGTGAGTTAGGCAGTGGCAGGTTGGTCAGTACTTCGCCGAGGAAGAACCATGAGCCAGCTTTCTCGTTGATCAGTAGCGTGTTTTTCCCGATCCAGCCAAGTCCTGCTTTTTCAGCAATTGCTTTTTCGAGTAGTGGTGCGCTATCGGTGAATACTCGAGCGTGGAAATCTTCTATACCTTGATTTTGGCAGTAGTCGGAGATTTGGGAAACGAGCTTCTTTAACTTACCGCGAATGACTTTGTGATAGTCCCTGCCCAGCGCATAGCGAGAGACGTAAGCAGTGCCATCGCGGTCCAGTAATTCTGTTGCTACCGGCTCAGGCTCCAGGTAGTCAATACGAACAGAAACAATGGATACCGTACTCGGATGCAGCTCTTCCGGATGCCAGCGGAGACTGTCATGTTTCTCCATGTATTCCATATCGCCGTGGAAATCTTCGTCCAGCCAGTTTCTGAGGTGCTCGCCGTGGCGAGCGAGATCCACATTCGTAATACCGGCAGCACTGAACCCCAATTCTCGGGTCCAGGTCTGGATGTGTTCGGCAAGTTCATTCCAGTCGACGTGCTGCATTGGCATATAATCGAGGTTTGTGAACAGGGTAACAAGCGAATGACTTCGCCAGACGGGGAAGCACTCTACCTGGCTGCCCAGGTAAGAGAACTTGATCGGATAACCATCGAAGAACGCGGCGTGCCTGGCCTGACTTTGATGCGCAGGGCTGCGGACGCCTGTGTCTTGGAACTGTTAGCCCGTTGGCAAGCACCCGGTAACGTCGCTGTGCTCTGTGGATCAGGCAACAATGCAGGTGACGGTTTCATCATTGCTGGATTGCTCGCGAATAGGGGATTCGAAGCAAAAGTTGGTTTGGTTGGTCGCATCCCTGATCCGGAAACCGATGCTGGATCGGCTTACCAATTCTGCCAGGAATGTGGTGTCAGTGTTGTCACCGCAGCTGAAGCCATGCACGAAGCAAACCTGATTGTGGATGCACTGCTTGGCACTGGGATTTCCGGAGATGTCAGGCCGGAGTACGCGGAAGTCATCTCTGCGGTTAACCGTGGTGGTTGGCCGGTGCTCGCCGTGGATATCCCATCGGGGTTGAGTTCAGATACCGGTAACTGCCAGGGTTCAGCGATTGAAGCCGACGTCACAGTCACTTTTATTGGAAAGAAATTGGGTCTGCTGACTGCAGACGGCCCGCACCAGGTAGGTGAATTGGTTTTTGCTGATCTTGATGTGCCGCTTGATGTTTATACCGAAGTGGACAGCGCTGCTGTTGAGCTCGACTATAGCCAGCTTATTGATCGCCTCGAACCTCGACACCGTAACTCGCACAAGGTTTCTCACGGCCATGTGTTGGTGGTTGGGGGTAACGAAGGTATGGGAGGGGCCATCATTATGGCGTCGGAGTCCGCGATTATGACAGGTGCAGGACTGGTTTCCGTCGCGACTCACCCGAGTAATGTGACGAGCCTCCTGGCAAGGAGACCCGAAGTCATGCCTCGTGGCGTTGAAAACAAGGATGATCTGGTTTCGTTGTTTGAACGATGCACTGTGATCGTCCTTGGTCCTGGCCTTGGACGAGATGACTATTCCCGCATGCTGTTTGACGCCGTGATGGAAACAGACAAACCCATTGTTCTGGATGCAGATGGTTTGAATCTTCTGTCTGAGAATCCATCCAGAAGAGATAACTGGATACTGACACCGCATCCCGGTGAAGCAGGTCGGTTGCTTGATCGAGCGGTACAGGAAGATCGACTTTCTGCGGTCAAAGAACTTCAGCAGAAGTATGGTGGCATTGCGCTTTTGAAGGGTGCCGGTACTCTCATTGCAGACGGTGAACAAGTTTCGCTAGTTCCCTATGGAAACCCTGGTATGGCGGTAGCTGGCATGGGCGATGTCTTGTCTGGTGTTATTGGCAGTTTGTTAGCGCAGACGGGTAACCCGAGTTTCGCGACTCGACTGGGCGCCGTTGTGCATTCAGTGGCAGCGGACAATGTTGCCGTTGATCAGGGTGAACGAGGACTGCTGGCAACAGAACTTATCCCAGAGATGCGTGGGTTGCTTCAGTGAACATCTCCATCGAGGCTGAGAGCGAAGATGCCATGATTGCGCTTGGCAAAGTGCTGTCCGAAGGTTTGGGCGGTTACGGAGCCGTTCACATTACTGGCGACTTAGGTGCCGGGAAAACAACCTTATGCAGGGGCGTTTTGCGTGCGATGGGTCACACGGGCGCGGTCAAGAGTCCGACGTTCACCCTGGTGGAGCCCTACGAGATTGAATACCTTGGGAAAAGTCGTGATGTATATCACTTTGATTTGTATCGACTGAGTGATCCGGGTGAACTGGATTACGTTGGTGTTGATGAATATTTCAGGCCAGATTCCCTTTGTTTGATTGAATGGCCAGAAAAGGCGACAGGTTTTCTTCCTACATATGACTTGCATATAGCCATTGATGTATCCGGCGAAAAACGGATCATAGGCATAACGGCGCACACCGTGCATGGTGAGAAGGCTTGCAAGCGAGTATCAGAGGTCTACAACGAGGTGCTGCCAAGCAACACCTGACCCTCATCGCCGCCCTGTTTCTAATGCTGGCGAGCGATGTGCTGCTGGCTGCGCGAACGTCTGTCGACGGGCTACGTGTTCGTCAGTCCCCCGAACGTACTCGTATCGTGTTTGACCTTGGCAGCCCCGTTGAACACAAAGTCTTTTCTCTCACCGATCCACACCGACTGGTTATCGACATCTCCGACGCCGAACTCAAAGCGGATGTCAAAAATCTTGCTCTCGATCAGACCCCAATTCGTACCATCCGGTCTTCGGATCGAAACGATGGCAAAGACCTGCGTGTTGTCCTTGATCTTGCCGAGGAAGTGAAACCCAGGTCCTTTGTGCTGAAACCTATCATGCAGTATGGCGATCGTTTAGTGATCGACCTTTACGGTCAGGCTGAACAAACCAGTACGCCGGTTGCGCAAAAGTCGGAACGTACTTTGACCCAGATGCGTGACGTCGTCATTGCCATAGACGCGGGTCATGGCGGAGACGATCCAGGAGCGATCGGACCTGGGAACCTATACGAGAAAAACGTTGTTCTCTCAATTTCGAAGAAGCTTCGCGATTTGTTTGAAGAAGAGCCTGGGTTCAGGGCGACGCTGGTCCGTACCGGCGACTATTACATCGCCCATCGAAAGCGAACAGAAATCGCACGCAAGAGCCAGGCAGACGTGTTTCTTTCTATCCACGCAGATGCGTTCAGAACTCCTAAGGTAAGTGGGGCTTCGGTTTATGCGATTTCTCAGAAAGGCGCGACCAGTGAAACGGCGCGATGGCTAGCTGAGAGAGAAAACCGGGCAGACCTGATTGGCGGGGTCGGCAGCGTTTCCCTGGATGATAAAGACGATTTGTTGGCAGGCGTACTTCTCGATCTCTCAATGACTGCGAGCTTATCCGCAAGCCTGGACATGGGAAATCTAGTGCTTAAGGAAATGGGTAGGGTGAACAAGCTGCACAAAAAGCGTGTTGAGCAAGCTGCGTTTGCCGTTCTGAAGTCTCCTGACATCCCGAGCCTGCTGATTGAAACAGGATTTATCTCAAACCCCGGTGAAGCGAAGAAACTGGCGAACAAGAGCCACCAACGAAAACTGGCCAACGCCATATTTAAAGGTGTGCGAGATGCCATGCAGGAAAACCCGCCGGCTGGTTCTTATCTGGCCTGGGTGAAACAGGGGCGTCAGGACGAGGCCATCACCTACGTCATTGAAAGAGGTGACACGCTTTCGGAAATTGCTGACCGACACCGTGTAAGTTTCAAGAAACTTAAAGACTTTAACGGTCTGCGGAGCGATACTATTCGCATCGGACAGAAGCTAAAAATTCCACCCAGCTAGTCCAGCCAACCATACATGCAGACAGACAGAATAAACCAGCTAGATAAACGGCTGGCCAACCAAATTGCGGCCGGTGAGGTCGTCGAACGACCCGCATCCGTGGTCAAAGAGTTGTTGGAAAATGCCTTAGATGCTGGTGCGCAGCGAATTGAAGTTGACCTGACCTCTGGTGGCACCAAGTTGTTACGCGTACGAGACGATGGCTCGGGGATTCACCCCGATGATCTGAATCTGGCTCTGGCCAGGCACGCGACCAGTAAAATCCATAGTCCGGAAGACCTGGCTGCTATCGAGACCCTTGGCTTTCGCGGCGAGGCGCTGGCGAGCATCGCATCTATTTCCCGCCTGACGTTAACGACGAACATCAGTGCGCAGGCTGCAGATGGCTGGTGTGTTCGTGCCACTGGTGCGGACATGTCGGCGGAAGTGACACCGGCACCTCATCCCAGAGGTACGACGGTAGAGGTGGCTGATCTCTTTTTTAATACACCCGCCAGGCGAAAGTTTCTGCGAACCGAAAGAACGGAATACCTGAAAGTTGAAGAGGTCGTAAGAAAGGTTTCACTAAGTCATCCGACGGTGACTTTTATCCTGAATCACAACGGTAAAACCACGCGCCAGTACTCAGGTGATGATGAGCAGCAGCGTATCTCGAGCGTGTTCGGGCATGCGTTTCTTGAGAACGCGATTTTCTTTAGTGAAGAACGAGGTGGCCTCGAACTCAGGGGATGGATAGGGCTGCCGACTTTTTCAAGAAGCCAGGCAGACCAGCAGTTCTTTTTTGTGAACGGCCGTGTGATTAGAGACAAAGTCATTACTCATGCTGTGAAGCAGGGTTATGCAGATGTCCTCTATCATGGAAGAAACCCGGTTTATTGCTTGTTCCTGTCGATCAATCCTGCGCTGGTGGATGTGAACGTGCACCCGACGAAACATGAAGTACGGTTTCGCGAAAGTCGGGATGTCCATGACTTCATATTCAGAACCATTCATCGTGTCCTTGCTGACGTCAGACCAGATGAAGCGTCTATGGCGCAACCGATGGAGGCGGATTTATCCGCTCAAGCGCCGATGCGACAGGCACCCATGAGCTTCGGCTCGTCTACTCACAGCAGGGGATCCGCGCTTGGATTGAGGGAACCTGCGACTGCGGTTTATCGAGAGATGTTTGCTCGCGATCCCGATTCACCAGCGCCTGTTTTGCCCGAGTCTCCCGAGGGAGAAGAAGCGACCATGCCGCCTCTGGGTTTTGCGGTCGCGCAACTTCACGGCATTTACATCCTGGCTGAGAACGCGAATGGCCTTGTGCTGGTCGACATGCATGCAGCCCATGAGCGCATAACCTACGAGCACATGAAGACAGCCTGTGATGCAGAAGGTATTCGAAGCCAGCCGATGCTGGTGCCGTTGTCGGTCGCAGTCTCGGAAAAAGAAGCGGATATCATTGATGATCACGGTGATGAGTTAAACCAGCTCGGGATAGAACTTGAGAGAGCCAGTGAAGAGTCCATCATTGTTCGCGCCATTCCAACATTGTTAGCAAAAAGCGATGTTGAACAATTGGTCCGTGATGTGCTCTCCGACTTTGCAGAGTTCGGGGCTAGCCAGAGGATTGAACAACATCGTGATGAGATTCTGTCCACTATGGCTTGCCATGGCTCTGTTCGCGCCAACCGTCGATTATCCATTCCGGAAATGAATGCGCTTCTGCGCGATATGGAAGAGACCGAGCGATCCGGACAATGTAATCACGGACGTCCGACCTGGTGTGAACTTAATCTTGCCGAGCTGGATAGCCTGTTCCTAAGAGGCCGTTAAGTTGGCGTCATTGGATCAGCAAGGTGTTCTGGTCATCACAGGCCCCACTGCGAGTGGCAAGTCGTCACTTGCCATGGCGCTCGCCGAGGAGCTAGGCGGCGAGATTGTTACCGCTGACTCTGCCCAGGTTTACCGCGGCATGGACATTGGTACTGCCAAGCCAGATGCTGAGAGCCAGGCGAAAGTTAAACATCATCTGATCGATATTCGAGATCCAGCTGAGCCATATTCGGCAGCAGACTTTCGTGAAGATGCCATCAGTGTTGTTCGGGATATCCAGGCCAGGGGCGTATTACCCATTCTCGCCGGTGGCACCATGCTTTACCTGAAAGCGCTCAAAGAAGGGTTGGCGACCCTGCCGCCTGCGGATCAATCAATTCGAGATGAAATCACACGCGAGGCAGAGCAGCATGGATGGCCTCACCTGCACAGCGAATTGAGTAAGGTGGATCCGGAGGCGGCGGCCCGGATCAAACCGATGGATTCTCAACGGCTGCAACGTGCCCTCGAGGTCTACCGAATCTCCGGCAGGCCACTTTCCAGCCACCATGAAGATGCGACGGATTCTTGTCCCTTTCCGCTGCTGGAAATTGCCATCATGCCGCCGGATCGATCGCTTCTGCATAAGGAGATTGAGGCGCGCTTCCTGCATATGCTGGATCAGGGCTTCGTTGATGAAGTCCGTCAGCTAAAGAAAAACCCTGACTTACATGTTGGATTACCGGCAATTCGGGCAGTGGGATATCGTCAGATCTGGTCCTACCTGGAAGAAGAGATCAATGAACAATCCATGATCGAAACAGCGGTAGCTGCAACCAGACAGCTCGCAAAGCGCCAGTTCACGTGGCTTCGAGGCTGGCAGGATCTTCACACCATGCATCAGCCGGACATGGCTGAGGCCTTGAAAATCATTAACAACACCACCATATTAGAGTAGTCGCCCGTAATCGAGCGCCACCCCTGAGCCAGGTGGACGGACATATTTCGACGGGCGTTTGCTCAGCATTATTCATTTACCGATTCCTCCGTCACGATTGGGGCGGGTCCAGGAATCCTAGGAGAGCAACATGTCAAAAGGGCAGTCCTTACAAGACCCTTTCCTCAATGCCCTGCGCAAAGATCGTGTGCCGGTATCTATTTACCTGGTGAACGGCATCAAACTGCAGGGACAAATCGAATCGTTTGATCAGTTCGTGATTCTGCTTCGGAACACGGTCAATCAGATGATTTACAAGTCCGCCATATCAACGGTGGTGCCTTCCCGTGCAGTGAAGATGCCAACCGAAGGAAACGAATAAAGCTTGTTCCTAGATCGTCCCGAGTCGGGTAGCAAGGCGCTACTGATTCACATCCAGAAATTTGATTCCGAACTCGCGACAGCGGAGGAGTTAAGCGAACTTGTCACCTCGGCGGGTCTGGTTCCGGTCGGCTGTATTTCCAGTCAACGCCGTTACCCCCATCCCGGTACTTTTATTGGTGGCGGTAAGGTTGATGAGATTGCGGGTTGGATCAAGGAGAACGACTGCGATCTGATTGTATTTGGTGATGACCTTTCTCCTACTCAGGAACGTAACCTGGAACAGAAGCTGGATAAACGGGTTCTCGGCCGTACTGGTCTGATTCTCGAAATTTTTGCGCGGCGTGCGCGCACCCATGAAGGTAAGTTGCAGGTGGAGCTCGCCCAGTTGGAGCATGCGTCGACAAGGCTCGTGCGCGGTTGGACTCACCTGGATCGTCAGCGCGGTGGTTCTGGTCGTGGTGCGGGGGCCTCCTCTGGATTGGGTGGTGCTGGTGAAACTCAGCTCGAAGCGGACCAGCGAATGATCGGGGACCGTATTAAGCGTATCAACGGCCGACTGGCAAAAGTCCGTGGGCAACGTGAGCATAACCGCAGAGCCCGGACACGTTCAGATGTCCGCAGTATTTCACTGGCGGGATATACCAACGCTGGAAAATCGACTCTTTTCAATCAGTTGTGTAGCGCTGATGTGCACGCTGAGGATCAGCTTTTCGCGACGTTGGATCCAACACTAAGGCGACTGGAACTTCCGGTGATCGGCAGTGCTGTCCTGGCAGATACGGTTGGTTTCATCCGTCAACTGCCTCACTCACTCGTGGATTCATTCCGTGCGACCCTGGAAGAGGTCAGTCAGGCAGATCTGATTCTTCATGTTGTAGATGTGGCAGCACCACTTCGCGATGAAAGGATTGATGAGGTTAACCAGGTCTTGGACGAAATTGGCGCACGTGAAATTCCCCAACTTCTGGTCTACAACAAGGTTGATCTGGTTGGCGAAACGCCGCGTATTGAACGAAACCACAGAGGCGAACCAAGTCGAGTCTGGCTGTCCAGTGTGACAGGAGATGGAACTTCGCTTCTTTTGGATGCGATTGCGGAACGAATCGGTGAGCAGGTGATCGAAACCAGTGTGACCGTTAGACCGGAGGACGGCCGAATCAGGGCGCAATTTTTTGAGCTTGGTGCGGTGATGCGGGAAGAACCCTGCGAAGACGGCTCAGTTCAGATGCACCTCCGCATAGAGGAAAGCAGGCTCAGGCAAATCGCAGGGTATTCCGAATAGAAAATACCGAATAGAGACCTCAGGAATCACAGATTGAGTTCTCTGAAAAACGTGGGAGAATGCGTCTCCCGCTCGCCATTATGTGGCGATTGATAGTGTTACAGGAGGAAAAATGGCTTGGAACGAACCAGGCGGTGGAAACCAGGGAGACAAAGACCCCTGGGGTAATCGCAATGATGAGGGACCGCCCGATCTGGATGAGGCGTTTCGCAAGCTGCAGAACAATCTTTCCCAGATGTTTGGCGGCAGTGGTGGCTCAGGTTCAGGCGGCGGCTCTGCGCAGCCGCTAAACATGAATCTGGTAGGCCTGGTCTTCCTGGTGCTGGCGCTGATTTATGGTGTCATGGGTGTTTATACCGTTGACCAGCAGGAACGTGGTGTTGTGCTGCGTTTTGGTGAAAAGCTGGACGAAGTTGTGCTCCCAGGACTGCATTGGAACCCGCCGTTTATTGACCAGGTTCTGATTGAGAATGTCACACGGGTACGTTCGAGACCTCACGACTCCGAGATGCTTACCGAAGACGAGAATATCGTGAAGGTAAAGATGACGGTTCAGTATGTGATCGACGACATCATCGCCTACAAGCTGAATGTCCGTGACCCTGACAAGAGTCTTTACCAGGCAACGGAAAGTGCATTGCGCCACGTGGTTGGTAGCACTGAAATGCACGATATTCTGACTGAAGGGCGAGCTGCTTTGGCGCAAAGTGTAAGAGCGCGAGTCCAGTCTTATATGAACGATTACGGAACAGGGATTCGTGTCACTCAGGTAGCGGTCGACGAAACAGCGCCACCGGATGCGGTAAGAGCGGCATTTGACGATGTTATTAAGGCGCGAGAGGATGAAGTCCGATTGCGCAACGAGGCTGATGCTTACGCGAACCAGATCGTTCCAGAAGCACGTGGTCAGGCGCAGCGCCTTTTAGAGGAAGCAGAAGCTTACAAAGAAAGAGTGATTGCACAGTCTCGTGGTGAAGCTGAGCGATTCAACAAGCTATATGCGGAATACAAGCTTGCACCTGAAGTAACCAAATCCAGAATGTACATCGATACATTGGAAAGCGTCATGAGTAACTCAACTAAAGTCATGATTGACGTTGATGGTGGCAATAACCTTTTATACCTGCCGCTCGACAAGATCATGGAGCGATCTCAAAACGACGCATCAGGTTATCGACCGGAATCGTCTTCAGGCCCGAACTACAGTACGACAGAGCCTGCACGATCTAACCGAAGGGAGAGACGCTAATGGGTAATCGATCTTTTGTTTTAGGTTTTATTGTTGTTCTGCTCGGTTTGTTGGGCATGAACTCTATTTTTATCGTGACTGAGATGGAGCGCGCGGTACTGCTCGAATTCGGTAAGGTTGTTCGTGATGACATTAAGCCGGGTCTTCATTTCAAACTTCCGGTGATCAACGATGTCCGTAAGTTCGATGGCCGTATCCTGACTTCCGATGCACCACCGGAACGTTTTCTGACCCAGGAAAAGAAAGCATTGATCGTGGATTCGTTTGCCAAGTTCCGTGTTGATGACGTTCAGACTTACTACACGTCAACCTCAGGTGATGAGCGCAGAGCAGAAGAGCTGCTGAAAGAACGAATCAACGATGGATTGCGTGATGAGATTGGTAAGCGAACTTTGCACGAGGTTGTGTCCGGTGAACGTGACGAGCTGATGCAGGAGCTGACCAAGAATTTAAACCTGGTCGCTAATGCAGAACTGGGTGTCACGGTCGTTGACGTCCGGGTAAAACGAATCGACCTGCCGCCAGAAGTGTCTCAGTCTGTATATAACAGGATGAACACCGAGCGGGATATTGAAGCCAGGGAACATCGTGCAAAGGGTGAAGAGCTGGCCGTAGGTATTCGCGCAGACGCAGAAAAGCAGCGTGAAGTGCTTGTCGCTGAGGCTTACAGCGCGGCGGAAGAAACCCGTGGTGAAGGTGATGCTCAAGCGGCTGCGATCTACGCTGCGGCCTTCTCCAAAGATAAAGACTTCTACGAGTTCTATCGAAGCATGTCGGCCTACCAGCGCACCTTCTCAGATAAAGGTGATGTGTTGCTGATTCAGCCAGATAGCGAGTTCTTCAAGTTCCTTAACAGTAGCGGTCTGGAGTAGACCGATACCAAGATTGACCCGCGCATAAGAACGGGTTAGTTTGCGCGTTTGATAGCCGGGTAGCTGTGTACCAGCTACCCGGTTATTGCGTTTAAGAACGGTTAAAACTGTGTGGCATGATCTGGGTGTGGCGCTTTGTCTGGTCCTCGTGATCGAGGGCATTGTGCCTTTTCTGTATCCCAAGCGCTGGCGAGAAATGGTGGCCAGGCTGGCTGATGTGGATGATAGGTCCATGCGTATGGCTGGCTTGACCAGTATGCTTCTCGGAACCGGGCTTTTGTACTTAATCAACTGACGAATCAACCAAAGCGGAACTATGGCCATTGTCGATCGCTGGCTGCTGCCAGATGGCGTTGAAGATGTGCTGCCTCCTCAGGCGAGAGAGCTTGAAGAGGTGCGCAGACGATTCCTGGACTTGTTTGAGTCCTGGGGATACGACTATGTCATTCCGCCAATGATTGAGTATCTGGAATCCCTGCTAACCGGTACGGGCAGAGATCTTGACCTTAAAACCTTCAAAGTCGTCGATCTTCTGACTGGTCGCACGATGGGTGTTCGCGCGGATATAACGCCGCAGGTCGCTCGCATTGACGCGCACAGTCTTAATCAGGACGGTGTCGTCCGTCTGTGTTACGCGGGCACCATCATGCAGTCCAAACCGGACACCATGTTGTCCAGCCGGACACCGCTGAGTGTTGGTGCTGAAATGTTTGGTGAAACCAGTGCCAAAGCAGACGTGGAAATCGTTAGCTTAATGATTGAATCGCTGCGTTCGCTTGGATTCTCTCCCATTCATCTCGACTTAGGGGATGTTGGCATCTTCAGGCAGCTACTCGGCAGCTTGTCGCTTTCGGAAAGCGAACAGGAACAAATTTTTGAAGCGGTGCAGCGAAAGGCCACGGCGGAAGTGCGCGAACTCTGCGACAACCTGGAGCTGTCTCACCAGGCGACAAACCTGCTCGTTGAACTACCGGGACTAAGTGGTGATCTGGAAGTGCTTTCAAAAGCACTTGATCTGTTCAGCGATATGCCGGGTATTGTCGCATCCATCGAAAACCTTCGGCAGGTTGCGGTCACCTTGTCTGATCGATTCAAGGACTTAAATATCTATTTCGACCTAAGCGAGCTCCGGGGTTACGCCTACCACACAGGCATTGTGTTCGCGGCGTATGTCGACGGTGTTACTGAAGTGGTTGCCAAGGGCGGTCGATATGATGATATCGGCGAAGTATTTGGCCGCGGTCAACGAGGTGCGACTGGTTTTTCTATTGACGTACGAAGAGTTGCGGAAGCCGCGAATATTGAAGTTGCGAAGCAACAAACCGTTCGTGTCGCTGAGGTGCCAGAGGGCGAAGAGAACTCTCTGTGGGAAAAAATGCAACAGCTTCGAGCTGAAGGATATGTCGTGCTGGAGTCTGGTTCAGCCAACGGTCACGATTTCGAACTTATTTTTCGAGAAGAGAACTGGCAGTTGGTCCAGGGAGAAAACTAAAGATGGGCAGGAACGTAGTAGTCATCGGCACACACTGGGGTGACGAAGGTAAAGGTAAGGTTGTTGACCTGCTTACTGAAGAAGCGTCGGCGGTTGTTCGCTTTCAGGGTGGCCACAATGCGGGACATACGCTGGTTGTTGGCGGCGAAAAGACGGTCCTTCATCTAATTCCATCAGGCATTCTGCATGAGCAGGTGACCTGCATGATCGGAAACGGTGTCGTGCTGTCTGTGCCTGATTTGTTCAAAGAAATTGAAGAGCTGGAGTCAGCGGGGATCAATGTTCGGGATCGCCTATTCGTATCCAGCGGTTGCCCACTGATCTTGCCGTATCACATCAGGCTCGACCAGATGCGGGAAAATGTGAAGGGCAACCAAAAGATTGGCACAACCGGCCGAGGCATTGGTCCAACCTACGAAGATAAGGTAGCGCGCCGTGGTGTTCGTGTCATGGATCTGTTCGATGAAGCCGGTTACAGAACCAAGATCGAAGAAATCCTCGACTATCACAACTTTGTTTTGCAGAACTATTTCAATACAGAAGCGGTAAGCGTCGAAGAAGTCATGGATGCCTCCATGGCTTACGCCGATCAGTTGAAGCCAATGGTTCGCGACGTGGTTGAAGAACTGAGTCAACTGCGCAAGACGAGTGCAAACATTCTGTTTGAAGGGGCGCAGGGATCTCTCCTCGACATTGACCAGGGAACCTATCCTTTTGTGACTTCATCGAATACCACAGCAGGTGCTATTGGCAGTGGTTGCGGTGTTGGCCCGCTGGACCTGGATTATATTCTTGGCATCACCAAGGCCTATACAACTCGAGTTGGGTCTGGACCATTTCCAACGGAATTGTTTGATGATGTTGGCAGCCATCTTGCTCGAGTCGGGAACGAATTTGGTTCCACCACAGGACGGCCACGTCGCTGTGGTTGGTTCGATGCTTATGCACTTAGGCGTGTGATTAACATCAACAGTGTATCCGGCCTCTGTATTACCAAGCTGGATGTTCTGGACGGTCTGGAAAAAGTTGCGATCTGTGTGGACTACGAGAACCCGGAATCTGACAACCCAACGCCAATCTATGAAGAACTTCCTGGCTGGAAGGAAACAACGTTTCATGCAAAGTCGCTCGACAGCCTGCCTGCCAATGCGCGTGCTTACCTTGAGCGTATTGAATCAGCCTGTGAAGTGAAGGTGGATTTTGTATCGACGGGTCCGGACCGCGAAGACACGATTATCCTGAATCGACCTTTCGGTTAGATCCTAGAGGTTTCTCTGTGGCACAACGGTGACCGTTGTAGCACTCAGGTTGTGATAAGCCGGTAATTCCAGAATAACTTGAGCCGTTGCGGGGAAGTTACCTGATGATGAGACCCCGATTGTTCCTGTAGTTGCATTACTGCCACCCGAAACGAAGGCATTGCCTCCTCCTGGTGCAGTCGCATTATTAGGGTTGTATAGGCTAATCCATTCCGCTGTGCTTGAAGGAATAGTGAGGGACTGGTTCAACTGTATTTGAACGAAACCCTGAACGTATTTGGACTCGGTGATGCGCAGTGCTTCCTTGTAGGCCGTCTGCACCTTACTCATGTTGGCTGTATTGATGTAATCACGATAGGAGGGCAGGGCGACCGCCGCAAGGATGCCGATAATCGCGACGACGATCATCAATTCGATTAGTGTGAAACCCCTTTGCTCTCTCATAATTCGCGAATCCCCAGCTGCCACTAGATCGACATTATTTAAACAAAATTGGTTTAGGTAAATGTGTGCAGAATGTAAGTTAACTTGGACTGGGCAGTCTAAAAAGTGATGGAGTTCACAAAGAAGGGATTTGGTGCCGAGGAGAGGACTTAACGGGCCCGATTTGCTCCTAGCACTTCATTTATCGCGCCTAAAAGTTTGCGCGATAACTTCCAGTGCAAGGTCGCCGCTAAACAGCTACGCTGATTAGCGTTGGTGCCGAGGAGAGGACTTGAACCTCCACGGGGTTGCCCCCACTAGCACCTGAAGCTAGCGTGTCTACCAATTTCACCACCTCGGCATGAGGTCGCGCAGGTTACAATTAGCACCTGTGCATGTCAAACCTATTTAAAGCTGAACCGCTTTCATGAAAGACCCTAACCGGGAACGCGAGAAAAGAAAGTATGAGCATCCCATTGCAAGCAGGGAGGCGATTCTCGCGCGCATGCAGGAAATTGCCGAGCCGGTGTCCTTCAAGCGGCTTGCCAAGGAAGTGGGTATCGAAAACCGCCGAGATCGAGAGGCGCTAAAGCTTCGTCTTCGTGCGATGGTCAGGGATGGACAGATAGTCGGAGACCGGCGCAATGTTTACGCCATTGCCGGTCGGCTGGAAATGTTTGCCGGTAAGATTTCTGCGCATCCGGATGGCTATGGTTTCCTGATCTGTGATGATGAGCGGGAAGACATATTTCTCACCCATCGCCAGATGCGAGCAGTATTTCATGGTGATCGTGCCATGGTTCGAATTCGTGGTCGCGATCGGCGCGGGCGTGATGAAGGCGAGATTGTTGAGGTGCTTGCCCGAAACACCACAGAACTGGTCGGGCGCGTTTACTTTGAGAATCGCATTGCCTTGTTGGAATCTCTGAATAAGCGGATCGATCATGAAATCCTGATCGTGAACCCCACGCCCGAGGTTAGCGAAGGTCAGATTGTTGTTGCTGAAGTCGTTGAACAACCCAGTCTGCATGGCCTGGCAACCGTCAATATCGTCACCGTCCTAGGAGAGCATCTAACACCAGACATGGAAGTGGAGATCGCTCTAAGAAATCACGATATTCCGTTTGAATTCCCTGATGATGTGATTGCCGAAGTAGACGCTTTGCCTTTCGAGGTGAAGCCCCAAGCGAAGAGACAGCGCGAAGACTTGCGCGAGCTGGATTTCGTCACGATTGATGGCGCAGATGCTCGGGACTTTGATGATGCTGTTTATTGTGAAAAGCGAAGAGGTGGCTACCGTCTGTTCGTTGCGATTGCTGATGTCGCCAACTACGTGAAGCCAGGTTCCGATCTGGATCTGGAAGCCTACAAGCGTGGTACTTCTGTTTACTTCCCCCAGTACGTCGTACCCATGTTGCCGGAAAAGCTGAGCAATGGGCTTTGTTCGCTTAACCCGGAAGTCGATCGACTGGTGATGGTTTGCGAAATGACTTTGTCCGATCAGGGACGAATTGGTAGTTACCAGTTTTATGAAGGGGTGATCCATTCCAAGGAGCGGCTGACTTACACCACCGTGGGAGAGTGGATTGAACAGGGCGAGTTTCCGCGACACAACGAGTCTCTGTCGAACCTGGTGTCCCTGGCGAAGATATTGATTGATGGTCGCGGTGATCGTGGCGCTTTGGATTTTGATACCCGGGAAGTGGGATTTGAGTTTGATGAGTCTGGCCGCGTCGCAGCGGTAGGTTTGATTCAGCGTAACTTTGCCCACAGGTTGATTGAGGAGTGCATGCTTTGCGCCAATGTCTGTGCAGCAAGGCTTGTTTCCAAGTCTGGGTTACCAGGCCTTTATCGGGTACACGAGGAACCGGAGGCAGAAAAGATTGCCTATCTGAAAGAGTTCCTTGCAACCTTCGGTATTGATCTTGGCCAGGGCAAGGCAGAAGACTATCAGTTTGCGATCCGGGCGCTGCGGGATAAACAGAACAGTCAGATCCTGCAAATTGCCCTGCTGAGATCCATGCAGCAGGCGGTTTATCAGGCTGAGAACCGTGGTCATTTTGGCCTGGGTTATTCTCACTACACGCATTTTACGTCTCCTATTCGTCGATACCCGGACCTGCTGGTCCATAGACTGATCAAGTCACTGATCCACAGTGATCGCGACGTGAAAGAAGTCAGGCGGTTGGGCAAATCCAAGCGCGGTAGTTTTTATCCCTATGAAACTGAGACCGTCATTGCGCAGGGTGAACATTCCTCCTTTACCGAACGGCGCGCTGATGAAGCAGTGTATGAGGTACTGGAATGGGTGAAGTGCGATTACCTGAGCGAACACGTCGGCGATGACTTTAATGGCGTCATATCGGCGGTCACCAAGTTTGGCTTTTTTGTTCAGCTGGAAGACGTGCTGGTCGAAGGTCTGGTACACGTCAGTACGCTTACAGGCGACTACTATCACTTTGAAGCAGGAGAGCAGTCTCTTGTCGGTGAACGAACGAATACCGCTTTTGGGTTGGGAGACCTGGTTTCGGTTCAGGTTGCGCGAGTCGACGTTGACGAACGCAAGGTCGATCTTGAGTTGCTGACTCACAACCCGATTCGACGTTTGAGAAAAAGTAAAAGCCGAGATAAGCGGAAGAAGGAAGGCTTCAGGAAGACCCAAAACAAGAATCGCGGTTCTTCTTTCAAGAAAAAGGGTAAGCGGAAGAAGAAACGATGAGCAAGATCTTCGGAATTCATTCGGTTCAAATGGCGCTCGCCGCTGGCCAGGGCATGCGACTGATCGTGCGGGAAGGCAAGCTGAACCAGCGACAGGAGGACTTGATCGAGTTAGCCCGAACAATGGGTTGCGATGTTGTCCGTGATGAAGTGACCTCCGGTGGTAATCTCGCTGACCAGGGCGTTTCGCTTGAGATTCGTGCGCCAGCTTTCCGGTCCGAGAAGGAGCTCAAGCAGAAAACCCAGGAAACAAATAACCCGCTCTACCTGATACTCGACGGCATTACGGACCCCAGGAATTTTGGCGCCTGCCTGAGATCCGCCGCTTCTTTTGGTGTCTCAGGCGTTATTGTGCCGAAAGACAATTCTGCCCCCCTTAACGATGCGGCCATTAAAACTGCCAGTGGTGCGGCGAGTCTGGTGCCCATCTATCAGGTGGTGAACCTTTCCCGGTGTATCGATGCCCTGAAAAAGGACAACGTTTGGGTGGTTGGCGCCATCCTGGGCGCCGATCAGCAGCTCTCAGAAGTGGATCTGAAAGGCTCAATTGCCGTGGTGATGGGTGCTGAAGACACCGGAATCCGGCAGAAAATCCGGGAGAAGTGTGATTTTCTGGCCGAAATCCCCACCAGCGGTCCGGAATTGAGCCTGAATGTCTCAGTAGCGACCGGCATCTGCCTGTACGAAGCGCATAAACAGCGGGTTTCCCACGGCTAAAGAGCGCTTCCGGGCCAGTTGCAACTGCCCGACAGAATGCCTAGAATGCGCGTCCCTAATTTCTCCTTGCTTCACCGCAGACCGTTCAATACCGAACAACTGACGGGAGGCATTAACCCGAGAGGAGCCTCGATGAGACATTATGAAATAGTGTTTCTGGTGCACCCTGATCAATCAGAACAGGTGCCCGGAATGATTGAACGTTACTCCAACCTGATTTCCCAGGGCGGCGGTGTGATCCACCGCAGCGAAGACTGGGGTCGTCGTCAGTTGGCCTATCCCATCAACAAGATCCACAAGGCGCACTACGTGCTGCTGAACGTGGAGTGTGAGCAGGATGTGCTGGAAGAAATGACAACGGCATTCAAGTTTAACGACGCTGTACTGCGCAACATCGTGATGAAGCGCAAGAAGCCGCAGACTGAAGAATCTCCGCTGATGAAACTCGAACGCGAAAGCAAAGAGAAGAAAGAGCGTGATGAAGCAGTTGCCCAGGCGCGTGCAGAACAGACTGAATCTAACGATGACTCTTCAGCTGAAAAGAAAGAAGCTGAAGCGGTAGAGGAGTAACACCATGTCTAGATTTTACCGACGACGTAAGTATTGCCGTTTCACGGCTGAAGGAATTACAGAGATCGATTACAAGGATATCGAACTGCTGAAGGCTTACATCTCCGAAACCGGAAAGATCGTACCTTCACGCATTACCGGCACAAAAGCCAAGTACCAGCGTCAGCTGGCCAAGGCAATTAAACGTGCCCGGTACCTTGCTCTGCTCCCTTACACAGATTCTCACAACTAACACTTGTTGAATCTCCGGGCGTAAGCCGATGCGAGCGATAGCCGAATTTGCCATGCGTAGCCGATGGCACGCGATTGGAACCAGCATGCTGGCCGCCATCCTTCCTCTAATGGGTTGGTTGACGACAGTGATTGTTGCGCTGGTCTCTTTGCGCTTGGGTGCCTCAGCTGGTGCGATGGTGTTGGTATGGGCGCTTTTGCCAGTCGGCGTTGCCATGTACTACGTCGGTGACCCATCTCCGATGATTGCGATGGTGGGTACCTCCTTCATGGCAGTACTGCTCAGGCAGACCCTTTCCTGGGAACTGGTGCTTATCGCAGCAGTATTTCTCGCGGCTATTGGTGCCTTTATTTTTGAGATTGGCGCCGCAGCGATTCTGGAAAGATTCGCCGCTTTTTACGTCGAATATCTGGCGCAAATCGACAGTAGCCTTGTGATGGCCCCGGAGCAGGCGCAAACCATATTGCTTGGTTTCTTCGCCTTGGGTCAGGCGTTTGCAATGGTTGTTATGTTGATCATTGCCCGCTGGTGCCAGAGCGCGCTTTATAACCCGGAAGGGTTTGGCAAAGAGTTTCGTGCGTTGCGCCTGTCGCCTGCAGTAAGCAGCGGCCTCGTTGCGGCGATGCTGGTTTGCTATCTGTTTAACGAAGCATTAGGTCGGTGGCTACCACTGCTGACTGTACCCCTGGTGTTTGCAGCCATTGGGCTCACTCACTGGGTGGTGAAGACAAAAGAAATGTCTGGTAATTGGCTTGCCGGCTTTTACATAAGCATGGCTTTGCTGTTCCAGCTGATTTATCCATTCCTCGCTTCTGTGGCGTTGATGGATAGCTGGTTCAATATCAGAAACCGAATACAAACGATTCAAAAGGACTAAACCATGGAAGTCATACTACTTGAGTCCGTCGCTAACCTTGGTGACCTTGGTGACAAGGTTACGGTCAAGTCAGGCTTCGGTCGAAATTTCCTGATTCCTCAGAAGAAAGCCGTTCCTGCAACTGCAGAAAACGTTGCTGTCTTCGAAGAGCGTCGTGCTGAGCTTGAGAAAGCTGCGGCAGAGAAGCTCGGCGAAGCACAAGCTCGAGCTGAGAAAGTTAACGAACTGTCTATCACCATCGCTACTAAGGCGGGTGAAGAAGGCAAACTGTTCGGCTCTATTGGCGTACGTGATATCGCAGATGCTTGTGAAGCAAAAGGTGTTGCTGTTGAGAAGAGTGAAGTTCGCCTGCCGGAAGGCCCGATTCGCGAACTGGGTGAATTCGAAATTGATGTTCACCTGCATCCTGAAGTGGATGCCACCCTCAAGCTGGCGGTTGTGGCAGAAGCCTGATAATTTAGGTTTCCCTGTAACAACCCACCCGCTTAGAGACACCTGTTGGATGACGTCAGCCCCTTAAAGGTTCCGCCTCACTCTATTGAAGCCGAGCGATCGGTTCTTGGGGGGCTGATGCTGGACGAGAACGCCTGGGATACGATTTCCAGCACTGTCTCTGCTGAAGATTTTTACCGCTCCGATCACCGAATCATTTTTCGCTGCATGGCGGACCTGGTGGAGCGGAACAAACCTCTCGATATCATCACGATTTCAGAAGCCCTTGAAGACGTTGGCGAACTGGAAAACGTTGGTGGTCTCGCCTACATCTCTGATCTGGCCAGTTCTACACCAACCGCATCGAACATTCGTGCCTATGCGGAGATCGTGTGTGAACGTTCAACGGTTCGAAACCTGATATCGGTCGCGCACGAGATTGCCGACAGCGGCTTTAACCCTGACGGGCGGGACAGCGCCACGCTCATTGACGAAGCCGAATCGAAAGTCTTCAAGATCAGCGATGATCGCCCCAGCACAGGTGGACCGGAATCAGTCAGACCGCTGCTCACAAAAGCGGTGGAACGAATTGATCTCCTGTACCAGACCAAAGGTGCATTGACCGGTCTGAGCACCGGTTTTCGTGATCTGGACGAAATCACCTCCGGCCTCCAACCCTCGGATTTGATCATTGTTGCCGGCCGCCCATCCATGGGTAAAACCGCTTTCATGATGAACATCGCTGAAAGCGCGGTGATAGCTGGTGGTGCACCTGTTCTGGTTTTCTCGTTGGAAATGCCCAGTGACTCTCTGATCCTCAGGATGTTGTCATCGTTGGGTCGAATCGATCAGAGCAAAATTCGAACCGGCCAGTTGGGTGATGATGATTGGCCGAGGCTGACCTCGGCGGTGACGTTGCTTAACGATAAGCCACTTCTGATTGATGACACACCTGCGCTTACGCCGAATGAGATTCGATCTCGAGCCAGAAGAGTGGCCCGAGAGTACGGCAACCTCGGACTGATCGTGATTGACTATCTGCAGTTGATGCAGGTGTCTGGAACCATAGAAAACCGCGCTGGTGAAATCTCTGAAATCTCTCGTTCGTTGAAAGGTATTGCTAAAGAATTTGATTGCCCCCTCATTGCAGGCTCACAGCTCAACCGTTCATTGGAGCAGCGTCCAGATAAGCGGCCGATCATGTCGGACCTTCGTGAGTCCGGTGCGATTGAGCAGGATGCTGATGTGATCATGGCGGTTTATCGTGACGAGGTGTATCACGAGGATGCTGAGAAAGGCATCGCCGAGATTATTATTCTGAAACAAAGAAACGGCCCTATTGGTAGAAAGAAGCTGGCGTTCGTTGGTCAGTACACCAAGTTTGAGGACCTGGCCGTTGGTTACGACGACTACTACTAGATAATGAGTAGTCGACAGGCGACGGCGCTCGTTGACCTCGACGCCATCTCTTCTAATTACGATCTTGTGCGCAGCCGCGCACCGAACAGCCATGTCATGGCGATCATCAAAGCGGATGCCTATGGGCACGGCGCGATCCGTGTCGCGCAAAGCCTGACTGCGGCTGATGCTTTTGGTGTGGCGCGAGTCAGTGAAGCCGTGAAACTGCGCGAGGCGGGCATAGGCCAGCCGATTTGTTTGCTCGAAGGTATTAACGATCGTGAAGAGTTGAATCTCGCCAGCGTGTTTGAACTTCAGGTGGTGATTCATGACCGTTACCAGTTGGAATTGCTCGAGCGTGCCGGTGCTCGCCGAAAGGTCTGGCTGAAAGTAGATACCGGGATGGGGCGCCTTGGTTTTTCGACTGATGAAGTGCCAGAGGTACTTTCTGCTCTGGGCAAACAAACCTTGTTGGGTGTGATGACGCATTTGTCGGAAGCGAGTGATCCGAGTTCGACGAAAACGGATCTTCAGCTCACTCGACTTCAGGAAATGTTGGGAACCCTTGAACAGCCGGGCGTCGAGACACTCAGTATTGCCAACTCAGCCGGGATTCTGGGTCATGCCGCTAGTGTTGCTGACTGGGTGCGTCCCGGTTTGATGTTATATGGCGCGACGCCGTTTGATGACCTTAAGCCAATGAATGACCTTCATCCGGCAATGACTTTCAGCGCGCCGGTGATTGCTGTACATGCAGTGAAAGCCGGTGAATCTGTCGGCTACGGCGGTATCTACTCAGCGGCTGCAGATACGCGGGTTGCCGTGGTTGCGGCGGGTTACGCGGATGGATACCCCAGGGAGATTGAGCAGGGAGCGCCGGTACTGTTGAACGGTGAGCGGCGCAAGCTTGTTGGCCGCGTTTCTATGGATATGATCTGCGTTGAGCTTGAGTCTTCAGATGTCGTGCAACCCTCTGATCGAGCTGTGCTCTGGGGTGAGGGTCTGGCCATTGAAGAGATTGCCGCTTTGTGTGGCACTATTCCTTATACATTGATGACCGGTGTTTCTTCGCGGGTCTATCGCCACTATCGGTCTTCGAAATAATTCATGGCTAAATCAAAAACAGTTTACGTCTGTAACGACTGCGGTGCGGAATACGCAAAGTGGCAGGGGCAGTGTAACGAATGCAAAGCCTGGAACACGTTAACCAGTCTTTCCGTTGATGCAGGTTCTCCTCAGCGAGCGGGCTACTCCGGCCAACTCGAGCCACCGAAGAAACTGAGCGAAGTCTCAGCAGAAGAACTGCCAAGGATAGAAACCGGGATCGGTGAACTTGACCGTGTGCTGGGCGGCGGTCTGGTGCAGGGTTCTGTCGTCCTTATCAGCGGTAATCCTGGCGCAGGTAAGAGCACTTTGCTGGTGCAGGTGATGTGTCAGCTCGCAGCAAAACACAAAGCACTTTATGTGACCGGCGAAGAGAGTCTTTCCCAGGTTGCAATGCGCGCTCGGCGTCTTGATTTGCCGATGGATGATCTGGAGATCATGTCAGAAACCAGCTGCGAGCGACTCATCGCACAGTGGAATGATATGAAACCTGATCTTGTGGTTGTGGATTCAATTCAGGTTATGCATACGTCGTTGAATGAATCTTCACCAGGAGGTGTCGCCCAGGTCAGGGAATCTGCCGCTCAGTTAATTCGTCAGGCAAAAACCACAGGGACGGTATTGTTCCTGGTAGGTCATGTGACCAAGGAAGGCTCTCTCGCGGGACCACGTATTCTGGAACACATGATTGATACCTTTGTCATGTTAGATGGTGATGGTGACTCCAGATTCAGAACGCTACGCAGCGCAAAAAACCGATTTGGCGCCATCAACGAGCTGGGTGTTTTTGCCATGACCGATAAAGGTATGCAGGAGGTCAGCAATCCTTCTGCGATTTTCCTGTCCAAGTCGGTGGAACCAACCTCCGGCAGTATCGTCATGGTCGTGTGGGAAGGTACCAGACCCTTATTGCTGGAAGCGCAGGCGCTTGTGGACTCCAGCGCCCTTGGTAACCCTCGCCGAGTTGCGGTTGGCTTTGAACACAACAGATTATCGATGCTCCTGGCCATTCTTCACCGACATGGCGGTATGCAGGTTGGTGACCAGGATGTATTTGTGAACGCGGTTGGCGGGATCCGTGTTGAAGAAACCAGCAGTGACCTGGCGTTAATTCTCGCTGTTGTGTCGTCGTTCCGGGATCGACCCCTGCCACCGGATCTGGTTTGTTTTGGAGAGGTTGGACTCTCCGGGGAAATCCGGCCTGTGCCCAATGGCCAGGAGCGACTGCGGGAAGCTGCAAAACACGGCTTTAAGCATGCGATTGTTCCTGAAGGTAATAAGCCGAAGCAGGCCATTGACGGGCTGAAGGTGACCGCCGTGCGCAAGCTTAGCGAAGCCCTGGCTGCGATGAGTAACTTCTAACACGCGACGAAAATCGAGTTGTGCTACTTGATGCACCTGCCTCAAGCGCCTAATGTATAAGTGTTCCCGAGCGATTGCCGGGACGTGAACCCGCCAGAGGCTTAGACCCTGGCGATATATACCCCACTTGATGGAGGCTTTCTTATCATGAAAAGCATGAGACACATGTCGTGTTGGCCCTGGCGTTATTCCTATGCCACGGGTTACAAAACCAATAGATCCTGCGATTCCTCGCGAAAATCGTTTTACGAGACTCGCTGGCATCGCCATGGTGGTCGAAGTTTTGGTGTGCGCAGACCCTTGCGTTACCTGGCGCACCACCTGGACCTTGATGAATCCCAGACCCGCCGTATGGCGACCGTGCTGAACACGCTCAAAACGGAGCGCGAACAGGCAGAGCTGGACGAAAAGAGAACGGTGGCGGCGTTAGCTTCACTATTAGAGGAAGGAACGCCGACGCTCGATGAAGCCCGAGAAGTTCTGAAGGCGAGAGTCGACAGTGCCGATCAGTTGAAAGAAGAGACTGCGAAAGCATTGGTCGCCATAAGCGACTTCCTCGATCAGGATCAGCGGGAGGAGTTTATCAACCTTCTGCTGACCGGATCAGTTTCTCTGTAAACCTTTAAGAGGCTATCCCAGCTTCTTGTACTTAACGCGGGTGGGCACGATTTCTTTCGTGCCCAGTCGCTTCATTCGATCCTCTTCGTATTCCGAGAAGTTGCCGGGGAAGAACTCGACATGGCTGTCGCCCTCGAAAGCCAGGATGTGGGTCGCCAGACGATCCAGGAACCAGCGGTCGTGCGAGATAATCATCATGCTGCCTGGGAAAGTTTCAATAGCACCCTCCAAGGCTCGCAGCGTTTCAACATCCAGATCGTTTGTTGGTTCATCCAGCAACAGAAAGTTAGCGCCTTTTTTAAGAAGCTTCGCCAGGTGCACGCGATTACGCTCACCCCCTGACAGATCCTTCACGTGCTTCTGTTGGTCCGCGCCCTTGAAGTTAAATCGACTGACGTAACCACGAGACTGGGTCTCATATTTGCCGATCTGAATAATTTCGTTACCTTCAGAAATTTCTTCCCAGACCGTCTTGTCCCCTTCAAGTGCATCACGCGACTGGTCCACGTATCCCAGGGTAACGGTTTCACCAAGGCGCACACTGCCTGAATCCGGCTCTTCCATACCTGCAATCATTCGAAACAGCGTCGACTTACCTGCGCCGTTACCACCGATGATGCCAATGATTGCGCCTTTCGGTACCGAGAAGCTCAAGTTATCGATGAGCACCGTGTCACCAAATTTTTTAGTGACACCTTCTACTTCCAGTACTGTGTCACCCAGACGAGGTCCGGGTGGTATATAGAGTTCCTGGGTTTCGTTTCTGGTTTGGAACTCCTGAGAGTTGAGTTCATCAAAGCGAGCCAGTCGCGCTTTGTTTTTTGCCTGACGGGCTTTGGGCTGAGTTCTGACCCACTCAAGTTCTGACTTGATCGATTTCTGGCGTGCCGCTTCGCGACTCTCTTCTACCTGAAGTCGTTTTTCCTTGGCGTCCAACCAGTCACTGTAGTTACCTTCATAGGGGATGCCATAACCTCGGTCCAGTTCAAGGATCCAGCCAGCTGCGTTATCCAGGAAGTAACGGTCGTGAGTAATAGCCACTACAGTACCGGGAAATTCCTTCAGGAAGCGTTCCAGCCAGGCGATACTCTCAGCGTCGAGGTGGTTGGTCGGCTCGTCCAGCAAAAGCATGTCAGGGTTGGACATCAACAGACGACACAAAGCGACGCGACGTTTCTCACCACCAGACAGATGTTCGACATTGGCATCCCAGGGTGGCAGTCGAAGCGCGTCGCTGGCGATCTCCATTTTTCGGTCCAGGTCCCATCCATCCATAGAATCGATCTTCAGCTGGAGCTCACCTTGGCGATCAAGTAACTCAGCCATTTCATCGTCAGACATGGGCTCAGCAAATTTGTCGCTGATGCCATTAAATTCTTTGAGCAGCTCAGAGATTTCACCGAGACCATCTTCGATATTGGCGCGAACGTCCTTTTCAGGATCCAGTTGTGGTTCCTGAGGCAGATAGCCAACTTTCAGTTCCGGTTGCGGTCTGGCCTCACCGAGAAACTCAGTATCCACGCCCGCCATAATGCGAAGCAGTGTTGACTTACCGGCACCATTCAGCCCGAGGACGCCAATCTTTGCGCCTGGGAAAAATGACAGTGAAATATCTTTCAGGATGGTCCGGTTGGGAGGGACGACCTTGCCAACCTGGGACATGGTGTAAACGTATTGCGCCATAGTGATTCAGCTGAAAATTTGAGCGGCCTATTCTACTAGAACCATGGCGCCACTTGGCAGATGAAAAATGCAGTAAAATGGCGTTTTTCCAGGCTAGATCTATCCCGTGCACTGTCCTTTTTGTACTTTCAGTGAAACCAAAGTCATTGACTCCCGTCTTGTCGGCGAGGGTAACCAGGTGCGTCGTCGGCGTGAATGCCAGGATTGCGGTGAACGATTCACGACCTTTGAATCCGCAGAACTTGTGCTCCCCAGAGTGATTAAGACCAATGGCTCCAGGCAGCCATTTGATGAGGAAAAACTGCGCAGCGGTTTACTGCGTGCCCTCGAGAAAAGACCTGTGGAACTTGAGCAGATGGAAGCCGCGATCGATCGTATCAAGTATCGACTTCGCGCAGCTGGAGAACGTGAAGTGCATACCCGGGATGTTGGTGAACTGGTGATGGACGAACTTCGAGAATTGGATGATGTTGCTTACGTCCGATTTGCTTCTGTTTATCGAAGCTTCCAGGACGTTAACGAGTTCCAACGGGAAATTGAAGCTATGGATAAACATCGTGCGGCAAACGATGAAAAAGCCCTTGGTGATGGATCCGACGACTGATGTCTGATTCAGCCTACATGGCCCGTGCGATTCGTCTGGCTGAAAAAGCACGTTATGTCTCTCACCCTAACCCTGCTGTGGGATGCGTAGTCGTTAAAGACGGTGAAGTTCTAGCAGAAGGCCAAACGGACATTGCGGGCAGAGGTCATGCTGAAGCCAATGCACTAAGAGCCGCCGGCTCTGCGGCTGCAGGTGCAACGATTTATGTGACGCTGGAGCCGTGCAGCTTCCAGGGTCGAACCCCGTCCTGTGCACACGCGCTGGTCGATGCCGGAGTAAAACGTGTTGTTGTTGCTACGCTGGATCCTGATGAGCGAAATGCCGGTGCAGGGATTGCCGTCCTGGAAGACGCAGGAATAGAAGTCACTGTTGGCGTGCTCGAAGATAGCGCAAAGTCGGTGATGCGTGGCCATATCAAGCGGCATACAAAACAGCGACCCTGGGTTCGCTTAAAGCTGGCGATGACGCTTGATGGTAAAACTGCACTCGCAAATGGCGAGTCCAAGTGGATTACGTCTCCTGCCGCCCGAGCCGATGTCCAGAAATACCGTGCAATGAGCGCCGCCATTGTGACTGGCGTGCAGACCGTCATCGACGATGATCCGCGTCTGAATGTCCGCGCTGAGGAACTGGATGTTGCGTTAGCGGATGTCGCAGCGGGGGTCGATCGACCGGTTTACATCCTGGACTCAAACGGGCGATTGCCAGATGACGCGGCGCTGCGATCGAGAGATTCAACGGTAGTCGTATCAGGTGAAGGCGCCAGCGGAGACCTGGTTCTTCCGCTCAACAACGGCCAGATTGACCTTGATGCGCTGCTGGATGAGCTGGCTGCTCGAGAACATAGTGAAGTGCTGTTCGAGTGCGGCGCAACGTTGGCAGGTGCGCTGGTGACGCAAAAGCTGGTTGATGAGCTGGTTGTTTACGTTGCGCCCAAGTTCATGGGTGGTGATGCACGTTCGCTACTCAATTTCCCAGAAGTTGATAGAATGTGCGACCTTGCTGAGCTGGTGATCAGCGATGTCAGGCAGATTGGACCGGACATCAGGATTACCGCGAGTTTTTTAGAGAGTAATGAATCATGAAAGTAATTGAAGGCGACTTTTCAGCCAATACAGCCAAGTTCGCGATTGTGGCAGGTCGGTTTAACAGCACCATCGTCGATGGTCTGGTTGACGGTGCTGTGGATACCCTTCGGCGTCATGGCGTACCAGAAGCCAATATCAGTATCGTAAAGGTACCAGGTGCCTATGAGCTGCCTCTTGCTGCAAAGGCTGTGGCCAAGCGCGGTGACTGTGACGCGATCATTGCGCTGGGTGCTGTCATTCGTGGTGGCACGCCTCACTTTGATTATGTGGCCGGCGAGTGCTCCAGTGGCCTGGCACGTGTTGGTCTTGATCATGATCTGCCGGTTGCCTTTGGCGTTTTAACAACAGACACCATCGAGCAGGCGGTTGAGCGCTCCGGCACTAAAGCCGGAAACAAGGGCGTTGACGCTGCCATGGTTGCGCTCGAGATGGTTAGTTTGCTCAGATCTATTGGATGAACCCGTCAGCTGCTGCAAGAAGCAGAACACGGCAGTTTCTCGTACAAGCGCTCTATCAGGCGCAGCTCACCGAGGTCGACTACGTCGACGTGCTCACGCCCTTCATCAACGATCACAATATGAAGCGGGCGGATCTGGAATATTTCCGTGAAGTGATTCGTGGCATTGGTTCCGATGAACAGGAACTGATCCAACTTATCGAAAGTAAGTCAGATCGTAAGTTTGATGAACTCGATCCGGTGGAGAAAGGCATTTTGTTGATGGGTGCGTTCGAGCTTCGATCCCGCATCGAAATCCCATACCGCGTTGTGATCAATGAAGCGATTGAACTGTCGAAGTCGTTTGGGGCGACAGACAGTTATCGTTTTGTGAACACAGTTCTTGATGAACTATCGCGAGAACTCAGAAAACTCGAGCAACATGACAGCCAATGAGTTCGACATCATTGATAAGTACTTCAAGCGACTTCAGGTTGAAAGCAACTCTGTCGTTCTTGGGTCCGGTGATGACTGTGCTGTCCTGTCGATCCCGACAGGACACGAGCTTTGTGTTTCCACCGATACCCTCTTAGAAGGGGTCCACTTTCCTAAAGGTGCGGCTGCTGAGGTAGCAGTCAGTAGAACCATGGCAGCCAATCTTAGTGATCTCGCTGCCATGGGTGCGGAGCCACATTCCTTTGTTCTGGCAATAACGATGCCATCGGCGGACGAACGCTGGCTTGAGTCTTGTTCCGAAGAGCTGTCACGAAATATTCAGCGGTACGGTATTCCGCTGGTAGGCGGCAATCTTGCAAAAGGTGAGTTGTCTCTCACGCCCACCGTGATGGGCACCGTGCCAGCGGGTAAAGCTATTACTCGATCAGGTGCCAAACCGGGAGATGAAGTATATGTGACCGGAAGTCTGGGTGACGCGGCGAAGGGATTGGAGCTGCTGCGCTCGGGTATTCAGGAAGGTTTCCTGGTCGACAGATACCGAGCGCCGACGCCTCGCCTGCAGGCGGGTATGGCGCTGAGAGGACTGGCTTCTGCGATGATAGATATCTCTGATGGGCTTGTGTCGGAAGTCGGACACATCTGCGATACGAAAGGCTATGGTGCGGAGATCATGATAGATGCTATTCCTCTCTCGGCGGAACTGCTCGAAGCTGCAGAGCCAGATTCTGCTACGCAAATGGCACTTTTCTATGGAGACGACTACGAGCTCTGTTTTACCGCTGCAGAATCGAAGCGCGAAGAAGTCACAGCGTTGTCTAAGAAGCTCGATCTGCCCATGTCGCGGGTAGGCGTTATTGTCGAGGAACCAGGTATTAACGTTAGACGTGCAGATGGGTCTGTTCTGCCTCATGACATTACCGGTTATCAACACTTCTGATGTTTAGAGAGAAAGTTTTTTCTCGTTTGGATTATTTCCTAGCCTTCGGTCTGGGCAGTGGGCTCTCACCCAAAGCACCGGGAACGGTTGGCTCGATGGTCGGCTTACTTTTGTTCCTGCCGCTTCTTTTTCTTCCGATCTACATTCAACTGGCTGTGATTGTTGGCGGCTTTGCCTTCGGCTGTTGGTTGTGCGATCGAGTTGCTGAAGACATGTCGGTCAAAGACCCTGGCGGGATTGTGTGGGATGAGTTTGTCGGCATGTGGATCGTCATGCTGTGGTTACCCACCTGGTATTGGCTGATTCCAGCGTTTCTCTTGTTTCGACTCTTCGACATATGGAAGCCATGGCCGGTAAGTGTCGCGGACAGATCCATGACAGGCGGGCTAGGTATTATGGTGGATGACGTGATTGCGGGGATCTATGCGCTCGGTATTCTCCAGGCGATTGCCTGGATCTTACGGCAGGGTATATTGCCACTATGAAACTGCTTGCTGTGAAAGTTCTGTCGCTTTTCCTGCTTATGTTTTTCTGCCTGCTTCCTCAAAGTTCTTGGGCTGTGAACATCGAAGTGAAGGGTTTGTTCGGTGGTGCTGCTGTTCTCGTTATCAACGGCAGGGAACAGCTTGTGAAAAATGGGCAGACAACTTCTGAAGGTGTACGTCTCGTTGAGGCGGATGCAAACAAAGCCATTGTGGAATTGAATGGTGAAACGAAGACGCTCTATCTGAGCGATCGTATTGATTCAAACTTCAGCGCACCGAAAAGTGTTCAGGTGCACATCAACATGACTCGTGATCGTCAATATCTGACGACTGGCTCTGTTAATGGACGACCGATCCGCTTTCTTGTGGATACCGGAGCGAATGTCATTGCGTTGAATGCTGAAATGGCAAAGTCCCTGGGTATTGAACATATCGAAAGCAAAGCAACGAACGTCACAACAGCCAGTGATGTTCGAGTGGCGCGATCCGTGGTCCTTCGGCAGGTTCAGGTCGGTGAGATCGTGGTCAATAATGTTCGCGCCGTGGTGATGGACGGCGCTCAACCATCGACTGCGCTTTTAGGTATGTCCTTCCTTCAGCACGTTGATATCTCGGAAAACAACGGATTGATGGTCCTGAGTAGCAAGCTATGAATACCTTGCTATTAAAAGGTCCGGTGCTACACTAGCTGCCCCTTTTTAGTGCGCGGAGACTCTTTTGCCCGCTACTTTCGTTGCATCTTGTCGACTACCCACAGAGTTTGGGGAATTCCAGATGCATGGCTTCGAAGATTCAGACACAGGCCAGGAGCATGTGGCTCTAGTCTATGGCGATCTTGCGAGTCAGGAAGCCGCACTGTGCCGGGTTCACTCTGAGTGCCTCACCGGCGACTGTATGTTCAGTATGCGTTGCGATTGTGGTCCGCAACTAAAATTTGCGATGAAGACCATTGCTGAGAACGGCAGTGGAATTATTCTGTACTTGCGGCAGGAAGGCAGAGGTATTGGCCTGATTAACAAAATCCGGGCTTATGAACTCCAGGACAAAGGTGCGGATACCGTTGAGGCCAACGAAAGGCTAGGTTTTGATGCTGATCTTCGTGACTACACCATTACCAAGTCCATGTTTCAGCATTTCAGAATCAAGAAGGTCAAACTAATGACCAACAACCCGCTAAAGGTGCAAGCCCTGACAAAACTGGGTATCGATGTTTCTGAAAGACTTCCGATTCAAACAGGCCAAAATGATCACAATGCCCGTTACCTGGCGACAAAAGCCGGTAAGCTGGGTCACCTCTTCTCGGAACGCGACAACTAGTCGTTCCTAAGACGCCGCATGATGGCGTCATCCAGGTCCTGCTGCGCCAGACCTGCATCACTTCTCATCTTTGATGGCTCGTCGGGTTCGATGAATCGGTCTGGTATGCCGACGATTTGAGTTGCGATGTTGATACCAGATAAAGACAAAAATTCATTAATGGCAGAACCGGCGCCGCCAGCAATGGCGTTTTCCTCAACTGTCACCAGGAGTTCATGGGTCCCAGCAAGATGACGGATCAGATCTTCATCCAATGGTTTTACGAATCTCATATCCACCAGTGTGTAGTCATTTTCAGCAGCAACCTTGGATGTGATATCGCGAGTTGAACCAAATGACAGGATGGCGACACGTTGACCTTCGCGAAGAAGGACGCCTTTACCCATTTCAATAGGCGCTTCTTCGTCTCCAGGCTCGACACTGCCCCGTGGATAACGAACCATGGCCGGGCCTTCGTGCTCATAGCCAAAGTCCAGCATTGCTTTCATGGTCCAGTCGGTCGCAGGCGCCATGATTACGATGTTCGGGACAGCACGCACGAATGACAGATCGAAGACACCTGAATGAGTAGGCCCGTCTTCCAACAGGGAAGCCCTGTCCACGGCGAACAGAACATCGAGATGTTGAATGGCCACGTCGTGGATCAGCTGGTCGTAGGCGCGTTGCAAAAAGGTGGAATAGATCGCGACTACTGGTTTAGCGCCTCCGGCGGCAAGCCCGGCTGCAAACGTCACGGCATGTTGCTCGGCAATGGCGACATCATGAAAGCGTTTTGGAAACTGCTCGGCAAAGTTGGCGAGACCGGAACCTTCTTTCATGGCCGGTGTAATGGCAAAAAGCCGGGTATCGGATTGAGCTCGCGCAGTTAACCAGTCACCAAAAATTGCAGAATATGAAGGCGGGGTGTTACCAGCGTTTTGTTTTTCCAGTTTCGTCAGCGAGTGCGAATCGACAGGTGATGCCTCTGCAGGTCCATAACCTTTTCCTTTCCGGGTTTGTACATGAAGGAGGCGGGGGCCTGATTGTGTCTTCAGAGATTCCAGGGTTTCCACGAGAGTATCGAGGTCATGGCCGTCGACGGGCCCCGAATAGCGGATACCAAGGTCCTCAAAAATACTGCCAGGTACGGAAACTTCTCGCGCGAAGTAGTCAGCTAACCCGCCTACGTTCTCTGAGATAGACATAGCGTTGTCGTTGAGAATGATGAGCAGGTCCGCGCCACAGGCACTCACGTGATTCAGTGCTTCAAAGGCCATACCGGCGGTCATGGCACCATCCCCGATGACAACAACGGTTTGGCTTTCGTCGTCCTCGGCTTTCGCCAGCTGTAAACCTAATGCCGCACTGATCGATGTTGAAGAGTGACCGGTTCCGAAAACATCGAACTCACTTTCATCGCGGCTGGGGAAAGGTGCTGGTCCTTCCGGTCGTCTTAACCTCGACATGCTTTCCCGGCGGCCGGTCAGTATTTTGTGCGGATAGGTTTGGTGGCCCACATCCCAAATGAGTTGATCTACCGGCGTGCTAAAAACTCGATGTAGCGCGATGGTGAGTTCAACCACACCTAGGCCCGCGCCAAAGTGTCCACCGGTCTGGCCGACTGTGTAGAGCAGAAAGTGTCTCAGTTCGTGGGCGAGCTGGGTGAGTTGTTCTTGCTGGAGTGCTCGAATATCGGTGGGATGTTCGATCTGATCGAGCAGCGGCGTGTTCGGCCTTGAGGTTGGAATCTCCTCAAATACCGTCGGTTCTTTACTCATCCAGGTCGTCGAAATCGACTTCCGTCAGTTCCCCGTTTTGCTCGATCAGCAATTTAACTTTTTGCTCGGCTTTTGCCAGAGCCTGCTGGCACTCACGGGTCAGCTTGATACCTTCCTCGAAAGTCTTGAGGGAATCTTCCAGGCTCAGATCCCCTTCTTCCATGCGTTCAACCAGTTTCTCGAGTTTTTCGAGGGACTGTTCAAAGGGATAGCTTTTCTTGGCTGCCATGATTCGGTTCTTAAGTGGGGTCGTGTAAAGGGAATCGGCAACGATACGTCCGAGCCCCCTTCAGGTCAATTGATCATAAATTAGGCGACTTCCCAAATTTCGCGTTATTCTTCCTGCTTCGATAAATCTTGGTGAGAGGAGATCGTCATGAAAAAGCAGATCGTTTTACTGGCAGCACTGCTGTTGCCGATGGGTGTACTCGCAGACGGCAAGGTAGAAACTGATTACCGACAGGCAGTCATGAAGTCTATTGGTGGTCACATGGTTTCCATGGGTACGATCCTCAAGAACCGGGTGCACTTTGAAGACCTGGCTCTACATGCCCGAGGTCTTGCGGCCCTGGCGGAAGTGGCACCTAACGTTTTTCCAGAAGGCAGCCAGACTGAAAAGAGCAAGTCTTTGGATTCCGTTTGGGAAGATCCGGAAGGTTTTAAAGCGGCAATGGATAAATTCGTGAGCGCTGCTCAGGACATGTCAGCAGCCGCTGATTCAGGTGATATGAGCCGTGTCGGACCTGCGATCCAGGCTCTGGGTGGCTCGTGCAAAGGATGTCACGACGACTATAAAGCTGAGTAATCGCCTCAGACCTCGTTGATGAGGTAATAAACAAATCCTGCACAAACGGCCATCACCATTCCGGCGATGGCCGTTTCTTTTAGCGGCTTAGCGTTGTCATCCAGGTCACTTTGGGTCTTCAGCTTCCCGGTAATCATTGGTAACAACAATCCGTCCTTGCGGATGAACTGGTAGTAGATGATCGCCGCCAGATGCAAAAAGATCAGGCCATATAGGACCCTCGATGCGTAGTAATGCACCGTTGTCAGGTCATCACTCATCTCATCTTCCACCAGGTGGGTGAGCGGACCCTCTAGGAAAATGTCGTCATTGGCGAACAGCCCAGTACTGGCCTGGATCAGCAAAACCAGCAAGATCGCCACGACACTCAGGCCGCCCAGTGGGTTATGACCAGGATTGGTCTCATCTTTCTCCCGACTAAACAGGGTGCGAGTGTAGTCAGCAACTTTGGTTGGTCTGACAAAATCCGAAAATCGAGCGTGCCTTGAACCAACGAATCCCCAGATGATGCGGAATAAGATTAATGCCAGCACGGCGTAGCCGGAGAGCATGTGGTAATCCATCTCGTTGAAACCACCGTTCTCACCGGTATAGATCGAGATGGCGATGAGAATGACCAGGGACCAATGAAACAGCCTTACCGGCAGATCCCAGACTCGATAAGGTTTTTCACTCATAAGAGTTCACACTCCAGTTCATAGCTCAGCTCATAGCGACCAGGTCCAATGCGGTATTGGGGTAGGGTGTCTGGTCCGCAGCTTGCCCCACCAAGACCCCTTTGCATCACGTCCAGTGAAAGCCATGTGCTCGCGTCTGGTGTGACTTCATAGGTGTGAAAAGCCGGTGTCAAAATCTCATGAGGATAATGAGAAGCAGAGGCTTCGATCCTCTGCTGAGATCGCATGACCAGTGCAGTCTCAGGGCTGCGGAGTTGAAGCCAGGTGACGTCCGTCAGGTTGCCATGCTCCTGTGGCAAGACATAAGGCACGTACTGATCGGTCACCGTGGATTCATGCACAGCTTTTATGGCCGATACACGACGATCCACATAAGTTTCGTGAGGTCCGTTACCGAACCAGCGCATCTCCTCCAGGTTTCCTTTCACCTGCCAGCGGATGCCGACTCTGGGCAAGTCATTAAATGCCTTTGGTAGCTGGAACTCGTGCCGAACCTGAATACCTGATTCTGCAAGGGTGTAATTAGTGCGGACTTTGATTGTGCCGCCGGAACATCGTCCAGTTGAGTTCTGGATCACCAGGGTTTTCGCCGGTGATTCACGAACGTCCAGTTGATGTTCCCAGCTAATCTTGTCCAGGCCGAGTTCTAACCAATGAGACCAGGCTTTATCGTCCTGGTTTGGTTGCCCCTTAATACCATCGTTATCAGTGGGCGCTCGCCAAAAGTTAAGTGTGGGAGGCCCATCGAGTAGTTCTCGTTCGCCGCGCTTCCATGAGGTCAGCTGATTCGCTGAAAACACCAGAGTCTGTTTACCGGTGCTCAGAGTGAGGACGTCGTCGTCTTCCGCAGCCAACACATGCTCTGCTGGTGTTAGTGCCGAGACGACTTTCGCTTTAGAAAGGAACACCTGGCTAGTGGCGACGAGGTGGCCACTGTCTGCCCAGGCTGTTTTTTCCTTGAGACGAAATTCGAAGACAACACTGGTTTCGACAGCTGCGCTGCCAGGTATTCTCTCCAGCTCGAAGTCTTCATAGTGCTGGGCGGGTGTCCGAAACTGAGGCAGAGTGCCGCGCCTTACTTCAACGCCGTTTTTTAGAGCGATCCAGGTGCCGGTAAAGCCAGACAGGTCTTCGAAATCCTGTTTGTTGAGAATGCGGTATTTTGATGGGCCTACTTTTTCGACGGTAATTGGTTGGATGATCGACTTGTATTCAATCAGCGAAGTGTGGGGCGTGCCATCGGGCCAGCATAGACCGTCGCAGACAAAGTTCAGATCGTGACGCCACTCTCCAAAGTCACCTCCGTAAGCCCAGTAGTCGATACCATTGGCCGTGGAACGGATACCGTGATCTTTCCACTCCCAGATGAAACCACCCTGAAGACCGTGCCAGGTTTCAATGGCATCCCAGTATTCTTTTAGGTTCCCACAGCTGTTTCCCATGGCATGCGCATACTCACACATGATGAGCGGTCTGGGATCGTCACTCTCTTTCGCGTGTTTGATGATGTCGGAGACCGAAGGGTACATGGGGCACACCAAATCGGTGCCGTGCTGGTTCTCGTCCCACATGTCCCTGACTGCCTGTTCGCAGATTGCAGGCTCGTTATGTATTGGCCTGGAGGGGTCGTACTCACGGATCCATCCGGTCATTGCCATATGATTCGCACCGAAGCCGGTTTCGTTTCCGACGCTCCATATGATGATGCTTGGATGGTTTTTGTCCCGCTCCACCATTCGCATGCCGCGAGCAAGAAACTGTCCTGACCAGAAGGGGTCATCGCCAAGCTGGGCGTAATGATGGTGTGCCTCGAGGTTGGCTTCATCGACAACGTAAAAGCCCAGTTCGTCGCACAACTCATAAAATCTAGAATCGTTCGGGTAATGACTGGTTCGCACAGCATTGATGTTGTGCTGCTTCATGGTCAAAAGATCCCGCCTGATATCCGCCTCGCTGAGTACCTTTCCGGTAACGTCAGAGTGGTCATGCCGGTTAACGCCTTTAATCAATACTGGCACGCCGTTGACCAGCAACTGTCGATCCTCGATCCGGATGCTTCTAAAACCGATATTCAGTTCGACGGTCTCGAGCAGATTCTTCTGATCATCAAAGAGTTCGACGGTGAGCCTATACAGATTAGGTGTCTCGGCATTCCATGCCTTGACCTTCCTCTGAGGTGCGTCGAGATGGATAACCGGTCCCTTGCCGGTCACCGCATAAAAGTTGGATTTTTCAATTCGACCCGTAAGAGGCTTAGCATAGAGGTCTTTCCCGCCAGCATCGCTGATGCTGATGGCAACCTGGTGATGCAAGCAACTTCGAATATCATCGCCCAGCCGAATGGTGAGACTTAGGGCGCCTTTACCGGTGGCTTCATCATAGGTCGGACGCGCGAACACATCTCGAATATGCACCTTTGGCGTTTCGTACAACTCGATACTCCGGTGTATCCCGGCATGCCACCATTGATCCTGGTCTTCGATATAGCTGCTGTCTGTATATCGTAATACTTGTATTGCCAGTTCGTTGTTTCCTGGCTTCAAGTATTGGCTGAGATCGAACTCCGCAGGTAGTCGTGAATCTTTGCTGAAACCGACTTCTATTCCATTGCAGTAAAGGTAGTAGGCACTTTCGACACCTTCAAGCCTGAGTACCCAACGACGATCAGAGGAGTCAGGGAGATCGAAAGTGCGTCGGTACAGTCCCGTCGGATTCTGCGGAATGTGTGGTGGCTCCCCACGAAACGGCATCAATACGTTGGTGTAAATCGGCTGGTCTTCCGGGACTTCGGGATCCATTGTCCAGAGGCTCGGTACCTGGGTCGTCAGCCAAAGAGAAGTGTCTTCGGTGAGCCATTGCTCGTTTTCCGGAGGGTGAGGCAGACGCTTAAACTGCCAGGCACCATCGAGGGATAGTGACGCTCCGTCACGTTTTAGATTGGCGCTTGCCGGTAGTCGACCATAGCCAATGACTTCAGGATTTTCCCAGTGTTTATGCATGCGCGCAGTATGCCCGATCGGTGAGCGAAATCTAATCCAGGCGTCGGTAACTTTGAATGTTGTACAAGGCGATGACGAGGACGATGAGACAGGCTGCACTGACACCCACTGTCCACTGAGGACCGAAGACATCAGCGGCGACACTCACCGGGTAGATAGCGATGCTCAGGAATGCCATCTCCAGCATATAGATGCTCATGACTCTGCCGCGGTATTCGTCATCCACATAGGACTGCACCAGCACGTTGGACAGGGACATTCGTGCAGCTTGACCAAGACCAACCAGGGTTAACAGAAACACGGACAGCCAATAGTTCGTTGAGATGGCGAACCCGAGCAACGAGACGCCCATGACAAAGGTACCGTAGAGCAGGATTCGAGCGCGTCTGCGATTAGGCAGTGAAGCAACAAGCAGGGAGCCAATCAGTGCGCCGACGCCCGATATCGAGATGATGAGACCAAGTCGGTCGGGTCCGGCGTCCAGAACTTCTTTAACGAAACCAGGTAATAGCATGAAGTAGGTCAGGCTGAAGAACACCATCAGAAAGTTGGTGCCGAGAAGCATAAATATCACGGGAGTTCGCCAAACGTATCGGAAGCCTTCCCGAAGCTCACGTGTAAAGGGTTTATGTTCCTCGTTGGCGATGGGGTTGTCTGCAACGTTCAACATAAACATCGCGAGGGTGCTGAACAGATAGAGCATCGCCATTAACAGGTAGACCCATTTCGCGGGGTCAATATTGCCATCGCCGCCTCCCAGAGCTGCAACAAGACCACCGGCAAGCCCCGGTAACAAAAGCCGGGCAGTATTCATACCGGATGTGCTGAGCGCGATCGCATTGGTGAGCAGATCCAGGCCTACGACATCCTTTGTCAGAGCCTGGCGCGAGGGCATCATCGCATTCATGACGAGACCCTGAAAAATCGAAGCTAATAGAAGGTGCTCGAAGATGAGGGCGTCATTCCAGATGCTGTAGGCGATGGCCAGTGCAATTAGCATGTTCGCTATACCTGACAGCTGGATCACGTGCTTTTTCTGTCGTACTCGATCAGCGACGACGCCACCAAGTGGCGCAGCGACGAGTCCGACCAGACCGCCAGCAGCCATCATCCAGCCGAGCTTCTCGTAGCTACCTGTAATCTCGAATACCAACCAGCCGCGCACAAACATTTGCATGTTCATGGATGCGAAGTTCCCGAATTGGCTGGCGAAGAACCACCGATAGTTAACGATTTCGAAAGCTTTAAAGGTTCGAGAAAAGCGGTTGGTGGGTGCAACGACATCGGTCATAAGGACATAGTATCATGTACACAGTGATGATCATCTAACGATACTATTATGTCGCAACAGAAACCGAAGAAAGCCGTTGTTGTACTCCTGGATTCGCTTAATCGACACATGATTGGCGCCTATGGTGGTACGGAGTTTTCGACACCAAACCTGGATCGATTGGCGAAGCGCTCGGTGACATTTCAGAATCACTTCACAGGATCATTGCCGTGCATGCCTGCTCGCCACGACATTCTCGTGGGCAATATGGATTTTCTCTGGCGGCCTTGGGGTTCCATAGAGTTATGGGAAAGACCCATCACCTATCACCTCAGACGCCAGGATGTTGTAACGATGTTGTTTAGTGATCACCCACATCTCTTTGAGGTAGGTGGTGAGAACTACCACACTGATTTTTTTGCCTGGGAGTATCTGCGTGGTCACGAGAGTGACCCCTGGAAAACGCGGGAGGATCCAAGTTGGTTGGGCACACCTGCGATCCCTGCCAGTAACAAAACCCATGCAGGACGAGGGACGGCGCCCTATGACCTATCTCGAACCTGGTTTCGAGAAGAGTTGGATTACCCCGGTCCAAAAACGCTGAATGCGGCGTCGCGATGGTTAGCTGATCACGGTGATGCCCATGACAGCTTCCTGCTGTTCATTGATGAGTTCGACCCACACGAACCTTTTGATACCCCGGAACCCTGGAATCAGATGTATGACCCTGATTGGGATGAAGATGCGCTCATCTGGCCACCTTACACGGTCGACGGGGTAAAAAATGGTGTGATAACCGAGCGTGAAGGCCACCAGGTTCGAAGCAACTATGGCTCAAAACTCAGCATGATTGACCATTGGTTTGGTCGCCTTTTGGATGTGATGGATCAAGACAATCGCTGGGACGATACCCTGCTGATCCTTTGCACAGATCACGGCCACTATCTTGGAGAAAAAGATATCTGGGGCAAACCACGAGTACCCCAATATGAAACGCTGGGACATACCCCTTTAATGATTGCTGCGCCTGGCGTGGAAGCCTGTGAGTGTGATGCGCTGACCACCAACGTCGACATCAATGCGACACTGGTTGATATGTTCGATGTTGAGATGGCCTATCGAACACACGGCGTCTCTCTGCTGCCTTTACTCTACAAAGAAAAAACTTCTGTTCGCGACTATGCCCTGGGTGGGGTCTATGGCCAGTGGGTTCAGATCTGTGATGGCAGGCACAAATACATCAGAGCGCCGGAGGGCGACGGGTTTCCTTTGCACATGTGGTCGAATCGTTGGTCCACGATGCCCATTCCATCCATACCGGGGCTGCGCTTGCCGAATCCAGATAACCGAGCTTACCTGGACAGCATGCCTGGTTCTGATATTCCCGTGATCTGCCAGCCATTCCAGGAAGGAGACCTCTTGCCCTTCTGGGCGATGAATCCTCAAGTAGGTGATCACCATCTCTATGATTTGGCGAATGACCCAGATGAGAGTGAAAACCAGCTTGGGATTGCTGATGAGGCTCGAATGCGAGAGATGCTGCAGCACGCGCTTCATGAAATTGATGCGCCGGTAGAACAGTTGCGGCGTTTGGGATTGAGCTAGAGGCTGACCTCGATTACCTGAAAATTCAGTCGATCCACAAAGTCAGTATCACTGATGCGCCATCCAGTACTTACTCGAATACCCTGACCGGCACCAATTGCTCCCAGGCGAGCCTGTCCCTGTCGCGGCTGCCCGTTGATGACGGCAGAGTAGCTGAACACGCCTGATCGGATGGCAATTGAAGTTCGGTTAATGATCCTGGCGACGACCTGACCCTGATTTACTTCAGCGGTGACGTTGAAGTAGCGCGCTGGATTGTCTGGAAGATCGAGCTGAATATAGCTGTTGGTCGCAGACTGTCCGAGGTTTCCACCGGATTGAGCAACTTCGGCATAGTAGCGCTTGGCGGTCGCTCGATCACCCGCAGCCAGTAACAAGTTGCCTAGTTCGTTAGTAGCGATTGCGGTTGGCAGAAGCTGATTGCTTCTCGTCAGGTCCTGCTTTGCCTGACTTTGGTTTCCAAGCGCGGAGTGCGACATGCCGCGACCAAGAAAAAACTCGTAGTAACCGTTATCCAGTTGGATCGCTCGATCAAATTCAGCGACCGCGTCCTGAAATTTCTTTTCATTGAACAACAGGTTGCCTTTGAAACCATAGAACCTGGATTCCCGGGGTTCCAAAGAAATGGCACGGTCGAGTCGATTGTAGGCTGCAGATAACTCGTTCTTTCTGGCAAGTGTGGTCGCCTGATCAAATGCCTGGTACGCACCTGTTTTACTTTTCAGATAGCCGATCTTTGATTGATAAGCCGTTTCGCCGAGCTTCCAGTCTCGTGCTTGTTCTGCCTTGATCTGCGCAGCAGTTTCCCGATTCTTTTCTACTCGTTGTTGAGAAGGTGGATGACTGGCGAACAATCCGTCGAGCCAGGATGAGGATCTGCCCTGGCTTAGCTGCACAAACTTTTCCTGCAGGGAGATGGCTGCGGCTGGATCGTATCCAGCACGAGCCATGTATTGCATGCCGTAGTAATCGCTTTCCAGTTCCGCGCCGCGACCATACTGTGTCGTGATCAGTTGTGAACCTAATTGTGCGCCTTCCATGATGTAGTTGCCGTAGTCAGAGCCGGAAACTCCGATGGCTGTCAGCGCAACAGCGCCTTGCAATAACATGGAGCGTTCCATGGATTTAGCACCGTGACGCGCGGCTGCGTGAACAATTTCGTGACCGAGAACCGCCGCAAGCTCTGCTTCGTTTTCCAAAGTGACCAGCAGGCCTCGATTAATTGCAATCTTGCCGCCGGGCAGTGCCCAGGCGTTTGGGGTGGAATTATTCAAAACGACGAACTCATAGGGTAGTGGTGTGTCACTAACTGCTGCCAGCCGGTCACCAACAGCCTGAACGTAGTTGGTTAGCTCCGGGTCTACCTGATACTGGCCACCCTGTGACTGTTGTGCGGGGACATATTGCTGCTCGCCGATTGAGATTTCCTCTCCCTGGCTGACCAGCGCAAATTCGCTTTTTCCAGTCACCGGGTTCGTGGCACAGCCGGCGAGAGCCAGCCAGGAGACTAAGAGTAGGGCAGTTCGTAGTTTCATCAATTGTGCTGTCATAACCGGTAGACCGTGTTCTTGATACAATGGTTCCAATGAGCATTATTCATATAGATCGTATCAAGCAGTCGATCCTCGATCACTCACCCAGACAGGTTCCAGTACGAAAGAAGACAAGACAGGCGGCAGTGTCAGTAGTGTTGCGCCCGAACGCACAAAATGACACTGAAGCGCTATTTATTCTGCGGGCGAAAAAAGATGGTGATCCCTGGTCGGGCCATATGGCGTTTCCGGGAGGGCATCTGGAAGACAAGGATGCGTCCCTAAGGCATGCGGCGGAAAGGGAAACCCACGAAGAAATTGGTCTGGACCTGGTCGCTCACGGAGAATTTATCGGCCAGATTGATCCCGTTCAGGCGAATCCCCGAGGCCGAGATCTCGATATGGTGGTGACACCTTTTGTCTACGAACTGAAACAGCATGATGTGCAGTTCGCGCCTAACTACGAAGTTGCCGACGTCCTATGGGGTTCACTTCGCGATATGCATACAGGCGATTCTCATACCACCGGACAGTTCATGGTTGGCGGAGAACGTGTGAGTTATCCGGGTTATGGCGTCGGTGATGAAATTGTCTGGGGTCTGACTTACCGCATGTTGGATCTGTTCTTTGCCATGCTCGATCCCAATTGGATTGAGCGCTAGTCCTTAATCGAAATCGATTCGGAATCCATCTCCGGCTTCTCGGATATGACCGGCAAAGCCGCCGCCAAAATGCGCGGGTAACATAAGCGCATTGGTATCGCAGCACCGATTCAAGATATTGCGCCGAGTCGCCCGTGCTTCCTCCGGCATTTCGCAATAGGCACTGTTCCATTCCGGGAGCGCGACCTGAATAGGGTGATGACAAATATCACCCGTAAACACTCCGAGGGAACCAGAGTCTGACAACTCAATGGCAATGGAGCCGGGAGTGTGTCCTGGTGCAGGGCAGATTCGAAGCAGGTCCGCGATCAATTCCGTTTCTCCTTCAACCAGATCCGCTAGATGCATGATCGGGAGCACGCTATCGTCGAATGTCTGGTTGTTCACCTGAGCGAAAGTTTCCTCTGCCTGGGTTTCTCGCTCATGTTTCCAGAAGTCGAATTCATCTTTAGAGAAGATATATCTGGCCTTGGGAAATGTAGGTACCCACTGCCCGTTATCTAGTCGGGTGTTCCAGCCAACATGATCAACATGCAGGTGGGTACACATAACGTAGTCGATGTCCTCGGGAGAGACGCCAGCCTGCTTAAGATTCTGTAGCCATGGCGTATTCATCTCATGCCAGTTTTTGTATGGCATGCGCTGTTTGTCGTTGCCGATACAGGTATCGATCAGAATTTTGTGATGAGGTGTTTCTATCAACCATGAGTGCATGCTGGCGATGATCCGGCCTGTCGCTTCTTCGACATGATCTGGGTAGAGCCAGTCTCGGTGTTGCTCGAAAACAGCGGGATCGTAGTCCGGGAAAAAACGGACTGGGTCGAACATTGGACCGATCATTTCTTCGATCCGTGTCACTGTCAGATTGCCAACCTGCCACTGCATGACGATGCACCTCTTTCGGAATTACGGTATGTTGCCTCTTCTGAGTTGTCAGCGTCAAAAACGGAAAAGAAATATGACAAAGAAAAGGGTCGCCGTTCAGCTACCGGCAGTAGCGAAACAAATCCCTCTGGAAGAACGATACTCTCTAGAGTTGGAATCCCTGGATGATGTAGCGGAACTTTATGAGGCTGATACGTCCAGCCCGGCTGCGTTCATCGACGGAGTTCGCGACGCAGATGCGATCCTGACGTCCTGGGGAGTGCGCATTGATCAACAGGTCATCGCCGGTCTGGAAAAGTGCGCCGTAATAGGCGTCGGCAGTGTCGGTGTAGATATGGTGGATGTTGATGCGGCCACTGAGGCAGGCATCGTTGTTACCAACGTGCCGGACGTGTTCATTGAAGAAGTTGCTGACCACACGATGATGTTTCTGTTGGCCTGTCATCGTCGGCAGAAAGAGATGGACCAGCTTGTGCAGAATGGAGACTGGTACAAGGGCCGACCCATATTGGAGAAAAACCCGCGACTGTGGGGGCAGACACTGGGTCTGATTTCATTTGGAAACGTTGCCACGGCTGTCGCTCGTCGAGCGAAGGCTTTTGGTCTCCATGTCATTGCATACGACCCTTATGTGACGGAACTGAAGATGACTGCCGAAGGTGTTCAACCGGTATCCCTGGAAGAGCTCCTGACAATGTCTGACTATATTTCTGTGCATCCCGGTCTGAATGACACTTCAAGGGCCATGCTCAGTGACGATCAGTTCTCGAAGATGAAGGATGGGGTGTACATCATCAACTGTGGTCGTGGTCCGACCATTGATCAGGCGGCGCTCGTACGTGCGCTGGATTCGGGCAAAGTGGGTGCAGCTGGCCTCGATGTGCTTGAGAAAGAACCGATTGATCCAAACGATCCATTGCTGGGGCGGGACAATGTCATGCTATCGCCACATGCAGCTTCGGCAACTGACAGGATGAGGCCGGAAACCCGCCGTCGTGCTGCGAGAGAGGTGAGGTTAGTACTGGAAGGAAAGTGGCCGATGAGTTGTGTCAACCCAACGGTCCTGCCAAAGGTTGACCTGGAGAGGTGGCAGCCTTACCCAATGAACCGGGGACCGAATCGATAACTGATAACCGATAAGAGCGAACAGGGAGTTAACTATGCTGGTTGCTAACGCTATTGCTGAGGTGCTGAAACGCGAGAAAGTCAAATTCATTATTGGCTACCCCGTTAATCCGATAATTGAGGCGGCAGCGGAAGCAGATATCAGAACCATTATTGTTCGCCAGGAGCGGGTCGGCTTACATATGGCGGATGCCGTCAGCCGGCTAAGTTCTGGTGACGACATTGGTGTCTTTGTTATGCAGCATGGGCCAGGCGCAGAAAATGCATTTGGTGGCGTCGCGCAGGCCTACAGCGAGTCGGTGCCGATACTCGTGATGCCCGCAGGATACCAACGGCGGATTGCCAATTACTTCCCGAACTTCAATTCGACGCTGAACATGCAGCACATCACAAAGTGGGCAGAGCCGCTGACCATGGGTAAAGCGTTACCGGAAGTTATGCGACGGGCTTTCTCCCAACTCCGTAATGGCCGTGGTGGGCCGGTCATGATTGAGGTGCCCCTCGACGTTTTTCGTGAAGAAGTGCCAGATGATTTTGTCTATGTGCCGAGTTTTAAGTCACGAACCATGCCAGACCCTGCGGATGTGGGTAAGGCGGCGGCACTCCTGGCAAACGCTGAGAAGCCGGTCATCTATGCGGGTCAGGGAGTTCATTACGCCAAAGCCTGGGATGAACTTAAGGCGTTGGCTGAAGCCTGGAATATTCCTGTAACGACGAGTCTCGAAGGCAAAAGTGCGTTTCCGGAGGATCATCCATTGTCACTGGGGTCTGGCGGCCGGTCACTGCCAAAACCGGTGCATGATTTTCTTCAGGAAGCTGACGTTATCTTCGGCATCGGTTGCAGCTTCGCCTTAACCGGCTTTGGCGTACAGATGCCACGTGGCAAGACCATTATTCATGCCACGTTGGATCCCATGGATCTCAACAAAGATGTCCCCGCACAGTACACGATGGTGGGAGATGCCAAACTCACATTACAGCTGATGTCTGATGCGATGGATGGCCTGAGTAAAGAAAAAGCGGAAGCTCGAGCGGATGTTTCGACCAGAATCGCCAGCGAGCGTGAGTCCTGGCTCGCGGATTGGATGCCAAAGCTGACCAACAACGACGCGCCGATCAGTCCATATCGTGTCATCTGGGAACTGATGCAGGCCACCAATCCGGCGGAAACGGTGATCACACACGATGCCGGTAGTCCGCGGGATCAGATCTCACCTTTCTGGGTCAGCAAAACGCCCCTCAGCTATATTGGTTGGGGAAAAACAACGCAATTGGGTTACGGATTGGGTCTGGCCATGGGCGCCAAATTGGCTCGGCCTGAAGCGCTGTGTATCAACGTGTGGGGTGACGCCGCCATTGGTTTTACAGGCATGGACTTTGAAACTGCGGTTCGCGAGAACATTCCGATCTTGTCGATCCTGTTTAACAACTTCTCAATGGCGATTGAGCTGCCGATCATGCAGGTTGCCACTGAGAAATACCGGAGCACTGATATATCCGGAAACTATGCGGACATGGCGGTAGCTTTTGGTGGATACGGCGAGAGGGTCACAGATCCTAATGACATCGCGGCGGCGATTGGTCGTGGCATAGAAGCGACGAAAAAAGGGCAGGCAGCACTCCTAGAGTTCATCACGGACAAGGAGCTTGCCGTCAGCACACCTCAGAGCGATTTCAAATTCTGATTTTTGCTATCCCTGGGACTTCAGATATTGGCTGTAGTTCCAGGCTAGAAAACGCTCGACCCCGAACTTTACGTACTCGCTGCGTATCGACGGAAATACATCGAAAGCGTGTTGTGCCTTGGAGACTTCCAGCATGACCACCTTGTTCTTGGAAGTTGCTTTAAGCGCATCGGTAAACACGTGTGATGCCTTAACAGGGACCAACGTATCCAGTTCGCCATGTATAACCATCATGGGCGGCGAGTCTTTTGAAATGTATTGAATCGGTGAGGCTTCTCGATAGGCATCTTCGTTGCCGATCATATCCAGTTTCAGGATGTTGTCTTCCAGCAGCTCGGTCATGCCTTCATGGTGGTGCAGGCCATGTTCATCGGTGAAGTCGAAAATTCCATAGAAGGGCACGGCACCCTGGACGGAGGTATCTCGATCTTCAAACCCGGGCTGGAAGGCTTGGTGACCGTTGCTCAAAGCAAGCAGTGACGTCAGGTGACCCCCCGCACTGCCGCCGGTGACCATGATGAAATTGGGATCGCCGCCGTACTCTTCAATGTGGTCCTTGATCCATACCAATGCCTGCTTACAGTCCACAATGTGGTCGGGGAAGGTGGCGCCCGGGCTCAGCCGGTAGGAGATAGATACCGAGATCCAGTCACGCTTCGCCATATAATTCATCAGAGGCACTGCCTGACCATCGTCCTTGCGTCCGTAAATCCAGGCGCCCCCATGAATATGCATAAGGACCGGCATTGGTCCCTCAGACCCTGGGTTTCTTGGCCGCCGGATATCCAGTCGCTGGCCGTGGTCGCCGTAGTGGATGTTTCGGATGTACTCCACGTCAGGATCCCGGTGGGTCAAGGGATGGCGGATGAGTTGGTCATCTGGCTCTGAGCTGAATCGTTCCCTGAACTCACTTTTGATTTTGGACTCATAGGTCTTTCCTAAACCGTTAATCAGGGCAGCGGCGACTTCTTCCCGGGCTTTGGAGCCTTCGTAATAGTAAAGTGCCATCGTTGCCCAGGCGCCAATGCAAAGCAGGAAGCCGAGCGCACCAAACAGGCCCCAGACAGAGCCGGTGAGAACGAAGAATGCCACGGTTAACGCCTGCCAGAAGATAATGTGAGGGGCAAGCTCCCCGGTTGGCAGTCCAAAGGCGAAACTCATGAATGACCACTTCGGATGGTCGAAGTTTGGGTGGTAGAGATTCCAGGCCTGCCACGCGAATAGGAGTGACAACAGAAAAAACAGGGTGCTCATAGGCCGACGATATGTGCTTTATGGTTTCTGACGATTCCATTATTATCACGTATCCAACTCGGTCGGGCCAATAAACCGGCGAAATTTCACAGAGATGAACAAGAACAGAATCCACCTACTACTCGGTATCAACACGCTGGTTCTGTATGGCCTGATCTTCTTCCTTATGAGAGACCTTGAGGTCGGACAGCTGGTGGTCATTGGTATTGCCATGGCTGCGATGATGATCATGCCTTCCCTTGTCATCAATCGTGCGCTGGACCATCTCGAGCAGCGTGCCACTGAGGCCGAGTCGGAGCTCTCATCAGTATCGGATGAACTTGCTGGTCTGAAGGAAAGATTCTCTTCGGTGACCACCCTGGATGAGCTCACCGGTTGTTATAACGAAGCGCATTTCAAAGACGTGCTGATTCAGCATCGTGCAATGAGTGAACGTGGCAGTTATCACTTCACTATTGCGATTCTGCAAGTGGACCAGTTCGCAGATATTGTCGACAAGCACGGTCTAGGCAGCGGCAACGAAACCCTGCAGCTGTTTTCGAGAATTGTGAAAGCGGCGCTGCGTGAAGTGGATGTTATCGCGCGAATGGACAATGACATCTTTGCCTTGCTGCTTTCAGGCGCAACCGAAGAAGATGCTGTCATGATCATCAACCGAATCAGCCAGTTGATCAGTCAAATCAAGATCAAAGACGATGATGCCATGCAGGTGACGGCCTCCGGCGGCATCACCACTTTCCACGGTACAGAGAACGTCGACGAACTGATTGCCAATGCATCCAAAGCATTGGAGTTTGCAGTTGAGTCTGGTCGAGATCGAGTTGCCGGTTTCAACTACAAGCCACCGGAAGAATCCGAAGAAACAGCAGAGTCCGAGGACCCGGCACCAGCTTCTTAGGTGTTCTTAGCCTCTGGGGATGATCGCCCCTTTGTGTTGGACGACTTGCGCAGCGACTTCGTGCGCTGATGCCGCCGCAGATTGAATACTAGCTCCCTGTAGTCTCTTTCCAATATAGGTTCCGTTAAATGAATCGCCTGCTCCAGTGGTGTCTATGGCATCGACGGTCTGGGCGGGTACATCGATTTGAATTCCCGCATTAAATATTGAGCAAGGACGACTGCCCCGGCGAAAGACTACTTCCTCGCAGTGTTCAGCTGCTTGCTGAAGGAAGGCATCAGGGTCTTCGGTCAGCTGCTCCATATCTTCATCAGATGTCAGGAACATGGAAGTCAGGGGCATGACGGAGTGGATCATTGCCATTGCCTCTTCCGGGCTCCAAAGGCGGGCGCGATAGTTAGGGTCAAATATGAGGCGGCTGCCTCGTGCGACAGAGTTTTTTACGAGGTCCAGAAGTTGCTGGCGTTTGTCTGGAAGTGTCGCAGCAAAGGTGATGCCACTGACATACAGATATTCAGTATCCGGCAGCTCTTCGCCGAGGAGATCCGGTAACTTTTTGTAGGCTGATTGACCACGCCAATAGTAAAAGCTTCGTTCACCATCCTCTGCGTTTCGCGTGATCGACAAACCCGGAAGTTCACCGGGCAACCTGGCTACCAGAGAAGTGTCGATGTCTTCTGCATGCCACATCTCGAGGATGGCATCACTGTAGTGATCATCACCGAGCGCAGTCATATATTGGATGTGGGTGTCCGGTGCGCTTCGTTTCAGGAAAATGCAGGCGTTGGAGCTATCGCCAGCGAATCCGAGTTTCAGCTGATCCTCGGACAGGTGGCTCATCTCCACCATGCACTCTCCGATGGCCAGCAATTGTGTCACGTTAATTTTCTCTCGAGGATAGTGGCGAGACAGTCAGCGTGGCTATGGCTCGCGTTCAACGCCTTAACGTAGTTAAACCGTTTTCCTCCGGCTTCGAGGAAGATGTCCCGATTTTGTATTCGGATTTCTTCCACAGTTTCCAGACAATCGACGGAAAAGCCGGGACAGACGACCAGCACATCATCAACACCGTCACCTGGCAGTGCTTCCATTGTGAGATCCGTATACGGCTTCAACCAGGGCAGGGGGCCGAATCTTGATTGATAAGTCTGAATCCACCTGTCCTCGGCTAACCCCAGTTTTTCTGCTACCAGCGCGGCCGTTTTTGCGCACTGCCCCGCGTAGGGGTCGCCACGATTTGATTGTGATTGTGGAATGCCGTGAAAAGAGAACACAATTTTTGGTGTCCCCGTTCGGTATGCATGATGCGACCTGATGCTTGCCGCGAGCGCATCGATGTATCCCGGATCATCAAAGTAATGTTCGATGAGTTCGAATGTTTGGGAACTTCCGGTCTCTTTGATGGCGCGCTGCAATTCGTCAGCAACCGCACCCGTGGTTGCACCGGCATATTGTGGGAAGAGGGGCAGCACGACGACGTGATCCACGTCCTGAATGGTTTCTAACACACTGGCAACGGATGGTGATCCGTAGGTCATTGCGGAAACGACTTTCACTTCAGGCATTCTGGTCTGGACACGTCTTTCCAGCGCTGAGGTGACTGTGCGAATCGGTCCGTCGTGCGTTCCCCAGATCAGCTCATAGTTATGAACAAGCTTGGGTGGACGAGTTCGCAGGATGATGCCGTTGAGTATGGGTAGCCAGAGCCATCGCGGGAAATCCACAACACGAGGATCCGAGAGAAACTGCTTCAGATATCGGCGGATGCTCTCCTCGTCGGGACGGTCTGGTGTCCCAAGGTTTACGAGCATCACGGCTGTTCGCGTTTCAGTCAAAGTCTCACGTTTCGGTGTTTGGTTAGCGCCGCAGTCTAACAAGATTCATTACCCCTGGCGTAATTGCGCAATCAGTTATGCGATAGAAAATACGTACGACAGTTCAAAAGAGATGATTATGAAACTGATATCAGGAGTGTTGAGTAACAACGCCGCTAAGGTTCGCATCGTTCTAGGTGAGAAGAACATGAGCTATGAAACGATCGAGGTACCTTGGACCAAGGAAGCTGCCTGGGAACCGAAACCCACCAGTCTCATTGAAGCCAATCCCCGGGCAGAAGTCCCGGTGCTCATTGATGAAGACTTGATTCTTTGGGATTCAACGGTGATCAATGAATATCTGGACGACATTCAGCAAGAGCCAGCAATGATTCCAAGAGATGCGAAATTCGCGGCCCTTTGCCGTCTTTGGGAAGACGAAGGCGACCACAATCAGGCGCATGTTGGTGTGCTGATCAGGGATGTGTTCCTGGGAGAACCCGGTGCTCCACTAACGGACGATGCCAGTGCTGCAATGGCAGGACTCATGCAGTTTTGCCAGCGTGTGGATGAGCAGCTCGAAGGAAGTGATTATCTGTGTGGTGAGTACAGCGTGGCAGATGTGTCGGTGTTTATGACGATTGTTTTTGCGACCACGCTGGGTGTGGAGCTGGCAGGAGAAAACCTGAGTGCGTGGTTTGACCGGATGATGGCTCGACCGGTCATCAAACGCGAATATGAGCAGATCATTGCAGCCGTGGCGGCTTTGTAAGACCGCCACGGCGAGAGATCAGTCGTCAAACATATCCGGTTGTTCAGCAACGATCACATCGTAAATGGGCTTGAAGCTGAAGTAGCCGGCAATGGGTTGGCCAACCTGTGAGTAGGTAAGCTCTGCGACGTCAGGTCGGATTTTGACCGGTGTACCAGCGGCCTCTGCCAGAAGCTGGGACTGGCAGGTACGTTCCATCGTGATGAACCACCAGGCTGCTTCGTCTACGGTGCTTCCCGTCGTCAGCAGGCCATGGTTCTGCAGGATCGCCGCTTTCTTTTTGCCGAGGGCTGACGAGATACGTTCGCCTTCGGACGTATCGAGAACAACACCCGTAAAATCGTTGAACAAGACATGGTCCTGATAGAAGGCACATGAATCCTGAGTCAGTGGATCAAGTAGTCTGCCCATCGCTGACCAGGTTTTGCCGTAGAGAGAGTGGGTGTGTGCCGCCGCTGTCACGTGGGGCAGATTCTTGTGAATCTGGGAGTGGATGGCAAAAGCCGCGGCGTTCAAAGGACCGTCACCTTCAACGATATCACCGGAATGGTTGACCAGAATCAGGTCAGACACTTTCATCTGTTTGAAGGAGCGACCGAATGGGTTTACCCAGAAATGATCCGTTTTTTCAGGGTCACGAACGGTGAAATGGCCCGCGACACCTTCGTCAAATCCGAACTTACCGAAAACGCGCAGCGCAGCGGTGAGCTTTCTTTTGCGCTCGCGACGTTCGTCATCGACGTTGTCGAAACTAGGCGGGAAGTTAACGCCCTCTGTGATATCCGGTTGATCTTCCTGGACGGCTTCTGACATGGAGTGTTCCTGCTAAGCGAATAATGCGCGCATTAATAGCATTTTTCCGGCGCAGAGTGTAGCTGTGTTTAAATGCAGCCATGAGTTTTGAGATTGAAACCATCACGCCGGGCATTGGTGGTGAAGTAAAGGGGTTGAACCTTGCTGAACCCCTGGACGATGCCACGGTACGGGCGCTACGTGCTGCGTGGCTTAAGCACATGGTATTGGTTTTCAGGGACCAGGAACTCACCCGGGATCAGCACAAGCAGTTTGGCCGTTACTTTGGCGAGCTTCACATACACCCGTCACACAAATCCGGAATGAACAAAACCGGTGATCCCGAGATTTTTGTCATCGATACCCCACCGGACGCGAAACAAAGCAATGGGGAAGCATGGCACTCGGACGTCAGTTGTGAAGAGATTCCTCCGATGGCTTCTCTGCTTTATGTCACCAAGGTTCCAGAGAATGGTGGTGGCGATACCATGTTTGCCAATATGTATGACGCCTATGCAGAGTTGTCAGATGATCTGAAGTCACTGCTGAAAGATAAAACTGCATACCACGACGGAGAAATCGACCTTCGAAATTACGGGATACGCCTCAGAGCTGGCCAAAATTACCCCAAGGCGAGTCACCCGGTCATCGTGCACCACCCGGAGACGGGTAAGCCGCTGTTGTTTGTTAACGGCAGTTTCACTTCCCACGTTGAGGGAATACCCAGGTGGGAAAGCGATATGCTGCTAAATGGCCTCTATGAGTTTGTCGCTCGAAATCCGCGCATCCAATGCCGCGTAAAGTGGACCCCAGGGACGTTGGTCATGTGGGATAACCGGTGCGTTCAACATCAGGCGGTGCGCGATTACGCAGGCTTCGCCAGATATGGCGAGCGGGTATCGGTATTGGATGTAGCAAGACCGGCGTGAGGTAGAACCTCCCGGACATACGGTGCTCCACCCCTAATTTCCCCGTGATAGCATAAAGCCTCCAACAATTACGGTAGAGCGAACATGAGTGTTCAAACACTGGGTGCAAACGAAATTCCTTCCTGTCATGGCGGCCTGGAAAACCTGGACGTTGAGTACGACTACAAGCTGGATGACATAGAGGGTGATCTGCCTTCGGATATCCGCGGAACCTTCTTCAGGAACGGTCCCGGTCGACAACGTATTGGTGATGAGCAATACGGACACTGGTTCGATGGTGACGGCATGTTGTGCGCGTTTACTTTCGATGAAGGCAAAGCTCACTTCCGCAATCGCTATGTTCGAACTCCGAAGTACATCGAAGAGACCGCGGCTCAGAAGATTCTCTATCGGGGATTCGGTACTCAACTACCGGGCGGTCTACCGAAGAATTTTCTAAAAATGCCTGCTAACCCGGCAAACACCAACACGATCTATCATGGCGGGCACCTGCTTGCGTTGAACGAAGGTGGCAAACCCTGGGAGCTCAAACCAGGCAGTCTGGAAACCATTGGCGAGTTTACCTACGACGGTGAACTGGATCCTTCGATGGTGTTTAGCGCTCACGGCAAGGTTCACACCAAAACCGGTGACTATATTAATTTTGGTGCCGGGGTTTCCGGATTTGGTCTCAAGGGTCCGAAACCATGCATCAACATGTATCGCATCAATCCCGAAGGTAAGTTGTTTAAGAAAGGGCAGATCCCGATGGAGACTTTCCCTTTCTGTCATGACTTCGCGCTGTCAGATAAGTACGCCATCTTTTATCTGGGCTCAATTGTCTTCGGCAATATGCTGCCGTTTATTCTCGGCACGAAAACGATCTCGGACCAGGTCATGTTTGATGAGTCTATTCCGATGCAGATTGTGGTGGTGGACCTGGAAACCCTGACTGAAGTGAAGCGCTTTGAGACAGATCCAGGCGCAATTATTCACTTTGGCAATGCGTTCGAAGAAGGTGACGAGATCATCATCGACGGCATGTTCCAGGACAATTTTGAAGCCAACGATACGCTTCAGGACGTCTTTAATCCTGACGGCCGGTTTGGTGGCGGTTGGTACATGCGGTATCACCTCAACATGGCGACTGGCGCCCTACGAGTTGAACAGGTATCAGACACTGAGTCGGAGTTTCCAACTTTCAATACCTCTCTCGCTGGTTCCCGCAACAATGTGACCTATACGGCGTGTTCCGTGGACAATGGTTCGAACAGTTTCTTCAACGGTATTTCCAGAGTGACCTTTGATGGTGATGCCACAGTTGTGGCGCTGCCTCCGGGTTACTACGGGTCGGAACCCCTGTTTGTGCCAAGCACAAATGCCAAGAAAGAAGATGACGGCTACCTGATGGAAGTGGTCTATAACGGGTTTGAACACAAAAGTGAGCTGCAGATCTATCGGGCGGATGACATCAACGACCAGGTGTGTTCGTTGAAGTTGAAGCACCATGTGCCTCACCAGTTCCACGGATTCTATAGTCCCGAGGTCTTTGCGGTCTGAGGGTCTTAGATGTCTGAGATTCCGCTTCTCGCGGAAGATGCGCGTATCGAAGCTGCCCGCAATCACTGGCAATACCGTGGGCAAAAGCGTCCGCCTTTTGCGGAAGCAACTGAGCCCGGAGAAGAGTCGGTCTGGGACTTTCCCAGGCCGCCGCTCATCGAAGACGTCAACGAGGAGCTTCGAGTTGAGTTGCGGGGTGAGCTGATCGCGAAGACCACGCGCGGTAAGCGGGTGATAGAAACCGCTGGTGCACCTACCTACTACTTTCCCCCTGAAGATATCCTGGTGCCTTTAGGAGAAGGTTCGGGTCGTTCGCTCTGTGAGTGGAAAGGCGTCGCGGAACCACTGGACTTCGATAACGTTCGAGGAGTCGCCTGGCGCTATGTCGAGATGTTTCCTGCTTTTCGAGAATTGTATCTTTGGGTGGCGTTTTACCCGACGCAACTTGAGTGCTACATCGGCAGTGAGCGTGTCACACCGCAACCCGGTGGCTACTACGGTGGGTGGGTTAACAGAAGCCTCAAGGGACCGATCAAAGGTGAGGCTGGATCGGGCAGCTGGTGACTCGGTTAAATTCCTTCAAGCGCTGAAATAAGAGTCCTCTCGATCCGGTCTAAAGGGAGATCGGCATGAATCGCGACGTATAGAGTTCTAACAGGGTTAAACAGTCGCGAATTCTGTAGATATTTATGCCTGACTCTCTAAAATCGTCGGGCCAAATACATGAGGGGGACTTATGAAATTGAAGGCAACTACACTTTTGCTGACGGCTGCACTATGTAGTGCGGCACAAGCGGAAGAAACAATCGAAGAAGTTGTGGTGACTGCGACCAAGCGGGCATCAACAATTCAAGAAGTACCATTTTCTATCAACGCACAGTCGCAGGAAGATATTCAGCGCAGCGGTGCCACTAATATTGAAGAGCTTTCCAGGAATGTCGCAGGTCTGATTGTTCAGAACCTGGGGCCAGGTCAGAGCCAGGTAGCGATTCGTGGTGTTTCAGCAGGTCAGATTATCCGCGACCAACCGGGTGTAAAAGAACAGGTAGGTGTATATCTCGATGAATCCGTGATTTCACTTTCTCTATTCACTCCAGATCTGGATTTGTACGATCTGAATCGGGTGGAAACTCTACGCGGACCCCAGGGAACGCTCTTTGGTTCTGGTTCTGTCGGTGGAACGATTCGATACATTACTAACCAACCTGAGATTGGTGTTTCATCAGGGTCGATGGAGTTTGATGTAAACACTGTCACCGATGGCAATGAAGGTGGTCATGTAAAAGGTATGGTTAACGTACCACTAACCGATAACACGGCACTTCGTCTTGTCGGTTACTCAACAGAGTACGCAGGTTTTATTGATGCTCTGGGAGAAAACGGAGATATCGACAAGGATGTGAACTCAGGTAATCGCAGCGGTATTCGTGCTGCCCTGCGCTGGGAAGCTTCTGATAACGTAGTTATTACGCCACGAGTTGTGTTCCAGCAGGTTGAGGCTGATGGATTCAACCGTCAGGAAGTTTTCAATCTTTACGCGAATCCGTACACAACGACTCGTCCGGCAATCCAGCTGGATGAAAGAGAACAGTATCTACTGCAACCGGAGCGATTCGAGGACGATACAACACTTGTTGATCTGACTATCGAAGTCGGCTTTGACTCTTTTGACTTTGTCAGTGTCTCCAGTTTCCTTGACCGCGACATACTGGTCAGTCGTGACGCCAGTGCGTTGACGGGTTCTGTGAGTGTTGATCTTGGATATCCAGATGAAGCGGTTCTGCTTCCTTCAAACTTGAGGGATACCACCCAGCTGGAACAGTTCACGCAGGAAATCCGGATCAGCTCGAATTCAGATTCCCGTTTGCAATGGCTGGTTGGTGCTTTCTACTCGGACGTGGAACGTAGCTACGCTCAGCGACTGCCAACACCTGGATATGATTTTTACACTGATCTCACCCTGGGTAGCGGAACTTCGGATGCAGTTCGAAATGGATTCCCGGAGTTGAACTCACCATTTAATTCGAACCTGCCGTACGACATTGAGCAGTTGGCTGTGTTTGGCGAATTCACCTACGACGTAAGTGACAAGCTGAGCTTGACGCTTGGCGGCCGTTGGTACGATTTCGAGGAGGAGCGAACGATTACAACGGGAGGTCTTTTCGCCGCGGGTGATTCTGGTGTTGTTGATAAAACAGACTCTGATGGATTTAACCCAAGAGTTCTCGCAGCCTATGAGCTGAATGAAAACGTGACTCTAAACGCGCAGGCTTCACAGGGTTTCCGCTTAGGTGGTGTGAACGACCCTCTGAACACAGGTCTGTGTACGCCAGGAGACCTGGCGACCTTTGGAAGTTTCCAGGCTTATGACGACGAAACCATGTGGAACTATGAAACAGGCTTCAAGGCTGACTGGAACAACGGCGTAACATTGAACTTTGCGGTATTCCACTCAGAAATTGAGGATCTTCAGGTAACGCTGGACGCAGGTTCATGTTCCTCGCGTATTTCGTTTAACGTCGAGGAAGCACATACCACGGGTATGGAGTTCGAACTCGCCGCAAATCCAACGGATAACCTTGTGCTGACTCTGGCTGGTAGCATCTTGGAGAGTGAATTTGACGACACTGTCATTGCCGACACTGGTGGTGTTCTCGGTGGTGTTGAAGATGGCAATCGACTTGCCTCAGTTCCAGAGCTTCAGCTGGCTGCTTCTGCAACCTACAACTTCACTACGGATTTGTTCGGTGGCAGTGACGGATACCTCTCAGCGACGGTTCATCACGTTGGCGATCGATTCACTCAGCCAAGCGATCAGGTAGATGGCGCTGGTGTCTTCTCTTCTGGTTTGCCATTTGGTGGTGCAACTGGTGCGGAGCAGACAGTCCTTGATCTGGAACTTGACCCATACACACTGGTTAACCTGCGTCTGGGTATTGTGAAAGAGGATTGGGAAACTGCGATCTATGTAAATAATGTCACTGATGAAAACGCTGACTTGTCATTTGATCGTGAACGCGGTGGTCGAGCTCGTCTTGCCTTCCGAACGAATACACCACGAACTGTGGGTATCCTGTTTAGAAAGTACTTCGACTAAATCTCCACCAGGTACAAAAAAGCCGGGCATCGCCCGGCTTTTTTGTTGGTGGAGGTGCCGGGAATTGAACCCGGGTCCGTCAGTTCTCCGCCATCAGCTCTACATGTTTAGTTTGTCTACTATTTAACCTTCCGCTGGCCCGACAAACAGGGATCGAAAGGCGAGCTTGCTTTAAATTTAACTGCTTTAACCACAAGCGGGGTCTGGCAGCGGTCCCATGAGTCGAGCACCCGGTTTGAATACATGGGCACATCCGCCCCGGGTTAAGCTAAATTCCTAAGCTAGGCTTAGGCAGCTAGTGCGTAGTTTTCGTCGTTGGCAACTATAAAAGTTACAGTGATTTATTTACGAGAGTCACTACCCTCTCGACATGCACCTCAGGTTTTGTAACCGGCGTCGAAGCCAAGTCACCCCCTTCAGAAACTTAATTATACACCCTTAGATAAGGGCGTTTTCTCTGTATTCAATTACTGATTTCCAGACTTCAAAAGCCTCGACTTGTCCCTGCTCCAGTCCCGCTCTTTAATTGTCGCACGCTTGTCGTGTTCCTTTTTACCGGTAGCGAGCGCAATTTCGCATTTCACCTTGTTGTTTTTCCAATAGAGAGCAACGGGAATACAGGTCTGACCTTTCTGCTGGGTTGCGCCAATCAATCTCGCGATTTCCTTTTTATGCAGCAGCAGTTTTCTGGTGCGCTGCGGATCCGGGTTAACGTGGGTTGATGCAGACGGTAGCGGGGTGATGTTGCAACCCAGTAAGAAAGCCTCGCCGTTTTGTAAAAGCACATAAGTATCCATGAGCTGACATTTGCCTGCTCTCAGTGATTTCACTTCCCACCCTTCCAGTGCAACCCCCGCTTCGAATTTGTCATGCAGGTGGTAATCGAACTTCGCGCGCTTGTTCAGGGCGATGGTGTTGGATTGTACTTTCGGTTTCTTGGCCATCTGTTAACCCCCGGTCGAGTCAGACCTTCGGGGGGCGCCATTATAGGCTTATCTCCTTGTTTGTCACTTAACAGGTTTTTTGGCGCGCACTCAGGTGCGACAATAACGCTCTAACGATTAACAACAAGAATAAGGTAGTAGTTCATGTCTGAGTCCGTGCACGGCATGTGGTCTTCCCGACTAATGTTCATTTTGGCTGTTGCAGGATCTGCAGTGGGCCTGGGTAACATTTGGCGCTTTCCCTACGTTGCAGGCGAAAATGGCGGCGGCGTTTTCGTGCTTGCATACATCGGGTGTATTGCGCTGATTGGTATACCGATCATGATTGCGGAGATCGTGCTGGGCCGGGCAGGGAGACAGAGTCCCATTAATACCATGCGTTCCCTGACGGCTCAGTCAGGCGGAAGCTCAGCCTGGCAAGCCATTGGATGGATGGGTGCGCTTGCGGGTTTTATGATCCTTTCGTTCTACTCCGTTATTGCAGGCTGGGCGCTCGCCTATCTGATTGACATGGCACGAGGTGTCTTTGTTAACGCAGGCGCTGAGTTTGCGACCTCTTCGTTTCAATCGTTCACCGGTGATCCAGTTAAAGTATTGGGTTGGCATACTCTTTTCATGATCATTACGACGATCATTGCTGCCCGTGGTGTCGGTAAGGGGCTAGAGACAACCGTCAGGTACCTGATGCCAACCTTATTTTTCCTCCTGCTTGCTTTGGTTGCATGGGCGGCAGTTAGTTCGGGTCATTTTCAGGAGGGACTTTCATTCCTGTTTGCATTCAAGACCGATCAATTCACCGGTGACTCAATCCTGATGGCGATGGGGCAGGCGTTTTTCACACTCAGCCTTGGGATGGGTGCGATCATGGCTTATGGCGCATATCTCCCGAAAGAAGCGTCCATTGTGAACTCCGCATTAACTATTGCTGTCATAGATACACTGGTCGCGATCTGTTCCGGTCTCGTGATTTTTCCAATTGTTTTTGCGAATGGGCTCGAGCCCTCTGCTGGACCAGGGCTCATGTTCATATCTTTGCCGATCGCTTTCGGTCAAATGGCTGGTGGTCAGTTCTTTGGCACCTTGTTTTTCCTACTGGTAGGGTTTGCAGCGATTACTTCTGCCATCTCCATCGGAGAACCCGCTGTAGCGTGGGTCGTTGAAAAAGCCAAGGTCACTCGAAGGACCAGCGCAATCATCATAGGTTCCTTGGCCTGGCTGGTGGGAATCGGTAGTGCGCTGTCCTTTAACCTCTGGTCTGATGTGAATCTGCTGCCGGGCAAGACGTTCTTCGACACGATGGATTACGTGTCAAACAACATCATTCTTCCTGTCGGCGGAATCCTAATTGGGTTGTTTGCAGGTTGGGTGCTCGATCGAAAAATTCTGGCCGAGCAGCTATCTGACGCGTCCAGTCTGGTGGTGACCGGTTTGTTGTGGCTAATCAGAGTTTTAGCCCCGCTGGGAATTGCTGTAGTTTTTGTCATGACGATCATCAATTGAAAAAAGTTTCTCGCTCTGCCTTGCTGCCATACTCTGCCCAGCAGATGTTCGATCTGGTGAATGACGTGGCCTCGTACCCGGAGTTTCTTCCCTGGTGTTCTGAGAGTCAGGTGCTGGAATCCTCTGAGTCGGAAATGCTGGCAACCCTGACGGTGTCAAAAGCGGGTGTCAGTCACAGCTTCACCACGCGAAATCAACTCGAACAGCCAACCTCGATTCGACTCTCACTGGTTGATGGTCCTTTCTCAAGCCTGGAAGGGCGTTGGCAGTTCAATCAATTAGGCAGCGATGGCTGCAAGACGGAGATGGATCTGAAGTTTGATTTCAATTCAACTCTGCTCAACGCTACGTTCGGCAAGGTATTCAGTCAGGCTGCCGATACGATGGTGGACGCATTCTGTGAACGGGCGGCTGAGGTCTATGAGTGAGACGTCACTGCTGAAAGTCACGGTGGCCTATGCAACACCGAACCATCAGGAGCTCATAGAGCTGACGGTGCCGAGGGGAACTTCCCTCGATGAAGCTGTCGACTTGTCAGATATTCAAGCCAAACTTCCTGATGTGGATTTTGCATCACTGGAAAAAGGGATCTGGTACGAAAAAAAACCGGGTAACACGGTGTTGGCTGATGGTGACCGTGTTGAGATTTATAGACCGCTTATCGCAGATGCCAAAGAGGCAAGACGACTTCGGGCAGAACGCCGTCGGAAAGACTAGCCGCGTGAACCTTGTTCTACGAAATCTTCGTATTCATCAGTGGGTACAAAATCACCGACAAAGTAGCTCAAGCGATCTTCAACGAAATAGACTGACAACATCTTTCTGATTGGTGTGCCACCGGCGATTGAGATGCTGTAGACGTAGTCCCACCGGTCTTCGTTCAGTTGATCGTCGATCACGGCGTTACCCAGTACAAATCTCACTTGGCTGCGAGTCATCCCTGGCTTCAGTTTGTCGATCATTTGCTGGGTAATGACGTTACCTTGCTGAATCGTGATTCGGTGAACACCGGGAAAACGAAACGAAGAACAACCGGCAATGAAGACCAGGATCAGAACAGCAACAATGAAACGGGAAATAGGAAACATGAGTCGGGCTTAAGGTTAGGACTGGTACCTTAGTCTTTCTTCTTCTTTACATACAGAACGAGGTTGTGATCCAGCAGTTCGAAACCGTGTTTTTCGGCGATCTCGTGCTGAAGACGTTCGATCTCTTCACTGACAAACTCAATGACTTCGCCGGTTTCGATCTCAACCATATGGTCGTGGTGTACACCGTGATCCAGCTCGAAAACTGAATGACCACCTTCAAAATTGTGTCTGGTCACCAGACCAGCAGATTCAAACTGTGTAAGTACCCGGTAGACGGTCGCGAGACCAATCTCTTCCGATGCCTCAATCAGCAGCTTGTAGATATCCTCAGCGCTCATATGGCGACCCTTTTCATTCTCGAGGATCTCGAGAATTTTGAGTCTCGGCAAAGTGATCTTGAGACCAGCTTTGCGTAGTTCTTGGCTTTGCTCCATTAGCGCCTCGTTAAGGTGGGACGGGTCGTACACGACTCGAGGTCAAGACGACCTGTCGCGAAATATTATGACTCAGGTGCCGACGCTGAAGCAATGATGAACGCCGCTGCCGGGGCTGAACAGGTCTTACGAACCGCGTGAGGAGAGCATGGATTCGGCGTGAGCCATTGACTCGTCGGTCTTCTCGATGCCTCCCAGCATGCGAGCGATCTCATCGACTTTTTCTTCTTCTGTGAGACGGCTGACGGTGGTACTCGCACTGTCGGAACTGGTGGCTTTGCTCACCACATAGTGGTGATGACCTTGCGCCGCAACCTGGGGAAGGTGAGTGACACAAACAATCTGCGCGGTGGCACCGAGTTTTCTTAGCAGGCTTCCAACCACCTCAGCGGTTGCACCACCGACGCCGACATCAACCTCGTCAAAAATCAGTGTCGGTGTATTGGAAGACGTTGCGGTAATAACCTGGATCGCAAGGGAAATTCGTGAGAGTTCACCGCCGGAGGCAATACGAGACAAGGCGCCAGGTTCGCTACCGGGAATGGTTGCGATCTGAAACTCAATGTCATTAATCCCATGCAGGTTAGGCGCAGACTCCTCGACCAAGGCCTTGAATTCGGCGCCGTTCATACCGAGGTCCTGCAATGCTGTGGTGACTTCAGATTGCAGCAGATCGGATGTTTTTATCCTGGCCCGCGAGAGTTTTTCCGCGATCGTTGTATACGCAAGCTCTGCAGATTCCAGTTGAGCCTCTAGTTCTGCAAGTTGTTCCTCTGCGTTCAGGATGTTGTCGAGTTCTGATTGAATCTTTTCGGTCAGCTCTGGCAGTTCATCGGGTTGTACTTTGTGTTTGCGTGCAGCTTCGTAGATCCGACTCAAACGATTTTCGACCTCATTCAGACGTGCAGGGTCCGCTGCGAATCTGTCAGTTGCGCTGCTCAGGTCATGAATGGCTTCGTCGATCTGAATGCTCGCCGTGGAAAGCATTTCTTTGACCGACTGTAGCGATTCGTCTTCGACGGTTTCCAAAAGGCTCAGCGCTCTTGAGATAAGTGATGACGCTCCAGAGTCGTCGTCCCCTTGGCAGATCTGCAATGCCTGCTGCAGGCGCGATTGAATATCATCTGCGGAGTTCAGTAGTTTTTGCTCTGCTTCCAGCTCAGTAGTTTCTCCAGCGGCAATGGCCAGGTTGGCCAGTTCTTCCGCCTGATAGCTGAGCAGCTGAACTCGTGCGCTTTCTTCCTCGGCATCCTGCCGTCGTTGCACCAGGCTGTCGCGGATCGCTTGCGCGGATTGAAATTTCTCTTTGACCTCTGCGACCACATCACCCAGACCACCGAACTCATCCAGGAGTCGGCGATGCGTTTCTTTTTTCAGCAGAGATTGATGTTCATGTTGGCTATGTATGTCGAGCAACATTTCACTCAGTGTTTTTAGCTCACTGAGATTGATAGAGCTGCCGTTGATAAATGCCCTGGAGCGACCATCCTTTGAAACGACACGGCGAAGGATACATTCCGTTCCTTCGTCCAACTCACGTTCTACTAACCAGGCGAGTGCGCGATCGTGGTTTGCTAAATCGAAGGTTGCGTTCACTTCAGCTTTACCAGCACCTGCGGCAATCAGACCCGAATCTGCCCGATCCCCCAGAGCAAGACCCAGCGCACCCAGGAGGATGGACTTCCCTGCGCCGGTTTCGCCGGTGATGACGCTCATACCCGCGTCGAATTCCAGTTCGAGCTGGTCAACCAGGGTTAGCGAATTGATGGACAGATGAGTGAGCAAATAAAAATCCTCTGGGGTTATTTAACCTTGAGGCAAACAGACAGTGCAATTGGAAATGGCTGGTATTACCTTGAGCCATTGTCGTCTACTGAAGGCTGAATTAGTATTTTGTTATGTCTCAATCTGAACATTTGAATGAGAAGTCCAAGATCCTGCTGAAGTCGCTGGTTGAACAGTACATCGCAGATGGACAGCCTATTGGCTCAAAGACCCTTGCTGACTCTGCCGCTGTGCAGGTGAGTCCAGCGACGGTACGTAACGTCATGGCTGATCTGGAGGATCTCGGTTTTGTCAGATCACCACACACCTCAGCGGGCCGTGTGCCAACGGCGCTGGGTTATCGATTTTTTGTGGATAGCCTGATTCAGGTTGGGCAGATCGATACCTTTGACCTGGCGAATCTGAATAAAGGTCTGGATCCGGACATGTCATCGAAAGAGCTGGTGGAATCTGCGTCGGGCATTCTGTCTGAGTTCACGCGAATGGCAGGCCTTGTGACCATCCCCAAGCGCGATCAAGTTACCCTCCGTCACGTGGACTTTCTGAGCCTTGAGGGAAACCGGGTGCTGGTGATCCTGGTACTCGATGATCACGAGGTACAGAACCGGGTTATCTATACCAAACAAGCCTATACAGAGGTCCAGCTGAGGGAAGCCTCAAACTTTCTGAATGCCCAGTTCGCTGGGGAAGCCCTTGGCAGGATTCGAGAGCGACTTCTTTCCTCCATGAAAGCAGATCGGGAGAGTATGAATTCCCTGATGCAGACCACTCTGGAGGTTGTTGATCAGGCGTTTGAGACTGAAAGCACCAATGATTTTGTGGTGAAAGGCCAGGAAAACCTGCTTGAGACCAATCAGGCGCTTGAAGACATTCGTCAGCTGTTCGAGGCGATCTCCATGAAGGGAGACATCCTTCACCTGCTGGACCGTTGCATGGAATCTGAAGGCGTCCAGCTGTTTATCGGTAACGAATCAGGCTACGAAGTACTGGATGAGTGCTCCGTTGTCACAGCCCCTTATCAGGTAGAAGGCCAGCTGGTGGGCGTTCTGGGCGTGATTGGACCTACTCGAATGGCCTATGACCGAGTCATTCCCATTGTCGATGCCACCGCGCGTCTGCTATCCGCTGCTCTGGACACAAATCGCCGCTAGATCTGCTCCAAACCCCTTGAAACAGAGGGGTCAAATCCCCATATAAATGGCTCGAGTTTAGTTCGCCTGGAATTAGGAGCGATAAATGGCGTTGCCAGACGAAGAAAAGATCCCGGAAAACGAGCAAGCGGAGCACGAAGAGCTTCCTGCTGAGACCTCGGAACCTGAGCAGGAAGAAGAGGCACAGGAAGATTCCGCAGATTCTGAACTGGAGCCCAGTGAGGCCCTGCAGAAAGCCCTGGAAGAGGTCGAGAAATTCAAAGATGCGGCACTTCGCGCCGAAGCGGAGATGCAGAACATGCAGCGTCGCACCGCTCGCGATGTCGAGAATGCACACAAGTTTGCATTGGAAAAGTTCCTGCAGAACCTGCTGCCGGTTGTCGACAGCATGGAAAAAGCCGTGGAAGCGGCGGAGCAGGCTTCGGAAAACGAAGACGATGCCATGCTCGAAGGTATTCGGCTGTGCCACAAGTTGCTGGTAGACGTTCTCGGCAAAGAGGGTATCGAAGTGATCGACCCCGTTGGAGAACCGTTTGATCCGAATGAACACCAGGCGATGTCTATGGTTGAAAATCCTGACATGGAACCCAATTCCGTGTTCGCCGTTGTGCAGAAGGGATACCGGCTCAACGGTCGATTGGTACGAGCTGCCATGGTCATGGTGACGAAAGCCCCGGTCGCAACAGAAGAAGACAACTAACAGCTTCCCGGACGCTTGAATTTCCGGGGACAGGAACAATATAGAAGTTATTACTTAAACGAGATCACCACCGGGAGTGTGGTGGAAACTGGAGAACAAACATGGGCAAGATTATTGGAATTGACCTCGGTACGACGAACTCTTGTGTCGCCGTGCTCGAAGGTAATGAGCCGAAGATCATCGAGAACTCAGAAGGTGATCGCACGACGCCTTCCATCGTGGGTTATTCCGATGATGGTGAAGTGCTCGTAGGGCAGTCTGCGAAACGTCAGGCAGTCACTAACCCTCAGAACACCCTGTTTGCTGTTAAGCGTTTGATTGGTCGTCAGTTCACTGACGATGTGGTTCAGCGCGACATCAAGATGGTGCCTTACACGATTGCCAAGGCTGACAACGGTGATGCCTGGGTTGAGGTGAAAGGCGACAAGATGGCGCCACCCCAGATCTCTGCGCAGGTGCTGTCGAAGATGAAGAAGACAGCAGAAGATTACCTCGGTGAGGCAGTCACAGAAGCCGTGATCACGGTGCCTGCTTACTTCAACGATTCTCAGCGTCAGGCAACCAAAGATGCGGGCAAGATTGCTGGTCTGGATGTAAAGCGAATCATCAACGAGCCAACAGCGGCAGCACTCGCCTACGGTATGGATAAAGCGACCGGTGATTCCACCATCGCAGTTTATGACCTGGGCGGCGGTACTTTTGATATCTCCATCATCGAGATTGCGGATGTTGATGGCGAGAAGCAGTTTGAAGTGCTCTCAACCAACGGAGACACCTTCCTTGGTGGTGAAGACTTTGACCTGCGTCTGATTGACTACCTGGCTGACGAGTTCAAGAAAGAACACGGTATGGATCTGCACAATGATCCACTCGCTCTGCAGCGCCTGAAAGAAGCTGCTGAGAAAGCAAAGATCGAGCTGTCTACCAGCGGTCAGACAGAAGTTAACCTGCCGTATATCACAGCAGACAACACGGGTCCCAAGCACCTTGTGATTAAGGTTACTCAGGCGAAGCTGGAGTCTCTGGTAGAAGATCTGGTTGAAAGAACACTGGAACCAGTTCGTACGGCCCTAAAAGATGCTGATGTCAGCGTCTCTCAGGTTGACGACATCATCCTGGTGGGTGGTCAGACGCGTATGCCTCTGGTCCAAACCAAGGTGAAAGAGTTCTTTGGCAAAGACGCACGTAAAGACGTGAACCCGGATGAAGCGGTTGCACTGGGTGCATCGATTCAGGCTGCGGTACTTGCAGGTGACGTGAAAGATGTCCTCCTGCTGGACGTTACTCCGCTGTCTCTTGGTATTGAAACCATGGGCGGCGTGATGAGCACGCTCATCGAAAAGAACACCACGATTCCGACACAGAAATCGCAGGTATTCTCTACTGCTGAAGACAATCAGCCAGCAGTAACGATTCACGTTCTTCAGGGTGAGCGTAAGCAGGCGGGCCAGAACAAATCACTGGGTCAGTTTGACCTGGCGGATATCCCACCGGCACCTCGTGGCACACCGCAGATTGAAGTGAGCTTCGATCTGGATGCCAACGGTATCCTGAACGTATCTGCCAAAGATAAGGCGACTGGAAAGGAGCAATCGATCGTCATCAAGGCGTCCAGTGGTCTGTCGGACGATGAGATCGACCAGATGGTGCGGGATGCAGAATCCCACGCAGAGGAAGATCGAAAGTTCGAAGAACTGGTTGCGGCACGTAACACCGCCGACGGCATGATCCACGCGACTCGCAAGACGCTGGAAGAAGCTGCGGACAAGGTCGAGGAAAGTGAGAAAACTGCGATCGAAGCTGCCATTACAGAACTTGAAGAAGCACTCAAAGGTGATGACAAGGACGCAATTGAGGCAGGCACGCAGAAACTGACTGAAGCAAGCTCTTCGCTGGCGCAACGCATGTATGCGGAAGCCCAGGAGGAAGCTGCAGGTGCCCAGGCTGAACCAAGCGCAGCGACGGCTGATGCGGGTGGTGATCCTGATGCAGTCGACGCTGAGTTCGAAGAAGTGAAAGACGACAAGTAAGATTGCAACGCGAAGAAAAGCACAGCCGGGCCATTGGCCCGGTTTTGCGTTAATCGAGAGAAGAAACTAAATGGCAAAAAGAGACTACTACGAAGTACTGGGCGTCGAACGTGATGCGTCAGAACAGGCGATCAAGAAAGCGTATCGCCGTCTTGCCATGAAGTTTCACCCGGACAGAAACCCCGACGACGCGGACGCGGAATCGAAGTTCAAGGAAGCCAGTGAAGCGGCCGAAGTACTCTTGGATTCTGAGAAGCGACAAGCTTACGACCAGTTTGGTCACTCTGCTGTGGACGGTTCTGCTGGTGGCGGTTTTGGTGGATTCGGGGGTGCTGGCGGTAGTTTCAGCTCCATATTCGAGGATGTCTTCGGTGACATCTTTGGTGGCGCCGGAGGCGGAGGACGTCGAGGCGGACCTTCACGAGGTGCAGATCTGCGTTATGTGCTGACGTTGGATCTTGAAGAAGCCGTTCGTGGGTGTAATCCGAAAATCAAAGTGCCGACCCTGGTTGAGTGTATGGAATGCCTGGGTTCTGGTGCTGAAAAAGGAACCACCGCAACGGACTGTATCCAGTGTGGTGGTATGGGTCAGATTTCTGCTCGACAAGGTATCTTCTCAATCCAGCAGACCTGTCCTCGATGTCGCGGACAAGGAAAAATCATTACCGATCCCTGTAATAACTGTAACGGTCAGGGAAGGGTTCAGGAGCAAAAGACACTCTCAGTCAAAGTACCGCCGGGTGTGGATACCGGAGATCGAATTCGTCTTGCAGGGCAGGGTGAAGCGGGTTCCATGGGTGGACCGTCTGGTGACCTTTATGTCCAGATTGAGGTGCGAGATCACGACATCTTTACGAGACACGGTGAACATCTCTATTGCGATGTGCCTGTAAGCTTTGTTGATGCAGCCTTGGGTGGTGAACTTGAAGTTCCGACACTGGATGGTCGCGTAAACCTTAAAATCCCCTCTGAGACTCAGACCGGCAAGCAGTTCAGACTGCGCGGCAAAGGCGTGAATGTCACCCAGGTTCGTGGCGGTGGTACAGGTGATCTCTATTGTCGTGTGATTGTCGAAACACCCGTCAATCTCACTGGCAAGCAGAAAGATCTGTTACGCGAATTTGCTTCGCAGACCAATGAGAAGCAGCGCCCTCAACAAACCGGTTGGTTCGACCGGGTGAAACACTTCATCGATTCGCTCACCGACTAAACACGTTACAATCCCTTTCATGAGCGGAAATGTGACGAAAGTCGGGGTCGTTGGTGCGGCCGGAAAAATGGGCAAAACCCTGATCGAACTGATTCAGGGTTCGGATGACCTGAACCTCGCGGCTGCCATCGAGCAGCCCGGCGTGCCAGCGATTGGCTCGGATGCTGGCGAACTGGCCGGTGTGGGCAACGCGGGTGTTGCGGTGGTCGACGACCTGTCTTCTGTGGCATCAGATATCGACGTGTTGATTGATTTTACGATCGCGGCGGCGACCGTAAAGAACATGGAGATCTGCGCACAGTCCGGCACTGCCATGGTCATTGGCACCACGGGCCTATCCTCTGATGAGCAAGCTCGTCTGCATGAGATTGCCGGATCCCTGCCAATTGTATTTGCCAGTAACTACAGTGTTGGCGTCAATGCGACTTTTCAATTGGTTGAGATGGCCGCAGAAATCTTCGGTAACACCGTGGACGTCGAGATCGTTGAATCTCACCATCGTCACAAAGTAGATGCACCTTCTGGCACAGCGATTACCTTAGGAGAACGCGTTGCGCGAGGCCTGGACCGAAACCTCGACGAGGTGGCGGTACACGGTCGGCACGGACAAACCAATGCAAGGGATCGTGAGACTATCGGTTTCCATGCGATTCGTGGCGGCGAAATTGTCGGCGAACACACGGTGATGTTTATCGCTGGTGGTGAGAGATTGGAGATTACGCACCGGGCCCAATCGCGAACCAACTTTGCTGAGGGTGCCTTGAGAGCGGCTGCCTGGGTAGGCGGTCAGCCGGCCGGACTCTATGACATGAGTGATGTTCTTGGTCTGAATAATTGAAAATCTGGCGCTGAATACTGGACCATAAACCGACCCTTCTTTACAATGCCGCACTCAGGATGACACCCCAGTGTAAAAGATCATGAAAAGCGAGATGGAAGCCTCTTCCATCTCGCTTTTTTTCGACCTGCACTTGCACAAAAACGTCCCAACAACTCTTTTGATCGGAGACTGACACTTGAACAGTAGAGCAGTACTTGCACTCGCGAACGGCACAATTTTCGAGGGTACTGCTATTGGAATTGATGGTCTCTCCACCGGTGAGGTTGTTTTCAATACCTCAATCACCGGCTACCAGGAAATTCTCACTGACCCGTCATACGCGAAGCAAATTGTCACACTGACACACCCGCATATCGGTAACACCGGTTCCAATGCGGAAGACGAAGAATCCACTGGCGTGTGGGCAACAGGCCTGGTCATACGCGATCTACCGCTCTTGGCGTCCAACTGGCGTAGCGAGCAGAGCCTAAGCGAATACCTGCAGGCAAAGAACGTGGTCGCTATCGCTGAAATCGACACGCGCAAGCTGACAAGGGTGCTCAGAGATGAAGGATCCCAGAACGGTGCCATCATCGCTGGTCCTGATCTAACGGAAGCGGATATCGAGAAGGCGGTTGCCGCTGCTAAAGAATTTGCGGGTCTAAAAGGCATGGACCTGGCCAAGGATGTCACCACCGCCGATGCTTATGAATGGCAGGAAGGCAGTTGGGTGATTGGCGAGGGTTATCCAACGATCAGCGACACTGAATTCCATGTGGTCGCCTACGACTTTGGTGTTAAGCGAAACATCCTGCGCATGCTGACAGATCGAGGCTGCAAGCTCACCGTGGTGCCAGCTCAGACGCCGGCCAGTGAAGTGCTTGCGATGTCTCCCGATGGCGTATTCCTATCCAATGGTCCCGGAGACCCGGATCCCTGTGACTACGCGATCGCCGCGATCCAGGAGATCCTCAAAACTGATATTCCCGTATTCGGCATCTGTCTCGGCCTTCAGCTGCTGGGACTCGCGGCGGGCATGAAAACCACCAAGATGGGTCACGGGCACCACGGAGCGAACCATCCCGTACAGAACCTGGAAGATGAGACGGTACTGATTACCAGTCAGAACCACGGATTCTGTATCGATGAATCTGCCTTGCCCGACAATGTTCGCATTACACATCGATCACTATTTGATAACACGATCCAGGGTATCCATCTGAACGATGCGCCCGCATTTGGATTCCAGGGCCATCCTGAAGCAAGCCCGGGACCGCACGATGCGAGCCCCCTGTTTGATCACTTCATTGAGCTCATGAGGTCACGCAATGCCTAAACGAACGGACTTAGAAAGCATCCTAATCATTGGTGCTGGTCCGATCGTGATCGGACAGGCTTGCGAGTTTGACTACTCGGGCGCTCAGGCGTGTAAGGCACTTCGGGAAGAGGGTTATCGGGTCATTCTCGTCAACTCAAACCCGGCGACCATCATGACGGATCCGGAAATGGCGGATGCGACTTACATTGAGCCGGTTCACTGGAAGCATGTTGAGAACATCATTGCGAAAGAGCGGCCCGATGCCATTTTGCCAACCATGGGTGGTCAGACAGGCCTTAACTGTGCACTCGACCTGGCGCGCGAAGGTATCCTCGAAAAATATGACGTTGAGCTGATCGGCGCGACAAAAGAAGCCATCGACAAGGCAGAAGATCGTCAACAATTCGACGTTGCGATGAAGTCCATTGGCCTTGAGACACCTCGAAGCGCCATTGCGCACTCGTTGGAAGAAGCGAAACAGGTGCAGGCACAACTTGGCTACCCTTGTGTTATTCGTCCTTCCTTCACCCTGGGTGGTTCCGGTGGCGGTATTGCATACAACCAGGAAGACTTCGAAGAAATCTGTATTCGAGGTCTGGACCTTTCCCCAACGAATGAGCTGCTGATTGATGAATCGTTGCTTGGTTGGAAGGAGTATGAGATGGAGGTGGTTCGTGACAAGAACGACAACTGCATCATCGTATGTTCCATTGAAAACCTTGACCCGATGGGTGTGCATACCGGTGACTCCATCACGATTGCCCCCGCGCAGACGCTGACGGACAAGGAATACCAGATCATGCGTAATGCCTCGCTGGAGGTGTTGCGGGAAATCGGTGTCGAGACCGGCGGTTCGAACGTGCAGTTTGCGGTTCATCCGGATACCGGTCGTTTGGTCGTGATCGAGATGAATCCTCGAGTGTCACGATCCTCAGCGCTTGCGTCCAAAGCGACAGGGTTCCCCATTGCAAAGGTCGCAGCGAAACTAGCAATTGGTTACACATTGGACGAACTTGCTAACGAAATTACCGGTGGTGTCACACCGGCGTCGTTTGAACCGTCTATTGATTACATCGTGACTAAGATTCCACGATTTACCTTTGAGAAGTTTCCACAAGCAGAAAACATTCTGACCACTCAGATGAAATCTGTTGGCGAGGTGATGGCAATCGGTCGAACCTTTCAGGAGTCTCTGCAAAAAGCATTGCGTGGTATGGAAATTGGCATTGACGGGTTAACGCCAATTCTTGATACCAATGAAACGGAATGGCAAAGCATCCTGCGCAAGGAGCTTCGAGTTCCCACTGCCGAACGACTTCGCTATGTGGCAGACGCTCTCAGGCAGGGTTTCGAACTTGAAGAAGTTCGTGAACTCACCGGGATGGATCCCTGGTTCCTGGTGCAATTACAGGATCTGATTCTCTGGGAACAGAAAGTAGAAGGTCGTTCACTGGATTCTTTGGAACGGGAAGAACTGTTCCGACTGAAACAAAAAGGTTTTTCTGATTCGAGACTGGCGACATTGATGCAGGTTGCCGAGGCTGATGTAAGAGCGCATCGTCTTTCCATGGACGTGAAGCCGGTCTATAGACGGGTAGACACCTGTGCTGCTGAGTTTGCCTCCTCCACGGCTTATATGTACTCAACCTATGAAGACGAGTGCGAGGCAATGCCCAGTGATCGCGAAAAAATCATCGTTCTTGGCGGTGGTCCGAATCGAATTGGCCAGGGTATCGAGTTCGACTATTGCTGTGTGCATGCAGCGCTTGCGATGAAAGCAGATGGCTATGAAGCCATCATGATCAACTGTAACCCTGAAACAGTATCAACAGATTACGACACGTCTGATCGTCTGTATTTCGAACCGCTGACATTTGAAGATGTCATGGCGGTGGTTGACCTTGAAAAGCCGAAAGGGGTGATTGTTCAGTTCGGTGGCCAGACACCACTCAAGCTCGCTAACCAGCTTGAGGCAGCAGGTGTTCCAATTATTGGAACGCCACCGGATGCGATTGATGAAGCTGAAGACCGTGAACGATTCCAGCAACTGATTGAAAAGCTGTCACTGCTTCAACCGCCAAACCGCACAGTGAAAACCCAGGAAGAAGCGCATCAGGCTGCAGAAGAAATTGGCTTTCCTCTTGTTGTAAGACCTTCGTATGTCCTCGGCGGTCGAGCCATGGAAATCGTTTATGGTCAGGACGAATTGAAGTCTTACATGCGTGAAGCCGTAGAGGTCTCAGAAGACTCGCCGATTCTATTGGACAGGTTCCTTGATCAGGCTATTGAAGTTGATATCGATGCGGTTTCCGATGGCAAGACCGTAGTTATCGGTTCAGTGATGCAGCACATCGAACAGGCCGGCATTCACTCAGGTGACTCAGCATGTTCGTTGCCGCCTTACAGTCTGCCAGACGACCTGCAGGCGAAGATGCGTGAGCAAGTCAAACAGATGGCAAAGGAGCTCGGCGTTATCGGCTTGATGAACGTACAGCTGGCGGTGCAGGGCGACGATATCTTTGTTCTTGAAGTTAACCCGCGCGCGTCACGAACCGTGCCTTTTGTTTCCAAGTGTATTGGTATCAGTCTGGCGAAAGTTGCAGCGCGATGTATGGTTGGTATCAGCCTGCAAGACCAGGGGTTCACCGAAGAAATTGTGCCCGACTACTTCAGCGTCAAAGAAGCGGTGTTCCCGTTCGGAAAATTCCCAGGTGTGGATCCGATTCTCGGTCCGGAAATGAAATCCACCGGTGAGGTCATGGGTGTCGGCATGAGTTTTGCCGAAGCCTATGGCAAAGCACAGACAGCAGCCAGCGATACCATTCCTGCGACAGGACGTGCGTTTTTGAGTGTTCGGGACGCAGACAAAGATCAGCTGCCTGAGATTGCGAAAGGTCTGATTGATCTCGGTTTTGCTGTCGTTGCAACACGAGGCAGCGCCAAAGTGATCGAGGAAGCCGGGCTGGAAGTACAGGTAGTGAACAAGGTGCTTGAAGGCCGGCCGCACATTGTCGATATGCTGAAGAACCAGGAAGTGGACTTCATTGTGAACACCACTGAAGGTAAGCAGGCGATTGCGGACTCGTTCATGATTCGCCGAACCGCGCTGCAAAACAAAGTCTGTTACACCACCACAATGGCAGGCGGACGTGCGAGTGTCGCAGCACTGAACCACGGCGCAGACACAACCGTGCATTCGTTGCAGAGCTTGCAATTAAAGTAGACACTAGCCCTTCAACGACTACTGATATCCCACTATGGACAAGATCCCAATGACAGCTAATGGCGAAAATTTGCTTCGCGAAGAGCTGGATAAGTTAAAAGGTCAGGAGCGACCAAGAGTTGTGCAAGCCATTGCAGAGGCGCGTGCGCAGGGTGATCTTCGTGAGAATGCTGAATATCAGTATGCGAAAGAAGAGCAGGGTTTTATCGAAGGTCGAATCGCAGAGATCGAAGGCAAACTTTCCAATGCCCAGGTCATTGATGTCACCCAGATCCCGGAGAGTGGCAAAGTCATCTTCGGCACTACCGTTGAGCTGATGAATCTCGAAACCGACGAAGAAATTACTTATCAGATCGTTGGTGATGATGAGTCTGACATTAAACTCAGCAAGATTTCCGTTTACTCACCCATTGCCAGAGCATTGATCGGCAAAGAGGTGGATGACGTAGTGGTCGTGAAAACGCCTAACGGAGATGTTGAGTACGAGATCTGCGCCGTCAAACACATTTGACGGACGTCTATAAAACGTTGGATCTCAGAATATTGGAGAGGCCTGGTTTCGGCTCTCTGGATGGGCGATAGATCAGCGCGACACCGCCGATGGTCTGTACGATCTCGGTAGAGTCCAATCCCTTCAGTTCCTCGATAACCTCGACCCTTTCCTCACGATCACCGACGATCTTTATCTTGATCAGTTCATGATCATCCAAAGCGCGATTCAGCTCGGCTACGACGTTTTCCGAGAGTCCGTTACCGGCGATCGTGACGACGGGTTTCAGTTCGTGGCCAATGGCACGAAGTTTTTTCTTTAGTTTCTGGTTCATAGGGTGTCCTGAAAGAGGGGCGCGATTGTACCCACACCGCCTCCGGTTTGCGATACTCCCATCATGAAGAAATCTAAATCCAGCGCTCGTTGGCTCAACGATCATGAAAATGATGAATACGTTCAGCGTGCGAGACGGGAAGGTTTTCGTTCCCGGGCGGTCTATAAACTGTTGGAAATTCAGGAGAAGTACCAAATCCTGAAGCCGGGCTCCGTTGTGGTGGACCTTGGCGCCGCCCCAGGCGGCTGGATGCAGGTGGCGAAGAAAGCCGTTGGCGACTCGGGTTTTGTGGTGGGGCTTGATTTGCTGGCCATTGAACCGCTGCCGGATTGCACGTTCATCCAGGGAGATTTCACCGAGGATGCCATTCTTGAACAGCTCATGGATGCGCTCGATGGACGCCCGGTAGACCTTGTAATTTCCGATATGGCCCCCAATTTAAGTGGTATGAAGGACATAGATCAGCCGAGGTCGATGTACCTGGTTGAGCTGGCGGTTCATTTCGCCAGCCAAGTGTTAAGGCCTGGTGGCACCTTCCTGGCAAAGTGCTTCGAAGGGGAAGGAATTGATGATATACGAGCGACAATTCGTAATGAATTCAAGCAGTTAAATAACGTAAAACCGAAAGCTTCGCGGGGAAAATCCCGGGAGATTTATTTGTTAGGGCGCTCGTTCAAGGGAAGTTAAGCCTGAGAAAAATGGTCGAATGATATGGATCAGGCGTAGAAGTATAATGAGAGGTTCTGCCGGCTTTGCCTTAGGGCTACCGGCATCTGAGGAAAGAAAATGAATGACATGGGTAAAAATCTGCTGCTCTGGTTGATCATCGCAGCAGTTCTGCTGACGGTCTTCCAGAACTTTAATGTTCGGCCGGAAACGCAGGAAATTGACTATTCAACGTTCCTGGAACTGGTGAACCAGAACCAGGTGCGAAATGTGGAAGTGGATGGTTTGACTATTCGCGGCGAGCGCTACGACGGCCAGCCTTTTGAGACGATCCAACCGCAGATTACTGACAGCGCGTTGATCGGCGACCTGCTCGATCACAATGTGGAATTTAAAGGTAACCGACCAGAGCAACAAAGCATCTGGACACAGCTACTGGTCGCCAGTTTCCCGATCCTAGTCATTATTGCCGTGTTTATGTTTTTCATGCGCCAGATGCAGGGCGGTGGCGGTGGTCGTGGCGGACCGCTAACTTTTGGTAAGAGCAAAGCCAAGCTGCTTGGTGAAGACCAGATCAAGACGACATTCGCAGATGTTGCGGGTGTTGATGAAGCGAAAGAAGACGTCCAGGAACTGGTGGAGTTCCTGCAGGATCCCAGCAAGTTCCAGAAACTCGGTGGCAAAATTCCCCGCGGTATCCTGATGGTTGGCCAGCCCGGTACTGGTAAGACCTTGCTCGCCAAAGCAATTGCCGGTGAAGCGAAGGTACCGTTCTTCAGTATCTCAGGCTCTGACTTCGTAGAAATGTTCGTGGGTGTTGGTGCCTCTCGAGTTCGTGACATGTTCGAACAGGCCAAGAAGCAGACACCGTGCATCATTTTCATCGACGAAATCGATGCGGTAGGTCGTCATCGTGGTGCTGGCCTCGGTGGCGGTCACGACGAACGTGAACAGACGCTCAACCAGCTGCTGGTTGAGATGGATGGTTTCGATGGTAACGAAGGCATCATTGTTATTGCATCCACGAACCGTCCCGACGTGCTCGATCCCGCGTTGTTACGTCCTGGTCGATTTGATCGCCAGGTGGTTGTGCCACTTCCGGATATTCGCGGTCGAGAGCAGATCCTTAAAGTACACATGCGCAAAGTGCCTCTGGGTACAGATGTAGATGCGGCAGTCATCGCCCGGGGTACACCAGGATTTTCCGGTGCGGACCTCGCGAACCTTGTTAACGAAGCAGCACTGTTTGCGGCTCGCCAGGACAAGCGCACTGTCACGATGGGACAGTTCGAGCAGGCGAAAGACAAGATCATGATGGGCGCCGAGCGTAAGTCCATGGTGATGTCAGAGAAAGAGAAGTCGAATACGGCTTATCACGAAGCAGGCCACTGTATTGTTGGTTATCTGGTGCCTGAGCATGATCCCAGTTACAAGGTCTCGATCATTCCACGAGGCCGTGCTCTGGGGGTCACCATGTTCCTTCCGGAAGAAGATCGCTACTCCATGAGCAAGCGTTCAATTCACAGTCAGATTTGTTCGCTGTTTGGCGGGCGAATCGCAGAAGAACTCACCCTTGGTCCAGACGGCATCACCACTGGTGCGTCTAACGATATCGAAAGGGCGACGAAGATGGCTCGTGCCATGGTGACCAAGTGGGGATTATCTGAGGAGTTAGGTCCATTGATGTATGACGAGGAAGACGAAGAAGTGTTCCTTGGTATGTCAGCTGGTGCCTCACGTTCCCAGGTATCCGGTGAAACTGCGAAGAAGATTGACGAAGAAGTCCGATCGATAATTGATGATTGTTATGGGACAGCGAAACGACTGCTGGAAGAGAACCGCGACAAGCTGGACGTCATGGCAGAAGCGTTGCTCGAGTACGAAACGATTGATCGCAGACAGATCGTGGACATCATGGAAGGTCGAAAGCCCAGTCCTCCCGAACATTGGGACGACACTGACCCAGGTACACCGCCTGACGCCAAAAACGTGAACGAAGAAGAGGATTCTCTCAGGGGTGATGACTCCGGTACTGAGACAGGATTCTCTGGCGGAGGTGATCCGGCCCCGGATCACTAGGCTCTGCGGTGTCTCGACTTGCAGCTCTGCTGCAACTAGACCGTCCCCTGGTCATGGGGATACTCAACGTCACCCCGGATTCATTTTCAGATGGTGGCCGCTTCCTGAGCCAGGACGCGGCCCTTTCCCATGCCCGCGAAATGACGAAAGCTGGTGCGGACCTGGTCGATATTGGCGGCGAGTCTACCCGCCCAGGTGCTGAAGGTGTCTCAGTCGAGCAAGAACTTGAACGCGTGCTGCCTGTGGTACGTGCGCTTCGTCAGGATTCAGATATCGCGATTTCTGTCGACACCAGCAAAGCCGAAGTGATGCGTGCGCTACATGACGAAGACGTCGATCTGATTAACGATGTTCGAGCGCTTAGAGAACCGGGCAGTCTGGAAGCTGCCGCAGAAAGTGGCCTGCCGGTGTGTTTGATGCACATGAAAGGGCAGCCCCGAACCATGCAGGAAGCCCCCGTTTATGAAGATGTCGTAGCAGAGGTTCGTGAATTTTTTGCGGAGCGCATCACCGCCTGTGTTGAGGCTGGTATCGAGCGAGACAATCTCCTTCTGGACATTGGTTTCGGATTTGGCAAAACGCCGGAACACAACCTGACACTGCTCAATCGGCTTCATCACTTCGCCGACTTCGAGTTACCTCTATTGGTGGGTCTTTCCAGAAAGAGTACCATTGGAAAAATCGTGGACGATCGTTTAACCGGCAGTCTTAGCGGAGCACTTGCGGCGGTTGACCGTGGCGCGAAATTGCTGAGGGTCCATGACGTAGAAGAAACAGTGGCGGCACTTAAAGTGTGGAGCGCCATTCAACAAGAACAAATCGTCGTCTAAGCAGGCATCGTGGAAAAAAAGTACTTTGGCACAGATGGTATTCGAGGAAAGGTCGGGGAACACCCGATCACCGCCGAATTTATGCTGAGGCTTGGCTGGGCAGCGGGTCGCGTATTTTCCAGGGAAGGTCGTGGCCAGATTCTGATTGGTAAAGACACCCGAGTTTCCGGATATATGTTCGAGTCTGCGCTGGAAGCCGGTCTCGCTTCAGCAGGCGTTGACGTCTCTTTGTTAGGGCCGATGCCTACACCGGCGATTGCTTTCCTAACGCGAACCATGAAAGCCAGCGCGGGCATCGTGATCAGTGCGTCACACAATCCCTACTATGACAACGGCGTAAAATTCTTCTCCAGTAAAGGGGAGAAGCTGGATGATGAAATTGAATTAGCCATCGAAGCAGAGCTTGAATCAGATATGCAGATGGTTGCCTCAGACCAGATTGGAAAGGTTTCGAGGATCAATGATGCCGCTGGTCGATATGTTGAGTTTTGTAAGCGTTGCTTCCCTGACGAACTCAATTTGAAAGGCATGAAGATCGCATTGGATTGTGCCCATGGTGCGACATACCACATTGCACCCAAAGTCCTCGCTGAGCTCGGCGCAGAGGTTGTGACTCAGGGTGTTGATCCTGATGGTTTCAATATCAATAAAGCAGTTGGTTCCACGGAACCCGACGCACTACAACAGCTTGTTAAAGAATCTGGAGCGGATCTTGGTATTGCCCTTGATGGAGACGGTGATCGATTGATCATGGTCGATGGTTCGGGCGAAGTGGTTGATGGTGATGAATTGCTTTTCGTCATGTGTGCCGATCGTTTGGCTACGGGGCAACTCGAAGGCGGCGTGGTCGGCACGCTAATGAGTAATTTCGGTCTGGAAGAAGCTTTTGGGAAATTGAACGTTCCCTTCATCCGGGCGTCAGTAGGCGATCGCTATGTTCTGGCAGAGCTATTGTCGCGAGGCTGGCAGTTGGGCGGGGAAAGCTCCGGTCATCTTATTTGCCTGGATATGACAACCACGGGTGATGGCATTGTCTCTGCACTGCAGGTACTCGCAGCCATGGTCCGTTCAGGCAAATCACTGAACCAGCTTAAGCAGGGCATGCAGAAGTATCCCCAGCATATGATTAACGTATCCTGCGGTAAAAAAGTCGACCTGACGTCGCAAAGTGATGTAGCTGATGCCGTTGAAGCGACGGAACGCGAGCTGGCTGGAAAGGGTCGCGTTCTGCTGCGCCCCTCAGGCACCGAACCTGTGGTCCGCGTGATGGTGGAAGGAGAGGATCACGAGGTTGTGACAACCCTGACAGAAGACCTTGCACAGCGAGTTGCGGATGCGCTGTCGTAAGGTTAATATTTGCCGCCTTTTTTCAGGGCCGGAGCGAAGAGCGTGAATTCAAGAACGCCGCTGGTCGCGGGCAACTGGAAAATGAATGGATCGAAGGCGTTCATCCGGTCTCTGCTGGATGACGTGCAGTCAGAACTGCAGCCCTTGGCGCTTGAACGATGTTCCGTCCTGGTCTTCCCCTGCTATGCTTATCTGGATGCGGTGGCTGATCAACTAAGTGGATCGTCAATCGGCGTGGGTGCTCAGGATGTTGACGAGCGATCCGAAGGTGCTGTTACCGGTGGTGTATCTGCGGGGATGGTCAAAGACCTCGGTTGTGGTTTTGCCATTGTCGGTCATTCCGAACGACGAACATTGTTCGGAGAGAGCGACGGCACCGTCGCAGACAAGTACGAACGTTGTCGTGAGCAGAATCTGACAACCATTGTCTGTGTAGGCGAAACGCTGGAAGAGCGTGAAGCTGGCCAGACACTTGAGGTCGTTCATCGCCAGTTGAAGGCGGTAACTGACAGGGTGGGCACCGAGTTTGCCGGTTCGATGGTGGCTTACGAACCCGTTTGGGCCATCGGTACAGGTAGGAGTGCGACACCTGACCAGGCAGAAGAAGTCCACGCGAGTCTTCGTTCTTGCTTGGCAGAAGTAGACACAGGTATGGCTGAAACCACCAGCATACTTTACGGCGGCAGTGTTACTGCGGAGAATGCGCAGTCGCTGTTCGAGATGAACAACATAGATGGTGCTCTCGTCGGAGGCGCATCACTTAAAGCAGATAGCTTCGCGAAGATTTGCGAAGTTGCGGAAAGAGTAAAGCGATAGGTATGGATACTCTAGAGACATTGGTACTGGCACTGCATGTACTTGCAGCGTTGGCTATTACCGGACTTGTGCTGATTCAGCATGGTAAAGGCGCAGATATGGGTGCGGGCTTTGGCTCTGGCGCCAGCGCAACAGTATTTGGTTCAGGTGGTGCGGGAAATTTCCTGACTCGTACAACAACGATCATTGCGATTACGTTTTTCCTGACGAGTTTCGGCCTGGCGTATTTCGCCAAGCAGAAATCGCAGGCGGCCGCCCAGCTGGGGATTCCCACGGTTTTTGAGCAGGCACCTGTAGAACAGGAAACCCTCCCGGCAGAGAACGAACTGCCGGCTTTTGAGGTGCCCGCGGACGATTCTGAGATCCCGCAGGGCTAACCCAAGGTTTAATGCCGAAGTGGTGAAATTGGTAGACACGCTACCTTGAGGGGGTAGTGGGGGAAACCCCGTGGAGGTTCAAGTCCTCTCTTCGGCACCAAGCAACAAAAAGGGCTGCATTTGCAGCCCTTTTTGTTTGCGAGTCCGTGACTCAGAGCTTCCAATGAGAAAGTGGGAGCCTGACTTACAAAGAGCAGATTTTTGTTTCTGTAAAATCAACAACTTACCCACCAAATTAAATCCCTTTTCCGCGCCCGATAAGGTTGACTCTGATCCGGCACCGGCCCTATAATCCGCCCCCTTGTTGTTGCGGGGTGGAGCAGTCTGGTAGCTCGACGGGCTCATAACCCGTAGGTCGTAGGTTCAAATCCTGCCCCCGCTACCACGTTTTAAGATACAAGCCCCTTATCCTGGGTTAGGGAATAGGGGCTTTTTATTAACTCCAGTTTCAGACGCTGGAGATTTAGGTGGGACGGCAAGCCCATCGAATAACGAAATGGGCTTCAAGGCCCATTTTTTGTTTGCGGAGCCTGAAAAGCGATGGATGACCAGCTGAGCGAACTGATTCGGCCGGTGGTCGAAGCGCTGGGATGTGAACTCTGGGGTATTGAGCAGCTTGCACTTGGTAAGCACTCAACCCTGAAGATTTACATCGATGCTGAACAGGGCATCAACGTAGAGGACTGCGCAAGGGTAAGTCGGCAGGTGAGTAGCCTGTTAGACGTCGAAGACCCGATTAAAGGTGAGTACACCCTTGAGGTGTCTTCACCAGGAATGGACAGAAGACTGTTCAGGCTGGAACAGTACGCTGATTTTGTCGGCGAACAGGTTCGTATCCGGTTGAAGCGTCCTTTTGAAGGATCGCGAAAGTTCAGCGGACAGCTAAGAGGTGTTGAGGGAGATGAGATCGTTCTGTTGCAGCAGGACGAGGAAATTCTCTTTCCCTTTGAAGATATTGAGAGAGCAAACGTTGTTCCCAGTCATTAAGACTGAGAACGACCAGAGGTAGAGCGATGAGCAAAGAAATATTGTTGGTTGTTGAGTCGGTCTCTAACGAGAAAGGTGTGTCGGAAGACATCATCATTGAAGCGCTAGAGCTGGCGCTCGCGACTGCGACAAAGAAGCGCTATGACGAAGAAGTCGAGTTGCGCGTCGCTATCGATAAAGAGTCAGGCGAGTACGACACCTTCCGTTATTGGGACGTTGTTGCCGATGATGAGGAAATCGAATTTCCGGGTGCACAACTCACGCTAACAGAAGCCAAAGAAAAAGATTCGTCCCTGGAAATTGGTGGTCGTTACGAGATCCCAGTTGAGTCAGTGGAGTTTGGTCGAATCGCTGCCCAGACTGCGAAACAAGTTATTGTGCAGAAAGTTCGCGAAGCTGAGCGAGCGCAGGTTGTAGACGCCTATCGAAGTCGCGTTGGTGAACTGGTCAATGGTCAGGTCAAGAAAGTGACTCGTGAAGCAGTCATTGTTGATCTCGGCAACAACGCCGAAGCAATTCTGCCTCGAGAAGAATGGATCCCACGGGAAACTTTCCGAATTGGTGATCGTCTACGTGCGCTGCTTGAGGAGGTTCGTCCTGAAGCGCGTGGTCCACAACTGGCCCTGACGCGAACATCACCTGCCGTTCTGGTTGAACTGTTCAAAATTGAAGTTCCCGAAATTTCTGACGGTGTGATCGAGATCCTGGGTTGTGCAAGAGATCCTGGTTCACGAGCGAAGATCGCGGTTAAGACGAATGATGGTCGAATCGATCCCGTTGGCGCGTGTGTCGGTATGCGAGGTTCTCGAGTTCAGGCGGTTTCCAATGAACTCGGCAATGAGCGAATCGATATTGTCCCTTGGGACGATAACGTAGCCCAGTTGGCAATTAATGCTATGTCGCCCGCTGAAGTCGTATCGATCGTGGTAGACGAAGAAACCCGCAGCATGGATATCGCTGTTTCTGAAGACAATCTCGCACAGGCCATCGGCCGTGGTGGTCAGAATGTAAAGCTCGCCAGTGAACTGACTGGATGGGAGCTGAACATCATGACTGAGGAAGAGGCCGCTGAGAAACACGAAGCAGAAGCAGGCTCAATCATTGAAAACTTCATGCAGCAGCTTGATGTTGATGAAGACGTCGCCATTGTTTTGGTAGAAGAAGGCTTCACCACTTTGGAAGAAGTGGCGTACGTGCCAATCGAAGAAATGATTGCGATCGAAGGTTTTGATGAAGAGATCGTTGATGAACTTCGTTCTCGAGCAAAGAACGCACTAACCACGCTGGAACTTGCCAGCGAGGAAGAGCTGGGAAGCGTGGAACCCGCGGAAGACCTGCTCAATATGGACGGTATGGATCGTCGTCTGGCTTATCAACTCGCCGGCATGGGTATTGTGACCATGGAAGACCTTGCAGAGCAGGCGATTGATGACCTGATGGAAGTGGAAGACATGACGGAAGAACGCGCAGGTGAACTGATTATGACTGCGCGGGCGCCTTGGTTCGAAGAAGAGTCTTCTGAAGAAGAAGCGGAGCAGGCGTAAGCAAGAGGAATTATTTATGGCTGAAGAAACAGTAGGAAAGCTAGCGGAGACCGTTGGGACACCGACAGAGCGCCTGTTGCTTCAGATTGAGGAGGCAGGATTGCCTCAGCGTAGTGTCGACGATGTCATCAAAGAAGATGAGAAGGAGCAACTTCTCGCTTTTCTGAAGAAGAGTCACGGTGATGAAGAAGGTTCACCCCGGAAGATCACACTTAAACGTCGCACACTTTCTACGCTGAAAACAGGCGGTTCAGCCGGTCGAGGTCGAACAGTAAACGTTGAAGTACGTAAGAAGCGAACTTACGTTCGCCGTGGTGCTGTTGAAGATGAGCAGGAAACACCGGTTGCCGCAGAACCCGCTAAGGCGGAAGCAGCGCCAGAAGTAACGCGCAAGCCTGCTAACGATCCAGACGCTGAGATCGAGAAAAAGCGTCAGGAAGCGGCAAAGAAAGTTGCCGAGCAAGCTGAGCAGGAAGCCAAAGAACGCGAAGAAGCTGAGAAGAAGCGCAAAGAAGAGGAAGCCGCTGCGGCAGCCGCTGCTGCAGAAAAAGAAAAGGCGAAAGCTGCGCCGAAAGGCGACTCTGCTGAAGATTCCAAAGTGTCATCTCGCAAAGACAAGCGAGACCGTCACGATCTGGATGATGAAGATAAGCAAAAGAAAAAATCCAAACACGGTAATCGTAAGCGGCGTGTGGAGGAACTGACTGGTGACGATCTCCTCGATGAAGAAGAAATCGTTGCTGCGGTAGAACACACTGAAGACAAGCCAGAAGAAGCAGCGACTCTGGGTCTCAGCTCACCGCGTTCCCGAAGAGCTTCTGGTGGCGGTCGTCCCGCGAAACAGCATAAGTTCAACGCACCTACGGAAGAAATAACTCGTGAGGTAGAGCTGGCTGAGAGCATTACGATTCAGCAGTTATCGCAAAAGATGTCCATCAAGGCCAATGACGTTATTAAGACGTTGATGAGCCTCGGCATCATGAAAAACATTAACGAGTCTATCGACCAGGAAACTGCTCAGCTGGTGGTTGAGGAATTTGGCCATACCGTCAAGTTGCTCGACGCTGATGCTGTTGAAAAGACGTTGGAAGACGAGCTCGTTTACGAGAATGACGCATCCACCAGGGCGCCTGTGGTTACCGTAATGGGCCACGTAGACCATGGTAAGACGTCTCTGCTGGACTACATTCGTGAATCGCGAGTCGCCAGTGGTGAAGCCGGTGGTATTACACAGCACATTGGTGCGTACCGGGTAGCAACCGATCATGGTGAAATCTGCTTCATTGATACACCGGGACACGCCGCGTTCACAGCAATGCGGGCTCGCGGTGCGAACTCAACCGATATCGTGATCCTTGTTGTCGCTGCTGACGATGGCGTTATGCCGCAGACTGAAGAGGCGATTCAGCACGCTAAAGGTGCCGATGCGCCGATCGTTGTTGCGATCAACAAAATCGACAAAGAAGGTGCAGATCCTGATCGCGTTAAGAATGAACTAGCTGCCCGGGAAGTTATTCCAGAAGACTGGGGTGGAGACACTCAGTTCATTCCTTGTAGTGCGATTACCGGAGAGGGTATCGAAGCACTGCTCGAAGCGGTTCTTCTGCAGGCGGAATTGATGGAACTGACAGCCGTCGAAGACGGTCCTGCTCAGGGTGTTGTCATCGAGTCTGAGCTGGATAAAGGCAAGGGTTCTGTTGCGACGCTGCTGGTTCAGAACGGTACTCTGAAGCAGGGCGACATCATTGTTGCCGGTCAGTACTTCGGTCGAGCGCGAGCGCTTAACGATGATAACGGCAAGATGACGAAAACCGTCGGCCCTGCGACACCGGTCGAGGTCCTCGGGTTGAATGGTACGCCTAATGCGGGCGACAGCTTTATTGTTGCTAAGGACGAAAAGCGAGCACGAGAGGTCGCTGAGTTCAGAGCAGAGAAGGCGAACGACGCGCGACTCAATACTGGAGCGTCTCTGGACAGTCTGTTCGAGAACTTTGGTGCTGATGAAGTTAAGCGCCTGAACGTTGTTGTGAAAGCAGACGTTCGTGGTTCCCTGGAAGCCATTGTCTCAGCACTAAATGACATCGGTAACGAAGAAGTGCAGGTCAATGTTGTCATGCAGGGTGTCGGAGCAATCACCGAGTCAGATGCCACCTATGCAGTTACAGCCGAAGCGGTCATGTTTGGCTTTAACGTTCGAGCAGATAACTCAGCCAAGAAGGTCATTGAGAACGAAGGTCTGGATCTTCGTTATTACAAAGTGATTTATGACCTGGTCGATGACGTCAAAGCGGCGCTGTCGGGCATGCTCGATCCAGAGGTTCGTGAAGAGATCGTTGGTATCGCTGAAGTTCGTGAGGTATTCCAGTCGAAGAAGATGGGCCAGATTGCCGGTTGTATGGTGACCGACGGTACCGTCTATCGAGCGAAGAAAATCCGAGTTCTACGAGATAACGTCGTTATCTACGAGGGTGAACTCGAGTCTCTGCGACGATTTAAAGACGAAGTTGAAAGTGTTGTCAGTGGTTCTGAGTGCGGTATCGGTGTGAAGAACTATAACGACGTCAAAGTCGGCGATCAGATCGAAGTCTTTGATTCCCGGGAAGTTGCCCGGGAACTCTAACCGGTTACCTTCTGATGCCAAGAGAAACTAGTCGGGGTCGCAAGGTTGCTGACCTGATACAGCGCGAGCTCGCTCTTCTCATTCAGCGAGAAGTGAAAGATCCGCGTATCGGCATGGTGACGATCAACGAGGCAAAAGTTAGTCGTGACCTTTCTTTTTCTGATGTCTACTTCACGGTTCTGCCATCAGACGAAAGCGAAGCCGTTGAAGAGGTGCTGAACGAAGCGAGCGGCTTTCTCAGGTCACAGTTGGCCAAGGTGCTGAATACCCGCACAACGCCAAAACTCCGCTTTCATTATGACAATACGATTGAAAATGGGGCGCGCCTGAGCAAAGCCATTGACGACGCCTTGGCAGACGATGCTTCTCAAAGTGCCAGAAATCAGTCAGGAGAAGACCAGTAATGGGTCGCCGAAGCCGGAAAGGCAGAAATATCAGCGGTATCCTGCTGCTGGACAAACCCATGGGGATCACGTCTAATGCCGCGCTGCAGCAGGTGAAGCGACTGTTTAACGCCTGCAAAGCCGGACACACGGGATCTTTGGACCCATTGGCAACCGGCGTCTTGCCGCTCTGTTTTGGCGAAGCAACCAAGTTCTCACAGTTTCTTCTTGATGCGGACAAATACTATCGGGCAAGAGTTCGTTTAGGCGTAACCACCGATTCCGGAGACGCGGATGGCAAGGTCCTTGAGACAAAGCCGGTGCCGGAGATCACTGATGAGGCACTTGAGCAGGTCCTGGATAACTACCGTGGTGAGATTACCCAGGTACCTTCCATGTTCTCCGCATTGAAAGTGGACGGACAGCCGCTCTACAAGCTCGCTCGTCAGGGCGTCGAAGTAGAGCGTGAGGCAAGACCCGTAACGATCTATGAGCTTGAAGTTCAGGACCGAAGCGGTGACGAACTTACGTTAGACGTAAGGTGCAGCAAAGGGACTTATATACGTACCTTGGCTGAGGATATCGGGCGTGAACTTGGTTGTGGCGCCCACGTAGCAGGCCTGCGCCGTTTAGCAGCAGGACCGTTCAAAATTGAAGAAACCGTTTCGATTCAACAGCTGGAAGAGCTGATGAGCGAAGACCGCAGCAACATGGATGCGAAACTGCAGCCGGTTGGTGCAGCAGTCAAGGATTGGCCTGCGGTCGAATTGACTGAAGTGACAGCATCCTTCCTGAGACAGGGTCAACCGGTCCAGGTAGCAAATGCACCAACAGATGGTTGGGTCAGTATTTTTGCCGAAGCTCCGCAAAATGAAGTGGAGTTCATCGGCGTAGGCGAGATTCAAGACGACGGGTTAGTAGCTCCTCGTCGACTCATTGCCAGCTAGAGTTTTTTCGGTCGCCTAGTGTGATCGACGAATCCTGACCACGGATGGTTAGGAACAGGGCATCTACAAATATGCGTGGATGTTCCTGTCATTGAAGCGCCAAAGCAGCAGGAAGCTGTAGAGGCACAAGCATATTAATTATTGGAGAAAACTAAATGGCTTTATCAGTCGAAAGAAAAGCTGAAATCGTTAAGGAATTCGGCACATCGGAAAATGACACAGGTTCCCCGGAAGTTCAGGTGGCCCTGTTGACTGCGAACATTGAAGAACTGCAGTCGCACTTTAAAGAGCACGCACATGACCACCACTCTAGGGTCGGTCTGCTCAGAATGGTGAGTCAACGAAGAAAGTTGCTGAATTACCTGCGTAACAAGAATACAGATCGCTACGCGGCCATCATTAAGAAACTTGGTCTGCGTCGATAGGTAGGTAGAAGCCGGACAATGGGGTTCGGCTATGGAGAAAAATAGTGAGTTATGTAAGTAAGAAATTTAATTATGGCGGGCAGGAAGTCCTGCTCGAGACCGGTAAGATCGCCCGACAGGCGGACTCAGCGGTCATGGTGACCATGCAAGAAACAACTGTTCTTGTTGCTGTGGTTGCCAGAACTAGTGTCAATCCGGGACAGGACTTTTTCCCGTTGACCGTAAATTACGAAGAAAAGACCTATGCAGCAGGTAAGATCCCAGGTGGGTTCTTCAAGCGTGAAGGTCGTCCATCTGAAAAGGAAACTTTGACGTCTCGTTTGATTGACCGACCGATTCGTCCGCTTTTCCCGAAAGGTTTCATGAACGAAGTTCAGGTGACCTGTCAGGTAGTTTCTGCAAACAAAGATGTTGATCCTGATATTCCGGCAATGATTGGTGTTTCAGCGGCGCTAACGCTGTCTGGTATTCCGTTTGCAGGACCGATCGGTGCTGCACGTGTTGGCTTTACGCCAGACGGCTATCTGCTCAACCCAGGTTATGAAGCCCTCGAAAGCTCAGAGCTGGACATGGTTGTGGCTGGTACTGAGTCTGCGGTTCTCATGGTGGAATCAGAAGCCAACGAGCTGACCGAAGATCAGATGCTGGGTGCTGTCCTGTTTGCGCACCAGGAAATGCAGGCTGTGATTGCTGCAGTGAACGAGTTCAAGGCAGAAGCTGGAAAGCCTGCCTGGGAGTGGGAAGCAGAAGCTGAAAACACTGCCCTGATTGACGCGGTTAGCAGCCAGTTTGGTGCTCAGATTGCTGAGGCGTACACCATCACCGAAAAGATGTCTCGTCAGACTCGACTTGGTGAACTGCGTGACGCTGCTGTCGAGGCACTGGAAACTGAAGAAACTGAAGCCGACGAAATTCGTTCAGTCTTCGGTAGCATTGAAAAGAAAACGGTTCGTAGAGCTGTCGTGGACGGTAAGCCACGTATTGATGGTCGAGATACTAAGACGGTACGAAACATTGATGTAGAAGTTGGTGTCCTGGCGAAAGCGCACGGTTCCGCCCTGTTTACTCGAGGTGAGACGCAGGCAATCGTTTCTACAACACTGGGTTCCATGCGTGATGCTGCGATTATCGACGCACTGCAGGGTTCCTACCGTGACAACTTCCTTTTGCACTACAACTTCCCGCACTACAGCGTTGGTGAAACTGGATTCTCCGGTGGACCAAAGCGCCGTGAAATTGGTCACGGTCGACTGGCACGTCGCGGTGTTTCTGCGGTGCTGCCAAAATCTGAAGATTGGCCTTATACGACTCGAGTCGTTTCTGAAATCACTGAGTCCAATGGATCTTCTTCCATGGCATCGGTTTGTGGTGCCAGCCTGGCACTGATGGATGCTGGTGTACCTCTTAAGGCACCGGTTGCCGGTGTTGCGATGGGACTGGTTCTGGAAGGCGAAGACTTTGCTGTTCTGACTGACATCCTGGGTGATGAAGATCACCTGGGTGATATGGACTTTAAAGTGGCTGGTACAGAAACTGGCGTGACTGCTCTGCAGATGGACATCAAGATCCAGGGTATTACTGAGCAGATCATGGAAATTGCTTTGGGCCAGGCTCGCGATGCGCGTTTGCACATCCTGGGTGAGATGAACAAAGTCATCGGTCAGTCCAGAGAAAACGTTTCTGAGAACGCACCTGCTATGGTGACGATCAAAGTTGATTCAGACAAAGTTCGCGACGTCATTGGTAAAGGTGGTGCAACCATTCGTGGTATCACCGAAGAAACCGGCGCATCTGTGGACATTGAAGACGACGGCACCATTACGATCTTTGGTGAAGACGCAGACTCTCGTGACGCAGCGGTTGCGATGATCGAGGGTATTACTGCGGAAGCTGAAGTTGGCCAGATTTACACCGGTAAGGTTGTGAAGATTGCTGACTTCGGTGCGTTTGTGAACATCCTGCCTGGCAAAGACGGCCTGGTACATATTTCGCAAATCGCCAAGGAACGCGTTGAGAAGGTCACTGACTACCTGAGCGAAGGCCAGGAAGTTAATGTGAAAGTTCTCGATGTTGATCGTGGTCGTATCAAGCTTTCTATGAAGGAACTCATCGAAGATGATGATTCATCGAACGATGACGCCAGTGAAGGCTCGGACGACGCTGACGAGGAACTCGCCAGCTAGTTCACTCGATTACTTTCGAGGTAATAGAAAAGGGCAGCTTCGGCTGCCCTTTTTCGTTTATGCTGCCGGTGATTTTTTCAGGAGATAAACATGGTCAGCCAGCTCGACAAGTGTATTGCGTTTAAAGAACTGCATGAGGGTGACGAATGCTTTTTTATTCCAAATCCCTGGGACGCAGGTTCAGCCCGACTCCTTGAGGGAATGGGTTTCAAAGCACTGGCGACGACCAGCCAGGGTTATGCACTGACCCTGGGTAAACACGATGGTCGAGTCACCTTGGAAGAAAAATTGAAGCATTGCCGAGAAGTTGCTGAGGCAACGACAGTTCCCGTGAATGTAGATTTCGAAGATGGTTACGCTGACGAGCCGGAGCAGGTGGCTCGTCACGTTCGTATGGTGATTGAAACCGGGACTGCAGGTTGCTCGATTGAAGACTTCAGTCGTGAGGGACAGCACATCTTTGATTTCAATCTAGCCGTCGAGCGAGTTCAGGCGGCAAGTGAAGCTGTCGCTGAATTCGATATGCCGTTCCAACTTACCGCGAGGGCAGAGAATTTGATTCGGGGTGTCAGTGATCTTGATGACACCATCCAGCGCCTTCAGGCTTACCAGGACGCCGGAGCCAATGTACTTTATGCCCCGGGTGTGGCAACCCTGGACGATCTGGCGAAAGTCACGTCAGCAGTGAATCTGCCGTTTAATGTTCTGGGCGCTTTCTATCCAGGTGCATCACAGGAAGATTTTGCTCGAGCGGGTGCACGCAGAATCAGCGTCGGTAGCGCCCTTGCCTGGGCCTGTGTCAAACCCTTGCTGGACGCCGGAGATGAAATGCTGGAGCAGGGAACCCTGACCTGGCTCTCTGGAATGGCGAATGGAAAACGGGTCAGGGAATTGCTTGGTTAACTTCCTGCAGTCGGGCTATTAGCGATCAGGTCGTCAACGACTGAGGGATCGGCAAGTGTGCTGGTATCGCCCAGATTATCCAGTTCGTTTTCCGCGATCTTGCGCAGGATGCGACGCATGATTTTTCCAGATCGTGTTTTTGGCAAACCAGGTGCCCATTGCAAGATGTCAGGCTTTGCGATGGCGCCAATTTCGGAGCGAACCAGGGCGTTTAACTCGTTAAGGAGTTCATCGCTCCCTTCTGTTCCAGCCATGAGTGTAACGAACGCATAAATACCCTGACCTTTGACGTCGTGTGGGTATCCAACGACTGCGGCTTCTGCCACCAGGTCATGCTCGACCAGGGCGGATTCAATTTCTGCGGTACCCATGCGGTGACCTGAGACGTTCAGAACATCGTCCACTCGACCTGTGATCCAGTAATAGCCGTCCTCGTCTCTCCTGGCACCGTCCCCCGTGAAATAGTAACCGGGGTAAGTTGAAAAATAGGTGTCGATGCAACGTTGGTGGTCGCCGAAAACGGTTCTGATTTGTCCAGGCCAGGAACCACTGATCGCCAGATTCCCTGACGCGGCCCCTTCGATTTCGTTGCCGTTCTCATCCAGCAAAACAGGTCTGACACCAAAGAATGGCCTGGTGGCGGAGCCAGGTTTCAATGCCGTAGCACCAGGTAGTGGTGTGATCATGATGCCGCCGGTTTCTGTCTGCCACCAGGTATCCACGATCGGGCAGCGTTCGTCACCAACCACATGGTAGTACCACTCCCAGGCTTCCGGATTGATGGGTTCGCCAACACTGCCGAGTAGCCGGAGGGTTTTTCTTGAAGTGTTCGTGACGAAGTCGTCACCTTGCCCCATGAGTGCGCGCAAAGCGGTGGGTGCGGTATAGAAAATATTGACGTTGTGCTTGTCGACGACCTGCCAGCAGCGTGACGCATCAGGATAAGTGGGCACACCCTCGAACATCAGTGTGATTGCGCCATTGGCTAAGGGTCCGTAGACGATGTACGAGTGGCCTGTTACCCAACCAACGTCGGCAGTACACCAATAGATATCACCCTCATGGTAGTCGAAGACATACTTGTGTGTCATTGCTGCATGTAACAGGTAACCACCGGTCGTATGCAGAACGCCTTTGGGTTTCCCGGTAGAGCCAGAGGTGTAGAGAATGAACAGTGGATCTTCGCTGTCCATTGGTTCAGCTTCGCAATCAGGCGAAGCCGCGGCGGTTGATTCGCCGTACCAGATGTCTCTCCCATCCTGCCAATGAATGTCGCCGCCGGTACGTTTCACCACAACAACCGTGGATACATTCGGACAACCTTCCAACGCTTCATCTGTGTTGGCCTTTAACGGTATGGGTCTGCCACCACGCACACCTTCATCTGCAGTGATGACCGTCTGGCAATCAGAATCGAGAATACGATCTCGCAGAGCCTGAGGGGAGAAACCGCCAAACACAACGGAATGGATGGCGCCAATTCTTGCGCACGCCAGCATGGCATAGGCGGCTTCAGGAATCATTGGCATATAGATGCAGACGCGGTCGCCTTTTTTAACACCTCTGTCTTTCAGGACATTAGAGAGACGGCAGACATGTTCATGTAATTCGCGGTAAGTAATGGTGAGATCATCAGTCGGTTCGTCGCCTTCCCAGATGATCGCAGTGTGATCTGCCTTTAACTCGAGGTGTCGATCGACGCAGTTGTAACAAGCGTTCAACTGACCACCGATGAACCAGCTCGCTTCGCCCTTAATGAAGTCAGATTCGGTGACTTTGTCCCAAGACTTTTGCCAGGTCAGGAACTCATCTGCCTTTTGGGACCAGAATTCTTCAGAACGATTGATCGAGGCGTCATACATCGCCAGATACTGATCGTTGCGAACATGTGCTCGGTTTTCTGCTTCCTTGGGAACCGGGTGAAGCTTATGGTCCGACATGAGTTTTCCCTCAAAAAACCGATAGGTTGCACTATGTCGGGAATACGCTCAAGGCTGTTTACAAGCGGCTCAAGGCTGCCAATACATGCCTTCGTTGGGGTTTTTTCGGGGGCGCTTTTTACGGTTACGCTTGCGTCGTCGTTTCTGTCCCGATGATTGCTTCATGGCGCTGCGTCGCTCGTCGTCCGCTTCCTGGTACTCAGTCCACCAGGCGCCGAGATCACCCGTTCTCTCGCCGGCCAGTTCCCGTAGCAGCAGGAAGTCGTAGGCGGCCCTAAAACGCTTGTGCTGCATCAGGATATCTGGCTTTTGTCCGAACCTGTTAGGCAGACGGAACTGAAGGAACCAGATGTCCCGCATAGGCCCGGTAAATCTTCTTGGGACAGACGTAAACAGTTGCTGCTTGGAAATGATGTTGTTTGCTGCCTCATGAGAAGCTGCCACCTGTGTTGCGCCTTCTTCCTTCTGCAGTCGTTCTTTTTCTTCGACGAATGGATACCAGAACATGGCTGCGTAAATGAATGCAGGAGTCACCGGCATGTCTTCAGCGATTCGGCGGTCAGTGCTCTCGAGGGCAAGCTTGACCAGCTCGGAGGTCGCGTTACCTTCCATCGAGCGTTTCGAGTCTGGAAACAGCCATCCGTAGAGATCGAGTTCCATAAGATGCTCAAAAGCAGCTGCACCGTTTCCAGACATAAACAGCTTGAGGACTTCTTCGAATAGTCTTGCAGGTGAGACGTCCTGTACAAGATAACCTAACGATGCGATTGAGTCGGCGAGTTCGTCCTCGAGTTCGAACTGCAATTTCGCTTGAAACCGCACGGCCCTGAGCATGCGAACGGGGTCTTCTCTCAATCGACTTTCAGGCTCACCTATTGTCTTTATCTTCGCTGCCGAAATGTCATCAACACCTTTTGCAAGATCGATGATTTCCTCAGTCTCTGGTTGGTAGTACACAGCGTTCATAGCGAAGTCGCGTCGAAAAACATCTTCTTCGAAAGTGCCATATACGTTATCGCTGAGCGTCATTCCGGAATCGCTGTGGTTCTCGTCATACTGCTCATCATGAGGACCACGGAAGGTGGTTACTTCAACTATCTCGCGACCGAAGCGGACGTGAACGATTCGAAAACGTTTGCCGACAATCCTGGAATTCCGGAATAGATCTCTGACCTCCTCCGGGTGTGCATCCGTCGCAACGTCAAAGTCTTTCGGTGACTTTCCAAGTAGAAGATCGCGTATGCATCCGCCAACCAGATAGGCCTGATAGCCGTGATCCTGGAGTCGTTTAACGACTTTCAGCGCATTGGTGCTGATCTTGTCTGAATCGATGTTGCTAAGTGGAGTATTCAAAAACGGCAGGTGGGTACAACGTTAGGTGAAAGATTTTAACAGACTCTTTATCGGCATCAGCCGATGGGGTTGGCGTGCAAAATAAAGGTCCAGAAAAGAAAATGGGAAAAGCGAACTTTTCCCATTTAGCGAGCCAGAATATTCTTATTGTTATCTTTCTTATTATTGTTGTTCTTTGACCCCCGCGTCTCCATTTGAAGGGCGTTGGTCGTTACCAGCGATATTCTGTTTTTTATTAGTGTTACTGGCTGGGAGTACTATCCTACAAATCTGTGGATTTACACAAGGCTATAAAAAACAACGACTTACGTGATATCTCGCGAATTTGCCGAGTGTAAAGTGTTACCCTTAGTTACCTTGTGTGTAGAAAGGTAACACTTATCTGTTACGACCCTTCTCGCGCGGGATTCCGAGCTTCTGACGTTTCTGCCACAAAGCTTTTCTGGAGATCCCGAGCTTCTCTGCAAGCTCCGTTTCAGTCATCGATTCCTGATGGTCTTTTACGAATGCCACGAAATAGTCTTCCAGAGAAGTGGCGCTGCTCTTGCTATCGAATGAAGGGAGTTTTGTTGCAGGCTCCGCTTCCACGGCAAGCAATTCAGCACCGATGGTTTTCTTATCACAAAGAATGACGGCACGTTGCACAGCATTCTCAAGTTCTCTGATGTTACCGGGCCAGTTGTAAGAGCTGATGCGCGTTCTTGCACTGTCGTTGAAACGCAGTTTGGTTTTTCCGTGTCTCTCAGCAGCTTGAGCCAGAAAGTGTTCGGCGAGCAGCAAGATGTCCTGACCTCTTTCACGAAGGGGCGGTAGGGACAGTTTTACAACGTTAAGACGATAGTAGAGGTCTTCCCGGAACGCGCCTTCATTAACTAGCGCCTGGACGTTTCTGTGTGTTGATGCGATCAAGCGAACGGAAACTTTGCGCGTTTCAATAGAACCGATACGGCGAACCTCTCCCTCCTGAAGTACACGCAGAAGTCTTGCTTGTGCACTGAGTGGCAGTTCACCAATTTCATCAAGGAAGAGTGTGCTGCCGTCTGCAGCTTCAACCAGCCCGACCCGGTCACTGGTTGCTCCAGAAAACGCACCCTTTTCATGACCGAAGAGCTCAGATTCAATTAATGCATCAGGGATTGCGGCGCAGTTTAATGAGATCATTTGGCGATCGGCCCGCCCGCTCAGCAGGTGAATCTTTCTCGCAACCAATTCTTTGCCGGTACCGGACTCACCAGCAATCAACACGTTGGTGTCTGTTGGTGCAACTTTATCAATCTGCGAGGAAACGCTAACCATCTCATCACATTGACCGAGCATTTCTATCCCAGCCTCAGATGCATGGTGAGCGGTGACGTCTTCTAGAATGTTCAGTAGTTCTTCGAAGTCGTAGGGTTTGGGTAGGTAATCTGCGGCGCCCTGTTTCATGGTGTCCACGGCAGAGCGCAGACTGGCTTGAGCGCAGGTAATGATGACTGGTGTATCTCCCGACATCTTGATCAGGTTTACGCCACTTCCGCCAGGCAATCGAGAATCGCTAACAATAGCAGCGAAGGCAGTCAGTTCATTCTTGACTGCATCTTTAACTGATCCCGCTTCGCAAACTTTGTAGTTTTTGTTCTCTAGGAATGCTTTTAATGAAGAGCGAAAGACTGTGTCGTCGTCTACGATCAGTATGTTCTGACTGGCCGTCTTTGTTGTCATATCGGAACACACGAGTATGTCGGGGAAGTTATCACGTTTACTCTGCCGCGTGAATTCCGCTCGGCTCTGGTAACTCCGGCTCGCCCGTTACGGCGTGAATGTCCCAGTTTTGTATGGCTGCTTCGAGCAGGTCGCTGACTGTGTCAGCGTCGGGAACTTCCTGACCTAACTGGGACAGCACGACCTTTAGTACACCAAGTGCGTCATCTGTGGGAATTGCGCGCGCATGGGCCTGCTTGCTGAGCTTTGCCTGGTGGTGATCTACAACGATGGGAAGATGAGCGTAGTTTGGAATGTCATGATCCAGTGCGCGATAGAGCGCCAATTGACGAGGTGTTGAATCCAGTAAATCTCTCCCCCTGACGATGTGAGTGATGTCCTGGTAGATATCGTCAACAACAACAGCAAGCTGATAGGCAAAGAGACCGTCTTTTCGCCGAATGATGAAGTCCCCGACTTCCTGTTCCAATGACCAGCTTAGGTTTCCACAAATGAGGTCTTTGATGCCAAGGGATTCGTCGGGCACACGCAATCGTATGGCGACCGGTTGCTCTCTAGTTTCCTGAATTTCTTTCTCGCGACAGGTACCCGGGTAGACAGCGGGTGTTGATTTGCGAGTGCAGGTGCAGGCAAAAGTGTGTTCGTGAATCGAACCGAGCACTGCTCGGTAGGCATCCAATCGAGTGCTTTGATATAAGACGTCGCCGTCCCACTCGAGAGAGTACGACTCCAATTGACGCATGATTTCCGAAGGCGCTTGTTCGGATTCTCGAGGCGGATCCAGGTCTTCGATACGCAATAGCCAGAGTCCTTGATTGTGCTTCGCGTCCAGGAAACTGGCGACAGCAGCGACAAGAGATCCGTAGTGAAGGGGACCGGTTGGCGAGGGCGCGAACCGCCCGATGTACTTAGTGGTGCCGGAGTGGACCATGAACCTCAGCGTTAGCCGTGGATCTGGCGTTCCTTGATTTCATCCAGGGTTTTGCAGTCGATGCACTGAGTTGCAGTGGGACGTGCCTCAAGTCGCTGTACGCCGATTTCGATGCCGCATGACTCACAATAGCCATAGTCGTCCTGGTCAATCAGGTCAAAGGTCTTGTCAATCTTACGAATCAGTTTTCGTTCGCGATCACGAGTCTTGAGCTCGAGGCTGAACTCTTCTTCCTGGCTGGCGCGGTCTGCTGGGTCCGGGTAATTACCAGCTTCGTCTTTCATGTGAGTTACAGTGCGATCGACTTCTTCCATCAATTGCAGTTTCCACTGCATCAGAATTTCGCGGAAGTGCTGCTTCTGTTCCTCATTCATGTACTCCTCGTTGCGTCGCGCCTTGTAAGGGACGAATGTCGGCTCAGTCGAAACTGATCGGGGGCGAGGTGCTTTTGGTCGAGGTGCCTTAGGTGTATCAGCTACCTGGTTTTCAGCTGCCTTTTTAGTGGCAGATTTTTTTGCTGCAGGTTTCTTTGCCGCTGGCTTTTTCGCAGCAGGCTTTTTCTTTGCAGCAGGTTTTTTCTTTGCAGCAGGCTTCTTCTTTGCAGCAGGCTTCTTCTTTGCAGCGGGCTTTTTCTTAGCCGCAGGCTTCTTCTTGGCAGCTGGCTTTTTCTTTGCGGCGGGTTTTTTCTTTGCTGCAGGCTTTTTCTTTGCTGCGGGCTTTTTCTTAGCCGCAGGCTTCTTTTTGGCTGCAGGCTTCTTCTTCGCAGCTGGTTTCTTAGCTGCCGCTTTTTTCTTGGCTGCCGGTGCCTTCTTTGCTGCCGGCTTCTTCTTTGCCGCAGGTTTCTTCTTGGCTACAGTTTTCTTTTTCGCTGCCATAAATTCGTCCGTAAGAAGGTGTCGGTTCTGAAAAGAGCCGCGAACATTACCAGATAGAGTTGCGTTCGCCAAGGGAATTTACTCGCGGGAAACACCCTGTTTTTTTGGGGTAATATCCCTTTCCACAGTCCACCATGGAAGTCTGTTGAAACCCGCCAGAACACTTAGCGAGATCTCGCCTTTTCGAGTGATGTCCCTGCTCGCACGCGCCAACGAATTGGCTGAGGATGGGCACCAGGTTATTCACCTCGAGGTCGGTGAACCTGACTTTGAAACACCAGAACCCATCGCGGCAGCTGGTATTCAGGCGATTAATGGCGGCGCTACCAAGTACACAGATGCTCAGGGTGATCCTGAGTTACGGCAATCAATTTCTGACTTTTACTTGAAGACGGCAGGAATTGAGGTTGATGCTTCAAGAATCTTTATCACAGCTGGTGCCTCCGGAGGGTTGCTGTTGTTGACAGCATTGTTGCTGAATCCAGAAGATAACCTCCTGATGACGGACCCTGGGTATCCATGCAATCGGCATTTTCTCTCCAGTTTCAATGCCGAAGCTCTTTTGGTCCCCGTTACCGCTGAAGACAACTACCAACTCACTCCCTCCTTGATTGAGCATCACTGGTCGAACAAGACTCGAGGCGTTTTAGTCGCCTCACCTGCAAATCCGACGGGTGCAGTTTTGTCGCATGCTGATCTTTCAGCCCTGCAGAATTCGGTGGCGGCACGCGATGGATTTATGATCGCTGATGAGATTTATCAGGGCCTGGTCTATCAGAATCAGGGCGCGCCGAGCGCGCTATCAGTTTCCGATGAGGCGCTTGTGGTAAATAGCTTCTCGAAGTTTTTTGGCATGACTGGATGGAGACTCGGCTGGATCATCGTTCCTGATTCGATTGCACCGGAATTGACTAAGCTGGCTCAGAACCTGTTTATTTGTCCGTCGAGTATCGCCCAAAGAGCCGCGATCGCTGCATTCTCCGAAGAGGCGGTTTCGATTATGCAATCCCGTTGCGATGAATTTAGGAAGCGCAGGGATTTTCTAGTGCCTCAATTGCGCAGTCTGGGTTTTGATATTAGCGAAATGCCTGCCGGTGCTTTTTATGTTTACGCACGGTTACCGGACAGCAGTCCATCAGCGGAGAACTTTTGCCAGCGACTTTTGGAAGAGAAATATGTGGCAATCACCCCTGGTACGGATTTCGGATTCCATGAATCTGATCGGCACGTCCGTATTAGCTATGCCCGAGATGTCGGTGCTTTGGAAGACGCGATTGAGCGTATGCGAAGCTTTTTGTCGTGAGTGTGCATAGATGAAAGGTATGGTTCGTGGTCGTCTGATCAGAAGGTATAAGCGATTCCTTGCAGACGTTACCCTGGAAAACGGTGAACAGATAACTGCGCATTGTCCGAATACCGGCTCGATGAAAAATTGTGTCGAAGAAGGTGCTGAAGTTTGGTTGTCCGAGTCCGACAATCCCAAGAGAAAGTACAAATACACCTGGGAATACATCGTCACAAGTAAGGGGAACTGGATCTGCGTCAATACCGGTAAAGCTAACAAGCTGGTTGAAGACGCGGTCAGCAAAGGATTGATACAAGAACTTGTTGGCTATCCAGAGTGTCGCCGTGAGGTTAAGTATGGCGATGAAAATAGCCGGATTGATCTCATGCTGAGTGGCGGCAAACAAGACTGCTATGTCGAGGTTAAGAGTGTCACTTTGTTAGAAGCGCCAGCATCAAAAGGCCAAGGGTACTTTCCTGACGCAGTCAGTGATCGTGGTGCCAAACATCTAAGAGAATTGATGGGGGTGGTAGATCGCGGTGACAGGGCGGTCCTGTTGTTCTGCGTTCAACACACGGGCATAAAACTTGTCAGTCCCGCTGACCATATCGACCAGGTTTATGGTGAGCTTCTGCGTGAAGCACATCAACATGGTGTGGAAGTCATTGCCTACAAGGTTAAGCGATACCAGGAAGGCTTTCGTCTCTGGCGTTCTATCCCGGTGGTTCTGTGAAAAGTCTGCTCCTTGTTCTGGCACTCATCATCATGATGTTGTTTGCGCTGGTCACAGGGAGTGTCTCCCTCGGTTTCTCCGAAATCGGCAAGTTTCTGGATGGCTCGCTTGAACCTGGTTTGGTAACCATTCTTCTGGATATCAGGCTGCCACGTATTCTGTTGGCGGTGATGGTGGGTGCCGGTATAGCCAGTGCTGGTGCAGCGATTCAAGGTCTATTCCGAAATCCTTTAGCTGACCCTGCCTTGATCGGAGTTTCCGCGGGAGCGGCTCTTTTCGCTGCCCTCTACGTGGTAGTTGGGTCATCCGCACCAGTGGGTATGGCCGTCAGCGCCTTCGTCGGGGGTGTGCTGACAACCTGGGTTGTTTTGATGATCGGTGGTCGTGGCTCCAGCATCTCTACCATGTTGCTGGCAGGCATCGCGATTAACGCCATCGCACTTTCAGGTGTGGGGCTGCTTTCCTACTTGTCGACGGATGCTCAATTAAGAACCATCTCTTTTTGGGCTCTGGGTAGTCTTAATGGAGCCGACTGGTCTTCTGTTCTGGTTGCTTTGGTGATTCCATTATCAACCATTGCGATCATGTTTCAGTCCAAGTCATTGAATGTGGTGACGCTTGGTGATGAGGAAGCGGAACACCTTGGTGTGTCGCATCAGAAACTACGGCAGAAGGTGATTGTTCTGGCAGCACTTTCCGTTGGCGTTGGTGTTGCTTTAACCGGCATTGTTGCCTTTCTCGGTCTCGTTGTACCTCACTTAGTGCGCATCATGATGGGTTCAAATCACAGGGTCGTGCTTCCTGCGTCAGCGCTACTGGGTGGACTCGTGCTTCTGGTCGCTGACACGTTTAGCCGAACTCTGCTGGCGCCCGCCGAGTTACCTGTAGGAATCATCACCGCACTGGTTGGTGGACCGTTTTTTGTCTTCCTCTTGTTACGTGAACAGAGAGAGCGTGTCCTAGTATGAAGCTCCACGTATCAGAGGTGAGCTATAGCGTTGAGAACAAGGTCATTGTTGACGCAGTGGATCTTGATGTTGACGAGGGACAGCGGCTGGTGCTTCTAGGACCCAATGGTGCCGGGAAATCGACCCTCCTAAAGCTCATCAGCGGTGTTCTCTCACCACAGTCAGGAACGATCACTGTGCTCGAAGAAAATATTCGAGATTTTTCTCTCGCTGATCGTGCCAGCACAGTCGGTGTACTGACACAGCGAGTTTCCCTGGATTTCCCTTTTACGGCTCGCGAAGTTGTGGCCATGGGTCGCACGCCCTACGGCCGAGGTAGAACCGACTCTCCCATTGTGGAGCAGCTGATTCATGATCTCGATATCAACGCTGATCAGAACTACCTCACCATGTCTGGTGGCGAACGTCAGCTTGTGCAAATCGCTCGCGTATTTGCGCAGGTATGGGGCAGGGGTAGCGAGGCCATCCTATTGATGGACGAGCCAATGACTGCTCTGGATCTGAAGCATCAGGTCGATGTCATTGCCATCATGCAGCGACTGGCGACGGAAGGTGTTGCACAAGTTGTTGTGATGCATGACATCAATATGGCCGCTACCGTGGCTGACAAGGTGGTATTGATGTCATCGGGTAGAGTCGTTGCCTCTGGACACCCTAGAGAAATGTTAACGCCAGAATTGCTTGAGCAGACTTTTGATACCCCAGTCACAGTAAGTGATCTGCCTTACTTAAAACCAGGATCATGAAAGGCCTGGTTCTTACACGACAGTTTCGTGACTCCGCTGGAGATTCGAGCAGCCAATCCCTGATTTACTGGCTTGCGACAGACGAGGGTCCGATGCGAATGGAGATCACTGATCAAGAGAGTGTCTTTTTCATTCGCGCCAGTCAGTTGGATACCGTGCGAATGGTTCTTGGCAAAGACCTGGTCTGGCGTCACGCGAAGCTGGAACTCAAGTGTTTTCAGTTTCCCGATGAACGTGCCGTTGCATGCTACTTCAAAAATCAGCGTGACCTTGCGTACGCGAGAACCAGGTTGCAACAGCAATCGGTGCTGGTTTTCGAAGGTGATGTTCGGCCCACGGACCGATTCCTCATGGAGCGCTTTGTTCAGGGTACGCTTGAGGTGTCCGGGACCGTTGAACATTGTGAGGGTTATGGAAGCGTCACTAATCCCAATATCCGGAAAGCAGAATACAAACCGAAACTGTTAGTCGTTTCCCTGGATATTGAGACGTCGATTTCCGAAGGCGTGGTTTTGAGCATCGCGGTCTCATCGAGAGGCGTGAGCAAAGTGTTCATGTCCGGCAAACCAGCCCCGACGAAATTGGACTACCTGGAATTTGTTGATGGCGAAGCAGAGCTTCTGACGCGGTTTATTGAATGGTTCGCTGATCTAGATCCTGATGTCATTGTTGGTTGGAGCGTCGTGGGTTTCGACCTTAAATATCTTCAGGATAGATGTGACGCCCTCGGTGTTAAGTTCTTGTTGGGTCGAGGCAAAGAGCCTGTACATTGGCGGAGTCTTGAGCAGGGTCCCCAGAGGTTGATTGCCGTTGTTCCTGGGAGAGTCGTTTTGGATGGCATCGATATGCTTCGAACGGCGACCTACAGTTTTGAAAGTTTTTCCCTTGAGAATGTATCCCGGGAATTACTGGGGCGCGGTAAATTGGTTCACGATGTCGATTCTCGCGCTTTTGAGATCGAAAACATGTATCGAGACGACAAAGACAGCCTGGCTCGATATAACCTCGAAGATTGTGACCTTGTGCTGGATATCTTCGATCATACAGACCTGCTCGATTTCGCGGTCCAGCGCAGCTGCCTAACCGGGCTTGAAATGGACCGTCAGGGTGGGTCTGTTGCGGCCTTTGATTTTCTCTATCTGCCGCATCTTCATCGATCAGGTTATGTCGCGCCCGTGGTAGATGAAGAAACCGTTGTTCATAGCCCAGGTGGCTATGTCCTGGATTCGAAGCCCGGCCTTTATGAAGACGTCATCGTGTTGGATTTTAAGAGCCTGTACCCGAGCATTATTCGTACCTTTCACGTAGACCCGCTTGCACTGGTGGTAGAAGAGGAAGATCAAATTCCTGGTTTTCTTGACGCGATGTTTTCAAGGGAACACTTCATCTTGCCTTCGATCATTGAAGAATTGTGGGCCGCCCGTGACGAAGCTAAGCGGGCGGGTGATGCAGCCGGTTCCCAGGCGATTAAGATCATCATGAATTCTTTCTATGGGGTTCTTGGAACGCCGGGATGTCGATTTTTTGATCCCAAGCTGGCGAGTTCAATCACCATGCGTGGTCACGAAATCTTGGGAGAAACAAGAAAGTGTATTGAGGATCGGGGTTTCCCAGTAATCTACGGGGACACAGATTCTGTCTTTGTGCATATGGCAACCTGCGATGATGTGCAGGTAGATGGAACTGAGCTAGCGGCTTATCTGAATCGTTGGTGGACAGAGAGGCTGCAGGAAGAATTCGGAATCCACAGCTATCTTGAGCTTGAGTTTGAGACTCATTTTGGCCGCTTCTTTATGCCTACCATTAGAGGCTCCGATAAAGGCAGCAAGAAACGGTATGCAGGAATGATCGCGGGTTCCGCAAGTGAGCCAAAGCTCGTTTTTAAGGGTCTGGAAAGTGTCCGCAGTGATTGGTCTACCCTCGCGAGAGAATTTCAGAAAGAGCTTTATCGCAAAGTCTTCCTGGACGAAGACTATATTCCCTACGTTAAGTCGATCGTGGATCAGGTCATGGGCGGTGAGATAGACGAACAGTTGGTGTTAAGACGGAGACTCCGTCGTAAGCTCTCTGACTATACGAAAAACGTACCACCCCATGTTCGCGCTGCGCGACAGGCTGATGAGGAACGGGTCAATCGGGGGCTTAAGCCGGCTTACCAAAGCGGTGGTTGGATTGAGTATCTGATGACGGTGAACGGACCCGAACCCCTGGCTTATGTTCGCTCACCCATCGATTACGACTTCTACATCGATAAGCAGCTGGGTCCCATCGCCGATGCCATCCTGGCGTTGGATAACGTCACCTTGTCAGAACTGACTGATCGCCAGTTAGGCCTGTTTTAAATCAGCGTCAACCTGCTCTTGCGTCAAGCGGGCACCGAATCTTGAAACCAGCAGAGATGCTGATTTGTTGGCCAGTTTGTTCGCAGAGGCAAAGTCTTCACCTTTTGAGAGCGCGTACATAAAGGCGCCTGCAAAGATGTCACCTGCGCCGGTGGTATCAACGGCCGTGGTAGGAACACCTTCTGTAGAAATCACTCGGTCTCCGTCCCAGGCAATTGAACCGGCACTGCCACAAGTCATCACGAATTTAGGTACGATACCCTTTAGTGCGTTCACGCAATCGTCTGCTGAATCTGCGCCGGTTAATAGCCTTGCTTCGTCATGGTTGCAGAAAAGCAAATCGACGCCACGGTCGAGCAGCTGCTCGTAGTTGGATTTGAAGTTTTCAACCATGGCCGGATCGCTGAGGGTCAGCGAAACTGTGACCCCCGCTGAGCGCGCAATCGCCTGGGCTTCCAGTGCCGCCTGGTAACCAGTCACGGAACTGACGAGATATCCTTCGATGTAGAGTGTTGCTGAGTTCCTGAGCGCGTCTGGATTCAATTCTTTTGTCGACAGAAAGTTGGTAATACCCAGACAGGTTGTCATCGTTCTTTCCGCGTCAGGTGTCACCATGGAGATACACTGGCCTGTGGCACCGTCTTCGCGGTCCGAGCCCAGGTTGGTATCAACTTCAGCGGCCGCGAGGTCTTTAACAAAGAAATCGCCGGTCGCATCGTTCGCGACTTTACAGCTATAAAACGCACTACCACCCAGTTGGGAAACGATGACCATCGTGTTTGCGGCAGAACCACCACCTGCCTGCTTGATGGCGAGATGTTCATGCTCATGTTCGAGGAGCTGGATTAACCGCTGACGGTCGTCTTCCTCGATCAGAGTCATGATGCCTTTAGGCAGTTTTGCATGCTCTAGAAAAGCGTCGTCAACTTCGTATTCCGTATCCACAAGTGCATTACCGATGCCGTAAACGTCGTAGTTTTTCATGGTGATATCCAGTATTACTTTTTCAGGATCTTGAATGCGGCTTCGGCTGCTTCAAGTGTTGCGTCGATTTCTTTGTCGCCGTGAGCGGCTGAGATAAATCCAGATTCGAATGGTGAAGGTGCGAGATTAATGCCGCCTTTCAACATCGCGTGGAAGAAATCATTAAACATGCTGCTGTCAGCGTTCATAACCTGGTTAAAGGTCGTGACCGGACTTGCAGATGTAAAAAAGAATCCAAACATGCTGCCGACGCGATTGGTAGAGAAAGGGATGCCAGCTTCGTCAGCGAGTCTTTGCATTCCGGAAACCAGTTTTTCTGACTGTTGCTCCAGCCCCTCAAAAAAGTCGTCGGAGTCAATGAGTTCCAGAGTGCTGAGGCCAGCCTGCATGGCAATTGGGTTCCCGGATAATGTGCCTGCCTGGTAGACACCGCCGAGCGGCGCAACGACAGACATGACGTCACTTCGACCGCCAAAGGCGCCTACGGGCATACCACCACCAATGATTTTCCCGAGCGTGGTCATGTCGGGTGTGATTCCGTAGTGACCCTGGGCGGAACCTCTAGCGACTCGAAAGCCGGTCATCACCTCATCGAAAATCAGCAGAGCACCGCTTGCGTCGCAGACTTCCCGCAAAGTTTCGAGGAAGCCGGGTACTGGAGGCACGCAACCCATGTTGCCTGCGATTGGCTCAATAATGATGGCCGCAATTTCAGAACCTTTTTCTGCGAACAGTTCTCTTACTTGTTCTGCGTTGTTGTACTCCAACGTCAATGTATGTTGAGCGAAGCTTGCAGGTACGCCAAGAGAATCCGGTTCGCCAAGTGTCAGTGCGCCGGAGCCGGCTTTTACCAGGAGTGAATCAGAGTGTCCGTGGTAACAGCCCTCGAATTTCACAATGGTATCCCTGCCGGTGAAGCCGCGCGCAACCCTTATGGCTGACATGGTTGCTTCGGTGCCTGAGTTGACCATTCGCACCTGTTCCATGGCTGGCAACATGCTGATGATTTTTTCCGCGACGCGGGTTTCGATTTCGGTGGGAGCGCCGAAGGACAGTCCACGTTCCATGACTTCCTGTACGGACTTCACAACCTGCGGATGTGCGTGCCCAAGAATCATGGGGCCCCATGAGCCAATGTAGTCGACGTATCGATTGCCGTCTTCGTCTGTGAGGTAAGCGCCTTCACCGGATTTAATGAACAGTGGTTGTCCACCGACACGCGCAAAGGCGCGCACGGGGGAATTTACCCCGCCGGGAATATGTTTTCTGGCGTCCTCGAACAGGGTCTCGGATCGACTCATGTGTTAGCTCCTCTGTCGCCTTTTTGGCTCGCGGCGCATTCAAGCATTCCGTGGGAAAGGATTCAAATTGAATCAGGATTGGTAATAGGTTTCGATGTCTTCTCGCGTCACGATGCCAACCGGGGAATCCATCATGGGTGCCGATATTCGGTTTACATAGAGTGCCTGAACGCCTGAGCTATTAAGGGTTTCCAGAGCTTCACTCAAGGTGGCCTGCAGCAGGATGCTGGTGACGTCTTTTCGCGTGGCTGGAATCGCCGCCAGATCAATCACTTCATCTTCGGTATCTGTTAAGTAATTCTCGAGGTCTTCTGCGCGCAAAATAAATGAAGGTCCCTTGTCTCCATCCACGAGAATCCACACGGGCTTTTTCAAGAGGAGTTCGCGGGCGTCCTCTTTGCTGAGGTTCCTATTCACCCTTTGGAAGTTGCGAATCATGATGGAAGCAACCGATGCACGATTCAGTGCCATAGATATCGGGTTTTGGCGAAACTCCAGGCCCATGGCTTCCATCTGCATCATGAACACTGAGCGCACGCCATAAAGTTGGCTCGCCGTCATGTTGGCGATGATGATGACGAGCATCGCTGGGAGAATGATGTTTGGATTGTTCGTCAGTTCAAGCACGGCCATCAGTGCTGCCAGCGGTGCCTGCAGCACAGCGCCCATCATCGCACCCATGCCGAGTGTTACGTACAGCGCATCCCCAGAAAGGTTGGTGCCGAGATTTCCTGCCGCCAGCGCAAATATGCCTCCCGCCATGGCGCCGATGAATAGCGTTGGGCCGATGATGCCAACGGGCATACCCAGGGCAAGAATGGTGGATGAGACGACAATTTTCAGCACGAACACCATTAGCAGGACCGTAATGCTGATCTCGCCCACCATCGCCAGGTTAACTGTGTCGTAACCGATGCCAAGAATCTCAGGTGCGACCAGCGCTGTGGCACCCGTGAGCGCACCGGCAATCAAGAACCGCATCCAGATTTTTTCAGGAGCGTATCGGGTGGTGGTCAGGAACAGTTTCACGAAGAGTGCGGCGATGACACCGATAAATGCGCCTTCGACAACGAGAATTGGAACATCCAACAGCGAAGCCATTGAGACGGAAGGCACATCAAAAGCAGTGTCAGATCCGAACACCAGCTGAGTCATCACGGCGGCAACCACTGACGCAAGAATGACCGGAATAAAACCGGCAATGGTGTATTCCATGATGATGACTTCCATGGAAAAGATGACACCGGCTATTGGCGTGTTGAAAGAGGCAGATATCGCCGCCGCTGCACCGCAACCCACCAGTACCCTGATACTGTTGTTCGGCAGTTTCATGTAGTGACCGATCAGACTGCTACCAGCAGCGCCAAGATGAATGGCTGGTCCCTCACGTCCACCGGACTGGCCGGAAGCGAGCGCTATAACTCCGGTAACAAACTGAACCAGGGCGTTGCTGAGCGGCATATGCCCCTGGTGCCGACCGAGGCGTTCGAGAACGTGTACGACACCGATTCTTCGATCGGCTGGTGCCAGCAGCGAAAATAGCGGAATCAAAATCAGTGCACCTGCGATAGGAAGTCCGAATGCGACAATTGGGTGCAACGACTCAAAACTCTCAGGACCCTCCTCGATCATCAGACCCAGCGGCCACTCGATAGCCAGTCGAAACGCGATGATGACCAGGCCCGTCACAAATCCGGAAGCGATGCCCAGAAGCGCGAACTGCGGCACGGAATCAAAGGAAGCGAGGCTTCGGCGAAAGGTCTTAATAGATATCCGGGGTAGCAACTTCATGGCGCTCTCAGCGGTACGGCTCACCTTCTATAGGCTCAAGGGGCTGGATTTTAGCGAATTGTGCTAAGCTATACGGCCCATTTTGGCAGTGTTCGTGTCAGTTATGGCAGCGGTTAAAGGTAGCAAACAGCACCAGATGGTCGTCGTACCCTATCGGCCTATGTATAAAGCCATGATTTTCATGGCTTTTTTGGTAGCGTTGGCGGCTTTCAGCTGGTTAACCTACCAGTACGGAAAAAATGAAGGCCTGGCGCTCAAGGTAGAGGTCGTCGAGGAAAAAGAGCGGATCAGCCAGCAGTTGACCGAGTCCCAGCAGATGATTGTCGGGATGAGGCAGGAGATTGCAGATTTGCAGGTTGGCGGTGAAATTGACGATAAAGCCAACGAGGAAGTGCGCCTCACTATTGAGCAGTTGCAGGAGCAAATTGCGCAGCTGAATGAGGAGGTTAACTTCTACAAAGGCGTTATGGTGCCTAACGCTGCGGATAAGGGACTGCGTATTGAGCGACTTGATGTCAGCTCCAATGTGCCAGGAAGAGTTAAGTACTCGTTGCTGCTGACGCAGGTCGTAGACAAACACGACTATGTTCAGGGTGGCGTGCAGATTTCGGTTCTCGGCCAGGAAGCCGGGACGGAGAGAAGTTTTAACCTAAGTGAACTGGACGAGCAGAAGGAAGACTCGGTTCGTTTCAGATTCAGATACTTTCAGAACATCAACGGCGAACTGATGTTGCCTGAAGGATTCGAGCCTCGCGAAGTGATGATTGTTGCGCAGTCATCAGGCGCGAACGCACAACGACTTGAAAAAACCTTCGACTGGCCGCTGGGGAGCGGGTAGCTCGAAAGGAGGAAAGTATGTTTAAGAAAGATGGACGAAGCGAATCAGGCATTACCCTTGTCGCCACGAATTGTGAACTGGTTGGGGATGTTCACTTCAGTGATCAATTGTTGGTTAACGGTGTTGTTAAGGGGAATATCTACGCACAGGCAGGCTCCAAAGCGACCGTCACTATCAGTGAGAAGGGGCGAGTACGCGGTGAAATCCGTGTGCCTAATGTCATCGTAAATGGAAAAGTGTTTGGCGATATTCGATCGGACAAACACATCGAACTTGCCGCGAAGGCGGAAGTGAAAGGAAATGTTTTTTATAACCTCATAGAGATGGTTAAGGGATCACGCGTAGATGGATCTCTTGTTCACCTGCAGGACGGTAAACAGGAAGTAGCAGAAGCCAAACCACCTAAAGCGGCGGATAAGTCGGAAGATGAAGCAGTTGTCTCCGCGGTAGCAGCGGTTGCGACCCCGCCTGCGAAAGCTTGAAATCGGAACCAATCACCCCAATATCATTATTATGGAAGCGAATACTTTTGATCCCCAGGCAATGATCTTCTCCGATGCCGCGGCGCATAAGGTGCGCTCGCTGATTCAGGAAGAAGAGAATGACAATTTGAAGCTGCGAGTGTTTGTTACCGGCGGTGGTTGCTCCGGGTTCGAATACGGCTTCACCTTTGATGAAGATATCGAAGATGATGACACGCAGATCGACAATGAAGGAGTTGCGCTCCTGGTCGACTCACTGAGTTATCAGTATCTGGCGGGTTCGGTCATCGACTACCTGGAAGATCTCCAGGGATCACGCTTTGTGGTCACTAATCCAAATGCCGTGACGACCTGTGGTTGCGGTAATAGTTTTTCTATTTAACCGCAGGCGCTTTCTCTACTCTCATTCGCCGCGAGCGCTGCCGCAGGCGCTTTTTCTATTTAGTCGCCGCCAGTAGAGCTATCTGCACTCCCACGGGAAGCAAATCCGCTTCCAGACACCGCATTCAACTGCGCCAGAACTGGCGAAATGGAATTCTTGAATCGCTGCATCTCGTCTGTCGCGATGGGTAACGCTTTGGGTAGCTTCACCGTCTTGGGATTTCGGTGGACGCCGTTGACCAGGAATTCGTAGTGCAGGTGCGGCGCAGTCGCCCATCCCGTTGCTCCCACATATCCAATAGTCTGACCCTGATTCACCGTGACGCCGGGTTTGATGCCTTTAGCGAAGGCTGAAAGATGCAGGTACTTCGTGGTGTATTGCTCGCCATGTTGGATAACGACGTACTTGCCTGAAGCATCGTTTTGGCGGCGAATAGAAACCTTACCGTGCCCAGATGCAACTACGGGTGTGCCTCGAGGCGCTGCATAGTCGATACCGCGATGAGGCATGACACGCTTATGAATTGGATGCAGACGTCGAGGGTTGAATCTTGAGCTGATATGCGTGAAGTGGACGGGGTCGCGAATAAACGCTTTTCGCATGCTCATGCCATCCGGCGTGTAGTAATCACTTCGCCCTGTGATATCGGTGTATCGCACGGCTTCATGTTTGCGTCCCATGTTCTGGAAACTGGCGGCAACAATGTCACCCACCTTGACCAGTTCACCGTCGACGTAAATTTCTTCGTACATGAGAGAGAAGCGATCACCTTCTCTTAGATCCAGCGCAAAGCTGATGTCCCACTGGAATATGTTCGCCAATTTCATGATGACGTTGTCGCTCATCCCAGCACCTTTGCCTGCGTGGTACAGCGACGGTTTTTCGCTGGTAATTTCAGCAGATGCGTAAGCGAGTATTTTTTCCGGTGTCGCGGATTGCCAGTCTGCGCGGAATTTGTCGCCTTCCCTTTGGATGAGCAAAGTATCGAAGGCGTTTTTCTTGTAGCTCACTGCCACAAGTCGGCCACTGGAGGTAGTTTGAAAACCCAGTGTTTGTCCCGGCAGGATTTTCTTCAAAGCTTTGACCGGCTCACCCAGTTCAAGAATGTATTGCAGGTCCGCAGCGCGAAGACCATTACGTTTGAAGAGCAGCGCGAGGTTGTCTCCGGATTGGACGGTGACTTCCTTCCAACTGGTGGTGGGCGCACTGATGGACTCAGCCTCAATGGTCGGCAAGGGCAGGGCTTCTGCCGCGGGGACCGGCGTCAGATCCAGGGAAACCGGAGATTCTGAAAGCACTTCGTTCTGCTGTGCGGGCAGTGTCAGAACAACCAATGCCATCACGCAGGTAAGAATGACAGCGGCTTTCAGATGTGATTTTGGATAAGCTTCCATAAAAGCAACGGCGTAGATGTAATTTTTACGGTCGGATCTGAAAAACTGCCGCTAACTATATAAAAAATATAGAAATAGTGGAAGTTAAGACCGTGAACTTGTAATTAACCAGATTTAGGGTATGTTGCGCGTCGATTGGCCGTCGGCCCGTCGTTGTCTGACAAATATAATCTGAGAACATAGTAAGCCATGAGTATTATCAGCCGATTAAATGATGTTGGGTTGATCGCGCAGCTTTCTGCGACCGATGAACTGGATGAACACCTGGATTCAGGTGTCAGAACAGTTTATTGCGGCTTCGACCCCACGGCTGACAGCCTCCATATTGGTAACCTGGTGCCACTTCTGGCGCTGCGTCGATTTCAACTCGCCGGTCATCGACCCCTACTGCTTGTCGGTGGCGCCACCGGCATGATCGGAGATCCCGGTGGGCGCGACTCTGAACGTGAGCTGCAATCGTTGGACGCGGTGGAAAGACAACTGGCGAGTATTCGCAAACAAGCCGAGCAATTCCTGGACTTTGACTGCGGCGAAACGTCTGCAGTTGTCGTCAACAATATGGATTGGACCAGGGGCCTTACGGTCATTGATTACCTCCGTGACATCGGAAAGCACTTCAGTGTGAATGCGATGATTCAAAAGGAGTCCGTGCGTCGGCGTATCGAAGATGACTCGCAGGGCATCAGTTACACGGAATTCAGCTACATGATTCTGCAGTCCTATGACTATGCAGTGTTGCATCGTGAATATGGTTGCACCATCCAGATGGGCGGTAGCGATCAGTGGGGCAACATCACTGCGGGGATTGATCTGATTCGAAGAATGGGCGGCGAACAAACTTACGCCATTACCTATCCGCTCATTACTAAAGCTGACGGCACTAAGTTCGGTAAGAGCTCCGGTGGTGCTATCTGGCTTGATCCGGAAATGACTTCTCCCTTCAGCTTTTACCAATTCTGGCGTAACTCAGCTGACGCAGATGTCATGAAATACCTTCGGATCTTTACCTTCCTTGAGGAAGAACGACTTGATGAGCTTCAGGCATCACAAGAATCAGACCCGGGTAAGCGAGAAGCGCAGATCGCATTGGCGCAGGAAGTGACAAAGCTTGTTCACGGCGAAGAAGGTTTGGAGGCAGCTGAGAGAATTACGTCTGCGTTGTTCAGCAACAAACTCACAGAGCTCTCTGCAGATGACCTTGGTCAACTTGCTCAGGATGGCATGGAAACAACTAACGTTTCAGGTGAGGCGCAACTTGCAGACGTGCTGGTTGAGTCTGGACTTGCGGTCACACCGCGTGGTGAAGTGACTATGGGTCAGGCAAGAAAGCTCATTCAAGGTAACGGTGTTTCTGTGAACGGCGACAAAGCAAGTGATATCGAAATGACATTGAATGTGTCAGATGCACTGCACGGCAAGTACTTCATTGTTCAGAAAGGTAAGAAGAATCACCATCTGGTGGTGATGGAAGGATAAGCCAGCCGGTCCTTCGGGTTGGTGGAGCCAGGGCTGGGCGCCCCCGCGGGATCGAACACGCATCGGCGATCTCACCCACCTACCTCGGAAATAAAAAAGGCATCCATGCGGATGCCTTTTTTATTTGGTGGAGCCAGGCGGGATCGAACCGCCGACCTCCTGCGTGCAAAGCAGGCGCTCTCCCAGCTGAGCTATGGCCCCGTTAACTGATCACCACAAAGAGCGTAGCTTTTTGTGGTGGGTCTGGGTGGATTTGAACCACCGACCTCACCCTTATCAGGGGTGCGCTCTAACCAACTGAGCTACAGACCCTTGGGTCGTTCCGAATGCTGGGCATCCGGCCGAGGGCGCGTATTATACGCACAGCCGAATTATTTACAAACGATGCTGGATGATAAAAAGCACACACCCTGAATTTGAACGAATGGTATCCGGAGAGACGGTACCGAACTCTGATTTGCTGATTGGGTTTCTTGAAGAAGCTGGTGTCCCCCATGAGATGGATACCAGCGGGGTTCGTTTGTCTGGGGATCTGGAGCTGCTGGACCCAAAACGGATTTTGGCCGTGGCGGGCAACGAACAGCTGAGCCTCGAGATACATCGAGTCATCGGTTCAACCAACGACACGGTCATGCAAAGACTAGCGGACAGCGAATGCTCTGAGTTGCTCTGTACCGCGGAAATGCAGACCGCGGGAAAAGGCCGGCGCGGCAGGAGTTGGGTGAGTCCGTTTGGCCGAAATATTTATGTGACCTATGGCAGGTTCCTGCAACGTGATCTGTCAGATCTTGGCGGATTATCCATTGTTGTAGGGATGCAGGCAGTCGACACCCTGCGAGGCTTTGGGCTCGAAGGCATTGGGCTAAAGTGGCCGAACGACATTCTTCTGGCGGGGGGGAAACTTGGCGGCATTCTCGTTGAATTGAAGCCCCAGGAGAAACGCGGAATCGGCATAGCGGCAGGTATGGGCATAAATTTCATGTTGTCTGATCGAGATACGGGTGCCATCGATCAGGCATGGAGTGTGATTGGTGATCGCGCAGTCGTCTCCCGCAATCAATTTCTTGGAGAGTTCACCGCCAAACTTATTTCTGCCTTCGAATTATTCAATAAAGAGGGTTTCCAGCCTTTTGCGGACGCCTGGCATCGGTATGATGCCTACCCAGGTGAGGTTGTTCGTATTCTCCGAGGCCAATCCGAATATGAAGGCGTTAATGCGGGAATCGATGGCGAGGGTAATCTGCTCTTACAAACTGATGAAGGTTTGCAGTCGCACAATGCTGGAGAAGTTAGTATGCGTGCGTCGAGACGATAGCCGAGGCATGAACGCATGAGACTCATTTTCTATGCTTTGGTTCTGGCGAACCTGGTTTTTCTTGGTTACCTGGTGCTGCGTGATGCACCTCAAGCCGTCAAAGTCACTGATTCACCGCTGACTGACGATTCGGCGATGATTCAGCTGCTGTCCGAACGCGGTGGCGTCGATGAACGGCGCATTGAAGTCGCGGAAGTCTTGCGCAACGCCGTTACAGTTGTGCCTGAAGATCAGAAAGAGACCGGGTGCCGCGGCTTTGGTCCATTTGAAGACATCCTGGTCGCGCAGAACGTTGCCGAACGACTTAACGCAACTGGTGTTTCGGTATCGCTGAATGCACTGGATACCACCACTGGAGAGTTTGATTTTCGGGTGGTTATTCCGCCGTTACCCTCCTTGCAGGAAGCGTTTCGGCGATTGCGGGAGCTGAAATCGCGGGACATCGACAGTTACGTGATCACCCAGGGCGAAGATGCCCAGGGCATATCGCTCGGCGTGTTCTCATCTGATGACGCTGCGCAAAGTCACCTGATGTTTCTCGCTGAACGAGGCTACGAGGCCGAAATCAAGCAAATACCGAGGCTTTCCAGGGGTTATTGGATTCACAGAAATGCAGGGTCGCTCTCGAATTTGGACCTGGAACCGCTGATCGAAGAATTTCCTCAAGTTTCTTTGTCAGAAACCGCTTGTATCAATTGATAGCTTTGAAACAATCGCTTACAATCCGCCCCGCTCTTGAGGCAGGCCAGATGGCTGTTTTATGCGTCTGCCGTAAATTATTGATTTTAAAGGTATTACTGCCGCTATAGCTCAGTTGGTAGAGCAACTGATTTGTAATCAGTAGGTCCCGAGTTCGACTCTTGGTGGCGGCACCAACCTTTGATCGTGAGAAAGAGATTGTCAAAGCACCTGTATCAGGTGCTTTTTTGACTCTGACAAACGGTCCAAATGGGTGTTCAGGAATCTTATGAGCAGATTCCCGTAAACCCGCTAAAATCATGGTTTTCGGCCAAATTTAATTTGACAACTACGGGACGCGTAGGCAGAATCTAGCGCCTCTTTTTGGAGGGGTTCCCGAGCGGCCAAAGGGATCAGACTGTAAATCTGACGCGTAAGCTTCGGTGGTTCGAATCCACCCCCCTCCACCAGGTGGGTTATTGGATCGATCGAACTACTGAGTAGTTAGCGCAGAAGTTAGCGGAATTTGGCGGGTATAGTTCAATGGTAGAACCTCAGCCTTCCAAGCTGATGATGCGAGTTCGATCCTCGCTACCCGCTCCAAGAATTCCTTTGTAGGGAGAAAGTTTAAGCGCTCATATAGCTCAGTCGGTAGAGCACTTCCTTGGTAAGGAAGAGGTCACCGGTTCAAATCCGGTTATGAGCTCCAAATCGGCGAATCGAATACTGGGTGTTCATTTCAATTCAGGTGTCAATGTAAGGAGAGGACTGAGATGTCCAAAGAGAAGTTTGAGCGGACGAAACCGCACGTAAACGTAGGAACAATTGGTCACGTCGACCATGGTAAGACAACGCTGACAGCGGCGATTACCAAGGTATGTGCGGAGACGTGGGGCGGTGATGCGCAGGCGTTTGATCAGATCGATAATGCGCCGGAAGAACGAGAGCGTGGCATCACGATTGCGACTTCTCACGTGGAATATGATTCACCTGAGCGTCACTACGCACACGTTGACTGCCCGGGTCACGCTGACTACGTAAAGAACATGATTACTGGAGCTGCGCAGATGGACGGCGCGATTCTGGTTTGTTCCGCTGCTGATGGCCCCATGCCACAGACGCGCGAGCACATTCTGCTGTCAAAGCAGGTAGGCGTACCGTACATCGTTGTGTTCCTGAACAAAGCGGACATGGTTGACGATGAAGAGCTGCTTGAGCTGGTAGAGATGGAAGTTCGTGAACTTCTTGACCAGTACGACTTCCCAGGTGATGACACACCTATCGTTGTTGGTAGCGCGCTGAAGGCACTGGAAGGTGACACTTCTGACATTGGTGCACCTGCGGTAGTTAAGCTGGTAGAGACTCTGGATTCTTATATTCCTGAGCCAGAGCGTGCGATTGACCAGCCGTTCCTGATGCCGATTGAAGACGTATTCTCAATCTCAGGTCGAGGCACGGTAGTCACAGGTCGAATCGGTCGCGGCATCATCAAGGTTGGTGATGACATCGAGATTGTAGGTATCAAGGAAACTCAGACCACGACTTGTACGGGTGTTGAGATGTTCCGCAAGCTGCTTGACGAAGGTCGTGCCGGTGAGAACGTTGGTGTTCTTCTGCGTGGTACTAAGCGTGAAGAAGTAGAGCGTGGCCAGGTACTGGCGGTACCGGGTTCAATCACTCCACACACGAAGTTTGAGGGTGAGGTTTACGTACTGTCTAAGGACGAGGGCGGCCGTCACACACCATTCTTCAAGGGTTACAAGCCACAGTTCTTCTTTGAGACAACGGATGTAACGGGCAGTGTAGAGCTTCCGGAAGGCACAGAGATGGTTATGCCAGGCGACAACGTGAACATGAACGTTGAGCTGATTGCGCCGATTGCGATGGAAGAAGGTCAGCGTTTTGCGATCCGCGAGGGTGGCCGAACTGTTGGCGCAGGTGTTGTTACTAAGATCTCTGATTAAGGGAAAGTAATACGCCACGAATTAAGAGTAGGCCAGTAGCTCAATTGGCAGAGCGGCGGTCTCCAAAACCGCAGGTTGGGGGTTCGATTCCCTCCTGGCCTGCCACTTAAGACAGCCTACTCTTATTACTGCGTTTAGAGTTATGAGTACAAAAGCGGAAACAAGCGAATATCAAATGGATGGCCTGAAGTGGGCCATCGTTCTTGCGATTCTGGCAGGAGGCATCTATGCGAACTCCTACTACGCAGCGATTGAACCGCTTTACCGTGCACTGGCAGGCGTTGTCATTGCTGGCTTGGCATTTGCCGTAGCCCTGCAAACAGAAAAAGGCGCCTGGGTCTGGGAACTTGCGAAAGAAGCCCGGGTTGAAGTGCGAAAAGTTGTCTGGCCTACCAGCCAGGAAACAACACAGACAACGTTGATCGTTGTCGCTGTCGTTATTTTTGTTGCGCTGATCCTATGGGCGCTGGACTCCGGCCTGAGCTGGGGTGTAGCAGGCGTAATCGGTTAGGGAGTTATAGGTGAGTAAACGCTGGTACGTTGTTCATGCCTACTCGGGATACGAGAAACAGGTTATGCGCGCACTGAAGGAGCGGATTGATCTCTCTACCTTCGCCGAAAAATTTGGTGAGGTCATCGTGCCCGCTGAAGAAGTTGTAGAAATGAGAGCCGGGAAGAAGCGTCGAAGCGAACGCAAGTTTTTCCCTGGTTATGTGCTCGTGGAAATGGAACTGGATGACGACACCTGGCATCTGGTTAAAGAAACACCGCGAGTCATGGGTTTCATTGGTGGCAAGGCAGATCAGCCAGCTCCAATCAGCGAAGCCGAGGCAAACGCCATTCTGCAGCGAGTTCAGGCAGGTAGTGAGCAAGCAACACCGAAGACAGTATTTGAACCAGGCGAGCTGGTTCGTGTCATAGATGGGCCTTTCAACGACTTTAATGGCGTTGTTGAAGAGGTTAACTATGAGAAGAATCGACTGCATGTAGCGGTGACAATTTTTGGTCGCTCTACACCAGTTGAGTTGGATTTCGGTCAGGTCGAGAAGGGCTGATCAAAACTTAATCTGACGGGGACTTTAGCCGGAAGCCGTCATTTACGGGGAGTGCGAAGTAAGTAGCACGTTTGTACCCATGGGAGATAAGACATGGCTAAGAAGATCGACGCCTATATAAAACTGCAGGTTCCTGCAGGTCAGGCGAATCCAAGTCCACCTGTTGGTCCCGCGTTGGGTCAGCATGGTGTGAACATCATGGAATTCTGTAAAGCTTTTAACGCTGAGACTCAGTCACTTGAGCCAGGCATGCCTGTGCCAGTTGTGATCACGGTCTACAACGATAAGAGCTTTACCTTTATCAAGAAGACTCCACCGGCATCTATCCTTCTGAAGAAGGCTGCTGGTCTGAAGTCCGGTAGTGCTGAGCCTCACGTCAACAAGGTAGGCAAGGTAAACCGACAACAGCTGGAAGAAATTGCGACCACAAAAATGCCTGACCTTACTGCGAAAGATATGGACGCAGCGGTGCGAACGATTGCGGGAAGCGCACGTTCCATGGGCATTGAAACAGAAGGAGTCGTGTAATGGCTAAGCTGACGAAAAGAGCCAAGGCTTTCAAAGAGAAAGTAGAAGAAGGCAAGTTTTACGCAATTGACGAAGCTGTGACCCTCCTCAACGAGCTGTCTGCAGTGAAGTTCAAAGAATCTTTCGATATCAGCATCAACCTGGGTGTGGATCCTAAGAAATCCGACCAGGTAGTTCGCGGCGCAACAGTACTTCCCAACGGTACTGGCAAAGATGTTCGTGTTGCTGTGTTTGCTCAAGGTGATAAAGCTGACGAAGCTTCAGCTGCCGGTGCAGACATTGTAGGCATGGATGATCTTGCGGAAAGCGTGAAAGGCGGCGAGCTGAATTTTGATGTTGTTATCGCCACTCCCGACAGCATGCGTGTTGTTGGTCAGCTGGGTCAGGTCCTGGGTCCGCGCGGCCTGATGCCTAACCCGCGTCTCGGTACGGTCACCATGGATGTTGCTGAAGCCGTTAAGAATGCCAAGGCAGGTCAGGTTCGATACAGAACTGACAAGAACGGCATTGTTCACGGTGGCATCGGCAAAGTTGGTTTTGAACCTGCCGCTATCAAAGAGAATCTAGAAGCGCTGATTGCAGACCTTAAGAAAGGTAAGCCTGCGTCAGCGAAGGGAACCTACCTGAAGAAAGTTGTGCTTTCGACAACGATGGGTGCAGGTATCCCAATCGATCAGGCGTCACTGGACGTCTAAATCGTTACGTAAGTATTTGAAGGGTACAGGTGACTTGTCACCTGACTCGTCAAAGACCGCAGGCCCCCGAAACGAAATTTCGTGGACGGGTTAATTCGATAAGAGCCTGCGCAGACGGTGAACCCGATTCAGAATTTTTGAATCTATCGCCGTAAGTAGCGCTGTTAATCGGGAATTCGACGACTAACAGTTTTTTTTAACAAGTCGAGAGAGGCCAAGGGGTAATAACTCATGCCAATAGGACTTAAAGAAAAGCAGGCGATTGTTGCTGATGTGAATGAAACAGCAAGCAAGGCGCTGTCTGCAGTGATGGCGGACTACCGAGGAGTTTCGGTAGACGACATGACAACACTGCGTAAGACCGCGCGTGATGCTGGCGTACAAGTACGCGTAATTCGCAACACACTGGCCAAGCGAGCTTTTGAAGGCACTGAATTCGAGTGCATGAACGAAGCGCTGCTGGGACCAAACATCATGGCTTTTTCACTGGAAGATCCAGGTGCCGGCGCTCGAGTTTTCAAGGACTTCGCGAAAGAAAACGAAGCCTTTGAAATCAAAGCGCTGTCTGTCGGCGGGAAGCTGCTTCCTGCAGACCAGATCGATGCACTGGCGAAACTTCCGACTCGTGAGGAAGCTCTTGCGATGCTGATGGCTGTTATGCAGGCACCGGTAACCAAGCTGGTCAGAACGTTGAACGACGTTCCAGGCAAGGTGACCCGTGTTGTTGCTGCTGTCCGTGATCAGAAGCAAGAAGAAGCTGCTTAAATTTACTACTAGGAGATAGGACACATGTCATTATCTAAAGACGATGTATTGAATGCGATTGCTGAAATGAGCGTAATGGAAGTTGTTGAGCTCGTTGAAGCAATGGAAGAAAAGTTTGGTGTATCTGCAGCTGCTGCAGTTGCCGCAGCTCCGGCTGCTGCAGGTGGTGGTGACGCAGGCGGTGCTGCTGAAGAGAAGGACGAGTTTGAAGTCGTCATTACTTCTGCAGGCGACAAGAAGGTTAACGCCATTAAAGTCGTTCGCGCCGTAACTGGTCTTGGCCTGAAAGAAGCCAAGGCGCTTGTTGACGAAGCACCATCTTCCATCAAGGAAGGTGTTGCCAAGGACGAAGCGGAAGACATCAAGAAACAGCTTGAGGAAGCAGGCGCAACTGTTGAGCTCAAGTAATCCAGGATTTGACTATCTTGGACTCAGAAATGAGAAGGCTGGCAACCTCAAAAGGGTTGCCCGGCCTTTTCGTGTCTGAACTTTTTACGTCTGAAAAGACGAATGATCCAAAACCAGCGTGGAGGCGTTAATGGCCTATTCGTACACTGAGAAGAAACGTATCCGGAAGAACTTCGGCAAGTTGCCAGAAGTCATGGATATCCCTTACCTGCTTGCGATCCAAACGGATTCGTACCTTGAGTTCATGCAGGAAACTGTTGCTCCGGCAGACAGGATTAACAAAGGGTTGCATGCGGCATTTCAATCCGTATTTCCGATTGTCAGCTACTCCGGTAATGCATCACTGGAATATGTGAGCTATCGACTGGGTAAGCCGCCATTTGATGTAAAAGAGTGTCAGCTACGAAGCGTGACCTATGCCGTGCCGCTGCGCGTTAAAGTTCGTCTTGTCATTTACGACAAGGACTCTTCGAACAAAGCGATCAAAGACATTAAAGAACAAGAAGTCTACATGGGTGAGATTCCTGTGATGACTGACAACGGTACCTTTGTCATCAATGGTATCGAGCGAGTGGTTGTATCTCAGTTGCACCGTTCGCCAGGTGTGTTCTTCGACCACGATAAGGGTAAGACACACTCTTCGGGCAAACTGCTTTATTCCGCACGAGTTATCCCGATGCGTGGTTCATGGTTGGACTTTGAGTTCGACCCGAAAGATGCGCTGTTTGTTCGAATCGACCGACGTCGAAAGCTACCTGCTACGGTTCTTCTCCGAGCACTGGGCTACAGCTCACAGGAAATCCTGGAGATGTTCTTCGACACTGACAGTTTCGAAGTGACCGAAGAAGCTTACTCGCTGGAGCTGATTGCAGGTCGACTTCGCGGTGAAACTGCACGATTTAATATCACGGATAAGAAAGGCAACGTTATCGTTGAGGAAGGCAGCCGGATCACTGCCCGCCAGATTCGTGATATGGAAAAAGCCGGACTGACACGTCTGGATTGTCCTTCTGAATATGTTTGTGGTCATGTTCTGGCTGAAGACATCATCGACGAAGAAACTGGTGAGGTTGTTATTCCATGTAATACGACCATCACTGAAGAAGTGCTCGATAACATGGCAGAGGCTGGTGTCACCGCCTTTACCACGATCTACACGAACGACCTGGATTGCGGACCGTTTATCTCAGACACATTGAGTGTTGATTCAACGACGAATCGTCTTGAAGCGCTGGTTGAGATCTACCGCATGATGCGTCCAGGTGAGCCGCCTACAAAAGAAGCGGCTGAAAACCTGTTTACTAACCTCTTCTTTACTTCAGAGCGTTACGACCTGACTGCGGTAGGCCGCATGAAGTTCAACCGACGCCTGGGCCGTGAAGAAGAAGTCGGTGAGGGCACTCTGTCTAACGAAGACATCATCGACGTGATGAAGTGCCTCATCAACATTCGAAACGGTAAAGACACCGTCGACGATATCGATCACCTGGGTAACCGACGCGTGCGTTCTGTTGGAGAAATGGCAGAAAATGCATTCCGTCTTGGTTTGATTCGTGTTGAGCGAGCGGTTAAAGAGCGCCTGTCTCTGGCAGAGTCTGAAGGCCTGATGCCTCAGGATCTGATCAACGCTAAGCCGGTTGCTGCAGCTGTTAAGGAATACTTTGGTTCTGCCCAGCTGTCGCAGTTCATGGATCAAAACAACCCACTGTCAGAGGTCACTCACAAGCGCCGCGTATCTGCGCTCGGCCCAGGCGGTTTGACTCGTGAACGCGCTGGCTTTGAAGTTCGTGATGTTCACCCGACGCACTACGGTCGTGTTTGCCCGATTGAGACACCTGAAGGTCCGAACATTGGTTTGATTAACTCTCTGGCAACTTACGCGCGAACCAACGAATACGGCTTCCTGGAAAGCCCATACCGTCGCGTTGTCGACGGTCAGGTAACAGAAGACATTGAGTACCTGTCCGCGATTGTTGAAAGCGATTACGTGATTGCGCAGGCCAGTTCTGAACTGAACGACAAAGGCCAACTGGTGGAAGATTTGGTTGATGTTCGCCACATGGGTGAATTCACCAAGATGCCTCGCGAATCTGTGAATTTCATGGATGTATCACCTCAGCAGGTGGTATCGGTTGCGGCATCACTGATTCCATTCCTTGAGCACGACGATGCAAACCGGGCTTTGATGGGTTCAAACATGCAGCGTCAGGCTGTACCCACACTGCGTTCAGAGAAGCCACTGGTTGGTACCGGCATGGAGAGCACGGTTGCTCGAGATTCCGGTGTCTGTGTAGTTGCTAAGCGTGGCGGTGTTGTTGAAACCGTCGATGCGGGTCGAATTGTGATTCGAGTGAACGACGCAGAAACAGAAAGCGGTGAAGCTGGTGTTGATATCTACAATCTCACCAAGTACACACGCTCTAACCAGAACACCTGTATTAACCAGAAGCCTCTGGTGAAGGAAGGTGACGTTGTGGCCAAGAAGGACATTCTTGCCGATGGTCCTTCTGTTGATATGGGTGACCTGGCACTGGGCCAGAACATTCGCATCGCATTCATGACCTGGAACGGCTACAACTTCGAGGATTCGATCCTGATTTCTGAGAAGGTCGTTAAAGAAGATCGTTTCACGACGATCCACATTCAGGAACTGACTTGTATTGCTCGTGATACCAAGCTTGGTAGCGAAGAAATCACCTGCGATATTCCAAACGTTGGCGAAGGCGCGCTCTCCAAGCTGGATGAGTCCGGCATCGTATACATCGGTGCGGAAGTGAATCCTGGTGACATCCTGGTTGGTAAGGTGACACCAAAAGGTGAGACTCAGCTCACACCAGAAGAAAAACTGCTGCGTGCAATCTTCGGTGAGAAAGCGTCTGACGTGAAAGACACGTCCCTGCGAGTACCAAGCTCCTATAGCGGTACTGTCATCGACGTTCAGGTATTTACCCGAGACGGTATTCCCAAGGATCAGCGTGCACTCGATATTGAGCGTGCGGCCCTTGATGAAGTTCGTAAGAACATTGATGAAGAATATCGAATCGTTGAAACAGCAACCTTTGAACGACTCACTGGCGCCCTGGCGAACCAGAAAGTCATTGCTGGTCCTAGCCTGAAGAAAGGCGACAAGCTGACTCGCGATTACCTGTCAGGCCTTGAGCTGAATGACTTCTTTAAGCTGCGTCTTGAGAAAGATAGCCTGAACGAGCTGCTGGAACAGGCGGACCTCCGATTGAAGGAGCGTCGCAAAGATCTGGACGAGCGTTTTGAAGAGAGCAAGCGCAAGCTGGAAACCGGCGATGACCTTGCACCTGGCGTTCTGAAGATCGTAAAAGTGTACCTCGCAGTGAAGCGTCGTATTCAGCCTGGTGACAAGATGGCTGGCCGTCACGGTAACAAGGGTGTGATCTCTGTCATCAAGCCTGTTGAAGATATGCCGTTTGATGAAAATGGTGAACCCGTAGACATCGTTCTTAACCCGCTAGGTGTTCCTAAGCGAATGAACGTTGGTCAGATTCTGGAAACTCACCTGGGTTGGGCGGCTCATGGTCTTGGCATCAAGATCGGTGAGATGCTGGATGCTCAGCGTGATGTTGCTGAGATTCGCGGTTACCTGGAAAAGATCTATAACCAGAGTGGTCGAACGGAAGACTTCGATCAGTTCTCTGAAGAAGAACTTCTGGAAATGGCAGGCAACCTGCGCGGTGGTGTGCCGATGGCAACCAACGTGTTTGACGGTGCCACAGAAGAAGAAATTAAAGGCATGCTGGAACTTGCGGATCTGCCGCGAGACGGCCAGTGTGTACTTTTTGACGGTTGTACCGGTGAGCAATTCGATCGACCGGTCACTGTTGGTTACATGTACATGTTGAAACTCAACCACCTGGTTGATGACAAGATGCACGCTCGTTCCACTGGCTCCTACTCCCTGGTTACTCAGCAGCCGCTGGGTGGTAAGGCGCAGTTTGGTGGCCAGCGATTCGGTGAGATGGAAGTCTGGGCACTGGAAGCATACGGTGCGGCTTATACGCTGCAGGAAATGCTCACGGTTAAGTCGGACGACGTCCACGGTCGAACCAGGATGTACAAGAACATCGTGGATGGTGACCACCGAATGGAGCCGGGTATGCCTGAATCGTTCAACGTACTGGTTAAGGAAATCCGTTCCTTGGGCATCGATATCGAACTGGAGAACGACTAGGTCCACAAGACCAATTCGTAATCCGAGATATCGACTGACACAAATTTAGGAGAAAAGCCTTGAAAGATTTGCTCAACATATTGAAAGCACAAGGACAGTCAGAAGAGTTTGATTCGCTGAGAATCGGACTCGCTTCGCCCGATATGATCCGTAGCTGGTCCTACGGTGAGGTGAAGAAGCCCGAGACGATCAACTATCGAACGTTTAAGCCGGAAAGGGACGGTTTGTTCTGCGCCAAGATTTTTGGCCCGAACAAAGACTACGAGTGCCTTTGCGGTAAGTACAAGCGTCTCAAGCACCGTGGTGTGATCTGTGAGAAGTGTGGTGTTGAAGTTGCGCTGGCGAAGGTTCGTCGTGAACGTATGGGTCACATTGAACTGGCTAGCCCGGTTGCACACATCTGGTTCCTGAAGTCTCTGCCTTCAAGAATCGGTCTTCTGATGGATATGACCCTGCGTGATATCGAGCGCGTTCTTTACTTCGAATCATTTGTCGTCATCGATCCTGGTCTGACGACTCTCGAGAAGCGACAGCTGCTCACCGATGAGCAGTACTACGAAGCCCTGGAAGAATTCGGCGACGAGTTCGAAGCGAAGATGGGTGCGGAGGCTATCCAGGAGCTGATGGAAGATATGGATCTGGACGATGACATCGCCACGATCCGGGAAGAGCTGCCACAGACAAACTCTGACACCAAGATTAAGAAGCTGACCAAGCGCCTCAAGCTGATGGAAGCTTTTGTGAAGTCTGGCAACAAGCCTGAGTGGATGATTCTTAATGTTCTGCCGGTTCTTCCGCCAGATCTTCGTCCGCTGGTACCTCTGGAAGGTGGTCGGTTTGCGACTTCCGACCTGAACGATCTGTACCGTCGGGTGATTAACCGAAACAATCGTCTGAAGCGACTACTGGATCTGTCCGCGCCAGACATCATTGTTCGTAACGAAAAGCGAATGCTGCAGGAAGCGGTTGATGCGCTTCTGGATAACGGTCGTCGAGGCCGTGCCATCACAGGCACTAACAAGCGTCCTCTGAAATCTCTTGCTGACATGATCAAAGGTAAGCAGGGTCGCTTCCGTCAGAATCTGCTGGGTAAGCGTGTCGACTACTCTGGTCGTTCCGTGATCGTGGTTGGTCCGACACTGCGTCTGCACCAGTGTGGTCTGCCCAAGAAGATGGCGCTCGAACTGTTCAAGCCATTCATTTTCGGCAAGCTGGAAGCACGTGGTCTCGCGACGACAATTAAAGCAGCCAAGAAGATGGTGGAACGCGAAACTGCTGAAGTCTGGGATATCCTGGCTGAAGTGATTCGTGAGCACCCGGTTCTCCTGAACCGTGCGCCGACACTGCACCGTCTCGGTATTCAGGCGTTTGAGCCTGTACTGATTGAAGGTAAAGCGATTCAGCTGCATCCACTGGTATGTACGGCATACAACGCTGACTTTGACGGCGACCAGATGGCAGTACACGTACCCCTGACTCTGGAAGCGCAGCTCGAAGCGCGTGCGCTGATGATGTCTACGAACAACGTTCTGCTGCCAGCAGACGGTGAGCCGATCATCGTTCCATCTCAGGACGTTGTCCTCGGTGTTTACTGGATGACTCGCGAGCGAGTGAATGATCGCGGTGAAGGCATGGCCTTCTCTGATGTGGAAGAAGTTTCGCGCGCCTACCGTAGCGGCCAGGTTGGCCTGCAGGCACGTGTAAAAGTTCGTGTCACGCAGAAGCTGTTCAACGATGCCGGTGAGCTTGAAGAAGTTCGCGAAGTCATCGAAACAACAGTTGGGCGAGCGTTAATTTACGAGATAGTCCCGGATGGCATTCCTTATGCGAACGTCAACGACACCATGGGTAACAAGGACATCTCCAAGCTGATCAACATGTGTTACCGAACAGTTGGCCTGAAAGAAACGGTTATCTTCTGTGACCAGCTGATGTACATGGGTTACGAGTACTCCACCAAATCTGGATCTTCCATTGGTGTTGAAGACTTCGTCATTCCTGACGAGAAAGCCAAGATCATTGGTGAAGCAGAAGACGAGATTCGTGAAATCGAATCCCAGTTTGCTTCCGGTCTGGTTACCCAGGGTGAGAAGTACAACAAGGTGATCGACATCTGGACTCGCGCGAACGACATGGTTGGTGCGGCGATGATGGATACCTTGTCGAAGGAAACCGTTAAGAACCGTGAAGGTGAGGACGAAGAGCAGACTTCATTCAACAGCGTCTGGATGTACTCAGACTCTGGTGCTCGAGGCTCCCCCGCACAGATTCGTCAGCTGTCCGGTATGCGTGGTCTGATGACTAAGCCGGACGGAAGCATTATTGAGACGCCAATTACGGCTAACTTCCGTGAAGGTCTCTCGGTAATGCAGTACTTTATTTCGACTCACGGTGCTCGTAAGGGTCTTGCGGATACCGCACTTAAGACAGCGAACTCTGGTTATCTGACACGACGTCTGGTTGACGTGGCTCAGGACCTGGTGATCACAGAAACAGACTGTGGCACTGACGCTGGCATGTCGATGACCGCGGTCATTGAGGGTGGCGACGTTGTTGAAGGCCTGGGCAATCGTGTTCTTGGACGAGTCGTTCTTGAAGACGTTGTCAGCTCTGATGGCGAGGTTATCGTTGAGAAGGACACGATGATTGATGAGAAGCTGGTCGAGAAGGTTGAGTCTTCCGGCGTCGACGAAATCATGGTGCGCAGCCCGATTACCTGTGAAACACGATATGGCATTTGTTCCAAGTGTTATGGTCGTGACCTCGGCCGTGGCCACATCGTGAACATCGGTGAAGCCATCGGTGTTATCGCGGCACAGTCAATCGGTGAGCCAGGCACTCAGCTGACCATGCGTACTTTCCACATTGGTGGTGCGGCATCGCGTGCAACAGCGATTGATAACGTCCAGGTGAAGCACTCTGGTGAGATCAAGCTGCATAACCTGAAGACCATCACCAAAGCGAATGGTGAACTGGTTGCTGTGAGTCGTTCCGGTGAAGTTGCAGTTTCTGATGATGAAACTGGAAGTGAGCGTGAGCGTTACAAGCTGCCTTACGGTGCTGTCCTGAAGAAGGGTGAAGGCGAACACGTTGAATCCGGCGAAATCGTTGCCAACTGGGACCCACACACTCACCCGATTGTGTCTGAGGTAGAAGGTAAGATCGTCTTCGAAGGCATGGAAGAAGGTATCACCATGCGTCGCCAGACGGATGAGCTGACCGGTCTTTCAAGCATCTCGATCATTGATCCCAAAGATCGTCCGAGCGCAGGCAAAGATACACGTCCTGCGGTACAGCTGGTCGATGAAAAGGGTGAAAACATCATGCTGCCAGGTACTGATGTGCCTGCGCACTACTTCCTGGAAGCTAACGCGATTTTGAGCATCGAAGATGGTGACAAGATCGGTGCCGGTGACGTAATTGCACGTATCCCGCAGGAAGGATCGAAAACTCGAGACATCACGGGTGGTCTGCCAAGGGTTGCCGACCTGTTCGAAGCGAGAAAGCCGAAAGATGCGGCAGTTCTGGCAGAGATCACAGGTACCGTAAGCTTCGGTAAAGAAACTAAAGGCAAGCGTCGTCTGGTGATCACGCCTAACGATCCAAGCATCCTGCCAGATGGTTCAGATCACTATGAAGTGCTGATTCCGAAGTGGCGCCACATGACTGTGTTCGAAGGTGAGCACGTCGAGAAGGGTGAAGTTGTATCTGACGGTCCTGAGAATCCGCATGACATTCTGCGCCTGAAAGGTGTTGAAGCTCTGGCCAACTACATCGTCAAAGAAGTTCAGGACGTTTACCGACTGCAGGGTGTAGGCATTAACGACAAGCACATCGAAGTGATTGTTTGTCAGATGCTGCGCAAAGTGGAAGTGTCTCAGACTGGCGACTCTGAAATGATCAAGGGTGAGCAGGTTGAGTTCAACAGGTTCCTCGAAGAGAACGATCGTCTGAAGGCGGAAGGCAAAGTTGAAGTGAAAGGTGACCGTGTCCTGCTGGGTATTACCAAGGCAGCACTGGCTACTGAATCCTTTATCTCTGCAGCGTCCTTCCAGGAAACCACTCGAGTTCTTACTGAAGCTGCGGTCACAGGTAAGCGAGATTACCTGCGCGGCCTGAAGGAGAACGTCATTGTGGGTCGCTTGATCCCGGCTGGTACGGGTCTGGCATACCACGAAGAACGTCGCAAGAAGCGTGAATCCGGTGAGGAATCCACGGTTAGTGCGAGCGAGGTAGAACAGGCGCTGTCAGAAGCCCTGAACTCTTCGGAGGCCAGCTAACGCTGGATTTTGAAAATATGAGGCAAGGGCAAAAACATTGATTTTTGCTTTTGCCTCTGTAGAATGCGGCCCTCGCGAAGGCGGGTGCCGCCTTTAATTAACGGAGCAAAGTCATTTATGGCCAGAATCAATCAATTGGTTCGCAAGCCCAGGAAACGCAAGGTCGACAAGAGCGACGTGCCTGCACTGCAGTCATGCCCTCAAAAACGCGGCGTATGCACCAGGGTTTACACGACTACACCTAAGAAGCCTAACTCGGCGCTTCGAAAGGTTTGTCGTGTCCGGCTGACGAACGGCTATGAAGTCACTTCCTACATTGGTGGTGAAGGTCATAACCTGCAGGAACACTCAGTTGTTCTGATCCGTGGCGGTCGAGTAAAAGACCTCCCCGGTGTTCGCTACCACACGGTACGCGGCACGCTCGACACCACTGGTGTCAGCGATCGTAAGCAGGGTCGTTCCAAGTACGGAGCTAAGAAACCAAAAGCTTAAAAATTAACGAGTAAGGCCGGGCAATATGCCCGATACACCTGAAGAGGAAATATCATGCCTAGAAGAAGAGTCCCCCCGAAGCGGGACGTACTCCCTGATCCGAAATACGGAAACAAGACCCTCGCCAAGTTCATGAACCACGTGATGGTGAGCGGCAAGAAATCAGTAGCTGAAAAAATTGTTTACGGCGCACTGGATAAGATCCAGGAGCGTGGTTCAGCTGACCCCATCGAAGTTTTTGATGCTGCCCTGGAAGCAGTGGCACCTGCGGTAGAGGTTAAATCTCGCCGAGTTGGTGGTGCGACCTACCAGGTGCCTGTCGAAGTTCGTCCTTCACGTCGATCTGCCCTGGCTATGCGCTGGTTGGTGGACTCCGCCCGTAACCGTGGCGAGAAATCCATGTCCCTGCGACTGGCAGGTGAACTGATGGATGCGGCTGAAGGTCGTGGTGCTGCGGTACGTAAGCGTGAAGACACGCACCGTATGGCAGAAGCGAACCGAGCGTTCGCACACTACCGCTTCTAAGCAATCTAATCAGGTAGAGAAACTACCGTGCCAAGAGAAACGCCGATTAAGCGATACCGGAATATCGGTATCGTCGCTCACGTGGACGCGGGTAAAACCACGACCACTGAGCGGGTGCTTTTTTACACTGGCCTGTCTCACAAGATTGGTGAGGTCCATGATGGCGCCGCCACGATGGACTGGATGGAGCAGGAGCAGGAGCGTGGGATTACCATCACCTCTGCTGCAACCACTACCTTCTGGCAGGGCACACAAGGCCAGTTTGACCAGCATCGCATCAACATTATTGATACTCCGGGTCACGTTGACTTCACCATTGAAGTTGAGCGTTCCCTGCGAGTGCTTGATGGTGCGGTCGTGGTTTTCTGCGGTACATCTGGGGTAGAGCCTCAATCTGAAACAGTCTGGCGTCAGGCGAACAAGTATGAGGTGCCTCGCCTCGTGTTCGTCAACAAAATGGACCGCGCTGGTGCTGACTTCCTCAGAGTTGTTGACCAGATTGAACAACGGCTCGGGTCAACGCCGGTTTGTTTGCAGCTGGCCATTGGTGCAGAAGAACATTTCAAAGGCGTCATTGATCTGGTCAAGATGAAGGCCATCTATTGGAATGAAGATGATCTTGGTCTGACTTTTTCAGAAGAAGATATTCCTGAAGATCTGCAGGAGCTTGCAGAGGAATATCGCGAGAAGCTGGTCGAAGCTGCAGCGGAAGCCGATGACGACCTGATGGAAAAGTACCTCGAAGACGGTGAACTGAGCGACGAGGAAATCAAAGCAGGCATTCGTACGCGAACTCTCGCCAACGAAATTGTGCCCGCGCTTTGCGGGTCTGCCTTCAAGAACAAAGGTGTCCAGACGATGTTGGACGCCGTAATCGAATACCTGCCCGCACCGGATGAAGTGAAAGCGATCAAGGGTTTCATTGGTGATACCGAAGAGGAAGGCGAGCGTCACGCTGACGACGACGAGCCATTTGCCGCTCTGGCTTTCAAAATCGCAACGGATCCGTTTGTCGGAGCACTGACATTCTTCCGCGTGTATTCCGGTGTCCTTGAAACTGGTGACACGATTTGGAATCCGGTGAAAGGCAAGAAAGAACGTATTGGTCGTATGGTGCAGATGCATTCCAACGATCGAAAAGAGATTAAAGAAGTCCGAGCAGGTGATATTGCCGCTGCAATCGGACTTAAGCTCGCAACAACGGGCGACACGCTTTGTGATGAGAACAAAGCGATTACCCTGGAGCGTATGGAGTTCCCGGAACCAGTGATCCACGTCGCTGTTGAGCCGCGTTCCAAGGCAGACCAGGAAAAGATGGGCGTAGCCCTTAGCAAACTGGCTGCAGAAGATCCTTCATTTAGAGTTCGAACGGATGAAGAATCCGGCCAGACCATCATCGGTGGTATGGGTGAGCTGCACCTCGACATTATTGTTGATCGCATGAAGCGCGAGTTCAGTGTTGAGGCGAATATCGGCAAACCGCAGGTGGCTTATCGAGAAACCATTCGGTCTTCCGTGGAAGCGGAAGGTAAGTTTGTTCGACAGACCGGCGGTCGTGGCCAGTATGGTCATGTCTGGCTGAAGATCGAACCTATCGACGGCGAAGATTTCGAGTTCGTCGATGAAATTGTCGGCGGCGTTGTGCCAAGGGAATACATTGGTGCCGTTGAAAAAGGTGTTCATGAGCAGATGAACAACGGTGTTGTTGCAGGCTATCCACTGCAAGGCATCAAGGCGACGCTCTTCGATGGCTCCTATCATGATGTGGACTCCAGTGAAGTCGCCTTCAAGGTGGCAGGGTCCATGGCACTTCGCGCAGGTGCGCTTGATGCGAACCCAGTCCTGCTTGAGCCAATCATGAATGTTGAGGTCGTGACACCAGAAGATTACTACGGCGATATCGTCGGCGACCTGAACCGTCGTCGTGGTGTCGTTCAGGGCATGGAAGACGTGCCAGCTGGTAAGGCAGTTAAAGCTGAAGTGCCGCTGGCTGAAATGTTCGGCTATGCCACAGATATGCGCTCGGCAACCCAGGGGCGCGCAACGTTTTCCATGGAATTCGCCAAATACAGCGAAGTACCAGACAACATCGCTGAGATGGTCATCAGCAAATAAATCGACTTAACCGTTACAAAACGAGGTAACACATGTCTAAAGAGAAGTTTGAGCGGACGAAACCGCACGTAAACGTAGGAACAATTGGTCACGTCGACCATGGTAAGACAACGCTGACAGCGGCGATTACCAAGGTATGTGCGGAGACGTGGGGCGGTGATGCGCAGGCGTTTGATCAGATCGATAATGCGCCGGAAGAACGAGAGCGTGGCATCACGATTGCGACTTCTCACGTGGAATATGATTCACCTGAGCGTCACTACGCACACGTTGACTGCCCGGGTCACGCTGACTACGTAAAGAACATGATTACTGGAGCTGCGCAGATGGACGGCGCGATTCTGGTTTGTTCCGCTGCTGATGGCCCCATGCCACAGACGCGCGAGCACATTCTGCTGTCAAAGCAGGTAGGCGTACCGTACATCGTTGTGTTCCTGAACAAAGCGGACATGGTTGACGATGAAGAGCTGCTTGAGCTGGTAGAGATGGAAGTTCGTGAACTTCTTGACCAGTACGACTTCCCAGGTGATGACACACCTATCGTTGTTGGTAGCGCGCTGAAGGCACTGGAAGGTGACACTTCTGACATTGGTGCACCTGCGGTAGTTAAGCTGGTAGAGACTCTGGATTCTTATATTCCTGAGCCAGAGCGTGCGATTGACCAGCCGTTCCTGATGCCGATTGAAGACGTATTCTCAATCTCAGGTCGAGGCACGGTAGTCACAGGTCGAATCGGTCGCGGCATCATCAAGGTTGGTGATGACATCGAGATTGTAGGTATCAAGGAAACTCAGACCACGACTTGTACGGGTGTTGAGATGTTCCGCAAGCTGCTTGACGAAGGTCGTGCCGGTGAGAACGTTGGTGTTCTTCTGCGTGGTACTAAGCGTGAAGAAGTAGAGCGTGGCCAGGTACTGGCGGTACCGGGTTCAATCACTCCACACACGAAGTTTGAGGGTGAGGTTTACGTACTGTCTAAGGACGAGGGCGGCCGTCACACACCATTCTTCAAGGGTTACAAGCCACAGTTCTTCTTTGAGACAACGGATGTAACGGGCAGTGTAGAGCTTCCGGAAGGCACAGAGATGGTTATGCCAGGCGACAACGTGAACATGAACGTTGAGCTGATTGCGCCGATTGCGATGGAAGAAGGTCAGCGTTTTGCGATCCGTGAGGGTGGCCGAACTGTTGGCGCAGGTGTTGTTACTAAGATCTCTGAGTAATACACCTTAATCGACTTCAGAAACGCCGGGTTTTCCCGGCGTTTTTGTTTTTGAAATCAATGATTTAGAAAAATTTCGCCGGGCGCAGCTAAATTTCAGAGATTTTTGGAATAAAGGCTGGCAATTCCCTGAATTCCCGCGTATTATTCGCGCCCTCGACGTAGGGGTCCCCTGCGTAAGTCCCCGGAAACACTGCCTCAGGCGGATTTCTGGCAGGCGAAAGAAACAGATACAACAGGGTGCCAATCAGGCGCCATGGGTAGCTCGAAGAGAGCACTTGCATATTGCGTCTTCCCCGACAGGGGAGGGGGCTTTTTGCACTTTGTGAAACTAGAAGAATCCCAACGGAGACGGGTTGGATGCAAAACCAGAGAATTAGAATTCGATTGAAGGCCTTCGATCATCGGCTGATTGACCTGTCGACACAGGAAATCGTCAATACAGCCAAGCGCACCGGTGCGCAGGTGAAAGGTCCGATTCCACTGCCGACCCGCAAAGAGAAGTTCACCGTGCTGATCTCTCCGCACGTCTACAAAGATGCGCGTGACCAGTATGAGATCCGAACGCACAAACGGCTGCTGGACATTGTAGAACCCACCGAAAAAACCGTAGACGCGCTGACTAAGCTCGATCTGGCGGCAGGTGTTGAAGTCCAGATCAACCTCGGTTGATTCGTAGCAGGCATTAGGGAGCAGGAAAAATGACCATCGGTATTGTAGGAATCAAAAGAGGTATGACACGGGTCTTCAATGAAGAAGGCGTGTCAGTTCCCGTTACTGTAATTGAAGCAACTCCCAACCGAATCACACAGGTGAAGTCACAAGAATCCGATGGTTACTCCGCCATCCAGGTGACTGCAGGCGACGTGAAAGCCTCCCGTGTGAACAAAGCGGTTGCGGGTCACTACAGCAAGGCTTCAGTCGAAGCCGGCAGAAAGCTCTGGGAATTCCGAGTAGACGGTGAAGAAGAGCACAATGTTGGCGATTCACTGACTGTTGAAGCTTTCGAAGCAGGCCAAAAAGTTGATGTTTGCGGCCAGTCCAAAGGTAAGGGCTTCGCTGGTGTCGTAAAGCGACACAACTTCTCAACCCAGGACATGTCACACGGTAACTCCATCTCTCACCGTGCTCCGGGTTCAATCGGCCAATGTCAGACTCCAGGCCGAGTATTCAAGGGTAAGAAAATGGCAGGCCACATGGGATCTGCTCGAGTAACAACTCAGACTCTGGAAATTGTCCAGATCGATCAGGAAAACAATCTGCTGTTGATTAAGGGCGCAGTCCCAGGTGCGAATGGCGGTGATGTCATCGTGACACCAGCAGTAAAGGTAGCTAGCGGAGGTGAATCTTGAACCTCGATATCATAGGCGCAAGCAACGGCGTCGACGTATCCGACACAACTTTTGGCCGGGAGTTTAACGAAGCTCTCGTTCACCAGGTTGTTGTCTCTTACATGGCGGGTGCTCGCCAGGGTACTAAGGCACAGAAGACTCGTTCTGAAGTGCAGGGCGGTGGTCGTAAGCCATTCCGTCAAAAAGGTACTGGTCGTGCACGTGCAGGTACGATCAGAAGCCCAATCTGGAGAGGGGGCGGCACAACGTTCGCTGCTAAGCCTCGCGACCATTCCAAGAAGGTCAACAAGAAGATGTATCGAGGTGCGATGCAGGCAATCTTGTCTGAGCTGGTCCGTCAGGAGCGACTGGTTGTTGCAGAAGAGTTTTCAGTTGCTGAGCCAAAGACCAAAGAAGTTGCAGCCAAGTTGAAAGAACTTGATCTGACTAACGTGTTGATTGTCGTCGAAGAAGTAGACGCCAATCTTTACCTCGGTTCTCGCAACCTGAAAGACGTTGATGTGATCGACGTGCAGGGCGTAAACCCGGTCAACCTGATCGGCTTTGAAAAGGTCCTGTTCACAGTCGGCGCGCTGAAGAAAGCAGAGGAGTTGTTCGCATGAACCAGGAACGCCTTTACAACATCATTCTCGGTGCACACATCTCTGAAAAAGCCGCTGTCATTGCTGACGAGGCGAACCAGTTTGCGTTCAGAGTAGCTAAAGACGCTACTGCACCTGAGATCAAGGAAGCTGTGGAAACTATTTACGAAGTGCCGGTGAAGAAAGTCACTGTCATGAACGTAAAGGGAAAAGTTAAGAGAAGCTGGCGCGGCACGAGCAAGCGCCCGAACTGGAAGAAGGCTTATGTCAGCCTGGAAGCCGGTCACGATATTGATTTCTCATAGTTGAGATTTAAGAGAGCAGATCATGCCAGTCGTTAAAGCCAAGCCAACATCACCAGGACGTCGATTCGTCGTTAAGGTCACTAATCCTGACCTGCATAAGGGTGAACCGTACAAGCCGCTATTGGAGAAGAAATCCAAGACCGGCGGTCGCAACAACAATGGTCGGATTACCACCCGGCATATTGGTGGTGGCCATAAGCAGAAGTATCGAATTATCGACTTCAAACGAAACAAAGACGGCATCAAAGCCGTTGTCGAAAGACTGGAATACGATCCAAACCGCACAGCAAATATTGCGCTCCTCAAGTACGAAGATGGTGAACGACGTTACATCATCGCTCCCAAAGGCCTCCAAGCAGGCGACATCCTTCAATCAGGTGAAATGTCTCCCATCAAGACAGGCAACTGCCTGCCGATGAGAAACATCCCGATGGGTAGTGTGATCCACTGCATCGAATTGAAGGCTGGCAAAGGTGCCCAGATGGCACGCAGTGCTGGTACATCTGCACAGCTGGTGGCAAAAGAAGGTCGTTACGTAACGCTGAGATTGCGTTCCGGTGAGATGCGCAAGGTATTAGCTGAATGTCGTGCGACTCTGGGTGAAGTATCCAATTCAGAACACAACCTGCGTTCACTGGGTAAAGCCGGTGCAAAACGCTGGCGTGGTGTTCGACCGACTGTTCGTGGTGTTGTCATGAACCCAGTAGATCACCCACATGGTGGTGGTGAAGGTAAGACCTCTGGTGGTCGTCACCCAGTATCTCCTTGGGGTGTTCCAACCAAGGGTTACAAGACTCGTAAGAATAAGCGTACGGACAAGATGATCGTTCGTCGTCGCAATAAGCGATAGGAGAAGCATAGTGCCTCGTAGTTTGAAAAAAGGACCGTTTGTTGACCTGCACCTGGCAGACAAAGTGCAGAAAGCTGTCGATAGCAATGACAAGCGACCCATCAAGACCTGGTCTCGTCGATCCCTGATCACTCCGGATTTTGTCGGACTGACCATCCAGGTTCACAACGGCCGACAGCACGTCCCCGTGTTCATCAGTGAAGACATGGTTGGGCACAAGCTGGGTGAATTTGCACTGACCCGGACTTTCCGCGGTCACGCTGCTGACAAGAAAGCCAAGCGATAAGTCAGCAGGAAAGAGTTAGAGGAATTTTGAGATGGAAGTAGCAGCGAAACTAAAAGGCGCAAGGCTTTCAGCACAGAAAGCACGACTGGTCGCAGATCAGATTCGTGGTAAGGAAGTCGGTGAAGCACTCGACATCCTGAACTTCAGCACTAAGAAGGGTGCTCACCTGGTTCGCAAGCTGCTGGAATCAGCAATTGCCAACGCTGAACACAATGAAGGCGCTGACGTTGATGAACTAAAAGTATCAACGATCTTCGTCGATGAAGGTTTGACCATGAAGCGCATTAGACCGCGTGCGAAAGGTCGAGCAGACAGAATTTTGAAACGTACTTGTCACATCACGCTTGCCGTGGCGGACGAGTAAAGCAGTAAAGGATTAGCAGGAGACCAATATGGGTCAGAAAGTACATCCCACTGGACTAAGACTGGGCATCGTTAAAGACCATACCTCTATCTGGTATGCAGACGGCCCCGCTTACGCCGAGAAGCTTCACGAAGATCTGGTGGTCCGGGATTACATCCGTAAGAAGCTGGCACAGGCTTCAGTCAGCCGAATTGAAATCCAGCGTCCTGCACAGACTGCAAGGATTACGATCCACACAGCTCGACCGGGCATCGTGATCGGTAAGAAAGGTGAAGACGTTGAACGTCTGCGCCAGGAAGTAGGCAAGATGATGGGTGTGCCCGTGCACATCAACATCGAAGAAGTTCGCAAGCCGGAATTGGATGCGCAGCTGGTTGCACAAAATGTTGCCCAGCAGCTTGAGCGTCGAGTTCAGTTCCGTCGCGCTATGAAGCGCGTTATGCAGAATGCGATGCGTCTTGGTGCTGAAGGCATCAAGGTTCGTGTAGCAGGTCGACTGGGCGGTGCAGAAATTGCTCGATCAGAAACCTATCACGAAGGTCGCGTTCCCCTGCACACGCTTCGTGCTGATGTTGACTATGCAACAGCAGAAGCCTTGACCACCTATGGAATTCTGGGCGTGAAAGTCTGGATCTTCAAAGGCGAGGTCATCGGTGAGAGGGAAGAAGGTCAGGGATCAGCAAACGTTCAGAGTTTTGGATAAGAAGTCATGTTACAGCCAAAGAGAACAAAGTTTCGGAAAATGCAGAAGGGCCGTAACCGCGGTCTGGCACATCGTGGCAGCTCGGTTTCATTCGGTGAGTATGGTCTTAAGGCAACCGGACGTGGTCGCCTGACTGCAAGGCAGATCGAAGCAGGTCGTCGTGCGATGACTCGTCGAGTTCGTCGTGGTGGTCAAATCTGGATCCGCGTTTTCCCGGACAAGCCAATTACCAACAAACCTCTCGAAGTTCGACAGGGTAAAGGTAAGGGTAACGTTGAATATTGGGTAGCCCAGATCAAGCCAGGCAAGATCCTGTACGAGATGGAAGGTGTTACCGAAGAAGATGCGCGTGATGCGTTTCGTCTGGCTGCGGCAAAGCTGCCGTTCCCGACGACATTCGTTAAGCGCGTGGTCATGTAGAGATAGAGATTAAGTAGATGAAAGCATCGGAACTTAGAGAAAAGTCAGTTGAAGAGCTGCAGCAGGAGATCAACAACCTGTCTAAAGAGCAGTTCACATACCGCATGCAGAAGTCCACTGGCCAGTTGGGTCAGTCACATCTGCTCGGTCAGATTAAGAAAGATATCGCACGGATCAAAACCGTGATTCGCGAGAAACAGGATAACGGTTGATTCAACCGATTAGACAGGAAATAGGAATGAGCGAAGAAAATAGCCTGGCCCGTACTGCAAGCGGCACTGTAGTCAGCAACAAGATGGACAAGACAATTACTGTCCTGGTTGAGCGACGCATTAAGCATCCGCTTTACGGCAAGTACATCAAGCGATCCAAGAAGATCCACGCCCATGACCCTGAAAACCAGTGTCAGGAAGGGGATCAGGTGACGATCGAGGAGACTAAGCCGATCTCAAAGTCGAAGGCTTGGAAGCTGAGCTCAATCGATCGTAAAGCAACGATTATCGCTTAAAGAGATTTAGGGAGTGCCGTTTTAATAACGGCGGTTCCAGAAGAAGGGACATTGGAGTAACAAAATGATTCAGGCGCAAACGTATCTAGATATCGCGGACAACAGTGGTGCACGCCGCGTTATGTGCATCAAGGTGTTGGGTGGTTCCAAGCGTCGATACGCCAATGTTGGTGACATTATTAAGGTCACTGTAAAAGAAGCGATCCCCAGGGGTCGTGTAAAGAAAGGTCAGGTATTGGACGCAGTTGTCGTTCGCACTAAGAAGGGTGTTCGTCGCCCGGACGGCAGTCTGATCAAGTTTGACGGAAACGCAGCGGTTCTACTGAACGCTCAGAAGCAGCCAATCGGTACTCGTATCTTCGGACCGGTAACACGTGAGCTGCGAACTGACAATTTCATGAGAATCGTGTCTCTGGCACCGGAAGTGTTGTAGAGGTTAGGTATGCAGAAGATCAAAAAAGATGACCAGGTGATTGTAATCACCGGTAGAGACAAAGGTAAGACTGGTGCGGTAACGCGAATCCTTGACGATGGACGTGTCTACGTTTCAGGCGTGAACATGATTAAGCGTCACACCAAGGGTAATCCTCAGATGAATCAGCCTGGCGGCATCATCGAGAAGGAAGCGCCCATCCAGGCTTCCAACGTTGCGATTTACAACAGCGCAACTAACAAGGCAGACAAGGTAGGTATCAAGGTACTCGACGGCGGTGAAAAAGTCCGGGTATTCAAATCTACCGGTGAACAAATAGACGGTTAAACGAAATGGCAAACCTAAAAGAAGTTTACGAACAGGAAATTCGGCCAAAGCTGCAGGAAGAGCTGGGTCTTTCCAATGTGATGGAAGTGCCTCGCATCACCAAGATCACCTTGAACATGGGTGTTGGTGAAGCTGTAGCAGATCGCAAGCAGTTGGATGCTGCGGTTTCCGACATGGAAGCAATCGCAGGCCAGAAGGCAGTACTGACGAAAGCGCGTAAATCGATCGCTGGATTCAAGATTCGTGACGACATGCCCATCGGCTGCAAGGTAACCCTGCGAAGAGAACGCATGTACGAGTTCCTGGATCGACTGATCAACATCGCTATCCCACGTCAGCGTGACTTCCGCGGCATCAGCCCGAAGTCTTTCGATGGTCGCGGCAACTTTGCGATGGGTATTACAGAACAGATCGTTTTCCCGGAAATTGACTACGACAAGATTGACAAGATTCGTGGTCTGGATATTGCGATCACAACAACTGCAAAAACTGATGACCAGAGCCGGGCACTGCTCCGTGCATTCAACTTCCCGCTGCGGGAAACGAATACAGCGGCGTAACCCAAGAGGACAGATAAACCTATGGCTAAAGTATCCATGATTAACCGCGAGCTGAAGCGTCAGAAAACAGCTAAGAAGTACGCGGCGAAGCGAGCAGCATTGAAAGCGATTATCGCGAACCCAGAGTCAACTGATGACGAAAGATGGGACGCTCAGCTGAAGCTGCAAAAACTGCCCAGGAATGCGAGCCCTTGCCGACAGGTAAGACGCTGTAGCCTGACAGGTCGCCCACATGCGGTTTATCGAAGATTTGGTTTGTCACGTAACAAGCTGCGTGAAGCGGCAATGCGTGGCGACGTGCCAGGACTTGTTAAGTCCAGCTGGTAAGCAAGGGAAAAGGTAAAAAGTTATGACTATGCAAGATCCAATGTCGGACATGCTGACCCGGATACGGAACGCACAAAGCGCCAATATCCCTAGCGTCACCATGCCGTCCTCAACGCTGAAGGTTGCTGTTGCCGAAGTGTTGAAAGAAGAAGGTTTCATCGAGAGCTGCAGTGTAGAGCAAGGCGAAGGTGGAAAGGCTGACCTGAACATTGAACTGCGTTATTACCAGGGTAAGCCGGTTATTGAAGAGATCAAGCGCATGAGCCGCCCTGGTCTTCGTCAGTACAAGAACAAAGATGAGATCCCCCAGGTTAAAGGTGGTCTCGGAATCGTCATCCTGTCCACGAACAAGGGTGTGATGACAGATCGTGCAGCCCGAGCTCAGGGCGTAGGTGGAGAACTGATCTGCTCAGTGTTCTAAACACTGAGTCCGATAGAAGGTAACGAGTTATGTCACGTATTGCTAATAACCCAGTATCGATCCCCAAGGGTGTTGAGATTTCCATCAGCGGCCAGGATCTGAACGTTAAAGGTTCTAAGGGCAATTTGTCTTTGACCATGCATGAGTTGGTTGAGATTTCCCAGGAAGAAGACACGCTGAAGCTGAAGGCAACTGAGAACTCCAAGAAGTCTGTTGCGCTGGCTGGAACTTTCCGCTCACTAGTTAACAACATGGTGACTGGCGTCAGCGATGGGTTCACTAAAGAACTGGAGCTGCAGGGCGTTGGTTATCGTGCTCAGGCTCAGGGTAAGAAACTGAATCTGTCACTTGGCTTCTCTCACCCGGTTGTTTACGAAGCACCTGAAGGCATTGAGATCGAAACACCAAGCCAGACTCAGGTCATTGTGAAGGGTATCGACAAGCAGCTGGTAGGCCAGGTATCTGCAGAGATTCGTGCCTTCCGTCCGCCAGAGCCTTACAAGGGCAAAGGTGTTCGATACGCAGATGAGTACGTGAAGCGCAAAGAAGCGAAGAAGAAATAATTAGGTTTATAGCTATGGACAAGAAAAAAGCAGCCCGATTGAAGAGAGCAAAGAGAGCTCGCATGCATATCCGCGAGCTGGAAATGCCACGCTTGTGTGTATATCGCTCACCGCGACATATCTATGCCCAGATTATCTCGGCTTCTGGCGAGCAGGTTCAGGCATCTGCGTCTTCGCTCGATCCAGAACTGCGTGGTGACAACAAAGGTAACGCGCAGGACGCGGCCAAAGTTGGCGCCAAAATCGCTGAGAAGGCAAAAGCAGCGGGTATCGAGAAGGTCGCATTTGACCGATCCGGTTACCAGTATCACGGCAGGGTCAAGGCTTTGGCCGATGCTGCGAGAGAAGGTGGTTTGCAGTTCTAAGAACTGTAAAAGGAATCATTGAGGAAAAGTAATGGCTTATAACGAGCAGGACAACGAAGAAGGCATCCAGGAAAAACTGGTACAGGTAAACCGGGTAGCCAAAGTCGTTAAAGGTGGTCGAATCTTCGGTTTCACTGCGCTGACTGTAGTGGGCGATGGTAATGGTCGAGTGGGATTTGGTCGCGGCAAGGCTCGCGAGGTTCCTCTGGCGATTCAGAAAGCTATGGAAGCAGCTCGTCGCAACATGATCAGTGTTGACCTGAAGGGTTCAACCATTCAGTACCCGATCACAGGTCGTCACGGCGCCTCCAAGATTTACATGCAGCCTGCATCTGAAGGTACAGGAATCATTGCCGGTAAGACGATGCGTGCGGTACTCGAAGTGGCAGGTGTTCATGACGTTCTGGCCAAGTCTTACGGTTCAACCAACCCGGTAAACGTTATCCAGGCGACTTTCAAAGGTCTGCAGGACATGCGTTCTCCGGAAAGTGTCGCTGAGAAGCGCGGCAAGACAGTCGAAGAAATTACGGGTTAATCACAATGGCTGCGAAGAAGATCAAAGTTACTCAGACAAAAAGCACAATTGGTCGCCTTAAATCTCACAAGGCGTGTATTGCTGGTCTGGGTCTGAGAAGAATCAGACATACAGTAGAAGTGGAAGACACTCCTGCAGTTCGGGGCATGATCAACAAAGTGTCCTACATGGTAAGTGTCGAGGAAGGTTAGTCATGCAACTGAATACATTGAAGCCAGGGGCGGGTAGCCGCAGTCCTCGCAAGCGAGTTGGTCGTGGTATCGGCAGCGGTCTGGGTAAGACCTGTGGCCGTGGTCACAAGGGTCAGAAGTCTCGATCCGGTGGTCGAATTCGACGAGGTTTTGAAGGTGGTCAGCAGCCTCTGCAGATGCGTTTACCAAAGTTTGGTTTCAACTCTGCCAAGGCAAGGATCACAACTGAAGTGACACTGTCTGAACTGGCAAAAGTTGATGCAGACGTTATCGACGTACAGGCATTGATCGACGCAGACGTCATCAAGGGCACGATGAAGCGCGCCAAGGTGATTCTGTCTGGAAGCATCGACAAAGCAGTCACTCTGAAAGGCATCCGTGCCACCAAGGGTGCGAAAGAAGCGATCGAAGCCGCTGGCGGCAAGGTCGAAGAGTAAGAACTTTAGAAGTTAAAGAGTAACGATAAGAGCATGAGCAGTTCTGTAGCAGATAGAGCAAACGCCATGATGGCGGGAGGAGGCTTGTCCGAGTTGTGGGCAAGACTGCGCTTTGTGCTGCTCGCGATTATTGTTTATCGAATTGGCAGCCACATCCCATTGCCAGGCATTAACCCAGATCGCCTTGCAGCTCTGTTCGATCAGAACCAGGGCGGCATTCTTGATCTGGTCAACATGTTCTCGGGCGGCGCCATCGAGCGTATGAGTATTCTTGCGCTTGGAATCATGCCCTACATTTCGGCATCGATTATTTCGAACCTGATTGTTGCAACCACGCCATCGTTGCAGCAGCTCAGGAAAGAAGGTGAAGCAGGACGTCGTAAGATCGCCCAGTACACGCGTTACGGTACGTTGCTTCTGGCGACCATCCAGGGTTTCGCGATGAGTAATGGTCTCGCGTCCCAGGGTCTGGCTTATGCCCCAGATTTTGCTTTCCATTTCGTTGCCATTACGACATTGGTTACGGGAGCCATGTTTATGATGTGGCTGGGTGAGCAGGTGACTGAACGTGGTATCGGTAACGGTATCTCTATTCTGATTTTCACCGGTATTGTTGCGGGATTCCCAAGTGCTATTGGCCAGTCATTTGAACAGGCTCGCCAGGGTGAGATTTCGATCATTGCACTGTTGCTGATTGCAGCCATTGCGATTGCCATTGTGGGCTTCGTTGTTTTCATCGAGCGCGGTCAGAGAAGAATCACTGTGAACTACGCCAGGCGTCAGCAGGGCAGACAGCAGTATGCGGCGCAAAGCAGCCACTTGCCTCTGAAGATCAACATGGCTGGTGTTATTCCGGCGATCTTTGCAAGCAGCCTGTTGTTGTTCCCGGCATCCATTGGTCAGTGGTTCGGTCAGTCGCCAGGTATGGAGTGGTTGCAGGACCTGAGTCTTTTGATTGCACCAGGCCAGCCGCTGAATGTGATCCTGTTTTCATTGGGCATTATTTTCTTCTGCTTCTGGTATACGGCAATCATGTTTAACCCGAAGGAAGTAGCGGACAACCTGAAAAAGTCAGGCGCATTTATCCCAGGATTCCGTCCTGGTGATCAAACCGCTCGACACATTGATACGATTTTGACGCGACTCACGCTGGTGGGTTCGCTTTACATGACGGCTGTGTGCCTGCTGCCACAGTTCCTGATTCTGCAGTTCAACATTACCTTCCAGCTTGGAGGTACAGCGCTGCTGATCGTGGTGGTTGTCGTCATGGATTTTATGGCGCAGGTGCAGACACATTTGATGTCTCATCAGTATGAATCTCTGATGAAGAAATCGAATCTGCAGAATTTTGGTACAAGACGCTAACTGAGAGAACAGCGATGAAAGTCAGAGCTTCAGTAAAAAAGATGTGCAGAAACTGCCGCATCATCCGGCGCAAAGGTTCCGTGCGAGTGATTTGCAGTGAACCACGTCATAAGCAGCGGCAAGGATAAAGGAGAGCAATTCCTATGGCTCGATTAGCCGGGATCAACATCCCCGACAACAAACACGCAGAGATTTCTCTGACGTACATCTACGGTATCGGTCGCACGACTGCACAGCAGCTGTGTGAGACGACGGGCGTCAGCCCGACCGCCAAAATCCAGGATCTGACAGAAGATGATCTGGACAAGCTGCGAAATGAAATCGCCAAGATGAACGTAGAAGGTGATCTGCGTCGTGAAAACCAGCTGAACATTAAGCGTCTGCTGGACCTTGGCTGCTACCGAGGAATTCGCCATCGCCGTGGTCTGCCACTGCGTGGTCAACGAACGAAGACAAACGCGCGTACCCGGAAAGGACCTAAGCGTCCGATCCGTAAGTAAGCCGATCGTTAATTTAAGAGAATCGACATATGTCTGAAGTAGAAACTACAACGCCAGAAGCAGAAACTGCTGCACCGGCACCGACGCGCGTCAAGAAAGGCAAGCGTCAGGTAGTCGATGGTCTGGCGCACATTCATGCTTCCTTTAACAACACAATCATTATGATTACTGATCGTCAGGGCGGCGCACTTGCATGGGCAACTGCGGGTGGCTCTGGTTTCCGTGGCGCACGAAAAAGCACACCTTTTGCTGCTCAGGTAGCCGCAGAACGTGCTGGTACAGCAGCCCAGGAATACGGTCTGCAGAACCTGGAAGTGTTTGTTAAGGGTCCTGGACCCGGCCGCGAAGCTGCGGTTCGTGCACTGAATGCCGTTGGTTATCGAATCACCAACATCACAGACGTCACACCGATTCCACACAACGGGTGCAGACCCCCTAAGAAGCGTAGGGTTTAACCGAGGAGATTAATCATGGCCCGATATCTCGGACCCAAGTTGAAATTATCCAGACGAGAGGGAACAGATCTGTTCCTGAAGAGCGGCGTTCGTCCTCTCGAGTCTAAGTGCCGAGCAGAAAGTGCACCAGGCCAGCATGGCCAGCGTCGTACTCGTAACTCGGACTATGCGGTACAGCTGAGAGAAAAGCAGAAGGTACGTCGACTGTACGGTGTGCTGGAAAAGCAGTTCCGCAACTACTACAAGAAGGCTGATCGTCAGAAAGGCGCAACCGGTATGAACCTGCTGCGTATCCTTGAGCGTCGCCTGGACAACGTTGTCTATCGTATGGGTTACGGATCCACTCGTGCGGAATCACGTCAGCTGGTTTCCCACAAGTCGATCACAGTTAATGGTTCTGTCGTCAACATCCCGTCCTACCAGGTAGAGGCAGGTGATGTTGTTGCGGTTCGTGAAAAATCACGTAACCAGCTCAGAATTCAGGGTGCGCTGGCACTGTCAGCAAACCGGGCTCCGGTACCCTGGGTTGAAGTGAATGCGGACAAGATGGAAGGCGTCTTTAAAGCCTATCCAGAGCGCGATGAACTGCCGCAGGAAATCAACGAAAACCTGATCGTCGAGCTTTACTCTAAGTAATTCGAAACGATCTAGAACAGTTATTCATCTTAAAGGTGAGAATATGCCCCATTCTTCATTAGAGTTTTTGACACCGAAGCACATTCAGGTAGATCAGCAGAGCACGACTCGCGCCAGCGTGGTTCTCGAGCCTCTCGAGCGAGGTTTCGGCCACACACTGGGTAACGCACTGCGAAGAATTCTCCTGTCTTCTATGCCAGGTTGCGCAATCGTCGAAGCTGAAATCGACGGCGTGCTGCACGAATACAGCACCATTGAAGGTGTTCAGGAAGACGTGATTGAAATTCTGCTTAACCTGAAAGGCGTCGCGGTCAAACTGAACTCTGTTGATGAAGCCGAGATCACGCTTGAAAAGCAGGGTCCTGGTGTTGTGACTGCTGGTGACTTCCAGCTGGGTCACGATATTGAAATTGCAAATCCAGAGCACGTGATCGCGAATCTGAACGAAAATGGTTCTATCAAACTGCGCGCTCAGGTTGGCCGCGGTCGTGGTTATGAGCCTGCAGATATCCGAATGGCTGATGAAGAAGAAAGCCGCGTTATTGGTTCTTTGCTTCTAGATGCTTCTTACAGCCCTGTTCGTCGCGTTTCTTACAAAGTCGACAGCGCTCGTGTTGAGCAACGTACTGACCTCGACAAGCTGATCATCGACCTTGAAACCAACGGTACGATCGATCCTGAAGAAGCGATCCGTCGTGCTGCGACGATTCTGCAGCAGCAGGTTGCGATCTTTGTTGACCTGGAAAGCGAAAATGAGCCGGAAGTGGTTGAAGAAGAAGACGAGATCGATCCGATCCTGCTTCGTCCGGTTGACGACCTTGAGCTGACAGTTCGTTCCGCGAACTGCCTGAAGGCTGAAAACATTTACTACATTGGTGATCTGATCCGCAGAACTGAAGTAGAACTGTTGAAGACACCAAACCTTGGCAAGAAGTCTCTGACTGAAATCAAAGACGTTCTGGCTTCACGTGGCCTTTCTCTGGGCATGCGCCTTGAGAACTGGCCGCCTTCAAGCCTCCGAGGTGATGACCGAGTACTGGGTTAAACAGAAGCCCGAAAGAGATAAACAGGAAGATACGTCATGCGCCATAGAAAGAGTGGTAGACAGTTAAATAGGAACAGCTCGCACCGTAAGGCAATGTTCCGCAATATGGCCTGTTCCTTGTTTGAGCACGAAGTCATCAAGACGACTGTGCCCAAGGCAAAGGAACTGAAGCGCGTTGCTGAGCCTCTGATTACGCTGGCAAAGGAAGACTCCGTTGCGAATCGTCGTCTTGCTTTTGCACGCACCGGCAGCAAAGCAGCTGTAGGTAAGCTGTTTGGTGAACTTGGTCCGCGTTACCAGGATCGCCCCGGTGGTTACACTCGAATCCTGAAGTGTGGCTTCCGTGCAGGTGATGCAGCGCCTATGGCGTTCGTTGAACTTGTTGATCGTCCGTTGCCCGACAACGATGACGACTTCGATGATTTCGAGGACGATGAGGAATAGCTTCCTGTTGTAAATTCTTAAAGGCCGGGTCATACCCGGCCTTTTTGTTTGAACCAAAATTACGAGTAACCGTTCACCAAAAAAAGGGAACCAGTGTGGTCAGTTCATTTAATCCAACTCCCAGAACCTTGATGGGTCCTGGACCTTCAGACGTAAACCCAAGAATCCTCAGTGCGCTGGCGAGACCTACCATCGGTCATCTGGATCCTGAATTTATTCGGCTGATGGACGAAACCAAGCAGCTGTTGCAGTACGCGTTTCAAACGAAGAATGAGCTGACCATCCCCGTGTCGGCGCCTGGTTCAGCTGGCATGGAAACCTGTTTTGTAAACCTGGTAGAACCTGGTGACAAAGTTATCGTCTGCGTAAATGGTGTATTCGGCGGTCGAATGGCGGACAACGTCAGGCGTGTCGGTGGTGAAGCCGTTCTGGTCGAAGATGAATGGGGTACACCAGTTGATCCAGAGAAACTGAAAGCGACCCTGAGCGAAAACAGTGACGCAAAAATAGTCGCCTTTGTGCACGCAGAGACATCCACAGGCGTACGTTCAGATGCGAAAACACTGTGTTCTATTGCAAAAGAACATGATTGCCTGACCATCGTCGACTGTGTGACATCGTTAGCAGGTGTCGAGGTGAATCTAGATGATTGGGGCGCTGATGCCGCATACAGCGGTACCCAGAAGTGCCTGTCCTGTGTACCGGGTTTATCTCCCATCAGCCTGAGCGATGCAGCGGTGAAACGAATCAAGAGCAGGACCACTCAAGTGAGTTCCTGGTTCCTCGATCTTAACCTTGTGATGGGTTACTGGGGTGAAGGCCAGACCAGGGCCTATCATCACACGGCACCGGTTAATGCGCTTTATGGATTACATGAGTCCCTGGTGATCCTTGAAGAGGAAGGGCTTGAAGCCTCCTGGGCACGACATCAGAAGAATCACCTGGCACTTCGTGCGGGTCTTGAGGCACTGGGTCTGGAATTCATCGTTGCTGAAGATTATCGACTGCCACAACTCAACGCCGTCACTATTCCCGATGGCGTTGATGAAGGTTCTGTTCGCAAACAGCTATTGCAGCAGTTCAATCTCGAGATTGGTGCGGGTCTGGGTGCGCTAGCAGGAAAAGTGTGGCGCATTGGGTTGATGGGATATGCCAGTAACCCACGGAATGTCTTGTTCTGCACGAATGCGCTTGAATCCGTGTTAAGTGGCTACAACGCGCACATTAATAAGGGTGTTGCGACAGACGCGGTTCAGAAAGCTTACGGCTAGGTCAGTACTTTCTTTAGAAACTGACCTGTAAATGATTGTTTCATATCGGCGACCGCTTCAGGTGTGCCTTCTGCGATGATCTGACCACCACCTGAACCACCCTCGGGACCCAGATCAACGATCCAGTCCGCTGTCTTGATCACGTCGAGGTTATGTTCGATCACAACAATCGTGTTGCCATGATCGCGTAGTCGATGGATAACTTCGAGGAGTTGCTGAATATCATGGAAATGCAGCCCGGTGGTTGGCTCATCCAGGATGTAGAGCGTCTGGCCCGTATCTCGCTTGGAGAGCTCCCGGGCCAGCTTTACCCGTTGTGCTTCACCACCTGAAAGCGTTGTCGCGCTCTGACCCAGTTTGATGTATCCAAGACCGACGTCCAGCAGTGTTTGAAGGCGACGTTCAACCATTGGGACGGCGTTCAGAAATTCGTGCGCGTCCTCGACAGTCATTTCGAGCACTTCATGGATGTTCTTTCCCTTGTAGAGAATTTCCAGGGTTTCGCGGTTATACCTTTTGCCCTGACACTCATCACAGGTGACGTAAACATCTGGAAGAAAGTGCATCTCTACTTTAATCAGGCCATCACCTTGGCAAGCTTCACAGCGACCGCCTTTAACGTTGAAACTGAAACGACCCAGCTTATAACCGCGGGATCTCGCTTCCTGAGTGGCAGCGAACAGTTCGCGGATGGGTGTGAAAATATTGGTGTAGGTTGCCGGATTGGATCGCGGTGTTCTGCCGATCGGGCTTTGGTCGATATCGACGACCTTATCCAACTGATCAAGTCCGATGATTTCATCATAGGCGGCAACCTGCGGATTGGTTGCACCGTTCAGTTCACGAGCTGCAATCGGGTAAAGCGTTTGATTGATCAGTGTAGATTTCCCGGAACCAGAGACGCCAGTCACGCAAGTCATCAGCCCAAGAGGAATTTTGAGATCAAGTTTCAGAAGGTTGTTACCAGCGGCGCCTTTCAGCTCCAACACCTTCTCCTCGTCGTACTCATGGCGTTCCGCAGGCACTTCAATCTGTCTTTTTCCTGAAAGAAATTGACCGGTAATAGACGTTTTTGATTTGAGGATGTCCTTTAGTAGACCTGATGCCACGATTTCGCCACCGTGGACACCAGCACCGGGTCCGATATCGACGATGAAGTCTGCGGCTCTAATGGCGTCTTCATCGTGTTCCACAATGATGACGGTGTTGCCCAGGTCTCGCAGCCGGGTGAGTGTTCCCAGCAGTCTTTCGTTGTCTCGCTGGTGCAAGCCGATAGATGGCTCATCCAGGATGTACATGACGCCGACGAGACCCGCGCCAATTTGGCTGGCCAGCCGGATTCTTTGCGCTTCACCGCCTGACAGGGTGTCAGCACTGCGAGACAGGGTCAGGTAATCCAATCCTACATCCATCAGGAATCCCAATCTCGCTTCAATCTCTTTCAGAATTTTCTCGGCAATCTTTGCCCGTTGCCCGGTCAGTTTGAGGGACGCAAAGTAATCGTGTGCATCACCTACCGAGTGATTGGTGATTTTTGACAGCGAGCTTCCTTTGATCGTCACCGCGCGTGCATCCGCATTCAGTCGATCACCGCCGCAATCCGGACAGGCCTGGGTACTCAGGAACTTGGATAGGTTCTCGCGAACCATCTGCGAGTCTGTTTCGCGGTAGCGACGTTCCATGTTGGGAATAATGCCTTCGAAGGAATGTGCGCGGGTGTACTCATCACCGCGGTCATTGACGTAGCGGAACTGAATTTTTTCACTGCCACTGCCTCGTAGAACAACTTTCTGGTGTTTCGCAGATAACTCTTTAAACGGCGTTGCGACATCAAAACCATAGTGTTCAGCGATCGAACCGAGCATTTGGAAGTAGTAAATGTTGCGTCGGTCCCAGCCGTGAATGGCGCCTTCAGCTAAAGAGAGCTCAGGATCTTGAACAACGTTGTCTGGATCAAAGAATTGTCTGAGACCCAGGCCGTCGCAGGTCTGACAGGCTCCGGCAGGATTGTTGAATGAAAACAGTCTGGGCTCTAGCTCCTGGATTGCATGACCGCAAACGGGGCAGGCAAAGCGGGAAGAAAACAACAGGTCTTCTTGCTCACCATCCATAAAGTTCACGGCAGCGATGCCGTCAGACACCTGAACCGCTGTTTCAAAAGAATCCGCCAGACGTGTCTTCAGATCCGGGCGAATGCGGAAGCGATCAACAACCACCTCAATGGTGTGTTTCTTGTTTTTATCGAGAGAAGGTGTGTCGTCCAGATCTGTGACGATGCCATCAATGCGTGCGCGCACAAAACCTTGGGTCGCCAGTTGTTTGAATACATGCAGGTGTTCACCCTTTCGCTCGCGAACAACCGGTGCCAGGAGATTAACGCGAGTGCCTTCTGGTAGCGCGAGCACCTGATCCACCATTTGGCTGATCGACTGTGCTTCGAGCTTCTCCCCATGGGTTGGGCAGTGCGGCTCACCGATACGTGCAAACAGCAGGCGCAGGTAATCATAGATCTCGGTAATTGTGCCGACCGTTGATCTTGGATTGTGGCTTGTAGATTTTTGCTCAATGGAAATCGCCGGAGATAAACCGTCTATGTATTCGACGTCAGGCTTTTCCATCAATGAAAGGAACTGTCGTGCATAGGCAGACAGTGATTCGACATATCGACGCTGACCTTCAGCGTACAGAGTGTCGAATGCCAGGGAGGACTTTCCAGAGCCGGATAGTCCAGTCACCACGATCAATTTGTCCCTGGGTATATCCAGGCTGACATCTTTCAGGTTGTGTGTCTTGGCACCATGAATCGATATCGTCGATGTCATCGAATTGCAGTATTCCGGTTAGGTTTTGTCGTTCAGTTGTGTGGCCAGGGCAGGTCTTGAGCTGCCGGAGGAGGTCGATTTTTGTTATCATCTGCGGCGTACAGCACAGTGACTTCTGCTGAGTTTCGCCTCCAAAAGCCTACCCCGTTGAGCAGGGCACTGATGTTATAAGTTTGTTCGTCCTCGCGCAAAAAGAATGCGTGTCTGAGTTACAAAAAGCAGTGGTAATCCCGGTATGAATCAACAGGAACTGAGTGCGGCTTCAGCCATTGGAGCGCTGTATCTCGTTCGGATGCTTGGTCTGTTCATGGTTTTACCAGTACTACCTTTGGCGACCGATGACATCCCCCTGGCGACACCTCTGTTGATTGGTATAGCCATCGGTATCTATGGATTGTCTCAAGGGCTGCTTCAGATCCCGCTGGGTTTTCTGTCCGACCGCTACGGGCGAAAACCGGTGATTGCTGCTGGCCTGCTGATTTTTATTGTTGGAAGTTTTGTCGCGGGATCTGCGCAGGATATCTACCAGTTAATCATCGGGCGGTTCCTCCAGGGTTGCGGTGCGATTGCCAGCACCCTCCTGGCTTTGATGGCTGATGTCACCCGTGTCGATCAGAGATCCAAATCGATGGCCATCATTGGTATCGCTATAGCGGGTTCTTTCGGGTTGGCGCTGATCCTGGGTCCGTTGGTGGCTGCGCACTTTGGCGTCGCGGGTATTTTTAATCTCACCGGTGTTCTCGGCATCCTTGGACTATTGCTGCTCTTTACACGAGTGCCTTCACCGACCGTGATGGCGAATAATCTCGACTCAGCCCTCCAAACAGATCTGCTCAAGGCAACACTCGGTAACCCGAATCTTTGGCGTCTGAATACCAGCATTTTCATCCTGCACCTGTTGTTGGTTAGCGGATTTTCAGTTTTCCCTCTGCTTTTTGAGGCGACCGGCGAGATTGCTGAGGGTGACCACTACCTTTATTACTTTGGACTGCTGGTGCTGTCTTTTGTCGGCATGGTACCCATTATGACGTTGTCAGATCGGCTTCCTGACGCACGACCCATTCTGCTCTCAATGATCGGGACCTGTTTCCTTGGGTTTCTGCTGCTCAGCCAGGATCAGGGTTACCTCGTGGTTTTGGCTGGTATCACGCTGTTCTTTATGGGATTTAATCTGCTGGAAGTGGTGCTCCCGGCACAGGTCAGCAAGCTGTCCGGAGCCGGTGCTCGCGGCACGTCCATGGGGGTATACACGACCTGTCAGTTCCTTGGGATATTTGCGGGTGGGCTCATCAGCGGCTGGATATTGACCGAGTACGACCCGACGGTGCTCCTGTGGGTGAATATGGGCATCGTGGCGATATGGTTCACCGTTTGTGTGGGTTTTCCCCGCTTGGGTGATATTGGCAGCCGGACAATTTCGCTGGTTAATCTGCCAAAGGCGAGTGCCAAAGAAAGGTTGGAAGCGTTATCATCTGTCGACGGCGTTCTCGACGTTGTCGTCATAGAAGAAGAACAAGTGGCCTACCTGAAAGTGGACGAAGAACGTTTTCAGGATGAATTTTTAGAGTAACAGGAGATCAGTATGGCTCGCGGAATTAATAAGGTAATCCTCGTCGGAAACCTGGGCAGGGACCCTGAAACGCGATATATGCCGAGCGGTGGAGCTGTCACCAACGCATCGTTAGCAACCTCGAAGCAATGGCGAGATCGTGATTCCGGGGAGCAGAAAGAGCGTACTGAATGGCACCGGGTCGTATTCTTTAATCGGCTGGCAGAAATTGCTGGTGAATATCTGAAGAAAGGTTCCAAGGTATACATCGAAGGTGAGCTGCGTACCCGTGACTGGGAACGTGACGGTCAAAAACACTACACCACGGAGATTGTGGCCAATGAGATGCAGATGCTCGATGGTCGCGGTGAGATGGGTGGCGGTGGTGCGCCTATGGGCGGCGGATCCGGTGGCGGTGGTAACTTTGGTGGTGGTGGCTCAGGCGGTGGTCCTGCAGATGACTTCGGTCCGCCTCCTTCAGATGACTTCGACGACGATATTCCGTTCTAAACTAGACGATCATCAAAAGCAGGATGATCCCAAGGATCATCCTGTAAATCACAAACGGCAGATAGCCAACCCTCTCAATCACCGCCAGCAGCCATGCGATACAGGCGTAGGCTGATATGCCCGCAACCGTTGTCCCAATGAGCAACACAGTCCACTGAACGGGAGCAGGATCGTGGGTGATGTCCCACAGTTTGAGCGCCGCTGCACCTGCAATGGTTGGAATCGCGATCAGCAAGGAGAACCTGGCGGCTTCGGTGCGGGACTGTCCCAACAATAAAGCCATGGTCATGGTAACGCCGCTTCTCGAAGTACCGGGTATGAGGGCAAAGCATTGGGCAATACCGACAGCAAAAGCTCTCATGGGGGTGAGTGGACTACTCTCTTGATTTCGGAAGTGGTCAGCCAGCCAGAGTGCGATACCAAAGACTATGGTTGCTGCAGCGATGACCTCAAGACTGCGCAGTTCCGCTTCAATGACAAAGCGCGACAGATAACCGATGGGGATGATTGGCAGGCTCGCGATAACCACGTTGTAAGCAAGGCGGCTGGCGTCGCTGGATTCGCCAGCACTCACATGGCGGTGCACGCCCAGGAGCAGTTCCTGGAGTTGTGTTCTGAAGTAGATCAGTACCGCAAAAAGCGAGCCCAGATGCACCGCTGTGTCGAACGCCAGACCCTGATCCGGCCATCCCAGTATCTTCCCGGGAAGTATGAGGTGTGCGGAACTGGAGATTGGCAGAAACTCCGTAATACCCTGGACAAGAGCCAGCACAATCGCCTGTAGTACATCCATCACGGGAGTTTAGCGGCCCACCGCTGGAAGTGCTAACAGTGCATCTCTATTATGTCGTTATGAAGGAAATCCCACTCTTCCCCTTGCCACTTGTCCTGTTTCCGGGAGGCAGACTGCCGCTCCAGGTTTTCGAAACCCGCTACCTGGATATGGTGAAAAGTTGCCTGCGTGAAAGCAGCGGCTTTGGTGTTGTCATGATCACCGAGGGCAATCAGATTTTGTCAAACCCTGAAGAGCAGCTTCCGGAAATCTCTCATTGCGGTACCTATTGTGAAATCGTTGATTTCGATCAGCACTCCAACGGGCTGCTCAGCATTGTTGCTGAGGGTAAGCAAAAATTTGCGATCCGCGATCAATATGAACTACCTGACAGATTAATGATGGCGCAGGTGGAGTTCATTGAAGAGGAAGAAGAGGTGGCTATGCCGGAAGAGCGAGAACATCTCTCCGGGCTGCTGGAATCCCTGATGTCTCACGAAGCCGTACAGCGTCTGGGTTTGTCATGCGACCTTGGGCAGGCGGTTGAAGTCAGTGCACGACTGACGGAGTTGTTGCCGTGTCCGAATCACTTCAAGCAGCGACTGCTGGAACTTAAAGACCCGCTCGTTCGATTAAGCGAACTGGATAAGCTGGTTGAGAGAATACAGAAATCTAACGACTAGCCTTTTAGTGGCTAAGATGATGTTCGACGAATGATCACGTGATCGTCTTTGAGCGGATTCTTCGTTGCCAGGTGAGCGGAATCGAAATCGACGAAGCGATAGGGGAGATGTTCATCTCTGCCGCTTGGAATACCCAACCTTTTCGATTGGATCAGTTGTGAAGGGACGATACCCACATCGTCCAGGATAAGCTTTCCGCGTTTTAGTGTTTGCTGATTCCAGTCTGGCACTTTGAGACCCAGCGATCGACAAATCAGCGTTTGCCCGCTGCACAAACGTGACTCTTCCCTGGTGCGCCCGTTGATAGGATTCATCTCCTGCATGACCGCAATGTTTTCTTGAGGCGACTTTGTATCGACGTGGACTCGTCCTGATTTAATGAGCACGCCGTTGCCTTCGCCTTGAGCGGAAAAGTTGAGGGAGTCACCACCCCTGGCGTAGTACATATATATAGTGCCGGGATCCATAAACATGGCTCGGCGCTTTTCGGTATAGCCCAGGGAAGAATGACTGCCTTTCTCTGAGCGATAGTAGGCCTCTGTCTCGATAATCCTGGCTGATAGCCAAATATCCCCATGAACCGGATGGTTAATGCGATGACGCAGTACTTTTCCTATGAGCGATTGGGCCAGATCCAGCGGTTCGAGATTAAAAAAATCGGGTGACACCATCATCTTCGATGCAGGGTATAATGCGCGGTTTTCAGAAAGACATTTTTGCAAGATCTTAAGTGATGGCGATTTCGGAGTACATGCAAACCGTTGGACAGCAGGCGCGAGCAGCTTCTGCTGAAGTGTGTCGTGCCTCCACGCAACTTAAGAATGACGCACTGATGGCGATCGGCGATGCCATTCTGGCGCGACGAACGGAGCTGATGCAGGCCAATGAAAAGGATCTGGAAGCTGGGAGGAATAATGGTCTCTCTGATCCGCTCCTGGACAGGCTGACGTTCACGGAAGCGCGATTCGAATCTATGGTCGAAGGTTTGCAGCAGGTTGCTGCGCTGGAAGATCCCGTTGGCGAAATCAGTGACATGTCTTATCAGCCGAACGGACTCCAGATTGGCCGTATGAGAACACCTCTCGGTGTCATAGGCATCATTTATGAATCCAGACCTAACGTCACCATCGATGCGGCGAGCCTTTGTTTGAAATCAGGTAATGCGGCCATCCTTCGTGGCGGCTCTGAAGCTATCCACTCCAATCTTGGGCTGGCAGCCTGTTTGGAAGCAGGTCTGGATAAAGTGGGTCTGCCTGCTGCTTCATTGCAGATCATTCGGGATACCGATCGTGCCCTGGTGGGTGAGTTGATCACTATGAATGACTATGTGGATGTCATCGTACCTCGCGGCGGAAACAGCCTGGTTGAACGCATCACCAATGAAGCGACGATTCCGGTCATTAAACACCTGGACGGCATTTGCCATGTCTATATCGACGCGGACGCTGATATGGAAAAAGCCTATGCGATTTCCATTAACGCCAAGACTCAGCGATACGCGGTTTGTAATGCAATGGAGACCCTGCTCGTATCGCAAGATGTAGCTTCGTCAATCCTGCCGAGATTAGCCTCGGGCTACCAGGAACATGGGGTTGAATTGCGGGGCTGTGAAAAAACGGTCGAGATACTTGGCAGTGAGGTGCAGGTCAGTCAGGCCGATGAGTCTGACTGGTATGCTGAATACCTTGCGCCGATCCTTGCGATTCGTGTTTTACCCGGTGTCGACGAGGCCATCGATCACATCAACAAATATGGATCCAAGCATACCGATACCATCGTGACAGAAAATTATGGTGCTGGCAGACGGTTCCTGCGTGAGGTGGACTCCAGTTCCGTCATGATCAACGCATCTCCAAGGTTTGCGGACGGCTTCGAGTATGGTCTTGGTGCCGAAGTTGGTATCTCTACGGATAAACTACACGCTCGCGGACCTGTGGGCCTAGAAGGCCTGACTTCCCAGAAATTCGTGGTATTTGGTGACGGTCAGATTCGTCAATAGGTCTATCTGCCTGTGACTCTCAAACTGGTGCTTGGCGGCACCTTCGATCCAGTACACGTCGGGCATGTGAACTCAGCGTGCGCCTTAATGGCTTTGTTTTCTGATTGCGAAGTGGTGTTGGTGCCGAGCAAGATTCCGCCGCATCGAGACACACCTTCAGCCAGTCCTGAACAACGATTTGAGATGCTGCAGTTGGCCACGAAGGGTGTACCGGGCCTAAGCAGCGATGACTGTGAACTTCGCAGAGAAGGGAGTTCCTTCACCGTTGACACCCTGGCGGACTATCGGGAGAAGGCGGAAGAGCAACCACTTGTTTTTGCGATGGGCTTGGATGCCTGGGTGACGTTACCAACCTGGCACAACTGGGAGTCCTTGTGTGATCTGGCCCACCTGCTGATTATGGAAAGGCCTGGTGGTTCGTCTCTTGAGGAGCCTGCTGAGCTGAAAGCATGGGCAGCAGAAAAACTCGTAGACGATGTTTCAATCCTTGAGACAACAGCTTCGGGTTTGGTTTGCCACGTGACGTTACAACAATTTGATGTTTCTGCGACAAGAGTTCGAGAAACCATAAGGCAGGGTGACAGCACTGAAAGCATGTTGCACCCTGATGTCGCCGGCTACATTGCCCGGCACCACTTATATTTGGACAATGAAAGTCATGGAAAGTGAAGCACTTAAAGCGCTCGTGATAGATGCCCTGGATGACATCAAAGGGCAGGATATTGTCGCCCTGGATGTTCAGAAGCAGACAGACATTGCGGATCACATGGTTGTCGCTTCGGGCAACACCAGTCGCCAGATAAAAGCTTTGGTCGACAACGTACTGCAAAAAGCGAAAGCAGAAGGTGTTCAGGTCCTGGGTGTTGAGGGTGAAGAGTCCGGTGAGTGGATTCTGGTTGACCTCGCTGATGTCATTGTCCACGTCATGTTGCCTGCGGTTCGTGAATTCTACGACCTGGAACGACTGTGGAGTGTCAGTCCCAGCGACGAAAACGCTGAGTAACTTAATTGCTCCGGGTAGAACTCGTCGCCGTAGGAACAAAGCCCCCCTCCTGGGTTGCTGAAGGGATAGAACAATATGTCTCTCGCATGCGGCGCGAGTGTCACTTCGATATTCGCGAGATCAAAACCTCTGATCGAAACAAAAAGTTAACGGTATCCGCGCACCAGGAGGCAGAGGCAGATTCGATTCTGGACGCGCTTCAAACCTCAGCCAGGGTCATTGCGCTGGACTCTCGTGGAAGAAACTGGAGTACTGAGCAGTTAGCGGCAAAAATTGAGAATTGGAGTCAGATCACCAGTCATCTTCAATTTGTTATTGGCGGACCTGACGGGCTGTCAGACCGTGTGCTGACGCGGGCAGACGAGACCTGGTCGTTGTCTGCCTTAACCTTCCCGCATTTTCTGGTTAGAGTGCTCTTAAGCGAACAGATATATCGGGCACTGATGGTTAATGCTAATCATCCGTACCATAAATAGTTAATCCATGGTCGAACCACTCGCGCTAAAAGATCACACCTGGGAGAGCCGAATCTTCTTCGAGCGAATTGTCGTGGGCTTCGGCATTCTGGTGGTCTTGACCCTGTTTCTGGTTGCTCGCTTCTTCTACCTGCAGATTGTTCAGTACGATATTTACGCAACCTTATCTGACAAAAACCGCATTCAAGTACAGCCGCTGCCACCCATCCGTGGTCTCATCTACGACCGTAATGGTGAACTGCTAGCGGATAATTCACCGTCTTTTAACCTCGCGCTCACTCCTGAACGTGTGGACGATATGGACGAAACACTCGCGAGTCTAGACCGCGTCCTGCAGCTGTCCGATGAAGAGATTCAGGCGTTCCAGAAAAGACTAAAACGCAGGCAGCGACCTTTTGAATCTGTGCCACTCCGGTTCAAACTGACTCAGGAAGAGATCGCGCGATTCAGCGTGGATCGCCACTCGATGCCTGGTGTGGAAGTTGAAGCACGGCTGGTCCGTCACTATCCGAAAGGCGAACTGATGGTGCATGCCGTCGGGTCGGTACGACGCATCAACGAAAATGACGCCAGGCGTCTTGATCCAGTTGCTTACTCCGGCACTGATCATATCGGCAAGATTGGTATCGAGCGGTTCTACGAGTCAGATTTACTTGGCTCTGTTGGCTACCAACAGGTGGAAATTGATGCACGCGGCAAGGTGATGAAGATTCTCGAGTCTGATTTACCGAGTCCCGGAAAAGACCTGGTTCTGCATGTCGACAGTTCGCTGCAGCAGGCTGCCAGCGATGCGCTGGGGGATCGCCGTGGAACCATCGTTGCCATAGAGCCGGAAACAGGCGGCATCCTCGCCATGGTGAGTAAGCCGGGTTATGACCCTAATCTGTTTGTGACGGGGATTGATTTTGCGACCTATGCGTCGCTTCGCGATTCACCTGACGTCCCGCTCTTTAACCGTGCGCTGCAGGGGCAGTATGAACCTGGCTCCACGATCAAACCCATCATCGGTCTTGCAGGTCTCGTCACTGGGATGACGACGGCTGACTACACCGTGGAAGATCCCGGTTGGTTTAAGTTACCGAATAATGATCGTCTCTACAGGGACTGGAACTGGACAGTCACCGGACTCGGGGGCCATGGGCAGGTCAATCTGGAGAAGGCGATTTACCGTTCCTGCAATGTCTACTTTTATAGCCTAGCCGTGAAAATGGGCATTGATCGAATCGACGACTACCTTGCGTTGTTCGGTTTTGGCGTGAACACCGCGCTCGATCTGCCGGAAGCTCGTAGTGGACTGTTACCGACCCGGGAGTGGAAAGAAGATTCACGGGGTCTGCCCTGGTATCCCGGTGACACGGTGAACATCGGTATTGGCCAGGGCGATATGCTGGTGACGCCGTTGCAATTGGCGACTGCGGTTACCGTTGTAGCGAACCGAGGAAAGTGGGTTGCTCCTCGGATGTTGAAATCCGGAAGCGATCTCGTGGAACGCTCGAATGTAACCCGCATGGATAGTATTGAGCTGATTCCTGATCATGTCTGGGATCTGGTGATTGGTGCCATGGAAAAAGTGGTACATCGCGGTAACCAGGTTTATGGCGAAAATGGTACGGCCTGGGCTTATATTGGGCAGGACATTCCCTATCGAATGGCAGGTAAGTCGGGAACCGCACAGGTTGTTGGTATCGCCCAGGGCGAGGAGTACAACGAAGAAGAACTGGATGAGCGGCAACGAAAACACGCATGGTTTGTGGCTTTTGCGCCGGTGGAGAAACCAGAGATTGCGCTTGCCGTACTCGTTGAAAATGGCGGTGGCGGCAGTTCCGTTGCCGCACCCGTCGCCAGACAGATCATCGATCACCACCTCTTGAAGAATACCGCGGCTAAAGGTCGTGTGGTTGCCTCGGCGGGCCAATGAGCCAGGATTTTGTCAGACAGCTCCCGGGCTCCGGCCTGGTAACACAGCGAAAAGCGGCGCTTGGCGATGCTGTCCACCTGGATATTCCGATGGTACTGCTGCTCCTCGCGATATCGGCGTATGGGCTGCTGATTCTCTATAGTGCCGTTGGCCAGCAATCAGCCCCGGTGATTTCCCAGAGCATCAAAATATTGGCAGGTCTGGGTGCCATGATTGTCATCGCTCAGATATCTCCCATCTTCTACATGCGTCTCGCTCCCTGGATCTTCCTGGGTGCATTGGTTCTGTTAGCTTTGATCTATGTCTTTGGTGTAGAGATAAAAGGGTCACGGCGCTGGCTCAGGATCCCTGGCGTCATGAACTTTCAGCCTTCTGAAATTATGAAGCTGGTGCTACCACTGATACTCGCCTGGTACTTTCACGATCGTCACCTGCCGCCTAAAGCACGCCATGTTTTTTGGTCCCTGGTGATCATTGCGATTCCTGTGATGATGATTGCCATGCAACCTGATCTTGGCACATCGCTAATCATTGGCGCTTCTGGTTTGTTCGTGCTGTTGCTGTCTGGTGTTTCCTGGAGACTGGTTTTTTCTGCTATCGGTATTGGCGTCATTTCAGCGCCTGCACTTTGGTTTGTGCTTCGCGACTATCAGAGACAGCGGATTCTGACGTTACTCGATCCTGAGCGGGATCCACTGGGTGCAGGTTGGAACATCATTCAGTCGAAGACGGCCATTGGCTCAGGTGGTCTGTTCGGCAAAGGACTTTTTGAAGGCACCCAATCACACCTGGATTTTCTGCCGGAAAGTCAGACCGACTTTATTATCGCTGTACTGGGAGAGGAACTTGGTCTTGTCGGAGTGGTCACACTGCTCATCCTCTACCTGCTTTTGATTGGTCGAGGGGTCATTTTGTCTCTGCAAGCACAGGATACTTTTGGTCGTTTGCTGTCTGGCAGCATTACGTTCACATTTTTCGTTTATGTCTTTGTTAATATAGGCATGGTCAGTGGAATACTTCCGGTTGTCGGAGTACCGCTGCCATTGGTTAGCCACGGGGGAACTTCTATCCTGACGCTGTTTGCTGGCTTCGGTATTCTGATGTCCATTCATACGCATCGCAGGATTACTTTGTAATGCAAAAAATTCTGATTCTGATTCTACTTTTGATACCACTGGTTTCTTTTTCCAGTGATTACACAGATCGACCCGAGGTTCAGGAGTTTGTTCGTGAACTTGCTGAAGAAGAAGGTTTTGATGAACGTGAACTCCTCTCGATCTTCAGTCACGCGGAATACAAGCAAAGCATCATTGATGCGATCAGCAGGCCCGCGGAAAAGCGCCTGACTTGGGCGGAATACCAGGACATCTTTCTGACTGACAGAAGAACGAATTCGGGCATCGAGTTTATGTCTGAACACAGTGAAGCCCTGGAAGAAGCCTATCGTGTCTATGGTGTGCCTCCGGTGATCATCACGGCGATCATTGGTGTAGAAACCATGTATGGCCGCATCAGTGGAAGCTACCGCGTGCTGGACGCATTGGCGACGCTTTCCTTCGACTACCCACCAAGGTCCAAGTTTTTCCGTGGTGAGTTAAAGCAATTCATCCTGCTGGCGCGTGAAGAAAAGCAGATGATCACAGATCTTAAAGGCTCATATGCCGGCGCCATGGGCCTGGGGCAATTTATCCCGAGCAGTTACCGGCACTATGCAATCGACTTTGATGGCGATGGCTTCCGGGATATCTGGAACAATCCGACAGATGCGATTGGTAGTGTTGCAAATTACCTGAGTGAGCACGGATGGCAGAGAGACGCCGACATTACGTTTCCAGTAGATGGTGCACGGGTTACGGAAGATGTTTTCAACGTGTCGCTTAAACCGAGCAAATCTATTGCGGAACTTGAAACCCTGGGCATGAAGGCGGAACTGGGTGAGCTTGATAAAGGCCAGAAGGTCTCTCCGATGCGACTATCCGGAAAGATGGGTGATGAGTACTGGATCGGTATGAAAAATTTCTACGTCATCACCCGCTACAACCACAGCAAGTTGTACGCGATGGCGGTTTTCCAACTCAGTGAGGGACTGAAAAAAGGCAGCGCTGCCATCGCTGCTCGTTAGTTGTTCACTTGTGTCTCGAGTACTTCTCGTCCTTCTGCTGGTTCAATGCCTGGTGTTGTCCTCCTGCACAACTGTGCCGACACCGAGCGCAAAGAAACCTGCGCTTAAAGACAATGAATACGAGGTTTTCGGCAAGGTCTATCAGATCATGCCGTCTAACCTGGGATACATCGAAATCGGCATAGCGTCCTGGTATGGCAAGAAGTTTCACGGCAGGTTGACCGCGATGGGCGAAATCTACGATATGTATGCGATGACTGCAGCGCATAAGGAACTCCCTTTGCCGACTGCCGTCAAAGTAACTAATCTGGACAATGGCAGGAGTGTAGTGCTGCGCGTCAATGATCGCGGTCCATTTCATGACGACAGACTGATAGATCTGTCCTACGGTGCAGCGCGCGAACTGGGATTTGAGCATCAGGGCACGGCGCCGGTGGTGGTTGAGGCGCTGGATGAGGTGAATCATCCGGAACTGGTAAAAAGCCCACCGAAAGATCCTGGAACCTATTATCTACAGGTTGGTGCTTTTCGATCAGAAGTGGGCGCTGAACGCCGTTTGTCGGAAGTTGTCGCGATATTGCCGGAAGATGTTCCGGCCAGAGTCCTGACAAGCGAAACTGAGGATGCGTTGCTGCATAAGGTTTGGGTTGGTCCGGTGGCCAGCCTGGAACAGGAAGAACAAATCGAAGCGCGCATTGTAGAGAACAATTTGGGTACGCCGTTACGCGTGCTTGTTGAACATTAAAAGCTAGATAGCAGTAGGAGGACGCGATGTTGCGTCGATTGAGTTTCATTTTTGTCTCATTGGTGATGAGTGTCCATGCGCTGGCAGCGCCAGTGATTATTCCGTCTCCCCCACAACTGGCGGCTGAGGGTTATCTGCTGATTGATGCTGCGACTGGTGAAGCCTTGGTGGAGTTTAATGCGGAACAAAGACTGCCACCGGCCAGCCTGACAAAAATCATGACCAGTTATGTGGCAGCGAAAGAGCTGGAACGGGGTTCAATCTCCCTCGATGATGAGGTCAGCGTCAGTATCAAAGCCTGGCGTATGGAAGGCTCACGGATGTTCATACAGGAAGGCACGAAGGTCCGTCTTGAAGACATCCTTAGAGGCATGATTATTCAATCCGGCAATGACGCCAGCGTTGCTCTGGCAGAACATATCGCGGGCAGTGAAGATGCATTCGCGGACATCATGAATCAGTACGCTGCCAGTCTCGGGATGGAAAATACCAACTACATGAACGCCACCGGATTACCGGATGATAATCATTACACGACGGCTTCCGATGTGGCGAAACTAACGGTCGCAATGATTCGTGACCATCCCAGTCACTACAAGATGTATTCAGAGAAGACCTTCACTTACGCGAATATTCGCCAGCCAAACCGCAACAAGCTGCTGATGCGTGACTCCTCTGTCGATGGCGTTAAAACGGGTCATACGGAAGCGGCAGGTTATTGTTTGGTCGCCTCGGCGGTACGAAACGACATGCGACTGATATCGGTTGTGATGGGCGCTTCCAGTGAAGAGGCTCGTGCTGCTGAAAGTCAGAAACTACTGACCTATGGTTTCCGCTACTTTGAAACAGCGCGACTGTATGCCGCCGATGAAACGTTAAAGCAGGTCAGAGTCTGGGGTGGTAAACATCAGTCGGTGCAGGTCGGCATTGAAGAAGATCTGATCCTAACGATTCCGAGAGGGGGACGAGAAGATCTTAAAGCTGAGATCGCCCTTGATGCAGAAGTCCATGCGCCGATCGAGAAAGGTGATGTGTTGGGTAAGCTGCAGGTGCAGTTGCCAAGCGGTGAACCCATGATGATTCCCGTTGTGGCCCTTAACGGTGTGCAGGAAAGTGGCTTCTTTGCCAGTTTATGGGATTCCATAGCACTGTTTTTCCTAAAACTCTTTGGCGGCGATCCACTGGCAGCATGAGCGACGATGAAATCAGGATAACGTACCCCTGCGACTACCCCATAAAGGTAGTCGGGGATGTACGTCCGAACTTTCACGAAGAAGTTTGTGAAGTGGTCATTCGTCACGACCCGACGATGACGACTGAAAGGATATCCCAGCGGACTTCGCGCAAGGGTAACTTCATCTCTGTCTCTTTTATGCTGGTTGCACAGAGCGAAGAGCACATTGAAAACCTGTTTGCGGAGCTGAAACTGATTGAGTCGGTACGACTGGTTCTCTGATGCCTGAATCCTGCCTCCTTCGACATCTAGGTCGAGCACCTTACCTTGAGGTGTGGCAAAAAATGAAAGACTTCACAAACAGCAGATCAGATGACACACCTGACGAGATCTGGCTGGTGGAACATCCTGCTGTATTTACACAGGGACAAGCTGGCAAACCGGAACATCTGCTCAATGTTTCCGATATACCTGTTGTGCAATCAGACAGGGGCGGGCAGGTTACCTACCATGGTCCGGGGCAGTTAGTTGTTTACCTGATGCTTGAGCTACGGCGCCATAAACTTGGCGTACGTGATCTGGTGACCCTGATCGAGGAAAGCGTGATTGAGCTGCTCGACCAATATGATGTGACCGGGTTGGCCCGAAGAGATGCACCGGGTGTCTACGTAGATGACAGGAAAGTTGCGGCACTCGGTCTCAGAGTGCGAAAAGGTCGCAGTTATCACGGTCTGAGCCTAAATGTCGCCATGGACCTTTCGCCGTTTTCCCAGATCAACCCCTGTGGCTACTCGGGTCTTGAGGTGACTGATACCACTTCTTTGGGTATTCAGGCTGATATGCAGGAACTTGGTGAGGGTCTGACCAGCATATTGTGGCGTCGAATCGGGTATCATGGCGCTCCCGCTCCTATAACAGACCAGGCAATCTGAAGAGATGGCAAACAAGAACCGGATGGTTCCCGGAGAAAAACTGCGAGGTGCAGACAAGGTTCGGCGTATACCTGTAAAGGTCATACCCACTGAGGTCATGCCGCGTAAGCCTGATTGGATCAGGGTTCGGATTCCTGCCAATCCGGAAATCAGCCGCATCAAGGAGATTTTGAGACGCCGAAACCTCGCGTCTGTCTGCGAGGAAGCCAGCTGTCCAAATTTGCCTGAGTGTTTTTCTCACGGCACGGCAACTTTCATGATCATGGGTGAGATCTGCACTCGGCGCTGTCCGTTTTGCGATGTCGCTCATGGCAGCCCCAAGGCGCTGGATGAGGACGAACCGAGACAGCTCGCTGAGGCAGTCCAGGAGATGGGTCTCAAGTACGTGGTGGTGACCTCTGTTGATCGTGATGATTTAAAGGACAGTGGTGCTGCACATTTTGCTGCGTGTATTTCAGCAATTCGTGAACACACACCCAGCACTACGATTGAAGTGCTGGTACCGGACTTCAGAGGTCGGATGGATATCGCGATTGAGACTCTGACGGCCACACCACCGGATGTGTTTAATCACAATCTTGAAACTGTACCTCGACTTTATAAGAAGGCGCGTCCCGGTGCGGACTATGATTGGTCCCTCGATCTGCTTGAGCGATTCAAAGCGGAAAATCCGGATGTTCCGACAAAGTCAGGGCTTATGCTGGGTCTTGGTGAAACTAACGAAGAAGTGCTCGAGGTCATGCAAGATCTCAGAGCGCACAATGTCGACATGCTGACACTGGGACAGTATCTGCAACCCAGTAAAGATCACCTGGCTGTAGAAAGATTTGTTCATCCCGATGAATTCGAAGAACTGGCAGAAGCAGGTCATTCAATGGGCTTTAAACAGGTGGCCAGCGGACCCCTGGTTCGTTCTTCTTATCACGCTGACCTACAGGCCAAAGGGACTTTTTAGTCTAGCCTTTGCGATACGCCTGGCAGGACGGGCAGTCTTCCCTCTGCGGTAGTTTGAGTTTTCGCCAGTCCATGTATCTAGCATCGAACGTCAGCACATAACCGGCGAGGGACTCGCCAATGCCGACGATCAGTTTCAGTGCTTCCAATGCCTGCAGGGTGCCAATGGTGCCAACCACCGGCGCGGCAATGCCTGCTTCAGCACAATTCAGTTGATCATCGGAGGCGTCCTCGTAGAGGCAGCGGTAACATGGCATGGAAGGATCAGTGGCATCGATAACCATAAGCTGACCTTCCATCCGAATTGCTGCGCCGGATACGAGGGTGGTGCCCTGTCTGAGACAGGCATCATTGATAGCGAAGCGAACTTCAAAATTATCGGTGCAGTCCAGAACCAGATCTGCTGACTTAACCTCCTGTTCCAACTGATCCAGTGTGAGCTTGTCGTTGATGGTCCTGATGCGTGTTTCAGGATTGATGTCATGGAGTGTTTTCTGTGCGGAATCAGGTTTTGGCTGTCCGATCATGGCCGTTGAATGGACGATCTGTCTTTGCAGGTTAGAGAGATCGACGGTATCGAAGTCCGCCAGTATCAGTTCACCAACGCCGGAGGCTGCAAGGTAAAGCGCCACCGGGCTGCCCAGACCGCCTAACCCAATCACCAGGACTTTTGCTGCTAGGAGTTTTTCCTGACCTTCAATATCGATGTCTGGCAGCATGATGTGTCTTGCATACCGCAACAGCTGGTCGTCATTCATCATGCGGTTCTGCTCCGTGAAGATTGGGCTATCACTGCACGTGGCTGCCCCTGTAAATCTTTGAAGCGTTCAATATGTATGAAGTTGGCTTCTTCCAGAAGAGTCACGATGGCTTCCTGTTGATCATAACCGTGCTCCAGCAATAGAACGCCTTTTTCGTTTAGGAATTCTTGTGCTTTGCTCACAATCATACGGATATCATCAAGACCGTCGGCACCTGAGGCCAGAGCCCCTATTGGTTCATGTTTCAGGGATTCGAGATGAGAATCACCTGCGGCGATATAGGGTGGATTGCTGACAATAATATCGAAACTACCTTCGATCCCGTCAAACCAGTTTCCCTGGGAAATTTCGATATTGTCTAAATCGATCGCATTGGTTTGTGCGATGCGTACGGCGTCCTCATCAATGTCCACGGCATGAACCAGCCAGGCAGATCGTTCCGCTGCAAGTGAGATGGCTATGGCGCCGGTTCCAGTGCCGAGATCGATGACCCTCAGTGGTGATTCATCAAACCGCTCAAGCAGTATCTCAATGAGCAGTTCCGTTTCCGGCCTGGGAATAAGTGTGGCAGGCGTGACTTGAAACTCTCTGTTCCAGAAACCTTTGCTGCCGGTGAGGTAAGCAACGGGTTCACCTTCTTGCCGGCGCTTAACGAGTTCAATAAATCTTGTCTGCGTCTGGCAGTCAGGCGTCTCATCGCTGTGTGCAAACAACCAGTCGCGGCCTTTGTTTAACACATGGGTCAGCAATAGCTGACAGTCCAGTTTAGGCGTGTCTGAAATTTGAGACAGGGCGTCGGAGCATCTTTCGATGAGATCTCCGAAGGTCTCACTCATCATCCTGTCCGAGAGATCGCAACTGATCGGCCTGATGCTCGACGATCAGCTGATCGATGATAGGGTCCAGTTCTCCGGTCATGATCTGCGGCAGGCGATGCAGCGTCAGGTTGATCCGATGATCGGTGACACGACCATCCGGATAGTTGTAGGTACGAATTTTTTCGGAACGATCACCGCTGCCAACTAGATTACGTCTGGTTTCAGCTTGCTCTTGCGATTGCTCAGACTGAGCCTTATCCAGCAACTTGGCCTGGAGCAGGCTCATGGCTCGCGCCTTGTTCTTATGCTGGGAACGCTCATCCTGACATTCCACCACGATACCGGTCGGCAGGTGGGTCAGTCTGACCGCCGAATCTGTTTTGTTTACGTGCTGTCCGCCCGCCCCGGAGGCACGATAGGTGTCGACTCTAAGATCGTTCTTGTCGATATCGATTTCTTCGATGTCATCAAGCTCCGGCATGATGGCGACTGTGCAGGCTGAAGTGTGAATTCTTCCCTGGGATTCCGTTTGCGGTACCCGCTGTACCCGATGAGCGCCGGATTCAAATTTCATTTTCCCGTAGGCATCTTTGCCTGCGACCCGTGCAATCACTTCTTTGTATCCGCCGTGCTCTCCATGTCGTTCGTTGAGAACTTCCATCTGCCAACTCTGCATCTCGGCGAAACGGGAGTACATGCGGAAAAGGTCACCGGCAAAGATTGCTGCTTCGTCACCACCGGTACCGGCTCGAATTTCCAGGAACACATTGTTTCCATCGTGAGGATCTTTTGGCAGCAGAAGCTTCTGAAGTTGCGCGTCCAGCTCTTCAACTTTAACTTCCAGCTCTTCGATTTCTGCGCGAGCCATCTCCTGAATTTCAGGATCAGGGTCATCTGCCATCACGCGAGCATCTTCAAGTTCAGTCGTCGAGGACTCAAAGTCACGGAAGCAATGTACGACCGGTTCAATGTCTGCATACTCTTTCGAGTAGGCTCTGAACTTGTCTTGATCCGAAATGATCTCGCTGTCACTCAGAAGGGCGCCAAGCTCCTCGTAGCGGTCCAGTAACTGATCGAGTTTATGCCTGAGAGATTTGTTCAACGATTCTTTTCCAGTTCGTAAAGCCTGGTAATGGCTTTAAGTAATTCTTCTTCGCCTTCAGCGACCGCATTTTTCAGCTGTACGCTGGGCGTATGTATCATCTTGTTGGTCAGCTGGTTGGCCAACTGATTCACCACCGTTGTCGGGTCTTCCCCTTTTTCCAGCCGAGTTAACGCTTTCGCAAGTTCAGATTCTTTTAACTGCATGTGCTGCTCGCGAAATCGAACGATCAGTTCATCTGCCGCTTTCATTTCCTGTCGTGATCGGTAGCTCGCAACCTCCTGCAGAACAATATCTTCTGCATCATTGGCAGCCTGCTCCCGGTTGCTGAGGTTCAGGTCGATGATTTCCTGCAGATCATCGACGCTGTAAAGATAGATGTCCCTGAGATCACCAACTTCCGGCTCGATATCCCTTGGCACCGCCAGGTCTACCATCAGGATGGGTTTGTGTTTTCTTGATTTCAGCGCTCGCTCTACCGTGCCCTTGCCGAGTATCGGAAGCTGCGAAGCTGTGGATGCGATCACAACGTCGATGTTCGATAGTCTTCCAGGTATCGACTGCAGATCGATCGCCTGGCCATCGAATAGCTCCGCGAGACGTCGAGCATTGTCCAATGTCCGGTTGGCGATGGTGAGATTATTGATGCCCGCCGTATGTAGGTGGCGACCCACCAGTTCGATGGTTTCACCCGCGCCAATCAGCAGAATATTGCAGGTGGTCAGATCAGTGAATAGCTGACCTGCCAGGGTGACAGCGGTTGATGCCACGGATACTGAGTTCTCTCCGATGGCGGTCTCCGTCCGGACTTTCTTGGCAATTCGGAAGGTGGTCTGCGCCAAATGGTCGAGTTCGGTGCCCAGTGTCCCAATGCGTCTCGCCTGTTCGAAACAATCCTTGAACTGCCCCAGAATCTGGGGCTCACCAATGACCATGGAGTCCAGACCACTGGCGACCCGCATCGCGTGCAATGCCGCATCGCGGTTCAATCGGGTGTAGATGCTTGCTTCGAGATCCGAGTGCGCCATACCGTGATAATCAGCGAGCCAGTCAACAATCGGTGAACTATCGGTCTTGGGGCTGGTTGCGATAACTTCTGTGCGATTACAGGTGGACAGAATCGCCACTTCTGCCAGTTCTGCGTTGGCTGAGATATCATGCAGAGCGTCCACCAGTTGTTCAGGCGTAAACGCAACCTTCTCCCGCAATTCAACGGGTGCAGAAGTGTGATTGATGCCAACAATGAGCAGATTCATGGTTAACCGGTATAGTAAAATGAACCTCTTTTTTGTGTAGAAACACTAATGAGAGGTCTGCAAGAGTGGACCTGAGCCCTGGCCGACTGACCAGGCGCATATTGTACGCAAAAACCCCTATCGATGGGTGCCTTTCTTTGGCTAGTGGAAGAGTAGTGAATATCACAAACATTTATTCAGCCCTGAATCTGCGGATTCCTGTGCTCCTTATCGCGCTGACTGTACTAGCGGGGTGTGCAACTGCGCCGCTGGAAACCACAGATGAACAGGTGGTTGCGGCAGATGTGCAAGAAACGACACAGGAGGCTGTTGAAGCCTCACAGCAGGCGGAAGCCACTGAGCCGGAACCCATTGAATACCCGGTAGCGCCTTTTACCGGCGATACGCTCTATGACCTGCTTGCTGCGGAGGTTGCCGGTTATCGCACGGAATATGACTTTGCGCTGGAAAAATACGTCGCCGTAGCCGAAGAGACCCGTGATCCGCAGGTTGCGGCAAGGGCAACCCGTTTGGCGCTCTATTTGAAGGATGAAGCGCAGGCTCTCCGAACTGCCCTGGTTTGGGCCGAGGAGGATCCCAAGGACGTTGATGCGCACCGGGCGGCGGTCGATCTGCTTCTGAAACAGGATCGAATGGAGGATGCCATCACCCATCTCTGGGCGATTAAAGAATTGGGCGGCCTGGCTCGCTTTGATCTCTTTGCTTACCGTTCCGCCAATCTGTCTCCCGAACAACGCGCCGGTGTACTGGCTGCTATTTCCCAGATGCAGGCTGAGCACCCTGAAGATACACAGCTCAAATTTGCGAAAGCGATCCTGCTGGAGCAGACAGGGCAATATGAAGAATCACTGGTTCTTGCTGATGAACTGCTTGAGTCGTCCCAGGAAGTTAGCCTGATTGTCCTGAAAGCGAGCCTGCTATCGAGCCTCGACAAATTGCCCGATGCCATTGCCGTGCTAGAGGAAGGGGTCGAGAACTCAGGTGGAAACCGTCGCCTGCGCTTGATCCTGGCCAGAATGCTGTTTGAAGCGGGAGACCTTGAGGCGGCTCGGGTGCAGTACGGGCAGGTTCTGGAGCAGTCGCCAAATGACGGTGATGTGCTGTTCGCACTGGCACTCATTGCATTGGATCAAGGTCAGGATGCCGAAGCGAAGCGATATTTCGAACGTATGGTCCGCTGGAATCGTCGCGTAGGCGAGGCGCACTACTACCTCGGCGGCATTGCTGAAAGGGAAGGGGATACGGTTGCTGCGCTCAGAGAATATCGACAAGCAGGTGACGGCTACGAATTCATCCCGGCACAGGCGCGAATTGGTGCCATCCTGGTGAATGAGGGTCGCTGGCCAGAAGCACGAGAGCACTTTGATCGGCTTCGAGCCCAACGCCCAAACCGGCGGCAACAATTAACCCTGCTGGAAGCCCAGCTCCTGGCGGAAAGAGGCATGCAGGAAGAAGTTTTTGAATTCCTGGATCTGGCGGTTGCAGAAGACCCTGAGAATATAGAGTTGCTCTACTTTCGCGCGATGACCGGCCAAAGGTTTGATCGTCTGGATATTCTCGAAGCGGATCTAAGGCGCGTGATAGAAATCGATCCGGACAATGCGGATGCGCTGAACGCTTTGGGGTACACGCTCACAGACCAGACCGACCGCCATGAAGAGGCGCTGGTTCTGATCGAGAAAGCACTCTCTATGAAACCGGATGAAGCGGCTTTCATCGACAGCATGGGCTGGGTTCAGTATCGATTGAACAATTACGAAGAAGCCCTTATCCATTTAAGGCGCGCCCTGGAGCTATTCCAGAACGACGAAGTTGCTGCACACCTGGGTGAGGTGCTCTGGGTGACCGGTGAACAGGAAGAAGCGGTTCGTGTCTGGGAAGAAGCGCTCGAACTGGCGCCTGACAGTGACATCCTCAAGGATACGATCAAGCGCTTTCAGGGTGACCAGGAAGACGCTGCGGAAGCCCTGTAATTGCGGCTCTTCGGTATCCTGCTGATCCTCCTCGTCGCCGGATGTGCGACCGTCAAAGATGCACCACCACCCTCTGATCGCTTCTGGCAGATGAAAGGCAAACTGTCTGTCAGTTTCGATGGCAAAACACGGGTTGTGAGCATGGATTGGCGCCAATCAGGTGACACCAGTGCGATAGCGTTACAGGGCCCGTTTGGTTCTGGTGAGGCGAATCTCTCGGTCACCAAGGACGAAATTTGGGTGGATACCGGAGACGGTGCCAGGCGTTTTGGACCGGATCAGCTGATCCAGCTCTATGACCGCAGCCTGGATCTGCCGTGGCATAACCTTTCCTATTGGGTGAGGGGTAAGAAAGGACCGTCGGGTGAGCGAATTTCAGCGGAATTTGAGTATGGGGAGTGGCGAATTCGGATCATCAGGGAAAACGCTGAAGGGCCGGAATTGATGGCATTTGAACACCCGGAAATCGCCCTTAGATTAAGGGTTCAGAGCCTCACGGGTAACATTTGACACATGCCCGTCTGATCAGCACAATAGCGCCCTTTTTTCGCCATATTGGGGTGTCGCCAAGTTGGTAAGGCAACGGGTTTTGATCCCGTCATTGCGCAGGTTCGAGTCCTGCCACCCCAGCCATTTCGCAATCCCAGAAGAACAATAAAAACCTGGAAAAACACCAAATGGCTGAGCTAAAGATATTTACAGGGAATGCCCACAGGGCATTGGCGACTCGAGTCGTAGATCGACTTCGAATGGATCTGGGCGCGGCTGATGTGGGTCAGTTCAGCGACGGTGAAATCGCTGTAGAAATACACGAAAACGTTCGTGGTAAGGATGTCTTCATCATCCAACCCACATGTGCACCCACGAACGACAACTTGATGGAATTGGTCATTATCGCGGACTGCTTGCAACGAGCATCAGCGGCGAGAGTGACGGCGGTCATACCGTATTTCGGATATGCCCGCCAGGATCGTCGCGTACGATCTGCGAGGGTGCCGATTACCGCAAAAGTTGTGTCGGACATGCTGGGCAGTGCTGGGATTAATCGCGTGCTAACGATTGATCTGCACGCGGATCAGATCCAGGGATTCTTCAGTATCCCGGTGGACAACATTTATGGTTCCCCGGTGTTGCTCATGGACATCGAGCGACAGAAGTATGACGACCTGATGATTGTCTCTCCAGACGTCGGAGGGGTTGTCAGGGCAAGAGCGATGGCGAAGCAGCTCGATGATGCGGATCTCGCGATTATCGACAAGCGGCGACCAGAAGCGAACGAATCAGAGGTCATGCACATCATCGGTGATGTTCAGGGCCGAACCTGTCTCCTCGTGGATGACATGGTGGATACCGCGGGTACTTTGTGTGCCGCAGCGGGAGCGCTGAAAGAAAACGGCGCGAAGAAAGTAGTGGCCTACTGTACGCATCCGGTTTTGTCCGGTCCGGCCATCGAAAGAGTTAACAGTTCACCTCTGGATGAACTGGTTGTTACAGATACGATTCCGCTGAAACCAGAAGCAGAGGAGTCACCGAAAATTCGTCAGTTAAGTATTGCTGACGAGCTTGCTGAGTCGATACGTCGAATCAGTAACGAAGAGTCGCTAAGCGCGCTCTTCAAAAAGCGGATTCAACCTGCGCTGTTTTAAACGGCTCAGGGCTGTTCTAAGGCAGTGAATCCATAGTCCATCCAAGATGCGGTCGCAGCATCCTGGGTGAAATACACTCTAAGGAGATCAACATGGCAGATTTCGAATTGAATGCCGAACTGCGAGAAGACAAAGGGAAAGGTGCGAGCCGCCGCCTGCGTCGTCAAGCAGACATGGTGCCAGCCATCATTTATGGTGCCGGCAGAGACCCGCAACCCTTGTCTATTGCACACAAGGATTTGCACAAAGCGCTGGAGAACGAAGCGTTCTTCTCGCACATCATTACCATCAAAGCGGATGGCAAGTCTCAGGAGGCTATCCTGAAAGACCTGCAGCGCCATCCGGCAAAGGATCGCATCATGCATGCGGACTTCCTGCGCATCCAGATGGACCAGGAAATTACGGTTGAAGTACCGCTTCACTTTATGAACGAAGACAAGTGTGTTGGTGTACGTCAGGGTGGAGGAAACATTTCCCACAACATGTCGTCACTGGAAATCACCTGTCTGCCTGGCAACCTGCCTGAGTACATCGAAGTGGACGTTGAAGCACTGGAAGTTGGTAGTTCGATCCACATGAGCGCACTGCAGTTGCCTGAAGGCCTGACGATTCCTTCTTTGAATCTTGGTGCAGACCACGACCACGTTGTTGTTTCCTGTAACGCGCCGAAGCGGGTTGAAGAACCTGTTGCGGCGGCAGCTGAAGATGCGCCGGAAGGTGATGCAGCTGCTGATGAATCAGGCGACGGTGACTCAGGCGACGAATAAATTCGTCACCAGATAAAGCGTGGAAGGTGTGAACGCACCGCTTGAACAGCCCCTGGATCTGATCGTAGGCATCGGAAATCCCGGTAAAGAATACGCAGACACCCGACATAATGCGGGTGTCTGGTATGTCGAGCGCCTGGCTAACGACTACGGGGCTGTGTTTAAAGCAGAGAAAAAGTTTTTCGGTCGGCTCGCCACGGTGCGAATCGCTGATCGGGAAGTTCGCCTGCTGGTGCCTGACACCTACATGAATGAATCCGGCAAAAGCGTGGCTGCCTTGGCGAATTTCTACAAAATCTCACCGACCGCCATGATGATTGCTCACGATGAGATTGATTTCCCAAGCGGGAAAATTCGATTCAAGCAGGGTGGCGGTCTTGCAGGACACAATGGTCTGCGGGACATCTCGAAACGAATGTCCGGTACAACGGACTTTAATCGACTTCGTATCGGTGTCGGTCACCCGGGCGATCGAGGCGGTGTCACCGGACACGTTCTGGGCAAGGTGTCTAAAGCTGATAGAGACATCATCGATACATGCATCTCTGAAGCGTTATCCGCAACTTCGATGGCGGTATCAGGAGACTGGCAGGGCGCCATGCTAAGACTGCATAACGCACCTCAGCCTTTTTCCGGAAGTTAATTGGGAGTAAATCATGGGTTTTAACTGCGGCATTGTTGGTCTGCCCAACGTTGGCAAATCTACCTTGTTTAATGCACTGACTCGAGCAGGCGTTGGTGCCGAAAACTTTCCTTTCTGCACGATTGAGCCGAACTCGGGAATCGTGCCGATGCCGGATCCGCGCCTCGATAAGCTCGCTGGCATTGTGTCTCCCGAAAAAGTTATCCCAACGACCATGGAATTTGTGGATATTGCTGGTCTGGTAAAAGGTGCCTCAAAAGGGGAAGGCCTGGGAAACCAGTTTCTCGCCAATATCCGTGAAACGGATGCTATTGCACATGTCGTGCGTTGTTTCGAAGATGAAAATGTCACACACGTGGACAACCGGATTGACCCGGCTGCGGATATTGAAGTGATCAACACAGAGCTTCAGCTTGCTGACCTTCAGACCATCGAAAACGGCATCAACCGGGTTTCGCGAGTCGCTAAAAGTGGCGACAAAGAAGAACTCGCCAAAGTGCAGTATCTCGAAAAGCTGCAGGCGCACATCGACGAAGGCAAACCTGCTAGAACGTTTGAAACGACATCCGACTTTGCCGATGTGCTGCACAACCTTCATCTGTTGACCATGAAGCCGGTGCTCTACATTGCCAATGTGGATGAAGATGGCTTTGAAAATAATCCTCACCTCGACGTGGTTCGTGAAATCGCAGCGTCCGAGAATGCCGAGGTGGTTGCCATCTGCAACAAGCTCGAAGCAGAAATCGTTGAATTGGATGACGAAGAGCGAGCTGAGTTTCTTGCTGATCTGGGTATGGAAGAGCCGGGTCTCGATCGTGTGATCAGGGCAGGATATCGCCTCCTGGGTCTACAAACCTATTTCACAGCCGGTCCGAAGGAAGCTCGCGCATGGACGGTTCGTGCAGGATCCAGCGCACCTCAAGCGGCTGCGGTGATCCATACGGATTTTGAGAAAGGATTTATCCGGGCAGAAGTCATTTCTTATGATGACTATGTTGAACACGGTGGTGAGAATGGCGCCAAAGAAGCGGGAAGATGGCGTCTGGAAGGTAAGGACTACGTCGTCCAGGATGGCGACGTAATCCATTTCCGGTTTAACGTTTAATCAGTTGCGAAACTTCTTCGCTAGCCAGTAGTCAACGCTGACGTATCGACCACCGCCCAGGAAAAACAGCGCCAGCAACATGATGAAGTAGGTTGCGGCGAATTCGATTCCGTTGTTCAGCACAACAAAGCTGCCGTTCTCGGTAAGCCAGCTGTAGTTACCATGTTCCCTGAGAATGTCTTTTGCGCGATCCAAGCGATCTATAGCGCCTATCGTTCTGTCGGTTGCGAAAATACCGCTGCCGGTTGAGATCGCCAGCCAGCCGTTATGCCAGTGAGCAGTGAACATAGCGACCAGCATGGTGAACATCAGTGGAATCGAAATCCAGCGAGTCGCAAAACCCAGTACCAACAGAAAAGCGCCAACTAGCTCCGCGCTGGTGGCCAGAAATGCCATCAGCCAGGGCATGGGGAGACCCAGGCCCCAGTCCGGATTACCGAACCACGCAACGGTGTTCTCGAATCCGTTGTACTTGTTGATACCCGCCATATAAAACACCGGAGCCAAATAAGCACGGAGTAACAGTGGCGCAATAAAGTCAGCTTTGAATGTCAGTTCCAGCCAATCCTGGAATTTGTTGATCAATGCAATCATGGTTTCCTCGTCCTTCTAGTTGAAGGTAAATACTCTGTATTGGTTAAAAGACTGAATCAGAGCTAATCCGTTACGCACAAACTCATCTTTTTCTTGTACGCCGAATTCATCAGCTTTCTCCTGCAGCCAATCAGCAGGTACTAACCCCTCTGTCTGCTGCATGTCATTGAGCAGATGAAATGCAAGGGGTTGTAACTCGAAGAATCTCACCGACTCATCCGGGATCCTGCAGACCAGCAGATAGGTCGGAGTGTCGCCCGGTGCAGTTGGCTGGAATTCCGGACTGATTCGATGGACCGGATAGTTGTAAGCGAGTGGTTGTGCCAGGGGGCTAAGACTTAGCTGCAGATGTCCAATGTCACCTTCGAGTTCATCCGGTTGCTCTTCGTCCATGGTGAATAGCGCAAGTTCAACCCACTCATAATGCGCCAGCTCTGTCAGATAGTCGGGCAGATCAGCGCTTAACTGTGCATGCGCCAGGTATTCCACGAATTCCCCGGATAGCGCCATGAAATAGGGTGTTTGGGATTCGTGTGAAATAAAGAAATTACGAACCATGACCTGCCAGGCATCGTCGGAAACGATGCTTTTGATCACTGGAAAGAAGTCACCCAGTAATGAGGAAACGTTGTTAAAAATGAGTTCTGAATAAACGCCCATGCGTCGCTCATCGAGCCCTTCAGGAACGGGTACATGGTCCGGATCTCTCAGGTGTTCGGTGAACGCTTTTTGTAGTTTTGTCAGTTCACCCATATCTGTCAGTCCTGGCAGGCCGATTGCCTCTGCTTGATCATGTCGACTTCAAGCAACAGGGTTTCGAGACTGGGGATATTGAAATCTCGCTCGAGTAGCGTCGGTCGATCGCCGATCAGTGCATAGGTCTCCTCGAGCAGTGACCAGACAGGATCAATGACATCAGCGCCATGGGTATCGACAATCAGACCATCGTCTTCGACGTAATGTCCTGCGATGTGCAGGTAACTGATTCGGTCAGCGGGCATCGCACGAATGAAGTCCATCGGTTCACCACCATGATTCACGCTGTTGACGTAAACATTGTTCACGTCCAGCAGTAGATCACAGTCAGCTTCTTCTATGACAGCACGCACAAACTCGGCTTCCTCGAGTTCGCGTTTTGGTGTCAGGTAGTAAGACACATTTTCCAGCGCCATTCGTTCGCCGATGATGTCTTGAACACGTTTTACCCTATCTGCGGTATAGGTGACCGCTTCTTCGGTAAACGGCATCGGGAGTAGATCATAGAGCTGACCACCGTCGTTGGTGTAAGACAGATGTTCGCTGTAGATGGCGACATTATGTTTCTGGATGAAGTCCCTGGTGTCCGTGACTAGCTGCTCATCAAGCGGGGCAGGTCCCCCGATCGATAGTGATAAGCCGTGACATACGATCTGTTTTTGCTCACTGATCTCGCGAAGTTGTCGACCCAGTCGACCGCCAAGACCAATCCAGTTTTCGGGAGCCAGCTCAAAAAAATCGACGGATTCAGGGATGCCGTTCGTCAGGAGCTCTGGTGTCATGGAACGACGCAGGCCAATGCCAGCGCCAGAAACAGGGTGAATATGTGAGTGCATGGGGGAAAGGAAACGGTCCCTGCCTAGGGCAGGGACCGTAGGGTTACAACATTATGGTTTGATGTAATTGAGGTTAAGCAGCGCCGCCGCACTTACCTTCACCACACTTACCTTCGCCGCCAGCTTTCTCGCCGCCGCACTTGCCTTCACCACATTTGCCTTCGCCGCACTTACCTTCGCCTCCAGCTTTTTCGCCGCCGCATTTGCCTTCACCGCATTTGCCTTCGCCGCACTTGCCTTCGCCTTCAGCTTTTTCGCCGCCGCACTTACCTTCGCCGCATTTGCCTTCACCACACTTGCCTTCGCCGTGGCCACCGGCAACCTGCATGTAGCCGCCCTGGAGTTCAGTCATACCGAATGGGTTGGTGTCCGCAATGGCCATGGGCGACAGCGCCAGGCTAGCTCCAAGAGCGGTACCAACTGCGATGGAAAGGGTCTTCTTTGTGTTCTTGGGTGTCATGTAAAACGTCCTCTAGTTGATTTGTCCGCCGATACCACTCCTGGTAAGTCGGCCAGCTTTCATACAGATCAGTTAATGATCCTGTGTAATAAGACCTGTCATATGGACAGATGGTTTCATAGAGAAAACCACGATCGAAACGTTACAGCAATCTGCGAAAAACTGGTATGGCTGAACGTCTGGTTCAGGGAGGATTCAGTTTGAGGGACGTTTTGTAAGGATCTACTTACAAAAAAGGCCGCAACCATACTGGATGGCGCGGCCTTCATTGAGAGCTTTGCTGGGTTATGCAGCGGCTTCGTTAGCCTTCTTGATGACTTCCTCAGCAACGCTGTTCGGGCAGCCAGCATAGTGGCTGAATTCCATGGAGAACTGGCCACGACCTGAAGTCATAGTACGCAGGTCACCAATGTAGCCGAACATCTCAGCCAGCGGTGCGGTTGCTTTCACTCGAACACCAGTTGTACCCGCTTCCTGGCCTTCGATCATGCCGCGTCGACGGTTCAGGTCACCAATGACGTCACCGACGTGCTCGTCCGGAGTGAAGACATCCACCTTCATGATGGGTTCCATCAGCTGCGGACCAGCCTTTGGCATGGTCTGGCGATAAGCCGCTTTAGATGCGAGTTCGTAAGCAATCGCAGAAGAGTCAACCGCGTGGAAAGCACCGTCCATTAGGGTGACTTTCACATCGAGCAGCGGATAACCGGCCAGAGGACCTTCTTCCATGCTCATGTTGAAGCCTTTTTCTACGGCAGGCCAGAATTCGCGTGGCACGTTACCGCCGGTCACCTTGGATTCGAACTCAAAGCCAGTGCCAGTTTCAGCAGGCTCAACAATGTAGTCGATCTTCGCGAACTGACCAGCACCACCGGTTTGTTTCTTGTGGGTGTAGCTGTCTTCGACACGCTGGGTGATGGATTCGCGGTATGCAACCTGAGGTGCGCCTACGTCCACTTCTACACCGTGAGTACGCTTCAGAATGTCGACTTTAATGTCGAGGTGAAGTTCGCCCATACCGCGCAGGATGGTCTCACCGGATTCTTCGTCCGTGTGTACACGGAAAGAAGGATCTTCTTGAATCATCTTGCCGAGCGCGACACCCATTTTCTCTGAAGCAGCTTTATCTTTCGGGTGGATAGCCACTGAAATCACTGGATCAGGGAATACCATTGGTTCCAGTGTTGCAGGATTGTTCTGATCACACAGAGTATGACCAGTCTGTGTATTCTTCATGCCAATCAGGGCAACGATGTCACCAGCCTGAGCGCCTTCCAGTTCGATTCGCTCTTCCGCGTGCATTTCCACGATACGGCCGATACGTTCTGTTTTACCTGTATAGGTGTTGAGTACGGTATCGCCTTTCTTCAGTGAACCTGAGTAGATCCGCGTGAAGGTGAGGGCGCCGAATCGGTCGTCCATAATCTTGAATGCCAATGCGCGCAGCGGCTTCTCAGGATCTACCGTGGCGAACTCGCCAGTTTCTGTACCGTCGAGATCAACTTCCGGCTGAGGCTTAACTTCAGTCGGGTTAGGCAGGTAGTCAACGACAGCGTTCAGTACCAACTGAATGCCTTTGTTCTTAAATGCGGAACCACAGAAAGTCGGGAAGAAATCCAGATTGATGGTACCTTTTCGGATACAGGCCTTAAGTGTATCCATGTCAGGCTCTTCGCCTTCTTCCAGGTACATCATCATGGCGTCGTCGTCCTGCTCCAGAGCAGTTTCGATCAGCTTCTCGCGGTACTCTTCAACCTTGTCGACCATGTCTGCTGGAACATCTTCCAGGGTGTATTTCTCGGGGTCGCCAGAGTCATCCCAGATCCAGGCTTTACGAGTCAGCAGTTCAACAACACCGACAAAGTCGTCTTCTTCACCGATTGGCAGAGTCATGACCAGCGGGTTAGCAGCCAGCACGTTTTCTACTTGATCGACAACGCGGTAGAAGTTGGCGCCGAGACGGTCAAGCTTGTTGACGAAGATCAGTCGAGCAACTTCAGAATCGTTTGCGTAACGCCAGTTGGTTTCTGACTGAGGTTCAACACCGCCGGAGCCACAGAATACGCCGACACCACCGTCGAGTACTTTCAGGGAACGATAAACTTCAATGGTGAAGTCCACGTGTCCTGGTGTGTCGATGATGTTCATTCGATGGTCATCCCAGAACGCAGTGGTTGCAGCGGACTGAATCGTAATGCCGCGTTCCTGCTCCTGTTCCATGAAGTCTGTTGTTGCAGCGCCATCGTGAACTTCACCCAGCTTGTGGATCTTGCCGGTCAGTTTCAGAATTCGCTCAGTCGTGGTGGTCTTGCCAGCATCCACGTGGGCGAAAATGCCGATATTTCGATATTTCGTAAGGTCAGTCATCACAATGGCTCGTGTCTAAGTTCATTTCATATGTTCGGGTAGTCCAGGGAGACCCTGGCGAGGGGGCCAAAAACACCGAAATTCAGGTGTTTTCGCGCGCGCATCATATATCAACGCCCAGTCATGTTCCAGATGGGTTTCTTAAAATTTCCTGGACTGCAGGAAAGAATCTAACCTATTGAAATATATAGATATTTGGTTAGTTGCCGAATCGATATCTAAGCTTGACCACAAAAGAGTCGACCTGGGGGTCGTCAAGGGTGTCACTGAACAGGTCCGAAAAGCTGTCTTCCTGGCGTGGCGCCAGCCGATTACCGCGGTTGTAGACCACAAACAGGTCGGTCAGCGGCGCGATTTCCCATCGATATCGCAGCTGCGCGGTGAGCAGACTGACGGTGAAATCATGGTCGGGCAAGGTTGGATTCGCGGGGATGAGTTCGCCGTCCCCTGGAGGGACCGCATAGAACCCCTGTTCATCGGCACGGACACCAGCCCACTGCAGAGAGAATCGAAGCTGATGCCGGGGCGCCATAAACCAGTTGGCTTCGATCTTGGGCTGCCAGTCGATGGCATCGTAAGCGCCGAAGTTGTTGCGACCCTGGTAGACCAGCCAACCATCGCGGCGCTTGTACTTCACATCAAGCTTCATCTCCAGGTTAGGTGTGGGTCTTGCGGTGACACCCATTGAATACTGCTGCGTCCAGTCGCCCAGATCTTCCTGAAGGCCTCCGATGCTAAACGACCAGGTCAGCATTTTGCTGGCATCTGTCGTCCACAATATGTTCCACCAGACCCTGTCCTCCGCTTTGTAGGCGCCATTACCTCTTGAGTCGATGTCCTCGTATCTTTCCGGCAGGTAGGCCAGTGCAGTTTGAAAGGTATTCCTCCCCGGGATCTCGATTCTGTTGCGCCAGTAAATTCCGCTATCAACGACCTGACCTTTACTGATGTTGTATTGCTGGCGGACGGTGACGGCGCCGCGGAATGCTTTCAGGTAAGCATCGGGTGCTGCGTGCGCATAGCGAAAGATGTACTGCAGACCGCCATAGTCATTTCGCCGGAGAAAACCCAGGTCATTGATCTCGACCTCTTCGTCGAAGTAATCCAATTCAACTTTGTGCTGGAACCTTGAGCTGGGCGCATAGGTCACATCGACCAAAGCGCCTTGACCTGTGATGTCATCGACATCGCTGTGCATCAGTTGAAGATCGGTACTCCATCGGCCATCGCTGGTGCCGAAGTGCGCATCGAGTCCGTGTACGGAGGCATCGTAGATCGGACCCTGGGTGAAGGTTCCTAGGTATCCGATGGCATAGCGGTTGCGCTCCGATCTTTCATAGCTCACCCGCGCGACGGCAAAGTCTCGACCATCATCTTCAATGTCGACTTCGTTGCCACTCAGATCAATGCCAAGCCACTCCACATCATCTTCGAATGCAGCCAGCATGCCGTATCTGAGATCACCACTCTGTCCCGTGGTCTTGATGGCACCGAGCAGATCCGTTGGCAGGCCGGGTTCCCCTCGCTTGGGAATCACACCAGGTTCGAGCGTAACCTGGGTGGCGGTGCCACCGATGCGACGGGTGTTTAACAGGGAGATAGGCGGCTGAACAAAGTCGCTCACGAAAACTCTGCGGGATGTGGTCGCGAAGTTTTCGTTGGTCACTTCTCGAAGGGCGTTGCCACTGTTTGCGCGTGGTGTGGTGACAAAAATTTCATTGCCTTCCAGGAAAAACAGACGTTTCTCCGGGAAGAAGGTTTCGAATGCCGTGAGGTTGAGCACGACGTTATCAGCTTCTACTGCGCCAAAGTCCGGATTGAGGCTTGCGGTGAGTTCTAGACGAGATGACGGTTTCCAGGTGATGTCAGCGCCAACGTTCAATTCGTTTTCATCGCGCGCGTTATCCACTTCATCAGAGATATAAGGAATGAACGAGAAAGACTGTCTCGGCTCAACACCTTCGAGGTGCATGGTATTTAGAGCGGTAACAAATTGTGGCGATGAGTAAGTGTGACCCGGCCAGTAGTAGCGTTCGTTTTTGAACGACACGGTTCTGCTGAGGGCGAAACCTACCTGCCGGGTGCCCGATTGCTCAGGCAGGCTCATCATCGACCAGGGGTAAAAGATCTCAACACTCCAGCCGTCCTCATTGATGGCCGACTTGTATAGCCAGGGTCCGTCCCAGTCGCTTGAATAACGACGCTCCGGCAAAACCTTGCCGTCCATGACCACGTCTCCGGGACTCAGGGAAAACCAGAAGGCATAGGTGCCGTCACCGGTGGGATCTATGGTGACGCCGAATGAGTCTCTGTCTGATTGCTGGTCCCGCTTCGTCATTCGATGGACGACGGTGTCCGGCGGCTGGTACATGATCGAACTGATGAACAGACCTTTCTCCGTCGCCAGCAGGCGGTTCTCCGTTTTGTATTCTCCAGGGTCACCGGTCGCAGGTACGGATACCAGCATGTTGTCGAACCAGGGCACCTCTTGCCAGATGGCTTCATCAACGATGCCATCCAACTGAATCTCTACGTCTTCATGAGGCCGCGTCTGTACACTGATGTAGTGCATGGGAATGCCATCCAGCTCACCCTTGAGTTCCTGCTGGCCTCGAGGTGATTCCGCCTGGGCTACTGCACAAGCGATCAATAGAGCCATGATGAGTTGAATACGCATTGAATTTATTCTGAGTGAGTCACTAACCCCCGTCCACGAACATAGTTTTACGTTATGCCGTGCCACCGTGGTGTGATCTGTGTCAGTTGTTGAACTGGATTAATGAGTGATTTTCAGTAACCTGCGCCGCATGAATGATCTAAAGACTGAGAAAGCATCTATTCCCATAGACCTGTTGAGTGAAGGTGCTAGCCCTTTGATATCAGCGTGGTTTGAGCTGGTTCATCTGAAGCAGCTGTTCCGTAAAGGATGGCTTGAGCGAGGGATACCTGAGCAAAGGTGTGAGTCCGTTGCAGAGCATACGTTTGGCAACGTCATGTTATGTGTACTGCTGGCTGATCAATTCCCCGATCTGGACGGAGAAAAGGTTCTCAGGCTGGCGGTACTGCATGATATCGGAGAGGCGTATGTTGGTGACATCACGCCTCAGGATCGCGTCGATTCGGAAGAAAAATCAAAAAGAGAGTCCGAAGCGGTAGAAAAGATCTTAAGCAAACTGCCAAACGGTGAGCGACTGATTAACGATTGGCACGAATATGAGCACCAGTCTTCACCGGAGGCTCGGTTCGTCAAACAAATCGACAGACTAGAGCTTGCCATGCAGGCAAGCGTTTATAAGAAGCAGGGTCTCGTTGATCCGGAAGACTTTATGGCATCCGCGGAGCGCCACCTGAAAGCACCGCCCATGCTTGAAATCATGGAGGCGCTTAGGGCGCTCAAATAGTCAGCGACGGAAACTAATTGCGCTCGGTATAGTTCGCCGTGCGTTTTTCCATCGTGGACATGACCGCTTCCACCTGGTTTGGTGTCCGGATGATGCCGTCCTGTAGAACAGATTCCTGCAAGAGCATTTCAGCGTCGGTCATGTCTGATGCGGAGTTGAAAATTTTCTTGGCTGCAACGATAGCGTCAGGATTTTTGCCGGCGATTTCTCTCGCCAAAGCTAGCGCATCCTCCAGAGGTGTCTCAGAGGTTCTCGTAACAAAACCCAATTCCTGGCCTTCGACCGCATTGAACTGTCGGCCGGTATAAGTCAGTTCCCTGACCACATCTTCGCGGGCCAGATTCCGCATGATCGCTGTACCCGCCATGTCGGGGACAAGACCCCATTTGATTTCCATCACGGACATTCGGGTTTCAGGATGAGCGATGCGAATGTCACTGCCTAGCATAATCTGAAAACCACCGCCGAAAGCGACTCCGTGAACCGCGGCGATAACTGGAACAGGTGATTCCCGCCACGTCCAAACGGCGTACTGAGCGCGATTACTTATCCCATGTGTTCGAGGCTCGAGTCCCTTGGTGACATCTGAACCGCCTTTCTTTTCGGAACCTTTGTCTGAACCGCTCTCGGCCATTTTCCCAAAGCTGCCCATGTCGAGACCTGCACAGAACGCGCGACCTTCGCCTGACAGAACAATGCAGCGAACGGAAGTGTCAGCAGCGAGTGTTTGTCCTGCTTCGATCAACGCACTGAACATGGCGTCGTCCAGAGCGTTCATCTTGTCACTTCTGATCATGCGCACATCTGCGACACCATCGTTAACCTCAATAGAAATTCGATCTTTCATTGGTTCCTATCCATCTTTCTTTTCATCATTCGGTTCGTTGAGAGAAGCCTCGATTTCCTGCAGCCTTCTCTCCGCATCGTTCTTTTCACGCTCAAGTGAAGAAGTGTCGACCTTGCTGTTGGCTTTGAGCTTTGCCTCGATCTCCATAAGCCTGGCTTTGGCGGCTTTCTTTTCCTGTTTTAGAGATTCTTTTTCCGCTGCACTGTCGGCTTTGTCGAAAATAACTTCTTCAGCGGTGCTTTCTTCCAGTCTACCCGAATCTTCTCGATAGTCTCTGGGGATCATCTGTTTGTCTTCTGCCAGTGCACGTTGGTTCATGAAATTGGGTGAAACGATTTCAACGCCGTTACGGTGTAAGACTGACAATATCTTTTTCCGAAGATTCGATTTTGCCGTAAGCAGTTTGCTCACGTCTTCGAAGAATCCACCAACCCGATAGGAAACTGAAAAGTCTCCCAGTTCTCCAACCAGAACGAATGAATCGGTCAGGCCTGCATCGTTTGCCGCCTGAATCAACAGCTCCTCGATACGACGATGTGAGATGTCATAACCCAGTGACAGGGTGGCTGAAATAATAGTCCCGGAGTCGTGTACAACTGTCACCGGATTCGTCACAAGGAACAGGTTAGGCACGGTTGCGAGGTCTCGGTCTTCGGTTTGTATTTCCGTGTGAAAGAGTCCGCGTTCTGTAACCCGACCGAACATGTCCTGGCTTCGGATAAAGTCGCCGGGATGAAAACTGTTCACAGCTCGGAGCATCAACCCTGCCATGATGTTCGCGACAAAGGTGGTTGAAGACAGCGCGATGACCGCGGTGATGACGATACCAAGCAGGCTAAGAATTTGTCCGCGACTGGTTTCGCTGATCGGCAGCATGAAGATAACCATCAGAACCCCGGCTGCGGTCGACATGAGTAGCAGTACCTGTCGAAACACCGGAATCTCTCCGGGTTGGTTTCTGCGCAGCAGAAAATTCATGAGAGCGAGCAGCACAACAACGATCACCAGGGTCAAAAGGGCTGGTGCCATTCCGAGCGCGTATTGAATGAGAAGCGTCGTATCCATGCCGATACTTTACTACAGTGTCTGCGATCGATTTGCTATAGTGCCTGACGCATCCAGTCCGGTATCAATGAAGTATGCGGACCGTCTTTCCGATGATTCCCGTCGCCAATAGTCGAGTGATTGCGAGCTTGCTGCTCGCGGTATCGATTCTGCTTGTTCAAAATACTTTTGCCGCAGAGGCTCGCCCCGTGCGCATTACACAGGTAGCGCAGGAGCCGGTGAGCAGAACGATCAGTACTTTCGGTGTTCTGGCACCCAGGGTTGAAGATCTCTCTTTTAGAACTCGTGGCCGAATCGCTGCGTTCAATGTCATTGAAGGGCAGCGAGTCCAAAAGGGTCAGGAACTGGCCATCCTGGAAACCCAGAATGCAGAAGACGCGCTTAATCAGTCACGAATTCGCTTTGAGCAGGCATCAAGACAGTTAGAGCGGTTCGAGAAGTTGGCAGAAGAAAACATGATCCAGGAATCTCAGCTGGAACAGGCCATTGGTGAGATGGAATCGGCGACCATTGCACTACAGCAGGCGGAACTGGAGCTCGATCGATGTACGCTTCGCGCACCCGCAGAAGGCGTGATATTAAAAGAGTATCTAGATTCCAGAACGACCGTCGCTGCAGGGCATCCCATCTATTCGTTTCGTGATGCCTCAAGACCCTGGATTACTGAGGTTGAACTGACGGACCAGAACGCTTTTATTTTTGGGCTGGGTGCTACAGCACAGGCTCGCTTTGCGCCTTACCCTGGAGAGACATTTGCAGGGACGCTCACCAAGCAGGCTGGCATCGCTGACAAGAACAACGGGCTCTATACCGTTGAAATCACGATCGACACGCAGGGCAGAGAGCTCAGACCCGGCATGGTGGTTGAAGTTGATCTCCTGCACGAAACTGAAGAGACGTTCAGCACAGTTCCCCTGGATGCTTTGGTGGATGTGCGTGGTCATCGCGGTGTGATTTATCTGTTAGACGAAGAAGATAGTCGAGCAAGAGAAATTCCCATTCATATTGTTGCCATTACTGGGGGCAGCGTGGCGATCGCTGAACCAATTCCGGCAGGTACCAGTGTCGTGGTTCGCGGGCAGCAGAGTCTGCGCGACATGACGCCGGTCAAGGTCATCTGAGGCTGAGTTAGGGTTATGCGAGCCATCATCGAGTTCGTGGTGACCAATCGTCTGTTTACGATCCTATTTATGTTTGTTGTCGTGCTTGCGGCACTGACGAACCTCCCCAATCTTCGAATCTCGCAGCTGCCAACGGTAGAGATGCCGACGCTTCTTATAGACGTTGCTTTGCCTGGAGCTTCCGCCCACGAAATTGAACAGCGCGTGATCAATCCGGTTGAAGAAAAGCTGGAAACCACGCGAGAGTTAAACCGGTTCGAAACCTCCATTTCGAACAGCCGTGCCAACATCCTGATGGAATACAGTCATGGTGTGGATATTGATGACGAGTACGTAGACATCAATTCCAAGATCAACAACATCATGGCGGAGCTGCCGGACGAAACAGAGATCACCGTATCCAAACAGAGCCCGATCGACATCATTGTGTCTTTTGTTGTTGCGGTGGTTTCGAACACCGCCACAGACTCTGAGCGAGTCACTGTTGCGGAAGAGCTGAAAAGAAAACTTCGTGACGTACCCAACCTGGCTGAAGTTGAGCTGATGAAGCCGGAGCAGGAAATTCGTGTGGAGCTGGATCTGGCCCGACTGCATCGATACGGCATCGATGTCGCGCAGGTGCATCAGGCGATTCAAGGAAATAACCGTTTCCTCCCTACAGGCACCTTCGAGCTGGGTGACAAGGCGATATCGGTCCTGGCATTCAGCGGTGGCTATAAGTCCCTTGATGCATTGCGTGACACGATGCTGATCTCAAATACCGGTAGTGCACTCGCGCTCCGGGATGTCGCAACGGTCACACAGGCGATCGATAAAGACGCGCTGCGAACCCGGGTTGATGGGGCGTCGGCCACGATGATTACGATGAAGATGTCTGCTGATGCGAACGTCTTCACGCTTCGCGATCAGATTGTTCAGGTCATCGACGGCATGCAGGATGACTTGCCCGTGGATATACGGATCGAGTGGCTTTTTGATGTGGCTGATGGCGTCGACTTCAAGCTGCGAGAGCTGCTCACCAACATCATGCAGGGGATTATCATCCTGACGCTGGTCCTGTTGTTCTCTGTGGGTTGGCGCTCCGGCTTGATCATCGCCATGATGCTGCCGATCTCCTTGTTGCTTTCAGTGGTGGGTCTGTCTGCTACTGACTATGGGATTCAGGAAATCTCGCTGGCGGGATTTGTTATCTCGTTAGGACTGATTGTTGATAACGGTATTGTTGTCGGTGAGAACGTTTCCAAAAATGAGGCCTATCGAGGCATGAACAGTATGGAAGCCGCCATCGACGGTGCTTCCTCTGTGATGTCCCCACTGTTATCGGCAACAGCAACCACGGCACTCGCATTTGCACCACTTTTTCTGCTGACTTCGCCTACAGGGCTTTTCCTGCACAGCATGGTGGCCACCATCTGGCTTTGCCTTGCGGCTTCCCTGATTTCAGCGGTGCTGTTTTCAACCATGCTGATGTCTCGGTTTGGAACTCGGCAAGGCATAGCGGGCTTACCCAATCCACCGAGTTTCCTGACGTATCTGACGCCGATTCGTGACGGTATCTATATTCGAGTATTGCGGCACCTGGTGCTGCATCCCTGGCAGTTATTTGGTGGGGTAGTGGTGCTGCTTATCTTCACGGGGATTCTGGCCTCTCGCTTGGAAGTCATTGTTTTTCCTGACAGTGAAGATCCCTTCTTTACAGTCACCATAGAAGCACCTGCAGACCGGAGCCGCGACTTTGTCGATAACCTGACCATGGATGTGCGGCAGGTGGTTGCCGAAGAAACCAATGTTGATCACTGTGGCACGGTTGTTGGGGGAGGGTTTCCCTTTGTTCATACGGGAATCCAGAACTCCGGCACGGGGCGAAACAATGCCACGCTGTTTTGCACGGTGAACTTTCGCAACAGTGATGAAATTACAGCCCTGACCAATCGCATCAACGCCAAGCTCGCGAATCGTGTCGCTGATGCCAATATTCTTGCGACGCCGATGGTACTCGGTGGGGAACCTGGTTTTTCAGATGTTCAGATTCATATCACCGGACCTCGAATTGAATTGGTGCGTGAGCAGGCTCGGCAGTTCGGTGAATACTTTGCTGAACAAGAGCTGGAAGGAATTCTGCATATTGATAACCCGGCTAGTTCTCGCTGGTATGCCGTTGATGTCAGCTTCAAAGAGCGAACCGCGAATGCAGTTGGCGTCACCCGCAGCCAGGTTGATCAAATGTTGGTGCTGCTGACCTTCGGTGCAGAGGTAGACACCTATCGTGACAATGACGGTAATGATTTTCCGATCATGCTGCGCGCCAACTCTGATGTATCAGATCCATTCTCTGTATTCGATCGTGTATTTATTCCATCAACTACCGGTGAGCAGATCCCGCTTTCCCAGGTCATCGAATACAAGTTCGTAGAAGATGAATATGACATTCGCCATGACATGTTCCAGCCGGAAGTGAAGATTGGAATAACCGCTCAGCCTTATTACCCGGTTCCAAAACTCACCCAGGAAGTGGCCAAGACTGTTGAAGCCTATGAACTGCCGGAAGGCTACAGCTTTGATATCAGGGGTGAAGTGGCGAATACAGAAAAAGCGTTCAGTGGAGCAGGTCGTAACCTTGGTCTGGTGTCTTTGGTGGTGCTCGCCATCTTTGTGCTTCAGTTTAAGTCCTTGCTGCAACCGGCGATCATCCTGGTGGCGATTCCCCTCAGCTTTATTGGTGCTTTCATTATGTTGTTCCTGACGGGGCAGCCAATTTCATTCCTGGCCTTCATCGGTCTTACCAGTCTTATGGGGATCGTGATCAACAACAGCATTTTGCTGGTGGATGAAGGGAACCAGTTGCGTGCGTTGAAGCCTGATGAACCACTACTCGAGATTGCCATTACTGCGGGCGTGAATCGCTTTATGCCTATTGTGCTGACGTCAGTGACCAGTATCTTTGGACTATTACCGCTGGCGCTGGGTAACTCCATGTTTAAGGGGTTGGCAGTGGTGATCATCGGTGGCCTTACTACATCGACCTTCCTGACACTTCTCTGTGTGCCGGTGCTCTATTCACTTCTAACCCGGTCAGCGCCCACTGTTTCTGTTACCGAAGGTTGGTCCGGCCGATCCGAGCTTGGGGAAGTCACTGACTGAGCCGGCCCTCTGCAGCAGAACTTGATATGATGAAATCAAGTTCAGCGGGGGAGAGTCATGAAGTTTCCTGAGAAAGGTAGAGCTGTCGACGACGTGATTGAAGCGTTAAACGACAAACGCGAAAACGACGTTAAATGGAAAGACGGGAAAGTCTTCGGGATGATTTATGACGGTGGTCCCGGCGTCCATGAAGCTGCAGAACGTGCCGCTTCTCTTTATCTCCATGAAAATGCCCTCAATACGAAAGCCTTCCCCTCTCTTGGAGAGATCCAGTCGGAATGTGTTGGTTGGACGGCGGACTTACTTCACGGACCTGAAAGTGCCTGTGGTTTTCTGACCAGTGGCGGCACGGAATCTATCTTGTGTGGCGTGCTCGCTGCGCGGGAACGCGGCCTGAAAGAGAGGGGCATCACGAATCCTGAAATCGTGCTTGCTGAAAGTGCACATGCAGCTTTCCATAAGGGTGGTCATCTGTTCGGCATGAAGATCAATAAAGCACCGGTCAAATCTGACTGGACTGCTGACGTTGACGCTATGGCGAACCTGGTAAATGAGAATACGGTGTTGGTGGTTGGATCGGCGCCGCAGTACCCGCAGGGTGTCGTTGATCCGATTCCTCAGATTGCGGAACTCGCGAAGAGTGTTGATGCCAACTGTCATGTGGACGCCTGTATGGGTGGCTTTGTCCTGCCGTTTGTTGAAATGCTGGGCAGGGAAGTGCCTCCCTGGGATTTCAGAGTAGATGGCGTAACCACGATATCCGCAGATATCCACAAACTCGGTTATGCCCCGAAAGGTGTCTCAGTGATTCTTCATCGCACGAAAGAATCTCGCCGATACCAGACGTTTGTCTTTGATGGCTGGTTAGGCGGGTTTTATGCATCACCCAATCTTCAAGGCACACGATCTGGATTGCCTATGGCAACAGCCTGGTCGGTTATGCAACACCTTGGGATCGAGGGTTACCTGAAGCTGACGGAACAGACGCTCAAGAATGCTGACCAGTTGAGAGCAGGGATTGCTGAGATAGAAGGTATCCAGGTGCTGGGTGACGGTCAGTATCACCTGATCGGTATGGCTGGGGATCCTGCGGTTACGCCACAGGTTGACGCCTTTGCTCTTGGCGATGCACTGCTGGAAAGAGGCTGGTTCCATGATCGTCAGGCGCCACCAGACACACTGCATTCAACGGTAAGTAATAGCAATACTGGCGTCATCGAACAGTATCTGAAGGACCTGCGCGAATGTGTCGAGATCGTCCGGGGTAAGCGTAGTGATGATCGTTCCACGAACTACGCAACACTTGAATGAAACTTCTGACACTCAGTGGTTCGCCGACGGAACGTGGTCGAATTCACGGGGAAGACTGCCGCACTGAAATCCATGAGTTGGTGGGTGGATGGCGATATGCGATTGAGAGGTCGACCGGACGTTTGCTCTCTGAGTGGGTTCAGGATTTCAAAGCGCATACAAGCTTTGATGCTGCCATGCACAGATATGCGCCAGGTCTGGTCGAAGAGTTGCAGGGTATTGCCGAGGGCGCATCGATCGATTTCGATGAGCTCTATATGTTCAATTGCACCGACGAAAACCAGTGGTTCCTTGAGCACCGGTCATCGGACGTTGCACTGCCTGAGCCCAGAGGTTGCAGCTCTCTTGGTACAACCAGGGATTTGGACGTGCCCGTCATAGCTCAGAACATGGACATCCCCGGCGCCACAGACGGCCATCAGTTGCTGCTGCACATAGTTGAAGACGATAAAGAGACCTATCTGTTCACCATATCCGGAATGCTCGGCATGATCGGATTGAACAACAAAGGTGTCGGAGTCGTGAACAATTCACTCAGGCAACTCAGTGTCAGGCCAGATGGTCTGCCAGTCAACGCCATGACTCGAGGCCTGTTGATGCAGGATACATTTGAGCAGTCCGTTGACTACATTTCCAATACGCCACATGCGACCGGCCATAACTGGATACTGGGTGGTCCGACCGGCGTTGCTGACTTCGAATGTTCTGCGAATCTCAGAGTCCGAGTTGCGGATAAGGAAGGTCGAGTGACTCACACCAATCATCCTCTTTGCAGCGATGATTTGAATGATCATCCTGCTTTTCGTACCAGTAACTCCACATCTAATACGGAGACCCGACTGCATGCCCTAGAATGCGAATTTGAAGAGAAAGAAAAAGTTGATCTTCAAACCATTCGCGACGCACTGTCTTCACACCGTGATCCAGAGAATCCGGTCTGCAGGCATGTGACCGACAAGAAAACCAACTTTACGGCGGCAAGTGTGATTTACGAACTGAGCGAGAATCCCGTTCTGCATATTGCGCCAGGGCCACCATGTGAAGTTCCATACCAGACTTATCGATTTGGTTAGAGAGGAATGATTCTTGACTGAAAATACTTCATCCCCAAACAGGCTGCTTGTTGTTGGCTTCGTCCTTCTTGCGGTCGTCTGCCTCTACCAGGCATTCCGTCTTTCTCAGTTATCCTCGACAGTTTCAGAAGGCGACGTTTCGGTAGCGCTTTTACAGGAGTGTGTGCTGAATGCTCAGGCAACCGTTGAAACCAATCAGATATCTGACGAGGCACTAGCGCCCAGGTTGCTTAAGGATACTGCTGAGATGGAGGAGTACGTTGAGGCTTTCCCGGTTGGCGATTACGAGGTTTATCCCATGCCAGGGAATGTCTTTACCGGCAATTTGTATCTCGATGACACCGTTGATGTCATTAAAGATGAGCTCAAAGCGGGGAATCTCTGGGAAACTCACGTCGTCGGCATGATTGTGAAGTATGCGCAACGCGGAACAACGATGTTGGATGTCGGTGCGCACATTGGTGTTCATTCATTGATCATGTCCAAGCTTGCGGGACCGACCGGTCGCGTTTACGCGTATGAACCTCAGAAAAAATTGTATCGTGAGCTGGTTCATAACATGCGTCTCAACGGTGCGACCAATGTTGTGCCTATGCGGTACGCCGCCGGGGATACACAAACCGTGATAGAGATGAATCCCCCGACCGATGGTAATGAAGGAGGGACATCGGTTGGTGAAGGTGGTGATCAGGCAGAACTTCGAACCATTGACAGTTTTGGCTTCAAGAATGTTTCACTGATGAAGCTTGATGTTGAACATCTGGAAGACCAGGTTCTTGAAGGTGCTCGACAAACCATTGCGGAAAGCAAGCCGGTCATCTTGGTTGAGATTCAGGGCGGCTGGTTGCTCGACAGAGCGCCACCGGAAGTTCTTGAAAAGATTGCGGCCACCGTGAAGCGCATTGAAGATATGGGTTATTCAGTGCTGCGTTTTGGACACTACGACTACGTTGGTATCCCCAAATAAAGCAGGGTCCTATTCGGATTCTTATCTTTCCAGTAGCGCAGTCACCACGTCGCCGGTGGCGACAGTCACGTCTACTTTCAATTGGTCGGTTTCGGTAAGGGTGTATTCCAGCTTCTTAACCGAAGCCTCACCATCAATGGTGAAAGCGATACTCCGATCGGACTGACTTAAGAGAGTCATACTTTGATCAGTCACCAGCTCCATGGTCGGGCTGAACTGTCTCAAATCAAGCACCAGGCTGTTTCCACCGCTTTGATCAGTCACTTCGCGTACTACGATGAACTCCAGCATCTGCAGTGTGTCTGGGTTCGAGAGTCGAATCATCATTTGCATGCTGCCGTGTTTCGGCGGATACCAGGTTTCTTCAACCGTCATTGGTCCAAGGCTGCCCTGCCAGCTGCCGGTTAACCAGGCGATTGAATCTATAGAGGTGTTTGCTTGAGACATGATGTCAGCTCCTGAGTGATTCTTTATGATGGCATATGACAAAGGGCATTGTGCAGGGGAGGTGACAAGTGACGATAACGCGTGTGAACCATACGGGCATTAGTGTTTCAGACATGGAGCGATCGTTGGGTTTCTATCGGGATCTTCTTGGGATGGAGCTGATCTTTGATTCGGATGTGCCCGCCAACGAACCTTTAAGTCACGTGGTGGGTATGCCTAATGCCAGTGGCAGAGTTGCCTGGCTGCGAGCAGGGGATACCATGATTGAGTTGTGGCAATGGGATTCGCCAAGTGGACGTCCCTTGCCGAATGACTATGTCCCTGCAGACAAGGGGGTCACTCATTATGCGTTCGAAGTCGATGATGTGGATGCCTTGTATGAAAAAGTTGTGGCCGCGGGTTATCACGCGAATGTTGAGCCTCAGGATCTTGGGCTGCACAAAACGACTTACATTAAAGGACCCGACAACGAAATTATTGAGATACTCGAGGACCGGGCAACAGATGAATGGTTACGGGAGCTGACGGAAGCTTCTCGGCAACAAAGACAGCAAATCGGGCAGGAAAACAGCGAATAGGACAACATCGTGGACGAAGAAACTAAACAAGAAATTGCAAAACAGATTCAGGACGTCTTACCGGCGCCGGAAAGTATTCGGGAAGACTGGCACAACCTGATCATCGATACCGTGTTGGATAGTGTCTGGAATCGACCCGGTCTCGCGCAACGTGACAAAAGTCTGGTGACGATTTCAGCACTGACGGTTCTGAACATGCCCCACGAACTCAAGCTGCACATGCAGCGGGGCTTATCGAACGGTCTCAGTGAGGAAGAGATTACCGAGGCAATTCTTCATTGCGCTATCTATGGCGGCTTTCCCGCCGCTGTTGAAGGTATGCGAGTCGCTGCGGAATTGTTCGACGGCGCTTAAGCCGCCGTTAGCTGACGACTCCATCGCCTGTGGCTCGGACCCTCGGGGCCACGTTTTTCACCGGCATGCTCTGGATAGACGGATGCGCAATATAGATCTCCGTGCTGATCCATCGCTAACTGGTGAATATAGACAGAGATCTTCTCCACTCGTTTTAGAACTTCACCGGTTTCCTCATCCAATATAGCGAGATCACTCATCTTGTCGCTGGCATAGATTTTGTCGCCATAGGTGGCGAGGCTTAGGGGCGTGATATGTGTCCACTCATCGATATATTCGCCATCGGCCGTGAGACGTTGAATTCGATGCGCAGCACCTTCTTCGGGTTTCGTCCGATGGTCTTCGATCTGTCCTGGTACCGTCATGTAATCGTGAAAGTTTCCGCCGACGAGGTCAGCCACCAGGATGCGACCTTTTGAATCCTGCGTAATGGCGTGAGGGGTATTAAACTCGGCGGGGCCACGTCCCCATTTCCCAACAGACCGAATGAATTTTCCTTCCGGTGTGAACCAAACGAGGCGTGAATTCCAGTACCCATCTGAAACCACAATGGTGCCGTCATCCTGAACCAGCACAGCGGTAGGTCCGTTGAAGTGTGATTCATCACAACCCCACTCGGCGAAGGTGCCGAGCTCCAGGAGCATTTCGCCATCGGGACTAAACTTTCGAACCGTATGCCCATCGCGGTCTGTGGTCCAAAACATGCCGTCCTTTTCGATGTAGATGGTGTGACCACCCAGTGCAAAACCTCTTTCGTCTGAGGTGCCCCATTTACCCAGATAATCGCCTTCCCGGTTGAACATGGAAACGCTGCTTTTCCCCATTTTGTCTTTCATCGCAAGTGGATGTGTCGCCCAGTGTTCGATGTCACGGGTAAAGCAGTAGATGATGCCGTCTTTGTCGACAGCTACCCCGGAGCCCATTTCGAATTGCATATCCGGCGGGTAGTGTGGCCACTCAGCCAGCCGATAGCCGCCCCTTGGATCATTGCTCTCGGTTCCATTTTCCACATCATGGCTTGTGCACATAGGGAAGTCTCCAGTTTAAAATTATCCGAGTTTCTCGATTATACTCACAGTTAACTCAAGCAGACCCATCGGTTATGGCGCACTTCGAATACAAAGACAGTCCCTATCCCATCCGGGAAGATATTGGCGAAACACTTCGCGCTTTCTGGGCGCGTCTTGCCTCACCAGGCAGTTGGTGGACGGGGGATGAAAGAGTAAAGATCGCGGCAGAATGTCGCGCCGCTCGTGATTGCACATTCTGCAAAACAAGAAAAGAGGCGCTGTCCCCGTACACTGGTGAGAACAATCACGACGCGGTTACGGATTTACCGGCAAGCGCGGTGGATGCGGTGCATCGCATTGTCACCGATCAGACGCGGATCACTCGAAACTGGATAGAAAGTAACGCTGCCGGTGATCTAAGTGTTGAGAAATATGTGGAGCTTGCGGGGATCGTTGTTGCTGTATTGAGTATTGATGAATTCAATCGGGCGTTGGGCATTCCGTTTGAGCCACTGCCGGAGCCAGTTGCCGGTGACCCCGATCGATATGTGCCTGCCAACCTCGTCACCGGTACCGGCTTTGTACCAATGATTGCAGCAGATGGCGCTGTTGGAGACGAAAGCGATCTCTGGTCGCCGAACTTCGCAGCCAACGTGATTCGTGCGCTATCTCTTGTGCCAAATGCGGTGAGGGATTGGGTCAGTATTGCTGGTGCCCTGTACCTGACTCCCGCAGGCATGGCGAACTTTGTTGGCCAGGACGATCGAAGTATAGATCGCGCACAGATGGAAATTGTTGCGGGTAGGGTGTCCAGTTACAACGAGTGCTTTTACTGAACCAGTGCTCACGCAACCATGCTCCGTGTGAGCATGCAGGCAACAGAGCGCAACATTGATCTGCACGTGATCAATGGAGAAGCTGACGGTGTCGCTGAGGTGCCATTTGCCAACGAACTGTCCGATTTTGCGGAGGCGGTGGCCAGTTTTGATGAAGAGAAGTTGCTACCTGCGAGGCAGGCATTGCTGGAAGCGGCGGGAGAGGCTGTGTTGGTAGATGCAGCAGGTGTCGCCGGTAACTTCCAGCGAATGGTGCGGATTGCTGACTCCATGGGAATCCCGGTGGATTCTATGGATAACGAGGTCCAGAACCAGGTTCGCCAGGAACTGGACCTTTATCGTTTCAGGAGTTCAGAGAACTCGGTGAATCCTGCCTAAGCCTTGCGTTTTACCTTCACCATCATCTTGGTGTAACCCTTCACGAAAGAAGAGTAGGTACGTTCCGGCTCTTCAAGCACTTCAATTTTCTCGAAGCGTGCCAGGATTTCTTCCCAGATGATTCTCAGTTGCAGTTCTGCGAGTCGGTTACCCATACATCGATGGATGCCGAATCCGAATGACAGGTGGTTACGAACGTTAGGTCGATCGATGATCAACTCGTCTGGATTCTCAAAGACGCTGTCATCGCGATTACCTGAGACGTACCACATCAACATCTGATCGCCTTCTTTGATTTGCTTGCCGCCAACCTCGCAATCGTGATTCGCGGTTCGTCGCATATAGGCGAGTGGTGTCTGCCAACGAATGACTTCAGCCACCATAGAAGGAATCAGCTTTGGATTCGCGATGAGCTTGTCATACTGTTCAGGGAACTGGTTCAGCGCATAGACGCTGCCGCTCATCGTGTTACGAGTGGTGTCGTTGCCGCCGACAATGAGAAGAATCAGATTGCCAAGGAACTCGAGCGGTTGCATGTCCTTGGTTTCTTCGCCTTTAACCAGCATAGAAACCAGGTCTTCTCCCGGATTTTCTTTTCGCTCGTTCCAGAGCCTTGTGAAGTATTCCAGGCATTCCAGTAACTCAGAGCGTCGTTCTTCTTCTGTATCGACAATGCCTGAACCTGGAACTGCCGTCGCGACGTCAGACCAGCGAGTCAGTTTTCTTCGATCTTCGAATGGAAAATCAAAGAGAGTGGCCAGCATTCGTGTTGTCAGTTCGATCGAGACGGTATCAACCCATTCGAATGGTTCGTCTTCCGGCAGGCTCTCCAGCACTTCCACGGTTCGCTCACGAATCAGTGACTCAAGTTTGGCGAGATTGCTTGGGGCAACAACGCCGGTCACTGTTTTGCGTTGCACATCGTGTGTCGGTGGATCCATGGCGATAAACATGGAAACGTTGAGCGCGCCCTCAGGTAATTCCGCGCCAACCGGAAATCCCAGCGTAATGCCGTGCGCTGAAGAGAAGTTCTCATGGTCCGTGTCGACAGCCTTGATCTCAGCGTACCGGGTCAGTGACCAATAGCGTCCAGCCAGATCGGTCTGGTTGAAATGCACGGGGTCCTCTTCGCGCAACCGCTTAAAAAAGTCAGGCCACTTGTTTTCACTGAACAGGCGTGGGCTAACCGGGTTGATTTCTTCCAACGGCAGATCGTATGGATTTGGGATAGGTCCCACCATTTTTGATTCTGAATCACCTGGCCGCTGAAAATCCGCCGGTGGTAAGTCTTGCGCTTCGCTCATTTCCCCTCCTCAATGCGAGTGTATTGCTTGGATATAGGGCAATTAACCATGTATTCAGGTGAAAAGCCAAGTCCCTGAGCCTCAGAAAATTGATCCTGCTCAAGCAAAATCCATGCTGATGCGATAGGTGATGCTACAATCGCACTGAAATTGATGTCGCCCTCAGAGTCTTACATGAGTGAACCGCTTTCCTTTGATGTCCCAGGAATAATGCGCTGCCAACAGAACCGGTACCCGCTTCTGTTCATTGATCGAGTGTATGACGTGATTCCCGGTGAGCGAGCAAAAGGTACGAAATGCTTCACCTACAACGAGTGGTATTTCCCGGCTCATTTTGAAGATGACCCAAACGTACCTGGCTTTATCCAGATCGAATGTCTCGTTCAGACTTTTATCATGACCTTCTTATGTATTGATAAGTACCAGGGCATGAAGACGAGTTTTGCCAATATCGACAATACAAAGTTCAAACGCAAAATCCTCCCAGGAGAAACTCTGACCGTTGAGGCGGAGCTGAAGTCATTTAAACGTGGCATGGCGAAAGGCAGCGCCAGCAGTTTTATCGATGGCGAGGCCGCCTGCAGTGCAGATTTTGTCATCGTAGTGCCCGACGTGTTTAAAGAGTTCCTTCCAAAAGAATAGTCTCAGCCATGCCCCGCGTTGCCGATTACATTGTTGAAAAACTCCATGAAGAAGGTGTTGGCCACGTCTTTATGGTGACTGGTCGCGGTGCCTTGTTTCTTACTGATGCCGTCGCACGAAAAACCGAAATGGAAGCAGTCTGTACTCACCACGAGCAAGCGGCTGCTTTTGCTGCTGTTGCCTATGCTGATGCAAGAGAAGGGCTTGGCGCCTGCCTGGTATCAACGGGTTGTGCGTCGACCAATGCGTTAACCGGTGTCCTGTCAGCCTGGCAGGATGGCATACCCTGTGTCTTTATCTCCGGGCAAAACATGCTGAAGGAGACTTCGCGGTTCACCGGGAAGCAGCTAAGAACCTATGGCCAGCAGGAAGCGGACCTTATTCCTATGGTGTCTTCCATCACCAAGTATGCGGTGATGATTACCGATGCTAGCCAGATCGTTTATGAGTTGGAGAAAGCGCTGCACCTGGCAATGGAAGGCCGAAGGGGTCCGGTCTGGATTGATGTGCCCCTGGATATCCAGAATATGAGAATTGAGCCGGAGTCCTTGCCAGGATTTGAGTCGGACTCAGTTCAGGATTTTCAGCCATCCGAAAGTGACCTGGAGTTTTTAGCCCAGGCGCTACAAGAAGCTGAACGACCGGCAATTCTTGTCGGGAGTGGTGTACGTGCCGCAGGCGCTGAACAAGCGCTGGCAGCCTTTGTAGAAAAGAATCAGATTCCGACGACCTATGCGGCTTCGGCGCCGGATGTCTATGGTGCGACGAATCCGTATTCCATTGGATCCGTTGGCATCATGGGATGCTCGCGAGCCGGCGCATTTACCGTACAAAATTGTGATCTCCTGTTGGTCCTGGGTAACCGCCTCACGTCGATGACAACAGGGTCTGATTGCTCGAAATTTGCCCGTGCGGCAAAAGTCATCGCTGTAGACATCGACCCCGAAGAACACACAAAAGAAACGGTAAAAGTTGATCGTGTGATCCAGGCAGACGTGGGGCAGGTGCTTGAAGCGCTGAACAAGCTGACACCACTTGAGTTTGATCGGGCTTGGGCTGAAAAGTGTCAGCATTGGAAGACAGTGTTCCCGCGATGTGAACCTGGGTATCGACAGTCTGAAGTCATCGACCTTTATCATCTCGCGGACTGTCTGACAGAAACGTTACCTGATGAATCTGTCTTAGTGACTGATTCTGGGCTCATCGAATTGATACTGCCAACCAATGTCGGGTTCCGAGAGGGACAGCGTGCCATTCATCCGGCTTCTCAGGGTGCGATGGGTTTTGCACTTCCTGCAATCGTCGGCGCCCACTACAGCACAGGCAAGCCTGTGATTGGCGTCATCGGTGATGGCTCCATCATGATGAATCTGCAGGAGTTGGAAACTATTCGTCACAACAATCTGCCTGTAAAAGTATTTGTTGTGAACAACAATGCCTATGCCGTTATTCGAAAACGGCAGGTAGGTCTTTTCAGATCACGAACCATTGGTACCGATCCTGACAACGGCGTGAGTTGTCCTGAATTTGAGAAGGTAGCAGAGGCCTTTGATATTTCTTACAGGCTGATTGATCAGAGCAGTGGATTGGGTGATCAGCTCAAGTCAGTGATCAACGAGCCAGGTCCTGTCCTGTGCGAGATCATGGGCGATGAAGATCAAGGTTATATTTCTGTTTCCCATGCCCGTAATGCCCAGAACAAAGCAGTTAATCGGCCGATAGAGGACCAGGCGCCGTTCATGGACAGGGACTTGTTCCTGTCTGAAATGATTATCGAGCCGATCGATCAATAGGCGGCACTGCGTATGGCACAGATCAGTCTTGCAGATGGCACACCGCTCAGTGACTTCGGGAAGCCATACATCGTCGCTGAAATTAACACCAGTCACTTTGGTAGTGTCGACACGGCGAAGAGCATGATTGATAAAGCGAAAGAGGTCGGCTGTGACTGCGTCAAGTTTCAGTCATGGTCGCCGCAGTCGCTCTATTCAAGAAATCACTACGATGAAAACCCGATCGCGAAACGCATCGTGACTAAGTTTGCGTTCTCCAAAGAGACGCTTGCCGAACTCGCTGCGTATAGTCGTGAGCAAGGCGTTGCCTTTGCTTCCACACCGTATGCCCGGGATGAAGTCGACAGTCTCATTGATGATTGTGGCGTTCCCTATATTAAGGTGGCGTCTATGGATCTGGTGAACTATCCCTATCTGGACTACATCGGAAACAAGAATGTTCCTATTGTTCTCTCGACAGGGATGAGCGATCTGGGTGAAATTCGCCAGGCGGTTGCCACCATTGAGAAGACCGGCAACAAAAACATCTGCATTCTCCACTGTGTGTCTATCTATCCTCCGGATACCAACAATCTCGCGCTGAACAACATTCAGGGTCTTCGTGAGGCTTTCCCAAGCTATCCCATTGGTTATTCAGATCATTCTCTTGGCATCGAGATGGCGACGGCCGCGGTTGCGCTGGGTGCCTGCCTGATCGAAAAACACTTCACCTTGGATAAGTCCAAGATTGGGATGGATAACCAAATGGCCACTGAACCGGAAGAGATGGCCAGGATGGTAGAACAATGTCACAACGTTCACCATGCGTTGGGTTCAACCCAGCGATCCATCAACGAAGATGAGATAAAGCAGCGTGACGTTATGCGACGCAGTCTGGTGGTTACTCAGGATCTTGCAAAAGGTACAACCCTCACCGTCGATTATCTTGATGCAAAACGTCCTGGCACTGAAATTCCGCCAGGTAAGATCGATGAGATCATTGGAAAGACGCTCGTCCGAGATGTTGAGGCGGATACGCTGCTTAGGTGGGAAGACTTCGAGTAAGCGTTAGATCAAGAAGTTGTTTTGATTAGCTTGCTGTAGGTGTAACTGATTTCGTCGATTTGAGCGCCGAAAATCAGGTTTGATCGCAGCGCTGCCAAATTGTTTGATGCGACGTGTGCCTCGTAGAGCGAGTAGCCCTGATCCCAGACAAAGTCATTCAGCTTTTTCATCAGCACACCGCCCAAACCTGATTCACTAATGGTGTCATAGAGTCCTGTGAGGATGCCTCGAACCCGTTTTGCGTCGACGGGTTGCAGCACGAAAAAACCAATCGCGTCGTCACCGACGTTAACTTCGCACATCACGCCACCGGCTTGCATGACGTCACTGATCCAGTTGACGTAACGTTCATCTGTGATTTCATTCGAAAAGTGGCCATCCAGGGTAACCCGGTCAGCGGTAAAAATACCTTTACGTATTTCGTCGTATACGCGTTCGACATCCTCGTCTTGCGAAAGTGTTTGAGTAGTTGCGCCTCGGTCGAGCCTTTCCAGCATCTTCGGGCAAGTGTATTGGGACTTTTTCAGGGTCAGGCGGAATGAAGCCTCGAGAAAGGTGTACCCTGAAGACGGCAGGCCATGAAGAAATTCCGTGAGACCCGTCGGGGTTTTCACAACGAGGTACTCAGCGCCATTCTCGTTAATGACCGATTGCTCTGTTTCATTGAATGCAGCCAGAGTGTCGTCAGGCTCAATGGCAATCTCGAAGCAGGTCTTGCCTAGATTACGCTTTTCCCAATGTGCTTCGACGACCTGCATAAAACTTAAGCAACCTTAACCAATCTAGATAGACTCGAGATCACATCGTAACCATCCCAAAAGACATCCATTTCCAGGGCACGTCCGATCGGCACGATTCGATCTATGCCTGCGAGGTTTTTGTTCCCGACGAACTGGTTGAGAGCATCTTCTTGGAAACCAAAGTAGGTCAAAGTCTGAAACCTGCTGGTGATAATGTTTCCCAGCTCCGATAGCTCGGAGAGTCCATATTCGTAGAACATACCAAAACGGCCTCGAAGGTTGGCCACATCTTCGGGTAGTTCCTCGATGGTGAGCCGATAAAGCAAGTTGTCCTCGCTACGTGTTTTGGCAACACCTGGATGATCAATAGCAGCCTGGCAAAAGTCAGCATACTTGGCGACCGCCTTGGCAGGTTCCATCACGTACTTTTTTCGAACGCTCTCTTTCAGAGCCGACCAAAAACGTTCTATCGCAGAAGAGTCCTGTTCACCAATCCAGAAGACAATGTGAGGTGAGGAACAGGCGTTCTGATCCATGAAGTAGGTGTCGTTGAAGAAACGCTCAGCGAGTCGTGTGAGATCTTTTTCTGGTAGTGCTCTCAATGCCTTCGTGGAGAGCGCTGAGATCGAGTATCTGTCCGCAAAGGTAATTTCACTAGCACGGGCAGGAATCGGCAGTTGCCGAATATGTTGAACGGTGTCGTCACCACCCCAGATGACGCGAGCGTCACAGAGCGCGGATAGCTGTGCTGTGATCTCATCGTTTCGCTCGTATCGGATGACGGTGATTTGTGTTGTCAGTTCACTAAACTTTGCGACCTGTAGGAGCTTGTTCAGAGCGTCGCAAACAATATCCACCTGCTCGAAAGCCTTGGAAGGTACTCGAACCACGTTGGTGTTGCCCGCAAGAAGTCCTAAGGCCAGCGTGTAGGCGAAATTAATGGGAACGTTTTCTGGTGCGATATGAAAAACCATACCTTTGCCGAGCCGCAGTTCCTGAGTTCTGTTTCCGTGTAGCTCATCAAGGTGCCGGCGCCGGCACCAGAAAGCGAAGGTCGCGATGTCAGTAAAGTCGCCAAAATTTTTCTTCAGCAGATCGGATAGTTCGTTAAGAAAGTCGCATACCAGTTCCGAAAAAGGTGCTCTCGGATTCGCTTCGACGGATCCGTCGCCAACCAGGTAAGTGATTCCGGTTTCAGGCAGCTGCAAATGTGTCACTACACCCCCTGATCTCTGCGGCAAATGCTCTGCCATGAACGGCGAAAGTTTTGCCTAGTCGACCGCACGGGCAGTCGTCTTCACCGAGAAGCTCTCCCATGTCTTCTGTCATAAGGTTGTGCCCGGGATAGCTCTCAGGCAGCAGTGACAGTGTTTGGATCAGTCCCGATTCGCCAAGTGCGCAAACTGAAAAATCAGGGCGACGAATGATGACGTCAGAAAAGTTTGAGCAATGAAGGTGGCCGTGTTCGCACTCAACGTAAATTGATCCTGTTTGTTCGATCATCCCGTAGTAGTTAAATACCTGCTCTATCCCACAGATGTCGCGCAGTTCCTTCTTATAGGTTTCGTTGTCGATTTTCAGTTCCTGCATCTTCTTCCAGCCACCGCCGTGAATGAGCACAGAACCGGGGATATCCAATTTCACACCTTTCTCTTTTAGCGCCTGGTAAAAATGTTGCCAGACGATGTAGGTAAAACCAAAAAGTAATATCGGTTCGCCCTGGTGCTTCTCGAGGAACTCAGTGACCGCATCCAGATCGGGTTGCATCTGATCATCCAACGCATAGACCGGCCGTTTACCCAAAATGGAAAAACCAAGCACGCCCGCACCACGGGCGGACAACGCACCCCCGGCCCGCACAACGCTTTGGCTATCGAGAACAAGCATTGGGCGACGACCTGTTCCGAGGAAATCAGACATGATTTTGGTCAGGGTCTTCGACTGCAGACGTGCTGCCTCCTTGTCCAGAAAAATCCTGGAAACTGCCTGGCCTGAGGTTCCGGACGAAGTCATGGTTTTGACCACTGCTTCATCGGGCACACTCTTTAGCGCGTACTGCTTGAACAGACTGGTGGGTAGAAACGGCATGTCTTCCAACGTATCGCAACTGGCGGGTTCCATGCCCAGTGCCGTCCAGATTGAGCGGTACTCGGCGCAATGATCGAAGTGGTGCTGGTTTCGATCCTGCATGATGGCGGTAAAGCGTTTGCGCTTTTCATCTGCAGAGAGCGAAAAAACCGGTTCTTCGAAGAGTGTATTCAGGTCATTCATTGGCGGGTAGCGAGTTCTGCGTAGCGAATTTTTCCACTATCGCTGCGTGGAATTTCTTCGATGGTATCGATAGCGATGGCGCTCTGGTGAACATGCAGAAACTCGGCGATCATTCTTTTTACATCCGAAGTATCCCAGTCAGTGCCTGTCAGGTACACCTGTAATCGGTCATCTTCGCCCACACACACGCATTCACTGATCTCTGAGCTGACCCATTGCTCGACGTCATCCAGATTGACCCGGTTTCCGAATAGTTTCAAAAAGCGATTTTTGCGACCGACGATTCTGTAGAACCCTTTCTCTGAGCGGGTTGCTAGATCACCGGTCAACAGTTTGCCGTGATTGTCATCCCCTCGAGCGAGGTCGTCGCATCCTGTGGCGTATCCCAGGCACACGTTTGGTCCTTGATAGACAAGTTCACCCTGTATATCTGGTTGGTCGATGGTGTTTCCTGATTCATCCAGTAGGGTGAACTCACCCTCAGGGATTGCATAGCCGATGTTGTTTGTATCTTCTTGCAGCAGCTCAAAAGGCACGCATGACATTCGTGCGGTGGCTTCAGTCTGGCCATACATTATGTTGAAACGCCATCCACGTTCATTCGCGATCTCGCAGAATTTTTGTGCGGTCTCCGGGTTCAGACGACCACCGGCCTGGGTCAGATAGCGGATAGAGGGCAGGTCCATTCTTCCGATACGAAGGCGCAACAACATGTCATAAGTGTTGGGAACTCCGCCGAACGTAGTCACCTCCTGGTTTCGTATGATTTCCCAGAAGGGTTTTTGAGTGACCGTAAATTCCCCGATCACAATAGACGCGCCAACGGCAAGATGTGTGTTGATGATGGATAAGCCGTAGGAGTACGCCATGGGCAAAGTCGTGATGGCGCGATCCTCTTTTCTGACGCCGAGAGACTCGATAATTGAAACTGCATTGCTTAACACGTTGTTCATCGAGAGTCGGACGAAACGGGGGCTGCCGGTACTGCCAGATGTTGATAACAGCAGTGCAAGATCAGGATTTATTGCATAGTCACGACGGCAGTTAGTTTCAACAACGACGCTTTGACCGATGTCCGCCACTTCGCGGCTGGTGTTGACTGGGATGTTTGTATTCCGGGGAATACAAATATGCGAGGGCTGGTAATTATCAATCAGTGCGTCGAGCGATTGAGCGGCGCTTTGCTCATTAATCAGTGCCAGCGGGATCCCACTTCGAAGACAGGCAATGTAGAAGATGACGGAATCTGTCGAATTGGTAGGTACCAGGAATACCAACCTGGGATCTTTCAGTTTTGCTGCAAGCTCGTCTGCCTGGCTAGTCAGATCGGTGTATGTCAGTACCCGACCTTGATCGTCAATCAGCGCTGCGGAAAGTCCGTGTTCCTCTAACCGGCTGAAGAAATTCATCGTTCAATGACTAGAAGCTGACCCCGTACTTTCCGAGGATCTCCATGCCTATTTCAAAAGAACTAAAATCAATGATGTCATCGGTGTCGAGCATGATGTCGAAGACTTCTTCGAGTTCGGCAATCATTTCCATGTGACCGATAGAGTCCCATTGCTCGATGGTGTTGTACTCAAGACCAGTTAAGGTGGCTTGATCGATATCGAAGCATTCCATGAAAACTTTCTCGTACTTCTCTTTACTACTCATGTTCTGTTCCGATTATCTTCAATTTGATTTTGCGATCTGTGACACATCAAGACGAGCGACGTCTGTTCTGCCTACCTGATTTCTCACGTGGTACAGCGGACGGTTGAGACTCTCTTTAAGTGCTTTCCCTAGATACAGACCAATGACACCCATGGAACTGAGTATCAGACCTGTTGAAAGGAGTATCGCCACAATTAGTGAGCTCCATCCCAGAGGCCGCTCGTAAAACAAGGTGCCTACTGCATAATAAATCGACGCGAAAAACGATCCCAAAGCGATGAGCAGGCCCGCTATAGAGATAGCCTGTAGTGGTCTTTCTGTATAGCTGATGGTTGAGGCAATCATGACCTGAAAGAGTTTGCCGATACTGTAGCTGGATCCCCCGTCTTTTCGCTGCTCATGTGGGATGTCGACGTAACCTTTTCGAAATCCCATGTGGAGAAGCAAAATCGTATAACTGCGCATGGACTCGCCATACTCCAGGAAGGCGTTGGCAACCTGCCTCGAGATAATGCTGAAAGTGCCGACCGAAGGATCATGTTCAAAGTCGGTCAACAGATTCAGCATCCGCGCGAAAGCCGCGCTGAAAAATCCGCGCACGGCACCATGTTGTTTGTTTTGTCTTCGAGCGAAGACGATATCGTAGCCTTCCTCGATTCGTTCTATCAGGGATGCCAGATGTTTCGGGTGATCCTGAAGGTCACAATCCAGAACACCGATCCAGTCGCCATTGGCAGCCTCAATACCGGCAGTGATGGCGTAGTGTTGACCGAAGTTTCTCGAGAATTGTATGCCCACGACATGTGCGTTGCTTTCAGCGATCTGGCAAATTTTTTCCCAGGAGTTATCAGGACTTCCGTCTTCTACCAGGATGATCTCGAAATCCAAATCAAGCGGCGTCAGGGCGTTGGTAATTTCCTCGCACAGTTCTTCGACCGTTGCCTCTGCCCGATAGATCGGGGAGACAATGCTGATCATTTTTCTGGATGAGGGGGTCAAGATGACAGACATGTGAGTATTTTCTAAGTACGCGACCGAAAGTGCAATTCTCTTGCTAGTCTGCAGCCCGCGGCGCGAAGACCAATAACACGTTACCAGCCTGGTGGTTGTACAAACCGTAACCGGAGTTAATAACGACATGGCCATCTGCTATGGCTGGGCCCGCGCCACTCATACTGCCGCCATGACCAACGAGACCGTTGACGCCGGTGATGTCGCCTCGTGAATCGAACTCGAACAACAGTTCACCGTCTTCCTTACCATACGCACGGACGAAACCATCAAGGTGCCCGGCAACTAAGGCACCAGGCATTGCAGTAACCGGACTCGAAATACCTGGATCGCAGAATTCGTGTTCAGGAAAACAAACATTCTCTTGAACATGGCTCCATAGCACTTCGCCGGTAGAGATCTCAATCGCATGGACCCCTGGCCTCGCTTTTTCAGGATCCAGATAATCGCCATTGCGGGTGTTGTTCATGTCATTGATGGGTGCGTAGAGCGTCGTACCTTCAATGGCCATGCCGAAGTGCACGCCACCCTGAATACTGCCGCGACCAACTTTGGTCTCCCAAATCAGTGCGGCCTGGTTATCTGGGTCCAGTCCGAAGATGGTGCCATTTTTATGTCCTGCCAGAAGAATGTCGCGCTCGTCATTGATCGCTGCGAGCAGGATGCTGGAACCGTGATCAAAGTCCGGGCCATCTTCTTCGGGGCAGTTTGGATTGTCTTTCATCATGCAGGCGACATTCCATGCATCACCTGCTGTGGATTGTCGTGTCCAGGCGCGTTGACCTGTTTCCATTTCGATGGCGATTATGGCATCGGAGTTTCCGTCAGCGGGTGATGAATAGTTCTCGCCGGTACCGACATAGAGCAACCCTCGTTTCGCATCAATCGTTGGGCTTGACCAGATGGGTGCACCTGACGGAGCTAGAACTCTGGTACCCACACTGGTTTTGCTGACGGGTTCAGGTGCTTCTTCGATGGCGTAGTGTCGCCAGACTTCTTCGCCACTCTCCGCGTTCAGAGCCAGAACACTTCCGCGGAATGTACAACACTCATAGCTGGGGTCGGCGGCTGGAATAACTTCCAACGAAGAAACTGGTACGTATAGATGACCGTCGTAGTAGGCGGCTGTGCCTGTGAGTGTTGCTGCAGGATGATCATCTGCCTTTTTCGACCAGACGAGCTCACCTGTTTTCGCGTTAACGGCGTACTGTTTGGCGAGGATGTCACCGAAAAAGGCGAGCGGGGTTTCCGTATCGTTTGATAAGACGATACCCGTTCGAACTTCAGCAGATGCTTTAAAGGTCCATTTGGTGCAGCCGGTGTCGAGATCAAATGCGAACACGGTACCGTCCTGGCTGCCCGTGAAGATCGTGTTGTACGCAATACTTGGTTGCGACCTGGCGCGAAACGCGTCCGGGTAAACGAAAGACCATTTGAGTTCCAGGTTTCTAAGGTCATTCGCTGTCAGACCAGCGACATCAGCATGAGAAAAGCGATTGGTGTCGTGCCCCCAGTTCACCGAGGGTGCAGGCCTGTCTGTTTCGATGGTTCGATCGTCGCAGTAACGTGGCTCATAGGCAGTGAGGTCGCTGTCGTCTGATATGTGTTTTCGGGCGATGTATTCGGTGATCAGTATCTTTTCTTCTTCTGTCAGGTGTGCGGCTTGAACCGACATGATTCCCTCAGTCATCGAGGCATGGATCGCACTCGCGCTCATCATCTCCAGCCATGAGAAATGAGGTGCCTTGGGCACGGTGCCGCTATGACATTGATCGCAGTGGGCTGAGTACAGTTCGGAACCCGGGTGATTAGCTCGGTCAAAGTCCGATGCGCCAGTTTGCATGTCATCTGTCGATGCCAGTGTGTCTGGTTCTTCCGGGGTTATTGAATTTCGCTCGCAGGCGACAAGAAACAGCGTGAGAAGTACGGCGAGGGCCTTCATAAGTGAGACCTTTCTAGTTGTTATATCGAACAAGGTATCTCGATCTGGAGACTGCGATCAAGACATGCCGGAAAAACCTAGTGTTTTAGCCACTCCTGCTTAAGTTCGGCACGATCGGTGATGACGCCATCCAGGCGTGATCGTATTTCCGGGTCTACCGAATCTGTGGAGTTGATGGTGTAGCCCATCACTTTTATCCCGGCGTCGTGGGCCTGTGAAATCAGGTCATTACTCAATGTTGTTTGCTCAATATAGATCCAGTCGAACCCGAGCATGGCGTAGTGCTGAAGATCCTCAGAGCTAACCGGCTGCCTGTATGGATGATCGAAACCCACTTCACACTGACAGTTTCGTTGAATCGACCGCAATAGGGTGATGTCGAAACTATCAACGATGATTTCGTTTTCCCCGGATCTTGAATTGATCAATGAGCGAACTCTTTGCGTGAGTCTAATCAACATGGAAACGTGGGTTAACGGTTTCAATTCAATCGCAAAGTTGATGTCATCAGAGTAGTCGTTCAGCGCTTCTTCAAGGCTCACGACTTTGCCCATACCTGGCAGCTCCTTTATTTCCTCGAGCGTTAGCTCAGCGAATTTATAGATCTCACCCGAGATGTTGACGGCGGGATCATGAAACAGGAAAGGTTCGCCAAGCTTGTCAGCCTGGATGTCGACTTCCACCCATTGCATGCCTGACGATATGGCAGCCTCGATGGCTTCTCTGCTGTTCTCGCGTCGTCTGTTTTCGCCTTCGGTGTTGCCTCGATGGGAAACAAAGATGGTGTTGTTGAAAGTGGTTTCTGGCAAGCCTTCCTTAATCTCGAGATTAAGTGGTGCGTAAGTATTCGATTCCAGAAGGTCGTAGTGCACCCGCATAATCGATTGGAACAGATCGATGGTGAGCTCTGGAACTTCTTCAGTGGGAATTGTGGCTCCAAATCCACCTTCGGAGTTTGTCTCTTTGAAAGCCAGGGTTCTTTTTTCGAAAGCGACGGGTTGCTCCAGATCATGGAAGTACACCGCATCGAGATTGTTGCCTGCCACTGTGTATCGGTAACGTTTTTCAGTGCCGGTTTCGGGGGAGAAAAGTTGTTTCCCAGGTGAACAGCTTAGCGCCGGTAACCCCAGTGCATCTAGAATAGTATTCGGCAAGTCATATCCAATGCCTTGTGTACTCGAGAGATCATCAACGATTTCTTTTTCAACGGAATCCAATCCCGCAACGATCAGGGGCACGTGAAATTTGTGTTTCTGATCACCTCGGTCGGGTGCGTGGTCACCGACGATCAACAACAGTGCGTTTTGTGATTCAAACCAGGTAAAGAAGTCGACAAGGACTTTATCCAGATACTCGTATGCCTGTATTTGTTCCAGCGAATATTGTCCTTGGATATCCGCTTCTGTTGATGTCGGTGAGAAATTATTTGGCAGAATGTAAGGATGATGCGAACTGATTGTTGCCAGAACCGCCAGGAAGGGTTCTTCCTGTTGTTCCGTCCATTGTTGGAGTTCAGTGAACATGGATTCATCAGAGTAACCCCAGCCGTAGATGGGGTAGTCATAATCGCCGAACTCGTAGATATGTTGGAACTCGGCTTGAGTCAGGTAATGCCGCTGTTGCTCGAAGCTTAGATCCCCGCCGTGAAAATAAGCAGTGGTATAGCCTTCGGGCGATAAGGCTCTCGCCATGCTGGGCATATTGGGTTGTGGTCTATACCACAGGTAATTTTCGTGTGGATTGGGCGGCAGTCCACCAAGGTAAGCGGGCAGGGCTTGAACGCTTTTCGTTCCGACGGACATGAAGTCCTGGAACCAGACGTGTTGGCTCGCGAAGTGGCTGAGATTGGGAAGGTACTTCATCTCGTCATTGCCAACGTTCTCAAGGACCAGAACGATGACGCTCTGACCCGTCGGCTTGATTGCCTCGTCGTTTTCGCGGCAGAGGGGAAAGTCCTTATTCGGATTAACCGACGGTGTTTGACCGTGGAAGCTAAGAAAGTCGGAGAAATCCGATGCAGTTAACTGTTCACCGGATTGTGGAACCCTGCTCGCCACAACCAATTGAGACATAAGCCATGCGACTGGCTCAGATGATTGGCTAGCCGGTGTCATGAAGAAGCTATGACCCGCAAACATAATCATCGTAAGGAGTGCCAGTGCTGTCGCCCATTTGGATTCTGCTGGTGATGAGTTCCAGCTTGAGAAGCCCGCCAGAGTTAATCCAAATCCCAGAGCTAAAAGTGTCAGAACAACCCTGACATCAAATTCACCAACAATAGAAGGAAGCAGTTGTGGCAGTTCGCTAACATAAAACAAAACTTCGGGACCTGGCAGCACACCAAAGATAGCTTCGTAACGAAAGGCGCCGACGTAAATTGTGCTCACTGCGATGACCAATACTCCGGCAACGAGTTTTGGTAATCGACTGAGAATAAGAGATAGTCCGCAACCGACAGCGGTGCCTAATATGAATGCCACCAATCCATCGGTGGGTAACATCGACACGCCACCAACGATGAGTCGAGCGGTCAGCATGGATACAGAAAAAGCGAGCGCCCAATATAGATGCTTCCAGTTCATGCTGGTTATGTTAACTGACCCTCGCTCGAACTACCCGGTGGTGTAATAGGTGGGTGCTGCTGGTCCAACGGGTAACCCTAGGATAAAAGTCCATAGAAAGAAGAACAGTGACCAGAACACCAGAAATGCGACCGAATAAGGCAGCATCATAGCGATCACGGTGCCCACACCTGCCGTCGGCACATATCGATTGACGAATGCCATGATCAGACCGAAATAACTCATCATCGGTGTGATGATGTTTGTGCTGGAGTCACCAATTCGATAGGCGGCCTGAATGACCTCCGGTGCGTAACCCAACAACATCAGCATCGGCACAAAGATCGGCGCTGTGACTGCCCACTGTGCGGATGCGGACCCAAGCATTAGATTGATAAAGCCACATACTAGGATAAACAGGAAGAACAACACTGGTCCCGTGAATCCGATGTTCTGCAGGAAGTTTGCGCCCAATACGGCGGTTATGGCGCCTAGGTTTGTCCAGCCAAAGAAGGCGACAAACTGCGCCGCGAAGAACACCAGTGCAATGTAGAGTCCGAGTGTGCTCATGGCATGTGCCATGGCATCAATGACATCTCGATCAGATCGAATCGTGCCAACGGTTTGTCCATAGACGATGCCGATGGTCATAAAGTAGAAAAATATGATCGCAACGATCCCTCGCAAAAAGGGAGATCCCGCGATGGCGCCTGTTTCCTGATTTCTGAGCACAGCACCTTCCGGGATGACCAACACCATGATAACCGCCGCGAAAATCAACGTCGCCCAAAGCGAGCGCCAAAGTCCCTTCTTCTCTATTGGTGTTAGTGGATTCATTCGGTGAGCATCATTGTCGTCTAGATCCGGTGTGCCTTCGTAGGGACCGAGGGAAGGTTCAACAATCTTCAGGCTGATAAAACTGCCAACGATTGTGATGAGAAAAGTACTGGCGATCATGAAGTACCAGTTGGCGCTGACGTCGACCTCATAAGTTGGGTCGATCAATCGCGCTGCCTCGGTTGTGATACCGGATAAGAGGGGATCGACTGTGCCGATCAGAAGATTGGCGCTGTAACCTCCGGACACACCGGCGAAGGCTGCAGCGAGTCCAGCGAGTGGATGTCGACCCAGCGAATAAAAAACAACAGCAGCCAATGGCACAAGCACCACATAGCCCATTTCCGACGCTGTGTTTGAGAGAACACCAGCAAACACAATGATGATGGTGACCATGTGGGGCGGCGCTTTCAGGACCATGGCTCGGATAACTGCAGTTAACCAACCGGAGCGCTCAGCGACACCAACACCGAGCAATGCGACTAGTACCGTACCCAGTGGTGCAAAGCCGACAAAGTTACTGACCAGGTTCATGATGATCATGCGCAAGCCTTCAGCGTTCATCAGACTGACAACTTCGATCATGCCGTTGTCCGCTCTACCTTTTGCACCCTCCGGACGAGGGTCTATCACCGAGACATCCAGGAATCCTAGAAGCCCGGACAGGAAAACTATGCCGATCGCGAAAAGCGCGAATAGAGTCACAGGGTGGGGCAAAGCGTTACCCAACCATTCGACCAGGTGAAGAAAACGCGTGATTCGCGTTTCGCCTGGTTGAGCCTCAGGTCTGTCTGTCATGTTACATCTACTGTTTTCGTTTTTTGATTGCGCTGTCTGCACCGCCGAGCTGTGTTAGCGTTAGTCTTTTGCCTATCAGGAAGAACACAATGACAGAGTGGACCACCACAAGCAGCGGACTGCAGTATGAAATTTTGGAATCTGGAGAAGGTGCCACTCCTGGCCCAACCGATACGGTAACCGCACACTACCATGGTACGTTCGAAGATGGTCGTGTATTCGACAGTTCAGTTGAACGAGGCGAACCTCTTGATCTGCCGGTTAACGGTGTCATCCAGGGCTGGGTGGAAGCGCTGCAGATGATGAAAGAAGGTGATAAGTGGCGTCTTCGTATTCCACCTGCCCTCGGATACGGCGCTCGTGGAGTGGGACCCATTCCCGGTAACACGACTCTCATCTTTGAAATTGAACTGATTGCGGTGAAGTAATCGAAGAGATGGTTGAGAATCTGAACCTCATGACTCGCAAAGAGTTAACTGACACCTTAAAACACGTGAGCGGTGAGTCCTTCATGCAGTTGAGAGATCTGCTGAATAGTGAACCTCAGGTGTCGGGGGTTCAGCCTTCGTTGGATCTCTTCCTTGTTTCCTTTGAATCCTCGGTGATCAGCGACATCAGCTATTCGCTTGAGTCGTTTACCTGGGATCTCGCAGAAGCCTATGTGCAGAAGGTCGAAGCTCAGGCTAACTCGAAAGAAGATGATGAGAATCATATTTACTGGCAGACCCTGCACGAAAAATGGGGCTATCTCGAGATGGCCTGTGATTGATTCCTAAGCGGGTCCTTTCTCAGCCAGGATTAACTCCACGAGCTTTTCACCGTGAGTGTTCTGCGGGAAGTGGCCTGCTTCGAGTGCATCGAATCGTGCCTCACCCATCTGTGATGCCCATTTCCTGCCCCAGGCTTCTGTGAACACATTGTCCTGACAACCCCAGATGAACTGACATCCTTTGTCCCAGTTCAGCAGAGTGCGGTAGTGCAGCGTCTGTGCTGTGGCGTTACCGTTGTTGTAACTGTCGAGCGGAATGGAGAGTGGCCTTCTGAATACTTGTTCCGCTCGTGATGTAACCAGGTATTCATGATCACGAGATGGTCAAAACGTTCGGGCATCGAGTAACTGGTTTTTCGACAGCAGAGGAGCCCCCTTCGTGGTCATATTTCAGAATTTCGTTCGTCTTGGTCTTCAGGAGTGCGTGCTAGGCGAGAACTAAACGGAAACTGAAGGCGCTGTCTGTGCTTGAAAGACACAGCGAACGCAGCAACAGATAACGCGGAAACTATGAAACGTCCTACCAGCTTGGATTGTTGGAACCTCTTCGATAAGGTGTCTTAAATTTTTTGAGGGAAGGAAGCATGAATCGATCGCTATTTCGAGCCAGGTTCGTTCGTTTCATTGTCGTTTTGAGTGGCATTGTTTGGTCGATGTTCTCAAGTGCAGAAAATTTTAAGGTGACTGTTTCGACCAGCGAGTATGAGCTGTTGCAGCCTGTTTTCGAGGAAATCGAAAAGGGATTTGAGATGACTCCTCATACAGTCACCTGGGTGCAACTAAGCGCCGAGGAAACGCTCGACATCACAACCGACACCGAATACGACGGTACTTTTGGAAGCATTCCATTGGGCTCACCGGTTCTCGAGCATGTTGTTCAAGTGCCGGTACCTCTCCTGAAACAAGCTCTTTTTCCGATTGTTCTTGAACAAACCCAGTGTCCAACTTCTTTCGACAGCCTCAGCAAGATGCAAGTGATCGGGATCGAGCACTTCGACGCGTTTGCCACAGCTGAGCGCCGAATAGGCCGACCAATACCAAGGCTCGGGTCGTTGGCTGGCGTGATAGAGGCAATAAAGACGGGTGAGGCAGATGCGTCTATTTCAATTGACTTCATGCTGGCGGGGTTAGAAGAATCGTTTGAAGCGGACTTGAAACTTTGCAAGGAATTGCGAATAAAGTCGTTCGTATACTACCTTTACCTTCACACCCGTCACGCTTACAAGGTCGAGAGCATAAAGTCGGCGTTGGAGAAGAGCTTCTAGACTGTCATTCTTTCTGGGATACGAACAAATCCTAGTGAGGAGAATTTCTATGAGATTTTGGGTCGCTTTATTGAGGCATTCGCCAAAGGCGTCGTATTGATGTTAGGCGAAGAGAACCAGCGGTGCCATATCCTCAGCCGCTTCCGCCAATACCAATAGGGCGTCTTCACTTCCACCCGCTTCCCCAGCGGACATAGCAGTGGATGCGTCGTTTGCGGTCCACGCGCTATTACTAAACGCGGCTGAGTCTGCGCTGCTAGCTCTCCCAGCAGATTGTGCGGGCGCAGCATCGATATCCATTGGTTGAATCCCGCCATCATCGAAGAAGCTATTGTTCGACCAGCTACTACTCCCCCAGCCGTTTCCGTTACCCATTCCTCCCTGTCGAAAGTAAGAAGCTTGATTAAACTTAAATTCGTCTAGTCCCTGTCTAGCGCCAGTTGACATGATGTCGCCATCGCCACTGTCGTCTATGAATGGATCATCATAGTCATAGTCATCTTCATCTTCACGATCATGACTTGCATTGTGGTCTGCATTACAAGTTGTGCAGAGAAGTCTGAGATTATTTACGTCGTTGTAAGCTTGAGTAGCTTCTGCTTCTGTTTCAGGTTGAGTTGAGCGCACGAACTCTTCCCAATCCTCGGTATGATCGATTTGGAAAGCCTGATAGGGGCCAATCTGAGGGCACTCGTCGCACTGATATAGCACGCCCATTCGCTGGTCATATTCAACGTATGCAGGGTTGTCCTCAGTCGGTCGATACATGTACTCCACTGTAGACCTGTAGAAATTGGAAGGACGTTCGAAAGTGTCGGGGTTATATTGACGATTCCATAAACCTTGATGATTGACAGGGTCAAATCCGCCATACGACGGCAAATATGGTTCGTAGTCATCTAATCCGAACATATCATCCTCAAATAGCTTTCAGCGGTTGATGATCTTGCTCCACAACTGGGGATTCAAAGTTTCCCGATTCGGTCGCGTAGTAAGTAATTTTTAAGCTGGTGTTTGGAGAAAAGTCGCTTTTTGTATCGCCGTCGTTTAGGCGAATACACAAACCAGAATCATTTGTATCTTCCGTGCTCTGAGATTCTTGTTGTGCGTCAAATGAATGCTGTATTGCGGATTGAATCTGAACAGAGAGTTCATCGGGCTTACCCTTTATGTGATTTCCAATAGTTTGCAGCAACTTAGATAGGAGAAATTGTTTTAGTGTGCTGATGTTTAGACCGGAAGAAAACGCAGTCTCCAGTATTCCCTTTACGTCATCTAGTAAATCGTTGTGACTGTCTGTGTGTCGGGAGAACAGGCTCGACTTACTGTCACTCCCAGATTCTTTGTGAAGATGGATCAGACTTTCGAGTTCGGTAAGTAATGATTGTACAACATGCCCCTTGTGATCTTCGTTGTTGAAAGAGTTAGGTTGTACTACTGAACCACTTAACTCTATTTCGATCTGGGCGAGAACAACACGAGGTGATTGGAATCCTTTCAGGACTGGCTGCTTGGCATAAAATTCTCGCAATTGAGAAGCAGTGCCGTCTGAAATTCCCTGGGCCTGTACCGCCGAAGATGCGAGGCCACCAAGCAACTTATCCAGTCCTATCAGCATAGTTATCGACTAGCTGTCGTTATTGTCGTTGTTATTGTTATTGTTATTGTTGTTTCCGTCTTTTGCTTGCGACTCGATGGCATCTTCAAATATGTCGAGCACCTTCCCCAGACCGCTAGGAGTCGGCGCTTGTGTAGCGAGCATTTTTACCTGCAAAGTATATTGCTCTGATGTGCGTTGCAGCCCTCTTGATACAGACCTGTCAGTCGTCTGTACGGTCATGTGGACTGGGTCAAAAATACTCTGAAAGAAACCGCTACTTTTGGTCTCGTTCTTGTTCGTTACGATGCTGTTCTCTGATGTCCCCTGAGTAATCGAGTTTAGTTTTACGTTTAGATCCACCGACAGCTGCGAGACCTGCAATGCGGGAATGGGTACGATGCTAAGAACTGGTACGGACATTTCCTGCGGTTTGCTCTCTGTTTGACCGTCAGGTGAAGTGATTGAACGGTTGTAAGTAAAGTTGACTTCGGTGGCTTCCAAACCGCCACCGCCGTCATGTCCTTGCGCGTGGAAGCCGACTTGAGTGATGTAGTTAAGGGTTACCATCGCAGCCTGCGCTTCAGCTGCTACTGCCGCTGACATTGGTCCACCCAAAATTTGACTGAAATCGATGTTGGAAAGTTGTTGACCGAAATTATCACTAGGCATTGATGCCTCCTTGGCAGTTGCTGGCGGATTATTTGTAGTGCGTTGTGACTATACGGTTCCTATATCGACATTGTCTGTAGGATAAAGAGTACTTCGCGTGAGTTTTTACCGAGGGATATTTGAGACTTCGCTTACAACTTCAGGCGTGTTGTGCGTTCTTGTTTGAGAATTAGGTGTGTATCGTGGAATAACAATTTGGAGAAACCAGATATGCCAGCCCTGATTCGTTGGAACCTGTTTGTTCTAATCCTCCTTACACTTCCTGCTTTGGGAGACAAAAAAGAGGAGACTTCTGGCTATGTACCGTTCCCCTCAGGTTATGGCTACATGGTCGAGACACAAAGGTTACAAAAAGCTACGGACAAGAACGAGAAAGCTTATATTCGAAGCCACGCCTGGAGACTATGGGCTGGGATAATGCAGCCCGCCGGAAGATGGCCGCTCTGGATGACTTGGCCTAATACCGGGAAGGTTTTCTCAAGTTTCGAAACTAGTTCGACTGAAAAGCAATCTAGTCAGAAACCCCTCAGAGCGGTTAACCGTCTACGATCGATCAAAGTAAACACTAATGGACCGCTCTATCCTGTCCCTGAAGAAGTGAAAGACAAGTATCCCGAAGCTATCTGTGGAGAGACAGTTTGCGATGGTAAATTCTTTGTAAACAACGGTGATATTCTAATACCTACAGAATCATTGAGTCGTTCTGCCGCTGCTTCTTTGGTTAGTAATGGGTACACCGAGAAGTCTGTCCTGGATAGGATTCATGATAGTGGCGAAAAAGTTCGGGTTGCCAATGACTTCATCGTTACAAAACACATGTACTGGCCAGTGAAATCAGTTGGATTCACACCTTTGCCCGTTTGGTCAGACAATTTCCCGGTGAGTTATCCTAATTATGCAGGGTACGAAACATGGGGGTCCGTGGTTGCGATCGACCCCACAGGAAATCACGTTGGCGAACAACGAACAGTAAAATACTTGTATGGCCTTGATACTCATGATGGTACTAATAGTTATCCTTCGGTAGAAGCCGACGCAACGGTCGTTCCTCTAGATTCGTTCTATCACGTTCAAGTGACGGCGAAAGATTGGGAGATGTTCAGTGACGCTGACAAAGCAATAATCTCTGCTTCAAGCTACTGGCTAAATGGTGAAGACTTTGAAGTCGGTGACTACCTGGCCACGGTTGCGATGCACGTTAACACGAAGGAGCTTCCGAGTTGGACACTACAAAGTGTATGGTGGTCGCACTCGGCGGACAGTGGACCATTTTCAGAAGACAGACCACTCCTTCCTCGGGCATTGGGGCCTTGGAGAAACTATCTCCTAACTACAAGCTATGCCGTACCGCCAAATGCTGATGGCGAATATGACGTTGCGGTAAACCCCTATATCGAAGGGGTAATCCATCCAATAGCAACCAGTTGTCGTAACTGCCATGTCAGGGCCGGTTGGCCGTTGGAGTCAGGAGCAGGAAATAGTGCGTTCGCAAGTTATCAAAATGCGAACTGCCCCGGCTTGCTTGAATACTTAACCCCGGAATCCGATTGTTTCGAAGGAATAACGTTGACTGACTACTTATGGATAATTCCAGACAGGGCTCGATAGGTACCCAACGGCAAATTAGGGTTCCTAGGGCGTAAACATTCAGCACTAGTAGACAACTGATAGAGGGGCGAGAACTGAACCGCGTGTGTCTGGTTGGTTTCAATAACCTCCACCTGGTTCGAGCAGAATCAGAGTCTGGCCCTTATGCATTGAGACTCCTGACACTAAGCGGATTCATTCTGAATGAACAGGGCGATAGACAGTAATTATTCTATATCTGCCATGTTGATTATCAGCTTCGCTATCTTCGGGAACCCTCTCTATTGCGCGTATGCGAGAACCTTCTAACCTAGAGCACCCCCCAAGACCTACATTCTTTCGCCTTCCATCAACTCTCAGGACAACACCCTTCTCTGATGGTGGACATATCTCAACAACATAAGTCACATCGCTGTTCACACCATCAACGATAACGGTGCCAGGTGGCGATGCTTTATAGTCTGCCCATGTCCCGGTTGGATGGGTGTGATTACGATCATCGTTATGCGCAAAGGCTGAATGCAAAAAGCTAAAAACTACGCCAAAAACTATCAAGAAGATCTTTATCAAAGGTATTCTCCGTATTGTTATTGCGAAACCCTCACTGATCAGTGCTCCACGTGGCAGTTTCTGCACGCACATCTGTTTAAAGGTCCTGAGTTCGTTGGATTAGGTCATTCAGGTAGTGATCAAACCTGTCTGGGTGTCTGACTAGGTAATCAAAATCCATGAAGTCACTTTGCCCAGACAACATCGCTGTTGAGATTAGATATTCACGATCATCGAATTTCATGTTTGCTCGTTCAATCGGTTTTTCTCCGAAATACTCGCTGAACTCTCGTGATAAGAATCTCACGTGGGCACCTTCCGACCAGCGCCTACGACGATTTACCAATTGGTAGTGTAGTTCTTCGGAAACGCTAGGTTTAAACGGCCACCATGTAAGACTAATAAGTGGTAAAAGCGGATCCATTGATGGGATGGGCGCATGGAAGTTCGGCACTAGGCTCCTTACACATAGTCCAATCGTAAATGCGAAGGAGACGACATCAGTGACATTTTCGCCCTCCTCAAGGGAATTACTCAAGATTTCTTCATAGGCTTCTCTCCATTCCGGTTCTCCCCACTTAGATCTTGATAAATCTCGTCTAGACATGTCAGAAAACTCCGTTGAATCCCATTTGTAAGTTGACCATCCCTATGAAAATGGCGATTAACTGAGAGCCGAAAAAACTTCCAATCCACCTGTTATCAAGAGGATCGCTTTCCATGCGTAATGGAACTAAGAAGACAAAAGCGACACCAGATACTAGAGATAAAAAGAACCAGTTTATTCCATACAAAATCATCGACATATCGGCGTTGGAGATTTGCTGTTCGCTGTTTATTGCCACAAGGGATGCGGGGAGCAAGATGCTGACAGCAGTGATACCGCCTACACTTGCTGTACTCAATATTGTTCGCGTATGACGAACAGCCTCTTTGTCTCTATTGACGCCGAGTGCCCAACTCGCCATATGAATGGTTTGAAAAAACAGAAAGGCAAGAAAATTCCAAGTACCAAACGTATCAAGAATGCTGAAAAGGTAATTTTCAACTAGAAAAAACAATAAACTGAAACCCAGGAGAAACAAGCCGATTCTTGATGCTTGTGGTCCTAGGTTTCCAACTCCTCCCGTAGCAGCAAAAGATCGGGTCTCCTCGGTTAGTTTAGAAAGTGCGTTATTATCGAGACGACCTTTTTCCTCTTCAGTTAGAGAAATCAGGACATTGTGAAGCTTTTTTAGTCCCTTCGAAGACGACATGTCTCCTACCTCCGAAATCAAGCGCATGTAGATTTCCTTACTGGGTATTGGATTCGAAAATTGTTCCCACACGTTCATCATTCGACATTGCGAGTAACTCTGCCCGCGACTCGCTCAACTCCTTTGTCTTTGTGACCCAGTAGTAGGAGAACAGCCAAGCGGCGAGAGTCTCGGCAATGAATGTTTTGATTTCGAGATGAGTAAGAAGAACTACAAATGCCGGTAGTGCAATCATAAGCCCGCCGGTGATGTTGTATCGTAGTCTGTAAGAAGCTCTAGAATCCTCATCTTCAATCAGTTGCAGTGTTTTTCTCGTGCAAAACAGACAAACGGCAGCTACGGAGGAAAAGAAGAGAAACGCCGCTATACCATGCAAAGAAACCTTGCCATTGAAGTATTCGAGAGGACCCCTCTGGCATTCTGAAATCCCACCTAAAGAAATACAGTGCTGTATCGTGTAGCTCGCCTTTCTTTGTTCTTTAGGGACGTTTTCTTTAAATATGTCTAGAGCGTTTGACGATGGCGGAACTGAGATGGTTGTAATCTGTTCGTTACGGATCGTCCGGCAAGACGCACTTGACTCACTGGTCGTGCAAATAACAGTAGATTCAGAAACTGCGTTAGGAGGGTCTACGCAGTAACCGTTAGCCTCGCAAGCGTTCATAGGAACGAATGCGACCATAATTGCGAAGCCACCGGCTACGCATAGCAATACGTTCTCGGTTCTTGTCATTCCAGTGTAAAAGATTAGGAAGGCACCAATTGCACAGAGGACGCCAACGAAGATCTCCTGGCTGTACAAAGGACCATAGTAATAAGCACTCCATGATCCGCGAAGATATCCTTCACTACTAATACCAGTGACAGCGAGAAAGATAGGGAGTAAAAACGCCAAGCCAGCCATCCCATATCTAATGGCTTTGTACGTGGCGTAGACGTGACGCTGTGGATCGAAATTGCTCTTACTCATGCATCCTCCGTAAACACATGATGAGAACTGGATAAGATCTGCAGTGGTTTTTTGTGAGTGCTTTTAGTTCTTGTTTCCTCTCACCTGATTGATACTACCTTCGTAGATATCGGTTGAATGTAGGAAAAGGCTTACAACGTGGCGCGCTCAGTGCCACAACGCCATTCATCGAATCTTCAAGCTAAATCCATAAAGTGAGATGAATCTCACAGAAAGAACACATAATCTACTCACATACTTAGTAGCGTAGTTCCATGGATAGGAATGCACGTTCTCCTTCTCTTGGAGTAGTAATCAACGGATTGTGACCTACGTGTCTCTCAGGAAGACTAGTCGTTGCGAGAGTGCAGAAGTAGAGCTAGCAAATTCGCGAGGGTGGCCACCTACCAAACCAACTGTAAGGGAGATACACCATGCAAAACTGTCTCAAACAGTCGAGCAAAATATTTGTTTGTCTACTGTTAGTAGTTGTTACCGCGATGGCCACTGGGAGCGACCTGCGCCGACAATCGCTAGGCACAGATAAGGAAAAGCCAACCGAAGTTGTGTTCTTCAGTATCGCGAAAGTTCTTGAAACGATGACAAAGAGTCTCGAAGGCAACGAGGGACCTGCGTTGAGACTCATTCAGGAACATATGGGTGTTGAGAAGCAGCGGGCCAAAGAGCTCTATGTCATGTTCATCAATGCTCTCGAACAAAGGCGATATGGAGCGACCCAGAACACTTACGACGCTTTATGCGGAAGCTCACCTCCACAGGGGCGGCAAGTTGCGGCTTCCAAGAACGTCGTTGCGGACATCAACGCAGCTTTCAGTGCTGGGGTCTACAACCGAACGAGGCTGAATCTGACTGAGCGAGAGGATGTGGCTCTAGAAAATTGGATTCAGAAAAAACAGTCCAGTGTCGGGATGTATGTTCAAGATCATTCGAAAACTGATGCGTCAAAGACGCCGCAGCAAATCGAAGCCGAAAGGGTCCAGACGTGTGATCGCCTCTACTCAAAGGGAGCAAGACAGAAATGAAAAATAAGTTAATGACGTTTTTTACCATGGTATTTCTGTCGGCCTCAGCCAAAGCTGATGTTGTGGTAGCGGACCATGTTGGTAGTACCGTGAACAATGCGTGGCTCTGTTTTACGGCCATTGAATATATCGAAGCCGGAGCGGATCTCACACACTGGGAAGGTGAAATTGAGTGCCTGTACGATGAAGAAGTCTCTGGTTCTCGGCCCACAAACACTGGATCGGCATCGAATCCAGTGCAAGTAGATGAGCAACACTACTACAACTTCACCGCGGTAGATACGTGCGGTGGGCAAGACCTCCGGGTAGATGGCTTTACCGAGTTTTTTAATGGCAGTGGGGGAATTCCTGAAGATGTACATGCGCATCACGACTCAGACGACCACAAAAATTGCATAACTTTCCCACCACCAACCCCCCTCGTTGTCGATCTTCAACAAAACGGTATCCAACCAGGGCAAAGAGGAACGTTTGTACCATTCGACTACGAAGGATTCGGAGGAATTGTCATGACCCAATGGTTGTCGAAGAACAGTGATGATGCCTTTATTGCACTGGATCTCAACAATAATGGTCTGATTGACGACGGTTCAGAATTGTTCGGGAATCACACCTGGTTGATCAGTCAGAGAACGTGGGCCTTTGATGGATTTCAAGCGCTCGCGCAATACGATACTGCATCACTTGGCGGAAACGGGGACGGCGAGATATCTTCAGATGATGATATCTGGAACCGACTCGTTTTGTGGAAAGATACAAATGCCGATGCTGTGTCTGATCCTGGTGAACTTCAACCACTGAGTAGTTCTGTCCTGAGATCAATCGGGATCGAAGCGACTCGTGAAGCGGCACGAAGTAGAACAGGTGACGCGCTAATAACAAATGGTAGACGAGACGGTTCAGGGAATTTGCACCACCTCTGGTCGGTTGCTAATAGTGATGTTGGCACTCACAAAGTGGTGGATATCTGGTTCGTTACGGAACTTCCCTGAGTATGCGCCGCTGATTTGGTTTTCGACCATGGAGACCCGCTTCGGCGGGTTTTTCTGGTCACAGTAAGCGAATAGTGTTGAAGTTCTATCGCGAACTTTTGTGGTTGGTGGATGAAGATAACCAAGTAAAAATGGGTCATGCATGGTACCCATGGACCATCCTGGGAATGATCCGGGTAAGGAAAACCTATAGGTTCCAGGGAAACCTGGGGAATGGAATTCTTAGGGTGACAGAATGAAAAGCTGGGTTAGTGCAGTAGATTCAAAAGCAACGTTGATTCTTGAACAGCTTTCGGTTGCCAGAGCTATCGCGTCGGAAAACGGCGGGGATCTAGAAAAAGTTTCCAAGCAGTACTTTGATCTTCTTCACAGCCTATACAGGGATGAGTATGCCTTTGCACAACTCGCCGATTCCTCAGATCTGGTAGCAAGGTTTGCGGGACCTGCTGTGTCGCATGGTGAACCTACCGTCACCATTGTAACTTCAGTTTTTTCAAATCTACGAAATCAAATCCGAAACATTGCCAAGTCGGTTGTGGGTTTGAGTGATTCCGAGCGAATACGATGGCCCTCGGAGCTAGATCTGGTACTTACGGGAGTAACGCACGGTAGTCTGGTAGTTGGGATTAATATCTCCAGACCTGAGGCAGCGGATGACGGGCAGCTGCAGTTTCCGGGTATTTCTGATCAGATGTTTGAGTCTGTCAGATCAGCCGTTCGCAGCCTCACAGTCGTTGCTCGATATGTAAAGGATGATATCGTTGACGAGGCAATAGCACAGGAAATCCCGGACCCTGCAATTCGGGATACAGTAATGGTTGCTGTGAGCAGAATCGCACCGACTGGGCGCAAAGGTATCAATCAGGTGTCCTTATATGGCCAAGATGAAGCCGATACCAAGCCGCCGGTACTTACGCCAGTCTCAAGGAAGGTACTGCGGCAATCTTTGTCTCACCCATTAGTCACTAAAGGCGAGGGGAATTTCCGGGGAGTCGTCCGTGAAATCGATCTTGATGCACGTAGGTTCGAGTTAAGGAGGGTTCAAGGTGGAGGTACAGTGCATCTACGAGGGAGCATTTGATCGCCTCGTTCGGTCGATGCTTGACGCAGAAGTTGAAGCCACAGGCAAATACGAAACACTCGAAAACGAACAACCTCGCTTAGTCGCTGTCGAAGACATTACAATCGTTAGACCACCTTCGGAACAACTGAACATCGATCTACCACATTAGCCGAGGCTTCACGATGTTTTCTACTGATAAAGATAACCGATTAAACCTATGGCCATTAAACAGAGTGAAGCAGATCTAGAAGCACGAATTCATTCTCTGCTTGAAACCGAGCTTAGTTATCTTTCTGAAAAACAGATCGCACATCAAACCATATTCGCAATAAAACTCGGTCACAAGACCGTTAACGTCAATGGCGCTAGGCTCTCTGGTCGCAGTGACATCCTGCTGAAGGCAGGTGATGAGAATTTGGCCATCCTTGAACTAAAGCGACCATCACTTGAGCTTACGATCGATGATGTGAGGCAAGGGCTTTCTTATGCACGTCTTTGCGAGCCGATGGCTCCTTTGACGATTGTATCGAATGGTAAGATAACCAACATATACGCGACGTACACGGGTGAAGAGATAAGCACGGATGATCAGTCATCCGATAAGGTAAAGCAGCTCTTCTCAAACGTCGGCAAGTTAGCATCAACAGATGTTTCTAACGCCATAGCTGCACTTTCAGGACCAACTTCCTCCTGTGTGAAGGACGTGATTCTTGCGTTGACAACATCGGAGATAGATCAACACACAGGCACTTGGCAAGACCTCTTGTCACCCTTCGTTAATGATTTTCATGCCGAGAGAGACATCACTCAATCAGTTTTCGATGAACTAGACACCTCGAAATCAGTGATCATTGCTGGCGAACCACTATCGGGAAAAAGTAATGTTCTAAAAGACATTGTGATACGTGCTCAAAGCAATGAGGTGGACCTGTGCCTATACCTAGATGCAGAAAGTACAAATCAAGGTATCTACCAGTGCCTTGCAACTCAGTTCATGGTTCACTTCGGGTGGCCCCTCTCTGCAGATGACGTTCGAAAGTGGCTGTTGGACTTCTCTAACAATCAGGTTTCGAAGAATCTCATTTTGTTAATCGACAATGCTGCTTCTATTCAGAAATCAGATATAGATGAGATTTTTCAACCAGCATTCGGTGCGGGTTTAAAGTGTGTATTCACGCTCGACGACTCACAGGTAAAGGGATTTTTAGCTTCACCTTCGGGGCGGCATCATTCAAAGATCGCCAAAACTACGAAGACTCTGCATTTAGATTTTTTGAGTGATAGTGAGTTTATGAGGCTAGTAGAGCAACTAGGCTCGAAAGAGATATATTTTCTCCCTGGGGCACAGCGTTGCTATTCGTACCGCCAACTGTGGATGTTGCGTTCTCTACTCTCTCAAGCCATAGCAAGTCCCAAGCCCTATCCTAGTTCCGTATTGGCCCTAAGTAGCGTTCCGCACCCAGAGTTCATCTTGCATGGAAAGATTAATGCTCCCGAAGACGTACTCACTCAATACTCCGAGTTGGCAAAGGCCGTCCTAGGCGAAATGGTGGGCGATGTGTCACCAATAGACTTACAAATACACAGAATGTCGACCTATTTATGCTCATGGGAAACCGCAAGACGAACAATTGGAGAAGTTGGTCTTCGTGAGCTAGTAGACAGCGGTTATATCCGACAATCACTGAGTGGTGGAGAACGAGTTGTCTCGCCAACTACTCCACAGCTGCTCGGTTTTTATATTGCTCAGCATCTTAAGAGCAGGCTCTCAGACGGAAAGCTAGATATTCCTCAATTGTTGAAAATCGCGACAAAGCTACCTAACGGAGTTCTTATTGGTGCTGCCGCGCTGATCCAATCATTAAGGAACAGCGAAAATATTCGAGCTGAAATTGACGAACTGGTTGCTTACCCAATGGAGATCGAACAGCTACATCCGGGTACCAAGATAGGCATGATGATTGAAGACTCCATCATCGAGATTGAGACACACGATGATGGAATTACTGTTCGTGGACCAGGAGGCAGAACTAAAAAGGTAGTTGGAACGGATATTCTTGAGTCAACAATGTTATCCGCTGAGGCGCATGCTGCGAAACTGATCGCTTCCTACCTGTCCGGTGTAAAAATCGGAAATGAACACGGATCAGTTAACCCACAGCTGATTTGTGAAATTGGATCGATTCCCCACGTACTAATCGCAGAGCACGACAGAATTCTGCCTGTGCTACTCCATCAACTCCCGGACGGTGGCGCGATGGTTTGTCATCACGAAGGAATAGTTGAACCTATTAGCGACTCAATTCTGCATTTCTTTACACATGATGCCGACATCGCAACTGAGATCATCAGATTAACTGTTTCCGATCCTCAGTTACCACTTCTATCTCGAGTCTTAGCTGCACTTAGAGTTTGTGGAATGACAGAGGAACGTGAAAGGTGGGCAAAGGAACAGATGAGCCATATCAACCCTTTGATTGAGGACAGTGTCATCAATCACTGAATGCTCACTATTTGCTCACTAGAGCCTAGCGAGATTTGACGAGAAAGCTGAAACCTAGAGAAGATGGTAGCTACGGGTGGACTTGAACCACCGACCCCAGCATTATGAATGCTGTGCTCTAACCAGCTGAGCTACGTAGCCACAGATGTGCAGGGCGCGAATTGTCCTGATTTGCCGATTTTATGTCAAGACGGCCTCAAGCCCCCAGTAATGGCAGGTGTTTGACCTTATGATAGGTAAGCGCGAGTGTCAGACAGTGCCGTAAAGGTCCTTTCTGCAGCCTGCCTTTGATTGGCAGATGAACCGCTCTTTTCCCCTCGTAATCGAAGACATCCGGATAAATCTCTCGAAAGGTTTCTACGAGTCGCGTCTGGCAGTGAACGAACACCGTGCACGCGCCAGGCTGAGATGGTTTCCAATCCAGGCGAATGGTGCTGCCATGTTTCGTCAGGTAGCTGGCTTCGCCCCACTTTAGTGTCTCTTCGATCTCGACATCTAACTCGTCGGCAATCTCAAAGATCATCTTGCGTATCTGTTCAAGTCGCTTCCGGGCTTGAGCAGGATAGCTTCCCCAGATGCTTTCAACGCTGTTGTGAAGAGTTTGGACTGACATCGGCTTTAGCATAGCATTCAGATAACTTGCAGGAGTATGAAGATGACCGAAGAAGCCATTATTGATCCTGAACGCCCCATCATTGATCCACACCACCACCTCTGGCACGGCAGCAGGCTGGGAGGAAGATATCTGGTGGAAGATCTACATTCTGATACAGAGTCCGGCCATAACGTTGTAAAAACCGTGTTTGTCGAGTGTGGTGCATCTTATCGAGAAGAAGGTCCCGAACATCTTCGACCGCTGGGTGAAACAGAATTTGTTGTTCAGCAGGCGAAGTTAAGTGAGCAGTCAGAGGGTGCGGTAATCGCCGGGATTGTTGGTCGTGCAGATTTGGGGCTGGGTGAGGGCGTTCGTGAGGTGCTCGAAGCGCATCTTGAGCTTGGCGAGGGCCGGTTCCGGGGCATCCGTCACGCAGGTGCAAGAGATCCGCATCCTGAAGCGCTGATGATTGCTGGTCGTGCACCGGAGGGTTTGTATGCCGATAAAGGATACCGAACGGGCATGAACGTGCTAGGTGAAATGGGTCTGACCTTTGACACCTGGCACTACCATCATCAAAACCCTGCATTCGCTGAACTGGCCCGCGCTTGTCCGAACACGCAAATGATTCTGGATCACTTTGGCACGCCTCTCGGAGTTGGTCCCTATGCTGATAAGCGTGAAGAGATTTTTGAGCAATGGAAGACAGACATCGCTGAGATTGCGAAATGCGAAAATGTCGTCGCGAAAATTGGTGGTATGGCAATGCCCGATAACGGATTTGGCTGGCATGATCGGGATGTAGCGGTATCGTCAGACGAGTTTGTTGAGGCGCAGCGGCGATACTATCTGCATGCTATTGAGTGTTTTGGAACTGACCGATGCCTGATGGAAAGTAACTTTCCTGTCGATAAAATGTCGATCTCGTATTCTGTGCTGTACAACGGGCTCAAGAAAATCGTTGCTGACTTTTCAGACGATGAGAAACACGCCATGTTCTATGGCAATGCGGAGCGAGTGTACCAACTCGCTTGAGTCGAACTGATATCGAACTAAAACAGGGCATCGGCTATAGTGTCCGACGATTACATGGGGGTGCAAATGTCCAAAGGCCAAATCTCGATCTTTAGTTTTGACAGTCTGGTTTATCGACTGGTCTGGCCTTTATTGATATTGCTCATCGGGCTGATGGGTGTCGGTATCGTATTTGCGCCCAGCATGACTGACGCCAACAGTATTGTGACCAACGAAAAGTGGTCGGTGACCCTCGCCAATCAGATTCGGTCTCATGAGTCAGCTCAATTGGAGCGAGGTTATACAGGTGATCCTGCGAAGTTTCATGAAGCTTCATTGGATCTTAGCCGATCCGGTATGTCGGCAAGGATGTTTGGGCTCACATACCTCGAAGATGACTTTGAGCGCAATGCGAGCCAGGCCCTGAGTGATTCCAATCGTGAAGCCTATGGCGAGCTTTTCGATCGCAACACGAATGCCTATTCGAGGATTGCAGTTAAAGAGACGCTCTACGAACAAGGTTGTGTCGATTGCCATATTGCACAGCGGGTTGGAGGAGACACCCGGTGGCAGTTGGATGATCCCGCTGGCTACTACGAGTTCAGCTGGTCCATGGTGGACACTATTGAAAGCGGCACTCGGATTATCTGGGCCAATGTGGGTGGTCTCGCATTTATGCTGCTCTTCATGATTGGTTTGCTCTGGTTCATTTTCTATCAGTCTATTACGCGCCCCTTACAAAAGGTGACTGGCACCGCCATGTCGATTGCTAACGGACAATTGGATGAGTCGCTAGGTAAAGAATCCGATAATGAAGTTGGCCGAATGGCGCAGTCGGTGGAAGAGATGCGACGACGTCTGCACGAAATCATCATGAACCTCCGCGTGGGTGCAGATGATCTGAACCGGCTTACATATTCTGTGTATCAGGGAAACAACGACCTCAATAACCGAACCCAGGCACAGGCCAGCGCTCTGGAAGAAATCTCTGCAACGATTGGCGGCATTACGACAGGAACAAAAGAGAGTTCAAATGGAGCGGTGACTCTGAAAGAAATGGCGCGAGAAGCTGGCATTAAGGCAAACGAAGGCACTGAAGTTGTGGGGGATGCGATCACCGCGATGCGGGCAATCGGCGATGCCAGTAACCAGATTCAGACGATGATTGATCTGATTGACGACATGTCTTTCCAAACGAATCTATTGGCATTGAACGCTGCGGTAGAAGCAGCAAGAGCGGGTGAGAATGGAAAAGGCTTTGCGGTTGTTGCCAACGAAGTTCGAAACCTCGCAACGCGAAGTGCCACGGCTGCGAGCGAGATTAAGAGTCTCATCCAGAACAGTAATGAGCGGGTTAATGACGGTGTCCAGTTGGTGGAAGATTCCGGCCAGGTGCTGGCCACTATCGTAGAAGCGATTACGCGGGTATCTGAAACAAGTGAGCTTCTGGTGGCGAGTAGCCAGGAGCAAATGGTCCGTGTTCAGGAAATTGATTCGGCCATTCAACAAATCGACAACATGACCCAACAAAATGCAGCACTGGTTGAGGAAGTTTCGACCATTTCAGAGGAAATGGGATCCAAGGCTGCGGATTTGAAGAGCAGTGTTGCTTACTTCGAGACAGGTTCAGAAGCAGAGGAAACGATAGGTCAAATTGTCCCCGAGTCGGGTTCCTTCGGAGACCATGTTCCACTTCTGGGCAGGCGCGACTAGTTTTTAGCGGAAACTTCCGGATAAAGCGCCGCAGAACATCCCGGGCAAAGTCCGTGTGAGAAGACAGCTTCGCTGTGATCGGTGACATACTCTTCAATGGTTTGCCAGTTCCCCACATCATCGCGAATGTCTTTGCAATTTGCGCAGATCGGCAGCAGCCCTGAGAGCTGTTTAACTTCATCGAGTGCGGTCTGTAAGTCGCCGACCAGTTTCTTGTTTGCTCGTTCCGCATTGATTAGCTGTTGCAGCAGGTTGAAAGCAAAGTAAGAAGCGATTGGTGCGACAACTAAAGGAACCAGAATGGGTGTCCAGATCTCCTGCGGTTCCCAGGGTGCTGCAATACCACTCACGATGACATGGATAATCGAGGTGATCAGCAGACTGAGTGCAATACTGATCACAGTAACGATTCCGCTTGACCTGATCGGCCCATGTCGTTCCACCATGCGCCGAAAGCTGAGGAAGCGGGTCACTGAGCTCATAACAATACCGGCAGGAACACTGCTAACCAGGCAAATAGAAGGACGCCACCAAAGAACTGGTGGGCCCTGATGATTCTGGTCAAGTGCTGTATACGTTCGGGATCATCGGTATCAGATCGCCAAACCGAACTCATCATCGTGTCGAGTCCGATGATGATCACTATGATCGGCGCGCTGGCAGGAAGAATGCCGCTAAAAAATAGGTTCCAGCTGGCGGAATAGTCTGGACCGGTCGCGAGAGGCATCAGCAAGGTGAATACGGCTGCGGTGCCATGCAGCATATTCCTGAGCAGGCCCATTTCGCGCAAATTGAGAAGTAACGTTGGCATAGCGGTATTATACGCAGCAGCAGTCGTCTTGTTGGAGTGGTATATGTCGGAAATTAGCTGGAAGGAAATTGATAACGCCCTGATCGCGGATCTGGAATTCAAGGATTTCGTGGATGCGTTCACTTTTATGACGGAAGTCGCGGCTCTGGCTGAAGAGCACCAACATCATCCGGAATGGTCCAATGTTTATAACCGGGTTTCTATTCGCCTGACGACTCATGATGCGGGCAACACCCTCACTGACAAAGATAGATTACTTGCGGAAGCGATCACCTCTGCACCATCAGCGAGACTGGTAAGAGATTAGCCGAAGTCTCTGGGTCCGATAATGTCCAGGACAAACTGTTTCAGCTCTGCTGCCAGGTAAGGTTTTTTCAGGAACGCAGATCTCGTTTTTGGGGGAAGCTGATCCAGGGCTTCGCTCTCGTTGAAACCGCTGGAGAAAACCACCGGTACGCTTTTGTCTATTTCAAGTATCTCGAGGTAAGCCTCGAGTCCGGTTTTCACGGGCATCATGAGATCAAGAATCACAAGATGCAGATCCTGGTGATGCTCTTTGAATAGATCAACGGCCACCTGGCCATCTTCTGCACTAATGACCCGATAACCTGATTCTTCAAGAACGAGAGTAGCAAGCTGCCTGATGTCTGATTCGTCATCTGCGAAAAGAATGATGCCGGACCCTCCTGGTGAGTTTGTATCATCCGGTTTGAGTGGTTCAGCTACTGGTTTGGATTCGCTTTGTGGCAGTAGGACTGTTGCTGAAGTTCCCACACCCGGCGTCGAAGTGATTTCAATGGTGCCGTCGTGCCCTCGAATGATGCCAAGCACAGCTGACAAGCCCAAACCATGGCCGGTTTCTTTGGTGGTATAGAAGGGATCGAACATGTGTTGCAGGGTATTTGCATCCATCCCCTGACCATTGTCTTTGATGGTCACCATCACGAAGGGCCCAGGTGCAACTTCTTCGATAAAGTTCCTCGTCTTTAGTTGCTGTTCGCCAAAAAAGTGCGTGGATACTTCTACAGTGATCTCACCGTCGGCTGGATCAACTGCTTCGCCGGCGTTGGTCATCAAGTTCATGAGGACCTGCCGAATTTGAGTCACGTCCCCCTGAACAACGGTATCGCTGCCATCGCTGGTGATGGAAATGTTCACTCCCTTCGGAATGGAGATATCCAGGAGTGACTGCATGTCGTTGACCATCTGTTCCAGATCAAATGGTTCGATGGTGAATTGACCACGACCGGAATAAGCAAGCAGTTCAGAGCAAAGCTCTGCAGCCCGTTCCACTGTAGTCATGAGTCGGTCGATGGAAACAACAGGCTTTGAATCGGGTTCTAGAGTTTTACGTGCCAGATCTGCGTTCAGCATGATCACATGCAGGAGGTTGTTAAAGTCATGCGCGATCGCGCCCGCTAACTTGCCAAGACTTTCCAGGCGCTGGGACTCGTGTGCCTTGGTATCTTCAGCAACCTGTCTTTGCTGCTCAAGCATGCGGGAAGTGACATCAACAACAACGCCGTGCAGCAGGTTATGGCCTTCCAGTGTTGTGCCTGACTCGAGAACAAACATCCAATAGGTTGTATTGTCCGTTGCGATTCGAAAGTCACCCTCGACGCGATCGCGTGCAGCGCTATCCGCTTTCGCCAACAGTTCGAATTTGGCGCGATCAGACTCATGGATGAGTTCGTACAAACCCTCTACGTCGTCCGGTATCGACAAGCCGTAACGTTCGAAAAAGTCTCTGGACCCATCAACGATGCCGGTAGATAGGTTGAGGCTCAGCGTCCCCGCACCAGCGATTTCCAGAGCCATCCTGCCTTGTTTCTCGAGCTGGTTTGAAATGATTTCTGCGTGAATCTTTTCTGAAACTGCGACGCCGAGGTCCTGGTCGAGTTGTGTCAGCTTTTCTTCGGCGGCTTCGATTTGTAGCAGCTGGTTCAGCGTGGTGCGGATACTGTCCCGGTAGGAGCTGGAGAGTGAGTCAATAATGAGTGCAAGCAGCGTCAGTAGCATGCCAACCGTCACAATCGAGCGGTACTCCATGTCGATTTCTTTCACCACCATCAGCATCCAGGCGGTAAAGAACATGAGCAGCATGTTCAGTACGTAGACTGCCCAGAACTGTCCGCGCCTCGGAAGGAAACCGGCGAGGCAAGTTGGAAACATAATCAGTGCCAACATCTGCATGTTGCCGGGACTTTCCTGGTAGATGGTGTAGGTGGCTAATATGGCGCATGCAGTGATGGTGCCGTAAATGCTGGCAAGCACGTAACCACGTTCGAGTACCAGATAGAGACCACCAATAATGAAAAGACACACCAGGTTGCGCAGAAACGGCTCGAGGATTTCGTCTGCGGTCGCGAAACCAGGTAGAAAGGCAATAAGTAGTAGAGCAGTACCGGTTAAGAGCGCAACAAGTTTGAAAAAGCCACGAAGCAGGTCTGCCTGCTTGGCGAGAATCAGGTGTTCTGGTAGGAGACGACTCCTGTCATCCATCTAGGGGGGTTCACATTGACATCACGCTTGACGTCAAAATACCACTTTGTGATAGCGGGTTCCACGGAGGCTTATTGGCTCTCGTAGTGGGTGGTGTAGACAACTTCAGCGCGGCGCGGTTGGTCGTCGTTCCAGTTCACGTTCTTATAAGCAACAAATGCAAGGAGCACGAGACTCCATTTCAGAAACTTCTTAATGTACATGTCATCAATCGCCGTTGAATTGGAATGACAGAATATTCAAGTTCGTCGAAACACGTTTTGAAGTGCGTCACAGAATGGTTAACCGTTCGTCGCCTTATACGTCGGCCTTCCGATGAAAGGTCGGACGAACGGTCAGAACGGCGTTTGTTATCCGAGCGCGAGGATGAAGAGCAGCGGAATCACCGGAATCATGTAAGTGTATCCGCGATTCGCGTGTGCGCGAGCAAATGAGGGCTCGATGTCTGTGGCAGCTTCGAAGTCCCGTATTGCCAGGAAGTCTGTACCAGCTTTTCGATAGAGCAGGCCGCGATTGTAATAGGCGCGTGCATGTTGATCATTCAGCTCAATGGTTCGAGAGTAGTCCGCGATGGCAGCATCATTATCCTTTCGTTCATGATGCAACAGAGCGCGGGAGTAATAGTAGTCCGCGTCATCAGGTTTCAGTGAGATAGCCTGGCCATAGTCGGAGTAGGCATCCTCGAAACGTTTCAGTTCTTTGTTGGCTCGTCCCCGACTGTAGTAGATAGAGGCCATTTCATTGGTGTCATCGGTCATCGTCAGTGCGGTGCTGAAATCCTCGATGGCTCGATTGTGGTTGCCATGCTTCTGGTGAGCGAAGGCTCGAAAGTAATAAGCCTGCATGTAACCAGGGTCTAGGTCGATGGCTTTGTCGAAGTCTGCCAGCGCTTCTTCGTAGTCACCTTTCATGGAATAACTGAGTCCGCGGTTCGCGTATGCGGTCACGTAATTAGGTGCGAACTCGATGGCCTTGGAATAGTTAGCGATGGCTTTTCGCTGCTCTCCAGAATCGTAGTAAGTCAGACCTAAAAGTAGGTAGGTCCTTGCAACGCGGCTGAGTTCCTCAGAAAGACAATCGTCCAACACGTCAATTGCTTCATCCAGCCTATCAGACAGCCGGATCTCGTTGGCGCGGTCATTACAGTCGACTTGCTCTGCTTGCGATGTAAACGGCAGCAGCAGGAGGAAAACAATCAGCAGCTTCTTCATGGCTATCTTTAAGATTGAAATGATGGCGAAACTTTACACCAATCGCTGGTCCGGGTCAGTTTTTTGGCAGGAATCGGGCCGCTAGCCCGCCGATGCCGCGAACCAACCATCGTGGCTGATGTTGGGCCCAGGTAAGGGCAACCTGATTCGCGGGTCCCGGAACCCGAATAACTTCCCGGTTCACGACGGCATCGAAGGTTTCTTTTGCCACCTCGTTCGCGGTCGACATCATGAAGGGCGGCAGGTTTGCCGCAAGCGCGGTATCTACCATGTCCGTCTTCGTCATGCCTGGGCAGATGGTTGTGATACTGACGCCTGAACTGCGAAGGTTCTCTGACAGGGACTCGGATAAAGACAACACATAAGCTTTGGTTGCAGCGTATAGGTCCATGCCGGGAACTGGATGAAAAGCAGCGACGGAAGCAATGTTCGCGATACGGCCATGACCTCGGGATTGCATGCTCCGGGCAAACTGTTGCGTGATGCGGGTCAGGGCAGTGATGTTAAGGCCGATGGTTTGCGCGATATCGTCGTCTGAAAGATCAGTGAACGCGCCTTCTACCATCATACCGGCGTTGTTCACGACAATATCGACCTGGCTTTCATGCTCTGAGATTGTGTCCAAGAAAGCATCGATACCCGCACTATTGGCCAGGTCAGATGCGATGACTGTCACGTTTTGCTCAGAAAGCTCGGACTTTAAAGCTTCTAACCGATCAAGCCTGCGAGCGGTGATGATCAGGTCAAAACCTTCGTCGTGAAACTTTCGTGCGATGGCCTCGCCAATGCCGGAAGAGGCTCCGGTAATGAGTACGGTTCCACGACTCATTTTTCGGCGTCCGCACCTTTATCGTCGGCGCTGTCGGAACGCACATTTCCAGTCATCATGCGCTGTAACCATTGTTGGTAAGCAAGCATGGGCTGCACGGCGCCGGTGACCATCTCGTTGAACATGGTCTGGCCAGATTCAGCCATCTGTTTCTGAGCAGCCTTGAGCATTTCTTCCTGCAGTCCCTCAACATTGGGAAGGCCGAGGAATTGGCGGAGTTCTTCAGGTGTAACATCAAAGTCGATTGTAATTTTCATGAGTGTCCCTCTGTTCAGGATGTCTCTTTGGATAAGCGACATGCTGCACTGCAACATTATCAGGATGCCGGCTTTTGTTGCAACCTGCATATGTTTGCAACTTTGACAGAAACTGGCGAAACTTCATTGTTCATTGCACAAAACCGTGAAAGGTAAACATGCGAGCATTCAAGAAGTACCCGAATCGTCGGCTCTACGATATCGAAGAAAGCAAGTACGTGACTGTCGAGGATATCCGCAAGATCATCCTGAACGGTGAGTCGATTTCTGTAGTGGATTCCAAAACTGAGAAAGACCTGACCCGAACGGTGTTGATGCAAATTATCTCGGAACAGGAAGGTGAAGGGCACGAGCCTATTCTCACCAACCGTGTGCTCGAGCAATTGATTCGTTTCTATGGCGATGCCATGCAGAGCATAGTTGGCCGCTACATCGAGCAAAGCATTATGACTTTCCTCGAACACCAGGATCGCTATCAAAGAAGTGTGCGAGATCTGACCAGCGGTGATCCGCTGAAACTGATGCGTAATGCGATGGAACAGAACATGGAGTTCTGGAATCGAATGGCGGGCTCCACGCTCAGACCGGACCGCCCCCGTGACCCCGCTCCGGATGGCGCGCCGGATACTAATCAGGTCGACAAGAGCTAAGCCATTATTTGCTGGCGGTAGTTAGCTGATGGTAGTTGGGGATAACAATGTCTGCCTCAACTAGATCTTCGGGGGTCGTATACGGACTCTCGATCGCAACCACGGTCATGCCTGCCGCTTTAGCTGCTAGAACACCGTTTCTTGAATCTTCGAAGGCGAGTGTTCGACTTGGATCGACACCCATGCGCTCTGCGCACAGAAGAAAGATGTCCGGCTCAGGTTTTCCCCGCTTTAGCGCTTCATCGTTTCCGCAGACGATGGACTTCAATAAAGGCGTCCAGTCACGCTGCCCGATTTTCAGTTCGCATAAGTGACTGTGCGAACTGGTGGCGATACCGGTTGGAATGCCTCGTTCATTCAAATGCTGGATATAGCGACCGGCGCCATCAATTTCTGGTGCGGTTGGAAACAGCTTCTCCAGGTGAACTTCTCTTGCTGCGAGCATTTCTTCCGGGGTCATTGGCAGATCAAAAGCTTCAATGGTCAGCTGTGCGCTACGCCTGGAATCACCACCCATGACTTTTCGTTTCAGTTCCATGGTGTAGGTTGCACCAAACGGGTCTAGTACCTTTTGAATAGCCTCGGTATAGAGGGGCTCGGTATCCAGCAAGGTCCCGTCCAGGTCGAAAATGGCTGCGACAGGATCGTTTAACAGTTCGATGCTCACGAGTTGTTCTCCAGGAATTCAGCGGCCAGAGATTCAATGACCTCATGTGGAATGATGCCTTCAGATGCTGAGATCTGGTTAACGGCTTCCTTGGCCAGGTTGGTGAGGTTAAACAAAGTGAGCTGGTCGAGGGTGATGGATTGTCCCCGTTCCACGATGATGTGGGTCAGCAGGAAGTTCAGTGCTTCTTCTTTAGAAATTCGTTCTTTGTGCGTGCTGCTCATGGGGCGCGATATTGGCAATTCTGGTGAGCAACCTCAAGGGGATGATTTGTCACTAAGTATCAACAGCCGTGATATCGACAACCGCGACTTAGCGAGTCACGTTGTCCATAGACGCCAAGGTCTCTAGCGGTTTGCCGCGAAGCGGCCATAAACAGCGACCGTAGATAAAGACGCCGGGCATTGCCCGGCGTAAGGTGAGTCTGTAGCGGGCTGTCCCCCCCGGACAGCGACCGCCTGGAGGAACCGGCCAACCGCTACAAACTCCTTCCCCCAAAAGCCACCAAAGAAAGGTTTCAAAGTAAGTTCCCCGTCCGTCGCGAAACGTTCAACGGAGAATTTCTTCAAAGTTGTGGTCTATTGTTCGTGGTTTTACTATTGCCCGTCTTTTTGGGGAGTCGAATAAGAGGTAAAGGACTTCATGATAGAAGTGAGTCATCTGTCGAAACACTACGGTGACTTCATCGCGGTAAATGACCTGAGTTTTAAGCTCGTTCCCGGTGAAATACTGGGATTTCTTGGCCCGAACGGTGCCGGGAAGTCGACAACGATGAAAATGCTGACCGGTTATCTTAGGCCTACATCCGGTGATATCAGTATCTGGGGCAGCGATGTCTGGACAGATACCCTGGCCGCTCAGTCACATATTGGTTATTTGCCGGAGGGTGCGCCTGCTTATGAGGAGATGACACCCCTTGGGTTTTTGAACTTTATTGCAGAGGCAAGGGGGCTGTCCGGGGCGGAGCGGGATAAAGCCGTCTCCAACGCCAGTGCGACCATGTCTCTTGAAAGTGTGCTGAATCAGAAGATTGAAACCCTGTCTAAGGGATTCAAGAGGAGGGTCGGTATGGCGCAAGCGATTCTCCATGACCCCGATGTTCTGATCCTCGATGAGCCCACCGATGGGCTTGATCCCAATCAGAAACATGAAGTTCGAGAAATGATCAAAGGATTGTCGAAAGAGAAGATCGTGATCGTCTCCACGCACATCCTCGAAGAGGTCACCGCTGTTTGTAACCGGGTCATGGTCCTGGCCGGTGGTGCCATTGTGTCGGATGGCGCGCCAGAAGATCTGTTAACGCTGAGTCGCCATCACGGAGCGGTGACCCTTGAACTCGCAGAAGTCACCGAAGAACTGACGAGCGCTCTTCACAATCTAGATGGTGTGGATGAAGTTGAAAGAGAAGACAACAGGCTTACCTTGATTCCTGAGTCTAATGTCACGGATCTTTTTAGCAGGGTGATGAACTTTATTCGCGAGAATGACGTGACGGTTACCGCTGCGTTTGTCGAGCAGGGTCGTCTCGATGATGTCTTCCGAAAGTTAACGGAAGGAGAGGCGCAATGAACATCGGTGTCGTTCTAAAACGTGAACTTTCAGGCTATTTTGCAACACCCGTCGCCTACGTCTTCATTTTTATTTTCCTGGTACTTGCCGGTGTGTTCACCTTTTATGTGGGTAACTTTTATGAGCGACAGCAAGCTGACCTGGTGCCGTTCTTTAGTTTCCATCCCTGGCTGTACCTGTTTCTAATTCCCGCCATTTCTATGCGTCTCTGGTCTGAAGAGCGCAAGTCGGGAACCCTGGAGCTGTTAATGACGTTGCCACTTTCGCGCTGGGATATTGTGCTCGGTAAATTTCTCGCCGCATGGCTCTTTGCTGGCATTGCACTTGTGCTGACTTTCCCGATCTGGCTCACCGTGAACTTCCTTGGCGACCCAGACAATGGTGTCATTCTTGCGAGCTATATTGGTAGTTGGCTAATGGCCGGTGGTTTTCTCGCGATTGGTTCCTGCATGTCTGCACTAACCCGAAGTCAGGTCGTAGCTTTTGTATTGTGCGGGTTTGTTACTTTGATGTTTGTGATGGCGGGTTTCCCCCTGGTCCTGGACATTGTCCGTGGCTTGCTGCCCCTTGCGTTGGTGGACGTGATCGCCTCGTTAAGTTTTCTAACGCACTTTAATGCGATTTCCCGTGGCGTCTTAAGCTTGCAGGACTTCCTGTATTTCATCTCGATGATTCTCGCCTGGTTGTTCGCCACATCCATTGTGCTCGATCTGAAGAAGGGAGGTTGATGATGAAATTGAACGCAACACTTTCCCTCATTTTACTTGTCGTGAGCTTCCTCTTGTTCACGCTGGTGAATAACTGGTTGTTCAGCAGCGCGCGATTGGATCTGACAGAGAACAATCTGTTCACGGTGTCTGACGGCACACGAGAAATTATTGGTGAGCTGGAAGAGCCGATAAATCTCTATTTCTTTTTTTCCGACAAGGTCAGTGAAGATCTCACTTCCCTTAGAGCGTATGCCGGTCGGGTGCAAGAGATGCTCGAAGAATACGAGCTGATTGCGGGCGGCAATATCCAACTGCGTGTCATAGATCCGGAACCTTTCTCTGAGGAAGAGGATGAGGCTGCGACGTTTGGCCTGCAAAGCGTGCCGGTCAATCAGGCGGGAGACGAGCTTTACTTTGGGCTTGCTGGAACCAACGCCCTTGATGGGGAAGAAATTATTCCTTTTTTCCAGCCAGATCGTGAAGAGTTTCTTGAGTACGAAGTCACCAAACTGATTCACGCCCTGGGTACGGACAATCGACCGGCTATGGGGATTTACTCAAGTCTGTCGGTAGAGCCGAGTGTTGATCCTCGAACATTCCAACAAAACCCTGGATGGGTTTTTCGTTCCCAGCTGGAAGAGCTTTTCCAGATCCAAACCCTTGAGACTCTGGACTCTGGTGAGCTGATGACGCTGGATCTGTTGTTATTGGTTCACCCGAAGCTACTCTCGGATGCAGACCTATATGCGATTGATCAGTTTGTGATGAATGGCGGCAAACTGATTGCCTTCGTTGATCCGATGGCAGAGATGGATCAGCCTGAAAATCCCGGCATGCAAATGCCTGGCAACAACAGTTCAGACATCAACCGGCTTAGTCAGGCCTGGGGCGTTTCCATGAGGGAAGGCCAGGTGCTCGGAGATCCGGAGTATGCGTTGCTGGTGGGTGGTATGGACGGACGGCCGGTGCGACACCTTGGTATCGTTGGATTCACGCCTGAGAATCTGTCCCAGGATGACGTGGTCACCGCAAACCTAGAGATCATCAATATGTCGACGGTCGGCATTCTTGATGTGGATCTGGCGGATGGCGTCACTGCCGAACCGTTAATCGTCTCCAGCGATCAAGCGGGTTCTCTGGACGCGATACAGTTTCAATTTCTGCAAAACCCAGAGGAACTGCTGGCTGGCTTCTCACCCCTCGGGGAATCATTAATTGCAGCGGTGCGTTTGTCTGGAAAGGGCAAAAGCGCTTTTCCTGATGGTCCTCCAGAAGGCGTCGACGCAGCTGATCATGTCGGCGAAACCGATGCGTTACAGGTCGTGTTGATTGCTGACTCGGACATACTGTCAGACCGGCTCTGGGTGCAGGTCCAAAATTTCTTTGGGCAACAGATTGCCAGTGCCTTTGCTGATAACGGCAGCTTCGTCACAAATCTGGTTGATAACCTTTCCGGGAGCAGCGCGTTGATTAATGTGCGTTCTCGAGGTCAGTACTCTCGACCTTTTGAGGTTGTTGAAGACCTGCGTCGCGATGCAGAGGCGCAATACCTGCAATCAGCGGAAGACCTCCAGGCACAGTTGGCCGAAACGGAGCGCCAGCTTACGGAAATCGAATCTGCAAGATTGGAGGAGGGGCTGTTCACTTTGACCCCTGAACAAGAAGCAGCGCTGGATCAGTTCCAGGATGAGAAGTTGCGTATCCGAAAAGAGTTGCGAGATGTCCGGCACCAGTTGGATAAGGATATCGAACAGCTCGGCAGTTTGCTCAAGGTGATGAACATCCTGGTGATGCCTTTGCTACTAACAGGTTTGCTTCTCGGTATTCGGGTTCTTGGACTCGCTCGAACAGGTAGTCGTTCATGAATCAGAACCAGAAACTTATTGGTCTCATTCTATTGGCGATTGCGGCGACGGCCTTGATGTTGCAGATCCCGGAGGACAACACCACCGGGGAAACAGAAAACGCTTTGCCGGATATTGAGCTCACTGAAGTGACTTCATTGACGTTGGCTTCAGGGGAGCAAACGGTCACCGTGAATAAAGCAGCGGATGGCTGGCAGGTTGCAGAAAAACACGACTATCCGGCGGACTTCACGGTACTGTCAGGGTTTCTAACCCAGCTGTCTGGGCTGACTATCGCCGAGAAGAAAACATCGAAGCCTGAGAATCATGCGAGACTGGGTGTTGCTGACTCGGGAGAGGGTGAAGGTATCCGAATCACCATACAGCCTGGTGAGCAGACTCTGGTTGTTGGTAACGAAGCTGGTGGTCGAGGCAATTTTTTTCGCGTTGCTGGAGACCCTCAGGTCTATCTGAGCCAACAGGCTTTGGAATTGGATCTTGATGCCCTCGCCTGGGTTGACCCGATTATCGTCAATATCAATGCCGAGTCCGTACGTGAAGTATCCATTGCAACAGCCAATGCAGGTTTCCTGAGTGCTGGCTGGGATGAAGCGTCAATGCGGCTGTCGATTAATAATATTCCTGAGGGTGAATCCCTGAGGTATGAAACCATCGGGGATACGCTCAGCAGGCTTTTGGTCAATGTGAGATTCCTGGATGTTGAGCCCTACATGGACGGACTTTTTATCGACCCGACTGTCACGCGGGTGACACTCGAAAGTGGGGATGTCATTGAAGTGCAGACTGTTCAATCAGGCGAGGATTACTGGTTGCACCTCAGTACTAAAGACGCGTGGCAATATCGAATCAACGATTTCACCTATCGTGATCTCAATAAAACGATGGACGACATGCTTCAGGTACCGGATACAGAAGGGGGTCTGCAATGACACAAGGTTATGAGTTTCTTGAAGTGGCCAAAGAAGGTCACATCGCGACTGTCACTCTAAATCGGCCTGATGATTTTAATGCGCTCAGTTCGGGACTTATGAAAGAGATCGAACAGGTATCGCGGAGTTTTATTGAAGATGAGGCGTCGCGGGTCGTTGTGTTCAAAGGCGCCGGCAAACATTTCAGCGCAGGCGCGGACCTTAAAGAAAAAGCAGCCCCCAACAACCTCGTGATGCAGCGTCGTACTTCTGGTCTGGGTGGCAGGATGATCAAAGCGATCCTGGAGATACCCCAGGTGACTATCGCGTCGGTCCATGGAGCGGCGCTTGGTGGTGGTGCCTGTATTCCTACCGCATGTGATTTTCGTGTTGCTGCAGATGATGCGTTCTGCGGCTACCCGGAAGTAAACCTTGGCATTAATCTGCAGTGGTTATCGTTGCCTCTGTGTGTTCGCTTGATTGGTCCAGCACGGGCGAAACGAATGATTATGTTGGGTGATCGTGAAAGCGCGGAAACACTCTTTGATTGGGGCTTCTTTGACGAGATTGTCCCGATTGATCAATTGCAGGAGGCAACGACGCGAATGGCGGAACGTTATGCAGCGCAGCCACCTATTCCGACGCAGATGATTAAGCAGAGTGTGAATGCTGTCAGTAACGCGATAGATCAGGCCATCATGCATATGGATACTGACCAGTTTCTGCTGACCACAGGCACAGAAGATCGTAGTGAAGGAACTCGAGCGTTTTTCGAAAAGCGAGATCCGGAATTTAAAGGGAACTGACCGGCTTACTCGGTCTCGATGATTGCGACAACCTGATCTTCATCGACGCTGTCTTCTTCTTTGACCAGAAGTTCAACCAATCGACCCGCCGTCGGCGCTTCAATGGGGATTTCCATTTTCATGGATTCCAGAATCATGATGACGTCTTCTTCTGCGAGCGTATCACCCACGCTTGCTGTAATTTTCCAGACGTTGCCGGTTACTTCGGAAAGTACTTCTATCCTGGCCATAGGTGTTTGGATTGCTGATTTTTTCGAGCAGTAAAACTATCATGATTAACGCGCGCTAAGCTATTTCAGGAGCCGTTCGTTTTATGGCTGACACAGTATTTATCGGACTCGGTTCGAATCTTGGTGACACGGCGAGCAACCTGCAGCAGGGTGCAAAAGTCGTAGGACGATTGGCTTCGGGATCGGTAGCAGGTTCCTCCATCTGGACAAGTCGGCCCGAAGGTTTTGATGAAGAGGTGCCGGACTTTTCGAACGCGGTCCTGAAAATGAAAGTCACGCTTGGTCCTGAAACGTTACTCAGCCGATTACTGCAAATAGAAAACGAGTTTGGTCGGGTGAGACCGAGTCGTGATGGTTACCAGTCGCGGATTCTGGATCTCGATATCATCGATTTTGGCGGCAGAGTTCAGTCTTCGGTAAACCTGTCTTTACCCCACCCAAGAGCACACCTTCGCAGGTTTGTATTGTTGCCGCTGCACGAGGTGGACCCGGAGTTTCGATTCCCGGATCGTGAAGAACGCCTTGAGGCGCTGATCTCAGCGGCAGCCGAGAACGAAATGGTGCGACTTACTCCCCTGATCCCTTCGGGTTAAAGGCAGGTGAAGGAAAGAGTGATACGTTGTTGCCACCGGCGGCTTCAGTAATGGTACCGATACCTTCTTTTGCAACCTCGTCGATGCGCACGATCGCGTGCATTGGGATGTAACTTCGATTAACACCTTCGAACTCTGACTTTAGCTTTTCCTCACTGGGATCGACCAGCACACCAGAGCGCTCACCGAACACGAGCTCTTCTACTTCGATAAAACCATAGAGGTCAGACTGGTAGATCTGACGAGCATAGATTTCGTAAATCTGCCCCTGGTTGAAGAAGATAATCTTGTAGATAGGTGTCTGTGTCATAGGTCGGGTCCGATCGAGCGCTGCAGTTTTGGTTTTTACAGCGATATTGTCAATCCTGAAGGAGGTAAATTGGGGTTTTCATGCGGATTTTCAAGGCTATAATGGCGCGCCTCATTGGAAACCCCCGTCAACAAACGGATTAAATGGCTAAGGTATTTATCAAAACGCACGGTTGTCAGATGAATGAGTACGACTCATCGAAGATGCTGGACATACTGAGCGACTCTCAAGGATATGAGCTGACCGACGACGAGTCAGAGGCTGATCTGCTCCTGTTAAATACTTGTTCCGTAAGAGAAAAAGCACAGGAAAAGGTGTTTCACCAGTTGGGGCGCTGGCGTCAGCTGAAAGAAGAACGCCCGAATCTACAGATTGGCGTTGGTGGTTGTGTTGCCAGCCAGGAAGGGGAAGCGATTAGCGCGCGTGCCCCCTACGTGGACGTGATTTTCGGACCACAGACGTTGCATCGTCTCCCTGAAATGATCAGTGAAGCGAAAGCCAGTACGAACACTCAGGTAGATATCAGTTTCCCGGAGATCGAGAAATTCGATCGTCTCCCCGAGCCTAAAGTTGAAGGTCCCAGCGCCTTTGTCTCCATTATGGAAGGCTGCAGTAAGTACTGTAGTTTCTGTGTTGTGCCTTATACGAGGGGTGAAGAAGTCAGTCGTCCGTTAATGGACGTTCTGCGTGAGATATACCGACTGGCGGAAAAAGGCGTGCGTGAAGTGAACCTGCTCGGCCAGAACGTGAACGCCTATCGTGGTCCCATCGAAGGTGGCGATCAGGTCGCGGACCTGGCGTACCTGGTCACGATGGTGGCTGCCATTGATGGCATCGATCGTATTCGCTACACCACGTCTCACCCTATGGAGTTCAGTGATTCGCTGATCGACGTGTATGGCGAAGTGCCTGAGTTGGTTGATCACCTGCACCTTCCGGTGCAAAGCGGATCTGATCGAATTCTTGCCAAAATGAAACGTGGCTATACCGCACTGGAATACAAGTCGCGGATTCGAAAGCTGCGCAAAATCCGCCCCGACATTAGCCTTTCCAGCGACTTCATTATTGGTTTTCCTGGTGAGACCGACGAGGATTTCGAAGCTACGATGAACCTCATTGATGAGGTCGGTTTCGATCATTCCTTCAGCTTTATTTACAGCGCCCGCCCGGGCACACCTGCAGCGGACCTACCCGATGAGACGCCCATGTCCGTCAAAAAAGAACGCCTAGCGATCCTGCAGGGGCGAATACAGGGCCAGGCCATGCGCATCAGCGAATCCATGGTTGGTCAGACCCACAAAATCCTTGTAACAGGCCCGTCTAAGAAAGATCCGGGACAACTCCAGGGGCGAACGGAAAACAATCGAGTCGTTAACTTCTCCTGCCATGATGCTTCTCTAATTGGCCAGTTTGTGGAAGTGGAGATTGCGGAAGCGTTGCCGAATTCCCTGCGTGGCATGTATTCTTAGTTCCCGATAGTCACCAGACCATGAATTTGCAAAACACAGCGCCGCACCAGGTTGTCCTGGAGCCGAACGACAGTCATCAGCTCGCCATGTTATGTGGCCCTTATGATGCCCACCTCAAGCAAATCGAACGCCGTCTCGGCATCACGATCAAAAACCGTGGCAACGACTTCGAGCTGATCGGAGACAACACAATCGTGCGTGCAGCGGGAGAACTGCTGAATCACCTATATCGTGAAGTAAACGGTGGCACTGACCTTACCTCCGAACTCGTGCACCTCTTCCTGCAGGAATCTGGTGTCGAAGCTTTGATGGATGGTGATGTGGATGATTGCCTGATCCAGACTCGTAAGAAGAGCATCAAGCCTCGGGGTGCGAACCAGGTTCGATACGTCAATGCGATTCGCCAACACGATGTGAATTTTGGCATTGGGCCGGCGGGAACAGGTAAAACTTATCTTGCGGTTGCCTGTGCAGTTGAAGCTCTGGAACAGGAGCGCATCCGACGAATCCTGCTGGTAAGACCTGCCGTTGAAGCGGGTGAGAAGCTCGGTTTCCTGCCAGGCGACCTGAGTCAGAAAATTGATCCCTACCTTCGTCCACTTTATGACGCGCTCTATGAGCTGTTGGGTTTCGAACGTGTGGAAAAACTCATCGAACGTAATGTCATCGAAGTTGCACCTCTGGCGTACATGCGTGGCCGCACCTTAAACGATTCGTTTATCATTCTTGATGAAAGTCAGAACACCACCGCAGAGCAAATGAAAATGTTCCTGACCCGAATAGGGTTTGGTTCAACGGTTGTTGTAACCGGCGACATCACACAGATTGATTTGCCGCGGAATACGCTGTCTGGGCTTAAGCATGTGCTGAAGGTGCTGTCTGAAGTGAAAGGCATTTCATTTACTCACTTCGGGCCGAAAGATGTCGTGCGGCATCCGCTGGTGCAAAGAATTGTTGAAGCTTATGGAAAGTCAGAAGCTCAAAATGACTAGTCCGAGCCATCAGGTGGAAATCTCCAGGGCGGTTGAACCCCTGGATGAGGAGCCGGACGAACCCGCGATAACCCAGGCCGTCGAGCTGGTCTTAAACTCGCTTGAACGGCCGAACTCTGAAGTGTCTGTGCGTCTCGTCTCCGAAAACGAGATTGCGGAACTCAATAACACCTACCGCTCAAAAGAAGGTGCAACGAATGTGTTGTCCTTCCCCGCGGACATCAATATTGAGCAAATCGACATCCTTGGTGATGTTGTGATTTGTACGTCTGTCGTTGCTAACGAAGCTAACGACTTTGGAAAAACTTACCCCGATCGTTTCAGGCACATGCTGGTCCACGGTGTCCTGCATCTGCTGGGTTACGATCACATGGAAGATCAGGAACGGGAAGAAATGGAATCCCTGGAAATACGTCTATTGTTCCAGCTGGGCATTGAGAACCCCTATGAGTGAACAACAGGAAGATTCGAAAACCTGGCTGGAGAAGCTGTCGCTTGCCCTAAGTGGTGAACCCAGTTCCCGGGCGGAACTGCTTGAGCTGCTGCGTTCCGCTGAGCAAAGGGCTCTGCTCGATGGCGAAGCTTTGTCGATCATCGAGGGGGCGCTCACGGTTTCCGACATGCAGGTTCGCGAAATTATGGTGCCGCGTGCCCAGGTTGTTTTTGTCCGCATTGATGAGGAACCCTCGGAGTTTTTGCCGACAGTGATTGGTAGCGGACACTCTCGCTTTCCGGTGCTCGGTGAGAACCAGGATGAAGTGGTTGGTATTTTGCTCGCCAAAGATCTGCTCTCACTGGCACACAAAGATCGTAAACAAAAGTTTAATCTCCGTGACAGCCTTCGCCCCTGCACTGCGATTCCAGAGAGTAAACGGTTGGATGTACTGCTTCAGGAATTCCGCGCGACACGAAATCACTTAGCGGTGGTTTATGACGAGTACGGCGGCATCAGCGGGATCGTCACAATTGAAGATGTACTCGAACAGATCGTGGGTGATATCGAAGATGAATACGACTTCGAGGAAGAAGGTTTCATCAACAAACATGCGGATGGTTCTTTCACGATCAAGGCACTGACGCCAATCGAAGACTTTAATGAGTATTTCGAGATTGAATTCAGCGACGAAGAGTTCGATACCATTGGCGGTCTCGTCACCAGTTGCTTTGGTCATTTGCCGAAGCGTGATGAGGAAGTGTCCATCGAGCAGTTCCAGTTCAAGGTGCTGAATGCGGATGGTCGAAGAGTGCATCTTCTGCAGATGAATATCGTCGAGTGAATCTGAATGCGCAACGGTGGTACCTTGACGTCGCGGCGTTGGTAGCCGGGGCGCTTTTTCCTCTTAGCCTTTCACCCTTTGATTTCTGGCCGATTGCGCTCGTCGCACCGGTCGCTCTGTTCTGGGTAGCTCGCTCGGGCAGCACCTGGCGAACAGTCCTGAGGTTTTATCTGTTTAACCTCGGTATGTTTACGGTGGGTGTGTCGTGGATATTTGTATCCATCCATAACTACGGCGGTGCTTCTGTACCACTGGCGGCGGCATTGGTTGGATCATTCGTTGCGGCGTACTCCCTCGTCTGCGTGCCGCTTGCCTATGTTTACGCGCGATTCTTTCGACAGTCGGACATCAGCCAGGTGATTGGTTTTGTTGCGCTTTGGGTTCTACAGGAATGGCTTCGTAGCTGGTTCCTAACAGGCTTCCCCTGGTTGTTTCTCGGCTATGGCGTGATGGAAACGCCGATCGTTAACTTTGCGCCTTATGTTGGCGTTTTTGGCGTCAGTTTCGTTTCGGTTCTGGCTATGTTGTCTGTGCTCATTGCGTTTGAGCGCCAGAAAGTTGCCTGGGTACTACCCTTCATGCTGGTGCTGACCCTGGGCTTTGTTCTGGAAAGAATCCCGCTGACCTCTCCTGATGGCAGCATTGATGTTTCTCTGATTCAGGGAAATGTGGATCAACACGTGAAGTGGCGTCCTGAAAATCGATTGCCGATCTTGAATCTCTACAGGCAAGCTACCGAGGATGAATGGGGCAGAGATCTGGTTGTCTGGCCGGAAGCGTCGATCACGATTTTCCGTGAATATGCGACGGAATATCTGGATCAGCTGGATAAAGAAGGTAAAGCAATGGATACCTCATTAGTCCTTGGGATACCCGATCGGAATGACGAGGGTCGTTTTCTGAATACCCTCGTGGCGGTCGGTGAAGGCAACGGCAGGTACATCAAGAGACGCCTGGTGCCTTTCGGTGAATATGTACCTCTGGAACAATATCTCAGAGGCGTGATCTCTTTTTTTGACCTGCCGATGTCGCGGAACAGATCAGGACCCGCGAACCAACCACCGATCCTGGTGGGAGAGCACGTTGTGTCGGCATCAATCTGCTATGAAGTGGTTTACCCGGATCTGGTGAGGCAGGCGGCGGAATCACCAGCACTGCTTCTGACGGTGAGCAATGACACCTGGTTTGGCACCTCCATCGGACCCTGGCAGCATCTGCAGATGGCCCAGATGCGAGCGTTGGAAAACGGGCGCTCCATGGTGCGGGCAACCAACAATGGCGTTACTGCGGTCATTAATCATCGAGGAAAACTTGTGGCGAGCCTACCTCAGTTTGAAGCCGGTATTCTTCGGCAGTCGGTCGAGCTTCGCCGGGGTGACACCCCCTTTCATCGCTATGGCAGCTGGCCTGTCCTGGGCCTCTGCCTCATGATGCTTTTACTTTGCTGGGGGCATGTCCTGCTGCGTCGCATCATGTAGAATTGCGGGTTTTTTAGCCCTGTACCAATTAGTAGTCCCCGAACATGAGCGATAACACTGACAATAGTGCGGCCTTTAGCCATCAGGCGATAGAGCAGCAGGCACAGACCTTCTGGCAGGAAAACCGCAGTTTTGAGGTCACCGAGAACAGCGATAAGCCAAAGTTCTATTGCCTATCGATGTTCCCGTATCCCAGTGGTCAACTTCATATGGGCCATGTTCGAAACTACACGCTGGGTGATGTCATCGGCCGTTTTCAGCGCCTGAAAGGTAAGAACGTACTTCAGCCGATGGGATGGGATGCTTTTGGTCTACCGGCAGAGAATGCTGCGATTAAGCGTAACGTGCCTCCTGCGGACTGGACTTACCAGAATATCGAATACATGCGCGGTCAGTTGCAGGCATTGGGGTTTGCCTTCGACTGGAGCAGAGAACTGGCGACCTGTGATCCTGAATATTATCGGTGGGAGCAGTGGTTCTTCACACGATTGTTTCGAAAAGGTCTGGTCTACAAAAAAGCCGCCTGGGTGAACTGGGACCCGGTCGATCAGACAGTTCTTGCGAACGAGCAGGTGATTGATGGTCGAGGCTGGCGTTCAGATGCTCCAGTAGAGCGACGTGAGCTTGCCCAGTGGTTCGTAAAGATCACCGACTATGCCGAGGAACTCCTCAACTTCCTGGACAAACTCCCTGGCTGGCCCGACAAAGTCAAAACCATGCAGCGGAACTGGATAGGTCGTTCCGAAGGAATTGAGATCAAGTTCCCCAACGATGATGGTGAGCCGCTGACGGTCTATACAACACGTCCGGATACCTTGATGGGTGTCACCTACCTTGCAGTGGCACCTCAGCATCCGTTGGCAAAGCAGGCAGCGGAAAACAATCCAGAACTTTCAGCTTTCATCGAAGAATGTAACCGAACCAAGGTTGCAGAAGCTGATATGGCTAAGATGGAAAAGCTGGGTATGGCGACGGGTGTCTCAGTGAAGCATCCTTTAACCGGCGAGTCTGTACCCGTCTGGGTAGCGAATTTCGTGCTCATGGAATACGGTTCTGGTGCGGTTATGTCTGTGCCTGGACATGATCAGCGTGACTGGGAATTTGCGAAGAAATACGACCTGCCCATCAAACAGGTCATCAAACCTGCAGAAGGTAGTGACAGTGTCTGCGATCTGGACGTCGAAGCTTTCACTGAACGCGGCACTCTGGTGAACTCTGGTGACTTCGACGGTCTGGACTTTGAAAAGGCTTTCGATGGCATTGCCCAAGCACTTGGCAGCAAAGACCTGGGTGAACGTCAGGTCAACTACCGGCTTCGTGATTGGGGGGTATCCCGTCAGCGTTACTGGGGTTGTCCAATCCCGATTATCAATTGCGAAAAGTGTGGTGCGGTACCGGTACCGGACGAAGATTTGCCCGTGGTACTACCGACAGACGTAGAGTTTGAGGGTGTCGGATCACCGATCAAGAAGATGCCTTCCTGGTATGAAACGACCTGCCCGGACTGTGGGGGTCCGGCAGAACGGGAAACCGATACCTTTGACACTTTTATGGAATCCTCCTGGTACTACGCAAGGTTTGCCAGCAGCAATACACCAGACGCCATGTTGGATGAACGCGCCAAGTACTGGCGTTCTGTGGATCACTATGTGGGCGGCGAAGAGCACGCCATCCTTCACCTTTTATATTCACGCTTTTTCCATAAGGTGATGCGCGATGAAGGACTCGTTGAATCGGACGAACCCTTCGAGAAGTTACTGTCACTCGGCATGGTTCTGCAGGGTGGCACCAAGATGTCTAAGTCAGCCGGTGATGCTGGAGATCCGCAACACTTGATGGATACACATGGCGCTGATGCGGTGCGTATGGCCATGATGTTTGCTGCACCTCCGGAACAGTCTTTTGAGTGGTCTGAGCACGGCGTCGAATCCGCCGGTCGATGGCTTAGAACTCGTCTCTGGACTCCGGTTATGGAACATATGGCCGAAGGTGAGGTCGTAGATATTGATGCTTCAGTGTTGACTGATGCGCAGAAAGACCTGCGACGGCTGACTCATGAAACCCTAAAGAAGTGCGAAGACGACTATGATCGTCGTCTGGCCTTTAACACTGTGGTTTCAGCGGTCATGTCTCTGCAGAATCAGGTGCTTAAGTTCGACGATGATTCAGCTCAGGGTCATGCGGTCAAACGAGAAGCGCTAAAGGCGGCGGTTCTTATCATGTCGCCCATCGCACCACACGTCTGTCATGTCTTGTGGCAGGAACTGGGGATGGGTGATATTGAGCATGCGCAGTGGATCCCATTTGATGAAGGTGCCCTCGAGAAATCCTCGACGACCTTGGTTTGCCAGGTCAACGGTAAAGTGCGCGATAAGATTGAAGTACCCGTAGATGCAGAAGAAGATGTGGTGGTTGAGCTCGCAAGGAAGCAGGAAAATGTCGAGAAGTTTATCGAAGGCAACACGATCCGTAAGATCATCTATGTGCCCAACAAGATCCTCAATTTTGTCGTTTCTTAATCGATCCATCATTGCCTCACTGGTGCTGCTCATTCTGAGCGGCTGCGGTTATCAGTTGCGGGGCAGCAGTCTCGGTGATCTGCTGGCGATCAGCTTTTCTGGCACGCGTGAAGCGCCGGTAACGTTCAGGGCAATTCGAGATACGCTGGAAGAAAGCAACGTCAATATTGTTGCGCCTGCCAGTGATGTGGTTGCCGTGCATCTTCTGGACGAACGTTCCATGCGCCGCTCCGTTGCAACAACCAATGTCATTGATGCAGCGGAATACGAACTTCGCCTTGAGCTGGATGTTTCGATTACTCGAAATGAAGAGGTACTGCTCGAACAGGCCACACTGATTGCCGAGCGCGTGTACGCCGTTGATACCGCCAATCTGTCGGGCAGCTACGAAGAACAAACGCTGTTGATGGATGAGATGCGATCAGAGTTGGCGCAAAAGCTCGCCCGGCGTATTGAGATGGTTGCCGGTAACGGCTGATCGTTGAAAGTCTATCCCAACAAACTTCCAGAACTTCTCCGCAAGGGCGGCCAGCAAGTATTCATTGTCAGTGGTGATGAGCCACTTCTGGTTCAGGAATCCTGCGATCTTATTCGTGGGGAACTGAAAAAACAGGGTTTCATCGAGCGCGAGGTCTTTCACGCTGAATCTGGTTTTGACTGGAGCAACCTTCTTTACTCCGGCAACAGCATGTCACTGTTTGCCGACCGAAAGCTGATGGAAATTCGCCTGCCTACCGGTAAACCCGGTGATGCCGGAGGCAAAGCGCTGACAGAACTCGTCGAGTCCTTGAATGATGAGACGGCCATCCTATTGGTGCTACCTCGAGCAGACCAATCCACCCAGAGAACCAAATGGTTTAAGGCCGTGGAGAGTGCAGCGGCATTTGTCCAGGTTTGGCCGATCGAAGCGAAAGAGTTACCACGGTGGCTTGAAGGCAGATTTCGACAGGCAGGTTTGCGAGCTGACCGAGAAGCGATCCGGACCATGGCCGAAAGAATTGAAGGTAACCTGCTAGCAGCTATCCAGGAGATAGAACGACTCAAGCTCATTGTTGGTGACCGGGCGGTCACAGTTGATGATGTAACCGAAGGTGTTGCTGACAGCGCCCGCTACGATGTCTTCAAAATGATTGATGCAGCGCTGCTCGGAGATGTATCGCGCTGTGTTCGTATGACAGACGGATTGCGTGCGGAAGGCGTGGAGAGCCTGTTCGTTGTGAATATGCTGGCCCGTGAAATACGATCTCTGGAGTCCATCAAAACTGACCTGCAAAACGGGCTGAACCAGCGTGAGGTCTTCAAAAAAGCGCGGGTCTGGGACAAACGGGTCCCTGTGGTATCCAGATGTCTGGATCGCCACGATCTGAGGTCTCTGAGAAGCCTGCAGGTGTCGCTCGGATCAATCGATCGAATGGTGAAAGGCCTTGTGCCGGGGGACCCTTGGAGGTCGCTGCAGGAGGTGGTTCTTTCCCTTGCTGGTGCGAAGCAGTTCCGTTGATCTCTGCCTTTGGCGCTGAGTCGCTGAATAGCAATTTCCCCCTATAAAAGCTATCCTTGCGGGCCCGCGCTGTCTCGATAATTCCCTATCCGGTTGGTCGAGTCATTTCACCTGGTTTACCAGGCTTTGACCGACGGGCAGGTATTTGTTCGAGCTTCGCAAACACGACGATGAGAAATTAGGTATGGCAGTAATGGCAGAACAATTCGGTGCGTTGGAAGGAGACGGAATCCCGGATACGGAAGTTGATGTAAGGGAAGTCTTTGGCCTGGACGTGGACATGAAAGTCCCGGCTTTCTCTGAGCCTTCCGATCATGTACCTGCAATCGATAACAGTTATCTGTTTGATCGTGAAACGACACTGGCAATCCTCGCGGGATTTGCCTACAACCGTCGCTGCATGATCCAGGGTTATCACGGCACAGGTAAGTCTACTCACGTTGAACAGGTTGCTGCGCGGCTGAATTGGCCGTGCATTCGAATCAACCTGGATTCACATGTGAGCCGGATCGACCTGGTGGGTAAAGATGCCATCGTACTGCAGGATGGAAAACAGATTACCGAGTTCAAGGAAGGTCTACTTCCATGGGCTCTGCAGCGCGCTTGCGCCATTGTGTTTGATGAATACGATGCGGGTCGTCCTGACGTCATGTTCGTTATTCAGCGTGTCCTTGAAGTCGAAGGTAAGCTGACCCTGCTCGATCAGAGCAAAGTCATCAGTCCGCACCAGTCATTCCGTATGTTCGCAACGACCAACACTATTGGTCTTGGTGACCCGACTGGTCTGTACCACGGTACGCAGCAGATTAACCAGGGACAGATGGACCGCTGGAATATTGTCACGACTCTGAACTACCTGGATCGCGAGAAGGAAACAGACATTATCGTTTCCAAGTTGCCGGAGATGGATCGCAAAACGGTCGCCAACATGGTGTCGGTTGCAAACCTCACGAGACAAGGTTTCATGAACGGTGACATCTCAATCGTGATGTCGCCGAGAACCGTGATCATGTGGTCCGAGAACGCCAGAATCTTTGGTGACTTTGGCTTTGCATTCCGATTGACCTTCTTGAACAAGTGCGACGAAACGGAAAGAGCAATTGTTGCCGAGTACTATCAGCGTTGCATGGGAGAAGAACTTCCGGAATCCAGCGCGAACGTTGTTCTTGCCTAAAGTCTGATAGAGGCGCCAAGTGAATCCCGATGATTCAACGGAGTTGTTCAAGCAGGCAGTGACTTCAACCATGAGAGCAATCTCTGGTAACGAAGAACTGCAGGTCAGCTTCGGCCGTGGTAAACCCTATCTCCAGGGAAGCCGCGCCAGAATCCCATTACCGGATGCTGGACTAACACCTGAGCAACTGGCTTCCCTTAGGGGCAGTGCAGACAAGTTTGCGCTGCGCCATCGTTTTCACGACGACGGCATGCACAGTGCTACCCGCCCGACAGCCGGTGTCGCGCAGGAAGTGTATGACTGCGTCGAAGATGCACGAATCGCGTGCATTGGTTCCTACCTGATGAAAGGGGTTGGCAATAACCTTCAGGCCCAACTTCTTGAGCACTGTACTAATCAGGGTTTCCAGCAGATTGAAAGCCAGAGCCAGGCACCATTGGGTGAGGCGCTGGGTATGCTGATTCGCGAGAAGATCACGGGCAAGAAGCCGCCAGTCGGTGGTGATGTCGTGGTCGATCTATGGCGGGATCACCTAGAGTACGCACTCGGTGATGATCTGGAAAGCATGGAAGATCTTCTGTTTGATCAGGAAGCCTTCACGAAACTCGCACGAAAGATGATTTCTGATCTGGGTCTTTCCGATGACTACGGCGAGGAAAGCTCCGACGGAGAGTCGGAAGACGAACAGGATCAGGAAGAAGAAATGCAATCGGAGTCCGGTGACGAGGCTTCCGAACAAGACATGAGTGGCGACTCTGATTTGGCTGATGCCATCGAGGGTGAAGTCCCTGTCGACATGGATGCTATGGAAATGGCTGAAATGGAGGGCGACGAAGATGAAGCCGGTGCGCCACCTGAAGTTGCCGGTGAGAAAAACTGGCTGCGTCCGAAAGAGAATACTTATAAGTCTTTCACCACTCAGTTCGATGAAACCATCATGGCCGATGAACTGTGTGATCCCGTTGAGCTGGAAAGACTGCGAGGCGTCCTCGATAAACATCTACAGAGCTCACAGGTCATCATCAGCAAACTGGCTAACCGCCTGCAACGTAAACTCATGGCTCAGCAGAATCGAACCTGGGAGTTTGATCTAGAAGAAGGAATGCTCGACACCTCGCGCTTGACCAGCGTGATTATGGATCCGTTCCATCCGCTCGCGTTCAAGCAGGAAAAGGATATGAACTTCCGTGACACGGTTGTGTCACTGTTGATCGATAGCTCTGGTTCTATGAGAGGGCGCTCGATCACCATTGCTGCCATGTGTGCAGATATTCTTGGTCGAACCTTGGAACGCTGTTCCGTGAAAGTTGAGATTCTGGGCTTTACGACCCGCGCATGGCGTGGCGGTCAGTCGCGCGAGCTCTGGCTTCAACAGGGCAAGATTGCCCAGCCCGGTCGATTGAATGATTTGCGGCACATCATCTACAAAGCGGCGGATATGCCCTGGCGTCGTGCCAGAACCAATATCGGTCTGATGATGCGCGAAGAATTGCTCAAGGAGAACATCGACGGCGAAGCGCTGCTTTGGGCACACAACCGCATTGTTGGTCGCCCGGAAGACCGAAAGATTCTGATGGTGATTTCTGACGGTTTGCCAGTTGATAACTCAACGCTCCTTGTGAACCCAAGTAACTATCTTGAGCAGCACCTGAAGTACGCCATCGACCAGATTGAAAATCAGTCTCCGGTCGAACTGGTGGCGATAGGTATCGGCCACGATGTCACGCACCACTATCGTCGAGCCGTGACAATCACCGACGCCGAGCAGTTGGGTGATGCCATGACGGAACAGTTGGTTGATCTCTTTGATGAAGAATCCAACAAAAAGATGAGACCTGTTCGAACTGATGTCGCCTGACGACGCGCGCCAACCCCTGCTTGAGCTCCTTCGTGACTATCAGAATCGCTATCCCGTGGAAGCGGAGATGGTTCAGCGATATATCGACTTCGTGGAAGAAAATACGGACTGCTTTGAACGCTCACTATTGATAGGGCACGTTACAGGCTCTGCTTTCCTTCTGGACTCGCGCTGTGAACGTGTTCTGTTCACTCATCATGCAAAGCTTGATCGTTGGCTACAGCCTGGTGGGCACGCTGATGGTGAAAGTAATGTTGCCAACGTCGCTATGCAGGAGGCGCTGGAAGAATCCGGTCTGACAGACATTGAATTCGTGACACCAGAATTGCTGGATGTAGACATTCACGCCATTCCTGCACGCAAGGATGAACCGGAACACTTTCACTATGACTGCCGATTTCTACTCAAATCTTCAGGCAGTGATGATTTCGTTGTCAGCGAGGAGTCCCATGACCTGGCGTGGGCGCCGCTCGGCGATGTATCGGACTATACGGATGAAGAGTCGATCCTGCGGATGCAGGAAAAAACGCGACTAGTTCTGGATAGATCTTAGTACCAGCTCGATCATCTCTTCTTCGAGCCGTTTCTCATTGTCCCACTGAATTCGATCCAGGTTGATGGGTAGAGCAATAACGCCGTGAATCGCGGCCCAGATGAGCTGCGTCGCGACTCTTGCGTCCTCCTGGCGAAACACACCGGAAGCCTGGCCTTCTTCAATGGTGTTCATCATCAGCTCGGAAAACGCACGTTCTTCCAATTTCATTTTGTTGGATACTTCCATGTCCCGTGGGCGGACAAAAAGAAAGCTGCTGCGATACAACTCCGGATTCCTTCTGGCGAAGCCTAGATACTCCTTGCACAGGATAGTTACCCGTTCCAAAGGGGATTCCACTGACGCTGCCGTTTTTCGTAGACGGGTTTCGAAACGTTCGACAGGCTCTTGCCACAGCGACTGCATCAGCTCTGACAAACTGCCGAAGTGCGCATAGATTGTGCCTACGGAAACTTCCGCACGGACTGCGATAGCCCGTGCAGTGATGTTCGACAATCCGGTCTCGCGATAGAGCTCGGCGGCAGCCTGCCGAATCTTCGAGCGGATTGCTTCTTTCTGTTCCTTGGTTGCAGGCGTTCTTGGCATGAATCAGGCGGCCAGCGCGATGTTATGCTTTTCGCGCAATTCGGTCAGCGGCGTATCCAGTTCGTTTTCCCAGATTTCAAAATTGAGATTGCCTGAATTTCGACCGCGGTGCCAGCCATCAACAATGGCGTCCATCGCATCAACCGTAATCTCAGGATTTACGAAAGCGGCGTGTCCCAGCGTTACAGCCATACGCATGGCGTGGTAGGGAAAACGAAGCTGCGCCAAATAAAAGGCGGCCAGTCCGAGTTCACCGTAAGGTGAGGAATCGAATCCTGTCAGTACATGCTGGAAGTCATGAATCTGAAAACCGCGGATCATCATGTAGCTCATGTCTTCGGGAAGTCGATCGAGTTTGCCGGAAGCATGCAGTTGTTCGTTAAAAGTTCTGTAATTCGTAGCGAGATTCTTCTCGAGCTTGTTGTCGACAACAAAACGATAGTAGCCCGCACCCAGTGTGCCTTCTTCACAAGACTTCAGCCGCTCCAGAGAGATTGGTTCTGCGATGAAGTCCTGTTCGATGAACGCCCGAGCACCGGGAATGTTGTCCAGTTCTTTCTGATAAGCCTCGATTGCGGTTTGTGGTGCTTCCGCAAACCAGTCATGAAACAGAAAGTAGACGCCATATTCCATGGGCCGATCTACCGCGCGCATAAAGCGTTCAGAGAATTCGCGATCAACAATAGGGGCTTTTTTTACAGAGGTTTGTTGTGCTTCTGACATGATTATTCTGTGTTCTGTAGTGAAGTTGCGAGCAGCATAACAGCTTTTAATAATAAAATGAACACGTTCATTTTATTATTTTTTAGCCCATGGATAAGGCAAACTGAGCTTTATTGAGGTACAGGAGGGTAGTGAGGGCGCACATGCTCAAATTGGATTCAGGAAAAAGTGGTCTGGTGTTTACTGGTACTGGGCCAGGCGCTCGATCCCTGGACGGGTGCTCGGTTGAGTTCTATCGCCAATCTGAAGTTGGGCAGGAACCTGTTTGGATCGAAAGCGTTGCGCCGCCGCCTGCGAATTTGCTTGAGCTTGGTTGCGGTGCTGGCCGCGTAACCGGCGCATTAGTAGAAGCCGGATACCAGGTGACAGCCGTGGACAACTCTGAAGACATGTTAAGCCACGTCGAGGGGGCAGCCCTGGTGCTCTCGGACATCGAGTCACTCACGCTTGATCAAACTTTTGATGTCGTGACGTTAGCGAGCTACCTGCTGAATTCTCCTTTGCCTGAAACCCGCGAAGGATTTCTGCGTACTGTAAAAAACCATCTCGCGCCAAGTGGGATGGCTTTGTTTGAGGTAAATCACCCAGGAATCCTGGATAGCCAGGTTGGCATGCTGCGCGATGACGAAGAAGCGGCTGTGGGTATCTCAGAATTCCAGGCTGATGGTAGTCATATCAGCATGACCCTCACCTATCGAAAGGGCGATCAAAACTGGAGCCACTCCTTTGAGACGTTCTATTTCAACGAAGGGGAACTTCGCTCAATGCTTTCCGATCACGGGCTCGAATTCGGAACCTGGATCAATGAAGGTAAAACCTGGTTCAGCGCCACGGCCAAATGAAGCCGCGGCCATGTAAACTGCGACTAGGTAAACAGGTGACAAGCTACCTGTCGGTTTTCCGACGTTGCGATCAGGTGTGGGGTTTCGTTCCGACATCGATCCATAACCTGCGGACATCGATCTGCAAATCGACAACCGGGTTTCACGTTCACAGGAGAGGTAATCTCCCCGACGATAGGTTTGTGTGCTCTTTCCCGTTCCATTTTTGGATCCGGTTCCGGATTCGATTCAATCAGAAACTGGGTGTATGGGTGTTGAGGTTCGAAGAACACATCATTTGCCGGTCCGACTTCCGCAAGCGCGCCCAGATACATGACGGCCATACGGTCTGAAACATAACGCACCATGGAAAGGTCGTGAGCGATGAACAGCAGGGTCAATCCCATGGATTGTTTTAACTCATCGAGCAGGTTGATGACCTGCGCCTGCACGGAAACGTCCAGTGCAGAAATCGGTTCGTCACAAACAACGAACTTTGGTTCGATAATCATCGCTCTTGCGATACCTATTCGCTGACGCTGACCGCCGGAAAACTCGTGTGGGTAGCGGGACATATGATCGGGATGTAATCCGACCCGTTGCAGCCAGAAAGCAACCTTGTCTCTAATTTCTTTGCCGGAATGTTCACCCTGCAGCCTGAGACCTTCCCCAATAATGTCGAGGACGGTCATCCTTGGATTCAGGGATGAGTAGGGGTCCTGGAAGATCATCTGCATTTCTTTTGAGTAGCGCAGGTGATCAGCTGTTTTGAAGTTATCCGGTAGAGGTTCGCCGCGATAGAAAGCCTGGCCTGAGGTGCGTGGGTGCAGACCAATCAAAGTTTTTCCGAATGTGGACTTACCGGAACCACTTTCACCGACCAATCCGAGAATTTCGTTTTCCTGGATTTCCAGGGAAATACCGTCCACAGCGTGGAGTGTCTGTCCGCGACCGATATTGAAGTGTTTCTTGAGTTCCTCAGTCTTTACCAGCATGACTAACTACCTGCCTGGTGAAGCGTTTCAACCACGGGCGCGGATTCGTGTTGCAACCAGCATCGGGAGTGGTGCTCGTCACCAACTTTCGTGATCTCGGGAAGATGGTCTGCACACACTTTCATGGCGTGTGGGCATCTAGCGCAGTAGCCGCAACCTTCTGGTGGTTGGAAGAGGTCTGGCGGGCTCCCCAGTATGGGTGTGAGAGACTTGTCCCGGTCATGGGTATTAGACGGCATGGCTGCTTTGAGACCCAGTGTGTAAGGGTGCGCCGAACGGTAGAAAATATCGTCGACGGATCCCGACTCAACAACCTGGCCGGCATACATAACAGCAACTCTGTCTGCCATTCGAGCGACGACAGCGAGATCGTGGGTAATGAGGATGATCGACATGTCCTCAGTTCGCTGCAGTTCGAGCATCAGTTCTAGAATCTGTGCCTGGATCGTTACGTCCAGAGCCGTCGTTGGCTCATCCGCAATAAGGATAGACGGATTACACGCGAGACTTTGCGCAATCATTGCTCGTTGCAACATGCCGCCGGAGAATTCGAACGGATATTGTCGTGCCCGTTTTTCTGCCTCAGGAATATGGGTCTTTTCCAGAAGCTCGATCGCCATGCCGAATGCTTCCTGGTGAGATTTGCCACGATGCACCTTCAGCGTTTCCGCAATCTGATCACCAATGGTCATGGTTGGATTCAACGATGACATCGGGTCCTGGAAGATCATGCCGATCTCGACACCACGAAACTTGTTCGCTTCTGCTGGCGGAAGATTCAGGATGCTCTTTCCGTTCAGCGTCGCAGTACCATTCGTGATGCGACCAGGTGGCATCGGTATCAACCCCATCAGTGTTTGCACTGTCACTGATTTACCACAACCGGACTCACCTACGATCGCCAGGGTTTCACCTTTGGCCACATCGAAACTGACACCGCGTACCGCTTTAACCGTGCCGCCGTAAGTGTCGAATTCGACCTCGAGATCTTTTACTGACAGTAATGTTTCGCTCATCAGTCTCGTGACCTCATCTTTGAATCCAGCGCTTCGGTCAATCCGTCACCTAGAAGGTTAAATGCCAAAACGGTGATACTGATGAACAGCGCAGGGAAGAAGAGTTCATGCGGATGACTCAGCATGGTCTTCACACCTTCGTTGCACATGGAGCCCCAGGATGGTGTGGGTGGCGCAACGCCCATGCCGATAAACGACAGGAAGGCTTCTGTGAAGATTGCCGCGGGTACAGCGAAGGTCAGGGTGACCAAGATGACGCCCATGGTGTTCGGAATAATGTGCCGCATGATCAGGTAATGGTTCTTGCCACCAAGCAGTCTTGCTGCTTCGATATAACCTTCTTCCCTGATTTGTAAAACCTGACCTCGCACCAATCTTGCGGTAGCTGGCCACATCAATAATACCAATGCGATAAGCATCGGCATGATGCCGCTTTCACCGGGTCCGATGCCGAACGCAATCTTGAATAGAATCATGAAGAGCAGAAACGGTAGAGCAACCACGAAATCTGCGAAACGCATCAGAACGACGTCAAACCGACCACCGATGTAGCCAGCGAACCCGCCGTAGATAATGCCAACAAGTACATAAAGGAGCGGGGCAACGATACCGATAAAGAGCGACACTCGAGCACCTTCCATCAGTCGAGCAAGCATGTCGCGGCCAAGGTAGTCTGTGCCGAGTGGATGAAATTCGATTTCCACCAGATCGCCGATTGCCGCGTCATCCATGTTTTCAATCAGTCCACGCTCAAGTGCATCTTCCCGGGTGATCGCCAATTGTGGAGTAACGATCAATCGGGCAAAAATTTCGTATTCATCGATGCCGTCGGTAGGAACCACTGAGTAGTAGTACTCCCGCGACTCGAGAGACAATCGATCCTCGTAACTCAGCTCGTCGCCGTAAGTTGCACCCAGTGGCAATCCAAGATCCGCGAAACTTGTGGGTTCACGGACGTTTCGATAGACGTTGTAACCATCGGCGTCTGGCACCTGGTCCCACACGAGTCGAACAACCTGGGTAGTCGGTTCGCCTTCTGTGCGAAAGTTAGTGGGCGCAGGTACGGAGTCAGCGTAGTCTTCGGGGGGTTCATAGTTTGCGATCGTGACGCCATCCCAGCCTCGAAATGAATCAACCACCAGTGCGGTCTTTGGCATCGAAGGCGGTTGTGAAACCTGATTCAGGTCTTGCAGTGCAGGATCGACATCCCAGATGAGTGGACCAAGCAGAGTGAAGATGGCCAGCAGAATAATGATATTGAGCGAGATAATGGCTCGAGTGTTCTTCTTGAGCCGGACCCAGGCATCCTGCCAATAAGACAGGGAGGGTCGAGCGATGACTTCCGCACCTTCCTGGGTTTCCAGGCGCTCGAACATGTTGGCTTCGGGCTGGAAAAGGCTCATGACAGTCTCACCCTTGGGTCAATAAAGCCGTAGAGAATGTCGACGACGATCACCATGAACACAAGAAAAGCTCCGTAGAAGACGGTGGTGCCCATGATGACTGTGTAGTCCAGTTGCTGAACCGCCTGTACAAAGTAGCGACCGAGTCCTGGGATCGCGAAGACCAGCTCTACAACAAATCCGCCAGTTGTGATCGCGGCGATCTGTGGACCCAGAACGGTAACCACTGGAAGAATGGCATTCCTGAGCTGGTGTCTAAAGAATATTCGAGTTGGAGACAATCCTTTTGCCTTGGCTGTCTTTATATAGTCTTCGTTAACGACTTCCAGCATGGACGATCGCATCAGGCGGGTTAAGAGCGCCATGGTGGTCAGTCCAAGTACCAGGGATGGCATCAACATATGCCAGATCGTGCCCCATCCCGCGACGGGTATGACTGAGTAACCGAAGAAGCTGTTGATGTTCACCAGCATCAGCTGACCCAATGCAGCGAAAACAAATGAAGGTACTGAGATGCCTAGAATAACGAGAAACATGATGACCACGTCGGGCATCCGGTTTCGATAGACAGCGGTTAAGGCTCCAAACAGCACGCCGCCGGTCGCAGCGAAAAAGATAGCGAGAATACCCAGGGTTGCTGAGACCGGGAAATGATCTCGAATGATGTCGTTTACCTTCCGGTTTTGTTGAGTGAACGAAATGCCGAAATCACCTTTCAGCATATTGCCCAGGAAGATGAAGTATTGGGTGGAGACGGGTTTGTCGAGACCGTACTTGGCCTCCAGGTTGGCTCGTATCTCAGCGGATACTGCCTTGTCATTCATTAATGGATCACCAGGAACCTGGTGCATGGCTATAAAGGTCGCAGTTGCGATAAACCATACGGTGATAACGCCCGCAAGCAGGCGCTTCAGGGTGTACATCAACATAATCTAGGGAATGACCTTGGCGTGCGTGTAGTCCGGGTCTGCGCCGACGACTCGCCGCACGACACCTTTAACTTTTGGGTGTAAAAGATAGATGATGCCCTGCTCGTACTGTGGCAAAAGCGCGGCATCATCAAAAAGAATCTGTTGCCCTTCACCCATCGCGTCCATACGCGTCTTGGGATCAGTGCTGTTCATGGCGATACGAACGAGTCTGTCGTAAGCCGGATTGTTGTAGCGACCCCGGTTGTTAAGATTCCAGGAGGCAAAGAGATCACCGAACGTCATGATGTCATCGAAGTCCGGGCCCCAGCCCGCACCGACCATGTCAAAGTCACCTGAGGTCATTTTTGCCAGGCGCTGTTTGAAGGTTTGTACGTCGATTTTTACTTCAAGTCCGAGTTTGTTCAGCAGCAGGCCCTGCATATACTCGCCTTGCTTGGTAGCAGTTGGGCTGTCGCTAACGAGTAGAACGAGGGGTGGAATTTCGCCGCCTAGTTCCTCACGTGCTCTTTCCAGGTACTGTTTGGCAGTGGCGACACTGTAACGAGCCATCGGGGCTGGGTATTCGCGTCGGAATTTATCTTCCACTCCGTTCAACCAAACCGGGAAGATGCTCTCTCCTCTAAGGTTCCCTGGAACAGCTAATACCCGGTTTACCATCTCGTCAGGATCAAACACATGCTGGATTGCTTTACGCAGGTTGATGTTTGAAGTCACGCGCTCAGGTCGGTGGTTGTACTCGATGAAGAAGACTGACCCTGTAGTGAAGCGGCGAATCCTGAAGCGCTGGCTCAGTGCATCTTTATAGGTTTCACCATCAAGACGGGTGAAGGCGATTTTTCCGTCGGTATAAAGATTGAGGCGGGCGCGGGTATCAGCGGTTATGTAGTCAACGTTAATAGCGTTGAGCGTAATGTCGTCTTTATTCCAATAGTTCTGGTTCTTCACCATCTTTAGTGAGGCACTGTGTGTCCACTCCGGCATGGTGAACGCGCCGTTGTAGAGCATATCGTCTGCGTTGGCTGCGTACTCATCACCTTTGGCGTTAAAGAAGTCTTCTCTGATCGGTGAGAAGGTGACAAAGGCGGTCAGCTTGACGAAGTAGGCAGTTGGTCGTTCCAACGATACCTCAAGTGTGTAGTCGTCCAACGCAACAGCACCAAGTTGGTCTGCCGCCATCTCACCTTTGTTGATGGCTTGTGCGTTCTTGATGGGGAAGAAGATGAAGGAGTATTCGGAAGCGGTGATGGGTTTTAGAGCAGTTTGCCAGGCAAACACAAAGTCGTGTGCTGTGACCGGTTTGCCATCACTCCACAATGCGTCTTTGCGAAGATAGAAGGTGGCTTTCTCGTCGGTCATCTCCCAGCGTTCCGCAACGCCTGGTACAACTCGACCGCGTCGATCGTAGCGAACCAGTCCTTCCATGAGGTGCCCAAGGATCATGCCGCTGACCTGGTCAGTGGCTTTCGCGCTGTTCATCTGCGGTGGTTCCTGGGTTATCGCGACTGTGATGGTTTGATTCTCAAAGTCGACGGGTGAGGCTGATGCGTCTTGAATAAGAAAGATCAGACAGGTCAGAAAAACAGTGATGTGTCTCACTTAAGCTCCATCATTACGGGGTTTGCGCCAGGATTGGAGAGTGTATCAGTATGTTGCGCTGCGATGCTTTGGTTGCGTCGCAAAACGGCGGCCTATATTACCAGTAATGCCGGAGATTCCAATTTGGAATTGAATGAAACTTGGATTTACCCGTGTTCAAACTGAAATTACTGCGTATGGAAGCGGGAATTCCGTTAACTAAAGCTGTCAGCAAATTCAGGTGTTTAGCCGGAGTTACTCAGAAATGGTCTTAGGTTTCTGTAGCGGATTACAGTAATCGTGTTTATTAGTCAGACTCACCTTTTTGTAGCTTTATTATGAGGTTTATTAAGAAATAGGTGCATTTCCTCCAGAAAAACTCACTTTTTTGGTAAATATTCCTTCAATTTGAGCGCCAGCTCCTTCATCATTGCGCTCGGAGAATTAATGTCTCAAGACCGATTGTGGCGCTTAGCCGTTCGGTAGAGCTCATGGTCGGACATTTCACTTAACATTGGGGGAAAAAATTGATGTCTATTTTTTCTAAGCGAAAGCTGGGACTGCTTGTTGCTGCGGCAACACTTAGTGCCGGTTCTTTTTCTGCGCCTGTTTACGCCGAAGAAGACGAAGCAATCGAAGAAGTAGTTGTCACTGGTTCACGTATTCCACGAACTGGTTTCGACACTATGCTTCCTGCGAACGTCGTAAGTGCGGAATTCATGGAACGCAGAGGCTACACAAACGTTGCAGATGCATTGAACGAAGTGACAAGCTTCGGTTCACCAGGCAGTAGCCCTGGTATCGGTGCTGCAAACGACTCAGACCAGTCTAGCTATTCTGTTGGTCAAAACTTCGTTAACTTTTTTGGTATGGGTTCACAGCGAACTCTGACCCTGGTTAACGGTCGTCGTTTCGTATCATCTTCTGCACCAAGCATCTTCACTAACCAGGCTCCTGGTCTCCAGGTTGACCTGAACGCCATTCCAAGCTCCATGGTAGAACGAGTAGAAACCATCTCTGTAGGTGGTGCTCCTATTTATGGTGCAGACGCGATTGCCGGTACTGTGAACGTTATCCTCAAGGATGACTTCGAAGGTCTGGAAATCAGCACCAGCTATGGTGAGACGGCAGATGAAGGTGACATTGAAGAAACTACTTTCGAACTTCTGTTCGGCGGCAGCTTCGACAACGGACGCGGTAATCTGGTGGTAGGACTGGAAGTAAATGATCGTGGCGGCGCAACTCGTGCGGATCGCGATCACCTGGCAGCTGGATGGCAGTGGCGTACTGCTGAGCCTGACAGCCCATTCGATCGTCAGCTGATTCCTGAAGGAACAGCGAACATCGTTGCAAACGGTGGTCTGATCACTCCTGTTGGTACACCTGCACTGGTTAACTTCGGTCTGGGTTCTGTAACAACAGACGCTGACGGTAACCCACAGTGGTTGTCATTCCAGCCAGATGGTTCTCTTGGACCATACAACATCGGTAGCCCGACGCCTGACGCGGTATGGTCTATCGGTGGTGACGGTATCTTCTTCCCGGCTCTGAATTCTCTGTACACGCCGATCAACAGGAAGATTGCTACTGCATTCGCTAACTATGAGCTGACAGACAACATCGAAGCTTATGGTGAGTTCTACTTCATCAACACTGAAGGTACTGAGCTGGTTAACCAGCCTGCTTACCAGTCAGCGTTCTTTGGTGAAGACAGCTTTGCACTGACTTTTGATGCAACACACCCGCTGCTGACGGACACTGCTCGTCAACAGCTGTCTGACATTGGTCTGGATTCTTTCTGGCTGCACCGAGCATCTATTGATATCGGTGATCGTCGAATTTCGAACGAAGGTGATATCTGGCGTGTCGTTGCAGGTTTGAAAGGTGATTTCGAAATCGCTGATCGAACTGTTTCCTGGGATTTCGCCTGGGTTAAAGGCGAGTCAAAGACGGTCACTAAGCAGAACGAAACAATCAGCGATCGTTTCTTCTACGCTTTGGACGTGGTTGACGTAGGTAACGGACCTGAGTGTCGTGTAGTTGCTGATCCTAGCAGCCGTCCAGACAGCCCTGCGGCGCCTCTGGGAACAACTCTGCCAACCAATGTATTTGATGACTGTGTGCCTCTGGATCTGTTCGGTGAAGGCCGACCTAGCGCAGACGCACTCAACTACATCACTGCACTGGCAACAGCGGAATCTCTCCTGGAACAAGAAGTGATTTCTATCAACGCTAACACTGAATTGTTCGACCTGCCTGCTGGCGCTTTCGCAATCGCTCTTGGTTTTGAGCATCGTGAAGAGTCAGCACGTTTCGGTACAGACGGTGTAACCCAGCTTGGTCTTGGTCGCGCTGTAGCGGTAGACGCAACTGAAGGTGAGTACGACACTGACGAATGGTACGCTGAAATTTACGCGCCAATCGTTTCTCCTGATATGGACATCCCGCTGGTATACAGCGCGTCTATCGAAGGTGCTTTCCGTCAGGTAGATAACAGCCTGGCTGGTAAAGATGACGTACACACAATCGGTGGTCGTTGGGCGCCAATCGCTGACATCGAGTTCCGTGGTAACGTAACTCGGTCAGTACGTGCTCCTTCCATCACTGAGCTGTTCCTGCCTCTGTCAGGCACATTCAGCTTCGCAAACGACCCTTGTGACCAGGCGAATGTGGACAGTGGTCCTTCTCCTGCGAACCGTCGCGCGAACTGTATCGCTGCTGGTATCGACGTTGAGACTTTCTCTTCAAACGTTCGTAACGCATCTGTAGAGGGTGTAACTGGTGGTAATGTTGCTCTGAACAACGAGATTGCGGATTCTTTCACCTACGGTGTTGTTCTTCGTCCTCGTTGGGTTGAAGACCTGACAGTTGCTATTGATTACGTTGACATCGAGATTGAAGACTCTATCGAGAACTTCACTCTGACTCAGATCATGGAAAGCTGTTACGACGCGGGTAGTTTCCCGAACTCTTTCTGTGATCAGTTTGTTCGTGGCGCAGATGGTCAGCTGCCTCCAGTTGACGCGTTCCAGTCTGGTTACGTCAACGCTGGTATCCGTACTATGCGCGGTACTACTGTTGAGTTTGACTGGTTCAGTGATCTGAGCACATGGCCTGGCTTCAAGAACCTGGACAACCCAGGTGCTCTGAGCGTTGCAGGTAACATGTTCTTCCCGAACGAAAACGAGTCGCTGGTACTTGGCTCTGTGAACGATAACCTGAACCTGCCTTCATTCGCTGAAGAGCAGATCCAGCTTAACCTCACATACTTCTGGAACAACCTGACGGTTCTCTGGCAGACCCGTTACATCGGTGAAACAGTTGTTGAAACTGATATTTCTCCGACACGTTACCCAGATGACACTCTGGATGCAGTATTCCTGCACAACCTGGGTGTGAGCTACGAGTTCAACGAGATGGTTACAGTGAACCTCAACGTCAACAACGTGTTTGACGAGGAACCTGAAAGATCTGCGATTGCTCGTGGTTACGATGTACAGTACGACAACATCGGTCGTTACATCCGAGCAGGTGTGAAGATTTCTCTGTAAGTCTTTGCAGCTTGTTTCAAGAAAAGCCCCGGCATTGTCCGGGGCTTTTTTTTGGGTGGCTCTTTATCAGCTGGAGGCTTTCCTCGACCGAGTGTCACAAGGCCATACCCTCATCTCGACCGAGCGTAGCGAGCGGAGAGATCTCTTGATAGTCTTGTACCGGTTAACGTTGGTTTCTGATCTATGAAAAAGTTCTTACTTCTCCCTTTCCTTATTTGGTCTATCTCAGCATATGGTGCTGATTCCGCAGTGCTCAAAGAAATCATGGGTGAGACTGTTTATGAACAGTCTGGCATCAGCGATCTATCTGAAGATCAATTGCGCGTGCTGGAAAGCTGGATCCTGAATAACGCGGTTGAGAAGCGGGTTGTCAGTCAGCCGCCTAAAAAGGAGAAAAAGAAGAAAGACAGCAAGCCGACTGTGAAGAGCCAGCAAGCTCCGGAACCCGCTGCAGAAGTAACGCCGATGGAAGAGGGACCTGCAGTTGCCGCTCAACCACCTGAGCCCGAAGCGCCCAGGTACGTCCGCTTAGCGGAACCAGAGGAAGTTGAAGAGGCGCAGGAAGAAGAGCCGGTGACACAGAAGTATGTGTTGGTTGATACGTTGGATGAACGTGACCGGGCCAGGGTTGAGCCTGATCTCATTCGTTCACGAATTGACGGTACCTTCAAAGGCTGGCGTAACAACAAGACGCGCTTCAAGCTGGAGAACGGCGAAGTCTGGGAACAGCGCCAGGCAAGCACCTACATCACCAAGCTCGAGTCTCCGGAAGTCATCATTCGAAAGCATCGTTTTGGTTACACCATGGAAGTACCGGCAGTTGGCCGGAAGGTCCATGTAAGAAGGATCAAGTAACCCCTCATCCCGAGCGTAGCCGAGGGATCTCTCCGCTCGCTACGCTCGGTCGAGATGAGGTGAGGAGACTTGAGCCTTCAGCGTTACTTGGCGAAGTCTTGTGGGACCTAAATCAGGTTGGAGGGGAAAGCCGCACAGTAGGCGTCCATTGAAAGGATTCAGCGGGCGACTCGCAGCAGATTTGTGACGACACGCTCAAGGTGCGTGAGTGAGTTACACACCTCGGTCTGATGACAGCAGGGTGCGTACTTCTTCATTTCCGCATCACCGACTGTCCAGCTGGACTTGGGTTCCGGATTCAGCCAGATCACGCGCTGCGCCTTGTCGTACATTTCTCTCAGAATCTCAGCTTTTGGGTCGCCATAGTTGTTCCGTGCATCGCCAAGAATAATGATGGTCGTCTTTGAGTCGACGTCCTTCATGCAGTGACTGCGAAAGTCTTCCAGCATCTGCCCGTAGTCAGTAGAGCCGTTGCCATAGTCACGCATGGTTTTTGCCATGGCGTCTTCCAGATTGTTCTGATCGAAGAGGCGAGTGACTTCACCGAGGTCGCTGCTGAACGCAAAAGATCTAACCTTGGGCAGAATCTCGGCCAGGCTGTAGAGAAACATCAGAAGGAAGCGGGAATAGTTGCTCACGGAACCACTGACATCACAGATACACATCACCTTGGGTCGGTCGACCTTCTGGGATTTCCATTTGATGTCGAACAGAGCGCCGTCGTACTGCATGTTGTTTCGCAGGGTTTTGCGAACATCGAGCTGACCGCGTTTGAACGTCTTTCGTCGCTTCGAGTGAATGGCGATCAACTTCTTCGCCATTTTGATGACGATCTCCTGAACGTCTTTGAAGTTTCGCTTCTCGAGGTTCGAAAGCTTTACCTTTCTCAAGAGTTCCTCTCGAAGTTGCTTGCCGGACTCGTCTGCATGCAGCATGAACTGTTTTTCGACGTAGTCTCGAACCGCTTCACGTAGCTGATCCCTTGCTTTCTTTAAGCGTCCTGCCAGGTGGTTCTGTGGTCTGCCACCTTCGTCCTGTAGCTCGCCAATCTCCTCCTGGAGACCTTTGAGCCCCATCGCATCCATGATCTTTCTTGTGTATAGGCCTTTCTGGGTGAAAACTACGATCTGGTTTACTTCAACCTCACGTCCGGCTTCAGCCATTTTGACCATGACGTCGGTTCGTGAGCCTTCTAGCAGCAATTTGCCCAGCTCAGAAGAAGGAGAGAGTGCTTCCATCTCTTCGGCTTCTTCTTCACCGCCACCCTGGCCTCCGCCCATGCCGCTGCCTTTGCCACCCTGTTGGCTTTGCTGGTTGCTGTCAGCGTCGAAATCGCCCTCATCATCGAAGCTGTCATCGTTGGCAGAGTCTGAGTCTTCGCCAGACTCTGATGGTTTGAACTTGTCGAAAGTGAAGTAACGATCGAAGCAATCATTAAAAGCTTCTTTCTCTTCAGGGTTTTTTGAAAGGACAAGCGAAAGTGAGTTCTTCAGAAACTGGCGATCTTCGAATCCGACGATGTCGAGGGTCTGCATCGCGTCCAGCGTTTCAGCAGGCGACACCTTGATGTCCGCGGTTCTCAGAACCTTGACGAAATCAACCAGGGTGTCGTGCATTTCACTCATGCGTTTGGTGCTGCCTTTATGGCTCGGCTAGTCACACCTTGAAGTTCGGCGTGCACGGTTTCAACATCTTCCTGAAACTTGAGGATGACGTTGAGTGTCTGTTTCACGAGATCCGGATCCAAGGATTCAGTATGGAGCAGGATCAGGGTCCTCGCCCAATCGATAGTCTCGGAGATAGCCGGTACCTTCTTGAGATCCATTTCTCTGAGTTCCTGAATAAAGGCGACCAGCTGATCGTTTAACCTCGGAGGAATATCCGGCACTCGGGCCTGCACGATTTGTTTTTCAAGATCGGCTTCGGGAAACGGAATATAGAGATGCAGGCAGCGACGTTTCAGTGCGTCACTGATCTCACGCGTATTGTTACTGGTCAGGAATACCAGGGGCTTTTTCTCTGGATGCGCTTTGACGGTGCCAATCTCAGGAATAGACAGCTGATAGTCCGACAACATTTCCAGAAGCAGAGATTCAAACTCGTGGTCTGACTTATCGACTTCGTCGATCAGCAGCACACAACTCTCTTCTTCTTTCAGAGCCTTAAGCAGAGGGCGTGGTTCCAGAAACTCTTCGGAGAAAAAGATATCGCCGAAGTCATGGAGTTTCGCTACCGACTCGGATAGACCTTTTGCGCCATCCAGGATTTCGCCAAGAGTCTCCTTCAATACCTGTGTATAGAGTAGCTGCTTGCCATACTTCCATTCGTAGATGGCTTTGGATTCATCCAGGCCCTCATAACACTGAAGGCGAACACAGGGCAGGTCGAGCATGTCAGCAGTGGTTTTCGCCAGCTCAGTTTTACCGACACCCGGTGGTCCTTCGATGAGAACCGGCTTTTCCAGGTGGTAGGCAAGGAATACCGCAGTTGCGATCTCCAGGGAGCAGATATAGTCCAGGGAACCAAAGTTCTCCTGAATGGCTTCTACATCCTTGAGTTTGTCTTCGTTTTTAATCGCCACTGCTTATCCTTGTTTTCGCGCGGAGCCTGCATTGTACAGGGAGTTGGCCGGGGAATGCTGCGCTGAACAATAAAAAATCAGCTGACATAACAAGAGTTTATGTGGCTATCTGGTGAGGCCCTTTGCCTTGTTTTCAGCGCGTTTTCGGCGATTTTCCTCACCCATCTTCAAAAGCTGATCCCTGTTGCTGTCGTCGACCCGGTTATAGACAGATTTCCAGTCAGCATCGCCGGACCACTGGAGTTCGGAGACTTCAACGAGGGGTGACTCCGCGCTGGTCATTGCTAAGGCATTCAACAGTGAATTTCTGTGGCTGGCACGATCGCCGGGTTCCCCTAACGGATTTCCAAGGGGGAGATCATTGTGAAGATACCTTGGCACCTTGCAGTGCGTGACGATATCCATGGCACTGCCGATGACAATTGTCACAATACCCTGCGATTCCAATTCCCGAGCAGTCAAACTGATGCTCTGATGACACACAGGTCATATTGGAACGAGCAGGGCGATGTCCACGCCATCGTCGATGCAGGCACTGGCAATGGTTGGGGCGTCCTCACTGATCGTTGCCCTATGGCTGTACTGCGTTGGAACAAAGTGAAAGCGATCAGCCAATGATCCAATGACACCTTCATCAACCATGGCGGTCAGTGACTCAATAGGGAAGTACGACTCCCGGTCGTCGGTATGGGTAGTCTCTTTGTCCCAGGAGAGTTCGTCGGTCAGAAATCTGTCTGGCACCTCGGAGAACGGAATGCTTTCGGCTACACGAACCGGTTTTGGGATCTCTGGATGCGCTACCGCTGTTGTAACCAGCGTTACCCGGCATGTATTGAGAGGCTTCTGCAACCTATGGAATGGGGTGTCTTCGTTTGCTGCCCAGACATAGTCACGCTCGAATCCCTGCGCTCGATAGTACAGGCGGGTTCGTTCCATGTATGGGATGAAGTCTGCGGCCATAAGCCGCAGCTTCCCTTATGTTGTCTTGCGGTGCAACCGGATCAGACCTTCCTGCGTCGCTGATGCAACCAGTTTGCCGTCCTGAGTGTAGAAGCTACCCCGATTAAAACCCCGTGCACCCCCCGAGAACGGGCTGTCCTGTTGGTACAGGAGCCAGTCATCGGTCTTGAACGGTTGGTGGAACCACATGGAGTGATCAAGGCTGGCCACCTGGAAGTCCTGGTCAGTCCAGCCAATGCCATGAGGGCGATAGCAGGTGTCCAGTAGTGTCATGTCAGATGCGTAAGCAAGAAAGCACTGGTGCAGTCGAACATCATCAGGCATGAGGTCACTCGCCTTGATCCAGACGTGCTGATAGGGAGGCATTGGGTCCGGTTCAAAGTCGTTGATGGGCTCCATGTACCGCATCTCAATTGGCCGTGGCCGCTCGAAACTTTCCCGATATTCCTCGGGAATCTTGTCGATGTAAGCCTCGCACAATTCATCCTGGCTGGCACATTCTTCCGGTGGCTTGATGTGCTCCGGCATATCAATCTGGTGATGAAGACCATCTTCGATGACCTGGAAGCTGACAGACATGCTGAATATAGGCTCCCCTCGCTGAACTGCGATGACGCGGCGGGTTGTAAAGCTTCGCCCGTCGCGAATGCGATCAACGGAATAGAGAATAGGAATGGTTGTGTCGCCTGGACGCAGAAAGTAGCCGTGCAGCGAGTGTGCAATGCGACTTTCGTCTTCCACGGTTCTTGAAGCGGCAACGAGTGCCTGGCCAATAACCTGACCACCATAGACGCGTTGCCAGCCCTCAGCAGGGCTGACACCACGAAACATATTGACCTCGATCTGTTCTAAATCGAGCAGATCGAGCAGGTCTTTTAATTCCTGTTTCATTAGTACTTGTATGTCTCAGGTTTGAAAGGACCTTCTTCAGGCACGTTGATGTAGTCAGCCTGATTCTTAGTCAGTTGCGTCATGGTGCCGCCGAATCCCTGCACCATGTAGCTGGCAACCTCTTCGTCCAGCGCCTTCGGCAGGACTTCAACAGTGACGTCCTGACGCTGATTCGGATCGTGGTCAGCCCAGGCACGCTCGTACAGATACATTTGCGCGAGTACCTGGTTTGCGAAAGATCCATCCATGATTCGTGATGGATGACCTGTGGCGTTACCCAGGTTTACCAGTCTGCCTTCTGACAGAAGGATTACGTAGTCCTTGGGGTCTTCGCTGCGGTAAATCTTATCGACCTGGGGTTTCACTTCTTCCCACTTCCAGTTTTCCCGCATGAAGGCGGTATCGATCTCGGTATCGAAGTGGCCGATGTTACAAACGATGGCGTTGGATGCGACGGTTCGCAGCATGTTGCTGTCACAGACGTTGACGTTGCCGGTGCAGGTACAGATGAGGTCCGTCTTCTGCATCAGGTCAGTATCGATGTCTTCCAGTTTGCCGGTGTTTACACCGTTCTTGTAAGGGGATACCACCTCGTAACCGTCCATACATGCCTGCATGGCGCAGATTGGATCAACTTCAACGACACGAACGATCATGCCTTCCTGGCGCAGGCTCTGTGCTGAACCCTTGCCAACATCACCGTAGCCAATGACAAGTGCGCGTTTGCCTGCCAACAACATGTCTGTGGCGCGTTTGATCGCATCGTTGAGGCTGTGACGGCAGCCGTACTTGTTGTCGTTTTTGGATTTGGTGACTGAATCGTTGACGTTGATGGCGGGAACCTTGAGTTCGCCTTTTTCCATCATCTCGATGAGTCGGTGCACACCCGTGGTGGTCTCTTCGGTGATGCCGTGGATTTTGTCGAGCAGATCCGGGTACTTGTCGTGAACCATTTCAGTCAAATCACCGCCGTCATCGAGAATCATATTGGCGTCCCAGGGATTGCCGTCTTTCAGGATCGTCTGTTCGATACACCAGAAAAATTCTTCTTCTGTTTCGCCCTTCCACGCATAGACTGGAATGCCTTTAGCGGCGATCGCTGCGGCGGCGTGGTCCTGGGTTGAGAAGATGTTGCAGGATGACCAACGAACGTCGGCACCCAGATCAACCAGGGTTTCGATCAGAACGGCAGTCTGGATGGTCATATGAATACACCCGAGAATTTTGGCGCCGGCCAGTGGCTGCTCTTCGCGATACTTGTCTCGCAAAGCCATCAGTGCGGGCATCTCCGATTCTGCGAGTTCGATTTCGGCTCGACCGAAGTCGGCGAGACCAATGTCCGCAATCTTGTAGTCAGTCATGTTTTTCTCCTTGAGGTGTAGATTTGTAAGTTTTGACCAGCACCTGAAAGCCATTTTTCAGGCCCAGGTACTGGCTTTGTCCAATGTCGAAACCGGCAGCGGTTGCCCAGCTGTCCATTTCTTCGGTGTTAAATCCGAGCCAAAGATCGCCGCAGGCGTCTTGGGTCCACGTCTGGTCATGGGAACACAGGTCTGCGATCAGCAGAGTACCCCCTGGTCTAAGATGCACGCGCGCTTCCCGAAACAGCCGAGGAGGGGAGGCGATATGGTGCAGCACCATGTTCAGAACGAGCAGATCAGCTACCTCGCCGCTCTGGTGGAGCTCACCCTCAAAGTAGTCAACGTTGTGCAAAGCATTGTTCGCCGTTTTGACTCGGGTTTTCTCCAGCATTTCATGGCTATTGTCGACCGCTAGGATGTGGTCAAAGCGGTTTGCCAGGTTAAGAATCAGGTCGCTCTCGCCTGGCCCGATCTCTATGACCTGGCTGTTTTCAGCTAGCTGCTCATTTTCCAGAACGCCATCCAGGCATTCCTCGTATTGGTTGTAGTGCGCGATCAGATCCTGGTCGTCCTGGAAGCGATCTGCATTTCGAGCAAAGAAGGTTCTGGCCTGCTGGTGGCGGTTGTCATGTACCTGATGAATGCCTTGGGCCAGTTTCTCCTCAAGCACCGCCTCATCGGTCGCAGAAAAAAGACAGGTTCTAAGTTCCTTCAGCGGATCATCTTCTCTGATCAGGGCGCGCCTGTAATAGACCGACGTACCTTCACGACGCGTTTCTACCAATCCAGCGTTGTTCAGTATTTTCAAATGATGGCTGAGTGCCGGTTGTGCTGTGCCCAGGATTTCACAAAGTTCCAGCACACCAAACGACTCCCGCGATAGAACTCTTAGGATCTGAAGTCGAAGAGGATCCGCTGCCGCCTTGCAGTAGCTGCTGAGTGTTTGGATGTCGATGTTTGGCTCGGGAGGGTAATATCAAAAAACTTCGATATAGTACCTTATATCAAATCTTTTTGATACAAATCTTTTGGCACGGTGATTTGTAGATTTCGTGGCTTATACTCTCGGTATGAGCGCGATACAGCAGTTACAGATGAGCTATTCAGCAGAAGAAGATCGAGTGCTTCTGCGAATCAACACCACGAATCAGGAAGAGTTTCGATTTTGGTTAACTCGTCGTTATTGCGGCCTGGTGATTCAGGCTCTCAATGCACACCGATCGGCTGACCCAGATGTCACTGCCCAATCGACTCCGGTGGCGAAAAAGGCTGTTGAAGAGTTTAAGCAGGAAGCAGCCAACTCCCAGGGGGATTTTGAGCAGGCCTTCCAGGAGGCCAAAACCTACCCGTTGGGTGAGGTTCCGGCTTTGGCTCACAAGCTTAAATACAGCGTCGATTCAGGTGTGTTAGCGCTCACTATCGAGCCAAAAGAAGGAAGTGGTATCACCATCAAGCTTGATTCCAAATTGAATTTTAACGTCTCGAAACTGCTCAGATCTGCGATCACAACAGGAGAATGGCAGCTGGAACTGGACCAAACTGCACCCCAGGCCCCGCAGGACGCGGCGGATAGAGTCATCAACTAGAGACAAAGAGTCATCAACTAGATACAAAGAGTCATCAATTAGCTGTCAACGATCTCTCACTGACAATTCATTCTGTCTCCATCGTTGGTTGTTAGCATCTTCTAAACACACCTCCCCCCAAAGCACTTAAATGAGAGTGTGTGAAGCTCTAACACCCCTCCCCCCGACATTGTGTTAGAGCTTTTTTTTGCCCTATTTGTAACCCCGCTAGAAGCCTTGGTGCTTTGAGAGAACGTGTCTCGCTAGCCCACGGTTGTTTCTTGATTATCCAGCGGCGGTGGCCTGAGTGAAATCAGAAGTTTCTTTGTGGATAGGTAAGGTCACTTTGATGCTGACACCTTTACCGTCATAAAGATTGGTTGCTTTAACCGAACCGCCATGGTGCTCGGCAATGATTCGAACGACATAGAGACCCATGCCGAAGTGCAGTCGATTGTCTGGATTAGATTCTCGAACCGAGACCATCGAGTCAAAAATGTTCTCAAGCTGATCTTCTGGAATGGTTGGCCCGGAGTTGGTCACGAACAATGTGAGGTTTCTCGAGTCTGCATTGATGCCTACTGTGATCGTCGAGCCCGGTTCAGAGAAGTCCATGGCGTTATCGATGAGCTTGTCCAGAAGTTGCTCAATTCGAAAGTCTGAAACGTCCGTCTTGATGGTCTGGCCGACACCCTGATACTTGAACTCTCGATCGCCATGCATGCTCTTGCAGTTCTGCAGGTAATTCTGCACAAGCTGATAAAGATCAACGATTTCGGTCTCTTCAGCGTCCAGGGCATCCTCCAGGCTGGCAGCGTCCGCCAGATTCTGCACGATCATGCCAATTCTTGTGACGCCACGTTTTGCGGCCTCGAGGTATTTCTCGCGACCCTCTGCTGTGTCTTCCAATTCGAGATTCTGCAGAGATGTCGAGAGTGTATTCAGTGGGTTATTGATTTCGTGTCTGAGTGTCCTCGGCATGTTTTCAAGAAATTGGTTGTGCTGATGAAGCCGTGCCAGCATGCCTGAAATGCTTCGAGCCAGGTCGCCAATTTCGTCACCGGATTGTGTTTCTGCTTTGAGCTGGTTTGTTTTCAATCGGCCGTAAATATCGATCGCATTGTTTGCCTCTGCACCAAGGCGTCGAATACGACCGGCAAGGCGAAGAGAAAACACCAGAACCAAAGTAACGAAGATCAGTAGTGAAATAACAGAGAAGTTGATGATGCGTTGCAGCGCATCTCGTCGTAGTTCAAGAATACGTTCGGTGTTTTGCTTGAGCAGAACGGTTCCGATAATTTCGTTTTGCGCGATGATCGGGTGCGCCGCGATGATCACCTCACCGTCCTCGTCAGAGTAGGTCCTTTGATAGGTAGGCCTGCCAGCAAGGGATGCTTTGATCACCTCGTCATCCACTCTCGCCGACGCCCTTAGATTAACCTCAATGATTTCGTAGAGTGGCTCCATCAGTAGGCCGACAAACGTAAACCAGGTGTCCGTCCAGTTTTCATCTGGCGTCGATTCCTGCTTGGGTGCCGATTGATTGCTGCCGACTTCGGCGCGAACTCTGCGCTGCGAGTCGATCACCTGGATATTTGCGCCTGAATAGCCCAGACCTTCAATGATTCGAAGTACCTCTGGCGACTTTAGAAGTACCAACCCATATGCATCACGGCCTGCAGAGGGCAGGGTGCCTGTGATTGATTCAATGTCTCTTGTTTCCGAATCGTCCACATCGACCACCGCGAGACCAAACTGTCGGGTTGAGCCGAGTAGCTCAAGTGGGATTCTAAACTCGATGGCGTAACCATCTTCCGTCTGGCTCATAAAGCCCGGGATTCTATTTTCCGGCTCACCTTTAATCGCGTAACGCCAGTCATTGTCAATCAGGTAAGCGGTCATGACGCCGGCTTCGGTCATTGTGAGCACAACCTTCTTGATGGTTTCATCCTGCCCAGTAAATGTGATCCTAAGGTGGTCCGATAGATCCAGTCTCAGGATATTTCGATCCCTGAAAACCAGAGCATCGTCTTTGACGGTAACTAACGCGTAGATCTGATCGTTGTGCTCACCCAGGGAGAGATAAAACTGGTTGAGGCTTGGGTCGGTTTCGCCCTCAACTTCAACGTTACCGAATCCAATGTTGTATTCGAGGACTTCTTCCCAATCATTATCCCGCCCGTCGATACGGATCGGGTTTTGCAGTGGGTGAGCGTACAGCTGCTCATAACCTTCAGGAGAAAGTGGCAGTTCGTAGAAAAGATCAGAACGGCCGTTCAATAGAGTTGAGATACCTTCTGCCGTTAACAACTGGGCATTTGCCTGGCTGTCCACCAGAAAGTCTTCCATCTCGGAGACATAGAGATAGCTGAACCAGGGGATGATGACCAGCGCAAAACTCATCAAGATGAGTAGCTTAGTACCTAGGCGTGGACCCCTGACGAATGGCGCAGACACGTTTCCTACCGGCCGCTACTTGGCTGACCACCGGTAGCCATAACCGTATTCACTTTTTATGCAGTCGAAATCGGGATCGATGCTTTCAAACTTTTTCCGAATATTCCGCATGTGTGTGTTGATGGTGTTGTTGGTGACTAACGACTGCATGGTGGCGTTCATGAGTGTGTCATATGACACCGCGTGGCCGGGTACACGGACTAGTTTGGCCAGCATGCGAAATTCAGTTCCGGAAAGATTAATTGGATGACCTTTCCAGGAAACCAGCAGGGCTTCCTGATCGATGGACATGTCGCCAACCATTTTGGCGCTTGATGCGTTGCCCTCGGCTTCTACTCGAGCAGTATTGATCCTGAGGAGCGAACTGATTCTTTCTGCCAGGTAATTCAGAGAGATGGGCTTAGGTAGATAATCCCAGGCACCCAGGCGAAGTCCTGAAATTTTATCAATTTCAGTGATACGCTCAGTCAAAAAAATAACGGGAAGTGATGGCGACTTTACCAGTAGATCGCGGCAAATCTCGAAGCCGGCGTCGACTTCGTCACCCAGAATGATGTCGAGGATCGCGAGATCCGGCAGCTCTTTCTCGAAGCCCGCAAGAGCCTCTTCGCGGCTGCTGTAAGCAACAACGTCGTAGCCCTTTTTCGTGATGGCATCGACATAGTTGCTTCTCTGATCGGCATCGTCCTCTACGATGGCAATACTTTTTGCCATGGTTACTCCTGTCTTAAAACAATATGAGACAGCGGAATTCCAGAATTATCCAGTTCAACCTACTGATTTTTGTAAAATTTTAGCTGATTCATCGTTTCTCCACATTAGTTCAGGGAACTTTCATTTTCCTTCACCGTGCGATTACTGATTGTAGGGTCAAATTCCAATCGTTAAACAACCTCTTGCGTATGCCAGTACGGTAGAGGTCGGGGAGAAATGAGGGAAAACATGAAAGTATTTGTACCTATGTCTGACGCCGCTCTGGGAGCGAACGGAGAAGTGTGTCAGCGCCTTGTGCCGTTTGATCCATCTTATCTGACGGAACTAGAACCCGTCAGTGAAGGTCATAAACCCAGCAATTGGGTCAGCGATTGCGACTTCGAGCGGGCAAAAGAGCGACTTTACGCCACCCAGGCCTAATTCGGACAATTCCTTAAAATATCTGCCGACCCGCGGTTCTCGCGGTTGTCGGCGTTTTTGTACCGTTTAGTCGTAAAGATAGGCCTTTGGAGCTGTTTATTCACGTTGAATCGCAACAACTTCAGTTAACAGCCTGATTTTTATTGAAATACCCTGTTTCATCTTCTAAAGTTTACCCCGTTAACAACGATAATATCCTGACCCAGGGCGTAGCCCGCATGGGTTGCCAGAGGAGCTCCAATGCACATCGATTCCTTTTCGAGAACCTTTCTTGTTTGCCTTCTCTCATTGGTCCTGACCGCATGCGGCGGTGGTGGCGGTGGTGGTAGCGACGGCGGCCTTATCATCGGCGGCGGTGGTGACGGAAGCGGTGGCGACGGTAGCGGTGGTGGCACCAGTACCGGCGCGATAACACTGACCATATCCGGCATGGTCGATGCTAACGGTGAACCCGACAATGTGCTGGCAGGAAATGAGGTTGCAACTCTGACGGCAGAAGTGACCGAGAATGGTCAGCCGGCAGAATTGGTTGTGCTTTTCTCCACGACACTTGGTCGTTTGCTCCAGGATAGTGCACAGGCAACCGATGGCACGGCATCCGTTCAGATTGAGGGCGATGGTTCTCCCGGTGCTGCGACAGTGACAGCATCGGCAACACTAAGCGACGGAACGGCGATCGAAACATCTATTACTGTTCAGACCAGTGCTGACAGACCCACTTTGGCGCTCGTGGATTCCAGCGGTGAACCGGCCGAAACTATTGAACTTCGTGCAGCAGAAACGGCGGAAGTGACGGCCATGCTGACTGATTGGGATAACACGCCCTTAAGCGGCATTGGTGTGACCTTCACATCAACAGCGTTGACTGCCAGTGAAGCATCCGGTCAGACGGATGCAAATGGTGAAGTCACCATCACTCTGACCGGTACGGAAACAGCGGCAACTGGTGAGCTCACTGCTGCCGCAACCTTCGGTTCCTTTACTCTGGATGATTCTATTGTTGCCAACAGTCTTGGGGTCAACACAGATCAGAACAATCTGACGATGTCCGCGATTGATGCAGGCAGTGATGGCGTACTCGATGGTAACGAAAAGATTCTTGTCTCAGTAACTGTGCTGGAAGATGGTGCGGCAAGAGATGGTATCTCTGTAACCTTTACGACCAGCGGCGGTTCTCTGACGAATGCCAGTGCAACAACCGGTACAGCCAGCTACGGGCAACCTGCAACAGCAGGTGTGGCTCGTGCACAGCTTGTTGGTGATGGCGTTGCAGGTAATGTCACTGTGACGGCAAGTGCGACTCTGACGAACGGTATCGCTGTTACTGATACGCAGTCTGTCCAGACATCAGCCATCACGCCAACAATTACCCTGCTCGTGAAGAACAAAGCGGATGAATCAGTAACTGAGTTCGGTGCGAACCAGGAACTAAATCTGGAAGCGACGGTCGTCGACTATGATGGTTCCGTACTCGACGCCGAAGACGCTGGTGCGCCTGTCACGTTTGATGTTGGTACCCTTGGCACGCTGGTTAACGACACAGTCGTTACCGAATTTGAACAGTGTCCGGTCAACAATGTTGTTAAAGATTCAACAGACTGTGCGACGGTGCCTTTCACCTCGAATGCCACCGAAGCAGTAGGCACTTTTTCGGCGACAGCGACGATTAACGGCATCGTGGTTTCAGATTCACTCACTGTGACCAACACGGGTCAGAACAGTGGTGCACCTGACCAAAACTCCTTTACGATCACCCGAATACAAGATGGTGCAGCGTTTTCAACGGATGACGAATTGGCGCTTGAAGGTGACATCTTTAACAACGATGAAGCAACGATTCGAGTCGACCTTGCGGACTTCTTCAACAACCCGGTACCTGACGGCACTTTGGTTGAGTTCACCGCTGAACTGGGTGACATTGCGACCAGTTGTGAAACGACCAGCGGTCAATGTGAAGTGGTCTACTTCTCTGCTGATCCTCGTGCGCCAGACAACACCGAGGTCAGTTTCCGACAGTTGAGTGTCGATGACTGCCCGAGCTCGATCGTCCGAGATGAGACCGTTTCGGTTTCAGGTAGTCAGGGTATGACCGACTACCGGGTTGAGGACATAATGAGGCTGTCTATTGGAACGACGGTGCTTGATGAAGGCACAGAGTATGCAGCGCGTTCCTACGGCTTTGAGTGTCTTGCTGCACCTTGTTCAAATGGTGCTAGCATTTCTGCGACCTACCGAAGGTTGTGGCTCGACGAAGAAGACGATGGCGCATCTACCCACGTTCTTTTGAATCCAGGTCAGGCTACAGAGCCGTTCCTGGATGTGCGTAGCACGCCGTGTCTGGCAGATGCCAGAGACAACGTTGAACGTATTACTGGATCAATCGACCCTGACGGAACAACAACGGTTACCGGTGTTGGCACGCTCTTCGAATTGGAGCTAGCTGTTGGTGACCGGTTGAAGGTCGGAGAGCAGGTCTCCACGATTACGGCGATTGCATCTGACACTTCTCTTACCATTGACTCTGCATTTGATGACGGCGGCAACGACGTATCTCCTGAAAGGATTGCGGCGCCGGCTTACCTCGGTGGCATGGGTCAACCTTATGGAGCGAGGTCTACAATTCTTGCTTATGCGGTTGGTGAAGAAAGTTTCGTCGATGTAAACGGTAACGATGAGTACGACTACGGTGAGCCGTTCGACGATCTGGCTGAAGCCTTCCTCGATAAAAACGAAGACGGTGTCCTAAACGATATTAATGGCGACTCCGCGGTGGCCGGTACGACCGGACCATATCGCGATGCGGGTCTTGGAACAGCAGCGCCTGGTGAAGCGAGAGAAAAGAGTTCTCCAGAGTGCTACGGACCTCAGACCATTGTCGGAGATCCAGCTGATGGTGACGGCGATTCGACTGAAGCACAGGTTTACTGTTACCAGGATGGCGGTGAAGAAGAACTCTTTATTGACCGAAATGGCAACGGTGTGATGGATGTCGGTAACGGCATTTATAACGGTAGCCGTTGTCTAAATCCGGAACAGGAAGTCGGCGGTGTGATGACGACGGTGTGTACGACGGACCTCGTCAACATTCGACGAACCGCTGAGATCTTGCTGGCCGGTTCATCGCCGTTCGTAGAGTTCAGAACGACTGACGGTGGCGCAAATGGCGGCGGTGAAATTATTCAGCAAGTTGTCGCTGCCGGTGGCGTTGCGATTGCTGATCAGACAGGATCACCTCCTGACTGGACTCAGGTTGACGGTACCGCGTTGATTTCTCTGTCTATTCAGAAGGGTGCTGATGTCGATACGACGAATACCGATCAGAACCCGGAGCGAGATGTTGAACTGTTTTCAATTGAAGACGTGTTCTCTACGACAAGCGCAACCTGGACACTGGAATTTCAGATTGAGCATCAGAATATAAACAGTAACGGTGGGGTAGAAGTTTTTGCTGCGGGCCAACGCCTGACCTTCGATAACGGCTTTGGCAGTGATAATGATGGCGATGCTGATGATGCCATCTGTGGTGAGTCTGGTGGAGTCGTGGCGGTAGGGGATATTGATGTCTGCCGTGTGACTGACTTCACGGTTCCCACTACAGGTGATCTGATTTTTGCTTCTGCGAATGACACGAATTTGCTGGTCGCAGAGATTAACAAATGTATCGATGATGCGGCCTGTACATCCAATGGTGCCATGTTGACGGGTACAACCAGCGGTAACCCGTACGACTATGAAATTATTGATGACGGTGTTTGTGATCCAGATGTGGATGATGATCCTCTGACGACCAGTGCGCTTGACTGTCGATTGACGTCAACAAGCCTGGGCGCTGATGATGTTTATCAGTTCAATGTTGGTGAAGGCTTGAGTGATATCACCGTGTTCCCAGGTGTGAGTGAAACGGCTGTGACTAACCAGGGTGTTGTTCCATCGCTTGCAACGACAAGAACTGGAATCATTGTTTACCTGCGTGATCGCTATAATGGACAGCTGCCTGAAGGCACGACAGTCACGATTTCATCTGACAACTCTGCTGGATGTACGCTGGCCTCCGTAAATGGTGTTGCGGTCAACTCAAACGAGCCGGGTCCCGACTCAGGTGGTGTTCACTCTGGTGAGATCACTATTGGTGAAGATGCTGATACAGCGACCTTTATTTCACTGACGACTGGATTTGGTACAGGCACGGTGCTTGTTACGGTAACGACACCTACGGGTACGACCAGAACAGACGGCTTTAGCTGCTCGTTGTAAGAAACTAGCCCGCGTTATCCAATTCCCTGGCCTCAGGGATGGATGACGCGGCGCCTTTTCTGGTGACGCTGATGCCTGCTGCTTGCGTCGCCTTCCTCAAGCAATCCTGAATCGATTCATTCCTGTGGTAGCTGGCTAGGAAATAGCCGGTAAATGTATCGCCCGCACCGGTGCTATCCGCTACCTCAACTTGTTGTGCCTGCTGACTTACTTGCTCGTTGCCATGCTGGTAGATCGAACCTTGCTCTCCGAGGGTAAGAACCAGTCGAGTGTCAGGCATACGTTCACGTAACCTAGATAAGATGTCATTTGGATCTGTCGGTCCGGCAAGTGCTTCGCCTTCGATTTCGTTGATGATAAGCATCTCAAAATCTTCAAGTGGGAGATCTTTGATACTGCTGTTCATCGGTGCCGCATTCAGCACGATTCGAAGCTGCTTTTTGAGTGCCTGCTCTACCAGATAGTCCAAAGAACTGATTTCGTTCTGCAGCAGCAAAAATTGACCTTCTTGTGACTCACTGAGTACCAGGTCGACATCGTCTTTAGTGATCTCGCGATTAGCCCCGCCGAAAAGTACGATGGCATTTTCCCCGGAACTGGCGACCTGAATGTTCGCATGTCCAGTTGGACCCTCGTCTACTTTTAGGAGGTGCGTATCGATTTGGTGTTCATTGAGTAAATCAGAAAGCCAGGCGCCGTCCTTACCAATACGCCCAGCATGAATAACTTGAGCGCCAGCTTTCGCAAGGGCGATGGATTGATTCAATCCTTTGCCGCCGGGATGCACTTCATAGTGTGTGCAGGGTAGTGTCTCACCAGGGTTAACAAAGTGATCAACAGAGTAAACGTGATCGATGCAGCAGGAACCGAAGTTAATAATGGGTAGGGACACTGGGCTTTCCTCTCACATTGGTCTTCAAGTTAAGGTGGTCGGGATGGCGAGATTTGAACTCACGACCCCTGCCTCCCGAAGACAGTGCTCTACCAGGCTGAGCTACACCCCGACCGAAACTTTAGACACCCCGCGAGTGCAGGGGCGGTAATAATACACTTTAGTAGTGTCTATCCACCACAAAGTTGACCAGTACGTTCATGGCTTGTCGGTAGTCTGACTCGGCCAGTTCACCTAGACAGTCTAATGCCTGACACTTTTCTTGTTTCGCTTGCCCGGCTGTGTATGTGAGGGCGCCGGTGCTGGTGACGAGTTCAATCATTTGCGGCAGGTTTTCTACGCCACCTTGTCGAATGGCGTTACGAATGAACTCAGCATCTTCAGCATCAGCATTTCGCATCGCGGCGATCAGAGGTAAGGTCACTTTGCCCTCCGCCAGATCATCGCCGACATTCTTTCCGAGTTCTTCAGCATCACCTTCGTAGTCCAATTGGTCATCGACCAGCTGAAACGCGATACCTAGATGAAGACCATAGTCTCTAAGCGCTGCTTCCGCCTTTTCGTCTGCCCCGGCAAGTACCGCGCCTGAGTGCGCTGCTGCCTGGAACAACATCGCGGTTTTGCGAGAGATGATTTCCATATACTCGGATTCTGAAGTATCGGGATTTCTAACAGCGCAGAGTTGTTGAACTTCGCCCTCAGCAATCACATTGGTTGCTCTGGACAGAATTTCCATGACGCGCATATCACCGATTTCAACCATCATCTCGAATGCGCGGCTGTGCAGAAAATCACCGACCAAGACGCTTGGCGAATTTCCCCAGGCGGCGTTTACCGTTTTTCGGCCACGCCTGAGGTCGGATTCATCGACCACATCGTCATGCAGGAGCATAGCAGTGTGCAGAAATTCGATGACCGCCGCGAGTTTGATGTGTTCATTGCCGTTGTAGCCACATGCTTTAGCCGCTAACAGCACTAAAAGCGGCCTCAAACGCTTGCCGCCTGCTTCGACCAGGTAAGCTGCTATCTCCTCGACCAGAGGTACCTCTGAGTTCAGGTTTGACCTGATGAGGTCATCAACCGCCTGAAAGTCCTCCTGGACGGCTGATAAGAAGGGATAGCTCATGTAAATGCCTGATTTCGTGGGCGTTTGGGAGGGTGTGAATGCTAGGTCCGGGTACTTCTGGTGTCAAGGTGGAAAGAGGAAATCTTGCTTGCTACTGACATTCTCTTCGCTTAGAATTGCGCGTCCTGAAAGTGGCGGGGTTCCTGCCACAACCCAAATAAAAAGAGATACTTAGCATGTACGCTGTAATTGAGAGTGGCGGCAAACAACACCGGGTCGAGCCGGGCGAAGTTCTGCAGCTGGAAAAGTTAGATGCCGCTGAAGGCGAAACGATCGATTTTGACAAGGTCATGATGATCGGCGAAGGCGAAAAAGTGCAGATCGGTACACCCTACGTTGAAGGTGGCAAGGTCACTGCAGAAGTCGTGTCACACGGCCGCGGAGACAAGGTAACGATCATCAAAATGCGTCGTCGCAAGCATTACCGCCGTCAGGCTGGTCATCGTCAATACTTCACTGCTGTGAAGATCACAGATATCACTGGAGGTTAACGAGCATGGCGCATAAAAAAGCAGGCGGTAGTACGCGTAACGGACGCGATTCGGAATCCAAACGCCTTGGTGTCAAAGTTTACGGCGGCCAGGAAGTGATTGCCGGTAACATCATTGTTCGTCAGCGTGGTACCAAGTTCCACCCTGGAAGAAACGTTGGTTGTGGCAAAGACCACACACTTTTTGCTAAAGCAGATGGTGTCGTAGAATTCAGCGTTAAGGGGCCAAAGCAACGCAAGTACGTTAATGTCGTTGCCCAGGCGTAATCGAATACTCGATTGAGAAGAAGCCCCGTCAGTGACGGGGCTTTTTTTTTGCGTCAGTCGAAAGCCGAGCAGTAGACGGCAATAGAAAAATGAAATTTGTAGACGAAGCCAGTATCAAAGTACAAGCCGGAAACGGTGGTAACGGCTGCCTATCCTTTCGGCGTGAGAAGTACATCGAAAAAGGTGGACCTGACGGCGGCGACGGCGGTGACGGAGGCAGCATTTACCTTGTTGGTGACGCTGCTTTGAATACTCTCGTGGATTTTCGTTTCCAGCCTAACTATCGGGCTCAGAAAGGTGAGCATGGTAAAGGTAGCGATCGTACCGGTGCGAAAGGTGACGACATGCAGATTCGTGTGCCTTGCGGTACCAGTGTTTATGACGATGAAACCGACGCTTATCTGGGTGACGTAAACCATGAAGGCGAGTTAATGCTCGTCGCCTCTGGGGGCAAACACGGGCTGGGCAACACCCGATTTAAATCCAGTACCAACAGAGCCCCTAGACAAACGACGCCTGGTGAAGATGGCGAAGTGCGAAACCTACGTTTGGAACTCAAACTGATCGCTGATGTCGGGCTCCTTGGTTTACCTAACGCGGGCAAATCGACATTGATTAGTGTCGTGTTTGCAGCCAAACCAAAGATCGCGGATTATCCATTTACTACGCTTGTACCAAATCTGGGTGTGGTCCGAATCGACCACAACCGCAGTTTTGTGATTGCCGATATTCCCGGACTCATTGAGGGAGCCGCCGAAGGTGCCGGCCTGGGTGTCCAGTTTCTGAAACATCTCTCGCGTACTCGAGTATTGCTTCATCTGATTGATCTTGCTCCCATTGATGGCTCGGACCCTGTAGAGAATTTTCGAACGATTGAAGCTGAGCTTGCGCGATACAGCGAAGGCATCGCGGAAAAGCCCAGGTGGCTTGTGTTCACCAAGTCGGATCTTCTTGGCGGCGATGCAGAACAGAAGGCCGCTGAGTTGGCTCAGCAGCTGGGAATAGAAACCTATTTCTGCATCTCGTCTGTGGCAGCTGACGGTACTGAAAAGTTAATGGAAGAGATATCGGCCTACCTTCAAGAGCTCGAAGAGCAGGATGAAGCTGAACAGAACGAGAGGATTCGACAGGAAGTTCACGAGTTCTCGGTGCAAAAACGTCTGGAACGCAGACGCAAACGCCAGCAAGGCGCCGACGATGATGAAGATGGCGATAACTTCGATGTCACGGTGCACTACGAGCCATGAGCGATTTTGAGCCAGGAGATATCTGGGTCATTAAGGTCGGAAGCTCGCTCCTGACCAACAATGGCACGGGTGTCGATCGATCTCTGGTCCAAGGGTGGGTCGATCAGATTGCGGAGCTTCGAGCACGATCCATTCGTGTGGTTTTGGTTTCCTCTGGCGCTGTGGCTGAAGGCATGCAACGTTTGGGTATTAAAAAGAGGCCTCACTCGCTGCACGAACTTCAGGCTGCGGCTGCGGTAGGCCAGATGGGTTTGATCCAGATGTATGAGTCCGCCTTTCAACGCCATAACGTTCATACAGCGCAGGTGTTGCTCACCCATGATGATCTCAAGTCTCGAGAGAGGTACCTGAACGCCAGGACCACCTTGAACCAGTTGTTAGACCTGGGTGTTGTTCCCATCGTCAATGAGAACGATACAGTGGTGACGGATGAAATTCAGTTCGGTGACAACGATACGCTTGCCGCGTTGGTGGTAAATCTGATCGGTGCAGATACCCTGTTGCTGCTGACAGATCAGCAAGGTCTGATGTCGGCGAATCCAGCAACTCATCCAGATGCTGAGCTGATAAAGAGTCAATCTGCCGGTGCCCCGGAGTTGGATGCGATGGCCGGTGAAGGCTCCGCACTTGGTCGTGGCGGTATGATCACTAAGATTCGCGCAGCCAGAACCGCAGCACGCAGTGGTGCCAACACGATTATTGCATCAGGGCGAGAGGAGTCGGTGATCAGAAGGCTTGGTCAATCCGACATAACGGGCACGTTGCTGACGCCGGACAGTGAGTCGGTGGTTGCCAGGAAACAGTGGCTGGCTTCTCTACCCACTCGCGGTTACCTGACTTTGGATGAAGGTGCTTGCCGCGTTTTGAAAGGGGAAGGGCGTTCACTGCTCTCAGTCGGCGTCATTAAAACCAGCGGTACCTATACTCGAGGAGATGTCGTTTCCTGCATGGACGGTGATGGTCGGGAGATTGCCCGCGGACTGGTTAATTACGGGAACGGCGACGTAGCGCGGATACTTGGGGTATCCAGCGATCAAATAGAGTCGGTTCTGGGGTATCTGGCGGAGGAAGAGTTAATCCACCGCGACAATCTTGTATTGATCTGAAAACTGTCGCGGATGGACGATGCCAGGGCGTTTCTTAGCCCTTTAGCGCTTTAACGCTGGCGTTCAGGCGAGACTTATGACGAGCTGCCTTGTTTTTGGTGATAAGTCCGTGAGTCACGGCTCGATCAATAACGGGAACTGCCTGCTGGTACGCGCTGGTTGCAGCGTCGTAATCACCGCCATCTACGGCTGCGATAGTTTTCTTGATTGCGGTTCTGAACGCAGATCGCTGGCTTGCGTTATGGCGACGACGAGACTCATTCTGTCGCGCTCGCTTTCTGGCCTGTGCTGAGTTTGCCACTGTAAGTTATTACCTGGGTTGAAAAAAATAGGCGCGAATCATGCCGATTTCATGGGGTTTTGTCAAACAAATCCAGGGCTCCTGTGAGATGATGTGACCTGGGGGATTTCAGTACCAAATGACGGAAACAGAGACAGATTCGGAGCAAAAATCCGGCGGTAAGCTGCTTCGTTCAGGCATTGTTGTGTCTGTCATGACCATGATTTCCAGAGTCCTCGGACTGGCCAGAGACATGGTGATTGCCTACTTCTTTGGCTCAGCGGCTGGCGCAGATGCCTTTTTCCTTGCGTTTCGTATTCCAAACTTCTTCCGGCGGCTGTTTGCGGAAGGCGCTTTCTCCCAGGCTTTTGTTCCGGTTCTCTCTGAGTACAAGACCAAGCGCGATCACGAGGAGGTAAAACGCCTCGTTGACAGAACGGCCGGTTCTCTGGGTTTAGTTCTGCTCATCATCACCGCTATCGGGGTGCTTGGTGCGGAACTCGTCATCAGCCTATTTGCCCCTGGGTACCTTTACCACGGAGAGGGTGAGAAGTTCGTGCTCGCCGTGGACATGTTGCGGCTGACATTCCCCTATTTGTTCCTCATCTCTATGACCGCGCTATCGGGTGCCATATTGAATACCTATGGACGATTCGCCGCGCCTGCGTTTACGCCCGTGCTGCTTAACGTTTCGTTGATCGCCTGTGCAATTTTGATGAGGGACCAGCTGGCAGAACCGGTGATGGCGCTGGCCTGGGGGGTACTCATTGCTGGAGTTGCGCAGCTGACATTCCAGGTTCCGTTCCTGGCGCAGATTAAGTTGGTGCCGATTCCAAAAGCGGGATTCAAAGATGAAGGGGTTCGCCGCATCGGAACGCTGATGTTGCCTGCCATCTTTGGCGCTTCGGTCAGCCAGATCAACCTGCTGGTTGATACCTTATTAGCGTCTTTCCTGGAAACGGGCAGCCTCTCCTGGCTCTATTACTCTGATCGATTACTGGAGCTGCCGCTGGCGTTGTTCGGGATCACGATCGCGACGGTTATTTTGCCCGGGCTTTCACGGGAGCATGCCGAGAACTCAAGAGAGTCATTTTCCCAGACACTCGATTGGGCGCTTCGGACTGTGTTGCTGTTTGGGCTACCTGCATCGATTGCGCTGGTATTTTTGTCAGACCGACTTATCGCCACCCTCTTTTTTCAGGGAGAGATGACGACCCGGGACGTCGAGATGGCGGGTATGAGCCTTGCTGCCTATGGCGCCGGTCTCCTTGGTCACATGTTTGTTAAGGTGCTCGCACCTGGGTACTTTGCGCGGCAGGATACAAAAACGCCGGTGCGTTTCGGCATCATCGCGATGGTCACTAACATGGTGCTAAACCTGCTGCTGATCATGCACTTCAAACACCTTGGCCTTGCGATGGCGACGTCGTTGTCGGCTTTTCTTAATGCTGCACTCCTGTATCGAGGGTTAAGACGCGACAATGTGCTCGAGGTCGACAAGCGCGGATGGCTCCGCTTCCTTGGTCAGGTGGTCATGGCATCCCTGGTTCTGTTGATCGGGCTCATTTATTTTGTGCCGCCGATTGAATGGTGGTTAGACAACACCTTTTTAACCCGACTCATGTGGATGCTGTTGATCTGTGTTGCTGGCGCAGTAATCTATGCCGCTTCGCTCCTGGTGTTGGGCGTCAACTTAAGAAAACTGGTGCGTTAAGTGAAAATCATTCGCGGCTTAATGAATGTAAAGGAAGAACATCGAGGTTCCGTGGCGACTATCGGCAATTTCGATGGTGTGCATCTTGGTCACCAGAAGATCCTCGCGCAGGTAACCGCAAAAGCTCGTGAGTTGAATACCAGGTCCATGTTGATCTGCTTTGAACCCCAGCCCAAAGAATTCTTCGATGTCTATAACGCACCTGCACGACTCACCAGGTTTCGAGAAAAAGTGCAGCTGCTGGAAGCCCTTGGAATAGATCAGGTCTACTGCGTGAAATTCGATGCAAAGGCTCGAAACATGACCGCAGATGAATTTGTTCGGATCCTGACCGATGACTTAAAAATTGCGGCGCTGTTTGTGGGTGATGACTTTCGCTTTGGCCAGGATCGAAGTGGCGACTATGCTCGACTGCTGAAAGCTGGAGAAGACCACGGATTCTCTGTGCACAACATGTACACCATTGCCGTAGAAGATACGCGAGTCTCCAGTACGCGTATCAGGGAGAGTCTGGCGGAAGGGTATTTTGAGCTGGCGGAACGGCTGCTCGGGCATCCCTATTCGATCACCGGCAAGGTGATCTACGGCAGGCAGCTGGGGCGAACGCTAGGTGTGCCTACCGCCAATATCCAATTGCATCGGTATGTGGCACCTATTTCAGGCGTCTATGCCTGTGAGATGGATATAGACGGAACGCTGGTTGAAGGTGTTGCGAATGTCGGTGTCAGGCCGACAATCGATGACAAAACACCGAAACCGATTTTGGAGGTACACCTTTTTGATTTCGAAGGTAGTCTCTATGGGAAGACCGTCAAAGTGATTTTCAGACACAAGATTCGCGAAGAAAAGAAGTTCGATGGCTTGGATGAACTAAAAGCCGCCATTGGCAGAGACATAGATGAATCTCGGCGATTTTTTGAGGCACGAGACAACTGATGCATTTTTGGGGCGTTACAGCGCTGATCGTGATCCTGGACCAGTGGATGAAGAATTACATGTCAGATCTGCTGCAGTTATGCGTTCGTGGTCGCTGCGAATCCATTGACGTCTTGCCAATCTTCAAGCTGACGCTGCTTCACAATGAAGGCGCGGCGTTCAGTTTTCTGGATGATGCAGGTGGCTGGCAGCGCTGGTTCCTTGTCGCGGTTTCGTCAGTGGTGAGTGTGTTTATCGCAGGGTGGCTGTGGCGAATATATAGAGAGCAAGCGCTACTTTCGTGGGCGTTGTGTCTCATTCTTGGTGGCGCAATTGGCAATCTGATCGATCGGGCTGCACAAGGCTATGTGGTGGATTTTTTGGTTTTTTACTATGACATCTATTACTTCCCAGCGTTTAACGTCGCTGATACCGCGATATCTATTGGGGCGGCGCTGCTTATCCTGGACATGATGATTCAATATCGACAAGAAAGGTTAGAAGGTAATGACGGATAGTGTCCCGGTCGGACCGGGTACGAAAGTAACGCTCCGGTTTTCTTTGAGCATGAAAGACGGGAACTTGATTGATTCAACGGGTGATCGTTCTGCGACCTTCGTCGTCGGCGATGGCAATTTGATGCCAGGCTTCGAGAGCGCCATGTTTGGTATGAAAAAAGGGGAATCAGCGGTCTTGGACATTGAAGCAGATCATGGGTTTGGCCAGCCCAACCCTGATAACGTTCACGTCATGCCTCAACGGATATTCAAGGACGTGGAGCTGGAACCGGGTTTGGTCGTTTCCTTTGCTGATGGTGAAGGCAATGAGAGACCGGGCGTTGTTTCTCGATTATTCGGCGAGCTGGTCGAAGTCGACTTTAACCATCCACTGGCAGGCCAGGATCTTTCTTTTGAAGTTGAGATTCTGGAGGTGGAACAGGTATCCGACGAGATTCTTCGTATGTGATTGCACCTTAAGGGGTCACATCGCATAATCTAGACAGTTTCGTAGCAAATAACGAAGAGGGTACGCCGTGAATTTGAATAAGAAGAAAGCACGTGGTTTCTCACTGGTTGAACTGATGATTGTTGTTGCGATCATCGGTGTTATTAGTGCCATCGCGTATCCCAGTTACCAGGGCTATATTGAAGATTCCTTCTTCGCTTCGATGCAGGGAGATGTAAAAGTCTGCGCCCTGACACTCGATCGGCTGTATACCAACAACTACACCTACGCGGGTTTAGATTCAAACTGCACGCTCTGGTCGCCCTCTGATGGCGCCGAAGCTAACCGCCGCTACACGTTATCCGTGCCAACTGCGACGGCAAGCGCTTACCAGATCTGTGCTGAGCCAGTCAGCGGAACCTGTGATGGTCGCTGCTTCCGGTTCAATTCTGATGGTAGCGAAACCGTAAACGACACCGGCTGCTAGTTACCACGTTACCGCCTTATACCATTTATCGGTCGAATCTTTCCGCCTATCGGCGGCCTGAAAGGCTGGGCGGTGGATTCTATACACTTATTCTGTCCTAGCTCCGGGTTTTCGGGGGCAGGGTAGTGGATGTGAGTTACTTATGCGCATAGAGAGAGGCTACACACTGGTAGAAGTCCTGATGGTGGTTGTCATCATCGGGATCGGGTTTTCTATTGCTGTGCCGAGCTTTCAGGGCATGCAGGAGCGAAATCGACTGGTCACTCAGACCAATGATTTTGTCGCTGCTGTTCAACTGGCAAGATCAGAAGCGAATCGGCGAGGTGCTCCAGTTACTCTCATCGCTGCTGTAGGTACTACAGGAAATGAGTTTGGTGAAGGCTATTGCGTCGTCGAGGGTTCGATAGAAGATGCTAGCCCTCCGACGGATTGTTCGGGAACCGTCATTCGTCGTTTCAATGCGCTCGTTGGCGATTCAACGCTTGCAGGCCTGGACAATGACGCAGACAGTGGCGACTGGGATACTCCTCGAAATGCCATCACGTTTGATTCTCTAGGCGCGCTTGACGAGGAAGCCAATGAGGGCCAAATGAGGTATTTGGATCTCTGTCACCCCAACCAATTGGACCGACGATTTCAAATTCGGCTGATTGGTCGAATTAAAGTTTGGCGTGAAGCTGAACCTGGAACGCCTTCTGGCGATATACCGTCTATACAACCGGACTGTTCTTGAGGAATGAGCAGGTCATGAAAAGAGAAATGTTAACCAGGCAAAAAGGATTTTCGTTGATCGAAGTGCTCGTTGCAGCGGTCATTATGTCTGTCGGTGTGCTCGGCGTTGCAGGCATGCAGGTTGCGAGCTTGCAGCAAAACCGCACGGCATTGCTGCGTTCAGAAGCGCAGCAATTTGCATGGGATCTGGCAGATCGAATGTTAGTCAATCCTACGGCGGCATACGGATCGGTGGATTTTAGCGATGCGCCAAGCTATTCAACGGATTGTGCAAGCTCGAACTGTAGCATGGCACAAATGGCAGAGTACGACATTGCGCAGTGGAAGTGTTCCATAAGTGCTGTCGATAGCAGCGGTACGGAATACACAGCGTGCAACGACGACAATCTTGATATTGCAGGTGGACTACCCGGTGGTCAGGGGCAAATCGAGATTGTTGGATCTACGTCCTCGGATGGGAACGTCTGTACATTGTCGGGTAGTCAGGCGGCAGGGTACTACTGCATCGTGGTGCGTTGGTTGAATACAGATGGAACGACCTATTCAACCGTGCAACTGCAGACCAGAGTTGCGTTTGATGTGGTTCCAGGGAGCTAACGATGATTCGAAGACTGCAAAAAGGCCTCTCCCTGGTAGAGTTGATGATTTCGCTGGCTGTGGGATCCATCATCACTGCGGGAGTCGCCCAGCTATTCACTGCTAATTCTGAGGCTTATCAGATGCTGCAAGGCCAGGCGCGAATTCAAGAATCTGCAAGATTTGCTCTTGAGTTTATGCGACGCGATATTGAGAATGCCGGTAACCTCGGATGTAACTCGAATATGGTGCCTGGAGAAAGCACGAATTTTGCACTTAATCAGAAAGATTCTGAAAACCTGCCATTTGAATTCGATCTTCTGGATGGGACGGTTAGCGGTTACGACGGTCAGGATAATGGTACTTGGGCGCCGGCTGCTACAACAAAATCTCCGCAACCTCACGTGCGCGGATTTTCCGATATTCCGTCTACAATTGGAATTACGAGCACGGGGACTTTTATTGATGGCACCGGAATAGATACCTCAGTGATTATTCCTGGCACCGACATTCTGGTACTTCGAGGTATCGAGGGAACGGATCTTCCGAATTTCCTAGCCACCGCAATGCTTTCATCCGACGCCACGAATGTGGAAATTACGCCACCGAGTGACGGTGTCGCGGGACTTGGTTTTGCGGTGGGTGATTTGGCCGTGATACATGATTGCGAAAAGGCGACCTTGTTTCGGGTAACCGGGATCACAGCTGGAACGCCAATTTTGCTGCAGCATGATACTGCCGGTACTGCAGATCACGACAATGCTAACGATAGGCTCTCCACGATCAATACGTTTGCAACAGATGCTGCGGTGAGTCCATTGATAACGACCATTTACTACATCGCCCCCGGCACTGGTGAAAACGCGAGTGGCGATCAACCTCTATCTTTGTGGCGCAAGCAAGGTCTCAATTCGCCGGTAGAGATTGTGGAAGGCATCGAAGATCTGCAGGTCACTTATGGCATTGGGAATGACACTTTCCCTATGCGGTATGTTCCAGCGAATCTGGTCGAAAATGAGACCGTTTTCACCGTCCGTGTCTCAATTGTCGCGAACACAGTTGATGACGTCGGTGGTTCAGTGGCGACCACTCATGGGTGTGATGTCCAGACCTGCTATGTAGGTGAAACGGGTGATTCTGGCATTGATGGGCTCCAAAGGCGCTCATTTTCTCGCACAGTTGCAGTGAAGAACTAAATTAGAGGTGAACAACGTGAAGCTTCAGAAATCTAAGCAACAAGGCGTGGTTCTGTTTATGAGCCTCGTTATGCTGCTTCTACTCACGGCTCTGGGAGCGTCATCAATCCAGACGACTTCGGTACAGTTTCAAATGGCTCAGAGTGTTGACGACATCAATGTAGCGTTTCAGGCTGCAGAAGCGGCACTTCGCGACGGCGAGCAAAATATTGAGTACTCGTTCATCGCGGGTGAAACAGGACAAGAGTTCACTGTGATAGGTCCAGACGGAAACGCCATGGTAGGACTAGGTGACCCTGATACGATTAACACGGCTATCCAGTATTCCCTAATTGATTGGGAAGATGATTCGAAGTCCGCTGCAGGAACGACGATCGTCGAAGGTGCTTCGGAGCCAGGTAGATACATCGTTGAGTACATCCGCGAAGTGGTCGGTACTGAAGATCGGCTCAATCTCACCAATATCGGTGAAGAAGTGGGTGCTGGTGGTGTGTCGGTTTATCGCGTAACTGCACGCGGCAAAGGCTTTGGGGCCGGCCGTAGTGTTGTGATGGTCCAAAGCACCTACGGTAAGGTCTGGTAGACCACTCTTTCTAAGACCTAAAGAGGTCCGATCAGCTCCCAATTTCGACCACTGAGCCGAAACCCCCACTTCTAGCGGTTTTCACTAGCTATATTACTGTTGCCGCGTACTCCGTACGCGTGATTGCTAATGACTATTTGTTTAGGGAAAACAGCATGGACAAGCAACAGAATACTATCTCGCGACAGGCGCTCGATTCTCGTCGCTGTTTTCCCGATACGGCTGATGCCGCCGACCGAAAGGGTTCCGGAATTATGAAGATGCGAAACGCGCTGGGCGCACTGTTCCTCACTTTACTTGCGATACCAGCGATGGCGGCGCCCCCTGTGGCAGTCGACGACAGTTCTCCGAATGTTGATGCTAATGACACGATGCTCGCGGGTGCAGCTACCTTGTTTGCCAACGACGATGATGGTGAAGGCAACAACGATGTTGCCAACTTGGAAGTAGCAGAGGTTAACGGTGCGGCTGGAAATGTTGGTCCAACGATTACACTTCCCTCTGGAGCGCAGGTTCGTGTCGGAACGGACGGCTCGGTTTCTTACGATCCTAATGGCATCTTCGATGATCTCGCTGATGGCGAGACCGATACAGACACTTTTACATACACCATTAGGGATCTGACACCTGTACCACCGATTCCCCCAGAACCACTGTCTGCGCCCGCAACCGTCACGATTAATATTGTAGGGGTTAACGAGCAGCCGACTCTGGCTGATGACACGATGGATGCTGATGAAGACGGCGGTACCGTGGATCTCGACCTGTCCGCTTTAGTAGGTGACGTTGATACAACAGACACGCATACCTACTCCATCGATACTGGACCTGCCGAGGGTAGCGCATCGATTGTGTCGGGCTCTACGCTTAGATTTGATCCTGGAAGCGCCTTCCAGGATTTGGGTCAGGGTGAAACCCGTGATGTCACGATCAACGTAATCGCGACAGACGATTCTGGCACCGGCAATGCTGCCAGTGCCGCAAACACGGTGACGGTAACGGTAACGGGTGTTAACGATCAGCCAACCATGGCTGATGACACGATGGCTGCAAATGAGGATGGTACGACTGTAGATCTCGACCTCACCACTTTGTTGGGTGATGTGGATACTACCGATGGACATACTTACTCCATCAATACGGGTCCCGCTGAAGGCAGTGCTTCTATTGTTACAAGTACAACGCTTCGATTTGATCCTGGTAGCGCGTTTCAGGATTTAGCTCACGGCGAGACTCGTGATGTGACCATCAATGTGATTGCCACGGACGATTCAGGACAGGGCAATGCAGCCAGTTCTGCCAATACGGTAACGGTGACGGTTACAGGTGCTAATGATCAGCCTGCTATGGCCGACGACACGATGGCAGCCACCGAAGATGGTTCCACTGTTGATCTTGATCTAACCACACTGCTTAGCGATTCGGACACCGCTGACACCCATGTTTATTCAATAAATACAGGACCTGCAGAAGGTAGTGCATCGATAATTACAGGTACGACCTTGCGATTTGATCCTGGTGCCGATTTTCAGGATCTGCGCGTTGGTGCTACACGTGATGTAACGGTAACCGTTATCGCAACAGACAACTCGGGTCAGGGTAATGCGGCCAGTGCTGCGAATACGATTACAGTGACGGTAACAGGCGTAAACGATCAGCCTGCACTCGCGGACGACACGATGGCCGCTGATGAAGATGGTTCCACTGTTGACCTAGATCTATCCACGCTCCTTACCGACGCCGATTCAGGTGACACTTACACTTACTCCATTAACACAGGCCCTGCTGAAGGTGGTGCCTCGATCGTTAGTGGTACAACGCTACGATTTGATCCCGGTTCAGCGTTTCAGGATCTGGCTGAGGGTGAGACTCGTGACGTAACCGTTAATGTCATTGCGACCGATAACTCAGCGCAGGGCAACGCAGCCAGTGCAGCGAACACAGTGACAGTGACTGTAACTGGCACCAATGATCAGCCGACTATGGCCGATGACACGATGGCTGCAACTGAAGATGGCTCGACGGTTGATCTCGACCTCACCGCTTTGTTGGGTGATTCGGATACAACCGATACGCATGTCTATTCCATTGACACTGGTCCTGCCGAAGGTGGTGCCTCTATCGTGACTGGAACAACTCTGCGATTTGACCCAGGTGCCGATTTTCAAGACCTGCGAATCGGCGCAACCCGCGATGTCACGATTAACATAGTCGCGACAGATAACTCTGGTGAGCCGAACGCGGCCAGTGCTGCGAATACGATTACAGTGACGGTAACAGGCGTAAACGACCAGCCTGCACTCGCGGACGACACGATGGCGGCCAATGAAGACGGCACTACCGTTGATCTGGTCCTGTCGACTTTGCTCACTGATGCAGATACCGGTGATTCTTACACCTACTCTATAGACACTGGGCCAGCTGAAGGTAGTGCTTCGATTGTTACTGGAACGACTCTGCGATTTGATCCTGGCGCTGCTTTTCAGGACCTGGCTGTTGGTGAAACTCGGGATGTGACAGTCAACGTCATTGCGACAGACAACTCCGCGCAAGGTAATGCGGCAAGTACAGCTAACACCGTGACTGTTACCGTAACCGGCGCCAACGATCAACCTGTACTAGCAGATTCACCGTTTGCAGCCACAGAGGATGGTGGTTCCGTTGACCTTTCCTTGTCCGGTTTGCTTAGCGATAGCGATACCTCGGACACACACACTTACTCTATTACGACTGCGCTTGGTGCTGGAGAAGGTTTTGCGATTGTGTTGGGTGACATATTGCGATATTCAACGAGCGGTCAGCTTCAGGATATGGCGGAGGGTGAACTCCGAGTTTTCACAATTGGCATAACCGCTAATGACGGTTCAGGAGCGGGCAACGAAGATAGTGTTGAAAATACCGTCACGCTCACCGTCACCGGTTCCAATGATCAACCGACGCTGGCTGATGACACTATGGCTGCGGATGAAGACGGCTCCACGGTAGACCTCGACCTGTCAGCATTGTTGGGCGACGTTGATGGTACAGATACCCACACCTATGCGATAGCGACTGCACCAGGAGAAGGGGGCGCATCAATCGCCGGTTCCACACTGACCTTTGATCCTAGTGTTGATTTCCAGGACCTTGCCGATGGCGAGACGAGAGATGTAACGGTGGGTGTAATCGCCACCGATAACTCGGGAGCGCTTAATGATGACAGTGTCGAAAACACGATTACGGTTACGGTCACTGGAGTAAACGATCGACCGGTATTAGCTGACGATACGATGGCGGCAACAGAGGACGGCTCGACGGTTGATCTCGATCTGACCACGCTGCTGACTGACAACGACACCACCGATACGCACACGTACTCAATCAATACAGGTCCAGGTGAAGGTAGCGCTTCGATCATTACCGGAACGACCTTACGTTTTGATCCCGGTGCCGATTTCCAAGATCTTCGGATTGGAGCGACGCGTGATGTCACGATTAATGTGATAGCCACAGATAACTCCGGCACTGGTAATGCTGCCTCTACGGCGAATACGGTGACGGTTACTGTAACTGGTGTGAACGATCAGCCTGCACTTGCCGACGACACGATGGCTGCGGATGAAGACGGTTCGACCGTTGACTTGAATTTGTCGACTCTGTTGACGGACGCGGATACTGGCGATTCTTATACCTATACTATTGATACAGGTCCGGCTGAAGGTAGTGCTTCAATTGTTACTGGTTCTACGCTTCGATTTGATCCAGGTAGTGCATTCCAGGATCTTGCGGATGGTGAAACACGTGATGTGACAGTAAATGTCATTGCGACAGATAACTCTGCGCAAGGTAATGCAGCCAGTACAGCCAACACTGTTACGGTGACAGTGACTGGTGTGAACGACCAGCCAGTGCTTGCTGACGACACGATGGCAGCGACGGAGGATGGCGCTACTGTCGATCTAGACCTGACTACGCAGCTCACGGATAACGACGCAACAGATACTCACACATACTCGATCAATACCGGACCGGGTGAAGGTAGTGCTTCGATCATTACGGGTACCACGCTGCGTTTCGACCCAGGCGCTGACTTCCAAGATCTGGCGGACGGTGAGACACGAGATGTGACCGTCAATGTGATTGCCACAGATGACTCCGCGACCGGTAATGCCGCTAGTGTCGCAAACACAGTGACAGTGACAGTGACCGGGGTGAATGATCAACCAACCCTGGCGGATGACACCATGGCCGCAGACGAAGATGGTGCAACGGTAGACCTTGACCTGTCTGCGTTACTCGGTGATTCAGACACAACAGATACTCACACCTATGCGATAAACACTGCACCGGGCGAAGGCGGAGCCTCGATTGCTGGTGCAACTTTGACCTTTGATCCGAGCACAGACTTCCAAGACCTTGCTGATGGTGAGACCCGTGACGTGACGATTGGTGTGATTGCAACGGACGACTCAGGAACGCTCACTGACGATAGTGCTGAGAACACCATCACCGTGACAGTGACTGGTGTGAACGATCAGCCAGTGCTTGCTGACGACACGATGGCGGCGACGGAGGATGGCGCTACTGTCGATCTAGACCTGACTACGCTGCTCACGGATAACGACGCAACAGATACTCACACATACTCGATCAATACCGGACCGGGTGAAGGTAGTGCTTCGATCATTACGGGTACCACGCTGCGCTTCGACCCAGGCGCTGACTTCCAAGATCTGGCGGACGGTGAGACACGAGATGTGACCGTCAATGTGATTGCCACAGATGACTCCGCTACCGGCAATGCCGCTAGTGTCGCAAACACAGTGACAGTGACAGTGACCGGGGTGAATGATCAACCAACCCTGGCGGATGACACCATGGCTGCAGACGAGGATGGTGCAACGGTAGACCTTGACCTGTCTGCGTTACTCGGCGATTCCGACACAACAGATACTCACACCTATGCGATAAACACTGCGCCGGGCGAGGGCGGAGCCTCGATTGCTGGTGCAACTTTGACCTTTGATCCGAGCACAGACTTCCAAGACCTTGCTGATGGTGAGACCCGTGACGTGACGATTGGTGTGATTGCAACGGACGACTCAGGAACGCTCACTGACGATAGTGCTGAGAACACCATCACCGTGACAGTGACTGGTGTGAACGACCAGCCAGTGCTGGCTGACGACACAATGGCAGCGACGGAGGATGGCGCTACTGTCGATCTAGATCTGACTACGCTGCTCACGGACAACGACGCAACAGATACCCACACTTACTCGATCAATACCGGACCGGGTGAAGGCAGTGCTTCGATCATTACGGGTACGACACTACGTTTCGATCCAGGCGCTGACTTCCAGGATCTGGCGGACGGTGAGACACGAGATGTGACCGTCAATGTGATTGCTACAGATGATTCCGGCGCGGGTAATGCTGCGAGTGTTGCTAACACCGTCACGGTTACTGTCACCGGTGTGAACGATCAGCCTGTATTGGCAGACGACACGATGGCAGCAACGGAAGACGGCGCGACTGTAGATCTCGATCTGACTACGCTGCTCACGGATAACGACACGACCGACACGCATACTTATGCGATCAACACAGGACCCGCTGAAGGCGGTGCTTCTATTGTGTCGGGTTCGACGCTGCGTTTTGATCCCGGTGCAGACTTCCAGGATCTTGCTGCTGGCGAGACCAGAGACGTCACAGTGACCGTGATCGCAACGGACGATTCCGGCACGGGTAACGCGGCAAGTACAGCCAATACGGTGACTGTCACGGTAACGGGTATCAACGACCAGCCGACCCTGGCGGATGACACCATGGCTGCAGACGAGGATGGCGCGACCGTTGACCTCGATCTTTCTGCTCTACTGGGTGATGCGGACACTACCGATACACACACTTATACAATCAACACGGGTCCAGCAGAAGGCGGAGCATCTATTGCAGGTGCGACATTGACCTTCGATCCAGGTGCTGACTTCCAGGATCTGGCGGACGGTGAGACACGAGATGTGACCGTCAATGTGATTGCTACAGATGATTCCGGCGCGGGTAATGCTGCGAGTGTTGCTAACACCGTCACGGTTACTGTCACCGGTGTGAACGATCAGCCTGTATTGGCAGACGACACGATGGCAGCAACGGAAGACGGCGCGACTGTAGATCTCGATCTGACTACGCTGCTCACGGATAACGACACGACCGACACGCATACTTATGCGATCAACACAGGACCCGCTGAAGGCGGTGCTTCTATTGTGTCGGGTTCGACGCTGCGTTTTGATCCCGGTGCAGACTTCCAGGATCTTGCTGCTGGCGAGACCAGAGACGTCACAGTGACCGTGATCGCAACGGACGATTCCGGCACGGGTAACGCGGCAAGTACAGCCAATACGGTGACTGTCACGGTAACGGGTATCAACGACCAACCGACCCTGGCGGATGACACCATGGCTGCAGACGAGGATGGCGCGACCGTTGACCTCGATCTTTCTACTCTACTGGGTGATGCGGACACTACCGATACACACACTTATACAATCAACACGGGTCCAGCAGAAGGCGGAGCATCTATTGCAGGTGCGACATTGACCTTCGATCCAGGTGCTGACTTCCAGGATCTGGCGGACGGTGAGACACGAGATGTGACCGTCAATGTGATTGCTACAGATGATTCCGGCGCGGGTAATGCTGCGAGTGTTGCTAACACCGTCACGGTTACTGTCACCGGTGTGAACGATCAGCCTGTATTGGCAGACGACACGATGGCAGCAACGGAAGACGGCGCGACTGTAGATCTCGATCTGACTACGCTGCTCACGGATAACGACACGACCGACACGCATACTTATGCGATCAACACAGGACCCGCTGAAGGCGGTGCTTCTATTGTGTCGGGTTCGACGCTGCGTTTTGATCCCGGTGCAGACTTCCAGGATCTTGCTGCTGGCGAGACCAGAGACGTCACAGTGACCGTGATCGCAACGGACGATTCCGGCACGGGTAACGCGGCAAGTACAGCCAATACGGTGACTGTCACGGTAACGGGTATCAACGACCAGCCGACCCTGGCGGATGACACCATGGCTGCAGACGAGGATGGCGCGACCGTTGACCTCGATCTTTCTGCCCTTCTCGGTGACTCTGATACGACAGATACCCATACCTACGCGGTGAACACAGCGCCTGGTGAAGGTGGCGCATCCATAGCGGGTGCAACGCTGACATTCGACCCGAGCACTGACTTCCAGGACCTGGCGGATGGTGAGACACGGGACGTCACCGTGGGAGTGATTGCGACGGACGACTCTGGAGCCGGTAACGATGACAGTGCCGAGAACACAGTTACCGTCACGGTGACCGGTGTGAACGATCAGCCAGTATTGGCAGACGATACAATGGCGGCGACGGAAGACGGTGCAACTGTAGACCTCGATCTGACCACGCTGCTCACGGATAACGACACGACCGACACGCATACTTACGCGATTAACACAGGACCGGCCGAAGGTGGTGCTTCAATAGTAACTGGCACGACTTTGCGATTTGATCCGGGTGCAGACTTCCAGGATCTCGCAGCTGGTGAAACTCGCGATGTCACCGTCAATGTGATTGCGACTGATGACTCAGGCACGGGTAATGCTGCGAGTACTGCGAACACAATCACAGTAACAGTCACTGGTATCAATGATCAGCCGGTGCTGGCGGATGACACCATGGCCGCAGATGAAGATGGTGCGACTGTAGATCTCGACCTTTCAGCGATCCTGACTGATAACGATACGACGGATACACACACGTATTCAGTGAACACCGCACCGGGTGAAGGCGGGGCATCCATTACAGGTGCGACATTGACGTTTGATCCAGGAGCAGATTTCCAGGATCTGGCGGATGGAGAGACTCGCGACGTTACGATTGGTGTGATTGCAACGGATGACTCCGGTACAGGTAACGCGGCCAGTGCAGAGAACACCATCACGGTTACGGTCACTGGTGTGAACGATCAACCGGTACTTGCTGATGACACGATGGCGGCGGATGAAGATGGGGCGACAGTCGATCTCGATCTAACAACCCTGTTGACCGATAACGATGCAACTGACAACCACACTTACGCCATTGATACAGGGCCGGGTGAGGGCAGTGCATCTATCGTGACTGGGACGACCCTACGATTTGATCCCGGTGCTGACTTCCAGGATCTGGCAGTTGGTGAAACTCGTGACGTCACCGTTAATGTCATTGCAACGGACGATTCCGGTTCGGGTAATGCAGCCAGCGTGGCTAATACCGTGACGGTCACTGTCACTGGTGTGAACGATCAGCCTACTTTGGCTGACGACACCATGGCCGCTGATGAAGATGGCGCGACGGTTGATCTTGACCTCTCTGCATTGCTGGGTGACGCGGATACGACAGACACGCACGTATATACCATCGACACAGGCCCGGCAGAGGGTGGAGCTTCCATCACTGGGGCCACATTGACGTTTGATCCAGGAGCAGACTTCCAGGATCTGGCGGATGGAGAGACTCGTGATGTCACCGTCAATGTGATTGCGACGGATGATTCTGGTTCGGGCAACGCAGCCAGCGTAGCCAACACGGTAACGGTCACGGTCACCGGTGTGAACGACCAACCTGTGCTGGCTGATGACACGATGGCGGCGGATGAAGATGGCGCGACCGTAGACCTCGATCTGACTACGCTGCTGACGGATAACGACACGACCGATACGCATACCTACGCGATTAACACGGGACCAGGTGAGGGTAGTGCTTCTATCGTGACTGGTACGACCCTGCGATTTGATCCGGGCGCTGACTTCCAGGATCTGGCTGTCGGAGAAACCAGGGATGTAACGGTCAACGTGGTAGTGACGGATGATTCTGGAACCGGTAATGCTGCTAGCGTTGCCAACACCGTAACGGTCACAGTCACTGGTGTTAACGACCAGCCGGTGCTGGCCGATGACACCATGGCAGCTGACGAAGATGGCTCGACGGTTGATCTCGATCTGTCTGCGATCCTGACCGACAACGACACAACAGATACTCATACTTACGCCATTAACACGGCGCCTGGTGAAGGTGGAGCGTCGATCGCAGGTGCGACTCTGACCTTCGATCCAGGTGCAGACTTCCAGGATCTGGCACTTGGCGAAACGCGAGATGTCACTATCGGGGTTATCGCAACGGATGATTCTGCTGCTGGTAATGCAGACAGTGCAGAGAACACCATCACGGTGACGGTAACAGGTGTGAACGATCAGCCTGTACTCGCTGATGACACGATGGCTGCAACTGAAGATGGTGCGACGGTCGACCTTGATCTGTCTCTATCACTGACTGATAACGATGCGACCGACAGCCATACGTATGCAGTGACTTCAGCACCGTCAGAAGGTGGGGCGAGCATTGTTGGGAATACTTTGACCTTTGATCCAAGTACGGATTTCCAGGATGTGGGTATTGGCCAGACCAGGGATGTTGTGGTTGGTGTGACCGCAACTGACGATTCAGGTGCGGGAAATGCTTCCAGTACACAAAATGCGGTAACCGTGACAGTCACAGGTGTTAACGACAATCCTGAGATCACCACCAACGGTGGTGCAACGATTGACGTCAACTTCAATGAGAACGCGACTGGCACGATTACTTCTATTGCCGGTGATGACATCGATGCTGATGACGGTTCAAGCGGTGTTGCTCTGACCTACGATAAAGACACAAGTGGTGGTGCAGACCACGGTGCGTTTACTGTGGATCCGAATACAGGTGCAGTTTCCTTTACGACGGCTCGAAACTTTGAAGCTCAGGATGATGCTGATAACAACAACATCTATGAGGTTACCGTTCGGGCGAATGACGATTCTGGTGGCACCGATACTATTCTGATTCGTGTTGCTTTGCAGAACGTCAACGAAGCGCCAACAGCCAGCAACCTGACGAACACTGTGGTCTATACAGAGGATCAGGGTACGGTAAATCTGGTAGACATCGTTGTTTCTGATATTGATGACGCGCTGACGGCGCAGAATATTACGGCGACGCTGACATTGAACCCATCCGCTGCAGGAGCGTTGACCACAAGTGGTAGCGCAACTTACAACTCTGGCAGCGGTGTTTGGACGATTACCGATACCTTGGCGAATGTGAACGCAGCCTTGGCATCGGTTGACTTCATTACGGGTGCAGACCACGACACTGACTCAACGATTACCACGTTGATTCAGGACCAGGATGGCGCGGGACCTGCGGCAGGGACGATTACTCTTGATGTCACGCCAGTGAATGATGCGCCGACTGCAACGAATACGACGCAGACAGTGGGCTATGTTGAGGACACGCTCACGGTAGCCATTGCAAACATCGTTGTTTCTGATGTTGATGATGCAGATTACGCTCAAACGATCACGGCAACGTTGACACTCGCGGACCCTGCTGGAGGCGCATTGACGACCTCAGGTACTGCGTCTTATACAGCGGGTACTGGTGTCTGGACGATCACAGATGATCTGGCCAGCGTAAACAGCGCTCTAGCTGCAGTTGCGTTCGAGCCCGTCGCAGATTACGACACGGATACGACCGTTTCGGTGGTTATCACGGACCAGGATGCTGCTGGACCGGGTGCAGGCACAATTACGTTGGATGTCACCCCTGTGAACGATGCGCCGACTGCAACGAACATGACGCAGACGATTACCTATAACGAGGACACCAACGGTGTAGACGCACTTCAGCCTGACATTGTGATTAGTGATGTTGATGACAATGATGTTGCTCAGACAATCACGGTTACGCTTCAGATGGCGGACTACCTGCCTGCGACATTGAGCACGCCTGGTAGTTCTTCATGGAACTTCCTGACCGGTGAATGGACCATTACAGACACCCTCGCCAACGTGAATGCTGCTCTGGCTGCGTTGACGTTCGATGCTGAGACCGACTGGGATGAAGACTCCTCATTTTCCGTTCAGATTCTGGACCAGGATCTGGGTGGACCGCCGCAGGGTACGGTAACTCTGGACGTAGTTCCGTTGAACGATGATCCAGTGGTAAATGATCAGGCATTCGATGTTGATGAGAACACGGCCAACGGTACGGTTATCGGCACGGTTGTCGCATTCAATGAAGAATCTGTCGGATGTACACCGCCAGATCCCGGCTGTCAGACCCTGACGTTTGATGTGAGTGGTACAGCCTTTGACATTGATGACGACGGTATCTTGACGGTCAAGAATGTTAACGATCTTGACAGGGAAGCAACCGACTCGATTGTCGTTATTGTGACAGTCACTGACGATGGCACGCCTGTTGAGTTTGATACCGCCAACATCACCGTAAGTTTGAATCCGGTTAACGACAATACGCCAGTCGGTGTTATTGACGCGGTGAGCGGCGATGAGCAATCGACGTTTGTCTTTAACGTGCTAACCGCAGGCACTGACCTTGATGCGGACTTGCCTCCGGAGACCCTATTTGTCTCTGAAGTAGACGGCGATCCATTGAAAGTTGGTGTGGCTCAGGAACTATCTGCAAACGGCAAGGTGGTTGGTGAGCTGACGATTAATGCCAATGGTTCTTCTACCTTCGAAGCAACTTCGGATGTCACCGTAGAAGAATTCGATGTTGTTCAGGTCTACACCGTCAGTGACGGTACCTTTGAGGATTCTGATGTTCGGGTCGAAATTGAACTCAATCCCGTCAATGACAACAATCCAACGCTGACTTCAGATGGCACTGATCTTGTCACCAACGGTCTGGAGTACGACGAAGATACCTACACCTCAAGTAATGAGTTGATCGTTGATCTGTCACCCTACTTCCAGGACCTGGATATTGACGCGGACGGCCTGCTCGACTCCAACACAGGTGAGGATAACGACAGCCTGATTTACACGGTTACGTCGAATACCAATACCACGGTAGTTTCCACTAGCATTTCTGATACGGACTTGATGATTTACAGCCCAGCGAACGAGCATGGCACGTCAGACCTCACGATCCGGGCGACAGATACTGCTGATGGTGGTGGTAACTTTGTAGACCTCACCTTCACTCTGACCGTGAACTCCGTGAACGATGCGCCACTTTACATACCGGGTTCTTACTCAGACCTGGTTGTATTGGAAGACTCAGGCGATATCGTGATTCCGCTGCACGCGGCATTCTCTGATGCTGACATCGATGCGGACAGTAATCCGTTGGATGACACCAGGGGCTACCTGATCACCGTCCAGGACGTACCGAATATCCCGGAGGTGGATACGGTCCACATCGATATTCCGGAAGCTGATGAACTGACTGAAGATGTTGGTGTTCCCGATCCTCTCGGCCGAACGGTGGAATACGTTACGGATGAAGGTACAGCAACTATTCAAATTGCAGATGACGCCCACGGTGAGGTGACGGTAACCGTTCGAAGACAGGACTCTGGTGTACCGGATGGAACCCCTCTCTTTGTAGAAGAGACGTTCACCATTACGGTTCAGGGTGTTGGCGACGATACGCCAGCAGCTGCCGATGATCACTACAGCACTAACCCTGCTTTGATCATAGATGAGGACTCCGACGCGATCGTTATCGACGTGCTTGCTAATGATTATCTGGGTGACGCGCCAGCGGGCGTGATCACAGCGGGTCAGGAGCTACAGGATTCACTTGGTAGCGATAATGCATGGCGTTCAACAACGCGACTCACAGACAGAACAAACACTGGTAACTATGAAATTGAGTTCAACGGTGAAGTCTCATGTGCCGCTGACGGATGTCAGGACGATGAAACTCCGAATACAACGGTGGATGGCTCAGGCTTGCTGGATAACGCGGTTGTTTACAAGCCGGGACCTGATTTTAACGGCGAAGATACCTTCGTTTACTGTATTCAGGATGCGTTCCCAGGCTCTGAAGCGCCGTTTACAGCAGATCGTACGACTCCGACAACCGACCAAAGGTGTGCCACGGTTACGGTATTGGTAAATCCTGTGAACGACTTGCCGAGGGTGCCGGGCGACACCATCTATGAGATGCAACAGGCAGAACTCCTGATCGTACCTGTCGAAGAAGGTCTGGCAACTGTGGTGTCCGGTGTGGATAACACCCACATTGATGGTATTGGTTGTGATCCATTTGATCCTGGATGTAACCCAGGACCAACTGATCCTCAACCGGACGATCTGTTCTTCTACTTCCAGTCCGCGACAACCGCGAGTGGACAAGGTGAACTGCTTGCTCCATTTGAGACAGATGGTTCCTTTAACTATCGCCCGAATGCAACCTTCTCAGGTTCTGATTCCTTCCTCGTTGATGTTTGTGAGGGTCCTGGAATGACCGCGGATAACTGTATCTTCGGTGTTACGGTGACCATTACTGTGGAATCTGTGTCAGGTGATCCTGAAGGTAGTGAAGAGGGTGCGGTTGAGGTCGACTTTGACCTGGCGAATATCCCTCTTGAATTGCCAATTGGTCCGGAAGCGAACGTACTGATTGTGAACGATGACTCCGGCTCCATGGACTGGGACATCTCCACCGATCAAACCAATGGTGTTTACTACTTCGATGGCACGAACAATTATGTTCGCTACGTCATGAAGGCGACTGCGGGTAGTAGCTATGTTGCAGCGAGTGAAGAAGAAGCGCCGGGCTCGGGTGTCTGGCGTCTCCGGAACTCTGTTTATAACAGCATCTATTACAACCCGGAGATTCAGTACACGCCTTGGAAAGGTTTGAATGCGTCGGATGTCGACTTCCCGAATTCGAATCCAAATGCCGCACTCCATAATCCTTTGGTGACTTCTGGCTCTAATTTCGCAACGAACCTTGAGTTACCACAGGACTACACGGGGCGCGCTGTATTCACCTCGCCAATCACCTGTTCTGACGTATGTACAAATACCGATAAGAGCGGTAACTGTACGAACTACGAAGAGCAGTGTACGGGTGGTAATACCAGTTGGCAGTCAGTAGCAGTCGAAGACTACTGGGTACCTCGTTACTACACCTGGGATGACAAGAACGGCAATGGTGTTCTTGATGCCAATCCATCGCCACACTCTGATCCGTCCAATTCGGAGGGTACTCTTGTAGAAATACGTTCGGGTAACACCTATCCGAAATACACGGATCGTACAGACTGTATTACGTTGCCTAGTAACTGTACTTACGCAGAAGAGCTGCAGAATTTCGCGAACTGGTTCACCTACAACAGAAATCGTGAGTTCACAGCAAAGTCTGCGCTTGGTCAGGTGGTTGCTGCAGCGGAGAACATCCGAATCGGCTACGCGAAGCTCAATAGTTCAAGCAATATTATCGATATTCAAACCATGAACTCTTCCGAGCGTACCGGTGCCAAGGCGGATCTGCTGGATGCAATCTATCTGACAGGTTCCAGTGGTGGTACACCGCTTAGAAGATCTCTTGAGAAAGCTGGTCGTTTCTTCGAATGTAAGACTGGTGGCTACTTTGGACACGGTAACGGTATTCCAGGAGATGGCGAGTGTCCGCTTTATGCTGCACCTGCAGGTAACTGTCAGCAGAACTTCACGCTGTTGATCTCTGATGGTACCTGGAACGGTTCGACGCCTTACTATGCGGGCGATGCGGATGATCCGACGGATAACGATGACCCAACGGACACCAACTTTGACGGCGGCGTTTATGCGGGTGGTACCGACAGTACGCTGGCTGACGTTGCGATGCATTTCTACGAACGTGATTTGCACACTCTTGGAAATGAAGTTCCGACAACGGCCCGTGACCGTGACGGTGCTGCAGCCAATGCATTCGAAGACATGAACAATGAGAAGATGCATCAGCACATGAAGACCTACACAATTGGCTTCGGTGTTGACGGTGTTGTTGAAGATGACGATGTGCCGACGGACTACACTCAGTCGTTTAACTGGGGTAACCCGTTCAGCTCCAATGCTCGAAAGATTGACGATATGCGTCATGCTGCTGTGAACGGCCGAGGCCAGTATCTCAGTGCTGGTAATGCATCTGGTCTTGCGGATGCGCTGCTTGATGCGTTCGATGAATTCCAGAAGGCGAGTGGCTCGGCATCAGCGGTGAGCTTCAACTCACAGGAAGTCCAGCAGGATACCCTGGTGTTTAGAGCTTTCTACAACACCAAGAACAATACTGGTGATCTAATCGCTCAGGACTTCGACGTTGATGACAATGGTGTTGTCGTGATCGGAGACGAAGCTTGGAACGCTGCGGCTCAATTGGATCTTAAGACATTCGATGAAAGGGTCATTATCACCTTGGATCGTACGACCAATACCGGCATACCCTTCCGACCGACATCGCTAAATTCTGATCAACGCGCTCTGTTTATTTCTGATGGTTCTGCACCTATTGCGCAGCAGAATTTGGAAGTTCTCCAGAAGGTTAACTACCTGAGAGGAGATTCTTCCAACGAGCGACCAGCAGGTAACTTCAGGGAGCGACCAGGTATTGAAGGTAAGTTGGGTGATATTGTGCACTCTGCTCCAACCTTTATTGGACCTCCTAACAGAACGGGACGTGAACCAGTGTGTCTGCAAGAAAATGAGACCACAGGTTCTTGTGAGCTCTGGAATGGATGGGCACCTGGGTACAGTAGCTTCGTAGCGGACCTTACTTTTAGTAACAGACCAGATGTCGTTTACGTAGCGGCGAACGATGGCATGTTCCACGCCTTTGATGCAGTAACAGGTAACGAACTACTTGCCTATGTCCCCGACAACCTGATGACGGGCACATACAGTAATAAGATCACTGGCCTTCTTAACTACGAGTACGTTCATGAGTACTTTGTTGACTCATCACCGGCAGTAAATGATGTACACATTGACTGGGATAACGATGGCGATAAGGAATGGCGCACGGTAGTTGTGAATGGACAGGGTGCTGGCGCTAAAGCTTACTTTGCGCTGGATATCACCGACCCATCTAAGTTTACTGAGGCAACAGCTGATCAGGTGGTTCTGTGGGAGTTCACTGATGAAGACGATGCATACCCTGTGGTAGGCAATGACCCTGAAACCCCGCTAACCAATACAGATGGTTCAATGCGTATGGACTTGCAAACCGTACCTCAGCCGGTGAAAGACCTTGGTTATACACTGGGTGTTCCGACGCTTGCTATGAGTAATGCTCGAGACCCGGATGGTACTCCGAGATGGATTGCGGCTTTCGGTAACGGATACAACTCCACGGCAGGTATTGCCAAGCTGTTCGTGCTCTTCCTTGATGCTGGTATTGATGGCACATGGTGTCACCCAGACAAGATCCACAATACGGTCTTGGATTCAACACCATTGCCCTCAGGTTGTCCGGACACAGATACCGAAGATGACTATGACTTTGTGAAGTTGGATACGACGTTTGGTACTTTCCTCGACAATGAGGGTAATAACCTGCCCAACGGCTTGGGTGAAGTGCGATTGATTGACTTCGACGGGAATGGAACGGCTGACTACGGTTATGCCGGTGACATGCAGGGTAACCTGTTCCGTTTCAATATGACCAGTGACGATTTCCTCCAGTGGAGTGTCACAAAGATTTTTGAAGCGAGGTATAAGCCGGGAACAGTCGATGAAACAATTCAGCCGATAACGACGCAGGCTCTTGCGATTACTCATCCGACAGAGGAAGAGGGCATCATTCTTATGTTCGGTACAGGTGCATATATGAGGACCGGAGATGCGACAGATTCTTCGATTCAATCCATCTACGGCATCTGGGATCGATTCGGGCCCGAAGAAATCCTTAAGAGCGATCTGGTTGAACAGTGGTACACGGGTATCAATGACTCTGTTCAAGGTCAGGTACGTGTGTTGTCCGATAATCCCGTTGACTATTCGATCATAGAGAATCGACGAGGTTGGTTCATCGATCTTGATACGCCTGCCCCTGAAACGCCGATACCAACTGATGAACCGACAGGTGATGCGCAGTTCCCCGGCGAACGGGCGATTCGAAATATCCAGGTCAGAGGTGGTCTTGCCTTCACAGCCTCGGTATTCCCCAGACCGGTGGGTAGTTGCGTAGGTCAGGCTGGTGGTGCATTGCTCTCCTTCTGCCCGGATACAGGTAGCTCTGAGTGTTTCATCAACCAGGTGTTTGATTTGAACAACGATGGATCGTTCAACGCAGGAGATAATCTGGCTGATGATAATAGAACCGGCGCAGGCGTTATCCTCACGAATGAAACGCCACCAACAGACTCTGCATTCATCGGTAGTAAGATCGTGACCCAGCAGGGAACGGACCTTACAGTGATCGATACCAACACGTCCTTCGGTGCGAATACTGGTAGAACGTCCTGGCGTCGACTGGATGCGACCTACTAGACAGGAGAAAAAGAAGATGCGAAAAGTTGTGTTTGGTCTGAGTCTGATAGTCTTGGGAGCTCTAGGTTCCCAGGCGATCGCTCAAACCTTTAACGATCTTTTGAACGGTGAAAATACGCCGAGCTATACCATGACTGATTCGGGGGTTGTCACCGAGCGGGATATTGCATCGAGGACCATTGTTGTTGGTGGCTTTATGTACGTCGTGGGTAACAGTTTTGAAACGGAAGTCACCATGCTGAACACTTCAGCAGGCGCCTATGAACTGTTGGATGAAGGCATGAAAGTGGAAGTTGAATATTTTGACCTTCAGGACGACGGCAGGCTCGCCATCCGTATCAACCAGATCGACTACAACGAAGCGGTCGAGTTCTAGCACCTGAGTAACCGACCATGGCGATCAACGGGGTATCCTGCTTCGTTGATCCGATGGTTCTTTCTCAATCTTCCCTGAACATTTAGCACCAGCTGTTTTGCCCAACGGACATTACCGCTGGAGGGGCACACCACAAAATTGCCGTTCTGGTAGTTGGTCATACCGAAAGTCGTCATCTGTAGATACTGCCGATTTCTAAATGCACGCCACTTGATGCTGGCGTTGTTCGTTAACCCAGGTACTACTCTCAGTTTGTCTTCAGACTCTTCCCGTCGGGCGTTTTGGTTTTTGTCCAGAAAAACGGTTAGTTCGTTCGCCCAGGGTGCACCGCATTTTCCGTCTGCTTTCAGTGCACATAGCGTCGCCGTTGTCCGATATTGCATGGCGCTGTGCCTGGCTATTTTTACTGCGACGACCATACGATTCACTGCGGTTGTGGTCGCCTGCCTTTCAAGCATGTCACTGACAGAAGGAAAGGCGATGATGGTAAGTAGCGTCATAATCGTGAGCACAATCATGAGTTCGACGAAGGTGAATCCTTTGGCTACATCCATGTGTTGATCCTGAGTTGGTCAGGATCACGTTAGATCAGTCTTCTAGAAGAGAATGTAGGTGGATGTCGAAGAGAGAGGTAGGTGTTTCTACTCGAGACCGAGTTTCTTCAGCTTATATCGGAGTGCTCTAAAGGTGATGCCGAGATTTTTTGCGGCGGCAGTCTTGTTCCAGCGGGTTGCTTCCAGGGCTTCGACAATCACGTTCTTCTCGATGTTCTCGAGATAGGAATCAAGAGACTCTTCATCTTCTGGTAATGAAAGTTTACGAACGTCCTCACCAGAAACTTCTGGTTCCAAGTCGGCATCATCTGCAGATGATTCGTCTGCGACTTCGACGTCGACTCGCGCGGTCTCGACGGAACCACCGCTCAATTGAAGATCCTCAGGCGTGATTACATCGTCGTCACAAAGTGTGATGGCACGTTCCAGGATGTTTTCCAGCTCCCTGACGTTTCCGGGAAAAGCGTAGCCTTTTAATGTGTTGATCGCTTCTGGGCTGATTTTCGGCACCTGCATCTCATACTCTTCAGCGATTCTTGCGAGCAGCGAGTCGGCCAGCATCGGAATGTCTTCAATCCTCTCGCGCAGGCTGGGTACGCTGAGTTCTATCACATTAATTCGGTAAAACAGGTCTTGTCTGAAATTGCCAAGCTCAACTTCCTTGGCAAGGTCTTTGTGTGTTGCACTCAAAATGCGCACGTCTACGGAAATTTCCTGTTGTCCACCGATGGGGCGAACCGCCTTTTCCTGGATGCCGCGGAGGAGTTTCACCTGCATAGGCAGCGGCAGGTCTGCTACTTCATCTAAAAATAGGGTGCCACCACTGGCAGCCTGAAAGAGTCCTTCTTTGTCAGATATAGCGCCGGTGAAACTGCCTTTCATGTGACCGAAGAATTCACTTTCCATGAGTTCACTAGGGATTGCACCACAGTTTACCGGTACAAACGGCCCTTCCTGATGCGGTCCATTCTCATGGATGGACCGCGCTACCAGTTCTTTACCACTACCAGACTCACCGCTGATATAGATGGGCGCCTGGCTGCGAGCCAGTTTCGAGATCTGTTTCCGCAGGACTTTCATTGCACCGGCTTCTCCAAGTAGTGATGGAGAGTCGATGTCTGATTTTGCATCCAGTGGTTTCAGGTTGAGTGCGGTATCAACGAGATTTCTTAGCTGATCCAGGTTGACGGGTTTAGAAACAAAGTCGAACGCTCCAGCTTTCAGAGCTTCCACAGCTGATTCCATACTGCCGTGAGCCGTGATCATGGCCACGGGGATCTGCGGGTAATGGTCGTTGATGTGTTGAACCAGCTCGATGCCGTTACCATCCGGCAGATTCATGTCTGACAGACAGAAGTCAAAGGACTGTTCTTCGAGCAAGGCTTTGGCGCTGGCAACATTTTCGGCACTGGCCGTATCGATGTTCATTCGGCCAAGCGTGATTTCCAGAAGTTCCCTGATATCTGGTTCATCGTCGATTATGAGCGCTTTCTTGTTCGTCATGCGGCTAGTCTTGCACAAACGTGATCTTGAATGAACTCCCACCGGTCTCCGCTCGCGAGTAACTCAGGTTGGCATCGTTCGCCGCACAGAGTTCTTTTGAGATATATAGCCCGAGTCCGGTACCGGTTGTTTCTGTTGTATAGAAAGGCTCGAACAAATTTGGCTCAAGCTCCTCGCTGACCCCGTCTCCATAGTCGATGATTTCCAGGTACCGAATGTTTGTGCCGGATTCACGGCCGCCTCGGATGGTGAGTTTGGCCTCACCAGTTTTTTTGTTGCTGTATCGAAGACCATTCTGGCAAAGGTTTGCCATGACCTGGCTGAGGTGTAGCGGATCAGCGCTTATTTCTACGCCATTTGGGCTTAGCTGCGTGTCGATTTGAGCGGGTGAACCCTGATAGCCAGTTTCAAAGTCCACCAGGAAGTCTCTCAGCCACTCATCGAGAATGATGTTACGTGGTTCAGCGGCGCGTCTTCGAGACAGCTGCAATACGTTTTCGATGACGTCGTTCATCCTGACGCTATGGTTTTGAATGATTTCGCATAGCCGGGCGTCTGCTTTGTCGAGATTCTCGGACTCACCGAGGAGCTGGGCTGCGTGGCTGATCGCGCCTAACGGGTTTCGTATCTCATGGGCGATGCTGGCAGATAAACGACCCAGAGAAGCTAATTTCAGTTGCTGGGCCTGGCGTTGTACTTCTGTGCTGTCTTCAAGGAAGACCAGTGTGTCTGCCTCTGGTGTATTGAGTTCGGAAAACGATGCGACCAACTCAATGCCTGTGCCAGGGTTTATCGTGACTGCTCTGCTGAGCGGGTCTTTCTTCCAGGTGTCAACAGAATCGAGCAGCACCTCAGGCATATCGATACTGTTCTGAAGCGCGAGGTAACGCTCAGCTGCCTGATTCATAAATCTCGGTTCACGATTGTTATTGAGTACAACAACGCCCGTTGGCATACCTTCAATGATCAGGTTGTTGATTTGCTCAAGTGTAAAAACTTCAGATTGACGTGACCTTAGCTGTCTTGAAAGGGTCTGGAAGAGGATGTTGGTAACGAAGTAGACGATACCCAGCAGGCCTGCCTGAAAGAATGCCTGCGTGTTGTTCTCGCCAAGAAAGAACAGATAAAACTCGTTGTAGATCGTCAGGATAAACGCGATTGCCGGTAATACTGTCGACACCCGACCGTGAATCATGCCGCCAGCGAAGGCGAGGGTGAAAAACAAAAAGTTGCCTAAACCCGAACTGACACCGCCACTTGCTGACATGAGTAAGGTCAACGCAATGATATCCCCGACAACAACAATGATTGCGGTGACCGGCCTTGCCAGGAAATTCACACTGAGAAAAAGTGTCGCAACCCCGATGATGCTGTTAATGATGATGTAAGTGAGAATGGTGCCGCGAAAGAGTTCGGGGTTAACCTGCCCAACGAATGTATTGAGGTTCGGATCTAGGAACAGAAATAGAAACAGGAACGCGATAAGTACGCGATAGTAGTTGTAGACCCTGAATATGGTGGCGCGCTGCGCCTTCTGCTGTTCTTCCAGAAACGATTGGTCGAACTGTTTCACCGGTGATCAGCCAAATAGTCCGAAGGTGATGATGTTGAGCCAGTTACGTTCTTCGCTCACGGCTTCTCTTCTTTTGAATTTGCCTTCGCTATCTAGAGAGTGGTGATCTGGATAGTTGGCGGCAAGGACATCGAGAGCCTGTCTGGCTAGTTCGTCCATCTCAAGCAACGCATAGGCTTCTACCATAATGGCGAGCCCGTCGGGTACGGCAGCCGCACCCTGAAAATTTTCGAAGACGTAACGACCGCGATTTGCGGCGGCAACGTAAGCCCCTCGCTTGATGTAATACCTGGCAACGTGAATTTCTGCTTGCGCCAGTAGATTACGCAGGTACTTCATCCGACGTTGTGCATCGGGTGCGTATTCACTGTTTGGAAATCGTCGAATGAGTTGTGAGAAATCATTAAACGACTCTCTTGCAGCGCCCGGATCCCGAGTTGATGGGTCCATAGGAATAAAGTTGGCGAGAAAGTTTTTGTCTTGTTCGAACGACACCATGCCCTTCAGGTAGTAAGCATAGTCAACGTTTGGATGCGTTGGGTGAAGTCGAATAAATCGATCAGCAGCAGAACGTGCCGCTTCCGGCTGAACACTTTTGTAGTAAGCGTAAATGATTTCCAGCTGTGCCTGTTCGGCGTATCTGCCAAAAGGAAACCTGGATTCAAGCAGTTGGAGTTTCTGAATCGCGCCGCTGTAGTTACCCGCGCGAAGGCTTTCTTGTGCTGATGTGTAGTAGGCAAGCTCGGTTGCTTCGAGGTCTTGCTCAACATCATCCTTCGAACAACCAAAGGCAAAAACGAGAACGAACAGAAGGACAGCGGGATGACGCATGGGAAATTGAGCTAAGTGCTTGAAAACTCGCTAATTAAACCATAGCCTCTAGTCAAACCCAACACGTCCAAGCGTGTGTCTCTACACATCCACCACGAATTCGTTATTCCCAGAGAATATGCCTTGCAGCGCCTTGATCAGGCTGTCGCTGCGTTGCTGCCGCAATATTCACGCGCCCGTCTTCAACAATGGATCAAAGAGGGCGGACTCACGCTGAACGGCAAAGCCGTAAAACCGCGGGATAAGGTTTATGGTGGCGAGTCGGTCGTCGTCTCGGTGGAAGAGGCCTCAGACACTGATGCTGCGGAAGATATACCGCTGGATGTAGTGTTCGAAGACGAACATATTCTGGTGATCAATAAACCACCGGGATTGGTTGTTCACCCCGGCGCTGGAAACCCCTCTGGCACGCTACTCAACGCACTACTCAATCACGCACCGGAACTGGGCCATATCCCTCGCGCTGGGATCGTGCACCGACTGGATAAAGACACCAGTGGTTTGATGGTGGTTGCCAAAACCCTCGAAGCCCAGAATGGTCTTGTTCAGGACCTGCAGGCGAGGTCGGTATCCCGAATATATGAAGCCATCGTCTATGGTGTGGTGATGCCGATAGAGAGAACGGTTGAGGGTGCCATTGGCAGGCATCCGATTCACCGAAAGAAAATGGCAATTCGTCCGGAAGGTAAAGAAGCGCGAACTCACTATCGCGTGCTCCAACACTTTGAAGAACACACCCTGGTGGAGTGCCGTCTCGACACGGGCAGAACCCATCAAATTCGGGTGCACATGCAGTCTCTTGGTTTTCCTCTGGTTGGTGACCCGACTTACGGGGGGCACTACCGCAGGCCAAAGTCTGGAGATGCCTGGCTCGAGCAGACGCTTAAAGAATTTGACCGCCAGGCTTTGCATGCGAGGAAACTGGCTCTGACCCATCCAGCGAATGGTAAGAAGATGAGTTGGCAGGCAGAGCCGCCTGAAGATTTCATCGAGCTGCTGGATTTTCTTTATCCGGAGTAGATTGCGTTGGAGAAAGTAGAGCCCGATTGGCAGGCGCCTGAAAACGTTCGAGCCTTCTTCACGACCCGCAGTAACGGGGTCAGCGCTGCGCCTTACGAGAGTTTAAATCTGGCTTTGCACGTTGGCGATGACCCTGATCGGGTCGCTGTGAATCGCGAGTCGTTGAGTTTGGAAACTGAGCCGTTCTATTTAAACCAGGTGCATAGTAACCGGTGCGTTGAGGCGCACGTAGCCCCTAACCCGGTCGAAGCGGATGCGAGTTTTACCAGAGAGCCCGGTCAGATATTGGCGATCATGGTTGCCGACTGCCTGCCGGTTTTCTTTGCGTCGCGCCAGGGTGATGTCGTTGGCGTCGCTCACGCAGGTTGGCGGGGTCTCGCAAACGGTGTTCTTTCTGAAACAGTTGCTTCTATTAATTCGGATGAACTGGTGGCTTGGATGGGACCCGCTATCAGTGCGGGTCACTACGAGGTTGGTGACGATGTACGTGAGCGGTTTGTCTCATCCACGGGGTTTACCGAAAATGACAATCACCGATGGCAGATGGATCTATATGCCGTCGCGCGCGAACAACTTGAGGCACTGGGTATCACCGTGTCAGGCGGAAACTTTTGCACCTACCAAGATAAAGCACGGTTCTTTTCTTATCGCAGAGACGGAATAACCGGCCGGATGGCAGGCTATATCTGGCTAACCTAGTGGCGTGGTTCTAGTTGCAGTTGTCGCGAACGCTCTGACGAGCAGCAGACATTCGTTCAGCTTTCTCTTCGTCGGTCAGGAAGCGGACATCGCCGTTGTCGTCCTCGACCCTGATCCGCGCATAGTTAGCGAGTTTTTCGAGATTGACTTGTGCAACCCGGCAGTTGGATTTGCGGATCTCTGCGTTTCTGGCCTTATCTGCTTCGATCTGGGCCATTTCCTGCTGAAATTCCTGATCGGTTTCCAGGTCTGGCTCAGGATCTTGGTTGCTGGGTTCGTCCTCACCTTCCTGAGGTGGCGGGAAGGTAGATCTCTGATTGTTGTAACCAAACCGGACGTCGCGGCTGTTCACATATCGGGCGTCGTAACCCTGAGGGTTTCTTTCTGAGTAGTTCACGACGCCGTTTTCGTCGATCCAGGTGTAATAGTCTTCCTCTGCTGATGCAGGCAGGACCAACAGGGCGGCGCAACATAAACCTACAGCAAATTCTAACTTTCCCATGTAACTCATCACAGAAAAACAATATTTCCGCAATTTTACTGTAAGATGCCCGGTTTTCCCATAGACAGGGCTGGCGCCGGTTTTCGCCAGCGCAGGCGTGGGTTAGAATGCCGGCCCCCGCGTAGGGGACATTTTGAGAATTTGTAATTAAATCAGGGGAATATCGTGGAAAAGTTATCGGGCGGCGACATGCTGATCCGTGCGCTCCAGGACGAAGGTGTTGATTTCATCTTTGGCTATCCTGGCGGCGCGGTGCTGCACATCTATGATGCTTTATTTAAGCAGAATCAGATCCAGCACGTACTTGTGCGCCACGAGCAAGCTGCAACTCACATGGCTGATGGCTACGCTCGGGCGACCGGACGGCCGGGTGTCGTGTTTGTGACGAGTGGACCGGGGGCGACCAACGCCATCACCGGCATTGCAACTGCCTATATGGATTCTATTCCCATGGTGGTGATCTCTGGGCAGGTCCAGAGTCATTTGATTGGTACGGATTCATTCCAAGAAACCGACATGGTCGGTATTTCACGGCCGGTAGTGAAACACAGCTACCTGGTAAAACGTGCCGAAGATATTCCGGAAACGATTAAGAAGGCGTTTTACATCGCAACGTCTGGTAGACCCGGACCTGTCGTTGTGGATATTCCGAAAGACATCACGAACCCAACAGATTTCTTTGATTACGAGTATCCAGAAAAGGTTTCGCTGCGTTCGTACAGTCCGGCGACCAGAGGACATACCGGCCAGATCAAGAAAGCGATCAAACTGCTGACAGAAGCAGAGCGCCCGATGATCTATACCGGTGGCGGCGTTATCCAGGGTAATGCGTCAGAGCAGCTCACGGAAATGACGAAAATGCTGGGTTTTCCGATCACGAATACGTTGATGGGCCTTGGTGCCTATCCTGGTACGGATCCGCAGTTCCTGGGCATGCTTGGTATGCACGGTACTTTTGAAGCGAACAATGCTATGCACCACTGCGACTTGTTGCTGGCGATTGGCGCGCGTTTTGATGACCGGATTACCAATACGGTTTCTAAGTTCTGCCCTTACGCCAAGATTGTTCATGTCGACATCGACCCTGCCTCTGTTTCGAAGATTGTGAATGCAGACGTGCCTATCGTCGGTCCGGTAGATGTCGTCCTCGATGAAATGATCAAGTTGCTGGAACCCGAAGTGGCGAAGCGCAGCGACAAACAAAAACAGATGCTCAAAGAATGGTGGGAGCAGATCGAGGGTTGGCGTCGTCAGGAATGCCTGAAGGTCAACCGAGAAGATACGCCCGACGAAACCATTAAGCCGCAAGAAGGTGTTCAGGCGGTTTATCGAGCAACAGATGGCAAAGCGTACGTGACATCTGATGTAGGACAGCACCAGATGTTTGCGGCACTTTATTACCCGTTTGATGAGCCGCGAAAGTGGATCAACTCGGGTGGTCTCGGGACCATGGGTTTCGGTCTACCTGCAGCGATGGGTGTCCAAATGGCGTTCCCGGATGAGCAGGTTGTCTGCATCACCGGTGAAGGTAGCATCCAGATGAACATTCAGGAGCTCTCCACCTGTTCGCAATACGGCCTGCCGGTAAAGATCATCAATCTGAACAACCAGTCTTTGGGCATGGTGAAACAGTGGCAGGACATGCAGTACGAAGGTCGCCACTCTCATAGCTATATGGATTCACTGCCTGACTTCATCTCGTTGGTTGAGTCTTATGGGCACGTTGGGTTCCGCGTTGAGAAACTCAGTGAACTGGATGACACATTAAAAGAAGCCATGTCTATCAAGAATCGACTGGTATTCGTCGATATCCTGGTGGACCCGAGAGAGCACGTCTATCCAATGCTGGTTGCACCGAACGGTTCCATGCGCGACATGTGGCTCAAGAAAGGAGTACGGACATGATGCGTCGAATTATTTCCGTACTGATGGAAAACGAAGCGGGTGCATTGTCTCGGGTCATTGGTTTGTTCGCCCAGCGCGGATACAACATTGAAACGCTGACAGTGGCGCCGACCGAAGATGAAACGCTTTCGCGTCTCACTTTGACAACTCCTGCAGGTGATCACGAAGTGGAGCAGATCACTAAACAGCTGAACAAGCTGATTGAAGTGGTGAAGCTGGTTGATCTCACAGAAGGTGAGCACATCGAACGCGAGATGATGCTGATCAAGCTGAAAGCGACCGGTGCGCAGCGTGCCGAAGTGAAACGAACCTCGGATATCTTCCGCGGCCAGATCATCGATGTGACGCAGAATTCGTATACCATCCAGCTCACGGGTACTTCCGACAAGCTGGATGCGTTCCTGCGTTCCATTCCTGAAGCCAGTGTGATGGAAGTGGTTCGTTCTGGAGTTTCCGGGATTTCCAGAGGTGAGAAGGTCTTAACTACCTAGTGGTACACTAGTTCTCCGAACAGCAGGTAACTCACCATGTCCGAACAGGAATCTGCACCTCAAGAACCAACAGTGACTCAACTGCCGGAACGTCGCGGCCTGAAGAAAGGCGTGTACCTGTTACCCAACCTGGTGACGACGGGCGCACTCTTTGCCGGTTTCTACGCCATTATCGCGGCCATGACCGGCGCCTTTGAGTCTGCCTGTATTGCGATTGTTATCGCCGGTTTCCTCGATGCCTTGGATGGGCGAATCGCTCGCCTGACAAACACCACCAGCGAGTTTGGTGTGCAGTACGACAGCATGTCGGACCTGGTCGCATTCGGTGTTGCGCCTGCCGTGCTGCTGTTCAGTTGGGCGCTCAGAGATCTCGGTCAAATCGGCTGGATTATTGCCTTCTTATATATGTGCTGTGCGGCGCTTCGTCTCGCACGCTTTAATACGTCGCCTGATACCAAAGTCTTTTATGGGCTTGCCAGTCCTGCGGCGGCTGGCACCATGTCGACCATGGTCTGGACCTGGGTAGATAACTTCCCGCCGATGGAAAGCTTCCAGATCTCAGTGTTGGTCGGCATCTTCGCCACCATCGTGGCATTGCTCATGGTGAGTAATGTTCAGTACTACAGCCCCAAAAACATCAAAGGTCGGGTACCTTTCCCTTACATGATCGGCGCGGTTCTACTATTTATAGTCGTCGCGGTGTATCCACCTGGCATGCTGTTCTGTGTAGGCCTTGCCTATGGCAGTTCAGGTCCTATTCAGGCTGGGCTGCGTTTTGCGCGAAAATCGGACGACGCTGTGTAACATCCCATCCGCGAACCGGTCTTAATCGTATACAGATGATCCAAACGCGGAGTTAGACATGTTGATCAAACGCTCGGAACCGGGCGCTATTAAGCCCTCTGAAATCACTTCGGAAAGCACGTTTCTGAACCGTCGCCAAATTCTCAAAGCGATGGGTATAGGTGCAGCTTCTTTGGCCAGCGGCGTGAGTCTCGCGAATGTTAGTGAGAGACAGCTCTATACCACGGATGCGCCGTTCACCGGCCCGGACTGGTTGGAAGATAAGTTAAAGCTCTTAAGGCCTGGTGAATTCTCAACCGGTGAAGAAGCCACGCCACTCGAGTATGTGATTGGCTACAACAACTTCTATGAGTTCGGGACTGGTAAAACTGACCCGGCGAAATATGCGGGAAGTTTGATCACGGATCCATGGAGTGTCGAGATCGCTGGTGAAGCGGAAGTCACCGGCAAGTTCACGCTTGAAGACATTCTTAAGCCGCACGACCTTGAAGAGCGGGTCTATCGTTTTCGTTGTGTCGAAGCCTGGTCGATGGTCGTGCCCTGGGTCGGCTTTTCGTTGGCGGATCTGATCAAACGATTTAAGCCAACTTCAGATGCGAAGTATGTTCGGTTCGAAACGCTGTACGACCCGGATCAAATGCCTGGGCAGCGTGCACGATTTGCATCCATCGATTACCCCTATGTCGAAGGGCTTCGAATAGATGAAGCCATGAATGAGCTGGCTTTCCTCGCGGTAGGTGTTTACGGCAAGGCGATGCCTAACCAGAACGGCGCACCAATCAGATTGGTTGTACCCTGGAAATACGGGTTTAAAAGCATCAAGTCGATCGTGAAGATCGAATTCACAAAGCGGCGTCCGCGAATCACCTGGGAGCGTAGCAATCCGCGAGAGTATGGCTTCTATTCCAATGTGAATCCGGAAGTGGATCATCCTCGCTGGAGCCAGGCGTCTGAGCGAAGGCTGCCCAGTTCTTTGTTTTCGCCCAACCGTATCGAAACGTTAATGTTCAATGGTTACGCCCCGCAGGTTGCCCATCTTTATAAAGATATGGATCTGCGCAAGAACTACTGATGTTAAAGCCCCTTACTTTTCTTGTTAGCTCAATCCCGTTTGGTTATGTCTTGTGGCAGGTTTACCTGCTGCAAACCGGTGCGCCGAACAGCCTGGGTGCTGATCCGGGTAAAGAGATCGTGTTGCACCAGGGGGAGTGGGCGATTCGTTTTCTGCTGATCACATTGCTGATCACGCCACTCAGGCAGCTAACGGGTTGGAACAGTCTGCAGAAGATCAGGCGAATGCTGGGCCTCTTCACGTTCTTTTATGCCTCAACGCACCTGTTAGCTTATGTGGTGTTTTTGCTGGAGCTGGACTTTGCCAACCTCGCAGCAGATATCCAGAAGCGGCCTTACATCACCGTGGGGTTTGCAGCTTATGTGCTGCTGGTGCCCCTGGCGATAACTTCCACCAATTGGATGATGCGAAAGCTGCGAAAGAACTGGATTTTGTTGCACCGCGCCATCTACGGCATCGGAATTCTTGCCGTTATCCACGTCGCATGGCTCGCGAAATCCAGTTATGCGGAAGCGGTCGCCTATGGCGCGATCGTCGTTTTACTCTTGTTTTTAAGGGTTTTTGAACCCAAGTTGGGGATATTCCGACAGGCTCTAAAACCCGCTTCGTAAATATCTTCAGGTTTTAATAAATAAGCCCTAGACAGGGCGAAAAACCCTGTTAGAATGCGCGCCTCTCACGTCATAGAGGCGTTGAGAACCGGGGTCTCCGGAGTCGTAAAATTAATTACGAAAAATCACTGAAAGGTGGTTGTAATGGGGGCTCTAAGGCGTATAATGCGCGTCCTCGATTGATGAGATCGAGGTCTGAATTACCGGCCGTAATTCAGAGGCTGTTCCAGAATCTGGCAGCCATTCGGATTAACTAACTTACAAAATCGCCCGTTGAATATTGAGTCAACGTGGGGTTTTTTGCGCAGAAAGTTCTGCAGAGATGTGGAAAAACCTGTGGATAAGTTGAGTTCGAAATTGTTCTTTAACATGGTTGGAAACAAACAATAGGTGTGGGTGCTTGTTGGTTGAATGCGACAAATATTCAGCAACAAGTTACCTAGGTCATTAAAAGTCTTTCGAGACTGGATATGATCTCAGCGGAAGGTTCACCGACCGGAAGCTGACAATTTATTGAGTTGCGAAGTCACATTGCACACGCATGTGACGAGCATTACTTACTTTTAAAGGTAATTTTAGTTTTGCTGAGCCTTGCCTCATCAGGCTGGTACAGATGATGAAGCATTGAAAAGATTGGTGGCTTAAAACCACTACTGATGTCCTGAGGGAGCCCCAAAAGGGTGTAACGAGGGAGATTAGAAAAATACTCTTAAATTGAAGAGTTTGATCATGGCTCAGATTGAACGTTGGCGGCAGGCCTAATACATGCAAGTCGAGCGGTAACAGATCGCTGTGATCCCTTCGGGGTGAACTTGATGCTGACGAGCGGCGGACGGGTGAGTAACGCGTAGGAATCTACCCAGTAGCGGGGGATAGCCCGAGGAAACTCGGATTAATACCGCATACGCCCTACGGGGGAAAGGCGGGGATCTCTTCGGAGACCTGTCACTATTGGAGGAGCCTGCGTTGGATTAGCTAGTTGGTGGGGTAAAGGCCTACCAAGGCGACGATCCATAGCTGGTCTGAGAGGACGATCAGCCACACTGGAACTGAGACACGGTCCAGACTCCTACGGGAGGCAGCAGTAGGGAATATTGCACAATGGGGGAAACCCTGATGCAGCCATGCCGCGTGTGTGAAGAAGGCCTTAGGGTTGTAAAGCACTTTCAGTAAGGAAGAAAAAGCAGGGCTAATACCTCTGTCTTATGACATTACTTACAGAAGAAGCACCGGCTAACTCCGTGCCAGCAGCCGCGGTAATACGGAGGGTGCGAACGTTAATCGGAATTACTGGGCGTAAAGCGCGCGTAGGCGGTTTATTAAGTGGGATGTGAAAGCCCCGGGCTCAACCTGGGAACTGCATTCCAAACTGACAAACTAGAGTACGAGAGAGGGGGGTAGAATTCAGAGTGTAGCGGTGAAATGCGTAGATATTCTGAGGAATACCAGTGGCGAAGGCGGCCCCCTGGCTTGATACTGACGCTGAGGTGCGAAAGCGTGGGGAGCAAACAGGATTAGATACCCTGGTAGTCCACGCCGTAAACGATGTCTACTAGCCGTTGGGAGGCTTGACCTCTTAGTGGCGCAGCTAACGCGATAAGTAGACCGCCTGGGGAGTACGGTCGCAAGATTAAAACTCAAATGAATTGACGGGGGCCCGCACAAGCGGTGGAGCATGTGGTTTAATTCGATGCAACGCGAAAAACCTTACCAGGCCTTGACATCCAGAGAACTTTCTAGAGATAGATTGGTGCCTTCGGGAACTCTGTGACAGGTGTTGCATGGCTGTCGTCAGCTCGTGTCGTGAGATGTTGGGTTAAGTCCCGTAACGAGCGCAACCCTTATCCTTATTTGCCAGCACTTCGGGTGGGAACTCTAAGGAGACTGCCGGTGACAAACCGGAGGAAGGAGAGGATGATGTCAAGTCATCATGGCCCTTACGGCCTGGGCTACACACGTGCTACAATGGGCAGTACAGAGGGCCGCAAACCCGCGAGGGGGAGCAAATCCCAAAAAACTGTTCGTAGTCCGGATCGGAGTCTGCAACTCGACTCCGTGAAGTCGGAATCGCTAGTAATCGCGAATCAGCATGTCGCGGTGAATACGTTCCCGGGCCTTGTACACACCGCCCGTCACATCATGGGAGTGGGTTGCACCAGAAGTAGCTAGTTTAACCTTCGGGAGAACGGTTACCACGGTGTGATTCATGACTGGGATGAAGTCGTAACAAGGTAGCCGTAGGGGAACCTGCGGCTGGATCACCTCCTTAACCTTTTGCATTATCGGCAAGCACTCACAACCTATTGTTTGATTCCAGGCCAACTGAACGTTGGTCAATGTATAGATATCAGAAGTCAGAAGACTTGAGATTGAGATTAAGTTGTACTCAAGCGGTTCTCGTAGTCTTCTGACTTGTGCTGTCTGGCACAGGCTCCGGTAGCCCCGGGGTTAGCTCTTTAATAATGTGTATAAGTGATAAAGTCTGTAGATAGATGTGTTGTGATGACGCATCTTGAAACAAAATTTGACATCCGCAAATGCAAGAAGGACATCTTTTTTCTTGTGTCGTTACCTCAAACGCAACGACCAGGAGTCTTTCCAAGATGTACTTCATTCATTTGTTTTTAAAATTCAAGAACAGAGAAATCTGTTTAAGAGTTCGTATATTTCAAGCGTAATTATCCGGTAGATAAACCTATAGCTTCGAACAAGACCTTGGTTCTTTGAACCAGCTTCACAAAAGGTAGGTCTGTTGTAGTTCTGAATCGCACTCCGCTTTTCAGATCGTTCAAGTTATATGGTCAAGCGAATAAGCGTATATGGTGGATGCCTAGGCAGTAAGAGGCGATGAAGGACGTTGTAGTCTGCGATAAGCTCGGGGAAGCTGACAAACAAGCTCTGATCCCGAGATTTCCGAATGGGGAAACCCGGCCGTAAGGTCATCATGCACTGAATACATAGGTGTATGAAGCAAACCCAGGGAACTGAATCATCTAAGTACCTGGAGGAAAAGAAATCAACCGAGATTCCCTTAGTAGCGGCGAGCGAACGGGGACCAGCCAGCAATCTTTATCTATTTTGTTAGGAGAACGGTCTGGAAAGGCCGGCAATAGAAGGTGATAGCCCTGTATCCGAAAGCAATTTGGAAGAACTAAGTTTGCAACAAGTAGGTCGGAGCACGTGTAACTTTGACTGAACATGGGGGGACCATCCTCCAAGGCTAAATACTCCTTACTGACCGATAGTGAACTAGTACCGTGAGGGAAAGGCGAAAAGAACCCCGGAGAGGGGAGTGAAATAGACCCTGAAACCGTATACGTACAAGCAGTAGGAGCCCTTCGGGGTGACTGCGTACCTTTTGTATAATGGGTCAGCGACTTACTTTCAGTAGCAAGCTTAACCGTTTAGGGGAGGCGTAGGGAAACCGAGTCTTAATAGGGCGCCTTAGTTGCTGGGAGTAGACCCGAAACCAGGCGATCTATCCATGGCCAGGGTGAAGGTTCGGTAACACGGACTGGAGGCCCGAACCCACCTATGTTGAAAAATGGGGGGATGAGCTGTGGATCGGAGTGAAAGGCTAATCAAGCCTGGAGATAGCTGGTTCTCCGCGAAATCTATTTAGGTAGAGCGTCATATATCACCATAGGGGGTAGAGCACTGTCTCGGCTAGGGGGCCATCCCGGTTTACCAAACCGATGCAAACTCCGAATACCTATGAGTGTAATTATGGCAGACACACGGCGGGTGCTAACGTCCGTCGTGGAAAGGGAAACAACCCAGACCGCCAGCTAAGGTCCCTAAGTTACAGTTAAGTGGGAAACGATGTGGGAAGGCATAGACAGCTAGGAGGTTGGCTTAGAAGCAGCCACCCTTTAAAGAAAGCGTAATAGCTCACTAGTCGAGTCGGCCCGCGCGGAAGATTTAACGGGGCTCAAACTGTACACCGAAGCTGCGGGTGCACGTTTACGTGCGCGGTAGCGGAGCGTTCTGTAAGTCTGTGAAGGTGAATCGTAAGGTTTGCTGGAGATATCAGAAGTGCGAATGCTGACATGAGTAACGATAAGGGGGGTGAAAAACCCCCCCGCCGGAAGACCAAGGTTTCCTGCGCAACGCTAATCGGCGCAGGGTTAGTCGGCCCCTAAGGCGAGGGCGAAAGCCGTAGTCGATGGGAAGCTGGTTAATATTCCAGCACTTTTAATTACTGCGATGGAGGGACGGAGAAGGCTAGGCTAGCGCGGCGATGGTTGTCCGCGTGAGAGGTCGTAGGCTGAGATCTTAGGTAAATCCGGGATCTTAAGGCTGAGGACAAGGACGAAGTGAACCTTTGTGTTCACGAAGTAGTTGATGCCATGCTTCCAGGAAAAGCTTCTAAGCATAGGTAATTAAGAACCGTACCCCAAACCGACACAGGTGGTCAGGTAGAGAATACCAAGGCGCTTGAGAGAACTCGGGTGAAGGAACTAGGCAAAATGGCACCGTAACTTCGGGAGAAGGTGCGCCGGTTTTGGTGATCCCCCTGCGGGGTAAGCTGAGGCCGGTCGAAGATACCAGGTGGCTGCGACTGTTTACTAAAAACACAGCACTCTGCAAACTCGTAAGAGGACGTATAGGGTGTGACGCCTGCCCGGTGCTTGAAGGTTAATTGATGGGGTTATCTTCGGAGAAGCTCTTGATCGAAGCCCAAGTAAACGGCGGCCGTAACTATAACGGTCCTAAGGTAGCGAAATTCCTTGTCGGGTAAGTTCCGACCTGCACGAATGGCGTAACGATGGCCACACTGTCTCCACCCGAGACTCAGTGAAATTGAATTTGCGGTTAAGATGCCGTATACCCGCGGCTAGACGGAAAGACCCCGTGAACCTTTACTACAGCTTTGCACTGGACTCTGATTTTTCTTGTGTAGGATAGGTGGGAGACTTTGAAGCATGGTCGCTAGATCGTGTGGAGTCGACCTTGAAATACCACCCTGGGAACGTTGGGGTTCTAACTTGGACCCGTTATCCGGGTTAAGGACAGTGTATGGTGGGTAGTTTGACTGGGGCGGTCTCCTCCCAAAGAGTAACGGAGGAGCGCGAAGGTACCCTCAGCATGGTCGGAAATCATGCAATGAGTGCAATAGCAGAAGGGTGCTTGACTGCGAGACATACACGTCGAGCAGGTAGGAAACTAGGTTATAGTGATCCGGTGGTTCTGTATGGAAGGGCCATCGCTCAACGGATAAAAGGTACTCCGGGGATAACAGGCTGATACCGCCCAAGAGTTCACATCGACGGCGGTGTTTGGCACCTCGATGTCGGCTCATCACATCCTGGGGCTGAAGCCAGTCCCAAGGGTATGGCTGTTCGCCATTTAAAGTGGTACGCGAGCTGGGTTTAGAACGTCGTGAGACAGTTCGGTCCCTATCTGCCGTGGGCGTTTGAGAATTGAGAGGAGCTGCTCCTAGTACGAGAGGACCGGAGTGGACGAACCTCTGGTGTTCCGGTTGTGATGCCAATTGCATTGCCGGGTAGCTACGTTCGGACAGGATAACCGCTGAAAGCATCTAAGCGGGAAGCCCCCCTCAAGATTAGTTCTCACTGGGACTTCGAGTCCCCTGAAGAGCCCTCGAAGACTACGAGGTTGATAGGCTGGGTGTGTAAGCGTTGTGAGGCGTTGAGCTAACCAGTACTAATTGCTCGTGAGGCTTGATCATATAACTTGAGCGAGGAACCCCTCGTCTCGACTGAAGCGCGAAGCGCGGAACGGAGAGACCTGGTTCCCAAGCAAAAGCTATATAGGATAAAGACCTTGAAATAGTCGGATAGATATTAAGATTTGTATGAGCTATCAATAGCGAAATACAAGCGTCGTATCAGTATCAAAAGATGTCATAGAACAGTATGACTTTGTCATTTATCACATTTTTGAAGTTTGTAGGTCATCCAAGCGGGAAGCGAGGATGAACCGAAGGCACGCCGTTACAGCCTTGAGGGAGGGGATCCTTCAAGAAGCCGAGGACGGCGATGCCACATCAGTTTGCCTGATGACATTAGCGAGTAGGTACCACCTGATTCCATCCCGAACTCAGAAGTGAAACTACTTAGCGCCGATGGTAGTGTGGGAGGTCCCATGTGAGAGTAGGTCATTGTCAGGCATTTAAATAAGAAAGCCCCAGTCGCGAAAGCGGCTGGGGCTTTTTTTATGCCTCGACGTTAGAGGTGGTTGAGGCGTAGATCTTGTGCATGTAAATGTGAGCCTTATCTTACGGCTTGTGCGAAATTGTCCCTATCTGAACATTCTTACATCGTTGATACTTGATTTTGTGGTGGGAGAAATAGTGCGCTCATGACACTCATGTTAGTGACTAGTACAAACTCAATTTTGCAAGCAATCGAGGACTACTGAATGAAAAAGGCGATATTTACCTTGGTGATTGTTCTGACTGTGACTCAACCAGCTAGGGCGTCGGCCGCAGGGCTTGAATGGTTGACGGCTTTAATACCCGTCGCTGATACGTTGTATCAGGATATCAAAGACTTCCTAGGTAGTGGAAAGAAAAAAGAACAAGCACGCAAAAAACTTGAAAAGAAGTTTACAGAAGCTTTCGAATCGTCGATTAGCGGTCTTGATCAGGACATATCGATCGTTGGTTCGTTTAGGCCAATAATCGCTAGACTTCAAGCAATAGAAGATATCAATAACTCTTATCGCTATCTCATTGGTTATCGACATCCGTATCGAGCTGTTACCACCCTCGAGCTTGAAAAGATGTCGAAACGATACGGCAAGCTGCTAGTTGAAGCTCAGTCGATTGAGTCAACATTAGCAAAAGCGACGCAGGAATCAGGAATCGATTGGAAATCAGGCAAAGTTTCACTAACCAACGAAATCAGGGATGTCAGTCAGACATTGGCAGAAATTCAAACGATTTCGTCTAGTCTGGTATGTTTTCGCAAGGGATTAGAAGCGCTGGAAGCGGGAAAGTCCGCGGAACCTTGTGAAGAGGTTATCGTTGATCCTCTGTTGCAAGATGCTGATTACTATAGTGATCGTTTCGATGCGAACATGGGTTCTCTGGAGACGAATTTACGTAAAGTCAATAGAGACGCGTCCGATGTATACGCATACTGGGATGAGTTTCTCAGCTCAACAGTAGCGAATCTTCAGGCTTCCCGAGAAAAGTACGCAGCCGCCGTTGGTAAAGAGATAGCAACTATTACAATTCCAGAGCAAAGTAAGACATTGGCGACTATTCTTGGTGAGGTAAAGCAAACAGTATTGGCTGATTAAAATAGTGAGGTTTTTGGCAAAACTCTTTGCATCTTTATTCTTAGTACAGCTGGCTGGATGTAACTCATCCTATTTGGATGAGAAAGTTTGGAAGAGCTCGGACCTAGTCGTCTTTCTGGTATCCGAATGGCAGAGTCCACAGGATAGTGAGCCTTTGGAGTTAGCTCATCCCATACATAGTCTTCTTGAAAGCCGAACTAAGTCAGCAAATTCGACCGGATCTTCTTCGATTGTTGTTTTTATCGGAGGAGTGTTTGATCTTGAATCACCGCTTTCTGTGAAGAGTAGGGCCGCCGTTAATGTTGATCTGCTGAATAGCATAGATGCGGATGTTGTCGCACTTTCTGCGAGTGATCTGTTGGTTGGCATTAGCGTCCTTGAATCAAGACTAACAGAGATCGCAGCGGAGGTCGTGTTAAGTAACGTTTCGGTTAATAGGCTAAATACTATCCAGCGATTTACTGCCGTAGAAAGTCGCGGGGATCAGATAGGATTTACTTCTGTCGTTTGTCCAGAAAAGCTTAAACCTATTGCCGAAACCGATATTCAAATAGATGATCCAATAGAATCGCTGCGCGAGATCTTTAAGATTGCTGATCAATCAAAGTTCATAGTGGTTGCTGACTGTGGGGTTGAATTGGTGCGTAAGATCGCTCTTTTGGACAGTGTGCTAGCTGCGGTACAAGTCGGGGCACCGCAATCTTATAGTGATAGCGAGTTACAAGTCTTTGCATTTGAGTCAGGAGAGCCAGTAATTGCGGAACTTCTGATTGAATCTGTTCCCAATTATAGTCTGCGCGATTCTAGGGTTTATGGTGTTGAACTTGGGCGAACAAGAGTGCAGGCGGTAGGTGATATCCTTGAGAAATATCAAAAGCAGGTCAGGTTAAACACGTCTTTGGGCAACAATGCTGCGTTTTTGGATGGCTCAGTGGACCCTTACCGTTTGCAGTCAGATGTTGGATCTATCGTTGCTTCAGCGATGAAAAACGAGACGGGTGCTGATGTGGGAATTATTAACGCCGGTGCGATTCGTAGCTCCATATTCCCAGGCGAAGTTCATGAACGGGACCTGAGTCTCGCTCTGCCATTTGATAACGATATTGTTGTTGTCGAGTTGCAAGTTCAAGCGCTGAAAGACGCGATAATGCATGGGCTTGTTATGTCGGTCAATAGTGCTTCATTCCGCTTTGGTGCCCCGCTCCTTCAGATATCCGGTGTGAGAGTTACGGTTTCTCAGGGCCAGATCATCTTGTTAGATTCCTCCGGGTCTTCCCTTAACAAAGCCGATTTTTTGACGGTTGCGATGCCAAGGTTTCTGTTTGGTGGCGGCGACGGTTTCGATTTCAAAGACACCAGAGCAATTGAAACAAACCTGAGTACACAGGACGCGTTGCGTAGCGCTATTGAAAGTGGTGGCCTCGAATTATTTGTTGGCGTCAACCCTTACGAGCTAAACCCGTATATGTTTCATTTATTCGTTCAAGATAATGAAAAATAACCCGCACATCGCCATTGTTCTTTGTATGTTCCTCGTTGGCTTAGAAGTTTCGTATTCTCACGCATCTTCGAAGAAGAGCATCAAGTTAGAAGTTGTGGTTGATCACTTTGGTAAACAAGAGACAAACGTTGCCCTCTTGGAGGAACTGGTGGCACACGCGGAGCTTGGCTCTATCGAAAATCGGGGAGAAAGCATCAAAAGGTTGCTTAGTGGTGTATACAACCAATATCCAGAATCTGTTCAAAAAACGATTTTGGAACGCACCTACGAACTGAACGGAAGGTTTGATGCTGAACTCCTAAGCAGTGTAATTGTCCCTGATTTACCGAAAGATCTTGGGGCGGTAGTTGTCAGAAAAACACAAACGTCGACTTCCAGATATGACTTTCTACTTGAGAATCAGGTTCATCCCGAATTGTTATCAGAAGAGGCTTTGGCGGACTTTCTAAGGCTGCACTCCATGGATCCTGATTTCGTATATTCGGTAGATGAACAAGTGAATGTCTTTCAGGCGGGAGCTAGGCTTGTATTTGCGGTAAAGATCAGTGACGAAGAGATTGATTCTCTTCAACGTAGATTCCCTGAAAGAGTACGGCGAGTTCAAAGTGCTGTCCGTGTTGACGGCGGACAAATAGTTGGATTTGCGTCGATAAAAACTGGGTCATGTGTTGAAGGGCAGGATTGGTTTCTGAAGGAGATGGGCGTAAACGATAGTTCGCTCTTGCACGCGTTTCGAAACATGAAAAGGAAGGTTCAGGTTGCTGTCATTGACAGTGGAATATCTGCAAAAGTACCTGAATTAACGGCGTTGGTTGATAAAGGTGAAAAGAAGCTTGCAGATAAGCACAGAGCAAAGGCTAGTTTATTCGGATATTCATATTCCGATGACGGACCTACCGATGAGAAGTATGGTCACGGCACTGCAGTATCTTCGATCGCCTCTGGATTGACTCTAAGCGAACAGTTAGGTTTAGACACATCGAACTTGAAGGATAGCGTTGGGGTTATCCCAATTAGAGTCTCTGGAGCCGAACCAAGAAAGGTTAACATTCTCCTAGCGGAGGAAGCTGTTGAATTGGCAGTCGCCGCTGGCGCAAAGGTTGTTAATCTAAGCTTTAGGAGCTATCGCGAGAGTGAAGAAATGGCATCTGTGTTCAGCAAAAATAAGGATGTGCTCTTCGTTGTTGCGGCAGGTAACGATAGAAATGAAATTTCAAAGCAGGATTTTCCTGTTTATCCGGCATTACATGGTGCCCAGAGCGAAAATGTAATTGTCGTCAGTTCATATCGTACCGGTGGGTTCATTGCTGACCACTCAAACTGGGGAGAGGCTGTGGAAGTTTCTGCACCGGGAGAAGAGATCAGTACTTATCATTATGACGGTACCCATCAGTGTTCGTCGGGTACTAGTATGGCAGCTCCGTTTGTTAGTTTAGCAGCCGCTATAATTTTTGGTCAGCTTGAGGAAGGAGAGTGGACGCGAGCAGAGTTAGAGATCGAATTGTTGACTCATGTGATAGAGACCTAGTACCAACAGGCCGAATACCTGGAGACTGTCGTCTTAATATGGAAAAAGCGATCTCTTTAGGCAAGGATGTTGTGTCCTATAGAGACGGCTCTCAAGGGCTAGGTATTATCAAAGGTAGAATAACGAGGGCAATTCTATTGGATGAAAGTTCGCTAGATGGTGGTAAAAGCTGCACACGTACCATTGATCCAGAAGAGAATGCAGTTTCAAGACTTAGTTTTAAAAGTGATCGTAAGGTGGTTTATAGGCTTAATGAAGATTCAGTTTCTTGCCAAATATGTAATTGTAGTGCGGAACTGCTTCGTGGTTTTCAACTCTTTGTAGAATATTCTGATGGCGATTGCATTTTTACTGAGAGAGACGGTGTTTGCTTGATTCCTAATAGGCGCCTTACTGAAGTGATATTCAAAATGCCATGATTACAAAATCCAAACACTGATTTCTTTCGTGAATCTTGCATGTGTTAGGATTGAAATTTTTGGAGTGGAGAGAGTGTTATGAGCGTAATCGAACAAGCAGTAGCTGCAGGAAACGACTCCTTTCGGAGTGCACTAGGCGATTGGCAGCTAACAAGTGCCGCAGAGGAAGTCGTGGATAATATGATGGCTGTAACCCTAGTTGAAACCATGGAAAGAATAGAAGATCCCGATAATTGGTGGAATGAATATCAGGAATATGCGACACGTCATGCGGGATTAATCGCAAGGGTTGCAATCTCGCTTGCGACAGCTGGGAAAAGAGAAGAGATTGACGCGGATGATTTGGTGCAAGCCTGCGATATCATCGTGAAGAGAGCAAAGAAAGTTTGCCCCGAGGCGTTGGGAAACCGAACGGGATGTTCTGGATACTCCGTTGAAGCGATTATGGTCGGATAGGCTATTCCGCTCTCTAATTGAGAATAGTTTATCCGCTGTTCCTACTAGCTAGTTTCAAAGCAGGCGCCAGCCTTTGTTACGCGATCGCATTTTTGTGGATCGACCCTAGCTTACTTGAAACTAGATTGCCGGTTTATATCGCATATGTAGCTGTAAACGGCTTTATGGGTGCACTTCTCTTTTTTGGTGCTGCTCCGAAATCCGCTGTGCGCGAGTTTGGACTACTTTTTCTGCTTATTGCATCACCCTATGCTGGTGCGTGTTTATCGGTTCTTCAGCGTCACCATGGGGTTGATTCCCTTGAGTTATTTACTTCTGTTCAGGTAGATGCCTTTGCACCCTATGTTTTTTGGTTGTTTGCTGGACTTTATCCGGCTGCGAATCTTAGTGTTAAGAAAGAGAGATGGTTAAAGCACGCGACTAACGTTGCACTTTCGGTAGGCATATTGCTGTTCACTTCGAATCTCCTCATGTTCGTCGGTGAGGGTGTTACATCTCTATCTTCAGATGGCTGGTTAGGGATTCTGAATCGATTCAAGTATCCCAGCCTCTATTGGCCTTTGGTATTCGGTTCACTGATTCCAGCAATACTATTCCTTCTTAGTAGAATCCCAGGAAGCGATCCTACCGCAAAGAGAAGGCTTGGCTTCCTAGCGTTTTCCGTTGCAGTAGGCGTGCTGCCAATGTTGATAATCACCATCGCCCACAATATCTCGGTTGTGGCACGTTCAGTGCTCCTCTCACCTGAAAATGAGCCACTTACCTTTCTATTCGTGGACGTCTTTATGCTTTCCCTGCCGCTTACCTGCGGGTATTCACTACTTGCTCACAGGGTATTCAGTCTTCGATATGTTCTCACCATAGGGGCTCAATACCTGTTGGCGCGTTATTCGGTTCTCTTATTCGCAGTTTTTCCAATCTTTCTAATCTTCATATTTTTGCTCGTTAACTTGAATGCAAGTGTGGGTGACTTACTGGCTAACCACGGTCTTTGGATTTTGAGTTTGGCAACTATAAGCGCGTTAACATTCTGGAATGAAAGTAGGCTTCTTGATTTGATAGATAGGAAGTTTCTTAATAACACCTTCGATACCCAAACAGTCATGGTGGAACTAGTCTCTGGTTTATCAGCAGCAGATCAAATTGAACGATTTGGTGCGGTTGTCAAAAAGACGATTGAGCCAGCGATAAGTTCCAACGGGGTGAGTGCTTTGCTCCTGGATTCAGATTCTAACCTGACATCTATCGATAAAAGCATAGAACCATTGAGAAGTGATTCTTTACTGTATGACTATCTTCTTAGTAACCATAAACCCTTTGAGACCTCTGTTGAGCTGAATCAACACGCTACTAAGTGGACAGATAGCGAAAAATATTGGCTGATTGATAATGACGTTGCACTCTTAGTTCCTATTGGTGCGATTGGCCTTATTGCGATTAAGTCGAAAGCAAACTCGAATTTCTTTACCGGTCAGGAGATCGCTCTTGTCGAACTTATCAGTCGTGCAATCGAGACTAAGGCGCGGAGTTTTATCGGTCGGTTAGAGGCAGAGGTAGATGCTCCTGGAACGCGTTGTTGTTTGTCCTGTGGTGCGATATTCGAGCAACAAGTTTTGGATTGTGCGGAGTGCGGTTCCTTCGAGTTTCGTGATTTGGACATACCGAAGAGAATAGGGGGGAAATATTCACTAGTCGAAAGAGCCGGTGTTGGTGGTAGTGGAGTTGTCTTCAAGGCCAAGGACGAAGTGCTGGAAAGGTATGTAGCGATAAAGACCCTTCCAGAGATGTCTTTGGCGAAAGCTATTGAGTTGAAAAACGAAGCTCGAATGATGGCAGGCTTTTCTCATCCTAACCTTGCAGCGGTTTATGGTGTCGAAACCGTTCGCGGGCGACCTCTGATGATCATGGAACTATTTGAAGCAGGCACTTTGCGAGAAGCAATAGACTCTGATTTAGCTTTAGATTCACAAGAAGTGATCTCTCAGCTTTGTACAGTTGTTCAATGGATACACGACAAGGGGCTCGCTCACAGAGATATCAAGCCGGATAATATTGGCCTTGGCAAGGTTGGTGAGCTAAAACTCATGGATTTTGGTCTTGGAAAATTTCTTGGCAACTCTCGTGAGTCAATAGAGGAGTTGGGTGTGTCTGTAAGCGGAACGATTGCGTACTTGCCGCCAGAATCATTTTTGTCGGGAACGAGTGAGCGCGTATCTGACTTATGGGCACTAGGAATTGTGATACACGAAGTTCTAACAGGCGTTCATCCGTTTGTAGGAACGAGCCAGCAGGACACGATAAAGAAAATATTGCTAGCGGATTATGAACCGTTAGCCTCTCTACCTAATTCTGCTAAAGGTGCCTTTGTCCGTGCTTTTTCAGCAGATCCCAAAGCTCGCCCATCGTCTGCTCGAGAGTTAAGGGATCTTCTATCTAATTGACATATTGTTGTCGTGACTAGGCTAAGCTGTGATACTCGTCCAAGAAAGCTAGCCAATTCGGACAGTCCTTTGAAAGTATTTCGTACTGAGGCCTTCCATTTGTGAAGATAAATCGCCTGTCCGGAAACCAAATTGAAATACCATGAGATCTGGTACGCTTCTTCCCTCTTGTGTTTGCAATCACGGCATTGTCTATAGTCGAGGTTAGCTCTGCGCCGATTTCCTCGAAATCTGGACCGAATGAGTTCGCCAACTGAACTCCAAAGTCGCCTGCATCGACACATTCAGCCATTACTCGTGTAAAGCGTTGTGTACGATCTCTGATCTTCTTGATATTCGGTTTATAACCTTCTTGCAATTTTTCTAGGAGTGCGAGCCCACAATTATCGAGAGCGTTGAGTACGTTGCTAAGAGAAGGAATGTGCATCGCAGAAAGCGTTCGGTAGTTGTCTTTGGAATAGACTTTTTCGTAGTGGCCAATTATCTCTGTTGAGAACTCGCTGGCAGAAGGAAGCAGATTCATTTTTTTAGCGACTTCTTCATAGTTCCAACCATCGGTTGGTGCAGAATCTTGTGAAGAAATAAAGATATTTGCGATACCAGAAAACTGATGGGCAATTTCTAGCAAGTTCATGTAGCACGCATCGAATGCAATTATTTCTGTGCTGAATTTTAGGGATTTCATTACCTCCCGAATTTCTGGAATTAGTAATCCGGTTTGGTCTCCCTCCCAGAAGACGTCTCTCTTGGCTTCTCTAAATCCTTGCCCGTGCCCACCTAAAACTAGTATGCGATTGTTAGCAACGCAACGACCGCGCCCCCACTTTAGAAACTTCTTCAAAGTTTCTGGGTTGCCGGTGTAAGTTTCGGGAATACGATCGATTACCTTCCTGTAGCAATTACCTTCAAAGTCGGGCTCTGCGACTTCGTATCGCAAAGAGCCGAAGTCGCCTTGTGTGTCGATCTGTGCCGCGATATGTGTTTTAGCGACGATACCCCCTCTCGTCATCTCTTCGATGTCTCTTTTACCAGCCTCAGACAGTAGAGGGTCATCTACGCAGACATAGGCAAGTAGAGACCACTCCTTTTTGGGAAGATTAGTAACTTGTTTCATTAAGTAGGTGTTCTCAAGCTTTCAACTCCAGTCCATTAAGCGATTTGATACGACTTTATGCAATCTCTTTCTAGCCCTACTAATAACACGATCGAAGTGTTCTGCTGAGAGTAGAAGTGCATTGCAAATTTCCTCCTTTGATTGTTCCCGTATGTAGCTGCGTGTCAGTATTTCCCGATCTCGAGGTATATTAAGTTGCTCGATGCTGATTGCGACTTCGCGTGCGGTTTCATCCATTTCCAGAGTGTTTTCTGGAGTCGGGGCGCTCGTTTCAAAGTTTTCTAAATTGTCTGTAAGTTCTACTTTATTATCCTTTTTTCTCAACCATCCGAAGTAAAGGAAGCGTGCAGTGGAGTAGATATACGCTGAAAGTTTTTCCGGTTCTCGGATTCCACCTTCTCTGAGTTTGTTAATGACGATGATGAGCGCGTCCTGCGCGAGGTCTTCAGCCCGATCCGGATCCTTGGTGAGGCGTGTCAGCATGGCAACCAATCGTTTCCTGTACTGTTGTGCCAGTGCCGCTTCATCGAACTGTCGTTGTGACATTTCGTCGATGACGACCTCTGTGTTCAGAATTACTTCGTTGCTCTGTTCCATCTCTGCACCCCTGCAGTTGGTTGATATGCAGAGGTACTATTTCAATGGTCGTGCCAACTTTGGAAAGCTAGTAAAAACAGTAGGTTAGAGGATTCTTGGGTCCTGAGGACTGTCCACTGCATCGGACAGGTGTCCAATCCATTGGACAGTCCCACAGGAGGGGTGCGTCACATTAGTGACGTCAAACTGATATTTATCTCACTTTTTTGAACTAGTGGCGCGTTAGATCAAATTGTTTGATCAGGTTGTGCACATGGCTGCGAGAGAGATTGAGTTCCCTAGCCGTTTTACTAATGTTCCAGCTGGTTTCCGTGAGTTTTTCAGTCAGCAGATTTTGCTGGAAGGAGAGTGTGGCTTCATGAAAGTCCCCATCAGCACTAGCGCCTGCTGGCTCAAGGTCGGGGAAGTGCTCGACCGATATGGCTTCCGCTTTTTTCATGGCGGCATTAATGCACGCGCGTTCAACCAGGTTCTGCAGGCCTCGAATGTTGCCTGGAACATCGCTTTCAGCGAGGCGTGTCAGCAATGACGGCGCCGCTGTCAGTGCGGGTAGCCCATTTTTTTGCGTCGTTTCAAGCACAAAGTAATCAACCAGAAGTGGAATGTCTGTTTTACGCTGGCTCAACGTCGGCAAAGTCAGTTCAAAGGTGTTGATTCGGTGATATAGATCCTCCCGAAAGCTGCCTTCTTTGGTCTTCTGTTTCAGGTCCTGATTGGTTGCGAAAACAAGGCGTGCATCCGAAGTCAGCATCTCAGATGAGCCAAGTGGGTAATACTGACCCGACTGGATGAACTGCAGAAGTTTCGCCTGAGACTCCAACGGTAGCTCTCCGATTTCATCCAAAAAGAGTGTGCCACCATGTGCCGCTGTGATTTTGCCGATCACGTTCGTTGTTGCACTGGAATGGCCGCCAGCGATCGCACCAAACAATTCGTTCTCGATGAGCGTGTCAGGTAGCGCGGCGCAGTTAATCTCAACAAACTCAGCCTCATGCCGTTTGCTGTTGTTGTGAATGAGACGAGCCAGCTGGGTTTTTCCGGTACCCGTTTCACCCAGTAACAGGGTGTTTACTTCCAAGGGCGCAATCATGAGCGCTGATTGGATAGCCTCTACAAAAGTTGGGCTTTCGCCAACCATGCCGCTCAGGTCGTGTTGGGCCTGTAATGACTCCAGGGCTTCGCCTTCCGTCCTTTCCTGTTCTTTTAGTAGTTGATCCAGAAGCGGGGAGACATGTTGGGCAAAAAGCTCAGTATCTAACTGAATTTTTTCCGCCTCATCTTTGAACCCTCGATTACCTTGGAGGTACAAAACGCCGTGTGTTCGTTCACCGAAAAAGGGAACACAAAGTACAGACTCGATGGCGAGGCGTTGAACGCTTTCCTGACCCTGAAACCTTGGATCTATCAAGGCGGAAGGAATGAGAAGGTTTTCGCGAGTACGGATTGCTTCTGCGATGATCCCCGTAGATACAGAATTCTGCAATTCCTCTATTTCGTCATCAGATATCTCCAGCGCCTGATACACGGCGTCTCCGTTTGTATCGCGAACTTCAAGGTAGGCGCGTTCGGCGTCGGTGACTTCTGCAATAAGCCTTAATGCCTTATTCAGGGACTTCTTCAGATCAGGGTGATCAGAAGCAAGTTCCAGTAACAGGTGATAGAAATCCCTTTGGAACTGTATTGTGGCGCTCTCCATAATTCGGAGTCTCTCCAACCTTGTCACGCGGGTCAATACGACAACTGATATTGGGCTGGTAGCCCTTTATGGGTTCCGGCATATTGGCTGTATGAAATGGCTCTTTGTTATATGTCTGTTTTTCGCGACTCCGTCTTACGCCGCCAAAATCATCGGCGACGGGAGCGAAGACACTCTTTTCGGCACGCCATACACAGACACCTTCTATGGCGGCGATGGTGCTGACACTTTCGTGATCAATTTCCTGTCAGAAACCCCTGATGAAATCCTCGATTTCGATCCGAAGGAAGGAGATAAGATCGAACTCACTTTCCCAGAACTGAAGGAGTTTGGCGATCTCAGTGATATGAAGCTGGAGAGCGGTCGTTTCAAAGTGAATCGTCGCGGAGTGGTGACGGTCGATCTGGGTTCAGGCGATTTGCCCATTGTGGATACCAGGCGGGCGGGTATGAAGCTGGAGCTTGATCAGCGGAAAGGGCGCTTTCTGCTGAAGTTTGAAATTCCTATGGGCGGCCCTTAAGAAATCCTTCCAGGCGGTCAAATGCTTCTTCCAACACCTCAACGCCGTGGGTGAGCGAGAAACGAACGTAGTCTTTTGTTTGCTCTCCGAATCCGATGCCCGGCAATACAGATACTTTCGCTTCATCCAGAAGTTGGCGAGCGAAGCTGGAACCGTCCTGGGCGATTGCCGAGACATTCAGCATCAGGAACATGCCTGCATCGGGGCAGTGACAGGTAATGCCTGGTAGCTGCTGGATACGCTCGAGCGCGTAGTCACGACGCGCCCGATATTCTTCTTTAATAGAAGCGATGTATTCGGCGTCGTTTTCCAAGGCGAATGCGGCAGCATCCTGAATGAACTGGCTGCAACCGAACACTGTCGCCGACGTGAAATCCAGAATGGGACCAATGGCATGGGGTTCCGCAACCACCCAACCTAGACGCCACCCAGTCATCGCGTGTGACTTGGAAAGGCCATCGATAATGATGACGTTTTCGAGGTTGGTTGCGGCGCGTCTCGCTGAAACATGCGGCTTGTCGAACGACAGCATGGAATACACTTCGTCGCAGACGAGCCAGATGTCTTTTTCCCGCGTGACATCGGCAAGATAGCGAAGCTCTTCCTCCGACATGACGTTGCCTGAAGGGTTGCCAGGAGTGTTGAGCAGCAACACACGTGTCGCGGGTGTGATGGCGTCAACAATCGCGTCGATATCTATCCGGAAACCCTCTTCAGCGATCGTGGGAACTTTTACGATCTCAGCGCCGATGGATTGAAAGATCCCCTGGTAACCCACGTAGGTTGGTTCGGTCACGATCATTTGGCTGTCTGAATCCAGCAGACAGGAAAGCACAGAAAACACCGCGTTAGTGGCGCCAGGAAAAACGACCACCTCATCCGGTGATGTGGATTTACCGCTTGCCTCGGTTTCAATGTCTGCGATCTTTTGCCTGAGTGGCAGCTCACCCATACCCGGCGAGTAATGCGTGCGGCCTCTATAGAGGCTGGTCACCGCGTGCTCGATGATGGGGTCGATTGTTGGCAAATCAGGATCCCCCACAGACATGACGATGACGTCCTCGCCTGCATCCTTGCGAGTCAAAGCCTCAGTGTGAACCTGCCAGAGATCATCGTCGGCAGCGGCCAGGCGCGAAGCACTCTGGCTGAACCGTGGTTTAAACATGGTGGGAAACTTAGCGGATGCGTCGGGCAGAGGTTTCGATGACGGTCAACATCTGTTTGATGGTTGCTGGAAACTTCAGTTTCCAGCCGTCTTCTTCTCTGATCAGTGTGTAAACCAGAACGTCAGTACCTTCCGTTTCGTCCTGGTGCATGTTGAGGCGAGCAACGATGTGAACCAGGTCGTCGGTCTCATCAATGCGACCGAGAATGATTCGATCGTCTACCACCAGATGCTGCGCACGGGCGGCTTCCAGGATCTCGCCAGCGAGACTTTCGAGATAGAAATCTGCCGTGGCGGCGCTCACATCCGACATGGAAACCTTGCGACCAAAGATTCTTCGTTGAAGGCGATACACACCGTGGTTGGCCTGATAACCGATAGCATCATCCATGGTTGTCTTCAGGTTCATCATGCTTTCTGTATCCATCAGCTGTGAGATTCCGCTGAAATCCTGTCCTGTCAGAACGTCGAAATACTTATCCAGGGTGGCCTCTGGTGTGTCAGAAGCGAAACCGGTTTGAAAGGTCATGAGAAGGAGCAGGCCTGTCAGGATGCGCATGGAAATGTCCTCTTTTGTATGCCGTAAGTGTACCCCGTTTTCTTGCCCGAATGATGCCCTGTTATCCATTTGCATGATCATTGTGCAGAGTTGATCCAGGGCAACTTTCTTCGGCTAATGCAGCGCTAAATTGAACCTATCTGTTGTAAAAGGAGTAGAGACATGAAGGTTCTCGTTTTTGTTCTAGCGATGTTTTTAACCATGCCCGCGATGGCTCATGAAGAAGGTGACTGGATCGTTCGGGTTGGTGCCGCAACGGTTGCCCCCAACGAAGATAGCGATGTGATTGATGTGGCTGGGATTGTCACGTTGCCCGGCGTTGATATTGATGACAATACACAGGTGGGCATCACCGCGGCATGGATGGTGACCTCTAACATTGGACTGGAGTTGCTTGCGGCGACACCGTTTACCCACGACATCGAGGTCAGTGACATCGGTGTATCTGCAGGTGAAACCAAACATCTGCCGCCTACACTGATGCTTCAGTATTACCCGATTGAAGGTGATGTGAAGTTCAATCCCTATTTTGGCGTTGGCATTAACTCAACGATCTTCTTTGATGAAGAAATCGACGATGAGTTGAACCTGGCACTCGATAGCATCGTGGGACTACCACCGGGTACTGTGGATGCGGATCTCGATCTGGACCAAAGCTGGGGCTGGTCAGCACAAGTTGGATTCGACTATATGATTGATGAAAACTGGTTGGTGAACGCGGCAGTTTGGTACACCGACATAGATACGGAAGCGAAGATCAGCACTGCGATCGCTGATGTGAAATTTGATGTTGAGATTGATCCCTGGGTTTACATGATTTCGGTGGGGTACCGATTCTAGGGATTTTCAGGAGAGGTTGTAGACCAGCGAGGGAGAGGGAGTAACCCTCGCTGGGAGTCAATTTCCTACAAACTATTCGTGTCGCGTTATAGGCCATCTCCGTTTTGTTTAGTCACTGTATATAGAGCAAAGGCGATGCCAACTTTTCTGAATTCGCCTTAGCCCGCGATCCACCTGACTTCCCGGTATCTCACCTTTTGACCGTCCAACCGCTCGCGCACCATGGCAAAGCATGGTGTAGGATGCCTGCGTTGTTTGGCACCACGATAGGGCATCACATGGGTAGTACGGATCAATCATCCCTCAACATTCAGGCACAGGCAGAGTTACATCACGCATTATTGCTAGGCCTGCAGCTGATGGTCTCCACCAATCGCTCTCCCGATGAAGTGGGTGACTGGATGTTCCGTCTGTTTCGTCGTCAGCACCTGGACAAATTTCTCTCAAGCTTTGAGAAGCTGGGTCTGACAGACCTTCCCGATGCTGTCGCCTGCGCGAAGTATCACGTCATGTCGAACAGCGTTGGCGGTGTGCCGGTGGAGTATATGTATGAAAGCGACCAGAAAGCCTGGGTACGTTTTCGATACCCACGCTGGATGTATCATGGCCCGACCATCTGCGGTGTGCCAGTTGGTGTGAGTCGCGGTTTCTTAAACGGCTGGTATGCCCACAACGGCGTGTCCCTAAAGAACTCCAGGCTCGGTTATGTTTGTGTCTCGGAAGACATGACCGGTGAATTTGGTCTTTGCGGTTACTTCAAAGAATACGACCACGATCTTTCTGATGAAGAACGATTGCAGTTTGCCAAAGGTGAACTACCGCCAGCTTACAAAGCAGAAGAGCAACCTGTTTTACCCACGGATCAGTGGAACGAAGAACGTCTTCAAAAGGCGAATCGCAATTATGCGATGGACTACATCAGAAATGGCCTCGTTGAACTAAAAGCTGTGCTCGGAGATGAACTAACGACTGAGCTGGGCTGCAAAGCGGCACGTTTGATTGGACTACAGTATTTAGCGCAGACGCGTGACATCATCGGCGTTGAAGACGGCGACCTGAGCACAGCGGCGGATTACCTCTCGAAGATGTTTGATGGTCTGGGTGATCGTGTGGAGGTTGAGGCAGGCAGCGATGAGATCACGCTAACGCAGCACGACCTTCGGATTGTTCGCGGCATGGAAGGGGTCGAGCGCGATACGGTACTGAATATCTGGATTGAGATGTGGCGTGGCGCCTTGTCTTCTTTCAGGCAGATGAAAACCGCAGATGTTCAAATTGGGGATGATCAGATCAGGTGGGTGATCCGGGAGAGGGTCGCTTAAGCAGCTGATTCCCGGGCGATCAGTGGTGCTTCTTTTTCGACGACGCGGCACGCGTATTCGAGACAACGTCCACATCCAGTGCCCAGGCCCATCTGCTCAGAGATGTCGTCCAGAGACATGCCTTTGGCCAGGCATTCCTTGAGCTGGCGGCTGTTTACGTTTTTGCACACACAAATGATCATGTCCCGTACTATAAATGAGAACGATTCGTAATATCAAGTTTATTTGCAGTGTCCGATGAGAACGCTAATGATTCTCAAGTCATTGATTTATAACGATATTCTTTGACATTGCCCGCCTAGGCGGTATTATCACGGCTCAAGTGTTGTACGAGAGAGCCAGATGAAGCCACAAGACCCCAAAATCATTGATTACCTCAACCAGATACTCAAAAACGAGCTGACGGTGATCAACCAGTACTTCCTGCATGCCAAGATCCTGGATGACCGCGGCTTTAAGAAACTGGCCCAAAAAGAACGTCACGAATCCATTGAAGAAATGGAACACGCGGAATGGTTGATGGAGCGCATTCTATTCCTGGAAGGGCTGCCCAACCTGCAGGATCTCGGCAAGTTGATGATCGGCGAGACTGTAGAAGAGATGTTCGAGTGTGACCTCGAGTCCGAGATGATCGCAATTCCCGCGCTCCGCGAAGCGATTGGTTACTGTGAAGAACAGCGCGATTACGTCACCCGCGAACTCCTAGAGAAGATCCTGGATAACGAGGAAGAGCACGTTGACTGGATCGAGACCCAGCAAAGTCTGATTAAGAGTATGGGACTGCAGAACTACCTGCAGTCGCAAATGGAAGAAGAATCCAGTTCATGATGTGTAGAATGAGGATGTGAAGCATCTAGCGATCATCCTCGTTTTTCTGATTTCCGGTTGCATGTCCGCGCCGCCGGAAATCGATCCTGTCACAGACGCCGAGCTCATGAAGCGGATCGCTGAAGTCTCAGTCGGCGATCCTAACGAAGTTTTACTACCCCTCTCCGATGATATTCTTCAGACGCTCACCGAGCGCGTCGACCCAGACTGGGGTGACCTTAGGAAGTTCAAACAACTCAGCGCATTCTTCTTTGATGCTGACGAGATGAACATTCAGTATCACGCCTGGTCTACCCTTGATCCAAACAGCACCTTTAACAAGCGGCAGGGTAACTGTCTTTCTATGAGCAGCCTCTTTGTTGCAGCAGCAAGGCATCTGGATTTTGATGGCTATTTCCAGACCGTCAAAGTCACGCCCAGTTGGACGCACGAAGGCAACACCATGATTCGTTACGAACATATCGTTGCCGCAGGGAAAATTGGCCAGACAGAGTATGTCGTGGATTTTCTACCGGAGTTTACGGGCGAAGAGAAATTACGATCTCGAATCTCAGACGAACAAGCGCTCGCGCTCTACTACAGCAACCTCGCAGTGGAAGCGATGGTCACGGGAGACATCCCCGATGGCATCTACAAATCGCTACAGGGTCTTCAGCTCTGGCCTGATAACTCCAACATCTGGAGCAATCTCGGAACAGCATATCGCAGGACGGGTGAGACCGAGCTCGCGGAAGCGAGCTACAGACGAGCACTGATGCATAACCGCAACAATTATTCCGCGCTCTCAAATCTGACGCAGCTCTATGTGTTGAATGGCCGGGACGAAGAGGCTGATCGCTATCTCAGCACTGTGTCACGCTATTACCGGCGAAATCCTTATTATCATCTGCAGCTTGGGGACATGCAGATCACTCAAGGCAAGTTGGAACTTGCAAGAAAGAATCTGGAGCGAGCATCCCGCCTTGAGAAAAATGATCCGCTTCTCTTTGACGCGCTGGCGGAAGCCTATGATCGACTCAATGACCCGACGTCTTCTACTGCCTCCGCGAGGCGGGCAGAAAAGATCCGGCAGAAAGAAAGGCTGCGTAAACTAAAAGAACAATCGATGGTGAACCCTGGCCAGCTCGTGCTCTAGCCAGCGCTTTGGTAAAGTTTTCTTATGTTGATGCTCACCCGAGAAGAGATCGTTGCTGCTTTTGATGGCGATGATGAAGACCTTAATGTTCCTGAGTTAGATGAAGTTAGCTGGGAAGATCTGGACTACTTCGGCTGGGTGCATCCCTCCGGTCATCTCGGCTTTCTTGTTCTGCAGTCACCCAATGATGGGCAGATTCGCGGTATTCGATTGAATCGTTCAACGCGTAAAGCACGCAAACCCCGGATGGAAATGTGCTCCTGGTGTCATCACGTGCACAAAACCAACGGTACCGCGATGTTTACGGTATCCGTCAAAGGTAGTGAAGGGCGGCACACCCTGGGCAATGTAGTCTGCAAAGACCTGGATTGCAGTCTGCGCGTTCGCGACAAAATTGCACCGGGCAGCTACATGCGCGAGAGCTTATACCAGCCTGCCAAAGTCTGGCGCATGCAACAGTCCATGCATCGCTGGCTCGGTCGAGCCAATCGGATCTGACCGCTAAATAACAAACTCCACGATGCACCATATAGACGCCACGACTATTGTGAGTGCCGTCAATCCTGCACCGATACCCCTGATCGGATTGGTCACACCACCCGAAAATCCATAGGCGTGTAAACCCCGACCAAGCACAACGGCACCACCCATTCCGTGAACGGCCCAGGGGTTAATCGACTGCATCTCAAGTAATGCAATCAGGATCAAAGCCAGGGGTGCGTTTTCAATGAAGTTCAAATGCCGCCGCATGCGCATGGCGAGTTCTTCGTCGTTGCCATCGCCAAAAGAAATGCCGGCGTTTGCGCGATACATGCCGCAGGTAGAACCGAGATATGTCGCCATAAGGCCGAGAGTCCCGGCGTAAAGAATCGTGATTTCTGGAACCAGCATATGAGTCTCCCTCTCATCAGATGCTCGATTCCATCATACAGGTTTCACTGCATCAGGCAGCAAGGTTGCGGATTGCTTCCCCGTTTTCGATGCGCGCCAGGATTTCCTTCGTCCGTTCGGAACCTTCCGCTTTACCGAACAGGTAACCCTGTATCGCTTCACAACCAAGTGACTTGAGATACTCCAATTGCGGATCGGTTTCCACGCCTTCAGCAATCAGGCTGAGCTTCAAACCTTTAGCCATGGCGACGATGGCATCCACGATACTGGTGGCTTCTTCGGTTTCGTTCATTGAGCTGATGAACGACTTGTCGATCTTCAAAGTGTTGATCGGGAACTGCTGGAGGTAGCTCAGCGATGAATATCCAGTGCCGAAATCGTCAACAGCGATCTTGATGTTCAGACCTGCCAGTTCGCGGAGTTTTTTGATGACACTGGACATGTCATTCATGATCACGTTCTCGGTGATCTCAACCTCAAGTGCTTCGCCGGGCAGATTGTGTTTCTTCAGCGCATCTTTGATTTCATCGATGAAGGTATCCTGCTCTACCTGCATGCCTGAGAAGTTGATCGAGACTCTAACGTCTTTCATGCCCTCATCACGCCAACGCGCCACATCAGCGCAGGCGCGATCCAGCACGTAACGCCCAAGATCAAGGATGAGTCCGGTCTCTTCAGCGATTGGGATGAAGTCACCTGGGTATATCAAACCATTGGCCGGGTGCTCCCAACGAATCAGTGCTTCAAATCCAACCAGCTTTTCGGTGACAGAATTCACCTGCGGTTGGTAACACACTTTAATGTCGTCGGTGGAAAGCGCTTTACGCAATTCTCGTTCAATGGTCAGACGCGCATTGGATGCTTCGTTCATTGTGGCATCAAAGAATTCGAAGCCGTTTTTGCCGCGCTCCTTCACGGAATACATGGCAAGGTCCGCCGAAGCAATCAAAGCCTCGATGGTGCGACCAGCTTCAGGATACATAGCGATACCGATACTCGAGGTCACATAAAGTTCATGTTCGTCGACCGAGAAGGGCTCGCGCAGTTCTTCCAGGACTTTTTCTGCGATCTTCGCCGCGTCTTGTTCGTGGTTCACGCTGGGAAGAATCAATGCGAACTCATCTCCCCCGAAACGCGCCAGGGTGTCACCTTTCCGCAGGCAGCTTTCTAATCTTTGTGAGACAGACTGCAAAAGCCGGTCACCGGTCGTGTGACCCAAGGTATCGTTGACCCACTTGAAGCGATCCAAATCCAGGAACATCACTGCCAGGCGCTCTTTGTTTCGAGTTGCATGGGTCATGGCGACATCGAGTCGGTCTTCCATCAGCACCCGGTTCGGCAGCCGAGTCAGCATGTCGTGATAAGCCTGATAGTTGATCGTTTCCTGGGCCTGCTTTTTCTCAGTGACGTCTCGGGCAACACCATAAGTGCCCTGAACGGCGTTGCCGTGGATGTTGTCGTTACCAAGTTCTACCGACATAGAGGTGGTGTCGAAATACCGGTGCTCTGAGTCGTCTTTGCACTTCAGCTTTAACTCGACGTTATTGGACTTGCGTTGACCGGACCGTCTCTCCGTAAAGACATACTTCGCCTGGTCCTGGCTTGGGTTGGAAACGAGCTTTGAATAGTGTTCGCCCAGCAGTTCGCTTTTGTCGAAACCGAGCGTTTGATAAACGGTGTCGTTGAGGAAGGTGAATCGTCCTTCTTTATCGAGCATGAACACAATGTCTGGCGAATGATCGACAATGAAGCGATGCAGGTGCTCAGATTCTTCTAGTTTCTGGTGAATCGTCTGGTTGGCGAGTTCCAGCTGTTTCTTGCTGGTGGCGTTCTTAACCGTTGCTAACAATTCATCGGGCACATACGGCTTCTTCAGAAAGTCGTAGGCACCTTTCTTGAGTGCGTTTCGGGTGGAATCGAAATCGGTGTTGCCACTCACCACGATCACCTTCACGTGGACATTATGGTTCACCACATGATCGATCACGTCATAACCGCTACCGTTCGGCATGTTGAGGTCCAGCAGAATGGTGTCGTAGGGGTTCTGCTCCAGCAGTTCGATGGCTTCATTGCCGCTGCTTGCAGTATTCACCTCGTATCCCGAAAGCCCCATCAGCTCGTTCAGGCTGTCCAGCTGTCCTGGCTCATCATCAACGATAAGTACGGTGTTGCAGATTTGTGTGTCGGTCAAAGCGTTCATTGTTTAGCCTGTTCTTGTTTGAGATTGTGGCAATGTGATTCGAAACTCTGTGCCGTCCTGGCTCGTGCGATAACTGACAAAACCGCCGCAGCGTTCCGTCAGTTGTTTCACGACAGCAAGTCCCTCGCCAACGTGTGCACCGGCTTTGGTGCTGATACCTCTTTCAAAAATGTCACCGACACCGGTTTGAATGCCGGGGCCGGTATCGATGATGGTGACTTCCACCCAGGTGGCGTTCTGAAACCTCAGATCGGATTGCGTTTGCAGGGTGATGGAACCGCCGGGGTTGAGTTCTTCCACGGCGTTCTTGATGAGATTGGTCACGACCTGTTTGAAATCATCCTGTCGGATATTAGCCATCGCCTGATGGCTGAACTGGTAGTTGAAACGGATGTGATCGTTACCTTGATCAAACAGCGTCGCGACTGTGCGCAGTGCCTTGTTTACGTCACAGCTGCCCTCGCTCTGACCAGCGCTTTCAGGAATATCCCGGAAGCTTTTGATAATGTCCGCAGCTCTCATGAGTTCGCTGCCGATACTCTCCAGCGTAGGTTGTGCGTCGTGATCCGGGCCAAGTTTCAGGGAAAGTACCTTCAGATAGTTCTGCACGGTGGAAAGCGGATTGTTGGCTTCGTGGATGATCTCTCTTGCGCGGTTGTCCACATCTTCCAGGTCGATTTCACGAGCCGGAGCGACCTGGAACAGGCCACGGGCGATGGCGTTAAAGGTGGTCATAAGTTCCTGCCGCGATGACAGGGTCATCAGTGCGGATGTCGACATGCCCAATAAGACAACCGCGGCGCAACTGGAGGGATCTGCTTCTTCGAGTAGAACCGGAATGGCGATACCGTCAGTCGCACCCATCGCCTCGAGGGCTTCGTCATCCATAACCGTCATCGTGTGTGCAGGTGTGGTGATGACTTTTCCGCTTTCGGCTGCTGTGACGACGAGTGATTGCGCAACTTCGAAATGATGTTGGCCGTTACTCCAACCCTGTTGGTGCTGGGTGAAAACAGTCACCTGATCTGTCGAGAATAGGGTGGCGCTGATTTCTCTAAGGCAATACAGGCGGTCCATTCGACTTGCCAGTCGCATGGTTGAAGCGTACAGGTTCGCCTGTGACAGTTTCTCGACGAAGCGGGCGCCGACGTCCGATGCAGGTTCGATCTGTTCCGGCGCGCGTACCAGATCTTCAAGAATCGATGAGTCCAATGAAAGTAATTCGGCGCAGGCCTCCAGATCAGCGGTTGTTCCCCTCAGGTGAGCCGCCGCAGCCAATGTTCGAGTAAGCAGATGGGTGCCGTGAAGGGTTTCCAGTGGACGTCCGAAATATTTCAAAGCCTGAGCGAAATGCGGCTCTTCCAGCGAAACATCGGTACCGATCAAACGAGCGACAAGTTCGACATCGCGGACCTGGTCGGGATCCAGCACCGACATCAGTGATCGACTGATAGCCGCAATGGCGTTGGTGTTTGATTCTTCCTCAGAGTCAGAACCAAGAGGCCGTGCGGCAACCTGATTTGCGAGAGCCAGTGCCAGGTCTGAGAGTTGTTCTTTACTGAGTGCTTCGTGCCAGGTTGGCAGCGTTGCTGGTGATGCCGCTTGGAGGAATGCCCGGAAAACTGACGTATCCGATTCGATGATTTCGACGAGTTGTTCTCGATCTGTATCGGGGTCCAAGTACAGATTGAGCAGATTTAAGAGCGTCTGAAGCATGGTGGGAGAAACATTACCCACTTGTGTCTTTAATTGAAGCGTTACTTCAGCAGACGACATCCCGTGATTCTATGATGATATTGCAATATAAACAATGACTTAGGAACGCCAATTCAAGTAAGCATCAATAAGTTCGATCATGCGTTCTTGGCCGAAGCTGGGTTCGTGACCACCATGCACAATTTCCACAGGTAATTCCCTGAGACGTTTCATGGTTTGTATGTAATCCGGGATGCTTGAACCCGGTAATTCATCCAGTAGTTCGCCGTCATATAAAGCATCGCCAGAGAATAGCGTGGATGACATCTTATCCCAGAGTCCAATGCTGCCGGGTGAGTGTCCGGGCAGATGAAAGACCTCCAGCGCACGGTTGCCGAGATCAATCACGTCACCTTCTGCGAGGGTTCTGGTGACGCCGGTCGATGTCACCGCGTAGCTCGCAATGTCGTATTCTGCTTCGGGCAAGGCTTTCACCAGGTAATCGGAGTATTCCTCGGTTTTGAGCGCTGCCTGGTAGTCGTCCGGGAAATCCGAAATCCGTAGCCAGCTGAATTCGTCGTAGGTCTCCATCGCTGGTGCCTCGATCTCATGCATTAGTCGCTCATCGAATTCATGCAGGCATCCCACATGGTCGTAATGCACATGAGTCGCCAGGGCCAATACCGGTTTATCGATCATGTCAGCGATGGCGTCTTTCAGGGAGCTCACGCCCAGTCCGGTATCAATGAGTAGATCTTTTTCTCTGCCTCGCAGATGCCAGATATTGCAACGCAGAAATGGGTGCACATGAGGTTCATAGATCAGTGTCAGATCGTGATTGATCTTCTTCGTTTCGTACCAGTTTTCAGCGATCTGCAGCATGGCAGTGTCCTGTCCAGTGTCTGACGCTTAGTTTATGCTTCATCAGGCTGGCTTCTACAACTGATTCGGACGATATGTGATGACAGGTTACGAACCCCACGACCTGATGGGTAATCTTGGTGTCCTATTTATTCTGGTGACCTACCTGTTGCTGCAACTGGAAAAAGTTGATGTCAGCAGTCTGACTTACTCTGCGCTCAATGCCGCGGGTGCAGCCTTGATTCTCTACTCACTGCTTTATGACTTTAACTTGAGCGCCTTTTTGATCGAGTCTGCCTGGCTCGCAATTTCTCTTTACGGTCTTGCTCGACAGTTCTTCAAAAAACCGTCTACTGAAGCTGACGGTCCCTGACGATGTCAGGGCTGTCGTCTCGTTCAGGACTGTTGTCCCGTATTGACGGGGTAATCCGTCCCGCTGGCCGCGTTTTCTACGGCTGGTACATTGTGTCCGCTGCTGGCGGCCTCCAGTTGCTTGCGGGTTTGCTGTGGATGCAGTCTTACGGCGCTTACGTGGTGTTGTTGCAGGCGGAATTTGGCTGGAGCTCTGCACTGGTTGCCGGTGCGTTTGCCATGACACGAATCGAAAGCGGCATCCTCGGGCCACTTCAGGGCTGGCTGACAGACCGCTACGGACCAAGAGTTATCCTGGCGATTGGTACCGTGTTGTTTGGCATTGGTTTCATGCTGTTCAGCCAGATAGAAAGTCTGTTGGCTTTTTACCTGACGTTCGCACTCATTGCCCTGGGTTCCAGCCTTGGAGGCTTTGCGACGGTCATGGTGGCTATCGTGAACTGGTTTAACCGCCATCGTGCCAAAGCCATTGCGACGTCTCAGATTGGCTACTCCCTGGGTGGGCTTTGCGTTCCACTGGTGATTCTCAGTCTTGAAGCCTTTGGTTGGCGAGCCACTGCGTTTTATTCAGGCGTGATTGTCATCGTTGTCGGACTGCCCCTCACTATGCTTGTTAGGCATCGCCCGAAAGACTATGGGCAAGAAGTTGATGGCGGTGTGATTGAAGAGGGACTCGATGGCAAAGCCCTGCCTGCTGCGGGTCCGGACTTTACTGCAAGGCAGGCCATGGCGACGTCTGCTTTCTGGCTGATTTCATTTGGGCATGCGGCCGCGCTGTTGACCGTCTCATCGATTATGGTTCACCTGGTGCCACACCTGACTCAGGGTATGGACTATTCGCTTGCACATGCCGGGCTGGTGGTTGCGCTGATGACAGCATTCCAGATGGCGGGGCAGATTGGAGGCGGTTTCCTCGGTGACCGTTTTAACAAGCGCCTGATCTGCGTCATCTGCATGCTCTCGCACATGGCTGCATTGTTGCTCCTGGCTAATGCCACCAACTTGATGATGGTTGTGGCCTTTGCCGTATTACATGGTCTTGCCTGGGGTATTCGTGGGCCACAGATGGTGGCACTTCGCGCCGACTATTTCGGGACATCGTCCTTTGGCACCATCATGGGATTCTCTTCTTTGATCGTCATGTTGGGTATGTCCATAGGGCCAATCTTTGCAGGATATCTTTACGATGTGCAGGGTAACTACACCACGGCATTCACGGTGCTTGGTCTCAGTGCCATGGCGGGTTCACTGTGTTTTGCTTTTGCTTCACCGCCTAAACACCCCGAGGGTGATAAACTAGCGGCGTGAGAGTTCTTACTGGTAAACGTCAATATCTGGATGCCATGGGCATCGATGTCTGGTCTGTCAGGCCGGATAACCCTGCGCCGGTTCAGCCGTCCAGTGGCCACTCGCCAATGCCGGATCTGGTGAAAGCCATCGGAGCCGCGCCAGAGCCATCTAAGAAAGCCCCAGTACCGAAACAGGAACCTGTGCACGAGGCACCTGTTGCTGCAGAAGTTCCGCAGTTTCGCTTTGCACTGCTGCACTATGGCTCTCTTGGCGTCTGTGTGTCATTGGGTGAATCCGACAGTTTGCCGAGACGATTCTGTGATGACCTTGCCCGGGTTATGGGTGCTGACATCGATAGTGTGCGTTACCAGGAACTCAAGTGGCCGATGCTGAATACCTCGGGCATTGATCAGTCAGTCAATGCAGCGCGCGAGTTCGTTACCCAGAAGTTTCGGGCGCTGCCCACACGCGTGGTGGTCATTGGTGAGGATGTGGCTGAATACTTCGGTCCACTCAGAGATCTCGGCGCTGAACCTAAGCTGGTGGGTAACCAGAGTTATCTCATGATTCCCTCGATGGCACAGACCGCAGCGTCTGCTGACATCAAACGATCCCTGTTTCTTTCCCTGGTGACCTGGCGGGAGACTCGGTGAGCCTCGATATTCGCCGCATGCAGATGGAAGATCTGCCTCAGGTGCTGCGAAATGAACGACGTGGTTACACCCATCCCTGGAGTGAAGGCATCTTCAAAGACTGTCTCACTAATGGACATGAATGCTGGTTGATGATTGCCTCTGGAAAAGTTGTGGGGCATGGCATTGTTTCAGTAGCCGCAGGTGAATCGCATTTGCTCAACGTTTGCGTCCGTCCAGACTGCCAGGGCAATGGTTTTGGGCGCGTTATGGTCGAGCATCTCCTCATCAGGGCGAGGGAGCGAAATGCCTCTAGCATGTTCCTGGAAGTTAGGCCGTCCAACGTAGTGGCTTATCAGCTCTATGAAAAGCTTGGGTTCAATGAAATTGGGCGAAGGGAAAACTACTACCCCGCCTATGTGGGGCGTGAAGATGCCCTTGTTCTGGCAAAAGAGCTGCTATAATCCGCCACCTTTTTGGCTGTCCAACTTTCTTCGTAGCACCCCATGATTGAGCAAGAGGTCGATAAACGCCGGACCTTTGCGATTATTTCGCACCCTGACGCCGGTAAAACCACCATTACTGAAAAGCTGTTGCTATTCGGCAAGGCGATTCAGATGGCGGGTACCGTGAAATCCAAGAAGTCCGATCGCTATGCAGCGTCAGACTGGATGGAAATGGAAAAGCAGCGCGGCATCTCGGTGACGACGTCGGTGATGCAGTTCCCTTACAAAGATCGCATCGTCAATCTCCTTGATACACCGGGTCACGAAGACTTTTCTGAAGATACCTATCGAACCCTGACCGCCGTTGATTCTGTTCTGATGGTGATCGATGGCGCCAAAGGTGTAGAGGATCGCACCATCAAGTTGATGGAAGTTTGTCGCCTCAGGGATACACCCATCCTCACTTTCATGAACAAACTGGACCGTGAAATCCGTGATCCGATTGAAGTCATGGATGAGGTGGAATCGGTACTTAACATTAAGTGCGCACCGATCACCTGGCCTATCGGTATGGGTAATCGTTTTAAGGGTGTTTATCACCTTTACGATGATGAGATTCATGTCTACGAAGGTGGACAGATTGACGTGGTTGAGGAATCACAAATCATCGCGGGTCTGGGATCAGACGAGGCGAAAGCCTATCTCGGTGATGACTACGAAGAATTTGTTGATGAAATCGAACTGGTTCGCGGTGCCAGCCATGAGTTCGATCTGGACGCTTACCTGGCCGGCGAACTAACCCCGGTTTACTGTGGAACTGCTCTGCGAAACTTTGGCGTCAACCAGATGCTGGACGGCTTCGTTGAATATGCACCGGCACCACAGCCTCGTGAAACCAGCTCAGAACGGGTTGATTCAAAGAGTGACGAGTTCTCGGGCTTTGTGTTCAAAATTCAGGCAAACATGGATCCCAAACATCGGGATCGTATTGCCTTTATGCGTGTCTGCTCTGGTCAGTACTCCCAGGGCATGAAAATGCGACATGTGCGTATTGGCAAAGACGTGCGCGTCAGTGATGCAGTAACTTTCCTGGCTGGCGAACGGGCAGCGGCCGAGGAGGCGTACCCAGGGGACATCATTGGCCTGCACAATCACGGCACGATACAGATTGGTGACACCTTCACGACGGGGAAAGACATCAAGTTTATCGGCGTGCCGCACTTCGCGCCTGAGTTGTATCGTCGGGTTCGTTTAAAAGACCCTCTTAAGAGCAAACAGCTTCGGCAGGGATTGACTCAGTTATCAGAAGAGGGCGCAACTCAGGTGTTCATGCCGCTGGCTAACAATGACCTCATTGTTGGTGCTGTCGGTGTACTGCAGTTTGACGTCGTCGCCTTCCGCTTGAAGGACGAATACAAGGTCGAGTGCGGTTACGAATCAGTGGGTGTTGCAACAGCTCGTTGGGTTCACTGCGAAGATGAAAAGATGCTGGCGGATTTCAAGCGTAAAGCGGAAACGAATCTTGCGTTGGATGGTGGCGGGCACCTGACTTATCTGGCACCGACATCGGTGAATATGTCTCTGACGGAAGAACGTTGGCCGGATATAGAGTTTCGCGCGACCCGCGAAATCGACTAAACGAAGTCGGAGTAGGGGTTTTCCACTTCCAGGGAAACGTCGTTGTCGAGCCCCGGAATTGAGATGCAGCTGCTTGAGATGGTGAGCTCTTCACCCTCAATCACACCTACGCCGAAGTTGTAGATTGCAGAATTTTCACCGGCGATCATCGATTCGTCATAAGCAGCGCTGTTTGCGACTACTGCTTCGTTCAATCCGGCATGTTTTGTCATGGCGTCCTTGCCATGCTTTTTCTCAAGCATGCGGCGTACCACGTGCGGTGCCATCACGGCAGCCGTTGCATTGTTTCCACCAAACCCTTTGGAATTGATGAACACGGCATCCATGTCGGTTGTCTCGATCTCACGATGTTGCAGCATGAAGTCGAGGTGGCTCTGGTGCACGTCCTCAGCAATCTGATCGGATGTCACGATGCCTGGAATGATGCCTTCCTGCCAAACCCCCAGGGAGCCGATTAACTGATCTGCAGATGCACAAGCTAACGAGTGGCCGATGTAGGCTTTTATTGCACCGACGGGCCATTTGTTGATGCCAAAGGAGCTGGCCAATTCGTTAAAGATGTGTGATTCGGTAACACGATTCTGCGGTGTACTGGTGCCGTGGGCCTGCATGTAAGTTCTGTTTCGCAGCGCCTCTTCGCCAAGGATGGATCGAATAACCCCCATGGCTTTGCCAACGGTTACATAGTTTCCGATGCCTGGACCCGGAATAGATTTCTTGTAGCCGTCTGCGTTGATGAAGACATCAGCAACTGCGCCGTAAATATTGGCACCCAATTCCAGGGCAAGTTCGTCATCGAACAGGATGATGAACTGTGAACCTTCCGACAGGGTAAAGCCGCAGTTTTCTGCAAAGGGACGACAGGCTCTTCGGTGATTGGCTTCTCCGGACTCCACGCCATCAATCTTGTTGAGTGCTTCATCTTCTGCCAGAGCACCCATAGTGCGATAGCCTTCTATCACATCGGGTGTCAGTGGCGCTTCACTGCCGCCGACCAGGACAGCACGAAACTTCCCGGATTGGATGTCCTGGATGCCTTGTCTCAGGTTGTAAAGGAAGGTAGCGCAAGCGCCGATGTTCGCGCCCGTCGTACCAACGTTGCCGAGAATATAGGCGTTCACAAAATCTGCGGTCATTTCCGCGAGACCGAGGGGCAGGTTCTTTGAGCTGACTCGTTTACCCATGAGCCCAGCCTGGAGTAATCCGCCAGAACCGTTGGTATCCAGCTGGCCCATCGCACTGCTGGCGTAAACAGAAATCTGGTCTGCCGGTACGCGCTTCCTCACTTCATCCCAACTGATACCAAGTGAGTTCAGTGCATCTGAAGCACCAAATACGGTGAGCTGCAGGCCGCGAGGGTGGTTGCGTGACTGATAAAGCTTTTCTGGTTCGAAACCTGTTGGCAACTGCCCTGCGGCTAACACTCGAGAAGATCGTGTGTCGTTAAACAGAATATCGAGATCACCCGGTACCGTGACGTCCACGGTGCCATCTTCGTTTTCTTTCAGTTCCCAATTTTCCGGGGGATTGTCCGGAACGTGATTTCGCTTAAGGGAAAAGGTGATTGCGTCAGCGCTCGTGCTCTTAATGGTGGCACGTTTGTGCAGCGGGATGTTGTTAGCGTCGAAGAGGTTGGTTTCCAGACGCCGTATCAGCGTGTGATCCAGGATGAACTGCCGATCCTCTGCTGAGGTAGAGCCGTCACGATTCATCAAGGCAGCCAGGGATGCGAAGGTCTTGTCCTGTGCATCCGTGCCCAGCTTGTCGATCACCATTCGCCGGTAACCGTGATGTAGAGAACTGCGGCCGGCGGGATTGACGCCGCCAAAACCAACAATTACCGGCAGGCGTGACAAAACATCAGCTCCTGAGTGCTAACTGGTTGAAAGTAAAGTTATTGTACGTGGTTGAGTCTGGCTACACCAACTCAATTGCAACTGCAGTTGCTTCGCCGCCGCCAATACACAGTGCGGCAATACCGCGCTTCTTGCCGAGCTTCTGCAGGGCATACATCAAGCTGACGATAATCCGCGAACCTGTTGAACCTACCGGGTGACCCTGAGCACAGGCACCACCATGAATGTTCACTTTCTCGGGATCGAGACCCAGTTCTCGGGTTGCCAACATCGTCACCATGGCAAATGCTTCGTTGATCTCGAACAGGTCAACGTCATCTTTATCCCAACCGGTTTTTTCGAGCAGTTTCTCGATGGCGCCGATAGGTGCAATGGTGAATTCAGAAGGATGCAGTGAGTTGGTCGTGTGACCGACGATCTTCGCAACCGGCTTCAGACCTTTTTCTTCAACGGCAGACTCGCTCGCTAGAACCAGTGCCGACGCACCGTCAGAAATGGAGCTGGAGTTTGCTGCGGTGACCGTGCCGTCCTCTTTGAAAGCGGGACGCAAGGTAGGAATTTTGTCGAGGTTGGCGTTGCCTGGCTGTTCATCATCTTCGACGACGACTTCACCTTTTCTGCTCTTCACAGTGACGGGAACGGTTTCAGCTTTCAGGGAACCATCTTCAATGGCTTTCTGTGCTTTGGTCAGTGAGCCAATCGCGAAAGCATCCATATCTTCCCGTGTTAGCTGGTAGCGGTCGGCAATTTCCTGGGCGAAAGATCCCATCAGTCGACCTGTCTTTGCGTCTTCCAAACCATCAGTGAACATGGAGTCCTGAACTTCGCCATGACCCATGCGCATGCCGCCGCGTGCTTTGGGCAACATGTAAGGTGCGTTGGTCATGCTTTCCATGCCGCCAGATACCATGATGTCGTTGGTGCCAGCTTTGATCAGGTCATGTGCCAGCATCGTCGCTTTCATGCCAGAACCACATAGCTTGTTGATCGTGGTCGCGCCGGATTCAACAGGAATACCTGCATCCATTGCTGCCTGCCTTGCAGGACCCTGTCTCAGGCCATTGGGGAGTACGCAGCCCATGATGACTTCCTGTACGTCGTCACCTTTCAAATTGGCGCGACTGATCGCTTCTTCAATGGCTGCAGCGCCAAGGTTTACTGCTGTGAGATCCGCAAAACAGCCTTGCAGACCACCCATGGGCGTTCTCGCGCCGCCGGCGATATATACAGTCTCTGACATGGTTATTCCTGTATCTGTTCAGTTGAAGAGGCGGGCATTATAAGCGAAGCCCTGTTAAATCTCAGGTGGCGAATCCGCTTTACGTTCCAGGTATAGACGAGGTGAATAAAACCTTCGTCATCCTTGGCAAATGAGGGGTAGGAGAATTGGTAGGGGCGCTGCCCTGCCGGTGGCTCAGGGCTTTCCTCCTCCAGGGTTTTGATGATTCGCCACTCGCCGCCGTTGTCTATGTCCTCGTTAATCGCGAGGCTGAGTTTGTGGCGGCCATCTTCCAGATCATTCAATGCCATGAGTAAAGCGTTGTCACCAAGGTTCAAAAGGGCTACGGCCGCGTCGGGATTGGGTAAATCCTCTTGATGGGGCGCTTCCCAGTGAAGACCGCCATCGAAAGTCTTGGATGCCAACAGTTTTGCAGGCCCGTTTCCCGCATACCGCAACATCGCGTAACCGTGTTGATCGTCGGTGTTTGCAATGGCTGGCTGCAGCGAATGTTTGCCTCTGGAAATGCGAACCTTGTCCATGACCACGCGACTCCGGGTGAGATGCAGGGTTTCCGCAAACTTGCCTGCCATTTCGTGGTACACCGGCAGGCTGAGGTCACCACCCTGGAGATTCAGCCCATCAGCTCTCACCAGGGTGCTGATGTTGAGAAAAGGAGACGTGACCAGTCTTTCAGGCTCGCTCCAGGTCACGCCCAGATCTGGCGATTCCATGTAGCTAATGTTCGCAGCACCCCAGCCGCCAAAGGAAACTGTGACAAAGAACAGACCCAGACTGCCGTCGGGCCATGAGTGCAGTGCTGGATTGCCGATCTTCCTGATGTATCGGTTCAGGCCCGCTTCGGCCATGGCGCGGTTGGTGACCACGCGAGGTTCCGACCAGACATCATCTTCGAAAGTAGACAAAAAAATGGCGACGTCTTTATGACCCTCTTCAGTGCCGCCATACCAGACCACCACAGGTTTTCCCTGATTGATCACAATATTGGCGCTGTGTGCCTCGGTGGTTTCACCGTGACTGATCCAATGTTCAGAAAAGAAGGGTGCATCCACACCTCGCACGTCGCTCACGGCCGCATAGGCAGGCAGCTGCTTCATCGGGATCATCGTGGTCCAAAGCGTTACGAATATGGCGAAGGCGACAATGAGCGCCGCGGGTTTGTATACCAATGTCATGTATTCACCTGTGTCCTGCTGCACATCATAAACCAGGAGTCCTGTGGTATCCTTGGCGCCTTTTTTGAGCAGACAAAAACGAGGAAAACATGTCAGAAAAAGCAGCTGCAGCTCTGGAAATTTACCAGTCTCTCCTGGGTACAGAAGAGGGTGTCGGTGAATGGCAAGAAATTGATCAGGATCGAATCAATATGTTTGCCGATGCCACACTGGATCACCAGTTTATTCACATCGACCCGGAAAAATCCGCTGAACTGTCTCCATACAAGGTCACGATTGCACATGGTTTCCTGACTCTGTCTTTGATTGTTCACCTGGGTGCATCTATCAAGCCGCCTCGTCCAGAAGTTGGCGATGGTGTGTTTATGGGCGTGAACTATGGTTTAGATAAAGTTCGATTCCCGGCACCGGTACCTGTGAACTCAAAAGTTCGCGCTCGTCACAAGCTGGTTGAAGCTGAGCTGAAGGGTGGCAATACAATCCAGGTGAAGCGTGAAGTCACTGTTGAAGTCGAAGGCAGCGACAAGCCCGTGTGTGTGGCGGAGTCTTTGATCCGTTACATGTACGCAGACTAATCACTTACCAGCACCTATAGCCCCAGGGGAAACTTCGATGACTGTTATTACCAAAGAAGATCTGATTCAGAGCATTCAGGATTCGCTGCAGTACATCTCGTACTACCATCCACCCGACTTCATCCGTGGAGTTGCGGAAGCGTACGAAAAAGAAGAATCCCCAGCGGCAAGAGATGCCATGGCGCAGATACTGATCAACTCACGTATGTGTGCCGAAGGCCATCGACCGATCTGTCAGGACACCGGCATTGTGAATGTATTTCTCAGTGTCGGTATGGATGTCCGATTCGAATCGGATGTTTCTCTCGAAGACATGATCAATGAGGGCGTGCGTCGAGCTTACGGCCTGCCGGACAACGTGCTTCGAGCATCGGTGCTAGCGGACCCCGCGGGCGCTCGGATCAACACAAAGGACAACACGCCGGCGGTCATCCACACCGAGATTGTGCCCGGCGACAAGGTTGAAGTTCACGTGGCTGCCAAGGGCGGCGGTAGTGAAGCCAAATCTAAGTTCGTCATGCTGAACCCCGCTGACTCTATTGTGGATTGGGTCTTGAAAACGGTTCCAACCATGGGTGCAGGCTGGTGCCCGCCAGGCATGCTGGGTATTGGCATTGGCGGTACGGCAGAAAAAGCCATGCTGATGGCGAAACGCACGCTGATGGATCCGATCGATATACATGAGTTGGAAGCGCGCGGACCATCTAACAGAATCGAAGAGCTGCGACTTGAACTCTTCGACAAGGTTAACTCGCTGGGTATTGGTGCCCAGGGTCTGGGTGGTCTGACCACAGTGCTCGATGTGAAGATCATGGATTACCCGACCCATGCGGCGAATCTGCCTGTGGCGATGATTCCTAACTGCGCTGCTACCCGGCATGCACACTTCACGCTCGACGGTTCTGGTCCTGCGGATCTTGAAGTGCCTAATCTGGATGATTGGCCGAGTATCACCTGGGAGGCAGGACCGAATTCACGACGCGTGAACCTGGATACTGTGACGGCTGAAGAAGTGAAAGAGTGGCAGCCCGGTGAAACGATTCTGCTCTCCGGAAAAATGCTCACTGGTCGTGATGCAGCCCACAAACGAATTCGTGACCAGGGTTTGCCGGATGATGTCGATCTGAAAGGTAAGTTCATTTACTACGTTGGACCGGTCGATCCTGTGGGTGACGAAGTTGTTGGTCCAGCGGGTCCAACCACGGCAACTCGAATGGATGGCTTTACTGAAATGATGCTGGAGACAACTGGCATTCTCGGCATGATCGGTAAAGCCGAGCGTGGGCCCATTGCCATTGATTCAATTCGCAAACACGAAGCGGTCTATCTTATGGCCGTCGGTGGTGCAGCCTTCTTGGTATCCAAAGCGATTCGCAGTGCGAAAGTCGTCGCCTTTGAAGACCTCGGTATGGAAGCGATTCACGAGTTTGAGGTCGAAGATATGCCGGTGACCGTAGCGGTCGATAGCCGCGGCGAATCAGTGCACCAGACTGGACCGAAGATCTGGCAGGGCAAGATCGGCAAGATACCTGTCACCGAGGCCTAAAAGGATTCTCTTGGTCGCCAAAAAAGCGACGTAAATCATACGCTTAGCGCTAATCTCGCGTGTAATTTCATTGCAAGAAACGGCCGTTTCAAGTAGTCTAGCGCCCGTGTCTAACCGGCACTCCTTTTCATAATTTTTTGGAATAAGTACCAGAATGGGGCAGCAACCCGTATCCGTAGATCAGCTATATCTGAACGCCGAGAGTCTGGCCAAAGACTTTTCGCTTTTTCCCCGCAAGGAACCCGCCTCTGTTGTTAAGGGTCTGCTGACGGAACAGCAGATTGAGATGGCGCTGGAGAACCTCAGGAACATGGAGGTGGATGCGTACATTGCTGCCACTGTGGCTCCGACGGAAGAATCCACAAGACCTGGCAGTAAAGAAATTATTGCGGCCCTCGATGTGCCTATCCACAACGAAGTGGAAAATGGTCCGCTCTATTGTGCAGAACTCGAGTTTGACTTTGATGGTCAAACCAGGCGCATCGGATTCATCACCCAAAACCGCGCGAATAACACAGGCGTTTGGGGTCCAGAACACCACAACGCTGCGGCAAAGATTGCCAGCAGCTATGCCATTCGTTCCATGCCGATTGTCACCTTTATGGATACACCCGGTGCTGACCCATACGAAGAAGCGAATGCCAATAACCAGGCGCACGCGATATCAAGACTGATCGCTGAACTATGTAACGTGGATGTACCTACTCTCGGCATCATCATTGGGCAGGGCTACTCAGGCGGTGCGATTCCACTGGCATCGAGCAACCTGCTCCTTTCTCTTCGAACCGGTGTGTTTAACACCATCCATCCGAAGAGCCTCGCTAACCTGGTGCGTCGTTACAACCTGTCGTGGCAGGAGTGCGCCAAATTTGTTGGTGTGTCCTCTTACGAGCTATATAAACAAGGCAACATTGATGGCATCGTTGACTACGATCCCGGTGAAGAAAGTAAGATTGAAAACCTTAAGAACACTATCGTCACGGGTATCTCCTCAATCGAGAACAGCACAAAAGAGTTTGTTGCTGAACACCCCGAGGTCATCAATCACTACCAGCGCAACCTGAACCGATACTTTAATCCGTCGGACACTATGTCAGCGGTTCACGCCAGTTCAACGCTGAAACTGCGAACCTCACCTACTGAATGGCCTAACGTTTTTGGCGTGGCGTTCCGTTACCTCAGATATCTTGGTTTGCGTCGTCGCATCAAGAGCACCACAACGACTCAGTACGGTCGACTGGCCGAAACAGAGATTCCGGAAGGTGAACTGTCGCAGCGTATCCACCGTGAGAGACGCGCTGCGTTCCTCGGCTGGTTGCAGGATCCAGATAAGGTTCTTTACGAAGACTCACTGAATCGTGCCTGGAAAAACTTCCAGGAAAAACGTGAAGCTCTTGGCGCAGAGCGTGGTCGAATTGCCCAGTTCATTTTTGGTGAGCCCCAGGCGAACTTTGATACATCCAGAAGTGAAATCTGTTTGGTAGCAGGACTGCACCTTTACAACCGTTGGAAGGCCAGTGCTGAAGACAACCTGAGTGCGTTGATCGAGCATTTAGGTGACACAGAAACCAGCAGCTATTTCCTGTCGACTTCCGATGTCAAAGACGTCAAAGGATTGCTGAAGTCGCTTTCTGATACTGACGACCCGTTCCGTAAAGCGTTGAAGCAACGATTCAGTTTTGAAGGCAAAAAACTATTCGACCTGTCTTTCATTGAAGAAAAGAATGCTGTGTTCCTGGTTGCGGAACTGGTGTCCGAGCTAAACCTGATTCTTGAAGGTGAATCCCTCTACGACGAAACACTGCTTGCTAACCAGGATCTTTCTGAAGCAACGAAAGCATTGGTTGCTGAAGGTGCGCCGTCCATTGCCGTAAACCGCAGGCTCCTTGAAGACACGCTCTGGTCAAACGTGGAGCGCAAGACAGATTCCGCAGCTGCCAAAGGCAGCCAGGATGTCGACATTCTCGATGTCATTCTCGACGAGGACATCCGCGAAAGCTTTATCGGCACTTGTCGCAATCTCATTCTGTTTGATCACGTCTACGAGAACATGATTGCTGATCTGGTTTCGATGGCTCGCGAAGCCAACGAATCCAAGCGCATGCCACGTGACTTTATTGCCGGCCTCCTCGAGAAAACCATTCAGGACGTGCTCAAGCTGGACGCGTTTGACGGTCTGACTGAAGTCGATGTTCAGCAGTCGTTTGCCGAGTGGATGGAAGAACTTGCCGCGCATTCTGGATGTGCCAACTTCCTGAAGTCTGTCGAAGAATGGATCCGCGTGGTGCATAAAGATAAGAGCGACACGTTGTTTGTGATCGTGAGCTTCTTCTTCGAAAAGATCCTGCCTGAGTACTATGCCTCTCGCAGAACCGGTCGCCGCTTTGAAGGCAAGATCGAGCCCGTTCGAATTGGTCGTCGAAAAGATTTCTGGAACCGTCTCACAATCGCGTATCGCGACCTGCTGTTTAACGAGTTTCTGAATCAGGAAAACCGTTCCAAGCGAACCACCTACGAAACCATCCTTGATAAGTACGTTGAGAACTTTGAAGAGGTTGGTGGCTCATTGATGTCTGCGAACCCCTGTTCGTTCCCAACCTTCAGGCCGTCTATTGAGTCTGCATTGAAGGCGAACGTACGTCCTCATGGATTGATCACCGGTATCGGCGACTTTAAGACAGAGAACGGTTGTTACCGGGCGGGTATGGTGGTTTCCAATGTGGCGTTCCAGGCGGGCAGTATCGATAACTCCGACTGCGAGCGGTTCTGCCAGCTGCTGGTTGAGTGTGCAACACAGCGACTGCCGGTGATTTGTTTCATTTCATCTGGTGGTATGCAGACTAAAGAAGGTGCAGCTGCTCTGTTTACGATGGCGGTTGTGAACGACCGGATCACGCGTTTTATCAGAGACAATGACCTGCCAATCATTATGTTTGGCTTTGGTCACTGTACCGGTGGTGCACAGGCGAGCTTTGTGACACACCCGCTCGCGCAGACCTACTACCTCACCGGAGCTCGTATGCCATTTGCGGGTCAGGCGGTTGTTGAACGAAACCTGCCTTATCAGTGCATGCTGAGTAACTATCTTTCATTAACCGACGGCTCCATGGCCGGTCTGGTTAAACACCCGTTCTCGGAAGAACACGACAGCGAGCTTCGAAAGATTGATCCTACTATTCCGCTGCCAACGGAATCCGTGGAACAGGTTGTCGATCGAGTCATGGCAGGCATCCTCGATGCAGCCGGACCGGTTGTAGAGCTCAATATTCCGAAAGAAGAAGACCTGATTCGACCGGTTAAAAAGACTCTGATCCACGCTCGCGGTTGTACCGCTGTGAAACTGGTTTCTCGTGCTAAGGCGCTTGGTCACGAAGTAGTGCTGATCCAATCAGACCCTGATATGGAATCGGTCCCAGCGGACATGGTTCGTGATGATCCAAAACATTCGCTGGTGTGTATTGGCGGTAATACTTCAGATGAGAGTTACCTAAATGCTTTGTCAGTGATCAGCATTGCCGATGCGGAGCAGGTGGACTCACTGCACCCTGGTATTGGCTTCCTGTCTGAGGACCCAAATTTTGCCAACCTGGTTCGCCAGCACGGCATTAACTTTATTGGCCCGCGCGTCATGTCCATGGAAACCATGGGTAACAAGTCCAACGCAATTAACACCACCATGAGTATTGATGTGCCGGTGGTGCCGGGCAGCCACGGTATTGTGGACAGCAGTGAAAAAGCGGCTGAGATTTCCGAGCAAATTGGTTATCCGGTCCTGCTGAAAGCGGTCCATGGCGGCGGCGGTAAAGGTATTCAGGTGGTTGAGAAGCCTGAGCAGCTGCACCGTTTGTTCCACCAGGTCACGACCGAAGCCAAAGCGGCGTTCGGTAATGGCGACGTTTACATTGAAAAGTTTGTTACCAGTCTGCGACATATTGAGGCTCAGCTGCTGCGTGATACACACGGCAATACCCGAGTCATCGGCATTCGGGATTGTAGTGTCCAGCGAAACAACCAGAAGCTGATGGAAGAATCCGGCTCCACCATGCTTCCGAAAAAATGGAAGGAACAGGTGCTTCAGTTCGCAGAAAAGATTGCGGACACCGTGGACTACACCGGAGCAGGTACGGTCGAGTTTATTTATGACGTTCCTAATGACGCTGTTTACTTCATGGAGATGAACACACGTCTGCAGGTAGAGCATCCGGTGACTGAAGTGGTCACTGGCGTTGATATCGTCGAGAAGCAGTTCCAGATCGCCTCCGGCGATTCAATTGCGGACATGAAGTTCCCTGAAAAAGGGTACGGTCTGGAAGTTCGAGTGAATGCTGAGAAAGCGGTACTTGATTCAGAAGGCAATGTTTCGTTTGTGCCGACACCGGGCGAGATCACCAAGTGCGTGTTGCCAGAAGCTGATCACATTGACCTGATTTCAATGGCGGGTGAGGGTAAGGTGGTTTCCCCTTTCTACGACAGCCTGATCATCCAGATCATCTGTTACGGCAAGGATCGAAACGACGCCGTGAACAAGATGGCGGAATATCTTGATTCCGTCGTTATCAACGGCATCTGTACCAACATCCCGCTGATCAAGAAAATCCTCAGGGATGACGTATTCCTGAATGGTGAATATGACACGGGTTACCTGCCTGCGTTCCTCAGCCGGATCGATGCTGGGGCACTGATCAAAGAGATCGAGGAAGCTTCAGGTGCCTCTGGTGAAGGTCTCAGCATTGATATGCTCAAGATTGACGATAGCGATGAACTTAAGGTGCTTTCACCATCGACAGGTGTGTTCTACAGAACGCCTTCGCCGTCCGAGCCTGAGTACGTCAATGTCGGTGATGTGATATCGACCGAAGACGTCTTGTGTCAGCTCGAAGCGATGAAAATGTTTACCCCGGTGAACCTGAACACCTTTGCCAGTGATGACGGAGAGCTCTACTCCTCCGATTCAAAATACGAGATTACTCGTATCAATATCACAGGCGGCCAGCAGGTGAACGAAGGTGACCTGCTGTTTGTCATTCGTCCTGTTGCTGCTGAAAGTTAGAGGAGCTTGATCCGATGAAAGCCGTGAAGATCTTGCTGATTCTTGCGATCACTTATGTGGGCATCGTCGTTGTGTTCGAGTCTCTTATCGGATACCTACAGCCTCAGAGCGACAATACGCTGGTACTCGTGACCAATGACGAGAAGGGTAGTCATGAGCGGGTGCTCACCCAGATTGACTATAACGATCAGGTTTACGTAGCCGTGAATCACTGGCCGCGTGCCTGGTATCACCGAGCGAAAGCAAACCCTGATGTTTCTGCGACTATTGCAGGGGAGACCGGTGATTACACGGCGATTCCGGTAGAAGATCAGGCCGAGTATGACGCGCTTCAGGCGGCGAGGCCGCAACCGCTGCTATTCAGATTCCTGATTGGCTTTGCGCCACGGGAATTTATGCGTTTGGAACCAGTGCTGACTAACTAAGCAGCGATTTCTTCGTATTCCTTTAAAGCCAACAACATGTTGGCTTTTTCTTTTTCTGGCAGCCACAAAGCTTCGAGGGAGTTTCTGGCGAGTGTGATCACCTGGTTTTTGTTGAGGCCAAGAAAGTCCACTGCGTCAGTCATCACTTCATTGAGGTGACGGTTTCCCATTACACCAGGGTCATCTGTGTTGATGGTGACACGTAAACCGTGATCCAGCATTTCACCAATAGATCTACAGACCTCGCTGAAATAATAGCGTTTCGAGTGATCCGTCGTATTGAATGCGGAAGTGGGGCAGGCGGTGAAACAAAGATTCTTTTCGAGGGCGATGTCGATCAACCTGTCGTCTTGAAGGATGTTGTAACCGTGGTCCAGCCGGTCGACCCCGAGATCCTCAATGCAGGCTCGGATGTGTTCGACGGTATTGGGCTGACCAAGATCGCAATGTGATGTGAGTTTGAACCCCGCGTCTCTTGCTCGACTGAACAAATCAGAAAATTTCGTGGGAAAGTTAAGGATCTCGGTATTATCGAGTCCGACACCAACAATGTATTCGCGGTATTTTTCGGCTTCCTGGAATGCGGCTTCAGCTGTCTCCAGTGATGCGTCTCTCTGGAAGCACATGATTAATTGTGAAGAAATACCCAGTTGATTTCGCGCATCGATAAGGCCCTTTTCGATTCCGCGATAGAAAGTCTCAAACGCTAACCCTCTCCTCTGATGTGCTTGGGGATCAAACATAATGTCAACGTGCAAAATGTTCTGGTTGTGGCACTTGGTTAGATAGTCTCGAGTGATTTCGTAAAAATCCTCCTCGGTTTGCAAGACTGCGATGGTGTTGTGGAACCCTTCGAGGAAAGACTCTAGCGAAGTGAAATTGAGGGCAGCTTCGAACTGCTCAACAGATTGGTAGGGTGTCCGTGAGCCGTTTCGCTCGGCAATCTTTAGCGCTTTGGCAGGCTCAACGGTTCCTTCAATGTGAACATGAAGTTCGGCTTTGGGTAATTGGTTGATGAACTGCACGGAGCTGTTCGCCTCTCTGCTTGATGCGATGGCGGCTTTGAAAGGAGACGCATAGGCGCTCGCCAGTACGGTACTTACCATACCTTTTGTAAAGGCTCTCCGGCTTAGGTGCGGCATTATCGCCAGGCGTTCATGGAAAGCTGCCACACTTCCACCGGGTCCTGACGCTCCCCGTCGACCCAGGTCTCAATATGAACATGTGGTCTTGTCGATGAACCTGATGTGCCCACACGGCCAATAATATCGCCGGCTTCTACCTTCTGCCCTTCCTGGACGACAAAACTTTCAAGATGCGCGAACATGGTGATGGTATTGCCATCGCTGAGTAGTCTGACGACCTTGCCATAGTTTCCTCGATCACCTGCGGATACAACTTGTCCGTCTGCAGGCGCGAAGATGGGTGTGTTTCTCGGTGCCGCGATGTCGATACCGGAATGGAAACGATGATCACCTGCCTCATTGATCTGCTGGTAGCCCATGGGTGCGGTTAATCGACCCATCAAGACCAGCTGTTGATCACTGCCGTAGAGCGTTCGGTAGATAGGTGAGTCGGCTGTGACTGAGCCTGCTGCAATCAGCATAACGAGGATCGTGTACTTCAATGTGTTGCGTGCCTGCATGGTCTTCCCTGTGTCATTTCCTATTGGTCGAGAATACCCTTGAGCAGAGATTTCTTGAAGCCATTATGCGGTGAATATCTCGAAATCTGCGACCGCCCGTCAGGCGGTAAGTTCAAGGATTCCTTTGCCGATACAGATGACGCCGATCACCATAATCACGTAGCGGCCGATCTGTTTGAATTGGTTGTCCGTCATTCTCGCGACGATAAGACTGCCAAGGTAATTGCCGAGGATTGCAGCAGCAACAACGGCGGGGACGACCCACAGAGGCAATTGGGTGCTGGCAACCGCCATGACCGAGCCGTAGTAAATGAGTTTCAAGATATGGCCCAGTGTCTGGGTTACCGCTTTGGTTCCCAGGATCTGCTCTTTAGTCATTTCACTTTGAACATAAAAGATGTCGAGCACCGGACCGGATGCACCGGCAAGTAGTTGGGCAGCGGTCACCAGAACGCCACTGAGCACAGCGACAGGACCTTTTTCCATATTGAGATTGATCGACTTTGGAATCGCGAGGGCAAGGAAGGGGAAGGTGCCAATTAGAATAAAGACGAGACCTACGCTGGGCACAAACGTGAACACCGCAAAGACTGCTGTCATCGCTAAAGCGCCAATGGCATAGAAGCCGAGTACACGCCATCGAATGTGCCTGCGATAAATCCAGACACGGGATCCGTTTGAAAATGCCTGTGCGACACCGTGCAGCACCATGGCCACCGGTACTGAAAGAAAAAATCCAAACACCACCATGAGGATCATGCCGCCTGCCATGCTGAGCACGCCGGAAATCAGGCTGGTGATGAGAGTTGCTGCGGCAAGCAGGAGATAAATCATAGGGCGCAGTTTGCCCGTGGGGCATAGATGAAAAAAGAGAATGGTAGGAATACAATGCTTGCATCTGAGGAATAGATGCCATGATTGAAAACCTGGAAACCCTGCTGACCCTCGCGCGCACGGGCACGATGATGGAAGCCAGCACCGAACTGAGAATCACCCAGTCTGCGGTGAGCAAAAGAATCTCGACACTGGAGCGTTACTACGATCGTAAGTTGATTCAAAAGAAAGGACGACGTGTCGAGCTCACCCAGCATGGGCAAAGACTAGTCGACAAAATTTCACCGGTGCTTTCTGAGTTAAGGGACCTGTTTATTGATGAAGTGGTGAGCGCAAAAGGGGAACTGGTCATCGGCGTCTCTGACGCGATCCTGTCCTCCTGGGGACCTGAAGTCTTTCACTCCGTGCAGGAACAGATGCCGGACGTCAATTTTGTGTTCCACACCCACCGCACACCTGTTGTGCTTGATCGAATTCGCTCTGGAGAATTCATGGTTGGGGTTTGTACCGGGTCAGATACCCTGGATACAGATCTGCAGTCTGAAGTACTGACAAAAGAGCCCATGGTGATTGTGCCCTCTGGATTGAAACCGCTGAAGTTCCCCAAGAAAGGTGAACTGGGCGTGATTTCTATTGAGAGCTATTCCGGTGCCTGGCGGTCTTTTCAGGATGAAGTGCAGAAGCTCCGCATCAAACGAGAGGTATCTCTCGAATCATTTTTTAGTGTGGCTCAGATGGCAATTGCAGGGTTTGGTCATGGCATGGTGCCCATTGGCGTTGCCAGAACGTTGAAAGTGCCGGAAGAGCTAATGATTAACCTTGGGAAAAAGGGACTCCATAGACCGGTACGATTTGTCGCGAGGAAGTCGACCTACTCGCTGCCGATTGTGGCGAACTTTTACCAGCTGCTGACAACAGAACTGGAAGCCAATACCTGATTAGGGATTAGCGCCGTCTTCCTCATCGTCCAGGGAGACCAGGGACAACCCGCCCAGGCCACCACCTGACTCTGCTTCACCACTATCCTGCTTCTTCATTTCTGCGGAGAGATCCAGTTTCGGCTCCGCGGCCTTTGCTTCCGGCTTAGCTGCGGGTTTTGCGGCAGGCTTCTCATCATCATCACCTTTCTTGCTGGGATCTTTGCTATCCAGTGTGATTTTGAGACGCAGGTTGTTCTTAGAGTCGGCGTTCTTGAGTGCTTCTTCCAGTGAGATGCGGCCTTGTTTGTAAAGATTAAACAGCGCCATGTCGAAGGTCTGCATACCCTGTTCGCCGGACTTCTCCATGAGTTCCTTGAGGGAGCTCACATCACCTTTCGCTATGAGGTCAGCAGCCCTTGGAGTACCCAACAGGATCTCAATAGCAGCTGCTCGCTTACCGTCGACGGTCTTCACAAGTCGCTGAGAGATGATGCCACGCATGTTCAGAGACAAGTCCTGCAGCAGCTGGCTGTGACGTTCTTCCGGGAAGAAGTTAATGATTCGGTCCATCGCCTGGTTTGCATTGTTGGCGTGCAGCGTCGATAGACAAAGGTGACCTGTTTCCGCGAATGCCAGTGCGTGTTCCATGGTTTCCATGTGTCGAATCTCACCAATCAGGATGACGTCAGGCGCCTGACGCAGTGTACTGGCCAGTGCCTCTTCCCAAGAATTAGTGTCTGCACCGACTTCACGCTGGTTAACCACGCAGCCTTTATGTGGGTGGGTAAATTCAACCGGGTCTTCGATAGTGATGATATGACCCTTGGATTTCTGGTTTCGATAGTCGATCAGAGCTGCCATCGAAGTGGACTTACCAGAACCTGTACCACCAACAAACAGAATCAATCCGAGTTTGGACATGATGAGTTTTGGCAGAACCGGAGGAAGTCCGAGATCTTTGTAGTTCGGCAAGCTGTCGCCGAGACGTCGAATTACGAGTGAGACTTCGCCGCGTTGTTTGAAGATGTTGACCCGGTATCTTCCGAGACCCTCTCGGGAGATTGCCATGTTGAGATCAGGACATTCCTCAAAATACGCCCGCTGCTCATCGTTCATGATGCTGTCGGCGATCTTTGCTGTATAACCCGGCTCGCAGGGAACGTCAGAGAGCTGATTCAATGTGCCGTAGAACTTGGCTGATGGTGGGCAGCCGGTGCTGTAGTAAAGGTCAGAGCCTTCTTTTTCTACGAGGATTCGCAGGCAATCTTCGAATTCAACTTGAGCCATGAGCCGCACTCCATATGCAATTCATCAAGCATAATAAACAGGCTCCAAATTGGCTAGTAACGGTGTTGTGTGCCCTGGCTGTCCGTCAATGTCAGGTGGTTGCTGTCAGCTGGCTCGGTTCTGCCAATGACCTGCGCTGCGATGCCGAATGAAGCTGCGATATCGATCGCTTCGTCCGCCAGATTTGCTGGTACATAAACCTCCATGCGATGCCCCATGTTGAACACCTTGTACATCTCGTCCCAGCTGGTGCCCGACGCAGATTGGATCGCAGAGAATAGCGGGGGAATATCGAACAGATTGTCTTTGATGAAGTGCACGTCTCGTCCAAATCTCAGGCACTTAGTCTGAGCACCGCCGGAGCAATGCACCACACCCTTCAAGGCTTCGCCAAATGCATCGCGCATTCGATAGATTACCGGCGCGTAGGTTCGAGTGGGTGAGAGGATTGCTTCACCCACGGTGAAGTTACTGTTAGGCAAAGGATCCGATAGCCGATAGGGGCCGCAATAAACCAGTCCAGGGTCAACGTTAGCGTCGAATGCTTCTGGGTACTGCTCTGCATAGTGATTGGACAGCATGTCGTGTCGCGCACTGGTGAGTCCGTTGCTGCCCATGCCACTATTCGCCTTGTCTTCATAGATAGCCTGGCCGGTTGAAGACAAACCAACGATGGCGAGTTCGCCACTGATGTCGTTGGTGATCACGCTGCGTTTATCCATGATGGCAACAGCGCACGAGTCGACCACCAGGGTCCCGGTCAGATCGCCGACGTCCGCCGTTTCGCCGCCGCCAGAATAAAGGTTCACACCCTGGTCCCGCATCGACTGCAGAAAAGATTCTGTGCCGTTGATGAGTTCCGCAATCACTTCGCCGGGGCAATTCAGGGCGTTTCGGTTGATTGTGTTTGAAATCAGAATTCGACCATCGACTCCGACACAGAGAAGATCGTCCAGATTCATGACAATGCTGTCCTGAGCGATACCCCTAAAGATGCCTGCGTCACCGGTTTCTTTGTACCAGAGATAGGCGACGATGGACTTTGTTCCTGCACCGTCTGCGTGGATGACGTTGCACTTGGTTGGGTCACCGGAGAGATAGTCCTCGGTGATCTTGCAGAATGCGCCTGGAAACAAACCCTGTTCCAGCTGATCAACCGCATCGTGTACTTCTGTTTTGTCCGCGCTCACGCCGCGAGCGGTGTATCGGTTATCGGCGCTATCGGCAACGACTATGAACCCACTCCGGTCCTGCGCCTTGATCAGTCCACGGAATTCCAGCTGGCGATAAGCTTTGGCAACGGTGTTGGGTGCGACAGAAAGTTCGTTTGCGACGCTCCGAATACTTGGCAGTTTTTCATCGCCGGCAAGTTCTCCCGCCGAGATCGCAAAATGGATCTGGTCCACGAGCTGTTGGAAAACAGGGGTGGCTGCATCGTTATCTACGGTTAGCTTCATGACAGGTCTGGTGCGGGATTCGCGACAACTGTATCACAATAGTAATACAAATGAACCTGTGGGCTCGAAAAGTCGCAGAAATGCAGGGCTGCCTCTATAATGCGCGCTCTTTTTTCAGTCGACTCTTCGCTTAGGGTCAGTCGGAGGACATGTGCCTGTCATTGTGGATTATGACGCCGGAAACGTACGCAGTGTTCAGCGTGCGTGTCAGCACGTGGGTATGGATGCGGAAATCTCTGCCGACCCAGAAGTTGTGCTTGCCGCGGACAAGCTGATCTTCCCGGGTGTTGGCTCTGCCGTTAGTGCGGTGGACACGCTCAAAACGCGTGGTCTCGATGAAGCCATCAAGGGTTACTACGAAAGTGGAAAACCTCTTTTGGGAATCTGTCTTGGTTTGCAGATTGTGCTCGAGCATACCGAAGAAGGTGACAAAGATTGCCTTGGTCTGGTCGAAGGTGCCTGCGAGCGATTCGACTTTACTGACAGATCGATAAAGGTGCCACACATCGGCTGGAACGAAATCAACATCGAACGCAGTCACCCGATGTTGTCTGAGATTGAATCCGGTGACGAGTTCTACTTTGTACATAGTTACTATGCTCGACCGGTCAGGGAAGAAAACGTGCTCGGCACAACTGATTATGGCGATATCAACTTCTGTTCCATCATCGGCAAAGACAACTTGTTCGCCACCCAGTTTCACCTCGAGAAGAGCGGCGAGCTTGGTCTCAAACTCCTATCTGCTTTTAAGTGCTGGAGTGTCTGATGCTGAGTAAAAGAATCATCGCTTGTCTGGATGTTCGGGATGGCAAACTCGCGAAGAGCGTTAAGTTTGTTGATACCAAAGATATTGGAGACCCAGTCGAGAAGGCTCGTGAGTACTATGACGATGGCCTGGATGAGCTGGTGTTTTACGACATCACCGCTTCCAGTGACGCGCGGAATATCATGCTGGATGTTGTCGAGAAGGTTGCCCAGGAAGTCTACATTCCATTCTCAGTGGGCGGCGGTATTCGCACTGTTGAAGATGCCAACAAGCTGCTCTGGGCAGGTGCAGAGAAGATTAATGTGAACTCTGCTGCGGTAAAGCGACCCGAATTGATCGCCGAGTGCGCTCATGCCATTGGCAATCAGAACACTGTGCTGTCGATGGATATCCTAAAAGTCGAAACGTCCAGAGAATTCCCTAGCGGTTATGAGGTTGTGATAAATGGTGGCCGCACGCCAATGGGTATCGATGCCCTGGAATGGGCGCTCAAAGGCGAAGAGCTTGGCGCCGGGGAACTGGTGGTTAACTCTATTGACGCCGATGGTACGCGGGAAGGTTATGAGATCAATCTTACGCGCATGATTGCGGAAGCTGTTTCTATTCCTGTAATTGCTTCCGGTGGTGCAGGCAAGCCTGAACACCTGCTTGAGGTTCTTACGGAAGGCAAGGCGGATGCGGCGCTTGTTGCCTCCATGGTTCACTATGGCGATTACACCGTCAGTGGTTTAAAAACCTGGCTGAGCGAACGTGGCGTTAAAGTTCGAATGAGGTACTGATGGCTGATCTTGAGCAAAAGCTCATCGACCTGGAGGAGCGGATGGCTTTCCAGGAAGACACCATCAATAAACTGGATGACGCCATGGCGGATCAGCAGAAACAGTTGCTGGATCTGACAAGACAAATTCAACTCCTGGCGGAACAGCTGCGCAAAGTTGAACAGGGTTTGCCTGAAGCGCCACAAGACGAAAAGCCGCCCCATTACTAATTCATCAAGAGGAAGGTCCCTTTGAAAGCCGTACTTGTTGCAGATGATCACTCCTTATCCTGGGCAGAGTTTGAGGCCCCCGGTGTTGGGCCAAAAGATGTCTTGATCAAGATTCATGCGACGGCAATTAACCGAGCGGATCTGATGCAACGCCGTGGTCTTTATCCACCGCCTCCTGGCGCCAGCCCCGTTATGGGACTGGAGTGTGCCGGTGAAGTTATTGAGACGGGCGCTGAGTGCACGCGATACCAGGTCGGTGATCGGGTGTGCGCGCTCCTGGCCGGCGGCGGTTACAGCGAACTTGCGGCGGTCCATGAAGGCAGCGTGCTGCCCATTCCCGCAGGACTCAGTTACGAAGAAGGTGCGGCGCTGCCGGAAGTATTTGCCACAGCCTGGTTGAATCTCTTCATGGAAGCAGGATTGCAGCCGGGGGAAAAAGTCATCATCCATGCCGGGGCTAGTGGCGTGGGTACCACCGCGATTCAATTGTGCAAAGCTTTTGGTTCGCCCTGCTTTGTCACTCTTGGATCTGCTGAAAAGCTGGAGACCTGTCTCGAGATGGGTGCAGCTGCTGGCGCAGTTCGACATGATGGCCCCTTTTTCGAAGCAGCTCAGGCTTTTGCAGACGGTTCGGGTATTGATGTGATTCTTGATCCGGTTGGTGCCGGTTACTTCGAAGACAACCTGAAGCTCCTGGGTCTTGGAGGTCGGCTTGTTCTCATCGGTTTGATGAGCGGCACAAAGACCGATCTGGATCTGGCGCAGTTGATGATGAAGCGGGCTCGTGTCATCGGTTCGACCCTTCGCGCGCGGCCAGTGGAGGAGAAGGCAGAGATCATGGCGCAGCTAGAAGAAAAGGTTTGGCCGAAGATCGAATCCGGTGAGATTAAACCCGTTATTGAGCAGGTGTTCCCCATAACGGAGGTGTCAGAAGCGCACGAGTTAGTTGCTTCTGACAAGACAACCGGAAAGGTTGTGCTCGCAGTAGAGAGTTAACGAGATTATAAAGGGGTAGTCAGGTCAGGTTGCTAAATTTCAGCAACGTCCTCTGCCTGGAACCCTTTATCTGTTTCAGATACATCGAATTCGACTCTGGCACCTTGTTTTAGCGTGCGAAAACCGTCTCCGCGAATTGAACGGTAGTGAACGAATACGTCATCACCTGCTTCCCGTTCGATGAATCCATAGCCCTTTGCGTCGTTGAACCATTTAACAGTTCCGGAATGCCTTTCCGACATGGCCAGTGCTTCCCCTGTAATTCTTTTTCTGCCCACACCATCGGAAAACCGAGATGTAGCGGCATAAAAACACAATTTATGGAGTTGTGTCCAAAAATTTCGGGGCAGTTATATTGCAGTGCAATATCAGAGTTTAGGCGAGTTGGTTAGATTGCTGCGACGCTCGCGCGTTGTTCCTGAAGCTTCTGCAATGCGTTATCCAGTTCCTGCAACTTGTCTCGTTCCTTCTGCACAACGTCTTCAGGTGCCTTCTCAACAAAGTTTGGATTGTTGATCTTGCCTTCTGTTCGAGCGCGATCTTTTTCTTTGCGATCGATTTCTTTGTCCAGTCGAGCCAGTTCTGCATCCTTGTCGATCAGGCCAGCCATAGGAACCAGCAATTCCATGTCGCCGACCAATGCGGTGGCAGCAAGGGGTTTCTCATCGTTTGCTTCGAGCCAGGTCAGCGACTCAGGACGCACGAGGAATTTTAGGAGAGGTGCATACTTGTCGAGTCTTGCTTTATCAGAGGCTGCGCCATCGGCAAACAAGATAGGCACTTCTTTGACAGGTGAGATGTCCATTTCTCCGCGGATGTTTCGAACACCGGTCACAACCTTCTTGAGCCATTCAATGTTGGCTTCTGCGTCTTCATTGATATTTGACTCAACGCTCGGTGGAAACGGCTGCAACATGATCGTGTCGCCGGAGGCGCGCACAGTTGTTGGCATCTGTTGCCAGAGTTCCTCTGTGATAAATGGTAGAAACGGATGTGCAAGCCGCAGGATCGTTTCCAGGGTTCTTGCCAGCGTCTGTCGAGTGCCACGCTTTTGCGCTTCAGAAGTTTCGTCGCTGTTCAGGATTGGTTTTGTGAGTTCCAGGTACCAATCGCAGAATTCGTCCCACACAAATTCATACAATGCTTTCGATGCGAGATCGAAGCGGTAAGTGTCCATTGCAAGATGGATCGCTGCCGTGGTGCGTTCAAGCTCAGAGATGATCCAGAGATCAATGTCTGACAGTTCGACATCTGTGCTGGCGAGTTCATCGGCGTGATCAGCAATGTTGCCGGAGACAAAGTTCGCGGCGTTCCACAATTTATTGCAGAAGTTGCGATAGCCTTCGACACGCTTCATGTCGAAACGCAGTGATCGTGTTTGAGACGCGATGCTGTAGAAGGTGAAGCGAAGCGGGTCAGTGCCAAAAGCCATAATCCCTTCGGGATATTCCTTGCGCGTTGCCTTCTCAATACGTTCGGCCATTCGAGGCTGCATCAGGTTGCTGGTGCGTTTCGCCACCAGGTCGTCGAGGCTGATGCCGTCAATGATGTCCATTGGATCAAGCCCATTACCTTTGGACTTGGACATCTTCTGACCGTTGGCATCGGTGACCAGGCCATGAATATAGACTTTGCTGAAAGGCACTTCGCCAACAAACTTGAGCGTCATCATGATCATGCGGGATACCCACAGGCTGATGATGTCGTGACCGGTGACCATAATGTCCGTTGAGTGGAAGGTCTCCAGCTCTTTTGTCTGCTCCGGCCATCCCAGTGTTGAGAAGGTCCAGAGTGCAGAGGAGAACCAGGTGTCTAGTACGTCTGCATCCTGGTTTAGTGTCAGGTCTGCCGCGAGATTATTCTTCTCGCGAACTTCTTCTTCACTGCGACCAACGTAGATGTTGCCTTCTTCGTCATACCAGGCAGGAATTCTGTGTCCCCACCAGAGCTGACGGCTGATGCACCAATCCTGGATGTTACGCATCCACGCGAAATAAATGTTCTCAGCGTTCTTTGGAACAAATTCAATATCACCATCTTCAACCGCCTTGATGGCGGGTTCAGCCAGGGGAGCAATTTTTACGAACCACTGATCTGACAGGTAGGGTTCGACGACAACGCCGGAACGCTCACCTCGCGGCACCGCCATGGTGTGGTCATCAATTTTTTCCAAGAGACCAAGTGCATCCAAGTCTGCGACTACGGCTTTACGCGCTTCAAAGCGATCCATGCCTCGATATTTTTCGGGCACATCATCATTCAGGGTTGCATCATCGTTCAGTATGTTGATCAGCGGCAGGTCATGTCGCTTACCAACGTCGTAGTCGTTGAAGTCATGTGCCGGTGTGATTTTTACGCAACCGGTTCCGAACTCCATATCAACATAGTGATCGGCGATGACGGGGATGGGTCGATCTGCCAGCGGCAGCATCACTTCCTTGCCGACCAGATCTTTGTATCGTTCATCGTCTGGATTCACTGCAACCGCTGTGTCACCGAGCATGGTTTCCGGTCGGGTGGTGGCAACAATCAGGAAACGACTTGGGTCATCGACCATCGGATATTTGAAGTGCCAGAGATTGCCTTGTTCTTCCTCAGACTCGACCTCCAGATCTGACAGTGACGTCTTTAGAACCGGATCCCAGTTCACCAATCGTTTGCCGCGATAAATCAGTCCTTCTTCATGCAGTCTGACGAACACTTCCAGAACAGCCTTTGAAAGACCTTCATCAAGGGTAAAGCGCTCAGTCTCCCAATGCAGGGATGCGCCCAGGCGCCGGAGCTGCTTCGAAATGGTACCGCCGGATTCTTCTTTCCAGTCCCAGACCTTGTCGACAAATGCTTCACGACCCAGATCTGAAGGTTTGATGCCCTGGGAGGCGAGCTGTTCGGTCACGAGCATCTGAGTTGCGATACCGGCGTGGTCTGTACCCATTTGCCAGAGGGTGTTTTTGCCGCTCATGCGCTGGTAACGGATTAAAGAATCAACAATGCTGTGCTGGAAGGCGTGCCCCATGTGCAGGGTGCCAGTTACGTTGGGTGGAGGAATGGCAATGCTGAAGGATTCGCCATTACCGGAGGGTGCGAAGTAGTTGTTCTCCTCCCATTTCTGATACCAGGACTGCTCGATGTCCCGGGGTGAATACTTGCTCATGATGTAACCGGCGAAAAAAACGCGAATTATAACGATTCAGGCGGATTTGTCGTTATTTGGGGTTTTGAGGTCATCCAGGATGGAAGTCAGCTGATCTGTGAGTTCGCTGCGCAGCCGCTGGCTGATTTCCTCGGTATATTCCTCGACCAGATCGTCAATCATCTGCTCAGCACTGTCCCTGAATTCTTCGATGGTTTCATCGTCTAGATCGTCGATATCCATTGGTGTTTCAACATCACCAAAGAGATCGATGGTATCGGGATCGTATCCGGGTGGGGTAGAGGGTTTCTCTGCCTTGGGTCGAGAGGGTCTTTTAGGGGGTCGAAGCGGCAACGACGGGTCGTAGACCATGTCGTGGAGTAGTGGAATCGTACTCGGTTTCTTTTCGTCGTCGTCCATCAGGCCTGATTAATGTTGTGATATTCCAGGACGTAGCCCCGTTCCTTGTAATAGGCGTAATTCTTTCGGGCTGACTCGCGGCTATTTTGGTCGACAGGAACTACCTCTGCAACCCGATCGAAGCGAGAAAAGAAATGGGGAATATCACCAGATAAGTTGATCAAAACATCCTGGTGATCCTCAGGTTCGTGATCGAAGCCGATGCGGATGGGTGCTTCGTGCTCAGAATCGTGGGTCACGTGGGGAACGAAGGCGTCCGGCTTGAATACCCACAGATGGTCATCGAGGTGTTTGGCCTGCTGCTCACCCGCGGTATGAACGTAAATCTGGTGACCTCGTCGATACACCTGATCGATCAGTCTGCAGGTGAACAGAGCTTCGTCTCCATTCACCTGGTAGAAGTCGATTTTGGTCAACTGGCGTCCTCGGCGAGTGTCTTCTTATATTGGGTATTCAGATATTCGAATAACAGGTTTACAGGTCTGCCGGTTGCGCCTTTCATTGGACCACTTCCCTTGAATGCCGTGCCTGCACAGTCGAGGTGAGCCCAACGATACTTTTTGGTAAATCGGGCGAGGAAACAGGCCGCAGTGATACTGCCAGCTTCACGGCCACCAATGTTGGCCATATCGGCAAAAGCACTGTTGATCTGTGCCTGATAGTCCTCCCAGAGCGGCATTCGCCAAACCCGGTCAAGGGACTCATTACCTGCCTGTTCCAGATCGGCGGCAACACCATCATCATTGGCGTACATCGCGGTTGGATGACTGCCAAGCGCAACGATGACGGCGCCAGTCAGTGTCGCAACATCAATTACCGTTGCTGGGTTGTATTGGTCGATATAGGTGAGTGCATCACACAGCACCAGTCGACCTTCGGCATCTGTGTTCAAGATTTCGACGGTTTGACCGGACATGGTTTTCACGATGTCACCGGGTCGGGACGCGTCACCGGATGGCATGTTCTCGGCCGCGGCGAGTACGCCAATCACGTTCATTGGCAGTTGCTGCTCAGCAACCGCGAGCATGGTGCCAAATACACTGGCGGCGCCACACATATCCCAGATCATCTCGTGCATACCGGCACCGGGTTTCAGGGAAATACCGCCCGTGTCGAAGGTGATGCCTTTGCCGACGAGCACATGAGGTGCTTCTTTCGGCTTGGCACCCTTGTGCGTGATGATGATCATCTTGCCGGGTTGTTCACTGCCGCGACTCACCGACATGAACGCACCCATGCCGAGTTTCTCCATTTCTTTCTCTTCCAGCACTTTAACGGTGATGGATGAATAATCCTTGGCGAGCTGCTTCGCCTGATCTGCAAGGTATGTCGGGGTGCAGACGTTTCCGGGCAGGTTGCCCAGATCTTTTGCTTTGTTGATGCCTGCACAGAGCGCAGAACTGATCGCAATAGCATCGTCCACGGCTTCCTGGTCTGACTTGTCGGCAACGAAAAATTCGACAGATTCCAGCGCGTCGCCATTCTCAGGCGGTTTGCCTTTCATCTCTGTAAATCGATAAACGCCAGCGTCGAAGGCTTCGATGGTGCGGCGGACCTTCCAGGCGAGATCCTGATCGGCAACGTCGGCTTCAAGCAGACAGCTCAATGCGTTTTTGACGGAAATGGTTTTCAACCTGGCGATCACGCTGCGGGCGACACCTGCGAACTTAGCGCCGTCTAGTGCGTCAGCTTTGCCCAGACCAACCAGCAAAACTCTCGTCGCGTTGATGTTGGGCACGTCATGCAGAACCATCATCTGGTTTGCTTTTCCTGAGATGTCACCGCGCCGGAGCACTTTCTTCAGGTAGCCACCGCTTTCTTTATCTAGCGCTTTAGCGGTGTCGGTTAACTGTGCGTCATCATAGACGCCAACAACGATACACTGGGTTCGGGCCTTCGCCGCATTACCCATACGTGTGCCATACTTCATAGGAACTCCTGAGGAACGTGTCGCGTGAACTACGGTCCTAATATAACGTTTTAGAGACACCATTTGTGATACTGCTTAGATATTTTTCCCGCGAGATCTTTTCTACGATGTTTGCTGTGGCGGGCATTGTTCTTGTGATCTCTGTCGGGTGGCGATTCAGTGCCTACCTGGACAAAGCTGCTGCAGGTACGATGACGCAGGAGGTGTTGCTCGTCCTGATGTTGTATCGGCTGCCAGGGTTTCTGGAGCTGATCGTTCCAGTTAGTTTCTTCCTCGCCATCATGCTCGTCTACGGTCGGCTCTACGTCGACAATGAAATGATTGTTCTACAGTCATGTGGCATGAGCACTCGGCGCCTGATGGGAATGACGCTGCTAATGGCGTTGATCGTGATTCTGATCACCGCGCTCCTCTCTCTCTGGCTCAAACCGCTGGGTGAACAGCGAGTTGAAGCACTGTTGCGCAGCCAGCAGCAGCTGACCGAATTCGATACGTTGATACCAGGCAGATTTCAGGCGCTTAGCTCCGGCAAACGTGTGACCTATACGGAAGGCTTTACCCCTGACGGGGATTTAAGCGGGGTGTTCATCAATGAGTACCAGACGATTCATGGTGGTAACGGTCCACGTGGAGCGGTAACCGTGATCGCGGAGTCGGGCTCAACTCAGGTCGACAGCAGCGGCCGACGGTTCCTGGTTCTGGAAAACGGACGGCGTTACCAGGGGACACCCGGAGAACGTGGTTACCAGATCATCAGCTATGAGGAGTATGGCCAGCTGGTCGATTCGACGGTTGTGGATAATCTGAAGACACGCAGAGCGGCGATTTCGACAGGAGCGTTACTCGAAACCGATACGCCAGAAGCTGCGGCAGAATTTCACTGGCGTATTTCAGTCATTCTGCTGGTGCCAGTGATTGCGCTGATGGCGGTACCACTTGCTAAGGTCAACCCTAGGCAAGGCAGGTTCACCCGACTCGTGCCCGCCATGATCCTCTGTTTTCTCTATATCCTGATGTTGTCAGGTGCCCAGTCCGCCCTCGAAAAAGGTGACCTGCCAAAAGAGCTTGGTCTGTGGTGGGTGCATGGGCTGTTTGTGCTGATAGTGGTGTGTATCTATCAGTTGGACCGAGTGGCAGGGTTGTTCAATCGTCTGACGGGTCGCTGACTTTCTTGTAAGCATCTTTACCCAGATAGACCACGCGCGTGCCGGATGCTCTGTCATGCCAGGCAAGTCTTTCTGGATCAAACAGGATCCAGACAAATCCGAGTCCCATCACAACAAGTGAAAAGGTCGCGAAGAAAAACCTAACCGCACATTCGCCCAGCGTAAGAATCTCTCCCGTATCGTTGATAGTCCGAATTTTCCACACCTGCATGCCGAGTGTCTGACCCTTGAAGTGCCAGAAGTAGGTGTAAAATAACCCGGCTTCAAAGTAGAGAAACAGTTGAAAAGCTCTGCCCGTGATTTCCTCGCCGTTGTTAACGGCAACAAGAATAATGGCGCTGATGAACCAGATGGAGATGATCAGAAACCCATCGTAGAACATGGCAGCCATGCGACGCCAAAATCCGGCTGCTTTCAGGCTGGGGCTGTCCATAGTGTTCGAATCGTGGGTTAAATAAGAAGGAGAATTCTAACATGCGACGATTTCTGTTCGGCATGTGCATCGTGTGGTTGTCGGTGTCCGCAAGTGCGTCCGACTTCGATAGCTATCTGAAAGACGTCAGGGAACGGGCCATTGCTGACGGCATTTCAGCCGCGACGATTGATCAGGCGTTTCAAGGTCTAACGCAGGATGAACGTGTCATCGGTTTCGATCGCAGGCAGCCGGAGTTTGTTCAGACGTTTGATCAATACCTGGACGCCCGCGTGTCCAAGTTTCGTCAGGAAGAAGGCAAGCGGCTTCTCGAAGAACACAAAGAGGTTCTTGCTCGTGTTCAAAAACACTATGGCGTTGAGCCAGAGTTCATCGTTGCCTTCTGGGGACTGGAGACCAGCTTCGGGCGATACCAGGGTAAGTACAGCATTATCAGGTCGCTGGCGACTCTTGGGCATGATCCGCGCAGATCCAAGTTCTTCACGTCTGAACTGATCAACGCACTTAGGATTCTCGACGAGGGCCATATATCGCCGGACGCGTTTGTTGGTGCCTGGGCAGGCGCCATGGGGCAGAGCCAGTTTCTACCGAGTAGCTTTCTGAGGTTCGCTCAGGACTTTGATGGTGACGGCAAGAACAACATCTGGGCATCTGAAGCTGATGTGTTTGCTTCTATTGCCAACTACCTGCAAAAAGCCGGTTGGCAGGAAGGCGCTGGTTGGGGTGGTCCTGTTACTCTGCCGGAATTGGATTTTGACTCTCTCAAACCTGATAGCTACGACACTCGTTGTCGTTCACTCAGACACCACTCAATGAAAATGTCTCTGTCTAAATGGAAAGAGATGGGTGTGGCGCCCAAGGGCAAACTTCTAGAGGCTGACTATGCATTGGTGGAGCCGGAAGAAGGGTCTAGCCAAGGCTATCTTGCAGGTGGGAATTATCGCGCCATCCTGAACTATAACTGCGCCAACAAGTATGCGGTTTCTGTGGGGCTACTGGCTGATATCTATCTGACCAGGTAGTGCGGAAGGTAGTGACAAAAGGTAGTGGCGAAAGGTCGCGTTAATCTGTTGCCATCATAAAGGCAGCTTCTGTTTCAGCGACAACCTGACCGTTGTCCTCGCGAATCATGATGCCTTTCATCTGTGTTAGCCGAGCTTTCTGCTTCAGGCAGTGACCTTCAAGTCTAACTGTTGTGCCGATCGGTAAAGCATCGCGATAACGAATATCACATTTTGCAGTATAGGCTTTCAACCCTTTCAGGAAGAGCCAGTTGGCCATCACATCATCCAGTGCGCTGAACACGATCCCGCCGTGGGTTACGCCGTCATAGCCGCAATGATCTTTGCCGGGCGTGAAGGTCGAGTGACAGACGTCATCTCTGATTTCAAAGTTCAGCTGTAGGCCAATGGGATTGGATGGACCACAGACAAAGCAGTGGTTGGCATCCGATCTGAGTTGGTTCATTGAGGTCTGGGTACGACGAGCGCAAGCAGTGTTCTGATGAAGTTCATCGGGACTTCAGTGACATAGTCCCAGTAGGAACGTCGATACAGTTCCTCGGGGATCATATGCTTGATCTCCTCGTGAAGCTTTGGCAGTTCAGACCAGTGCACACCCTGCTTGTAGTGGTGCGCTGTGTGATAACCCAGGTTACCGGTCATCACGTTGTATGCCTTGTTCATCACGTTGTATGAAGACGTGAAGTCATCATCTGTTGGCAGACCTGCGTGATGGTCGTAGGTCGCCCAGGCAGTGATCAGTAGTCCAGCTATCATGGGCATGATGAACAGAATGAAACCCTGCATAGGTTGATAGATAACCAACGCGACGGCCAGGACCAGGGTCAAGGCTGTGTAGATAAGGTGAGTTCTCAGGTGACGAGGATAACGTTTACCAACACCCCATGCTCGCGGGTAAGCGGTTGCTGCAACTTTGAACGTGTACTCAAGCTCACCCATGGTTGAACCGTCTTTACGTTGCCAGCGGCTCTCGTCTTTGGTCTGGTCGAGGTAGTTGTGATGATGACCAAAGACATGGTGCAACAACCACTGATTGGTGGTGACACCAGTGTGCAGGGAAAAACTCATTTCCAGCAGACGGTTCAACGGTGTCCAGTTGAAGGTCTTGGTATGTTGGTGATGATGATTCCAGGCGCAGATGCAGCCTTTTGGAATAAGGGTCAACACGAAGTAAGACAGAAGTACCCACACGTTGCTGACCGTGAAGTACATAATGAAATCCAACAACGTGAGTGAAAGGATAAGGGTGACCGGTAATCGGTCAGCAGAATATCTAAACACTGGATCCATGCCACACGAATTTGCGAGAAGTGTAGCAACACGACCTAGGTGCTTAAAGGGTTAGAGTGGCCAATGGGGCACATTGGCCTAAAATGACTTTTTATTGTCCCAAGCGAGTCCGGGAAACCTGTTGAGGCAGACTGGAGGGCAGGACGTCCGAAAGTCAGCGTACAGGGATGTATTCACAGCGGTGCCGAGACGGGTTTCCCGAGACAGCGAGCTACAACGATTAATAGAAATTTTTGTCGTCTGAGTTGTCAGCGTCACCGCCTTCACGCGCAAGCTTTAACTCCTGTCGCGCAAGTCGTTCCATCCAGCCGCGATCTGAACCCAGCGTCACCATGTGAAAGCCCTGTTCCAGGTAGCGTCGGGTAAATTCAACGGAACCCGTCTGAATGCCTGCAGCGATCCCATGCTTCTTTGCCGTTTCGAAAATATGAGTCACTGTCTTCACGTGCAGTGGATCGTCATTGTCGCCACTTGGTTTCAGGTCCAGTGCATAGGCGAGATCGTTAGGACCGATGTAAACCGCATCGACGCCCGGTGTCGACATAATCTCGTCGAGATTTTCCAGCGCCTCCGCCGTTTCGATCATGACGATGCAGGCGATTTCATTGTTGGCTTCTTTTGAGTAACCAGGGCCTGAATAAAGCGTTGCGCGATTTGGTCCATGAGATCGAATGCCCCGTGGCGGATATCTGCATGCAGTGACGGCGCGCTCCGCTTCTTCTCTATTATTCACCAGCGGTACCACAACACCGTAAGCACCAGCATCCAGGACTTTCATGATTTCGTAAGGTTCGTTCCAAGGTACACGAACGATGGGGATGGTGTCCGTCGTAGAGATTGCGGTCATCATCTTTTTCACGTCGCTGTAGTCCAACACGCCATGCTGCATATCCAGACACAGCCAATCGAAACCTGCGTGCGCCAGGGTTTCTGCTGTGTAACTCGAGTCAATGGACATCCAAGCGCCGATCGTCTGGCGATCTTCTCGCCATGCCTGTAGTACGTGATTTGGTCTCATGCTGCGGTCTCTCTGATGTTTTCTTTTTCTTGGTTTAGTGCATCGACAATGATGTCTCGCGTCTGAGTTGCGAGCTGATTGATGTTGGTGTCTTCGGCAATCTCAATGGGATCGTGAAAAATGAGTTTCACGGAGCCTGGTCGCCAGTCCAGGGTATCTGAGGGTAAGACACGATTGGTGTTATGAATACTGACGGGTACAACCGGAATGCCAAGATCTTGGGCCATCCTGAATGCGCCTTTCTTGAACTGGAGCAGATCCTGGGTACGCGATCGCGTCCCTTCCGGGAAAAAGACAACGCACATTCCGTCTTTGATGGTTTCGCGGGCCTCCTGTATCGATGCTAATGCCTTCTCAGTGTTAGATCGATCGACATAGATGTGTCCCATCATGTGGCAGGCGTAGCCAAGGACCGGCACATTGCGAAGCTCCTTTTTCATTACCCACTTCAGATCAATACCCGTAAATCCATACAAAACGTAGATGTCGACCAGGCTCAGGTGGTTTGCCACTAGTACATAGGATTGGCCCGGTTTCAGTTTCTCTTTCCCCTCAACACGAACCAGCATCAACGTAACGATTGCATTGAGGCGCGCCCATAGTGTTGCAAAAACTCTTGATGAAAAGTTTGCCAGTCCAAGAAAACACAAAATGATAATGAGAGTGCCGAGTACAAAAGTAGAGATCAGCAACACGGGAACCACGATCAACCACTTGTAGAGGTTGTAGGGCAGCCACCAGATAGCGGATACCGGTGGTTGAGGTGGATGGGGCAGGGCGTCAGCCAATGAAATATTCCGATGTTTCTGAAGCGGCGTATTCTAGCAATCTTTGGTGTAGGCAGAAGGTATTTCACCGGCAGTCGTCGTGCGCCACATTTCACGCCGATGCCCACGATAGTCAGATGTCGCGCAGTGTTGCGTGCACCGGTTATCCCACATCGTCAGTGTGCCCGGCTGCCATTGGACGCGGCACGTATGACCTGGAGACACAATCAGTGCATTGAGGTAATTAAGCAGTGTGTTGCTTTCTTCCTCGGTCATATCTTCGAACCGAATTGTATAGGTGGGATTGACCCACACTGCTGGTCGATTGGTCACTGGGTGTCGACGTACCACCGGATGTAATCGTGTTTCCGGCTCGTTGGCATCATTGGTGATCGTCATGTGCTCCATATGATCTTTCAGCGTGGCTTTCGGACCATAGGACCGAACAGCGCTGTGTACAGCCATTAATCCATCAAGAGAAGACTTCATGCCTTCAGACAGTGCGTCATAGGCGTCGTACTGGTTTGCGTAAAGCGTGTCGCCACCGGTAGGTGGGGTATCCACTGCGTAAAGCAGGGTCCTGGCCGGTGGATGTTCCTGAAAAGTGAAATCCGTGTGCCAGCCTGCACCGAATGAGTGTTGTGACTTCTCCTTGGCCTCTTTGATCACCGGCACAACGTCCGGATAGTCAGGTAATCCTTCCAAATAGGGTGTTTCGCCAGGCCCGCCGAAGTGGTTGGTCAGGATCATCAGATCCGCGGGTGTCATTTCCTGGTCTCTGAATACCAGGACCAGATGCTCAGCAAATGCCTGCTCAATCTGCTCAGAAGTCTCTGAGTCCAGTGTTTTCAGGTCGATCCCCTGAATTTCTGCGCCCAGGGAGCCAGTTAATGGTGTGATTTGCATGCTGGGAAAGTACAGCAAAGCGCGTCAAAGAAGAAGTTCCAAGGTTTTGGTGCCATTTGTGGCGATTAGTATTAGAATACCTAAATGTGTTACCTTTTACGTAACTAGTTACTTAAATGACTATGGCTAATTCTGACCTGATGAGTGAACTGGGCGCGCTTGCCCTGGGAAGTCGACTGAAACGGCTGTCGGATGCGTTGGTCCAGGATGTGAGTCGCGTTTATGAATCCGTGGACACCCAATTCGAACCCAGATGGTTTCCGGTGTTTGTTTACTTGTACCGCCAGGGACCTACTTCAATTACTGAACTGGCTCGCGGCTTAGGGGTATCTCACCCTGGGATCAACAAGACGGCCAATGAGCTGATTGAAGCGAAACTTGCTGCACCCTACAGAGATCGTAACGATAAGCGTAAGCGAGTACTCGCTCTCACCAGTATCGGGCGTGAGAAATACCAGAAATTGGAGCCCATGTGGCTGGCTGTCCGTGAAGCCATGCAGTCAGCCATCGATGAAGGCGGTGGTGAGTTCCTCCAGGAACTGGAGCAATTGGAAACCAGCCTGAATCAGAAGAGTTTCCTGGAAAGGTTCAGGGATCAGGTGCAGCTGAGTGAAAACCAGCTACAGAAAACCGGCTCCTGACCTAGGCATCGTCATCCTTCTTAGCGCGATCCATGAATGCTTCGATGAGATCGATGGGGAGCGGAAACACGATAATTGAGCTCCGATCCCGAGCGACTTCTGTCAGCGTCTGCATATATCTGAGCTGCAAAGCCTGAGGTTGATTGGCGAGCGTGGTCGCCGCTTCCAGCAGTTTTTCACTCGCTTCCAGCTCACCACCGGCGTGAATGATTTTCGCGCGACGCTCACGTTCAGCCTCCGCCTGTTTGGCGATCGCTCGAATCATCGATTCGTCGATGTCGATGTGTTTGATTTCGACATTGGCTACCTTGATGCCCCAGCTCTCGGTCTGCTCATCCAGCAGCTTCTGGATGCCTTCGTTCATCTTGTCCCGTTGTGCCAGCATCTCATCCAGTTCGTGTTGTCCCAGAATGGAACGCAGCGTCGTTTGCGCTAACTGGCTAGTGGCTTCAAAAAAATCTTCTACATTGATGATGGCTCTTTCCGCGTCAATGACTCGGAAATAGATCACCGCGCTGACTTTGACTGATATGTTGTCCCTCGAGATCACATCCTGGGTTGGCACGTCGTAGACCATGGTTCGAAGGTCAACCTTCACCATTTGCTGAACCCCCGGGATAACAACGATCAGGCCAGGTCCTTTGACCGTCTGGAAACGACCCAGGAAGAAGATAACGCCGCGCTCGTACTCCCTCAGAATACGGAAGGTATAAAACGCAAGGCCGATCAGCAGTACAACAAGTACTATCCAAAATTCGCTCATGACACTTCTCCTTTGTTGTCCTCTATTTTGGCGACAGTCATTAGCAGACCGTCTACAGATTTAACTGAGACGGTATCGCCTGCCTCAATGGTGTCGTTAGATTTTGCTCTCCAGATTTCGCCGCCAATCCTGACCTGTCCTTCTTTGCCAAAGTCGTTTAGCGCCTCGCCATGTTCGCCGATCAGCGCGCTCATGCCGGTAGTCACTCTTTTGTTCCGTATCTTCATGGCGATACTGACTGTCGCGAAGATCAGTAGCGCTGATACGACGGCGGTTGCGCCGATGGTTGGCAAGCCAACCTGGAATGCTTCCATTTCGGTGTCAAACAACATAAGTCCTCCAATACAAAATGCGATCACACCCCCAATACCAAGTATCCCGAAGCTGGGCACAAGCGCTTCAGCCACCATCAATCCGATGCCAAGCACCAGTAAGGCAAGCCCCGCGTAGTTCAAAGGGAGCAATTGCACGGCATAAGCCGCAAGTAACAGGCAGATCACGCCGATGACGCCGGGTATGAGTGAACCCGGGTTGTAGAATTCAAGGATGATCCCGTAGATGCCAATCATCCCAAGGATCATGACGACGCTTGGATTGGTAATGATAGAAAGGATCTCCGTGCGCAGGTCCGGCAGATGTGGCTGCAGTTCAGCATCTTTGGTTTGCAGGGTGATCTCCCGATCATTGATGCTGACGATCCGACCATCGAGTTCCTGTAGGAGGGCATCCAGATCTTCGACCACCAGATCGATCACATTCTCTTCGAGTGCCGCTTCGGCGTTGAGACTCACTCCCTGTCTTACAGACTCCTCGGCCCAGTCAGCGTTTCTACCTCGTAATTCTGCCAGTCCGCGAATATAGGCGGCTGCGTCATTAACCATTTTCTTTTCCATCGCCGATGGTTCTGCTGCGCTAGCAGGTTCTTCAGGAGACGGCATGGTGGGTGCAGCAATCTGAACCGGTGTTGACGCGCCAAGGTTAGTGGCGGGTGCCATGGCTGCGACGTGGCTTGCATAGGCGATGTAAGTCCCGGCACTGGCCGCCCGGGCGCCTTTTGGTCCGACATAAGAGACCACAGGTATGTCGCTGGATAAGATGCCCTGGATGATGTCTCTCATGGCACCGTCCAGACCACCGGGGGTATTCATTCTAATGACGATGAGACTGGCGTTACCTGATCTCGCCTGCTCAAACCCTCTCAACACATAATCACTGGTGGCAGGACCAATGGCGCCATCGATTTCGATGAGCCAGATTTTCCCTGACGTTGTTTCTTTGAGTTGAGCTTGGTTAGTGAGCGCGAAGCTCGCGAGAAGTGCTACCGCTATGGTGAGGATGATACGAGTCATGTTGACGTACCTCGATCTTCATTTAAGCACAAATTCCGTAACCGTGTGCCCAGCTTAATCCTTCCTTAGTATCAGTTTTTGCCGAGTATTCGCAGCCGATGAAACCCTCATATCCCAGCTCATCCAGATAGTCACAAAGGAATGACACATTGACCTCACCATACTGGGGTTCGTGTCGACCGGGCACACTCGAGAACTGGACGTGACCGATGATATCCAGGTTCTCTTTCAGGTTGCTGGCGAGATTCCCTTCCATAATCTGCTGGTGATAGAAATCGAATTGCAGCCGGACATTGTCGGCACCAATGGCTTCGATCAATTCACGGGTTTTGCTTAAGTGACTATGTAGGTACCCGGGAACATCGACATTGTTGAGTGGCTCCAGCATGAGATTGATGTTTGATTTGTGCGCCCGTTCTGCGGCCCACCTCAGGTTGTTCACGAAGGTCTCTGAACTAGCGGTGACGTCTTCCGTTGAACAACCCGCAAGGGTATGAATCATTCGTGCGCCTAATCCAGTTGCGTAGTTCAAGGCTTCATCAAACGTCGCTTTGAATTCCTGTTCTCTGCCGGGCAGCGCGGCAAGCCCGGTTTCGCCAGAAGGTCCTGGAGAAATATTGATCAGCAGCAGTTCAAGCTGATTTTCCTGGAGTAACTTCTCCAGCTCAGGAATTTCAAAACTGTAGGGCGCGAGAATCTCAACTGCTTCGAATCCACACTCATGGGCAGCACTGAACCGCTCCTGAAATGGCAGCTCAGCGAACATCGTTGTCAGATTGGCGGCAAACTTTGGCATATCATGTGAACATAACATGCATGTATGGATTTGAGTAAAGCCCGACGATGAGTAGTGAAGATGAAAAAGTAGCGCTGGTAACCGGCGCGGGAACCGGTATCGGAAAAGCGTGTTCGTTGGCGTTGTCCGAGGCTGGATTTGCAGTGGTGCTAACAGGCAGACGACAAGAGCTGCTTGAGGCAGTGGCCTCGGAGTGTGCTGGACGGACACTGGTAGTGGTGTCGGATGTTTCCGACTCAAGTTCTGTTGATGCGCTGTTTCAAAGCGTCAAAGATACCTTCGGCAGGTTAGATGTGTTGTTCAACAATGCTGGAGGTGGTGCGCCACCCAAGCCGCTTGAAGACTTGTCTGAAGCTGACTGGCGCCGGGTGGTTGATGTGAACCTGACGGGCACTTTCCTGTGCACACAGCAGGCGTTTCGGATTATGAAGTCACAGGCACCAATGGGCGGTCGCATTATCAACAATGGATCGATTTCAGCTCATGTGCCCAGACCCTGGTCGGCGCCGTACACGGCGAGTAAACATGCAGTCACCGGCTTAACCAAATCTACTTCACTGGACGGTCGACCCTACAATATTGTTTGTAGCCAGATCGATATCGGCAATGCGCTCACGGAAATGACCGCGAGGATGGGTGACGGTGTGCCCCAGGCGGATGGCAGTATTAAGGGTGAACCAACCATGGATGTGCAACATGTTGCGCAGTCGGTCGTTCAGATTGCTCAGTTGCCGCTGGAATCCAACGTGCAGTTCATGACGATCATGGCATCGAAGATGCCATACATCGGTAGGGGTTAGGACACTTAGAAGCGGGATCGAAGCCCAAGCTGGAATACTACGTCCGGAGATGCGTCCGTTACGATGTCCTCGGACACTGAGATGTCCAGTAGAAGCTTTTCGCCGAGTTCGACGGAGCCACCCAGGACCAGCTGCACTGCGAACTCATCGAGTTCCTTTAGATCGCTGTCATACATGGCTGAGTGAAAGTCTAGTTGTGCTTTCAGTGAGACCTTCTCCCAGGTGTGCCATGCGACCGTGGTTGAACCGAACACAACGTAATCTTCCAATGTCTCTTCAATGATTTCTCCGTCGCCGGGCACCATCAATCCGATGCTGCCGTGGAAATACCAGTTTTCATGACGAAAGAAGCTGTCATCGGTGAGGTGCAGGCTCATGAATACGTCCGTACCGTCGGAACCCGTCAGATCATCAGGATCACCGGTTGGTAGTTTCACTCCAGCTCGAACACTCCATGACTTGTCTTCTTCGTTACCGAGCAGATAGCCAACAGACAGACTGACATCGCCGATGCCAGAGGCGGAATCCCTCAAATCGACTCGGGTAACACCGTTCAGCTGATACAGGTAAGCCAGCTGATCATCCATCACATCCTCACGGCCCCCGTTGGGCAGACCAAACCAGCTGTGCCAGTCCTCGATAAAGCTATCCAGTGAGCCGCCGTCGTGACGAATGTAAGGTACATCCAGCGCGACCTCCCAGCGTTCTGTAATGCCGTAGCGTAGACTCAGGTTGGTTCGCCAGGTTTCTCCATCAATGGATATGACCTCGTTGTCCCCCACGGATTCGGTGAAGTTATTGGCAATTTCAGTCTGCAGATGCCAGTTGAACTTGCCCTCAGCAGCCTGATGAGCAGAGCGAGTCGCAGGGATGCCGTACATTTGCACAAATGGATTCAGATTGGACGTTGAAAAAGGTTCGAACAGATCGGCCCTGCCGCTGTGTGGCATAACGACAAGCAAAGAGAGAAGGGCGATTGAAAAAATTCTGGACATCACGTCGCGCAATATAAAGAAAGCGGCTTCAATTACAAGTTCTTGCGTAGACGACTGGTCGCGGCTCCACAGTGCTATTAAAATGCCGTCGTTATGTTGACCGACTTGCCTTCATTTTTTAGCGAACGGATGGCGCCTTCACTGGCGGTGGATCCAGCCAGCAACGAACGACATGAGGTTCGTTTCGCAGCGGCGGCTTTGCTGGTGGTCTGTGCACGAGCTGACTTTGAAGAGCACCCGGAGGAACAGAGTACGATACTGAAACTGTTGGAGCGCACTTTCGGCTTAAGTGGTGAGTCTCTCGATGAGCTGATTGAGCTCGTGGACCCGGACGCGGCGGTCACAGACCTGCAGGAATTCACTGGGTTGGTTAATGAACACTACTCGGATGAAGACAAGCGCGTGCTCATTGAAAACCTTTGGCGAGTTGCCTTTGCAGACGGCCGTTTAGATCGATTCGAGGAGCAGTACATAGCACGAGTTGCGTTTATGACAGGCGTGTCCGACGATCAGGTACGAGCGGCTCAAGCCAGAGTCACAAGCTCAGGGACGCCTTCCTGATCAATCCACACATAGGCGTTCTGTCCGAATTGCTCAGCTAGCTCATTGGCTTCGTCTCGAGAGATGCCTAGCACGAGATAACTGTATTCCAGCCAGTCCTGGCGCTCCCCATAGCCGACAAGATAATTCAGGCGTTTCGATTCAATCTCGCCCAGCAGCGCAGCCTGTCTGCTGTCATTCTCGTCGTCGCCGAGGACTTCGCTCCTTGGATTCCACGCAGTTATAAATGCTGAGGTGGTAACGCCGAAGCTTGCGAGCAGAATCTTCACGTCATCGTTTTCTTCGCCGATTCGCAACATGAGTGGTGGGTCATCAGAAACAAAGTAGTCTGTTTCCAGATATGCCTTCAGTAGCTCGGCTGGTAGATCTGATTTCATGAAGTTTTGCGCATGGCTTCGCGATTGTAGAGAGGGTCGTCAGGTTTGCGGGCTCCTAAAATCATCGGTGAATCAGCGAACCAATCGTCTGCGGCTGCCTCATCGCGAACCCAATCGACGAGCTCACTACGATAAGCGATCTTCCAGATGCCATCACGACGTTCATAGCGATCCACATAGCGACCACTGATAAACATGTCGCGAGGTTCACCCTGTTCGTTTTGAATGCGATGGTATGCCTGGTAATAAACTTCGCCGAAAGCCTCTTCACCTTCCAGCTCTACGGTGATCTGACCCAACATATGTTGATTAGATCCGTGAGTCTTCAGTGCCTGCATGCAATATTCGACGAATTTGTCGGGACCACCTTCATAGGTGCCATATGAACACCAGGCGTCGTCCCAAAACACAGAACGTTCCGCTTCACCGTCCAGCCGATCTAAACCTCGCATGTAAGTTGCTGAAAGCTGCATGATTTCGAGCTTGTCAGCAGCTGCTTCCAGGCGATCTGTTGCCATGACCTTTTCCTCCGAAGTGATCGATCGGATGCTCAGGCAATAGCCTGATGAAGTCAAACGTAAAGATATCGTTAAGAACGATTAAGTTTCGATTAGGTTTGCTGCCACGCTATAGAGGTGACGAGTTGGTCTGCGTACCATTCTCGACATGCGTAACTTAGCCCTGCCAATTTTTGTGCTTGTTGTCTTTCTCGGAGTTTTCGAGGGAGAGAAATTTCTTCAGAATGAGAGGGTTGTAGCTGGTGCTGTCGACGCAGCCGTTGGCATACCGCCAAAACAAACCACGATCGTGGATCACTATGGCGATCCTGACGGCTTTATGAAGTACATCATCAGAAAGCCGCCAGTACACGCCTAGGTTTTTTAGAACTCCAATACCGAGCGAGCAACCTCGCCCGCTTTCATGGAGCGGAATGCTTCATTGACGTCCTCAAGTTTGAGTCGCCTTGAAACCAGGCTGGTTAAGTCCAATCGATCCTGTAGGAACAGATCAATCAACTTCGGCATGTGCTCACGGAAGCGAGTTGAGCCGTACATGCAACCGATGAGTTTCTTCTCTTGGAGGAATGCGGGTCCTGGAACCGCAATCTCGGAACCCAGTGGGTGCATGCCAACAACGACTGTCGTTCCGCCAGGTCTTGTGATGTTGAATGCCTGGGTTGCCGCTGCGGGAACACCAATGGCTTCGAAGGCGAATTCAACCAGCTCACCTTTCGTAATTTCCGCGATGGCTTCATCGAGATCAGTTTCTTTTGAGTTGATGGTGTGAGTTGCACCGAACTGAGTTGCCATCTCGAGCTTAGAATCCATGATGTCGATGGCAATAATGTTGGCAGCGCCGGCGATTCGGCATCCCTGGATGATATTCAGACCAATACCACCACAACCAATGACGGCCACCGTCGAGCCGCCAGGCACTTGTGCAGTGTAAAGCGCAGCGCCAACGCCAGTCATAACGCCGCAACCAATAAGCGCTGCTTCAGCCATCGGCATTTCTTCTGGAATTTTCACGACACCGTTTTCGCTGGTCACCATCATTTCTGCAAACGAGCCGACTGACGCGAATTGCAGCAGTGGTTGTCCATTTCGGGTAAGACGTGTTGCTGAAGCTGCGCCAATCTCAGGGTCGTTACACAGGTTTGGTTTGCCGCTCAGGCAGTAGTAACACTTTCCGCAGAAAGGTCGGAAGCTCATGATGACCCGGTCACCTGGTTGGACGTAGGTGACACCTTCTCCGATCGCTTCTACGACGCCGGCAGCCTCGTGTCCAAGGACACATGACATGGGCAGTTGCCATAAACCGTCAACAAAGTGCAGGTCCGAGTGGCAGACACCGGAACAGCTAGTTCTAACAAGTACTTCACCAGCACGAGGGTCAATGATGTCGACGTCTTCGATAGTTAGTGGTTTGTTTGCTTCCTCAAAAATGGCAGCTTTCATATTCCCTCCGGGTCCTTCTATTTTTGTTGTGTTTCGATTTAAGCAGGTTGAAGCATCAACTGCTACTTTCCGTTGAGCCTTTCTACAACAGGTGCAAAGGCTTCCATGTTGTCTTTACCTACTGTGATGTAGGAGATGCCGAAAAGCTCCCGTCTTCTTTCGAGCTCTTCACAAATGGCATCAACGGAGCCAAACAGCGCATGTGGGTGCTTGCTCATTTCGTCTTCCGACATGCCAAACATCTGAGCGAATTGACCGAGTACCGGTGATGGGTCATCCATCACGAAAGTGAAGTAGGCGCCAATCTCAATTTCCAGATCATCGAATCGATCACCGGCACCTTCTTGTACCCAGCGCATTTTTTTCTTGGTTTCTTCTTCGGTGGACATGCCGACACCGTCCGGTCCAATCATTCCGGATCGATTGTTGAAGTTCAGGCTGACGATGTCTGCTTCCCTACCCGCAAGTCTCAGGATTCTTGGGGATCCGCCGCCGATCATAATGGGCGGCTTTGAAACAGGTTTGGGCACGCCGCTGAAGTCGCTCCAGTTGATGGTGTCATTACTGAGATCAGCCATATCATCACCGCAGAAAGCTTTGACGCCTTCGATCACATCTCCCAGTCGGTCGATGCGAACCCTGGGCTCATCTTTGGTGATACCCAGCGCCTGGTACTCTTCGGTAATCCAGCCGGCACCGAGACCAAACTCGAGACGTCCGCCAGAAAGTTTATCGATGGTCATGGCGGATTTAATCAACACAACTGGCAGGTGGTAGTCGACACAAAAAACCCGACAGCCGATGTTGATGCTCTTGGTGACCGCTGCTGCGTAGGCCATTGCAGGAATGGCCGCCAGATTCTGCTCGGGATGATTGGCTTTCTCCAGTGCAGGACCAGGTCCAAGGATGTGATCTGCGAGGTGAAACGCTGAGTAACCCAGCTCTTCGGCCTTTTGTACCTGACCCGCCCAGTCCTCTGCAGAATCGGCATTAAAAGACTGGACGCCAAATCGAAATGGTTTGCTCATGGTTTTCCTTATTTGCTGGCGGTTATTAGATGGAGTAGCTAACCCCGGTGAGTTCTGTGGATACATCCCAAAGTCGTGCCGCATCATCGGCATCTTTGGACGCGGGGATGGTATTTACTTTATGCGCTGAGTGTCTCATCTCACCCATTTTCATGGGTCCGAAATAATCACCGCCGGCTACGTCGTCACCTGTTGCTGCCAGAAGCGTCGGCAGCGCTCCTTCAGCGGATGAATTCATGATGAGTGCGAGTGGCAGAAACAGTATGGCGAAGACCGGGGGTATATGCCGTCCCAGCTCTGTCGATGATCCACCCGGGTGGCAGGCGACAGAAATCGCGGATGAGTTTGCCGCCTCCAGCTTGCGTTGTAGCTCGTAGGTGAACAGGATGTTGGCAAATTTGCTCATGCCATATCGTTCCATACGGTTGTAGGACTTCTCAGCATGGATGTCGTCGTAGTTGATGCGACCATTTCGGTGAGCAAGACTGCTGACATTGACGATGCGCGCACCGGGTCGATCTTTGAGCATATCAATCAGGTGTCCCGTCAGGGCAAAGTGTCCCAGATGATTCACGCCAAACTGCAGCTCAAATCCGTCTGCAGTTTCCATCTTTGGCGGGACCATCACGCCAGCGTTGTTGATGAGTCCGTCGAGTTGAGGCTCCTCTTTTACCTGATTGGCTGCTTCTTCAATTGACTTGAGACTGGCCAGATCGAGGGGAATCCATCGAACGTCTGCATCGGGGTGCAATGCTTTGATCTTATTGATCGCTTCATCTGCTTTTTCTTCAGAGCGGCATCCTAATAAAACGCGGGCACCCCTTGCAGCGAGCACACGGGCGGCATCATAACCAATCCCTGTGTTGGCACCGGTGACAAGTATGGTTTTCCCGGATTGGTCAGGAACGTCAGATTCACGATAGTCGGTCATTGCTCTTCTCTTATGTTAGTAGACGCAGGCATCAGGAAAGTATCGTTCCCGGCTTCTAACGTCAAAGTTAAGGTGCAGATTCTCCAGGCCTCGCAGAAAACTACTTGGTACATGATTGAAGCTCTCGTCTGGATCGACAGTTCGGATGTTATCCAGTCTATGCAGAAGGATGGTGAACGCGGAGTACATTTCCTGACGAGCCAGGGCTGCGCCGGGGCAATGGTGCGGTCCGGACCCGAAAGCGAGGTGCGCGCCAGCTTTCTTCCGCTCGATATCGAATTCTTCGGAGTTCTCGAAAATGTTTTCGTCTCTATTCGCAGAGGCATAACCGACAGCAACATTGGAGCCTGCGGGAATCTTGACGCCACCCAGTTCCGTATCCTGTGTGGTCACTCGCCAGAGGTGTAACACTGGCGTTTCAAACCGCAATGACTCTTCTATGAAATTTCGAATCAGCGTTGGGTCCTCGCGCATCCGATCCATGAGTTCTGGTCTTTCGAGTAGCAGCATCATGCCGGAGCCGATGGCGTTGGTGGTGGTTTCATTCCCGCCTGTTAATAGTTGATCCAGTAGATCCTGTAACTCGAACATATCCAGTGATCGTTCCGGACCTTCTGGATCATCCTTGAGTCTGGCGTGAGCCAGATCCGTGATGATGTCATCTTTTGGTTCTTTTCTTCTGGCTTCGAGTACCTCGGCGAAAAATTTCTGTGCATCAACGACGTCTTTGGCACATTGCAGTGCAGCTTCGTCATCTGTGAACCCGCCACCCGGCGCCAGCATGGCGTCTGACCATTTCTTCAGATCCCAGATACGATCTCGAGGTACACCCAACTGGTCTGCGATGACGGTGCAGGGAAGTGGAATAGAGAAGTCCCACATAAAGTCGCAGCTGCCTTTATCGATGAATTCGTCGATCAGGTCGTTAACCATGGTCTCGACGTAATTGGTCATCTTTCGGATTCGCGCTACTGAAAAGGCATCATTGATCAGGCTGCGGTACTTGGTGTGCACCGGCGGATCAGTGCGTTGCAGGGTAGAGACTCTCGCCCAGCCGTTGTCCGCTTTGTACTGTTCAGCGATGCTCCGCGAAGTGCCGCCGCGAAGCGCTGAAGCGGTGTACTTAAAGATGTCGCTACTGAAAATTTCAGGATGTTTCTTGATGTATCTAACGTCTTCATAACGGCTGACGTAATAGGCCTGCAGTTCTTCCATGAAGTAGACGGGGGTATCCAGTCCACGGATCGCCTGGAAGTATTTGAATGGACACTCCCGGGTTTCATCCTCCAGCAGGTTGTAATCGAGGCTCTCGGCCATGGCGATCTCCTGTATCAGTTACTGATGCGTTCCAGGGGCGGTAACCCCAGGGCATCACGATAAGTGTTGTGGTAGTGGTGCAATGCAGGTTCATTCCTGCCGAAGGTCAGGTACTCCTGTGCGCCAGATAGAATGCCCTGATGGGAGCTGGCAGCCGCGACGTAATCCTCCATCTGAATCACCTCAGCGAAGCCCTGCATTCTTTGGTTCATATCGCCATAGCGTTCGCGACGTTCTTCGGACATTTCAAGCTCGGCGAGAGCAGGATCCAGGTAGAAGCTGATTTGCGAAAAGCTGTTGTGAGGATTTTCTCCGTCCGGATAGACCCGCACGAGAGTCGGACCGCCTAAACCCAGGATCAACTGGATATTTGGGAAGATGTAGTAGACAGGCAAGGCTCCAAGCAGCACATTCCAATCATCCTCCGGCATCTGCCTCAGCGTATCGATGTTGCGCAGGCAGAGAGACATTCTGTGGTTGCGCTTGTAGGTGTCGTACATTTGCGCGTTGCCATAAAAATCCTGGGCCAGAGTGTCTTTGTGAAGGGCGTTGAAGTGGTAGGTTTCACCAAAGGTGTCGATGGCCAGCTTCCAGTTCATGGGATGATCGAATCGGGTGGAGACATTGAAATTAAACTTTTCCAGATTCCAGGAAGCGAGTTCCGGTGCGAGCTCTCCAAGTTGATCGTCCAAATCAATGCTGCCTTCGGGATTCGGGTTCACCCAGAGCAAACCAAATTTTTCAGTGCAGGGCAGTTCAACCAGTCCGTTGCAGCTTTTGTCGACAGGACCGAAATGATCCTCCTTGGGCACCGAGATCAAGTCACCGTTGTTCGCGTATCCCCAGGCGTGAAAGGGGCAGCTGAACATATGCTTTTCGCCACGATCCGAATCCTCAAGCAATGTCCCGCGGTGTCGACAGACATTGAGGAAAGCGTGGAAATGACCCTCTTTATCCCGGGTGCAGAGAATGGGTTTACCAAGATCTTTTGAGGTAAAAAAGCTGCCGGGTTTTGGCAGGTCACCGGACATGCCAAGCACGTGACAGTAGTTCTGAAAAAACTGCTGCCATTCCTGCTGTGCGATCTCAGGAGAGGTGTAGCTGCTGACCGGATTACGAACCTGGCCTCCGGCATCCACATTGGTGTCTGTATCCAGGTAGTGCATCAAGCCTTTGATGACCCGAATCTGTTCCTGCTTCTCCACGTCTTGTGACCCCCACTGAAACTGAAGTCTAGAAACTAGAGGGCCCGGGGTTATCCGTCAACCGGTGTGGTTTTCCCGCTTTTTCGCGTAGAAGTTGGACAGCGTGTCCCAGGACAGTTTGCGTTCGCCCTTGTCGGAGATCACACCCTTCCTGTTGAAGTAGTCCTGGACGCCAGCCAGCGGGCGCTTGGGTGTTCGGAAGTCTTTCAAAATCCATGGCGACAGGCCTCGCAAGAAGCTGATGTCCTCCATCATTGATAGCTGTGCGTCGTAGACAGTGACCTGGTAGTCCTCTGTCCAGCGATCATGGGGACCGCCTCGATTTCCCTTGGGGGCACCGGCGCCAAACTCGCTCATGATCAGAGGTTTATTCATGTCTGATAGCCACCGTGAATTTTCGATATCGGTGACCTTGGTGTAGTACCAGCCTAGGTACTGGTTACAGCCCATGACGTCGAGATGTTCTGCAAGTGGATCATCAAGCGTGTACGTACGCAGGATCTTGCCGTTTTCTTCGACCTTGTCCGGTCGCATGAACATGGCGGCTGTCGTGAGTCGCGTTGGGTCCAGAGACTTTGCTGTGTCTACGAGTGATTTCAGGAAACGAGTTCTCGGTTCTGAAACAGGAGTCTCGTTGGCAACGGACCAGAGCACAATACTTGCCCGGTTTCGATCCCTGATGATCATTTCACTGAGTTGGGTCCGGGCATTTTCCAGAACCTCTTCGCTCTCCCAATTAATGGCCCAGTAAACCGGTACTTCGCACCAGAGCAGCAAACCCATTTCATCTGCCACGCGACACATATGGTCATTGTGGGGATAGTGCGCCAGTCTTGCGAAGTTACAACCAAGTTCCTTAACTTCAGTGAGCAGCTGTCTTGCGTCCTCTATAGAGTGTGCGCGACGTGCGTTATCGCTAATGGCTTCTTCGTGAACCGAGATGCCTCGCAGGAAAACAGATTCGCCGTTAAGCAGGATATCCTCGCCTCTGGTTTCGATCGTCCTGAATCCGATGCGATCGTCAATTCGATCAGAGTCGATAGACAGGCTGACGTCATAACATCGCGGATTCTCCGGTGACCATCGCTCCGGATCTGCAGATATTACAAAAGATGCTTTTCCCTCAGCCGTCTTCAAGGTTTCTTTGATGCCAAGTTCAGGGATCTCAAGATGAACATCGATTTCAGAGGCGCCATCGATTTCCACAAAACCGCTGATCTTGGAAGGATCTTCGACGGATAACTGGCAGAAGTAGTCTCGAATAAATATGCCGGGTGTATGTACCAGCAGCACCTCTCGTGTCAGGCCACCATAGTTCCACCAGTCAGTGTTGAGTGTTGGCACACCATCGCGAAGGCGAGTGTCGTCCACTTTTGCGACCACAAAGTTGCCAGTTGGCTGAAGAAGGTCTGTGATCTCAGCCTCAAATGGTGTGAAGCCACCGGTGTGTCTCACCACTTCCTTGGCATTCACCCAGACGATGGTGTCGTAGTTGGCGCCACCAAACCGCAGGAAAGTTCGTTCTTCAGATTGAGTTGGATCCGGTAGCTCCCGGAAATACCAGAGGGTTCCTTCGTACCACATGAGGGTGGGTTCCTGGGAATTCCAGTCGCCGGGAACCTTAAGTGTGGGGCTGGCTTTGAAGTTGTATTCGGATGCCCAGTGATCATCCGGCGTCAGGTTTCGGAAATACCCGAATTTGTTTTCCTCTCCGAACATGTCATAGAAGCCGGTTTCGTAGGGATCAATCAGGTAGTGCCAGTCGCCATTCAGAGATTCGTGTTTGCGGTTATATGGATTCTGGATGTTGGCCCGGCTCATGAAGGTTTTCCTATAGCAGTTATGCCCCGAGAGGGTAGGGACACGGGATGCAAAAGTCGATACGCTGACTTCACTTTTTTGTCGGTAACCGGAGGTTCCAATGTCGTTAAAGATGTCGAAAGAGGAAAGAGAAGCATTCCTCGCAGGTTTGCATGTGGGAGTCATCAGTATTCCCCGTGAAGGGCGAGCGCCGTTGACCGCGCCTATCTGGTACGACTATCAACCAGGTGGTGAGGCCTGGGTGATTACGGATGCAAACTCGTTGAAGGGTAAAGCCATACAGAATGCGCCACAGATCTCACTTTGTGCGCAATCGGAAGCTATGCCCTATAAGTACGTGACAATAGAAGGATCCTTTACAACAAGACCCTCGACCCAGGAAGAACTCTTAAGCATGGCCATTCGTTATCTGGGTGAAGAGCAGGGTAAAGCTTACGCAGATAATCCTGAGGGAGATGGCGAAAGCATCCTGGTGTCTATTGCCACAGAGCGATGGCTAACGGTGGACTACGGCAAAATGTAGGTCGATCGACCATCCAATAAGTGTGCGCGGGTTGGAATCAAAAGTGTGATCCAGCCCGCAGTTCTGATTTTTCCCTGATTTCCCCGTACCGACCTGTGATCACCATCACATTCTGAGTCGACTTTTTGCGGTTAACTTGGCTCCGAGGTTAACGAAAGGGAAGTTCAAATGATGTATTCAACAGGAAGAAGACAGCCAGATCCCATGACAGTGGGTGACTTCGTCAACATAGTTGGTCTCGCCATGTTCGTTGTGTTTGCCGTTGTCGAAGTGATGTAACTGCCGGGGTTTAGGACAGGACCGGATACAACACCAACCCTATCCATCCAGACCTGTCCTTCACGTGACAACCAGTTACGCCATGGCTGGTTGTTGCCAAGAAGCCAGGAAGGTTCGCCTTCCTGGCTTTTTTCTTTATGCTCCCGTTATGAGTGATAAAAATCAGCCCCTGTCGGGCAATGACATGCCGAGATTTGCCGGCCAGGCCAGTATGTTTCGGTTACCTATACACGAAACACCAGATGGTCTTGATGTTGGCATCGTAGGCGTTCCCCTGGATATTGGGACAAGCAACCGCGTTGGCGCCCGCTATGGGCCCAGGCAGATTCGTGCTGAGTCTGTTCTTGTGCGTCCCTATGGTATGGCGACCGGCGCGGCGCCCTTCGATTCCTTTAATGTGGGTGACCTCGGTGACGTGGCGCTGAACACATACAATCTTGAAAAGAGTATCGACATCATCACAGCGCACTACGATGCGTTATTACAATCACCTGTGAAAACGATTTCATTGGGGGGCGATCACACTATCGCTTTGCCGATCCTGCGAGCCCAGGCGAAAAAGCATGGCCCCCTCGCGGTGATTCATGTGGATGCCCATGCAGATATGAACGACGCCATGTTTGGTGAGCCGGTGACCCATGGCACCATATTCCGCCGGGCCATCGAAGAAGAACTGATTAATCCTGAGCTGATGATTCAAATAGGCCTGCGGGCTACCGGTTATGCAGCAGAGGACTTTGACTGGGCGAAAGACCGGGGTGTGCAGGTGGTCCCTGCTGAAGACTGTTGGTATCGATCTTTGGCCCCATTGATGGACGAATTTCGAAAGAAGGTCGGACCTGACCAACCGGTTTATCTGTCATTTGATATCGATGGGCTGGATCCATCCTGCGCGCCGGGGACGGGCACGCCGGAGCCCGGTGGTCTTACCACTTCTCAGGGTATCGAAATCATCCGCGGTGCCAGCGGTCTTAACCTGATAGGCGCTGACCTTGTGGAAGTTTCTCCACCCTACGACACCACAGGTAATACCGCGCTGTTAGCGGCTAATCTCGTTTTTGAAATGCTTTGCGCACTGCCAGGTTGCAAAAGAAGGTGAGTCTAGAAGCGCTAGCAGGCAACGGATTGTTTATGAAATTGTGATATTTGCGTGAAGTTTGTTTGGGCGCAGAGGAACAGACTCTCCTCACCCCAAACACAGAGGAACTTCTCGCAAATGAACCTAAAATCCATTTCTGCCGCGCTCTTGTGCGCGTCTGTTTCAACTTCAGCCCTGGCAACCGACTTCAGTGTCACTGTTACCAACCTGACTCAAGGCATTTACTTCACCCCTTTGCTGGTTGCAGCGCATCCCGGTGACAGCCGACTGTTCACTTCTGGCGCAGCCGCTAGCGATAGCCTTCAGGCTATGGCGGAAGGCGGAGATATCTCTGGACTGGTCACTGATCTTGAACCAACTGGCGCTGTCGTGGTTGAGAACCCAGCTGCAGGTCTGCTTGGTCCAGGTCAAAGCACCACCGCGATGCTGAATACCGATGACACGCCAGACAATGCTTACCTCTCGCTGGTGGCGATGTTGCTACCGACCAATGACGGTTTTCTAGGCCTGAATGCAGTAGAGATTCCTACGGAAGCAGGCACTTACACTTTTAACGTTAATGCTTACGACGCTGGCACCGAAGGTAACGATGAAATTCGTGGTAGCGGTGCGCCAGGTGAACCGGGCTACCCTGCACCTGGACCTGTTGACGAGGCTTCGGGCATGAACGGAACTGGTATTGCTGCAACTGCAGAAGGATTTGTTCACATCCACAGAAATGTCCTCGGTGATACGGATGCCACCGGTGGTGCCAGTGACATAGATGCTGCTGTGCATCGTTGGCTTAACCCGGTTGTGCGGGTCACGGTTACCGTAAATTAAGGAGCGGCACATGAAATCAACAAAATCATTGCTTAGCACCCTGGTGATGTGTGCAGTTCTCGCTGGTTGCAGCAGCGACAATGACAATGACCCTGCGCCAGTTGTTCCGGATACGACGCCAGAGCCAGATCCGGAGCCGGTGACTCAAACCTTTGAAGTGAATGTCGTTAATCTCACTGCAGCCCAGCCATTCTCCCCGATCGCGCTGGTTGCCCATGAATCGGGTTACTCGTCCTTTGTCATTGGTGAGCCAGCGACTGCAGGCCTGGAACTGCTGGCAGAAGGTGGTGATAACAGCGAGTTTCTGACGGAAGCGGCAGCGCAAGATGTTGTGCTAGCGACGGATTCTGCAGGTGGTGTCCTGCCTCCAGGAGCCACTGAAACCATGATGCTGTCTCTTGAAGAAGAGCAGACGGAAATGGCCTATGTGTCTGCGTTTACCATGCTGGTCAACACCAATGACGCGATTACCGCGGCGCGTGGGATTGCGCTGTCCGGCATGGAAGTGGGTGACTCGATTTCCGTGACGACCATTGGTTATGACGCTGGTACCGAGGCTAATTCAGAGTCTGCCGGGACGATTCCTGGACCCGCTGATGGCGGTGAGGGTCTGAATGAGGCGCGGGATGATCTCGCAGATGAGGTCAGGGGGCACCCGGGTGTCCTGACCGCTGATGACGGGCTTGCAACATCCGTTTTGAGCGAAGTTCATCGATGGGATAACCCCATCGCTCGAGTGACTGTATCGCGGATTGAGTAGCGTGAAAGGAAAGGCACAAACCTCCGGTCTATTGGTTTGTGCCTTTCTCATTTCAGGAGCGTGAACTCATGTCCGTGACAGCAGACATCGACCCTCAACACTATGGAAAAACAGAGCTTGAGAACCCTGAGTCTGAAATCAAAGTGCTTGAAACCCAAAGAATCCTGATTGTTGAAGATGATCCAGACATCGGCGAGCTATTGGCGCTGCATCTGGGTGACGTTTATTCACATGTTGAGCTTTGTAATGACGGGCTCATGGCGCTTGAGCTGGTTCGAAACGAGCCCTGGGATCTGATCCTCTTGGATATTCGTCTTCCTGGGCTGGATGGACTAGAGGTTTGCCGAAGGATTCGCGCCAACGAAAATTTTGTCCCGATCATCATGTTGACCAGCAAAGTGACAGAGCTTGATCACGTTCTTGGGCTGGAAATGGGCGCCGATGATTATGTCTGCAAACCCTTTAGTGTTGTGACATTGCTTTCCAGAGTGAAAGCGATGATTCGGCGAGAGCAGCGCAGGGACGCGCTGCAAACCGCTGAGCAGACTGCGGGTCCGGAGGTCATCAAGCATGGCCAGATTGAAATCCTGAAAAGTAAACGGCAGGTGGCCATTAACGGAAATCTCGTGCAGCTAACGGCGAAAGAGTTTGATCTCCTGTATCACTTCGCTTGTCACCCCGGTGAAGTGTTCAGTCGTGCTGATCTTCTCGATCACGTGTGGGGATATGGTCATGAAGGCTACGAGCACACAGTCAATTCCCACATCAACCGACTCAGATTAAAGATTGAAGATAGTCCTGCGGCACCTCGATACATCATTACGGTGTGGGGTGTTGGCTACAAACTAGGCGATTAGATATGTTTAAAACCCTTTACGCAAAACTCTCGGTGAGTTTGTTAATCCTCACGACGCTCCTGACCCTGATACTTGTCACGATCTCTAGCCAGGTGAGTGATCAGTATTCCCAGGAAGTCACACAACGTTTGAATCGAAGCATTGCGATGTATGTGACCGAGCAGCAGCAGTTGATTGAGGCTGGTGTCGTCAATCGTGCTGCGATTAACGAGCTGGGCAGCCGCATGATGACCATTAACCCAACGGTTGAAGTCTATGTCACGGATTCCAGCGGTAAGATCCTTGCGCATGCGTTGCCGGGTGATGTCACCGTGCAACCCCGTATTGCATTGACGCCGTTACAACGATTCCTGTCGGGTAATCATCCGTTGCCGATTATGGGCAGCGATCCTCGAAATCCAGGCGTGGAGAAACCCTTTTCGGTATCTCCGATTATCGAAGGTGATGTCACGGTGGGATATCTCTATGCCGTACTTGGCGGTGAAAAGTATGAGTCACTTCGACTGCTGGTTGAGGAAAGTTACATTCTTAGGGTTGGTGTCTTCAGCATCATTGCGAGCCTGACAGTTGCACTGGTTGCGGGCGTCCTGATCTTCTTCCTGCTGACTCGCCGGCTGGCTGCTCTGCGCGGTTATGTCGATGCATTCCGCCGGGAAGATCCATCAGAACCTGTCTCCTTTTCTGCGCCCAGTGAAATCAACGATGAAATCGATGAGCTGACGGGGGCGTTTCACACCATGGCTACCGAAAACCGGCAGCAGTTTCGAGCGTTACAGAATCTTGATGCGACCCGGAGAGAATTGATTGCCAATGTCTCTCATGACTTACGCACGCCATTGGCTTCGATGCAGGGTTATCTCGAAACGCTGCTGATCAAAGGTGAGTCGCTGGAAGGTGATGAGCGTGAGCAGTATCTCAGAACTGCCCATAAACATAGTCGCCATCTGAACAACCTGATCAGTGAACTGTTTGAACTGTCAAAGCTCGATTCCGGTGCGGTCAGTCTCAATTCCGAACCATTTTCGTTGATGGAGCTGGTCCATGACTGTGTCCAGGATTTTCAGCTGCAGGCTGAACAAAAAGGTATTGAGCTATCGGTGACTGCAAAGGACGAACGAGGATTCGTTGAAGCGGATATCGCATTGATTCAAAGAGTCCTTCAAAACCTTTTGGATAATGCGCTCAGGCACACACCGGAGGGAAGGTCTGTCACGATCAGTGTAGAGGATTCTGCGCAATCTGCGCGGATTGTGGTTGCGGATACCGGCATGGGTATCTCGCAACACGATATCCCGCATATCTTTGAACGTCATTACTACACACCAAGTGTAGAGCCGACTGAGAAATTGGGATCAGGTCTTGGTCTGGCAATTGTTAAACGAATTCTCGACCTCCATCAGTCCACCATCCAAGTGAGCAGTGAACTGAATAGAGGTACGAGATTCGCTTTCGAATTGCCGTTACAAGCCGCTTAGTAGTTAAAGCGGATACCGACTCTTACACCTCGGCCGGGTTCAGGAGCGTAGTTCTTCAAGTAAGACGTATGCGTTCGGATCTCTTCGTCGAGTAGGTTGGAACCTTTGGCGAAAAGCAGCAGCTCACCCTGACCAACCTTGAAGTGGATATCAGCGTAGGCATCCAGCAACGTGTAGCCATCGGTTTCAAACTCGCCAACGCCAACCTGATCCTGGTCAGCAACTTCTGTCAGGTTGGTGGAGAAGGTCCAGTTCGAACCATGCCAGGTGAGACCAACGCCGATACGATCGGGCGGAATACGAGGCACATCACCGGCGTTGTCGAATTCGGCTCTGACCATATCGCCCTGGAGCGAAAGATCCAGTGAGCCGTATTCGTTCTCGAATGCCTGGTACACAACTCGACCCTCGATGCCATAGAAAGTTGCGTCCTCAGCGGAGTAAAGTGCAACCGGGGTTTCTTCAAACTCACCGCCATCAGCCAGGTAGATGTAGTCATCGATCTGGTTGTAGTAGACATTCAGTTCCGCCTCTAGGCGCTCAGCATGGCTGTGGAAGCCAACTTCAACATTCGTTGAAACCTCTTTGTCCAGATCAGGATTACCCACTTCGATCAAACCTGTTGCTACGTGAGTCACCCAGTCCTCTGGATCAGCGGAAGGTGCACAGCCATTGGATTGAACGTTCGAGAATCGCTCCTCCAGGGTAGGCGAACGCTCAGATCGAGAAGCCGCGACCAGCAGGTTGCTGGATTCGCTGAAGTCATAGAGCACGCTGGCCGAGAGACTGTTCGCACCTTCGTCTCGGTCACAGCTCGCACCGGCGTCATGCTCCCTGTATTCGTAGCGATACCCTAACTCCCAGGTGATGTCTTCCAGTTCGAGACGCTCAACCAGGAAGAGGGCATAACCCGTGCTGTCTGTCTCGGGAATGAAGGCTTCCTCGCCGATGGCACTGAACTCAGTATCCGAAAATTGAAGACCCCAGACACCCTGCCAGTTGTTGATAGGGGCGTGACTCAGCGTGAAGCGACCTTCGTAACCTTCATTTGAGAAAGTGGTTCCCAGGAATGCAGTACCGTCTCCCTCAAACTCAATTTCCTGGTGCTCATAGTCGGTGTAGTTAATTGCACCGCGAACATTCTGGATAAAGCCAGTTTCGAAATTCAGTTCACCTTTCAGATCGTAACGAGTCTGTTCCACTTCGAGACGAACAAACTCCTGGCCTTCTTCGCCGTGTTCATCTTCGTCATGATGTTCTTCGTCTTCGTCGTGATGCTCTTCTTCATCTTCGTCGTGGTGTTCTTCCTCGCCGTGTTCGTCATGATGACCGCCATGAGATCCTGGTGGTAAGCCGTAATCATTTTCGATCTCGGAAATAGAAAAGCCAATGAAGCCGCGATCACCGCTGAAAGATGCACCGAATGTGTAACCTTCTGATTCAGCGTCGGAATTGCCGATAAAGCCCTTGGTGTTAGTTAGCTCTTCCTCTTCGTCATGGTGTTCATCCTCGTCGTGGTGTTCTTCGTCCTCGTCGTGATGTTCTTCCTCTTCGTCATGGTGCTCGCCTTCTTCCTCGTGGCCATGCTCGTCTTCAAGTAGCTCGAGCGCGGCTTCGTCAATGGCGTACCCTTTGATCTCGACGTTGTCGTTATCTCGGGTGAAGCCGTCGAAGTGCAGGTTCAGACCGCCGAAACTGGCATTGAACTTGGCGACGGTTTTGTTCTCCTCGTTCACCGTGTTGTGGCTTTGTTCAATCATGAAGGTCGGCTTATCGAAGCTGGATTCCGGGATTCGATTGTCGATGACATTGACGACACCGCCGATCGCGGCGTTTCCATATAGGAGCGTCGATGGCCCCCTCAGTACTTCAATTTTGTTAGCGAGTGCTGGCTCCAGACCGTTGACGTGGTCCGGGCTGGCTGCGGACACGTCGATGTTGTTGACGCTGTTCTGCAATACCTGGACTCGGTTACCGGTTTGGCCCCTGATAACAGCCTGACCAACACTGGGTCCGAAGCTGCTGTTATGTATACCAATCTGGTTCTTTAGGGTGCCGCCGAGTGTGTCTTCGACTTCCCTGGCCAGCTGCTCGTCCGTGAGGATGTTAATGGGTAAAGCGGTATCCGCTTCTTTTTGATTAAAAGGCGCGCTGACGATGATCTCTTCACTGTAGTGGTGATCTTCGTGTAGTTCATCGGCAATCGCGATGGATGCATAAGCGCTCGCGGCAAGTGCGAGAGCTCTTGTTAGGTATTTCACTTTTTTCTCCTGCTAAATGAATGGGCGATGTATCAGCGCAGGAGAGGGGGACCTCTTTGATGTTTGTGGAACAGGTAGGTTTCAAGAGGAATGAAAACCTTTTTGTCCTGGATCTCGTGGGGTTTTGGCACTGAAGGCGCGCAGTTTGTGCGCTCCGTGCTAGCTGGGCCTGTAATTTCACAGACATCACAGAATTCTTCTTCGTGAACGGTATCGTGAAAATGTTCCGCCGCAGCGACGCCAGGCAAGCCCAGCAGGAAGCTGAGTGCCAGTATGTGTAGAAGTTTTGCGAGGTGCAGGCGCAGCATGGCTGCTTTTTAGAGGAATTGCCTGACCATGTCAATTTGGCCAGCTGTTCAGCCAAATTCTTTGCCGAGAGAGCCTTCATCAAAAGCTTTGCTGGCAAGAATATGTAAATGAAGATGAAAGACTGTTTGACCGGCATCTGCACCATTATTGATCACAAGTCTGAAGGCATCATCGACACCAAGTTTTCGAGACATCTCCCCGGCGACCAGCAGCAGGTGACCCAGCAGCGCCTGATGGCTTTCATTGGCGTCAGCGAGCCTGGGGATTTCCGTAGATTTTGGAATGATCAGAACGTGGGTCGGCGCTTGCGGATTGATGTCTTTTATCACGATGCAGTGATCGTCTTCGTAAAGTTTTTCAGACGGCAGTTCGCCGTCAATGATCATTGCGAAAATGGTTTTGTCTTCAGCCATTACGTGTTCCTTGGCAAAGTTAATAACAGTAGAAAGTGATTAGTCGTGTTTACCAGCCTGCCAGCCAGCAGCGCTCAGGTTGGTTTCTGCAAAACCCTTTGGCTTGTCTTCCAGAGTGGTTGCCATGGTGTCATTCCAGCGGTTCAGGTAGCCGAACAGCGAAATGGTAGCGACAATCTCCACACACTGACGATCCGAATAGTGTTTACGAAGTTCTTCCATATGCCCTTCTTCCACGGCGTTAGGCACCATGCCGGCGTGCAGGGCGACACGAAGTGCAGCACGTTCAGCATCGTCAAAAAGATCGCTGGTTTCGAACTCGAAAGCTGCCTGAATTTTTTCTGGGCTGACGCCGTTGACCTCGGCGCTGTGAGAAGTGTGAGCCTGACAATATCTGCAACCTGCTGCATTACTGACCACAAATGCAATCAACTGCTTCAGACTACCTGGCAGTTCACCGCCGCCGATAATCGTGCCAGCGATACCACCAAATGCACTTAACAGCTCTGGCCAATGGGCCATCGTCAGCATGCTGGTAGGAACGAATCCCATGGATGCTTCCACCATCTGAAAAATGGGTTCCATGTCTGCGAGTTCACTGCGGGACTTTGGCGGTACAAGTGTCATGGTTTGGTTCCTACTGTCAGTCGTTAAGGGATAGTGCGTATCGAGCGGCATTTTCACCTGCCAGCTTACCGAACACGATGCAGGGTCCGAAAGAACCGCCACCACCGATGTATCGATCACCATGCAGGTTTCCGATGGTTTCGCCAGCGGCGAACAGACCGGGTATTTCACGTTCCGACTCATTAATGACACTGGTGGCTGCATTGATTCGGATTCCCGTACCGGTCCAGCAAACGATGGCAGGTCGAACCTCGACACCATAGAAGGGAGGGTCCGCGATCGGTGTGAGCTTACCCTGTTTGAAGAAGGCGGTGTCTGCTCCCGCTGCGACATCTGCGTTGTAGCGCTCGACAGTGCCGGTGAGTCCTTGTCCGTTGACGTTCATCTCTTCAGCCAGTGCCTGCAGCGTATCTGCGCGAAAGATTCGACCTTCATCTGCTTTCTGCTGCAATACCTCCTCAACCCAATACGCCTGTGAGATAGGTGAAGGTTTTGCCGAAGAGCGTGCAGTTTCATCAAAGACCGCAAACGCAGAACCGCCCTCGTGTTGAATCAGGCCACCAAGCACAGTGTAAGGCGCACTTTCATTGGTGAATCTTCGTCCCTGCTGATTAACCAGAATCAGCCAGGGTGGAAGCAGTACTTCAAGGTCACGACTGAATCCGGGTGTGACCAGAAGCAATCCACGATCATGACCGTCCACGACTGCTCCGACGGATTCACCGAGGGTGATGCCATCACCCTGGGCACCTTCTGTTCCGATATACCACCGCCAGTCACCGGTCGCAGCCGCTTGTGGGTAATACTTCTCTATCATTTGAGGATTAGCGCCAAAGCCTCCTGTGGCGAGGATGACTGCACCGCAGGTGGCACGATCTTCACCAATTTCTATACCCGTGATCCGGCCGTCCTCATCGGTCATTAGTCCGGTAACCCTGGCATCCAGAACCAGTTCCACACCTTTGTGGCTGCGATGACCGTCAAGGACATTAATGACTTCTTCGCCAGCTCCTTCGGGCTGATGCCCCCGGGGCACTGAACCGACACCGGAGGGATAAACACCTTGTACGGGAAACTTCACACCCAGGTCTTTTAACCATTCGAATGTCGGTGCACTTAGGTCGCAGTAGGAGCGAACCACGGCGGGGTCAACGAGCCATTGGTTCAATGTCATGTAATGTTCGAACATGGCATCAGCGGAGTCGCTTTCAATACCTGCTTCTTTCTGAACAGAAGTACCGGCGGCGTAGAAATGTCCGCCACTGAGCCGCGAGGATCCTCCGACACGGGTGTCTCCTTCACAAACCAGCACGCTAGCCCCGGAATCTGCAGCGGCGACAGCGGCGGAAAGCCCAGCCGCGCCGGAACCGATGATGATGACATCGTAATCCCTTTCCATAGATCTCATGATGCCACCGAAAGTGGTAGTCTGCATGCATCAACAGAGGAGGGATGAAGATGTCTGATCCGTTTCGATTGGATGGTAAGCGCGCGGTAGTCACGGGTGCCGGCAAAGGCATTGGGCGCGGTATTGCGACTCAGCTAGCGAGAGCAGGCGCAGACCTGGTGATCAGCTCAAGAACCCAGGAAGATCTGGATAGCCTTGCGGAAGAGATTAGAGCACTTGGTCGCAAGGTGACGACGCTGGTTGTCGATGTCACCAACTCTGCAGAAGTTGAACAGCTAGCCGCGCTTGCGGTTGAAGAAGGCGGAATTGATGTGTGGGTAAACAATGCTGGCGGACTGCCGGATGCAACACCAAGGTACCTGACTAAAACGCCGGAAGATCGTTGGGATGCGCAGTTAGACCTGAACCTGAAGGCGGTGTTTATTGCCTGTCAGATCGCCGCTAACAATATGGAAGAGGGGGCGATAATCAATATTTCGTCCAGTTCCGCAAAAGCGCAAGGCAGTATGAAGAATGGACCTTACGGTGCATCAAAGGCTGCGGTGAACAGCCTTACACAAACCTTTGCTTTAGAGCTGGCCCCCAAGATTCGTGTTAATGCTGTTGCACCGGGTCCGGTGCCGACTAAAAACTTTAATGAATCGACTAACTTTCCAGAGGGTAAGCCGATTGAAAAAATTATCGGTGTACCTCTGGGCCGTTTGGGGACGCCCGACGACATTGGGCATGCCGTCGTCTTTATGGCTTCACCGGCGTCAAGCTGGGTGACCGGGCAGTGCCTCTATGTGACCGGCGGTACCTAGCCTTTAGTCTCTTTTTCTTGTGCCGCCAGTTCGTAGAAATCGAACTTTGAGCTGGTTACGAAGGCCTCGAGCTTTTCAATCTGCTCAGTGACTTCAGCTTGTGACTTAGGATCCCGCTGATCCTTCAGCTGAACGATCTTCTGCTTTGTTGCCTCGAGGTTTTCTCTGGTCTCCATCAGTTCCGGGTCAATCTTTTCCCAGTTAACACTGGAAAGAATGGTGATCAGGTTTTCGGTGCGCTCAGAAAGACGTTGAATGTCATCCTGTGTCTGCTTGAAACCGGTCAGTTCCTGAATCTTTCTTTCTTCCCAATCCGATCCGGTCCAGAAAACCTCGGCAGTGTGAATCGCGATACCGATACCCCAACCTAGAAGGGGGTAAATGAACCAAAACGATTCTGGTGACGTCACCAGGTTCAGTATGACGAGGAAGAGATTAACCGCGACATAGGTGGCGAGGTGTGTGTAGTAATCCCTAAGCTCGTCGACGCGCTCTCTTGCCTTTTCTTCATCCATCAGATGACTCCATTGATCTGTATTTCCGTGATGGTGATAACAGAGCAATTCCTGTGCCAGAGTCAATTGTTCAATAAAAACAGAGACTTATAAATACCGTGGTTTGAATAACTGGCGATATTGACCAAATAGCTGTGTTGCTGACGAACCTTAAACGATCAGGCTTCGGGTAGGGAAATGCGAACTTCCATCCGATTGTTGGAAGCGGGTTGGCCGATCATTTCATCGTAGGCGCTTTCATGCACGAGAACAGCTTCGCGGATGTTTAATGGAGCGAAAGGCTTTTTGGCGGCGGGTAGACCGCGAAATCTGCATACCTCTCCGTTGGCGTCAGTGACCACAAAACAATTCTCTTCGAACTCAACTTCTGCGAGATAGAGCTCTGGATCACAACTTCGGATTCGAAGCAGATCAATATCAGGAGAAGTTTCTATGAGTCTGTCGAGAGCTATCTTTGCCATTTCTTTGAGTCGCATTGTGGTCCTTCCCCAGGTAATACGACTGTAAAGTGATATCAGCTCAGATTACATCTCACTTAAAAATGCTCGGATACCGTCAACAACACCAGTTTCGTCAAGCTGAGGCGCGTGCCCAACACCTGAAACTTCCAGAAATTTCATATTGGGATGACGACGCTGCATCTCTTCTACGCAGTCCATCGCAAGAATATCGCTCAGTTCACCTCGAATGGTGAGTAGTGGCAACGACGACATGGTGTCGAACAGTGGCCAGAGGTCTGCTGGCGCCGCATTCGTATCGTCTTCCGCCATGGGTTCCGCGATAGCTGGGTCATAGCGGAGTTTTAGCGCTCCATCATCTGTCTCCTCATACATCCTTTGCACCCAGCGTTGCCAGTCTTCGTCCTGATAGTTTGGGAATGCGATCTTGTTTGTTTCTCGAGTCTGGTCGATGGCATCTTGCCAGTTATTGACCGGCTTACCTTTCCCAACGTATCCCTTGATGCGATCAAGACCTGCCTGATTAACGACTGGGCCGATATCATTCAAGACAACGCCGCTAAATGCGTCCGGGCGCATGGTGTTCATCAAGATCGACATGAGACCGCCCATTGATGTGCCAATCAGAACCACTTTCTCCAACCCCAGACGGTCGATCAGCACAAACATATCCTTCACATAGGTCGCCGGTGTGTAGTTGGCGGAGTCAGCATCCCAATCAGAATTCCCTCGTCCCCGTTGATCGACAGAGACAACTCTGGCGAGATCGGTGAGACTCGGTGCCAGATCTTCAAAGTCGGCCGAGTTTCGAGTCAAACCGTGCATGCATAACACCGTCAGCGGAGATTCTGTTGTGCCTGTGTAAGCGTAGTCCCGTGCGTACAGTTTCAGTCCGTCTTCACTCTGGTACCAGATGTCTTTGAATGTGCTCATGTCTATTCCGGTCGTGAAACCCTTTCTCCGTCCCGATAATCAAGAAAGTCGAGGTTAACGCCATTACTTGCCACTGTGCCAGGGCTTGAGAGATCTCGGCCATGGAATACCACTTCTCGACCGTACTTTTCCGCTAGAGCATCGATGGTGCATTCAAGTTTTCGATTCTGGCCGTCTTCAAAGATATCCAACTGCAGAGGGTCTGATCGCCAGCTAAGGTCGAAGGCCGCCATGCCAACGAGGCGGAAGGGACCGGTATGGTCGAACTCATCCAGCAGCTGCCGGGCAAGTTTCATAAATTCGCTTGCGGTGTCTGCGGCTCGATGGAATTTTCTTTGTCGACTCAACATTTCGAATTTTGTTGTCTTAAGGCGAATTCGAATGCCCCCGGCGACGTAGTTCTTTTTCCTGATTCGCCGCGCGATGCGTTCGGCAGATCTGCTCAGGTGGCGCTCGATGTCTTCGCGGTTTGAAACATCTTCGTTCAATGTGCGATCGGACCCCAGGCTTTTGGCGACTCTGCCGCGATTCACACGACGGGGATCCTGGGCGTGTGCAAGCTGATAAAAGTGGTTGCCCGCAGACCCAAGATGGTGAGTCAGGTAACTCAGATCGGATGCGGCGATTTGACCAATGGTTCTTATGCCAATGGCATGCATTCTGGGTGCCGTTTTTGGTCCGACACCCCACAGTCGTTCTACGGGTAATGGCGCCAGCCATTCCTTAGCAGTTTTGGGGGGGACAACGGTCAAACCATCTGGTTTGTTATGCGCACTTGCGACTTTGGCAACATACTTTGTGCCAGATATACCAACGGATATATTGAGGTGCGTCGCGTCGTAAACGGCTTTCTTGATCAATCTACCCATATGCTCAGGTGGACCAAAAAAGTGTTCAGCGCCACTCATGTCGATAAACGCTTCATCCAGTGACAGCGCCTCCACGCAAGGCGAGAAATCGGCAAGCACGTCCATAACCTGTTCCGATATCTCCTGGTAATGATCGAAGCGGGGTGAGACGACAATCGCATCCGGACATCGACGCCTAACCTCGGCCATGGGCATGGCACTTCCTACGCCATTTCGTCTGGCTTCGTAACTTGCGGTCAGTGCAACGCCACGGTAGCTGTTGGGACCAACGACGACTGGCTTGCCTCTCAACTCAGGGTTGTCTCGCTGCTCGACGGCAGCGTAAAAGGCGTCCATATCGGCATGGATGATGATGTTTTTCCAGCTCCGTTTCATCCTACGAGAATACGCCAATACTGTATAAATAAACAGTATTCTGATGATGAATTTTGCTTCTCTTTGAGCTGCTGTCCCCTACACTGTCGTGCCATGAAAATTGATGCAAAAGCCGCGGGATTCTCTGCGCAAAGACTCGAAAAGATTTCCTCTCATATCACGGAAAACTACATTGAACCCGGCAAGATCGCTGGTTGTCAGGTGATGGTATCCAGGTGGGGCACACCTGCGTACTTTCGCTCGTTCGGACTGAGGGATCTGGAGCGACAGACACCGGTCACAGAAGATACGATTTTTAGAATCTACTCCATGACCAAGCCGATCACGTCGATCGCGTTGATGATGTTGTACGAGGAAGGCAAATTTCAGCTGAACGATCCGGTGCATCGATTCATTCCCTCCTGGAAAAACCAGCGTGTTTATGTGGAAGGATCTGGTAAGGGCATGGTGACCAAAGCGCCGGACTCACCGGTGACCATGCGCCATGTACTGACACACATGTCCGGACTGACTTATGGCGAGTCTTTGTATCCATCAGAACATCCTGCAGACAAGCGATATGCAGAGCTCGGCGTGAACCGCGGCCATGGTGTCTCAGTGCAATCTTTTGCAGATACCCTCGCGCAGGTACCTCTAAGGTTCGAGCCAGGTTCACAATGGTGCTATTCCCTGGCAACGGATGTTTGTGGCTGTCTGGTTGAATTCATATCAGGACAACCTTTTGCGGAGTTTTTGAAAGAGCGTATCTTCGAGCCGCTCGGTATGACGGATACGTCTTTTGTTATTGATGAGTCCCGAACGGATCGTTTCGCGGCTAATTACGGGCGTAGGGCTGACAAAACGCTCAAGCTACTTGATGATCCCCTTGAGAGTATCTACGCCGATGCAGATCGTTTCCCATCAGGAGGCGGTGGGCTGCTCAGCACGACCAAAGACTATGCGCGGTTCTGTGAGATGTTGCGTCGCGGTGGTGAACTGGATGGACAACGAATCATTGGCAGCCGAACCCTTGGTCTGATGATTCGTAATCACTTGCCTGGTGATGTTGATCTTGCCGGTTTTGCCATGGGTTCCTTTTCTGAGACAGCTTACGAAGGTGTTGGCTTTGGTCTTGGGTTTGCGTCGACCCTTGATGAGGTAGAAGCGGGGACGGTTGGTGCCGGTGATTTCTACTGGGGTGGTGCAGCTTCAACGATATTTTGGGTGGACCCTGTTGAAGACCTGTTTGTTATTTTCATGACGCAACTCATGCCATCGGCGACCTTCAACTTCCGTGGACAGATTAAGAACATCGTCTACGGTGCGATTGAAGATTAGTCGCTGGTAAACTTAGGTCAGCGGGAAAAACCACTTTGCGGAGTCAGTGATGCGAATTATTCAGATACTTATCCTTTCCATGATGTGTTCAGTGGCATCCGCTGATGAGTGGCGCTATCAGGTAGTTCCGTACATCTGGTGGCCTAACTTTCAGGCAGAGTCCGAGGGCGATCCGAACTCGCCTCCTGAGGACAGCAATCTCGTCTTTGACACCGAGACCAAGCTTGAAGCCGCTTTTTTGGTGTACACCTCCGCAACCAAGGACCGGCACGTCCTGTCTTTTGAGTTCGATTGGGTTGATGTGAATACCGGCGGTGATTCGAACTTTCCATTGTTCCCTTCTGTGGATATTGATTGGGAGCTCTTCGCCTACACCTTAGGTTATGCCTACAAAATTACTGAAGGTCGTACGGAAGAGGATGGGATTACTCTGGGCGTTGGTGCCCGTTACTTTGATCTGGATATCGACGCAACGCTTGAGGCGAACATCATTCCGGATATATCCATCGATGTTGCAGATACCTGGACCGACGGGTTCGTTGATTTGCGAGGCCGACAGACCATTGGCGATTCTGGCAAGTGGTATGTATCTGGCATGTTGCTCGCGGGTGGCGGCGGCTCTGACAAAATGCTCGACTATGGCGTATCAGTCGGTTATCGCTGGTCGGAAGGATTCTTTAGCAGTGTCGGTTACCGTGCACTTGAAGTAGAGATTGACGATATCGAACTTACCCAGGATGGCGCGATTATCGCTGTCGGCTGGAACTTCTAAACCAGCTTCAGCTGCATCGCTGCGGCTGTTGCCTCCGCGCGGTTGTGCACATTCAGTTTGTTGTAGATGCTTTTGATGTGGTGTGCGACTGTATTTTTCGAAATGTCCAACAGCTTGGCGACTTCCTTCGTTTGATAACCCTTTGCGACAAGCGTCAGGATCTCAACCTCGCGGCTCGTTAGGGTTTCTGTGGGACCGTTACTACTTCTTTGGTTGATCGGATTGTTGCGAAAAAACTGTAAGACCCGATGTGCGATCGATGGTGAAAGGGCAGGGCGTCCATCCAGTAAATCCGTCAGGTACTCCTCCAGCTCCATGATGGAATAACCCTTGAGCAGATAACCGAAAGCACCTGCGCGAAGTGCCTTAAAGAGGTTTTCGTCGTCATCAAAGATGGTCGTGATGACGCAGAAGGTATCTTTTTGACGTTCATTAATCAGATTGATGAGTTCGATGCCGCTACCATCAGGCAATCCAAGGTCTAACAACGCAAGATCAAAGTCTTCATCGTTGATGAAGGTCTTGGCGGATTTCACAGTGTTTGTGGAATAGATAGTCGACTGCCGGAACACGTTGCCGGTAACAATTTTTAGAACTTCCATCGCGTCTCTGTGGTCTTCAACCAAGAGAACCTTGTTAATGTTGCCGCGATCTAGCTTAGCCATGGACTGCCTCTGAGATGGGTTGGTAGAGGTTGGGATTGCTGCCGTCCGTGGTCAGTAGTACCAGTATTTCTATGAGTGTCTGGTTTGTCGTGTCAAAGGAGATGCTTCCGTTAATTTCCTGAACTCGAGACTCAACGTTCCTAAGTCCGTTGCCTCGAGAGATTGTGTTCCAGTCGAAGCCCGAGCCGTCATCTCTGAATCTTAGATAGAGCGAGCGGATATCCTGGCTGAGCTCTATTTCTATGGATTGAGCATCCGCGTGTCGTACCGTGTTGGTCAGTAGCTCGCGAATGATGTTGAGAAGATTCAGGTAGTGCGTCGTTGTGATTAACGCGGCGCCGTCGATAAGTTTCGAAGACCATTGCAGCTTCATTTGGTGGGATCTGCAGACATCCTCCGCCAGCTGTTTAATCTCTGCTTCCAGATTTGAAACGGGAACAGGTTCTTTTTTAAGTGCGCGTAGCACCTCGCGTAGCTGATCCATTGTTTCCTGGGCAAGTTCTCGCGACTTCTTGTCCTCTGCGGAATAGATAATCGAGAGGATTTTGCCGCCGATCTGATCGTGAAGATCTCGGCTGATTCTTTGTCTTTCGAGCACCTGGCCCGCCTGGAAAGATCCGCCGCGCTCGATCAATTGGTCCAGAAGGTTGCGTAGCGAGAAAACCACAGACACATCGTCATCAGTAAACAGCCGACGACCCTGGTCTGCGGAGTCCAGCAAGAGGGAAGGGGAAAAGTCTGTTGCTGCGACGTGGAGCAGCTGACCTCTGTCTCTGATTTCTGTCGGACCATTGTCACCGGCGGCAATCGCAACGGGTCTAAATGCATCGGTCAGTGCGTTCTGCCAGGCGAGTTCACCGGGCGCCTGGGAAAAAGAAGCCTCTACGAGATCTGTAATCACTCGATTGATAGACAAACGATAGCTTGACCGATTGCGATTGCTGACCTTATCAACGAGCCACTGACGCATTGGTAAGTAAGCCCACAGCATGATTGCGAGGGTGGCCAGCAAAGCGTTTTCTGGGCTGAAAGCTGCAAAGTAGATGAGAAGTAGATCGATGCTGAGGAAAAGAATGGAGGTCAGCCACCACTGATAAATAGTCTCGATATGCTTTTCAAACTTGAGTGCGGGATGACGCCAGATGCCAACCATGGTCATCACGTAGCTACCAAGTATCGCGATCGGCGCGTAGCTGATCGGGATAATGGGTCCATCTCCATATCTGACGGGCAATAGATAGAGCAGGAGCCATACTGTTGGCCCGGCAGTTGCGGCGAAGATAAACCACAGTTGTTGTGCGCGTGCGACAGGATCGGACCAATTTCTGTAGCTCTGTATTGCGCTTCCGGCAGATACGATAAGCAGCATTGGCACCACGGGAAGATAGATGTCCCGTGGCTCCAGGATCAGGGCGTCCAGCCAGCTGTCACCTGGTGGGTTCATTGCAAACTGGAAGAGTACATAGATAGCCGCCACGATGCCGATGACCTGGGCGGTAAAATCAGCATGTGGGAGTCGCCTCGGGAAATAGAAGGGAATACAGACGAATGAGGCAGCGAACAGAAGTATGCCGCCGCTTTGTAGCGACGTTGCGACCTTTGCGAATTCTACCGGCGGGAAGTGCATCGGAATCCCCGATAGCAACGGCGCGCTGGGTAGCCAGGCCAGCATCAATCCAGTACCTGCCGCCATACCCAGCATATTGAGCGTATTCAGTGGTCGCCAGATCCAAAGACTCAATCCAACAAAAAACGCGAGCAACCCAAACGCGCATCGGACCCAAAAGTTTGTCGGGAGCTCCAGAATATTGTGTCCGTCCAGGACCTTATAGGAGACAGGCTCAGCTGAGCCTCGAATGAGCGTGATCTGGCCGTCCGAGAGCACGTTTCTTATCTGTTCAACTTCCAGCCAGAGTTTTTGTCTATCGCTGCCAAGGCCCAATCGGAGATGTCGAGGGAAGAACTCCGCATATCCATGGTCGGAACGAATGCCTTTGACGACATCACCGGCTGCGACACCTTTGTCTTGCAGCCAGGGTGACACCTCTGAAATCACAATGACATTATTTTGAACTTCGGCTTTGAAGCCGAGATTGGCAGATGAGACTGAGACCAAAAGCGCCAGCGCCATACCGGCAAACGCCAGTACGAAACCTAACCCCGCGAGCACAATCGGAGACAATTTCATGTTTCTCATACTACTCACGAGTCTTAGTGCATCCATTGGCTAATGCAACTTGGACAGTTTGAGTAGACCTTGTAGTTTAGATGACGTCACAAAGCCATCACCTGTTTGGGTGATGGCTCCTTCCCCTTACCCACATAGTGAGAGAAGCGGCGGTTTTACCTCACTCAAAGCCTGAATTTCTCTGAACTCTCCGATGAGAGAAGTAGGTGAGTCACATCACCTATAGAGGTGATTTGGTGCTGATAGCAGATTGCTATTCTCGATGCTCTCTGCGTTTTGAACATAAAGTTTCGAAAGGTTATTCCTATGTGGGTCAAGGTTTTTTCCTCAATTTTCCTGGTCTTGTTCATTACTGCGTGTGGCGGTGGAGGTGGCGGAAGCTCTTCTTCACCTCCAGCACAGCAGCCACCCGCTAGCGGAGGGGGTGGGGACCCGCAGCCAGAACCCGAACCAGAACCTGAGCCAACTAGTTACGTTGTCTCGGGCTCCGGTGTTAAGGGACCTCTTGCCAATGCCACGGTTAACCTTTATCGGCTCGATGCTTCTGCAGAAAATCTTGCTGGTGAATTGATCGCAACCGGAACAACAGATTCGCAAGCACAACTCCAGGGAATTTCCGTTACTGACCCAAGCGGTGAATTCCTTCTCGAGTTTGTTGCTGATGATGACACCATTGATTTGACGAGTGGCGCAGCACCAGTCCTCAGCCGGCTCACTACTTTTGCTGATGCCGATCGCCTGGCAACTGAGTCACGAATCTATGCCACGCCTCTCACTACTCTCGCGCTTAATCTCGGTCAGGAAAGAATGACCGATGGTCAAAGCAATGAAGATCTCCTGGCCAGCCTTGCTGGTATTCAAGCTGAGATCCGTTCTACGTTGGGTTTTGGTCTCGGCGATGATGTTGACCTGTTTGAGACGCCACCAATTGTCGACGAAGACACCATTACGTTGCAGCAGCAACAGCGCGTTACTGCTTACCGTAAGGCGGTTGAAGCTTTCTCCGCTGTCGTTAATCAAGTTGCGACTGAAACTGGTGCCTCAGCGGATGCGGTTGCATCTGCAGTCGCTGAAGACCTTGCGGACGGTGCGCTTGATTCGTCGGAGGTTTATTCTGCGAGCCGTCTGGTAGAGCTTGGTGCCAACCCTGACTCGCTCGTCATTCCCGGAGAGCCTTCGAACCGAACTGTTGGCGATGTAAAAGATATTCTGATTGAAGAAAAAGCAGCGACCGGAAACTCTGATGTCGTGACCGATCAGTTGGCTGCTGCAGATGATCAGGTGCTCTCTAGCCTGGCAACTGATTCTGATTATGACAATGACGGTGTCCTCAATGTTAATGACGCCGACGATGATGGTGATGGCGTCGACGATGCATCAGACGCATTCCCAACTGATGCCACCGAAACAAAAGACAGCGATGGTGACGGCAGTGGTGATAACGCCGATACCGATGACGACAACGATGGAGTTGCTGACTCAGTCGACGCGTTTCCATTTAACCCAAGTGAATCATCCGATGCAGACGGCGACGGTATTGGTGATGTTGCTGATACTGATGACGACAACGACGGCCTAGCGGACTCAGAAGACCCCTTCCCACTTGATGCTGATGAAACTGCGGATGCAGACGGTGATGGTATTGGGAACGTTGCAGATCCTGACGACGACAATGATGGCGTTCTGGATGCGGAAGATGCGTTTCCTCTGGATGAAACCGAATCAGCAGACACCGACGCGGATGGCATCGGTAATAACGCTGATGATGACGATGATAATGATGGTGTTGCAGATGCCGAAGATATGTTTCCGCTCAACGCTGACGAATCCATGGACAGCGATGGCGATGGCATCGGTAACAACGAAGACGAAGACGACGACGGTGATGGCGTTGCTGATTCCTTAGACTACGATCCGCTCAACCCCGACATTACCAATCCACCGGTTTCTTCCGGTGGTGGTTCCGGCGGTGGAAGTACACCTCCCCCCGCGCCGACTCTTGATATCTCCGGTGGTGGTATCAAAGGTCCATTAGTAAATGCTGATGTTACCCTGTACCAGATAGATACCAGCGCGCCAGACTTCAAAGGTCCTGTCGCTGGTACAGCAACAACTAATGCACAGGCACAAATTGCAGGGCTACAGCTAACGTTCCCATTTCAGCCTGTCTACCTCATTGAATTTACTTCAAACCCAGGCACCACTGACCTGACTACGGGTCAGTACCCGGTCATTACCGAGATGCGATCGGTTCTGACTCAGGATCAGCTGACGGAACAAATTTATGCCACGCCGCTGACAACGATGGCCGTAGATCTGGCGATCCGAAATGCCGGGCCAGGAGTCAGTGAGGCGGCTTTCTTGGCCGAGCTCGAACTGGCCGGTGAGCAAGTTAAAGCCACCATGGGTTTCGGTGTCGGTGAAGACGTCGATATTTTCGACACACCACCACTCATTGACGATTCGACAGATACACCAGAAGAACAGTCGGATGCCGCAGCATATCGAAGTGCGGTTGAAGCTATGACTGCGGTGGTTTACCAGATGCAGCAACTGGGTGGTGATGATGCGGCAAGCACCGACGACATTATTGGTGATCTTGCTGCTGACCTCGCTGATGGTGAGATCGATGGTGTGGCTGATGGCCAGGAAACTGGTGCTTACGTTGATGAATCTTTGGATCTGTTTGAGCAGGACCCAGCAACCCTACCGATTCCTGGCGCCATCAATACCACTGTTGGAGATGTTAAAGATCTGGTGATCGCGGAAACGGTCAATACGGGTAGTGCAACCGACACCAGTGATTTCCAGGCAGACACATCAGAAATCGAACTGAAACCCGCTGAAACCAATCCAGATATTGATGGGGATGGTGTGCCTAATGGTGCTGATGCCTTCCCAGAAGATGCTTCCGCAGATACCGACAGTGATGGTGATGGCATTCCTGATGTGGTCTACGACGTCACGGCTGGCGTTCGAAATGATCCTCCGACGATAGATCTCGCAGCTTCGGATGCTGATGATGATAACGACGATGTGCTCGATGTGGATGACGCTTTCCCGTTCGACCCAACGGAATACTTGGATACAGATAATGACGGCATTGGTAACACTGCAGACAGTGATGACGACGCTGACGGTGTCAACGATATAGCCGATGACTTTCCTCTGGATGCCACTCGTTTCAATGCAACCGACCAGGACAACGACGGTTGGGAAACCGATCAGGACCCGGATGACAATAATGGCCTGATTCCAGAAGTGCCGTTCGTTGATACCGATGGGGACGGCCTTGCTGACGAAGGCGGTCTGACTGATGACACTGATGATGATAACGACGGTGTGCTCGACGTGGATGATGCGTTCCCATTGAATGCTTCTGAATCGCGCGACCTTGACGGTGATGGTATTGGTAACAAGAGCGACACCGATATCGATGGCGACGGCGTTAATAACGATGATGATCGCTTCCCGTTTGACGCCACTGAATCTATAGATACAGACCGAGACGGTGTCGGTAACAACCGAGATGATGATGACGATGGCGACGGTCTGAGCGATGGTGCAGAAGAAAACCTCGGCACGGATCCGCTAGATAGTGATTCAGACAATGATGGTGCTCTGGATAATGTGGATGCACTGCCGCTGGATCCGACTGAAACTTTTGACACAGATTCAGATGGCATCGGTAACAACACGGACAACTGTAAGTTGATCCCGAACCCCAGCCAGGTGAATACCGACGGCGATGATTTTGGTGATCAGTGCGACAGCGATGACGATGCGGATGGCGTGGCTGACGTCAATGATGCCTTCCCTCTGGATGACACCGAAACCACGGATACAGACGGTGATGGAGAAGGTGACGTAGCTGACTCTGACGATGATGGAGATGGCGTTGCGGACGCTAATGATGCTTTCCCGCTGGATGCCACTGAGTCGGTTGATACTGATGGGGATGGCGAAGGTAACAGAGCTGATACTGATGATGACAATGACGGTGTGCTCGATGCGGATGATCCTTCGCCCCTTGACCCGAACATAACCTCTTTCTTAGATCAGGATGGTGACGGTTGGCCTGTTGGACAGGATCCGAACGATGATCCTGCGGCGAACGGTGCCGCTGACCCTGGTCCGAGTGTTCCTTTTGTTGATACCGACGGCGATGGCCTTGCAAACAGCGGTGGTCTGAATCCAGACCCGGATGATGATAACGACGGCGTCGCTGATGGTGAGGACCTTTTTCCGCTTGACCCGCTAGAAAGTGCGGACCTGGATAACGACACGATTGGTGACAATGCAGACCCGGACGTGGATGGTGACGATGAGCCCAACACAACCGATGCTTTCCCACGTAATCCTGCCGAACAATTTGATAACGACGGTGATGGAGTTGGTGATGTTGCGGATGCCGATGACGATAATGACGGTGTTCTGGACGTTGCTGATATCTTCCCAAAAGACAGTTCGGAGTTTGCGGATGCGGACAGTGACGGAGTTGGTGACGTTGCGGATACCGATGACGATAATGACGGTATTCTTGATGTTGATGACGCTTTCCCTTTCGACGATCAGGAAACAGCGGATTCAGATTCCGACGGACTAGGTGACAACGCAGATAACTGTCCCACTGTAGCAGGCGCTCAAACCGACACCGACGGTGACGGTGAGGGTAACCCCTGTGATACCGATGACGACGGCGACGGTACGTTGGATGTCGATGACGATCTACCTCTGGATCCCAATGAGACGGTAGATACCGATGGCGACGGCATTGGCAACGTTGCGGACCTTGATGACGACAATGATGGAACGCCAGATACGAGCGATGCGTTCCCGCTTGACCCGACACAATCTGCAGACACAGACAACGACGGCATTGGCGATGCACTGGACAATTGCCCGAACGACGCGAATGCCGGTCAGGAAGATTTGGACGGTGATGGTCAGGGTGATGCTTGTGATAACAGCTATACGCCCGTGGATATGCCAACGTCTATTCAGCTGATTCCACAGCTGCCTGCGGGAATCTCAAACGTCAACGTTCCAGGGTCGACTGGTAACGGCAATATCTACTTCTTTAATCCCGGTCAAACTGGCCGTGTTGTTGCCAGCACTGGTGCTGCTGACACCACCTGGTATTTCAACGGTAACGATGAGCTGGTGATTGACTTTGTCGATGCCTTCGTGCCGGCTCAGGTAGAAACAGAAATTGCGGTGGGTGAACTGGTCAACGGTGGCCAGATTACACAGGCAGAAGCGGACGCATATTTGCCCGGCGCACCGTTTTCTATTGAGGTGACGACTCAGGTAGTGCAGGTCGCCTTTGCGATCGAGGACCCGGTGAATGGTCGTGGTCAGTTAACACGAACGTCGCTGACTACCATTAAGACGTACCCAACGGATCTCTTTACTGGCAGCGTCCAGATTGATGATTCAACCGCAGTAACACAGGATTGGATCGACCGATCATCGTTTGCTTATGAACCTTTCACGGAAGCGGAGCTGACATCGTCGGATTGGGGCTCATACCTCCCGATTGAGTGGTGGCCCGGCTTCTATCTGCTGGCAGCTGATGAATTCACTTTTAATGCAGGTAGTGGCGCTACAGCTAATTTGGGTGGCAGCTTCTCATGGTCTATTAGCAATGGTTTCCTGAATATCAGTCATGCGAATGGCACGCAGCAGAGCCTGCGAAAAGTTGAGCGCGATGGCGAACTGGTGGGGGTCAGTATTGTTTACGCGACTCCAGCCGGCGGGCTTCACGCGGATTACCTGACTTCAGCGCCTTTCCAGGCAGCGCCGGTCGACTTCAATCCGCTTGAAGACACCTTTATGCAGACAGGTATTTCACTGAAGGCCAACGACGCCTACGACGGACCTGATCTCAAAACAGAATGGATCTTTGGTTTCGTCCTCAATCAGGACGGGCAGTCCATTCGAGTGGTTGGCAAGTGCGATGATGCCGCTTGCAACAACCCGTTTGTATACAACGAAGCGTACTTCCCAAGCATCAATGGTAATGATGTGACCTGGGAGTCTCGCAGGCTGATCAGCACCGGTGAGAGAAATGCCGTTTGTGATGTTGCCGATGCCGATTGTGAAGTTTGGCGAACACGGGAGTGGTCCGTCCAGCAACAGGTGGGCAACAGAATCTACGTGCTCGAATCCGATGTCGCTGACTTTGGTGCCGGACCGGCGCCGGCTTTCCCACCGCGACTGAATTTCTACGAGCCTTACGCTCGTGCTGATTTGGACAATGACGGGGTTGATTCGCCGACAGATGTATTCCCATTTGATACGTCAGAAACCACAGACACAGATGGTGATGGATTTGGTGATAACTCTGACAACTGTGTGAACGATGCCGGTCCTCAAGATGACTTTGATGGCGATGGTGCCGGTGACATCTGTGATGCCGACGACGATGGTGACGGCACACCAGATGCGACTGATGCCTTCCCGTTTGACCCGACAGAAGATACCGACAACGACAATGATGGTGTTGGTGACAACATCGACCTCGATCCGAATGATCCCAATGTTGGTGCTGGTAGCGCTTTCTCCTCAGCGAGTCTGGCAGCTTCTTATGTCCAACTGATAACTGGTTTCCTGGCGGACCCTGCTCTGCAGACTGGTCAAACTAATGGCACCAGATACCTCTTCGATCAAGCGGGTACAGGTTCGGAAACTGACCGGTTCGGTGAGCGAACCTTCACATGGAGTATCACTGACGATGAAATGCTGGTGACACCTGATGCGCCAGCGCCGACCAGCAGCTTCCCGCTGGTTTCTACACTGGTTGGTGACGGTCTTGTCAGTCAGTCGGCAGGTGATGCATATATCCTTGCTAACGGTGATGTTCAGATTGAAATCACAGATACCCTTGTTGAAAGTCGTTGGCGACTGATTACCGACACGGCGGGGGTTGATACTTACATCATTCGTGAAGTGGTTGATGTTCAGATTGTTGAAGATTCAGACCGAGCTGCGCTCTTTGGCAATGTTGGTGCGGCTCCTGTTCAACAGGTGAAGCCTTTCATTGAAACCGTCCTCACTGAATCGGCGTCTCTAACAACTCAACCGTTTGTTAGCGGAGAAATTCCGGGTGAATGGGGCATTGTTGCGGAGCTCGAACTGAACCCGAGTCACCCGACTTACTTCAACACACACGCGCTCGCGACTTTCACAGGTGGGGGCGCAGGTTCAACAAACCTTGGCGGAAACTTCACCTGGACGATTGTCGCAGGTGATCTGGTCATGACGTTCGATGACGGTACCGTTATCCGTCACCAGCGTCTTGCCACCTGGTCAGGTAACGCATACGGCGTGCTTTCTACTTCAACCGCAACTAGCGGTGAAGAGGCGGTGCGCTATGAGTTCGCTCTAAGACGAGACAACTCTGCGGTTGTTGATCCTCTTGTTGATCGGTTCCTGATGTCTAGCGGCACATTGACCAATCCACAGTTGCGCGATGCGCAAGGTATCGTCGAGCCTCAGAATTACTTTGGTTATCGTCTTGAAACCGGCGGAACAGCCACGCGTTTCCTTGGTGGTGTGCCGGACTTTGCCAATGGTAACTTTATTGATGGCTGGTTCTGGTCAAGTGATCCCGTGACAGGTGTTGTCACCGTGGAAGCGAGATGGAGTCAGTTCTTCGGTGGCTATGCAGATTGTGACCTTGCCGAAGATTTCTGTAACCGCTGGAGGATCCGAACCTGGATACCTCTGTCTCAGGTTGGTGATCGAATCTACGTTCTGGAAGAAGAAAACTGGAACGGCAACACCTGGGCGTTCCCGTCTCAACCTGAGACGTATACGCCCTGGATTCCTCAGAGAATCCAGTTCTTTGAAGCATTCGAGATGGATCTGGATGGTGACGGTACGATCGATGCTAACGATGATGATATTGATGGCGATGGTGTTCTGAACGGTGCAGATGCATTCCCAGAGAATGCTGCTGAAGATACTGATTCAGACGGCGATGGAGTCGGCGATAACTCAGATCCATTCCCGACCGATCCTAACGAAGCGTTTGATACGGATAATGACGGAATTGGTAACGAAAGTGATTTCGATATCGATGGCGACGGTATCAGCAACGACGCTGAATACGTTCGCGGTTTCAATCCATTTAATGCCTCAGATGTGGATGAGGATGCTGATAATGATGGATGGACTAACGGTCAGGAAATCACAAGCGGAACTGATCCATACAATGATCAGTCTGTACCGCAGGCGGGTGTTATTGAATTTATGGATGCGCTCTCCTATGCGAATGAGGATGAAGGTGTTCTAACGGTTAGATTGCAGCGTTTGCATGGTGTTGCGGGGGCTGCGAGCGTCGATGTAGTAACGGCGGATGAAATGGCGGTTGCCGGAGTTGACTACACGGCGGTGAATCAGACGGTCAGCTGGGCCGACGGAGAGGGAGGCGTTAAGAGCGTTGATATCCCATTGGTCAATGACACGGACATAGAGGCGGATGAGGCTTTCTATGTGAATCTCCAACAAGTGTCGGGAGCAGTCCTGGGACGTCGATCTGACTACGCCATCATCTTTAACGATGACGGTTGGGATCCTGCGGTAGTCGCTCATCCTGGTCATGTTGGAATCATGGATGGTCTACACGTTATTGAGTCTGCTGGTTTTGCAGAACTTCAAGTGATTCGATATCGCGGTAGCCAGGGAGCGGCATCAGTCGAGGTGCGCGCGTTCGAAAGTACTGGTGGTATCGATATTCACGCGACAGGACCAGAAGATTTTGAAGACGATGTTTATCTCATTGAATGGGCGGACGGTGAGTCCGGCGTTAAATCGGTACAAATACCTATTTACGATGACCTTAATGATGAAGGTAAAGAGTCCTTCGGAGTGCAACTGCAGAATGCGACTGGTACAACCATCGGATTCTCCTCCGCATCAATCCACATCATCGACGACGATGTTAATCATCCAGAAGGTGTTATCGGTACGGTAGGTCGAGGTGCAGTTGCTGATGAACAGCAAGGCTATCTTGATATTGATTTTGAACGTCGCTACGGCAGTCAAGGTGCGGTCTCAGTCAATCTGGATCTGTTAGATAGCTCAGCATTCCAGGGTCAGGACTATGTCACACAGCCGACTCAAAGCCTGACCTGGGCGGATGGCGAAGCGGGTATCAAGACCGTCAGAGTCACCTTGATTGACGATACAGACTGGGAGCGAGTCGAATTCTTCCTGACACTTCTGACCAGTCCTACAGGCAATGCTCGCCTCGAGAGAGATCTGGGCGGATATTCACTCGGGCTTGGTGTCATCTTTGATGGCGGCGAGTTTGATGTGAATGGAAACCTCGATGGCGATGGCTTTATCAATGCGGCAGATCGTGATCTGGATGGCGATGGTATCGACAATCCATTGGATGCCTTCCCGATCGACGGAAATGAAACCGCCGATTCCGATGGCGATGGTGTTGGTGATAATGCAGATGTGTTCCCCAATGACCCAGCTGAAGCCTTTGATTTTGACACAGACGGCATCGGCGATAACGCTGATACGGATGATGACAACGATAACCTGACTGATCAGCAGGAGATCGATAACGGTCTCAACCCTTATGATCCATCTGATGCGTTGGCTGACTTTGATAACGATGGCTTCAGTAACCTCGAAGAGATTCAGGGTTTCTCGGACATCAATGATCCGCAATCATTACCGTTCGCTGGCTTTATTGAATTCTCCACGGGATTGAGTGAGGCCTCCGAAGAGGGCGGCACCATTACGGTCAACTTGCATCGTATTCGCGGCGCGTCAGGCGAAGTTAGTGTGACCTGGGATGCCTTCGATGTCGGCAATATGATCGAAGGTCAGGATTACCTGTTGCCAGCTGATAGAACGGTTACCTGGGCAGCAGGTGAGTCGGGCATCAAGAGCTTTACGATCGATGTCATCGATGACGCTATCCAGGAAGCAGAGAGTGAACTCGGTCGACTGAGGCTTTCCTCGCCAACTGGTGGTGCTGTGCTTGGGTCGTATGAAGCTCAGTTCATCATTTGGGATGACGACCAGGCGGTGGTAGGTCCGTTTGCTGGATTTGTAACCAGTGCCTGGTACGAAGTGAAGGTCGATGAGGGCCAGGGCTTCGTCGAGATGGAGATCGCTCGCTGGGCAGGTAGTGATGGCGCTATCTCAGTTGATGTCGAGATGGTACAGGGCGGACATCTGTTTGATTCCGATGCCATCGATGTTGGCGCGGAAATTGGCGTCGATGTTTCTGCTGACATCCTCACCCTCGACTGGGCGGATGGTGAGATCGGTCCGAAACGCATTCAGATTCCGATCACCGATGACAACGAACCGGAACAGACCGAACGCTTCCTGGTTCGACTGATTAATCCAACAGGTGGTGTTCATATCCCATTCAATGATGCGGGTGTGAACATTATCGACAACGATACGTTCCATCCACAGGGTCGAATCGGCTTTGCCACACGCATGCCGTTTGCGGATGAAGAGAGTGGTCAGATCGAGGTGATTGTGACTCGTGATCTGGGCACACAAGGACAGGTCTCTGTTGATTTCACTCAGTTCTGGCAGAACGGCGAGTTCACGCCGATCAATCAGACGCTGACATGGCTGGATGGCGAAAATCATCCGCAAAGTGTGGTGATGCAACTCACGGATGATCCGGATGCGTTTACCGAGTTGTTCTTGCCTGTGATCACCAATACACAAGGTGGTGCATTGCTGGATCGTCAGCAGATCTTCGAAGGCAACTTGCTCGATACTTCGCAGTCAGTTGTGATCGTGTTTGATTTTGCCGACACCGACTTTGTGACAGATACGGATAGTGATGGGTCGCCGGACTTCGCAGATTTCGACCAGGATAACGACGGTGTTCGTAATTGGGATGACGCCTTCCCACTGGATAACACAGAAGACACAGATTCTGATGGTGACGGTGTCGGTGATAACGCAGATGCGTTCCCGAACGATGCGTCCGAACAGGTCGATACTGACGGTGATGGCGTGGGCGACAACAAGGATCTTGACCCCAACGATCCGAATGTGGCGTCTGTCCCAGGCATCATCGAGTTCCACGTTTCTCAAGTTTTCGTTAACGAAAACGCGACAACTGCGACCCTGCATTTGCAGCGGGTTCTCGGGTTTGGCGGTGCCGTTTCGGTAGACATTGACTCTCGAGGTACAGCAACTGCGGTTGCAGGCCAGGAGTTTGTTGCCGTTAATGAAACGGTGAGCTGGGCTGATGGTGAGACCGGCATCAAGACGGTTGATGTGACAATCCTTGATGATGCAACGCCTGAAGCTGCCGGGGTGGTTTACTTTGATCTCAGCAACCCAACAGGTGATGCCAGAATCGGCCAGGGCACTGCCCTAATTGGCATATTCAACGACGACTTTGACCCTGATGTTGATTCTCATCCAGGGTTGATTGGCGTGACCGGTGCGACCCGGGTCATTGAATCCGCGGGTGTTCTTGAATTCCAGTTGCTGCGTTATAGCGGTCGCATGGGTGAAGTCAGTGTTGATGTTGAACTGCAGGAAGTTAGTCCAGGCTTTGATGTGCCTGCGTTCCAGGGTGAAGACTTTGAGCAGCCGTTGAATCCAACCGTCATTTGGGCGGATGGCGAGATGGGCGTCAAGACGATACAAATTCCAATCGTTGATGACTTCAACGACGAGGACGAGGAAAACGTTCGCGTCTGGCTGCATAACGAACAGGGCGGAGTTGGCATCGGCCTGAATGGTTGGGCATTTACCATCATCGATGATGATGTGGTTCAGCCAGAAGGTGTGATCCAGTTCGTTTCAAGAGAATTCCTGGCCAGCGAAGACCAGGGTTTTGCAGATGTCGTTGTTGCGCGTCGCTTTGGTAGCGATCTAGACGTGAGCGTTCAATTGAACATTGGCGACTTCTCAGCAGTAAGCCCAGATGACTTCACTGCAAGTTCTCAGACGCTGACCTGGCTCGCAGGTGATGATTCGAATCGTGTAGTCACGGTTCCGATCGTTGATGACGCGATTTATGACGAAGGCGAGTTGTTTATTCCTTCTCTGTCGAATGTGTCAGGTGGTGCAAGACTCGGACGCAAGTCGCCATGGGATACCAGCGCTGCACTTGGTGTCATCAGTGACTCAGCAGACTTCGATTCAGCAGGTGATATTGACGGTGATCTGATCGTTAACTCAGCAGATCGTGATGTCGATGGTGACGGCCGTGAAAACAGCTTCGACAGGTTCCCACTGGATGCTTCCGAACAGGATGACGCGGACAACGACGGCATTGGTGATAACGCTGATCTCGACGACGACAACGATGGCATCTCTGACGTTGATGAAATTGCCAATGGCCTCAATCCGCTGGATGGTGGTGATGCCGACGGCGATAACGATGGTGATGGTGCTTCGAACAGGCTCGAAATCGAACAGGGAACAGACCCGAATGACATTAATGACTTCCCGCTGACGGTTGCAGATGCGCCCATAGCTGATGGAGTGCTCCATCAGTGCGCTATTGATACCGGGGTCTTGTACGCAGCAGAGCTGCAGGAGCTGTGGTGTGGTTATCAGGGTGTGTCTGACCTCACTGGCATCAGCAGTTTCAGTAATCTGCGTCTGATCCAGATTGATGGATTCCAAGCGGACCTGGACTTCACAGAGCTCGCGGGCATCAATAGTCTGGAAGATCTGCAGGTCTGGAACAGTGTGTTTGATGACACAGACTTTATGGCGTTCCAGAACCATCCGAACCTTGCATACATCAGCGCGGGGAACACCTTGTTCAGTAACGCCTCATTCAGTGTGGTGGTACCAAGCCTGCCCAACCTGATGAGTATGCATATCTGGGGTGACTGGAATGCGACGCCACCGGCAGTGTTTGATCTTTCTGTACTTGCGGGTAACCCGACCTTCCGCGAGCTTGCTCTTAACTGGCAGCAGATTGGTGATGGCGCAAACGGTGCACCGGGTAACGGATTAACGGACCTGTTCGCAATTCCACAGCTTCGTCGCTTGTGGGTCGGTGGTCCAAGTGCTGCGCAAATCAGCCAGTTGGCCGCCGGCTTAAGCCCAGATATGGAACACATCTCCTTTGGCTCTAACGAGTTTGGTGACGCGCAGCTGATTGAGATTGCGAATGCGTTCCCGAATCTTCAGAGCCTTGATGTGGGTTACACGAATGTGACGAATCTCACGCCGATTCTGTCGCTGAACAATCTGAACGATCTGCAGGTCAATCTTGCGCCGATCGATACCAGTATCGTTGATCCTTACAGCCTGCCGTTTAATGTGGGCGGTAACATTGCCAATGGTGAGCCTTTACCTGCGCATCTGGATCAGATTGCTGACCCAACCCTACGTGAGTGTGTCGCGAATCATACTCAGGGTCTGCTGAATACCGGACAGATTGATTGGTTGGATTGCGGTAACAGTCGTGTCACAGAACTGCACGGACTGTGGCCGTTCCATAACCTGACTTATTTGGGTGTTTACGGTACGCCAATCTTCTATCTGGATGGTATTCAGGGCCTGCCTGAACTGCGCACAGTTGATTTGAGTTACTCACTCACCCGAGATCTTGGTGCGCTTTACAGCCTGCCAAATCTGCAGGAGATCTATCTGCAGGATGCACCATTGGAACATCTGAATGACTATGATGCCTTCGTTGCTGATCAGAACATCTGGGTGAACGGTTCGCCTAACCAGGGTGAACTGATCGACGACATTGTGGCGTCTATGTCTGATTCTGAATTGATACGATGTGTCCAGGATCAGCGTGGCAGTGCACAGTACGCATCGCAATTGCTTGGTCTCGACTGTAGCGGCCATAACGGTTACACCGTTTATAACCTCTACGAGCTGGATCGTTTCATTGCTCTGGCGGACTTTGGCTTCAATGTGGATCACGGCGATCCGATTGATTACAACCCACTGTTTGCGATTCGAGCACTGTCCAACTTCTATACCAATAGTCAAAGCTGGGATGACGGTTATTCGTGGGCTCTGGGTGGCATGGAGCGTATCCAATATGCAGCTCTCGGAGGAACCAGCATCACTGACCTGGAACCGTTCCGTAACAGCATCAATCTCAGAAGCCTGGGACTCTGGGTAGGATCTTCACTGGATCTGTCTCCTTTGTTTGATCTCCCTGTGTTTGAGAGCCTGTCGTTGAATCGATCGCAGATCGACATCAACCAATTGCTGGCTCTGCCGCATCTGGTACATCTGGGACTAAATGGTGATCTGTCATCGTTCGATCGCTCGATCATTACTCAGTTGACTCAACTGACACATCTGCAGGTTGGCTACACGCAAACCGTAGGTAACGTTGAGGTTTCAGAGTTGACTACGGCATTGCCTAATCTCACATCCTTTGGCGCGCCGCGAACGCTGCTGGATGATTTGAATGCGATCTTTGATTTTGATCGAATCATGTATCTGGATGTCTCTGAGACGCCGATTACAGACTTCGGTCCCGCTATTGCGAACTCGAATCTCATGCAGATCAGTGTCTGGGAAACGACGATCACACAACCTGAAATTGATTCGCTCGTCGCGAACAATGTGCAGGTTGATGGCGGTGTCAGCACAGATACTGACGGTGATGGTGTCGCGGACTCTGTCGATGAGTTCCCGAATGATGCCAACGAAGCTTTTGATAGCGACGGCGATGGTGTTGGTAACAATGCAGATATCTTCCCGTTTGACCCAAGTGAGCAAACGGATACTGACGGTGACGGCGTTGGAGACAACAGCGACCTTGATCCTAATGATCCAAACGTCTCAGTCTCTTCGGGTGTCGTTGAGCTCTCTATCTCAGAAACCTATGTGATTGAGAATCAGCCGTTTGCGGAAATCCGTGTTCACCGAATGTTAGGTGACGCCGGTGCGGTCAGCGTGACGGTTAACAGTGTTGATACGTTGTCTGCAGTAGCTGGCGTTGATTACTCAGCAGTCAGTGAAGTGGTGAACTGGGCAGACGGCGAATCCGGTATCAAGGTTGTTCAGTTACCGGTGATCGACAATGCAGTTCCTGAAGCTGAGAAGTACGTGAAGATCGTTCTGGACACACCCACTGGTGGTGCAGAGATTGGTCAGCGTGAAGGCTTCGTCCTGATTCTGAGCGACGATTACACACCAGGCTTTGACCAGCATCCGGGATACTTTGGTATTGGCGGTGGCTTCAGAGTCGATGAGTCCGCAGGATACGTTGAGGTTTCCGTGCATCGGTATGGTGGTAGCCAGGGTGTAGCCTCTGTCGATGTCTACGCCGAGGAACCTTTCCCGTCCAGCCTGAATATTCCAGCCACCAATGGCGTGGATTTCGGTCAACCACTGAACCCGACCCTAACCTGGGCTGACGGTGAAGCAGGTACCAAGATTATGCAGATTCCTATCATCGATGATTTCGAAGATGAGGGAACGGAGACACTTCGTCTGAGACTGAATAATCCAGTTGGTGCTGGTGTCGCTTACGACGGGTTCGGTATCTCGATCGAAGATGATGATGTGTCTCAGGCTGAGGGTATGTTCACCTTCACGAACCGGGAATTCTTCGCTCCGGAAGACAATGGCCCTCTCAACATTGATGTTGCGCGACGCCATGGAACGCAAGGAGCAGCAACCGTTGACGTTGTGATCTGGGACGGTGATGCAACGCTTGCGGATGACTTCATTGGAGCGGCAGAAGGCACATTGGCCTGGGCCGACGGTGAGGGTGGCGTAAAAACCCTGTCGCTGGTGCCGAATGATGATGTGGAATATGAAGGCTTCCATGTGATCATTCCCAGGCTGACCAACCCGACGGGTGGCGCGCGTCTCAACCGTGAACGAAATGGTGAGTCCCGTGGTCTTGCGTTCCTGGTAGACGTTGAAGACATCAACGAAGGAACAGATCTGGATACCGACGGTATCGTTGATGTTGCTGATCGCGATCGTGATAACGATGGTGTCGACAATGTTTATGATCGATTCCCCGATGATGGCAGTGAATGGTCTGACTTCGACTTCGACGGTATTGGCGATAACGCAGATACCGATGATGACGGTGATGGCATCCCGGATGTGGACGAACCCGGCCTCGGTCTCGACCCCTTAAACGGCGGTGATGCGTTCAACGATAAAGATGGTGACGGTGCGGATAACCTCACTGAGTACAACGCTGGTTCTGATCCCAACGATCCGAATAGCACACCACCGCAGGTAGCGAATCTGGTATTCCCGGATCCTGAGCTCGCGCAGTGTGTTGCGGATACAGGTGCCTTTTATGTTGGTGAGCTGACGGAACTCTATTGTGGGTATCGAAACCTCACTGACCTCACAGGCATCAGTGGGCTCACCAGTCTGCAAATGATTCAGGTGGATGGATTCCAGAACGATCTGGACTTCACAGAACTGGCAAGCATGCCAAGCCTTGAAAATCTTCAGGTCTGGAACAGTGTTTTTGATGACACTGACCTCTTAGCGTTCCAGAACCACCCGAACCTGGCTTACATTTACGCCGGTAACGTACAAATCAGTGACGCAGCGTTCCGGGTTGTAATGCCCAGCCTGCCAAATCTGACTGGGATGCATCTCTGGGGTGATCCTAACGGCACGCCTCCAGCAATCTTCGATTTGTCCGTACTGTCGGGCTCCTCGCTGCGGGAACTGGCAATCAATCTCGAGCAGATCGGCAACGGTGGAAATGGCGTGCCGGGTAATGGTCTTGGTGATGTCTCAGCGCTGCCGAATCTACGCTGGTTATGGATGGGCGGTCTCGTCGCGACTGACGTCGACTTCCTTACCGACCCGGTCTCAGGTCTCAGCCCGGATATGGAATTCATTTCCTTCTACTCTTGGGAAGTGGGTAACGCGCAACTTCAACAGATTGTTGATGCGTTCCCGAACCTGACTGGCATCGAAGTTGAGGCGACCAACGTCACCGATCTGACACCGATTCTCGCGCTGCAGAATCTGCAGTCGATTAGGGTTAATCATGCGCCGATTGATACCTCGATTGTCGATCCGTATCAGTTGGGTATTCAGGTCAGCGGTAACATCGCGGATGGTGAGCCTCTGCCTGGTCACCTCGATACGATCTACGATCCAACTCTCCGGCAATGTGTTGAAAACCACACACAGGGTATGACTGACACAGGTCAGCTTGGTTGGCTTGATTGCGGTAACAGCCGTGTGTCGGAGCTGCATGGTTTGTGGGCTTTCCACAACCTGGAATATCTGGGTCTTTACGGCACGGTGGTCTTCTACCTGGATGGTATCGATGGCCTGCCGGAACTAAGAACTGTTGATATGAATGGCTCGATGGTCCGGAATCTGGGTGTGCTTTATAGCCTGCCGAATCTTCAGGACTTCTATGTTTCCGACCTGCCGCTTGAGTCGCTGGATGATTACAACAATTTTGTGAACGACCCCAACATCTGGGTTGATGGAACACCAAACCAGGGTGACCTGATCGATGACATTGTTGCTGCGATGAGTGATAGCGAACTGGTGCGTTGTGTCGGTGATAATCGAGGAGGCGCAACCTATGCTTCGCAGTTCCACTTCATGGATTGCAGTGATTACAACGGCTATGACGTTCGCAACCTCTATGAGTTGGATCGTCTGATCGGGCTCGATGCCTTCTACGTTAATGTCAGCCACAACGATGCGATGGACTTCAATCCGTTGTTCGGGCTGCGCGGTCTAACTCAGTTTGCAACGAACAGTTCGAGCTGGGACGACGGCTGGAGCTGGGGCCTGGGTGGCATGGAGCGTATTCGCGAGATTTACCTGGGTGGCACGAATATTTCTGATCTGGAGCCATTCAGGAACACTGTGAACCTGCGTGCTGCTGGATTGTGGGGTAGTAACCAACTGAATCTGGAGCCTCTGTTTGGCTTGCCGATTTTTGAAGACTTGTACCTGGATCGACAGCAATTGAATATCGACCAGTTGCTGTCTTTACCGCAATTGCTCCGGTTGGGTATCAACGGTGATCTCTCTGCCTATGACATTAACCTCATTGGTCAGTTAGATCAGTTGCAGTATCTGCAAGTGGGTTGGTCGCCGACGATTGGTGATACAGAGATTACACAGTTAACTCAGGAACTACCGAATCTCGAGTCGATCAGTGTTGCTGGATCACAGATAACTGGACTGGCCTCGATCTTTGATATCAACCGGTTCACCTACCTTGATGTATCGCAGACCGCTGTGAGCGATTTTTCTCTCGCAATCAGCAGCCCGAACCTGCAGAACATCAATATCGACAACACGACCATCAGTCAGGCTGACATCAATGCGTTGATCGCTAACGGTGTCACCGTGGACGGCATGGCCGGTGTTGATACTGATGGTGACGGTGTTGCGGACAATGTGGATGCCTTCCCCAATGATGCGAATGAACAGTTCGATTCAGACGGCGATGGTGTAGGTGATAACGCAGATGAGCTGCCCAATAACCCGAACGAACAGGTGGATTCAGACGGTGATGGCGTGGGGGACAACAGTGACCCTGAGCCGAACAACCCTGCAGTGAGCTCACTGCCCGGTATCGTAGAACTTGCGGTTAACGAACCTTTCGTGACTGAGAACCAGGGTGTCGCAGAAGTTCAGCTGCACCGTATCCTCGGTGATGCTGGTGCTGTTGATGTGACGTTTGAAACTTTTGATACCCAATCTGCTCAAGCGGGAATTGACTACACATCTGTAACTCAAGTGGTCAGTTGGGCTGACGGGGAAACAGGGGTTAAGAAAGTTTCTGTGCCCCTCATCGACAATGGCGCTCCTGAGGGAGTTAAGGCCATCAAGGTTCTGTTGTCAGCTGCGACAGGCGGAGCGGAGCTTGGTGTTCGGCAGGGCGTTGTCTCGGTTCTTAATGATGACTTCGACCCAGCGCTCGATCAGCACCCTGGTTACTTCGGTATCTCGGGTGGATATCGAGTGGCAGAAGATGCTGGCTTTGTTGAAGTTGAGGTTGTTCGCTATGGCGGAAGCCAGGGCGCTGTCTCCGTTGACGTAGCCGCAGGCCAGCCAAACTTTGGCGGTATTAACGTGCCTGCGACGAGCGGTCAGGACTTCCTGCAGCCGAACGCCCCCACAATTAGTTGGGCGGATGGTGAGTCCGGTGTGAAAACAGCCCAGATCCCAATCGTTGATGACTTCATCGATGAAGGTACCGAAATTCTTAATCTGAATCTGACGAACCCAGTTGGTGCAGCCATAGGGTATGACGGATGGGGTATTGAGATTGCGGACGACGATGTCTATCAGAACGAAGGTCTAGTTGGTTTCACCACTCGTACCTTCTTTGCACCGGAAGACAATGGGCCTCTGTTAGTAGATGTGTTCCGCCGTGGTGGCAGCTCAGGTGCCATCAGTGTGGACTACAACATCTGGAATGGCAGTGCAGACACGAACACAGACTTCTCAGGAGTGTCAGACGGTACCTTGTTCTGGGGTGACGGAGATGCGTCTGTCAAAACGATCTCTCTGAACATCGTTGATGATGCTGATCGTGAGAACTTCGAGTATCTCGTGACCCGATTGCACAACCCGAACGGTGGTGCGCGTATTGATCGTGATACTGGCGGCCAAACTCTGTCGCTGGCGTTTGTTACCGACCCTGAAGATACAGACGAATCTGCTGATCTGGACGGCGACCTGGTAGCAGACGTCGCGGATCGGGATCGTGATGGCGACGGTGTCGAAAATGTCTTCGATCCGTTCCCGGATGACGGCAGCGAATCAATGGATTCGGATGGTGACGGCGTTGGAGATAACTCAGATGCCTTCCCGAACGATGGTAGCGAACAGTTTGACTTCGACGGTGACGGAACCGGCGACAATGCTGACGCTGATGATGATAACGATGGTATCGATGATCAGGCGGAGCTGGACAACGGACTGAATCCATTTGATGCGAGCGATGCTGCTCAGGATCCTGATAACGATGGCTTTACCAACCTTCAGGAAATCCAGAATGGCACAGATCCATACGTCGCGGACGTACTCATCTCATCGGCGCTTGATCCAGCTGCGATGCCGGATGCAGAGCTTCGTGCTTGTGTCACCGAGGCCACAGGTGGGCTTACGTATACCAGTGAACTGACGCAGCTTTACTGTAGTTGGCGCCCCATTGGTGATCTGACAGGCATTGATGCTTTCGGTGCGCTTGAGATCATTCATCTTGATGGTGTTGAAGCAACGGGCTTTAACTTGTTAGCCAACATCTCTGCATTGCGTGAGCTTGAGGTGAACAACAGCGACTTCAATGATGCGGCGCTTGCGGCGTTCAACGGACATCCATCTCTGTTCCACTTGAGCATCAGTTTTGTCGATGTGTCGACCGAAGGGCTTAAAGCGGCGAATAACATCCCGAACCTGGCGAACTTTAACGCCTGGGGACCGGACACGTTGCTCATCGACTTTGCTCACTATACGGCGTTGGATTTGGAAGCTTTCTCCGCTAACCGTAATCAGATCGTGGATCTGAGTGGTCTGCTGCAATACCCCAATCTGAGTGGTCTTTGGATTCAGGGCGGCATTGAGGCAGGTGATGACGCAATTCTTGCGCAGCTCACCCAGCTAGGTCATCTGCATCTAGCATGGATGAATCTGGATGATGCTCTGTTGGATACCATCACTGCCAATATGAACAATCTGCACACTCTGGAGATCAGCAACAACAACATCACGGACCTCTCTGTGATTTATAACATTCCGAATTTGAGTCACATCAATATCGATCTGTTGCCGTTGAGTGATCCGAATCAGGTGAACGATCCGTTCTTCTCGCAGATTACCATCGTGGGCATCGTAGCCCAGGGCGAACCGCTACCGGCGTTCCTGGATCAAGTGGCTGATCCTACTCTGCGGGGTTGTCTCCAGGGTGCGACCGCTGGACTGCTGAATACTGGTCAGCTGACCTGGCTGGATTGTAACTACCAAAAAGTGGCTGACATCGAAGGTCTTTGGGCGTTCCCGAATATCGAACATCTTGATATTTCGGGAACTGGGGTGATTGATATTAACGTTCTTGGTGGAAATCAGCGCATTCGTGAATTGATTATTCAGGATACGCCGGTTCGAGATATTGGTGTGACACATCCTATGGACACGCTCCAGTACCTGAACCTCAACAATGCGTTGCTGGTCAGCCCGAGTCAGGCTGATCCCAATAACTTTGTCTCTACTCAATTGTTTATCGAGGGCTCCCCCAACCAGGGTGCGGATCTGGCCACAATCCAGGGCGCACTCTCCGGTGATCTTCTGCAGTGTTTCAATGACAACCAGGTGATTAATGGTTGGCAGTTCGCTGCAGAAGTTCACTACCTTGATTGCAGTGACTACATGCCAGGTGCGTACAATGTGACGAGCCTTGCAGGTATTGAGAATCTGGTGGCGCTAAACACGCTGCACATTTTTGGTTCAAGCGTTGCTGATTACTCACCGCTCTTTAATATGCCTGCGTTGGAGTCGATCTCCATTACCAACGTCAACTTCGATGACAATAATCTTCAGACGATAGCGAATGGATCTCGGAGACTGGGTAACGCCAACATTGGTGGTACCTCGGTCACGGATCTGTCGGTTGCACTTGCACCTGCGGTTAACCTCTATGCCATCCATCTCTGGAACAACACCGCCTACGATCTGAACCATCTGACGAGCTTCGAGCGTCTGGATATGATCGCTGCGAACACGAGCCAGCTGGATCTGACCTTGCTGACACCGGGTAACTTCCCGAACGTCCGCAACCTGTTCTTCAATGGCGCTCTGACTGCCTCAGAGATCACAGGCATCCTGGCCTTCGATCTCTATGGATTGGGGGCGGGCTTTGATGACTCAGTCGGGAACGCGGAGTTCAACCAGTTCACGGCTGGGCTGCCGAACCTGAATTATCTGGATATTCAGTTTACGACGACGTTGACCGACATCTCGTCGGTAGTTGCGCTGGATAAGTTGGAGGTTTTGAACATTGGCAACACTAATGTCACAACAATTGTGGATCTGGGTACCATTGCGGTAAACCAGGTTCCCCAGGCGGGTGTGCTGAGAGAGGTAAATCTTGAACAACTAACGCTTCCGGATGCGGAAGTAACAGCGCTTCAAGCGCTGGGTGTTCAGGTTAACGGTAACTACATCTCAGCACCTTAGGACATAGGAGTCAGATAATGGCAAAAGATCATATAGCGGCATTGGTTGCGATCACCGGAATTCTTCTGGCGATAGGTGTGCTTTTGATGGGCGATCCTCAAGTTGAGGAAACTGCTGTGACGACGCCGGAGACGGTGACAGAACCACAGGAACCTCAGGTTGTGTATCAGACCATCGAAAGGACGATCGTTGTTGAGAAGGAAGCGACACCTTCTCAGCAATCGATCCCCTTTGCAGTGCGCAACGCAAGAAACGAAATGCGCTCGCAACAACAGCAAGAAATCAGTGACTTCGAACCCACTGACGAGGAGTTGATGCGAGAAGCCGTTCAGGCAGAAGCTATTGAATATCGGAGAGGTATTTAAGCGCTCGCTTTCACCAGTAGCGCAGCTGCAGGCATGTTAATGCCTACTTCTGTCTGCTGGGCACTGAACACCTCTCTCACCGCCTGTAGGGCTAACATACCGGTGGCTTCGTCCACGACTTCAAGCAGGCGAGAGAGGGGTCCTACATAAGTCTGAAAATCCATAACCTCATCAACATCCTTGCCGAGGTTGATGGATTTTTCGACATCGACAAATTCGATATCTGTGAAACCGGCTTGGGTCAGGATATCGCAAGTATAGTCACGATCAGCCATAGCGAAGGGACCGGGATCTTTTGGATCTGGTGCCGGGACATCAGGCTGATACGGCTCGATGGCTCGAGCAGGTAGTGACATCCATGGATTTTTTACCGGTGCTTGCCAAACAAGAACGTTTAGCCTGCCTCCTGGCTTAAGTGCGCTTCGAAGATTGTTAAATGCGGCAACCGGATCATCGAAGAACATGACGCCGAAACGTGAAAACACAACGTCATACTCTCCGTCATATTTCTCCGCAGCAGCATCTGCGACTTTGAACGAAACGCCTCTGCGTTCACTTGCGTGCTCATTGGCGCGATCGATCATTTTCTGTGAAATGTCGATGCCCAAAACTTCAGCGCCCTGGTCTGCCAGTTTGAGGGTTGTTGGGCCGCAGCCGCAGCCGACATCCAGGATCTTTGTACCCGACTTGGCATTCGCTGCTTCTACCGCAACGTCAGACAACGGGCTCAGCATGCGGTCAATGTAGGCTTCTACACTGACCCATGCATCGCCCATCTGTCCATTCCAGTAGGCGGACTGTTCCTCGTTGTTCGCCAACTAGTAGCCTTCGGGGACCCAGTTACCGTGGAATCCTGCAGGTACGCGAACCGGCAAATGGATTCTCGCCACAGGATCTTTGTCGAACCCTCGTGAATCGAGAATCACTACTTCACTGGTATTGGTTTCCGGCTGATAGACATAGCTTAAGACCCAGCCATCATCTTCCGCCGAACCGTCGGGATCTTTGACAAACACGGGCTCGCTACCTTGGCCCCCATTCAGGTCATGGAATTCGGAACTACCGCTGTCCATGTTGTACTTGATGAAGCCTTCCGCAAATGGACCTTGCTTCGAGAAAGCAGCGCAATAACCGAACTCATTCTTTCGACCGACGACGGTGTCGCACACGCGACCAAAATCCACCGAGCGATCATCTTTCTGGGTCTCTGTAACCGTGCCTTTGTCCTGATCAATCACCCAGCGATAGAGCAGGGGTGGCGAGTTGGAGCCCGGTTTCATGGTGTCTTCCATGCGGCTCACGTCGATGACAATTTTGTTGCCATCTTCATACGCATTAAATGGATGATAGACGTAGCAGGGTTCGATCTCGTACCAGGTTACGTCTGCATCTGTTCCGTTTCGCGGCATTACACCAAGACGTGCACCATAGCTTTCGTCCCACATGATCGGCAGGCCTGTTTCCGCCATACCCTCAAAATTCCACACAGCGGGCAGATCCATGAAGATCACGTAGTTCGTGGTCACGTTAAAGTCGTGAATCATCGTGGCACCTTTCACCGTAATTGGTTCCTGCTGTATCAGTTCACCGGTGGCCGAGATTCGCAGATAGGTTAGGTAGGGTTCGCTGACACCGTATGCGAAAGCCAGCATCTCGCCTGTCTGGGAACAGATTTTCGGATGGGCTGTCATTGGGCAGTTCAGTTTGCCGTCGTAATTGTGCGGACCCACGGTTTCCAGGTCGTCGGCGATATGAAAAGGCCAGTGGCCTTCCTCGAGGGCCAGGATTTTACCGGCGTGGTGAACGACATGGGTATTCGCGGCTGACATACTGAGATCGCCCAGTGACTCCATCACATCTGCCTCAGGGTTCAGATAGAGCGGCGTTTTTACGTAGCGATTGCGATACCAATTGGCGTTGCCGTTCTGTATTTCAACACCATGCAACATACCGTTGCCGAGAAACCAGTGAGCGGATTCTCCAGATTGTGGATTGGCGCCATTTCTTAGCAGGCGACCATTCAATGCTTTTGGAATCTCACCAGTTACGGTCAGATCGGTAGCGGTCGTTTCTTCGAATACCGGCGCAAAGTTGTCTTTTAGCCAGAACCTCTGTTCTTCTTGTACGGCCTCACTCATCGTGTTCCCTCCTATCTATGGTGGTTTTGAATGACCCTCATCATGTCAGTTTTTTGTAGCCAACACCATTTTTTACGCTGAGCGTCAACGGATTGTTCAGTCAGTCGTTAAATAGGTGGGGATACGTGGAGTTTGGGCTTTCTTATGAGCCAGCCATCAGGGGTTCTGTATACTTTCACCGATCAGGGAGTCGATCGGGGAACCGTGGACAATACGCAACAAGCGCTGGATCGCTTTCTCGCAGGCGTCGAACGACAGGCGTTTCGGATGGCGCAAATTGCTACACGTAATCCTGATGATGCTCTGGATATCGTTCAGGATTCGATGATTAAGCTGGTAGAGAAGTACAGCGATAAATCCCAGGAAGAATGGCGTCCTTTATTTTTTACAATCTTGAACTCCAGGATCACGGACTACCATCGAAGGTCTTCATTGACCGGGCGCCTATTTGGGTGGCTCGGCTCAGAGGATGAACCTGAAGAACTTGAAGGTGCACCCACCGAAGACGGTCCGCTGGATGCCCTGGTGGAAGAATTAACCATAGACACCCTGTTGAGTGCGCTGGATGGTTTATCAGCCCGTCAGCAGCAGGTGTTTATGTTGAGAACCTGGCAGGGGTTCAGCGTTGCTGAGACAGCCAGGATGATGAAATGTAGTGAAGGGTCAGTGAAGACGCATTTGTCGCGAGCTACGGAAGCGCTAATGAATGCACTTCATCAGGAAGAGTGACCAGGATAAGACCATGAATGAAGATTCACTAAATAAGAAATCGAAAGAGTTGCTGGACGAGCATGCAGAACATCTGGATGCGGCCACCTTGTCAAAACTTCACCAGGCACGAAACAAGGCTCTGGAGAATGACAAACGCAACATCTCTATCGGTGCAGGTTGGGCCGGTGCAGGTGCGCTAGCGGCGAGCCTTGCAGTGGGGGTCATTTATTTTGACACCCAGCAAATGCCCACGTTACCGGCAATTTATGAGGATCCGTTACAGCAGGCAGCAGCAGAAGAAATGGAGTTGATGGATGACCTGGAATTCTATGCCTGGCTGGTTTTGCAGGAAGATGAGTCCTATGAAGAAGGTGAGAGCACTTAAGATTCTGATGGCTTCGATGTTCCTACAAATCGCCAACGCGGAAGACTTGATTGTCGTAGTTGACGACAAACAGCCTCCATCGCTGGAATTCCTGGATTATCTGGGATCCATGGTGGAAACCGATGGTGAGCTGGTTGGCCCGGAGCATTTTGAAGAAACCATACTTAGCGATACAGAAACACGGGAAGACAGGGATGCCTGGGTAACAAGGGAGGAGCCTTATGAAAAGTAAGTGGCTTTTCCTCTTGATCGTGTTCGCTGCTCCTGCGCTGGCAGTAGAGTGGGGCGAATTAACCGAAGCCCAGCGAGAAGTTCTTGCGCCTTATGAAAATCGTTGGGGGTCTTTTAGTCCTGAGCAAAGAGAGCGTTTCGCTTCTGGTGCCAATCGTTGGGCAAGTATGAATGCCCAGAACAGAGCGCAGGTGCAGCAACGATTCGATCGTTGGCGAGCGCTGCCGGATACGCGAAAGCGTGAACTCATGGGGCGATTCAATAGTTTCAAGCAGTTGAGCCCGGAAGATCAGCGAAGACTGAGAGCGAAACACAGGGAGTTTCGCAGTCGCACACCAGAGCAGCAGCGAGAGTTGCGGCGACGATTTGAGCAACAACGGGCGGCTGGCGGAACACGTAATGTGGATGAGCTAAGAAGACGAACGGATGCTCGTCGAACCAAAGCAGAACAAAGATCCCGGGCAACACGAGATGCACGACCCGCGTCGCAACCTCGTAGCACCGGCCAACCAAGGAGCCGCCCCAAGTAGTATGGCAAAGCTTTATTTTTACTTTTCTTCCATGAACGCAGGAAAATCGACTGCGCTTCTTCAGGCAAGCTACAACTATAAGGAGCGGGGTATGAATACCCTGCTTCTGACGCCAACCGTCGATGATCGGTATGGTGAGGGGGTAGTGACGTCACGCATTGGTTTGCAGTCGCAGGCCGGCATCATAGACCCCAGTGAGAATATCTATGACAAGGTTCAAGCTTTACACGAAGCAGAAACGATCCATTGCGTATTGGTCGATGAAGCTCAATTTCTGAGTCACGACCAGGTGCTTCAGCTGGCCAGGGTCTGCGACTACCTGGATATACCGGTGTTGGCTTACGGGCTTAGAACAGACTTTCTTGGCGAGCCTTTTGAAGGCAGTAAATACCTCCTTGCGCTCTCGGACAACTTGAAGGAAATCAAAGCCATCTGTTTCTGTGGCAGTAAAGCCACGATGGTGGTGAGACAGGATGAGCACGGAAAAGCCATCACATCTGGTGCCAGTATCGAAGTTGGAGGTAACGAGCGCTACGTGTCCATGTGCCGAAAACATTACTTCGAAGCCATTGCGGCTGCCGAATCCTGAACTCAGGATAAACGGTCAAAATTCTTTGATCATCCGCGTCAACGGATGCCAAACCCAATCGTTCCTTAGTTAACCGCCGCGAAAGGTGGTGATGAACTTAACTAAGGAGCACCAAATGAATACTCGAAAAATACTCGTTTCAGCTATGGCACTGGCGTTCGCGGCAAATGTCGCCACCGCCTATGCGAAACCCTTCGGACCGGGTGGTGATCGCGGTCCGCGTGGTGATCGTGGCGGCAGTGTAGAGCAGAAAGTCGAACGCATTATGAATGCGTTGGACACAGATGAGAGCGGCACCATTACGCTGGATGAGTGGTTGGTCAAAGCGACTTCAAAAGCGGAGAACCGCTTCAACAGAATTGATACTGATGACGATGGCTTGATCTCGTTGGAAGAATTCCTGGCCGTAGGTAGCCGCCGTGGTAATCACTCAGACATAGATCGTGACGCGGTACGTCAGTGTGTGGCAGACGCCACCGGTGAAGAGATCCCAGAGCGACCTGATCGTGAAACCCGCTTTGATGAGGTTGATACCAACGATGACGGTTTCATCGATCTGGATGAAATGATCGCCGCTGTGACTTCTGGTGCGACTGACAAGTTCAATCGCATTGACGCTGACGATGATGGAGCGATCACGGAAGAAGAACTGACTGCTGCTCTTGAAGCACGAAGTGATATTCGTGATATCCGTCGTGACTGTGTTGAGGAACAACGCGAGACAGAAGAATTGATTGCCGGCTAACTCCGTAGGCAATCCCTGAACCCGGTGCGGCTCTCCCCCCTGTCACCGGGTTTTTTTTGCCTCATTTCCATATACCTCGTCTCGACTGGCCGGGGTCGCGCACGACCGCATCGCGCGAAACGGAGAGAGCTCATGCATAATTGAAGCATGACAATCCAACAACTTTTCAATATTCAACACGCCATCCTTCAGGCGCCCATGGCCGGTTCTGGTTCAACAGACCTTGTTGCCGCTGTCAGCAATGCGGGAGGGTTGGGTGCAACCGGGGCTGCTCCGATGAAGCCCGACATGCTTCGGGCACATATTCGCGAGATTCGTGAGAAGACCGATAAGCCATTTAACATTAACTTGTTTGCACCAGCGTCAGAGCGCTACGACCAAAGTGTGGAACTGGGTCCAAAAGCGAAGGCACTACTGGAAGGTTATCACCGAGACCTTGGTCTGGCGGAGTTGCCTGAACCCCGGGCTTTGTTTGGGCCGGCCGAGGCGCAGCTCGATGTGCTGATTGATGAGAAAGTGCCGGTCATCAGCTTTCACTTCGGTGTTGATGCAGAGCATGTTCAGAAAATACATGCTGCCGGGCTCAAAGTTATTTCTTCAGCAACGACGATTGGTGAAGCGCGCACGCTTGAAGCTTTAGGTGTGGATGCTGTCATTGCCCAGGGTGCAGAAGCGGGTGGTCATCGCGGCACTTTTCTTGGTGACTATCGCCAGGCGCTGATCGGAACGCTTGCGCTGGTGCCGCAGATTGTAGATGCCGTCAATATTCCGGTTATTGCAGCAGGGGGCATTATGGATGCGCGAGGTATTGTTGCCTGCCGGTCTCTTGGTGCTTCAGCGGTTCAGATGGGCACCGCTTTCCTGGGTTGTCCTGAAACGAAAATACCTCCGCTCTGGCTTTCTGAGCTGAAACGCTCGACGCCTTCAAGGACGACGGTGACCAGCTCGATGTCCGGTAAACCTGCCAGAGGTCTTCGAAATCGATACATCTCAGAGATGGAAGCTTTGGATGAACAACTCCTGCCTTATTCACTTCAGTACTCCATGTCTGCGCCGCTCCGAAAAAAAGCGTTGGAGTTAGGTAATGCCGATTTTCCAACCATGTGGTCCGGGCAGGGTGTACAACTGCTTCGGGAGATGCCGGCAGGTGAGCTGGTAAGCCGGTTGGTAGCCGAATCTGGGCAGCTATCATCAGAGTTAGCAGGAATCGCCATCTGACGGTATAATCGCCGCCTCTCACGTGCCGGGGTGGCGGAACTGGTAGACGCGCCGGATTCAAAATCCGGTTCCTTCACGGGAGTGTCGGTTCGATTCCGACCCTCGGTACCACAATTTTTCGCGCTAGCGCGAAAACATTGGGGCGACAGCAGCATCGAGGAAATGTGATAAGAAATCGCATTTCTGATGCTTGCGAGAGCCAATCCTGACCCCATCACTCCTTTTCTCGATTCCGATTCTTGTTCAACATCTGTGTAGAATCACGCAGCTTGACTTATTGAGTGACACTTTATAAAGTGGCGCTCCATAACTTATGGAGAGCGTCATGAATGCACCTGAACAAATCCCTTTCTGGCTGAAAGACAATTTCGCACCGATCCCCCAAGAAAATGATCTGACGAATCCGGTCGTTGAAGGCAGCATTCCTACTGACCTGAACGGTCGCTATTTTCGAATTGGTCCGAACCCGATGAATGGCCCAACCGGCCACTGGTTTCTCGGCGATGGCATGATCCACGGTATTGAGCTGGCTGAAGGTAAGGCGAACTGGTTCAAGAGCAAGTTGGTTCAGACACCGATGCTGGACATGCAAGAGGGTGAAGACTATTTCACCAAGGCTCTATCCAGTCTTGAAAATAGTCTGGCGAATACTCACGTGATCAGTCACGCCGGCAAGATCCTGGCACTCGAAGAACTGCATCTACCTTTTGAATTGAACGCGGATCTCGAAACCGTGGGCGCCCATGACTACAACGGTAAGCTCAAAACCGGCATGACTGCGCATCCCAAGGTTTGTGGCAAAACCGGCGAACTACTTTTCTTCTCCTATGGTTTGCTGCCGCCTTACCTGACCTACCACCGAGTCAGTGCGGATGGTGAACTGGTGCAGACCGAAGAGATCGAAGTTGGTGCGGCAACCATGGTCCACGATTTTAATATCACGGAAAACTATGTGATCTTCATGGATCTGCCTCTCATGTTTGATATCGCCAAAGCTGGGGAAGGTGGTATTCCTCTGGCGTGGAGTGATGACTACGGCGCACGTCTGGGTGTTATGCCCCGCAATGGCACAAACGCGGACGTGACCTGGTATGACATTGACCCCTGTTACGTGTTTCACCCACTCAACGCCTATGAGGATGGCGACAAGATTGTTATCGATGTTTGTCGCTTTGATCATTATCTGAAACCCGGTAACCGGATTCCGCCAGAGCTCCTGACTCGCTGGACCATCGACACTACTGCTGGAACGGTAGATGAAAAACGACTCATGGATATCCCGGTTGAGTTCCCTCGAGTGCCGGATTCATTGGTTGGTCAGAAACATCGATATGGTTACATGGCTCACATGCATACGGGGTTCCCCGCTGGGGTTGGCATCATTAAGTATGATTTCGAAACCGATCAGAAAACGGAGTACGCACTACCTGCAGGTCTTTATTGCGGTGAACCGGTCTTTGTCCCACGTGACGGAGCCAGTGCAGAAGATGATGGTTACCTGATGTTTTATGTTCATGACGAAGCAAGCGAGGAGGCTGACTTTGTCATTCTCGATGCGCGTGACGTGCAAGCTGAGCCTCTTGCGCGTGTGAAGCTGGGCGTCAGAGTCCCCTTTGGTTTTCACGGAAGCTGGATTGCCGATGCGCAATAGCGATGCGTCGGCATCAGTCCGACGTAGAGACCCTGAAGAGAAGCGGGAGCGTTTGCTCGCAGCGGCGAGAAGCCTCTTCGTTTCTCAGGGTTTTGAAAAAACCACGACCAAAGACATCGCAAAACTGTCCGGTGTCTCGGAAGGCATTCTTTTTCACCAGTTCAATTCGAAGGTCGGCATCCTGAACGCACTCATTTCGCAGTATGCGGATAATGCGATCGAGATTTTCTCCGAGGACCGTCTGAAGCATCAGTCAGCAGAAACTTTTATCCGAAAACTGGTAGAGGTAATTGATAAAGATCGAGACTTGTTCGAACTGTTCGACAGTCATGCCAGTCTTTTGCTTGAACACGGGTTGCCGACGATTGCGGACTTGATTGTTCCGGAGATCGAGACCAGCCTGAGTCACACACTAACTGCTTCAAAGAAAAAGCCCGCTGACTTGTCGATCATGGCTGAATTTCAGTTCAGCATTGTCGAGACCACCTATCGCGGCTGGTTAAAGAGTAAAACCAAGAAGCATAAGGAAGCCTTCATCAATGAGGGCGTTCGAAGCATGAACGCACTGTTACGAATCTGAAGGAATGGTTTCAGAGGTCGTAACAGGTCGCGTCGACCACCAGATCAACATCAACAAAAGCACCTGAACGAACAGGCGAATCAAATAGTCGGTTTCGGTGCCCTCAGGAAAGAGGGACGGGTTCATATACATGTAGATGTTGGCGGGGGTCACAGCAATGGTGAGGGCAATGAGCCCCCAACCAGCCCACGAACGCGTCACAGACCACAAAATCAGGAGAGCCAGCACAATCTCGATAACGCCCGAGATGTAAACCACCCAAAGGGGATAGGGCACCCAGGGGGGAACAATGGAAACAAAAAAGTCGGTTGCGGTGAAATGAGCGGCGCCGCCGCCAAAGAACCAGAGAAATACGACCGCTAAACCTGCATATCTAAAGTACTTGATCATGCTTCGAGTATGCCTGATTTCATGTTTCTTCACGAAATCCCCAGACCTTCCTCAAGCGTGGCGACCCTCTTGCCACTAACCTTCTCAGCCATACATTGACGAGCTTTATGAGGGAAAAGCATGAAATATCGAAACAATTTGCCGCAAATGGGCGACCAGATGTTTATGACCGATGGTGGCCTCGAAACCACTCTGATCTTTCAGCAAGGTGTTGATTTACCTGAGTTTGCTGCGATCGATCAGTTCCGTACAGATAGTGGTCGGCTCCGGGTAGAGCTCTATTTCCGCCAATACCTGGACCTGGCGAGGGCACAGGGCATGCCTTTTGTGCTCGAGAGCCCAACCTGGCGGTCCAGTCCGGGCTGGTGTGAGGCTTTGGAATACACAGTTGAACAGATGGATGACCTCAATCGCACGGCGATCGACATGATGATCAGACTTCGAGAGGAGTATGAAACCGCAACGGCACCGATTGTTGTGAGTGGCTGTATTGGGCCTGAAGGTGACGGTTACTCGCCGGAACAAATGATGTCGGCTGAACAAGCAGAAACCTATCACCAGCACCAGGTAGACCTGTTTGCTGAGTCGGGAGTGGATGTGGTGACGGGCGTGACCATTCCTTATGTTGAAGAAGCCATCGGAATTGTTCGTGCAGCCAACAACGCTGGCGTACCTTCTGTCATTGCTTTCACTGTTGAAACCGATGGTCGTCTTGTCACTGGTCAACGTCTTGGTGATGCGATTCGTGAAGTCGATCTGGCCACAGGTGGTGGTCCGGCTTACTACATGATCAATTGTGCGCATCCCACGCACTTCCAGTCAGTGCTTCAGGAAGATGCAGGCTGGAAAGAACGCATTCGTGGCATCCGTGCGAACGCCAGTAAATGTAGTCACGCGGAGCTGGATGAAGCAGAGGAACTGGACGACGGCAATCCGATTGAGTTTGGTCAGGATTATGTACGACTAAAAGAGCAGTTGCCGTGGTTGTCAGTTATCGGTGGTTGTTGTGGCACGGATATTCGTCACATCGCCGAGATCGTTAAAACCTGCGCGCCAGCAGAACCGAAAGTCTTGGCAGTAGGCTAGGCTAACGCGTCCATGGTGCGGTTCTGTCACCACAGATACCGCGCCATGGATCAACAGGCTTGAATAAGCCGTCTTTCCAGACTTCAAAGTGTAAATGCGGTCCTTCACTGTTGCCTGAACTACCGACCAGTCCGATTTGTTCACCGGCCTCGACAGTCTGCCCGGGTGTAACCGTGACGGAATCTTTTTTCAGGTGTAGATAAGAGGTGAAACCATCCTCGTGTTCGAGTACGACGTAGTTGCCTGAGAAGCACCAGAAACAACCTAGTTCACCGTCACTGCAGTACCGCCCCTGATCTGTGCAGCTGGTGTAACCGCCTATAAAATTGGGTCGAATCTTTCGTCTGGAAGCCGGTAAACATTCAGGATGGTCAGCCGGACATTGATCGTACATGTCACCCTGTCGATAGATGACCTTGCCAGCCGCTGCGGCGATGACAGCAACGCCAGTTTCAGTGGCGGTGGTGGTCGGAACGAGATCAGTGCCCGTGTGCGCCCGATTGGCAACTAATGCACAGGTTGAGTCATGGCCGTCACCATCGATGTCAGGATAGCCGATGCTCGCAAGGCAATTACGCTCGCTGCCATCAGGGCAACGAATCGGCCACGTCAACTCTGCGGCTTCGACATGTGTCAGCCAGACGACGAGTGAACACAGGATTGCTTGTCGACACAGGTAGTTCATCGAGAGATAGTATATTCATCTGATCGACGATAAGGGCATTGCCATGACGATTCAGGAACTGGGTAGCATCGGGGAGTTTGTCAGCTCTATTGCGGTGTTACTGACTTTGATTTACCTGGCGGTACAGGTCAGGCAAGCGCGTAATGCCACCATTGCGTCCACCATGCAGACCAACCGTCAGCAGTTTCAGAGCATTATGTTGGCGAATCGCGACTCTCTGATCGCGCCTATCATTATCAAAGCTGACAAAGGTGAACCTCTGAACGAGGAAGAGGAATATCGGCTTTCCAACCATATCAACCTGCAGTGGAATCTCTTGTTTTCAGAGTTTGTGCAACTGCAGATTGGCTACACTACCGAGTGGGCACCCAGCGATAAGCTCGCGCTGCAAAGGATTTTCAGCCGCTACGGTGGGCGTGCCGGCGCCTGGTGGGAAAGTAATGGCCGTGAAATTTATCCGCAGACTTTTGTGGATCACGTTGAAGCGATCAGAAAGGAGATGCAGGGCTAGTCGGCCAATAACTCGGCGATTCTGACTAGGCATCCCTGCATGCTGTCCTTGATAAAGGGTTCGAACGCCTCGGGTTTGACCTCGGTGGTCCAGATCATGATGCAACCCTCAGACGACGCGTCAATCTGAATCTTTGCCAGGTGATGCTCCAGGGGTGCGGCAGATTCGATACAGCTGTATTCAATGATCCGGGCGTCGTTATCCAGTGACAAAATGCGTTCTGCGATATCTCCTGCGCCCGGCATTGCTAGCCGTCGTACGTCTCCATCGAATTCACAAGCGGTGACGCCGGGTACCCAGTCGACCCGGTCCGGAATGCCAACAATAGACCAGAGCTCATCGGCACTGGCGTCGAACTTTTCTTCGATTCTAATCATTAGCCTGCCTTCACCCAGAAGTGGCTCATACCTCTGAAGCTTGGAATCGCATGATGGGTTAATCCACGCTCGCTATGCTTTAGATTCGGATACCGCCTCATCAATCCCAGGATAGCTTCCTGTGCTTCAAGGCGTGCCAGATGAGCGCCCAGACAAAGATGTCGCCCTCCGCCGAATGATTGGTGATGAGTATCTTCACGTTTGATATCAAAGGTCGTTGGGTTCTGATAAACGTCGGGATCATGATTGGCCGCGGCGAGTGAAGTGCTTAAGGATTCTCCTTTTGCGACCGGGCAGCCCTCGATTTCCATGTCCTCATTTGCGATTCGACCGGAATTCACCACTGGTGAATCGAAACGCAACATTTCTTCCACAGCGTTATTGATGAGGGAAGGGTCATCCAGAAGTGCCTGCCACTGATCTAGATTGTCGAGTAAAGCTTTAACCCCGTTTCCGATCAGGTCGGTGGTGGTGACGTTACCGGCAACCAATAACAGGTTTGCCTGGCGAATCATTTCAACTTCGTTGAGCTTGTCGCCGTCTTCTTCTGCTCGGATCATGTCTGATAAGAGATCCTCACCGAGATTCTGTCGACGTTTTGCGATCTCATCTTCAAAGAAGCTCCAGAGGTTTTTGTAGGCTTCCTCGCTCGCGGCCTGCTGCTCTTCCGTGGGGAAAGGGTTAAAAGCAGACACAACGGAAACATCTGACCAGGCTTTAAATTGATCGTGCATCTCGGGATCAATGCCGAGCATCTCGGCGATCACAACCGTGGGCACCGGGCCCGCGAAGGATTCGATGAGATCGAACTCCTCACCGTCGATTTGGTCGAGCACTCGCTCAACCACACCGCGAGTACGTTCACGCCACTTCTCTACTGCCGCAGGTGTGAATGACTGACTGACCAGGGAACGTAATCGCCTGTGATCGGGTTCATCCATCATCAGCATGGATGGGTCTTCGTCTTCTGACATGCCACGTCCGAGGAACTCTGCGCTAAATGTGCCGGGGTTGGCTTTGCGCGGGTCACTCCACATGCCTGGATCTCTGAGGATCGACTTGACCGTGTCATGGCGACTGTAAATGAAGCGTCTGAGTTCTGTGTCCTCAAGAACGGGAGCTTGATCACGAATTTCCGCCAGGATTGGATAAGGGTTTTCCCGGAAATTCTCATTTAGTGGCGTCAGCGCTACACCATTGGGTAGTGATTTTTCAGACATCTGAATCGCTCCTGAGTAAGATGGGCTACTGTATCAGGCTTGCTAGAACGCGCAAGAACACGCGCATGAACACCGAAGTATTGTGACCGAATCAGCTCTCACTATTCTCGCGGGAAAAACCGCTTATCAACGCATCAAGGAAGATGGCTGGCAGCCGCGGCTATTCGACACACTTGTGGGTGCCTCAGGTGGCGCCAAGCTGCTTGGATTGACGCATCTTGATCGGTTTTTATTCGGAGATTTTCTGCAACGCTCGAATCACCCGATGGAGCTTTATGGTTCCTCTATTGGTAGTTGGCGTCATGCGGCACTGGCCGCGCCGGATCCTGCCAAGGCGATTGAAACGCTTCAGGAGCGTTACCTGAATCAAGCCTGGGATGAAAACGATACCCGTCACCCCAGTCAGGTGATTGATGAGCTCTGCCATTGGGTTTTAGATGGCATCTGCGATGAATCAATGGTTTCCCATTTGTCTGACCATCCCCGGTTTGTCTCTCACATCGTGACGGCTAGGGGTCTGGGTTTAAATGGTGGGCCCCGTAGTGCATCTCTTGGCCTTGGCCTGGGCTTGTCTGCGATCGGTAATATGGCCAGCCGTCAGCTATTGGCATTGGGTTTCCAGCGAGTCGTGTTTAGTAGCGGTGGCTCGGTGTCCTTTCGATTTGATGACTTTTCCAACCAGCATGTTGCGCTGACGCCCGATGCGGTAAAGCCGGCGCTCCTCGCCAGTGGATCTATCCCCTTTTTGATGCCGGGCCAGGTTAATGTGCCCGGAGGACCGTTGGGCCATTACTGGGATGGCGGTGTCATTGACTATCACTTCGACTTTATTAATCACAAAGGTGAAGGTCTGGTGCTTTATCCTCACTTTACTGACAAGGTCATTAAGGGTTGGTTCGATAAGAAAATTCCCTGGCGGGTGAATTCATCTTCTTTGCTCGACAAGGTAGTGATCCTGGCGCCTTCAAGAAGTTATCTTGCGAGTTTGCCCTATGGAAAAATCCCGGATCGAAATGACTTTGCACGCTTATCGTCGGAAGAACGAATTCGTTACTGGTCGCAGGCCATGGCGATGAGTGAAGCGCTGGCAGATGAATTCATGAAGACCATTGCAGCGAGCGATCCGACTCAGAACGTGAAGCTTCTGGCATGAACATGTCTGGCGTACAACTGTGCGATGGCCAATCGGCTTCGAATCTGTTCCATCGGATCCTCTCGGACACGAAAGAAAAGTTTCCTGATCTATCTAGATACGCAAACCTCACCGCGAACTCGCGTGATTTCAAAAAACACTACGTAGAATTGTTACCTCAATACGAGGCGGTCCGTTTGAGTGCGTCAGACCGAGGTCTGATCGCTCAAGCACTTTCCGATGCGCTGCTGTCTGAACTGGTGTTCCATGGTGACGATGAATCACTGCCATTGCGAGAACACCTGAGTAAACAGGCTGAACCGATATCGCTTAACCAGGTAAGCGGCACTAAAGCTGGCACCTGGGACTTTCACCTGACCTATGACGGTCATCAGTTTCAATCTCTGCAGGAACTCGCAGATCTGTTAGTGAAGCGCCATGTGATGAACGGTGCCGCGGGCGAGGCGCTAACCTGGTTGCATCGTCAGGTTCTGATCGCTGATGGCCTTAACCTAAACGAACGTCGTGTTGTGGTTTTTGGTGCCGGTGCGGAAATGGCTGCGACAAAATTGTTTCTGGAAGCGGGCGCGAATGTGTTGTGGCTGGATGTGGTTGCGCCGCCCGATGATCTGTCTGGGGGCGACTTTCGAGGCACACTCTCCTGGCCAGTGGAATCTCTTGATCTATTGGTCGAACCGGAAAAGGTTTTGGCAACGATCCTTGAATTTGCCGCAGATAATCCAGTAGATCTCTGCCTCTATGCCTATGCACCAGGGCAGGCGAGAGAGCTGCGACTCACTGGAACTATGAACGCGATTGTTGAAGCGTTACCACAGTCATTGGTCGGCAGCGTCACTATGTTGGTTTCACCGACGACGACATCTGAGCTGGGGGCTGAAGACCTGCTGGATATTGAGCGTCGACGTCGTGAAGCACCTCTATGGGAAAGATCGTTGGGCGCGACCGGCGTGATGGGTAAACCCGGGATCGCCACCTGTCGCTATGCTTCTGTTACCCGGACGCTCGTTAACATTCAGGGAACGAGTTACCAGGCGGCGCAATACCTGGGAAAACTCATGGCCGCTGAAAGCTGGCATACGAAGGGTTATCGCGTTTCTGCCAATACTGCTGCGATTACGCAAACCCGCTCTCTGGATCATCCCGTATTCGACGCAGCCTTTGGTGGCGCCAAGGCGCTCCAGGTAGAGACCTTTACTCCGGAGCAATCACAAATTGTTAATGGATTGCTGGCTGTGCATGATTGGTTAAATCCCGAACACCTGCCACCGGGTAGGGCGCGTGTTCATGGTGGCATCCATACGTTGCCATACCCTTTGGACAAAGCACTGCGCATTGCAGCGGCGATCGGTTTTGCTCGATCGCCCAGTTTGCTTAAAGGACTGCTAAAAGGACTGTTCCGCTAGTCTTCTTCGGTGCCCTTTTCTTGGGTGTTCCGATATTTTTCAAACCACCCGATGATGTTGTCGACCTTGGCAATCAACTGCGATGGTCGTCGCGTAATGGAGTGTGACGACTCAGGTATTCGTACCAGCATCGTATCGACTTGCCGTAACTTGAGCGCCTGGTAGTACTGTTCGGATTCGACAATAGGCGTTCTGAAATCCTGTTCCCCAGTCAGCAGCATGGTGGGTGTTGAAACGTTGCCTACCAATGACAGTGGGGATCTTCGCCAGTACTCGTTCACGTCTTCCCAGGGCGGCGCATCGAACCAGTATTGGGTCGTCATTGCGGATATGTCTGAATACAGGGCTTCACTGATCCAGTTGATCACGGGTTTGGCGCTTACCGCTGCGCGAAAACGGTCTGTTTTGCTAACGATCCAGGCGGTGAGTACACCACCACCGGAACCGCCGGTGACGAACAGCTCATCTTCATCGATATAGCCTCGATCAATAACCGCATCTACGCCAGTGATCAGATCATCATAATCCTCGCCCGGGTATTCGCGATTGATCTCCAATGCGAAGTCGAGCCCGTAGCTGGTTGAACCCCTGGGGTTAGTATAGAAAACCACGTAGCCGGCAGCCGCGAACAACTGAATTTCAGCGGAGAATTGTGGTCCATAGGCCGCGTGCGGACCGCCATGTATTTCAAGAATGAGCGGATACTGTTTCTCAGGATCAAATTCCGGTGGGAAGGCGAGCCAACCCTCAACTTCCAGACCATCGTGGGATTTCCATGTGATCCGTTCGATCGGTGACATGGCCCGCTGTGAAATCAGGTCACTGTTGAGATCAGTGAGAACTTTTGTGTCGCTGTTGCCTCGACCATAGCCAACATCCGCAGGACGATCGGTTGTTCCGTAGTTGAAGGCATAAGCACCATTGTCAGCCACCGTGAATGAGCCAGAGGTGTAAGGCCTGCCCACAGCAACGCCGCCAACTCTGTCTGTCAAAGTTGTTACCTTGCCTGTTTTCGAGAGCTCGGCAATGGTGGTTTTGCCTCGATCGTTATACGAAACGATGAGCGTGTTGCGATCTCGCCACTGCACCCGACTGAATGAGCGATCAAGATCCTCTTCGACTACTCGAGTTTCACCACTGTCGACGTCATAAAGATACACGTCAGCCTGGCGATAGGAATCTCGGACATCCGGCGTTCCTTGAAAGGCGATCAACTTGCCGTCAGGTGAGTAGCTGGGGTTGTAGTCTGGTCCTGGTCGTTCCGTGAGTTGTGTCAGTTCTCCGTTCGCGACATTGACCGACCAGATCTCAGATCCTTCCAGCCTGATTTCGAAATCATCAAGACGGTTCGCTGAAAAGGCGATGGTTGAACCATCAGGTGCCCAGGACAAGGTTCCACTGTGATGATAGTCGCCACTGGTCAGTTGTCGTGGTGTGCCACCCGTCGATGGAACAACAAAGATGTGATTGAACCCGTCCTTTAGATAACCCTGACCATCGGCACGGTAGCGCAGTCGATCAATGACTTTGACCGGTGGTGCCCACTTGGCGTCCTTAGGTTTCTTTGGTGGTTTGGCGAGTTTTGGCGGATCCACTTCTACCAGACTGCTGAAAGCAATCATGGAACCATCGGGAGACCAGCTGATCGATGACGGAGAGCTTGGTAATTGTGTCAGCAGTGCGGTCTGCAGGGTATCCAGCCACACCACATGTAGTTCCGCGCCGTGCACACCGGCTTTGGTGATGTAAGCGATGCGGGTACCGTCCGGTGACCATCGAGGACTGGTGTAATTTTCGGTGCCAGAAAACAGTGGTCGATGGTTCTCTCCATCGGAATCAACGAGCCAGATGTTGCTCCTTGTCCGGTCGGTCATGATGTCCATGCCGCGTCGAACATAGGCAATCTGAGAGCCGTCTGGTGAAATCCGAACGTCTGCAGCAACTTCGAGCTGGAATACATCCAGATTCGTGAACGGTGTTGCCAGCGCCAGTGATGGGGTGATCAGGCAAGTTAAAAAGAGGATTTTCTTGAGCAAGACGGCTTCTCCGAATTCAGGAAGTGCGTCATCTTGCCGAGAGTCGACTCAGCTGTCCAATTAGGCTATTTGCAGGGGAACTCACTGCGCGCCAACGCTTCAACCCACTCGGCAGCTGTGCCGCTGCCTTGCTGAGCTTCGGTCAGTATGCGTACCTTTAGAGAAAGTGCAGCATCACTGTCAGAAAAGCAGACAGGTGTTCCGCTGTCGTCGTAACGCACTCGAAGTTTGGTGCCGATCCGAGTTTCAATCGCCCGTTGTCGCCAGTTTGAATCATTGGCTGGTTCAGCGGTATTGATGGCATCCAGGTAGCCGTGAATGTAGCCGATGCAACGACTCTTGGCTGTCTCTGAATCGGATGTGCACATCTCGGCAAGCTCGTCAGCAGACTTACTGCCATAACTGAGTGCGGGAACTAAAAGGAATAGAGTCAGTACCAGACGCCAGATTGTGTGATCCATGGAATTCTCACAAGGTTACGTTTAATGAGAGTGTCTCGTATCTTAAATAACGTCTATTCGAATGTCCTGAACAACTGTTCAGCATTTTCGAACTACACGAACAATTTAGGGCGTGTACCAGATTGGTGAGGTATAGGCTCGATCCTGGATGGCGCGGGGAATTTCTGCCGGGAGCTCAAGACCGAAGTACACCGCATCATAGGTCGACCACCTGGGTCTTGGAATCTCCAGCACTCTGACGTAGTAGAACGCACGTTCCGATGCGTCGAAATCAGGATCCTGCCAAACGCTTGATAACATGGCGCTGCCGATAGCGTTGGTGAATGTGGCTGTCTCTACGTCGACAGTGCTGCCCACCGCAGGTAACTTGCCGGTTTTCTCATCAATGACCCGGTCACCGGACCATGCCACGTCATAGACCTTTTCCTTCAGTGAGCCGTCTGCTTCTAGCCAGCCCTTGATGACCTGTACCCGATCCAGGTTTGCACCATCGGGATCTTTTGCGGCAGAAATCAGAAAGCGGGGTGAATCAGTTTTAGATGCGCTAGACAGATCGCCGCCCATGGGCACACCTTGCTTATAGCCAAGATCAACGTAATCAGGTCGATGGGCATCCTCTTCGTTGAAGGTCCATCCACCAAAAAACCGAACAGTGATCTTTGAACCCGTGGTTGCGTAAACTTCGCGCCTCTTCATGGCCGCGAACAGGGCTTCCCGGGTATTTTCTTCAGCCCAGACGGCTGCGTAACCGGATGCAACGGTGCGCCAGTTTTTCCAAAGGGCATCCCTCGCCATGGCATTTTGCATTCGTTCAGGCATGGGTTGGGATTCCGGAAACTTACCGAAGTAGTTGTCTTCTTCCGTTGTTGAAACGGCATTGTGACCATCGGTGCTACCAATCAATCCGACTTTAAAGGGATTGGTTCCGAGTTCACTTTCGTATTTCAGGCCAAGCTTTAATGCACCACGGGCGTACTCATGGGCCAGCATCCAATCTTCTTTTTTTACGCTGCGATCAATGTTGTCGCCATCCCAGTTCTCGAAGTCGGCAAATTCATCGTCCGGGGAAAGTGTCGGATGAGCCTCTCCATCTCCTTTGACCTGGGTGACCTCGTAGATCGGTTCCCAGCGTGCTCTTAGCTCTGCGTAGGCTGCGTCAATGGGTTCGCCGTCCACGGTTTCTGCCGGAAACATCATGCCATTGGATACGTTACCGTTGTGAGCGATTGCCATGACCTCACCGCCGGTTTGCGCTTCATACCTGGCAAGCGCATTCCACAGATCTCTTGGGTCAAGACTGTCCTGTCCGGAGAAGGGTGGGATCTGACTGACAAGATCAGCCCCATCTTTATAGATAATGACCCGATGCAGATTGTTGCCATTGATCATGGCCGTCCACTCATAGCCGATCATGGCGGTGAACTGGCCGGGGTCGTTGTAGTCATCAGCTGTTTTGGAAACGTCCTGCCAGATCAGGTTTCGCGTCTTCTCGGGAAAGGGGGGATGAGCAACCGAATCCTGCATGCTGCCGGTAAAAGCGGTGAACAGTTTGAAAGGTTCGCCCTCATCGATATAGGTGCGCCACTGTTTACCGGCTTCTGTTTCTGTGACCAGAGGATCGCCAACTGAAAATCTGTACAGGCCGCCCAGGTACTCGGAGTGATCTGAAACGACGAGGAAGTCCAGTGGTCGCCTCAGCCGAACCGGCATGCCGTTGTGGGCGATGATGGTGTCTCCCCTGGCGAATCGGTAAGCGTCTGCTGGTGTCAGGTTCATGTTCCCCAATGAATAGGCGTCTGCTGAGTTCCTGGTATGAAGGTGGGTGTCTCCCCAATAAACATTTTTTGGATAGGACTGAGTGACTGGTTTGGAGTAGGGTGCGTTGTCCTCAGCCAGACCGGCTTGGGTAAAGACTAATAGACCGATAGTAGCGGCAGCGACAGATAAGGCTTGGGCGAACAAACGTAGCTCCTTCTTATTCTTATTATCGATAGATTGCTGAGGATGTCGGAGATAAGCAACTGTTTTGGTGCAAATTCCGAATGCATTGGCGAACATTTGTTTGAAACCTCTCCAAATTGGAGAGGATTAGGGGCGAGGATGCTCCTGGAGTGGATGAATCAGTGATTCCAGTCCGTTGATCTTTATCTCCAGGGTTAGTTGCATCAACTCACCCAGTTTCCCCGAGGGGAATCCCCGGTCGACAAACCAGAGTAGGTATTCTTCCGGTAAGTTGATCAAAGGCGTGTTCTTAAAGCGCCCGAACGGCATGGTCCAGTTTGCAATTTTGATCAGGTCTTCTCGCTCGAATCCTTGTCCTTGTTGTCCTGGTAGCTGTCCATCGGTCATAAGGTCGAGTGTACCCGCAAACCATGCTTTAATCCTTTACAGCCTTCCTGGCATTACGGTCGGTCAAACAGCAGGGAACGCCTTGAACTTACCGAGACACTTTTTCTATTTACTCGCCGGACTGATCATTCAAACCGTCGCCCTGTTTCCGTGTCCAGCATTCGCAGATGTTGTTTCTCAGGGCCTGGTTGATCTGCGTTCCTGGGACTACAAAAAACCGGTCCAACTTTCAGGTGACTATGAGTTTTACTGGCAGCAGTTATTGTCACCACGTGAACTGTTGCTCAATCCCGAGTTGGAACCCGATTACATGACGGTGCCTGATACCTGGGGCGGTAAAGTGATCAGTACAGGGGAGTTGCCGGAGACAGGTTATGCGACTTACCGCATCAACGTTCTTCTTCCATCAAGAGACGAACTGTCGCTGAAGATCCCGGACATCGGTACAACTTATGAGTTGTTTGTGGATGGGCAGTCGCTAGCAAAAATTGGGAAGCCCGGTTCGACAAGGGAAGCAACTACGCCGCGTTACTATCCGACAACCGTAACCTTTTTACCCGAGTCGCGGCGTATTGAAATTGTTGTCCACGTTTCAAATTTCCATTATCGAATGGGCGGAATCTGGTTGCCGATTACTTTGGGAACGCCGCAACAGATTGAGGACATTACTGAGAATCAAAGAGCGCTGGATTTACTGTTGTTCGGTGCCATTGTGATCATTGGCCTCTACAACCTCGCGCTTTATGGGCTTCGACGTGAGGATCCTTCTTCTTTATATCTTGGCTTGCTTTGTCTGTTACTTTCCACGCGTCTGTTAGCGGTCGGGGACCGATACCTGACTCGCATCACCGACCTGCCATTCGAGCTGTATGTGCGAATTGAATACCTTTCCTGGTTGCTCGCGATCTCAGCGTTTGCGGCGTTTATGCGCGCAGTTATTCCTTCAGAATTTAAACGCGTTGTGGCTTACGTCATGCATGCAGTTGTGGGTGTTGGCAGTTTGATTATTGTTCTCACTGGACTGGAATTCTTTACCTACCTGGTGCCGATCTTTCAGTTGTTTACTGTTGCTTGCCTTATTGCAGGTTCTGTTTCTTTTGGTCTCGCCATCGCAAGAAGGCGAGAAGGGGCATTGCTGCTGACGCTTGCCTACGCGGTCCTCTTTTATTCAGTGGTGAACGACATACTGGTGAACGCAGGTGTCATTGATACTTTCCTGATGTTGGATGTCGGCTTGCTGGTTTTTATCTTTTTCCAGTCCATGCTGATCTCTTACCGGTTTACCAATTCGTTCAAGCTGGTAGAGAATCAGAGAGCTTCGCTCGAAGCGATCAACCTTAGGCTTCGCACTCAGGAAAAGTTGCGGCAACAACTTGAGGATGAATCGGAGCAATTGCAAAGACGAATGTTGGCCTCAGATAAGATGGACACCATTGAAACTCTTATCAGTGGAATCCGAAAGAGGATTGATGAGTTTCTTGATGTCGCTGGCAATCAGCCTCCAGCAAGAGTAATCCGAGACTTTCTGATCATTGCGGTCGGCAGCGCTGAGCAGAAAACCAGGGTCGATGTAAATGCCGTGATCGGCGCTTGTGCTGGTGATGTCGCTGTTAATCTGCAGAGCGACATGCCGATGGTGATTGCCAACAGAGAACATGTTGAAAGGATGGTGACCGCGTTACTGGAGTTTTTCAGAGTCCATGAGGCTGAGGATCTTGCGGTAGAAACACATCTCGAACACGCCTCTGAGAGTTCGCTCTTTTTCGATGAGCTGGAAGCAGGCGACTATGTTGTACTCAGTATCGGAGGCACGGGTCAGGCACTGGTTGAACTGGATGTGGAGAGTCTGTTTGACCCCGCCACTTCCCTTGCGCTTCATGAACATCACGACCTGTGGTTCGGACTACCGGCCGTGCGCGCCATCACGAGGGAAATGGGTGCTGGGATAGATCTGGCATTCCTTGATAAGGGTGGTTTCCGGATCGAGCTGTATTTACCCGTCTATTGAAAAGCCAGAAACGCTGACCTGATTTTTACCTCTGCGTTTAGCTTCGTAGAGGGCGACATCTGAAGCTTTTATCCATTGTGCAGCGTCGTGCTCTTGCTTGAGTTCGGCGACGCCGATGGATGCGGAAACCGGTAGCGATTGCTCAGCTGCATGAGACTGAATTCGCTGACACAAATCTGTTGCAAGGGTTAGCACACCTTCTCCTTGTGCGAGTATCGCGAACTCATCTCCGCCGTATCGAAATGCATGATCCCCGGTTCGTAGTCGACTTTGAATCAGGTGGGCGGTTGCTTTGAGCAAATCATCTCCGACATCGTGACCTAACTCATCGTTCACAGCCTTAAAGTTATCCAAGTCGAGCAACAGTAGGCTGACAGTCAGCGGATTTCGTTCGTTGATCCTCAACACTTCCTCTACCTCAGTATCAAACGCCCGACGATTACCAACGCCTGTCAAAGCGTCGGAAGTTGATAGTGACACCAGTTCGTCGCGCTGATTGTTTCGTTCTCGCGCGAAAATATAAGCGAAGAGGAAGCATCCGCCGATGGTGGTAAGAAATTTTCCAAAGGTGAAGACATCGACTTCACTGAAGATGAATGTGCTTGTGACCAGAACTGCGAGAACTGAAGCGCCCATCGCCCAGTTTGGTGGCATAAGGAAAAACGTTCCGAGAGTGGTGGGGTAAAGAAGATAACGATCATCCGGTTCACCCAGTGCCACCAGCGTGACTGAACCGGCTAGGGATGCGATCGCCAATGCGGGTCCAGCAATCCTGATATCTCTCTTAATAAAGACATATAGGAAGAGTGCAGAAGCAACTAAAAGCCCACAGATGTCTAACAAAGCGATAGCGAAGTCGCCAAGCTGGATTCGAATCACCGTAAACAACGAGAGCCCCATCATGCTTAACGCACATAGCGCGAGCACGATTATTTCGTCGGTAGACCTCTTCATGTTTAACAGTGATGACGCTGGTTTGGAGCCACTCTAGCAGGGTATATTGATTGAAAGTAGTGAGTTTGAAGCGATGACAGAAGCAGCGGCGGATGATCTTGGGTTTGATCCAGATGCCCTTCGAGAGAAATACCGCATAGAAAGAGACAAACGTCTCAGGTCGGATGGGAATCAGCAATATCTAGAGGTTAGTGGAGACTTCTCTAACTATGTGGACGATCCATATGTAGAAGAACCAGTGAATCGTGACCCTCTTCACGATGAAGTGGATGTCGTGATCATCGGAGGCGGCTTTGGTGGTCTTATTGCCGGTGCTCGACTTCGCGAGTCAGGATTTGAAGACATCCGTATCATTGAGAAAGGTAGTGATTTCGGAGGTACCTGGTACTGGAACCGTTATCCCGGCGCTGCCTGTGATACAGAAGCTTATATCTACTTGCCACTGCTCGAGGAGACTGGCTACATCCCCACGGAAAAGTATGCCAAGGGTCCTGAGATCTTCGCCCACAGCCAACGCATTGCCCGACACTTTGACCTTTATCGTGATGTCTGTTTCCAGACAGAAGTTTCAGGTCTTGAGTGGCAAGAGGCAGATGCTCGATGGTTGATCAGTACGAATCGTGGTGACGCGATCCACGCTCGGTTTGTTGTGATGTCCAACGGTCCCCTTAATCGGCCCAAGTTGCCAGGTATCAAAGGGATCGATTCTTTTCAGGGACACACCTTTCATACCTCACGGTGGGACTATGACTACACTGGTGGCGGACCTGAAGGAAATCTCTCTAACCTCAGCGACAAACGGGTTGCTGTGATCGGCACTGGTGCAACGGGTGTTCAATGCATACCGCATCTTGGTGCCTCAGCGAAAGAGCTCTATGTTTTCCAAAGAACTCCTTCGTCAGTAGATGTGCGTGACAATCGCCCAACGGATCCTGAGTGGGCTAACAGCCTTAAACCGGGTTGGCAGCGTGAGCGCATGGAAAACTTTAATACGCTGACGTCCGGGGGTGTTATCGAAGAAGACCTGGTGCAGGACGGTTGGACGGAAATTATTCGAAACCTGATTTCCATGGCGAACTATCGTGGCAAGGGACTGGATAGAGGTGAAATCGCGAGGCTGATGGAGCTCGCGGACTTTCAGAAGATGGAACAGGTGAGGGCGCGTGCCGAAGCATTTGTGAACGACCCTGATGTCGCGGAGTCTTTGAAGCCCTGGTACCGACAGTTCTGTAAACGTCCGTGTTTCCATGATGAATATTTACCCACGTTCAACCGCGAAGGTGTCACCCTGGTTGATACGCAAGGTAAGGGCGTCGAGGCAATTACCCCAAACGGTGTTGTCGCCAACGGCCAGGAATATGAGGTTGATTGCATCATTTTCGCCACAGGCTTTGAGGTGGGTACGAACTACACCCGTCGGGCAGGTTATGACCTGGTTGGGCGTGATGGCATTCGTCTCAGTGAGAAATGGGAAGATGGAATGAGAACCCTTCACGGTCTTCACTCCAGAGGTTTTCCGAACCTGTTTATTGTCAGCAATGGTCAAGCAGGATTCACCACCAACTTCCCACACTCTATGGACGAGACTGCACGCCATATCACCTACATCCTGCAGCAGTGTCTGGAAGGGAACATCACGACCATTGAGCCGACCCAGGAAGCGGAAGATCAATGGGTTGAAGAAATCGTTCGGCTTTCGAGAATCAGTGAGAGCTTTCAGGCAGCATGTACGCCCGGTTACTACAATAATGAAGGTAAGCCCGATCCGAGAAGCGCGCAGAATTCCAGCTACGGCAAAGGTCCCAATCCTTTTTTCAAGCTAATGAGAGAGTGGCGCGAAGAAGGCTCCATGCAAGGGCTTGAGTTAACATGACGAACTAGAATAGGAGCAGTGTTCATGGATCGAACTTTGCAATTGATTTTCACTCACACCTTCGCTGCAGTGGGTGCATCGCTTCTCACCTACCTGTTTTTGTTTGATCCACCAGAGGTAGATTCTGAACAATTCAGAGCACCTGAGGTGGCAAGGTCTGTCCAGACCGTTGCCACTTCGCGGCAGCCTGTCTGGCCGGACCCAGATAACATGGAATCACGATTTCAGGCTCTTGCAAAAACTGTAGAGGCAGTAGCGGTCAGCGATGCCTCTGACTTGTTCCCTGTTCTTGAGAGTTATCTTCGACACGATGATCATTTCATCCACTTCACTCTCGTTGAGGTTCTGCTCGAAAGGCTGATCTTGCTCGCTCCCTTTGAGACGTTGGAATTTCTTCGCGATCAATCAGATCCACACAGGCATCTTCATCGGATGATTCGTAACGTCTTGGTCCTATGGTCTAGTCATGATCCTCAAGCTGCTGTTGCATACTTTCGTGAACTACCCTCCGGTGGTCGCAGGGATCAAATAGGTGCTTATCTTGCTCTGAGCTCTAAAGTTGTTGAAGGCGGGTTGCAGGAAGAGGTGATGAGTTACCTAACAGAGCACGGAATTCGCTCTCTCAGGAACATAGAACAACAGCGCAGGCCTGCTTCAGAGAGATTCCTCAACTATGTTCGCTCGGGTGGAGTAGATGAGTCTCAGCTTTATGATTCCATGTATCGCTTTGTTCAAGTGGACCCAGAGGGTGCGCTTGAAGCAGTAACATCAATTCAGGATCCGTTGCTTCGAGCCAAGGCACTTCAAGCTCTGGTCAGTCAAGAATCGAAACTTGATCCTTTTCGGTTGTTGGAGATTGTTGAGACGTACGCACCTGGAAACGTTAATTTGCAACATCAGGTCTGGTCAAAAGCGATGCAATCTGATCCAGGACTCGCGTTACCGATGTTAGAAGCAGGTTTGAATGAGCCTGGCGGTTTTGAAAAATATTCGAGTGGTTTGTCGGGTTGGATGATGGTTGATCTTGAGTCGGCGTGGTCATACGTTAAGAGTCGAGAGAAGTCGACGGTTCAAAGACTGGCAAGCGACATGGCCTGGCATCTGGTCCAGCTAGCACCGGACGAAGCGATCCCCTGGTTGTTAGAGAATGGAGATGAGCTTGCGGTTCAATCGGCTTTTTCTTACCTGTCGTCGTCGGATCTGACGCTTGCTGAAGATTGGCTCCATACCCTCTATGAGGATCCCAGAAGTACGAAACTATTAGAGGGCCTGTCTGAGCGTAGGTTGGATGTTTCATTGTCAGAGGCAATGGACTGGTTAGGGGAGCATGAAGAACATATCGGATATTCGGAGGCAAGGCGGAACCTGCTGATGCAAAGAGCGTTTCGCACGCCAGAAGAAGTGACGCCTTTTTTGAATGGCTTAGAAGACGACGAAAACTACAGTTCGGTGTTCAGTTCAGTCGCTGCCGATAAATTTGTTAGGGATCTTGATGAAGCGGTCGCTTGGGTGGGCGGATTACCGGATGGTTCCAATCGTGATGCGGCGATAGTCTCGATTGCGCATCACGCATTTGAAAGATCGCCGGAAGATCTCGAACGCATCCTACAAATGATGGGTGACGAAAAGGCTAGTGAGACTAGGGTTAATATGGCCGCGGCACTATTTCAGAGTGATCGATACGATAATGGAGAGGTCGTGATTCGACTTGGCCTATCTCTGGAAGAGAGCAAGCTTGCGAGGGAAATTCAAGCTTTGCGGTATCAGTAGGCGACTATTTTCAACTAAAAAAACTAAAGTCTTCCGTGGTAGTAAACGGATAACGCTGGTCGGCATCTGTACCTGCCAAACCCAGGTGATTTCTAAGTGCCTTGTGCACATGAGCTGGGTAAATGATGGTGCCGTTCTCATCGTCTCGCGCCAGCGTGCTTGGATTGTATTGAAAGGCATTCTGACCTTCATCAGTGCCGCCCACGACCCGGTTAGTCCATGAAGCGTTTTGTTCCATCACAATGACTGAGCCGATAGGCCAGTGATCTTTGCCTTGATCAGAGTTGTACCAGGGCGTTCTCGAGAAATCAGATCCTATGACAACCGTGAGTCGATCCGCGAGATTCAGCTCCTCGGCCATCGTCCACAACAGATCTAATGACTCATTGATGTGTGTGAACAGTGGCTCATGCAGGCTGTCGTGGTCAGTGTGGGTGTCGTACCCATAAGAAACGATATCGGATGCGCTTGCGACACCGGCATCGAATGCGGCCATCGTCAATTGAATCTGACGTTGCAGATCCGAACTGGTCTCGTCGTTAATCTCCTGGGTTGGCAAAATCTCTTCAGAAGTTGGCAGGTAGTTGATGAACTCATCGAGTGCACTTCTGGAGTTCAGGGCTTGCTCATAGGCGCTGATGTTATCCAGCTGTCTCGGAGTGAGTGAATCTTGTTCGAGCATTCTTCCGAGTCGAGCCATTCGATAGCTTCGGATTCGCGTGAGATCTGCCTCGCTGCGCAGTGTGGTGTCTTCGCCCCAGGTTGACTCAGGAATCAGGATTCGGCGCATCGTATCGACGTCTGAAAGTCGGCTGTAGCGCACCAGGTTAGCGGTGTAAGCGAAGCCACCAAAATTCACATAGGTGAGAGGTTGGTCCGGTGCATAGTTGTTGGCAAACATCGCCGTCAGTGATGGATAGCCTTCGGCGTTACGACCGCTCCAATTGTGTAGCACGCCAGTGCTATGTGAATTGGTCTGCGCGTCGACGCCGTTGATAACAAGCATGTTGGCGTAGTGCTGGTTAAAGAAGTCAGCATTGTTAGCCCATGGTGCAAATGGGATATTCCCAGCCTGAAGTGTCTCCGCATCTCTCGACCAGGTCGTGATTTCTTGCTCACCGGCCTGGTTTTCTTTTGGGTCACAGTAGCTGGACACGTCCCAGCCACCCACAACCTGTAGTTGAATCAACAAACGACCGGTGTAACCGCCTTCTACCGCACCGTAAAGTCTGCTCACCGGTGACATCAGCCCCATGGCTCCGGTCATCAATGCTGTCTTTAGAAAGTTGCGCCTTAACATGATCGTTACTCGTGGAGGTAAGCGAAGTCGGTCATGAGGTAGATGATCATGGAAGTCCATGTGTTCATCATGCCGGTTGGGTCATTGGCTGTACTTCCAGGTCCGCCTTCGTCCCAGTGCTCGTTCAGGTAGAAGTTGCAACCCTCATCGGGCCAACTCCATGCCCAGGTGCCTGCTTCCTCCATGGTGACTAATCTTGCTTGCCAGGTTTCAGTCAGCAGCTGATAACTAGCCTCAATCTCTACGTCCTCGGTTGTTAGAGACTCACCGAGGAATTGATCATGAAGTTCGACCAGTTTTTCCTTGATCGCTAAGGCTCCCGCTGAATTTCCTGCGGCTGGGTCCGTGTCATTGATAGCGACCTCCATATTGACGAGGTCGGGACCCGCTTGCTGCCCGAATGCGCGAACAGTGATCGTGTGATTACCGGTTTCGGTTGTTGTGAAGGGGAGTGTTGCAGTACAGCTGCCCCAGAATGAAAAACCTCGTTCGTTCGGATTTCCGCAGTTGTAACTGGCGCCCGCGATAGAGTCGATACTGGTCAGTTCAAAGTGAGCCAGCTCTGCACCGGACGGCGCGTTGATCGTAATGCTCTCCACGAACATGTTGCGGTCACCAATTTCCTCATCGTAGAAGTCGTTCAGAAACGTGATGGCAACAGTTTTTGGTCCAGCAGAAAAGGAGCCTTGCACGATGTAGTTCTCACGCTCCTCATAAGATTCCGCATCGACGATGACTTCAGACTGGGTTTCCGTCGCTGGAGTGAGGCTTGGTTCTACATCGGCGAAAAGGAGACGTTCTGCACTGGTTCGGTAAAAATCGAGCACCACGGCAGGACATGCCATTTCCAATGCCTGCTTCTCGGCGACATTGGCCATCAGTGACGTCAGTCCCGTACTGCGCTCTGTAATGCCATCGGAATCGATACCGCCATAGTAGATTCCGTATTGATCAACCAGGCGAGTATAAGTGCCATCGAAACTGTATTCGCTGAGCGACGCACCCCAGGTCCACCCAAGAAGTGATGTGCTTTTTTTCTCAAGCTCTTCCGGGGTCAATAATCGATCGGTTCCGAGTTCGCTGACGAGACGTTCACGAACTTCACTGTCTGAAACTGCTTCCGCGCGAAACCAGGGGCTGATCATGATCTCCGCGAAGAGGTCCTTTCCGTTATAGGCAGAACCACCAGCGATTCCTGAGGAGAACTCAATTCCAAGTGCCGTAATGAATTCATCCTGTGTTTCGAAGGCCGCCAGGCGTGTCTCAAAATCTGGATCATCGCTGCTGGCAGGAGCAACCAATGCCTCTGCTCCCATGATGGCAGGCCACCAGAACTTGATTGCAGCGGTTGCGAATCTTTCATCTTCCGCGATCTGTTGACCCATCCATTGCAGACTGTTGGCGGCATTTGGCGCGGTTTCGTTGTCGAAGCCGGGGTCGCGCATGTCCCGATACCAGGTATCACCTTCCTGGTATTCGCTAGGTTCTGCATCCTCGGCAAACCACTCAGGATATTTGTAGGTATCTGGTAGAGAATCATTGCCGCCGTACTGATCCCTATACCAGCCTTCGTTGCCGTAGTTCTGAAAGGTGCCTGCAACCGGATCGAGTAGTTGATGACAAACAGTGCACGCTGAGTTGTTCATGGTGGGGTTGTTGGTATCTGCCAGCGCATCTGGATCTGTAGTTCGCTCAGCGGACTTTTCGATGTCCACACCCAGAAAGTGATAGTAGGTCCACCTTGCTCTGGCGCGGTTCCGATTGGTTTCGGTGCTGGGGTAACGATTCAGGTAAGCGTGGGTATTCAAGACGCCTGCATGCGGATATTCAATGTAACCACTGTGGCTGGTCACGACGCTCCCGGCGTTGTTAACAAACTCACCCTGGAACTGATCGTCGACCAGAATTTGGCCATTGTTCTCTCCTGGCAAAAACACACTGGGATCATCGGTATTAAAAGTTGCCCCGGCATTCAGAAGGTCGTTGGTCATGTGGTTAACCATCATGTAGTCAGCGGTGACCACTTCCTGATAGTTACGATCGTTCTCGACGACATAAGCGATAAGCTCCACTGGAGAACGTGCAATACCCCAGAACCATTCCACTAGCCAATGATTGTCATCGGGATCTTCAAGATTGGTGTCGTAGTTTCTGTTGGCGAGATCGGGGAAGAACGCTGAATTCGGATCTGCGACATCGAAAAATCCGTCCAGGAAGGTGTCTGTTAGCAGGCGGTCATTTGCGCCCCGGGTGACAAACTCGTGAAAGGCGTCACCTTCCATCATGTTTCGGATGGTTGATCTCATAGCAGCGTCCGTGCCGGACTGGACTGCTAAAAGCTCTGAGTCGCTCGGTGGCGTACCTCGAAGAATCATTGAAGCGCGGCGTATAGTTTGCTCTGGCGTGGCCATGGTCACGCCTTCCCAGAATTCGCCGTCGAATCCCGAGCTGGCGGTTTCAGAGCCGAGCAATTCAACGAAGGTTTCTAAGTTCTGGTACCCCTCGGAATTGGTGGTTAACTGTGTGCCTCCGCCGTGTCCCACGCCGCGTGCTTTGTCGAGGAGAATCTGTCCATTACTGTCGTTGGCGTTTACATAGTTGGAAAGGACGTTGTAGTTGTTTTCGAGGTAGCCCGAAGCTGAACTGGACTGATAAATCAGCGCTGTGCTTCCGGCGACACCGTTCACGACATGACATGCAATGCATTGGGACTGAATCGTGGGAGAAACGTTTTCATTGAAGAAAGATTGAGACTCCGGTGTCGGCAATGGTTCTGTTGTTTCGCCTTCAGTGGCGCGACTCAGGTTGGTGATGAAACCTTCGGGTGTGTCCAGCATGCCCTGCACCTGGATCTGGCTTGAGGAGGTAACGGTCAACCGCCACTTCCCAGTCCCATCGCCGAGTGCGCCCACCAAACCCAACTCCGCATTACCACTTTCAAGGTCGACCGCGGAGATCTCGATGGATTCGCCGGCAGAGAGATTTAAGGTCACATCACTGTCACCGGGCTCGCCGGCATCATCAAAGCCACTGATGGTAATGGCAGCCTGGGAGACGCCATCATTGACGATTCTAAGTTTGCTTCTCCGTTCGATGTTGCTTGCCGGGTTGAACACCAGGACTTCGTGAACGTTACTGGCGGTTGGTACCGCGCGACTCAGATTGGTCAGAAAGCCATCTTCGGTTTCGACCAAACTCATCACCTCAATAGAGTTGTCGGAGGAAACCGTCATTCGCCAACGGCCCTCGCCATTGCCCAACATCCCGGACAAGTCACTCGCACCACTTTCGAGATCGCTGATTGGAATTTCCCTGGCAGCGTTAGGGTTGAGTGAGAAGATGACATCTCCGCCGGGAGCAACTGCTCCTGCATCATCGACAGCGGCAATGGTAATGGTCGCTACATTGTTAGAAGTGTTAACCACACGCACCGAACTGGTACGAAGGGTCTCGTCAGCGGGTTCCACAAGATGAAGTTCCCGGGTGTTTCCGGTTCCAGGGGCTACAGCGCTTAAGTTAGTCAGGTAGCCGCCAGGTAACCGGATAAGACTCATGACATCAAGCTCAAGCGTGGAAGTGATTGTCAGGCGCCAATTCCCTTCGCCGTCACCCAAAGCACCGGTCAGACCTTTGTCGGTATTGCCGTTCTCCAGGTCCTGGGAAGTCATCTGCTGCGAATCATTAGCAGTGAGGTTCAGGGTAATGTCTGACGCACCAGGATTACCGGCGTCATCAATGGCGGAGATAGTGACGGAGCCGCTTTGGTCGCTGCGATTTAGAATTCGCAGAAAGGTTTGTTGCTCTGGTTCGCTGGCTTTGTTGACGAAATAGACGAGGTAATCGTTTCCTGAAGTTGGCACTACCTCATTCAGGCTGGTTAGAAATCCACCGGGTGCGCGAATCAGGCTCATGACCTCGATGGAGTTATCGGATCGGACAATCAGCTGCCACTTGCCTTCGCCATCGCAGAAGCTGCCGGTCAATCCTTTCGAGTTATTGCCGTTCTCCATATCCTGGGCGGTGAACTGAAGTGAGCTCTCTGCTGCCAGGGTAAAACTGATGGCGCCACTTTTATTGGCTGTGCCATCGTCGTCGATGCCATATACCTCAACGTCAGTAGCGGTGGCGTTCGGGTTGATGAATCTTAGGAATGTCTGTTGCGTTGAGTTGCTGCCGGGGTTAGCGAACGGCACTCTTCGTTGTTGCTGTAGGGAAGAAGAATCCGCGGTATCAGGAATCACACTATCTGCACATTCAGCGCCGGAAGCTGACACTCTTTCAAAGCCGGAGAAGTGACCAGGGGAGGTTTGCGAAATCGACTTCCATGTTTGGCCGCCGTCGGTTGAACGCTCGATAGCAGCCTGAGACGAGACGCTCAGAAGGCCGAATAAAATGAACAACAATCGCATATGGCGATGCTCCTTTCCCTTGGAACGCCGAATTCGTTTCGCCATGTTTTGGTACTGAGACTAGGTAACATGGCCTCTTTCGTTAATCCCTTATTCGTGTGATGTGCAATCTACCGGATAAGTGGTTATAGGACGCCAATCCTCGCAAATCCGTTCATTGGACAACCCGAGATTCATTGGTGATTTGTAAGTAAATTGTGAGTAAACCCGGGCCTGACGGCCTGATTTGTAGCTGTCGCTGGGAGGCGCTGTTAAACTTTTCGTAGGCCTAAACATAAACCACGGGGAAGGTAATGAGGCTCGATCGGATCGAAAGAGAAGAAGATGTGCTGGTTGACGTGATCAACTGTGCGGGGAATCCAGCGCTCAATGACACTTCGTTGTCGTGCCGGACGGTGGATGTCTCTGAAGGCGGCATGAAAGTCGCCAGCGATCTGGATCTTCCGGTCGAAACCATTCTAGGCCTGCGTTTAGACCTATCATCTGTACTCTACCGTCTTGAAGGCGAAGTTCGCTGGTGTCGCAATGAGGAAAAACACTACGTTGGTCTGCTCATTGACGAAAACAGTCCGGATTTTGTGAACTGGACGCGGATGTTCCAGCTGGATTTTTAAACCACCTGATTTAACCTGAAGCAGTTTCCTGGGACCCAAAGGGTCTGTCTTTTCACGCATGAAAGTTAGTGATTTCACGTTCGATTTGCCCGATCACCTGATCGCCCGATATCCGGCGGAACAGAGGACGGCGAGTCGCCTTCTGCATCTGGATGCCAGGACAGGCAATGTTTCGCATTACCATTTCTACGACCTGCCATCTCTTTTGCAAAGTGGCGATCTGATGGTGTTCAACAATACGCGCGTTATTCCAGCTCGACTGTTCGGTGAGAAAGAAACCGGCGGAAAAATCGAGATTCTGCTCGAGCGTGTGACCTCGAAATTTGATGCGCTGGCACAGATTCGTGCGAGCAAATCGCCTAAACCGGGCAGCTTGATTCACGTGGCCGGCGTGCCCATAAAAGTACTGGAGAAGTCAGGAAGCTTTTATAGCCTTCGCTTTCCTGAGCCTGGTATCAGCGATATTTGCCAGGCGCATGGACATGTGCCGCTGCCACCTTATATAGACAGGGCAGATGAGTCAGTAGACGAAGATCGATACCAAACTGTTTATGCCTCTGAGGAAGGGGCTGTTGCGGCGCCAACTGCCGGACTCCACTTTGATGAGAACTTGCTTGCGACGCTTGAGCAGCAGGGCGTTCAGCGCGCAGAGCTGACGCTTCATGTAGGCGCGGGTACTTTCCAGCCAGTGCGAGTGGATAAAGTTGAAGATCATGAAATGCACCGGGAGTTCATCAGTGTCCCGGATTCTGTTTGCGATGAAGTCAAAGCCTGCCGTAGCCGTGGGAAACGGGTCGTTGCGATCGGCACCACAAGCGTCAGATCGCTTGAGTCGGCGTCCTCCGGTGGCGAGATCGTGCCATTCGACGGTGACACTGACATCTTTATCTATCCTGGTTATGAGTTTCGCAGTGTAGACGCCATGGTGACGAACTTTCATCTGCCGGGCTCGACGCTGTTGATGCTGGTGAGTGCATTTGCCGGGACTGATAACATCTTGAATGCGTATCGGATTGCCGTGGAAGAATCTTACCGGTTCTTCAGCTACGGTGATGCCATGTTGATCACACGCTAACGGAAGCATAAAGGTGGCACTTCAATTTCAAGTACATAAGAGCGATGGTGAATCCAGAAGAGGAACGCTGACGTTTATCCGCGCAGATGGCAGCGTTCGCACGGTAGAAACGCCTATCTTTATGCCCTGCGGAACCTATGGTTCGGTGAAGGGGTTATCTCCAGATCAGTTGGATGCTGCAGGTGTGCAGATGTTGCTTGGCAATACGTTTCACCTGATGCTGAGGCCAGGTATGGACATCATGGAGTCTCATGGTGGTCTTCACGGGTTCATGGGTTGGGACAAACCGATTTTGACTGATTCCGGTGGGTTTCAAGTGTTTAGCCTCGGCGACCTTAGAAAAATTTCCGAGGAGGGCGTGAAATTTCGTTCGCCGGTGAACGGCGATGAGATTTTCCTGTCTCCTGAAAGCTCGATGCAGATCCAGCGTTCACTCAACTCAGATGTCGTGATGTGCTTTGACGAGTGCACACCATTCCCTGCCGAGAAAGATGCAGTTGCCGAGTCGATGGAATTATCCATGCGTTGGGCATCACGTAGTAAAGCCGCCTTCGAAGGAAATCCAAACAGTCTGTTCGGCATTATCCAGGGTGGTATCTATGAGGATCTTAGAGACGTTTCGCTCGGGAAATTGACTGATATTGGTTTTGATGGGTACGCCATTGGCGGCCTGTCAGTCGGGGAACCCAAGGACGACATGCTTCGAGTGATCAAGCACATTGCGCCGTTGATGCCACAGGATAAGCCTCGCTATCTCATGGGCGTGGGAACACCGGAAGATCTCGTCGAGAGTGTGCGACGTGGTGTGGATATGATGGATTGTGTTATGCCCACACGAAATGCCAGGAATGGGCATCTCTTCACCTCGACCGGGGTTGTCCGTATTCGGAACTCACCTCACAAAACAGATACCGGCCCGGTGGACGAAAACTGTGACTGTTATACCTGTCGAAACTTTTCTAGAGCCTATCTGCATCATCTGGATAAGTGTGGCGAGATTCTTGGCGCGGTGCTCAACTCCATCCATAACGTCCACTATTACCTGCATATCATGCAACGGCTGCGAGACGGCCTCGATGCAGGGCAGTTATCTGATCAGGTTGGCCAGATTTACGAAGGCTGGGGAATACCGGTTCCCGAACTTTAGTTTGCCCCCTAAATCAGCGACAATAGCGCGCTTTTTACAGGAATAGCCCCTAGTTATGATCGATTTTCTGATACCGGCAGCCCACGCTGCAGAGGCGGCGCCATCGGCTGGACCAGTGCCGCTGGATCTATTCATCATCGTTGCTTTCGCCGTCGTGTTTTACCTAATTGTCTGGCGCCCACAAAGTAAGCGGGCCAAGGAGCATCGTGAACTGGTCGCCGGTCTCGCCAAGGGTGATGAGATCATTACCAACGGCGGACTCGTTGGTCGTATCACCAAGGTGGAGGAACAATTTATCGTGTTCGAAGCCGCGGACAACGTCGAACTGAAGCTCCAGAAAGGTGCCGTCATGCAGGCGCTGCCCAAAGGCACCATCAAGAACATCTAATTACCCGTGATTAATCGATATTCCATTTGGAAGAACCTGCTGGTTCTTTTTATTGTCACTCTTGGTGTCATCTACGCGATGCCAAACATCTATCCGCCAGACTTTGCGGTTCAGATTTCTACAGAAAGTGCTGATGGCGAATTCACCCAGAGGGCAATGGATACAGCTACCCAGCGACTGGATGAAAAAGACATTGCCTACTTTGGTGCGGAGATAGCGGATAATCGCGGATTGATTCGTTTTCCCGACGATGAAGCTCAGCTGCGCGCCAGAGATGAAATCCAGCTAGCCCTCCATGATTTGCCGGATGACTACACCGTTGCCTTGAACTCAGCGCCGACGACCCCGGAATGGCTCGTTGGTATCGGCGGTGAGCCCATGAAGTACGGTTTGGATCTTCGCGGTGGCGTGCACTTCCTTATGGAGGTGGATACAGAAGCCGCAATCGGCGAGCGGGTTGAAGGTCTGGAACAGGACATTAAGCGACTGTTCCGTGATCGAGAAGATCGCGTGCGCTACACCTCTTTTGACTCGCCTGAGACTGGCACGCTGGAAATTAAGTTCAGCAACGAAGATCTTGAAGACAAGGCGCGACGCAAACTGGCGGAACGCTATCCACAATATTTGATTGAACCTAGTGCGGCGACGCCATCACTTCGTATTTCTATTGATGAAAACTCGATCCGGGAAATGGAGGACTTTGCGGTTCAACAGAACCTCACGGCGATCCGTAATCGTGTTAATGAGTTGGGTGTTGCAGAACCGCTGGTCCAGCGCCTTGGCAGAAACCGAATTGTTGTGGATCTGCCTGGTGTTCAGGACACAGCTCGAGCCAAGAACATTCTCGGAAAGGTGGCGACACTGGAGTTCCGCATGGAAGCGCAGCCGGATGCCAGTCGTTCTTCTACACAAGATTTTGACTACGAAGGTTTCAGTGCCCGAATAGAGCGCGACATTATTCTGCGCGGTGACCGGGTGCTGGATGCCCAAGTGGGTTACGACCCTGATTCCGGATTACCGCAGGTCAACATTCGCCTGGATGGTGATGGCGGTGAACTGATGCACCGTGCGACACGGCACAACGTTGGTCGTCGAATGGCTGTGATCTTTATTGAGACCAAGACCCGCGATCGTAAGGTCATCGAAGACGGCATTGAAGTGCTGAAACCTGAGCCTTATGTCACGCGACGTGTGATCAGTCTCGCGACAGTCCAGTCAGCGCTTGGTGTTAATTTCAGAATTACGGGATTGCAGGCGGGCGAAGCGCGTGAGCTTGCACTATTACTTCGAGCAGGTGCACTGGCAGCGGATATGTTTATTGTGGAGGAACGCACCGTTGGTGCGAGTCTTGGTGCAGAAAACATTGACCAGGGGGCGCTTGCGGTGACCTTTGGTCTTGGCCTCGTCGTGCTCTTTATGCTGGTCTACTACAAGGTGTTCGGACTGGCGGCGAACATTGCGCTCACAGCGAATATGATTCTGCTGGTTGCTGTGATGTCGAGTCTTTCAGCAACCCTAACGCTTCCGGGTATCGCCGGTATTGTCCTGACCGTCGGTATGGCCGTCGACGCTAACGTGTTGATCTTCTCTCGTATCAAAGAAGAGCTTAAGAATGGTTTACCGCCACAGCAGGCGATACACGCAGGCTTCGAGCGAGCGTTCGTGACGATCCTTGATGCAAACCTGACGACGCTTATTGTGGCGGTCATTCTCTACAGTATCGGTACGGGTCCGGTAAAAGGCTTCGCAGTAACCCTCTCTATTGGCATCGTGACGTCGATGTTCACAGCCATCATGGGTACGAGGGCGATCGTTAACCTTATTTACGGTGGCCGAAAAGTCGAGAGGTTGCTCATCTAATGGAAAGACAAATCGACTTCATGAGGTTCCGCGTCATCGCGGGTGTTGCCTCTATTATTCTTGTTGTGGCATCTGTCATCTCACTGGCCATTAATCAGGTTGAATGGGGGCTGGACTTTACCGGTGGTTCGCTTGTTGAGGTGGAGTACGAAAGTCCTGCGAATCCGGTCACGATTCGTGACCAACTGTCTGATGCGGGATATGAAGGCCATGTCGTTCAGTACTTTGGCAGCGACCGCGACATTCTTGTTCGGATGCCACCACAATCCAATCTCGACGACAAAGCGAATGCGAGGTTGGGTGATCAGGTTATTGCTTCCCTGCGAGAAGTTAGCGGTGAGTCCGTAGAACTCAGGCGTTCTGAATTTGTGGGACCAGCCGTCGGACAGGAACTGACCAACCAGGGTGGTATTGGCCTGTTAACAGCTCTCGGTGTTGTACTCGTCTACGTCGCCTTCCGGTTCCAGTTGAAGTTTGCCATTGGTGCGGTGGTTGCGTTGTTCCACGACGTGATGATTACCCTGGGCATCTTTTCAATCGCACGGTGGGACTTTGATCTGACAGTGCTGGCAGCTTTGCTGGCTGTGATCGGTTACTCGCTGAACGACACGATTGTTGTATCCGACCGTATCCGGGAAAACTTCAGGAAGATTCGACGAAGTACACCGATAGAGATCATCAACACCTCACTGAACCAGACACTTGGCAGAACGTTAGTGACCTCTTTGACCACGTTGCTTGTTCTGGTCACGCTGCTGATTTTAGGCGGTGAGCTGATTAGCGGATTCGCTATCGGTCTTATTATTGGTGTGTTGATTGGTACCTACTCGTCCATCTATGTGGCGAGCAATATCCTGGTTGTGATGAACATTTCCCAGGAAGACCTGGCAGTGCCAGAGAAAGAAGGTGCAGACCAGGAAGACATGCTCGGTTCCTGAGCCTTGGGTTAAGCCAGGTACTTTCTCACTGCAGAGGCAAGAGGCTTAAAACATTTGGGTGCGGCAGCAACGATGTTGCCGCTCTTCATGTAGCCAGCACCGCCGTCGAAATCGCCAACGAGTCCTCCCGCTTCCGTTACCAGGAGCGCGCCCGCTGCGATGTCCCATCGGGCGAGTCCCCGCATATACAAGCCATCCAATCTGCCTGCGGCGACATAAGCGAGCTCTAGTGCTGCACTGCCTGGTTGTCGCGTTAAGGCGCGTGACTCAAGAAGGTGTCGATAGAGAGCCGTTTCTTCATCCAGATGCAGGTGACGATCACGGCCTCCGGTGGCAATGCTTGCACCGTCCAATAATTCCACCGCGCTGGTTCGTATGCGCTTGCCGTTCATGGTGGAACCTTGCCCGCGACTGGCGACAAACTCTTCCTGTCGAATAGGATCTACGACAACTGCATGTTCGACGCGTCCTTTATGTAGACACGCAATGCTCACACAGAAGTGCGGCATCTGGCGCGCGAAATTCGAAGTGCCATCCAAAGGGTCGATGACCCATTCATAGTCAGATTCTGATTCGGAGGTGCCGGATTCTTCTCCAGTGATGATGTGATCCGGATACTTTGCGCGCAGTGTATCGATGACGATTTGCTCTGCTTCTCTGTCGATGTTGGTCACGAAATCGTTGTGACCCTTTTCCGAGATCTTTACCAGGTCAGGACGATCGAATCCGCGAACGATATGCTCACCAGCCAGCCTGCCTGCGCGCAGAGCGATATTGGCCATTGGTTCCATAGAGATCGTCCTAGGTAGGTAAATGCGGTCGCGCATCATACCAGAAACCCTGTAAGATTCACGGCCCAAATTCACCTTACTACTTGAGTTGCCTGGAGTTTATGAGCGACGCAAACCTGTTCCCTGGTGTCAGGGTCATCCTGGTAGAGACCACCCATCCCGGTAACATCGGTGCCGCCGCACGCGCCATGAAAAATATGGGGCTGACAGAACTGGTGCTGGTGAATCCCTATAACTTTCCTAACGAGAAAGCGGTGTATCGGTCTGCCAGCGCTGAAGACGTAGTGCAAAGTGCGCGCGTTGTTGAAACCGTTGATGAAGCGATTGCAGACTGCCAGTTGGTCATTGGTACTTCAGCGAGGGAACGACGAATCCCCTGGCCTCTTTTAACGCCGAAAGAGTGCGGCGTTAAAGTGAATGCCGCTGCCGAGGACAAACAGACAGTTGGCCTATTGTTTGGTCGCGAGGCACATGGACTCAAAAACGAAGAATTGCAGAAGTGCCACTTCCATCTGAACATTCCCACCGGTGAGGCATACAGTTCTCTCAACCTCGCTATGGCGGTGCAGGTGATCTGTTACGAAATCCTGCAGGCTCGGCTTGGCGGTTCACATCTGCCGCCAGATGAGGAAGTTTGGGACCAGCCGTTTGCCGATGCTGACTCCGTTGAGCACTTTTTCAGCCATCTCGAGCAGACACTGATCCAGGTTGGATTCCATGATCCGGACAACCCAAGGCAGCTGTTAAATCGGCTCAGACGTCTGTTTAACCGCGTTCGGCTGGATCAGATGGAAGTCAACATGCTTCGTGGTTTTCTTAGTGCAATCAATAAGTTAGGCGATAAACGCCACCCGTAATCAGCATATTTCAAGACGATCTAAGTGAGTCCCTGAAATTTCCATTAATCCCTACTAAAATGGTCAGGTATTTAGTTGACTAAAATAGTCGGGAATAGGATACTGCGCGCCCGTGAGATCCTCAGGTCACGGCTAGAACGCCCGAAGGGCGAAGGTAAAAAATATGAGACTTACAGCGAAAGGAAGATATGCGGTTACAGCGATGCTGGATCTAGCTGTGCACGAAAATGAAGGTCCCATCAGTCTGGCAGACATTTCGAGACGCCAGGGCATCAGCCTGTCATACCTGGAGCAACTGTTTGCCAAGCTTCGAAAGCATGAACTGGTCAACAGCGTTCGAGGTCCGGGTGGTGGTTACCAGCTCAGTCGAGCAGCCAACCAGATTTTTGTTGCTGAGATCGTTGATTCTGTTGACGAAAACGTTGATGCAACAAAGTGCTCCGGCCGAGCTGATTGTCAGCACGGAGAAATGTGTCTGTCGCATCAACTTTGGTCGGAACTCAGTGACCAGATTCACCAGTTTCTTGCTGGCATTGATCTCGCCAGCATTATTACGAAAAGAGAAGTTGCACAAATCGCTGCACGCCAGGACGCCGTACAAGAAAGGATCCAGGAAGACATTATTGATGAGATCGTAAAAATTCCCGCGCTCGCCGAAGGCTAAAGGCGACTTGGAAGTTTGTAGAGAAGGATAGAAATGAAAGCACCTATTTATTTTGACTATGCTGCCACCACACCCGTGGATCCACGGGTTGCTCAAAAGATGAGCGAGTGTTTGATGGCAGAAGGCAAGTTTGGCAACCCTGCGAGTCGTTCGCATAAGTTTGGCTGGGAAGCGGAAGAAGCGGTTGAGATCGCACGACGACAGGTAGCGGATCTTGTGAACTGTGATCCCCGTGAGATCGTTTGGACATCTGGCGCGACTGAGTCAGACAACCTCGCGATCAAGGGTGTTGCGCACTTCTACAAGAACAAAGGCAAGCACATCATCACGTCCAAGATTGAGCACAAGGCTGTCCTGGACACCTGCAGACATCTTGAGCGTGAAGGATTTGAAGTCACTTACCTTGAGCCAGGCGACGACGGCCTCATTTCTCCGGAAAGTGTGGCTGACGCCATTCGTGAAGACACGACTATTTGCAGCATCATGCATGTGAACAATGAGATTGGCGTGACCAACGACATCGCTGCGATCGGTGAAGTCTGTCGAGCCAATAAAGTTTTCTTCCACGTTGATGCGGCGCAAAGCGCGGGCAAGATCGATATTGATCTGTCTGAGTTGAAAGTCGATCTGATGGCATTTTCAGCACACAAAATTTATGGCCCCAAGGGTGTTGGCGCCCTTTATGTTCGCCGTAAGCCACGTGTTCGTCTGGAAGCCCAGATGCATGGTGGTGGTCATGAACGCGGCATGCGTTCCGGCACGCTCGCAACACACCAGCTTGTTGGCATGGGTGAAGCGTTTCGAATTGCAAAAGAAGAGATGCATGAGGAAGGCAAGCGTATCCTGGCTCTGCGTCAGCGACTTTGGGATGGCTTGAACGATATGGAAGAGGTCTATGTCTCAGGCGACATGGATCATCGTGTTCCAGGCATCATTAACATCAGCTTTAACTTTGTGGAAGGCGAGTCCCTGATCATGTCCCTGCCAGACCTTGCGGTATCCTCTGGATCTGCTTGTACGTCGGCCAGTCTTGAGCCTTCTTATGTACTGCGTGCACTTGGGTTGAATGATGAGTTGGCTCACAGCTCGCTCCGTTTCTCTGTTGGTCGATTCACGACTGAAGAAGACGTGGACCAGGCTATCGAAAGCGTACGCGCAGCGGTAGAAAAACTGCGCGAACTATCGCCTCTTTGGGACATGTACAAAGACGGCGTCGACATGGACAAGATTGAGTGGGCAGCCCACTAAAACAGAATTTGAGAGGTTAGGAGGCAAAAATGGCTTACAGCGACAAGGTACTGGATCACTACGAGAATCCACGTAACGTTGGCAAAATGGATGCTGACAGTGAAGACGTAGGCACCGGCATGGTGGGTGCGCCTGCATGTGGTGATGTGATGCGACTGCAGATTAAAGTTGGCGACGACGGTGTCATCGAAGACGCCAAGTTCAAGACTTACGGTTGTGGTAGTGCGATTGCATCCAGCTCTCTGCTCACCGAGTGGGTCAAGGGCCGGACTCTTGATGAAGCCGCCGGTATTAAGAACACAGAAATTGCTGAAGAGCTTGCATTGCCTCCGGTGAAAATTCACTGCTCCGTTCTCGCAGAAGATGCGATTAAAGCAGCGGTTAGTGACTATCGCTCGAAGCATGGAGAAGACAGCGAATCATCTGCTGCCTAAGGAATAATCATGGGTGTAAACCTGACTGAAAAAGCTGCTGAGCACGTCGTCAGCTACCTGGAAAGTCGCGGCAAAGGCGTAGGCATTCGTCTTGCCGTGAAAACCACCGGGTGCTCAGGTCTGATGTATGTCCTGGAACCTGTGGATGAGATTCAGCCTGAAGACCTCAAATTCTCATCCCAGGGTATCGATGTTTTTGTAGATCCGAAGTCGCTGGTTTACGTGGACGGTACGGAAATGGACTATGTTAAACAGGGCCTTAATGAAGGCTTTGAGTTTAAAAACCCGAACGTGCAGGGTGAATGCGGCTGCGGAGAAAGCTTCACCGTCTAGCCTTCCTTTTTCTGATCCTGACATTCGTCGGCTGATTCAAAGTGGATTTCAATCAAAACTATTTCGAAATTTTCGGTCTGCCGATTGACTACGATATTGATCTCGGTGGACTGTCGGACCGCTTTCTCGAACTGCAGAAAGAGGTTCACCCAGATCGCTTTGCCAGCAGTTCTGAACAAGAAAAGCGTGTCGCCATGCAATGGGCGACATTGGTCAACTCTGCTAACGATACGTTGAAGTCGTCTCTTAAGCGCGCGATTTACCTGTTACAACTGAAAGGTGTAGAGCTGGAAGAAAATCCCCAGTTGCCGCCTGAATTTTTGATGGAACAGATTGAACTCCGTGAAAAACTCGAAGACATCGAGGACGGCGATGGTGATCTTGATGAGTTGGATAGCTTTAAAAGAGAAGTGAAAGGTGTGGTTTCGGCGATTGAAAACAAGTTTGCAGGTCTTGTTACAGAAGACCTGGCTAAAGCAGAAGTGCTGGTTTACGAAATGCAGTTTCTGAACAAGTTACTGATTGCTGCTAATCAATTGGAAGAGAAACTGCTGGATTACTGATGGCATTACTTCAGATTACAGAGCCGGGGCAGGCGGTAGATCCTCACGATCGAAAACGTGCTGCCGGTATCGACCTTGGAACAACCAATTCTCTGATAGCCAGTGTCAGGGAAGGCGTTGCCGCGACGCTCCCGGATATGGAAGGCAGGCACATGTTGCCATCAGTGGTTCGTTACACAGCGGCAGGCCCGATCATTGGTGCTGAAGCCTTGGAACAGGCAGCTTTGGATCCGCACAACACGATTGTCTCTGTTAAGCGATTGATGGGGCGAGGCGTAGAAGACGTTCGTTCTCTGGGTGAACAATTACCCTACCGATTCTCTGAGGAGTCTTCTGGTCTTGCTCGAATCGAAACCACGGCTGGTGTGGTGTCGCCGATTGAAGTGTCCGCTGAAATCCTGAGATCCCTGGTAGAGCGTGCATCAGAGACGTTGGCGGGAGAACTCGATGGTGTCGTGATCACCGTACCCGCGTACTTTGATGACGCACAAAGACAAGCAACAAAAGACGCAGCACAGCTAGCAGGCGCTAACGTGCTTCGGCTGCTGAATGAGCCGACCGCTGCTGCCATTGCCTATGGACTGGATACCGGCGATGAAGGTGTTATTGCCATCTATGATCTTGGTGGCGGTACCTTTGATATTTCTCTGCTCCGGTTACGCCGGGGTGTCTTCGAAGTGCTGGCAACCGGCGGTGACTCAGCGCTCGGTGGTGACGACTTCGATCATGCAATTGCGCAATGGCTGGTAGAAGAGTCCGGCTTTGAAGGCGATTTAACGGCAGAACTCCAGCGTGCTTTGCTCATGAAAGCCAGGTCTGCAAAGGAAGCCCTGACGTCTGCAGAACAGACGACAATTTCGCACAGCGATGCAGACTTTAAGGTAGACGCTGAACTTAGCCGGGATACATTTAATGAGTTGATCAGCCCGTTCGTCGACAACACGATTCGTGCTTGCCGCCGATCCGTTCGGGATGCTGGTGTTGCTCTTGAAGAAATCGACAACGTAGTTCTGGTCGGTGGATCTACGCGAGTTCCCCTAGTGGTTTCAAAAGTCGCGGATTACTTTGGTGCGCAGCCCCTCAACGACATCGATCCGGACAAAGTTGTAGCCGTTGGTGCGGCGCTTCAGGCTGACGTGCTCGTTGGTAACAAACCTGATGAGGAGATGTTGCTTCTGGATGTGCTGCCTTTGTCGCTTGGTTTGGAAACCATGGGTGGCCTCTCTGAAAAAGTGATAGCACGAAATACGCCGATCCCCATCGCGAAAGCACAGGAGTTCACGACCTACAAAGATGGCCAGACCGCCATGTTGATCCATGTGGTTCAGGGCGAACGCGAGCTGGTCGATGACTGCCGGTCGCTTGCGCGTTTCGAGCTAACTGGCGTACCCGCGATGGTCGCCGGCGCTGCAAAGATTGAAGTGACTTTTAGGGTGGATGCTGACGGGCTCCTGTCAGTTTCCGCGCGGGAAACCAGTACGGGTGTCGAAGCCAGCGTCGAGGTGAAACCTTCCTACGGACTCACCGATGATGAAATCACGCAGATGCTGAAATCATCTTTTGACCACGCAGCAGATGATGCGGCGCAGCGATCTCTGGCAGAGGCTCGAGTCGAAGCGGGACGGGTTATCGAAGCTCTGGGTAATGCTTTGGCTGAAGACGGCGAGGCGCTCCTACCTGCGCAGGACATAGATATGTTGCAGCAGGCGATCAAGAAGCTGCAGGAACTCTTATCCGGCGATGACACCAGGGCGATTACCGAAGGCACTGAAATGCTTGGACGTGCAAGCGAGGAATTCGCTTCCCTGCGCATGGATGCGGCGGTCAGAAGGGCGCTGGCAGGAAAGCAGATCGCAGATTTAGACAATGAAATGTCGGACAACGAAGTATAAGGACGAAACATGCCGCAGCTTATTTTCCTTCCCCATGAAGAACGCTGTCCGGAAGGGGCGGTGATCGAGGCAGAAACCGGGGACAATCTTATCGAAGTGGCCTTGGACAATGGCATCGATATCGAGCATGCCTGTGAAAGAGCCTGCGCCTGTACGACTTGTCACGTCATCATTCGAGAGGGTTTTGATTCCCTGGAAGAGTCCGAAGAACTAGAGGATGATCTTCTTGATAAGGCCTGGGGACTGGAGCCGGATTCAAGACTGTCGTGCCAGGTTATCGTCGGTGAAGAGGATCTGGTCGTCGAGATTCCAAAATATACGATTAACCAGGTATCAGAGAATCACTAAACCACAGGTGAGGACGCGAGCATGAAATGGACTGACGTTAACGATATTGCGATCGAACTGGTGGATGCCCACCCTGATGTCGATCCGTTGAGTGTGCGCTTTACGGATCTACGCGATTGGGTCATGGCTTTACCGGAATTTGACGATGATCCTGAACACTGCGGGGAGAAAATCCTCGAAGCCATCCAGATGGCATGGCTGGACGAATGCGACTAGCCAGACAGGTCCAGCTGCGTATAATGCGCGCAATTTTTAACGACCACATTCAGTAAACGGAGTAGTCCTCATGGGCATGGAAAGAACTTTCTCAATCATCAAGCCAGACGCGGTAGCCAAGAATGTTATCGGCGAAATTGTCTCTCGCTTTGAAAAAGCGGGTCTTCGCGTTGTTGCGTCTCGCATGGAACACCTCACTGTGGATAAAGCCAAAGGCTTTTATGCGGAACACGACGGCAAACCGTTTTTCGAAGATCTCGTAAACTACATGAGCTCTGGTCCGGTTATCGTACAGGTCCTTGAAGGCGAAAATGCTATCGCTCAGAATCGTGAGCTGATGGGTGCAACTAACCCTCAAGAAGCTGCTGCGGGTACAATTCGAGCTGACTTCGCGGAATCCATCGATGCGAACGCGGTACACGGCTCCGACTCTCCAGAGTCTGCTGCACGCGAAATCGATTACTTTTTCTCAGCAGACCAGGTCTGCGATCGATAGGTCAACTATGACTGAAGAGGCACGCCAGAAGGTTAACTACCTGGGATACACCCAGGCCGACTGGCGGGCCCTCCTCGAAGGGCTCGGCGAGAAGCCCTTTCATGCCAACCAGATTATGAAGTGGATCCACCACCGATTCGTTGGCGATTTCTCAGAAATGACGGACATCAGCAAGGGGCTTCGCGAGCACCTTGATAATACTGGTGAGCTTAATGAGCCCGAAGTGTTCAAAGAGCTGGTATCGACAGACGGCACGCGCAAGTGGTTGATCAAGTCTGCCTCCGGAAGCCTGGTCGAGACGGTCTTTATCCCTGAAGACTCTCGCGGAACCCTGTGTGTCTCATCGCAGGTGGGTTGTGCCCTTGACTGCAGTTTCTGCTCAACAGGAAAGCAGGGCTTCAACAGTAACCTCAATACTTCAGAGATCATTGGGCAACTGAGAATTGCCATGAGAAGGCTTGCTGAGGTTTATCCGGATCGAAACAGGACAGTGACCAACGTCGTTATGATGGGTATGGGCGAACCGCTCCTAAATATCGACAATGTGTTGCCAGCCGTCGAACTGATGATGGACGACCTGGGTTATGGCATCTCAAAACGTAAGGTCACTGTGTCTACGGCTGGTGTAGTGCCTGGCATTGAAAAGCTCATCGATACCACCGATGTGTCGCTGGCCATTTCCCTGCATGCGCCGAATGATGAGCTGCGCAATGAGCTCGTTCCGATTAACAAGAAGTACCCCATCGCTCGTTTACTGGATGTCTGTGCAACCTATGCCAGGAACCTGGGGGAAAAAAGAACCATCACCGTTGAATACACAGTGATCGACGGTGTGAACGATGCGCCTGAACATGCGCAACAACTGTCTCGCTTGCTACAAGGCTTTCCGTGTAAGATTAATTTGATTCCATTTAATCCATTTCCGGGTACCAGCTACAAGAGACCTTCCATGACTGCAGTCAGAGCATTTCAGGACAGACTCGTAAGAGATGGTTACTCCGTTACCGTTCGCACGACTCGTGGTGATGATATCAACGCCGCCTGTGGCCAGTTGGTTGGCCAGGTTGCAGACAAGACGCGTCGTCAGGAGAAATACCGGAAGATTCAGGTAGAACAGGCTGTATGAGCAGATTTCTCGTAGTACTCGCCACTGCAATCTTTCTTATTGGGTGTAGCACTACACCAACTACCCCGGAGCCGGATAGAAATAGCGCTGAGGTGAACGAGCTTCTCCAGAGGCAAATGGATCTGGCAGTTGGCTATCTCAGGAACCGCGATTACGCCCGCGCCAAGGAAAAGTTGAATCGCGCGCTGGAAATAGATGACAAATACTCTCCAGCCCATGCGACCTACGGTTTACTGTTTCAGGCAGAAGGTGAAATAGAACTCGCGGAAAAGTATTTCAAGAACGCGATCCGTTTCAGTCCGGAGGACTCCCAGGCAAGGAATATGTACGGCGCCTTTTTGTTCTCCGAGAAGCGATTCCATGAAGCGGTGAAGCAGCTCGAGGTTGCCAGTGAAAATCGCTTTTATACCAATCGGCCAGTTGTGTTTGAAAACCTGGGCAGATCCTATCGAAGGATTGGTGATCTGGAAGGTGCTGAATATGCGTTTACTCGCGCGATTCAGCTAAACCCGGAGCAGGCCGGTGCCACCATGGAACTGGCAGACATCAAGTTTGAACAACAAAACTATGTGGAAGCCAGAAATCTGTATCGTCGATACAGTCAATTGGCGCCCTCAACAGCCAGATCCCTTTGGCTGTGCGTTCGGCTCTCCCGAATCTTCAAGAACTATAATGAAGAAGCGAGCTGCGGCGAGGCGCTCGAAGGTATATTCCCGAATACAGACGAGTATCGCTTCTATAAAGAGTCCAGCTGATGTCGGAGCAGGAAGAACAAACACCACCTAGCGCTTCGGCGTTGCTGGTGACTGCCCGGGAGAGCCTTGGATTCTCCCAAAAAGAGGTGGCAGACAAGCTCTATCTCACCACCACGTTTATTCGATACATCGATGCCGGTGAATTCGAAAAGATTCCAAAACAGGCCTTTGTAAAAGGCTACCTCCGATCATACGCTCGAACGGTCAATCTCTCTGGTGACGAAATCGTCAGTTTGTATGAAGCGGAATTACAGGCTCATGCACCTGAACCAGAAATCAAAGGCGTTACAGAAGAGAATGTGACTTCCTCAGCGATCACCGGCCCTGTTTTTCAAACCGGCATGATTGGTCTCGGCGGTCTGGTTCTTGTGGTTGCGCTCGTCTGGTGGCTGGTTTCTGAGCCTGACGCACCTCCACCTAAAGTCACACAACCGACGGTGCAGGCACCTGAGCGACCTGAACCCGCTCAGCAGGATTTCGATTTCGTCATCCCTGACTCTGAAGAAGCAGCACCTACAAATGAAGCCCGTCTGGAGGAAACTCTGCAGGAGTCGCTTGAACTGGCGGCTGCGGAATCAGCTGCTGAATCGCTGCAAAGTCTTGATGGCACTGATGATGAGGCTGAGACATCCGAGCCCGCTGACAGTGAGCCGGAGATCGAGCCTGAAGCTGAGAACGAGGTCGAGCAAACGAATAGGTTGGAGCCTGCAGCAGAACCAGAGGTGCAGGACTTGGTGGACGAGGCTGAAGATCTCGATGACATTCGCTTCGAGAGAACCAGTGATGGTGAACGAAGCTTTATTACCGTGGATGCGGGAGGCTTCGATCAGGTTGAGCTGTCCTTCACCGACGAATGCTGGGTAGAAGTAGAAGACAGTGCTCGAGGCCTGATTTACAACGATCTGAACCGGCAGGGGGATGTATTGACCCTCTATGGCACCGCACCTTTTGAAATACTGTTGGGTAAGGCAACTGGCGTCGAGATGATTTACAATGGCCGGCCATTCGACGTGGACCCCTACATTAGCCAGGATAGAACCGCGAAACTCACCGTTTCCGAGTAACCTGCCGTACAGTCCCCGGCGGTTAACAAACAGCACCAGACCAATCATGAAGATTCAAGCAGTACGAGGCATGCAGGACATTCTGCCTGCACAGAAAGCGATTCATCGGCATATCGAGGATGTCGCACGCTCGGTATTGGCTGGCTATGGCTACCAGGAAATCGGTCTACCGGTGCTGGAACAGACCAACCTGTTTAAACGGCTGGTTGGAGAGAATACAGACATCGTCGAAAAGGAAATGTACACCTTCGACGACAGAAATGGCGACAGTCTCACGATGCGTCCAGAAGGCACCGCAGGATGTGCGCGTTTTGGTGAAGAGAATGGCCTGCTGTTTAACCAGGTACAAAGGCTTTGGTACATCGGTCCCATGTTTCGCTATGAGCGCCCGCAAAAAGGCCGGTATCGTCAGTTTGACCAGATTGGTGCTGAATGTTTTGGCATGGCGGGTCCGGACATTGATGCCGAGTTGCTGCTGATGAATGCTCGACTCTGGCGTGACCTGGGTCTTATCGAAGACGTCAGGTTGGAGCTTAATTCTATTGGTACGCCAGAGAGTCGTGGTGCTTATCGAGAGAAGTTGGTCAGTTACCTTGAAAAGTATCGTGATGATCTCGACGAGGACAGCCAGCGACGGCTTTCCACCAACCCGATGCGTATTCTCGACAGCAAGTCCGAAAAGACTCAGGCGATTCTCGTCGATGCGCCATCGATTGCGGATTCTCTTGATAACGAATCCAAACAACATTTCGAAGACCTATGCCAGATGTTGGATGACAATGGACTTGCCTACGAGGTAAACACCAACATCGTCAGGGGATTGGATTACTACAATCGAACCGTGTTCGAGTGGATAACCGACACGTTAGGCGCACAGGGTACGGTCTGCGGTGGTGGTCGCTACGATGGTTTGGTGGAACAGATGGGTGGCCGAGGCTCCCCGGGCGTTGGTTTTGCCATGGGTCTGGACCGTCTGGCGCTCATGCTCGCAGAAAAAATGGAATCATCGGGCGTAGCTGATGTCTATGTAGTTTCTCAGGGTGCTGAAGCGCGGCGCGTTGCTATGCAGGTTGCCGAGGAAGTTCGGGACGGTGTCAGAGGATTACGCGTCCAGATGCACTGCGGTGACGGTAAGTTCAAAGCTCAGCTAAAGAAAGCTGATGCGTCTGGCGCTCGATTGGCGTTGGTGCTGGGAGAAGAAGAGGTCGCAAACGGCTCGGTAAGTGTCAAAATGTTGAGGGAAAGTGGTGATCAGATAAGCTGCTCCCGGGATAAACTTGTGTCCTATTGTCGGGACTATTTTCATGAAGGAGACTGAAGTTGGTTGAGTCCGACGAAGAACAATTAGAACAACTTAAGAACTGGTGGGACGAAAACGGTACCTCACTGGTCCTGACTGTCGTGATCGCACTGGGTGGGGTTTTTGGATTCCGTGCCTGGGAAGCCAATGTCCAACAAACTGGCGAGGCTGCATCCGCTGTCTATGAAGACCTGGTGGCAGCTGCTGAGAACCTGGAAGCTGATGAAGAAGCCATGAGGGCAACGGCGCAGAATCTTTCGGAAACGTTACGAACCGACTACGACAGCAGCACCTATGCTGTTTTTGGCGCGCTTCATATGGCACGACTCGCTGTGGATGCTGGTGACCTGGCAGCCGCTCAGTCCGAGCTTGAGTGGGCACTGGATAATGTCAGTGAACCGCGGCTCGAAACGATAATTCGCATTCGTCTGGCACGTGTACTGAACGCCGGTGGCGATGCGACTGCTGCTTTGGCACTACTCATTAATCATCAGCCGCCGGAAGGCCAGCATGTGTCATTTGAAGAGGCGCGAGGTGATATCTATCACGCCCTCGGTGACATGAGCAGTGCACGGGATGCTTATCAGAAAGCCATCGACGCACTAGCGGAAGGTGAAACAAGACCGGTGCTCGAGCTTAAGCTTGCTGATATTCCGGTATCTACAAGCGCGGACGAGGGTGCATGATGAACCGCCTGCTGTACCGGTTTACCTATGTGTTGATCATTCTGGGAATGCTTAGCGGCTGTGGCTGGTTTGGCGGTGATGATAATGCGCCGGAAGAAATTGAACCCAATCCATTGCCCAATATCTCCCAGGAAGTTGATATTGACGTGATCTGGAATCGCAAGATCGGTGACGGTGCGGGTGACCGTGCTGTTCGAATTTCACCTGCGGTTGTTGGTGGGCGTGTTTTCTCTGCCTCTGCCAACGGGCATATCAAGGCAATGACCACGGATACCGGACGTGAGATCTGGGCCGTTGAGGTTAAAGACTTTTATACAGAAGAAGAAATGGCTAATGGCTTCTCGAAGAAGCTCGATGTCATTACCGGCGGCGTTGGTGCAGGCGGTGACCTGATCGCAGTCGGAACAGGAAGTGGTGACCTGCTTGCGTTGAACCAGAGTGACGGCAGTTTTGCGTGGAAAGTGCCGGCCAGCAGTGAAATTCTTTCCCCTCCCCAGATTGATAACAACATCGTTGTGGTGCAAACCATCGATGGCAAAGTGGCTGCGTACGACCCAGATGACGGGGCGCGTCGCTGGATCTACACAAGCAACATTCCTTCTCTGACACTCAGAGGGACTGCAACGCCAATTATTTTCGGCGAAATCGTGATTGCTGCATTTTCAAATGGCCGCGTTTCGATGTTGTCGAAAGACCAGGGTCTCGCGGGATACGATCAAAGAGTAGGCATATCTCAGGGTGCGTCAGATCTGGAACGTTTGGTAGACATTGATGGCGCGATTGCGCTTGATGGCAGCCGTTTGTATGTCGCCAGTTTCCAGGGTCGCCTTGTCGGGATAGACCTGAACAGCGGCAGGATGCTTTGGGCGGAAGAAGCGTCAAGTATCGCTGGCGTAGGCGCGGGTTTCGGTAATGTGTATCTTGCCACCGCGGACAGCCAGGTCGTTGCATTTAATGCGACCGATGGTCGTGAGGTCTGGCGTGAAGATGCCTTGCTGTACCGCGATATCAATTCTCCGGTCACCATCGGAAGCTACCTTGCCTTTACCGACTTTGAAGGCTACCTGCATTTGCTTGCTCAATCTGACGGAAGATTTGTAGGTCGTCGTCGACTAGACAGCGGCGGAGTTCGAGCCCCGCTGATATCCGAAGGCGGTCGTCTTTTTGCTATGGGCAATGGCGGCAGTTTGTCCGCCATGGAAATACGCTAGGACCTCATCATGTTGCCTGTTATCGCGTTGGTTGGTCGACCTAATGTCGGCAAATCTACGCTGTTCAATCGACTCACCCGAACCCGTGATGCGCTGGTAGCCAGCTTTCCGGGTCTCACTCGTGACCGTCAGTACGGCAAAGGCGCCATTGGTGACTTTGACTACCTGGTGGTGGACACCGGTGGACTATCCGGAGATGAAGAGGGTATCGATGGGCCGATGGCGGATCAGGCGAGGCAGGCTATCGGTGAGGCCGATATCGTCCTCTTTATGGTGGACAGCAAAGATGGCCGAACTGCTGGTGATGAGAACATCGCAAGTTTCCTGCGAGAGCGAGATATTCCCTGTTTGCTGGTGGCAAACAAAATTGACGGACAGAATCCGGACTTTGTTGCCGGTGAGTTCTTTGCACTTGGCATGGGTGCGCCCCTGTTTGTCTCCGCCAGTAACGGAACTGGTGTCCGTCAGCTGATTGATGATGAGGTTGAGCCTATGCTCAACCTGCCTGATGAATCAGATGAAGAAGCTGAAGAGGAAGACACTGGCATCAAAATCGCCGTCGTTGGTCGACCTAACGTTGGCAAGTCCACGCTGGTTAACCGGCTCCTTGGCGAGGATCGAGTCGTTGTTTTTGATCAGGCAGGAACCACTCGTGACAGCATCTACATTCCTTATGAGCGAGACGAAAATCGCTATACGCTGATTGATACAGCAGGGGTTCGCAGGCGCGGTAAAGTCACAGAGAAGATCGAGAAGTTCTCGATTATCAAAACCCTTGAAGCCGTATCCGATGCAAACGTTGTCATTCTTATGATTGATGCCCGAGAGGGAATCGTTGATCAGGACCTCCACCTTCTGAGTCATGTGCTCGATGCGGGCAGGGCATTGGTTATTGCCGTGAACAAGTGGGACGGTACTGATCAGGAACACAAGGTGAAAATTCGTGAAGAGCTTGAGCGCCGGCTGACATTTATCGACTTCGCCAGAATCCATTACATCTCAGCGCTTCATGGCAGTGGTGTGGGTAACCTCTACGAGTCAGTTCATCAGGCTTACAATTCGGCAACACTAAAGATTCCAACCGCTCGGCTGAATGCGATTCTTGAACGCGCGTTATTCGAGCATCAGCCTCCCCTGGTCAAAGGCCGTCGCATTAAGCTGCGTTACGCGCATTTGGGTGGTAGTAATCCTCCTGTGATCGTTATTCACGGAAATCAGACCGAGCAGGTACCGGATCCGTATAAGCGATATCTAGCTAACAAATTCATTGAGGCGCTTGATCTGAAAGGAACACCGCTCCGCCTGGAATTCAAAACGACAGACAATCCCTACAAAGGTCGGAAGAATAAGCTTACCCAGAGGCAGACGGGTCGCAGGAAACGAATGATGGAGCATGTTCGAAAGAACAAGCGCCGTCAGAAGAAAAAGCAGAAACCTCGAACTTAACGCGACTCTGTCGTCAGGAACAATGCAGGATCAACTCTTGCATCGTTCAGGCTAACTCCCCAGTGAAGATGTGCCCCGGTGACCCGACCGGTTTTTCCAACTTTGCCCAGAAGATCGCCGGTTTTAACTTTTTGCCCTACCTCAACGTCGATGCTGCTGAGGTGACAGTACATAGTGATGAGTCCCTGTCCGTGATCTACCATCACTGTGTTTCCGTTGAAGAAGTAATCACCGGTCGCCGCGACGATGCCTGCCGCCGGTGCGATGATTCTTGTGCCCTCCGGCGCAGCGATGTCCATACCGCTATGTGGACTTCTGGGCTGATCGTTCAGAATTCGCCTGAGGCCGAATGAGCTGGACATGATGCCCTCAGTGGGGACGTCAAAGGTGAGATCAATATCGTTAACATCGGTGTAAGAGTCGAACACGGTGTCCATTTCCTTGCGCTCTCTAACAATACGATCCATATCCTGAGCGTAAGGATTTACCTTGCGTTTGTTCGCGATGGTCAATCTCTGGACCTCGTACTCCTTACCCTTTACCTCAAAAGAGATCGCACCGGTCTCAAGCTCCAACCTGTGTTGTCCTGATGCTGCGGATAGAGGGATGCCGACGACCGCGACATTGCCTGTTGCGTGCTTTGCGATCATGACGGGTCGTTCATTATAGGTCGCGGACCCGGCTTCCCCGATGTCGAGGACGGCAACACCGCCGGGCACAGGATTGTGGACCGGAAGTGCCAGAGCGAGAGGTGCCCAGCACAGTGTTAGGAAAATAGTAAGTTTCAGTTTCATGATGTCTTTTTGTCTGTCACTTCTGCGATAAGTTCACCAGATTGCAGTCGGGCTCGGATCTTGTCGCCAACCTCTATATCGAAATCACTCGTGATCACATGTCCAGCGGGCTCCGATGAGACGATGGCGTATCCTCGCTGCAGCGTTGCAAGTGGACTCAGCGCATTCAGTTTTCCGGCGACATTGGCGAGACGACTCTCAACAGATTTTCTGGCTGCCAGCTCCGTGGCCGTTAGTTTTTCCGATAGCACCTGAAGCTTGAGTTTGCCTGCGTCTACCACCGCGGTGGGTGAAACGAGTCGAGCCTGACCAAGTCGGCTTCGTTTTTCACTCAATACCTGAGTCACGGAAGCACGTAATCTGCGTTCTGTTTCATCCAGTCGTTGAGCAAGGTCTTCAAGGCGAGTGTTGGGATGCCTCAGTCTTCTTTGCAGATGAGTGACTTCCCGTGCGTGGTCTTCCAGATTCTGAAGCGTCAATTGAACCAGACGCTGTCCGAGGTATTGGGTGCTGTCTTCGAGGACGCTGCCATCTGGCGTAATCAATTCCGCAGCAGCAGAAGGTGTAGGTGCGCGAAGATCCGCGACGAAATCTGCTATGGAAATATCGGATTCGTGGCCAACAGCGCAAACAACGGGCAGGTCGCTTGAAGCGACTGCCCTTGCGACAGGCTCAGTATTAAATGACCAAAGGTCCTCCAATGAACCGCCCCCTCGCGTAAGCAGGATCAGGTCGAACGGGTCCTGTTTCAGCTCGTTGGCCTTGCGGAGCGCTTCAACGATCTGCGGCACTGAATCGTCACCCTGAACCTGGACCGGCAGGATACTGATACGTACTGCCGGGAAGCGCCGTCGCATGACCGTGATCACATCACGGATAGCGGCACCGCTGGGAGACGTCACGATGGCGATGTGTTCAGCCAGTACAGGAATCGGTTTTTTACGATCTTCATCGAAGAGGCCCTCTTCCTGCAGGCTGCGTTTGAGATTTTCATAGGCGCGTCTTAATGCACCTTCGCCGGAATCTTCGAGAAAATCGGCGATCATCTGGAACTCGCCTCGTCCCTCGTACAGCGAGATTCGGCCACGAACAACGATCTGCTGACCGTTCCGGGGTTTGAACCGCACCATATGGTTGCGATTTCGGAACATAGCGCAGCGGACCTGTGCTTTGTCGTCCTTCAGAGTGAAGTACCAGTGTCCGGAAGAGGGTTGGGCCAGGTTGGATATCTCTCCTTCCACATGAAGCATGGGAAATTCAGATTCCAGAAGGCGTTTCGCGTCGCGATTCAGCTCAGAGACGGTAATGACTTGTCGATTCGCTGATGTCATAGGTGCATCGTGACAGGTATAATCACGCCTTGCCAGTAGTGGTCTTTTCGTTTTTTCATGTCTTCTTCATCAACACACCCGGATATCCATCAGGAAAGAATCCTGATCCTGGATTTTGGCTCTCAATACACTCAGCTGATTGCCAGACGCCTGCGTGAGGCAGGCATTTATTGTGAAATTCTTCCCTACGACCTGGAAGAACAGCGAGCTATCGACTTTGCCCCCAATGGCATTGTTCTCTCGGGTGGCCCTGAGTCGGTTAACGATGACATTACCCTTGCCGCACCCGAGTATGTTTTTTCAATGCAAGTTCCTGTGCTGGGAATTTGTTACGGCATGCAGACGATGGCCAAGCAGCTGGGCGGCGCCGTCGAAAATTCTGATAAGCGTGAATTTGGTTATGCCAGGGTCAACATTGTCGGTGAGTCGAACCTCATCGGTGACCTCAAAGACGGCACAGATGGCCAGCCCTATCTTGATGTATGGATGAGTCATGGCGATAAGGTTGTTGCGGCACCGGAGGGCTTTACCGTCATCGGGCAGAGTGACAATACGGATATTGCTGCCATGGCTGACGATGCGCGCGGCTACTATGGTGTTCAGTTCCATCCTGAAGTGAATCACACGCTGCAAGGTGCGGCGATCCTGGATCGATTTATTAAACAGGTCTGCGGTTGTCAGGCATTGTGGACGCCGAGCAACATTGTTGAAGACATCATAGAAAATGTCCGGGCCCAGGTTGGTGATGCCAGGGTGATCCTGGGTCTATCCGGCGGCGTTGACTCTTCTGTCGTCGCTGCGCTGCTGTCCCGTGCTATTGGTGATCAATTGACCTGTGTGTTTGTCGATAACGGTCTTCTTCGGTTGGACGAAGCCGAACAGGTGAACCAGATGATGGGGCAGGGTACAGACAACACCTTTGCGCTCAATATGATCACCGTGCCAGCGGAAGATCGTTTCATGGCGAAACTTTCGGGTGTGACCGACCCTGAAGATAAACGAAAGATTATCGGAAATACCTTTATCGACGTTTTTGATGAAGAAGCCGGGAAGTTGGAAGGCGTTAAGTTTCTTGCCCAGGGCACGATATATCCGGATGTGATTGAGTCTGCCGGTCACAAAGATGGCAAAGCTCATGTGATTAAGTCACATCACAATGTCGGAGGGCTTCCGGACTATATGAAGCTCGAGCTGGTTGAGCCGTTACGAGAACTGTTTAAAGACGAAGTTAGAAAAATCGGCCTGGAGCTGGGTTTGTCCCACGAGATGGTTTTCAGGCATCCGTTTCCGGGTCCCGGACTGGGCGTCCGTATTCTCGGTGAGGTAAAGAAAGAGTATGCGGATCTGCTCAGGCGGGCAGACGCAATTTACCTGGAAGAGCTGAGGGCAGCAGGGCTCTATGATGATGTGAGTCAGGCCTTCGCGGTGTTTCTTCCGGTAAAGTCCGTTGGTGTCGTTGGCGATGCCAGGCGTTATGAATATGTGATTGCGCTACGTGCTGTGGAAACCATCGATTTTATGACTGCTCGATCCGCTCGATTGCCCTATGAACTGCTGGAAAAGGTATCAAGCAGGATCATTAATGAAATCGATGGAATTTCACGCGTCACTTACGATGTGTCGAGCAAACCGCCTGCAACAATTGAGTGGGAGTAGGAAAACGCTCTAAACCACTGATAAAGACTGACATCGTGAGTTACAAACTTGTTACAAAGTAGCTCAAGCCCTTTCGATTTAAGTTGTGCCCGTTCGAGTAGCAAAGTCAGCTACAAACCAATGCAACTATTGCGATCAACAATGCATCAAGTAAATTAAAAACATTTATTTGATGACAATGTTAAGAGGCCTGCTCGTAGGCTCTTAGTATGAATACACAAAATTTGAAACTAGTTGTAAACAACGAAACTGAAACCAGTACTTCTTTTATCACCGAACGCCACGACGTGCTCGGAGGTAAAGCCTTTGTCGTTCGTACGAAACAAAGCGGTGATGTATATCAGCTCCATATGAGAATCAGTGGTGAAAAAAAGTACTACCGTCAGAGTCTGAGGACAAAGCACTTGCAGACAGCAATGGATAAAGGTGAGGAGAAATGTATCGAACTAAGCCATCGAGTAAACACTGGTGTTCGTATATTTTCTCCTTCGGTTCAGGAAGTAGTAGATGCCTACCTGGATCACAGGAAGCTGGATGTTGAAAACGGCGTGATTGTAAAAGAGAGGCATAGCACGATACGAACCCAGCTTAAGCACGCCGCGAGCATGCTGGGTAAAACGACAAAATTCAGCACGCTGACAAAAAAGAGTCTGCAAGACTATCGGAAGCAACGATCAGCACGGGGCGTGCAGGATATAACAATAAGAAACGAACAATCTTCGATTAATGCAATGTGCAAATATGCCTACGAAGAGAAACTGATCGACATTCCAAAGTTTGATTTTCCTCAGATCAAGATTCGAGGTGCGAGCAAAGATGATATTCGCAGGCAGACATTCACGGATGAAGAATATAAACGGCTGTGTAGAGCAGCGAGAAGTTACGTAGCCAAGAAAAATACTGAAGACGAAGATGAGAGGTTTGAAAAAGAGCTTGTTCGACACTTCATATTGATCGGCGCGAACTCCATGTTACGTGTTGGTGAATTGATACAGCTTAAATGGGGTTGTGTGAAAACCTATGACAAAAAGCTGAGGAAAAACGATGAGGAAGGTGTTCGATTAGCTGAGATCACGGTAAAAGCTGAAACATCGAAAGTTAGAAATGAACGTATATGTAGCGCTCGAGGTGGTGAATATTTTGATCGTTTGAAACAGCTTAGTAGACACACGGACGACGATGATTTTGTGTTCACAAATCACACCGGGAACTTAATCTCGGAGAGAGTTAGAAATCGGCAATTCTCAGAGTTGATGGAGTTAGCTGGAGTAAGCGATTGGAAGGAACGAAAAATACATTACTCAAGTCTTCGTCACTATGGCATTACCAAGCGGGTGCAGGCAGGGGTAAACATTCTTAAGCTGGCGCAAAATTGCGGTACTAGCCCCAAACACATTCAGGATACGTATTACCACGCCAGTATTAGGGACATGGAAGAAACGGCGCTACTGCCATACGAGAGTGGAGAAGAAGCTTATTTGTTTGAGTAGCTAGGATGCCAGTTTTACCATCGCGTCATAGTGGTTTTTGTCTTCGTGTTCTATCAAATCAAGCACGTCTTTCAGAAAGTCTTGAGCTTCTCTGATAAAAGAGAAATCGTTCTCTGCATCTGTGCCAACTATCTTGGCGTGAGAAAGGTGATTGGCGTACTTCAGTACTCTTAAGCGTTTCACTGTGTCAAAGTCTGGGCTAATCTTTTCTCTTAGTTCGCCAGGAACCGGATTCCTATAGGCGTAGAATGCCTCGAGTAAGCGTCTAGCCACATTAGGCATCACAAAGAGTTCATCATCATTTTGCTCCCCTTCTGAATAGCGCATCACCAATGAAAACAGGTAGTGATACTCGGAAGCGTTTTGTGCGATTAGTTTGTCTAGTCTGTCTATTTTTGAGGCTCTCTCCTCACCCGTGAAGTAATTCTTGAGCATATAAAACTGTGCGCAGCCGTTATCTTTGTTCTTCCTCTTGAGCTGCTCCATCCACTCCTTTGCTAACCTGAAGAACTGAAAATTGTGTGTGAGGATAAAAAGCTGATTTGCGGATTGTGTTCTGTCGGCCATAAAACTGAAGGCGCTGAACAGCGAATTAGAATCTAAGCTGGATATGGGATCATCTATAACTACTACGGAACTCTTCATGTCGAATGATGAATCCTGTAACGTTTTCAAAAAATAAATGAAAGCTATCGCTGTTTTCTCTCCTTCGCTGAGGTTAACTGCCTTCTCATCGCCTCGAAGAATCTCGTACCCGTCCTCTTTGACACTGAAGACTAGTTCCTTTCTGCCAAGGTAAGCTGCTACTTCAGCAGTTAGCTCGTCAGCTGGCTGCTTGTGTTGCTCAATTTCCCTTCTTTGTATTCCTATCTCCGTATCGAATTCTCTACTTTTCTGAGTTAGCTCGGTTGCCAACACTTGGTTTGTAGTGGCTGTTTCCTTTAGTCCCCTGACTGTATCTATGCTTCTGGAAACGATATGCGACTCGATTTCTCTTCGGGCTTTCTCTTTCGAGGTTTCTAGGTTCTCGCTGGCTTCGTTATGCTTGTTGATAAGTGCAGATAGTTTGGCAAATTCTTCTTTAGCTTTATCGACGGCGGAAACTAAAGAAATCTCTGAAGAATCTTCTAAGTGACGAGGCTCAAATGGTGAGCTTCGTTTTGCTTCAACTTCAGACTCTAACTGTCGAACTGTCTCCGTGAAGTTATTCCTTGCTGTCTGGTACACAGAGAGTGCATCGTCATAGCTATCCCGCAAAGTTGGCTCTAGTCTGCCCGCGTCGGGAAGGCTTGATGACTCAAATAGCTCTGCAGTGGCTTTGATGTTCGAACTTATGTTCCCCAATTCTCGCTGGAGTTTCTCGAAGTTGTCATTGAAATGTAGCCTTAGTCTTTCTTTTCTCACTTCAGTGAGATTGTTACCACAGAACAAACAGTCATCTTCATGCTCATGGAGACTAATACCCTGCTGAACCCATCTGGATGCAGCGGGGTTTTCGGTTAACTCGTCAATTGTCTCTGACACAACAGTGGTTGATAGGGCGTCCTTTAGGCTGCTAATGAGACCAGCAGCATCGAAGGAGGGAAATGTGGGCGGTGTAATTTCTTGAATTTCGCTGATTTTCAATGAGTCAAACTTTTGGTTGTAGTCTTCTTCCCGTAACTCAAAATTTTCTTCGCTCTTAATAATTGTTTCAATCTTCCGCTGGAAGTCGCTCTTGTTGTAGTTGTTGTATTTTCCTGTTCCTTGTTGGCGAAGCGCGTCTTTTATTACTCTGGCTTGTTCTTGAAAGATTTTGTCAATTTGATTGTTGGCGTCTCGAGCTCTTCTTCTCGCTTCTGAAAGAGATTTGCCGTTTTCTTCCTTCTGGGATTGCAGTTCTTCTATCTTCACTTGAGCTTCGGCGCTGCGCTCTCCAAGGTAGTAGATTGGCTCCAAATCGCCAGATTCGAAAATACTCCTTGTCACGAGTTCGGAGTTAAAAACACGCACGTTAGGCAGCGATTGATTACCTGGAATTGAGAGTTCGTGAATCTGTCCGTCTACACGGACTCGAACTGTTCCCTCAGTTATCACATCCTTTTCCGCGATTGACTGATAGATATGGGAAAGAGTTGATTTACCTGTCCCGTTCCAGCCGTAGATGAGGTTGTATCTTGTGAAGTCCGGGATATTGCCCCAGGTAAAGTTTTTGAAAATCCGGTGATTGGATATCTCTTGAAATCTTTGAATCTTCATTGCTCACAATCCGTGTTAGGAACAATTGAAGCACTTAAAAAACTACGTGATTACTAACTGATATCAGCAGGGAAGTGCGACACTATTTTTCAATGTATCTTGGCTTTAAACACCGAGAATTTCTAGTGAGGAACCGTGTATTAAGCCTGAAAGTGCGAATTGCCCTGTAATTAAAACGTGGGGTTCAGATGCCTATCAAATCTGCTGCATTTCGAAGCTTGTCGACACTGACGTCTATGTAACGTTGGGTTGTTGCCATGCTGCTGTGCCGAGCCAGTTCTTGTATTACGCGCGTGCTGACGCCTTTCTCGCTCAGGTTTGTGATGAATGTGCGCCGTCCGCTATGACTGCTGGCGTGTTCTATGCCAGCAGCTGCGTATAACGAGCGAAAGAGGTTCTGAACGGTTTGGCTGCTGAAAAAGCTTCCCTTCTGTGACTGAAATAGAGGTTCCAGTGTTGCGGCATGTTTTCTGGAGGACGCAAGATAGTTAGTCACCTGCCGTCGAAGTACGGAGTTAAGGAAAACGCACTGACGTTGGTTGCCCTTTGTTTGGGTTGAATCGAGAATCATTTGGGTTTTAGCGGTTCCATTTGTGTCAACAACGTCCCCGACTCGTAGAGATGCAATTTCACACGCTCTCAACCCAGCTAAGTAGCTGAACATTACGATGAGTTTGTTACGCTCTCCGTGTTTGGTTGTGCTTGCAACACGGAGCAGTCGTTTTAGTTCTGTAGGAGTCAGTACTTTTGCTTTTTTCATAGGTAGTGTCCTCGTCCACTTCCTTTGGTACGTTCAACTTGACGTTTGCTACGAGTAGTAGCGACTTGAGACGTCCTTCTGTAAGTCGCCATTTTTCATCCATTTTTGTTCTCAAACGTGCGGATTTCTTATCTTCAATACTATTTCCTAACTTTTAGAAAAACGATTGAAGAATGCTTTGAGCCGAAGTCTTTGATATCAATATGGTTTCAGGTGAAATGTTTGGAGTTAATGAAAACCACACATTTCCGAATTTCTATTGCTTCAGACCGATTCTGCGTTGACGTCGCTTGCGTCATGAGTCCTGTTTGTGCGGTATGACGACGGGTTTAGGTATGCTTCTAGCAGTGCTGAAAACAGCCTGACGTTGAATTCCAAGAAAACCGGGGGCTATTAGTGCGCTAAGCATAAATATGTTGCATGAATACATGCAGCGCGAAACACACCTCTGAATATCGACAAGCACTCGTCCCGTACCTGGCCAGCCAGAAGTACGATCTTTACCTGACGCTCAATATCGAAACGGAATCTGCGATTAGGAACTTCTATGATTCGCACACCAAGCGGTCGGACGCTTTCGCTGCGTACGAGCAGTTGATTTGTGACTTATTCAACAGAGCTGAGGATCAGATTTTCGGGCAGGCTAAACGTAAATCCCGCTGGGGTAAGCGGAACTGTCGGATCGAGCGAGCGGTCCATATTGAGAGGGGAACCGAAAAACTGAATTTGCATGCTCACATTGCAGCTAAGTCCGTCGACAGATATCAACCAGAAACACTGATTCAGATCCTCCGAACGACGTATGCAAAGTTGTTGGCTGAAGCACACTACAAACAACACCTTGAACGGAATGTCCTAGCGAGCCTGTGCAAGCAGCTCCGTGCCAGAACCCCAGGGCGCGAGTATGGCGAGATCGCGCAGGAGCTGAAGAGTGAACTACTCAGCACACACAAAGAGCTTAGAGATCAACGTGTAGGTACATTCAGTTTGAAGTTCCTCGACCAGCACTATTGCAAGGCCGATATTGGGATTCAGGACAGATTCAGGAACAGTACATACAACACCAAAATGGTGAATGTTGATTGGGCGGATGAAGAGCGCAGTATGTATTCGTTGGCTACCAGGGCGAGCTTCATAAAAAAAGCCCCACCGAACCGGCCAAGTTAAGCAACCGTATTTTGCAGTAGCTAGTTCGCAAACACCTTGAGTTAGAGAGTTAATTTCGAGGTGTAGCGAAGCCTTTGCCTGATAAAAGATGGATTCGTGATACTCCCCTGAAGCTGTTGCTTAAGGATAAATACTGCACGAGCACATTGGAGATGGAGTTGATTTGATGACAAGTGAAAAAGCAGTTGAACATGAAGTGGGTTTTGAATTTCTCGAACAGGTGTCTTCGTTCTTTTCGAGTCACTTGGGTATGAGTGAGTCTGTCTTCAGCCAAACGATGTTAAACGGGACCAAGGACTACTACGCTTATCTGAAATCCAGCGGGAATTTAATAAGCGATGACAAGCTGGAAAGCCTCTTAGTAAACCTGAACCGGTACAGGCAGCTTGTATCTGGCCAGATCAAGGTATCTGATCCAGCTTTGTTTGACATACAACGCACGAAAGAGCTCGATGTGGTTGATGGCTTTGTCGCTCGTTTATCGTGGCACTTCTTTAGAAAGAGAGCTAACAAAGTAAACATTGGGTTAGACAAAATCGTTAATGAGCACGGTCGTATATCGGGTTGACTCACAGGCTTCGACTCAGACTCATAAATAAAGTTATTCGAATAACTCAGGGGTTCTGGAGTGGATGAGCTGATCGAAATTTTCAAGGCTTTAAAAGAAATTGATCCGAGTCTCACAAAGCGAAAGTTTAGTCGTGAGTACTTGGGCATGAGCGAGACATATCTGTTTTCGCGTAAATACTATGGAAAACCAGTAAGCGACACAGCGAAACTGACGCTATACAAGGAACTTGTTGGAATTTCTCGCATATGGGCAGATGTATATGCGGAGTATGGCAGGACGCATTATCTGATGAGGCATCAACAGTATTCTGCTATCGCCGCAATGGCTGAATCTGTGTTGCTTGGTACCTAGCATCCCGCAGGGCAGATTAGTTTTTTCCGACGCTGATCAAGCTTGTAGTGCATCAAGAATCGGACAATCCGGAATTTCTTCTCCTGAACACTGTTCGACCAAAGATTTTAGGGTTTTCTGCATACGCTTGAGGTCTGATATTTTTGACGCAATGTCCTGCAGATGTTTGTCCGCAATGGATTTTACTTTTTCACAAGTGGCGATGTTCTTATCTTCCAAAGTTAGCAAATCTCTTACCTCTGCCATCGAAAAGCCCAGTTCCCGGCAACGTCGGATAAACACAATTCTCTCTATGTGTGCTTGCGCATAGACGCGATGTCCTCCACTGGTTCGGCCGGGGTGAGGTAACAATCCTTCTTTTTCGTAATAGCGAATTGTCTCGATATTGCAGGACGTTATTGATGAAACTTTCCCGATGGTTATTCGGTCCATGAAATAGGTCTTGATTCTGTAGTAACTACAGATATTACCATGAGAAGATGAGCCAATCAGACGAACTACAATTGGTTACACCTGGCACTCTCCACCGACCAGGAGTATATGGCCGCTCGGCGCGGTTTTTGCTGGGTGTCGCGTGTCTTTATGCGCTCTTTGAACTGGTTACTTTCCGAGACAACATAGTTTCGCAACCCTTTTCATCATTGCCGAACATTTCTGTGATGTTAGTTATTGCGTTGTGCATCGTGAATTATGTCGTGAATATCGGTTTCGGCGTAAGTTGGAAGAGATTACCCAGTATTGTTTCTGTAGCGGTGATCGGCATCGCGATGCTTGCAGCCTGGACAGTAACGGGCAGCGCTGATAACGAATATGCTGGACTAATTCTCTGGCTTTGGTTGGTGTATTTCTATGCACACCTCGGGTTCTCTTTCGTGTTGGCATCGATTATCGCCACTCCAGGGTGTGAAATGAGGGCCATACCTGAGCTTGTTGGAAAAGTGAGGCGGCAGGAAGTTGAAGAACATCATTGTCCAGCGGCGTTTATTCAAAAAATCGATGATTGGGAAATGAAACTCAATGGCTGAGCAACTCAAACTCAACTCAACAATCACTTGTCCGAGGTGCGGACATTCTGAATACGAAGAAATGCCGACTGACGCATGCCAGTTTTTTTACGACTGCAAAGGTTGTGGTGAAGTGCTGCGACCAAATCATGGCGATTGCTGTGTTTATTGTTCGTTTGGTGATGTTCCTTGTCCGCCTATTCAGCAGGGAGATGTATGTTGCGAATAGAAGAACACGGCGACAACACAGCCATCACAACTGGCAGTTCGTTCGCGCTGAGTTCTGTTGCTGCGTTCATCGGGCTGTGTTGCCTGGGTCCGGTAGCCGTTACCCTGTTTGGCGTTAGCGGTGCTGTCTTTCTTGCAAGGCTGGAGCCGGCAAGACCCTATTTCCTGGTTGCAGCCAGCTTACTAACACTTGTTAGTGCGTGGTTCCTGTATTTCCGACCACTGATATCCGGTTATCAGATTTCGAGAAACGTTTATCAGCATTTGCTCTTTGTGATCTCCATCTGTCTCATCTTGTTTGCTGCATTTGCTGATCGTGTGTTGTGGTATTTTCAATGAAGGGGATGGCTACGCTGATTGTCATTGCGGTTCTATTGCAAGGGTGCAGTGATGGTAATGTCCAAGCTCAATCAAGTGAATTCAGGGACAACTATGTCGTATTGGGGAATTCACTTGCAGTTAGAGATGAGTTTAACGCCTATGCTGATCAACTGAAGCTGTTGTTCATTGTTGGTCCCAGCTGAGGTGTTTGCTTGCGAGGTCTGGCAGACTTTGCTGATTCAGAATTGCCGAAGCTATTGGAGCAAGGCGGGATAGAGGTGATGGTGTTGTTTGTGCCTGAACTAGGCGCAGAGGAAAGACATGTCATTCCTGCCATGAAGTTTCTACGAGACGATTCTGTGCACTACTATTGGTCGCCCGATAGGGAAGTGATGTCGATGTTCGGTGCGTCGATCGGCCATGAGGTTGATTTATGGGATTATTGGGCGATTTATGATCGTGAACTTCAGTGGACAGGATCGTCTCCACCGGAACCAAGTTTCTGGCAGCATCAGATGGCTGGACTACCAATTGATGCGAAGCTTGATGTAAGTGAATTCAACGAGCGCGTTAGGTCGCGATTGGCACAGTAGAACCAAGTGCTAATACAAGCTGTCTGCCGCTAGAAGCGAACTCGGGCGACTCTGACCTGTTTTTCCGAACTGACTTCGGTCCAGGTTACAAAAACATCATCGCCACTTGAAGTCATGACAGGGAATCCGCTTTGGCGTGAAGAAACTGTTTCCGCAATCGTAGCGGAATCGAGTAGCTCACCATCGTAGTTATAGGCGGCAGCTTTTATTGAGGCTGATTTGCCAGCAGTCTCCAGCCAACTGATCACAACTTTGCCAGATTCCAGCATCGCAACACTCACCCGGCCATTCGTATCCTGTTGGGCTACCGTCACAGTGTTTTCGAAGGAGTCTCCGTTATCAGTTGATAAAGAGAGGTTCACCTTTGGCTGGTTGTCCTTAGCTGAAAACCAGCCGACTGCAACTTGGTGTTTTTGTGCCGCCACGGATGGCCCATTAACGGGGCATCCTGCAATCTCCCAGTTGTCTACATAGACTGGGGTTGGTGTCGTCCATGATTCGTTTTCCAGGCGCGTGATAAAAATGTCCCGCATCTCTGACTCTGTCCGGTTACGATAAGCAACTACTGGTCCACCAGAAGACATGGCAACACTGGTTTGACAACAATCACAAACCAGGTCGTCGAGTTCCCATTCAGCCATGGTGTTGCCGTCGGCGTTAAAAATACCAGCCCGCAGTGTCATTCCTCCCGACCCGTGTCCAGTTGCGTCATGCGATGCATGCCCGGCTGTGTTTCGCCCGTCCAGCCACGAGATCAGTGTTCGATCATCTGACAGGGGCAGCATTCCCACGAATCCATGCTCTGCGCTCACACCGTCTGTATGGATAATCCTTGGCTCACTCCAACTCTTAGTTTCTGGGTTGCGAAACACTGCAACGACGTCATAGTTGTATGTGCCTTCATCTCGTTTTTGCAGCCAATGTGCTGTCATGGATTGATCAGTGGTGATGACGAAAGGGAAATCGGCCCAGTTGACGAACCAATCAGTGCCCGACGCAATCATCTGGGGCTTTGAGAATTTGTCCTTTGAAAGTGTGGAGAAGTAGAGCGAATCATTTTTGCCGTCTGTTTCCACCCAAGAGAGAATGATCCCGCCTGATCTATCTGTGAAAACCCGTGACAAGCTGGAAGCTTCAGTAGCGGGGCTTTCAAGTAATGTAACTTCTGCGGCATCGCTACCAAGCGGCAATTTCACGAGAAATAGCGTTGTGATCGTCAAATATAGAATGCTCTTGCTCATTGTGCTGCTCCAATTAGTTGGCCAAGTTGAATCTTGATGGATTCACGGGTTTGAGCGCCGATCAACCTCGCCATCTCTACCCCATCGGGTGATAAAATCAGAGTCGTTGGTAACACGTTAGGTGGTGACACGCTTAACGCATCAACCTGTTCTTGGTGCAGCGTCGGGAATTCAATGCCCATGCGCTCTGCAAGCATTAGTGTTTGGTCTCTATCGTCTTCATCGAAGTTGATACCGACTAAGCCGATGTCCACGGCGTCCAGTTCTTGAGAGAGCAAGTTCAGTTCAGGAATCTCGATACGACACGGTGCGCAGGTAATGGACCAGTAGTTCACAACCATCCATCGTTGAGAATCCAGTTTGTCCTGCTCAGCGATGGTCTGGAATGATGTTAATGCGAGTGCTACTGACAATAGCGTGAGGATGCAGATTCTCATGATTTGATGCCAGTCACCGCTTTACCTTGGAAAACAGTTCAATCAGTTCAGCAAACTTTTCACGCTGTTCAGTTCTGTCTCCAGTTTCGATCGCTGCCAAGACACACGTGGATGCGTGATCGTTGAGTATGGCGTCCTCAACCTTTGCAAGAGCTGCTTTCACAGCCTGTAACTGCGTCAAAACGTCTATGCAATATCGCTCTTCTTCAATCATGCGATCAATGCCACGGACTTGCCCTTCAATGCGTCGGAGCCTCTTCCTAATAGCGGATTTTTCTTCGTTCAAGATTTGACCTATACCCTAGGGGGGTATACGATTATAGGGCTATGAAAGCGTTTGTATCAACAATTCTCAGTGTCTGTCTGCTTGTTGCAGGTGTGACCTGTGCGTGTGAGCTACAGGCGCTTCCGATGGACCTTTCTATGGATCATGGGGGCGAGGGTAGCCACGGTGCGATGCATCAAATGGATCAATCAATGCCCTGTGATCACACGGATTGCGGCAATGGTTGCCTTGCGACTGGAACGATTAGCAAAACTGAGCTGGCGCCGAAGCCCATTCAGTTTGTTGATCTCGATCATGCAGTTAACAATACCCTTGAATCGCTCCTAAATAACGAACCACTAAGTGCGACTGAAACCGGTCCGCCGTATGTTCTATCCGCTCTTCAGTCTACTCCTGTGACCCGGCGCGACCTGCTGCTGGAATAAATCTGCTACCCGTCTAAGAGCAAGAATGCTCTTTCGTGTCTGTTAGACATTAAAAACGTCGTTAACACGACCCTTTAATTCATGAGGGAAGCAGATGAGATATCTCACTACTCTTATTTTTTTTCAATCGTTGATTGTCGTCAGCATCATGCTGACCACTCCGACACGAATACAAGCTTCTGAACTTTTGAGCGCAACGGAGCCGCTCGATATTGGCGAGGCGGTTCAGATTGCCCTTGATGCCAACTCACGGCTTCTAATGCTCGACGCAGAGGTAGAGGCAATGGCGTTTGCTCCCTCGCAGGTGGGGGCACTACCGGACCTGATGCTCTCTTTTAACGCCATGAACCTGCCGACAGATACGTTTGATCTGGATCAGGAACCGATGACACAGCTACAACTCATGCTGTCTCAAAAACTGCCTTTTCCAGGGAAGAGAGAACTGCGACGGGAAGTAGCGGAAACAATGGTGGGTGTTGCCCAAAAGCAAACCGACGAATATAGGGATGTACTTACTGGAAAAGTGCGCGAAGCGTGGTGGCGCCTGTTTGCTGCTGATCGAAGCTTACAAATTGTGGAAAGCAATAAATTGTTGCTTAGAGATTTTGTTGAAATTGCCACGACCAAATATGCCGTTGGTAAGGGGCTCCAGCAGGATGTTCTTTTAGCAGAGCTTGAGCTATCGAGGCTGATTAATCGTGAAGCCCAGTTAACTGGCAACCGACGACGCGTTCAAGCGACGCTGAATGGGTTGCTTAATCGCGTCCCGGAGCACCCCATAACTCTCCCCAAAGACCCGCCAAGTGAGACGCTGCCATCGCTTGAACCCGTAACAAGCTTGGCCAAGTTTGCTGTGGAGCGTCGTGACTTGCTTAAAGCCATCGAGCTTAAGCTTGAGGCTGCGGACAAAAGAGTGGAGTTAGCGGAAAAGGATCGTTGGCCTGATTTTCAAGTGGGTGTTGGTTACGCAGACCGACAAGGTAGCGATCCTATTAGAGGGAGTCGAACGGACTTCCTGAGTCTGATGTTCAGCATAAACCTGCCACTCTACTCAGGTCAGAAACAAGACAAGGCGCTACAGCAACGAATACATGATCGTGAGTATGAGCGTTATCGTTTGTCCGACACCATTCGCGTCATCGAAACAGAAATAGGTGTGCAAGCCGCCGAGTATTCAGCCGCCCGAGAACAGGCTTTGCTCTTGAAGAATGAAATCATTCCGCAGGCAGAACAAACCGTGTCGTCGATGCTGGCTGGGTACGAGGTCAACAAAGTCGATTTTCTTAACGTCGTAAACGGGCAAATCATGCTCTACAACGCGTCGATTGATTACTGGAATGCAATGGCAAGTGCCAAACAGGCGCTTGCGAGGCTGGCCGCTGGTGTCGGCAAGGAGTCTATTTATGAATAACAAAACGTTAGTTGCAGTGTTGCTAGTCACAGCACTTGTTACCGGCACCGTCGGCTACTGGTTTGGTGGGGCTGCGTTGGATACCAGTATGGCGATGCCAGAAACAGGTGGGGAGAAGGCACCACTTTTTTACAGAAACCCAATGAATCCTGCCATCACATCCCCAGTTCCAGCGAAGGATGAAATGGGAATGGATTACATCCCTGTTTACGCAAACGGTGACGCAAGTTCCTCGGTTACCGGTACAGTGTTGATTGATCCAGTCACCACCCAGTCGATTGGCGTAAGAACGACTAAAGCTGTTCAGAAGTCGTTAGCGAAAACAGTTTATACGTTAGGTCGTATCGACTATGACGAGACGTCCATTACACGGCTACATCCAAAAACTGAGGGATGGATAGAACAAATGCGAGTGGAGACAACAGGTCAATCACTTAAACATGATGACATTCTGCTGAGTATCTACTCGCCCCAACTGGTTTCGGCGCAAGAGGAATACTTGCTGGCACTTAACGGAACCTCCGGATCTTCTGCTACTGGGCAGTTGGCACAAACAGCTTTACGACGACTTGAGCTGTTGGATGTACCGAATCATCAAATTGAGGAGCTGAAGCAGAAACGTGAGGTGAAGAAATACCTACATATCCACTCTCCAGCCTCTGGAACTGTCATTAATGTTGGTGTCCGTGAGGGTCAGTACGTTACGCCAAAGACCGAACTCTATTTTATCGCTGACCTCTCTAAAGTCTGGGTCTTCGTTGACGTCTTTGAAGATGAACTGGCTTGGGTGAAAGAAGGTGATGATGCCGTGATGTCAGTTAGAGGAATACCGGGTAAGACGTTCTCTGGTCAGTTAACTTACATCTACCCCTACGCCGACAGGAAAACCCGCACAGTTAAGGCACGGCTTGAGTTTGAAAACCCTGACCTCCTACTCAAACCGGATATGTACGCCGACATTGAGATAGCCGCTGCACGAAGGGAGTCAGCTACCGCGGTTCCTGCAGAAGCTGTGGTTCGATCAGGAACACGCGAGAAAGTGTTTATTCAGGTGAGTGAAGGCAAGTTCGAACCCCGGGAGGTTGTGCTTGGTGTTGCGACTAAAGGCTGGATCGAAGTTCTTGAAGGTGTTGAGGTTGGCGAATCGGTGGTTACATCTGCCCAGTTCCTTATCGACTCCGAATCAAAGCTACGAGAAGCGGTAGCCAAGATGTCTGTGGGTACGTCCCAGATGGACCATAGCGGGCACCAGATGGATCACGGTGAGCACGAGATGAGTCATGGCGACCATCAAATGCCGGAACAAGATGACGAGGGGCATCATCATGATTAACAGCATCATCCGGGCTGCTCTCGACAATCGGTTTTTGGTATGGGTCAGTGCCATATTCCTGATTGTCGTCGGGTTGTGGGCAACACGGACTACACCATTAGATGCGATCCCTGACCTATCAGACGTGCAGGTCATTGTTTTCACTGAATACGCAGGACAAGCACCTCAGGTTGTCGAAGATCAGGTCACCTATCCACTAACGACTGCAATGCTGGCGGTGCCTAAGGCCAAGGATGTTCGCGGTTTTTCATTTTTCGGTTTGTCTTTCGTTTACATCGTATTTGAAGATGGTACGGACCTTTATTGGGCCAGAGCCCGAGTCCTGGAATACCTAAACTACGTCAGTGGTCGCCTTCCAAACAACGTAACGCCCACGCTTGGACCAGACGCAACGGGTGTCGGCTGGGTGTTTGAATACGCACTGGTTGATAAGTCAGGGCGTCATGATCTTGCTGAACTCAGATCAATTCAGGATTGGTATCTTCGGTATCCGCTTCAGACGGTTGAAGGTGTCGCAGAGGTTGCGTCTATAGGGGGGCACGTCAAGCAGTACCAAGTGGAGATTGATCCAAATGCGTTAGCGGCATACAGCATCCCCATATCCGTCGTAAGACACGCAATCATGCGCTCCAACAATGACGTTGGAGGGCGATTGATTGAGATGTCCGAGACAGAGTACATGGTTCGGGGGCTCGGATACATTCAATCAATTTCAGACATTGAAGAAATTGCAATCAAGGTCGATGAAAAAGGGACTCCAATTCGGATAAAGGATATCGCACATGTGCATATTGGTCCTGAATTGAGACGCGGCATAGCCGAACTCGATGGTGAAGGAGAAGTGGCAGGTGGGGTGGTCATCATGCGATATGGTGAAAATGCACTGGCCACGATTGATGGGGTTAAGCAAAAGCTTGCTGACCTTTCCTCGGGATTACCGGATGGTGTGGAAATTGTTCCGGTGTACGACCGCAGCGATCTGATAAATCGTGCAGTGGATAATCTGACGAACACATTGATTATTGAATTTGTTCTGGTTTCTTTGATTTGCGGAGCTTTTCTTCTTCACCTCCGCTCATCATTGGTCGTCATTGTCAGTCTACCGCTTGGGATTTTATTGGCCTTCATTGCAATGAGGCTTCAAGGGATCAACGCAAACATCATGTCTTTGGGCGGTATCGCGATTGCAATTGGTGCAATGGTTGATGGACCGATTGTGCTTGTTGAAAACGCTCACAAACATCTCGCGCTTGCTCGGTCACGTTTTGGCGATGACCTGGATTCCAGCCAACGATGGGCAGCGATACGTGCGGCGTCTTTGGAGGTTGGGCCTGCGCTATTCTTCTCTTTGTTGGTCATCGTGGTTTCGTATTTCGCCATATTTACACTTGAGGCTCAGGAAGGTCGATTGTTTAAGCCGTTGGCGTTTACCAGTTCGTATGCGATGGCAGCGGCAGCGATTTTGGCAATCACCTTTGTGCCAGTGCTGGCAGGTGTCTTTATCCGTGGCAACGTTGTTTCTGAGGAGAAAAATCCATTAACAAGACTGCTGCATCGCCTCCACGCACCTGCTCTCAAACTTACCTTGTCGGCACGTTGGTTGATTGTGGGCTTAGCTGCACTACTTCTCACCGCGACAGTGATTCCGGTGTCCAAACTCGGAAGTGAATTTATGCCGCCGTTGGATGAGGGAGACATTCTTTATATGCCAACTACTTTCCCCGGCATTTCGATCACGAAAGCGCGAGAGTTGTTGCAGCAAACAGACAAGATCATAGCGACCTTCCTGGAGGTGGAATCTGTCTTTGGAAAGGTAGGTCGTGCACAAACGGCGACTGACCCTGCACCGCTATCAATGATTGAGACTATCGCCAGACTTAAACCTAAAGATGAATGGCCCGATCCAACAAAGACTACACAGGAGTTGATGCAGGAAATGGATCAGGCAATTAAGTTTCCGGGGTTAGCCAACGCATGGACGATGCCAATCAAGACTCGTATAGACATGCTGTCAACAGGAATCAAAACGCCCGTTGGAATCAAAGTAAGCGGACCTGATCTCGTCGTACTGCAAAGTGTTGCAGAAGATATTGAGCAGGCAATGAAGACCATGCCGGAAACGCTGTCAGCATTTGGGGACAGAGCTGCCGGTGGCTACTTCCTTGATTTTGATATCAAGCGTGATGAACTTGCGAGATTCGGTCTCAAAGTGGGCGATGTTCAAGACGTCATTATGACCGCCATCGGTGGTATGAAAATTACTGACACGATAGAGGGCTTGGAACGTTACCCAGTTAACCTGCGTTACCCCCGGGAATTGAGGGATGAACCGGATAGATTAGCAAGAGTGTTGATTCCAACACCTTCAGGAGCACAGATTCCTATTTCACAGGTTGCTGAAATCAAACTCCGCCGTGGTGCACCTGTGATCAAAAGTGAGGACGCTCGGCCCAACGCGTGGGTATATGTTGATCTAAACACTTCAGACGTTGGTGGCTTTGTAACCGAAGCAAAACAAGTAGTGAATGAAATGGTTGAGTTGCCACCTGGCTACACACTCGTCTGGTCGGGTCAATTTGAATATATGGAGAGAGCCAGTGAACGACTCCGTTTAGTGATTCCATTGACCTTGTTGCTCATCTACATGTTGTTGTACTTCAACTTCAGAAACGCTGCCGCACCGATGCTGGTGATGCTTTCAGTTCCCTTTGCACTTGTGGGTGGATTTTGGTTCGTCTACTGGTTGGGCTACAACCTGTCTGTCGCTGTTGCTGTTGGATTCATTGCATTAGCGGGGGTTGCAATTGAAACCGGCGTATTAGTGCTGACGTTCATCGAGGAGGAAGTTAAGCGACTTCGGGCTGAGAAACCGGAAGAGCAAGGCAATGAACTCAAAACGCTTTCGGTTGAAGAGATTCAACAAGCCGTAAGAGAGGGAACCTCCCAGCGGGTTCGGCCTGTGGTGATGACCGCCACTTCAACAATTGTCGGTTTACTCCCAATCATGTTTATCAATGGTACAGGGGCTGATGTCATGCAGAGAATCGCAGCACCCATGATAGGCGGTATGTTAACCACCACCGTGTTGACGCTCTTAGTACTACCTGCCATTTACAGTCTGGTTGTTCAGCATTCAGAGAAAACGAGGAGTTAAAGGAGTTATACAACAGAAAGCAGCGAGGCAATCATGTTTGCAACTAACTTAGCCAACAACGCCGGAGTTTCACCAGACACGGTGAGATATTACACACGTATTGAGATGCTGAAACCGGAGCGGAACCCGGACAACGGATATCGAATTTATAAGAAAGCAGATGTTCGCCGACTTCGATTTATCTTGGCAGCCAGAAGCTTGGGTTTCACGCTCAACGATATCAAAGCCATCTTTGCGGATGCAGAACAAGGCGAATCCCCTTGTCCAAGAGTTCGTTCGCTCTTGGAGCAGAGAATGACTGAAGCAGAAAGAAAGCTCCGAGAGCTAAATGAGTTACACGCCAAGATGGAAGCAGCATTAGCATCGTGGAGTGATCTGCCTGATGCTCACCCAACAGGTGATTCTGTTTGTGCGTTGATTGAGTCAATTAATGAGTGAGCGATGAGTAGTTCATACATTTCAGAATCTGTTCTCCCCAAACAAACAATAGAAGGATATTGACTGGTGCTTACTGCAATTATCATGTCCGTCGTGTTGGCACTGACTACCTTTGCTATTCACTATTTTTGCTTAAGCTTCCTACAGCGAAGACTGACGAAAAGGCTTTTAGTTGGTGATCATTGGCTTTTGCTTGTAGTTGTGACTGTATTGTTTGGTGTTCATATGGTCGAAATTGGCACTTATGCCGGGGCTTATTACCTAGCGGTTAACCATCTTGAGATTGGAAGCTTCCTTGGGCGTTCGGTTGATGGATATATGACCTACTTCTATTACTCAGGCGTTGTTTACACATCACTTGGGTTCGGTGATATCTACCCGGATGGGCATATCCGCTTTATTTCTCAGGTTGAAGCACTGAACGGGTTAATGCTGATCACTTGGTCGGCTTCTTTTACCTATCTGGTTATGAGGAGAGTCTGGTAAGAAGAGAATCGGATATTGGCTGAATCAACACTTGACCTGTGAGTCGCTCACACCTTTTAGAATCTGAGTATTGAGATGAAATGATGTGATCAACTTGAAAGAAGAAACGACTACAAGCAGTCCGCATGTAAACACCTCCTGTCATGTAGCAGAGCACGGTAATCACTCAGCAAAGAAAGTGGATTGGCTCTTGTGGTTGTCGAGTGCGTCGATATTGACACTCTACTCTTTGTTTACATTAACGCCGGAATTCGCACACTCCATGGAGTGGCTCGGCATTTTGACGCACTCCGTTTTTGAGCTGGTGAATACGGTCTGGTGGGGTGTGTTGATTGGCATAGTAATGATCGCGATTCTCGGTCGTATTCCACGAGAGTTTGTCATGAGTGCACTTGGAACCAAGACGGGTACGCGTGGAATTATCCGTGCAACGTTTGCGGGTGTGCTGCTGGATTTATGTAGTCATGGCATCTTGATGGTGGGCGCAAAACTTTATGAGCGAGGCGCAAGTGCAGGACAGGTCATCGCTTTTCTGGTTTCAAGCCCGTGGAATTCTTTTTCTTTAACGCTCATTCTAATTGCGCTGATTGGTTTGCCTTGGACCATTGCGTTCATTGTTCTGTCGATGTTGATCGCTGTGATAACAGGAGTAGTGTTTGACCGACTTGTTGCGCGGTCCGTACTGCCAAAAAACCAAGCACAATTTGACCTACCAAAGCACTTCCGGTTCTGGCCCGAAGCGAAGCGAGGACTAGTCAACCTTGATGTCAATCTGACGTATTTCTGGCAAATGTTGGTCGATGGCATTAAGGATTCTAGGATGGTTGTTCGCTGGATTCTGTTTGGGGTTCTTCTCGCCAGTATCGTGAGAGCTTTTGTCTCGCCTGATCAGTTTGAAACGTATTTTGGTCCCACTTTGCTAGGTCTGGGAGTCACCATTGTTGTAGCGACGGTACTAGAAGTCTGTTCTGAAGGCTCTACACCGATTGCTGCTGACATACTCTCAAGAGCGGGCGCACCGGGGAACAGTTTTGCGTTTCTGATGGGTGGTGTCGCTACTGACTATACAGAGATCATGATTCTGCGAGATACCACCAAATCATGGCGTATTGCGTTGTTTCTGCCGCTTGTCACGCTACCCCAGATTATTTTGCTGGGATGGCTTATCAATATGAGTTTTGCGTAGAGTTTGGAGGATTTATGAAGCTACAAAGTGTGAGATTTGGTTTAGCTTGCGCCTTGGCGTTCGCGACCCTTTGGATAGTATGTACATTATTCGTCTGGATGTCGCCATCCTCAATGGCGACCGTCAGTTCCCACATGCTGCATCTGGAGGATACGTATTTCAGTTTTACATTGACGTTGGTTGGGATTGTAACGGGGCTGACTAGCTGGAGCCTCGTTGCTTTTGTCTCAGGCTGGCTCATTGCGACGCTCTACAATCTGATGGTTTCCAGAGATGTCTGATCCCTCAGAACATGGTCCAACGCCTTCAATGGATTGGCTGTTGAGCTTATTGGGTCATCTGGACAACTTGCAGGTAAATCACCTACTATCAATTGATATGGCGCATTTCTTGAAAATCTACGTGATCCTGTCTCTCCTGGTTGTTAGCCTGGAAGGTGCAGCAGACGTGTTCGCCGAGGATTTTCCGCATGGCGACGAAACTTCGCATCTGGAAGAATTTGGCCATGGTCTGCAGGCACATGGTGGCGAATTGTCGGATGTCGAACTCGACGGTGAACATTGTCAGCACTGCTGTCATGGTCATTGCAGTGCGAGTGCCTCCACAACTATGGCGTATTCGCCGCTCCTGGTTCAGAACAGGCAATCCCTCTACACATCCAACATAACTGAAAGACCACTAGCTCCCCCAACTCCACCTCCCAATACATAGATACATCCTAACTACCTTGTCAGCGGGCACCTGGAAGAGGACCCGCAAGCAGTACCATTTTGGATGGACTATGAGTTATGCATTGTTTCCGACTGGCCCTGATGGCGGGGGCCCTGATATTAATTCCGCCTAAAACCATTGCAGATGAAACCGCCGCGATTGGCGTATCGATTGCGCAAACTAACCCAGTGCTTGTCGCATTTGTGCAGAAAGTTCTCGCGACCAACTCGCGTGTTTTAGCATCACGTAGCGCGTATGAAGCAGGTGAAGCCGCGTTATCAGCTGCGGAGCAACCCCTCTACAATCCGGAATTAAGTTTCGATGTTGAGAACGCTGATTCAAAAGTTCGCGCACTTGGCATCAGTCAGACCATTGACTGGTCAAACAAGAAACGGGCGCGCGTCGGTGTTGCGAGTAACAACAAACAGCTAGCACGGGCGGAGTACATTTCGGAACGATGGCGCACCGCAAATAATCTACTTGTCGGATTATTCCGCTATAGAGCTGATGAGGACCGTCTGTCCCTTGCCCGGAATCGTGGTGAACATATGCGGACGTTTCTCGACCTCACACAAAAACGTTTTGACACGGGCGATCTCAGCCAAGTTGAGTTGGATCTCGCGAGGTTGGCGGCGATGGATGCGAGACTCGAGGAAGCTTCGACTGCTGCGCGTGTTTCTGAATCCAGGCAGTCTGTACATAGCCTGGCGCCGCTCGTACCGGTCAGCGATTGGCCTGATCATCCAGATGGGATACCTGTTGCCGAGAATCTGAATATCAGTTTCGAGGCACTCGGGTACATGTTGCCAGAACTGATTGCCGCTCAAAGTCGAGTGAAGTCTGCGGAGGCCACACTGGATCTACGACGCCGCGAGAAGCGCCCGGACCCCATCCTGTCTCTATCAGGTGGTAAGGAAGATGATGAGACGCTGATTGGATTGAATCTCGCAATTCCCCTGAATATTCGAAACCAGTTTACCGCTGAAGTAGATCTGGCTGCGGCAAGGCATCGTGAAGCGCAGCAGCGCTACGACGATCTTTTGTACGGCGCGCGTGCTCGCTTGTCGAGTGCAGTCGAGAGATATGAGTTGTCGAGCAAGGCGCTGGCTGATTGGGAAAGCACGGGCCAAACCAGCCTTGACCGGCAAGCGCTGTTGCTTCAACGACTTTGGCAAGCAGGCGAGATCAGCACGACGGACTACGTGGTCCAGATCAGTCAGGTTCTGGATTTGCAAAAGAGTGCGTTGGACCTTCGGCAGACCGTCTGGGAAGCCTGGTTTGAACTGTTAATGGCCTCCGGCCATCTGGATGCCTGGATCGATGATGGAGATTTACTGTGAAACAACAAAAATTCTTAGAAATAGGTATGGGTCAGTTCCTAAGGTTGCTGCTGATGTGTCTGGGTGTTTTGACATCTGTGCACGTTTTCAGCAGCGGCGAAGGCCATGAGGAACACGAAGAGGATGGAGAGGCACTGGAACTGTCCGTCGAAGCGCAACGAGAAGCAGGAATCAAGTCCGGGATCGTAAACATTCAGGAACTTCAGGAGAGTATTCGACTACCCGGCGAGGTTGTGGTTAACGCCTACCGTTCTTTGCGGGTCTCACCACGTGTCACGGCTCAGGTAGTTGCCCGGCACGTAAAACTTGGCGACAAAGTAAAGGCCGGTACACCGCTTGTAACGCTATCGAGTGTTGCGATGGCTGAGGCGCAGGGGCAACTGCTTGTTGCGGATCGAGAGTGGCGGCGGGTTGAGAGCCTTGGCCGAGATACGGTTTCAGAAAAACGTTACACAGAAGCCCAGGTTGCCCAACAACTGGCGAGAGCGAAGGTCGTTGCTTATGGCATGACAGCAGAGCAAGTCACTGCACTCGTGAGCTCAGGTGATGCAACGCTCGCCACAGGAGCCTTTGATCTCATTGCTACTCTGGATGGGATCGTGTTGCAGGACGACTTCGTTTTGGGCGAGTTGATTACACCGGGCCGGGTCTTGTTTGACATCAGCGATGAATCTGTCATGTGGGTTGAAGCCCAGCGTCTGCCGTTGGGATTGTCGGAAATGGAAGCTGGAACTCGCGCTCGAATCCGGATTGACGGCGATCATTGGGTAGATGGCACCGTAATACAACTTCACCATCGTCTTGATGAGACAACTCGTACACAGGGATTGCGCATTGAAGTCAACAATGCTGACGATTTGTTACATCCGGGTCAGTTTGTAGAGGTTGAAATTGTGGCCGGACGTAAAGTTTCTGTCTTGGCTGTGCCAAGTGCCGCTGTGACGATGCTCGAAAGTAGGCCAACCGTTTTCAAAATAGAGAACGGGCATGAGTTTCATCCACAGTCGATCGTGGTTGGTGAGCAAATCGGGGATTGGACTGTTGTTAATGGCGGTTTGGCCGTTGGCGAAGCGATTGTTACGAGCGGCGTGTTTCATCTGAAGTCATTGCTACTGAAATCTTCGCTTGGCGAAGGTCATGGCCACTAGGAGCGACCCCAATGCTAGAAAAACTCGTTGAAACATCACTGCAATACAAGTTCCTGGTCATCATCCTGTTTGGGGTTGTGGCGTTCCTGGGTATTAGGGCTGCGGTTATCGTCCCGATCGATGCCTTTCCTGATGTGACGCCTACGCAGGTAAACATCTACACAGAATCTCCGGGATTGGCGGCAGAAGACATCGAACAATTGCTCACTTTCCCTATCGAATCCGGTATGGCGGGTTTACCGGGTGTCCAGGAGATTCGTTCTGTGAGTCTGTTCGGCCTTTCCTATGTTGCGGTCTATTTTGAGGATGACATGGATATCTATTTTGTCCGTCGTCTGGTCATGGAGCGTTTACAGGAAGTTGGTGACAGAATTCCGGAAGGTTATGGCACGCCTGAGATGGGGCCGAACACATCCGGTCTGGGGCAGGTGTTCTGGTACACGTTGGAGCGCGCTGATGAAAAGTTGGCCGACTCAATTACCGACATGGATTTGCGAACGCTGCATGACTGGAGTGTTCGCCTCATTCTCAGAACAGCTCATGGGGTTGATGATGTGATGTCCTGGGGAGGCCAGGAGCGACAATACCAGGTTGTCATCGAGCCATTGAACCTGATCAAGTACGATCTGACGTTTCGTGATGTCATAGAGGTCATTGAGGCAAATAACCGGCAGGTTGGTGGTCAGTACATCAATATCGGCGCTGAACAATTCCTGGTTCGTGGGCTGGGATTGGTCGAGTCCACAACTGATATCGGTGACATGGTGGTGAAGGTTGTAGATGGTACGCCTGTCTATCTTCGCGACGTGTCAACGATTACCGAAGCCGGTGCACTACGGTTTGGGGCCGTAACCCGGGACGGAAGGGAAGTTGTACTGGGAATGGCACTGTCCAGGATTGGCGAAAATGCGGCCAGTGTTGTTGAGGCCGTCAAAGAAAAGGTCGAAATTGTTCGAGATGCGTTACCTGATGGAGTGACGCTCAGGCCTGTCTACGAACGTACAGATCTCGTCGATAAGGCGGTAGAAACAGCCAGGTCGGCGCTGATTGAAGGGTCCATCCTGGTCGCAATCGTCCTGTTCCTGTTCCTGGGAGAGTTTCGCTCCGCCGTCGTCGTGATCAGCGCGTTACCGATGGCAATGTTGACTGCTTTCATTTTTATGGAACAGTTTGGTCTCTCTGCCAACCTGATGTCGCTTGCCGGACTGGCGGTTGGGATTGGCATGATGGTTGATGGTGCGGTTGTCATGGTGGAAAACGCATTTCGTATCATGGCGGAGCGCAAGGAAGCTGGAGAAGCCGTCAATAGAACTAGCGCGGTGATGCATGCCGCAAGGGAAGTCACGAACCCGATCGCGTTTGCCATCTTAATTATCATCGTTGTCTTTCTGCCGCTGTTTGCGCTTGAAGGGTTGGAGGGCAAGTTGTTTAAGCCTATGGCTTTTAACATCAGCTTCGCGATGGCGGGTTCTCTTGTGATAACCCTGACACTTATCCCTGTGCTTGCGGCGCTTATCCTGAAACCGAAGGAAGAACGTGATACCTGGCTGGTGCGCAAAGTGAAGCAGGTCTACCTGCCGCTCCTGGACTGGGCGCTTGGCAACAGGCCCATTGTTGTGGGCGGTGCCATTGGCTTGCTTGTCCTCAGTCTGAGCCTGTTCCCCTTTCTGGGAAAAGAGTTCATGCCTCAACTCCAGGAAGGCTCGATCATGTGGCGGGTGACATCTATTCCATCGGCTTCTCTCGATCAGTCTGTCGAGATATCAAAACGAATTGAAGTTGCACTGGGTGAGTTTCCTGAAGTTGAAACGACCATCGCGATGATTGGTCGGGCAGAGAAAGGCGAGACGGCCGACGTTAACTACATGGAGATTTACACCGAACTTAAACCACCTGGGGAATGGGAGTCGAAACGAAGTATCGAAGAACTTGCAGAGGAAATGCGTGAGAAACTCGAAGAAGTGGTGCCAACGGCGGTTGTTGCGTTCACACAGCCCATTCAGATGCGAGTTGAAGAACTCATCTCGGGTGTTCGAGCTACGCTGGCTGCGAAAATCTATGGTGAGGAACTTGCTGAGCTGGATCGTCTAAGCGAGCAGGTGAAGGAGGTTATCGAAACCATCGAGGGCGTGGCCGATTTGTCGCTTGAGGCGAACGTCGGTAAACCTCAGATTCGAATCAAAGTGAGGCGTGATCAACTGGCAAGGTTTGGTTTAAACGCAGATGATGTGCTCACTGTTGTTCGAACCGGCATTGGCAACGAACCAGTATCAACGTTGATCAACGGTGTCAGACGTTTCGATATCACTGTTCGGCTTGATGATGATGCTAAGAAGTCAGTCAAAGCTATCCAGCAGATTCCACTTAAAACGACTTCTGGTGCAATTGTACCTCTGTCCGCCGTGGCGGACATTTCAGTTGCAGAAGGTTACTCATTCGTAAGGCGTGAACAGCTTCAGCGCTACGCAGTCATACAGATGGATGTTCGTGGACGTGATGTGGACAGCTTTGTTCGCGACGCCAATGATGCGATCAGCGAACGAATTGAACTGCCACCTGGCTACTGGCTTGAATGGGGTGGTGCCTTTGAGAACCAACAGCGTGCGTTGACTCGGCTCTCGATCATCGTGCCGCTGACGATTTTCTTTATTTTTGTTCTGCTGTACACGGCGTTTAACTCGGTGAAGTACGCAACGCTTATTCTTGCCAACGTACCTTTTGCAATTATTGGCGGCCTGATTGCTCTCTTTCTAACAGGTCAGTACATATCGGTGCCGTCCGCCATTGGTTTCATTGCTGTGTTCGGTGTTGCCATGTTGAACGGCATCGTTTTGGTCAGCTTTATCAATGAACTTCGCTCGACACAAGATATCGGTGTTGGGCTTGCAGTCCGTCAGGCAGCCGAACTGCGACTACGCCCCGTTTTGATGACGGCAAGTGTTGCCATTCTAGGGCTGGTGCCTATGTTACTTTCATCAGGTGTAGGAGCAGAAACGCAACGACCGCTGGCCACCGTCGTCGTAGGTGGCTTGATCACATCGACCGCGTTGACTCTTGTTCTGCTCCCAGTGATTTATGAATGGCTGGAAACTCGTTCTGAGAAGACATAATGCACAAGCAGGTTGCCATTAAGGGGTTTACTTTGCCGCAGAAATATATGAACATTACTTCATATGAAATATATTGCATATGATATGAATAATCTCCTATTGATTCTGATGGCTGCCTTTTTTGTCATTGTCGTGGTACTGCCGTTGATTCGGCTGAAATTGACTACCGGCACCTTTGGCGTGGTCATACGTAAAAACTCAACAGCAGTTGAGGACATCGTTCGGGTCTCAACTTCGCTGATGTTTCTGGGGCTCGTTGTGCTTGGCGTTAGCGTTGCGACGATCGGATTAGACAATTTGCAGCCCTTGTTTTCCCCGGACCGTACCTGGCTTTTGGGGGCTGCTTTTTGTCTCTCGGGGATGCTGGTCGTGGTGATGGCTCAGGCCCAGATGGGTGCCTCGTGGCGTATTGGTATTGATGACGAACCCACATCCTTGTGCACGAAGGGGCTTTATGGGTTTGTTCGACACCCGATTTACTCCGGTGTGAGTTTGTGTTTGATCGGTGTTGTGCTGGTAGCACCGGTTACCTGGTCGCTTGTTCTTGTTGTTCCGGGATTCTTACTGATCGCGTTGCAAGCGCGGCTGGAAGAAGCACATATGCTGGATCAGCACGGTGACGCCTTTCTGGCTTGGGCGGCCGAAACTGGCAGGATATTTCCGGGAGTGGGTCGGCTACCTAACAAGAAGCTGGCTCGAATCGCACTTGGCAGAGTCTGACGTCAGTTCGGCTGTAGAGATTTTTGCGGCGTTGGCCCATCCCCTAAGGCTGCGAGTATTACTTGAGATCGACAAGTTGGGTGAAGCAACTGTCGGTGATCTGACTGACCAACTTGGTGTTGAGCAGAGCTCGTTATCTCATCAACTCGCAGTTTTGAGAAAAGTCCGGCTCGTCACTTCAACGGTAGATGGACGCAAGCGAATATACAAACTTGCGGACAAACACGTTGCTCATATCGTTCAGGATGCAGTGATCCACGCAAATGAGCGTTTGGAGGAGGACTGATGCACAAGCACGAAGTTGAAGGCGATAGAAATGTCGTACTTGCTGTTGTCGTCAATCTGGTGCTGACAGTTGCTCAGATCATTGGCGGTGTCGTGTCCGGGAGTCTGGCCCTGATTGCGGACGCTATTCACAACCTTAGTGATGCTATGGCGCTGGTGATTGCGTTCGGGGCGAGACAGATTGCGAGGCTTCCAGCTAACGCCGGTATGTCCTTTGGTTACGGCCGTGCCGAACTTGTTGCCGCACTCATCAATTACACAACCTTGATTGTGATTGGACTGTTCCTTATCTACGAAGCGATACTGAGATTTATTGACCCTCAGGGGATCAATGGCTGGATCGTGGTGGTGTTAGCAGCTCTAGCGCTGGTCATTGATCTCATCACGGTAGGGCTGACGCATCGACTGGCCAAGAACAGCATGAACATCAGAGCCGCATTTCTTCACAATGTTGCGGATGCACTTGGTTCCATCGGTGTGATTGTCGCAGGAACGATCATCATTCTTTACGACTGGCGTTACATTGATCCACTAATCACCCTGGGCATCGCCGCGTACATCCTTTGGCAGGCGCTGACGGAAGGAATCAGTGTTGTCCGGGTTCTTATGCTTGCAACGCCTTTGGACATGGATCGGGACAGGGTTGCTGATACGGTGATGGAAGTACCAGGTGTCAAGGGCGTACACCACGTTCATGTCTGGCAGATTGATGAACACAGGCGGTCGTTCGAAGCTCATATCGTCGTTGCAAACGCGGATGTTGAGAGCTGGGAGTACATCAAATCGGAGATCCGCAAAGTCCTTTCGGCAACACATCATGTTGACCACGCAACGCTGGAACTGGAATTTGACGCTGAAGGAGGCTGTACCCAGTGAGCATCTCAGAAAATAGCGAAAGCTTGAAAACAACCCAGTTCCGAGTTGCCAGGATGGACTGTGCTGCTGAGGAAAATCTGATCCGACTTGCACTTGAAAATGTAGATGGTATCGAAAACCTTCGCTTTGATTTGGGTGGTCGACATTTGTGGGTTACACATCGAACCTCACCCGATGTAGTGCTTGACCTCATCACACCTTTGGATTTAGGCGCGTCAATGTTGGAGACAACAGTCGCTTCTGCAGAGGATTCACAATCGACGGAGAATGACAAAAAAGATCAAGCGAACGCGTTAAGAACATTGCTGGCCATCAATGGTGTGATGTTCGTGATAGAGCTTACGATGGGATTGATTGCGCAATCAGCAGGGTTAGTAGCGGACTCACTCGATATGCTTGCAGATGCATGTGTTTATGGAATATCGCTAATGGCTGTCTATAGAGCCAAAACGGATCAACAGCAGGCCGCAAAAGTTGCTGGTTGGCTCCAGGCCATACTCGCGATTGGTGTGTTGATGGAAGTTGTTCGGCGGTTCGTATTCGGTAGTGAACCTGAATCTGTCTTAATGTTGATCGTTGGTTCAATAGCGCTTGCAGCGAATGTCGTCTGTCTTATGATCATTCACAGGCACCGTGACGGTGGTGTGCATATGAAAGCGAGTTGGATTTTTTCTGCCAATGATGTGCTCGCGAATATGGGAGTGCTTATTGCTGGATTGTTGGTTTTTGCTACAGGATCGTACTATCCAGATCTGATTATCGGTTCGATTATTGGGATTGTAGTTCTGCTTGGCGCACGTCGAATTCTTCGGCTGGCGAACAGTTAGTTTGGGCGAAGAAAGCGCCAGGCCAAGAGGCTGGTTTACTGCCCCTCGCCTGGCGTCGAGCTGCACTCTGATTGCTACAGCATTACACAATCATAAAATGCAACTAGTGCTTGCTCCATCGGACGCTCGAAAAGTTCTTGCGCTCTGGTAGCTTCGGGAATGAACGAAATTTCGATTTCCCGTTTGTTTTTGTTGTAGCGTCCGAGCAGTAGCACAGGCTCGTTTTCACCGAAACATTCTCGATCGCAGGGGATCGACTCGGTGTTTCGAATGGTGATCGGTTTACCTTTCTTCTCGAAAGATGCTTCGCGAATTGCAGTTCTTGCCCACTCGATTTTTGTCGCTTCCTTCGATTTGTATCCCGAAGTTTGCAAGGCCGCAGTTTCCTTAGTTGTTGAATCTCGCGTAAAGCGATTTATTCCGCCTCCAAGCGTCACTTCGTTCACGAAATGACTGGGTAGCAGACGGCCTTTGGCATCAGTGACATGCTCTTCGTAGTCACCTTTCTTCCACGCGATATCAATCAACTTGGCATAGTCCGAGATTCGACGTCTGTCGACCGTACCTTGCCATGCGAGCTTAACGATTTTCGACGACAAACTGTTCGATTTGTTGCTATTCCGGTTGTAACCGCGAATAGCTGTATCGATTTTCTTGATGTCGTTATTGAAGCGATCTGTGTCTGTCTTCAACAGGTAGAAATAGCCGTAGCAATGCTGCAGAACTTCTAGCAGGGATTGCTGGTAGTTTGCAAATCCCGGCTCAACGTTGGACTGAACCTGTGCCTTCAGCTTCTCGAAGAGGCTGTCGGGGTCCACGTAGTTTTCGAAATCGACTTCACCGCTGGTAAAGAGTTCAACTTCGAAACTTGTTTGCTCATCATTGGCTGCCATAGCCAGATCGGCAATGGTTTCGTTTACAGTCTGCTTTGCCGGTAGCTCTGCGGGTGTAAATTCGCAATCGTCCGACGGGGCAGTGATTTGCATTTTTGTAATGCTGTTTTCAATTGTCATGAGTTTTTCCTCAATAGTTAAATTAGTTGCAGCAGCCCTGGAATGTCCGTTAAGCGGACAAGGCAGAAGTTGCTGGTTTTACGCTCTGCTATTAAGGAACTAAGTTAAGGGGCCATTGTCTGATAATGTCATCAAAAAAATATTTATGGAATAAATGATATGAATGAAGACGCTGTGTTTATCCGACCGCCACCATTACCAGCAGAGGGAAACTACGAGTTCACAAATGGCAAGTGGTATGAGTTTGTCGATGGAAAATATGTACCTGCTGCTGGTGTCATCGCCGAAGAGAGCATTTACTTCATGTGGTTTGAGTACTTAAGGAGGAGTGAAAAATACAAAGTTGCATGCCAAAACAATGGCAAAGGTATGGAGAAGCTTTTTGCGGATTTTGGGAATGTACATGAGTACGAGTTTTTGGATTGGTGGGAACAGAAAGGGTTGGAGCTTTTTGCGGAACGAGGCTCAAGCTCTGAGCTAGGCTTCATGAATCTGGATGATATAGCTTCTCAGGAAGAAGCTATTGAATCGGGTGAACTAAAGTTGGTCGCTATACCAACCAACATGAACAAAACAGCGATCCGATCGAAGCTGAGCGAATTGCTCAAAGAGCTAGAAGTGAAACCTACAACTGAATCGACAGCATTGTATCCGCTGACGAACAGTAAAATTGATGCAAGAAGTTTAGCCAAGTGTTTAATGGCCTATGACTTGAGCCAAGAAGGTAAACAGAACGTTTTCATTGGCGGTTACATTGAATTCGTCGATGAGAATTTGGCAGATGAGAGTTTTTTAGAAGATCTTCAGGATGATGCGCGCAAATATCACATCTATGTAGACAACGAAGAGTTGCGAGAAAAGTTCCTGGAGAAGGATGCTGAACTGGAAAAGAAAATCAGACAGGCGGAAATCAAGATTGAAAAAAGACTAATTCGAGAAGGAAGGCTTAAGAGTACGGAAGACGAATGTAGGGATGTGGACTTGGATGAGTGGAATGAACTTCTCGAAAAAGAACTCGGGTTGTTGATTCGGAAAACTGGTTTTGAAGTTAAGAACCCTAAAACCAACAAGATGGTAGATAGTGGAAGCGCTACTTGAACACGTGTGGAGCACGATGGGTAAAAAAGGCGGAAGCGAATATCGCGGCTGTCGAGCAGGGCAATTTTCCAGTTGGCCACATTTAGCTGTGATGATTACAAAGTTTGTGACGTGCGATCATTTAAGTCACTGAGATACTTGATAAACTACGCGCTTTCAACTCAGCTCAATACCAACCTGTGGTTACAAAGAAGTTACAAAGTCCAGAAAAGTGCCTTAGAGCCCTTGATATCACTACACCCGTAACCAGTGTCACTATTGAGTGGGAGTAATGTCTGAGTCACTGCACTCCGAATGGATGCGCGAGGCCATTGATCTCGCAGTGATAGCATCTGAGAAAGGAGAAGTTCCCGTGGGGGCGGTGGTTGTCCGAGAGGGCGAAATCATTGGCAGAGGCAGTAATGAGCCAATATCAGGTGCTGATCCTACTGCCCATGCAGAGATAAATGCGCTTAGGGAAGCGGCCAGGAATGTCGGTAACTATCGATTACCTGGTTGTACGCTGGTTGTCACGGTTGAGCCATGTACGATGTGCGCCGGTGCGCTTGTCCATGCACGAATTGAAACGTTAGTATTTGGCGCTCGGGAGCCGCGAGCAGGTGCGGTTTACTCTTCAGCCAATGTGCTTGATAACCCGGGACTTAATCACAGGGTATCTGTGGTGGAAGGTGTGTTAGCCGAGGAATGTGGTGAATTGATGTCGTCCTTTTTTAGGGAGCGTAGAAACTAATGGTGATGCTGGTCTTTCCAGGACCGACGGCCTTGTCGGCTTTCAGGGTCAGCAAGCTGCGAGCCGAACTGGCCGCGGTGGGCGAAGACGTACGTCGCATCGATACCCAATACCTGCACTTTGTCGACCTTGCGGAAAAGCTTAACCAAAGTGAACTTTCCATTCTAACCGGTCTTCTCCGATATGGCGCAGAAGAAGAACAGCGCCGTGAACTGATGCAGACTGACCAGTTTCTGCGGTTGGTTGTGCCCCGAAAAGGCACGATTTCTCCCTGGAGCTCGAAAGCCACCGAGATTGCACGAATTTGTGGTCTCGAGAAGGTCATTCGCATCGAGCGTGGTATCGCCTACCGAATTAACGCCAGCAAGCCGGAAATTGCTGACCCGTTTATCCATGATCGGATGACCGAAGAAGTTGTTGACACAACTGAGGTCAGTTACCTCTTTGAAACAGAAGAACCTGCGCCCCTGGGCACCGTCGACCTTATTGGTCAGGGTCCGGCGGCTCTGCAGGTCGCGAACATCAGCCTTGGACTAGCGCTCACACGTGATGAAATTGCCTACCTTGTCGAAGCCTATCGTGAGTTAAAGAGAAACCCGACTGACGCGGAATTGATGATGTTCGCGCAGGCGAACTCTGAACACTGTCGTCACAAGACGTTTCGTGCTTCCTGGAATATTGATGGTGAAGACAAGCCCCATTCACTGATGGACATGATCCAAAACACCTATCGTCAAACCAATGGCGAAGGTGTGTTGTCTGCTTACGAAGACAACGCTGCTGTGATCCAGGGTTCGAAAGCCAGTCGCTTCTATCCGGATCCAATGACCCGGGAATACGATTTCGTGAATGAGGACGTGCATATCCTCATGAAGGTTGAAACACATAATCATCCTACTGGTATTGCGCCGTTCCCTGGTGCGGCAACTGGTGCTGGTGGTGAAATTCGTGATGAGGGTGCAGTCGGTCGGGGCGCTAAGCCGAAAGCGGGTTTGACCGGATACACCGTATCCAACCTGAATATTCCCGGCGCGCAGCAGCCCTGGGAAACTGACTATGGTGTTCCTTCAAGAATTTCGACGCCCCTGGATATCATGATGGAAGCGCCGATCGGTGGCGCAGCTTTCAACAATGAGTTTGGTCGACCCAATATCACTGGCTACTTCCGCACCTTTGAGCAAGAGGTGGATGGTGAAGTACGCGGCTACCACAAGCCCATCATGATTGCCGGTGGTATCGGCAATATCCGCGAAAAACACGTTCAAAAAGATCGTATTGAAATTGGTGCCGCCCTGATCGTGCTGGGTGGCCCAGCCATGCTGATTGGTCTTGGCGGTGGTGCCGCTTCGTCCATGGCCACTGGTGAGAGTCTGGAAGAACTCGATTTTGCCAGTGTGCAGCGGGGCAATCCTGAAATGCAGCACCGTTGCCAGGAAGTGATTGACCAGTGCTGGCAGCTAGGTGACGACAACCCGATCCAATTTATTCACGACGTTGGTGCTGGTGGCTTATCAAACGCACTGCCTGAGCTTATTAAAGACGGTGGCGTTGGCGGTGACTTTGAACTGCGCAGGATACCGAATGCCGAAATGAGCATGAGCCCCATGGAGATCTGGTGCAACGAAGCGCAGGAGCGATATGTCCTTGCAGTTCGATTTGCAGACCTGGATCGATTCACCCGAATTTGTGACCGGGAGCGGTGCCCTTATGCTGTTGTCGGTCAGGCGAAAGACGGCAACCGTCTTCGTGTTAACGACAACATTCTCGGTGAACGTGCAGTCGATATGTCGCTGGCGACATTGTTTGGTAAGACGCCGAAACTCCAGAAACAGGTAGCACGTGCACCGCTGGACCTGAAAGCTTTCGATACCAACCGCAATATTGCGGAAGCCCTGGTTCGTGTATTGAACCATCCGACAGTTGCCAGCAAAAAGTTCCTGATCACCATCGGAGACAGGACCGTAGGTGGCCTGGTTTATCGGGATCAGATGGTTGGACCCTGGCAGACACCGGTGGCCGATGCCGCGGTGACATCTTCTGGCTTTACCGGTTCAACCGGTGAAGCCATGGCAATGGGTGAAAGAACGCCAGTCGCGTTAATCTCAAGCCGGGCATCTGCTCGTATGGCGATTGGTGAAGCCATTACCAACATTGCATCCGCTAACGTCGCCAAACTGCAGGACATCAGCCTGTCTGCCAACTGGATGGCAGCGGTAGGTGCCCGCGGAGAAGATGCGAATCTATACGACGCCGTTGAAGCGGTTGGCATGGAGCTCTGTCCTGAACTAGGCATTTCCATCCCGGTTGGAAAAGATTCTCTTTCCATGCAAACGCGATGGCAGGAAGACACAGAGCCAAAATCCGTCTCGTCACCTCTGTCTCTGATTGTTACCGCCTGTGCGCCAGTTCTGGATGTCCGTGAAACCATTACACCCGAACTGTATCCGTTGGAAGATGAAACGGTGATTCTTCTGCTAGATCTTGCGGAAGGACAGCAGCGAATTGGCGGCAGTATTTTGGCGCAGTGTTATTCAGAGCTGGGTAACGACGCGCCTGATCTGGAAAATCCAGAAATCATCAAACGCTTCTTTAGCTTTGTACAGGAGAAGCGTGAAGACATCCTTGCCTACCATGATCGCTCCGACGGCGGTTTGATCACGACGTTGCTGGAAATGGGCTTTGCCGCGCGCACTGGACTTGAAGTCACGGTGCCAGATGATGAAGACCCAATGCGCTACCTCTTCAATGAAGAGCTGGGTGTTGTTGTGCAGGTGGAAACCGAGAAGGCTGAAGACTTGATCGGGGAACTCACTGACAACGGTATTACGGCAACAGAAGTCGCCAGGGTCAGGAAAGACCAGGTGGTTCGGATCATGCACAAGAGCCGAGAGCTGGTTAAGTCTTCACGGGCGGAACTGGAAAGGCAGTGGAGCCGATCCAGCTTTCAGATCCAGCGCCTGCGTGACAACCCCAAGTGTGCACAGGAAGAGTTCAATACGATTGGTGAAGACTACGACCCTGGTCTGATTGCCGAACACAGATTTGATATCAACGAAGATATCGCAGCTCCCATGATCGCCACGGGTGTGCGACCCCTTGTCGCTATTCTTCGTGAGCAGGGCGTTAACAGCCAGACAGAAATGGCTGCCGCTTTCACACGTGCAGGGTTCACGGCCGTGGATGTCCACATGTCGGAGATTTTTAAGGGCGATACAGCGTTGGCGCAATTCAAAGGGCTCGTGGCTTGCGGTGGCTTTTCCTATGGTGATGTTCTGGGTGCAGGCGAAGGCTGGGCGAAATCGATTCTTTATCACGAGCGCACACGAGATTCCTTCCAGGAGTTCTTCGAGAGAGCGGATACATTTTCGTTGGGCGTCTGTAACGGGGCTCAGATGTTGGCCACGCTCAAAGAACTGATTCCAGGAACAGATTCCTGGCCGAAGTTCATTCGCAATGAATCAGAACAATTTGAGGCCAGGCTGAGTCTGGTCCGGGTCGAGCGAAGTCCATCAATCTTCCTGCGAGGCATGCGCGGTGCTTTGCTGCCGATTGTTGTCAGTCATGGCGAAGGTCGAGCCACGCTGACACGAATCGCCATGGATGACCTGATTAATCGTGAGCAGATTGCGCTTCGCTTCTCAGATCATTTTGGTGACGCGACGACCAACTATCCTGATAACCCCAATGGATCGCCAGGTGGAATGACGGGCGTGACCAGTCTTGACGGAAAAGTACTTGCAATGATGCCGCACCCGGAGCGAGTGTTCCGAGCAGCCCAGCATTCGTGGCACCCCGATGACTGGGAAGAAGATGCACCATGGATGCGGCTGTTTAGAAACGCCCGGGTCTGGGTGGGCTAGCGAATCGGGTCTCGCTTTCGGTCGATCACGATGTCCTGAGTCCTAGTCGGAAATTGATTGGACGGTAAATCACTGAAGTAGTGCTTAAGTGTTTCTGTGATCACAGGGAATGCCAGTTCCTGCCATGGAATCTCCGCTTCTGAAAATAGCCGAGTTTCCAGGGATTCAATACCAGGATGAAAATCCAGATCAGTGAGCTTGGCTCGATAGAACATGTAGATCTGTGAGATGTGGGGCAAGCTGAACAGCGTATACAAATCCATTATTTCAGCGTTGGCGTTTGCTTCTTCCATGGTTTCGCGCAATGCACCTTCCGCCGCGGTTTCTCCATTCTCGAGAAAGCCTGCAGGTAGCGTCCAATAACCGGAACGAGGTGCGATCGCTCTTTTACAAAGCAACACCTTATCCTCATGGAAGGGCAAGCACCCGGTGACGACTTTGGGATTCTGATAGTGAACGATTTCACATTGAATACAGACGAAACGAAGTCGATTGTCGCCTTCTGGGATCTGTTCCGTGACTGAGTCGCCGCATTGGCTACAATATTTCATGCGCGAAGTATAAAGGATCATATGGGAATCGCGGAAAAGTATGCTTGAGGACATTAGACATAAGTTAGCCGGTTACCAGCCGGATCCTTTGCCGGCATTTCATCGAGATCGCAGCCGCGCCGCGGTTCTGATTCCGCTATTTGATCGCGGTCCTGAACCGCACATCCTTTTGACCGAACGCGCTGGTGGTCTCAGCAGCCACGGCGGCGAAGTGGCTTTTCCTGGTGGCAAAGAAGACGCCACAGATGACTCGTTAGTCTGGACTGCACTTCGAGAAAATGAGGAAGAGCTGGGTATCTCACCCGATTCAGTGGAGATTCTTGGAGAGCTGAAGCCGTTTGTTTCAAAGTACGGGCTCATGGTGACGCCTTTTGTCGGTCTGGTGGATGAACGCGTGAAGCTGTCACCAAACCCGGATGAAATCGCCTCTGTATTTGAAGTGCCGCTGACTTTCTTTGAGCAGTCGTCACCTGCGAGAGTGGATGAAGTGGCACGGCATGGCGAGGCATACACCATCCGGGTCTTTGAGTTTGATGGCTATGAGATTTGGGGATTAACTGCGCTGATCGTGGATGAATTCCTAAATATAGGTCTGCGATAATCCAATCATCTAAACAGGGAGCAATCATGATTTACACGCTGGGAGACAAGACACCGGAATTCACAGGTGATTATTGGGTGGCAGACAGTGCGACAGTTCTGGGTGCTGTTGTGCTCGAGAATGATGCCAGCGTCTGGTTCAACGCAGTGCTGCGCGGAGACAATGACGTGATCACCGTCGGTGAAGGATCCAATATCCAGGACGGATCGGTCTTACATACGGATCCCGGCATGCCGCTGACCATTGGAAAGGGTGTGACTGTTGGACACAAGGTTATGCTGCATGGCTGCACCATCGGTGATAACTCCCTGATCGGTATCAATGCAGTGATCCTGAACGGCGCGAAAATCGGCAAAAATTGCCTTATTGGTGCCAATTCCCTGATTCCAGAAGGCAAAGAGATTCCTGATGGATCCCTGGTTATGGGTTCACCGGGGAAGGTGGTTCGTGAGCTGAATGATGCAGCGATTGCCGGTCTCACCATGAGTGCTCAGGGTTATGTCGCCAACTACAAGCGTTTTCAGAAGGATTTGAAACCCCTCGGCTAGGCGTTTATAGTTCGCGTCTGAAATCTATCGGTTACCCGCAGAGCGAATGAACACGAAGACAAGATTCGAAGTTCTTCCAAGCAGCACCCTCCAGCTGCTGCTATCGCCTGCACAGCTTTCAGGCCTGCTGCTACGACTGCCGTTGTAGGCGGCCATCCCAAATACCTGCACAGCCCGGTGCCTGCGATCCGCAGGAGTGAAACAAAAAATCCGAGATACCGAACATGAATGCTGAAAACCCATCGATGAATACCGATAACGCGACGGCGAAAAAAATGCCGTTTCACAAATACAAACCTTTCCAGCCAGTTGCGCTGAAAGATCGAACCTGGCCTGACAATGTCATTAACGAAGCGCCTCGCTGGTGCAGCGTTGATCTCCGTGACGGTAATCAGGCGCTGATTGAACCCATGACACCGAATGAAAAGCAGAAGATGTGGGATCTGCTGGTTGAAGTTGGGTTTCAGGAAATTGAAGTGGGATTCCCTGCGGCATCGCAGACTGACTTTGATTTCGTCAGGAAGATCATCGAAGAAGATCGAATTCCTGAAGGCGTCACTATTCAGGTACTTTGTCAGGCAAGAGAAGAGCTGATCCAACGAACCTGCGAAGCTGTCGCAGGTGCGAAGAATGTGATCTTCCATCTCTACAACTCTACTTCGACGTTGCAGCGCAAAGTTGTCTTCAATATGAGTCGCGAAGAGGTCATTAAGCTTGCGACCGATGCGACACAGGTTGTTTGGGACAACACCCGTGATCTTGTGGCGTCCGGGACTAATTTGACTCTCGAGTACTCGCCGGAAAGTTACACCGCGACAGAAATGGATTTTGCTGTTGAGATCTGTGCGGCAGTGATGGAAGTCTGGAAGCCAACGCCTGAGAACAAAATTGTTCTCAACCTGCCTTCCACGGTAGAAATGGCGACACCAAATATTTACGCGGACCAGATCGAATATTTCATTCGTAACCTGCCGAATCGCGACAGTGCTGTGATCAGCCTGCACACTCACAATGACCGAGGTACTGGCGTTGCTGCCTCCGAGCTTGGTTTGATGGCGGGTGCAGAGAGAATCGAAGGCACGTTATTTGGTAACGGTGAACGCACCGGTAACCTCGACGTCATTACCATGGCGATGAACATGTTCTCCCAGGGTATTGATCCAAAGTTATATCTCTCCGATATGCCGAAGATTGTCGCTGTGAGTGAGGAATGCACCAAGATCCCCATTCACGTTAGACAACCTTATGCTGGTGAGTTGGTTTTTACCGCATTCTCCGGCTCACACCAGGACGCCATCAAGAAAGGCATGCAATATGTGGAAGCTGGTGGTGACACGGATTGGGAGGTGCCTTACCTGCCTATCGATCCGGCGGATGTCGGCAGTTCTTATCGCGAAACAGTTCGTGTAAACAGCCAGTCAGGCAAAGGTGGTGTCGCCTTCATTCTGGAACATCACTTCGGCGTGTCTCTGCCTCGATCACTGCTTCTTGAGTTCAGCCCAATCGTGCAAAAGCTTACCGAAGCGGATGGCGGTGAGCTTAAGCCGGACATGATCTGGAAGGCCTTTGTCGATGAGTACATCGAAGTTGAAGGACCTTATCAGCTGATCGACTATCAGGTGCATTCAGAGTCCGATGGCGGTGAAACCTGTCAGGCGAAGATCCAGGTGGGTGACAATGAGGTGGAAGTGAATGGTGCCGGCTCAGGCCCGATCGATGCTTTCATTAACGCCATGGTGGAAACGCTGAACGAACCGCTGAACGTGGTTGAATACCAGGAGTATGCGCTGAACGAAGGCGCTGAGGCGCAAGCGATCTGTATTCTCGCGATCACGGATGAGCAGGGTAACCGTTACTATGGTGTTGGTATCAGCCAGAACACCACGACGGCTGCCTTCAAGTCGATTATCGCGTCCATCAATCGTAAGTGGCAGATTTAGTCCGATAGATCTAAGGGCTCGCTGCCACGGGTAATGGGTCGCGCCACCGCTCGAGTACATCCCTGTAACGCTGACACGCGGGCTTTCCTGCCCGCGAGTCTGCCGCAACCCGTTACCCGGGCGCGCTCGCCTCAAAATCATCGCGAGCAGCTACTCTCCGGTACGCTCTTGTCTAGAAGGGGTTTAGAAAGGTTCCGGTCGCTCCGAAAGCTTCGCCGTGCGAATCATGTTGTCGTGAATCTGCACAATCTCGAACCGATAGTTCTCGATCGTAAAACAGATATTGGCATCCGGAATGGTTTCCAGGTGTTCGGTAATCAACCCGTTCAAAGTCTTGGGTCCGTCTACCGGTAGCTCCCATCCCAGTGTTCGATTAAGCAATCGAATCTGGGTACCGCCGTCGACCAGATAGCTGCCGTCCTCCTGAGGGTGGATATCCACACTGGTTGCGGCAAGGTCGGTGGTAAAGTCGCCAACGATTTCTTCAAGAATGTCTTCCAGCGTCACGATGCCCTGGATGTCACCGTATTCATCCACCACCATCGCGATCCTTTCTTTCTCACTCTGGAAATTTATAAGCTGTGTTTCCAGCGGTGTGCTTTCAGGTACGAAATAGGGGTCGGTGGTTTCCTGCAACAATGCAGCCTTTGTGTAGTTGCCATCGATGAGAAATCTGGCGGCATTTCTTACGTGCAGCATGCCGATGATTCTATCGATGTCCTCTTTGAATACAGGCAGACGCGTATGTTGCACGCTGCGAATCTGCGCCACAATCTCATCCATATCATCTTCGATATCGATACCCATGATTTCTGTTCTGGGTACCATGATGTCGTCAACGGTGACCTTTCCCAGATCGAGAACGCCGAGCATCATGTCCTGGTGTTTACCGGCAACCTGCGATCCTTCGTGAACCACAGTTCTCAATTCCTCAAGGCTTAGGTGATCTTCTCCTGCCTCTTCATGGCGTACGCCAAATAGTTTCAGGAGGTTGTTGGCGATGCCGTTAACCAGCCACACGAAGGGGTAGCTGATCCACAGCAGAATTTTCAGAAGGTAAGAGCTGGGTAAAGCGATCTTTTCCGGGTACACCGCTGCGATGGTCTTTGGTGCAACTTCAGCGAAGACGAGAAACACGATGGTACAAATCACCGGCGCGGCGGCGACACCTGCCTCACCAAGCAGATTCAACGCGAGAACGGTTGCCAGCGACGCAGCAGTGAAGTTCGCCAGGTTGTTTCCGATCAGGATCACGCCAAGCAATCGATCGGGTCTCTCAAGGAGTTTTTCGGCACGTCTTGCGCCGCCATGACCTTCTTTGCTGAGGTGCTTAATGCGATAGCGGTTGAGTGCCATCATGGCAGTCTCAGAACCGGAGAAGTACGCAGATACAATAACTAACAGGATGATGGAGCCTAGTAAGGCGCCCGTCGACGGATCGTCCAAAAATGGAGACCTCGTATTTTATGTGGGAGTGCAGTTGTACGAGTTCAACGCGGGGCTGTCAATAGTTTCAGGTGCGCCCCAATATGACTTCCAGAACCAGTTTGCTGCCGAAATAACCCAGCGCAAGTAGCACGAATCCAGCAAGTGCCCAGCGCGAAGCAACAGCGCCACGCCAACCCAGTTGATAACGCCCCCAAAGCAAGACAATAAACACGAGCCAAGCCGCAAGTGTGATGACCGTATGGTGAACGAGTCCGGGACCTGAGAGATCTTCAAGAAAAACGAATCCTGAAGCGATGCTCAGGGTGAGAAACACAAGTCCTGCCCAAAGCATTTCGAACATGAGCTGTTCCATGGTTTCCAGCGGCGGCATGTTCCTGAGCAAAACGAGTTGATGATGGCGCAATAGATTGTCACCAAACGAAAGCAAGATGGCCTGCACTGCCGCAATGGTGAGTATGCTGTAGGCAATCACGGAAAGAATGATGTGGCTGAATATCCCGCTGGTGATGTCACCTCTTGGTGTGTATTCGCCCGCGAAGAGAGTATCCATCACAATGGTGACGATCGCGAAGGGGAAGATCACCAGAAAGAGGTTGTCCACAGGTCGACGCAGGCTGCTGAGCAGAACCATAAATACAATGGTCAGCCCCATCAGCGACAGCATATGGTAGAGCCCAAGATCGTATCCCTGGTTGCTGACAAACCCGCTATAAGTGGTGAACCCGTGGCAGACGACAGCCGCTGCCGCCAGACTCTTGATTAGCCCCGCACTGTGTGTGCCCTTCAGGATGCTCCGTAGCTGCAGGCCCGTGGCAATCAGGTAGAAGACGCAAGCGGCGACACCTACGATCAGCGTGGACATGGATGGCGTATTTCCGAACTGTGGGATTCGTTATACTAGCCCACCCAGCGGTAACTTTCAGGTAGTTCAGTGTTCGAATCCCTTACGGAGCGTCTCGGTAAGACGCTTTCCAATATCACAGGCAAAGCGCGGCTGACCGAGGAAAACATTCAGGAAGCCTTGCGTGAGGTGCGTGTTGCACTGCTCGAAGCGGATGTCGCACTCCCGGTTGTTAAAGACTTTATTGCCAGTGTTAAAGAGAGGGCACTCGGTACTGAGGTTTCTTCAAGCCTGTCGCCTGGCCAGGTGTTCATTCGAATTGTTAATGATGAACTGGTTTCCATTATGGGCGCCGGTGAGGGTGAACTGAACCTTGCGGTCCAGCCGCCAGCGGTCATCCTGATGGCAGGTTTGCAGGGTGCTGGTAAAACAACTTCAACCGCAAAGCTTGGTCGATTCCTGAAAACTCGCCAACAAAAGTCGGTCATGGTCGCGAGCACCGACGTTTATCGTCCGGCAGCGATTGATCAGCTCCGTACCCTGGCAGAACAAGCGGAACTGAATTTCTTTGAGTCCAATACGGACCAGAAGCCGCTCGATATTGCGAAAGCTGCATTATCTGAAGCCAAGAAACAATTTGCGGATGTGCTGATTATTGATACCGCCGGTCGCCTGGGCATCGATGAAGAGATGATGCAGGAGATTCGGGATCTGTATGTCACCGTGTCTCCGGCAGAGACGCTCTTTGTGGTTGATGCACTGACCGGTCAGGATGCGGCCAACACCGCAAAAGCATTTTCCGATGTGTTGCCGTTAACTGGTGTGGTTCTGACTAAAGCGGATGGTGACAGCAGAGGTGGTGCGGCACTGTCGGTTAGGGCAGTTACTGGCAAACCCATCAAATTCATGGCGGTGGGCGAAACCATTGAAGATCTCGATGCGTTTCATCCTGATCGAATCGCTTCGCGAATTCTTGGCATGGGTGACGTACTGTCACTGATTGAGGAAGCAGAACAGAAGGTCGATAAAAAGAAGGCTCGCAAACTGGCGAGCAAGCTTAAGAAAGGCAAAGGCTTCGATCTCGAAGACTTCCGTGATCAGATTCAGCAGATGAACAACATGGGTGGCCTTGCCGGCATGATGGATAAACTGCCTGGCATGGGGCAGATGGCTCAGGCAGCTCAGGAAAAGATGAACGACAAAACCTTCGTTCAGATGGAAGCCATCATTAATTCAATGACGCCAGGTGAACGTCGCTTCCCCGACAAGATCAATGGTTCCCGAAAGAAGCGAATCGCTGGTGGCTCAGGTACCCAGATTCAGGACGTGAACCGACTGTTGAAGCAGCATAAGCAGATGCAGAAGATGATGAAGAAACTGGGCAAGAAAGGCGGCATGGCGAACATGATGCGCGGCATGGGCGGAATGATGCAGCCACCAGGCGGTGGTTTCCCACAACGTTAGGCTTGTTTAACCTTTAAAATCAATGAGATAGCATGGTGGCGCTCATTGTTTCCAGGCAGCGAATCTCAGGTTTTATTTCCCGGATCTTTCCCGTACAATACGCCCCCTTTCGGCCTGCCCTGCAGCCAGATGTCGCTGATCTGGCAGGCTTTCGAAGCAAAATTATTAAAGGAAAACAGATAGATGGTCACTATTCGCTTGGCGAGAGGTGGTAGCAAGAAGCGCCCGTACTACCACATTAATGTGGCTGACCGACGAGTATCTCGTGACGGCAGATTCATCGAGCGTATTGGATTTTTTAATCCGATCGCACGTGGTGCCGAAGAAGGTACTCGCATCGACCTGGAACGACTCGACTATTGGGTTCGCCAGGGTGCGCAGGTGTCAGACCGTGTTAAGAAACTGGCAAAGGACTACCGCAAGGCAACTGCAGGTTCTACTAGCGAGGCAGCAGCTTAAATAGCGGCTGACTCTCCGTGGCAGAGCTCTTGTGAAAGAACTGCGCCTTGGCAGTATCAACGGCAGTCACGGAATAAAGGGTTGGGTAAAAGTTTTTTCTTATACCGACCCGATGGAAGCAATTCTCGACTACTCCCCCTGGATTCTTAAAAAGGGGCGAGAAGAAAAAGAAGTAAAAGTCAGCAAAGGACAGGTCAGCGGAAAACGTTTGATCGCCCAGTTGGAAGATGTGGATTCACGCAATGACGCTGACTCATTGATTGGTTATGAAATCCATGTCGCGCAGGATGCGCTGCCTGAGTTGGAGCCAGGAGAATACTACTGGTATCAGCTGGAAGGGCTCACCGTTAGAGATAGTGACGGCACAGTATTTGGTCTGATAGACCATATGCTTGAAACCGGAGCCAACGATGTGATGGTGGTGAAACCCACCGATGAGAGCATCGATGATCAGGAAAGACTGATCCCGTTTGTAGATAACGAGATCGTCATCAAGGTTGATCAGGTTGCCGGAGAAGTAGTGGTCGACTGGCAGGTCGATTACTGATCCCGAAAGGGAAGGGAGGTGAAGGACGCATGTGGATTGGTGTCATTTCATTGTTTCCCGAGATGTTTGAAGCGATCGAGGGTTCGGGGATAACTCGCAGAGCGATAGAGGGTGATCTTCTTAAGCTGCGTACCTGGAATCCCAGAGATTTTGCCACTGATAAGCATCGCACTGTGGACGACAAGCCGTATGGCGGCGGACCAGGGATGTTGATGAAAGTGGAGCCGTTGAAGGCTGCAATAGATGCAGCAAAAACGGAGGCAGGTGAAGACGTAAAAGTGATTTACCTGTCGCCTCAAGGAACACCGCTGACACAGGCGAAACTTGAGGAATATGCCGGTAACAAGGAATTGATCCTGGTAGCCGGAAGATATGAAGGCATTGATGAGCGGCTGATGAAGTCGGTGATCGATGAGGAAGTCTCCATAGGCGACTATGTGCTGAGTGGAGGCGAGCTGCCAGCAATGGTGCTAATCGACGGGATCACCCGTCTTTTACCCGGCGCGGTTGGCGACAGGGAATCAGTTGAGCAGGATTCGTTTTCAGACGGTCTGCTGGACTTTCCTCAGTACACCAGGCCTGAGACGGTAGATGGTCTTGAGGTTCCTGAGGTATTGATGAGCGGTGATCATGAAAAGATCGCCCGGTGGCGCAAGATGCAGGCGCTGGGAAGGACGTTTGAAAGGCGACCTGACCTTATTGATCAGCAATTGCTCACCGACGAAGAGAAACAGTTACTAAACGAGTATCTTGCGTTAGGCGAGACGAAAGGAACTTGAAATGAAAAACAAGATTATCGAGCAGATCGAAAACGCACAGCTGAAAGCTGATGTACCGGAGTTCGGTGCAGGTGACACAGTTGTTGTGCAGGTTCGAGTTGTTGAAGGCAACCGCGAACGTTTGCAGGCTTACGAAGGTGTGGTTATCGCGAAGCGTAACCGAGGCCTGAATTCAGCCTTCACGGTTCGAAAAATCTCACACGGTGTTGGTGTGGAAAGAACTTTCCAGACACACAGCCCGTTGATCGACAGTATTACGGTTAAGCGTCGCGGTGACGTACGAAAGTCCAAGCTGTACTACTTGAGAGAGCGCAGTGGTCGTTCTGCGCGAATCAAGGAAAAGCTCAGCTAAGCTTAATCTCAGCGTTTCCAAAAGCCCGGCACATGCCGGGCTTTTTTTTGCTCGGCTCTTCACCATTTGTGTGTTGGCTTTGTGTTTTGTGCTTGCTTTTCTGATGGTTGTTATCATCTTGTAAATCTTTATTTAGCCACACGGACCAGCTGATATAAGAAGAAGTATGAGAATGCTTTTTCTGCTCATCCTTATGATTTTCCCAAACTTTGTTATGGGTGAAGATAAGGTTGTGGTTGTGCTTGGATCGTTTATTAATGAGAACATGGCAGTCGAGGCGGCTGCTAACATGGCGGCACATGTGCAGCTCCCGCTGACCATAGAATCTATTGAAGTAGGCGATGGAACTAACACGGTTGTCTATCATCGAATTAGCACCATGCCCATTGACTCGCGAATCGGCAAAAACGTACTTGGTGCCCTCAGGCATCTCTATCCTGACGCATGGATTCTGAGATCTTCCTGATACCTTCCGAAATCGGCGCTAAGATGTACTCATGCCTCGATCCGATGATCAAAACCAGGTTCTTATAGAGCGATTCCTTGATTCCCTCTGGCTGGAAAAGGGCCTGTCGGACAATACCCTTAAGGCCTATCGACAGGATCTGCAGGGTTTTGCTGCCTGGCTTCACGAATCCAGCACCTTGTTGAGTCAGGTACGAAGAGAAGATGTACTGCGTTACCTGGCACACCGAATGGAAAAAGGGTTGAAGGCACGGTCGACGGCGCGAAGCCTCTCCTGTTTGCGAGCCCTCTATCGATATCTTCTGCGCGAGAAGGTCGTTAGCGAGGACCCAACCTTGCGCGTGGAAAACCCGAAGCTAGGTCGACCACTTCCCGATACGTTAACGGAAGGTGATGTGGAGAAATTGCTGGCAGCGCCCGACATTGAAACGGCGATTGGCATGCGCGATCGAACCATGCTGGAAGTTCTTTATGCCTGTGGCCTCAGAGTGAGTGAGCTGACTGGACTCAGGCTTAGTGAAATTAACCTGCGGCAGGGCGTGATTCGCATTGTTGGTAAAGGTTCAAAAGAACGACTGGTTCCTATGGGCGAAGAGGCCATCGATTGGGTTACTCGTTATCTTGACGGAGCGCGGAAAGAGTTGCTGAAACAGAATCTTGTGGAAGACGCTGTGTTTCCATCGAATCGGGGTGTGCCCATGACGCGACAGACGTTCTGGCACCGAATCAAGCAGCACGCTCAGACCGCAGGCATCGAGAAGAAACTGTCTCCTCACACGTTGCGACATGCGTTCGCGACCCATTTGTTGAACCATGGTGCTGACCTTCGTGTCGTTCAGCTGCTCCTGGGCCATTCAGATCTCTCAACGACACAGATATATACGCATGTGGCACAACATCGCATGAAAGAGCTGCACCAGATGCACCATCCGAGAGGCTAATTCAGCGCTTGAGGGAACCATTCATTGCACAGTCAGGTCTCTTCATGCAGACTCGCTCGACGTTTTAGTAATCAAACCAGCGGAATTTATGCGAAATATTGTCCTGTCAGCCTTGTTTGCCTGCCTCCTGACCGTTCCTGGTCTGAGTCCTCAGGCCGATTCGGAAATGCTGTCTACGGAAGCGGCGAAAGCAAAGCTGCTTCAGGCGCGCCCCAATCTACCGATCACTGATATCCGAGTCAGCAAACTACCGGGTTTCTTTGAGGTAGTGGTCCAGGGTGGCATGATCCTTTACATGGATGGCCAGGCAGATTTCTTTGTTGCTGGTGACCTGTTTTTTGTTCGGTCCTCCGGGCTGGTGAACGCAACGGAATTGGCCAGAACTGACAAGCGAAGGCAGTTGCTCGAAAGCCTGGATGAGAAAGACATGATTGTGTTTGCGCCGCCGCCTGAAGAGGAACTGCGGGCAACGATTACGGTGTTCACGGATATTGATTGCGGTTACTGCCGAAAGCTCCACCAGGAAGTTCCTGAGCTAAACGACTTTGGCATAGCCGTACGATATCTCGCCTATCCAAGGGCTGGTGTGGGTTCTGCTTCCTACAAAAAGGCGGTGTCTGCCTGGTGCGCTGACAATCCTCAGGTTGCTTTAACCCTGGCCAAAGCAGGTCAGGAGATCAGTCAGAAAACCTGCGACAATCCGGTGACGGCTCAATATGACATCGGTGCAGAATTTGGTGTCTCCGGCACACCGGCTGTGATCTACGAAGATGGTACGCTTCAACCTGGGTATCTGCCTGCGGCAGAACTTGCCCAGCGACTCGGAATCAACTGAAAACCTAAACTATGAGCGAATCACGTGCTGCCCGCCATGCGGAGCAGCGCTACGAGATTTTTGTTCAACGCAATCTGACGCGTAATTTCTTTACGCTGCTTTTGCACGGCATGCTCGGCCAGACCGGCTTCCGGTTCATTAATGCGCCGACGTTTATTCCTGCCTACATTTTGATGTTGTCAGGTGGCTCCAATTTTATGGTTGGCCTGGCGCTTGCCCTGGAAGGTCTCGGCATGATGCTGACGCCGATGATCAGTGCGAACCTCATTTCTCATCGACGTCGAGTTTTGCCGCTGGGTTTCCTGGTGGGTGCATCCATGCGGGGTTGTGTCTTGTTGATGGGCCTGGCCGGGCTGTTTTTCTCAGAGCACACCACCCTGATCATCATCGTTTGTCTGATGGGATTGTTTGGCATCTTCGAGGGCATGCAGGGCGTTATTTTCAACTATCTCATGTCAAAGACCATTCCCGTTTCTAAGCGGGGTCGTTTAACGGGTATGCGCAATTTCCTTGCGGGCATCATCTCGGCCTCGGTCGCGTATGTCGGCGGAACCTACTTGATCGGCGAAGAATCTACTATGGCCGGTTACTCCTGGACGTTTATTCTTGCGTTTGTGTTAACTGCAACCGGGTTAACTACTCTACTGGCACTCAAAGAACCGCAGCCACCGACGGTTCGTCCGCCAACGTCACTATGGCAACAGCTTCGCGAGATACCAGATCTGCTCAGATCAGATCGTGCCTTCACCCGCTATTTCATTGCGCGGGCGATTGCCACTATGGGTCGAATGGCAATGCCGTTCTACATACTTTATGCCGGTGCATCTATTGGGCTGTCCGGTGTCACTCTGGGGATTGTGACTTTTGCCTTCACCATGTCCGGAACGGTATCTAATCTGGTCTGGGGGCTGATCGCGGATGCTCGAGGTTTCCGTCTGGTATTCCTGCTTTCTTGCCTGCTTTGGATCGTTTCCTCCGCACTCCTCATGGTTGCGCCGACGTTCATCCTGACTGTGATCGTGTTCGCCGGGATTGGTGCTGCTCACCAGGGTTTTGAGAATTCCTCTCGTAATATTGTTCTGGAATTTGGTGACCGCGAGAATCGACCGACGCGCATTGCCATCGCCAATACAGTCTCCCAGATTGCTGGGGCAATTGGTCCGCTGCTTGGCGGCGTGATGGCGACCTGGCTCGGGTATGAGTCAGTGTTCATTACCGCGATCGTATTTCTGTTCATTGGCGCCATGATGGTTCAGATTTCGGTACCGGAGCCCCGCCACAGGACAAACTAGTATCGACGTACCCGAATCACTTGGGTAATATGTCGCCCCATGAATTTTCGAGCTTTGGACATTAACGCATTCGCAACTGCTGCAACTACTGCAGCGGGCGCGGCCGCGTCCGTCTGATCCCGAATTGAGTGCCGGGTCTGCACTCTAGTGCAGGCCCGGCTTTTTTTTGGTCAAAAGAAACTGGCGTAACTAGAAATGGACGATTTTCCGCGGATTAAGCGATTACCACCTTATATCTTCAGCATCACTGATCAGCTGAAGAGGGAAGCGCGAGCGAGAGGCGAGGACATTATCGATTTCGGCATGGGAAACCCGGATCAACCCACGCCTCAGCATATCGTCGATAAACTGGTGGAAACGGTACAGCGCGGTGACACTCACAGGTATTCGCAGTCAAAAGGTATCCCCCGTTTACGTCGTGCCATCTGCAACTGGTACAAAGACAAGTTCGATGTAGACCTCGACCCCGAAAGCGAAGCGATTGTGACACTTGGTTCGAAAGAGGGTATTGCTCACCTGGCGATGGCGGTACTTGGGCCTGGTGACGCTGTGTTGGTACCAAACCCTTCCTATCCAGTGCACCCCTATGGTTTCGTTATCGCGGACGCAGATGTACGTCATGTTCCGTTGACCAAAGATTTGGATTTCTTTGAGGAGCTGGAACACGCCATTGTGAATTCATGGCCAAAACCAAAAGTGTTGGTTGTGAACTTCCCGGGAAACCCGACCACGGAGTGTGTTGAACTGGATTTCTTCGAGCGATTGATTGCCATCGCGAAGGAGCACCAAATCTGGGTTGTTCAGGATCTTGCTTATGCCGATCTGGTTTTTGATGGCTATGAAGTACCAAGCATTCTTCAGGTTCCAGGTGCGAAAGATATCGCTGTGGAATTCTTTACCATGTCCAAGAGTTACAACATGCCGGGCTGGCGCGTGGGCTTTTGTGTCGGTAACCCAACACTGGTGGGAGCGCTCGCAAGAATTAAGTCTTACCTGGACTACGGCACCTTTACACCGATCCAGGTGGCCGCGATAGCGGCGCTGGAAGGTGATCAATCCTGTGTTGATGATATTCGAGAGATGTATCGCAAACGCCGCGATGTACTGTGTGAAGGACTTAACTCCATTGGCTGGGAAGTCACTCCTCCCAAAGCCACCATGTTTGTCTGGGCTAAGATTCCGCCGCAGTTTGAAAACATGGGATCATTGGAGTTCAGCAAGCATTTGTTGAAAGAGGCCAAGGTGGCGGTTTCACCGGGTATCGGTTTCGGTCAGTATGGTGATGACCATGTGCGCTTTGCTCTGATCGAAAATGAGCACCGCACCAGACAGGCGCTTCGTGGTATCCGAAAAATGTTTAAGAACTATTCCGAGGGGAGTTGATTGTGCGTGTAGGCATCTGTGGTCTTGGAACGGTGGGCTCCGGCCTATTCAACCTGTTCGCGAATAATCAGGGAGAGATCGATCGAAAGACCTCAGCGCCGGTGGAGCTGGTCCAGGTGGGCTGCAGGCGTGATCACCCAGACTGCGACTTGTCCTCGGTCAACGTAACACGTGACATTTTCGACGTGTCTCGTAACCCGGATGTGGATGTGCTGGTTGAATTGATTGGTGGTACTGATACCGCCAAAGACCTGGTGCTGGAAGCCATTAACAACGGCAAACACATTGTCACAGCCAATAAGGCATTGATTGCCCTGCATGGTGACGAGGTGTTTTCTGCGGCTGAAGCAAAAGGCGTCACGGTTCGCTATGAAGCATCAATCGCAGGCGGCATACCTATCGTCAAAGCCATTCGAGAAGGATTGGCGGGCAATCAAATCGAATGGGTTGCTGGCATGATCAACGGCACAACCAATTTCATTCTGACGGAAATGTCGAAAGAAGGAAGTAACCGCTCTTTCGATGATGTACTGAAGGAAGCACAAGACCTGGGTTACGCCGAAGCAGACCCCACGTTTGATGTGGAGGGAATCGATGCCGCGCACAAGCTGACGATTCTTGCCTCCATTGCGTTCGGTATACCTCTTAACTTTGAGGCCATGTATACCGAGGGCATATCTCGTATTACCAGTGATGATATCCAGTTTGCCGCCGAGCTTGGCTATTGCATCAAGCACCTGGGTGTCGCACAACGCGATGGCGATGATGTGGAACTTCGAGTGCACCCCACATTAATCGCGGAAGACCAGATGTTGGCTCAGGTTAACGGTGTCATGAATTCCGTCATGGTGGGTAGCGATGCGGCTGGTGCCACCATGTACTACGGCGCAGGCGCGGGTGCGGGACCAACGGCTTCCGCGGTGATGGCTGACATCATCGATGCGGCCAGAGAGACAAGTGTTCCGAATCTCGGTTTCAACGATTTGTCGGAGCCGAATTTCCTGCCAATCTCGTCTATTAACTCTTCGTACTACTTGAGACTGGCAGTGGAAGACAAAGCAGGTGTGATGGCGAATGTCACCACTGTGCTCAGCAATCATGAGGTCAGCATTGAAGCGTTGATTCAAAAAGATGCCCGCGTACGAGACGCGCAGATTGTCATACTGACCAACGAAGTTGTTGAGTCTCAGATGGACGCTGCAATCGCTGAGCTTGAGTCTCTTGAGGACGTCACATCCGCGGTTTCCCGTATACGAGTCGCCAGTTTCTAGTTTATTTGGGCGATGAAAAAACGCATTGTTCGTCGTGAGAGTCAGCCTGGCCTGGGTTTTACGACACCGGTGCTATCCCGAGTCTTGTCGGCTCGAGGTATTCGCTCCAGGGATGATCTTGATCACTCTTTAGGTGGATTGCTGCCACCTGATCTCAAAGGGATCGATGCTGCGGCCGAGATTCTGCTTTCCGGTATGCAACAAAATGCATCGATTCTGATTGTCGGTGACTTTGATGCTGACGGTGCAACCAGCTGTGCTTTGATGGTAACGGCGCTGAGGCAAATGGGCGCCAGCTCCGTGAACTATCTGGTGCCTGACCGTTTCCGGTTCGGTTACGGGTTAACGCCGGAAATCGTCGAAGTCGCCCAGGAGTTTCAACCAGAGATTATCGTAACTGTCGATAATGGTATCGCGAGTGTTGACGGGGTAAGCCGGGCCAATGAGCTTGGCGTCAAAGTCGTTGTTACGGATCACCATCTTCCAGGCGAACATTTGCCTGAAGCCAGCGCTATCGTGAATCCGAATCAGATGGGTTGTGAGTTTCCCAGTAAGTTTCTTGCAGGCGTTGGCGTCGCTTTCTACCTGCTGAGCGTGCTTCGCAAAAAACTACGGGAGCAGGGTTGGTTTGAAGACAAACAGGAAACCAACCTTGCAGATTTTCTGGATCTCGTTGCGCTTGGTACGGTAGCGGATGTCGTACCCCTGGATCAAAATAATCGCAGGCTCGTCTCAGAAGGTCTGAAGCGAATTCGAGCCGGACGGGTCAGGCCAGGCCTGATGGCGATGTTGGCCAGCGCAGGCGTCGATCCTAGGTATGTGACTAGTCGAGATCTCGCGTATTCGATTGCACCCAGGTTGAATGCAGCAGGCCGGCTTCAGGATATGACCGTCGGTATTGAGTGCTTAATGTCAGAAGGCGATAGGGCAGATGAGCTTGCGGAACATCTCGACAGCCTGAATCGTGAACGTCGCGAGATTGAAGCCGGTATGCGTGATCAGGCTATGGAAGTGCTGGCTGGTATATCCCTTGATCATGACAAGACCGCCGGGGTCTGTCTCTATGATCCCGGATGGCACCAGGGTGTTGTTGGAATCGTTGCGTCGCGCATCAAAGAAAGGTCGCAGAGACCGGTTATTGCGTTCGCAGATGCGGGAGACGGGGAGTTAAAAGGTTCAGGACGTTCGGTGCAGGGTTTCCATATGCGTGACGGACTCGATGCCATTGCCACGCGATATCCAGGGCTCCTGAATAAGTTCGGAGGTCATGCGATGGCGGCGGGATTGAGTCTACGGCATGACGTTTACGATCAGTTTTCGCGGGCGTTTGATGACGAGGTTCGCAGGGTCCTGGGTGAAGCGGTGATTGAGCAGGTCGCCGAGACGGATGGCACCCTGGATGAGCCCATTACACTTCAGCTGGCCCGGGATCTTGAGACAGCGGCACCCTGGGGACAGGCATTTCCCGAGCCGGAATTTGATGGCAAGTTTGAAATCCTTGAGCAGCGGCTCGTGGGAGAGCGCCACCTGAAAATGTTGCTTCAACCGCAGGAAGGCCAGGCAGTGGATGCGATCTGTTTCAATCATCCATCCTTGATTGAGGGCCGCTACATTGAGTGTGCCTTTCGAATTGAGGTGAATCGCTATCGAGGCTTCGAAAAACCTCAGCTGCTGGTGACGCTCATACTCTAAACATATACAATGCCGCGGCCTTTTATCCCTTAGAAACAAGATGTTAGAAACTAACGCCATATATAGTCGTATCAAGGACCTCAAGGAACGCACTGATGTGCTTAGGGGGTATCTTTGACTACGACAATCGCAAGGAAAGACTGGCGGAGGTAGAGCTCGAGCTTGCAGACAACAAGGTCTGGGACGATCCGGAGTATGCACAAAAGCTAGGTAAAGAGCGGTCTGCGCTTGAAAATGTCGTTCATACAATCGATCAATTGGATTCCGGTCTTGGTGATATTGAAGACCTGGTAGAACTGGCGGCAGAAGAGCAGGACGAATCTTTGCTCGAGGAAGCGGTCAGTGATCTCGACCAGATGGAAATTCGCCTGCAGGGGCTGGAGTTCCGTCGTATGTTCGCCGGTGAAATGGATCCAAATGCTGCCTACCTCGATATTCAGGCAGGTTCAGGCGGAACAGAAGCCCAGGATTGGGCGGAAATGTTGATGCGGATGTATCTGCGATGGGGCGAAAGTCACGGTTTTAAAACCGAGATCATGGAAGTCTCCGATGGCGACGTCGCCGGCATCAAAGGTGCAACCATTCACTTCGAAGGTGAGTACGCTTTTGGTTGGCTCAGAACAGAGACTGGTGTGCATCGCCTCGTCAGGAAATCTCCTTTTGATTCCGGAAATCGACGACACACTTCCTTTGCGTCGGTCTTTGTCTCACCGGAACTGGATGATGACATCGACATTGAACTGGATATGTCGGTGGTTCGCGTCGATACCTATCGCGCCAGCGGCGCGGGCGGACAGCATGTCAACAAAACTGACTCGGCGATTCGTTTGACTCATGAACCCAGCGGTATTGTTGTTCAGTGCCAGAATCAAAGGTCCCAACACAAGAATAAGGACCAGGCGATCAAACAGCTGAAAGCAAAGCTGTATGAGCTGGAAGAACAGAAACGGCGTGCAGAGATGCAGGAAATCGAAGAGAACAAATCCGATATCAGCTGGGGCAGCCAGATTCGTTCTTACGTCCTGGACTCTGCTCGTATTAAAGATTTAAGAACCAACGTGGAAACCAGCAGTACGCAGGCTGTGCTGGATGGTGACCTTGACCCCTTTATCGAAGCCAGTTTGAAGATGGGCTTATAACATGACCGAAAAGAACAACGATCAGAATCCTGAGCAGGACGAAAACGAAATCATCCGACTTCGTCGCGAAAAACTCGCTGGGTTGCGCGAAAAAGGTGTCGCGTTTCCCAACGACTTCAGGCGAGAGAACACCGCGCTTGAGTTGCATGAAAGTCATGGTGAAAAGAGTAAAGAAGATCTGGAAGCAGCCGGTGAGAAGACCTCCATCGCAGGCCGCATCGTACTAAAGCGCCTGATGGGTAAAGCGAGCTTTCTGACCGTTCAGGATGTTTCTGGCCGCATTCAGCTTTATGTGACGCTTAACGCACTGGGTGAAGAGGCGTACGAAGACTACAAGCACTGGGATATTGGAGACATCATTGCCGCGGAAGGCACGATGATGAAGACCAACAAAGGTGAACTCACGGTTAATGTGTCCTCCATTCGAATGTTAACCAAGTCGCTCAGACCGTTGCCTGAGAAACATGCGGGTCTTACAGATACGGAGACGCGATATCGTCAACGTTATCTTGATCTCATTATGAATGAAGAGAGTCGTGATCTATTTAGGAAGCGCTCAGCGATTATTGATGGCATCCGGCGTTTCCTGATTGAGCGGGACTTCATGGAAGTGGAGACACCCATGATGCTCAATACGCCAGGTGGCGCGACGGCATCTCCATTCATTACACATTACAACTCTTTAGGCGTGGATATGTTTCTGCGCGTTGCGCCAGAACTGAACTTGAAGCGTTTGGTAGTCGGCGGTTTCGAGAAAGTGTTTGAAATTAATCGCAACTTTCGAAATGAAGGTATGTCGACCAAGCACAGTCCTGAATTCACCATGCTTGAGTTCTATTGGGCTTATGCTGACTACAACGACCTGATGGATCTGACTGAAGTGATGTTCCGTGACCTGGCAACCAGTGTGCTTGGTACCACAGAAATCACCTTCGAGAATGTCACGATCGATCTGGCAAAACCTTTTGCCCGCAAAACCATGCAGCAGGCAATCTGCGAGTTTAATGATCACGTCAGTCCCGAAGACCTGACGGATATCACCCGTGCAAAAGCACTGGCTAATAAATCTGGTATCGACGTTTCCGATTCGTGGGGTCTGGGCAAGCTGGTGATGGAGTTGTTTGAAGCATTGGTAGAAGACAAGATTCAGATGCCGATGTTCATCACGCAACATCCAACAGAGGTATCACCCCTGGCGAGACGAAACGATGAAGATTCTGAGGTTACCGATCGGTTTGAACTCTTCATTATGGGTAAAGAAATCGCGAATGGGTTTTCTGAGCTGAACGACGCTGAAGATCAGGCGTCCCGCTTCCACGATCAGGTAGCTGCAAAAGAAGCCGGTGACAATGAAGCGATGCATTTTGATGATGATTACATCACTGCACTGGAGTACGGCTTGCCACCCACAGCAGGGCAGGGCCTCGGTATCGATCGTCTGGTGATGTTGTTTACCGACTCGCCTTCTATTCGTGACGTACTGCTGTTCCCGCACATGCGCCCACGGAGCTGATTGAATCACTCTATGACTCAGAAGGTGCAGCTTGAGCCGGGTTGGCTCAGTCAGTTGGAGGCAGAGTTCTCCGAAGTCTATATGCAAGACCTTCGACGCTTCCTGGTGGAAGAAAATTCGAAAGGAAAAGTGATTTATCCAGCGGGCGGTGAGTACTTCAATGCGCTCAATTCAACACCGTTCGATGCCGTAAAGGTCGTTATTCTTGGACAGGATCCCTACCACGGTCCCAATCAGGCCCATGGTTTGTGTTTCTCCGTTCGAGTGGGTGTCGCACCGCCACCTTCACTGGTTAACATTTACAAAGAGATTCAATCGGATCTCGGATATCCGCCATCAGATTTCCAGCACGGCTGTCTGGAAAGTTGGGCTGCCCAAGGTGTGCTGTTGCTTAACAGTGTATTGACTGTAGAACGGCACAAAGCGGCGTCGCATCAGGGTAAAGGTTGGGAAACTTTTACTGACAAAATCGTTGAGAAGTTATCCGCCCGTGAAAAACCTTGTGTCTTTCTTCTCTGGGGTAGTTACGCACAGAAGAAAGGTGCGGTGATTGATACCAATAGGCACAAGGTGTTTAAGGCGCCACATCCATCACCACTTTCGGCGCATCGTGGTTTCTTTGGCTGCAAACACTTTTCAGCGTGTAACCAGGCGCTGGAAAGTCTCGGTGACTCGCCCATTGATTGGCGTGTTGTTTCCCATAATTAAGAGATAAGAAATGGAAGATCTGGTTCTTTTTGAAACCCGTGGTCGCAACGACGAAATTGGTGTGGCCACACTGGTGCGTGAACGGCCATTAAACAGCCTCTTGTTGGAAACCATTGAGCTGTTATCTGAACAGATCTATGCGTGGCTGGCGGATGACAAGATTCGATGCATCGTTCTTGATTCTTCCAGTGAACGAGCCTTCTGTGCGGGTGCGGACATCACCAATCTTTACCATAAGATCAAGGCATCGGATGAGCCAAGCACGTACGCTGACAACTTTTTCCTTCATGAGTACCGTCTTGATTACTCATTGCATACCGCGAACAAACCTATCGTCGCGTGGGGTAACGGTATTGTCATGGGCGGTGGACTTGGGCTTCTTGGTGGTTGCTCACATCGAATCGGAACCCCAACGACTCGAATCGCGATGCCGGAAATCACGATCGGTCTGTTTCCGGATGCTGGTGGTACATGGTTTCTGTCTCAGCTGCCGGACGGCTTAGGGGACTTTGCCGGTCTAACGGGTTGTCAGATCTCAGCGGCTGATGGCCTTGCTCTGGGATTGCTCGATGTTGTGGTTGATGCGGAGAACAAGGAAGCCATCTTCGAACGGATTGAGCAGATTGAATTCTCTGGATCGCTACCTTCAGACAAAGAACTGATTACAACTACGCTATCCGGTTTTGCGTTGAGCGAATTGCCGCCAGAACAGCTATTGGCACATCGAGCGGTGATCTCGGAGCTAGTAGAAAAGTGCCGGGCCAGTAATGACTACCTGGGTACCTTTGAGGAGGCGCTTAGCAGCTTGCCGGAAGATGAGTGGCTGCAGGGAGCGATGCAAACCTATCGTAATGGGTCACCCCTCACGGCTCACATTTTTGTTGAGCAGATGCGACGGGCAAAAGATATGTCCCTGGCGGAAATGTTTCAGATGGAACTGGCAATTGCTTATCGGTGTGCCCGGGGCGGCGAATTTCCCGAGGGGGTTCGCGCATTGATGGTGGACAAAGACAAGAATCCGCAGTGGCAGTTCCCAGGTCATAGTGATGTTCCAAGAGCGATCGTTGAACAACATTTTGAGCCGACCTGGGAAGGGGCTCACCCACTTGAAGATCTGGGTCGTTAGTTCTCTTTCAGGGGCGTGGCCGCAACGGTCGCGCCATGATGGCTGATCTCAACAGTCTCATCGGTTGTATTCCCGAGAATTGCGAGACTTTCGCTTGTACCTGCAGCGATCACATCACCACCTTCAATCTCTTCCACGTGAAGGTTGATTTTGTGTAGGCGACGCTTCAGTTCCCCGCGGTACTGCATGCGTGCGACGATTTCCTGGCCCAGGTAACAGCCTTTGCTGAAGTCGATTCCGCCCAACAGATGATAGGCAAACATCTGTGGTAGAAACTTTTCTGTATTGCCTTCAGTGACCCAGACCACGCCTTTTTCAATTTCCAGATCAAGCCAACGGTTCCCCGGCTCTTCCGCGTCTTCAATGTCTCCGGGTTGCCAGAGTTCTTCCCGGTTCCCGAGATGGATCTTGAATGCGTTTTCTTCCCGCGTGACCTCCTGCTCGACAGGGCTGACATCGGCAGAGCCAAAGCAGTGGTAAGAATCAGAGATGTCGTGCAATTCCGCTTTTGAGAACACGATATATTTACTGAGGAAATCGATAGTAGGTGACACAAGTGCGCGATCCATCCGCATGATGAGATCGGTTTCCTGTTTGATCACAAGGAAGCTCGTCAGCATTCGACCCTGTAGATTGCAGATGGCACCTAATTGAACAGATGACTCGGTCAGCGCATCCAGGTCACAGGTGGTGTAACCTTGCATGAAGCTGATGGCGTCTTTCCCGGTGATTTTCAGGAAGCCGAAATGATCGAGTCGATACACTGGAGAATTCATGGACGCTATTCTACCTCAGGTGTCACTGGAACAACCTGGACGTTCAACAAACAGGACAGGAATAGGTTTTATGCCTCTCGATGAAATGCAACGAAATCGTCTCCGCTGGCGTTCACGACGCGGCATGCTGGAGCTGGATCTGTTGCTGCTCCCTTATTTCGATGAGGTCTTTGACAGCCTGCCCGAGGACGAGCAGGACATCTTTGTTCGTCTGTTGGAGCAGGATGACCCTGATCTGTTGCAGTGGTTCTCGCGGAAGGGTGTACCCGATGATCCGGAACTAGCTGCTCTGGTCGAACGCATCCTGGATCGGGTACAGCCTTGAGCTTTGGTAAACAGCCTTGAGCCTGGTAATCAAACCTTCCAGGATTTTTATCGCGCTCAATCTCGTCGCCCATGCGGCGGCTCTATTGTCGGTGCTTATCAACAGTCTCTACTCATCTGAGATTGTGGCCATCCTGATTGTTCTGATTGTGACGTCAGGGTTCCAACAGTGGCGTTGTCTTGATTCTCTAATGCTCCGGGTATCCGGAGATCATTGGTTTGTCGATAACGGTACCGCAGAGCAGTTGATCTCTCCGCTCTTTTCGGGAAAGTGGTTTCTCGTGCTCAGGCTCTCTACCAGCGGTTTTGTTCTGATCGCTAGAGATAGTGTTTCGGCTGCCGACTTCCGGCGTTTAAGCGTGTTGCTGCGTAGCAGGGCTAGCCGAATGATGGCGGTGTGAGAATGGTATCTTCTGGCTGCTCAACGAGATCGGGATAGTCCAGCGTGTAGTGAAGTCCGCGGCTTTCTTTTCGGCGTAACGCACACTGAATCATAAGGTCGGCAACAACAATCAGGTTTCTCAACTCGAGCAGATCGCTACTGATTCGGTAGTTACTGTAGTACTCGGTGACTTCCTGATTCAGCAGTTGTACTCGGCGACGTGCACGTTGCAGGCGCTTGTCGGTTCTCACAATGCCCACGTAATCCCACATGAAACGTCTCAGCTCATCCCAGTTGTGGGAAATGATGACATCTTCATCTGAATTGGTGACCTGGGTGTCATCCCAACTGGGTATGGAAAGCTGCTCTCTTGGTTCGTTTGGATGGGCATCAATATGCTCAGCAGCCGCCTGGGCGAAGACCATGCATTCCAGCAATGAGTTGCTGGCCATTCGATTGGCACCATGTAGTCCGGTAAAACTCGATTCACCGATCGCATAAAGATGGGGCAGATCTGTCGTGCCGTTTTTGCCGGTCACGATACCGCCACAGGTGTAGTGCGCCGCCGGTACGATCGGAATAGGTTCCTTTGTGATGTCTATACCCAGTTCCAGGCACTTGGAGTGGATGTTGGGAAAGTGCGAAGTGATGAAAGATTCGTCTTTGTGGCTGATGTCCAGGTAAACAAAGTCGCAACCCAAACGTTTCATCTCATGGTCGATGGCTCTTGCAACAATATCCCTTGGTGCCAGTTCCGCCCGTTCATCGAAGTCCGGCATAAATCGTCGACCGTTCGGCAACACCAGTTGCGCGCCTTCGCCCCGGAGCGCTTCTGAAATCAAAAACGATTTAGCCTCGGGATGATACAAACAGGTTGGGTGAAACTGATTGAACTCAAGGTTCGCGACCCGACATCCAGCTCGCCATGCCATGGCAATGCCATCTCCGGAAGCGGTGTCCGGATTGCTGGTGTAAAGATAGACTTTGGATGCGCCGCCCGTTGCTAGAACAACATTGCTGGCTCGAAACAGCTCCACTTCGCCAGTTTCGAGATTCAGGGCGTAAGCGCCGATGCAGTCTTTGCCTTTCAGCCCAATTTTGTCCCGGGTTATGAGATCTACCGCGACGTATTTTGGGAATACTGTGACGTTGTCCAGTTCTTTCAGGTGATCACTCAGAGTTTCAGCGATCTCTTTGCCGGTGGCGTCGGCCGCGTGAATGACACGGCGATGACTGTGACCACCTTCCATGGTCAGATGAAATTCTGTACTTCCATCTCCCGCGGTCCGCGTATCGAAGTTGACGCCCAGTTCCACCAGCCAGTTGATCGTCTCAGCACTGCGCTTAACGGTGAACTCAACCACGTCCTCGTGACATAACCCGACACCGGCGTTCAAAGTGTCTTCGATGTGCGATGACACGGAGTCGTATTCATCAAGGACGGCAGCGACGCCCCCTTGCGCGTAATAAGTTGAGCCTTCCGTGGGATCGTCTTTGCATAACATCGCGATGCGATGATGACGCCCGAGTTTCAGGGCGAGGGTCATCCCAGCAGCGCCGCTACCGATGACCAAGACATCGAATTCGTGTCTGATCTCTGACAATGGTTTACCTACTCGGGCTGAAAACTGTCGGGTGAACCCAAAATGAAGGTCAGCAGAGTACACCGTCTGCGATATGGGGTCTATTTGGTATGATGCGCATTTATTGGACGTGAGTGAAACTTGAGCGGCGCTGAAGAGAACGACAAGCAGCTGGTAGAGCGAGTGCAGCGCGGTGATAAACGTGCTTTCGATCTGCTGGTGCTCAAGTATCAGCACAAGATCGTCTCTCTGGTCGGGCGCTATGTGCGTGATTCTGATGAGGTGCTGGACGTCACTCAGGAAGCTTTTATCCGCGCCTATCGTGCGCTGCCCAGGTTCCGCGGAGACAGCGCCTTTTATACCTGGCTATACAGAATTGCTATTAATACCGCCAAAAATCACCTGGTTTCGCGCTCCAGACGCCCCCCGGACACAGATATTGATATTGATGGGGAATTTCAGGCGGATTCTGCTGTCTTAAAGGATGTTGCCGGGCCGGAAGCCAGTATGGCGACGGATCAGTTAGAGCAGGTAATCTTCGGTGCGATCGATAATTTGCCTGAAGAGCTGAAGGTTGCGGTTACCCTCCGGGAGTTCGAGGGTATGAGTTACGAAGAAATCGCAGAGGTTATGGAATGTCCCGTTGGTACGGTGAGAAGCCGCATTTTCAGGGCCCGTGAAGCGATTGAGAAAAGCATTGCAGCAATAGGATGATGGCCATATATTTTTCCTGGCCTGAGGGAGAAGAGTGACAGAAGTAAGAAAAGAGTCTTTATCCGCCCTGATTGATGGAGAGGCAAGCGAAATTGAGGTTCACCGATTAGTTCGGGAGTTTCGAAGCGATGACTCGCTGAGCGCCAGTTGGGGGGTCTACCAAAAGATCCGGACGACAGCCCGGCGTGATGCCGATCCTCTGTCGATTGAACATCACCATCAACTCTTTGCCCGGATTTCTTCAGCGATTGAAGCTGAAGATACCCACGATGAGAAACCCGCGGCTCAGCCTGCATCCTCTAATAAGGTGGTGTTTGGCAGTCTGGCTATTGCCGCGTCCCTGGTTGTTGCCGTGTTTGTTGGCGTACAGCAACCAGAACAGAACACACCGATCGCAGATGTGACACCGACACCGGTGAACGTCACACCTGTATCAGTCAATTCAGCACCTGTAAACAACATAGCGACGGCGGGATTCGTCGAGCAGGGCGCGCCTGAGCTGGTTGAGTTGGACGAAGAGAAGCAGAAACGATTACGTGCTTACCTTAAACAACACGATCGCATGTCTCGAATGAACCCAGACACGCAATTTGTGAACTACCCAGTAGGTCCAGTTAACGTCGAGCGAGCAACTCAGAACCAGTGAGACCAAGATTACGAAAGTGGATGGCTATCCCGGGCATACTGGCCTGCGGACTGGCTTTTCCTGCGACGCTACTCGCGTCAGATGCCATTAACTGGTTAACCAGGATGCAGGATGCTCTGCAAACTCAAAACTACGATGGCATTTTTACCTATATGCGCGGCAGCACCTTCGACACGGTGAGAATCGTCCATGTCGCAGAAGAAGGGAAAGAGAGTGAGCGTCTTTTTTACCTGAATGGTGCCGTTCGGGAACTCTATCGTGAAGATGACGAAATTTATTTGTTTCGTCCTGAGACACAGGCAGAGGTGGAGGACGCAGATCACAGCGTTCATATCGGTCCGTTTTCACCAGTCTTTGCAGAGCGTGTCTTGGCAGCCAAAGGTTTTTACAACGTCAGCATGCACGGCGAAGACCGTATCGCTGGTCGATCTGCGGTTAAACTGGCGATCTCTCCACGTCACAACGACCGCTACGGATATCGGCTCTGGCTCGACGAACAGACAGGATTATTACTGCAATCTCATTTGATTGATCGAGGCACGGTTCGAGAAGTCTTCCAGTTCACGAGCCTGAAACTGGGTGATGAGGTGTCTCCAAGCGATCTCGAAACCCGTATTGCGGGTGCCACTCGTGCCTATCAATTAACTCTCGAAGGTAACGATTCCGCTGAACAGCCAGTGTTCAAGGTCAAATGGCTGCCTGACGGGTTCCGGGCAGTTCGAGCGCAAGGTAATCGCCTACATTTCTCAGACGGCCTGGCTAATTTTTCAGTGTTCGTTGAAAAACCTGGTGCGTCAGCCCTTCCTGAGATGACGACGACTGTCGGCGGTACCGTGGTGATTACCCGTCGCATTAAGCAGTCCGGTCCTCAAATCACCGTGGTTGGTGAAGTGCCTATCCAGACCGCTCGAAAAGTTGCTGATTCGGTTGAACCGGTCATCTACTAACCCACGTAAAAAAGACCATGAGCGTTATCAAACTCGAACGGGTCAGTTCAGATTCATCGATTTTTCGTGCTCGCGACAAGTCCTGTAAAGGCTGTGCCGGATGCGGCGTACAACCCAGATCCATCGTGCTGCCGCATGTGAAAGGCGAGTCAGCGACTATCGAGATGTCCGCTGATGATCAGTGGCGTATGCTGGTTAACAGTTGGATCAAACCCTTGTTGATGCTGGTTATGGCCAGCGTGATTTGCAGCTACCTGTCACTATCGCCGGTCTATGAGTCTATGGTGCTGGTCGCTGCGTTTGTCATTGGTTTTTTTCTCTGCAGGCCGCTGAGTGCATCAGCGCTTCGCAGCGAAGAGGTTTTATTGGAAGGTTCTGATGAATAAAGTTTTCGCGACACTACTTCTACCGCTTTTTTCTCTTGTCCTGAGTAGTTCTGCTCAAGCCAAATACCCTGAGTTCACGGAACTGGTTGAAAAGACATCGCCAGCTGTCGTCAACATTCGAACAACCAGGGTGTCAGGCTCCAGCGTTGACAGTCTTGATGAACAGGACGTGCCCGAGATTTTTCGTCGATTCTTCAGAGAAATGCCTGATAGAAGGCAGCCGCGTCCTGGTGCAGGTTCTGGGTTTATCATCGATTCTGATGGTTACATCCTCACCAATAATCATGTGGTCGACGGTGCCGAAGAAATTATCGTTGCCCTGAGTGATCGCCGCGAGCGTGAAGCAAAAATCATTGGCCAGGATGCACTTTCCGATCTCGCGCTCCTGAAGATCGAAGAGAAAGGATTACCAACCGTAGAAATTGGTCAATCAGAGACGCTCAAACCTGGTCAATGGGTTGTCGCCATCGGTTCACCATTTGGCTTCGAACACAGTGTTACCGCAGGTATTGTCAGCGCTACAGGCAGAAGCCTTCCGGAAAACAATGGCAATTACGTGCCATTCATTCAGACAGATGTGGCGATTAATCCAGGTAACTCTGGTGGTCCACTACTGGATCTTGATGGAAAAGTAGTCGGCATCAACTCGCAGATATTTACTCGATCTGGTGGGTTCATGGGGCTGTCGTTTGCCATCCCTGTCGATGTCGCCATGGAAGTGACTGCACAACTCAAAGAAAAAGGTTCGGTTTCCCGTGGCTGGCTTGGCGTTCTGATTCAGAGGGTGGACCGTGATCTTGCGGAATCCTTTGGATTAGATAGACCCTCTGGCGCGCTTGTGACTCAGGTGTTCGCAGATAGCCCGGCGGAAGCCGCTGGCTTGCGCGAGGGAGACATCATCATTTCCTTTAACGGGAAAATGATCGATTTGTCTTCAGACCTGCCTCATATGGTGGGTCGAACTCAGGCGGAGAGCGAAGCCAAGGTCGAAATCGTCAGGAACGGTGAGCGCCAAACCCTGAAAGTGGTGATCGGAAAGCTCGATGATAATGACTTGGCAGGCCCGAGAACGCCGTCTCCGGCAGCTGCGAATGGCAACCGAATCGGCATTAACATCGAAGATCTCGAAGATGCTGAGAAACGCCAATTGGGTGTTGAGCGTGGCGTTGTTGTCTCACAAACATTTTCTGGCGCCGCGCGAGATGCAGGGATCGAGCGAGGTGATGTCATCACGGATTTCGATGGCGAGGCGGTGACCAGCGTAGAACAGTTGAATCGCCTGGCAGACGCGCTGCCAGCGGACATCACAGTGCATGTGCGAATCGTCCGAAACAAGCGACCACAATACCTCGCACTGAAAATAGGGTCCTGATTTAGGGGTGTGTTCAGGTGCATCGAATGGCGCCTGAACACGCTTTCCTATAGACTTCACCGGTTTTTTTCGAGGCCCATCGCGGTCACCCAGACGGTAACTCCGTGACAGATCCTGCACACATCAGAAACTTTTCCATCATTGCTCATATTGACCATGGCAAATCGACCCTGGCGGATCGATTTATCCAGCTATGCGGTGGTCTGACCGAGCGGGAGATGGAAGCCCAGGTGCTCGACTCAATGGATATCGAGCGTGAACGTGGCATCACGATTAAGGCTCAGAGTGTGACCCTGTATTTTGATGCTGAAGACGGTCAGACGTATCAGCTCAATATCATTGATACACCCGGGCACGTTGACTTCACCTACGAGGTTTCGCGGTCTATGGCTGCCTGCGAGGGCGCGCTGCTCGTTGTGGACGCTGCTCAGGGCGTAGAAGCACAATCAGTGGCGAACTGTTACACAGCCATCGAACAGGATCTGGAAGTTTTGCCGGTCCTCAACAAGATCGATCTTCCCCAGGCGGAGCCGGATCGAGTCTGTCAGGAAATTGAAGAAATCATTGGTATTGACGCCACCGGCGCTATGCAGGTCAGCGCGAAAAGTGGTCTCGGTGTTGGGGAGCTGCTGCAGCAGATCGTTGATGTTATTCCGCCGCCAGAAGATCGAAGAGAAGAGCCGCTGCAGGCGCTCATCATTGATTCCTGGTTCGATAATTACCTTGGAGTTGTGTCTCTCGTTCGAGTGGTTCAGGGATCGATTTCCAAGAAGGACAAAATCGTAGCGAAGTCCATCGGTAAGGCACATCAGGTAGATTCGGTTGGCGTGTTCACGCCCCATCGAAAGGAAACTGGCGTGTTGAATACCGGAGAAGTGGGTTTTGTCGTTGCAGGCATCAAAGATGTGCGAGGCGCGCCGGTAGGAGACACCATCGTGCTCAGCAACCAGATGGATGAAGTGGAAGCCCTTCCTGGTTTTGAGCAAGTTAAACCGCAGGTTTATGCGGGTATGTTTACCGTCAGCTCCGATGACTTCGATAATTTTCGCGACGCTCTGGAAAAACTGACTCTTAATGACGCTTCGCTGGTTTACGAGCCAGAGAGTTCTGATGCTTTGGGCAGCGGGTTTCGATGTGGTTTCCTTGGCATGCTTCACATGGAAATCATTCAGGAACGCCTGGAGCGGGAATACGACCTTGACCTGATCACATCTGCGCCAACGGTCATCTATGAGGTGCTCACCAAGTCAGGTGAGACTCTTAAAGTCGATAACCCCTCGCAACTGCCAGACACTTCTATTATTGACGAGATGCGTGAACCGATCGTTCGGGCGAACATCCTCGTGCCTTCTGAACACGTGGGTAACGTGATTACACTTTGTGTTGACCGTCGAGGTGTTCAGAAAGACATGCAGTTTATCGGGCAGCAGGTGTCTTTGACCTATGATCTGCCGATGAGCGAGGTGGTCCTGGACTTCTTTGACAAGCTCAAGTCGGTTTCAAGGGGATATGCCTCTCTGGATTACTCTTTCGATCGTTTCGAAGAGTCAAACCTGGTCAAACTAGACGTACTGATTAACGGCGATAAGGTTGATGCGCTCGCGGTGATCGTTCACAAGGACGATTCGAGAACCAAGGGCTTTGCGCTCACCAAGAAGATGAAAGAACTGATTCCCCGGCAGATGTTTGATGTAGCTATTCAGGCCGCCATCGGTGGGCAGATTATCGCCCGACAAACCGTTAAAGCACTGCGTAAGAACGTAACCGCCAAATGTTATGGTGGTGATATCACTCGAAAGAAGAAGCTGCTGGAAAAGCAGAAAGCAGGCAAGAAAAGAATGAAACAGCTGGGTAGTGTTGAAATACCTCAGGAAGCGTTTCTTGCAGTACTGAAGGTAGAGAAATGAGTATTAACTTTCCCCTGATCCTCGTTTTGGCGACCGCGATTACCGGTTTGATTTGGCTGCTGGACATTCTGCTGCTGAAACCCAAGCGCCAGGAGAAGGTGGAAGCTGCCGGTGACGTTGACGAACAGACAAAAGAAGCGCTCCTTGCTGAGCCAACCGTGGTGGAATACTCCATCTCCTTTTTCCCCGTCCTGGCGATTGTCCTCGTTATTCGATCCTTTCTGTTCGAACCGTTTCAGATTCCGACAGGCTCCATGATTCCGACCCTTCAAGTTGGCGACTTCATTTTAGTTAACAAGTACACCTACGGACTCAGACTGCCCGTAATTGGTACGAAAGTAGCGGACATTAACGATCCGAAAAACGGCGAGATCATGGTGTTTATCCCGCCGCACCAGGACGAGTACTTCATCAAGCGCATCGTTGGTATCCCCGGTGACAGGGTTCGTTATCAGGATAAGACGCTGTATATTAATGGCGAAAAGCAGAACCAGACTTTTGTCGCCCAGATTCCGCCGGTAAATCCGAGACATTTGGTCTATCGTGAAAAGCTCGGCGAAACTGAGCATCTGATTCAGCGAAATCCCTATAGGGAAACGCGTGTTGAAGAATGGGTTATTCCTGAAGGCCACTATTTCATGATGGGTGATAACAGGGACCAGAGCAGCGACAGTCGGTATTGGGGACTGGTATCTGAGGAGAATATAGTAGGGAGGGCAGTGGCAATCTGGTTGCACAAGAAGCCAGGACTGAGACTTCCCGAGTTCTCCCGAAATGGTTGGATCCAATAAAACAAAAAGAAAGGCGATTGATTGTGATGAATACGAGCAGATATCGACAGAACGGTGCGCTGGGCAGCCTGATTTTCGCGATTCTCATTTTTGGCGGCATCATGAGTATTGGCGCCAAAGTGGTTCCCGTTTATATGGATCACAACACAATGTCGAACATTCTCGACAAAATGGCTGAGGAGCCAGGTATGGGTTCTCGATCCGATGGTGGCATCCGTGAGGAGCTGCGGAAGCGCTTCAAGTTGAACAACATCAGAGAGTTTGATGTTGGTCAGCACATATCGATTGAACGACACGGGCGTGGCACAGACGTCCTGCTCGACTATGAGGTAAGAATGCCCATGGTCAGCAACCTGGATCTAATCGCTCACTTCAACAAGAAGGTGGAGTTGCGAGAATAGAGTTGCGAGAGTAAACCAGTGACAAAGTTAGACCGGCTCGAAAACAGACTCGGTTATCATTTCCAGCAGAGTCAGCTGCTGACCCAAGCGGTTACCCACCGCAGCTTTAGTGAATCCAATAACGAACGCCTTGAATTTCTCGGTGATTCAATTCTTAACTACCTGATCGCATCTGCGCTTTACGACCGTTTCGAGAAAGCGGCAGAAGGAGAGCTATCGCGACTTAGAGCACGTCTGGTGAAACAGAGTACGCTCGCGGACGTCGCCCGTGACATTGACCTTGGCAATCACCTGACCATGGGTAGCGGTGAGTTAAAAAGCGGTGGCTTTGAGCGAGACTCTATTCTTTCGGATGCACTGGAAGCGATTATCGGTGCGATCTATCTCGATGGCGGCGTTGAAGCAGCGTCAACCTGTGTTTACGCGCTTTTTGAATCACGTCTTGAGAACCTCTCAGAAACGGATCTCGAAAAAGATGCCAAGTCCAAGCTTCAGGAACATCTTCAGGGTATGGGTGAGCCAGTACCCGAGTATGAGCTGATTCAAATGACGGGTAATTCGCCTAACCAGGTGTTTGAGGTTGAGTGCCGCGCTAATCCCCTTAAGGCTGCGGTTCGTGCTTCAGGAACCTCGAGGCGCCGGGCAGAGCAAAGCGCGGCGGAACTTGCGCTAAAGGAACTGGTTGGCGAATCCTCTAAAGGTTCAGGAAGTTGAACACTCGTTGTGGTTATGTCGCGATCATTGGTCGCCCCAATGTAGGTAAATCTACATTGCTCAATCGTTTGATCGGTCAGAAGATTAGCATCACATCAAAGAAACCACAGACAACGCGACACAACCTGCTTGGTATTAAAACCATCGATGATGCTCAGATCCTGTTTGTAGATACGCCTGGAATTCACTCGATCGAGCCGCGTGCCATTAATCGTTATATGAACCGTGCCGCATTGTCTGCGCTCCGTGATGTGGACGTCGTATTGTTCTTGATTGATCGCGAGAAATTTTCGGATGATGACGAGAAAGTTGCAGAGCTGTTTCGAAATGCACCAGGCGAAAAGATCCTGGTGATTAACAAAATTGATTTGTTGACGAACAAATCCACACTTCTGCCAATGTTGCAGAAGTTGCAGGAGTCGTTCCCCGATGCTGCGCTGGTGCCAGTGTCTGCTGAAAAAGGCAGCAACGTGGATGAGTTGGAAAAAGTCATCGTTAAAGCGTTGCCTGAGTCACCATTTTTCTACGATGAAGATCAGATCACAGACAGATCAGAACGGTTTCTTGTAGCTGAAGTGATCAGGGAAAAGCTGATGCGACAGCTCGGTGATGAACTACCCTATTCGCTGACGATTCAGGTGGATCGGTTTGAAGAGGATGAAAAAATTGCGCATATCGACGCGACGATTTTTGTGGAAAAAGATGGTCAGAAACGAATCCTGATCGGAAAGTCGGGAGACAAGCTAAAACGAGTGGGTATTGATGCTCGAACAGATATCGAAGAATTGATTCAGAAGAAGGTGATGCTCAACACCTGGGTGAAGGTGAAGAGCGGTTGGTCCGACGATGATAGAGCCATCAAGAGCCTGGGTTATGACGATGTATGAGCGAGGTAAGCTCGAAGCTGCTTACATTCTGCACAGTCGAGATTACCGGGATACCAGTCTGATCATTGATGTTCTTTCAAGGGATGCAGGTCGCTACTCACTGGTGGTCCGCGGTGGACGCTCATCCAAGTCAAAGACAAGAGGGCGGTTACAGCCTTTTACCCCACTTCTAATCGGTTCAGCCGGGCGAGGTGAGCTGAAGACAGCAACGACCATTGATTTCCCTGCAGTCGCATTCCGAATTCAAGGTCAGAATTTGATGTTGGGTCTTTACGTTAACGAGTTGCTGTACCGATTACTCGGCAAATTTGATCCGGTTCCCGAAGTCTATGAGGCCTATGAGTCTTTGTTATCGGATCTACAGAGCCTGGATGACGGTGTGGCTGCGATCCGGGCCTTCGAACTTGAGTTACTCGGTGCGCTCGGTTATGGAATCAGCTTTGAATATGACGCCAGCAATGGTGAGCCGGTGTCTGAGGAACGTCGTTATCGCTTTATTGTTCAAGAAGGTTTTCGTGTGACAGCTTCGGATGATAGTGAAACCTTTAGCGGGCGTGAATTGTTGTTGGCAGCATCAGGATGTTTTGATCAGGTCAGTGATGCGAAGTTGAAGCAGGTGACTCGAAGTTCCCTGGCAATTTTGCTCGGGGATAAACCTTTGAAGTCACGAGCATTGTTTAAGGGCGCTGGGCGGTGATCAAAGGTATTGGTACAGATATTGTTGATACTCGCCGGATAGAAAGATCGCTCCGCCGTTTTGGTGTGCGTTTCCAGAATAAGATCCTAGGCGAAGACGAGTATCGTGCGCTGGATGATCGGGAACTTGCTGCCTATGTCGCGCGGCAGTTTGCAGCGAAAGAAGCCGTCGCGAAAGCACTAGGCACAGGGATGCGGCAAGGCGTCAGTTTTAAGTCCATCCGGATCCTGCGTAACAAACTCGGTGCACCTTATGTGGAACTGGACGGTGGGGCAGAACAGGTCGCGGCGGAGTTGGGTGTCTCTGAAATTCATGTCAGCCTGTCGGATGAACGACATTACGCGCTGGCCTTTGCGATAGCGGAATAGAGATTGCCTAAGGTGACTCCAACACGTCTGGATTCTCTCGTCGCCAGGCGATGAGCGCTGCTATTTCTCCGTTGAGCAGATTCAACAACAACGGAATCTGATGAGCGTCGTCTTGTTTTAGAGCGGTCTCCAACTTTTCTATAGCACGATTCAGCCTTGGGACACCGCAATAGCGAACTGCGCCGTGTAGTTTGTGCACGGCTTTGCGAAGCGCAGTGTAATCACTGGCAACGTCGTTAATTCCCTTCTGGTCCTCTGGTAGACCTGCGATCAGCAGGTCCAATAGTTCTGTCGCCAGTTCAATTCTCTGGTTAGCGTTGGCCAGTGAAAGGTCCAGATCGAAGATTGGTAAGCGGCCGGTCGCTGCAGCGGGTAAAGGCGGCCTGGGACTGGCTTTTCCGGTTCGGTGAATGACCGACTTCAGATTCTCCATTCGAACGGGTTTGATCAACACGTCATCAATGCCGGCGTTGTTGTATTCGTCCCTTTCTTGAGCCGTAGCGTGAGCAGTAAGTCCTATGATCGGTAGCTTCTGGTTGAAGGTCCGGATCTGGCGAGTCGCATCGGCGCCGTTCATGTCCGGCATCTGGATATCCATAAACACCAGATCAAACTCATTCTTCTCCACCTGTGCCAGCGCTTCAGTACCTGATCTTGCGACGGTGACGCTGTGTCCCAGTTCTGTCAGTTGCATCTCCAGCAACTGAATGTTCGCCTGACTATCGTCTACGGCGAGTATCTGTTTATGTGCAGTTTCATCACGTACATCAGCGATATCCTGGATGAGAACCTTTAGCCTGGATTGGGTAACCGGGTCCTCCACCTGAATCCAAAGTGGATTCTGATGGATCGTTCGATTACCCAGCAGAAGTACATAGGTGCTTTCTGATAAGTACGGGTTGAGTGCTCGAAATGACTCACTGGTCTCGTCTGCAACCACACAAACATCAACGATCCCGGAGTTAAAGTCTGTTGTGGTTTCCAGTCCGAGTTGTGACAGTCTTCCGGTGATACTTCTTCGTTCCAGCTCTGAATCGGCAACGACCAGTGCACGTAGTCCACTATCGTTAGCGAAGGCTCCGGGGTGAGGTCGAACAGGAAACTTAAGATGATTGTTCTGGTACGAAGCGTCATTGTTGCTGAGTGCTTCGTCCAGTTCGATGGTGATTACCGGGTCGAACTCAATGTTGGAGTCTGAATCGGAGGTAAACCTTAGGTCTGCGTGGTTTTCTGAGATTGAAAATTCCAGACCTACTTTGCCCGGGGATGAGTTGGCTAAATGTTGGACAAGCAGATGAAAAAGAATGTCCTGGAACCTGGGTGCGTTGATTTCGACATTCGATAAACCGGCCTCCATGGGTATGACCAGAAACTCACAGTGTTGTTGTCGAGCGATAGGCGCGAGTCTGATCAGCACTTCATCGATCAGTTCGAGCAGTGCGAAACTGCCGATCTCACTGGCGGAATAGGGCGCGCGAAGCAGCGCGGTCAGATGAGTCGCGAGTTGCGTCGCATCCTCGTGGTCTCCCTCGTTGATCGAGGCAACATAATCCCTGGCAAGGGACTGTGTGCATATTCTGAGGACGCTCTGATATCTATCTTCGTCCTCAAGCTGGGTCTGAAGAGTCTGCAGGCGTAGCGCCTCGTCCTGCAGTTCAGAGTATTGATCTGTAACCTGCTGGTCGCGGTGCGACATCTGTTCCCGTAATTCCGCCAGCTCCGTCGCTGCACCTAACTCGTTTCTGCGGGCCTGAAACTCAATTGCACGGAGCAGGGGGTCATCAGGCGAGAGTTGTTCCCCTGAAATGAGTCGATTGATCGCTTTTTCGAGAGTTCTTCGGGATACGAAACGAAACCCGTAGATGACCAGTGGCACAGCCACCACCAGGAGTAGAACAAATGCTGGCCAATCTAGTGCTGGCATCGCGGGAACTTATGACATGAATGAATTTGGATAGTCATTCCTGATATTATAGGAATCGCCTGACTTCTCCTATCATGGCGTCTTTTCCAGGAATACATCACCAGGTTTTCACACGAAATGGCTGACTATCCAACTATTGAAGATTGCATCGGCGAGACGCCTCTCGTCAGGCTTCAACGCATCCCGGGTGACACCAGCAATACGATTCTGGTGAAGCTGGAGGGAAACAACCCTGCCGGTTCTGTAAAAGATCGACCAGCAATGAGCATGATTCAGCGGGCAGAACAGCGAGGTGACATCAAACCTGGCGACACGCTGATCGAGGCGACCAGTGGTAATACGGGTATTGCCCTTGCCATGGCTGCCGCCATCAAAGGCTACCGCATGGTGTTGATCATGCCGGCCCATATGAGTGAGGAGCGCAAAGCAGCGATGGCAGCTTACGGTGCGGAGCTTGTGATGGTGACTCAGCAAGAAGGTATGGAAGGCGCGAGGGACCTGGCTGAACAGATGCAGGCTCAAGGCAAAGGGCTGGTGCTTGATCAATTTGCAAACCCCGATAATCCGCTTGCGCACTACGAAGGAACTGCGCCTGAAATTTACCGTCAGACAAACGGGGAGATAACGCACTTTGTCAGTTCAATGGGCACGACGGGAACCATCATGGGTTGTTCGAGATACTTCAAAGAAGTAAACCCACAGATTGAGATTGTTGGATTGCAGCCGGTTGAAGGCTCGCAGATCCCTGGCATTCGGAGATGGCCCGAAGCTTACTTGCCGAAAATCTATAAGTCAGACGACGTTGACCGTGTCATAGATGTCGAACAGTCAATCGCGGAAGTTATGATGCGTCGACTCGCTACTGAAGAAGGGATCTTCTGTGGCGTGTCTTCAGGCGGCGCCGTTGCCGGTGCGATGATGCTGAGTGAGCAGGTTGAAAACGCGACTATCGTCGCCATCGTTTGTGACAGAGGTGATCGCTATCTGTCGACCGGAGTGTTCAGCAACGGCTGACATCCCGCCGGTACATCATGAAAAGAAACGAACCTATTGTTGTTCAGGTCGAAGACGTCAGAGTCGACGGCTATGGGTACACTGCTGATGGTCGATATGCGATTACGGGCGCACTCCCAGGTGAAGAGGTCGTTGGATTACCGTTTTCGAGACAAAGAAAGAAGCTGTTCCTGCGTCCGCAAGAGATACGCCAGCCCTCTCCTGACAGGGTAGACCCCGCGTGTGGTGCTGCATCATTTTGTGGTGGCTGCAGTTTTCAGCATGTCAGCCATGACTATCAGCTGGGACTTAAGGAATCGTTCCTTCGTACCTGCCTCGCACCATTGTCGCCGGAAGAATGGTTGCCGCCAATCACTGGGGAGGATCATCATTACAGAACCAAGGCGAGGCTCGGCGTAAAGTTCGTCGAGAAAAAGGGGAAAGTCCTCGTTGGGTTTCGCGAGAAACTAAAACCGTACATCGCAGAGAATGAGGGCTGTCCGATCCTCATCGATCCCATTGGGCATTTACTGCCGGCCATTGGTGAACTGGTGGAGCAGCTATCTGTTTCCGGAAAAATCCCGCAGATTGAGCTGGCAGCGGGCGATGAAGACATTGCGCTCATTTTTCGTCACCTCGAAGATTTGAGCGACGAGGACATGAAGAGCTTGTGTGCCTTCGGGTCCGAGCACGGTTTGCAGATCCTCCTGCAGCCAGGAGGTCTGGATTCAACCCACAGAATTTTCCCGGAGCCGGGTGATCTCACGCTGCATTACACGTTGCCGGATCATGATCTGCGCTTTGGTTTTTCACCGCAGGATTTCACCCAGGTTAACCTGGAAGTTAACCGTCAAATGGTCAATCGTGCACTTCAGTTGCTGGACCTGGCTTCAGGGGATTGTGTCTTCGACGCCTTCTGTGGGATTGGTAATTTCTCCCTGGCGGTGGCGCGATACGCAGGCCGTGTTGTCGGAGCGGAGCAATCTGAATCAAGTATTGCCCGGGCACGGCAGAATGCGGTGGATAACCACATTAGTAATACGGACTTTCAGGTCGTTGATTTGCATACAGAAAGCCCTGAAATCAAGGGTTTAGAAGGTGTAAATAAAGTGCTGCTTGACCCGCCCAGAAGTGGTGCAGAAAGCCTCGTCAAAAAACTTGCCAGTAGCGATATCGAGAGGGTAGTGTACGTGTCCTGCAACCCAGAGACGCTGGCGCGGGACGCGAAATTGCTGGTTGAAAACGGATTTTCGCTCCGCTCTGCAGGAGTAATAAATATGTTCCCCCACACAACCCATGTAGAATCCGTCGCGCTCCTCGTCCGAGAAGACAAGCTCTAATAGATCCCCTCTACTGGTGGTACAGGTTACATTCTAGAATTTCATGGTTAAGGTCAGACAAGAACAACCATTATTGGTTGATGGTTCAGTCAACATAGAGATGTGGCTGTGCAAGATCGGTGATGCTCGACCTGAGATTAACCTCGCTCGACTTCGCGAAGTCTGTGAACTCTCTGAACAGGCGGAAGAAAAAGCGATCGACTCCAGCACAATCTGGGCTGAGGGTCACAGTAGCTTCCGTACCGGCCTCGAGATGGCGGAAATCCTTAATGAGCTGCGCGTTGACGAAGATGCACTCGTCGCCGCCATCATCTATCGCGCCGTCCGAGAAAATCAGCTGACCATTAATCACGTACGAAAACAGTACGGTGAGGAAGTCGCCAAGCTCATTGAAGGCGCGCTCAAGATGGCGGCCATCAGTGATATACAGTTTGGGGCACGCAAGAAGGTGCTGGGCGAACGTTCAGACCAGATGGAGCAGGCCCGTAGAATGCTGGTTTCGCTGGTGGACGACGTCCGCGTTGCCCTGCTCAAGCTGGCGGAACGCACCTGCGCCATTCGAAACGCTGCCAAAAATGGCAGTCCCAAGGGCTTAAAGCTGGCTCGTGAAGTGGTTGAGATTTACGCCCCCCTGGCGCATCGCCTGGGTATCGGTCACTTGAAGTGGGAACTGGAAGACCTGGCGTTCCGCATTCGAGAGCCGCTGCCATATAAGCGGATTGCTAACTTACTGGATGAAAAGAGAACGGCGCGCCAGGATTACATCGCCGACGTCGTCAACGAGATTAATCGTCGGTTAAGACAATTTGGTATGGAGGCCAATGTCTCCGGAAGACCAAAACACATCTATAGCATCTGGCGAAAGATGCGTCGTAAGGGTATTCCGTTTTCTGAAGTGTATGACGTGCGCGCGGTGCGGATTCTGGTCAACCATGCTGATGATTGTTACCGGGTTCTCGGCGTAGTTCACAATCTGTGGCGAAATATCCCGCACGAATTTGATGATTACATCGCAAACCCAAAAGAGAACGGCTACCAGTCTTTGCACACCGCGGTGATTGGTCCCGAAGGTAAAGTGCTTGAGATCCAGATACGCACTGAAGACATGCACGAAGAAGCTGAGTTTGGTGTTTGTTCTCATTGGCAATACAAGGATGGCGATCACAAGAAAGGCTCTGAATCTTACGAACAGAGACTTGCCTGGCTTCGAACGATCATCGATGGTCAGGAAGAGGAAGAAGCAGAACTCGATATTGCTGCCGAGATGTCCATTGATCGCATCTATGTGTTTACGCCCGAGGGTGATGTGATCGACATGACGCCTGGTGCAACGCCTGTCGATTTTGCCTATCGAGTTCACACGGAAATCGGTCACAAGTGTCGTGGAGCAAAACTGAATGGCCGAGTGGTACCCCTGAACACGGAACTGAACTCCGGGGATCGAATCGAGATCATCGTGGGTGAGGAGGCTGAGCCTCGCCGTGAATGGTTGCATGAACACCTGGGCTACGTGGCGACATCAAGAGCCAGGGCAAAAATCCAGGGTTGGTTTGCCAGACGAGAACGTGAAAAGAACGTAGACGAAGGCAAGAAAGTGCTCGTGGAAGAGCTCAGTCACCTGGGCGTTGAGAATCTCGACTTTTCAGCGCTAGTGGATCGAGTAGGTTACGAATCAGCCAACGACCTCTTCTATGCCATCGCCGTAGGTAATCTCTCTCCTTATGAAGTTGTTGAAGAAGCTGCTGATCTGGTTCACCTGGATATGGCAGAACACCAGCTAAATCTGGGCATTGAAGAAGGCGCTGGTGAAGCATCGCTCATCAAAGGCCAGGGAGATCTTAGCTGCACGATAGCTGAATGTTGCCAGCCAGTACCCGGTGATCTTATTGTGGGCGTTGCCGATGATGATGATTTGGTCCATGTGCATCGCCAAGATTGTTTGCAGGCGCTTCGCGCTGACGTCTATGGCCGTTTAATGCGCCTCGAGTGGACGGAGGCGATGGAAGCAACCTTCCCAGTGAATATTGAAGTTGTGGCTTATGACCGATTTGGATTGTTGCATGACATCACCGGAATACTGATGCGCGAACAGACCAATGTGCTATCTGTAGACACGAAGACAGACAAACAGAACAACCGGGTCAGCCTGAAAATGGTGATTGAGGTGTCACAGTTGAACAAATTGCTTCAGACTCTGGAGCGATTTGAGCAGCTGCCAAACGTGATGAGTGCGAAACGAACGATTTCGCAGACCTGATTAATTGAAGATATAGCAGGAGTTGAATGTGAAACTTATCTTACTGGGTGCGCCAGGCGTCGGGAAAGGAACGCAGGCACAGTACATCATGGAGAAATACGGAATTCCCCAGATATCGACTGGAGACATGCTGCGTGAGGCTGTGCGGGAAGGCAGTGAGCTAGGTAAACGTGTTAAGGAAGTAATGGACAGCGGTGCATTGGTAACCGATGAAATCATTCTCGACCTTGTCAAAGAGCGCATTCAGAAAGACGACTGCAGCAACGGATTCTTGTTTGATGGTTTCCCACGTACGATTCCACAGGCACAGGCATTGCTTGATCAAGGCATTGATATCGACTGCGTTATTGAAATCGCGGTGCCGGATGCAGAAATTGTGAGCAGACTGTCAGGAAGAAGAATGCATCCAGGCTCTGGCAGGGTTTATCACGTTACTAACAACCCACCTAAGGTTGAGGGTAAAGATGACGTTACCGGTGAAGACCTGATTCAAAGAGACGACGACAAAGAAGAAACGATCGCCGAACGTTTAAGTGTTTATCGCGAACAAACAGAACCGCTTGTTGCGTTCTATAAAGACCTGTCCAAGAAACAAGGTAGTCAACTTAGTTATCACTCAATTGATGGGCTTGGTGACACTGATGACATTAAGACAGTGATCTTCGACATACTAAGTCCACTTACCTAAAACTTAGTTAACTCTTTCGTGCACAAAAAGTAGTCCAAACTTAACGAATTAAGTTTGGAAATTACTTTAAAAAAAGTGTGCAAATTGAAATTTTTTTTTCTAAACTTTGCTTCGTATTTGCAAAGTCTTTGTTGCGTTTACTATTTCTGTATTTTTAGTAAGTCTTCACAGCAAAAACTTATGCGGTACTAGATACTTTTCAACGTACAACAGGAGCGATGAAAGTGGTTGCCAAAAGAAAGCCTGCAAAGAAGAAAGCTGCAAAGAAAAAGCCTGCTAAGCGTAAAGTAGCGGCTAAGAAGAAACCTGCAGCTAAGAAGAAGAAAGCACCTGCTAAGAGAAAAGCGGCTAAGAAAAAGCCTGCCAAGAAAAAGGCAGCTAAGAAAAAGCCAGCTAAGAAGAAGGTAGCTAAGAAGAAGCCAGCTAAGAAGAAGGCTGCTAAGAAGAAGCCTGCTAAGAAGAAGGCTGCTAAGAAGAAGCCGGCTAAGAAGAAGGCTGCTAAGAAGAAGCCTGCTAAGAAAAAGCCAGCTAAGAAAAAGCCTGCGGCTAAGAAAAAGCCAGCCAAGAAAAAGGCTGCTAAGAAAAAGCCCGCCAGGAAGCGCAAGTAACCTGATTGAAAAGCCCTCCCTTGTGGAGGGCTTTTTGTTGCTTGATCTTTTTCGAAGGCGGGAGGTGATTCGTCATCTCTGCGTTCTTCTTGCTTCTTTCACTGAGGAGCCCGTTGTGGGCTACTCTAGCTGATCGACTTCGTTGATGTTGTGTAGCTGGTGTTCTGGAAACTGAACTCTAGCGACGCGCTGGCCCTTTAGCCATCCGTGCACAGATCTTCGACCCTCCGATAGATAGCGATTTATGCTTTCCAGAACTGCTGTTCTCGCAAGCATGATGAGCGGCTGATCTCGTTCAGAGTCTTGTGCGATGCAGACGTCTGATGCTTCCATACCTCCCATGAGACTTGTCACCAAATCGCCTGGCAGATTAGGGGCATCACAGGGAACCACCAACGTGTACTCTGTTTTTACACCCGGTAAGCAGGCGACAACGCCTGACAATGGTCCCTCGAACTGATCGTTGCTGTCTTTGAAACAGGCATAGGCTAATGACTCATATCTCTCATCGATTTGGTTTCTTGAAATCAAGACATCGGAGACCTGAGACGTGATGCAATCCAATACATGCATGATCAGTGGCTTGTCTCTGTGAATTAGCCAGGCTTTCTCCTGATAATTCATTCTTGATCCCTTTCCACCGGCAAGTACGATGGCGGTTGTATTGTTAATCGCGTCCATAGATGAAGGCTAACGCCATGCGGCCCGTAACTGAAGTCTTCGAACGACTGCCTGAACTTTGGCGGGATTACGAAATAAGACCAGGCCAGCTCGAACTCGCTGAAAATATTGCATCAGTCATTGATCAGGGAACGATTGGTTTGTTTGAAGCGGGCACGGGAACTGGTAAGACGCTGAGCTACCTGGTACCCGCACTTCTTGCTGAAGGCCAGGTGATTGTTTCAACGGGGACGCGTCACCTCCAGGATCAGCTGTTTCTGAAAGACATCCCGCTGCTTGCTTCCCTGTTTCCTGAGCGAAGAGTTGCTCTCCTCAAGGGGAGATCTAATTACCTGTGTCCCTACAGACTTCGTCGCCATCTCAAGACAAGTCAAGCATCGAGCCAGATCGAGTCCAGGTTGATCGAAGTTAGACAGTGGTCGTCTTCGACGCGCAATGGCGATTTGAATGAGTTCCTTGATCTGGAGGAGTCAGGAGCCATTATTCCGCTGATCACGAGCACCCGGGACAATTGCCTTAGTTCTCGTTGTCCGGATTTTGATCAGTGTCCACTCTATCGTGCGCGACAAAAGGCATTGGACGCAGATCTCATTGTCGTTAACCATCACCTCCTGTTTGCGGATCTTTCTCAGACCGATGATCACGTGCGTAAGCTTCTACCCCATGCTTCAGCGGTCATCGTCGACGAAGCCCATCAGATTACCGAGACAGCGCGTCAATTTTTTGGGCAGCGATTGTCGAGTGGACAGTTTTTAGATTTGCTTCGTGACGCTCGCTCTGAGATGGCATTGCTCGGCAATGACGATCCAGTAACGATTAACCTGATTAGTCAGTACGAAAGAGCCACCAACAAATTGCGGTCCGCGCTTCTGGGTTTGGATGCTAGCCGATTCGATGTTTGGTTAGACAGTGAAGGTAAAGATCAACTGCATGAGGTAGATGATGTGCTCGCAGAACTTGCCACACAGTTAAGGTCGGTTGCAGATAGGAGTGAAGGTCTTAGACAGTGCGCCGAGCGTGCGCAGCGATTGCAGGATCAGTTTGCGCTAATTACCGAGTCTACTTCAGGTGAAGACGAGTTCATTCATTGGCTGGACCAGAGAGACTCCGGTTACGTCGTACATCTTTCTCCCGTTCGAGTCGCAGATGAGCTATCGCCGCTCTTGGCAGAATCCGCCGCAAGCTGGGTATTTACCTCGGCGACACTTTCCGTGGACGAATCCTTTGCGCATTTCAGCAAAGAATCGGGTATCAGCGATGAAATCTCCGCCGTCTTTCCCAGCCCCTTTGATTACGAGCGCAGCGTTCGTGGGTATGTCCCTGTTGATCTTCCCGATCCTGGTGATGAGAAGTTCACAGAGCAGCTCGTAGAGCAATGTTTACCGCTGATACGTGGCAACACTGGCCGCACCTTTTTCCTTTTCACCAGCCACCGGGCTTTGCAGGAAGCCGCCAAATTGCTCTCAGGATTCGATCGACCTGTATTGGTTCAGGGTCATCAATCCAAGCAGGCGCTGATCGCTGACTTTCACCGGCTACCTCAATGCATCTTGTTGGGGACCCAGAGTTTTTGGGAAGGCGTCGATGTCAGGGGTTCTGACATGAAGCTGCTGATCATCGACAAGCTTCCGTTCCCAAGTCCGGGTGATCCATTATTCGAAGGACAATCACGAAGGCTGCGAAACGAGGGCGGGAACCCGTTTAAAGAACTGGCGCTGCCCCGTACGGTCATGAGCCTGAAACAGGGGTTTGGCCGATTGATTCGCGAATCATCGGACTCAGGATTGTTTGTCCTCGGTGACCCTCGCGTCAGAAGACGGTCCTACGGCGGGTACATTCGCTCTAACCTGCCTGTCGTTCATTGGTGCGAGAGTGCGGACGAAGCCCGGCTGTGGCTCAGCGAGTTATAATGATCCGGTGAATTTTTTAGTTCTTGATACATCCAGCAGCGCGACGGTGCTTGGCTTAGCCATAGGCGATCAGTTGATCGACCGCACTTCTGGCCCGGTTAAAACTCATAGTCGTGAGATTCTTCCCTCCATAGAATTGCTGCTGCAGGAAGCGAAAATTCGTCCTTCTGAACTGGATGCCATTATCTATGGGCGCGGACCTGGGTCTTTTACGGGACTACGAATTGCTGTGGGTGTGGTTCAGGGTCTGGCTTATGGGCTAAACATACCAACAGTGCCTGTTTCTTCGATGGCTGCGATGGCTCATGGGGTCGTTCAGATGAATGACCTCCCTGAATCCCGGGTGTTTGTTGGTTTGTTTGCTCGTCTCGAAGAGGTTTATTTTGGCACTTATGACGTGACGGCTGGTGATCTGCCGAAAGAGATTACGCCGGAAGGTGTTGTAGATGTCAGTAAGTTGCCAAAGCTGGAATCGGAGAACTGGCGTGCGGTAGGTAACGCGACTGAACTATGGCAAAAAATTGAGTCTGCGACTGGCGTTCACTTTGAATCGGTGACAGAAAACACCGTACCGCCGTTCACTTCTCTGCTTGAGCTAGGTCGCCAGATTTTTGAACAGGAAGGCGGCCAGGATGCGAGACAAGCATCACCCGTGTACCTCAGAGAAGAAGTTGCAGACAAGCCTGGGCAACGTTCCGGCAACAACTAGTGTCTCGTTATCAACTGAAGAAAGACGAACACGGCTACTTTCTGTCGGACACCTTCAGTCGTCAAAAGCCTCTTCGAGCCGATTTTGATGAGCCATCATTTATGACGCGTGTTGCTCGAGCCGGCAAAAAGAACGAACTGGTTGCGAAGGCCGTTAAGGTCAGATCTGGACTTAGAGTACTGGATTGCACAGCGGGTCTCGGTCGCGATAGTTTTATCCTTGCGCATCTTGGATGTGATGTGACGATGTGCGAGCGATCTTCCGTACTTCATTGTTTGCTCCAGGATGCCCTGACCCGCGCGAAACACGATGAACGATTAGCTGAAACAGCAGCTCGCATGTCCCTGATCAAAGAAGACGCGCTATCTCTTCTTGAACAGTCCGTGGGAGACTTTGATGTGATCTATCTGGATCCGATGTTTCCTGAAAAAACCGGCAGCGCTGCGGTAAAGGGTGGTATGCAATACCTGCAACGTTTTATTGGTGTAGATCGAGACAGTGAAGATTTGTTGCGAGCTGCTTTATCAACATCTCCTACTCGTGTTGTCTTGAAGCGTCCTGCTCATGGCGGGTTGATCGAGCTCAATGTAGAGCCGCAGCATGTGTTCAAGAACCGTAACAGTCGTTACGAGGTTTATTCGACTGCTTCCTCAGCATCGGCTGCTTCAACATAGTGTCCGGCAGCCTGTAGAACGTTGTATCGAACGTCAGCGTCAAGGGAGCGAGCAATAAGCGATTCCACCGCTTCGAAACCTTCGGCAACCGCCAGATCTGCACTGATGACCTTTTGTCGTTTCAGGGTGGCAAGGAAACTGGAGAACAGCGACTTATCAAAAAAGTCGGGAGAATTGATGCCGTAGAGCACAGATAGTTGTTCCGCGATCCCCGCTGAGACGGTTTCCAATTCTTTGGTAGACGTTGTGTTTGAAGAGCGGAGCAAAGCCAGCACGATAAAAAAGCGTTCCAAAGTGGCATCAGTAATTCGTGAGATATCTGAGAGTGCACTGTATTCTGTCGAATCAGGTCTTGGTGCGGTGAGGCTTGGCCCATACTGATGAAGGATGTTGCAGTCTGTTAAAGCTTGGATGGCTTCGTCGAGAACCTCATCTAACATTTGAGGTGACCAGGGTAGGAACATCTCGCTGCTGATAAAAGGATAAAGCCCAGCGATGAAGGCTTTAACATCCGCGCGAGTCGTGTCGTTCTCTGATTTCACAAACCTCGCGATGAGTGAGGGTATGGCGAACACATGGGTGACGTTGTTTGCGTTGTAGGTCAGACCGATGGCTTGCACAGGCGAAGCTGACACGATAGTGCCGAATCGGTGGTTCCGCCGATCCAGACCGATAATTTCCACCACCTCATCGAGGATCTCCTCAGGTGTGTCTTCCGAGACCGTGGAACCTTCTGGGCCGCAACGACGTGCCAGTTGCTGCAGTCGTGCAATCTGATTTAGCAGGTATTGCTCTTCAATGTTTTGACGCATGGTTGAGAGCAAAGCTACGGCGACGAGATTGGTTGGTTTAACCGCAACCGCGGAATTAATTCTCATCGCCAGAAGCTCGGCCAGATCCTGGCAACTGTCTGAAAATGCGGCGGATGTGACTCGCAGTGGTTCCGACCAGTTTTCCAGATTGCCATCCAGAAACTCACGAAGCAGAACGGGTTCGCCAAAGTTCACGGTGACCTGACCGAACTCTCGCTTGAACGAAGAAAAAATGCCGAAGACATCGAAGATTGATTCTGACTTTTTGTCTTTGCCACCAAGTTCGGCCATGTAGGTGGAAGACTCAAGAACGCGTTCATATCCGAAGTACACCGGCATAAACGCTATCGGTTTTGTGGCATCTTTCTGGAAACTTCGAACGGTCATCCGCAGCATCCCTGTCCTTGGAGGCAAGGTTCTACCGGTTCTGCTGCGCCCACCTTCAATGAAGTACTCAACAGAGTAGCCTTTGGTAAACATCTGGTGCAGGTATTCATCAAAGATTTCTTTGTAAAGGGCATCTCCCTGGAAGCTGCGGCGCATGAAAAAAGCTCCGGCCCGACGCAGTAAAGGACCAATGAGCGGTAGATTCAGGTTGCGTCCTGCGGCTATGTGCGGCGGCGTTAAACCGTTGTGATACAAAACGTACGACAGCAGGAGATAATCGATATGGCTGCGGTGACACGGGATATAGACGATCTCGTGCGACTGCGCGTGTTCTTTTACGACTTCGACATTGTGGACCTGGATACCGCCGTAGAGATTGTTCCATAGCCAGGTCAGCAGTACATCGAAAAAGCGAATAACCCGATACGACTGATCAGACGCAATCTCTTTGGCATAGTTTGTCGCTTTCTTCTCGATCGCTGGATAACTGTTGCTGCTGCTTCGAGCTTCTCTTTCTATGGCATCCTGAACACCGCGACTTTCCAGAATTGTGTTGATGAGGGTTCTGCGGTGAGACAGATCCGGACCAATGATCGCCTGGCGCTGATTGTTGAAATGAACTCTCAGCAAGCGCATCAGCTTGCGGATTTGCCGTGGGCGTTCCTCTTCAGATGCCATGAGCTCATCGAGATGAATAGGCGTCCCAAATTGCACCAATATGTGACTTGGATGAAACAATCCGGCAAGAAACTTCTTCATGCCACTGGTGGCGCTCCAATGCTCAGACAACAGTATTTTGAACAGTGACTTTTCTCGATCCGGTTGATGTCCCCAGAAGATGGAGATGGGCACTACTTTGATGCGTTTGCCTGAATCTTCGTTGAGAGAGACCTGGTGATCGAACAAGCGGGTCATTCTCGTCGATTGTTGTCGCTGGGAACGACGACCTAGTGTCCCTTCTGGTCTGCCGAGAAAGAAGACGGCTCTATCTTCATCGATGTCTTCAACAGCGTCTGTAGGTGAGGGCAGGCCGCCATACTCACACGCCATGTCGGCAACCAGGAGGTCTGCGCTTGAACGGAATGGCAGGACGTAACAGAGGATGTCGTTATCTTCGATACCCAGATCGTCAGGATTACCGCTCAGAAACGTAGGACGAATCCAGGAAAAGAGGACTTTTCGCGAAAAGGAAAACTGGACGTTCTTCAGACGGCGACGAAGTTGATACAGCCTAGGGCGAGTTTCCATTAAATAGATCTGAGATGGCTTCAGCCGAATCTCTTCCCTCGATTTCTACTTCGTACACACTATCAAATTTTCGGGTTGTTACCTCACTTATCGCCTGACGATCATCCAGAACCGTTGGTTTCAGGAAAACGAGGAGGTTTTGTTTCTCGACCGTGGTACTGCTATTACGAAAGAAGAAGCCGACACCGGGAATGCTGCCCAGGACTGGTACTTTGGATTCACCCTCGGTTTCTTTGTCTCTGATGAGACCGCCAAGGATGATGACTTCCTGGTCGTCAACCAGGACGGTGGTATCAATAGTTCGCTTGTTGGTAATGAGGTCGGAAGTGCCGTCGGTGCCAATAGCATTCAAAGAAGTAGGGTCGACCTCAGAAGTCTCCTGATGCACCTTCAAACGAACCAGCTTGCCGTCATGAATATGTGGGGTCACTTCCAGGGTTAAACCAACGTCTTCACGTTGGATGGTTGTAAATGGGTTGGTTGTACCGTCGCTGCCGGTGGCAGTAGAACCTGTCCTAAACGGTACGTTCTGTCCGACAACGATTTTTGCTTCTTCGTTGTCCATGGTAGTAATGCTTGGCGTTGAAAGCAGGTTAACGTCGCCATTGGTGGCAAGGGCTCTGACCAGAACACCAAAACTGGTCCCTGTTTCATTGATTCTGCCGCCAACCAGCAGTGGATTGGAGCCAAGATTTGGCACTGTTTCATTGTCCAGCGCAATCGCGGAGAGAATCTGTGCCAGGGTTCCCGTTGGTGCGGTCAGTCCCAGGGGAACGTTGCCACTATCTGCGTCCGCGATGAACAGCTCAGATCCAAGTTCACGAGTGAAATCAGCGGTGACTTCAACAATAGCTGCCTCGATCAAAACCTGTAGCCGTCGAACGTCCAGGCTCGCAATGATGTCTTTGATCTCTAGCATCGTCGAAGGGTCGGCGCGTACCACCAGTGCATTAAGTGCTTCGTCTGCCTGAATACTGACTTTCACTGAGTTACTGTTCTCGCCGCCCTGATCACCTTCGCCAATAACGTTTTTAAGAATCTCTGCCAGTTCGACGGCATCGGAATGGGCCAGCCTGATCACCTGAGTTGAGCCTGAGCGATTGGCAGGTACGTCTAACTGGTTAATCAGTAGCTTCACCCGGCTGACGGTTTCTCGTTCACCTTTGATAACGAGAGAATTGGTTCTCTCGCTGGCAACGATGGTGACACGATTCGGCCCCTTTGCGCCTTTGCCAATTTGATCAGGGGCGAGTTCTTCGAGAAGCCCTACCATGTCTTCAACCACGCATCGCGCAGATCAACGATTTCCACGGTTTGATTGTCGGCGACATCAATCCGCTCAACGATCTGCGTGAGCCGCTCAATATTCGACGCATGATCACTCACGATCAGTGCGTTGGGAGATTCAATACCTGCAACGTGCCCGTACTGTGGAATTAGGGGTCGCAGAATTTTGACCAGTTCGGCAGAGGGTGAGTTGCGAACCGGAATCACGGAAGTGACCAGTTCCTCAGACTGCTGGTTGACCAAAAAGTCCTTGGGGTTGCTGCTTTGTTTGGCAAGTACCTGCTGAACCACCTTGGTGACGCTACCTGCGGGTACGGCAGCGTAGCCGTGAACCCTTAGAACAGAGAGAAACAACTCGTAAACCGCCTCTTTATCCATGGAAGCGGTTGAGACGACGGTGACATTACCTTTGACGCGGGGATCAACGACAAAGCTTTTGCCGGTGATTGAGGATACCTGTGTAACGAATTCACGAATGTCCGCGTTTTTAAGGTTTACCTTCCAGGTTTCCTCCTCAGCGGGGGCGGACATGGAAAAGAGCAGCGCAACTACTGTGATAACCAGGACTTTTGATTTAACAATCATGCGGTAGAAATCTCATAATGCGTCGATGATATGCGACTGACCTTCGCAATCCCAGTTTATTTAGGTACTGGCACGGTGAGGAAAAAGCGACGACTGCCTCTTTGCACCTCTACTCGTACCCGTGACGAAGCCATAACTTGTTCCATCAAGGCCGAGTCGTTGGTGGCGACACCCACCGGTCGACCATTCACTGACAGAACAACGTCGCCTGGCTGCAACCCGGCCTGTTTGATGGCGCCTTGAGCTTCGCTGCCAATGCGATAACCCTGAGCGTCACCTTCTGAAACTGGTGTAATCCCGAGCTCACTGAAAGCACCCTGGGGATCGTTTCTTAATCTGTCTCTGTATTCGGTCAGTTTGGTTTTGGTCGCTGTGGATTGCCCGGATTGAGATCCCGATTCGCCGCTAGAACGGTTATTACGCAAGCGGTCTCGGATACGTTGCAGATCTGCCTTTTTGGCATCTGACACACCGACGGGTTGAGACGTTGTGGGGCTCGCCGTGTTTGCGTTGTCTGCGACCACGCTTCGGAACTTGCTGTCAGAAAACAGCAGTTTTTCCATGCGTGCACCACGCCGCAGCAGGACATGGTCTTCAAAGACCGCGGCCAGTGTTGCGTTACCTGGTAACTTGTCACCGATTTCGTAAAGCTCTCCTGCTTTTTGTTTGGTGCCCACAATGGCAGTAGAGCGGCTTTCGTCTTCAGCGATAAAGACACCCTGGAGCTCAAGGTTGAGTTTTGTTTCCGGAGCGTCAATGACTTCCTGGACCGTGCTTCGCTCCTCAGCTTTCCCGAACAGTTCCATGTTGGACACTTTAAAAGTCCGACTGCTGGACTCACTTTGAGTGGTTGGTGAGCTGGAGGGAATGACGCTGGGCGGGTTCATGTTTTCCAGAACAAAGAGCACGGTATTTGCCACTGAAAGGCTCATGATAATCACCAACACCACGCTGATGCCGGTGGCGATCTTGCGATTGTGCTCAGTAAATAGTTCGGTGATCTGGTTCAACGGTTTACCTGGTATTGCTTGGTTGTGTCGTTACTGTGTGTGTTACGTCTATGGTACAGGTTAAACACAGAACCATTAACCGGAGATTAATACCTCAGAGGATCTTTTCTTCCAGCAATACAGCTGGTTCCTCTCGACTTGAGGTGGTATTTCCCGTGAGCGGTAGTCCAGCAAGCTCCATAAAGGCGTAGCTGACACCAGCTTCCACCCAACCTGATCTCTTCAATGTCAGATCGAGCATTCTCTCGCCGGTTCCATCAATGGCAAGTCGCAGGTTGTCCCCGTCCATGGACAAATCGCCGTTAAGTGGTGGCAGGTCGACACTGTACAGTTGTTGTGGTGTCTCGATATGAACAATCCCCCCAGGCCATTCAAGGATTCCCGCGGCTGAGGTGACCCACTGATTGTTGAATGACACGTCAGCCTCAGAAACGCTGAACTGTCCCGACAGATCCAGTCCGTAACTGATTGATATCTGGTTGATATAGCTGGCATCCACGAGCAATTCGGCGTCACTTACCGTGCCTTCGGTGCCACTCGCAGAAACGTGGAAATTGGCATCAAGCCCCTGTTCCCGGAGTTGGACATCTGCGGACAAACGGCCGACGAGCAGCGGCAGGGCAGAGAGGTTCCAGGTCACCATTGCGGGGAACTGCTGATACTGGATCTGTGCTGACCCGGACCAGATACGTCCGCTAACTTCACCGATTTTCAGGTCGGGAACCTGTTTGAGTTGGTCTTCTGCCGTGGCGACGACCAGGCTAGCCGGTGCCATCACAAGAAGAAACACTAGAAAGGTAACGATACCGGCGATGACGTAGAAGAGCTTGCTCATGTCAGCCAGTTAACGACGCTGCGCCCATCTTTTGTAAAACGATACCAGCCACCTTCGGCGGGCGCATTGGTGGTCCAGCCTCCTGTGATACATCGAACCTCTAGCTGAAACATCTCGTAGGCTTCATTCGCGCAAGCCTCGTCATCATCCCAGGGTGTATTGTTTGGCTCGAAGCTGATGGATGTGTAGCCACCTTTGGCGGCATTTTCGAAAACGGTGCAGGTGAGCGGTGCACCTTCGAAAGTGAGTTCCAGCTTGAGCGTTTCACCCACTTCATGCCTGCCACCAACTTCGAATTTCTGTTCGAGCCACTGCACCAGGTCGTTCAGAGGAACCCGCTTGATATAGATCTCTATGTCCGGATGGCGTTCCATCAGCTGAGCAGTTTGATCATGAGCTGTTCGTAAACTTCGGACAGCTGATGCAACGATTCGACGGAGACTTGCTCATCGACTTTATGAATGGTCGCATTGCATGGGCCCAGTTCCACAACCTCTATACCTCTCGGGGCTATGAATCGCCCATCCGAGGTACCGCCAGAAGTGGACAACTCTGTTTCGACTTGCATGGTATCGCGTAGAACATCTTGTACGGCAGGTATTAAAGTGCCGCCTTGTGTCAGGAACGGCGGGCCGGATAGTTTCCAGGCGATGTCGTAGTCCTGGCAGTGTTTGTCTACGATCCGCTCGGTCCTGGCGCGCAGCGATTCTTCAGACGACTCTGTTGAGAATCGGAAGTTAAATTCGATGACAACCTCTCCAGGAATGACATTATTCGCACCGGTACCACCGTTGATATTTGAAATCTGGAAAGAGGTAGCAGGGAAAAAGTCATTACCCTGATCCCAGTGTGTTTCCGTCAATTCGGCGATGACCTCGCCGCATTCATGGATCGGATTTCTAGCCTCATCCGGGTATGCCACATGTCCCTGGACACCGCGTACTTTGAGTGAACCGTTCAACGAGCCTCTCCGGCCAACGCGAACAACATCGCCAACAATCTCGGTACTCGATGGTTCACCGATCACGCAGTAATCGATCTTGGTGCCTCTGCGCTCAAGTTCGTCCATCACTTTGACGGTGCCATCAGCGGCGACGTCTTCTTCATCGGAGGTTATGAGAAACGCGAGACTGCCTTTGTAGTTTTCGTTTGCGCTGATAAATCGCTCGCTGGCTGAGAGCATAGCGGCGAGAGAACCTTTCATATCCGCAGCACCGCGACCGTGAAGCATGTCACCGTCGACCACCGCATCAAATGGTGGGATCTGCCATGCACCTTCCGGACCTGTAGGCACGACGTCGGTGTGACCTGCAAAACACAGTGTGGGACCTTCACTACTGCCTTGGCGAATCGCCCAGAGATTGCTCACTGGTCCAAACGGCATATGCTCCACCGTGAAGCCGAGACGCTCGAGAACGTCCGCCATGATGGTTTGGCAGTTACCGTCTTCCGGTGATACAGACTGCTCACGAATGAGTGCCTGTGCCAGGTCGATCGTGTCGACAGAGTGACTCGACATCTCTAGTTGTGGCTGTGCAGTGTCGCGTTCAGCTCGATGGCTTTGCGATTTGTGCGGCACTCAACCACGCCGTTTTGCGAGTTTCGGATGAACAGCAAATCAGACATGCCTGCCAATTCCCTCGCTTTAACGAGTCGCAGAGCGTTGCGTTCTTCATCAAGAATCTGCACAACCGTGCCCGGTGTGATGTATAGGCCTGCCTCGATGGTGCAACGATCTCCGAGCGGGATGCCAGTTCCAGCATTGGCACTGATCAGGCAATCCTGGCCAATGGTGATCACAATGTTACCGCCACCGGACAGAGTTCCTGCCGTGCTAGCGCTACCGCCCAGATCAGAACCACCACCCACTGTAACGCCCTGGGAAATTCTCCCTTCAACCATATTGGGTCCAAGCGCCCCGGCGTTGAAGTTGATGAAGCCTTCATGCATGACGGTTGTTCCTTCACCGACATAAGCACCAAGCCTTACGCGACCAGAGTGTGCGATCCGTGCGCCTGAGGGCACCACATAGTTGGTCATCTTTGGAAACTTGTCGACGGCCTGCACTTCGAGTACTCGACCTTCGAGTCGCGCAGCAATCTGAAGCTCTTCCAGTTCATCGAGATCCACAGCACCCTGTTCCGTCCAGGCGACATTTGGCAGAAGTGGATAAATGCCTTCGAGATTCTGTTCGTTTGGCACCACGAACCGGTGGGACAGCAGGTGCAACTTCAGGTATGTCTCTGGTGTCGTCTGTAGCTCAGAATCTGTCTCGAGAATTGTCAGTACGAGAGGTTTGGTTGAACCGGCGATCATTGCCAGCAGACTTTTCTGGCTGGCATCGGAGATTTTGTCGTTGAGTTTAGCGACGGTCGCCTGATCCAGGTCGATGTCGGTGTTGCCCCCGGCGTAGCCGGTGACCTCTGCGATTTCATCGACCAGTGATTGTTCGGGATGAAATACCGGCCGCGGGAAGTAAACCTCCAGCCATTCATCCTTTCGATTCCTGGTGCCTATACCAAATGCCAGCGCGTACATGTGTTTTCCGTATTTACTAAAGTGCGAGGGCGCACATTATAGGAGGTTTTTTACAGGCGTTCCCAGACCTGAACGATACGCTCTGCAGCCTCCACGCACTCATCCAGGGTGGCAACCAGTGCCATACGAACCCGATTTTCTCCGGGGTTCCCGGAATCAGTGTTTCTGGACAGGAAACTACCTGGCAAAACCTTGACGTTCGCCAGTTCGATCAACCGCACGGCAAAGTCCGTATCTGTTGTAGGGGTTTGTGCCCAGAAATAGAAACCTGCCTCTGGTTGTTGCATCGGCCAGACGGGTTCCAGGATATTGGCGACGGCTTTGAACTTTTCCAGGTATAGCGATCGATTTTCAATGACGTGCTGCTCATCCTGCCAGGCAAGTTCAGAAACCAGCTGGTGGTGCACCGGCATGGCCGAGCCATGGTAGGTGCGGTAAAGCAGAAACTTTTCAAGAATGGCTGCATCACCAGCCACATAACCAGACCGGAGTCCGGGCAAGTTGGAGCGCTTGGATAGAGAGTTCACTGCGATGCAATTTCGGTAGTCATGCCAACCCATGGCGTCGGCGGCACCCAAAAGACCCGCTGGGGGTTCATTTTCATCGAAGTAGATTTCTGAATAACACTCGTCTGACACGATGACAAAGTCATGTTTGTCTGCGAGTCGGATCACTGTCTGGAGGCTCTCGTTGCTCATGACCGCGCCTGTAGGATTCCCGGGTGTGCATAAGTACAACAAATCACACTGGTCCCAGATCTCAGCAGGCACGGATTCAAAATCAGGCAGGAAGTTATTCTCCGCGGTGCAGTTCAGATAGTGTGGTTCTGCGCCTGCCAGAATCGCAGCACCTTCGTAGATCTGGTAGAAGGGATTTGGCATCACAATGCGACCAGCCTCGTTGGCGCTGACGACTGCCTGTGCGATAGCAAACAACGCTTCTCTGGTACCTGTGACTGGTAGAACCTGAGTTTCAGCATTTGGTGTCTGGTGCAATCCGTATCGACGTTTCAGGAAGTCAGCAATTGCTGCTCTAAGTTGCTCAAGACCTTTGGTTGGCGGGTAGGTACCGAGACCCCGCCTAATCAATGTTTCGTCCTGCAAGGCCTCCACAAGAAAGCTTGCCGCCGGGTGTTTCGGCTCACCCATGGACCAGGCGATCAAGGGTGCGTTTGACCCAGTCTCCACCGATTCCAACAGCGCATTGAATCGCTGGAACGGATAGGGATGTAGTAGCTCGAGTTGTTTATTCATGTCTAAACCGCGAGCTTCTCGACATGTTCATCCAGTTCCATGCAGATGGCGTTCTGCACTCGCTCTACATGACCTTGATCTACCAGGCGGTGCCCGGCTTCATCGGTCACGTAAAAGGTGTCTTCAACTCTGTCTCCGAGGGTGGTGATCTTTGCGGACACAAGATTGATATTGAAATCGGCTAACACGCCTGCAATAACCGCAAGCAGTCCCGGTCGGTCGGCTGAAATCACTTCCAGTGCCGTGACGCCACGCTCTTCATCCTGGGTTACGTTGACCCGGGTCTTGTGTGTGAATTGTTTCAACATGCTGGGCATGCGCCTCGCCTGTACCTGGCGGGCTTCTTTCTGCTCTAGGTTTCGAGTAATGGTGGAGATAATCTTTTCAATGCGAGAGGACTTGTCACCCACGGGTTGGCCATTACTTTCCAGCACGGTAAAGGTATTGAAGGTGAGGTCCGCCGCAGAAGTCGCAATTCGTGCGTCGACAATGGTAAGGCCTAGTTGATCGATCGCTGTGACGATGGCGACAAACAGATCTTTCTGATTTCTCGTGTGAACAAAGATTTGGGTGAATCCAGTATCAGTGCGACGCGACATGTCATCTTGCACAAGAATGACTGGGCCTTCTCCATTGCTGTTAAGAATGGCTTCCGCGTGCCAGACGATGTCACTGACTCGCTCCAGCAGGAAGTACTCTTCATCTACCTGGTTCCAGAGTTCTGCAATTCTTTCCGCTTTAAATTCGTGAGCAGTCAGTTTCTCGATGGCTTGCTGGCGAATGTCTTCCACGTATTCCGTTCGGTCAACCGGGGATTCAAGGCCATGTCTCAGAGCTTTCTTGGTCTCCGAATACAGCTGGTTCAGAAGTGATGCGCGCCAACCGTTCCATAGAGTGGGGTTGGTTGCGTTCATGTCTGCGACCGTCAAAGCGTAGAGATAGTCCAACCTCACTTTCTCGCCGACAACACGAGCAAACTCATGCACAACTTCGGGATCCTGAATGTCTTTGCGCTGCGCGGTTGCTGACATCAGCAGATGATTTTGCACCAACCAGCAAACGAGGTTGGTATCCCACGTAGGCAGGCCGTGTCGTTCGCAGAATGCGCGGGCGATATCCACACCAAGTTCCGAGTGGTCGCCGCCCATGCCTTTGGCGATGTCGTGGTACAGCCCTGAAATGTAGAGCAATTCTATTTTTGGTAATCGGGAGTGAATATGGGCCGCAATTGGAAATTGCTGTGTGTTGTTCTTGTAACGGAAACGGCGCATGTTACGCACCACCTGAAGCGTATGCGCGTCCACGGTGTATATGTGGAACAGGTCAAATTGCATTTGACCGATGACTCTGCCGAACTCTGGCAGGTAGCGTCCAAGTATGCCCCAGCGTCCCATTCTTCGAAGCTGAGTAAACAAATGGTTGTTGCAGCCAAGTAGTTCGAGAAACAGTTTGGTGTTCTCGGGATCTGCTCTGAAATCATCATCGATCAGATAAACATGACGCTGAGCTAACCGAATTGTTGAGGCGCGAAAGCCTTGAATGGTTTCGTCGGACCCAATAATCACAAACATTTCGATTAGGGAAGAGGGTGACTTTGTGAAAACGTCTTCACTGGTGACTTCCAGCATGTTGTTAACCAGCCGAAAGCGGTCATTGACAGGTTTAACCTGCAGCCTGGAGCCTGCTTGTACAATGACTTCGTCGAAATGCTGCATCATCGTTTCGTTAATAGTGTTCACTCGCAACGCTGTTCGATAGTAGTGCTGCATGAATTGTTCGACTGCCAGCTGGTCACCGTCTTCGTAGCCAAACAGCTTGGCAAGCTGTTGTTGGTGTTCGAATAGCAGTCGGTTTTCGTCTCGATCGGTGAGAATGTGTAATGCGAATCGGATCTTCCATAGATCCTGCAGGCACTGGGTCAGTGCGGCACTCTCCGTGTTGGTCAAGATGCCCTGTTCAGCCAGGTCCGCAAACTTTTCCGTGCCGTACTGACGCTTTGCGACCCAGGTAATTGTCTGTATGTCACGAAGACCGCCAGGTGAACTTTTGATGTTTGGCTCAAGTGAAAGCTCCGTGTGATCGGAGCTTTCGTGACGTTCTTTCTGCTCGTTATGTTTTGCGACAAAAAATGCTTTGGGTGCCCACACTTTTCCAGGCGCGATTCGAGCCTGCATTTTGTCGAGTAGCTCGTCGTCTCCGATGATGGTTCGAGATTCCATCATCGCCGTTAACACGGTGACATCCGAAGCCGCTTGGGCACGACATTCCTTGATAGATCTCACGCTATGACCAACTTCAAGGCCGATATCCCAGAGCAGGGTAGTGAAACTTTGGATATTGTTGCGATGGGCGGCGTGACTGTTTCTTTCTAACAGGATAAGAAGATCGATATCTGAGTTTGGCAATAACTCCATGCGACCGTAGCCACCAACCGCGATCAGTGAAATTCTTGATTTGCGCCAGGCGCGCCTGTTTTCTTCCCAGGTGAATCGGTTCCACGCCAGATTCATGACGCCATCCATGAATGCGGTGTGTTCGTTAATCAGAGCCTGCGTATCTTCACCGGACTTAAAACGTTCGGTGATCGATGCCCGGGCATCGGCGAGGGCGGTTTTGAATACAGGAATAATTCGAGTGCTGTTTTCCAGATCGGATTCGAGCTGGCTGAGAATGGAATCCAGCATGTCCCTCAGGTACACCTCTCGATGGTGTCGTCCTTTCTATAGGTGAGGATTTCGTACCCAGTATCTGTCACAAGAACCGTGTGTTCCCATTGCGCTGTCAACTTGTGGTCCTTGGTCACGACGGTCCACTGGTCGGGCAAAAGTTTTACCGCTGCCTTGCCAGCGTTGATCATGGGTTCAATGGTGAAGGTCATGCCAGGTTTCAGCTCAGGTCCCGTACCTTTTTTGCCATAGTGCAAAACCTGTGGTTCGTCGTGGAAGACCTTACCGATACCGTGTCCACAATATTCTTTGACGATGGTAAATCGCTGCTTCTCCGCGAACCGTTGGATGACGTGACCGATGTCACCCAGATGGCCGCCGGGTTTCACGGCCTGAATACCCAGGTACATGGCTTCTTTACAGGTCTTGGTGAGCCTGTCGGCCATCACATTTGCTTCGCCGACAATGAAGGTCTTGCTGGTGTCGCCGTGGTACTCGTCTTTAATCAACGTCACGTCAATATTCACGATGTCGCCGTTTTTCAGCACTTTATCGTCACTGGGGATACCGTGGCACACGACATGGTTCACAGACGTACAGATGGATTTTGGGAAGCCTCTGTAGTTCAACGGAGCGGGAATCGCGTTCTGCTTGTTCACGGTGTAGTCGTGACAGATTCGATCCAGCTCTCCGGTTGTGACTCCGGGCTGTACATATTCCTCGATCATTTCGAGCTGTTCGGCGGCAAGCGCCCCCACAGCGCGCATTTTCTCGATGGCGTCCGCGTCTTTAATTTCGATGGGCATTCGATTTTTGCTGGATATTGCGAGCAGCGCACTATAGCAGATTTGGTGCTCTACATTTTGTTCTTGCCCGATTTAGCTCTTTCGCGGGCAGTGTTCCAGATTTTGCCCAAGTTAGGCGGTGCCCGCGCTTCGCAACCGCATTATCCCCAATTCTCGCGAGGCTCTCTTGGGCTGCGCTCCGATAGCCCTGCTCGGCAGACTAGAGGGCAGGGAAAGCCCGAAAGTCAGCGCTACAGGGACGTACTTGAGCGGTGACGAGCAGGGGTATCGGAGTCGGAGCCGCGTGGCCAGCGTCTAGACCGGGGAAACTCAGTCGGATTAGGCTCGAAAAAAAGCCACAAGCATGGTATAAAGCGCCGCGCTACGGGATGTGCCCGCAGCGGAAACTTAAAAATACTCACACATACCGACACGTAGTTCGGGTGCTGAAGAGAGCTAAGTGCTTGATTTGGTTGGATTATGGGGTGTGTGGAGGCGTAACCCAACACAATTCGGAGAGACTATGTCTAGCGTATCCATGCGTGACCTGCTGGAGGCAGGCGTGCACTTTGGTCATCAGACCAGATACTGGAACCCCAAGATGAATCAATTCATCTTCGGAGCCAGAAACAACATTCATATTATTAACCTCGAGAAGACTGTTCCTGCCTTGGAAGAGGCCATGGACTATGTCCGCAGCACCGCTGCCCGTCGTAACAAGATTCTGTTTGTCGGCACCAAGCGAAGCGCGGGTAAAGTCGTTAAGGAACATGCAGAGCGATGCGGCATGCCTTATGTCGACAAGCGCTGGCTCGGCGGCATGCTGACGAACTACAAGACGATTCGTCAGTCCATTCGTCGTCTGCGAGATCTCGAGACTCAGGCAACTGACGGCACTTTTGACAAGCTGACCAAGAAAGAAGCGCTGTCTCGTCAGCGTGACCTGGAAAAGCTTGAATCTTCACTCGGCGGAATCAAGGACATGGGCGGTCTGCCTGATGTGATCTTTGTTGTCGATGTGGACCACGAGAGCATTGCGGTCACTGAGGCGAAGAAGCTGAGCATTCCAGTCATCGGGATTGTTGATACAAACAGTTCACCAGATGGTATCGACTACGTTATCCCCGGTAACGACGATGCGATTCGTTCCATTCGTCTATTCGTGTCTGCTCTTGCGGATGCCTGTCTTGAAGGCAAGGCCGAAGCTCAGGGTAATGTCAGTGCAGATGACTTCGTAGAAGTCGAGGCAGCAGCGGCTGAAGAAGCTCCTCAAGAGGAAGCATCTGCCGAAGCTGAAGCACCAGTAGCGGAAGAACCAGCAGCTGAAGCTGAACCAGCACCTGAGGCTGAAGAAGCGCCTGCGGCTGAAGACAAGCCAAAAGACTAAGCGTCCACCGCTTAGCACAACATATTTAACGAACTACTAGCGGGTGCTTGCACCCGCCATTTGAGGATGAACGATGGCTGATATCACAGCAGCAATGGTTAAGGATCTCAGGGAACGTACTGGCCTGGGAATGATGGATTGTAAAAAAGCGCTGGTAGAGGCAAACGGCGATTCCGAACTTGCTATTGAGAACCTGCGTAAATCCAGCGGTATGAAGGCGGCTAAGAAGGCTGGTCGGATTGCTGCGGACGGTCTGCTCGGCTGCAAAGTTGAGGGAACCACCGGCGTTATCGTCGAAGTTAACTGTGAGACAGACTTCGCTGCGAAAAACGAAGACTTCGTTGCTTTCGTAGGTGCGGTAACTAACAAAGTGTTTGAGTCTGGTGAAACAGACGTCGAAGCTTTGGGTCTGGAAGCGGATCGTGAAGCGCTGGTTCAGAAAATCGGTGAGAATATTTCCATTCGACGCGCAGAAGTGTTCAAGGATGAAGGTCAGGTCGTCAGCTACATTCACGCAACGACTGGAAAGATCGGTGTTGTTGTCGCATTGGAAGGTGGTAACGAAGAACTGGGTAAAGACATCGCGATGCACATCGCAGCGTCAAACCCGTCTGTCGTAAACCCTGATGATGCACCGGCTGATCTGATCGAAAAAGAGCGTGAGATCTACACGGCTCAAGCACAGGAATCCGGCAAGCCACCAGAAATCATTGAGAAGATGATCGACGGTCGCATCCGTAAGTACCTCGCTGAAATCAGCCTGGTAGAACAGCCGTTTGTAAAAGACGGCGACACCAAGGTCGGTGCACTGCTCAAAAAAGAAGGCGCTACTGTAAACCGCTTCGTTCGATACGAAGTTGGTGAAGGTATCGAGAAAGAAGAAGACGACTTCGCAGCTGAGGTCCAAAAGCAACTCGGCGGCGAAGCATAACGAACGGAACCTGAGATATGCCCAAGTCCAAGCAAGGCACACCAAAGTACCAGCGAATTCTGCTGAAACTTTCAGGGGAGGCCCTGGGTGCTGGGGGCGTGGGCATTGATCCTAAAGTTCTGGATCGAACCGCGCTCGAAATCGGGCAGTTGGTTGGCATTGGCGTTCAGGTTGGGCTGGTTATCGGAGGAGGCAATCTTTTCCGTGGTGCAGAGCTGAATGCTGCCGGCCTCGATCGGGTCACCGGTGACCATATGGGTATGCTGGCGACCGTCATGAACGCGCTGGCAATGCGCGATGCGTTAGAGCGCGCAAACATCCACACAGATGTCATGTCCTCGATCCCTATGAGTGGTGTGGTTGAACACTACGACCGCCGAATAGCCATCAGGCATCTTGAAGCGGGTAACGTGGTTATTTTTTCTGCCGGTACCGGTAATCCTTTCTTCACGACCGACTCTGCTGCATGTCTGCGCGGTATCGAGATTGATGCGGATATCGTCCTCAAGGCGACTAAAGTTGATGGTGTGTACACCGCCGATCCGATGATCGACAAGTCGGCAACAAAATTCGATGTACTCACCTACGATGAGGTGCTTGATAAACAACTTGGTGTGATGGACCTGACGGCGATTTGTCTCGCGCGAGATCACGATATGCCTCTTCGAGTGTTTGCCATGGAGCAAACCGGTGCGCTACGTAACGCGATTGTTGGCGACGACGAAGGCACTCTTATTGTAAATAGTCTATAGTCGGCTGCTCGCGTTTGGGGAATACAGATGATTGATGACATTAAGCAAGATGCGGAAGAGCGTATGAGCAAAACGCTGGTTTCGCTCGATGCAGCCTTCGCGAAAATCCGAACCGGACGTGCTCATCCGAGCCTTTTGGATGGTATCAGCGTTAACTACTACGGTTCCGAAACACCTCTAAATCAGGTGGCAAACATCACCGTGGAAGACGGTCGGACCCTGGTGATTTCACCCTGGGAGAAACCGCTGATTCCTGATGTGGAAAAAGCGATTCTGAAGTCCGATCTTGGACTAAACCCAAGCACATCTTCTGACAACATTCGTTTACCGATGCCTCCGTTGACGGAAGAAAATCGTCGCGACCTGACCAAGATCGCGAAGGCCGAGGCTGAAAACGCGAGGGTTGCTGTTCGAAACATTCGTAGGGACGCAAACAACGATCTCAAAGATTTCCTGAAGGAAAAGGAAATTACGGAAGATGAAGCGCGTCGCGGTGAAGATCAGATTCAACAGCTCACTGATGCCAAGGTCAAAGAAATCGATTCAGCGCTGGAAGCGAAAGAAGCTGACTTGATGGAAATCTGATCCGCTATGCTGCGCCAGCGGATCATCACAGGCATCATCGCCGCACCCATTGCCCTGGCGTGTGTCTTTTTATTACCACCTCGTGAATTTGCACTATTCGTTGGTGCTGTTTTGACGGTTGCCGCCTGGGAATGGGGTAATCTCGCGGGACTTTCAAGTCCAATGCGATACGTCTATGCGGCGGTCATTGCCGCGAGTATGGCCGGTATCTATGTTCTGCCGACCCTACCGATTCTCATCATGAGTCTTTTCTGGTGGGCCATCGCCTTTGTCCTTGTGGTTGGATATCCAAAATTTGATGAACTCTGGGGCAACAAGGCAGTCATAGTAGTTATCGGGTTTGTGGTTCTGTTGCCTGGTTTTGCTGCGCTTTATGCGCTGAAGCAGTTTCCACAAAGTAACTTTTTGATCTGTCTGCTGTTTTTCCTGATTTGGGGAGCCGATATCGGTGCTTACTTCAGCGGAAAAGCTTTTGGTAAAGCAAAGCTGGCCCCGCGAGTCAGCCCCGGTAAGTCATGGGCGGGTTTTTTTGGCGGTCTTGCAACATCGGTTGTTATCGCAACGTTGATGGCGCTTTACTGGGGCAAACCGGAACTTCTGACTTCCGTGGGTTTGGCTTATCTAGCAGCCTGTGCAGGCATCGCGGTGGTATCCGTACTCGGAGATTTGACGATTAGTATGTTCAAACGACACAGGGACATAAAAGACTCCAGCAACCTGCTCCCAGGCCACGGTGGATTCCTTGATCGCATAGATAGTCTCTTGTCTGCGTCACCGGTATTCGCGCTGTATCTTCTGTTCGCCAGCTGGCTCTAAGACACCTACAATACGTCGCTATGATTGAATTTCTGCAGACCGTACTGGCGCTCATCGTCACCATATCAATCCTGGTGACAATCCATGAGTTTGGCCACTACTGGGTAGCGCGATTGTGCAATGTTCACGTGATCCGATTCAGCGTAGGTTTTGGCAAGCCCATCTATGTCAAAAAAGGCGCAACACCCGAATACAAGTCTCAACCAGTCTTCGATGAAAACGGTGATCCTATTCCGGTTCGTAGTCGAAGTAATGAACCACTTGAACCCACTGAGTTCGCGGTGGCTGCCATTCCGTTGGGCGGCTACGTCAAGATGTTGGATGAACGCGAAGCTTATGTGCCGGATGACCAACTGCATCTGGCGTTCAATCGAAAGTCTGTCTGGCAAAGGATAGCCATTGTTGCCGCCGGACCGATTGCAAACTTCCTGTTGGCGATTGCTGCTTACTGGTTGCTGTTTGTTACAGGTGTTACCGGTGTGATGCCACTTCTTGGTGATCTGGACCAGGAGTCAGCAGCTTATAAAGCAGGCCTTCGCGAAGGTCAGGAAATTGTTGCGGTGGATGGCAAACCGACCAGGACCTGGACGGACGTCAATATGCAGCTGTTCGACCGACTGGGTGAAACTGGTGAAATCAATGTCACCGTCGTTGAAAAAGACAGTTACGACGCTCGCAGCGACTACCAGATTCCCATCACCGACTGGTTGTCGGATGAGGAGTCACCTAGCCCGGCGCGGGATTTGGGCCTCTCCATGTCCCTGCCTGATCTGCCAGCGGTTATTGGTGGACTCAATGATGATGGTAGAGCAAAGGCCGGTGGCGTTGAGCCCGGCGATAAAGTTGTCCGAGTAGACGGGCGATCCATCGACGGGTGGGATTCGCTTGTTGAAATCATTCAATCCAGTCCTGAAACAACACTCCTGGTGACGGTTGAAAGAAGTGGTCTGGAAGTGAACCTTGATGTGACACCTGCTCAGGTTGAGCGAGATGGAAAAAACATTGGTTTCATTGGTGCCTCACCTGAACCGGTAGCCTTCCCCGAAGAAATGCTCCGAGAAACCAGCTATCCCATTTACTACGCCTGGATTCCGGCGGCGGAGAAGACCTGGGAAGTGACGGTTTTCACGCTGGAATCCATCAAGAAAATGATTGTCGGTGCGATTTCACCGAAAAATCTCAGCGGCCCGATCACCATTGCACAGGTTGCTAATGCCACCGCCGAGAGTGGCTTCGAAAGTTTCATCGGGTTTATCGCGCTATTGAGTATTTCCCTTGGCGTAATCAATCTTTTACCGATCCCGGTACTTGATGGCGGGCATCTGCTCTATTACTTTATCGAGCTGATTGCCGGCAGACCTGTTCCAGAGCGAGTTCAAGTATGGGGACTCCAGATGGGTATGTTCCTGATCGTGAGTATCATGATCCTGGCTTTTTATAACGACCTAACAAGACTGTAGGAAAATTGGTGGTAAATCTGGTTCGTTCCCTCGGGAAAAGCGCAAAAGCAGCATTCTTTTTGTTTGCGCTCCTTCATGGCTCCTCAGCGTTGGGCTTTGTTATCTCTGATATCCGTGTAGAGGGTCTGCAAAGGATTTCAGCGGGCACCGTTTTCGGGGCTGTCCCTTATAGCGTTGGCGACAACATTGGTGCGGTGGAAATCCGAACCATCGCTCGTTCGTTGTTCCAGACTGAATCTTTCGATGACGTCCAGGTTGGTCGTGATGGCAACGTGCTTGTGATCATCGTCAAAGAAAGACCGACCATCGATTCCATTGAGTTCGAAGGGAATAAGGCGATCAAAACCGAAGCCCTTTTGGAAGGCCTGCAGGGTTCAGGACTTGCGGAAGGCCAGATATTCAAGAAGGTCACACTCGAACAAATCGCCGGAGACCTGGAACGACAATATGTGTCCCAAGGCCGCTACGACGCCACGGTTGTTGCGAATGTCGAGGATCTGCCTCGGAACCGAGTGGCGATCAAGGTCGATGTATTTGAAGGAAATGTTTCTGGTATCCGCCACATCAATATCGTTGGCAACACCTTGTATGACGACGAAACGCTGATTGATCTCCTTGAGCTTCGTCTGCCGGGCCTGCTTTCTTTTTATACCAAGGACGATCAGTACTCCCGTGAGAAACTGCAGAGCGATCTTGAAGCGCTTGAATCTTTCTATCTAGATCAGGGTTACCTGAACTTCCGAGTGGAGTCGACGCAGGTGTCGATTGCACCAAACATGGAAGATGTCTACATCACGATCAACGTGTCGGAAGGTCAGCAGTTCGAGGTGTCCGGTGTTGAGGTTGCTGGAGAGCTTCGTGACATTCCAGAAGCCAACATCCGAGCGCTCATCATCACTCGCGAAGGCCAATTGTTCTCGCGTCAGTTTATGACGACCAGTGAGGAGCGAATCGAGGCAGCGCTGGGTAATGCTGGCTATACCTTTGCCAGCGCAACCGGCGAGCCGGTCATCGATGACAATGGTGAAACCGTCACGGTTAAATATTTTGTTGATGCCGGTAAACGTGCGTATGTGAGGCGCGTGAACTTCCAGGGCAATACCGTGACGCAAGATCACGTGCTGCGCCGGGAAATGCGTCAGATGGAAGGCGGTTGGGCTTCCTCTGCGATGATCGAAGGTTCCAAGATTCGTCTTCAGCGTCTTGGGTTCTTTAAAGATGTGAACGTCGAGACGCCTTCGGTGCCCGGAACGGAAGACCAGATCGATGTGAACTATACGGTGGAAGAACAGCCCTCAGGATCTATTTCCGCAACGGTTGGTTTTGCTGAAAACACCGGTCTGATTCTTGGACTGGGTTATCAGGAGTCGAACGTCTTCGGAACGGGTAACAGCATCAATGTCGGTATCAATCGAAGTGACTTTCAGGAGTCCCTGAACATTTCTTTCTTTGACCCTTACTACACGGTTGATGGTGTAAGTCGTGGTTACTCGTTCTTCTTCCGTGAAAGTGACTTCGAAGAATTCAACGTGGCCAGCTTCTCCACAGACAGCTACGGCGCGAATATCAGTTTTGGTTATCCGATTTCAGAAATATCGCGCATCAACTTTTCAGTAGGCTACGAGCACACGGATATCACAGAAGGCGTCGTTCCTGCTCAGGAAATTTCTGAGTTTTTGGAAAAAGAAGGTAACGAGTTTGACCTGTTTACGGTGACCGCTGCCTACAGTATGTCCGCCCTCAACCGCGGGTTGCTGCCGACGCGAGGCCGGTCCCAGTCATTTTCGATGGAGCTGACGGTGCCTGGTAGTGAGCTCGAGTTCTATCGACTCAACTACAGCGGCCAGATTTTCTTCCCGCTGTTCGATCCATTTACGCTCAGGTTGCGAACCAATCTCGGTTACGGCGGTACCTATGGGGATACGGATACCTATCCGTTCTACAAGCATTTCTTTGCCGGTGGTATGGGCTCTGTTCGCGGATTCGAGAGTAATACCCTCGGACCTCGGTCAACGCCATCACCACAGGATCAGTTCAATGATCCAGACCCCATTGGTGGTAACGTGTTGGTCGAAATGAGTGCAGAAATTCTCTTCCCATTGCCATTCATCGAAGACCAGAGCCAGATGAAATCTGTGTTCTTCTTCGACGCAGGAAACGTATTCAACACCAATTGCCCGGATGTGAGCGTCTATTGTCTTGATCTGGATGATGGCGAACTGCGATATAGTGCAGGCATCGCGTTTACTTGGATCACAGGTTTCGCTCCGATCAGTTTTGCCCTTTCTGTGCCCATCAACGAGAAAGATGGCGACGAAACAGAGAGTTTTCAGTTCGAACTGGGTAAAACTTTCTAGACGTTTTGTTGTCTTATCCTGAAGCGCTATAAGGTACTGAAAAACCTGTAAATAGAGGTATTTCAGCGACAAATAGACGTTGAATCAGGGTGGGGGATATGTAAACATCCGCAACCGTTGCGTAGCCAACGTAACCCGCCTAAATCACGAAAAAGAAGTACACCCCTGAGGAGAAAATTGTGCGAGTAAAACAAGGCATCTTGGCTATTTTGGCCACATGTTTTTTGGCCATGACGTCAGCTACTGCCTTTGCTGAGGTAAAGATCGGTGTATCTGACCCACAACGAGCGATTCTGCAGTCAGAAACTGGTAAGCAGGGCATCGATCAAATCAATGCCAACTTTGAAGAACAGGAAGCTGTGCTTCAGGAAATGCAGGGTGAAATCACAACTCTGTTGGAAAAGCTCAAGAAAGACACAGAGCTGATGAGCGACCAGGAATTCCAGAACCTGCTCCAGGAGATCTCCGTTAAGCGAAATCAAATGGCACAACTGCTCCAGGAACTTCAGCAGGTTAAGCTTCAGGCAACAGACCGACTGATTCAGGCATTGACGCCGCGATACCAGGAAGCTGTAGAAGCGCTGGTGCTAAGCGACAAGTACGACCTGATCCTTCCGCGTCAGAGCGTTCACTATCGTCACGAACTGTACGATGTGACTGCGAAGATCACGGAAAAAATGAACGCCCTCCAGCAGTAATCGTTCATCGTGAAACTGGGTGATATAGCCAGTCAGTTTCAACTCGAATTGTCTGGCGATACTGAGGTAAACATTACCGGTATCGCCAGCCTCTCTGAGGCAGACGCTACACAGCTCGCCTTTCTGTTTAACAGCAATTATCGAGATCAACTGCAGGACAGTGATGCCGCTGCGGTAGTGCTGCGCCCAGCAGATGCTGATCTCACAGATATCCCTTGTCTCTTGTCAGAGAATCCACGAATGGCGTGGGCGCAGATTGCGACGCTGTTTGATTCGGCGCCTTTGACGATGCCATTTATTGATGAGTCGGCGTGGATTGCCGACACCGCTCAGATTGGGCGTGGTGTCGCCATCGGACCAAATGCCGTCATCAAGTCAGGTGCTGTCATCGGCGATGGCGCGCAGATTGGTGCTGGATGCCATGTAGGAGAGGGTGCATCTGTCGGCGCTGGAACTCGCCTAAATGCAAACGTGGTGCTGTATCACGCGGTGCACATTGGCGAAAGATGCATTATTCACGCGGGTGCGGTGATCGGTGCTGATGGGTTTGGTTTTGAGTTTGATGCGTCAACCGGTGACTATGTAAAGATTCCCCAGGTTTACTCAGTACGCATCGGTAACGATGTGGAAATAGGCGCGGCAGTGACAATTGATCGCGGCGCACTGAATGACACAACCATCGGCGATCAATGCAAACTCGATAATCAGATTCAAATTGGGCATGGCACTCGCATTGGTCACCATACGGTGATTTCAGGTTGTACGGCGATAGCCGGCAGTACGAAAATCGGGAGTTATTGCCTGATTGGTGGTGCCGTTGGAATCGTAGATAATATAGAAATTGCTGATCAGGTAGAGATCACAGCCATGTCGCTGGTGAGTCAATCTATCCTGGAGAAAGGCCGCTATTCGTCCGGTACAGGGCTGATGCGGGGATCTGAATGGAAGCGAAGTGTCGTCGGATTCAAAAAGCTGGACGATATACTTAAGCGCCTGCGGCGTCTTGAAGGTAAATAACGAATAAGTTGTAGAGAAGAATCATGGAAGTCACCGAAATACAAAACTACCTGCCGCATCGATATCCGTTTCTGCTTGTCGACCGGGTCGTAGAGTTCGAAGAAGACAAGCGCATTGTTTGTATTAAGAACGTCACCATTAATGAACCTCAGTTCACCGGACACTTCCCGGTTACGCCAGTTTTCCCTGGCGTGCTCATTGTAGAGGCACTGGCACAGGCGTCTGGCATCCTCGCGTTCAGAAGCAGAAACAGAACTTTGGATGATGGGTACATCTACTACCTGGCCGGTACGGACAAAACCAAATTTAAACGTTCCGTTGTTCCCGGTGATCAACTCCGTCTCGAAGTTGAAATCGTTAATCTGAGAAAACACTGGATGAAGGCGTCAGGTAAAGCTTACGTCGATGACAATCTGGTCTGCTCTTCTCTGCTGACCTGTGCGGAACAACAGGTAAGCTGATAGTGACGACACCGGAAGGTTCCCTCACGATAGCGATAGTGGCGGGGGAAGCCTCCGGCGACAATCTAGGCGCCGCTCTCACTCGAGAAATTCTGAAATCCGAGCCTGATGCTCGCTTCCTTGGCGTTGGCGGACCCGCCATGATCAGCGAAGGTTTCACCACGAATCACGATATGGAGACTCTCTCCGTAAACGGATTCGTCGACCCGTTCCTGAGACTGCCTGCACTGATTCGGTTGCTGTTCAGCCTGCGCGACGAAATTGTCGCGAGCGGTGCTGACTGTTTTGTTGGCATCGACTCCAACTTCTTCAATTTGCTGCTAGCCGGTATGTTAAAAAAACGTGGCATCAAAACCGTACAATATGTTTCACCAACGGTTTGGGCATGGCGCAGTGGCCGCGTGAAGAAGATCGCGCGAAATGTTGATCTCATGATGACCCTCTACCCCTTCGAGACCAAAATCTACGAAGACAACCGCATTCCTGTAGCGTTTGTTGGTCATCCAAGGGCAAATGATATTGCCCCAGATGAAGGACCGGCTAATCAGGCCAAGGCCCGCGAGGAACTTGAACTCCCTGCTGAGGGCGAAATCCTCGCGATACTGCCCGGTAGCAGGGGCAGTGAAGTCAATCTATCGGGCAGGGATTTCCTGAAGACCGCTGTTCTCCTGAGCGATCGAGTAGGTCAGTTTGTGATTCCAGCCGCCAATGAGAAAAGACACAGTCAGTTATCTCGCCTCCTTGCAGAGTACCCAGAGCTCGAAGGGAAGGTTCGCTTAACACGAGGTCAATCTCGCGAGGTGATGACAGCGGCAGATGTGGTGTTGGTTAATTCTGGCACAGCGACTCTTGAAGCGATGCTGCTTCGAAAACCCATGGTCATGTCTTACCGCTTGGGTAAACTGACTTATAACATTGTGTCGCGCATGGTTACGACGGATTGGTTCGCTCTGCCCAATATCCTGGCAGGTGAAGCGCTTGTGCCTGAGTTCATCCAGGATGCTGCAGACCCTCAGGTTATGGCGGATACCGTGCGAAAACTGTTGGGTAAAGAAGACCACGAAAAACTGATGAAGCGCTTTTCTGAGATTCACGAATTCCTTAGATGTGGTTCAACTCCCGGGCGAGCAGCCGCTGAAGCCGTGCTGGATCTCGCGAGGGACAAAGGATAGATGTACAGAAGGGAATTTGTCGCTGGTGTTGATGAAGTAGGTCGCGGACCTCTCGCTGGTGCCGTGTATGCGGCGGCTGTGGTGCTGGATCCTTTCACAGCCATCGATGGTTTAAAGGATTCCAAACAGTTAACCAAAAAAAAGCGGGAAGCCCTTGATATCAGTATCCGGACTCACGCTGTGTCCTATTGTGTTGCCCGTGCCGAGGTCGGCGAAATAGATGAAATCAACATTTTGCAGGCGAGCATGCTGGCTATGCAGCGTGCTGTATCGGGTCTTAAGGTTCCGGCAGAATTTGTCATTGTTGATGGCAACAGGTCACCAGGGTTTGCCTGTCCGTCGGAATGGTTAGTGAAGGGTGACGCCAAAAGCGACGTGGTAAAAGCGGCTTCAATTATTGCCAAGGTTGCTCGGGATCGGGAGATGGTTCGACTGGATGAACTTTATCCGGAATATGGGCTTGCCCAGCACAAAGGTTACCCCACACCGGTGCACCTGGAAGCATTGAGAACCCATGGACCTTCGCCAATCCACAGAATGTCATTTGCACCCTGTCGAGAAGCTACTCAATAAGCAGGCGAGCGGTCTGTTGGATTTCGGAAAGGTCCGTTACTTCGCTTGACGCGATTTTTTCCAGAAAGAGTCTTTGTCGTTGGTTTCTCAGGTGAACGCCGATACGAGCGTGAACCAGTTCTTCAGACGGTGGTTTGTTCATGTAGTCGACAGCCCCGGCTTTAAATCCCATCTGCTCGTTGTGCTTGTCGTCCATGGATGTGACGAAAATGACGGGGATATGTTCTGTGACCGGCATTTCCTTCAGCGCCATGCAGGTTTCTACACCAGTCATCTCCGGCATCATGTTATCCAGCAGGATGAGATCAGGCCGCTGCGTTCTTGCAACTTCAAGTGCCTTCTTTCCGCTGGTTGCAACGCACACATCGTAAGTGGGTTGCAGAATACTCGTCATGATTCTGATGATGGTCGCTTGATCGTCCACCACAAGAATCAGCGGCTTGGTACGAACTTCCAACTGGTTTCCCTGTCTGTGCTAGCCTCTATAAATAATAGCCTAAACCCTTTCCACTGTAACCTTGCTCAGATTCCTGCTACTTGCGCTTAGTTTGCCGCTGATCTTGTCCTGTGACGTCAGCAATTCCCGGTTGTCAGACTACACAACCCGATTGAGTCGCTCCCTGGATGTAGATAAACCATTGCTATCAGAACGCGTCGCGCCGGTTCTGCCGCGGCTGCGAGAGCTTCGGCAACCCATCACGGAGTCCAGCATTGATCTTTTGGACTTCTTGTCTTTGGGGGGGTGCGAACTGCAGGGTGTAATAGCTGAGCGTAACTCTTCACTGGGTAGGCTTGCGACACCAACGACGAGGCTTGTTCATGAACTAGAGTTCCTGGCGGTCGCTGAAGCCTGCGCTGAGTCTTTGAGTGCAGAGGATCCGGACCTTGCCGAATTGCTGCGTGAAGTGATTGAGACCAAGGAGCGAGAGCTTCCGATTGTTATCTTTAACGCGACGCTTGGTGGTGAAGAGTTTCGTGGCTTCTGGCGAGCCAGAGGACGGGACGTGATGGTGGACCCGGAAGTCATTGCAGCGGTACGGGATCTTAGAAGTTCCATTGAAGGATGGATGTCGAGGAACTATGTTGTAGACAGGGAGGCGTTCGTTGATCAGCTTAATCTCATTCGACGCGGGCAGGGTGGTGACTATGTCCAGTACTGGTTTGATTTGTCTGTCTATCTAGAAACTGCAGATACGATCGTGAGCTCGCGGATGTCCACACGACCACTCTGTTTCGAAACGGAGGAAGGCAGCTTAATGAAAACCGCACAGGCTGAGATTTTTAACAACGTGGTGATGCAGTTCTTTATCGGTGGGGTGCAAAAGGATGTCGCAGTGCTGAGTCGCGGTAGTTTTGATCTGTTCGCTGAGACCGATCGAATCGAACAACTGCTATCGGATGCATTGCCGAAAAATTACACGGACTGGCAGGCAAAGCGGCAACGGATTCTTGATGAAGGCGCGAATGCCATGAATCGTCACGTGACTTCCCTCGAACCACTTTTGTCTCAATGTGGCTTTCTGCCGACGTCACCGGGATCGTGATAACCTGTCGCTTTTTTAAGAGGTGGGTCCATCGTGTCTGATCTGAAGCGTTTCAAAACCAATAAAAGAATGAGCCAGGCAGTGGTTCATGGAAACACGGTGTACACCGCTGGTCAGGTGGCGATGAACGCGGGTGGGGAAAGTGTTACCCGGCAAACCGAAGAGATCCTCGCTGAAATTGATAAGCTGCTTGCTGATGCTGGCACCGATAAGTCAAAACTGATCTCCGCAACCATCTGGCTGTCCAATATGGATGACTTTGCTGAAATGAATGAGGTCTGGGACGCCTGGGTTGTACCAGGTGAAACACCGGCCAGAGCGTGTGTGGAGTCAAAACTTGCGGCTCCGCAATTCACGGTTGAAATTCAGGTGATCGCAGCGATCTAACGTAAACAGGAGCAGCTTATGGCACTTCAGGACGAACTCATCCTTGAGCAGATACAGATTGGTCCCATGCAGAACTTCACTTATCTCGTGGGTTCCAAGGCGACGAGAGAAGTCGCAGTCGTGGATCCTGCCTGGGACATAAAGGGGCTTTTGAACCTGATTGATGAGCGAGGCTACACGCTGAACTCTTCTCTCATCACGCACTATCACCCGGACCATTGCGGCGGTAGCTTCGGCCAGAACAATGTTGAAGGTGTTGCTGAATTACTGGAGCAGAGACCGGTGAAAAGTTATGTGCACAAGCTCGAAGCCGATGGCGTTAAAAAAGTAACGGGTATATCCGACAACGACATAGTGAAGGTGGAATCCGGCGATACGCTCAAGATCGGTGATATCGAGGTGGAGTTTTTGCACACGCCCGGACACACGCCAGGCTCCCAGTGTTTCAAGATCAAGCAGACGTTGGTTTCGGGAGACACCCTGTTTATCGATGGCTGTGGGCGTGTCGACCTGCCTGGGTCGAATTCGGAAGACATGTATTACAGCATTCAGAAACTGGCGGCTTTACCGGACGAAACTCTGCTTCTACCCGGCCACAACTACTCATCAGTGCCTCATGCAACGATGGGAGACACCAAGAAACACAATACCTGCATGCGTATTGGTGACCTGGAGACCTGGAAGCAGCTAATGGGCGGGTAACGCCGCCCAAACCGTTTTCTAGAAGTGGGCGCTGCCGGGTACTCTCGGAAAAGGAATGCAGTCGCGAATGTTTTCCATGCCGGTGACATAGGTTAGAAGTCGCTCAAAGCCCAGTCCGAAACCGGCGTGAGGTACGGTGCCATAGCGACGCAAATCCCGATACCACCAGAGTTCTTCTTTCATCAAATCGTCATGCATGCGTGAATCCAGCACGTCGAGGCGCTCTTCACGTTGACTGCCACCGACAATCTCGCCGATACCGGGTGCCAGAACATCCATCGCCGCAACGGTCTTTTCGTCGTCGTTCAAACGCATGTAAAAGGCTTTGATCTCGGTAGGGTAGTTCATGACCACAATAGGTCGGCCGACGTGTTTTTCTGTCAGGAAACGCTCATGTTCTGACTGAAGATCCAGACCCCATTCAACGGGGAACTCAAACTTCTCGCCGCTCTTTTTCAGAATATCGATCGCCTCGGCGTACTCCATTCGTTCGAACTTGTTGTCGATGATGGCTCGCATTCTTTCGATAACCGTTTTTTCGATACGTTGCTCGAAGAAAGCCATGTCGTCTTCGCGCTCTTCGAGCACTCGACTCAGAACGTGAGTCAGCAGGTCTTCAGCGAGGTCTGCATTGTCGTTCAGGTCTGCGAAGGCAATCTCCGGTTCCACCATCCAGAATTCCGCCAGATGTCTGGAGGTATTGGAATTCTCCGCGCGGAACGTCGGACCAAACGTATAGACCTTGGACATGGCTAGACAATAAGACTCAACATTGAGCTGACCGGATACCGTCAGGAAGGATTCCTGGCCAAAGAAGTCTTCTCCAAAGTCGACCTTGCCATCGTTTATGGGCAGGTTCATCAGGTCCAGAGTGCTGACCCGAAACAGTTCACCAGCACCCTCACAGTCACTGGCGGTAATCAACGGTGTGTTGATCCAGTGAAATCCTCGTTCGAAGAAATAGTTGTGGATGGCATTGGCGAGGGTGGTTCTTACTCGAGTAATCGCGCCGAAGGTATTGGTTCTTGGTCGAAGGTGCGCAACAGTTCTTAAATACTCGAAGGTGTGGCGTTTCTTGGCGATTGGATAGGATTCTGGGTCTTCAACAACACCGATCACGTCGACAGAGGTCGCCTGGATCTCTACGGATTGACCTTTGCCTTGTGACTCTACCAGTTGCCCGGTGATGACGACGGCGCAGCCGGTCGTGATCGTGAGCACTTCATCTTCATAGTTCTCCAGTTCCTGCGGAACCACCGCCTGGATGGCATCGAAACTGCTGCCATCATGCACGGCAACGAAGCTGATACCGGCCTTTGAATCTCTTTTACTGCGGACCCAACCCTTTACGGTAACGGTCTCGCCAACGGGAATATCGCCTTTGAGAAGGCGCTCTACAGATACATCATTCATGGGGCGCAATGATACCAGACCGCTGTTTCTCGTGGTGGTACTATCGAGGCAAGTTTTGGGGGAAGTCATGACAAAAAACGACGCTGACGTATGGGTTGATCCACGCGCTGGTTTCCAGATTGATCGGATAGATACCTGCGTTACCCAGGAGTATCAGAAGGAGAAGTTTGATGCGCTGGAGCTGGATACAAGTCGCTACGGCGATTGTGTCGATCCATCTTTTTACATCGGCCTTGGCATCCACGCCGGTATCGCAAGCGGCATCTCTGCCGAGGGTAACGTCAATATGTTATCCAGCATTATCCAACATCGCCCGGTAGTACTTGGGGAAATGCTCTATTCCGCGGGTTGTATCCAGGCTGTGGAACCAGTACCAAGGGGGCGGAGGATCAGCACGGATGTCTGGTTTGAGGATGAGGCTGGAGGGCGTGCTGTATCGGTGCCCAGGGAATCTCTGAAGCCAGACCCCAGCAAGTCTTCCCGCGGCGCTGGAGAGCGGCCTGCACCAGTGATCAATGATGTGAGTTCCCTTGAGATTCTTGGTGAGCATCAGCTGACCCCTGAAGGGACCCGCGGCTACAGCACAGAAGGTAATGCGATTCACTATGAAGAAGATGTCGCCCAGGCGGCTGGGTTCAGGGCGCCGATTATCGGTGGCGGGCAGGGCGTACATTATCTTATGTGGCACCTTTGGCAGGATGGTATTCAGTCGATGCACCTGGACGTATTCTTCCGTCGACCGATATTCTGGGATGATCGCGTCCAGGTAGGCATGGCGAAAGACGGTTCAGCCATTGCGCTACTTCGTGAGGGTGACGGCGATGAACCGACGAAGGTATTAACTGAAATTCGCGTCAATGAAATAGAGAGGGAAACATGAGATCTGCGAAGGAAACCATCGAGGAGTTTTGGCGAATACAGGATGAGGGTGATTACACCAAGGTCGTTGAGCTGTTCGCAGAAGATGCGACCCTGGTTGATCCTTTCTTCGGCACCTTTGAAGGTAAGGCCGCGATTGGTGAATTCATGGCAAAGATGAATGAAGAAATGGGTTCTCGAGAAACTCACTTTGTTGTACGTGACATTGACGGCGGTGGCGAAGTGGCCTGGGCGCAGTGGACTGCGAAAACGCCAGCGGGCGACATTGAAGGTTGTGGGCTTTACCGGGTCAGAGATGGAATGATGACTTACTACAAAGACTATATGAGCGCACCGCAGCAGGAGGAAGCGTGATATGGATGTAAGAACGTTGATGCAACAGGCGGTAATCAATCACGCAGATCGTGAATGTGTTGTGCATGGCGATCGCCGCTTAACGTTCACGCAGGCCTGGGATCGGGGCATCCGCTTGGCGAATGCTTTGCTTGATCTGGGTCTGGAGCCTGGCGACAGGGTAGGCGTACTGGAAGACAACTCCATAGGCGCTGCCGATTTCTATCACGGTGCAGCAATTGCGAACCTGGTGCGGGTGCCGCTTTATCCCCGCAACGGTATGGAAGCTCATGTGCACATGCTGTCGCACACGGGATGCAAAGCTCTGGTCGTCAGTGACAACTACTTACACGAGGTGGAAGGAATTGTAGATGCGGTGCCGAGTCTCGAGCATTTGGTAATTCGCGATGATGGCTATGAAGCGTGGCTGGCTGAGCAGTCCGATGTCCTGCCCGAAATCGATATTCATCCCGATGACAATTTCATCATCAGACATACAGGTGGCACCACGGGTCCTTCCAAAGGTGTTGCATATACACACCGCGGTTGGCTGCACGCCGGGCGTGATTGGTTCTATACGTTTCCTCCGGTAGAGCCCGGTGATAAGTGTCTGCACCTTGGACCGATTTCGCATGGTTCCGGATACCAGTACCTTCCGACCATGCTTGCTGGCGGATGTAACGTCATGATGGATCACTTCAATGCAGAAGAAACGTTGGATGTGATGGAACAGGAACGTATTGGCTACATGTTTATGGTGCCGACGATGTTGAATGCCGTTGTTCGTGATAACACGGCGAGGGGTCGGGACTTTTCCGGGCTAAAGTGCCTGTTGTCGGCTGCGGCACCCATTGCAGATGCGACAGCTCTGGCAGCACGTGAAGTCTTTGGTGAAGTGCTTTATCAGGGTTACGGTCAAACGGAGGTACTGCCTGTTGCCATGATGGGGCCGAAACACTGGTTTGCGGAAGTGGAAGGCAGCGAGCCGCTGCGAGCATGTGGGATGCCGTTGCCGTTTGCGCAAATTGAAATCTGGGACGAGGAAAACCAACCGCTACCAAGAGGTGAGGTGGGTGAAATTGTTGCCAAATCGGATGGGCAGATGTCTGGTTTTTGGGAAAACCCGGAAGCCACTGCAGAAAGAATTGTCAGAGGCTGGGTCAAAACCGGCGATATGGGTCGCCTGGATGACAACGGATATCTCTACATCGTGGACCGAGCCGACGACATGATCATTTCCGGTGGCTACAACATTTGGCCAATGGAGTTGGAGAATGTCATCTCCGATCACGAGGAGATTGTTGAAGTAGCGGTGTTCGGCGTGCCGCATGAAAAGTGGGGCGAAACGCCGCATGCGGTTTGTGTGACCACCACCGATTCGCCGAGTGTCACGGAGGATGAAATCATTGAACTCTGCTCGGAACGGCTCGGCTCCTACAAGAAACCGGGTGGCGTGACTTTCACCAGTGACCCGCTACCGAAAAGCCCGGTAGGCAAGATTCGCAGGAAAGATTTAAGGGAACCTTTCTGGGAAGGACATGACAGAAGAGTTGCGGGTTCTTAGGAGCCCTGATTTAGGGAAGTTTTTGCTGTGACCGCGCTCGTCGGTCAGTGCGCCTGTGGTGACATGGCCTTCGAGCTCGTTCAGGAGCCGCTCTTTGTCCATGCCTGTCACTGTCTCGACTGTAAACGCAAAACCGGCTCCAGTTTCGGGATTACCTGCATCGTCCTCGAAGACGATATTGATCTGAAAGGCGCTGCGATGGAAACCATACAATCGAGTCCGAGGACCACTTTACATAGAACTCAATGCTGTCGATCAGTCATATACGGTACCTCTTCAGCATTTGAGGCAACCGCCTGGCTGCAGACTCGCTTCCTTGAGGATCTCAGGCAATTGCATATTGGTGCGCACATTTGGATCAAAAGAAAAGATCCTTGGTTGCAACTGCCCGATCATTTGCCGCAGTTTGACGAAGGATACGAAGATCGCCAGGGCGTTTGGCCCCAGGCTCAGATCGACAGATTAGCTGAACACATCAAGGGTGGAAGTCACCGATGACACTGGAAGTGACGCCCGATCTTCAGGACGAGGAGTTTGGTTTCCTGAGAGGGAAGCTGGATGAATTTAATGAAGAAGTTTTCGGGCCAACGAAAGTCAGTGAGTTTGGTCTGGCGATTCGCGATGATCAGGGTGAAGTTGTCGGTGGGCTCATCGGCTCAGTGCTTTGGAACTGGTTACACGTGCATGTGATCTGGGTTTCAAAAGAACTCCGCGGTCAGAACTATGGCTCGAAGTTGCTTAAGGAAGCTGAATCAGAAGCAATTAGACGGGGCTGCAAGTTTGCGAAACTGCACACGTTCAGTTTCCAGGCGAAACCATTTTACGAACGTCATGGTTACTCGGTGATTGCGGAAACCAAAGACTTTCCCGAAGGCCACATGCAGTATTTGATGTTCAAACAACTTAATGAATAGAGGTCGATATGTCAGACATCAAACTTTATGGCGTTGACCACTCACCCTGGGTGCAGGCGGTCATGCTTGGGCTTCACGACAAGAATATTGAGTACACGCGTTCAACGGTGGCTGCGCCCGAAGCTTTCATCAAATGGGGCGTCATGATGCCTGCCGCCAGTTTCGATGGTGAACCGTGGCAGCTTGAATCCAAAGACATTCTCCACCGTCTCGGCTACGACGAAGTATCTGATGAAGATATGAAACAAGTCCGATTAGCATGGCAAGGCGTACTGCATCGTGTCGACGTTTGGCCACGTTTCTGGGGAGAGTTCAGCGTAGCCAGTGACCCGGATCGGAACCCGCTCACTCGATTTCTGAAAAATTTTTTTCGCAGTTTTGCGACCTTCTATTTCTTCCTGTTGATTAACTTTGCGAGATTGATGGGGCAGGGCGTAAAACTGGAAAATTTTGGTGATCAATACCTGGATTGGGAAGAAAGGTTTTCCAAACTCTCTGGTCCCTATCTGGGCGGCGATGATCCCAATGCCGTCGATCTACTGTTGTTTGGTGTCGTACAGTGTCACAGCAGCATCCCGGTACCGCCTCTAACGGCGTTACAGACAGACCCCCGACTTGTTGAGACCCGCCAGTGGATTGGTCGAATGCAAACCCGGTTTAGTGACTATTCTTCGCTCTATTCAGGCGTTTACTTCGAGCCGCACTCGCCAGCACCCAGACTTGGGTCGGGAATCGATCAATTAGCCTTCTGGCTGGGAGCGATTTTCATGGTATCGCTATTCTGGATCACGGTACCCCTTGCCGCGATTCTCGCAGTAAGGAACCAGAGGTTAAGGTAAAAACTTGAGACAAAAAAAGGCCCTCCGAAGAGGGCCTTTTTGTTTACAGCGAGTAGATGAATCTGACGTACAACATACGACCCCTTGGATCGTGTGTTTTCGTGTCATAACCAAACTCGTTGGTGCCACCTGTTACTTCCGGCGGCTCTTCATCAGTCAGGTTCAGAGCGCCCAGCGTTGCAGTCGCGTCGCCACCCAGCATGCTGAAGTTGTAGTTGTACTGCAGGTCAAACACCCACCAGTCGTCAACCGTGTTGCCGTTATCTTCTTCGTACTCGTCGATGTAACGAGCAATCAGGTTTACGGCGTGGTTGTCCTGGAACCATCCAATGGTTGTGTTGGAACGCAGCTCCGGAATCGGATTGGCCAGCGTGTTGGTGTCATTTCGCTTACCGGCACCTTCGATAGTCGGACCACCAGCAGTTGCCTGAAGGTCGTAGGTACTGACGAAAGTGCTTTCGTTCGCAACGATAAAGGAACCGAAGTCTGTGTCCAGATCCCAGGTAACAGACAGGTCGAAACCATCGGTTTCTGATACGGCAGCATTGAAGCGGTCAACGAAGATTCGGAGCGGCGCGCCAGTCAGCGGGTCTCGCACGATCTTGTCATTACGCAGAGCAGCACACTCGGGCGTGTTCAGTGTTGTTGCCGTACAGCCTGCAGTCAGAAGCGCAGTGGCTTCTGCAATGATCAGCTGCTGACCAGACTCCTGAGAGAGTCGGTTTTCGTACTCAACATTCCAGTAGTCGAGGCCAATGGTCAGTGAGTCTGTTGCCTGCCAGGTCACACCAATGTTGTAGGTGTCTGCTTCTTCAGGTTCCAGGGCTTCATTAGGTGATGCTGTCTCACCCAGGAAAGCCAACGAGCCCGTCAGAGGGTCCAGTGTCGCGTTCAGAGAAGTATCCTGAACGAACTGCTGGAAAATGGTTGGTGCGCGGAATGCAGAACCGTAGGTTGCGCGTGCTGACCAGGTTTCTTCCGGCGAACGCCAGATGAAGCCAACCTTTGGATCGGTGGAGTCGTAGTCTGTGGAATAGTCTTCGTAACGAACGGCCAGTTGCGCTTCAAGAACACCGAGGTCGTTATCCATCAGTGGCAGGAAGAGTTCTGCGAAGTAGGCATTAACGTCACGGTCGACATCTGAGTTGACGTCGCCAATCAGGAACACAAGATCTCCACGGTTTGCGTCATCGGAGAGAATGCCCTTGCGTGATTCTTCACGATACTGATAACCGAAAGCGATACCAGCCGTGCCACCAGGCATATCGAACAGATCACCGGTGATGATCAGATCGAAGGTGGTGAGATCGGTAGTGATGTTGCTTGGGTTAGTGGAATCCACAAAGTTTAGGATTTCTGGGGAGTTGTACCCGGGATCTCCTGGTTGTGCACCTAGCGCAGTACCGAACGGGTTGAAGTATTCACAAGGACCAGTGCCCGGTGTGCCCGTAAGCGGATTACAGTTGAATCCACCCAGACCTTGCAGTGCCAGGTCCAGTCGAGACTTGGACTGATCACCACCGGTGGTGAACAGCTTGTTCTCTGAAAAAGTGTAAGACGCTGAGTATTCCCAGGTGTCTGTAATGGAACCATCGAGTGCCAGCACGAAACGTGCTGTTTCGTGCTCTGCGATGTTCACGACACGACCACTACCGGGTACGCCAAGACCATCACCAAAGACACGGAAACGCACGACACCTGGAACACCCCATGGGTTACCTGGGTGATCTGCGCCGATGACCGGGAAAAACAGCGCGGGGAAGGAAGGAGAGTAACCACCTTCAATCTCGTTGCGTGTGAATCCGAGCTCGCTTCGCAGTGTGTGATTGTCGTTGATGTCATGTTCAATGATGGCATAGGTCTGTAGACGCTTTTCATCCGGCACTAGTGAGTAAGAAGGGCCGAAGTCGAACAGACACTGGGTTTCACCCGTGGTTGGGTTGATCAGCGCGGGTGTTGAACCGGTTGCCTGAGAGCAGAACGGGTCTGCGTTGAAAACACCAGGAATGGCATCCGGGAAAGCAGGTGAGGGCGCCAGTGGCAGGAATGAGCCTGGCTGACCAAAACCGGAAATGGTCTTTCTTGGCAGGTCACGCTCTCCAAGGAAGAGGCCTGTGCGCTCGAAGTACTTAGCTGCAACAACGATGCTGGTTTGGTCACCCTGAGCACCCCAGAGGAGTGAGATTTCCTGATCTTCGTGATCGTCACTTTCAGAGTTGTTGGCTGTCTGATAGTTGGCACGAATCTCGAGACCGTCGAAGTTGTCTCGGGTCTTGTAGTTCACAACTCCGGCGACAGCGTCCGAACCGTAAATGGCAGCCGCGCCGTCTTTCAGGATTTCAACGTTCTCGACCATGATCATCGGTACGAGAGAGTTAATGTCGACAAATGTATCGCCGCGGTTAGCTACTGCACTGGATACGGTTTGTCTTCGATTGTTCAACAGAACCAGAGTTGAGCCGAGGCCCAGACCGCGCAGGTTAACGTTTGCGGTGCCTGGTGTGCCGCCCTGTGTCAGAGCGTCTGCCTGGTTTTCAGAGCCTGTGTTGCTGGGCAGCCAGCGGAACAGCTCCTGGCTGGTGAAGATGCCAGCATCATCAATCTGAGCGCGATCGACGTTTGTGATCGGTGATGCGCTGTCCAGCTGGCTCTTTTTCTTGATAAATGATCCGGTGACGACAACCTCTTCGATGGTGTCTTCAGCGGCAACTTGAGTGGTTGCTGTGGCTAGAGTCAGCCCCAGCACAGCAGGCAAAAGCCTGCGGGTAAAGGTCCCCATGTTTCCCTCGCTTAGGTTTCAAATATTGCTCGAGTCGCCTCTGCCCACCTTTTGTATAGGGGAGAGACAAGCTACGAACAAGAGTTACGCTCGAGAGGGTTTAGTGGATGGCTGACACTTCTTGGACAAAAATGTCAGTTTTCTTTGCTCAAATTTCCTTGGTTGTTTTTGCCTTCAGCTCACGATCCAAAAACGACACGATGGAATCAGCCGCGGCAATCTGGTTTTCTCGTTTCGAAAATCCGTGTCCTTCATCCTCGAACACGAGGTAATCGACGGTAACGTCATTTTTTCTGACCGCGGCGACGATGTCGTCGCTTTCAACCTGCAGGACGCGAGGGTCGTTGGCACCCTGGACCACCAAAAGTGGTTTTTGGATGTTTTCTGCGTGGAACAGCGGAGAGATACGAGTGAGCCGTTCTTTATCTGTTGCTGGATCTCCCAACTCGTCAAACAGTGCCTGGCGATTGGCGCCCCACCAGGGCGGAATCGACTCAAGGGTTCTCACCCAGTTCATCACACCAAAAATGTTGACGCCGATATCGAACACATCGGGCCGAAAAGCGAGGGCAGCACCGACCATATAACCACCGTAGGAACCGCCGATGATACCTACCCGATTTTCATCAACCCAGGGAAGGTCAGCCATGTACTGCTTGGCATAGACGATATCATCCAGGTCCACTTCGCCGTGTTTCTTGTCGTCCATGTGAAAGAACGTCTTCCCGTAGCCGGAAGAGCCGCGATTGTTGGCGGCAAGAACCGCATACCCGTGGTTTACGATGTGTTGGATCATGGCGCTGTAACCGGTTCGGCTCTGGCCACCGGGACCGCCGTGCACCCAGATCAGTGCTGGCGCGGGATTCGCTTCTGTTGCTCCCTGTGGGCGATAGAGGATGCCTGGAATCTCCAACCCATCGAAACTCTGGTAGCGAACGACTTCCGTATTCACCAGAACAGACTCGTCGATGGCTGGATTCAGATTGCTGGTCAGCCTGGAGGAGTCACCGCTTTTCATATCCACGACGTAGAGATCCCTTGGGGATGTGTCCGTTGTGAGAAACATGCTGAACTTTGTTTCTGTTCGGTTGAAGCGGATGTTGGCGGGGCTGCCATTCAGATCTGGGAGCTCGACGTTAGCGTCGTTTTCCTGATCGTAAATGGTGATCTCTGTCCTGGCGTCGGCATTTACTCCGGAGACGCGATATCGCCCTGAGTCAGAGTAGAAAACAAACACAACGTCCCAATCCGCTTCGATTAGGGGTGCGGTTTCACCGGTCGCGAGGTCATAGGTCCATGCCTGGGTGAATTCGCTGTGCTCGTTGGTGCCGTACACCATCTTGCTGTTGTCCGGTGTAAAGGTGAAAACGGTGTGGCGAACGTTGACTTCATTCGGGGTCAGTAGTTTTGGTTCTGTATTTTCCGCCTCGAGATCAAGAAGGTAGAGGTCGTTGTCAGCGCTGGAGTTTTGTCGAATCAACGCCAGGTGTTTGCCATCAGACGAGCCACTGCTGACCGTCCATTGATCATTGTTTTCAAACATGAGTTCGCGTTCGTATCCATCGATGTTGACCTTGTAGACATCGAAAGCAGAGGGATCACGTTCGTTAGAGATAATGAAAAAGTGTTGTTCATCCTGGTGCCAGCCAACGAAGTCTGCTTTGAGATTTTCGCCGGGTGTGATGTCTACGATCTCTCCGGACTCTTCGCGGACATAAACGTGGGTCAGTTCGTTGCCACCGACGTCAGCGGTGAAAATGATTCGCTCGTCGTCAGGAAACCCTGAGGACAGGAAGTTGGCGTTGTCTGAAGACTGGGTTAGCGCCGTTGCATCACCGGTTGCGGCATCGATCTGGTAAACGTTGATGATCCCGCTCTTGTTACTGCTGATGGATATGGTCTGATCGTCAAGAGACCAGGCGTATCTATCAGCGGCGAAAATTTGGGTTGAATCAAAGAAAGTCTCGGCGTCGTAAACCGGGATTTCTTGTGCGGGTTCGGCTTCTGATTCAGCTTGTTGCTGAGTCTCGTTACATCCTGCCAGCACGAGCAGAAACAGAGGGAAAAATAGGATTGATCGCTTTTTCATGGCTTATATCTCGATTCGATGACGAAATAATAAGCTTTTAGCGCGCCAACTTCTTCTCCAGTTCGGTGATCACGTGGGGCACCGGGTTTTCTACGTGGTTCAGTTCATTCCAGATTTGAGGAAACAAGACGCCATGGCCGTCGCGCTTGGAAAATGGTTCTGTATTGAAAGCCATGTCATCGACCAGGTAGGCGTTGCCGTGAGCGAGGCGATTCTTGTGGCGGGTGAAGATGAAATCGTGGAAGTCATTTCCGAAGCGATCGATCAGCCAATGGTGTTTGCCTGAGACACACCCTGGGGAGCCAGTGGGTGCAGTCAAAAATACGACATGGCCCAATCGGTTCAGTTCTTCATACAAGTCATCAAACCAATCGAATGGCTTTAGGTTCGCCCAGAATTCTTCAGTCTGTATGTACTCATGGGTAAAGAACTCCATGGGTGATCTTTCAAAAATGGCTTCAGGAAAGAGTGAGCCTGGATGTTCTTCCAACCAGCGAGCGAGGCTTTCGTCGGGTGGGAAGCCGTTCGCCTTTATGGCTGCGCCCATGAAGTCGACGCAGACACCGTCCATGTCGAGATATATCTCAGCAGTCATTGTTAGCGCAACTACTTATTCCAATCATTACGAAAGCTATCCCACCGTTCGAACGCAGCAGCGATGCCACCAGCGCGTTCCATGAAACCGTCCTTGAATTCCGGATGGGTAAAGATCCAAAACTCATTGTTCTGTATCGCATGTAGGGTCATGTCGCCGACAATGGCAGGGTCGAGCATGGCATCCAGGCTCTCCTGCAGCGCTGCTATTTCTTCTTCGGTACGATTGCCGTCGTTAGTCATATTGAACTCGGATGCATTGCTGCCGCCCAGGTTTGCTGGACGGTTTCGCTCTGATTCATAGATGCCTGTTGCGACGAAGCCGGGGCAGAGTACAGACACGCCAATCCCGTTATGTGACAGATCACCGGCGATCGCTTCTGACATACCAACGACAGCAAATTTGCTGGTGTTGTAGATGCTCATGCTCTGCACACCGACCATCCCTGCCATGGAAGCTGTATTGACGATGTGTCCGCCTTCGCCATGGCTGATGATCCGGTTTGCGAAAACCTGAACGCCATTGATCACGCCATCGAGATTGACACCCATGACCCAATCCCAATCTTTGTAGCTGTGATCTTTGATGTGGCCACTGATGGCAACACCGGCGTTGTTGCAGACGACGTGCACTTTCTCAAAAGCTGCTTCTGTTTCTTTGGCAGCTTCTTCCAGGGCATCTCGATCTGTTACGTCAACTTTGATGGTAATGACGTCAGCATTGGATTCGGCGAATTCTGCCGCTGCTGCGTCCAGCGCATTTTGTTCGATGTCAGCGATCGCCACCTTCATGCCGGCGCCGGTGAACGATCTGGCCATGGCGAGACCGAGTCCGCTTGCACCTCCGGTAATAAAAGCAACTTTACCTGCGACATCTTTCATGGTGTTTCCCTTTTTCCTGATGTTCTTTTTTCTGATCAGCATGATACGTTAAGGGTTGAGGGAGACATAGATGATCATCAAGAGTGATTACCGCATACCGAGTGTTACTGACGGCTACGGTGTGCTGCTGAGAAATAAACATCTGAACGACTCTGAGCATGAGCTGTTGGGTGAAACGGTTCTTTTTGTGCACGGTGCAACTTATGGATCCAGCCTGACGTTTGACTATGAGGTGGATGGCAAATCCTGGATGGATACTCTGGCATTGGCTGGGTTTGACGTCTGGTGTCTAGACCTTTTGGGTTATGGCGGCTCCGATCGGCCGGAAGAAATGGATGAGTCACCGGAAGCCAATAAACCTTTGGTTGATACGGCCAATGCGGTTCAAGAAGTTGATCATGCCGTCGACTACATACTGAAGGATCGCGAACTTTCCGCGATAAATCTGATTGGTTACAGCTGGGGCACTGCCATCTGCGGTACCTATGCTGGCCAGTTTCCGGAAAAGGTCTCTCGGCTGGTGTTGAGTGGCGCGCTCTGGGTATCAGAAGGTGCTGAGGCTCGCACCATTGCTGCTGAACCAGGCGCATACCGCACCGTCGATGCTGAATCGATGGCAGAGCGTTGGGCGATTGGGCTTGAAGCCGATGAATTCAAAAAAATTGTCTCACCAGACCTGGTCGCAGCCTGGTGTAACGACATGGTTGCGTGTGATCCCAAGGGCGCAGAGACCGGCTTGTTGCGTGCGCCAACCGGAGTTTTGAAGGACTTTCTGGTCTGTGCCTCAACTGGTGATCCCTGGTATGACCCTTCATTGATCCAGGCGCCGACGCAGATTGTTGTTGGTGAATACGATCGCGAAACGACACCGAAGCAAGCGTCGGAAGTATTTCAGAGGCTCACCAGGGCTAAAGAGAAACGCATGACGGTGGTGGGTGGTGGCACCCATTCATTGCTGCTCGAGAATAAGAGAGCAGCACTATTCGACGTGGTCGAAGGATTCCTAAGACCCGATTGAGTTCGTTGACGCTTCGAGCCAGTTGAGATCCTCACCGGAAAGCAGCGGAGAAATTTTTTCTCGAACCTCTGAATGGTACTGGTTTAACCATGCGAGTTCCTGCGGCGTTAGCAAGGAAACGTCGATCAGCCTTTGATCGAAGGGCGCGAAGGTGATGGTTTCAAAACAGAGCATTCCATCTTCGCGTTCCATCACAATGATCAGATTTTCACAACGAATGCCGTAACCACCTTCCTGGTAGTAACCGGGTTCGTTAGAGATCACCATGCCTGGCAACAGTGCTTGTGAAGGTCCTGCTTTCGAAATCCTTTGGGGACCTTCGTGCACGCTGAGAAATGCGCCTACACCGTGACCGGTACCATGGTCATAATCTTTGCCATGCTGCCATAGGAATTGTCGTGCCAGAGCGTCCAGCTGCTGTCCGTTGGTGCCTTTTGGAAAAACCGCGCAGGCGAGGGCGATGTGACCTTTGAGCACAAGCGTGAACATCTTTTTGTGTTCATCACTGGGTTCACCAATGATGATGGTTCGGGTGATGTCGGTTGTGCCATCAAGGTATTGCCCGCCGGAATCTACGAGGTACAGATTGTTCATCTCGAGATCAGCAGGTGTGCCATTCAGGTGATTGTAGTGGGCCAGTGCAGCGTTTTGACCCGCTGCGGAAATAGTGTCGAAAGAGAGGTCGTGGATATCTGACAGCTCTCGACGGAATGATTCCAGTTGATCAGAAAGTTCCGCCTCGTTGTAGTTGTTCCCAGCCGCTACTTCTCGATCAATCCAGGCAAGGTATCTCGAAACCGCGGAACCATCCCGAACGTGGCAGTTGCGAATACCAGAAAGCTCCACGGCGTTTTTTTGTGCCTTTGGCAGTAACACCGGGTCGGTACCTGAAACCAGGTTAGCGCCTGCCTGGCTGCATTGAATCTGGCACCAGGCATTCGCCATGGTTGGATCCGCAAGGACGTTACGCCCTTCTTTGCCGAGTCTTTCCAGATCGCCCGTTAGCTGCGCATCGTCGAAGATTTCAACGCCTGCGCCGACATGATTGGAGAAATCGTTGGGTAGCTTTCTTGGATCTGTGTACAGCGACATGTTGCCCTCAGTGTCCAGAGTGGCGAACCCCAGGAGCACGGGGAGACGTGGCACGTCTTTGCCTCGAATATTCAAAAGCCAGGCGATGGAATCCAGTTGGCTGACCAAAGCAATATCAGCGCCGGCTTCTGCAATAGATGCCCCAATACGCTTTCGTTTCGATTCACTGGATTCGCCGGTATAACTTTCATCCAGCAGCATGGCCAGGGCAGCCTCTGGTTGAGGGCGATCCTGCCAGTGGAGATCGATTGGGTTCTCAGAAACTGCAACGAGGGTCATATCTTTTCGCGCAAGCTGTTTTTCGGCGCCCCGGTACCAGGTCAGTGTATGCATGCGGCTATCCACACCAATTTTTGCACCGGCGTCCAGGGTTTCACTGAGCCACTGAATGGGTGGGTTCTCAATCAGGTGCTGGTACTCGAAAGCGACGTCGGGTACCTGTTGGCGCACCTGTATGGTGTAACGGCCATCTACGAAAATTGCGGCAGTGTCTTTTAGTACCACCGCCATACCTGCGGAGCCGCTAAATCCGGTTAGCCACGCAAGACGTTCGTTCTGCGGAGGTACGTACTCACCCAGATACTCGTCTGCCCTGGGCACCACATAGGCATCCAGCCCATGTTTTTCCATCTCCTGGCGAATAAGGGTGAGTCTCAGTTGTATTCGGTCAATCTCGGACCCGGTTAGTCCACACACGTTCATATCAGTTTCTTTGCCCAACGTTTGGACCAATGATCAAGGGTTGCCAGCTGATCCGCAAGTTCCTGACCCATGGACGTATAGGCATATCCCCCGGTTTCATGGTTGATGAGGCTCAGCTCGCGCAGCTCCTTCAGGCGCTTGTTCAGCAAGGTGGGTGATATTTTGTCGCATCGTTCCTGAATCTCCCTGAATGTTAGTCTCCCTGCACGGAGTTCCCACAGTATGCGCAGTGTCCACCGCTGGCCCAGGTGATCCAGGAGAACCATAATCGGCCGTCCCGTTTCTGAGCCTCTGGCTTTCTGCCCTGGCTTTTTTGCCGCCATAACCTATTCCTGTCGGTTCATTACGAATATGCCGCTACATATTGTGTAGCTATTACAGATTGTGTAGCATCTGTCGAGAATGCTACAAAAAGTGTAGCTAATGTATCAGACACCATGAGGAGTTTCCATGAGCAATCAACAAGAGAGTCATCAACTTAAACCTATTACCGAGCCCTTCTCTGTGGAAGTCGCGGAAATACTGTCGCGGTATCCCCAACAGGATGGTTACTTGTTGTCGTTGTTTCGCGTGTTTGGCAACAGCGTTCGTTTTCTTAGAAAGGGCGTTGCCAATCTTCTGGATAAAGAGAGTCCTTTGACGTTACGCCAACGTGAACTCGTAATACTTCGAACCTGTGCTAATACTAAGTGTGAGTACGAGTGGGGTGTCCATGTCGCCATCTTTGCCGGGGCAGCAGGGATCAATAAACAACAAGTTGCAGAAACAGTTGGTGATCTGAGCACCGAAGGTCTTTGGTCGGATGATGATCTTTTGTTGCTGCGCTGTGTTGATGAACTTTGCGAGGACCGTGCGATTACAACTCATCTGCGCTTCTTTCAGAACACCTGGGATCTTGATCAGCAACTGGAGATTCTGGCACTGGTCGGCAACTATCACACCATCTCGATGGTGGCTCGCACCGCCGGACTGAAACCGGAACCGTTTGCGGCCCGATTTCCGGGATAGCGAACTAGCGTATAAGATGATTGCAAAGTGCTGTTGGGTGTTACTTTGGAACCCCTGGTCATACTGCTGGCGTTTGTTGCCGGATTAGCGTTTAAGAAAATTGGTTATCCGCCGTTACCGGGATATCTCCTGGCAGGTTTTGTCGCCCATGGTTTCTCTCTTGGACAGGTAGATCTGATCACTGAGATCGCCGACATCGGCATCTTGTTGCTCCTGTTTACGATTGGTCTCAAGCTCAATCTCAGAGACATTGCAGCACCTTACATTTGGGCGGTTGCCGGATTGCAAATCGGGATCGCGGTGCCATTGACCACAGTCGTGATCATACTTTCGGGTATCGCATTTCCTGTTCTGGCGCTTCAGGACACCTGGTCTGCCTGGGTTCTGGCGTTTGCACTGTCCTTTTCCAGTACGGTTTTTGCGGTCAAGGTATTCGAAGATCGCGGTGAGTCAGCCAGTTTTCACGCCAAAATTGCCATTGGCATTCTGGTCATCCAGGACATTCTTGCGGTGACTTTTCTTGTACTGAGTTCCGGTGAGCTGCCCTCTGTCTGGGCCCCCGCATTGCTGCTTGTGGTTTTTGTTCGCCCGCTGCTGCTCTGGTTACTCAATCTGGCTCGTCATAGCGAGCTGGTGATACTCATGGGCTTCGGGATGGCGCTTGGTGGGGCGGAGCTGTTCGAGGCAGCCGGGCTCAAAGGTGGATTGGGTGCTTTGTTGTTTGGACTCATTCTTTCAAATTCAAAGCTGACTAAAGAGCTATACAACAGCCTGATCGATTTGAAGGATCTGTTTCTGATCGGTTTCTTCCTGCAGATCGGTTACTACGGGTTGCCGGAGCAGCATATGTGGTTTGTCGCCATTGCCCTGGCGTTTCTCATTTTCCTTCGGCCGATGATCTACTACCTGTTGTTCGTTGCTTTTCATCTGCGTGCCCGAACTTCGTTGTTGGCCAGTTCTGCGCTTTTCAACTACAGCGAATTTGGTCTTGTGGTTGCAGCTTACGCGGTTGCCAGTGGCACCTTGCCTCAGGAATGGCTGACAACGATTGCACTGGCGGTATCCATTTCGTTCTTCATAGCCACGCCGCTTAATTCGAGAATCCATCGTTTCTATTCGCACTATGGTTCCCACCTTCAGCGCATCGAGAGAAGTGTTCGCCTGAAAGCTGAAGTGCCCTCAGATCTTGGAAGCGCGGAAGTTGTTGTCCTCGGAATGGGGCGTGTCGGCATGGGGGCGTATCAGCGTTTAAAAGAAATCCATGTCGACAACATCGTTGGCGTGGAAGAAGACTTCAATAAGGTTCAGGAGCATCGCGACAATGGCATCAGCTGTGTGCATGGTGATGCCAGCGACTATGACTTCTGGGCACACTCTGGCTTAAAGGACAAAAAGCTGGTTCTCATCAGTTTGACCAAACACGCGGAAAATCTTGTGGCGGTAGAGCTGGCTAAAGAATTGGGCTTTTCGGGGACGCTGGCAGTTGTCTCGCGCTTCCCTGATCAACAACAGGAGCTGGAGGCGATGGGGTGTATTGCCTTTAATCTCTATGGTGAAGCGGGTCACGGATTTGCAGAGCATGTCGTTGAAAGGCTCGAATCTTAAGACCCAAATTCAAACCTGACCCTTTTTTCCGGAAAAGCATTGTGATTTCCGAGAAATTGACTAAGATTTTAGTCGTAACCCTTTCATTCACCTGACAGATTTGCTGTCAATAACAGAGGAGGCCCACCCCAATTATAGAAAACAAGAACACTTCAAGGTTAACGATTTAGGTAATTTACTTTATGGCGAAAAGAAACCGCTCACGTGTATCATCGAATCGAAGAAAACCAGAAGGGAGAAAATCAAAGCAATCTAACAAGCAAAACTCGGACAACTACGGCGGCGCTGATATCTATACGCTGCACCCCAACTCCAACCTCGAAACTGTCTATTCACCTCCTCGCGCACGCCAGCCCCTAGAGGCGCGCACCAAAGCCCAAAAACGATATCTCTGTGCAATAAAGAGCCACTGCCTTACCTTTGGCATAGGTCCTGCCGGCACGGGTAAAAGTTATTGTGCGACGGCGATGGCTGCTGATGCGCTTGCGAACGGCAGGATCGACAGAATCATCCTGACGAGACCAGCAGTCGAAGCGGGTGAACAGCTTGGTTATCTTCCTGGTGACCTGGACGAGAAGTTCAGCGTTTATATCGATCCATTCCGCGACATCCTCAACGAGAGACTCGGTAAAGGTGCGGTCGAATACAACTTAAGGCATGGACGTATAGTTGCTGCGCCTCTGGCGTTTATGCGAGGTAAGACCTTCGGTAGCGATACGTTTGTGATTCTGGACGAAGCCCAGAACACCTCAATCGCCCAAATGAAGATGTTCCTGACCAGGATTGGGGAAGACTGCAAAGTTGTTGTGAATGGAGACGTTAAGCAGAGCGATATTCGCGGCAGCAATGGTTTGGCTGACGCGATTCAGCGACTGAAAGGTCTGCCGGGTGTCTGCATTCATGAGTTCGAACGTGACGATATCGTGCGTAGCGGTCTGGTGCGCCACGTCATTGATCGTTACGAGGTCGAAGAGGAGTACTAAGCCGGGGAACTCACTGGTTCAATCGTCATCGGGACTGACCACGGCCGGGCTTGGTCGTTCCTTTGGCGCATTGAACTGGTCGAGTTTTCTTTTCACTCTCGATGAGTCTGGATTGATTTCCAGAGCCGTTTCCAGCGCTTCTCGAGCATCATCCCAACGTTTTAATCTGATCAGGCTGAGTGCGCGGTTGTAGTGCACGATGTCCTTCGCAACCCCGCCCACCTCAAGTGCGGTTTGGTAATCCTCCAGGGCACGATCAAATTCATGTGTCTGATGGAAGACGTTTCCTCGGTTCACGTAAATTTTTCCCATCTCTGGAAGAAGCAGGGCGGCTTCATTGTGATCCTTCATGGCTCGTTCGTATTCGCCATTTGCGGCATAAATGATGCCGCGATTCGTGTGCGTTGCCGCTAGATCTCGGATCGTCAGATCGTCATGTCGAATAGCATCGGTGCAATACCTGGCACCACTACCACCGAACGGCATATTACTTTCCTGGTAACAGCGAGTTGCATTGTCTGAACCGAACGTGGTTTTAGACTGACCCAATACCTGGGAAGAAGAGAAAACGAAAAGAAGGGTAAGTAGTAGTTTCATTACTGTTGTGCATATTCCACGTCATAAAGTGAATCCAGGTTAAAGGTAAACCTTAGCTGGACGTTGTCGACCCTGACTCGTTCGCCACCGACCTCACGGGGCTTGAACTTGAAGCGTGCAATGGCGTTAAGTGCGGCTTCATCAAACAGGACGCCAGGTTCTGATTCAACCACGATGGGATTAACGACACTACCGTTGGCTCGCACACTGAACTCAACGATCACATAACCCTCGACTTCCCGCATCGCCGCTCGCAGTGGATAGATGGGTTGAACCACATGCATCGGTGAGAGTTCTGAATGGGGTGCCTCAAGTTCGAGATTGATGTCTTCCGGTCCGATGACATCTGCGATGCTGCCGAACGTTGGGCGTTCCGCCCTCATTTCTACTCGCGCAGTTCTATTCCACATACTGGCGCGTGGATCAGGTGGTGGCTGTAACGGCAGATACTTCTGCGGTTTTTTTCTCATGGCCACCGGTTGCATTTCTTTTTCTTCAGCGATCGCTGGCCTAACTGCAGATGCGTGAGTAATTTCGGTGTCGAAAGAAAGCTCTGTGCTGATCAGGAACAGCATCAGATAGAAACTGGCACAGGTTGCGATGAGTGCCGCAAACATCACTGCAACCAGTTTTAAGGACGGGTGCAAGTCGGTCATTTTATGAACATACACCGAGTTTTACTGTCCTGCCAGTAGGACAGAATGCCTAAAAGCTGATGTTACCTTTCATGTCATCCGGCAGAGTGGCCAGGATGTTCTGAACCGTATGTTCCGGGGCTTCGCCGGTGGTATTAATGGTGATTGACGGGCCGGGCAAATCGGGGGTTTCCAGCTGTGTCTGACTGAAATCGTCTTCCATCATGGCAAGTCCGTCGCCTTTTGCTGCCTGTCTGGTTGGATCATCCACCCTGCCTTTAAGCTCTTCCTCATCGCAAGTCAGCCCGACAAATAGTCCAATGCCGCCGCTGCTTTTTGCCGTCTCAATGAATTCGCCATACTGGCTGAGGTCTACAAAACGATCGTAGGTAAAGGAAGCAATGAGACCATCTTCAGGTAGCTGTAGTGCCGTATCGAGAATTTCCTTGTAGGCGCTGTTCCTCAGTGAGCCGAAGGTGTCGCTGTTATATCCGAATACGGGACCCAGTAGATGAGTCAGGTTCTGGAAGTCTAGAAAGGGGAATCCCAGCTCATTGGCGAGCTCTTTTGCGATAGTTCGTTTACCGACTCCAGGAACGCCATGGAGGAAGATGAGGTGCATGTCCTTTCCCTGTTCTCTCTCGTGAGGAACACTTTAACCTCACCTCAAGCGGGCAACAACCTGCCTAGAATAGCCTGACTGGATCCCATCCGCCGGAGAAGGCCTGGGTGTTCGCCCAAACCGTGTGATGAGGTTCCTGAATAGGCTGTTGTTTGGTTAGCGTGATTCCGTCATCTCGAAACTCATAGGCAGTGACCTCCTGGGCATCGAGATTCAATAAAGAAAAGCCGGGCCAGTGTTCTCCTTTCAATGTACCCGCATTGATCAACGTCAGGGATTCAAAATGAATGATGGTGCGAAAATGCATGTGGCCGTTAATGACGTAGCGAAACTCACCGCCCCTGATAATCTCGTCCAGCCCTTTGCTCTTTTCAGCAGGCATTCGTTCGGTGCCAGGCCATACCTTTCGTAAATCATCGTCCGCGACACCGTGGCAGAGTAGAAGATTGCCGTCGATGGTTTCTATGGTCTCCTGGGTCGCCAATGTATCGAGATACTCGAGAGTATCGCTGCTGAGATCTTCGGCGAAGTGTGCCTGGGGCACGTGACGGGCTTTTTCTTGCAGTAGCCAGCGATCATGGTTGCCTCTAACCGTGGTAACTCCCGCTTGTTTCAGTAGCTGTACGCTTGCATCGGGACAGCCTCTCCCATCAACGATATCGCCGGTGCAGAGAATCTCATCAACATCCAATTGGTGGAGGTGTTCGAGTGCCATCTCCAGACGGTCATGTTCTGCATGAACATCGCCGATAATGCCGATTCTTTCAGCCGACATGATTAGGCGTGTTCTCCTAGAACAGCTTCAATAACTTCCAGTCGCTCCACGGGGCTGGTCATTTCGAGAACAGCCTGCATGGTATCTGCATCAAGCCGCAACAACTGGAATACCTGGAAAGAAAAATCGCGATTATCCATGTCCAGCCATTGATTGCTGTCGAACTGGGCGAGAGCAGTGGGATTCTGTTTACCCAGGAGATTGAGGATTGCGCTGACGATTTTCTTCTGTAGGTTCGCCGCTCGGTCACTGCTATCTGTGGATGAAACCGCCAGGTCATCAACCTCTTCACAGGAAACGATACGGTAAGGCAAAGTTTGAATCTCGTTCAGATAACGCAGTCGGCGCTCCATTCGGATGTTGATGTAGATGCGCCCATCCGGAGTGGTTTCCATGACCTTACAAGGACCTGCACTAAATATTGGCTGGGGTTCGTAGGTTGCCTGATTGCTGCTGAGTGCGTCTTTTACGGATTGGTCAGTCTTGGCCGGTCGAATCTCTTTGAGCGTATGACAGACAGCGATCATTCTGTCCTTCTCAACACAATCGTTGATCATGGTTCGGTAACGTGGCTCGAAGACATGCAGAGGAACGATCATGCCAGGGAAGGTTACGACGTTCGGAATTGGGAATAGGGCGACTTCGAATGAATTCGTCATTGTGAGATTGTAGGCTGAAAGGCTGATTGAATTAAAATGGACCTTTTTCAGGGTCGCTCGTCGAATAAGGTGTGAAAGATATGGCAGATTCTCTAGTTTTTACGATCATTGGCGCCGATCGGCCTGGTTTGGTGGAACAAATTGCTCGCACGGTGAATGAGCATGAGGCGAACTGGCTAGGATCGCGCATGGGACAGTTGAGCGGCATGTTTGCTGGAATGATTCAGGTGGAAGGTGACACGTCTCAGCTTGGCGAGCTCAAGAGTGCTCTGGAATCGTTGCCGGATCTCACCGTGGTTGTGGAAAGTGGCTCTGGCAACGCGATGAGCTCATCGGAATCACAGCGTACGATCACCATGCTAGGGCTCGATCGCCCCGGCATCGTTCGCGAGGTGTCTGCATCTCTGGTGCAGCAACAGCTTAACGTATTAGAACTGGAAACCGGGATATCCCAGGCGGCGATGACCGGTAAACCCATGTTTCATGGGCGGGCGGTGGTTGAAGCACCGGAAGGTCAGGATTGGGGGAAGTTAGCCGAGGATCTTGAGCGAGTGTCAATGAGCCTCGGCGTTGATATTGAGTTAGTCGATGAGGATTGAGCGGTAGGTTACTGGACAGTTGCGATGGACCACTCGCGAATATCGTCGCGATAGGCTTTTGCAAACTCAACCAGTGACATGTCGTTACAAACCACCTGATTCTGTTGTTTACGGTTCATGCCGAGCTCTTTTGCTTTGGCCCTAAGGGCTTCGCGTGATTCCAGTGCGGCCATGCAAAGCTGGGCTGCTGGTGTTGCTTCAGTTGACTTAAATACGGTGCCATCTGCAGCGACGTGCTCTTGCGCTGAGATACTGGCGCTGAGCAAAATGCCAGCGAGTGCAAGTGTGATTTTCTTCATTGTGATCTCCTTCTTGTGACCGATGTTCGGGTCGTTACGTCTTGTTCGATTCTTAACTTAACATAAGGAAATCTTTACATTTGTATGAAAAATGTAGCTAGGCGCGCGTGATCCGCTATTTGAGCATTGGCGCATCTTTGAGAGCATTGGTGCTGGATTGTGGGAAAAAAGCTTCCGGATCATCTATATGCCGCTGCGCCTGGAGGCTTTCTTTGATTTTCCTGGATGCTCCTGGCGGTGTTTCTGCCAGTCTTTGTGCGATTTCCTGACATCGCTGAACGACCTGATCGTCCGGGAAAATTTCGGTAACCAGTCCTAGCTGAAGCATTTCGTGTGGTGAAACCCGATCGCCCATTAAGGCAAGTCGCGCTGCAACCTGTTCTGTTGTTTTGATTTTCAGCCAGGCCGCATTCATCGGGATACCAGCACCCTGGTGAATTTCCCCAATTTGAAAGAAGGCTTTTTCACCGCAGATGATGAGATCACAAGCCAAGGCGAGTGATGCCCCGGCATTAATAGCAAAGCGTTCCAGCGCTGCGATGACAGGTACCTTGCACCGGTAAAGTGCCAGGTGCATGTTGCGAATGTCACCGGTGTCCTTTCCTGCCCAATCTGGCGGTGGATCCTGTTGCAGCGCTTTCAGGTCGATACCAGAACAGAAATACCCGCCTTCCCCTCGCAGGACGATTGCGGCGATATCGGGCTCTTTATCCAGGGTTTCAATGGCGTTTCGGATTTCAGCAGCGAGAGGCGGAATGATGGAATTTCGCCGTTCGGGCCGATTGATGATGATTTCAGCCCAACCTGAGTGGCGTTCCACTATGCAGAGATGGGTGTCTAGTATGGGCATGGGATATCACCTCCCAGTGATATTCAGTCTGCCCGGCGCGGTGTTCCTACCGTCATTGGACCAGGCAGATCGTCTTCGTCCGGTGCCTGGTTTATCCAGATCATGGCATCTTCAGGTTCGCTGAAGATTCTAAAAATACCGGTATCAATCGTGTTTGCGAACCTTTCAAAGATACCCCTTTTCTCAGGGCTTGGCACCACCAGGGCAACTTTTGCTTCTGGCGCGAGCTTGATTTCGGTAATCGCAAACTCGACGAACTGCATGAAGTCTTCAGCGGTTATATGAGAAAGATCGGCCTGCGAGAAATCACAGATTCGATGAAGAGCAGGTGAGTAGTCCGGATCGCTGATGAAGATACGGGCGGCTTGAAGGAAGGCTTGGAGATCGGGCGACTGCTTAACAGCGATATACGCGCTGTTCTTAGCAGCGATTATATTGTGTTCAATCATCCGTCCCTATCCCTGGCGTGTATCTAAAGTGCCCCCGGGACGCCATCCACGGAGGTACAGCTCTACTTTTCTAAAGTATAGCTGTAACCCGCGGCTTACCTTGTAAGTGGTATGTATGAAAGGACGGAAGGTGTAACTAACGCCCTAAGTGGTCAGAGTGCTACTACGTTCTCTGCCTGGGGACCTTTTTGGCCCTGGGTAATGGTGAATTCTACTTTCTGGCCTTCGGCGAGTGTTTTGAATCCATCCCCAGTAATTGCACTGAAGTGCACGAATACATCCGGTCCAGATTCCTGCGAGATGAATCCGAATCCTTTTGATTCGTTAAACCATTTAACGGTTCCTGTGGTTGTCGACATGTTGCTGTTTCCTACTTCGTGTTTCCTGTAATCAGTACCGAATGGTTTCTTTTCACCTTCCAGCCAGAGTCAGTATGGCGGCTTTGAGGCCCGGCCACAAGCGGCTTTCGGCGAAAATCGGAACTCGGTCTATTTATCCGTATTTACTCAGTAGGTACGAACTTCATGGAAATTGAGTTCACACAGTGCCGGACGTTCTTATCAGTGAATCCCTCACCCTCGAAAACATGCCCCAGATGCCCGCCGCAATTTGCACAAAGAATTTCCACTCTGTAGCCGTCTGCGTCTGTTTCCCGTGTGATGGCGCCTTCGATCTCATCGTCGAATGCTGGCCAGCCACAGTGGGAGTGGAACTTGTCTTCGGAGCGATAAAGCGGCGCATCACATCGTTTGCAAACGTAATGACCACCGGGCTCGAAGTGATCGGTGTATTTACCGGTAAACGGCATTTCAGTGCCTTTATGCAGGAGCACCTGCTGTTCATCCGGTGTCAGTTCATTGTATTCAGTCATGAAATATTGGTCTGATCTTCGAAATCGGGCGAAGCGTAACACAGCGAGGCGAATCAGCGAATTGAGACGATGCGGGTGTTATAGTCACGAGTCATCGCATTTTTAGGGAAGATGACAATGACCTACCCAAAACATCTTATTGTGCTGCTGCTTGTTGCAGCCATGTCTGCCTGCTCTCAGCCAGAGGAACAAACCTCTGCGTCTGACCAAATGTCTGCAGAAGACGCGGCGGAATCACTCAAAGATATCGAATCTGAGTTGCAGCAGGTGGAGGCAGAACTGGCTGCTGCGGAAGCAGAGATCAAAGCTTCCATGGATGAAGCAGCCAAGGAAGTTAGCGATAGCATGGAGGCCATGGGTAAAGAGGTGGAGGCGAGTGCGGACAAACTGGTTGAAGAAGTCGAGAAGCATGTTGATCCAGGCCAGGCCTATCTGCATATCAATGCACAGAAACCCAATGTGAAGGTAACCGCCTCGGGACTACAGTTTGAAATTCTGGAGTCTGGAGAAGGCGCTTCACCAGGACTGACGTCTCGGGTGGTCACCCACTACAAAGGGTCTTTTATTGACGGTCGTGTCTTTGACAGTTCAATTGATCGCGGTGAACCCGCTGAGTTCCCAGTCAATCGTGTGATTGCTGGATGGACTGAGGCACTGCAGATGATGAAAGAAGGCGACAAGTGGCGTCTCGTCATTCCTTCAGAATTGGCGTACGGCAAAAGGGGCGCCGGTGGCGGCAGGATTCCACCAGATTCAGTGCTGGTTTTTGAAGTTGAGCTGATCCAAGTTAAAGAGGGCTAGGAATCCCGATGTATTGCGAGGCGACGCTGAACTTTGCCACCCAAGATGGAATCAGTTCAGTGCAACAGCAGATTCATGATGGCCGGCATGCTGCTGATTTGAGTTTATCGGAATCCGGGTTTGAGCTGATCAGGCACGAGTCTTCAGTGACAGATTGGGGTAGTGAACAGAACATCAACGAGGTTCACTATGCGGAAATCCGGGCGCTCGCCAAGGAAATGACAGGCTGCGATTGGGTGCTGTTCTATCCAGCCGTGATCAGGACGCCTGAGGCTGCAAGCAGGAGCGAGGACTTTAACCCGATCCAGGTCGTCCATTGTGACTACACGGAAGACTATTTCGACATGATCCGTGATGCTTCACACCCCTATCACAAGATTGCGATGGGTTACGCGAAGGAGGAAGGCATCACCTCCGCAGATGTCGCAGCTGTGAGTCGCGTGCTAACGATTCAGTTTTGGCGTAATACCGGGGAGTCGAAAGTGGACTTCCCCCTCTGTCTTGGCGATTGTCGTGACTTTCCCCGTGATCAGCTGACACCTTTTCTCGTGGAGGAATACGGTGGCATGCGAACGGAGTTTCATTCCTTCCTGGTGAGTCCACCGAAAGAGGGCGTCTCACCTTGGTACACTTTTCCCGAAATGAGCCCAGATGAGGTTATCGTCTTCCGGTCGTTTGATTCAGAGCGAGTGAAGACAGGGGCGCCTTTCTGGACTCCGCATTCTGCTTTCAGTGATCCAACGGCCGGTGAGCATCCGCCAGCACGGCAAAGCGTTGAGATGCGAGCAATCTGCTTATTCAATTGACTTTGGTTCTAAGGATCTCCCATGAGTGCAGCACTGGATAACTTTAGAGAAGAGACAAGGGCTTGGTTGGAAGAAAACTGCCCACCCGGTGCGCGAGGACCTGGGCAAACGCCCATTGGCAGTCGATCACAGCCGATGGATCCGGATACTCAAAGCTGGCTCGAGCGAATGGCAGACAAGGGCTGGACGGTTCCGACATGGCCGAAAGAATATGGCGGCGCGGAACTCAGCAATGACGAGTACAAGATTCTTGTTGATGAGTTAAAGCGGATCAACGCTCGAACACCACTGACGGGGCGAGGGGTTAACTACATTGGGCCAACGATTCTCGAGTTTGGTACCGATGAGCAGAAAGCGCGTTGGCTGCCGATCTGTGCGCGGGGTCAGGGTGCCTGGGCGATGGGTTACTCGGAACCTGGTGCAGGTTCTGATCTGGCTTCCCTCAGCACTCGTGCCGTTCGTGAGGGAGATAACTACGTTATCAACGGCAGGAAAACCTGGACCAGCGATGCGACCTACTGTGACTACATATTTGTTTTGGTGAGAACATCCCCTGACAAGCCAAAGCACGAAGGTATCAGTCTGGTTCTTGTTGATATGCACCAGGAGGGCGTTTCTGTCAGTCCGATTCCGCTGCTTTCTGGCGCGTCGCCGTTCTGTGAAACGATTTTTGAAGATGCTATTGCTCCAGTGAACGACGTGATCGGTGGTGTCGATCGAGGTTGGACCGTTGGCAAACGATTGCTGCAGTTTGAACGCTCGACCCATGCTGGCATTAATATTTCCGGATCCCAGGGTGGTCGAACAGAAGAGAGTCGCCTGCCTGAACTGGTCGCGAAATATGTTGGTACCGATGACGGTAGGATTGCAGACTCGGCAATGAGAACTCGACTGACCAGACATGAGATGAACACTCGAGCGCAACAGATTACTCAGAGACGAGCGATTGCCGAACTACAGTCTCGTGCGCCTGGTTTTACGTCTTCTGCGGTTAAGTTAACCAACGCACTTAATATCCAAAATGGTGATGAGATTCTGATGGATGCCATGGGTACGCAGGGTTATCGCTGGGATACGTCCAGTGGTGCTTCCGAAGAAGAAGTCTCCGCTCTCAAGAAATGGTTGTACCAAAAGTCTTTGACCATCGCTGGTGGTACCAAAGAGGTGCAGCTGAATATTATCGCCAAGCGCGTCCTCGGATTGCCGGACTAGACCTTTTTGTTCTCCGTCGCCGACAGGAGTATCAGTCGTTACCTGCTCGCAGCGTCCCTGCTGTGCGCTTTGCCGGTTCTGATTCCAACTTTCCCGCCCCTTTCTGATCTGCCGCAGCATGTTGCGTCGGTTATGGTGCTGCATGAAGTGCACTTCGGCAGCTACGTGTTTGCGGATCTGTTCGCCTTCAATTGGTTTCGACCCTACTGGACCGGATACGGATTGGTCTGGTTGCTGACCCCCATTTTTGGAGTCATTTGGGCTGCTAAAATTGTCATCGGTTTGTCGGTTGTTGGCCTGGTGATCGCATTATTGATGCTGAGGCGAGAGATCAACGCGCCGGCTACGCTGGACTGGGCGTTCCTAGCGGTACCTTTTGGTTTTGCTTATGAATGGGGTTTTCTGTCGTTCATTGTTGCCGCGCCCTTTGGTGTGCTGTTCCTGGTTCACTACCTGCGTTATCTCAAAGGTCACGCCCACTGGCTTTGGATGATTGCCTGGATAGTGTTCCTGTTTTTTGGGCATCTCCTGATTCTCGCTTTTGTTTGTGTTGTTGCATCGCTCCTGGCGCTGCGACCTCCCTGGGAAGTACGGACGTTGCTTGGGCGTGTCGCTCCGTTACTGGTCTCTATTCCTTTGGGGCTTGGGTGGATTCTGAGCAGTGTCGAGCCGCGAAGCATTTCTATTCCTATCGATTGGCAGATAGGTCTTCATCGAGTTGCTAAGTTCTTTCCTGACTTGTTGTCACTTGATTATTCGATCATGTCGATGGTGCTAGCACCTGCTGTCCTCCTGCTTCCCTTTGCACTGGGTGTGCGCCCGAAAATCAAAGCCTGCAACCTTCTGCCTCTGATTTTTTACCTGGTGTTCATGATGTTTGTACCGTCGACTGTGTTTGGCAATTTTGGCACCTATGAGCGATTTCAAGTCTACGGGCTTATGTGCTTTATGTTTCTTCTGGCAGATGCGGATCAGGAGATTCCAGATTCCGTCGCAAGATTTGCTCAGGTGTTGCTCTTGATCCCTGTAATGGTTGGTGTGCTCCAGCTATCTCGAATGACCATGAAGAGTTATGCCTTTGACAAAGAATCCTCCGGCTTCCGTGAAGTGCTGACTCACATGGAGCCAGGCAAGAGAGTACTTGGGCTGGTTGAGTTCACCTATACAGAATTCGCTCGATCACCTGCGTACCTGCACTTCCCTGTTTGGTACCAGTCCGTGCACAAAGGTTTAGTTGAATTTAATTTTGCGTCATATCGCTCATTGAATGCCTACTTCAAAAATCAGGATGAAGAGAAAATCTACGACGATCTGGCGTTTTATCCGGAAAGGTTTAATTTTGATGCTCATGGCGGTGATCTCTATGACTACTTCCTGTTACGTTCATCGGATAATGGCCTGGCCCAGAGCATGTTCGCAGGCGATGCTCGCGTGAGTTTTGTGCATCAGTCTCGGGGTTGGTATCTGTTCCGCAGGTCAGATTGGGATTCAGAAGATGGGTGAACTGCTGCGTTTTGGCATCGTTGGTGTAGCTCATAACCTGTTGGGTTATCTGGCTTACCTGCTGATTACCTGGTTGGGCACAGATCCCAAGATAGCGGTGGCGATTCTTTATCCTATTGGCACGGCGGTCAGTTTTTTTGCCAATCGTCAGTGGACCTTTGCAGATAAAGGGCACGTAGGTCAGAGTATGAGTCAGTATGTCGGGATGCATGCTTTCGGATACTTTCTGAACATTTTCATTCTCTATGTGGGTGTGGACCTTTTGCAGTTTCCGCATCAGTTGGTTCAGTTGTTCGCGATAGGTTTTCTCGCTGTATTGTTTTTTCTGATATCCAAATTTTTGATTTTTAACGAACGATGATTCCTTTTAACAAGCCATACATGACGGGTAAGGAGCTGTCCTATATCACGCAGGCACATGCGCAAGGTGTCCTGGCGGGTGACGGTCCTTTTACCGGGAAGTGCCATGAATGGCTGGAAGCTCAGACTGGATGTTCCCGAGCATTGCTCACGCATTCCTGTACGGCGGCACTCGAGATGGCTGCGCTGCTGCTGAATATCCAACCCGGTGATGAAATCATCATGCCGTCTTTTACCTTTGTCTCGACGGCTAATGCTTTTGTGCTTCGTGGTGGCGTTCCCGTTTTTGTAGACATCAGAGACGACACGCTGAACATCGACGAGAAATTGATTGAAGCTGCTATTACCTCTCGAACGCGTGCCGTATGTGTCGTGCACTACGCAGGTGTCGCCTGTGAAATGGATGAGATACAAGCGATTTGCCAACGTTACAAGCTGGCGCTGATTGAAGATGCAGCTCAGGGCATCATGTCTAAATACAAAGATCGACCGCTCGGAACCATCGGAGATTTTGGCGCACTCAGCTTCCACGAAACGAAGAACATTATTTCTGGAGAGGGTGGCGCTTTGTTGGTGAACGATGAGGCCAATATCCAGAACGCCGAAATTATTCGCGAGAAGGGTACTGATCGATCTCGCTTTTTTCGCGGGGAAGTGGATAAGTACACCTGGCAGGAGCCAGGGTCTTCGTTTCTTCCCGGAGAGTTGATCGCGGCTTTCTTATGGGCGCAGCTTGAAGATGCTGATGACATTAATGAAAAGAGGCTGGTCAGTTGGCGCATCTATGACAGGCTTCTCGAACAGATGGAACAGGCAGGGAAGTTGCGTCGCCCGATTATCCCTGTTGAGTGCGACCACAATGCGCATCTCTATTTTTGTGTTTTACCTGAGGGAGTTGACCGAAAACCTGTTCTACAGAAATTGCATGAGCAGGACGTCCATTGCCTATTTCACTATGTGCCATTGCACGACTCCCCAGCCGGTCAAAAGTATGGACGCGTTCATGGTGATCTAAAGGTCACCGAGGATCTTTCTGAGCGATTGGTTCGGTTACCGCTTTGGGTAGGTATCCCCCCTGAAGACCAGGAATATGTGGTCGACTGCCTGGAGAAGGCAATCGAACAGCAACTTTAGTTAGTAGGGTTGTCCGGACTTACGTCGTGGCTGCCTGTTGTTCTGTTGCGTTTATTCTCTTTGCTACCTCAGAGGTCAGTTCGTAGGACTTCAGCCTGGCCTGGTGATCGAAGATTGAGCAAACGATGATCAGTTCGTCTGCACCCGTTTCACCGAGAAAATCCCTGATTTGGGCTTCCACCATATCAACCGTGCCCACTGCGGCGCAGCGCGACATTTCTTTCAACATCCCCTGTTCCGCGTCTGTCAGTGTACTTTCGAAGTCCGCGATAGGCGGCGGCAGTTTGCCAGGAGCACCTCTTCTGAGGTTTACGAAAGATTGCAGTGAAGAAGTTCTAAGGAAATCTGCTTCTTCAGCACTATCAGCAGCGCAGACGTTGTACCCCAACATGACATGAGGATGTTGCAACTGCTCTGATGGCTGAAAACTGTTTCGGTAGATTTCCATCGCCTCCATCATGGCGCGTGGTGCGAAGTGCGACGCAAAGGCGAAAGGCAGTCCCAGCATGGCGGCAAGTTGTGCGCCGAACAGGCTGGAGCCGAGTATGTAGAGAGGCACCTGGGTGCCAGCACCCGGTGTGGCGACCACTTTCTGGCCTTCCTGTGGGGGCTTCAAATAGTGTTGTAACTCGACCACGTCTCTTGGGAAATCTCCAACTTCCTGAGTCAGCGATCTTCGAAGAGCTTGCATGGTGAGTTGGTCAGTACCCGGCGCACGACCAAGACCCAGATCAATGCGGTCACCGTAGATTGAAGCCAGGGTACCGAACTGTTCAGCGACCATTAGCGGGGCGTGGTTCGGTAACATGATGCCACCCGCTCCAATACGAATCGTTTCGGTACCGGCCGCCAGGTAACCCATGACAACCGAAGTTGCGGCTGAAGCGATTCCAGGAATGTTGTGGTGCTCAGCGACCCAGTAGCGCTCATATCCCCAGCGCTCGCAGTGCTGCGCAAGGTCCAGAGAATTTTTCAGTGCTTCTTTTGCTTTGCTACCTTCGGTGACGGGTGCGAGATCGAGTACAGAGAAATGTGTCATTCGGGATTTTCTAATTTGTCCTTTGATTCATTCGCAGCAGAACCGTATATGCCTTTGCTCATGAGTGAAGATTCTAGCTCCCTGCGATGTTGATAAACCGCAGCCCTAAGCTCATGAACTGCCACATTGTTTGGCTCTGCCTGTGCTGCAAGCTCCACCAGGTGACACGCGAGTCGTATATCCGAATCGATCAACTCATGACCTCGTTCGGCCAGCTTTTCAGCGCCTCCTGAGAGAGATGCCAATTCAGCGGCAAGGGTGGAGTCAGGCGCAGGTTTCAGGTGTGCCGGATTTCCATCATACCACCCGCCATACATGCGCCAGATGTTTCGCACCACAAACTCGGGTTCATCATAAATCGGTCGCAAGTAGGGCTTTTCGAGAATGGCAGGGTCGATCTGAACCTCGTGAATGATTTCGTCCAGTCGAGCGCCATCGTTCATGCGCTCGATGGTTTCTCGGACCAGAAACTCGAGCGCGTCAGCGACACTGTTCAATACGCCTTGAATTCTATCCACGCCTTCGATGGGCAGACCGTGTGCTGGTAGGAACAGCTCGGCACCTTTGCTTGCCATATCACGCATAGCCGCTGCCCATTCCACAGGATATCGCTGCACCTTCTGAGGATTGCCGGCGTTCGGAAAACACCAGATGAAGAAGTCGCCGGCGCAAATCGCTTTGTGTTCTGGAATCCATGCCCAGGTGTGATCATCGGTCTCACCTTTGGCGTGAATGAGATGAAAGTCCATACCCCCGACATTCAGATCCATGGTGTCAGAGTAGGTGGTATCGGGTTTCGGTGATGATCCGGGTAGGAAAGTTTCACCATCCTGTATCTGATAGCCCCTGCGAGAAAACTGCCCAAACTGGCGCTGGTTAATCACCATGTTGTAGCCATTCGTGAAGTTATAGCGATCAAAACGTTTGGGCACGTTTTCGTGGCCGATGACTCTTGGCTTCGGTGCCCCGTTGGTTTCTGCATCGTCGATAAAAGCACCACAACCCCCGACGTGATCAACATGCCCGTGCGTGTAAACGAGACTGTTAAAGGGATCTTTACTCCACTTGCGCAACGCTTCGACAACCCTTGGTCCACCCAATGGGCCCGAGGTGTCGAAGGCGACGAGGCCATCGTCGGTTTTGAAGGTAACGCAGTGAGAAAAAGCTTCGACAACCGCTATATCTTTCGTGAGTTCCGATAACCGGAAGTTCACACGGTTCATCGGGCCGACTTCTTCTTCGGTTTTTTTGCCGTCGATAACCGCTGATGACAGTTCGAGTAGCTCAGACATGTTCTTTTCCCTGTATATCTAGAGTGTATATATAAAGGCTGCTGCAGCCAGTATAGTGACCCCATGAGACGTTTCACAGATGACCACGTACGCGCCTGGCAGGAAGACGGATTTGCGATCATCCCTGGTTTCTTTTCGGAGGAAGAAATCGCTCCGCTACGACGGGACTATGAGCAGCGCTACGGTACCAGCGGCGATAGTAATGGCCAGGCTGTCGTTCAGCGATCAGAAGATGGCGGGGTGCTTGGTGAATTTCGAGAAAGACAGTTCAAAAATATTGATACGCTTCCGTACGAGGGGAGTATCGATCTTAACCTGATATCACTACACCCGGCGTTGATTGAATTCGCAAAGGCGCTGCTAGGAGTACCTGCGGTCCAGCTATATCAGTCTCATACGTGGGCGAAGTTCACTGGAGAGACCGATTACGATCAGGATTTTCATTGCGACTTCGGTAACCACACTTTGTTGGTGCCATCGGATGATCCTGCGCATCGAACTGTCGACTTCATCTTCTACATTACGGATGTTACGGATGAACATGGCGCGCTTCACTATGTGCCGAAATCTGTCAGCGAACAGATTCTTGGACCCGGCCGTATTGGTGCGGCGGACCCCGAGAAGCAAAAGGCGCTGAAAGCTGTAGAAAGCTCGGCAGCTGGTCCGGCGGGGACTTTGGTCGCACACGGCATCGATACTTTTCATCGAGGCACGAATCTGACATTGGAAAATGGTTATCGGTACACCATGACCGTTGGCTACAAAGCCTCGGGAAATGAAATGGTTTCTTATCACGTCTGGCAACAGCACCATGGTCGTGACTTCGGGGACATCCTCAGTCATGGTTCACCAGAACAGCTCGCGTGTCTGGGTATTCCGCTTCCTGGTGACGACTACTGGACGGAGCGAACACTAAAACTTACTAATTCCCGATGGCCCGATTGGGATATGACACCTTACTTTGAGGCCAAGGGTTTTGAAGCAAAAGGTTTTGAGGCTAAAGGCATATGAAGAAATTGACGCTAATTCTCTGTTTGGTTCTAGCTGGTTGTTCAGAGGCACCGACGACGAGCCAGGCGCCGGTCAAAAAGGACATCAAAGACGCAGCGATCGTCTGGTACGACGGCACCATTGAATCGGCATTCGACCTGGCGGCAGCGGAAGAAAAACCCATCTTTCTTTATTGGGGTGCGGTTTGGTGTCCCCCCTGTCAGGAGATAAAAAGCACGGTGTTTAAGAGTCAGGAGTTCATTAATCTGACGCGCCTTTTTGTCCCGGTTTACCTCGATGGAGACACAGAGCGAGCACAGTCCTGGGGTGATAAGTTCGGCGTCATGGGTTACCCAACGATGATTGTGTTTAATCCGGAAGGGGAAGAGCTGACCCGACTGCCGGGGAACATTGATATTTCCCAATACAACACTGTCCTTGATCTCAGTCTTAACCAGATGAAACCTATCTCCGGCATTGTTCAAACGGCAATTGACGATGCAGCGACACTAACTGATGCGGATTTTCGCCAGCTTGCTTACTACTCCTGGTTCCAGGACGTATCTGCATTACCCGAAGACGCAGATCGACAAGCCTTGTTTGCATCTCTGGCGGAGCATTCCCCCGAGGGTGAGTTGAGTACGCGGTTTTTCATGTTGTATTTGCTGGCGAAGCTGGACGTGGAAGGCTCAGTGCTAACCACCTCGGAGACCGATCAGCTCCAATCAATTCTGTCGTCCGATGAGCTCACATTGGCTGCCTGGGACACCTTGGCCTATTGGACAGAAGAAGTCCTGGCGATTGTCCCGGAATCACGAAGGGATGAGTTAGCAGAACAGTGGTGGCAGCAAACTTTTGACCTTAGATTTGCAGAGAACTTATCGAAAGCCGAGAAGTTGGGGGGCTGGTTCCCACGACTCTACCTGCTAACCAAAGACGGTGAAGCGTTGCCCGACGATGTAAAAGACCAGATTCGTGCAGAAATCGCTGCTGTGGATAAAGCGACACCGGACAGCTTTGAACGCCAGAGTGTGGTGAACCAAATGGGACACGTCTATCGTCAAGCAGACATGATCGAAGATGCTAAGGTCATGTTAACGAAAGAACTTGAGAAATCCGCTTCGCCTTACTATTTCATGAGCAGCCTCGGTGCCATTGCAGAAAGAGAAGAACGATTTGCGGACGCACTTGCCTGGCGTCAGAAAGCGTATGAAACGGCCCAGGGTGAAGCGACACGTTTTCAATGGGGGACTGATTATGTTCGAGCGTTGGTTCGAATGTCCCCCGAAGCTGAGGGGCAGATAAACCAGCAGGCGATTTCCTTGTTGGGTGAATTTGATAACCAGTCTCAGTTGCTGGCAGGAAGGAATTTCAGACGACTGCAACGCCTCTCTGCCGAGCTGGCAGATTGGCGTGAGTCACGGTTGCTTGAAGCGGGTGAGTTCACCGCAACCATTCAGGCATTGTGTAGTGAACAGCCTGCTGGAAGTTCCGAGGCGGAAAACTGCTCGGATCTCATACCGGATGAGGTGGTTGCTGCCAGCTAGTCGGCGATTTTGATGATTCGCGTCCCGATGTTGCCGCCACCTAATAGGTTCACGAACGCTTCGGGTGCATTTTCAAGACCTTGAACGGTATCGTTTACCGGCTTTAGTTCACCGGACTTAATCCAGTCCTTCATCTCAGCGCGCGCTTTGTCATAGTCCTTGAGGTAGTCGAAGACCAGGAAGCCCTGCATTCGAATTCGCTTGTTCACCAACAAACCTGGGACGCCTTTTGGTCCGCCGCTGGGATTGCTGGTGTCATACTGAGAGACCACACCACAGCAAACGATTCGGCCGTGTTCGTTCATACGAAACAGTGCCGCTCCAAGTACTTCCCCTCCGGTGTTGTCGAAGTAAATATCGATGCCGTCGGGGCAGGCGGCTTTGAGATCAGCGCGGAAATCAGGGCTGCGATAGGATACTGCAGCATCGAAACCCAGGTCTCTCATCAATAGTCCACATTTCTCATCGGTGCTGGTGGTGCCAACGGTTCGACAACCTTTGATTGCGGCTATTTGACCCACCATGTGCCCAACGCTACCTGCAGCTGCGCTGACCAGCACCGTTTGTCCCTCTCTGGGTTCGCCGACGTTAAGCAATCCGAAATATGCGGTAAGCCCATTGGTGCCCAGAGCTCCGAGATAGTGCGCGAGATCGATATCGTCAGTGACGAGCTGACAGTGTTTCGCGGCGTGCACACTGTAGTCTTGCCAGCCGGTAGGGCAGGTGACCAGGTCACCAACCTTGAGGCTGTCGCTGTTAGATGCTTCGATTCTTGCAACGCCATGGCTGTTCATAACGATGTTGGTTTGTGGCGCACCGGCATAGCTGGCGCTGCCCTGAAGTCCAGCTCGACTCCCAGCGGCAACGGTGGTCAGCAGCGTTCGGCAAAGCACTTCTCCATCGCCTGGAACTGGTGCCTCGGTTGTGACGAGTTTGTAGTTATCAGGAGAGAGTTTTTCATCCGGGAGACTGTCGATTAGTACTTGGCGGTTTTCCATCTGTATTCCTGCTTATGTCGTTCTTGTTTGAGCTTATCCGCGAGGCGGTGTCCCGAGGTAAGTCGCGATGGCTTCGTGATCCCCCGGTGTGATTTTCGCCAGCTGAGTTTTTGTCTTCTGGAGCATGTCTCGATTGTAGGTTTCGCTGCGTTCATTGTCGGCCTCAGTCCAACCAGCGGGTACAGCCGATTCGTAACCCGTCACCTCATAGTCTGGCCCGAGAACCATACTTGCCAAATAGTTAGATCGAAAGGTGTGCCACGGGGTAGAGATGAAGCCAACGTGATACCAGCTGCAGGGTTCAAGTATGCGTGTTTTGGTGAAGTAAAAGTTACCCAGGGTGTCTACAGACTCTTCCTCGAGCAGAATGGCTGACGCTGGTACGCCATTGTCCACAGCGTAGTCGCGCATCACGGCGGCTTCAGACTGTTTTGGTTTGATATCGAGTTTGTCGCTGCAGCAACCGGACATGATGATCTGGGGCGCCATGCCGTTGTCGTGTAGCTCAATGGCTTTATCTACCCTGGCTTGAAAAACCGGGTCGTCGGGGTCGTTGCAGTAACCGAGAACGATAAGTACGTCATGCATAGCGCGGAGTCTAACATTTGCAGTATCTTACTGAGACCGCCGATACACAGAGGAAGATATGCTGGAAAGTTATCCCTTATTCCAACACGCCTACTTTGTCAGAGACGTTCGAAAGTCCTGCGAAGAGTGGTCGAAGCTGTTTGGTGCAGGACCATTTGTGGTCACAGAACATCACAAGGCAGAAGAATTTACCTACCGTGGCACCGATGTCGAAGCGGATGTGACCTATGCCTTCGGCTACCTCGGCGATTTGATGATCCAGTTCATTCAGCAACATGACGACCAGCCCTCGATCTATCGGGATATGTATGCAGAGGGAGAAGAAGGCTTTCACCACATCGCCTACCTGGTCCGCAAATCCGAGTGGTCGCAGGCAAAGTCACGACTTGAATCGATGGGTTTTGATTGCGCCTGTGAGCTGACTGCTGGTGGCGTGTTTGCGGCCTACTACGACACGAGATCAGTGACCGGCGGATTCACAGAAATACATGATGATTCACCGCGTATTATTTCTGCATTCGCCAGCTGGCGACATCGACATCAGTTCAGGCAGCCGGGGGAGGGTGCGATCATGGATCGACCACCGATTACATCATGAGAGGTATTGCTGGGAAGACCGCGGTGGTTACCGGTGGTGCCAGCGGCATGGGGCTATCGACGTCGATGCGCTTTCTGGAGGAAGGCGCCAATGTCGTGATCGCTGACTACAACTCGGAAACCGGAGCGGCGGCGCTTGAGAATGCGTGTAATGCGGGTTTTAAGGAGCGAGTGCGATTTGTCCAAACTGATGTTGCGGAGGAAACTCAGGTCGCGGCCATGATTGATACTGCGGTCCGGGAATTCGGTTGCCTGGATATTCTTTTCAACAACGCAGGGGTCGGTGGTGCCATCGGACCTCTGACAGAGACCACAACAGAAGACTGGGACTACACCATGGATGTGCTCGCCAAGGGGGTATTTCTTGGGATCAAACACGGTGCGAGACAGATGCGACTCCAGGGCGAAGGAGGCGCAATTATCAATACCGCCTCGATTGCAGCTTTAAGTGGTGATGGCGGTCCTCTCGTATACAGTGCCGCCAAGGCAGCAGTTGTGAGTATGACGAAGAGTGCAGCGGTGGAGCTCGCGCCTGACAAGATTCGGGTGAATGCCATATGCCCTGGATTTATCGTGACACCGCTGGCCGCGCTTGGCGACACAGCGGGTACCCGGGCGTCTTTTCAGCGGGCTCAGCCCTGGCCGGAACATGGCTCTGGTGAACATATCGCCGGTGCTGCGCTCTATCTTGCAAGCGACGATGCGGCATTTGTCACGGGAGAACACCTGGTTGTGGATGGTGGGCTTACGGCAGCAGGGCCAGAGCTAAGCCGACGTTTTCCGAAAACTTCCGGAAGAAACAGCCGGTATTCGGGTGTGACCCGGGGTTCCACAGGCGAGAGTCCGGATCTTAGAAAACTGGATTAGCCTTTTATCTAGGGTTTGAGTTTGATGGTGACTGCCCCTGGATTTTCATCCTGGTCGAAGTCGATGATGGTCTCCCGGCTGCGGAGATCATAGAGCAAGCCCAAGACTTCTTCGCGTATTCGCCCTGAGCCGACGATGACACGCAAGTTCTGTGCGTTGGTTTCTCTCGTCGCTTTCATGTTGCGCTGCAACTTCAGCATGGCATCGCGCACGGTTTCACGGTTATGCGCGATATCAACCGTAACGGTGCTACCGTCATGTTGCAGATCAAGGCGATTGTCACATTTTGGGCAGTGCACAACGCCGAAACTCACGGACATACCACACTCCAGACAGTCGATGATTTTCTGTTGCGACATTATTAAATCGTTAGAACTTGCTGATTAGTGTTAATTATCCGTAAATTTCGCCCGTTCGGCGAAGAAAACCTTGAACAAGTGTTGACCTTTTTTTTAAGAGGACTATTATACGCGGCACTCGAGAGAGAGCCGCGCTGTCAAAAAGCGACGCGGCAATTGAAAACAGAAGAACCAAACGAGAAAAAAGACTGTAGAGCCATGCAACTTCAATTCCTGACAACTTATCGATCGATCGCATATATCAGTGCGATGACGGGCGACGTACGTCTGTCGTTTGTTGCAGGTGCACATAAAAACGGCGACGACAGTCCACTGACCTGACGAATACTCGAAGAAGTTTTCGGAAGGTCACGATTTAGAGGCCTTCCGGAGAGATCAAAGATCAAAAACCCCGGTAGGCCAAGAGCAAACCGGGGTTTTTTTTACCCCGAAAAAATAGGGGAAGAGCGGTGTTTGATCTAAAGATCTTCGCAAATCCGGCAAAACTAAAAAGAGATTTCCTGGCAACCACTGAAGTCGCGGACCAGGCGATACCTGCAGAACTGGCCCGCGAGTTTGGTCAGCTGCGTGAAGAAAACCCTGAAGTGCTGATGAGTGGCAACTTCTGGTGGGATTTCGTTCGCACCTATCAAAGACACATCACCGAACTGGTCGCTGGCCGTGCGGTGATGACGGTGCTCATTCTCGTGGCGGTACTCGCGAGCCAGCGACTATTGGACGAATCCAATTCCATGACGGCTGCAATCTGGCTGCTGGTGTTCTATGCACTGGTGCAGCTGACAGCGAAAGTTGTTAATGCCTGGTCGGCGCTGCGACAGAGCCAGCTACTGGTTTGTACGCGGACGTTTGTCACGCTTCGAATGAATGCAAAGCTTCTGCGAATGGGTGCATTGTCTACGGAAGAGTTCTCAACAGGTAATCTGAAGACCCTGATTTCTTCTGACATTTATCGGATTGGTGACTTCTTCCATGCGGTTTCACGCAACGGCGTGCCGTGTGTGCTGGCGCTCCTGATCCTTGGACCCGTCATCGTTTACCTGATGGGTGTTCCTGGTCTTCTGGCCATTTTGGTTGGATTTGGTGCCATGCCTTTAGCATTCCTGTTCGGCCGTTACGTCCATAAAAAGGAAGAGCGGATCAAACAGGAAGAGGACACCCTATCCACCATTATCACGGAGTGGGTGACCAATGTGAGGCTGCTGCGCTTCCTGGGTTGGGAAAAACTGATGCAGACACGTGTGGCGAGCCACATTCGCGGATTGGTTATCCAGGCGACGAAACAACACGGAGCGAACCTGATCAATTTTGGCATCAGTGTGACCTGGTGGCTGACGCCGATCATCGTGTTGATCTGGTCGAACCAATACCTGGCACCGGAAGGTAACTCCGACATTGTGGCGTTGTTTGGCAGCATCTGGATGTTAAATCACATCACGCTCTACATTCGCTGGTTGCCCAACATCTTCATCGACTATGCGTCAGCTTCTGCGTGTGTGAATCGATTGGAGAAACTGTTCCAACACAGAGATATCAACGACGACCTGTTGCCTGATTGGCATCAGTCGGTAAAAGAGGCGAAACCGCTGCGTCTTCATCTGAACGGCGTGTCCTTTCGATATGGCGAAGACAGCAACGTGCTTCAGGATCTTTACCTGACGCTGAACCTGGGTGAATCCGTGAGCGTCATTGGTCGCGTTGGCAGCGGTAAGTCGACACTGCTGAAACTGCTTTGTGCGGAGCTGAAACCGACCGCCGGTACCATCCAGGTGGAGTTCGACAATGGTGTAGTCGCCGATCTCTGGCATGCGAACGTCTATGAGACATATCGCCGGCATATCGGATACATGCCTCAAGAGGCATATCTGTCGAACGCCAGTTTTGCCATCAACGTTTCAATGGATTCGAGCGTTGAAGATGCGCAGGTGATGCGTGCGATTCAGATGGCGGAACTTGAAGCGGACGTCGCCCAGTGGGAAGGCGGGCTCGCGGAAGAAGTCGGTGAGACAGGGGTGAACCTGTCTGGCGGTCAGAAGCAGCGAGTGAATCTGGCGCGTGCGCTCTATTCAGGACGCAGCTATCTGGTGTTGGATGATCCGCTCAGTGCCGTGGATACGGATACCGAGGCAAGACTCATGCAGAACCTGCTGGCGCATACCAGTGGCTTCATGCTGTCCAGTCATCGACTGGCTGAGCTGCGGCTGGTGGATCGCCTTCTGGTATTGGATGAGGGACACATCATTGAAGACGGTGTGCCCGAACAATTAATGAATAACCCGGAATCAGAGTTCAGCCAACATTTGCTGGCGGGTGATTTCGAGTTGGAGGAATAAGTCATGAACCATAAAAACTTTGTGACAGTAGAAGAAGTTTCTGCAAAGCAGAACAACATCAAGACATTGATCCGGTTCGCCGGATCGCTGTCCCTGCTACATAAACTGATGGCGCCGACTTTGCTGGTGATGTTTTTTGCGGCTGCCATACCACCGTATTTCCTGTGGTTTGTCGGGGAAATGCTGGGTTGTTTTGGTCAGGTCGGATGCAGTGTGACTCACGAAGTTCTGAGCCGTGAAATTGTTGTGCCCGCGACCATATCAACACTGGTGACGCTTGTGTTGCTGGCCATGTTCTGTCGTATCAGTGCCTGGATGCTGTTTGAGTTATCTGGTCAGTGGTCTACGCAGAATGTTCATCGTGACCTCATGCAGAACATGTCCAATGTTCGGACGACTTTCTATGACGAGAACCCGTCGGGGCGTCTTCTGAACCGGATGCTGAGTGACTGGGGCATGTTGCGTCTTGAAGGTGTGATGTCTTACGGAGATACAGCCAACGGCTTGATTGAGGTGTTGTGTGTTGGTGCATTGATCATGGTGGCAAACCCGGTTGCGGGATTGCTGATTATTCCTGCGGTCATCTGCTACGTGGCGCTTCAGGCGCAGCTTGCGCCGATGATGAGTCACGCACGGGAGATCCGTTCAGTGAAGATCGGTGAAACGCTGCACCGTGAAACAGATCTGATTGAAGGAAGAACCATCTTCAAGCTCTACAACACCCAGGAGAATCTGCTGGAACGAATCCATAAGGCATTCGGAGACTCCATGAACATTCAGTTGTTTTACGCGCGGCTGATGGCCTGGGGCATGCTCTGGATGGGTTTGATTTCTGCGGTATATGCCATCGTCGTCTACGGTTTTCTTGTGTATGGCCTGCATGCGGGACTCATCACAACGACCCTGGCGGCGGTCATCATCACCGCGGTGTTTAACCTGAACAGCCTGTTCTTCAACCTGGCCTGGGACATGTCGTTCCTTGGCGAGACTGCGTCTCACGCCCGTCGGGTCTTCTTCATGATTGATCTGCCGAATGAGACCACGGAGGAGAGTAAAGCACTGCCTGTGAGACCCATCGTGCAGGACGCGGATCTGAATGGCGACATTGTGTTCGACAGCTACGCCATGTCTTACCGACCAGGCTTGCCCAGAATTCTGGATGGTCTCTCCCTCACGATTCCTGAAGGCAAGAAGGTGGGTATCGTCGGGCGAACGGGAGCCGGTAAGTCTTCACTGATGCAAGCGATGTTTCGCATGGTTCATCATCAGTCAGGAGATATTCGGATTGGTGATCAGTCGCTCTTTGAAGTCGATGTGAACTGTGTGCGCTCACATTTTGGTGTTGTGCCGCAGGATCCCTACCTGTTTATGGGTGATATTCGATTCAATCTGAAAGGTGATATGGATGTTTCTGACGATGAAATGAGGGCGGTCCTTAAAACCGTCGGGCTTGACGTAAGCCTTGATGCACGTGTGCTTGAAGGCGGCAGGGACTATAGCGTGGGTGAACGGCAGCTGCTTTGTATTGCCCGACTTATTCTGCTGGATAAAAAAATTATCCTGATGGATGAACCAACCAGCGCCTTGGACCGTAAAACCGACGAAATGATCCAAAGACTGATGCGCACGGTCCTAGCAGATAAAACTGTTATCACCATTGCCCATCGTTTGGAGAGCCTCGAGCGTTATGACCTGATTCTCGAAATGAAAGACGGTCGACTGCTCAGGCAAGGTTCCCCTCGACAAATGATCCCCAACCTACAGGATCAATTTGTCGCTTAAGTGAACGCTAAGACATTTAGCGAGCTAGTTGAGGCGGGTAAGGAAACTTACCCGCCTTTTTTTTGATTAGTCCTGCCAATCCACTTCGATGGGAACAGGGAAGATCCCTGTAAATTGATCCCGCACGTCTTCTACCAGATGAATAGAGACAAGATCGTCCTGTCGACTCAGCAGTCGAGAATCTTCAATGGACGGTGCATCCACGATTCGAAACCGGAATCGATAAACCCCTTGTTGAAAGCAGCACTCCAACTTGAGGTCGAGTTTTAGTCTTCCGGTATTACTGTCTTTGGCAGGTATCGGAATGCGCCTGCCGGTGAGTTGCAGACCTTTTGCATCGATGATGTCGAATATGAGGTAAGGAGCACTGGCACTTGTTCCCAGCGTGACATCCATATTGATGGTGATGCTGGAGCCGAAACTGAGTTCTGCATGTTCACCGTAACCCTCGATCTCTGCTTTCTCGACCATGTAGTTATCGACTGAGAAACCGCGCGGTGCATCACTGACGGTGACAGATTTGTCCTGGAGTTGATGTTGTTGCACAAGCTGCAGATAGGAAGCGATCACATCATCCGAAAGCCCGACTTGTTTAGTATGTCCATGGTCCAGAAGGATGGCGCGGCGACAGAATGATTTAACCGTGTTCAGATCATGCCCTACGAATAGAAGAGTCGTTCCACGGGCGAGAATTTCATCCAGTTTGTTCAGGGCTTTGGCCTGAAACCTTGCATCGCCAACCGCGAGTGCTTCATCGACGATAAGGACATCTGGTTCCACATGAACCTGCACTGCGAATGCCAGTCTGACCATCATGCCCGAGCTATAGGTTTTTACGGGATGGTCTATAGCATCACCGATGTCTGCGAACTGAACGATCTCGTCGTAGCGATCGTCGATCTCTGCTTCAGTGAGACCCAGGATCGCGGCGTTCAGATAGACGTTTTCTTTCCCGGTGAATTCCGGATCAAAACCGCTACCCAACTCGAGTAACGCGGCGACTCGACCTTCAACAGTTACGTCACCTTCTGAGGGGGTCAGCGTACCGGCGATAATTTGCAGGAGCGTGCTTTTGCCGCTGCCGTTTAACCCGATCACACCGAGGCTGTCACCGGACTCAAGAGAAAAATTGATATCGCTGAGCGCCTGCACCTCGCTGCAATGTTTTTCATAAAGCGCTTCGTAATGTTTTGGTGCGAAAGGTCGATAAAAACGGTGTGCCAGAGGTAACAGCAATCTGCTGGTTGGGGATGACCAGATCCGATACGTTTTTGAAATACCCTCAACCTTAATCATCAGACAACGTCCGCGAAGCCTTTCCGCGCCTTCTGGAACAGAAAGTAACCCAGCACAAAGAACGCAACGGCAATCAACGCATAGATACCCAGTGCTTCAAAATCAGGTGGGTTGCCATACAACAACACAGCTCGAGCAGATTCTACGATCAGTGTAATTGGATTCAGGTAGATAAACGGCTGAACGTTTTCCGGCAGTATCGTGATTGAGTAGAAAACAGGACTTAAGAACAGCAGGAGTGTGGCGGCAGTCCCTGAGATTTGTTGTAAGTCCTGAAGGTAAACACCGAGGCAGGCCAATATCCATGAGATGCCCATCAGGATCGCGACATAGGGTAATAGGATCACGGGTAACCAGAGTGCTGTGATGGGGATGTGCCCCAACTCCCAGAATACGAAAACAAGGAGCAGTGCGAGACTTATGACAAAGTTGAAGAGTGCATTCAAAATCATCACCCAGGCCAATGACTCCAAAGGAAATACGACCTTTTTGACGAGATTTACATTGTCGAGAATGAGTCGAGGAGATCTGGTGACGGTATCGGCAACCAAACCGTGGATGATCAAGCCGAGAAACAACACCATGGCAAAGTTCAACACTTCACCTTCCTCTGAAACCATAGGCCACCGTGCCTTGAAGACATAGTTAAAGACGAAGGTGTAAATGCCGAGCATCAGAATCGGGGTGAACAGTGACCAGAGCACCCCCATGACGGATCCTCGGTAGCGGGCGCTAATTTCCCGAATAACCAGTTGCCTGGTTAGCGTAGCGTGGCTGGTGAACGCAGAGAACATAGATCCTGACCGCTAGTTTCCTACGGTGTCTTTAGCGCGATTGATTGTCATTTCTACCATGGCGATTGCCTGCAGTCGGGTGTCACCAGATATCCCGTGTTCGCTTTGTCGTAACGGTGTTTTGTAGCGGAAAGTGAAATCCAGAACACCCGCGTCACTGATGACTTCCGGTCCGATATCAAGGGTGTATGTTACCCGTTTACGATCGGTGAGAGTGAGGCTGCCGATAAGCACTTCATTCGCGTAAATATCAACTTCCTGAACGGGCCACTGTTCGAAGGCGTAGCCGGATATTGTCAGATCGACACTCAAGGCTTCCGTAATGTCTGGGGCAAGTGTGACGATAACTCCGGATGAGTGGCCGATTGACGATGTTCCCCAGAATTCAGTCCTGGACCATCCATAGGTTCTGTAATCGTTGGAGTTACCGACATCCGTGAAGTTTATTGGCGTGCCCAATTCGTAGGCATAGGCAGAAACAGGTTCCAGTCTCAGTTCTCTAAACCTGACGTTTCGGCCAATCGCGGATTCTGTCTGAAAACCGAGTTCAAATTCACCCGTGGCATTGAGCACGAGTGTTTTTGCTCGTTGACCATCTTTGTTTCCAAATGACCACTCACCAATTGGTTCTCCATCTTGGAAAAGGCTGATGGTTGTGTCGTCTTTTTCATAGAGTGAGTGTTTGGCGGTGAGCAGCGACACGCCGTTTCCCTGAAGCCGTACGGTAGCTCCGGCTTCAGTCACACCTCTTGCTACCTTACCTGGTGTCGTCCACCCGGAGTGAACACGCTCATCGAAATTTCCGGTTCTGCTGAGTGTTAGAAACTCTCCATCGAAACTATTGGCGATACCCTGGTTGAAGGTTCGCCCGGACAACGACCACGAGCTTTCGTACCAGCTGAAGCCATCGACGGCGTATTCTGTGAGTGGAACGATGTAGTCGATGTTCCAACCCGCGAACCGGTAGTACCGATGGTATCTGGTACGGTTTTCGTCCGCTCCTACCGTGAATATTGATCGGCCTTGTGTGGTGTTTTCCATGTCCAGCCAGTCATATACCGTCGCCGGTACGTCCGTAAGCTCTACTGGCGCGTCCGAGATACGAAGTGCTGATGCGCGGTCTTCGGGTCTGCTCGCCATCATGAGCGGCATACCGCTTCGCACGATACTCTGGTCGACCTCAGTACTTGAGCCTGTCTCCGGAGGTAAGTTTTCCGGATAAGTGACTCCAACTTCGTATTCACCTTCGCCGTGATCGCTGGTAATGATGACCAGCGAGTTGTCCATCAACCTTTTTTCCTCCATGTCCGAAAGGAGGTTGCCGAGGACGCTCAAAATGCCTTGGGTTTGCAGAGCGAACCACTTTCGGCTGAGAGGTTTGCTTCCGATATAAGCGAACGTTTCATCAGCCTGGTAAGGCGCGTGAGGCGCATAGAGGTGGTAAAACTTGAGCGCTGGTTGTTCCAGCGAAGATTGCGCGCACTTGGCAAACTCATCCAGGAAAACGTTGTCAAAGGAACGCCTTTCCTTTGAAAAGTTTCTCTCATCGTCACTCAGGTTGCAGTTCGTAGATGTGGCAGGAGATGAGGATTCACTGATCGAGATTCTAAACTCACCCTCGTTGTAGACCGCAGGTTTCAGGAGATGTGGCGAGACACGAAATAGCATCAGGTTTGCGATTGTCTCCGCCTCATCGCTCACCAGGGAGTTTGAGATCGCATTGCCGGTATTGTCTGAAACATTTGCAGCCACACTGGGATGCGCCACCAGTGCATGAGGCGAGGATGATAGTAGACGCGAATCAAAGCCATTGGCGGTCAGCCTTGCTGGAAGACTCCTTTCGAGATAAACCTCTCTCAGGTAGTCGTGCAATGGTTTGGAGTTATCGTAGGCTTCGCCGGTCAACAGAGAAGGGATGGATGCATAAGTTTTTGGAAAGTTGCTGACGCTGTTACGAAACAGGGTGAATCCGCGATATTTCTCTTTTATCTCTGGATTGTTTTCGAGGACTTCGTACACGACATCAGCCTGTGCTGAGTCCAGAACGAAGATCACCACATTTTTCACAGTGGAGAATTCGAACACGCCGGTCCTGTTGAAGCTGAATTTGGTGCTTTCTACGCGACTGGATTTCTCCAGCAAGCTGGGCACATAAGCTAGGGAGCTTAGAATCATGAGTCCGACGATGAAGCTGAGATTCCTGGTGACGGTATCCCTGAACCACAGCATGCCAATGAACACCGTAAGTAGGAAGACGAGCTGCAGGATTTGATAGCCCCGATCAATCTGCCAATCAGGTGTTTCGCCGGTTAAGAATCCAAAGGCACCGATAAAGAAGTTGGTCTGCAACCAGGCGAGCACCATTAAAAAGGTCGCCAGTGCGACCAGCCAAATTTGACCGGCGGCAGGTAGCAGCTTCAACGCGATGAAGGAGACCAGCGCGATGACCACGAATACCGTACCGAATACGCCGATAAATGCGGACATGGGTAGCTGCAGATTTGTCACATTGTTTGCGTAGACGTGTAAAAACGGAAAAACAACAAGCAATATAGGCAGCGCTAACGATAGAACGATGCGATCAAATTCTTTGATTGGGGGTTGTTCCATCGTGGGATACAGCCGGGAGAGTCAGCGTTGATTTAATATCCCGAGCGATGTTCGGTCAACCTTGACCCCGGTTCGCTGCATTGTTCTTTCATGCAACTCCTTTACCTTTATAATGACGCCTTTGTTGTATGGATGCAGATCATTGGAACCAATCGCCGCGTCTTTCCGCGACCCTGACGGATATCTCTTTAAAAGAGACGGGCTAATTCTCAGGAAGGTCAATCAATCCTATTTTGAGGATTACCAGCATTTGATGGACTCCGGCCTGTATTCGGAGCTGGTTAATCGGGGTTGGTTGCTTGCCCACGAGGAGTTGGAGTCGGACGACACCAGCAAGATCTTGAAACCCGAGCAACTGAAATATGTTTCTTATCCCTACGAATGGAGTTTCAGTCAGCTGAAAGAGTCTGCCTTACTGACCCTGGAGATCCAGCTGCTTGCTCTTAAGCATGGGATGACCCTGAAAGATGCCAGTGCTTACAACGTACAGCTTCACGAAGGCACCCCGAGGTTTATCGACACGCTCTCTTTTGAACGGTACGAAGAGGGAACACCCTGGTCCGCTTATCGTCAGTACTGTCAGCACTTTCTCGCACCCCTGGTGCTCATGGTTTACCGGGACTACCGGCTGACCCACCTGCTCAAGTCCTTTATTGATGGCATTCCGCTGGATTTGACGAGCTCTCTGTTGCCTCGATCATCCTGGTTCAACTTCAGCGTTCTGGCGCACATTCATCTTCACGCGAAGTCCCAGGTCAGGTACGCGGACGAAGCAAGATCCAGTGAGTCAGTCAAACAGGTGGAGATGAGCAAGGTTCGTTTCGAGGGGTTGATCAGCAGTCTTATCAGCGCCACAAAGAAGCTTGAATGGCAGCCGCCCAACACCGAATGGGGTAACTACTACTCCGACACGAATTACGTTGATGATGCCATGCGAGAAAAAGAAGCCATGGTGCAGGAGTATGTTCGTGACAGTGGGTGCAGTGGCACGGTGGCTGCTGACTTTGGTGCGAACACAGGACGCTTCAGCCGAATTGCAGCAGGAGAAGGCTTTGACGTGCTCTCTTATGACGTCGATGAAGTGGCGGTTGAGCGCAACTATCGACAGATCCGGGAAAACGCTGAGACTGCACTTTACCCGTTATTGCTTGATGTGACCAATCCCAGTCCGGGTATTGGTTGGTCGAACCAGGAACGAGATCCTGTGATTGGCCGCACGCATATTGATCTGGGCCTGGCTCTTGCAGTTATCCATCATATTGCGATATCGAACAACGTGCCGCTTGTGCGGTGTGCAGAATTGTTTTCTAAGATGTGTGAGCGGCTCATTATTGAGTTTGTGCCGAAGACTGATTCGCAAGTGGTGCGATTACTGGCAACTCGCGAAGACATTTTTCCAGATTACACCGAAACTGGATTCAGGGAGGCTTTCGAGCAGTACTTTACGATTGAAAAAGCGTCTCCCATTTCAGGCACTGAAAGACACTTATATCTGATGGTCAGGCGGGCGGGTCGTTAACGTCCTGTTGTTCTTTTCCAGCTTCTGCGGATTTATCCTGCTTGGAAAACATCAACTTGAGCTTGTGCCAGTACAATTTCAGCGTGACGCCGATCGCAGCAATGGCGCCGATGATTGATTGAATAATCAGGCTGCCGGTACCGGGATCAATGTATCCGTAACTCGGTAACGCGAGAGTCGCTAGTACAGTAAACAGTAAAGGTCTGAGATCGTTCACGGAATCCAGGTCTGAAAGAATTGCGCGATTATAAGGACAATAGAATCATTCGACAAACCACACTTATCTGTCTGCTCCTTGGTTTGAGCTTTAGTAGCTTGGCCTCAGTGAAGATCGCTGGAGATTCCTGCAACCTCTTCTGGTCACAGGCGCAGGGCATGGAAGATATCCGGTCGGCTCGCTGCGAAGCCCTCGAACCATTAGACCTGACAATCACAACCAGTCTGTCCCCATTTGTCGACGAACTCGGCGGTTATGGCAGTGATCTTTACGAGCAATTGAGTTTCTTTGAGATCCCAGCGGTAGATGACGGGTCTCCTGATAGTGGCGTTTGGGTCGGTTGGCAGAATCGCTATGAACTTGAAGCCTTTAAGATCATCGCGCCAGACTGGGAACTGGTGATTGGCGAAGTATCAGACAACCAGGTCCAGTTGAGCCTTATTCCCAGTTCAACTTCAGACTCGTCATTGGTCTTGCAGCACTATTCGGGTGTCAGGGATAGATCCAGGCTAGAAGCGCTTGGTCTTGGAGAAGCATTACTTTTTGATATGTGGGCACCGTTCAGGGCCTTGTGCCAATTGATCTGGTCAGCGCTGCTGTCTCTTCACCTCGTCAGCGGGTCGTGGGGCGTAGCCATCGTATTATTGGCGTTGCTTGTGCGGGTGTTCACCATTCCTGTGACAAAGATCTCGATGGACTATCAGCGAAAAGCGATCGAGCAGCAGGCGCGTATGGCACCTAAAGTTGCAGAGCTCAAGCAGTCAGCCACGGGTCTCGAGCTGAGCGAAAAAATGGTCGCGCTTTATGAGAATGAAGGCTATGACCACCTGGCGCCTTTTAAGGGCATGCTCGGTCTCTTTATCCAGATTCCAATTTTGATTGCTCTCTTCTCAGTGATTGGTGAAATGAGCGTGTTGCGGGACCAGGCGTTTCTCTGGATCTCTGACCTGTCGTTGTCGGATAGACTTTTTGGTCTTGGTGTTGATCTGCCGTTTTTCGGTGGCTACTTCAATCTTCTTCCCTGGCTGATGGCATTGACAACCATTCTGTCGACCTGGGTAGCTGGTCTCACGACGGATGCTGAGATATCGACAGGCAGTCTCTATGGTATGGCGCTTTTGTTCTTTGTATTTTTCTATTCATTCCCGGCAGCACTGGTGCTGTACTGGTTTGCCAGTAACTTCTTCCAAATGCTGCAGCAGCTAGCGGAATACTATTTGAAACGTTAGGAGCGAGGTTCTGTTGTGGCTTTGATATTTGATAAATCCCCGGATTCAACATTGCCTGTATCAGGTTCCGATCTCCGATTTCCGGTGAACAACATTTTTTGTGTTGGTCGAAATTATGCGGACCATGCGGTCGAGATGGGCGGTGATCCCGATCGGGAACCACCTTTCTTCTTTATTAAGCCATCTTTTGCCGTGCTTGCTGATAACGCGTCTATGGTCTACCCCAAGTTTACGAGTGACCTGCATCATGAGGTGGAGCTGGTTGTTGCCATGGGTGATGACGGTATTTTTGGCTATGCGGTAGGTGTCGATATGACCCGGCGGGATCTGCAAGGCGAGGCCAAAGATAAGAGTCGACCGTGGGAAGCCGGCAAGTCCTTTGTGAGTGCTGCTCCCTGCGGTGCCATCCAACCGAACACATCTGTTTTGAACGAGGCGCCCATTGAGTTGTCTATCAATGGAGAGGTTCGCCAATCCGGGAACGTAAACCAGATGATCTGGAAAATTCCGGAGATCATTGATCGACTCTCGGAATTATTTACTCTCGGCCCCGGAGATCTGATTTATACAGGGACCCCAGCAGGGGTGGGTCCCGTGGAAGTTGGCGATGAGCTCAATGCCAGGGTTGCTGGATTACCGGAACTGTCATTCAAGGTGCATTCATAAATCAGGCTTAAACTATGGTCAGCAAGCAATTACAGCTAGGAACAATCTTCATGCTTAGACTCTTTCTGGTACTACTTCTCTCAATGTCTGCAGCGAAAGCGGATACCTACGACGGCACTCTGGACGTATTCGAATCTGCGCCCGAGCTTAAGCCGTTTTTTGATCATGCATACGGGTACGCGGTTTTCCCAACGGTAGGTAAGGGTGGTTTTGTCGTCGGTGGTTCTTACGGTAAAGGGCAGCTCTACCAGTCCGGTGACGTGGTGGGGAAAGTCACCATCGCTAAGCTGAGCTTTGGCTTTCAAATGGGCGGCCAGGCGTTTAGCCAGATTGTTTTTCTGCAAGACAAGCGTGCTTTCGATGAGTTTACCAGTGGCCGTTTTGAATTCGACGCGACAGCGTCAGCGGTGGTAGTCACCCTGGGTGCCCATGCGCAAGCAGGCACGACCGGTGCATCAGCCAGTGCTGGTACTGGTCCTTCTTCAACCAACCAGGTTGAATATGGCTACAACAAAGGCATGGCGGTATTTGTGCATCCGCTGGGTGGCCTGATGTACGAGGCCGCGATAGGCGGGCAACGATTCTCCTATGAGCCTCTGAATTCCAAACAGGAAGTGCCTGAAGACGCCATTTAGTTTAGTCGGTAGTTCCAGGCTCAAGCCTCAGAAGAGGGGAGAAGGTGTCAAATACACAAGCTGGGACATTGCCGTTTGTCACTAAACTGACCTACGGATTCGGCGCCGTTGCTTACGGCGTAAAAGACACCGCCTTTGCGGTATTCCTCCTCTTTTTCTATAGCCGCGTTGTCGGTATGCCTGCAGAACAGGTGGGTCTGGCAATCATGCTGGTTCTTATCGTCGATGCGATATCGGATCCGCTCGTGGGATACATCTCGGACAACCTGCATTCTCGTTGGGGACGCAGGCACCCGTTCATGTATTTCTCAGCGATTCCTGTTTCGGTCAGCTTCTACTTTTTGTGGAACCCGCCCGAGCTCTCTCACGATGTGATGTTTTACTACCTGCTGGGGGTCGCGATTCTGGTACGCACCCTGATTACCTTTTTCGAGGTTCCCAGCACTTCGCTGATTGCGGAGTTGACGTCCGACTATGACGAGCGCACTCGTGTCGTTGGATTCCGGGGTTTCTTCGGATACCTGGGGGGAATCACTCTGACTATCCTTTCCTACGTCTTTTTCTTTCCGCAGACGGAACAGTATGAAGTGGGATTGATGAATCCAGAGGGATATACCAAGTACGGCATTCTGGGTGCGTCGATGATGTTTGTTGCGATACTGGTCTCATCTATTGGTACTCACAGCCGCATACCGACGTTGAAATCACCGCCACCGAAATTGCCTTTTGAGGCGCGTCGGGTCGCCTCAGAATTGAAGCAAACACTGTCTAATCGTTCTTATCTTGCGTTAATGGGCGCGACGATCTTTGCTTCCACTGCTGGTGGCTTGCAGCTGTCATCCGCCAACTATCTATACACGCTCTTCTGGGAATTCACGTCAGAACAGATCGGGTTACTGAACATGTTTCTGATACTGAGCGTGATCATCGCCGTATCCATAGCGCCACGTTTGTCGCGGCGTATCGGTAAGAAGAAGGCAGCGATTTTCTTCTGGATAACGGCAGCTTCGCTGGCACCAGTGCCTTATATCCTACGTATCCTGGGCTGGTTTCCGGAAAATAGCTCCGATACATTGCTGCCTGCGGTCATTTCGATCATCACCATTGATCTGGCGTTGTTCATCTCTGCAGGCATCACCATTACCTCGATGTTTGCTGATGTGGTGGAAGACAGTGAAAAGACGACTCAAAGGCGGTCGGAAGGCATCTTCTTTGCGTCTCGTAAATTCCTTGAAAAGTCAGTGTCGGGTCTCGGAATTTTTATGACCAGCATGGTGCTGGTGATGGTTGGGATATCCGAGTCAGCGGCGCCAGGATCTTTGGATCAGGACACGTTGGCCCGCTGGGCGTTTATCTATGCGCCGACGCTGATCGTTCTCTACGTGGTGGCGATTTCCATCGTTTATCGATATCGCATTGATCGGGAGACGCACGAAAGTAATCTCCGTCAGGTGGAATCAATCTAGAGCCAGACTTCGAGATTATTTTTACGGCCGATGTCTCTGGTGAGTTTGAGCTCGAGAACTTCTTCCAGACCGCAACTCGCCAGCATAGCCCTGACGTCCACCTGGTCCTGCTCAGATAACGCCTCAAACAGATTCTGAACTCTTGCCAGCAAGTAGAATCGATAGGGTTGAGCAATGGCTCTGACCGCTGTTCCCTCAATTTCAAATTCCGCGAAACCGACGGCTCGCTCTGCGGTGGTGCCAGGTTCAACGTCATTGCCTGCTAACCATTGATTGATGGTTTCTGCAGCAGCCCGTGTTTCTGGCAGAAAGTCGATAGCCAGATGTCGCAGCAGTTCGATCAGCGTTTCGGGTATCTCATCCCCGGGCAGATAATCTTCCGGCATCTCAACGAACTCGGCTTTGTCCGGACCTGGTCGATTCATGCGCTCAACCCAGCGAAAAACATTGATGGCTGTGGCTTGCATGAGGGAAAGCGGTTTCGGATCACGACCCAGATGCGCATACATGGGCGCAAGTAATCCAAAGTCGCCGATGCAGGGTTTGCCACCCAGCAGGTAAGGCACTTCTGCGAAGTGGTTGTTCATTTTCAGCAATGCAGTTTCGTAAAGCGACTCAACCAGCTCAAATGTATCGGGTACAGCACCGAAGTTTCTGCCGGCTTCCCGCATGCTGTTCATCATCTTCTCGGTGTATTCCTGCATCTCTTTAGGTAGTAGGGCGCTGAAATGCTGGGTGAGAAATGCAAGGTTTTGCTCATTGAAATTCCAGCGGTAATGCATGGCCGGTCTGAGCAAGCCTTCAGCGCCAATCACATCAAACAATCGACTAAGAATCTGCTGTTTTGGTGTGCCCGGAGAGAAGAAGTTTCCACTTTCGGACTCGAAGTGATCGATGATGGCAGCACCATCGCGGATCACGTTTCCGTCGACGAGTTCCAGGGTAGGCATGCCTTGACGGTTACCAGCTTTGGGCAACACATCTTGCATGTAATGCTCAGTGCTGAAAAAAGATTCGTCGAAGGGTATGGATGCCTTGATCAAATAGCTCCGGGCTCGACCGGAGTACAGGGAATGTGAGCTGGCGTAGAGGGTGGCTGATTTCATTGTGACTGCCTGCGATTTATCAGTGCCTGGAGGATTCGAAGGTAACCGGTAGGCGCCCACTTTTCGATCCAGGAGATAACCCGGGCATCCTTGCCGACAAGAATGCGGGCTTTGTTTTTCAGGACACCGTCCAGAATGATCTGTGCGGCTTCCTCAGGTGTCTTTCGTGCCATTCGCTCAAAAGTTTGCGTCAGGTCTTCTTTGGTCTCCGATTCGTTATCCACGGGGATGTACCGCGATGAGGCAACGATATTGGTTTTCACGCCGCCCGGCTGAACGCAGCTCACACCGATGTGTGTATCGGCCAGTTCAGTGCGAAGCGCAAAGGTGTAACCCTTCACGGCGAACTTCGATGCGTTGTACGCACTCTGGCTTGGAACAGCAATGGTGCCAAAGATGGAGGAGGTGTTAACGACGGCGGCTTCATCCGCTTCCTGAAGGAACGGGAGGAAAGATTTACATCCGTAGACCACGCCCCAGAAGTTAATGTTCATCAACCACTCGATGTCTTCGTAAGGCATCTGCTCGGCAAGCCCTGTCACTGAAACGCCCGCATTGTTGAAAATCATATTGACGCCGCCGTGCTTCTCGTTCACTTCAGCAGCGAACGCTTCCATGGCACTTCGATCCGAGACATCAACAACGTGTGAAGTTGCGTTAACAGACGAATCCAGGAGCTTCATCGTTTCGTCGAGAGTCGCCTGATTGACGTCCGAGATAGCGACGTGACATCCGGCTCGTGAAAGAAGTATGGCTAGCCATTGGCCCATTCCGGAACCCGCGCCGGTAATGGCAGCGACTTTACCGTTGAAACTGGTAACGGCCATTTATTCTCGAGACTCCCCGCCCATTGCGCTGAATAGTTCAGGCAGGAAACGAGACAGTTCCAGCGACATGTTGACGAAGGCGGCATCCAGTTGCGCGATCGGGTCAATGTCTTCTTCCGTCAGGTCGTCGCTGGACATGACTTTTAGTTGTCGGAGCACCAGATCTTTATCGATGGTGACTTTCAGATCGCCATGCCAGATCACAGAAATTCGCGAGCAGATCTTTCCAGCATCCAGGTGAACGCGAACCTCGCTGGTGTTGAGATCTTGCCTTCGGCAGCTGACAGCACTGTTATCTTCTGGGTCCATCAGGTCGCATTGATCACCGAAGGAGAAGTTGTCCGGCAGTTTTCGGCTGCGCAACCAGTGGGTGAAAATGTCTGTCGGCTTTGACTTAACCTGGGGTGGCACAACCTTGAGAGAACCCAGGGTTTCACGCAGACAGGTCAAAAACATTTCCGCTTCTGGTGACGAAGCGGTATCAATGACCAACAGATCTTCTGCGTGGTTGATGTAGCCGTAGATCTGCTTGGACTTGGGCAGCGCTCGCGGCAGGAGCTCAGCCAGTGCATCTTCCTTGAGTCGCTGTTTTTCTTTTGCGCGTATCGGTCGGTCTTCCATGGACTCCAGGCGGGCAATTTTCTCCGCCATGATGTCTGCGAGTGCACTGGAAGGAACGACTTTGTCCTCGCGTTTCGCACATAGCAGGAAACAGCCAGATACCTCGTGTACCAGTTCACCCTCGGCAACAGGTGCCACCCATCCGAAAGAGGAGGGACGTGCCCCGGTGCAGGGAGTGAAGGCGTGCTCGCCAAGTAAATCGATGAGTTGTTCCCCTGACAGATTGAAAGATTCCGTCAGGCGATAGATATGGGCATTCTTGAAAATCATAGGCGCGCGATTGTACACGAATCCCGCCTGCTATAATCGCGTCTTTTTGGTTTTCATCATGCTTCAGGTTCAAGAACTGTCGTGCACCCGCGACCAGAGACCGCTGTTTTCGTCTCTGTCTTTTTCCGTGGCACCTGGAGAACTACTCCAGGTAGTGGGGGCCAACGGTAGCGGTAAAAGTACGTTGCTGCGTTGTCTGGTAGGGCTGTACACGGGTTATGCGGGCGACATCGACTGGCAGTTAGATGAGGCGCCGCTATACCTTGGCCATAAGGCCGGTGTGAAATCCTCACTGTCGGTCCTGGAGAATCTTCAGTGGTTGGCAGGTTTGAGGAATGTTGCCCTCGATCAAGGTCTGCTGGGGGACACGCTGAGCAAGCTTCGGCTTGAAGGATATGAGGACGTGGCCTGTGGTCGTCTCTCCGAAGGACAACGCAAGAGGGTTGCCCTGTCCCAATTTTTGCTTTGCCCGAATGCCTGTTGGGTAATGGATGAACCACTGAGTGCGATTGATGATCGCGGCCTCGAGTTTCTCACCGCGAGGATGAGTGAACATCTGGATGATGGCGGCTCAATTATCCTCTCCAGCCACCAGTCGGTTCCTGTAGATCGGCCGTTAAACACGGTGAGTCTCGGATGAGTTTTTTCCTGGCCAGCATCGCCCGAGATCTCAGGGTGCACTTTCGACGACCGTCGGAGATCTTGAACCCGCTCGTGTTCTTTGCGGTGGTCATCAGCCTGTTCCCGTTGGGTATTGGTCCTTCACCTGATCAGTTGAGCCTGGTGGCCCCCGGCATTGTTTGGGTCGCTGCGCTCCTTGCGACATTGATGTCGATGGATCTGTTGTTTCGATCTGACTTTGACGACGGCAGCCTCGAGCAGGTGGTGCTGTCAGGTCAGTCCCTGATGGTATTTACCCTGGCCAAGGTCTTCGCCCATTGGTTGATCGCCGGTCTGCCACTGGTTGTTCTGATGCCGGTTGTTGGACTCGTGCTCTTTCTCGAGGTGGACGGCATATGGACATTGGCTTTGTCACTGCTCCTGGTATCACCTACTCTCAGCCTGGTCGGTTCCATTGGTGCCGCGCTGACGGTGGGACTGCCTCGAGGCGGACTTTTGGTGACCATATTGATTCTGCCGCTCTATGTCCCTGTGCTTATCCTGGCTACAGCTATGGTGCAGGCTGCTGTCTCCGGTAGCGATGTCACCGGTTACATTTACTGGCTCCTGGCTGTGCTGCTGCTTTCGCTGGCTCTGGCGCCGCTCGCGACAAGCGCCGCGCTGCATCTGTCCGTGGATGAGTGACCGTAGATGTGGCGTTCACTCTGCTATAATTCCGCGTCCCTGAGAGTTACCTCCTTTATCTGACGAACATGTTGAACTGGTTCCATCGGCTGGGCTCACCGCGAACGTTTTTTGCTATGACTTCCAACTGGCATCCCTGGCTGCTTGCCCTGTCTATCGGGGTCCTGGTTGCGGGAAGTGTCTGGGCGCTGCTTTTTGTTCCTCCGGATTATCAGCAGGGTAATACCGTGCGAATCATGTATATCCATGTGCCGGCGGCGATTCTTGCCCAGTCCGGTTACATGATGATGGCAGGTGCCGCGATAGTGTTCCTGGTTTGGCGAATCAAACTCGCTGATATGGCCATGGCAGCAGTGGCTCCGCTTGGTGCATCCATTACTTTCCTTGCGCTCGTCACAGGCGCTATCTGGGGTAAACCAACCTGGGGAACCTGGTGGGTCTGGGATGCGCGACTTACATCGACCCTGGTGTTGTTCTTTCTTTACGTTGGCGTCATGGCGCTTCGATCAGCCATGGAAGGCCGTGAACAAGCAGGGCGTGCTTGCGCAATTTTGTCCGTCGTTGGCCTGGTGAATCTGCCGATCATCAAGTATTCCGTTGACTGGTGGTACACCCTGCATCAACCCGCAAGTTTCACGCTCACCGAAAAACCGGCCATGCCCATGGAGATGTGGTTGCCACTGCTGGTGATGGTGATCGGTTATTACCTGTTTTTCTTCACCGTCTGGTTTATGCGGCTTCGCAACGAAATTCTGGTTCGAGAGCAAAATACCGAGTGGGTTCGCACCTGGGTGGCTGAACGATGAGATTTGATTCCTTCGAAGCATTTCTGCATATGGATGGTCACGGTCTGTTCATCTGGGCAGCTTATGGCATTACCTTTATTGTTCTGCTCGCGAATCTTTGGTGGCCGAACTTGGCCCGTCGTCGAATCGTGGCAGCCACCAAAGCACAGGCAATGAGACACAATGCGCACCACCCTGATGGTGGGGAGGTTTCATGAAATTTGGTGCAATGAAAGCACATCGCAGAAACCGGCTTCTGCTGGTCCTGTTCCTCGTAGCCGCTGTGGGTGGAGCAACCACCTTTGCGCTGATGGCGTTGAACGAAAACATCAATCTGTTTTACACCCCTGAGCAGATCGCCAACGGTGAAGCACCTGTTGACCGGACGATCCGAGCCGGCGGCATGGTGAGCGAAGGTAGCGTTATTCGTGATGAGCAAAGTCTGAAGGTGAGTTTCGTCGTCAGTGATATGAAAGATTCTGCGGTCACTATCGAATATGAAGGAATCCTTCCTGACCTGTTCAGAGAAGGGCAGGGAATCATCGCCCGCGGACAGCTGAATGATGACGGTGTGTTCGTGGCGGAAGAAGTCTTAGCAAAGCATGACGAAAATTACATGCCGCCTGAAGTCGCCGAGGCTCTAAAAGAGGTACACAGCACAAATGATTCCTGAGTTTGGGCAATTTGCCCTGGTGCTCGCGCTGGGGTTGAGCATCGCCCTGGCTGTATTGCCGGCGATGGGTGTGTATCGGCGTGATGTTTTGCTGATGCAGTCTGCGGGCTCTATCTCCGCAGGTCTGTTCATATTCCTGCTGTTTAGCTTCTTCTGCCTGCTGTACGCCTTTCTGCAGGATGATTTTTCTGTCAGCTATGTCGCTAACAATTCGAATTCGGCGCTGCCGGTTCAGTACAAGGTGTCTGCCATCTGGGGTGCCCACGAAGGTTCTTTCCTCCTGTGGACGCTCATCATGGCAGGCTGGACGCTCGCTGTAGCAACCTTCAGTGGCAGCCTGACCCTGGATATGAAGGCCCGGGTGTTATCTGTGATGGGTATTCTGAGTGTCGGTTTCGTCAGCTTCCTCTTTTTTGCGTCTAATCCCTTCGAACGTAACCTGCCGTTTTATCCGCCCGATGGTGCCGACCTGAATCCACTGCTTCAGGACTTTGGCCTGATTGTGCATCCGCCGATGCTGTACATGGGATATGTTGGCTTTGCGGTGCCGTTTGCTTTGGCCATCGCAACTCTGAGTACAGGACGACTGGATGCCGCGTGGGCCAGATGGTCGAGACCCTGGACCAATGCGGCCTGGGCGTTCTTGACCATAGGGATCACTCTCGGCAGTTGGTGGGCTTACTACGAGCTCGGTTGGGGCGGCTGGTGGTTCTGGGATCCCGTAGAAAACGCATCTTTCATGCCCTGGCTTGTCGGGACCGCCTTAATACACTCGTTGGCTGCTAGCGAAAAGAGGGGCGTGTTTAAAAGTTGGACTGTGCTGCTTGCGATTTCAGCTTTCTCATTGAGTCTTCTCGGTGCTTTCCTGGTTCGATCCGGCGTGCTGACATCCGTACATGCGTTTGCTGTCGATCCGACGCGCGGTTTATTCATTCTGGTATTCCTTGTACTGGTCATTGGTTCTTCCTTGCTGCTGTACGCGGTGAAAGCATCGGGCATTCGAAGCGAAGCAACCTTCACCCCGTCATCCAGAGAAGCCATGTTGCTGATCAACAATCTGCTTCTGGTGGTTGCAACGGCAGTGGTTCTGCTCGGCACGCTTTACCCGTTACTCTACGAAGTACTGACTAACGGCAAGAAAATTTCGGTGGGTCCGCCTTATTTCAATGCGGTGTTTGTTCCGATTGTGACCCTTCTGTTTGTTGCCATGGCAGTCAGTCCTTTCTCCAGATGGCGCAAAACGTCTACTGAGTTTCTGTTGACGCAACACTGGCCATTGCTGGTGCTGGCACCTGTGGTCGCCGTGGGTATAGGGTTTGTGGTGTCCGGCGCCATGCATTGGGTGGTGATTGGCTATGAGACCCTGGCATTTTGGATTCTGTTTTTGCTGGCTAGTCATCTCTATCGAAGCGGCAAGATTTTCAACGCCTCTTATCTCGGCATGATGCTCGGACATGCGGGTATCGCGATTGCCATTCTTGGTGTTGCGGTCACGGTTTATCTTTCTTCAGGTAAAGACGTGCGCATGGAACCAGGAGACACGGTATCTCTGGGCGGCTATGAATTCGTCTTCGAGGGCATGGATAAAGTCAGGGGTCCAAATTACATTTCTGATCAGGGTGCGTTCCGTGTCAGTCGTGATGGCAAACACGTGACAACTCTCTTTCCGGAAAAACGCTTATACCCGGTTGCGCAGAATGTGATGACCGAGGCTGCCATTGACCCGAGTCTCTGGAGAGACATTTACATCGCCCTGGGTGAGCCCGTGAGTGATACAGCCTGGGCGGTACGTCTGCACATCAAACCTTTGGTTCGCTGGGTCTGGTTGGGCGGCCTGCTGGTGGCGATTGGTGGGCTGGTTACCTTGTTGGACAGGCGCTATCGACGAATCAAGGTGACGTCACCTGACTTGGAAGAGGCGGCGCCGGCGTGAGTTTTAACAAGTCACTGCTGATTCCGCTCATTGTCTTTGTCGTGCTCTGCGGTTTTCTGGCGCTTGGTTTTCGACTGCAGGATCCTCACCTGCTGCCCTCGGTTTTGATTGATAAACCATTCCCGGAGTTTGCACTTCTCGATCTGCATGATGAGCAGCGCACAAGAACGCGCGAAGACCTGGTTGGCCAGGTGGCCCTGGTGAATGTATGGGGCACCTGGTGCCCTAACTGTATTGTTGAACACCCCGAGCTCATGCGAATCAGCCGTGAAGAAGATATTCCGATTTATGGGGTCAATTACAACGACATAAACGAGAAGGCGATCCAGTGGCTGGAACGCTGGGACGACCCTTACAGATTCAGCATCGTTGACGATAAAGGCACATTAGCCATTGATCTGGGTGTCTACGGGGCGCCGGAAACCTTTGTGCTGGATGCCACGGGGGTTATTCGCTTTCGCCATGTAGGTGCTGTGACACCGGATGTCTGGGAGAACGACATATATCCCGTTGTCAGTTTCCTCAGGGAGAATCCCGGTGTTTAGTGCGCGCTGTCTGTTGTACGTAATTCTGCTCTTTGGCTTGGTTCACTCGGGTGTGGTGTTCGCGACGATCGATGCTTATCCGTTTCCGAATGAACAGCTTGAGCGACGCTATGACAATCTGATTGCAGAACTTCGCTGCCCGCAATGCCTTAACACCAATCTCGCAGGATCAGATGCCATGATCGCCCAGGATTTGCGGCGAGAAGTCCATCGCATGTTGCTGGAAGGTCATGACGATGACGAGATACTGGAATTTATGCACGAGCGTTATGGTGACTTCATTCTTTACAAGCCGAGAGTGAGTGCCGGTACTTTTCTACTTTGGTTCGGTCCTGTTCTTTTGGGATTGGTTGCCGCATTTATCTGGTGGCGGATCGCAAGGCAGACCAGCGGGCGCGTGCAAATCACCGGCGAGGAGCAAGCCAGGTTGGATGATCTCCTGCAGGCAGAATCCCAAGAAGATCGATCATGACGTTTTACCTGGTAGCCCTGGTTATGGGTTTGATTGCGTGTGTGTTTATCTTGTTGCCCCTCAGGGCCAAGCGCGCGAAGGTGCCCGACAGTGAACGCAAAGATCTGAACGTCGCACTGTATCGCGAACATGTTTCTGAATTGGGCGAAGAAGAGGACGCTGAGCAGCTTACCCTGGAAGCCCAGAAAGTACTCTTGAGTGAGACGATGGGGGAGGACAGTGAGGTTGCGTCCTCAGATGGCGCGAAAAAAGTATTCCTCACTACCGCCGTGATACTGCCTGTCTTTGCTGCGCTGGTTTATCTCGACTTTGGGCTCGGTCTTGGATCAATTACTGATGTTGAGCTCACTCGTCAGCTGGAGAACACGAATCCTGCGGACAGAACAGCCTATAGAAGGTTTGTTGGTGAAGTTGAAGCACGTGCCGCTCAGGTGCCAGAAGATGACGACATTCAATTCCTTCTGGCTCGTGCCTACCTCAATATTGAAGAACATAGTGCCGCTGCTGATGTGATGGCAGGGCTTGTTGCTCGATTTCCGGAAGATGCGAATTTGCTCTCTCAGTATGCGGAGGTGCTTTACCTGAAAGCAGGTCGCAAAGTCGATGATCAGGTAGCGGCCGCGATTGATAACGCACTTCGTGTTAACCCGAATGACATCACCATGATGGAGATCATGGCCATCGCCGCAATTGAAGCAGGTGACGCTGAAACTGGCGTGTCCTGGCTTCAACGTGCGCTGGCAACCGGGATCTCGGGGCGTCGTGCTGACATGATTCGCTCAGCCATCAGCCGTTTCAGCGGCGAGGGTGCTTCACAACCAGGCGGCACCGGCAGGTCTTTAAGTGTTGCTGTTTCCCGTGCGACTGATCTTGACTTGAGTGATAGTGCAGTAGTGTTTGTCTATGCTCGCGCAGCTTCCGGACCGCCTGCACCGCTGGCTGTTCAGCGATTCCCGGTCGCACAATTGCCATTACAGATCACGCTGGATGAATCCATGGCAATGGTGCCTGGAATGAGTCTCGGTACCTTTGATGAAGTTGTTGTGATTGCGCGTATTTCGCAAAGTGGTGAAGTCGCGCCATCCCCAGGAGACTACGAGGCTAGATCTGAAGTGATCGATCAGACAAAAGATGTGGCGACTGTTTCGCTCGAGATATCTGAACCCATCAGTGGATGATGGTCTGTTCCATGCGCTCCAGCTGAACGCTGACCAGCTGACCAAAGTCTGATTCACTGATCGACATTCTCGACCAGACGTTCTTCAGGCCAGGATTGTCTTTAAGCTCGACTGCCAGTCCGGCAACCAGTGATTGTTTCTGATCAGCGTCTGATTGCTCCTGGGCATGTGTCATACCCATCTGGAAGGTGTGGAAGCGACTGCGAGCCATGGACGCGAACCGTTTCTGGTCATCGACGTTCAGCTTTTCACCCAGACATCCTAAACGCCAGACTTCTTGCAGGCTTAACTTACTGTTCTTCATCAGACGTCTCTTTCTTAACCAGTGCCTCTTGTGCCCGCTGCTGCTTTCTTTCTTTGAGCGCAGGATAGATGACGAGGAAAAACAGACCGGTGCCGAACATCAGGCCGAAAAATACGCCGAAAATTATGAATCCCATGGTGGTAGTTTAACTCCAATCTGGTTCCTGATGGCTCAAAATAATTTACAACCTTTTCAATAGCTTGTAAGTTACTGCCCCATCAAAGCGTTGTTGGTGGTGCTCTTTTTGCCGCTGTCAAAAAGAATAGTTTTTTTAGTAGTGCTCACGCTGCTTTTTCCTCTGGTATCGCAGGCCGATGGGTTTGCAGACACCTTTGAACGGGACTATGTCCTGCCCCTGATTAAAGATGCACCCGGAGCGGCGCTCGTGATCGTCGAAAACGGGAAAGTCGTGCGTACGCAAACTTACGGGGTACGACGGGTTAATTCGTCAGAAGCTGTTACGCCGGACACGCTCTTCCGGATTGCTTCCCTTTCCAAGACCTTTGCCTCAGCGGCTGCTTCCATTCTTGTAGAAGACACCCAGATCACCTGGCAAACACCGCTCAAGTCCAATCTGTCGGGCCTGAAGTTCAAGCAATCTGACTATGGCAATCAGATCAACCTGCATCATCTAATGTCTCAGTCCACTGGGTTGATGCCTCACGCGTACACCAACTTGATTGAAGAAAATATGTCCTTCCAGCGCATTGTTGATCGCCTGGACCGGGTCGATTTTGTCTGCGCACCGGGGCGTTGCTATGGCTATCAGAATGTTGTCTTCAGTCTGCTAGGTGATCTGGTAGAACGGCAGACTTCCATGCCTTATCAGGACTATGTGAACCGCAACATTTTCCAGCCTCTTGAAATGAGTCGTGCGTCTTTCGGTTACAGGGAGTTTATTGAGGACAAAAACCACGCAAAGCCTCATGTCTGGAATGGCAAGCGATGGGTTTCCGTCAAGCCGACGCCCCACTACTACAAGGTCCCTCCTGCTGCAGGTGTGAATGCCAGTATCTCGGACCTTACGACCTGGTTGCTGGCGCAGCTGGGGAACAATCCCGAAGTCCTGCCGGAAGATATGCTGGCGGAAATGCATCAGGGTGTGATCAAAACGTCACGCTACCAGGCTCACTATCCGAAGCGTAAGGCATTAGGTGATGTTTACTATGGCTTAGGGTGGCGAGTCTTTGACTATGGCTCTCAGTCAGGGTTTGTACATCACGGCGGTTACGTGAAAGGTATGTGCAGTTCCATGGTGTTCCACCGAGAAACTCAAACCGGCATGGTGCTGCTGACCAATTCCGAACCTCGCGGTATTAACCAGTTGGTACTCGATTTTGCTGAGCTCCACGACAAAACCTTTAGCGGCGAATCTCTAAGAGTTGCCGGGCGCTGAAACCTTTGCATGAGGTGAGGGCACAAAAGCGCCGCCTTCGAATCGGCCATCTGACTTCCTTCTAACCACTTGCGGCAGCGCGAACGGATTTGGACTGACGCCGTTGGGAAGCACAATGCTCTGAGGGTATTGCGCTTCAAGGTGATGCAAAGTTTTTGCCTCCATGTGATCCATGATCGCAACTTTCTCGGTACCCGAGACATCTATCCGAGCCTCATGAACTGCTGCATCGACGCTCATCTCAAAGTCTGACAGGAAGGACGTTAGCTGGAACACTGCGGGGAAAATCTTTCGGCCGCCACAGGCGCCGATCGCCGTCACACTGCCGTCTGGTTCAGTCAGTATGGATGGGCACATATTGCAAAGAGGGCGGCGACCGCCCATGACGGAGTTGGGGCCCCCGGGCGTTGGATCGAACCACATCATGCCGTTGTTCATCAGGATGCCGGAACCCGGCAGCATGATTCGGGAGCCGAAGGCAGACATGATGGTTTGCGTCAGAGAGACCACATTACCTTGTCTGTCCGCGACACAGATGTGCGAGGTATTACCTTCCCCCAGGTTCGCCAGACGATCCGCATATGCGCTGCGCAGTGATTCAACATACGCCTGATAAGTTTCAGTATTGGGTTTGTCTCCGCGAGGCTCATAGCTTTGCTCAAATTTTTGCAGCGCGTGGATGATCGAGGGTCCGGCGGTCAGCGGCCCGGATACATAAAAGTGATTGCCCCTGTATGGGGTTGTTAGTGGTTCAGTGACAGCGACGTCGTACTCGCTGAGATCGCGTTCGCTTATTTTTGATCCAACGGCCTGCAGATCGTTCACGATAGATCCAGCCAAGGCACCTGAGTAATAGGCGTTAGGGCCTTCGTTTTGTAGAGTACGGTAGGTGTTGGCCAGGTTGCCGAGGGGAAGGCGTTTCAGATAGCCCTCTATATCCGCTACAGGTGGTAGACCATCGGCCAGGTAAGTCTTGCGAGTTTCCTCATAGGTGTTCAGCGCACGCGACCATTGATTGATCTTCTGCGAACTGAACCAATCGATCGGCAAGCCTGCTTCAGCTTCCACGCAAGCGGGCTCGATCAGTGATTCCCAGGACAGTGTGCCGAATTGTTCCAGAGCCAGTGCAATCCCTTTGATATAACCCGGCACGGCAACTGATAGGGGGCCGTGAATGTTGACGTCTCCAGTGACCTTGGGCCAGTTGAAGGCATCACTGGCATTGGTGCCTTCACCAGCGAGTGGGTAATCTTCTGCAGTTGAGCCAAACGGCGCTCGCATGCCGAAGTCGACCACTTTCACCTGTTTCGTTTCTGCGAGATAAACGGTCATGTAACCGCCGCCACCGATGCCACTCATCCAGGGTTCGACGACACCGAGAGCAAGTCCCGTCGCTATCGCTGCATCGACGGCGTTACCACCCTGTTCAAGAATGCCTGCGCCTATATCTGAGGCAATATAGTGTTGGCTGGCGACCAGGCCGCTGGTGGATTCAATAGAAGGCTTTCGAATGGTCCAGTTCTGCTGGACGGTCTGTTTTGTTTCACTCATCGGGAAAAGCTACGTGAATAAAGGTCAGGGCTCAACAATTGTGCCTCATCCGCGAGAAGCGTATGTTGAGGGGCACAAATCCAAGACATAACAAAAACAGTGAGGGAGCATCAATGAGCGCTGACGGAAGCTGGAACTGCACGATCAATTCACCCATGGGAGCCCAGCAGGCAACCATGACCCTGTCCACAGAAGGGGGCAGTCTTTCAGGAAAGATGGAAGGTGCTCAGGGCACTCAGGAATTCTCAGGTGGCAGTGTTGATGGCAATAGCCTTGCCTGGAATGTAGAGATGACATCGCCCATGCCCATGACCCTGGAGATCACCGCCGAGGTTGACGGTGATTCGATTAGTGGCAATGTGAAGCTGGGTGCTTTCGGTGAGGCGACTTTTTCAGGCACTCGGGCTTAAGACTGCTCTAAAAACTCGACCCAGTTGCCATCAGGATCCTCCACCATGGAGATCCTCACCCCGGGTCTGACGTTCACCAGCTTAACCGGAACCTTGTGACCTGCCTCTTCGCAGGCAGCCGTGACTTCGTCCAGGTTATTGATGGTGATCGTCCAGTATCGATAGCCGGTTGCACCGGCCAGACCACCTGGCGCGGCCTCTGCGGGTGGCTCTTTTTCGTGAACCAGGATTTTGATCAGGCTGTCACCACACCAGAGCCGATGCATCTTCGTGCCGCCCGGCATATCCAGGGTGGCTTCGAAACGAAAACCCAGTAGGTCCCGGTAGAACGCGAGCATTGGCGCTGCGTCTTTCGTGATGATGCCAAGGTCAATTGCCGCTTTTTTGATGTCCAGTGACATGTTGGTTACTCCCCCAAAATTTCCCGGTTTATCCCATAGTTTCCGTCAATGGACAACCATTCCGACGTTCAGCGTGACGGTGCAGCCAACATATTGAATGTGATACAAAGTCGAAAAGAGGAGGGATTTCACCATGTATGACGTAGTGATTCGAAACGGATTGGTAGTTGATGGAAACGGCGGCGAACCAGTGTCTGCGGATGTTGCGATTAACGGAGACACGATTGCAGCGATCGGTGAAATCAGCGAGTCTGGGAAAAAAGAAATTGATGCATCCGGACACATCGTCACCCCAGGCTTTGTTGACGTTCATACACACCTCGATGCTCAGATTGGCTGGGATCCTCAGCTGACGCCAATTAGCTGGCACGGTGTCACAACGGCACTTCTCGGCAACTGTGGCGTAACCTTTGCCCCCTGCAAACCAAACGACCGAGAATTCCTCGCTGGCATGATGGAAACGGTGGAAGACATTCCTCGCGACGCCATCATGTCGGGTCTTTCCTGGAACTGGGAACACTATGGTGAATACCTGGATGAGCTGGAGAAGCTGGATCCTGCGATTAATGTTGCCGGCATGATTGGTCACTGTGCGCTGCGCTACTACGTGATGGGTGAGCGCAGTATTGATGAGCAGCCGACAGAAGAAGAAAAGCAGGAAATGGCTGAAATCGTAAAGCAGGCGGTCGCCGATGGCGCCGTTGGCTTTTCCACTTCCCGCTTCCTGGGTCACTACATCCCAGATGGTCGTCACGTTCCCGGCACGCACGCTGAGCATGATGAGCTTGAAGTCATTGCGAAAGTGGTAGGCGAGCAAGGTGCCCTGATGCAGAACGTGACCAACTTCGGTGGTGACTTTGATGACGAGATGGAATTGATCCGCAAGGAAGCTGACAACTCTCGTGTGCTGTTCAGTCACGGAACCGGTCGAAGCAGCTCCTATGGTGACAAAGTAGAACAGCGCATCATGGCGATGCGTGAACAGGGTCTCGACGTGAACGCGATTGCGATTCCGAGGTCATCAGGATTTGTCACCGGGCTGCAGGCTTACCTGCCCTGGAGAGGCGGCGCCTGGAGTGAACTTTTTGATATGGACTTTGACTCACGCGTTGCGGCGATTAAAGATCCTGAGTTTGTTGCTCGTCTGGTCGAGCGTGCAAAAGAAAAAGGTCCGCTCATTTCCGAAGACATGATTTTTTACCTGGGTGATGGCGATAAGCCGAATTATGTGGGTGGTCCTGATGAAAGCCTCCAGGCGGTTGCCGCGGCTAACGGTGAACACCCGGCAGAAACTTTCATCCGAATTTCCAATGAAACTGAAGGTAAAGCCCTATTCACGCTGAGGTTCTTTAACCAGAACATGGATGCTCTGGCTGAGGCCATTTCAAGTGAGTTCTGTATCCCCAGTCTTGGTGATGCCGGAGCCCATGTAAGCCAGATCATGGATTCTGGCTGGGCAACTTTTGTGATGACCCACTGGCATCGGGACTCGGGACTCTTCTCTCTGCCCGAAGCCGTCAAAAGGATCACATCTGTGCCCGCACGAATCATCGGTTTGAAAGACCGCGGTGCGCTCGAGGTGGGCAAGAAAGCAGATGTGAATGTGATCGAGCTGGAGTCGCTCTCAGAACGCATGCCGGAAATTGTTCACGACTTTCCCGGTGGTGCACCTCGGTTTATCCAGAAGGCAAAAGGTTACCGCGCGACGCTGTGTAATGGTCAGGTGATTCTGGAAAATGATGAGCTGACCGGTGCACGATCAGGGAATGTTTTACGCCACGCAGGCTGATCAGATGGAGGTTATGAGACCTGCATCTCGTAGCGTCTCGTAAACCACCGGTCTTTGTTTCTCGAGTTCGGCATCCACGCGCTTGATGGATTCCTGAATGCGAACATCGTCAAAGAAACCTTCGAATAGATCGTTCCTTGTGAACGTGAACTGATAGTGTCCCAGCCATCCTGCATCGATGGCTTCTACGTAGGCTTCAACGGCTTGTTCGTAGTTTCCCAGAACCATATGGCAAGCGGCATCGCCGATGCCTTTACCTCTGGGACCTAGAATATGTGACCTGCTTTGGTACTGGAGCAGACTCTCAGCGAATCTGCGAGCACGGGCGGTTTCACCCAGTTCATACAAAGCCAGCATGTAGGGGAAGTTAGGATCTTCGCCATTAATTTGGTTGGTGTAATCGTCATCCGCGAAATAAGGTCTGGCGTTTTCGATGACGTCTTTTACTAGGTCCCATTCGCCGTGGTCCATTAACCCGAACATCAGCCAGAATGGCAGATCCGGTTGTTGTCTCAAGAGCGCAACCTCAGCTTCTGCCCGCAGTTCAGCGGTTGTCGCGGTAAACGACATCTCCATGTAGGGCAGCAGTTCATACTGGGGATTGTCGATGGGTACCATGCCCAAAAACTCGATGTAGTTCTCAACGTCATCAAATGCCCTGAACATACGCATCATGATGAATATGATTGCCCGGTCGGTCAGCTTGACCGTCTTTACTGCTTCTGCTGCGTTGACCAGATCATAAGTACTGAGGTGCAGGTTAGTTCTGACGAGATGATAGAAGTCATAGCCGGGGTCAGTACGAATCAGCCGATTTACAGTTCGGAGAGCGTCATCGAATCTGCCGTTGTCGGCGAGATGAATCACGTAGTTGCCATTTGCCACGCGGTTCAGAGGATCGAGTTTCCTGGCCTTTTCTACCAGTTCCATACCTCTTTCGTGCCGGTAGTCTGCCGTGCCTTGCTCAATCACCATGGTTGCGTACCACATGTAGGCTCGAACATTGTTATCGTTTAATACCAAAGCTTGGTCGAATGAATTTTTGGCTTTTTCGTAGTTGTCGGGTTCGAACCCGTCGGCGTCGGAGTAATAGAGTCCTAGTGCAGCGTAGTAGTCGGAATTCAGGTGTCCGAGTTGCTCCGCCTGTTCGAGATGATCTCTCGCTTTGATCAACGCTGCTTCCCGGGTGCCAACCTGATGGTTGTTGTTGAGCACCAGCTCTGCGACCGCTGCATCTATGTAAGCGGGCGCGTATTCAGGGTCTAATGTATAGGCTTCTTCGAAGAGTGAAATGGAGAGCCGAATAGAATCCAAGGTGCGGGTATATAGCGCGTCCTTAGCGCGAAGATAAAGGTCATAGGTCTCTGGATTCGTGGTAGATCGATCGCTGATCATGATGTTGTCTGACAGGAGCGTGAGTTCCATTGCCCGTGTCACTTCGGCTGCGATTTCATCCTGCACCGCGAAGATATCGACAATTTCCCGATCGTAAGTTTTTGACCAGAGGTGGAAGCCATCGTCTGAGCTGATCAGCTGCGCGGTAATACGAACCATCTTTCCGGATTTGCGCACACTGCCTTCCAGGATGTGGTCCACGTTCAGGTCTTCACCAATCTGCGTGAGATTCTGGTTCTTGCCCTTGTAGAAGAAGGATGAAGTTCTGCCCGCAACGCGAAGCCCAGGTATCTGTGCCAGGAGATTCAGCAGCTCCTCGGAGAGGCCGTCAGAGAAATATTCGTTTTCCTTGTCACTGCTCATGTTGACGAATGGCAGGACAGCAATGGATGGCCGTGCATCTATCGGCTCACTGCTTGCCGGTATCGCGGCTTCCGCGGCCGCAGGGGCGGCTTCTGTAGCAACGACTTCTGTTTCAGTCTGGTCCGGGCGATTGAAGTATTCCCAGGCGAAGAAGATGACCGCGACAGATAAAAGACCGATGATGATGTTATTGATCCGCTGGCCTGTGGACTGTGTGATGGAATCGTCTTCGTCCACCTCGCGGGTTCGTTTCAGGCCTTCTGGCGTGACCTCAAACATCCAGGCGAACACGGCAACAAACGGCAGTCCGATCAGAAGCACGATCAGCACGTAGCCGATCACTTCATCGCTGACACCGATGGCTGGAAAAAGAATGTCGCAAAGCTGCAAGACAACAAAACCTGCGACAGCGTATGCCGTCACCAGCTTCAAGACGTTTCTTCTTTTTAGTTCGTCTATTAGTGAGGGACTGGTACTCATAAGAGTCACTTTGCAATCAACGGAAGATTCTAGCATCTTTCGTTCTCACGATTCGATCTGAGATTAATGATGACAACTGAGCGAACCTACGACGTCGTAGTTTGGGGTGCCACAGGATTTACTGGCCGTTTGGTCATGGAGTACATGCATGAAACCTATGGTGTTGATGGTGATGTGCGTTGGGCCGTTGGTGCGAGAAATGCGAACAAACTGGCTGCGGTAAAAAAGGAAGTGCTCGGTGATGACGCGGATAAAGTGCCGGACATCATTGCCGACAGTAGTGATGAAGAAAGCCTGCAGGAACTGGTGACTTCCACTCGTTCGATTTGTACTACCGTCGGACCCTATGCGAAATACGGCACCAGTCTGGTTGAAGCCTGTGCCAATCATGGCACTCACTACTCCGACCTGACCGGTGAGGTTCAGTGGATGCATCAGATGATTGAGCGCTTCCACACGACGGCGGAAAGTAACGGTGCGCGAATCGTCTTTACCTGTGGTTTCGACAGTATTCCCTCTGATATGGGTGTCTTTTACGTCCAGTCACAAATGCAGGCGCTGCATAGCACCTATGCACCTCGTGTGAAGTACCGGGTTAAGCGTTCCGATGGCGGCGTGAGTGGCGGAACCGTGGACAGCCTGATGAACATGATGGAAGAAGCGCGGCATGATCCAAAGATCCTGGATGTGATTGCCGATCCCTATGCGTTGAACCCACCGAATATGCCGAGAGGCGAAGATGGACCAGATCAGACCTCTGCTGAGTATGACCAGGATTTTGGTCAGTGGACGGCGCCTTTTGTGATGGCCGGTATCAACACCCGTGTTGTTCGCCGCAGTCATTCGCTGATGGGATATCCCTGGGGTGAACACTTCCGATATGACGAAGCCATGCTGATGGGAGACGGCCCCAGAGGTTTTGCCAAGGCGTCCATGGTGGCTGGTGGTACTGGCCTGATCATGAAGGCCTCGGAGTTTACCCCAACCCGAAATCTGCTCGGCAGGATGGCGCCATCGCCGGGAGAGGGGCCATCCAGGGAAACGATTGAGCGAGGATTTTTTGAGATTGAGCTGTTTGCTGCGCACCCTGAAGATCCGGAAAAGAATCTTGTTGCCGTCGTCACAGGAGACAAGGACCCGGGTTATGGCGCTACCTCCAAGATGCTTGCAGAAAGCGCCGTTTGTCTTGCGAAAGATGACCTGGATTCACCCACAGGACTGCTGACGCCGTCCGTGGCCATGGGAGACAAACTTATCCACAGGCTGAGCCAACACGCCGGGATGACTTTCAGTCTGAAAGACCTTTAGCCGCATACTCGGTTCGTATAATATTTCGGGAGTTCTTTCTCCCCGATTTGTCCCGGCTAAATGAAACAGGATTTCGTCCATCTTCGCGTGCATTCAGAGTACTCACTGAGTGACGGGATGGTGCGAATCAAACCTTTGGTTGCGGCCTGCGTTGAACAGTCTGCGCCGGCCATTGCGATCACTGACCGTAACAATCTTTTCGCGCTCGTTAAGTTTTATAACGCCGCCGAAGGCTCCGGCGTTAAGCCGATCATTGCCAGCGATGTTTGGATCGCCGGCGACAATTCCAATGAAGAAGCCACACCCCTGGTGCTCATCGCTCGCAATGACAAAGGTTATCGAAATCTCTGTGAACTGATTTCGCGTTCTTACGGCGAAGGTCAAACCATGGGCCAGGCCACACTGAAACGATCCTGGATTGCAGAGCAGGCTGAAGGTCTGATTGCGCTTTCCGGTGGCCGCGAAGGAGATATTGGTCGCGCTTTGCTGGCAGGTAATGAGGAGCAAGCGAAACGACGATTGCTGCACTGGCAGGAGATCTTTCCGGACGCTTTTTACCTGGAACTACAGCGCACCGGCCGTGAAAACGAAGAAGAGTACAACGCGCTGGCGGTTAATTTGGCGATCGCATCAGACGCGCCCGTCGTCGCCACAAACGATGTTCGATTTCTGACCCAGGATGAATTTGAAGCACACGAGGTCCGAGTGTGTATTCATGACGGACGTACCCTGGACGACCCGAGACGCGAACGTCGCTACACGGATCAGCAGTACCTGAAAACTGCCGAAGAAATGGTGGAACTGTTTTCGGATATTCCAGAAGCGCTGGAAAACTCGGTAGAGATCGCCAAACGCTGCAGCGTGACGGTCGGACTTGGCACTTACTACCTGCCGGAGTACCCGGTGCCCGAGGGCTATACCACGGAGTCCCTGTTGAACGAACTCTCAGCCCAGGGCCTCAATGAACGGCTAGAGAAAATTCTTGATCCAGCAGATCCTGAATTTGCGGATAAGCGACAACAGTATGACGATCGGTTGGAATTTGAGCTGGGCATCATCAACAAGATGGGATTCCCTGGCTACTTCCTGATCGTGATGGAGTTTATCCAGTGGGCTAAAGACAATGGTGTCCCCGTTGGTCCTGGTCGTGGCTCCGGAGCCGGTTCACTGGTGGCTTATGCCCTCAAGATCACAGACATCGATCCCCTTGAGTACGACCTGCTGTTCGAGCGATTCCTGAATCCGGAACGGGTATCCATGCCGGACTTCGATATCGACTTCTGCATGGATGGCCGCGACAGCGTGATCCAGCACGTGACCGAGCTCTATGGTCGAGAGGCGGTTTCACAGATCATTACCTTCGGCACCATGGCTGCGAAAGCTGTGGTTCGTGATGTGGCGAGGGTGCAGGGTAAACCCTACGGCCTGGCGGACAAGCTCTCCAAATTGATTCCTTTTGAACCGGGCATGACCCTGTCGAAAGCGCTGGAAGAAGAACCGCTGCTGCGAGAATTCATTGCTTCCAGCGAAGAGGCAGATGAAATCATGGAGATGGCCTTCAAGCTGGAAGGGCTTGCGAGAAATGTCGGTCGCCATGCCGGGGGCGTGGTGATCGCGCCAACCAAACTGACGGATTTTGTACCTACCTATTGTGATGATGCCGGTGGTGGCCTCATGACGCAGTTCGACATGATTGATGTCGAACAGGCGGGTTTGGTGAAGTTCGACTTCCTCGGTCTCAGAACGCTGACAATCATCGACAATGCCGTTAAAAGCATTAACCAGCGTCATGAAAAGGAAGGTCTCGATCTTGTTGATATCGAGAAGATATCGCTGGAAGACGAAGAAATTTACAAAGACCTGCAGGCGGCGAAAACCACGGCGGTTTTTCAGCTTGAATCTCGCGGCATGAAAGACCTGATGAAGAAGGTTAAGCCCAGCCGCTTCGATGACATTGTGGCATTGGTAGCTTTATTCCGACCTGGACCAATGCAGCTGGCAGATGACTTTATCAATCGTAAGCACGGCCGTGACGAGGTTGACTATCTGCATCCAAGCCTCGAGCACGTGCTCGAAGGTACCTACGGGGTCATGCTCTATCAGGAGCAGGTGATGCAGATTGCCCAGATCCTTGCAGGCTATACGCTGGCCGATGCTGATCTGCTCAGGCGAGCCATGGGTAAAAAGAAGCCCGAAGAAATGGCAAAGCAGCGCGCTGTCTTCGTAGAAGGCTCCATGAAAAACGGGGTCGATGAAAAACAAGCGGGACACATCTTTGATTTGATGGAGATGTTCGCTGGTTACGGCTTCAACAAACCTCACTCGGTGGCTTACGCCCTGATCGCATATCAGACAGCATGGCTCAAACACTATTACCCCGCTGACTTTATGGCGGCGGTACTGTCTGCGGATATGCAGAACACTGACAAAGTGGTCACCAATATCGAAGAGTGCCGGGAAATGAAACTGGCGCTGCAACCACCGGATGTGAACCGCGGCGAATTCCGCTTTATTGCCGACACGCCAAACAGCATTGTCTATGGTCTCGGTGCGATCAAAGGATTGGGTGAAGGTCCGATCGATTCTCTGGTCTCCTGTCGTGAACAAGAAGGTGGTTTCAGAGATCTCTATGACTTCTGTGAACGGGTCGACTCGCGCAAGGTGAATAAGCGCGCGATCGAAGCCATGATCGGCAGCGGCGCCCTGGACCAGCTTGTTGAAAAGGTGCCGGAAGATATCCCTGACACAATCGGTTACAAGCGAGCTTTGCTCGCAGCAAACCAGGAAGATGCTGTCGGTCTTGCGGAACAGAAAGCGCGCAACGAAGACAGTGGACTCACCGACCTGTTCGGCGGAGAAGTCCTGGTAAAGGAGACGGAAGAGGGACGTTACAACCACTTCGAAGGCTTGCGCTGTTTGTCATTCAAAGATCGCTTGAACAAAGAGAAAGATTCGCTGGGTTTGTTCCTGACCGGTCACATGGTGGATGACTACAAAGAAGAGTTTGATCGAGTGGTCGATTCACGTATCTCCCAACTAAGAACCGGTCAAAGTGGTGTGATGGTTGGCGGTCTGGTCTTCGCGATGCGGACCTTCAAGAACAAACGTGGTGGTACCAATGCTTTTGTCACGCTGGACGATAAAACCGGTCGCCTTGAGGTCAGCATGTTCTCGGATGTTTTTGAGAGTGTTCGAGAGAAACTGCAAAAAGACGCGGTCATTTTTGTGCGCGGCGCTGTCGAAGATGATGAATTCACGGGCGGTAAGAGTCTGCGTGCAACTGAAGTACTGACCCTCGAGGAGGCGCGTGTAGCCCGGGCGTCCAGTCTCAAGGTTGAGCTGGATAGCAGCAATCTCTGTGAAGACTTTGTCGATGAGTTGGCGGGTTTACTACAGCCGTTTCGACCCAGGGGATTGGGCGGATGCCCTGTTGCCGTCAAAGTGATCAGTGAGATTTCTCAGGGCGACGTCATTCTCGGAGATGAGTGGCGAGTGATCCCCCATGACGATCTGTTGCAGAACCTGCGTGAGCACTATGGCTCTGAGAAAGTGCAGCTGCAGTACGCTTAATGGCTGAGCTCTCAGCCGATTTCAGTTTCCTCGAAAAAGACCAAGTCTCTCGTGTTGTCGTTGGCCTAAGCGGCGGTATTGATTCCGTCGTGCTGCTGGATGCCGTTTCCAGTGCAATGGACCTTCCCATCGTTGCAGTGCATGTGAATCACCATCTGCATGACAAAGCTGATGAAGCGGCCGGTTTCTGTGTCTCCCTTGGCGAAAAGTATGGCATCACGGTTGAAGTGATTGATGTGGATGTCAGTGATGCCGGTAGCATGGAAACCCGGGCGAGAGAGGCAAGATATTCAGCGTTTACCGACTTCCTGAAAACGGGTGATGTGCTTTTGCTGGCGCATCATGCTGATGACCAGGCAGAAACCGCGTTGTTTCGATTGTTCAGGGGCAGCCGTGTTTTTGGCCTTGAGGGTATGCCCAGGAGTAGACCCCTGGGGAAGGCGCAGCTCTATCGGCCACTCCTAGACGTTGGCCGTGAGGCCATTGAAACCTATGCGGAAGCGCATGAACTCTCCTGGTGCGAAGATCCTTCCAACAGTGATCTTGGCCCGGATCGGAATTTCATCAGGCACGAGTTGATGCCGATGATCAGTTCCCGGTTCCCTGGCGCGAAACGGGCAATTCTCGCTGCGGTTGCGGGCGATGCCAAGGCGCGAGTGCAGTTGTCAGACTCCTGGCTCAGTCAACTGGTGCCGCACCTGACAGAAGCTGATGCGTTGGACCTTGAGTGGTTGTCTGAACAACCCAAAGAAAAGATGTCAGATCTTCTCACCGCGTGGATGCAGCAACTGGATGTGCCTCAACCCAGTGGCAGATTTCTGGAAGACCTCGCTGAGAAAGTTAGTCGTTATCAAACCGTCGATGAGGTCATCGGTGACTACTGCCTACATAGTTTTGATGGCTGCCTGTACCTGGGTCGTCACTCCCCGGAGAGTCACATTGCCAACGATCAAGTTAAGGGGAAAGGTCTCCGTCATGGTGAGTACGATATTCGATACCGGTCTGGCGGAGAAAAGATGGTCATTCGTCATACGCGTTCCCTGAAGAACCTTTTCCAGGAACAAAAGGTGCCGCCCTGGCTGCGTGATCGAATGCCCCTGGTGTATTCGGGAGAGGAGCTGGTTGCCATCGCGGCGCTGCCAGGATGGGGTATCCCGATGCTGGTTGCGGATGGCTGGCTGGCCGACTCCGGGGAGGACGGAGTGGAAATCTCGCTCCTGCTCGAAGACAGAATTCGCTGATTTCAGACTCCGAAAACCAGTTTTTAATTGAGGCAGATTTGCCCCCGTGGTATTCTACAAACCCATCGTGGCCGTACTCCTAAACGGCCGTTTATTCACGATGGGAGTTCGATGTCTCGCTTTATTTTTGTAACCGGTGGTGTTGTTTCCTCGCTAGGGAAAGGTATCACTGCCGCCTCCCTGGGCGCCGTTCTAGAAGCCCGCGGTCTTAACGTCACCATGCTGAAACTGGATCCCTACATCAACGTGGATCCTGGAACCATGAGTCCTTTGCAGCACGGCGAGGTCTATGTAACTGCCGACGGTACGGAGACTGATCTGGACCTGGGTCACTACGAACGCTTCGTCCGGTCATGCACCAATTTGACGCGAAATAATAATTTCACCACTGGCCGGGTCTACGCCGACGTGATCGCCAAGGAGCGCCGGGGTGACTATCTGGGTGCCACTATCCAGGTGATTCCGCACATCACTGATGAAATTAAACTCAAGATTATGGAAGCCGCGGAAGGCTCTGATATCGCGATTGTTGAAATCGGCGGTACCGTGGGTGACATCGAGTCTCAGCCGTTCCTTGAAGCAGCTCGTCAGCTGCGATTTGAAATGGGCAGCAAGCAGGCCCTGTTGATGCACCTCACGCTGGTGCCGTTTATCGCGACTGCCGGTGAAACCAAGACCAAACCGACTCAGCACTCTGTTAAAGAACTCCGATCCATAGGTCTGCAACCGGATATTCTGGTGGTCAGATCCGATCATGAGATTCCCAAGAGCGCACGGGACAAAATCGCGTTGTTCACTAACGTTGAGCCCCAGGCGGTTATCGCGCTCGAGGATTGCGACACCATTTATCGAATCCCAGCCATGCTCAATGACCAGGGCCTGGACGATATCATCGTGGACAAGCTGCAGCTGGATGTACCCAAGGCGGATCTGGATGACTGGCGCCGGGTGGTTGAAGATCAATTGAATCCTGAACACACCATCAAGCTGAAGATGGTGGGTAAGTACATGGATCTGCTGGATGCCTACAAGTCCCTGAACGAAGCGCTGCTTCATGCGGGTATCCACACGCACACGAAAGTAGACGTGGAATTCCTTGATTCCGTGGATGTTGAGAAAGAAGGTACGAAACTGCTGGAAGGCGCGGACGCCATCCTGGTGCCCGGTGGATTTGGAGAGCGTGGTTTCGAAGGAAAAATTGCTGCCGCGGGTTATGCCCGGGAGAACAAGATTCCTTACCTGGGTATCTGCTACGGGCTTCACGCAGCGGTGGTAGACATCGCACGCAACAAAGCCGGTCTCGAGGGCGCGGATACCACCGAAAACAATCCGAATACCAAATATCCGGTAATCGGCCTCATTACCGAGTGGGTCAATGAAGACGGGGAGACAGAGTTCCGGGATGCGGACTCTGACCTGGGGGGAACGATGCGTATGGGTGAGCAAGTTTGCAGGCTTTCCTGTGACTCGCTCACCTATCGCATCTACGGCGACAAGGAAATCAAAGAAAGGCACCGACACCGCTACGAAGTGAACAACAAGTACGTACCTGCGCTTGAGGAAGCTGGATTACGCGTGGCAGGCCGGAGCACCGATGAAGTGCTGGTGGAAGTGATAGAATATAAAGATCACCCGTGGTTTGTAGCCAGCCAGTTTCATCCCGAGTTCACGTCTTCACCGCGTGACGGGCATCCGCTTTTCACGAGCTTTATTGAGGCGGCACTGGCCTACCAGTCACGCTGATCCATCAGCAAACTTCTGGACTTAGACATGCAGCTTTGTGGCCATGAAATAACGGATTCGTCACCTATCTTTCTTATTGCCGGACCCTGTGTCATCGAGTCCGAAAAGCTGGCGATGGAAACATCCGTTCAGCTGAAAGAAATCTGCGAGTCCCTGGGCATTCCTTTTATCTACAAGTCGTCTTTTGATAAGGCGAATCGTTCTTCTCATGAAAGCTTTCGCGGTCCGGGTATTGAAGAAGGGCTGCGTATTCTTGAGAAGGTAAAGCAGGAGGTAGGTGTTCCCGTCCTGACAGATGTCCATGAAGATACGCCCATTGATGAAGTTGCCTCGGTGGTCTCTGTCATGCAGACGCCGGCGTTCCTGTGTCGACAGACTAACTTCATCCAGCGTGTTGCGAGCGCCGGTCTCCCGGTGAACATCAAGAAAGGCCAGTTCCTTGCACCTTGGGATATGAAAAATGTGGTGAATAAAGCCAAAGCCACAGGCAACGAACAGATCATGGTATGTGAGCGCGGCGCGAGCTTTGGCTATAACAACCAGGTATCCGACATGAGAGCCCTCGCGGTGATGCGGGAAACCGGATGCCCCGTGGTCTTTGATGCCACGCACAGTGTGCAGTTACCCGGTGGCCAGGGTGAGACTTCTGGCGGGCAGCGAGAAATGGTGCCAGTCCTGGCAAGAGCTGCGGTCGGCGCAGGTGTGCACGGCCTCTTTATGGAATCTCATCCGGATCCGGAAAATGCATTGAGCGACGGACCTAACAGCTGGCCCCTTGGGCAGATGAAAGAACTGCTCACGACCCTCATTGAAATTGATCGTGTGGTGAAACCCACACTCGCTTCGTAAGAAGGACCCAACTTTATGGAAATTATCGACATCACCGCACGAGAGATCCTGGATTCTCGTGGTAACCCGACTGTAGAAGCGGAAGTGGAAGTTGAAGGCGGCGGCAAGGGTGCCGCTTGTGTTCCTTCCGGTGCGTCCACAGGTTCACGGGAAGCATTGGAGCTGCGTGACAAAGACGAGAACCGGTATCTGGGCAAAGGTGTTCTGAAAGCCGTTGAGAACGTTAATACGCGAATCCGTGAAATGCTGATCGGGCGAGATGCTGAGAATCAGAAAGAAGTCGACCAGCTGATGCTGGACATGGATGGCACCGACAACAAAGGTGAACTAGGTGCCAATGCCATCCTTGCGGTTTCCCTGGCAACCGCAGCCGCGGCGGCAAAGGGTCGCGGTCTGCAACTTTATGAATACCTGGCGGAACTGGATGGCAGCCCCGGTCGCTACAGCATGCCGGTGCCGATGATGAACATTCTGAATGGCGGTGAGCATGCGGATAACAATGTCGACATCCAGGAATTTATGGTTCAGCCGGTAGGTTCCCCTAACTTTGCTGAAGCGCTGCGTTGTGGCGCTGAGATTTTTCATACCCTGAAAGGCGTGCTTTCTGCCCAGGGGTTAAGCACTGCAGTGGGAGACGAGGGCGGGTTTGCGCCTAACCTCCCCAGTAATGAAGCAGCGCTGGAAGCCATCATGGAGTCCATCGAGACGGCAGGTTACAAGCCTGGCGAAGATGTCACACTGGCACTGGATTGTGCTGCATCTGAATTCTACAAAGACGGTAAGTATGTTCTGGCCGGTGAAGGCAAAGAATATGACTCTGAAGGTTTCTCCGATTATCTGGCAGATCTCGCGGCTAAATATCCGATTATCTCCATCGAAGATGGGCTGGACGAAAGTGACTGGGATGGCTGGAAATACCTGACGTCGAAACTTGGCGACAAGATTCAGTTGGTCGGTGATGACCTTTTTGTGACCAACCCTGCCATCCTGAAGAAGGGTATTGATGAAGGTGTCGCCAACTCTATCCTGATCAAAGTTAACCAGATTGGCACCCTGTCTGAGACTCTAGAAGCCATGCATATGGCCAAGGAAGCCGGCTATACCACGGTCATGTCACACCGATCCGGTGAGACTGAAGACACGACTATTGCGGATCTTGCGGTGGCAACAGCGGCTGGTCAGATCAAAACCGGCTCACTTTGTCGCTCCGACAGGGTTGCAAAGTACAATCGGTTGCTGAGAATAGAAGACCATAGCGCCGCTATCTATAAGGGTATGGCTGAATTCGAGCGATGATTACGCCTTTTCGAGTATTTGCTGTTGTTCTGTTGCTGGGGATTACCAGCCTGCAAGTCCGTTTGTGGACCGGGCAGGGCAGCTTCGCGCATGTCAGTGGGCTCGGTGCTGAGGTGAAGCAGCGGACGGCTGAAAACGAAGGTAAGCTCCAGCGCAATGCCGTACTCAAGGCGGAAATTAAAGATCTTAAACAGGGTCTGGATGCCGTCGAAGATATCGCTCGCAGCGAACTTGGTCTAATCAAAAAGGGAGAAACCTTCTTCCTGCTGGTAGAAGACTAGGCGCACATCAGGGATGCACGCCTCCAGCCACGGAAGTTCGGCGCGTCCGCACTACTCTGATGAGACCTTCGCTCGGCTTCATCCAACGCCCTTAGTCACCGGTCTGATCCGATCGATTCCCGAGGAATTTTGCGTTATTGAACATCTGCCTTTTGAGTTGTCTGGGCAGGGTGAACACGTGTACCTCGAGATCGAAAAACGAGAAGCGAACTCAGGCTGGGTTGCTTACCAGCTGGCAGAGTTTGCTGGTATACGTGATCTTGATGTGGGTTTCGCCGGGCGAAAAGATCGTCACGCGGTAACGCGTCAATGGTTCAGCCTGTACATGCCTGGCAAGCCGGATCTTGATTGTTCGAAAATTTATATCGAAGGCGTCACTGTCCTCTCAGCCCACCGTCATGACAGTAAACTGAGACGCGGCGATATCCTACGTAACGAATTTCAGATCACCGTCAGACATGACGTGATGTCTGATGCTGAACAGCGTGACCTCGTTAGCAGGCTGGAAGTCATCTCCAATGAGGGTGTCCCGAATTACTTTGGCAGCCAGAGATTTGGACGTGAGGGTCAGAACCTCGAGAGTGCCGACCGGTTCCTCCGCCTGGGAGAGAAAGCACCGAGGAACAAAGGTATGTTGATCTCCGCTGCCCGCTCCTGGTTGTTCAACGGTTATTTGTCTCATCGGATGGCATCGTCGGATTCGTTAGTTGGTGAACAGGGTCCCCTCATTGGCAAGTCACGGGATCCACAAGCTGGAGAAGAACTTTTTGATGAAGTTGAGCAGGCCTGGGCGGCAGGCATCCGGCGACTGGGCACCAAAGTTGATGAAAGATCCCTGATGGTTCTGCCTGAACAATTGTCCTGGGAACTCACACCCGAGGAAACTCGACTTCATTTCTGTTTACCTGCAGGAAGCTTTGCGACCAGTGTCCTACGTGAACTGTTTAACGTGGAAGATGTATCAGCTCAATCTTCTTCAGAGGAGGGGCGCTGATGACATCTGATCTGAATATCCGAGGCATTGGGATGACGTCCCAGCGCACGCGAACTCGTCTGGTAGACCGGTTGCGTGAGCAGGGTATCCAGAGCGAACAGATTCTGACGGCTATCAGTGAGACTCCGCGCCATGCTTTCATCGATGAAGCACTTTCACACCGTGCCTATGAAGATACCGCTCTGCCGATCGGTTTTAACCAGACCATATCGAGACCTTATGTGGTTGCGCGCATGACTGAGGCACTCCTGGCGGATGGCCCACTGGAAAACGTGCTGGAAGTAGGCACAGGCTCCGGCTATCAAACCGCTATCCTCGCGTCCCTCGTCGACAAGGTGTACACGGTGGAACGCATCAGTGGACTCGCCACTCGAGCGAGAGAGCGACTAAATGCCGTGGGTTATCGGAACATTACCTTCAAACATGCTGATGGTGGTATGGGATGGCCGGAGCGTGGGCCATTTGATGCGATCATTGTCACCGCGTCACCAAGGGCTATTCCTGAAGCTTTGATAGAACAATTGGCGGTCGGCGGTCGGATGTTGGTGCCCGTCGGCGAAGCCCGGTCCCAGGATCTGGTGATGGTTCGAAAACACGAAGATGAAATAGAACAGACGGTTCTGGAAGAAGTTAAGTTTGTACCTCTGCTGGGCGGTAAAGGGTAAATCGTGCTGAAAACCATTGTTGTAGGTGTGCTCATGGGTGCAGCAGAAGTTGTGCCTGGTGTATCCGGCGGCACCATTGCCTTCGTTTCCGGCTTGTACGAGCGACTGATCAATGCCATTAGCAGAGCGACGCCGATGGCACTATTGGACATTCCAAAGCTCGGCATCCAGGCCTGGTGGCGTCACCATGACATTAATTTCCTGCTCCTGCTATTCGGTGCGATGGGCGTCTCCGTGCTGGTGCTGGCAAGGGGCGTGCATTACCTGCTTGAGTATCACCCGATTTGGATTTGGTCTTTTTTCTTTGGCCTGGTATTGGCTTCCGTGTTTGCGGTGGGTCGCAGGTTAGCGCTTGAAGAAGTTCCAGTTGCCATAGCAATCGGCGTTGGTATCGCCATTGGTTATCTGGTTACCCAGTTAGTCCCCGTCGAAGCAGAGATCACTGCGCTTGCGTTATTTACTGGGGGATGTATCGCGGTGTGTGCCTGGATCCTGCCGGGCTTATCCGGCAGTTTCATTCTCTTAACCCTTGGGCTTTACCAGGCGGTGATTGGTGCCATTAAAGATCTGGATTTGGTGACACTGTCTTGGGTTGGGCTCGGTTGTATTGTTGGCATACTCGCGTTTTCCCGGGTGCTCTCGATGCTGCTCGCAAAGTTTCATGACATCACCGTCGGCGTGCTGGTGGGTTTTATGATCGGCTCGCTTCTGAAAATATGGCCCTGGAAACATACCACCAGTTACCAGATCAAAGCTGACGGTGGCCAGATCCCTGTGGTTCAGGAACCGGTGCTGCCAAATGTCTACCAACAACTGACCGGCGCAGATCCGGAAACCATGATTGCTGTGATCGCCTGTCTCCTGGGAGGGGTTGTTATTCTTGCCCTGGACCGGTTTGCTCTTCTAGCAGAAGCCGATGGTTCTAAAGAAGACTAATCACTGGATCGCACTTTTCTTCTGCCTGGTGCTGGTTTCCGGGTGTGCTGGTTTACCAGCAGCTTATACGGCGGCAACTTCCGGGATCTACAAGGTCAGGAGCGGCGATACACTTTATTCAATCGCCTTTCGTTACGGGCTCGACTATAAAAGCCTGGCGAGAATTAATGGGATACAGCCGCCTTACACCATCTACACCAACCAGGTCATCAAGCTGAGAGGTAGCGCGAGGCTACCGGAGAAAGACAGCGGCCCTGTCAGTAAACCCACGGCTACCGCATCCAAAAAGCTACCACCCCCGGTGAAGACACCGAACAAACCAATCAGCGCCTGGCGATGGCCTTTGCAAGGTGAGGTGATTGGTCGCTTCTCACTGCAGAACCCCGTGAACAAGGGAATCGACATTGCCGGAAAAGAAGGTGAAAAAGTGGTGGCTGCCGCCGACGGTGTCGTGGTTTACGCCGGTGGAAATCTGCGGGGTTACGGCAAGCTGGTGATCATCAAACACAACGACAACTACCTTTCGGCTTATGGCAACAACGACTCAATGTTGGTGAAAGAAGGTGAAACGGTGAAGGCGGGTAAGTCGATTGCCAGGGTTGGTAAGACTGCTGCTGATGTGGAGATGCTCCACTTTGAGATCAGGCGGGACGGAAAGCCTGTTGATCCGATGAAATACCTACCTGGTTCTTAGTGGTCGATAGCTGAAAATCGTGTAGGACATGTCCTACAAAAAGTAGTTAACCTATTGATTATAAAGAAAAATACTGAGCTGCCCTGATCGGACAAAAGTTGCGCTTCTATGCCATGTCGATAGACTTGCTTCGAGTTGCTGGAGTGCACATAAGGATTTAGCCCGTCGGCTGGCAAGGAAGCACGAAGGGATTCACGAAACAGGAAACGATTCGCCGGTCGTTTCCTGTTTTTTTATGCGTGATGGTTTTTTGGAGGGGTGGGCGTTAGCCCGTTAGCCCATTTCAAGGTGTTCGCGCTTGGGCTTCACATCGGCCCAGTCTTCCGCGTCTTCGAGAGGATCTTTCTTCTCAGTAATGTTGGGCCACTGCTGGCTCAGATCTGCGTTCAGCTCGAGGTACTCCTGCTCCGCTTCGGGCAGCTCGTCTTCTGAGAAAATCGCATCTACCGGACATTCCGGTTCGCAAAGCGCGCAATCGATGCACTCATCGGGATTGATAACCAGAAAGTTCGGGCCTTCATAGAAACAATCTACCGGGCACACTTCTACACAGTCTGTGTGTTTGCACTTGATGCATGCATCACTTACCACGAATGTCATAGCTGAATCCTTAAGCTAAAACTGGAAAAACGGGATTCTAACAGCTTTTAAGGGGCAGACAATGGATGTCAGTCCTCATCCCGCGCCATTTTTTGCAGGTCATAAATAAGATTTAGAGCGTCTCGGGCGCTGAGATTGTCGACTTCCAGATCAGCGAGAAGCGTTCTGAGTCGATCCGGTTCGCTGGTGGCGAAGAGATCCGACTGAGTCGGATTATGCTCCAGGCGAACCTCGTTTCGTTCCAGCTGTTGCAGTTTGTCTCGCGCCGTGTGGATAACCTTTTCCGGAACCCCTGCCAGTCGGGCCACCTGCAGTCCATAGCTTTGGCTTGCCGGGCCATCGTTCACGGAGTACATAAAGATGATGTCATCACCGTACTCACGAGCAGCAAGGTGCAGGTTCCTGGTATGCGCAAGGGATTCAGGCAGGGTCGTTAATTCGAAATAGTGGGTCGCGAAAAGCGTTAGCGCGCCGATATCGGTTGCGATGGCGTTAGCGACTGCCCAGGCGAGTGACAGCCCGTCGAAGGTCGACGTGCCGCGACCAATTTCGTCTAACAGAACCAGAGAGTGTTTTGTCGCATTGTTCAGAATCATCGCGGTTTCTGTCATTTCCACCATAAATGTGGATCGACCGCTGGCCAGATCATCTGAAGAGCCAATGCGGGTAAAAATTCTATCGATGGTGCCGATATCGGCTTTAACCGCTGGTACGAAACTGCCGATATGTGCCAACAGGGTAATTAAGGCGCACTGACGCATATAGGTGGATTTACCACCCATGTTGGGTCCCGTGATAATCAGCAGTTGCTGTTCGGCATCCAGGTTCAGGTCATTGGCGATAAACGAACCGTCGAGGGTTTGTTCAACTACGAGATGGCGGCCTTGTTCGATTCTGACTTCGGCGGTATCGGTCAATTGTGGTCGAACAAGCTGCAGTGCGATGGCTCGATCTGCCAGGTTATTGAGAACGTCTGTTTCTGAAACAGCAGCAGACATCGCCTGTAGTTCTGGCAGGGCGACAACCAGATCGTTCAGCAGTTCCTCGTAAAGATGTTTTTCCCTGGCGAGTGCCCGGCTTTTGCTGCTGAGTGCTTTATCTTCGAACTCTTTCAGCTCCGGGGTGATGAAGCGCTCTGCATTTTTTAGCGTTTGCCTCCGCACATAATGCACTGGTGCCTGCTCAGCCTGGGCCTTGCTGATTTCAATGTAGTAACCATGGACTCGGTTGAACCCTACCTTGAGCGTGTTCAGCCCGGTCGTTTCCCGTTCTTCCTGTTCCAGCTTCACCAGGAACTCAGCAGCGTTTTCGCTGATGGATCGCAGTTCATCAAGCTCTTCATCAAAGCCTTCTGCAATGACGCCGCCTTCTCTGATAACAACCGGCGGGTTTTCTATGACAGCCCTGGTAAGCAGATCTGCGAGTTCCGGCATGGGCTGGCAGTTTTCCGCCAGGATGCTGATGTGCTCAGCCTCTATCTTCGCCAAGGTGTCAGACAACTCAGGTAGCACTGACAGAGCGTCTCTCAATCGGGCAAGATCTCTTGGTCTGGCGGAACGAAGTGCGACCCGCGCAAGAATACGTTCGATATCCCCGATCTGTTTTAGTGAGTCCCGGAGCGCTTCATCATGTCGTCCCTGGATAATCTGTTCGATCGCATCCAGACGATGGTTCAGGGTTTCCCTGGATCTCACTGGGCGGTTGATCCAGCGGGCGAGCAATCGGCCGCCCATGGCAGTCGCCGTATTGTTCAGGACAGCAAACAGGGTGTGGTCTTCGCCCCCCTGGATATTCAGTGTCAGTTCGAGGTTGCGCCTGGACGCGCCATCAATGTGGACCGCGTCATCCCCAGTGATCTTTCTCAGGGTTCTGATATGCGGCAGTTCGGTTCTTTGGGTTTCTTTCACATATGCAAGCAGACAGCCTGCGGCGGAGACAGCCAGGTCCAGGTCGTCACAATCGAAGCCGCCCAGGTCTTTGACGCCAAACTGCTTTGTCAGAAGATCCCTGGCTGATTGCAGGTCGAATTCCCACGGTGCTCGAAGCCTCGAACCGGCGTGATTCAGTGCCATTGGCGGGTAGTCCTGATCCTCAGAAAGAATAATCTCTACCGGTGAGAGTCGATGCAGTTCGCTTTCAAGTCCAGAGGCGTCGTTCAGCTCCGCCAGTTCAAACTGACCGCTGGAAACGTCGAGGGTGGCGAGGCCATAGATGACGTCCTCACTCTTGGTTTTACCGGTTGTGATGGCGGCGATGAGATTGTCTCTGGATTCGTCTAATAGGGCCTCATCCGTCAGGGTGCCTGGCGTGACGACTCGAACCACCTGGCGCTCGACGGGCCCTTTACTGGTAGCGGGATCGCCGATCTGTTCGCAGATGGCTACAGAGACACCTTGGCGAACCAGCTTGGCGAGATACGCTTCTACGGAGTGAAAAGGTACGCCGCACATGGGAATGGGTTCCCCGGCGGAGGCGCCTCGAGCGGTCAGGGTGATGTCGAGTAATTGCGCCGCGCGCTTGGCGTCGTCGTAGAAAAGCTCATAGAAGTCGCCCATCCGGTAGAACAGGAGTTCGTCCGGATGACCCGCCTTGATGGCCAGGTACTGTTGCATCATCGGCGTATGGCCTTTCGATGAAGCGGAGCTGGATGCGGGGGTGGACAACGTGAACCTCAGTGTTCGGAAAGCTCGATTCTACGTGAATTTTTTTTGCAGATAACAGGTCGGAGAAACAAATTTAAAAAACAATTTGGCGTTCCCGATGATTTATGGATAATACTGTATAGACATACAGGTAGCACAAAAAGAGGAGTCACCCAATGGCAGAACTAGACGCAAACAAGGACAAGGCATTAACGGCAGCACTGGGCCAGATTGAACGTCAATTTGGTAAAGGCGCCATGATGCGTCTCGGAGACTCTCCTCAGGAAAAAATTCCTGCAATTTCCACTGGCTCGCTCGGTCTGGATATCGCGTTGGGCATAGGTGGCCTGCCAAAAGGCCGGATCGTAGAAATCTATGGTCCTGAGTCATCCGGTAAGACGACTTTGACCCTTCAGGTTATCGCAGAAGCACAGAAAGCCGGTGGCACCTGTGCATTTATTGATGCGGAACACGCGCTGGATCCACAGTATGCCGCCAATCTTGGCGTCAATATCGACGATCTGCTGGTTTCTCAGCCAGATACCGGTGAGCAGGCCCTGGAAATTTGCGACATGGTGGTTCGCTCCGGCGCCGTAGATGTTGTGATTGTTGACTCTGTGGCAGCACTGACACCCAAGGCCGAAATCGAGGGTGAAATGGGTGACCACCACGTTGGCCTGCAGGCCAGGCTGATGAGCCAGGCACTTCGTAAGATGGCAGGTAATATCAAGAACTCCAATACGCTGGTCATCTTCATTAACCAGATTCGTATGAAGATCGGCGTCATGTTCGGCAGCCCTGAAACCACAACCGGTGGTAACGCGCTCAAGTTCTACTCTTCCGTTCGACTGGATATCCGTCGAATCGGTTCTATCAAAGAAGGTGATGAGATTGTTGGTAACGATACTCGTGTGAAGGTCATCAAGAACAAGGTGGCACCACCCTTCAAGCAGACCGAATTCCAGATCATGTACGGGCGGGGTATCCATCACCTTGGAGAAGTTGTTGATCTCGGAGTTCAGCTAAACCTAGTTGATAAGGCTGGCGCCTGGTACAGCTATAACGGCGATCGAATCGGCCAGGGCAAGAAGAACGCCTGTGACTTCCTGGCAGAGAACGCTCATCTCGCGGAAGAGATCGAAGCGCAGATTCGCGCGAAGCTTCTGGATGAAGAAGTACCTGCAGAAGGCGAGGAAGCCGACAACGTCACGCCCATCACAGGTTCGTGATTGAAATCAGTCCTAAAGATGTCCGCCGCGCTGCCATGGATATGTTGGCGCGGCGGGAACACTCCCGCCTTGAGCTAAAACAGAAACTTTCACGCAAGTTCTCTGATCAGACTCAGACCATCGAAGAAGAAATCCTGAAACTGACTCGCGAGGGTTTGCAAAGTGATGCACGCCTCGCTGAAGCGTTCATTCGAGCAAGGACCAACAAGGGGCAGGGCCCGATGAAGATTCGTGTCGAGCTTCGAAACAAGGGGATATCCGACGATGATATGGCGCTCGCTTTCGAAGAGTGTTCGACGGACTGGTTCTCCCTGGCTCAGGAAGTCGCTGAAAAGAAATTCGGGCCTGGCTTTGAGCGTCAGCAGGATATGAAAGAGAAGTCGAGGGTGGCCCGCTTTTTAGGTCAACGTGGCTTCTCCTACGACCATATTTCCAGCCTTTATTAGCCACAAGCGTTCAACCTGATTCGGTGGCTCATGCCGCGAATTTTCTGTATCTTACCGATCTCATTTTTACCCCTGATTTGAAGTTATGGATAGCCGCGAAATACGCAGCGCCTTTTTGGATTTTTTTGAAAGTAAGGGTCACACCATTGTCGATTCGTCGTCCCTGGTGCCGGACAACGATCCAACCCTTCTGTTCACTAATGCGGGCATGGTGCAATTCAAGGACGCTTTTGCGTTCCGTGAAAATCGTGGTTACACGAGGGCCGCGAGTGTCCAACGTTGTGTCAGAGCCGGGGGTAAACACAATGACCTGGACAATGTCGGTTACACGGCTCGTCACCATACTTTCTTTGAAATGCTCGGTAACTTCAGCTTTGGTGACTACTTTAAAGAAGAAGCCATCCTCTATGCCTGGGAATTCCTGACAGAAGTTGTTGGTCTTCCTGCGGATAAGCTCTGGGTCACGGTTCACGATAGTGACGATGAAGCGGAGAAAATCTGGATCGAGAAAGTAGGATTTGATCCTGATCGAATTACACGACTCGGGGATGACGACAACTTCTGGACTATGGGTGATACCGGTCCTTGTGGTCCTTCATCTGAGATCTTTTACGATCATGGTCCCGATGTGCCCGGTGGCCCACCCGGTTCTGAAGATGGCGACCTGGATCGATTCATTGAGATCTGGAACCTGGTGTTCACACAGTACGATCGATCTGCAGACGGCACTCTGACGCCACTGCCCAAACAGTGTGTTGATACTGGTATGGGCCTGGAGCGCTTGGCAGCGGTCGTGCAACACGTCAACGACAACTACGACATTGACCTTTTCCAGGCACTGATCAAGAAAGCGGCAAGCCTGCTGGGTGCAACTGACCTTGGGAATCCTTCTCTCAAGGTGGTTGCCGATCATATTCGTACAGCGGTGTTCCTGATTGCAGATGGTGTGGTGCCAAGCAACGAAGGACGAGGATATGTGCTCAGGCGAATTATCCGCCGTGCTCTCCGACATGGGCATAAGCTGCAAAGCAGTGGTCCGTTCTTTAACCAGTTGGTCGCAGAGGTTGTCGATCAGATGGGTGAAGCTTATCCACTGATTCAACAAACCCAGGAGCAGGTGCAGAGAATTCTTCTCAAAGAAGAGGAGCAGTTCGACCTGACACTGGATCAGGGTATGCGAATTCTTGGTGATGCGATCAAGGAACTCGATGGTACTGAGATCCCTGGACAAGTGGTTTTCAAACTTTATGACACCTATGGGTTCCCGACAGACCTGACAGCAGACATTGCCCGTGAACGTAACCTCACTCTGGACATGGATGGTTTTGATCGCGAGATGGAAGCCCAGCGCGAACGAGCACGAGCATCCAGCCAGTTTGGTGTAGCGGATACCGGCGACCTCGAGTTGGATTTGGCCACCGAGTTTGTTGGATACGATTCCCTGGAAGATGAATCGTCTGTGGTTGCCCTGATCAAAGATGGTGAACAGGTTGATCATGCCGAGGCAGGAGAGCAGGTGCTGGTCGTACTTGATCGAACCCCTTTCTATGCTGAGTCCGGCGGGCAGGTTGGCGACACCGGCGAGATGTCTTCAGATGGCGCGAAGCTCGAGATTTTCGACACAAAGAAGAGTGGCGATGCTTTCATTCACCAGGCCAACGTCGTCGAAGGTACGATCAGCAATGGCGCGAAGGTTTCCACCAAGGTGGACCGCCTGATTCGGGAAGCGACCAAGCTGAATCACTCAGCGACCCATCTGATGCATGCAGCCTTGAGACAGGTTCTTGGTGAACACGTTAATCAGAGAGGTTCTCTGGTTAATGCAGATCGTCTGCGTTTCGACTTCTCACATTTCGAAGCGGTGACGAAAGAACAGATCAGGGAAATTGAACGTGTCGTCAATGACCAGGTCATGCGGAACTCTGCGATTGAAACAGAGGTCATGGGTCTTGAAGCTGCCAAAGAAAAAGGTGCGATGGCGCTTTTCGGAGAAAAGTACTCTGAAGAAGTGCGAGTCCTGACTATGGGCGAAGGGTTTTCTGTGGAACTCTGTGGTGGCACCCATGCAGGCAGAACGGGTGACATTGGTTTGTTCCGAATTACTTCAGAACAGGGTGTCGCTGCCGGTGTTCGTCGCATAGAGGCGGTAACGGGTTCTGGTGCACTGGCGTTAGTAGAAGAGCAGGAAGACCTGATCCAGGAAAGTGCCGGACTCATTAAGGCAGATGCAACCAGTTTGCTGGATAAACTGCAGTCTTTGGTTGAGCAGAACAAGAAGCTCGAGAAAACCGTCGCGGATCTTAATCGTAAGCTCGCAACCGGAGGCGGGCAGGATGTGGCAGAAGCCGCGATTGATCTAGGTGATTTCAAGTTGCTCGTGACACAACTGGACGGCGCTGACCCTAAGTCGTTACCCGATGCGCTGGATCAGCTAAAAAACAAGATTGGCACCGGCATCGTCATTCTCGGAACTGTGAGCGATGGAAAAGTAGGATTGATCGCCGGTGTGACCAAAGACCTTACGGACCGTTTCAATGCAGGTGAGCTCGTAAATCATGTTGCCTCCCAGGTTGGTGGTAAAGGTGGTGGGCGCCCGGACATGGCCCGTGCAGGTGGCAGTGAGCCTGACGCGCTACCTGGCGCACTCGAAAGCGTTGAAGCCTTCGTGCGAGACAAGTTGGGTAACGAGTAACGCTTTGCTCTTTACTCTTTCCTGCGCCTCCAGTTAAATAGGCGCCCTTTCAAATCTGGTTAAATCAGCGGTATGGCGCTTTTTGTCCAAAAATTCGGAGGCACTTCTGTGGCCTCAATCGAGCGGATCGAACATGTCGCTCGCAGAGTGATTCGTGCGAAAAACGAAGGCCATGACGTGGTTGTCGTTGTTTCCGCCATGGGCAAAGAAACCGATCGTTTGGTTGAGCTGGCGGAAGAGGTGGATTACCAGGGGCTTGATGCCCGCCGTGAGATGGATGTTCTGCTGTCAACTGGCGAGCAGGTGACCATTTCTCTTCTTGCGATGATGCTGATGAAGCACGGTTTCCAATCAGAATCTGTTCTGGGCCGCCAGGCGAATATCCTGACCGATAAGGAGCACACTCGAGCACGCATCCTGGATATCGATGCCAGCTTTCTGAAGAGCAAGTTGAGTGACGGCGTGATTCCTGTTGTGGCGGGTTTCCAGGGCACGGATGATAATGGAAACATTACAACACTGGGCCGTGGCGGTTCAGATACTACAGCAGTAGCACTTGCTGCTGTGCTTGATGCTGATGAGTGCCAGATTTACACCGATGTGGAAGGTGTATTTACAACCGATCCTCGTGTGGTTGAAGGCGCACGATGTTTGGACGAGATCACCTTTGAAGAAATGTTGGAGCTGGCCAGCCTTGGCTCCAGAGTTCTGCATACGAGAGCGGTAGAGTTCGCGAGTAAGTACCAGGTGCCACTTCGAGTGCTGTCCAGTTTCGAAGATACACCAGGTACTCTGATTACAAGAGAGGATGATGCGATGGAGCAACCAATAATCTCAGGCATTGCGTTTACCAGGGATGAAGCCAAGTTAACTATTCTTGGTGTCAAAGATGTTCCCGGAGTGGCGTCAGCAATCCTAGGCCCGATCAGTGAAGCGAATATTGAAGTAGACATGATAGTCCAGAACGTCGCTGCAGATATGAGTACCGACTTTACGTTTACGGTTCGCCGAGAAGACTACGATCAGGCGATGGATATTTTGCAAAATATCGCAAAAAACATTGATGCAAGAGAAGTGTCGGGTGACAATAAAATTGCAAAGCTTTCCATGGTTGGTGTCGGAATGAGATCACATGCGGGTGTCGCGAGCAGGATGTTCGAGGTGCTTGCCAGGGAGTCGATCAATATTCAAATGATATCAACGTCTGAGATCAAGATTTCAGTCGTGATCGCAGAGAAGTATTTGGAGCTCGCAGCAAGGGCCCTGCATTCGGAGTTTGATTTAGCCGAAGAAGCAGGGTGAAACAACACGGAAGGGAGAGTTATTTAAAGGAGTAATAATTCAATGCTTATATTAACCCGGCGAGTCGGTGAGACGTTAATGATAGGCAATGATATATCGGTGACTGTATTAGGCGTAAAGGGAAACCAGGTTCGTATTGGTGTGAATGCACCAAAAGAAGTTGCTGTACACCGCGAGGAAATATATCAACGCATCCAGTCAGAGGATGACGAAGCGACTGGAGCTGGAGAGAGTTAATCTCCAGCCCATATCAAACCTAGAGCGTTAAGCAGTAGCGGCGCTCTTGTCTGAGTAAGTAACCTGCCTGAGCAGGTTCATGTATCCGCGTGGGAACTCTACGCCCTCATAGTATCCTTTCGCCAAAAGCAGATTGTGTAGTCGGCGCAGCCTATAAATCGGCACGGAAGCCATCAGGTGATGTTCCATGTGGTAGTTCAAATCATGGGGCGCGATCAAAAGGCTCTCGAACCAGTTGATGTAAATGGTTCGCGTATTCAGGCGAGCATCCAGATCAAATAGGTCAGGCACTGCTGCATGCTCGGCAACCTGCCGGATACGTACGATCAGCATGTGGCTTGTTGTGAAAGCCACGATCCAGAGAGCATATAACCAGGCGTAACCAATAGCGGCGAAGAACAGCAACAGTGCGAGGTTACATGCAACGCTGCGAATGACAGTTTCACGAGTACTTGGCTTTAAGTCTTTGAGGTGCCTAAGAGAGCGACCAATCGACTTCAATCGCCGCCAACCCAATTGACCGGTTAGGTCGCGGGTGATCTTTCGCTTGAAGCTTGTGTGAGAAACTGGATACGCCTCATAGTTTTTTAAGTCAGGATCTTCCCGTGTTCCCGCTGTTCTGTGATGCACCAGGTGACCTTTCATGTAGGCATCTTTATCAGAGAACACCCAGTAACCTGAAAGCCACTTGCCAACAAAATCGTTGACCGCTGGCGACGTAAAGAAAGATTTGTGACCTGTCTCATGAACCAACACGCCGAATGCCATTTGCCGACCACCCAGAAGAATAATCACCGCCAGCAGTACTAGCGGGTTAGGGTACATAGCCGCTAAGGTAAAAAGAGCAACGATGACGCCCCAGTCGAAAGCGACGATCGAGGCTGCTTTTAGGTTGTCCTTCTTCAGGACGCTTTGGAATTCTTCTTCAGTCAGTATGTCCCTGACCTTGCCGGTCATTAGTGTGCTCATGTCGTTTGGTCCTGTGTAGGTTCTTATGCGTAACTTGTCATGTCTGCGGGCATCGTGGCGGGTTTATCGGTCCATACGCCTCTGCCTTGTTCGTCGTATTCCAGCATCATCTGCCAGAGTTCTCGTCTCAGGGAAGGCGATTGAACCTCTTCCGGGAGGTACGGATCTTTCGCCAGAAGCTGCAGAGCCTTCCCGCCAAGGTTGAAACTTTCTTTCATCGCCGCTGCCTTGGGAAGCGACCCAAGTCGCTTGGTGCTTTTGTTGAGAGTTTCTATCAATGCCTGATACTGCTTATTGAGACGTTTGATGTTGTAGAACTGCAAAAAGGCTTTTGCATCTTTTTCGCTGAGTCCTGCGCCTTCAGCGATGAGACTTGAATCTGAAAGCCCCATTCCAGTGAGCCAGCTTCGCAACTCGTCACCGCGTCGTGAAAGATTGTCTGGTCGCATCCAGACATTGGGTGACGAAGACCGAAACCCTGTGGCGTTAAGCACCCAGGAATCTTTTTCTGTTTCAGCGGGGCAGTTAACGAGAAGGAAATGGTTTGCCTGCCAGGGTCTGCGACGTTTTTCGCCGAGACGCCACTCTTCAACGAAGTCGTTGATGGGATCCGAGCCCTCAGCGAGTCGGTAGTGGCCGCGACTGACTTTTTCAATTAGGCCCCGGCTTGCCAGGCGGGACAAGGTCACGCGCATGGCATTCTCACTCACCTGGAACAACTCAGCAGATTCCATGAGGCTGCTGACACCTGTGCCTTTCCAACCGTAAGTGCGAAGCAGATCAAGTATGAGGTTGGCGGGTCTCATTACACCGAACAAGAAAAATTAACTCAAAGTGTAATATTACACTTGGGGTCGATCTTTAGGCAAATTGTGTAATATTAGGCGGAAGCGACCTGATTGCGTCCTGCCTTTTTGGCCTTGTAGAGTGCGGCGTCTGCGGCTTTCAGGACTTCATCGGGACTTCCCCCAGATCGTCGATCGGCGACACCGATTGAGATAGTAACGGACACTTTTTCATTGGCCTTACGGAATGAACCGCGCTTCCGCTGTTTCTTTGCCGCTTTCTCTTCTGCCTCGTCTTGCCTTGGATCTTTCCGAATCACCATCTCGTAGTTTTGGATGGATTTGCGAACCTCATCGAGATAGTAAAAAGCGTCATCAGCGCCCATTCGAGGGAAGACTACAGAAAATTCTTCGCCGCCATAACGAAAGGCTTTACCACCTCCACTGACCTGCCGGATCTTGGCTGCCACCATTTGCAGAACCTGGTCGCCGACGTCATGGCCGTGCGTATCGTTGAACTTCTTGAAGTGATCCACGTCGAGCATGGCAAGGGAGTATTTGCTACCCAGGGAAAGGAACTGTTCGTTCAATGCGCGACGGTGGGGCAGACCGGTGAGCTCATCACGGTAAGCCATGTTGTAGGAATCTCGGATCAGGCTGCCAACCAGATAGGCAGAGCCGGCGATACAGAATATCTCCCAACCGTTTTCTGTCGGCAAAAAATAGCCAATGACAATACTGATGAGCGCAGTGGTAATACCCTGATTGATCGGAGTTTCATCCAGGCCGATAAATACGAAGCAACCTAGTAGTGACAGAGCCAGAACAAATGCAGTGACCTGATCAATGGGTAGTGCCAGCCATGTTGGAAAATTCTCCACGGGGTTGAGCAATGTCGTATCAATCACCAGCTGCTGCTCAATCAGGTAAATGGCGAGGGCAACTTGCCAGGCGATGAAGAACATGCGGATAAGTCCGGAAGTGGTAAATGTGCCCCGTTCAGAGAAGTAACAGACCAACAGGAAATTCAGCGGCACCGCGGCGAACAGCATGACTGTCTTGAGAGACTCGGATGTTTCCTGACCGACAATCCAAAGACAAAAGGCCAGGACGCAGCAAATAAAGAACACCCGGGAGCGGTTATAGGAGAGCGAGAGTGTGCCTGCGATCGTGATCATCACGGTCGGACCGATTAGCCAAAGCTCTTGTGGAGCGGGCGGTAATCTCTTCACGTTTAAGGCGATAACAGCAACCGTGAGAAGAAAGGCCGCCGGTACCACAAGGTTACCGACGGCTCTTTGTAGGACGTTAATCAAGGTGGGGCGAGTACTGCGTGATCAGTAGGAGATCGCGGTTGCTAGTGTCTTCCACTTCCCGTTTTCTACAACAGAGAGAACGGATTCGCTGACCCCATTGTGATCACCGGGACCGAATTGCACCCGATAACCGAAGATGTCTTCGTAGTCTGTGATCCCTTCAACGGCATCCAGGAAAGTTGCCGTGTCTAGATCCGGTCCAGCGGCTTCAAGTGCGGTAATGATCAGGTCACCAGCGCGGTAACCCTCCATGGCGGGTACACCCGGTTCTTCACCGAATCGCGCTTCGTAACGATCCCACCATTCCAGTACCGTCTCGTCCAGCCCATCTTCTCGATAAGGTTTGGCCATGTGAACGAAGGCGTGGTAACCCTCTCCGGCGCCGCTTTCTTGTTCGGCAATGACCTTGCCATAGGCTGCGTTGTTACCGACGAAGGTGACATCGAAGCTCATCTTGCGCGCGGTTTCGAGAATCAGGATGGTGTCACGGTGGATAGTTCCCATGAATACAACGTCGCAACCGGCGTTGCGTAGACGAATGATGGAAGCGGTAAACTCCGACTCGGTCGGTCTGTGAGCAGACACACCAACCAGCTCTCGGTCCATTTCTTCAAGCTGGTCTTCCGCGCCTTCAAGGATTTCCTGACCGTAGTCGGTATCCTGATAGATGACGCAGGGGTTTTCTTTGCCACCTTCTTCCAGGAAGTACTTCACGCCCGCGCGAATTTCATCGTAGTAGATACCACGCTGAGCGAACTTCAAGTCATGATAAGGCTCAACCATGCTGCGTGCGCCCGTCAGCGGAAACATATTAGGAATGCCGGCTTTCAGCTGCTGGGTAAGAACTGCGTTGTTCATGGGCGTGCCGAGATTCAGCACCATGGCGAACACTTTGTCTCGATTGATGAGCTTGTTGGCTGCTTGAATAGCACGTGGAATCTGATAGCTGGTGTCTTCCACCACAAATCGAATCTGTCTGCCGTGAACGCCGCCAGCCTCATTGGCTTCTTCAAAACGCATTCGAGCGCCGTTGATGGAACCAACGCCCCAGATCGCCACCGGACCAGACAGGTCAGTATGCGAACCGAGTACAACCTCGGTATCAGACACACCCTGCGTGTTTGAGTTAGCAGCTTTGCTGACCTCCGCTGATTCACCGGCTTCCGAATTAGGCGCCGAGTCATCGCCGCCGCCACAGGCAGCAAGCAACATAACTGCGAGAGCAGTCAGGGTGGCTTTAATACATTTCATTGATCATCCCCGCGTACTTTTCGTTAACGACCTTTCTTTTTAGTTTCATGGTCGGTGTCAGTTCTTCGTCCTCTGGATCAAGCAGTTGATCAATCAATCGGAACTTCTTGATCGTTTCGACCCTGGCGAATTTCGTGTTCACCTGCTCGATTTCCTGCCAGATCAAGTCTTTGACGGCATCAGTGTGACATAAGCTGGTGTAGTTCGTGAACGGAACATCGTTGTCTTGTGCGAACTTGGTCACATTTTCCTGGTCAATCATCACAAGGCAGGTGAGGTAGGGACGTTTATCTCCGACAACAACGGCGTCAGAAATAAAGGGAGAGAACTTCAGCTGGTTCTCGATTTCGCTTGGGGTGATGTTCTTACCACCGGCGGTAATGATGATGTCTTTGATGCGATCGATCACATAGACGAAACCGTCGTCATCAATGCGACCTACGTCACCGGTGTATAGCCACCCCTGCTGGAAGGTTTCGGCAGTCTTTTCAGGCTTATTCCAGTAACCTTGAATCACGCCGGGGCTCTTCAGTAGTATTTCGCCTTGATCAGACAATCGAACTTCTGCATCCGGGGCTGCGCGACCCACACTGCCGATCTTCATGTCTCCCGGCATATTAGCGGTGATTAGGCCAGTACACTCCGTCTGGCCGTAAACCTCGTACATGGGTTTGCCCAGAGACCAGTACCAGTCGATCAGCTCAGGCGCGATAGGCGCAGCGGCAGTAGACAGCCACCGCGCTTCATTGATCCCAAGCAGGCGCCGAACATTTTTCAGGACCATCTGCTCTGCAAAGAAAAAAGCAATCTTCAGGTGGATAGGCACCGGTTGACCGTTCTTCTGGTAGCTCGCAACTTTCTCGCCCAGACCGGTTGCGACTTTATATGCCCACCGACCCAGCGCTGTGCCTTCCTTAAGCTTGATGGACACGGTTGAGTATTGCTTTTCCCAGACCCTTGGTACGGCGAAGTGAATGGACGGGGCAATTTCCTGTTGATCCTGCGTGACCGTTTCCACATCTTCGATGACGTTGATGACGGACGACGCCTCAATGGTGGCGAAGGTGTAGAACATTCGGCCAGCCACGTGTGCCAGTGGCAGGAAGCCAATTTGCTCGTCATCGGGATAAATGCCGTAGATCCGTTGCAGGGTGATCATCATGTACAGCATATTGCGATGACTGATCATGGCGCCTTTCGGCGCGCCGGTTGTGCCTGATGTGTAGGTCAGAGTAAGCAGGTCTTCGGCATCGGCACCTTCGATAATCTCCTGCCATGCACCGGGATGTTCCTTTTCATAGTTTCTGCCGAGCTCCAGCAGCTCATCGAAACTGATACACATGTCGTCGTCGAAGTGCCGCAGACCCTCCATATCAAAGATGATGATCTTCTCGAGAGTTGGTGTGCGTTCCCGAACCTCAAGGATTTTGTCGAGCTGCTCTTCGTCTTCAGCGAAATAGAATCGGGTACCGCTGTCCACCACCAGGTATTCAACCTGGTTGGCCGCATCAGTGGGGTAAACGCCATTGGTGATACCACCGGCGCAAACAATGCCCAGGTCAGCAAACAGCCACTCTTTGCAGACTTCTGAAGCGACGGAACAAACATCACCGCGCTTCAAGCCGAGCGAGATGAGGCCGAGACCAGCCTCTTTCGCGAATCGTCCATAGTCGGCCCAGGTGTATTCGTTCCAGATACCGAAATCTTTCTCTCTTATGACGATTCGGTCGGCGAGGCTCGTGACTCGATGCCAGAAAAGTCCGGGAATGTCCCGAAACCCATCGATGGCAACGATCGGTGGATCCTGGGTGATGTCGACCTGGTGTTCGGCCATCATCGCCAGGTTTTCCTTTGTTTCCAGCGCCGGCGTCCCCGTACGCCTTCGTCTTTAACACCCAGGTAAAACTCCTGGATGTCCTGGGAAGACTTGAGACGCTCGCAGGTGTCTTCCATCACGATCCGACCGACTTCCATGACGTAGCCGTAGTGGCCAATGTCGAGCGCCATCTTGGCGTTCTGCTCTACGAGCAGGATGGTCATATTCTGTTCGCGGTTGACCCTTTCAATGATTTCGGCGATTTCCGACACCAGGCGGGGTGATAGGCCCAGGGAAGGTTCATCCAGGAGCATCATGGAAGGGCGCAGCATCAGAGCGCGGCCAATGGCCAGCATTTGTTGCTGACCACCCGAAAGATAAGCGGACTGTTGCCTAGCTTTCTCAGCCAGGACAGGGAAATAGTCATAGACCATTTCCATGTCTTGCTGAACTTCTGAGTCACCTCGACTGAAGGCGCCCATCTGCAGATTCTCTTCGACCGTAAGGAATGGAAAGACCTCACGACCTTCCGGTACATGCGCGATGCCCATTCTTGCGGTCTGGTCTGGGTCGACGCCCTGGATCTCCCGGTCGCGAAAGGTGATCTTTCCTTTTTGCGGTTCCATGGCACCGCTGATGGTTTTCAGAACGGTGGTTTTGCCAGCGCCATTGGCACCAAGCAGCACGCTGATTTCACCCTCTTTGGCTTCGAGGCTGACACCGCGAATGGCCATGATAGGGCCGTAATAAGTTTCGATATTGGTAAGTTCAAGAACCGCCACTTCAGTCTCCCAGGTACGCTTTCAGCACTTCCGGATGCTGCTGAATTTCCTGAGGGGTGCCTATGGCGAGTCGCTTACCGTCCGCCAGAGCCATAACGCGGTCTGAAACCTGTGACACCAGGTTCATATCGTGCTCCACCATGATCACAGTGGTGCCGAGCTCCTCGTTGATGTCTTCAATTTGAAACGAAAGATCTTCGGTCTCCTCGGGGTTTAACCCGGATGAAGGCTCATCCAGAAGGAGGAGTCTGGGTTTGATGCAGAGGGCCCGGGCGACTTCAACCATCTTCCTGATGCCATACGGCAGGTTTGCAATGACCTGGTGGCGATAATGCTGCAGATCCAGCAGGTCGATGATGTCTTCTACTTCTTTCCTGAAAGCCAGTTCCTGCTTTCTAACTGATGGCAGGAAAAAGAACTCCTGAAGAAGGTTGGTTTGTCGGTGTACGTGTTTACCGATCAACAAATTGCGGAGAACCGTTTCCTGTTCAAACAACTCGGTGTTCTGAAATGTTCTCGCGATACCCAGTTCGGCAATGCGGTGTGTCGGAACAGCACTGATGTCATCGTCTTCGAATGAGATGGTACCGGCGTTAGCATCGTAGATTCGGCTGATCAGGTTGAAGAGGGTGGTTTTACCGGCGCCGTTCGGACCGATGATGCTGAATACTTCACCGGGTTCCACGCTGAAGCTCACGTCATCCACCGCATGAACGCCGCCAAATGTCAGCGTTATACCCTCTGCGGCCAGTAGGCTCTCTACAGGTGGCTGAAGGCTCATCGGAGGCGCTCCGTTCTAAGGTAGCTACGCTGGCGTTTGTGCATGGCTTTCCGATACAGCGGAAACTCTTCGAAGTAGCTGCGAATCTTCAGCCATCTGCCGTAGATACCCAGCGGTTCGTAAATGAGCACCAGTACAAGAATGAGGCCGAAGATACCTGGTTCCAGACCGGGGATTTGCGCAATGCCGCTTGGCAGAGTGTCCCTAAGCACCGCGATGCCCTGAGGAAGAAAGCCGATAAAAATCGCGCCGTAAATCACACCATGCAACGAACCGAGACCACCGACGACAACCATGAGCAATAACTGAATGGACGTCAGCAGGGTGAAGCTGTCCGGTGCCAGGTACCCGATCTTATGTGCGAGCAGACTGCCAGCGAGCCCGGTGAATCCAGCTGAAATCGCGAATGCGGTAGTTTTAGTATAGGCCAAATGTATGCCCATGCTCTGCGCGGAGATTTCAGAATCTCTGATTGCAGTCATCGCTCTGCCTGTTGGCGAGCGAAGCAGATTCAGAGCCAGCCACAAACTAACCCCGAGCACGGCAAGACAAAGGAAGTAAAAGTTGAAGCTGCCGTCGAGTTCCAGTGCGCCAATAGCGGGTAGTTCGACCGCCATGCCGCGAAAGCCGCCGGTGACTGATTCCCAATGCACCAGGACCTGTTCGACGATGATGGCAAAGGCGAGGGTAGCAACGGCAAGGTAGATGCCAGTCATGCGCAACGCCGGAATACCGACAATCCCACCGATCAGAGCGGTAAACAGCGTGGCGGTTGTTGCTGATAGCAGGAACGGCCAGCCTTGCGCCAGCAAATAGGCATGCGTATAGGCGCCAATAGCGAGGAACGCGGCATGGCCGAGACTGACTAAACCGGTGTAACCCGTTAATAGCATCAATCCGATTCCCGCGATGGCGTAGATGAAGACCAGGGATAGCTCACCCAGGTAGAAGTCCGATAAGAGGAACGGTGCGGCCAGTAACCCTGCTGCGAGAAGGCCATACCAGAAAACCTGCCCTTCATGTTTGAAAAGCTGAATATCCTGTTTGTAATGAGTCTTTCGTATGAAGCGCACGGCTCAGACCTTCTTCTGCTGCATGGTGGCGAAGATACCCTCGGGCCGAATTAGCAGCATCACGAGAAGAATCACGTAGGCGCTGACATCAGAAAATCCCGTTGGCAGGTAGAGACCAGCGAACTGTTCGACAATACCGATGATCAGGCCACCGACAATGGCGCCTGGCAGACTGCCGAAACCGCCAACAATCGCGGCTGCAAAAGCTTTGATGCCGATGAAGCCAATAAGTGGATCGATCAGGGAAACGGGAGCAACCAGGATGCCCGCAACTGCGGAAATCCCCGCCGAGATTGCCCACACCAGTGAGTAGATTCTTTTTACCGGAATGCCGACATAAAACGCAGCAAGTTGGTTCTGGGAGGCCGCCTGCATCGCGATACCCAGACGAGTAAATCGGAAGAATAGGAACAACAAGGTACAGAGCATGGCAGTGCCGATGACGATCACCAGGTTCTCATAGCCGATAATCAGGCCACCAAGATCAATCACGCCGCCAGCGTATGGCAGATCCAGGGATCTGGGCTCGTTACCCCAGATGGCACCGGCAGCCGCCCTGAGAATGAAACCTAAACCAATAGTGAGCATCAATACGGAGAAGTGGGGTTCCCCAATCATGGGCCTGATCATGACCCGCTCTGTGAATGCGCCCAGAATTGCCATCGTGAAAATTGTCAGGGGTAAGGCAACCAGGAAATGCAGTTCCATCAGGTTGAGATAGGTATAGGCGAAAAAGGCGCCCAGCATCATCAGGTCACCCTGGGCAAAGTTCACCATCTCTGTGGCCTTGTAGATCAGCACAAAGCCAAGGGCGATCAGGCCATAGACACATCCCTGGGAAATACCGCTCACCAGGAGCTGAAGAACTTCCAAAATTTAACCCTGTTTTGAGCGGTGAGCGTGGATGGCAGCGGTGATGGCAGCCATCTTTTTTGAGTTTGAAGGATCTGATTGTTCCGGCTCAGATGCGGGCATCGTCTTGAGTACCAGCCAGGACATCGACATCGTCGCGAATACGAGGACGGTCAGGAACACAAACACTGTTCCCATGCCATATAGGGCGAGATTTAAGCCTTCTGAAACGAGGGGAGACATCGGTAATTAGCTGCTTGGTTTATCGTTTTTCTGGAGTTTAACCTTCTTCGTTGCTCGAGGCGATGCAATGAATGCTCGATTAGATTCAGAGCTGAGGTTATCATCGCTGGCTTTGCGCACAGTGGGTTTTTACGTTGGAAAATAAGTCACCAACAATTCGGCAGTTAGAGGCCGAAGTCTTCTCGGGAAACTATCCCGCGGCGATTCAGACATTGACTGCTATTCTCGATCGAATGGATCGGCGGGGTCCCGGTCAGCTACTCAAATCCCAAACTGGCAGTCGAGAAGATGCGCGCAACATTTATTCTCGAATCGCCACCGTAATCACTGTCCTTCTTTGTGATGCCAAGGCGCCATTCGGTGGCGAGCAGTTCACCTATTTGATGCTGCACAAGCGCACTATCTCCGCAATCTTTCGAGTGACCTCTTTTAGCAATATGGATTTCATTGTGACGCTCGCATCGTTACGTGCTCAGGCGGATCCGAAGAGTGGTCGAATCAACATGCTGAAAGGGATTGTCGCCGCGACAATTGACAGCCCTGTATTAGACCCTGAGATGGTGATGAAACAATTACCGCCACTGGAAAGAGCAGTCTTCTGGATGAGCCTTCTTGATCGAGACTACTATCTGACGGAGAGTGATGAGGATCGGCGAAGAGAAGTCCTGGCCTTGGCTCCGCTTGTCGCTGAAAGCACGATGCCTGAATTGTTTCTGTTGAGGCTCTCAAATGTTTGGATGAACTGTAGCTACTTCAATGACCCAAACAAACACGATGTGAAACGGGCTCTGAATCAGATCATTAACAATTCATTGAACAAGATGGGCATTAGTGCGCCAGAGTTTCCAGCGGTGCGAAAAACGAAAGAGAAACCGAAGCTCGCAGTTCTGTCTGAGCATTTCGCGCATCAACATGCGATGTATAGGTGTTACAGCCCAGCAATTAAACAACTGATTGAAAATTTTGAGCTTGTCTTGGTTACCGCAGAAGAAACAATTGATGAAGTCGGAGAGTCGATTTTTGAGAGTGTGGTGAAGTTTCCGGTGGTTACTCCAATTGACGAGGTAATCAAGAAAATCGAAGCGATCGGAGCTGACGTTATCTACTATCCCAGTGTGGGAATGCAGGCCTGGACGGTACTGGCCAGTCAGATGAGATTGGCGCCGATTCAACTTATGACGCTTGGTCACCCGGCAACTTCGATGAGCGAACAGATGGATTATGTGGTGGTTCGAGAACGATCCTTGGGTGATGCCGAGGTGTTCAGTGAAACTGTGGTTCTATCTGATAATGACGCATTTGCATTTAGTTATCACCCCCACCTGGACCAACTGGAAAAGCGGCAGCGGCCTACAAATCCAGAGGTCATTAAGATCGCAGTGCCTAGTAATGGAAATAAGCTGTCTCCAGCCCTTCTGGACTGTTGTAAGCGAGTTTACGAACTTACGGACAGGAAAGTTGAGTTTCACTTCTTTCCAAATATGCCTGAAGCACAGACTTTGGAACTTGAATCTCATATTGAGCAATTGATGCCCTGCGTACTCCACATGGGAACTGACTATCTAGCCTATATGAAACTGATTGGTGATTGCGACATCCAGCTGAGTCCCTTTCCTTTCGGAAACGCAAATGGATACATGGATGGTTTGATCATGGGTCTGCCAATTGTCAGTATGGATGGCCCTGAGGTTCACAGCCACGCAGACAACGTTATGGGCAAGCTCGCCGGGCTTCCTGACTTCTGCCTCACCACTAGTGAAGAAGAGTATGTTTCTGCCATTGTTCGACTCGTAGAGAACGATAGTGAGCGAAATGAACTTTCGGAAATGTTGCTTAACCAAGATATAGAATCGATCTTCTTCACAAAAGAAGTGTCTCGAGACTTTGCTGATCTCGTTCAGTGGCTGTACGAAAACCATGAAGCAATTCAGGGTGTTGGCAAAAAGTGCTGGCGGATTGAAGATAGATCGCTTGTCGGTGAGGTCGCCTCTCGTGGTTGAAGACAAGCAAACCCCTCACTTTCGGCATCTGGAATTTCCGAAGACAAAAGCAAGAGATGATTTTTGGGGACAGATTTCCAGAACGGTTAATGGTGAACCTGTATCCGAAGAAGACATTGATCAGATTGTTAAAGCAATCCGCCAAGGACTGGACCTCAACAACGCTGATGTGGTGCTTGATGTTGGTTGTGGTAATGGGGCTCTGTCGAGATACTTTTTCGAGGAAGTTGCAGAGTTCCATGGCGTGGATTTTTCGTCCTATCTCATCGGTGTCGCTAAAGAATACTTTGAGGACCTGCCACGCTTCTCCTTTCAAGAGTCAGATGCTGTTTCATATGTTAGCAACGAACGGTTACCTGAAAAGTTCACGAAAGTACTTTGTTACGGGGTCTTCAGCTATCTCAGTCCAGAAGAAGCTAATGCTTTTCTGGGTAAACTGAGTGAGCGGTTTAGCTCGGTGGAACGAATTTTGATCGGCAATCTTCCGGACCGAGACAAAGCGTCACATTTTTATCGGGACGATATTGATTTCAAGCCGCTGCTAGACGACCACCTTGCGGCTATCGGGATATGGAGATCCCGGGATGATTTTCGGAAGTTGGCGGCGCAGTGCGGTTGGGATGCTGAATTTAGGGTCATGCCCGAAGGATTTTACTCTTCTCACTATCGTTATGATGCCGTTTTGTCACGAAAGTAGGCTTAGGCTTTGAACAAGCACTCAATCTCAGACCTGGCGATGTTTGGTGGAGCGCCGCTGTTCGATGAAATCAAGTCTACCTCTAACCTGGTTCAACCAGACCAGGAAAAGTTCTTTGATTACATAAAACAAAGTTTTGATGACCGGTGGATAACTAATAATGGTCCCTGTGTTCGCCAGCTTGAAAAGCGGTTGGAAGAGCTGCATGAAGTCGAGCACTGCATAGCGCTTTGCAGTGGGTTTTGGGCTTTGGTGCTCACCATTAAGAGCTTGGCGTTGGAAGGTAAAAGGGAAGTGGTTATGCCATCGCTTACCTATCGGCGATTAGCGGACATAGCCGCCTGGTTGGATTTGATTCCAAGATTTTGTGAAGTCAATCCAGAAACGCTAGGAGTCTCCAGGCAGACTGCTGAGCAATGCATTACTGACGAGACGGCCATCATATTGGCACCTCACCCTATCGTTAACCTGTGTGACATTGAGGGGTTGGTTGAGCTCTCGGAGTCACGGGGTATACCGCTTATTTTTGACAGTGTAGAAGCAGCTTACGCTACACATGGAGGTAAACACGTCGGAAACTTCGGGAACGCCGAATGTTTTTCTGTTCATGCAAGCAAGTTTCTCAATGGATTTGAAGGCGGTTATGTCGTCACAAATGATGTTGATCTCGCCGATAGATTGAGGATCATGCGAGGTTTTGGATTTCGTGGTGAGGATAACGTTGAATCTCTAGGCATGAATGCAAAACTTAACGATGTTCATGCTGCGATGTTTTTGGCGAGTATCGATGATATCTCTGACCAACTTGTTAGAAATCGAAAGCTCTATGAGCGCTATGAAATTGGCCTGGCTGAAACATCATTGGAACTCGTTACTTATCGTCAAGATGAGTTAAGAACGCACAAGAGTATTCTTGTTCGGCTAGGCGAGGGTTGGCCGCTATCTCGCGATAAAACATTGGACATCCTGCATTCTGAAAAAATGCTGGCAAGACCCTACTACTATCCCCCTTTGCATGAAAAGAAAACTTCTTATCAAACTATCGTTGGTGATTTAACACATTCGAGTGAACTAGCGAGGCAGTTTGTATTGATGCCTTCCGGAGACTTTCTAGATGAGCAGGATGTCTCTGATATATGTGAGTTCATGCGATTTCTCGAAGAAAACGGTGCTGAGATAGAGGCGAGAGGTAACCAGTGAGGAAAGAGCTGGCGATATTGGGCGGTGTACCGACGTTTGCACAGCAACTAAACGTAGGCCAACTGGAATTCCCTGAGTGGAACGATTTTCGTTCTGCGTTTGAAGACATCTTTTCTCGACGCTGGTACACGAATCAAGGTCCGTTAACAGTTGATCTAGAAGAGAAGCTTAGTGAATACCTCGGTGTTCGCCACGCCATGACCATGACAAACGGAACGATTGCTTTGATGGTGGCAGCAAAAGCACTTGGCTTGACGGGAAAGGTCGTTTTGCCCGCATACACTTTTATAGCTAGTGCGCAGTCGCTGACGTGGTGCGATTTGGAGCCAGTGTTCTGTGACGTGGACCCAGAAACACATAATTTGACTGCAGAGCTTGTGGCACCACTGCTGACGGATGATGTGTCTGCCATTATGGGGGTACATCTCTGGGGCAACCCTTGCGAGATAGATGAGTTACAGGATTTGGCAGAGCAAAAGGGTGTGAAACTTTTCTTTGATGCTGCTCAGGCATTCGCATCGGAATACAAGGGAAAAAAAGTTGGCGGTTTTGGAGAAGTTGAGGTTTTTTCCTTCCATGCCACTAAACTCTTTTCGGCAACAGAAGGTGGTTTAGTTTCTACCAATGACGATGAACTCGCGAAGCGAGTTCGCAACATCCGGAGCAGCTATGGCGCCGGTCCAGCGGTAGAAGTGCCCTTCACCGCGAATGGTAGATTTTCAGAAGCGCAAGCAGCGATGGCGCTGCTAAGCCTTGAATCGCTACCCGGTGTTCTTGAGCGCTGCATTGAGTTGAGCCAATCCTATCGAGAAGGTTTATCCGGTATACCTGGAATTAGAGTTCTGGATGTTAAGAACGAGGCAACGGGAAACAATCAGTACGTCGTTATTGAGGTTTCAGAACCTGAGTTTGGGATGAACAGAGATATGCTCGCCAAGGTGCTTAAGGCTGAGAATGTTTATGCTCGTCGGTACTTCAGACCTGGCGTACACCGAACTGACTATTACGCAGCCAAATATCCACAATATCAAAACAACTTGCCGGTCACTGATCGCCTCTGTGAAACGGTTCTTCAATTGCCATCAGGTCAGAGTGTCGACCGCACTAGCGCTCAGCGCATCTGTGAAGTCATTGAGCAGGCACATCACGATGCGCCTAGAATAATCGGGTGAGGTTCGTGTGAAGCTAGGCATAATGCAGCCTTACTTCTTTCCCTACATCGGCTATTTCCACCTGATGAATAGCGTCGATCGCTGGATCGTGTTTGATATCGTCAACTATAAAAAGAAAAGTTGGATGAATCGAAACAGAATTCTTAGCGCTGACAAGGGTTGGCAGTACATTAGTTATCCTGTTGAAAAAACGTCGATAGGGACGAAGATCTGCGATGTGCTTGGAAAGGATGCTGTATCCGCACAGGAGCGAATTGTCGCTCAATTTGATGCATACAAGAAAAGAGCCCCTCATCTTGAACAGACACTGGAAGTCATTGAAGAGACGTTTGCGAGACGGAGGAGCGATCGATTAGTGGATATCTGCGTTAGCGGTTTACAGGTTGTTTGCGAGCGTCTTGATATCGACCTTGAATTGGAAATCATCTCAGAGATGGAACTTGATCTGCCTGATATCGATCATGCCGGAGGGTGGGCTCTGGAGATCAGTAAAGCATTGGGTGCTGATACCTATATCAATCCTATTGGAGGTCAGGGGATCTTTAGACCAGAAGATTTCAGGAGTGCAGGAATAGAACTAGTTTTTTCAGACCCAGCACCACTTACCTATGATGTGAAACCCTTCGAATTCGAACCCTCCCTGTCTGTTCTGGACGTAGTTAGCTGGCTATCGATGGATGACACTCGTAGCTGGCTACAAGGAGCTCTTAATGACGGATAGTGAAATTGGACGCTATGCGATAGTGAACGGCGATAGTCTCGAGATAATGAAGAACTGGGATAAGGGGATTGTGGATTCTGTCATTACAGATCCGCCTTATGTCGGTTTGGGATTCACGCCTGAAAACTATTTTGAACGCCTGGGTCCTTTTGCCGAGCAAATGCTTAGGTTTGTTGGTGAGTCTGGTAGGTTGGCGATCTCCCAGCCTTTTAATCGACTAAAGCAAACCGCTGAAATGTTTGGCTCGGGAACAGTGGTTCAGATCGAAGATGCTTTTGAGGATCGTCGCGGCGAACATGCCTTTTTTGTCCTTCGAAACCCAATACCAGAACGTTCATTCGACAGTGAAAACTGGAGTGACATGCCCGGGACGCTGCATCCGAATCCACGTGATGTAAATAAAATGGCGGGCTTGATAAAAGTCATGAGTAACCCTGGGGATACGATTTTGGACCCTTTCTGTGGGTCCGCGGCGATTGGTTTGGCCAGCGTTTTGCTGGGGCGTGATTTTATAGGAATAGAACTCCTGGAAGATCGGGCGGAAGACGCTGAGAACCGCTTGTTGTCGATTGGTGCCACCAGACTGGAGATATAGTCGGGAAGTCACTATAATGCGCCGCTCTCTGCGCGCTGGTAGCTCAGCTGGATAGAGCATCTGGCTACGAACCAGAAGGTCGGGGGTTCGACTCCCTCCCAGCGCGCCATTTCAATCCCTCCGGAGAGGTGGCCGAGTGGTCGAAGGCGCTCCCCTGCTAAGGGAGTATGGGTTAAAAGCTCATCGAGGGTTCGAATCCCTCCCTCTCCGCCAGCCAGTTTCTTCTTTTCTATTGTCATCTCTGGACGCCTCGGCGAACATAACTGATCCCGAAGATTCATCAAGGAAGGTTCATGAGTCGAAAAGTAATTGTTGCTCTGATACTGGTCTGTGGATTCTCGCCGGCCCATGCAGCAGAACAGTGGCTCTATCTCTTCTTTCCCGCTGACAATGAAGTCCAGCAGAGCTTCGTTCGAATCAACAATCGGAGCAACGAAGCAGGGACCCTGACGATTACTGGCATCGACGATGCGGGAGTCACGTCACCAAACACGGTGACACTGTCATTTGCTGCGGGTCAGTCCAGAAACTTTAACTCGGAAGACCTTGAAAATGGCAACGCGAGCAAGGGGCTAACTGGTGCCCTTGGCGACGGCTCGGGTAATTGGCGACTGAAGTTTGAATCTGACCTGGATCTTGATGTGTCTGGGCTCTTCAGAAACTCAATCGGCTTTGTGAATATCGTTCACACCTCAGCTGATGATGTTGGGGATACCACGCATGAGGTTTATTTCTTCAATCCGGGCTCGAATCAGAACCAGGTCAGCAGGCTCCGTGTTGTAAACCTGTCTTCGACCACGAACACCTTTGAAGTTACCGCCATTGACGATGATGGCACATCAGCAGGTCCTGTAACGTTTACCGTCCCTGCAAACGAAGTTTCTGAAGTCACGGCCGCAAGTCTTGAGTCAGGTGGAGCGGGTTTAACTGGATCACTTGGTGACGGATCGGGGAAATGGCGATTGACTGTGACAAGTACCCAGCCTGCAAAAGTGCTCAGTTTGTTGGAAGATCCGGAGGGGAATATCTCTAACCTATCCACCGCGATAGTGCCGGAATACGATCAGTACCTTATCAACTACATGTTGCCAGACGATGCGAGCCAACAAGGTTTTATTCGCTTCATAAATAACAGTAGTAGCGCTGCCACTGTGAGCATTGAGGGAATTGATGAGGAAGGTAACAGTAGCGTCATCTCCCTGTCACTGGGTGCGAATGAAGGTCGGCATCTAAACTCGGGTGACATCGAGAATGGCAACGTCAGCAAGGGTTTGGCTGGCTCGCTGGGCGATGGCGTCGGTGCGTGGCGCTTGATCATCTCCGCAGACCAGGACATTGATGTCGTGGGTTTGTTTCGAACCAATGATGGTTTTGTAAACATCGTTCACAACAACACAAATTTCGTGGCTGCGACGACTCACTTTGTTCCCTTCTTTAATCCAGCGTCGAATCCGAATCAGGTGAGCACGCTTAGATTGAATAATCCCGGAAACGCCAGCAACACTTTTACGATTTCCGGAACAGATGACGATGGTGATGCCGGAGCTAACACGTTTGAAGTCACCTTGCCAGGCAATACATCGCAGACAATTTCATCAGAGTCTCTTGAAGGAGTTTGGGGCGATGGTGACGGCAAGTGGCGTGTTGATGTGGTTTCCAGTCAGGATTCGTATGTACAAAGCTTATTGACCGCGCCAGGTGACCTGCTTTCCAACCTGAGTGCGTTCTTGCCACTTCCAGGCAGCGAAACCAGCGCTCGAACTGAGAGTTGGATGGTCAACAACTCGGAAACATCGACAACCATCGTTGATAGTAACGGGGATCCAGCCTTGGTAAACGTGCAAAGCGTCACTGAGACAACTTTCAACAGCCAGGAGGTGGTTCAGATCAACGCCACGGGTGTGCCGAACTACAATCACGTCATGACTCAGGATGAGATCGATTGGCTGAACAATCGTCCGAATGCAGGCTCGGATTTTCGAGGTCAGGGTGGTCGCACGACTGCTGAAGCAGGACCCGTAGCCTTTGGCGCTGATATCAACTACGACTCCAACAACAGTTGCGTTGAAGGCGAAGGGCGCGGCTATTGGCCACCCGGCCCGGTTTGCCCGCTGGATGTGGAACACGAACACTATTTCCCAGACAACCCCACATCAGCGTCAAGTGAGTGCACCACGGCGTTGGATACCATCGGCCTTTGGGTGAATGGTGTATCTGTCTATGGATACAGCGATGGTATGAGCTACAACAGTGAAGGTGTCTGGTCCAACCTCGCGCCTGTCTTTGAGGTATACGATATTGATGTTTGCCACGGCCACGCAGCCAACAATGACTATCACCACCACAGCTACCCACATTGCCTGGCTGAACAGCTCGGTGATGATGGAACCGATCACTCACCGGTCTATGGTTTTGCTCAGGACGGCTACCCGATCTATGGACCATGGCAATCCAACGGCGTGTTGGCGGAATCCTGTTGGATCGCCCGCGACTACACGGCATCGACCTCCGAAGGCGGGTGTGACGATGGCACGCGGTCCTGTCAGTTAGTGGACAATATGGATCTGTCTCAGGGAGTAACCGCTGTTAGCCAGGGTCCTGCTACGAATACCACGGTAACCTCTGCATCGGGCAATGAAATATCGGTGACCAGTGGTGCTTACCTTGAAGACTACTACTACTCCTCTGCTTGTTCTGCTCGGGGGGACGCGTACCTTGATCAATATAACGGCCACGACACGGATGATGGGCGAGGCTATCACTACCACGTGACCGTGACGGACGACAGTGAACAGAAGACCCTGGGTATAGACTTCCTGCCGCGCTATCCCTACTTTTTGGGTCCGAATTTGTATGGTGAGGTTGATACAACGGACACTGGCTGGAGGTGCAGCGGTAGCGGTGGTGGCCCGGGAGAGGGTGGCCCTGGAGAAGGTGGCCCAGGTATGGGTCCGCCGAGCTAAGAATGCAAGTTATTGTCGCCATTTGCCTGCTTGTTGCAGGAGTAAGTTCTTACGCAGAAGAACTTGATAAACGCGATCACCGTATCGATCACTCGGTGATGCACCAGGTGCAGGTTGCTGTACCGGATGACCTACCGGTTCCAGAACTGGCAATGATCCTGACCCGAGACAGTGAAGACGGTTTTAACCTCCATGTTGAACTTGCTAACTTTCAGATGGAGTCTCCGGCGGCGCGCACAGAACCCCCAAAGAATTCAGTTCATGGACACGCCCACCTCTACCTCAACGGTGTGAAGTTAACGCGTCTCTATGCGAAGGATCTGCACTTACCAGCCAGACTGTTTCGATCTGGCATGAATTCTCTTCAAATTTCTATCAATGATCACAACCACGCGGTTTGGGCGGTAGGTAATGATCCCATCCAGGCAACGGTTCTGATGAATCCGGAACTCGATCAGTTTCAGCTGAGTCACTATTCGAGTTCACCAATCTCAGATAAGCAATGATCGAAGCGCGCCGAATTAATGTCGTTGGTACCAGCGGCAGTGGAAAGTCGACCTTTGCACGTAAGCTTTCACAAGCGCTAGCTGCGCCTTACGTCGAATTGGACGCTCTGCACTGGGAGCCTAACTGGACCGAGGCTTCTGATGAGGTCCTCTTTTCACGGTTGGAAGAAGCGTTATCCGGAGATGCCTGGGTGCTCGATGGTAACTATAAGAAAACGATTCCCATCAAGTGGCGCAATGTTGACATGGTGGTGTGGCTGGACTTACCGCTGTGGCTGACTTTCTATCAAGTATTCATGCGCACGCTTCGACGTTCTTTTCGGCGTGAAACCCTGTGGTCGGGAAATCGTGAATCGCTCTTCAAGGCGTTCTTTTCAAATGATTCGATCTTGCTCTGGTGTTTGACGACGCATAGCGAAAACCGCCGACGTTATCTTGCTGTCATGAATGGCGATCAATTTCCAGAGATAGAGTTTGTACGATTGAGATCCAGAAAGGCACAGGAGCAGTTTCTTAACACAGCCAGAGGTGGCGGCAGCTAGCTCGCTATGGTACATAAAGACCTATGAACGAAAACAATAAACAACCGCTTGGCATTACAGAGTTGGTGCTGCGTGATGCACATCAATCGCTCTTTGCGACTCGAATGCGTATTGATGACATGTTGCCCATTGCAGAGAAACTGGATGACGTTGGTTTCTGGTCGATGGAAAGTTGGGGAGGTGCAACCTTTGATGCTTGTATTCGATTCCTCGGAGAAGATCCGTGGGAAAGAATTCGAGAACTCAAGAAGGTCATGCCAAAAACGCCTCAGCAGATGTTGTTCAGGGGGCAAAACATTCTCGGTTACCGTCATTACGCGGATGACATCGTCGAAAAGTTTGTCGAGCGGGCTGCCGTAAACGGCGTTGATGTGTTCCGCATCTTCGATGCAATGAATGATCCTCGAAATCTCGAGTGCGCGATCGACGCCGTTCGTAAACAGGGTAAACATGCGCAGGGAACGCTGTCTTACACCATTAGTCCAGTTCACAATATTGATACCTGGGTCGAGATGGGTCGCCGCCTGGAATCCATGGGCGCTGATTCGATTGCGATCAAAGACATGGCGGGGCTGCTGTCACCCTATGCTGCATATGATCTGATCAGCCAGCTCAAAAATACGGTAGATGTGCCTATTCATATGCAGTGCCACGCAACAACCGGTTTATCCACCGCGACTTATATCAAGGCGATTGAAGCCGGCATCGATAACCTGGATACAGCAATATCGTCTATGAGCATGACCTACGGTCACTCGCCAACAGAGGCGATTGTTTCCATGCTTGAGGAAACAGATCGGGACACCGGTCTCGATATGGGCAAGTTGGAAGAGATTGCCGCCTATTTCAGAGACGTTCGAAAAAAATACGCAAAGTTTGAGGGCTCCCTCAAGGGAACCGATTCTCGAATCCTGGTTGCCCAGGTGCCGGGTGGCATGTTGACCAACCTGGAAAATCAGCTGCGTGAACAAAATGCATCGGATCGTCTTGATGAGGTGCTCGAAGAAATCCCCAGGGTGCGCGAAGACCTCGGTTTCATTCCTTTGGTGACACCCACATCGCAGATTGTGGGCACGCAGGCTGTCATCAACGTGCTTCTTGGAGAACGTTACAAGAGCATTGCCAATGAAACGCAGGGGGTACTAAAAGGAGAGTACGGCGCAACACCAGCAGCAGTGAATTCGGAACTGCAAGCACGGGTGCTTGATGGCGCTGAGCCGGTTACCTGCCGACCCGCTGATAACCTTGAACCTGAGTTCGAAAAACTAAAGTCTGAACTGCAGGGTAAAGAGAAAGAGGAAGGGCTGATCTTTGGTGAGAATATCGAAGATGACGTGCTCACCTACGCATTGTTTCCTCAGGTCGGTCTCAAGTTCTTGGCGAATCGAAACAACCCGGATGCGTTTGAACCTAAGCCAGGTAATGAGCCTGAGCCTGTTAGGCAAGCTGCGCCAATGACAGCGGGTGGAGCCTCGGTCTATACCGTTGAAGTGTCTGGCGAACGTTTTGTCGTGAAAGTATCAGAAGGTGGTGACATAGAGTCGGCTGTGCCAGTGCCAAGTGCACCGGTTGCCGCAGCACCTGCGCCCTCAGGCGGTGGTGAGGAGATCAATGCACCGCTTGCTGGCAACGTGTTCAAGGTAAACGTCAAAGCTGGTGACGTTGTAGCGGGAGGCGACGTCGTGCTGGTGCTTGAAGCCATGAAAATGGAGACGGAAATTCGCGCGGCTAACGGCGGAACCGTCAGTCAGGTGGTGGTTCAGGAAGGTGATGCCGTCGATGCAGGCCAACCCCTGATTCTTCTGGCCTAACTCAGTCATGGAGCAGTTACTCGAACTCTGGCACAACACGGGTGTCTACCAGCTGACTCTCGATCAGTTCGTCATGATCGTTGTTGGCCTGGGGTTGTTATACCTCGCGATCGCAAAAAAGTTTGAGCCTCTGCTTCTCGTTCCTATTGGGTTTGGAGGAATTCTTGCGAATATTCCCGGAGTAGATATTGCGGTGGGCGATGGTGTGCTGCATCAGTTCTACATGATGGGTATCGAAACCGGTGTCTTTCCACTGGTGATTTTTATGGGCGTAGGCGCGATGACAGACTTTGGTCCGTTGCTCGCAAATCCGAAAACTCTGTTCCTTGGCGCAGCTGCTCAATTTGGCATCTTCGCAACCCTGCTGGGTGCCTTGGTGTTTTCTGCCTATGGAATTTTCGATTTCAATGTCGCGGAAGCCGCAGCCATTGGAATCATTGGCGGGGCGGATGGGCCAACAGCGATTTATGTGGCCGGGCAGCTTGCTCCACACCTGCTGGGGGCCATCGCGGTTTCTGCCTACTCTTATATGGCGCTGGTGCCAATTATCCAGCCGCCGATTATGCGTTTGCTTACCACGGAGTCGGAAAGACAGATCGAGATGAAGCAACTGCGTGAAGTGTCGCAGCGAGAAAAAATCTTCTTCCCACTCATGTTGCTCGTGCTCGTTGCGATGTTCGTACCTAGCGCGGCGCCGCTCCTTGGGATGTTTTGTTTTGGCAACCTGATGAAGGAGTGTGGTGTGGTGGATCGACTAAGCAGTACAGTCCAGAACGCGTTGATCAACATCACTACAATTTTCCTGGGCCTCGCGGTTGGATCAAAGCTGAAAGCTGATCAGTTTCTTGTGGCTGAGACCATCGGGATCCTGTCCCTGGGTATGGTGGCTTTTGCGATTGGTACCGCGACGGGTGTCCTAATGGCTAAGCTGATGAACTTGTTGACCGCGCAGAAGATAAATCCATTGATCGGAGCAGCGGGTGTTTCCGCGGTGCCCATGGCAGCCAGGGTTGCTAACCGGGTAGGTCTGGAAGCAAATCCTCAAAATTTCCTACTGATGCATGCCATGGGTCCTAATGTTGCAGGTGTTATTGGATCAGCGGTTGCGGCAGGCATCCTAATTCAGTTTGCCTCTTAAGAATTAAGTGACGGCTCCAGACCTTTTGGTAGCTGGTATTCCACCGCGATTCCCTCCAGGTTCTTGAATCCGAGGGCTACTGAAGCTAGTTGAATTCCCTTTTCATCAGGATGTCCGTACTGCCGGTCACCAACAATCGGATGGCCAATACTCGCCAGATGTTTTCTGATTTGATGTTTTCTGCCTGTCTCGATTTTCACCTCGATCAGTGATCGCTCAGAGCCCAGAGTGATTGGCTGGATGTGTGATACCGCATCCTTGTCATCAATTGGAACTGAGATGGTGCAGGGGTCAGTAATTAAGCCATGCACCACGGCTTTGTAGACTTTCCGGGTTTCCCGATTTTGAAACTGCGTCGATAGATCTGCAGCAGCCTTTTTGCTGTGTGCTAGCACCATAAGGCCCCAAACAAACCTATCCAGCCGATGAACGAGGAAGGTAGGGCGCCCCATAATCTTTTCGACCACTCTGTTGATGGTGCAGTGATCTCCATAACGGCTGCCGCCAGAAAGAAGATCCACCGGTTTTATCCAGACGCTATATTCTTCACAATCGGTAGCCAAACTCGGTGTGGGCGGATCGGTATTGAGTACTTTCTCTGAATAGTAGACAGAGACACGATCAGATTGTTTCAGCCTGTGGCGTGCGCGTCTAAGTCGCCGGGTTCCTGCGGTTGAGTTCAACCAGATTGCACCCTTAGTCATCGCATCTTTGATTTTTGATTTGGACAAGCCGGTAATGCGAGCTAGATATTCTGCAGCTTCGGCGTCTTCTTGGACTTTGTGTTCGCGAAGGGTGATATCCATCTTTATATGCCGCGTCGCAAAGTGGACCGGCTACCAGGTATCAACAAACGGCTTTTTCTTGCCAATTCTTGGGGCGGGCTTGGGCGCAGACTTGAGTCCTGCCATGATCCATTGGCGGGTTTCCATGGGATCGATAACCTCATCAATTTCGAACGCAGTTGCAAAGTTAACGGCTTTGCCGCGCTCATACATCTGCGCGACTCGTTTCTCGTATTCCTCGAGGCGTTCTTCAGGATCCTCAATCGCTTCAAGCTCTTTTCTATAACCCAGCTTTACCGCCCCTTCTAATCCCATGCCACCAAATTCACCGGTTGGCCAACTCACCGTGAATGTGGATGCTTTGAATCCACCGCCGGTCATCGCCTGTGCGCCAAGTCCGTAGCCTTTTCTGACAACAATCGACATAAATGGGACAGTGATGCTGGTGCTGATGACAAATAATCTTGCTGCGTGGCGCACCAGCGCTGTTTTCTCGATTTCTGGTCCGACCATGATTCCCGGACAGTCCACCAATGAAACAATAGGGATATCGAATGCATCGCAGAGTTGCACAAAGCGAGCAGCTTTGTCGGAGCCATCGGTATCTATCGCGCCGGATAAATGCACAGGGTTGTTAGCGAAGATTCCAACGGGCCTGCCTTCAATGCGTGCGAAGCAGGTGATGATGCCAATACCAAATTCGGGTCGAAGCTCAGTGACGGAATCATCATCTGCAATCGTTTCGATAATTTCTCGCATGTCATAGACGCGTAGACGGTTTTCCGGAACGGAGAATCTCAGTTTGCGCTGATCCTGGCAGGACCAATTGTCAGTTGGACCCTGGAAGTAGGAGAGTAATTTTTTGGATACCTCCACGGCTTCTGCTTCATCCTTTGCGGCGACGTCCACGACCCCGTTCGGCACCTGAACGTCCATTGGACCCACTTCTTCAGGTTTGAATATGCCGAGCCCACCGCCTTCAATCATGGCAGGTCCTCCGATCCCTATGTTGGAATCTTCAGTCGCAATGACAATGTCGCTGGTACCAAGGAGTACCGCGTTACCCGCGAAACAACGACCGGTGGTGATACCGATCCTTGGCACCAGGCCGCTCAGAGCCCCGTAGAGTTGAAAAGCGAGGCAATCAAGACCCGCGATGCCAGCGCCGTCAGTGTCGCCCGGCCGACCACCGCCGCCTTCGGCAATCAGGATGATAGGAATCTGGAGCTGTTCAGCCAGCTCAAACATACGATCTTTCTTTCGATGGTTTTGTAGTCCCTGTGTTCCTGCAAGGACCATATAGTCGTACGACATGACGACACATTGAGTGTCCTGTCCTGGAAAGAGATCCTGATTGACGCTGCCGATGCCGGTCACCATGCCGTCACCTGGCGTGTTCTCCATTAAGTCCTGAACCGTTCTTCGCCTTCTTTGTGCTGCGATTGTGAGGGAACCGTATTCAACGAAAGTGCCAGGATCACAGATGTCTTCGATGTTCTCCCTTACTGTTCGATGCCCGGTTTTACGTCTTTTCGCAACGGCAGTATCACGATTTTCATCCAGCTTATAACCGTGCCGGGTCAGGGCTTCTTGCAGATCCGATCGGATGTGATCGAGATCCTGTTCCTGCGACTGTTGGGCTTCACCTGCAGCGACTTCTTTTTCTGTAATGAACAAGATGGGATGATCCTCCAGGATCGCATCACCGGCTTCTGCGGTCACCATCAACACTTCTCCAGAGACTGGCGCTTGGATCACGTGCTCCATTTTCATGGCATCCATGACGATCAGTTCCTGACCCCGGTAAACAAGATCGCCTTCTTTGACCGTTACTTCGATGACAGTGCCTTGAAGCGGTGCTGGTACAGGTTCGCTCCCAGCGGGACCTTCGATATCTGCAGACAAGGTGACCACGTCGTTTTGTTCGATGGATTGATCGGATTTTCCGAGTGCCAGAACAGCCAGTGGATCTTTGCTGTTGAGTTGCGTGCCTGCGAGTCCGGCTTTTGCTTTCTCCTTACTTTCGGGTTCAACAAGCGCATCCAGATTCTGATCGATAAATCTGGTTGTGATCGCTCCTTCACAGAATGTCTCTGAAGATATCAGTGACCTTAGAAAAGGTGCGTTGACGGCGAATCCTTGGAGCTGAAAATTGTTTAATGCCCCGAGTGTTTTCTGCACGCATGCTGCAAAGTCACTTTGCTTGCTGTGAACGATGAGTTTTGCGAGTAAAGAGTCGTAGCGTGTTGACGTTTTGTAGCCACTATAGGCGTAGGTGTCTACTCGGACACCGGGACCTGTGGGTGGTTCGAACAAGCTTATGGTGCCGCCGGTCGGTTTGAACATACCTTTTTTGCCCGGGGTTTCCATATTGATGCGACATTGGATGGCGAATCCAGTAGTCGCAGGAGGCTTGGTCAGACCTAGATCTTTGAGGGAAGCGCCTTCACAAACCCTGATCTGCTGCTCGACCAGATCAATGCCGGTTATGGCTTCTGTAACAGTATGTTCAACCTGTAACCGAGCGTTCGCTTCAATAAAGTAAAACTCTGAGGGTTCGTCTGCGTTTACCAGAAATTCAAAAGTACCGAGACCTCGATAGCTTGCGTGTGCGGCCATCTTTACTGATGCTTCAAGCAGAGCGTCGCGGGTGGTGTCTGATAAGGTTGGGCTGGGTGCGATTTCGACGATCTTCTGGTTTTGTCTCTGAGTGCTGCAGTCTCGTTCCCAAAGATGAATAACATTCCCTTGGCCATCACCCAGAACCTGCACTTCAATGTGCCGAGCTCGCGGAATTAATAGTTCGACGTACACGCGGTCGTCACCGAATGCCAGATTGGCTTCAGATCGACATCGCTCGTAGTGTTTATCGACATCATCACCATTTTCAACGATACGCATGCCACGACCACCGCCGCCTGATATTGCCTTGATGACGATGCCTTTGTCCGGATGGTCAGATCGGAATGTGGTGACCTGATCCAATGTGGTGTCTTCGTTGGTGCCGGGTACCAAAGGTACGCCCAGTTTTTCAGCCAATCCTCGCGCACCCGCCTTGTTGCCGAATGTCATGAGTTGATCGGTGGTAGGACCGATGAACTCAAGGGAAGCGTCCGTTATAGCCTTGCTGAATTCAGGGGTTTCACTCAGGAATCCATAGCCGGGGTGAACGGCAGTTGCTCCTGAATCGATCGCTGCCTTGACGACATTGGGGATATCCAGGTAAGCCTGGGCACCGGCACCTGGAATTTGGATGTATTCATCCGTGCGTCGTGTGTGCAGTGCGTCTTGGTCATCCTCAGGATAAATAGCCACAGTGGTATAGCCCATTTCCTGGGCAGTTTGTGCGATACGTATGGCAATCTCGCCTCGGTTGGCGATCAACAACTTCTTCATGGAATGACTTCTCTATGCGTCCGGCTTCTGGGTTCGGTATATTCCAGTATCAATCAGTTTCTGGAGATGCTCAATGACGGAACTTGAAACCGGAACTCAGGACCTTCTCGCCAGTATGGAAGACGGTGTTGCTGTCCTAACGCTAAACAGGCCAGATGCACGTAATGCGATGTCCGGTGAAATGAACGGAGCGCTCCAGAAAATGCTCTCGGACTTTGAAGTGAACCCTGATGTGAAAGTCATCGTGTTGACCGGTGCTGGTAAGGGGTTTTGCGCCGGTGGTGATGTGAAGGGCATGGCTTCGAAAGGGGACGGCACGGTCGGAGACAACACGATTGATGGCGCGATTCATCGTCAGCGTCTTAACCAGCGGGCGACTTCGGGCAAGTTATTCAAGATGCCTAAACCCACCCTGGCATCACTGCCAGGTGCTGCGGCCGGTGCTGGACTCTCGCTGGCACTCGCATGTGACATGCGAATTATGGCGAGTAATGCCATTCTCACGACCGCATTCGCGAAAGTCGGATTCTCGGGTGACTATGGGGGTACCTATTTCATGACCCAGTTAGTGGGTTCTGCGAAAGCACGGGAGCTCTACTACCTCTCAGATCGAGTTAGTGCGGAAGAGGCACTTCGGCTTGGGCTGACTAATTGGGTTTGTGAACCAGAAGTGCTTCAGGAAAAGACCCTCGAAATTGCGCGGCGACTTGCTTCTGGTCCGACGGTTGCATACCGATATATGAAGGAGAATCTCAATCGCGCCATGTCCGGCGAGGTTGATGACTGCCTAGATCTTGAGGCAACTCACCATGTTCATTGTGGTCAGACAGAGGATCATCGTGAAGCAGCGAAAGCGTTTGTTGAAAAACGAGAACCTGTGTTTAAGGGGCGTTAACGTTAAAGTCCTTCACAGCTTGTTCGACATCGGCCGCGAAGGCTGGCGGGAACTGATCTTTTCCCATTCGCTGCCACCAATCCCAGACGCCGGTATGCGCCATGAGTGACGCGATCACAACTCGCCTCGCGTCATAGGCCGCTTGATCCATCATGCGCTGTTCTGCCTGGGCGTGCATATTCTCGAAACCGATCAGATAGCTGCTGACGATGTTCAGGACGCGTCGTGCTTCGAGTGGTTCCAAGGGTTCGCCCCGCTCAGCCTTGGACCAGGCTTGTAATAGGACATCACTTTTCGCAATTTCTAATTGAAGTTTAGAAAAGTGGTTGGTGGTCTCATTATGGTCTGGCTTCTATAGCCGCTGATGCCATGACGAATTTGTATGGTCAGATAAATGACCGACGCGACAACTGCGATACCGCCAATGAGCTCGCCAAGCGAGCCGAGATCTTGAATATCCACTGACTCATCCTTAATGCGATCAGGAGTAAGTAGTTTATCATGCGGGTTCTGCTGTGAAGTTTCTTGATGTGGATGGTGAAGCGTGGCGATTGCCTATTTAAACGGTGAATGGATGCAGCCGGAAGATGCACGGGTCTCCGTGTTTGATCGTGGCTTTATGTTCGGAGACGGTATTTACGAGGTGATGGCCGTTTACGATGATGAGGTGTTCACGCTGGATCAGCACCTGGTCCGGTTACAGCGAAGTCTTGATGCGATTCGACTGGTCTCGCCGCATTCTTCTGAGGAATGGCGGTCCCTGATTTTGGAAGCGGTAGAGCGTGGGCAGGAGAATCCGGCTTACCTTTACCTGCAAGTCACACGAGGTGTGGCGGCTCCGAGGAGTCATGTCTATCCGGCAGTTGTTCAACCTACTGTGCTAATGACGGTAATGCATGCGCCAGATCTTGAGCGGCAAAACGTCGCGCCTTTAAAAGTTGTGACCAAGGAAGATTTCCGTTGGGGACGGGGAGATATCAAGGTTGTCAGCCTCATTGCCAACGGCTTGTTAAAGAACGAAGCAATTGCTGAAGGTTTTGATGACGCGATTCTTGTTCGTGATGGTCTCGTAACGGAATCGACGGCGGCTAACGTTTTTGTTGTTAAGGACGGTGTCATCGTGACGCCACCGAAGAGCAATTATCTTCTTCACGGTATTACGAGAGACCACCTGGTGGATCTGGTCAATGAGGCCGGATTGTCGATGGAAGAAAGATCGATTACGGAATCTGAGCTGCTTGAAGCAGATGAGGTATGGGTGACCAGTACAGGGCAAGAGGTCTGGCCTGTCGGTCAGGTCAATGATCAAGTCATTGGAAATGGCTCGGCAGGCGTTGTTTGGCAGGCTGTGGATGATCTGTTCCAGGCCTCCAAGCGTAAGTCTTCCTGAATCGTCTGATCGGGATATTCGATCAATGCGAACAAAAAGATTCATTGGACGGATTGTCGGCTCATCCATAATCTGCCCATTCACCTAATAACCTCAAGATAAGGAAGGCTATACACCGTGTCCCTCAAAGATTCCAAAACAGAACAGAACCTGAAAGATGCGTTTGCAGGCGAATCGCAAGCAAACCGCCGCTACCTCTACTTTGCTGCGAAAGCGGACGTTGAAGGCTACAACGATGTGGCTTCAGTTTTCCGCTCAACTGCAGAAGGTGAAACTGGCCATGCTCACGGCCACCTGGAATACCTCGAAGAAGTTGGTGATCCAGCGACCGGCCTGCCAATTGGCAATACAGGTGATAACCTGAAAGCATCCATTGCCGGTGAGACACACGAGTACACGGACATGTACCCTGGCATGGCGGCTACCGCACGAGACGAAGGTTTCGATGAAATCGCTGACTGGTTCGAGACACTTGCGAAGGCTGAGCGTAGCCATGCGAATCGATTCCAGAAAGCTTTGGACAACTTGGACGGTTAAAACCGGAGACTGAAATGAGTCAACGTGAGGGGAGCCTGGAGGCTCCAACCCGACATCCCATCGATTGGAAGTCGGAAAAATTCTGGGACAAGGACGACTTGTTCGAAGAACTGGAGCGGGTCTACGACATCTGCCATGGCTGTAGACGCTGTGTCAGTCTTTGCGACTCCTTCCCCACGTTGTTCGATCTGGTAGATGAAAGCGAAACCATGGAAGTCGATGGTGTCGCGAAAGACGATTATTACGATGTCGTGGATCAGTGTTATCTCTGCGACCTTTGTTATATGACAAAGTGCCCCTATGTGCCGCCCCATGAATGGAACGTCGATTTCCCCCATCTGATGCTTCGCGCGAAGGCGCAGCGTTACAAAAATGAAGGTGCTTCATTCCGGGATAACATGCTCACGAGCACCGATACGGTGGGCAAGCTGGCAACCATTCCAGTGGTCGATGTCACTGTGAATGCATTTAACAACAACAGCCTTTTCAGAAATGCACTGGAAGGCACGCTTGGTGTGCACAAAGAAGCACCTGTCCCGTCTTATCATTCACGGACACTTCGTAAGCGATTCCCTGAGGAATCAAACGAAGTGAAACCTGTCGGCGAGACCACCGGCAAAGTCGCGTTTTATGCAACTTGCTACGGGAACTACAACACGCCACATCTCGGGGAAGATTTTGCAGCGGTATTCCGACACAACGGGATTCACATTGAGCTGGTGCCCAAGGAAGCGTGTTGTGGCATGCCGAAGCTAGAGCTGGGCGATCTTGACGCGGTGAACGAGCTCAAGGAGAAGAACATTCCTGTCCTCGCGAAGCTGGTCGATGAAGGCTTTGATTTGATCGCACCGATTCCCTCCTGTGTGTTGATGTACAAACAGGAACTGCCGCTCATGTATCCGGACGACGAGGATGTGTTGAAAGTTCAAAAGGCCTTTTACGATCCTTTCGAATACCTGTTTCTGCGACACAAGGAAGGCGAATTCAACACCGAGTTTCAAAATACGCTCGGCGATATTAGCTACCAGGTAGCTTGCCACTTGCGAGTCCAGAATATTGGTATCAAGACTAGAGACATCCTGAATCTGGTTCCAGAAACGGAAGTCAATGCGATCGAGCGCTGTTCAGGCCATGACGGTACTTATGCGGTGAAGAAGGAAACCAGGGAGAAATCTCTCAAGATTGCTCGACCTGTTGTAAGGCAGGTAGATAAAGCTGAGCCCGATCACTTCGCCTCCGATTGCCCAATGGCTGCGGTCCACATCGCCAACCTCACAGACAAAGTTGAACAAGCGGAGCACCCCATGTCGTTGCTCCGTCACGCATACGGAATTTAGTAATACATGTTGGAAAGAAAAAATTTATGGAGCCTTGAAGAGTACGCCGAGAATCGGCCGGATTTCAGGGCTGAAGTACTCGCGCACAAAGAAAACCGTCGCGTGCAGATTGGCAAACACGTGCTTCTCGTGTTCGAGGATGCGCTGACGATTAAGTACCAGATCCAGGAAATGCTGCGTATCGAGAAAGTATTTGAAGCTTCGGGAATCCAGGAAGAGCTGGATGCCTACAACCCTTTGATTCCGGACGGTGATAACTGGAAGTGCAGCATGTTGATCCAGTACCCGGATGTTGAGGAGCGCAAAGAAAGGCTGGCGAAGCTCATCGATATCGAGAATAAAGTCTGGGTAAAGGTAGGTGAAACAGAGAAAGTATTCGCCATTGCTGATGAGGACCTGGAAAGAGCCAACGATGAAAAAACGTCTGCGGTCCACTTCCTGAGATTCCAGTTTGAGCAAGCGCAGGTTGAAGCACTAAAGGCTGGTGAATCGATAACCTTTGGCGTCGACCACGACAATTATGATGTCGGTGATCTAGTGGTTTCAGAGGAAGTGCGCGCAGCGTTGGCTGCGGATATCACTTAATGGAAAGAAACGAAAACCTCATCTCGACCCTTCGGCTTCGCTCAGGGCAGGCCCGCAGAGAATCTCCAGATCCCTCGACTACGCTCGGGATGAGGGTGGTGTTTTCAAGGTCCCTGCATTCAGCGGTCCATGCTGCATAAACTCATCAATGACCTTCGCGGTGCCTTCGGTTTCATGAATGCCAATCTCATGGGCGGCTCGGGAAAAGATATGTAGCGCGGCATTCGGCAATCGTTGGTAGTCCTCGATATTGGTGGTCATCAGCGGATCAACACCACCTGCGATAACGAGGGTTGGCGTTTTTACTTCTGCCAGCGCATCCCGGTAATCCATCGACTGCATAGAATCCATAGCATCGATCAGGTGGTTGTCGGAGACCACATTCATCATGTGATGGACCCTGCGTTCGAACCATGCTTCGGTTTGAACATCCGCTCTAAAGAATCCGTCCCTCTGCTCGCGCATAAAGAACTCTTTGTCGCCAGCTTTTCTTGCTGCCAGGCGTTCCTCGACATTAGTTCGAAAACTCTGACCAACCAGGCCCTTTGCGCCGACGGATCCGACCAGCACAAGCTTGTTTAGAACCTTTGGGTGTTTGATGGCGATGGTCATTCCAATGCCGCCGCCCATGCTGTGACCAACGAAGGTGAATTTTTCGTGTCCCAGCTCGCTCATTAAGGCAATCGCATCTTCAGCGAACTGATCGAGGTTGTGGCCGCCATCGGTGTGCTCGCTTTCACCACAACCCCGGCATTCCATAATGACGACGTTGTACTTGTGCTCAAGGATTCGTCCAACTGGTTGCCAGTTTTCCCGACAGGCAGTGTAGCCATGGTGGAGTAGGATTGGTTCCCCTTCACCTGCAGCGTCGTACCACAAGCGGGCATTGTTCACGGTAACAAAAGGCATTATTTGACTGTCTTGAGACCCAGACGTTCCTGCGAGTAATCTTTGGACACGGCTTCACACCACTCCTGGTTGCTGAGGTACCATTCCACAGTTTTCTCGATACCACTCTCGAAAGTTTCCTGTGGTTGCCAGCCGAGCTCTCGCTCGATTTTGCTGGTGTCGATCGCGTAGCGGAAGTCGTGACCCGGTCTGTCTGTGACGTGGGTAATGAGGTCGCGATAAGCGAAGTCTTTCGCAGGTGGATTAAATGATTCCATCAAATCGCAGATAGTTTGGACAACTTCGAGATTGGTTTTCTCGTTTTTACCACCGATGTTGTAGGTTTCACCGGGTTTACCTTCGGTCACAACCAGATACAGGGCTCTCGCGTGGTCGTCTACATGTAACCAATCGCGAACATTTGATCCGTCACCGTAAACCGGTAGCGATTTCTGGTTGTAGGTGTTCATGATCATCAACGGAATCAGCTTTTCAGGAAACTGGTAATGACCGTAGTTGTTGGAACAGTTTGTGACGACAATGGGTAAACCGTAGGTTTCTCCCCAGGCTCGCACAAGATGATCTGATGATGCTTTGCTCGCCGAGTAGGGCGATCTCGGGTCGTATCGAGTTTCTTCAGTGAAAAAACCTTTGTCCCCTAAAGAACCAAATACTTCATCGGTAGAAATATGGTGAAACAAGAAATCCTGGTTGCCGGAGTCCTCGAAGTGTTTTCGTGCTGCGTTCAGCAGATTAAATGTGCCGATGATATTTGTTTCAACAAATTCGCCAGGTGCATCAACTGAGCGATCGACATGAGACTCAGCAGCGAGATGCATGATTCGGTCGGGTTTGAACGCATCTACAATCTGCTGCATCAGAGCTGCATCGCAGATATCTCCGTGAACGAATTGATAACGGTCACTATCAGAAATAGGTGTCAGGGATTCGAGGTGACCCGCATAGGTCAGCTTGTCGATGTTCAGCACCTGGTGATCAGTCTCGTTAATGAGAAACCTGATCACAGCTGAACCGATAAATCCGGCGCCGCCGGTTACAAGAAATTTCATGGTCTGATTATAAACCTAGGGAAAGAGTTTCGCGTCTGCCAGGAGCGGTGCTATTTGATCCTTTTCGGAAAGTGTTGGCGGCAGCGCTTCTGCTGGCCACTTGATGGCGAGCTCAGGGTCGTCCCAACGAATGGAGTACTCGTCGCCCGGTGCATAGTAGTCAGTGCAGCGATACACGAAATCCGCTACATCGGATAGCACAAGAAAGCCGTGAGCAAATCCAGGGGGAACCCAAAAGATCTCTTTGTTCTCATCACTAAGAATTCTGCCGACCCACTGGCCGAATGTTGGGGATGACTGTCGGATGTCAACGGCGACATCGAATACTTCACCACGGGTGACCCGGACTAACTTGCCCTGGGTATTTTCAAATTGATAGTGCAACCCTCTCAACGTTCCTTTGCTGGATCGGCTGTGATTGTCCTGTACGAAATCGAATCCAGGTAGCCAGCTGGATCTAAAAGATTCAAACAAGAAGCCGCGATCGTCATCGAATACTCGCGGCTGAAAAACCAGGACTTCAGGGATCTCTGTTTCGATGGTATTCATGGTGTCTGGTTGTCCAGGATCTGTAATAGGTACTGCCCGTAGCCACTCTTTATTAGCGCTGCGCCTAGCTTTTGTAGTTGGGCTGCATCAATAAATCCCATCTTGTAGGCGATCTCTTCCGGGCAGGCGATTTTTAAGCCCTGACGTTCTTCAACGATGCGAACAAAATTTGCTGCATCCAGCAGATGAGAGTGCTGGCCGGTATCCAGCCACGCGGTGCCCCTGGAAAAAACCTCTACTTCCAGGTCTCCGCGTTCAAGGTACTGGACATTCACGTCTGTGATCTCAAGTTCGCCGCGTGGCGAGGGTTTGAGACTCTTAGCGATGTCGACGACGTCATTGTCGTAGTAGTAAAGACCGGTTACTGCGAAGTTGGACTTTGGCGACTCAGGTTTCTCTTCTATCGAGACAGCCTTGCCTTCGCCATCGAATTCGACGACGCCGTAGTCTTCAGGATTGCTGACATAGTAGCCGAAGACGGTAGCACCTTTTTTCTGGTCCGCAACGCTGAGGAGCTTCTCACGCATGCCCTGGGCATAAAAAATGTTGTCGCCCAGGATCAGGGTCACATTGTCTTTACCTATAAACTTGTCACCGATAATGAACGCCTGTGCGAGACCGTCAGGTGATGGCTGTTCTGCATAGTTCAGGCTCAATCCCCACTGACTACCATCTCCGAGCAAATCCTGGAAGGCAGGAAGATCGCGAGGTGTTGAAATGATGAGAATGTCCGTAATCCCAGACAACATCAGGGTTGAGAGCGGATAGTAGATCATCGGCTTGTCGAACACCGGCAGCAATTGTTTGCTGACCGACATGGTCAATGGATGCAGCCGTGATCCAGATCCACCTGCGAGAATAATGCCTTTTCGGTTCAAGAGTTAATTCTGCGTTCAGGAAGTGCAGCGCATTATACCGGTTCTCAAAACCTAGTCAGCCGATCTCTCTGCGGATGTGAAAAGGGTCAAATCTAGCGTGATCGGATAGAATTTCTTTATGGCTGTTACTGAAGAACAAATGGTGGAGACTCAAGACGAGAGTCTCCTGGGTCAGCGTCTTCTCAATATTAATGCCATTAATCAGAGTGATCTGCGCAAGGCATTGGATATCCAGAAGTCCGTTGGTGGATTGCTGGGTTCGATCCTGATTCGAGTCGGCGCTTTATCTGAAGACGTTCTTTTGCAGATCTTGTCGGAACAGACGGGCCAGCGCGTCGTTGGTGAAGGAGTTCACCTGCCCGATTTCCATGATCTATTTACGTGCATGGATGAGTCACGAATCGTCTTCGATTGGTATCTCGATCACTCGTTAATCCATTGGGCTGAAGAAGAGAAGATTGTCTGCTGCTGCAAACATCAGACATCTTTTGTGATGGACACCATGCGCTACTTCTTTCCAGATGTTGAGGTGGAGTATTGCCTCATAGCCAGTCAGGAACTGGATTCAGTGCTGGACTTCGTTAAGAAAGAAAAGTCGGTAGATGAGCTGATCAGTGAATCCGGGTCCTCAAAAGCACTACGTGAACTCGCAGAAGAAGCCCCGGTCGTAGAATTGGTTAACAACATCCTTGCCCAGGCGATCAATACAGATTCCTCTGATGTTCATATCGAACCAGACGAAGAAGGTTTTGCTGTACGTCTTCGAACCGACGGTATTCTCTACACAAGATTCAGGCAACCTGCTGAACGGTTTCCTGCTGTAGCAAGTCGGATCAAACTCATTTCTGGACTTGATATCGCCGAACGGCGGTTGCCACAGGATGGTCGGATAACGACGAGGATATCCGGCTCTGATATGGACATTCGTGTATCCACGGTACCAGGGGTGCACGGCGAATCGATTGTTATGCGGCTTCTTCCTAAAGAGAGGGAAGTGGTCAAACTAGAAAACCTTGGTCTCGAAGCGGATCACCGTCGGTTAGTTGAAGAAGCGATTGGAGAAGCCAACGGTATGTTCCTGGTAACAGGTCCTACCGGATCGGGAAAATCGACGACGCTTTCTGGTGCACTCGCCGCGGCGAACGATGGCCGGAAAAAGATCATTACGGTAGAAGACCCTGTTGAATTTGTTGTGCCTGGGGTTACCCAAATTCAGGCGCACGCTGAAATTGGCTATACGTTCGCGAAAGCGCTCAGGGCAATTTTGCGTCAGGATCCCGATGTCATCATGGTGGGTGAAATTCGTGACAAAGAAACTGCGGATATTGCCATTCAATCCGCGTTAACTGGTCACATGGTCCTTTCCACGGTGCACACCAACGACGCACTTTCAGTCTTTACTCGTTTGATCGACATGGGAGTCGAGCCTTTTTTGGTCGCAGCGCCCATGAAGCTTGTGCAGGCCCAACGACTGGTGCGGAGGCTCTGTCCACACTGTTCGTCGGACGCAAAAGTCCCGACGCATATTGAACAGGAAGTCGCTCATTTAGATATAGATTTCGAGCCGACTTGGAAGACCGCTGAAGGTTGTGAAAAGTGTCTAGACGTTGGTTATCGAGGGCGGACAGGTATTTACGAGATTTACCCCATCTCTGGTGAGATGCGGGATCGAGTCGTGAGCAAGGCGACAGCCTCAGAGATTCGTGCCCTCGCAGCGGAAGAAGGTCATCGAACGATGTATCAGGATGGGCTGATAAAAGCCGCAAAAGGTCAAACGACGATTGAAGAAGTGGTTCGAGTAACCAGCGGCGTTGAGACTTAACTTGAAACTTCAGTACGAAGCAGTCCAGGCCAGTGATGGCACTTTAATTAAGGGTGAGATCGAGGCGGTCAACGAGAGAGACGCAATGCGCCTTCTTGAGATAGATGGCATGGTGGTTACTGAGATCAGTCCTCGTCTCGAATCTCGTCACAGGCGATTTCAGCGTGATGTCACCCGACAGGAAGTTGTTCTTGCTTTGTTTGAGTTAGCGACACTGTTGGAATCGGGTGTCTCGATTGCGGAGGCTGTTGAATCGCAGGCGGAATCTGACTATCACCCCAGACTGAATGCCTTCTTTAACTCAGTGAACCAAAGCCTGAGAAGTGGAGAATCATTAGCTCAGGCTGTTCAAAAGACTGATCTAGATCTACCTGATTATCTTGTCCAACTGATCCAAAGCGGTGAGTTATCCGGAGGGTTGCCCGGGTGCCTGCGCAGTGGCGTCCAGCAGATGGAATATGAACTCGACATTGCCTCTCAATTTCGTTCTGCGCTCATTTATCCAGCGATACTTCTGCTCTCCGGGTTTGTCGCGGTAGGACTGATTTTTGTTCTGGTTGTTCCGCGGTTTGCTCACATCCTGGAGCGAGGCGTGGATATGCCTTGGCTGGCAACAGCGGTACTCACAACTGGTATGTTTTTCCACGACTACTATCCATACCTGTTAGTTCTTCTTTTCGCTGCGGCAGTTGGGGCCACTTGGTTTCTGCGACGCTCCAGCGTTAGGGCGACAATTTACAACCACCTTGCTACGTGGCCGATTATTGGCACCTGGTTGCTTGAGACGGAAATCGCACGATGGGCGGCGATGATGGCGACGATGACAGCAAGCCGGGTTGAGTTGTTAACTTCTTTAAACCTTGCAGCAACCGGCATGGGTATTGAAGAAAAACGTATGCGACTCGAACGAGTCGTTGATAGTGTCAGGAATGGTGAGGCGCTCTCTAAAGCCTTAGCAACTCAACAAGTGCTCACACCGACGGCAACAAACCTGATTAAGGTGGGCGAGAAATCAGGTGCGCTTCCGCCAATGATGGAGTCAGTTGCTCGACTCTATGACGTGAAGTGTAAAAATAGAATGACGACGGTCGTGGCCCTGATTGAACCTTTGTCGATACTATTTATAGGTATCGTCATAGGTATTTTGGTCCTGGGAATAATTCTCGCAATAACAAGTCTTAACACGGTGTCCATATGACAAAGTTACGCTCTTTGGGATTCAGCATGATCGAGTTGATGGTGGTGATGGTCATACTCGGTCTCATAGCAGGTCTGGTAGGCCCGAGATTTTTTGGGCGAGCGGATGTCGCGAAAGTTCAAACGGCTGAAACCCAGATTGAAATGATGAGAAGTGCCGTCAATTTATTTTACCTGGACGTTGGAAGGTTACCGAGCACAGAGGAAGGCTTGAGATCACTGGTCTATAAGCCTTCTGAAGCAGAATACTGGCAGGGACCTTATCTCGAAAATGAAGTGCCTCTTGATCCTTGGAGGAATGCTTATCAGTACCAGCGAGTAAAGTCTGGGATCTCGGAATTCTCGCTGTTTTCCCTCGGAGCTGATGGAAGCCTTGGCGGTGAGAATCTAAACGCTGACATTGGCTATCTGCCAGACAACTAGATGCGCTTCTTACAATCAGGATTTTCCCTGATCGAACTGACAGTGGTTCTTGTGCTGGTCTCACTGATTGGAGGGCTGGTACTCCCGGGTTTGGCTGGGGCTTACCAGAGTATTTCTTTAAGGGATGATCAGGAGAAAATTTTGCTTCGGCTCGAATCGCTTGGATATCAGGCGTTTTCAGATGGAGTTGCGATTCGGATTGAGACCCAGGATCACGTAGAACAATATTTGGAGCCTCCTCAGGACTGGACGATCGAGATTATCGAACCTGTTGAGGTAACGGCGAAAGGCATCTGTGCCAGCGGTGAACTCATATTGATTAACCAAACATTTTCTCGATCAATCAGAATCCAACCGCCTTTTTGCTCGGAGCATCGATGAATCTTTTTCGCCAGAGAGGATTTTCGCTTCTGGAAGCAATGGTTGCGATCACCATCCTCTCATCTGTCTCATTTGCGGTTTTTTCATGGATTAATCAGAGCGCAAGAATGTTAATGCGTTCGGACAGTGTGATGGTGCAGGAGCGGTTGGTTGCTGACTTACTGACTGAACTTGAAGCTATTGATCTTTCTTCGACGCCTGAAGGAGAAATGCGACGGGACGACATGCGGTTGATCTGGAAAGCTCAACCAATAGATTCTCGGCAGGGGAGAACTAAAGCGGGAGACGTTGGGTTCTACGATCACAAATTGAATGAAGTATCCGTCACTGTTTTCAGAAGCGACCTTGAGATTGAGGGCTTTAAAATCTATGTCGTGTCTTCCGTGCTTGCTCGCCAGCCAAGTCTGAATCTGCGCCTGTGAAAATCTCTTCTTCTCAACGTGGGTTGTCCTTGTTGGAGCTTTTAGTGGTGCTGGTTATCGTTGCGCTCGTTTCAAGTCTACTGCTCCAAGGGCTTGGTTTTGGGTTGTCTCTGTATGAACGTGTGCACACGCGGAGTGAATCCGCGAAGAAGGAGGTATTGCAAAGGGAGTGGTTTCGACAAGTTAACGAAGCGCTGATTGCGAAACCGGCTTCAGCGGGTTTGTCTTTAGTTGGAGATTCGGACTCTTATCTCACCGAAACCATGGCACCTCTTTTTGGAACGCCAGGTTTACGACAACAGATTTCCTGGAAGCTTGTGGATGAAGGTCTCTGGTACGAAGAATCCGGTTATTCGATTCGTATTATGCGGGCTTCTGGAGTCGCGGGTTTTAGATACAGAGACCGTCGCGGCGGCTGGCACTCAGAGTGGCCGCGAGAAGAAGATGTTCAGAATCTGCCAAAGGCGATAGCCATAGAAGATGCAAATGGCCACTGGATCGTAGCCCCGCTGAAGTCGAGGGACATTCCCGACCTGTTGCTGGAGGATAGCCGCCGTGAACGCGAATAAGTCTCGCGGATTTGTTCTCGTTGCATCAATTTGGCTGACCCTGATTTTGCTTCTGCTGGCGGGATTGTTCGGTGCTTATGCAGACGCAAAGTTGAGCGAAGCGATTGCCGCCAAAGAGCGGACACAAGACCGGGTTGATTATTACAGTACTGAAGAGATTCTTCTGTATCTGATGGCGACCGGTGCTTCCGATCGGAACGGGTTACCCACGACTCAAGGAAGAGCGGAATACGTGCAACTAGGCGGTCAATTCCATTCAGGTCGAGGGAGTCTGAAGTTCAGCGTTAATGATCTTGGCGGCCTTATTGGGATCAATTCTCTTGATAACTTCCATCTCTCGATGCTGTTATCTCGCTTCGAATTTGATCCGTTGGTCAGGGATTCCCTGCTCGATGCTCTCTACGACTATATTGATCTTGATGATGATCCTCGACTAAGCGGTGGAGAAGCAGCGGTATACCGTGTGGAGTCTCTTCGACCGCCTCCCAACGACTATCTGAAATCCGCAGAAGAACTAAGACGAGTCTATGGTTGGGACCAATGGCTTAAGCAACACCCCGACTTTGACCTTGAGTGGCTCTCCGCCAATTGGCGATCAACCCTTAACCTGAATACTGCGCCGGAATCACTTTTAAAGCGTGTCTTACCGCTTCCAGAACGAGATAGTGAACTGTTGCTGAACGCACGCAGCGAAATACCCCTAAAAAACTTCTCTGAAGTTGAACGGTTGCTGAACATGAGGTCGAACCTTGATGCAGATTTCTATACATTTCTCCCCCTAGAAAGGGTCAGGATTCGAATTTTCTCGGATCACAATAAGAAGCTACAAACGATAGAAGTAACCAACACGCCGTTAAGTACGTCGGCACCCTGGGTAATAGAGTCTCGTTATCAAAGTGAACGTAATTTCAATATTGGAACAACTGCTAGGACTGTCGCAGCAGAATTTTTCAGCAGGTAGTTTTCTGCAGCTGAAAGATAGCATCCGTTTTCAGCACGAGGATGAATCGAAAGATGGTGGTTGGCCTCAAGACAGCTATTGGATTGTTGGACGCGAATTGTTGTTGTTCAGGCAACTAGATCTTAGGTCCATTGAAAAAAATCAGCGTCAGAAAGTTCTACAGCGGAAAGCAGAACAAGCGTCGCCGTTCGTTAACACTGGTCATTTTTCACAAGAAGTAGATGGGCTTGTCATGCTCTGGTTATGGGACGAGGATCTGAGGCAATCAGCAGTCTCGGAGGTTCTTCAGGATTACAGTGCTCTCAGTTCTCACATCATGAATCTCTCAGTCGTTCCTGAAACTATTTTTCAAAGTAGAAGTGTGGCGGGTGAAGTTGAGCAAGCCTGCAGCACTGGTGGCGATGCGCAGGTTTGGAGTAACGGTGTACTCCAATCCTCGCATTGGATACCAACTTCTTCCCAAAATTACGATGGATTTATCGAAGTACCTTGGACTACGGATTCTCGTAGTTATCTCTTTAGTCATGAATCTCTGCTTTGGCGATTGGGACTATTGATGCTCTTCCTAACTTTTTTCTATCAGGTTGGCTCTGTACTTGGAGCTGCGTACGCAGATAGCAAGCTTGATTCAAGAATTGTCGACGCAAGGGAGCAGGTTGCAAGTGTTGCGCAAGTTCGTGGGCAGGTTAGGCGAGTTAGCCAACAAAATTCTCAGCTTATGGAGTTTGCAGGCTTGCCAGGTCAACTAGGATTGTTGGCAGAGTTTGATCGTTTACTACCGGCGTCAGCAACTTTCCTGGACTGGGACTATCAAGACAATCGAATCAAAGTTGTGATAGCAGAAGATGAACTGAGTAATAGACGATATCTTGAAGCGCTATCCGGAAGTCGTTGGTTCACCGATGTGCAGGTTACACCAGGTGCAAAGCCTGACACCGCGGTCATCTCCTTGATGGTGCAACGCAGATGAGCGCATTGACGGGTATTCGCGAAATTCTGTTATCAGCGGAAAAGACATTTCGGACTGAGCTTTCGGCGAATGAGCGGTTCAGGCGGATGATCTGGCTGATTGTCTACATATTGATGTGTTACGGAATTGTTGGGTTAGGCGATTTGACCAGCTCGTATGAGGCTGCGTCGGAATCTAAGCAATCCGAGTTGGCTAGGTTGCTGACTAGCTCTGACGCCTCGATGGAAACGTGGTCGGAAAGAAAGGGAAATGAGTCGCAGTTACAAGATCAGTTGCTAGAGTCTTGTTGGATGTCTCAAGGACCCAGGTTGGCAAGTGCGGACATGCAGACTGAACTGCAAAGAATTACTAAAGCGTATTCGTTGAAGAACTCCAGGTTAACGCTATCAACCCCCGAAACAATCGAACTTGATAGCAACGAAGTTTGGCTGATTCGTGCACAAGTCAGAGGCAGACTGCACCAACCCAGAATTCCATCCTTACTGAAAGCACTTGAATATGGGGAAAATTCTTTCGCGATATCAAAGTTGCGGTTTGTAGATCAGAGGGGCGGAGGCACACTGAATATGACGTTAGTCGCATGCTTTCGAGGAGATCGTGGTGAATAGGTTCGTCGCTATTTCGTCGCTGGTGGTTCTTTCGTGTGCTGCTGGTGTTCTTACGACTTCGTTTGGAGAACAGGTTGAACTTCAAAGGGAGTTTGCTTGGGAGCCGACGAAGGTACCTGACAGAACTCTCGAAACCAGCGCGGTGCAATGGATTGTTGATAGCCCTCGTTGGGAAATTGTCGATGAGTCAGGTCAAAGCAACCAAGCGATCGGTGATTTTGCAGAAGGATATCGTTTGGTTGCGATCACAAGAAATAGTAGCAGGACATATGCGCTGCTTGAGGCGGCTCGTTCAACGACTGTAGAAGGGGAAGCTGTTTCGAAAGTTGCTGTGGGTGATCAGCTTTCAAGTGGCTGGATTATTACAGAAATAGGAAATGCGACAGTAGTCGCGACGAGAGAGGGTGAGTCACAAAGTGTTGAATTATTCCCAGAGATCTAATCGTATGAGTAGGAACTTTTTAACCAGCATTCTGTTGTCTGCTTTTCTGTTATCGGGTTGTGCAAGTCAGGGCAAAGTGAATTTGGTTGATTATGAAAAGCTGCGTGAACCGAAATTGGAATCCGGTGCGGCTTCAGAGTTAAGCGAAGGCTCAGGAGAATCCCAGAGAAACAACGAGACGTTTATTGCCTCTGGACCCGAAAACGAAGTGCGTGCCGGCATCGCCGGGGAAAATCAGCTGAATACTGATATGACTCTTCCCGCGGGTAAATTTAAGGGTTCCTACAACAATATGAGAGTTTCAACATTCATCAACGAGGTGTTTGGTGATCAACTTGGACTTTCATTTTCTATAGATCCAGAAGTGCAAACGTTGACGGAGCTGGTCAGCCTTCGACTGATGGAGGAAGTATCGGCGGAACAGCTTTTTCAGGTCGCACAGCAAACCTTGTCGAGTTACGGGATTTCATTACGTCTGCAAACGGATCTGTATGTTTTCTCCCTAAGTGAAGATGCAGGGGCGGGCGACACGCCCTTGGTATTAACTGGCGTTGCACTTCCCGATGTTCCGGAAAGTCATCGGCCGTTGTTCGTTTTTTATCCCATAAAGGTCGTTGGCAATAACTCACTGAGGAACTGGCTTGCTCCTGCACTCCGGGGTTTGGATATCGACATCCAGGTTATTCCGGAAACCAACGCTCTGCTCCTAAAAGGTAAAAGACCTGTGATCGAGCAAACGATATCGATGATCGAATTGCTGGACCAGCCAACACAACGGGGAAGTTTTACTGCAATTGTGGAACCCGTATTTTCTGATGCCACGAATCTATCAAACGATTTGATGCAGATTCTCAGATCGCAAGGCTACCAGGCCAGCAACAGACCGCCGCTGGGTGGCATCATCATTTTGCCAATGCGTAGTGTTAACAAAATTGTCTTGGTGGCGACTGACGAGGAGACTCTAAGGCATACCGTGGATTGGGCGAAGTCTCTGGACAAGCAGTCAACAGGCGGAATTCAGGATGGCGTTTTCTCCTATAGTGTAAGGAATACCGATGTTGAGTATCTGGTTGGGCTCTTGAATCAGTTGGATGGTGACACCACCTCCACTAGTACGGTGGAGTCCCCCGTTGGTGAGAGTCGAAGAGGAGGCGCTGGGAGTTTTATTGCGGACACCAACAGAAATGCCATTTTGTACAGAGGCAGCGGGAAGGACTGGGTTGAGCTTTTACCTTCGATCCAAGAGATGGACAAGCCGACGCCTAGTGTGTTGGTTGAAGTTCTTCTCGCTGAAGTAACACTTAACGATCAGGATGAAACGGGAATTGAGTTTCTGGCTCGGTCAGGTGATGTCACCTTCTCTACTTTAGGTGGGCTCGGATTAGGAGGTAGTGGTCTAACGGCTACGTTGAACCGCGCGGGAGAAACCCGCGCCATACTGAATGCGTTTTACAAGAGTGAACGAGCCAATATTCGTTCTCGCCCTAGATTGATGGTTAAAAGCGGCAGGCAGGCGCGTATCGATGTGGGTAATGAGATTCCGTTTGTTACCAGCACTTCGCAGTCTACTGACAACCCCGGTGCACCGGTGATTCAGACAGTTGACTATAGGAAAACGGGGGTTCTTCTTTCGATCGAACCCATCGTCCATTCTTCCGGATACGTAGACATTCGTGTTTCCCAGCAACTTAGCGAGGCACAGCAGACTTCTACAAGCGATATCGATTCGCCAACCGTCTTTAACCGGAGCCTGGAAACCACGGTTACTTTGAGAGACGGGGGTTCAGTGCTCTTAGGCGGCTTAATATCTGAAACTAGCTCTGATTCTAATAATGGAATCAAAGGCTTAGGGCGGGTTCCTGGAGTAGGGCGACTCTTTCGCGCAGACTCCTCGTCTACCGACCGAACGGAGCTCGTTATGATGGTTATTCCCTACATTATTCAGAATCCGGATGAGGCTAAGGAAATAACAGATAGAGCGTTGGAATTCCTAGAATTAACACGCTAGAATTCCGGCCTCAAATAGGGAAAAACATTGTCTTTTGAGGTGTTTACATCCACTATTTGAGACCGTATCATACGTTTCGTGCTTGGGGTCATGTTGCCTCGCGAACGGTATGTTAGCCCTCGGGCAAAAAGGAAATCATGAGTTTTCTCGTGGTTGTTAAAAATTCTTCTAGACACAGGATTGGAGTACTAGAATGCGTAAAAAACTTATAACTATGGGGCTGGTTTCTGCATTGGGGGCTAGTACTTCGGTTATGGCAGCTGACCTGGATGCAACTGCACCAGGCAACGCCCCAGAAACTTTTGCTTCTGACACAGCGACTGTCGCAGAACAAAACACTGATGGCACAATCGATCTGAACTTTGCTGGCGCTGGTGTTGTAAACAACACTGCAATGGGCGTTGGTGTTGCTGGTGGTAACCAGACTTTTGTTCGTTTCGATCTGACAGCTTCAGAGTTCGAAGGAGCCGTTAATGCAACTAACTTCGCGATCACCGGTATGGGTGGTACAGCGACTTCTGTTGCTCAAGGCGGTGCTGATGGCGGTACTTTCGTTATCTTTGACGTAACTTCCGTAACAGCGACTCCTATCACTCAGACTTCCCAGGTTAGCTTTGCTCCTAACGTAGCGGCTTCTCTGGCGTCTTCTGCGACGGTTTCAATGTCAGTTTATGAAACTCTGACAGGCGCAGTAAACGAGACTGATTCACTGTATACAGTATCTGGTGCTTTCGCAGCGTTTTCACAAGGTCTGACGACTACTAATATTGCATCTTCTGCTACTGCAGACGTTTCCTCAGGGTTCACCAACTTCACCGCCGCTACCGGTGTGGATGCGGACACAGCAGCTCTGGGTAACTTTGCTATGGTGGTTACTACCACTTCTACAGGCATGAACACCGGTGCTGTGGTTGCGGGTATCGCTGAAATGGCTGCTCTGGCTACTACTGACCTGACTCTGACAGGTGACGTTAGTTTCGGTGACTGGTTTATCGATGCGAACGGCAACAATTGTGGTGCTGTCGTGACAGACCTGATCGAAGACACCACTACATTCGAAACTGCAACAGCAAACGCTGGTGCGTTGGCAGCCGGTATGCACTACAACCTGTGTGTTGACGTAGACGGCACTGAAGTTATGAATGCTGGCGACTACAGCATCCTGTTTGAATGGGACACAGGCACTCGTCCTTTCCCAACTACAGACGCAACTGTGAACGTTGGTTCAATCGCTCGTAACGGTACGACAGTTTACATGCCTTACCTGACGACTTTTGAAGACTACAACCAGCGTATTGTGATCGTTAACCGCGGTGCGACAGCTGCAGACTACTCTTTCACTTTCACAAGTGAATCAGATACGACTGCAACAGCTGGTTCAGCAGCGACTGGTTCAGTTCCAGCTGGCGAAGTACTGTCTCTCAGAGTTTCAGATGTTGTTACTCTGGCAGGTAAGACCCGTACTGCTGCTACACTCGTAGTTGTTGCTCCTAGCGCCAACATCGATGTTGCAACTAACCAGGTTAACCTGAGCGATGGATCTACAGACACTGTAGTTCTCCAGTAATCGCAACTGGCTAAGACCAAAAGAAAAGAAGGGCTTCGGCCCTTCTTTTTTTTGCCTCAAGGAAAAGTAAAGTAAAATTCCTGCATGCAACAGGTCAACGCCGCATTCTCAGCCGCTCTTCAAAAAGCGATTGAACATCTGTCTCGAGGTGACGGGGACAAGGTCGTCGCTACATGCCAGAAGCTTCTTAAAAAGTACCCGGATAACTTTGATGTACTGCATCTGCTAGGTGTAGGCTTTCGACTTCAAGGAAGATTCGATCGCGCGCTTACTTTTTATAAGAAAGCACTTCGAGCGAACCCTAATGGTTCTGCGACTCTGTATTGCAACTTGGCATTTGCGTATCTTGAAAACAGTCAGGATGAGGTTTTCAATGCGGACGAATGTGCAAGAAGAGCAAGAGAACTCGCACCGAATCTCCAGGAAGTCTATGAGGTTTCGGCGGATGTATCATTGAGAGTGGGTGATGCTTTTTCTGCAGAGCGCTATCTGGACAAAAGTCTAGAAATCAGCCCAGAAAATCCGAAGCTTTGGATAAAAAGAGCGAGAGCTCAGTCTCTAGGGTTACTGGATAAAGCGCTAGAGAGTGTGGAGCGAGCGATAGAGCTGGATCCCGTATCACCAGAGAGTTACGTTGAACTAGGAGACGTTAGAGAGCGTCGGGGAGAAACAGAACAAGCACTAGCTGCTTATAGATCTGCAATCGAGAAAAATCATCAAGATCCTGAGGAAGTTGATCGTAAAGTTTTGGCCATGCTTTCTACTCACGGCAAAAAGGAGCTATTAGTTTCCCGTGCTCAGGAGATCTTAAGGGTAAATCCAGATTACGTACCGGCGCATCTGCAACTCCTGCGTGCAGGGGTGTATCCTGGCGGTACTCAAAAGGGAGTTGAGTACTTCACACGCCATAAGAAATCGCGCACCGACATGATTGAGTTCGCAATTGCTGATGGATTCGATAAAGAAAAACGATACGACGAAAGTTTTCAGCACTATCTTCGTGCGAATCGAAAAAAGCTTGCTCAAGAAGTTGGATACAAAGTTCAACAGACCGTCGATCACTATAAGAGGATTCGTGACTTTTATTCGACGTACTCGGAGACAATACTTGATTCTCCCAGCGATCTTTCTAAGTATCCAACGCCAATCTTCATTCTTGGTATGCCTCGCTCTGGTACGTCCCTAACAGAGCAGCTCTTGGGAAGTCATTCGGAGATACAACCTGCCGGAGAACTCCAGTTTCTGCTTGCTCTTTGTAAATTCGGTATGAGTGAGTTTAGGGGTGACCAGAAACAAAGAACACTTGAGTATTGGAATTGGGTGAGAGATACCTATTTGAAGTCCATCCAAAGAATTAGTGATGGTAAGCAGTTCGTAGTTGATAAAATGCCCCATAACTACGAGGTCACAGGCTTTGTTAGAAAACTGTTTCCTAACGCCGTCATTGTTCATAGCCGCCGAAACTCGGTCAGCAATTGCCTATCGATTTTTAAAGCAAATTTTTCTGGATATCATCCGTATGCTCAGGACTTGAAGAGTATTGGACAGTACTACTGCCAGTATTGGGATCTAATGAACTTTTGGAAGGAACAATCAGGGATCGAGATTATTGAGTCTCAATATGAAGACCTTGTTCGAGATTCTGAAAGCCAGATTAAGTCGATTCTAGAAGCATGCGATTTAGAGTGGGAAGAACAGATAAATGATTTTCATAACTCGGATCGTATTGTCAGAACTTCCAGTAATGACCAGGTTAGACAACCGATTTATCAAACTTCGGTCGAAGGCTGGCGGCAATATCAGCGGTATCTGTCGCGTCTTACTGATGTTCTGTTGGAAAATGGGTTGGTGACTAAAGAAGAGCTTGGGTGATCTCAAATGGATCGTGATTCTGAAACGATTCTGCTGTCCGGAATCCCTAGATCCGGTACGACTTTGTGCTGTCACCTCCTGAATCGTTTCGAGAATACGATTGCATTACATGAACCCATTGATCCGGGTTCGTTTTCCCGTGACAAGTTAGAAGCGATAGAAATAGTAAGAAGTTTCGTCTTCGACACTAGAGCTCAGATTCTTAGTGTGGGTTCTGCACCATCTAAGCAGCGTGATGGCCATATTCCTGATAATCCGGTTGCAAGAGTTGACGGGAACCGTATAGAAACGGTTTCCGTTGGGAAGGTATCCTTTAATAAGCCATTAACCGAAAACTTTCGGATGGTGGTTAAGCACAATGCCCTTTTTACGGCATTAGGTGAGGAACTTCGAGCGCACTTCCGCTTATTTGCTTTGGTTAGAAACCCGCTTTCCATACTGGCCTCTTGGCGATCAGTAGAATTACCGGTAGGTGAGGGCAGGCTTCCAATGGGCGAACGATTTAGCTCGGAACTTTCACGGGCCCTGTCGAGTGAGGGCGATCTACTCAACAGGCAGCTTATGATCCTTACTTGGTTTTTCGATTCGTACAGAAAGCTTCAGCCAGAGCTTTTACTAACCTATGAAGAACTTGTTGAAACCGACGCAGAAATTTTGAGTCGAGTAACGCCGTATCCGATGAGCGAGTCGATAGCAGTAGACGCGCAGCTAAAGAATTCAGGATGCAGCCAAAAAGAGATCGAACATCTTTCATCCGTGCTACTAACACGGCCTGAGATATATGAAGGGTTTTATTCAGAGGGAGATATCGAGGTTGCGAAGATGGAGATGATCTCGTGAAGTTATTGGACTTCATGATCATAGGTGCGCAGAAAAGCGGTACGACCGCTCTTTCTGAGTTCCTGGATCAACATCCGAATATACAGATGGCGTTAGGAAAAGAAACGCATCTCTTCGACGGCGAACAATTTGATTCCAACTGGTCGGCTGACGAAATCTCAAACGAGTACGAAAGTTTTTTCTCAGAATCAGAAAATGCTGATTTGATGGGTGAAGCTACGCCGATTTATCTTTACTTACCCGAGATTGCCGAGCACTTGGCGAGCTACAATCCTGACTTGAAGCTGATACTTATTCTTCGCGACCCAACAGAGCGAGCTTATTCGCACTATCTCATGGAGTACGAACGTGGCAATGAGTCGAAACCTTTCTGGTTAGCTCTGTTGCTTGAGAATTACCGAATTGCTCAGGATAAAAACCCCCGTGAGGAGAGTTCTTCGCAAAGAAGGCATAGCTATCGTTCCAGAGGTTGTTACGCACGCCAGCTAGAAAACCTTCTCAGCCACTTTCCTCAGGAACAGATTCTGGTTCTTAGGAATGAAGAGCTCAGAGGTGATCACACGGAAACCTTAAAGCGAGTTTTTGAGTTCTTAGGGGTGCCAATGGCGCAAGTCGAGTCGCGGACGATTTTCTCGCTGGAGTCGACTTTGTCTGATGTGCCAATTTCGTCTTACTTGCTCCGCAAAAGCTATCGATCTGAACTGAATGCTCTAGAGCAAATGGTACCTTTTTCAGTTGAGGCTTGGCGCTAATCTGTCAGAACCGAAAGGGTTTGATTAGCAGCTTTCTCCCAGCTGAACTCAAGTGAACGATCGATTGCGTGCTTCGCTAGATTCGAGCGCACTTCTGGTTTCTGTATATTTGTCATTGCCTCTGATAATTCGGACGCAGAGTATGGGTTGACCAGAATAGCTGCGTCACCGGCTATCTCCTCGAGTGAGGTGCCCTTGGAAACGATGCAGGGAACACCATATTTCAGCGCTTCGACAACGGGTAGCCCGAAGCCTTCGTAGACTGAAGGCATAATCAACGCATGAGCGTTTGCGTAAAGGGCATCTAGAGTCGCGTCATCGACATAACCAAGGCAAATTACTCTGTTTTCTAAATCGAGTCTCTTTAGGATTTTCTGTAGCTGAACATCTCCCCACCCCATACCTCCAGCGATAACGAGCGGCATGTTGGGCTTTAAAACATGGCCACATGACTCAAGAAGGTGCTCCAGATTCTTTCTGGGTTCCAGGGTGCCAACAAACAAAAAGAAGTCATCCGGCAAGTCTTTTGCTAAGGTCGCGTTCGCTAGAGGTTCATTCGCGGCTTCGTAGACGACATTGGTTTTAGCATCGGCATGTGGATAGAAGGTTGATATTTCAGAAGCGGTGAATTTGGAAACAGCAATTAATTTGTCCGCCTTTCTGATAGATGGACCCATCAGCAGCTTCTCTAGCCAGAAGTTCTTCCGTTGCATTGTTTCTGGATAACGCTTCCAGACCAAATCGTGAATGGTAACAACTGACCTGATTTCTTTTGGTAGTAACAGGGGAAGGTGATGTCTCGGTGACCAGAAGACATCTATCCCATCGCTCCGTGCCCATTTCACATATTGCCATTGTGCCCAACGAAGACTGCCAGGCGTTCCGCCTTGGGCGTTACCGAATCTGATGTTAACGTTTTGTGCTTTTGGCAATTCGGATAGTAGTGGTCTATCGCTGTACAAGTACCATTCGTGTTCGGACTTGGTGAGCTGTTGTAGAAGTGAGTATGCGTACCTTCCAATCCCGGTGAGAGGGGCACTAAGTGGACGTGCGTCGATTGCGATCTTCAAGCTGTTTTGTCTCCGCTCATCAAAGATCGATAGGTTGCGGCGTAGTTTTCCCCCATAAGTTTGCCGGTGAATGTGGACTCGAATCTGAGTCGCGCGTTTACACCCATTTTTGTTGTTTCTTCTGGCCGGTCAGATAGATAGTCCATAGCCCTTGCCAGTGCGGCAGGCTCCCCGGGTTCGACGACAAAACCAGTTTCACCATCTTTGTTAATGAAGCTGGTTCCCGTGCCTATCTCTGTAGAGATCATGGGTTTTCCAGACATTGCGCTTTCTAATAGTGTGACTCCGAAAGCTTCTGACCGAAGGTGGGAGGGTAGAACGAATGCCCGACATAGTTTAAGCAGCGACATCTTGGTGATGTCGTCGACATAGCCTGTCATCGATACGTTCTCAAGCCCCAGTTCGCTGACCAACCTCCTGACATTATTTTCTTCGGGCCCCGCGCCGACGATGACGGCGTGGTAGGGTTTGTCCTTCATTGCCTTGAGCAAGAATTCAAGCCCTTTGTAGTAACGCCATACGCCCACAAAAAGAAAGAAATCTCTACCGTGGGTTTCCTCAATTCTGTCCAGATCGGCTTTGGTAGGTATTGGGTACGAGCCTTCGTCAATACCTATTGGAATCACAGAAACCCGGTCCTGGTGACCTGCGAGGTTTTGGCTCGAGTCAACATAATTGCTCGAGGTTGCAATGATTCGGTTCATGGATCCAAGAAACTGGTTCATCAGCGGCTGATACAAGGCGCCAAGAAAGCGTTGTCGTACGATGTCTGAGTGATAGGTAACCAATGTTGGACGATTCACCTTGCTCACAAGGTTCATGACGTCGGCAAAGGGCCACGGGAAATGATAGTGAACGATATCCGCCCAATCGACCTGATTTCGGAACTCTCCAATCCCACCAAGGCAGAATCCGCAGGACGCGATCTCGAAGTTCTTTTTTACCCTTATGAGTTGTGCCTCTTCCGCATCAATAGTTGCTGGATAAGGGTCGGATGATGGATAGAAGACTCTGCTTTCAATACCAAGAGCCTTGGTATTGCGACAAATTTGCCTCACCACTTCTTCTGCGCCACCCTGGGTGTCTGGGAAATAGGTGCGGTAAACGTGCAGAACCTTCATATCTGTTAGATCTCTTCACTTCGGTCGAGATGAGGGTGGTGGTATTATCGCTGAATCACCATGACAATGTCTGCAACAACCCGCCTCTACGCTTAGGTCTCAAATGAATAGTAGGAAAGCTCTACTTGTACTCGGTATGCATCGTAGCGGTACTTCTCTGCTAACGGGGTTGATTGCGAACGGCGGGTTCTCGATTGGTGAGTCCGTGATGGCGCCGGCTCAGGATAACCCCAAAGGCTTTTTTGAGAACCAGAGTATTGTCGATTTCAATGAGCGGCTATTGAATTCCTTCGGCCTGGGATGGTCCAGTTGGCAGACATTGCCAGATCGCTGGTTTTTGTCCTTAGACCCAGAAGTCAGTAAAGAAGCTACCGATTTACTCGAGAAAGAGTTTGGTGATTCGAGTGAAATCTGTATTAAAGATCCCAGGATTTGCCGACTGTTACCTTTCTGGCGATCCGTCCTGACAGGGTTGGGTTTCGAGGTTGTTGTAGTTTTCACGACTCGTCAATCCGACGAAGTTTCGTCGTCTCTACAAGCACGAGATGGTATGGGGAAAGCGCGAGCGGATGCGCTTTGGCTACGTTACAACCTCGATGCGATGCAGAGCGTAGAGGAAACCAAGGGTATACATATATCCTATGAAGCTGTGCTTGAAGATCCAGATGCAGCCTTGTCGAAAGTTTCGGCGTTGACCGGTGTTGATCTGAAAGCGCCTGAAGAGGGTTTTGTCGATCACACTCTCAAACACCATGAGTCTGCAACAATCCCCGCCTGGGCCGCTCTCGTTTCTGAAAGCTGCCGTCGGTTTCCGGAAAAGCCGGACCCAGTGATAGAAAGACTGGTGTTTCCGTTGGTAGCGGACCTGGCGGAACAAGAGTACATAGCGTTGTCTCAGCCTCTTGAAGGGACTGGTCCTGAAGCGAGCGGCGTTAAAGAAGCGGCTTTGTTCAATCAAGCGGAAGAAGCGAAACGACACGCTATTTCTCTTTCAACGGAACTTGAGACCGGTCGAAAGTACATCGCTGATCTGGAGCGTGAACACCAGGTAAAAGATGAGTTGATAGAACAGCAGGAAAACGCTCTTCAAGAGAAAACACTAGAAGCCGAGTCTCATGCTAAATCACTGATGGCGTCTCTTGAGGAAGCGCAAAAATATATCCAATCGCTCGAAGAAACGCTAAACCGCAAGGAATCAGAGCTGGTTGAAGCCTCAATGGCGTTTGAGGCTGATAAAGCACAAAGAGAGGAATATACCCAATCCCTCGTGGTCGAAGTAAACAAGAAGGAAAGCGAGCTGGTAGATGCCCATGCTGAATTGCGGCAGTTGCACCAGGATCTCGAGAATGTGAGAAACAGTCTGATGGATAAGAGTGATCAGTTGGAATTAGAGCTACAAAGGTTCAAGTTACAGAGAAAAATGATTGATATGTTTAAGCGAGAAGACGATGCCTAAAACCTGCATTTTTACGATTGTCTCTCGTAATTATTTACATTACGCGCGAACTTTAATGGACAGCGTCGAGCGGTTCGCACCGGACGCCGACCGTATCGTTGGCTTGTGTGACAAAGCAGGGGATTTTGATTTCAGCGAAGAGAATTTCGACATACTAGAGATGTCATCTCTCGATATTCCCTTGATTGACAAATTTATCTTCCGATACACCATCTTGGAACTCAATACGGCGATCAAGCCCTACGTCATCTCTAAACTGTTTCAGCAGGGGTACGAAAAGGTCATTTATTTTGACCCGGACATCCGTGTTTACGCTTCACTGGATGAGATGTTGTCTTTACTGGATGAGCATCAGATGTTGTTAACACCTCATCTGACGGGTCCTTTAGACGATGAGAAGTTGCCCAGCGAATTGAACATTCTGGTATCCGGCTCCTACAACCTGGGCTATATCGGATTGCGTAACACACCGGAAATGCAGGACTTCGCTCACTGGTGGGAAGGCAAACTGTACGAAGATTGTGTGGTGGATCTGCCCAGGGGGTTGTTTGTTGATCAGAAGTGGATGGATCTAGCGCCTGGTATGTACAGCGGAGTGTTCATTAACCGGAATGAGGGCTGGAATGTCGCCTATTGGAATCTGAAACATCGATCAGTCGAGGTATCGCAGGATTGCGAAAGTGGCTACCGAGTGAATGGCGTTCCACTGCTGTTCTTCCATTTTTCGGGATTTTCTGGCGAATCCAAAACTCTGAGCAAACATCAGGATCGATTTACCAAGGAATCTGCGGGTCCTGCGGTTCAGGCCTTGTGCAGAGATTACGCGTCGTGGCTTGATGATAATGGTCAAGCCACAACCTCAAAGATTCCCTACGCCTATGGCACTTTTGCGGATGGGACGCGAATTCCAGACTTTGCCCGTTATATCTATCGAGATGACTATGACTGGGAGCGCAGTCACGATGATCCTTATGAAATTGATGGCTGCGCGAATTATCTTGGCTACTTGAATGAACCGGTTGTTCTCAACGGCCGACGAATCCCATGGATAACTCGTTTGGCCCACAAACTCTACAATGCTCGACCAGATTTACAGGAAGCCTTTCCGGATCTTTCAGGCCCTCATGGAAAACGCTTTGCGGACTGGTACATACAAAGCGCCGCTGAACAGGCTGGGTTCGACGAGTGTTTTATCTTGCCGGTGCGTCATGAGCTCTCGCAGATCGGCGAGACAGATGATCAGCTAGGGGTGTTAGACAGAGCCAGGTCCAAACTCAATCGACTGTTGTATCGATTCGCGTGGCGTTATCGCCATTTAGTTCGACCTTTTGTCCCGGAGAGATTGAGACACCAGGTTCATGTTCGATTGGTAGACAGATTAACGCTGGGAACGGTTGAAGAATCCCTGGCTAGAGGTCCAAAGGATCCAAGTTTGCCCTGGGGAGTGAATCTATTCGGGTACGTTAATGCCGAAAGTGGAATTGGTGCTTCCGCTCGAAGCAACATCCGGAACCTTACGGCAGCCGGTATCCCTCTGGCGGTGACAGACTTTCGCCATGGCAATGTTTCCAGGATGGAAGCTCGAATTTCCGATGCTGTCATGGGGGATCCGCGCTATAACATAAATTTATTCCACATTAACGCAGATCAGACTCTGAACGCCCTGGAGCAGATTGGGCATGAGGTACTGAAGGGTCGCTATAACATTGGCTATTGGGCCTGGGAGCTGCCAGTTTTTCCAGAAGAATGGGTTCCTGCGGTTTCAATGCTTGACGAAATCTGGGTGCCTTCCGAATTCTGTCGCCAAGCCATCGCCGCAAAAGCAGATATTCCGGTGGTTTGTGTGCCGCATTCCATCGAAAAAATAGATCAAAAGGTTGGTGCCGAAGCCCAGTTTGATCTGCCAGAGAACAAGACCTACTTCCTGACCATGTTCGATGCGTTAAGTGTGCCGGAGAGGAAAAATCCAGAGGCCGCGATAAATGCAATCGAAACTGCGGTCGTTGAAGGCGCAACAGATGCGCACTTGGTCCTCAAAGTGAGCAATCTTGATAAGGCGCCAGATTTTGCTGAAGCGCTAAGAGACAGGATCAGTAAAAGTCAGAATCTGACTCTGATCGAGGGCTACTTGGAGATGCAGGACGTGTATGGGTTGATTTCGACCTGTGATGTCTTCCTTTCTCCCCATCGTTCCGAAGGTTTTGGGTTAGGCCTGGCGGAAGCGATGCTCCTTGAAAAACCGGTTATCGCAACTGGATGGTCCGGTAATCTTGAATTCATGAACAGGGATAACTCGAAACTTGTTGGATTCCATGAGGTAGAACTGACCGAGGATCACGGCCCATATAAGAAAGGGCAGAGTTGGGCAGAGCCACGGGAAGAAGAGCTTGTCGATGCAATAAGTGAGTTGTGTGCTGATGCTCAATTGCGTTCCGAGTTAGGCGCAAGGGCCAAGGCAACAATCACGTCGGAATTTTCAGAAGATGCTATAGGCAAACGCATTCTTGAAAGAATTGAAGCTATTACTGAAGCTGAAGGTAGGTTAGCCAGAACTGGCTGAGTCATCAGGTTTGAAAGTCGGTCTCCAGTAGAGGGATCTCTCAACAAACTGATAGATCACCAGGTCTGGCTTAAATTCTCGAACTGCGCTGTTGTCGAATTTAAGGTCTGGTCGGGATACAACGATCAATTCATCGAAAGAGAGTATCAGGTACTGCAGCATGGCATAGCTGTAGGAATCCCGGTACATCAACACACGCGTTTTTGGTTCGTGCGACTGTTTGATGTATCTCCAGCGTTCTCCTTGACCCTTTGGAACTAACGGCAGTTTCGCTACGTAGCCGTCTTTTATTCGGATACCTTTCACCGGCTCGGGGTTCTTGACTTCACATTTCACCTCGAACGGTTCGAGCAAGATGTCATCCAAAAGCAAGACGTTTCTGGCCATGTCACCGCCGTTTTTCTTTGGCAGGTTGGTGAATTCTATGTCGTCCTCGGTTAGACGGGTTACGTTTGGCAGATCAAAAGTTTCGACCATCGTCATAAGCGCTTCATAGGCGCGAAACCCACCTAAACAGTTCCAGTGAGTATCTGTCTGCCGGTAGAGGTTTTCACCGCTATCTTTGGCTGCCCAGAGATTCGGTTCTACGTCGACGAATGGTTCGTTGTTGTTTCTAAGGTAATCGAATACCTGATCATATCTACTGGGCCCAACCTGCTTAACCCAATCGGGCAGAAACTCGGGGTACATGGTGTTTTTGTCCGGTGTGGGCAGAAGCACGTAGTGTGCGCCTAAACCTTGAACCCATTCTCTTTGTGATCGGAATCCTTTGAGGTACTTCTCAAGCCGCTCATCGCTAAGTGGCATGGCGCCACGGTTTTGATCTGTCAGATTCTGGTTGGTGAAGAACAACCAGCCTGATTTACCTAAAACCACTTTTTGCGAAGGTGATGTTCCTGACTCAACCATGACTCTGTGATAGCTACGAAGTAAATCACTTCTAAAGCCAAAGTTGTCATCCATATAGTTTGAAAAAGCTTTCGGGAATTTCCAAAGGTCTTTCTTGTTTTCTGGTAGGGCAGGTAGTTCAGCGAGCTTCCTGTTTTCATGATTCTCCATAGGGGGGCCAAACCACTGCTGATAAGGGATCACCACCATGACTGCGGCGAACGCAAGAAGCAGGAGAGCCTTGACGATTTGATTCAGGTAGTCAGACATCTCAAAACCTGAAATATATAAATGGATTGTAGGCGTCTGCTGCCAGAGTCATCAGGCAAAGCAGAAACAGAGCGCTGAGTATCGTGATCTTGACCAGTTCCAGTGCCAGAACACTGCGGACGCTCACAGCATTCATGACAACACGAGTAACGGGCGTCGCTAAGATGATTGCAACAACCAACACAAGGCTCGCATGCGGATTCAGGTATTGTTGGACATGATGGAGGTCACCATTTCCGCTTCCGGGTACAAGCATCGCTTTGAGGAAAGTGATGGCTTCCGGGAGCGTTTCAGCCCTGAAGAAAACCCAGGCGATCATAACGGCGAGGAGTGTGTATAAGTGTCCAATGGCTGCAGGCAGCTGCGCCAGGATCTTTCCAAAGCCGACGCGCTCAATGACAAGGAATGCGCCGTGTAACAGACCCCAAATGACAAAGTTCCAGCTAGCGCCATGCCATAGTCCGCACAGGAAAAACACGATGACCAGGTTGCAGTAAGTTCTGAACAAGCCGGCCCTGTTCCCGCCCAGCGGAATATAGAGATAGTCTCTAAACCAGTTTGAGAGTGAGATATGCCAGCGACGCCAGAATGCCTGAACGGAAGAGGCGATGTACGGATAGTTAAAGTTCTCTAGGAATCTGAACCCAAGCATCCTTCCAAGGCCGATTGCCATATCGGAATACCCGGAGAAGTCGAAGTAAATCTGCAGCGTGTAGCAGAGAATACCCAACCAGGCGACAGGTGTGCTGAGGTCGTTACCGTTAATCGCGAATATCTGGTCAGCGATTTCGCCGAGAGGATTAGCGATAAGAAGTTTTTTAGCCAATCCGCAGATAAACCGGGTGAGACCACTATAAGCTAAATCGACGCTGAGGCTGCGCTCACGAATCTGTAGGTAGACATCGTGATATCGAATGATTGGTCCGGCGATTAACTGCGGGAACAGTGCGATGTAAAGTGCGATATTGACTGGGTTCTTGTCGTGTTCCGCATCGCCGCGGTAGACGTCAATCAGGTATGACATCGCCTGGAAGGTAAAAAACGAGATGCCGAGTGGTAGGTGTACTTTGGTGTGATCGAATGAATCCAGGCCCAGCTGTGTCGCGAATAGATTCCAGTTCTCAACAAGGAAATTGGCGTACTTGAAATAGCCCAGCAAGCTTAAGTTTGCGATGATACCGAGCGTTAACCATAGTTGGGCTGCCCTGGTTCTTTTCTCGGCATTACCTATGGCGGCGCCAACAAGGTAGTTCATAACGATTGAGGCAAGCATCAAGGCAACAAAGTAGAGTTCGCCCCAGGCATAAAAGAAAAGGCTCATCAGCAACAGGAATAGGTTGCGTGCCAGCTTTGGGGTCACCATGACGCCCACCAGTACAACTGGTAGGAATGCGAACAGGAATGTTGCTGAGCTAAAGACCATGTGGCTACTTCAAGATGCCGCTTGATTCAACAAGATCGTAGAATGCCTGACGCTCTCTCTCTATAGAATGCTTCTCAAGAGTTTTCCTGGCATTTGCTGAGAACATTTTAGCTTCTCCCTTCTGAACGAGCTGAAAAGCCTCGCTCACGGAGTTTAAAAGATCTGTCAACTCCAGCATTGGCATTAGACAGTTCACTCCCGCTTCACAAAATGATCGGTTTCCGACGCAATCTGGAACGATTGTCAGCTGGCTGAGGCGCATGGATTCTAATGCGGGCAGAAAGAAGCCTTCTGTCGCATGTGGCAGCAATACACTGACCTCTGTCGTTGCCATTGCGGAAAGAACCTCGGGTCGCTCGACATGTTCAGTGTGACAAATAACGTGATGTCGTTCAGTGAGCTTTTCTTTTAGTTGTGCTGCGAGTCCCGGCTGTTTTAAGCCGAGAATGTAGACCGAGTTCGGGATCTTCTGTTGGTCAAATTGCTCGAGATCTGTGGCGTCAATGCCATTGGGGATTGCAAAGGTCTTTCCGTTAACAAGTCCAGTACTTTCAATAGCCTGCTTCACTTCTTCACTGACACAGATACGGATAGCCGGCTCTCGGAGGAACGGATGAAGGTTAGCGTTTGGATCTGCATGCCTGACATGTTGGATTAGATTAATAACGGTTTGCTCAAGGTTTTTGACCGGGAGGTAATCTTCCCAATCCATGCCTGCCAGAAACACGAGATCGTATTCATCGGGTGTAAACGTGTGCCGTACTCTAGATTCGTACTCTTGCCAGGGTGTTGTCTCGAGTTTGACTGATGTCTGCCCCCAGGAGATGTAGGGGTCCAGCTGTGGGTGTTGTAAACAGTGCTCAAAGTAGTCGAGCACCTTTTGTTGGCCGCCAGAGTAGCGATCATACTGCCGATGAAAGAGGATCTTGGACATCTGTTATGGGTTCGTTGATTCGCGCTCAGAACTTGGTTGTGGAAACATGGCAAAGACGGAGCGGGGTCTCGCGGCGGTAGAGAAGTAAATGACAAAGAACAGGTTTAGTGTGCCTGTGACGATATCGCCCAGGGACAGATCATTGGAAGTTACGATCCGAATAACTTGGATGATAATCTGAACCGAGAGACAAGCGAGAAGGATTAGACGGCCTCGTTCCCAGGTCCATCTCATCCATTTTGCAGATTGAGGGCTTCGGGCCAACATGACGAAGAGAATCACGACAGCAGGAATGGAGCTCAGCATCTCGAACGGCGAAACGTCTGTTAGGAAAGATGTGTCCAGGCTGGGTCCTGATGAAAAGCCCCTGAATTTTGCAAGAAGTGACAGTGGACCGAATAGCAAAAACCTGGCCACGTAAAGGTTAGCGATAATAAGAAAGGTGCCGGGTTTTAGTACACCCTTATCGTCATAATCATTTATGGAGAACATGCAGAGAGAGCGAGGAGTTGCAGTTCGTCTATTTTCTCACATTTCTCCGGATAAACGAGATAAAGAATAAGCCGCTTAAGAAAACAAGTAATGCCAGGCTGGGAAATTTGACTGCGTAAATCACCGGGCCAAGTGCGACTCTTGTCAGGCTTGCAAGTGTTGCTGATGACTCAATAACTTTCGCTACTGGTGGCGAGTACTTGTAGTAGCTGGCGACAAACCATCTACCTGGTTCGTTGGTGATCAGATATCGATCTCTGAAATTACGGAGCGTCTCGACTTCTGGAGCCAGCCACGAACCATAAGCAGCGGTAGCAATGAAACAACCGGTTCCGCTGCTGCTGCCCGTCGGTGAAATCGCCGTTGGTGGCTCTGAGATTGAAACTGAGGCGCTACTATTTGCATTGTTTCCCGCCGCATCGTTGCAGCTGAAGTTGATGGTCGTACTGCTACCCACCAAATATGAGGAGGGCGCGTCATTCGTTACCTCTCGTTCTCCAGACAATTCATCCTCGCAACTCGCAGACGCCAGAAAATCGATGATTTCCGGATTGTCTTCGGCGATATCTTCAGACGATTCTATAGTGATTGATGACGGTGCTGTGATCGTCGGCGGTGTTGTGTCTGCGACGGCTATAGCGCCCGGGTCCAGAATCCTGGCGTTAGCAAGACCATCTCGATCGTTTGGTCCACCATCCTGAATGGTTAAACGTAGGCAGTTAGCGCCGGCAGGTAGTCCAATCTCGTAGCTTGAGTCGTTGGGCGGAGGACAAAGATTGTTTGTCGTGGACGCGATTTGGTTTGAGCTGTCTTCGGTGAACGTTTGCCAGCCCGCTGACTCGCTGTACTTTCTATATACAGCGTTTGGAGCGACGCCGCCTTCCAGAGGCAGCACAATTTGAACGCTTTGCCCCGGGTTGCTGAGCCTGTCTAGTTCGAAATCGAAGAGTTGATCGTAAAGGACGAACTGATCATCGACTGGGTTTGCCGCCTCCATGGGTAGTGATTCTGCCCAAGAAGTTACATCATCATTTGATATTGATGGCGAAAAAGATCCTTCTGCGAGGGCGGCTTCGCCAAGACGTATTCTGATACCAGGTTCTGTCTCCAGAATGCGATCATTGGAGTTCAGGAGCACGGTGGTGTCGCTGGAATTGTCGAGGTACGCTGGAATACCATCGTAATCTGGATCGTCGAAGCCTTCAGTCGCATCGGCAACACCGTCGCCATCCGAATCTGCTGAAGTTGAAAGACTCGGGAATTCGTCAACGATGTTCACTGCTTGTGTTCGTTGAACTGACGCGGGATTCGGCGCGTCATCGCTCACACCGACCATGAGATAGTAGGTCCCTGGGGAAATTTCGGAAGGATCAAAGGTGACTGAGGCTGCCTCGACGTTAGAAATTTCGAGGGTCTCGTCTGACTCCGTCCAATCATAAGACAACGTATCATCGAGATTCGGGTCAGATGCTAGTGCGGTGACGGTGACAACCCCACCACCCTGACTAACCGTAATTCTTTGCTCGTCAGCCTGTACAACCTGAAGCCAGACAACCGGCGGTAGGTTCTCCTCTGAAATCGTAATTGTCGTCGCAGATCGAGAACCGATCGCTGCGCCAACTACCTCTGTAATGGACAACATGATGGTCTCGTCGCCCTCAGGTACGTCGTCAGGCGTCGTATTGAACGTAATGTCTGACGCGACGCCAGATGAAATTACCTTGCTGCCTGATAGCTGGCTGAAGTCGCTTTCAGAAGCGCTGCCGGTGATCTCGTAGGTCACCGTAACGGGATAAGACGGGGCGCTGCCATTAAGCGCGATTGCTACATTGACCTGATCACCTTCCGCGACAATTTGGTCGGCTTGGAGGGTGACAAGGGGCAAAACTTCTACGATCTGCTCGCTTGTTGCCACGTTTCCTGCTTCATCTGCAGCAGTCCAGGTAACGTTATGAGTTCCCGGTTCGAATACGCCATCGCTGTTGGGCGTGGGTGTTAACTCACCGTCTTTAGCGTCGGAGGCCGTAACTGAGTCAAGTACGACGCGTGTACGGCGTGCTGTAGCGTTAAATTGAACCGGGGAATCCAGGGTGATGACGGGTGGGACATCATCTGTGCTGATGTCTTTTCCCATCTGAAATTCCGACAGGTTACTGAGTCCGTCCCCGTCTTTGTCTTGCTCGGCATCAGCAGCGGAGAGTGGATCTAATCCATTTGCTTCTTCTACCTCATCGGGAATACCGTCATTGTCGTCATCGGTGTCCGAATTGTTTCCTACACCATCATTGTCTGAATCAATGCTTTCATTTCCATCCTGTGGAAAGTCATCATCAAGATCATTGATTCCGTCTCCATCATCGTCTTCGTCGCAAACATCTCCCTGACCATCATTGTCGAGGTCTGTCTGGTCAGCATTTGAAGAGTTGGGGCAGTTATCGATGCTGTCTTGTAGACCATCACCGTCTGTGTCGATATCTGAATCTGGTGTCAGCGGGTTTGTGTCGTCTTCGTCCGGGATGCCGTCATTGTCGTCGTCGGAATCTGCGTTGTTTCCGATACCGTCATTGTCAGTATCTAGCGTCTCTGATTCATCCAGAGGCAGGTCGTCCTCGGTGTCCGGTGTACCGTCGTTGTCGTCGTCTGTATCCGCGTTGTTTCCAGTGCCATCGCTATCAGTGTCTAGAGATTCATCTGCATCCAGAGGGAAAGCATCTAAAGAATCTAAGACACCGTCACCGTCATCGTCGGTATCTGAGTTGTTTCCAATACCATCCTGGTCTGTGTCAACGGACTCTGAGCTATCTAACGGAAGGTCGTCGTCAACATCGGGTACGCCATCGCCGTCATCGTCGGAGTCTTCATCATCACCAATGCCATCGCCATCAGTGTCCAGAAAACCAACCACTGAGAACAGAATGTCAGACTGAGTAGTATTTGATGAATCATCCGAGCAGAAGGCTGTGACTGTTGTGACCTCACCTACTGGGAAAATATCTGGAGTTTCGAATGTAATACTGGGGCTATCGTCTTCATTATCACTGCAGGTCACACTATCAAGCACCGAGGTGATGCGAATATCGTTGGCGCTTACCGCGGTATTGCTGAGTATTTCTGATGTCTCTGAGGGGAGGTTGGCCAGCACCGGAGGTTCGGTATCTGAGCTGCCGACGATCGTGATTTCATCGCCAGAGAAGTTTTGTGGTGTTGCTGCTTGCTCCACAAGCTGGCCGCCGATCTTCTGGAGTGAGTTAACACCATCGGAGGGTAAGTTATCCCAACTCAATGTGTCATTGTAAAAGACGTCACCTGAAGTCACCGTGAGGAAGTTATCGGGAATGATGTAATCAGGCGTAATGCCATAGGTAGCTTCAAAGGCGGCTGTGGCCAGCAACATCGATTTGCCGTTCGTTGCACTCGTCGGCAGATTTTGCGGGAAGCTGTATGGGGTATCGACGCCGGTTATCTTGTTCCCTGCAACGACGCGACAACAGGTTATTTTGTCGTGACCATCTGCATTGGAAACCATTTCTACGAATTGCAATGTGCCATCGGCATTGCTGTAGGCCTCTGAAAACCGCCAACTGTGGTGGCTTGCTTCCGCACTAACGGTTAAGAGAAAAATGAAGGCCAATATAGCCGCTTGGAATCCTCTCGCTAGAAGTTCCATATCAACCCCAGATTAAGAAACCAGTCTTTGTACTCTACGCCGTTATCACCCTCTGCATCGTAGTAAACAGCTGAGACATCGATGTTCACAGGTCCGATGGGAAAAGCGACTCCGGCGTTCAGACGATGTATGTCGCTATCTGTACGACCGGCGTATCTAGGTTGACACCTGAAGTCGTTGGGGTCGCACGCATCGAATACAGGATCGATGGTTTCGGCATCGTACTCGATAATACCCGCTGCGAAAGAGTTGTTGGACCAGGCGCCGCCGTGTCTGAAGGCATATTCTCCGTAGACGAACAGGTTCTGTCTTAGCTGGTAGTCCACTCCGAGATAAATCTCGTGTGTCGCAGTATCGAACGCTGCATCTCTTTCTTCCTCGGCCGAGGTTTTTCCGATGAATACCAGATCGGTGTAGCGGTATCCAAGTCGACCGGTTGCGCGAGTGCCCAATCTTCTGTTGATGCTGAAGTCGCCGTTAAAAAGAACACCCTCTCTCGCATCGCTATTGTCGTATCGAAGAATGGTTGCGCTTACGTCAGTGTGATACCAAAAGCTTGTATAGCCGGGGGTTGGTTGAAACGTATAACTGCCACCTACCGATAAGGCGAGGTTGTCTAAGTCATCGTATTCGTTGTGCGCGTTAACTGCGAGGTAGCCGTAGAATACGAGCTGGGCGTTGTCTCTGACTTTCTGGGAATGGCCACCGCCGATGGATAGCGTGGCGATTTCATCCGACACTTCGTCCGGCGAATAGAAAGATCTGCTGATGTTGTCTTCGTAACCGAACCCAAACTGGAGTTCGCCGTACCAGCCGGAACCGTATGGGTCTGCGTGGACAAGTTGGGTTGCCAACGTAAGGCAGAACAGTGTGATCCATCTTGGTTGCATGGATAGCGCATCCCATCAAGAAGATGATCACTAAATATAGCAGGAGATGAGCAGCTTGTTCAGTGAGAAGTGGCGGCCTTGAGAACCTGCGCAGGAAGCGGGCCGTGGGGATTTTCCTGGAGTAATTGACCCTCTGACCATAGCGATTGGGCTGTCACATGCTCTAGTTTCCAATTAGCCCACTTTGTTTTGCTGTCAGAACTGATGGGTGAAAATTTGAACTTTTTGACGTGGGTAAGCGCAAAGATTCCAGGGTTCTCTAGTGTCATTTCCTCGGGTTTTTCATCTTTTAGATATTGAGGCAGTCCTGAGTCTCGCCTCTTCGCCCTGGGTAGCAGCAGAAACGGACACACCTTTATGGAATACAGTGCACAGTCCAGATGACAAGGTGGCTCAAGTGCCCTTTGATGAGCAGCAGATATGACATCGGTGACGAACACAAAATCCTTTTTGTTAGCGCCTCCACAGATCCAGCACCGACCTCGAGTCATCGACTCTTTGAATTTCTTCTGATCGGGTTCGCGAAGGTCTTTACCTTTTACGAACCAGGGTTTGTGGTAGCCGATCGGTGTCATCGGCAGATGCTGCATGGCAGGTGGTACAGGAATCTCTGGTCGTTTCAGTTTCACGGCTTTTAGTCTAGCACCGGTTCTGGGATTCGATGTCGAATGAGTGGCTCGAACGCCTGCGACGAGTCATTAGCATCCTGATAAACCGGTTGTGTTACTTGGTTCTTGCTTGCTGTATGGACGATTCGAGCAGCTGAGTTGCTGTGAACACAAGCTTCTTCGAATTCCAGCCCAAGTTGCGAAAGAAGATCTTTGATTCCTCGCGAAGAATCAGAAACGAAGCGCTCATAGGAAACTTCTATGAAGCGCTCTTCAAACAGATCACGCCATTGCCGTGCGGCTGACTCTACTAGATCGAAATAGGCGGCCGTCTCTGTCAGAGAGTGACTATAACTGTGACCGTGCCAGAGTGGTGTCTTGTAGCACGACCAAATGTTAGCGAGCCTCTCCCGGTTCGTTTTTATGACAACAGCTTCAGGAAACGCGAGTCTAATCAGAAAAAGAAAAGAAAAGTTTCCTGGTAGTTTGTCGGTAAAAAACGGTGTTTCAATCTTTCCGAGTTCCTCGAAGTATTGTTTTCTTACTGCGCGGATCAAATCCTCTGACAAGCAGCGATGTTGAAATTCAGTTTCGCTTGATACGTTACCCAGATGGTTAACAAACGACTGCGGTAGCCACTTCGCCTCACCCTGGGGTGATATCTGTGTATGACGTCCCAACATTTGTTCGATAAGGGATGAACCAGTTCTTGGCATGCCAACGATAAAGATGGGCGTAGGCTTGACGTCTTCGTGGTTTATGGCCGCGTCGGCGAGTGTGGTCTTGTCAAAGCTCTTTATATAGTTTCTAACAGTTCTAATTTCCTGATCCGGGTCATACGGTTTCCTTAATCTCAGAAGTCGATTCGCTTCATCGTAACTAGCCAAGGCTTTTTCAAAGTTTCCCTCGCGTTCTAGGAGTGAGCCGATGGTGAAATAGTACTGTGCGTTTGGAATCGGTCTCTCTATTCGTGGTGAGAGTTTTGAAAGGTCCTTGTAAGAATAGGACTTGTTGCTTTCGGTTAGGAAATAAATTGCTTCGCAGTAAACCGCGTCGTCAAGTGAAGGGTCTTTGAGACCTTTTAGCAGGGCTTCGGTGCAAGCTGGATAGTTGTTCAGCTCGTAGTAACATGCGCCCAATGCGATCCAGGTCCGATGTCGCTTTTTGTCCAGCTCTACTGAACGCGAATAGCTCTTGATGGCGGTTTCATAGTCTTTGATCCTCGAAGCTAGCTCGCCTTGATGTTCAAGAACGGTGATTCTGTCCTCTTTTTTTGAAACCTGACCAAGAAGATTTTCACACTCGGCAATCGCAGCGGCGAACTTGTTTTGTGACTGCATGGCGAGTATCAGAGTATGCCGGGCTTGGATGTGTCCCGGGTTGGCAAGAAGTAAACTCCTGCACGCATTTTCACACTCGACGAAGCGTCGTTGTTGGAATAGTGAACTGAAATTTTCCAAAGCATTTATCCTGTTAAGATGGCGCCCTGAGCAGGAGTCGAACCTGCGACCCTCCGCTTAGGAGGCGGATGCTCTATCCAACTGAGCTACCAGGGCGTGGCGGCAATTCTAACAGAAATGAAACATCGAACTTCCAAGACACTCGTGCAGGTTTTCACCCGTGCACCTATTCCTGGTGAGGTAAAGACCAGGCTGATTCCTGAATTGGGCGAGCAGGGTGCAGCTTCCCTACATGCGGATTTGGCGGGTCAATTGTTAGGGAGTCTGGATGAATCCGAGCTCGCTCCTGAAGTTTGGATCACTTCAGATACCGATCATCCCTTCTTCGATCAATTCAGCGCCGAGAGACGGCATCAACAAGGTTTGGATCTTGGAGAAAGGATGGCGTTTGCTCTCGCTGATGGTCTATCTAGAGCCTCTAAAGTTGTCTTGATCGGCACTGATTTACCCTCACTCGATGTAAGTTATGTTGAGAGAGCATCTGATGCATTGGACTTGCACGAGGTTGTTCTCGGACCGGCGGTTGACGGCGGTTATGGACTGATCGGGGTATCTGGAAGTGTTCCTGCCATTTTTTCAGACATAGCCTGGGGTGGTCCTGGTGTGCTGGAGGAAACCTGCAAGAAGCTCAATGAACTCCGTTGTAGCTATAGATTGTTGCCGCTGATTTGGGATGTCGACACACCCGACGATCTGCCTCGGTATATCGCATGGAAGGAAGCTCGGAACTAAACGACTCCAAAGTTGCTCAAGCTTTCCGCACCAGTCTTGATAGCCTCCTCCGGTTCTCTCGGTACCCAACCCAGATCCCTAGCTGGACCATTATCCAAATGTTTCACAACATCCAGATCTGCAATGAAGCTGCCGATCTCTGGTACGAAAACACTGGCTAGCTTGGTCAGCCAGTTCGGCATCTCGTACTGAGGAATTCTTCGCTCCGGGTACTGCGCCTTTAGAATGGCTGCGATTTCACGGAACCATAGAAAACCGTTGGAGGCGATCAGCCGTTGGGTCACTGATGCTTCGTTCTCCAGGGCGATTCGATGGAGCGCAGCAACGTCTCGGACATCGACGATTTCGAACCCGAACCTGGGAAGCAAAGGCACCTCAAACTTAAGGAGTTTGGCTAATGCCTCAAGGCTGGAGCCGTAGTCTTCCTCAAGCGCGGGACCTAACACCAGGGATGGGTGGATGGTGGTGAGATGGATCCCATTTTCCGAGCAGAACTGCCAGGCGTCTTTCTCCGCCAGCGTCTTACTTAGCGAGTAGGGGGTGAGATGCGGATCGTCAGGATCGCTCCAGTCTGCCGCGGTATAGGTACGATCTTCAGAGATACCTCCGAGGATTGAGGCCACAGATGAAGTCAGGATGACTCGCTTTATGTTTGCCTCTGCGGCTGCCTCTAACACGTTCATGGTGCCTGCTCTGGCAGGACCAATGACTTCTTCTGGATCCTTGGGTTGAACCGTAGGCACCGGCGATGCCACATGAAAGATTGCGTCACAATCGGCCATCGCATTGGGCCAACAGATTTTGTCTGTTAGCGAAGCCTCCGCGAATGACAATCGAGTGACGTCAGCACCATGTGCGCTCATGATCTGCTTAACCTGATCGGCTCGATCTTGGCTGCGAGTTGTGCCTCTAACCTCATAACCGTGATTCAGTAGGTCAAGGACGCAGTGTCCACCAATAAAACCGGATGCCCCGGTGACAAGAATTCGAGATGGTTTTTGAGATGACATAGTTGGGCATCTTGGTACGATACGTATCTCTCTTCAAGTAACTCCCAAGGTGTAACCATGACTGACTTGCCTGCTGGATTCCCCGACTGGATTCGTGAGCACATCGAACTTTACATGAGCGATCCTGAAGCGGCTCATATGTGGGACTCGTCTGCGTTGGGTGGTCCTGGGGTATTACCCACGCTTCTTTTGATCACCAAAGGTAGAAAAAGCGGTGAACCGAAACCGCTGCCCCTGATCTACAAAAAAGTCGGCGATAACTACATCATCATTGCATCAAAGGGCGGAGCACCAGCTCACCCAGCCTGGTACCTGAACCTCTCTGCAGAGCCGAATTGTGACATCAAGGTCGGTGCGCTGGATGTCGCGGTCACCGCACGTGATGCTGAGGGCGAAGAAAGAGAAGATCTATGGAAGCAGTTGGCGGAAGTTTATCCACCCTACAATGACTACCAGGCAACGGCAGGCGACCGCCGCATACCGGTGGTCGTGTTAGAGCCGAGGTAGAACAACTTAAATATCGAAGTTCGGTACCAGGTTAATCTTGCTGGTGTCGGGTGCGACAGGCGGGGGTGCAGGCGCTTTCTCATCTTCTTCGATGAGATCTGAACCGGTGGCGGCGAGCGTCATGCCCATGGTATTCGGGTTCAGCAGTTCTTTTTCTTCCTGCAGCGTTTCCAGAACGGCACCAGGTTCATCTAAACCAAAATCTGGTGCTTCAACCTCGGGAACTACTTCGTTAGAAGCTTCCACCAGAGGCGTGCCGTCATTGTCTTTTACGCTGAACTCGGAAAGGTCCAGTTCCACGATGATTTCTTCGGCAGGTTCGGCGAGAGGCGTATCATCATTCTCGGCGAGCTCCAGGTCACTGATATCAACTTCGACAGCTTCCTGTTCAGGCTGGGGCTCGAACAGATCACCTTCGTTAGGTGCGAGCGTAAAGTCCGGGACTGGAACACTGGGTTCTGCGCTTTCAGCGACAGGTTCCGGATCTGCAGCCTGGAATACGGGTGGTGGCGCGTCCTCTGCTTTCTGAAATTGTGGCGGATCAGCTTTCTGGAAAACCGGCGCCTCTGCTTTTTCAAACTTCGGTGGGGCAGGTTGTGCAGGTGCTTCTGCTTTGATCACCTTGATCTTGACGTCAGCACCGACTTTTTTCAGTGCTTTGCCATACTTTGCGGCTTCGGCCTTGTCAGCGGTTTTCTTCAGGACGATTTGTTTGCCGGAAAAAAGCGCAGCCGTTTTTTTTGCATCGGCCTTTAGCAATTTCGACAGCTGGGCACGAACCGCAGCGGCATCAAAGCCGTCTACGACCTCACCCTTAAAAACGATGGCGTAAGTTTCACCGCTCATAGGGTCATACTAGTCGAAATATCCGGTTTGTACAGAACAGCTGGTCCTGCCTTTTAGACCACACAGACGTACGCCTGATCAGGCTTTGCGCCGTTCAGAACGGTTTTGTAAGTGGTCTCCATCGCGTCTGCGCCTGACCCTTCATTAATGCTGACCCAGTCATCCACCGCGCCAAGGAAGGCAGTCCAGGCGCCTTGCAGCTCCGCCTGATATTTCTCGGGACCCCAATCCTGATTCCGTTTCTGCATCTGAGTCGGTGCGAAGAACATGCTGGGTTTCGCACCTGGAAGTTCGGCCGGTTCCTGGCCATCCCGCGTTTCCCAGTGTGTGATACCGACGCCACTGCTGCAGACAACATTGTCGCCAAAGTGATGGTGCAGTCGCTCTAGGACTTTTCGGTTGCCTGCCATATCAACAAAGGCGATCTTGGCATCCGCCATCTGCTCAATGTCGTCGTAAGTCACGACCTCATCGTAGATGCCCATGCCCTCAACAAAAGCTTTGTTACCAGATGAAGTGAGACCGACAACGGTAACGTCTCGATTCCGATTCAAAAGGAAACCAAGGCTGAAAGAAGTTTTGCTGGACGCGCTGGAGACGATCACTTTCTCGGCGCCGAACATGTCGTTGTCGAACAGCCAGTCATCCAGTATGAATCCAGTCGCGAACAGGGGGAAATAAACCATTCGGTGAGAGTCGTAGTTACGGTCAAAACCGTTTTCAGCAGTCATAAGTGAATACTGGTTGTACGCAGGAGGTAGAGCGGTGCGATGCGCCGCGACGTCGGTGAATCCGCGACCAGTGATGTGCTCTGGTTTAACCACGAGGTAACTCGCCATGGGGTAGTAACCGTAGTACTCGTCACCTTCTTTCAGGTCAGTTGATCCGGAGCGGATGACCGTGCCGATACCCCAGACAGGGATACGGCCAAATTCACCCTCAGACGGGAAGAACTGCCAGTAGCCGATGATGTCGCCAGCAACACCGTAGGTGATGTTGTTTGCGGTGAGCCCAAAGCGATCAACGCGGATCACAGCTTCCCCTTCACCTAGTTCGACGTCTGCGGCATCCGGCAGGTCGATGGTGCGTGATTCTTCGAGATTGGTGCGTACGACTTCGAGGCAATAGCTGCTCATGAATTGAGTCCTGTGTAAGTGGGCAAACGGAGCATACAACAGGCGACGGCCAAAGCGGTACACTAGAAGTTTTCCAGGGAAAGTTTGGATGTCAGAGACGTTTCATGGCGTGATCGCTTTCGCTTTTATGGTGGCGATGATCCTGCTCGGCACTGTGTTGCGCGCAAGGCTGACCTGGTTGCAGGCAGCGCTACTTCCAGCAAGTCTCATCGGTGGGTTAATCGGCTTTGTGCTGATCAGCTTTGATCTGTCCCTTAGCTTTTCCAGTGAAGACTTTGTCGTTTTTGCTTTCCACTTTTTCACATTGAGCTTTATGTCGCTGGTGCTGACGGGCAAGAGTGAAGCGTCAGCTGACCAGTCGGTTCAGGGTGGGGCCTGGTGGCTCTCTATTGGCTGGACGATGAGTCTCGTGATGCAGGCACTGGTTGGGCTGTCGGTTGTCCTGGTCTTTAATCTGGTCAGTGGCGGAACGATTTCCCATTACCTGGGTCTGTTGGTCACTCATGGCTTTACCCAGGGGCCGGGGCAGGCCATGGCCATGGGCTCAATCTGGCAGAACGAGTTCGCCGTTGAAAACGCCATCAGTTTTGGCCTGATCTATGCGTCCGCTGGATTTGTGGTGTCGTTTCTCGTTGGTGTTCCCGCGGCGCGTTACGCCATTCGTCGTGGTCTGAATCAGAATACGTCTGCCAGACTCAATGAAGAATTTCTTTCGGGTGTTCACGATAAGGAAAGTCGTCCTTCGGCAGGGCGCCAGGTAACCCATTCAGGCAACGTGGATTCCCTTGTGTATCACCTGGGTATCCTTGGTGTGGCTTATATCCTGACGGACGCTTATCTCACTCAGATTCAGATGAGCCTGAGTGACGTAACGATGATGGGTCTTCCCATGGATGTGCTGTTCTCTCACAACCTCTTTTTCATTCATGGATTGATCGTGTGCTTGCTGATTCGGGGTGTGATGAACCGAATGGGCTGGGGTCACATGATTGATGACGAGACACAAAAACGGATTACCGGTTCGTCTGTTGATTTGATGATGGTTGCAACGGTGATGAGTATTCAGCTTTCTTTACTCACAGCGTATATCGTGCCCATCCTTGCGGTTTGTCTCGCGGCGGCAACAGTGACCGGGCTCATGTGTTTCCTTTTCGGCAGAATGCTCAACACCTTGCCAGTGGAAAGAGCGATTACGCTCTTTGGCTGCTGCACGGGATCGACTGGCAGCGGTCTCTTATTGCTTCGAATCCTTGATCCGGATTTATCGACAACCGTCTCTAGGGAGCTGGCGTTCTTTAACGTCGCCATCATCTTCCTGAGCCTGCACGTGCTGATGTTTATGGCGCCGCTGTTACCTTCCCTCGATCTGATGGTGGTATGTGGGGTATATCTGCTGACCTTTGTTATCGGTGCAGCGGCTATGTGGGTCCTGTCACCGCGAACCTGAGGATTCAAAAGCCGACCAGGCGTCATCCAGGCTGGTGACGAAGTCTAATTCTGTGCCGTTGTTTTCGATGACTCTGTCAGCGCGAGCGGTTCTATCGGCGTTACTGAGCTGAGAGGCGAGTCTCTTCTCGACGGCTTCTCGATCGACACCGTCCCGTTCCATGGTTCTTGTAATTGCAGTCTCCGGATCCACAGTAATGACCCAGACTTCATCTCCAATATCGTCCCAGCCCGCTTCGAACAAAACAGCGGCTTCCAGCACGATGATCCGGTTCGGATCCTCAGCCTGAATTTGCGAGATCTCTGCTTCCGCCAGTCGTCTGATCTCTGGCCAGACGATGTCTGTGAGTTTCTTTAATTCATCAGGCTTACCGAATACCTTGCCGCCAAGAACCTTGCGATCTATTTCCCCGCTGTCGCTTCTGAGTTCCTCTCCGAAAGTGGCGATGACTGCCTCGAAGGCTTCGGTGCCGGGTGTATAAGCTTGATGTCCGAGTTTGTCTGCATCGATGACCGCGGCACCTTTTTTTGCGAGATGTTTTACGGCGGTCGATTTGCCGGATGCGATACCACCGGTCAGACAGATAACTGCGCTCACGTGTTCATTCCAGAATCGAAAGAAACGTAATCTGCCACAGTGCCTGAACAAACGCCATTTCATGGAACTTGTGATATAAAGTGCCGATGGGTTCGGCAGTACCAGTTCTAGCGCAATCAAAGTGGTATCGCTTTGGGGCGCTCTGTCTCCTTTACTTTTGCCAGGGTCTGCCGATCGGTCTCTTTCAGGTTGCGATACCCGCATGGTTTGCCGCCCAGGGTCTTTCCCTGGCACAGGTCGGCAGTTTCATCGCCATCGTCTTTCTCCCCTGGAGCTTTAAGTTACTCGCTGGTCCTGTGATGGACCGTTTCGCGTTTCCCCCGATGGGGCGACGGCGGCCCTGGGTGATCCTGGCGCAACTCGGCATTGTTGTGACCTTTATTGTGGTCGCAGTACTTTCCCCGGATCCGAATAACAGCTACATGTTGCTCGCGGCGCTTGGTTTCATTGCCAATGGATTTGGCGCCTTCCAGGACGTTGCGGTCGATGGCATGGCGATTGACATGCTCGAGGATGACGAGCGAGCCCAGGCAAATGCCTACATGTTTGGTGGTCAGATTGTTGGCACCAGTGTCGCCGGTGCAGCCGGTAGTGCCGCGCTGGCGAGTTATGGATTGACGGTATCTGCGTTGATCATGGCCTTTACTGTCTTTCTGATCATGCTGGTGCCGATTTTCCTGAGGGAACGGGAAGGGGAGCGGTTCCTGCCCTGGACCCAGGGGCAAGCTTCGCCGGAGGCTCTGGCCGCGGTCAATGAATCCTGGAAAGACATACTTGTCTCCCTCTTCAGAGCCATTGTTCTGCCCATGAGCCTGCTCTTGATTCTCCTGGAGGGATTTCAGCGCATGGCAGCGGGCATGCTGGTCAGCATTGGACCGGTGATGACGGTTCAGGAACTCGGCTGGGCTCAGACTGACTGGTCTAACTACTATGCAACTGCGGGCATCATCGCGTCGGTTGTCGCCGTGGTGTTTGGTCCCTTAATTGATCGAATTGGTTCCTTCCGGGTGCTGGCCGCGGCCATTGCCTTCCGATTTGTCTTGTTTGGGGTGTTTGCGACCTTTACGACTTACTGGCAGCACACAGAGTGGGTTCAGGGCATGGTGCTTCTGGCTTACATCAGCAGTCAGATCGTCACTGTAACGATCATTGCGCTGTTTATGCGCCTTTGCCTGACTCGCGTCTCTGCGACGCAGTTTGCGGTGTATATGGCATCGGCCAATCTCACCTACGCCATGGGCAGCGGTGCCGTCGCGCCCCTCGGTGAGTTTATGGGATACCAGGGCATGTTTTATGTGATGGCTGGACTCCATCTGGCCTTTTTGGTGTTATTGCCCTTCATGAATTTTGAGCGACACCAGCGTGACAACGAAGCGCTGGAAACCAGTCTCGCGCAAACCTGAACGCATATCTAAGAACAAGACGGAAATCCAAAACATGAGTCAGTCACGAGATGCTGCCATCGTCGGCATTCACGAGTATCCCGATCGGGATGTAGAAGGCGAAGTCAGTCCGCTCCAAATAAAAGCCTCTTCGGCAGCAAAAGCGCTGGAAGATGCGGGACTCTCCTGGTCAGATGTTGATGCGATCTATGACGCAGGTGAAGGCGGCGGCATGGCCGGTCTGAATATCTCTGAATACTTCGGGCTTAATCCCACGGTGATTAACACAACCGGTGTTGGCGGCAGCTCTTACGAATATCATGCAGCTCAGGCGAAGCGGGACATTGCCGCTGGCAAAGCAAAAGTTGCACTCCTGACTTATGGATCAACGGCACATAGCAATGCATTCGCCATCGGTGTTGGTGCGCGCGGTGGTGCCTCAATGCACCCGGCGGACAATATGGATAGTTTCGCCGGACAGACGTTGGTATCTAACTACGCGATGGTGGCTCACCGACACATGTATCAGTACGGTACGACCAGTGAACAGTTGGCGGAGATTTCCATTGCAACTCGTATGCATGCCATGAGAAACCCGGAAGCCGTGAAAGCGATGGAAGATCTAGAGTTTCTTGATATTCGGGAGACCACGATCGACGATGTCGTCAATTCGCGCATGATTGCTGACCCCCTGCATCTTCTCGAGTGTTGCATGATCTCCGACGGCGGTGGCGCGGTTGTCATTGCCTCACCGGAAGTTGCCCGAGACTGTGCAAAAAAACCTGTCTGGATTCTGGGCACGGGCGAGGCCACAAAATATCCTGAAAATGGCGGGGATATCACCGTCAGTGCTGCGGCTCAGTCTGCACCCATTGCGTTTGGTGAAGCGGGTTTAACGCCGCAGGAAATGGATATCGCGATGATCTATGACTCATTCAGCATCACGGTTCTGACGATCCTTGAAGATCTTGGTTTCTGTAAAAAAGGAGAAGGCGGCGACTGGGTCACCGGCGGTCGACTGCGTTTTGATAGACCAGATGGACCCGCACTCAACACCGATGGAGGCGGTCTTTCTTCGAACCATCCGGGCATGCGCGGTATCTTTCTGTTGATTGAAGCTGCAAGGCAGCTGAGGGGTGAGTCTACGTCTCAGGTAGACGGCGCCAGTCTTGCGGTAGCGCACGGTAATGGTGGCATGCTTGGCAGCCGGCATACAGCGGGTACGATTATCCTTGGGGGGGACTGATATGGCTGAAGAGAAAAAAATACCAACACGTCCGCTTCCCAAGACCAAGGAAATGGACACCCAGCCTTTCTGGGAAGGCACAAAGAACAAAGAGTTCAAGTACCAGCAGTGTGCCTCATGTGGCACCGTCGTCTGGTACCCGCGAGCCCATTGCACTGGATGTACGTCGGGTGAGCTTGAATGGAAGACAGCATCCGGTCGAGCAACTGTTTATAGCTATAGCGTTGTTCGCCAGAGCTATCATCCGTTTTTTAGAAACCTGGTGCCCTATGCGGTTGCCTGGATTGACCTTGAAGAAGGTCCGCGCATTCTCAGTAATGTGGTTGGGGTCGAAGATCCTTTGACCGATGTATCGATCGGTCAGTCACTTCAGTTGGAGTGGGAAGAACATGAAGAGCTGTGTATACCTCTCTTCCGTCCTGTTTAGGGTCAGTTCGGTAATCGAACGCTCGCGGTACCGAACACCCGCGTCTCACCTTTCTCGTTAGTCACCGTCAGGTCGATTTCAACCGTACCGGCATCTTCGTCGATGTCGGTGACCACACCCGTGATGGTGTGAGAGTCATCCGCCATGACCGGAGCGCGAAAGACGGTATCTACTGTGATGATCTCCGCCGGTGGCGCCCAATTGTGAATCATGGCAATGAGATAACCCTGGCTGAGAATGCCCGGGATCATCGCGCCAGCCAGGCCTTCTTTTTTCGCGGCTTCATGATCCGTGAATCGAGCTCCATCCCAGCCTACCAATCTCGCGAAATTCGCGCCGGTTTCGAGGGAAGTATCCGGAACAAATGCTGGCAGGTCTTCGCCGAATTCAACTTCACTGAGAGTACTGATCGGCATTAGCTTTTCTCCCTCATCACCATTCGCGAATCTGAGTTGGCAAGGTGGTTACCTGCTTCGTCGTAGAACTCGATTCGGGTCACAACGAAAATCATTCGCCCGGACCGTCCGGTTTTTGTGTAGATGTCATGCAGATGAGTTTTGCCGGTAATCGTTGTGCCAGGTCGAACTGGCTGCAGACACTCGATACCTTTACCGGCATCCATGCCGATGCCGAATCGCGGGAAGTTCTTGGGCAGCATGCGCGAACCACTCAGGCTGGCGACGTAGGTCGGAGGCGCCTGGAAATCCTCATGGGATTCATCCAGGAAGCGGTCTGCTGTCTCACCACAAAGTCGGGCGTACTCTTTGGTGACGGCAGGATCTACGTGAAATTGCTTTTCGTCGAAATCTAGATTCAGGAACTTGCCACGAATCTCTTCAATATCCGCGTCCATGGATTCTCCAGACAGCTGAATTAATGTTTAAAGGTAACGGCTTTAAAATCGCCGGATTTTAGTGCACCAACCAGGTCATCCATGGTCTTGATGTTCTGACTGAATTCCGTGGCACATCGACCGATGTGACTGACAATGTGTGAATCGCTGCCGCCGATACCCAGGTAACCGAGTTCCTCGGCGTTGTCGATGGCAATTTTGTCTTCATTGTCCCGGCTCCCGCCGTTATAGATCTCGACGATCTTCACGCCCTGGGGAATACCCAGTTCTTCAGTATGCGCAAACATGCCAACTCTTGGTCGGCCTGGATGGCAGGGTACGGCGACTGCACCGTGCGCTTCGCTGGTTTCCAGCACCATCTCCAGGGGCAGGTCGATTCGGCTGAAGTCGAATGCTTCGGTCAGTGCCTCGGTGACACCGAACACGAGAACGTGACCATATTCGGTTTCCACCTCGCTGCCTTTCAGAATGACGAGATCGTGTTGTTCAGCCAATGCGGAGTAATCGGATTCGAAGTCATGTTGCCGATGTTCGGTCAGAACGAAACCATCGATCGGCACATCTTTGGAGCGCACCCATTTGCAGTAGTTCTCTACTTTGGCGCGCCCGTCATCAGACTTAATGGAGTGTGTATGCAGATCGAGTATCAATGTGTGTGCCGCGTCTTGGTTGGCCGATTTAAACAGTAACGGAAACTGCCACAGCCCTAAATTTTGTGCAAGGCAATAAAACGCGTGATCGGGTAAATAACAAACAAATATGGATAGCTATCAGGGCCTTGGCGTTACCTTGGGTGAATGTGAGCGGCGAACTCCTCGTGTTCTTCGACACCGTGGTCAGTCAATTGCAGAAGTCGTGTGTGAATGTGATTCGCTTCGATTTCCATCACGCCCAGTGTGCCGGGTCTGAGAGACTGATTTCGAGGCAGAGTTGGTGATCCTGGATTTATGAACAGGCGGTTATTGACGCTTCGCACGTCTTCCAGATGCGTGTGTCCGTAGACCAGTACATCCGGATGCTGCTCTGGAAAGTGTTTGTTGAGGTACTTCTCCAGATGCTCCGGTGATTTGCGTGCGGGTGAAGGGAAGTGATGGATCATCCCTATCTGTATACCCTTGGCTTCCAGCATCCAGGTTTCCTGTAATCGGTCATCCTCGATACCCACATCGCCGTTACCTCGCGACACATAGGTGGGCGCAATCTCTGACAGGTGATCGACAATATCCAGCGTGTGCAGATCGCCTGCGTGGAGGATCATATCGACGCCATGGAACACCGATGACGCATGCGGCCACAGGGCATCTATGGTGCCTGGCATATGCGTATCGGCGATCAAACCTATTTTCATGTCGCTTTGTCCGATTCTGATCCAACTGCTCGTCGAATCGATTGTACCTTCTTGTCAGCGTATCCTGGTAAGAGTAGTGTTTTGTCTGAACGGACCTTGCCTCACTTCTAAGAGAGAGAACCTCATGAGAAAAGTAGATCGTCGCTCCTTCTTGCGCCTGGGCGCAGTCACTGGCCTTGCCTCGGGTATCACCGTCGGCACTAATGGCGCCGCTAATGCACTGGGTTCAGATGCAGCGCAAGGTGTTAAGAAATATGTGCGTCTCGGGCGTACGGAAATGAAAGTTGCGGATATTTCTTTTGGTTCTTTTCCCCTTAGACACGGCGATGAAGGTCTTGTGCATTACGCGATGGACCAGGGTATCAACTACTTCGATACCGCAGAGAGTTATGGCGATGGGACTTCCGAAGTTGTGATGGGTAATGCCCTCAAAGGTCGACGAGACGACGTCTATGTCGCCACAAAAATCGCGGCGGGTGCGCGTGACAGTGCGGACTCAATGATGCGCAGACTTGAAGAGTGTCTTTCACGGTTACAGATGGATTATGTGGACGTTTTCTTCAACCATGCGGTCAACGACGTTGATCGACTGAAGAACCCGGAGTGGCATGAGTTCGCAGAGAAAGCGAAAGCGCAGGGCAAAGTGAAATATCTCGGTATGTCAGGTCATGGTGGTTATCTGATCGACTGTGTCGAGTATGCAGTCGAACAGGACATGTTCGACGTTCTGCTCCTGGCGACCAACTTTGGAGAAGATGCGGCATTCTACGAGCGGTTCACGCGCTCCTTCGACTTTGTTGCCAACCAGCAAGGTCTTCAGGAACCGATGGCGAAAGCGAAAGAAAAAGATATCGGCATCATCGCGATGAAAGTTCTGCGTGGTGCCAAACTCAATGACATGCGTCCCTACGAGAAGCAGGGTTACACCTATTCCCAGGCCGCGTTCCGTTGGGTCCTCAACATGCCGGAGGTCGACAACCTTATTATTACGATGCGCAATCGCGACAATGTGGATGAGTTCCTCGGTGCATCAGGATCAGGTGCCGTTACTGACTACGATATGGAGCTTCTTCAGCAATACGCGAAGATGAACGAAGCCACCTATTGCAGTAACACCTGTAACGATTGTGAAGGCAGCTGTCCTTACAATGTGCCAATTCCCGATCTGCTTCGCATGCGTATGTACGCGATGGACTACGGTGATGTTTCCATCGCCCGTCAGGAGTACGCTCGACTGGAAGTGGACGGCTCAGCCTGTCTGTCCTGTGATGGCAGTCCCTGTCGTGACGCCTGTACCCACGAAATTCCGCTGGCCGACCTGTGTGCGCCGACACACGAGATGCTGAGCTGATACCAGGCGCGTCATGACCACCCATATACACCTGGACCTGGTCGGTGGCCTGTCCGGTGACATGTTTATTTCTGCGATTTTGGATGCTTTTCCAGAACTCGGCGGTGATCTGGAAAAGATCATTGAACAGGCAGGATTTCCGGATCTGGTTGCGCTCGATTCCGAGCCGTTTAACGATGGTGTCCTCACGGGCACAAGATTTTATGTCGCTTCAAAGGAACACGAAGGGCATCACCATCGGCACTACTCTGAAATCAGGGAAACCCTGACAAACTCGGGTCTGGATTCCACAACGAAATCTGGTGCCCTGGAGATGTTCCATGAAATTGCGGTGGTTGAAGCTGCAATCCACGGCAAAGAAGTTGAAGCAGTGGCTTTTCATGAAGTTGGCGCCTGGGATTCAATTGCCGACATTGTTTTGGCTTCTCATTTGATTGCTGCGCTTAACGCAACCTGGAGCATCTCAACCATCCCTGCTGGTAGCGGTTTTGTTGAAACCGCCCATGGACGACTGCCCGTTCCTGCGCCTGCGACGGCCAGACTGCTGGAAGGTTTTGCCTTGTCAGATGATGGCATTGAAGGTGAGCGAGTGACTCCGACAGGTGCTGTGATCATCAAGTATTTGAAACCTGCTGCACGAAGACCGGATGCCGTTGTGCTGAAAGGTACCGGTTATGGATTTGGCACGAAGAAATTTCCAGGAATTTCAAATACCGTGCGGGTCTCTGTGTTTGAAGCCAGCGAGCAGGATCTTCCATGGCAGGAAGATACCATCGTGCGTCTGTCCTTCGAGCTGGATGACCAGACACCAGAAGAAATTGCAGAGGCAGTTTGCCGATTGAGAGAGCTTGATGGTGTTATCGACGTCACAGAGCAGATCGTCTCCGGCAAAAAAGGTCGACAACCGACTTCTCTCACGCTTCTGGTCACACCTGAGTGTGCGGATACAGTCACGACGCAATGTTTCAACCTGACAACAACGCTGGGTGTGCGCAGGGAGCCTGTTCGGCGCGCGATCTTGCCCCGCGAAGAGGTGGTCGTTTACGTCCGGGAGCGTCAGTATCGGGTGAAGGTCGCAAAACGGCCCTCGGGTTATACTGCCAAGGTTGAGATGGATGACCTGATGGCAGAGCAGTTGTCTCTGAAAGAGCAACACGAGATTCGACAGGAAGCGGAAGCTCTGGCCATCAAGCAAGTTGAGCAGGCAGGTTAAACAGGCAGATTAATGAGCGCGTTACAGGCACTTCAGGACTACTTCCGTAGCAGACCGCCCATGGCTGTCGCGGTGAGTGGTGGCGTCGACAGCATGACACTGGCTGTGATTGCACACAGGGTTAATCCTGATACCCAGATCTTCCATGCCATATCACCAGCTGTGCCCGGTCAGGCAACAGACCGGGTGAAAGCGCATGCAGAAAAAGAAGGTTGGTCGCTTAACGTGATCAATGCGGGCGAGATGCATGACCCGGAGTACCTGGCCAATCCGGCAAACCGTTGTTACTTCTGTAAAACGAATCTGTATGACACGGTCGTTGAGAACACGGATCTTGCGGTTGCATCCGGCACGAACACGGATGACCTCGGTGACTATCGGCCTGGTCTGATCGCCGCGGATGAACATCAGGTATGCCATCCCTATGTCGAAGTTGGTGTGAGTAAAGCGATGTTACGTGAAGTCGCCAACGAGCTCGGTCTTGATGATCTTAAAGACCTGCCTGCAGCACCATGTCTATCCAGCAGAGTCACGACAGGTATTCCCATTGACGAAAAGATGTTGCCCGTCATCAACGAAGTTGAAGAATTGCTGTGGCAGGACCTGTCCCTGGAACTTGCACTCAAAGGTATTCGCTGTCGCATCCGTGAGCATGAGGTGGCTATCCAGGTCGAAACGATCAGCGCCATCGACTTTGAAATGCTGGCAGATAAGTTTTCGGGTACTGTCGTTGACCAGTTCACCGCAGCGGGATTTTCGGATCAGGTCGCCTCGGTTGTGTTCGAACCTTACGAGAAAGGCAGTGCTTTTCTGATTGAGACACTGGAAGTCACGGAGTCGCCGGCGTGAGTGACATTAAAGATGTAAACCTGGATTTTGACCGGGAGAGCCGAACCGGTTTAGCGGAAGCGGTTTTCTGCCAGGGTAAAAGTGACGATCAGTTGGAAACCATCTGTCGGACGATCATGGATGCCAAGCGGCCCATGTTATTTACCCGCCTGTCGAACAACCAGTTCACTGTGCTGGAGCAGAAATTTCCGGGAATCCTCGAGTACGATGAGGTTTCGAGGACGGCCTATCATTTACCGCGTGAACATAAGGCCAGTGTGCCTCTGGCTGTGGTTACCGGTGGCAGCACTGACCTACCCGTTGCGCGGGAAGCGGTGAGAACTCTCCAGTTTTATGGCCACGAAGCTTTGGAAGTTCATGATGTTGGTGTGGCTGGTCTCTGGCGAATTACTGAGCGGCTGGAAGAGCTGCGTACCTGCAAAATCATTATCTGTGTTGCCGGTATGGACGCGGCGTTGCCGACGGTACTCGGTGGGCTCGTACCTGCCGCGCTGATTGCTGTGCCAACGTCTGTGGGCTACGGCATGGTGAAAGGCGGGGAAACCGCTTTGAGGTCGCTGCTGGTTAGCTGTGCACCGGGCGTGACGGTGACCAACATCGACAACGGATATGGCGCTGCTTCAGCCGCTATTCGCATACTGAATAGCTTCTCCTGAACTCTGTTATCTCAAGTTAGACTCTAACGTCGTCTGTTTTCCCGCGGATAAACAGAGGTTCTGCATCGCCGCTGTTATCACCTGCTACCTCGGCGTCAAGGTTATCTGAGACACCCTGATTAAAGGACTCAACGGCTGCAAAAATCTTCGGCAGCAGCCTGGCGTCACTGGTGGTATTCAGGAAAAGACCATCTCGCTTCAGCACAAAGTGAACTGCTCTTTCGATGATGTCGTCATCGCGATGCGGTTCGTACCAGCTGAACCTGGGGGATTCATCATCTTCTCGCCAGCGTCGTTTCGCGATGGATTTAATGGTCTGCATGGCTACACCTTTCTCCTGACAGAGCGCATACAGTTCCTCGAATTCATTGCGATACCGCTCTTCCTGCATCTGCATGTAGTTGTAGGGCAAAAGCACGGAAGCAAAGTCAAAACGAGCCAGGCTCTTCAGGTGCATTTCTGCGATACGCGTGCCGTGGCCGGTCACGCCGATGTGCTTCACCAGCCCTTCTTCCTGTGCCTTGATAGCCGCTTCGAGGGCACCGCCTTCTGACATGACCGTTTCCCAGTCGGCGTCCTGTGCCAGATTGTGGAACTGGATTAGGTCAATTTGGTCGGTCTGCATTCTCTCGAGCGATCGTTCGATGCTGGCTCTGGCGTCAGAGCCATTCCTGTCACCGGTTTTGCTGGCGAGAAAGATGTCGTTCCTGTGGTCCTGCAGGAAATCTGCGAGTCTGAGTTCTGAATCACCATAGCTCGCTGCGGTATCGAAATGATTGATGCCGGCATCACGAACGATCTGGATCGTGCTGTCAGCGCGTTCCTGTCTCATACCTCCCAGCGCCGCAGCGCCAAAGATGATGCGTGAACTATCGTGGCCAGTTCGACCGAAGGGAAGTGTCGGAATCATGAAGGGCTCCTGTCAGGAAAGTGGTTAGCGTATGCCTTCGATAAAACGGGTGCAAACGTCGACGCACCAGTCAGTTCTGTGTGGCGCGGTGATGTCCCCGGCGAATACATGCTGGGGATTCTGCTCATCCAGAGTGACTCTATGCAGTTGATTGCCAGCGGCCGGCCAGCGGCCGTGGAATGCCACAGCGGCGGCATGATTGATGGTGGGGTCATCCTCCATATACAGCGTGGCCATGGGGGCCTGCTCGTTCTGTGGTTTCAGCTTGGAAGTCCAATCCACCACCTTCTGCATCTCTATGACAGCCTGGGTCTCGTAGCGATTGGTCCAGTAACGGGCCGCCATGTCGTTTTCAGGCTCCCAGCTGTGCTCTTTTCCGATCACCAGTGGCACCCAGGATTCAGCCCAGGGCCAGGTCAGCAGGAAACCGAACGGATTCCGGATACGAAAGTTCGGTGAAAGGAATATGAAGCTGTGCACCCGGTCTTTTTCGACGACCTGCTCGTTCAGCCAGATGCTGAGCGGTGCACCGGTGGATACCGCGATAATGACGACCCTTTTGCCGATGCGGGAGGCGATCTCCCAGGCATCAACCATGGACTGCAGCCAGTCCTCGGCACTGGCTGCCATCGGATTCTCGGACAGGCCGTGTCCGGCAAGACGGGTATGAACGATATTCGCGCCGAAGTGAGCAGCGACTTTTTCGGGGATAGGCGCGATTTCCTGCCGAGTGGCTGAGAATCCGTGGACATAGAGCACACAAAGCTCGGCCACCTCAGGTTTTGATGCCCAGTCGATGGTCGCTTCTGCACCTTCGATCACTGACCCATGGGATTGCTCATGCTCATGCAGCCACTCGCTCAGTGATTCCAGTGGTAAATTTTCAGGAACCTGGGACTTTGGTGCGACCGAATTGAGTCTTGGTCTTGGCGCGAACCAAAAAATTGTGGCCAGGATGGCAGCAAGTAAAGAAATGGCGATAAAGAGTTCAGGAATCACTACAGTCGAGTTCGGTTTTTGACTAAAATAGACCTTTTCCACCGGTGTACGCTGGGCTGCGCACACGGGTGTAGTGGAGTAAATTCATCATATGCGATTGCAGGCAATTAAGCTCGCCGGTTTCAAATCCTTTGTAGATCCTACAACAGTCCCATTCCCCTCAAATCTTTGCGCCGTTGTCGGCCCGAACGGTTGCGGTAAATCCAACATCATTGATGCGGTTCGTTGGGTGATGGGTGAATCTTCCGCAAAGACGTTGCGGGGCGAGTCGATGACAGATGTCATCTTTAACGGTTCCAACACCAGAAAACCGGTGGGTCAGGCAAGTATCGAACTGCTGTTCGACAATACGGAAGGCCGACTAACTGGGGAATACGCGGCTTACAACGAGATTTCTGTCAAACGGCAGGTCACTCGGGACGGCCAGTCCAACTATTTTCTGAATAACCAGAAGTGTCGACGAAAGGACATCACCGATCTGTTCCTGGGCACGGGTCTTGGTCCCCGCAGCTATTCCATTATTGAGCAGGGCATGATCAGTGACTTGATTGAGGCGAAGCCTGAAGAGCTTCGTAACTATCTCGAGGAAGCTGCTGGAATTTCCAAGTACAAGGAACGCCGCAAGGAGACTGAGCGTCGAATCAGCCATACCAAGGATAACCTGGATCGACTGAATGACCTCCGTGAAGAGCTTGAAAGACAGCTTGCGCACCTGGAGCGCCAAGCGAAAGCAGCAGAACGTTACACCGAACTGAAAAAAGAAGAACGTGAACTCAAAGCGGGTCTGCATGGACTTCGTTGGAAGTCACTATCTTCCGAGATCAAATCCAAAGACGATGAAGTGAATCGACTCACCATCGAACAGGATGCCCGGGTTGCGGATCAGAGACGTATCGATGCCGAGGTTGAGGCGAAACGTGCGGCACTGGTCGAACTTTCAGACCAGCTGAATGAAGTGCAAAAGCGCTACTACGATCACGGTACAGAGATCGCTCGCATTGAAGACAGCATTCAGTTCCAGAACGAGCGCACCAGGCAGCTCAGCACGGACCTGGAGCAGGTGATCGAGAACTACCAGAAAGTTAAGTCCGACTTAGAGGCAGATGAGCGCCAGCTGACAGGCTTCCGGCAGGAGCTGGAAGGCACGGCTCCTCAGCAGGATGAAGTTCAGTCTCTTGAGAAAGCATCAGCAGAGCGCCTATTGTCCGCTGAACAGAACATGCAGCGCTGGCAGGAAGAATGGGACGGCTTTAACGAAGACGCAGCAGCCACAAGACAGCGCGGTGAAGTGCAGCAATCCCGTATTGAAGGTCTCGAGCAGGCCATCGATCGTGGCAATACTCGAGTTGCGGTACTGCGAGCAGACGTGGAACGCCTGTCCGGCGAGACCGTTGAAGGCGAACTGGGACCGCTTGAGCAGATGCTCGCAACCCAGGAAGAGCAGCTGGAACGGATTTCGACTGAACTGGGTGCACTGACCACCACCATCGAGAATCAGCGCGAAGCAAACCAGGCCCTCACCCAGTCCCTGGATGAAAGAAAAAGCACGTTGCAGTCACTGGCAGGAAGACACGCCTCACTCGAAGCACTTCAGCAGGCAGCTTTGGGTCAGCAGGATGATGCAGAAGTCAGCTGGCTTGAAAAACACGGCATGGGTAGCCAGCCGCGTCTCGCTGAAAGAATTCGGGTCCAGGATGGCTGGGACGTCGCAGTCGAAACTGTGCTAGGTGATTATCTGCAGGCTGTCTGTGTCGACGGCATGGATCCACTGACATCGCTGCTTGGAGATTTCCAGGAAGGGCACCTGAACTTTGTCACGCCAACATCTGGTGGCGGTTCAGCGTCTGTATCCAGCGAATCTCTGGCGTCGAAAGTGAGTGGCGATGATTCCGCCCAGTCACTTTTGCACGGCATTCTGACCGCACCGGATCTGGCTGCTGCGATGAACATTCGCGGGCAACTGCAGCCTGGTCAATCGGTTGTGACACCTGATGGCATCTGGATGGGTGCCAGCTGGCTGCGGGTTACTCGCGATAAAGATGCCCAGGCCGGTGTCATCAAACGTCAGCAGGAACTCGACGAGCTTGGCCGTGGAATGTCTGAAGCAGAAGCAGATGTGGAACGACTCACCGCAGAACTGGACTCAGGCATGGCGGTGCTGCAGCAGGCTGAATCAGAACGTGACCAGCAGCAGAAACGCCTTTCAGAACAACAGCGAGCCTTCGGTGAAACCCGTGCTCAGTTGGGTGCGAAAAGAGTTCAGGCAGAACAGATCCGCAACGATCTGGCGCGTGCCAACAAAGAAATTGAAGAAACTCTGGCACAGCTTGAAGAGGACCAGTCATCCCTGCGAGAAGCGCGTAACCAGCTGCAGTCTGCGATCGACGCCATGGAAGAAGACACACTGCGACGTGATGAGCTGGTCAAGCGCAGAGAATCGATCACCGCCCAGCTGAACGAAGCGCGAGACAAAGCACGCAGCGATAGCGCTGCCGCGCATCAACTGGCGCTGCGGGTGCAATCACTGAACTCGCAGATCGCTTCGACACAGCAGGCGATGGATCGATTGGGCGAGCAGGAACAGATTCTGACGAATCGCCGGGGCAGTCTCGAAGAAAACATTCGCGCCAGCCAGGAACCGCAGGGGCAGCTCAAAACGGAACTGGAACAGCAGCTCGAGCAGCGACTTGAGGTGGAGAACGAGTTGGCCGGTGTCAGACAGAAGTCAGAAGGCACCGAACATGAAATTCGCCAAATGGAACAGTCCCGTTCAGGCGTCGAAGAACAGATCGAAACGGTTCGCGGCAGCCTTGAGAAAGTCCGCCTGGATCGACAGACGCTCGAAGTCAGGCGATCAACCATCAATGAGCAGCTTCAGGAAGATAATCAGGTACTGGATGAAGTACTTGCGAACCTGCCCGAAGATGCCAATGAAGATGAGTGGGAACAGAACCTGACACGAATGGGTAATCGCATCCAACGCCTCGGTGCGATCAACCTGGCTGCTATTGATGAATTCAAGGTGCAGTCAGAGCGCAAACAGTACCTGGATGCTCAGAATGAAGACCTGGAGAAAGCGCTGGCGACGCTGGAAAACGCGATTCGTAAGATTGATATCGAAACGCGAACGAAGTTCAAGGAAACCTTCGACAAGGTCAACAGCAAACTACAGCAGCTGTTCCCGAAACTCTTTGGTGGTGGCCATGCTTACCTGGAGATGACCGGTGAAGACCTGCTGGATACTGGTGTTGGCATCATGGCGCGCCCACCGGGTAAGCGAAACGCAAGTATTCACCTGTTGTCAGGTGGTGAGAAAGCACTGACGGCGATTGCCCTGGTGTTTTCAATATTCAATTTGAATCCAGCACCATTCTGTTTGCTGGATGAGGTTGACGCACCACTTGATGATGCGAACGTGGTTCGCTATACGGACATGGTGAAAGAAATGTCACGCACGGTGCAGTTCATCTTCATTACGCACAACAAGATTGCGATGGAGATGGGTGAGCAGCTCATGGGTGTGACCATGCACGAGCCTGGTGTATCCAGGTTGGTAGCAGTAGATGTAGATGAAGCAGTAGCAATGGCCGCGGTGTAATACTGTGGTGAAAATGAATGGCGAAAGCTGGGATCGATAGCTGGGAGAAAAGCTGTGGATTTTGATTTGCGACAATGGCTGCTGATACTGGGACCGGTATTCATCGTCGGCGTCCTTCTGCACGGATATATCAGAATGCGTGCAGGCCAGAATGAAATCAGGATGAAGCTGGACAAGGACTTTCTCAGTAAACCTGGTGAGGAAACGGATCTGGATGATCTGAACCTGCTGAGGGCCGAGTTACCCAACGGCGGTGCCCGCGTGATTGCCGCAGAAGGGGAAGACCTCGGGGAAGAACATGAGCCAGAACAGGTACAGGAAGAGGTGCCTGTCCTCATGGAACCTGTGGACGTTCCCTCTGTTTCTGCGATCGATGAGCCGATCGTTGAGACGCCTACCATCTCGGCATTGGACGAGCCTGAACCGCAGCAAGAAGCTCCGAAAGCGCCACCCGCACGTAAAGCGCCCCCTGCCAGGGCAGAAGAGTCGGACACCGAACCTGAACAGCCGCCAGAGCCATCACCCGAATCATCATCCGAGCCCAAACCTGAGAAGTTTGTGGTGGTGCATGTGATAGCGCTGGCTGATCACTTCGCGGGTCAGTCATTGCTTGAACTCCTGCTCGGAGCGGACATGACCTTTGGCGAAATGGACATCTTCCATAAGCTGGATGACAAGGGTGATCCTCAATTCAGTCTTGCCAGTGCTGTGGAACCAGGCACTTTTGATATGGCGACCATGGATCAGTTTTCCACACCAGGTGTCACCCTGTTCATGCGAGTTCACGAGCTACCAGATCCTACTTCCGTTCTGGACAACATGCTGGCAGTTGCGGACTCTATAGCGATTGAACTTGGCGGTGAGTTGCGGGACGAGACACGCAGCGTGATGACACCGCAGACGATTGAGCACTGTCGTCAGTCCGTTCAGGAATTTCAATTCAAGCACTCTGCCTGATCTCGGATAAGACGCTATGCCAGCATCAAAGAAAATCGTTGATGAGGTAGCGCGACTCCGCGAACAGCTGAATCACCACAACTATCTCTATCACACCCTGGATCAACCTGAGATCAGTGACGTTGAATTTGATCGGCTGTTTCACGCGTTAAAGGCGCTTGAAACGGAACATCCCGAGCTGGTCACTGATGATTCGCCAACACAGCGCGTCGGATCTGCGCCACTGGAGTCTTTCAGCCAGGTTGAACATGAGATGCCGATGTTGTCCCTGGACAATGCGTTCGGTGATGAAGACATGCTCGATTTTGACCGGCGCGTGAGAACCCGCCTGGAACGTTCTGAAAAGGAAGGGGTTCGTTATACCTGTGAACCTAAGATCGACGGCGTGGCCGTTTCCCTGATGTATGAAGATGGCAAACTGGTTCGCGGCGCTACACGCGGCGACGGCACAACCGGCGAGGACATCACTCAGAACGTACGAACCATTGAAGCCATTCCCCTGAAACTCAAAGGCAAAGACTATCCAGCCCGCCTGGAAGTACGTGGGGAAGTATATTTCTCCCTGTCTGGCTTCGAGAAGATGAACGCGGATGCCCAGAGAAGTGGGCAGAAGGTATTTGCAAACCCTCGTAATGCTGCGGCCGGAACCTTGAGACAGCTGGACTCTCGCTTAACCGCGCAACGACCGTTAACCATGTTTGCTTACAGCGTTGGCGTGGTTGAGGGTGGTGAGTTACCGACTGCGCATTCGGACATTCTGCAGAAGCTGAAGACCTGGGGTATCAGGATCAACCCGCTGGCTGAAGCGGTTGATGGTGTTGAAGCCTGTCTTGAGTACTACGACCGTATGCTCGAACAACGACCTTCACTTGATTACGAAATTGACGGTGTCGTGTTTAAGGTCGACAGCATCGAAGAGCAGGGCACTCTCGGCATGTTAACAAGGACACCGCGCTGGGCGATTGCTCACAAATTTCCCGCGGAAGAGGGCGTGACGGTTCTCGAGGATGTTGAATTCCAGGTTGGACGAACAGGCGCTATCACTCCGGTTGCACGATTAAAGCCAGTTCCTGTGGGTGGTGTGACCATCAGCAATGCCACGCTTCACAATATGGACGAGGTCGACAGGCTTGGCTTGGTGATCGGCGATACCGTTGTCATTCAACGGGCTGGAGATGTGATTCCAAAGGTAGTCAGCGTCGTTCAGGAGAAGCGCCCGAAGAAAACTCGGGCGATTGAGTTGCCAGAAGCATGTCCTGCCTGTGGTTCTGAAGTGTTGAAGCCTGAAGGAGAGGTGATAGCTCGATGCACCGGTGGCCTCCAGTGCTCTGCCCAGCGAAAAGAGAGCATTCGTCACTTTGCTTCCCGTCTGGCTCTGGATATTGAAGGGCTCGGGGACAAGCTCGTTAACCAATTGGTTGACGAAGAATTGATTGAAAGTCCCGCAGACCTGTTTGAGTTAACAGAATGGCAGCTGGTGCAATTGGAGCGTATGGCGCCTAAATCAGCCAACAACCTGCTTGAGGCGCTGGAGAAAAGTAAAACAACAACCTTGCCGCGATTCATTTATTCCCTGGGTATCCAGGAGGTTGGTGAGTCCACGGCTCGCAATCTAGCGCAGTTTTTCAAAGGTCTTGAGCCACTTCGTGTCGCAGATGAGGAGTCGCTGCAGGAAGTGCCGGATATCGGACCCATCGTTGCGAAAAAGATCGCTCATTTCTTCCAGCAGGACGTGAACAACCAAGTTATTGATCAGCTGCTGGCCAACGGCGTGGGTTGGGAAGAAGAAGCCGAAGCTGGAAACCCGGAAGCTCTTGCTGGTGAGACCTATGTATTGACGGGGACGCTGACCTCGCTGACAAGAAACGAAGCCAAGGCTCGGCTGCAGTCTCTGGGTGCAAAGGTTTCAGGATCCGTGTCCGCGAAAACCAGTTACGTGGTTGCCGGAGATGCAGCAGGTTCTAAACTCACCAAGGCGCAATCCCTGGGCGTGCCTGTGCTTGATGAACAGCAGTTGATTGAACTGCTTGAGCAGCACGGTGCCTGATATGCGTCTTTTGCAGGCGTTGATCGCGATACTGCTTCTTGCCGGGTGCGCCAGCAAACCGCCAAGCAACGCGGAAGATATCTGTGAAATCTTTGATGAGAAGCGTGGCTGGTATAAAGACGCACGGAAGTCTTCTCGGCGTTGGGGCACTGACATCTCCGTCATGATGGCGATGATGTACCAGGAATCATCGTTCAAAGCTCGAGCCAAACCGCCGCGGAAAAAATACCTGGGTTTTATCCCTGGTCCGAGACCAGCCAGTGCGTACGGTTATGCCCAGGCAACCAATGAAACCTGGGATGCCTACAAGCGATCAACCGGCAGAGGTGGCGCAGACCGGAATGACTTTGATGACGCCATTGATTTTATTGGCTGGTACAACGACCAGAGTCAGCGCAGGAATAATATCGCCAAGTCTGACGCATACCATCTTTACCTTGCTTATCATGAAGGTCAGGGCGGCTTTGCCCGGCGCTCTTTTAAAAACAAGCAGTGGCTTAAAGATGTAGCCACCAGGGTGTCGAAGCGTTCCGGTACTTATCGCGCCCAGTTGGACCGATGTGAAGCCAAGTTTAACCGTGGCTTCTTTAGACGCCTTTTCTCCTAGGAATTTGATATGAAACTTTACAGCTTCCCCGGTGCGCCGAACCCAAGACGCGTACTGATCTTCGCGGCGGAAAAAAACATTGCGCTCGATATCGTCAACGTTGATCTGATGGGCGGTGAAATAAAGAAGCCTGAATTTCTTGCCAAAAACCCGAGCGGCAAGATCCCGGTGCTCGAACTCGAAGACGGAACCTGTGTTGCCGAAAGCGTTGCCATCAGCCGTTACCTGGAAGCGTTGCATCCTGAACCGAATCTGTTCGGTGAAACAGCGCTGGAAACAGCCCTGATCGAAATGCATCACCGTCACATTGAAATGGAGCTGCATACCGCGATCGGCGCAGCCTGGGTGAACGGACCTGTGGTGGCGTCCATGGGCATTATCAAGCCGATTGAAGCGATGAGAGAACGTGGCGATCGTAATGCGAGGAGCTACTACGAGCGTTTGGATCGGGAACTTGCGTCTCGTGATTACATTGCCGGTGATCGCTTTACGGTGGCTGACATTTCAGCAATCTGCATGATCGATTTTGCTGGTGCCATGGTGAACCTGGAACCGGATGCGAGTCTCGAGCATCTCAAGGCTTGGCGTAATCGCATTGGTGAGCGAGCTAGCGTGATGGCGAACCCGACCTCCGGGTAGATTTAGCTTTTAGGCAGGATGCTGCCTTTCATGGGTTCGAGCTTGCGCATATCGATGTGAATCAGTGTCGGCCCTTCCGCCTGGATCGCCTTCTCAAATGCATTCTGAAATTCGCGGAGTGATTCAATGGTCACTCCTCGAACACCCATGCTCTCTGCCATGAGTGCGAAGTCCGTTATGCCAAGATCAGTGTCGCTGTAGCGGCCCTCGAATTCCCGCGATTGCAGTCCTCTAAGCACACCATAGCCGCCATCGTTAAATACACAGATAATCATCGGCAGTTGATACTGCGCCGCGGTGGCAAGTTCTGTGGCGTGCAACATGAAACCGCCATCTCCATGAATCACGATAGTTTTTTTGTTGGAGCCGGCGGCAGCGCCAACAGCCAACGGCAGACCGGGACCAATGGCGGCAGAGGCCGGACCGATAAATGTTCGTGGTTGCAGGATTGGCAACAGCTGGTTTGCAAAATTGTAGGCAGGCACCGTGGTGTCGCGAACGATCAGCGCGTCGTCGGGTGATGCCTCGCGAATCGTGTTCATGATGCCTTCGTAATCTGGTCCAAGCCTTTTGGTCAGGCTCTCACGTAGCCCTCGATTGCTTTCCAGAACCCGTCCCACGAATTCTTCATCAGCAGGTTCTGGATTAATGGCAGCATCAAGATGAGCGACCGCTTCTGCTGCGTCCCCGACAATAGCGACGTCTGTTTGGTGGACACGACCTATGACAGACGCATCGATATCGATGTGAATCAGTTTCCCTGGAGGCGTGAGCGCTGCGTTTGCGCCTCCGACGCCAGCTTGGAAACGTGTTCCGATGGCAATGGTGAGATCAGCATCAGCCATATCGCTGTGAAGCTTCTTGCTGGGATACAAATTCCCTATCGAGAGCTCATGATTCTCATTCAGGGAGCCTCGGCCGTTGGGTGTCGTGAAGACGGGTGCCTGAAGTTTTTCTGCGAGTGCGGTCACAGCCGCCGATGCATCGCCGTAATTGACGCCGCCTCCGGCAATAATGATGCGTTTGCTGCTTTCTGAGATCAGTGCCGCCGCAGCATCCAGATCACCACTTAGCGCTGGGTTCTCCGGTGCCAGAACTTCATCACAAGCTTGTACTTCTGCGTATTGAAGATCGATGGGTATCTCGACGGCACCTGACGACGGTCTTCCGGAGGTGATGTCACTGGCGACGGAGAGAATGGTGGATTCGATTTTCCCAGCGATTCGGATACTTTCTGCTCTTCGAGTGACGGTCTTCAGCATGGGCAGCTGTTCCTCCGCTTCGTGAACATAGCCCTGGGCTTTGCCGTAGAAACCGGTTTCTGCCTGACCGGTGATCAGGAGAACGGGAGAAGATGCGTATTGAGCCTCATAGAGGCCGGTGACTGTATTGGTTGTACCGGGTCCGGTACTGGCGATGGCCACACCGATCTTTCCGGTGGCGCGTGCGTAACCATCAGCAGCATGAGTCGCGCCCATTTCATGGCGGCAATCGATTATCTGGATAGTGCCATCTCGCGTGATGGCGTCGAAGATTGGCATATTGTGAATGCTCACAATGCCGAAGACGTGCGACACGCCCATCTTTTTGAGGGCGCGTACTACCGCATCTGCACCAATAAGTTTTTTCATGGACGTCTACTTGGCGGCTCTACCCAATTACCAGCGATAGATCCTACACGGTTTTACCAAGTAACGCTGAAGGCTCAAGGCCTTATCGGAGAACTATGCAGCAGTGCGTCGTGGTCCTTCGCGTCGCGGTCCGTTTCTTCGTGGAGTTGCCCGTCGGTCTGTATCTACTGCTTGCAGTTCGATCCTGCGATCTTCCTGCTGTCGTCGATCTGAACCACGACGGTCGCCGTCCTGTCGTCTTTCAGTGGTCATGTCAGTTTCCAATTTGAGTTGCTCTCCGCATGTTGAACTTGAACGCTGCCTACGTCAAGGGACGGACGGCATCACTAGACGAGGTGGTCTGTTATGACTCATATGAGATGCGGTAGATAACGCCGCCGTGATCATCCGAAACCAGCAGGCTGCCGTCGGGTAGAGGCAGCAGATCCACCGGACGACCCCAGGCTTCATTATTCTGTAACCAGCCGTCAATAAAAGTTTCAGCCGCGCCGGTTTCCGGATCCACCAGGGTCAGCCGATAACCCACATGGCCGGCTTCAGGTGTGCGGTTCCATGAGCCGTGCTCCGCAACCAGGATCTTTCCTTGGTACTTCTCTGGGAACATGGTGCCCTGGTAGAAGATGAGCCCCAGTGGTGCCGTGTGCGCCCCCAATTCGGTCACTGGGGGCTCAAAATTGCTGTTTTCCAATCCGAACTCAGGGTCGATAACGTCTCTGCCGTGAATATGGGGGTAGCCGAAGTGCATACCGGCTTCCGGCGCACGATTAACCTCGCAGGGTGGAATGTCGTCGCCCATCAGGTCGCGGCCATTGTCCGTGAACCAGAGCTCGTCGGTTTCCGGGTGCCAGGTGAAGCCAACACTGTTCCTGACGCCACTCGCAAAAACCTCTGGCTGCTTTTCTTCCAGGTCCATACTCATGATGGTGGCGAACCAGGGATTGTCTTCGAGACAGATATTGCAGGGTGCGCCCACGTTGAAATAAAGCCTGTCATCGGGACCAAAACCCAGATACTTCCAGCCGTGGTGTCGCTTGTCGGGAAGTTCGTCATAGAAGACTTCTGGTTCCGGTGAGTTTCGGAATGTTTTCTCAATGTCATCGTAGCGGTAAATAGTCTCGACGGCGCCAACGTAGAGATCTCCGTTGGAAATGGCGATGCCTGAGGGCAGGCTCAGATCGTTGTCGATTTCGATAACCTCGTCGGCGACGTGATCCTGATCTTTGTCGACAATCGCGTAGAGATTTCCGGCCCTGCGGGAGCCTGCGTAAATGGTTCCAGCCTCACTTCTCGCCAGCTGCCTTGGGTTGGTTAATTCGGCGAATACTTCGACACTGAATCCCTTTGGCACATTGAGGTGATGCGTGGGTAGCTCGTGCGCGGAAGCGGCAGATGCCCACATAAGAACCAGCAATGCGCTGCCGGGGAAATTCAAAATTGGTGATATCATCTGCTTCATGTCGATGTCTCTTACTTTAGTGCCAGGGTTTGTCTAAGTGCTTGGTGATACGCTGAAAGAAGAGATTCAGACCGCCTATTCACGCCTGCTCGACGAGAAAGGATATCGTGCCAGGCATTGTCAGAAAACAATGATTGCTGAGATCGCCCGCACCCTGGGGGATGAAACATCTGACCAGCACATATGCGTGGTTGAGGCCGGAACCGGTACCGGTAAAACGGTGGCTTATGCCGTGGCGGCAATCCCCATTGCCCGCCAGCTCAAAAAGAAGGTCGTTATTGCGACGGCGACCGTCGCGCTCCAGGAACAGATTGTCTATCAGGATCTTCCGGATATCCGCAAACACTCTGGGCTAGAGTTTTCTTTTACCCTGGCCAAAGGTCGGCGGCGTTATGTTTGCCTGTCTCGCCTCGATCTTGCATTGCAGGAAGGCAACAGCATGAATCACACGTTGTCATTCTTTGATGAGGCGCGGCCCGGTGAAAGCCGTGATGACAATGTGATCTTTGATGCGATGGTCACGTCTCTTGGTAAAGGTGAATGGGATGGCGAAAGAGACAGCTGGCCTGAAGAATTGGAAGGCTCTACCTGGGGGAGGGTGAGTACAGACCATGCCCAGTGCACCCAACGTCGATGCTCCCACTACGAAAACTGCTATTTCTATCGTGCCCGTGAAGACGTTCATCGTGTCGATGTCATCGTCACAAACCAGGATTTGGTTTTGTCAGATCTGATGATGGGAGGCGGCGCAGTGCTGCCAGACCCTGAAGACACGATTTATATCTTTGATGAAGGCCACCATCTGCCGGAGAAAGCCGGGAATCACTTTTCCCATGTTCTTTCTCTGTATGGCACTCGCGGTTGGCTGCAACAGATGTCGACATCTCTGAATTTGGCCGCTGCCGATGTGCCGGGGTTCACGCATATCATCGGCAACCTGGATGACATGGTAGATCAGGCCAGTGACAGGCTGGATGATGCCGCGGCAATTCTGCAGGCACTTCAACCCGAAGCAGAACCCATTGATGATGGTTGGTTATATCGCTATCCCAACGGCATTCTTAGCGAAGAGATTGCTCATTGCGCAGCGTCGCTGGCCAACAGCTTTGAGCGTCTCGATAGCCTGGTTGATCAGCTGCTACCGGTCATCGAAAGCACCATCGAAGAAACACCAGTTGCAGCCCGCGAACCGCTGGAGCACTGGCTGTCGGTTGTTGGTGCCATGTCGGACAGGTTGAGTGCTGCCTGGGGACTCTGGCAGAACTATGCGTCAACGGAGATGACGCCGCCTTATGCCAGGTGGGTCAGATTCAACGCCATGTCCCAGATGGAGGGGATGGAAATGCAGTTGGCCAGTCATCCTGTCTCTGTTTCAGATGAACTCCATGAACGTCTGTGGTCTCGCTGCGCTGGGGCAGTTCTTACCTCTGCGACGATTTCAGTGGCCAGAGACTTTTCCAGCTTCCAGATCAAATCAGGTATCGATGGGGATCAGCAGTTCGCCAGTTTGCCCAGTCCGTTCCGATTCCAGGAACAGGCAACCCTGAGTATTCCTGCCATGGAGTCTGACCCGGGAGATGCTGATGCCCACACCGCTGAACTTGCTGAACTGATCCCGGAACTTGCCCGGGAAGAAAGGGGAACGCTCGTACTATTCACGTCCTGGCGGCAGATGCTTCGAGTCTACGATGACATGGACAGCACCATTAAAGATCAGGTGTTGATGCAGGGTGATCTTTCCAAGATGGAAATCATTAACCGACACAAAAAAGCGATTGATTCTGGCGAACCCAGTACCATCTTTGGACTCGCGAGTTTTGCCGAGGGTGTGGACCTGCCAGGGGACTACTGCCGACACGTGGTGATCGCCAAGATTCCTTTTGCGGTGCCGGACGATCCTGTTGACGCAACCCGTTCTGAGTGGATTGAAGCCAGGGGTGGCAATGCGTTCTATGAAGTCATGTTGCCGGGGGCTGTACTGCGAGTTGTTCAGGCGGCGGGACGGTTGCTTCGAACCGAGACCGATTCCGGGAAAGTCACGATTCTGGATCGGCGTGTTGTGACGCGACGTTATGGCAACGTCATCCTGAACTCGCTGCCACCGTTTGCCCGTGACATTCACTGACCTAGACGCGAGCAACTACCTGGAGCTTGCTCAAATCCTGGCGCAGCAGATTGCCGGACTGGATGGTTTTCAAGTCATTGGTGTTGCTGGTGCCCAGGGCACCGGCAAGACCACCTTTGCTGGATTGCTGTCGAGTGAACTTGTGAGCGTCCATTCAGAATCGGTTGCGGTTTTGTCCCTGGATGACTTTTATCTGTCACGTATCGAAAGACGAAACCTAGCAAAGGAAATTCATCCATTACTAGCGACCAGGGGCGTGCCTGGCACACACGATGCCCGATTGATGGCGTCGGTCATTGAGCGGCTTCGATTGGGAGAGTCTGTTGAGGCACCGGTGTTCGATAAATCCAGGGATGATCGTTCCGAGGAGTCGCAATCGATTGGCCCTGCGAGGATCCTGCTGATTGAAGGCTGGTGTTGGGGTGCTCGTCCGGAATCACTGGAGCGACTGTCGGAGCCGGTTAACACGCTTGAAGCGACACGGGACAACGACGGAAGTTGGCGTGCATGGGTCAATCAGAAACTTGGTGAGTATCAGGCGCTTTTTACAAATGACGCGCTCCTGTATCTGCGTGCACCTTCCTTTGATGCGATTTTGGAGTGGCGCTGGCAGCAGGAACAAGAGCTTGCTGAATCTCACTCCGGCGATCAGATCATGACGCGAGACGAAGTTGCCGAGTTTATTGCCCGCTATGAAAGGATCACCACCTGGATGTTGGAAGAGATGCCAGATCGAGCGGACGTTACCGTGATACTGGACACCAGCCATGGGATTGATCAGATCGTAAGCCGTTGAATTCAGGCGGTGTTCAGTGACTTCCGCGTAACTTCATCCCTGTGAATCGATTTATGAAGCCGGAATGCCGGTGATACACTGCATATGATGAAATTCTTCCTGATCCTGATTCTGACCTTTGCCGCTTCACCTGGGGTCTACGCGGACCATCACCGATCTGCGAGTTCCAAAGCCCAGAAGTCTATGGCGAAACCAAATCGACTGCTGCCTGCGCCGAAACCCGGGATCTCCAACAAAAAAGCAGCTGGCTTGGTGATGGAACGTTACTCGGGCTCACGAATCCTCGGCGTGTCGCTTCTCGATGAACAGGGTCCGCCCGTATATAAGGTTCGAACACTGTCACCCAATGGTGTTGTTCGATCTGTGTTTGTGGATGGCAACTCAGGAGAGGTATTCGAGTAATGACAAAGCGCATACTCCTCGCAGAAGACGAAGACATCCTCAGGGAGCAATTGCTGGAGATATTGACTCGTCACCGGTATGCCGTTGATGCAGCGGTAGATGGTGCACAAGCACTCTCTTATGGAGAGCGAGATTTTTATGACCTCGCGATTATCGACCTCGGGCTTCCAAAGATGAATGGTATGGAAGTTATCAGCCGCCTGCGTGATGAAGGCAAAGATTATCCAGTCCTGATTCTGACGGCACGCGCGGACTGGCAGGATAAGGTGGAAGGTCTGGCGGCAGGTGCGGATGACTATTTGGTGAAACCTTTCCACGTGCAGGAGCTTCTAGCCCGGATCGAAGCCCTCATTAGACGTGCATCCGGAGCAGTAACCCGCGATATGACCATTGGACCGGTCAGCCTCGATACTCGTGCGAAAAGCGTCAGGGTTGATGGCAATCTCATTGACCTGACTGCTTTCGAATTTAATCTGCTTGAATACCTGATGCTTCATCCCGGGCATGTCATTTCCAAGAGTGAATTGACAGAACATCTCTACCACCAGGACTTTGATCGCGACAGCAACGTGATTGAGGTTTTTGTCGGTCGCCTGCGAAGAAAGCTTGATCCCGAAAACCAGTTGAAACCGATTGAGACGGTCAGGGGGCAGGGATACCGATTCGGGCTCGGTGAATGACGTCCGCTGAGAGCGTCGATTCCGGGGGCTCTCTTCGTGTCCGTATGCTTTTGTCTGCCACGCTGGTGTTGGCAGTATTCCTGGGTGTCGTCGGTTTGGTTCTGGACAATGCCTATCGGCAGAGTGCCGAGCAAAGTGTCGCGGAACGCCTGCAACTTCACATCTACGGTCTGATTTCTGTCACCCAGGAAGATATGAGTGGCAAGGACATGGCGTTGTTTCTGCCGCAGGAACTCCAGGAACCACATTTTAATACCCTGGGTACGGGACTGTTTGGCGTCCTGTTTGATGAATCAGGGAGTGAAGTCTGGCGAAGTGTGTCCGCCATAGACCTGTTATTCAGTGAGGCAGAAGTTGAAGAGCTGCTTCTCGCGCGTGAACCGGGAGTGATGACTTTCGGCCAGCTGCTGACGGTTAAATACCACGGCTCTCTCTTCTATACGACCTATCCAGTGATCTGGCAGAGCGAAATGGGTGACTCGAGATTTGTTTACGTGGTGCTTCAGAATATTGAGCCGTACGAGAACGAGGTTGCTCGCTTCCGTAACAGCCTCTGGGGTTGGCTCATTGCTGGTGTCGTGCTCCTGGCAGGTGCTCAGGCGGCGATCATGTATTGGGGGTTGTTGCCGATTACCGGATTGGAAAGAGATCTGAAAGCGATCGAGGAGGGTGAACGCGCCTATCTCGAGGGTCAGTACCCGAGAGAAATCAGTGGCGTCACTCGCAGTTTGAATATTTTGCTTGAGGCGGAAAGAGAGCAGAGAGAAAGATATAGAACAACCCTCGCGGATCTTGCGCACAGTCTGAAGACCCCGCTTGCGATTTTGAAAGCGGAAGCGCAGAAGCCTTCGACGCAAACGGCAGAGATTGATGAGCAGGTCGATCGGATGAATGAAATTGTTTCGTATCAGCTCGAACGGGCGGTCAGCCGGTCAAGTACGCTGGTGAAGCAAAGTGTTCCTGTTGCACCGGTTGCGGAGAAGCTAAAGGCTGCGCTGCTTCGTGTTTACTCCGAGAAGCAAGTCGACCTATCGTCAAGCGTTGCTGACGCGTCTTTTCCTGGAGATGAACGCGACTTGATGGAAGTGTTGGGAAATCTGCTGGATAACGCCTGCAAATATGGCGATGGCAAGGTCCGATTGTTGGCCAATCAGAGTGATGAAGGCCTGGAGATTGTCGTCGAAGACAACGGTCCAGGGATCGATGTTGATGACAGGCATCGGGTTCTGGAACGAGGCATGCGGCTCGACAGCAGGGAAAGTGGCCAGGGTATTGGTCTGGCCGTGGTGTCAGAGATTGTCTACCGCTATAGCGGCGAGATAGAAATTGATACGTCTGAGCTAGGTGGTGCTGAAATTCGACTCCGCTTTACCTAGTTTCCATCTCACTCATTACTACAGTGCGTTGTGCGAACCGTCACACATCGGCACGCCGCCGGTTTTCTTGCATCCGCAGAAATACACGGTTTTGCTCTCAGTGGCATCGAATTTGGCTGGGAGGAACTCTGTGTCCTGGTGTGATCCATCGCAGAAGGGCTGCTTGGCGCTTTTGCCGCATGAGCACCAGAAATAGGATTTACCCTCTTCAACATCAACAGCGTAGGGTGCTTTCTGCGCAATAACCGGTTCACTCATACAAGACTCCAGGAAGGTTTATTGGTGGTGGTTTTGACCCAGCATAGTCAACCGGACCGTTCTTGAAAACCCTGTGTACACCCCCTATGATCCAAGGTCTTTTTGTGGCGCGGGTCTTTCCCGCGGTAGTTAATTTCCAGAGGTAGATTATGGATTTCTCTTTCTCAGAAGAGCAGAGCCTGTTGCAGGATAGCGTTCAACGCTTCATCCAAAATGATTACACATTTGATTCGAGACAGAAGCTGCTGAAAACCGATGACGGTTTCAGTCGCGACAACTGGGCGAACTTTGCGGAACTGGGCTGGCTGGCGTTGCCGTTTACTGAGGAGTCCGGTGGCTTTGGCGGAACTGCCGTTGAGACCATGATCCTGATGGAAGAATTCGGTAAAGGCTTGGTGGTTGAGCCTTATGTGTCTACGGTCATCATGGCGGGTTCCGTGATCGAGGCGGGTGGCACTGCAGCTCACAAAGAAGGCGCGCTGGCGGAAATCATGGCGGGCACCAAGTTGGCTTCGCTTGCTTATGTTGAGCCTCAAGCGAGATTTAACCTGGCTGATGTCACCACCACTGCGACAGCAGACGGCGACAACTACACCATCAATGGATTTAAAGGTGTCGTGCTCGGCGGACCTTCTGCGGATCTTTTAGTTGTACCCGCGCGAACATCCGGAGACCAGAAAGACGAAAGCGGCATTACCCTGTTCCTGGTAGATGCATCCGCATCTGGCATTTCCAAGCGTGATTACCCAACTATTGATGGCCTGCAGGCTTCAGAGATTAACTTTGAGAATGTCAGTGTCAGCGCCGATGATGTTCTAGGCGAAGTTGGCAACGGTCTATCTCTGCTGGAGCTTGGCATTAACAATGGCATTCTCGCTGTAGGTGCTGAAGCCGTTGGTGCCATGGAAGTGCTTTACAAAACCACGGTTGAATACTGCAAAACGCGTGAGCAGTTTGGTCAGCCTATCGGTAAGTTTCAGGTGCTACAGCATCGTATGGTCGACATGTTCATGGAGCATGAGCAGGCCAAGTCACTGCTTTATATGGCGGCTCTTCGTATGAGCGAAGATGATGAAGTTGAGGCTAGGAAAGCAATTTCTGCGCTGAAAGTTCAGATTGGTAAAGGTGGGCGCTTTGTCGGCCAAAACGCCATTCAATTACACGGTGGCATGGGTATGACGGACGAGTTGAATGTCGGTCACTACTTCAAACGAATCACTGCCATCGAAACGCTCTTCGGCAACGTTGATCACCACCTGAAGAAGTACGCTAACGTCGCATGACGGATTCCACCTATACGACACCCGACTGGTTTTGGGAGGCCATTGATACCAAGCCGGAATCAGGCTTCGTGGATGTCGAAGGTTCGGACATTAACTATCTCTATTGGAGCGAGGCGGGTAATCCGCCTCTCTTGTTTGTGCATGGTCATAATGCACATGCGCATTGGTGGGATTTCATCGCACCAAGTTACAAGGATGACTATTACACCGTAGCGCTGGATCTCTCTGGTATGGGTGACAGTGATCATCGTGATGAGTATTCCGCAGAGATTTATGCCAAGGAGATTCTGGCGGTTGCGGATCACTGCAATATGGGCCCAGAGACGGTCCTTGTGTCCCATAGCTTCGGCGGGGTTATGTCGATCAAGGCGGTGGCTCAGAACCCGGATCGATTTAAGGGGCTGATTCTCTTGGATTCCGGCGTTAAACATCCTGATGACGTGAAACCGGCTGAACCAGAACGGCTGGCGCGAGCTAAGCTCTATCCGACCTCAGAGATTGCTCGATCACGATTTAGATTGCAGCCGCCTCAGCAGTGCGAAAACCAATACATTGTTGATCACATTGCTCGAAATTCTGTCGAATACATTGATGAAGGGTTTGGTTGGAAGTTCGATGAAGAACAGCGTTCTCGGATGAAGGCCATCACGGACCTCGAGGACGACTTCAAAGCCATCACTGCGAAGTGTGCGCTGATCTATGGCGCCGACAGTGAATCCTTCAGCGCGAAGAGCGCGGCTTATATGAAAGAGCTGCTGCCTCATCTTGAGGTGACGGAACTTGCCGATGCCCAGCACCACCTGTTCCTCGACCAACCACTCACCTTTATGGAAAACCTGAGCGCCCAGCTCGATTCCTGGAAATAGTTTGTCGTTCTGAGAACTCACGGTTTTGCGCGCTCATCCCGCGCCGCTTCTCAGCACCGCTCAAGCCCGTCCATGGGGCGCTGACTTTCGCGCCGTCCCTGGCGCTCTAGTCTGCTGAGAAGCGACCCGCGATTATGCGCCTGAAAGGCAGAACCATCCTTTGGAAAAATCAGCTTGTCTATCCAGCGCGCGCCTCGGGATGCCTTCCTGACAGACTCGCGGGCAAGGATAGCCCGCGTGTCAGCGTTACATGGATGTACTCGAGCGGTGTCAGGAAGGCATACCGCTGGCAGCGAGCGGTAAGGTGAAACATTCGAGATTCAGAAACAAAAAAGGGAGCACGAGGCTCCCTTTTCAGATCACTTGCAGTGACGGATTAGCAAGACTCGAACAGCCCCGCTGCACCCATACCACCACCGATACACATAGACACGATGCCGTACTTCTTCTCACGGCGCTTCAGTTCGCGAACAATGTGGCCGGTCAGGCGTGAGCCAGTCATGCCGAACGGGTGACCGATGGAGATTGAACCACCGTTAACGTTGTAGATCTCAGGATCGATCTCCAGCGTGTCGCGACAGTACAGGCACTGAGAAGCGAATGCTTCGTTCAGCTCAACCAGGTCAATGTCGTTCATGGTCAGACCAGTACGCTCCAGCAGCTTGGGTACTGCAAACACAGGGCCGATACCCATTTCATCAGGCTCGCAACCAGCAACAGTCCAGCCGCGGAAGTAAGCCATTGGCTCAAGACCGAGCTGAGCAGCGCGATCAGCACTCATGACGAGAGTCATGGAAGCGCCGTCGGACAGCTGAGAAGCGTTACCCGCAGTGACGGTACCGTCTTCCTCGAAAGCAGGCTTAAGCTTGGCGAGACCTTCCAGCGTGGTTTCAGGGCGGTTACATTCGTCACCAACACATACGCCGTCAACGATTTCTGTTGCGCCGGTTTCTTTGTCGACAACTTTCTGCCACTTGGTGGCCATTGGTACGATTTCGTCTTCAAACAGACCAGCCTGCTGTGCAGCAGCCGTTCGCTTCTGACTTTCCAGGGAGAATTCGTCCTGGTATTCGCGAGTTACGTTATAACGACGCGCCACAACTTCTGCCGTGTTACCCATAGCCATAAAGATGTCTGGAGACTTCTCACGAATGGTCGGGTGAGGCTGAGACTTGCCAGGCTCCTGACGAGTACCCGCAGAAATGGATTCAACACCACCGGCAATCATGACGTCAGAACAGCCGCTGGCGATCTGGTTCGCAGCAAATGCGATGGAGTTCAAGCCGGAAGAACATGCCCGGCTGATGGTTGAACCAGAAGTGGTGACAGGCAGCTTTGAAAGAATAACTGCGAGTCGCGCGAGGTTGCCACCTTGTTCACCGATCTGGCTGGCAGCGCCGACGATAACGTCTTCGACTTCGGCCGGATCAAGCGCAGCGTTACGCTCCAGGAGTGCATCGATACAATGCGCAACCATATCGTCCGGACGGGTCAGGTTAAACGTTCCCCTGAAGGACTTGGCCAGTCCTGTTCTTACACTATCTACTACAACTACGTCGCGCATGTTTCCTCCCTCGCGAATAAGCCAAAAAAAGGGAGCTATTGTGCCTATATCGACCCGGGCTCACAAGTTACCGCATAATGGCGGCCTTCAGCGTATTTTCGGATTTATTCATGTCTTATTTACTCGCGATTGATCAGGGCACAACCAGTTCCAGGGCGATTTTGTTTTCCGCCGGGGGCGAGCAGATTGGCGTTGCCCAACAGGAGTTTCATCAGCACTTTCCTGAAGATGGTTGGGTTGAGCATGATCCTGAAGATATCTGGAACACGACGATTGATGTTTGTCGCGCTGTGCTAAGGGATAAGGGTGTGTCCGCAGCTGATGTTGCTGGAATAGGGATCACCAATCAGCGTGAGACCACGATTGTCTGGGATCGTCACACCGGAGAACCCGTATACCGGGCTATCGTCTGGCAGGATCGCCGAACCGCTGACTATTGCGAAGAATTAAAGCAGGAAGGTCTGGAGCCCTGGATTACTGAGAAGACGGGCTTGCTGCTTGATCCCTATTTTTCCGGCACGAAAGTGAAGTGGATTCTCGATCATGTTGATGGCGCTCGCGACCGCGCGAAGAAGGGCGACTTGCTATTCGGTACCGTGGATACCTTCCTTTTGTGGCGTCTGACAGGTGGTCAGTCTCACAAAACTGATGCAACCAATGCATCGCGAACCCTGTTGTTCAATATCCACTCCCAGACCTGGGATGAAGAGCTGTTGGCGCGTTTGAATATTCCTGTGGAAATGTTGCCGGAAGTTGAAGACTGCAGTGCGGACTTTGGCGCAACGGAAGCGAGCCTTTTTGGTGAGTCGATTCCTGTTCTGGGTATTGCTGGCGATCAGCAGGCGGCCCTGATCGGCCAGGGATGTTTCCAGACCGGCATGATTAAGAGCACTTACGGCACAGGTTGTTTTGTCATCATGAATACTGGCGGTGAAGCGATCACATCCAACAACAAGCTCTTAACGACCGTGGCTTATCGATTAAACGGTGAAGTGACCTATGGCCTTGAAGGCAGCATCTTTATCGCCGGTGCAGCGGTGCAATGGCTGCGTGACGGTATAAAACTGGTCGCCAGTGCCTCTGAAACCGAGGCAATTGCCACGGGTCATCCAACCAGCCATGGCGTTTACCTCGTGCCTGCTTTTACAGGTCTTGGCGCACCTTATTGGGATCCCAATGCGCGAGGTGCGATTCTTGGCTTGACTCGTGACTCGGGAATCGGCGACATCGTGACCGCAACTCTGCAGAGTGTCTGTTTTCAGACCAGGGATCTATTGTCTGCTATGCAGCATGACGGTGCGGTACCAACCATACTTCGGGTTGATGGGGGTATGGTGGCGAATAACTGGGTCGTGCAGCACCTGGCGGACATCCTGCAGTTGCCGGTTGATCGTCCCGAGGTGATCGAAACAACGGCCCTGGGTGTCGCCTATCTGGCTGGTCTGAAAGCCGGGCTGTTCAGTGGCACCGAGGAATTGGCGGAACAGTGGCGATTGGAGCAGCGTTTTGAGCCTGAAATGCCGGCTGAAAATGCCCACGAGCTCTATCACGGCTGGCAAGACGCGGTAAATCGCGTAAGAAGCAATTGAGCACGCCCATGGCCGTATTTGGAACGCCTGTGGCGCGGGCAGAATCCAACTGTATGAGTAATCTGGAACACTGCTCGCCTCAATTGTGAGCTTACCAAGCCTATGTAAAGAGTTACAAAACTCTTACATAGTCCTTCGAAAATCGCGATAAACGGTCGGTTTTCGAGCCTAAAATTGGCGCTCCATACGGGGTGAGCAGCCAATGGCAACCATCGACGATTTCAACAACCAGCAGAAAGCGCGAATTTATCGTGTGGCGACGCTGGGCGCGGGTATTTTTGTTCACCTGATGGTCTTCTGGACAGTGCTCTCCATTGGCCATATGAACATCAGCCCCATCGAGCTGTTTGCGCTGTCCTCTGTTTCCATTGCTGGTTTTGTATTCCTGGCCGTACTCATCGGAGTCGAATGGAATCTGACCCTCGAAGATCCTGACATGGCTGTGCCACAAATGATCTGGGCACTCACCGTAGTTGTGATCACCTCTCACTTTGCGGTGGATCTCAAAGCAGTGGTTCTGCTTTCCGGCCTTGCCATGGTTGTGATGGGTGCCAATCGACTTACCCGTTCGCAACAGATTTTTGTCGCCTGCTACGGCTTACTGATTTACATGCTGAGTGTGGTTTACCTGACGAATGTGGACGCATTGGGTTGGGTCACAGAAATTGTTCTGATCATCGCCTTTGCTTTGGTCCTGGTATTCGGTCCTGCTTTGTATCAGTACGAACGCAATGTGATAGAAACGGTGATCACCGACAAGAACGTTGAACTTGGCAAAGCGTTAGAGCAGATCAAGGAACTTGCGGTTCGTGATGAGCTCACGGGCGTCTACAACCGTAGGCACCTAATGGAAGTACTCGCTCGAGAAAAAGCCATGGCAGATAGAAAGAACTACGTATTTTCTGTTTGTTATGTGGATCTGGACTATTTCAAGAAAGTAAATGATCGATTCGGTCACTCAACCGGCGATGATGTGCTCCGCAGTTTTGCCCGCGTGGCTGAACATGTGGTTCGTGAAGTGGATTGTGTTGCGAGAATTGGTGGCGAGGAATTTGTCCTGGTGTTTGCCGGTACCAACGAGAAAGATGCGGTACGCGGTGCTGAACGTCTCGCAGCTGGACTACGTGACATGCACGTGACCCGCGCTGAACCACGCTATCGGGTTACTGCCTCAGTCGGTATCACTGAATACCGGCAAGGTGACACTATCCAGCAGATGCTGGATCGTGCAGACAGGGCTCTGTACGACGCCAAGCGAACTGGACGAAATAGAATAGTTGTGGCTAACGGTGAGGTAACCAGCCTCTCAAGTCACGGCTAATTCCATCGGAATCCCCCGAAACTGCTGCTAACGCAGGGCTACACTATGTTCGCTGGCTCTTGCTATCATATGGCCCTCTTAACCTGTAGTTAATATGGATAAGCGCGCCAGCACCAGATACACCGTCAGTCTGAACGCCCTGGTACATCCCCAGGTCGGTCGGTCTTGGCTATGTCAGATCCAGGATTTCTGTGATGGCGGAATGCTATTGGTTGAGCAAAATGGCCGACCCAGGCGTAACCTGCCTGGCATCAATCAGGGTGAGACTGTTGGCATTCACTTCAGTGTTCCCGCTGACGGTAAAGACAAGCATTTTCGTCTTGAAGGCAAGATTGTTCGATGTATGGATACCGGTGTCGGTATCAACTTCCCGGAAGGGATGGATGAAGATGCGCTGACTACACTTAGTGATTTTTCAGGTTTAAAACCGGTTCTTCAGGAACCATCCCCGTCAGCCGCGAGTTCTGATTCCAAAGATGGCGATAAAGCGGGTACAACGCCATCGAAACCTTCTTCACCGTTCCTCTCCGGTGGCTTGAAGCCTGAAGACGCCAAGAAAATTGTCGCGGCTCTTCGCAAAGAAGCAGCGCAAGTCATTCCAGAGATGATCAACGGCATCTTCTCCTACATGGACAACGAGTTGCTGGAGCTTGCGAAGGACGCCAAGTCCAATGCGGAGCAGAGTGAATACTTTGCCGCGATGTCTGCGTTAGAGAAATCCAAGAAGCAGGTGGGTCAGGAATTTGGCAGAGATATCCTCAACCAGTTTGATGAACCACGAGATCTGAATACGCTGCTCGAAGCGAGGCGCAAGGCGAACGAAGAGCGGAAAGCTCAGCAGCAGGAGCGCGTCAAACTCTCGCTAATTAACACCGAAGAATTCGAAGACTGGTTGGCTGTCGCGAATATTATCTCTCGCAGTGAGCGCATGTATGAAAAGTTCATGAGTGAACTGCTTCAGCGCATGGGCATGATTGTAGATAGCTGGGGTCATAACGAAGCGAACCCGCTCGGTACCGCGGTGTTCACTCACGCCTTCGACGAAGCGATTCAGAAGGTAGATCTCAATAAAGAAGTTCGGCAGAAGATCTACACCGGTTATGAAAACATCATTTTGCCGCTGTTCCGCAAACTTTACATAGCCACCACCAAGCTATTGGAAGACTCAGGTCTTTTCCCTGAGTTAGATGACGACTACATCACGCCTTCTGAAGTCAAAAAGAAAGAAGAACCTAAAGAAGAGAAACCGGAAGAAGAGCCGGAAGAGATCGAAGAAGACGAAGAGGATGAGGACGAAGAAGACGAGGACGACTATGAGGAAGAGCGTCCCCGTCGTCGACGCAGAAGAAAGGAGCCTCAATCCTCTCGACGCCGCCGTCGAAGACGTCGCGATGACTATGAGGACGAGGAAGACTTCGATGAACCACCACCGCCGCGGCGTCGCCGGACGGATGATGTGGGGGATGCAATTCGGAACATCTATAGCTCTGTCCGTGAGCTGGTAGGTTCAAAGGGTGGCTACGAAGACGACTATGACGATGATGCGGACTTTTTCGAAGTGGAAGAAGTTCAGGATCTGTTGAGCACGCTCGAAGACGAGATGCTGGAGGGTGCGGGTCGACGTATGCCGGTGCGAGAAAGACTGCTCGATACTGCGTCACTGGTCGGCGGCAGACGCATATCACCAAGAACGATGCAGAATCTCGAGGTGGTCGAGAATCTGGTCGATACGATCGAAGACGATGCGATGCTGACGCCCAGCTCGAAAGACTGGATTCGTCAATTAGAGTTAACCCTGGATAAGGTTGCAGCTGGCCAGGATGACTTTCTCAGTGAGAAAAACCCGCATCGTTCGCTGGAGGTTGTGAACCAGCTGGCTAGATTAGGTGGTGCCGAGTCTGGCAGCGCTAAGCGAGCTGTTGATGAAATCGTTCGTGAGATTAATACCAATTACGATGAAGACCCTGAGGTCTTTGATCAGGCGCTGAACAAGTTACAACCGCTGGTTGATCGACAGACTCGAGCGTTTACTGGGAATGTACAGCGCACGGTAAAAGCCAGTGAAGGTCAGCAAACACTGTTGAATGCGCAGCGAGCGGTGATCTCTGAAATGGACCAGCGTTACGCTGGGCGCGAAGTACCCGAGGTACTTTATAAGCTGTTAATGCCAGGTTGGCGCAACCTGATGGTCAACACTCACCTGAGAGAGGGTGAGGATAGCGGAGTCTGGCAGAAACATGTTCAGGCACTGGACCAGGTTTTCCAACATCTGGACGAGGGCGCTGACCCCACCCAATCACCGAACTACATGCCCCCGGAAGAATTGCTGGGGCATATTGAAGAGGGCCTTGATTCAATTTCCTATGAGCCTGGCCAGCGCATCCCGTTGATCAACTCTTTGCGGGAAGTCATTTCCGGTGATGCGTCTGTTGCGGAAATGCCGAAGGTGTTCCTGCAACCAGAAACCATTGCGGAAAATCTTGGTTTTGCTGATGTCACAGAGCAGGAAGCTGAGCGGAAACGTCTCCGGGAAGAAAATGAAAGTGACAACCTATGGCAGCGCTGCTTCGATAGGGCGCAGAGGCTTCATGTTGGCGCCTGGGTTGAATTTCTGAAGCAGGGCGAAATCTCTATCGTTGCCTGGGCGAACGATGATGCCACTCGTTTCGTGTTTGTTAACCGCAGGGGTGTGAAAACCCACGACATCTCGGTGGAAGAACTGGCGACGATGATTTTCAGGAACGAGGTTCGCATCCTGGAAGAGTCAGACATCCCAGTTACCGAACGGGCATCGCACCGCATGTTGCAGAACATGCACAATCAGCTGACGCACCAGGCGACACACGATGATCTGACGGGTCTCTTGAATCGCAAAGAGTTTGAGCGTGAACTGGAGAGTGCGCTGGAAAGTGCCAAAACCAATGAGCAAACGCATCTCTGTGCCTATCTCGATCTGGATCAGTTTAAGGTCATTAACAATACCAGTGGTCACTCTGCCGGTGACCGTCTGTTGGTCAATATCGCTAAGCTACTTGAGAAAAACCTGGAACACGTCGAATCACGAGTAGCCCGCCTGGGTGGTGACGAATTCGGCATCCTGGTCAGTGAATGTGATACGGAAACCGGTATGTCCCTGATGAGAAAAGTCAGCGACCAGGTCAAAGCCATGCGTTTCGAATGGGAAGACGATGTCTACTCACTGACCACAAGTTGCGGCATGTACTACATGCACAAGGACACGGATAACGTTGCACGCATTATGCGTAGTGCAGATGCGGCTTGTATTGCGGCGAAAGAAGCTGGTCGTGATCGCATCCACGAATACAAAGAAGACGATACTGAGATGGAGCATCGTCTGGATATCATGGAGTTTGTGTCGCACATCGACAAAGCCCTGGATGACAACCGGTTTGAGTTGAATTGCCAGATGATCAAACCCATTGATCCCGACGATCCGGATGTGCATTACGAGATCCTGCTGACGGTTCTCGATGAGGACGATAACCCGTTACCGCCTCAGGACTTCATTGTCGCGGCAGAAAAATTCAACCGAATGGGTGCGGTGGATCGCTGGGTCATCAGAAACGCTTTTGATTTCATCGCCAGCAATATCCTGAAACTGGATCACCTGGGTGCCTTCTCGATCAACATTTCCGGCAACTCACTGACGGAAGATGACTTCATGGAGTTTGTGCTGGAACAGTTCAATCGAACCAAGCTGCCGACTTCTAAAGTGTGTTTCGAAATCACGGAAACCTCGGCGATTGGTAGCCTCGATGACGTCGTTGAGTTCATGGAAAAAATGAAGATTATCGGTGTCAGCTTTTCGCTGGATGACTTCGGTACCGGGTTGTCTTCCTACTCATACCTCAGATCCCTGCCGGTGGATTACCTGAAAATCGATGGCATTTTCGTGAAGGACATCAAAGAAAACCCAAGCGATTACGCCGTTGTGAAGTCCATCAACGAGATTGGACACTTCATGGGTAAGAAGACCATCGCTGAATATGTCGAAGACGATGAAATCGTCGAGATTTTAAAAGAAATCGGCGTCGATTATGCCCAGGGTTGGGGAATCGGCAAGAAGCTGCCGATTAATACCCTGCTCGAGGATTAAACTTCCTCTACCAATTCACTGATCATGTCGCAGATCTGGTCGGCTTCCTCATCCGTTATGGTGAGTGGCGGTAAGAGTCGAATGACCTTGTCGACGGTGACATTAATCAGGATGCCTTTCTCCAGCGCTTTACCGACCAGGTCGGCACAAGGTGAATCCAGTTCGATGCCGATCATCAGACCTTTGCCTCGAATGTCCTTCACGTTGTTCAGGTGACCAAGTCGCTCCTGGAATTTGCCTCTCATTCGATCGCCAAGTTCTGCGGCACGTGCTGCGAGATTGTGCTTTTCGATTTCCTCGACAACAGTTAGACCTACAGCGCAGGCCAGCGGATTACCACCAAACGTTGAGCCGTGGTTGCCAGGCTGAAGAACGTCTGCAGCTTTTCCTTTTGCAAGGCATACACCAATGGGTACGCCATTACCGAGACCCTTTGCGGTTGTCACCACATCTGGCATGACGCCTAGCTGCTGATAACAGAAGTAGCTGCCGGTTCGGGCATTACCTGTTTGAATCTCATCAAGAATGAGTAGCCAGTCATTGGCATCGCAGATTTCGCGCAGACCTTTCAGGTAGTCGTCGTCGGGAACGTGAATACCGCCTTCACCCTGGATCGGTTCGACCATGACAGCGACAACTTCTTTGTTGTGCTCTGCGACCTGTTTCACCGCCTCGAGATCATTAAACGGTACTCGGATAAAGCCTTTGACCAGCGGCTCGAAACCAGCTTGAACCTTGCGGTTACCGGTCGCAGTCAGTGTGGCCAGTGTTCTGCCATGAAACGAAGCATCAGCAACGATGACACTGGGGTTTTCAATGTCGCGCTTGTTGCCGTACAGGCGGGCAATTTTGATGGCGCATTCATTGGCTTCCGCGCCGGAATTGCCGAAAAACATGTTGTCCATGCCGGAAATCTGCTGCAACTTGTCAGCCAGTGCTTCCTGTTTCGGGATTCGATAAAGGTTGGACGTATGGATGACCGCGTTTGCCTGTTCGTTGATGGTTTGGGCGACGGCAGGATTCGCGTGCCCGAGACCTACAACAGCAATGCCCGCCAGTGCGTCGAGATACCGTTTGCCGCTCTCATCGGTTAGCCAGGCGCCTTCACCTCCGGTAAAGGCGACGTCCATTCTTCCGTAAGTTGGCATGATTGCATCTGTCATTTTGCTGGTCACGGGCACTCCTGAATAAGACTTATTGTCAATTTCCTGCAAAAGGGGGCGATGATAAACACTCAGCAAACAGGGTACAATGCGCGCCTGATTTCAAAGTCACGGTAACAACCATGGAAATCCACGACACTATTCGCGAGCAGATCGCCAACAATCCAGTCCTTCTCTATATGAAGGGATCACCGGATCAACCTCAATGCGGTTTTTCCGCCCAGGCGACGCAGGTGCTGATGGCTTGTGGCGAACGATTCGCTTACATCGATATTCTGGCTAATCCAGACATTCGTTCTAATCTGCCTGAAGTTTCAGACTGGCCAACATTCCCTCAGCTTTTCATCGATGGGGAGCTGGTTGGCGGCTGTGACATCATTGTTGAGATGTACCAGAGCGGTGAGCTACAGCCCATGATTAAGCAAGCTGCAGAAGCATCTGCTGCTGAATAACATCCGGTTGTCTTAATCAGAACTGCGCCTTTATACTGGCGCCTCAATCACTTAATCAGTCTCTCGAGGAAAGATCATGAGCTTGAAAGGTTCCCAAACCGAACAGAATCTGAAAGACGCTTTTGCTGGTGAATCCCAGGCAAACCGTCGTTACCTGTACTTCGCAGCGAAGGCAGACGTTGAAGGTTACAACGATGTCTCTGCCGTATTCCGTTCAACAGCGGAAGGTGAAACTGGCCATGCCCACGGTCACCTGGAATATCTCGAAGAAACTGGAGATCCAGCAACAGGTCTGCCAATCGGATCTACCGCGGACAATCTGGCTGCAGCGATTGCTGGTGAAACTCACGAGTACACCGACATGTATCCGGGAATGGCGAAGACAGCCCGAGACGAAGGGTTTGATGAAATCGCTGATTGGATGGAAACTCTGGCGAAAGCAGAGCGCTCTCACGCCAATCGTTTTCAAAAAGCGCTGGACGGTCTCGACGGTTAATACCGCTTTTTCATAGCTTCAAAGAAAAGCCCGCACTCTCTGAATGAGAGTGCGGGCTTTTTTGTGCCTGGCGTTTGTCGACTTACTCGAGGCCGCCCAGTTGGCGCCACTTATTAACGATGTGGCAAAACAAATCTGCAGTTTTGTCACAGTCATATTTCGCGGAGTGTGCTTCTTCACTATCGAACTCGATACCCGCTGCCTGGCAGGCTCTCGCCAGGACCGTCTGACCGAAAGCCAGGCCGCAGAGTGTTGCAGTATCGAAAGCAGAAAACGGGTGAAACGGATTGCGTTTGATGCCGCAACGTTCCACGGCTTCATTCAGGAATCCCTGATCGAAGCTCGCATTGTGGGCAACGATAATGGCGCGGTTACATCCGGTCCTTCTTATTTCGGCCCGAACTGCTTTGAACGTCTCCATAAGTGCTTCTTTTTCGGGCACGGCCATTCGGAAAGGATGATCGGGGTCGATGCCGGTGAATTCCAAAGCAGACTGCTCAATGTTGGCGCCTTCGAAGGGTTCAATGTTAAAAAAAACTCGTTCCCCGGGAACCAGGAATCCATCGTCGTTCATCTCAAGAATGACAATGGCGCTTTCCAGCAAAGCATCAGTTTTTGCGTTGAAGCCGCCGGTTTCCAGATCCAGCACAACTGGAAGAAAACCACGAAAACGATGAGCAATTGGCAGTTTTTGGCTCTCGGTCAAGAGCGTTCCCCATCAGTGACCTTCCATTGAACGGTTTCACCGCCGCGTGTCGGAATCAATTCGTCATCCCCGAAGGTTAAAGACTCGTCCACCTGCCACTCCGAAGGTTCAAGCGTAATGGTGTCCGTATTTCGTTCGTAGTGGTAGAAGTCGGCGCCGTACTCGCTGGCAAATCCTTCCAGTTTGTCCAGTGCATCTTCGTTCTGGAAAACTTCCGCGTACAGTTCGATCGCAGCGTGAGCGGTGTAGCAACCAGCGGCACAGCCACAGGCACTTTCTTTTGCATGTCGCGGATGAGGTGCTGAATCTGTGCCCAGAAAGAAACTGGTATCACCTGATATCGCAGCCTCAATCAATGCTTGCTGGTGAATGTCTCGCTTGAGGATGGGCAGGCAGTAGTGAATAGGTTTCATCCCACCCACCAGCATGTCGTTTCGGTTGTACATCAGGTGGTGCACAGTAATGGTTGCTGCAACCTTGGCACTTGCCGCCGATACAAACTGGGCGGCTTCTTTGGTAGTGATGTGCTCCAGAATGATTCGCAGGTCCGGAAACTCCTTTACGATTCTGGTCAGCATAGTGTCAATAAACATAGCCTCCCGGTCGAAGATATCTACTCCGTCGTCTGTCACCTCGCCGTGTATGGAAAGGATCACATCATGTTCCTGCATCGCTTCAAAGACCGGAAACATCGCTTCAACGGCGTTCACGCCGAATGCTGAATTTGTCGTTGCCCCAGCAGGATAAAGCTTGAACGCAGGGGTGAAACCAGACTGTGATGCGGCGACGACGGTATCGGTGGTCGTTGCGTCAGTCAGGTAAAGCGCCATAACCGGAGTAAAGCCGTCAGGCGCGTGTGCCAGAATTCTGTCGCGATAAGCACGGGCGAGATTCACATCGGTAACGGGTGGCACCAGATTTGGCATAACCAGCACGCGTCCGAAGTATCGTGCGGCATCTTTTACGGTTCTTTCGAGGTAAGTGTCGTCCCGGAGATGGATGTGCCAGTCGTCGGGACGTTTCAGAGTAATTGACTGCATGAATAAGCCGGATGGATAGTGAGCGAATTGTACCATGGCCAAAACCGTGTAATATGGCGCCTCTTTTGAAAATGGGATTTACAGGACGAGTCGATGGCTGAATTCGACAAGGTGGTGCTTTCTTACTCTGGTGGGCTGGACACATCGGTCATTCTGAAGTGGCTTCAGGAAACTTACGGTTGTGAAGTTGTAACTTACACGGCTGACCTCGGACAGGGTGAAGAGCTTGAACCGGCACGCGAAAAAGCGGCGAGCATGGGTGTTAAAGAAATCTTCATCGACGACGTGCGGGAAGAGTTCGTGCGAGATTTTGTCTTCCCGATGTTTCGAGCCAATACCATCTACGAGGGTGAGTACCTTCTAGGTACCAGTATTGCCCGTCCTCTCATTGCCAAGCGCCTGGTTGATATCGCCAATGAGACAGGCGCACAGGCTGTTGCCCATGGGGCCACTGGAAAAGGTAACGACCAGGTGCGCTTTGAATTAGGTGTCTACGGTCTGAAGCCGGATGTCTCTGTGATTGCACCCTGGCGTGACTGGGATCTCAACTCCCGCGAAGCCCTGATGGAGTTCTGTGAAAAACACCAGATTAAGGTGGATCAGAAGCACGAAGGAGAGAAATCACCTTACTCGATGGATGCCAATCTGCTGCATATCTCCTACGAAGGCGGCATCCTGGAAGATCCATCGCAGGAGCCGGAAGAACCGATGTGGTTGTGGACGGTATCTCCGGAAGACGCGCCGGACACGCCAACCTATATCGAACTGGATTATGTGAAAGGTGACGTGGTTGCTGTTGATGGTAAGGCCATGACACCGGCTGAAGTGCTGGCACACCTGAATAAGGTGGGTGGTGACAATGGCATTGGCCGAGTCGACATTGTTGAGAACCGTTACGTCGGTATGAAAGCACGTGGATGCTATGAAACACCGGGCGGCACCATTCTTCTGAAGGGCCACCGAGCCATTGAGTCCATTACCCTTGATCGTGAACTTGCACATCTGAAAGATGAGCTAATGCCTCGATACGCGTCTTTGATTTACAACGGCTACTGGTGGTCACCGGAGCGCAAAGCGCTGCAGGCGCTGATCGATGACTCCCAGGAGCATGTGAACGGCAAGGTCAGGCTGAAACTGTACAAGGGAAATGTCATGGTGGTTGGTCGGGAGTCGGCCAGCGACAGTTTGTATGACGCTGACATCGTAACTTTTGAAGACGACGCCGGCGCCTACGATCAGTCGGATGCTGGTGGGTTCATTAAGTTGAATGCGCTTCGACTCAAGCTTGCGACCAAGCTTGGCAGGGTGCTGAACAAATAGTTCAGGATTGCAGCGTTCGCTTGTAAGTTTCCTGGATGATGAGTGCATCGTAACTGGCGCGATGTCTCTTCAACTCCATGTCTTCAACTACCTGATCTTTGGTGTCGTGCCAGACTTTCATCTGTTCCGGTGACAGGATCATCTCAAGGGAACTGACCGTAAAATCCATGTCGACACCTGCAGCGTGAAATAGTCGGGTAAGCCACGGTTTGTCGACCACCCATCCATCGGTGTAAACGGTTTTACCAGCGAGAATATCGTTCAGGAAGTGCGCAACGTCCTGCATAGGCTTGCCATAGGTTTCCAGAATATCCCGGGAAATTCGGTGAACCGTTTCCGCTTCATCATCCCAGTGGGTCCAGTCGGGTGCCGGTGCGATCAGTGTGCAGAACTTGCTGCCATCTTGAAGCGCAAGACCGATCTCGATCGGGTAACTGTCTCCGCCGAAGCCGGATGCTTCGACATCTACTATGAGGGGTTCCTGAGGTTGAGCCATATTGATCTGATATCACTGGTTGATCAGATCACAAATCATAGAGTCTGGCTTAGATTCAATCCAGTTCTGTCTTGTCTTTAAACTCACAAAGATCAGATATCACGCATGCACCACATTTGGGCGTTCTCGCAGTGCAGATGTATCTGCCATGCAGAATCAGCCAGTGATGCGCGTCGCGGATGAATTCATCTGGTATCACTTTGAGCAATTTCTTTTCAACCTGCAGAACATTTTTACCCGGTGCAAACTTTGTTCGATTTGAGAATCGGAAGATGTGTGTGTCGACAGCCATGGTAGGTTCTCCATAGGCTGTGTTGAGTACAACGTTGGCTGTCTTTCTGCCAACACCCGGCAGGGCTTCCAATTCTTCCCGTGTCCTGGGTACCTGCGAGTCATAGTCGTTGACCAGGATTTTGCAGGTTTTGATGATGTTCTCTGCTTTGGCGTTAAACAGGCCGATGGTCTTGATGTAGCTCTTCAGCTTGCGGAGCCCGAGAGCTGCTATTGCTTCTGGCGTATTGGCAACAGGATAGAGCTTCTCCGTTGCTTTGTTGACGCTGACGTCTGTTGCCTGTGCGGAGAGGATGACGGCGATCAGAAGCTCAAAGTCAGAGTCGTACTTCAATTCTGTTGTTGGATTCGGGTTTTCTGCTCGTAGGCGAGACAATATTTCGTAGCGTTTTTCTGCGTTCAACGAACAGCTCCATCGATGACGTTCTTCAGCGCGATCAGGCATCCCAAAGTTAGGAATGCGCCGGGTGGTAGCACCATTAAAAGGAAACCCGAGTCGGCGACATGAATCGTAACATCCGGCAGCCCTGCCAACAGGTGCAGATTTGCGAACAGGGTGCCCTGACCGAGTATCTCGCGAACAGCGCCCATGATGACCAGTACGATGAGAAACCCAAGCCCCATCATGAAGCCATCGTAGGTGGATGTAAGGATTGGGTTCCTGGACGCGAAAGCCTCTGCTCGGCCCAACAGTGTGCAGTTGGTGACGATCAGAGCGACGAAAAGTCCAATGCGCTGGTGCAACTCGAAGAAGGCGTATTGCAGCAAGAGATCGGCCAGGGTGACGAAGGTTGCGATCACCATGATTTGGACCGGAAGACGGGTTTCTTCATCCAGCAGCCCGCGGATCAAACTGATGACCAGGTTCGATAGGGTTAATACCAGCAACGTTGTGATGCCAAGACCAAGGCTGGTGGCGACACTGCTTGACACAGCCAGTAGTGGGCAAAGACCCAGCAGCTGAACTAATGCAGGATTGTTGGACCATAGACCTTCGCGGGCGATGGAGCTCATTCTGCGAATACCTCACTGACAGCGTCGGTGACAGCCCGGGATGTGATGGTTGCACCGGTGATACCGTCAATCTCACCTGCAGGTGCCAACGACCACTGGCTCGCAGCGCTCTTCCCTTGGAACTGATTGATCCAGGGTGAAACCGAAAGGTCGATGTCATCGCCGATACCGGGTGTTTCCCTGTGCTCAGTGACTCGAACACTGATGATTTCGCGATCCGTTGTGTATGCGACCAGCAGGTTGATGTCTCCGTTGTATCCTTTTTCGGTAACGGCACGTTGTATCAGGGCGACGGTCTCTTGACCGTCCAGGACTTTGTATCCAGTTTCCGTATCGACAATCTCAGGCGAGTTTGTCAGTTCTGAAACCATCTGGCGAAGCAGCTTTTGTTCAAAGAACTTTTGATTGTCGATGATGACGCCTCGGGTTTGTAGATTCATACCCGCCAGTAATAGCGCACAGCTTAGGGCAAGGAGAGCTGGTTTAAGCAGTTTCAATGGTCACCTCCCGGCGTTGCAGAAAGTGGTCGATCAGTGGGGAAGCGGCATTCATTAGGAGGACGGCAAATGCAATGCCGTCCGGATAACCTCCGGTAGTTCTGATGATGAACGTGATCAAGCCAACGCCCGTTGCGAACACCAGAATGCCAAGAGGATAAGTGGGTCGGCTCACTGGATCGGTGATGATAAAAAACGCGGCCAACATCGCTCCCCCGCTAAACAAGTGAAACAGGGGTGAACCTAAGCTGGCGGATGAGCCGCTGTCATAAAAGACAATGGATAAAACGCCTATGGTCGCGAGGAAGGTTGCCGGTACACGCCAGGAAACGATTTTCATGTAGATCAATATGAGCCCGCCTAGCAGGAATCCCACATTGATCGTCATCCATTGGCTGAAGTTGGCTTCCGCCTGCTCACCAAAATACTCTGCATTGGTCATGGCCTCTCTGAACTTGTATTCATCCAGAGGCGTAGCGGACGACACGGCGTCGTGCTCAGGGAAACCCTGCGTCAACGTGCTTTTGGTTTCCAGAACGAGACCTGGTTGATTGGTTGCTTCTGCAGGCCAGAAGGACATGGCCAGAGGAAAGGACACGATTAGCATCGCGTAACCCACCATGGCTGGATTGAAAACATTGTGGCCGGTACCGCCGTAAATATGTTTACCGAACACAAGCGAAAACGCGGTCGCCAGGCCAGCCATCCAAAAAGGCAGAAGTGGTGGCAGACAAAGGGCAAGGAGAGCCGCCGTTAACAGCGATGCATAGTCCAGCTGCCAATCCTGGCCGCGTAGTTTATTGACGATAAAGTCTGTTGTGACAGCGGCGGCGAAACAAATCATCAGGTTCGCGAGTACGCCAATGCCGAAGAACCATGTGTAAGCGAGCGTTCCCGGAATCAGGGCGAGCAGGGTATAGATCATGATTTGCCGACTGTTCACGAGCTTTCCTTTAGAGAGTCCAGCAGTGCCTGACGATCATTAGCGGATGGACGTTTAACGACTCTGGTTGCGATATTGGATTGCCGGGATTCTCTGGCGATAAATCGAGCTTCGGCGACTTGGGCCGCTGATTTCGCGTCATCTTCTCGTCGTGCGATGAGTTTGGTGACCTGAAAGATGTTGGTCAGCGGAATATCGCTTGGGCAAACCTTGTCGCATAGACGACACTCAATGCAGTCACTCAGATTTAAATCTCTGGCGCGCTCAGTGTCCTCCCGGTACCAGAAGAGCAACTGGGGTTGTAGTGCTTTGGGACAAGCAATAGCGCAATCGCCACAGTTGATGCACGGTGTTTGCACTGTCGGGAATACGGGAATCGGCGTGGTGTCCTGAACTACAAGGTCAATACAGTCCACTGGGCAGGGTTCTCGGCAGAGATCACATCCGGTGCATGCGGATTCCAGTACCGTATGCATCTGCCCCTGTGCACCGATAATCGCATCCACCGGACAAGCAGGAATACACAGGGTGCAGCCGATGCATTCATGCTCTCGAATGACAGCAACTGCAGGTGGCGTTGCTTCACCCACAGATTGATCCAGGGGAAGTACTTCTCGACCGAGAAAGTCTGCCAGCACTTCAATGGTCGATTCGCCGCCAGGTGGACACTTGTTGATCTGTTCACCTGCGGCAATGGCTTCTGCGTAGGGGCGGCATCCCGGATATCCACACTGAGCACACTGCGTCTGCGGGAGCTTTTGATTGATCTGTTCGACCAGGTCATCGGTTGCCGGTGCAAATCGTTGGCGTGATGCGGTTAACAACCACGCGGCAACCAGTCCCAGACTTGTGAGTACGACAACATCGGCCACCATCAGGACATCCCCGCGAATCCCATAAACGCCAGCGAAATAATACCGGCGGTGATCATGTTGATTGCAGAGCCTTGAAAGGGCATGGGGATATCTGCGCCTTCCTGCTTTTCGCGAATCGCGGCAAACATGATCAGCAAGCCTGAGAATCCTACCGCTGCGCCAAATCCGTACAAGATCGACTCAGCGAGTCCATGGGTTTCCCTGACGTTGAGCAGCGCGACCCCGAGCACCGCGCAGTTTGTTGTAATCAGCGGTACAAAGATGCCGAGCACCTGATGCAGGACAGGCTGTGTCGCCCGCATCATGACCTCGGAGAATTGCACCAGAGATGCAATTACAACGATGAAGGCGATGATTCTCAGATATTCCAGGTCAAACGGAATCAACAGATAGGTATCGATGAGATAGCTCACCGCGCAGGCCAGTGTGAGCACAAAAGTTGTCGCCGCGGACATGCCAATCGCAGTGTCCATTCTCTGGCTGGCACCCATAAACGGGCACAGCCCAAGGAATTGGACCATGACGAAGTTGTTGACGAAAATCGTCGTCAGGAGAATGAGCAGGGCGTCGGGCATTACGCCCCTATTATAGCTTTATGAGGAACTGCTTAAGAGACCTTCATACCAGGCTTGGCGCCGTCATGGGGCTCCAGCAGGTAAATGTCTTCTCCACCGGGGCCCGCTGCCAATACCATGCCCTCTGATACGCCGAACTTCATTTTGCGAGGTGCCAGGTTAGCCACCATGACAGTGAGTTTTCCGACAAGATCTTCCGGATTGTAGGCAGCCTTGATGCCCGCGAATACATTACGTGTCTCGCCGTCCAGATCCAGCGTCAGTTGCAGGAGTTTATCTGCGCCTTCGACGTGATCGGCAGCAGCGATTCGTGCCACGCGTAGATCAACCTTGGCGAAATCATCGAACTGGATCCACTTGTCCTCTTCCTGCTCCGTCTCAGTTGCCTCGGCAGTTGGGGCTTCGTCTTTGGAGTTGCTCACAATCGCTTCTACCTTTTCTGATTCAATCCGCGTCATCAGCGGTTTGAACTTATTGATTTGATGGCTCACCAGGGGCTGCCCGGCGTCTGACCAGGATAGTGTCGGTACGTTCAAGAATGCCTCTGACTTCTCCGCGAGTCCCGGCAATACAGGCTTCAGGAATGTCACAAGACCTTTGAAGAAGTTGATGCCATCAGAACAAACCTGCTGCACCTCATCACGTTTGCCTTCTTCTTTGATCATGACCCAGGGCTTGTGTTCATCGATAAACTGGTTGGCTTTGTCCGCCAACGCCATCACTTCCCGCAGTGCTTTTCCATAGTCACCATTCTCATAGTGTTCAGCAATGCCGTCGCTGGCATCAGCAAACTCTTTCAGGAGTGGGTTGTCTGCAGTTGCGGACAGCTGACCATCGAACTGTTTGTTGATGAAGCCTGCACAGCGCGACGCGATATTTACGACCTTGCCGACCACGTCGGAATTGACCCGCTGCACAAAGTCTTCGAGGTTAATGTCGAGATCATCGACACTGCCGCTCATCTTCGCTGCAAAGTAGTAACGCAGATACTCCGGGTCAAGGTGATCCAGGTAAGTTCGAGCATTGATAAAGGTGCCGCGACTCTTCGACATCTTCTGGCCGTCCACGGTTACGAAGCCATGCGCCTGAACTCGAGTGGGTGTTCGAAAGCCAGCGGTGTCCAGCATGGCTGGCCAAAACAGTGCATGGAAGTTGACGATGTCTTTACCAATGAAGTGGTGGACCTCGCAATCCGAATCCTTTTTCCAGAAATCATCGAAGTTCACGTTGTTTTCTGAACACCAGTTCTGGAAGGAAGCCATATAGCCGATAGGCGCATCCAGCCAGACGTAAAAGTATTTGCCGGGTTCTCCAGGAATTTCGAATCCAAAGTAGGGTGCATCACGACTGATGTCCCAATCCTGCAGCCCTGCATCCAGCCATTCAGACAGTTTGTTAGCGACCTGATCCTGCAATGTGCCGCTGCGTGTCCAATCACCCAGGAACTCGTTGAAGTTGGAAAGTGCGAAGAAGAAGTGTTTTGACTCCTTCAGAACCGGTGTGGCTCCAGAGATTTTCGAGACGGGATCAATTAGATCGGTCGCGTCATAGGTCGCGCCACAGACTTCACAGTTGTCACCGTATTGGTTCTCTGATTTGCATTTCGGACAGGAACCAACAATAAATCGGTCCGCCAGGAACATTTCTTTCTCGGGGTCGTATAACTGGTCGACGGATTTGGTTGCGATCTGGCCGGCTTCGTTCAGCCGGTTGTAGATCAGCGAAGACAACTCCTGGTTTTCATCCGAATGGGTGGAGTAGTAGTTGTCGTGACTGATCAGGAAGTCGCGGAAGTCGGACTGATGCTCTGCGTTGACCTCCTGGATCAACGCTTCCGGCGTTGTACCGAGCTCTTCTGCCCGAAGCATCGTGGCGGTGCCATGGGTATCGTCAGCGCAAACGTAGATACATTCATGACCACGCATGCGCTGGAAGCGAACCCAGATATCCGTTTGGATATGCTCCATCAAATGCCCGAGGTGAATAGAACCATTGGCATTTGGTAGAGCGCTCGTGACCAGAATACGACGCTTTTCCATTTTGAGTGTAAGTGCTCCAGAATTTGGGGTGCTAAATATATAGATGAAGGCAGGCTATTGCACGTCGAGATTCTTCGTGTGACGCTACGCCCGCCAGTTTTATTGGAGTTTCACCATCAGTAACGCAGCCATAGAAAAGTTTGACCTGCCAGGAATTCGCCATGTGATTGCCGTTGCTTCCGGCAAAGGCGGCGTCGGTAAATCGACGGTTTCTGTAAACCTGGCGCTTGCCCTCGCGCAAACAGATTTGAAAGTGGGTGTCCTGGACGCTGACATATACGGTCCCAGTCAGGGGGCACTGCTTGGACTGCCTGAAGGTACCAGGCCAGATGTGGCGAACGAGTTATTGCAGCCAGTTGAGGCGCATGGCGTTGGCTGCATGTCCATGGGGTTTGTAACCTCGGAGCGTACGCCCGCGATCTGGCGCGGTCCCATGGCGAGCGGTGCCTTGCAGCAGCTGCTGACACAGACTGAATGGGGAGAACTAGATGTCCTGGTGGTCGATATGCCTCCAGGCACAGGCGATATTCAGCTCACCCTGGCACAGCGTGTTCCGATTACCGGAGCTGTGATAGTCACGACACCTCAGGACATTGCACTACTTGACGCGCGCAAGGGTATCGAAATGTTTCGTAAGGTCGAAATCCCTGTGATTGGGATCGTTGAAAACATGAGCACTCATGTCTGCAGTAACTGCGGTCACACGGAAGCGGTATTTGGCAGCGGTGGCGGTGAATCCGTTGCTCTGGATTACGACACCAGATTGCTCGGCCAGTTGCCCCTGGCGCTGGAAGTTCGTGAACAGTCAGATGCGGGCAAACCGATAGTTGTCTCGTCGCCAGATGCGCCGGCTAGTCAGGTGTTCAAAGAGATCGCGACGCAGGTAAATGACTTCCTTCGAGATGCGGTGAGCGATGCACCGGTCATCAATATTCTCGATGACTAACTAGATCTCGCTTGCATTGGCTATCCCGTCTCGGCACCGCTCAAGTACATCCCTGTAGCGCTGACTGACTGGGCGTCCCCCTCGTCCTGTCCATGCCCTCCAGTCTGCCGCGACGGGATAACCAATCGCTCGCACCTGGACGCTCGCGAGAATCGCCAAAGCAAGCAAGAGGTCTCTCCGCTTCGGTCGAGAAGAGGTTACGTTTTGGGCAGCGTAACCCCGGTCTGTCCCTGATACTTCCCGCCACGATCCGCATAACTGGTCCCGCAGACCTCATCGGATTCAAAGAACAGCATCTGGGCAACACCCTCATTGGCGTAAATTTTCGCCGGCAGGTTAGTCGTGTTCGAAAATTCCAGTGTCACATGACCTTCCCATTCCGGTTCAAGTGGCGTGACGTTGACGATGATGCCGCACCGCGCATAAGTTGATTTGCCCAGGCAGATGGTCAGCACGCTCCTTGGGATACGGAAGTACTCAACCGTGCGAGCCAGTGCAAATGAGTTGGGTGGGATAACGCAGACGTCGCTTTTGATGTCGACGAAGCTTTTCTCGTCGAAGGCTTTTGGATCAACCGTTGCAGAATGAATGTTCGTGAACACCTTAAATTCATCGGAACATCGAACGTCGTAACCGTAGCTGGACGTGCCGTAGGAAATCACACGATTACCATCCTCCGAGTGGCGAACCTGTTCAGCTTCGAACGGCTCGATCATGTTTTCGCCTTCCGCCATGCGACGGATCCAGTGGTCAGATTTAATGCTCATAGAGGTGTGTAAACAGCTGGAAAATCAGCTGGCGATCATATCACTTGTCGCCAGCGACCTCATGCGGAAACTCGAATCGTTCCAGGTTCAGCTCGAACCCTTTGTCGGGTTCTTCCTGTTTGAGTCTGACCAATAGCAGGTCATGGTCTATAGCCAGCCAGACAGTTGTTCGGCGATTTTTGTCTTCTCGATAACGCTCTACGGCGATCGTCTTCAAGTCACCGGCAGGGGTGCTTAAGATCTCTTCACCGATGAAGGAGAAGGTGTAGTCTCTGCGTTTTTCCTCATCAGCAATCAGGTATGAAAGAGTTTGCTGATGATTCTGTGCGCTCAGGTGTTGCGCAACGTCTAGGCGCAGCTGCAGCTGGTATCCGAGCTTGTCCAGCGTGCCGTTGGTCAGGGTGGAAGTAGTCCCCTCATGGCTTGCTGTCATGGTCTGCCAATCAAAGCTGACAGCTTCCTGTTTCTTCTTGCCAAGCATTTTTCGCTCGTAGTGATAAGCACTGGGGACCACTTGACCATTGATCAATTCAAATACTGTCGATTCTTCAATGTTCATGAACATAGCACTGGCAGAAGAGGTCAGTTCATAACTTCCATCATTCCTCTGGGTAAGCTGGCGAATGCCTTTTGCGTTAACGGGAAGGCCCTGGTATTCACCACGATACTCAGCGTAGTAGGGCTGGAGTTCTGTTGCGCTGATGAGCGGTGTAAACAACAACACAATCAGTAGTGAGGCAAATCTTTGCATGGAATTTTGTCAGCCGAACGAACCTAATGAAGTTACAATAAGAAGATGCGAATTCACATGAATAGTTCCCGGGTACTCCCGATTTTGTTCCTGATGTTGTGTTTCTATTCAGGTCCGTCCAGTGCCATACCTGTTGATGATCTCTACGTGGCCAAAGTTCTGGTGACAGATGAAGGATCATCGCAGCTGAGAAGCGGTGCCCGAGCCGGCTTGCTTCAGGTCCTGGTTCGAATCTCGGGTTCCCTGGACGTCGAACAAAGCAGCTTGATCAGGAACTCGTTGAGAAATCCTGCGGCCTATTACTACCAGTACAGTTATGAATCGACCGATCGGACCTTGATGATCGGCGAAGAAGAGCGCACGGCAAAGGAACTGACCCTCCACTTCGAGCCGAGTGCCATTGCCCGTCTCCTACGTGACGCTAACTATCCTGTTTGGGGCAGCAATCGTCCTGCGGTACTTTTGTGGGTTGCAGTCAGTGAGGGTCAGGATCGAAGGATATTGAGTGAAGCAGATCCCAGCAGCATCGTTGAGTCACTTGTCTCGCAGGCCTCCGAGCGCGGTGTCCCGTTACTCTTCCCGATCTTGGACTTGGAAGATGCTTCTCGCATCAGTACGGCAGAAGTTTGGGGCGCCTTTTTGGATCGAGTTGAGTCTGCGTCGAGTCGTTACAGTCCCGATGCAGTTTTGACGGCGCGTGTTCAGGAAGAAATCAGCGGTCGTTGGAGTGGTCGTTGGTCTTATCAGATATCAGATGGTTGGGAGTCGATGGAAACGGTGGCATTTTCATCCGATGAACTAGTCCGAAACATGGTGGATCAATTGGCGAACGATCTGGCAGCTCGATTTGCGCTCGATTCTTCTCGGGCCAAGGTGACGCTAACGGTAGAAGGGGTCGCTGATGTTTCCCGATATGCGGAGCTCAGCAGTTACCTGGAGCAACTAACACCGGTTTTGAACAGCAGTATTGTTTCACTCCAAGGGGATGTAGCCCGCTTCGAACTGGAAACGGAAGGTCAGGTTGATCAACTGGTTGAGATCATTGAGTTGGATGAGCGTCTCCTGCTCCTGGGCAATGATCTGGGCAACGGAAGGCTGATGTACCGCTTTAAAGAATAGGCTTATCTCATGGCGCGCAGCATCTACAGTGTGATTCCCAATGCCATCACTGTGCTGCGGTTGGTGCTGGTGCTGCCCATTGCTTTTTCAATACTCGACGGTAACCATTTTCTCGCGCTGGTGCTGTTCACAATCTCTGGTATGTCCGACGGCTTTGATGGCTTCCTGGCCAGGCGATATGGCTGGGAGTCAGCGTTTGGCAGGTTGATCGATCCGCTTGCTGACAAACTCATGATGATTGTCACGACCGTCACGTTGGGATTGCTGGATCATTTCCCGTTTATGCTGATGGTGTTGATCATTGTGAAAGATCTCGCAACCCTGGGCGGCGTTTTTGCCTACACGACATTGGCTGGTTTTCCCAAGATACAGCCGACATGGCTGGGAAAATTCACCACCGCGGCACAGATCATTTTGTTGGTCTCTGTTCTGCTAAACTTGACCTATCCCGGTCTGCTACCGGAAGTGTTTTTCACAATCTGGTTCTGGATTGTCGCGCTGATGACCGCGTCCGACGGTGTTAGCTACCTCTGGATCTGGACCGCACGGCTAGCAGAGGACCCCAGGTGGAAGGACAGCATCTAGATTCATGACAACTTTGCAAAAAACCTTTGCGCTGCTATTGATTGCGGTCAGCCTCGTTCTGATTTATTTCCTGCAGCCAATTCTCGCGCCGTTTCTCGCAGGCATTATTCTTGGCTACCTCGGCGATCCGATTGTTGATCGACTAGAGGCCTACAAGCTGCCGCGAAGTGTTGGTGTCATCGTCGTGTTTCTCGTGTTTGGTGTCATCATCGGTGCCGCAGTACTTGTCGTCCTTCCGCTGGTGGTCGGCGAGTTCATCAAGTTGATTCGAGATATACCTGCAGCGTTGGCCTGGCTGCAGCAGACCGCCAGTCCCTTCATTGTCGCCCAGTTCGGCGTTGATCCGTTCGATGTGAAGATGGATACCGTTGCGGCGCGAGTGATTGAAAACTGGCAGGAAGCTGGTGGTGTGGTTGGTACCATACTCTCCCAGGTCACCCAGTCAGGGTTTGCCTTTCTCGGTGCTGTTGGTGTGGTCGGGCTGACTCCTGTTGTGGCTTTTTACATCATGCGGGATTGGGACGACATCGTTCTGCAGATTCGGGAAATGGTGCCCAGGGAAATTGAGCCTACCTTCGTAAAACTCTGCACCGAATGTGATGAAGTGCTTGGCGCTTTTCTGCGCGGGCAGCTGCTCATCATGTTCCTTCTAGGATGCATCTATGCCATAGGTCTTTACATGGTTGGCCTCGATCTTGCGATCCTCATCGGCATGTTGTCAGGACTTGCATCCATCGTGCCTTATCTGGGTTTCTTTGTTGGCATTATCGCTGCGACGGTTGCAGCGCTGTTCCAGTTTCAGGAGCCGATCTATCTACTGTATGTGGCGATGGTGTTTGGCGTTGGTCAGGCGCTGGAAGGCTGGGTTCTGACGCCCTGGCTCGTTGGCGACAAAATAGGCTTGCACCCGGTTGCGGTCATCTTTGCGGTATTGGCGGGAGGCCAGCTGTTTGGTTTTGTCGGTATATTGCTGGCCCTGCCGGTCGCAGCTGTCATTATGGTTTTTGTTCGCCATCTACATGGCAGCTACATCCAGAGTGACTATTATTTTCGGAGAGACGACAGTGGGTGAGCAGCTTCCTCTAGAGCTGCGCCTCGATGGTCATACGCGCCTGGAAGATTATGTTGGCGATGCCAGTTCGCGTTTGCACGAGTTGGCTGGCCTGGTGCTAGTGTTCGGGCCGAAAAGTTCTGGGAAATCACATCTGCTTCAAGGACTGTGTCGAGAATCACTAGACGCTGGTCAAGCGGTTATCTTTCTCTCATCTCTGAGCCAGCTTGATCCTTCAGTGCTTGAAGGGTTGGAGTCGAGCGCTCTGGTTTGTCTTGATGACATTGATGAGATCATTGGCCAGCCAGCCTGGCAGCAATCACTGTTTCACCTGATCAATGCGATGAAAGATCAGCGAGGAAAACTTGTTCTCGCGTCGACGCTGCCAGTCGCTGAATTGAAACCTGCTCTCGCTGATCTCTCTTCTAGGTTAAAAGGCGCCTATCTTGTTCCAACCGATGAACTGGGTGATGCCGACAAGCTCGAGGTGATTCGCTTGAAAGCTCATCGCCGCGGCTTTGAGATGAGCGAGGAAGTATGCCGATTTATCCTTTCTCGCGCTCAACGTGACATGCATCATCTGGCTCGTTTAGTGGAGCAACTCGACAAGCAGACGCTGATGCAACAGAAAAAGGTAACGATTCCTTTTGTGAAAGCTGCGCTGGGGCTTTAATGCCGAAGATCTTATATACAGGCGGCGGAACAGCGGGACACGTCACACCTAATATTGCCCTGATCGAAGAAACTCGAAGAAGAGGCTGGCTCTGCAGTTATGTCGGATCAAAATCTGGCATCGAATACGAAATGATTTCTGCGCTGGATGTTCCCTTTCATGGGATTTCATCTGGCAAATTGCGTCGATATTTCTCGTGGCAGAACTTTATTGATCCGTTCTTTGTTGTCTGGGGTTTCCTGCAAAGTCTCGTCATCTGTCTGAAGGAAAAACCCGATGCTGTTTTCTCGAAAGGTGGGTTTGTCTCCGTGCCACTTGTCGCAGCAGCCTGGTTTTTGCGAATCCCAGTTGTCAGTCATGAGTCCGATGTTTCTCCGGGCCTCGCTAATCGATTGACCTATCCGTTTTGTCGAAAAATATGTGTCACTTTTGATGAAACCAAACGGTATCTGCCAGAAGGAAAGGTAGTAGCTGCAGGCACGCCTGTCCGATCTGCGTTACTGGCAGGAGATGCGGGCCGAGGTACACAGTTCCTCGGATTTGATGGCAATAAAGACATCCTTCTGGTGTTTGGCGGAAGCCTTGGCGCGAGGGTGATCAATGAGCAGGTTCGTGCGGTTCTTGGTCAGCTGCTTGAGAACTTCGATGTTGTGCATGTGGCTGGTGTCGGTGAGGTAGACGACTCGTTGAACCGGTCGGGTTATGTGCAAAAAGAATTTGTTCGTGAAGAGTTCGGCGATGTGCTTGCGGCTGCGTCCTTGGTCGTCTCAAGAGCAGGTGCTAATTCTCTCTATGAACTGTTTGTGATGAGAAAGCCTCATTTACTGATACCGCTTACCTTAGCGGCCAGCCGTGGTGATCAGATTGATAATGCCTCGACCTTTGAGCGGTTAGGCTTCAGTCGAGTAATTCGCGAGGAAACGCTCAGCGATGATGGCTTTCTCGAAGCGGTGAATCAGTTGCAGAACGACCAGGAGAGCATCCGACAGACGCTTGCAGCATTCGAAGTGCGCGACAGCATCGCGCTCATCATGGACCAGATCGAACAACAAATCTGAAAGCCGTTATACTCGTTGTTTTTCCCGGAGCCCCATCCATGATTCGTTTGTTCTCCAAGTTTCTGGTGAGCGCCTGCCTGTGTTTGTCAGCACCCTTCGCTTCTTCAGACGACATGTCTGACTTAATCAGTTACATCGATCAGACCGGAGACAAATACGACAACCTGGCGATGGATATCTGGAATTACGCTGAACTGGGTTACCTCGAAACACAAAGTTCGGGTGCGCTTCGAAAAGTGCTATCGGAAGAAGGGTTTGAAATTCAGCAGGGTGTTGCAGAAATCCCCACTGCGTTTGTTGCAAGCTATGGAGAAGGCAAACCCGTCATCGGAATTCTGGCGGAGTTTGATGCGCTGCCCGGTATTTCCCAGGCAGCGACACCGACTCGTCAGATCCTGGCAGACAAGCAGGCAGGCCATGCCTGTGGACATCATCTTTTTGGCGCAGGTTCTACTGCCGCTGCGGTCGCACTAAGACACTGGATGGAACGAAACCAGGTGCCTGGCACGATTCGGCTGTATGGCACGCCGGCTGAAGAAGGTGGCTCGGGCAAAGTGTATATGGTGCGCGCGGGTTTATTCGATGACGTCGATACGGTTTTGCACTGGCACCCCTCGGATCGCAACTCTTCTAACGCGGAAAGTAGTCTGGCCAACAAGTCGGCTCGGTTTAAGTTCAAAGGGATTTCGGCTCACGCCGCGGCTGCGCCCGAGCGTGGTCGTTCAGCACTGGATGGCGTAGAGGCGATGAACTACATGGTGAATCTACTCAGGGAACATGTGCCGGAACAGACACGAATTCATTACGTGATCACTCGGGGTGGTGAGGCGCCGAACGTGGTGCCTGACTATGCGGAGGTTTACTACTATGTACGTCACCCTGATGCTGGTTACCTTGCGGGTATCTGGGATCGTGTCACAAATGCGGCCAAGGCAGGTGCGCTGGGCACCGGCACCGAAGTCGAAATCGAGGTCATGCATGGCAACCACTCGGTTCTACCTAATGAAGTACTGTCGCGAAGAATGCATGAAAACCTGAGAAAGATCGGTGGCGTTCGATATAACGATGAGGAACGGGCCTTCGCCGAGAAAATCAGCGAGAGTCTTGGTGTCGGCAATTACATTGGCATGGAGACACGCATCATGCCTTTTGAAATGAGAGAGGGCAGGGGCTCCACGGATGTTGGTGATGTCAGCTGGACTGTGCCGACAGTGGGATTGCGGACCAGCACCTGGGTGCCGGGCACCGCAGCACATTCCTGGCAGGCGATCGCCGCCGGTGGCACATCAATAGGCACCAAAGGCATGAGGGTTGCGAGCAAAGCCATGGCGCTGACAGCCAGAGATCTCTTTCTTGATGCAGAATTGCGAGAAGCGGGCCGGGTCGAGTTTGAACAGCGCAGAGGTGCAGACTTCCAGTATGAAGCACTGCTAGGTGAGCGAAAGCCGCCCCTGGACTATCGGAAATAGTCTGAAAACACGTTCAGTTTCAAGCGCTTAGAGGATCGGGTAAAGAAAAAGCGTTTTAGGGTTGTTACTTGTGTGATTGGTGTTATAGTTATGTATAACACTATCTAACCAACACACAGATATCAGTCGAAACCGTGCAGATTCAATTTCACGACAAGAGCCCAATCTATCGCCAGCTGGCTGACCGCCTGCGGGAGATGATTCTTGAGGGTGTTTACAGAAATGGCGATGCGCTCCCAAGTGTTCGCCAGATTGCCAGTGAACATCGAATCAACCCGATCACCGTATCCAAGAGTTTTCAGATGCTGGTTGATGACGGGTTAGTCGAGAAGAAGCGCGGACTGGGTATGTATGTCGGTGACGGTGCCATGGAGCAATTACTTCAGAATGAGCGGGAACAGTTTCTCACTGAGGAACTTCCGGCATTTTTGGAGCGGGCGAATCGGCTGGGTTACTCGAGGGAGTCTTTGTTGGAAACCCTCGGTGCAGATGAACAGGGTGAGGAGAGTTCATGAACGACGTAAGTGACATCGTCGAGGTAAATGGCATTTCCAAGCGCTTTGGTGATTTCACCGCGCTGTCGAATGTCAGTTTTACCATTGAGCCCGGATCTATCGTCGGCTTGATCGGTCCGAACGGCGCTGGAAAAACGACCACCCTGAAAGCCATTCTCGGTCTCACCGATTTCGAAGGTGACATGTCCGTTCTTGGCAGAGACCCACGAAGAGGCCGGCATAAGGTCATGGAACGTGTGTGTTTTATTGCTGATGTGGGTGTCTTGCCGCGATGGCTGCGTGTATCAGATGCGCTGGATTACATCGAAGGTGTGCACCCGAATTTCAATCGCTTGAAAGCTGAAGCGATGTTGGCAGACACCAAGATTTCCAAGAAGCACAAAGTTAAGCAGCTCAGTAAAGGCATGGTGACTCAGCTACACCTCGCGCTGGTCATGGCGATCGAGGTGGATCTCCTCGTGTTGGATGAACCGACACTGGGTCTCGACATCCTCTATCGCAAATCCTTCTATGAGAATTTGCTCAACGATTACTTTGATCACGAAACGAGCATTGTGATCAGCACTCACCAGGTGGAGGAGATTGAATCGTTGTTGACGCACCTGCTGTTCATCAATCAGGGACAGATTGTGCTTGATTGCGCGATGGATGAGCTGGACCAGGTTTATACAGAGGTGCTCGTGGGGCCGGATCAGTTAACAGCAGCAAGTGCGCTGGGTCCTGTTCACAGCAGAGACATGCTGGGCCAGAAAGCCATGATTTTTGAGAACGTGCCACGAGGCGAACTGGCTGAGCTGGGTGAACTGCATACACCTAGTGTCGCCGATCTTTTTGTTGCGAAGATGCAAAGGTAACGGGAGCAATCATGAACCAATTGACTGTCCTGATAAGACGCGAATTCTGGGAAAACCGAAGTATCTTCCTGGTTTTGCCTGCAGTAATTACCGGCTTCTTCTTGTTCCTTCTGCTGTTGGGCGCTGTGGCTTCGCCCAGTGATGCCATTACGCTTCAGGTTGATATCCAGAGTGAGGAGGAAGTTGAGTTTCTCGATGACCTGCTGGTGTCTGGCCATCTCTACAAATATGCGCTATTGCAGCTGGATGCTCGCCCGATGGCGGAACGTGTTCTGTACATCAATGCAACGATGCAATCGCTGAGTGCGCCGCTGCTGTTCACGCTGTGGTTCGTGATCTTGTTTTATTTGCTTGGCTCGCTCTATGACGACAGGCGCGATCGCAGCATTTTGTTTTGGAAATCTTTGCCGGTTTCTGATGTCGCAACCGTGTTCTCAAAACTGCTGACAGCACTGGTCGTTGTGCCGCTGGTCTATCTTGCCGGGGTTATGCTGCTGCAGCTGTCGGCGCTGATCTTTGTCAGCATGAGTGCTTCCGGTACGGAAATTTCTGCTGTAGATACGGTTTGGAGACCCGCTGCGGTTTTCTCGACCTGGCTGAGATCCATAGGTCTGCTGTTCTTCTATGCACTCTGGGCATTACCGTTCTTTGGCTGGCTGATCGCTGTTTCCGCATACGCAAAAAGTGCTCCGTTGGCCTGGGCGTTCGGTATTCCGCTCGGTATCCGGTTGCTTGAGGCGATCTTCACGGATCAGAGCCGTGTGGGAGATTGGATGCAAGACCACATAATTCCGATCAGTTTCCTTGATCATCACCGCCCCATTGCTGAAAATGCATTCTCATACTTGTTCAGTCTGCAGATGCTGTCAGCACTGGTAGTCGGCGGTGCTTTCATTTATCTGGCAATATGGCTAAGAGGCAAAGCAGATGAAATTTAGACTTTTAACTGTTTTATTCCTTGGTCTGGTCCTGACGGGCTGCAGTAAGGTGCCCGCCATGGGTAACGGACCTTCTTTTAGAACACAAATGTGCGAACTCGTACAGATGCGTGATGCTGGCGTGATTAGCGAAAAGGAATATCACACCTCAAAGAGAATGATTTTCTCGACAATGGTGCACTAGGACTTTTTATGGCGTGGTTGATCGCGGGTTGTCTGGCTTTTCTCATTACTCATCTGGGTATTTCCGGTACACCACTTCGCGCGAAACTTCAGGATGCCATGGGCGCTCAGCCTTACCTGGGTATCTACTCCGTTCTGGCCTTCGGCTCCCTGGGTCTGATGATTTACGGTTACTCGCAGGTCCCTCATGTGGACTTCATTTGGTATCCATCAGAAGCCGCTTACATGGTGACGAAAGCGTTGCTCCTCATTTCACTGGTGGTTTTGGTGATGGGTACGCTGACTAAGAATCCGACTCAGGTCATGAACGAAGCTGCCCTCGATCATGAGGTGTCCGGGATGCTCAAAATCACCAGACATCCGATCCAGTGGGGGATACTGCTGTTTGCTATTGGGCATATCATCGCCAATGGCGATACAGCGTCTTTGATGTTCTTCGGTACCTTCGCGCTGGTTTCTTTCTGCGGCATGTTTTCCATGGACCAGCGGAAGAGGCAGGAATCAGATCCTCGCTGGGATAATTTCATGAAAAGCACCTCTATGGTGCCTTTTGCTGCCCTCATGTCTGGTCGTCAAACGTTCACAGCAGCTGATATCAACTGGATGGGACTGGTGGCCGGTTTGGGTCTCTACGCAGCGGTCTACTGGATGCACGACCTGGTCAGTGGTGGTGCCAGCCTGTTCTAAGCTGAAGGCTCTTTACACCAAGCTGAAGGCTCCTAATCTTCAGTATGAGAATTTCCCTCACCTAAATTTTGTGGCCCGTGTAAAATGCGCCCTTTTTTTACGGGAACATCTCACCAACGATGTACAAGATTCGCACTCTCAACAATATCTCAGACAAGGGCCTGAGCCGCTTTCCCGGTGATCACTATGAACTGGGCGATATCTCGGATCCTGATGCCATCCTGCTTCGCAGCCACCAGCTGACACCGGAAGATGCGACGCCTTCGCTGCTCGCAGTGGGTCGAGCCGGTGCCGGCGTGAACAATATTCCTGTCACTGATTACACCGATAAAGGCGTTGTTGTCTTTAATACGCCCGGTGCGAACGCCAACGCGGTAAAAGAACTCGTGATGGTCGGAATGCTCCTTTCATGTCGCGGCATTATCCCTGGTATTGAGTATGTGAATACGCTGGGTGACCACCAGGACAAAGCGGAATTGAATACACTCGTTGAAGCCAGCAAGAAACAGTACAAGGGACATGAGCTGAAAGGTAAAACCCTGGGTGTACTTGGGCTGGGTGCCATCGGTTCTATGGTTGCTGACATGGCGCTTGAGATGGACATGAATGTGGTGGGCTATGATCCAGCGCTGTCTGTTGAAGCAGCATGGAGACTATCCAGTCGAGTCGAGCGTATGGAAAATCTGGGCATGTTGTTTGGTCGTTCTGACATTGTTTCGCTGCACGTACCCGCGCTGGATTCCACACGCGGCATGATTAATGCGGAAACCCTCGCGCAGTTCAGGGATGGTGCGGTACTGCTTAATTTTGCTCGCGAAGAGATTGTCGACAAAGAGTCCATCGCGATGGCGCTCGACAATGGCAAGATCTCCCAGTACATCTCTGACTTCCCGACACCGGGACTGATTGGCAAGCCTGGCGTCATTTCAACGCCTCACCTTGGTGCCAGTACCGCTGAAGCAGAAGAAAACTGTGCAGTGATGGTCGCTGACCAAGTCCGAGACTTTCTCGAAAACGGCAACATTAAAAACTCGGTGAACTTTCCGGCGCTCAGTCTGGAGCGTACGCAGGGATGTCATCGCATCGCGCTGGCCAACAAAAACGTACCGAGAATCCTGGGTAGTGTTCTTTCGATTCTGGCGGATCGCAACATCAACGTTGTCGACATGCTCAACAAGAGCCGCGAGGACGTGGCCTACAACCTGATCGATATTGAGAGTGATCCTACTGATGATCTTGTTGAAGAAATTAACGCCATTGATGGCGTCATCAACGTCCGGATCCTCGAAGACTAACGCGCTCCTAGAGCAGGCGATCTCGAACGACGAATCGGGCAGGGGAGAGTAGATGTTGCTCTTCCAGGCCCAGCGCCGCTGGTTCACCCAGTAACTTGCTGACAACATGCTCGGCGCAAAGTCGAGCGTGAGTCGCGCCTCTTGATGCAAACGCCGTGCAGTAATGCAGACCCGGCTGGAACTCTCGGATCGCACTGACCCGGTTAACCTCGGCCGCTGCCCGCCAGTCCGGTGCCTGTCCAACTATCGGTAAACGGTCCCTGGAAACCGCTCGGATACCAGTCCAGGGTATGACATCAGAGTCGTCGAGTTCGACGTACTTTCTGGCAGTGTTGATTAACTCCTTAGTCTCTTCCTCCCGCACGACATCACTATCGATGTTCTCGTATGTTCCGCTGATGACCGATTTGCCATTCACAGTTGGAAAGATCGTCGCCTGGCTGTTTACCACGTGTTGGATTCCGCTTGTTCTCACTTCGATCGCCTGACCGCGGATGGCTCGTACCTGCAATTGTTCCGGCAGGAGTGAGCGGTTGAACCCCGTTGCAAGTATCACGTGGTCCGAGGACAGGTCTTCTACGTGATTAATGTTTCTCTCGATGATGGAAGGGCTCAGTTCGTCACGCAACTCGGAAAACGACAGCCAGCCTGCGTTGCGATAGAAAGCGCCATCGGATCGCGCCTCTATTAAATTGTCTGGAAAGAGTTCAGAGATTTTTTTAAGTCGGACGATTTCTTCCTCGGTTCTGCCGATCCAGTGTAAGCCTGATTCGTAAAAACCGGCTGCGTCTCTCATGTATTGGCTAGCGGCATTAGAAAATCGATATCTCGTTTCAGCGGCACGGGCCAGCTGCGGCAGCACCGTCAATTGAGGAATGGCAGAAGGGCCAGCTTTTCCGCTGTCATACAGCTCAGCGGATAACCCTCGTCGGGACAAGGCTTCGTAGCAGAAGAGTCCAGCGATACCTGCACCGACGATGCTGACGCTTTCACGACCATGTGTCTCAGGAGACCATCCGCCGGGTTTTGTTGCAGTGAGCATTTCCCTTTTTTGGCCGAAGCCCGGACGTTTCGCTGTTTCAAAGCCGGAACGCTCAAGACCTCGGCGAACATCGCCTGCTGCGGAGTAGGTCGCAACCTGGGCGCCCGGTCGTGAACGCGCAAACATCTTTCGAAAGAGCGGCGCCTGCCACATGGCTTCGTTTTTTGCAGGGGCGAAGCCATCGAGATACCAGCAGTCCACTTCAGCATCCAGGTTGCCCAACGCGTCTTCGACCTCATCGAAAATCAGTAGCAGACGTATGTTGGGTGCAAGCCAGACAACGTGTTGACCACGATAAGCCGGTGGATAACCGGCGAGCAGTTTTTCGGTGTGTGGAAAATTGAGTCCCTTGAGGAATTTCTCAAGCTCCTCTTTGTCGACGGGATGTTTTTCGATGGACACGAAATTTAATTGGCAGCTCGATGGCATCTGCTGCCAGGCCTGAGCCGTGAGCAAACAGTTCATGCCAAAACCAAAACCCAGCTCGCACACAGTTACCTGGCTACGCTCTGGTGGTTGCTCGACCAGTGTCAGAAGTGGTTCGAGAAACACCTGGGCTTTTTCGTCCAGTGGAGAACCGCGATGCCAATAAATGTCACCGTAAATTTTGGATACTGGGTTATCTTCCTGCCACTCGATTTGGGCAGTATCAACCAGATAGGTGGGCATCAATCGCCTGTAGCGACCGGGCGTTCAGGGTCACGAATCCACTCACTCCATGAACCGGGATACAGGGCGGGCTCAGGGTAACCAGCGATCATGAGTGCCAATATGTTGTGAATGGCGGAAACGCCGGAACCGCAGTAACAGGTGATGTTCTGATCTTTCTCCAGACCCGCATCGGAAAAACGTTTTGCGAGCTGCTCAGCCGATCTGAATCTGCCGTCTTCCAGGTTCTCGGGGAAAGGCAGGCACTGAGCGCCAGGAATGTGTCCTGCGATAGGATCGATGGGTTCCTGTTCACCTCGAAACCGAGCGGCGTCACGTGCATCAAGCAATTGATGATCCTCGGTAAGCACATCCGAAACACCACAGACTTTTGTCAGCGGGGTTGATGCCATGAAGTTTCCCGGGTCTCGTGCTGGAATCTCTTCTTCCAGTGAGTAGCCTTCGTTTGACCAGGCGTCCAGACCACCGTCCAGGACCATCACAGACTCATGACCGAGCCAGCGGGCGAGCCACCAGAATCTTCCGGCGAAGGCACCACTGTTCTGGTCGTAACAGACAAGAATGCTATCTTCGTTGACACCCCAGTCTCTAAATCGTTTTTCCAGGTCACTTCGTTCCGGTAACGGGTGGCGGCCTTCGTCGCCGGGTGCACTGCTCAGGTCTTTGTCCAGGTCCGCGTGAACCGCGCCTGGAATATGCCCCGCTTCAAAATCCTGTCGTCCCTGTTCAAGATTGCCCAGTGCCGCACGACAGTCAAAGAGCAGGAACTCACCTTGCCGTTGGTGAAGTTCAGTGACTGAGATCAAAGGATGCATTTAACCGCCCGCCAGCTTCACGGTATACCCCTTGGCTTCAAGCAGGGGTTTGATGGTGTCGCGCTTGTCGCCCTGGATGAGGATATCGGATCCTTCAATAGATCCACCGACGCCACACTTGTTTTTCAGTTCTTTGGCGACCGCTTTCAGGTCAGCGCCGATAAGGGGTAGGCCTTTAACGAGGGTAACGGGTTTACCGTTACGACCTTTGGTTTGACGATGCAAACGCACGATGCCGTCACCTTCCGGTGCCTTTTCAATAGACCTTTCTTCCCCTTTCTTCCATGAAGGGTCAGTTGAATAGACGATGCGTTTTTTGCTCATTCAGTATAGATAAAAACGGAGAGAACCTGTTCCTGTCGAATGAGCATACAGAAATGCACGAGGTTATAAAGAAAGCGCGATAAAACGTCGATCAGATCGCCAGGTTCGAGATCCAGCGCTTCCATGTCGCCGGACTCACTCCAGATTCGGGCTATATTCTCTATGTCGTCTTCTTCAATATCAGCAAGGCGTTCCGTGATGTTCACGTCCAGCTTGAATACCCAGGGTCCTTCCGGACCGAACTCAAGGACGAGCTGTTCAAGTGACTCGGCTTCATCGAAGAAGATGCCAAGCAGCTGGGCATACAACTGCGTGCGAAGTTCTGTGTGTATACCCTCGCAAGGCATGCAGGGGAAACTGTCGGCGGGGTTGTCACCGATTTCCAGTGACAGCACCTGCTCCTCAACACCGAGCAGCATGATTTCCGGCATGGTCTAGATCACCTCAGGCGGGGCTGACCTTGTCAGCCTGAAGGCCTTTGTCTCCGTTGGTAACAATAAAGCTGACGCGCTGTCCTTCATTGATCGCGCGTTTGCCCTTGCCTTCGATATTGCGGAAGTGGACGAATATATCTTCGCCCTGATCTCGGGTGATAAAGCCGTAACCCTTGCGAACATTGAACCACTTCACGGTGCCCATCTCGCGATCGTCGGATGATGCAACGCCGCCAGCGGAGCCGCCGAGCATGAGAGAGACGAACGATGTCGCCATGAATAGCAACATCAGACTGATTTCAGGAGTAGTGGCGGGAATGGCGATGCCGCCGTCCAATGATAGTTTTGTGATCTCGTAAGCAATGAGACCGATGACGATGGAAAGGAGAATCCTCTTAACGATAACCATGTGACTCTTTTTGATTTGTTTTTTGTAATGTTGTTCTTAGTTGTTGTTTGCCGATTTTCGACATGTTGTGCTCGAAAAGGCGGGCACATCATACACCAAGCTTCGCCTTAACGCGTGTGTTGGAACGATTTTTAGATTAGAGACTGTCGAGAATCTTGCGATAGCGTGACACGGTTTCGGAGAGTCCCAGCCAGAGAGCATCAGTGATGATGGCGTGGCCGATGGAGACTTCTTCAACCTCTGGCACCTCACGACAGAAGCGGGCGAGATTGTCCTGGTTCAGATCGTGACCGGCGTTGATCCCGAGACCAAGTCCCACTGCGTGGGTCCCGGCACGAATGAAGGTGGCAAGAATGTCGTCACCCTCCTGGCTGCCGTAATGTTCCGCGTAGGGGCCGGTATAGAACTCGATCCGATCCGTGCCAAGGTGGGCTGCGAGTGTCAGTTGCTCATCATCTGGATCCATGAAGCAGCTGACCCGGGCGTTGTCTGCTTTTAGTTTGTCGACGATGGGTTTCAGTCGATTTGATTCTCCAGTCAGGTTCCAGCCGTGGTCTGACGTTAGCTGGTTCGGGTCATCAGGCACCAAAGTGCACTGATGAGGCTTTACGTCCTCAACCAGCTGCATAAATCCGGGAAAGCCGTTGTCCTCTGGACCGGCGTAAGGGTTACCTTCGATGTTGTATTCGATGTCGCTGTATTCCGGCTTAGCCAGTAACTCTGCGAGGTCATAAACATCTGATGGTCGAATGTGTCGCATATCTGGACGCGGGTGAACCGTAATACCCTCTGCACCTGCTTCGATGGCTGTGACAGCGGCATCAACGACACTTGGAATGATGGTATCCCGAGAATTCCTGATCAGGGCAACTTTGTTCAGGTTTACGGATAGTTTTGTTGCCACGGTTTGATCAGCCCCAACCACTGTTGTTGCGGCGCTGATAAATGCGCCTGCCTATCCAAACGCCGAACAGCAAACCAAGTAGCACCGTACCGGCGCCGCGCAGAAACCAGTCCTGGGCGCTGTCGTTGGAGAGATCGTCGTTCTCTTTATTCAAGCGGGCGATTTCATCAAGCAGCGTTTCTCTGTCTTCATTAAGCTGCTTGTTCTCCTCGTCGATCGCGATGACGTTTGAAGAGAGCTCAGTAATTTTCGCAAGCTCAACGGTGAGTTCTTCTTTCTCCGATGTCAGATTTCCCTGGGAGGCGGTCAGACCTTCGTTCGCTTCACGCAGTTCTCTCAGTCTGAGAAGTGTTTGTTGGTGTTCTGCTTCCAATTGCTCCAGCTGTGCCTGCATATCGTCAAGCTGCATGGCGGCGATAGGTTCTTCAACCAGGTACTGGGTTTGCAGCCAGCCTTCCAGGCCGCCTTCAGTCCTGACCCTGGTGTAACCGGATTCTTCATTAGTTTCGAGGCGTTCCAGTTCAGTACCGCTGCGCAGCCCACGGTGCAGGATTCGGTGTTCTGAGGATTGCCCACCCCTCAGCGGCACATAAAGGTTATCGCGGATATAAACTCGATCGGCGATGGCGGCTGCACTGCTCGCGATGGCAATGAAGAATATGACCAGCTTCATCAGGGCACTACTTTCTTGAACGGTTTTACCGTCACACTTCCCCAGACACCTGCCTGGACGTAAGGATCAGCATCCGCCCAACTTTTTGCTTCAGCGAGGGAGTCGAACTCGGCGATCACGATTGAACCTGTGAAACCGGCATCGCCTGGGTTTTCGTCGTCGATGGCAGGCATTGGTCCGCCGATGACGACGCGACCTGCATCCACCAGCGGCTTCATGCGATCAAGGTGTTCCGGACGTGAAGCCAGACGTTTCTCTAGGCTGTTGGGTGTGTCTTCTCCGATGATGACGTACAGCATGATGTCTTCCTGAAGTTTTGTTCTTATTGTGAGTCAGCGGTTGATTCGACGGAGTCCTCTGGCTCTTCCTCTTCGATATAACCGCCTTTAACGAGATAGACCATGGTGATGATCATATAGGTCAGTGTGATCGCAATGCCGCCCACCAGCTTGTAGGTCACCCAGAAATCAGTGCTGAACCAGTAGGCAACCGCCAGGTTCAACGCTCCGGCGAGGAAAAAGCCGAAGGACCAGCCGAATGCCAGGTTGCGCCAAACGTGATCAGGCAACACAAGATGCTCTCCAAGGAGCTTCTTCAGCAGGTTGTCCTTGGAAACAAACTGGCTCAGCAGCAGCGTTGCGCAGAATACCCAGTTAACGATGGTCGGCTTCCACTTGATGAAGAGATCATCCTGGAAGGCGAGGGTCATGCCGCCGAAGATCATGGCGACATAAAACACAACCTGGGTCTGTTTGCGGACATACTTGTCCATGCCGTACTCGAGTCCAACCTGAACGCAGACACCGCCCATCAGGACAGCCGTCGCGAGGTAGATGTCACGTGTTGTGAAGTAAACAGCCACAAAAACGGCAATTGGGATAAATTCAATAAACTGGCGCATGCCTCTCCAGGCGGGTCTAAATCTCTGTAGCGCGCCATGATAAAGCATTTGTGGTGTACCGGCATCGACGTGATTACAATGTCCGCTTTTTCGCGCCAGCCCTCAGATGAGCCAGTTTTTTCGCATACATCCTGTTAATCCGCAGCACCGCCTGATTCATCAGGCCGTGGAGATCCTGCAGAAGGGTGGTGTCATCGCTTATCCGACAGATTCGGCGTACGCGCTGGGTTGCCATATCGGTGACAAGAAGGCGATTGAGCGGATCAGGCGAATTCGCCTGCTTGAACGGGATCACCACTTTGCGCTGGTCTGTCGTGATCTGTCTGATCTGGGGGTTTATGCCAAGGTGGGAAACGCCGCTTATCGACAGCTCAAAGCTGCGACACCGGGTCCGTATACATTCATTCTGCCCGCAACCCGCGAAGTTCCGCGACGATTGGTGGACGAAAAACGGAAATCCATTGGTCTCAGGGTGCCGGACAATGAAATCTGCCGAGCGCTGTTGACCGAATTGGGTGAGCCAATCATGAGTACCACCCTGATTCTCCCGGATGATGAGTACCCGTTAACAGATCCCGATGAAATTAGGGACTTGATGGAGCATCAGGTTGATCTGGTGATCGATGGTGGCTTCTGTGGACTTGAATCCACCACCGTCGTCAGCATGGAAGATGACTATCCGGAGATCGTTCGGGAAGGCATGGGCGACATCAGTCTATTCGCCTGAAAACTGCACGACAGCTGCGTTTCGGATCAGTATAATCTCTTTCAAAACCGCCACTTAATGACGTTGAAAACACCCCTCCGCTGTAAAGCCTCTTTTTCTTACGTTTCAATCAGAATGATTTCCTCGCTGGAGCTGTTGTGAGCCAGATAGAAGCACAGAAGCGCGTTCTCTCCGGAATGCGCCCAACCGGTCGTTTACACCTTGGACACTATCACGGTGTACTGAAGAACTGGGTAAGACTGCAACATGAGTACGAATGTTTCTTTTTCGTGGCGGATTGGCACGCGCTGACCACGCACTATGAAGATCCAGAAGTGATCGAGGAAAGCGTCTGGCAGATGGTCATTGATTGGCTGGCTTCCGGTGTGAATCCGGGTTCTGCCTCACTCTTTATTCAGTCTCGTGTGCCAGAGCATGCGGAACTGCACCTGATGCTCTCGATGATCACACCGCTTTCCTGGGTGGAGCGTGTACCCAGCTATAAAGACATGATCGCCAAATCCAACGATCGTGATCTAGCGACCTATGGTTTCCTTGGTTATCCGGTGCTGCAGAGTTCTGACATCTTGATCTACCAGGCGGGCAATGTGCCGGTGGGTGCGGACCAGGTTCCTCACGTTGAAATCACACGGGAGATTGCGCGGCGCTTTAACCATATCTTTGGTCGTGACTCGGGTTTCATGGAGCACGCTGAAGAAGCCATCAAAAAGATGGGGCGCAAAAACGCCAAAATGTATCGCGAACTCCGAAGGGAGTACATGGAGCAGGGCAACCAGGAGTCTCTGGAAAAAGCGCAGGCTTTGATTCACGATCAACAGAACATTTCACTGGGTGATCGTGATCGTCTCTTTGGTTACCTGGAAGGTGGTGGCAAGGTGATACTGCCTGAGCCCCAGGCGCTGCTGACTGAAGCCTCGGTGATGCCTGGACTGGATGGCCAGAAGATGTCGAAGTCTTATAACAACACCATCCAGATGCGAGAAGAAGAAGACGAAGTGGTCAAGAAGATCAAGACCATGACGACGGATCCTGCACGAGTCCGAAGAACGGATCCTGGTAACCCGGATGTCTGCCCGGTTTTTCAGTTACATGACGTGTACTCAGAAGAAGACACCAAAAACTGGGTAAGGGAAGGCTGTACTTCGGCAGGCATCGGTTGCCTCGACTGCAAGAAGCCTTTGATTGATAAGGTGCTCGAGGAACAGCAGCCGTTTAAAGAACGGGCGAAGCAATATGAAGAAAACCCGGATCTGGTGAAGTCGATAGTCGCAGAAGGGTGTGAGAAGGCACGCAGTATTGCCAAAGCAACCATGGAAGAAGTTCGTTCGGCCATGGGTTTGGATTACAGGTAGCGATTGGATTGCCGTGAAGGTAAGCCGAGAGGGAGTACAGGATGGAAGAGACCACAGCAGAAGCTGAGAACGACAAGGAACAACCGCAGAACGCGACTGGCGTTGTTCAGGGCGAGATGCCTTTTGCCGTGGTGCAGGGCTCACCTGTTACTCAGCTGCCGCTTGATCTCTATATTCCACCGGATGCGCTCGAAGTCATCCTTGAAGCTTTTGAAGGTCCGCTGGACCTGTTGCTCTATCTGATCCGCAAGCAGAATCTCGACATTCTCGATATTCAGGTCTACGAAATCACCAAGCAGTACATGGAATACATCGAACTGATGGAAGAAATGCAGTTCGAGATTGCTGCGGAATATCTGGTGATGGCTGCGGTGCTGGCGGAAATCAAGTCGCGCATGCTGCTGCCGAGACAGGCGGAAGAAGATGAAGACGAAGACGATCCTCGTGCAGAACTGATTCGTAAGCTCCAGGAATACGAACGCTTCAAGCAGGCTGCAATGGATATCGATGAACTGCAGCGATTGAACCGTAACTTCTGGGTCGCGATGGCTGAGGCGCCAGTCACTGAAACAGTTCGGCCTCTACCAGAAGTACAGCTGCAGGATCTGTTGGTGGAACTGTCTCGGGTGTTGAAACGTGCTGAAAATTTCAGTCATCACCACATTGCCCTTGAGCCACTGTCTACCCGGGAGCGCATGTCGAACATCCTGGATCGCGTATCTGATACCGGTGACCAGTTTGTCCCGTTCATTAGCCTGTTCCAGGTGGAAGAAGGTCGATCGGGCGTTATTGTGACGTTCATCGCGGTGATGGAGCTGATCAAAGAATCTCTGCTGGAACTGGTTCAATCAGAACCTTTTGCGCCGATTCACGTTAAGTCGCGCACTTCCAGTTTTGAAGAAGTTGAAGAAGCGCCTTTTTCTGAAGAAGGCGCTTCGGATGATGTAAACGAACCGAATCTGTAAGGAACATAATGGAAGGACTACCTATCAAGCAGATTGTTGAAGGCGCCATCATGGCGGCTGAGACTCCATTGTCAGTAGATCAGCTGATGCAGCTGTTTGAGGACGATGGCCCGGAACGTTCAGACGTGCGAGAAGCACTGAAAGAAATTGAGCAGGATTGTGAAGGGCGCGGCTATGAGCTGAAGCAGGTTGCTTCCGGCTATCGTTTTCAAGTCCGAAGTGACTATGGTGAATGGGTCGCACGTCTTTGGAAAGAAAAGCCGCCACGCTATTCTCGCGCCTTACTGGAAACGTTAGCGCTGGTTGCATACAAGCAGCCGATTACGCGCGGTGACATCGAAGAAATCAGGGGTGTGGCGGTCAGTACAAACATTATGCGTACTCTGGTGGAACGTGAGTGGGTTCGCATCGTTGGTCACCGTGATGTGCCGGGACAACCTGCACTTTACGCAACCACAAAAGAGTTTCTGGATTACTTCAACCTAAGAAGCCTTGATGAGCTGCCGACTCTGGCAGAGATCAAGGACATGACCAAGGTGAACGAAGAGCTCGATATGGAAGAAGAGCTGATCGAGGTCCGTACGCTGGAGGTGGATGCCGAGGAACAGGAAGCGGTTGCTGGTCTCGACGACACAGACCTGGATGCAGTGTCTGAGCAGGTCGAGAACATTCAGCAGAACATTAAAAACCTGTTTGAACCAGACGAGCCGGAAGAAGACCCTGAAGGGCTCGATGAAGATGATCTCGCAGCCCCGAGCGAAGAGGCAGCCCTGAGCGACGAGAAAGAAGCTGCGCCCCAAGAAACAGCCCTGAGCGAGGAGCAAGAAGAAGCCCCTGCGGCGGCAGAAGAACAAGAGCCTGCGCCCGAAGAAACCGAAGAACCTGAAGACCCGGAACGTCGTGTCTGAACAACTCCCCTCTGAGAAACTCCAGAAGGTCCTGGCTGCGCGTGGCCTGGGTTCCCGCAGGGAGATTGAACGCTGGATCAGTGATGGTCGTATTCGAGTAAACGGCAAAGTTGCCACTCTGGGTGATCGAGTCACAGAAGAAGATCGCATCCAGGTCGACGGTCGCAACGTCAGCGCGAAGAAAAACGCCCACCGTCACATTCTGTATAACAAACCGGAAGGTGAAATCTGCAGTCGAGATGATCCTGAAGGCCGCCGTACCGTTTTCGATAAACTGCCGAAGCTTCGCAACCAGCGATGGATTTCTGTTGGCAGACTCGATTACAACACCAGTGGTCTTTTGTTGTTCACCACCGATGGCGAGCTGGCGAATCGTCTTATGCATCCTTCATCGAACATTGAACGCGAGTATGCGGTTCGAGTGCTCGGAGATGTCACGGAAGATGCTCTCGATCGAATGCGCGAAGGCGTTCTGCTCGAAGATGGCATTTACCGGTTTGCAGATATTCAACAACATCCCCATGGTGAAGACAGTCAGGGGTCAGCTAACCAGTGGTATTACGTTGTCCTGATGGAAGGGAAAAACAGAGAGGTGCGACGTCTCTGGGAATCCCAGGGCTACACCGTGAGTCGTCTTAAGCGGGTGCGCTTCGGCAGCTTCTTTATTCCGTCATCCGTGAAAGCAGGTCGTTTTGTCGACCTGAAGACAAAGGATGTGAAAGAGCTGCGACGAATGGCAGGTCTTGAATCAGCCTGACCAGGCTGAAGTAAACGTCTTGCCGTGTTCCTCACGGCTATCAGGACCCATCAGATACAAATACAGCGGCATCAGGTCCTCTGGTGTCTTCAACGTATTCGGATCCTCTGCCGGGTAAGCTTTTGCGCGCATAGCAGTCCGTGTACCACCAGGATTCAAGATGTTCACCCGAATGTTTGATGTATTCTCCAGCTCATCCGCCATCAGCTTGGCAAAGCCTTCCATGGCGTACTTGGATACCGAATATGCACCCCAGTAGGCCCGCGGTGTTTCCCCAACACTGGAGCTGGTAAATACCACTCGCGCGTCTTCTGAGGCACGAAGTAGTGGCATCAACAATCGTGTGAGAACAAAAACGGCGGTTGAATTTACCTGCATGACGCGTTGCCACTGTTCAATGCTGTAGTGATCGAAAGGGACCCGCTCGCCAAGGATCGATGCATTGTGTAACAGACCATCCAATCGGCCGTAGTTCTCGATCAACACCTGCGCAAGTTCGGTGATCTCTGCCTGACCTGCTTTTTCAAGATCCATGGGTACGATGCCCGGCTCCGAACATCCTGCAGCGACGATGTCATCGTAAATCTGTTCAAGCTTTTCTACGGTTCTACCCAACAGAATCACTGTGGCGCCGTACTTGGCGAACGTGAACGCTGCGGTTCTGCCGATTCCATCGCCAGCGCCGGTGACCAGGATGATGCGATCCTTCAACAGATCTGAATTAGGTTGGTAGTTCATAGTTGGTGCTCAGACGGGTTGCGCGCAGGCCAGATAGTTAACGTCCACGTCGCGACCCAATTTGTAGGTTCGCGTGATTGGGTTATAGGTCATGCCGGTAAAGTCTTCGACATCGAATCCAGCATCACGACAGTAAGCCGCGAGTTCCGCTGGCTTGATCAATTTGTCGTAGTCGTGGGTGCCTTTTGGCAAAAGATTGAGAACATACTCTGCGCCGACGATGGCAAACAGGTAGGACTTGGGGTTTCTGTTGATGGTTGACAGAAATAGCGTGCCGTCATCTTTGAGCAGGCTCCGGCAGGTTTTGATGATCGAGCCAGGATCAGGCACATGTTCCAGCATTTCCAGGCAGGTGATCACATCGAATGGCTCAGGCGATGTCGCGGCCAGTTCCTCGATGGTCGTTAACTCGTACTCCGGGAAGACGTTGGATTCGTGTCTATGAAGCTTGGCCACGTTTAGGGGACCTTCTGCCGCGTCGATTCCCAGCACCTTGGCACCAGCTGCCGCCATTGATTCACTTAGAATGCCGCCTCCGCAGCCGACATCCAGCACGCGTTTCCCCTGCAGATTGACGCGCTCAGTGATGTAACCGAGACGAAGTGGATTGATCTCGTGCAGTGGACGAAATTCGCTGTTCTTGTCCCACCATTTGCGGGCCAGGGCGTCGAATTTGTCGACTTCTGCGTGATCTACGTTTCTATCACTCATGGCTGTTCACACTTCTCGCTCATGGCTGTTAACTATACCTTCGATCTTGGCTTTCCAACCGTCTGCAGCTTTTACGATGCCTTGAGCATCTGATTCCACTAATTCCCCATTGGACAGGAGTTGTCGACCGGCAATCCAGACCGCGGAGACATCCCGAGCTGTCGCGGTATAGATGAGTTGAGAGATCGGATTGAACACAGGCTGGAATGTCGCATCGGACAGGTCGATTGCACACAGGTCCGCCTGTTTACCTGGTTCCAGACTGCCAATATCGTCTGCGAGTCCCAAGAATCTCGCGCCGCCTAACGTCATCATCTCAAGACACTGATCAGCCGACAGGCTCGTTGCATCACCTGAAGCAAGTTTCGACAACATGCTGGCGCTGCGCGTTTCCTGAATCATATCCAGATCGTTGTTGCTGGCAGCGCCGTCGGTGCCGATGGCGACGTTGACACCGGCTTCAACCAGTTGCGCGACCGGGCAGGTGCCCGAAGCAAGTTTCATGTTGGATTCCGGGCAGTGCACAACCTGCACACCATTGGCAGCGAGCTGTTCAATTTCATCCTCTCTTAGCTGGGTCATGTGAACGGCTTGCAGTGAGGCGGATAGAAGACCGAGCTTTTGCATACGAGCGACTGGTCTTAATCCTGATTCGTTGATGGCGTCACTCACTTCCTGTGCGGTTTCGTGAAGATGCAGATGAACTGGAGTGTCCAGTTGTTCGGAATACAGGCGAACCTTTTCGAAACCTTCGTCGGTCACGCTATAGGGTGCATGAGGTGCAAATGCGGTTGTTAGGAGTGGCTGATTCCTGACGCTATCCCTAAAGGCGAGTCCTTTGTGGATGTGATCTTCTTCACCTTTAGCCCAGGCGTTATCGAATTGCAGCACCGGCATACCAACCTGGGCACGAAAGTGCATATCAGTGAAAGCCCGCGCAGCCGCCTCAGGAAAAAAGTAGGTATCAGCGGCGCAAGTGGTTCCACCCATGATCATTTCCAGAGCGGCCAGCCGTGTTCCGTCATAGACAAACTGTTCGTCCACCAGCTGACCTTCGATGGGCCAGATCCAATTTGTCAGCCAGTCCATCATCTCCCGGTCATCGGCGACACCACGCAGGAGTGTCATGGCAGCGTGCCCATGGCAATTCACAAAACCTGGCGTCAGTAGATGTTGATCCAGACGAATTTCCTCCGCGTCGGGAAACTCGGAAACCGCTTTGTCTCGAGGCAGCAGGGCCTCGATTCGGTCATTCTGGACAACAAGACTATGGTTAGTCAGCAGGGTGCCTTGTGGCATCACCGGGGCGATCCAGGCAGGCGAAATTATCTGTGTGGTACTACTCATGGAGGCCGCATTATACCTGTCTTACAGGGCAGGTATTTTTAACGCTTGAAATGGCCCCGGGGGGCAGCGTTTTTTGCTCGAATATTTCAGCTAATTCAATGACTTATAGGTGGGATTCGCAACCTCATTGTGTTAGTATTTTTCCCATCGTTTAAAGCCCTGAAAAACCAGAAATGACCACCGATTTTGCCCTCAGGCGATCCATCGGTAGTGCAACCCTTTTGAGCTTTTTTTGCCATTTGGGAAGGTCGCCGGGATAGCAAAACGCCTGTAGAGAGCTTGTAGAAAGAACTTATGTCAGATTCAGATCAGCCAGATATCAGCACCATCAATATCGAAGACGAGCTCAGGCAGTCGTACCTCGACTATGCCATGAGCGTCATCGTCGGTCGGGCACTACCGGACGTGCGAGATGGTCTGAAGCCAGTGCACCGCCGGGTGCTGTTTGCGATGAACGATCTGAACAATGCGTTCAACCGTCCCTACATGAAGTCTGCGCGTATCGTTGGTGATGTAATCGGTAAGTACCACCCTCATGGTGATAACGCCGCCTACGACACTATCGTGCGTATGGCGCAGGATTTCAGCATGCGTTATCCGTTGGTAGACGGACAGGGTAACTTCGGATCCCTGGATGGAGACGGTGCTGCAGCGATGCGTTACACGGAAGTGCGCATGCAGAAGATTGCGCACGAGCTGTTGGCTGATCTTGATAAAGAAACCGTGGATTTCGTCGAAAACTATGACGGCACGCTGCAAATGCCGGAAGTGCTTCCGGCGAAACTTCCGAACCTGTTGATCAATGGTTCCAGCGGTATCGCGGTTGGTATGGCGACCAATATCCCGCCACACAATTTGACCGAAGTCGTGAACGGATGTCTTGCGCTGATTGATAACCCGGAACTCACCGTTGATGAGTTGATGGAATATGTAACCGGTCCTGATTTCCCAACGGCAGGCATTATCAATGGACGTGGCGGTATTGTGCAGGCTTATCGCACAGGTCGTGGTCGGATCCAGATTCGTTCGCGTTGCGAAATCGTCAGCGACGAGAAATCCGGCAAAGACACCATCATCATCAAAGAAATCCCGTTCATGGTGAACCGTGCTCGACTGATCGAAAAGATTGCTGAGCTGGTTAAAGACAAAAAGATTGAAGGCATCACAGAGCTGCGTGATGAGTCCGCGGTAGACACTCGCATCGTGATCGAGCTGCGACGTGGTGAAGTGGGTGAGGTCATCCTCAATAACCTTTACGCACAGACACAATTGCAGAGCGTATTCGGCATCAACATTGTTGCACTGGTTGAAGGTGAGCCGAAGGTTCTGAATCTCAAACAGGTACTCGAGCAGTTTGTTCTGCATCGCCGTGAAGTGGTCACTCGCAGAACTGTGTTCCTGCTGCGTCGAGCAAGAGCTCGTGGACATGTGTTGGAAGGTCTTGCCGTTGCCCTGTCGAACATCGATCCGGTCATTGAGCTGATCAAGAGCTCTGCCAATGCCCAGGAAGCACGCGAGAAACTGGTCGCACAACCCTGGAAGTCTGACACGGTTGTCCAGATGCTGGAGAAAGCCGGTCCTGACGCTGCGAAACCTGAGGATATGGATGAGATTTATGGCCTTAAAGACAACGGCGATTACTTCCTGTCTCCAGAACAGGCGCAAGCTATCCTCGAGATGCGTCTCAACCGATTGACCGGGCTCGAGCAGGAAAAACTGCTGGAAGAGTACAAGGAAATCATCGACACCATTGCTGAGCTGATGGAAATCCTCAGCAACCCAGCGACCCTGATGCAATTGATCCGGGATGAGCTTGTCGAAATTGTCGATGAGTATGGCGACGAGCGCCGTACTGAAATTATTGAGTCTCAGGAAGATCTCACCATGGAAGATCTCATCACCGAGCAGGATATGGTGGTGACACTTTCTCATGGCGGGTATGCGAAGACGCAACCACTCGATACCTATCGCGCGCAGCGGCGTGGTGGGCGAGGTAAAACCGCCAGCTCTGTGAAAGACGAGGATTACATTGAACATCTGATGGTGGCGAATACCCACGACACCATTTTGTGTTTTACCAATCGCGGCAAGGTTTACTGGCTGCGGGTCTTCCAGATTCCACCGGCCAGCCGGACGGCAAGAGGTCGCCCAATGGTGAACATCCTGCCTCTGGAAGAAGACGAGAAGATCACGGCCATGTTGCCGGTGCATGAGTACACCGAAAATGAATTCATCTTCATGGCGACACTCAATGGCACGGTCAAGAAGACACCGCTTATGGACTTCTCACGCCAGCGCAGCACGGGTCTGATTGCCATTGAGTTGGAAGAAGGTAATACCCTGGTGAGTGCGGCGATCACTGACGGCACGAGAGATGTCATGCTGTTCGGTTCTGGTGGCAAGGTCATTCGTTTTAAGGAATCCGATGTTCGAGCCATGGGACGAACCGCTCGCGGTGTTCGCGGCATCAAGCTCAAGCCAGGTGAAACGGTGATCTCACTCATGATCCCGGACACCGAAGGTCAGGTTCTGATTGCCAGCCGCAATGGCTATGGCAAGCGAAGCAACATTGAAGACTATTCCGTCATCGGCCGTGGTGGTCAGGGCGTGATTGGCATGAAATTGTCAGAGCGCAATGGCGATGTGGTTGGCGCCGTTCAGGTATTTGAGGGCGACGAGGTCATTCTGATCAGCGATCAGGGTACACTGGTGCGCACCAAGACAGACGAGGTGTCTGTTCAAGGTAGAAACACTCAGGGTGTCCGCCTGATTAATCTCGCCAGTGAAGAACACCTGGTGGGTATGGCAGCTGTGGATGAGCCCGAAGGAACGGAATTCGATGACGAAGACGACGACTAGTCTTGAGGACCTTCGTAAACGCATAGATCAGCTGGATGAGGAAATTCTCGACAAGCTGAACGAGCGAGCCAACTGCGCGCTGGAAGTAGCGGAAGTAAAGCTGCGCGATTCCAGTGGTGAGGCACCTATCTTTTATCGCCCAGAACGTGAAGCCCAGGTTCTACGTCGCATGGCTGAAATCAATCCCGGTCCACTCTCCAGTGAAAAAGTTGCCCAGGTCTATCGGCAGATCATGTCTGCCTGCCTTGCTCTGGAAGAGCCGCTAAAAGTTGCCTACCTCGGTCCCGAAGGTACCTTCACCCAGCAGGCGACGTTAAAACAGTTTGGAGATTCGGTTGTCGGCACGCCCATGGTGACTGTGGATGACGTATTCCGTGAAGTGACTTCAGAATCTTGTAATTACGGCGTTGTCCCTGTTGAGAACTCATCGGAAGGTGTCGTAAATCACACACTGGATAATTTCTTGAGTTCGAATCTACAGATTTGTGGGGAAGTTGAACTCAGAGTGCACCACAACCTGATGGTGTCCTCGGAAGCGACAGCTGACATCAAGCGAATCTACTCCCACCAGCAGACCCTGGGTCAATGTCGGCGATGGCTCAATGGCCACTATCCGAACGTGCCGCGTTTGACCACCAGTAGTAACGCTGAGGCGGCGAGAAGAGTGGCTGAAGAAAAAGATGCGGCGGCCATTGCCGGTGAAATCGCGGCCGAGATTTACGATCTGAATATCGTTTCGCGACAGATTGAGGATGAGTCGGATAACACAACACGATTCATTGTCGTCGGTCGGGAAAAAATTGGTCCTTCGGGCAATGACAAAACTTCGATTGTTGTGTCCACACACAATCAGCCCGGAGCTTTATATAAACTGCTGGAGCCGTTCCATCGTCACGGCGTGTCTCTCACCTCTATTGAGACGCGACCATCGCGAACGGGGATGTGGTCTTATGTTTTCTTTATCGACTTTGAAGGTCACTACGAAGATGAGCTCATTCAGAAAGTAATGGACGAGATCGACAGTGATGCACTTGAAGTCAGGTTGCTCGGCAGCTACCCGCGGGCCATCAAGTACCGGTAAACCTATGACAGATTTTTTTAAATTGGCACAGCCGGGCATTACCGAGCTGTCGCCTTACCAACCGGGTAAACCCATTGAAGAATTGGAACGTGAGCTCGGTATCTCGGATATCGTCAAACTGGCGTCCAATGAAAACCCTTTAGGACCATCCAAAACAGTCACTGATGGTATCTCTGACCAGCTGGCCGAACTTGCCCGCTATCCTGACGGTAGTGCTTACCTGCTAAAAAACAAACTGCGCGAAAAGCTTGGGATTGATCCCGCAAGAATTACGGTGGGAAATGGCTCCAATGACGTGTTGGAACTGGTGGCTCGCGTGTTTCTTGGCCCCGGCCTCGAAGCCATCGTGTCCGAACATTCGTTTGTTGTGTATCCATTAGCGACCAAATCACTTGGCGCTGATTTGACGGTTATTCCCGCGAAAGATTTTGGTCAGGACCTGGTAGCGACCTCCGGTGCCATTCATGAAAACACGCGCGTCGTGTTTATTGCGAATCCGAACAATCCAACTGGCACCTGGATTGATCGTGACACGCTCACAGCTTTTCTCGACCGTGTTCCGTCGGAAACCCTGGTCGTGCTGGATGAAGCCTATGCGGAATATGTCGAAGAACCTGATTACCCGAATGGCCTGGAGCTTGTCGATCAATATGACAACCTGATTGTCACGCGAACTTTCTCCAAAGCTTATGGATTGGCGGGTCTGCGCATCGGTTATTCAGTCAGCCATCCAGATATTGCTGACCTCATGAACCGTGTTCGACAGCCTTTCAATGTGAATCTGATGTCGCTGGCAGCTGCACTTATTGCGCTGGATGACGATGAGTATTTGAATCGATCGGTGCAGTTGAACGCTGAAGGCATGAAGCAGCTGATAGATGCCTGCTCGCAAATGGGGCTGGACTACATTCCCTCAGTGGGCAATTTCCTGACGATTGATTTTGGGCGCGATGCTATGCCGATTTATGACGCGCTTCTGCATGAAGGTGTCATCGTCAGACCCATTGGCGTTTATGGCATGCCGAATCATCTTCGAGTGACCGTTGGTCTACCAGAAGAGAATGCGCGCTTCATCGATGCGCTGCAGAAGGTGCTTTCCGCGGAATGAACATCCATGGAGCCTGAGTTTAATCGCGTTGCGATCGTTGGCCTTGGCCTGATCGGCGGTTCTATCGCTGCCGGTATTCGGCAACAGGGCCTTGCACGCAGTGTTGTGGCCTGGGATGCGAACGAACTCAGTCTTTCCACCGGTAGAGATCTTGGCATTATCGATGAAGTCGCTGACAACATCGCGTCTGCAACTTCAAACGTAGATCTGGTTATCCTTTGCGTTCCTGTGAAAGCCATGAAGGATGTTTTGCAGCAGATCGACCTGGCAGATCAGATCATTACTGACGTTGGTAGTGTGAAGTCTCAGTTTCTTGCAGACGCGAAGGAAGTGTTCGGTGACATACCCGAGAAGTTGGTGCCAGGCCATCCCATCGCAGGCTCGGAGCGTCATGGTGTGACTGCTGCTGATCCCAATCTGTTTACAAATCATCGCGTCATCCTGACACCTGCAGGCAACGCAGATGCTGGTGCGGTGGCAGCGGTTGAGTCTCTATGGCAAGGGCTTGGTGCGCAGTCGATCAATATGACTGCCGAACATCATGATGATGTATTGGCCCAAACCAGCCATTTGCCGCATCTGCTGGCTTATGCGCTGGTCGATACGCTGTCTTCAGGTGGCGACAGTCTGGAAGTTTTCCAATATGCCGCCGGTGGTTTTCGCGACTTTTCCAGGATTGCAGCGTCAGACCCGACAATGTGGAGTGATATTTTCCAGGCCAACAAGCAGCCGCTTCTGGATGTCCTGGATCGATATGTGGCTGAGCTGGCAAAACTCCGTGACATGGTGTCATCAGAGGATGGCGATGCCATGAAAGAAGTTTTCAGCCGGGCAAAAGCTGCAAGGGATCACTTCTCTTCAATTGATCGATCTTCCATCGATAGGTCGCGAGATGGCTGAGCAGATTCCTGTCATTGCTGTCGATGGACCCAGTGGCTCTGGTAAAGGCGTAGTTGCGAGCTACCTGTCGACGCAATATGAGTATCACCTGCTGGATAGCGGCGCGCTTTACCGATTGGTGGGTCTTGCTGCCCGAAGACAGGGGCTGGTGCTTGAGAACAATCCTGATCAAGGGGTTCTCGGCGATATTGCACAGAATCTGTACGTCACCTTTGCCCCCACCAACGACCCCGAAAACCCCCTTGCGATTACCCTCAACGGCGAGCGCGTCGAATCTGAGGTCCGTACCGATGAAGCCGGGGTGGATGCGTCCCTCGTGGCCGCTGTCCCGTCGGTCAGAGACGGGCTTTTTGAGCTGCAGCGATCATTTCGGCAGTCCCCAGGACTGGTGGCTGATGGCAGGGACATGGGTACCGTCGTTTTCCCCGAAGCAGACGTAAAAATCTTCCTTACCGCGAGTGCAGAAGCCAGGGCCGAAAGGCGCTATAACCAGTTGAAACATAAGGATATTGGTGTTAGTCTGCACGACCTTTTTCAGAGCATCCAGGCTCGGGATGAGCGAGATAGCACCCGCGAGGTGTCCCCGCTACGACCGGCTGATGATGCTTTTGTCATTGATAGCACGGACATGGACATCGAAGAAGTCCTGAATCAAGTCCAGGCTATTGTGACTGAAAAACTGGGTTAACCAGCGGTACCAACTTTCCCGCCCTCATCTCTGAGACGGGAGCCCTCTGGATTAGCCTTAACGTTAACAGACCCGCGATAGTTGGATTGCGGACAGCCGTGAGCGGACTGAGCGAAGCGAAGGGTTGTAACAGCCCTGAGCGGACTTCGTGAAGCGAAGGGCGAATAGTAGGAAAAACTAAATGAGCGAGAGTTTTGCTGAGCTTTTTGAAGAAAGCTTGAAAACGATCGACATGAATTCCGGATCAATTATTACCGGAGTAATTGTCGATATTGATAACGAATGGGTCACGGTTCACGCTGGCCTTAAGTCCGAAGGGGTTATCCCCCGAACACAATTCCTCAACGAAACTGGCGAACTGGAAGTTGCGATTGGCGACACGGTTCAGGTTGCTATGGACGCTGTGGATGATGGTTTCGGTGAAACCCGCCTGTCACGTGAGAAAGCCAAGCGCGCTGAATCCTGGCAGATTCTGGAAAATGTTTACGAGAAGCAGGAAGTGATCAAAGGTCTGATCAGCGGTCGCGTCAAAGGTGGTTTCACCGTTGAGATCCGCGACATCAGAGCGTTCCTCCCTGGTTCTTTGGTCGATGTCCGCCCACTTCGAGAAAATGAACAGCTCGAAGGTCGGGAACTGGAATTCAAGGTGATCAAGCTGGATCAGAAGCGTAACAACGTTGTCGTTTCCAGACGTTCAGTTCTTGAGCAGGAAAACAGCGAAGAGCGCGAAGCGCTGCTGGAATCCCTGCAGGAAGGCCAGGAAGTCAAAGGTATCGTCAAGAACCTCACCGACTACGGTGCGTTTGTTGACCTTGGCGGTGTTGACGGTCTTCTGCACATCACGGACATGGCTTGGAAGCGAATCAAGCATCCTGGCGAGATCGTTGCTGTTGGTGACGAGATCGACGTTAAGGTGCTGAAGTTTGATCGTGAGCGTAACCGCGTATCACTGGGTCTGAAGCAACTGGGTGAAGATCCATGGGTTGCGATTACTCAGCGTTACCCTGAAGGTGCGCGCACCATGGCACGTGTCACTAACCTCACCGACTACGGCTGCTTCGCGGAAATCGAAGAAGGCGTTGAAGGTCTGGTTCACGTTTCTGAAATGGATTGGACTAACCGCAACATTCACCCGAGCAAAGTGGTTCAGGTGGGTGACGAAGTGGAAGTTATGGTCCTGGATATCGACGAAGAACGTCGTCGTATCTCCCTCGGCATCAAGCAGTGTCAGGGCAACCCATGGGAAGAGTTCGCTGCGCTTCACGCGAAAGGCGACAAGATCAAGGGTTACATCAAGTCCATCACCGATTTCGGTATTTTCATTGGCCTCGACGGCAACATCGATGGTCTGGTTCACCTGTCTGACATCTCCTGGAACGAGCCAGGCGAGCAGGCAGTTCGTCGCTTCACCAAGGGTGATGAGATCGAAACCGTGATCCTGTCTATCGACGCAGAGCGTGAGCGTATTTCTCTCGGTCTGAAGCAGCTCGAAGAGGATCCATTTAATAACTACGTTGCTGTGAATGAGCGTGGCGCTATTGTTATGGGTAAGGTGAAGGAAGTTGACGCTAAGCAGGCAATCCTCGAGATGGCTGAAGAAGTTGATGCTGTCCTTAAGGCTTCCGAGATCAGCATGGATCGCGTGGAAGATGCCCGCAACGCCGTGAACGTCGGTGATGAGATCGAAGTGAAGATTGTTTCCGTCGATCGTAAGAACCGTACGCTGGGCGTATCCATCAAGGCGAAAGATCAGGCAGAGGAAGAAGCTGCAGTGCGTGAGCACCAGGCTAAAGAATCTGAAGTACAGCCAACAACCATTGGTGATCTGATCAAGCAGCAGATGGACGGTGGAGAGTCTTAAGCCTTAAAGTGCACACATGACTAAGTCAGAGCTGATAGAGAAGATCGCTGCTGTACAGAGCCAACTGTCCGCCAAGGACGTGGAGCTGGCAGTCAAGATGATGCTCGATCACATGGCCGAAGCGCTCGCCGATGGCGAGCGCATCGAGATCAGGGGATTCGGCAGCTTCTCTTTGCACTACCGGGCACCGCGATTGGGACGTAATCCCAAGACCGGTGAGAAGGTAGAACTGGCTGGAAAATATGTGCCGCACTTTAAACCGGGTAAAGAATTGAGGGAGCGTGTTAATCAGTCGCTGCAAGCAGAATCCGCTGAAGCTACTGATCAACCGGCATTTGGTGCACCCTCAGGTCCCCCGGAGACGGACAACCACGAGTAACAGCTCGATAGACAAAAAGGGTGATCCATGGATTGCCCTTTTTTTTCGGTAGAATATTCCTATGAACTTCATCAAACGAACACTCCTCATCCTCATCGCACTGGTCGCAGCGGTTGTTGCGCTGCTGGCTGCTGCCGATAACAGCGATGAAGTGGCACTGAAGTTTCTAGATTACCAGTCTCCGGTCTGGCCCATTTCCTGGTGGATTCTGACGGCGTTTGTGATTGGAGTGCTGTTCGGCACCGTCTTAAATCTAGTGTCGAATACCCGTCTCAGAATGGACGTTCGTAAAGCTAACAAAACAGCGGCCGGTCGAACCAAGGAGTTGGATCAGGCGAAAGCAACAGTACCAACCAACGAAGCCCAGGTAGCCGATAATGGATAACTGGCTGCTCTACGTTGTTATCGTTGCAGCGATTGGTATTGGCTGGTGGCTAGGGCGACGTGACAAGAACAAAGCCTCCGAGGTGGTCGGACCCAACTACTATGAGGGTCTTAACTATCTGCTCAATGAGGAGCCTGATCGAGCGGTCTCGACCTTCATTGAAAATCTGGAGGTCAACGCAGAAACCCTTGAGACCCATCTTGCGTTAGGCGGTCTGCTGCGTCGCCGCGGTGAGCTTGAGAAGGCGGTCGTGGTTCACGAAAACATTCTCGCCCAGGCGAAGTTGTCCCGTTCCGACCTTCAGGGTGTTGAACTAGAGCTTGCGCGAGATTATTTGCTTGCAGGTTTGTTGGACAGGGCTGAAGAACTCTGTGTTCGCCTCAGTCAGGATCCAGCATCCAAATCCGATGGGGTACGCCGGGAAAGCCTGAAGATCACCCTCGAGATCTATGAGCGAGAGAAGGAATGGTCCCAGGCGATTGAAGTGGCCAAGCTGTTAGCGGTTGGCGGCGAGTCTGATCACTATGAGAAAGCCATCTCTCACTACTACTGCGAAATCGCTGAAGAACAGTTGAAGCGTGGTGATTTGGAAGGCGCACGAGAGTCTATTCGTGAAGCCATCGGTCACGACGTCAATAACCCCAGAACCTCGCTGGTGCGTGGTCGTCTGGATGTGAAAGAAGGGCATTACGACAACGCAATCACTGCCTTTACCCGGGTTCGTGACCAGGACGCGGTTTACGTGCCGGAATCGTTAGAAGACCTGGAACAGGCGTTTGTTCTTGATGGCCGCTCCCAGGAAGAGTTGCGTCAGTATCTGACTTCCTGTCTCGAGCAGACACCCTCGATTTCAATTGTATTGATGCTGGCGAAAAGCATCCGCGATGAGTTAGGTGACGAGGCAGTTGCCAAGTTCATCGCAAACCACTTGAAGAAAAACCCAACGATTCGTGGCCTGACTCAACTGATTGATTTGCACATCGATAATACCGACGGCGTCGCCAAGGAGAATTTGGCGATCCTACGAAGTTTTGCTGAAGCGCTGGTTGCGGATAAACCTTCTTATCGCTGCCACTCCTGTGGCTTCGAAGGTAAGCGCATGCGCTGGCATTGCCCGGTATGTAAGGATTGGGCGACTATCGAGCCAATCTTTGGCTTGGAGGGCGAATAAAGTAGCTAACCTCGTCTCGACCGGAGGGCATTAGCCCGTAGCGGAGAGACCTCATCTTCCCACGTTCATTACCTCCTTCTCCTACTTTCTCCCCACGACCTCCTTGCTACTTTGGTTGGCGCTTCCCAAGCCAAAACAAATAAGGAGAACAACATGAAGTTACAAAATCTGATCGCTATTCTGCTAACGGTCGCTTCGCTGACACTGAGTGCTGTTAGCTTTGCTGACGAAACCTCATCTGATCTGAGCGCTGACGTCATTACTGTGAACGTTAACGAAGCCGATGCGGCCGCTATCGCAAACGCTCTGTCCGGCGTCGGGCTATCCCGAGCCAAAGCTATCGTGGAATACAGGGACCAGTATGGTCCGTTTTACTCTGCTGAGGAGCTGACTGCGGTAAAGGGGATTGGCCCATCCACGGTCGAGCGAAACATGTCACGCATTACGACCAAGTGATTCTTCACAAAAGGTAGGGCCAAAACGACAAAAACCGCCGAAAGGCGGTTTTTTCTTGCAGCCCTTCAAAACCTCGGTTTTGAAGTGGCTCCCCGACCTGGGCTCGAACCAGGGACCCAATGATTAACAGTCATTTGCTCTACCAACTGAGCTATCGGGGAACAGCTGAAGGGAGCGCATTGTAAAGACAGGCCTGCACCTCGTCAATATCCGAATGCTGCCGTTCTACTGCCACTCCGGTGTCAGTAGAGAGTCAGAAGTGAAGGCTCGTTCAGGAGTCTTCAGGCACCCATCTGCGATATGATTGCTCCTCGTTTTTTGGAGCTCCCATGAAGTCAGGCGCATTCGAGGTCAGTGCAGAGTTTAGCCCCGCCGGGGATCAGCCGGAGGCGATCAAGCGCCTGGTTGATGGAATTGAGTCAGGTCTGGCTTACCAGACGCTTCTCGGTGTTACCGGATCCGGCAAAACTTTTACGATTGCCAACGTCATTGAGGAGCTGCAGCGTCCGACCATGATCATGGCGCCAAACAAAACGCTGGCTGCACAGCTCTATGGAGAGTTCAAAGAGTTCTTCCCGAACAATTCTGTGGAGTATTTCGTCTCCTACTACGACTACTACCAGCCGGAAGCTTACGTCCCGGCGTCAGATACTTATATCGAGAAAGATGCAGCCATCAACGAGCACATCGAACAGATGCGCCTGTCAGCGACCAAAGCCTTGCTCGAGCGTCAGGATGCCATTGTAGTTGCGTCGGTTTCAGCGATCTACGGTTTGGGAGATCCAGAGTCTTATCTGAAGATGGTGATGCACCTCGATCGTGGGGACAAAGTTGACCAGCGCTGGATCCTTCGACGACTCGCGGAACTCCAATACACGCGAAACGAGATGGAACTGCGTCGTGCAACCTATCGGGTGCGTGGTGACGTGATTGATATCTTTCCTGCTGAATCGGATAAAGATGCCATTCGAGTCGAGCTGTTTGATGATGAAATCGAGGAGCTATCTTTCTTCGATCCACTCACCGGTGAGGTCATCCAGCGAGTACCGAGAGTGACGGTATTCCCCAAATCACACTACGTGACGCCCCGTGAGACCATCGAGAATGCACTGGGTAGCATTCGAGATGAGTTGCACGATCGTCTCAAGTATCTAAAAGACGCCAACAAACTGGTGGAGGCGCAACGGCTGGAGCAGCGAACTCGTTTTGACCTCGAGATGATCAAGGAACTCGGCTACTGCAGCGGCATCGAGAATTACTCCAGGTACTTGTCTGGCAGGGAAAGCGGTGAACCGCCACCGACACTGTATGACTACCTGCCTGACAACGCGCTGTTGATCATTGACGAATCTCACGTGGGTGTCCCTCAAATTGGGGCTATGTACAAAGGCGACCGGTCGCGGAAAGAAACGTTGGTTGAGTTTGGTTTCCGGTTGCCGTCGGCGCTGGACAACCGACCCCTACGATTCGAAGAGTGGGAGAAGCGGGCACCGCAAACAATCTTTGTGTCCGCGACACCGGGACCTTATGAGAATGACAAGTCCGGACAGGTAGTTGACCAGGTAGTTCGGCCGACCGGGCTGGTCGATCCAGAACTGGAGGTCAGACCGGCACAGACGCAGGTCGATGATGTCCTGTCAGAAATCCAGGAGCGTGTAAAAAAGGATGAGCGAGTTCTGATCACGACACTGACCAAGCGAATGGCTGAAGACCTGACTGAGTACCTCGACGAAAACGGCGTCCGAGTGCGATACCTTCATTCAGATATCGATACGGTAGAGCGGGTGGAGATTATCCGTGACCTTCGTATGGGAGAGTTTGATGTCCTCGTTGGTATCAACCTGTTGAGAGAAGGTTTGGATATGCCCGAGGTGTCACTGGTTGCCATTCTGGATGCTGACAAGGAAGGTTACCTGCGTTCAGATCGTTCACTGATCCAGACCATTGGTCGAGCAGCACGTAACGTGCATGGCAAGGCGATTCTTTATGCCGACAAAGTGACGGACTCCATGCAGCGTGCCATGGATGAGACCGAACGTCGGCGTGACAAACAGGTCGCGCACAACGAGAAGAACAACATCATTCCATTCACCGTTCGACGCGAGGTCACTGACATTCTGGAAGGTGCTCGCGGTGCTCCGGTAAAAGGCAAGAAAGCTCAGAGGGTCGCTGATCGAAAGGGCAAATACCGAAGTCCTGTGTTGAACCAGGATGACCTTGAGAAGCAAATCATTACCCTGGAAAAGCAGATGTTCGATCATGCGAAGGATCTGGAGTTCGAAGAGGCGGCGCGCCTGCGAGACCAGATCGAAGAGCTCAGGCAGCAGTTCGTTCGTTCGTGACTTGAACCCAGTGAGGCGAATTGCTACATTACGCGCCCTCGTAGGAATGTAGCTCAGTTGGTTAGAGCATCGTCTCGACAAGGCGAGGGTCGTCGGTTCGAATCCGACCATTCCTACCAATAATAAATCTACGATTTATTATTGGTAACGCGGCAGTAACATCGAAGATTTGTGTTATTCGAACACAAATCTGATGTTGCGAAAGCGATTCCACGAATAGATCTATGTTCTCCAGATTTCTTCTTCTCATTCTGATTTCGTGCGCTTACCAAAGTGTCTCGGCTGATTTCTCCTACACCTGGCCCGGCCTCAGGTACGATTCCAAATACTTCAGCACTGAAATCAAACTTCGTGCCCAACTCCGTGCATCGTCGGAAGAACCGCCCAGTTTTGGATTGAGTGATGTCGATGATGTCACCGACAAGAGCGTCAACCGCGGCCGGATCAAGATTGGCGGTCACGTCGGTTCGCAGAAGCTTACCTACTACACGGAATATGACTTTCCTTCTTCCAGGTTGCTCGACTTAAGGTTCACTTATGAGCCCAGCGACCAATTCAGTTTTCGAGTCGGACAATGGAAAGTGCCATTTAACCGCGAGCGAATTGATTCATCAGGTAAACAACAGTTCGCGGACAGATCGATTTCCAATCGATGGTTTACCCTGGATCGACAGCGTGGGGTTGTTGCTTTTGGTCGGGCGTTTGCCGGTTCCGCCTTGGACTCGACCTGGCACTTTGGTGTGATTGAAGGCACCGGCCGAAACGGAGAGGGTGAAGCAGAAGATCCACTGCTATTGGGCCGCTGGGATTGGAACTTCCTCAAGGAGCCATTGGCGTTTTCGCAAAGTGACACGGATCGTCAGGAAAAAGCAGCGGGTGTGGTGTCGTTCGTCACCGCTTCTTATCGTGGACCTTATACAGCGTTTTCTTCCAGCGGTGGTGGCCAGCTCCCCGGATATGTGGAGGGTGGTGACGATCGATATGACGTCCGCCAGTACGCGCTGGAATCTGCCTGGCAATATCGAGGGTTCTCCTGGCAGCAGGAATGGCATACCAAGAAGATTGAGGACACAGTCACGGGCCGGGAGCAAACGATTCGAGGTGGCTACGCGCAAGCGGGCACGTTTCCAGTCACCTATTTTGAAAAGGCACCGGAACAGCTCGAGTTGGCAATTCGTTACGCCCGTGTCGAACCGTCAGATCGTCTGCAGGTTCACCAGAGAGAGTGGACATTCGCCATTAACTGGTTCTTCTCTGGGCATGACAGCAAGCTGACCCTTGATTACACCAATGGGCGTGGTGACCTGAGTCGCGTTCGTGATCTGAAATACCGCGTATATCGCCTGCAGTGGGACTTTCACCTTTAGTTAGGTTAGACTTCGCCCGCATCAGATGTCGTTGAAGCGCCAATCGTACGGAGCAATGCGGCATCTGACTTCTTAAAAACATACTTCAGATCTATCTGAACGATTTGCTAAAAACATGTGGCCCTTGGTAGGGGTCACCACTGAAAGCGAGGACAATATGCCAGTTATTACTTTGCCTGACGGCACTGAAAAGCCGTTCGATTCCCCTGTTACTGTTGCCCAGGTGGCTGAATCCATTGGACCCGGTCTGGCGAAAGCCGCTCTTGCCGGTCGAGTGGGTGACACCATGGTGGATACCTCTCACCTTATTGAAGGCGACACTGATCTTGCGATTATTACTGCCAAGGACGACGACGGCCTTGAAGTGATCCGCCACTCCTGTGCCCACTTGATGGCCCAGGCCGTGCAACAGCTGTTCCCGACCGCGCAGGTGACCATCGGTCCCGTGATCGATGATGGGTTTTACTACGACTTTGCTTACGAGCGTGCGTTTACACCGGAAGATCTCGAAGCCATCGAAAAGAAGATGAACGAGATTGCGAAACAGGATCTGACTGTTGAGCGTTCGATCATGTCTCGTGACGATGCGGTAAAGCTTTTCGAGGACATGGGCGAGAAATACAAGGTTGAGATTCTAGAGAGTATTCCAGGAGATGAGGATTTATCTTTTTACAAGCAGGGTGACTTCATCGATCTCTGCCGTGGACCTCACATTCCAAGCACGTCGAAGACTGGCTCGTTCAAACTGACAAAAGTCGCTGGTGCCTACTGGCGTGGCGATTCCAACAACGAAATGCTTCAGCGCATTTATGGTACTGCCTGGGCAGACAAGAAAGCGCTTAAACAGTACCTCCATATGCTGGAGGAAGCTGAAAAGCGCGATCACCGTAAGCTCGGCAAGAAGCACGATCTGTTTCACACCCAGGAAGAAGCGCCGGGTATGGTGTTCTGGCACCCGAAAGGCTGGCAGATTTACCAGATCGTTGAGCAGTACATGCGCGACGTGCAAAACAAGAATGGTTATCAGGAGATCAAAACGCCTCAGCTGGTAGATATGTCTCTATGGGAAGCATCTGGTCACGCCGACAAATTTGGCGATGACATGTTCAGTGTGAATACAGAGAATCGTCTTTACGCCATCAAGCCGATGAACTGCCCGTGTCACGTGCAGGTATTCAACCAGGGATTGAAGAGCTACCGCGAGTTGCCCATACGCCTGGCTGAGTTTGGTTCGTGTCACAGAAATGAAGCATCCGGCACGCTTCAAGGCACTATGCGAGTTCGTGGTTTCGTGCAGGATGATGCGCATATCTTCTGTGCGGAAGACCAGATTCAGGAAGAAGTGGCTAGCTTCATTCGGATGCTGGAAGGGGTTTATGACGACTTCGGCTTTGACGACATCATCATCAAACTCTCGACACGACCCGAGCAGCGGGTTGGCAGTGATGAAGATTGGGATAGATCTGAAGCTGCTCTTGCTGAAGCACTTGATGCTCGCGGATTCGATTGGGAATACCAGCCGGGAGAAGGTGCGTTTTATGGTCCCAAGATCGAATTTTCGCTTAAAGACTGTATTGGACGGGTCTGGCAGTGCGGCACCATGCAGGTGGATTTCTCGATGCCTGGCCGTTTGGATGCGCAATTTGTGGCCGAAGATGGCAGCCGACAAGTCCCGGTGATGTTGCACCGGGCGATCCTCGGCTCTTTCGAACGCTTTATTGGTGTGCTCATTGAGCACTATGCGGGTGAATTCCCACCCTGGTTAGCGCCGACTCAGGCTGTCGTGATGAATATCACAGACAGCCAGGCAGATTATTGCCATGATGTGGTTAAGTCGTTGAAAGAAAAGGGTTTTAGGGTTGAGTCAGACCTTCGAAACGAGAAGGTTGGCTTCAAGATTCGCGAACACACCATCCAGAAGGTCCCTTATTTGCTCGTCGTGGGTGATCGGGAGATCGAAAATGGTGAGGTTGCCGTGCGTGCACGTAACGGCGATGACCTGGGTTCCATGTCTATCGATGCCTTCTCTGAACTCTTGGCAAAAAATGTAGAAAAAAAGGGACGAACGGGTTGATTTTGTTATAATCCGCGGCCTTACCAGATCTGACGGAGACTGATCCATTAAAGAAAGTTCTAAGAAGCAACGAATTAACGAGGAAATTGACGTACCGCAGGTACGATTAATTGGCGCAGACGGAGAGCAAGTTGGCATCGTGCCAATCGCCGACGCGAAGCAAGCCGCCCAGGATGCCAAGTTGGACCTGGTAGAGATTGCACCTCAAGCTGACCCAGTGGTCTGCAAGATCATGGATTACGGAAAGCACGTATTCGAAGCTAAGAAAGGTAAGGCTGCGGCGAAGAAGAAACAACGCCGTATGCAGGTAAAAGAGATGAAGTTCCGCCCAGGAACGGATGAAGGAGATTACCAGGTCAAACTACGCAACCTGACACGTTTCCTTAATGATGGGGATAAAGCCAAAGTGACACTCCGCTTCAGGGGTCGAGAAATGGCTCACCAGGAACTGGGCATGGAGCTATTGAAGCGAATCGAAAACGATCTCGCGGAGATAGGCACAGTTGAGATGTTTCCAAAAATGGAAGGCAGACAACTAACCATGGTACTGGCCCCCAACAGCAAGAAGAAAGGTTCTGCAGCCAGCGAAAGCGCAGGCTGATTTCTGATTAGAGACCGAGCTACCTCGTCCTGATCAGGGACGGGATGGATTCTTTTTGCTTGCCCCGAAGTGCGTTCGCGCATTTCGAGAGGTGAGGTCCCGCGATTTAGTCGTCGGGTTACAGTTATAAAATAGCGGAGTATTGAAAAATGCCGAAAATGAAAACCCAGAGTGGTGCGGCCAAGCGGTTCAAGAAAACTGCTAAAGGCTACAAGCACCGCCAGTCGTTCAGGAACCACATCCTGACGAAGAAAAGCACCAAGCGTAAGCGTCACCTGCGTCATCTGAAAGATATCGCACCGGCTGATGTGCCACTCATTAAACGATTGTTGGGAGACTAACCATGCCTAGAGTAAAGCGTGGCGTCACAGCCAACCGTCGACACAAAAAAGTCCTAAAGTCCGCCAAAGGTTATTACGGCGCGCGTTCTCGCGTATTCCGTGTTGCCAAGCAGGCAGTTACCAAAGCAGGCCAGTACGCATACCGTGACCGTAAGGTTAAGAAGCGTATGTTCCGTGCTCTTTGGATTCAGCGTATCAACGCTGCGGCCCGAGAGTGTGGTCTGTCTTACAGCCGAATGATTGATGGCCTGAAGAAGCAGAATATCGAGATTGATCGACGTGTTCTAGCTGACCTCGCCGTTAATGAAAAAGAGGCCTTTGCGGCACTCGCTGAGAAAGCTAAAGAAGCCCAGGCTGCCTAGCACAGCACCTCGTCTCGACTAAGCAGCCGAAGGCTGCGCACGGAGAGACCTCATAGGTAAGTACCTTTGGTTGAGAGGAAACATGTCTGAGCTGGAAGATATCTCGCGTAAAGCTATTGAAGCAGTCAACGCGGCAACTGACGTTGCCGCGCTTGATGATGTTCGCGTCCAGTATCTAGGGAAAAAAGGTGAGCTGACTGGACTCCTGAAAGGACTTGGAAAGCTGCCCGCCGAAGAGCGTCCGGCAGCTGGTGCTGAAATTAACAAAGCAAAAGAAGCCGTTCAGTCTGCCATTACCGAGCGCAAAGACGCGCTTGAGTCCGCAGCCATTGACGCACAGCTCGCGTCCGAAACCATTGATGTCACCCTGCCGGGTCGCAATGGCGATATCGGGGCATTGCATCCGGTGACGCAGGTGCTGCGTCGTATGGAAGACTTCTTCATCAGCGTTGGCTACAGCGTGGTCGAAGGACCTGAAATTGAGGACGACTACCACAATTTTGAAGCGTTGAACCTGCCTGCGCATCACCCGGCTCGGGCGATGCACGATACTTTCTACTTTAATCCTGAATTATTGCTGCGAACGCATACGTCGCCAGTTCAGGTTCGGGTAATGGAGAATCAACAGCCACCGATTCGGATTATATGTCCGGGTCGAGTGTATCGTGTTGACCCGCCTGATCCTTCCCACTTGCCGATGTTTCATCAGGTTGAAGGCCTGGTCGTTGATAAGAACATCAGCTTTGCGGACCTCAAAGGTACGGTCGTGGAGTTCCTGCGCGTGTTCTTCGAGAAAGAAGATCTGCAGGTTCGTTTCCGACCTTCTTACTTCCCCTTTACAGAGCCGTCGGCAGAAGTAGACGTTCAGTGTGTACATTGTGACGGCTCTGGTTGTCGTGTCTGCAGTCATACCGGATGGCTGGAAGTCATGGGTTCCGGAATGGTCCACCCGAAAGTACTGGAATATGCCGGTATCGATTCAGAAGAGTACACAGGTTTTGCCTTTGGTATGGGACCTGATCGACTGGCCATGCTGCGTTACGGCGTAGATGACCTCAGGCATTACCTGGATAACGACCTGCGTTTCCTGAGGCAGTTCAAATGAAGTTCAGCGAAGCTTGGTTACGAGAGTTTGTTAATCCTGATTTGTCGACTCAAGAATTGGTTGATCAGCTCACCATGGCTGGCCTTGAAGTCGATGGCTTTGAGCCAGTTGCCGCTGACTTCGACAAGGTGGTTGTTGGTGAAATTCTAGAAGTAAACCAACATCCGGATGCAGACAAGCTGGTAGTTTGTCGCGTCAGTTCGGGCGATGACGAACATCAGGTCGTCTGCGGTGCACCTAATGCGCGAGCTGGCATCAAAGTGCCTTTTGCGCTTGTCGGCGCGGCGTTTCCTGACCTAAAGATCAAGAAGGCAAAGCTGCGCGGCGTAGAAAGTCACGGCATGCTTTGTTCAGAGCGCGAGCTGGGTCTAAGCGAAAATCATGAAGGCCTGATGGAGCTGCCCCTTGATGCGCCCGTTGGTGAGGACATTCGTTCTTACCTGGACCTGGATGATTCAATTATCGAAGTCGATCTCACGCCAAATCGTAGCGACTGCCTGTCCATGATTGGCATAGCTCGCGAAACCGGTTTAATGAACCGCCTTGATGTAGCGGAAGCGGCAAGGCCAAGAATTGAAGCAGCAATTGAAGAAACCTTTCCCGTAGAACTCGATGCGGAAGCTGCATGTCCACGTTTTGTTGGCCGTGTGGTGCGCAACATCAACCAGCAGGCAAAGACGCCGCTGTGGATGCAAGAAAAACTCAGAAGAGCGGACCTCAGGTCAATCGATCCGGTTGTGGATGTCACCAACTTTGTGATGCTGGAGCTCGGCCAGCCTTTGCACGCATACGATCTGGAGAAGCTCACTGGAAAGATCGTTGTTCGTCAGTCAAAAGCAGGTGAGAAACTCACGCTTCTGGATGAGAGCGAAATTGAAACCCTTGAAGACACGCTTCTGATTACAGACGAGTCAGGCCCGATTGGTATGGCTGGTGTCATGGGTGGCCTGAGCACGGCTGTGACAGAATCTACTAAACATGTCTTCCTGGAAGGAGCTTTCTTTGCACCGACCGCCATTGCAGGTCGTGCCAGATCCTATGGAATGAGCACCGATGCGGCGCATCGTTTTGAACGTGGCGTGGATTGGCAAGGTCAGGTTCGTGCTATTGAGCGCGCAACTGAGCTGCTTACCGAAATTGCCGGTGGTGAGCCTGGACCAGTGGCAGAAACCGTGGATGAATCGAATCTCCCGGCGACAAATGAGGTGGAGCTTCGGGCTTCTCGTATCGCCAGAGTACTGGGCGTTCAGATCGAAGACGAAGAGGTTGACGAGATTCTAGAGCGCTTGGCCTTTCAGACAACGACACGAGACGAAGACGGCGAGCATAAGTGGGTAGTAAGTGCTCCCTCACATCGATTCGACATCGCCATCGAAGCAGATCTGGTTGAAGAGATCAGTCGGGTCTACGGTTACAACAATCTACCAACACGCACACCCGCAACCAGTCTGCAGATGTCTCCCAGATCTGAGACAGAAATTTCGCTGAATCGCATCAGAGATCAGCTTGTATCCCGTGGATACTATGAGGCTGTGACCTACAGTTTTGTGGATTCAGCCATGTTGGAGGTACTGAACCCTGAAAAAGAGCCGATCGGGCTCGCGAACCCGCTTTCTGCGGAGATGTCGGTTATGCGGACAACCATCTGGGCAGGTCTTCTTAAGTCACTGATTTATAACGTTAACAGGCAACAGAATAGGGTGCGTCTGTTCGAAACGGGCTTGTGCTTTTCGCAACCTCCGAACCAGGACGGGCTTAGTTTTGAGGATATCAGCCAGGTTAAGAAGCTTGCAGGTGTCGTTTGCGGGCCAAGGCAGGATGAAAACTGGTCAAATGATCAGGAAGTTGTTGATTTTTATGATGTAAAAGGTGATTTAGAGAGCCTGCTGTCAATGACGGGACAATCCGACACTTTTGAGTTTGTTTCTGCATCTCATCCCGCTTTGCACCCAGGTCAGTCTGCATCTATTCTAAAAAGCAACGAAATAATTGGATATGTTGGGTTATTAGACCCAAGAATCCAACAATCCCTAGATGTTCGCTATCCGGTATTTCTATTTGAGTTAGAAATCGATGCGATTTCTGACAAAAAAGTCGCTTCCAGTGCAGTCATGTCCCGTTTTCCAGAGGTTAGACGGGATATTGCGATCATTGTAGACCAGATAGTGACCGCTTCTGCCCTCCGCCAATGTATTCAATCAGCTGCCGATGACACGCTGCAGAACCTAAAGTTGTTTGACGTGTATCAGGGCAAAGGTATTGATCCTACTAGAAAAAGTATCGCTTTAGGCTTGACCTTCCAGCACGCTTCCCGCACTCTTACAGACGACGAGATCAACAATTCAATGGACAAAATTGTTGCCTCATTAGAGGCGGAATTTGGAGCCAGCTTAAGGAATTGAAAAATGGGGGCTTTAACCAAAGCTGAAATGGCGGAAAAGCTGTTTGAGGAACTTGGGTTAAACAAGCGCGAAGCGAAAGAAGTCGTTGAACTCTTCTTTGAGGAAGTCCGTTCATCGCTGGAGTGTAACGAACAAGTTAAGCTCTCAGGCTTTGGTAACTTCGACTTGCGAGACAAGAGCCAGCGACCGGGACGGAACCCGAAAACGGGTGAAGAAATCCCGATAACTGCCAGGCGCGTGGTGACTTTTCGCCCCGGGCAGAAACTCAAGGCTAGAGTAGAAGCGTATGCTGGACCCAGACAATAACGCCGAACTCCCACCGATACCTGGGAAGCGCTACTTTACGATTGGTGAAGTCAGTGGTCTGTGTGCGGTCAAACCTCACGTGCTCCGCTACTGGGAGCAGGAATTCCCCCAGTTAAAGCCGGTAAAACGCCGTGGAAACCGTCGTTACTACCAACGTCAGGATGTGCTGATGATCAGGCAGATCCGTTCACTCCTTTATGATCAAGGGTTTACGATCGGCGGTGCGCGTCAGCGCCTGTCCGGCGAAGACCAGAAAGAGGACTCCACTCAGTACAAGCAGCTGATCCACCAGATGATCGCTGAGCTGGAAGAAGTCCTGGAAGTTCTCAAGACCTAAACAGCCTTCGAGCTCTTACACTTCATCGTTTTCACCGCTTCAAGCGTCAAACACGTCCCTGGCTGCATCTCGTTCATCAGCAATTCCAGTTTCGCCACCAAATCCTTCGAGTCGATTCGCTCATCCACGGCCAAAGCCTCCTGAATCTTCTGCAGATCGCACTCTGTCAGTCTGATATACACATTATTCATTGTGACTCCTCGCTAGTAACTGTGTTCGTTATCGATGTGAGGAATCATGCCGGCCTGGCAGACCCGAAAATGGTGCCTGTGGGCCAAAGTCAGGTCAGCCATTCAGACTGAGAATTGGCCCGTTCGGACACTTGAAGGGAAACCTTTGTCGTCACACTCGTTGTAGCAATAAAGAGGAGTGTGAACATGAGAAAACACGCGAATATTTTTAAAGCGCTGGCGTTTGGATTGTTGGCGTTTGCGTTCTATGAGGTGAAGGCCGATATCCCGCAAGATGCTCAACTTTCAATACAAGCCGAATCTAGTACAATAGCGCCCCTTCACCGAATCGGGGCGTAGCGCAGTCTGGTAGCGCACCACACTGGGGGTGTGGTGGTCGTAGGTTCAAATCCTGCCGTCCCGACCAACAATTCGGATTCATCTATGCTGAAAAAGTCGCGAATCCAGTTAGGACCTTTTAAAGGCGCTCAGCTTTTACTCGATAGGTCCCACTCCAAACGCCAGGTATTTGGATTATATGAGTCTGTGCTCAATGATTGGATTACGGCCAAAACGCCAGGCAAACATTTTGTCTTCGATGTAGGTGCGAGCGATGGATATCACACCTTTGGCTTCGCTCACCTAATAAAGAAATCAAGTTCACCCCGCGTTATTGCTTTTGAGCCTATCGAGGCGAAGTGCGAAATCATTACGGAAGTCGCCTCTTGGGGTGAATACAAGGGTTGTGATATTCAAGCTTTGCCTCTAACGGTTGGGAGCGTAGTTTCGGATACTCAGACTACACTGGACCGAATACTGTCAGAGATGAAAATTCAGGACGATGACTTTGGACTTGTGAAGGTCGATGTCGAGGGCGCCGAAGTCGATGTTCTTGCTGGTAGTGAAATGTTGCTCAAGATGGAAAACGTTGATTGGTTGATCGAAATTCATGGTGATCATCTGATCCCAGAGGTAGCTAAGTACTTTGTAGAAGCTGGAAGAGCGTTCCTTATTCAACCTGAAAGGAAAATTCCATTTCTTAGTCCCGAACAAAGAGAAATCGCCACTTATTGGCTAACAACGATATAGTAGTCAAATGTCCTACCATTTCAGAAAAAGAATTCTCGTTACAGGCGGTTCAGGTTTTCTAGGATCACACCTTTGTGAACGGTTGCTGGAAGACGGGCACGAAGTAATTTGTGTTGATAACTTTTTTACAGGTTCGAGAGGCAACATTGAACATCTGCTCGATAACCCACGTTTCGAGGTTATTCGCCACGATGTCTGCTTTCCTCTGTACGTCGAAGTTGATGAGATATACAACCTTGCGTGTCCTGCGTCACCAGTGCACTACCAGCATGATCCCGTGCAAACCACGAAAACCAGTGTGCATGGCGCGATTAATATGCTCGGTCTCGCAAAAAGAGTAGGGGCAAAAATTCTACAAGCGTCGACCAGCGAAGTTTACGGCGACCCGGAAGTTCATCCACAGACAGAGGAATACTGGGGAAGCGTCAATCCAATTGGTATTCGGGCCTGTTATGACGAAGGCAAACGTTGTGCTGAAACTTTGTTCTTTGATTATCACAGGCAACACAAGCTCCGAATCAAAGTAGCGCGAATCTTTAATACTTATGGTCCACGAATGCACCCCAATGATGGGCGTGTGGTATCCAACTTTATTAACCAGGCATTGAAGGGCGAGCCGATTACGATCTACGGAGATGGCCAACAAACTCGATCGTTCTGTTACGTAGAAGATTTGATTAGTGGGCTCGTTTCGTTGATGGATAGTGCTGATGACTTCACCGGACCCGTGAACATTGGGAATGGTGAAGAGTACACGATGATGGAACTTGCGAATCGGGTACTCGAGCTAACAGGGTCATCCTCTGAAATCGTTTATGAACCGCTGCCCGCTGATGATCCAAAGCAACGACAACCTGATACGACGTTGGCTCGTCAGATTCTTAAATGGGAGCCGTTGGTATCAATCAATGACGGATTGACGCAGACAATTGGGTACTTTCAGGATCTAAACTCGTAAACGGTCTCATGAGAACCGAAGCGAGCGAACCCTCAATCTCGATCGTTATTACCGTCTACAACAAGAGGAAGTACCTTGCTGAGTGTTTGGCCAGCGTATTGAAGCAGAGCCTCGAACCACATCAGATCATTGTGGTTGATGATGGATCCACCGACGGATCGTCTGAGTTTCTGGCCCAAATTAATGATGCTCGCCTAGAGATTGTTTCCCAGGACAACCGGGGAGTGTGCAGCGCAAGAAATGTCGGGTTGGATCTTGCGACGGGGGACTGGATCTTGTTTCTGGATGGCGACGACTGGATTGGTGAAGAATATTTGGCATCCATGATGGAGTTGGCAATGGACATTGATGTTGTTGCCGCTCCTTGGGTCTCAGTCTATCCAGGAGGTAATCACTTTGTTCAGCAACCAACGGATCCAAAAGAAGACCCAGGTGCAGTCGCCGCAAGTTCACCATGGGCTGTCCACGCAGCAATAGTATCTGTTCCTTTCCTGAGGCGAGAAGGCATACGTTGGGATGAATCTTTTGATAGGCAGTCTAGTGAAGATAATCGATTTTGGTTTCAGGTCTGCCAGAAAGCACGCATTAGTCTTCAAACTAAAGCAGCTGCTTACTACAGGATCAAGGTAGAAGGGTCGAGAACGGGCAAACAGCCAACGGCGTCTTGGGTCGAGGGATTCCTTCGGTCGCTTGTGCTCAATCTCTCTGAAGAGACTATCAGTGCTGATGGTTTCGTGGCGGCGGTTGGCGCTATAGAAGACGTTTACTCGCAAGTGCCTCAATCAAGTCGAGCAGCTCTTAGTGAACACTACTACTCTTTTTTAGATCGCTACTTTCAGATTGAACGGAAGCGAAGGCCGACGATGGTCCTGCGCCGAGTTGTTGGAATGGCAATCTTCTGTAAGATGAAGCAACTCAGTCGGGTGTTTCGTCAATGAGAAATCAATGCATGAATTGTGAGGGTAATCGCCTCACAGAGTTCATCAACTTGGGTCAACAGCCAAACGGAAACAATTTCTTGTTTCCCGACGAGAAAGACTCGGAACCTTTGTTTCCTCTCAAAATGCTGGTTTGTGAAGATTGCTGGCAAGTTCAGATTGATGAGTTCCCCGATCCAGAGTTCATGTTTTCCAATCATCCCTACATCACAGGCGTGAACGTGCCCGTAGTGGAGCACTTTACGAGACTTGCAGATCATGTTGTTCAGAAGTGTGGACTGCAGGCGAACGATCTAGTGATTGATGTCGGCTGTAATGACGGCACCTTGCTCCGTGCGTTTGAGAACAATGGTCTTAGGACGCTGGGTGTTGATCCAGGTAAACGGACTGGAGAGCTCGCTCGTGAACAAGGCAAGGTTGTTTTTGAAACCTTTTTTTCGGAAGCAACAGGAAGGGCGCTCAACCAACTTGGAATTAGGCCAGATCTTGTCACCGCGACAGCGGTTTTCTATCACATCCCGGACCTGCACGATTTTGTTCGCGGGTTGAAATGTTTGATGACAGACACGACAACATTCGTTGTTCAATGTGTGTCAATTCGATCGTTGATTACCCACAATGAGTTTGACCACTTTTATCATGAACACAGCTGTATACATGGTGTCGGTCCGTTAAAGCGACTGTTTGATTCCCATGACATGAAAATAGTCGATGTTGAAGAAAGCGACATACATGGTGGTTCCTTTGTGCTGTATGTAACGCTTGATGGTCACCCCTCGGAAGTAAGTCCGGAAGTTCAGCGAGCGATCCAGGCAGAAGAAGCAGCGGGGTTGAATGACATGGCCGCCTATTTGGCGTTTGAACAGAGAGTGCGCACTAATGCCGCCAAAGTTAGGGAGTTTCTCCGTCAGGAGGTCCAGGCGGGTAAGCGTGTGGTTGCTCTTGGCGCGCCTGTAAAAGGCAGCACTTTTCTAAATTATGCGGAAATTGATGTGGATCTCGTGGAATCCGCAGTAGAGGTCAACCAGTTTAAAGTAGGCAGACTTGTGCCTGGCACTTCTATCCCTGTGATAAGCGAGAATGACCTTGCCGATCCTCCTGATTACTATCTTGTATTGGCCTGGAACTTCTTGGAATTTCTAATGGGCAAATATGCAGACTTTCTAAATCGTGGCGGCAAGTTTGTAGTCGCGGTGCCTGAATTTGAAGTGATCTCGGGTGACTAATGGCTCGAATACTGGTAACCGGCGGAACAGGCTTCATTGGTAAGAACTTGTCTGAACATCTGCGAGAAGTTCGGGGGGGTGAGGTCGTCGCTGTAGGATCTTCGGACGTCGATCTAACCTCGCCGGAAAACACAGCGGATTATTTCGAATCCCTCGGTCCAATCGATGAGGTTTATCACCTGGCGGCGTTGTACAAGGCGGGTGGTTGGCCCGTTGAGCATCCTGCAACTCAATTTCATGCGAATCTATTGATAAATGCCAACGTATTGGAAGCGTGGGCGCGTCATCAACCCGATGCCAAGCTCACCTCTGTTCTCTCTTATTGCATGTATCCTCCCCATGATGAACCGCACCCTGAAGAAGAACTCTGGGGTACCGAGCCAGAGGAGTATTTATTTAGCTATGCAATGACAAAAAAGGCGCTACTGGTTGGACATCGTGCTTATGCGAAAGAATATGGTTTGCAGTGTACGAGTGTCGTTTTGCCAACGGTCTATGGACCAGGTGATAGTTTTGCCGTGGACTCCCATGTCATGGGTGCATTGGTTGGTAAATTTGTGCGAGCGACTCGGGATAACGAACCTGAAGTTGAGGTGTGGGGTAGTGGTGAGCAGGAAAGGGAGTTTCTATACATTGGCGACGCCGTAGATGGGATCGCGACTGCAGGTGAAAAATCCCAGGAAGAGGTGCTCAATATGGGCGTTGGCGGTAGTGAATCCATCAAGCGTATTGCACAGCTGATCGCGACCGCTTGTGATTATCAGGGAGAGATTCGTTTCGAAACAGAAGACAGGTTTGTCGGTGTACAGAAGAGGGAGCTCGACAGCTCAAGAATTTCGAAAATACTCGGTTGGCAGGCTGGTACGACGTTGAAAGCAGGTATTCAGAAGACCGTAGACTGGTACCGGGAACGCTGTTAATGGGTGTTTTCAGCAGAACAGAGGAAGCTCTATTTGCTGAGAAGCCTGTAGCGTTATCCAGTTACTTCGCCCAAAAAAGCTGGAAAATGATCCACTGACGGTTTTCGATGTGGGTGGAGCGGATGGTCTGGACTCAAGATGGGAGGAAGTGAGGTCCTACTGTAGATTTCTGACCGTTGAGCCGGACGCGAGATCGAGTATTTCCGCATCCGATAAGGTATTTTCGTGCGCTGTGTCAGATACGACGGGAACGAAAACCTTATACCTGACAAAATTCCCACCCGCTTCTTCGCTTCATGAAGTTGATGAGAAAGTAATGTCTGCTTTCGCTAACTTCCCACAGCATCAGATTGTCGATCAGCAAACGGTTGAGACGCACTCCATAGATGAGTTGATGGATTCTGAGGAGGAAACCATTGGCTTCCTCAAGATTGACGCAGAAGATCATGATTTCTTTATTCTTAAAGGTGCGGAATCAGCGATTGGCACGAGTGTGTTGGGGGTGCAGGTAGAGTGCAGCTTTGCCTCTCGCCACAGCTTGGGTCCGACGTTCGTTGAAATATTTCCCTGGATGCTTGCTAGGGGATTTCAGTTGCACATTCTTGCCCGGGAATCTTGGCTGAGAAAAAACCTTTTGTGGGGAACCAATAGCAATCCTCAATTGGTATGGGCTGATGCAGTTTTTTTTCTTAGCTCAGAAGAATTGTTTAAACGCCTTCAATCCATGGAGCCGGGCGAGCGTGCCAGAACCTTCCAGCGATTTATTTTGATGCTGCTTGTATATGGTGCGCACGATTATGCAGAAGAGTTGGTGTCACAAGTTGAAACTCTCATCGATGATCCTCGGTTGATTTCTGAAATGAGTTCTACGATTCGTCAAAACGTTGAATCACCAGTTGGTGCCATATTTTCGTCATCGGTCGGTGCTCTTGTGGGACTCGTTTTTGGTTTGTTTGGACTGCTGACCTGGGTGGCACGGAAACCAGCGAAACGGTTCATGATGCGCAGACTGTCCCACCTGGCAGCGAGGCTTAGCCGATTTACCAGCAGGGGCGGCCATCTGGATGCCTCATTTCCCGATTGGTTTTAGATAGTGAGTAAGTCATGTCCCAAGAACTAAAGGTGGCATTGGTTGGATGCGGTGCGATTGCGGAGCTTGGACATCTACCAGGATTACAACTATCGAACCGAGCAACTGCGTCGGCGTTAGTCGATCCGGATACCGAGCGTACGGCTAAGCTTGGTAGCCAATTCAGTGTAGACACCCAGTTCCAATCAGTTAAGAGTTTAAATGACACGCTGGTGGACGCGGCAATTGTTGCTGTTCCGCATCGACTTCATAGTGAAATCGTCGTGGACCTTTTAAAAAGTGGTATCCATGTATTGGTCGAAAAACCAATCGCCATCAGTTCGAAGGAAGCCGCACAAATGATCGAAGCTGCAAACCACTACAACCTGAAACTGGGGGTTGCGATGGTACGCAGGTTTACAAATAGAGATCGATTTATTCGCTCTCTGGTAACTGATCATGCATTGGGCGCACTGCAGTCCTTCAGGATTGAAGATGGTAGGGAGTTTGCCTGGCCGATTCACAGCCCATTTCTTCTTGATGCTGAAGGTGGTGCCGGTGTCCTTATCGGAAACGGGTCTCATACGTTTGATTTGTTGCGTTGGTGGTTTGGTGAAGTCGACAGCGTTGAGTGTGAACTAAACAGCAGTTCAAAACAGGATACGGACGCGCTAATTGAGCTAACCATGAAGTCTGGTGTAACCGGTGTGGTGGAGCTGAGTCGGACACGCAACCTATCAAATGCTCTGGAGCTCATTTACGATCAGGTGAAAGTTACGATCCCTCAGGTAGGTGAGGCAACAATGAAATCGCTGAAAGGAGGTTGGGGCATTTCAGGATTTCCAATGGCGAACTCAACTGGGGTTGTGAGTGAAAATGAAAGTCTCGCCAGGATGATGCAAATGCAGGTCGACAACTTCGCAGATGCCATAGCGGGGACAGCAGATTTGGAAGTGGATGCCGCAGATGGGCTGAAGACTGTTGAGTTAATCGAGCAGTGCTATGCCAATGCCAAAGTAAGCAACTTTGACTGGGATAAGACGATCGAATTTCAATCAGAGCCATCGCTGTGAGTAAAAATTCATTGAATGCATACCTTACTGGTGGATCCGGATTTATTGGAGGCAGACTCTGTGAGGTTCTCCTTAGCCAATTCAACGCAAATGTGACGGTTCTTGCGCACAGAATGAGTCCCGGTCTGCTAAGAGTTGCCAGGAATCAATGTAATGTCAGTTTCACGAGTCTCCTGGACACCCAAGGTCTCGCTTCCGATCTGGAAGATCAGGATGTGGTGTTTCACCTGGCCTTTGGAAAATTTGGCGATGGCAGCGAAAGAAGAGCGATCACGGTGGAAGGCACCCGTGCACTAGTCGAAGCGGCGCTTGAGAAGAAGGTTGGTTTTTTTGTCTATGTGTCTACAGCAGCAGTTTATTACCACCCGAATGTGGGGCGTGTTGATGAGCGTAGTCCTTCGTCTGCATGGGGCTGGGACTATGTTGATGAGAAGCTTGAAGGTGAGAACATTGTTCGAGATGCCATACAGAACCGGGGTCTAAATGGTGTCATTGTCCAGGTTGCTGGGGTTTATGGTCCCTGGGGTGAAAATTTCACGATCAATCCGCTCAGGCAGATGGCGAGCGGAAAGATTGTCCTTCCAGACTTTGGTAAAGGAATCACCAATGCGACCTACATCGACGATACGGTTCAGTTGCTGATACTCGCTCTGCAAAAAAATGCGATTGGGGAGACCTTTATTGCGAAGGGTACAGGCAGTCACACGCGCGCCGAGTTCTTTTCGCACTATGAATCGCTCTTCGATGACAGCAGACTCGAACTTAAGTCGTTAGAAGATGTCGCCGCTCGAGGTACAGCTAGAAATAATTGGGTGAGTGTTCTTTCGTTGCCGAAAAAGGCAATCCAGACACTGGCGGGATCTTCAGATTTCAGATCTGCGGTCACCGCAACACCTCTAGGTCCTTTGGCGAAGAAATTCAGGTCACTGCGCAGTAGCGACGTGGTTTCTTCCGATCAAACTGATACCCAGAGCGAATTAATACTGCACTACCCGGATCCCACGGTTGCGGACTACCTGGCGTGCAAAATGGACCTTTCCTCCTCCAAAGCTGAGAAAATGCTGGGTTTCAAATCTCGATATTCTCTAGAGGAAGGTATGTCGCTGACAAAAGACTGGGCAACCTGGGCCAGGCTCGCGCCGAGACAATAATCGTGAAAATGACTGAAGGCGACACTGGCAATCTCATAGCAGCTGGTATTTCGTACTCAGTTTCCTTGGCAATCGCCATTGCATTTACACCATTTCTCATCACGAGTTTGGGTGTGAGCAGCTATGGCTACATTCCATTGGCGCTTGCGGTTGTAGGTTACGCTTCATTTCTGACCCAGTCTCTTTCTGTGTCGCTAAACAGAAAGTTGCTTGAAGCGAGTCAGAATATTGAGAAATTCTCCGGTGTCTTGGTTGCATCGCTGTTGATTTGCGGCGTTTTGGTCCTTGCCATGAGCGCGCTATTTCTTCCGTTGATCTACTACCTGGACAACTTTCTTGATGTTGAAAGGTCTTTGCTCGGAGCTGTTCAGTGGGTCTTCTTGGCCACACTCTTTTCGACGCTGCTGTCCGTATTCTCTACACCCTTTAATTCCGTAATTTTCTCCGAACACAAGCACTACATCGTCTCTCTGATCACAGCGTTTCAGGGAGTTTTTCGTGTTGGCCTTGTTGTTGCGCTTTTCGTTTTTCTTTCTGCTGAGTTGTTTAACTTCTCCATCGCCCTGGTGCTGTCTGCTGCCGCGGGTTTTCTGCTTACCGTGTACTACAGTCTATCTATCAAACCGGGAGTACGGATCCGTACACCTGGTTCGTTCAAGGAAGACTCCAAAGACATCATGACGACTGGTGGAGGGGTACTGCTCACACAGTTTGGGACGGTTGTCATTTTCTCTGCTGACCTGATCGCCGTAAACATCATTTTTGGCGTAGAGGAAACGGGCAAGTATGCAGCAGCTGCCCAGTGGGCACTCGCCGGAAGAACACTCAGTGCGGCGTTGGCATCCGTTTTTGCATCTCGTGTTATCGATCTATACTTCAACGGATCGCAAGATGACCTGGTGAAGTATGTGATGCGACAAATGCGAATCCTGGGGGTCTGCCTTGCACTACCTGTAGGTTTTGTCTGTGCGACGTCGCCCACGCTGCTAGGTGTTTGGGTGGGCGATGAGATCGTCGACTCCTGGCCGGTGCTAACCATCTTGCTGCTCCCAGTTGCACTTAATGGTTGTCAGCTTCCATTACTGTCCATATCCGTTGCCGCCAATAGGGTTTATTACCCGGGGCTTGTGACGATGTTCTCCGCTGCCTTTTTACTGTTGTGCTTTTGGGGGGTTATGCACTTGAAGATGGGTTCGTCAGCTATCGCATTCGCCGTGTCTGGTATCCTTGTTGCGAAGTATCTCCTCTTCTCAACCTGGTATTCGGCAAAGAATTTGGACTCCCAGCCTCTGATGACCTTCTACTCACCTGTGGTACTCACAACACTTTGCTGTGCTTACACAGGCGTAGCGGGATATCTGCTCTGTGACTTGCTTAAGCCATCTGGACTTATTGAATATGTGTTTGCTGGGATACTTGCATCATTGGTTTACCTTCCGGTTGCTTACTTCTGTCTCCGAGAGGAGCGATAACCATGGGGCTGGGCCGATGGGTAAAGGAGCAAAATGATCAAGGGAGAATGTTGAGCCTCGGTCGATTCGTTCGTTGGCTCATAAGCTGGCGCGAGTTCCATTCTTCGAAACGAATATCAAACAAGCTCACCGTAGCACTGAACAGGATCTTCAGCGGCTGGAAACCCTTAGAGTTAGAATCTCAAGTTCTGAATCGGGTCTTTTCTGTATATGAGTCATCGTCCTCATCAGGAAAATCCGTTCATAAGATTCCACCCGGCGACAATGAGTTTAGTCATAGACTCATTGAGCGACTTAGTGATGCAGCTGAGCTGGCACGATACGAAGAAACGCTGCGGCAATTGAGCGGAAGTAGTGGATTTCCGCGTAATACGCCGAAGATTTTTAGCATCAGGCCTGATGGTGGATATGAGAGCGAGTATGTTGAAGGTTCCAATCTTCTGCTCCTTCGGGAGCGATTGATCTCCTTTGGGGTTGCGCCGGGAGTTGATCATGAAAGACTGGCGGAAGCTATCCGTACACTAAAGTCGGTGATCATCGACTACTGTGACAAACATGATCGATTGATCGGCGATTGGGCATTGCACAATCTGGTGTATCACTCCGAAACCAACACAATTTTTAACGTTGATCTTGAGGGTTTTTACTCCTATTCCGGCTCATCGATTGAAAATAACCCGGATTTTGTTGTCTCGATTCTTGATGACCTTCTTCAGTTGTTGGACCTCTGCGCTACTCCGGATCGCTCTCGGGATGTTATGGAGGCACTTAAGCTTCTGCAGAAGGTTCGGGAAGGAGATAGTTCCTACAATGGCTCAATGTATATCGCTGGATATCATTCAATAGAGATTCGGGATCTGTATTTTCGAGGTCAAAGGGAATGCAGGGAAAGACTGTCTTCCGTGCCGTTCGACTTCGTCGGAAAGAGAGTGCTGGACCTTGGCTGCAATACTGGCGGAATGTTGCACGCAGTAGCTCAGGATATTGATGAAGGTGTAGGTCTCGACTACGACCAGCAAGCCATCGCAGCCGCTGCATTTGTGTCAGGGTTGAATCAGAGCCGAAATCTGCACTTCCACGTCGCCGACTTCAACAAAGATCTTGCCGACAAGCAGGTTCTTAGAAACATATTGCAAGGCCGCAAGGCGGATATCGTATTTTTATTATCCGTCTGTATGTGGGTGGATGACTGGAAGGGGCTCATTCGGCAGGCGTACAACAACTCAAGCGCGATGTTGTTTGAAACAAACGGCACAGTGGAAGAACAGCGCCAACAAGTTGAAGTGCTCGAGGAATTGTATGGTGATGTTCTCGAAGTGAATGAGCGCGCCACCGACGACTTGTTCCAGCAATCGCGGAGCCTGTATCTGTGTGGGGTCTAGCGATATTAGCTTTCGTTGAGATCAACCTATGAACGTCGTCATTGTCGACGAAGCTCTTAAGAATCGTTCAGGGCACTGGTTCGAATACGATCTCGCGACAAAACGAATTCTGGAAGAATCAGGTCAACACACCGTGCAGGTGCTAGGCCACGTTGATATGGAGGACTCCGTTCGCGATGAGTTGGATGCGAGCAGGTGTTTCAGGTTCACTAGTTGGGATGGTATCTATGATTCAAATTTTGCGCTAAATCGATATCTTGGCATTCTCAGACACAACTTCCGTCTCCACCAAGACATGCGCAAGTTTCTGCTGAATCAGCAGAATGTAGAACTGGTTTTTGCGCCAACAGTGGTTCTTTATCACCTGATTGCTTTCTACTTTCTCTCCCTGTTTTCTCCCGATACGCGTTTCGTTCTCATGATTCGAAACAGCATTGCGATCTATTCCAGGACTGGCGAACGCAGCTATCGTACGACTTCGATGCTCTGGCGAGTCATGTTTCGATTGATGGAATCCAGGGTGCGTGCCGGTTCGGTTCGCTTTGTCACCGATAGTGAAGCGTTGCAAGAGGAACTTCTGGAGCTTGGATTGCATGAATGTCACGTCCTTGCTCATCCGACCTTCGTGGATTCCTCAGAGATAATTGATAGCGCTCAGGTTCAAACTGGTAAAAAATTCAGACTCTTCCTTCCCGGTCCGGCCCGGTACGAGAAAGGCGTTGATCTACTTCTTGAAGCCCTGGGTATGCTGGAGCTTGGTCAACCGATTGAGGTTGTGCTGCAGTGGCCAGAGCCTTTCGCCTTGCCTGACGGAACGGAGATGGGGCCAACTGGTGTTTCTATTCCAGGAACAAGTTTTGTTGTTCATCGAGATCCGCTCTCCAGTGAGGCGTACCAGGAAGAACTTGAGCAGGCTGATCTGATCCTTCTTCCGTATCGAGTGGAAGCCTACTATGCGCGAATCTCGGGAGTCGCTGTAGAAGCACTGAGAATGGGCAAGCCTGTGCTCTACACCCGGAATACCTGGACAGCGAGGTTAATGGAGAAATTCGAGTGTGGTCTCGCAGTCGACGAAAGTGCTTCATCGATAGCGCAGGGTATAGGAATAGCAATTGCAGAAATCGCTCGATTGAACGCTCAGGCCATTGAAGCAGCCAGCAAAAGTAATGACTACTTTTCCGACGCCAACTTCCTAGAGGCCTTGGGAGTAGCTGAAGAAACTCCAAGTATCGTGTACTACTTGCCGGTAGGTGAGGGTGGCATACAGCGATATGGCTTGGCCCAGGCCGAGGCACTCTCAAGCCAGGGATTCGAGGTAAGCCTGCTTGGTTATTCGGGTGCCCGGTTAATGGTTCCTGAGGGAGTTCGTTTTTATGATCTCCATGAACCTGTTCGTGGTTATCGCGTTGCGAGGCTGCTATCCGGTGCTTTCTGTGCGGTCTTAAATGCCATGCATCTCAGGAAAATGATTCGACGCCATCGACCCAACTATGTTTTGTTTGGCAGCTTCTTTGAATACTGGGCACCTCTTTGGTTTTGGTTGTTGGAGGCTTCGAGCAAGAGAGTCGCCTTTGGGGCCGTCGTACATGATCCCATTCGAGACTATATTGCAGGCCCTGATGTCTGGCATCGTTGGTCTCTTGAACTCGGTTATTCCCTGTTTCGCGACTTGTTCGTTCACTCAGAAATCAAATCGCTTGAAGGGACAACCACTCTTCCTAAGGTGTTACCCCATGGTATCTACGAGTACCCCGATCCGGAGAGAGATCGAACAACGATACGACAGTACTTGGAGATACCAGAGCAAGCTTATCTTCTCCTGTCGTTCGGACACATTCGAGACAGCAAAAACATTGAGCTAGTAGTACAAGCGCTGAGGGAACTAAAAGACGTTTATCTTCTGGTTGTAGGGCGGGAACAGGGAGCCCAGGAGAGATCGGTAGAATTCTATCGATCGATTGCAGAACGCCTTGGCGTTGGTGCGCGTTGCCGGTTTGTACATCGATTCGTCGAAGACGATGAGGTGAATGAATACTTTGTTGCATCTGATTGTCTTCTATTAACTTACAGTGGAGAATTTAGATCAGCGAGTGGCGTGCTTAACAGCAATGCAACGGTTCGGTTGCCTGTACTAGCCAGTGGGGGAGAAGGACCTCTGAAGGACGCCATGGAAGCTTATGATCTTGGTCTCTGGGTCGATGCGGACTCATCTACTGCGATAGTGGAGGGAGTTAATAGACTGCGAGTGAGCAGGGCACCTACAGGATGGGAAGAGTTCGTCATGGATAATAGTTGGCAGAAGAATGCCGAGGTTGTGATTGAGGCGATCAAAAACCCAATGGGTCAGTCCAGATGAATGTAAGAGTTCTGGCTGGTTCTCTGTTGTCCTTCGCTTATTCGGCGTTCATCGGATGGCTACCAATCGGCGCGATCCGTAATTTGTACCTTCGCGTTTACTTAAAAGGTTTTGGTGCCGGTAGTTGGGTACAGCGACACTGTCGGTTTCTGAATGGTCGAAAAGTTAGCTTCGGTGAAAACTGTGTAATCAATTTTGGCTGCTTGTTTGATGGTCGAGTTTATGACATTCGGCTTGGTAACAATGTTTCTATCGGACCCGACGCCAGTGTACTGACGCTGGGACATGATCCACACAGTCCGACCTTCGAAGACAGGGGTGGGCCGGTCACCATCGGGGATAGGGTGTGGATAGGTTATCGCGCCATGATCCTGCCCGGAATAACGATCGGTGAAGGTGCCGTGGTTGCAGCCGGGGCAGTCGTGACCGGTGACGTAGATCCTTATTCCATCGTGGCTGGGAACCCTGCGGTTGTTGTTGGCGAGCGGTCGCGGGATTTACAGTACTCACTCAGTTATCGCCCCCCTTTACTTTGACTAGCTCCTCGAGGTTCGACGCGCTCGATGGCTTTCGAGGCCTGGCTGCGTTAGCTATTGCTGTCTTTCACTTTCGTGGAGGTTGGGGAGGGTATCTAGCGGTTGATTTCTTTCTTTTGATGAGTGGGTTCGTACTTGCTTACAGGCTCGAGATTCGAAAAGAAACACCCTACGAATTTGTTGCGGTAAGAATTGCCAGGCTTTATCCGCTCCACCTTTTTTCGCTTTTTGTGTTTCTCGTTGTGGCGAACCTGACTTCCTATTCGGAACCCATCTACCTCGGTGAGTTCTGGTCAGCAATGGGTCAGCAACTGACACTTACCCACAATGTTGGATTGAATCCGTCTGGGCTCAATTTTAACTATCCCAGCTGGTCGGTATCTGTTGAGTTCTGGGTGAATGTCCTCTTTGTGGTCATATATCGTTTTAGCAAACAGGTTATCTGGTTGTTGATCCCGGCGTTTGGTTGTCTGGCTGTGATCTGGATGGAGGCTGGCAACCTCAACGTACACTATCAAAATGCTTATGGCTGGTTGAACCTAGGTTTACTGCGAGGTTTTGCACTATTTGTGATTGGTGTTTGTATCTTTCGGTATCGGCCAGATGAGCTTCGGATCTCTCTGGCCGGTTTAGATTTGGTCAGTATCATTGTGTTGAGTTTGATATTAGTGACGGTGTTCCAGCTTCATACTTCCCATGCGGACTTTTTGGTAGTGGCACTCTTTGCTGGGCTGGTGTTTCTGGCGAGCTATGACCAGGGACATATTGCGAGGCTCGCTGCGCGATTCTCACCACTCGGAAAAATCTCATACTCCATCTACTTGAATCAGATCTTCCTCTTGATTCTGGTCAGGTTCTGCCAGGAGCTATGGTCTTGGAACACTTTGCTCAGTTTTGCGGTGTATTTGGTGGCTCTTCTCGCCGTCTCAGTGCTCACGTATGTGTACGTTGAGCAGTACTTTAAGCGCCGAATGCAGAACATGTTGGTGCTGAAATGAAACCCTCCTGGTTTGTAAGTCAGCTAGGAAGTCGTGAACGGTACGCGATTGCCCGCGCGCTTTATCAGAGGGATCGCGAAGTCAGACTATTTACTGATAGGTGGTCGCGTTTGCTTGCAGATCGCTTCGACGATGATTTTCCATCGACCAGGGTGAGTCATGTTACTGCAGCCAGCGTCGGATTTGATCTCATGAGCCGTCTTACGGGTAAGCACGGTTGGCAATTGATTGAGAATCGCAATGCCTGGTTTAGCAAGCAGGCTGTTCGTGCTCTTACGGGTGGTGAGTGCCCAGAGTTTGTATTTTCCTACAGCTATACTGCGCTTGAAACATTCGAAAAGGCAAAACAGATGGGTTGTCGCACTGTTTTGGGTCAGATTGATCCGGGACCGGAAGAGCAGAGACTTGTAGCTGACATTGAAAAGGCTTGGGGTGTCCCCGTTTCTGGACAACCAACAGAGGCATACTGGAAAAACTGGCAGCGCGAATGTGATCTTGCAGATTCCATTGTCGTGAATTCAGAATGGTCTCGTGACCTGCTGGTCAAATCAGGAGTTCAGGAAGATAAAATTGTTGTGATCGCACTGGCCTATGAATTAGCTATAGACGTGACAGAAGTGCACGCGGCTCCGAACCGCCCACTGCAGGTTTTGTTTCTTGGACAGCTAATTCCCAGAAAAGGAATTTTGGAAACCATTGATGCGATTAAATCCAATCCTGGGCTCGATGTTGAATGGACCTTTGTGGGTGATGGACCAGCGTATGTGACATCAGAGCTTGCCGGATTACCAAATGTGCGGGTTGTTGGTTCTGTCTCGCCGAATCAGGTCAGCACTTACTATCGAGAAGCAGACGTCTTTCTACTTCCCACCCACTCCGATGGATTTGCGATAACGCAATTGGAAGCGATGGCGCATGGCGTACCCGTGATTGCATCTAAAAATTGTGGGCGCGCGGTAGTGTCAGGTGAAAACGGTATCGTCCTGAATGAGGTGAGTTCCAGCGCATTGTCGTTAGCCCTTGGTGAGCTTGCTGATGATCGAACTCGCCTTAACGAAATGAAAGAAAATCTCAGGAGTGGAAACTACAGGTTTGGGTTGGACCGTCTTGGTGCTCAGTTGTTAGCGCTTGAAGGGGAGTTGCATTCGAATGCTTGATGTTTTGCTGCGTTCCCCATTTCAGTTTTATATCGTCCTGGTCCTATTTGGCGTGGGCGTCCTCTTTGCTCTCGGTAAAATAAAGTCTGGGCAGGGTTTGCCAATGCTGGCGGTTTTGGCAACCACGTTCTTCTGGTACGTCGGTGATGTTTTCTACAATGACTATGCTGCTTACTTCCAGCTCTTTAAGAGAGGAGTGATTGCACAGGCCTGGACTCAAGTTGCGATATTCCTATCGACCTTTTTGTTCATCATTGCCGTTAGCCCTATCCAGGCTTCAAGGAAATCACACCTTTACGATCTCTATTTGAACAATCGGATTGGGCAGCCTGAATACCAACAGATGGTGCGGACCTGTTTCAACATCTGTTTGGCCATTTGGCTGTTGTCGGTGTTTTTTTGCCTGATACGGTCGCCATCTATGGTGCTAGGTTTCACGATGCCATTTTTAGGTGAGCGGTTTGATCCATTTGCGAGAGCGCAGATAGGTGGTGGGCTAAGTGCGATCATCAGTCTGGTTGGCTATCTTTACCTTCTTGCGGGAGCAGGTTTCGGTCTGATAGCGGCGCTGTCTAAAGATCGCAGGATTCGCAATCTCGCGATTATCTTTTGCCTATCAGTCTGGTCCTTCTATTTGCTTGATCGAACGCGGAACTCGTTGGTTGTAGTGGTTGTACCAGCGGTGATGGCGTATCTGTTCATTCGATTCCGCTCTTCAATTTCAACAAAGTTGCTGGTGCTGGCGGTTTGTATCGCTGTGCTGGAAATCTGGTTCAGTTTTGTCATGGAAGTGCGAAGCCAGAGAGAGTCTGTATCCAGGGTGTTTTTTGAGGAGGGCTTGTCTTCGGTGTTTTCCAGCCAGGCCCGGCATGGCGGTCTTAACATGTTCGAAGAACTGTGTTGGATCACTTTTTTTATGGAAACCGGGCGCCTCGCAGCAGATGGCGGAACGCGGTATTTCGCAGAGATAGCAAACTTTATTCCTCGAGGTCTATGGCCGGAGAAGCCAGTGATCGGTCTTGATTATGCGGTTCTAAGAGGTCAGCGAATGCTAGCCGATGGTTCGGTTTCCGGAACGGTTTCTACCGGATTGGTTGGTCAGGGTACGGTAAATTTTGGAAGGATGTTTGGGCCGATGTTCGCGGGAGCATTGATGGCAGCCTGGGTGTTGATTCTGGCGAAAATCGATACCGCTAAAACGACGAAGCGACTTCCTCTGGTATTTCTAGGACTGGTGCTGACGTTCAATATGGGAAGGGACATCTCTCTCTTGATTTTGTATCCGTTTGTTTTTGGATACGTTGTTTTCGGTCTTGCCGAGCGCTCGAGACGAGGCTTTCGGACCGGCACAGTGGTAGGTAGAAGTGGCTGACCACACGATCGTTCTGTCATTTTACAGCCTTGGTGGCTACCACTTTGCACGCTTGAATGCCGTGGTGAAGTCACTTGGTGAAAACTGGCGCGTGTGCGTTATCGAGCTCTCTGCGACGGATGCCGAACGTCCCTGGGGGACACATTCATCGGATTCGGTAGAGGTGAGAACCCTTTTTGACTCGCCTGAAACACTAAGTGCTGCAGGTATTTTTGAGCTTCGCGCAAAAATTGATCGACTCTTAACTGAATTGAATCCCGATGTTGTGTGTGTTCCCGGTTGGGGGCATACACCTGCGTGGTTGATTCAATTCTGGGCTTGGCAAAATAGGAGGCCCATGATCATGATGAGCGAAAGCAAAGCAGATGATAAATCTCGCCATGCGTTTAAAGAGTGGGCAAAGGGACTGCTCGTCTCATTGTGTGATGCGGGGCTTGTGGGTGGTGAGAAACACGCTGCTTACCTAACAGAGCTTGGCATGCCAGCGACTCGAATATCGACGGGATATGACGTTGTAGATAACCAACATTTTACCCAAGGGGCGGATGCGGCAAGGAACAATCCCGAGAAAGCTAAAGCAAACTTGAATGTTGAGGTAAAACAGCCTTTCTTGCTTGCAGCAACGCGTTTCATTCCTCGAAAGAATTTGCTCAGACTTATGGATGCCTACGCCGAGTACAGAGAACGAGTCGATGACCCCATGGGACTTGTGCTCCTTGGCTCTGGAGAACAGCAACAAGAACTTGAAGCGAAAATCTTGGAATTGGGCTTGTCTTCCGCCGTTGATTTGCCAGGTTTTGTTGGCTACGAACAGATGCCTTCACTCTATGGTTTTTCGGAAGCCTTCATTCATCCCGCATTGACTGAGCAATGGGGATTGGTCATCAATGAAGCCTGTGCTGCTGGAGTGCCAGTTCTCGCGAGTAATACGATTGGCTCCGCCGAAATGGTCGAGGAGGGGCGAAACGGATTTTTATTTGATCCCGAGAGTCAGCGCGAGATCACTGAGGTCTTGATCAGATTTCATGAGCTAAGCGCTCCAGAAAAACAGCGTATGTCGAAGGAAGCTGTCGTGATTTCTGAGCGATATGATCCTCTATCGTTTGGTCAGGGAGTGCGTCAGTGCCTTGACTGGATTCGTATTGACCGAAAGTTAGAGCTCAAGATTTGAGATATGAGATCGTTTCCCGTACGCCTGCCTCTAGCGTTGTCGTGGGCATCCAACCTAATTCATCCTTCGCTTGAGAAATATCAAGGACGACCTCGGGTACATCCCAGGGCCTTGCCGCTTCGTAGCGGCAGGTCACGTCTACGCCACAATCAGAACATAGCTCGACTAATTCATTGACAGATACGCTGTGTTCCGACGCGATGTTCAACAACAAATTTGATTCGTGTTGAGAGGCTTTGATAATGGCTTCAACCAGATCTGTCACATAGACGAAATCACGACGTATGGAGCCGTCACCCCAGATACTGAATGGCTGACCATTTAGAGCAGCCCTCAACATGACAGAAATAGCGCCCTGTGGGTTCTTGGGATTCTGGCGCGGTCCATATGCGTTCGCGACTCTGAGGATACGATAGCTGATGCCGTATATGTGCTGATACATCTGGATGTATTTCTCAATGGCCAGCTTGGTGATGCCATAAGACGAAATTGGGTTAGTGGGGTCGTTTTCCCTAATTGGTAATTTTTTCGGTACACCATAGACGGTGCCGCCGGAGGAAACGAAGAGAATCTTCTTAACGTTCTTATCAAGCATCGCGTTTAAAAGGTTAACTGTTCCCAGCACGTTTCCATGAATGTCGGCAATCGGATCTTCAACGGACGTAGTTGGCGTGCTCGTGCTGGCGAGGTGAAATACAAAATCGACTTCTGACAGCGCTTGGTTAATCGCATTGATGTTAGTGAGGTCGCCACAGATGTACCGAACATCCAACCCACTTAGGTTCGTCGGGTTGTCGTTTCGATCCAACACCGTAACTTCATAGTTCTGTTGTAACAGTCTTTCTACCAGGTGAGAACCGATAAAGCCGCTACCACCGACAATGAGTGCATGATCAGCCAATTGTCTCTCCAGCAATCACGTGTTCGTAGAGGTTCCTAACGGTCTCAGCGATAGACTGCCAGGAAAAGTTCTTTTCTGCGTATTGATGCCCGGCTGAAGCAACAGCCGTGAGTTGCTCGTTCGTCATTTGATCCAACTCCCTTAGCTTGTCTGAAATGCTCTCAACGGAAGGTTCGATTCGAATGGCCGCATTTCGAGTGAACGCTTCAGAAAGATTACAAGCATCGGTGATGAGGGCTGGCAAACTCATAGCAAAGGCATCAAGCACCACCATAGGCATACCTTCGCTAAAAGAGGGCAGGATGAACGCATCAGAGCTTTCGTAGGCTGCATCTTTCTCTTCGTGATAAAGAGGACCGACTAGCGCAATATTTTCAGGCTTTTCCGAAATCATTGATGCAAGCTGAGCTTCGTAGTCTCTATCACCTTCACCCGCTATGTTTAACTGCCAGTTTTGAGGCTGTATTCGCTGCCATGCCCTGATTAGGTTTTCGATACCTTTCTTTGGGTGCAAACGACCTAGGTAGAGCATGGTTCGTTGTTGACCGTCGGGCTTTGCAACTCTAAACGATCGCATATTGACGCCGTTTGGAATGATCGGTGTCGGTTGGTTGAGCCCGTAGCTTCTGACCGCATCAGCTTCGCTTTCGCTACCCACTAAGAAACAGGCCGAATTTTTTAGATTTGTGCCTTCATAAGCCAATCTTGCGAGGCGTTTTTTCCAGGCTGAATTTTTCACTGCCCATGGATCGAGCATTCCATGTGGTGATATCACGTATGATTTCTTGGTTTCTCGATGCCAGTTTTGAGTTGCCGTTGAGACCATCGTCCAGATGCCATGCTGATGAACGATATCAACACTGGCTGAATTCAAAGCGTCGGAAAGCCCTGGTGCATAGCCAAGAATCGCAGGACCTTTTGTTGTAAAGTAATGAACCTGGAGGTCACCCCATCCATCTAAGTCCTCTTTGGTCTTGTCGTCGGCGAAACCAAAGACAGAGACCTTAGTATCTGGGAGATGGGACAGATGAGTGGCGAGATATCGAGTCGCGTCATAGATTCCACCAGCCCGACGCGAAATTGATGAAGTGACCATGCCAATGTGCACGATTGAGGCTCGCAAGTGACTCGTCAGAGACTTGGAGTATACAACAACGACTGGTTTGATCGCGGTCGGCCGGTTTGGATAGAGGCGCTTTGGCTTCTTGCATCCTTTTTTGTAGCCAGCAGCATCCCTGGAAATTCCCCTCGTATCATGTTGCTGCGTCTGTTTGGCGCCGACATTTCTGAGGGGGTGGTGATCAAACCCGGTGTTCGAGTTAAGTTCCCTTGGCGACTCAGTATTGGTTCTAATTCTTGGCTCGGTGAGAGCGCGTGGATCGACAATTTAGGTGACGTGCACATCGGAGAAGACGTTTGCGTATCTCAGGGGGCGTACATCTGTACGGGGAACCATAATTGGTCAGAGGAAGGATTCGATCTGAAGGTTGAGCCTGTAGTTCTCAAGGATGGATCCTGGGTTGGTGCATTCGCCCGAATAGCGCCGGGAACCACTATCGAAGAAGATTCGGTAGTTTCCTTGGGAGCGGTTGTCGTTAGTGATGTCCCTGCTGGCGTCGTTGTGTCAGGCAATCCAGCGACGATTGTGCGCGAGCGTGGATAACAATGGCGAAGTTGGTGTTTGTTAACCGCTTCTACTACCCAGATATATCAGCCACGAGCCAGATGCTGACAGATGCAGCGGAGCACATCGCTCTGAACCACGAAGCGCATGTCATAACGTCGCGCCTTCCTTACGAAGGGACTGAGCGATTTGTTCCCTACGAGGAGCATAGAGGTGTTCATATCCACCGGATCTGGACCACCAGCTTCGGTCGCGGGAGTTTGATTGGTCGAAGTTTTGATTACCTTACGTTCTATCTCGGAGTATTTCTCAAGCTACTCATGTTAGCGTCAAAAGGGGATCTGCTTATTGCTAAAACAGATCCACCTATTGTCTCGATTCCCGTGAGTTGGGCTGCCAAGCTCAAGGGAGCGAAACTCGCCAACTGGTCTCAAGATCTGTTTCCAGAAGTAGCAACCGCATTAGGGATGAAATTACCTCCGCTGTTTGTCGACCTTCTTCGGGGGTTGCGCAATTGGTCGCTAACGACAGCGGCAATCAACATAGTCATTGGCGAGGCAATGCGCACTCGGATATTGAAGGAAGGTGTTTACACCGAAAGGGTCGGCGTTGTGCCCAATTGGTCGAATGGTAACGACATTATTCCAAAAGAAAGTGTGAATCTTCGTCGGGAATGGGGTTTGGAGAACCAATTTGTGATTGCCTACTCCGGAAACTTTGGAAGAGCACATGAATTCGACACGTTAGTAAAAGGCATCGAAAGATTCGAGGACGACAACTCGATCACCTTTCTGATGGTTGGCGGTGGCGTGTATATGGAAAGATTGCAGGCTCTCGAATTCAAAAACTGCATGTTTAAGCCCTATCAGCCAAGGAAACGTCTGCCGGAATCACTTACGCTTCCGGATCTACACCTGATTAGTCTGTTGCCAGCTCTCGAGGGACTCATTCTGCCAAGTAAGGTTTACGGCATCCTGGCTGCTGGCAAACCACTCATCAACATCGGCGATCCGGCTGGAGAAGTTGGCAGCCTTGTCGCTCAACATGAGATCGGATTTAACGTGCCGATTGGCGACGTCGACGGGTTGCATCGGGTGATCCAGATTGCTCGAGAACACCCCGATAAAGTTGCCGAGAAGGGACTCGCAGCCCGCCGTTTGTTCGACGAACAGTTTGGTGCAGAAAGTTCATTGCGCAAGTTAGAGGAGCTGTTGTGTTCAGTGATCTAGTTATTGCCGTGGCGACAGCAATGGCGGTTTGCATCGTAACTACCTTGGCATTCGCGCAGATTGCGGGTCCGCTGAAGCTTTTGGACAAGCCTGAGGGTCGTAAGCAGCACAAGCACAGTACGGCGGTTGTCGGCGGGTTCGGTGTCGTCGCGGGTCTGCTCACTGTTTACCTTACTTTACCCGCCCTCTTCGCCGAGTATTGGGTCGTCTTTGCGTCGGTTGTGGTGTTGATGATTGTTGGCATCGTGGACGACTTGTCGCACATCCATAGTGCGATTCGGATGCTGATTCAAATTGGCGTTGGCTGTGCGATTCATTTCGAAGGCAATTTGCCATTTCTTTCTGTTGGCGATATCTGGTTCATTGGTGATCTTGGGTTGGGACCCTATGCACTCACTTTTACGTGTATCGCCGTGGTTGGTGGAGTGAATGCAATCAATATGATGGATGGTTTAGATGGTCTATGCGGGCTAATGATGGTCAGCGCTCTAGTGTGGTTGTCCATAATGGCTTACATCAGTGGACACTCAGAAGTCCTAGCTCTTTCGATAACTTTGCTGGCAAGTGTTTGTGCTTTCCTTTTGTTCAACTACCGTTTCCCCTGGAATGATCGGGCTCGTGTGTTTCTCGGCGACAGTGGTGCTTACGTGCTGGGCTTTATGATTGCTAGTTTGTTCCTGATGGCGAGCCAAGGTGTCTACAAGGGTGAGATACAGGTGCTAGCACCAGTTACAGCACTCTGGCTTTTGTTCATTCCCCTGATTGACATAGCAGGGGTCATCTGGCGACGGAGCAGGGTGAGTCGCTGGCCTGTGGACGATGATCGTGAACATCTTCATTACATGCTGGTGGATCGTGGTTACACAACAGAACAAGTCGTAAACGGGCTTTTCCTGCTTTCATTCCTGCTGGGAGGCGTGGGCGTTGGGCTTTTCTACGCTGGATTGAGTGAGAGCTGGTCTTATGTTGCCTTCATGACATGCTGCATCATCTACTTCGTTGTGACGAATCGAATGAGCCGTAGTGTGAATGAATAAAATTCTTTTGTTGGGTGAACTTCTAAGAAGATCTTCGCTTGCTGCTGGATTCCTCCAAAGGGTGCTCGTTTTCCTCATTTTTGTCAGAGTTACGCTTCACCGTAGGCATCGAATCCTCCGACTTGTACTGCAGCAGCTAATCGACCTTTTTACGACAAATTCTGAGATAAAAGTTGCGATTAATCTCGAAGATAGAGCACTGATCGTAGCAATACGTAACGAAGATGATGACCAAGAGGTTTTTAGTGAACTGGTCACGGAAGACTATAGGTTTCCTTGTGAACCACCGGACTTCATTGTCGACGCTGGTGCGAATATTGGTATGTTCACACTTGTCGCTGGCGCAAGGTTTCCGGATACCCCCATCGTGTGCTTTGAGCCGAATCCAGAAAATTTTAAATGGCTTGTTCGCAATATTCGGGAAAACAACTTGAATGCTGAACTCCTTCAAGCTGCGGTTTGGGTCGAAGATTGTTCACTGGAGTTACTTGAAAACACACCCAAAACTTCGCAGGTTGCCAGAGTGGAAGGTAGTGGCGGTGACGTATTGGGTAGGCGCCCTGAAATCAGACCGAATACTTGGTTGAAAATCGATATTGAAGGTGGCGAGTACGATGTTATCCCCAATCTCATAGCCTCTGAAATTATCCCACGTTGGATTTCGATGGAATTGCACTACTTTAATGAGCGAGGTGACGAAATCCTTCAATTGCTCCAAGAAAGAGGATATCGAATTCACCCCGAAGAATTTCCTGACGTGGATTGCGTTGTGCTCTTTGCGGAGCTATCTGATGGATAGATTGTTCGTTCTGTGCGTTGGTCTGATGGTGCTGACTTACTCTCTGACGCATCTTTATCGTGTCGTTGCGATCGCATTGCATATTGTCGATAAACCAGATCATCGAAGTGCACATACTACAGTCACGCCAACGGGTGCGGGCACAATCTTCGTGTCCCTATATTGTATCGGCATTCTGTTGACTTCTTATTCGGGAGAGCTTGATCTGCAAGAGAGTGCCTTCGTGGGGCTGCTAGTGCCAGCCTTACTAATCTCAGCCTTAGGCCTCGCCGACGACTATGGCCAACTACCATGGAAAGTTCGAGCCATAGCACACTTGCTTATCGCATCATGGGGGGTATACCTCTTCGGCTTTCCAACTCTGCTCATTGGATCAATTGAATTCGATCTGGGTCTGTTTGGTATGGTTTTCGGAGTCGTTGCTCTTACGTGGTTTATCAACCTTTACAATTTTATGGACGGGATAGACGGAATTGCGGCAGGGGAAGCTCTCTTTGCGCTGGTCAGCGCAACCGCCATTTCTGTTCTTCTTGGCGATCAGCCAATGTCGGTACCGGTCTTGATCCTGGCGTCGGTGCTTTTTGGCTTTCTTCTGATCAATTGGCCCAGGGCGAAGGTATTCATGGGAGATGTAGGAAGTGGTTTTCTAGGGCTAGTTCTTGGGCTATTGATGTTGTCTGAAAGTCTGGTCAACGTATGGGGTTGGATAATTCTCTTTGGTTGGTTTGTCACGGATGCTTGCCTGACGATATCCATTCGACTCGTTCGGGGTGAGCGGATTTACGAAGCTCACTCACTTCACGCCTATCAACACCTCAATCGTGCCTTAGGCACCGGCTACACGTTGTTTCTTATCGGTGGCATAAACATGGTCTGGTTGCTCCCGCTGGGGATTGCAGCTCAAGTCTACCCGGGCTTTGGCCTGGGTCTGTTATTATTGGCTTCGGTGCCATTGGTCATATTTCAGTATTACTGTGGCGCTGGACAGTTATCACCAAGAGTAACGACCGACTGAATGCAAAATGTCACAGACGAACTCTCCACGACAGCTTTCTGATGATTCCAAACGCTATTTGCTGATGGTAGCGGATGCAATTGCGCTACCGGCGGCATTGTGGGTTTCAGTAGCGCTCAGGTACGGCGATATCTACAAGGACATGAGCGACTTTTGGTGGCAGTTTCCGTTGGTTGCTTGTATTGGCGTTCTGTCATTCCGCAAATTCGATCTTTATCGGGCGATTGTTCGATATATAGGACCGAGTTCTATGTTGCCGGTGATCCAGGGGGTAACCATCGCGGCCATTGCGACATCACTGTTAGCTTATCTGACGAACACCGTAACTTTTCCAAGGTCGGCGCCGATTATCTTTTGGTTTGTTGCCATTTTGATTGTTGGCGGTGGGCGCATCCTTGTGCGGGCCTATTTCTACGGAATCTTTAAGAACTATCTTGTCAGAGAGAACGTTGCGATCTATGGCGCGGATGAAGCTGGTGCCCAACTTGCGATTGCCTTGCTCAACGGAAATGAATACATGCCAGTTGTTTTTATAGATGAGAATCGCGAACTCAGAAGAAACACCATACATGGTATTCGAGTATTTGATTCAGAGAATCTCGACCGGTTAATTGAGGACTACAACATCACCCGAGTCTTGTTGGCGCAAGCTCACTCAGACAATGATCGATATGGTCAGGTACTGAACCGGTTGTCAGACCTACCGGTTCACATCAACACTGTTCCTGACATCAATGCACTGGTGACGGGACAGTCAGCAAGTCCCGCAATCAAGCAAATTAGTATCTCTGACCTGTTGGGGCGAGAAAGAGTCCCACCTGATGAACATTTAATGGCGCAAGCTATTCAGGGTAAAAATATCTTGGTGACGGGTGCCGCGGGCACAATTGGATCAGAGCTTTGCCGGAAAATATTGGCGGAGCAGCCAATGAGGCTCGTTCTCTATGACAACTCGGAGTTTGGACTATTTCGTTTAGAGCAAGAGCTAAGACCTAAGATCAATGACGGGACCGAGTTGATTGTTTTGTTGGGCTCTATTCTTAACCCAGGGCATCTTCGCCGGGTGCTCGAAACATTTGATGTGCAAAAGTTGTTCCACGCCGCCGCTTATAAACACGTGCCGCTTGTTGAGCAGAACATTATTGAGGGCGTGCGCAACAACGTGGTGGGTACCTGGCTTGTATCTAACGCGGTGTACGAGACGGGTGTCAGTGAGATGGTCATGATCAGCAGTGACAAAGCTGTTCGCCCAACGAATGTGATGGGTGCCAGCAAGAGAATGGCAGAATTGATCGTGCAAGGGTTTGCTCAAAAAGCAAGCGATGACAGCGCCGCCAAAACCTTCAGCATGGTGAGGTTTGGCAACGTCTTGAAATCATCGGGCTCAGTGGTACCGCTGTTCGAGGAGCAGATTAGAAGCGGTGGACCCGTTACGGTGACCCATCCAGAAACAACTCGATACTTCATGACGAGTGGCGAAGCCTCAGAGTTGGTGATTCAAGCTGGTCAAATGGCTGAGGGTGGGGAGATTTTCGTGCTGGATATGGGTGAACCGGTGCTCATCCGTGAGTTAGCGGAGAAAATGATTCACCTTCACGGCAAGGTGGTTGGCCCAACCGACGACAGGTCTGATGGTCGAGAGGTTATCGACATTGAGTATTTGGGGCTGCGACCTGGCGAGAAATTGGTTGAGGAGTTGGTGATTGGGGAGAATATTACCGGCACAGGTCACGCGAAGATTCTGCGCGCACGAGAAGAGACAGTGAGCTGGAGCGAGCTTTCGGATTTCTGTACTAATCTCGAAGCGGCATGCCGTAGTGCTGATTACGATGTTGTTCGTTCGGTACTTGAAAGGTATGTCTCGGGTTACAAGCTTGCTGATTGGGCAGTGGATCCAGGATTTGCCGAATCAAAGAAAGGGGAACGAGCTAACGTCACGCGGATTGACGAGCGTCGTCCTCAAGACTGATACACAGCGCAACTGGTAGCCAAAACACCCACCACAGATAATCGATCTTCGTCAGCAGATTGTCTCCGTCGAGAAGTCCGACAATCAATCCGAAGACGACAAGCATCGCTGCGAGTGGTGCGATGGGGTCTCTGCTCTGAATGACCTTCTTTCCGGCTAAGAAATAAGTTGAGAGCAATAGTAGAAGCCCAATAAATCCTCCGAAGTAGAAGGTCGATACAAAAATGCTGTGAGGGTGTTTAAACACTTCGATGCTTGTCGCCCAGTCTGTGGGTGTTCCAGACCCAGCCCCTAGGAACACAGTGCCGAGATCACTGATGGTTAGCGTAATGAAGTGGCTCCAAATTTCTGGCCTGAAGCTGAATGCCCTGCGGAGAAACTCATCAATTCCAATTGTGGCGAGCGCAATGGAAACGACAATCGTGATCATGATGGGGATAAGCGTCTTGCTTCTTTCCGGAATCGAGAGATGTATACCAGCCGCGCAGGAAGCGATGAGCGCCAGCCAAACAGTTCGCGTACCAGACAGTGCAATCGCCCAGGTAAGCAGAGCAAGCAATCCAAGAAGCAAAAGCTGCGTGCGTTGCCTCGAAATCAGGACGAGATAGACAGCCAATACCGCAATAAACCCATAGCTAGTTGCCCCAACAACCGGATTTGAGAGGCGGCCCATGGAATACAGTCTGGGTTCGGGTAGTGGCTGATAGTCCGGAAGCAGGTAATGCAGGAACAAAGAGTAGATAGCTGAGGTGATGCCCGCAAGAATCACAAGCCAGATAAACAACGATGTTCTCTCACGATATCTTTTTTTTACAAGTTCAATCCCTAAGATGAAGGCCACGATGAGGATGGCATAACCGAAATGTTTAGCAAAGTCGTTCGTTGCTTCGTGTGACTGCCATGTTGCGGAAACTGTCAGATAGAGTAAAAGGGTACCCGTGAGTATAGAAAGTCCATCTAATGTAATTTGCTGGCGAACCTGTTTCCAACAGCTCAGGATGAGCAAGAAAATGGCTGCAAAGTATGTAGCGAAAGCGTTAATTCGACCGTTTTCAGCCAAAAAGAAAAGCCAGAAACAGAGAAGCAGCGATCCTGCTAGCGCCCAGTGCAGCCATTCAACAGTTCGCGCGCTAATTTGCTTCTCCAGATTCGTAGTTCGAACAGATCGGTAAGTTTACGTTAAAATGCGTTCCTTCGTTTACGGGGGTTATGTGAAAGTTATACCTGTCATTTTGTGTGGTGGTGCCGGAACAAGGCTCTGGCCACTATCTCGGGAGCTCTACCCGAAACAGTTGTTGTCTCTGGTTAACGACTACTCTCTGCTTCAGAACACAGTGACTCGCTGCGCCGGTCACTCGGATGTCACTGACCCAATTTTAGTGTGCAACGAAGAACATCGGTTTTTGGTCGCTGAACAACTTCGAGAAATCAGCATTCAACCCTCAAGAATCATTCTAGAGCCAGAAGGGCGTAACACAGCGCCTGCTGTTGCTCTGGCAGCGCACGAAGCAATGAAAGAGGAAGATGCGATTCTTGTGGTGTTGCCTTCCGATCACGTGATTCAGAAAGAACAGGTGTTCCTTGACGCCCTCACTCAGGCGATTGAGTTTGCTTCCAACGATGAGCTCGTGACCTTTGGTGTCGTGCCAGATCGACCAGAAACAGGTTATGGCTATATTCGTAAAGGCGCACCTGAGGGTAGCGCCTTTCGCGTCGATAAATTTGTTGAAAAACCAGACAAGCCCGCTGCGCTGGAGTTCTTTCAGTCTGAGCGCTACTTTTGGAACAGTGGCATGTTTGTGTTCAAGGCCAGCGTCTATTTGGAAGAGCTCGGTCGTCAGAAGCCGGAGATTGCACAGGCAATGGTGAGAGCGGTGAGCGAGGTTACCTCAGATCTGGATTTCACCCGGGTTGATGAAGAGGCCTTTCGTTCGAGCCCGTCAGATTCCATTGACTATGCAGTGATGGAGCACACGATGAATGCAGTGGTGGTGCCTCTGGATGCTGAGTGGAGTGACATCGGTTCATGGGACGCGCTCTGGAAAATCTCTGAGAAGGATGAGCATAACAACACTTTGGTTGGCGACGTTGTCGTTAATGGTGTGGAGAACAGTTATGTCTGGGCGGAAAACCGGCTGGTTTCTGTGGTTGGATTAAACGATGTGGTGGTCGTCGAAACCGCTGACGCAGTCATGGTAGCGTCACAGGATCAGGTTCAGGACGTAAAGTCGGTGGTGAATCACCTGAAGGAAGACGGTCGTGAAGAACGAACGTTCCACCGTAAAGTCTATCGACCCTGGGGATACTATGAAGGAGTGGATGCGGGTCCGGCATTCCAGGTGAAGCGAATCAGCGTGAATCCCGGGGCGAGCCTGTCACTTCAGCTTCATCATCATCGTGCGGAACACTGGGTGGTTGTTGAAGGGGTTGCCACCGTGACGATTGGCGATGAGACAATGGAGCTCAGCAAGAACCAATCCTGCTATATCCCAGCGGAGACACAACACCGACTCCAAAATCTTTCGGAAGCCGAACTAGAGATTATTGAAGTGCAATCGGGCGATTATCTTGGCGAAGATGACATCGTCCGGTTTGAGGACAATTATGGAAGGTAATGCACTAACTAAGTGTCTTTTTCCAGCGGCGGGGTACGGTACCCGCTTTCTTCCAGCTACCAAAGCCATGCCGAAAGAAATGCTACCGATCGTCAATAAGCCGCTTATTCAATATGGCGTAGAGGAAGCCATCGAGGCAGGCCTCACGGATATTGGCGTGATCTCTGGTCGCGGTAAGCGGGCCATTGAAGATCACTTCGACATCTCTTATGAGCTGGAACATCAGATAGCAGGAACCTCGAAGGAGTCTTTGCTAGATGATATTCGCCATGTGATTGATCAGTGCACGTTCTCTTACACTCGACAGATAGAGATGAAAGGTTTGGGGCATGCCATTCTTACGGGCGAGCGACTGGTTGGTGATAATCCGTTTGCTGTACTTCTCGCTGATGACTTCTGTACCAATGGAACAGGAGTATTGAAGCAAATGGTCAGTCTCTACAACGAGTACCAGTGCTCGATTGTTGCGATTGAGGAAGTCCCGACAGTTCAAACCAACAAATACGGGATTATTGAGGGTAACAAAATTCAGGATGGGCTCTTCAAGATTTCCAACATGGTGGAAAAACCGGATCCTGCGGATGCGCCGACCAATCTTGGCATCATCGGCAGATATATTTTGACGCCAGACATTTTCGACATCCTGAGAACCCAGAAACCGGGTGCAGGTGGTGAAATCCAGATTACTGATGCCATCAACCAGCAGTGTAAGAATGGTATGGTCTTGGGTTACAAATTTCATGGTCGCAGATTCGACTGCGGCAGTATCGATGGGTTCGTTGAGGCCACCAACTATGTTTACGAGCATTTAAACCCATGAAGCTCGCCATTGTGGGGACAGGATACGTTGGGCTGGTGACGGGTACCTGCTTTGCCGAAATGGGTAACGCAGTCACCTGCGTGGACGTGGATGAAGGTAAGCTGGATAACCTGCGAAACGGCATAATCCCCATTCATGAACCTGGTCTTGAGGGCCTGGTCGCGTCGAATATCGCAGCTGGGCGTCTAACTTTTTCATCGGATCTGACGGCGGCGATGCAGGACGCCGAAGTGATTTTTATCGCGGTTGGCACACCACCTAATGAAGATGGCAGTGCAGATCTGAGTTATGTCCTGGGAGTGGCTAAATCTATCGGTGAAAGGCTTCAGCATCCAATAGTTGTTGTTGACAAATCTACGGTGCCGGTAGGCACGGCAGACAAAGTTCGCGAAGCAATTGCAGCTGAACTAGAAGCGAGGGGTGATTCGATAGAATTCGATGTGATCAGTAATCCTGAGTTTCTGAGAGAAGGCAGTGCAGTAGAAGATTTTATGTATCCCGACAGAATTGTAGTCGGCACGAATAACGCTAAGAGTGCACGTGTCATGGAAGAGCTTTATGGTGCTTTCTCGAAAAAGCAGGATCGCATCCAGTTTGTGGGGATTCGGGATGCCGAGATGATCAAGTACGCAGCCAATGCCATGCTCGCCACCAAGATCTCATTTATGAATGAAGTCGCTCTCATGTGTGATGAATTCGGTGTGGATGTGGAAAACGTTCGCCGGGGTATTGGAACTGATCCTCGAATTGGTCCTTCTTTCATTTACCCGGGTTGCGGTTATGGCGGTTCCTGTTTTCCGAAAGATGTGCGCGCCATGATTAACATGGCGGGTATGGCCGGGCTTAGCGACACCATCTTCGATGCAGTTGAGCGTCGAAACGAAAAACAGCAACTGGTGCTGGTCGACAAGATTGTCGAACAGTTTGGCAGCGATCTGTCAGGCAAGACGTTTGCGCTGTGGGGGCTGGCGTTTAAACCTGAGACCGACGATGTTCGTGGAGCACCAGCGATTACTATTGCCCGCACGTTGCGCCAGCATGGTGCTCGGGTCAATGCCTTTGATCCACAGGCCATCGAAACCTCAAGAGACGCTCTTGAAGGCACGGGCGTGGAGTTCGTCACTGACCCTTATGCGGCGACCTACGACGCTGATGCACTGATAGTTGTGACGGAATGGCGACAGTTTAAACAGCCGGATTTCCGCCGGCTCAGCAAAGAGCTCCATGCCAAAACGATCTTCGATGGTCGGAACATCTATAACCCCGAGCGCTGTGCCGACTATGGGTTGAGCTATGTGGGCATCGGTCGTAGTTCTGAGCTCTACGCTTAAGGTTAGTTCTTGAAGATCCTGGTATTCGGTTCGACAGGGCAGGTCGCTCGATCCCTTCGTGATACGCAACCCGCGGGGTTGAACGTGTTTTATGTGGACCGCACTGCGTGTGATTTATCCGAACCGCTGAGTGTTGAGTATTATCTTGAGCAGCAGTCGCCAGATCTCATCATTAATGCAGCGGCTTACACCCAGGTAGACAATGCTGAAGAAGAACCGGAACTGGCGGAGCGCATCAATGCTGATGCGGTTGGTGCGATGGCACGATATGTCGAAACAAGTGGTGCGAAGCTGATTAATATCTCAACCGACTTTGTGTTTGATGGCAAGAAGACCAGCCCCTATCTGCCGGGTGATGAAACTGGACCTCTGGGTGAATACGGGGCCAGCAAACTTGCCGGGGAGCTTCAGGCACTGAATGCCGCACCAGAGCAGACCATGATCATTCGAACGGCCTGGGTCTATAGCGAACATGGCGGGAATTTCGTTAAGACCATGCTTCGGTTGATGGCAGAACGTGATGAACTGGGTGTGGTGAGTGATCAGAGAGGCTCACCGACCTATGCCCGGAGCCTCGCAGAGGTGATCTGGCAAATTGTGGATCACGACCTTTTTCAGCCCGGTATCTACCACTGGACAGATGAAGGAGATATCACCTGGTACGAGTTTGCACTTGGTATTCAGGAAGAGGGCTCCAAGGCTGGACTGCTCGAGCGCCGTATACCGGTTAACCCGATTGCGACAGACGACTATCCCACGCCAGCTGCAAGACCCGCCTACAGCGTGCTAAACACCGAAAAGTTGGCGACACTGAGCGGTTTTGAGCCTCAACCATGGCGAGCGAATTTAAAGTCGGCCTTGTCGCGGTTTGCGAAATAGGGGTGTCGCAATATGAATATTTATAAAAACACTTGATAATTTTCAAGATAGATAGATAATTCTGCAGATTGCGTCAATGGCTCAATGTGTAGAATGGATCAACTCCCAGAAATAGCGTTCACCAATCCCGCAGAGCTGTGGGATACGCATCAGCTCCTGGAAGCGGTTAGTGCTGAGCGTGGCGAGGTGTCTCAACGTACCCTCGAGAGAGCGATCAATAGTTCTGGCTTTCTACCTCCGGCAATCAAACTGAGTGAGCTTCGGGATGAGTCGGGCAATATTCTTAATGAGCTGGTCCGCCAGGGACTTGAAAGCGCAGCCAAGAAGCAAAGACAGCCTAGTCTCATTGTTCAGGTTCATCAGAATGAGCGTAGTTTTGTGCTGATGGCCAATGATGGCAGGCAAGGGAGAAAGTGGCGCACCTATGATGTTGCTCCGACCGCTGAGGACCTCGAAAACTTTCTTGCAAACCTGGCGAGAGATTATGCGAGATCAATTCTCATCTGGCCGCATGGCGCCCTGACAGAGCTAGCTCGTTCGCTGGTCGATGATCAGGGTACAAACAATCTTCATTTTGATGATGGCAGTTCTGCGCAATTGGCACTCACGGCCTATGCCAAAACACCATTCGTCGAAACGATATCAAACGAAAAACCTAATTCTGGGACTGACAGTTCTCTAGAGAAAAATATGGACATGACACATTTGGATCGGCTCGAAGCCGAGAGTATGCACATCATTCGCGAGGTGATGGCGGAGGCTGAGAACCCTGTCATGCTTTACTCAATAGGTAAAGACTCTGCGGTGATGCTCCGGTTAGCGGAAAAAGCGTTTTACCCCAGCAAACCTCCATTCCCGCTTCTGCACGTCGACACTCGCTGGAAGTTCCAGGAGATGTACAAATTTCGAAGTTGGATTGCAGAACAGACTGGCATGGAGCTGTTGGTTCACATCAATCCCGAAGGTGTTGAGAAAAACATCAATCCGTTTGATCACGGAAGTGCGCTTCACACGGACATCATGAAAACCCAGGGCCTCAAACAGGCATTGGACAAGTACAAGTTTGACGCAGCATTTGGTGGCGCTCGTCGAGATGAAGAAAAAAGTCGGGCGAAAGAGCGAGTGTTTTCTTTTCGAACGGAAACGCACCGCTGGGATCCGAAAAATCAAAGGCCGGAACTCTGGAATCTCTACAACGGGCGCAAGAACCCGGGCGAAAGTATCCGAGTTTTTCCGCTGTCCAATTGGACGGAACTGGATATCTGGCAATACATTTATAAAGAAGACATCCCCATTGTGCCGCTTTACTACGCGGCAGAGCGCCCGGTGATTGAGCGAGATGGCATGTTGATGATGGTGGATGATGACAGGTTAAAACTCTTCCCTGGAGAAAAGATTCAAACCAAACGCGTGCGCTTCAGAACACTCGGTTGTTACCCGCTCACCGGCGCCATTGAATCTGATGCGGATGATTTACCGAAGATTTTGCTTGAACTACTCGAAGCCCGCACCAGTGAGCGTCAGGGTAGGGCAATCGACAAAGACTCTGCGGGTTCAATGGAGAAGAAAAAGCAGGAAGGGTACTTCTAATGGACGTTGAACTCACCGAATATCGCGAATCGCATCTGCGCAGCCTGCTGAAAGCTTTTTCCTGGCGGATTGTTGCCACGACCACGACGGGCATCATTGCCTACTTCATTACCGGTGATGTTATGGCGGCCATTACCATAGGAAGCATCGAATTCGTCGCGAAGTTTTTCATTTACTACGCCCATGAGCGGGCATGGCAATTGGTGCCACGCGGCACCATCCGCAATATTGCTCACCACGAGAATTGAACCAAGCACCTCATCTCGACTGTAGGGCGAAGCCCGAAGCGGAGAGACCTAAAGATAGAGATTTAACATGAACGCGACACCCAAAATTGACGAATACCTGGAATCACAATCGAAACTGGACATGCTCAGGTTCATCACCTGCGGATCAGTGGATGACGGAAAGAGTACGCTCATTGGCCGGATGTTGTATGAAGCGCAACTGATTTTCGAAGATCAGGTCGCAGCGCTGAAAAATGAATCAAAGACCCAGGGAACCCAGGATGGCGACATCGACTTTGCGCTTTTGGTCGATGGTCTCGCGGCAGAGCGAGAGCAGGGCATCACCATTGATGTAGCCTATCGTTTCTTTGCAACCGATCACCGTAAGTTCATCGTGGCGGACACACCGGGGCACGAACAGTACACGCGCAATATGGCGACCGGTGCCTCAACGGCCGACGTTGCGGTGATTCTGGTAGATGCATCTCAAGGGGTTCTCACACAAACGCGACGTCACTCTTTTATCTGTTCGATCCTTGGCATAAAACATGTCGCACTTGCCGTAAACAAAATGGATCTGGTTGATTTTGATCAGGCGACGTTCGACAAGATAGTTTCTGACTATCATGACTTCGCTGAGCAGCTGAACTTTGAATCGATCACCGCGATTCCTTTATCAGCGCTTGAAGGCGACAACGTGATCGAGCGATCTGAGAGAACCAATTGGTATTCGGGGCCCACCTTGATCGGCTTCCTCGAAACGGTAGATGCACACCAGAGCAAGACAGAGGATGCCTTTCGCATGCCTGTTCAATGGGTGAACCGCCCGGACCGAACCTTCCGTGGATTTTCTGGCACAGTTGTATCCGGCAAAGTTGCCAAGGGTGATGAGGTTCGTGTGCTGCCGTCAGGCGAAACAGCAAGCGTCAGCGACATCGTTCTTTATAAGCAGAGCCTCGATGGGGCGACTACAGATCAGGCGGTCACCATCACTCTGGATCGCGAGGTTGACTGCTCTCGAGGAGACGTCATCGTCACCTCGAATGACCCAAGTGAAGTTGCAGACCAGTTCGAGGTCAACATAGTCTGGATGGATCAGGAAGTGGGCCACCACGGTCGTGCTTACTGGCTCAAGACGAGCACATCGAGCGTCAACGCAACCATCAGTGACATAAAGTACAAGTACAACATCAACACATTGGAACACTTGTCGTCTAAGGAGTTGGAGTTGAACGATATTGGTGTTGCGACGCTCTCGCTGGACAAAGCCATTACGTTCGAGCCTTACAGCAATAACCGCGCACTCGGTTCATTTGTGCTGGTTGATCGCTACACCAATGCGACCGTGGCTGCGGGGATGATTAACTTTGCGCTGCGCCGCGCGAAGAATATCCACGCACAGAAGCTTGAAGTGAATCGTGAAGCGCGTGAGACACTGAACGGTCACAAAGCAAAAGTACTCTGGTTCACGGGTCTCTCTGGTTCAGGTAAATCCACCATCGCAGACGCGTTGGAACAGGCACTCCACAGGAAAGGTCAGCGTACTTATATCCTGGATGGCGATAACGTTCGTCACGGCTTGAACCAGGATCTGGGTTTCTCGGAAGGGGACCGAATCGAAAACATCCGCCGGGTAGCAGAAGTGTCCAAACTGATGGTCGATGCAGGATTGGTGGTCATTACCTCCTTTATCTCGCCTTTCAGAGCCGAGCGGGATATGGCAAGGCGCCTGTTTGATGACGGCCAGTTCATTGAAATCCACGTAGATACACCGCTTGAAGAAGCGGAACGCCGAGACGTGAAAGGTCTTTACGCGAAGGCCAGACGCGGTGAACTGCCCAACTTCACAGGTATCGACAGCCCTTACGAAGCGCCTGAATCACCTGAGATCCATCTGAATTCGGGTGAAGATTCGGTCGAGAAGTGTGTCGAGCGGATCTTGGCTTACATCGACCAAACCTAAACCCTCATCTCGACTGAAGGCGCAATGCGCCGAAACGGAGAGATCTAAGACCTCATCTCGACCGATCGGGGTCGCGTCCGCACCCTCATCTCGACCGAAGGGCGTAGCCCGTAGCGGAGAGATCTCGATCTATTCCATATTCAATATAGCTATATTCCTACGTTTCATTATTCCTTGTATGCATTAGCAGGGAACGAACTTGTCTAATGGGGTCTCTCTAACCCTTGTAGAATGCGCCCTTCAGATGGAGACACAAATGACAGGCATTCTCGACAAAAAAGACCTCGAAGCCAAAGCAGATGCAATCGTAGAGCGCATCCACGGCTACCTGGACGACGGGAAAAAAGTCTTCTCCACCTGTTCGTTTCAAAGCCAAAGTCTCCCTCTGCTTCACATCATCAGTCGAGTCGATCGCGATGTTCCGGTGTATTACACCAATACCGGATTCCTGTTTCCTGAAACCATCCGATTTGCCGACCGTCTTAAAGAGGAGCTTGGATTGAATGTGATTGCGCTGCGTCCGGAAGTCCCAAAAATTAAGCAGATGGATCGAGCAGGTCGATTTCTTTATGCCTCAGATCCTGACCATTGCTGCTACCTGAACAAGGTTCAACCACTGGAGCCGGTCATGATGGAACACGACATCTGGATTAATGGCGTGCGTGCTGACCAGAGTTCGGTTCGTGCTGCTATGGCTGAGGAAGAGCCGGCGCAGTTCAATTGCACGCGATACCACCCGATGCTTCAGTGGGATAACAAAATGGTGTTCTATTACCGCAAGTACCACGATCTGCCAGAACACCCAATGGAAGCGCAGGGATATCTCAGCATTGGTTGCGAGCCCTGTACGTCGAAAAGTTTCGGTGAAGGCAACGAGCGTAATGCTCGCTGGTTTGGTATGAACAAAACCGAATGTGGCATTAACACCACGCTGGTCGCCGGGGGCAACTGATGAAAATCATGATCACAGGCGGTGCTGGATACATCGGCAACGAATTGGTCTATCGGCTCTCTGCAGAACCCGGTGTTAAAGATATCCTTGTCTACGACAACCTCTGCAAAGGTAACTACAACCTGTTTACGGGCTTGCGAAAAGTGCCGGGAAACAACGTGCGCTTCGTTCAGGCGGACATCCTCGACACCAGAACACTGAAACGCGAGATGCAGGGTATGGACGTGGTGATTCACTTGGCTGCAAAAGTGGAAACGCCTTATCAAGATCAGAACCCCCACGACTTTGAGCAGAACAATCACTGGGGTACGGCTGAAGTTGTTTATGCCGCTGAAGAAACGGGCGTGAAGCGACTAATGTATCTCAGTAGCCAGTCTGTTTATGGGCAGGGTGAAGTGGAATCCACTGATTATCCCAGGGTGCCCTCCAGCTATTACTCAATTTCCAAAATGCGCGGTGAAGACCACGTTATCCGCTTGATGGAAAAAATACCGGTGCAGCTTGTTCGCTGTGCCAACGTATATGGCTACTCGAAAAACCTGCGTGTCGAGACACCAGTGAATCAGCTCATTTTCGATGCACACTTTACCAACCGGGTCGCGATTCATGGTGACCCAGAACACACGCTGACACACATCAGCCTTTATCGAGTAGTTGAAGTACTTGCCCGCATGGTCAAGCGCGAAATGGATTCCGACATCTACAATCTGTCGCATCGCCATATGTCGTCGTTCGAGTTCGTCGAGTCCCTAAAGGAGCTCTACCCGGACCTTGAGACTATTTTCGTGGATCAACACATCCCTCTCCATAACCTGACGGTGGAGTGCGATGAGCGGCTGAAAGAGCTTTTACCAGGTGACACTACCATGGCGGAAGATCTGATTAAGTTTAGAGAGTTGTTTACCTTCTAACTGAGCATATTGCTCAAAGTGATTCTGCAAGTCGGTTTCTTATTAGCCTTGCAGGTATACCGGCGATTACGGAGCCGTCCGGAAACTTATCCTTTACGACGGAGCCTGCCGCCACGACGCAATGGTTGCCTAGTTCAGCACCATCCAGGAATGTAACTTTCGCGCCAATCCAGATGTCGTTTCCCAATATAATCCCCTCCTCGATGACCCCCTGCGAGATAATAGGGCTACATGTATCTTCAAATACATGAGATTGCGCATGGAAACTGATGTATTGGCCGCCAATGACATGAGATCCAATCTTAACCCCACCAGCGCAACCAAAGTAGCAAAACTGGCCGAAGCCCGAGTGTTCGCCGATATCCAACCCGGACCCGTACTTAGATAGATGACTGGTCACTGAAATTATTGAGTGAGCTCCTATCTTCACGCCATTGGCAAGTTGAACTCCATGTTTGGCGTAACCATCAATCTCAACATTACTTTCGATTGTAACAAAGCTTCCCAACTTTATGTTGCCTCTCAGCTTCACATTGTTTCCGACAAAACATTTCTTGCGAAAACGAATACCCCCCCTTGCCAACATGACGAAACGTCGAAGGTACTCCCTTATGATCAGGCTCGTTGGAATTTCCTCATCAAGAGCATATTGCTTTCCAAGTTTCGTGAGTAAGGATTGAGTGAGCTGTTTTATCACTTTGCTAATCATTGAATGGCCGCTCGAAGCCTATCGCGAAATTTTGATTCAGTATATTTTGATTCGTGAATTGCCTTTGCTTTATCACCCATTTCCTTAAGTCTTTGCCGATTATCAAGAGCCCATCGAATCTTGGTTGCAAGTGAGTAATGATCGTTGGGTTCGAAGAGAAGCCCATTAACCCCATTTTCGATGACTTCGGGCAAACCTCCGAACGCAGCAGCGATGGCAGGCTTGCCAAACGAGCCCGTCTCAAGTGCAACTAAAGGGAAGGGGTCTGGTCTGGTGGATGGGATACAGACCACGTCACACCATTGGTAATGGTGCGAGGGGTCATCAGTGAATTCAACCAGACTGACGGATCCGCTAAGATTATGCTGCGCTATTTGATTTGAGAGTGAAACCTGAAACTGAGTCTGATCAGCAAACACGTCACCCACTAGTCTTACTTCTATCTCATCGGCCAAGGAGCCGAGTTCTGCTACGGCTTTGACTAAGAGACCCTGACCTTTCCAAGCGTTTAGGCGACCAATGAGTAGTATTTTCAGCCTTTTTGAGCTCGGACTTTCTGTGTTTGAGTTGGTGGGTGAGGTAACTCCGTTATGAACTATTCGGTAGTTATCCGTACTCAACCAAAAGCGTTGTCTTGTTGCTTGAGAAACGAAGAGTATTCGAGGTCGTATAAAGGTCAATAAGACGCTAAAAATCGCCGACAGTGATCGTGATGGTATTTCATGGATGTGTACGATGGTTTGAATTCCGGAAAATGCCGAGCCAAGGCCATATAGCGCCACGGCGAGTGTATTGATATAGACGAGATCGTAGCTCCTTACGTCGTTATGAGTTTCCGCGATCCTCCTTAAAAAATTGGGCAATAGCCCCAACTTGCTAAGTTTCATGTTGCTAAGTCTTAGCACGGGCATGCTTGGATCGATGTCAACATTAACGTTTAGTTTTTCCAATTCATCTTGTAGTGGACCTTCGTAAGGCAACACGATTTGGACGCGGTTTCCTTCTGACTTTAAGGTAGTGGCAATTTGAATCAAAACACGATCTGCACCATATAAGTCAGCGCTTGGATGGACGATTAGAATTGATTTGTTCATTTAGACTATGTTCGTGTTCAACAAGCGCTTCAAATTGATAATCGCCCGCTTTTTCAAGCGAAAATTTTGACCCTTTCTCCAATCTTCTAAATGTCGGAGATACGTTACTGCAAGAAAAATTGCAGTGTATTCCAATGATTTCCGTTCAGAAATAGAAAAAACCGACGACAATTGTGCACTTATGTCTTCTACAACTCGATTGCGCTTGGATATCGATCTGGCGAATTCATACTGCGCAAACACAAGGGTAAAAAAATCGTAGTACAGTGGATAATGCCCCACTGCTTCATAGTCAGTCACTACTACTTTCTGTCTGTTTGAAAAAACATTACGACTATTGAAATCGCCGTGACTCAAGACAGATTCATATTGTTTTTCGCTGAGCAGCTCCAACAACTTGAATCTTTCTCCGATACCCTCAATGATGCGTTCTGATTTGATCCCCTGGCCGTATAGTCCGTTGCTGATTGCAGTTTCATACATGGCCTTTGCAACTTGCTTTAGTTCTGAGACCCCTAATCGAGAATCGCAGGAAAGGTAGGGGGACTGAAGGAGGTTGTCATTTAGCTGACATCGAATGGTCGCGGCTTTATCTGGCAGTATTCTCTGAAGGAGCTCTCTCTTTTCCTCTAAATACTGACACTCTTTGGTTGGCGGTCGATCATAGACTTTGATGAAGAACGTGCGTTCCGCGTGGTCCTTCACGACTCCAACCAGCTGGTAACTCTTATAGAAGCTGGTGTTTAGCAAAAGCCCTGCGTTAACGTCGTATGGAAAAAGGTGAAGCAACTGAGCGGCTTGGTAATTCGAAACGGTTTGTAGTCTTTTGGTTGCCTTAATCGCCAAATACTCAATTTTGTTCATTGCGCTAGCTGAGTATTCAAACGTTGAGAAAAATGGGGCGGCATCGCCTATAGCCAAATACTTTTTATTGGTCAGTGCCAAGTTTGGTATCCAGCGAATTCTTGGGGTCATGAGCGTTTTCTGCTTTCAGCCAGAACATGTTGATAAATGTTGTCTATATCTCCGATCAGTTTGGCGGTTCGATTTCTCTCGCAGAACCAATTCTGCGATTGATTTGCTCGATCGATATAGTCTGTCGGGCGATCAAAGTATTCTTCTGCAATGAGTGAAACGGCATTCGCGGCGTCGCCGATAAACGACGCGTAGTTGGTGTACTCCACTGTGATGCTGGATTCACCGGCCACCGACGCTGGACCAGTTCCGCTAATTGTAATTGTTGGTAAGGACGCAGACATTGCCTCACTCACTACGAGGCCTTGTGCCTCAAAACTTGGGAACAGAAAGAGGCTCGCAGCATGGTAGTGTGATTTGAGTTCTGAACGATCAATCCACGAAACAATCTCAACGTTGTCTTGTAAGTTCAACCGTACGATCTCTTCATGGACTCTATTTTCTAGAGGGCCGCTGCCGATCAACGTCATACTGGTTTTCAGATGAGGATTGTGCTTCAGAAATGCGGAGTAGATCTGTAAGCACGTGAGGACCCCCTTTAAAGCAACGAATCTGCCCACGAAAAGCACGTTGAAGGTATCGGAGATTGATGGTGCAGAGAGAAACTCGTCGCTTGATCCCGGCATTAGAACAGTGTGCGTTTTTTCGGAGACTTGCCTAAACGGTGGTGCCAGATTCTTATTCGCATAGACGATTGCATTGCTTTTCCTGACTGCTAATTTCAAGAACGGGTCTAGATGCCAGAAAATGTTTTTGAAGAACGTTCGCGCCCTGTCCTTGAAGTAATCCCCTAAGCTGGTTCCATCAAAAAACGAAAACGGGATAGATTGGTGGTGCATTACTGGTCCCCATACAATCGCTGCTTTTTTTGGAAAAAAGTGGGGGGCCCAATCAGTGTGGAAATTGTAGTTGTGGAGAATGTCAAATTTGTTCTTCTTGTATAAAGACCTGACCCTCAGACCAACTGCAATCTGCCACAAATAGTAATAGAGAATGATGCCTCTGCCTCCCTTTTTGTAAAACGCTAACCACTTAGGAACATCCAATCCAATAATTCGGACTTGAGCAAAATCTGATTCTTTTCTTATCTTTTCGGCGTTGTTCACTCTGGTAATCAGGGTGACACGGTGTCCTAACTTGACGAGATGCTTCAAGGCCTCGTAACCCGATGCGTCTTCCGAGCCAAGCCCTGCCTCTAGTTTGTATGCCGTCAAAAGGATGTTCATCGTATTCTTTTTCTAAACTCGCGGGGTTCGAATATTTTGCCTGGATTTGTGAGAAAATTTGGGTAGTTCAACTCCGTGTTCATTGGCAACAGGCTTAAGGGGTGTTGGGTCGCCGATAAGCTTGGTTGAAGTTCGAGAATGCAATGTCATCACGTCTAAGAGTAGCCAAGGAAAAGCTGAAAGGCTTTTTCGCGAAGGAATACTACCTCATTGATCAACTGATCGTCAGTGGTGGTGCTTTTCTATTCTATATCTTACTTGCGCAGCTAGCGGGATTAGAAGCGTTCAGTGAGTACTCTCTCGTGCTGCTCGTTTTGCTTCTCTGCAAAGAGTTACATCGTGCATTAGTACTCCTGCCGCTGAACGTGATGATTCACAAGCACCCCCGCCACGAAAGGTACACATCCGCTGTACTCTTAATCTCGACAACGGCGTCAATCTGTCTTGCGTTCACGGCTTTTTCTGCACTTTTGATTCTTGGTGACGATTGGTCAGACAGTTTGTCACATAAAACCTTGTGGCCGTTGGTAGTTGTTGTTCTGACGAGGGCAAATTGCGATGTTTTTCGGCAGTTGGCAATGATCGATTCAAGATGGATTTCCTTGATACTTTTCGATTGCATCAATACCTTAGGGCTTATAGTGTGCCTAGTAAGTATCGTCCTGCTGTGGGACTTCTCGATCGCCGCTCTGCTCTGGGGTATCGCGCTAGTTAACGCATTGAGTGTCTTGCCTTTCTGTACCTCTTGTAAATTCCTTATAGATGTCCGAAGTGTCACTGCTGTATTTGTTGAACACTTTTTGTTTGCGAAATGGATGATTGCGACAGTTATCGCTCAATGGGGTAGTGGGAATTATCTGCTCATTGCAGCGGCCGATACCTTTGGCATTGTAGTGATGGGATACTATCGGGCTACTCAAAGCCTGTTGGGATTTGCCAATGTCGTCTTGGTTGCACTTGAAAGTAGGTTAGGAGTTCTTGGTGGCTCCAAGCAAGGAAGAGTTAGTTTCGCTCGTTTGGTTGCTATGATGTATGAGAATAGTCGTATAGCTATTCTTCAAGTGTTTGCAGTTACTTTGATGTTTTTTGTACTTTTCGAAAAATTCCTGCATGTTTTCTATGGCTTTGATGAAGCACACTTGAGTGATGTTTTCCGGTTTCTTGTGCTCTTGCCACTGATTGGTGTTTTCTCGATACCCTTAGTTGTCATACATAGATCCGTTGGCTCCGCAAAGATGGTGTTTCTCGCCTACATCACTATGGTTGCCTTTACGTTGCTTTCTCACGAGCAACTGTTCGAGTATTTTGCATTAGATGGTCTGATGATTGGACTTTATACACAACAAATGATCCTTATACTAATTCTGGCTATTTCGACTAGTCGTCTTGTGTTCAGGAAAACTGCTGACCGTGACGCCCAAAGTTAGTCTTGTCATCCCCGTCTACAACGGGATGCCCTACCTTAAAGCGACTATCGCGAGCTTGTTGGGCCAGACCTTTTCAAATTTCGAGCTGCTGCTCTTGGACGATGGCAGTACAGATGGATCTCGGGATTATATTTCCGAGATCAAGGATCCGAGGGTACGTGTCATTCTGAAAGAGAACACGGGGTTGTGCGAAACACTGAATCTTTCATTGGAACTTATTCGCGGACACTATTGGGCCCGACTTGATCAAGATGATGTTTCTGATTCGACTAGGATAGAAAAACAGGTTGACGCTCTCGAAAATGATTCGTGGGACTGCCTCTTTTCTAACATCAACAAAATTGGTGATCTCAAGAGTTGGTCTAATTCGGACCAGCAGATGGATAAGCCGGGCGAGATAGATGAGTTTGCACCGATGGTGGACGGCTGTATGGTGCATTCTACGATGATGATTAAAACTGAGGTTCTGAGAAAAATTGAAGGGTATAGAGCGGAATTTTATCCCTGCGATGATTGGGATTTGGAACTACGCTTAGTTTCCGCTGGATTTAGAGTAGGTGTTATTCGAGAGTCTTTGGTGGACTATCGTTTTCACAACCGTGCAAACACACTGCGAACTTTTAGTGTCATGCAAGATAAAAGAAGATGGGTTGAAAGCTGTTACGAGGCGAGGTTGCAGGGTAGACCAGAACCAACAGAAGCTCAATATTTTCAGCGCAAAGTCTCTGTTTACCGTAGGTTGAATCGGCTGCGTAAGGACTACCATCGCTATTTCTCACGCTTAGCGGGGGGGAGCTATTTGGAGGCTCAACACATGCAGTTCTTATTATATGCAGCGCTTTCCTTCCTGCTGTCACCGGCCAGGATCATATCTCGAATTTTGAGGGCGGTCGCTTCCCGTGCACGATAAAAAAGAAGCTTGCGCTTGTTTCCTCGAGTTAATGAATTCCCTAAATGTAGACTACGCAGTCTTGCGAGGAGAAAACATCTTAGCACATGGGCCGGATGGAGATCTCGATGTCCTGTTGGCAAAGAAGCATGTCGGTACAGTCTTGTTGGGCATAACAGCAAGTGCTGAACTAACTGTCACCTTTTGTTGGGACAAATCATCGAGCTTCCACATGTTTGTCATGTGTTCGGTGGAGAAAACGAAAGTAGTCAGTGTTGTGCAGATAGATCTGATTCATCAAATCGATTACAAAGGAATTGAGCTCGTATCAGTAGATAGTATCGTAAAGCGGGCTAGGCAGGCTGAAATCGATGACAGTGTTTTTAGGAAGGTGACCGCGGCAGATGAATTGCTGTGTACGTTGATCACCTACGGGCTTGTGCGCAGGTTGCCGTATCCACTATCAGCAAAAGAGAAGGAATTGCTTTCAGACGATAGCATCAGAGCGTCCGTCGTTGATGAGCAAGTGATCCCGCTTGTTAAAGAGATGATCATGATGGGTGTGGTCAGTCGAGTCGCGGCCTATGCGTTCTTGTTGCGACGCTTTATTAGAGGCCCATGCGTTTTTTGTCAGAAGGCTTTCGAGTATGCAAAAGCAGAGTATCGCATTCGAAACCAAAAGAAGTTCGATTTCGAGATCGTGTTTCTGGGTATAGATGGTTCAGGGAAGTCTACTTTGATAGAAAGTCTTCAAGACAGTTTAGAGCGCCATAGTAAAGGTGTAGTACTCAGATATCTTCGTCCGATGGTTCTAAAGAGCACTGCCGATTCAAAATCCAATAAAACTGCCTCACATCCTCACAGTGGCTCTGCTCATGGATCCGTTGGGAGTGTGTTGAAGGTTATCTATTTTATCGCAGATTATTGGCTGGATAGTGCATTTACTGTGCGGAGGCAACCCAAAGTAATTCTGTATGACCGCCACTTCAGCGATCTGATTGCTGACAGAATTCGGTATAGATTGAGTTGCGGAACGTTGTTTCTTAGGCTTATGTTGCGATTCATTCCGAAACCAAACTTGGTGGTGTTTCTGATTGGAGAAGAGAAGGAACTGGTCGAGCGCAAAGATGAATTGGAACTGCACCAGGCGGTATTGCTCCAGAGGGAATACAGAAAATTGAATCTAGAACTGTCGAACTACACCAATACTTGCGTGTTAAATGCAGTCGAACCGCTCGAATCTAATCTCGCAAAGCTTCTGGGTTTAGTTCATGAGATGCGGGATTCGACGAATACATATGTTTAACACTTGGTTGGCGATCAATCAGCATCGATAGTGCTACTGCTACTGTGATCAAGAATCCTGGAAACCCTGGGAAAGTCGGTGCGGTCAACCCGTACAAAAGGAAGGATGTGGCAGAAAAAAGAAATATCGCATTTTTGCGATTCGAATATCGGAGGTTTAATAGTTGAGCAACAAGAACCCCCACAAAAGTTAAGTAGATGAGAATTCCCAGATGGCCGAATCCCAAAATTAGGCTCAACAATGAATTGTGCGACGTATGAAACCACGGCAAATCTGAAACTTGAAGTAGATAAGCCCTATCAGCGCCCAGGCCAACTCCTAGTAAAGGAATGCTTCCCTCTAAGTAGCCACGTAACACCGCAAGATAAACTTCAAAGCGGCCTGATGCAGTTACGAGCTCGAAATAGCCTTTGTTTGCCAGTCTGATGTTGTAGATGCCTATGTAGCTGTATACGAGATAAGCTATTAATATCCCGGATAGACAGATGATGCCTACCGCTAAGAACTTTCGCTGCGCGACGAGACAAACTAGAAGAGCACCAAGAAGTGAGAGCATAGTCGCTAGTGTGTTGGCAAAGTAGATGAGCGACATCGCGATCAAGAATTCCGGGATTCTAGCCTTTCTGAATCCCGATTTGGACACTGCAAATAAATACACCCCACCGATCAGTGTAAATGTGCCCCCCTGATAGCCTCTGAAAAGTACTCCATCCAATCCGAAGTTTCGAGTATCTCTTATCAAGTATGAGAGTGTTCCCAAGTAGAAAATTAGTCCAAGGACCACGCACAGTTTATTTATCCGCTCCTTCTCTGGATATCGACTTATCGCCCAACCTAAAAGAATTCCAAGAGCGCAATAAAGTAATCCTTTCGAAGACAAATAGGCTGTCATTATTGGGATTTTTGAGAATGGAACCAGTAGCATTGCGAGGCCGTAAATTAAGATGAAAGCGCTTGCAAGCGTATTCCACTTTGGGGCTTTTGAGACGAAACCTAACCCAGCGAGCAACAAAGCGCCTAGCTCCGGTAAGTGATGAACTGGATTTACCCTACCTACATTAAACTCTTCGTAGTTTTGAGCGGTTGGTATGAGGAATGCGGCCGCAATCAAGCTCGACAGTACACAGAGTAACGGTCCATGCACCCAAAATGAGGACCTGCTGAACGTCATATTGGAATATTTCTGTCAGTCACTTGTTGACTAGCTCTGGAATCCGGTTTGTTTTGCCTTGAGGTGCATGTACTGTTAGCTGCCTCATTCCTTCAAGGAAAACCAATTTTGGTTGTTGCTCATGGACCAGCTAAGAAAACCACATCCGGATGGAAGCCCTTGATTTGGCTGATAGGAACTAGTTCTCCAGCATTACTGGCGAAATAGCCTTCTATGCACCGTCCCGAGACTATTCCAATCTTGCCACCCTAGGCGTGGCCCATCAATTGATTGCGGATGATCTCCTCATACGCGTTGTGTACTTCTGGCCAGGTGAAGCCTTCATTAAATCGGCGAATTGCCTGTTGTTCCAATGCTTTACGGGTTCTGGCTTCATCGCAGAGTCTGACCATAGCGTGGCCTAACTCTACTGAGTTCGCAAAGTATATGGCGCTCTCAGACGCGACCCAGCGATTAAAGACATTATCATTTGCTATGATTGCATTGCCGGATGCCAGTGCTTCGACCAACGAAGGGTTGGTGCCCCCAACGGTGTGGCCGTGGATATAGACCATCGCATTTCTTCGTATCTCCGCAAGTTGTTCTTTATCGTATATCGGGCCAAGGAATTTCACCTTTGAATTCGCTGTAGCTTTTATTTTTGCGTGGTAAGCATTGGATTCGTCAATAGTGCCGACAATATGAAGTTCTGCGTCTAGAGTAGTGGTCGAAAAGCTCTGAACAATTTCCAGAACACTGTTTTCGGGTTCTATTCTGGCAACCAGGAGAAAATACCTGCTTGGGGAATTTCTACTGTATTCCTTGTAGATTGGGATTGAACCGTAAGGAATAGTGTGGCGTTGTGGTCTTTCTCCAAGTCGCTTAGTTATGTCTTCTGAAATTTTTGGATGGTCGCACACAACGGCGTTTGCGAGGGCCCATGCCATTCGCTCATTTAGTTTCAACCAGGCTCGTGCGATCTTCCCCCATTTCTTTCGTTTCCACTCCAACCCGTCCATGTTCACGATGTAAGGTACTGAGAATAGATTGAGTAGAAGATTGAACATAGCGGTGTTGTAGCCAAGAGTGAGCACGATTGTGTTTTTGGATCTGGAACTCAGAATATCAAGAATGGTAAGAAGGTCGAACAAAATTGTTCCGAATGGGGAAGGCGGGCAACCGAACTGAACCAATTTCACCCCTTTGTAAGATTTTGAGCGTCCGCGAATGTAGGTTGCTTGGGTGTCGTGACAATAGACTGTGACGCGCGCGCTCGACTGGGCATACTCTACGGCGAAACTCTCCACGAAGGTTTCGAACCCACCGTGTGACGCAGGAATTCCACGAGTGCCTGTTATGTACAACTCTTCGGGTGACGCGGAGTGCTGACTTTTCATTAGGTTCCGATTTGTTCTAACTCGAGGCTGCAAGGATAGCGGTTAGCTATCAATGGGCAAGTCCGTTAAAAGGATTGGCTGGGATCTATAAGTTTAGCAATCAGCCGGGTCGTGTTGAGAAGGGTTGGCTGAACGCAAGTGCCCAGACGCAGGTTAGTGTCAGTGAATAACCGGGTACTTGAAGATTGAAATCCACGATAGAGTGAAAAGCAATTGCAATCATGCTCATGGTTGTTGTGAACGCGAGCCCTTTTTTCTGCATCGATCTGCTCTTTCTAAGCCGATTGCTTTCTAGAGAGCACAAAACCACGAACGCAATCAAGGGCAGGGTTCCCATTATGCCTCTCTCTGATAGAAATTCGAGATAATCATTGTGAGCATGCACATAAAACCCGGCGCCTGCGCTATCGTCTCGATACTTTGGATATGAGTTATAGAATGTACCAGCACCGGTGCCGACTACTAAGTTATCGCTTATCAATGGCAAGGAGAGTCTGAGAATTTCGTCCCGGTTTTCGGTTTGTGTGGTTGTTTGTTCAAGTCGTTTCGCTAATGTGTCCAGGTCAAAAAAGGTTCCAATGATCAAAGCGTCCACCACAAATATACTCGTTATGAAAATTGCAATCGTTTTCCTGGGTACCTTGCTTGTGAACAGTAAAAGAGCGGCGCTTACCGAAAGCGCGACAAGAAAGGAAATGTTGCCCATACGTGACTTCGTCAACACCAGACCGACAACCATGACTAAGAGGCTTACTCTTAAAGCCCCTTTGCCTGAGACCGTCGCACTGACTAAGGAGCGAAAAAAATCTTTTGAGTCGCGAAATTCTCGTCGGTTTGAGCCGGCGATCATCAAACCGATTCCGCAGGCCAGCGTCAGTACCAGGTAACCAGCAAGATGGTTGCGATTGATGAACGTGCCCGTCGCGGCACCTAAATAAGCGGTCTTTTCCAGAAAGAAACTATATTCCAGGCCGGATAAAGTCATGATTGACCCGTAGCTGGCTTGAAACACGCCGGATATCACCAAGGTCAATAGCATGAGGTTTGCGTCCTGCCTGGATTGGACGGTCGTTGCTACGAGAAAGAACACGCAGCAGAGTGCTATGCCCAAAAGTAGCTGTACCGCAGTGGCTTGTGGGTCGATGGTGTTAAACCCTAGATCGATTGCGACGATTGTTGGCGTCAGTTGTAAAGCGACGAAAATCTGCGCGGAAACGAGTGCGAAAATGACCCAGAAGAACGTTGCCCCCAGATGGCTGATGTTGAACGGGTCTCGGTTCGGTCTAAACAGCCCTCTGCCGATCACCATTAAGGTTACGAAGAACACCATGACACATAGCAACATCTCAGCCCAAAGGACGTTGCTGCCGAAGGGGAGTGGCGCCCAGATTAGAATGCCCAGCAGGCAGTAGAAGGCAATGCGGTTGGTTCTGTCGCTTTCAGGCATATTTACTGACAAAAAAAGAGCGCCCAAACAGCGCTCTCAACAGATTTATCTCGGGATTATAGAAATCGGAGGGGGAACGGTAAAGAGAGGGGTCGTTAAACGAATTAGTCTAACTTCCATTTTGTGAACATTTTGTATGCGATTGATTTATCTCATCATATTTGATGGGCGAGGACTGTTGTTCAGCGCGCCAAAGGGGTATCATTCGCCAATATCTTCAGTCTTTTCCATGGCGGCAAAGAACAAAAAGCGGAGTGTGTGTTTGTGAAAAGAGTAAAACAATCCTTAGGTCTTCTTCTAACTGCTGGGCTGGCCTCCGGTGCCTATGCGATTGATCCCGCGACGGTCGAGCTTGCTGAAGGGTTTGTGATGGTGCCTACGTTGAATGTTGCGCATGGTCATGACGACAACCTTTTTAACTCCGCAAACAATGAGGACAGCTCAAGCTATACGACGATTGCCCCAAGCTTGGCGTTTATAGCCAGTAGCGGCAAGCAAGAATGTGTTCTCCTTTTCTGTGGATGGGGAAGAGGGCATCTACCACGGCAGCTCTGAGGACGACTACACGGATTTTGATGTGGAATTCGTTGCAGATTTGTTCTTTAGCTCCAAACACAATTTGGTAGTGAACGCCGAATATCTGGAAGGACACGAAGGTCGTGGTACAGGTTCTACTCAGGGTGTTGGTGGATTTATTAACGAGGTGACAGAGTACAACGACGCTTCATACGGTGCTGAATACACCTTCGGCGCCCCGACTTCCAAGGGGCGGTTACAGTTTTCCGCGAGTGTTTTAGATAGACAATTCGACAACTTTTTATCGATTAACGCTGACAGAGAAAGAGAGGAAACGTCCCTAAAAGCGAAATTGTATTATTCAATGAGTGAGACGACGGACCTCACGATCGAGCTTGTAGACTCAGAGCTCGAGTACGACACCGGTAGACGGGACAGCGAAGAGACAGAAATTTTTGTCGGAGTTGAGTGGCAGATAACCGGAAAAACTTCAGGCTATGCAAAGATTGGTGTCGGCGACAAGGAGTTTGATAATCCCGAGTTTGAGAACAACGATGATGATCTTAGCTGGGATGTCGGGTTTACCTGGGAACCTAAAGAATATAGCGAATTCACTATCTTCACCTCAAAAGAAGAAGAAGAAACCCCCAGCACGGGCGCGTTCGTGGACACCGAGACATATGGCATATCGTGGGGTCATGAGTGGAGCGAAAAGTGGTCAACTAGTCTTAGCTATACCAACCTGGATCAGGATTACGTGGGGTCTTTGCAGGAAGACGAGACGGATATTTTCACTGGTAGCGTGACCTTCGCTTTCGATCGCTGGCTGGATTTTATTCTGACGTACGATTACTCGGACAAGTCGTCCAGCGTAGATCTCCTCGAGTACGACAAAACAAAAGTGTATCTCACGATTGACGCATCCCTCTGATCCGGGGACTCTAATAACGCAAAACGATGTTCCCATTTTCCTTGATGAACAAAGCCCTCGGTAACTCAGCGAGGGCTTTTTTGGTTGTAGTGGCTTTTTGTCTGGCTGGTCCTGTGTATGGCCAGACTCAGGACGCGAGGTTGTCCGACTATGACCTTGGTGTCGGTGACAAGATCCGCATCACGGTGTTTGGCGAGGAAGACCTCAGCATGGAGGTAACACTCAGTGATGCGGGTACGTTCTCCTATCCCTTTCTGGGTGAGATTCAAGTATTGGGCCGTTCCATCGGGGAGCTTGCAGACTTGCTGACGGAAGGGCTTCTAGACGGTTATCTTATTTCACCGAATGTCTCAATTACCGTCATTGAATACCGCCCATTTTATATTCACGGCGAGGTGGAATCTCCTGGCGGCTACCCTTACCAACCTGGATTAACGCTTCAAAGGGCTGTGGCGCTCGCCGGTGGGTTTACAGATAGAGCCTCGTCCAACAAGTTTTATGTTTTGGCTGAAAGTGCAACGGGTGAATCCGAAAAAAAACGTATCGAACTAACGTCGGCACTTCGCCCGGGTGATACGATAACCGTCGAAGAAAGCTTCTTTTAGTCTAATTTCTTCGCTCAATTCTCGCCGCGCCAATGCTTTCAGGAATATCGATGGAATCGCCAGACCGCAACGATAGTTTGTTTGAAGACGACATAATCGACCTCAGACAGTATCTCAACGTGCTTAATCGGTACAAGTGGGGCATCGTTGGCCTGGCGTTGACGTTATCCCTCCTAGTTGGATTGATTACATTCAGCCTCACGCCAATATATGTGGCCCAAGCTACGCTGCTTATCGAGTCGTCTGATGCAGATATAGTGTCGATTGAAGAAGTCTATGGTCTGGAATCGGCGAGTGATGAATACTTCCAAACTCAGTTCGAGATTCTGAAGTCGCGGGCGCTAGCGGGAGCGACAATAGAAAAGCTTAATCTTTTACAAAACAAAACGTTCGCGCCGGATGAATCAAGGCCGTTCTGGAAAGATATCTTTCCGCTGAGTCTGGTTTTCGCGGAAGTAGATGAACGCTCAGATCATGTTGTGTTCCAGCAAGCGATCAATCGTTTTTCGGAAGACTTGAGTATTTTGCCTATTCGTAACACCCAGCTCGTTCAGATTGCTTTTGAATCCCCTGATGCGAATCTTGCCGCTGAAGTAGCAAACACTCATGCGAATCAGTTCATTAGTCGTTCCATGGAATCCAAGCTGGAAGCCACAATGCAGGCCTCTGAATGGCTGAACGAAAGACTCACAGGACTTCGCGATGATGTGCGTGCCGCTGAACAAAGATTGCAAGACTTCCGGGAAAGAGAAGGCATCGCCGGTGCTGATGGGGGGATATCTCTCGCGAATCGGGAACTTGAGCGAGTTTCTGAGAATATTGTTGAGGCACGCGAGAAGCGACTCGGACTAGAAAGCCTGTTTGAGCGAGTCAAAGGTGTTGATGTTTCTGATCCCGAACAACTGGATTTGATCCCTTCGGTACTTCAAAGCAACCTGATTCGAGACATCAAGTCCTCGTTGCTGGATATTCAACGGCGTAAGGCTGAGTTGTCCAAGCGCTATGGCCCGAAGCATCCGAATATGATTTCTGTGAACAACGAGCTTGAATCGGCGCTCGCGGCTTACAAGGCACAAGTTCAGTCCATTCTTAGGGGTGTGGAGAACGAATATCAAGTTGCGCTATCTAACGAACAGTCGCTGGAACGATCAATGGAGCGAACCAGCTCAAACTTCCAGAACCTGAGAAGGAAGGAATTCGAATATCGGGAGCTGGAGCAGGAGGCTAATACAAGGCGCGAGATTTATAACACTTTCTTAACCCGGTTCAATGAAACATCAGCGACGGGTGATTTGACCTCAGCAAATGCGCGGATCGCGGATCCTGCGGTGGCGCCTATCAAACCTGCGAAACCCAGGAAGGGACTCATAGTCGCATTTGCATTTGTTCTAAGCCTAATAGGTGGCGTGGTGCTTGCCTTCCTGAGTGAAGCGCTGAACAACACCATCAAGACACCTGAAGACGTTGAATCCAAGTTGCATGCTTTTATGCTGGGTTTGCTTCCCCTGGTTGACATGAAAAAGGAGAAGATAGGAGACGTCTATCAACACTTTCTTGCCAAGAACCAATCCAACTACGCTGAGGCGATCCGAACAATACGCACCAGCTTGATTCTGGCATCTGTGGATCAGGAACAAAAAATCATCTCGGTTACATCGACCGTTCCCGGTGAGGGGAAGACGTCCACTTCGATGAGTCTTGCCTTCGCATTCGGGCAGATGGAAAAAGTATTGCTGATTGATGCAGATATGCGTCGCCCCTCCATTGGTCCAGCCCTCGGATTGCAAGGTAACAAACCCGGGCTTTCTAATGTCATCGCTGGAACAGCCGAGCTTTCTGACGCGGTCTACGATTTCCCGGAAGGGCAGATCAAAGTCCTGACCTCGGGTCAGATACCCGCGAATCCACTCGAGTTAATGGGTTCGAAACGGTTTCAGAAATTGATCGCCGAGATGAGAAGTCGCTTCGACCGCATCATTATTGATACGGCACCCTCAGGCGCGGTAAGTGATGCACTGGCGTTATCCAAACTGGCAGATAGCATGATTTACGTTGTTAAGGCGGATGCAACGCCTGCGCCACAAGTAGCCAATGGCCTCAAGCGCCTACGTGCAGTCGATGCCAATATTGCCGGTGTGGTGCTTAATCAACTCAACATGAACAAAAATGCGGCTTACTACGAGCAGCACTACAGCGGCTACTACAACTATCACAGCTACGGCACTGAGAACTAGGCGACAACATGATCTTGCTGAGGCTCTGTACCCTGATTGGGATTGTTGTCTTACTTGGTTCAACCTATTTAAGTTTTCGGTGGATGGTCGGTGATTTCTACGGCGATAGAGTCGCGCATACCATAGCGCGTTGGCAAAGCGCTGAAGCACCGCCAAGTGCCAAGTCGATAGAAACCCATCTCGAATTCGCGAACCGTTCACTCGAGTGGGCGCCAGCCAATCCTCGTTACAAAGAATTGAAAGCACTCGTTTTTCTCTTCCAGGCGCAATCGATGGCGAGAGAAGATCCCGAACTGTTGATTCTCATTGAGGAGATGATTCAACTTCATCGGGCGGCTGCAATTGATCGACCCCGCTGGGCGATAAGTTGGGCGAATCTCGCATGGACGAAAAGTTTTATTCGCGAGTACGACCAGGAATTTCATGCCGCGATCCGTAACGCCGTTACTTTTGGGCCTTATGAAGTGTTTGCACTGGATCGGGTTGTTAGATCAGCAGTGCCGATCTGGGAAAATCTTGAGGCTGAAGAGAAGGCACCAGTGACAGAGGCCATTGCTAATGGTGTGTTGATGAGTCCCGGCTTCGCGCGAAATGTGAGAAGCGTTTTGGAAGACAACAATCTTTTGCAAAAAGTGTGTGATTCAGTTTCTTTCCATACTGATGCTTCAAAAGTATCAGTATGTAGGTAAAGCGCGCGTATATCCCAAGACCGCTTGACTCAGAAGGATTACCCTGTACAATCTGCGGCTCTTCAATTTGGGTGTTTAGCTCAGTTGGGAGAGCGACGGCCTTACAAGCCGTAGGTCGCAGGTTCGACCCCTGCAACACCCACCAATGACATTCTACGGACCGGTAGTTCAGCTGGTTAGAATGCCGGCCTGTCACGCCGGAGGTCGCGGGTTCGAGTCCCGTCCGGTCCGCCATACAACCTGCGTCTTGTAGCTCTGTGCGGTCCTTTAAGCGAAGCCCAATAGTTCGCTATCAAACTGGCGTCCAAGGATGTTGCGATGTGTACCGGGGGTGAGCGCCGAGAACGGCGCTCGTAGGCTATTTCTAAAGGGAGAGGGTCTACAGGGAGAGGGTGACGTTTCCAACTGGGCTGGAATTTGAAATCTCGTCGAGGGCATCTCTTAAATCATCCCCTATTCCGCCGGAACCGTCGGTAATGTCTTCCAGTATGTTTTCGACGATTTGCTGATTAGACTGGCCAGTCGATTGGGATTGGATGTCAACAAAGGTGCCGACAAAGTCACCGAGGTCAGTATCGTCGTTGCCGGTGTTGGTTTCTTCCACTTCCTGCACAAAGTTAACCAGGTTGTCGGTCTCAAAGATACTTGAACCTGAATTAGAGTCAGTATCGACAGAATCTGTGCCAGTCTTGATTTCTGGGAAGTTAAAAGTAGGCTTAACAATCTGAGGTGCCTTGAACGTTTGTTCTTCTGCATTTTCCCAGCGGGTTTCGCCAAGGGTGTTGTAGAAGCTCGTCAGATAGACGACTTGTGCATGGGCATTCAATGCAGGTGCTGCCAGCCCAACCATCAGTGCTGAGAGTGTTAGAATCTTTTTCATCACCAGTACTCCGAAAAGTCGATGAGTTAGTATATCACGGGTCACCGTGTGGGCGTCTATATCTGGTCTGTACGTGGATAGAACCCCCTGCTGGCGCACCTTTCAGCGCGTTCGTGGCATAATTTACACTCTTCAAACAGCATTCGTCGCTATGAATTTTCCTCTTCCGGTCCTTCTCGCGCTCCTAATCGTTGCGTCAAGCCAGACGGCGCTATCTGCGGACGCTCAATCAGAGCGGGTATGGCCTGAATGGCTTCAAGAAGCGATGACCAGAGAGTATAGAGGCGACATGCCATCGGTTGAGGTGGCTCTCGGGGAATCAATTACGGTCATGCCGGGCAAACTCAGAACCAGGCAAGTTTCAGAAAAAGGCGCGATATATGTCTCCACGGAGGACGGCTCCGGTGCGCCGTTTGAGTGTTGGTTTCTGAACAATCCCAAAAGTATGAGTCAAACTCTCTACAACGTCTCCGAGCGGGTCATTAACAATATGGGGAAGAACCTTGGCGCGGTCAGCAGACGGCAGGTGTTCGCGATTGATGCGGGAGAAATTGATGGCTCGCTGTTTCTCTCCCTTGAGTGGCTCCTGGTATTTGGGGAATCATCCAGCGCGAAAATCGCGCACAGTAAGGTCCGTGCTGCCGAGAAGGACGGCCAGTTTGTTGCCTGTGCTCACGCGATGGTGGGTTATCGACAGTCTTTTGCTGATGCGTTTGAACGTATCGTCACCCATCTTGAAGCCCCCAGTGATTATCGCAAGCCTTACTATTCAGAGACTTACATCGCGGGAATTGGGGGTATGAAAACCGGGTTTTCTCGAAAAAGCTTCATTCTTGACGACGAAGGGAACACCGAGATCAAACTCACAGAGAGTGCACTGTTTCCAGAAAGCGCAAGGACTATCCAGACAACTGACAGCAACATCCGAACTGTGTCCACGCCCGATGGGTATCTACTGAATTCACACTATGGTGCGATGGAAAACGGAAACCTAGTGGCTGATCTATATCTCAGCAAGATGTCTGAACGTCGCTGGCAGGTGGCAGGCGAGTATAATGGTCACACCTATGCGGCGAGTTTCCTAGAACCTTCGAGACTGGTTTCCAGTCTGGGCGAGATGCGGTCGTTAGGAGAACTTGTTAACAACCCTGAGATAGAATCGGCTTCCATGGCAACCTGGGCACCCGGTGCGCGTCCTGAAACTGCGACTCGATCAGAGGCATCTCGCCAAGATAATGGCCGCACTTCTGGTTCTCTCGAACTGAACTTCGGCGATATTAAAATGCTGGGCGAATACGATGCCAGCGGCTCAGCGAAAGAACTGATAATTGACGTTGGCGGCGCCTCATTACTGCTTAGAAGAGTCCATGTTTCGGGAAATCCATCGCGAGCTGAACACGTAACCTCAGATTTTGATTGATCCACCTACAGGTGTTTTTGAGGACACGACCGACAGTAGTCCATTCGGTCTAATCTCTGATCACCGTTGGTCGCGAATTCAGTTGGAGCAGTTTGCCTTACTCAGGTATCCTAGGGAGCACGCGCTGTGTTAAACGTTGGTACGAGAGAAAACAATGACCAAGCTTCAACAAACTATTCGAAATTCGCTTCTAGCAATTTTTATTGCGCTGGCACCAGGCCTCGCTATGGCACAGGAAGCCGGTACAGCCGCCTCGGTTCGTGGTTATGTGACGGCGATGGACGCCGAAGGCGATATTAGACAGCTCGCACGCGGTGACCTCGTCTATTCTGGCGACACGCTGACAACGGGCGATCGTTCGCGCGTCAGAGTCGTGTACACCGATGGAAGTGTTACCGTTCTGACCGCCAATTCAGTATTAGTGATCAATGAATACGTCTTCAACGGCCAGGAAGATGGCACCGAAGTCGCCGACTTCTCATTTATCCAGGGTGGTCTGGAAGCAATCTCAGGCGTCATTGGGGAAACCAACAAAGAAGCGTTTCGATTGGAAACTCCACTTGCGACGATTGGTCTCCGCGGAACCGTGTACAAGGTTGAGATTCTGAACGATCAGAACGGAAATCGATTTCTTAACCTGTCAGTGCTAGACGGGAGCGTGATCTACAGCTCACCTGGGTTGCCATCCGTGCCTGTAGCGACAGGGCAATCGGTCTCACAGCAAAGTGGTCAACAACCACAATCTCAGCAAGGGATCATTACCACTGAGTTTTCGGTCACGGCAGATGGTGAAGACCAGGCAGAGGATTGGCTTGATGTTCTGTTCAATACAGATGTCATCACAGAAGAGGACAAAGAAGCTGCGCTGGATGCGATCCAGGGAGTGGAGGCTGATAATACTCCACCTGTACAGGACACCTCGTCGGACGACACCCAGGAAGAGTCTTCTTCTCTTCCGGAAGTCGAGAATATCCCGGACCTCGTCCAAGACCCCAATGTTGAGCTAGATCCAGATGCGCCTTTGCCACCGGTCTTCAATTCGGAATGTCCGACTGGCCAGTTACTGGTTGTGTCTCCAGGTGCGCCAAATGGGACTGCCTGCATACCCTTCTAATCTGTGATTTCACTGGGGTCTCTGGAGTCGTCAAAGAGGCCCTTGGGTGAGTAAATCAGGGTGAGTCTTTCACTCCCGACAAGCCAATATGCCCAAGCCGTGCTTGTGGGCCTAATGGTTACTGCGCTCCATCTGTTTTGGCTGACCTCAGACAACCCCCTGCTCACCGAGATACGCCAGCGGATGGATTGGCTGCTCTACGACATCCGCCTCTTTTATAGTTTGGATGAGAATCCTGAACCTGCTTTCGATGTGGTTATCGTTGATGTTGATGAACGCTCGCTGACAGAGCAGGGTCGTTGGCCGTGGAATCGAACCAAGGTCGCCACACTGATTAACCGGCTAGGGGATGCGGGTGTGGCTGTCACGGCATTGGACATCTCCTTTCCGGAACCTCAGTCCAATCCTGCCACTCGCGTTCTCGTACACGTGAGCCAGCAAAATCCTCAAAGCGAGCTGATGACCCTATTACATCAGGCTGAGGATGAGATGAATGCTGATGATGATTTGGCGTCGTCCTTCTCCGGCAATGAGGTCGTTCCGGGCTTTATCTTTGTTAATGAAGAAACATCCAAAGGTCAGTTACCTGCACCTCTTGTTGTCAGCAACGATTTGCCTGCTCACCGCTGGGGTATTCTGTCTGTAGATGGATACATCTCGAATACAGCGGCGCTCACTCAGGCTGCCACTGCCGGAAGTGGGTTTTATTCAGTCCAGGAGGATCAGGACGGGACGCTACGGCAATACAACCTGATGTTGGAACATGATGGCGAGCTTTACGCGTCGCTCGTTTTGGAGGCCTTGAGGGTCTTTCTGTTCACCGACACTGTCGAACTGGTCCGCGCAGATACCGTGGGTGAGGTCCGGTTGAAGGGTCTCCGTATGAGTGGTTTGGAAGTTCCACTTAATCCCAACGGCCAAATGCTGATCCCGTTTAGAGGTAGAAGTGGTCAGATCCCATCGGTCTCTGCGACGGATGTTATCGAGGGCCGCGTAGATCCCGCAGACCTGGAAGGTCGGATCGCCTTTATCGGCTCTACGGCAAAGGCGTTGTTCGACTTCAGGAGTACGCCGGTGCAGGCGCAATTCCCAGGCCTTGAGGTCCATCCAACCGTTGCTCAGGGGATTCTTGATGGCAATCTGAAAAGTTATCCCACCTGGGCAGATGCTGCGAATTTACTGTTGGTGCTGCTTACGGGACTATTGTTCGCATTTCTATTGCCAATGCTGAGCGGCGGGTGGCTCATAATGGTGTCCGCCGCCTACCTGATCAGCTATGCCTGGTTTAATAACTGGTTATGGACCTCCGAAGGCCTCGCACTGGATGCCTTTGTTCTAGTTTCGCTGGTAGCGTTTCAGAGCATTGTGATTTTTGTCTTCGGCTTCATCTCCGAGCGTCAGGCGCGATTGCAGGTCACGGGTATGTTTGGTCAGTATGTACCGCCTGAACTGGTCTCTGAGATGAGCAGCTCCCCGGAAACCGCCCTTAGTTTTGAAGGCGACCGGCGTGACATGACAGTTCTGTTTGCCGATATCAGAAATTTCACTCGTATCTCGGAGGGTATGGAACCCGCCGAACTGAAAGACTTGCTCAATCGTTACCTGACACCGATGACGGAAATTATCTTCAATCACAACGGCACGATTGATAAGTACATGGGTGATTTGGTGATGGCTTTCTGGGGTGCGCCCCTGAATGATCCTGATCACGTAAAGAACGCTTTGAAAACATCGATCGAGATGCAGCGCGAAACCGATCGGGTCTCCGCTGAGTTCGCAGAACTCGGCTATCCAGAGATCAAGATTGGCATTGGCTTGAACACCGGCGAAATGAATGTCGGTAATATGGGGTCTGAATACCGGCGGGCTTACACGGTGCTTGGTGACAATGTGAATCTCGGTTCCAGAATCGAGGGCTTAACCAAATTTTATGGTACGCGCATCCTTGTCGGAGAAAACACCTTCGAGGCCTGTCGTGATCTCTACGAATTCAGATTTATCGACAAAGTCCTCGTGAAAGGCAAGGAAGAGCCGGTATCTCTTTATGAACCCTTGGGTCAGAAAGGTGAGGTTGCCGATAATCACCTCTTAGAACGCCAGCGCTACATGACTGCGATTGAAGCCTACCAAGCGGGTGACTGGCGCGATGCCCATCAATTGTTTGCCGAGCTCTCAAAAAGCAGCCCGGAATGCGAGCTTTATCGTGTCTACATTGATCGCTCGGCTGGGGAGCCTGAAGCGGATTGGAATGGCGTGTTTGAACACACCGCCAAGTAACGACTCAGTAAGCGTTTTTCCCAAAGAGCACAAACACGGTCTTGATCATGATCTTGATGTCCAGCCAAAGTGACCAGTTATTGATATAGGCCAAATCGTACTGGACGCGGCCTTCCATGGACTCAATATTTTGTGTCTCACCTCTGTAGCCGTTGACCTGCGCAAGGCCAGTGATGCCAGGCTTGACGCGATGTCGCGTCATGTAGTCTTTGATCTTTTCGCCGTAAAACTGATTGTGCGCAATCGCGTGCGGACGCGGGCCGACGATCGACATGGACCCATTCAGCACATTGAAGAGCTGAGGTAGTTCATCAATGCTGGTTTTTCGGATGAATTTGCCAACCGCTGTCACCCGATCATCTTCCTTCGTCGCTTGTGTCACGACACCTGGTTCTTCTTCATGGAGCCGCATACTTCGGAACTTGTAGATCGTAATGATCTCACCGTCCCAGCCGTGCCGTTTCTGTGTGAAGAAAATCGGACCGTTTGATGTCAGCTTGATGAGCAAGGCAGTCAGCAGCATAACGGGTGAAAGGGCAATGAGTGCCATTGAGGCGATGCTGTAGTCCATCACCGTTTTGACAAATGCGTTGCTGCCGATCAGCGGTGTCTCTGACAGTGAAATCAAAGGCACACCACCGAGTTCCCGAACGCTGTGATTTAGAAGGTTAACGCTGAAGATATCTGGCGCCCAGATAATGTCGATATTGGATTCCACCAGCTCCATGTAAATCGGTTTGACCCACTCCGCTCGTTGCATCGGAAGTGCGATGTAGACGCGTCGAATTCCGTGTTCTTCGACCAGATAGTGCAGGCGATTGAGTTCTCCAAGTAACGGCGCCTTGCATTTAAGGGAAGTGCTGGCGCCGTCCTCCGCGACCAGTCCCAGTACATGATCAGGAATCCACGGATTGGCGTTAATGTGATCCGCAAGGTGTTGTGCCAGGCGATCAGATCCGACCACTAAAGTGGGAATCTCTTCCTGTTTCGAATTGGCCTGTATCTGGCTAATAGCCATATAGGCGAGAAGTTGGGCCAAAAAGCCTGTTACAGACCAGGTAAGAATCACTTCCCGGGAAAAAAAGTTTGAGGTTTTGGTGACGAAGCCGACAAGAACGATAAATGCCAAAACGACGGCCCAGGCTTTTGCATAGTTCAGAAATCGATCAAACAGTGAGGTGCTGAATTTGTAGACACCGTTGATGTTGTAGATCACGGCCATGAGCAGTACCGTCATGATCGCCAGGGCTCGATACTCCGTTTCAAAAGGTATGTCTTTTAGCAAGACATGTAGATATAGGAGCCCAGCCACGAGAGACGCATCCAGAATAATCTGTAACCATCGCGCTGATGACTTGTGATCCTGAACCAGGCGTCTGGTCGGTGTCGGTATCAACACATCTTCGCTTCGGGTGGACGTGGTTTTTGACTGTGGTAGCGTCATTAAACCTTGCGGTTCGGTTTCTCGGGGGTCGAGATATTACTTTTTTTTCACCCCTTTTTGCACTATGGAGTGAAAATTAGAAAGACTGATCAACGTCCTCAGCCGGTGATGCACCTGCTGGTTTCCCTACGATTGCTGCCGGTACGCCTGCAACGGTGACATGTGCGGGCACGTCGTTCATAACGACGCTTCCAGCGCCCACTTTAGCACCTTCACCGATTTCGATGTTTCCGATCACCGAGGCCGAGGCGCCAATCAATACACCATGTCTGACCTTAGGGTGACGATCTCCTTGTTCCTTGCCGGTACCACCCAGGGTTACACCGTGCAGCATGGTGACGTCGTCATCCACGACCGCGGTTTCGCCGATTACGATACCCGTTGCGTGGTCGAACATAATCCCACAGCCGATTCGAGCGGCGGGGTGAATGTCGACGCCGAAGATAGCGCTTACCTGGTTTTGAAAGTAGAACGCCAAGCTGTGCCTTTCCTGATGCCAGAGCCAGTGAGCTACCCGATAGGATTGCAGTGCGTGAAATCCTTTGTAAAAGAGGAGGGGTGTTGAGTAGCTGTTGCATGCGGGGTCCCTGGCTCTAATCGCCTTAATGTCGATTTCAGCGGCTCGGATGATCGCTGGCTCCTCTCTATAGGCTTCTTCAATGATCTCTCGAATGGCCATGCTTGAAACGACAGGGCTGTCGAGTTTGCCTGCGAGAAGAAAGCTGAGCGCTCCCTCAAAAGTGTCGTGGTTCAGAACCGTAGCGTGGAAGAAGGTCGACATGATTGGCTCGAAGTCTGCACGGAGCTTGACTTCGTGACGGATTGCTTGCCATAGCGAACCCGCAGATCTGATGTCTGCAATTTTGTTCTCTTCTGCCAGTTCTCTGGCATAGCGGCTATTGATCCGGGAGTTCATGCCCTCGGCCTCGGTTTCTGAAGGACTGCAAGTTTGCGCTCATTTCCCTGATCTTCAAGGGGTTTTTCATGCCCCTCAGGAATAAACATGATGCTAGGGTTCCTTGAGGGATTCAGAGCCCAATCGCAATTTATCGCCGATTTGAATCCCGTGATCGCTATCATTGAGTTCGAGGACAAAGGCAACTTCTACAGGAGATCGGTAACTCTCGCATTTACCTCGTGTACAAGGTTTCATTTTCGTCATCCCGATCACGGTCTTGTTTTCATTAATCCAATAGGCAGTGAGATTCATTTGGACGTAGTTCATCCCAAAAGTAACTTTTTTGACTCTTTTCATTGGAAAGAGCATGCCTTTGTTGTTTGTTAACTCAGTTCTGCCCTTTAAGCCATTGGCTTGTTTTCGGATGGTGTCGGCGAGTTCGACCTGAAACTGATGTTCTCCAACCCAGATGGTTATGATCGTTGGTTCTTTAACCAGTGATGCGCATGCTGTGACTAGGGCTAGTAGGGTCAGCACCAGGAAGATGCTGTGAGACGGGTTAGTCATGAATATGGTTAAATGCGGCGGATATTGAATATACACGACTTCACGATATGGCGGAGTTTGACACCATAGGATTGGTTTCGCGGGTGGCCACTGAGCAGATCCGTGAGTCTCTGGTCGCTGTCGCAGAATTGCTTCAGCCACGTTGCACGAATATTTTAGTCGATGCGACTGCAGCGACCATGTTGGGGGCTGAAACGGAGGTGGCTTCTTGGGATGAACTGGGCCAACGTTGTGATTTACTTATCGCCGTTGGTGGCGATGGCAACATCCTAAGTGCTGCGCGAGCTATGGCACCCTATGGCGTTCCCATTCTGGGTATCAACAGGGGAAAGCTGGGCTTCTTAGCCGATGTTTCCCCAGATCAAATAGATACTCAACTATCCGCGGTTCTCGCTGGCGACTACACCACGGAAGAGCATTTTCTCCTGGAAGGTCTTGTAGAAGGACATGATGAGGTGCCCTCAGCATTGAACGAAGTCCTGGTGCATTCAGCGAACATGCCCAAAATGATCGAGATGCAGCTCTATATTGATGATCGTTATGTGTATACCCAGAATTCAGATGGTCTAATTGTGTCTTCACCGACAGGTTCAACAGCTTATGCGTTGTCGGCAGGTGGTCCGATCATGCACCCGAGCCTGGATGCGATTGTGTTGGTTCCTATGTTCCCTCATTCATTGACTAATCGGCCGTTGGTTGTTCCCGGCGGTGGAGAGATTCGCATTGTGATTGGCTCAGACACGGATGTGGAAGCAAAAGTTAGCTTTGATTCTCATTTGGAGTTTCGAATTAAGCCGGGCGATTCGCTAACCATCAGAAAAAAGAATGAGCGATTGAAATTGATTCACCCCCCGGGTCACAGCTTCTACGAAATTTGTCGAAGCAAACTCGACTGGGCCACTAGAAGTACTGACCGATAGGTTGCATCGGAGTTATGGAAAAGGTAGCGCTAATTACTGGTATCACCGGGCAGGATGGGTCTTACCTTGCTGAAGTGTTGCTTGAGAAAGGCTACGTTGTCCACGGTATTAAACGCCGGAGCTCTCTGTTTAACACGCAGCGAGTAGATCATCTCTATGAAGACCCGCATGTCGATAATCGCAAGCTGATCTTACATTACGGTGACCTGACTGACTCCTCGAACCTCACGCGCATCATCAGAGAATGCCAGCCTGACGAAATCTATAATCTCGGCGCCCAAAGCCATGTGTCGGTGAGTTTCGAGTCACCTGAATATACCGCTGATGTTGATGCGTTAGGCACGTTGCGATTGCTCGAAGCGATTCGCTTCCTTGGGTTGGAGAAGAAAACCCGCTTCTACCAGGCTTCAACGTCGGAACTCTATGGTTTAGTTCAGGAAGTACCGCAGAGGGAAACCACGCCCTTTTATCCTCGTTCTCCTTATGGTGTAGCAAAGCTCTACGCGTACTGGATCACCGTGAACTACCGCGAAGCTTACGGCATGTATGCCTGTAACGGGATACTTTTTAATCATGAATCAGCCAGGCGTGGCGAAACCTTTGTTACTCGCAAAATCACACGTGGTTTAGCTGCAATCGCGCTGGGTCTGGAAGCTTGTTTGTACATCGGTAACCTCAATGCTAAACGTGACTGGGGACATGCGAAGGACTACGTAGAAATGCAGTGGCGGATGTTGCAGCAGGAAGAGCCTCGGGATTATGTAATTGCTACGGGCCATCAAATCAGTGTTCGACAGTTTGTGGAGCGATCGGCGGCAGGTCTTGGCATTACCTTGCGCTGGGAAGGTGATGGGCTGGAAGAGGTAGGGATGATCGAGTCAATTCAATCTGCCGAGCTTGTGGAAGAGCTTTCTGTGAAGCAGGGTGACACATTGGTCCGAGTTGACCCAAATTATTATCGACCGGCGGAAGTTGAAACGCTTCTTGGCGATCCAACCAAGGCACATGAGGAACTTGGCTGGAAGCCCACCACGAGCCTGGACGAAATGATCGAGGAAATGCTCCGCCACGATGTGGATCAAGCGAAGCAACGTGCTCTGCTTAAGTCGAGTGGGTTCGATGTCAGTGAACCACACGACTCATGACTCGCGTTTTTGTCGCAGGGCACAATGGCATGGTCGGTTCTGCGATCTGCCGACGATTAGCAGGGCACGAAGAACTACTTACTGTATCTCGAACTGAATTGGATCTAGCGAACCAACACGCTACATTCAATTGGTTGATTGGAAATAAGCCTGATGTCGTGGTTGCCGCCGCAGCAAAGGTCGGTGGTATCGGCGCAAACAATACGTTTCCTGCTGAGTTCATCACCCAAAACCTCATGATTGAGACCAATCTGATCCAAGGTGCCTTCCTTGCAGGTTGCCAACGTCTCCTGTTTCTGGGCAGTTCGTGCATCTATCCAAAACTCGCAGATCAGCCGATGAAGGAAGAGAGTCTGATGACAGGTCCGTTGGAGCCCACCAATGAACCTTATGCACTAGCGAAGATTGCGGGCATTAAGCTTTGTGAATCCTTCAACCGACAACACGGCACCGACTACCGATCGCTAATGCCGACAAACCTCTATGGCCCAGGCGATAACTTCAATCTGGAAGACAGTCATGTGGTTTCTGCCCTTACTCGCCGTATGCATGAGGCCAAAGTTTCCGGAGGTTCAGAGGTTGCGATTTGGGGTACTGGGAAAGCGATGCGTGAGCTGCTTCATGTGGATGACCTGGCCGATGCCTGCGCGCACATCCTTGAACTACCCAAAGACGAGATTGATGCTGTGACTGATCCGATGTGTTCACAGATCAATGTCGGCACCGGAGAGGATGTCACCATCAGAGAGCTCGCCGAAACGATTCAAGGTATCGTCGGGTTTGAAGGTAAGCTTGTTTATGACACCAATAAGACTGATGGCACGCCTAGAAAACTCCTCGATGTATCCAAAATCAATTCGTTGGGCTGGAAAGCCAAGATTGATTTGGAAGAAGGGCTGAGGGCTACGTACGAGTGGTTCCTGGAACACCGGGATTCGATTCGAACTTGAGATCTCTCCGCTCGCTTCGCTCAGTCGAGATGAGGTCTTTAAAGGTCTGTCTTTTGGTCGATATCCCGTAGCACGCCAGGGTCATCAAGTTCTAGTTTTGTCAGAGCATCTTTGTGTTTGTTGATGACCGATTTTGCGCCCCTGTCGCCAGATAGCTGAATTAATTCCTCAAAATACTCTGAACTGAAACCGACTGGGTGGCCTGGCTTGTTTTGGTAGGTCGGGATGATTATCCATGAGGTCTCTCCGCTCCGCTGCTTAGCAGCTCCGGTCGAGACGAGGGTAGTTAGGTTGTCGGCCTCGACAAACGGCATATCTGCCAGAAACACAAAAACACCATCCCACCCCTCGATCTGTTCGATGCCACTGGCGAGGCTGTGCCCCATACCAAGCTCGGAATTTGGTGCGTGGTGGTAGTTCAGATCAGGAAATAGACTGAGCAGCTTCTCATGGAGCTCTGAGTCTTTTCCGCGCAGAACAACCAACACATCATCAAAGACGCTTGTCACCTTCTCCAGCGTCTGCTGAATAACGAGTTTTCCATTGGGAAGGGTTGCCTGGCGTTTGTCGCCGCCGAATCGTTTTGATTGCCCGGCGGCGAGAACGAGAGCACCGATTTTCACGCGGTCGCAGTTTCTCGAAAGTCAGCCTGGATCAGCTGTTCTTTTTCGCTGCGCAGGGCTGTCAGCTGGGAGATGATGGCAATGGCAATCTCAGCGGGTGTTTTGCTGCCGATGGGTAAGCCAACAGGTGCGTGCAGTCGATTGATTTCTTCTTCTGTCAGCTCCAGTTGAAGCAGTCTTTCGCGACGTTTGGCTGAGGTTCTAGTTGAACCCATCGCGCCGATAAAGAAAGCATCAGTTTTGAGTGCTTCCATCAATCCCATGTCATCGATTCGCGGATCGTGGGTGAGGGCGATAATGGCTGAGAAGGTATCGTCAGCATAATTCTTCACGGCATCATCCGGCATGTCGCAAACCAGCTGCGTGCCTTCGATGGTCCACTGGTCGATCATTTCCTGGCGTGGATCGCAGACCACAACATGGTAGTCGAGCATCTGCGCAATCTGCGCCAGATACTGAGATACCTGGCCGGCACCAATCAGGAATAGCTGGTAACGCGGTCCATAGGTTTGGGTCAGGAACTTTTCACCGGGTGTGTCTGTGTTTTCAAACTCACCTTCAAACTGCAGGTGCTTGAAGCGTTCTTTTTCTTCGGTGGCAATCTCGCCGGTAGCAATGTCGACTTTGCGCTCGATGCACTCACGTGCAGCGAGCCGGGTTGCGATAGATTGGAAGTGTTCCAGATTGCTGGCATCCATTTGCGGTTCAACCACGATGTGTAACTGTCCGCCGCAGGGTAGACCGAAGCGCTCACTTTCCTCGGTGGTTTTGCCGTAGAGCATGACCTCTGGTTTTTCGGTTGCCAGTTCGCCTTTGGTGATTTTCTCGAGCAGGTCCTCTTCGATACAGCCACCGGATAGTGAGCCAGCAACGTGCCCGTCTTCGTTGCAACAGAGCAGGGAGCCGACGGGTCTGGGTGATGAGCCCCAGGTTTTGACCACGGTCGCCAGCCAGGCTTTTTTGCCTGCTTCGATCCAGCGGGTCAGCTGGGTCAGTACCTGTTGGTCAGCGTTTTCTATCATTGTGTCATCCCGAGCGAAGTCGAGGGATCTTCAGATCTCTCCGCGCCGCTGCTTCGCAGCTCTGGTCGAGATGAGGTCCCGTATTGCGTGTATCATTTAATTTTACACCACTTGGCAGTTCCTTGATCAACGCCCTCGAAGTTCCCTCTGATCTCGACCTTTCAGCGTTCGCACGTTTCCTCGCGTCTCAACGCGTGCCACACCGCATTACAGAAGAAGGCTTGAACCAGGTCATCTGGGTCCCAGATGAAAAGGCTGCGGCGTTTGTCCAGGCTGCGTTCAATGACTTTGAATCAGGGCGCTTACCCGAGGTGGGTGAAGCCTCAGTTACTCCTCAGAAGAGTATTCGTCAGAGAGTGTTTGAAGCTTTCTGGCGTTTTCCACTGACGATGGTGCTGATATTTGTGTGTCTACTGTTCTTCCCGGTGGGCATGAATCTCACCGATGTCGACACCGATAGTCTCTTCGCCAGGATGATGTTTGTGATGCTGGTAGACGTGCAGGGCGAACAGTATTTCTCATCCATTGGGTACACATTAGGTCAGGGTGAAATCTGGCGTCTGTTTACACCCATGTTTATTCACTTCAGCTGGCTGCATATTGTGTTCAACCTGCTGTGGGTCTGGGAGATCGGCCGGCGTATTGAATATGTTCACGGCTCATGGGCATTCGTCGGCGTCGTCATGTTTTCGTCACTTGCTGCCAATGTGCTGCAGTACTTCATGTCACCACCCAGCTTCTTTGGTGGGATGTCCGGGGTTGTCTTCGGGTTGCTGGGCCATGCCCTGGTCTGGTCAAAGGCGCTGCCTTCGAGAGTCTCTCCACGCCAAGACATGGGCGTGCCTAACGGCGTCTACATTTTCATGCTGATCTATTTGGCGATTGGCTTCACTGGAGCAATTGATCTGCTCGGGCTTGGCAGCATTGCGAATGGGGCGCACCTAGGCGGATTGCTCGGGGGGTTGCTTACAGGAGGCTTAGCTGTCCTTCTGCATCACCGGCGACAGGCGCCTCCGACACAGTGACCTCAATCTCATAGCTGGTGAAACGCCTGAGATTAATCACCCCGGTATCGAACACCAGATACTGACCTTTGATGCCAATCAAAGTGCCGCCAACGTCAGGCGTTTTATCGAAGCTGAGAGAAGACACCTTGGTTGGGTAGCTGGTCATGGGATAGCAGAAGGTTTGAACCTCGGCGTCCAGGATCGGCTGAATTGCCTGGATACCAAATCGTTCAATCACCGGGTCGAGGTCGGCTTTGATGTCTGTCATCAGCTGATCACGCAGTTCTATCATATCCACGTGACGGTCTTCCGCTTTCAGCATCTGCTGCCATTGGGTTTTATCTGAGATGTGATTCTTGAAGGCAACTTCCACAAAACCTGATTGCTGCCGCGTCATGACGTTCATCACAGGCAGCGCCTGAACGGCCCCCTGGTCGATCCATCGAGTCGGCAGGTTTTCCGGTCGGGTTATTCCGACCTTGGTACCCGAGGAGTTGGCGATATATACGATATGCGGCTGCATACAGAAGTTCTTGGCAAAATCGTCATCCCGGCAGGTGCCCTGGTCATAGTGGCAGCGTTCTGGGCTGACAACGCACAGGTCGCATTGAGCAAGCTTCTTGAAGCAGGGGTAGCAGAAGCCCTGGCTATAGCTTTTCTTGGTTTTCCGGCCGCATTCAAGGCACTGAATGTTGCCGGTGTAGCTGAGCGTGACCTGCTGGCCAATCAAAGGATTGAGATGGTGGGCGTCATCGTCCAATCTGAGCAGATATTGAACGGGATTGTCCGGTGTGCAGCCGCCCTCAGGTACTTCACTTGCCATCTTTCTGAGGAAACCGCGCATCTGTAAGAGTCTACAGGATATGTCTGGCATGAGATAATCCCGCCCCTGTTTTACCCACCGAGCTGTACGATGAAAGAAGGACAACCCAAGGCGATTTACCTTAAAGACTACAAGGTGCCGCCTTTCCTCATTGAAGAAACAAACCTGCATGTCGACATCCATGACGATGTCACGACGGTTACGACCACGCTTAAGGTTGTGAAGAATCCGGAGGCTGCATCAGAAGACCAGGTGCATCTGGTTCTGGATGGCAGCAAAGATCTGGCGACCCAATCAGTGGCGATTGATGGTCGTGCACTGACTGATAACGAGTACCAGGTGGAGGACGATGAATTGTCGGTATTTGAAGTGCCGGAGCAGTTCGAGCTGACGACCGCAGTCCAGATCAAACCCCAGGAAAATACAGCGCTGGAAGGTTTGTATAAGTCCGGTGACATGTACTGCACACAATGTGAAGCGGAAGGTTTTCGCAATATCACCTGGTACCTGGATCGCCCGGATGTGATGTCCAAGTACACAACCACGGTGGTCGCTGACAAAGCCAGCTATCCCATCCTGCTATCCAACGGTAATGACATTGATCGAGGGGAAGAGGGTGATCGTCACTGGGTGACCTGGCAGGACCCGTTCATGAAACCTGCTTATCTCTTTGCACTGGTGGCGGGAGACCTCCAGCACATTGAAGATGAATTTGTGACCATGAGCGGGCGTAAGGTTAAGCTGCAAATCTTTACGGAGCCGCACAACATCGACAAGGTCGATTACGCCATGCTGTCACTGAAAAATTCCATGAAGTGGGATGAAGAAGTCTACGGCCGCGAATACGACCTGGACATATTCATGATTGTGGCCGTTGAGAGCTTCAACATGGGCGCCATGGAGAACAAGGGCCTTAATATCTTTAACACCTCCTGCGTCCTGGCGCATCCAGAGACCACCACCGATGCAACTTACCAGCGCGTGGAAAGTGTGGTCGGTCACGAATATTTCCATAACTGGTCAGGCAACCGTGTCACCTGTCGTGACTGGTTCCAGCTGTCCTTGAAAGAAGGATTTACGGTCCTGCGGGATCAGCAGTTTTCAGCTGATATGGGATCACCCACCGTCTGCCGCGTGAATGACGTTGCAGTTTTGCGTAGTGCTCAGTTCCCGGAAGACGCAGGTCCCATGGCGCACCCGATTCGCCCGGATTCGTTTATTGAGATCAACAACTTCTACACGGCGACGGTCTATGAGAAGGGCGCTGAAGTGGTTGGTATGATCCGAACGCTTCTCGGTCCGGAACGCTTTCGCGTCGGTACCGATCTTTATTTTGATCGACACGATGGTCAGGCAGTCACCACTGAAGACTTCGTGAAAGCGATGGAAGATGCCAATGGCGTCGACTTCACGCAATTCAGAACCTGGTATCGACAGGCGGGCACGCCGATATTGGACGTGACCGGTGAGTATGATGAAAGCGCGAAGACTTTCACGCTGAACGTGAAGCAGTCCTGCCCGGCGACACCCGGTCAGGATCAGAAAGATCCATACCACATGCCGATTAAGGTTGGCCTCCTGGATGAAGAAGGCAACGACATTCGATTCCCGGTAGTCGGCCTGGATGTTTCCAGTGTTGATGAAGCCTCAGGGTTTTCAGCAATCCTGAACCTGACGGAGACAGAACAGGAATTTGTGTTCCGGGGTATCGAAAGCGAGCCGACACCTTCGCTGCTGCGTGGTTTTTCAGCGCCGGTAAAACTGAGTTACGAATACAGCCGTGAAGAATTGAGATTCCTCATGAGCCACGATTCTGATGGTTTCAATCGCTGGGAAGCAGGTCAGCGATTGGCGCTGGATGTGATCCAGGAAATTGTTGGCCAGATCGAAGCCGGTGAAGAAGTCACGGTTGATGAGAACCTGATTGCCGCCTTTGATGCGAATCTCACTCAAGCCTTGGAAGGCGACAAAGACCCTAATCTTGATAAAGCGATGATCGCGCACATGCTGGTGCTGCCTGCGACCGGCTACCTAATCGAAATGTCGGAGGTCGCCAATGTCGATGCGATTCACCAGGCGAGAGAAGCGGTGCGCACGGCCATTGCGAAGAAGCTGAGCGGTCTATTACTTTCGGTCTACAAGCTGAATCAGAAGGACGTGCCGTATCAGGCTGAAGCCAAGCAGATCGCGGAGCGTGCGCTGAAGAACGTTGCCCTCGGTTACCTGATGCAACCGGAAGATACCGAAATGGTGAACCTGTGTGTTGACCAGTATGAGTCGGCTACGAATATGACGGATCGTAGCGCGGCTCTGAGAGCGCTTGTGGGCTCTGCCGCTGAAGCTGCCCAGGAACCGAAAGAGAAGGCCCTCAACGACTTCTACAATCGCTTCCAGCATGAAGCGCTGGTGATAGACCAGTGGTTCGCCATCCAGGCCACTTGTTCTCTGCCGGGCACGCTTGAGCGTGTGAAGGGCCTTATGGAACACGATGCCTTCGATATCAAGGTGCCGAACCGTATGCGTGGTCTGGTTGCGCAGTTTGCGATGAACAACATCGTGAACTTCCACGAGGCGAGTGGCGGCGGTTATGAGTTCCTGGCAGATCGAGTGATTGAACTGAATAGCATCAACCCGCAGATGGCGGCGCGCATTCTGTCGCCTCTGACTCGCTGGCGTAAGTATGACGACAGCCGTCAGGCACTCATGAAGGAACAGCTGCAGCGTATTCTTGAGGTTGAGGGTATTTCGCCGGATGTCTATGAGATTGTGACGAAGAGCCTTTAGGAAAAGCGAGATCCCTCGGGTCGTGCGCGACCCCGGTCGCTCGGGATGAGGGATTAGGTAAATCCTCATCTCGACGGGAGTCGCCGTAGGCGACGTAACGGAGAGATCTCACATCAAAACGAGGGACGATCTCCTACTCACTAATCCCAGTGCCTCAGATTCAATGTCTGAATGCACTGGGTCTACATCCTCACCAACAAATCCAATTCGACGCTCTATGTCGGTGTGACCCGAAATATAAAGCGTCGTATCTCCCAACATCGTCTTGGTGACGGCTCTGAATTCGTAAAGAAGTACAACCTGAAACGGCTTGTGTATGCGGAGAGCTGTGATTCAGCGATGGATGCGATTGAGCGCGAAAAGCAGATCAAGAAATGGCGGCGCGAGAAGAAGGATGCGTTGATTGAGGCGCGTAATCCGAGGTGGCGGGAGATTGAGCTCTAAGGATTCAACTCCGCCTCCAGCGCCTTGTTTTTCTGCTTACCTTCCTTCGCCTTACGCAAATCGCTAACCAGTTTCTGCAATGTCGCACCGCGCCAGGTGGAGCTGTCGGCCTGTGCATATAGATGCGATTCCAGCGTGCGAATCTCGTCGGCCAAACTCGGATGTCTTCGTCCAAGATCCACGTTGGATTGAACTTCCGGGTACCTCGCTTTTGCCCACAGGAACAATTGTCGGTGTGCGTCTTCCGCGCGATTGCGGGTGCAGGCTTTTTTCAGTTCTGCGAACTGTCGTGATTCATCAGGGTCGCTGAAGGTGATCGCTTCGAACTTGGCTTCCTGGGCGGAGGCGAGTTCTCGAACCTGACCACGGAGTAACATCCATTGCCACGCCGTTAGGAGCCATAGCAGTCCAAATGCAATCGCCGCCCACTGCCAATAAGGGTTAGCTGGTTCCTGTATAACCGTTGGTGCAGAGAGCTCGGATGCCGGCACAGTCACCGTAGGTGCTGTCGCTGTGTCGCCGGTTGCTGGCAACACCTTGTAGGTGGCACTTTCGATGACCGCAACTTCTTCTCGGTTGGTCTGGGTGTTCCACCAGGGAATCCTGATCTCGGGCAGCGTTAATTCACCTTCCTGTGTCGGCACGATGCCGACGGTCGTGACTTGTAGCGCGGTGATGCCCTCTGCGCTTACCCGGTTTTCGGTGGCAGGTGGGTCCGCATACACCTTGGCGCCGTCGATTTCCATTTCACCTAGCTCGGGTAGCAGGGTGCTGGATAGTCCAATGGCTGAAATGGCTAACTGGCGATTTACCGGTTCGCCGACTCGGAAGGTCGGTGGTTGTTCGGTCCATGCTTCTCTCACTCCCAAAGCTTTCGCTGGTATCCAGGCATCGCCGCTGAATGCATCGGGGATGGTTCGCACGTTCACCGTGTGCGAATCAGAAACCGCGGAAACCCGCTGTCTCTGAGAGAAGACACCGCCACGGCCTCGTGTGCCGACGAAACGCTCGCGCGGAATCACCAACTCGCCGCTGCGCTGTGGGAAGAGGGCGTAGCGTTTTTCCAGCACATAGTAGCGTTTGCCACCGACGATGGATTCGTAGCGGTTTTCATTCTCGATGGTTTCGACGACGGTGTCGGGCAGGCTCGGTGCCTGTGGGAAGTCGCCGCCAATCGCTTCGGTATAGAACAGCTTCACCGAATAGATAATTTGACCCTGCACATAGGTTTCGTTGGTATCGACGCTGGTTTCGAAGAACACGAACTGTCGCATCTGGTCCCGCTGGTTAGCGGTCTGTTGCTGCACGCGGATCGTGATGGGGTCCGTGCGGTGGTTACCGGCTTTGAACACAGGAATAAACAGGGTACCCAAACGCTTGGGTTGCAACGTGAACACATAGTCTTCGTAGACGACCCGTTTCGTTTGACCATTTACGATAGACAGCGACTGATTGCGGTTCATATGTTCGCTGACAATTTCGAAATCCTGTTCCAGCGCAGAGAAATCGATTTTGTCATCGATCGCCCGGTCAGCAGCTCGCACGGTCAGTTTTATCAGATCCACATCCGTGATGATGTTTCGATCCACTGTCGAGGTGAGGCTCGCCTGTGCCAGGCTGCCTGCGAATAGGCTGATGAAAATCAGCGCGCTACCAATCAGAAGTCGTGTCATTGCTGCTTACCTTACCTTCTTTGAGACGCGTCTCGTGCTGTTGCTGAAATTTATTGCGCAGTAGCCCACCAGGATCATCGGGCACGCGTCTCAGCCATTGTTGTAGCGCCTGTTTCTCTTCCTCATCGAGCTGGGATTCTTCTTCAGAAGCCTGTTGCTGCTGCGACTCCTGTTCTCTTTGCTCCTGCTCCTGTTGTTCCTGTTCAGACTGTTCCTGCTCTTGCTGCTGTTGTTCTTGCTGGCTGCTCTCGTTTTGTTCCTGTTCGTCCTGCTGGTCCTGGTTTTCTTGGTTCTGCTGGTTCTGGTCTTGATCCTGCTGGCTCTCAGAGTCTTCTGAATCCTGGTTTTGGTCCTGTTGTTGCTGCTGTTGTTGTTCCTGCAGCAGCTGCTCGATCAGTTCTTTGTTGAATTGGGCGTCTTCGTTGTTCGGGTCGATGGCGAGCGCCTGATCGTAAGCTTCGATGGCTTCGTTAAAGAGTCCTTGCTTCGCGAAAGCGTTTCCCAGATTGTATTTGCCGGAGCTTGTGTCGATTCCGCCGAATTGTTTGGCGGCATCCTCAAAGTTGTCACCGCGATAGTTAGCGGTGCCTTTCCACGCCTGATTCTCAAATAGCTCTGCGGCTTTTGTCGCGTCTCCTTGCTCAAGTGCACTCATGGCCTGTTGGTCACGGGTCTGCCAGAGGTCATCCCAAAGGGACGCCTGGCTTTCTTCAACCGGCAATACAACGACAAGCAAGGCGATGGACCAGAGCCAGCCACGTCTAAACGCAAGGGAGGCGAGAGGGAGCAGGAGCAGCAGCAACCAGGGACCTTCTTCAAACCACACATCGAATTCGCGTTCGAGTTCGCGATAGGCGTCGTCTTCAAGGAGCGGCTGATCTGCTAACAGGTAGTCCAGATCTTCTTCGGTGAGGGTCATTGGCGAATAACGTCCACCAGCGAGTTCGGCAAAGTCGCTCAAACTTTTTGCATTCAATTGCGGGATGACCATGTTGCCTCGGGCGTCTTTGAGATACCCACGATCTGGTCGACCGGGCACCAGGGGTACCGGTGCACCATCTTGTGTGCCAACCGACATCACGGAGACCGGATAGGCGTTTCGATACTGGCGCGCCACTCTTTGTGCGGCGACCACGTCTCGAATTTCATCGGTGATGATCAGGATGCGTCCGCTTGCCATGCCGCCGTCTCTGAAGAGATCGATGGCACGTTCCAGAGCTGGCGTGAGCTGGCTGCCGGGCGCTGGCACAATATCCGGAGACAGCGCCGGAATCATCGCAGCAATTGTTTTGGTGTCATCGGTCAGTGGAGACACAACGTGCGCGTCACCGGCGAATACGACGAGTGCGGTTACACCTTCTTCGCGGAGTTCCAACAGGTCAATCAGCTTGCGTTTCGCCCGTACCAGTCGATCTGGCTTCACGTCGGTCGCGAGCATGCTACGTGTTAGATCAAAGATGATGACCAGGGCGTCTTCACGTTCCTGCACAGGCTGCGGCGTCTGCCGCCAGACAGGCCCAGCCAGGGCGAAGGTGCCAATCACCCAGGCAAGCAGAAGCAGCGTTAAGGGGCTGCGAGATACTTGCCGGTTGGGGTTATCCAGGATGTGCGGCAACAGGTGCGGGTCGATCGCTTTTTCCCAGTTACTGTGGTGGCTCTGTCGATATCGCAGTGCAAGGAACAGGAGCAACGCGGGAATCAGTGCGTGAAACCACTCCGGTCGCAGGAAATGAAAGTTCGCGAGAATCTCGTTCAGCATCTGCTCGTTCATGAGGCGATGACCTCGCCGGAATCACGGCTACGAACACGCGCCCAGAGGTTAGTCACCCAATTGGTAATCTGTGGATGAAGCAAGGTGAACAACATGCTCAGGGCTAACGAGAATGCCAGGGGGTACCAGTAGAGCGAACGAATGGGTCGATAGGTTTCCTGGTCTTGCTCAATGGGTTCCAGTTCATCCAGGGCTTCGTAGATTTGGCTGAGTTCTTCGGTAGACCTTGCTCGCTGGAAGATCCCGCCGGTTAAATCCGCAATCTGGGTCAGGGTTTCGATGTCGAGTTCTGCGGAAGGGTTTACCTTTCTCTGGAACAGGAAACCCGGCACAACCATTTCCTCAGCGCCAAACCCGATGGTGTAAATACGAATGCCTTCTTGAGCGGCGAGCTTAGCCGCTTGAACCGGGTCCACCTCGCCGACGTTGTTCACACCGTCAGTGAGCAGAATCAAAACGCGGTTTTCGGTAGGCCGTTCCTGCAGGCGTTTTACAGAAAGACCGATGGCGTCACCAATCGCTGTTTTGCCACCAGCAATACCGAGTGGCGTTTCTTCCAGGAGGGTTCTGACGGTGTTTCGGTCAAAGGTGAGGGGAGTCTGCAGGTAAGCTCTTGTTCCAAACAGGATGAGCCCTAGCCGGTCACCTTTGCGGCGTTCAACGAAGTCGCCAACCACATCTTTGACCACGGCAAGTCGTGTTGTCATCGCGCCGGCCAGTTCCATGTCTTCTGTGCCCATGGAACCGGAAATGTCTACCGCAAGCAGAAGGTCTCGGCCTGAAGTAGGTAGGGAAATTGGTTCACCGATCCATTGTGGGCGAGTCGCCGCAAGCACCAGGGCGCACCAGATCAAGATCAGGATAAGACGGCGAACGAATGATCGAGCTCGCCCACTGTTGGAACTGCTTTCGTAAGAAGACGCCGCCGAAAAGAATGGGACCTGTAAAGCCGGTTCCTGGCGACTGGCTTTAGGTGCCAGGAAGTAAACCAGGATAGGCAGTGGCAAGAACAAGGCCGCCATGGGCCAGAGAAATTCGATCATGCGCTGGTTTCCTCCAGCGCCACTTCCAAGTGACGTGTGTCGTGTTTCTCGATCCAGGTTTTGGCGGTGGTCTCAAGACCCTGGATGTCGATAGAAACGTCTTCTCGGTAGGCACCGTCGATGAGCGCTTCCGAATCCGCCATGGAAAAGTCATGGCTGCCTGTTGATCGATCCAGGAACTGCACCCAGGCTTCTCCGGTGAGTCCGGCGACGTCATCCCTGGGGAACCTCGTCAATGCCACACGCTTGAGCAGTCGCTGCAAGGCTTCAAGGTATACCTGATCGTCCCCATGATCATTCCAATCTGTTCGTAGCTGGTGCAGTTCTGCCATGGCTTCGCGGCGATACCGGTTAGCAATCCATCGTTGGATCAGCCAGTAGATGCCGTATAGAAGTAGTGCGAGCGTAATGGCGGCGAGCACCCACCAGCCAGGTGCCGGTGGCCAGGTTTCGATCATGCCCGGCGTATGAATGTCCCGCAGCTGTGCCAGCGGGTCAGTTGCCTGCTGCATCATGCCGGGGTTGGGTGGTGTTGGTGCGTTAGCCATGTCTGTCTGGCTCAATTCATCGCTGCAGTCTGACGGTTGATGCCGTCAACAATGGATTGCGAGGTATTCAGCATCAGCAGCGGCGACTTCACGCGCATGAACTCTTCCTGGATCGCGGCGACCTGTTGCTGGTAACCGAGTTCGTAGGCTTCACGGTGTTTTCTGCTGCCGGTGTTGATCCGTGAACGTTCGCGACCGTTCGTAATGCTGTAAACGTCTGGAGTTGGCAGGTGCTGTTCCAGTGGATCGGAAATGTGTACGCCAATCACGTCACTGGATTGTGCCAGCGGCTGCAGATGCACTCGGGATTCATCAGTGTAGTTGTTGAAATCACTGATAATAAAAATCACGCTGCCGTGTTTGGTGACCCGACGCACCTCAGCCAGTGCGTTAGAAAAATAGTTCTCTGAGCCTTCTCCATTTTCGGAAACGGAATCACGTGTTAACGCATGATTGAAGTCGTGAATCTCGTTAAGCAGTCTTAGTACCGCGTGTCGGTTCCTTCTTGGTCGAACCTCTCGGTGACCCTGTTCTGAAAACACGATGCCGCCAACACGATCGCCCCGTTCCAGTGCTGCCCAGGCAATAATGGCGGCTGCACGTGCCGCCAGAACGGATTTGAAGGTCACCTGGCTGCCGAAATACATGGAGGCAGACTGATCAACCAGGATCAGCACGGGCCGTTCTTTTTCTTCCTGGAACAGTTTTGTGTGTGCCACCTGGGTTCGTGCAGTGACCCGCCAGTCGATGGTTCTGACGTCGTCACCCGGCTGGTAGACGCGAACTTCAGCGAAGTCGATACCGCGACCTCGAAAGTTGGAGGTCAAAAGACCTGCCAGCGGGTTGGAGGTTTTGTTATCCGCAAGATCAGTGATTTCGCGTGCGGCATAACGCAGGCGAATCAGGTCACGCAGGTCGGTGTAAGCGCCGCGGTATTCCATTTCTAGGCAGCGGCAACCCGTTGTACCAGGATGTCGAGAATCTTGTCGGCATCCACGCCCATAGCTTCGGCTTCGAAACTGACGATGATGCGGTGACGGAAAACGTCATGCAGCACCGCTTGCACATCATCGGGAGAGACGAAGTCTTTACCCAGGAGGAACGCGTTGGCTCTCGCACAGATATCCAGGGCAATAGTGCCGCGTGGTGAGGCGCCATAGTCTAACCAGTTGGCGAGATCTTCACCGTAAGCACCGGGGTTCCGGGTCGCCATGGTGAGTTGCACGATATATTCCTCGACCACAGGTGCCATGTGAAGAGACAAGAGTTCCTGACGAGCGCTGAATATGGCTTCCTGTGTCACCGCATTGGGTGGTGCATCTTCTTCCGCGTCCATGGCTTCGTTTCGAACCAGCTGCAGAATACTTCGCTCAGAAGCGGCGTCGGGGTAATCGATGTTGACGTGCATCAGGAAGCGGTCCAGCTGTGCTTCAGGCAGTGGATAGGTACCTTCCTGTTCAATCGGGTTCTGGGTTGCCATTACCAGGAACAGCGGTGGCAGGGTAAAGGTCTGGCGTCCGAAGCTGACCTGACGCTCTGCCATCGCTTCCAATAGCGCGGACTGTACCTTTGCCGGTGCGCGGTTGATTTCATCCGCCAGGATCAGGTTGTGGAAGATCGGACCCTGCTGGAACTCAAACGTCCCTTCCTGTGCGCGATAGATTTCTGTACCGGTAATATCCGAGGGCAGCAGGTCGGGCGTGAACTGGATGCGGTGGAATTCACCTTCGATGCCGTCGGCAAGGGTTTTGATCGCTTTGGTTTTTGCGAGACCCGGCGCGCCTTCAACCAGCAGGTGTCCGTCGGCGAGCAGTGCCATGAGCAAACGGTTGACCAGCTTTTCCTGGCCGATGATGCGGCTTGCCAGCCACTTTTCCAGTTCCATGATGTGAGCGCGATGTGACATAGCTCGTATACAACTCCCTATTGGGTTACTACCGGTATATCTGAGGATGGTTATAGACAGTAGGATTTACGTGAGGTTCAACCTAAGATGATACCACTCTCGTTTCAACGTCGTCTCGACCGTAGCTGCGAAGCAGCGTAGCGGAGAGACCTCTGTGGGATCCCTCCGCTACGCAGCCTTCGGCTGCTTCGGTCGGGATGAGGGGAATTGTCGAGATGAGGTAACTAATGCAAACCATCAATCAGCGCATAGCCGCAGAGATAGAAGGCGATTTTGTGGTGTTTCTGATCGGCGCTCGCGTCAACGGCCTCACCAAGATCCCGAAGTTTATTCCTGTAGGGCGAGCCATGGGTCGCATGATCAAGGAGCTGGATGAACACCCGGAGCTTGGCATGCTGCATGTGGAAAGCTGGTTCAGCCTGCGCAGCACCATCATGGTTCAATACTGGCGTTCCTTTGATCACCTGCATGCCTACGCACGAATGAAAGATGCCGAACACCTGCCGGCCTGGGCGGATTTCAACCGACGAATTGGGTCAAATGGGGATATCGGCATCTGGCACGAAACCTATCTGGTACGTGCCGGTGAGTACGAAGCGATTTATAACAACATGCCCGAGTTTGGGCTTGCCAGCGCGGCCGGGTGGATTCCTGCGACCGGCAAGCAGAACACAGCCAAAGGCCGTCTGAAGATTACAGATGGCTCAGATGAGCCTCTCTATTAACCCCTGCGGTTCCGACAAAACCATCCCAATTATCTTCCCGACCGGTTCTCCAGCCTGCAATCCAGGCCTGTTTGGACGCCTCGTCATGAAAAGGACACATATCCCTGGATTTACCGTGCACGCCACAGTGGTATCCGCGGGCGAAAGCTCGATTGGCCTTCTGGCGTTTTTGTCGTCGCATAGGGATCTGCTCCTCGGGGTTGGGGGGAACCTCCATTGAATCGAACTGTTAACAGCCTGTCGTGGAACGATTCGCTATAAACCGGCGCTTGGATATTTACGCAGAACATAAGCAGCAGGAATGCGGCCTGACATGGGTTTCTGCGAATACATCCGGTACACTCAGGGGCACAAGATTAAGAAAACCTGCTGGTCTACCACCGGCGTCTTTGAGGGAGAAAACCATGATGAAAACAGCCGCAGCTGTGCTGTCCTTAATGCTGTTCGCGCCTCTCGCGATGGCTGATGAATTGAATCCTGCGAATACCGCATGGATCCTGACTTCAACGGCCCTTGTGCTGTTTATGACCATTCCTGGTCTGTCCCTGTTTTATGCCGGCCTGGTTAGGGTCAAGAACGTGCTCAGTGTTCTGATGCAGTGTTTTGCGATCACCTGCATGGTGTCCATCATCTGGCTGGTTGTCGGTTACTCGCTGGCGTTCTCAGAAGGCAACGCGTTCGTTGGTGGTTTCTCCAACGTCATGATGGCAGGTATCCAGGAAGACACCCTATCGGGTGATATCCCTGAAAGTGTCTTTGCGATGTTCCAGCTGACCTTTGCGATCATTACACCAGCACTGATTGTCGGTGGTTTTGCAGAGCGCATGCGCTTTTCTGCGATGCTTCTGTTTTCTGCACTCTGGGTGATTATTGTTTACGCACCTGTGACTCACTGGGTCTGGGGCGGTGGCTGGCTCGGTGAAATGGGTCTGCTCGATTTCGCGGGTGGTACCGTCGTTCACGTAACTGCCGGTGTGGCTGCGCTGACAGCCGCCATGATGATGGGTACACGTCGTGGATTCCCGACAACACCGATGCCTCCACACAATATGACCATGACCATTACTGGTGCGGGCATGCTCTGGGTAGGCTGGTTCGGGTTTAACGCGGGTAGCGCCCTTGCTGCTAACGGTGATGCGGGTATGGCGATGCTGGTCACTCATATTTCCGCAGCAACCGGTGCTTTCACCTGGATGATCATTGAATGGATTCGCTACGGTAAGCCAAGCGCGCTGGGTGCTGTAACCGGTATGGTTGCAGGTCTTGGCACCATTACACCGGCCTCGGGCTTTGTTGGCCCTGGTGGTGCACTGGTGATTGGTTTCCTCGCTGGTTTCATCTGTTTCAACGCGACCATGTTCCTGAAGCAGAAGCTGAAGATTGACGACTCGCTCGACGTATTCCCGGTCCACGGTGTTGGTGGCGCGTTGGGTACGATCCTCGCCGGTATCTTTGCCAGCGCTTCACTCGGCGTATTCAGCGGCCAGGGTGATGGCCTGCCGATGGGTGAGCAGGTTGTCGTTCAGCTGACTGGTGTGTTCGCTACAGGTATCTATACCGCGATCATTACGTTCATTCTGCTGAAGGTGATCGATATCGTGATTGGCCTGCGGGTGAACGAGGAAGAAGAGACCGAAGGTCTGGATATCAACCAGCACAACGAGCGCGGTTACGATCTGTAACTAGCGCTTAGCCACTCTCTCGACCAGGTATTTCACCAGGGTCGGGAAGTCCATCCCATAACCGTTGGCGCCGTCCGGATACAAACTGGTCGGCGTCATACCGGGAAGGGTGTTTACCTCTAACAGGTAGATGTCCGTTTCAGTCACCACAAAATCTGCCCGCGATAAGTCGCGACAACCCAGAGCCTGGTGTGCGGCAACTGCGCATTCCTGCAAAGCTTTCGTTTGATCCTCAGGTAGGTCTGCGGGCATCAGATGTTCAGACCAACCTGCCGTATAACGATGATCGAAGTCATACCAGCTATCTTCTGGCGTGGTGATTTCGATCACGGGGAAAGGTTTGGTGCCGTCGTCGGTGTCGATCACACCAACGGTGATCTCTTTACCCATGATGCGTTCTTCAACCAGAAGTCGCGGGTCATACTGGAAAGCTTCAGTCAGCGCCTGATGTAACTCGTTGGCATTTGACACCAGGGTGACGCCAATCGCGCTACCCTGGCAGGCGGGTTTGACCACTACCGACTCACCCAGGGTGTTTAGAACAGTCTCCGCGGAAGCGGCAACGTCGTCGTCGCGGTTCACCACACACTGTTTTGCCACGGGTAAATCGGCTGTTCGAAAAATATCTTTCGCGACGATCTTGTCCATCGCGAAAGCACTTGAGTGCACATCACTACCGACATATCGGTAACCCAGGATTTCCAGGAATCCCTGCAGAGTGCCGTCTTCTCCGGGCGGCCCGTGAAGGATTGGGAACACAACGTCTGGATTACAATCCGCGAGAGAGCGCGCGATGTTTTCATCCAGTTCCACACTGGTGACGGATGAGAAGTTTTCTTTTAGCGCCTCGATCACACCGCGGGCACTGCTGCGGCTGACGTCAGCTTCAGCGGAGTTTCCACCGTTGATCACGGCGATTCGAATGTCACTCACGGTAGTCCGGCACCTGCATGTTCAACGCGAACTGTTTCCACAGCCGCAGATTTCTCTTCTTTGGATTTATCGGGGTGTGAGCTACCGCTGGTCATGATAAACAGCGTCTTGCCATCTTCACCGCCGAGCATACAGGCGAAAGCCTGATTCTCAACTTTAACTCTGTCGGTCACTTCACCACCTTCGATGACTCGAAGGGCTTCATTACTCACCGGTGACGCCACCCAGATACCGCCTGCTTCATCAAGGCAGATACCGTCTGGCACAGCACCTTCCATGGGTGCCCACTCCCGTCGGTTGGAAAGACGGCCGTCTTCTGCAATATCAAAGGCTGTTAATCGTGCGCCAAAAGATTCACCCACGATGAGTGTTTTGCCATCAGGTGTGATCACAGTGCCGTTTGGGAATGAGAGCTCATCGGCTGCAAGTTCAGTGCTTCCGTCTGGGTGAACCAGAACCATAGCCGCTTTGCAGAATTCACCATCATGATGCAGGTCGAATCCGAAGTTGCCGACGTAGGATCTTCCCTGAGCGTCAGTCACCATGTCGTTGCAGTGGTACGTGGCGTATTCAGAAAGGTCAGCAAAGTCTTCTAGGCTTGTGCCATCAAACACCAGGAGCTTTCGCTTCTGCATGGAGACGATCAGCATTCGGCCATCAGGCAGCCAACCCAAACCGGAAGGCTCGTCATCCTCGAGTTTAACGATAGTTTCAAGGTTGCCCTGTTCGTCGAGGGCGTAAACGGTGCTGGCATGCATGTCTGAGAAATACAGCCTACCATCGCGCCATCTTGGGCCTTCTCCGAAGCAAAGCCCGTCTACCAGTGTTTCTGTTGTCATAACTAAAGAATCGCAGGAAGCGAGGAAAAATGCAGTCTAGAAGGGATTCGAGGCGCAGAAAAGGCTAACCGCGTGAGATTCTGTGGAAATTTTAAGTTTAGAGTAAACTATAGGGTTATGAGCTATCTAAGAATCGGCGAACTCGCCAGTCAGACAGAAACCAGTGTGGAAACCCTGCGTTACTATGAATCCCAGGGACTTATTCCGGAACCTCGTCGCAGTGATTCAGGCTACCGCCTGTACACGTCTCATGACGTTGAACGAGTGCACTTTATTCGGCGTGCACGCGCCATGGATTTCTCGCTTCGGGAAGTCGGAGAGTTGCTTTCACTCCAGGTGGATAGGGAACACTCCACCTGTGGTGAGGTGAAAGAGTTAGCGGAACAGAAGCTGGATGCGATTGAAGTCAAGATGGCGGAACTTCAAAAGATGAAGCTGGCGTTGAAGCAGATCACCGATGCGTGCGAGGGCGGAGAGCTCTCCGCGGTTCATTGCACCATCCTAAATGCGTTAGAAAACTAGGCTTCAGCTCAACTCGCCAGACAGTTTTTCGATCTCCGCTCGCCAGCTTTCCTGTAGTTTAGGTTTCTGGAACTTGGGCTTCCTCGCCAGATCCGCTTCGAGCAACGCTTCCAGTTCTACGATGCGCGCAAGAATGTCTTCTTCGCCAGACACATTAGAAGGCTTCTCTTCTTTTCTTGATGTGTCGGTTTTTTTGGCCGTCGGTGAATCCATTTCGTAGAAGATCTCCGGCCGATTAATCTCCTGCAGCTTGCCGTTCGAGATGAGTACGTAACGCTCAGCAATATTATCGACGAAGCGTCGATCATGTGAGGTGATCAATACGGTTGCGTTGGTCTCAAGAATTTGAGCCTCCAGCTCTTCTTTTCCCTGGATGTCGATGTGGTTTGTTGGCTCATCCAGGATCAGGAAGTTCGGCTGGTTCATCCGAATGATCAGGAACATGAGACGGGCTCTTTCACCGCCTGACAGTACCTCGACCTTTTTGTCCATGTCCTTGTAGGGGAATCCGGCTTTGATCAGGGCGCCTTTTAGATTGTGATCTGGTCCACCACATTGATCGCGCAGGGTTTGCATGAGTCCCAGAGAACCATCCAGGCGTTCCATCTCCTGATCGTAGTAACCGATGTCACACTGCGGGTTGAATTTGATGACATCGCCATCCCGGTTCTGCTCGTACTCCGACATGATGCGATTGATCAGCGTGGTTTTTCCGGCACCGTTTTGACCGAGCAGTGCAACTCTGTCGCCCGGCTTGATAATGAAATCATCGATGTGAAACAACACTCGATCATCAGGTGCCAGGATATCTCGCTGTTCAATGGCGAGCATGCGATTGGCTTTTGCACTGCCGACATCAATGCTGAGACTCAGGCCAGAGCCCCTGGAAACAAAAGTCTGCTCGTCTTTCAGTTTCTCGATGCGCTTTTCCATGGACTTGGCTTTGCGCGAAAGATCTTCGTTGTCGTAAACCTTTCCCCAGGTTGCGAGACGCTTGGCACTCGCTTCCAGGCGTTTGATGTCTTTTTCCTCCTGCTCCCTGGCTGCCCGCGCCGCTTCGTCATGTTCTTCCAGTGCTACTCTGGCTTTGGAGTAGGGCATGCCGAACTGGTAAAACCGCTCGTCCCTCAGGAATACAGTGCGATCGGTGACGGCATCCAGGAACTCCCGATCATGGGAGATGAGAAGGAATGCCGCTTTGAGTGACTTCAGGTACTGCTCGAACACCAGCAGGGTTTTCAGGTCCAGGTGGTTGGTCGGCTCGTCAAAAAGGATCAGGTTGGGTTCCAGGATCAAAGCACGGGCAAACATCAGTCGATTCTGCTGACCACCGGAAAGATCTTTCACCCGATAGCCAAACTCTTGCTCACTGAACCCGAGCTGATTTAGTAATTGCTCCGCCCGGTACTGCTGGCTGATCCGTTCCTCGGCCGGGAGTTTCTCTGAGAGTGCTTCCAGCATAGTGAGGTCGTTTAGGCCCGGGTCGATGAACTGTTCGACGGTCTCCAGATGCAAATCGTTATTGCGAGAAATGTCGCCCTCGTCCGCGCCTTCACTGCCATTCAGAATTGATAGTAGCGTCGACTTCCCGGAGCCGTTATGACCGACGAGACCAATCCGGTCCCCGGCATTGATGGTGAGGTCCAGCGACTTAAATAGAGACTTGGTGCCGGCAGCGTGTGATACCCGGTGGCACTGTAATAGTGGCGGCATGGCCTAATATTATCAGACGAGAAAAGCCCGGAGTTCGTCGAGTGTGAAGGGCCAGCCAATTTCTCTCGCCTCTTCATCTGATGTGAGTGTGACCACCGGAATGCGGATACCGTACTGTTCCATCAACTCATCTGAATCGGCGATCTCAATGCTGTCGATTTCGATAGCCATGCCTTCCTGTTGTAACGCCACCAGCAATGCGTGTGCCTGTTCACAGAGGTGACAGCCGAGGGTCGTGTACAGATTAACTTTCACTGGTCTTCCCTATACTGGCAAATCGAAAAAGGTTGTCGCGTTTTCGGTGGTCTGCTGCGCCAGCATTTCGTAAGACACTTCGCGGCAGTCAGCGACGACTCGGCAAACCTCTGGCAGGTTCATGGGTTCGTTGCGTCGTGTCTTTGGCTTCGGTCGTATCGTGCGAGGCATCAGGTAGGGTGCATCGGTTTCGATCATCAGACGGTTATCCGGAATGTCCCGAACCAGCGTCTTAAGATGTTCACCCCGGCGTTCATCGCAGATCCAGCCCGTAATGCCGATGTAACAATCCAGGTCCAGGTATGCATAGAGCGCACCCTTCTCTCCGGTAAAGCAGTGCACAACAGCGCGACTCAGGTCATCACGGTAGTTTCGTAATACATCTGCAAAGGTCGGGTGAGCATCGCGCTCATGCAGGAACATTGGCAAACCCGTCTCGATGGCGAGCTCAATGTGCTGCTCGAACGATTTGATCTGTTTCGGTCTCGGTGAAAAGTCTCGGAAGAAATCGAGCCCGGTCTCACCGATCGCTTTCACTTTGTCTTCAGCTGCGAGATCTCGCAAAAGAGAGAGTGTGGATTCGTCGGTCTCTTCAGCATGATGGGGGTGAATCCCTGCCGTCGCGAACAAAAACTCATGCCGCTCCGCGATATCGCATGCTTGTTCACTGCCTTCTTTTGAAGCGCCAGTCACCATCATGCGGGTGACGCCAACTTCCGCGGCACGTTCCAGCACGTCATCGAAATCGTGATCGAACGAATCGTGGGTAAGGTTGGCCCCAATGTCTATGAGTTCTGTCATCTAGCTCTAGGTGTGGTTCAGCTGTTTTCCGGCTGGCGTTTGGCCAGTTCCTGGATTGCCGTGACCTGTTGCGGAGAGAAGTAGTTTCTCTCGTGCGGATAAATTAGCGGTTGTTTCTCGTTCATGCGTCGACTGTAGATGCTTGAGAACATCAATACGTTTTGAACGTATCCCCGGGTTTCGGAGAACGGGATGATCTCGATCCACACATCGAACGGCATGCTCGGATCCAGCCATTTGCCGACGTTTCCAGGGCCGGCATTATACGCAGCCGATGCAAGAATGCGATTGTTGTCGAAGCGGCGAAGCATTTCGCTCAGGTAATTGGTGCCGAGCTTAATGTTGAGGTCCGGCTCAGTGAGACTCGAATTGTTTTTGTAGGTCACGCCGAGCTTTTTGGCGACGATTTGTGCCGTTGTCGGCATCAGCTGCATCACACCCAGGGCGCCGGATCGGGATTTGGCGTCAGGCATGAACGCACTTTCCTGTCTGGCAATGGCAAGGCTCCATTGCACAGGGATATTCGCTCGTCTTGCGTGTTTCAGGAAGGTGTCCTGGTAAGCAATAGGGAAACGAAAGTCCAGGTGATTCCAGGCACCCGCATCGATCATGGTTTGAATTGCGGCCTTGTACCAGCCCCATCGAAGGGCAACTTTCGCCGCAACCTCACGCTCCGCATAAGTAAAGTCGGCGGTGGAGAAGTACCACTCTCTACGCGCTCTGGATCTCTCACCCAGGGCAAACAATTCCAGCGCCCGTTGAATGCCCGGAGTCTCTTCCAGCGAAAGAATCTGATCGAAGGTAACCGGTGTGGGCTCGTCCTGGTAGTTGTAGTGTGACTGCAGGATGTCTGCTGCAACAAATCCATAGAAAGAACGGGTCTCACTCAGTTCTGTCAAAATCTCGTGCGCGATCATCCGATCAGGTTCTTCTGCAGATTGCCCAAGGACCCGTGCTTTCCAATATTGCCAGCGTTCTGAATCCTGAAGTTCCTGGGGCAGCAGGTTGATGAGCACGATGACGCTGCTCCAATCCTGCAGTTTCAGACTTTGTCTGAGTCTTGCTTCCACCAGGTCCGGGTGCTCGTGCAGGTTGACGGGCAAAGCGTCCATCTGCGCGATGTCACTGGTTTTTCTCGATAACCTGATACCTATATAGGCATAAGCCTCTTCTAGTGGCGCTGGTTCAAAGCTGAGCATGGATTCATAGGCACGTAGCGTTGAAAGTGCGTCTTGAGGGTCAGAGCGTGCCAGGCGTCGAACACCATGCAGCACAATTTCCCGGTTGCGGGCGTTGTCTTTCTTGAAGGCACCGGTTCGCTTAATAGTTTTCGGTTTCTGGTGCACCAGGCGGTAGTTAGATGCGTAGGGTTTATCGTCTTTTTCGATAAACCGCATGAGGTAATTAGCCAGCTTTCGCTCGTTTTCCTGGAGGGCCAGGGAAAAACGGCTCCATGCGATTTCTGGCGTCATGCCGTCCGCGCCGCGCCAGACATTGAAGATGGGATCGCATTCGTCGGGTTGCGAGAAACCCACGGTCCAAAGCCTGGCGGCTTCTGCCATCGCCTCTTCGTTCATGCCTACTTTATATAGACCGTATCCGTGTTGGCAGGCGAGTTCCTTGGTGGCAGAAACCTTGTCGTAGTTAGCCACCAACGTTGCCCATTCCCCGCGTTTTGCCAGGCTGGATAGCCAGTGCTGAAGCAAGGGTTCTGTCAGCGGTGTATCTTGGTTCTGCTCTACCCAGGCGAGAATGTCATCTTCGGAATAACGTGAGATGCGATACGCCATCTCGGTGTACTCGAGGTAAGGGTAGAGCGCATAGGTGCGCAGTTGAGGTTTCAGTTTTTGCAGCCGGGTGAACTGGCTGGTTCGAATCAAGTGCAGTGCATCGAGATACAGCTGCCGCTGTTCGAATCGGTCTGGTGTCATTGACGGGTCGTAGGTGTCCCCACGGGAAAAGTCAGCCGAAGCTGGCACCGCCATGAAAAATAGTGCGCAGGTCAGTAAAAATTGTTTCACGCGTGTATTCGATCACTCTTTGCGTGTTAGTGCGTGAAAGACTAATGAAAGTTTAATGAAGAAGGAAGAGATCTCTCCACTCGCGTTGCTCGGTCGAGATGAGGGATTAATCCTCTTTGATACCCACCCTCACGGCGAGCACATCACACGGTGCACCATGCAAGACTCCATTTGCGGTCGAGCCAAGCAGCAGCGCGAGCCCGTGGCGTCCGTGACTACCAACAACAATCAGGTCAGCACCGATTTCTTCGGCAAGGGTATGTATCTCGGTTTCCGGACGACCAAAGATCAGGTGTTGATCGTCTGCTGGAATATCGAGGGAGGAAGCGAACTCTGCGAGATGAGTTTTTGCGGTGTCCTGGATCTGCTCCTGGATTGTGGAAAGATCCATCGGAATGTCACCGCCATAAGCCAGCGACAGGGGTTCAATAACATGCACACAACTAAGTCGACAACCGAAAGCGGTCCTGAGCGCGCAAGCTCGTTTTGATACGTCACGGGATTCAACGGTTAGGTCGACACCCACTAGTATGTGATTGTACTCAGCCATCTCATCCACCTGCTCTTGTTGTTTTTGTGGTTGGATATTTCGCCAAATTTACACAGTAAGCCTGCTATCCTCAACAGATGGTTTACCTGATTATCGGCCTGGCACTACTGTTCATCATCGTTCCAATTATTGCGGTCTTGCCGTCTGCGAGACAGAAGGAACGGATGCAGATGCGAAACCTTGCTCGCGGGGCAGGGGTGTCTGTCGATTTGACCACCATTGAAGATCCGAATCCCAATCAGGATAAATACATCACCCATACCGGTCGAAAAATTCCACCGGACCTGAAGGTGACGGCGTGGCGTCAGCAAAGGAAAAGAGAACGGGATTGGCGTGAATTGCCGGAAGTCAGTTGGTGCGCGCAGCGAAATCTCGACAAAAGCTGGCGATGGCATATTGATCCCAATGAGCATGCCAGTGACGAGCTTAGAAATTTTTTGGCCACTTCTATTGAATCGTTACCAGATGACGTTGACCAGGTAGAGGAATCCCGTTACTGCATCACCATTTACTGGCACGAAGCTGACAAAGAATCTGTCCAGGATGTGCTGGATTTTCTTAAGCAATGCGCGGACTTACCGTTGCACAAACCCGTCGAAGAAGACGAAGACTATTGACGCTTTCGTCGGCTAGGCTTGACAAAACTCACTGATCTGCGCGTAAAGTAAAAAAGGGTCGGCGGTGTGATCGAAGCAACAAAATGAACGAATGTTGCTTGACCTTCGAAAACATTGACCTTATATATGTCGCCCCTTAGCGCGCTGAAACGCGCCAAACGAACAACTATGGATGCAGTGAATGGGTAAATCGCTCGTTATTGTCGAGTCACCAGCAAAGGCGAAAACAATTAATCGCTACCTAGGCGATGACTATATTGTTAAGTCCAGTGTGGGACACATTCGTGACCTGCCTGTATCCGGTACGAGCAAGAGTGATCCAAAAGCTCGAGCCAAAGAGGCGGCAAAAACCCGAAAGATGTCGCCGGAAAAGAAAGCTGCCTACAAAAAAGAAAAGGCGCGCAAACAACTGGTCGCGCGCATGGGCATCGATCCGGACAACGACTGGAAAGCGAATTACCAGATCCTTCCTGGTAAAGAAAAAGTTGTCTCTGAGCTGAAGAAGCTCGCCAAGAATGCCGACGAAATTTATCTAGCGACTGACCTCGACCGTGAAGGTGAGGCCATCGCCTGGCACCTGCGTGAAGCCATCGGTGGTGACGAATCCAGATATCGCCGTGTCGTGTTCAACGAGATTACCAAGAAAGCCATTGAAGAGGCTTTTGAAGAACCCGGTGACATCAATATGGATCACGTCAGCGCTCAGCAGGCGCGACGATTCCTTGATCGGGTGGTTGGCTTCAAGTTATCGCCACTGCTCTGGTCAAAAATTGCCCGCGGTTTGTCTGCCGGTCGTGTGCAGTCGGTTGCCGTTAAGCTGATTGTTGAACGGGAGCGCGAGATCCGGGCTTTCATTCCAGAAGAATACTGGGAAGTTTATGCGGACCTGCTGCACACCGATGGTGATTCGAAGGACCCGGTTAAGTTCCAGGTCACCAAGCAGGATGGCAAGAACTTCCGGCCCCTCAATAAAGAACAGACTGATGCAGCCCTGGATATTCTCAGGAATGCGACCTTTACCGTGACCAAGCGTGAAGACAAACCCACGCAAACACGTCCGACTGCACCTTATATAACGTCGACCCTGCAGCAGGCGGCGAGCACCCGTCTTGGTTTTGGTGTTAAGAAAACCATGATGCTTGCCCAACGTTTGTATGAGGCTGGCTACATTACCTATATGCGTACTGATTCGACCAATCTCAGTGCGGAAGCCGTTTCAGCGGCACGTGACCTGATCGAGAAAGATTACGGTAAAAAGTACCTGCCCGATCAGCCAAGACTCTACTCCTCAAAAGAAGGTGCCCAGGAAGCGCACGAAGCGATTCGGCCTTCTGATGTCACCGTGCATTCGACCAACCTGAAGAGCATGGAGCGTGACGCGGAACGTCTGTATGAATTGATCTGGCGCCAGTTTGTGGCCTGTCAGATGCCAAACGCTGATTACATCAGCACCAGTGTGCTTGTTGGTGCGGGAAATCTTGAACTACGTGTTCGAGGCAGGATCCTGAAGTTCGACGGTTACACCAAAGTGCAGCCGCCTGCAGGTCGAAAGGAAGAAGAACAACCTCTGCCGGACTACCAGGTGGATCAGGTGTTGAAGCTGGAAGAACTGCATCCATCTCAGCATTTTACCAAGCCGCCATCTCGCTACGGCGAAGCGAGCCTTGTCCGCGAACTTGAAAAGCGTGGCATTGGCCGACCTTCAACCTATGCTTCCATTATTACGACGATCCAGGATCGCGGTTACGTGACCCTGAACAACAAGCGTTTTTATGCCGAGAAGATCGGTGATGTGGTGACAGAGCGCTTGAGCGAAAGTTTTAAAGACCTGCTGGACTACAACTTCACAGCTCAGCTGGAAGAAGGTCTGGATAAAGTTTCCGACGGTGACGTTGAGTGGAAGAAACTGCTGAACGACTTCTACAAGGATTTCGAGAGCAAGGTCGAGACCGCTGAGGGTGATGGCGAAGGCAGTATGCGCGCCAATGACCCGTCCATGACGGATATTAAGTGTGAAAAGTGTGGACGTGATATGCAGATTCGCACGGCAAGCACCGGCGTCTTTATGGGTTGTTCTGGTTATGCCTTGCCGCCAAAAGAGCGCTGCAAGAACACCATTAACCTCATCCCTGGTGATGAAGTGGTCAGCGTTGATGGCGACGAAGAGGAAGAATCACGCATCCTCCGTGACAAGCGCCGCTGTGAGAAGTGCGGCACTGCGATGGACAGCTACCTGATTGATACGGAGCGCAAACTGCATGTTTGCGGTAACAATCCCGACTGCTCGGGCTTTGCCATCGAGAAGGGTGAATTCAAGATCAAGGGTTATGACGGTCCTATCCTTGAGTGCGACAAATGCGGTGCTGAAATGCAGCTGAAGACCGGTCGTTTCGGTAAGTACTTTGGCTGTACGTCTGAAGACTGCAAAAATACACGCAAACTATTGCGTAACGGTGAGCCTGCACCACCCAAGATGGATCCTGTTCCGATGCCGGAACTGCAATGTCAGAAGGTGGACGACACCTATGTGTTGCGTGATGGTGCGGCGGGTATCTTCCTGGCTGCGAGTCAGTTCCCTAAAAATCGCGAAACCCGTGCGCCGTATCTGGATGAGATCCTGCCGCATCAGAATGAAATTGATCCCAAGTATCAGTTCCTGTTCCGTGCTCCGGCGAAAGATCCGGAAGGCAGGCGTTCACTGGTCAAATTTGCTCGTAAAACCAAAGAGCATTACGTCATGACCGAGAACGACAAGGGCAAGCCGTCAGGCTGGCGCGCTGACTATGTGAATGGTGAGTGGGTTGAGTCTGAGAAGACGTCGAAGAAAAAGGCCGCTTCTGGCTAGGACCTCATCCCGAGCGGCCGGGGGTCGCGCACGACACGAGGGATCTCAAGATCTCTCCGCTACGCGGTCTCCGACCACTCCGGTCGAGATGAGGGTTTGGAATCCACAATTAGTGTCGTATGACACCAACTCCCAAGCCTTCAATTTCAAATTCCTGGTAACGCAGATCCACCTCAATCGGTGAGTAGTCCTTGTTCTCAGGGAGCAGGGTAACCTGGTATTTGCTGCGTGAACGCTTCAGGCGCTTCACGGTCACTTCATCTTCGATGCGCGCCACCACGATATCGCCGTTGTTCACATTCTGTGTTCGATGCACTGCAAGCAGGTCGCCATCGAGAATGCCGCACTCAATCATGGAGTCTCCGCGCACCTGCAACAGGTAGTCAGCATTGGGGCTGAAGAAGGTGGAGGGCAGTTCACAGTAGTCTTCGATATGCTCTTCCGCGAGGATCGGATTACCGGCAGCCACACGACCAACAATGGGAATACCTTCGTTTTCCGGCAACTTGATGCCTCGCGAGGTACCCGGGATCATCTCAATGGCACCTTTGCGCGCCAGAGCCTTCAGGTGTTCTTCCGCAGCGTTGGCGCTTTTAAAGCCCAGTTCGTTGGCTATATCCGCACGAGTGGGTGGATACCCTGTTTCGTCGATATAACTCTTGATGAAGTCCAGTACTTCACTTTGTCGGGGTGTCAGCTTGTTCATATCAGTTGGCCTCTAAACACCTGTCTTTTTATACAGTTACTGGGATTATATACAGGGATTTCTGAATAACAATCTATTTTCTTGGTCTTTTTTCAACACCTGGCACGTTGAGCGCTTCCCCCTGGAGCGCGCTATACTGCGAGCCCATCGCAGAAATGATCGGTTTTCAGTACAGGACAGAACATGTTGAAGAAGTTGCTCTTGGGTTTGTTGATTTTGTTGCCTTCTGGTTTGGTCGCAGAAACGCCGGAAGAAAAAGGGCTGGCGATTGCTGTCGAAGCGGATCGCAGAGACCAGGGCTGGGTAGATATGCAGGTGACCATGAGCATGATCCTGCGTAACGCCAGGGGTGAAGAAAATCATCGTGAAATGCGTCTTAAGTCTCTTGAAGTCCCTGCGGATGGTGACAAGAGCATCATGGTGTTCGATACGCCGAGGGATGTTCAGGGTACTGGTCTGCTGACCTTCTCGCATAAAGTTGAAGATGATGATCAATGGCTTTACCTGCCTGCGCTGAAGCGGGTGAAGCGCATCGCGTCCAAAAACAAGTCTGGACCTTTTGTGGGCAGCGAGTTTGCCTTCGAGGACCTGAGTTCCCAGGAAGTGGAGAAATACACTTACAAGTATCTGCGTGACGAAACTGTGAACGGTCTGGATTGTTATGTCATGGAGCGCTATCCCACCGACAAATATTCCGGTTATACCCGTCAGATGACCTGGATCGATAAAGAGCACTACCGCATTCAAAAAGTTGACTATTACGATCGCAAAGACAAATTGCTGAAGACTCTGACGTTCAGCAACTACCAGCAATACCTCGACAAATTCTGGCGTGCTGATTCCATGAACATGGTGAATCACGTGAACAATAAGAGTACCGAACTGCTTTGGAAGGAATATTCATTCCAGACGGGGCTTGTTGATCGAGACTTCAATAAAAACGCGCTTCAGAGAACTCGTTAGCACATGCAGCATCGATTCCTGACAACTGTCTTTCTGGTGCTGCTTTATGCAGGGCCGGTGAGTGCTGATCATTCCTTCTGGGTGCTCGGCAGTTTTGTTGAGCAGGAAGCAGCCAGAAGCGAAGGGGCACGGCTGGCTGGCGACACCGGCTTTGAAATCCTGCTTTTCGAGGCTCAGGTAGAAGAGCGATTACAGTACCGTCTGCTCACAGGTGTGCTGGAAGACGAGGCCGCCCGCAGTCGGCAGCTGCAACGATTGGGTGAAGCGGGTATCTCTGAACCCTGGACGCTTCGTCTTCCGGAAGACTTGCCGTTTATGGAAACCGTTTTTGCGGAGATCAGTTTTGACGATATTGAGTTCATCGACGTCGACATTGATGTTGAGATAGCCGATGAGCCGGTATTCGATCTCACTGAAAACTATGTCGTAGCAGGTAGCTTCAAGGAGATTGATAGAGCTCAGGCACTGGTTGATCAACTGAATATTGGCTATCCAGTCACGATTCAGCCCTCAGAGATATCCGGGGAGACATACCAGCGAGTGTTGGTTGGTCCGGTGTCTGCGCTGGAGGAAAGCAGTGTCACAACCCTCTTATCGACCCAGGGTGTCGACGGTGCCTGGGTGCTCCGATCAGAAATTGCGGCAGCACCTTCTGTTCCGGCGGTACAAGAGAGCCAGGACATTACGCCAGAACTTCGCGGTTTGAGAGTGCCAACGACACCGGCGCCACGTGTGTCTACGCCGGTGCCTCAGTATGAAGGTGACTACAACCCGGCAACGCTAAAAAAAAAGTCCACGCCTTTCCCGATCCCAGGGAAAGATAAGCGCGCCTCAAGCAGTGACCCCGGCCGCTGGCGCACTGACATTGCCTCTGAATTCAGGGTGTTCAATGATCCCGGTCTGAACGACCTGGAAGAGTTCCATCCTTCTGTCAGCTTTCAAACGGAGTACTACAAGACCTGGAATGGCGGCAACGATATTTTTGCCTTCGTGCCATTCTTTCGTTGGGATCAGCAGGATGACGAGCGAACACACTTTGATATCCGCGAACTGACCTGGGTGCACGTGGCTGACGACTGGGAGTTGCGAACCGGTATCAGAAAGGTCTTTTGGGGCGTGACTGAGTCCCAGCATCTGGTCGATATCGTCAACCAGACCGACTATGTCGAGAATCAGGACGGCGAGGAAAAGCTTGGCCAACCCATGATCAACCTGTCCCTGACGCGGGATTGGGGTGTGATTGATTTCTTTGTCTTACCGGGATTTCGCGAACGTACCTTTCCCGGTGAAGACGGCCGACCGCGATTGCCTTTCCCGGTGGACGTCGACAATCCCATTTACGAATCATCCGCTGAGCAATATCGCACTGACGCGGCAGTTCGCTGGACCAATTACTTTGGTGACCTTGAAGTTGGGTTGTCTCACTTTTCCGGTACCTCCAGGGAACCAAGATTCCAGGTGGACCTCAGAGTCGATGAGTTTGGCATCCCAAACGATGTTGTCCTGATTCCTGTTTATGACGTGATAGATCAAACCGGTCTTGATGCCCAGTATTTCATTGGCGACTGGGCCTGGAAGCTGGAAGCGATTTCACGCAGCGGTCAGGGAGACCGTTTCTCTGCGGTCACGTTTGGTTTCGAAAAAACGTTTGTTGGTGTCTTTGGCAGCCGTGGTGACCTGGGCGTGGTCGCGGAATATCTGTTCGATGATCGTGGTGAAGACGCGCCGGTGATCGGGGAAGACGACGTCGCCCTCGGCTTTCGCTATACCGTCAATAACCCTGCCGATACGACTGCGCTGTTGGTCTGGCTCTACGACGTGGATTCCGATGAATATCTCATGACCCTGGAAGCTTCCAGCAGGCTCGGTGAAAAGTGGAAGATGATTCTTGAAGCCTCCTTCTTTAACGGCGGCGACACCCCCATGGGTGATTTTCCTTCTGTGCTGAATGCGTTCGCTGACCCGGAATCCGAGTTGGGATTGTTTCAGGAAGAGGACTTTATCAAGTTAGAATTCATACGTTACTTCTAGTGGATTTGGTTTTATGGAAGAGTCGCTAACAGAACTGCAAAGGTTGCTAACACGCCCGGACGTGATCTGGGTGTTCCTGGTTGTCTTTGCCACCTTGCTGCTGAACTACATTGCACGAAAAGCGCTCATCCATATTGAGAAGCAGGCGCAGAAAACGCAGAACCTCTGGGATGACGCGCTCGTTATTGCGGCACGTAAACCTGCGGCCTGGTTAATCTGGGTGCTGGGGATCAGCTGGGCTGCTGAGATTATTGCCAGAGGTACAGATTCTGCACTAGATCAATTGATTGGCCCGACACGATTTATTGCGGTTGTCGGCTTGTTGGTTTTCTTCCTCGCGAGATTCATTACCGAGGCTGAGAAAGCGTTTATTCAGAATGGCGCAGATATCACGACTGCTAATGCGGTGGGCAAGTTGCTGCGCATTTCAGTCTTTATCACCGGTGCTTTGTCTATTTTGCAAACCCTGGGGGTCAGTGTCTCCGGTGTCCTCGCCTTTGGTGGTATTGGCGGTATTGCTGTGGGTTTTGCGGCCAAGGATCTTCTTGCCAACTTTTTTGGTGGCCTGATGATTTATCTCGACAGACCCTTTGCGGTTGGCGACTGGATTCGGAGCCCTGATCGAAACATTGAGGGTACGGTGGAAAATATCGGTTGGCGTCTCACGATCATCCGAACCTTTGACCAACGTCCGCTTTATGTCCCCAACTCTGTATTTGCGACCATTTCACTTGAGAACCCGTCGCGTATGCGAAACCGGCGAATCTACGAGAAGATCGGGGTTCGTTATGACGATGCAGCGAAGGTCAAAGTGATTGTTGATGATGTTCGAACCATGCTGGCAGAACACCCTGAGATCGATACCAACCGGACGCTGATCGTTAACTTCAATTCCTTTGAGTCATCGGCGCTGGAATTTTTTGTTTATGCCTTCACCAAGACCACCAACTGGGTGGAGTACCACAAGATTAAGGAGTCCGTGCTGCTTGATATTGTGAACATTGTTGAAGGGCATGGTGCCGAGTTCGCCTTCCCAACCCAGACTGTCCACCTGGCAGATGGCGCGGAACCAGAGGCTGTATAACCCTCTTAGTTAACCCGGTGGAACGCCTGTCGGGTGACTGTGCGGGGCTAACTGCGATAAGGTAGACTCCGCTCCAGCTAAACAAGAAGTGGAAAAACCATGGCTAACCTCCTGTTCTATCAAAAACCCGTTCCTCTGAATAAGACGGATCACGCAGACAAAAAGATCAACCCGGCAGGGCGGACCTTTAGTTTTGCCTCGGGTACCAACTCGGTCATTCTTGCCGGAGTGGAGTTCAGTGAAGCTGCCAAGGAATACCCGATTGTGTTCGCTCAGGCAGGTGGCAGTGTTGTTCCTGTTGCTTTGCTTGGTCTACGCAATGAAGAAAACCTCTACGTCGATGACGAAGGCAACTGGGACGCGCGTTATGTTCCAGCTTTTGTGCGTCGATATCCTTTTGTTCTGGCTGAAACCGGCCAGGACGGTCAGCGGGTCGTTTGTATCGATGAAGCCTATGAAGGCTTTAACGACACGGAAGGTGAGCCACTGTTTGATGGCGAAGAAACGACACCAATTCTGAAGCAGGCAATGGACTTCCTGGAGGAGTACCAGAAGCAGTACCAACGCACTGAAGCCTTTGTTCAGCGTCTCAAGGAAAATGATCTGCTCATGGAGCTTAATGCCAAGGTGGATATGGTGGATGGCCAGCAGTTTGGTTTGTCTGGGTTGCTCGCTGTGGATGAGCGAAAGCTGCTGCAGATGGCAGACGATCGTGCCTTGCAACTGTTCCGCTCCGGGGAGCTTTCATGGGTTTACTGTCATCTGATGTCACTCGGCAATATGGGTCGCATGGTAGACAGAATTGCCCAGCGCTCTGGCGTTCAGCCATCGGAAGATCAGGCGGAAGAAAAAGCTGAGGCGGCTAAGCCCAAGACCAAAGCCAAGGCGAAAGCCAAGAAAAGTTAGTCCCCTGTCGAACTGACTTCCGGTCGATACCGATTGATTCTCACGATCACCCCGAACAGCGGGTGGTCGATGTAATGTAATTCATCGCTGCGCAGTCGACGTGACTGGCTCATGACATGAGATCTGGCAGCAAAGTACTGGCCACGTTCGCGCTCCACATCAACCAGCTCCTGATAGCCGGCAAGCTGTTCGTCAGTCAGGCTCGATTCAAAACCCTGAACGTAAGGGTTTCGCGTGCCACCCCTCGGTTCAAAGATGGTGTACCAAAGGTCTGTTTGCACGTGTAGGAATCGTGATCGGCTGAGGGAAAGGGTGCCTTCTATTTCAAAGCGATCATCGTAACGTTGACCCGCCTGAACCATGACCGGTGTGGGTTCCGAGTTGATTGGCTGAATCCATGACTGGTGATCGACAACATCAAATCGTGATGACCGAGACAAGCTGCGTCGGATGGCCTCCAGGGACGAATCGTTGGCCGAAGAAAAAGCAAGTTGACCGTGAGTGTTGGTTGGTGCGTTTCGGACCAGGTCCCGGATGTAGTCTTCATCCGCAACTGTCTCCGCCGCTTCGGTAGCTGTTTCATCGCCACTTTCTGACTTGGTGCCTAACGCTGGTTCAGTGTCGGGCTGCGTTTCTTCCTCACCAGTGCCTGTGATGGCTTCAACCACACGTCGATTGCGATTTCTGCTGCTTAGGTTCTCAAAAGCGAACTCATTGTCGCTGAGTGAAGGCATCTCTTCTGCCGCTGGCAGCTCAGTGTTGGTATCGAGCGCCTGCTCCAGCTGGGAGAGATTAAAAGGTTCGCCCGGATAGACGGAAAGAATGTCTGCAGGATACTCAGGGGTTCGTGTGGGCCAGCTTTCTTCATCGAGACTGGTATTGCGCGGAGTAAACAGAATGACGTCCACCTGGTACCAGCCGTCGAATCCGGTTTCCGCCTGTGCGGTTTGGATCCATCCAGTGATACTGCAAAACAAAACCAGCAGGGCTGGTAACTTAACCTGCAACTGCGTTCTCCATGGAAACACGCTTCTTCTCAAGGCGTTCAAGCAATCGCTCAACTTTTGAGAATCTCGCTTCTACCTTTTCCATCTTATCATCGAAAGACAGCTGATTCGCTGTCGGTAGTCGGTAACGATGTGGTTCTGATTGCACCAGTTCTACGATAGACCCGGCATCTACCGTGGTTTCCTGATCGAACTCGATTCGACCACCACGTTCACCCGCATCGAGCTTCTTAATGCCCAGATCTTCTGCTCGTAGTTTCAAGGCAGTGATCCTGAACAGGTTTTTCACCGCTTCAGGCAGAAGCCCAAAGCGGTCAATCATTTCGACCTGAAGTTCTCTTAGCTGTTCTTCAGACTCTGCGTTAGAGATTCGTTTGTAAAGTACGAGGCGCATATGAACATCCGGCAGGTAGTCATCCGGAATAAGCGCGGGCAGGTGCAGGTTAACCTCGGTGCCTTCTTTCAGCGGTCTATCGAGGTTAGGTGTCTTGCCGTCCTGAATGGCTTTCACCGCGCGGTCCAGCATCTCCATATAGAGCGAGTAGCCGATGGTCTGCAGATTGCCCGTCTGTTCATCACCGAGCAGTTCCCCGGCGCCGCGAATCTCCAGGTCGTGCGTTGCCAGGATAAATCCGGCGCCCAGATCTTCAGCATCTGAAATTGCGTCCAGACGTTTTACGGCATCTGATGTCATCGCCTGGCGATGGGGCGTCAGCAAATAGGCATAAGCCTGGTGGTGTGATCGGCCGACTCGACCGCGCAGCTGATGAATCTGCGCCAGCCCAAACTTGTCTGCACGGTCCATGATGATGGTGTTGGCGTTTGGAATGTCGATGCCGGTTTCAATGATGGTCGTGCAAACCAGGACATTAGCTCGCTTGTGGTAGAAGTCGGACATCACCTGTTCCAGCTCGCGTTCGCGCATCTGACCATGACCAATGGCGATGGTGGCCTGTGGAACCAGTTGTTGTAGTTTGTCTGCGGTGTTCTCGATGGTCCTGACTTCGTTATGCAGGTAATACACCTGGCCGCCGCGCATCAGTTCCCGCTGAACCGCTTCTTTGATGAGGCCGTCGTTGCGCTGCCTGACGAATGTCTTGATAGAGAGGCGCTTGGCGGGTGGTGTCGCGATGATCGACAGATCGCGCATGCCGGACATCGCCATATTCAGGGTTCGTGGGATTGGCGTCGCGGTCAGGGTCAGGATGTCGACTTCTGCTCGCAGGGACTTGAGCTTTTCTTTCTGGCGAACACCAAACCGGTGTTCTTCATCAATAATCAGCAGACCAAGGTTTTTGAAATCCAGACCTTCCTGTATAAGCGCATGGGTGCCGATCACGATGTCGACCTGGCCGATCTTCATTCGATCGGTGACGGCTTTCTGTTCTTTCTTGGTTTTGAATCGGGAAATGGATTCGATGTTCACAGGCCAGTCAGCGAAGCGGTCTTTGAAGGTTTCTGTGTGCTGCTGGGCGAGCAGGGTGGTTGGCACCAGGATGGCGACCTGTTTGCCTGATTGAACCGCAATGAAGGCCGCACGCATGGCAACCTCAGTTTTACCAAAGCCAACGTCACCACAGATGAGCCTGTCCATCGGCTGGTCAGACACCATGTCTGAGATCACACTTTCGATCGCAACTTCCTGGTCCGGTGTCTCTTCAAACGGGAAAGCACGGGCAAACTGGTGGTAGCTGCTGTCTGGCTGCGGATAACTGTAACCTTTCTTTGCTTCGCGCCGTGCGTAGATGTTGAGCAGCTCTGCCGCGACATCGTGAACCTGTTCAGCAGCTTTGCGCTTTGCTTTCTGCCAGGTTTCGCCGCCAAGCCGGTGTAGGGGTGCAAGACCTTCCTCCGCGCCTGTGTAGCGGGAAATGAGATGCAAAGAAGATACGGGTACGTAGAGCTTCGCTTCCTCCTGGTAGACGAGGGTCAGGAACTCGGTCTTCTGGCCATCCACCTCGAGGGTTTGCAGCCCCTGGTATCGGCCAACACCGTGATCGATGTGCACCACCGGTGCACCGATGCTGAGCTCGGTCAGACTCTTGATCGCAAGCTCAGCGAAGTTCTCTCGTTCGCGGTCACGCCGGCGTTTCTGCAGGACCCGTTCACCGAACAGCTGCTGTTCCGTGATCATGGCAATCTCGGGTGTCGCGAGACTGCGCTCAAGAGGTGCTACGGTAATGGCGAGATCGAGATCCTCAGCAGCGAAGGTCTGCCAGTCATCCACCACCCGGGTTTGTAAACCATGACGTGCCAGCAGTTCATCAACGACTTCGCGCCTTCCGTTGGATTCAGCAACGATCAGTAGGCGTGTTGAGGATTCTTCGCTGAACTTCTGCAGATCCACCAGAGGATTCTGGTTCTTTTCCTTGATAGTGACGTCAGGTAGATCTTCATAGTCGAAATTGATTGACCCTTTCGCTTCATCCGCCTCGTCGATAGGTTCCTCGAAAATATCGATTCGCGGATGTTTCTTCAGAAGGGCAAACAGCTCATCCGGTTTCAGGATGATGTCCTGGGGCGGCAGGATTGGTTTCTGGATGTCGTAGCGCAGGTTCTCGTATCGGTCCTCTGCTTCCTGCCAGTGTTCTTCTAAACGAGTCTCAATGTCGTGACAGAAAACGAGCGTTTCTTCCGGCAGGTAATCGAACAGGGTCGATAGCTCTTCAAAGAAAAGTGGCAGGTAGTACTCGATACCAGCAGGGGAAATACCCTGGGAGATGTCGCGATAGACTGGGCATTCCCTCGCGTCACCTGGAAACTTTTGGAACCAGTGGTTCTGGAAATCGTTGATCGCCGTTTCGGTTAACGGAAATTCCCGCGCTGGTAACAGAGAGATTTCCGAGATCTGCTCCAGAGATCGCTGGGTTTCAGGGTCGAAGGTTCGAAGCGAATCAATTTCGTCGTCAAACAAATCAATCCGTAGCGGGTAGTCCGAGCCCATGGGAAAGATATCCATGATGGCGCCGCGCACCGCGTACTCGCCGTGATCGTAAACCGTTTCGACGCTGCGGTAGGCAGCGCCCTGTAGCTGCCGTCGCATTTTCGCGATGTCGAACTTCTGTCCGGTCTTCAGCATGAGGCTGCTGCCGACAATAAAACTGGTTGGCGCAACTCTCTGGACGAGGGTGGTCGCCGGAATTACGACGATACCTTTCTCAAGTGTCGCCAGCCGATTCAGAACCGTCAGTCGCTCAGAGATGATGTCCTGGTGAGGAGAGAAGCTGTCATAGATCAGTGTTTCCCAATCCGGCAGGTGCAGAATCTCCTGCTGTTCCCCCAGGAAAAACTGCAACTCCTGGTGTAGCTGTTCGGCGCCCAGGGTGTCGGCGGCGATGACCAGTGCGACACCATTGAAATCAGTCATCGCTTTAGCAATGGCATGGGTCGCAGCGGCGTCGGGCAGATTAGCCCAGCGCCTTCGATCTGCCGCTTTCACGGGTAGAGATGGACTGATCAAAGTTACTCAAAAAGGGGGTTGTTCGAGGGGGGTGAAGATTACTCGAATTCCCTGCAATTGACGACCCGCCGGATGGCGCTAACATCCGGTTATGAAAGTTTTTTCCCTGGTTCTGATCGCTTTTGCTGTAGGTCTGACCGCTGGCTATTACCAGTGGGGCAGATCGGAGCCTATTGCCAGTGTCGAGCCGGTTCTCAAAGAGATGGTTCGGGAGACGCCACCGCCTGTCGGTCGAGAGTTGTCAGAGTTTGAAGGCCTCATCGTCGTCGCAGAAACCCTGATTCAGCAAGGCGACTATCGCGCTTCTGTTGACGTGCTTCTGGAAGCGGATATTGCAGCTGCCAGTTCGGCTGAACAGGAGGCGGTTGTTTACCTGTTAAGAGAAGCAGTGAATGGTCGAGTTGGGGAACTCCAGCAGCTCGGATTGCTGGATGAAATCGATAGACTGTATGAAAGCCTGACACTTTCGATGCCAGAGCAGGCGGAGTACTACATTCTTCTGGCAGAGCACCGGATCGAAATGCAAAACAGTGAACTGGCGTTACCGGTGCTTGCTCAGATCGAGAATCATCACCAGCTTGGCGGCAGGGCGCGAGAGCTGATACGTCAAATCAATGCACCCTTGGAACCCCAGCCGCTTGCCAACATCCCGCTGATTAGAGTCGGAGACCAATTCCTGGTGGATGCAGAGATCGATAGTGAAACCACCACCAGATTGCTGCTGGATACCGGTGCGTCCATGACAATCGTGAGCCCTGACCTTCTGCTGCGCCTTGGCTATACGTTGGATGGTCCGCGAACCGGGTTTAACACGGCGGGCGGTCTGGTGCGCGCTCCGGTGGTGGAGATTTCCTCGCTGGCCCTTGAGGGTGTGTCGGTTTACCCGATGATGGTTGGCGCGCTGGAACTGGAAGGGCGGGCCGGAGGTCTCCTGGGCATGGATTTTCTTCGCCGATTCGAGTTTCAGATTGACCAGGATCAGGGGTTCCTCGTTTTAATCGACCAAAGGGCACAATAAGTTAGATTTTTGACACACTTCTCGTTGCGTAACGGGGTGCAGATAGTGATAATTCGCGCAATTACAGGCATGCCCCTGTAAACCTCGATTTTTAATAAAGATTTTGACAATTTTTCGCCCTATCTGGAGGAAAAAACTGTGGCTAAACCCGGACTAGACAACGCCTTCGCGGATTTCAAAGAGCGGGAAGCGCTCGCTGAAGCAATGATCCCGATGATCGGCTCACTGTATCGCCGAAATGTCGTGCTCTATATCCATGGTGTGCCACTGTATAACCAGTCCGTGATCGAACTCATGAAAGCGCACCGCTTTGTTCGGCAGATCGAAAACAACGAAATGTCTGAGTTCGAAACACATCCGATGCTGCAGGAACTCTGCGAGCTGGACCTGGGGCCTGCCCATATTGATATCGGCAAACTCGCTTCCAACTATATGGCGGATGATGAAGGGCTTGCGATCAAAGCGTATGTAGAACGTGAGTGTCGAGAAATTCTAGGCCGACACGACACCGTGACCCATGAATCCCGGGATGTTGTTGTTTATGGCTTTGGCCGAATTGGCCGTCTGCTTACCAGGCTGCTGGTAGAGAAAGCCGGTGGTGGTCAAAATCTGGTGCAACGAGCCGTTGTGCTTCGCCCACCGAAAGACCCCGTTGATGACCTGAACAAGCGGGCCAGCCTGCTGCGTCGAGATTCTATTCATGGTTCCTTTAAAGGCACCATCCGTGTGGATGAAGAAAACCACTGTCTTATCTGCAACGGCAATGTGATCCGATTTATTTATGCGAGCGACCCTGCATCGATTGACTACACCGAATACGGCATCAACAACGCGCTTATCATTGATTCCAGTGGCGCATGGCGTGATCGTGAAGGTTTGGAGCAGCATTTGAAGTCTAAAGGTGCGGACAAGGTGCTGCTGACGACTTCCGGAAAAGGTGATGTGAAAAACATCGTATCTGGTGCGAACTCCGACATCCTGAACGACGACGATCAGATTGTTGCCGCAGCTTCCTGTACCACGAATGCTATCGTGCCAGTGCTGAAATGCATGAATGATGAGTTCGGTATTGTCCGCGGTCATATGGAAACCGTTCACGCGTACACCGACGACCAGAACCTGCATGACAACACGCACAGTAAAGAGCGTCGTGGTCGAAGTGCGCCACTCAATATGGTTCTGACCGAAACCAACGCCACCAAGTCCATTGGCAAACTGCTGCCGGAACTGGATGGCAAGCTGACCGGAAACTCCATCCGCGTGCCCGTGCCGAATGTTTCCATGGCAATTCTCAACTTGACGCTGGATCGCGACACAACCGTTGAGGAAGTGAACGAATACCTGCGTGACGTGTCCTTGAACAGCGCCATGAATCGACAGATTGAATACACGGTGTCCAGCGAAGTGGTATCGACCGATTTCATTGGCAATCGCCACGCGGGGATCATCGATTCCCATGCAACCATTGTGAATGGCTCCCAGGTCATCCTGTACGTCTGGTACGACAATGAATTTGGCTACTCCTGCCAGGTGATTCGGGTTGGACAGAAGATGGCCGGCATTAAGTACCCGGTTGTGCCACCCCAGCCTGTGACCGGTGAACCATCCCGCGCAGAACTGCCCAAGGTATCGAGCGCCTAAATTTCTCTAAACAGCTGAAAAGCCGCAGTTTTTCGTCGCTGCGGCACGCTGTTGCTATGGCATATTGAAGTCGAGATATCTATAATATGCGCGGCTTTTCGGGGGGTCTTTTTAGGCTTAAATCGCTCCCTGATTCTCCCTCCAAATTTTATTAATACCGTTGTCAGGAAGGCATGATTAAGACCAAACGCGGACTCGATTTGCCCATTATTGGGAGTCCGAAACAGAGTATCGAAGATGGCCCCGAGGTCAGGCAGGTTGCCTTGGTCGGTTACGACTACCCCGGACTAAAACCCACCATGGAAGTTCGGGAAGGCGACAAGGTCAAAGCAGGCCAACTCGTGTTCACCGACAAGAAAACCGACGGCGTTCGCTATACGGCGCCGGCTTCGGGCACTGTCAAAGTGATCAATCGTGGCGAGAAGCGGGTTTTTGAATCCCTGGTGATTGAACTGGACGGCGGAGAACAAGAAACTTTCGCCAGCTACAACGCTTCCGAACTTCGCGGTCTCGATCGCGACAAGGTCGTTGAAAACCTCGTAGCGAGCGGTCAATGGACAGCGATTCGAACGAGACCCTACAGCAAAGTACCCGCACCTTCTGCTGCTGCACCTTCGGCTTTCTTTATTACCGCTGCGGACACACGACCACATTGTCCTGATCCAGCACTCTTTATTAATGAACAGGCGGAAGCTTACCTGGCCGGTATCGATGTGCTGTCGCGACTGACAGAAGGCAAAGTGTTCGTTTGCTCTAATGCTGGCAGTGAGCTGCCGCAATCCGACAACCCGCAGGTGGTGAACGAGTCGTTTTCCGGACCGCACCCTGCAGGCAACGTCGGTACTCATATCCACTTCCTGCATCCCGTTCATACTAACCGCAACGTCTGGTACGCCGGTTACCAGGACGTGATTGCCATTGGTCAGCTGTTCCTGACTGGCAACCTGTTTTTTGACCGGGTCGTCGCGCTTTCTGGCCCGGAAGTAAAAGAGCCCCGCGTTATTCGAACGCGTCTTGGTGCAAGCACCGACGAGCTGACCAATGGACAGCTGAACGAGGGCAACAATCGCGTTATCAGTGGCTCCATTGTTGATGGGCGACGCGCGTCTGAAGGCACTGGCTACCTTGGCCGTTTCCACAACCAGGTGTCAGCACTGCATGAAGGCACCGAGCGCGAACTCCTGGAGTTTGTCGCACCCGGTATGAATAAGTTTTCCCTGACCAGGCTGTACTTAGGCGTCTGGAAAGGCGGTTTGTTCAGGATGTCCACGTCGACGGAAGGCTCCGAGCGTTCCATTATTCCCATCGGCACCTACGAGCGCGTGATGCCGCTGGATATCCTCCCGGTTCCGCTGCTCAAGGCACTGGTCGTCAGTGATTTCGATGCCAGCATCGAATTGGGTGCCCTGGAGCTGGATGAAGAAGACGTTGCTCTGTGCACCTTTGCATGCCCTGGCAAATATGAATATGGACCTTATCTCCGCGAAATGCTGACGCGGATTGAAGTAGAGAGTTAATGCATGGCTTTGCGTGAAACACTAGACGGACTGGAACCGCATTTCGAGAAAGGCGGTAAATACGAAAAGTTCTATGCCCTGTACGAGATGGTCGACACCATCCTGTACTCACCCGGACATGTGACCAAGACTGGCTCACATGTTCGTGACGCAGTAGACATGAAGCGCGTGATGACGACTGTATGGTGGTGCGCTTTCTTCCCAATGGTTGCAGGTATGTACTACTGCGGCCTACAGGCCAACATCGCCATGGACAACATGGGTGTTGAAGGCCTCGGCGGCTGGCGCGGTTTCCTGCTGGAGCTGGTTGCTGGTTACGACGCAAACAGCGTCTGGGACTGCCTGGTTTACGGCGCGGTACATTACGTGCCGATCTACATGACGGTGTTTATTGTCGGCGGTATCTGGGAAGTCATTTTTGCCGTGATTCGCGGTCACGAGGTCAACGAAGGATTCTTCGTGACCAGTATTCTTTTCTCGCTGATCGTACCGGCCACCATTCCCCTTTGGCAGGCTGCCCTGGGTATCAGCTTCGGTGTTGTGATCGGTAAAGAAATTTTTGGCGGTACCGGTAAAAACTTCCTGAACCCGGCACTGACAGGCCGTGCGTTCCTCTTCTTTGCATATCCCGCAGAAATCTCCGGTGACTCAGTCTGGACTGCGGTAGATGGTTTCAGTGGTGCCACCCCGTTGGGTATTGCCGCCCTCGAGGGCGTGCAGGGTGTCGCCGCAACTGGATTGACCTGGATGGATGCCTTCCTCGGCAATATTCAGGGTTCGATCGGTGAGACGTCCACCTTGGCGATCTTCATCGGCGGATCGATTCTTCTGATTACGCGAGTTGCATCCTGGCGCATCATGTCAGGTGTCATGTTGGGCATGGTGGCAACGTCGCTGTTGTTTAACACCATCGGTTCAGAAACGAACCCGATGTTTGCAGTGCCCTGGTATTGGCACCTGGTTCTGGGTGGCTTCGCCTTCGGTATGGTTTACATGGCAACTGATCCGGTATCAGCGGCCATGACGGACACCGGCAAGTGGTGGTACGGCGCACTGATCGGCGTGATGGTAGTGCTTATTCGAGTGGTTAACCCGGCATTCCCGGAAGGCATGATGCTGGCGATTCTGTTCGCCAACCTGTTTGCGCCACTGTTTGACTGGCAGGTAGTTCGCAGCAATGTGAAAAGGAGGCTGGCACGTGTCGGAGCCTAAAAACAGAGATTCAATGAAGAACATCATTCTCGTCTCACTGGCGGTTTGTTTTGCTTGTTCTATCGTCGTATCCAGCGCCGCGGTATTTCTGAAGCCGCAGCGTATCGCTAACAAGGACCTGGATCGAAACCGAAACATCCTCGAAGCCGCGGGTCTCTATGACAAGGCGTCAGGACAGCAGGTGAACATCGCTGAACAGTTCGAGAAGTTTGAGATTCGCCTGGTGGACCTTCAGGAAAAAAGAGTACTCAGCGACCTTGAAGCGTCAGACCTGGGGATTGATCCCGCTAGCTACGATCAGCGCAAAGCAGCAAAAGATCCGGAAATCTCCAAGGTACTGACGACGCAGGAAGACATCGCGTCTATTTCAAGACGTGCCCGTTACAGCACGATTTATCTCCTGAAAGATGATTCCGGTGACATTGAAAAGGTTGTGCTACCGCTGCACGGCTATGGTCTTTGGTCGATCCTTTATGGATTTATCGCGATCAAAGGCGACATGAATACAGTTTCAGGCATTACCTTTTACGAGCACGGTGAAACTGCCGGCCTTGGAGGTGAGGTAGACAATCCAGCTTGGAAAGGTCTCTGGCCCGGCAAGTCCATCTACAAAGACGGTGACGTTGGTCTTCGAGTCATCAAGGGAAATGCCAGCCCGGACAACGCCAATTTTGATTACCAGATTGATGGTCTTTCTGGCGCCACACTGACCGGCAAAGGTGTTGAGAACATGGTCAGCTACTGGATGGGTGATGAAGGTTTTGGTCCCATCCTGGACGACCTGAGAGGTTAAGGGGAAAGTTATGAGTGCAAATGCCAAAGAAGTCTTGATGAACCCCATCTTCAATAACAACCCGATCGGGTTGCAGATACTGGGTATCTGCTCCGCGCTTGCGGTGACAACGAAGATGAGTGTTGCTCTGGTTATGTGTCTGGCACTGACTTTCGTGCTGACATTGTCGAACGTGTTTATCTCTCTGATTCGAAATCAGATTCCAAGCAGTATTCGAATCATCGTGCAGATGACGATCATCGCCTCTCTCGTGATTGTGGTTGACCAGATCCTGGGTGCGGTGGCTTACGACATCAGCAAGCAGCTGAGTGTATTCGTCGGTTTGATTATCACGAACTGTATTGTGATGGGTCGTGCAGAAGCGTTCGCCATGCAAAACCCACCGGGCCTAAGCTTTATTGATGGCCTCGGCAACTCATTGGGCTACAGCGCATGCCTGATGGCGGTTGCAACACTTCGCGAACTGTTCGGTTCAGGCAGCCTCTTCGGCATCGAAATTTTACCGCTCGTGACGAACGGCGGTTGGTACTCACCCATGGGTCTGATGCTGCTGCCACCGAGTGCGTTCTTCATTATTGGTCTTCTGATTTGGGCATTGCGTGCCTGGAAGCCTGAGCAGGTGGAAGAACCTGATTACGAAATCGGCGGCCACACCGCCCTGTCTAAGGTCTAGGGGAAGGCTGTCATGGTTGAATATTATCTAAGCCTTTTCGTCCGGGCTGTCTTTATCGAAAACATGGCCCTGGTGTTCTTCCTGGGTATGTGTACGTTCATCGCGATCTCCAAGAAGATCGAGACATCACTTGGTCTGGGTATTGCCGTGGTTGTGGTTCTGACTATCACGGTTCCGGTGAATAACCTGATCTACCAGTATCTGCTGGCTGATGGTGCGCTTGCCTGGGCTGGTCTGCCGGATGTTGACCTAAGCTTCCTGGGCTTCCTGTCATACATCGGTGTGATTGCGGCGCTGGTGCAGATCCTTGAGATGTTCCTCGATAAATATGTCCCTGTGCTGTACAACGCACTCGGCGTGTTCCTGCCCCTAATTACAGTGAACTGTGCAATCCTAGGTGCTTCCCTTTTCATGGTGAATCGGGATTACAACTTCGGTGAGAGTGTTGTTTACGGTTTCGGTTCCGGCGTTGGTTGGGCAATCGCGATTGTCGTGCTCGCAGGTATTCGCGAGAAGATGAAGTACAGCGATGTGCCTGATGGTCTGCGCGGACTGGGTATTACGTTTATTACAGTAGGTTTGATGTCATTGGGCTTCATGTCCTTTGGCGGTATCTCCCTATAACAGCAGAGACTAGAGTTTAGGTATGAATGTTATTGAAGTAGTCCTGGGTGTCTCCATGTTTACGGGCGTCATCATGATGCTCGTGTTTGTCATCCTGTATGCACGCAAGCTTCTTGTTAGCACTGGTGAAGTGCACATCGAAATCAACGGTGATCCAGACAAGACAATTACCTGCGCTGCAGGTGGCAAGCTGCTGAATACGCTTGCTGATTCCGGCATCTTCCTGTCCTCCGCCTGTGGTGGCGGTGGCACCTGTGCGCAGTGTCGCTGCAAGGTGATGGAAGGCGGCGGCTCCATGCTGTCCACTGAAGCTGGTCACTTCACCAGGGGTGAAGCAAAAGATGGCTGGCGTCTTTCCTGCCAAACAGCCGTAAAGCAGGACATGAAAATCGAAGTGCCTGCTGAATTCTTTGGCGTTAAGCGTTGGGAGTGTGAAGTTATCTCCAACGACAATGTGGCAACCTTTATTAAAGAGCTGGTGCTGAAACTGCCTGAAGGCGAAGAAGTCGACTTCCGTGCCGGTGGTTATGTCCAGTTCGAGATTCCACCCTACGAAATCGATTACAAGCAGATCGATGTGGCTGAAGAGTATCGCGGCGACTGGGATAAGTTCGGTGTGTTTGATCACACCTCCAAGGTTGATGAAACAACCATCCGTGCTTACTCCATGGCCAACTATCCGGAAGAGAAGGGCATCATGAAGTTCAACATCCGGATTGCGTCACCGCCTCCGGGAACAGACTTCCCGCCCGGAAAGATGTCTTCTTACCTGTTTACCCTGAAGCCAGGAGACAAGGTCACCATCTTTGGTCCTTACGGTGAATTCTTTGCCAAGGAAACGGAAGCAGAAATGGTGTTCATCGGTGGTGGTGCTGGCATGGCACCCATGCGCGCACACATCTTCGATCAGCTGAAGCGTATCAAGACCGATCGAAAGATTTCCTTCTGGTACGGTGGTCGTAACCAGCGTGAGCTGTTCTATGTTGATGAGTACGACAAGCTTGCCGAAGAGAACGATAACTTTGACTGGCATATCGCGCTGTCAGACCAGAACCTGGAAGACTGGGATGGCCTGACCGGCTTTATTCACAATGTGCTCTACGATGAGTACCTCAAGGATCATCCGGCGCCGGAAGATTGTGAGTACTACATGTGTGGGCCACCCATGATGAACTCAGCCGTGATCGGCATGCTCGAAGACCTTGGTGTCGAGCGTGAGAACATCTTCTTGGATGACTTAGGAGGTTAAGGCGAAGCCTTAACCGACTGCGACAGCCATATCGAAGATTCGTGTTACCCAAACACGAATCTGATGTGGCGAAAGCACGGAGGAAGCCGACCCTAAAACGTCGATCGTGGTACGGGCATTTTGCTCGCTTACCTCGTTACGGCATCCCTGCCTTCTCTCGGAACAGACATCTCTCGCTTCTCCGGCTCCTGCCTCCGAAGCTCGATAACTACGCTGCGCAAACGCCCGCCACCACGATCTTGGTCAGAACGCTCGCGTTCCAGTGCCATGGATCGGCAGACTGGAGGGCATGGACAGCCCGAGAGTCAGCGCTACATGGATGTGCCGGGCGGCGAACCGCTTGAGTGGTGCCGAGACATGGCACACGAAGAAAGCGAGCGAAAAAGTATCAGACGATTAGACAGGCGCCTGCATCTTCTCCGCAGTCGTCGCATACCCCGCGTCTTCCGGAATACAAACGTAACCACCATCTTCCCGCTGTTCCATCCACGGCAGCACAGAAACGATCTTTCGATCTGCCGCCATCTGCATGGCTTCCTCAACTGAGCTGCTCTCTCCGAGCATCTCTACATTGACGCGTGTCGGGAAAATGATGGTGTAGGTGCCATCGGCGTTGCCCTTGAGGGCATCTTCAGGTGAGATCCAGATAGAGTCCACGGACTCATAGCCATCATGGATCGCCAGGTGATCTGCTGGTGCCAGGGCTAGGTAGAAGTGCGTGTCAAAACGCTTAGGCAACCCCTCTGGCGTAATCCAGTGGGCAAAGTGCTGCAGTTTGTCGCAGGCAAGTCTCAGGTTTTCCTTTTCGAGAAACTCCGCGAGCGCAACCTCGCCGTTGTTGAGCGGGTCGCGGTAATGCTCCAGAGTTTTCAGCTTTTCACCGGACACCAGTTCATCACTGCCGGTTTCCCGGGCTAGAAGAACACCGCATTCTTCGAAGGACTCGCGAATAGCACCGGCCATCATCGCCAGCATGGTGTCATCGGCGTCGTCTACGCCGTCACAGTAGTCCCGAACATTGAAGTCGCCGTCATCGACTTTGCCGCCGGGGAACACGAGTGCACCAGAAGCAAAATCAATCTGGTGATGCCTGACCACCATAAAGGTTTCCAGCCCGGTAGGGCCGTCTCTTAGCATGAGGATCGTCGCTGCCGGAACGGCAGGTGCGACTGACATTAACGAGATCGCTCGAGGAGGATCTTCCAGTCTGTGCCATCTTCCTTGCGCAGGCGCAGTACCTTGTCAGTGAGGTCACTGTAGGTGTTGCTGCTGTATGTCTGGCGGAAGAAGACATCGACGACATTGGTTTCAACCAGCTCAAAACGCTGGTATTCGACGTCCAAGTTGATATAGCGCGGACGAGTCAGGCGAGTTCTTCGCAGCGCTTCCCAGGTGCGTCTGCTTTGTCTGCCGGGAACGGCGAAATCATCTGAATAGTTTGCCAGGTACTGAGTCACATTCTGATCGGACCAGGCTGCTGCCCAGAGGTCGACAGTTTCAATCAACTCTTCTTTAATGGACTCGGTCACCTCATCGACATCAGTAGAGTAGGGATCATCCACCTCCTCGTAAGATGTGTCGTCCATTGCTGTGTCTTCAACGGAGACGTCTTCCACGACGGTTTCATAATCGTCAGCAGGCTCGGGCTCGTTTTCGATCACGTCGTATTCATCGACCTGTGCCACTTCGGTCGGCTCGGGTTCGCTCAGAGAATCTGCCTCCATAGGCAGGTCAGCATCACCCAGTGCATCCATTGATTCCTCAGCGTCCATCGCGACGGAATCTGCGTTGCTGGCAGCGATGGTAGATTCAGTATCCACAAGCTCATCGTCTTTGAAAAAGCCGGTATAGACGGTGCCGTCAGGCAGGATCATGGTGCCCGGACCATTACGCATATCGTTTTCAAACTGGCCGACGAATCGGGTGCCGTCCTGCCAGAAAATAGTACCTTTGCCGGAGCGCTTGCCGTCAACGACGCCGCCCACATAACGGGTGCCGTCTGGCCATACCAGGGTCTTCGTAACAGCATCGGGATCACCAGATAGGGTGGCGTCCTGTGAGTCTTCTGCGATCGACCATGAAGCGGGCAGAAGCAGTAAGAGAGAGGCAAAAATACGTAGTGTTTTCATTATTTTATTGGTTTTCCTGTAGACAGGACTTTAAGTCTGCAGGTCCAAAGGATACCGGATTGACCGGCCTTTGGCAGCGAAAATCTTGTAAGCATTCAGCTGACGTTCTGCTCGAAAAGACCCTTATTTGCAGCCAATGCCATGACTTTTTCTGCTTCGATAATTCGCGGTCCATCTCGTTCAACTCGAATATCTGCGGTCTCGTTCTCGAGAAGCTTGATGGTTCGGTCGCCATCGAAAGCAAGGACGCCCGGACCCTCGACGGAAACGGCTTGTCCGAGGGGAAGCTTCCGCACATCTGCGATCCCGACCTGCTGATGCAGCCCGGGTGAAATCGGCACCTCGAGCTTCTTGGTGGCTGTCCGGTCGCAGCTGACATAGACGCCGTTGTCATCATGTAGACCGGTTGGTTCAATAAAGCCGCCAATCGGGGATATACCGATCGATGCAGGCTCGGCGCGAGTCAGGATAACGTCTGCGAGCTTGTCAGCTTCGAAGGGTAGAAGGTTTCCAAGAAAATCGTCGCGCAGCAGTACCGCATCGATCAGCGCAATTTCCTGCTGGTCATTTTTTTCAATGTGAATGCGCTTGCAACGTACGCAGGCATCGCTAGAAATTTTGTCCGCAGCAACAAGCCCTGCTGCCATGCCTGCGACTGAAGCCTCGAGGCGATAGGGAAACACATTGTTGGTGCCAGTTGAGAGCGGCAGGATCGTCGCTTCTGGAAAACCACGCGCAACAATCCTGGATGTGCCATCACCCCCAAGCACAATGAACACCCGGCAACCGGCGTCCCACATCATGGTTGCCATCGTGTGTGTGTCTGCTGCTGTGTGCGTCAGTGTGTAACGCAGAATTTCGATCCGATCACTCTCGTTGAGGTTCTCGGTTGCCTTCTCGTTGATTCGAAACGGCTCGTGTCCTAGATAAATCTTGTCGACACCCATTGATAGGGCGCCAAGAACCAGGCGGGTTACCTGTTGTTGTTTTTCGTGGTGATCGCTGGTGCTGGCCCGTGCGGCGACGCGCCGGACATCTCGCCCTGAGAATGGGTTGACGATAATTCCCAGGGGCATAGGCGCGTTAGCTGGCTTTGCGCGTGAAAACCCACTCGTTTTCGGATGAGTAGGTTTCGTTGTAGCTGTAACCGTCTTCGTTAAAGTCTTTCAGGTCTTCAGGTTTGCTGATGCGGTTTTTCACGATGAACGATGCCATGGAACCGCGGGCTTTCTTCGCAAAGAAACTGAGGATTTTGTAGGTGCCGTTGTTGTAGTCCTTGAATACCGGGGTGATCAGGCGACCTGGCAGTTTGTCCGTTGCCACGGCTTTGAAGTACTCGTTGGAAGCCAGGTTGACCAGGGTTTTGTTGCGGTGTTCTGCGAGCTCTGATGCGATTGATTTTCCGATCTCGTTGCCCCAGAACTCATACAGGTTTGAACCTTTCTTGGTCTTGAGTTTGGTGCCCATCTCAAGGCGATAAGGCTGGATCATGTCTAACGGCTTCAGTACGCCGTAGAGACCAGAAAGAATTCGAAGATTCTTCTGCGCGAAGGTGAAGTCCCGTTCATTGTAGGAGTCCACATCGAGTCCGATGTAAACATCACCTTTAAACGCGAGGACCGCCTGTTTGTATTCTTCGTTAACCGCGCCGCGTGTTCGAAAATTCTGAAAACGCTCGACGTTGAGTTCTGCAAGTTTTGGGCTGATGCCCATGAGCTTTGACAGATCTTTTGGTGTTTTGTCGCGCATGACACCAATGAGCTCGTTGGTCTTCTTGGAAAACGCAGGTTTGGAATTTTTGCTGGTGGCGGAAGGCGTCTCGAAGTCGAGCGTCTTCGCTGGAGAAATGACGGTTAACATGTAAGGAGGTGGAGGCCCAAAAGGAGCTAAGAATACTAGATTTACAGGGGTGGTGGAATGGACATGTATTGTCCGATGTCGCACTATTCACTTTATGAAGAATCCACTTAAGCGCTGGGATGTTGCGGTCGCTCTGGTTCTGTTCCTCATAACCATTCCCGCCGAACGATTCGAGACTTTCTCTCTTCTGGAAGACCAGACGCTTTCCTATCGCCATATCTTTCGAACGGTCTTCGGGGATCCCGAGACGATGAAGCTGCGAGACGAAATCATGATCGTGGCTTTGGATGAAGCGCTCTATGAAGAATATGGGAGCTTTCCCTTCCGTCGAACGGATCTTGGGGAGATCGCAGAAACGCTAAGCAGCTTTGGCGCGAAAGTCGTGGCGCTCGACTTCCTGATGGATTTTCGTAGTTCCTACGGTGAGGATGAACCCACTGCCCAGATGCTGACTGACGCGGGCAATGTGCTGCTTGTGTCCTATGCTAATTTTGAGGGCGATAAATTCACGGGTCTGACTTACCCCAATGAGGTGCTGAACGCGACCTCACGGTCCGGCTATACCAACCTGTCGCCGACAAGTGCGATAGTCGACAATCTTGCCCGGGTTCGAATCCACAAGGACATCACAAACAATAAAGATGGTTGGCCTTTTGCCATTCAGGCGCTGGCCATGTACTGGGATGTCGAGCCCAGGCTTGAAGACAACACCCTGGTCATGGGTGACAAACTTCGCGCACCCCTGGATCAATTTGGAGATGTCTACATCGACTTCCCGAGGCTGGATGCGGGCACGCACTACCTGTTTGAAGGAGAAGCAGGCTTCTCCGCCCTGGAGATACTCGAACTGGGTGAGGTCAGTGAAGAGGACACAGAAGAGTGGCGCTACGTTTTCGGTGACAAGATCATCCTGGTGGGAGATACCTGGGAAGTCACGCACGATAAATTCAATACCCCGGTAGGCTCCGTTTATGGTGTTGAAATTATCGCTGACACTATTCACACATTAATGAACGGCGCGCCGCTGAGGCCGGCCAGTACTCTGGTGGAATCGTTGAGCACCCTGGCATTCCTGGTGGCGCTGCTCGCAACCGGCGCCTTAGCCAGCCTGGGTATCAGGATGGCAGCCGTATTGGCGGTTTACGTCATCTACACGGTTGCGATTTCCGCTGTCTACATTTACCTGGGTACTGTCATCTCCATGGTCTATGCCATGTTGGCAGGCTTTCTTGTGGTTATCGCCATGAGCATTCGTCTGTTTGTGATTTCGGAGCGGCGTCAGGCCGTCAGTGCCGCCGACTCGGCAGAAAGTAACCGGATGCTGGGACTTGCATATCAGGGCCAGGGTCAACTCGATGCGGCCTTCGATAAATTCCGTCGCTGCCCACCGGAAGAGAACACCTATAACCTCGTGTACAACCTGGGTCTCGACTACGAGCGTAAGCGGCAATACAACAAGGCGCAGACCAGCTACGAGTTCATTGCAGAGACCGAGCCTGAATTCCGAGATATCCAGAAACGTATAACCAGATGTGAGTCGATGGAAGATGCTGTCCTTATGGGCGGCGGCACTGTAGGCATGCTCGGTGCGACGATTGTTAATGAAGATGGCTCTGTTGAAAAACCCATGCTGGGTCGTTACCAGGTAGAAAAAGAACTCGGCAAAGGCGCCATGGGTATCGTCTATTTAGGAAAAGATCCCAAGATCAACCGGGAAGTGGCGATCAAGACCATGGCCTTGTCACAGGAGTTTGGTGACGATGAGCTTGCGGATGTGAAAGAACGTTTTTTCCGCGAAGCGGAATCCGCTGGCCGACTGAATCACGCCAACATTGTTGCCATTTACGACGCCGGTGAAGACCATGACCTGGCATATATCGCGATGGAGCTGCTTAAGGGTTATGACCTGGATAGCCACATCAAGCCGGAAGAGTTGTTGCCCATCGGTGACGCGCTGAAGGTTGTTCATGACTGTGCATTGGCTTTGGATTACGCACACAGTCAGCAGGTGGTGCATCGTGATATCAAGCCATCGAACATCATGTATGACCCGGAGAACAAGACCAGTAAGATCACGGACTTTGGTATCGCTCGGATCACGGATTCCAGCAAGACACGAACGGGCACGGTGCTTGGCACGCCCAACTACATGTCCCCGGAGCAGTGTATGGGCAAGAAGGTGGATGGCCGTGCAGACCTGTTCTCATTGGGTGTGGTGCTTTACCAGCTGGTAAGCGGTGAGTTGCCCTTCAAGGGTGATTCTATGGCCACCCTGATGTATTCCATCGTGAACGATCCGGCGATTGACATTAAGAAGGTTAAGCCTGACATTAACCCTGCACTGAGAAAGGTGATTCACAATGCCATCGGCAAGAAGCCGGAGAAGCGCTACCAGAGTGGTAAGAAGCTGGCTGCACACCTGAAAGTGGTAATGGAAAGAATGGGTGTAGAAAGTGCGGACAATGAGGATGCGGAAGCATTATGAGCGTTAACCTCAAGGGAAAAATTGATGTCGTAGGCCGTACGGACGAAGGCCAGATCCGCGATCACAACGAAGATTACATCAGCGATAACCCGACCCTGGGAATTGCTGTTCTGGCAGACGGCATGGGTGGTCTCAATGCTGGTGAAGTTGCCAGTTCCATGGCAGTCCATCTGCTGATGGAAGAACTCACCGCTTATCGACTCGGCGACTCACAGCTCGCTGCAGAGCTGGCGCACTCGGATTCAGACCTGCCGATAGAAGCGCAGGTGGTCAGAAAAGCCGTAGAAAACGCCAATGATGCTGTCTTCCATACGTCCCAGACTCAGCCCCAATGTAAAGGCATGGGCACGACTATCGTGGCCAGTCTGTTTTACAACAACAAAATTTCAATTGCCCATATCGGTGACTCGCGGGTTTATCTGTTCCGCGGTGGAGCCTTGGAGCAGGTTACGAAAGACCACAGCTTTGTACAGGAGCTGATCGACAAGGGTCTCTATACAAAAGAAGAAGCCAGGACTTCTGACAAAAAGAATGTCGTTACCAGGGCTCTGGGCGTCGCGCCGTTTGTTGAAGTCGAATGTCACGAGTACGAAACTCAGGTAGGCGATATCTACCTCATGTGTTCTGACGGTCTGCATGACATGGTTCCAGACAGAGATATTGAACGCGCCTTCATTGAGCTCGGTGGCAATATGAAGGAGCTGGCCAATTACCTGGTGGATCTGGCCAATGCCAACGGCGGCAAAGACAATGTATCGGTCATCCTCACACGGATCGCCAAACCCTATCCGGATGAAGGGGGCGGCGGCCTGTTCGAGAGGATCGCCAACTGGTTTGAATGAGAGTAGTTGAATGACAGTCAAGATCATCGTCATCAGGGACGACAAACCCATCGAACAGGTGCTGATGGAACAGCATAAGCTGGTGATCGGCCGTCGGGCGGAATGTGATATTTCGGTGAAGGATCCAGCCGTTTCTGGCAATCACGCAGAGATCGAATTCGTCGGTAATGGCTATATTCTTCGTGATCTGGGTTCCACGAATGGCGTCCACGTCAAAGGTCGGCAGATCAAAGAGCATGCGCTCAAACATGAAGATCTCATCACCATCGGCGAACACCAGTTGCGAGTGTTAATTCCTGACAACAAGCCACCGTCCAAACAGGCGCCGGAAAAACCGGTTAGTGAGGCGCTCAACCGGGACGTCACCGAGGTGCGCAATGTACCCGTCACCAATGAAGTTGATGGTTACCTCAAGTACGTACAGGGCGGTGAGCCTGGACAGGTCGTCAAACTGGACGATTCCATGACATCCATTGGTGTCGCTGGTGTGCAAATGGCAGCCGTCTCCAAGAGGCCCCAGGGTCACTTCATCATCCACGTCGATGGCGGCAAAGACCGGGAAAAAACCCCCGTCGTCAACGGCGAGGCCATCGGTTTTAAGTCGAAAAAGCTGGCGGTAGGCGATCTGATTGAGGTCGCTGACCTGCAATTCGAATACTGCATCGACTAAGCCGTCCTCTTTACAAATCGGTTACAAATCAAGGGGTGAAGTGTGACGCAGCACACATATTTCCCCGTCATTCGTCGGATAGAATGAATTCCGTTGGTATGGGTTGGTGCCTTCCGAATGGTCGGTGAGGCCGATAGCTCCACTCCCCCGGGGATGAAGCCGTTCAGATAGCCGATAAGTGGCAAAGTGCGGTAAATCAACTGGTTTAGACTGTCTCTGGGGAATAATGCATCAAGAAGCATGCAGCTTGAATTTGGAGGAAACTATGAAAATGAAGCAATTGGGCCTGAGTCTTCTCGTCAGTTTAGTCCTTTCGCTGATCGGTGGTCAGGTGATGGCCAAAGAACCGCCAGTCGCGAAACTTGTCCAGATCGAAGGCGAAGTTGAATACAGTCGAAACGGAACCAAATGGAGTCCGGTTCGACGCACGAAATATCTCTTTTCCGGCTATCACATTCGTACCGGTGAAGATGGTTCTGGAAAACTAATCAATCAGTCCACCGGTGAATCACAGGAACTGGGCAAGAGCTCAGAAATCCAGATTGATGAGGGCAACATTGTTGTACTCGCAGGTAGTCTTTCTGAACCTGAAGAGGAAGAGACCAGCCTTTTTCAGAGTCTGATGAACAAGTTTGCTAAGGCGCAGCGTTACACTACGGTTCGTCGAAGTGCGAATTCCGGTGAGGAAGCTTGTGACAACAAGGTTCGTACGATTCGAGCAGTGACTGTGTCGCCCACACACTCTGACCTGGTTTGGCGCAATGCGTGTCCGGAATACTCCTACAAGCTTGTGATCAACGGTGCTGAGGAAATTGATGTACCGGCTCAGTCCACGTCTGAAATGATTCGTTTCAGTGTTGCAGACATGGCACCGGGTGAGCACACCTACCGGGTTGAAGTGCTCGATGTGGATGGCACGGTGTACATCCCTAAAAAGGAAAGTAAGTTCACTGTCCTGACTGCCAATGAAGAAAAAGAAATCATGGATGTGCTTGACCAGATCGGTGATGACATCTTCCTCGAAACCAACGTTCTGGAAGAAGCGGGTCTTTACGTCGCAGCCATGGATGCCTATCGAGAGTATTTCCAGGAAAACCCTGACGATAACGATATGCGACCTTTGTTGATCCAGTCATATCAGGATCTCAAGCTGAGTAACCTGAGAGAAAGCGAGGCCAGACTCTATAACGCGTCGCTCGAGGAAGACTACTAATCTTCCATTGAGCTCGGAGCTTTTATCCCCCTGTAAAAGCCCACAAGTATTTTATAAGATGCTTGTGGGCTTTCTTTTTTCTCTTTCCGGCATATGGGTGCGAACCAAAGACGTTATGACCTGATCGCCGTTGTATTTTTCTTTCTTCTGGCGATGATCCTTGAGTATCGAGAAGCCTTCTCTTTGCTCGAAGATGAAACACTTTCCTATCGCCAGATCCTGCGTACCCACTACGCGGACGAGTACCTGACGGCTCCGGCAGAAGACGTCATCATCATCTATACCGATGAGTCCTTTTACGAGGAATACGATAAGTATCCGCTGACCCGGGTGGATTTATCGACGCTCGTGGTTCGCTTGAAGCAGATGGGCGCCGCGGTGATTGGCGTCGACATGCTGTTAGATTTCAAAAGCGCTTATGGTGAAGACCCGACCCTCGAAGATGCACTGGTTGAAGCCGGTAATGTTCTGATGGTTTCCCAGGCGCAGATTTCCGATGAAGGGGAATACCAGGGGCTCAATACAGCGATTGACCGGTTTGAGGAAGTAACTCGACACGGCTACTCCAATATCAGCCCTGCAAGCACCATCTCTGAAAGTATCACCCGGCTTAGGATCCATGAGCAGATGGTAGCCGAATACGGCGAGTGGCCTTTTGCGGTGGAAGCGGTTGCCATGTTCCTGGATGAAGAACCCGAGCTGTCACCGGGCCTTCTGACCGTCGGGCCAGATGTAGAAGTGGTGCTCGACCAGTTCAGTGAAATGTACATCGACTTTCCGCTTCTTCCCGGGTCAGGTACCAACACCATGCGTCTGCATGAAGTCATCGGTATCTCTGCGTCTGATCTGCTGTTTGTTGATGACGAAGAAGAACTCGAGGAACTGTCTTTTCTTGTTGACGGCAAAATTGCACTGATTGGTGAAGTCGCTGAAGTGGCCCATGATGAGTTTGAAACACCAGTCGGTAACGTCTATGGCGTTGAGATCATCGCCAACTCTATCGATACGATTTTGAAGAGTGGCCCGCTGCGCCCAGCATCTCTCATTGTCGAGTTGATTATTGGGTTCCTTCTTCTTGCGGTCTTCCTCGGTACCCGGCAGATTCAAAACCCTCTGCCACGCAACACCATCAGCTTTGGTGTTCTTTTTGCTTACATACTATTTGCGACTGTGCTCTACATTGGCGGCCTGGTGATCTCGATGAATTACATGATCATTGCGATCATTCTGTCGATCATTGTGATCAACGCTCGATTCTATGTGGCTGAGATGGGCCAGAAGACCATGATTCGCGACATGTTCGGTCAGTACCTGTCGCCCAAGGTGGTTGAAGACCTGGTGGAAGATCCAAGCAAGGTTCAGCTTGGTGGTGAAGAGCGAGAGATGACGGCGTTCTTCTCAGACATTGCCAGCTTTTCGACCATTTCTGAAAACCTGACGCCATCTGAACTGGTCCATGTCCTGAACGAATACCTCACCGAGATGTGTAACATCATTATCGGTTTCGAAGGCACCGTCGATAAATTTGAGGGTGATGCCATTATCGCCTTCTGGGGAGCGCCAACGGTTCAGGCAGACCACGCACGCCTGGCTTGCTATGCCAGTATTGATATGAACGATCGACTGGTGGAGCTTCGGGACAAGTGGGTCGAAGAGGGGATTCCACAACTGAAAGTCCGCATGGGTTTGAACTCTGGCCCCATGGTTGTGGGCAACATGGGTTCTGTGCAGCGCCTTGACTACACCATCATGGGCGATTCGGTGAACCTTGCGTCGCGACTTGAAGGTGCGAACAAAGCTTATGGTTCCAGAATGATGATTTCCGAATCAACTTACCGAAGCTGTGAGTCAGACATCGATGTCCGTGAGCTGGATACCATTCGGGTTGTTGGTAAAACCGAACCGGTTACCGTCTATGAACTTCTGGGTCGAAAAAACCAGACAACTGGCCAGCTAGGTGATCTGGCGGAGCGATTCGCACAGGGGCTCGCCGCCTATCGCAACATGGATTTCGCGGGTGCAAAAACACTCTTCGAACAGTGCCTTGAGATTCTCCCCGGCGATGGTCCTTCTGAAACCTACGTGGCCAGATGCCAGGCCTATATGGATAACTCCCCGGGTACTGATTGGGATGGCGTGTTTACGCTGACAGAGAAGGGTTGATAGAGAAAAGCGGTTATGAAGGTACAGAATCGTATTGAGGAGAAACTAGGAAACCATCTGGATCTCAAGCACCTCGAAGTGATTAATGAAAGTGGCAATCACAATGTGCCTCCCGGGTCGGAATCCCATTTCAAAGTTGTACTTGTCAGTGAACTGTTTGACGGTGAGCGATTGGTTGCCCGTCACCGCCGAGTAAACCAGATTCTTAAAGATGAGCTGGCCAATGATATTCATGCGCTTGCGATTCACACCTATACCGAAGGAGAGTGGCGCGACAAACATGGTGAAGCGCCGCTCTCTCCACCCTGTCTGGGTGGCAGCGCCAACGAATAAATGATGGCGCACGACATCCCCGCGTGAGCAGTCCGCTCTACATCACTGGGACGGAAGTCAAACGTCTTTATATTGAAACGCCTGGGCGAGCAGCGGTTTACCTTTATCAACTGTCTCGTTTTGATGAAGCCATCGATGTTCGCGTCATACGCAAACGTCGGAAAACCATGGCGCTTTACGTTGAAAAGGGTGAAACACCTGAGCTTCGGGTCCCACTGAACTGCCCCTGGGACGAGATCCACCACTTTCTGGCGGACAAATTCGATTGGATTGTCAGGGCGCGCGACGAGCTTGCAAGTCGTAAGTCCGCACCCAGGAATTCTTATGTGCCAGGCGGCGAGATCAGTTTTCTCGGACAACGATATCGACTGAATGTGGTGAGAAGTCGAATTTCAGTAGTCGAGCTGGAAGACGACAGGATTTATCTGTCCTGTTCCCAACCGGGTCGACCGGATGTCGTCGAGAAGCACATTCACAACTGGTATCGAAAAGAGTGCGAAAAACTCTTCTCAGAGCGCATCGATCTGCTCAACCAAAGATTTTTGGACAACATAAATCCAGGAAAGCTGACGGTTCGTAAAATGAAGGCAAGGTGGGGAAGTTGTTCATCGAAAGGTGATATTTGTCTCAATCTCCACCTGATTAAAGCGGGTTTGCCGCAGATTGACTTCGTTATAGCGCACGAACTTTGTCATCTCAGGCATTTTGCCCACAATGACGACTTTTACCGGTTGCTGGATAAGATCATGCCTGATTGGCGAGATCAGGAGATCCTGCTGGGGCAGGCTGCTTAGGCAGTTACTTCAACAGCGATTCGAGAACCGGATAGACGTCCTCGAGGATCATGGGTTGCGCTTCTACCGTTGGGTGGATGCCGTCACGCTGTACCAGGTCTCGGGTCGTGGCAACACCGTTTAACAGGAAGGGTACGAAAGGCACCTGGTGCAAGTCAGCCAGGTCGGTGAAGATTTTTTCGAAAGCAGTGATGTATCTTCGGCCGTAGTTGGGTGGCAGAACCATGCCAATCAGCAGAATTTTGGTACCGGCTTCCTTGGATTGCCGGATCATGGCGTCGAGGTTTCCCCGAATTTTTTCAATCGGGTAACCGCGAAGACCGTCATTTCCGCCCAGCTCGAGCACGAGAACGTCGGGTTGGTGAAGAGAAAGGGATTTGGGTAACCTTGTCAGCCCGCCTCCGGTAGTTTCACCGGAAACACTGGCATTAACGACACTGTAACCGGGATGCTCGGTATCGAGACGTTCCGAGAGCAGGCTTACCCAGCCTTGCTCCTGGTCCATGCCGTAGGCGGCACTGATGCTGTCTCCGTAGACCAGAATGGTGCCTTCACTGGCAAAAGTGCCAGGTAAATGGCAGAGCAGCGTAATAAATAGCGTTATCAGACGTAACATATAGTAGTGAATATGATTAAAACGAAAGACCTTGGAAAAACTGTCAGCACCTCGGAAGGGCAGCTGACGATTCTGAAAGGAATTGATCTCGAGATCAAGAAATCAGAGTCAGTTGCTATTGTTGGTGCATCGGGATCTGGCAAAACGACGCTTCTAAGCCTCCTAGCTGGTTTGGATACCCCGACTGCCGGGCAGATATTCCTGGGTGATCATGAAATTACTTCCCTCGATGAAGAAGAGCGTGCAAACGTTCGTTCGGAACTGGTTGGGTTTGTCTTCCAATCGTTCCAGTTGTTGGCCAGTCTTTCGGCGATTGAAAATGTCATGCTGCCATCGGAACTGAGTGGTGACAGCGGCGCGGAAGCGAAAGCCCGTGAACTGTTGGAGCGAGTAGGGCTGGGTCACCGAATCAATCACTACCCAAGACAGCTTTCTGGCGGTGAGCAACAGCGTGTTGCGATTGCTCGAGCTTTTGCATCTTCAGTGGATATCCTCTTTGCTGATGAACCGACCGGTAACCTGGATACCACAACAGGTCAGCATGTCATTGATCTAATTTTTGAACTGAACAAAGAATTTGGCACCACCCTGGTTCTCGTGACGCACGATCAGCGATTGGCCGATCGTTGTGACCGGGCCATTCATATCGCAACCGGAGAGATTGTAGTTCCGGATCCTGTGCCTCAGGTTGTCTCCAGTTCAGCAGTTTGATGAACGTATTTAATCTCGCGTTGAAACTACTCTGGCGTGACTGGCGCGCCGGGGAACTGACGCTGCTGCTTGCATCCCTGGTGATTGCTGTTGGCACCGTAACAACGGTGACACTTTTCGTTGATCGACTGCAGCAGGCCCTGGTCGCTGAGTCGGCTACGTTCCTGGCGGCAGACAGGGTGATCCGTTCAGGTGAGCCCATTGATTCGGAAATTATTGAAAAAGCGGAGTCCCTGGGGCTTCAGACTGCGGAGACTCTCGGATTCGCATCGATGGTGTTTTCTGAAGATCGAGCGCAATTCTCTTCGGTCAAAGCCGTGGACGGAGACTACCCACTTCGCGGGCGTCTGATTGCCGGGGACGAACCTTTCGTTCGTGGGGCGCCAGTTGATGAGGGTCCGGCACCCGGTGAACTTTGGATGGAGGCCAGGTTGTTCCCTTCACTGGATGTGCAGCCAGGCGAACTGATTGATGTTGGCGTAGCCAGCTTTCCCGTCACCAAGGTCCTGATCAAGGAACCGGATCGTGGCGGTGGTTTCAGCAACGCGGGTCCTCGGGTGTTGATGAACTTGGCGGATGTGCCGGCGACCGAAGTGGTTCAGCCCGGAAGCCGACTGTCATACCGTTACCTGTTCGCTGGAGATTGGGACAAGCTCGAAGAATTTTCTGAATGGGTGGCGCCTAAGCTTGGGCCGGAAGCGCGAATTTTTGGTGTCAAAGAAGGGGCTGAAGGTATTGGTGAAGCCCTGGATCGAGGGGAACGATTCCTCCTGTTAGGCAGTCTGCTCGGTGTGGTGCTCGCTGGTGTTGCGATTGCGCTCGCTGCCCAACGCTACAGTCTGCGCCACTATGATCATGTGGCCATTATGAAAACACTGGGTGCGACGCCACAAAGCGTTGACCTCATATTTATTGCGATCTTTGTCATTCTCGGCACCCTATCAACAATGCTGGGTGCATTGATTGGTTTCGGTATGCAGGCCGGTGTTGCGGAAATTCTCTCGCCCTATATCCCGATCGAGCTACCCGCGCCGACGATGAAGCCAGTGCTTCTTGGTCTGGTGACCGGGTTTATTTGCCTGCTGAGTTTCGCGCTCCCGCCGTTACTTAAGCTTCGATCCATTGAGCCGGTTCGCGTGATTAGGCGTGACCTGGGTGATCCAACCATTTCCGACAGCCTTACCTACGGATTTGGTGTCTTCGGTACGCTCGCTCTGATGTGGTGGTACTCCCAGGATCTTTATCTCACGATCATGATCTTCAGTGGCGCCGTGGTTTCACTCATCATTCTGTTTGCCATTGCCTTCCTGATGCTGCGCAGCGGCAGGGTGGTTGGTATGCAGGCTGGCAGCGCCTGGCGACTCGCGCTGGCAGGCATGCAGAGACGCGGTAACGAAAACACATTACAGATCCTGGTGTTTGGTCTTGCCATCATGCTGTTGCTCATCCTGTATCTGGTTCGAACTGCACTGATCACCGAGTGGCATTCCCAAATCCCTGAAGACGCGCCCAACCATTTCGCGATTAACATCTCGCCAGAAGACGTCGCGCCGATTCGATCGCTGTTTGATGAAAACGGTGTCGGCTCGCAGCCTCTTTATCCAATGATCCGCGGCCGGATTACCACGGTAAATGGTGAACTGGCGTCAGAGCGAGACAAGAGAATTGGTGACCAAAGCGATGATGCACCGAGATCCAGTTCCGGTCGTAACCTGACCTGGTCGGGCGTACTTCCCGATGACAACCTGATTGTTGATGGAGAATGGTGGCCGGAAAACTATGAGGGTCCACCACTCGTCTCTCTGGAACAGGAACTTGCAGAGAGAAACCAGCTGGAAGTTGGCGACGAATTGATCTTTACGGTGCAGGGGATAGAAATCCCCACTCAGATCGCCAATATCAGGACGGTTGCCTGGGATAACATGCAGCCGAACTTTTACATCATATTTGCGCCTGGGTCTCTTGAAGAGTTCCCCACGACGTTCATGACCAGCTTTTTCCTGCCGAAGGAACAAAAGTTGTTCCTGAACGACCTGCTGCGCGAATACCCGACGATGACGGTGATTGAAATCGATGCCTTGATCGAACAGGTGCAACGCATTATCGATCAGGTCACCCTGGCCATTGAGCTGGTGTTGGTTTTGATCATTGCGTCAGGTGGACTGGTTCTACTTGCGAGTATTCAAGCATCCATGGACGAGCGCATGAAACAGCATGCCATCCTGAGAACCCTGGGCGCTGGCCGACGGCTGGTGCTGGGTAGCCTGTTGATCGAATTCTGCGCTCTCGGACTGTTTGCCGGGATTCTTGCGACGATCGGATCCGAGGTCACCGTGTTTATGCTCGAAACTGAAATCTTTGAGCTCGAGTATGCCGTCAATCCACAGCTTTGGGTGCTGGGCCCTGTGGTGGGTATTGTCCTGATCGGTGCAGCGGGTCTGCTGGCGACAAGAAGGGTTGTTGAAACGCCGCCAGCAAATGTTCTGCGTGAACTAGCATAAAAGACCGACAATCCACAGGCCGAGTACGGCGATGAGTGACAGTCCGAAACACACGGATCGCATCGTCTGCTGATTGCTGTAATAGCAAAGCGCGTAGGCTGTTCGACTCGCGACATATCCCCATGAAAGTAGACCCGTGTATTCCGGGTCGGCACCAGAAATCATGCAGTACAACACCGCCAGTATGTAGATGGCGATGGTTTCATTGGTGTTGGCCACAGTTCTGCTGGCGCGGAACAGCAGGTTGTCATGACTGGCTTCTACAGGCGCGCCCGGGACATGTTTAGCTCGAATACCTACAATGTCCTGAACCAATGACTGAATGATCAACAGCAGGATCAGAGCTGCCCAGGAGAGCAGGGTGGTTTCGTATTCTGAAAATATCATTGGATGTTCCTCTTCTTAGGGTTCGGGGTACCAACTGCCATCATCCTGTTTCCTTATCCATAGCTGTGAGAACCAGTGGAACCGACCCCTTTGTTGACTCGGCAGGGTGCAGTTGTATTTCGTTCTTCCAACGTAGATGTCTTCTAGTGATGTGGCAATGAGATGTGTATCTGAAACTTCGGAGATGGGCATCAACCCGCCGGGTCCGTAGCAGGTCAGGCGGGAAGGGTTGGTGTCCTCGGTGAAGTGCAGGTTCAATGGCGGTTTGGTCACGCTGACCAGCGGTTCGATCAGCGGAAATTCGACAGGCATGGGCAGGCTTCGTATTTTGTCTCTGAACGGTTCTTCTCCGACGTAGATACCACCCAGCGGAAATCTGGGCAGTAACGCCGGGTTAGACAGTGGACCGATGGCGCCACTTTGTTGACCGTATCCGATCATGCCCATCTCAGTGATGAGTTGAAGGATCTCCAGATTGTATTCGCCGTAGGGATACGCCAGGGCATTGGAATCGAAACCATGGGCGGATAGCAACTCATCTGCCCTGGTGATATCTGCGCGAAGCCTTGAGAGCCAGGCTTGCTTATCTTCACCTGGCTTCATTCGGATCATGTGCAGATGGCTGTGGCTGTGATTGGCAATATCACCACCGAACTTTGTCAGTTCTCTCAACTGCTGCCAGTTCATATAGAGCGGTCGTTTGGCTTCAACGGGTTCTGTGGCAACGAATACGGTAAAAGGCCAGTTTCGTTTTTTCAGGAGTGGCAACGCCTTCTCGTAGACGCTGATGTACGCATCGTCGAAAGTAATGGCAGCGATTCTGGCGTCACTGGTTTTCGCCAGAGCGGTTTTGGTTAGCTCGGACAGTGGCAGAACCGTAAAACCTTCCTCTTCCAGGATCTGCAGATGTTTTTCGAACTGCTCTGGGCTGATGCTGGTAATCGCTGGCGTGTTGGTATCGACATGGTGGTAAGCCAGCACGACGCCTGCGTTTGCTGTCGGGCAGACCAGCAGAAGCAAAATGTGTAGAATGCGTGGCCACCGTGACGAGCGACAACCAGGCAACCGGGAAATGACAGACCTGAAGCTGGAAAAAAACAAACTGCACAAGAAGCTGAGAAGGGAAACCGGAAAAGCTATTGCAGACTTCAACATGATCCAGGATGGGGATCGGGTCATGGTGTGTATTTCTGGCGGCAAGGATTCGCTGACCATGCTTGATATTTTACTGAGCATGCGTGATCACGCACCGATTAATTTCGACATACTCGCGGTTAATCTGGACCAGAAACAGCCCGGTTTCCCTGAAGACGTGCTACCCGCCTACTTTGAGTCTTTGGGTGTGCCATACAAGATCCTTGAGGAAGACACCTATTCGCTGGTGACGGACATGGTTCCGGAAGGGAAGACCTACTGTGGTTGGTGCTCGCGTTTTCGCAGAGGGATTCTGTACAAGTTTGCTCGGAACGAGGGTTACAACAAGATCGCTCTGGGGCACCACCGGGATGACATGATCGAGACGTTGTTTCTCAACATGTTTCACGGCGGGAAACTCAAATCCATGCCGGCCAAACTTCTTAGTGACGATGGTACCAATATGGTGATTCGTCCGCTGGCGTACTGTCGCGAAAAAGACATCGAAAGGTATGCCAACCTCACGGAAATGCCGATCATTCCCTGCAACCTTTGTGGCTCTCAGGACAACCTTCAGAGACAGGTCATCAAAGAAATGTTGCAGGCCTGGGACAAGCAGCATCCCGGTCGACTAGAGACGATTTTCAGGGCGATTACGGACGTTGTTCCTTCACATCTCGCGGATACGGATCTGTTTGATTTCTCAGGGCTCGAAGAGAACCAGGTCCAGAAACTGGATCTGATTAATCTGTCCTAGGCGGCGAGCTTTTCCTGGAACTCGTGAATCGCGGCAACGAAGTTCTCAAGGTCGTCCTTTAATCCAGCGAAACTCTCCGCTGAAACTTCTCCGGTTTCCTGAAGTTCACGTTCGACGTTACGCGCCGATTCCATCAGTGCATTTGCTCCGAAGGTGCCTGATAAGCCGGCAATGTTATGGACCAGCCTTTCCGCTGGCTCCAATTCTGCGTTATCCAGATGTGATTTGAGCGTTTCATCAGCGGTGCCATAAAAGCTGATGAAATCGTTGGTCAGGGTCACCAGGAATTCCAGGTCACCGCCGTGACTGTCGATGGCGTTGCCGAAGTTCACGCCCCTGACAATGTACTCTTCAGAATATGATGTTTGCTTCTCATCGATCACAACAATCTGTTCGAGGATGGCGTTCAGTTCTTCAAAATCGATGGGTTTGGTCAGGTAATGGTCAAACCCGGCTTCCATCGCTTCGTTAACTTCTTTGTCGAGCACACCCGCTGACAGGGCAACGACGGTGGTTGCCTTCTGGCGATCGTCGGCGCGGATGTGTTTGATGGTCTCGATGCCGTCCATGACCGGCATCCTGATGTCCATCAGTATGATGGGGAAGATTCTTTCCGCGAGGATGTCCAAGGCTTGCTGGCCGTGCTCAGCAATGGTGACCTTAAAGCCAACCTGCTCGAGCATTCGTCTCGCCAGTTTCTGATTAATTTCATTGTCTTCGACCAGGAGCAGTTCCATGGCGGTATCAGAGAAGAGCACTGGCTCGTTCGTTTTCGCCGGTTCTTTGAGCTGGGTTCTCTCAACAATTGCAGAGAAGTAGAAGGTACTGCCGAAACCTGGTTTGCTGTTGGCAGCCAGCTCTCCGCCCATCGTCTCGGCCAGTTTTCTGCTGATAGAGAGACCAAGTCCGGTTCCTGTATCCGAGGGAGTTTCGCTGCCCTGTGAAAAGGTGTCGAAAATACTCTCTAGATCCTCCGGGTTGATTCCGATTCCCGTGTCTTTCACTCGAAAGCTGAGTCTTGAGCTGTCGCCGATCAGGGATTCTTCTGACCAGGTGATGTCGATTGATCCAGAATCCGTGAACTTGATGGCGTTGCCTACCAGATTGATCAGTACCTGGCCGAGCCTGATCGGATCGCCCATATAGGTCTCCTCGTTATCGAGGTCCAGTTCCGGCAAGTTCAATGCAAGATTTTTTTCGTTCGCCGCGAGGTTAAACAGGTTGTAGAGATCTTTAAACACCGTCGACAGTTTGAATGGGCGCAGTTCCAGTGCCATCTTGCCGGATTCAACACGAGACAGGTCCAGAATGTCGTTCACGACTCGCAGCAGGTGGTTGGAGGCATTTCTGATGGTGTTCAGATATTCCGACTGCTCATCAGAAAGCGGTGTTTCCAGAGCGAGATTGGTGTAGCCGATGATGGCGTTCATCGGTGTTCGGATTTCGTGGCTCATATTCGCCAGAAACTGGCTCTTTGTTTCCGTTGCTGACTCAGCGGCGATTCGCGCCTGTTCTGCCTCCTCTCTGAGCTTACGTTCGCTGATATCAACAATGGCGCCTTCCAGTTTTGATTCGCCGGTTATTGAATCTCGTATAACCTGGCCGGAAAGGGCGACCCAGACTTCCTGTCCCTTTTGTGTGATCACCTGGGTCTCAAAATCGATGACACGCCCGGATCTCATGAGATTTTCCTGGAACAATTTGAAGTCACTGGGCCGGGCGAATGCGCTGCTGATACCGCCAGCCACTGATGACTTGAGCTCGTCAGCCGAGTCGTAACCCATCAGCGCAGCGGCCGCTGGATTGATGTTGGTCACTTCTCCTTTTCCGTTAACTTCAAAAATGCCTTCTACGGCATTCTGGTAAAGCGATAGATACTTGTTCCGTGAATCATTCAGCTGCTGATAGAGGCGAGAGTTTTCGATGGCAATCGCAGACTGTGAGGCGAGAAGTTTCAGTAGCGATACCCTGTCCTGGGGGAATGCGTTGGTGCTGTGACGATTTTCCAGGTAGAGCACACCGGTCAGGTGCGATTGGCTCATGATTGGAATACACAGCACGGATTTCGGTTGCTCTCGCAAGATGTACTCATCCTGGGTAAAGATGTCTTCGTTGACGGCATCATTCAGTACCAGGTTTTCCTGAGTCCTGGCGACGTACTGAACGACAGAAACCGGGATATCCATGGATTGTTCGAGCGGAATGCTCTCAAATCGATATTCGGTATTGTTGTCACTGACCCATGTTGTGATTTCCACCGTTAGGTCGGCGTCGTTTGCCATGATCAGGCTTGCCTTGTGACCACCGGCATTAATCAACGCCACCTGCATCAGTCTTTCCAACAAGTTTTCCAACACAATTTCACCAGCCAGAACCTGGGATGCCTGCATAACGGTTTCTAGATCAAGCAGGCTCTTGTCGGCATAGACGAAGCGATTGGTTGCAGAAGCGATGGGACTACTGGGTTGCTCAGAGAGTTCTGGGTACAGGCTTTCGAGATCACTGACTTTGTTGGAAGCGCCCCAGCGTTTGTAACTACTGGCGGCGTTCCTGAGGAAATGGATTGCGATTTCCTTCTTGCCGGTGGACGAAAAAAATCGCCCGGCTGATTCATTCGCTAGCGCCAGATCGTTCAGGTAGCCGTTCTGCTGTGCGTGACTGATGGCTGCTTCAAAGTGACGCATCGCATCCATCTGACGACCAGTTACTGCCGCGTATTCCGCCTCAACCAGGTCTTGGCGGTGAGCCATGTTCTCTGGTGAATGATGTGCCCACTTTCTGATCATGCGCCGATTTTTTGAAATGCGCAGTCTCAAATTAAGTCCTTCTATGGGGCTTGCGTTCGGTAATGAACGAATACAGGCCAGGGTTTCCAGCATCCTAAAGAAGGGAATGGCTGGTGAAGCCTGGATCGCATTGATGTGTTTTTGCACCTGGTCTGCGAAAGACAGCGCATACTCTGTGCGGTCGAACAAAATGGATAGATACAGCTTGGTGACAAACAGATTTGCGAGGGCTGAATCATCATCTTTCAGTTCTTCGAACTGTAGCAGCTCGTTTTCGCTGAAGTTTTCTCCCTCAAGCAACCAGGGTGTTGGTACAGGTTCGATGAGGTTCCGTGTTGCCTGGAGGTAGATAGCACCCATGTAGTAAATCGGGATCTGCTGGTGTTGTAAGGCCTCGACGGTCTGATCGACCAGGTTCGTTTCGATGCTGTTCAGGTCGTTGCCGAGCACAAATGCATTAGCGGAGGAGGATGTGGCCGCAATTAACGCGTACTCGATGTCCTGATTTTCCATGCCGATCTTGTGTGCTCTCGCTAGTGGCTCGAGCGTGGTATTGAGGTGATCCCGCCAGCTGAGGTTCCAGTTGTAGGCAAGAGTCAGGGTGCGGCAGTGCAGTTCTGTATTGTCATCACGCAGGTTTGCCAGAGCCAATTGGCCGAGCCGATAACCGAAGTCGATGGTACCGAAGTAGGTGATAAACACCGATCCAAGCGCAGGGAAGGCAAATGAAGATTCCGGCGCCAGACCGTGTTTCAAAGACCGGTGTGCCATTTCGAGCACATAACGGCTGATGCGAACATCGCCAGAGATGTAAGCGGCATGGCAGAGCAGCAGCAACAGCTTCATGATGGCCAGTTGCTGTTCATCCTGCATTTCAGGTAACTCGATCGCATCACGGCGGGACAAGCGCCAGGACGAAAACAGAACCTTGATGGTTGTTAGCATGGTTCGCGGATGCATGGTGCCAGTCAGCCGAACCCCCATGGACTCGACTGCGCCCCTGGCCATATCCGTAGCCTCATTCAACCGGTAAGCGGCGATGAGCGCGCGGATCCGAATCTCATAAGCGCGGGCCGTGTCGATGGGTGAGCGCGCGTGATCAAGGATGGTGTTGATCAGGTGATCGAGCTGGTGTTCATCGCCACAAAGATAAGCGGCGTTTGCGGCCTCCAGATGCATCTCGAGGCTGCGTTCGTGTTGCACCCAGGCATTCTGGCCAAGTAAGACGATCGCGGTTCGAAAATATTTAAACGCCTGCTGAAAGGCCGCGGCTGCTTTCGCTTTTCGACCAGCTTTGATGTTCAGTTCAGCCAACTGCAATTGATCGACATGACTCGCGTCTGGGGTGTCGTAGCTGTTGTTCAGCTGGTTGACGATGTCGAAGATGCGGTTGCCTGGATCTCCTTGTGACAGCTGTAAAATGGACTGTCCAATACTGGCGTGAGTTTGCCGACGCTCACGGCTCTCCATCATGGAATAGGCGGTTTGCTGAATTCGTTCATGGGCGAACCGAAAGAGTACGCGTTTGTCGCGAATATCCGGCTGGCTCGAGAGCTGCAGCAGGTAACCCTGTTGAATGGCCAGCGACAATTTGCCCGATGTTTCAGCGAACGACAGACCGGCTACCATCTGGAGAAGTTCCAGATCGAATTCTATGCCGATACAAGAGGCGATCTGCAACAGCCGGATGGTGGTTTTGTCGAGGTTCTGCAACTGGTTGATCAACGTCAGGCTAACGTTGTCGGAGGGTGTTTCACCGCTGATTTCTTGGATACTCCATTCCCAATCACGATGGGTATGGTTAAAACGCAGTAGTTGCTTTTCGTAGATTCGGCTTAGAAATTCTTTAACTGCCAGGGGGTTGCCGCCAGTCTTCTCGTGCACCAGCCGGGCAAACTCCAGTGTCTCAGGCTCAGCACGAAACAGAGATTCCGAAATCATTCGGTTAACGGCTTCGAGGGTCAGGTTCTCGAGCCGCATGAGTTGAATGTTTGTGTTTCGGTCCAGAAGTTTCTGAATGCGAACACGGTTGGCATCATCCTGTTCAAGCGCGAAAGAGCGATAAGCACCCAGCAACATGACATGGGGGAGCTGGTTGCGCGAAAACAGATCGTCAAACAGATCTACTGAGGCGCTGTCTATCCACTGCACATTATCGAGACTGATCACCAGTGGCGTTTTGTTGTCGCAAATGGCAGTGAGCAATGCGGTTAAGCCTCTAACCAGTTTTGGTCTGGCTTCCACCGAGGGTAAAGACTTATCTGAGGGCTCGTAGTCGAGGACGTTGCGGAGTTCTGGCGCCAGCGAGTAGACCGGTTCTTCGAGCCCGACCATGCGGCGGCGGATGTTTTCCCTGAGGTGCTCAAAATCAGGGCGTGTGATCAGTTGCTTAACCAGGTCATTCAGCGCTGTTGAGACCGCAGTGTAGGGTACTTCTGTCGTGATCGGGTTGTGGGTACCTTTCGCCAGAAAGCCACCACGGGCGATGACTTCCTTCTCCAATTCTCGAATGAGTGAGCTCTTCCCGATGCCGGTATCACCGGTGACAATCACCGTGGCACTTTCACCTTTTGCGACTTGGTCAAAGTAGGTCAGGAGTTGAACCAGTGCAGCGTCCCTTTCCAGCAGTCTTTCGGGAATGTTGAGCTGCTCGCTGATGTCATCCAGGGCAACCTCGAAATCCACCTGACTGCTGTTTTGTGTCTTCGATAGATCCAGGTAGCGGTCGAGATCGCGGATGATGGCGTATGCGCTCTGGTAACGATCTTCCGGCATTTTTGCCAGCAGCTTCATTGTGATTCTGCTCAGCGCCAGTGGGATATCAGGATTGATCTGGTCCGGTGGCACAGGTGTGTGCGTCATATGCTGATGAATCAATTCCAGGCTGTCATCGCTGTAGAACGGCAGTTGGCCTGTGAGTAGTTGATAGAGGGTGACACCGAGTGAATAGAAATCGGAGCGGTAGTCGACGCTGCGATTCATTCTTCCTGTTTGTTCCGGAGATAGATAGGCGAGGGTGCCTTCCAACATCCGATTCACTTCAGGCTCAATCTGGTTTGGTGAGATGGAAGTAGAGATGCCGAAGTCGATTAACTTGATCGTATCTTCATTCGGGTCAAATACGACGTTGGACGGGTTGATGTCGCGGTGAACGATATTCACCCGATGCAAATCGCCAACCGCATTCGCAATCAAGCAACCAATCTTTGCAGCCTCGATGGCAGTGAGTTCATGTTCTTCGATGTATTCCATCAGGAGAACACCGGTTGGCTCCTCGGTAACCAGAATAGGGGCATCGTCCCGTTCGATAAGTTCCAGCGGTCTGATGACGTGAGGCGACTGAATTTGGGCAAGTAATTCGAACTCTCGCTGGTGACGCGAGATAAGTTGAGGAGAGATGAGCTCAGGTCGCAGCTGTCTTAGAACAGCTTTTTGGCCATCTTTGACACGAACGCCGGAGTAAACAAGATTTTGCAGTCCCTGGTGGACGAGCTTCAGTTGCTTGTATCCGGGTACCGTAATCACAGCGCTGGATTCATGAGGCCGTTCAGGTCACGGTCGGCGCGAACAGATAACCGGTACCGTGAATGGTGCTGATGAAAGTGGTTTCATGGTCATACTGTCGAAACTTGCGTCTGACCTGACCCACCAGTACATCAATGTAGCGATCATCCGGATACCACTCCCGGTTTCGGATCCTGTTCATCAACTGATCACGGGTCATGACTTCGCCCGCATTTTCGATGAGCGCGAGGAGCAGATGAAATTCACCGGCAGACAGTGATTGTTGATCGCCGGTTGGCGTTGTCAGTTCGCGCTTGTTCAGATCGAGGGTCCAACCTTCGAACTTCCGTTTGAATCCTTTCTCTTTCTGCTTTTCCTGGGCTTGAACCCGCCACAACAGGTTTTTGACTCTCGAGAGGAGCTCTCTTGGATCGAATGGTTTTGTGACGTAATCATCGGCACCACTTTCCAGACCAACAATTCGATCGACTGGGTCATCTTTGCCGGTCACTAGGATAATGCCCACGTCTGATGTAGCTCGAAGCTCACGGGTGAGGGTCAGGCCATCTTTACCCGGTAGGTTGATATCGATGAGGCAAATATCAATGTCGTCATCGCCGACTTTGTCGACAATGCCGTCTGCATTCTCGCTGGTCGAAACAGAGTAACCTTCTTTCTCAAAGTGAGACGAAAGTTGGCTTCGGGTGATGGGCTCATCTTCTATGATGAGTAGATTGGCGAGGTGCTCGCTCATCGCTACAGCTGGTTCTTCCTTAAAACCCGAGCATTATATACGATTCCGTTAACTGAAATAGTAGTGGTCGCTAACTTGGGACAGCTCAACATTCCATGGCAGGAGCTTTCGGAGGATGCCCTTTACGGGGTAATCGAAGAGTTCGTAACTCGAGAGGGTACAGAGTATGGCTCTTCCGAAGTATCGCTGGCTGATAAGTGCCGTCAGGTCCAGCGGCAGCTGGAACGTGGCGAGGCGCTGATTACTTTCGATGAAGCGACTCAGACCTGCTCCATTGTGCCGGTACGTTAGCCGGTCCCGTTGTTTGCGGGGAAAGTGTCTCTCGCGTAGCATCGAGCAGTTTTCTTAATAACGTCAATAATCTAGAACAATAATCGGGAAATACCTTCATGAGAATCATCCTTGCACTCGTCGTGGGCGGCATCATCGTCCTGGGCGCCTGGCTGCTTAGCCAACGTGAACAGCCGGTCCAGGAAACGCCGATCGAACAGGTCGAAGACACGGCAGAAGATCTTGCCGCTCGCATCAAAGCCGTTACTGGCTCATTGGATGGCGAGCGAATTCAAAAGGCCAACAGTGAACCCCAGAACTGGCTGTCCCATGGCCGTACCTATGATGAGCAGCGATTCAGTCCCTTGAACCAGATCAACTCAGATAACGTGGATGAGCTTGGGCTCGCCTGGCACTTTGATACTGGGACGGACCGCGGACTTGAATCTACCCCAATTGTTGTCGACGGCATTATGTACAACAGCGGTTCCTGGAGTGTTGTCTTTGCCAATGACGCAAAAACGGGTGAGCTGCTTTGGAAGTACGATCCTGAAGTACCCAAGGCATGGGGTGTAAACGCTTGCTGCGACGTGGTGAATCGCGGTGTCGCAGTCTGGAAGGGCAAAGTTTATGTGGGCACCATCGATGGCCGACTGGTTGCGCTGGATGCGGCAACTGGTGAAGAAGTCTGGGATGTGAACACCATTGACCGAAGCAAACCCTACACCATCACCGGTGCACCAAGAATCGTGAATGACAAAGTCATCATTGGTAATGGCGGCGCTGAGTTTGGTGTTCGTGGATATGTCTCTGCCTATGACACAGAAACCGGTGAGATGGTCTGGCGCTTCCACACCGTTCCCGGTAATCCTGCGGATGGTTTTGAATCAGACACGATGGCCGATGCCGCCAAAACCTGGACGGGACGCTGGTGGACCATGGGCGGTGGTGGCACCGTGTGGGACTCCATGGCTTATGACCCAGAACTGAATTACCTCTATATTGGTGTTGGCAATGGTTCGCCCTGGAACCAAACCATCCGAAGCCCTGGCGGCGGGGACAACCTCTTCCTGTCTTCCGTTGTTGCTCTGAACCCTGATACCGGCGAATACGTGTGGCACTACCAGACCACACCTGGTGATACCTGGGATTACACGGCGACGCAGCACATGATCCTGGCTGACATTGAGATTGATGGTCAGATGCGCAAGGTCATCATGCAGGCACCGAAGAATGGCTTCTTCTATGTGCTCGATCGTGTCACGGGTGAATTTATTTCTGCACAGCAATACGTACCCATGACCTGGGCAACTCATGTGGATCCGGAAACCGGTCGTCCTGTTGAGACAGATAACGCTCGTTACCAGATGGCAAGCCCGTTGGCTGATCTGCCACCGGAGGAGCAGATCGCTGCCCTGGATGCGATGAGCGCAGAAGAGATTGAAGCGGCGTTCCACAAACCGGGTCCGCTGGGTGGCCACAACTGGCATCCCATGTCCTACAGCCCGGATACCGGCCTCGTCTACATCCCCGCGCTGGATATGCCGTTCGCTTATGGCAACGAGCCGGAATTCAACTACGAAGCCGGGCGCTGGAACCTCGCGAACGACTGGCGCCTGAACATGCCTACTGGTGATACCGGGGTTGATAACAAAATCGATGGGCTTCTCCGGGGTCATATCTCCGCCTGGGATCCCGTTGAGCAGAAAGAAGTCTGGCGTGTTCAGCATGCGGGTACCTGGAACGGCGGCATGTTATCGACGCACGGCAACCTGATCTTTCAGGGCAACTCCAGCGGATTCTTCGCGGCTTATCGCGCAGATACAGGTGAAGAACTCTGGTCGTCACCGGCACAAACCGGCGCCATCGCGGCACCGGTCACCTATGAAGTAGATGGTGAGCAGTACGTCACTATCGTGGCGGGCTGGGGAGGTGCATTCGCGCTGACTGCTGCCGCTGCAGAAGCTTATGAACTGAAACCTCGTGGCCGGATCCTGACCTACAAACTTGGTGGTACAGATTCCTTGCCTCCAGTCGTGGACGTGGCGAAGGTCCTCCCAGAACCACCACCCATTGATGCGACGGACGACGAGATTGCTCACGGTAAGTTCATGTACCACAAGTATTGCGGTGTCTGTCATGGACCCGGCGTGCGCTCAGGCGGCGTTATCCCTGACCTGCGCTTTATGGTGCCTGGTAAGCACATAGTCTTTGAAGACATCGTGCTCGGTGGCATCTTGCAGGAACGCGGTATGGTGAGCTTCGCCAGCTCCCTGACCAAGGAAGATTCTCGTGCAGTGCACCAATATGTGATCAGCGAAGCGCACCGTTTAAAAGCTGAAACCGTCAATTGAGCGGGGTAAACTAATGTCAGCAACGTCAACATAAGAACCCAAACCAGAGGGAAGACAAGTGAGTGAAGCGGTAAATACAGACACAGAGTGGATGACCCAGGATCCGGACACCATCAACCTTGATGAGCTGGATCTCATGAACCCGAAGTTGTTTCACAATGATTACCACGTTCGCATCTTTGAGCGCCTGCGTGCTGAAGATCCCGTTCACTATCAGAAAGATCACGAGGAAATTGGACCTTTCTGGAGCATCACCCGCTATGAAGACATCATGGCCGTTGATACGGACCATGAGACGTTTTCTTCTGACGGTTCTATTGTGGCGACAGATGTAGACGAAGAATTCCCGCTGCCAATGTTTATTGCCATGGACCCGCCCAAGCATGACCGTCAGCGCAAAGAGGTGAGTGGTGTTGTTGCGCCATCCAATCTTGCGACGATGGAGAGCACGATCCGCGAGCGGGTCTGCAATATCCTCGACTCGTTGCCTCGTGGTGAAGAATTTAACTGGGTCGACAAAGTCTCTATCGAACTCACAACCCAGATGCTTGCGACGTTATTTGACTTTCCGTTTGAAGATCGCCGCAAATTGACTCGCTGGTCTGATGTTGCCACTGCGGATGAGAACTCTGGCATTGTTGAGACCGAGGAACAGCGCCGCGAAGAATTGATTGAGTGTCTCGAGTACTTTACTCGTCTCTGGAACGAACGAGTTAACGAGCCACCCAAGAACGATCTGGTTTCCATGCTGGCTCATGGTGAATCCACCAAGGATATGGATCCCGTAGAGTACCTGGGTAACCTCGTGCTGCTGATCGTGGGCGGCAACGACACAACCCGTAACTCAATCTCTGGTGGCATCAAGTTTTTGAATGAGAACCCCGATGAGTACCAGAAGCTTAGAGATAACCCGGCTTTGATTCCAAATATGGTGGCGGAGATCATTCGATACCAGACACCGCTGGCCTACATGCGTAGAACTGCGCTGAAAGATACAACCATCGGTGGCAAGAACATCAAGGCCGGCGACAAAGTCTTGATGTGGTACGTGTCCGGTAACCGTGACAGCAGTGCCATCGAAAATGCCGATGAGTTTCAGATTGACCGCAAAGGTGCACGTCGCCATCTGTCATTCGGATTTGGTATCCACCGCTGCATGGGCAATCGACTTGCGGAGATGCAGTTACGCATCCTGTGGGAGGAAATCCTCAAGCGGTTTGAGAAGATCGAATTGGTTGGCGAGCCTGAAATGGTGCTGTCTAACTTTGTGAAAGGGTACTCAAACCTGCCGGTCATTATCCGATAGACCGTTTGTCGGAAATCCTCGTTTCAAACCTGAATTGCCGGGGTACATTCCCCGGCATGAAAAATTTACTGTTTCTCATTTTGCTGGCTGTACTGGTAACACCGGGTGTTACCTATGCTGCCGGATCTCTTGCATCGGACATAGACAGACTCATTGACGCGGTAGAGACGTCTGGCTGCACCTTTATTCGTAATGGCAAAGAGCACACCTCCGAAGAAAGCGTGAAGCATATCTCTCGTAAATACGCGCATTTTGAGGACGACATTGATTCTATTGAATCTTTCGTCGCGCTGACGGCAACGAAGAGCCTGATGAGTGGTGAACCCTATCAGGTACAGTGCGAAAATACGGTCACATCATCTGCTGAGTGGATGTTGAACAAAGCTGAGGAGCTGGGAATCGAATCATGAGATTGCTGAGAGGCATACTGGTTGCGTGGATCTGCATCGTTGCCGTTCCCGTGATCGCCAACGATTCGAGCGAGACCATGAAGGTGATGACGCTCAACGTCGCGCATGCCCGCGCTGAGGGTCGGAGCCAGTGGCTGCAAAGTTCTGAGCAGGCCAGGCAAAATCTCTGGCGGATCGCCAACGTGCTGAAACGTGAAAACCCGCACGTTGCAGCGTTTCAGGAGATTGATACCGACAGCTTCTGGAACGGTAGTTTTAATCACACTGAGTTCGTGGCTGATATTGCTGAGTACCCGCATCATTTCTCAGGCGCGCACATTCAGGGTAGCAACCTTGAATATGGCACTGCGCTGGTATCTCGCCAGACATTGAACGATCCGAAGAGTGTTCGCTTTAACCGACCATTTGCCAGGCCAAGAAAGGGTTTTGTGCTGTCCACAACACATTGGCCCGGTGCTGAACATGTCGACGTGGATGTGGTGTCAGTACATTTCGATTTCCTGACACGAAACCAGCGGAAGAAAGAAGCCCGTAAACTCATTGAGGCGCTGGCTGGCCGAGATAACCCGCGAATTGTGATGGGTGATCTGAACGCCGACTATCGAGGTAACTCGCTCATCCCGCTGCTGGAAAAAGAGCTGGATCTGTCTACCTGGCAGCCGTCTGCGCAGACCGTGACGTTTCCGCGATTTCAAAAGCGCCTGGATTGGGTGTTAGTGTCAGATGAGATCGAGATTGTCTCTCACGAAGTTCTGCCCGATGCACTGTCAGATCACCGGGCAGTTGTTGCGGAACTAAGGCTGATTGACAGTTAATTTCACCGCGTTCGACTGTTCGCGGCTTCCCACCATAAATTCAATCACTTCATCACCCCAGGTGTACTTGTCTCGCATCAGCTGATTGATAGCGCTGATTTGGTCGTTCTGAAGTTCGTGGCGATAACTCAGCGTTTCGCCGTTCCTGGTTATCTCGACCAGTTCCTGGGATTGCAGGCGTTGAAACCAGCCTGACTGCGACTCACCGCGAAGGTAAGGGGAGCCCTGGTGATCGACAATCCAAAGTCTGGTGGTTGCTGGTGCTCCGTTTTCATCCATCGTGATGAGTTCAACGACTTCAACACGCTCCGACGCGGCCATCTGTAAACCGATCATGGCTGCAACCAGGACAACCAGTATTCCAACAATCCAAAGTACGTATTTCATGTGATATCTCCCGTTTCGTGGCTGTATCCTAACACTAATACTTTAATATTAAACTATTTAGCATTAAACAAATACGCTAACATGAGGCTATGACACGACAGACAGATACACTTTTCACGTTTTTTAATGAAATTGGGATTATCTCGCAGCTGGCGACCAGCATGTTCGAGCAGAGACTGCCCCATGAGCTCACCATTTCTCAGTTTGGTGTGCTCAATTGGTTTGTTCGTGTGGATTCAGAAGCGACGCCTTCCCGGTTGGCGAAAGCTTTCCAGGTGACGGGGGGTGCTATGACGAATACATTGAAAAAGCTGGAGTCTAAGGGGTTTATCGAGGTTCGGCCTGATGAAAAGAGCGGTCGGCAAAAACGGGTAACCCTGACGAAGTCAGGTCGCAAAGCCAGGGACGAGTCCATTGCAGCAGTGGGTCCACTGCTGGCTGAGTTCGCGGAAGCCTTTCCTTCGGCTGGGCTTGAGCGTCAAGTAAAACAGCTTTCAAAAGTGCGTGAATACCTGGACGAATATCGTTACCGGGAATCCTGAACAAGCCGGGTTCACTCAGCGTTCAGCTGGTTAATTTTTCATTCATGGGCTGCAGCGCAATCTCTCTCTTGCCACTAACGAGCGGAGAGCGACATGAGAATTTTGATTGCACTGGGTTTACTGGTATTCACCTCAAGCGTTTTTGCAGATGCCATGCGCGTCAAGGTGAAGGTTAAGGATGACGATGACCACTACTACGTGAGCTATGGCTCCGGCCATGACAAGTATCACGGCGGTTACGAAAGATATGGCCATAACCATGGTTACAAGAAGGGATACAACCATGATCGACGCCATCGCAAGTATTACAAGAAGTTACACCGTAGGGCGCATGCCTACGGTCGATATCACAAGCATTCACCGCACTGGTGGGAGCGACACTATCTCAGCATTGTTTATGACCATCACAACCGCAGTCACGACTATCACGACCACAGCGACTGTCGTGATCGAAGGCACCGTCGTTATCACTAACCGGTGATGAGCCCACTTAGTGCATCGTCATCTTTTGATGATTGTTGGCGGAGGTCGGGATTGCCCCGGCCACTGCCTCCTGCGGTTTCCAGCACCATGTGTCCACCTGCGGGAATCACAGCTCGACCCATTCCGGGAAGTTCTTCTCCATCTTTTATGTAAACGCGAGCTGATGCGCCATCTTCACCGCCATGGCGTCCGCGGGGTGGGTGCTGAATGCGGTCGAACATTTTTGACACGATAAAAGATTCGTTGTTCGCGTGGCCAAACTCCATGATCTGGCCGAAGCCCCCTCGATATTCACCGTCGCCGGCTGAATTGGGTCTGTACTCTTTCTGCCAGATGACGATAGGCGCAGAGTTTTCTGTGATTTCCACCGGCGTGCTTCTGACTCCAGACGGAAAGGCGGTGCAGGAAAGACCGTCTTTTTCCGGTCTCGCGCCAGTCCCTCCGGTGTAGAAAGCATTCATCACCCAGGTTTCACTGTTACTTTCTGGTACAAGACCGCGGCCGCCCATAAATACTGGACCGAACAGGCAGGCGGCCCCTTCTGTAGGTACCTGGCCCTGGAGCGGCGTCTCCAGCGCGCCGAGCACGACGTCCGGCAACATTTGGCCAATGGCATGTCTCGCAGATACCGCGGCTGGTCTTGGTGCATTGAGGATGCAGCCTTCGGGTGCAGTGACTCGAACAACACCCAGTGAGCCGGCATTGTTAGGCACATCATTGCCCACCACACATCGAACGCCGAAAGAGGTGTATGCCTGTGCATAGGTGAGCGGTACGTTAATGCCGTGACCGCTGACTGGGGATGTGCCCGACCAATCGACATCGATGCCGTCCGGGCTGATGGTCACGCGGCAGGTAAGATCAACGGGCTTGTCATAACCGTCGACGCGCATGGTGTTTTGCCAGGTGCCATGGGGTAGCTTGCCGATCTCTTCCAGCATGGCGTTTTTTGAATTCTCGATGATCATGCTGCCCACATCGTCCAGCGTAGATAGGCCAAACTCATCCATGGCTGTGAGCAGGCTGTCGCTGCCAGCCTTGTTACAGGCGGCGAGTGAATAAAGGTCACCTTCTGCAGCCCTCGGATCTCGGACATTCGCTTTTAGGATATCCAGCATGACCTGATTGGGTTCTCCGCTTTTGAAGAGGTAACCAATGGGTAAATTGATGCCTTCTTCAAACACCTGTCTGCCATCAGGACCAAACCCCAGACCGCCGACGTCGGCGATGTGAGACGTAGACGCAAAAATGGCGATCGCGGTGTCACCTCTAAATACCGGTGTCACCACGGTGAAATCGTTCAGGTGACCGGTACCTTCCCACGGGTCATTGGTGACCAGCACGTCACCCGGGTTCAGTGTTGCGAGCGGGAACTTTTTGAGGAAGAAGTTAACGCTCGCCGCCATGGCATTCACGTGGCCGGGTGTGCCGGTCACCGCTTGTGCGAGCATGCGTCCTTCGGTGTCAAAGACACCAGCAGATAGGTCCCCGGCTTCTCGCACGGTGGTGGAAAAGGCTGTTCTGATCAGCGTCTGTGCCTGTTCTTCGACAACGGCGAGTAGTCGATCCCAAAGTAACTGTAGTCGCAGACGATTGAGAGACTCGTTCACTTAACCTCCATGACGATGCAGCCTAAAGAGTTAATGCTCGCGCTGAATCCGCTTGGCACGACGGTAGTGGTCTGATCTTCGGTAATGAGTGCAGGTCCTGAAATATTGCAGGAGTGCGAGAGTTCATGACGCAGATATACCGGAGCGTCGGTAATCTCAGTGCTTGTTGGATCGAAGAACGTCTGGGTACCAATGACTTGTGCCGCGGAATTAGCCGCAGCGCGCTCCGAGACAGAGGCTTCAGAGCTTTCGGAAAGCGTTAACGTCCAGCTGAGTACCTCAATGTTGACGCCATCAATACTGTGACCGTAAAGGTTTCGATAGGCGCTTTCGAATCTGTCTCGCAGCAGCTGTTCCCTTGGCGTGTCATTGGGAATTTCAACGCATAATTCATGACCCTGACCCACGTAACGCATATAGGCGTGTCGAGTCTCAATGAGTGCGCCGCGACTTGCTTGTTCAACCACGGATAACGCTTCGCTGCGCATATCTGAGAAAAGGGCACTGACCAGGTTCTGGTCAAGGCTGGAAATCAGTTGCTGGCGACTCCTGACGACTTCATAAGACACGGGTGCCAGCAGGAATCCGACAGCTGAGCCAACACCGGCATCCCCAGGAATTATGATTCTCTGCGCGCCCAGTTTCTGGCCCAGTCTAGCGGCATGCAGGGGTGCAGCACCGCCAAAGGCGACAATGTCGCGGGAGCCCAGGTCCATGCCGAATTCAGCTGCATGCGCTCGTGCCGCCGCAGCCATGTTCTCGTCAACGATTTCGCTGATGCTGAACGCTGAAAGCTCCTGGGTCATGTCCAGGGTGTCTCCGATTTGCGACATGACAGCTTTGTTAGCAGCATCGAGGTTCAGGTCGAAAGCAAACCGCTCAGGTACCACCTTGCCCAGACAGATATCAGCATCAGTTACCGTTGGTTTCTCGCCGCCGCGATTATAGGCCGCAGGTCCTGGTTCAGAACCAGCGCTCTCTGGACCAACCTGAATTCGCTGAAGTTTGTCGACAGAGGCAATTGAGCCGCCACCGGCTCCGATTTCCACCATTTCTATTACCGGAATGCGCACGGGCAAGCCGCTGCCTTTTTTGAATCGATAAACACGATCAACCTCGAAGCTTCGCGAGGTGAGGGCTTCGCCATCGTCAATGAGGCAGAGCTTCGCGGTGGTGCCGCCCATATCGAAAGAAAGCATTCTGTCGAGTTCCAACTGACGAGCCAGTTGGCGTGCCAGGATGGCACCCCCAGCAGGACCGGATTCAACCAGTCGAATGGGAAATCGGGTTGCTGTTTCGAGGGTCGTGAGGCCGCCACCAGATGTCATCAGGAAAAACGGGCAGTGAAATCCTCGTGATTTAAGCTCACCGGCGAGTCGTTCCAGGTAACGTGCCATGAGTGGACGCACATAAGCGTTTGCGCAAGTGGTGCTGAGTCGCTCGAACTCCCTGATCTCCGGCGCCACCTCGGAGGCCAGAGAAATAGAAAGATCCGGGCGCGCCTGCAATAGGATTTCAGCGGTTTTCTGTTCGTGATCAGGGTTCACAAAGCCGTGCAGATACCCGATGGCCACACTTTCGATGTCGTACTCATCCAGAACAGGAAGCGCGTCGAGGATGCTTTGTTCGGCAAGGGGAATCAGTACTTCGCCGTCTTTGTTCATGCGCTCTGTGACCGGCAGGCGCAGGTGCCTTGGGACCAGTGGCTTGGGTCGATCTATGTTGATGTCGTACTGCTCGAAGCGATCTTCATGGGCCATCTCAAGGGCATCACGATGTCCCGCGGTGGTGAGGAGGGCCGTCCTGGCGCCACGTCTCTCGATAAGGGCGTTGGTGGCCAGCGTTGTTCCATGAATGATCAGGCCAATGTCGGATGCGGCGATGCCTGCCTGGCCGAGAACGTGATCGATACCTTCCAGCACCGCGTTGCCGGGATGGTCGTAGGTTGTCAGCAGCTTGTAGGTCACCCGTTGCCGGTCAGGTAGTTCCAGAACGACGTCGGTAAATGTGCCGCCGATATCAACCGCCAGGCGGCTTTGGGGTGTTGCAGAAGTCATTGGGGTTAGTTTGTGGATTACCGCTAAGCTAATCAATACATTAGCGGAATTGCTGGATGTCCGATTGGGTGAGCAGGGTGATGCTGTTAATATACGCGCCGGGTGAAACACGGAGTACACATTGAGTCACAGCTACACTTTTCTCGGCAAAAACATCTCCGGTCCGTTCACTATCCCCTCTGGCATCGTCGCGACCGCCAGCCCAATTATCCAGTACCTCTTTGATCATGTACCCCAGGTTGGGGTGATGACCACAAAAAGTATCGGACCGGTGCCACGACCAGGTAACCGTGAGCCGATCATGACCCAGTACGCCCCCGGCTGTTTTATGAACGCCGTCGGCTTGACCAATCCGGGTGCGGAAGCTGCAGTAGAGCAATTATCAGAGCTCAGAATTCCGGACGATCGTTTCCTGCTGACTTCTATATTTGGCGGCAGTGTTGAAGAGATCGTGGAGGTCGCCAAGTTGCTGGCTCCGGTGTCCCACGGGCTGGAACTGAACCTGTCCTGTCCTCATGCCAAAGGTTATGGCATGGACATGGGGCAGGATGCCGACATGGTGAAAGAGATTACCGCTGCGGTGAAGGCAGTCGTCGACATACCTGTGGTGCCCAAGCTAACGCCGAATGTGCCAAACATTGGTGAAATTGCAGAAGCTGCGGTTGCCGGTGGCGCCGATGCCTTGTGCGCCATTAATACAGTAGGACCCGCCTACTACACCTCGCATGGTGAACCGATTCTGACGAACAAAGTGGGCGGGATGTCTGGCCGAGGTGTCCTGCCTATTGCCCTTAAGTGCATCAAGCAGATGCGTGAAGCGGTGGATGTACCCATTATCGGTTGCGGTGGGGTCACCAACATCGATGATGTTCGTGCCATCGCGCATGAAGGTGCATCTGTCTATGGTGTAGGTTCAGCGTTAACCGGCATGACCTCGGAACAGGTCGCGAGCTGTTTTGCTGACCTTCAAAATCAGTTGGAAGAAGAAACCACAGAAGAGATTGCAACGGTGCCAGTCGACATGGGCTTCACGCCGTTCAAACTCGTTAGCAATGAGAAGGTCTGCGAAGACATTTCCATCCTGACCTTTGACGGCAAGATTGACGTCCAAGCGGGTGAATTTATCTATACCTGGATTCCGGGATTGGGTGAAAAACCTTTCTCGGCACTGACAGACGATCCGTTTTCAATTGTTGTGATCGATGTCGGCATTTTTACCAGCGAACTCCTGAAACTTGAGCCCGGGGCAACGGTTTATGTCCGTGGTCCGCATGGCATCAAGGTCTCTCCCCCTGAAGATTCAAAGATCGTTGCCGTTGCCGGTGGTACTGGTCTCGCCGCGGTCTATCAGGTTGCACGGGATTACGGCAACGCTGAAGTGTTCCTTGGCGCAAGAAGCGCGGAACGCCTGTATTTCAAGGACGAATGCGCCCAGATCGCTAATACGCACATCGCAACCGACGACGGCACTGAGGGTTACCAGGGTACGGTAACTGAACTGCTAGAAACCTGGCTTAAACAGCAGGATGAAGGGGTAATTGGCTCCCTCGTGTTCTATAATTGCGGCCCTGCGCCGATGGTTCACGCCGCGACACAGGTGCAACGCCAGTTCGTTGATGATTCCCGAATATTTAATGCGATTGACTACCTGACCAAGTGCGGTGTCGGAATATGTGGAGCCTGTCATGCGCCTGATGGCCGCCGCCTCTGTGTTGATGGCCCCTTCATGACAGCGTCCTGAATTCCGAGGACACGATCCGTGTCTGACCTAAAAGGCGATTAACCTTATTTGCTTTTAGGAGTCTTCATGACCTTACGTAATTTTTATGCGCTATTGGCGTGCCTGCTTGTGCTTGGCTGCGATAGCGAGGTGAGTGCGCCCGCCGACGCGACTGAGTCGATGGCGGAAACCGCACAGGAACCAGCGGCAAAACCGCACTATGAACCCTGGGGTGTCGATCTCGGGGCAAACAATACTGAAATCCAGCCCGGCGATGATTTCTGGGGATACGCCAACGGCAAGTGGGCGGATGAAAACGAAATTCCACCGGAACGTACTTCGCATGGTGTTTGGCTTGAGATTCATGAGCGCGCTGAAAAACGCGTGCGCGGCATCATCGAAGAGCTCGGTGATGCTGACAGCGAAACCGGCAGTCCGGAACAGAAGGTCGGTGATTACTACGCCAGCTGGATGAACGTTGAAAAAGTTGATGAACTCGGCATTTCACCGTTGCAGCCTGATCTCGATAGGATCGCGGCGATAGAAAATGCGGATGACCTCGCGGCTGAGTTTGGTCGTCAGTATTTTGTCTATGGCTCAAGTCCGTTTTCCGCCGGCCTTGGCATCAATCCAAAGAATCCAGACGAGTACATGATCAACATTGGTCTTACCGGTCTTGGCTTGCCAGATCGTGATTACTATCTGGAAGATACTGAGCGCTTCATTGAGATTCGTCAGGAGTACCTGATTCACATTGCGCAGATGCTTGGTTTCGCCAACTACCGTGATCCCGTTGAATATGCCGATAGCATCCTGGCGCTTGAGACTGCCATTGCTGAACTCCAGTGGATTCGTGCGGATCGTCGCGATCGTGACAAAACTTACAACCCGACGACGGTTACCGCGCTGAAAGAACAGCATGGTGGCTTTAACTGGGCTGCTTTCCTAGAAAGTCACCGACTGGAATTCGTGGAAAATGTCATCACTAATCACCCAGACACCATTGAGCCACTGATTGCCCTGGTAAACGAACAGCCCCTCGATGTCTGGAAGGCATACCTGACTTACCACCTGATTTCCGGTAACGGCAGCATTCTCTCCACTGAGATTGACGACGCCAACTTTGCCTTTGTCGGCAAAGTACTACGCGGTCAGGAAGAACAGCTGGTGCGTTGGAAGCGCGGCGTTGCCCGTGTCGGTGCGCAGCAGGGTTTGGGTGAAGCGTTGGGTCAGATTTATGTAGATCGTTATTTCCCGGAATCATCGAAAACCCAGATGCTGGAGTTGGTCGAAAACGTGCGAGCGGCCTATAAGGAGCGCATTGAAGGTCTGAGCTGGATGGGTGAAGAAACGCGGGAAGAAGCGTTGATGAAACTCGCCGCCTTCTACCCGAAGATCGGTTACCCGAATAAGTGGGTTGATCTCAGCGACATCACGATTTCTAAAGATGACCTGTTTGGTAATGCCCGTGGTCTTCGTGAGTTCTTTGAAAACCGCGATGTTGAAAAACTGAAGACGGGTACTGACAAAGAAGAATGGTTCATGATGCCGCAGACGGTGAACGCCTACTATCTGCCTAACTGGAACCAGATTGTTTTCCCTGCAGCTATTCTTGAGGCACCGTTCTTTGATCCTAACGCGGATCCTGCAGTGAACTATGGAGCGATTGGCGCCGTCATCGGTCATGAAATGGGCCATGGTTTCGATGACCAGGGTTCCAAATATGATGCGCGAGGTGTGAAACGAAACTGGTGGACTGATGCAGATCGTGCCAACTTTTCTTCACGCACGGATCGCCTGGGTGAGCAGTTTGATACTTACGAACCAGTAAAAGGTCACTTTGTGGATGGACGCTTCACCATGGGTGAAAACATCGGTGACCTGGGCGGCGTTGAAGTGGCCTACCGAGCTTACCGCCTGTCACTGGGTGACGAGGAAGCTGAGGTGATCGATGGTGTAACCGGTGATCAGCGATTCTTCATGGGTTATGCCCAGGCTTGGAGAAGTGAGCGTCGGCAGGAATCGGTACTCAACCTATTGAAATCGGATCCTCACTCACCGCCACGTTTTCGCGTTAACGGCATCGTACGTAATGTTGATGCCTGGTATGACGCCTTTGGTGTCACCGAGGACCACAAGCTTTACCTCGCACCGGAAAACCGGGTTCGCATCTGGTAGTGGAAGGATGTGAATCCTGCAGGTTAGTCGCGAGAAGGGATGCCGGAGAGGCACCTTACTGGGATTCCTTCTTTCGCGCCGATGCCTTTGATGTGGTTCACGCCCTGAACACATCCTTGCCTGGCTGGATGGTGATTGTCGCCAGACGCCATGTCGAATCCATCGCTGAGCTCAGCGAATCTGAAGCCACAGAACTTGGCGGTCTCATCCGCCGGGTCTCTGCCGGTCTCCAGGCGACACTGGGTTGCTCCAAAACTTACGTCATGCAATTTGCGGAGATGAAAGGACATAACCATGTGCACTTTCATGTTGTCCCGCGTATGCCTGACTTGCCAGACGAACATAAGGGTGGCGGTATCTTTCATTACCTCAATGTCGAAGAAAGTGTTCGATTAGAGGATGATGAAATGAATGAAGTTGCGAAGGCGCTTCATGCAGAACTGATCAAGACGGGAGGACCGGGCAATGATTGAAGGTGGTTGTTTTTGCGGTCTAATCCGCTACCAGGTAGATGGCAACCTCTGTGATGCAAGGTCTTGCCATTGTTCAGTCTGCCGGAAGGTATTCAGTGGTGCCGGTTCCGCCTATGCACTGGTTGCACCGGACGCCACATTTGCGTGGATCCGTGGTGAGGACAAACTGAAGCTGCACATGACCGGTGAATCCTGGGGGATGGGGTTCTGCTCAGAGTGTGGTTCTACACTCTGTGGCATCTACGGTGGTCAGGTACACGGATTGACGCTGGGGTCAGTAGACGGTGATCCGGGTGTTCAGATTGAGAAGCATATCTTCGTCGGGTCCAAAGCACCCTGGGACCATATTGGCGGAGATGCTCCCCAATATGAGGAGCATCCACCAGGATAGTTACTCTTTGAGAGCCGCTTCCAACTCGTTCACGTAGTTGTCGAAAACAGCGATCGTATCGATGATTGGCTGCGGCGACGTCATATCGATGCCTGCCTTTTTCAGCAACTCGATCGGATAGTCGTTGTCACCAGCGCGCAGCATCTCCAGGAATCGAGCCCTTGCTGGTTCACCTTCTTCCAGGATCATTTTCGCCAGCGCAGTTGCGGCGACGAATGACGTTGAGTACCGATAGACGTAGAAGTTGTCAGTTCTAAGGAAGTGCGGAATACGACTCCAGGTGCTGTCCACAAATGGGTGCATGTTGATCGTGTCGCCGTAGTACGCCAGGTGGGTCTCTCGATAAATCTTGTTAAGAGAGTCTTTGTTCAGGGCTTCACCGCGTTCGGCTGCAGCGTGTGCACGCATTTCGAAGTCAGCGAACAAAGCCTGGGTGTAGAAGCCGCCTCGGAATTCATCGAGGTAGGTCTGCAGCAGGAAGATTTTTTCTTCCTTGGTTTCTGCTTCTTTCAACATCTTCTGGAACAGAATGGCTTCGTTGGTCATGGAAGCAATTTCTGCGATGAACGTACGGTAGTTCGCATACATCGCAGGCTGTGCTTCGTTGGCGAGATACGAGTGGATGGAGTGACCATACTCGTGTGCCAGAGTAGATACGCTGCCCAGCGTTCCGGTGTAGTTCATGGAGAGATAGGGTTTGGACGTATAAGTACCCCAGGAATAGGCGCCGCCGCGCTTACCTTTTGACTCATAAGCATCCACCCAGCCTTCATCGAAACCTTTCCAGTACACCTCAATGTAGTCATCACCGAGAGGTGTTAATGCATCAGCGACCAATTGCTTGGCGTCTTCCCAGCTGATGTCCTTGATGGTTTCTTCACTGATGGGTGCGCTGGCGTCCCATGGCTCCAGAGTCTCGAGGCCGAGGACTTCCTGACGGAGTTTCATATAACGCTGCAAAGGTTCAGCACCTTCCTGTGCCACTTTGATCAGATTGGTATAAACCTCTGTTGGAATTGCGTTGCCGTAGGTTGCTGAATGCAATGCGGAGTCAAAGCCTCGGATCTTGGCATAGAAGGCTCGTGACTTTACGTGTCCTTCGTAGTTAGCCGCGAGGAAATTGCCGACCTGCTCGTACTCGGCGTAGACAGTTTTCCAGGCTTCTTCTCTCACACGTCGATCTGCAGAATCCATCTTTGCGCCATACAGTGCTTTGGTCATCTCGACAGTATTGCCATCTTCATCGACGATGGTGCCGAATTTGATATCGGCATTGTTAAAGGCACCGAACACGCGCTGAAATTTACCGAGCGGATCGCTGGCTGCAGCCAGAATGGTCTCTTCACCTTCGCTCAGCGTGTAGTCGCGCATGCGGAGCATCCGATTGAAGAAGTGTCTGTAGATGTGAAGGGCTTCGGTTTCTTCGATGGTCGCTTTTAGCTGATCTTCCGGAATTGCCAGAAGTTCGGGGGTCACGAAAGCGGTGGCCTCACCGTACTTTGCGTAAAGACCTTGAGCGCGAGAGAAGTTCGCCCCGTTGTCACCGTTGCGCATATCCTCGAATGACTTCAGGCCTGCGTAGACATAAATGTCCGCAATGAGGCCGTTGATGTCGTTGATGGTTTCGACCGCTGCGAGCAGGGTGGCACCGTCTTTGCCGAGTTTGCCTTTAAAAGATTCAATCTCAGGCAAGCGACTTTCGAATTTGATGACATCTGCTTCCCACGCTTCGGAAGAAGCATACATGGAGGTCAGATCCCACTTGAACTCATCGTCGATTTCAGAGCGTTCCTTCGGCTCCGCCGCGATGCTGATTGAGCTCAACGCCAGCAGTAGCGAGAGCAGTAATGCTTTGATTTTCATAGCTATTCCTAACACTTGTTTGTTTGCAGCACACGCAAAATACATTTACGGGGGCCGCCGCGGTGTGTGATGCTACCTGATCTTGCGTTCAACCGTTAGATGGACGCGGTGAGTTGCACGTTTGGAGAGGTGGATGATTGAGATTGATACCGGTACTGAAGAGTTGTTGTGCAGTATTGAGGACCGGGTTGCGCTGATAACCCTGAATAAACCCCACAAAAAGAATGCCCTGGGCGATATTTTGACCCCCGCCCTAAGGCAGATCTTGCTGACCGTAGAGGCAGACGACCGGGTAGGCTGTGTGATGATCACCGGTGCTGGGGATTCGTTCTGTTCAGGGGGCGATGTGAGCGGCATGGGTGGTGGTACCTCCAAACCAAAGACTCGGAACGAGCGTATCTCGGACCTGATTCACAAAGAAGAAACGCTGACGCTGCGCCTGCATGAGTTAGACAAAGTGACCATCGCGGCGCTCCCTGGCGCAGCAGCTGGGGCAGGGGCTAGCATTGCGCTCGCCTGTGACCTGCGCGTTGCTTCATCCAATGCGTTTATGACCACGGCTTTTAAAAATATTGGGCTCTCCGGTGACTATGGCGCCAGCTGGTTTTTACCGAGACTGATCGGCCTCGCCAAAGCCAAAGAGCTTTTCTACACGGCGGATCGGGTCGGTGCTGAGGAGGGTTTTCGTCTCGGCATCTTCAACAAGGTGTTCCCACAAGAAACCTTCCAAGAAGAAGCTTTTGAATACGCACGAGCTATTGCCAATGGGCCAACTCAAACGCTGGGCCGCATGAAGAAGAATCTAAATCAGGGTGTGAACCAGGGATTGCGTGAAAGCCTGGCGTTGGAAGCGGAACACCTGATTGATAGTGGTGGTTCCAGTGAAGCCAAAGAAGCCATTACTGCGTTCATGGAAAAAAGGCCGCCTGTTTTTCACGGGGGAGATGATTAATGAGATTTTTGTTGGCAGTAGCGCTGCTGCTCAGCGTTCCAGCGTTTGCGGAAGACAAAGCGGCCATCGAGCAGGTTTATGCGGATTGGCGCAAGGCGGTTGAGAGTGCGGATATTCCTGGTTACGTGTCTGTTTTAGCTGATGACGTTAAGTTGATGCCGCCGGATGCTGATGCAATTGTCGGCAAAGATGGTTACGGCGCATTCCTGGTGCCAGTGTTTGCGGCAGCGACCTACGACATTGAAGTCATCGGTGATTTTGAAATTGATGTGTTCGGCGATACCGCGATTGCGGAGTATGAATATGTCATTCACCTATCCATGAAAGAAGGTGCAGAAATTACGGAACCTGGTGCCATCACTGCTGTAAGAAGTCACAACCGCTATTTCGATGTGCTGCGAAGGAATCGCGCCGGTGATTGGGAAATCTGGCGACACCTTTGGAGAACGCTCTAGGGTGACTCCGAATCGGCAAGCCAGAGTTCGATGCGACCGGCGCTGAATCCGTTCATACGTTGATCGCCATAAATAAAGATCGGAACGCCGGTACCACCTAGTCGATCATAAGCTTTCTTGGCGGAGCTGCTCTTGTCGATGTCCCGTTCGACGAAGGAGATGTTGTTCTGCCTCATGTAACTTTTTGCGCGGGTGCATACACCACACCACTCCGCTGAGTACATCACCAGTCGGTCCGTTTTGTTTTTACCAAGCACGGACTCGTAGCTGACGTTGGTGTAACTGTTGATTTCGCTCGTTTCGAAGACCTGCGCTTGCTGGTCTTTTGGGTTGCGGTCTGAAAATTGAACTTTTCCGTTTTCATCGACCCACTGGTAAATCTCGGCAAAGCAGGGTGAGCTCACCAGCATTAGCAGTAAAAAGACTCTCATAGGATCATCGCTCCGTGATTGTCCAAACCTCCGTGTGCGACAGCGTTTCACCTTCTTTCAGCGTGCGTAGGGGTGAAAGTGTCTCAAGCTCCAGTATGTCACCATCGGTATAGACCTCGAGATTGCTGTTGCCGTCGGGATAGGTTCTGCCGTCTTCGAATGCCACCGTCTTGGTGAATCGATCCCTGCCAAAGTCGTAGTGAACCGCGCTTTCTCGGTGCAGGAAACCGAGTTTTACTGGTGGTGTATCTGGCCGCTGTTCGATCGAAACCGGATTTGCCCAGTTAATCCGTTCATCTCTCACATTTGTGTACGACCACAGCGACAACTGCCGATCGGGCAGATAGGCAGCTTCGTTCGCTTCATCTGCATGTCCGGGATGTTCCTGTGCAGTCGGTTGTGGAATGACCGCTGTGCCACCCTGCCTAAAAATGGTCAGTGCCCAGGCGGCGACCGGCGTTTCTATGTTGGTCAGCGCGGTGATGTGATGGGTAACGTTCAGCTCTGTGCCCGTCAGTTCCAGCTCGATGGATTTTTGTACCAGCGTCTCGGGTTTTGACGTGAGGGTGACATGGTTTTCACTCAGCTGTTCCAGCTGCACACCGTGATTATCAGGAAAATAGGTGGCTGCTTTTTCCGGTGCGAGCCAAAGACGATGCCCGCCGCGGAGTCGAAAGTCTGATTCCCCGCTGTTGCCGAGTTGGTCATCGACAAGTCCTAAGATGTTTTCGCCGGCCACTCTGCGAAAACTCAGGATGCGTGGTCCGACATCGAGGGTGGTGATGACCTCGAGATATTCGTTCTCAAGAACGAGGGCACGTGGCCAACCGAACTGGGGCTCGATGCGCATCTATTGATCCGGCCGAGTCTGGATCTGGAGATCCCGAAAGTTGTGTTTCATGGCGGCTTTGTAAGCAGGGCGATTATGCATATTGGCCTGGTAGGCTTTGGCGGGTTCGGGGACTTCTGCACCAACCACGTCTGCCCAATCCAGGGCGATGGTCATCAGGATATCCAGTTCTGAAAATGTGCTTCCCCAGATTGGCCCATCGGCGGAGAGTTTCGGGAGCACCGACCTGAGCATCTTGCCGAAGTACGCCAATGAAGAGGTGACAGCAGCCGGTGCTTCGCCATAGATGTCAGGCAGGTCTTTGTGGCGACGTATGACATAAAGCGAGGTGGCATCCAGCTCCATCAGGATAAAAGAAACCCACTCATCGTAGGCTGCCAGACCCGCGGTGGACTGTTGATAGTCGTCGTAGGGTAGGTCGCCGAGTCGTCTTAGGTGACGCAGGATAGCGAAACTTTCGCTGAGGACGAGGTCACCATCTACCAGGGTCGGTATCTTTTGTTTTGGATTAATCCTGGTGTATTCCTCACTGAGGGTTTCACCGGTTCGGGACTCTATCCGTTTTGTTTCATATTCGATGCCGAGCTCATGCAGCATCCAGTGAACACGGAGAGTCCTGGTAGTACCGACACCCCATACAGTTAGTGGGTTGGTCATTGAAATACTTCATTAAAAGATCCAAGCCAGTATGGAATCTGCCAGCGTGATGAGCAATGCTGCGATAAAGGTTGTGCCGATATCATCGATCTCAAAATCTTCGATCAACTGATCGGTTATCCATAAGAGGAAGGTGTTAATCACGATGAGGAACACACCGAGGGTGATGATAATGAAAGGCAAACCTAACAGCTTCAGCACAACGCCGAGTGTGACATTTATCAGGCCATAGACGATGGCGACAATAATGCTGGTGCCGTAGGACTCGACATACATCCCGGGTAACAGGCTCGCGATACCCACGATGACAGCAGCAAGACACAAGATATGTAGAATCAGTTCAATCATAAAATCACTCCTTACAACAGGACTATTCAAATAGCGTGCCATCGTAACTTATTGTTTTATATAGCCTTGCCTTAGCTTTTATTGGTGAAATCCACCAAGTAGTCGTGAAAACGGCTATCCGTCCTCATCGAGGACCGATCTGATCATCGTCGTCCTGTGCTCGATCCTGTCTGGCATGGTGTGCCAATAATAAGAGAAGGTCATGAGCGGTACCGCCAGCGCCCAGGCTCGACCGCGCAACCATTCTGTTTCGCTGACATTCATCGCCTCACGGAAGATTGCCCGATCTTCTTTGGAGAAGATCTCCCAGGCACCATGCAGATCAATAGCGGGATCACCGATACCGAGGCCGCCGAAGTCCAGAATAGCGGCAAGGTTGCCATTGTCATCAACTAAGAGATTTTCTGCCACCAGGTCACTGTGAAACCACTTTTGACTCTGAGCCTCAGGTTGCTGCAAAGACTGCTTCCAAATCTGTAAGACATGATCCAGATCGAGGTCTAGACCCTCGATACTACGACAGGCTTCGAGGTTGTGCTGGAATGCTGCGTCGTGGTCTTGCAAAGACTTGCCGCGATAGGGGCGCAGGCTCTTGTCGATGTCATTAGGCAACGGCAACGATCTGAGTTCATTGATGCAGGTAGCCAGAGCCTTTGCCAAATTTGGGTTGCCTTTCCCTGCTTCTACACGGTGGCCCGGTATCCATCGTTGAATGGACCAGGTCTCAGGGAACAGGTCGTTAGGTATACCCAGGGCAGTAATCTCAGGAATCCGGATGCTGAGCTGATCTTTTAGATGGGGTAACCACCTGTGTTCCTTGATGATGGTTTTCCCCCCGCCCGGTTGTCTGGGTAGTCGAACCAGGTAGTCGTCACCAAGTTGATAGAGCAGGTTGCTGGAACCGGATGCGCCGAGCTTTTCTAGGGATAGGTCGGACCAATCCGGGAACTGATCTGACACCAGTCGCTGCACGAGTAAATCATCGATAGGAATCTCATTGTCGTGCAGCTTCTGTGACATTTGCTGATGTTAGCAGTTTCGCTAGCAGCAGCGGCCAGCACTGACGTCCACGATTGAAGTGCCGCGTTCCTCGGTCTGGTGATGTGTGAAGAAAGCCTCCCAGGGCAATCCATCGGGATCATGGGTCCAACTCTTTTCTGACTTGGCGTAGCAGCAGGTTGTTGTGCCTTCTTCCAGGTAAGGAATCTCAGCAGACTTCATGCGCTCGAAAACTTCATGCAGTTCTTCTTCACTTTCAGTCTGAATACCCGCGTGTGTCATACCCGTTGAGGTAGCGCTGTGTTCCAGCACGAAGTTAACTCTTGGGTCATCCAACATCCATTTGGCATAGTCGCCTTTAACGACACTGGGTTCTTCGCCAAATAGGTCGGAATAGAACTTGATGGAATTGTCGAGGTTACTGACGTTGATACTGACGTGTAATCGTTTCATGTGATGTCTCCAATCGCTTTTAAGTTTGTTCGGTGCAGCAGTCTTCCATCATGAAATCGATCAAGGATCTGATCGCTACATGGTCAACGCTGTAAATGATTGAGCGCCCGATCTTCTTGGATTTCACCAGCCCAGCGCGGGTCAACTCCTTCAGATGGAACGACAGGGTAGGGGGTGCCAACTGCATTCGCTTTGCCAGCTCACCGGCTGCGAGTCCGCTGTCGTCTCCACAATCGCAGACTTTGATCAGTTCGCGAAAGAGGTTCAGCCGGGTCGACTGCGCCAGGGCGGCAAGTTGCTGAACCACCAGTTCTTCGTTGTCTGGTTCCAGAGGTTTGCTCAGTAGATTGCTCATGGTCTTCTGCTTCAATTTGATATTTCAATAATTATGGAAATATATAATCATTTGCAGAAAAGTCAACCCTGGTAGGGATAGGTTTTATTCCGTCAAGCATCTCCCACAGTCACCTGGGTGGTGGCAAACTAGGCGCTCTTTGCTTATTCGTTAATGGAGAAAACTCATGCTGGACCTGCATTACTGGCCGACACCAAATGGCAAGAAGGTGACCATTCAGCTGGAAGAATGTGGAATCGATTACAACGTGGTGGAATGTAATATCGGCAAAGGTGATCAGTTCACTGACGACTTTCTTTCCATTAATCCGAACAACCGCATGCCCGCACTAGTGGATCATGATCCAGAAGATGGAGGCGAGCCGATCTCTATTTTTGAGTCCGGTGCGATCATGCTTTATATCGCTGAGAAGACTGGCCAGTTCATGCCATCTGATCCTCGGGGCAAGTATGAGGTGATGCAGTGGGTTATCTGGCAGATGGCGAACCAGGGGCCGAAGACAGGTGAATGCGGCCACTTCCGCAGGTTAGGTGACAGTGAAGGCGACCAGTCTTATGCGATTACGCGATTCACTGATGAAGTGAACCGCTTCTATGGCGTTCTGAATAACCAGCTCTATAACCAGCGTTACCTCTGTGGTGACGAATACACCATTGCCGACATGATCTGTTATCCGTGGACGGTGAACTGGGAAGGCCAGGGTCAGGACATCAATGAATTCAAATACTTCAAGCGCTGGTTCGAAGAGCTGAGCGAAAGACCCGCTGTGCAGCGCGGCATGGCTGTCGGTTCAGAAATGCAAAACGATTACTCGAAACTTTCCGAAGACGAGATCAATAAGTTGAAAGCATTGCTCTATAACCAGCGAGCTCGCCCGGCACCAGAAACTGGCGGTCTGGAATCCTGACCGCCTATTTGTCGGTAACGGCACCTTCAGAGGCTGAACTGACCAGCTTGGCGTATTTTGCGAGCATGCCGCGAGTCGCGTAAGGCTCCGGCTGGCTCCAGGCTGCTTTCCTTTTCTCCAGCTCAGCGTCATCCACCTTCACATTGATGGTCTTTGCTTCTGCGTCGATCTCGATGATGTCACCATCCTCGATCAGGGCGATGGGTCCGCCGTCGAAAGCTTCCGGTGTGATGTGCCCAATCACGAATCCATGTGAACCGCCTGAGAAACGACCATCGGTGATCAGTGCAACACTGTCTGCGAGGCCACGACCATTGATAGCGCTGGTGGGCGATAGCATTTCTCGCATGCCGGGTCCGCCTCGTGGACCTTCATAACGTACGACAACCACATCACCTTCGACCACTTCACCATCCAGGATAGCTTTCAGCGCGGCTTCTTCACCGTGGAAGCAGCGTGCTTTTCCAGTGAACTGAAGACCCTCATGGCCAGTAATTTTCGAGACAGATCCCTCTGGTGCGATGTTGCCTCTAAGCACCACGAGGTGGGAATCTTTCTTCACGGGATTGCTCATCGGTCGAATCACGTTCTGACCTTCAGGGTAGGGATCAACCGTTGAAAGATTTTCCGCCAGCGTTTTGCCCGTGACGGTCAAACAGTCACCGTGCAGTAACCCTTCGGCAAGCAGCGTTTTCATCAATGGTTGAATACCGCCAATGGCAATCAGCTCACTCATGGAATACTGGCCGGCGGGTCGCATATCGGCGAGTACCGGAACCCGATCACCGATGCGGGTAAAGTCATCGATGGTGAGCGGTATGCCTGCCGCATGTGCAATGGCGAGCAGGTGTAGCACAGCGTTGGTTGAACCTTCGAGCGCAATGATGGTGGTAATGGCGTTTTCGAACGACTCCATCGAGAGTATGTCGGAAGGTTTGATGCCGCGTTCAATCAGGTTCACCACTGCGGCGCCAGCGGCATAGCTATCTGCCCGTTTGTTGTTTGAAATCGCTTCCTGAGCGGATGAGTTTGGTAGAGAAAGACCAAGCGCTTCGATGGCAGAAGCCATGGTGTTTGCCGTGTACATGCCGCCGCATGACCCCGGTCCGGGAATCGCGGTCGATTCGACTTCTTTCAGTTCAATGTCTGAAATTTTACCTGCTGCATGTTGGCCAACAGCTTCAAATACAGAAACGACATCACGTCGTTCTTTACCCGGCTGAATAGTCCCGCCGTAAACAAAGACACTGGGTCTATCGATTCGGGCCATCGCCATGGCGCAGCCAGGCATGTTCTTGTCACAGCCACCGATGGCAACAAATCCGTCGAAACCTTCTGCACAGACGACCGTTTCAATGGAGTCAGCGATGACTTCCCGCGAAACCAGGGAATAACGCATGCCCGGTGATCCCATGCTGATGCCGTCGGAAACAGTGATGGTGTTAAAGGTCACGGCCTTGCCACCCGCTTCATCAGCACCCATACCAGCAGCATCTGCCAGTTCATTGATGTGCATGTTGCAGGGGGTGAGGTTCGACCATGTAGAGGCGATACCCACCTGTGACTTGCTGAAGTCCTCCTCGGTAAAGCCCACGGCATACAGCATTGCTCGCGCTGCGGCTTTTTCGTTTCCATCAACGACAAGCGAAGAATAGGGACGTTTGCTGTTGTCTTTGGCCATGATGAGTTCTCCTCCAGTTTCTGACGCAGCAAATTACACGAATGGTCCTCGCGATGCTATCGACAAGTTTGCAAGATAGAATGTCGAAAAGTGGAACGGAACTAACTGGAATGTTTAAAGACTGGCGGGGTGTTGCCTTCAACCAGGTACCAAACTCAAAAAACGAGATTCATGGCGATAAAGTTGCGAAGGATTTTGGTTTCAAGGGTGGGCTTGTGCCAGGAGTCACGGTCTCTGCCTACCTGATCCATCCTGCAGCGGTGGCTTACGGCAAATACTATCTGGAGAGTGGTTTTGCTCATGTGAGAGTCAATTCGCCTCTCTATGATGAAGAGAGCTTCCAGGTTGAGATCACTTCACAGGACGGTTCCAGTTATAGCGCTCATTTGATGCAATCGGATGGCAAACCAACAGCAACTGCAGATGTGCAGATTCCTGATAGTGTTCCAGAGGCTCCGAAAAGGAGAGGCGACCCTATTGCGGAAAGAGATTTCGAACCGCCACAGGCAACGCCTGAAAATATGCGCCAGCTGATGGAGCAAGGCTGTAAAGCCTTCGTCTTTCGCTGGAATGCAGAGCATGAGATGGGCACCTACTTGCGAGATAAATCTGAGATGGCACCTTCATTTGCTGAAGAAGGCTTTGCCAATCCGTCGTTTGTGCTTGGGATTTCTAACTGGGTGCTGTCTTCCAATGCGCGTATGAATCCCTGGGTGCATATGGAAACGCGTTCCCAAAACTTTGCCGCGATCTCCGCCAATGCCAAAGTGGTTGGCGAGATGTCCGTAACAGATCTGTTTAACCGGAAAGGTCATGAGTTTGTCGATGCGACTATCAACCTGTTCGATTTTGACACCGATACCTGTTTCGCCAGCATCGATCTTCGCGCGATTTACCGACTTCGAGGTATGTAACTTACATTCCTGACACAACCCTGGCAGTAGCCCCTAGCTACACTGTGCGTCCCTTTGATAAATATGGAGAGCGCAAATGAGTGCCATGGAAATAGGACAAAAGCTGGTGGCTGCAGTCTTGGCAGGTCGTGAATCAGAAGAAGCCTTCGTGGCGGAGTATTACGACGCCAATATCGTCAGCATCGAAGGTGCTGGTGACGAAAACATGCCGCAGCAGATGGAAGGCCTTGAGGCGATCCAGGGCAAACACAACTGGTGGTATGACAATAATGAGGTTCACGAATCAACAGCGACCGGACCCTATTGTGGTCATCGTGAAGACCAGTTTGTGATTCGTCATAACATGGATATCACGCCGACCGGCGGTGAGCGAATGCAAATGGAAGAGGTGGGCATCTATACCGTCGCTAACGGCAAGATTGTTCAGGAAGAATATTTGTATTTGATGGGATAGCGAGCCTGAACATAATCTGAACGGTCATGAAACCTATCGGCCGTTCCCGGGTCTTAATACGTACATGAGATAGGGTCCCGATTCTCTCTCCCCTGTTGGGACCCGGACTCCGACGAGTCAGGAATACTGACTCCTTCAAGGCCAGGCACTTTGCCTGGCCTATTTTTTCCTCGGCTCTAACGAGTTCAGGCTGCTTGTTCTTCTGCTGGCGTAGGCGACTTACTGATCACCTCCAGCATTTCGTGGCGCTTGGGTCCACGCTGAAACCGAGCACGGTTATTGCGTTCACGGCCTCGGAACATATACCTAAGAATGGTCCAGCGGACCTGTGGATCTTTCAGGAAATCACCGGGTCGCTCCATCAGGTTAAAGGAGCGCATAGCGCCACGCAGCACGTGTATCTTTTCCCTGGAAGCACCGGCAATGGCGTCTCCGAAAGAAGCTCTTAGCCAGCTCTTGAACCCTTTTTTATCGTTGAGAGATCGTCCCTCGAAGATCGCCTTGGCGCGGTTGATACCTTGCTTGTCTTCCCGAAGGCTCATCTCGAAGATTGGCCTAAGTCGTTCTTCCGTGCGTCGGTCAAACTCCAGTGCCCTCTCAAGTGGATCACTTTTGTCCGTCAGCAAATCTGCCAGGAGATGCGCATGGATGATGCCTGTGGAGCATCCACGCCCGTATAGCGGATTGGTGCGTACTGCGGCGTCACCCACGGCGAAGTAGTTTTTAGCGACTGGTTTTCCTTCTTTAACAAAGTGTTTCCAGACTGCATGAATATTTCCGAAACCGAAGGAGGAAGTTGTCGGCACAGACTTCTCTTCATTCACCCAGGGATAGAGCCCTGGAATTGAACAGCAGATCTGATTGAACTGCTCCGGGTCTTTAACGGCTTCACGCAGCTCGGTTTCGTGGTTCGGCAAACAAAGAATGACGGCGAAGTGACCGTTGTCACCGGGGAATACGCCGAACTTAATGTAGCCGAGGTCACCGGCTGAACGATCTTTGCCAGAGCGGGGCGGTTCTTTTTCTCCGGGCTTAATTTTGAAGTGACGTGTGTAATAAACAATTTCAGCGTCGTCATCTTCAACGTCAATAGTGGCACCAAGATCCGTTAACCACCCTGGGAACTTTGAATTCCTGCCACTGGCATCCACGATGACATCGTGAAGCACTGTCTCAGTTTCACCGCGTTCTATCTGCAGGTTGATGCCGTTAACTGTGATCTCACCGTCTTCAACCGTGGCTTCCATGCCAACGATATTGTTGCGGTTGTTGATCGTGACGTTGGGCCGACTTTCCACGTAGCGGCGCAAAACCGTTTCCATCGTGGCGCGTCGACACATGAGCAGCCACATCTCATCGTCGCCGGGTTCCGGCACATAGGATTCCTTCATTTCATCCGGCAGCATTTCCGCAAAGGTGACTTTGCGGGCACCAGCCTCCCAGAAGTTCTCGACCAATTCCGGGTAATTCTTTTGCATCATGTTGCACATGACGGCGAGGAACGCATGTGGGTGTCGAAACTGCGCTGCGCCTCGGCGCTGCCATTCGAAGAACGCCTGGTCTGCGTCGCCTTCCGGTGGTGCGACGTCCCGTTCGTAGACGGTTACCTGGTATCCCTTGTTGGAGAGCGCGAGGGCTGTGCAGAGTCCACATATGCCGGCGCCGATAACGCCGATGTTTTCTTTTGTCTCAGTCATGTCGTCTCCAGGAAGGACAGCATCAGTCTGTTCACTTCCTCTGGCGCTTCCTGTTGAGTCCAGTGACCAATGCCATCGATCAGCTCGTTCACACGAAGGTCAGTGACATAATTTGGCATGGCTTTTAGGGCTTCCGCTGCCATGACGATCACACCGTCTTTGTTGCCCGCGGCGAACATGGCTGGCTGTTCAATTTTTGTGGGTGCGTCTTTTGTCAGCTCCCAGGTCAGATTGTGATTGCGGTAATAGTTAAGTGGACCACGAAAACCGCTGCTTTCAAATTCTCCGGTATAAAAGTCGAGATCCTGTTCGGTGCACCAGTCACCCAGAGATCCGGGATCCTCGATGTCGGAAAGCAGGTCTGAATCCTCGGTCTTGGGTTGCATGCCTGACGGGTCAAAGCTGCCGGAGCCCAGATGGAAAAATTTGCGCAGGTTCACTCTGACATTCGATTCCCACTCCTTTTCCGCGAGACCGGGCTCCTGGAAGTAGAGTTGATAGAAGAACTGACCTTTGAAAATCGCCTTCATAGTGTCGAGCGGCGGTGCCTCTGGACGAGGTGAGAAAGGAACTGATAACACCCCCACAGCGCTGACTTTGTCTGGATGATTGAGCGCACAACTCCACGCGGTTGGACCACCCCAGTCGTGACCAAAGACAACGGCGGTTTCATAACCCAATGCCGGGATTAGGCCAATGATGTCATTGATTACCTCAACCTGATTGTAGCCGCTGATGTCCTGAGGTTTATCGCTTTTACCGTAACCGCGCATATCGACAGCAACAGCATGGTAACCAGCATCTGCTAATGCGGGGATCTGATGCCTCCAGGAATACCAGGACTCAGGAAAGCCGTGCACCATCAGAACCAGTGGCCCTTCACCGGCTTCGGCAATGTTCAGCTCAATACCGTTGGTCGCGACCCGGCGCTGCGAAATTTCCGTCATCTCAACTTTTCCTAGACGATGCTGCCGCGAGCAGAGTCCGTATATTCGCCGTCCTGGTAGGCAACCGCACCGCCGATGACAACGGTGTTCACGCCGATAGCGTCGCGGACATAGCGATGACCATCACCGGGTACATCATCCGTGTAGTACTCATCGCCGCGATCAATTTGTTCCGCATCAAAGATGGTCACATCTGCCGCGTATCCTTCTTTCAGGACGCCGCGGTTTTTCATGCCCCAAATGTTTGCTGTATCCAGCGTGATCTTTTTAACAGCCTGTTCAATCGTGAGGGCTTTGCAATTTCTTACGAACTGGCTGAACAAATATCCGGTATCTCCATAGGTGGAGAAAGACAGGATGTGTGCGCCACCGTCACTTGCACCGAGGTGTACGCGTGGGTTCGCCAGCAATTCACCGACCACTGCGTTATCAGTATGTCCCATGTTCGCAGCAAGGAAATGTGCCTGCAGGTCTTCTTCCAGGGAAAGATCGATCATGGTGTCGATCGCAGATGTGTTTCGCATCCCCGCGATTTCAGCCAGGGTCTTACCAACCAGTGACTGATTCGCTTCGCTATCAACCTGTCTCAGAACCAGCATGTCCCACAGTGGTGACATGGTTTCTGCTTCCGCAACCATTTGCTTGCGACGTTCCTCGTCCTTGAAAGCAGCGACGATCTCGTCGTGTGTACCAAAACGCATCACCTGGTACCAGCTCGGCAGGCGGATAAACAGCAGGCTTGGCACTTCAAAGCAGAAGCTGATATCGATGGGGCGAGTTTGTACCTGCGGCCAGACTCTGGCACCACGCTGAAACTGCTCATCAACTCTCGCCATAACCTTAGCGACACTGTCATCTTCCGTGGCGTTCACGAACAGTGGTGAGAAGGTTGTGGTGATCTTGTACTTCAGGCTGATTTCCGCGAGTTGATCGATTCGAGCAACGGTCAGGTCAGCGTCATAGAATTCGTGAACGATCTGCAGGATCTTGTTGTGGCTGCTCAGTACTTCGCAGAGCGCATGAAGTTCTTCCTGATCAGCGTAGCGGCTTGGTACCGGCTGCAGGGTTTCGTCCATGTCTACGAAGCTGGTGCTTAAACCAATTGCACCGGCTTTCAGGCATTCTTCAAGCAATGCCTGCATGCCTTTGATCTCTTCAGCGTTAGCGGTGCGTTCCATGGAAGCGTCACCCATCACCCAGAGTCTCAGAACGCTGTGTCCAACCAGAGGCGCCACGTTGATGGTCAGACCTTTCTTGATGCGAGTAATGAACTCATCAAAGGTTTCCCAGTTCCACTCAACGCCTTCCTCGAAGGCTTTGATTGGCATCTCTTCGATTTGGTTGAACATGCCGACCAGTTTCATTCGGTGCTCAGCTTTAAGAGGTGCCAGTGACAGAGAGCAGTTACCGGGCACGATGGTTGTGACACCGTGTTCGATCGCGGGTTTGGCTTTGCCATCCCAGAGCAGCTGTGCATCGAAGTGGGTATGTGGGTCGATAAAACCCGGGGCAACGGTGAGTCCGGTTGCGTCCACTTCTTCGGTCGCGCTGTCGTCGATGCTACCTGTTGCGACGATCTTGCCGTCCTGTATGCCAATGTCGCCGATGTAGCCAGGCATGCCTGTGCCGTCGACAATGGTTCCGTTTCTTATGATGAGATCCAACATGTTCAGTGCCTCTCGTTCTTATTGATATCTGTTGTAAGACACCTGGAGTGCATCGCGCACCTTGTCCCAGGAGTGTCCCTTAATGTCTTCTATGTCTTCTGCGTCACAAGATCGCATGAGTGCGCTGGTCGCCATCTGGTCCAGTGCAACTTCACTGATACCGCCATTGTCGTATTCAATCTGGACAATGAGTTCGGCGATGCCTTCGTGAGCTGCAGCGACTCGTGCATTTTTGATCTTCGCGGTCATCGAGTTCTTACGCGGCCACCGGTGGCTCAACGAAAATGATGTCGCTTGGCAGAATCGGATTGCCTGCTCGTGGAGAACCTTCCGGTGCGGCAGGTCTCATGAACACGTGCAGGTTCCAGCTCTGCAACATGCCGCAGGCTTCGGCGGTGTCCTGGTTCGGCAGCTCGCGCGCAGCGATGCTTTCCCAGGTATCGTTGGCCTGGGGAAATATGGTCTTACGTCTTTCTGTCAGGTCTGACATGAAATCCCTCAATGTGCTGATTGGTTAGGTGTAACTTGTTGTTTTTGTAGCGGGATTCAAAATAACTGAGAATAATTCGCCTGTCACTGGTCATCACTTGTGCAGATGTTGTCCATCACCTATGGTGACTTGAAGGTTCTGGATAGAGGGGACGAGAGGGATGTGGCTAAGACTCAGGCAGATTGCGGGCGTAGCGGAAAAGCTGGCCCCTGTCGAAAATGCGCTGACTGAAGTGCTTGGTGTGGAAGTTTGCTATCGGGATCCAGGTATCGACTTCTTTGGGCTGGAAAATGCGCTCTTTCCCATAGGGGATCAACTTCTGGAAGTGGTCGCGCCCATCCAGGACAACACAGCCGGTGGTCGTTATCTTGAGCGCCGCGGTGGTGACGGCGGCTATATGGTCATTACCCAGTGTGATAATCATCCGCCTCGGAGAAAACGGGTTGAAGAACTCGGTGTTCGACTTGTACATGACACCCAGAGCAGTGAATACATCTGCATGCAACTTCACCCAAGAGATACAGGTGGTACCTTTTTTGAGATTGACCAGCAGCTCGGTGACCGTGCTCTTGAGCGGGATGGTCCCTGGCATCCTGCGGGTCCAGACTGGCAGCGTACGAAGAAGCTTGATCGTGTCACCGGTATCAAAGCAGCAGAAATTCAATGTGATGATCCGGAAGCGATTGCCAAAAAGTGGTGTGAGATCGCGGAGATAGATCCGGATTACTCTGACGGCGAGTATCACATGATCCTCGAAAATGCGGATGTCAGATTTGTGCCTTGCACCGACGGCAGACCCGAAGGCCTGGGTGGCATTGATCTCGCCACCTCGGATCGCGACGCCATATTAGCGAGCGCGGATAAACTTGGCGTTATCAGCGCAGACAACCAGGTCATGCTGTGCGGCATGAGGATGAACCTTAAATGAGCTTCACCGATATTGAATACGAAGTTCGGGGAAGTGCAGCGATCATTACGCTGAATCGTCCGGAAACGCTTAATGCGCTGACGTATCACACCCTGCGTGAAATCCGTACTGCGGTTGATCAATCTGTCGACGACCCGGAGGTTGTCGGCATCATATTTACCGGCAATGGACGAGGATTTTCCTCCGGGCTGGATGCTCAGGTACTTGCCAGCGTAACCAGTGGTGAAGAAAGCGGCAGCGCGTCGACCAGGAAAGACAATGATCTGCCTGGCCTGTTCTCCTATCTTCTGGAAGTGCCGAAACCTGTGATTACTGCCATGAACGGCATTGCTGCAGGCGGCGGACTTATTCTGGCACTGATGAGTGATATTCGGTTTGCTTCTTCCGATGCTGCCATTACGACGGTGTTTCTCAAGCGCGGTTTGATCGCAGAACATGGCTCCAGCTGGATTCTGCCGAGACTTGTTGGAACGGGTAGGGCGCTCGACCTGCTGTGGGCAAGTGACAAGGTCAGTGCTGAGGAAGCGCTTCAGCTGGGTTTGGTGGATCGAGTTTCAGACCCGGATGCATTGATTGATGATGCAGTTGCCTACATCGAAAAGCTCGCGGTGACCTCGGCACCTGCGGCAATCGCTGCAACCAAGAAGCTGGTGTATGACCACCTGGGTGTCGGTTTCAGGGAAGCGCTGATTGAAGCAGATAAAGTGCAGAACGAGTTCGTGGCAAAACCAGATGCCAAAGAAGGTGCAATGGCGCTGTTAGAAAAGAGAGCGCCAAACTTTGAGCGGCTCGGTAAGTCGATTGACTGACATTGTCGTCAGCCAGGACCAGCCCTTCGAGGTTGAGTTCAAGGTTTTTGAAGAAGACACCTTTCTGGTGATGAGTGCCAGCAACCATATCCGTGCGATTCGAGAACCGCTGGAAGAACTTCAGGTCAAGGCAACCGATCAGTCGCCGTTACCGCTCGGCAAGTTAGAGCTGCGTGGCAATGCGGCGTTTGCGGTTGTGCACGATTTTGATCGAGCGGTGCCATTTTCTGAAGCAGCTGCCCTGGATTGTTTGGCTGACCTCTGCAGGCACATTGAGACAGGAGAAATAGCGAGTCTTGCGATTCAAGCCCTGGGAGGATTCCATCGGGCAGAGCCGCTGGAGGAGTCAGTCCGGCGAATCCATGAGGTGAATTGGCCGGACTGTCTCGAAAAGATCTGGGTGATCACACCCAAATAGCGCGTTTATTCGAACTCGCGTTCTTTCCACCAGGGGAAGAATTCCGGCATGTCTGTGCTGACCTTACCGGGGAATTCTGCAGGACGTTTCTCCAGGAAAGACTGAACCCCTTCATGGGCATCAGCAGAGCTGCCGGTGAAATAAACGCCGCGACTGTCGAGCTTATGCGCTTCCATAGGATGATCCGCGCCGAGCATCTGCCACATCATGTGCCTGATCATGGTGACCGAAATGGATGACGTCTGCTCGGCGAATTCATGGGCGAGATCACGCGCTGCAGGTAACAGGTCCGCTTCTTTGTGCACGCTCCTGACAAACCTGCGATCGAATGCTTCTTGTGCATCGAAGATTCTGCCGGAATACGCCCACTCTAGTGCTGTGTTAATTCCCACGCATCGAGGCAGGAACCAGCTGGAACAGGCTTCAGGCACGATGCCGCGCTTCGCAAACACAAAGCCGTATCGAGCCTTTTCAGAAGCCAGCCTGATGTCCATGGCGCATTGCATGGTTGCGCCGACACCTACCGCAGGGCCGTTACAGGCAGAGATGATAGGCTTCAGGCTGTTGAACAGCCTAAGAGTCAGAACACCACCACCGTCGCGAGGAATTTTTTCACCGTCGTTTCTGCCATTGTCATCATAGTCGAAGGTGTTGCTGCCTCCGGAAAGGTCTGCGCCAGCACAAAACGCTCTTCCCTGACCTGTAAAAATGATCGCCTTAACATCGTCGTCAGCGTCCGCTCTATCCATAGCGTGCATGATTTCTGATGACATCTGCGCGTTAAAGGCATTGAGTTTTTCAGGTCGGTTAAGGGTGATGGTCAGAATGTTGTTCTCGACCTCGTAGATAATGGCTTCGTAATCCATTGGATTCCCTCTTTATTAAGTGTCGTTAGTGATAGTGAGAAATAAGTTGTGAAAACAGGTCTCGCTGTGCGTGCGAGCCGCCGATCAGATAGATGTGGTCTTTAACGGCGGCCATTCTCGCGGAACCTTGCTCGCCGTGTCCGCTCGCCATTTCTTGTATCGCTTGTGCCATGGGTAGCCCAACCTGCTTGGCGACAAACCCCTGTGTGGTGTCGTCGCTGGCCCAGCGCTGAAAGTGATGCAGCCCTTTTTCCAATGCCTCGGTATCGCCCAACACTGCGGGTGCCATCAGGTAGTGGAGCGTAGTGAACACAAGTTCATCGTCATCGATTCTGTTTCGAGAAAGTTCCAGTAACTGCTCCCATCGATTGCCGACGTTTGTACCCAGCATCTCCAGACGCCACAACAGAGAAGCGGAGTTGCAGACATCCAGGTAGAAATCATCTTCGAGCGGTTCGATCAATAGTGCATCGTAGATGGCCAGCGCTTCATCTAGTTGGTTCAGTCCAATGTGTTGCAGCGCTTTGTGCCAGTGCATGTGATTGGCGAAGTTATTGATGCCATCCCATTGGTTTGAAAAGGACTCGATGAAGGGAACGCCTTCATCAAACCGGGCCTGCATCTGTAAGACATGGGTAACCGCATGGGTAGCCCAGATGTCTGCGGGGTTGATTTCAAGGGCTTCACGGCCGGCAGCTTCAGCGACGGCATAGTCGCCCAGTTCTTCATGAGCAAAGCTCTGCATACCTTTAAGAAAACCATAGAAGCGGTCGCCGGGTTGCCACTGATTGATAATGTGCTGCAACGAATCCACCATTTGCTGGCCGCCACTGCCGTAAAAGTGCAGGTAGTGGGAAACGCGAGCAGCAAGAATATCCCGGGGATAATGCTCACAAATGGCATCAAAGATTTTCACAGCATCTTCAAGTCGATCCTGCTGCCAATAGTCGAAGGCATGTCGATGCATTTGTTCGCGTTCGTTTAGGTCTTCACGGTTCGCAACCGCTTCGTAGCACTTGTTGATGGGCGCTCGGAATCGTGGATCTGCTGCAAGTTTCATCAGGTATCCGCGAAACATGATCGCCATGGGCATCGTTGGATCTTTTTCCAGGACCATCTCAAGCTTTGGCATGACTTCTGTTGATGAGGCGAGGTAGGACTCCAGGGCGTCGCAGAACAGGACGGGGGTATCACCGTCTGTTGTCGTGTAGGTCAGGTCAAACTCGTCTTTATTGGCCATAGGTCCGGTTGTCCTTGTCGAGGTAGGCTTTTTCTTCTTCTGTGGAGATTCTGCCAAGCACCTGGTTTCGATGAGGAAACCTACCGTATCTGCTAACCAGGGAGGCGTGACTTCGAACGAATCTCAGGTGGTTTTCCAGTTCTTCCTCCCAGGCTGAAGGACTGGATGCTTTCAACTCTGAGAAGAGTTGCACGGCTTTTTCCTGCATCGCGGTGTCTTCGGCATGGTGATAAGGGTGGTACAGCATAACCCTACCCGGTATCGACATTTCAAGATGTTGCCCGGTGGTCACCGCATGTTCTGCGATGGCGAGGGCCTGGTTATCGTTCCTGTAAGCGTCTGGCGTACTGCGAAATAGATTTCGCGAGAATTGATCCAGCAGGATGACCAGTGCGAGGCTGCCTGACGCATTTGATTGCCAATGGTTGAGATCACCGGATTCCGCTGCTGCCAGCGCACCACCGAAGCGTGCCCTTATGTTGTTATCAGTGTCATCGCTTGCGTCATACCAGAGTTTCCACTGGCGTTTCATGTCGTCGACAGAATTCTGTTCTGTTCCCAGCCAGTAGTTAATGATCTCTGAGGCTTCAGTCGGCATGCGCCCTGAGTTCTTCTTCGGAAAGTTCCAGATACTTTGCGAGGTAATGTACACCGATATAGAACGGCAGGGTGTCTGCCAGGGCAACGCACAGTTTAAAGAGATAGTTGCTGCCCATGAGTACCAGCATGGCACCGGCGCTCATGGCACCGGCCAGGAACTGTGCTCCGAAAGTCACCGTAATCACCATAAAAGAATCAACACCCTGGCTGACGAGTGTGCTGCCGTTGTTTCGAAGCCACAGGTGTTTGCCGTTCGTGAGTTTCTTCCAAAAGTGGAACATGTAGACGTCACAATACTGAGCGGCAATGTACGCCATCATGCTGGCCATCACAGCACCGGACGTTGTGGCGTAAAGGAGTGTGAACAGTTCGACTTGATCGGTCACCGCTGAACCGTTGGGTAGCGCCACATCTTCAGCCAGTTGAATCAGCTGCCACGGTGGTTGGTTCTCGGGGCCAACGGAAGGCATTGCCTGTGCCAGCCACATAACACCAATGATGAAGAAGTTCAGGATCAGTCCGACGGTCACCATGAAGTTAGCTCTTGATCTTCCATAGAGCTCACTGATGAGGTCAGTACAAAGGAATGTCAGTGGGTAGGGAAGAACACCAACCGCCAGGGCCATTGGCCCAAGCTGAATGAATCGCGTGATACCGATGATATTCAGCATCGTCATGGCGCAAAGAAAAAGTCCCGCCAGAACGAGGAATACGCGCTCTCTTTTCTCTCTGAGTTCGTCGCTGATCTGCGGTGCTGCTACTTCGGACATGTTTAGCTCTCTATTTGACCCAGGTTCGCGTGAATGACGGCGCCGTTCAGCACTGCGTTTTCAGTTGCGAACACAATGGTTCCGGCAATTTCATTAGGTTCAATAAGGCGACCAAACGTGGAGCCGCTTGCAATGCTATCCAGGACTTCCTGAGACTCACCGACGTGTGCACGCAGCATTTCCGTATTGGTGAAGCCTGGACAAACGCAGATGGTATGTATGCCTGACCCGGCAAGATCCTGACAAGTGGCTCGCATCATGCCGATCATCGCGTGCTTGGTCACAACATAGCTGTAGGAATTGGCGACCGCTTTCTCGGAGAGGGTCGACCCTATATAGATGATGGAAGACCCTGCCTGCATTTTAGGCAGCAGCGCTCTGTTTAGTACCTGAGGCGCGACCACATTGATATCGATGGTTGATCGAAACGCGTCTATTTCAATATCCCGGACGGACTCGCTGGTCAGGCGGGCAGCGTTGTGGATGAGATGGATTTGTCCCGCCTCAATGTCGTTAACAAACTGGCTGACCTGTGATTCTGCGTCTGAAGAAGCAAGATCGATGGCGACATTGTTAATGCCAGTCAGGTCGCAGGCGGTGCGTGAAATGTTGTAAACGTCATGCCCGGCTTCGATAAACATGGCAGCCGTCGCTTTGCCGATGCCTTTGCTGGCACCTGTAACGATGATGGTGCTCATGAGTCCCTCGTGAAGGTGGCTGAACCGTTCTGGCCAGGACTGCTGGAAACCTTGATGGTCATGTCACGAATGTCCTGATCCTGAATGTCTGGGTGATTGAGTACACGATCCAGCACGTAGTAGCTAAGCTCCTCAACACTGGCGTTGGCAATTGGCAGGGTAATGACGTCTCTCGGCAGGAACGGAATACGCTCACTGCCGTAAACACCCACAATGTAGTCGCCGTCCTGCTCAATAGAAAGATGCGGAGACTGTTCTGGAAGGATAGTTTTTTCATCTAACTCATCGCAGATTTCTTTCACAGCTTTCTTGATCAGTGAGTAGTCAAAAATCAAACCGTTTTCATCAATGGGTGAGGTCAGTTCACATTCGACCTGCCAGTTATGGCCGTGAAGATCTTCTCTCTCCGTTGCACTGAAGATGGTGAAGTGTGCGGCACTGAAATTCAGTGCCTGTTTGGCGATCTCGATACGCCCCAGTTTCTCTGCGCTCACTGCTGACTGCCTGATTAGCGAAACCGGCATCTTAACACCCATTTGGCTCCCTGCAGGACTTCAGGCACACTTTGGCGACGTTGAATGGAGGGAGTTTGTTATGGCCTTGTCGACACTGAGTCGTTCTATCAAAGGTGAAGTGGCTATTGTTACCGGTGCCGCCTCGGGCATGGGAAGGGCGACTGCTCACCTGTTTGGTGATGAAGGTGCAAGGGTTGCGCTGATTGATATCAATGAAGAACCCCTGCAGGCGGTTGTAAAGGAAATGACCGACGAAGGCTATGACGCGAAAGGCTGGACCCTCGATCTTTCGGACGAAGCCGCCATTGGTAAAGTGATCACGGAAATAGGCGAACACTTCGGCGGCATCGATATCCTGGTGAATAATGCCGGTATTTCGATACCAGCGCCGATTGATTCCGATGGCTATTCCGCGGCGTGGAACAAAAGTATCGCGGTACTGCTGACTGCTCACACCTTAACCATTCGAGCGGCTTTGCCTTTCCTGCGTCAATCTGCCCATGGAAGAATCGTGAACATTGCGTCGACCGAAGGGTTGGGTGCAACGAGATACGGCAGCCCATACACCGCTGCAAAAACTGGTGTGATCGGACTGACTCGCTCACTAGCCGTAGAACTAGGCCCTGAGAACATCACTGTGAACTGCATTTGTCCGGGTCCGATCAATACGGGTATGACGGCGGCCATTGATGCAGATGACAAGGTCATATTTGCAAAAAGACGCACGGCGCTTCGACGATATGCGGAGCCGGAAGAGGTTGCGCACGGCACGCTAAATTTTGTGTTGCCAGCGGCGCAATACATTACCGGTGTTGCTATGCCGGTCGACGGTGGTTTGACCATCAGGAATGCGTGATGCTCGAATCCATTGAGCCTAATCGCGCGGTCAAAGCGTTCGATCGGGATCAGATCCACGCAGGAAACATCGGTATATCCGTTGATCATGAGGCAGTTCAAGTAGAGGTTGATCGTCTGCTCTCGAGCATGACGCTCGCACAAAAGATCAACGAGATTCGCGGGCTTCAGGCCATGCCCATTGATGGTCTCTATTTTGCCGGTGGCGATGAGACTCTGGGGATTCCACCCTACAAGATGGTGGATGGTCCCCGTGGTGCACGCACCGGGCTAGCAACGGCTTTCCCTGTTGCCATGGCGAGAGGTGCCACTTTTGATGCAGAGCTCGAGAGAAGAGTGGGGCTCGCTATCGGGCTGGAAGTGGCAGCGCGAGGTGGTAATGTTCTGTTGGCTCCGACCATCAATCTTCTTAGACATCCTGGCTGGGGTCGTGCCCAGGAAACCTACTCTGAGGACCCATGTCACATGGGCGCCTTGTCGGTGGCGTTTGTTTCCGGTGCCCAGAACCATGTACTCACCAGTCCAAAGCACTTTGCGCTAAACAACCTCGAGTTGACGCGATTTGAAATGAGCTCAAACGTCGATGTGCGCACTTTGCATGAAGTTTATCTGCCTCACTTCAAAAGATGCGTTGTCGAGGGTGCGGCAGCTTCTGTCATGAGCGCCTATAACAAAATGAACGGCGTTTACTGCGGCGAAAACCCGGAGCTACTAACAGATATATTAAGGGACGACTGGGGTTTTACCGGGTTTGTGGAATCTGACTGGTTTCTCGGTACCAGGTCCACCGCGCCTGCCATCAACGCCGGTATGGATATTGAAATGCCGGCGCCTTATCGATTTGCAGACGAAAAGCTGGAAGAGGCGTTGGCAAATGGCGAGATTGATGAGGAAGTCATTACGCGCAACGCATCAAGAGCGCTTTATCAGAAAGTCGCTTACAACCTTGCGAACCCGCCTCAGGTCGATGAATCCATCGTCGAGTGTGAGGCTCATATAGAGCTGGCGCGCGAGGTCGCGGAGAAATCGTTTGTGCTGCTAAAGAATGATGATGTGCTGCCCCTGGCAACGTCACAGAAGATCGCGGTCATTGGCGATCTCGCGGCGATTGCCAATCTTGGAGATCGTGGCAGCAGTATGGTCACGTCGACGGAAGTGACAACACCACTCGCGGGACTGCAGGCCTACAGTAACGAACTTAATTTAACCTTCTTTGAAAGCAGCGCCGACCTCAACAATCTTGACGAGTTTGACGTCGCCCTAGTTGTGGCGGGGCTCACCTATCGGGAAGAAGGTGAGTTTATTCCGACACAGCAGCAGGAGGCAGAAGACGAGTCTGAGTTTGCAAGGGGCGGCGACAGAATGGATCTGCGACTTCCGTTGGAGCAGGAAGCGCTCATCAAAGAAGTTGCTCAACGCCCGTGCAAAACGGTTGTGCTTCTGGAAGGTGGCAGCGCAATTGAAGTCTCACCCTGGTCGGATGAAGTCGATGCGTTGATGATGATCTGGTATCCGGGTCGTGAAGGTGGGCACGCGCTCGCACGCGTTCTGTTTGGTGATGTGGACGCATCAGGTCGACTGCCGGTCAGCTTTCCAAGGAACATTAGCCAGTTAATGGATTGGGATATCAACGCGCTGGATGTGCCACATGATCTGTTTCACGGATATCGATACCTGGATCGAGCTGGCGAACAGGCACAATTCCCGTTTGGTTTTGGTTTGAGCTACACGCAGTTCTCAATGGATGGTCTCCAGGCCGAAAGAACTGACGATGGTTTCCTGTTTAATGTCAGTGTGACCAATACAGGTGTGCGACCTGGGGTGGCAGTGCCTCAGCTTTATGCAGGTTGCCCTGATTCTCATGTGCTCCGTGTAAAGAAAGAATTGAAAGGTTTTGGTCGACTGACCATTGAGCCCGGGGAGAGTGTGGATCTGGAAATCGAAGTGCTTGATGCGGACTTGCACTACTTTGACCCGGACGATGGCTGGACTCTGGAGCCCTGTCTTTACCAGTTCCATGCGGGTTTCTCTGCCGATGAACTCATCCTTGATTCACCCTGGCAGTTTGATGGTGAGGACTGGGAACCACAGTGAGATGAGAACGAGAGTGTGAAACCGACTTACACCAGCCCAATGGATGCAGCGACTTATGCTGAGCTGGGCTTGATCAAACCGCACCTTGGGAAGTGAATGGCCATGATCGATATGGTGGGCTTAAAGCCGCATCCGGTGAGTTCGATCAGGGATATAAACCCTGTGCCGAAGCTTTCCCCAATGATGACGTGCCCGCAGGTAACGTCACCTCGATAAAAGGCTGGTCGGAATCCCAGGTCTATCCGAATACGATCAGGGACATCCGCTTCTACACCACGCCAGGCATGGAGCAGGGTGCGCAGGACGTGTCGTTGATGATCTTCAACGACGGCATTGGATATCTCGGCAGGAATGGCTCGGTTCGCGCTGGTCAGGTGTTGGATTCTCTGTTCGCAGCAGGAGAGATTGCGCCGACCCTAGCGATCTTCATTAATCCCGGTAGGCCGCTGGATATTCCGGAAGTGTCTGATCCATCAGAGCTTAGCCAGGAGCAGCGTAACCGGGCCGATGATGCGCGAAGCATTGAATACGATTCGATGACTTCAGACTACGGAAGATTTCTCCTCGACGAGATTTTGCCCCTGGCCCAAAGCACAACGAACTGTCGGGTGACCAGAGATCCCGACAGAAGGCTGGTTGCCGGTATCAGCAGTGGCGGCATTGCGGCTTTTACCAGTGCCTGGCACTTTGCTGACGAGTTTGGTCTGGTGCTGTCACACTGCGGTTCTTTTACCAACATTAAGGGTGGCCATAACTACGCCTATATGGTGCGCACGACGCCTCGCAAACCCATCCGGGTGTTCATGCAGAGTGGCGCAAACGATATTGACGGCATTTTTGGTAACTGGCCGATAGCCAATCAGATGTTGGCACAGTCGCTTGAATACTCAGGATATGACTATCGGTTTGAGTTTGGTGAGGGTGGTCATACCCTCGCGCACGGTGGTGCGCTTTTTGCTGAATCAATCCGCTGGCTTCTCCGGTAAAGATTCCAGAAGAGGTAGTAATTTTTCTTTATCTGCGAAGTGACAGAACTCTTCGCCCAGCAACCTTGCGTTTGGTCCCATGACGCAGTGTCCCAGGCAAACTGACCGATCGACCTTCGCATCCAGGCCGCGGGTTTCGATCTCTTGCTCCAGCCAGTCGGCCAGCGCCTTGCTGCCTCGCTGGGCGCAGCTGGGTTGCGTCGTGAATGGTCGGAAATTGGTGCAAATGACGATGGTTTTCATGGTGGCCGACTGTGGCACAATAAGGCCCTTTTTTCACTCAACTCCCGGAAAATAGTATGGAAGAAGTCGTCATTGTAGATGCCGCGCGTTCAGCGGTCGGCAGAAAGAAAGGTTCGCTGGGTCTGGTGCATCCAACAGATACCTTGGGTGCGGTCATGCAAAAGATGCTGGAACGCAGCAATGTACCCTCTGAAGAAGTTGATCAGGTCATTGGTGGCTGCATCAACAAGCTGGGTGCTCAGGGTATGAACGTAGCGAGAACTGCCTGGCTTTCTCATGGCGGCGCTGAAGCAACGCCTTGTATCACCATTGACAGCCAGTGTGGCTCTTCCCAGGAGGCTGTGCACCTGGCGACCAGTATGCTGCGCTCCGGTATGGCTGATTGTGTTGTTGCCTGTGGCGTTGAGAACATGACCAGGCTGCCTGTTGGATCCGATGCGGTCGGCCTGAAAAAAGAAATGGGTAAACCTGTTTCTCGCTCCTACTTCGAGCACTACGAGTTCACCAGTCAGTTTGAAGGTGCAGAGCGTATGGCTGAGAAGTACCAGGTGACTCGTGCTGACAGTGATGCGTTTGGCCTGCAGTCACAGGAGCGCGCCAAAGTTGCTGTTGATGGCGGCTACTTCGATTCACAGATCATTCCTCTTGAAGTGAACAAGTTCGACGAGGAAGGCAATCGTCTGGATGAGACTTTTACTTTTCAAAAAGACGAGATTCCTCGGGATACCAGCCTCGAAGCACTGGCAGAACTGAAGCCGGTTGCCCGTGAAGATGGTATTCACACAGCGGGAACTTCTTCGCAGATTGCGGATGGTGCTGCAGCAGTATTGATGATGACAGCGTCAAAAGCAGAAGCACTGGGCGTCAAGCCACTGGCTAAAGTGGTAGATGCAGAGCTTGTTGGCTGTGATCCAGTTCTGATGCTCGAAGGTCCGATTCCGGCAACAGAAAAGATGCTGGAGAAAACCGGTTTGAATATCGACGACATCGATGTCTTTGAAGTCAACGAAGCGTTTGCCTCTGTTGTGCTTTCCTGGGCGAAAACAGTTGGCGCCGATATGGCTAAAGTGAACCCTAACGGTGGCGCGATTTCTCTGGGTCACCCACTGGGTGCAACCGGCTGCTTCCTCACAACCAAGGCAGTGCATGAGCTGCACAGGACTGGTGGTGAGTATGGTCTGATCGCCATGTGTTGTGGCGGTGGGCTCGGCACAGGCACCATCATTCAAAAGATGTAAACGAAAAGACCGAAACAAAAAAGGGAGCAATCAGCTCCCTTTTTTGTGCCTGCTTCTAGTTCACGGCAGGTTGCTCTTTCTTGGATGCAAAATCACGGGAACGTCAGCGATTCCGCGGATAAAGTTGTTGGGTAGTCGTTTTACGTCACCTGCCAGTTCAACATTATCGAACCGCTTCATGATTTCTTCCCACAGCACGCGTAGCTGCATCTCCGCGAGTCGATTACCCATGCAGCGGTGAATGCCGAAACCAAAGGAAACGTGAGCACGCGCATTTTTTCGATCGACGATGAGTTTATCCGCATCGGGGAAGACGCTTTCGTCCCGGTTACCCGACAGGTACCACATAACGACCTTGTCACCTTCCTTAATTTTCTCGCCGCCCAGTACGAAATCCTGGTTGGCGGTTCGGCGCATGTGTATCACTGGTGTCTGCCAGCGAACCATTTCTGCGACCATGTTGGGAATAATGGCGGGGTTGTCTTTGAGTTTCTGGTACTCATCCTGGAACTTGTTCAGTGCAATGACGCCGCCGGAAATACTGTTTCTGGTTGTGTCATTACCACCAACGATCAGCAGCAGTACGTTGCCCAGGAACAGCAACGGGTTTTCGATCATGTCCTTGGTGTCTTCGCCGTGGGCGAGCATCGAGATCAGGTCAAACTTGGGTTCTGCCGCGGCGCGCTCCTGCCAGAGGTTCATGAAAGTCCCCGCGCATTCCATCAAGTCGTTTTTACGCTGCTCCATGTCAGCGCCTTCGTCACCGGTCAATTGCGGCACGGCTGTTGTGACGTCAGACCAGTGAATCAGTTTGCGTCGATCTTCGTAGGGAAAGTCGAACAGGGTTGCGAGCATTCTAGCGGTGAGTTCTATAGATACCTCGTCGACCCAGTTGAACGGTTCACCCACGGGCAGGTGCTCAAGAATATCGATCACACGCTCTCTGATCAGCGGCTCAAAATTCGACAGGTTGCTCGGTGCGACTGACGGCGCAACGGTTGCTCGCTGGATGTCGTGCCCGGGTGGATCCATAGAGATAAAGTTTTCGATCTCGACCAGTTGTTCTCTTTCTTCCTCATCGACGGGTGGATCTGCGATCGAGATTCCCAGTTCAGATGAGAACACCTGGTGGTTGGTATCCACCTGTTTGATCAGGTCATGACTGGTGACTGACCAGAAGGCGCCAGAAGAGACGCTATCTTCGATGTAGTGAACAGGCGCTTCCTCTCGCAGTCGTTTGAAGTAGGGCTGCCAGCAATCGTTTTCGTAGATGGTTGGATCGCTCACATCCAGCTGGTCCAGCGGAATGCTGTTAACGTCCATTTCCTTGGCTTCACTCATGGTGTTAGAGACCGTTCGTTTAAGTGGTCTCAGCAGTTTGCCACTAAGCGGGCGTGGAGGTCGAGACCCTGAAAATCATGTATCCCAGGTATGCCGCAACAAAGATGCCGCCGGATAAGCGGCTCATCATCTTGTTTCTAAAGATAAACACAGGGATCAATGCCGCAGCGAAAAAGAAGGTGACGATGATGTCTGTCGTGCCGCGGGGTGGAATGGACAGGGGATAGACCAGCGCGCTGACCGGCAAGACCATCAGGGTGTTGAAGATGTTCGAGCCGATGACGTTGCCGACGCAGAGATCCGCTTCTTTGCGCATCGCAGCGATGATTGAGGTCACCAGTTCCGGCAGACTGGTGCCGATGGCAATCACAGCGATACCGACTACGGTGGTTGTTACACCCAGTATCTCGGCAAGCTCGATACCATTGGTGATGCTCATTTCACCACCAATGCCGAGACCGGCAATGCCTCCAATCACAAAGAACCAGTCTTTGGCTGATGATTTGCTGAGTTCTGGTGACAGAGTATCGATGGAGTCCAACAGTGGGTCGGCCTGCTGGCGCATGAAATCGAGCACCATGATGTAAACAAAAATGCCGAAAGTGAGCAGCAGGATTAGGCCGTCAGAGCGATCGAGAATGGGGTTAAACCCCCTGAGGTAAGAATCCAGTGTCATGACCATCAGCATGATCGTGGCTAGCAGGAGCAGGGGCAGTTCACGTCGAATGATCTGACCCTGGATCGCGATAGGAGTAATCAGAGCGGCGGATCCGAGCACCAGACCCAAATTCGCGAGATTGGATCCCGCGATGTTACCGAAGGCAATATCGGTTTCTCCCCTGAGCGCGCCAATGATGTTGACCACCAGCTCAGGAGAGCTGGTGCCGAAGGCGACCACGGTCAGACCGACAACCAGAGGAGATACGCCATAGGACTCGGCGATTCCAGAAGCACCTCGAACCAGAGCGGCGCCTCCGGCGAGGAGGAGGATAAGACCAACAACAAGCAGCAAAAACGACAGCATGCCAACAGTGTAGCAGTTTCATATTTCGATTGGCGGAGGTTAGACTGCTTTGATGAACTCAAGAACACTTCTCTGGATTATCCCCCTCATTCTTTATCTGACTTTTACCTGGTGGTACACCAACACCGAGGGTCCACTGACCGAAGAAGAAATAAATGGGTTCATGCAGGAGCTTCCTGACGCTGGTTTTGAAGGGGAGCGACTGGATCGTATTCGCACGTTCATGGAGAACGATACGGGGCGCCAGTTCATCATGATCAACAATATTGATCTGAATGAAGACCCACCTTCGGTCGAAGGCGCACCCGACGGAGCGACGGCCTCTGAGTTAATGGGCATGTACATGGAGTACATGTGGCCTGCGCTTTTACAAAGAGCATGTCACCCAATCTTCATGGGTGTCGCCGTATTTGATTCGATGGACATCGTTGGGATCGAAAACGCGGAAGTCTGGGATCAGGGTGCATTGATGCGATATCGAAGTCGGAGAGACCTGTTTCAGATCGTTTCGAACCCTGAGTTCCAGGGCAGGCATGATTTCAAAATGGCAGGCCTGGATAAGACCATTGCCTACCCGGTAGAGACCAGACTCTATTTTTCAGATCCACGATTGTTGCTGGCGCTGATCCTTTTCACCCTGACGTCGCTGCTGGATTTGTTGATCTATAGACGCAAAAGCTAGGCTAGCGACGGAAATTCTTCTCGGTTTCCAGGTGTTCGATCTGGTGTCGGATGCTGATGAGTTCATCACTTCGCATAGTGAGCTCTTTACTCATCTTGGAATATTCTTCCACAAGGTGTGCCCGTTCCTCGGAATCTTTCTGTAGAGGCAGTATCTGGCTGTACAGCATCTGGGTGCGGTGCTCGAAATCAGGAATGATGCGCGTTTTCAGCTCTTGCTGACGCGTCTGCAGGCGGGCGATTTCCTGATCAATCATATCCATGATGGCAAAGTGTAACTGGTGACTGTGATGGCGCAAGTCTTTCGCCTTGCGTATGCTTCCCGTTTGTTCTGAAAACTTAACCGGGAGTTCATTGTGGATAGTCTAGAAGGTCAGATAGCGGTTGTGACGGGTTCCAGCCGTGGTATTGGCAAGGGTATTGCCATTGCGCTGGGTGAAAAGGGATGTACCGTTTATTCAACGGGTCGCTCGACAGGTGATGGGGACAGAACCATCGATACCACAGCACGCATGGTCACCGAAGCCGGTGGCGAAGGTCGCGCAATTCAGTGTGACCATGGCAATGATGATGAAATCGAAGCGCTCTTCAAGCAGATCGGCGAAGAAGCTGGCCGAATCGATATCCTGGTGAACAACGTCTACAAGATTCCAAATCCACCCGCCTGGGGTGGTGGCTATTGGGATCATCCGATCCAGGTATGGGACGACCAGGTCGGCATTGGTCTGCGCGCGCACTATGTGGCCAGCTGGCATGCGGCGCAGTGGATGTTCAAAAGCGACAATGCCCGAATGCTGAATGTTTCTTCACCAGGTGGTCAGAGTTACCATTTCTCTTCCAGCTATGGCGCAGGAAAGGCGGGTCTGGATCGACTCACCGCGGATATGGCGATTGAACTTGAACCCAAGGGTGTACCTGCCTGTGTGCTTTATCCGGGATCTGTCGCCACCGAATTCATCCAGGATGCGGCGGAAGAACGCGAAATGGATCTGAGTCAGTCGCAAACTCCGCTGCTCGTTGGCCGTTCAGCTGCTGCACTTCTGATGCAGGATGATCTGATGTCCCGAACGGGAAGCATCCAGTGGGTAGAGGATCTGATTGAAGAGTTTGATCTTTATGATGAAAACGGTTCGCGCCCGACACAGAAATACGCAGAGCGTCAGCGCTAGACCCTTAACGCACTCACAGCAATTTGCCCATACTGATCCGGGGTTCGTCACTGAACCCCATCGATCGGTATTTGTCTGCAGCACTCTCGTTACCTGCACGTACCTGCAGATTAACTTTCTTACATCGACGCTCTTTCAACCCGACTTCGGCAGCTTCGATCAACAAACGCGATACACCTTGACCCTGGTAGTCAGGATGCACAGCGACGTGATGAATCCACCCACGAAAGCCATCAAATCCTGCAATCAGGGTGGCGATTGCTTTTCCTTCTGACTCACACACAAAAAACAGCTCAGGTTGCGTGGTGAGTTTTGTGTTGATGACGGCGTTGGGTTCGTTCCAAGTTGGGTCATCGGCAAAGACGTTGTTCCACAGGGCAACGACGTCGCCGCGATCAGTTTCCTGGAACGGTCGAACTTGATGACTCACTCTGAGTCCGGGCTGATGACCATTGCGATGATCAATGTGAGAGTTTGTGCGAACAGCGCAAGCAGAGCCAGTAGGTAGAGAGCGCCAGATGTAGAAGTGACATCGAAGATAACCAGGAGCATGGGTAGCCAAATTGCCGCTTCGAACAGAAAGGTTGGTGCCATCGTTTTCCAATGGGTTATCGCTTCACCCCATTGCGCGAGCTGGTTCTGCAGAAACCAGCCGAAGCCGTTGGCAGCGATCACGGCGATCGCTCCGATACGCAACGCCTGGTCTTCTTCAAACCCGAAAGAAATCATTAAGAAGGGGGTAAACACACCCACCATAATCCAACTGGCGCAGGTGATGATGCCCAGAAGTCGCACGCTATCGAATCCGTCACGTTTAATGGAAGACGCAATGATGCTGAAGCCCAGGAATACTGCTGAGATCTCGGCAAGCAGGTAGAGAAGGTCAGTTGGCAGCATCGAATGAATGCATTTTTATTGTTGTTCCGCGCAGTATAACCCTTAGAGCTGGCTACTTACCTCGTGTTCCGTTAGCTCGATAGCATAAGACTCTGTTGTGTCGAAGACTAGTGAGATCCACCAGTCCCGCCAACCATACTTTTGTCTCATCTGCTTCCGAATGGATTCATGGCTTTCCTCGCCCCGAATAGCAAAGAGGTATTCACCGTCGAGTCCTTCACCTTCCAGGCGAAGTGATTCCATGTGCTCAAGATCCTGTACCCATGGATTCTCGGGCGAACCAGCCTCTAGCAGCAGGCGACCGTACTCATCCTTGATGTACCAGATGTGAGTGTCACGGGTTTTACCGGATGGATGTTCCACGGTGTAAACGGTGATGACGCCACCGGATTCGAGGGCGATGTAAGTTACGACGACGAAAGTCAGCGTCGCAGTGACAATAAATGCGACGACATATTTCATTCGATTAGCTCAGTGAGCTATTTTGCGGCTGAAACAGGTCCGCGTTTCTTGTAGGTGGTCCGGACATCATGCGTTGCATGGTCATCGAGGATGTCGTCCAGGGTTTTGCCGATCTTCGAACTGATCCGGATCTGTTCCAGTCGAGCCCAGGTTGCACGTTCACCTTCCAGCATCAGCATGTCGATATCATCCTGACTAAGTTGGGCCAGCAACTTGCGAGGGTCGAAGTAGCTGAATGACGGCGCAATGTTGATATCACCTTTATAGTCCTGTGCAACCACAGAATAGAACATGCTCATGGCACGTCCGACTTCTGGTACTGCACGCAGATAACGACGTGACAGACGTTCGCTGGTTTTCAGCCACTCATGAGTTGAGTAACGCATGATGTTTTTCCAGGGTTCCGGCATCAGCGGATTGTTCTCAACGGTATTCATCGCGAGTACCACTGGGTTCGCCTGGCTCACAATGTAATGGTTAACCGCGTAAAGGCGCGCCAGTCGTTTGGCTGGAAGATCATCCGTAACCGCACCATCGACCCAGCGTCGGTTCGGCAGGTAAGGCTGGGTTTCACCGTAGACATTCTTCGCCATCAACATGACCGGAGGGAATACACCCGGTACTGCGCAGGACGCCTGTACGGCGGTCCGAATGAATACGTTGGGGGATGTCACAGCATTCATGAGCCGTGACGTCTGGTGCTCCTCGGCAGGTGCAATCGTGACGCTGATTTTTCGACCGGTCTTCTCGTAAGCTTCCTGGAAGGTCAGATCCGGGATGGTGGCTTCGAGCATGATTCGCATATGAGCGGAATCGATTTGTATGAGTTCATCATCTGTTGAGATGAGTTCGTTGGACATGATGTTCCGCTTTCGAAACATCAGCTTCAGTTCTTTATCAGTGTGCGTGCCCAGAACAGCGGCGAAAATACTGCCGGCGCTGGAACCGGATATCACATCGGGCAGTAGGTCATGTTCCAGCAGTGTTTTTACGACACCGCCATGGAAATGGCCGAGCGAACCGGCGCCGCTCAGCATCAGGGCAGAGCGTCCAAAACAAAGGCTCGCTCGATGGAAAAAGTCGGACTTGTCCGATTGGGAAACAACGTCTTCCGGCAGGTCGTTGATCAGGTGTAGTGCGCTCACCAGCTCATCGACATATTCCTCAATCAGGTGTTTGGTGCCGAATTTTGCCTTTTCATAGAGTGCGGCTTTGCCCATACCGCCCTGGTTGCCGTGGATACCCTCATTCAGCGCAAACAAGAGACCGCTGTAATCCTGTCGTGCTCTCAGATCACGCAATGTGCTCAGACGCGAGCGGATATTTGCGTGGTCGTAACTATTTGATTTTTCTTTCCTTTTCCACTCCTCTGCGCCAGATGCATAGTCGTGCTCCTTGGCAAATTCCTGCCATTCCTTGTAAGAGCTGGCGTCAGCCATGGCTTTTTCGAGGCGGGTCAGGTCTGCTGCAGAGGAGGTAGAAGGCATGTAATTTCCCAACTGTAATTAGGGTTTTGTTGCACTGCAGTATAACTCTTAGTCAGGAAATGCCAAGTGTTAGAAATCCCAGCCCAGGTGGGGTTTTGGCAGCCTCACCGCCTGATCCAGTTGATTCAGCAGTTTTTCGTCGCCGTGCAGATCGTCGGTGATAGCGAGGTTGGTTGCAGGGCGCACACCAAACCAGAACCTTGAGAACGCATTAACGGAGGCTTTGAGCGTTGGCAGACCACTTTCTTTACCTGGTTTGGCACTACTTTCTTCACCAAAATCAATAACATAGTCGCCTGCGACACCCTGCCATCCGGTTTCTCCTTCGAGGATGTCACCGACTGGATCAGTCAGCTCCAGGTTAAATCGGATACCGGGTCCCGGCAGATGCGTTTTTGCGAGACAGCCCTGTAGATCCAGTATTCGAATCTGCCAGTAAGCGCAGGCCTCCAGCAGCTGCGCGTGTTTGCCACCTTTGGTGCCGCGTCGGGTGCGGAACGGTTGGGAAATCAGGTCCTGGAGCTGGAACTCACCGAATTCGAGCGTACTGAAACTGCTGATCTGGTCACCCAGGGATTTGATCAGGGCCAGGAGTTCCATTAATTGATCTTTGTTCTGGTAAGCCCGGATGGTGATCTCGTAGGGTCCGTGTTCGTCTTTGCGCTCGCCCCAGATAAAGTGACTGAGACTGCCGCCGGGACCATCGTAATAACCGAGTCCGAAAGGTTTATCGGTCCAGCGTAACTCGAAGCTGACGGACTCAGCGGGATGAAGATCTACTGCACCGTGAAACTTTCTGCGATTGCAGAGCGCCTGGTGCACCTCTTTATAGTCGTCAGTGGTCAGTCGTTTCGGCGGGCGAAAAGGGTAGTTGACCTTGAGAGATGCCGGATCGAACGTCACCAAACCTTCATAAGGACCAGAACCGTAACCAACTTTGTCGTAAAAGCCCTGATCAAACATGCCAAGTGCGCTGACAACTTTGCCGACTTCATGTTGTCTGGCCAGAGACCTGGCGGTGAGCACCTTTGCAAACCCGAGCTTTCTTGCCACGTGTGAGGTGGTCACGGCGGTGACAGCACCCAGATCCAGGGTTTCTTCCTGATAGCGAATGTGACCCTCGGTCCAGTGGACGGAACATTCCGCTTCATCCTCGATGGTGCCTACCTCAGTTTCTCCGTGACGAAAGAAATCCGAGACGATGGCTTTCTCATCATCTTCATCACCGATCCAACCGCATTCAATCCAGATACGTTGGACGGAATTGATATCCCGTTCGTGATCGAACTTTCGAAATGGGCGGTTGCTCATGGGTTTTGTGATGCCTTAAGTGACTGGTCGATATCCCAAAGTATGTCGTCGATGGATTCCAAGCCGACAGAGATTCTGATCATATCCGGTGAAACGCCGGCGGCAATCTGTTCTTCTTCCGTAAGCTGACGATGAGTTGTTGATGCGGGGTGGATAATAAGTGTCTTGGCATCACCGACATTGGCGAGATGGCTCATAAACTCGGCACTCTCGATGAACTTCACACCAGCTGCCTGACCACCTTTGATGCCGAAAGTCAGAATCGAGCCAGCACCTTTCGGTAAGTACTTTTTAGCAAGATCGGCATAAGGGTCGTTCGGCAGGCCTGCATACTTAACCCAGCTTACTGCGTCATGCTGGTTGAGAAACTCAGCAACTTTACCGGCATTTTCGACATGACGTTCCATACGCAGATGCAAAGTTTCAAGACCTTGTAAAAAGGTCCAGGCGTTGAATGGTGACAGACTTGGCCCGAGCGTACGCAACGTTTCCAGTCGGCACTTGGTGATGTAACCAAAGTCACCGAACGTCTCATAAAAGCGAATGCCGTGATAACCCTTCGAAGGTTCGATCATCTCCGGGAACTTGCCATTGTCCCAGGGAAACTTACCGGACTCGACGATAACGCCGCCGATCGACGTGCCGTGACCACAGATGAACTTCGTGGCGGAGTGAACAACGATGTCTGCCCCATGTTCGAAAGGTCTGCATAGGTAAGGGGAGGCAAAGGTGTTGTCTACCATGAGTGGAATGCCGTGCTCATGGGCGATGTCCGCAACTGCCTGTATATCGATCAGGTTTCCTAACGGGTTACCAATGGTTTCGATGTAAACCACTCGGGTCTGGTCATTGATCGCGGCACGGAAATTTTCCGGATCCTCTGGATCAACAAATGTGGTGTTGATGCCCATGCGACGGAAGTTCACTTCGAACTGCGAGTAGGTGCCACCATAAAGCGTGCTGGCCGAAACAATTTCGTCACCTGCCTTGAGCAGGGTTAACAGGGCTGTCATTTGTGCCGCGAGTCCGGATGCAACACCCAGTGCGGCCCGACCACCTTCGAGCGCAGCAATTCGCTCTTCGAACATAGCGTTCGTAGGGTTCGACAATCGGGAATAAATGTTGCCGAAGGTCTGCGCATTAAAAAGACTTGCTGCGTGGTCTGTATCGTCAAAGACGTAAGCTGCAGTCTGGTAAATCGGCGCTGCTCGTGAACCCGTTGTCGGGTCAGGGATCTGTCCCGCGTGCAGGCAAAGGGTTTCGAAGTCGTATTCGTGATCAGCCATGATGCTTCCTTTACACAACCCGTCTCGGACGTTTTGAACTGATGACACCGGTGTTCACACCGGACCAGGTGAGTCCTCCAAACAATCGGGCGTATTCGATTTTCATGCAACGATCCATGACCACTGACATGCCTTTGTCTTTTGCGGCACTGGCGGCCTCCTGGTTCGCTAGACCCAACTGCATCCAAATCACGCTGGCGCCGACGTTTGCAGCCGGTTCAATGAACTGGGGAATCAGCTCTTCACGTTGAAACAGGTCGACGACATCGACAGGCTCGTTGATCGATGCAAGATCAGGTACACAGGGCTGGCCGAGAATCTCATCGTAGTTTGGATTCACGGGAATGACTTTGTAGCCACGATCCAGTAGATACTTGGCGGCAAAGTAGCTGGGTCGGTACCAGTTTCCGGAAAGACCGACCATGGCGATGGTCTTGCAGTCTTCCAGGATCCTGCGGATTTCCTGATTTGATAAACCGTCTGCTGACACAACTTCCCCCTCTATGCCGGTGCAGGATGACCCAGTGTAACGCTAAATGTCTTTGCCCTCAGCTCGTGTCGCGATGTGTGCCTGGATGTCGAAACGATATGGGCCTTCTCGCTTGACCATCGCTTCAGCGTGTTCGGTAACAAGATAGTCCCAACCGCTGTGAGGAAAGATGTAGAAGCGGTCCTGTTCCACAGATTCGAAAACATGGGCGGCTAGATCCTCTGGTGATTTGCTCCCGGCCAGAAGTTCGTTAATGCCGAGACCACTGCCTCCAGGGTTGGCCTGACTCTTTAGTGTGTCCGGACGATTTCTTTCTGCATCACCGATGTTGGTGTTGACCCATCCCGGACAGACGACAGAAGCACCTATGTTGCCTTCAGCATGTTCCAGGTCAAAAGCAAGGGCTTCACTGAGAATGATGACGCTGTACTTGCTGATGCCGTACGGGTGACTGCCGGGAATAAAAGACGCAATAGACGCTGTGTTGACGATGTGACCCTCTTCGCCATGCGCGACCATATGTGGCGTGAAAGTTTGCACCCCGTACAGCACGCCGTAGAAGTTCACGCCCATGACCCAGTTCCAATCCTGTTCAGGCAGTTCCCAAACAGGAGTCGGTGCACCACCGTTAACCACGCCAGCGTTGTTGAAGAGTAGATGGATGTTGCCGAACTTTTCTGTCGCTTCCTGGTACAGATTCTCGATGGAAGATTTGATGCTGGTGTCGGTGACAACACCTAAGACCTGAGTCTGTCTTGATTCAAAGTGTTCAACCGCCGCTTTGAGTGCGTCTTCCTGAATGTCTGCCAGCACAACGTTCATTTGCCGGTCTGCTGCGGCGTTCGCAAGCGCGAAACCGATACCGCTGGCACCGCCAGTGATGACGGCAGTTTTTCCCTTAAAGTCTTTCATAGCTTTCCCCTCTGGCGTTAAAGCTATCAAGGGCTCTCAGTGAAGTCACTAGCGACTGCTATGATGATGGCATGCTAACGATACGAACTTTCAAACCACAGGAGTGGCAGCTCTATAAATCGCTAAGGCTTCAATCTCTTAAGGACGCTCCGGATGCGTTTGGCTCAACCTGGGAGCGTGAGTCTCCCAGGCCTGACGAGGAATGGATGGCGCGGTTGAGTGACGTCGATGATCGGTTCAGTTTTCCCGTGGTCGCGTTCTGGGATGATGAGCCAGCAGGGCTCGCCTGGGGGCGCATTGAGGCTGCCTCTTCAGATCGAGCAGATCTCTATCAGATGTGGGCTTCACCGGACTATCGTGGCCGCGGTATTGGCCGAGGGCTGTTGGATGCTGTGTTGCAATGGGCGAGTGATCGAGCGGAGTATATTGTTCTCGGTGTGACGCTTGGCAATGATAGTGCCAGGGCTCTGTATGAAAGCGCAGGATTTCAGGCCTTTGGTGAACCTGAAGAGTTGCGTCCCGGTTCAGATAAGATGGTTCAGAACATGAAGCGGGATTTCTGAGTAGAGGGAGAGGGTTATGAGTAGAAAGGCAGGTGAAGAAGCAGTTCTTCAATTGTTTGATGCTTTATCGAATGGAGATATCACACCCATCGAAAAGCTTTCTAGTGATTCGACTGCAGCGCTCGCCGCGGCGCGGGAAGCGCTCATCGGTATGCTGCCGACCATGGCTTACGTGGACGATCCCGAGAGCCCCATGGCGTCTAATCTCTTTTTCTGCGCCATTATGCTGGCGTACTTCAAGCCGCTCCGCGAAGAAGGTGCAACAGCGCACGAGTTTGGTTCTCTCATGCTGGAAGTGATTGATCGCCAGAGTCCTGTGCAGGAACCCGTAAAACACCCTGGATCATCTATGGTGAATGCCGCGGCGCAATCCAATGAGTCCGCGAAACCGGGCGAATTTGTCTTCGATGTGATTGAGGATCCGGAAGGCGCGGACTGGGGAATGAACATCAAGTCCTGCGCCATATGCCATCTGTTTTCTCAGCATGACGCCATGGACCTGGTGCCTTATATGTGTGCGTCTGATGATGTCATCAGTGATAAGTCGGGCCAGGGGCTGGAGCGAACTGGCACCATCGCGCTCGGTGCCAGTCATTGTGATTTTCGTTTTGGTGCAGGCCGGGAAGGCCGGCACCTCGTCGATCAGTACCCGGAGCGAATCCAGGTGCGCCAGACAGACGGTTAAGCCTGAGTCTCCATCTGTGGAACACCTTCAGCGAGATCCACCCAATTCTGTTTTGTGCTGCACCAGACGTGAAACATCGGCGTAAATTCTGAAGTGTCGTCCATGGTTCCGGTTTTCAGGAACAGCATATCGGGTTGACTGGGCAGCGCTGAATAAATGGGTGATCCGCAGTTTCCGCAGAAGTACCTTTCGACGTCATTTCCGCTGTCGGTATCGGAATCAACATAGAGCTTTGGTTCACCGGTCATGTTGAACTCGGCCTTTGCAACTCCAGCGAGTGTGGAAAACGCAGAGCCAGCTTGTCGCTGACAGTTCTTGCAGTGACAGACACCAGTCATTGCTGGTGCATTAGGAAAATCGTATTTGATTGCGCCGCAAAGGCATTGACCCGAGTAAGCCATTTTTCGATCCTGTTGTTATTGTTTGTGTCAGTATACTCTCAAATAAAAACAACAGGAGGGATTCACGTTGATCAAGCTGGTCATGCCAATGAAGCGGCGACCGGGGATGTCCATTCCCGAGTTTCGCGAATACTACGAAAGCACTCACAAGCTTCTGGGTGAAAAGTATCTCGATGGTTATGCGACTCGATACATCCGTCGCTTTACTAATCCAAACCGGGATCGTGACGGAAAGATGCGTGATCCCGAGTACGATGTGTTTCTCGAGATCTGGTACCCGGATCAGGAAACTTTCGAAGCCTGTGGTCAGGCGTTGAGCGATCCTGATGTGGCGGCAGAAATTAGAGCCGACGAAGAAAAACTTTTTGATATGCGATACATGCGTTCCTACCTGGTTGAGGAATGCGAATCGGACATGACCTAAGGAAGTATGAAGTGAGCAATGATCCGTACCTTCTGATCACCGCAGATACCCATGCTGGTGGCAGCCATGAACAGTACCGTGAATATCTGGACCCGAAGTATCGGGAGAAGTTTGATGAGTGGCGGGGCGGCTACAAAAACCCCTCGCAGGCGCACTATGGCAGCAAGAAGATGCGCAACTGGGATTATGAGATCCGCACCAATGACCAGAACAGCCAGGGTGTGGTCGGTGAGGTGGTGTTCCCGAACACGGTGCCACCTTTCTACAGGAAGAGCATCGTTACCGCGAGGCCACCTAAACCTGAAGACTATGAGCTAACGCTGGCAGGAATTCGTGCTCACAACCGTTGGTTGAAAGACTTTTGTGCCGAAGATCCTGACCGTCGTGCAGGTATTGGGTTGATCCTGCCTAATGATTTTGATGAGGCGATCAAAGACATCGAATTTATCGCCGAAGCGGGTCTGCGGGGTGGGGTATTGCTGCCGTTGATTCCGCCGGACTGCACCTGGTTGAAGCCGCTTTATGACCCGTCGTGGGATCGCGTGTTTGCAGCGATACAGGATCATGACCTCGTCATGAATCAACACTCTGGGCAAGGCTCTCCGGATTATGGGCAGTCCATGGTCGGAGAAGCACTCTGGGTGACAGAAGTGACCTATTACTGTCAGGCGGGTTTCCGTCACCTGATCATGAGTGGCGTATTCGAGAAGTTTCCAAAGCTTAAATATGTGCTGACCGAATCAGGCTGTTCCTGGGCGCTTCCGCTTCTTGCCCAGATGGATCGCATTCACATGGGAATGAAAGCTGGGGCAATCGGTGAGCTGAACTATGGTGACCAGGAGTGGGTTCTGTCACAGCCACCGTCTTTCTATGCGAAACAGAACGTTTGGTATGGCGCCAGTTTCCCGAGCAAAGCGGATCTTGCCGGCATTGAAGAGATTGGTGTCGAGAAGGTGCTCTGGGGAAATGATTATCCTCACTACGAGGGTACGTTCCCATACAACCTCGAGTCTCTGCGACTCACTTTCGATGATGTTCCTGAGGCGTATCGAAGGAAACTGCTCGGATTGAATGCTGCCGAAGTCTACAAATTTGATGTCGAGAAACTGTTACCCCTCGCAAAGGAATTTGGACCGACGCCAGAACAGGTCAACGAGCCACTGCCTCGTGACGAGATACCGCGTGATTCCATGTGTTATCTGTTCCAAAACGCACTCTACAGCTAGGAGAAGACATGCCTGTCCCTGAAGGAATCGGGATCGTCGACACGATGATCGGCTTTCCTGCCGAAGACTTTGCGATGTACGACTTTATTCGTGAGCAACTGAAAGACCCGTCAGCGAAGTTCGACTTTCCTGTGGAATACATGTTCAAGCAGGTGCCGAAAGAACTCTATGGCAGTCACAACGATCCTATTGGTCTCACCCTGAATGAAATGGATAAACATGGCATTGAGATTGGTGTGATCGGTGCGGGAGGAGAAGTCTCCCAGAAAGCGCTCAAGTCTCATCCCGATCGATTTGTTGCCATGGGCCATGTCGATCCGAACAAGGGGATGGAAGGCATTCGAGACATGGTCCGCCAGCATGAAGAGTTTGGCGTACGAGCGTTTGGTGCCTTTAATGCTGGTTACAACCCTCAGGTTGGTATCAGTGATGCAAAAATGTATCCGATCTATGCCAAGTGCGTGGAACTGGATGTGCCGATTTTTTCCTGCGCCGGTGTGCCTGGTCCGCGTTTTCCCATGTGGCCACAAAAAGTAGAGTTGATTGATCAGGTCATGTACGACTTCCCGGAACTGGTGTTTGTTACCAGGCATGGCTGTGAGCCGTGGGAGGATCTTGCTGTCAAACTGATGTTAAAGTGGCCGAACCTCTATTATTCGACCACCGCGTTTGCGCCTAAGTTTTACCCAAAGGCCATCGTTGATTATGCGAATTCCCGGGGTGCCGATAAGGTGCTTTATGGCGGCTATTTTCCGATGGGATTGTCTCTGGACCGCATTATGTCTGACATGCAGCAATTGCCGCTGAAAGACGACGTCTGGCCCAAGTTTCTTTCGGAGAACGCGCGCAAGATTTTGAAGCTTTAGCTTTAGACCCACCGGTCTAGGTAGTCGGATAGCTGGTAGTTGATAACACCTGCATCTTGGGCTAAAACTCGTTTACAAGTATTTGAGCTGAATAGAAGCCTACTCGTGAAAATTGCCAAAATTGAACTGGATAACGGTGTCAGTGTGGCGATCACGGAGGATCAACTTCCACTAGCAATTGGAAGAGCAAAGGACTGTGACATCAGGGTCTGCGAGCCGACGGTTTCGCGGCTGCACTGTGAGCTGTTCCTGGATAGGGCTCAAGAACTATGTCTGAAAGACCTCAGTGTTAACGGCACTGTTGTTAACAATCGTACGCTCGCCGGTGAATCAGTTCGGATAGGTAACAGCAGCGATGTCTGGCTGGCGGACCAGTGTGGCATTCGCGTCAAGCGCGTCGACAACGACGGCATCACACTCTTCCCAATGCAATCCCACGGTTAAGCAACCGCTTTAATCGTCACCATCAAATTGTTCGTGCTGCCCATGAGGTATCTTTGGGAATCGAGGGTGTGGCTGCCACGGAATGACATCGGCGGTTGATGCCAACCAATCCAGCAACTTGGATTTCATCGACACAGCCGCAGGGTGGTCAGGATTCTCTGCCAACAGATTATTGGTCTCGTACGGGTCATTGACCCGATCATAAAGTTCATCGGGCTCATAAAGGCGATACACGTATGTATGTTCGGTTGTCCGAACGCAGTACGCTTTGCCAACAACGTCCGGTTGTTCCCGTTGCAGTTCTCCCTTTTTCGCATACTCGCCAGTCGGTGTTTCAAACAGGTGTCGTTCTTCACGACTGAAACCACCCTCCGAAAATGCGGCTTGTCGAATGCTGTGTTGGGGCTCTTCAAAGACGGGGCGTAGTGAGTGGCCGAAGTGAGTGTGATTGGCAGATGTCTCAGCAACATCGAGAAGCGTCGGCAAGATGTCGACCATCTCGGTAAAGGTTTCTGCGACGCTACCCTCTGAGACTCCGGGGCCGGCAATGATCAGTGGGTTCTGCAGGAGGCAGCGATCGAGCCCTGCAGGCCATTTTTCCACGAGACCAAAGTCGCCCAGATACTCTCCGTGATCAGTGAAGAACAGGATCAGCGTATTGTCGAACTGGCCGATGGCTTTCAGTGATTCCACAACGCGACCAAGCTGCCAGTCCAGGCGGGAAATCATGCCGTAATACACTCTTTGTATTTCCTGCCATTCTTCTTCGTCCAGTCGGTGAGTGCCGGATTTTTCTCGCAGTGCCTGATGAAAAGCCGGCTTGCCGTTGCCTTCAGTTTTGATTCGCTCCGGCATGTCGGACGGGTTGTACTGGCTGTACCAGGGTTCCTCCACCTCAAAAGGCAGATGAGGAAACATCAGTGGCAGCCAGAGACACCAGGGACCACCCGGATCCTGATTTAACCAATCGATGGCGGTTTGAGTTGTCGCTTCGTCGAAATCAATCCAGGTCTCACCGGGTCGCTTACCATGGTAGAAAGCGTCGTAGAGTTTGTGACCTTCCGGATAGGTGGGCCCCATACTCATTTTTTCGATGCGCGTGGTGAATCCACAGAAATGCGTCGACGCCTCAGTCACACCGGGTGCAAACACATCTCCCCTGGCTCCGGCCCAGGCAACCTGGTACCCGGCGTTCTTCAGGTACATCAGTAGATTCGGGTCTTCCGGTTCAAGAAGATGAGTCAAGGTGCGGTGACCGCGAACGTGTGGATACCAGCCAGTCATCAGGCTCACTCTGGATGGACCGCACACTGGATGATTTGCCCATGCGTTATTGAATCGCATACCGCGCTCTGCGAGTGCGTCAATATTGGGTGTCTGAATAGTTGAGTTGCCGAAACAGCCGAGACAGTCTGCGCGAAGTTGATCCGGTTGGAATATCAGGATGTTGGGGCGAGTCATGGCAATTGAGTGCCGGGCTCTTTAAACAGCATGCGCCACCAGCGATTTGTCTGTTCAGAATCACTTCTACGTAGAGAAATCCAGTTGATGTGTTCATTTGGCCCTTTGCTTTCATCCAGGTCGATCGCCCATAACGCATCGATCTCGTTGGGCACCACGGAATAGCGGACATCGATGATCCGGTTAGCAACCTCAGGATCCACAGCAAGATAGTTGTTAGAGAACCACCGGAATCGTTCAATGTCGGTGGCCTGCTGAGAGTTTGGATCCAGCCAGGGAAAGTGACGCTCGATCTCAAGCTTGTCTGCGCTGTCACCGGGGAAGAATCGTGTATCCATACCTACCCGAACCCCGTCGACGTGGAAGCGACTGTCTGTTTCATAGACGACCTTCCAGAGCAGCAGCTGGGCGAATCCGGGTTTGGCTTCAAGGCGAATGGGTTCATGACCTCGACTGGCAGCGAGCTCGTAACCGGCTGCTTCCGCTCGATCACGCTGAAAGAGGCCTATGGAAAGATAAATGATGCCCCAAACGAAAGCGGCGCGTCCCAGCCAGGGGTTCTTTCGAATAACGCCGAACACGACGAGAAACACAATGGGAAAGGTGAATATCGGATCGATGATCGACACGTTGTTCCAGGCGAACCGCGTATCAGCCAACGGCCAAAGTAGCTGTGTGCCGTAGGTGGTGCATGTGTCCAGCAAACCATGAGTGGCGTAGCCGAGCAGGCAGAAAAAGTAGCTTTCTTTGAAGCTGAGTCCCTTGCCAACGATTTTATGCATGACAGCTGCTACCAACAGGGCACCGATCGGGATGAAAAACAGGGAGTGTGTGAACTGCCTGTGAAACTCGAGAAACAGCAGCGGGTCTGTTGGCGAAAAGATCAGAACATCCAGGTCAGGCGCAAGACCAGCGAAGCAACCCAACAGGGTGGCTGACTTAATCTTCTCTTTTGTGCTGCCGCTTTGTGCGAGTGTGGCTGCGACTGAGGCCTGGCTTAACGGATCCATGAAAAGAGCATAATCGAAATGCGCGGGAGTTCCAGATTGACGTAACGTTTACGTCCAAGTAATTTTCCGTCCCGAATCTCTGTCCCGAGATACGAGGCAAAATGAAAGATCTCAAGGTATATATCGATTACAAGAGCCCTTATGCGTACATCGCCAAGGACGCAACCTACGCACTTGAGCGGGAGTTTGGCATTGAAATCGACTGGTATCCGCTCACGCTGAACATTGGCAGTTATCTCGGTACCGCTAAGAAGAGCAAAACCGGCAAAGTGGAAAGCAATCGATCGCCACGGCAGTGGCTGGCGGTGAAGTACGCCTACAAAGATACAAGACGTTATGCAGAGCTGAGAGGGCTGACGCTCTATGGCACCAAGAAGATCTGGGATACCTCCATCGCTGCCATTGGGATGTTATGGGCGAAACAACAGGGCCATGATGTGCTTAAGGGCTATACCGATTCGACCTACGAAAAGTTCTGGAAGGAAGAGCTTGATGTTGAAGATGTGGATGTTGTTGTCGGCGAGTTAAAGGCGGCCGGTGCGGATGTCTCAGGATTTCTGGAGTACCTGGAAGGGGAAGGTCGAACTCAGCATGATGCTTTGCAAGACGAGATCCTGGACCTTGGCTACTTTGGTGTACCCACCTACGTGATTGATGATGAAGTTTATTTTGGCAGAGAACATCTGCCCAGGATTCGCTGGCACCTGGCGGGCAAACCCGGGCCACTACCCGATATCGCTTATGACTACAGGGCGGACGCGTGATGGAAGTTTATATCAACTTTGGTGGTCTGCCTTCGTGGCTCGCGATAAGTCCTCTTAAGCGGATTGCCGCTGAAACCGATGTCGAAATCGACTGGCAGCCAATGCTGGGCAACCTTGGTAATGTCGTTAGTAGCAATAACAAAGATGGCGAAGTAGACCCTCTGGCGGAATACAAAGCCCGTCGCGCAAAAGCCAGGTCAAAGGCGAAAGCGCGAGAACTTGAGCGCATGTGTGAAACCCTTGAGATCGACGCAGAACTGGGCCGCAGATCCATTGAACCGACTTGTCTCGCCCTTGGTCTGCTTTGGGTGAAGCGTCAGTCCGATAGTTCTGGTCAACAGACCTATGTGGAAACTGCATTCGAACAGACCTATCGCGAAGCAGCGGATGTTGAGAGCATCGAAGGCGTGTCTTCAGTACTAACCAAATCTGGTATCGAAACGGATGGTTTTTCAGATTTCGCAGCGAGCGAAAGAGCATCCCTGGAAGCCAGCCGGGAAACGACCCTGGAAAAAAGCGTATTGAACGCTCCGGCATTTATCCTGGATGAGGAGGTGTTTAACGGTCGTGAGCACCTGCCGCTGATTGAATGGATTCTGAAAGGCCGGGAAGGTACACCGCCCGTCTGACTCTCTATTCGCTCAGGGCTGTCTACAACCCGCTCAAGGCTGTGCTATTTTGACGCCTCATTCTTTGTGAGGTTGTATCGTGTCTGACAAGCCTTTGACCCTTGGTGCTGTCCTGTACGAGGGTTTTGAACTCCTGGATATGTTTGGTCCCCTGGAGATGTTCACGGCACTCCCACCAGAGCTGCTGCAGGTGGTGATGGTGGCAGAGAAGGCCGGTCCAGTTAAAGCAGGATCCATGGCCGGAAGTCCTATGCCGACATTTATCGCTGATTACGGCTACGACGATGCCCCCCAGCTCGACCTGATTCTTTTGCCCGGCGGTGTTGGCACTTTTCCTGAACTCGAAAACGAAAAAATGCTGAATTTCCTGAGGGAGCGTGCAGCTCAGGCACAAATTACTTCCTCTGTCTGTTCGGGCTCGGCACTCCTTGCAAAAGCGGGATTACTGGACGGTAAAAAAGCCACTTCCAACAAAATGTTTTTCAGCCTGGCGACAGCGCAGTCAGACAAGGTCGACTGGCAGGAGCAGGCACGCTGGGTTGATGATGGTGATGTAGTGACCTCAAGTGGGGTCAGCGCGGGCATCGACATGTCCCTTGCCATTATCGCGCGGTTGTTCGGTCAGGAAGCAGCTGACCGCGTGGCGATCGGAGCAGAATACACCTGGCATCGTGACGCTGATACAGACCCATTCACGCAGTATCTGAATGATGGCGTACCCGCCTAACGGGTGCGTGTTTTGATACAGTTTTAGAACAATAGAAGCAGGAGGGAACACCATGGATTTTGATATCCCGCAGGAACTGGCTGAGTACCTGAAAGAGCTCGATGATTTCATTGAAAAGGAGATCAAGCCGCTCGAAAACGAGAACGACAACATTCGATTTTTCGATCACCGTCGCGAAGACGCAAGGACGGATTGGGATCGAGGTGGTTTACCCAATGATGAGTGGGAGGCACTACTGTTTGAAGCTCGCATGAGAGCTGATAAAGCTGGTCACTACCGCTTCGCCATGCCTGAAGAGCTGGGCGGAAAGAACGGCGGCAACCTGGCGATGGCTGTCATTCGTGAGCACCTGGCTGTCAAAGGTCTTGGCTTGCACAACGATCTGCAAAACGAGCATTCCATTGTCGGTAACAACGTCGGTGTTCTGCTGATGGCGGAATACGGCACTGATGCCCAGAAAGAAGAGTGGTTACCCCTCATGCTCGAGGGTAAACGCGGATTTGCTTTTGGTATTACAGAGCCTGCGCACGGCAGTGATGCAACGCATATGGAAACCAAGGCGGAACGTGATGGTGATGGCTGGCGAATCAATGGCGCTAAGACCTGGAACACCGGCATCCACCGTGCTCAGTACGACATGGTGATGGCCAGAACGTCAGGCAAACCAGGCGACGGTGACGGCATTACGGCGTTCCTGACGCCACTGGATGGTGACGGCGTGAAAATTGAGGAGTTCCTTTGGACGTTCAACATGCCGACAGACCACGGCACAGTTTCGTTCAAAGATGTGTATGTGGATGATTCAGCCATCTTTGGTGAAGAAGGTCATGGCTTGCAGATCGTGCAGCACTTCTTCAACGAAAACAGGATTAGACAGGCTGCGTCGAGCCTTGGTGCGGGTCAGTTCTGCATCAACGAGTCGGTAAAGTATGCCGGTGAGCGAAAGCCCTTCGGCAAACCGCTTTCAACTAACCAGGGTATTCAGTTTCCCCTGGTAGAACTTCAGACGCAGGCTGAGATGCTACGCGCACTGATTCAGAAGACGGCCTGGCAGATGGATAAGTACGGTGCATTTGCTGTTTCTGACAAGGTCAGTATGTGTAACTACTGGTCGAACCGTTTCTGTTGTGAAGCGGCGGATAGAGCGATGCAGGTACATGGCGGTCTGGGTTACTCCAGGCACAAGCCATTCGAGCACATCTATCGTCACCATCGTCGTTACAGAATTACGGAAGGTGCCGAGGAAATCCAAATGCGTCGCGTTGCTGGCTACATGTTCGGTTACATGTCGCAGCAGGCGCCTAAGGGCGTGAAGAGTGTCACAGGAAGATAACTTCGAAGCAAAACTTGAAGCCGTCGTTCGCGCTTATATTCCTGAGTGCGAAGGACTGGTTTCTGCAGATCGTCTAAGTGGCGGTGCCAGCCAGGAAACTTATCGGCTGGTCGTAAAAACCGCTTCCGGTGAGCGTAAGCTGGCCATGCGCCGCGCGCCTGGTGGTGAATACGTTGAAGTCACACCACAACATCCAGGCCTGGATGTCGAAGCGCTGCTCATGAAAAGTGCCCGTGAAGTCGGTGTACCGGAACCGGAAGTGTTCCATGTGCTCACCCGTGAAGACGATCTGGGTGATGGATTCATCATGGAATGGCTTGAGGGCGAAGCACTCGGTGCTCGTATTGTGCGCAGTCCGGAGTTTGAAGAGATCCGACCGCGGCTGGCTTATGAGTGCGGCAAGGTGCTTGCCCAGATTCACTCCATCGATCTTGATCAAACAGGTCTTCGAGAAAAACTCTGGGAAATTCCGCCCGCTGAGTTTGTCGAGCAGACCTGGGAGCGTTATCGGATGCTGGAAACCCCGCATCCGATGATCGACTACTCCGCGCGCTGGCTCATGGAGCATGTGCCGGAAAACTGCGAGACAGCATTGGTTCACAATGATTTTCGGAACGGTAACTTTATGTTGTCGCCGGAAGGGATTGTCGCAGTGCTGGATTGGGAGGTTGCTCATATCGGTGATCCGATGCGTGACCTCGGCTGGATCTGCACGAACTCCTGGCGCTTTGGTGCAGACGCACCTGTCGGCGGCTTTGGTGAATATGAGGATCTGTTCCGCGGGTATGAAGAAGTCAGCGGCAAGAAAGTTGACCCCGACCATGTGAAGTTCTGGGAAGTCTTTGGTTCTTTCTGGTGGTCTGTGGGTTGTCTCGGTATGGCAGAGCACTATCGAACGGGTCCGGATAAAACCGTGGAACGACCAGCCATTGGACGACGCAGCTCGGAGTGCCAGGTGGATTGCGTCAATCTGCTGATTCCAGGACCGGTGGAAGTTGTGGAGCCGGTGGAGCCATTCAGCTCATTGGATATTCCGACCACGGAAGAACTCGTCACCAGCGTGCGTGATTTTCTGAGGAACGATGTGATGGCGGCAACAGAAGGGCGGGCAAACTTCTTGTCCAGGGTTGCTTCGAATTCTCTCGACATTGTTCTACGTGAGCTGACGCTTGGTCCGACGCACCAGGCCTGGGAACTCGACAGGCTGCAGGTGTTCTACCAGAGTGAAGAAGACCTGATGTCACTGCGTTGGCGGTTGGTCAATGAGCTGCGCGACAAACAGGTCTCGTTAGATAACGAAGCTCTGCAGAATCATCTCCGGCAGACCGTGGTTAACCAGATTGCGATAGATCAGCCCAAGTATTCAGGATTCAAGAGGGCAATAGCCAATGCGTAATGTTCTGTTTCTTATTCTGCTGGTTGCAGGCTTTTCTCTTCAGGCAGCAGAAACCGCAGTCACCATTGAGCCCGGATGGGGCGGTAAAAGTATCGAAGGCAAACTGATGCTGCCGAAAACACGGGATGTGCCTCGCCGTGTGGTTCTTCTGCTGCATGGCTTTCAGGGACAAATGGATGAAGTCGGCAATCTCTATGCGGATCTCGCGGAACAACTTGCCGAACAGCGCATAGCCAGTCTTAGGATCAATTTTTCCGGTGAAGGCCAGAGAAACGATTATGTGGCGGAGTCCAGTTTCGAATCTCGTGTTGGCGAAGCCGAGGCTGCACTCAAGTTCCTGAAGGAGCGATACCCAGGTGCGGCGTTTGGCGTAGTTGGTTTCAGTCTTGGCGGTCTGACGACCATGGGTCTGATTGGTAGACATCCTGGAGCTTTCCAGTCCGTTGTGCTTTGGTCGGCAGCGCAGGAAATGCGCATCACCGGCAATGAGTTATATGACAAGGCTGTGCGGGACGCGGTGAAAAATGGCCGAGCCAGTTACCAGGATTGGACAGAAATTACCCTGACCAGAGAGTTCGTCAACGGCTTCGTCGGCGTAAATACAGCGAGGTTCCTGAAGCAGTATCACGGTGCTTTGCTGACGATTCGTGGTGATAGAGACTTTCTGCCGACACACGACCCAGCCTGGATGAAGCTTTCACCGTCGAACGACAAGTCATTCCTGATGATTGGCGGCGCGGACCATATCTTCAACGTGCTTGAAGATCCGCAACCAAACTACCCAGCCCGTGTTTTGGGTGAAACCACTAACTGGTTTGTTAGAACGCTCTAGTTCAGACGATCACTTCTACCGGCGTTGCCTTGAAGGTAGGCGTTTTACTCCTTGGATCGACGTCTGTCGATGTGATGATGTTTGCCTCCGGGTAGTAACACATCAAATTGCCTTCCTGGATATCGAAAGGAACCACTTCGAGGAGAGGCATTTCTCCGATCTTTGACTTAAGGGTTACCCGGTTACCGGCATTCACGCCGAGACGCTCCATGTCTTTTGGCGACATCATGACCACCCAGCGGTTGGTTGTGCCCCGGTAGACATCGTCGTCTTCGTAAACAATGGAATTAAATTGGCCCTCACTGCGCACGGTGCTCATCATGAACTCAGTGGTTTGTTTTGGTTGCGTGCAAACAGAGGCAAAACTCGCTTTGCCTGAAATCGTGTTGAATTCAGGTTCATGCAGAATGCGGCGCTTGATGTGGAACTCTTTCTTCGCGACCTCTATATCCGCAAGTTCTTCCAGTTCCGGGATGATTTTTGCGATGGCTTCCCGCACGTTTTGATGAGATTCAAAAACATCGAAGTCGACGGGACAATCCGGCAGAACACCCGCAGCAATCTGGCAGATGATCCATGACTCCGGTTTGACCTCGCTCAGTCGATAGATGCCGCCATCGGAAAGGCGAACGAAGTTGAACATGGATTCCTGCGTCGTTCGCTGCCACTCCTCATCTCTTGCTGTCACCGGCAGGATCAGGCTTTCCCCTTCATCACAGCCGTAAACATGACCGCGGTTCAGTGTCGTTGTTAGGAACACCTTTGTTTTGATGTTGCCGAGTGCTTTCGCCGCCCAGCTGGCATCCGGATTACTGGCGTAAAGATTGCCACCCATAATAAGAGCTAGATCAATGTCACCTGCGTGTGCGGCCTGCATGGATGCCATCGTATCCATACCCGGCGTATCCGGCAGGGTTACCCCGAAGGTCTCGGACATTCTTTGCATGACCTCATCGGCCAGCACCGGCTTCACGCCAATGGTGCCGATACCCTGGACATTGCTGTGCCCTCGTAAAGGAAGCAGCCCGGCAGCAGGTTTGCCAACCATGCCGCGTAAGAGGGCGAGGTTGGCAATCTGCTCAACGTTTTCCACGCCATGAACGTGGTGCGTGATACCCATACCCCACGCAAAGATTGAACGCTGTGAAGCGATATACAGTTCGGCGACTTCCTCAATATCCGACTGAGCTATGCCGCACTGGGCGATGTCTTCCCATGAAAGCGCGAGGATCGCGTTTCTGTAGTCTGAAAATCCTTCCAGGTGTTGTGCGATGAAGGATTCGTCTTCACCGTTCTTCTCGATAACCGCTTTGGCAATGCCCTGAAGAAGCAGGTAATCAGTACCGATGTTTGGTTGCAGAAAGCGACTCGCGATTTCTGTTCCACCGGCAATGAGAGAAGCCGGACTTTTCGGGACCGCAAATTTAACCAGGCCTGGTTCTTTCGCGGGATTGATCACCACGACCTTGCCGCCACGGTCACGGATGGTTTTCAGTTGATGCAGTAGTCTCGGGTGATTGGAAGCGGGATTAGCGCCGATCAGAAAGAACAGGTCACAATTCGGCAGGTCTTCCAGCTCCACCGTGGCGGTACCCGTACCGATCGTGCCAGCCAGCGCAACGCCGGTTGCCTGGTGGCAGTAGTAGGAGCAGTTGTTGACGTTGTTGGTGCCGAACAGGCGGGCAAACAATTGCAAAAGGAAGCCGGCTTCATTCGAGGAGCGACCGGAACTGTAGAAAAAACTTCGGGCGGCATCTGTTTGCTGGAATCGATCAATGACCGTGGCTAGTGCTTCGTCCCAGTCCACGGGTTCGTATCGATCTGCGCCAGCCGCTTTGTAGAGTGGTGTGTTTAACCTGCCCAGTGAATTCATTTCCCTCTCGGAAAGTTCTTTCAAATCTTCAATGGTGTGCTGAAAGATCTCGACCGGGATTTCTGGTTGGGTATCAGAGGACTGTGCCTGCACGCTCTTATTGCAAACTGCTGGAAACTCTCCAGCCTCGTTGGTCATGCCGCCAAGCTGTCCTCCCATACCAAGGCCGCAGGCTTTGCAGGTGTTTTTCGAGACCAGCGCCTTGGTGGCACGGCTCACGCCCATCGCGCGAACCTTCTCTAAGGTGTACATGACTTTTTTCATACCACCGCCGACGGTTGTCTTTGGCTGGTTAGCGGGGTTAGTCACTTGCTGAGAGTTCCTTTGTCTGACAGTTGGGGCAGATGGAGTGACTGATCACAGAAGATTCTTTTTTCTCGACATAAGATTGAATCGTTTGCCAGGAACCATCGTCATCTCGAATGCTGTTGCACCAGGCGCAGACACTGGTGAAGTTTTTCAGGGCGTCACGGGCCTGGTTGAGTTCACCTTCCACTCGCTCTTTTTGTATCTCTGTGCCAATGCGCCAGAACTCGAAACCGGAGGCCATGGCTGCGATGACAATGAAGCTGATGGCGAAGCGGATCGTAAATTCATCACCGTAGTCGTAGGCACCATGGGCCCGTCCTGCGGTCATCACCAGGACAGCACCAATGACGGTGAGTATTGAAGCGATGGCGCCCCAGAAGAAACCGGTGAGAAAGATAACCGCCAGTGGAAAGGCGTAAATCCAAAGCAGGCTGCCACCGTTACCGTAGCCGAGGTAGACGAAGTAGAGCAGGCCAAGGGCGGCTGCACTCATGCTGGGCAGACCCCAGGTCCAACTGGCGGACGGTAGCAGCAGGTTGACCAACAGAATCAGGCCCAGTACGGCGATGTAACCGACGACGATGGCGCTGCTGTAGTCGTAGGTATTAAAGAACGGAAAGATGACCAGAATAGGAATCAGCAGCAAAGAAACATACTTGGCGTACTGAAGTCGGCGTTGATCGACCTGGCTGCTTCTGGCAACGATCCTGTAGAAGTCCTGAATCGACATGTGTAGCTGAAGGTTTGACCTCAGCCGATGCTACCAGAAAAGTGTTCGATCAGCTCTCGCACGCTGTGTAACGTGAGACCGACGAGGCCGCCAACCACGGTGCCATTGATGCGGATGAATTGCAGATCCTTGCCGATCTGCTCTTCGATCCTTAGTGACGTTGCTTCCGGATCCCAGCTCTCAATTGTGTCTGAGATCAGGCTGGCGATCTCGTGGCCATAATTGTCGATTAGGTAACGAGCGGAGTCTTCCGCCCAGCCGTCAATTTTTGCGGCCAGGTTGTCATCCTCAAGGATGGATTCACCGAAGCGGATCACTGAGTCTTCGATGGCTTTTTTCAGTTCCGCGTCGGGGTTTTCACTCTGCCTTATGAGGACATCCTTGATATCACGCCAGAGTGTGCCGGTGAATTCGATGACTGCTGGAGCGCCCAGCAGTTCTTCTTTGATGGCCATTTCTTTTTCGCGGATATCTTCTGAATGTTTCAGGTCTTCCATGAACTCATTGATCATGTTCACCAATCGGACCCGCAGGGGGTGATAAATATCTACCTGCATTTCATAGAGCATCTTGGATACAGATCGCACGATGCGTCGGTAGATAGCTTTATCAACGGAGGAGGGGAACCACCAGGGCGTTTCCTCGACGACCTTGTCGCGAATATCCCGATCGCTGTCTTCGAGCAGATAGAGACCCATATTGACCGCGCCGTCAAACAGATCCTGTTGTCGCCTTCCGGAAGTCACAAATGACAGGAGGTCACCGATAATAGGTGCGAATGACGTGGTCCGGATTCTGTCCTCGACCTTCTTTTCAATCATGGTCTGGATATCGTCATCGTTGATGACTTTTACAACACCGGCGAGTCCGGCTGTTATCTGTTCCGCCACTGCTCGAGCGTTACCTTCCTCGACCAGCCATCCTGCGACTCGTCGACTGAGATTCATCGAACGGACTTTGTTGGTGATGATTTCGTCGGATAAAAAGTTGGCCTGCACGAACTCGCCAAACTGTTCCGCGATGTCATTTTTCCGATTAGGAATGATGGCAGTGTGCGGAATCTTTAAACCTGCGGGGTGACGAAACAAAGCGGTCACGGCAAACCAGTCTGCGATGGCGCCAACCATGGCTGCTTCTGAAGCAGCGTTCACGTAACCAACCCAGTAGTACTGGTGTTCGAAGTACGCGGAGCCGGTGTAAATGAGCGCTACCAGGATCAGGAGACCGGTAGCCAGCTGTTTCATGCGCTGCAGTTCAGCGATGCGTTCTGGATTGTGATCGAGAAAAATAGTGCTACTCATAAGTTTACTGTTTGTCAGAGCGATGCAATTTGAGTGCCATCCCAAGAATACAGGGGTTTTCGGGGAGGGCGGTGTTCTGTCGCGGTTCTGTCACTGTTTTGGGGTCGGGAATTTGACCACTTTTTGGTCCGTCTTGAAATGCCAGCGGGCATTTGCTCCTATAGCGCTTTGACAGGTTGTATAGCAGGTGTGACGTGGATCTTTTCTCTCTAGAAGGAAAAAACATTGCGGTGACCGGGGCTTCCTCCGGATTTGGTCACCATTTCGCAGGTGTCTTGGCGGATGCTGGTGCCAGTGTGGTGCTCGGTGCCCGACGGACTGAGAAGATCCAGGCGCGAGTTGATGAGATAAACGGGGGTGGCGGCAAAGCTACCGGTGTTGCCCTGGATGTGACTGACCCTCAATCCTGTGCGGACTTTCTGCAACAGGCAGAAGAAACCTATGGTCCGGTTGATGTCCTGATCAACAATGCTGGCGTGGAAGCGGGCGCTAAAACCTATGCCATGATCGATGAAGATGACTGGGACTATGTGTTTGATACCAATCTCAAATCCGTCTGGCGTCTGTCCAAGATGTACACGGAAGCGGTGGGCCGAACCGGGCAGTCAGAAGGCAACATCATCAACATTGCTTCTATTACAGCCTATCGCACCATCAAAGGTCAGTTTCCCTATGCGGTGTCCAAAGCAGCGCTGGTTAAAGCGACTGAGATCATGGCGCTGGAAGGCGCCCGCTTCGGCGTTCGAGTCAATGCCATGGCGCCCGGCTATATCCTCACTGACGTCAGCAGGGTGTTGCTAGAAAGTGAGCGTTCAGACACCTTTGTGAAAGGCATCCCAATGCGTCGCTATGGCGAGTTCGAGGATCTGAACGGTCCACTGTTGCTCCTGGCCTCCGACGGTTCTCGTTATATGACCGGTTCCACCATTGTGGTGGATGGCGGGCATATCTGCGCCGAGCTCTAGTAAAATTCTCCTGAGGTCGCTGGTTGTCTGCTTTACAAGCAGCAGCTAAATGATAATAATTCTCATCTTTATTTGACCGAATTCCCCTATGACGCTTGCTGACATAGCGCCCTCCGGCCGCTGCAAAGTAATTGGTGCCGCCGAAGAAAACCGTGACTTTCAATCTCGACTATACGCCCTGGGCCTTTTCCCGGGCGCGCAGGTCGACGTTCTGCATGTGGCGCCATTTGGTGACCCACTCCAGGTAAAGGTCGGCCAGACGTTGATCAGCATTCGCAAACAGGAAGCAGATCTCATCCAGGTTGAGCAGAGCGAAGGTTGAGGTAACGCTTGAGCACTTTTCGAATCGCGCTGATTGGTAACCCCAACTGCGGCAAAACCACACTGTTTAATGCGCTGACCGGTTCTCACCAGAAGGTGGGTAATTGGCCCGGCGTCACCGTCGAACGCAAGTCCGGAACTTTCAGGCGAGGGGATCACAATTGTGAAGTGATCGACCTGCCGGGCATTTATTCGCTGGAGCAGGAGTATCTTGGTCTGGACGAAAAGATTGCCCGTGATTTTCTGGATAGTGGTGAGTTCGACGTCATTATCAACATCATTGACGCGGGTAACCTGCAAAGAAACCTGGTGCTGACTCAGCAATTACAGGAGCTCGGTTATCCCATGGTAGTTGCTGTGAACATGCTGGATGTGGCTGAGCAGCAGGGCATGGTTGTTGATCCCGAAGCGATGGGCAAAGAGCTAGGTCTCTCAGTGTGTCCGATTGTCGCGTCTCGTAAGACAGGCCTGGATGATCTGCTAGAGCAGGTGTTCAGCGTTGAAGCGGTCACCACTGAGGTGCAGGAAAGTGATAATCGCTTCGCCAGCGACAAGATTGTTCGTCGCTATCATCGCGCAGAAGAAATCGCCGATGGCGTCATGCAGATGGTGCCGGTTGAAAGCACGCTGACTGAACGCATTGACCGGGTAGTGCTTAACCGTTGGCTCGGCGTTCCGATTTTCCTGTTCATGATGTACCTGATGTTCACCATCGCTGTGAACGCAGGCGCAGTATTTATCGACTTTTTCGACATTCTGGTTGGCGCAGCTGCAGTCGATTTACCGAGGTACCTGCTTGAAAGTGTTGGTATGCCTGCCTGGCTGGTTGTGCTGCTCGCGGATGGTCTTGGTGGCGGTATCCAACTGGTTGCAACATTTATCCCGGTCATTGCGGCGCTCTATCTGTGTCTCTCTGTGATGGAAGCCTCGGGTTATATGGCGCGAGCGGCATTTGTGGTTGACCGGTTGATGGCGCGAATAGGATTACCCGGCACGGCGTTCGTGCCGCTGATAGTTGGCTTTGGTTGTAATGTACCAGCCGTGATGGCGGCTCGTTCCCTCGGGCGTGAAAGTGACCGTCTGCTGACGGTGGCTATGGCACCTTTTATGTCATGCGGAGCACGATTGACGGTGTATGCCCTGTTTGCCGCTGCGCTCTTTCCTGTGAATGGGCAGAACGTGGTCTTCGGGCTTTACCTGTTGGGTATTGCTATGGCGGTGCTCACCGGTTGGTTGTTCAGGCGTCAGATTTTTGATGAAGAGGTAACCCCCTCGTTCCAGGAAATGCCGGCCTACCATCTACCCGTCCTCCGAAACATCTTGATCACCACCTGGTTCAGATTGCATAGCTTTATTGTCCGTGCCGGTCGCACCATCGTGCTTGTGGTTATCGCACTCAGCTTCCTGAACTCTTTTGGTACCGACGGCTCTTTCGGTAATGAAGACACTGACAATTCCGCACTGTCGGCGATTGGCAAAACGCTGACCCCGGCGTTTGCGCCCATTGGTCTGAAGGAAGACAACTGGCCGGCAACGGTGGGTCTGTTCACCGGCCTTTTTGCAAAAGAAGCTGTGGTGGGCACCCTCGATGCACTCTACAACCCCGTCGAAAGTTCCGACGAAGATGGAGGTATGCCTGACCTCGGCGCTTCAACCGTGGAAGCTTTTACCACTATCCGTGACAACAGTGTTGATTTGTTGGGCAGCCTGAGTGATCCGCTCGGTATCACCATTGAAGCCGAATCGGACCTGACCGCAGCCGCTGAAAGCCAGGGCGTCGCAACGGGAACGCTATCTAACATGGCGGCCTTGTTTGGCACTCAGTTCGCCGCATTCTGTTACCTGGTGTTTGTGCTGCTGTACGCGCCATGCGTCGCGGTGCTCGGCGCCATAGCCAAAGAGTCAGGCTGGCGCTGGATGGTTCTCACCTTTGCCTGGACGACCGGTCTCGCGTACATCACGGCTAGCTGCCTGTACCAGATCGGAACCTTTATGGCACATCCCGTGAGCTCATCGATCTGGCTCCTGGGCTGTGCAGTGGTGTCCTTCATTGCCGTTAGACTACTTAGAACACTGGGTCGAAAATCTGTGCCGCAGAACATGATTAATGTGGTGCAGGTCACCTGAAACCTGTCTCCCACGCCGCTGTTTTTCAGTAGGTCGCTGGGTTAGACTTGCGCGTTCGTAGTTAGTGTTTTTTATATTCTGTGGATATCCGAACGCGCCTGTCGCTGGCCCTCGTCTTTGTTTCCCTTCTCAGCATGATGCTCCTGGGAACCTTTGCCTATTACACGTCCGCGAATCTTCTCCAGGAGATATCACTCAGGCAGCTGGATGCACTCGCAGAGAGTAAAAAACGCGACCTGATCAAGGTTTACGACAGCTGGGAGGACAACCTCCGATTGGTGCGTGATCGTTCGCAGCTGCGATATTCCATCCGCGACTATGTAGATTCCGACAGCCCTGAAGCACTCCGCGATATCCAACGAATTATTGAAGGCATCACAGTCGCGGTGACTGAGATCGACAAGATCATCATCTTCGATGTTGAGGGTAAGGAGATTACTTCATTCGGTCGAAGCGGCGTCACTCACTCGGAAGTTCCTGTCGGAGATGACATTACCTATGTCGGTACCTTTATTCAGGACGACGGCCCCAGGGTGGTACTTAACACCGGCGTTCGCCTTGATGGCGCGCTGATCGGTGGGATCGAACTTGTCATCGATGCCAGGGATATCATTGATGTCACTGGCGACTACACCGGCCTCGGTGAAACCGGCGAAGCGTTTGTTGTCAAAAAAGTGGAAGACAAACTGGTGACCCTGAACCCGGTGCGTCATGAAGTGGAAGGTTTCTCCGGTGAGCAGGTAGAAGCAACCGCAACTGGCGACATGCGAACAGTGTTTACACCGGATGAGAACGTTCCTGCTGAAGCCCATAAAGACTATCGCGGTGAGTGGGTCTGGCTGGCAACCCGATACATTGATGAATTGGGTTGGGGACTGGTCGTTAAAGTTGATGTCGAGGAAGAAGAAGAGCGTGCAGATGTACTGCAGGAATCGTTGTTTGATATTGCCGTCGCTCTGTCAGCCTTTGCCATTATTGGTGGCGCGCTGCTCGGTTTTTATCTGGCCAGTCCGATTCAGGAATTGGCAGTAGTTGTCGAACGCATGCGACATGGTGAGGCTGGCGTTCGAGCGGAAGTTAAGGGCGATGACGAAATCGCCTACCTGGCTGAATCTTTAAATGAGTTTCTAAATCATTTGGAGAAACAGCAGGAAAAAGATGCCTGAATTTATTGATTTTCTGAAGCTCTTTGGCGGCTTCGTTTATCTGCTGATGGGCGGCGAACTTCTGGTTCGCGGTGCACTCGGTCTCTCCAAAGAAAGTCATATCCCTCCAGTGATCGTCGGCATGACGGTTGTTGCGATGGGTACATCGGCACCAGAGCTGATGGTTTCCACCTTCTCTTCATTGTCAGGTTACCCCGGTATCGCGATTGGTAACGTTGTCGGCAGTAACATTGCCAACGTACTGCTTGTGATTGGTGTGCCGGTCCTGATTTACCCAATCAGTTGCGCGCAGGAAGGTTTATCGAGACAAACCAGCCTGATGATTGCTGTCTCTCTGATGTTTATTGTCATGTGCGTATTTGAGCCCATCAACTTCTGGGAAGGGGTGCTGCTGGTTACCATCCTGGTTTCTTTCCTGATCATGGCCACGCGTGGCGCAGCGATCATCCCGCTGGATGATGCTGAAGAAGAAATGGATCGTGGCCTCGGCCTGCCAACCTATCCCAGCACCATTACGTTGTTTATTGTGCTCGGCGTGATTTCATTGCCCCTCGGTGCTGACCTGGTGGTGGAAGGCGGCGTTGGTTTAGCGACTTCCTGGGGCGTTTCTGAAGCTGTGATTGGTCTCAGCCTGATTGCTCTTGGCACATCTTTGCCGGAGCTGAGCACGACGGTGGTTGCAGCACTTCATAAGAGTTCAGATGTTGCCATTGGCAATGTGGTTGGCAGTAACCTGTTCAATATCCTCGCCATTCTCGGTATCACAGCACTGCTGACGGATATTCCCGTCGATCCCCAGTTCCTAAGATTTGATGTCTGGGTCATGTTTGCGGCGTCTGTGCTGCTCTGGATCTTTGTTCTCATGAAAGGAACGATCGGCAGAGCCTGGGGTGGTGTCTTCCTCGCCGGTTACTTCGGCTACATGGTAGCGATTTACTAAGCTACTGCCCCTGAATCGCACCGATAGCGTCGAGCTCCCTCGACATACGTGCGCTGCCTTTCGCCATCACCATAAACATATCGTTACCCCGATCGGTCTCGCCAACGATCATTGACGCGATGACAGCCATGATCAGTCCCGCGGGCGCAAAGAAACGATAGTAGTACCAGCAGTCTTCCCAGCTGAGATCCACATCGAAACCTTTGAGTGTGTCGTAGTATTTTCTGAGCAAGGCTTCGTCGTGTTGCGCGCGTTCGTCTGGTTGCATGGACGTCCCCATGAAGTAGCTGGCGTCATTGAGTCCGCAACCATAGGTGTAGGATTGCCAGTCAACTACCGCAAGCGGGTAGGGGCCGCCAAACATCATGTTGTCGAGGCGATAGTCGATGTGAATCATGGTGCGCTCGATCCTGGGTGCGTCGCGATAACGTGACATGCTTTCGCCCACCAGCTTGACCATCTCAACTTCCTGCTCATCCAGCCGGCTTTGATAGCGCTCGAGGAAACCCGGCATCAATGAATTGTAGAGATCGCTGGTGACATCGGGTTCATTGGAAGCATCTTTGATGATGTGTCCGTCAATGATCGAATCATCGCCCCATAGCGGACCTTGAAGCCTTGCCAGTTGCACCATGGCCAGTTCGGCGTCTGCTGCATCGCACCCCGCGAGCTGGTCACCCTGTACACCGGGCGCCAGGTCCTCCATCAGGATGATGAAATCGTGGGTTTCATCGTCGATGTCGGTGAACAACACATTCGGTGTCTGGATCTGTACCCGCTGCTGGAAGTTTTTATAGAAATAAACCTCGCGCTCATAGTTCTGTAGCTGAATCCCGGTTGCCCGGCTTACTGGATCCGGCGAAGGAAACTTGCCAACCACGGTTTCCGGGATATCCCCGGAGCCGGTCAGCGTGAACCTGACATTTTCACCTACCTGACCGGTGCCAATCGATTCAGCGGTGAAGCTGTCGACAGTGCCGTTCACGTTGTTCGCGTTGAGGACCTCGGTGAGCCATTCGCTGGTTATCTTGTCGGGATCACTGATGAGTTGCGGTTGGGACATGTTGTTACTTCCGATACTTCGTGCTGGCACTATAGAAAGCGTTGCCGACCCCTGCAAGTCGTCGGTACTTGGTGTTAGAGTCCTGTATTCCTCAAGAACAGTTTTTATGTCGTCGAAGAAGTTCAGCGTTAACACGGCCGTTGCCATCGTGGTTGCCAACATGATCGGTACGGGCGTTTTCACCAGTCTTGGTTTTCAATTGCTCGACATCCAGTCGACCTTTGTGCTGATGATGCTCTGGCTGGTGGGCGGTGTGACAGCACTGTGTGGTGCGCTCACCTATGCTGAACTGGGTTCCCATCTACCTCGTAGCGGCGGCGAATATAACTTCCTGAAAGAAATCTACCACCCGGGCGCCGGGTTTATCTCTGGTTGGATATCCGCGACCGTCGGGTTTGCAGCACCCACCGCCCTCGCTGCTATGACTTTCGGTGCCTATCTCGAAGCCAGTCTCGGTAATGTTTCAGCGACACTCATGGCATCCCTGCTGGTCCTTGCGCTAACGGCTGCACATGCTTTTTCGCACTCAGCCAGTGGCGGTGTTCAGACGATCTTTACCATCATCAAGGTATTGCTGGTGCTCCTGTTCGTGGCGCTTGTCGCCCTGGTGGTTGAAAATCCCCAGCCTGTCCGATTGCTGCCTGAAGCAGGTGATGGTGTGTTACTCACCAGCAGCGCCTTTGCGGTGTCTCTGATTTATGTGAATTACGCGTTCACCGGTTGGAATGCGGCGACTTATATCATCAATGAAGTGGATGAACCGGAAAAAAGCATTCCCTTTGTACTGTTCACCGGAACGCTGGTCGTTCTGGTGCTGTACCTGATGCTGAACTACATCTTCCTGTACGCAGCTCCCATGAGCGAAATGGAAGGCAAGATAGAGATTGGTGTCATCGTCGCCCAGCACGCGTTTGGTGAAACTGGCGGCATGATCATGGGCCTGGTGTTGGCAACGCTCCTGATATCGACGGTGAGTGCAATGATCATTGCCGGACCGAGAGTGCTTCAGGTAATCGGTGAAGACTTCAAACTGTTTCGAATGCTCTCGATTCGCAACGCCGATGGCATTCCCATGATTGCTATTTTTGTTCAGTCCGCCGTAACACTGTTCTTTATTCTCACCTCTACTTTTGAATCCGTCCTGATCTTCTCCGGGTTCGTGATGGGTCTGAACACCTTCTTTGCTGTAGCTGGCGTATTTGTCCTCAGAGCCCGCGACTCTGAGTCACCGGGATACCGCACCTGGGGTTATCCGGTAACACCATTGATTTTCCTCGGGCTGATGGCCTGGACGTTGACCTACATTCTGCTAAACCGGCCTGAAGAAGGCATTGCGGGTCTGTTGATTGTTGCAGCGGGCGCCCTGGTGTATGTCGGCACGGAGAGACTCAACCGCGCGGAAACCTCAGGCGATTAGTTGGAAAAAGCGTCTCGGTGCCTGGCGATGGTCTTGTGGGCAGCATCCACGGATCGAAAACCTAGCGAGCGTGCATTTTCCCCATAGAGCTTCACCAGCCCTGCCTCTATAACCGCAAGAGAGCCCGGCATTTCATTTTCGATGGATTCCAGGCTCGAGCCCGAACCACTGACTGCAATAATGGTGCTCATCAAACCGTTGCGGCTGACCTGTTCATGAACGCCGATTACCCTGATGGGCGCGCGTGCGCCTGGCGGTAGCGCGTCACCGAGTACAACGGCGTGCAGCGAATCGTTTTGCGGTGTCCTGGTGTTTGGGAAGTGCCCAAGGTTTCCGGGTATACCGTCGTGCTGGTAACCGAGTCCCTCCGGGCTTCTAATGCCCCAGCTGAGGGTGACCGGTTTGTCGATCACAACAATATGAACATCGTTTGTGGGCTCGAAGGGCGCACATCCGGTCACAATCAGCGTAAGAAAAATTAGGAAACAGCGAGTCATTTGCGGCTCTAGGTTTCAAAGCAATTTAAAGAATGACGGCGCTAAACTCAATCACAGCAAGATCACAAATTGTGAGCGAATTGTGTTGTCAGTGAATCAGCTCGGCGAGAATTTCCAGGCTGTCTACCAAACGAGGACCCGGCCTGCTGAAGTAGGCGTTCCCGTCCAGTATGTGTACGCGGTTATTTTTGACCGCTTTCAGGGCATTCCAGTCGATTCTACGTTTCAAAGATTCGAGATCTGATGCAGCTCTCGTTTCATCGAAGCCGCAGAGCGCGACAATCAGCACGTCCGGGTCGGATGCCACTAACGTATCGTCTGAAATGGTCTGGGATGGTTGGTGTTTGTTGCCAAATGCGTCGATGCCACCAGCATACTCAATGATCTCTGGGGTCCAGTGACCTGCATTAAATAACGGGTCAATCCACTCCAGAAAACCAACCGTTGGCCGATCTTCCATGGGAATAGCACTCACCTTTGAACGCACTTCGCTGACGCGTGTTTCCAGGTCCTGGCGAAACTGCGCGGCCTCTTCAGGACAACCTGCCATATCCCCAACCAATGTGATGGTGTCGAAGACTTCAAAGAGCGTCATCGGCTCAAGATTCGCCAAGACCGGAGGACCGGGCAGACGAGACATGATGGCCTGCACTTCGTCTTCGGACACAGCACAAACCTCGCACAGCGCCTGAGTCACGATAAGATCCGGTGCCAGGTCTCGCATCAATGTTTCATCAAGGTGATACAAGGCGGTACTGCTTTCGAGATGCTCGCGCACCGCGGTGTCTATCTCGAGGCTTGTGGCATGGTGGTCAATGATGCTGCTGGTGACATGAGGCAGAGACTCGACACCCGGTGGATAGTCACACTCGTGAGTGACCCCGACCAGTCGATCCCTGAGCCCAAGCTCACAGACAATTTCTGTGGCGCTGGGCAGCAGGGTGACGATTCTTTCAGCTCTCGGCGAAGGCATTGTCTCGATGACTCGCGGTGGTGGTCTTCATATGCCACTCCACGATACCAAAGAATATGGAGGCATACACAAAGTCACCGGCGAGGGTCCTGAGCAGGAATGGCAGCCCTTCGGTCCAGCAGGCGAGAAGCCCTGTGAAAGTCTTCGGATAGGCGATCCACCACATTCCGATATTCGAAACCAGGTAGAAGACAACCGCACCTAAGACCACACCCATGACGAAGCGAGGGACGGTTCGAGATTTTGCCATGGTCCAGCGACCGATCAAGGAAGACAGTGCAAATCCGGCGTACACACCGACCATAACGATCCATGTATAGAAGCCCATGATGGCATCACCGATAAGCAGAGCAGCCAATGGCAGTAACAGGAAACGCTTGTCCGTGAGGTAAGCGCCACAAAACAGCGCGAAGGCGCCAACCGGAGTGATGTTCAGTGGGTGAGGGAACATCCTGATGGTCGCGACCACCAGGATGAGCAGGATAACCAGGTTTCGATGGCTCATAAGGAGATCCTTACGCCAACGTAACCTCCAAAGCCTGGTGACTCGTAGCCGAAGACCTGTTCGTAATCTTCATCGGTGATGTTTTCCAATCGCCCCGTCACCGTGATGCTGTCTGTCACATCGTAATAGCCGTTCAGGCTAACCAGCGTATAGGCGTCCAGATCCACTCTTTCTACGAAAGGTGGGAAAGGTGGGAAGTAGTCATCCTCCTGCTCACCGGTATAGCTGGCAACAAAGTTGATGCCTGCCTTCGCCCAGGTGTAGTTCATGCTGAGAGAGGCGATGTGTTCCGGACGACGAACTTCAGTGACATCTGTCCCGGTTGCATCTTCCTGGGTGGCGTCCAGGTAAGTGTAGGTGAACGCCATATCGAATCGCTCGTTTGGTGCATAGCCGACTTCCAATTCGACGCCCTGGCGTTCTGATTCGCCGTCAATGTTATCGGCGGTGAAACCGAAAGTGACGGGATCGAAAACAAAGCCGTTAATCTCGTTTTCGAGGTTGGCATCAAAGTAGGTAAGGGCCAGGTCAACCTGATCGTTCATGAGCGCAGTGCGCACCCCAACTTCCCAGTGAAAAGACTCTTCCGGTTTTAGGTTGGGGTTGCCTATAAAAGTATCAAAGAAACCGAAACGTTCCGTGAATGTGGGGTTCTTGATGCTCTCGCCCACGGAAGCAAAGACGTTTACACGGGAAAGACGGGTGTTTCCGGTGACACGCCAGGAAGTGGCGTCGTCGAATTCACTGTTATCGTCCTGACGGATACTGGCAGAAATGTTGAATCGCTCACTGTCGTAGCGATACTCCGCAGCGAGACTGTCTGTCTCTGTATCAAGGTTTTTGTTGGGATCACCGAAGAAAGAAGCAGGACCACGTTGTTCGTAGTCTTCGGTTTCATGCTCCAGCAACAGACTCAAACGATGGGCTGAACCAATCACGTTGAACTGGTAGCGAATCGCATCGCGTGTGGCGCGCGAGACGCTGGTTTCCGGGTTACCGCTAAAGGTGTCATTGTCGGAATCAGTCCGGGTGATATCCAGCGAGTGATCGAGGAGGTCGCTCAGTGTGTGTTGCAGGGTGATGCCAGCGTAGAGATATTCTGATTCGGTTTCGTACTCGGCGTCTGTTGGCAGGCCTGTAACAATGAAGTCGCTGCCGTCGAACTCACTGGTTCGATCCGTGTAGCGGGCTGAATAGGCCACTGAAAATGCATCGGAAGCCTGGAAGCGCCCGGCAACCCCGAGAGTCAGATTTTCAATACCATCATCTTCACTGCCAGTCCTGGAGATATTGGTACCGTCGGAATCGAGATAGTCAGCGCTGAACTTAACCTGGTTGCGTTCGCTGCTGTGATTCGCGTTGAGTGTCGCTCTTGTGGTTGAAAACGAACCTGCCTCAACGCCAATGTCGAAACCAGAGGTGTCAGCGCTAGGCGTGGTGATGATATGAATAACGCCAGCCATGGCGTCACTGCCCCAGAGCGCGCTTTGTGGCCCGCGGACGATCTCGATACGTTCGATGTCGTTGGTTGTGAGTTGGCTGAAATCGAATTCACTGCCCTGGGCAGGATCGTTGGCTTCGATGCCGTTGATCAATACCAAAACCTGGTTAGCCTCAGCGCCACGGACCCGCAACTGGCTGACTGCGCCTTCAGATCCTTGTTGGTTGACGGCGAATCCGGGAATCTCCCGTAACAGCGCCTGAATAGTTGGCGTGCCGCGCCTCAAGATGTCTTCGCGAGTAATAATGCTGACTGAGCTGCCGGCGTCATCAATGGAAATGGGTGTCGCAGAGACGGTAATAGATTCGATAACTTCATCAGCCTGGTTAGCTTGTAGGCTGAAAGACACGGTAGAAAAAAACGCGACCAGCGCGCATCGCTTAAGGGTATGCATGTTGTCCTCCTCACTCACACCCGAGTGAATAGTTCGTTGATGTAGTGCGATGACAGGGCCGGTCTCCGGGCTCACGAGGTGGTAACTGCTTCGCCTTCCCATACCTCTGGGTACAGTGGCTTGAACATCCGGGAGGAAATTCAGTGAATCAGTCTTCTCGTCTACCGTTGCGGGGGCAGCGCCAGAATTGAGCATGAGCTCGCACTGGCTTCCCGTTTCACCCTGTTTGCGGGATCGCAGTGACAGGGCACCTTGTCAAAGGCTTGTCCATATTAGGGGGTGGTGTTTAGGGGGTCAATCAGAAATCGTCTAGTGACATGTCCTCATCGACTTCGATGAGGTCCTGATTGGATAAAACGCGATTAACGTTATCCAGATGCTGGCCGAGGGTTTTCAGCTGTTTGTTCACTTTCTCGAACACAGCGAAATCTGAGTAGTACACGTCTTTGGCCTGATCAGCGATCTCAGTAATTTCTTCCTGGGTGATCGGGCGATTCTTTTCTTTCAGTACCAGCAGGCGTTTTACGATATTGGTCATGCTGGTCACGATGGCGGAACCGGCGTTCTCGAATTGAGCCTGGGTGCTGCCCAGTTCTCCAGCTGACGATATGTCGTCAATAAGATCGCGTGCCATCTGGATGGACTTGGCGATTTCATCGCTGATTTTCTGGTTGGTGTTTTTCAATCGATCGGCGACCAGGATGGTACTGCCGCGATAGAAACCTGCAGCCAGTTTTGCATCCACCTGCAGTGCCAGATTCAGTGCGTCCCTGGGGCAGAACAGCAGGTCTGCGGTATCTGAACTCACAGTCACCGTTGCCGAGGCGACATCTTCAGGATTGAACAGAGAAAGCTCGCCAAAGGATGCGCCATCACTGAGTGTGGCGAGCACACCTTCGTAACCGGGAATGGAAACCTGTACCTCGCCTTTTTCCAGCAGGTACAGGCCGTTTACAGGTTCGCCGTAAACGGTAATGTCTTCGCCTTTGTCGAAAGATTCATCGACAAACAAGGCTTCTACTTTGCTGCGAAGACTTTCGTCGACCTCAGCAAATATTTCGATGTCCTGAATGTGAATAGCCATGACCTAAGAGTACTGGTTCTTGCCGGGCGGATAAACACTCTGGCTGACAAGTGGTGGTGGTATCATCCCCAAGGTGTTGTTGATCAAAGACATTTTCCCTGTGATTGAGTGGGGCCGGAATTATTCGGCGGCGAGCCTGCGCGCGGACGCCATCGCCGGTGTGGTTGTGCTCTTTATAACGATCCCACAGGTGATCGCTTATGCCTTCCTGGCTGGAATGCCAGCTGAAGCTGGTCTCTACGCTTGCCTGATGTCGTTGATTGGATATGCGCTTTTCGGTTCCTCGAAAGCTTTGGCGGTTGGGCCGACAGCCATTGTTGCGATGATGACCCTGGAAGCAGCCTCCGACTACGCGCAACCTGGCGTTGCGACTTATGGCGAGGTGGTGGTGCAGCTATCCGTTGTCACGGGTCTGATTCTGATTGCCCTTCGTGTCATTAATTTCGGTTCGGTCATCTCGTTTCTTAGTCATGCAGTCATCACCGGATTTATTGCGGCTGCGGCACTTCTGATTATTTCCAATCAATTTCCCCTGATGATCGGACTGGCATCCTCGGCTGACACCAGCATGGCTGGCGTCTATCAATATCTGTTTCATGAGTATGGTGGCTATAACGGCGCCGTCGTTTCTATCTCTCTTGGTGCTGCCCTGTTACTGGTGTTTTGCCGCACCTGGCTGGCATCGGTTTTGTCCGCCTTGCGTGTTCCCGATTCCCTTGCGGACAGTCTTGTTAAAAGTGCGCCGATGTACGCGGTGATTCTTGGTCTCTTTTTGATGGCGGCGTTGCCGAAAGATGTCACAGCATCAGTCGCGGTGGTGGGTGATGTGCCCGGAGAATTGCCTCATGTCAGTGTGGTGCTCATGAGCGCGGAACGGTTCCTGGAACTCCTGCCTTCTGCGTTTCTGATTGCTATGGTGATTTTCATGGAATCCACCAGTATCGGTACCGCCATCGCCAGCAAGTCCCGGGACAAAATTAATCCCAATCAGGAGTTGGTTGGACTCGGTGCCGCGAACCTTGGCTCCTCACTGGTGGGTGGATTTCCGGTGGCGGGTAGTTTCGCTCGTACGATCGTGAATTTTTCTTCCGGCGCGGTGAGTCAGGTCGCCTCGCTGGTCACAGCTTTCCTGGTACTGGTAACACTGTTGATGTTCTCCACGGCGTTTCACGATCTGCCGAAAGGTGTGCTGTCGGCCATTATCGTTGTCTCTGCATGGCAGCTGATCGATTTACCGGCCATCCGAAAAATATTTCAGTTCAATCGAACGGATGCGGTGACCTTCTCGGTGACCTTTATCGCTGTACTCGCCTTTGGTGTTGAAACCGGTGTGCTGACTGGTATCGCGATTTCGTTTTTGCTGCTCATCAGAAAAAGCAGTAAACCTCACATCGCGGTGGTTGGCCGGGTAGGGGACTCGGAGCACTTTCGTAACGTCAATCGATTCGATGTGACCACGTCTCCTAAGGTGTTGGCGGTGCGGGTGGATGAAAGTTTCTATTTTGTGAATACCCGGCACATAGAGAACTTTATCCTTGCTCAGATTGCCGACTCGGAAGACATTGAGCATGTGCTGCTCATTTGCACGGCGGCTAACTTTATCGACACCAGTGGTTTGGAGATGCTGGAGGAGATGTCAGAGAACCTGCAGGAAGTTGGCGTCACTCTACACTTAGCCGAGGTAAAGAGTCCGGTCATGGACAAGCTGCGGGAAACAGGTTTTTATAAGAATATGGCTGGCCAGGTATTTTTTACGACAGACCTGGCTATGAAAGAACTCGCGGGAATCTAGCGAAGTATTAAATCAGGAGGTAAGCATGCAAACCCAAACTATTGAATACCAGGACGGAGATACCACCCTTGAAGGTTATGTTGCCTGGGACGACAGTATTTCTGGTCCAAGACCGGCGGTACTGGTTGGTCACGATTGGACCGGCCGTCGCGACTTTGCCACGGGCAAAGCTGAAGAGATGGCGAAGCTGGGTTATGTAGGTTTTGCGATCGACATGTATGGCAAAGGTGTTTTTGGTTCAGATGGCGATGTGGAAGGTAACACCGCACTGATGGGACCGCTGGCCGGTGATCGCGCGGCGCTGCGAGCTCGAATGATGGCCGCACTGGAAGCCGTTCGTGGCTTGGATGTTGTCGATGCTTCAAAAGTTGGCGCCATGGGTTACTGTTTCGGCGGCATGTGTGTGCTGGAGCTGGCGCGAGCAGGCGCGGATGTGGGTGGCGTGATCAGCATTCACGGTATCTTTTCACCAGGTGGCGTGCCAAATGAAAAGATCACGGCAAAAATTCTCTGCCTGCATGGTCAGGACGATCCGATGGTGCCTCCTGAGCAGGTGCTCGATTTTGAAAACGAAATGTCTGAAGCCGGTGCCGACTGGCAGATGCATGCTTATGGCGGCACCATGCACGCCTTCACGAACCCCGCCGCCAATGACCCCGGTTTTGGCACGATGTACAACCCCGTCGCGGATAAGCGGGCGACGCAATCAATCCAGAATTTCTTTGACGAAATTTTTGCCTGAGGATAAGTCATGGCGCGTATTCGACTGAAAGAAAATGACGAACTCGAACCTCACATCCGTGAGCTCGCGGAGAAGATGGATGCACAGGGTGCGGACACCTCAAATCTCCGGGGTTTTGCTCACAGGCAGGACATGTTCGATAGCTACTTCCAGTTTTACGGTCCTGCCCGTGAGGGTACGACCGTTGAAGCCGAACTGATTGAATTGGTTCGACTGAAGATAGCGCGCCACAACGACTGTTTTACATGACTCAATGCCAGGCTTCTGCAGGGTGCAGAACACGGACTAACAGAAGAGAAAATCGCTCAGCTGGATGAAGCGGAGAATGATTTCTCTGACAGGGAACGAATGGCGCTTGAGTACGCTGACAGAATGGCGCTCGACCATCACAGCATGGACGACGCTTTTTTCGATCGGTTGCGTGAACATTTTGATGATCCACAGATTGTGGAGCTCGGCATGATGATCGGGCAGTTCATTGGCTTTGGCAGGCTGCTGGCAGCTCTGGACCTCGAACCGAAGTTCTGCCCAACCTGATGGGCGTTAAGCGGCGCTAGAAGTTGTCTTTTCGGCGTCTGGTTTCCGCAAATACGTCGACCAGCTCAGCGCCCTGCATGTTGAGGTTGGCCTGCAGGTCAGCACTCATCGGGCGCAGGAACGGGTTGGTTTCTTTCTCAAGACCGATCGTGGAAGGCACGGTCGGTTTCCCCTCTGATCGAAGCGAATCAATTTCTTTTGAGCGTGCTTGCAGCGCGTCGTTCTGGGGCTCAACGGATAGCGCGAAAGCTGCGTTGGCCTGGGTATATTCATGGGCGCAGTAAACGCCGGTGCTATCGGGAAGCTCGATGAGTTTCTGCAGGCTATCCCACATCTGCGCGGGACTGCCCTCGAACAATCTTCCGCAGCCAAGCGCAAACAGTGCGTCACCACAAAACAGTTTTCCTGCTTCAGGGAAATAAAAGGCAATGTGGCCGATGGTGTGACCTGAAACATCAAACACCTGGGCTTCGAAATTCCCAAACGTATAGGTATCACCATCGCCAACTTTGACGTCGATGCCTGGAATGCGATCCGCATCATCCCTTGAACCAACGATGGTGCAATTCCATCTTTCTTTCAGCTCAAGATTGCCACCGGCGTGATCAAAGTGATGGTGGGTATTCAGGATGTGGGTCAGCTGCCAGCCTTTTTCTTCCAGAGCCGCATTGATTGGAGCGACTTCCGGAGTATCAATGGCGGCGGTAACGCCAGTATCCGGGTCGTGAATCAGGTATCCGTAGTTGTCTGAAAGACAGGGAAACTGGTGAACTTCGAGTGGCATGGGAGATCTCCAGAATTGTATCAGTTCGCGTTGACGTAAATGATGTGGTTCCGATTAACGATGATTTTCTGGCTATTCTGGTAGATCGCGATGAAGTCGACATCTTCGTTGATGATGTCAGAGACTCGCGATTCTTCCTGAAGGGTCGGATAGACCAGTCCGTAGATGGTTCGATCGTTGGTGAAGTGCGCCACCAGATTGCGTGGCTTGATCGGGGTCTGTTCTTTGATTTCGTCGTCGGTCTGTTCTGTTCGCAGGTAAACCACCTGTTGTTTGTTGATCAGGCGATAGGCACCTGCAGTGGATTCGAACGGAAAGAAGCGATCATCGTCTTCGTTTAGAAATTCCTCGACCTGCGGATTACCCGAGGCAGAAACGAGATCTTCGGTGACAAACATGTTGCCACTGATGGTCTCGTTATCAACCAGCAGTACCTCAACAGGGACGCTGATCTTGGGAATTTCATACATATCAATAGCCTGGGCTGAAATGGCCTAAGAAGACCCAATGAAACATGAAAGCCATGCGGGATTCAATGTTGCAATGCACCGCTTTTGTGAGTCCGAAGTAAACGGTTCTAGTTGAAAGTGACCTGGTGATCGATCAGGCGTTCTTCAATAAAAGTGAAATAACCCTCGACGGTGCCGCCTTGCAGCACATGGCCCAGCCAGATCCGATCGTCATCCCACATTTCATCAAACGGCAGTTCATCGAGTTTGAACCAGATGGGTATTGCCTCGTCGGTTTCGCTGGGTGTGCCTTCAAAGTCGGTGGCGACATAGATATGGACGTGGATACGAGGCATGTCTTCAGCGTGGAAGAAGAGTTCACCGCCGAATCGGGAGTTGATGGGATTGATCAGCAGCTCTTCGTTGGTTTCTCGAATCGCACACTCCTCGGGCGTTTCATCACCTTCGATTCGTCCACCGGGTCCGTTGATCTTGCCTGCACCGAGGCCACGCTTTTTACGAATCAGCAGAACCTCATCGTCCCGTAGCACGAACATCAGGGTCGCTACCTGTTCAGGGACCCAGGTAGTCCAGTCGATTTCAGAAACCGGGGGCAGGGTAATTTCAGTCATCGGCAAACACGCAACGTTCTGTCGCCCAGGCACGCAGTTGGCGAATCTTTTCTTCCATCACGACCGACAATGGGTTTGTGCCGTGGATAGCTTCTTCCAGCGCGGACATGCTGAGCTCAGCGTCGCTGGCGGCCACTGAGTAGAGCGCACTCACAATGACCTGTTCGATTTCTGCGCCAGAAAAGCCGTCGCTGATATTGGCGAGTGCGGTCAGGTCAAAGTGTGTGGCGTCCTGGCTGCGTTTTTCCAGATGAATTCTGAAAATCTCCTCGCGAATGTCATGTTTCGGTAGATCGACAAAGAAGATTTCATCCAGTCGGCCCTTGCGCACAAGTTCCGGTGGCAACTGAGAAATGTCGTTAGAGGTTGCCACGATAAATGCTTTACTCTGTCGCTCTGACATCCAGGTCAGTAGCGTGCCAAGAACCCGCGCAGAGATACCGGAATCGTTCTGCGAAGTGGAGATGCCTTTTTCGATTTCGTCCAGCCAAAGCACGCAGGGAGACATCATGTCCGCGAGTTTCAGTGCTTCCCTGAGGTTACGCTCGGTCTCCCCGTGGTATTTGTTGTACAACGCGCCAAAGTCGAGGCGGAGCAGCGGCAGAGACCACATACCAGCAACTGCCTTTGCAGCAAGACTTTTTCCACCGCCCTGGACGCCGAGCAACATGATGCCTTTAGGCGCATCCAATGCGGTATCACTCTCGAGAAAACTGTCTTCACGGCGTTCCAGCCATTCCTTCAGCTTTATGAGGCCACCGACTTCACCAAATTCAGCGGTGTCGTACTGAAATGAAAGCACACCCTCCATATCCATCAACGCGAACTTGGCTTTGTTCATGTCGGGGATGTCTGAGTCGTCGATGACACCGTCATCATAGATGGCAGCCCGAACCAGTTGCCGGGCATCTTCGATCGAGACACCTTTCAGGTTCTGCACCAGTTTTTTGAAGGTATCGCTGGAGCTGCGTACTGGGACGCCGCCTTTTGATTTCGACCAGTTGGAGGCTTCTTCGCGTACCAGGTGCATCAGTTGTTCCTCGGTTGGCATGGAAAGCTCGAACCGGGCGCTGTATCGCTTTACTTCGTTCGGTAATTCGATCTGGTGACTGAGCAATACCACGGTATGGCCAAGTCGGTTGTGACGCATCGCGATTTCACGAAGCAGTCGGATATTGCGGGCTTCGCCTTTCAGGTAAGGATGAAAATCACAGAGGACATAAAGGCTGGGTGTCGTTTCTTCCTTGATGGCTTCCAGGACGCCGCACTCATCCAGTTGGTCGCCTTCTTCAGGTTTCTCTCCGAAACCAAGACGATTTAATCCTTCAGTGATTGACCACACGAACAGGGGTAGGGTCCGAGTGACGGCGAGACCCGTCAGCATCTCCAGGACCCGTGGCTCCTCATAAGACTCGATCACGAGGATGGGCACCTTCGAATCCAGCAACAGCTCAAGATCATGCAGGTCGGACTTCATAGTCTTACTTTACCTTACTTCTTATTGCCTGACTTCTTACGAGGTAGGATTCGCGTGTTCAAGTTCTTCGAGTGTTTTTGGCCAGTCTTTCTTAAGTAGGCGCGATAGACCCCGATCAGCCAGCAGGTTTCCCTGGTTCTGGCAGGCAGCGCAATAGTTGCATTCGTTAGTCGCGTAACGAATACGTTGCACCGGCTTTCCGCAGTCCGGGCAGGGTTCTTTGTATTTGCCGTGCACGGCCATGTCCGGATGGAATGCGGTGACTTTCCCTGGAAATTTGTCACCGGTTTCCTCACGCAGTTTTTCCACCCAGTGTTTCAGAACGATCCTGGTGGAGTCATACAATCGTTGCCAGTCATCGTCCTTGAAGAAGCGCGTCTGTTTCATCGGGCTGATACGGGCGTGGTGAAGAATTTCGTCAGAATAGGCGTTGCCGATGCCCGACAGGAACTTTTGGTCGGTCATGGATCGTTTGATGGTATGACTTTCCCGGGTGAGGCATTCGATAAAGGTTTCAAGATCGACAGAGAAAACATCAGCGCCGCCCGGATCGAAGGCCTGCATGTTGTCTTTGCCAGCAACCAGGTGCACAGAGGCGCGATGTTTCTGGCCTGCTTCCGTGAGTACCAGGGTGCCTGATTCAAAATCGAAAGCCATCAGGCCGAGTTTGCCAGGCAGTTTTGCGCCAGCTTTGTACCAACGGAAACGACCGGCGATCATCAGGTGAATGATGATGTAGTGATCCTGCTCAAGCTCAATGATGATGCGTTTACCGAGCCGCTCGAGACCCAGCACCTTCCTGCCACTGACCTCTTCGACAGTGGGTTCCACAGAGCGAAGAATGAATGGGCTCGAAATCCGAATGCCAGCGAGGGTCTCTCCCACGATCCTGGGTTTCAGGGATTCGATGTAATTGGAGAGGTCCGGTAGCTCTGGCATGTGACCTAGCTGGAGCTTGCGATCAGGTTTCCGTTCGAAACATGTAGCGTTGGCGATGCTGGCAGTTTGCAGCTGGCGGACTCAGGGAAGACACACTCCCCGGAGTCGATATCGAACTCATAACCATGCCATGGGCAGCGTAAGCGCCCCTCGCTCAAAGTACTTTTGCTGAGTGGGCCAAGCAGGTGCGGACAGATGGTGGCGTGAGCCACCAGCTTGTCATCATCAAGACGCAGCTGAAATTCTCGTCGTTTCAGCTGGAAGCGAATCTCATCTCCTTTCGACAGCTGCTCACGGATATCCGCCTCGCTACCAAGATCGCACTGCGTTTGCAGATCTCGTGACTCGGTCAGTCGGTCATGTCGTTCACGCATCATGGCTTCGTCTTCGTCCCACAGAGTGGTGTAGAGCCCGAGCATCAGGTTGCCCATTTTCTCGACGTCATCAGGTGCAATGTCAGGTAAATGAAAGCTGACGTGAACCCGCGTGTTGTCATCTTCTTTGGTGAGGGTTGTCCAGATCTCAGAGATCTGGTGTTCGCCCAGGTAACTCCGTGCCACGTAACTGTCATCGTTCGCCACGGTGAGTTCGACATGTCCCGAATGCTCGGCATTCGACCAGGTTCGCCAGCCCCAGTCTCCACCTGCATCCAGCTCGACATAGTCAAAGGAGGTTTCATGCAGGTAGGGCAGATGCTCCCAATCCAGGACGTTTTCCCAGACCCGCTCAAGCGGGGCGCGAATCAATCGGTCGTAGGTGGCGACCTCGCACAGGTTCAGGCTGTTGGGGTTGAATTGACGGGCGTTTGGCTGGTTTGCGGTCATTCCTTCATTCTAACCGCATAAGTGCTATTCGAGGCAGGCCAGTAACTTTTTTGCCCATTGGCGGTCATAGTTATCGTGAGCAAAAGCTCTGGATGGGACGAAAGTTGATCATGGTCAAAAAAGACCCTTGAAAACGGAAAAATCGCCCTCATCTAGGGAACTAATAGGGGAAATGAACCTCTAAGTATTTGTAACTTATAAAGAAATTGGAGAAATTCTGAAGATGACCGCAACAGCTCAAAGCACAGCGTTCCCCGTACTGAGTACAGGTACCATGCAGAGCTACCTGGATTCTATTCAGCAGATTCCCGTGCTCAGCGCAGAAGAAGAGACCGCGCTGTTCGAAAGATTTCAGCAGGAAGAAGACCTGGAAGCTGCTCGTCAGCTGGTGCTGTCTCACCTGCGATATGTTGCATACATTGCCAGGGGGTATAACGGTTACGGCCTGCCTCTGGAAGACCTGATTCAACAGGGCAACGTTGGCCTGATGAAGTCAGTTAAGAAATTTGATTTGTCCCACGGTGTAAGACTGGTGTCATTTGCCGTGCATTGGATTAAGGCAGAAATTCACGAGTACATCCTGAAAAACTGGAAGATCGTGAAGGTCGCCACGACTAAAGCCCAGCGGAAGCTCTTTTTCAACCTTCGTAAGGCGAAGGAACGCCTCGGCTGGTTCACGGCAGATGAAGTGAGTCAGGTAGCTAATGATCTTGGCGTTAAGCCTGAAGAAGTTGTTGAAATGGAGTCTCGGTTGGCAAATGTTGACGAGAGCTTCGAGCCAGTCACGATCGAAGATGATGAGTATTCGTATAGCCCTTCTGGTTACCTGAGCCACGGTGAAGAGGAAGACCCCTCGGTTGTGGTTGCGGAACAGGAGATGGCTGAACGACATGGAGAGGGCCTTGCCTCGGCATTGGCTTCTCTCGATGAGAGATCCAGGGATATCGTCGAATCCCGCTGGCTGACAGAAGATAAAGCCAGCCTGAAAGTGCTCGCTGAAAAGTACGGCGTATCCCTGGAACGTATTCGACAGATTGAGGCGAAAGCGTTCAAGACGATGCAGCCATATCTAGCAGCTGCTGCGTAAACAGTTCCCCCCCATAGACATCTTACGCATGTCTGGTACTTAGCCGGGACCCATGGTCCCGGTTTTTTTTTGTTGGTAATGTTTCCCTATCAGTTATTTTTCAGGGGAACCTCATGTCTGACGTCATCACATCTGATGAACAGTTCGACGGCGCTGCCTGCGTTGCTGAGCTGAACACGCTTCTGCGATTACGCACGACGCCTATCGGCATGAAGATGTTTAAAACCCGGGAAGAGATGGAACAGGTTCCCCGAATACGTCGTCCCAAAGATATTCACACAACCGATCAGATTGTTGGCCAGGCTTCGCGTAATGGCTGGACCGTTGGCATCACGATGGAAGATCTTGTGGGGGCTCAGTGTGGCACTGTCATTGGTCTACACCCGAGAAACGAAGAATGGCTTTCCGGTGATCGCATGGCTGGTGTCTGGTATGCGGACCAGGAAGAAGCAGCGCGCCACCAGGCTGCCATGGATGTACTTGAGTATGGTCAATATGAAGCCATGGCCGTGAGCCCGCTGGCATCCGGTCGACTGGATCCACCGGATATCTGCCTCATCTACGCGACCCCCGCGCAAATGATTTTGTTCATCAATGGACTACAGTGGACAGGCTACAAAAAACTCGAGTTCAGTTGTGTGGGTGAATCGGCCTGTGCGGATTCCTGGGGCAGGGCACTGAAAACGAAAGAGCCAAGTCTCTCAATCCCCTGTTTTGCCGAACGCCGTTATGGTGGTGTGCAGGACGATGAATTGCTGATGGCGATTCCACCGGCATTTTTACCGAAAACCATAGCCGGGCTGCACGCCCTGTCAAAGAACGGGCTGCGTTATCCGATACCACCCTATGGTGTGAACAACGATGTGCGTGCGGGTATGGGTGTCAGCTATTAGGGAACCGAAGCAGGTTCAGTCGTCGACAGGTTCATTGGGATCCAGAAACGACCATGCCTGGATTCCGAGATGTCCGTCACGATTGTTGATGTTCACCGCGCCCTGCATCAGCCTTGACCCCGCAGGAGAAGACACGGTGACATCCACGGCGGCATTCATGGAGTGCTGACCGGTCTGCACAGCCATCAGGTTTTCCAGTTGGTAAGTGACGTCCACCCGCTCAAAGTCAGTTACGGAGTCGGTGATATCCAATTCCCCGACGTTGATCTCGAAGTGTGGATAGTTGAGCAGCTCTGCAGCAGCTTCGCTCACGCCTGAGTTGTGCTGATTGATGTAGTCCTGGACCAGTGCCAGCCCACGACCCATCAGCTCCGTATTGTCGAAATCCTCGCCCGCATAGTCAGACCCGAATCGGGATTGGATACCCCACTGGCCATCTACCTTTGTACAAATGTAAACGATGGGCGTCGTCAAGATGACATTACCGTCTGAGTCATAACGACTCCATTGCCCAGCCACATGAATTTTTCTTGGCGACGTGTGCAGAACATGTTTGTAGTCCCACTCACTGTGGTCCCAGCCGCTGTCGATAGTCTTCTGGTAGTTGACGTTGGCCATGGCGATATAGTCGTCAGCGTTCGGGGCGACGCGAATCTCACCAATGGGGGAAGGGCGCACATGTGGAAAGTGCAGGGAACCTGCCCAGCGCTCAGCATCACGGCTGTTCCATGTGTCGATGAACCGGTCAACGGCGTCGAGTCCAGCTTGTTCGAGGTCTTCCAAGTGGGTCACCTTTGCGAATGTGTTCGCGCGTTATAATACGTTGATGGATAGCGCGACAGTAACCATTTTTGTGTTTCGCATGATGGCTTTATCACAAGTGGTCAGTCTTCTGGTTTTCATCGGCCTTTATGCAAGACATCGAACCGGTTTGCTCTCAGGCGTCGCGCTGTTCAGCTTTGGTTGTTACCTCTTTATGCCACTGGCCTACTACATTGGCTTGCCGCTAACCCTGTTCGATATCTTTGCCAGCAGTATTCCAGCATTGGTCTGGTGGGTCGCCAGGCGTTTCTTCGTAGATGAAAAGCATGTGCCCTGGTGGTTCTTTGCGCTCTGGGCGGTTTATCTCGCCTTGTGGCTGCCAGATTTTCGTGAGAGTCATAGCTATGGGACTGCAGGCGATGTGGTCTTTGGGTTACTGCCACAACTCATCAAGCTCGGCCTGGTGCTTCATGTGATTGTTATGGCTTTGGGTGGAAGAGACAGTGACCTGGTGACCGAGCGTCAACGAATGCGAGTCCCCGTCGCTGTTGCCTCCGCGATCCTTGTGTCGATTGTCATCCTGGTGGAAATCTGGGCCGGTGAAAACATGCCCATTGAGGTTGAGGTGGCGGGTTCCGCCTTAATGTTCCTGGCGTCGATACTGGCAACCGGCGCTGTCATTGCTTACCAGGAACAGTTGTCTATCGCGATTGAGGGTCGAGCCCCTCAACCTGAAAGTGTTGCCCCAGAGACGCCGGACACCCGTGATATTGAACGAGCCGTTGAAGAAGAAAGGTTCTACGCCAACCATGGTGCGACCCTGGCTGACCTGGCGGAGCAGCTCGGCATGCCGGCTTATAAATTACGTGCGGCCATCAACCAGGGTTTGGGTTATCGAAACTTTAACCAGTTTCTGAATCACTATCGGATTCGCGAGGCCAGCGATCGGCTGACCGCCGAGAGGAATTTGCCTGTCCTGACCATTGCCCTCGATGTGGGTTTCAAATCCCTGTCATCGTTCAACAAATCATTCCGTGACGTGCATGACTGCACGCCAACGGAATTTCGAATTCGATCTACAGGTGAGAGCCAGTAATCTCGATGTCTGCGTAAACCCAGGCTTCCTGCCACTTGTCGTAGTAGCGCTGGGCTTCATCGAGCTTACCCTGCGCCTTCAGCGCCTGGTGCATACCAAGCAGTGACCAGCCGTTGTTTTGATTCCAGCGAAGATCTCGTCGGTAAACTTCTTCCGCTCTCATGACTTCACCTGCTTCCAGCAAGGCAGCGCCAAGATAGTGTCGCATAGGCTGCGCCCAGTCGGGCGGCTCGGTGTAGTTGTTCTGGTCTTCAATGGCGACACCGGCTTCAAAAGATGCGATGGCACCGGCGAGGTCTCCCTCCGCCATCTGCACTTCACCCTCAAGACCGTGGGCCGCAAGCTTTAGAACCGCAGATGCTGGCGTTGCACCCACCCGGTATTCGTCCGCGTTGGGAGCGTCGGCGATTCCTTTCAGTATGCTCAGCTGTTCTTTTGCTGCGGCAAGATCACCTTTGCCCAGATGAGCACTGCCTTTTGCATAAGCCCAGATGCCGTCCAGGTAGGGTGTGCCTGAGTGCGCTGGTTCCATGGCAAGGATGTCATCCCATTTGCCAAAGATTTTCTGCACGAGCCACACAGCAGCGGCGCCTTTCTGGCCACGCATGATCATGTGCTCTGGGTGAATATTTTCGGCGACGCGGTTAGCCGCATCGATCGCAACCGCGTAGTTACCCTGGACGGTGGCAGAGTAACGAATAAAGTCCAGTGCATGACCGGAGTGGATTTTGTGTGATAGGGGATAGGTGCCGATATTCGGAAAGTTATTGTCTCCCCAGATCTCAGCGAACTTCTGGTCGACCTCTTGTGACCGGACATTGCTGTCGATGGCCTTCTGGTACTGGCCGACACGCATGTATATGTGGGCAGGCATGTGCACAACGTGACCACCGATAGGCACTGTGGCTTCCAGCGCGTCAGCAGACACGAGGGCTCTTTCAGGTTCCAGTGATGCTTCAATCAGGTGTATGTGCAGGTGCAGGACACCGGGATGTGATTTGTCTTTTTCGATGATGTGCTCAAGAGCTTCTGCCACCGGCATGGTTTCATCTTTGGGATTGCCGTCTTTGTCCCAGTAGTCCCATTTTCCGATCGACATGTAAGCGGCGGCGTAAAGCGCTGCGACGTCAGGGTCATCAGGGTGCTCTTTGTTCAGCTGGCGCATGGCCGCGAGATAGGCACGGTCTCTGGCGTGGTTATCCGGAATGCCTGCTTTGTCATACAGGACGTACATGGCGCGAATAAGCTCTTTCTCTAACGGATCAGCGTTGTCGATCAGCTTCATCGCGCGTTTGATGGCTTTTAGTCCCTCTCCCTGAGGGTCGTCCGGCATCATTGCGTACCGCGAGTTCGGGTTAGGTCCCATGGCGTGGGCCTGACCCCAATGGGGCATAGGATTGTCAGGGTCTAATCTGGCCGCTTCCTGGTAAGACGCAATGGATTCAGGGAAGTAAAAACCCCAGGCAAGTCTGAGACCCTGGTCGAAAAATTCCTGGGCTTCAGGAACGGTGATTGAGGTAGGTCTCGAGTAGGTGCCACTACCGGGCACAATGGGCGCCAGTGCCTGCTCTTGCTGAGTCGTCTCTTGGTTAACTTCTTCAACTGGTTCGGGTTCTGAATCCGTGCAGGCGGTGAGTAACAAGGTGAGTACAAGCAACCATTTACACTTGTCTTGCATAGCGTTTCCCCAATATTCGTTCGACTTTTTTATGCATGGTTTCGTTCAGTGGCCAGGTGACACACAGATAGAAGGCGACCACGAAAACCGCTGTGGGCACAATGCCATAAAGCACCCCCAGCCACATCAGTTCCGTTGCCCCGTTTTGAACATCTGGCAGGGTCGAGTATCCGACATACGCGAGAATCGGTAGCGAGAGTCCACCGAATGAAGCTGCGCTCTTGGTAACGAATCCGTGAATCGCGAAGTAGCTGGCAGGCCGTGCAGCACCCGTTCGGATGGTATCCAGGTCAACGACATCAGCCAGCATGGCGCGTGGCAGGTAAGCGAAAGCACCGAAGCAGAATCCCTTCAGACCGAACAGGATATAGAACTTCATATGTTCGCCATGATCGACGGTGAGTACCCCAATCGACACAGCGCTCACCAGCACCATGGCTGCGGCCAATGACTGATGTTTGCCAAATTTCTTCGCCAGCCAGTCCCAGAATGGTATCGCCATCAGACCCATTGCGAAGTACAGGAGTAAAGCCCTGCCAACGGATGACAGTCCGATGTAGTCCTGGATGAAAAGTAGTGACAGCGTGTTGCGGAAGTTTTCTCCTCCGGTGATGAGTAATTCAATCACCAGCAAGCGGAAGAACAGTTTGTTATTCGTCATTCGCGACACGCCGTCCTTGAAGGACACTTTCGGCGCGTTGAAGGTAGGAACTTCTGGCACCTTCCAGAACAGCAGTAAAGTCGCGAGTGGGATCAGCACGATGACAACTATCGAAATGTTACGTAGTACGAATCCAGCGTCAGCTCGACCGAAGATCTCTTCAGAAAACGCTACCATGCCGGCAGAAGCGAGCAGACCCGCCAGAACAAACTTTTCTCGCGCAGACTGGATCATGGTCCGCGCGTGGTATTCGCTGGACAGCTCGAGTCCCCAGGCGGAATAAGGCAGGTACAAAAGGGTGGTGGAGACTCTCAGCAGAAAATAGAAACCGGCGAGATAAACCACCGTGATGCCAAATTCCGGGTTGAGCAGCCCCCAGACGGCAAACAGGTAAATCGGCACACCGATAACCATCCAGGGTCGGCGGCGTCCGAATCGGGTGTGCCAGCGATCGCTGAAATGACCCATCGCAGGATCGGTAATGGCATCAAAGATGGCGGCCGCCATGATGACATAGCCAATCATGGCGAGACTGACACCCATCTCCGTGGAGTACAGTCGTGGGATGTAGGCGCCCAGCGGGTAACCCAACATCGCAATCGGGAATGCCAGTGAGGCATAAATCCAGGCAGTTGGCCTGGTGACCGATGGCAGTTCTACTTTTGTCGCTTTTTCGTCCAAGCCCACAGTCTAACTGGCCTGACGGATTCTTTAAAAGCTGAGTTTTTTCAGAATCCGACAGCATTCGTGAGTTTTCCGGAAGATCGGTTTGGGTTTTATCGCTGAAATGCTCCCCAACTTAACGTTCTGGAGGGAGCGATCATGACTACCGTTACAACAAGAAGACACGAACTGGACTGGTTACGTGTGATTGCCTTTATGGTGCTGATCTATTTTCACGCGGCGATTTTTTTCGTGCCGTTTGGCTTGCCAACCATTCAGAATCCGGAGAACTCTGAGGCGCTGGCGATCTTCGTCAAGATATCCTCCCAGTTCCGCCTGGCTCTGTTGTTCTTTATCTCAGGTGTCGGTGTCTATTTCGCGAAACGAAAGCTCAGCGACCCAGAATTTATTCGTGAAAGATCGCGGCGCCTGTTGATTCCGTTCTTTTTCGGCATGGTGCTTGTGGTACCACCGATGGTCTACACGGAAAAGTTGTTCCTCGGCATGTTCGATGGAAGCTTGCTTGAGTTCTATCCGCGTATTTTTTCGGACGGTGTTTATCCCGAGGGTAATCTCAGCTGGCACCACTTCTGGTTCATTGCCTATCTCTATATCTTCTGTGTCCTTGCGATTCTGCCGTTTCGCTGGATTGATCGAGTGAGTGGTGACACAACCTTTGGTCGCTTTTCCGGTCTGGGCATTTATCGAGTCATACCCATTCTGCTTGTACCCGAGATTCTATTGCGTTGGGCGTTCCCGGGTTTCAGGGATCTGATTAATGATTGGGCCAGCTTCACTTTGTGGTTCATTGTTTTTCTGGCGGGGTATGTCATCGCAACGCGCATTCAGCTGATTGACGACGTGATACGTCTTCGCAACCTGTCCCTGGCGCTGGCGATCGGTGCGACCCTCGCGATATTTGGCATCTTCGGTGATACCAGGCCTGGCTTTACAGAAGATTTAGCGGGTCTGTTTCAGTATGTGTTGTGGTGTGCGCTTCGAATGACAATGGTCTGGTGTGCGATTCTCAGCTGTCTCGGCTTTGCCGGTCGTTATCTGCAGTTTTCCAATCGTGTCTTGCAGTATTTAAATGAGGCTGTGTATCCACTGTTCATTCTGCATCTCACGGCGCTGGTGGTCTTTGGTTACTTTATTGTGGCGCTCGACTGGTCGCTATGGCTGAAGTACTGGGTACTCACCACAGCAACCCTTGTGTTTGTCCTGGCGTTCTATCACGTGGCGATCAGACCCTTCGATACGATGCGCCTGATCTTTGGTGTGAAACCGAAAGGCAGAATACCTCAGGCAGCTTTGTCGGCTTCCACCTGAGCAATGCTTGGTCGTTTCGCGAGCTCTGCCATGGTAGCGCTGATCTGCGGGTAGTCCGCCAGAAGATCTTTGTTGTAAATCTTCTGCACGACACCGGAAGACAAGCCAAAGGTGTAGAAGGTATAGAGATCTGCCAGGGTAAATTCAGCACCTGCAGCGTAAGGTGAACCCTGGTAGATCCTGGCGACGGCTTTCATGCCTTTCTCCAGATCTTTTTCCGTCGTTGAGATGACTTCATCACTGGCGGTAGCGCCGAAGAATGCGGCTGGCAGAACGCGGCGGGCAACCAGTTCCACATCAAGTTTCAAATGACAGCAGAGTTCCATGACTTTTGCCGCAGCAACGGGATCGCTGGGTAACAAGGCAGGTTCAGGTTTGGTTTGTTCAGCCCACAATGCGATGGCCAGTGACTCCGAAATAAAGGTGCCATCGACTTCGATAGCGGGCATCTTGCCCATGGGGCTCTTTGCGAGGAAACCTTCCTCCTGTGAAGGTGGTTCTTTCACTTCTTCAAACTCCAGACCCTTTTCCAGCAGGATGGCTTTCACCAGGCTGTAGTAGTTACTCATTCTAAGGCCGTAGAGCTTAATCATATGCAGTCTCTCTTATGTTTAGGTTTTAGTTCGATCGGTGAATGATACGCCCGGTATCAATCGCAAGGTAGGGGGCATCACTGTCCTTAAGAAAAGCGAGCGCTTGCGGTTCAGGCATTAACAGGGCAATGGTGCTTAGACTACCTGCGACCACCGCCTGGTCCGCGATGATGCTGACACCGAGGAGATTGTCGACTGGCCAACCGGTGGTTGGATCCAACAGGTGACTGTACTTTTTGCCTTCGATTTCAATGAAGCGTTCATACCCGCCACTGGTGGTGATTGCGCCGTGGCTCAGCTGAATGGTGGCGATGGCCTGGGAGCTGTCGTCTGGATCAGACACGCCAATATCCCAGGGTGTGCCGTCAGGTTGCGGTCCGATAAGTGCGATATCACCACCGAGGTTTACCACACCGGATGTGGCCCCGTGGTGTTTCGCCAGTTGGACGACCGCATCAGCGACGTATTCTTTAACAACGCCGCCAAGATCAATTTCCATGCCTGACGCCGGAAGTTCGATTGATCCGCCTTGCCGTTTCACTTTGTCCCAACCGATTAGTGCCGTAGCCCCTTCAACATCTTTCGGGTCAGGCAGGGCGTTCATCTCTTTGTGCCAGACCTGGCGCAGAACGCCGGAAGTAATATCAAACTTTCCTTGGCTCAGCTGATAGCAGACATCCGCATAGTTCAGTATTTTGTCGGTTTCTTCGTCGACAGACGTTGGCCGGATACCGGCGTTGTTGTTGATTTCGCTGACCAGGGTGTCGTCAGAGTAGCGGGAATATTTTGTTTCGAAACGCCGGATTTCATTCAGGCATTGCTCGGCGTGTTGTTCAGGCTCAGGGCTCACGAGTCGCAATTCACAGGGACAGCCCATCGCCTTGAATTGCAGTGCGTAAACCTCGTCAGAAGCGATAGTTAACTCCGAACGTGACGAGCTCAAATTCCAGCAGAGCCGGGTGTTCGATATCCGGTTTATCGAGCGCGTAGTCGCCGTCGCTGATGTAGCGTTCATAGGCGAGGTCCAGCGTCCAGTCGTCAAGGGTCACTACACCTTTTAAGGAGAAGGACCAGGCGCCAAAACTGGAGAGCCTGAAGTCGCTGGATTGGTTCTGGTCCAGCGGTATCAGGAAATTGTCGATGGGCACATAAAAGTCTGCTTCTTCCTGGCTGTAGTACCGGACGCTCGGAATCAGTTGAAAGCGCTCACCAATCTGTTGGTGCCACGCCAAATTCAAGGTATGTGATCGGATGCCGAAGTCGTCACGGAAATAACGATAGTCCAGGTGCATGGATGCATTCGGTTGCCCGAAATATTTTCTGTATTTCGCCGACAGGGTTTTCTCCAATCGACTGTCTGGCCTGACGTCACGCAGTTTGTATGGATCAGAGAGATATCCATCACGGTCGGTGATGCTGGTGCCGATCTGTAACAGCGACGTACGGTTTAGGATGTGCGTCCACGACAGAGACAGTGACCTGCTGCGTTTTTCTTCATCCGTGACTCGACCGAAATTGAGAGCATCAGTTGGTGTGATGTCGTCGGAAGAGTAACTGACGCCAACGGCCAGGGTAGCCATGCCTTCCATCAGCGTCCATTCACCGCCAACGGCGATCGCTTTTGCCTCATAGTCGTCTTCGTCAGAGTGACTGAGCGTTACGCTTGCTGACGAATCCGTAAAGTAGCGCGAAGCGGTCACTGCGACTTCGGTTCGCTGGTCTGAAATGGTGGCACCGCTCATGATCAATGTCGGTTCGCCGGTGGTGAAATCCTGGATCGTTCCCCAGGGTGAAGCGCCGCTCATCAATTCCCGGTTAACGTTAACGTCGAGTGACCAGTCAGCACCGATGGGTGTGGTCAATTGAAACTGGTAAACATCAATGTCGTAGCGTTCGTTGGAACCAATCAAGACATCAGACGCGGAGATATCTTCCTCTTTGTATTGGGAGGCTTTGACTGAAATGGATGTTTCACTGGGTTGAGTTGCTGCAAAGGCCGGCAGGGCAAGTGCTGCGCTTGTGAGTACTGCGAGTGGCGACTTCTTCATTAGTTACAACCGCAGCCACCACCGGCAGGGTTGTTGCCGCCTGATGAAGCTTCTTTGCTGTCGTACACCTGCCCAGCCAGTTGCGCCTCAAGTGGGTCTGATTCTATTTGCATGCCGGGTTTGGCGAGTATGTCGCGCTCCCAGGGTTGGACTGTCTCGCAACCGCTGACGACAAACATGATCGTGAACAAAGCGCAGAGTTTCCTCATGCCGGGTCTTCTCCGGTTAAGGCGGATATCAGTGGTTTAAGTTTTTCGATGTCACCGGGTCGGTAACCTTTGTGCATGTGCCGAATGTTGCCATGCTGGTCGATCAGAAAACTGGTTGGCATAGCAGGAATGCTGAAACGCTCTGCGATCGCGCCTTCTGGATCGGTCAGGATGAGGAAGTTGGGCTCAAATCTCTCAACGAATCGCTTCGCATCTTTCGGGTTGCTGTCGACGCTGACGGCAATGACTTGAAATACATCCTCACCAAACTCGCTTTGCAGCGTCTTCATGTCCGGAAAAGAAACCTTGCATGGACCACACCAACTGGCCCAGAAGTCCAGGTAGATCACTTTGCCGCGCAGACTTTCCGAGCTCACGCTTTCCCCATCCAGGGTGTTCAGTGTGAACGCGGGTGCTGAAGCGTCCGATTCACCATTCGCCAGGGCGAACATCGGCAGAAGTAACAGGCAACAAATGAAATGTTTCATTAATCAAATACAACCGGTTGATCTGGGTTCTGATGGAACTCAAAAGCGAGTTCAATATGTTGTTGGATGCTACGACCCAGTGACAGGGGAGGCAATGAGGATAATGTAAAGAAATCGACATCTGTGGTTTCCGGCCCGATAACCGGATCCTGTGCCGTCTCTTCTTTGCAGAGGAAGTAAAACTTATAGAAGTCTCTTGGATCTTGGCGGTAAGCATGTTTCGCCTTGTGAAACACACCAATCAAGCGGTGAATCGAGACCTCAAGACCGGATTCCTCACGAACTTCTTTGATGGTGTTTTCTCCGGCGGACAGCCCGACGTCTGCGTAACCGCCAGGCAAGGTCCAGAGACCGTCGAGTTTTTCGCGAACCAGCAGGATTCGATCATCCCTGATGATGGCTGCTCTGACATCGACCATGGGGGTTGCGTAACTTTCACCAAATCCGGGAAACAGGTCGGTGAGTTGTTTGATGGGTTTGTTGCCCAGGTCTGCGAGCATCTGTGTTGCGATCTCGGCAACTTCCTCGTAACGCTCGCGATCAAATTCTGAGTCAGTAAAGTGCATGCCGGTGGAAGCAATAGCATGGAGCCGCTTGGCCCGACTTAGCCACTCGTCTTCCATCAGGAAGCTTGATCGTTGATGCGAGCAACCAATGCTTTGAGCTGGCTGGTTTGGACGGCATCCACGATGTCGGCGAGATCAAGGAGTCCACCGGGTGCCCAACCGCTGACGTTGTAAGTCTGGATGATGCGTGTGCCTCCGCCGTTCTCCAGAGCCTCAAATCGCCAGCTCATACCGCCGGTCAGACCCATCATCTGGAGCGGTCCCAGACCACCGACCATTTTGATCTCTTCTCCGGGGTTAACAAAAGTTACCAGCATGTGCAGGACCTGCTGATCATCTTTAATCTCGCAGAAACAACCACCGGCTTTTGTTTCTAGACTGAAATTTTTTCTGCTGCCAAACCAGGAGTGACTTTCCACCCACCACTCATCAACCCTGACGAACTGGTCATAAGCTTCCTGTGGAGAAGCGCTAACCTCATCGACAATCTTCAGGTTAAAGCCAGTTTCTCCCTTGGCGACAACCTCTGCGTGTGCGCCTACAGAAAAAAGTATGAGTGCAAAACTAACGAACCATTTCATCTTCAGTGATCTCCATAAATTCCTGCCAGACGTCATCCATTTTTCCGCGCCATTTAGCCAGCAAGGGTGAGGTTGCGGCTTCTTCATCAGCACCGAGTTTTTTAGTCAGGTAGTGATACATAAATGCAGAGACGCGGGCATTGACCGCGCAGTGCACCCAGACTTTCTTTCCTGCCAGCACATCCATTAATCCCATAAATTCTCGCAGGTGATCCGGTGTCGGTTCATCGAACGGCACGGGAATATTGAAATAGTACATGCCGAGAGAAGCGACGAGACTACCTTCTTCGGGTATGGCGTTGTCCGAGTCGTGCATAGCGAGATTGATGACAGCTTCGTAACCGTCATCGGCGATCTGGTGGATCTGTGCACGGTCAGGCTGACCAGAGGTTGCGATATCTGGTGTTGCCTGGTGATAGTTGAGCGGTGCATTCGCCATCAGATGACTCCTTTATTGCTCAGTTCGTTCAAATGTTCATCGTCGTAACCGAGATCCCGCAATATCTCTTCTGTGTGGGCGCCGAGTAAAGGAGGCCCCGAGTGTACCGAGGGACCATCTTCATTGGTGACGTATCCCGCTTTCACGACGCGAATCGTTTCATTATCTGCGACCGGCGACGGCAAACTGATGAACACTTCGCGTTCTGCCAGGTCTTCATCCTGCGAGACTTCTGGTAAATCCCTGACTTCAGCAACTGGGATACCCTGGCTGGCCAGCTGTTCCATCCACTCAGTTGTGGTTTTGTCAGCAAGTCCCTTTGAGACCGCAGCAAAAATGGGTTCCTTCTGGCTGACCCTTGCTTCGGGTGTTGCGTACCTGTCTTCTTTAAGCATGTCTGAGAGACCCAGTTCTGCAAACAGCTTTTCGACCTGTGGTTGTCTCAGTGCGGTGATCTGAATGTGTCCATCTTTAGTCGGGAAGACATTGGCCGTTGGCTGGCCGGTGGGTGAGGCATTTCCTCGTAAACCAACCAGCTGTCCCTGGTTCATATAGTTGCTGAACTGAGCTGCCTGCATGACAACAGCGGTATCGAGCATGGCGACATCGATAAACTGACCTTTGCCGGTTTTTGCTTTACGGTGCAGCGAGGCTGAAATCGCAAAGGCGGTGTTTAATGCAGTGGACATGTCCACAGGCATGTAGCCGGTTCTAGTTGGCCCCGTTTCCTCGTGGCCGTTTTGCGACATCATCCCGCTCGAAGCCTGTATCGCCCCGTCATAAGCGGCTTCACCAGCGCGGGAACCCGTCTGGCCATATCCGCTCAGGCTGCAGTAGATGAGGTCCGGCTTAATCTCGCGTAGCGTCTCGTAATCCAGGCCTCGTCTTTTCATCGTGCCTGCTTTGAAGTTCTCGACGACAACATCGATGGAAGGTAGCAGCTTCTTGATGACTTCTGCAGCTTCTGGCTCTTTTAGATTCAGGGTCAGGCTTTTCTTGTTGAGATTCATACCCATGAAAGAAGGTGACATGCCAATGTCTTCCCCTTTGTTCATGAGTCCACGAGTTTGATCCCCGGTCAAAGGTTGTTCGACCTTGATGACTTCAGCGCCGAGCAGCGCAAGTTGCATGACGGCAAATGGACCAGCCAGAACCTGGGTGAAATCCAGTATGCGAATGCCTTCGAACGCAGCCGTCATCAGAAGTTGGCGTAGCCGCCGTCGATGAGAAAGGTTTCGGAGGTGTGGTATGCGCTTGCCTGGCTCATGATGTACACGGCGATCCCGGCAAAGTCTTCTGGTTGACCCCAGCGGCGCATCGGTATTCTTGGCATGACATTGTCTACAAATTTGCCCCAGGCAAATGTCTGTTCGGTCATGCCCGTTTCGATCCAGCCGGGGAGAATGGTGTGTGCAGTGACGTTATGCCTTGCATATTCAACTGCCAGCGCTTTGGTCATGGAGATCAGACCACCTTTTGTTGCGGCATAGTGTTCACCTCGAGCCTGTCCGGATATTGCCGCGAGACTTGCCGTTGAAACAAGGCGGCCAAACGCATCGCCATTTTCGGAACGGGAACGCATGTGTTCAGCAGCACACCGGAAGGTGTAGAAGACGCCATCCAGGTTAACCTCCATGATGCGATCCCACTCGGCTTTGTCCATCTGATCAAACTGCGCAGATCGACCGCCGACACCAGCATTGGCGAAACAGCCATCGACGCGACCATGGGTCTTTAGTGTCTCGGCGAAACACTGTTCTACTTCCTGCTGATCAGCAACGTTGCACTTCAAGGCAGAGACCCTGGGACCATACTGCTGCAGAGTTTCAAGGGCCGCAGCGTTTTTTTCTTCGTTGGTCCCCCAGATAGCGACTTCACATCCCTGGGACGCAAGACCTTCTGCCATGCCGAGGCCGATTCCGCCGTTGCCACCTGTGATAAGGGCGACGCGCCCGGATAGATCGAATAGGTTCTTTATCATTGCCAGTACTTGTCTTTCAGTAGTCGTTTGTAGAGTTTGCCCGTGGGATGTCTGGGAAGTTCTTCCAGGAAATCGATGGTCCTCGGACACTTGATGTGCGAGATGCGTTCTCTCGCATAGGCGATCAGTTCTGCTTCAAGCTCTGGTCCAACGTCATTCATATCTGCTGGTTGAACCACTGCTTTCACTTCTTCCCCGAATTCTTCATTGGGCACGCCGAACACAGCGATGTCCATAACCTTGGGATGGGTGATCAAAGCGTTTTCAGTTTCCTGAGGATAAATGTTGACCCCGCCGGAGATGATCATGAAGGACTTACGATCCGTGAGATAGAGATAACCTTCCTCATCCAGGTAGCCGATATCACCAAGCGTCGAATAGCCTTGTGGAGATCGGCTTGAGTCGGTCTTTTCGCTGTCGTTCAGGTACTCGAACTTGCCGCCGCCTTCGAAGTAAACACCACCGGCTTCTCCAACGGGTACGTCGTTAAAGTCATCGTCCAGGATATGCACGGTGCATTCACCGGATGCTTTGCCGACCGATCCGCGATGACTCAACCATTCTTCAGAAGTGATAGTTGTTGAGCCGTTTCCTTCGGTACCCGCGTAGTACTCCTGGATGATCGGACCCCACCATTCGATCATTTGTTCTTTTACGGCGACGGGGCAGGGTGCAGCAGCGTGGATTGCCACCTGGTGACTGCTGAGATCGTATTGAGTTCGAATGTCTTCGGGAAGTTTCAGCATGCGAACGAACATGGTGGGTACCCACTGGCTGTGAGTAATTTTGTACTCCTGAATCAGTTGCAACGCTCGTTCGCTCTCGTAGTTTTCCATGACCACGCATTGCCCACCGTAACGCAGCACGTTGAGCGTAAAGGCGAGGGGCGCTGCGTGGTAAAGCGGCGCCGGTGACAGATATCGGGTCGCCTCATCAAAGTTGTAGCGAACGCGACGCACATCGTAGACCGGGTCGGTTTCAGGAAACGGCATCGTCGGAATAGGGCGCTTCACCCCTTTGGGTCGCCCGGTGGTGCCGGATGAATACAGCAGGCTCTGTCCCCAGGCCTGGTCTTCAATGGGTGTCGTTGGCTGATTGCTGTAGGCCTCTTCAAAAGACTCAGCGCCGGGCACCGTACCGTCGAGCATGTAGCAGACGGGATCGTTTCTCAGGTTGTCCTTGAAGCCGTTGAACGTCTCTGTGAGATGAGATGATGTGATCAGTACCTTGGCTTCACAATCGTTGACGATGTATTCAACTTCTTCAGCTTGAAGGCGATAGCTGATAGCTGTGAAGTAGAGCCCGGATCGTTGGGCCGCAATGCAAATTTTGAAGAAGGCCACATGGTTTTCCAGGCAGAGTGCAATGGAATCGCCTTTCTTCAGACCGTGGCTGCGGAACAGGTGAGCAATCTGATTGGATTCTGCTTCCAAATCGCCGTGGGTTACCTTGATGCCGGAGTTCGCCATGGTGTAGGCGAGGCGGTTTGGGTCGTGATGTCCGGGATACATACTTCTCACTACTGCTGGCTGACAAGCGCTCAAGCATAACGAAAACCTAATGCCCTGATAAGAGAAAAGCTCTTAGATTTCAATAAAGTAGGGTAAAATGTAGGTCCATGGATGACATGGCACCTTACTACCGCGAACGGGCTCCGGTTTACGATCGCGTGTATCAATACCCCGAACGACAACTCGACTTGAGGTTTCTCGAATCTCACGCAATGCGGCTGTTTGAAAATTGTCGTGTCCTGGAGCTTGCAGCCGGTACCGGCTACTGGACTCAGTTCATCAGTCGCTCAGCCAAATCTGTTTTGGCGGTAGATCGAGAGGCAGCGCAGCTTGAAGAACTGGCGCGGCGTGATTTTGATTGTCACGTCGAAGCGCGGGTTCAGGATGTCTATCACGTTGATCGCCTTGTTGATGAAGGCAAGAGCTTTACCGGAGCCTTTGCGGGTCTCTGGCTCTCGCACGTGCCAAGACAGCGCCTGAAAGAATTTTTCTGCTCGCTGCACCAGTGCCTCCGGCCTGGGTCTACCGTACTTCTGATCGATAATTCTCCGGCGCAGCTGGCCCAGTTTCCCATTACGCGCCGCGATGAACATGGCAATACCTACCAGAAAAGAACGCTGGATTCCGGCGCGTCACATGAAGTGCTGAAAAACTTTCCGAACCTGGAAGAGCTGAAAGCCATGACTGAGCCCTTTGGTGACTTTCAGAATTATGTTGACCTGGAGAATTTCTGGTTGTTTCAATATCGGCATAGACGATAACGCCACTCTAGGTACGACCTATGCCGGAGCCACAACTCGAAGCGGATAACGCTGCCCTTGACGTCCCACTGGATCAGCTGGGGTGGGTCGGCACAGACCCTAATGACCCCGAAGTCGTCAAACTAAGAGACTACCTTGCTGCCAACAATGGCATTAAGGGGTTGGAGGTTGTTTCGCCGGACGAAGTTGAACGAGCGGCGCGAATCTTCTGGCGCGATGGCTTTGTCGTGGTTCGTGACGTGCTAACACCGGAACAGCTCGCATACATTCGCAGCGGCTGTGATCGGGTGATTCATGAAATCATGGCCCTGGATCGTAATCGGCAGGGTAACCGTGGTTCACACCGTTACTCTTTCGGCAGTGCCAGCAAGACCGGTGAACTGCTGCATCACCCTGAGTGGGCGATGCTGGTTGATCTGCCGACGGTGACACCGATAGTCACAGAAATTTTTGGTGCACCCACCTACATGTGTCGTGGTGGTGCCGGGGACTTTTGTCTGCCAGGTGCAGTGGAGTATCAACGACTGCATTCGGATATGGGTGATCGCAGAACCTACGGTGAAAAAGTGGCGGGTTCTTTTCACGATCATCGTGGCATTCTCACCTACCGTGACCTGCCGGTTCCAAGTGTCGTCTGCAATTTCCTAATGGTCGACTTCACAGCGACTAATGGGCCGACGAGACAGATCCCGGGTACCCAGCACAACCATGATCAGTTCCCGCGCCTGATGGATGAGCCGGAGTGGATGAAACTATCAACGGTTTGCCCGGCGCCTGCAGGCAGTGTTCTGATCAGAGATATACGCGCCTGGCATGGAGGCACGCCGAACCTGTCAGATCATGTGCGTGCAATTCCCAATGTAGAGTACTGGGCACCCTGGTATCGCGAGCCAGTGCGCAAGTGTATGACCCGTGAGATCTACGATGGTTTGTCTGATCACGGCAAGATGATCTGTGACGCCATCGTCGTCGACTCAGGCGAGACCCTGGAAACGGGTTATCACGATAACCTTGGGAAAACACCGAGGTTGATGCGCCCAGAGCATCAGGAAGAGCAGGGCTGAATTGTATTAGCCCAGGGCGCTGCTCAGTTTTTGCTGCAGTTCGTCCCGCGTAAACGGTTTCTTTAGAAGGTCTGTGCTGCGGGTCAGGTCGACATCGGTCAACCGATCTCTCGGATATCCCGACATATAAACCACTCTCGCTTCCGGATAGTGTTCCAGTGCTTCCACCACGAGGTCAGGCCCTTGTTTTCGGCCAGGCAACACCACATCAGAGAGGATCAGATCGACATGCCCGTCGGGACGCGTCAACTCCATGCCTTCGCACTCGTGAACTTCGCAGCCCAGTGATACCAGCAACAGCTTAACGACATTGCGAAGCTCTTCGCTGTCTTCGATCACAAGTACAGACTTACCCTGGAGACGACTTTCAGTGGTTGGTGCCTTAACTTCGGGAGCCCTCGATACCGCAGAACGGGGCAGGTAAATGGTGATGGTGGTACCGACCCTGAGCTCGGATTCGATTTCGATATGCCCGCCGGATTGTTTAACGAAACCAAACACCATGCTGAGGCCAAGACCGGTACCCTGGCCCATGGGTTTGGTTGTAAAAAATGGCTCAAAGGCGTTTGCGATGGTTGCCTGATCCATACCCTTGCCAGTATCGGAAACCTGGAGCTTGACGAAGTCTTCGCCAACAACCTGATACTGGTGCGCCGTTTTTTCATCGAATTGCGTGTTGCTGACAGAAATGGTGAGTGTGCCACCCTGGCTCATGGCATCTCTTGAGTTCAGTGCCAGGTTAAGTAGCGCGTTTTCCAATAGCGCTTCATCCAGGTTGCTGTCCCAGGTATCGGCATCAACCACGGTTTCAACCGAGATCTCGCCACCCAGTGTGCGTTCCAGAAGGTTTTTCAGATTATTAATGGTTGCCCCGGCATTGATGGTGCGAGGACGTAACGTCTGACGTCGCGAGAAGATCATGAGCTGCTGGATCAGGTCAGAACCTCGTTCCGTTGCCCGACGAATGACCTCAAGCGCATCATTCACCTGATCCATAGAGACGTCACGATCCAGCGTTAAGTCTATCTGGCCAAGCACCACCGTCAGCATATTGTTCAGGTCATGGGCGATACCGCCGGTTAGTTGGCCAACAGCCTCGAGACGCTGTGCTTGCCGCAACTGCGCCTCGACACGTTCTCGCTCAGTGATGTCGACACCCGAGAGAAACATCAAACCTCGATCACCGATCTGCACCATTTCGGCATCGAGGATAACGCTTCGAATCTCACCTTCTCTATTTTGTATCGTTGCAGGAAACTGTTTCAGCGCACCATTTTTTTGCAGTTCAGCGACAACCCGCTCCCGGTTGGCATTGCTACCCCAGACATTGAGGTCGATGGAGGTTTTTCCAATGGCCTCGTCACGGGTCCAGCCACTGACATTCAGCCAGGCTTCGTTGACGTCGATAAACTCTCCGGTTTTCAAATCGGTGATGCTGGAGAAGGTACTGGTAGAGTTAAACGCAGCGGAAAGCAGCGTTTCCGAATCTTTGAGTCGTTCGACAGCTTTCTGCTGCACGCTGATATCCCTGGAGTTAAGCAGGATGTATTGCTGACCGCCGAATTCCTGCGCCCATCCGAGCGTTTCTACCTGGCGCCACTCACCGTCACTGTTCTTGAGTCGAACGACGATGCGATCGATATCTTCTTTGGCTTTAAGGTCGCCCAGAGAATTGATGGCAAGTTCAACATCATCCGGGTGCAGCAGATCAAAAATGTTTCGTCCAACGACTTGTTCCGGTTCATATCCGAGGCGCCAGAGTATGCAGTTGTTCTGGTAGAGCACGAGTCCGGTTTCGTCCACAAGCGTGAACAAGTCCTGGCTGTTATCCATCAGGGACTTGAAGACGGGTGAACCTGCGCTGAGGTCCAGCGGCTCAGTCATGTCTATGCCTCGTTACGCCGACTCGGCCTTAAGGCGATCCTCTTCACTCTGGTACTGCGGCTCAAGGGTTCGCGGGCTTCGATGGTCGAGTTTGCCTTTTTCTCTCTCATTCACCATGTTCCAACCTTCCTGCCACTCGAATGGCATAGGCTCGATGGTGGGCTCGTTAAAATCGTCGAATCCCTTCAATGCTTCACGGACCACGGCCAGTTGGTCGTCCTTGTCCTGAAATCTGCCCGCTTCAAATCCAAGCGGGTAATTTACAAATTTTGCGCGGGGCGGTTTGCCTGCAGTCATGATGTCCAAGGCACTGCCAAGAATCAGAGTTGGCAGCCCTTTGGCTTCAAAGTGGCGTGCAATCAGACACACGGTCTGATGGCAGACGGGTCACAAGGGGACCAGTAGCAACAGGTCCAGTTGTTCTTTTTCAACGGCATCATCGAGGTTGGGTATGAGTTCCGTTTTGACGCGATTCCTCGAGTAGATGCCGCCCATGCAGGAAAAAAAGTTGTCAGCGAGTTCGCCGATGACACCTTCATCATTCAATTGGTTGAGCGCTTCGATGGGGAAAACCGTACAAGGGTCCTGGCGCGCCTCAACCAGGTAGTTTTCCATGATGTGCGCAAATCGAATGTTGTCTGCTGATGTGTCGCTGGGCACCGATCGAATGCTGGTGTCATCTTTTGTGTAGAACGCAACCTGACCACTGACGTAGGTGCCGGCGGTCGAAATCACACCGAGTCGCGATTCAGAAAGCGGTTTTCGCGTTCTGGCAAATGCGGGCTCATCTTCTGCTTCAAACCACTGGTAGGGTTCAAAGCCCAGCTTCTCGTAACTCTCCCTCGTCTGGCGGATGTATTCGGTCGGTGTTGGCTTCATAGCGTCACTCATGGTTATCACCTATTATGCACCATTCAATTTGGTCCCGGGCAAGTAGGGCTGTGACATATATCTATCGGAACTGGCGCTGGATTCTGGCGATTGTATTCCTTGGATGCGGCTTTGTTGGCTTCATGTCGGGTGTTGGCGCAACTGAAAGAGATCTGAGCAACGCCAATCCGTTCACACTGCTCTATTACTCCATGGGGCTCTTTATTCTCGGCGGTATGGACCTCGGCGTACCCGTAGGTGGGCCGATTTGGGGGCAGGTACTCACCTGGATTGCCTATTTTGGCGCACCGCTGCTGACAACGTCAGCATTGGTTGAATGGCTGCAGGTGCTGGTTGCCAATCCCTCCCGCTGGCTCCGCAAATTGCGTGATCACACGGTGGTTGTGGGTATCAATGATCTGTCTCGAAGCGTTATGGACAAAATTGAGATGCTCGACTCAACTACCCAGCTCATCGTCATCGAAAGAGATATAAGAAAAACCGTTCGTCAGGAATTGGAAGATCGATACGGCGCCCGTTGTCTGGCAGGAGACTTTACCGACGAATATTTCCTACACATGCTCAGAATAGGCCGGGTCAGGAGAGTCGTCCTCGCAAGTGAAAATGACTTTGATAATTTTGAGACCGCAAGCAAGCTGCTGGAATTGCGTCCCGAACTCGGAAAGCGAATTGTTTTGCACAGCAACCGGCTGCGCTATTTGCGTGCGATGGAGAACTCTGAGGTGGTTCAAAACACGCACTCATTCAACAGTTACCATCTTGCTGCACAACATTTCGTACGTTCCGTCATGATGGAGCATTTCAAGGCGACGGCGCATTTGGACACGGTTGTGATCGCCGGCTTCGGTCGCTTTGGTCAGACCGTTTTTGAAGAGTTGCAGGAAATTGCACTGCCGGAACTTGAATCGATAGCAATCATCGACACGGATGCACACCGCCGCATCATGGTGGCTGAGGAACATAGCGCAATGGAGTCCGGCGTTGAACGGCATGTGTTTGAGGGTGAGATTAATCATCCAGAGGTCTGGCAACAGCTTGAGCAGAAAATTGACCTTTCCAAGGGGATTCCGCTTGTACTGATGGCGACCGGCCAGGACGATGAAAACCTGCGGGCGGGCATGTGGCTGAGTAAGCGACACATCAACGCTAAAGTCATGGTTCGTTCGCAAAGAGAATCGCACTTTGCCGGTTCTGTTAGTCAGACGACAGGTATTCACACGTTCAGTCTGCAGCAGGTCTTTAAGGACTCGTTGCCAGATGAATGGTTTAAGCGTTCTAGTTCGAGTGTATAGGAGACGCTCATGTCATTGACGTTGCTATGGCCTGCAGCCCGATGGGGTGATGACAATGAACCGGAGCGTCACTTTGCCGGGTGTGATGTTGAATGTCTGTTCTCAAAACGGCCGTCAGATGTCACCGATGATATGTGGGCGCAAGCAGATGCCATTTTATCGACGCCTGATCCCCTGGACGAAGAACGTCTCGCAAAAGCCAGTCACTGCAAAATCTTTGTTACGCCCAAGGTAGGTTTCGACAATATTGATCTGGCGTTTTATGGCAAAGCCGGGATCCCGGTTTGCAATGTTCCTGATTACGGCACCCAGGATGTCGCCGACCACGCCATGGCGATGCTGCTGAGCCTGATGAAAGGTATCAATCGATGGGACTCGCGTATGCGCGTGACGCCGACGGAGTGGCAACAAACTGACAACCCATTGGCGCTGAGATTGTCGGTTGCGAAGGTTGGACTCGTCGGTCTCGGTCGAATTGGCACCGCGATGACGCTGCGCTGTAAAGCCTTCGGCATGGACGTATCCTTCTATGATCCCTACGTGAGTAACGGCAGTGATCTGGCGCTTAATATTCGCCGAGTTGATAGCCTGGAAGCGTTGTTTGCTGAGTCAGACATCATCAGCCTGCATGCGCCGCTTAGCGATGAAACGCAAAATCTTGTGAATGCCGATCTGCTCGCACATGCCAAGCCTGGCATGGTGTTAATCAATGCTGCTCGCGGCGAAATCCTGGATATCGACGCGCTGCACGATGCCATGAAGTCTGGTCAGGTAGGAGGCGCAGGTCTTGATGTGATGCCGGAAGAGCCCTGCAACATGGAACGTAAGCTGCTGAAGGCCTGGCACAACGAAGAAGCGTGGATTAAAGATCGGCTGCTGATCACGCCCCACTCAGCGTTTTACACACCACAAAGTCTGTATGACATGCGTACGAAGGGTATTTCAGTTGCGCTGAAGTATCTGCGAACGGGGAAGCTTGAGAATTGTGTGAACGAGGAGTTTCTCGAAATCAGAAGACCCCTCGATTAGGCGTTTCGCTAGTCGCTGCCCAACATAACGGTTTTATCACCTTCTACCGTTCCCGAATATTCTTCATTCAGAACGTAAAAGACTTCGCCTTCCTTGCGGACGCGCTCAAGGAACTGCATCAGCACAATCTGTTCGAGTCGGTAGTAGAGCTCCCGGTCAGGAATAAATGAAAACTTTTCCTGAAGCCCGGTGATGGAAACTTCTTTGTTGGCTTCCATGTGCTGAAGAATCTGTAACTGAGTGCCGGTCAGTTGTTCCCGGGTTTGCCACCAGTTCGGATTGTTTGTGGATGGAGCAGCAGGTGCGGGTGAATCCGAATCCTTCTTGCCCAGCATGGTTGCGAGCGCGTAGCCGATGCCAATACCGACAACCAGCCCAATACCGATCCCAATAAAATCCACGGACGACCTCCGACTTTTTTTTGCATCATAGCGTGAGCAGTAGCGCCAGGCAAAGTGCTGCACCCAACCAGGGGATGAGCATGAAGGGCGATTTAGGCAGGCCCTGAAGTCGACAAAGTGAGAGGTTTACCGCTGCGAAGATCACTAGTGTGATAACGCTCGTGATAGAAGCCAAAGACTCCACGTCGAGCGATAGTGCAAGCGCGAGAATGATGCTACCGGTCAGCAGAGTGGCGTTGAATGGGGTGCGCGTCTTGTGTGAGACGCGACCCAGTGGATGCGACTCGTTGTGCATGCGCGCCACACCATAGATCACGCGCGACGCCATAATGATCTGGACCAGTGCGCCGTTCACCACCGCCAGCATGGAAATCGCCGCCAGCAACTTTGGGCTGAACAATCCGTGTTGTTCGACGATGACTGACATGGGTGCTTCGTGATTGGCCAGAACCTCGATCGGAACAGTGCGTATCGCGAGGAAGGTGACGAAAAAGTAGAGCAGGGTCGCGAGCAGCAGTGATCCCGCGATGGCATAGGGAACGTTTCGTTCAGCGGCTTTGGTTTCTTCGGCCATGGTGACAATGTCTTCGAATCCAATAAACGCATAAAAAGCGAGAAAGGTGCCGGCCAGAACGCCAGCCCAGAGTGCCGGGTTGGAATCTGGTATCAGCTCTATCGCTCGTGGTGTCTCATAGGCCAGGCCTCCGGCGATGACCATGAGCAATCCAACAATTTCGATCACGGTAATCACAGCTGCCGCAGCCACTGATTCGACAACGCCATACAGTGCGAGGCCTGTCAGCCCGATGACCAGTAACAAAATCACAACTTCATCGGGAACGCTGATAAAGACCTGCAGGTAGCCAACAAATCCCCTTGCGATGGTGGCTGCTGAAACGATGCCGACCAGCACCACCAGGCCGCCGGTCATACTGGCCAGCCACTGAATCTCAAAAGCTTCGTGTACATAAACTGCCGGACCTGCTGACTTCGGATAGCGAGAAGAAAGTACGGCGAAGGTATAAGCCGTTGGTGCGGCAACGACAGCAGCGAGAAAAAAGGCCAGCGGCGTTTGATCACCAGCGTGTGCGGCAACGACACCGGTTAGCACATAGATGCCTGCACCCAGAATTGTGCCCAGGCCGTAAAGCATGAGCAGGGTTAGGTTCAGGTCGCGTTTTAGTTCCGCCATAAAATGACTCTAACAGCGTGGGTCCTGTTGCCCCATGATTCAGGTCAAGATCGCGCTCGAGAAAAGGTCATGAGCAGGGCGGGCATGAGTGTCATGTTTGCAACCAGCGCCAGACCCATAGCGAGTGCAGTCAGCAGGCCGAAGTAAATCGTTGGAATAAAGTTCGAGAGTGCGAGGATGGAAAAGCCACCCATGATGGTCATGGTGGTGAAGTACATCGCGTGACCGATGGTGTGGTGTGACGTGATCACGGCATCACGTGTTGTAGCGTTCTGGTCAATCTCCTCACGGAATCGGTGTAGATAATGAATCGCATCGTCGACACCGATACCGATACAGATAGCAGCGATAGTAACGGTCATCATATCCAGGGGGATGCCTGAGTATCCCATGAAGGCGATGATCAAGGTTGCGGCCAGCACATTCGGTATCAGGGCAATCAGTGCCAGGGATAGCGAACGCAGAAGAATCGAAAACATGATGAATGTTGCGATGATCACATATCCCAGTGTCCGTGCTTGTGAGTCGGCCAGCTGCTTCAACATGTCGTTAAACAGAACCACCATGCCGGTAACAACGAACCTGTCATCGTCCAGGTTCATCTCGTCTCGCGCGAAGGCAGTAATGCTGTCAATGAGCTCCTGTTTAGAGAAATCGGTGCGGCTTTCCATGATCCGTGCGTTGATGCGCATCCAACCATCGTTTGGACTGCCATAAGGTTCAATCAAAAAGTTGCGCACATCTTCAGGCAGTTCACCCAGCACATAAGTAATTTCGAGCCCGGTCAGCGACTCACCATCATTAAATCGCCTTGCCATTTGTTCCATGGAAGCCAGCGAAATAACCTTGCCCACCTCCGGGCGAGACTCCAGTGCCTGTTGCAGTTCCCGTAATGTTTCGATTTTGTCGGGTGTGTACCAATAGCGTTCGGGAAACTCATCTTCGAAGCCGTCATCAAAGTCGTCGAAGTCATCAAACTCTGCATCTCCGACATCGTATTTCTCAAACCTCAGGTAAACGTCGAGGGGCAGGGTGCCACCCAGACGCTCGTCGATATGAGTCATCCCCTCGTGGATGTCAGTGTCTTCCTGGAAGTAGTCGATAAATCGGTTGTCGAACGAAATCAGGGTTGTTCCATAAATGGCGGGTAAGGCGATGATGGTGGAGACCACGAGAACCAGCCGGGTTCGATTAACCGAGAGGTGTTCAAACCAGTCAGTCAGGACGATAGGTTTTTCGATGGTTTTGCTGGGCGCTGTCGAGCCAATGATCAGCAGAACCGTTGGAAAGAGCAGGTAAGTGGCAACCAGTGCGACAACAATACCCAGGCACATCATCCAGCCGAAGTCTTCGATAGGCAGGATGCTGCTACCAAGCATGGAGCCAAAGGCAAGGAGCGTGGTTAAGGCGGTATAGAGACACGGCGCAAACTTACTGCGCATGGTTTCGACGACCATCTCCTCGTGGTTCAGTTCTCCTTTGCTGAGCAGCTCGCGATAGCGGACCACCAAATGAATCGAAAAAGAAATGCTGATGATCGACAGCAGCGAAATAAAGTTGGACGACACCACAGTGACAGGCGTTCGCATGATGCCGAGCAATCCCATAGTCACGCCAACGGTGGTGATACAAATGAAGATGGGCAGAGCGACCCACCGCGCTTTCCTGAAGAAGAAAGTCAGCAGCGTAATGATCAATGCCAGAACCAGTGCGCTGAAGTTCTGCAGATCTGAACGAACGTAACTCAGCATGTCGGCAGCGATCATCGGCACGCCTGAGATAAAGATGGTGGCGTTACCCTGATAGCTGTCCCTGATATCTCGCAGTGATTGAATTAATGCGTCTCGATTCGCGACAAATTCATTCCTGCGGGCAAGGTAAGCATCCTGTGTCTCAGCAATACCCTGGCCGCGCATCCGCGCTTCATCTTTCGCCTCGCGCAGCATCTCCAGCATGTCGTCCCTTTTCAGGGTTGCGCTGATCGCGGTGCTCTTGCCATCTCGAGCGATCAGGTAATCGCTGGCAAGGGGGCTGTTCGTTAACTCTTTCCGTGCGAGATCCCGGTCAACGCTTCGGTCGCGCAGGGTTCGGTAGTCCTCCGCGATGTGTTCCAACGGGATGGGCGGGCTTTCAATGAGCGGCGCATCGAGAATGGAGTAGGTGGACTTGATGCCAGGCAGTGCCGAGAGCTGTTGCTGCAGCGTCTCGATTTCGTCCAGCGCCACGTCAGAGACCACATCATCGCTGGTGTAGGTGAGCACGATAAAGTCATCACCACCAAAGATAGATGCCATCTCGTTGTAACGGGCAAGGGCAGGATCACCCTCAACGACGAGTGTGTCTGCAGAGGCATCGAAAGAGAAGTTGCGAATACCCGACGCAACCGCCAGGCATAGGATCAGGCAGCTGACGAGAACAAGCCGTGGGTGTTTCAGCAGGGAAAAGTACCAGTCCGTCATACGGTTCTGTTTCAGCCTTCCGCTGGTCAGCGCTAATGGTACTTAGGTTACCTGAAACTCCTGTAGTCCAGCCACCAGGCACGGAAACCGAACAGGATAATGACAATGTAGGCCATAAAGAGAATGGCGGTGAAATAGAGCTCTCTGTCGAGATAGAGGTAGATCGAGACACTGTCGATGACGAGCCAATAGATCCAGTTCTCAAGGATCTTTCGTGCCACCATAAAGGTGGTAACAACGGCGCCCCAGGTTGTGAACGAATCCACGTAACCGAGTCTTTGGTCGGTGTCCGCCAGTAAGGTGCCGCTGATAAAAGTCGCGATACCAATGAAGGCTATGGCGGCCAGGTGGTAGTGGGGCGGCCAGGTGCTGACGGGCAAAGTTTTTTGCTCCCCCTGCGCCTTGCGCCACTGGAACCATCCATAGATCGCCATCCCCAGGTAAAACACCTGGAGGCCAGACTCCATGTAGAGATTGACCTGCCAGAAGATGTAAAGAAAGATCGCGGTGGAAATGAAGGCGGCATACCAGCAAGCGATGTTCTGCTTAACCGCCAGGATCAGATAAACGACAGCGAGGACAACAGCGGCCAGCTCCAGCAAGGACGATTGCTGAAGCTGTGCGAAAGCGGTTGCCAGGACCTCGTTCATTTTTCTCCGAGTGTGAAGTCCAGGGTAACGCCGGTGATTCGCGGTTCGCCATACTGGAAGTAAGGCTCTGTCACGTACAGTTTTCTTGGGTCGTTACCGAAGCTGCCAAATGCACGCACAAAGGTATCTTCGTCACTCAGGTTGCGTCCCCAAACCGTCAGCGACCAGCGATCGGTGGTATAGCCGAAGGAGGCGTTATACAGATTGTAGTCGTCACTTTTGACGGCGTGACGATCCGAGAAGAAAAACTCATCTTTGCCATCAACGGAGACAATGGCAAACCAGGGACCCTGTTCAAAGTTCAGTGCGACGTTGTACATGTAGCCAGGTGCATGCGCCTGATCGCGTCCGGAAAGATCTTCACCGAACTCGTTCACAAACTCATCAAACTCTGCGTCTAGCCAACCGGCGTTCGCGGTCAGGAAAAACCGCTCAGAGATGGTCCAGGACAGATCGATTTCCACACCCTTGTTGGTGCCTTCCGCCGCATTGCCAAAGAAATCAATAAACTCGGTGCTGCCATCGGGTCTTGGGCGAACCAGACTGCTTTTTACCTGTTGGTCATGGCGATCGTCATAGAAAACAGCCAGTTGTAAACCAACGGCACCGTCAGCGAGCAACGCCTTGTAGCCGACCTCGTATTCGATCAGGTACTCCTCATCAAAGGTTCTGAGATCTGCATCCAGGCTGCCGTCAATATTAAAACCACCGGCTTTGTAACCACGGGCAACAGAAGCGTAGACCAGCGCGTCACTCTCCAGCCGGTGTTCGAGTGCTATCTTTCCGCCCCACAGGGAATCGTCCGGTGAGAAAGAAACCGCCTCGGAATCGTCATAACTGGTGTCTCGTTCTTCCAGTCGCAAACCAACGCTGAGTGTGGTGCGATCGCTCAGTGCCGTATCTAGCTGTGCGAAGACAGCCAGGGTGTCGAAGTCGTAATCACTGAAGAAGGGGCCTGCAGCAAAGGTGTACTGGCGCTCGAGGCTTTCGTCAGAAGACAGGTAGTAGAGGCCAACGACCCATTCAGTGGTGTCGCCGAAAAGTCGTGATTGATCATTGGAGAGCAGCCTGACTTCAGCGCTGGTGGTATCGCGTTCACGAAAGTAGTGGTCAGTCGATGTGTATCCAAAAGGATGGATACCCGTGAAACTCCAGTCTTCATCGTAGCCATATTCGAGATCTGAATCAGACTGGTTCAGCAGTGCCACCACAGCCATATTCTCGAGGGACCACTCACTCTTTAACGAGAAGTAGGTTGAATCCTGACGATCGAAACCTGGCTCATCAGAAAGGGTGTGGCGTGTGTTGTCGAGCGAGAATGCATCGTAGCCGTTGTCGATATCGATATTGGCGACGGTCAGATCCAGTGCCCAGTCATCGTTCACCTGCCAGGCGAGTTTGCCCCGGATCGTCATCTCATCTCGACCGTTGGTGTCGTCAACACCCAGGAAATCGTTTTCGATGTGGCCATCACTTTCATGGGACTCAACAACCAGTCTTGTTCGAAAGTCATCGTTTAAAGGGGCATTGAGCACCATGCCGATCGTTTTGGTGTTGTACTCACCAGCCATGAGTTTGAATTCTGCAAACCGAGAATCGCTTGGTTCATTGGTTGTGACATTAATCAATCCGGCAAGTGCGTTGGCACCGTACCGAGTGCCTTGAGGTCCGCGTAGCACTTCCACCTGTTTCACATCCATCAAAGTTGCCACGGTGCCTGCGCCGCTGAAGTCGACGTCATCGATCAGAACGCCTACGGAAGGATTCAGAGGATTGACGAACTGGCTTCGCTCACCGATACCACGTATCTGGAAGTAACGGGCCCGGTTTGATCCGGACGCAAAGTTTACGTTGGGTATGGTGTTGATGATGTCTTCAAAGTGCTGTGCGGCTCTTGCTCTGATCACTTCTTCAGACACAACGGAAACACTACTGGCGGTGTCCATGGTTGAATCCTGCCTGAGCGTGGCAGTCACGACGACTTCAGGCAGGGTGTTTTCCGCATAAGCCGGTGAAAAGGCGATAACGGTAAGAAGGGCTAAAGCCCGGGCAAAATGGATCATGAGTCTCTCCAAAAAATTGCTGACAAAGAGACCCGGCGTGACGTAATAGAAGATGAAGCGAGATGCATCCTTTCCCTACGCCGGTACTAACCGGATCAGGTTCTGGGGTGTAATCTCAGGTGTCCAATAACTGTCCACCACCCCCAAGGAACGATTTGTTCTAATTATACCGGACCAGAGCTTCGATTTCTCTGTACTTTTCCAGTGGCGATTTAATAGTATCGTTTTAGGAGCATGCAGCTTTATTGAAGAGCGGCAAGGGAAGTAGGTTGGCTGAGTTAAGTACAACACAGCAGGAACCGAATCTGACGATCCATACCGTCACTGGCACTGTCGTGCCGATCGAAATTGGCGAATGGATGGTTGCCTACAACCAAAGTGGTGCAACCCTGAAGACGCTTTGGGACATGCGTGACTGCATCATGGAAGACTTCACCAACATGAATGTCTCCGGCGCGGCCGATGCGACGGCTGTGTTTCTCGATCAGGATTTTCAGCACCGCACGGCGTAGGTATCAGATAAGCCTGCCAACTACGGCATTCTCAGAATGATGGTGGCGCATGCGCACAAGCATGAACCCGTGGATGTTTCTGCCTTCATGGATATGGATAGCGCGATTGCCTGGCTCGACGAGCTTGATTCAATCCAATAATGGCAGTTGTTTCCAGGCCGGCTGCGCCTCTTCAATCGCGTTAGCAAACTTTAGTAACTCAAGTTCCTGTTGGGGTTTGCCCACGATCTGAATGCCGACCGGCAAACCTTCTGGTGTGAATCCGAACGGTAGCGACAAAGCGGGAAGACCGGTAATGGTGATGTAGTAGCAGGACTTCATCCAGTCGATGTAGGTCAGCATTTCAGTACCGTCGATTTCCGTTGGATATTCCACATCGATGGGGAAAGGCGGTACCTGTGAAACTGGCAGCACCAGAAAATCAAAGTTCTCGAAAAAGCTGATAACGCGTTGGTAGATCGCTGTGCGCTGTGTTTCTGCGTCAGCGACATCCTGCCCGGTAAGTGACAGACCGGCTTCAACGTTCCAGATCAGTGTGTCTTTGTATTTGTCACGGTGTTCCTGCAAGCGAACGCCGTGTGTTGCGGCAAAACCCCAGGCGCGAAGAGTTTTGAAAACTTCGTCGGCGCCTGAAAAGTCCGGGCAACTTTCCGAGACTTCACAACCCATGGACTCAAGTAGTGGATAAGCATCGGCGATGATATCTCTCACGACGCGTTCCACCGGAAGCTGCGCGCCGAAATCCGGGGCTACTGCAACCCGGGTGCCAGTGATATCTACGTCTAAGGATTCGAGAAAAGTACTGCCAGCCTCGGGTAGCGAGATAGGGACTCTATGGTCAGGCCCGGCCATTGCGGCGAGAAAAAGAGCGCAGTCCTTAACGGTTCGTGCCATGGGACCTTGAATACCGAGGGTTGACCAGCCCATGGGCGCGGGGAATGCGGGCACTCGGCCGGGACTTGTGCGAAAACCCACAACATTATTGAAGTTGCCGGGATTACGCAGAGACCCACCCATGTCGCTACCATCAGCAATGGGCACCATGCGGGCAGCTAGTGCTGCGCCTGCGCCTCCGGAACTGCCGCCGCAGGTTTTGCTTAAGTCGTAGGGATTGCCGGTTGCACCGAAGATGTCGTTGAACGTATTTGATCCTGCGCCCCATTCCGGCGTGTTGGATTTGCCCAATGTCACAGCACCTGCATCAATCTGGCGTTGCACAATGAGTGCATTCCGTTCCGGCACATGATGTTCGAATAATATTGAACCCCAGGTGGTTCGAATCCCATCGGTTTCGAAAAGATCTTTATGAACCGTTGGCAGACCTGCCAGCAGCCCTGGGTCGTCTCCTTTTGCGATCGCTGCATCCACACGTTGCGCTGCAGCATGAGCGATATCTGGAGTATGGCTAACGATCGCATTGACCCGCGGATTGACTGATTCTATGTGGCTTTGGTGCGCCTCAAGCAGCTCGGTAGCACTGATTTTTTTGTCTTGAATCAGCTTGCGCTGCTCTACAGCGGTTAACTGGACTAGTTCGTTCATTCTTCGAGCATAGCGGAGCCGTGAATTCGACGAAAGTGTCGACATTTCCAGTGTCAATTTTTCCTGGTGATGTTGAACAGTGCTTACATACTTTTTTTTGATCTTGGTTTGATAGCACTTTTAACAGGCGCATACTGCTTGGCCCCCATGAGGTCCTGTGGCGGGAACGGCCAGCGGGGAATGCGTTATTGGTCTTCGCTGTCACTCACTTCCAAAATGGAGAGCACAGGAATGAAAACAAAAATAAGTATTCCTTTTGTGATGTTGTTCTGTTTGATAGTTGGACAGGTCCAGGCTGAGGAGACACCTCCGATAGTTGAGACCTTTAGTTGTAGTTTGAATAGCGGTAGTGACGCGAGCGATGTTCAAAGCGCGGTGGACTACTGGAAGCAGCAGGTTAAGAAAATCGATAACGAGGCTCTTAATCAGTATGCGGCATGGATGGTGACACCGATCCGATCGCCGTTGCCATATAACTTCTACTGGTTGGGTGCCAGTCCTAACCTGAATACCTGGGCCGACGGCGGTGCTGCTTACGCAGCGAGCTCGGAAGGTCAGGCAGCTCAGGCGCGTTTCGAAAAGATCTCAACCTGTACTTCACAGGTCTGGTCCTCGGAACAGGTCATGGGTCCAGAAGAAGCCGACGATGATGGTAATGGTGTGCTGGAAGTGTTCGGGTGCAATCTGCACAAGGGCAAAACCATGAGCAATGTGCGAGCAGCAGAGAAGAACTTCGTGAAACAAGCTGAAGCTGCTGGTCTGGAGCAAGCGATCTTTCGCTTTACTCCTATGTATACCAATGGTGACGTTGACCTGCTGTATCTCATTGGACACGATGATATGGAAGCCTACGGAAAGAACGGTACGGCGACGATGTCCGATGAACGCGTGCGCCTGGCTAATTTTTTCTTTGGCCTGGTTGCCGACTGCGGTGGCGGTATTTACAACATCGACACTATCAAAGAACCCCCCTCGGAGTGACATAGCGATTGGGCGAAAGGACCTCGCCCACCCCTTAACGAAATACATTTAACGAGGAAGTCGTAATGAAGAAGTTTTTAGGTTCTATCGCTGTATCGTTTTTATGTCTGTTTTCTTTTTCTGTGCAAGCTGGTCCCGGGTCTCACATCAATGGGATCGCTGTGAATAATCCTGCAGATGGGATGAAGATTGTTGAGGCTTTTAACGCCTGGATGGAAGGTCCGGGGAAAAAGTCCAAGAGTCGAATCATCCTTTTGCAGAATGTTGCTGATGGTGCCAATCCGGCAACCCATTCATTCGTCAGCATCTTTCCTTCGATGGCGTCGAATGAATCCTTTAACCAGTCTATTGGCGACGATGAAGCGAAGCTGGCGGAATGGTTCAAATTCCTGGAAGTCGTTGTGCCCATTTCCAGAATTACATCAACGACGCGAAACGCTCACATCAAAGCGTGGGGCAATGTTTCCAACGATGACAAGGTGTGGCTGGTTCACGGGATAACCGCGTCGGATGGTCGCAGTGTCTATCGTGCACTGGACGCCTGGATGAATTCTGACACCGCGAAGAAGTTCCCGGGCCAGATGCATCTTTTTGCAGCGGTTGCGGGATCGCAGGTTTCGCACACCATCGTGCTGGGCTATGAAAGCGAAGCGGAAATGGAGAAGTGGGGCGACATGTCACGTGGCTCTGCTGATCTCGCACACCTGCTGAGCAGCCTACAAAGCGTGAGTGAGTATCACGGTGCAGGCCTCAGCCGCGAAGTTGCGGCCTGGGGTGATGATATCGGGGATATCCTTAAGTAAACCTGTTCAGGTAGCGGCAGGTTTCTCTTGGAAGCCTGCCGTTGTTCTGAAGAACAGTAACAAGCTGAGTAGCGTCAGAGCCCCGGCAAGTACAAACGGCGCGCCGGGGAAGTAGGTCGGTGCGCCATCCATAGTGAATGCACCAAATGTCATGGTCATCATTGGTGGGCTCAGTATGGATGTCAGCGACATCATGCTGCCCATGGCACCCTGAAGCTCACCTTGTTGATCAGGACCAATCTGTGTCGACGCGATGCCGTTCAACGCGGGCCCTGCTAACCCTCCTAGCGAACCAATAGCCAGAAATATGTAGGCTGCCACCGCGGTGGGCGCCCAGGCATAACCCAGAAACGCCACGATATTAAAGCTGAGCCCGACAATACCGGCCCACTTCAATCCCAGCGCAGGGACCGCAATACGAATCAGGTAACCCTGACTGAAGACCATCAGGATGCCGACAAAAGTGAGTGAATACCCGACTTCAATGGGTCCCCACTCGAATCTTTCCATACCCCAGTAACTCCATACCGCCGGTAAAACATGGTGACCCATGTTGTAGAGAAACATGACGCCCATGATGCCGAAGGCAATACGGAACTGACTGATCTGTTTCATGGCAGAGAACGGATTAGCGCGCAGCGGTTCGAACTTCCTGCGGTTTTCTTTCTTCAGCGATTCCGGCAGGAAGAACAGGCCAAGTACGAAGTTGAAGAAGATGAGCCCTGCTGTCGCAAAGAAGGGGACGCGACTACCGAATTCACCCAGGAACCCGCCAAGAGCAGGGCCGATGACAAAACCAAGACCGAAGGCAGCGCCGGTTAATCCAAAGTACTGCGCTCTTTCCTCTGGTTTTGTTGAGTCAGCGATATAAGCGTTACAGGTACTGAACGTTGCTGAGCCGATTCCGGAAATCAGCCGGCCGATGAACAGCACCAGTAGTGACTCGGCAAACCCCATGATCACGTAGTTGATGGTGAGCGCGAGTAAGGAAATCAGCAGAATTGGCCTGCGACCATAAGCGTCTGACAAATTCCCAAGCACGGGCATAAAGATGAACTGCATAATCGCGAAGGCGAACATGAGCCAGCCACCGTAGACCGCAGCAGCAGACAGCCCTTCGCCTGTGACTTCCATCAAAAGGATCGGCACGACCGGCATGATGATGCCGAAGCCGATGGAGTCGATCAGTGCTGTCAGGAAGACAACGGTGAGTACAAAGCGCCGATCAGGCATCAGTTACATTCCGATCAGGTCAGCTTTGTCGATAACGTTCTGCAATATGCGAACGCTGGCAGCATCTACCATGACCCCATCAACCTGGATGGCACCAAGCCCCTGAGCCAGTGCGTCGTCGTATGCGGCTTTCTGTTTTCGAGCGTTATCGACTTCTTCTTGATCCGGGGAGTAGACCTCTTCTGCAATGGCCACCTGGCTCGGATGAATGGCCCACTTACCGACCATGCCAAGCACCGTGCCTCGTTCACACTCGGTGCGAAAAGTTTCTTCGTCCCGAAAGTTTGCGTAGGGGCCATCCACAGGATCGATGCCGTTGGCTCTTGCGGCGATGGTGAGCTTGTAACGTGGGTAGTGCCACAAATCTGGTGGGTATCGTGGGTCATCTTCGCCGACGTTCTTCAGGTTCATTGCCTGGGATGCAGAGTAATCACCCATGCCGAAAATCAGACATTCGATTCGATCGCTGCAGGCAGCGATTTCTTCGACGTTCATCATGCCTTCGACTTCTTCAATCAGGCACTCGATGCCGATGCGCTTAGACAAACCCAACTGGGCTTCTAGCTGATCTAAAAGGTAGTGCACGAACATGACGTGGTGTGCGTTTTTTACCTTGGTAAGAATAATCGTGTCGAGCTTTTCACCAGCACCGGTGACAACCTCAATAATGTCGGCGTGACAGTGGGGTGTTTCAATATCGTTGATGCGAACCGCCAGGGTCTTTGGTTTCCAGTCGAGATTATTCAGGGCATCAACAACCATTCGGCGCGCCTCAGCCTTGGCGTTGGGCGCAACCGCATCTTCAAGATCGAGGAAGACATAGTCACATTCCAGGCCCGCAGACTTGGTCATCATCTTCTCGCTGCTGCCCGGCACGGCCAATTGGCAACGGCGCAGTCGTTGAGGTTGTGACATAGGTGCTCCTGGAGACATCAAGAAAACCGCTGAGTCTCGCCTGATTATTCGTGGAACTCAAGTCTGCCGGAAGCGCTGGTCTTAGAAGGGAAGGGTGCTGGGTCCGTTGTAATGGCAGGTTTCCAGCTTGCCGATCAGGGCACTTTCCACGACTTCCGGTCGATTGGTGCCAAAAGCGTACTCCAGGGTGTTTCGGCAGAAAGTATCGTCATCATCGCATTGCACGGGTTCCCATGGGTGATCGTTTAACAGCTCAATCACATGATCGATGTTGGCGCGACACTCAGCGGCGAATCGGGCATTGGGGAAGATGCGGTCAACATAGTTGAGAACGAGCTCTTTGCGATTGTTGGCGGATTGACCGGCCAATGCCTGAGACAGGCTGAAACAATAGTTAGAGTCAGGGTCTTTTCGGCAGGCCATGTTGTACCGATCCTGAGCCACCTCGGTCATCAATATGTGCAGGCGACCCTCCACATAGTTGGACGATAGACGCGGCAAGGCATCCTGGGCGAATGCCGATGGCAGCAACAGCAATAAAGGTAGAAGCAATCGCATCAGTCGGCGTTGTGGGGTAGCTGGTGAAGCTCCTCCAGTGAAACCGACAAACCGGTATCGGTGACGATGCGTGCATGGCTACGAACCAGTCTTCGTGGTTCTTCCACACCACAGGAATGCGCGATGACACCGACCTCATAGTTCATGTTCTTGCAGTAATTTTTCACGCGCTCTGCTTTATCTTCCACCACCAAACCTTTTTGCAGGCCCTTGTCGTGGGTTGTGATGCCGGTGGGGCAGGTGTTCTTGTTGCATTGCAGTGCCTGGATGCAACCGAGCGCAAACATAAAGCCGCGGGCAGACACAACGAAGTCAGCGCCAAGGCAGATAGCCCAGGCAACGGATGCGGGATCAATCAGTTTTCCCGAAGCAATGACTTTGACGCGTCGTTTCAGGTCATGGCGAATCAAAGTATTCGAAAGGATAGGCAGGCTTTCGCGAAGCGGCATACCCATATAGTCGATCAGGCTCTGCGGTGCGGCACCGGTTCCGCCATCAGCACTGTCGAGGGTAATAAAGTCGGGCGCTGATTCGACGCCGCGCTTATGAATGGCAACGCACAGATCATCAAGAAATTTCTCATCTCCCAGAACGATCTTGAAGCCTGTCGGTTTACCGGTGACGTCGCGGATGTGATTGATCATGTCCAGCAGGTCATCGACGGTTTCGATTTCCGGGTGCCGATTGGGGCTGATGGAATCGTGACCCACAGGAATACCGCGGATCTTAGAGATCTCTTCATTCACTTTTTCGCCGGGCAGCATGCCGCCTTTACCGGGTTTGGCACCCTGGCTCATTTTCAGTTCGAACATGCGAACCTGCTCATGACTGGCCAGTTCTTTTAGCTTGTCGTCACTGAGATTCCCGGCTTCATCGCGCACGCCATACTTGGCGGTACCAATCTGCGCCACGATGTCAGCGCCACCTTCCAGGTGAAACGGGCTAAGGCCACCTTCGCCGGTGTTCATCCAACAGCCAGCCATGCGTGCGCCGTTGCTCAGAGCCAAGATTGCCGGTCGGGAAATGGCGCCGTAACTCATGGCAGAAATATTGAAGAGGGACGCTGTTTTGTAGGGATGTCGGCAGAAAGGACCGATTTCAATTTCTTCTGATGGCACAGAGTGTTCAGCGAGGGTCGGAAAAGCCGTATTAGCGAAGATGACCGTCCCCGGTGGCGTCAGGCTCCTGGTCGAACCGAAAGGCACGGTGGAATCCACATCTTTCGCCGCTCGGTATACCCAGGAACGGACCGCCCGGTTGAAGGGCAGTTCTTCCCTATCCATGGCGAAGAAATATTGCCGGAAGAATTCACCCAGGGTTTCGAACAGGTACCTGAATCGGCCCACGACCGGGTAGTTCCTGCGTATCGCGTGGGAGGTCTGGGTGACATCCACGATGTACATGATGACCACGGCGATAACCAGAAGTGAGAAGGCCAGGACAAACGTATCCAAGAGTAGTGTCGTGACCAGGCTGACGTATTCTTGCAGGCGACTCATTTCCATGGTGAACCCTCCATTGCCATAGGCTCTCAGCATAAATTGTTTTGATAGACCGGAAAATGGGAGACTTGTTACAAATTTTGGCGATTTCGCGTAGCATGCGGCTTCGCAAAATCTTCACGGCCTGACCCTGTAAATCGGGCCCGCACACATTGGAAAGAGAACTATGACTGATCGAGTAACCATTGGTGGTCTTCAGGTTGCCACGGTTTTAAACGACCTTCTGGAAAACGACATTGCGCCTGGAACTGGCGTGGACCCGGCCCATTTCTGGGCTGAGTTTGAAGCCATCCTGGGTGAGTTTGTGCCGCGGAACCGTGAGCTTCTGGCCAAGCGTGATGAACTGCAGGAAAAGATTGATGCCTGGCACCGTGATCATGCGGGTCAGCAGATTGATGAAGCTGAGTACACAGCGTTCCTGAAAGAGATTGGTTATCTCCTTGATGAAGGTCCTGATTTTGAGATCGAGACCCAGAATGTCGATGAAGAAATCGCGCTCATGGCTGGCCCGCAGCTGGTTGTACCAGTGATGAACGCGCGTTACGCCCTGAATGCAGCAAACGCACGCTGGGGCAGTTTGTATGACGCGCTTTATGGTACCGACGTCATCCCCGAAACAGCCGGTGCTGAAAAAACCGGTGGCTATAACCCGGGTCGTGGTGCCAAGGTCATCGAATACGCAGCGAACATGCTGAATGAAAACTACCCACTGGATGGCGCGACCCATCAGGACGTTACGCAATATAAAGTGGTAGACGGCGCGCTGCAGGCTGACACCGACGGCGGTACAGTCGGTTTAGCAGACCCTGCGCAGTTCGTTGGCTACACCGGCGATGCTGCAGATCCTTCCGGTGTGTTGCTGAAGCACAACGGTCTGCACATGGAAATCCAGATCGATCGTGAAGATAGCGTCGGCAAAAACGAAAAAGCCGGTGTCAAAGATGTGCTGGTCGAATCTGCAATCACGACTATTCAGGATTGCGAAGATTCTGTTGCCGCGGTCGATGCCGAAGACAAGGCGGTGGTTTACGGCAACTGGCTTGGCCTGATGACGGGCGGCCTGGCCGAAGAATTTAAGAAGGGTGATCAGGTGGTTCGCAGAACCCTGAACCCTGACCGCACTTATACAGCACCTGATGGCAGCGAGCTGACCCTGCACGGTCGAAGTGTTCTGCTGGTGCGTAATGTTGGTCACCTGATGACGAACGATGCGATCCTGATGGCCGATGGCAGCGAAGTGCCAGAAGGCATTATGGACGGCATGTTCACCAGCCTGATTGCGATTCATGACTTAAAGCGCACTGGCACGGTGACCAACTCCAGAACCGGCAGCGTTTATATCGTGAAGCCTAAGATGCACGGCCCTGATGAAGTGCAGATGACGGTAGATCTGTTCGCCCGCATTGAGCAGGCTCTCGGTCTTGAGAAGAACACGCTGAAAGTTGGCATCATGGATGAAGAGCGTCGCACGACGCTGAACCTGAAAGAGTGTATTCGCGCAGCGAAAGAGCGCGTGATTTTCATTAACACAGGTTTCCTTGATCGAACCGGTGATGAGATTCACACCAGTATGGAAGCTGGTCCCATGGTTAAGAAAACTGTGATGAAGCAGCAGCCATGGATTATTTCTTATGAAGACTGGAACGTGGATGTAGGTTTGGAAACCGGTCTGAAAGGTAAGGCTCAGATCGGTAAAGGTATGTGGGCAATGCCAGATGAAATGGCCCAGATGATGGATCAGAAGATCGGCCACCCGACTTCCGGTGCTAACACCGCTTGGGTCCCATCACCCACAGCTGCAACACTTCACGCCATGCATTACCACCAGGTAAGCGTCATGAGTCGACAGGATGAAATTAAGGTTCGAGCACGCGCCAGCCTGACCGACCTTCTGACGATTCCAATGCTGCGAGGTGAAAACCTTTCGGAAGATGACGTACAGAAAGAACTCGAAAACAACGCCCAGGGTATTCTCGGATACGTTGTCCGCTGGATTGACCAGGGGGTTGGTTGTTCCAAGGTGCCAGACATTAATGATGTTGGTCTGATGGAAGACCGCGCCACCTTGCGTATTTCGTCCCAGCATATCGCCAACTGGCTACGCCACGGTGTCTGCAGTGAAGATCAGGTCATGGAAACTCTGAAAAAGATGGCTGCCGTGGTCGATCAGCAGAATGCTGGAGATGCGGAATACCGAAATATGGCACCAGATTTTGATAACAGCGTCGCATTTCAGGCGGCCTGTGACTTAGTGTTCAAGGGAACTGAACAGCCAAATGGGTATACTGAACCTGTATTGCATGCGCGACGTAAAGAGGCGAAAGCCCGATACGGATAACGCGCACAGTTAAAAGTGGCGACCAAAGAGGGATAGGGTGGCAGGCGAATCAACTCCGGCAAGGATACTGATCGTCGAGGACGAGGCACTTATTGCCCGCGAGATTCAACACAAACTCACCAACATGGGGTGGGAGGTAGTTGGTCACGCGTTCGGTGAGGAAGCGGTTGAGCTTGCCATCGAAACACAACCCGATCTGCTGCTATCTGATATCAACTTGCGCCACGGTCTTTCCGGTATTGACCTGGCGCAACGCATTCAAGCGGAAGTTGATGTTCCTGTTGTTTTCCTGACTGCTTATTCTGACGAAGACACTGTGGCGCGCGCAAAAACCGTCACACCCTTTGGTTACATCATCAAGCCAGTTGAAAATCGTGATCTGCAAATCACGATTGAGATGGCCCTTTATAAGTTCCGTGTCGACAAGGAATTGCGCGAAAACCAGCAGCTGCTCCAAAATGCGCTTGCCTGTATTGGCAGTGGGCTGATCTTTCTTGATACCAGCGGCAGTATTATTAACGTCAACCAGGATGCGCGAGAACTACTGGGTGACGAAGTTCATCTGGGCAGCAGCTGGCGAACACTTTTAGATGAAACGCAGTCTGTTTCACGCACCATAGCGGGCGCCCTTCGGGACAATAGCCTGGCGAAATTGCCGCCCTTCCTGTTGCAGCGTAAGTCTGGCCCCACCAAATTGGTAGACGGCATCCTTGGCCCAATGGACGAAGGTGCTGTGTTGATTTTGCGCGACCTCGGCAACATTGAAGATCCTGTGCAGCTGAGTGCGGATGAACGTTACGCCATGCTGGGCGTTGACCAGTTGTCTCCCAGTGAATCGTCGTTCTGCCAGTTACTGATTTCACCAGACAATGTTCGTGATGCTGACCTGGCACCTATCGCCAATGCGGTTCGCGAAACGCTGGACGCTTCATTGCGAGCAACTGACCTGATCAGTGTGTTCGCCAACTCTGTGGTTTCCATCAGCTTGCCGTACACAGAACTCGCCGATGGTGAGCAGATTTCGCAGGCACTGCTTGAACAGTTATCTAATTACCGTCATGCAGATCGGCCTGTGACATTTAGTGCCGGCCTGGCACACAGCACCGGCGGAGATCAGGCACCGATTGAACTCTTCAGGCGAGCGAACAGCGCGCTTGAAACAGCGCGCCGAGCTGGCGGTGCGAGACTTTGGGTGGATGGTGGTCAACCAGACATTGATACGCGAGAACTTGGCGCGGGCAAAGACTATCGACATGTCGTCTTGTTGTGGAATGTGATGAATGCACTCGGTGGCGCGGAAACGCTGGAAGCCATGTGTGATGACTTCTGCAAACACGTCTTTCAGGTGTACCAGGCAGACCGTGCCGCATTGCTGACTTCCGATGATGGCCGTGTAAACCTGAGCGTTGGCTATACCACCGAACACGGGCATACCGAACACATCTCAGATCTTGCGTTGAGTGAAAGTGAGTTCGCCGTGGTGAACCAGGTCGCTCGCAAAGAACTCAGTGCGCAGATACTTAGCAAAACAACGGTGCTGAGTGTGGCTGACCGTTGGGTCTTGCTGGTTTCCGGGACGGAATTCACAGAGGACGATCATGCGTTCCTGGAAACACTCTGCACCTATTTCGCCAGCAGCATTACCCGATTTGACGTGCCTGCACCCATAGCGGAGCCAGGTGAAGAAGCAGCAGCGCCGGATCACAACCTGGTGTTCAGCTCACCAGAAATGCAGCAGGTGCTGGATACGGCAGACCTTGCCGCACCAACCGATGCGACGGTGCTGCTTTCCGGTGAGTCAGGAACAGGTAAAGAGCTGGTTGCCAGATACATCCATGCCAAAGGCTCACGTCATGATCAGCCGCTGATTGTCGTGGATTGCGGTGCGGTCGCGCCAAGCCTGATCGAGAGCGAACTTTTTGGGCACGTAAAGGGCGCCTTCACTGGGGCAACATCTAATTTCAAAGGTCGCCTGAAAGAAGCGGATGGTGGCACCGTACTGCTTGATGAAATTGGTGAGTTGCCACTCGATACCCAGGTGAAATTGCTGCGCTTTGTTCAAGACAGACAGCTAGCGGCAGTCGGTTCTAACCAATACGAAACCGTCGATGCTCGAGTCATCGCAGCTACCAACAAAGACCTGAAAGAAATGGTGGATGCCGGTGAGTTTCGTGAAGACCTTTTTTACCGCCTGAATGTGTTTTCTATCTCGGTGCCGCCGCTGCGGGATCGGGCATCAGATGTGCTCAAGATTGCGACTCACTATTTGCAGCAGTTTGCGACCCGGTACAACAAGACGATCACGGGTTTCACCCGGGATGCAGAACAGGCCCTGCAGCAATACGACTGGCCGGGTAACGTTCGTGAACTTTCCAATGTGATTAATCGCGCCGTGATCTTGAGCAAGGATCAGCTGGTGAGTTCGATCCAGCTGGGTGTGTTCGGTGCGGGAGACGCTGTTGTTGTTTCCGAACCAGAACCGGCGACGGGTCTTAGGCCCATGCTCAAGACTGTGATTGATGTGGCGAGTCGTGGTGCCACCCCAATGCCTGCTGGTCGCTACCTGGAAGAAGACTTTATTCTGATGAGCATCAGTCATCACGATGGCGTGCTGAACCGAGCTGCGATGACCATCGGTATGCCCGAATCGACACTTCGCCGAAAGATTCAGAAGATTGAACAGGACTACGGCTCTACCGATCCGGAGCGACCCGGTGATTGGCCGGTGACGACGGAACTTTATGCCGAGGTCATGCGCGCTGCCGCAGAAGACTCTGGCCACCCCCTCGATTTGCTCGTAAATCTTCTGTTTGAAGAGATTGAATCGCGTGCTTTGAACAAAACCACCAGCGCCCAACTCCTGGGCGTGTCCCTGCCAACCTACCGGCGATTCGCCGAAGAATCCGCCAATATTTACTAGTACTGCAAATTTTTGCGGTAATTTCCTGCGATAACATCGTCATTTTTTCGCCAAATTTTGCCGAAAAAAGTGGCGAATTGACCTCTTTTTCAATTAATTCAATCACTTAAGAAACTGGCACGCCTTCTGCTTTATATAAAGGGCGCAACTGGCGTTGTTTTGTAAGTGCGCTAAGCTGTGCAGCCCTTTGTTTTTGGGCACTCCCAGGAATTTTCGGGGGTAGTTACAACAATTTGGAGAGAAGAAAAAAAATGTTTCAAAGAGTTTTCATCATCATCGCGGCGTTTGCATTCGCGCTACTACATATAAGTGTCAGCTATGAGCAAGGCCAGAAAGTAGAAGACGCGAAATTAGAACAAACCGTCGACAACGGAACACAGGAATTGGTGAGGTACCTCTGGCAGGACGCCATCGATTCCAATCAGCAATCCGATCTGGATGTCGCCCCTTATGTGGGTGATGCCTGGACGGGTGACGGGCTCCAGTTACTGGCCCGCTACCTTTGGGACGAAGCTGATAACAACTTCATGGAAAGCTCCGACATGGATGTCGCCCCTTATGTTGGGGATGCCTGGGTAGGCGATGAGCAGTTGATGATGGCCCGCAACTTGTGGGACGACGAGGAAGCAACGACCGAGGAATCTCTCCAACTTGGTCGCTACCTCTGGGATGAAGCCAACGATTACATGGAAAGCTCCGACATGGATGTCGCCCCTTATGTAGGGGATGCCTGGGTAGGCGATGAGCAGCTGATGATGGCCCGCAACTTGTGGGACGACGAGGAAGCAACGACCGAGGAGTCTCTCCAACTTGGTCGCTACCTCTGGGATGAAGCCAATGATTACATGGAAAGCTCCGACATGGATGTCGCCCCTTATGTAGGGGATGCCTGGGTAGGCGATGAGCAGCTGATGATGGCTCGAAACGTTTGGGAAGATGAGGAAGAGCAATCAACAGATGACGAGCAGATGGGTCGAAACCTCTGGGAAGACGAATCACCACTGCTTGCACGAAATCTCTGGGAAGACCAGATCGAGTTTAGGGAAGAGATGACCACGGAAGGTCAACATTATCTGGGCGATGCGTGGCTGACGGACGAAAGCCACATGTTGGCTCGAAACCTGTGGGATGAGCAGGAAGAGAAGACAACAGATGATGAGCAGATGGGCAGAAACCTCTGGGAAGATGAGGCGCCCATCCTCGCGAGATACCTCTGGGAAGACCAGGGAGAGTTTAGGGAAGAGTTGACCACGGAAGGTCATGAATTTTTGGGGGATGCCTGGCTCACGGATGAGAGCCAGATGGTTGCGCGCAATCTGTGGGAGGAACAGGAAGAACCGACTGCAGGCGATGATGAACAGATGGGACGCAATCTCTGGGAGGATGAAGCGCCCCTTCTGGCACGTAACCTTTGGGAGGATGAAGCTCCCGTTCTGGCAAGGTACCTCTGGGAAGACGAAGCCCCTAATGCTGGTGTGATGTGGGATGAGCCGATTGAGGCACGCACCAGTGATCTTGAGAAGGCCGACAGCTATGTTGTCACCGGCCGGGATTACGAAACGATGATGGCCCACCTGGCAGTCATCGGTGCGACAGCAACTTCAACACTGCCGACCATGAACGCAGCAGAAGTTAATCTGACGCCAACGCAGGTAGCGCAGCTTTCACGCAACAAAGTTCAGGGTTTGATTCCGAATACCCAACTGCAGACAGCCAGCGTTCGAGGTCAAGACGGTCTGGGCAGACACGCCTATCGTGAGACCGAATTTACCAAGCTGATTGATGCTGATGTCTTACACCGTGAAGGCATTACTGGTGAAGGCGTTGGTGTTGCGATTATCGACACCGGTATCTGGGCGGACCAGGGTCTAACGAAAGATACAGACAAAGAGCAGCGCGTCGTTGCTTACTACGACGCCATCAACAACGTTGAAGGCGGCGAGATGGAAGATGAGTCCGGCCACGGCTCACATATCGCCAGCGTACTGGCGAGCTCTCACCCATCCGTGGATGCAGACAAAAACTTTACTGGCAGCTACCACGGTGTAGCACCTGATGCCGACCTGGTCATCGTGAGATCGTTTGATGCCGCCGGTAACGGCACCTATATGGACGTAGTTCGAGGCATCGCCTACGTCATCGACAAAAAAGAAGAGCACAACATTCGAGTACTGAACCTTTCGTTTAGTGGCGCACCTGTTTCTCATTACTGGGAAGACCCGATCAACATAGCTGTTATGCGTGCGTGGCAGGCAGGCATTGTTGTTGTCGCTTCTGCGGGTAACAGCGGCCCGAATCCATTGAGTATCGGCATTCCGGGTAACGTACCGTATGTTGTCACCGTCGGTGCAATGACGGATAGCTATACGCCGGAGAATTCAGCAGATGATGTGATTGCCAGCTTCTCTGCTGTTGGCCCGACTCTTGAAGGTCACGTGAAACCGGATCTCATCGCGCCAGGTGGACACCTGCAAGGTGTGATGAAAGCGTCAGCGGCGCTTGCCATGGAACACCCTGAGTTCCACTACGGCGGCAAATTCTTCGAAATGTCTGGAACCTCACAGGCGTCTGCGGTTGCAGCAGGTGTCGCCGCGCTGATGATTCAAGCTGACCCCAGCCTGAGCCCGGATGATGTGAAGTGTCGTTTGATGAGCTCTGCACATGCAGCTTCAGACGCTGATGGCAATCTGGTTTATGGCGTTCTGCAACAAGGCTCTGGTCTGGTTAATGCGCTGGATTCGGTTCTGAGTGAACGTGCTGGCTGTGCTAACCAGAGTTTGGATCTGGATGCTGATCTCGCAGGGTCTGCTCACTTTGGTGGGCCGGTGACTATGAATGATCAGGGTGAATTTGTGCTCTTGTTAGGAACTGGTAGTGAACTTTGGAACACGAGTGAACTTTGGAACACGAGTGAACTTTGGAACACGAGTGAACTTTGGAACACAAGCGAACTTTGGAACACAAGCGAACTTTGGAACACAAGCGAACTTTGGAACACCAGTGAGCTTTGGAACACAAGTGAGCTCTGGAACACAAGTGAATTGTGGAATACCAGCGAGCTTTGGAATACAAGTGTTGTTTGGAATATGTCTGCTTTAGAAAATCAAGAAGTGTATTCACAAAGCTTCGAATCCAACGGTTATGCTTGGATAATGAATGGTGACACCATGCTTGCCACGACGAGTGAGATGTGGAACACGAGTGAAATGTGGAACACTAGTGAGATGTGGAACACTAGTGAAATGTGGAACACTAGTGAAATGTGGAACACTAGTGAGATGTGGAACACCAGTGAGCTGTGGAATACCAGCGAGCTTTGGAATACTAGTACTCTTTGGGGTACTAGGGCGGTAGGGAACACTGCTTCGATTAATCAATGGGTAGAACAAGAATAAAAACTGAGAAGCAAAAGTGTGTTCAGACTACTGTTTGTAGTATTTGCGGCGTTCTGCGTCGAATTTGCTGATGCGAGTTCTAATCGATTAGCCGCTCAAAAAACGATTGTATTTGATCGCTTGGGAACGGACGACGGTTTGTCCCAGGCCTTGGCGACGTCCTTCGTACAGGATGAGCTTGGGTATGTATGGATTGGTACCCAAGAAGGGCTTAATCGTTTCGACGGATTCTCTTTCAAGCACTTCTATCATCAGCAAGACAACCCATCTTCCCTGAGACATGAAAGGATCTGGAGCCTCTATGCTGACAGTAAAGGCAGGCTTTGGGTTGGTACAGAGGCCGGGCTAAATCTTTATTCCTCCTCCACGGAGGATTTCCTACCTGTTGAACTAAAACATGACGAGCAGGGCGAGCCGCCTGTCTATGCGCTTCTTGAAGACAGTTCAGGCCAAATTTGGGTCGGGACCGCCGACGGTTTGTTCTCGATTTCGAACGATCAGAACGAGATAGTCATCACGGATCACTCGGAGTGGGGTGTGAATTTTGGCGTTCGAGCGATTGCTGTTTCACAAGATGGCGAAAGTCTTTGGTTAGGCAGCGACGTCAATGGCTTGTATGAATATAAAATTGAAAGTGATTTAGTCGCCTGGTACTCAGACATATCGGGGTTACCCATCCTGGATGATCTTAAGGTAAGAGAAATTATCTATGATCAAGAAGGTCAGCTGTGGATTGCGACTTTCGATGGGGGGGTATCCAGGCTAGATGTTGAACGCGAAACGGTGCAAAGGTTCACCATTGATAGAAGAAATCCGCGAGCTTTAGGGTCTTCGCGGGTTCGTACCTTGTTGCGTGATAACAATGATGACATTTGGGTAGGTTCGGACTTCGGATTGCACCTTTGGGATGGTGAAGACGGGTTCACTCGTTTCGAAAATGATCTGACTAATCCGCGCTCATTGAGCGATAACTCGGTGCATAGTCTTTATCAAGATGAAGGTGGCGTAGTCTGGGTAGGGACCTTCCATGGAATCAGCAAATGGAACGCCAACGTATCGACCTTCCCTCTCTTTAAGAGGCCGACAGAGGTGTCTACCGAACTATCCAGCACCAATGTCACGTCGTTTGCGGAAGATAGTTCGTCGAACGTTTGGGTTGGCACACTTTCAGGATTGATGAAATGGGATTCGGAAAGCCAAGACCTTTCCTACAGTTCTGCGGACGAACTCGGATTGCGTGACTTCAGAGTGATGAGCCTTGCGAGTCGGGGTGAAGAGCTTTGGGTGGGTACTGCCTCAGAAGGTATCAATGTTCTAAAAGATGATCAGCTCATCGCTAACTACAAGCATGACGCTTCTGATGTTGAAACGCTCGGCGCAAATGGCATCACCAGCATGCTCGCGGATTCGTTAGGCCGTATGTGGGTCACCACCTATGGCGGCGGAGTCGCGCTCTACATGGAAGAAGGCAAATTCAGGCGCTTTCGGCTCGGGGAGGGGATTGTTCGTCGTGCGATGGACATTGTTGAGGTGACACCAAACGAGTTTTGGGTCGCGACTCAGGGCGGCGGTGTTGCCATCATAGATCTGGATGCGGGAAGCACCGAATATCTCACGGTTGAGACTCATGGAATCGTGAGTGACAACACCTTGACCTTACTAGCTGTTGATTACGGCGTTTATATCGGCACAGTCGACAATGGAATCAGTTTCTTCGACTTGGATACAAAGCAAGTCACTAACTACTCGAAAGAAAGCGGCTTAATCAGCGATGCTATTTATGGTCTGTTGGAAGATGACTTTGGTAATGTTTGGATAAGTAGTGCGAAAGGTCTCACATCCTTTGAGCCAAATAGTAAGTTCTTTACTTCATATGACACCATTCATGGTCTCCAAAGTAGTGACTTCAATAGTGGGGCGTTTGCTAAGTTGTCTGACTCCAGTCTTGCGTTTGGTGGCATTGAAGGTTTTAACGTTTTCTACCCCTCCCAGATAAATCAGAACAAACATGTTCCTCCCGTTTTGTTGACTGACTTAAAAATATTCAACGAATCAGTGCAGTTCGATGTTCCGTTTAGTGAAATGGAGATGCTCGAATTGGATCACGATCAGAGTGTCGTGAGTATCAGTTTTGCCTCCATGGATTTTACTGCACCTCATTTGAACCGGTACCGATATAAGCTTGATGGGTTTGATCGCGATTGGGTCGAGGCGAATGATCAGAGAATGGCCACCTATACGAACCTGGATGCGGGGGCATATGTGTTCAAAGTCCAGGGGTCAAACAACGACGGCGTTTGGAATGAGCAGGGCGCATCAGTTCAGTTGATCGTGAATCCTGCGCCCTGGGCAACCTGGTGGGCATATTGCATCTACACCGCTATTCTGGTTATTGGCCTGTGGAGACTCTACAAGTACAACACTGATCGCTTGCAAAGAGAGGCTGAACGCAGATACAGCGAAAGATTACAGCTATATATAGAATCGCTTGAGGAAGCCAGTGATTGCATTTTGATTGCAGATTCTGCTGGTGTCTTGATGTACGCGAACAATACAATAACCCATGGTCTAAATAGAGCGCCTAGTGAGGTGATTGGCGAATCCATGTGGACGGTGTTATTTGAAGATGAGAGCGACGTTGAAGCGGCTCAGCAAAACTTGGAAAGAGAAGGCAGATATCACGGTGAAGTGTTGCTGGCAGGTCCCGGTGGTTCATCTGTGACGCATGAGGTCACCATTGCGCTGGTTCAGCAGTCTTCTATGAATGAAAAAGCCTACGTAGGTATTTCGCGGGACGTCACCGATCGAAAGATTACAGAAGCGGAACTCGAAGATTATCGTAAGAATCTGGAAGAGTTGGTCGAAGAACGAACCGAGGCACTTCAAAAGGAAATCGCCGAGAACAAAGCCATTCAGGTCCACCTGGCGGATTCCTTGCAAGAGAAAGAGTTGCTGATCAAAGAAGTGCATCATCGTGTGAAGAACAACATGCAGGTGATCTCAAGCTTGCTGAGCATACAAGCGCAGGGCGCTGGTGATGAGGTCTATTCGAACCTGCTGAACGAAAGTCAGCAACGAATCAAGTCCATGGCGCTGATTCATGAAACGCTTTACCAGTCGAAGGATCTTCTTAAGATCGATTTCCAGGAGTACATTGAGTCACTCACAACCAGCCTGAGCCGTTCCTACATTGTTCCCGGAGTTTCGGTGCTGGTCGATGTCCACGTTGATAATGTTGAGCTTGACCTGGAAACTGCAGTGCCATGTGGGCTGGTAATCAATGAATTGGTTTCCAATTCACTCAAGCACGCATTCAAGGGGCAAGAAGGTACGGGAGTCATCGACATCGATTTCGTCATTAACCAATGCGATTACAAACTAAGAATTGCAGACAACGGGATTGGTCTTCCTGAGAGTTTTGACCTGACGAAGAACACTTCTATGGGTATGGAGATTGTCTCGATTCTGACCTCGCAGCTTGAAGGTGAGCTCAATGCACACAATGACGAAGGTGCTGTATTCGAGATTTCGTTCCCAAGGGCAGTAAATGGCTAGAGTACTTGTAGTTGAAGATGAAGTGCTCGTTGCGCGGGATATACAGGCTCGGCTGCAGCGCATGGGTTACGAAGTGGTTGGCAGCGCAGCGAAAGGCGAAGAAGCGGTTGAGCTGGCACTAAATCTGGTTCCTGATCTTGTCCTAATGGACATAAATCTTCGGGGTGATATGGATGGTATTGAGGCTGCTATCCAAATTAACGAAGTTAAGTCTATTCCTATCATCTTTTGCACCGCGTATTCGAATGACGAGATTCTTGAGCGAGCAAAAATCACCTCACCTTTTGGTTATGTGCTGAAGCCCTTTGATAACCGTGAACTCGAAATCAACATAGAAATCGCGTTGTTCAAGCACCGTGTTGAAAGAGACCTCGCTGAAACCAAGCAGAACCTTGATGCCACGCTCACTAATGTCAGCGATGGTGTCATTGCCGCTGATGAAAACGGTCGGATCTTCCTGATTAACCCGATCGCTGAAAAGATTGTTGGTTGTGAAGCAGGGAGCGGCACGGGCAAGAACCTGGATGAAATCCTCATGCTAGAAGGATTCGAAGCAGGGCAAGCGTCAATCAATTTGATGGATCCTGAGACGTTCGCTTTCTGGAAGCAATTCAGCGGAATTCGACAAAGACTAACCCGCTTCGATGGTCGCAAAGTGCCGATTGAGTTGAGCGCAAATTTTCTTGAAGAAGATGCAAATCTAACGGTCATTACCTTTAGAGATATTTCTCAGCAGCTTGGTTATGAGGAAACGATACAAAGGAATGCTTTCTTTGATGGATTAACCGAGCTTCCGAACAGGGCGCTTTTTGTTGATCGTTTGGATGGTTCCATTAACCGCCGGAAGCGTGGCGGTCGACCCGGTCAATTCTCGGTATTGTTCCTAGGCCTGGATGGTTTCGCGGTTATCAACGAAGGCTTTGGTCATGACATTGGTGACATGGTCATTAATGAAATTGGTCAGCGCATCGCAAAATCGATTCGACCCGATGACACGGTTTCACGTTTCAGTGGTGATATCTTTGCTGTATTGCTGGACCCTGTCGAAGCTGTGACCGGTTCTATACAAGCTTGTCAGCGTATCTTAAGTGCGGTTCAAGAACCCATCAGTGTGCAGGACAGTACACTGAACATCACTGCGTCGGTTGGTATTGCTGTGAATAATGGTGAGTATCTTTCCGCCGATGAAATGCTGCGTGATGCAGACACCGCATTGCACAGAGCCAAAACGGATGCGCAGGGTTCTTATGTCGTCTTTGATAATGCGATGTATGAAGATGCGGTTCGCTTTATCGATCGTAAAAGCGGCATGCAAAAAGCAATCGTTCAGGGCGACTTCGAGGTCTATTATCAGCCGATTGTCAGTCTTCAAACCGGCAATCTTGCATCGATGGAAGCACTGGTTCGATGGCCACACCCTGAGGAGGGAATGGTCTCACCTGCAGAATTTATCCCGATCGCTGAAGCAACCGGGCTCATTCTCCCATTGGGCGAATATGTTTTGCATAGCGTGTGCGATCAAATCAAGCGATGGAGCGATCAGGGTCTAAACGGATTTCGTGTCGCTGTGAATTTTAGTGCACGCCAGTTTGAAACCGATGTTGCTGCTCTTGTTCGAACTGCTCTTTCTACAGCTGGTATTGAGCCGACTCAGCTCGCGATGGAAATCACAGAAGGGTTGGCGATGAAGAACGTCAATCGGAATACCGAGATGTTGGCTGACATTAGAAAGCTGGGTGTGAATATCAGCATGGATGATTTCGGAACTGGCTATAGTTCTTTGTCCTATTTGAAACGTTTCCCTCTCACTACGCTAAAGATCGATCGATCGTTCATCAAAGACATCCATGAAAACGAAGATGATAAAGAAATCACCCGAGCCATTATCGCGATGGGTCAGAGTCTGAACCTCGCCACCTTGGCAGAGGGTGTCGAGAACGATGAGCAACTAGAAATTCTTCGAGAATATGGCTGTGATTACATTCAGGGCTTCTATTACTCCAAGCCGCTACCTGCATCAGAAATGACGGAGTATCTACTAAGAGGGGTAGCTTGACTCGCTTTCAAGGGCGAATGCAGGGTACGTTTCGTGAGGTATCACCGGATCTAAAGGCTTGGTTATTCTCTCAAGAGAGATTCTTCAATACGCCCCAAGTGGAAAAATCCACGCTCATAAACTAAGTTCTCTTTTGGTCGTATCACGACAACCAAAACCAAGGCAATGACATAAGAAACTTCTAATCGCTACTTCGGACAATAAGAAAATAATCATGGCTGAAATAGACAAGAAAGAACTGAGTGAGGCCGATATCTGTGATGGCTACATTACCCCCGCAATCTATGAGGCAGGTTGGAAGCCAATCATACAAGTCAGGCGTGAAGTCACCTTGACTCCAGGACCTGTTGTGGTTCGAGGCAACATGTCGTCAAGAAACAAAAAAAGGGCGAAAAGAGCGGACTATGTCCTGCAATGGGAACCGGATGTTCCAATTGCGGTAGTTGAAGCTAAAGATAATAAAAAGTCCATTAGTCACGGTATGCAGCAAGCCTTAGGTTATGCAGACCTTCTAAACGTTCCTTCTGCTTTTAGTTCAAACGGCGATGGATTCGCCTCCCACAATAAGGCAGCCGTTGATGGGGAAGATATAGAAACAGAGTTCTCGCTCGACAATTTCCCGACTCCGGTCGCTCTTTGGGCGCGTTACAAAAGATATCGAGGAATATCTTCTGACGAAGAACCACTTATCATCGAGCCCTATTTCGATGATGGCACGGCGAAAGCTCCTCGTTACTATCAAGTTCAGGCAATAAACAAAGTAGTCGAAGAAGTTGCCAAGGGCAGGCAGCGCTTATTACTAGTAATGGCCACTGGAACAGGAAAGACCTACACAACATTCCAAATTATATGGAGGTTATGGAGAGCAAGGCACGTGAAGCGAATCCTTTTTCTTGTCGATCGGAATGCTCTTGCTGACCAAACAGTTGTTAATGACTTCAAACCCTTTGGGTCAGTGATGACCAAGGTAAAAAATCGAAAAATAGATCCCGCATATGAAGTACACATTGCCTTATATCAAGCGCTAACAGGTCCTCACGAAGAGGACAAAGCGTTCAAGTCTGTGTCTAAAGACTTTTTCGATCTGGTAGTTATCGACGAGTGTCATAGAGGAAGCGCAGCAGAAGACTCTTCTTGGCGAGAGGTTTTAGAGTACTTTAACAGCGCGATTCACTTGGGACTTACTGCAACTCCTAAAGAAACCGAATATATCTCAAACATCCATTACTTCCACGAACCCGTTTATACCTACACTCTGAAACAAGGCATTGAAGATGGCTATTTGGCACCTTATAAAGTTGTAAGAATCGACATCGACAAAGACGTATTGGGCTGGACGCCACCACCAGGAATGACTGACGACCTGGGTCAAGAAATCGAACGACGAGAGTACAACCAGGCCGATATGGACAAAATTCTTGTCTTGAACCAAAGAACCAAACTCGTTGCGAAAAGAGTCATGGAGCTCTTGATGGCAACAGACCCTTACTCTAAGACAATAATTTTTTGCGAAAGTGTCGACCATGCTGAACGCATGCGAAAAGCTATAACTAACGCTGCTCGATCGCTGAGTATTGAAAATAGTGAGTACGTCGTCAGAATTACTGGAGACAGTCCTGAGGGTAAAGCAGCCCTAGATAGGTTTATCGATCCGGAGGAGAAATATCCAGTAATTGCCACAACCTCAGATCTTCTAACGACGGGAGTAGACGCGAAAACTTGCAAGCTCATAGTCTTAGACAAGACGATAAAGTCAATGACAACCTTCAAGCAGACCATTGGACGTGGCACGCGAATCGATGAACAGCACAACAAATTCTTTTTCACGATTCTAGACTTCAAAAAAGCGACTGAACTATTCAGAGATCCTGAATTCGATGGTGAACCTGCAATTATTTATACACCCGGTGATGGGGATGATCCTGTCCCCCCTGACCCAGACCTACCAGATGATTTTGTGCCCGATGACGATCAACCACCAGAGGGGACAAGAACAATCACTGTTAGCGGTGTACCAGCAAAAATTATAGGTGAAAGAATAGAGTACCTAGGATCAGACGGACAACTGGTAACCGAGTCTTATAGAGACTTCACTCGAAAGGCGATCCGCGAAGAATTTAGTTCCTTAGATGACTTCCTACGAAAATGGAGCGAGAGTGAAAGAAAGCAAGCAATTATTGATGAGCTAGAAAAACATGGACTGTCTTTCGAAGCGCTCGCGCATGAGGTAGGAAAGGAATTCGGTGCGTTTGACCTGATATGTCACATCGCGTTTGATCAGCCTGCACTTACGCGATTTGAACGAGTTAACAAAGTAAAGAAAAAGGACTATTTTTCGAAGTACAACACCAAGGCGAGAGAAGTCATCACAACCTTGCTAGAAAAATACGCTACGGACGGTATTCAAACCCTTGAAGCCACAAACGTGCTCTCGCTACCACCGCTAGATAGATTCGGGACGCCAGTCGAAATAGTGAATGATGTTTTTGGCGGCATTGAGCAGTACAAAACGGCTATAAACGAAATCGAGTTAGCTCTATTTACCAGAGATGAAAGTGCATGAGTAACATTTCTACTATTGTAAAGTCTATTCAAGACATCATGCGCAAAGACGTTGGAATCGACGGCGATGCCCAGCGGATTGGGCAGCTCGTTTGGATGCTCTTTCTTAAACTGTTGGATGATCGTGAAGAAGAGTTGGAGCTATTTTCAGACTATCAATCACCATTACCAGACAGATATCGTTGGCGAAACTGGGCGAAGAACCCTGAGGGATTAACCGGTGATGATCTCGTAGAATTCATCAATTCTGACCTGTTTCCCTTCCTAAAGAGCGAGCTCCAAACACACGGAAAAAACGTAAAACGCGCTCAAGTAATCAAAACCACTTTCGAAGACGCCTACAACTACATGAAAAGTGGAACCCTAACCCGACAAGTAATAAACAAAATCTGCGAAATCGATTTCAACAAGTCCGTTGACAGACACACGTTTGGGGATGTGTACGAAAGCTTGCTTAAAGACCTACAGAGCGCAGGAAACTCTGGAGAGTTCTACACGCCGAGATCTCTTACGCAATTTATCGTTGAGCGACTTGATCCTAAACTTGAGGAAACAGTTTTAGACCCGGCTTGTGGGACTGGAGGTTTTCTTTCCTCAGTCATCGACTACAAGAGAGAAAAGTATGTAAGAAGCGCCGATGCCGAATCAACACTTCAATCATCCATTCGCGGTATAGACAAAAAACCTTTGCCGCACATGTTGTGCAGCACCAACATGATACTTCACGGCGTCGATGTTCCATCAAAAGTAACCAGAGATAACGCTCTTGCAAGGCCAATACGTGACTATGGCCCAGCTGATAGAGTAGACGTTATTGCGACTAACCCTCCATTTGGCGGGGTTGAGGAAGAAGGTATCGAACGGAACTTTCCTACTGAACTACAAACAAAAGAAACTGCTGATCTCTTCTTAGTGCTAATTGTCCGACTTTTAAAGCCACGTGGGCGTGCTGGAATAATCCTGCCAGAAGGCAGCATGTTCGGTGGAGGGGTTAAGTCCCGCATCAAGGAGTTGCTTCTAAAAGAGTGTAATCTTCATACAGTTGTAAGACTTCCTAAAGGGGTTTTTCAACCCTATACCGATATTGCTACCAACTTACTTTTCTTCGAGAAAGGATCGCCCACAACGGGTGTGTGGTTCTATGAGCATCCGCTCCCCGAACACCGTGCCCATCTGAAAGGTCGTACCTACTCCGCCAGCGACAGTCTAAAAATCCAAGAGTTTGAACCGCTTTTAGAATGGTGGGACAACAGATCTGAAACGGACCAAGCCTGGTATGTTCCCATTGATGCCTTGATGGAAGAGGGGTTCGATCTAGATCAACGTCACCCAAAGCATGGGAAAGTCAATCTACCAAAACCATCCGATATTTCTGCCTCAATAAAGGAGACGACAGGTCGTTTCCAAAATACTTTAAGGTCAATTGAAAGCTCAGTAAAAGAGATGAAAAAGATAGATGCTCCCAAAATTACTTTAGGCGAGTTGCTAATCAAATCGACCAATCAATTCAAGCTCGAGGACGACGAAGAGTACACGCGGCCTACTGTTCAAATGCATTTCCGGGGAATGCGAAAGCGTGATCGTAAGTACGGGCGAGAAATCGGCACCAAAACTCAGACCGGAATTCGAGAAGGCGATCTAATATTTAGCAGAATAGATGCGCACAACGGTGCGATGGCAATTGTTCCGAGAGAATTGGACGGGGCGATAGCAACCAACGACTTTCCTTCATACGCAATCGACAAAAGCAGGATTGAACCAAAGTACCTCCGCTATCTATTGTTTCAACCATCAATGATCGAGGTCTACTACCATCTTAGTAAAGGTTCAACCAATAGGCGACGCATTGTAGTCGACAAACTAATGGCGTTAGAGATTCCGGTGCCTAAAGATCTTGCGGAGCAAAGAGCTATCGTGGCGGTGCTAGAGAATACTGAGGAAAAAGTAGCCGAACTCTTCGAGTACCTAGGTGGAATCGAGGAAGATGCAAAGCAATTAACCTCAGCTTCGCTACATCATGTATTCAACTAGCCTGTTAATAGCATGAGTCATATCGGGTAAGCGGTTCTAATCCTCAACGCTCTCGTGATTGAACCCAAAAGGTTTTGAATCGCATCTAGCCCATAAGACTTCACGATCACCCCAGGTCAGTTGATGAGGGACTCTCAACGATACTTTTCCCTCTGCCCCCACCTCAACAATGCTGATGTCACCATCGGTTGCACCAAAGCCAATTGTGGGGTTTTGGCAAATTATGAATGAGAGAAATATGGCACTTGAGCGACGGACTAAAACTCGGATCAGCAACTGGGGGTGATTTCAAGCTAGTCGGAGGAATCGGAACTACCTTTGAAGTCCGATTCCCCATTGCTCCTATCTCTTAATATCACTCACAACTTCACCCTCAATCACTGTTCCAACCGCATGACTCGTCCATTCAAACGGATCGCCGTTATATAGTGCCAGGTCGCCGTCTTTTCCGACTTCGATGCTGCCGATGCGGTCATCGACACCAAGAATCTTAGCGGCATTGATGGTGATAGCGTTCAGTGCATTTTCGAAACTCATGCCGTAGGGCAGGGTCATTGCCGCTTCAAACAGCACAACTCGCGTTTTCGGCACATAGCTTTCGTAGCCACTCTGGAAAGCGACAGGAATACCAGCTTCAATCAGCTTTCTCGCGGTATTGTAGCTAACGTTTTCTTTGTCACCGGTGAAGCGCACCATTTGAGGGTGAACAATGACGGAAACGCCGCTCTCTTTGATTTCATCGATCAGCAGGTAAGACTCTGCAGCACCATCCAGAATGACCTCGATATCAAATTCTTCTGCGATTCGCAGCGTCGTCATGATGTCGTTGTGTCGATTGGCCGTGACCAGCAAAGGCAACTCCCCGTCCAAGACGCGCACCATGGTTTCCAGTCTGAGGTTTCTGGGTGGTGGCTGCTTGTCGTCATCACCATCAGCTTTGGCAATCTTCTCTTTGTAGTTTTGTGCCTCTACAAGTTGATTACGCAGCATGGCGGCGATTTTGCCTTTGGTGCCTGGTGATTTACGTTTGTCGCGTGAATCAACCATGGCGCTGTCGCCGAGGGTGGAAGCAACCATGGCTTCTGCTTTGACGACTGCTTCGCTGACGGTATCGCCAACGGTTTTTGCGATCATGGTTTGCCCGGAAATGATTTCGCCAGGGCCATGACCTGTGTTGATGGTGGTGATGCCGTGTTCACGCAACCACTGAACGAGCGGTTCACGCGTGTTGTAAGCGTCGATGGCACGAAGTTCAGGCTGGATTGCAGCCGACTTTTCCAGTTGGTCCTGGTTGTGGTCTTGGTTCAGATACCCAGCGAGCCCAACGACGGTGCGCGCGTCAATCAAACCTGGGGTAACCACCTTGGCTTCGAGGGTTTTTATGCCCTCAGGAATCTCAAGGTCTGTGCCCACTGCTGTAATTTTTCCGTCTTTGATGATGACGACACCGTTTTCGATAGGTTCACCAGCAGAGGTGTAAACCATTTCGCCTTTCACGGCGATGTCACCGGCGATGGCAAGGTTTGCTGAAAGCGTGAGGAGCAGTATTGATAAAAGTCTCATTAGTGTCCCTCTCCCATATCGTGAATGTGTCCTCGTCCTGTAGCTACCAGGGCGCCGAAGTCTCCTTCGGCGATGGCGAGATCTTCAGGGTCATCCAAGTCGAAACGTTTGACACCTTCTACCCAGGTTTGTTCGACCCTTGTGTAAACACTGAGTGGGTCACCGGAAAGAATCACGAAATCAGCGTCTTTGCCTTTTTCTAATGTGCCCACACGATCATCAAGGTCGAGTATTTCAGCGCCGTTAATCGTCATCGATCTGAGTGCCTCATCTCTGCTCATGCCAGCTCGCACCGCAAGTCCGGCTGATCGAAGGAAGTGTCTTGACTCGGTGATCCAGTCGTCCGTGTGCAGGGCAACTTTTGCGCCTGCCTGCTCGAGGATGGGTGCGCTTCGCCCATCAACATATTGAGCCTCCAACTTTCCGCCTGGGCTATCCAACATGATGAGTGAAACGGGTACATTCGCTGCTGCGATCTCGTTCGCTACTCTGTGCGCTTCACTTACGTGATGCAGCACCACGCGAAATCCAAATTCTTCCTGCAGTCTTAGAACGGTCAGAATGTCGTCATGTCGGTGGGTGTGGAAATGAACGATGCGTTTACCGTCGAGGACTTCAAGTAATGCCTCTTTCGCCAGGCTGCGTTCCGGCATCTTTTTCGGGTCGCCATCGGCGAGCTCAATCTTCTTCTGGTATTCCTGTGCGTCGATGTAGAGCTGACGAGCTAACGCGGCGGATTTTGCCCGGGTGCCGGGGAAGGGCGTTGATCTTATTGAGTTGGTTCCGTTAGCCATCTTCATGCCGCCATCGACTTCACCGTCATCTCGCTTATAGGCTATGGCTTCAATGCTGTTACCTTCTCGAAGTTTGACGTAGATGGTTTGCCCACTCATTAAGTGACCAGAACCCGACATCAAATTGATGGTGGTAATGCCGCCAGCGAGCGCACGCTTGAATCCAGAATTCCTGACATTGATGGAATCCAGCACGCGAGCCTCTGGTTGCAGTGGTGCCGATCGGTCAGCGCCAGATGTCTCGCCCACATGACTATGTGTGTCGACGAGTCCAGGCAGAATCACTTTGCCGGATACATCGATGGTTTCAGCATCTCTTGGAATGCGCACTTTTGCGCCAACCGCTTTGATGGTTTTGCCATCGATGAGCAGCGTGCCGTTTTCAATAGGCTCGCCTGATATCGGCATGATGGTCGCGCCGGTGAAGGCAACGGGATTAGCGGAAATTCCAAAAGATAGACAGGAGGCAGCAAACAACGCCAACAAGCGAGGGTAGGCTCCCCGCGAAACAATACTCATACTTGTCCCCAATTCATCGCAGAGATTTAATCCAGACAGACATTTTACATTTTCCATACAATTTTTGATCAGATTGTGCAGTGCATGTAAGACATAACCTAGAAAAGTTGTTCTGCAAGGCTCGCAACCAAATCACTTAGTTATCGATACATTCCTGGTTTGGTCGATGGCGCACACACCTCACTGTAAACAATTGAACCGTAGAGATCGCAGATTCAGCGCCATCAGTAGATAAGGAAGTAGGTGCAGGCTTCTCTCGGAGCACCTGAGTATCGAGTAAACGACGCTAATGCTGAAGTTGAACTGACTACCCTATCAGTTAGTTGGAAGACACTTCCTATGGACACACGTTGGGCGATGGTTGAGACTCATTAACTAAACCTGGGATTGCTTATAAGACAGGAGGTTTGAATGCGAAACGTGATTTTGGTAGTAATTTCGATGGTTGTCCTTGTTCTTGACGCTAACGCAGATGGTCAACCAAATATGGAGTTCTACTTCAAAAACGAATCTAGTGTTCCAATTTATTTGGGCACTAGTGATAGTGAGAATGTTGCAGAAAACCCAATTTCGGGTTGTAGAAAAATCGCCGACGGAGCACTGGGTGGAAATTTTCGCTGGGCGCCTGGTGAGTCGGGGCACATAACATATTCGAAAGGTGAGGGATGTACAGATCCGTTCCTAATGTTGAAAAATGTTGGCTCACCGACTGACCCCCACATTCCTCCGTCAGCGCTCTGCATCACCAAACCTGGTTGGACAAACTTCACTTTTCAGAGCGACGGCGTTTACACCTGTGTTTACTACGCCAACCCAGAACTTGAGCGAAATCTTGATTTGAATGCCAACCCGCCTGCATTGACTATGATTAACAAACACGAGCTATGCGAACCCGGGGATTCGGTGCCAGAAAACTTCGTTGCGCCCAGTGGGGTTTATCTAACGTTCAATAACCAATCATCAGGAACGGTTGAAGTAGATGGACCCAATAATGTCCGAGGTTTTTCTCGCCCTAAGGTTGCACCAGGTCTTTCAGGGGGTGACCAGCCGACTAGGAGAACGTTAGAAGTAAATGGAAGATACCCTCAGAGTGATCTAACCCAGCTCCTGAAGTGGGGAGACGGAAATGAGGGGGTCACTTATCGTATCCTCGGTGGTGGGACTGAGCGTCAAATTTCGCTGTACAACTCCAAAGCAGATGCAGACTGTCCTAATAAGCGAAACCAAGGGCGAATAATTCTTACCAAGGACCCTTTGTTACCAAATGGGTCGAACATTGGCACATGTGTCTATCGGGACAATTTTAGCGGGAAAGAACCGGTCAGCGTTGACCTGTCTACGACGTGCCTTGAAGATGGAATTCCTCAGATTCAAGGGGCGTTGATAGACCCTTCGTAACTGTAACTGCGGACAAAAATTTGCTCTTTGGCTCCATAAGTTTTTGATTTGTCGTGCCAGCGAACCATGCTGCAATGAGACTCGAAGAGAATGTGGTGGTATAGATTTGTTTAGACACTCTCGTGTTCTCGTGTAAATCTCGCCACGGCTCAAATTTGTGGGATATTTCCTACATACAAGTTGTGCACCACGGCGTTATCTTGCGGAAAAAGATGGGGTGGTGTCTATGAAACGTATACTAGTTTCTGCGTTATCCGTTGTCGCGTTTGCGGTGTCTTTTCAAGCACAGGCAGCGCCTTCCGTTTCCGTTTGGTTCTCACCGAGCACCATTAATGCGGGGAGCAACACAACCCTAGGCTGGTCATCTTCTGGCGCGACATCTTGTGTCGGCAATGCCGGTAATCCTATTGCAACGAGTGGTTCACTCACTTTTGCGCCAGCGTCGACACGCACGATTACGGTGACTTGCTCGGACGGCGTGACGTCTAGATCGGGCAGCGCGACTGTTGTCGTCGTTCAACCTCAGCCTGGTTTGAGCGTGAGTGTTAGTCCAAGCACCATCGCTGCGGGACAAGCCACAACCATGAGCTGGTCAGCAGTGAATGTTAGTTCTTGTGTCGGCGATGGTGGTAACCCTGTTGCACTAAGCGGGAGTGTGACATTTGTTCCAAGCTCAACTCGAACCGTTACGGTCAGTTGTAGTGGTTCCTATGGGTCTATTGCGAGATCCGCAACAGTCACGGTCTATCAGCCGCCGACATTGAACGTTTCGATTTCTCCTTCCACCATAATTCAAGGAGAAGCTGCGACGATGACCTGGTCGTCTAGCGGTGCCAGCTCCTGTACTGGTAATGCGGGGAATCCCATTAATCCTAATGACAGTCTGGTCTTTTATCCCAGTGAAACGTCAACCTATACCCTGAACTGTTCTGGTCCGGGTGGGTCAACTTCGAGTTCAGCAACCGTAACCGTACTCCCACCGCCGCCGACACTTAGTGTCTCGATTTCCCCGACGACGGTTTACGAGGGTGAACAGGCGACGATGACTTGGTCCTCCACGAATGCCACTTCCTGTACGGGCAATTCGGGGAACCCAATTGAAGTGAGTGACACGCTTCTGTTTACGCCTCCTGAGACTCGAACGTACACACTAAACTGCACGGGTCCGGGAGGATCTGTTGCAGATTCAGCGACGGTGAATGTCATCCCGAATCCACCGGCTATTTCGATGTATTTCTCTGCACCCGATATTGGAGTAGGCGAGGAGACGACACTACATTGGTCAACAGAACATGCGACGTCTTGCGTGGGTGATGGCGGTAATCCGATCGAACTGATCGATAGCTTAACGTTCGCGCCTCCGGAAACCCGAGAGATCACAATCACGTGCGATGGTCCTGGTGGCACGACCGCAGAATCAGCGACAATCACAGTACATCCAACACCGACGTTAGATGTTTACTTCGATCCGGAAGAAATATTGGTTGGGGAAACCACGACTCTGCATTGGGCAAGCGCCCATGCAACGTCCTGCACCGGTAACGCAGGTAATCCGATAGAGCTTACCGACTCGTTGGATCTCACCCCGTCTGAAACACTCACACTGACGCTAAACTGCTCAGGATTCGGTGGCAGCGTTAGCACGCAGGCAACCGTCGATGTGTTGCCGTTACCGCCGACACTGCAACTCAGCCTCTCCGAAGACACCATCTTTCAGGGAGAGTTAACGACGCTTACCTGGACATCAACCGGCGCCGACAGCTGTCTTGGTGATGGTGGGAATCCGATCGAACCCAATGACTCGCTGGAATGGGCGCCGCCAGAGACTAGAACGCTAACTCTGAGTTGTACCAATGCCGGTGGCACTGTCTCAGAATCGATAACGGTCACAGTTGACCTTCCCGATGATCAAGATGGTGATGGTGTTTTTGACCATGAGGATAATTGCCCAACGATCGCTAATGTAGATCAGACAGATTCCGATGGCGATGGGGCAGGTGACGCGTGTGACGTGGACGAACACAGCTATCACTTCCTGGATACGCGCGCCAACGGCGAACAGCCGAATGTCTATGGCATTGTCGACGGCACAACGGTGCAATTCGGGGGTGAACTTTTCTCGGTAGATGCAGGCGAGCTTCTCTTGTTAGGAAGCATGGCGCAGGGCGATGTCATCTACAGCAACTTCCCAATTTCTATTGGTAGTACAAAGAACGCTACAGATCTACCAGTACCTATTGAATTTGCGGGCCGCGATTTTGTGATTCCTCAACAGAGAGGAACCCATAGCATCTTTGTTAAGAATTTGACCAATGCTCTGGTCACGTTTGACCATGTAGGTGTTCAAAGTCACTCGATACCAGCGAACAGCATTATCGAGTTGATCAGTCCGCTTAATGGAAGAGCGTCGGTGCTTGCTGGGGCAACGGGCGATCTACTGGTCTCGCATCGTGGAGGCGGAACGATGGATGTATATCCTGTACCTCCGGCCGATTTGGAGATCATCGGCGTTCGCTCGGGATCAGGGTACATCGGTGCGCATCAGGACGGCACCGTGGTAACGGCATACGCCGCTAATGGTTCTTCACAGGTCTATAATCTAAATCAGGGTGATAGGACCAATGTGATTGGTACTGGAGGGAGCCAGGGTCGAGCTGATTCCGTGCGTCTCGAATCCAACAAACCGATCGCTGGTGTCTCCTACGCGGACAGTGATGGTGGTGAGCAAACTGGCTTCTGGCCAACCTGGTTCCTTGCGAATCGTTTTGTCTTGCCGCTGGATACTCAATACATCGCGATTGCCTGCGTTGATGCGAATGTCTCGGTCGATGTTCATGATTCGGCGGGATCGCCGATGGCGTCAGGCACTTGTAGTGCCTCGGGAGACTCACCTGGCAAACTGTATCTTGGCAGTGCGAGTAGCGGGCTCCAGTTCGCGAAAGGCAGTTCTCTGACTGCCACTGCACCGATCTATGTCATGTATGAACCGACAACCAACGATGAGCACAATCTCATGGGTGTTGTAGATACCGATCTAGACGGCATCGCAGATTTAGTAGATATGGACGACGATGGTGACGGTGTTCCAGATGCTGTCGATGTGTTTCCGCTAGATCCAACGGAAAGTGCAGATTCAGATGGAGATGGTGTCGGGAACAATGCAGATCCAGACGATGACAACGACCTGCAGTTAGATGTCGATGAAATCGCCTGCGGTTCCAATCCGAATGATCCAGGTTCGGTGTCATCAGATACCGATGTGGATGGAATCCCCAATTGCTTGGATGTGCATGCCGTATTGGAAGGAGACGTTGATGGCGACGGCGATGTGGATTTTTTAGTGCAGGGTCCAACGATGCCTGATTTCGTGCTGGAGCAATCGACGAACGCACTTTCCCTGCAAACAGATCTTTCAAGTCTAAGCCTAAGCGGCCTTGCCAGTTCGAACATAGGTATTCAGGCGATAGACTTTAATTTGGATGGCGCGACCGACCTTCATCTATCCGGGTTTGCTGCCATGGGTCCAGGCTTGGGAGAACAAATGGTTTTCGGATCCAGTTCCCCGACATTGCCTCCAAGTACGAACGTGCCGGTGACGCAATCCATGAAAGACTTTTGGACTGAATTCTCAGCGTGGATACGTGATAGCAGGTACTTTCTTGATACGGCAGTCGCGAACAATTGGTACACCATTATCGATTATGGTGATGCTTATGGTTACTTCTCTGCGAGTTATCTAATTTTCTGGGGTATCGAGTATGCCGTCGGTGACGGTACGCAGGTGCCATTCTTCGATGATCCGGTAGAGGCAACGAATCCGGACACGATCCCGAGTGTCTGCGATTTGATTACCGCGCAAAACAGCTGCGTCTTTGATATCGAAACTGGTTTTTGGACCTTTTTGGTCACTGCACCTCAGTTGGAACTGGTCATCCATGAAGAAAACTTTAATCAGAATGCCTGGAACGCAGCGGAAGCTTTACTCGAATCCTTGCAGGACGACGGAATAGAGGCCGGTAGTATCGGCGCGACCGTGCTGACGAACATTCTGGAGGCGGAACTAGGTGTTGAGTTCATGCAAGGCGTTCTCAGGGATATCAACGCCCAGTTGCCTGATGAAGTCTCGTTAGATGGTGAATTTGGCCAGGGAAGGCTTGGACGTGTGAAATTTGCTGCAGTCTCTAACGATCACGTTATCAATGATGCAAGCGACACAGAGATTCGAGATGAAACCGAAAGCTGGCTCGGCTCCAACCGATATACGCCAAAGGAACGGGTCGCGATCTATGGCGCGTTCGACGACAGAATCCAGGAACGCATTGGCGCTATTCGATCACGCTTTTTCAAAGCGGCGCAGATAGTCACTCGCGAGGGTATTCTGCCTGGTCCCGTTAGCGATTCCGTTATCGACTGGACGGGTATAGGCGATTTTGTACCTCCGGTGTATACGGACAAGACACTCGACTATTTGGAGGATACGGCAGATAGGTTGCTAAAGGAGCGAAATGGTGAGATCTATATGGATCTCGTGATTGGAGAATATCCTGCAGAGCTTCCAGAAGGTCTATCTGGGATTGAGCTCGACAAAGCCATTGTCGTGCTCGAGCAGGAAACGGTTCAACAGATCACTGACGACTATTTTGAGGGAGACTCGATCGGGCAGATAGATGCTGTTATCGAAATAAACACCGCGATACAGCTGGCGAAAGATTTTGCCGATACCTATGGGGCTGCGATTCCCTTGATGGAAGCCTTGGTCACAGAATTCCCGAACGAGGATTTTGATTTCGCGAATATCGAGCACAGGATTCGTCTTGGACAGCGAATTGTCGAGATCATCTATGAAGATGAGGGTGGGTGAGCTCGCTAACCAGGAGGAGGGACGATGGAAGTTGGCGAGTTGAGGAACCTCCATTCTTGGGTTCGTCATACAGTCCTGTCCGAGATAGTTTTTGTGTCGGCTCCAATTCTGCCTATCTATCTCCTGATTTATGACTATTCGGCAGAGCGTATCAGTCCGGCGTCAAGGTCATTCGTTTCGCTAAGGCACTAATGTAAGAGTCGTCTTCCGGCCAGAAGCGGACACAGTAGTTTGCAAATATGAATGGGTTATGTGGAAATTGTTCCACATTCTCAGGTAATAGGTGGAATATGTTCCGTCTACTATATTGTTATGCCGCCTACCCCACGCTCAAAGGATTCACGTTATGAACGACAACTACCTAAGCCAACGATTACGAGCCTGGGCGACGTTCATCTGTTTGGTGGGTGTGCTTGGTTTAATCTTCGTTCAGGTGCTTTTTGCGGAAACCGCGAGTCGATTGGAATCTAGCCTTTTCAACGTCCTCCAATTCGTTTTCTCCCTAGCATTCACCTGGTTACTAGCTGGGTCGATTTCGGAAGCACACTTTAGAAACGCACAACGTAGTTTCGCCATTTCTGCTTTTAGAAGAATCAAAGAAATAGAACGATCAATATCTAGACTCCAGACTCACGTCGAGCCAAGTGAAAATTTACTTTCCGACAGTCTAAAAGAAACTATATCGATAGTTCGTGCCGGACTCGCGAGTACGCAAGATAATATTCGATCTTCGATCGCGGATTGGAGCGATGTGATAGGTGACGAGATTGAAGTTGCTAATGAAGTAGAACGGCTTGCGAATATCAGAGACGAGATTACAACTCATGATGCCAAACCTGCCAAGTCCTCAGGTGATGACCGACTCAATAAAAAACTCGAAGAGATCAACGCCCAGATTTCAGAACTAAAAGACCAACTTCCTAAAGAAATTGCGAACAGTATTCTAGATTCGGACGAAGCCGAAGAATTCGGATATCGCGACGCTGTAAAAATGATGCAGGACGAATCGTCTTCTGGTCGACTTGTGTTTTGGGTGTATTGGGAGTCTCAAGATACGCTGACTGGCGACCCCCACAATCTAAAGGTTGGTGATAAGCTACAAATAGCAAGAGCTTTAACCCGGCATCGAAGCGATGTTCTCTTAGCTCATCTGGATGGAAAATCAATTGGGGTCGTCCTAAACAAATATGGTGATTACGAGTGTAGCTACGAAAATTTCTTGTTAGCTTTTCGTACCTTTGCTGATTCCTCTTTGCTGCTTGATTTGCATGAGTCAATAGAAGCACAAGTGACCGAAATAGATGAGATCGAAGAACATGATGAGGGAAAAGAAGAAAAACTATTGACCAGGCACTTCTGTATAGAAATTGACACTAATCAGTTCAAGACGATATCTGGAGCGGCCTAACATGCAGTTGAAGCCGCTCGCTTCGCTCACTCGGACGAAGCACCTGCGGTCAAAATGTGAATCACATTTTGATCCTCGGCGACTTCGCCGCTTAACTGGGTGTTAGGCGTCATCGTGAGTACTGCATCGGTTGAGCCTTTTGAGTACGACACTTGTGAGTTGCGCTATGGATCTCAGCTGGATGAGAACCACTTCTTTGGATGGCTTGGCGAGCTCGAGTTTGTAGAATCTGTTGAGGGTGGCGTGATAAGGATCACGAAACCACTATCGAAACCTGATTTAAAAGACCTAGTTGCGTTGTTCTTTAGGTACGGCCTAGATATGCGAACACTTCAGCACTTCTTAACACGTGATAACGCATCTTGGTTCAAAAGCGAAGATACATATTGGTACAAAAGGGTATTCGAGGGAGACCCCTAACATGCAGTTGAAGTCATTCACTCTGTTTGCTCGGAAATCGCATGACCAATTCCAACTAGTAGGGTTTTAAGTGGCATCAGCACCCCAAAAACATGGTGCAGCTGGGATTACACTGGGGCTGACCTCAGCGTTTCTTTCCTTGGCTGGGTACTTGCTTTTTGGTCCATTCTCGCCAGCTATATTTACCCCATTTCTCTCACTCACGTTAGCCGTCCTTGCAGCAACTCTAGGAGCTTGGAGAATCTTAGTGGTTTCCTTCATCTGGGGTGGCGGTTTAGTTCTGCAAGTATTCGTCCTTGGCCTTGGTGGGATTGGGCAAAGTAATGCTTATCTAGCTATTTTGATTACCGGCTTCGTGTGTGCTGCGATTCTTTCATTTGAATATCTCTGGAGAAGGTGGGCTAACTAACATGCAGCAGCTGCCTAAATGCGATGACTATGTTGGTCAGACAGGTGGAAGACGTTGAAGGGCTATAAGAACTTTTGGTTTCTGTACGGTGGCATCATTGTGGTGGCTCTATGCTTTACTATCTTCAGATCATACTGGCAGCAGAAGGAGGAACCTTTCCTCTCGCTAGACAACTTTTATTGGGCAATTTTTCTGCTGTTCATTTTTGCCGCCATTGAAGTTTACGTAAGGTTCTTTCAGAAAGACGCCGCTGTGGTGGATTCCAACGAGCAGACAAAGAGTGGGGAAGAGAACACCTAGCATGGACTCACTGTCGCTGGAGCGCACCTGATTGGATCTCGAACTTGCTGAGTTAGCCTGGCAGATTGCGTTTTGGATTACGGCTGCGCTTACTATTGTTCCGTTTCCATTCAAGATCTATGGCTATCTCAATGGAAGTGATAAAAGCCCAATTCTGGTGAAAGTCGATGAACTATTCGCGGTTGCATTAACATGGATCGGGCTTGTGGCCTTTTTCGGCTTTGTTTACGACAAAGCGTTTTTCACTCAGACAGTTTGGTTCGCTTGGCTCAGTATTATGCTGCTATTCACTGTCACGGGACCGTTTTGGTCCCCAAAACTAGCTTATGCGAAGGAAGTGCTAGGCGATAAGACTTATCACGTGGTGTATTGGTCGTCTTTAGTTATCTACATGCCAATGTTTTTGGCGGTGTTTCAATATGCACAAAATGGAGTCACTTAACCCCTAATTACGGTCGGGGTTAAAATGTCCGCTTTGGGTCGGTGTCCGACAACTCACTTCCACGCTGTACCAAACTGATTGGTCTAGAAGTCCACAAAATGCACCAAAATTCTTAGCGCAGGCTCGCGACCTTTCGTTTCTTCATGTACTATTTTTGAAATCGCTAAGCACAAATATGCAAGGCGACAAGGATGAAATCAGTTGTCATAAGGAAGTGAAGTATGCTGAGCGATCCCGCGTTCAAAGCACCGTTGAATTTTTTTTATACTGCGCGATGTATCGCCCTCCTGGTAAGTCTCTTCTTATCACCTGATCTCTCAGCCGCCTCTTTTGCCTGCAATGCCGAGGAACAAGGTGGTGGCCATTCACACTTTTATCTAGATCGAGATACGGCTTTAAGCGCATGTCCAGGCAGTTCGGGTGACGGTTGTCGATACACCGACGCTGTCAGCTCAAGCAGACCTTTGCCCGACCACCGATACTTCTACTGCAAGTTTTCCGGGGTCAATGACAACAAGACGATTTTTTTCGCCTACCCGCTGACACCATGTCCCAATGGGGTGCCCGACATTAATACAGGCGCCTGTCCCCCAGATGAACCGCCACCTGAATTTGCACCTTGGAATGGGAGCGGGACTCCACCAGCCAGTGTATCTGGCATCACCGCCGCAGTTGGATCGGTTCTCGCCGTACGTGAGCCATTTACGATTAAGAACAACGGCGCCGATGGCGCGACATTTGCAGAAGTGTACCTTTCAACAGACACCACCTGGGACGACAACGATGTGCTGTTGGGCACAAGTGCATCAGTAGATGTTGAGTCGGGTCAAACAGTTGTCGCGGCTTTTTCCTATGGCGTGATTCCTGAATCTACTCCAGCTGGTGATTATTCTCTTCTTTGGATCGTTAATCCGAATGAATACAAGCCATACATTAACGATGGTACAGAAGGTAATGATGAAGAGGTGCTCGACAATAATATGGAGCACTCAAGTATCACCATACTTTCAGCCGACAAACCTGAGGAATGCCCTGCGAACTGCCCCGAACAGGTAGGGAACCCGATCGATGTTGCCACTGGCCGCAAGAAAGAAAACATCACCGACTACCAGGGCGCTGGACCTTTCCCTCTGGCGTTTACTCGCCGGTACAACAGTGGCCTGGGTGAACCGTGGCAGTTTAGCTACACCAGTCACTTACGCATCGAACAAGATCGTATTGGTGTTGTGCTGGACTCCGGTCAAGGCTATGAGTTCACGATGGTTGCGGGTGTTGGCACGCCTGATCCTGATGTGCCTGGCACATTGATTCAGGTGGGCACTGACTATGAATACCTTGATGATAGAGGCACGACACGGGTGTTCGATCAGAATGGTCGCTTTTTGTCGATGACGACGCGCGAGGGATTCAGCCAGACGATGACCTACGCCGGTGATGATCTGACCAGTGTGAGTGATGATTTTGGCAACACGATCGCCTTCACCGTGGATGTGGACGGGCGATTTACTTCAATGACCACACCGGAAGGTGAAATCTACACCTATACTTACACGATGGAAGGTCTGCTCGAGACAGTGGTCTTCCCGGACGATTCGCCATCGGATCTGACCAATAATCCAACGCTGACCTACCTCTATGAGTCGGTAAACCTGCCCACCGGTATCACCGGCGTCATTGATGAAAATGGTGTGCGGTTTGCCACTTACGACTACAACGAAGAAGGTCTTGCGATTCTGTCCGAGCACGCGGGTGGCGCTGATCGATTTAGCATCAGTTACGACGTTGATTCAACGACGGTGACGAACGCGTTAGGTCTCGAAACCACTTATCACTATGAGGTGATACTTGGACTTCGCCGAATTACACAAATAGATGTTCATGCCACAGGTGATGTGGCTGCCGCATCGAGTTATCGGACCTACGACGATCACGGCTATGTCGCGAGCCGTACTGATAATCGAGGTCATGTCACCGACTATACCTACACCCACACGGGGAACGATCCTGCGAATGCGGATTACTTCGTTGGGCTCGAAACGAGTCGAACGGAAGCGATGGGCACACCGGCTGAACGGACGGTAACGACGATTTGGAATACGACGCATCGTTTGCCCGATCAAATCACTGAAGAAGGTAAGACCACCTACTTCAGCTATGACGCACAGGGTAGGTTAACGCAGCGAACTGAACAGGATACGACAACGCACACCTTGCCCTATTCAACCAACGGCAATACGCGTACGTGGACGTATACCTACAACAGCGCTGGTCTGATGGCGACCATGGATGGACCGCGCACCGATGTCACAGATGTCACCACCTACACCTACAGTGCTTCGGGTGATCTCTCGACTGTAACCAACGCTTTGGGTCATGTGACGACGATTGTTGCCAGGGATGCCAACGGTCTACCCACCGAAACCGAGGATGAAAATGGCGTCACGACGACGCTCGTCTATGATGAAGAGCGCCGGTTACGTGAGCGTACGATCGAAAGTGCAGGGGGCGATGTCACCACCACCTTCGATTATGACGATGCTGATCAATTGGTGGGAATGACCTTGCCAAACGGCGCCACGTTGGCCTATGGATACGACGATGCCCGCCGACTGGTTGCCATCGAGAACCATCTGGGTGAACGCATGGAATACACGCTCGATGGTGAGGGTAACCGCACGGTTGAGGTCACGAAAGACGCCCATGGCACCATTGTGCGAACTCAACAGCGCGTTTTTGACGAACTCAGTCGGCTGATCCAGGACCTGGGTGCCAATGGTCAGTACACAAGCATGGGTTATGACGTTGGCAATAACCTGACGGGCACGAGCGATGCCCTTGGTAACCCGATGGCCCAGGCATTTGACGCCTTGAACCGACTGATTGAAATGACGGATGCCCTGTCGGGGGAGAGCACTTATGAATACGACGATCGAGGCAACCTTACGCAGGTGATTGATCCGCGCGGCATCATGACGACCTACGTCTACGATGGTCTGAACAATCTGATTGCCCTGGCCAGTGGTGATACCGGATTAACGATCTATACCTACGATGCGGCGGGTAACCAGATTGGCGAGACCAGAGCGAACGGCGATCAGGAAGTGCGAACCTATGATGCACTGAACCGTTTGCTAACCGAGACATTCCCGGCCGATGTCTCTGAAAACCTCACCTATGGGTATGATGAAGGGGTTAATGGGATTGGTCGATTAACCAGCATTGTCGACGCAACTGGCACCACCACTTACAGCTACGATGATCGCGGTAATGTCACTGGCGTCACGGCCAACGTCTTTGGTCAGCTATATGTCACAAACTACACGTATGATCTCATCGATGCCGTTACCTCGATCACCTATCCCAGCGGTCGTGTGGTGACTTACGTGCGTGATACCCTGGGCAGGGTTAGCTCGGTAACGACACAACAAGACGCTGCCAGTTCGGTTGAGGTTGTCGCTGACAACCTGGCATACACTGCCTTTGGCCCTTTGATTAGTTGGACGCATGGTAATGGTCTTCAGACGAATGTTAGCTACGACTCGGACTATCGGCTCGATACGTTGGTGGTGGGGGATGGAACCTCGGTTCTAAATCGGACGCATCTCTATGACCTGGCCAACAATCTGACCCAGATCGATGACACAGTCACCGGGCTTCAGACGTATGACTACGACGAACTCTACCGACTGATCGAGGGTGACACCCCTGTCGGTGAGTTCGACTACACCTATGATGCGGTCGGTAATCGCCTGACTGAAAGCAGCACCGTTGATCAGGTTGTCGACACGGTTACCTACGACTACGACCTCGATAGCAATCAAATCATGTCGACTGATAGCAGTGTCAGCGGCATCACCAGCTTTGCCCACAATGCCAATGGGCAGATCGACACTCGCACATCACCAAGCGAGGGAGTTGGCTATCAGTACGACGTGAATAACCGGCTCGATGCCTTGATGGTCGAGGGTAACCTCGTGGCGGAGTACGACCACAATGCCCTCGGTCAGCGGGTTCAGAAGACACTGGCGGCTGATGGATCTACTCAGCACTTCCACTACGACACAGCCGGTCAGTTGATTGCAGAGACGACCTCGTCGGGTGACCCGATCCGTGAGTACATCTATCTTGAGAACCAGCTTGTGGGTGTCATCGCGACTGCTGAGGTGACAGAACCCGAGAACACAACGATTACGCTCGATTCAGAGGACCTTAGTACCGAAGTTATCGGTCAATGGAACACCTCAACGGCGGTGACCGGCTACTACGGCCAGAACTATCTGGTGCATGCTGCGAACGGCCCGTTGACGGGCGGTGTGGTGATCGACAATGGCGATCCAGGGTTCACCACCACAGGCGTCTGGCCGCAATCGACGGCGATTAGCGGATATGAAGGTCTAGATTATCAGCATCACTTCGCCAATGGGGTATCGCCTGAGGGTATCGAACTCGACAATCTGGATGGCGCAACGACGGGCACCTGGAATACATCAACCTCGGTTTCGGGTTACACCCAAAACAACTACAGCCATTCGGCTGCAGGATCCGGAGAGAATGTCATCACCTGGCAGCTGCCAGTGGCGCAGTCTGGTGTCTACGAGATCTATGCTCATTGGACCGCGCATGCGAACCGGGCCTCCAACGCCACCTTCGAAGTGACGGCAGGTGGACAGACGACAAGCGTGGTCGTCGATCAACGCGTCAATGGCGGTAGCTACCAACTCCTGGGTGCATTCAACCTTACTGCCGGTGACACCATCTCTTTAAGCAATGACGCTGATGGCTACGTCATTGCCGATGGCATCCTGGTGCTTCCGCCGAATGCCGCACCCAACACGGCAACCTGGACCTTTACGGCGGCCGACACCGATGAGTATCAATTGGCTGCTAACTGGACAGCGCATCCAAACCGGGCTTCCAATGCGACTTACACCATCACGACTTCTGCAGGTTCACAAACGGTTGTGATGAATCAGCGTCAATCGGGTGGTGAGTGGAATGTTCTGGGCGTCGTAAACCTTGCTGCAGGAGAAACGGTTACTGTATCGCTAACCGACGTCGCTGATGGCTATGTCATCGCGGATGCGATCCAGATGATCTCGACCACAGCGCCGCCAAACCAGGTGATCTGGCATACCGGGCACGGTCAGGCGGGTGAGTACGAAGTCTATGCAAGATGGAGCGCACACCCAAATCGCGCGAGTGATGCCACCTACAAGATTCAACACGAGAGCGGTGAGTCAGACGTGGTCGTAAACCAGCAAGTCTCTGGCGGTAGCTGGAACTATCTTGGTAACTACATACTCGGACCAGACAGCCAGATTCGTCTGAGTGACCAGGCAAATGGTTATGTGATCGCCGATGCGGTGCAATTGGTCTGGGTGCCGCCGATAGAAACGCAAGCGTTGTACTATGTGCATAACGATCATCTAGGCACGCCGCAGGTAGTAACTGATGCAAACCGGAACGTTAGATGGCGAGCGCAGTATGCGCCATTTGGTGAGGCAGAAATCGTTGTCAACGACATTGAGATGCCGATTCGGTTCCCGGGCCAGTACTTTGACGAAGAATCAGGGCTGCACTATAACTACTTCAGAGACTATGACCCTAGCCTTGGTCGATACGTCCAAACTGATCCGATTGGGTTAGCAGGAGGAATGAATACTTTTGGATACGGCTACCAGAATCCAGCACGGTATGTCGATATTTTTGGACTTGAGGTAACGCTGACTTGTAGACCGCTTTCTGGGCTAGGGTTGTTGAGTTTCAGACATTGTGCGACATTCATTTGGCATTGGTCGGAAGACCCTTGTTCTGCCACAAGGGAACCGGTCATTGACTATCAGTTCTCCCTCACCAGCCCAGAATCCAGATTTTTGCCTCAGGGTTCGAACAATTCCACGTATCAAGCTGACCGCGAAGCTTTTGAGGCTGGTCGAGAAAATTATCATATTGCTGTTCCCGATGGATTAACTCAAGACCAGTTTGATGCAATGGTAGAGTCCATGGGGAAAAACTACGAGCAAGCTCCTTACAGCAACGCCAGGGGCGGCCCGAATTCGAATACAGCTGCTGAGAACATAATTGAACAAGCGGGTGGTATCGTGCCCGATGTTCCAGGTGCATGGGGTCAAAACTATGGAGAATGAAAAATTTGGATACGTCATCAACTGTTTGATTCTAGCGCTGCTCCTCTTGCTGACCGGATGCGAGAAGGTCATTAATTCTGGTGAGTTTGAAGGCTTTGCTATCGGCATGAACCATGCTGAAGCATTGAAAGTTCTTAAAGGGCTCGAAAATGTTTCACACACTATCGCGATAGTTGCCGAACCCATTATCATCGATAGGCAGAACATTGGTGAACTCGACGAGTTATTCACTACAAATGTTGGAATTGTTCTGGAAAAAGGAGAGCCATTTAGTCAACAGAAGCTGACCATCAAAGATGAGCAAATTTCATTCGTTGTTCGTACCGCCACGAATAACGCCGTATTTTCTAAACTAAGAGTTGGGATGAGTTCAGAAGAAGCAAAAACAGAGGTCCGTGGCTTGTTGCTAGCCTCTCATGTTGACAGGGTTTTCAACTATATGCCATCTGCCGAATGGAAGTCGCCGGGGTCTCTCAGCATTGAAGAATTTTCCAAGTTTGACAATTGGAGCTACAGCTACAACGACCGCTACTCCAACGTAAAACTAAAGTTCGTTGATAGCGAGTTGGTTCAAATAACAAATAGGTGGTCACTAGTCGAGTTACCATAGTCATCGTCATGGGACGCGCTGGCGATACACACCAACAGGGTGAGCGGAGAATTCAAAGGTGTGTTGCACCTCGACGCAATTGATCTCTTAAAACAAGATGGGTCACTTAGTCTCAAGGCTGAACTGCCAGATTTATTAGTCACTTGGTTACTTCTGAATGTCCGCTTTGGGTCGAAAGTGGACATACACCCAGTCATCAACACCTAGGATCTCGGCAGCATCGTTATGTCGATTGGCTGTCACAAGCAGAGGTAACTCGCCATCCAAGACAAGCACTTTGGCAGCGATTTTGCATTTGGCGCCAGTTGATTTGCGCTTGTCATGTGAATCGACCATCGCGCTGTCGCCTAGGTTGGAAGCCACCAGGGCTTCTGCATTGGGGGCAAACCATGGTCGTTAAAACAGTTCCCGATACCGTGAGTGAAGCTGAAAACAGCGTAATTCAGCTGGCGTGAGTACCTGTATGGGCTTCTTAATCGCGTTGTAGTTTCTGATAAAGGAACGACATGCCCAGAAGACTCATGCCGAGTCCCATAAACGAAGCCACCCTGAGCAATCCTTCTAAATCCGACATGTCGATCAGGAAGAGCTTTGCAATCACGACCGCCAACAGAATCATTCCGGCGCGATAGACCTCTTGTCCGTAACGCCAGGTGCCCCCGAGGATTGCTGCCACAGCGAGAACCAACCAAACGGCAGAATAGGTGTAAAGCTCGGCGTCACTTGTGGGCGGCTCATCAAACCGAATGCTTCCTTGCCAGAGGTGGCGAATCTGTATGCTGATAAATATAAACGCGGCCAATCCAGAAAAGCCGAGCGACAGCTTTCTGTGGGTTGGATCGTGAAATTTTGAGAAGAGATATCCCAACAGAATCGGTAAGCCGTAGGCGGCCAAGAGCAGGTTGAGAATCGGTGTGCTACTAACGGAACCATAGACCCAAACATCATTCGTCAGGGTTCTTAGCCCGATATAGCCATAACTCGCGAGCGCGATGGCGACAAGCCCGTGAGAAAAGAATACGTAAATGCGGCGTAGGGTTTCGCTGACGAGACTGCGTCGGTAGTAAACAATGGAAAGTGAGCCAAAGAGTGCGATGTTGATCGCTGCCTCGGTCATGCTGAATTCGTTGGCGAATACGACACCGTCATGTAGCTGGTAACGTAGCTCTGCCCACAAGGTGAGCACAAACAGATGTAACGCCGCTGCCTCTGCCCACTTTGCGATAGCTGAATACTCTTTCAGCAGGCGAACCCCAGCGAGAGCACATAGTGTTGATCCCCCATAGGTCCAAAGTGGCCAGTGTATCTCTGGCGGGTAATCAACCAACCACGGGTTTATCGTGAGTCGGACCACGACAGTCCCAACGATCAGCTTGAGGAGCCAATCCAGGTCAGGAAGCTTAAACTTTTTAATCAGCCAGGCGACGGAGATGATCTGTGCTGCGAGGGCGAGTGTCAGCGTGCCTGCGCTAAGTATCATGGCTGCCGCAAGTGCCAAAGCAAAATGACCGCCAACAAAAAGCCAAACAATGAGCGAAGCAGATGTGCCGGATTGTTGAACCCTCGTTGCCACCGCAAGGTACGAAGTCGCGAGAAGAGCGGTGCTCAATCCCCAATACCAACTCTTTACAAGATGAGAGGTGAGCAGGTAGCCAACAGCGATGGCGATGGTTGGTGCGATCGTTGCTATCGAGTTGGTCATGAGCTGGAATCGCTCATGTGCACCCAACCATAAAGAAACTGAACTCGTCAGCACGGACATCGCCAATAAAAAGTAAAGGAAGTTCAGTGCCGTGCCTTCTTCCAATCGCTCGATGGTCCAACCCTGATCTGTTGGTGTCGCCTGCGGGATAAAGAACGCAGCCAATATAACCAAGAAGGTTAGCCACGGCATCCAGTGCACAGATTCACGGGTCCGGCTCGCGAATAACACAAGCGCGATGGGCACCAGTGAATGCCATGGCGAGCTGTGATTGGCGGTAAACAGAATCGATATTCCCAGTGCGCCGATAATAATGAAGGAGGCCAGCATCAGGAATCGTTCAGATGATGGTTCCGTTTCCCAAAGCTGTTTCAGGTTGTAGCTTTCTTCAACTAGTTGAAGTCGCGATTTAAGCAGCCAGTCGAAGCCCGGTATCGCGAACAACATGTAGAGCAGGAAGGAAAGATAGTAGGTGCGGAATCCATCTGCGTTTCCATCAGGCAGGGAAATGAGCCACCAGCAAAGTGCGCCAACCAGAAAACCCCACCAGAGCCAGGTTCTATATACATAACGCAAAAGAAGCAGGGCGCTGGCAGAAACAATCAATGCATAGATCATAGCGACGACGATCTGACCGCCGCCTGTCGAAACGAGGATGGGAACAAGGTATGCGCCGAGGATGCCGAAGGCTGCAAGCACAGGGCCGTGCAGGTAAGACATCGCCATGGTGGCAAAAGCGACGATGGCCATGCCGAGAAATGCAGTGCCTGGATTTATGAGGTCGTAAAGCCTCATGGCCGCAAGCAGGCTGGCATAAAGCGTGATGCTGCCTGCACCTGCCATCGCGGCGAATGATGGATGGCGTTCACCCGTTTTTCGTCTGAGGAACTCAGCGCCGCCATGCAGGCCAGCGCCCAGTAACAATCCGCCAATGATCCTCGCTCGCGGTCCAAGCAAACCTTGTTCAATGGAGTAACGGACCAGAAAGATGCCGGCCAGTGCAACACAAAGCCCACCAAGCCAGATCATCCAGTTCTCTTTTATGTTCTCTGCGAGTCGATCTGCCGGGGTTGGCTCAGATTCTGTGATGACCGCTTCGGTTTCTTGGGGAGGGCTTTCTGCTCGAACGGTTTCGAGTTGTTCGCTGATGGTTCTAGATGCCGTCGCGGGTTTGGGTTCTGGCTCTACTGCAGGTGTTGACCCAATTGATCCCTTTTGTAAGTCATCAATCTCTCGCTGCATCGCATCGATACGTCGTTTTTGGTTATCGATCGCTCGCTGCAGGTCTTCGTTCTCTCGCCTGAGTTTTGGCAAGACAAGCAGTGCCACCAGACCTCCGAGAGCTCCGATAACGAGACCCATGACCAGCAGCACCAGTAAGCCTTCCATCGGTCTAGACTACTCCAGTCAGGGTCACGATTCACGTTACCAATGGTGGATGCTCAATGTTTCTGAGCGAGGTAGTCGGTATCGGTGCTTTAGGCTATCGTGGTTGTTTTTTGTGAGGGAGAACCCAATGGCAGATTTGGAACAGACCTTTGAGGATGGCGTCCTGACGTTAACCATGAACCGCCCCGATGCGCGCAATGCGATGAGCGGTCCGATGATGGAAGACATGAGGAAAGCTGTATACAAAGCCGCCGATGATCCTGAAGTTCGTTGCCTGGTGTTGACGGGTGCCGGTGGTGCTTTTTGTGCCGGTGGTGACGTCAAAGGGTTTGCTTCAGATGCGGGAAGCAATGAAGGCGGCGGCAGTAGCGGTGAAGGTCCGACTCTGGAGCAGCGGGTGCAAGGTCTGCGCCAGGGTATGGAGCTTTCTAAACAATTACACGTGATGCCGAAACCGACGCTAGCGATTATCCCTGGTGCGGCTGCCGGTGCCGGTCTCTCGTTGGCGTTGGCGTGCGACATGCGTTTCTGTCTGGATACAGCAAAAATTACAACAGCTTTCTCGAAGATCGGTGCATCCGGTGACTACGGCGGTTCTTACTTCCTGCCGCAGTTGGTTGGTGCGGCGAAAGCGCGTGAGCTTTATTTCACAGCAGATGTCATTACTGGGCAGGAAGCGTATGACATGGGCATGATGACCAAGGTGGCGAGTGCCGACACCTTCGAAGAAGAATCTAAAGCTTATGCCAAATACCTGGCCAGCCTGCCGACGGTTGCACTGGGCTACATGAAGAAAAACCTGAATGCAGCGCAGAACGCCACGTTGAGTGATGTCTTCGATCTTGAAGCGATGCACATGATGCGAACTTTTATGACGGAAGATCACAAACGTGCAGCGGTTGCGTTCGTCAAGAAAGAAGCGCCAGATTTCAAAGGCCGGTAATCAGATCTCAACAATCAGCTGTTGAAACCCTCTGAAGTCCATCCGACGCGTGCGTTTTGAGTTTGAAATGCGCGCGTTTGGATAACGCTCTCTAAATTCCTCTACAACGATGGTTGCTTCCAGCTTTGCCAGGGAAGCGCCCAGGCAATGGTGTGCGCCTCGTCCAAAGGCGAGGTTTGTCACAGTTTCTCTCTTTGGATTAAAAGTGTCGGGATCTTGAATCGCCTTCGGGTCGTGATTGGCCGCGCCCGTTAATAGGTTTACAACGCTACCTTTGGGAATCTTAACGCCGCTAACTTCGATATCTTCTTTAACAAATCGTCTCGCATTCAATGAGGGTGGATCGAAGCGCAAAGTCTCTTCTACGATTTGTTCTGCTGTGGCATCAGTTCCAGATTCGATCATCTGATAGATGCTGTTACTGATCAGATCCGTTGTAGTGAAATTGCCCGCGCCGATAAGCAACTGGCACATGTCGACGACTTCTTGGTCTGATAGCAGCTTTCCTTCGTCTTGCGCTACAAGCAACCTGCTGATGAGATCATTCTCAGGCGAGTCTCTGCGTTCTTGAATGACGCTTGTTACGTATTCTCTAAACTCCGTATCGGCATCAACAATGGTGCGCCACTGTTCATCTGTTGGCATTGGGTAGCCTTGTAATAGCAATGCGTCGGTCCAGGCTTTGAACTGCTCGTGATCTTCACTGTTCACGCCGATGTACCCGGCGATGACGATCGTCGGTACTGGTTTTGAAATGAGTTTCACCACATCGAAAGAATCGTCTGAGATAGCGTCGAAGCAGGAAGCGACGATTCGTTTGATGTCTGGTTCAAAGTTCGTGATTGAAGAGGGCGTGAAGGCTTTTTGTACCAGTGAGCGTAATCGATGATGTTCTGGGTTATCCAGATTCATCATGTCAGGTTCTCTTAGCGTGACCGGATTGTCGGCGCGTGGGTCGCGCCTTAAGCCGACTGTTCTTGGGTCAACAGAAAGACGGTTGTCGGATAGCAAGGCCTTGACGATTTCGAACTCAGAAATGGAGTAGGAACCTCCTTCGTAAAACGATGCGCCGTCCCTGTGAACCGGCTCTGCTTCTCTCAGTCGTTTGTAGACCGCATAAGGGTCTTTGTAGAAAGTTTCATCGAAAGCGGTGAGCTGAATGCCGTCTGGTATGTCTGTCATAGGCGTCTTTAGGGGCTTTGAGGAGGCGCAATCTATCAGAAACCGTTCGTCGGAAAGGTGAAAAATAGTCGTTTGTTTTTGACAAGCACTTGGCTCTTGCCGGGTGTATACTTTTTTTGAACTCCCTCACTCGAGGGTGCGGATCCCCATTTCTGGCGGTGGTTGGGTAAAGGCAAAGTTCGCGAGGTAGGTACCACGTTGAATGACCGCCGGAGATCAGTCACCAGGGGATTCCAATGAAATTTGATCACCTCTTTTTAATTGGCGGAGCCGGTTCAGGTAAAACGACGCTCGCCAAACGCTATTCGGATGCATTCGAGATTCCGCACATTGAGTTAGACGATCTTTATTGGTTGGAACCGTCTACTCGTAAAAAGCGGGTCGATGAAAAACGCGATCGACTCTTATCCGACGTCATCAATCAACCAAGTTGGGTGTTAGAAGGTATTTTCTGGCAGCCTTGGATAGAACCCGTTTTAGATTCAGCAGACAAGATCGTGCTTCTTGATGTGCCCGAATTCACTCGTCACTCTCGTGTGTTTAAGCGACATCTGCGATTACTGGGCGCTGCACGAATCGAAGACTACCCCACGTTTTTTCCGACGTTGTTTGAGCTCATAAAGCTCAATCGCGCCTATGACTCTGGTGCACTTGTTGAAACGAAGGCCGTGTTGTCTGGATATTTAGAAAAGGTCACCGTCTGTTCATCGAACAATGAAGCGACGCGTTTGTTGGGGCTTGATCAGTGAGCCATCGAAAGAGAAAACAAGGTGTATTGCTCGATGTCGACGGCGTACTGCTTGATTCGTACAGCGCGTTTCAAACTGTGTGGCGTGAGTGGGCAGATGGACACTCACTCGAATTTGCCCCGGTATGGGCAGCAACGCATGGGCGACGGCCTGTAGACACGATTCTGGAGGTGGCCCCTCATCTAGATGCTGAGGAAGAATATCTTTGGCTGCAAACGCGAGCAAAGCATCCGGATTTACCCTTTCCGCCGATTCAAGGTGCTCGGGAACTGTTAAGTAGTCTTCACCCTGAATCATGGGCGCTTGTCACTTCAAGTCATGAGCCAGCGGTGAGATCTCGGTTTATAAGGGCCGAGTTGCCCTCGCCAAAGTGGATAGTTGATGCAAGTGCGGTGACCAATGGGAAACCCCATCCTCAAGGTTATGAAATGGGCGCATCTTTGCTTGGTGTCTCGCCCCGCGAGTGCCTGGTGATAGAGGATGCGCCCTCAGGTATTACCGCGGGGCGATCTGCGGGGTGTTTGGTTGTTGCCGTTACAACAACGCACTCAGCCAACGAACTGGATGAGGCGCATCAGGTGGTTGCTAGTCTTGCGGAAGCGAAAGAATTTTTGGATGACTGGTTAGCATAAAAAAGGCCGGTGCTCTTCTGAGAACCGGCCTTGTCGTTACAGCGTTAAGGTTTAGGCTGCTTTACCTATCACCATATCTGCGAGCTTCGCTCGGTGATACTTCGCATCACCGTACAGCACATGGTTGTGCATCTGGCGCTTGAAGAAGATGTGCACGTAGCACTCCCAGGTGAATCCAATACCGCCGTGGAACTGCACCGCGCGACTGGATGAGAACACAGCCATTTCACTGGCCTGTGCTTTTGCCATCCGGGCGTTCAGCTCAGTATCGTCTTCGCCGCTATCGATTGAACACGCGGCGTTATAGACCAACGACTTGGTTCGGTCGATGTCGAGCATGACGTTCACGAGCGGGTGTTTAACGGCCTGGAAGAAACCAAGCGGGCGATCGAACTGAATACGTGTTTTGGCGTATTCAGTTGTCGTTTGCAGCAACCATTCACCTGCGCCGACCATGTCGGCAGAAATGATGGTCAGGATCGATGGCATCGCCGCATCCAGCGCAGCATCACCTGCACCCTCTGCAGCAACTTCGACGCACTCAGTTCCTTTGAATTCGATATGGGCCTGGTCACGTGTCAGATCAATGATGCCGTCAGCAATGATGTTCAAGTTTTCAGCAGAAGCTTCCACCTGGTAAAGACCGACACCGTTTGCACCTTTGGCGCTCACGATAAATCGATCGGCCTTCATGGCGTCTTGCACGAAGTAGGCGTTGCCAGAGAGCTTTCCACCATCAACGGTGACGTCTGTGTCAGCTGACTCCCAGGAACCTTTCTCGTTAGTGATGGCCAGAGTCGTCGCAGTGCCACCCGCGATATCACCCAAAGCTGCTTTTGCAGCGTCAGTGCCGCAGGCTTTTAACGCGAATGTTGCGGCGTAGGTGCTGATCAGCGGTGAAGGGAACGCAGCTTTGCCCGCTTCCTCTGCAATAGCAACAGCTGCAACCAGAGGCATGCCGATACCGCCAGCTTCTTCAGGAACGCAGACAGCGGTCCAGCCGAGCTCAACGATCTGTTGCCAGAGGTTCTTGTCCCAGATGCATTCGATGTCGCGATGTATGTTTGAATCATGTGCAACCTGTGAATGGATCTTGTCGGGCGAGCAGTTATCTGCAAAGAACTTCTGAGCGGAGTCTCGCAGCATGGTTTCATCTTCGCCGAAGCCGAAGTTTTTTGGTTGTTCACTCATGTTCTACTCCTACTTCGACTTGGGCATACCCAGGACACGTTCGCCCAGGATGTTGCGTTGTACTTCGTTGGCACCCGCTGCGATGGTCACACCAAATGAATTCATGTAGGCAAGTGGCCAACGACCAGCTGCTGGCGCATTGTCATCATTGGCGTACAGCGAACTGGCAGCACCTTCAATTTCATAGGCAACCTGCTGCAAGTCCTGCGCGAACTCCGTTGCGACCAATTTAAATTGCAGCGGTATACGCATTGGGTGGTCAACTAACGGGGGCACATTGGCGCGGCGCTGGTTCTGCTTGAATGACTCTGAACGAATCATCATCTTCATCAGCTCATCGCGAATGAGTGGGTCGTCTGCCGCAGTCTTGCCGTTTCGGGCCTGCTGTTTAGCTAGGTCGATCAGTGCGTAAACGCTGTTGGTCTGTGCGCTTTCATCTTCTTCAAGAGACATGCCGCCAGAAGAAGGTGTGACAATTGGGCCTGCGCCACGTTCGTGGGCCAGCGTCGTCATCGCAACTTTCCAACCAGCACCGATGTCATCAAGGCGGTAGCGGTCATTCAAAACTACGTTGTCGAACAACACTTCGTTGAAGCCGGTTTCGCCGGTCATCTTGATCAGCGGGCGAACGGTCACACCTTTATCGAGGTTTTCTCGGATAGGTACAACGAAGTAGCTGAGGCCGTTGTACTTGTCATCTTTGCTGGTTCGGGCAAGAAGAATCATCCACTCCGCGAAGTGCGCGAGTGACGTCCAAACTTTGTGACCGTTGATGATCCAATTGTCGCCATCACGCTCTGCAAAGGTTTGCGCGTTTGCCAGGTCAGAACCCGCGCCTGGCTCAGAGAAGCCCTGACACCAGATATGTTCGCCAGACAGAAGCTTAGGCAGTAGTTCGGCTTTTACTTCGTCCTGGGCGTGGAAGAAAACAGTTGGAGCAGCCATCCCCATGCCGATGATGTTAGGCAGGTACGGGGTCTTGGCTTTCTGCATCTCGAAGTTGGCGATCGCCTGGCAGTTGTCTTTACCGCCTCCGCCGACTTCGACTGGGTAGTCGCAGCCAATCAGGCCGGCGTCATAGGCAGATTTCTGCCACTTCTGCAGCCATTCCAGAGCGGCTGGGTCGCTCAGTTCGAGGGCGCCCTGGGGTAGTTTCACCGGTGGGCGGCCGGGGTGGTTTTCTGCCAGCCAATCCTGGCAGTACTTGCGGAACTCGGCCTGTTCCGGCGTGTCCTTTCGTTGCGCTTCGGACATGGATTACTCCTGTTTATAAGAAATTGACGATTTGTGCAGCCGCACAAAAATACACGCTGTTTTGTACCTGAATAGTGACAAATTGTCACTTTGGATATCCGTGCTCTGATTTCGACCCTGGAGCATGGGTTGGCCCGCTAATTGCTGAGATATCTATCACAGTAGTTTTGTGACGGGGTTGGCATTTTCATGATTGGGAATAGCAGACTTACTGGTCTACAAAATGAGAAAAATACGGGAATTGAGAGTAAATATTCCTAAAAATAGACTGAAATGTGGGAAAAGATAGATTTAGAGATGAAATTCATCGGTTTTTCGACAATGTGGGAAATACAAGAGCTGTCACTTGCTGACAGTCTGCGTCACGCCGTTCGTCCGCAATTTTCTTTATCTCGTCCTCAGCCGGCGTTTAAGCTACTGAATCATTGTAAAAAAACCTTACATTCTAGTTACTTACTGCCCGTAGCGACCGTCTGCGAGCCCAATAGAATTGCCAATCTCGGGGTTGATCCGTTCCGCCTCATAGGAATGTTTGGGCGCAAAGTGCTCCCAGCCCTGGATTTTGGTTTTGTGTGTCGTGCCATGGATAGGCAGTTAGAGGGAACCCGTGGTTAAGAAGATACGATTTCAGCCGCTAGAGCCGCGCATCCTATTGGATGCCGCGGGGCTCGTGACTGCGGCTGAAACGACTAACCAGGATCAGCAGAACGAGATGCAGAGTCAGCTGCAAGCCTCGCTCGCCAAAGAACAGCAATACGAAGTTCGCGACAAAGCCGACGAATCCGAAAATACCTCCGCGCCCTATCTACTTGAAGGCCGTGACGTTACCTCAGCCATTCTGGGGGATATCGAACCTTCAGCTCTGGTTGTTGTTGATACCAGCATCGAAGGTTATGAAGATCTGCTCGCTGATCTCGAGCCCGGTACAGAGATCCTGCTAATCGATGGCGATGAAGATGGGCTGGCAAAGCTGGCCGAGTACGTTGAGGGTCGTGACGATATCGCCTCGATCCACATTCTTTCCCACGGTGATGAAGGTGAGTTCCGGTTAGGCACAACGACGGTCAACGCACAGAACGTCGATCAATACGCCGAAGTGCTTACACAAATTGGTGAATCCCTCACTGAAGATGGGGACCTGCTGCTTTATGGATGTAACGTCGCCGAAGACGGTACGGGCATAGAGTTCGTCACGAAGATTGCTGAATATACAGATGCCGATGTTGCTGCGTCGACAGACTTAACCGGCGACGCAGCGCAGGGCGGTGACTGGGATCTCGAGTACACAGTTGGCCAGATCGACGGATCTAATCTAGAGCTATCAAGCTTCAAAGGCCTGCTATTCGATCCAATCACACTGCAGTTCGATGGTGCTACAACGCTTGTCGACAACGGTGGTGATGTTGGTTCGCTCTACCAATTTGATGACGTTGCCAATGGATTGGTCGATACCGATGGTGACGGCACGCCTGATTCTCAGGTCTACGCTCAGGTTGAAGTGATCGCAGTCGCCGGTGGTGCGACGCTTCAGGATATTGATGATGGTGCAGCCAACTCCTGGGATCCAATCGTCGATCTTGTTGGCAACGTGGACCAGTCTGTCACGCTTGAGGTCACGTTCTATCGTGAAACCGATGACACGGTCGTTGCGCTCGATACTTATCTTTCGCCGCAGGACGTTGACGGTGGCGGTGGTGCAAACCTCTACGGTGAGTTTGTCGCGGTTACCGCACCGATTGTTTCTGTACAGATTGCTGGTGGCAGCAACGTGCCAGGTCCTGGCGCATACAACGGCGATAACAGCGCCTTTGATGGCAGTGTCTTAACACCGACGATTACCTATAGCGGCGGCGAAACAACCATCCGACTTGATACGGCAAATGACGTCGTTAACCAGGGCGTAGATGCTGACCAGGCGTGGGCGGCGACTTTCCAGGTTGTCGAAGGAACCAGTTTTGTTGTCGAGATTGGCGTTGATCACACATCGGGTACGCTCCCGGGTCAACGATTCTTCTCGTTCCTGTTTTCAGAAGTTACCTTTACCAGCCCGACCACGATCAGTCTTCCGATTCTCGATGCGGATGCGGACGATAGCAGCGGCGCTACAGAAAATGACTACAACACACCGACCTACTTGAATGGCTCCGGTGAGATCAACATTGTCGATGCGGATGTTGAGATCACCGATACCGATCCGAACGCGGTAACGATGAATGCGGCGACGATCACGCTGACAAACCCGCAAGCCGGTGATCAGTTAACAGTAGATCAACTGAATCTTCCCGCCGGTATAACGGCAACGGGTTCAGGTTCTTCACAAATTCAACTTTCGGGTGTCGCCAGTATCGCTGACTACCAGGCGGCGCTACTGGAAATCTCGTTCGTTAACAACAACGCCATCATTGACGGCACTGATCGCATCGTTGAAATGCAGATCGACAATGGCGACACGTTGAGCCCGGTCGCAACCACGACGATTGATGTATTTGGCACTCCCACCGTCAATGACCAGGTCACTTCTAGTCAACAACCGATCATCACAGGCACCTGGGACAGCACGAACGGCACAGATTTGTCGGTCACGGTTAATGGCATTACATACACATTGAGTGATCCGGAGTTAACGAACACCGGTGACAACTGGACTCTGGATCTCACGGGTGTGCAAACGCTGCCCTTCGGTACCTATAACGTTGGTGTTACCTCGAGCGACGGGGTTAACAACGTCAACGATCAAACGATTAATGAGCTACGAGTGCTTAGCGCTCCCGAATGGTCGATTACAGGTACCACCAACGTCGCTGAAAGCAACAATGCGGATTACACCATTGCGTTGATTGGTACTGAGCTTCTTCTTTCTGGCGAATCTGTATCTGTTGTTGTTTCTCTCACGGATATTGATACGGATTCTGCGGACTACGCGGATTTTGATACCGCAATGCAGACTGCGGTTTCAGGCACGGACTACTCCTATAACGCTGCGACCAATACGCTGACGTATACGGCGCCGTCGAATAACCCCTCTGCACCCAGTTTGATTTTGTCCATCGGCATTCTGACGAATGCGGATGCGTCTGATGAAGACTACTCAGTTGATTTGAGCGGGGCGAACAGCTCAAACATTTCAACAACCGAGAACACCGTCACTACGACGATTACGGATACAAATGACGTTCCGGACATCACGGCGTTGACCGATGATGACCCCACGTTCACGGAAGGCGTCTCTGGCCCAGTTAGCGTTTTCAGCGGCGCTACTGTTACTGCTGTAGAAGCCAGCCAAACCATTGAGTCCGTCGAGTTTACGGTGTCGGGTTTGGTTGACGGTAGTTTTGAGGTCGTCACGATCGACGGCAGCCAAGTGTCCCTGGTTAATGGCACGAGTGGGACAACGTCGGGCAATGGATACACCTATTCGGTGTCGGAGTCTGGTGGAACGGCGACGGTAACGGTGACGATGCCTGGTGCCTCAACCACCGATGCGGAATCCCTGATCAACGGGCTTACCTATCAAAACAACAATGCGGATGAGCCGACCGCCGGTGGTCGCGACTTTGTTATCACAGAGATTGTTGATAGTGGCTCTGACAACAATACGGGTACGAATGGCACCTTTACAGTTGGAACGGTCACATCGACCGTCACAGTAGATGACGTTAACGATGCACCCGTGGTGACGCCGCCAGCGCTATCGTTGAACTATACGAGCACCATGACGCTGACCATTGATGGTGCTGGCTTCACGGTAGATGACGTGGACTTTGGTCCGACTGGCACGGCGACTGCGACCTTAACGGTGACAGACGGAAACATAACGGTTGCTGCTGGAAGCTCGGGTGTCACGATTGTTGGCGCTAGTAGCGGTCCTTCTGTTCAGATCTCCGGCACCATTCAAGAAATCGACAGCCTGCTTCGAGGCGACAGCACAGGCACGATTGGCTACACCACAACTTCTACCTCAACACTCAATGACACGCTGACGGTAACGGTTAGCGATGGCGGCAATACAGGCGGGCCAGCAGAGCAAGGTTCAGACTCCGTCACCATTACCCGAAGCACGCCTACGAGTAATGATGATCCAACGATTGATAACCTGAACGGTGATTCTCTAACTTACAACGAAGGAGCTGGTGCCCAGTCCATCGATCAGGGAACCGCTGCGGGAATTACTGACGATAGCACCGACTTTGACGGTGGTCGGCTGATCATTACCCCGACCACAGGTAACGTTCCCGCCGAAGATAGATTTGGCATTGATGAATCAGGTCTTTTCGAAGTTCTGCCTAGCGGCTTACTGCAGTACAACGGCACAACCATCGGTGACACCTTTGGTACTTTTGATTCAACAACCGGCGGTTACATTTCCTTTAATGAAAATGCGACGCCTGCGATTGTTGCCGAACTGATCCAAGCGATCACCTATGAAAATATTGCGGGATCCGATCCGACGGCAGGAATACGCGACATTGATTTTGTTGTCGAAGACGGAGACGGTGGCACAAGCCCGACGGTAACCGCTTCCGTTGACGTTCAGACCTCCGACGATGCGCCGATTATTGATCTAGATGGCAATGATTCTTCTGGCGTAGGTGCGGGTGGCTATCAGGGGGTCTTTGATCAGGGCGCAGGTACACCGGTATCCATTGTGGATAGCGATGCGTCTGTCACAGATCCAGAAGGTAGTGATGTCACGTCCGTTACGATTACACCAGGTGGCATCCAAGACGGTACAAGCGAAGAGCTTATTTTTAACGGCACTGTGATTGACCTCGGTGGTGATGATCTGGTGACGGGCCAAAACATTACGGTCGGTGGTGTCACGGTTGACGTCACCTATTCTGGAGGTGTCTTTACCATCGTTGCCGATGGCGGTGGCAATCTGACAACCGCAGAAGTTCAGGCGATTCTTCAGGACATCACCTACGACAATAATTCTGGTGCGCCAACGGTGTCGCCAGATCGCACCTTCTCGATTGCGGCGACTGACACTACGACTCAAACAAGTACACCGGTCGTTAGCACGATATCGGTCAACGCATCTCCAATCCTTAGCTTGGATGACAACAACTCAGATGGAGCGGCGCCCAACTTTGTCACTTCATTCACTGAAGATGGTGCTGCAATCAATATCACCGATAGCGATGTGAGTCTGACCGAACCGAATGGCGATGCTGTCGTCCTTACGATTCAAGCCGGTGGTATCGCAGATGGTGCAAACGAAATTCTGACATTTGGTGGTGCTGATTTTACGCTTGATGGTTCCAACCAGGCGTTTGGTGATGTCACCGTTGGTGGTGTCGACGTCGACATTATCTATAACGGTGCCACGCAAACATTCACGATCACAGACGACGACGGTGTTAGTGGTTTGAGTTCTGTGGACGCGGAAGCCGTCCTTGCTGCCATCACATATCGAAATGATTCCGACACGCCGAACGAGACTTCTACGCGAACGCTGACAATCACAGCGAACGACGGCACGGCGGATAGCGCTGCTGTAACTTCCTCCATAACTGTGAATGCGTCGAACGATGCGCCATCGATTATCGATCTTAATGGCAGAGACACCACTTACATTATTGGTAGTGGCACCGTCACCATTGATAGCGCAAGCGTTGCGCTGGTAGCGGATCCGGAGGAGAACTTTAATGGTGCGCCAGCCACACTGACGGTGAGTCTATCGGCGGGGTCAACTACCGATGACACGCTTGGTATCCAAAATGTAGGAACCGGCGCCGGTCAGATAGGTGTATCCGGCTCGGACGTTACCTATGGTGGTGTCGTTATCGGTACCTTTACCGGTGGCGCTACCGGATCGGATCTGGTCGTTACCTTTAATAGTAGTGCCGACTCAACGGCGATTGGTGCGCTACTTAACAACATTACGTTTGATTACGCAGCTGCTGATACCGGGTCTCGAACCGTCGACTTCACATTGGTCGATGATGCTGGTGCATCCAGTAATGTTGCCTCACTGGATATCACCGTGGGTAACGATGTCATTGCAGCTGATGACAACTACGCGATCGATTCAGACGACTCATCTATTGCGATTACTACGCCTGGCATTCTCAGCAATGATTCGAATATTGAAACGCCCGGTGCCAGTCTGGTCTTCGATGCGTCAACTGGTGGTGGTGGAGATGCGACCTGGCTGAACGAACAGGGCAACGCAACGCTTGATTGGACGATGACCGGTGTGACTCACAACACGAGTCCTGTGACAGCGTATCCAGGCATCACCGAGTCATACACATTCAATGGCACCGGTGGCGGTACCACGGAAGATTTCGGGCAAATTGCGGGAAATCCAACAGACGCCAGTGCGACGTTCGAGCTTTGGATTAAGCCCAGTGACCTGACTGGGGACGAAGTGATCTTCGAGACCGGTGGCTCGGGTGATGGATTCTCCATCTATTTAGAAGACAACATCCTGACCGCATCTGTTTTTGATAACAGTGCAGGCCCGACAGTATCCGCCGACCTCACTGGGCTCACGGGTGACTTTATCCAGGTTGTCGTCGTCGTCGATTTCGCGGGTAATCTTGAGCTTTACATTAACGGTAATACCACGCCGGTCGATACTGCATCACTCGCCGGGCTGGTCGATTGGGCGGGTGGAAATAATTCCGGTCTTGGTCAGGAAAACGGAACAAGCTCTATTCAGGGTGCCGGACCGTTTGGTAGCTACGATGGCGATATTGCGCTCTTCAGGTTCTATGAAGGCGTGCTGACGACTGGCGACATTCAGGAAAACTACAACGTTGTTACGCAGCCCGCGCCAGGGTTAACCGTGACTCAGGTCGATGCTGAGACTAACGAAGCCAATGATGTCACGGGTACCTATGGTTCACTCGATTGGGCAGCGGATGGCAGTTTTGTCTACAACCTGGATTCCGGTAACCAGAGTGTTATTGATCTACAAATTGGTCAGACACTGACTGATACGTTTACCTACACGGTTACAGACTCAGACTCGAATACTGACACTGCGACGATCACGATCACCATCAATGGTACGAATGATTCACCGATTCTTGATCTTGATGGTGATGATAGCTCCGGTGCGATTGGTCTTGATTACTTCACACCGTTTGAAATCGGGGTAGATACTTCAGCTGATTTGGCAGACAGCGACTTCTCGCTATCGGATGTCAACGATACAACACTCCAATCGCTGACCATAACGCCTTCAGGGGTATTAGATGGTGATGATGAGACGCTGACCATCGGCGGCACTGTTTTCAATCTTGCGTCTGACGTGTCCACCCAGGTAGTGACGATCGGGGCCACTAACTACGACATTACCTATTCTTCAGGAGTACTCACCGTACAGAAGAACGGTGGCGGTTTTATGACCATTGCTGAAGTTGCTGCGGTAATCGACGACGTGACTTACGGCAATGCAGCCGGTGTGCCGAGTCTTGGAGATCGAAGTTTCGATATCCAGGTCAGTGATGGTGACGATCTATCCCAGGTTGCGACGGCAACGGTCAGCGTGATCAATACGGATAACACACCGCCTGTTCCGGTAGATGACGTCTTTACGATTGATGAAGGTGCATCAGCGAACCTGGACTTGGTGACGGCTGGTGCCCCTGGTCCTGACACCGATGTAGGTGCAGGCGTTCTTCTGTCTTCAATTGAGATAGTGTCGGGCCCATCTCATGGAACCATTGACTCAATAAATGCCGACGGAAGCGTCGACTACACACACAATGGTGATGAAACGGCGACGGATACATTCACCTATCGGATTCGAGACAAGGCGGGTAACACGTCAACGGTAACCGCCACAGTTACGATCAATCTCAATCCGATTAATGACGCCCCGGTTATCAGTGATCTTGATGGCGACTCGCTGGGTTATGGGCTGACCTCAGGACCACAAGTCATCGATAGCGGGGCGGCAGCTTCGGTCAGCGATGACAATGCGAATTTTGATGGCGGTTCGCTCACCATTAGTTATACCGGCGCAGGTACCGCCAGTGACCAGCTTTCTATTAACTCGGTTGGTGATGGCGTCGGTGAGATTCGACTGACCGGTACTGAAGTCTTCTACGAAGGCACAAAAATCGGTGATGTTTCTTCTGTCGGTACAAACGGTACTGACCTTGTCGTCGACTTCAACACTAGTGCTACGCCAGCAGCAGTTTCTGCACTGTTGCAGCAAATCACTTACGAAAACACTGGCACGGTTGATTTCTCGACGAGTGTGACGTTTGTGATTGATGATGGCGGCACTGGGACGAGCGTTTCCAATGTTGCGACGGTCACGATTCAAAACGACATAGCGGCTTTCGATGATGCTGCTTCGGCAGATGAAGACACGATCACCGACAACAATACAGTTGCCACCGGCGTCTTGGGTAACGATGCCAATGCAGGGCCTGCAGGCATCACACTTTCATTCAATGCCGGTAGTGACGATGGCCTAAATGCTACCTGGGAAAACGAGAACAGCATTGCGTTGTTTGACTGGACGCTCACCGGAACGACGTTTGTTGCGGATGCGGGTTCCAGCCTTCCAGGTATCACGTCTTCTTATTCGTTCCCTGGTGGTACCACTCAGGTAAACGGCGGCGTTATGGAGTCGTTGGATACTTTACCCACATCTCCATCAAACAACAGTGTGAGTTTTGAGTTCTGGATCAAGCCATCTGATCTAGTTGGCAATGAAATGATCTTTGAAACCGGCGGTGGTACAGATGGAATTGCAATCCATCTTGCGAATGATGTGCTGACGGTCGATGTCGCTGATTCTGGTGTGACGGCCACGGCGACCCACACGTTGGTTGCAGGTGACATAACAGACTTCCTTCAGGTGCTTGTAGTCGTAGACTTTGAGAGCGGTGAGCTTCGGTTGTCTGTCAATGGCGTAGAAGAAGATGTCCAGGCATATGCGGGTTTGGATTGGGCTGGTGGCGATGATGCTGGTCTCGGACGTCTAAATACAGGCGCTCCGGTGACAGGCATCGATGATTTTGCCGGTGAAATCGCAATCTTCAATTTCTATGAGTCTGCGCTCGACGCGTCTGAAGTCACTGAGGCTTACAACACTATCGCGCTGGATACTCAGGGAATGACCGTCACAAATGTAATCGACGGTGACTCTTCCCCGGTACCTATCAGTACGACGAGTACGACGAATTTTACGACCGACCTTGGTGCGACCTTCAGAATTTTTGATGATGGTCGCTATTATTACGATCCCACGAACGCAGATGCCTTGCAGGACCTTGCATCCGGTGAGACGGCGACGGAGTCATTTACCTACACGATCCAGGATGGCCTTGGAAACACTTCAACGGCAACACTTGTTATCACGACGACTGGTATCGATGACGCACCGACTCTGGTTTACACCGGGACGTCTACGGTTACCTACACAGAAAATGCCAGCGCAACGACAATCTTTGGCAGCGTTTCAGCGGACACGATTGAAGATTCACAAAGCGTCGATTCGCTGACATTTACGGTAACGAACATCACCGATGGGGACACTCTCGGTGAAGCAGAGATCGTGACCGTTGATGGAACAGCGATTCAGTTGACTAACGGCAACACTGGAACAACAACGCTTGGCTACACCTATACCGTCTCGTTAACCGGCACAATGACCGCGACTGCGACAGTCGTTTTGACAACTACAGGTGCCACTTCAACTGAGATCGAAACACTCGTTGGAAATATGAGCTATGAGAACAGCTCTGAAGATCCTACGGATGCGAATCGAGTGCTGTCGTTTACCAGCATCGTCGATTCAGGGGTTGGTGTTGGTCCCTCTGATGAGAACGAAACAACGACTGGACTGCCGAGTGTCACGATTGATGTAAACCCTGTAGACGACGCGCCAACTGTAAGCGCCACAGAAGCGACAGTGACCTTTATCGAAGATGGCACAGGCGTTGACCTCTTTAGCACCGTGACGGTCGATGCGATTGAAGGCGGTCAGACGATTGAACAGATGGTTATCACTGTGACTAACGTCACTGATGGTACTGTGGCAGGCGATGCAGAAGCTCTATTAATCGATGGTGAAGCGATCACGCTGAACGACACCAATAGCGGTACGACTACTGCTAACTCCATCGGTTATAGCGTATCTCTCTCAGGGACTACCGCGACAGTGACCCTGACAACGACTGGTTCAGATCCTTCGACGATCCAAACGCTCATTGATGACCTCGAGTATGTGAACACTGATACAGATAATCCAACTGAAGCTGATCGTACGATATCTATCGTCAGCATCACGGACAGTGGTGACAACACCGGTGCGAACGAAAATCAAACGAACGCACCTTCTGTCGATTTACCTAACTCGTCAGTTGTTTCCGTACTTAATAGACCCTCGTTGGTTATTTCGTCTGGTACGCCTGATCTTGCAAGCGGCGAGACAACAACATTGACGTTTACCTTCTCTGAAGCGGTGTCTGACTTCGATGGTAGCGACATCTCTATTACGAATGGCTCGCTAGGCACCTTAACAACCACGGACAACATTACTTGGACGGTTACCTATACGCCCCAAGCTGACTTTGAAGGCACTACAACTATCTCAGTCGCTGATGATGTTTATGACGATGCCGCAGGTCTTGCACCCGGTGAAGGAGATTCTCTAGATATCAACGTGGACACACTGGATCCGGTACCAACGATCACTATTGATCCTATTGCGGTCGATGATGTCTTGAGTGAATCGGAACAGGCAGCGACGGTCACTGTTACAGGTTCGGTTGCGGGTGATGTGAATGTTGGCGACACAATTACGCTGACTCTTTTCGATGGAACGACAACTTCGACGTTCACGGGAACAACGACCGACGGCACCTCCTTTAGCATCGATGTTTCAGGTTCTTTCTTCGTCTCTGATGCTGATTCAACTTTGCAAGCTTCCGTTTCCTCTTCCGATTTAGCAGGTAATGTTGGTACCGGAACGGATACTAGAAGCTTTCAGATTAACGATGCGCCGACGGCGGTTGCCGATAGCGGCAGTGTTGCCGCCGATGGCACGCTGAGTGTTAACCAGGCGAATGGTGTCGTCGACAACGCGGTGACGGGTGACACGGATCCCGAGGGCGATACGCTGACGGTCAGCGAGGTGAATGGTGTCGGTGCGTCGGTCGGCAATCAGATCACGCTGGGCAGTGGTGCGCTGTTAACGCTGAATAGTAATGGTAGTTACGACTACGATCCGAATGGCGCGTTTGATACGTTGGCCACGGGCACGACGGCGACGGACAGCTTTAGTTATACGGTGACGGATGCCGCGGGTAATACCGACACGGCTTCGGTGACGATCACGATCAATGGCGCGAACGATGCGCCGACGGCGGTTGCCGATAGCGGCAGTGTTGCCGCCGATGGCACGCTGAGTGTTAACCAGGCGAATGGTGTCGTCGACAACGCGGTGACGGGTGACACGGATCCCGAGGGCGATACGCTGACGGTCAGCGAGGTGAATGGTGTCGGTGCGTCGGTCGGCAATCAGATCACGCTGGGCAGTGGTGCGCTGTTAACGCTGAATAGTAATGGTAGTTACGACTACGATCCGAATGGCGCGTTTGATACGTTGGCCACGGGCACGACGGCGACGGACAGCTTTAGTTATACGGTGACGGATGCCGCGGGTAATACCGACACGGCTTCGGTGACGATCACGATCAATGGCGCGAACGATGCGCCGACGGCGGTTGCCGATAGCGGCAGTGTTGCCGCCGATGGCACGCTGAGTGTTAACCAGGCGAATGGTGTCGTCGACAACGCGGTGACGGGTGACACGGATCCCGAGGGCGATACGCTGACGGTCAGCGAGGTGAATGGTGTCGGTGCGTCGGTCGGCAATCAGATCACGCTGGGCAGTGGTGCGCTGTTAACGCTGAATAGTAATGGTAGTTACGACTACGATCCGAATGGCGCGTTTGATACGTTGGCCACGGGCACGACGGCGACGGACAGCTTTAGTTATACGGTGACGGATGCCGCGGGTAATACCGACACGGCTTCGGTGACGATCACGATCAATGGCGCGAACGATGCGCCGACGGCGGTTGCCGATAGCGGCAGTGTTGCCGCCGATGGCACGCTGAGTGTTAACCAGGCGAATGGTGTCGTCGACAACGCGGTGACGGGTGACACGGATCCCGAGGGCGATACGCTGACGGTCAGCGAGGTGAATGGTGTCGGTGCGTCGGTCGGCAATCAGATCACGCTGGGCAGTGGTGCGCTGTTAACGCTGAATAGTAATGGTAGTTACGACTACGATCCGAATGGCGCGTTTGATACGTTGGCCACGGGCACGACGGCGACGGACAGCTTTAGTTATACGGTGACGGATGCCGCGGGTAATACCGACACGGCTTCGGTGACGATCACGATCAATGGCGCGAACGATGCGCCGACGGCGGTTGCCGATAGCGGCAGTGTTGCCGCCGATGGCACGCTGAGTGTTAACCAGGCGAATGGTGTCGTCGACAACGCGGTGACGGGTGACACGGATCCCGAGGGCGATACGCTGACGGTCA